>NZ_VLKE01000001.1:0-4800000 GCF_007830265.1 Micromonospora olivasterospora
GCCCCGCCGGCCACGACGTCACGTCAACACCATGTCGGTGTGGCCTTCCAACGTCTGGAGCAGGCGACCGTCGGCCGCATCCCAGATCCGCACCGTCCGATCCCCGCTGGCGGAGGCCAGCAGCCGCCGGCCCGACTCCTCCTGCCACGACGTCACCGCGACACCTCGTCGGTGTGGCCTTCCAACGTCCGGATCAGGCGACCGTCGGCCGCATCCCAGATCCGCACCGTCCGATCTCGCCGGCGGAGGCCAGCAGCCGCCGGCCCGGCCCCCTGCCACGACGTCACCGCCATCACCGGGCCGCTGTGGCCTGCCAATGTCCGGATCAGGCGGCCGTCGGCCGCATCCCAGATCCGCACCGTCCGATCCGTGCCGGCGGAGGCCAGCAGCCGCCGGCCCGACGCCTCCTGCCACGACGTCACCGCGTACACCGTGCCGGCGTGGCCTTCCAACGTCCGGATCAGGCGACCGTCGGCCGCATCCCAGATCCGCACCGTCCGATCCATGCGGCGGAGGCCAGCAGCCACCGGCCCGACTGCTCCTGCCACGACGTCACCGCCACCACCGGGCCGGTATGGCCCTCCAACGTCCCGACCAGGCGACCGTCGGCGCATCCCAGATCCGCACCGACCCGTCCAAGCTGGCGGAGGCCAGCAGCCGCCGCCCGACTCCTCCTCCCACGACGTCACCGCCCACACCGCGCCGGTATGGCCCTCCAACGTCCCGACCAGGCGACCGTCGGCCGCATCCCAGATCCGCACCGACCGCCGATCCGTGCTGGCGGAGGCCAGCAGCCGCCGGCCCGACTCCTCCTGCCACGACGTCACCGCCACACCGCGCCGGGTGTGGCCGGTCAGCAACTGCGGAGACACCACCGCCGGCGGCGGCGTGGCAGCACCGGCGGGAGCCTGCCCGACGTGTGCGTCCGACTCCGCGGTCGCTGCCTCACCCTGGCCAATCCGGCCACTCAACGCCCCGACACTGGTCGCGGGCACAGGTTTCGGGGTCGTTTCCAGCGGCAACCCGCCCACCCGGCACGGCAGGCAACCCCGCCAACCCTGCAGCACCATCCGGCAGGGTCCACAACCGCACCGTCCGGTCATGACTGGCGGAGGCCAGCATCCGCCGGCCCGGCCCCGCCGGCCACGACGTCACCCCCGCACCGCGCGGTGTGGCCTTCCAACGTCCGGAGCAGGCGGCCGTTGGCCGCATCCCAGATCCGCACCGTCCGATCCCCGCTGGTGGAGGCCAGCAGCCGCCGGCCCGACGCCTCCTGCCACGACGTCACCGCCCACACCGGGTCGGTGTGGCCTTCCAACGTCCGGAGCAGGCTACCGTCGGCCGCATCCCAGATCCGCACCGTCTCGTCGTCGCTGGCGGAGGCCAGCAGCCGCCGGCCCGACGCCTCCTGCCACGACGTCACCGCCGACACCGGGCCGGTGTGGCCTGCCAACGTCTGGAGCAGGCGGCCGTCGGCCGCATCCCAGATCCGCACCGTCTCGTCGTCGCTGGCGGAGGCCAGCAGCCGCCGGCCCGACTCGTCCTGCCACGACGTCACCGCCAACACCTCGTCGGTGTGGCCTGCCAACGTCTGGAGCAGGCGGCCGTCGGCCGCATCCCAGATCCGCACCGTCTCGTCCCCGCTGGCGGAGGCCAGCAGCCGCTGGCCCGACTCCTCCTGCCACGACGTCACCGCCAACACCGGGCCGGTGTGGCCTGCCAACGTCCCGATCAGGCGACCGTCGGCCGCATCCCAGATCCGCACCGTCCCATCCGTGCCGGCGGAGGCCAGCAGCCGCCGGCCCGACTCCTCCTGCCACGACGTCACCGCCCGCACCGGGCCGGTGTGGTCTTCCAACGTCCGGATCAGGCGACCGTCGGCCGCATCCCAGATCCGCACCGTCCGATCCATGCCGGCGGAGGCCAGCAGCCGCCGGCCCGACTCCTCCTGCCACGACGTCACCGCCCGCACCCACTCGGTGTGGCCGGTCAGCAGCCGCGGGACACCGCCGGCGGCGTGGCAGCACCGGCGGGAGCCTGCCCGACGTGCGCGTCCGACTCCGCGGTCGCTGCCTCACCCTGGCCAATCCGGCCACTCAACGCCCCGACACTGGTCGCGGACACGGGTGCGGGGTTGTTTCCAGCGGCAGCCCGCCCACCCGGCACGGCAGGCAACCCCGCCAACCCTGCAGCACCATCCGGCAGGGTCCACAACCGCACCGTCCGGTCATGACTGGCGGAGGCCAGCATCCGCCGGCCCGGCCCCGCCGGCCACGACGTCACCCCCCGCACCGCGCGGGTGTGGCCTTCCAACGTCCGGAGCAGGCGGCCGTTGGCCGCATCCCAGATCCGCACCGTCCGATCCCCGCTGGTGGAGGCCAGCAGCCGCCGGCCCGCCCCCTCCTGCCACGACGTCACCGCCCACACCGGGTCGGTGTGGCCTTCCAACGTCCGGAGCAGGCTACCGTCGGCCGCATCCCAGATCCGCACCGTCTCGTCGTCGCTGGCAGAGGCCAGCAGCCGCCGGCCCGACGCCTCCTGCCACGACGTCACCGCCGACACCGGGCCGGTGTGGCCTGCCAACGTCTGGAGCAGGCGGCCGTCGGCCGCATCCCAGATCCGCACCGTCTCGTCGTCGCTGGCGGAGGCCAGCAGCCGCCGGCCCGACTCGTCCTGCCACGACGTCACCGCCAACACCTCGTCGGTGTGGCCTGCCAACGTCTGGAGCAGGCGGCCGTCGGCCGCATCCCAGATCCGCACCGTCTCGTCCCCGCTGGCGGAGGCCAGCAGCCGCCGGCCCGACTCCTCCTGCCACGACGTCACCGCCAACACCGTGCCGGTATGGCCTGCCAACGTCCCGATCAGGCGACCGTCGGCCGCATCCCAGATCCGCACCGTCCCATCCGTGCCGGCGGAGGCCAGCAGCCGCCGGCCCGACTCCTCCTGCCACGACGTCACCGCCCGCACCGGGCCGGTGTGGTCTTCCAACGTCCGGATCAGGCGACCGTCGGCCGCATCCCAGATCCGCACCGTCCGATCCATGCCGGCGGAGGCCAGCAGCCGCCGGCCCGACTCCTCCTGCCACGACGTCACCGCCCGCACCCACTCGGTGTGGCCGGTCAGCAGCCGCGGGGACACCGCCGGCGGCGTGG
The DNA here is from genome assembly GCF_007830265.1 of Micromonospora olivasterospora. NCBI lineage: Bacteria > Bacillati > Actinomycetota > Actinomycetes > Micromonosporales > Micromonosporaceae > Micromonospora > Micromonospora olivasterospora. The sequence goes on from NZ_VLKE01000001.1 coordinate 3,153, forward strand.
CAGCACCGGCGGGAGCCTGCCCGACGTGCGCGTCCGACTCCGCGGTCGCTGCCTCACCCTGGCCAATCCGGCCACTCAACTCCCCGACACTGGTCGCGGACACGGGTGCGGGGTTGTTTCCAGCGGCAGCCCGCCCACCCGGCGCGGCAGGCAACCCCGCCAACCCTGCAGCACCATCCGGCAGGGTCCACAACCGCACCGTCCGGTCATGACTGGCGGAGGCCAGCATCCGCCGGCCCGGCCCCGCCGGCCACGACGTCACCTCCAACACCGGGCCGGTGTGGCCTTCCAACGTCCGGAGCAGGCGGCCGTTGGCCGCATCCCAGATCCGCACCGTCCGATCCCCGCTGGTGGAGGCCAGCAGCCGCCGGCCCGCCCCCTCCTGCCACGACGTCACCGCCCACACCGGGTCGGTGTGGCCTTCCAACGTCCGGAGCAGGCTACCGTCGGCCGCATCCCAGATCCGCACCGTCCGATCCTCGCCGGCGGAGGCCAGCAGCCGCCGGCCCGACGCCTCCTGCCACGACGTCACCGCCGACACCGGGCCGGTGTGGCCTGCCAACGTCTGGAGCAGGCGGCCGTCGGCCGCATCCCAGATCCGCACCGTCTCGTCGTCGCTGGCGGAGGCCAGCAGCCGCCGGCCCGACGCCTCCTGCCACGACGTCACCGCCAACACCTCGTCGGTGTGGCCTGCCAACGTCTGGAGCAGGCGGCCGTCGGCCGCATCCCAGATCCGCACCGTCTCGTCCCCGCTGGCGGAGGCCAGCAGCCGCCGGCCCGACTCCTCCTGCCACGACGTCACCGCCAACACCGGGCCGGTGTGGCCTGCCAACGTCCCGATCAGGCGACCGTCGGCCGCATCCCAGATCCGCACCGTCCCATCCGTGCCGGCAGAGGCCAGCAGCCGCCGGCCCGACTCCTCCTGCCACGACGTCACCGCCCGCACCGGGCCGGTGTGGTCTTCCAACGTCCGGATCAGGCGACCGTCGGCCGCATCCCAGATCCGCACCGTCCGATCCATGCCGGCGGAGGCCAGCAGCCGCCGGCCCGACTCCTCCTGCCACGACGTCACCGCCCGCACCCACTCGGTGTGGCCGGTCAGCAGCCGCGGGGACACCGCCGGCGGCGTGGCAGCACCGGCGGGAGCCTGCCCGACGTGTGCGTCCGACTCCGCGGTCGCTGCCTCACCCTGGCCAATCCGGCCACTCAACGCCCCGACACTGGTCGCGGGCACAGGTTCGGGGTCGTTTCCAGCGGCAACCCGCCCACCCGGCACGGCAGGCAACCCCGCCAACCCTGCAGCACCATCCGGCAGGGTCCACAACCGCACCGTCCGGTCATGACTGGCGGAGGCCAGCATCCGCCGGCCCGGCCCCGCCGGCCACGACGTCACCTCCAACACCGGGCCGGTGTGGCCTTCCAACGTCCGGAGCAGGCGGCCGTCGGCCGCATCCCAGATCCGCACCGTCCGATCCCCGCTGGTGGAGGCCAGCAGCCGCCGGCCCGACGCCTCCTGCCACGACGTCACCGCCCACACCGGGCCGGTGTGGCCTTCCAACGTCCGGAGCAGGCGGCCGTCGGCCGCATCCCAGATCCGCACCGACCGATCCTCGCCGGCGGAGGCCAGCAGCCGCCGGCCCGACGCCTCCTGCCACGACGTCACCGCCCGCACTGTGCCGGTGTGGCCTTCCAACGTCCCGACCAGGCGACCGTCGGCCGCATCCCAGATCCGCACCGACCGATCCGCACCGGCGGAGGCCAGCAGCCGCCGGCCCGCCCCCTCCTGCCACGACGTCACCGCCCACACCGTGCCGGTGTGGCCTTCCAACGTCCCGACCAGGCGACCGTCGGCCGCATCCCAGATCCGCACCGACCGATCCGCACCGGCGGAGGCCAGCAGCCGCCGGCCCGCCCCCTCCTGCCACGACGTCACCGCCGACACCGTGCCGGTATGGCCTTCCAACGTCCCGACCAGGCGACCGTCGGCCGCATCCCAGATCCGCACCGACCGATCCGCACCGGCGGAGGCCAGCATCCGCCGGCCCGACGCCTCCTGCCACGACGTCACCGCCGACACCGTGCCGGTATGGCCTTCCAACGTCCCGACCAGGCGACCGTCGGCCGCATCCCAGATCCGCACCGACCGATCCGTGCTGGCGGAGGCCAGCAGCCGCCGGCCCGACTCCTCCTGCCACGACGTCACCGCCCACACCGCGCCGGTGTGGCCGGTCAGCAACTGCGGAGACACCACCGCCGGCGGCGGCGTGGCAGCACCGGCGGGAGCCTGCCCGACGTGCACGTCCGACTCCGCGGTCGCTGCCTCACCCTGGCCAATCCGGCCACTCAACGCCCCGACACTGGTCGCGGGCACAGGTTCGGGGTCGTTTCCAGCGGCAACCCGCCCACCCGGCACGGCAGGCAACCCCGCCAACCCTGCAGCACCATCCGGCAGGGTCCACAACCGCACCGTCCGGTCATGACTGGCGGAGGCCAGCATCCGCCGGCCCGGCCCCGCCGGCCACGACGTCACCGCGAACACCGCGCCGGTGTGGCCTTCCAACGTCCGGAGCAGGCGGCCGTCGGCCGCATCCCAGATCCGCACCGTCCCATCCGTGCCGGCGGAGGCCAGCAGCCGCCGGCCCGACGCCTCCTGCCACGACGTCACCGCCCACACCGGGTCGGTGTGGCCTTCCAACGTCCCGACCAGGCGGCCGTCGGCCGCATCCCAGATCCGCACCGACCGATCCTCGCCGGCGGAGGCCAGCAGCCGCCGGCCCGACGCCTCCTGCCACGACGTCACCGCCCGCACCGTGCCGGTGTGGCCTTCCAACGTCCCGACCAGGCGACCGTCGGCCGCATCCCAGATCCGCACCGACCGATCCGCACCGGCGGAGGCCAGCAGCCGCCGGCCCGCCCCCTCCTGCCACGACGTCACCGCCCACACCGTGCCGGTGTGGCCTTCCAACGTCCCGACCAGGCGACCGTCGGCCGCATCCCAGATCCGCACCGACCGATCCGCACCGGCGGAGGCCAGCAGCCGCCGGCCCGCCCCCTCCTGCCACGACGTCACCGCCGACACCGTGCCGGTATGGCCTTCCAACGTCCCGACCAGGCGACCGTCGGCCGCATCCCAGATCCGCACCGACCGATCCGCACCGGCGGAGGCCAGCATCCGCCGGCCCGACGCCTCCTGCCACGACGTCACCGCCGACACCGTGCCGGTATGGCCTTCCAACGTCCCGACCAGGCGACCGTCGGCCGCATCCCAGATCCGCACCGACCGATCCGTGCTGGCGGAGGCCAGCAGCCGCCGGCCCGACTCCTCCTGCCACGACGTCACCGCCCACACCGCGCCGGTGTGGCCGGTCAGCAACTGCGGAGACACCACCGCCGGCGGCGGCGTGGCAGCACCGGCGGGAGCCTGCCCGACGTGCACGTCCGACTCCGCGGTCGCTGCCTCACCCTGGCCAATCCGGCCACTCAACGCCCCGACACTGGTCGCGGGCACAGGTTCGGGGTCGTTTCCAGCGGCAACCCGCCCACCCGGCACGGCAGGCAACCCCGCCAGCCCCGCAGCACCATCCGGCAGGGTCCACAACCGCACCGTCCGGTCATGACTGGCGGAGGCCAGCATCCGCCGGCCCGGCCCCGCCGGCCACGACGTCACCGCGAACACCGCGCGGGTGTGGCCTTCCAACGTCCGGAGCAGGCGGCCGTCGGCCGCATCCCAGATCCGCACCGTCCCATCCGTGCCGGCGGAGGCCAGCAGCCGCCGGCCCGACGCCTCCTGCCACGACGTCACCGCCCACACCGCGCCGGTGTGGTCTTCCAACGTCTGGAGCAGGCGGCCGTCGGCCGCATCCCAGATCCGCACCGTCTCGTCGTCGCTGGCGGAGGCCAGCAGCCGTCGGCCCGACGCCTCCTGCCACGACGTCACCGCCGACACCTCGTCGGTGTGGCCTGCCAATGTCTGGAGCAGGCGGCCGTCGGCCGCATCCCAGATCCGCACCGTCTCGTCCCCGCTGGCGGAGGCCAGCAGCCGTCGGCCCGACGCCTCCTGCCACGACGTCACCGCCGACACCTCGTCGGTGTGGCCTGCCAATGTCTGGAGCAGGCGACCGTCGGCCGCATCCCAGATCCGCACCGTCTCGTCCCCGCTGGCGGAGGCCAACAGCCGCTGGCCCGACTCCTCCTGCCACGACGTCACCGCCGACACCGGGCCGGTATGGCCCTCCAACGTCCCGACCAGGCGACCGTCGGCCGCATCCCAGATCCGCACCGACCGATCCGTGCTGGTGGAGGCCAACAGCCGCCGGCCCGACTCCTCCTGCCACGACGTCACCGCCCGCACCGGGCCGGTATGGCCTTCCAACGTCCCGACCAGGCGGCCGTCGGCCGCATCCGAGATCCGCACCGTCCGATCCATGCCGGCGGAGGCCACCAGCCGCTGGCCCGACTGCTCCTGCCACGACGTCACCGCCCACACCGCGCCGGTGTGGCCGGTCAGCAACTGCGGGGACACCACCGCCGGCGGCGGCGTGGCAGCACCGGCGGGAGCCTGCCCGACGTGCGCGTCCAGCTCCGCGGCAGCTGCCTCACCCTGGCCAACCCGGCCACTCAACTCCCCGACACTGGTCGCGGACACAGGTCCGGGGTCGTTTCCAGCGGCAACCCGCCCTCCCGGCACAGCAGGCAACCCCGCCGCCAGCCCCGCAGCACCATCCGGCAGGGACCACAACCGCACCGTCCGATCCTCGCTGGCGGAGGCCAGCATCCGCCGGCCCGGCTCCGCCGGCCACGATGTCACCGTCGACACCGCGTCGGTGTGTCCTTCCAATGTCTGGAGCAGGCGTCCGTCGGCCGCATCCCAGATTCGCACCGTCTGATCCTCGCTGGCGGAGGCCACCAGCCACTCGTCCTGCCCCGCCTGCCACGACGTCACCGCCCACACCGGGCCGGTGTGGCCTTCCAACGTCTGGACCAGGCGGCCGTCGGCCGCATCCCAGATCCGCACCGTCCGATCCGCGCTGGCGGAGGCCAGCATCCGCCGGCCCGGCCCCGCCTGCCACGACGTCACCGCCCACACCGGGCCGGTGTGGGCTTCCAATGTCCGAACTAGGCGTCCGTCGGCCGCATCCCAGATCCGCACCGTCCGATCCGCGCTGGCGGAGGCCAGCATCCGCCGGCCCGACTCCTCCTGCCACGACGTCACCGCCCACACCGGGCCGGTGTGGCCGTCCAACGTCTGGACCAGGCGGCCGTCGGCCGCATCCCAGATCCGCACCGTCCGATCCATGCTGGCGGAGGCCAGCAGCCACTCGTCCGGCCCCGTCTGCCACGACGTCACCGCGAACAGCGTGCCGGTGTGGCCTTCCAACGTCTGGACCAGGCGTCCGTCGGCCGCATCCCAGATCCGCACCGTCCGATCCCCGCTGGCGGAGGCCAGCAGCCGTCGGCCCGGCCCCTCCTGCCACGACGTCACCGCCCACACCCAGCCGGTGTGGCCGTCCAATGTCTGGAGCAGGCGGCCGTCGGCCGCATCCCAGATCCGCACCGTCCGATCCCTGCTGGCGGAGGCCAGCAGCCGTCGGCCCGACTCCTCCTGCCACGACGTCACCGCGAACACCGGGCCGGTGTGGCCTTCCAACGTCCGGAGCAGGCGGCCGTCGGCCGCATCCCAGACCCGCACCGTCTCGTCCCCGCTGACGGAGGCCAGCAGCCGCCGGCCCGACGCCTCCTGCCACGACGTCGACGCGTACACCGTGCCGGCGTGGCCGGTCAGCAACTGCGAGGACACCACCGGCGGCGGTGTGGCAGCACCGGCGGGAGCCTGCCCGACGTGCGCGTCCGACTCCGCGGCCCCTGCCTCAACCCGGCCAACCCGGCCACTCAACCCTCCGGTGTCCCCCACGGTCGACGGGGCAGGAGCAGACGATCCGTCACCTTCCACCACCGGATCGGACGGCTGCCTGCCCGGGGCGGAGCCGGCCGAGTCGGCCGGGTCGGTAGAGGTGGCTCGCATCGCCTGGGACGGACTGCGCGGCGTGCTGGTAGAGGCGAGCAGGAACCCGCTGGTGTCGGCGCCCGTCGTGGTGATCGGCCGCGGGTGGCGGGCGGCCTGGCCGAGGAGATCGGTGATGGTGGCGGGTCGCCCGTCCCCGTCGAACGCGGCCACCCGGGTGCTGGATGCGAACAGGTGTCGCAGCCACGGATCACGTATCGGGTCGTCCGGCTCGGGCCGGTCGGCGGCGCCGGGCAGCAGAGGGTCCCGCACCCGGATCCTCGGCGGCCCGGACTCCTGCGGCTGGCTGTGGAGGGCGAACACGTGTTGGGGCTCGTTCGGTGGCGCGGCCCTGACCACGACCATCGACCCCGGCACCGCCCGCAACGCGGCCAGCACGTCCTCTCCCGCGACCCCGTCCGGATGGGCGACACGCTCGGGCACCGTGTCGAGGATCTCCATCAGTTGCGGCCAGCCCATGGTGGGCGCGAGCCGGCCGTCCGGCCCGATGATCCGGTCGTCGAACACCACCCGGTTGCCCAGCCGCTTGTACACGGTTTGGAACACATCGAGCGTGGCCGCCACGCACCACCACAGGTCACCGCTGCTGCCGGGACGCACCTGCTTCCCAGCCGCCCAGTCGGCGGCCCGCTGCCCGGACCCGAACGGCGCGACAGCCTGCCCAGTTGCCGCGACAGCCTGCCCAGTTGCCGGGACAGCCTGCCCAGTTGCCGCGACAGCCGGCTCGCCGCGTCCGACCGGGTCACCACCGACCGGTTCGTGCAGGGAGGACATGTTACTGAACGAATCCCTGTCGCCGGCATCGCGCCCGACCGGGTCGCCGCTGATCAACGCGTTCCGTGAAGAGGCGTCCCTGAACGGGTCCGTGTCCCTGAATTCGCGCTTGGCCGCTTCACCGTTGTCCGACTCGTTCAGCGACGGGACGCCAATGACCGAATCCCCGTCGATGAAGTCGCGTGTGACCGGGTCGCGGCTGATCGGCTCGTCCAGTGAGGAGAGGTCACTGACCGTGAAGGTGTCGTCGGACCTGCCATCGCGGCTGAACATGTCGTCGCCGGAGACGGACATGTCACTGACCGTGAAGGTGTCCGCGGGCCTGCCATCGCGGCTGAAGATGCTGGAAACGGACGTGTCACTGACCGACGTCCTGTCGCTGATGTGGTCGTGGTTCGGCGTGCCGTCGGTGCGGGGGGCAACACCACCCGGCACCGCACCACGGGCGCCGGCCGCATCCGGCGTGCCCGGCGTGCCCGGCGTGCCTGGCGTGCTGGGGGTGGCGGGCGTGGCGTTGCCGGTGGCCTGGGCGAGTACCTGGTGGTATCCGTTGACCCAGTCCTGTCGGAAGGATCCGGCGAGGGTGTCGTGGCTGGCCGGTTCGACGCCGTACTTGCGGGCCAGGGCGGTGAACTGGGTTTCCGCCTGGCTGGTCGCTGCCGCGGTGTGCTGCTCGGGAGTCACCGGCAGCGTCGGCAGGTCGGTACGCCGGTGTGCCGGGGTGTCCGTGCCGGATGCGGTGGTGTCCGGTGCGGTGGTGTCGGGGATGGTCGCGGCCGTGACCCGGGCGGGCAGGTCGGTGACCGCCTGCCGGACCACGTCCGCCACGGCGTTGACCTGCGCGGCGTCGGGCCTGACCACCGCAGCCGACGGCACGGTGGGCGGCACGGTCAGTGGTGCGGTCAGTGGTGCGGCGGGTAGTGGGGTGGCGCCGAGGATCGCGTCGAGGCTCCGCTCCACGTGGGCCCGCACATCCCGCTCGACCGCGGCGCGCACAGCATCCGACGGTGGCGCCGCCGCCCCGGCGCCCCCCGGCACGCCAGCGCCCCTGGCGGGATGACGCCGCCTGGCGGGACGACGCCGCCTGGCAGGGGGACGGTCGCCGGTGTGCCCGTGGTGAAGTACTGGTCGAGGTGATGCTGGACGGCCAGGTGCGCGATCGAACGCAACGCCTGCCGGTCGAACTCCCCGGGCAGCGCCGCGACGACCTGCTCCGGGCGTACCGCCGCCGGGATCTGCCCGCCCGCCGGGACCTGCCCCGCGAGGGTTTCGGTGACCTGGGCGACCGCCCGGTCCCGGACACCGAACAGGAACTGGTCGGTCAGGGCGGTGGCGGGCAGACCGACCTGAGACAGGAAAACAGGGACGGCCGGATCACCCTGCCGGGCGTCGGCCCACTCGGTGAACACCTGCTCGACCGGCACGGGCAGCCCGGCCAGGAACTGCCGCGCCTGCCCCGTCCCGGCCAACAACCCGCCATAGCGGTCCGCCAGTTCCTGCTGGAACCCATGCCACTGCTCCACCACCGGCGCACCGGCGAGCGCGACCCACTGCGGCACCGGCGCAGCCGGCATCGACCACGACGGCACCGACCACGACGGCACGGACAGATCCAGCTTCGGCGCGGGCAGGTCCAGCGCCGGCGCGGGCAGATTCGACGCCGGCAGCAGCGGCACGGGCGGGGGCGGCGGGGCCTGCCCGCCGGTCACCACAGGCTTCGGATCGTCGACCCCAGCCTCGTACCCCGCGGACGTGTCCAACCCCACCGGTGTCGGCCCCACCGGCAGGACCGGCCTACCGTCCGACGTGAGACCGATGTGAGGCACCCGCACCCGGGGCTGCACCACGGCGCGACTCACGACCAGCCCGAGCCCGCTCGCGGCCGCCCCGCCTGCCCCCGAAATCGCCCCGGACAGAAGATCCGCACCAAGATTACCGGGGTCCCAGTACCCATCGACCATCAAGCTGGCACCGATACCGAACAGCCCCTCCCCGAGGGTCTCCGTCACCGGCCGCGTCAGCACATCGGTCAGCAGATGCTTGGTGGTGTCCGACACGGCGAGCTTGCCGACCGCGCCCGCGACAACGCCAGCGGCCCTGCCCAACGCCGGCCCGCCCACCGTGCCGAGGAACGCCGCCGCCCCCGCGAACGCCGCCTGCTTACCGACCGTCGACCAGTTCACCCCCGGCTGCAGACCATCGGTCATCATCGACACCTCGGCCAGCAACGCAGAACCCGGCATGAACAACATCTGCATAGCCGTGCCACTCGCCGCCGACCGCACCAACGCCGAACGCAGAATCGCCTGAATGATCGTCCGCGTCTGCGCGACGTGCGCCGCCGCCCCCACCGGATTCCAGAACCACATCGCCGCGGCGACAGCGAACTCGGCAATCATGAAGTTGAACATGGCCAACGCCGTACGCTTGCCGACCTCCGTCTCCACGAAGAACTTCTTCTCCGCCTCGACCACGGCGAGCATCAGGTCGGCCGTCTCGGCCATCTTCCTCACAAACGGAGCGGTCTGCGCCACGAACCGGTCGAAGGCCTCACCCTCCCCCGCCTGCCGGACCGCCCTGATCGTCTGCTCCAGCAACGGACCCAGCACCGTACGCACCCGACCCGCCAGCGTTCCCAGCGTGCCGATGTCATCCCGCAACAACGGCAGCTCCGCCCGGGACACCCTCATCCCGGTGAACGCTTCCAAAGCCCGCAACGCGCTCTCGCTGAGCTCAAGGGTCGGACCGGCGGCGGCCAACGCGCAACGCTTCCCTCCCGCCCCGAAACAGGGGCACCCAATGCGGATCAGTCAGCCACGTGCAAACCAGCCGCGCTGACCGCCGCTCATGTCCGGCACCAAAATTATGCCGGTCTCCTCCGTGTTGACCCCGACACGCTCTCCGACCGCGGTGCCCACGACATCCTGCTCACCATCACCGACGAAGCCGGCATCACCGCCGACTTCACCGGCGGCCACGTCCTGCGCCACACCTTCGGCACCCGCCTGGTCCGCAAAGGCCACGACCATCGTCCTGGTCGCCGAGCTCATGGGACACGCACGCCTCGAAACCACCCGGGGCGTACAGCTTGCCCACCGACGCCGACCGCGAAGCCGCCATCAACAGCCTCCTCACCGACCGCTGACCAGCGGATTCACCAGCCTATTGCCGTTTCCGGCGTATTCCGGTCGGCCCCCCTACCATCTCACGGCTGAACCGAAGCGCCGGTTCACGCTCGACCTGCGGCCTGAGGGAGACCACCCGGACCGGGCGCAGGTGGTGGTGGACCTGCCACGGGTGGGCGGCAATCCTGCACCGCATCGCCGTCGACGTCGACGAGCTGGCCCGCGCCCGCCGCGTGGCCGACCTGAAGAACGCGGCCGTCCTGCCTGACCGGCGTGCCGAGCGTCGCCGCCGGGCAGCCGAGCCGGAGCTGGACTTCCGCGAGTTCTGCCGCAGCAAACAACTGCCGGCATCCTCGACCCCACACCTCGAACGCGCCTGGGACGCCTGGCAGGCCGAACGACACCGACACGGCGAGACCGACACCCCACCGTTCCAGGCGGACAACCCGTTCCGGCCACGCTGAGGCCCCCGATCACGGCGCGGCCAAAGCAAGACGTTCAGCGGACTAAACGCCATAGCGGTGTTCATGACCCCCGCTCTTACCGGCACACCAACAGCAGGAGGCAGGCCGAGGACTGGCCCGAGACCGCGCAGCCCAGCGCCGGCCTGCCAGGGCGGGCCCGGTGACCGGACGCCCTGGCCGAGGTTCGGCCACGGATGACGGCGGCCGGGGGCGTGCGCCGGTAGCCGCCGAGTCTGTCTGCCTGCGCCAACGCCACCCGCACCCGCCGCAGGCCCAAGGAGCCCGACGCGTGGCCTTGACGACCCCCTCGCTTCACACGCTACCGCCCGGCTGGGTTTGATCCAGCCGGGCGGTAGTCTACCCAAGGCATCGAAATCGACGATTGCATGGAGGATGGGATGGCGATTCGGCGGCGAAGTCTGCGGGTCACGGCTGGATGCGTCGCGGCGACGATGCTGGCGGCGGTGTTGGCGGTGGTCGGGTCCTCTGCTCCCGCGCAGGCTGCATGCACGACCAGCAGTTTCACCGTGGTTTGGGACTACGCGGGGATGTATACCGAGCCCAAGGAGTCAACCCTGTACGGCACCCGTCGTTATGGGCAGGTTGTGACGGGCCCAACAGGGAACACCGCCAACGGATGGACTCTGACTTATGACTGGTGGAACGGCCTGCCGCTGTGGGCGTACATGAAGGATGCGTCGTTGCAGTATCGCGGCTGTTCTTGAACGGGGCTCAGGGGGCGTCAGTCGGTAGACGGTCGAGGAAACGGCCTGGTCGGCCCGGCAGGCCGTTCCACGTCCCCCTCAAAGATCAAAGATTTGGCGGGCTGGGACAGCTACCCAAGCGCGGGGCCGTGGCTCCCGTGGGTTCAGCGAAACTGACGGTTCCTCACCGGGAACCCAAGGGGCCGTCGCTGCTCGGAAGCGTGGCTGCATCCTTGGGTTCGAGGGAACAGGCGATGGCGTGCCGCTCGGCTTCGGTCTTCAGGATCTGTCGGGCGGCGTTGGCGTAGCGGATGGCGGTCTTGTCATCGAGGCCGAACACGGCGGCCAGGTGCAGCGGGTCGGGGCCGTGGGTGAGGGCTTCTTCGAGTTGGCGGTCTACTCGTAGGCGTTCGAGGGTAGCGGCTAGCCCCTTCAATCGTTGCGCGGCACGCTCGTGCCCCGCGGCCCAGGCATCCTCGACATGGGTGCGATGAACATGGACATACCTCATAGTTGTGGCGATCCAGGAATGGCCGAGGACCTCCTGGATCGAGATCAGATCAAGGCCGCCCTGATAGAGCCGCGAGGCCGCATAGTGGCGCAGCACGTGCGGAGTGAGCGTGTCCGCCCAGCCCGGCAAGTGCTTGGCGGCGGCCTCGGCCAGCCCCGCGCGCAGCGCGTCGTCACCGACCCGACGGCAGGTGCCGTCGGCGTGCTTACGCTCGGAGGGGAACAGTGGCGCGCCGGGCCGGACGTGGTCGTCGTCGAAGTGGCCCCACACGTCGGCGACGAACCAGGCGAGGGTCCGCCGCGCGTTGTTGATCAGCGGCACGATCCGCTCCCGCGGCCCGGAACCCCGCGCGCCCTGCCGTGACGCACATGCAACTTGCCGAGCCGCGCGGCGAAGGCGGACCGGTTGGCGGCGGCGGCCCTCGCGCCGTACGCGGCGTGGACGCTCTTCGCCACCGCGCTGAACGCCGCCGTCGTGGTGCTCAATCCCCAAGACTGAACCAACGGCGCGGGCCGCCGTCAACCGCCGAAGCTGAGGGCCTGCCGCAGTTCCGCGTCGAGGCTCTCGGCGTACTGCGGATCGGGTTCCGCCCCGGCGGCGCTGAGGACGGTGCTGAAGAAGCACCGGGCGGCGGCGGCGAGGATCACCTGGAATATCTCCGTGTCGTCGAGACCGTGACCGCGCAGGCCCGCGACGTCGGCCTCGGTGACGGAGGTCGCGTCGGCCGCGACCTTACCGGCGAACTCGACCACCGCGACCTCCTGCGCGGAAAGGCCGGCGCTGCCGTGGTCCGACGCGATGGCGGCGACCGTCGCCGCGTCGAAGAACCTGTCGCGCAGCACCTTCCCGTGTGCCAGGCCGCAGTAGGAGGACCGCAGGGCCCGGGCCGCGGCGAGGGTCACCAACTCGTAGCGGCGCAACTCCATCCCGGCCCGCACCGCGCCGCCGAGCTGTTGCCATGCCGCGTACGCGGCGGGGCTGTGCGCGAACACCCTCGTGTAGTTGGGCAGGTAGCCCATCGCCCTCGTGTCCGCGTCGAACATCCGCTCGGCGTCCGGCGACTGCTCAGCGGGCTTGAGAAAGCTCATCCGACTCCTCCATCGGCTCGACCGCAGAGACCGTACGCCGCCTGACCGCCGGAGACTGTCGGGAACCACGCTCAAGAACGAATCACCGGCGGCCCGCTCCGCCGGGCCCGCCTGCGCCGCCCGACGCGGACCGCGTACGTGACGGCGCCGGCCAGGAAGAGGGCGCCGGTGAGCCACAGCCACCGGACGAGCTCGGCGTGGCGCGGCAGGCCGGTGGCGGCGGCGTACGTCGGGCGGCCCAGCCCGAGGATGCCGGGCAGGTAGACCAGGAACAGCAGCGCCGCGGCGAGGGCCGGCACCCGGACGTGGTTCAGCGCCGACACCCGGCCCGCGTTCGCGGTACGCGGGCCGCCGGGCAGCAGCCGGCGCAGCGCCGCGTCGGCCGCGGCGTAGACCGGGAACAGGAACAGGTCGTGGACGAGCGCCGCCCCGACGAACCACACCAGCATCCACCCGGCCATGGGTGCCCCGGCCAGCCGGAGCGCGACCCATCCGGCGACCGCGAGGCTGGCGAGGACGAGGACCAGGTGGCGGGGGCCGGCGCCGTACGCGGCGCGGAGCCGGCGGGCCGGATCAGCCACCGGAGCCCGGCCGGAAGTCGATGGCGTGGACCCACTTGGTGCAGTGGACGCCGGGCAGCGCCGGGACGATGACGCGGGCCGGGTAGCCGTGGTCGAGGGACAGGTCGACGCCGTTGACCCGCAGGGCCAGCAGCGCGTCCGGGTCCCGGACCTGGTTGGCCTGGAGCACGGCCCGGTTGAACAGTCCGGCCTTCTCCAGGGAGCGGACGAGCGCGGACGCGGGCTCGGGCACCCCGGCGAGGGCGGCCAGGTCGCGCAGCCGTACCCCGGTCCAGGTCTGCGAGGTCGACCAGCCCTCGACGCAGGCGATCGGCAGTTCCGCCGTGTGCTGCGGCATGCCGAGCAGCTGCGCCCGGTCCAGCGCGACCTGCCGTCCCCCGGCGGTCAGGGTGAGCCGCCAGTCGGGTCCCGTGTCGGCGTCGCGTACGCCGGCCGCGGCCGCCGCCCGGTTCACGGGGAAGCCGTTCGGCCCCGGGCCGTGCCCCCGGCCGCGGGGCAGCAGCAGTGCGGTGCGGCGCAGCGGATCGATGGACTGCCCGATCGTCAGCGCGGCCAGCAGCAGCGACAGCCCGCCGACGAGGGTCAGGGCGCCACGCCGGGTCACCGTGGCGGGCCCCGGCCGGGCGGACACCAGCCCGTCGGGGTCGGGCGGCTCCGGACGGGTGTCAGCGACGGGGCCGCCCGGTCGACCGTGCCCCGGTCCGCCTCGATCCGTGGCCGGCGCTCCCCGCGGCGGCCCGGACCGCAGCGCGGAGACCAGGCGGGGCAGCTTGAGCGCGACGTGCGCGACGAAGGCGGCGGTGAACACCCACGCCCCGAAGTAGTGCGCGGTGTAGAAGTCGAAGCCGAACAGGTAGGCGTACTGGATGTCCAGCACGCCGGTGGCGATCTGGAAGAGGATCCCGCCGACGAGCAGCAGCAGCGTCACCCGTTCGAGGAGCTGCGCCGGCGAGCGGGCCGGCGGCCAGTCGAACAGCTTCGGGATCACCGACCACAGCTTCGCCAGCACGACCGGCACGAGGACGATGCCGAGGGCGACGTGCAGCCCCTGGGTGACGCGGAACAGCCACGCCGGCCGGGTCGGCCAGTCGAACAGCGGCAGCCGCAGCCAGCCCACGTCGGGGGGCAGGGCCTGGCCGAACCGCGGCCCGTACGCGGCGTAGTCGAGCAGGCCGGTGACGATCACCAGGGGCAGGCCGACCAGGAGCACGAGGCCGTAGACGCTGGTCAGCCACGGGCCGCGCAGCGGGCTGCGCCACCGGCGGTCGAGCCCGGCGATCCCCGGCGGCGGGCGCCGGTCCAGGGCTCTCCACAGCCGGCGCGGGAACGCTTGACCGGTGTCGTCGGCCGGCCGGCCCCCGCCGCCCGCGGGTCCGGCCGGGTACGGGTCGCTGCCGGCGATGGCCCCTCCCCCTGTCCGCGCGCGTCCTGCCTACGCCACCGATTAACGGACAGGCGACGCCGGGGACGCGGCATCCGGCACTGATCCAGCGGCCGGACGCCGCGTCGCGATGTTGGCAGCTCAGCTACTCCCTGTCCGGCGGGTCGAGTTGCTCGTCCCTCGACGTCCGCGCGCCGACCGCCGGCCGGGCGGTACGTGGCGTCAGGCGAGGTCGTACGCCAGGCCGGGCCAGAACCTCGGCAGCGCGCTGAACCAGGCCTTCCGCGGCGTCGTGTTGCACCCCGCCGTGCTGCGGCTGTGCAGGCCGAACGCGTACCGGCGGCCCGACGACGGGAGCCAGTAGACGCCGCCCCCGCTGTCACCGGGGCACGGGTCGTACCCCTCGTACCGGGTGAGTCCACGCACGGCCGCGTCGCTGGTCTTGGTGACCACCCCGCACGGGTTGCCCGAGGTGGCGGGCGCCGCGTAGCGGGCCGAGACGCAGACGACGTCGCCGACCCAGATGAAGGACATCGTGTGCGCCCGACCCTTCACCGGAACCCAGGTCGAGCCGGAGATGGCGATCCGGCCGAGCGTGTCCGCCGCGTACCCGGCGTTGGTGACCTGGATGGCCGAGGCGTCGACCGGGCCGGAGTCGATCGCGTTGACCGGGTTCAGCGGGCCGATCGGCGTGCCGGCGGTGGACCAGTTGGTCATCGTGCCGCTGCCGCAGTGCCCGGCGGTCAGCGCCCAGCGCACGCCGCTGCTGCGGGCCGTGAAGCCCAGCGAGCAACCGCCGCCGGTGCGCCTGATCACCAGCCCGGCGCGCAGGCTGTCGTTGCAGTTGGCCCGCGAGGTGCAGACGTCGTCCTCGATCTGGTCGGTGGACGCCGGAACGAGGCTCTCCTTCTTGCAAGGCTGACTGGACATCAGGAGTGCGGCACCGCCGGGAAAATACATCCACGACTGTCGAGGAGGTGACACGGTGACGACTGTTCCGGACGACCTGCCGATCATCGAGCGCCGCGCGGTGCGGCTGGTGGTGCTCGACGCGGACGGGCGGCTGCTGCTGTTCCACACCCGCGACCCGGACCACCCCCGGCTGGGCACGTGGTGGGAGCTGCCCGGCGGCGGGATGGACCCGGGCGAGACGTACCTCGACACGGCCGTGCGGGAGCTGCGCGAGGAGACCGGCATCCGGGTGGACCCGGCGCGGGTCGGGCCGCCGAGCTGGCGTCGGCGGGTCAGCTTCATCCACCGGCAGTTGCGCCACGTGCAGGACGAGGTGATCGTCACGGTACGCCTCGACCGCCCCGGCCCGGACGTCGACGAGACCGACCGGCTCGACTACGAACGCGAGGACTACTTCGGCTTCCGCTGGTGGCCGGTCGACGACGTGGTGGCGAGCCGCGAGCGGTTCTACCCGGGCCGGCTGCCCGGGCTGCTCGCCGGGTTCCTGGCCGGCGACGAGATCGACGAGCCGTTCGAGCTGTGGTCATGACTACCGGCCCGGGCGGGCACAGTGGAGGCATGTCGACGACTCTCCACGCCCCGCTGTCCCGCTACGCCGCCCGGCTGCACGCCTCGGTCGGCGACCGGCACCACGTCGCGTCCCCGCTCGGCGCCTGGCTGCTGCTCGCGCTCTGCGCGGCGGCACCCCGCGCCGCCGCCGATCCTGACGGCGAGCATGGTCTCGCCGAGTTCCTCGGCTGCGATCGGGCGACCGCCGCCCGGGCCGCCGCCGCGCTGCTCGACGCCCCGCACCCCCTGGTGCCGTCGGCGACCGCCGGGTGGCACCGCCCGGACGCGGACACCGCGCGGCTGGCCGCCTGGCGGGCCGTCCTCCCCCGCGCCACGGACACCGGCGAACTGCCGGACCAGGCGGGGCTCGACGCGTGGGCGCGCGAGCACAGCGCCGGGCTGATCGACCGGTTCCCGCTGACCGTCTCGCCCGAGGTGGTGCTGGCGCTGGCGTCGGCGCTGGCCACCCGGGTGTCGTGGGCGGAGCCGTTCGACGTCGCCCCGGCGTCGGCGCTCGGCCCGGCCAGCCCGTGGGCCGGGCGGCTGACGCGGGTGCTGCGCAGCCCCGCGCATGGGCACCGGGCGTGGATCGCCGCGACGCCCGAGGCCGGCGACGTGGCGGTGCACGTGGCAAACGCCCGGCCGGCGCCGGAGCACGCCGGGGCGGGGCTGTCGGTCCTCTCGGTCGCCGCCGCCCCCGACGTCGCCCCCGCCGACGTGCTGGCCGCCGCGTACCGGATCGCCGCCGACGCCGACGCGGCCGAGCCGGCCGGGCGGCGGTCGCTGTTCGACCTGCCGCTCGGCGAGGCGCCGCTGTGGACGCTGCGCGAGGAGGTCGTCCACACCCACGCCCGGGGCGGCCGGGAGGAGCGGCACGCGGCGGTGCTGCCCCGCTGGTCGGCGCGGAACGAGCACGACGTGACCGACCTGGGATTCCGCCCGGCCGTCGCGGCGGTCGCGCCGGGATTGCGCGCGGAGGCGCGGCAGGCGACGGTGGCCAGCTACACGCGGTACGGGTTCGAGGCCGCCGCCGTCACCGGGGCGTTCGGGCTGGTCAGCCTGCCGCCGGAGGGGGTGGCCCGGACGGCGGAACTGCGCTTCGGCCACCCGTACGCGGTGGTCGCCGTGGCCACCGACCGCCGGGCCGGCGGGGCGGGGCCGTGGCACGGGGTGCCGGTCTTCTCGGCGTGGGTCGCCGAGCCCGAGGACCTGCCGGACAGCGAGGCCGCCTGAGACGCCGGTGGGGGCCTCCGGCCGACGTCGGAGACCCCCACCACAGCCCATCCGCGGGTCACACCCCGACGGGCACCTTCTCCTCCTCCTGCCGCCGCTCGGCGGCGCGGGCGGCCAGCCGACGCTCCCGCTCCTGGGCGCCGATCAGGTCGTCCGGCAGCGAGTCCGGCACCTCGACGTCGAAGCGCCGCAGCATCCGGATCGCGAACCCGCCGAGCGTGACGAGCACCAGCGCCGCGCCGAAGCAGACGTACGCGAAGCCGATGCCGCGGCCCGCGCCGGTGCCGATCACCGCGCCCACCGAGTCGGCCAGCGCGCCGCCCGGGGCGAGCATCGGCTCGAACAGGCCCGTCGCCGCCGGGGCGAGCACGGCGAACCCGATCGGCAGGGTCGACCAGGAGATGGTCTGGTTCAGGCTGAACACCCGGCCGTGGTACCGCTGCGGCACCTTGACCTGGACGATCGTGGCGTAGATCGACTGGGCCGTGGTCATCGACATGGCGAGCCAGAACGCGCCGACGCAGATCATCGCCACCGAGGCGTCCAGGCCGATGACGACGCAGCCCACCGCCGTGCCCAGGTTGCCGATCAGTACGCCGATCATCCGCCGGTTGCGCGGGCCGCCCCACAGGGACATCAGCACGCCGCCGGCCACCGCGCCGAGCGCCTCGGCCAGGGCCACCTGCGCCACCTGCGTGGCGGTGGCGAACGACAGCACCAGCGGCGTGGTGAGCACCAGCGCCGGCGCCAGGAAGACGTTGCCGAGGGCGAAGTAGCCCAGCATCAGCCGGAAACCGCGGTGCTGCCACGAGTAGCGCAGACCGTTGGCGATCGCCACCAGCAGCCGCTCCCGCGGCCGCCACCCGAGCAGGTCGGGGAAGCGGACCACGGCCAGGGTCAGGATCGCCACCACGTAGCTGGCCACGTCCAGCAGCAGGATGCCCTTGAGTTCGATCGCGGCCAGCAGGCCGGCGGCGAACACGGGCATCAGCAGCATGGCGAAGCCGTTGGTGAGCTGGGTGACGCCCATCGCGTGGCCCAGGTAGCGCTTGGGCACCAGCTGGGGCACCGCCGACTGGAACGCGATGCGCTGGAACGACCCGGCGACCTGACTCAGCGCCACCAGGGCGTAGATCATCCACAGCCGCAGGTTGTCCGTCCAGAGCAGCCCGGCCAGCAGGAGCTGGATCGAGCCGGCGCTGGAGCTGGCGATCATCATGATCTTCCGCCGGCTGACCCGGTCGGTGATCGCGCCCGCGACCGGCAGCATCAGCACGCCGCAGATCAGGGCCAGGCCCCAGAGCAGGCCCAGGTTCGCCACCGAGCCGGTCTGGGTGAACAGCCAGATCGGCAGGGCGAACGCGGTGAGCGCCGAGCCGGTGGTGGAGACGAGCTGGCCGAGGGTCACCGCGACGAACCGGGCCATGCTCGGCTTCACCACGGCTTTCTCCGCCGCGCGGGCCTCGCCGACGCGCTGGTGGTCGGCGACCACCCAGCCGGCGTCCTCGCCGCGGGCCTGCGCCGTCAGCATGGAGACGTCGTCGGCGCGCACCGCCGGGTGGGTCTCCGTGACGATCTCGGCCAGCTCGTCGGCCCGGTACTTGAGGAAGAAGTGCCCGGCCTGGTCGAGGACGACCAGCCCGAGGGTGTCGCTGAGGAACTGCCACTCGGCGTACCGCTCGGTGTAGTAGTCCGTCACCGGGTCCTCGGAGCCGACCACGGAGACGATGGGTGCGTTCAGCTTGGTCGCCCCGGTGTCCAGCAGGTTGGTGAAGTACTCCTCCGAGTTGCGGGAGTCGGCCCGCATGTTGCTGATGATCCGGTCCGCCTGCTCCGGGTCCAGCTCGTCGGTGTCGACGCCCATCGACTTGAGCCAGCTCGCGTAGTGCTTGTTGCTGCGCAGCTGCTCCAGGCGGTTGCGGGCGGTCGCGTACAGGCCCTTCGGCCGGGCGAACGGGAACATCGCGCCGATGTACAGCGCCTCCAGTTCCCGGCCGGCCGCCTCGACCTTGCGGGCCACCTCGGCGACGATCGCGCTGCCGACGCCGCAGTGGCCGTAGAGCACGAGCGGGCCCTCGATCCGCTCGACGATCTCGTCGGCGACCCGGCGGGTCAGCTCCTCGAACGGCAGCCCCTCCTCGCTCAGCCCCACGTCGTGGCCGGGGATGGCCAGCGAGTACAGGGCGTTGCCGGCGGGCAGGGCGTCCGCGAGCGGCTGGTAGACGATCGCGCTGCCGCCGCCGTACGGGACGCAGACGTACGTGCGGACGCGCTGGCCGGCCGGGATCGGCTTGGTCAGCTCGTACAGCAGCCGGCGCGGGCCGTCGTCGGCGGCGTCGCCGGACATGAACGCGGCCAGCTCGCGGATGGTCCGCTGCTGGAACAGGTCCATCACGCCGACGGGCCGGCCCCCGTGCTCCGCCTTGCGGATCTTCGCCACCACCTGGGTGGCGAGCATCGAGTGCCCGCCCAGGTCGAAGAAGTCGTCGTCGATGCCGAGCGTGTCGACGCCCAGCACCTCCGACCAGATCCCCGCCAGCAGCCGCTCGGTGTCGTCGCGCGGCTCGACCAGCGCCACCGACGCCTCCCGGGTCACCACCGGGGCGGGCAGCGCCCTGCGGTCGAGCTTGCCGTTCGGGCTCAGCGGCAGCGCGTCCAGGGTGACGAACGCGGTCGGCACCATGTACTCGGGCAGGCTCTCCTTCAGCGCCGCCTTCAGCGCGGCGTGCTCGGCCTCGCCGACGACGTACGCGGTGAGCCGCTTGTCGCCCGGGGTGTCCTCGCGGACGATCACCGCCGCCTCGGTCACCGCCGGCTGCTCGCGCAGGGCGCTCTCGATCTCGCCCAGCTCGATGCGCAGGCCGCGCAGCTTCACCTGGTGGTCGATCCGGCCGAGGAACTCGATGACCCCGGCGGGCCGCCCGTCGGCCGCCGCGCCGCCGGCGGTGCCGGACGGCTCGACGCGCCAGCGGGCCAGGTCGCCGGTGCGGTACAGCCGGGCGCCGGGCTCGCCGGAGAACGGGTCGGGCAGGAACCGCTCGGCGGTCAGCGCCGGCCGGCGGTGGTAGCCGCGGGCCAGCCCGACGCCGCCGATGTGCAGCTCGCCCGCGACGCCGACCGGGCACTCGTTGCCGGCCGGGTCGAGCACGTGCAGCCGCAGATTGGCGATCGGCCCGCCGATCGGCACGCTGGTCAGCCCGGCCAGCCGGGCCGGGTCGCAGTGCCAGGCGCTGACGTCGATCGCCGCCTCGGTCGGGCCGTACAGGTTGTGCAGCTCGCACCAGGGCAGCCGGGCGGTGAACTCCGTCGCCGAGGCCAGCGGCAGTTCCTCGCCGGAGCAGATCACCCGGCGCAGCGCCGTGGCCGCCTCGACGCCGTCCTCGCCGAGGAACACCGTCAGCATCGACGGGACGAAGTGGGCGGTGGTGATCCGCTCGGCGACCAGCAGGTCCCGCAGGTACGCGGCGTCCTTGTGGCCGCCGGGCTTCGCCAGGACCAGCCGGGCGCCCTCGCGCAGCGGCCAGAAGAACTCCCACACCGACACGTCGAAGCTGGCCGGGGTCTTCTGCAGCACGGCGTCGTCGGCGGCCAGCCGGTACGTCTTCTGCTTCCAGTCCAGCCGGTTGACGATGCCCCGGTGGGTGTTGGGCACGCCCTTGGGCCGGCCCGTGGAGCCGGAGGTGTAGATGACGTACGCGAGGTTGGCCGGGCCGGCCGTCGGCGCCGGGTCGTCGGTGGGCTGGTCGACCCAGACCGCCTCGTCGTCGAGGGCGAGCACGGTCGCGCCGGTGTCCGGCAGCACGTCGCGCAGGTGCCGCTGCACGAGCACGACGGGAGCGTCCGCGTCGGTGACCATGAACGCCAGCCGGTCGGCCGGGTACTCCGGGTCCAGCGGCAGGTACGCGCCGCCGGCCTTGAGCACGCCGAGCAGGCCGGCGACCAGCTCCACGGAGCGCTCCGCGCAGACCCCGACCAGGGTCTCCGGGCCCACCCCGGCGGCGCGCAGCCGGTGGGCGACCCGGTTCGCGGCGGCGTTCAGCTCGGCGTACGTCACCGAGCGGCCCTCGAAGGTGACCGCCACCGCGTCCGGGGTGGCGGCGGCCCGCTCCTCGAACGGGCCGTGCAGGGTCTGCCCGGTCGGGAAGTCGGCCGTGGTGTCGTTCCAGCCCGCCAGCAGCTCCCGCTCGCCCGGGGCCACCAGCGGCAGCGCCGAGACCGGGGTGTCCGGGGCGGCGACGACCGCCCGCAGCAGGGCAATCCAGCGCTCGGCGATCCGCTCGACGGTGGCCCGGGTGAACAGGTCGGTGTTGAAGACCAGCTTGCCCCACAGTCCGTGGGCGGTCTCCACGGCGTGCAGCTCGAAGTCGAACCGGGTGGCCCGCAGCTCCATGGGGTTCCACTGGAAGCGGACCTCGGCCGAGTCGGAGACCCCGGTGAACCGGCCCATCTCGTAGTTCTGCAGCACGAACATGGCCTGGAAGACCGGGGACCGGCTGACGTCGCGGGGCAGGCCCAGCTCGTGGACGACCTTCGCGAACGGCACCTCGGCGTGTTCGAAGCCGTCCAGCACGCTGCGCCGGGTGCGCTCCAGCAACTCGGTGAACGTCGGGTCCCCGGCCAGCTCGGCGCGCAGCGGCAGCATGTTGATGAACATGCCGACCAGGTTCTCCAGCTCGGGGGCGGACCGGCCGGCCACGGACGCGCCGACGGCGAAGTCGTCCTGGCCGGAGTGCCGGGCCAGCAGCACCTGGTACGCGGCGAGCAGCGTCATGAACAGCGTGGCCCCGGTGGCGCGGGTGAGCGCGTTGAGCCGCTCGGTGTCCGCCGGGTCGAGGGTGAACTCGACGAAGTCGCCCCGGTAGGTCTGGGTGGCCGGGCGGGGCGCGTCGAGCGGCAGCTCCAGCGGGGTGCTGCCGGCCAGCCGCTGCTTCCACCAGTCCAGGTGCCCCCGGGCCGCGGGCCCGTCCAGCTCCCGCGCCTCCCAGACGGCGAAGTCGCCGTACTGCACGGGCAGGGCGGGCGGCTCGCCGCCGTGGTAGTAGGTGATCAGGTCGCGCAGCAGCACGTCCACCGACCAGCCGTCGCCGACGATGTGGTGCTGGCCGAGGAACAGCACGTGGTCGTCGTCGGCCAGCCGGATCAGCAGGGCGCGCAACAGGGGCCCGGTGGCCAGGTCGAACGGCTCCGCCGCGGCGGCCTCGACCAGCGCCTGCGCCGCCCGCTCGTCGGCGGCCCCGGTGACGGTCAGCGGCACCTCGACGGCGTCCTCGACGACCACCGTCGGCCGGCCGTCGGCGTCGGCCGGGAACCGGGTGCGCAGCGACTCGTGCCGCCGGGTCAGGGCGGCCAGCGCGCCGCGCAGCGCCCCCACGTCCAGCGGGCCGCGCACCCGCAGCGGCACCGGGATGTGGTACGCCGCCTCGCCCGGAGCGATCTGGTCCATGAACCAGACCCGCTCCTGGGCGTACGACAGCGGCACCTCGGCGCCCTCGGGCCGGGGTGTGACCCGGGCGGCCGGGGCGGCGGTCTGGCGTCTGCGCAGCCGCTTGGCGATCAGCGCCTGCCGGGCCGCCTCCCGGGCCGGATCCCTCAGGTCGGTCATTCGGTGCTTCCCTCTTCCGTCGCCAGCAGCTCGGCGACCTCGGCGTCGGAGAGCTCGTCGAGTTCCGCGGCGATCAGGCTCTCGATCTGGGCGGCCAGGTCCGCCACCACAGGGCTGCCGAACAGCGCCCGCATGGGCAGGTCGACGTCCACCTCGGCCCGGATGCGGGCCATCGCCCGCATGCCGCGCAGCGAGTTGCCGCCGAGGGCGAAGAAGTCGTCCAGCGCGCCGACCTTCTCCACGCCGAGGATCTCGGCGTACACCTCGGCCACGAGGACCTCGGCGTCGGTGCGCGGGGCGACGTAGGCGTCCTCCTCGACGACCGCGCCGGCCGGGGCCGGCAGCGCGGCCCGGTCGAGCTTGCCGTTCGGGGTCAGCGGCAGCGCGTCCAGCCGGACGTACGCGGCCGGCACGAGGTGCGCGGGCAGCTCCCGGGCCAGCGCGGCGCCCAGCGTCGCGGTGTCGGCGTCGCCGACCAGGTAGCCGACCAGCGTCGGCTCCCCCGAGTCGGTGCGGACGACGACGGCCGCCTCGCGCACCCCGGGCCGGGCCAGCAGCGCCGACTCGATCTCGCCCAGCTCGATCCGCATGCCGCGCACCTTGACCTGGTCGTCGCGGCGGCCCAGGTACTCCAGCGTCCCGTCGGCCCGCCACCGGGCCAGGTCGCCGGTGCGGTACATCCGCTGCCCGGCCGGCCCGTACGGGCAGGGCAGGAAGCGCTCGGCGGTCAGGCCGGGCCGGCGCAGGTAGCCGCGGGCGAGCTGGTCGCCGGCGACATACAGCTCGCCGACCACGCCCGGCGGCACGGGCTGGAGGGCCGCGTCGAGCAGCAGCGCCCGGGTGTTCCAGGTGGGCCGGCCGATGGAGACGGGCCCGGCCGCCAGCTCCTCCCCCGGCGCGATCCGGGCGGCGACGCAGCCGACGGTCGCCTCGGTCGGGCCGTACTCGTTGACCACCGCGACGCCCGGGTTGGCCGCCCGCCACTCGGCGAGCTGCTCGCCGGTCAGCGCCTCGCCGCCGATGACCAGGTCGACGGTCGGCGACAGCGCCTCCTCCAGCAGCGGCAGATGGCTGGGGGTGACCTTGAGGAACGCCGGCCGGCCGCCGGCCCGGGCGCCCGGGTCGTCGATCGCGGCGAGCCGGACGGTGCCGCCGGCGGTGAGCGGCCCGAGCAGCCCGGTGACGGTCAGGTCGAACGACACCGGCGAGTGCAGCAGCGCCGCCCCGGCCAGCCCCGGGTAGGTGGCCCGCGCCCAGGCCAGGTACGCGGTCACCGAGCGGTGCTCCACCACCACGCCCTTCGGCCGGCCGGTGGAGCCGGAGGTGTACAGCACGTAGGCCGGGTGCTCGGGGCGCAGCGGGGCGAGCCGGTCGGCGTCGGTCAGGTCGGCCGCGTCGAGGTCGGCGGCGGTGAGCGGGTCGAGCACCAGCGCGTCGCCCGGCACCAGGCCGGCGGTGTCGGCGGTGGCCAGGACCAGCGCCGGCTCGGCGTCCTCCAGCAGGTACGCGACGCGCGCGGCCGGGTAGCCGGTGTCCACCGGCACGTACGCCGCGCCGGACTTGAGCACGGCCAGGATCGCCACCAGCAGGTCGACGGAGCGGGGCAGCGCCAGGGCGACCCGGGTCTCCGGGCCGGCGCCCCGGGCCACCAGCAGCCGGGCCAGCCGGTTCGCGGCGGCGTTCAGCTCGGCGTACGTCAGCTCGGCGCCCTCGCAGACCAGCGCGGTGGCCTGCGGCGTGGCGGCGGCCTGCCGCTGCACCTCGGCGACGATCGTGCCGGCCGGCCGGTCGTGGGCCGTGTCGTTCCAGGTCGCGAGGACGAGCTGCCGCTCGGCGTCGTCGAGCAGCGGCAGCTCGGACACCCGCCGGCCCGGGTCGGCGGCCGCGGCGGCGAGCAGCCGGACGTACCGGGCGACGACCGCCTCGGCGGTGGCCCGGTCGAACAGGTCGGTGCGGTAGACCAGCCGGCTCTCCCCGGCGGTGACGTCGAAGGCCAGGTCGTCCTTGGTGGTGCCCAGGGCCACCGCGTCCAGGCCGGAGTCGGGGATGAAGTTCAGCGCGGTCTGGAAGATCGGCTGCACGGACGGGTCGCGCTGCGGCGCGACCGCCTCGACGATCTTCTGGAACGGCGTCTGCCCGTGCTCCATCGCGTCGACCAGCCCGCCGCGTACCCGGCCGAGCAGCTCGGCCACGGTCGGGTCGCCGGACAGGTCGCAGCGCAGCGCCACCGGGTTGACGAACATGCCGATCAGCGGGGTCACCTCGGGGGTGTCCCGGCCGGCGGTGGAGACCCCGACGACCACGGTCTCGTCGCCGGAGATCCGCGACAGCAGGGCGGCGAACGCGGTCAGCAGCACCATGTACGGGGTGGCGGCCGACGCGGCGGCGAGCTGGCCGACCCGGTCGAGCAGCCCGTCCGGCAGGTCGAAGCGCACCTCGTCGCCGGCGAAGCCGAGCCGCGCCGGGCGGGGCCGGTCCATCGGCAGGCCGGTGACGGCCGGCGCGCCGGCCAGGTGCGCCTTCCAGAAGCCGAGCTGCCGGTCCAGCTCCGCGCCGGCGAGCTGGTCGCGCTGCCAGGCGGCGAAGTCGGCGTACTGGATGGGCAGCTCGGGCACGTCGGCGGGCGCGCCGGTCAGCGCGGCCCGGGCGAACGCGTCAAGCTCCCTGCCGAACAGCACCGCCGAGTGGCTGTCGTAGACGGCGTGGTGCACCACGAACACCAGCGCCCAGGCCTCGGCCAGCCGGACCAGGCGGGCCCGCCACAGCGGCGGGGCGTCCAGCGGGATGGGGGTGCGCGCCAGCTCGGTGCTCAGGGCGTCGAGCCGGGCGCGCCACTCGTGTTCGGGCAGCCCGGACAGGTCGTCGGCGGGCAGCCGGACCGGCTCGTGCTCCCGGACGACCTGCGCCAGGGCACCGTCGTCCATCCGCAGGTGGGTGCGCAGCGCCTCGTGCCGGGCGAGGACCTGGTTGACCACCCCGGTGACCGCGTCGGCGTCCAGCCCGGCGGGGAACGCCGACACGTAGGTGATGTTGTAGACGGGCGAGTCGGTGTCGAGCTGGTTGGCGATCCACACCCGTTCCTGGGCGTACGAGGCTGGGAAGGTCCACTCCCGGGTCATGAGGTCGCCTCCCGTACCGAGCGTGGGCGCATGTCGGTCCAGACGGTGTCGATGTGGGCCAGGCACTCCTCGCGGGTGCCGGCGAAGCCGGTGTCGTGCCAGCCCGCGGGGAGCTCCCGGTCGGCCGACCAGATCGAGTACTGCTCCTCGTCGTTGCGCACGACCAGGAAACGGGTTTCGGCCATCAGATGTCTCCAGTGCTCTCGGGGGTGTGCGGCTCGGCCATCGCGACGGCGATCTTGCGAGGCCCGGTGAACGGCTCCCGGCCGTGCGCGGCGGTCATGTTGTCCACGACCAGCACGTCGTCGCGCTGGTAGTCGAAGCGGACGCTGGCCGCCCGGTACGCGGCCCGCAGGTGCTCCATCACGTCGGTCGGGATCTCCCCGCCGTCGCCGTAGTAGGTGTTCGAGGGCAGCCCCTCGGGGCCGAACATGTCCAGCAGCCCCTCCTGGTAGTCCTTCGGGAGGGTGCTCAGGTGGAAGAACGTGGCGTGGTTGAACCAGCGCGGGGTGTCCGACCCGGCCGCTGGTGCACCACGTCCCGCACCGCCCGGGTACGCAGGCCGTCCTTGCCGACCCACTCCAGCGCGATCCGGTTCGCCGCCGCGTACGCCTCGACCTCGGCCCGGTCGTCGGTGTTGAACACCTCCTGCCAGCGGGTGCCGAAGTCGCCGTGGAAGTTGCGCACCAGCATCCACCGGCGGCGGACGAACTCCTCCCGCACGGCCGGGTCGATCAGCTCGTACACCCGGCGGACGTCGGCCAGCGGCGTCGCGCCCTGCGTCTCCGGCGGGCTGACGCACCAGAAGAACAGCGTCAGCGGCCAGCGCGCCTGGTACGAGTTCTCGTTGTGCAGGAAGATCTCCTCGTCCGGCGGGTAGTCGGTCGAGGTGTAGACCCGGCCCTTGATGGAGTGCCGGGGCGAGGACCGCTCGGTGTAGACCAGCGGCTCGCCGGCCAGCGCCCGCACCACCGCGTCGAAGCCGTCCACGCCGCCGACGTCGAAGCCGCGGAACAGCAGCCCGCCGTGCTCGACGAGGCTCGCCCGCAGTTCGGCGCGCCGGGCGTCGATCAGGTCGGTCAACGTCCGGCCGTCGTTCTCGACGACCACCGGCAGTGTGGTGATCGTGTCACTCATCGCTGTGTGCTCCTGTTCCTGTTGCTGAGGCGCGGGCAGCCGCGCCGCTTACGCGCGGGGCAGCCGCGGGATGCTGGTGGTCGGGGCCGGAGCCGGGGACTCGTCGGCGGCGGCGGCCTCGGCGCGCAGTTCCTCGATCCGGGCGGCCAGCCGGCGACGGTCGGCGTCTCGAACAGGCTGCGCATCGGCAGCCGCACGCCGGTCGCCTTGCGCATCGCCGCGATCAGCTGCACCGCCACCAGCGAGTTGCCGCCGAGGGCGAAGAAGTCGTCGTCCACGCCGACGACCGGCACCCCGAGCCCGTCGCGCCAGACCTGCGCGATGACGGCCTCCAGCTCCGTACGCGGGGCCGCCGAGCCGCCCGCGGCGGCGGTCTGCGCCGACACCGCCGGGTCGGTTTCCGACTCCAGGGTCTCGGTGGTGACCCGGGCGGCGCGCCGCCGGATGTCCGCCACCGACCGGGTGGTGATCACCACCTGGGCGCCGAGCCCGGCGGTGAGGCTGCGGCGGAACGCCTCAGCCCCGTCCACCGGCCGGATGTCCTCGCTGGGGCCTCGGCGGCCGCGGGGGTGGCCTCCGCCGGGGCGGCGTCGGCGGCGAGCCCGCCGGTCACCGCGGAGGAGTCCACCCGGCGCAGCACGAAGTCGCTGATCGCGACCAGTTCCCGGCCCTCGGTGTCCAGCAGGGACAGGTCGGCGGAGACCACCTCGTCGGTGCCGCCGTCGCGGTGGCGCAGGTGGCTGAGGAACACCGCCGGCAGCGCCCGCCGCACCACGATCCGCCCGTACGACAGCGGCAGGTAGGTGCCGGAGCCCTGTCCCCGGCCGAACGCGGTCGCCACGTCCAGCAGCGCCGGGTGCAGCCCCCAGGCGCCCAGGTCGCCGGCGGCCTCGGCGGGCGCCTCGACGCGGGCCAGCTCCTCGCCCTCGGCGAGGTGGTGTTCCCGCAGCGAGTTCCAGCGCGGGCCGAAGGTCAGCATGCTGGTGCGGCCCCGGCCGAAGGACGAGTCGTCGTCGACCCGGCGGGACCGGCCCGCCACGTCGGCGACGTCCCGGGGCGCCGGCGCCGGCTCGGCGGTCCAGCCGGCGCTGCCGCGTACGTGGGTGCGCAGCTGCCCGGCGGCGAGGCTCTGCACCACGAAGTCGTGCGTGCCGTCCTCGGCGGCGGTCAGCGTCACCCGGTACTGGGCGACCGAGCCGTCCGGGACCGCGAACGGCTCCAGGAAGGCCACGTCGCACAGCTCCACCGCGGCGTCCGGGCCGGGCGCGGGGACCGCGGCGGCCACGGCGGCCCGCACCGACTCCAGGTGGGCGGTGCCCGGCACCACCGGCACCCCGCCGATGCGGTGCTCGTCGAGCACCCAGTGGGTGGCGGCGGAGACCAGGCCGTGCAGCACGGTGCCCTCCGGGCCGACGGCCTTCGTGGTGAGCACCGGGTGGTCGACCGTGGTGGTGACCGTGTCGCGGGTCAGCGCCCGGAAGCCGGCCGGCGCGTTGCTCTCCGCCGCCATGCCGACCTCGGCCCAGCCGCCCCAGTTCTGGGACACCACCGGCGCGTTCCAGCCGGCCCCGGCGCGGGCGTACGCGTCGAGGAAGTTGTTCGCCGCGCAGTAGTCGACCTGGCCGAAGCCGCCGATGACCGCGGTGATCGAGGAGCAGAGCACCACGAAGTCCAGCGGCAGGTCGCCGAAGACCTGGGCCAGGGCGAGGGTGCCGGCGAGCTTCGGGCCGAGCACCTTCTCCGCCTCGGCGCGGTCCTTGACCTCGGCCATGCCGCCGCCCGGGAGGCCGGCGGCGTGCACGATCCCGTCGATCCCGCCGAACTCGGCCTCGGCCGCCTCCCGCACGCGGCGCAGGTCGGCCGGGTCGGTGACGTCGGCGGAGAGCACCAGCACGGACGCGCCGGCCGCCTCCATCCGGCGGATCGCGGCGATGGCCCGGCCCACCCGGTCGGCCCGGTCGGCGCCGTGCACGGCGAGGTGGTCGTCCCACTGCTCGCGCGGCGGCAGGGGCGAGCGGGCCAGCAGCACCAGCTTCGCCCGGGCCCGCCGGGCGAAGTCCTCGGCGAGGGTGATGCCGATGCCGCCGAGGCCGCCGGTGATGACGTACCGGCCGCCCTCACGCAGCGCGCCGGGCTCCCCCTCGGCGTCGACGGTCACCTGCTCGTAGCCGGTCACCCAGCGGCGGCTGCCGCGCAGCGCCACCTCGGCGTGCTCCGCGTCGACCGGGCGGCGCAGCTCGGCGACCAGGGCGTCCACGCCGGTGGCGGCGGGGTCGGCGTCGAGCAGCCGGACGGTCAGGCCGGGCACCTCGACGGGCAGCACCCGGGCCAGGCCGGTGAGGGTGGCGTGCTCGGGCCGGGTCAGGTCCGGGCCGGTCACGTCGCCGACGCCGGCGGTGACCAGCTCCAGGGTCAGCGCCCGCTCCTCGGCGGTGCGGCCGGCCCCGGCCAGCGCCTGCACCAGGTGCAGCGCGCTGAAGAAGCCCCGGTCCTGGGCGGCCCAACCGGCGGCGATGTCCGTGCCGGCCGGCTCGCCATCGAGGGCGAAGGCGTGCACCAGCCGCTCCGGCAGGTCGTCGCCGAGCGCGGCGACCAGGGCGTCGTAGTCGTCGCGGACCCCCGGCCGCAGCCGGAAGCCGCTCTCCGTGGCGGCGAAGGCGTCGCCGGCGCGTACCTCGACCGGTTCGGCGGCGGCGGCGCGCAGGGCCGCGACCAGCGCGTCGCCGCGCGGGCCGTCGGCCAGCACCAGGCAGCGGCCCAGCGGCGCGGTGCGCGGCTCGGGCGCGGCCTGCCGCCACACCGGCACGGAGAACCACTCCGGCAGCGCCCGCGGGCCCGTCTCGGCCGGGGCGGCGGCGACCTGCTCCACCGGGTCCGGGTCGACCCAGTAGCGGCGCCGCTCGAACGGGTACGTCGGCAGCGGCACCCGGCGGGCGTCCGGGTCGGACCCGGTGCGCACGCCGACGCCGGCGCACCACAGCGCCCCGGCGGTGGTCAGCAGGGTGGCCAGGTCGCCGACCGGCTCGCCCGGGCCGGGCAGGCTGCCCAGCGGGACGAGGGCCCGCTGCTGCGGGGAGCCCTTGGCGACCTGCATCCGGGCCAGGTTGGCCAGCTGCCGCCCCGGGCCGCACTCGACCAGCGCCCAGGTGCCCTCGGCGAGCAGGGTGGCCACGCAGTCGCCGAAGCGCACCGGCTGGCGCAGGTGCGCCGCCCAGTACGCCGGGTCGGTGGCCTGCGCGTCGGTGATCCAGGTGCCCGAGACGTTGGACAGGAACGGGATCCGCGGCGCCCGCAGCGGCACCGTCGCCATCAGCGCGGTGAACTCGTCGAGGATCGGGTCCATCATCGGCGAGTGGAAGGCGTGCGAGGTGCGCAGCGCCTTGCTCTTGGCCTTGTGGCTGGTCTTCAGCGCCTCGGCGAACGCGGCGACCGGCTCGGACCCCCCGGCCACCACGCAGGTGCCGGGGCCGTTGACGGTGGCGATGGAGACGCCCTCGGGCAGCAGCCCCGCGACCACCGACTCGTCCAGCGGCACGGCCACCATCGAACCGGCCGGCAGGGACTGCATGAGCCGGCCCCGGGCGGCCACCACCCGCAGCGCGTCGGGCAGGTCGAGCACCCCGGCGACGGTCGCGGCGACGTACTCGCCGATGGAGTGGCCGGCCATGGCCGCCGGCCGGACGCCGGACCGCTGCCAGTGGCTGGCCAGGGCGTACTCGACGACGAACAGGGCGGGCTGGGTGTAGCGGGTCTGGAGCAGCTTCTCCGCCGCCTCCGGGTCCCGGCCGAGGATCAGGTCCCGGATGTCCAGGCCCAGCTCGGGGTGGAGCAGCTCGGCGCACTCGTCGACGACGGCGGCGAAGCCGGGCTCCTCGGCGTACAGCTGCGCGCCCATGCCGGCGTACTGCGAGCCCTGCCCCGAGAAGAGGAAGGCGACCCGGGGGGCGGGGCCGTCGACCACGCCGGCCTGCCGGCGGCGCTTGGTGCGCAGCGCGGCGACCGCGTCGGGCAGGTCGGTGGCGACCACGGCGACCCGGTGCGGGTACTGCTGGCGGCCCACCTGGAGGGTGTGCGCGACGTCGGCGAGGTGCGCGGCGCCGCCGTCGGGGTTGCCGGCCAGGTGCTCGGCGAGCCGCTCCACGGCCGTCTCCAGCGCGGTGTCGCTCTTCGCCGAGACGTGCAGCAGCTGCGCCGGGCGCACCCGCCGGTCCGCCCGGTACGCGGCCGGCGCCTCCTCCAGCACCACGTGGGCGTTCGTGCCGCCGATGCCGAAGGAGCTGACGCCGGCGCGACGGGGCACCCCGTCGGTGTCCCACTTGGTCAGGGCGTTCGCCACGTAGAACGGGGTGTCGGCAAAGTCGATGGCCGGGTTCGGGGTCTCGTAGTTGATGGTCGGCGGGATCAGCCCGTGCTCCATCGCCAGCACCGTCTTGATGACGCTGACGATGCCGGAGGGCTGGCTGAGGTGGCCGATGTTGGACTTGACCGAGCCGATGCCGCACCAGCCCCGGTCGTCGGTGTCCTTCGTGTACACGGCTGACAGGGCGGCGACCTCGATCGGGTCACCCAGGGCGGTGCCGGTGCCGTGCGCCTCGACGTACGTGATGGTGCGCGGGTCGATCCCGGCCATCCCGACGGCCTGGGCGATCGCCTCCGTCTGCCCGTCCACGCTGGGGGCGGTGAAGCCGACCTTGCCGGCGCCGTCGTTGTTGATGGCGTTGCCGAGCACCACCGCGCGGATGTGGTCGCCGTCGGCGACGGCGTCGGAGAGCCGCTTGAGCAGGGTGACGCCCACGCCGCTGCCCCACACGGTGCCGTTCGCGTCGGCGTCGAACGGCCGGCACCGCCCGTCGGGGGAGGTGAAGCCGTCCATGCCGAGGTAGCCGGCGTGCGGCAGCTCGATGTTGACGCCCCCCGCGAGCGCCATGTCGCACTCGCCGTTGCGCAGCGCCTCGACGGCCAGGTGGAACGCGACCAGCGAGGTGGAGCAGGCGGTGTGCACGGTGAGGCTCGGCCCGCGCAGGTCCAGCCGGTACGACACGTTGGTCGCCACGTAGTTTGGCGAGTTGCTGGTGGCGATGGAGACCTGGCTGTGCGGGTTGCCGCCGACCCGCTTGTTGCGCAGCACGTGCCTCTGCAGGTACATGTTGCCGCCGGTGCCGGCGTACACGCCGACCGCCCCGTCGTAGCGGGCCGGGTCGTAGCCGGCGTCCTGCAGCGCCGTGTAGCAGGCCTCCAGGAACAGCCGGTGCTGCGGGTCGGTGAGCTCGGCCTCGCGGGCGGTCATGCCGAACAGGCCGGCGTCGAGCTCGTCGTAGCCGTCGACCAGCGGGGCCTTGTTGACCCAACCCGGGTCGTCGACCTCCTCGGGGCTGACGCCCCGGGCGATCTGCTCCTCCCGGGTCAGCTCGGTGACGGACTCGACGCCGTCGACCAGGTTGCGCCAGAACTGCTGCACGTCGGCCGCGCCGGGCACCCGGGCGGCCAGGCCGACGATCGCGATCGGCTCGATGCCGTCGTCGGCGGGGTTGTCGGATGCGATCGCGTTGTCCATCAGGTCGTCCTTCGTTGCGGAGTGCCGCCCGGGGGCGGCGGGGTCACTAGGCGGTGCCGCCGGGGCGGCGGGATGGGTTGCGCCGGGCCCGGCTACGGCGGGCGGCGGCCCGCAGGGCGGCACGGGCCAGCTCCGGCCGGTCCGCCGCGCCGTCGAGGTGCGCGGCGAGGGCCCGGACGGTGGGGTGGCGGAACAGGTCGAGCATGGCGATCGACCGGCCGGTGGCGGCGGTCAGCCGGGCGTGCACGGCGGCCAGCGCCATGGAGTGCCCGCCGATGTCGAAGAAGTTGTCGGTCACCCCGACACCGTCGCGTTCGAGCACCTCCCGCCAGATCCCGGCGATCAGCTCCTCGGTCTCGGTGAGCGCGTCGGGGCCGGCCGGCAGCACGACCGGGCGGGCGGGTTCGGCGGTGACGGCCATCGCGCCGAGCTGGGCGGTGCGCACGGTCGGCCGGGGCAGCTCCGGGGCCGCCTCGGCGGCCTTCGCCCCCGGGTCGGCGGCCAGCGCGCCGACCAGGCCGGCCAGGTCGGTCAGCAGCGCCTCGATCCGGTCGGCGTCGAACAGGTCCGGGTTGTAGACCACCTCGACGCCGAGCCGGCCGCCCCGCTCGACCACGTAGACCGTGATGTCGAACGGCGAGCCCGGCTTCGGCACCGGCACCGGCTCGGCGGCCAGCCCGGTCAGCGCCAGGCGGGGCTGGACGAAGTTGAGCACGTTGAACAGCACCTGCACCAGCGGCGCCCGGGAGGTGTCCCGGCCGACGCCGAGCGCCTCGACGATCTTCTCCAGCGGGGCGCCGGGGTGGGCGGTGACCTCGTGCAGCTCGCCGGCGCAGCGGTCGACCAGCTCGGCGAAGCTCGCCGCGCCGGTGCGCACCCGCACCGGGACGGTGTCGATGAAGAAGCCGACGACGTCGTCGAGGGCGGCCAGCCGGCGGTCGGCGACGATCGCGCCGACGACGTGGTCGTCGGCGCCGGTGAGCCGGCTGAGCAGCTCACCGAAGCCGGCGAGCAGCACCGCGGCGACGGTGGTGCCGCGCCGCTCGGCCAACTCCCGCACCGCCCGGTCCGCCACCGGGGAGAACGTGACGGCGGCCTCCGCGCCGGCGTACGTCTGCACCGCCGGGCGGGGCCGGTCCCGGGGCAGGTCCAGCACGATCGGCGCGTCCCGCAGGTGCGCGGCCCACCACTGGAGGTCCTCGGCGCCGCGCCGCCGGTCCCGCGCGGCCCGCCACACGGCGTAGTCGGCGTACCGGGTCGTCAGGGCGGGCAGTCCGGGCGCGTCGCCCGCCACGGCCTGCGCGTACGCGGCGGCGAGGTCGTCGTAGAACACGGCCTCGGACCAGCCGTCGAAGACCGCGTGGTGCCAGCTGACCGCCAGCACGTGCTCGGCCGGGCCGAGCCGGTAGACGGTGACCTGCCAGGGCGGGCCGGTGGCCAGGTCGAAGGCGTGCGCGGCGCCCGCGGCGAGCATCCGGGCCAGCTCCGCCTCCGGGTCGCCGCCGCCGGTCAGGTCGACCACCGGCACGGCCACGTCGGTCGGCTCCTCGCACACCGCGTACGGCACCCCGGCGGTCTGCGGGATGCGCCAGCGCAGCACGTCGTGCCGTTCGGCCACGGCCCGCAGCGCCGCGCCGAGCGCGGGGACGTCCAGCTCGCCGCGCAGCCGGTGGGCCACCGCGATGTTGTAGGGGGCGCTGGACGGGGCGATCTGGTCGACGAACCACAGCCGGCGCTGTGGCGGGGACAGGGTGGGCGGGTTGCCGGTGGTGAGCCCGTCGCCGGCGTCCGGCGCGGCGGCGGCGATCCGCCGCACCAGCCCGGCCAGGGTCCGCCCGGCGAACACGTCCCGGGTGTCGACGTGCCGACCCAGCTCGGCCCGCAGCGCGGCGACCAGGCGCATCGCCGCGATGGAGTTCCCGCCGGCGGCGAGGAAGTCGGTGTCCGGGCCCGGGGCCGCCCCGAGCAGCCGGGCCCAGACGCGGGCCACCGCCCGGGTCACCGGGTCGCCGTCGACCGGCTCGTCGGCGGCCGGCTGGGGGCGGCTGGCGGCGGCCAGGGCCCGCAGCGCGGATCGGTCCAGCTTGCCGGTGGTCGGGCTGACCGGCAGCTCGGCCAGGCGCACCGTCCGGGCCGTTCGCATCGCGGCGGTCAGCCGGGACTCGGCGTACGCGGCCAGCGCCGCGTCGTCGGGGGCGTCGGCCGGGGTGAGGAAGGCGACCAGCTCGGTGCCGGCGGGCCCGTCGACGGCCTCCACGGTCACCCGGTCGACGCCCGGGTGCCCCGCCAGCACCGCCTCCACCTCGCCCAGCTCGATCCGCTGGCCGCGGACCTTGACCTGCCGGTCGATCCGGCCGTGGTAGACGAACCGCCCGTCGGGGGCCTGGGTGACCAGGTCGCCGGTGCGGTACAGCCGCTCCCCGGCAAGCCCCGAGAACGGGTCGGGCACGAACCGCTCGGCGGTCAGCCCGGGCCGGTTGAGGTAGCCGTCGGCGACGCCGGGGCCGCCGACGAGCAGCTCGCCCGTCTCGCCCGGGGGCACCGGCCGCAGGTCGGCGTCGACCACGTACACCCGGTGGTTGGGCAGCGGGACGCCGATCGGCACCGGGTCGGTCTCGGTGGCGACGAGGTCGCAGGCGAGCGCCGCCACGGTCGTCTCGGTCGGCCCGTACGCGTTGACGAACCGGCGGCCGGGGGCCCAGCGCTCCGCCAGCTCGGCCGGCACGGCCTCGCCGCCGCAGAGGACCGTCCGCCAGGTCGGCACGTCGGCCGGGTCCAGCAGGGACAGCACCGTCGGGGTGAGGATGCCCCAGTCCACCTCGTGCGCGGCGATGAACCGCGCCAACCGCACCGGGTCGGTCCGGTCGTCCGAGCCGGCCAGCTGCACCGCCCCGCCGAGCAGCAGCGGGACGAACAGGTCGATGACGACCGCGTCGAAGACGAGCGACGAGGCGCACAGGGCACGGACGCCGGCCCCGGCGCCGGTGACCCCCGCCCAGCCGGTCACGAACTCGGCGACGTTCCGGTGGCTGACCACCACCCCCTTGGGGCGCCCGGTGGAGCCGGAGGTGAACAGCACGTACGCCGGGTCGCCGGGGCGGGCGGGGCAGGGCGCCGGCGGGCCGGGCCGGGCAGGCCCACCGTCTCGACGCCGGGCGCGTCGCCGAACTCGGCCTCGGCGGCGTCGCCGACGACGACCCGCACCCCGGCGTCCTCGGCGATCTCGCGCAGCCGCTGCCGGGGCCGCCCGGCTCCAGCGGCACGTAGCAGCCGCCGGCCAGCAGGACGCCGAGCACGGTGACGACCAGATCGGGCCGGCGTTCGCCGCAGACCCCGACGCGGGTCTGCCGGCCGACGCCCCGCTCCCGCAACGCGGCGGCGACGCCGGCGGCCCGCCCGACCAGCTCCCGGTAGGTGAGCCGGTCGTCCCACTGCCGCACGGCGACCGCGCCCGGGGTACGCGCGGCCTGGGCGACGATGAGGTCGGCCAGGGTGGCGTCCGGCCAGGGCAGCGGCTCCCCGTGCGCGGCGCTGATGGACAGGATCTCGGTCACCCGTGTTCTCCCCGGTAGGTGGCTGGATCGGTGATCTGCAGGCGCAGCTCGCTGACGTAGCCGCGGCCGGCCGCGTCGGTCACCCAGGCGTCCGCCGGGGCGGGCAGCAGCTCGGTGACCGTGAGCGTGACGTCCGGGCCCGACCTCGCGGCGGCGTCGGCCATGGCGCAGAGCGACTGGGCGTACAGCGCGCCGGTCAGGTCGACGTAGCAGGGCTTGACCTCGGTGCCGAGCTTCACGAAGATCCGCTCGGGCAGGTCGAGCCGCTGCCGCCAGCGACGTACCGCGAGGAACCGCTCCGACTCGCTGGTCAGCCCGGCCAGCCCGCTCTCCGCGACCGTGGTCCGCCAGGTGCGCCGGGCCACGACCAGCCGGTCGATGGTGATCCGCGGCGTGGTCGGGGCCGGGGCCAGCAGCTTGAAGCTGTCCAGCAGCAGGGCGCCGAGCAGGTAGGCGAAGATCTCGACCAGCGGCCACCGGGCCCCGTCGGGCAGCACCGCGGTCAGCCGGCCGTCGACGGACTCCACGCGGACGGCGGTGGCCGCGACGAGCTGCTCCACGTCGGCGCCCCGGGCGGTGTCGATGCCGAGCTGGCGGTCCCCCGGCTCCCGGGAGTGCCAGGTGGTGCGGGTGGTCTGCCGGGGGAAGCCCTCGGGGTAGAGCACCCGCATCCGGGCCGGCCCGAGGTCGGCGTCGAGGGCGGCGCGCAGCGCCCGCGGGTCGGGGTGGAACGGGGCGAACACGGCGCTGTCGAACGGCGTCATCGCCGGGTGCAGCTCGCCGAGGACCAACTGGAACTCGCCCCGGTTGAGCGCGTCGACGCTGGCCGCGCCGAGCTGCACGTCCGGGCTGTGCACGCGGGCGGTGGGCCAGCCGGGCGCGTCGGCGGGGAAGAGCTCCGCGGCCCGGCCGGCCAGGTCGGCGCTGCGCAGCCGCAGCTCGGGCTGGTCGGCGGGTACGGCGTCGAGCCCGAACAGCTCCGCCCACCGGGCGGTGAACCGGGCGCCGGCGACCG
Organism: Micromonospora olivasterospora; assembly: GCF_007830265.1. NCBI lineage: Bacteria > Bacillati > Actinomycetota > Actinomycetes > Micromonosporales > Micromonosporaceae > Micromonospora > Micromonospora olivasterospora. Next base: position 40,538 of record NZ_VLKE01000001.1, read on the forward strand.
CGACCGGGCCGTCCGGGGCGAGCAGCAGGCCCTGGGACAGCGACCAGATGTCGGCCAGCCGCACGGCGCCCTCGGCGGACAGCTCGGCGTACAGGTCGGCGAGGATCCGCTCGCACCCGGCACCGACCTCGGCGGTGAGCCAGCGGGCCGCCCGCAGCACGATGGCCAGCGGGTCGGCCAGCGCGTCGAGGACCGCGGTGCCCACCGACAGCTCCACCCCGCGGCTGGTCTCCTCGTAGAGCACGGTGCGGCCGGTGTACATCTGCCCGCCGTGGCGGGTGGCCGGCCGGCCGGTCACGGCGGTGAACTCGGCGTTGAGCGCGGCCAGCGCGGCGCCCAACCGGTCCGGGTCGCCGGCGGCGTCCGCCACCGCGGCCCGGGCCGCCCGGAGCCGGTCGAAGCCGGCGGCCACCTCGGCCCGCACGGCCTCCTCGCCGACCGCGGCGATCCGCTCGGCCAGCACCGCCTCCGCGCGCGGGCTGTTGGGCAGCCCCGCGTCCCAGGTCAGCAGGCCCCGCTCCACCAGCCGGTCCAGCAGCAGGAACCCGTCGGCGGTGCTGCGCAGGCCGGTGTCCCCGTCGGCGCGGACCCGCTCCACCAGCTCCTCGGCGGGGGTACGGCCGTCGCAGCCGGCCAGCAGCCGGGCCTCCAGCGGGGGCAGCTCGACCGGCGGGTGCAGCGGCCGGCGCAGCCGGCGACCCTCGACGGTGAGGTGGGGCGGCAGCGCCGGGGCCCACCAGCGGCGCACCGCCAGGTCGTCGGCTAGCCGGTCGGCGTACGCCATGAGCGCCCACGCCTCGAAGTGGACCTGGCGGCGGTCGACCAGGTCGGGCCCGGGTGCCAGCCGGGTCGCCGGGCTGTCCGGGTCGAACACGCCCCAGCAGACCGGCCCGAAGAAGCCGATCGTCTCGGCCTTGCCGCAGTAGCGCTGCCAGTAGCGCAGCACGGCGATCTCCCGCTTGCGGCGGGGCTTGTTGCGGGCGGCCGGGTCGGTGCGCAGCAGCCCGTCGAGGGCGACCAGCATGTCGGGTTCTGCCAGGTGACCGCCTCGCGCAGCAGCGGGTCGGCGCAGATCTCCCCGAGCACCGCCGACGAGCGGGCGAAGGCGGCGGTGAGCGCCTTGTCGTACACCTCGGCGGTGACCTCGCCGGCGAGCAGCCCGTCGGCGGCGGCCGCGGCCTCCGGCGCGCCGAACCGGTCGAGGCCGGCGGCGGGAAAGCCGGCCGTGCGCAGCAGCACGTCCCGCCACACCGACCAGCCGGTGTCGCCCAGCGGCAGCAGGTGGCTCATCGATCGGCCTGCCATTCCTCGTCGACGATGTGCAGCCGCAGCTCGCTGAAGTAGCGCCGGCCGGCGCCGTCGGGCACCCACGCGTCCTGCGGCGTCGGCAGCATCTCGCTGACGACCAGCGACACCCCGTCGCCGCCGTCGCCGCGGGCCGCCCGGACCATGGCGCAGAACATCGCCGCGTACGCGGGGCTGCTCAGGTCGACGAAGCAGGGCTTGGTCTCGGTGCCGAGCTTGACGTACACCTGCTCGGGCAGGCCCAGGTCGCGCCGCCAGCGCCGGACGGCGAGGAAGCGGTCCCGCTCGGCGGTGACGTCGGCCAGGCCGCACTCCGAAACCGTGGTACGCCAGGTCTGCCGCGCCACCACCAGCCGGTCCAGGGTGATCCGGGGCGTGTACGGGGCGGCGGCGACCAGCTTGAACCCGTCGACCGCGTGGGCGGCGAGCAGCCCGGAGAAGACCTCGGTCAGCGGCCACCGCTGCCCGTCCCTGGCGGTGGCCACGAGCCGGCCGTCGGAGTCGTCGACGGTGACGTCGACGGTCGGCAGGACCCGGTCCGGGTCGGCGCCCGGCGCGGGCAGGAAGGCCAGCTGAAGGTCTGTCGGGCCGGTGAGCGACTCGGCGGTGCGGCTGGTACGCCGGGGCCAGTCGGCGGGGAACAGCAGCCGCACCCGCCGCTCGCCGAGGTCGTCGGCGAGCGCCGCGCGCAGCCGCTCGACGTCGGGGTGCGACGGGGTGAACACCTGGCAGTCGAACGAGGGCCAGCCGGCGTGCAGCTCGCCGAGCACGACGGTGTAGTCGCCGCGTGTCAGGGCGTCCACGTCGGGGGCGCAGATCTGCAGGTCCGGGCTGTGCAGCCGGCCGCCGCTCCAGTCCGTGGGGCCGGTCGGGAACGTCGCGGCGACCCGGTCGGCCAGCTCGGCGACCGGCAGCCGCACCTCGGTGGTGCCGGCGGGCAGGTCGGCCAGGCCGAACAGGCCCGCCCAGCGGGCGGCGAACTCGGCGGCGACGCCGTCGACGGGCCGCTCGCCGGTGCCCCAGAACATGCCCTGGGCGAGGAACCACAGGTCGGCCAGGGAGACCGGGCCGTCGCCGGCCTCGGCGCGCAGCTCGTCGTACAGCTCGCGGAAGGTGGCCCCGTACGCCTCCTCCAGCGCGCCGGCCAGCCACCGGGCGGCCCGCAGCAGCACGGCGAGGGGGCGGCCAGGTCGGCCAGCAGCGGGGCGCCGAAGACGATGTCGAGGTCGCGGCTGGTGTCCTCGTAGCAGAGGGTGCGGCCGGCGTACATCTGGCCCTCGCGGCGGCGGGGCGGCTGGCCGGTCAGCTCCGTGAAGGTCTCGTCGAGGCGGTCGAGCGCGGTCCGCAGCCGCTCCGGGTCGCCGGCCGCGGCGGCCACCTCGTCCCGGGCGGCGATCAGCCGGTCGAACCCGGCCCGGGCGGCCTGCCGGACGGGCTCGTCGGCGATGGCGGCGATCCGGGCCGCGAGCGCGTCCTCGGCGTCGGGGCTGACCGGCAGGGCCGCGTCCCAGGTGATCAGTTCCCGCTCGACCAGCCGGTCCAGCAGGGCGTACCCGTCCTCGGGCCGGCGCAGCCCGACGGCCGGGTCGGCGACCAGGTCCCGGGCGGGGCGGTGGCCGTCGGCGGCGGCGAGCAGGGCCGCCTCCACCGGGGTGAGCGTGACCGAGGGGCGGCCCGGCCGCAGCACGGACCGGTCCCGCAGGCTCAGGTGGGGCTGGAGCATCGGCGGCCACCACTGCCGCACGGCGAGGTCGGCACCGATCCGGTCGGCGTACGCGGACAGCGCCCACGACTCGAACCACACCCAGCGTCGCCGGGTCAGCCCGGCGCCGGTGCGCACCCGGGCGGCCGCGGCCTGTTCCGGGTCGATGGTGACCCAGCAGCTCGGCCCGAAGAAGCCGACCGTCTCGTTCTTGCCGCAGTAGCGCTGCCAGTACTTGAGCAGGGCCCGCTCGCGGTCGCGGCGGCGCACGTTGCGGGGCGCGTCGGCGCCGCCGCGGGCCAGCCCGTCGAGGGCGAGCAGGGCGTTGCGGTTCTGCCAGGTGACGGCCTCGCGCAGCAGCGGGTCGGCCGCCAGGGCGGAGAGCCGGCCGGCGGCGGCGGTCACCGCCTCGACGAACTCCTTGTCGAACCGCTCGGCGCCCTCGCCGGTCGCGAGCAGCTCGTCGGCGGCCGCCGCGGCCTGCGGGGCGCTGAGCGCGGTGAGCCCGTCGGCCGGAAACCCGGTCCCACGCAGGATGGCATCACGCCACACCGACCAGCCGGTGTCGCCCAGCGGGACCCGGTGCCCGCCCGCCACGGGAGTGTTGATCAAGAGGTTTGCGTCGGGGGAGTGTGCTTCCGCGACGTGAACCTCTTGATCGACGAAGGGGGGCGGCCCGCCGGGCGCCCCGGGCGCCAGGGCCGCGGCGAGGTCGGCGCGGATCGCGGCGGCCAGCTCGGGGAGCTGGTCGTGCAGGAAGAAGTGCCCGCCGTCGATCTCGTGCAGGGTGAAGCCCGCGGCGGTGTGCCGCTCCCAGGCCGCGCTCTGCGCGTGGCTGACCGCCCGGTCCTGCCGCCCGCTGAACGTCACGATCGGCAGCGGCAGCGGCTCGCCGGGGACGTACCGGTAGCTGTCGACCCGGCCGAAGTCGGCGCGCAGCAGTGGCAGCAGCAGTTCCACCAGCTCGGGGTGGTCCAGCACCTCGGCGGGCAGCCCGCCACCCTCGCCGAGCCGGCGCAGCAACTCGTCGTCGTCCACGGTGGACAGCCCGTCGAAGAGGCTGGTGTCGTCGACGTGGGGGGCGCGGGCGCCGCCGACGTACAGCCGCAACGGCAGCTGCTGCCCGAGCCGGCGCAGCTCGCGGACGACTTCGAAGCCGACGCGCCCGCCCATCGAGTGCCCGTAGATGGCGTACGGACGGTCGGCCCGCTCGGCGATCGCGGCGGCGACGTCGGCGACGGTGAAGTTCGGGTCCTCGCCGATCCGGTTCTCCCGGCCGGGCAGCTGCACCGGCAGCACCTCGACGTCGGCGCCGAGCTCCCGCTGCCAGCGCCGGAACACGCTCGCCCCGCCCCCGGCGTACGGAAGGCAGAACAACCGCGCCGGCGCCTCGGGGCACTTACCGGCGGAGACGAACCAGTTCACCGCAGACCTCTCTGGTGGGGGTCGATCCAGTACCGCTGGCGCTGGAACGGGTAGGTGGGCAGCCCGGCGCGCCGGAAGCCGCCCTCGGGGTGCAGGGCCGTCCAGTCGACGTCCCGGCCGGCCACCCAGTCGGCGGCCAGGTCCCGCAGCTCGCCGGGCGGGCCGGCGATCCGCTCGCCGCCGTCCAGCAGGGCGTCCAGCCCCGCCAGGGCCTCGGCGAGGTCGCCGGCGACGACGGCCGCCCGGCACCCGAACGCCCGGCGGCCGAGCGCGAGGGTGGCGGCCACCCCGGCCAGCGCCGGTGCGGCACCCGCCAGGTGCCGGCGCAGCCGGGCCAGCGCCGCCCGCAGCGCCGCCGGGGTACGCGCCGACACCGGCAGCAGGTGGGCCGCGGCGTCCGGGGCGTCGACCGGCTCCGCCGGGGGCGGCTGCTCGACCACCACGTGCGCGTTCGTCCCGCCGAGCCCGAACGAGCTGACCCCGGCCACCCGTCGGCCGCCCTCGGGCCAGTTTCGGGCCTTCGTCGGCACGTAGAACGGGCCGGCGTCGAGGTCGATCTCCGGGTGCGGCCGGGTGAAGTGCAGGTTGGGCGGGATGACCCCGTGTTGGACGGCGAGCACCGCCTTGATCAGGCCGGCGATTCCGGCGGCGGCGTCGAGGTGGCCGATGTTGGTCTTCACCGATCCCAGCGCGCAGGACTCGGCGGGCGCGGCGCCCTCGTACACCTCGTGCAGGGCCGCGACCTCCAGGGCGTCGCCGAGCGGGGTGCCGCTGCCGTGCGCCTCGATGAACCGGACCTCGCCGGGGTCCACCTCCGCGGCGGCGAGCGCGTTGGCCACGGCGGCGGCCTGCCCGGCCGGCCCGGGCACCGCGAAGCCGGCCCGGTCCGCGCCGTCGTTGGTGACCGCCCAGCCGGGCAGGATCGCGTAGATCCGGTCCCCGTCGGCCTGCGCGTCGGCGAGCCGGCGCAGCGCCACCACGCCGACGCCGGAGCCGAAGCCGGAGCCGCTGGCGGCCTCGTCGAACGCGCGGCACCGCCCGTCCGGGGAGGCCATCCCGCCGGGGGTGTGCCGGTACCGGGGCCAGGTCACGTTGACCCCGCCGGCCAGGGCGATGTCGCACTGGTAGTCGGCCAGGCTCTGCGCGGCGACGCAGACGGCGGCCAGGGAACTGGAGCAGGCGCTCTGCACGGACATGGCCGGGCCGGTGAGCCCGAGCCGGTACGCGACCTGGCCGGGCAGGTGGTCGGTGGCCTGCCGGCCGACCAGCCGGGCCTCCCAGTCGTCCGGGTCGACGTCGCCGACCACGGCGGGGTTGTCCATGAGGTGGAACAGGAAGTACCGGTTGGCGGAGGCCGCCGCGTAGACGCCGACCAGCCCGGGGAACCGGGACGGGTCGTGCCCCGCGTCCTCCAGGGCCTCCCACGCGGTCTCCAGGAACAGCCGGTGCTGCGGGTCGGTGCGGGCCGCCTCCTGCTCGCCGAAGGCGAAGAACTCGGCGTCGAAGCCGGCCACGTCGTCGAGCCGGCCGGCGGCGCGGACGTGCCGGGGGTCGGCGAGCAGCCGGGGACCGACGCCCAGGGCAACCAGTTCCTCGGGGGTGTGGTCGTGGATCGAGTCCACGCCGGCCAGCAGGTTCCACCAGAACGTGGCCACGTCCGGCGCGCCGGGGAAGCGGCCGGCGACGCCGACCACGGCGATCTCGTCGCCGGTGTACCCGCGCGCGGCGGTGGCGGGGCGACCGGGCCGGGGCGACCGGGGCGCGGTTGGCCCCCGGCGGGCGTCGACCAGGCGGGCCTGCGCGGCGACCGTGGGTTCTCGAACAGCCGCACCATCGGCAGCCGCACGCCGAACCGGTCGGCGAGCCGCTGCTGGACCACGCCGAGCAGCAGCGACTGCCCGCCGACGTCGAAGAAGCTGGCGGTGCGGGGCACGGCCGGGCGGCCCAGCACGGCGCACCAGATGTCGTGGACGGCCCGCTCCGTCGCGGTGGCCGGCTCCTCCCCCGCCGGGACGTCGGCGCCCGGGTCGGGCAGCGCCCGCTCGTCGATCTTGCCGGTGACGGTCAGCGGGAACTCGTCGACCACCACGACGGCCCGGGGCAGGGCGTACTCCGGCAGCCGCCGGGCGAGGGCCGCGCGCAGGGCCGCCGGGTCGAGCGCCCCGCCGGCCGGCCGGGCGTACGCCAGCAGCTCGCCGTCGCGGGCGATGGCGCGTACGTTGCCGACGCCGGGCTGCGCGGCGAGGACGGCTTCGATCTCGGTCAGCTCGACCCGGAACCCGCGCACCTTGACCTGGCGGTCCAGCCGGCCGAGGCAGACCAGCTCGCCGCCGGGCAGCCGTGCCCCGAGGTCCCCGGTCCGGTACGACCAGACCCCGTCGGCCTCCCGGGTGAACCGGTCGTCGGCCCGGTCCAGGTAGCCGGGGGCGACGTGCCGGCCGCGGACCACGATCTCGTCGGTGTCCGGGGCGAGGTCCACTTCGTACCCGGGCAGCGCGGCGCCGATCGGCAGCGGGCCGGTGGCGGCCGGGTCGGCGTCGGCCAGCGGCAGCGCGTACCGGGCGGCGAACGTCATCTCGGTGGCGCCGTAGCCGTTGACCAGCACGCAGTCGGGGGCGAACCGGCCGCGGCCCCGCGCGGCGTCGGCGGCCGTGGCCTGCTCGCCGCCGAGCAGTACCGCCCGGACGGTGTCCAGTCGCGACTCGCCGAGGGCGTCGAGCAGGAACCGGTAGACGGTCGGGGTGGAGTGGTAGACGGTGACCCGGTGCCGGACCAGCAGGTCGAGGGCCTGGGCGAGCCCGTGCCGGCGCAGGTCGACCGGGATGGCGGCGGCGCCGGTGAGCAGGGCCGGGTACAGGTCGGGGATGGCGGCGTCGAAGCTGAACGAGGCGAGCAGGCTGAGCCGGTCGTCCGGACCGATGGCCAGGGTGGCGATCTGGTTGTCGACGACGTGCGCCAGGTTGCGGTGGGTCTGCCCGACGGCCTTCGGCACGCCGGTCGAGCCGGAGGTGAACAGCACGTACGCCAGCGCGTCCGGGTCGACCGGGACGGGGCGCAGCGGCGCCGGGGGCACCTGGTCGAGCGCGACTACCCCGGTCCCGGGCCGGTCGGTCGTCAACCGGGCGGCCAGTTCGTGGTGTTCCGGCGCGACCAGCACGGTCCGCACGTCGGCGGCGGCGACCATGTGGCGCAGCCGGTCGACCGGGAAACCGGGGTCCAGCGGCACGTACGCGCAGCCGGCGGCGAGGGTGCCGAGGATCGCCGCGACGGTCGGCGCGCCGTGCGGCGTCAGCAGGGCGACCCGGTCCCCGGGGCGGACGCCGGCGGCGGCGAGCAGGGCGGCGTGTCCGCCGGCGGCGGCGGCGAGTTGCGGGTAGCCGACCGCGGGGCCCGCGCCGAGCAGGGCCGGTCGGTGCGGAATCGTGGCCGCCAGGTCGGCGAACCGATGGATGATCGTGTATGTTGCCATGTCAGCGGATGGAATGCGCCACACCGCCGGCGGACACGCGACATCCGTGAAGTGTGCTCACGATCCCCCCCAGGATTTCACAATGGATGCAGCATAGGGCTGGATGCCTGGGTGGGAAGATCATCGATCGGGAGTCGGGCCGAAGAGCCGAGCGGCCCCTCCGACGTCGGACGGCCAAAATCGTCCGATCATCCCCCTAGCGCGTTGAGGAGTTTCCACATAGGGCACTACCCTAAAGTAAGTTTTCCGGTAGAACTGCCCATCGGCCGGGGTTTTTCCTATGTGGCTGGTACTCAACGGCAGCTCAGGTAGGACATCGTCCCGGCGGGCGCGTCACACATCGTACGGTGCCGGCGGCTGCCTCCCGACAGTGCCGGTGCCGCCTCGCGGCACCCGTGCCACCAGCCGCCGGAACTCCTGCACGGTGACGGCCTCGCGGAGGGTCGCGAACACCGCCTCCGTCCCGGCCCGGGCGGTCCCCGCGTCGACCCCCGCCCGCGACCCGACCCGCGCCAGGAAGTCGTCGTCGGCGACGCCGGCCGGGCCGGCGGGCTCCGCCGGGTCGACCAGGTAGCCGCCGACGCGCTCGGGCAGCGGCCGGCTGTCCTCTCCCGACGGCTCGCCGTCGACCCGCTCGGCCATCGTCCGCAGCACGGCCCCGGTCACCGCCGCGGCCTGCGCCGCCGGGATGCCGGCCCGCCGGGACACGGCGTCGACGAAGCGGGGAAACAGCACCCCATCCTCCCGTCCTCGCACCGGCCCGGCGCTTACCCCGCCCCGCCACCCACAAACGGCCCCATTGAACCGGGCCGAGGGCGGCGGCCGCTCAGAGCGCCGGGCCGACCTCGGAGACGGCGAAGTCCGCGACCCGCAGCGGCGGCATCGCCATCCGGGTGAAGTAGTCCCCCCACTCCCGGGGCAGCGTGCGCTCGGTCGCCCCCACCTCCACCACCCGGTCGAGCAGCGCGACAGGGCTCTCGTTGAACCGGAAGTCGGGCAGCTCGCCCACCACCTCCCCCCGCTCCACGAGGTACACGCCGTCGCGGGTGAGGCCGGTCAGCAGGAGGGTCCGGGGGTCGACGTCGCGCAGGTACCACAGGCAGGTCACCAGCAGCCCCCGTTCGGTGCCGGCGACCATCTCGGCCAGCGAGCGCCCACCCGGCGGCCCCTCCAGGACCAGGTTGTCGACCTGCGGCGTCAGCGGCTCACCGGCCTCCCGGGCGGAGTGGCGGGTGTGCACCAGCGCCCGCAGCTCGCCGTCGACGATCCACCGGGTCGCGGCCAGCGACAGCCCGTTGTCGAAGACGCTGCCGGCCGCACCGGAGGCGCGGGCCACGACGAAGGGCACGCAGGCCAGCCCCGGCTCCGCCGGGTCGCTGCGGAGGGTCAGCGGCGCGGCGGCGAGCCGCTGCCCGACCCGGGTGCCACCGCCGGGCGCGCTGAAGACCGTCCGCCCGTCGGCGGCGTCCGCCGCACCGGCGTTGAGATACAGGTGCAGCATCAGGTCGGCCACGCAGGCCGGCGGGAGCAGCACCTCGTACCGGCCGGGGGGCAACGGGAGGCGGCGGCGCGCCGTACCCAGCCGCCCGGCGAGGCCCGCGGCCAGCCCCGGCAGGTCGACGCCCGACAGGTCCTCCCCGGCGGTGCCCGCCCACGCCGAGGCGCGGCCGTCGGCGTCGCGGACGGTGAGGTCGAGCACCGACGTCGGCTGGACGTGGCGCAGCCGCAGCCCGGTGGACGAGGCCAGCCAGGTGGTGGTCGTCTGCTGCTCGGCGTACCCGTAGAGGGCGTGCCCCCCGTCGGCCCGGGACCGGCGGAAGACCGCGCCGAGGTCGGTGGCGAAGCCGCGCAGCCGGTCCACCGGCGCGTCGGGCGGCGGATCGTTCCAGGACGGCGGCGGCGGTCCCGCCGGGGCGATCAGCGGCTCGGCGTCCGGCGCCGGCTCGTTGCGCCGGGCGGTCCGCGCCGCCTGGGCCACCAGCTCGGCCAACTCGTCGTCGTCGGGCGCGCCGCCGTGGCCGACCACCGCCGCGGCCGCCCCCGCGGCGCCGCCGGCCAGGGCCACCACCGTCAGGCGGCGGTGCCGGGTCGCACCGGAGGTGGTCAGGGCGTTGCCGGCCCAGCGCAGGTGCGCCGCCGCCGTCTCGTCGACGATCGCCAGCACGTCGTCGGCGTCCCGGGCGTGGGCCAGGACCCGCTCCGCCAGCTCCGCCCCGCTCATCGCGGCCCCTCCCCGCCGGTGTCGATCACGCGGACGCCCCGGAACACCGCCGCCGGGCTGCCGTGGCTGGCCGCCGCCGCCTGCACCGGCTGGCCCTTGCCGCACAGGTCCGCGCCGAAGCAGTGGTAGGTGCCGGGGCCGCCGAGCGCCACCAGCGAGCCCCAGAACTCCGTCGTCTCCGCCTGGTACGCCACCCCGGCGAGCTGCCCGACGAGCCGGCCGTGCCGGATGCGGTGGGCGCGCTGGGGGGTGAACTGGAACCGCCGCCGGCGGGTGTCGATCGACCAGCTGTCGGAGCCGACGAGGAGGATGCCGTCCGCCACCCCGGCGACCAGCGCGTCGGTGTCCGGCCCGTCCCGCGCCGGCGCCAGCGAGACGTTCGGCAGTCGGGAGATCGGCACGTGGGTGGCCGACTCCGCGTACGCGCACCCGGTGGAGCGGCCGGCGCCGAGCCGCAGCGCGGTGTGCCGGTCGGTCTGCAGGCCGGTGAGCACCCCGTCGCGCACCAGCGGCCACGATCCGGCGGCCACGCCCTCGTCGTCGTACCCGACCGTGGCCAGCCCGTGCGGGTCGACCCGGTCGGCGGTGACGGTCATCAGCTCCGAGCCGTAGCGCAGCGAGCCGACGTCGGCGGGGGTGACGAACGTGCCGCCGGCGTACGACATCTCGTGGCCGAGCGCCCGGTCGGCCTCGGTGGCGTGCCCGACCGACTCGTGGATCGTCAGCCACAGGTGCGACGGTGCCATGACGAGGTCGTACCGGCCGGGACGCACCGGCCGGGCGCGCAGCTTACCGGCGAGGTGTTCGGGCAGCTCGGCCAGCTCCGCCGACCAGTCCCAGCCGTCGCCGTCGGCCAGGTACTCCCAGCCGCGGGCCGTGGGCGGCCCGAGGGTACGCAGGGTGGCGGTGCCGCCGTCGGACCCGACGCCCACGGCGAGCAGCTGTGGGTGGACGCGGACCCGCTGCTGCACCACGCTCGTCCCGGCCGTGTCGGCGTAGTACGTGCTCTCCCGCACCGCGGTCAGCTTCGCCAGCACGTGGGCGACGACCGGCGCGGCGAGCAGCCCCCGGCTCCACCCGGCCAGCAGCGCCGCCGCGTCCCGCTCCGGCACGCCGAACGGGTCGGTCCGGCACGGCGAGGACCAGTGGCGGTCGGCGTACACCGGCTCGTCGGCCAGCTCGACCGGCTCGGCGCCCGCCGCCCGGCAGACCCGGGCGAGCGCCACCGCCCCCTCGGCCGCCCCGGCGGCCGCGGCGGGGGTGACCTCGGGAACCGCCGCGAAGCCGCGGGCCCCGCCGTGCAGCACCCCGACGCTGAGGCCCAGCTCCGTGGCGTCGTGGCTGCCGCGCAGCCGGCCGTCGTGGAGCAGCAGGCGGCGGGCCCGGGTGCGGGCGACCCGCACCGCCGCGTGGCCCGCGCCGAGCCGGCGGGCCCGGTCCAGGGCGGCCCCGGCCACCTCGGCCAGCGGCAGGGCCAGGAACGCGGGGTCGACGGCGGGCCCGGCAGCCGCGTCGGCGGTGCCGGGGCGGCCCGCGGCGCGGACGCGCGTGCCGGTCACGCGCCGAGCCGGTCGGACATCGCGGCCAGGTGCTCCGGGGTGGTGCCGCAGCAGCCGCCCACCAGGGTCAGCCCGTACTCGCCGCACCAGCGGGCCGTCAGGTCGCCGAACGCCTTCGGCTCCAGCAGCGGCGGCAGCGCGTCGACCGGCCCGCCGCGGGTGCGGTCCTCCAGGTTCGGGTACGCCCCGATCGGGCCGGACACCGCGGCCCGCAGCACCCGCAGGCACTCCTCGGTCCGGTCCGGGTCGGTGCAGTTGACCAGCACGGCCGCGGCGCCGTCGGCCTCGACGGCGCGGGCGGCGTCGGCGAGCGGCTCGCCGGAGAGCAGCCGGGCGTCGTCGCCGCAGACGAAGCTCACCCAGGCGGTGGCGCCGACGGCGAGGGCCTCGGCCAGCGCGATCCGGGCCTCCCGGGCGGTGTTCATCGTCTCCACCAGCACCGTGTCCACCCCGGCCCGGGACAGCTCGGTGGCCAGCCACCGGTGCTCGGCGCGCAGCGTGTCGTCGTCGGGCACCAGGTCTGGCCGGTACGCGTCGGCGACCGGGGCCACCGAGGCGACCACCCGCGTACGCGGGCTGCCGGCGGCGTTTCGGGCGGCGAGCGCCACCCCCACGGCGGCGTGCACCATCCAGCCGAGCCCGGCGTCCTCCAGCCCCGCGGCCTGGAGGGTGCGCAGGTTGCAGCGGAACGTGTTGGCGGTGACCACGTCGGCGCCGGCGGCGAGGAACCGCTCGTGCACGCCCTTGAGGACCCGCCGCCGCGCGTCGGACAGCAGCGCCCGGGTGGTCCACCAGGGCGGGGTCATGGGGATGCCGGCGCGGTGCAGCTCGGTGGCCACTCCCCCGTCGAGCCGGATCCTGTCCTGGTCGTTCCTGCCTTGCCCCATCGGTACCGCTCCTCCCTGGCGGCCGGTCACGCCGGTCGCGCCCGTAGCGCACGGATCAGGTCCTCGACGAGGTCCGCCGGGTCCTCGATGCCCATCGACAGCCGGACGAGGTCGTCGCCCACGCCCACCCGCAGCCGCGTCTCGCGCGGCACCGGCCGGTGCGTCATCAGCGCCGGGCACTCGATGAGCGACCGGACCCCGCCCAGGCTGACCGCCGCCGCGAACAGCCGCACCCGCTCCATCAGCTGCACCGGGTCGCCCCGGTACGCGAAGCTGACCAGCGCGCCGGGGGCGCGCATCTGCCGCACCGCCACGTCGTGCTGCGGGTGCCCGGGCAGGCCCGGGTAGTGGATCGCGCAGACGGCCGGCTCGGCGCCGAGCGCGGCGACCACCGCCTGCGCGTTCTGCACCTGCCGGGCCATTCGCAGCGACAGCGTCTTCAGACCCCGCTGAACGAGGAAGCAGTCCGCCCCACCCGGCGCGGTGCCGACCGTCGTGCGGTGCGCCACCAGGCGCTCGTGCAGCCGGGGGTCGTCGTAGACCAGCGCCCCGCCGAGCACGTCGAGGTGCCCGGCGAGGAACTTCGTGGTGCTGTAGAGCGTCACGTCGGCGCCGAGGCTCAGCGGCTGTTGCAGGGCCGGGCTGGCCAGCGTGTTGTCCACCAGCACCAGGGCGCCGCGGCGGTGGGCGTGCCGGGCCACCGCGGCGACGTCGGTGACCTTCAGCAGCGGGTTGCTGGGCGTCTCCAGCCAGACCATCGCCAGCGGCGCGGCGTCGTCGGCCAGCACCGCCTGGCACCGCCCCGGGTCGGCGAGGTCGACCTGGTCGACGGTCACCCCGCGCGCCCGCACCAGGTCGAACAGGGCGTGCGTGCCGCCGTAGACGTCGTCGCCGGCGACGACCCGCTGCCCGGGGGACAGCAGCGACAGCGCCGCCTCGGCGGCCGCCTGCCCCGAGGTGTACGCGGTGGCGAAGCGGACGTCCTCCAGCGCCGCGAGGCAGCTCTCCAGGGCCTCCCGGGTGGGGTTCTCGCCCCGGCCGTAGAAGTAGCGCAGCGGATCCTGCGCGGAGCGCTCGTACGTCACGCTCAGGTGCACCGGGGGCACCAGGTCGCCGGTGCCGGGGGTGGGCTCCGCCCCGGCGTGGACCAGTCGGGTGTCGAACCGCATGGCCGTCAGAGGAACCGCGTCGTCGGGTGCTCGGCGGTCCAGTACCCGGGCCGCACGCCGGCGACGGCGTCGCGGACCCGGTCGACGTCCTCGGTCGTGTTGTAGACACCGAAGGAGAGCCGGACGGTGCCGAGCAGCCCCAGCTCGTCGAGGAACGCGCTGGCGCAGTGCACCCCGCAGCGCACCGCGATCCGGTTCCGGTCCAGGTGCCCGCCCACGTCGTACGGGTGGATGCCGTCGACCACGAACGAGACGATGCCGCTGGGGTCCCGGGCGGGGTCGCCGACGATCCGCACCCGGTCGAGCGCGCCCAGGGCGGTCACGGCGTACCGGACCAGCGCGGCGTCGTGCGCGCGCACCGCGTCCCGGCCGAGGCCGTCCAGGTAGTCCAGCGCCGCCGCCAGGCCGACGGCCCCGGCGACGTCCGGGGTGCCGGCCTCCCAGCGGGGCGGCCCGGGGAGGTAGCGCACCGGCTCGTCGTGCGCGACGCCCTTCACGGTGCCGCCCCCGACCTGGTACGGCGGCAGGTCGGCGAGCAGCTCGCGGCGGCCGTACAGCACGCCCACGCCCATCGGCCCGTAGACCTTGTGGGCCGAGAAGCAGTAGAAGTCGACGCCCAGCGCGCGGACGTCCACCGGCCGGTGCGGCACGGCCTGCGCCCCGTCGACCACCACGGGGACGCCGTGCCGGTGCGCCGCGGCGACCAGTTCCCGTACCGGGTTGACCGTGCCGAGGACGTTGGAGACGTGCGCCACCGCGGCCAGCCGTACGCGCGGGCCGAGCGCCGCGGCGAACGCGTCGACTCCGACGGTGCCGCCCGTGTCGGCCGGCACGACGACCAGCTCCGCGCCGGCCTCCTCGCACAGCCGCCGCCAGGGCAGCAGGTTGGAGTTGTGTTCCATGCCGGTGACCAGCACCTGGTCCCCGCGCCCGACCAGCCGCCGGCCGAGCGTGCCGGCCAGCAGGTTGACCGCGTGCGTGGTGCCGGAGGTGAACAGCACCTCGTCGGGGTGCTCGGCGCCCAGGGCGCGTTGCACGGTCGTCCGCGCGGCCTCGAAGCGGTCGGTGGAGGTCATGCTGAGCCGGTAGTAGCCGCGGCCGACGTTGCCGTTGGCGGTGGTGTAGTAGTCGGTGACGGCGGCGAGCACGGCGGCCGGCTTCTGCGTGGTGGCCGCGTTGTCGAGGTACGCCAGGCCGGCGCCCTCCGCGCTGGAGAAGAAGGGGAAGTCCGCGCGGACGGTCGCCGGGAGCGCCCCCTGGTCGACGTCGCCCTGCCAGGTCGTGCCGGTCATGGTCTCTCCCGTCCGTCGAACAGGCTGGTGAACTCGTCGAGCAGCCGCCCGTCCAGCAGGGTGACCTTCTGCTCGGGGTAGGGGCGGCGGCTCGGCGGCAGGTAGCCGGGGTCGCCGGGGCGGCGGGGCCGGCCGTCGGCGCCGAGCAGGTGTGGGCCGTAGAAGAACCAGCAGATCTGGCCGACCTGCTCGGCGAAGAGCACCGGGTGCGCCTGGCGGGAGTACATCCGCAGGTGGCACCAGGCCGCCCGGAACTCCCCGCGCGGGCCGAAGCTGTTGCCGAGCATGACGTGGCCGAACAGGTCGTGTACGGCCCGGAACACGTCGTTGTGGGTGAACACCACCCCGTCGACGGTGACGGGGCTGGGCTCGCGCAGCGGGTGCGGGGCGGTGGACGGGCCCGGCCCGTGCCCGTCGCGGGTGAGGTAGACGGCGAGGGTGCGGGTGCGGCGCACCCGCTCGCGCAGGTCGGCCGAGTCCCGGTACGGCTGGCCCGGGCCCCGCCACGGCACCACCCGCATCCCGGCGGCGGTCAGGGCGCGGAACTGGGCCAGGTTCTCCGCCGCGAAGCGGACGTACCCGGCGAGGGCGGCCGCTTCGGGCCGCCCGCCGGCCCGGTCGTATGCCGCGGCGACGCGCAGGGCCAGCTCCTCGCATCGCGGGGCCGGCACCTCCGCGAGCCGGGACAGCGAGGTGCCGTGCCCGGGCAGCCACGGGCGCCGGTCCACGTAGCGCTGCGCGACGGCGGCCAGGTCGGGCGCCCCGCCCGACTCGCACTCCGCCATCGCCGCTCCCGGTGGTCGCTCACGCCGGAGCCCCGGGCGCCCGTCGATGCGGGCCCGGCCGCGCGGAACCCGCGGTCCCGCGCCGGCTGACCGGCCAGTCGGTCTACACACTACCGTTTCTTAAAGCAACTTACGAGCCTCGATCCGCCCCGGACCGGCGTCACGCCGCCTCGCGCCGGCCGAAGAGGCCCCGCATCAACACCGGCCTGGCGACCTCCTGGAAGTCCATGTCCGGGTCCAGCTCGCGCACGGTGCCCTCGATGACCAGCAGGGACAGCAGCGGAAAAATGAGTTCGGGGGCGGCGTACACGCCGTACCGGCGTTGCAGGTCGAACATCTCGGCGGCGAACGCGATGAGGCTGAACTCCCGGGCCGGCAGCCCGTGGCTGCGCTCGACCAGGTCGGCCATCTTGACGAGGAAGCCCGCCACGTCGGCGTCCGGCCGCAGCCCGGTGCCGCTGCGCACCACGATCTCGGCGCAGTGCCGCCCTCGGCCGATCGACATGTTCAGGAAGAACTCGGCGAACAGCCGCCGCAGTTGCTCGGTGAGCTGCACGCTGAACCCGGCGTCGAGCACCACCACCTGGCCGCCGCGGGTGAAGTAGAGGTTGCCCGGGTGCATGTCGCAGTGGACGAAGCCGTCGACGAAGAGCATGTGGTAGATCGCGGTGAGCCCCGAGGAGGCGAAGCGCCGCCGCAGCACGGGCGGGCACCGGCGGGCGGTGTCGACGTCCAGGTCGGGCACGTACTCCATGACGATGCACCGGGGCCGGGAGGCCGCGTCGTGGACCAGCGGCACCCACACCCGCGGCACGGCCGACAGGTCGGCCCGCAGCCGGCGCAGGTTGCCCGCCTCGCGGGCGAAGTCGAGCTGCCCGAGCACCGCCTCGGACATGTGCCGCATCACCTCGTTCACCGGCACGTCCCGGAAGACCGGCAGCCGGGCCATCACCGCCGCGCCGGCCCGCATCAGGGCCAGGTCGAGGGTCATCAGCCGCTCGACGCCGGGGCGGCGCAACTTGAGCGCCACCTCCTCGCCGGTGCGCAGCCGGCCCCGGTAGACGCACGCGACGCTGCCGCTGGCCACCGGGCGCGGGTCCAGCTCGGCGAACAGGTCCGGCTCCGCCGTCCCGTACGCCTCGACGAGCGCGCGCCGGGTGCCGGCGTCGTCGAGCGGCGCGACCGCGTCCTGCAACACCGACAGCTCGTCGCAGAACGCCGGCGGCAGCAGGTCCCGCCGGGTGCCCAGCACCTGCCCCGCCTTGACGAACGTGGACCCGAGCCGCATCAGCAGCCCGGTCGAGCGGCGGTACACGTGCCGCAGCCCCGCCTCGCGCCCCCGTACCGCCGCGAGGACCGCCGCGGAGACGACGGCGGGCACCAGCACGCCGAGGCTCACGACCACCGTGTGCGCCGCCCGGACGGCCAGCGCGACCCTGCCCGCCACTGGTCTCAACTCCCCACGAGGCCGGGCACGTCGATGGCCCGCAGCTGCAGGGTGCCGTGGTCGCAGTACCAGATCCGGCTGCCGTCCCAGGTCACCCCCGTCGGCCTGCCCGCCACCGAGTACGCCGCGACCTCCCGGCGCTCCCGCAGGTCGTAGACGTTGATGGTGGCGGCGGCGTAGTCGGCGTAGACGAGGTAGCTGTCCGACACGGTGAGCCCGGCGACGCCGTGGCGGACCGGGAACGTGTCGATCAGCCCCATCCCGCGCGGGTCGCGCAGCTCCACCAGGCGCAGGTCCTCGTACCCGAGCCACAGCCCGTGCCGGGTGGCCTCCAGCCCCCGCAGCAGGTGCCCGGGCCGGGGGTTGGGCAGTTCGGTAACCTCCTCGCCGGTGGCCGGGTTCAGCCCGCGCAGGCAGCGTTGCTCCCCGCACACCTGCAGCAGGTACCCGTCGAGGGTGGTCAGGTCGGTGCGCACCTCCGGGCACGGGATCCGGTGCTCGACCAGCCCGGTGTGCGGATCCAGGGCCATGATCTGGTTGGACACCGCCTCGGAGAACCACAGGAACTCCCCGAACCACGTCAACCCGCAGAGCTTGAACGCGCGGACCGGGATGTCCCGGACCGTGCCGGCCGCGAAGGGCATCAGGACCTCCCCGCCCGGACGATCCCGCAGTCCAGGCGCCAGTCGGTGACCACCCGCGCCCCGGCCGCGTTGCGCGGGCGGCGCAGGTCGACCCGCAGCTCGTCGCCCTCGGCCACCCGGGTGTGGCGCAGCGGCCAGATCCAGACGGCCCAGTTGCACCCCGGGTACGAGGGGAAGTTCGACAGGGCGACGCCGTCGGCCATGTCGGCGGTGAACCAGCCCATCACGGCGTGCAGGGTGCCGGGACGCACGACCCGCAGCCGCTGGCTGGACCGGGGTCGGGTGGAGCCGGACCGGCCCAGCGCCGAGTCGGCGACGGGCGCCGGATCGCTGAGCAGGCGCGGCTCCCGCTGGAAGAAGTGCAGGTGCGCCTGCGGCTCGACCAGGTCCTGCACGGCGTCGAGCCGGTAGCCGAGGAAGTCGCCGCCCCACAGCCCCCAGCCCTCGCCGTCGAACTCGATGGCCGCCAGCCGGGTCACCAGCCGGCGCGGCACCACCCGTCCGCCCGGCCGCAGCACCCGGCGGGCGGTCACGGCGAGCACCTCGGCCATCTGCTCCTCCGGCCCGAGGTTGCCCATCATCTCGGAGACGAGCACGTCGGCCGGCTGCGGCAGCCGCACGGTGCGGGCGTCGCCCGCCACGAGGGTGAGCCGGTCCTTGAGGTCGTTGCTCTCGACGATCCGGGCGGCGACCTCGACCATCCGGGGGTCGGCCTCCACGGCGTACACGTGGCCGGCGCCGTGGCGCAGGGCCAGCAGGGACAGCGCGAGCGTCCCCGCGCCGACGTCCACCACCACGTCGCCCGGGTCGATCGACCGTTCGAGGGCCCGGTCGTACGCGGACAGGCGGGGAGCGTCGGCGAGCATCGTCTGGTGCATCAGGAGCAGGCGCTGGTCCACAGTGTCCTCCCCATGTCACGTGGCATCCCTCCCGGGCCCTGAGGGGACCGGCCCGGGAGGGATGCCACCAGACACCTGGCGCTATCGGATTTCTTAGTTAATCGACAGGCCGAGATGTCGTCAAGTGGTTCAGACGTTGACAGCCGCGGTCTCGCCGACGACCGCGTCCCGCATCACCAGGTTGACGCCGGTGAGGCGGGCCCTGGGCTGCTCGTCGGTGGTGACCAGCGCGGTGTCGCCGGCCTCCAGGCGCAGCTCGGTGCCCGTGGCCTCCATGTCGCGCAGCTTGCCGTTGATGTGCACGGCGTTGGCCGCGTACAGGGTCTGGCTCGGGGTGACGAGCTCGAACTCGGCGTCGATGTGCAGCTCGCTCGGGAACTTGACCCGGCTGAGGCTGTCCTCGTTGCCGTCGCCGAGCGTGCCGCCGGAGACCCGCGGCCAGCTGGCCCGCAGCATGACCCGGCCGCCGAGTTCGGGGCTGTGCCCGACCATGGCGACGCGGGCGAGCTGCGCGAGGACGCCGGCGCCCTCGTCGTGCTTCTCCGGGCCGAAGAGCAGCACCTCCGCACCGGCGGCGTTCCGGTAGTCACCGGCCAGGTCGATCCGGACGGTCCTGCCGTTGACCTCGACCTCGATCTGCCCCTCCATGGAGGTCTGCATGATCATGGAGGGGTCGACCAGCATGGACATGCAGGGACCGGCGCTCGGCGCGAAGAACAGGTTGGGCGTGATGCCCACCGGCTGGTTCTCGTCGTTCGCCGGGTACCACGCCTCCGGCAGCGTGGTGCCCCGCACCACGTTCGGCGCCTGCATGACGTCGAACGGGCCGTCGCCGCGCGGCTTGCCCAGGTACGGGCCTGTCAGCGGCTTCTTGAACGGCGGGACGCTGTCCACCACCCCGTAGATGTCGATCACGTTGCGGTGGGCCAGGCGCAGCGTGCTCGACTCCAGGATGCCGAACCGGCGGATGTAGAACTCGGCCGGGAAGTTCTTGCCCGGCACGATCTGCCGCACGTGCCCGCTGTTGGGCAGGAAGGGGTTCGACAGGACCTGGATCCGGTCGTCCAGCTCGTAGCTGAAGCCCTTGATGCCCACCTCCGGGGCGCTGATCAGCTCCGTCTCGAACTCCGCGTAGCCCTTCTCGTCCACCCGGTGCTCGAAGCCGGGCATCGGCCACTTGTTCAGTTGCACGAAGCCCGACAGGTTGATCGTCTCGCGTCGACCCGAGTAGTAGTCCTCACCGAAGACCACCGTCGCGGCCGCCAGAATATGCGGCCGGATCGGCTTCGGCTCGAGGTTCAACGACTCGTAGGTCTCCCGTACTCCACTCACCCCGTACACCTCCGTAGGGCGCTGACCGGTCACCGGGAGCAACCTGTCCCGGCCCGGGCCCGGGACCGGACCCGCGCCCGAAAGCTATATGTTTTTATAGCAAGCTGTCAATCACTCTCCGCCTATCTCCCCCGTGGATGCACATCGCGGGCGGCACAGCCGTCCGCCCCGGCGGGGGCGGGCGCCGGGCAGGGACGGGCGGCGAGGGCGGACGCCGGGCGGCCACGGCGAAACCGGCGGGGCAGGCGGGACCGCCGCCGCGTCGGCGGCGGGGCGGCGCAGCGCCGGCCGGGATCAGCGCGGCTCGGCGCCGTTCGGAATCAGCGCGGCTCGGCGCCGGCCGGAATCAGCGCGGCTCGGCGCCGGCCGGGATCAGCGCGGCTCGGCGCCGTTCGGAATCAGCGCGGCTCGGCGCCGGCCGGGATCAGCGCGGATCGGCGCCGGGCGCCTCGGCGGCGTTCAGCTCGGTCGAGAGCCGACGCAACAGGTTCAGGCAGCGGTGCCGGCGGCGGGGCCCACCGGGCTCCGGCAACAGGAGGGACTTCTCCTCCAGCCGGGCCAGCGCCCCGGCGACGTCCACCCCGTCCGACGACGAGTACCGCGGGAACAGCCGCCCCGCCTCCTCCTCGTCGAACACCGGCGGCAGGACGGCGAGCCGGGTGAACACCCACCGCTCCGCCGGGGTCAGCGTCCGCACGCTCCGCTCCAACACCGAGCGTAGCGAGCGGCCACCGGTGGACCCGCGGCGCACGGTGGGCCGCAGCCGGGCCAGCGGCGCGTCGAGCTGGCGCAGCACGGCCTCCAGGGAGCTGTCGGCCAGGTAGTCCGCGGCCATCTCCAGGGCCAGTGGCAGCCCATCCACGCGCCGGCAGATCCGCTCGACGAGGGGAAGGTTGCCGGCCGTGACGCGGAAGCCGGGCCGCGTCTGCGCCGCCCGGCGGCCGAACAGGTCGACCGCCGGCCCGGGCGCGGGCCGGTCGCCGGCAGCCAGGGGCAGCGGCCACAGCCGCCGGACCGCTTCGTACGGCAGGTTCAGCGGCTCCCGGGAGGTCACCAGGACCCGCAGCGGCCCGGGATCGCGCAGCATGGTGTCCACCACCAGGGCGCAGGCGTCGACGAGGTGCTCGGCGTTGTCCAGCAGGAGCAGGGCCGCCGGCCCACCGGGGGCCGGTGGCCCGGCGGCCGGGACACCCAGCGCGTCGCACACCCGCGCGCACAGCTGCGCCCGGTCGGCGAGGTCGGCGACGTCCACGGCCACGACCCCGTGCGCGAACGAGTCCCGCAACCGGCGTCCGACCACCCGGGCGAGGGCGGACTTGCCGCAGCCGGGCGGCCCGGCCAGGGTGACCAGACGGTGCCGCCGGAGCAGGTCGAGCACCACGCGCAGGTCGGCGTCCCGGTGCACCAGGTCGTCGGCGCGCCCCGGGTCGCCGATCCCCGCCGGGTCGCCGATCCCCGCCGGGTCGCCGATCCCCGCCGGGTCGCCGGCACCGACGACGCGGGCCACGGCGCGCGGGTCGGCCTCGGCGCCGACAGGCGCGGCGCCGGCCGGGCGGGTCGTCGGGTCGGCCTCGGCGCCGACACGCGCGGCGCCGGCCGGATGGGTCGTCGGGTCGACCAGCCGGCGGTGCACCACCTGGAGCGCGGGCCCCGGCTCGACACCCAACTCCTGGCGGAGCAGGTCACGCACCTTCCGGAAGTGGGCCAGGGCCGGCGAGCGTCGCCCCGTCCGCTCCAGGACGGTCAGGTAGTGCGCCTGGACCCGCTCGTCGAGGGGCTCCACCGCCGCCAGCCGGGCGGCGACCTGCCGCACCTCCGTCGGGCGGCCGACCCGTATCCCCAGGTCCACGTACTCGAGGGCGACGTCGGCCCAGGTCAACCGGAGCGCCTCGACCTCCACGGACCGGCCCAGCAGCGCGCTCAGCTCGCCGAGCAGCGGATCCCGCCAGAGCTGGAGGGCACGCCCGAAGAGCCGGAGGGCGGGCACGGCCTCGCCGCGCACCAGCCGCCCCCTCGCCTGACCGACGAGGTCCCGGAAGACGCCGAGGTCGACGTCGCGCTCGTCCATCCGCAGCACGTAACCGTCGGAGGTGGAGGCGATGACGTTGGTCCGGCCGCGGCGGGGAGCGTCGGGCTCGATGATCTGCCGTAGCCGGGCGACGTAGGTGTGCATGAGCTGGCGCGCCCGCGCCGGGGCCTCCTCGCCCCAGATCACCCCCTGGAGCTCGTGGACCGCGACGCCGCGGTCGGCCCGCACGGCCAGCGCCGCGAACAGCGCCTTCTGCTTGGTGGGACCCAGGTCGACGGCGACTGAGTCTCTGGTCAGCCGGAGCGGCCCGAGGAGTTGAAGACGCAACGCCGCATCCGACACCGGAACCGCCATTCGTCGTGGGGGGCCAGGAGAAACACCAAGAGTGTTCGTGACACTACCTGGAGTCTCAACCGAGCATACCGACCAACTTATCGATATCCATGAGCGCATTTCGGCACGCGGCCCGGCCGGGAGCCGCCCGCACCGCGAGCACGGACGCCCAACTCCGGCAGGAAACGATAAGTTACTATCGAAATCTATAGCTATCGCGTCGATGTCAGGCAGTGGGTGGTCCCATGTTCGAGCGGTTCACCGACCGAGCGCGACGGGTTGTCGTCCTGGCCCAGGAAGAGGCCCGGATGCTCAACCACAACTACATCGGTACGGAGCACATCCTGTTGGGCCTGATCCATGAGGGTGAGGGCCTGGCGGCCAAGGCCCTGGAGAGCCTCGGCATCTCGCTGGAGGGTGTGCGTCAGCAGGTCGAGGAGATCATCGGCCAGGGCCAGCAGGCGCCGAGCGGGCATATTCCGTTCACGCCGCGGGCGAAGAAGGTGTTGGAGCTGTCGCTGCGTGAGGCGTTGCAGCTGGGGCACAACTACATCGGCACGGAGCACATCCTGCTCGGTCTGATCCGTGAGGGTGAGGGCGTCGCCGCGCAGGTCCTCGTGAAGCTCGGTGCGGACCTGAACCGGGTGCGGCAGCAGGTGATCCAGTTGCTCTCCGGCTATCAGGGTAAGGAGCCGGCGGCGGCGGGTACCGCGACGGGTGAGGCCGCCCCGTCGACCAGCCTGGTGCTGGACCAGTTCGGTCGGAACCTGACCCAGGCTGCCCGGGAGGGCAAGCTCGACCCGGTGATCGGGCGGGAGAAGGAGATCGAGCGGGTCATGCAGGTGCTGTCCCGCCGCACGAAGAACAACCCCGTGCTGATCGGCGAGCCGGGTGTGGGTAAGACCGCCGTGGTGGAGGGCCTGTCCCAGAAGATCATCAAGGGTGAGGTGCCGGAGACGCTGAAGGACAAGCAGCTCTACACCCTCGACCTGGGTGCCCTCGTGGCCGGTTCCCGCTACCGCGGTGACTTCGAGGAGCGCCTGAAGAAGGTCCTCAAGGAGATCCGCACCCGCGGCGACATCATCCTGTTCATCGACGAGATCCACACCCTGGTGGGTGCGGGTGCCGCGGAGGGTGCGATCGACGCGGCGAGCATCCTGAAGCCGATGCTGGCCCGCGGCGAGTTGCAGACCATCGGCGCGACGACCCTGGATGAGTACCGCAAGCACCTGGAGAAGGACGCGGCGTTGGAGCGGCGGTTCCAGCCGATCCAGGTGGGTGAGCCGTCGTTGGCCCACACGATCGAGATTTTGAAGGGTTTGCGGGACCGGTACGAGGCGCACCACCGGGTGTCGATCACCGACGCCGCGCTGGTGGCCGCCGCCACGCTGGCCGACCGGTACATCTCGGATCGGTTCCTGCCGGACAAGGCGATCGACCTGATCGACGAGGCGGGTGCGCGGATGCGGATCCGCCGGATGACGGCGCCGCCGGACCTGCGGGACTTCGACGAGCGGATCGCGCAGGTGCGTCGGGACAAGGAGTCCGCGATCGACGCGCAGGACTTCGAGCGTGCCGCCCAGTTGCGGGACAAGGAGAAGCAGTTGCTGGGTCAGAAGGCGCAGCGGGAGAAGGAGTGGAAGGCCGGCGACCTGGACGTCGTCAGTGAGGTTGACGACGAGCAGATCGCCGAGGTGCTGGGTAACTGGACCGGTATCCCGGTGTACAAGCTGACCGAGGAGGAGACCTCTCGGCTGCTGCGGATGGAAGACGAGCTGCACAAGCGGGTCATCGGTCAGGAGGACGCGGTCAAGGCCGTGTCGAAGGCGATCCGTCGTACGCGTGCCGGGTTGAAGGACCCGAAGCGGCCGTCGGGGTCGTTCATCTTCGCCGGCCCGTCGGGTGTGGGTAAGACCGAGTTGTCCAAGGCGCTCGCCGAGTTCCTGTTCGGCTCGGAGGACGCGTTGATCCAGTTGGACATGTCGGAGTTCCACGACCGGTACACGGTGTCCCGCCTGGTGGGTGCGCCTCCCGGGTACGTCGGCTACGACGAGGGTGGGCAGCTGACGGAGAAGGTGCGCCGGCGTCCGTTCTCGGTGGTGTTGTTCGACGAGATCGAGAAGGCCCACCCGGATGTGTTCAACACGCTGCTGCAGATCCTGGAGGACGGTCGGCTCACCGACGGTCAGGGACGGATCGTGGACTTCAAGAACACGGTGATCATCCTGACCACGAACCTGGGCACCCGGGATGTGGCCAAGGCCGTGTCGTTGGGCTTCCAGGCGTCGGAGGACCAGGAGTCGAACTACGACCGGATGAAGCAGAAGGTCAACGACGAGCTCAAGCAGCACTTCCGGCCGGAGTTCCTGAACCGTATCGATGACACGATCGTGTTCCACCAGCTGCGTCAGACCGAGATCCTGTCGATCGTCGACATCATGATCGCCCGGATCGAGACCCAGCTGCGGAACAAGGACATGGGCCTCGAGCTGACCGACAACGCGAAGAAGTACCTCGCCACGAAGGGCTTCGACCCCGTCCTCGGCGCCCGGCCGCTGCGCCGCACGATCCAGCGTGACATCGAGGACAACCTGTCCGAACGGATCCTGTTCAACGAACTGACCCCCGGACAGATCGTCGTCGTCGACTGCGAAGGCGACCCCAACAACACCGACAAGTCCACACTCGTCTTCCGCGGAGCCGACGAGTAACGACGAGCCCTCCGCGATCTTGCACTTGTGGCCCCGGCAAATCCGGCAAACCACCCTATCCCGAGGGCCGAAAGCGCAAGATCGCGGTCGTGGTCGTCCTGCTCGGCGCGGGCCGCGTCCGGGGAAGCGTGCGCGCGAGCCGGTCAGTCGTCGCTGGTCCACGCCCCGGCGCGCAGGGCGTCGGCCACCGGGCTGCCGTCCCGGTTCGGCCCCTTCTCCACCACCACCAGGTTGTGGTAGAAGTGCACCCCCCGGACGGTCTGGTCGGTCGGCAGCGGCTTCCAGGTGTCCGCCCGGAGGTACTCCTGGTGGTGCAGGCCGTCCACGAGCTGCTTGAGGAAGCCGAGCGTGTAGGCGGTGTCGTTGAGGTCGTCCTCGCTGCCCTGGAACAGGAACGGCCAGAACGAGGTCTGCACGTCCTCCACGATGTACAGCCCGCCGTGCCGCAGCAGCGGGAACAGGGTGGTGAACGAGCTGATCACGTGGGCGCTGACGTGGCTGCCGTCGTCCACGACGATGTCCGGCGGGCCGATCCGCTCGACCACCGCCCGGAGCGCGTCCGGGTCGGCCTGATCCACCCGGAACGTCGTCACCCGCGGCTCGTCCACCGCCTGCTTGTCGACCACGTCCAGGCCGTACACCAGCGCGCGGGGAAAGTAGTGCTTCCACATCCGCAGCGACTCGCCGCCGTCCGTCGGGTCCTCGTAGCCGCCCACGCCGATCTCCAGGACCGTCAGCCGGCGGTCCCGGAAGGACGCCAGGTGCTGCTCGTACGGCAGCGCGTACTGGTGCAGCGGGCCCCACTTGTCGGTGCCGGTGTACACCGCGAGCCTGCTCAGCGTCGGGGCGTCGCGCCGGTCCAGCACGTCCAGCAGGCGCTGCACCGGCGCCGCCCACGTCGCCGGCGGCGGGTTCTTCGCGTACTCGCGCTCGACCACCTCGGCCCCCGGCCACCGCACCGTCCGCGTGCCGTCCGTCACGGACTCCCGCGGGCCGTACAGCGCGCGAACGCACTCGGCGAGGCCCTGGGTGATGACGACCGGCGGCAGATCGGGGTACGCCGACGGGTTCGGCACCGGGAACCGGTGTTCCGCCCCGTCGTGCACGAGGGTGAGCACGGTAGCGGCCCCGTCGGGCGCGGCGATCTCGTCGAGCCGGGCCCGGAAGAGGACCTCGTCGAAGACCGCCCGGGCGGCGGCCTCGGCGCCGACCCGCTCGATCGCCCCGGCCACGTCGCCGTCCCGGGTCTCCGCGGCCGCCAGAAGCAGGGTGGTGGGGTCCATCGGCTGTCCAATCGCTCGTCGCGTATGAGGGATGGGCCGGGACGCTGTCAGCTGCTGGCGGCCGCCCGGCGGTTGTTGCCGAAGAAGCGCCGGCCCGCCCAGCGGACGGGGCGGCTCCCGGAGAGCCGGAACGCCATCGTCCGCAGCCACAGCGCGGTCGCGTTCGGGGCGACGAACATGGCGGTGGCGCGCAGTGCCTCGCGCTGGCGGGACAGCACGAGCGGCCGGAACTCCGCCTCCCACGCCGCCAGGGCGCCGGAGGGGTCGCCGTGGTGCCTGTCCAGGACGTCCCCGAGCAGTTCGGCGCCGCCGACGGCCAGGGACGACCCGGACCCGGCGAAGAGGCTGACGCACCACGCCGAGTCGCCCAGCAGCACCACCCGGCCCTGGTGCCAGCGCTCCATCCGGATCTGGCAGATCCGGTCGAAGTAGATCGAGTCCTCCTTCGCCACCGCCGTCAACAGGTCGGGGACGACCCAGCCCAGGTCGCCGTACACCCGCCGCAGCGTCGGCACGGGCCCCTCGCGCAGGTCCCGCTCCACGTCGTCCGTCCGGAAGGCGAAGAAGGCGGCGCACCGGCCGTCCGCCGTCGGGGTGATCCCGACCCCCCTGCCGACGAGGCCGACGCCGACGGACTGGGCGGCGTCGAGGCGCGCCGCGCGGGGCGGCTCGGGCAGCAGGCAGCTGATCACGGCGTGCCCGAGATCGGCCCGGAAACGCTCCTCCGGGCCGAACACGGCGGCGCGGACCTGCGAGTGCAGCCCGTCGGCGCCGACGACCAGGTCGAACCGGCCGTCGGTGCCGTCGCTGAACCCGACGTCGACCCCGTCGTCGTCCTGGTCGAGCCGGGTGACCGTGGTGCCGAACCTGAGCCGGGCCCGGTCACTCAGCGCCCGGTGCAGGGCCGCCTCCAGGTCGCCGCGCAGCAGCGTGACGGAGGCGCCGCCGACCAGGGCGGCGTGCGCCTCGGGCGGCAGCGCGGCGACCCGCCGGCCGCTCTCGTCCACGTAGACGAGCTCCGGCGTCGGCTGCTCCGCCCGCTCCAGGTCGGGCAGGATGCCCAGCCGGCCGGCGGCCTCGTACCCGACGCCGGAGAAGTTGACGACGTAGCCGCCGCCGCGCGGGCCCGGCGCCTTCTCCACCACCAGTACGTCCCAGCCGCTGCGACCCAGCCGCAGGGCGGCGGCCAGCCCCGCGATCCCGGCGCCGACGATCAGCGCCGCCCGGGCACCTCCTGATGTTCTGCCACGATTCGGCCCCTCCCCTGTCGGCCCCGTGGTGTGCCCGCCCCGTCACTCCGGCGTGGCGGCCTCCGTGCGGTCCTCGGTCTTGATGAGCAGGGTCAGCAGCGCGACACCCACCGTCACCACGGCGGCGACGGTCAGCGACGTCTGCAGACCCACGACGAACGACTCCTGGGCCTTCGCGACGATGCTCTCGGCCAACGCGGCGGGCGTGCCGGGGGCGACCGGAAGGCTGCCCTGCGCCACGACGGCGCCGGCGTCGGCGATGTCGGCGGCCACGTCGTCCGGCACGCCGGCCTCGGCCAGCCGGTCGGGCAGCGCCGCGTCGACGCTGACGAACATGATCGAGCCGATGGTCGCCACGCCGAGGACCGGGCCGACGCTCGCCGCGGTCTCCGACATGCCCGAGCTGACGCCGGCCAGGCTGGGCGGCGCGCTGGCGATGATCGCCTCGGTGGCGACCGGGTAGATCGTGCTCATGCCGCCGCCGATAAGGATCAGGAACGGCCAGAGCGCGTGGTACGACGACGAGGTGGACAGCTGCGCCAGGCCGAAGAAGCCCACGGCCATCGCCAGCGAGCCGACCAGCAGCGGGACCCGCCGCCCGAACCGCTCGTTCAACTTGCCGGCGATCGGGCCGGCCACGATCGTCATCGCGGCGAGCGGAAGCAGGCCGAGCCCGGCCTGGATCGCGTTCATCCCCCGGACGTGCTGCATGTACAGCGCCAGGTAGAACCAGCTGCCGAACATGAGGGCGCCGGCCACCACGACCGCGATGGTGCCGGCGATCACGGGCGGCGCCCGGAACAGCGACAGCGGGATCACGGGCTCGTCGGTGCGGCGCTCCCGCAGCACGAACAGCACGGCGAGCAGCAGGGCGAGCGCGAGGCCGACGAGCGGCTGGACGCCCGTCCACCCGTGCTCGGTGACCCGGTCGACGCTCCAGACGAGCGCGAGGAGGGTGCCGGTGAGCAGGACGATGCCGGGCATGTCGAACGCGCGCTCGGCCCCCTCCGGCGGGGTCGGCCGGACCAGCAGCAGCACTGCCAGCAGCGCGGCGGCACCGACGAAGACGTTGACGTAGAAGGCCCAGCGCCAGTCCGCGAGCTCCACGATGGCGCCACCGACGAACGGCCCGGACACCCCGGCGACCGCGTACGTGCCCATGAAGACGCCGATGGCCGTCTTGAGCCGCCCCGGGGGGAACGTGAGCCGCAGGATCGCCAACGCGCTGGGCATCAGGGTGGCGCCCGCGACGCCCTGGACGACCCGCCACGCGATCAGCGCCTCGACGCTCTGTGCCCGGCCGACCAGGGCGGAACTGGCCATGAAGGCGGCCATACCGACGAGGAAGACGAGCCGGTGGCCGAACCGGTCGCCGAGCTTGCCGGCCACGACCAGGCTGGCGGCGAAGGCCAGCAGGTAGCCGGTGGTCACCCACTGGAGCTGCGACAGCGTGGTGTCGAGATCCGCGGCGATGGCCGGGTTCGCCACGGTCACCACGGACATGTCGAGGCTGATCAGCGTCACGGCGAGGGCCATGGTGAACAGGCCGACCCACGCGGCCCGCGACACGGTCTCCTCCGGAGGCGGCTCCCCGGTGCCGGGCGGGTCCTGCTCGACCTTCTGATCCATGCGGTTCACCTCTGTGCGGGGGCCGGGCCGGAGAGCCGGTCGGCGGGGCCGACCAGCCGGCGGAGGGCATGGGCGTGCGTCGTCACCTGAGCCGGCCCGGGGGCGCGCCCACGCCACGAGCCCTGGATGGGCCGCGAGCGGCACGGCGCACACGTCGGGCCGTTCACTAAACGATAGCAGTCGCTACGCCCCGGTGAGCGCTCCACACGCGCCGGCGGGTGCCGAGAACGGCTCGGTTTTGGTTTAGAGTCACATACCGACACTGTGGACGGCGCTGCTCTGGAGGTCCCCGTGGTCGATCCGGTGATCCGCGACTACCTGCTGCTGGGCCTCCGGCTGGGCCGACTGGTCGACGGCTTCGTCGACTGCTGGTTCGGCGACGAACGACTCTGGCGGCAGGTGCAGGACGAACCGACCCCGGAGCCCGCGCGACTGGCGCGGGACGCGTCCCGGCTGCGGGCCGCGCTGGCCGGAGCGGAGCTCGCCGAGGACCGCCGGCGCTTCCTGACCGCGCAGGCCCGGGCGCTGGAGTGCTCGGCGCGCCGCCTGGCCGGCACCGACATCGGGTTCCACGCCGAGGTCGAGGCGTACTTCGACGTGGAGATAGCCCTCACCGACACCGACCGGTACGCGGCCGGGCACGACGAGATCGCCGCGCTGCTGCCGGGGCCCGGCGACCTGCGCGCCCGCCTCGCCGCGTTCCACGAGCGGGACCGCATCCCGGCGGGCCGCCTGGGCGACGCCGTCCGGGCCGTCTCCGGCCGGCTGCGCGCCGTGGCCCGCGACCGGTTCCTCCTGCCGGAGCGGGAGTCGGTGGAGTACGAGGTGGTGGGCGACCGCCCCTGGAACGCGTTCAACCGCTACCAGGGCGGCTTCCACTCGCTGGTGACGCTGAACGCCGACGCGGGCCACGGCATGTCCGCGCTGCCCCACCTGGCCACGCACGAGGTCTACCCGGGGCACCACACGGAGCACTGCGTCAAGGAGGCCGGCCTGGTGCGGGCCGGCGGGCAGGCGGAGCAGACCATCGCGCTGGTGAACACCCCGCAGTGCCTGCTCGCCGAGGGCATGGCCGAGGTGGCGCTGCACGTCGCCCTGGGCGCGGGCTGGGGCCCGTGGACGCAGGGCGTGCTCGCCGAGGTCGGGCTACGGCTGGACGGCGAGCTGGTCGAACGGCTGCTGCCGCACACGACGACGCTGCTGGCGGCCCGCCAGGACGCCGCGATCATGCTGCACGACCGGGGCGCCGACCCCGAGGAGGTGGTGGCGTACCTGCGGCGCTGGATGCTCGTCGGCGAGGAGCGTGCCCGGCACATGGTGCGGTTCCTGACCGATCCGCTCTGGCGGGCCTACACCGTCACCTACATCGAGGGGTCCCGGCTGGTCCGGTCCTGGCTCGCCGGCGCGGGCGACCCGGCGGCGCGGTACCGCCGGCTGCTCGCCGAGCCGCTGCTGCCGTCGCAACTGCGGGCGGAGGCGGCCGCCCCGACGTGACCCGCCGCCCGGCCGGGGCGGGTCGGCCGGCCCCGCCGTGCCCTACCCGGGGACCAGCAGCAGCCGGGCGGCCAGGGCGAGGAACACGACGCCGACGCCCGCCTCGAGCCACCGGCGTACGCCCGGCCGCCGCAGCACCGCCCGGGTCCGCTCCAGCAGCAGCACCACCACCGCCACCCAACCGAGCCCGACCAGCACGTGCGTCAGCACCAGCACCGACAACTGCGGCAGGACCGGCTGCCGCGCGGCGACGAACTGCGGCAGCACGGACAGGTAGAACACGAGCACCTTGGGGTTGGTCACGTTGGCGAGCAGCCCCTGCCGGTACGCGCCGACTGGGTCGAGGGGCGGCGGCCCCGGCCGGTCGGTGCGTCTCCCGGCCCGCCCGAGCGCGGCACGCCGCCGTCCGCGTCCGGGTCGCGAGGGAACCGCCCGTTGTCCGCGCCCGCTTCTCGGGGGGTCCGGCCGCCGCCGTCCGCGCCGGGGTCGCGGCGGGCCGCGAGCGCCGACCGTACCGCCTGGACACCGAGGTAGGCGAGGTAGAGCGCGCCGGCGACCTGGATCGCCCGCAGGGCCCAGCCGGTGCGGACCACCACGGCGGCCACGCCGCCGGCCACGGCCGCGCCCTGGAGCAGCAGGCCGGTGGCCGTCCCGCAGCCGGTGAGCAGCCCGCCGGCCGGGCCGGCGACCACGCTGTTGCGCACGATCATGGCGAGGTCCGGGCCGGGCGCGAGCACCACGAGCACGACGAGGACCAGGTACGCCGGATAGTCGGTGGGCATCGACCCCGCCTCCCGTGAGCCTTGCGCGACCTTCCCAGAATGCTATTCTTTTATCAAGTTTGATGTCAGGCGCGTGATTATCCCGCCGCCCCCTGTCGCCCACTCCGGAAGGACGTGTGTGGCGTGCCCAGCGACGTTGACTCGTTTCTCACCACACACCGCGACCAGCTGATCGGCCAGTACCTCGACTTCCTGCGCGTGCCGGGGGTGGCCGTCACGGGCGGACCCGACATCCGGCGGATGGCCGAGTTGGCCGCCGCCAAGTGCGCCGAGGCGGGCCTGGAGGTCGCGGTGCACGAGACCCCCGGACACCCCGTGGTGTACGCGCACGGCGGGCCGCCCGACGCGCCGTTCACCCTGCTGACGTACGGCCACTACGACGTGTTCCCCGTCGACGACCAGCCGGGCTGGCGGTCGGACCCGTTCGAGCCGCTGGTTCGCGGGGACCGGGTCTACGCCCGCGGGGCCGGCGACAACAAGGGACAGTTCCTGGCGTACCTGAACGCGGTGCAGTGGTGGCAGCGCGCGGCCGGCGGCCTGCCCGTGCGGGTGAAGGTGCTGCTGGAGGGCGAGGAGGAGTACGGCAGCCGCCACCTGCCCTGGTTCGTCGAGCGGCACCGGGCCGAGCTGGCGGCGGACCTGTGCGTCTACTCGGACGGCCCGATGCTGCCCGGCGACCGGCCGGCCCTGCTGTTCGGCGCCCGGGGCGGGGTGGCCCTGGAGTTCCACGCCGCCGGAGCGGCGGTGCCGTTGCACTCCGGGAACTTCGGCGGGGTGGTCGCGAACCCGATCCTGGCGCTGGCCCGGCTGTTCGCCGCCATGGTCGCGCCCAACGGCGACCTGCGGGTCCCGGGCCTGGAACGGGGGTGCCCCGACTGACGGCCGCCGAGCGGGCGGCGCTGGACGGGCTGGAGTTCGACCCGGACGAGTTCCGCGCCCGGGTCGGCACCGAGGCGCTGCCCGCCCGGTTCGGCGAGTCGTACTACGAGCGGCTGCTCTGCCGCCCCAGCCTCACCGTCTCCGGCATCGTCGGCGGCCACACGGGCGCGGGTGTGAAGTCGCTGATCCCCACCTCGGCGACCGCGAAGGCCGACGTGCGCCTGGTCGGGCAGCAGGACCCCGACGAGGTGGTGGCCGCGATCGCCCGCTTCGCCGCCGCGGAACACCCCGAGGTGACGGTGCGCAAGCTGTTCGGGCAACCGCCCTCGCGCACCCCCATCGACCACCCGTACGCCGACCTGGTGGAGCGGGCGGTCGCCGAGTGCGTCGGCGAACGGCCGCGCCGGGTGCCCAGCCTCGCGGGCACCACGCCCGACCACGTCTTCACCCGCCAGCTCGGCGTCCCCGCCGTCATGGTGCCGCTGGCCCCGGCGGACCAGAACCACCACGGGCCCAACGAGTACATGCGCGTCTCGTACCTGCTACGCGGCGTCCGGATCGTCGCCCGCCTGATCGAGCTGCTGGCCACGGCCGGCCGGGACACGTCGCCGGCGACGGAGAGGGGGGCGGGTGTCCCTGGTTGAGGAGGCGGACGCGCCGCCGACTGTCGCGCCGGCACGCTTCTGCCCGGTGCTGGTCATCCTGTCGCCGCCCCGGTGCGGTTCCACGGCGCTGGCCCGCGCGTTCTGGCGGCACCCGGCGTTCCGCTGGTACGTCCACGAGCCGTACGACCGGGCGTACCACCGGGGCGCGGGACCGGCGGCGGCGCGCGCGGCGTTGGCGGAGCCGCTGGAGGTCGGGCGGCCCGGCGCGACCGGCCTGGTCGTCAAGGAGATGACCTTCCAGGCCGGCGCGGGCCTGGCCGACCTGCTGCGGGCCGCGACGCTGCCGGTCGTCGTCCCGGTCCGGGATCCCCGCCTCGCCGTGCGGTCCCGGGCCCGGCAGCGGGCACTGGCCGGGCAGCCCGCCGCCTTCCCGGCCGTCGAGTCCGGATGGCCCGACCTGGCCGCCGCGCTGGACCTGATGCGCGCCACCGCCGTGCCGTACGTCGTGGTGGAGTTCACCGCGCTGCGGCGCCGGCCGGCCGCGCTGCTGCCGGTGCTCTGCCGCCAGCTCGGCCTCGGCTTCACCCCCGACCTGCTGTCCTGGCCCGCGCGCGCCGGCCTGCCGCTGGGCCAGCTCGGCGCGGAACAGCGCCACTGGTACGACCGGGCCCTGTCCAGCAGCCGGTTCGTCGCCGACGACGAGCGGCCGCCCGGGCCGGACGACGTCCCCGCGCCGCTGCGTCCGCACCTCGCCGAGTGGCTCGACGTGTACCGGCGGGCGATGCGCGACCCGCACGCCGTCGGCCCGGCCCCCGCCGGCCCGTCGCTCGCCGGGCGACTGCCGTGAGCCGGTTCGCCGGGGCGGTGCGCCCCGCCGCCCACGCCGACGTCCCCGCGATCACCGAGGTCTACAACCAGGCCGTGCGGGACCGGATCGCCACCTGCGACCTGAGCGACGTCCCCGAGGACGGCCGGCACGCCTGGCTCGACCGGCACCACCACCCGTACGGGGTGTTCGTGGCCGAGGAGGGCGGCGGGGTGCGCGGCTGGGTGACGCTCGCGCCGTACGACCAGAAGCCCTGCTTCCACCGCACCGCCACCTTCTCCACGTACGTGCACCGCGACTGGCGGGGCCGTGGCGTCGGCAGCGCGCTGCGGGTGTTCATGATCGACGAGGCGCGGCGGCGCGGCTTCCACGCGCTGGTCAACCGCGTGTGGTCCAACAACGAGGCCAGCATCGCGTTCGCCAAGCGGTTCGGCTTCACCCAGGTGGGCCACATGCCCGAGCTGGTCCACATCGACGGCGAGTACGTCGACTGCCTGTTCTTCCAGCTGCTCCTGTAGGGACGTCCCGGCGGCAGAGAGGACTCTTCATGCGCGTGTTGTTCGTGGTGGTGCCCGGCGTCGGCCACCTGTACCCGCTCGTGCCGCTGGCCTGGGCGTTCCGCGCCGCCGGGCACGACGTGCTGGTGGCGGTGGCCGAGCACGCCGACAGGGCGGCCGCCTCCGGCCTCACCGTGGTCGACCCGGCGCCCGGGCTCGACCTGATGGCGGCGATGGGGCAGGCGCTGCGCGAGAACCCGGAGCTGGCGGCCGTCGTCCAGCGGCCGATGCGCGACCCCGCGGACTGGGCGGCGCACTTCGCGGCGGTGAACCGGCCGCTGGTGGCCGGCGCGGTGGAGCTGGCCCGGCGCTGGCGGCCCGACCTGGTGCTCTTCGACCACGCCTGCACCGCCGGGCTGATCGCCGCCGCCGCCGCGGGCGCGCCCGCCGTGCAGCAGATCCTGGGCGTGTTCCGCAGCCGCGGGCTGCACGAGCGTACGGCCGCCCACCTGGCCGACGTGTGGCGCCCCCTCGGCGTGACCGAGGTCGCCCCGCCGGTGGCCACGCTCGAGTACATGCCGCCCGGCATGATGACCGGCGAGCCGGAGGGCCGGTTCACCCGGTTCGTGCCGTACACCGGCGGCGGCGTGCTGCCCGACTGGCTGCGGCGGCGGCCGGACCGCCCCCGCGTCGCGGTGACCCTCGGCACGATCGCCCCGCAGCGGCAGGGGATCGGCCAGCTCGCACCGCTCGTCGCCGCCGCGGCCGAGGTGGACGCGGAGTTCGTGCTCGCGCTGGGCCACCTGGACCCGGCGCCGCTGGGCCCGCTGCCGCCCAACGTCCGCGCCGCCGGGTGGGTGCCGCTGGACCCGCTGCTGGCCACCTGCGCGGCCGTCGTCCATCACGGGGGCGCCAGCACCATGCTGACGGCCATCACCCACGGCGTGCCGCAACTGGTGATCCTGGCCCCGGGCGACACCATCCGGCCGCTGATGGGCGAGGCGCTGCGCCGCAGCGGGGCCGGCCTGGTGGCCGGTCCCGCCGAGGTGGACGCGGCCCTGATCCGACGCCTGCTGACCGACGAGGGGCTGCGCGCCGCCACCGGGCGGGTGCGGGCCGAGAACCTGGCCCTGCCGACGCCCGCCGACACGGTCGCCTGGCTCGAGGACCTGCTGGTGCGGCAGGGAACGGTGGACGGCAGCCATGCGGTTCTTCACTGACCGCCGCCCGCTGCGGGTGGCCGTCGTCGGCTTCGGCCACGTCGGCGCCTGCCTGGGCGTCACCCTCGCCGGCCGGGGGATGACGGTGACCGGCATCGACACCGACGCGGCGCTGGTCGCGGAGCTGCGCGCCGGCCGGTGCCGGCTGCGCGAGCCGGGTCTGGCGGAGGTGCTGGCCGCGCTACGGGACTCGCCCCGGCTGCGGCTGAGCACCGGGTACGGCGCCGTCGCCGACGCCGACGTCGTCGTGCTCACCGTCGGCACCCCGCTGGGCGACGCCGGCGCCGTGGTCGCGGACCACCTCGAACAGTCCTGCCGCGCGCTGGCGCCGCGGCTGCGTGCGGGGCAACTCGTCGTCGTCAAGAGCACCGTCCCGCCCGGTACGACCCGCCGGGTGCTGGCCCCGCTGCTGGAGGGCGGCGGGCTGCGGCAGGGGCGGGACTTCGGCCTGGCGTACTGCCCGGAGCGGCTGGCCGAGGGGACCGCCCTGCGGGACCTGCGCGAGCTGCCGGTGGTGGTGGGCGGGCTCGACGCGGACAGTGCCGCGGCGGCCGTCGCGTTCTGGAAGGAGGCCCTCGACGTGCCGGTCCACGTCGTGCCGGACGCGGAGACCGCGGAGATCGTCAAGCTGGCCACGAACTGGTGGATCGACGTCAACATCGCGGTGGCCAACGAGCTGGCCCGGTTCTGCGCGGCGTACGACACCGACGTGCTGGAGGTCGTCGGGGCGGCGAACGCCCTGCCCAAGGGCACGGGCCGGGTGAACCTGCTGCTGCCCGGCGTCGGCGTCGGCGGCTCCTGCCTGACCAAGGACCCGTGGATCGCCTGGCGGGCGGCGGACGCCCACGGCGTGGAGCTCGAGACGGTGGCCACGGCGCGCCGGGTGAACGACGCGATGCCGGCGCGCTGCGGCGCGCTCATCGCCGCCGAGCTGGCCCGGCTGGGCAGCGACCCCGCCGCGTCGACCGTCGCCGTCCTCGGCCTGGCGTACAAGAACGACACCGGGGACCTGCGCCACACCCCGGTGCGCGGCGTGGTGGACACCCTCCGGTCGGCGGGCGCCGCGATCCGCCTGCACGACCCGCTCGCCGACCCCGACGAGGTGCGGGCGTGCTTCGGCCAGCGCCCCGTCCCGACGCTCGACGAGGCGGTGACCGGCGCGGACTGCGTCGCCGTGCTCGCCGGCCACCGGCAGTACCGGGAGCTGGACTACGTCGCGCTGCGCGACAGGGTCGCCATGCCGTGCCTGGTCTTCGACGGGCGGCTGCACCTGCCCCCGCCCACGATCGCCGACCTGCTCGGGCTCGGCTACGCGTACCGGGGGGTGGGGCGGTGAGGCCGCTCGACGTCGTCACCGGCGGCTCCGGGTTCCTCGGCAGCCACCTCGTCGAACGCCTGGCCCGCGCGGGCCGGCGGGTGGTCAGCTACGACCTCGCTCCCCCGCCGCCCGACCTGGACTGTGACCCGTCGGCGGTGCGACACGTCACGGGCGACATCCGCGACCCGACCGCGCTGCGGCGGCTGGTCACCGACGAGGTGGACACCGTCTACCACCTGTCCGCGATGGTGGGCGTCGACCGCTACCTCCGCTCGCCGCTCGACGTGATCGACGTCAACCTGCTCGGCACCCGCGCCGTCCTGCAACGGGCCCTCGAGGTCGGCGCCCGCGTCGTCGTGGCCAGCACCAGCGAGGTGTACGGCCGGAACCCGGCGGTGCCCTGGGCGGAGGACGCGGACCGGGTGCTCGGCAGCACCGCGACGGACCGGTGGTCGTACTCCACCAGCAAGGCCCTGGCCGAGCACCTGACCCTCGCCTTCGCCCGCGAGCTGGGGCTGCGGACGACCGTGCTGCGGTACTTCAACGTCTACGGGCCCCGGCAGCGGCCCGCCTACGTGGTCAGCGGGACGGTGCACCGGCTGCTGCGGGGCCTGCCGCCGCTGCTGTACGACGGCGGCGCCCAGACGCGCGCGTTCACGTACGTCGACGACGCGGTTACCGGGACGCTGCTGGCGGCGGCGCACCCGGCCGCCGACGGCGAGGTCTTCAACATCGGCAGCGACCGGGAGACGACCGTGGCCGAGCTGGTCCGGCTCGCCGGCGAGCTGGCCGGCGTCGACACCCCGCCGTTGCCCGTCGACACCGACCGGGCCCTCGGCGGCCGGTACGAGGACATCCCCCGCCGCGTCCCGGACGTCGGCAAGGCCCGGCGCCTGCTGTCGTTCCGCTGCGCGACGCCCCTGCCCGAGGGGCTGCGGCGCACGATCGAGTGGGCCCGGCGCAGCCCGTGGTGGACGGACTCGCCGGTCGCGGACGCCGGGGCCCGGACGTGAGCGGGCGGCCGATGATCCCGCTGCTGAGGCCGGCGATGTCCCCCGAGGTGCCGGCCCGGGTGGCCCGCGTGATCGACAGCGGACTCGTCGGGCACGGGCCGGTGGTGGAGGAGTTCGAGCGGGCGCTGCGGGCCCGCGTCGGCAACCCCTACCTGGCGGCCGTCAACAGCGGGTCCTCGGCGCTGCACCTGGCGCTGCGCCTGGTCGCGGACCGGCCGGGCGGCGACGGCCGCCGCCGCGACGAGGTGCTCGCCACGCCGCTGACCTTCGAGGCGTCCAACTGGGCCGTGCTCGCCAACGGGCTGCGCCTGCGCTGGGTGGACGTCGACCCGGCCTCGCTCAACGTGGACCTCGACGACCTGGAGCGCAAGCTGTCGCCGGCCACCCGCGCGGTCGTCGTGGTGCACTGGGGCGGCTACCCCGTCGACCTGCGGCGACTCGCCACGATCCTCGACCGCGCCGAGGCCGCCTGGGGCCACCGGCCCGCCGCGGTGGAGGACTGCGCCCACGCCTGGGGGTCGACGTTCGAGGGGCGCCCGCTGGGCAACCACGGCAACCTCTGCGTGTTCAGCTTCCACGCCATCAAGCACCTCACCTGCGGCAGCGGCGGCCTGCTCGTGGCTGCGGACGACGAGACGTACCGGCGGGCCCGGCTGCTGCGCTGGTACGGCATCGACCGCTCGGCCGACCGGGTCCACGGCGACTACGACGTGGCGGAGTGGGGCTACAACTTCCACCTCAACGAGATCGAGGCCGCGATCGGCCTGGCGAACCTCGACCTGGTCGACGCCAACGTCCGCGCCCACCGGGACAACGCCGCCTACTACGACCGGGAGCTGGCCGGCGTCGCCGGGGTGGAGCTGACCGAGCGACGCCCCGACCGGGAGTCGTCGTACTGGCTGTACCCGCTGAAGGTGCGCGACCGGCCGGCGTTCATGCGCCGGATGACCGCGGCGGGGATCATGACCAGCGTCGTCATCCGGCGCAACGACGCCCACAGCTGCGTCAGGGACGCCGCCACCGACCTGCCCGGGCTGGACCGGGTCCACGAGCGGATGGTGCACATCCCCGTCGGCTGGTGGCTGTCGGAGCGGGACCGGGAGCACGTCGTGCGGACGATCAGGGCGGGCTGGTGACCACGATGGACTGTCGGATCTGCGGCGGCACGGTGACCGAGTTCCTGGACCTGGGGCGGCAGCCCTCGGCGAACCGGTTCGTCCCGCCCGGGCGGGCCGCCGAGGAGCCGCTGTTCCCGCTGGCCGTCGGCGCCTGCGGCGGGTGCACGATGGTGCAGCTCACCACGGAGGTGCCGCGGGAGCTGAAATACCACGACGAGTACCCGTACCGGGCCTCCGGGTCGGCGCTGCACCGGGAGCACTTCGCCCGCGCCGCGCGCGACCTGCTGCGCACCGAGCTGACCGGGCCGGACCCGTTCGTGGTGGAGGTCGGCTGCAACGACGGCGTCATGCTCGGCACGATCGCCGACGCCGGCGTACGGCACCTGGGCGTCGACCCGGCCGCCGAGGTGGCGGCGCTCGCGGCGGCGCGGGGCGTGCGGGTGCTCACCGACTGGTTCGAGGCGCGTACGGCCGCCGCCGTCCGGGCCGTCCACGGCCCCGCCGACGTGGTGTTCGGCGCCAACACGATCTGCCACCTGCCGTACCTGGGCTCGGTGCTGGCCGGCGTCGACACCCTGCTCACCGCGGACGGCGTGTTCGTGTTCGAGGAGCCCTACCTGGGCACGATCGTCGAGCGGACGGCGTTCGACCAGATCTACGACGAGCACGTCTTCTACTTCACCGTCCGCTCGGTGCGGGAGCTGGCCCGCCGGTTCGGCTTCGAGCTGGTCGACGTGGCGCCCACGCCCCTGCACGGCGGGGAGCTGCGCTACACCCTCGCGCGGCCGGGCCGGCGGCGGCCGTCGCCCGCCGTGGAGCAGTGGCTCGACCGCGAGCGGGCCACCGGGCTGGCCCACCCGCGCACCGTCGAGCGGTTCGCCGAGGCGGTGCG
Organism: Micromonospora olivasterospora; assembly: GCF_007830265.1. Taxonomy (NCBI): domain Bacteria; kingdom Bacillati; phylum Actinomycetota; class Actinomycetes; order Micromonosporales; family Micromonosporaceae; genus Micromonospora; species Micromonospora olivasterospora. Next base: position 80,553 of record NZ_VLKE01000001.1, read on the forward strand.
CCGGGTGCGGACCGACCTGGTGGCCACCCTGGAGCGGCTGGCCGCCGAGGGCCGGCGGGTCGTCGGGTACGGCGCGCCGGGCAAGAGCACGACGGTCACGAACTACTGCGGCATCGGGCCGGCGCTGCTGCCGTTCATCTGCGACTCCACGCCCGCCAAGCAGGGCCGGGTGGTGCCGGGCGCGCGCATCCCGATCGCGCCGCCGGAGGCGTTCCGCGCGCCGTACCCGGACTTCGCCCTGTTGTTCGCCTGGAACCACGCCGAGGAGATCATGGCGAAGGAGCGCGACTTCGCCGAGCGGGGCGGGCGCTGGATCGTCTACGTGCCGCGGGTGCAGGTGCTCTGACCCGGCCCGCGGCACCCGGTCCGGCGACTATGCCGCGACGCCCACGAACAGGCCGCGCCCGGACGGGACCGCGTCGGGCAGATACTCCACCCGGCAGCCGGCGGCCCGGAACGCCGCCGCGTAGTCGTCGTACGCGAACAGGGTCAGCCGTTGCACGTGCCGGAAGTGCCGTACCCCGCCGGCGTCCGCGACGAGGTAGTGCGTCTCCTGCCGGGCCACGTCCCCCTCCCGGACGGAGTGGGAGAGCCGGGCCACCGTCCGCTGCGGCCCGCGCACCACGTCGTCGCCGACGTATCCGTCGAGGAACCGGTCGGGGAACCACCACGGCTCGACCAGCAGGACGCCGCCGGGGGTCAGGTGCCGCGCCATCCGCCCGACCGCGGCGGTCAGCTCCCGCGTGCTGGACAGGTAGCCCAGGGCGCTGTACAGGCAGCAGACGGCGTCGAAGCGGTGGCCCAGGTCGAGGCCCAGCATGTCGGCCTCGTGGATCGGCACCCCGGGGAGCTTGCCCCGGGCGACGGCGCACATGTCGGGCGAGACGTCGACGCCCTCGACGTGGTCGAACATCGCCCGCAGCGGAACGAGGTGCCCGCCCGTGCCGCAGGCGACGTCGAGCAGCGACGCCGCGTCGGGCCGTCGGGCGCGGACCAGGTCGGTCACCAGGGCGGCCTCGGCGGCGTACGGCTTGCCGCGGCCCTCGTAGACCAGGTCGTACAGGTCGCTCATCTGCGGCCCGTAGGCGCTGTTGCTCACGCCGATCCTCCACCCTCGACTGCCAACCTCACCGTTCGGCTGATACTATATCAATCTAAAGCGTCCTCGCCGCGCCAACACGGCGGCCCGCGCCGCCGCCTGACCCGAGGAGTTCCATGACCGTCCACGTGGACAGCGACGACCTGGTACGCGTTCCGCCCGAGCGGATGGAGGCGGCCTACCTGGAGTACCGCCGGGCCTGCTACGACGTCCTGCGCCGGCAGTGCGCCGCGCGCGGGCTGCTGGACCTGCTGCGCACGCCCGTCACCGCCGACGAGTTCGGGCGGCGCATGGGCGTCGTCCCGACCAAGCTGCCGATCGCGGAGCTGCTGCTGAGGGCCCTGGCCAAGCACGGCGACGTCACGCGCGTCGAGGGCGACCCGCCGCGCTACGCCGCCGTCGCGAGCCCCACCCCCCGCGACTTCGACGACGACCTCGTGCGACTGGCCACCGGGCGGGGCTCGCTGACCGAGCTGCGGCACAGCCAGAGCTACGCCGGCATCCTCGACGCGCTCACCGTGGAGGGCGACCCGATCGCCGCGGACTTCACCGCGGGCGCGCCGCCCGAGATCGAGGAGATCTTCACCATTCCGTTCTACCGCTGGTGCCGCCTCCAGGCCGTACACGAGGCGCTGGCGGCCGGGCCGCGCGTCCTGGACCTGGCCTGCGGCCCCGGTTACGGGCTGCTGGAGATCGCCGACCGGCTGCCGGCGGACCCGCGCGCGGCCGTCTTCGGCGTCGAGCTGACCCCGCACTACGCCGAGGCGGCCATGCGCCGCACGGCCGGCGACGACCGGGTGGCGGTGGTCCGGGGCGACCTGCAACGCCCGCAGGAGTACCTGCGCGACGGGCACTTCGACGGCGCCCTGATCGTCGGCGCGTACCACTTCCTGCGCGAGCCGGAGCCGCTGTGGGCGACGGTGGCCCGCGCGCTGCGGCCCGGCGGGGTCTTCGCCCTCGGATACGTGCAGTCCGACGTGGCCACCGACGACCGCGAAATCATGGACCTGCGGTTCGCGCTGCGCAAGCCGCCGGTGTACCGGCCGACGCCGCAGGACATCGACCACCTCGCCGCCCGGTACGGCCTCACGCCGATACGGCGGTTCGGCCTCGGCGTCTGGCGGTCGTACTCGTTCCGGCGCGCCTGAGCGCCGCGGCGGCCCCGGGCCCGCGGGAGTCCCCCGGCCCGGGGCGCCCGGCGGCGTCCGCCACCGCGGCGCGGCTCAGCAGGCGCCCTCGATCACCCGCACCGCGGCCTCGTCCGGGCGCTCGGCCCCGCCCGCCTCGGCGACCTCCGCCCCGGTCATCCCCATGAAGTAGACGATCTCCTCGTGGTTCGTCGACCCGATGAAGTTCTCCACGCCGGGCCGGTAGTACAGGTCCACCGGGTGCGGTCGAGGACTCAGGGGCGCCTCGGCGTGGGCGCGCAGGGCGCGGACGACCGCCGGCACGTCGTAGGTCAGCTCCACCCCCGCGCGCAGGCGGTACTCGCCACCGTGCAGCCGGACGAGGGGCAGCTCCTCCGGCTCCCCCTCGGCGTCGGGGTGCCGGTAGTACGGCTGGGTCAGCAGGTCGTAGCGGAACATCTCGTCGAGGACGGCGACCCGGTCGGTCGGCAGAGCCGGCCGCACCCGCTCGGCCCACCACCGGGTGAGCAGCCGCCTCGCCTGCGGGGCGCCCATCAGGTAACTGACGGCGTCGCCGTACGCGACGTCGCTGCTGGCCGATCGGGCGACCGCCGCCCGCAGCGGCTCGGCCGCCGGGTCGTCCACGGTGGCGATCCACTCGTCGAGGCCCCGCAGCACCCGCGACTGGGTGAGGTCGGTCAGCTCCCGGACGCCGACCCACACGTGCCGCAGCACCGCGTTCTCGGCCATGACGCGGCTCCAGAACAGGAACCGCCGCACCATCCGGTTGTCGGCGAGGGTCATCGTCCGGTGGGAGAGGATGTACTCGAAGTCGTCGTCGTCGCCCCGGACGGCGACGATGCCGTACTCCTCCTTCTTGTCGCCGTACTCGGTGTTGGGCAGCAGGTGCAGCGGGTAGACGGCGATCCGGGAGACGTGCCGGGACAGCCTGTCGTAGCCGTCCATGAAGGACTCGACCGTCTCGCCGGGCGCGCCCCAGATCAGCTCCGCGTAGCAGTCCAGGCCCTCGCGGTCGAGCCACGCCGCCAGGTCCTCCCACTCGTTCAGCCTCATGTTGCGGCGGTTCATCGCGGCGAGGGCGTCCTCGCTGAGCGTCTGCAGGGCAAGGGTGAACGAGCTGCGCATCCCGCTGCGCTTCATCATCCGCACGATTTCGTAGAACACGGCCGACTTGTTCTTCGCCCACGACGTCTCCAGGGCGCGGGGGTACCCGTACCGGTCGCGCAGCTCGATCATGTCCTCCACGAACTCGCGGTCGATGGGCTGCATCCCGAAGTTCGCGTCGCAGAGGACGATCGTGTGCACCCGGTGCCGGGCGAACAGCTCCAGCTCGGCGCGCAGCCGCTCCCGCGAGAAGGCCCGGATGCGCTGGCCGACGGCGCCGCCCCAGTAGCAGAAGGAGCACTTGTACGGGCAGCCCCGGTTCGTCTCCATCAGCGCCACGTCGTACCGGAACCGGCCGGCGGCGTCGGTCAGCTCGATGGCGCCGGTGAGGAACGGCGAGGGAACGGCGTCGAGGTCCTCGATCCGCGGGCGGGGCAGGGTCGTCAGGACCTCCTCCTGGTCCGACCGGTAGGAGATGCCGGCGATGCCCGCGAGGCCGCGCCGGGACGGGCCGGCGAGACGGGCGCGCACGATGTCCCGGAACGTCAGCTCGCCCTCGCCGTTCACGACGATGTCGACGTCCGGGAACAGTCGGAACGTGCGGGCCGCGCGGTTGGCGACGTGGGTGCCGCCGAACACCGCCCAGCCGTCCGGGTTCACCTGCTTGAACGTCTCCGCCAGCGCGCCGAACTGGCGGAAGTTCCAGCCCAGCACGGAGAACGCGATGATGTCCGGCGGATCGTGGCGGAAGATCTCCTGCGCCATGGTGACGAGCCGGTCGCCGCCCTTGAAGTTGTGGATGGTGACGTCGACGTGGGGCCGGATGTCCTCGTCGCCGAGGACGGCGGCCTTCAGGTAGCCGGCGGCGAGCGGCATGGATTCCAGGGGCAGGTTCCACACGCCCTGCTGAACGATGAAGATCGAGAGTCGCTCGGTCCGCTGCATCGCGGCACCCTCCAGCGAGACGGTATTAACTATGGAAGTTAGCAGTGAGAAATGCTCGCTACAAGACTTCCATGGCCCACGACCTCGCCAGTAAGGTCGGGTTTCCGATACAAGCTTTAGAATCAGGTTTTTTTCGTCGCCTCCGGGAGGGCACACGACATGAACGCGGAAGCCGCACGCGAGCAGCAGCGGACGGAGTGGGCGCTCTCGGCGCCCGGCTGGCTCACCCACCGGGACCGCCTCGACGCCGCCGGCGGCGAGATGACGCCGCGGATCCTGGCGGTGGCCGACCCCCGGCCCGGCGACCGGGTGCTCGACCTGGCCTGCGGCATCGGGAACCCGTCCTGCGCGCTCGCCGAGCGGGTCGCGCCGTCCGGCACGGTGCTCGGGCTCGACCTGTCGGCCGACATGATCGAGGGCGCGCGCACCTGGGCGGCGCGGCGCGGGCTGACCAACGTGGAGTTCCGGACGGTCGCGAGCGAGGCCGAGCTGGGCGTGGAGCCGGAGAGCTTCGACCTGGCCACCTGCCGGGTCGGCCTGCAGTACATGCCGGAGCCGGTGGCCGCGGTGCGCGAGGTGCACCGGGCGCTGCGGCCGGGCGGGCGGTTCGTGGCCACGACGCTGGGCGACCCCCGCCACTGCATGGCCTTCAGCATCAGCTCCCCGGTCATCGCCAGGCACGCGCCGACACCGCCGCCGTCGGCGAACGGCGGACCCGGCCCCGTGTCGCTGTCCGACCCCGACCGGCTGCACGAGATCCTCGTCGAGGGCGGCTTCGACGACGTGTGCGTGGACCGCTTCCGCACCACCATCATCGAGGTGGCCGACGCGGAGGCGTGCTGGGACCTGTTCGAGGAGACGATGGGCCCGATGATGCGCAACCTGCGGATGATGACCCCGCGGCAGCGGGCCGCGCTGCGCCGCGACGGCGTGGCGGCCGTCGCCGAGCGGTTCCCGACCGGGCCGGTCCGGCTCGGCGGCGAGGTGCTGATCGCGACGGCGACCAGGAAGGGCTAGTGGGCCCTCGCCCCAAGGCCGGGGACGCCGCGCGTCCCCGGCCTTGCCCGGGCGGCCGCTACGGCACGGCCTCGGCGTACTCGCCGCGCAGCTCGGCCTCCCGGTCCCAGACCGACCAGTCGACGTCGCGGCCGGTCAGCCGCGCCTCGAACAGGTCGAGCACGGCGTGCCAGCTCGACGCCATCTGGGCCGCCAGGCTCCGGTCGTCGAAGATGTCCACGAAGGTGAGCAGGGTGCCGTCCGGGCCGTCCGGATCCAGCGTCCAGCGGAAGATCTCCTCGCCCCAGGTGTACTCCAGGTGGCGCGGCGCCTCGTACCGCAGCACCTCGCCCTCGGCGCTCATGTCCTCGTCGGGGCCGATGCCCATGTGCTCGCGCTGCTCCGCCGTGAGATCGAAGGTCAGCTTGGCGCCCGGCGCGAAGTCGGTGCTGACGACCGACGGGAACCAGCCCTCCAGGCGGCGCGCCTCCGTGATCGCCGGCCACACCGTCTCCGGCGGGACCGGGATCCGGCGGGTCAGGCGGAGGCACAGCCGCCCGTCCTCGGTGGTGGTCACTGTGCCCAGCGCAGACATCTCTTCATCCCTTCAGGCTGCTCGTCCTCGCCAAGACGCTACCGGAGTCCGTAGCGACACACCGGACATCAGGCGACCGGCTGGCGTGTCCGGGGGCGCAAGTTCCACGGCCCACATCCGATCGACATTCTTGATTTTCATGTAGCGCTATCTCTAGACTCAGCGCCAGACCCGACGACCGGCCGAGCCCCGCGCCCGCCCGGCGGTCGCTTCCCGAGCCACCTGCGCCGCTCCACCCACCGGAGTCGAGCGCTGGCCATGACGGCTGAGGTTCGCCACGGACCTCTCGGACGGCAACGGAGAAACCTCATGAAGCTACGAGCCCTCGGCGCCATCGTGGTCGCGGCCGCGCTGGCGTCCGCCTGCGCGGCACCGGCCGCCGAACCCCCGGCGGGCGACGCGCAGACCTGGAAGCCGCCGTCGCGACTGGACTGGCGGCCCTGCGCGGCGGACGCCACCACGCGGTGCGCCACCCTGCGGGTGCCCCTCGACTGGTCCGCCCCGGGCGGCGGCACGACGGCCGTCGAGGTGACCCGATCCCGCGCGACCGATCCGGCGCGACGCGTGGGGGTGCTCGTCTACCCGCCGCCGACCGGCGTCGCCGGGCTCTCCCCGGCGCTTCGGGAGCGCTTCGACCTCGTCACGTACACCGAGCGGACCCTCGAGGTCGTCGACGCGTCGGCGTCCTGCGTGGTGCCGGCGGACGTCACCACCTCGCCCCGCGACGCGGCCGAGTTCCAGCACCTGGTGCGCCGCAACCGGGAGGCGTTCCGGGAGTGCGCCCGCCGGCACGGCGCGAGCTGGCACCACCAGGACAGCGCGACCGAGGCCCGGGACGTCGACGCCATCCGGGCCGCGCTCGGCGAACGGCAGATCAGCTTCCTGAACACGTCCGCGACGAACCTCGTCGGGCAGGCGTACGCCGAACTGTTCGCCGACCGGCTGCGGGCCCTCGTGCTCGACGGCAGCCCCGACCACAGCATCGCCTCGACCGGCCCGTACCTGGCGAGCGCCGCCACCGGCATCGAGGCCACCTTCCAGGCCTTCGCCGACTGGTGCGAGCGCACCCCGGAGTGCGGCTTCCACGGCATGGACCTGCGCGGGTTCTACCGGAGCCTCGCGGCACAGGCACAGGCCGGCGGGTTCAAGGACCTGCGCGGGTTCCCGTTCGACTTCCCGGGCCTGGCCAGCGTGCTGGAGTTCCGCCTCGCCGAGCCGCACCTCGGCTGGTTCGACATGGCCGAGCGACTGCGGGAGATCAGCGCCCGCCAGGTCTACGGCCGCACTCACGCCGACGCGGCCGGGGCCGGCGCGACGGCGGCGGGCGGCGCGACGGTCCCGGCGGGCGGCGCGACGGTCCCGGCGGGCGGCGCGGGCGCGGCGGGCGCCCTCGGCTCCGGGGCGGCGGCCGCCCCGGGCGGGGGCGCGGCGGCCGACCGGGCTACCCCGGGGCGAGCCCCGCGACCTGCTCCGACTGGAACCTGCGGATCAACTCGTACCCCGAGCTGGAGCGCCTGCGGCGGCAGATGGCGCAGGCGGCCCCGACGGTCGCCATGCACGGGCAGCGGTGGGAGGCCGTGCTGGGCTGCGTCGGCTGGCCGTACCGGGTCGCCTACCCGCAGCACCGGCTGGCCGTCGACCGGCCCGTGCCGACCCTCGTCGCCTACGGCGCGTTCAACCCGGAACAGCCGGTGGCCTGGGCCGAGTCGGTCGCCCGGCAGATCCCCGGCGCCCGCACCCTGCGCTACGCCGGCCCGGGCACCAGCACCTACCGGTCCAGCCCCTGCGCCCGGGCCGTGATCGACACGTTCCTCGTCACCCGTAGCGCGCCGACGTCAACCACCTGCCCGGCGATCTGGCCCTGACGGCACCGGAGGCCCCCATGAGATCACCCAAGACCACCAGACTCCTCGCCGCGGCGGTCTCCGTGCTCCTGGTCGGCACCGCCTGCGCGGCGCCGGCCGCGAGCCCCGAGGCGGCGGCGCGGTGGCGGCCGCCGGCCGACGGGCTGCGGTGGGGCCCCTGCGCGGACGACGCCACCCAGGACTGCGCCGTGCTGCGCGTGCCGATCGACTGGGCAAACCCGGGCGGCGCGCAGGTGGACCTGAACGTCCGACGGATCAGGGCCGCCGACCCGGCCAAGCGGATCGGCGTCCTGGTGCTCAAGGGCGGCCTGCCGCTCACCGAGCCCACCCGGCGCCTGCGCGAGCACTTCGACTTCGTCAGCTACCGCGCCAAGCCCGAGAAGACCTGCTGGATCCGCGGCCCGCTGGTGCCGCAGTTCCCCGCCAGCCAGGCGGAGTTCGAGGTGGTGCGCGCGGGCATGCGCACCTGGTACGAGCAGTGCGCGCGGCAGACCGGCATCGGCTTCCAGCACGACAACAGCGCCGCCCAGGCCCGCGACGTCGACGCGATCCGCGCGGCCATGGGCGAGGACACCATCAGCTTCATGCACACCTGGGAGAACGAGATCGTCGGCCAGCTGTACGCCGAGCTGTTCCCCCACCGCGTGCGGGCGATGGTCCTGGACGGCAACCTCGACCACAGCGTGCGCACGGCCGAGGAGTACATGTCGACCAAGGCCGGCTCGGTGGAGTCCACCTTCGTCGGCTTCGCCCGGTGGTGCGACCTCTCCCCCGCCTGCGAGCTGCACGGGCGGGACGTCAGCGGGATCTACCACGAGCTGCGGGCCCGTACCGAGCGGGGCGAGGTCGGCCCGTTCACGCCGATCGACCTGTCGGCGTACGTCGGCGCCGCCGGCGACTACCCCGACGCCTCCTTCGGCCGGCTGTCGGAGAGCTTCCGCCACCTCTACGAGGAGAGCAGCCCGGCGACCGCGGCGCCGCGGCTCGGGCCGGCGCGACCGGCCGCACCCGCCGCCACGGCCGGCGAACCGCTGGTCTACCCCACCGGCGTCGGGCGCGGGCTGTCCTTCGGCCACTTCTGCCAGGACTGGAACCTCCCCATCCGGGACTACGCGGAACTGCAGCGGATCGTCGCCGCCCAGGCCGTCAAGGCGCCGCACGTGCGGATCAACCAGAACCAGTACCTCAACGTGGTGGGCTGCGCCGGCTGGCCGTTCGCCGTCGGCAACCCCACCCACCGGCTGCGGATCACCACGCCGCTGCCCGTGCTGGTGGTGCACGGCCGGTACGCCCCGGGGCAGCCGGTGGAGTGGGCCGAGTCGGTGGCCGAGCAGATCCCCGGCTCCACCCGCCTGCTGTACGAGGGCCCGGGGACGCTGGCGTACCGGGAGAGCGACTGCGTGCGGACGAGCGTGGACGACTTCCTCATCTCGCTCAGGCGGCCCGCGCGCGACACCTGCCCGCCCGTCTGGCCGACCCGGTGACCGGGGCGGTGCGCACCAGGTGGACACACCAGCGTTGACCGGCGGGCGCGCCCACCCGGGCCCGACGTGGCAGCGGCTGGGACGGCTCAGCCGGGACCAGTTGGAACGCCTCGTCGGCCGGGTGGGCGCGACACCGGTCGCGGCGGTCACGGTGACCGTCGACGGCCGGCGGTGCGAGGTGCTGCTGAAGCTGGAGGGACACAATCCCGGGGGCTCGGTGAAGGACCGTACGGCGCTCAGCCTGGTCCGCGGCCTGGAGACGGCCGGGACGCTGCACCCGGGCGACACGCTGGTCGAGTCGACGTCGGGCAACCTCGGGGTGGCCCTGGCGTTCATCGCCCGGGCCCGCGGCTACCGGTTCCACGCGGTGGTGGACCCGCACGTCACCGCCGAGAACCTCAGCACCCTGCGCGAGCTGGGCGCGCTGGTCGACGTGGTCGACTCCGCCGACGAGAACGGCAACTACCTGCGGGCCCGGCTGCGCCGCGTCCGGGAGCTGTGCGCGGCCGACCCCCGGTACGTCTGGACCGACCAGTACGGCAGCGCGCACAACCCGTTGGCGCACTACGCCACCACCGCGCCGGAGCTGGACGCCCAGGCGGGTGGGCGGTTGCAGGCCGTCGTCGTGGCGGTCTCCACCGGCGGGACCCTCGCCGGCATCGGCCGGTACTTCCGGGAGCGGCGGCCCGGGGTGCGCATCGTGGCCGTGGACGTGGCGGGCTCCGTGGCGCTCGCCGGGCGGCCCGCGCCCCGGCTGCTGACGGGCATCGGGTCGAGCCAGCGGTCCCGGTTCGCGACCGACGACCTGTACGACGAGACGGTCTTCGTGAGCGAGCTGACGGCGGTGGCCACGGTGGCGACGGTGCGCGAGCGCACCGGGATCAGGATCGGCGGCTCCGGCGGCGCCGCCCTGGCCGCCGCCGCGGTGGTCGCCCGCGACCACGGACTCTCCCGCGTCGCGTGCGTCTGCCCGGACGACGGTCGCAAGTACGAGGGGTCGTTGTTCAACGACCGGTGGCTGCGCGAGCACGGGCTCGCGGACTGGTCCGGCACCCTGCCCTTCACCGACCTCACCCGGTCGCCCTCCGTGCCGGCGGTGGTGCGGTGAGCGGCGCCGGGGACGCGATCCTGTACCTGTGCGCCGGGGACGTCCGGGCGGCGCTGGCGGACGTCGACGCCGTGGCGGCCGTGGAGTCCGCCCTCGTCGCGCACGCCACCGGGCTGACCGACCTGCCGCCCGAGGCAGCGCTGCGCTGGACGGCCCCGGCGGCGGCGCGGCCCGCAGCCTCGCCCTGCCCGGCGCCGTGCTGGACGGCGCCGCCCGGTACGGCATCAAGGTCATCAACGCCTCCGTGGGCAACCCCGCCCGGGGGCTGCCCCGGGCCAGCGGCCTGACCATGCTGTTCGACGCCGAGACCGCCCGGGTGGTCGCGGTCCTGGCCGCCGACCGGATCTCCGCGCTGCGCACGGCCGCCGTCACGCTGCTGGCCGTACGGGCGTTCGGCGCCGCGCACGCCCGGGAGATGGCCGTCGTCGGCGCCGGCGAGCTGGCCCGCGCCCACCTGCTGCTGTTCGCCGAGCGGCTGCCGCGCGTCGAGCGGTTCCACGTCTTCGATCTCGTGCGGGCGCGGGCCGAGGCGCTCGCCGGGGAGTTCGGCGACGCCGACGTGCGGGTCTGCGACTCCGCGGAGCAGGCCGTCCGGGCGGCCGACGTCGTCGTCCCGGTCACCACCACCACGACCGGCTACATCCCGTACGGGTGGCTGCGCCCCGGCTGTGTGGTGGTGAACGTGTCGCTCGACGACGTCCTGCCCGACGTGGTGCGGCGCGCCGACCGGATCGTGGTGGACGACTGGGGGCTCGTCGCCGCCGACGGGGTGCGGCTGCTGGGCCGGCTGGCCGCCGGGGCGAGCTGGTCGGCCCGGCGGACGGGCCGCCCGCCGCCCACCAGCGCCGGGTGGACGCGGAGCTGGGCGCCGTCCTCGCCGGGCGGGCGCCCGGGCGCCGCCGGCCGGACGAGGTCGTCCTGGTGAATCCGTTCGGCCTCGGCATCGAGGACGTGGCGGTGGCGGACGCGGTGTTCCGGGCGGCGGTCCGGCGCGGGCTCGGCCGGTGGCTGCCCCGATGAGGCGGGGAGGAGTCAGGTGACCTCGCACCCGCTGCGGACGCTGCTCGGCGACCTGGGGTTCGGGCAGGTCCGCCACGTGACCCCGGTACGCCGCGGCGCGGCGCACGGGCCGGTGGCCGAGGTCTACCGGCAGATGGACGAGGACTTCGGCGTGCTCGCGCCGCCGGTCGTGCTGCACAGCCCCGCCCCGGACCTGCTCGCCGCCGCCTGGGTGATGCTGCGCGAGACGGTGGTCGCCGACGGCGTGGCCCCCCGCGCGGCGAAGGAGGCGGCGGTGTACGGCGTCTCGCTCGGCAACGCGTGCCCGTACTGCGTCAGCGTGCACCGCGGCACCCTGCGGCGGCTGCTGCGCGGCGCCGGCGACGACCTGCCCTCCGGCGCGCTGCGCGACTGGGGCCGGGCCGCCGCCAGCGCGGCCGCCGCGGCCGGCGCCGCCGCGCCATTTCCGGCCGCGCAGGCCGCCGAGATGGTGGCCGTGGCGGTGCTGACGCACTACCTCAACCGGGTGGTGTCGGTGTTCCTGACCGAGGCGCCGCTGCCGCCGGGCGTGCCGCGCCTGGCGCTGACGCCGGTCAGCCGGGTGCTCGGGGGGCGGATCGGCCGGGCCGCCGACCGGCCCCGGCCGCCGGGCGCGTCGCTGCGGCTGCTGCCGGCCGCCCCGCTGCCGGCCGACCTCGCCTGGGCCCGGGCGAGCCCGACCGTCGCCGCCGCCCTCGCCCGGTCGGCGGCGGCCGTCGAGGCCGCGGCGTCGTCCGTCCCGGCGGGGGCGCGTGCGCTGGTCACCACCTGGCTGGCCGGCTGGGGCGGGGAGCCGCCGGGGATCAGCCGGGCCTGGGCCGACGCGGCCGTCCGGGTGCTGCCCCGGCGGAGCGGCCCGCCGCCCGGCTTGCCCTGCTGGTCGCCGCGGCCCCGTACCAGGTCGACGACGAGGCGGTGGGGCGGTTCCGCCGGGACCGGCCGGAGGACCGGGCACTGCTGGAGCTGTGCGCCTGGGCGGCTCTCGCGGCGGCCCGACGGGCGGCGAGCTGGATCCCGGCCCAGTCCTAGTGGCCTGGCCGCCGCGGGGCCACGGGGGCGGGGGCAGCCGCGGGGAATCGACGGCGGCCGGGCCGTGGTGGGCCGAGCCGCGCGCCGCGACCGCCGCCCGGGTGGTCTCGTCGCACAGCGCCCCGGCGAGGCCGGCGGCGAACGCGGCGGCCGGCGGATGGCCGAGCGCGGCGGCGAGGGCGTACTCCCGGTCCAGGTCGGTGTCGAACATGGCGGGGTCGTCCGTGCCGACGCTGCACGTGACGCCGGCGGCCAGCAGCTCGGGCAACGGGTGCCGGGCCAGGTCCGGCACCACCCGGGTCCGCAGGTTGGAGGTGGGGCAGACGTCCAGCACGACGCCGCGTTCGCGCAGCTCGGCGAGGAGGTCGGGGTCCCGGGCGGCGGCGATGCCGTGCCGGATGCGCGCCGGCCCGAACCGGAGCGCCTCGCGCACCGACTCCGGGCCCGCCGCCTCCCCGGCGTGCGGGACGAGCGCGAGCCCGCCGTCGCGGGCGATGGCGAACGCGGCGGCGTACCGGGCGGCCGGGGCGGCCCCTTCGGGCCCGCCGAGTCCGAACCCGAGCACACCCCGGTCCCGGTACCGCACGGCCTGCCGGGCGCACTCCTCGGCCAGTTCGACCGGCAGCGACCGGTCGATGTCCGGGGTGAGCCGCACGACGACGCCGTGCCGCTGCTCGGCCTCGACCGCGCCCTCCGTGTAGCCGGTGAAGACGGTGTCCCAGTCGACGCCGCGGGCGACCCGCTCGGCGGGCGAGAAGATCCCCTCCAGGTAGACCGCGCCGCAGCGGGCCGCCTCGGCGGCGTAGTCCACCACGACCCGGCGGAAGTCCTCGACGGTGAGCAGGCTGTTCGTGGTCATCGCCCAGACCCGCAGGAAGTGGTCGAAGTCGGTGAACGCGTAGAGTTCGCGCAGCCCGGGCACCGTGTCCCGGGGCAGCGGACGGTCGTTGCGGCGGGCGATGGACAGCAGCGTCTCCGGGCGTACGGTGCCCTCCAGGTGGACGTGCAGCTCGATCTTCGGCGCCGGCGGGGCGGTCATCGGCACGCCTCACCCGTGCCCGGGGCGCGCAGCGCGGCCAGGAGCCACGCGAACGGCTCGGCGCTGAGCAGCGGCGGGTCGGCGGGGCGCGGCCGGCGCATCGGGATCGGCACCGTCCCGGCGCGTTGGCCGGCGGGTACGACGACCGTGCCGACCCGATAGGCGTCCGGGCGCTCGTCGACCAGCGCCGCGGTGGCGTGGGCCGCGGCCAGCAGCAACACCCTGACGTGGTACTCGCGCCCGTCCCGGGGGATGTCGACGCCGACCGGGCCGGGCCGGGCGACGAGGCAGCTCTCGGACTCGCCGCCCCGCCCCACCGGCCGCCAGCCGACGACCAGCAGGTCGCCGGGGGCGTACGGGTCGGGCCGCAGCCACAGCCCGGCGCTCGGCCGGGGCGCCGGCGGTCGGACCGACCCGCCGGCCAGCGTCCGCTCGGCGTCGCGGACCGCGCGGACCACCCGGCGGAACTGCTCCGGGGGCGTTCCGACGAGGCGGGTGAACTGGGTGGTGAACGTGCCGACGCTGGTGTAGCCGACCGTCGTGCTGATGGCGGCCACCGTCAGGAACGAGTGCAGCAGCAACCGCCGGGCCTCGGCCATCCGGCTGGCGGCGAGGAACCGCGCCGGTGTCATCCCGGTGACGTCGCGGAAGACCCGGTGGAAGTGGAAGCGGCTGAACGGCACCGTCCGCGCGAGGCTGTCGAGGCTGGAGGGCCTGGTCAGGTCGCGTTTCACCACGTCGATGGCGGCGGTCACCTGATCCATGCGGGTGCGCGGCGGGCTCGTCATGATCCTCCTATCCCGAATGGAGCCCACATTCTTCGACAACCAACTTGAATGCCTCTTGAATTTCACATAGTGAATGAAGCGCGAATGTTTTCCTGCTCCGACGTCACACGGAGCCGGTAGAGCAACATGGGAGAAGACGGCGCCCGACCGATCGCCGATTATGGGTCACGTGCTTCGACGGAGAGCCCGGAAGCGCTGATTCGCAGGTCGCCACCCACACCGCCCGACAGCTGCCGCCGGTGTTCGGCTCCACGCACAGATCCCCCTGGGAGCTCGCATGCGCTCTTCCCCTCGTGCTGCCCGCCGGACGGCGGCACGGCCGGCGCCCGCGGAGAGCCACCCCCGGCGTTCCCGGTCCGGGCGGCTGCCCGGACGCCGGCCCGTCCCGCGCCCGGACCGCCCCGCCCGACGCCTCGTCTGAGGCCCATGCCGACCGGAAGGAGCCGACCGTTGTCGCCGTTACTCGGATGGGGCCGTCGCCACTTGGCGGGTCTCCTCGGACTGGTACTGGTCGCCGGAATGTTCCTGGTCGCCCGCCCTGACGGGGTGTCGGCGGAGACCAGACGGGACATCGCCGGCGGCTACCGGTTCACACCGATGTCCGTGCAGCTGCCCGGCGGCTATCCGCAACAGACGATCAGGAAGGTCAACCGCGCGTACGCCCACCTCGCCGGCTGGATCTCCTCGGTCGGCGCCGGCATCGCCATGAATGACCTCGACGGCGACGGGCTCGCCAACGACCTGTGCCTGACCGACGTGCGGATCGACCGGGTCGTCGTCGCCCCGACCCCCGGCGCGCGGGCGGACCGGTACGCCTCGTTCGCGCTGGACCCGGCCCCGCTGCCGATGAACCCGCACATCGCGCCGATGGGCTGCCAGCCGGGCGACTTCAACGGCGACGGCCGCACCGACCTGCTGGTCTACTGGTGGGGCCGGACCCCGGTGCTGTTCCTCAGGCGGGCCGAGGCCACCGCCCTGAGCGCCGCCGCGTACGCCCCGGTGGAGCTGGTGCCCACCGCGGCCGCCGGGGAGTATCGGGGCCCGAAGTGGAACACCAACAGCGTCACGGTGGCCGACTTCGACGGCGACGGGCACGACGACATCTTCGTCGGCAACTACTTCCCCGACGGGCCCGTCCTCGACCACACCGTCCACGGTGGCGTGACGATGAACAAGTCGATGTCGAACGCCGGCAACGGCGGCACCAACCACGTGTTCCGGCACGCCGGCGGCACCGTCGGCGGCATCCCCGTGTTCACCGAGGAGCGGGGCGTGTTCAGCGAGCGCGTCGCGCACGGCTGGACGCTCGCCGCGGCCGCCAACGACGTCGACGGCGACCTGCTGCCGGAGCTGTACGTCGCCAACGACTTCGGCCCCGACCACCTGCTGCACAACCGGTCGCAGCCCGGCCACATCCGCTTCGGCCTGGTCCGCGGCACCACCAACCGGGCCACCGTGCCGAAGTCGAAGGTCCTCGGCCACGACTCGTTCAAGGGCATGGGCGTCGACTTCGGCGACCTCGACGGCGACGGCCTCTACGACATGTACGTCGGCAACATCACCACCTCGTTCGGCATCGAGGAGAGCAACTTCGCCTTCGTCAACGCCGCCCGCGACCAGGCGGACCTGCGTAAGCAGCTGAGCGCCGGCCGGGCACCGTGGGAGGACCGCAGCGCGAAGCTGAACCTCGCCTGGAGCGGCTGGAGCTGGGACGTCAAGATCGCTGACTTCACCAACCGGGGCCGCCCCGACATCGTGCAGACGGCCGGGTTCGTCAAGGGCGACGTCAACCGGTGGGCGCAGCTGCAGGAGCTGGCCGCCGCCAACGACATCCTGCTCGACGACATGAGATGGTGGCCCAACGTCCGGCAGGGCGACGACATCGCCGGCGGGCAGCACCCGGCGTTCCACGCCCGCACGCCGGACGGCGGGTACGTCGACGTCAGCGCCGAACTCGGCCTGGACATCCCCGTACCCACCCGGGGCATCGCCGTGGGCGACGCCGACGGCGACGGGCGGCTCGACATGGCGCTGGCCCGGCAGTGGGACGCGCCGGTCTTCTACCGCAACGACAGCCCCGGCACGGGAGCGTTCCTCGGGCTGCGGCTGACCCGGCCGGCGGCCGGGCCCGGCGCCCTGCCCGCCGCCGCGATCGGCGCCCAGGTACGCGCGACCACGCCCGACGGCCGGGTGCTGATCGGCCACGTCGACGGCGGCAACGGGCACTCGGGCAAGCGCAGCCCCGAGGTCGTGCTCGGACTCGGCGCGCACACCGGCCCCGTCGACGTCACGGTCTCGTGGCGCGACCGCGACGGCAGCACCCATCAGCAACAGCTCAGGCTCCAACCGGGCTGGCACTCGGTAGAGCTCGGCGCCCAGGCCCGGGAGGTAACCCGATGAGCAAGGCTCCCCGCGACCCGCGGGTCACCGCGCTGCGGCGATTCGCGATCTCCATCTCCGCCCTGAACGTCCTCGGGTACACCGTCCTCGGCTTCGAGCAGCCCTGGCTGTGGCCGATCGTGGCCGTGCTGACCGCGTACGCCACAGAGGCCGTGCTGGAGGTCGTCGGCGCCCGCGCCGAGCGGCGCGCCCCCCGGTTCCGCGGCGGCGGCGTCCGCGGGGCGGTGGAGTTCTTCTACCCCGCCCACATCACCGCCCTCGCGGTGAACATGCTGCTCTACCCGAACGACCGGATCCTGGTCATGGTGTTCGGCGTGGTGACCGCGGTCAGCTCCAAGTGGATGCTGCGGGCACCGGCGCGCGGCCGGCTGGTCCACTTCATGAACCCGTCCAACTTCGGCATCACGGTGGTGCTGCTGCTGTTCCCCTGGGTGTCCATCTCCCCGCCATACCAGTTCACGGAGCACGTGGACACGCTTGTCGACTGGTTGCTGCCCGCGGCGATCCTGGTGCTGGGCACGATGCTCAACGCGAAGCTGACCCGGCGGACGTGGCTCATCGCCGGCTGGCTGTCCGTGTTCGTCGCGCAGGCGGTGTTCCGCGGGCTCGTGCTGGACGTCTCCATCCCGAACGCGCTGTCGATCATGACGGGGGTCGCGTTCATCCTGTTCACCAACTACATGATCACCGATCCCGGTACCACGCCGTTCCGGCCGGCGTCCCAGTTCGCCTTCGGCGGCGGCGTCGCCCTGGTCTACGGGCTGCTCACCGGCGTCTCCGTCGTCTACGGCCTGTTCTTCGCCACCGCCATCGTGTGCCTCGTCCGGGGCGGGTTCCTGTGGGCCGTACACGCCGTCGAGCGGCAGCGGGCCACGGCCGAGGCCCCGGCGCCGGCCCTCGGCGCGGGCGCGGCACCCGCCAACGGCCGCGCGCCGGCGCCGGTTCCCGAGCCGGCGGCCCCCGCCACGGTGCGGGCGTGACGCCTCGCCGGGCCGCCGCCGGAGACCAGGGGGACATCATGGACCGCATCGCCATCGTCGGCATGGCCTGCCGCTACCCGGACGCCGACTCACCGGGCCAGCTGTGGGAGAACGTCCTCGCCGGCCGGCGCGCCTTCCGCCGGATCCCCGACGAGCGGACCCGCCTGGAGGACTACTGGTCGCCCGACCCGGCCGCGCCGGACCGGTTCTACGCCCGGCACGCCGCCCTGCTGCGCGACTACCAGTTCGACCGGCTGGCCCACCGGGTGGCGGGCAGCACGTACCGGTCCACCGACCTGACCCACTGGCTGGCCCTGGACGTGGCCGGGCGGGCGCTGGCCGACGCCGGCTTCCCCGACGGCGCGGGACTGCCCCGCGACCGTACCGCCGTCATCGTCGGCAACACCCTGACCGGGGAGTTCTCCCGCGCCAACGTGATGCGGCTGCGCTGGCCGTACGTGCGGCGGACCGTCGCGGCCGCGCTGGCCGCCGAAGGCTGGCCGGACGCCCGCACGAGCGGCTTCCTGGCGGAGCTGGAGCAGCGGTACAAGGCGCCGTTCCCCGCGGTCGACGAGGACACGCTCGCCGGCGGGCTGTCCAACACCATCGCCGGGCGGATCTGCAACCACTTCGACCTCAACGGCGGCGGCTACAGCGTCGACGGGGCATGCTCGTCGTCCCTGCTGTCCGTCGTCACCGCGTGCCGGAGCCTGGCCGAGGGGGACGTCGCCGTGGCCCTGGCCGGCGGCGTGGACCTGTCCATCGACCCGTTCGAGATGGTCGGGTTCGCCAAGGCCGGCGCGCTGGCCCGGGACGAGATGCGCGTGTACGACCGGTTCTCCCAGGGCTTCTGGCCCGGGGAGGGCTGCGGACTGGTCGTCCTCATGCGCGAGCGGGACGCCCTCGCCGGGGGGCACCGGATCTACACCACCATCGCCGGGTGGGGGGTGTCCTCCGACGGGCGGGGCGGCATCACCCGCCCGGAGGCCGACGGGCACCGACTCGCGCTGGACCGGGCGTACCGGCGGGCCGGCTACCCGGTCAGCTCCGTGCCGTTGTTCGAGGGGCACGGCACGGGCACCGCCGTCGGCGACGCCACCGAGCTGCGGGCCCTGTCCGAGGCCCGGCGCGCGGCCGATCCCGGGGCGTCGCCGGCCGCCATCGGCTCGGTCAAGGCGATGATCGGGCACACCAAGGCCGCCGCGGGCGTCGCCGGGCTCATCAAGGCCGCCCTCGCCCTGCACCACGAGGTGGTGCCGGCGACCACCGGCTGCGTGGAGCCGCACGAGGAGTTGTCCGGGGCCGCCCCCGCCCTGCGGGTGCCGCGGCGGGCCGAGCCGTGGCCGGGTGACGCGCCCGTCCGGGCCGGCGTGACCGCCCTCGGCTTCGGCGGCATCAACACCCACCTGGCGCTGGACTCGGGTCCCGCGCCCCGGCGGGCCGCCCTGCCCGCCCGGTCCGCCGCCCTGGCCCGCACCACCCAGGACACCGAGCTGCTGCTGCTCGACGCGGACGGGCCGGACGCGCTGCGTACGGCGGCCACCCGGCTGGCCGACCGCGTCGGCGCCCTGTCGTACGCCGAGCTGGCCGACCTCGCCGCGGCGTTGCAGCGCCGGCTGCGGGACCGGCCCTGGCGGGCCGCCGTCGTGGCGGCGTCGCCGGAGGCGGCCGACCGGGGCCTGCGCCGCGTCGCCGGGGCGCTGGACCAGGGCCGCGACGCGCTCGTCGAGCCGGCCGCCGGGGTCTTCCTCGGGCACGCCGCGCGGCCCGCCCGGTTGGGCTTCCTCTTCCCCGGCCAGGGCTCGGGCCGGCGCACCGACGGCGGGGCGCTGCGCCGCCGCTTCGCCGTCGCCGACGAGGTGTACCGGAACGCGGCGCCGCCGCCGGCCACCGGGGACCCGACGGGCACGGCCGAGGCCCAGCCCCGCATCGTCACCGCCTCGGTCGCCGCCCTCCGCGTCCTCGCCTTCCTCGGCCTGGACGCCGACCTGGCGGTCGGGCACAGCCTCGGCGAGCTGACCGCCCTGCACTGGGCCGGCGCGTTCGACGCGGACGACCTGCGGGAGACCGCGACGGCCCGGGGCGCCATCATGGCCGACAGCCCGGACGGGGCGATGGCGGGACTGGCCGCCGCCCCGGCGCGGGTCCGCCGCATCATCGGCGCCGAGCCGGTCGTCGTGGCCGGGTACAACGGGCCCGAGCAGACCGTCGTCGCCGGCCCGCCCGACGCGGTCGCCCGCTGCCGCGCCGCCGCCACGGCGGCCGGGGTGGGCAACGCCGCCGTCGCGGTCAGCCGGGCGTTCCACTCGCCGCTGATGCGCGAGGCGGCCGACCGGTTCGGCAGCTGGCTCTCCCACCGTCCGTTCCGGCCGCTGCGGCGGCGGGTGCTGTCCACGGTGACCGGCGCGGCGCTGCCGGCCGACGTCGACCTGGCCGACCTGCTCGTCGCGCAGGTCGTCCGGCCGGTGCTCTTCGCGCAGGCGGTGACCGAGGCCGCCGCGGACGTCGACCTGTTCGTCGAGGTCGGCCCGGGGCGGGTGCTCACCCGGCTCGTCGCGCCGCTGACCCCGGTCCCCGCCGTCTCCGTGGACACCGACGACGACACGCTGGCCGGCGTGTTCGCCGTGTTCGGCGCCGCGTACGCGCTGGGCGCACCGGTGGCGCACGCCGCGCTGTTCGAGGGCCGGCCGAACCGGCCGCTCGACCCGGAGGCGACGCCGCGTTTCCTGGCCAGCCCGTGCGAGTCCGCGCCCCAGGTCACCGGCGGCCCGCCGCCGGTGACCCGCGAGACGCCGGCCGAGGCGCCGGCCGAGGCGTCCGGCGACGACGAGCTGGAGGTGCTGCGGCGCCTCGTCGCCGAACGCGCCGAACTGCCCGCGCACACCATCGGCGACGACGTCCGGCTGCTCGACGAGCTGCACCTGAGCTCCATCACCATCGGCCAGTTGGTCAACCAGGCCGCGCGCCGGCTGGGGCTGGCCCCGCTGCACGCCCCCACGAACGTGGCCACCGCCCGGCTGCGGGACCTCGCCGAGGCGCTGCGCGACCTGTCCGACCGGGAGGCCGCGCCGCCGCCCGTCGTGGCCGGCGTCGCGCCGTGGGTGCGGCCGTTCGCCGTGGAGTGGACCGCGGAGCCGGCGGCCGGCGCGCCGGGACCGGGCGGGCCCGCCGGGCGCTGGCAGGCCCATCCGAGCGGCCCGTCGCCCGGCGCGACCGCCCTGGCCGCCGCCCTGGAGCGGGCCGGGCTCGGCGACGGCGTGCTGCTGGTGCTGGCCGGCCGGGACGCCGACGAGCCGCCCGGCGAGGACGAGCTGGCCGTGGCGTTGACCGCCGTGCAGGCCGCCCTGGACCAGCCGCCCGGCGGCCGGCTGGTCGTCGTGCAGCGCGGCCGGGGCGTCGCCGCCCTGGCCAGGACCGCGCACCTGGAGGCCGCCGACCTGACCACCACCGTCGTCGACGTCGACCTCGCCGAGCCCGGCGCCGTCGGGCGGGTGGTGGCCGACGTCGCCGCGACCGCGGGGTTCGCGGAGAGCCGCCACGACCGCGACGGTGTCCGCCGGGTGCCGGTGCTGCGGGCGCTGCCCGAGGCCGCGGGCGACGACGCGCCGCCGCTGGGCCCCGGGGACGTACTGCTGGCGACCGGCGGGGGCAAGGGCATCACGGCCGAGTGCGCGCTGGCCCTGGCCCGCGACACGGGCGCCCGGCTGGTGCTCCTCGGTCGTTCCGACCCGGTCACCGACGCCGAGCTCGCGGCCAGCCTGGACCGGATGCGGGCGTTCGTGCCGACGCTGCGCTACGAGCGCGTGGACGTCACCGACGCCGCGGCCGTCCGGGCGACCGTCGCGGACGTCGCCGCTACCTGGGGCCACGTGACCGCCGTGCTGCACGGCGCCGGGCACAACGAGCCGACGCCGCTGGCCAAGCTCGACGTCGGGCAGCTCGCCGACACGCTCGCGCCCAAGCTCACCGGCCTGCGCACGGTGCTCGACGCGGTGGACCCGGACCGGCTCCGGCTGCTGGTGACGTTCGGCAGCATCATCGGCCGCGCCGGGCTGCACGGCGAGGCCCACTACGCCCTCGCCAACGACTGGCTGGCCGGGCTGACCGAGCGGTTCGCCGCGGGCCACCCCGCCTGCCGGGCGTTGTGCCTGGAGTGGTCGGTCTGGGCGGGCATCGGCATGGGCGAGCGGCTCTCGGTGGTGGAGGGGCTGCGGCAGGCGGGCATCCAGCCCGTCCACACCGACCAGGGCGTGGCGGTGCTGCGCCGCCTGGTGGCCGACCCCGCCACGCCGGCCAGCCTCGTCGTCGCCGGCCGGGTCGGCGGGCTGGACACGGTGCGCTTCGCCCGGCCGGAGCTGCCGCTGCTGCGCTTCGTCGAGCGGCCGCTGGTCCACTATCCGGGCGTCGAGCTGGTCACCGAGGCGACGCTGGGCGTCGACAGCGACCCGTACCTCGACGACCACCGGCTGGACGACAACCTGCTGTTCCCCGCGGTCCTCGGGCTGGAGGCGATGGCGCAGGTCGCCACGGCCCTGCGCGGCGGCCGGGTGGTCGCGGTCGAGAACGCCGGGTTCCCCCGGCCGATCGTGGTGGCCCCCGGCGGACGCACCACCGTGCGGATCGCCGCGTTGGCCGCCGGCCCGGACGCCGTACGGGTGGTCATCCGCAGCGACGAGACCGCCTTCGCGGTCGACCACTTCACCGCCACCGTGCTGTTCACCACCGGCACGGACCGCGCCCCGGGCCCCCGCCCGGTCGCCGGGCACCTGGCGCCGGTGGAGCTGACCCCGCAGGAGCTGTACGAGGGCGTACTGTTCCAGGGCGGGCGGTTCCGGCGGCTGGCCCGCTACCGCCGGGTGACCGCCCGCGACGTCGAGTTCGACGCGACGGTGGCCGACGACGCCCGGTGGTTCAGCCCGTTCCTGCCCGACCGGCTGCTGCTCGGCGACCCCGGCGCCCGCGACGCGCTGATGCACGGCATCCAGGTGTGCGTGCCGGACGCGACGCTGCTGCCGGCGGCGATCGGCCGGATCGAGCTGGCCGGGCCGCCGCCCGCGGCGCCGGCGACGGTGTCGTGCGTGGCCACGGAGCGCCGGCACGACGGCGACACGTACGTCTACGACCTGGCCGTGCACGGGCCGGACGGCGCTCTCCTCGAGCGGTGGACCGGACTGCGGCTGACCGGCGTCGGCCGGCGCGACGCGGGCGGACCGTGGCCCGCCGCGCTGCTCGGTCCGCTGCTGGAACGCCGGCTGGCCGCCACCTCCGGCGCCCCGGTCGGGCTGGCCGCCGAGCCGGCGCCCGCCGGGACCGCGCGGCGGGCGGCCACCGCGCTCGCGCTCACCCGGCTGCTCGGCCGGGAGCCGGCGCTGCGGCACCGCGCCGACGGCCGGCCGGAGCTGGCCGTCGGCCCGGCCGTGTCCGCCTCGCACGGCGCCGGGCTGACCCTGGTCGCTGCGGGAGACCCGGTCGTGGCGTGCGACGCCGAGCCGGTGGCGGCCCGGTCCGCGGCGGACCGGGCCGGGTTGCTGGGGCCGCACGCCGCCCTGGCGGAGCTGCTCGCGCGCCAGTGCGGCGAGCCGCCGGACGTGGCCGCGACCCGGGTGTGGTGCGCCGTCGAGTGCCTGCAGAAGGCGGGCCGCCCCACGGACACGCCCCTGACCGCCGGCCCGGACGGCGCGGGCGCCTGGCAGGAGCTGACCTCGCCCGGCCTGCGGATCCTCACCCTGGCCACCCGGCTGGGCCCGACCGGCGCCGCGGCGGTGCTCGCCGTGCTCACCACGCGGGAGGGCTGAGCGGTGCCCCGGTACTACGAGTACCGACACGTCGTCGGGCTGGAGGAGACGAACGTCGTCGGCAACGTCTACTACGTCAACTACCTGCGCTGGCAGGGCCGCTGCCGCGAGCTGTTCCTGCGCGACCACGCCGCGGACGTCGTCGCCGACCTGCGCGGCGACCTGAAGCTGTTCACGCTGCGGGTGGACTGCGAGTTCGTCGCCGAACTGGCCGCCCTGGACGAGGTCAGCGTGCGGATGCGGCTGGTGGAGCTGGCCCAGACGCAGGTCGAGTTCGCGTTCGACTACGTACGGCTCACCGGCGGGGAGCAACTCGTGGCGCGCGGCCGGCAGCGGATCGCGTGCATGCGGGGCGAGAACGGGCGCACCGCGCCGACCCGCGTGCCGGCGACGCTCGCGCGGGCGCTGGCGGCGTACGCCCCGGGTGTGGGGCGGGGTCGCGTGGCTGACCACCTGACCGAGCCGCTGCCGGTCGCCGCGCCCGCCGACCGGGGCCGCGCCCTGCGTACCGTGCTCGGCAGCTTCGCCACCGGGGTGACGGTGGTGGCGGTGGGCGGTACCCGGCCGCACGCCATGACCGCCAACTCGTTCACCTCGGTGTCGCTGGACCCGCCGCTGGTGCTGGTCTGCGTCGACCGGCGGGCGCACATGCACGACCGGATCCTGGCCGCCGGCGGGTTCGCCGTCTCCGTCCTCGCACGCGACCAGGAGCACATCGCCCGGCACTTCGCCGACCGGCGCCGCGGGGCGTCGTTCGCCCAGTTCGAGCGCGTGTCCTGGACGCCCGGCCGGCACGCCGGCGCCCCGCTGATCGACGCGGCGCTCGCCTGGCTGGAGTGCGACCTGTGGCGCGCGTACGACGGCGGGGACCACTCGATCGTCGTGGGCGAGGTACGCCGGGCCCACGACCGGGGCGCCGGCGACGCCCTCATCTTCGCCGACGGGACCTACCGGGGCCTGCGCCGCGAGCCGCCCGCGGCCCCGGTGGGCCCGCCGTCCGCCCATCCGTCGACAGGAGGACAACGTGGACACTGACCAGCATCGGGCGCCGGCCCCGCTCACGCGGGCGCTCAACGGCGCGCACCACCGCGCCGCCCTCACCGTGTTCGGCCTGATCGTGCTCGCCCACTGGGCGGAGCACCTGGTGCAGGCCTGGCAGGTGTGGGGCATGGGGATGCCGCGGCCCGAGGCGCGCGGCGTGTTGGGCATGCCGTTTCCGTGGCTGGTGCAGTCCGAATGGCTGCACTACGGGTACGCGCTGGTGATGCTGGCCGGCCTGTGGCTGCTGCGGGACGGGTTCGTCGGCCGGGCCCGGCTGTGGTGGCTGGTCGCGCTGGCCATCCAGGTGTGGCACCACCTCGAGCACCTGCTGCTGCTGATCCAGGCCCTGACCGGTCGGAACCTGTTCGGCAGGCCCGTGCCGACCAGCCTCGCCCAGCTGCTCTACCCGCGCATCGAGCTGCACCTGTTCTACAACGCCGCGGTGTTCCTGCCGATGGTCGTGGCCATGTACTTCCACCTGCGGCCGTCGCGGTCCGAGCACGAGCTGATGCGGTGCAGCTGCCGGCGCGTGGCGGTCGCGGGCTGATGGTCGTCACGACCGACCGTCCCCGCCGGCGGCTGCGCGGGGTGCTGGGCGCCGCGGTGGTGCTGCTGGCGGCGGCGGCCATGGTCGCGGCCGGGATCGTCGCGGCCCGCCCCGGCCGGCTGGTCTCGGCGACCCCGGCCGACGGGGCACTGCTGGCCACGGCGCCGGGCACGGTGGGGCTGGAGTTCTCCCGGCCGGTCGACCCCGGCCAGGCGCACCTGTCCGTCGCGCCGGCCGGCGGCGGCCGGGTGCTGTCCGGGCCACCCCGGGCGGACGGGGCCCGGGTCACCGCGCCGCTGCCGGGCGCGCCCGCCGGGGCGTACCTGGTCGCGTACCACGTGGTGCTCGCCGACGGGACGAGCCTGACCGGCTCGCACCGGTTCACCGTCTCGCCCGCGGGCGGGGCCGACCCGGCACCCCGGGCGGCGCCGCCCGACGCCGGCTCCGCGGGCCACGAGCACGGCGTCGTCGACCCGGCGACCGTCGTGGTCGTGGCGCTGGACGCGCTGGCCGTCGCGGTCGTCGTCCCGCTGGCCCGGCGGCGCTCGCGGGAGCGGCTGACGAGGCTGGCGGGGATGCTGGGCGGCCGGGCGGCCCGTCGCCGGAAGGAGGAACGGTGATCGCCCCGCTGGCGTGGGACGAGCCGCCCTGGCGGCCGCGCGACCCGGATTCCGACGCGGTGGCCGGGCCGGACCGGCCGACGGCGCCGGGGGACGACGAGCGGGCGCTCGCCGCGTCCGACCTGCCGGACTGGGCGCTGCCCCCGGGCGCGCGCCAGCAGCGCCTGGCGGAACGGCGAGCGTGGGTGCCGTGACGCCGCTACCGGGAGGGGGCCCTGCTGGGGGCGGTCATCGCGCCGGTCGCGATGCCCAGCAGCTCGCAGCAGCGGACGACCGCCTCGGCGTCGCCCTCGATCGTGAGTCGACCCGACACCATGGCGATCAACGGCGTGAGCCGGCCGGCGCCGATCTGCACGAACGTGGCGGCGTCGGTGACGGCGACCATGGCCGGGTTGTCGGCCGGGCCCTTGCCGACCCGCGGGACGCGGCCGGCGACGGTCACGTGGAAGACCTGGTCGTCGACCCGGAACTCGTAGCTCTCGTCGATCGCGCTGGCCTTCTCCGGCTGGAACATCGCCTCGACCGCCAGGAAGCCCCAGTGCGGCCGGACCGTGTCCGCCGGCGAGAGGTCGCCCACGTGGTCCATGCCCCAGTGCGCGAGCCCGAGGACGATGGGGCGCAGCGACTCGCCGGGCTCGGCCAGCTCGTAGGCCAGCCGGGACCCCGTGCCCTTGAGGTCGATCTGCTGGACGACGCCCTTGTCGACCAGGAACTTCAGCCGCTCGGCCAGCAGGTTCGTCCCGATGCCGGGCAGGTCAACCAGGAGGTCGCTGTAGCGTCGCGGCCCCATCAGGAGCTCACGGATGATCAGCAGCGTCCATCGCTCACCCAGGATGTCGAGCGCCGAGGCGAGCCCACAGTACTGGTTATAGCTGCGCTTGGCGCCGGAGCCGGGCCTTTCCATGCCCGCTATCATATCCGGTAGCGCACCCGCTCTCGATCACCCCCACCGTCACGCGAGTCCACCACCTCGACCACGGTCCGTCACCGCATCGCGCAGCGCGACACATGGACCAGGTTAACTTGAATCGCATATAGTTGTTCGCGGTGGGGTTCGGGCACGACGGAACGGCCCCGCGACGGGAGGGGCGGATGACTCGGACGCCACTGGACGAGGCGGACACCGAGGAGCTGCTCCGACTGCTGGGCCTGCTCCGGGAGCGCGGCGGGCACGTCCCCCACATGCCGCTGGCGATCTGGCGGGCGCTGTCCACGTTGACCCCCCAGCCGGCGGTCGAGCTCCTCGTCACCTCCGACGGCTCGGACGTGCTGTGCACCTGGCGCGAGGACGAGCACTGGCACGGCTGGCACCTGCCGGGCGGCTTCGTCGGCCCCGGAGAGTCCGCCGAGCAGGCGTGCGACCGGGTGGCCCGGCGGGAGCTGGGCTTCGGCGTCGACGTGGTCGGCCACCTGGGCACGTTCGCCTGGCCCGATCATCCGTACGCGAGCACGCTGTCGCTGCTGTACGCCTGCCGCGCCCGCGGCGGCCCCGCCGCGCTGGCCGACCGCCGCGACGGCTCACTGTTCCGCTCGCCCCCGCCGGTGCTCATCCCGCACCACCGCGCCTTCGTGGACCGCTTCCTCGCCACCGCGCCGCACCATGCCGGCGCCCAGCCGCCCCCGCACCATGCCGGCGCGCTCCCACCCACGCCGCACCACGCCGACGGCGCGCTGCCGCTCGCGCCCCACCCATCGAAGGAGTGACGAATGGACTCGCCGGTCAAGCTTCGGCAACGACAGAACTGGGACGCGATCAGCGCGGGCTGGGAGTCGGCGATGACGGTCTTCGAACGGGGGGCCCGGCCGGTGACCGACCGGCTGCTCGACTGGGGCGGGGTGCGCCCCGGCCAGCACGTCCTCGACCTGGGCACCGGGGTCGGCGAGCCGGCCGCGACCGCCGCCCGGGCGGTGTCCCCCGGCGGCCGCGTCGTCGCCATGGACATCTCCCCGGCCATGCTGGAGGCCGCCCGCCGGCACGCCGGCGGCCTCGACAACGTCGAGTTCACGCTCGGCGACATGGAGGACATCCCGCTGCCCGCCGGGTCGCTCGACGTGGTGCTCAGCCGGTGGGGGCTGATGTTCTCGGAGGACCCGGACGCCGCCTTCCGGTCCGTGGCCCGGGTGCTGCGGCCCGGCGGGGTGCTGGCCGCGGCGGTGTGGAGCACCCCGGACCGGGTGCCGATGATGTCGCTCGGCTACCGGGTGCTCAGCGAGCGCCTGGAGCTGCCCGCCCCACCGCCCGGCACGCCCGGCCCGTACACGCTGTCCGATCCCGACCAGCTCGCCCGGCGGCTGTCCGCGGCGGGCTTCCACGACGTGCGGGTCGAGGAGTTCGTGGTGCCGTTCCGGCCGGCCTCCGCGGCCGAGTACGTGGGCTTCACCCGGGCCACCATCCCGCCCCTGCTGCGCGAGCGCATCGCCGAGCGGTGCGGCAGCGCCGACGACCCGGAGACCTGGGCGGCCGTCGGCGCCGCGGCGGAGCGTCACGCCGACGGCGCCGGCCTGTCCCTGCCGTCGACCGCGCTGACCGTCCGCGCCGTGGCCGGCCCCGCGCTGGCGCGCTGAGCCACCGCGCGTCGCGCCGCGGGCCGGGGCGCGACCGGCGGCGACAGAGCAAGCTCCGAGAAGACCGAGCCGGCACGGTCGGCAATCATGGGGGTACGCCCGGTCGCCGCGTCGGCGGTCGCGCGTCCGCCCCGTACGCGGACCGCCGCGGCCGACGTCTCCCAGCCCTCTCCCGTGACGACGGAGGAACCATGCCCGCTACCTGGTTGGCGCTGCGGCGCCGGCTGCTCACCCCGTCCCCGCGCCAGACCGACCTGGCCGAGCGCGGCTTCCGGGTGAAGGACCCGGCGGCCCGCGCGGCGCTGGAGGGGGCCGGCCGCGGCTTCGTCACCGGATTCGGCCACGCGGCCGGGTCCGCCACCCCCGCGGACGCCGAGCGGCTGCTGGAGGCCGTCGACCGGCCGTTCCGGGGCTTCGCGTACGAGGGCGCGGCGATGGCGTACAGCCTCATGGCCGGCCTCGGCCTCGGCGACCACGTCGGACCGTTCCTCGCGGGCCGCGCACAGCGGCACGTCTACATGGCGTACGTGGGCGCGGGCTGGGCGATGGCCCGGCTGCCCCGCTGGCGGTGGCGGCGGATCTTCCCCACCGACCCGCTGCTGCGCTGGCTGGCCCTGGACGGGTACGGCTTCCACCAGGCGTACTTCCACACCCGGCGGTACGTCCACCGCCAGCAGCGGCCGGCCCCCGCCGCGTGGCCGCTGCCCGAGCTGGCCGCGTACGCCGACCAGGTGGTGGACCAGGGGATCGGCCGCGCGCTGTGGTTCGTCGGCGGCGCCGACGTGCGGCACGTCGTCGAGCTGGTCGGGCGGTTCGCGCCCGAGCGTCGCGGCGACCTGTTCAGCGGCGTCGGCCTCGCCGCGACGTACGCCGGCGGGGTCGACCCGGAGGAGCTCGACGCCCTGTGGCGGCTCGCCGGCGACCACCGGCCGGCGGTGGCGCAGGGCTCGGCGTTCGCGGCCAAGGCGCGGCTGCGGGCGGGGCTGGCGACGGAGCACACCGCCCGGGCCACCGCCGCGCTGTGCGCCGCCACTCCGGAGGAGGCCGCGCGGATGACCGACGACGCCCTCCGGGATCTGCCCGGCGACGGCGCGCTGCCCGGGTACGCGGTGTGGCGTCGCCGGATCGCCGACGAGTTCGCCCGCCTCGCCAAGAGCTGACCGGCGTCCCCGTGCCGGCGGCGGGCCGGCTCAGCCGGTCAGCTCGGGCAGGGTGACCGCGCGCAGCCGGCAGCCGGTGTAGTCGCAGTACCAGACGCGCCCGCCGTCCCAGGTGAGGCCGGTAGGGTTGCCGGCCACCCGGTACGAGGCGATCTCGCGGCGGCGGGCCAGGTCCACCACCGTGAGCGCGCCGGCCGGGTAGTCGGCGTAGACCAGGTGCTTGTCCGTGACGGTGACCCCGGCGACGGCGCCGCTGACGGGAACGCTGTCGAGCAGCAGCCCGTCGTCGTCGCGCAGGTCGATCAGCCGCAGGTCCTCGTAGCCCAGCCACCGCCCGTGCCGGCTGACCTCCAGCCCGCACAGCTTGTGCCCCGGGCGCGGGTTGGGCAGCTCGCCGAGGACCTCGCCCGTGTCGGGGTCGATGGTGCGCACCGCCCGCTCGACGCCGACGACCTGGAGCAGCGCGCCGTCGCGGGTGGCGAGATCGGTGCGCACGTCGGGACAGTCGAGGCGCCGCGCCACCGTGCCGGAGAACGGGTCGACGGCCATGATCCGGTTCTGGTCGGCCTCGGAGAACCAGAGGAACTGGCCGGACCAGGCGAGGCCGCAGAGTCGTCGTGCGCGTAGCGGGATGTCACGTACCTGATCCGCCCTGAGGGTCATCGGGGCGCTCCTCGTGCCCGGTCACCGGCCTCCACGAACTCCCGCAGGTTCCGCAGGATCGGCGTCCAGCCCTCCCGCCAGCCGTCGACCTCCTCGGGGCCGGACAGCCGGTCGTGCACCAGGCGCAGCCGGACCCGGTCGCCGGGCAGGGGCAGCAGCTCGAAGGTGACCCGGGTGTACGGCCGGTCGGCGGCGCCCTCCTGGAGCTCGTACCGGAAGCTGTACGACAGCCGGCGGGGCGGATCGCACTCCAGCACCGTGCCGGTGTCGGTGACGTCGTCGCTCGCCCCGTCGTAGAAGCGCAGCGGCGCGCCGGGCACCCAGGTGGAGTCGATCCGACGGTCGAACCAGTACCGCCGCGTCAGCCGGCCGTCGGTCAGCGCGCGCCACAGCCGGTCGGGGTTGGCGGCGAGGTCCATCTCGTGCACGAAGGCCGGATCGGTCATCGACGTCGCTCCCTCTGCCTCGCGGACAGCCCTACCACATCCTTCGACAAAAGCTAGTCATCCGCCCCGGCACGGTCAAGCAGCGACCCGCCGACCCGCGGACGACGGAGGCGATGGAGAAAGATGCTTCTTTATTTTATAGTTTCCATGCGAGGCGTCCCCGCATCCCACCCGGCCGTCGGCGGTGACGGGCGCCACCAGGAGGAGCACGATGGACAACCCGCCCGGCACCCCCCGCCGCGCCAGTGTCGCCAGCGTCTACGACTACTACCTGGGCGGCGACCGCAACGACGACGTGGACCGCGAGTTCGCCCGCCGGATGATCTCCAGCGTCCCGGAGGCGCCCGAGGTGGCCCGACTCAACCGCGCCTTCCTCACCCGGGCGGTACGGCACTGCGCGGCGGCCGGGGTCCGCCAGTTCCTGGACATCGGCTCGGCCATCCCCCGGGTCGCCCCGGTTCACGAGACCGCCGGGGAGAAGCACCCGGACCGCCGGGTGGTCTACGTCGACGTCGAGCCCGAGGCGGTCGCGCACGGCCGGGACCTGCTGGCGGGCACGCCGGGCGTCGCCATGATCCAGGGCGACCTGCGCGAGCCCGACGTCCTGCTCGCCCACGACGAGGTGCGCCGGCTGATCGACTTCACCGAGCCGGTGGCCGTGCTCATGCTCGGCGTCCTGCACTACGTCGCCGACGCCGACCGGCCCCGGGACCTGGTGGCGCGCTACCGGGAGGCGATGGCACCGGGCAGCTTCCTGGTGGTCTCGCACGGCACCGACGACGGCGCCCCGGAGCGGGTCCGGTCCATGGTGGACATCACGGCCGAGGGCCAGACGACGGCGTACATGCGCGCCCGGGCCGAGGTGGCCGCGTTCTTCACCGGCTTCGACCTGCTCGACCCCGGGGTCGTCTTCCTGCCGCGATGGCGGCCCGACCCCGGGGACCCACCCGCCTCGCCGCGCGCCGCGGTCATGGCGTTCGCCGGGGTGGGCCGCCTGCCCTGACCCGGCCGGCGGCGCACCGAGTCGCCGTCGTCCGTATCCACCACCGCCGGCGCGCCGAGCCGGCGGACGCCCGGTCGGCTTCCCGGCCGGCGGTCCCGAGGAGGTTGCCGTGTCCACATCCGCCACCGGGTCCGCCCGGCCGCGCATCGACGGTCCCACCGGGGAACTCTCCCTGCTCCTGGCATTCCTCGGCGACCTGGGGGGCCGAGCGGTCCTGGACGTCGGCTGCACCGACCCGGGCCTGGTCGGGTACGCCCTGCGCAAGGGGGCGCTCAGCTACACGGGCGTCGCGGCCGACGAGGAGACGGCCCGACCCGTCCGGCGGCTGATCACCCCGGACGTCGGGGAGCTGCGGGTACGCGACCTCAACGCCTGGTCCGGCCGGGACGACGCCACCCGGGTCGACGTGGTGGTGTCGCGGCAGGCGCTGCACCGGGTGCGCAACCTGCCCCGCCTGCTCGCCGCGGTGCACCACGACCTCGTGCCCGGAGGACGCCTGGTCTTCTCCGTGCCGCACCCGATGGTGACCGCGGCCGTCGGCAGCGCGCACGGCCGGGGCTGGCTGCGCACCGCCGACTACTTCCGGGAGGGCGAGCGGCCCGTCACCCCGGCCCTGCCCGGCGGGGTGCCGTGGCACCGCACGATGGAGACGTACCTGCGGGAGCTGCGACTGTGCGGGCTGCGGCTCGACGAGTTCGCCGAGGGGCTGGCCGGGATGGACCACACGGCCGGCCCGACGGGCCCGGGCGACGGTCCGCGCTGGGCCGTGTTCCGCTGCGTCCGGGCCTGATCCCTCGTGGTCATGGAGTCGACGGCACCGACACCGCCGTCGACTCCATGACCATGCGGGGGCGGGCGGCGGTCAGGACATCGCCTCGGTCAGCTTGATCATCGACTCGACGGCGTGGTCGATCTCCTCGCGGCTGTTGTACAGGTGCGGGGCCAGCCGGATCGCGAACCGCTCGGCGTCCGAGCCGTGTACGGGGAAGAACGTGAACCGCAGGTTGACCCCGTACTCGTCCTCCATCCGCTGCTCGAACTCGACGAACCGGCTCATGTCCAGGGCGTGCTCCGGGTCGCGGAAGGGCTGGAACGCGACCATGCCGCAGTGCAGCCGCTCGTCGTGCAGCGGGCTGAACAGCGACTCCTCGCCCCAGTGCTCGGCGACGCGGTGCTTGAGGTGCCGGCTCAGGCCGTGCACGTACCGCTGGATGTTCTCCTGCCCGATGGTCGCGAAGATCTCGCAGGCGGCCTGCAGCGCCGGCCCGCGCGACAGGTCGGCCGAGCCGGTCTTCTGGATCAGCGTGCCGATGTCGTACGCGGGCTCGCGGGTGGTGGTCCGCGGCGGCAGCTGGCCCTCGATCGGGTACCACAGCGAGATGATGGGCCAGAAGTCCGGCAGGGGCAGCGGGTTGTACTCGGGCAGCACCTTGTTGCGGGCGTACAGGATGCCGGTGCCCATCGGGCCGCACTGGTACTTCGAGCCCGAGCCGCTGAGGAAGTCCACCCCCAGCTCGTGCAGGTTCAGCGCGAACTGGCCGGGCAGGTGGGCGCCGTCGACCACGCTGATCAGCCCGTGCCGCTGCGCCAGCTCGACCAGCGCCCGGGTCGGCATCGTCGTGCCCACGGTGAAGGTGACCGCGGCCCACTGGAGCACCCGGGTGCGCGGGGTGATCGCCTCGGCGAACATCTCCACGATCTCCTCGGCGCTCTGGTCCGGGCCGAGCTTCGGCGTCAGCTTGCGGACCACCACCCCCCGCCGGTTGCGCAGCAGGTTCAGCGGCGCCTGCATCGTGTAGCACTCGTGGGTGGTGGTGACGACCTCGTCCCCCTCGTTCAGGTCGAGGCCGTTGAGGATCCGCGAGTTGCCGTCGGTGGCCCCCTGCACGATCGCGATCTCGTCGGGGTCGCAGCCGTAGCTGGCGGCCAGCACGGCGCGCGGCTCCGTCATCGTGGTCGGCGGGTAGGGGTCGCGCGGGTAGCGGGCGAAGTCGTAGTCGGCCAGCTTCAACATGTCCAGCACCCGCTTGGGCGCCGACCCGATCGTGCCCACGTTGAGGTGGCTCAGCTTCGGATCGATGGTGAACAGCTCGCGCACCCGCCGCCAGGTCGCCTCGTCCTCCAGCGGGCCGGTGGGGACCTCGGGGAACCGGGCGGCGGCCCGGCCAGCGCCGCGGCCACCCGGCTCGCCTCCGCCTCGGTGCGCTGGCGGGCCAGCACAGCGGCGATCGACTCGTTCTTCGCGCTGGTGTCCTGGATCAACGGGACTCCCTCCGTCGTCGGGCCGGGCGACCACGCACGGGATCGCCCCGCAGCCGCCATACTATGTGTTTCCATAGTGACCGGAAACCACCGTGGCTCCACCTACCGCAGGAACACGTCGCCTGTCCGGGCTGACGGCGCCCGCGCCGGATCTCTTGAAGTTCAGTATCATATAGCTTTCACATCGACGGCCGCCTAGACTCGGGGGCGGTCCGCTCCCCCGCAGGCCGTCGTCCACGCCAGATGGAGGTCGACCCTCATGGCCGGTACCGCGCAGCCCCTCGCCACCACGGACACCGCGCTCTCCCCCACCCGGGACGACCCCCGGTACGGGGGGATCCTGCGGCTGGTCGGGCCGGGCGGGGTGGATCACATCGACACGGCCAGCGCCTACTACGCCACCTCGGCCCAGATCCTGCGGGCACTGTCCCGGCAGCTGTTCGCCTACCCGGCCACCGACGACCTGTCCGCGCCGGAGCTGGCGTTCACCCCGGCGCCCGACCTGGCCGCCGAGACGCCCTCGGTCGACAACGGCGGGATCAGTCCCGACCGCCGCACCGTGACCGTCCGGCTGCGCGAAGGCGTGCTGTGGGACACGACGCCGCCGCGCGAGGTAACGGCGCACGACGTCGTCCGCGGGTTCAAGCGGCTGCCGAACCCGGTGGCCGGCGCCGGGGCGCTGCCCTACTTCACCAGCACCATCGTCGGCTTCCGGGAGTACTGCGAGGCGTATCGGGCGGCGTTCGCCGACGCGGAGATCACGCCGGCCGCGCTGGCCGAGTTCCAGCACAGCCACGACATCGCCGGCCTGCGGGCGGTCGACGACCACACCCTGGTCTTCCGGCTGGTCCGACCCGCCAACGACTTCCTGAACATCCTGGCCACCGGCTTCGCCACCCCCGCGCCGGTCGAGTACGACGCGTACCTGCCCGACAGCATGGAGTTCCGCCGCAACACCCGGTCCTGCGCCCCGTACCGGCTGACCCACTACGCCGACCGCGGGCTGGAGATCCGGATGGAGCGCAACCCGGTCTGGCGCAAGGAGACCGACCCGATCCGCAACCAGTACGTCGAGGGCATCCACATCACCGTCGCCTCGAACGTGCCGGTGCCCGAGATGGAGCGCCGGATGGACGCCGGCGAGGTGGATCTCGCCTGGTCGTACACCGCCGTGTCGTGGGACCGCCCGAAGCCCGGCCAGGAGGCCGCCCCGCGCACCTACCCGGGCTTCGCGCTCAACCCGTACATCGTGTTCAACCTGCGCAGCCCGAACCAGGGCCGGGCGACGTCCAACCCGAAGGTGCGCCAGGCCATCGCGTACGCGATCGACAAGGTGGCCATCGGCGAGATCCTCGACGCGCTGGACGCCCCGAACGAGCCGCTCGGGTCGATCATTCCCCGGGGCAGCGTCGGGCACCGCGACGACTTCGACCCGTACGCGACGCCGGGGCAGCGCGGCGACCGGGAGCGCGCCCGCCAGTTGCTGGTCGAGGCCGGGTACGGCGACGGGCTGACCCTGATCGCCGCGGTCCGCGAGATCGGCATCCACCGCAAGGTGATGGACTCGGTGGCCGCCAACCTCGCGGAGATCGGGATTGCGCTGGAGTGGCGGACCTTCACCCAGGCCGAGTACTACGGCTCGGCGCTGTCCGACCCGGAGGCGGGCCGGCGCGGCGACTGGGACATCGCCGAGCCCGGGTTCACCCCCGACTGGTTCGGCAACAACGGCCGGGTGATCGTGCAGCCCCTGTTCCAGACCAACGACGTGCCGGGCACCACGAACTACGGCGGCTACTCCAACCCGCGGGTGGACGCCCTCATCGAGCGCGCGCTGGAGGAGCCGGACGAGCGGCGGGCCGAGGAGCTGTGGCACGAGATCGACGTGCTGATCATGCAGGACCTCCCCGTCGTGCCGATCCTGTCCTTCGCGGCGATGACCTCGCGCTACTACGGCAAGCGGGTGCGCAACGCCGTGCACGTCCCGCAGATCGAGTTCTTCGACATCACCAACCTGTGGCTCGAACCGGCCCGGTGACCCCCCCGGTTGGCGGCATCCCGCCACCATCCGGGCCGGCCCGCCCGCCGCGCCGACCCCCCTCGTCCGGCGCGGCGGGCCCGTCCCGGCAGGTCCCGGCCCATGCCCGCGCCGACCCCCTCGTCCGGCGGATAGCGTGGGCGCATGGCGAACCCGACCCGCTGGGCCACCGACACCGGCCCCGAGCACTCGCAGTGGTACATCGACCGGTTCCGGAGGCTGGCGACCGAGGGCGCCGACCTCGCCGGCGAGGCCCGGCTGGTGGACACGCTGGTCGCCCCGGGCTCGCGGATCCTCGACGCCGGCTGCGGCACCGGCCGGGTCGGCGCGGCGCTCGCCGCCCGCGGCCACCGGGTCGTCGGGGTGGACGCCGACCCGGCGCTGGTCGAGGCGGCCCGGGCCGACCACCCGGGCCCGCGCTGGCTGGTCGCCGACCTGGCCGAGCTGGATCTCGCGGCGGCCGGCGAGCCGGAGCCGTTCGACGCGGCCGTGGTGGCCGGCAACGTGATGGCGTTCGTGGCGTCCGGCACCGAGCGGGAGGTGCTCCGCCGGGTCGCCGCCCACCTGCGCCCCGACGGGGTCGTCGCGGTGGGGTTCGGCACCGACCGGGGCTACCCGCTCACCGACTTCGACGCGGACGCGGTGGCGGCCGGGCTGCGCCTCGAGCACCGCTTCGCCACCTGGGACCTGCGCCCCTGGCGGGACGACGCCGACTTCGCCGTCACCGTGCTGCGCCGGCCGGCCGCCGCCTGAGCCGCGCCACGCGTCCACCGCGCCAGGCGTCCGTCGCGTCGCCGAGGCCGGAGTTGACCCGGCACGTGCGCACGGTATGTCTGTCCACGCAGGCGATCAGGTCGCTCACGCCGGGGCGGCGACCGCCCGAGCGGCGGCCGGGTCGAGAGGACTGCCGGCGGGTACCAGGCCGACCAGGCCGGCCGGCAGCCGCAGCGGTCGCACGTCCCGGTAGCCGAGCATGCCGAGCACCTCGGCGTCGGCCAGCACGTACCGTCGGCCCAGGTCGGTGACCACGGAGACCGCGCCGCCGGTGGCCCCGGGGGCGGCGGACGACTCGACGACCGCGCCGCGCCCCGGCTCGACCAGGACGTGGTCGGCGAGGGTGCCGCCGCGCGCCGCCGCGCCCGCGGTCCGGGGGCTGCCGGACAGGTCGGGCACGGCGGCGCCGAGCCGGACCTCGCGTACCCCGCCGTCGTCGCCGACGCGGGCGCAGAGCGCCCCGCCGTCCGGGGTGGCCAGCCGGGGCGGGCTGGCCGGCGGGGCGGCGGGCCCGGTCGGCGCCAGGTCGGGCAGCTTGGGCAGGGCGGCGAACCGGCCGAGGGTCATCGCCTCCGGCTCGCCCTGGCCGGTGCGGGCGAGCAGCAGGCTGGCCTGCAACTCGGTGATGCCGGCGAGGCCCCGGGCCAGCGCGACGGCGTACTGCCGGTTGCCGCCGGGGTTGCGGACGAGGAAGACGTCGCCGACCGCCGCGCCGGACACCCGCGCCGAGGGCTCCCCGAGGCCGGGCAGGTCCAGCGGGGCCAGGTCGGCGCCGGCCGGGAAGCTGTCGACCAGGGCGGGCGCGGCCGGCACGGCGCGCTGCCGGGTGGCGGCCAGCGCGGCCAGCACCCGGCCGGTGTCGCGCAGCAGGTGGCGCCGGCCGTGCCAGACCAGGTGCAGGCTGCCGTCGGGATGCCGGAGCAGGACGGCGTCGTCGCCCGGCGTACGGCCCCCGGCGGCGGCCACCCCGATCAACAGCGCCGACCGGGGGCCGCCCACCCGGCCTCGCCGGAGGCGACCGAGCAGACCGTCCACGGCGCGGTCGACAGGCGGTCGCGCTCCGGCAGCGAGTCGGGGGCGTCGGCGATACCCAGCGGGAGCCCGCGCGGCACGCCCTCGATCGAGCGACGGGAGACCAGCACGGTCTGCGGGCGCTCCGCGCCGACGATCAGCAGCGCGGA
Organism: Micromonospora olivasterospora; assembly: GCF_007830265.1. Taxonomy (NCBI): domain Bacteria; kingdom Bacillati; phylum Actinomycetota; class Actinomycetes; order Micromonosporales; family Micromonosporaceae; genus Micromonospora; species Micromonospora olivasterospora. The sequence continues at coordinate 118,263 of NZ_VLKE01000001.1, forward strand.
GGCGTAGTTGAGCACCGGGTGCAGCCGGCCGTCCCGGTAGACGAACCGGGCCCCGGACTCCTTCTCCACGATCACCGCGCCGGGATCGCGCCACTTGGTACCGCCGCCGGCGAACAGCCCGTACAGGGCGAAGCCACCGAGTGCGATCGCGGCCACCAGCACGCTGGCCAGCCCCGCGCCGGCCAGCCGGCGGAACGGCGACCGCGCCGGGTCGGTCTCCCGCATCACCAGGGCGGCGACCGCCCGCTGGACGGTGAACTGGTACGAGTGCAGCTGGTCCTGCCGCGACGGCATGCGCTCCCCTCCGACGGGCGACGAGTCGGTCGGCGCACAGGATAAGCGCTCCGTCGATCCCCCGGAGACCCTCCGTCGCCCCGCCCCGCCGCCCCGCCGCCCCCGGTGCCCGCCCCGCCCCGCCGCCCCGCCCCGCCGCCCCCGCCCCCGCCGCCCTCGCTTCGGCGATCAAGAGACTTCCGTCAGCCGCAGGCACGGATCCCGACACAAATCTCTTGGTCAGCGGGCGCCGCGGCGGCAAGGACGCCGCGCGGGCGGTAGCATCCGCACGAACCGGCCGAAGTGAGGACCCGTGGGCACGCGATTCGAGGAACTGGCCTGGCGGGAGACCCCGATCGGGGAGATCAGCCTGCGCCGACGGCACGATCCCGCGCTGGACCGCGAGGTGTACGAGGTCAAGCTCGACGACGAGTTCCTGATGTCCAGCCTCTTCCCGGTCGCGGAGATCGAGCTGGCCCGGCTGGGGCTGGCGCCGCTGGGCGGCGAGGCCCTCGACGTCGTGGTCGGCGGCCTCGGCCTCGGGTACACCGCCCGCACCGCCCTGGAGGACCCCCGGGTGCGCTCCCTGCTGGTGGTGGAGGCGATCGAGGACGTCATCGACTGGCACCGGCGGGGCCTGCTGCCGTTCGCGGAGGGGCTGGCCGCCGACCCGCGCACCCGCTTCGTCCGCGCGGACTTCTTCGCGGCCGTCCAGGACGGGACGGGCTTCGACCCCGACGAGCCGGGGCGGCGCTTCCACGCGGTCCTGCTGGACGTGGACCACTCCCCCCGGCACGTGCTGCACCCCGGTCACGCGCCGTTCTACACCGCCGAGGGATTGCGCCGGCTCGCCGAGCACCTGCACCCGGACGGCGTCTTCGCGCTGTGGTCCAACGACCCGCCGGACGCCGCGTTCCAGCGGGTGCTGACCGGGGTGTTCCCGACGTCGCTGGCCCACGTCGTCCGGTTCCCGAACCCGCTGCAGCGCCGGGAGTCCGCCAACACGGTCTACGTCGCCCGCAGGTGAGGACCGGCGCGCGCTACGCGTCGGCGAGCGCCGGGACCGGCAGGTCGTCGACGGGACGCGGCGCGGGCGTCGAGCGGTTGGGCAGCGACAGCCGGATCACCTTCCACCACGCGGAGGCGACCTGCCTGGGCAGGGAGCCGGTGGTGTACGTCAGCCCGTACCTGGCGAACAGCGCCCGCACCTCCGGCGCGATCTCCTGGTACCGGTTGCTCGGCAGGTCCGGGAAGAGGTGGTGCTCGATCTGGAACGACAGGTTCCCGGTCATGATGTGCAGCAGCCGGGGGCCGCTGATGTTGGCCGAGCCGAGCATCTGCCGCAGGTACCACTCGCCCCGGGTCTCCCCCTCGATGGACGTCTTCTCGAAGGTCTCCACACCCTCCGGGAAGTGCCCGCACATGATCACCGAGTGGCTCCACAGGTTGCGGATCAGGTTGGCGGTGAAGGTGGCCGCAAGGGTGCTGAGGAAGGACGGGCCGGACAGCAGCGGGTGCACGACGTAGTCCTTGAGCACCTGCTTACGGATCTTGCGGCCGACCGCCCGGACCCGGGCCCGGAACTCGGGGCGCTTGTGCCGGCCGTCGCGCAGGTTCTCGCCCAGCTCAAGGTCGTACGCGGCGATGCCGTACTCGAAGAAGCAGGCGTTGAGGAGGTTCCACAGCGGCTGCCCCAGGTGCACGGGGTGCCACGGCTGGTCCTCGTCGACCCGCATGATGCCGTACCCGAGGTCGTTGTCCTTGCCGAGCACGTTGGTGTACCGGTGGTGCAGCTCGTTGTGCGAGCGCTTCCACTGCTCCGGCGGGGAGACGTGGTCCCAGTCCCAGGTGGTCGAGTGGATCTTCGGGTCGCGCATCCAGTCCCACTGGCCGTGCAGGACGTTGTGGCCGATCTCCATGTTCTCCAGGATCTTGGCCACCGCGAGGCCGGCGGTGCCGACCACCCAGGCCGGCGGGAAGAGCGAGAACAGCAGCACCGCCCGGCTGCCCAGCTCCAGCTTGCGCTGGGTGGAGATGACCCGACGGATGTACCTCGCGTCGCGCTCGCCCCGGCTGGCGATCACCCGTTCCCGGATGGCGTCCAGCTCCCGGCCCAGGTTCTCGATGTCCTCGGCGGTGAGGTGGGCGATCTGGTTGCCGGGCTTCTTCTGGATCGCGGTCACGCGCGCTTCTCCTGTCAGAGGTCGATGTCGCAGGTACCGGCCGCCGCCGACACACAGGTCTGGACGAGCACGCCGTCGCCGGGTTCGGCTGTGGTGATCTCCCCGTTGCGCAGGTCCCGGACCGCCCCCTGGCGCAGCGGCACCACGCAGCCGAAGCAGATGCCCATCCGGCACCCGGACGGCATGAGCACCCCGGCGGCCTCGCCCGCGTCGAGCAGGGCCGTGCCGCCGTCGGCCCGGACGGTCACCCCGGCCCGCGTGAACGTGACGGCGCCGCCCGCACCGGGCGAGATCACCGTCGGCCGGAACCGCTCGGTGTGCAGCCGGTCGGCCACCCCGTGGTCGGCCCAGTGCCGCTCGACCGCGTCCAGCATGCCCCCGGGCCCGCACGCCCAGGTCCGCCGCTCCAGATGGTCGGGCACCAGGCGGGCCAGCTCCGCCACGCCCAGCCTGCCGTCGGCGTCGGTGTGCCGCGCCACCAGGCGGATCGCGCCGCGCGCGGCCAGCCCGCGCAGCTCGTCGCCGAAGATCACGTCGTCGGGCGTCGGCGCGGAGTGCACCAGCACGACGTCCGCGGCCGCGAGCGCCCCGGCGCGCAGCATGCCCATGACCGGGGTGATCCCGCTGCCGGCGGTGACGAACAGGACCCGCTCCGGGACGGCGGCGGGCAGGACGAAGTCCCCCTCGGCCTGGTCGAGCTGGACGAGGGTGCCCGGCCGGATCCGGCGGACCAGGTGGTTGCTGACCCGGCCGTCCGGGATCGCCTTCACGGTGACCGTGATCAACCCGTCGGCCCGGCCCGGGGCCGAGGTGAGCGAGTACGTCCGCCACTGCCGCACCCCGTCGACGTCCACGCCCAGGCGGACGTACTGCCCGGGTGTGTGCCCGCGCCAGCTGCGCCCCGGACGGATGGCCACGGTGGCCGCGTCCCGGGTCTCCGGGCGGACGTCGACGATCCGCCCACGCAGGGCGGTCCCCGCGCGCAGCGGGGCGACCATGTCGAGGTAGTCCCCGGGCAGCACCGGCGTGGTGACCGTCTCGGCGAGCCGGAGCAGCCGGTCCCGGAGGGTGACCTTGCCGGGCGGACGCGGGACGGTGGTGGTCATACGACCAGCCTGGCGGCGGCATCGCATAACATCTTGACCGGCGAAGGTGAATCAGCCGCGGGGTTTTGTTCGGGGAGTACAAGTGATGCCGGATCGCTCGGGGACCACCCGCCGGGCCGCCCATCTCGAACTGGACGAGCGGACCGCAACCGGACTGCGCGCCGCGCTGCCCCTGGTCGCCGAACGCACGGTCACCGCGATCACCGCCGAGGTGCCCGCCTACTCCGGCACCCTCACCGGGCAGATGCGGGACAAGATCGAGAACGCGGTACGCATCGCGCTGGGCACGTTCCTCCAGCTCCTGGAGCGGCCCCAGGGGTCCGACCCGGGCACCCCGCTCACCCCGGCGCTGGAGGCCGCGTACGCGCTCGGCAGCGGCGAGGCGCGCTCGGGCCGCAGCATGGACGCGCTGCTCGCGGCGTACCGGGTGGGCGCGCGGGTGGCGTGGCGGGAGGTCTCGGCCACCACCGTACGCGACGGGCTGCCCGCCGGGACGGTCGCCGAGTTCGCCGAGCTGATGTTCGCCTACATCGACGAACTCTCCGCCGCCAGCGTCGCCGGGCACGCCGACGAGCTGGCCAGCGCCGGGCGGGCCCGCCAGCGGTACCTGGAGCGGCTCACCCAGCAACTGCTGGCCGGCGAGGCCGAGGAGGTGCTGCGCCGCAGCGCCGAGCGGGCGGACTGGCCCCCGCCGCAGACCCTGACCGTGGTACTGCTGCCCCGCAGCAACCTGCGGGCCGTGCTGCCGGCGCTGAGCCCGCACACGCTGGAGAGCGGCGAGGACATGCCGGGGGTGGACGCGGCCGAGGAACTGGCCGTGCTGCTGGTGCCGGACATGCACGGCGGCCGGCGACGGCAGCTCGTCCGGGTGCTGCACGGGCACCGGGCGGTGCTGGGGCCGGCCCGGCCGTGGCACCGGGTCGCCGCCTCGTACGAGCGGGCGGCCCGGGCGCTGCCGCTGGGGCTGCGCTGCGGCGACCCGGACGCGCCGCTGGACACCGAGCAGCACCTGGCGCGCCTGCTGCTGAGCATGGACCCGGACGCCCTGGCCGACCTGCGTGCGCAGGTGTTGCGACCGCTGTCGTCGCTGCCGCCGGCAACCGCTCACCGGCTCGCCGAGACCCTGCGCTCCTGGCTGCTGCACCAGGGGCGCCGGGACGACGTCGCGGCGGACCTGTTCGTCCATCCGCAGACCGTCCGGTACCGGATGGCGAAGGTACGGGAGCTGTACGGCGACCGGCTGCACGACCCGGCCACGGTGCTCGACCTGACCCTCGCCCTGGCGGTCCTCCCAAACCCGACCCCAACCTGACCCACCCACCCACCCACCCACCCTGCCCCCGGCCCCGCCCCGCCCGCGGCCCCGCCCCGCCCGCGCGGCAGGCGCCGACACCCGCGATCTTGCACTTTTGGCCCCCGGTTCGCGGCCTTTGCACCATATGACCGGGCACAAAGTGCAAGATCGCGGGGGCGGGGGGTGGGGGTGGGGTGGGGGTGGGGGTGGGGTGGGGGTGGGGGTGGGGGTGGGGTGGGGGTGGGGGTGGGGTGGGGTGGGGGTGGGGTCAGGGTGGGGGTCAGGGTGGGGTGGGGCGGCGGACGGTGGTGAACAGGGCGGCGAGGGCTACGGCCAGGCAGCCGGCTCCGGCCAGCGCGAACGCCGCCGTGGTGCCGTGCCGCTGGGCCAGCCAGGTGAACGCCGCCGCGCCGATGCCGCCGAGCGAGAAGTGGATCGTCCAGAACGCCGCGGTGACGCGCCCGAGCAGATGCTCAGGCGTCACCTCCTGGCGCAGCGACAGCGAGCAGATGCCGCCCACGCTCACGCAGGCAAACCAGACGACCACCAGCGCGCCGACCCCGGTGGGCCGGCCGGTCAGCGCCAGGGCCGCGACGGCGACGCCGGCCAGCGCCACCGAGCCGATCCAGCACGCCCCGAAGCCGAGCCGCCGGCGCAGCCGCGCGACGAGCAGGGAGCCGGTCACCGTCCCCGCCGCGCCGGCCGTGAGCACCAGGCCCACCGTGCCGTCGGGCTGCCCGAGATCGTGCTTGAGGTGGTAGATCACCACGTCGTCGATGCCGTAGGTGAGCAGGATGAAGACCGTCAGCAGCCCGGTGAGCGGCCGCAGCACCGGGTGGCGGAGCAGGAACCGCGCCCCGGCCAGGAACTCGGCCCACGGCCCGGTGCGCTCGTCGGCGGGCGCGGCGGCCCGGGCGGGCAGCCGTACCAGCAGGAGCAGCGCCGCGGAGAGCGCGAAGCTCGCGGCGTCGACGGCGATCGCGCCCGCGGGGCCGAACCGGCCCGACACCGCGCCGGCCAGCGCGGGCCCGGCGACGGAGGCCAGCGCGGTGCCGGCGTGCAGCCGGCCGTTGGCCCGGGTCAGGCCCTCGGCCGGCACCAGGCTGCGCACCGCCGTGACGGCGGCGACCTGGAACACCATTCCGGTCGCCGCGGCCAGGGGCAGCAGCACGAACAGCGGCCAGACCGGCGGGGCGGGCGCCAGCAGCCAGACCAGCGGGATCGCCGCGAACAGCAGCGTCCGCAGCACGTCGCAGCCGACCAGCAGCGCCCGGCGATCGACGCGGTCCACCACGACGCCGGCGAACAGCCCGGCGAGGACGGCCGCCGTGCCGGACGCGCCGGTGAGCAGCCCGGCCGTGGCGACCGAGCCGGTCGCGTCGAGCACCAGCAGCGGCACGGCCAACTGCGAGAACGAGTCGCCGAGCACGGAGAGAACCTGCGCCGACCAGAACGTCTGGAAGCGCCGGTCGTGGCGCGACGAGCTGGGTACGGCCGGTTTTCCGGTGGCGACCGTCACGGCGCCGAGGCTAGCGGAACCCGGCCCGATCCGAGCACCCGCCACACCTCAACCACGAAGAGTAACCATGTTACCAACTCTTGACGCCCTGATGAACCGCGGACTACGGTCCCTCCTAATCGTTTAGGGGCCAGGCAGCGGTTACTCCGCGTTCTGCCTAATCGTTTAGGAGGCTTCGGCGGCCAAGAAACCCACCCTGCGCGACGTGAGCCGCGCCGCCGGGGTCTCCGTGTACACGGTCTCGCGGGCACTCAGCAACAGCGACGGCGTCTCCGCGACCAGCCGGGAGCTGGTGCTCCGGGCCGCCCGGGAGCTCGGCTACGTGCCCAACCGGGCGGCGCAGGAGCTCCGTAAGAACACCCGCAGCTCGGTCACGGTGATCACCGCCAGCACCTCGAACCACTACTACATCGACCTGATGAAGGGCATCCAGCGCACGCTGCGGGCCACCGACCGCACCATGGTCGTGGCCGACGTCGCGGCGGAGGGCGAGTACACCGAGGCGGTGGAGGACGCGGTCGTGCGCGACCTGATCCAGTCCCGTACCGCCGGGGTGATCGCCACCCTGACCCTCAGCCCCGAGAACGCGAAGCTGCTCAGCGACTGGGACATCCCTGTGGTGTTCGTGGACTCGGTACCGTCGGCCGGCGAGGTGCGGTATCCGGGAATCGCCACGGACAACTTCGCGGCCAGCATGAAGGTCGGGACGCACCTGGCGCAGCACGGCCTCACCGACTGGCTGTTCCTGGTCTACCCCGGGCGCTGGTCGACCCGGGCGGAACGCGAACGCGGCATCCGCGCCGCCGCGCAGGCGTACGGCGTACGGCTCACCGTCCTGGAGAGCCGCAACGACGCGCAGTCGGCGTACGAGACCCTGCGCGGGTACCTCGACGCCGCCGGGTCGCCCCGGCCGCAGGCGATCATCGCCGGCAACAACCCGATCGTGCACGGCACCCTGCGGGTGCTCCAGGAGAAGGGGATCCGGATCCCCGACGACACGGCCGTCGTCGGCTTCGACGAGTTCGCCTGGGCGCCCCTGCTGAACCCGCCGCTGACCGTCCTCAACGAGGACAGCGAGAGCATCGGCGTGCTGGCGGCCCAGACCCTGACCCGCGTCATCGACGAGCAGCTCGCCACGGAACGCCGGGGCGAGCACCCCACCCCCGTCTACCGACCCGAGGACCGCCGGGAGCTGGGCGCCGAACTGATCATCAGAAGATCCTGCGGCTGCTGACCGCAGCCGTCTCCGCCGCCGGCCCGGGCCGGTGGCCCCCGGCTCCGGCGCAGGTTCCACCGACCCGAACGGTCGCCTCCCAACCATTCCCCGCCCCACGGAGAACAGCTCATGAACCGTATCGCGCGCACCGTCGCCGTCCTTTCCCTCGCCGTCACCACCGCTCTCGCCTCCGCCGCCTGCACCTCCGGGGACAGCGAGGTCGCCGACAAGCCCAAGAAGATCGAGAAGATCGGGCTGATGGTCCAGGACATGTCCAACCCGTTCTTCTCGGCGATGGACAAGGGCGCCAAGGAGGCCGCCGCGAAGATCGGCGCCACCACCAACACCCAGGACGCCCAGCTCGACCTCGCCAACCAGAACAACCAGATCGACACGTTCATCCAGCAGGGGGTCGACCTGATCGTCGTCAGCGCCGTCGACGAGAACGGCATCCAGCCGGCGATCGAGCGGGCCAAGCGGGCCGGCATCATCGTGATCGCCGTGGACACCCCGGCCAAGGGCGCCGACGCGGTCATCATGACCGACGCCGTGCAGGCCGGCGAGAAGTCCTGCGAGTACCTGATCCAGCAGCTGGGCGGCAAGGGCAACATCCTGCTCGTCGACGGCACCCCGATCCAGACCATCCGGGACCGGATCACCGGCTGTAACAACGTGGTGAAGAAGAACCCGGGGATCAAGGTGGTCGGCCAGCAGGCGTCCAAGAACGACCGCGCCTCCGGGCTCGCCGTCACCACCGACATGCTCACCGCGACCCCCGACGTGCAGGGCATCTTCGGGATGAACGACCCCTCGGCGCTCGGCGCGGTGCTCGCCGTCGAGCAGGCCAAGGCCGCCGGCCGGATCAAGGTGACCGGCGTCGACGGCAGCCCCGAGGGCGTCGCCGAACTCAAGCGCGCCGGCCTCACCGTTCGTCGGGACCGCCACCCAGAACCCGGCCGAGATGGTGCGCCGGGCGGTCGAGGTGGCCCAGGGCATCGTCGACGGCAAGCCGCCGGCGCAGACCACGATCCTCATCCCGAGCGAGCTCGTCACCCCGGACACCGTCAACGAATACCAGGGCTGTTGACTTCCTCTGCCCCCTGAAGAGGGCAGATTCCTGGCGGCGCTCATGCGGCACGCCGGGTGGTTGACGCTTCGCAGCCCACAGGTGCGGGGCTCCACGTCCGTACACGACCAAGCCCGGCCGCGTTGAGAATGTTCAGGGCCGCGTTGGTGTCGGCGTGGTCGAGGTGCCCGCACGAGGTACAGGTGAACACGACGCCGTGACGGGAGCGGGGGTCACGGTGCCCGCAGGTTGAGCACGTTTGCGACGTGTACGCTGCTGGCACTTTCAGCAGTTGCCCGCCCCGCTCGGCCAGCTTGTACGCCAGCAGTTCAACGGTGCGTGCGTGGGCCTCGTTGAGCATGACCCGGTTCAGCCCGGCCTTCTGCCGCACGTTGCGGCCCGGCTCGGCGATGGCGCCTCTCGCAGAGCGGGTCATGTTTTCCACCCGCAGTTCTTCCACCGCCACGATGCCGTACCTTCCGGCGATGGTCGTGGTGGTCTTGTGCTGCCAGTCGTAGCGGCGGCGCTTGGCTCTCGCGCGTAACCCCGCGATCTGGGCGTAGGTGCGGTGCAGACGGTTCGACGTACGCTCGAACGGATTGCGGGCCCGCTTCTGCCGGGCGGCCTTGCGTTCCAGCCGCAGCAGCCGTTCGGCCTCCTTCGGCCGCAACCACGGTCCGTGGTGCTGGTCGTTGCCGTCGGACAGGGCCAGGGCGACGTTGACGCCCCGGTCGATCCCGACGGCGGGCCCCTGGTGCCGCGCTGGTGTCCCCACCTCCACTTCGGTGCGGAACACGATGTGCCAGCCGAGCGCGTCCCTGACGAGCCGGCCGCCGGTGGTGCGGCCGGGTTCACGGCCGACGCCGGGGATCGGCCCGGACCAGCGGAACCGGACCACGCCGGCTTTCGGGATGCGCACCTGACCGACGCGGCGGGACAGGCGGGTGATCGCGAGGTCTCGTCCCTGCGGCACGTCAACGGACATGCGTGACCGTAGGCGGGCTTTGAACTCCGGTACGGACGCCCGGCCTTCCCAGCAGTTTCTCCACGCCCGCACGTACGTTTTCAACACCTGCTGTGCGGCCTGCGCGGGCAGGTCCGCGAGCCACGGGATGTCCTTGCGTGCCTGCCGGATCGCTTCATCGGCCTGCTTCAGTGTGGGGCGTCGGTCGCGTCCGCCGCCCCACGTCCACCACCCGTGCAGCAGGTTCCACATCGTACGGGCCGCGTGGCCCTGAATGTCGAGTGCGGCGGCCTGCTCCGCAGTGGGGGCGAGACGACGTACGTATCCGTGGTTGATCTTCACGACGCGCCTCTCTTCCTCCACGGCCGCTCCCACTGGGTTTCGATGTACTTCTGGATGGTTACGGCGGACACGTTGCCGACCGACGACACGAAGTACGACCGGGACCACAGGGTTGGCAGCCGGCTGCGCAGGTGAGAGAACTCGTCGCGAAGCACCCGCGAGGTGAAGCCCTTGAACTGGTTCGCGATGTACGACGGCGAAGCGTTCGGGTCGGCCCGGACGAACAAGTGCACGTGGTCGGGCATGACTTCCAGCGCCACGATCGACCAGCCATGCTCGTCACACTTCTGCCCGATCAGGTCCCGCAGACGTTCGGCGACTGGGCCGACGAGCACGGGGCGGCGGTACTTCGGGCACCACACCACGTGGTATCCGAGGCTGTACACCGCCCCACGGTTCGTCTGATATTCGACCACGAACCTAGTATACGCATGGCACACAACTAACAGAGCAGCATCAGGGCAGCGATTCACCCGCCGCCTGAACACGGCAGCCCTCTCGCCTCAAATCGGTAGTTGTCCGCCACGGTGCGGCGCCGTCGCCGGCGCCGCACCGACCGGGAGCGAAGAGGGCACCAGATGACCAGGTCGGATCGCCAGCCGCTGCTGCGGTTGGACGGGATCAGCAAGCGCTTCGGCGCCACCCAGGCGCTGCGCGGAGTGGACTTCGAGCTGCGGGCCGGCGAGGTGCACGCCCTGATGGGCGAGAACGGCGCCGGCAAGTCGACCCTGATGAAGATCCTGGCTGGCAACGTGCGCCGGGACACGGGCCGCATCCTCATCGACGGGGAGGAGGTGGAGATCGCCTCACCCGCCGACGCCGTACGGCACGGCATCGCCGTCATCCACCAGGAGCTCAACACGGTGCCGGCGATGACCGTGGCGGAGAACCTCGCCCTCGGCCGGGAGCCGCGCACCCGCTACGGCGCACTCGACCGGCGGGCCATGACGGAGGCCGCCCGGCGCAAGCTCGCCCGGATCGGCGCGCGCATCGACCCGCGGCGGGAGTTGGGCGGGCTCAGCGTCGGCATGCAGCAGCTGGTGGAGATCGCCCGCGCGGTCAGCGAGAACGCCCGCATCCTGGTGCTCGACGAGCCGACCGCCGCGCTGTCGCGGGGCGAGGCGAGGCGGAGCAGCTCTACCGGATCATCGGGGAGATGCGCGCGGCCGGATCGAGGTCGTGGAACGGGGCCCGGTGCTGCACCACTACCGCATGCACGGCACCATCCCGGACGGCCTCCTGCCCGAGCTGCGGGGCAAGCGGTTCGCGATCGACTGGTGGTTCACCCACGGCACCCCGTACTTCCGCCGCCGCTACCACGTCGACGACTTCCGTACGGTCGTCAACGGCCGGTCCGTGACCAACAAGATCACGGTCGGCGACGAGTTCGAGGGCGGCCCGGGCGAGCTGGTGTTCGACCGGTTCGCGGCGTACGGCGGCACCCGCTACCGGGCCGGCGACCCGTACGCGCGGCAGCTGGTGCGGATGGTGCAGGAGACCGTCGCCGACTCGACCGCCACCTCGGCGAAGTTCGCCGCGTTCCGGGAGCTGCTGACCGGCGACATCGAGGCGGCGCACTGGGACCTGTACTGGCGGCTGTTCTGCGCCTGGGAGGGCGCCCTGGACACCGACGAGATCCGCCAGCGGCTGGCCCGCGTACGGGCCGACTCGCACGTCCTGGCCGACCTGCCCGAGCGCGCCTGGACGCTGACCGACCAGCCGGTGGACGTCTCCGCCGCGCCGGACGAGACCATCTTCCCGGGCGCGGCGGACAAGACCGTCGAGTTCCACAGCCGGCTGGGCCGGGCGATGGTGTGGTGGACCTCCGCGCCGTCCGGGGCGTTCCAGATCGTCCAGCGCCGCCAGTCCGGCTGGGTCAACTGGGGCACCAACGGCGAGAACGAGTGCCCCGAGCTGCCGGTCGGCGTCGAGATCAAGACCGCGTACGGCATGTTCCGGGACACCTGGCGGGCCGTCGCGGCGCAGCTGGAGACACCCGTGACCGTCGCCGTCTTCGATGTCGACTGAGCCCGGCCCGGCGGGCGGCCTGCTCGTGGTCGGCGAGGCGCTGGTGGACGTGGTGCACGGCCGGGACGGCTCGGTGCGGCGGCACCCGGGCGGCAGCCCGGCCAACGTGGCGGTCGGCCTGGCCCGGCTCGACCGGCCGGTGCACCTGCTCACCCGCACCGGCGACGACCCGGACGGCGCGCTGGTCCGCGGGCACCTGCGGGCGGCCGGCGTCCGGCTGGTCGGCGGCGGGGTCGACGGCCGCCGCACCGCGACCGCCGCGGCGTTCCTCGACGCCACCGGCGCGGCCCGGTACGAGTTCGACCTGCACTGGGAACTGCCGGGCGACCCACCGTTGCCCGAGCCGATCCTCGCCCTGCACGTCGGGTCGGTCGGCGCCTACCTGGAGCCGGGCGCGGGCGCCGTCGGGCGGATCGTGCGCGACCTGCGCGGCCGGGCCACGGTCAGCTACGACCCGAACGTCCGACCGGCCCTGGCCGCCGACCCGGGCCGGGCCCGGGACCGGATCGCCGCGACGGTGGCGCTCAGCGACGTGGTCAAGGTCAGCGACGAGGACCTGGCCTGGCTGCGGCCGGGCGTCGCGCCGGAGGCGGTGGCGGCCGAGTGGCTCGCGTCCGGCCCGGCCGTCGTCGTGGTGACCCAGGGGGCGCGGGGGTCGTTCGCCCTCAGCCGGGACGGGGTGACCCGCGCACCCGCGCGACCGGTGACCGTCGTCGACACGGTCGGCGCGGGGGACGCGTTCACCGTGGTCCTGCTCGACACCCTGGCCTCGGCCGGCCTGTTGGGGGCCGGGCAGCGCGCCGCGCTGCGGGAGGTCGACGGCCCGGCGCTGCGCGGGGTGCTCGACCACGCGGCGAGGCTGTCCGCGTACGTCTGCGCCCGGCCGGGCGCCCAGTCGCCCACCCGGGCGGAGCTGTCCGCGGGCTGACCGCCGGCGTCACCGGGGCCCAGTCGGCCGCCCCGCCGTCGGCGCGTAGCTTGGTGTGGCAGACGTCGCCGTCGGCAAAGACCGGGTGCCGGTGACCTTCCAGACCTTCCCGTTGGCCTTGGCCAGCAGGTACAGCTCGCCCGCGGCGTCGGTGCCGAAGCGCAGGTCGACCCGCGCCGGGTCGCCGGGCGCGCCGGGGCCGGAGAGGTCCTGCATCCGCACCGCGTTGCCGGCGGCGTCGAACAGGGCGAGCCGGTGGATCGGGGCGAGGCCGGCACCCCGGCGCATCTCGTTCGCCTCGGTGTAGAGGACGCGGCCGTCAACCAGGTCGCCGAAGACGTACTTGCCGCGCAGCGCGGGCAGGTCGTGCCCCCGGTAGACGAAGCCGCCGGCCACCGCGACGCCGAGGTCCGAGGTGCAGTCCCAGCCGGGCGGCGGGTCGTGGTCGTACGCCGCGACGGGGTACGTGTAGCCGTACCGCTCATCGTCGGCGGGCAGCGGCAGCAGCTTGTCGCAGGGGTTGGTGGCCGCCTTGTCGAAGACGTACGACCCCTCGCGCTCGCTCCAGCCGAAGTTGTCGCCGGCGCGCACCTCGTCGATCGCCTCGACGGCGTGCTCGCCGATGTGGCCCAGGAACATCCGGCCCGTGGCCAAGTCCCAGCTGAACCGGTGCGGGTCGCGGAAGCCGACGGCGTAGATCTCGCCGAGCGCGCCGTTCCGGCCGACAAACGGGTTGGCCGGCGGAATGCCGTACCGCCCGTTGGCGGAGTCGGTGCCGCGGGGGTCGATGCGCAGCAGCTTGCCGTGCGGCATGCCCAGGTTCTGCGGGTCGCCGTTGCGCACGCCCAGGCCGCCGTCGCCGACGGCGACGTACAGCAGCCCGTAGTCGGCGTCGTCGGGCTTCGCCGTGGGGTTGAAGTTGATTTCCTGGACGCCGTGGATCGGCCCGCCGAACCCGATGCGCAGCACCTCACGATGGGTGCCGGCGAAGGTGTCGGCGGCGGGGTCGGCGGCCGTCCACTCGGTGATGACGCCGTGGTAGATGGTGCCGGACTGGGCGTAGTCGGGCACCTTCCTGGTCGCGGACGCCTGCTCGGTGTGCAGGGTGTAGAACCGGCCGTTGCTGCCGAACTCGGGGTGGAACGTGACGTAGCCGAAGCCCTGGCCGAGGCCCCGGCCGGAGAAGAACCGCGGCGCGAAGGTCGCGGCCACGTCGAGGTAGACGTGCGGCACGCCGTTCTTGACCAGGTAGAGGTTGCCGTTGAGGTCGGGCACGGCCCGGCGTCCGGAGCCGTCGGGTAGCTCCATGATCGTGTTGATCCGGGCGGTCCGCATGAGCCGCTGGTCGACCGGCGCCGGGGTGGGCGTCGACCGCGGGAAGCTGGCGTACTCGCTCAGCACCAGCCCGAGCCGGGACTGGGCGGGCATCTTGGGGACGGGATCGTAGACGGCGTCGGTGGCGGGCCCGGCGGACACCGCGACCAGGATGGACAGGACGAGGGCGGCGGCCGTGAGCCCGGCCGCCGCCAGCACCGGCCGGCGGGTCGTCGGTGTGCGCACGGTGTTCTCCTTCTCGATGGGACGGTGCCGAGGATAGTCACCGAACCATGTGGTGGTACTGCTTGGCGACATCGTCCGGGGAGAGGACGCTGTCGAGAAACATCAGGCCGTCCATCCGGCAGTCGCAGGGGTTGGCCTCCCGGGTGTCCTGCGGGAAGCTCCCGCCGATCTTGATGCCGCGCGGGTCGGAAGCGGTGGTGACGTGCGGGCCGGGCCCGGACACGCGCCACGGGTCGTCGTCACGGGTGTAGAAGCCCGCCACCGGCTGACCGTCGCGGTACAGCGCCATGGCGCCCGTGGCGAAGTCGAAGGTGGCGGCGAGGTGCACCCACTCGCCCTTGGGCAGCAGGGTACGCCAGTCCTCGGCGGCGGCGAACGTCTGCGAGTTGCCCCCGTCGAGGCGCCGGCCGAACGCGACCAGGCGCAGCTCGCCGTGGACGTCGATGAGTTCGAGCAGCGCCCGCACGCCGTGCCCGTCGGAGTCGCCGGTCAGCACCCCGGCCAGCCCGATCGCGTGGTAGCGGTCGTCGAGGTCGGCGGTGCTGGAGTTGGGCGCCGGGCCGTCCATCTCCCGCTTGAACCACCCCAGCACGGTGGTCGCGCTGGTCCCGGCGAACGCCCGCAGGGTCCCCACGCCGCTGGCCGACCAGGTGCCGGCCTTCCAGTCGTCGTTGCCGGCCGTGGCCGGGTTGATCTGCCGGGTCTGCAGCGCGTCGCCGCTGCCCGGGTACGCGTGGTCCGGTACGCGCATCGCAGCGCCGCCGTTGATCAGCTCGATCTCGGTGCCGGAGCGGCCCTGGTCGCGTTCGAGGGCAGGGTCGCCCTCGACGGGGTGGTCGAAGTCGTAGAAGGCGACCAGGTGCGGTCGCAGGGCCGGGTGCACCCGGGGGCGGTCGGGATCCGCCTGCACGGGTGGCACTTCGGCACAGGCCGTCAGGCCCACCGTCAGTAGAGCGGCGGTGAGGGCGGCGGCTCGTCCTGGTCTGGTCAACGCGTACGGCCTTTCGTCGTATCCCGTCGGGCACGTGATCGCTTACGTGCCCGAGCTGGGGGTCGGCCAGCAGGTCTGTTCTGCGTCATGCAACCGCGAAGGTGAGGCGTCCGCCGATGCGACAGATTGAAATCAGATGGCCTGTCCTGGATGGCATCGCGGTTCCTGCTCCGCACGGCGGTGACGAACGGTCAGGGACGACTGATGTACCCGCAGCGTTGAAGGAATCCGACGCACCCCATCCAAAGAACGTTTGCGCACGGCCAGCGGTTCGGTGCGATCTATGTTTTCGCTGACCCGGCCCAGGAGGCGACCAACGCCACGGTGGCCACCACCGCGCCGGGCGCCGGCAACCCGACCGCCCACCGCACCTGGCCGGCGACCATCATCCCGCTGTTCGTCGCCGCGTTCGCCACCTACGCGTTCAGCTGGATGGAGTTCCCCGGCCGCGACCTGCTCTTCGTGGTGGTCGTCGGGCTGCTGGTCGTCCCGCTCCAGACCACGGCACAGGCCCACGGCACCCGAATCGCGAACCGGCCCGCCGGCACCCTCGGCCGGGTCGGCTGCTTCTCCACCCACGACCGCAAGCTCCTGTCCACCGGCGAAGGCGGCTTCCTCCTGACCAACGACCGCGAGCTCGCCGACCGCATCGACCGCTACACCCACCTCGGACACCTACGCGGCGGCCACGGCGTCAACTACAAACTGGCCGGCCCACTCGCCGCCATCGGCATGCGCCGCCTGACCCAACTCGACACCCAGCTCGACCGTCGGCGCCGCAACGCCGAACGGATCCTCGCCGCCCTGCCCGCTGGCGGCCTGCTGCGCGAGCTGCCGTACGGCGTGCAGGACAAACCGAACTACTACCACCTCGTGCTCCTCGCTACCAGCCGCGCCACCGATGTCGCCAGAGCCTTCCAGGCTGCGGGACTGCCGCCGGACTCGATCCGATGGCGGTACCGGCCGCTCTACCACCAGCAGCTGTTCCAAACACACGCCACGAGGTGCCCAAACGCCGAACGCCTCGCCACGAACACCATCCAACTGCCCGTTCACCCCCACCTGCCCGAGGCGACGGTAGCGTGGATGGCCGACCAAGCGGCCCAAGTCGCCCGAGGGGAAACCGCAGCATGATCCGCCACTTCACCAGCTCAGCGATCGTCTTCAACAGCGCGGGAAAGGTCCTTCTCGTCCACCACAACAAGATCGGCCTGTGGCTGTACCCGGGCGGACACGTCGACCCCAACGAAGACCCCGCCGAGGCCGCACTGCGTGAAGTCGTCGAAGAAACCGGCATCGAAGCCCAGATCCTCGCACCTCAGCGCTTCGCCCACCCCGCCGTCCGAAGCATCCCGACGCCATTCGCGATCATCGAGATGGACATCGAAGACCGCAAAGACGGCCTGCACCGGCACATCGACTTCGTCTACATCTGCCGAACCACCAGTGACACCCTCGACGCTCAACTCGAGGAGGTATCCAACGTCGCCTGGTTTGACATCGCCGACATCGCAGAACTACCCACCCCGAAGGAACTTCCATCGCTGATCGCCGAAGCATCCCGGGCAACAGCACAACTCGTCTAGGCCACAGCTCATAGCGCCCGTCGAGGGACTCGCCGCCGCCCGCCCTTCGCTATTCCCAGGAGCGAGCCGGAGATCCGAGCTCCGGCCCGCTCCGCATCAGTGACCACCGTGAAGTCGCGGACGTCGCGTGCGCTGACGAAGCTGCGCGGCCTGCTCGACCGCAAGGCTCCGCCGGCACAGGCCGGGGCCCGGCTCTCCTCGGAGAGCCGGGCCCCGGTGGTGCGTCGGTCGGTCAGTCGGTGCAGGACGGCAGGTCGAAGTGCCCCGGGGTGCCCGGGAAGGCCGCCCCGGCGCCCTGCTCCTTGTTGTCCCGCGGGTAGACGTAGGACAACTCCAGGAAGGCCGACGTTCCGGCCGTGGTCACGTCCGACGGGCTGCGACCCGCGCCGGTGGCCCAGGCCAGCCTGGTCAGGAAGTCCTGCATGGCCGGGCTGTGCTGGCGGATGTCGTTGAACCCGCCGTACGCCGAGTTGCAGTGGGTGAACAGGTTGTACGCGCCGTTCCAGTCGAACATCCGGTCGCCGTTGTTCGGCCCGTTCGCCGTCACGTCACCCTGCATCACGTCCCGGTCCCAGCCGCCGTACATCCAGTCGGTGCCGTGGTGGTGCTGGTTGTCGGCCAGGACGTCGTTGTCCAGGCCCGTCATCTCGAACCAGCGGCACGGGTCGACCGTGCCCGCCGCCAGGTCCACCGGCCAGGCCCCGGCCGCGCAGTTGTCCGGGTAGGAGCCGCGCGGACGGAAGTCCAGCAGGTCGGAGCTGAGCACCGCCGTCACGGCCGGGCCGCTGGTCGCCCCGGCGCCGCCGAAGAGGTGGTCGACGTACTGGTCGCGGTCGCCCCGGGCGGCGGCGCTGAAGACGCCGTTCACCTGGCACTGCGGGTTGGCCGCGTCGAGCACCGGGTCGCAGCCCTTGCCGCCCCACAGCACGTCCGAGCCCTCCGACCCGAACAGCTGGTCGCCGCCGCTGTCGCCGTTGGCGACGTCGTCACCGAAGCCGGCGTGGATGTTGTCGGCCCCGGCGCCGCCGCGGATCCAGTCGCCCGCCCCGGCGGTCAGCCCGGCGTACGGCATGGGCGCCGAGGTGGAGCCGCCGATCCAGGTGTCGCCGTCGGTGTCGTGCAGCAGGTCCACCCGCCGGTCGTAGTCGCCGGCCCGGAACCCGGTGAACGTCTCCTGCGGCACCGACGACAGCGTGACGGTGAAGCCCAGCGCCGCCACGTCGTCGGCGTTGAGGTACTGGTTCATCACGCCGCCCCGGTCACCGAGGATGGCGTCCGCGCCGTCGTCGCCGTACAGGGTGTCCGCGCCCAGCTCGCCGAACAGGTCGTCGTCGCCGGCCCCGCCCCGGATCAGGTCGTCGCCGTCCTGGCCCCAGACGCCGTCGTTGCCGGCATCGCCGTAGAGCTGGTCGGCACCGAAGGCGCCGGTCGGCTCGCAGGTGGGCTGGGCGGTGGTGCAGAACCGGGTGGACGGTCCCGGCAGCGCCGGGTCGTGGGTGCGGACCCGGGTGGCGTCGGCCGGCACCGCGCCGGTCGGGTACCGCTCGGTGTAGACCTTCTCGGCCTGCTGGCCGTTCACCGTGGTCACGGTGCGCAGCAGCGAGCCGTTGTCGCCGAGGATCACGTCGTCGGCGCCGTTGCCCTCGACCACGTCCGCGGTGTCCCGGTGGCCGGCGGCCGAGCTGCCGCCGATCAGGTCGTCCTGCCCGGCCGGCGCGCCGGCCCCGACCAGGTCGGCCGCGGCCGACGGGTCGCCCGGCCAGCCCGGGTCGGGCAGCGGCGTGACCGTGCTGCGCCCGGCCGCCGTCAGGGCGTTGTCGCCGCGGAGGACATCCGCGCCGCCGTTGCCCTCGGCGTAGTCGCCGTCACCGTCGCCGGCCAGGGCGTCGTCGCCGTCCTGTCCCCAGAGGGCGTCGACCCCGTCGCCGCCGCTGATCCGGTCGGCGCCGTACCGGCCGGCGACTGCCGCCGCCCGGTCCAGCAGCACCACGATCCGCGGGCCGAACGGGCTGCCGTCGGCGGCGAGCCGGACGGTCGCCGGGGTCGGCTGCTCACCGGGCAGCGGGCGCAGCACCGCGCCGTTGTCGCCGATGACCGCGTCGGAGCCGGGTCCGCCGAAGACGGCGTCCGCCGTGTCCGGCTGGCCCGTCGTGGTCGCGCCGCTGCCGTCGTACGCGGTGCTGGAGCCGCCGACCAGGTCGTCGTCGCCCGCGTTGCCCTCGACCCAGTCGGAGCCCGGGCCGCCCTCGGCGAAGTCGGCGCCGCCGCCGGCCTGCACCCGGTCCGGTCCGCCCTGGCCGAAGACCACGTCGTCGCCGTCGCCGCCGGAGATCAGGTCGCCGCCGCTGGTGCCGGCCACGGGGGCGAACCCGAGGTCGAGCAGGGTGACCTTGCGCTGCGGGCCGCTGCGGCCCTGGGTGACCCGGGTGGCGTCGGTGGTGGCCGGCGCGAACCGGGCGTTGTCCCCGGCGATCAGGTCGGCGTCGGCGTCGCCGTAGAGCTGGTCACCGGTGTCCGGCCGGCCGACTCCGGCGGCGGGCTCCTGCCCGGAGCCGCCGACGATCTCGTCCCGGCCGAGGTCGCCGTGGATGAGGTCGGCGCCGTTGTTCCCCTCGATCTGGTCGTCCCCGGCGTCGCCGTTGATCCGGTCGTCGCCCAGGCCGCCGTAGACGAGGTCGGCGTCCCCGCCGCCGGAGATCACGTCCCGGCGCCGGCGCCGGCCACGTCACCGGCCAGGTCCAGCGGGTACGGTCCGACGTCGCCGATGCGCGGGGTGCCGTTGTCGCCGACGATCCGGTCGGCGCCCTCCTCGCCGTAGAGGAAGTCCCGTCCGTCGGCGGCACCGGCGGCGCGCCCGCCGCCGTACAGCACGTCGTCGCCCGGACCGCCGGCGACCTGGTCGCCGCCGGCGTTGCCCTCGGCGGTGTCCGCGCCGGGCCCGCCGAAGAGGCCGTCGTTCCCGGCGTTGCCGAAGAGCAGGTCGTCGCCGTCGTCGCCGTGCAGCTGGTCGACGCCGTCGCCGCCCCAGGCCCGGTCGTTCCCGCCGCCCAGGTGCAGGGTGTCGTCGCCGAGCTGGCCGCAGGCGCGGTCGTCGCCGCCGCCGAGGTCCGCCCGGTCGTCGCCGCCGCCGGCGGTGACGACCTCGGTCCCGGCGCCGCCGAGGATGAGGTCGGCCGCGCCCTGGTCGGCGGGGGTCGGCTGGGCGTCGGCGAGGGTGGCGTCGGCGCACGCCTCGGCGGGCAGGTGCCGGTCGCCGAAGATGGTCGACCCGCCGTCCCCGCCGATCAGGTGGTCGCTGCCGAGGCCGCCGACGAGCAGCTTGGTCTGCGACTGCGTGTTCGCCGGCAGCGGCTCGTGGACGACCTCGCGGAACGGGCCGTAGCCGTCCGAGCCGTCCGCCTCGCCGACCCGGGAGGGCTCCGCGATCACGTAGTCGTCGTCGGGCCCGCCGAACAGCTCGTCGGTGCCGTAGCCGCCGACCAGCACGTCGTTGCCGCCGTAGCCGTAGACGCGGCCGGTCTGGCCGTTGGCCGAGTGCGAGACGACCAGGTCCACGCCGGCGCTGCCGTGCACGGTGTCCTGACCGGCGCCGGTGTCGACCTGGTTGACCAGCCCCTCCACGGCGTCGCCGCTGCCGGGCTGGTCCGCGTCGGCGGGGACGTTCGTGTCGTACGTGTGGATGGTGTCGTCGCCCTTACCGCCGTTGATCGTGTCCGCGCCGGGACCGCCGACCAGCGTGTTCGCGCCGTTGGGCCGGTCGTCGACGAGGACGCCGAGCACGTCGTCGCCGCCGTTGCCGAAGGCGGTGCTGGCGCCGTGTCCGACGGTGACGTGGTCCTGGGCGTCGTCGGCGTCGTGGCCGCCGTTCGGGGCGGTCAGGGAGGTCCAGTCCACCAGCCCGGTGAGGGGCTTGTCGCCGGCCCCGGTGCGCACGGTGGTGGTGCCCCGGTCGGTGCCGCCGAGGCCGCTGTCGCCGGCGACCACGTTGTCGCCGTCGCCGGTGGTGATGCTGTCGTTCCCGGGGCCGCCGGCGACCCGGCTGACCACGCCGGCCGCCTCGGCGGTGACGATCACGTCGTCGCCGCCGCGGCCGTCGACGTACGCCGGCCCGGTCCCGGTGCGGATGCGGTCCTTGCCGTCGGAGCCGAGCACCACCGCGGTCTTGTCGAACGCCGACGTCCTCGTGCCGTCGCCGCTGGTGTCGCCGTCGCCGACCAGCAGCACCGACAGGGACGTCTTGCCCGGATCGGCAACCTTGTAGCCGCGCCCGTCGACGACCACCCGGGTCAGGTTCGGGTCGAGGAACTCCTGCCGGCGGCCCAGGGCCTCCACCGCGAAGCCGTCGAAGTCGTCCGTGGCGCCCTCGGTGCCCGCGTCGGCGTAGTGCAGCGCGTACACCTTGACCACGTCACCGGCGTAGTCGTCGTCGGTGTTGTCCCACGCCGTGTCGCCGCGCTGCGCCTCCGTGCCGAACTTGCCGGCGAAGACGACCAGGGTGTCCCCGACGGTGCCGGCGAGTTCCGGCGGCGGCGGGTCGCAGTTCGGTTGCGCCCGAAAGTCGAGCAGCGTCGCGTCGACCAGGGTGAAGGCGAACTTCTTCTTGAACAGGAACAGGTTGATGGTGACGTAGACCCTCAGGAAGACCGAGAGCCGCCCGCTGGTGGTGAACAGGCAGATCGGGTTGTTCAGCAGGGCCTGGAGGAACTCGCTGGTGCGGAACTTCCCGTCGTTGTTCGGGTCGTTCCAGCTGAAGCCGACGGTGAGCTGGATGCCGCCCTCTATGCCGACCTTGACGATCAGCACGCTCACCTCGGCCCCGGCGGCGATCTCACCACGCAGGGTGACCACCGGGACGGGCTTGCCGCTGCTGTCGGCGGTCTTGAAGTACAGCCCGTCGAGCAGGCTGACGGCGTCCAGCTCGGTGCCGTCGGTGGCCGCCTCGACGGCGTGCCGGATGCCGGCGGTGTCCAGACCGGCGATGAACCGGGCCGTCACCGAGGCGCTGCCGGACAGCGTGACGAAGACCGGCGGCGGGGCGTAGACCGGGCCGAACGACTGCCGCCAGCTGAAGCCCAGCGCCAGCGGACCCGAGTCGAAGCTGACCAGCTCGACGTCCTGGCCCAGCAGCAGCCCGAACAGGGAGCCCGGGTTGTCGAAGATCGGGAAGCTGAAGCCGGTCTTCTGCGCGTTGCTCTTGCCGTCGGCGGTCGGGGTGAACAGCTTCTCGCCGTCGTCGCCCGCCGCGGTGTCGACGTCCGCCTTGACCTGCTCGGCCGTGGCCGGGTGGTAGTCCGACGTGCGGTCGATCAGGCTCTCGGCCGAGGCCGGCGAGACCTCCGTGGTCAGCGCCTTGGCGCTGTCCATCTTGAACGAGCCCAGCGGGATGGAGCAGCCGGAGTCGCAGTCGGGTATCCGGTTCACGAAGGTGACCACGGCGCGGATGGTGTCGACGAAGGCGAGGTCCGGCCCGCCGTTGAGGGTGCTGAACGTCTTCGCGAGCCAGACCAGGGTGATGTCGGGTCCGCCGGTGGCCCTCGACAGGTCCGACAGCACCGGGATCGGCGCGTACAGGGTGTCGATGACCGGCTGCAGCGGCCCGGTGACGGACTTGAGGTTCTCCACGACCGGCTTGAGGATCTTGTCGAAGAAGGCGCCGGCGTCCAGGGCGATGTCGGTGAACGTCACCTTCAGCGGCGTGGTCACGCCGTCGCCCGTCGCGGTGAGCCCGCCCCGCTTGTGCGTCAGGCCCCACTGCAGCCCGAAGTTGGCGCTGATGCCGGGCAGCGCGGAGTCCTCGCCGCCGGTGTCGACGGCCGCCGCCAGCTTCCAGTCGATCTTGACCTGGGCGGTGAGGTCGGTGGCCAGCAGCGAGCCCAGGTCGGCGAACTCGGCGAGGGTGAGCCGGTCGTCCGGGTTGGCCGTGCAGTCGGCGGTGACGGTGGGGTCGAAGCAGCTCTTCTCCCCCGGCGAGCCCTTCAGGTCGATGCCGAAGTACGCCTTCACCAGCGGGTCGGTGGCCCGCTTGGTCGCCTTGACCTGGATGAACGCGAGCTGGGCGGCGAGGTCGCCGGTCATGTCGAACTGGGCGCCGACCTGCACCTCGGGCGTCACGTCACCGTCGTGCGTGGGGACGTAGAAGCCCTCGTCCCGGTCCAGGACCAGGTCCAGGTGCAGCTTCCAGCCCAGCTTGGCCTGGATGCCGTCCGGGGCGCCCTTCTTCGCCTTCAGGGACAGGCCGGGGATGCCCAGGTCGAGCGGCACGTTGAGCTTCAGGCACTCGTCGGACGCGCTGGCGTCCTTGCAACCGTCGGCGGCGGACGGCGCACCCTTGGAGTTGGTGAGCTTGATCCGGATCGCCTGGAAGTCCTCGGGCGCGCAGGGCGCGGCGACGCCGCTGCGGCAGCTGACCACCGCGCTCACGCCCGGGTCCAGGTCGGCGAGCACCTCGTTGAGGGCCGCCTGCACGCCGGCGCTGTCGAGCGTGGCGTTGGCCAGCACCGGGCCGATCGCGGCCTTGATGTCCTCGCGCAGCTGCGCGACGAACCGCTCGCCCTGCTGCAGGTCGTCGCCGACCAGGGGCAGCTTGCCGTCGAAGCTGGCCAGTCGCAGCGCCTCCTCGATCTTGGCCAGGTACCCGTCGATGCCGACGTTGAAGTCGGTGAGCTTGAGCGACAGGTTGGCGAAGCAGGAGTCGAGGTTCGGGGTGCCGGCCGTGGGGGTGAGGTCCAGGCCGACGGTGAGGGTGAGCAGGTTGGTGTCGTCGGCCGGGTCGCAGTTGTTGACGAACAGCGGCGCCTTCGCGCAGAGCGGCACGTTCGCGCCACCGATCCCGTCGCCGCAGTCGGCGCCGGCGGTGGTGAACTTCGGCGTCAGCCCGAGCAGGCCGCTGATCGGCCCGTCCTCGGTCAGCCCGTCGAGGCCGACGCTCAGGTTGGCCTGCACGGTGGCGAAGTCGGGGTTCTTGCCGAGGTCGAGGGCGAGCGGCCCGACCCGCGCGGCGATCGCCGCGTTGGTGACCCCGCCGTCGACGGTGACGCTGGCCGAGGAGCTGTGGTCCAGCAGCGGCGCGGCGTTCAGCCGCAGGGGCAGCAGCAGGCCGAGCTGGGCGCGGGCGTCGACGTCCACCGCGAACGTGCCGGAGCTGTCGAGGGTGATCAGCTCCCGGTGGGCGTCCCAGGCGAAGTTGAGCGGCCCGCCGGTGTGGAACCTGCGCTTCCAGTCCAGCCCGAGCCGCAGGAACGGCCCGCCCTCCCGCTCGTCGAGCGTGAAGGCGATCCCGCTGTCCTCGCCGATGGCGGCGTTGAGCTTGTCGAGGACGTCCTGGAGGTTGTCCGGGGGCGAGGCGAGCAGCCGGTCCAGCGCGTCGGCCAGCTCCGGGCGCAGGGCGTACGCGGTGCCGTCCGCCGGCTTCGGCGTACCGGCCGCCTCGACGCGCAGGGTCTGCCGGTCGAGCTGCTTCAGCACCCGGTACGCCTTGCTGCCGATCACGACGGTCCGGCCCTCGAGCCGGGCGTCGAAGCCGGAGTCGTCGTCGACGCGGGAGGCGTCCTTGAGCCGGAAGTTCTCCCCGTCGGGGGCGAAGGTGACGTCCTTGCCGACGCCGCTCTCGTCCGCGCCGAGCAGCTGCCGGGCGGAGCGGCCGAGCAGCGGGATCTCCTTGTCCAGCGGGCCGCTGCCGTCGCCGGACTGGGACAGCGCGGCGTTGATCAGCCGCAGCGCCTCGACGACCACCGCGAAGAGCGCCTTCGGGTCGTCGGGGTTGAAGTCGACGGCGAACAGCCCGGAGAGCGCGGAGGTGTCGACCACCGGCTGTCCGCCGGCCGTCCAGCTCACGTCGACGCCGACGCCCTGACCGAGCGCGCCGGTGGCGCCTGGCACGCTGACCGTGACCCGGCCGGTGGTCTTCACCGACGTCGACACGACCAGGAGGTTCCCCGGGTCGGACTTCAACCGCTGGAAGAGCGTGCCCAGGCTGATGTCCTGCGCCTGCTTGAAGCTGACCTGGATCATCCGCTGGCCGGAGGCGGCCGGACCGACGGCGAGGTCGCCGGAGAGCTTGACCTTGAGGAAGCCGGCGGTGGCGAAGAAGTCCACCGCGGTGGCGATCGGGAAGTCGGCGGCGAACAGCGGCGTCGCCGGGTCGGTGCGCAGCAGCACCCGGTCGGCGGGCGCCGGGCTGCCGGGGCCGTCGCTCAGGTCGAGCACCAGGGTGACGGACGCGCTGTAGCGGGGCTTCACCTTCGCGAAGCTGGCCTGGGCGTTCGCCGCCCGCAGGCCGACCCGCTTGTCGCCGCCGACCGGCTTGGCGAGGGTGCCGGCCAGCTCGACCGCGCCGACGTTCGAGCTGGAGCCGCTGATCACCCACACGCTGTCGTTCGGCGGCTGCCCGCCGATCCAGTCCTCCCTGAGGGTGACGGAGTCGGCGGTGTTGGCGAGGACGGTGCCGGCGGAGGTGCCGGCGACCACCCGCTGGCCGATCAGCGCGCCCGGCGCGAACCGGTTGCCGCTGACGCTGAAGCCCTTGGCGGTGAAGGTCGCCCCGCGCCCGGACAGCTCCGCGGCGCCCGGGTCGAGCGGAACCTCCACCGTGGACTCGTGCTCCAGCTTGACCCGGAACACCAGCTTGTCGTCGGCGAAGGAGAGGCCGTCCACCGGCAGCCCCTCGGCGGCGAGCATGGCGAGCAACTGCTGGATGGAGCTGAACTTCGGCTGCCCGGCCAGGGCCGGGTCGTCGTGGTCAGGGTCGAACTGCGGGTCGTCCGGCCGCGGGTGGACGCTCTTGCGGAGGAAGTCGGTGAGCTTCTCGTTGACCTTCACCGCGTCGGCGAACGTGCCGCGCAGGAAGGGCAGGTTGAGGTTGCCGGCCGGGCCGCTCTGCTGCACGCCGCTGAGCAGGGTGGCGAGCTGGGCGAGCCCGGAGGCCAGGTCCAGCGGGCTCATGTTGCGGAACTTGGCGATCGTCTCGTCCAGGCCGGTGGTGGTCACCGTGGGGGTGCCGACGGAGATGTCGTTCCAGTCGACGTTCACGGTCGCCGCCACGGCGGGCAGCGCGAAGGGCGCGCCGGAGACGGCCGCGCCCAGCTTCACCACGCCGTGCACCGAGCCGGGGCCGGGCTCCGTCTCGGTGTCGGAGATCTTCCCGCCGCCGGAGTTGTCCAGCGCCACCTGCACCAGGCCGGCGAGCGAGCCGGGCGCGCCGAGCTCCCCGGTGTTCGCGCCGGCGGACGTGTCGAAGGCGAGCCGGCCGTCGCCGTTGGGGTCGGTCAGGGTGACCTTCAGGTGGGTACGCGCGGTGAGGGTGCTGCCGGCGGTCAGCGTGACCCCGAGAATGCCGACCGAGGCGGTGGCCTGGTCGAGGTCGGCGCGCAGCCGCGCCGCCGCGTCGATGTCGATGCGCGGGGTGTCCCCGTCGCGCACCAGATAGGTCTCCCCCGCGGCGGTGTGCCGGACCCGCAGGTGCAGGGTGGCCCAGCCGGTGACGCTGACCGCCTTGTCGAGCGTCACCCCGGCCAGGGTGAGGTCCTTGTCGACCACCTCCTGCTTCGTGGTCAGCAGCACGTCCAGCAGGTGATCCCCGCCGCTGCTGGTGACCGAGCTGGTGAGGCGGGTGCCGTTGCCCAGGTCCACATCGTCCTTGGTCAGGCCGCTGGCCAGGGCGTCGGACGCCTTCTTGGCCAGCTGGTCCGCGTTGACGAGCGCGCCCGGGCTGACCCCGAGCAGCGGCAACGGCTGGCCGAGCAGCCCGACCTGGGACAGACCCCCGTCGGCCCAGGTCGCGGTGCGGGACATCAGGTTCTTGAGCGCGGTCTCCCATGCCTCGTCGGCGTGGGCGGGCGCCGCCGTCCACACCAGAGCCAGCGCAGCGGTCACCACCGTCGCGATGGCCGCGGCGAGCAGCCGTCGTAGAGCCACCATGAGCCACCTCGTTCCTCGATGGCCGTCGACGACGGCACGGGGGTCGGCGACAGCACATCGACAGCGACCACCGTCCACAACGACTGTGTCGGCATCGTGACAAGGCGTCAGACCGAACGGCTAACGCCGCCGCACCGGGCGGCCACTCAGGCCGGTGCGCGCGGAGCGGAGACGCCTACCGAGGGCGGATTGCGGCCCGCCGGACGCGGGGCGAAAGTCGGTGCCCTACGCCCTGTGTCGCCCGCCGCCGGCCCAGGGTCCGCGGGGGTCGAGGTCGCGCGGCACGGCCGGCAGCGTCGGCGGCTCCAGCGGATCTGGTCGGGCGAGGCCACGGCCGCCGACTGGACGGCGATCACGCCGTTCACCCACGGCCGGTGGGACGCGGCCAGCCAGTCCCACGTCGCCCGGGAGGCGAGCCAACGGAACGCGGAGGCCGCGGCCGTCTACTACTCGGCCGGCGCCCTCGACCCGGAGGCGGTCAGGTCCGCCGCCGCCCGCCTCCGGGCGCGGGTCCTGCTCGTCGCCGGCGAATACGACGTCGCTCTCCCCCCGAAGTGCGCCGCCGGGTACGCGGGCCTGTTCCCGCACGCCGAGTTGGCCGTGCAGCCGGGCGCCGGGCACCACCCCTGGCTCGACGACGCCGAGGGGTTCCTCAGGACGATGGCCGGGTTCCTGCGCTGACGACGCGTCCCCGGCGACGGCGGCGCGGTCAGTCGACCCCGAGGCGCAGCAGCCGCGCGCCGTTGGTCCACGGGACCCCGCGCATCCAGTCGTCGCCCAGGTCGAGGCGGGTCAGCGCCCGCAGTTGGTGGGCGTAGGGGTACGGGATGTTGGGGAAGTCCGAGCCGCGGACGACCCTGTCGGCCAGGGCGGGCAGCCGCTGAGGGTATCCGGCGGGCAGGGGCGCGAACCTGTCGGCGAAGTCCGTGCCGCCCATGGTGGTGTCGAGGTGGACACCGGGATACCGCTCGGCGAGGTCGGCGAAGGCGTCGTACTCGGGCATGCCGAGATGCGCGATCACCAGCAGCAGGTCGGGGTGCCTGCCCAGCAGCCGCCGGACGCCGTCCGGGCCGGTGTGGCGCCCCGGCGCCGGCGCGGAGCCGCCGTGCAGGACGACGGGCACCCGCTGCTCGGCGAGGACGGCCCAGGCCGGGTCGAGCAGCGGGTCGTCCGCCGCGAACCCGCCCACCTGCAGGTGGACCTTGAACAGCCGGGCCCCGGCCGTGACGGCCTCGGCGACCTAGTCACCGACGCCCGGCTCCGGATACATGGTGGCGCAGCGCACCGCGTCGGGGATCGGCCAGGGGACCCCGTACCGGACGTCGGCCTCGTCGAAGAAGGCCCCCACGTTGCGCAGCATCGGCTCGGGCAGGAAGTGGACGTGGATGTCCACCAGCCCCGCCAGCCCGATGGCGGCCAGGTACGCGGGAACGTCGTCGTCCGTGGCGGGACCCGGCGTCGTACTCACGGGTGGCCAGCCTAGGGGAAGGGCCTTCCGCCGTGCGGACGCGCGTCCGCCGGGCCTACCGCCGGCGGGCCGACCGCCGCACGCCCGCCCGCCAGGCAACCAGGAGCAGGACGGCCAGCACGAGAGCGGCGGCGAGGCTGAGCGCGACGGGCACGGGGAACGACCGGGACGTCCCGATCCGATCGTGGCCCCGGCCCTCGGCGGCGACCGCGAGACTGTCGTGCTTGTCCTCGCCCGGCGCGACCAGGCGGCCGACCGAGGCGTCGGCGGGAAGGGCGAAGCCCCAGTTGAGCAGGGCCAGGGCCTCCCCCAGACTGCCCAGCGGCGCGGTCTCCGCCCCGAGCAGGGCCACCACGAGCCGCCGGCCGTCGCGCTCGGCCACGCCGACGTACGTCTGCCGGGCCAGGTCCGTGAAGCCCGTCTTGCCGCCCAGCATCCCCGGGTAGCTGTCCAGCAGGGTGTTCTCGTTGCGGATCTCGAAGGGGAGCTGCGTCGACACCTGCGCCGCCCTCGTCGCGACGTACCGCCGGAAGTCCTCCCTGGCGAAGGTCGCCCGGGCGATCAGCGCGAGGTCGTACGCGCTGGTGTACTGGCCGGGGCCGTCGAGGCCCGAGGGCGTCGCGGCGTGGGTCTGGTTCGCGTGCAGCCGGCGTGCCTCGTCGTTCATCGCCTGGACGCCGCCCTGCCTGCCGGCGGTGCCGCCGCCGACGCGGGCCAGCACGTTGGCCGCGTCGTTGCCCGAGCGGAGGAGCAGCCCCAGCCAGAGGCTCTCCACGGAGTACCGGCCGCCCGGGACCACCCCCATCAGCGAACTGGCCGAGTCGAGATCCTCCAGGTCGGCCCTGGTCGCCTCGACGACCTGGTTCGGGTCGAGGCGCGGCATGAGCGCCGCCGCCAGCAGCAGCTTCTGCACGCTGGCCGGCGTCCGGCGCTCATGGGGACCGCACCCGCCCAGGACCACGCCGCTGTTGAGGTCGGCCACGAGCCAGGAGGTCGCCGTCACGGCGGGCGCGTTCGGCGCGCCGGCGGGGATCACCAGTCCCGCCGTCGCCAGCGCCTCTCCCCCGACCGCCCCGTCGGCCGGGTCGACCGGCGGCGGGGCGGGCGCGGTCGGCGGCGGGACCGGCGGCGGCACGGCCGGGCACGCCACGGACGGCGCGGCGGCCGCCCGCGCCGGCGGCCCGACCGTCACCGCGGGCACGAGGAGAAGCGCGCTGAAGGTCGCGGTGGCGACGCGAAAGTCGGTCACGGTTGAGAACGTAGTCCTCGGAACCGGGGGCGCGGCCGGGTTCGGGAAACGGGCCGGGGGGCGTTCCGCCGCGGCTACCGTGACCGGCCCGGCCCGCACCCACTCGCGCGCCGGCACCCACCAGTGGAACGCCCCACCCAGCGACAGGTTGACGGGGTGGTCGCCGTTGGTCCCGGTGCCGCCGGCAGCGCACGGGCTGCCATTCGTCGCTCGACCGACCGCCCGTGAATCGATTTCGGGTATCCGCCGAAACGCCGGACGCGTCCGGGGGCCGCCGAGAGAATGTGGCGAAAGGGAATCACGAACGGGAGGAGGCATGATGGGCTTCGAGCGACGACTGTCGCTGCTGGCCGCGGCCATCGCGGCCGCGCCACTGGCCCTCGCCGCGTGTACCGCCGACCAGCGGCCGGACGGCAAGTCCGCCGGGGTACGGGCCGCGGCGCCGGAGCTGGCCCTGACGCCCGCCGACCGGGCCCGCGACGTGCCGATCAGCGCCGAGGTGGGCACCAGCGTCAAGGGCGGCCGGATCACCGACGTCCGCCTCACCGACGAGAAGGGCGTCCAGGTCAGGGGCGAACCGCGGGAGGACGCGTCGGCCTGGGTGCCGGTCACGCCGCTGCGGCCGCAGCGCACCTACACGGCCGAGGTCACCGCCACCGGCGACTCCGGGAAGACCACCACCCGCAGGACCACGTTCACCACGACGGCGGCGTCCGCGAAGCCGGAGATCACCAGCAACCTGTACTTCGAGAGCAACCAGACGTACGGCACGGCGATGCCGGTGACGGTCGCCTTCGACCCGCCGATTCCCGAGGCGGCCAGGGCCGACGTGCAGCGCCGCCTGTTCGTGAGGACGAACCCGCCGCAGCCGGGAACCTGGTCCTGGGTCTCCGACGGCTCCCAGGCGTACTACCGGGCGCCCGACCTCTGGCAGCCGGGCACGACGATCAGTGTGCGGGCCGCGCTCGAGGGGCTGCCGATCGGCAAGGACCGGATCGGCGACGCGGACCGGTCGGCCACCTCCAAGATCGGCCGGCAGGTGTCCCTGGAGATCGACAACGCCACCAAGCAGATGGCCGTGCTCCGCGACGGCAAGCTGATCCGCAAGATCCCGGTCAGCCTCGGCAAGCCGAGCACCCCGACCTCCAGCGGCAAGATGGTGATCATGGAAAAGCACCAGTACGCCACGTTCGACACCCGGGGTGACCCGAACGGCGGCTACGTGGTCGACGTGGAGGACGCCCAGCGGCTCACCGCCGGCGGCGAGTACATCCACGGGGCGCCGTGGTCGGAGGGGGACCAGGGCAACACCAACGTCTCGCACGGCTGCACCAACGTCTCCGCGGCGGCCGCCGACTGGCTGATGACCGTCACCCAGGTCGGCGACCTGGTCACCGTCAAGGGCACCGAGGTCCCGTTGACCGAGGGCAACGGCTGGACGGCCTGGAACGTCGACTGGGACGAGTTCGTCAAGGGCAGCGCCCTGCCGGTCCCGGCCGGGCTCCGGCCGGCTCCGGCCCAGGCGCCGCATCCGGGCGCCGTGGCCGGCGGTTCGCCGGCGCCGGTCCCGTCCGTCGGCGGGCGCTGACAGCACCGCCGGGCAGCCCCGCCCCGCACCCCTCGTCCGGCGGCGACGAGGGGCGCCGGGGCGGGGCGCCTGCGACCCGCGGGCTGGGGGCGGAGGCCAGCGCGGGGCCGTCGCGCCGGCGCGGGGCCGTCCTCCGGGAGCCTCCGCGCCGGCTCCGGACCGGGCCGACGAGCGGGTAGCAGGCGGCGGACCAGGTACGAGACGCAGTACGGCACCCCCCGAGCGCACCGAACGATCCTTATGTTCGTCGATATTTTTGCCACCAGGTGGGCGCCACTCGCCCCTCCCGTGATGGAGCCCACATGCGCGCTTCGCTCCGCGCCGCTCGCGACCGAGCTCAAGGTGTCGGTCCGCACGATCTACCGGGACGTGGTCGCGCTCGGCACCGCCGGCATCCCCGTCCACGCCGACCCGACCGGCTACCGGTTGGTGGACGGCTACCGGACCCACCTGACCGGGCTCACCGCGGACGAGGCCCGGGGGCTGGTGCTGGCCGGGCTGCCCGGCGCCGCCGCGGATCTCGGGCTGGCGGAGGCGGTGGCCGCCGCGCAGCTGAAGCTGACCGCCGCGCTGCCGGAGACGCTGCGGGAACGGGCGACCCGGATGCGGCAGCGGTTCCACCTCGACACCCCCGGCTGGTACCACGACGGGGACAACTCCGAGCACCTCGCCGCGGTGGCCGACGCCGTGTGGCGGCAACAGGCCGTCGCCGTGCGGTACGAGACCTGGACCCGGCTCGTGGACCGCCGGCTCGACCCGTACGGGCTGGTCCTCAAGGCCGGCAAGTGGTATCTGGTGGCAGCCCGACGGCTGGTTCCTGGCTCGGCTGCCGATCGAGTCGGACAGCCACGCCGAGGCGGAGTTCCTGCGGCTAGGCGCGCACGTCGAGGTGCTCGAGCCGGCGTCACTGCGGGAGCGGTTGGCGGCCACCGTGGCGGCCCTGGCGAGCCTGTACGCCGACGCTGGCGAGCCGGGTCCGCACCGACGAGCGGTGTAGGCCACCGAACGGCAGGCGGCGAAGGCCGTTCGCGCGCGGCCCGCCCGCCCACCCCTGGCGCCGAATCCACGGGACACCCCGCCGGGGCGTGACCCGATAAGCTCCGCGATCAGAGCGGACGTTGAGAACGGCCGGAACGGGGATGTGCGCTCCGGTCGCCGATTCACGAGGCTCGACCCTTGCCGTGCCCATCGCGACCGCCGTGGGGGACCCCGCCGCATGGAACCGCAGCCCCGCCCGTTTTCGCCGGGCCAGCCGCAGCCCTACGTCCCCCCACCGACCCACACCGTCCCGCAGAGCGCGCCGGTGGCGCCGGTGGCGCCGGTCGCGCCGGTCGCGCCGGTCGCGCCGGTCCCGGACGGGCCGGTGGCGTGGAGCGCGGCGGGGCCGGCCGCGACCCGGATGGCGGGGGCCACCGGGCACGCTGTCGGCATCGCCGGGCGGCAGACGCTGCGCGGCGTCAAGGCGGTCGGTAGCGGAATCGGGCGCTTCTTCGTCGGCGCCGGGTATTTCTTCCGCGGCGGGAAACTCTTCGTCACCACGCCCAGCCTGTGGGCGCTCGCGCTGTTGCCCGTCGCGCTGACCAGCCTGGCCCTGCTGGGGCTGCACGAGGCCACCGCGACGCTGGCCGGACGTCTCAGCGACTGGCTGCTCGGGCTCGTGTCCGGCTGGCCCGACGCCGTGCTGTGGCTCCTCGACCAGGTGCTGCGGATCGCCGCCAACCTACTGTTCCACCTGGCGATCACCGCGCTCACCGTGCCGCTGACCATGCTGTTCGGCGCGGCGTTCTTCCCGCTGCTGACCCGCAGCGTGATCCGGCGCAGCGGCGGGACGAACCGGGACGCACCGCCCTGGTACCGCTCGGCGGCCGTCTGCCTGCGCCAGGCCCTCATCATCACCGTGGTCCTGGACGTCGGCTGGCTGATCATCCTGCCGCTGCTGTGGATCCCCGGCGTGAACCTGGCCGCCGCTCTCGCGGGTGGGCTGCTGTTCAACGGATTCCTGGTCGGCTCGCTGGTGTTCGCCGTGCCGCTGCACCACCACGGCGTCCGCGGCGCCGGCGAACAACTACGCTTCGCCTGGCGGAACCTCAGCTTCACCCTCGGCTTCGGCGTGACCAGCCTCTGCGCGCTGATCCCGCCGGTACTGTCGCTGCGGATGCTCGCGCTGCTACCGATCAGTCCGGTGCTCGCCGCGCCGGGCGTCGGCCTGTACCTGCTGACCGCGCCCTCCGCCCTGGTCGGCGCGGTTCTGTTGCACCGCCGGATCGACGCGGCCGGCGACGCCCGGCTGGCCTCGCAGGCGCCACGGCCGGCCCTGGATCACGCGAGCTGAACCTGCCTCAGGCCTGCATCCGGTTGGCCAGGCCCGACTCGCGCAGGCGGCGGCGCTGCCCGTCGGCCACGATGATCTCCACGACGATCAGGATGAAGGAGACAGCCGCCAGCAGGCCCAGCGCGCCGGTCGCCGACATCCGCCATGCGACGGGGACGAGTGCGGCCAGCACCAGTACGGCGGTCACCCGGGTCCAGATGATCGTCCTGATCGTGTGGGCGATCCGCAGCTGGTAGGCGACGTTGGCCAGGAGGAAGAGGGCTATTCCCCCGTAGAGGCCGAAGAGACCGATCGCGGAGAGCGGTTCGCCGGGGTGACGTCCTTCGATGCGGCCGACGTTCTTGACCAGCTCGCGTATCCCGAGGGCCGGCAGGAGGATGCCGGCGACCATGGGCAGGTGCAGGTAGCTGTAGGCGTCCCGGGCGAGGGCGAATCTCGTCTTCGGGTCGGCCCGCTCGAGGACCTGCTCACCGATGAGCGCCACCACGTCGAAGTAGGCCCAGAGCACTGCCCCCGTGACGGTCATGGCCAGCAGGACGGCGAGCACGAGCCGCCAGCTGATCGACACGTCGGAGCTGGACGTTCCGATCGAGATGATGTTCTCGCCCACGGCCACGATCAGGATCAACCCGTACCGCTCGCACCAGTGCCGGGCGGAGAAGATACCGATCTCCCAGACGGGCAACGTGAAGCTACCCACGTAGTCCACGAGCACGGCCAGCAGCCAGAGGAGGGTCACGGTGGTGTAGACCTGTCGCTGGTCGGTGAGGAGCCGGTGCGGCACGAGCGCGGCGCAGAGGAGCAGGGCGGTGCTGGCGACCATCGGCACCGCAGGCACCAGGACGTGCCGGGCCAGGCGCTGGGCCGAGACGGCGTACGCGTACAGCGCCAGGTGCAGCGACCGCACGAGGAAGTAGCAGGCGGGGAAGAGGAGCGGGCCGTACAGTCCGCCGGGCCGGTCGGTGAACACGACGAGGGTCGACAGCGCCATCACGAAGGTGATCCCGGTGACCACGAACAGCCCGAACCGCATCACCCCGAAGCTGGCCTGCAGGTTGTTGCTCAGCCACGCGAAGGCGCCCCAGGACCACCAGAGCAGGGCCAGCACGAGCATCCCGCGAAGCACGCCCTGCGGGGTGTAGTCGCTCACGATCAGCGCGCCGAGCTGGACGAAGGCAAAGACGAAGACCAGGTCGAAGAAGAGCTCCTCGGTGGCCGCGCGGGTGCCCTCGCGTACCCGCCGCCTGCCGAACAGGCTACTGACGGCGTCATTCAGGTATACGCGTACGGGCTTGCGCCCTGTGGTCCTCCCCCTGTCACCTCCGCCCGCCGATCGGTCCTCCGTCACCGCGCCAGTCTGACAGGACGCCCGGCCCGTAATGGCCCGTTTCTTAGCGGATAGCCGGATTCTGTGCGGGTCCGACGCCCCACACCCTCACGCTCTACGCCGCGGCGACCACGCGGTCGCCACTGGGCCTTCCCGATGACGACTTCCGGGCGGCAACGCGGTGGCCTACCGCGCCCCTCCGGACCTCTCGCGCTGCGGCAGCACGGTGTACCTGGGATCGGCCGCGGAAGCTGCGGCGAGGCCGGTCGCCCCGAACGGGTACGGCAGCTCCCGGTACGCCTCGTGCCACCCGGAGACGGCGGTGTTGGCGATCAGGGCTCCGGTGCAGGTGGTGATCGCGGGGGCGACGGCCGTGGCGGCCAACCCGCTCCGGCGGGCCAGCGACCCGACGGGTTCCGCCCCGCGGCGCGGCAGCAGGCTCGCCGCTGCGGCAGCTGATTGCCGACCGGTTCGGCGGCCCGGACGCGGTCCTGGTGGTCGACGAGAGCTACTTCTCGATCACGGCGACCACGCTCGACGGCCGCGTCCTGCGCTCCCGCAGCGTCCGCGGGATCGAGCAGGAGGTGTACGCCCTACTCACGGCCTACCAGGCCCTCATCTGCACAGCCGGGGACGCAACCTCCACCCAGCCGGGCCTGGACATGGACCGACTCAGTTGCACGATCCTCATCGGCGCCGCCGTCGACACCATCACCGACAGCGGAATCCTTCCCGACGGCCCAGCCGACCTCCTCGGCACGATAGGCAAACCGCGCTAGTCCTTTTGAACAGTCACCCACTCTTTCGGGGATTGACACCGATCCAAGCTGTGCGATGCTGACACCACGAGGGCGCTCCTTAGTAGAGCAGACGAACCAACTGGTGTATCAACCGTGATCCTCCTGCTCAGGAGCACCTCGCTCACTCGACACGCCCGAACCCAAGCCGAGTACCGGTGGATTCAGGCTGAGACGGAAAGGCACGCATGACCACGACGGACGTCGGCGAGCAGAACGCCGGCTACATGTTCGACAACGCCACCGACGAGGCCCCGCACCAACTGCGTCACCTCAGTGAGATCCTCGACGCCGGTACCCGCCGGACCCTGGTCGAGCTGGGTGTCGGGCCCGGGTGGAAGGTCACCGACATCGGGGCCGGGGCGGGCACGCTGACCGCCTGGCTGTCCGACCAGGTCGCCCCGGGCGGGCACGTCACCGCCGTGGACCTCGACCCCCGCCACATCACCGCCGGCCCCCACGTCACCGTGCGGGCCGGCGACATCCGGCGCCTGCGGCTGGAGGGATCACAGCAGGCCATCGTGGCCCGGCTGGTGCTGATGCACATACCCGAACGCGAGCAGGTCCTCGCGGACCTGGTGGAGGCCCTCGCCCCGGGCGGGGCGCTCGTCGTCGCGGACTGGGACTGCACCTGGCGCGACATGATCCGCCGCAGCCCCAGCCCCCGCGCCACCCGGCTGCTCGAGCAGTTCCAGGACGCTCTGCTGTCCTTCGGCGAGTCACGGGGCGCGGACATGGGGTGGGCCAAGCGGGCGCCGGAGGCGATGCTGCGTCTGGGCCTGGACAACGTCGACAGCCGCGTCGAGTCCCGGTCGTGGCGCGGCGGCACCGGCATCTGCCTGCTGCACCGCTCCAACTCGATCCAGCGGGAGTCGGAACTGCTCGCCGCCGGCATGACCCCCGAGGATCTGGCCGAGTTGCGGCAGGTGCTGATGGATCCTGATCTGATGCTGTCGGGCTACCTGATGCATACCACCGTCGGCCGCCGCCCTACCCAGACCTGACCCCCGCCGTACGACGGGAAGAGGAGTGCCGTGGGCCTGCCCGGGCTTGTCAACGCCTACACGATCACCGCGCTCGACGGTGTCGCGTAGGGTTGCTGCTGTTCACCGTCGC
The DNA here is from genome assembly GCF_007830265.1 of Micromonospora olivasterospora. Classification (NCBI taxonomy): domain Bacteria; kingdom Bacillati; phylum Actinomycetota; class Actinomycetes; order Micromonosporales; family Micromonosporaceae; genus Micromonospora; species Micromonospora olivasterospora. Next base: position 155,111 of record NZ_VLKE01000001.1, read on the forward strand.
CGCCGGCCTCACGCTGATCTTCGGTGTGGCCTGGGCGGTCACGATGGCCCACGGCACCTTTTACCTTGCCAGCCTGCGGAACTGGGCGGGCTGCAGCCCGGTGAACGGGAAGATCCACTCCTAACGGACCGCCGAGATCACCTGCACCCCGGCACGATCCACCGTAGACCGACCAGCGAGTTACGCGACGTCCCATATGCAAGATCCGCGTGAAGCGGGTTGGCGGTGGCCGACCGCGGACTCGCCCGGACCGGGTTCTCGCGGAAAAGGCGTGCACCAGCAATGGCAACCATGATCAATGGCTATGACCTTCACCAAAAAATCGGCCTAGCGGTGCAGGTGCCGGCTGATGCTGCGCAGCTTCTCGGCGGTTTCCTCCAGCTCGCGCTCCGGGGTGGACTGTTCGATGATGCCGGCGCCTGCGCGCAGCCAGGTCCGGCCCTCCTGCTGGAAGACCGACCGCAGGACCAGGGCCGCGTCCATCGAGCCGTCCGCGTCGATGGTGAGGACCGCCCCGCTGTACAGGCCACGCGGCGCGTTCTCAAGCCGTTCGATGGCCTCACACGCGGCGGCTTTCGGCACACCGGAGGCGGTGATCGCCGGGAAGAGCACGGCGAGCGCGTGCCAGGCGTTGCGACCGCTGTTCAGCGTGGCGCTGAGCCGCGACGCGAGGTGCTGCACGCTGCCCCGTTCCTTCACGTCCATGAAGTCGTCGACCTGCACGGTGCCGGGCACGGCCAGCGAGGTGAGCTCGTCGAACGCGAGCTTCACACTGATCGCGTGTTCGAAGACCTCCTTGGCGTCGGCCTGCAGCTCTGCCCGGAGCGCCGTGTCGAGCAACGGGTCGCCATGCCGGGCCCGGGTACCCGCCAGCGGCTGCGTGGAGACGCTGCCGGCGGCGGTCACCTCGACCACCGTCTCGGGGCTGAAGCCCGCGCACCGCAGGCCGCCGAGGTCCAGCAGGTACGAGCGGGCAGGGGTGTTGGCGCGGCGTCCCGCCTCGTACGTGGCGACCAGGTCGACGTCGCCGTCGACCGGCACGAGCCGGGACAGGATCACCTTCTGGTACCGCCGGGCCCGGATCTCCTCGACCGCGCTGGCCACCGCTTTCCGGTAGAAGTCGGCGTCGTGATCGGGATCGGGCGGCGGCAGCGGCGTGGCACCGCACGGAACCGCCCTCGTTGCGGCGTCCACTGCGGACGTGAGCAGGAGCAGGTCTGCCGCGTCGACCGTCCGCACGTCGATGGCGTCGAGGGAGATCCGCACCTCCCGGGCGGGGACCATGAGATGTAGGAGCGGCCCACGGGCCGCCGCCGAGTCCCCGTGCAGCAGCTGGCCGAGTCCGAATCCGGCCCAGCCGTACGCTTGCGCGCCGCCGATCGGGCAACGGCTGAGCGCGTCCGCCACGGTCTGCAAAGGGTCCGCGCCGACGGCGCGTACCGACCAGCCATCGGCGTCGCGAACCCGCAGCGTGTCGGCGTATAACACCAGCTCGTACGCGGATCCGGACGCCAGGGACCAGGTGCCGTTGTTCTCGTAGAGGACGTACGGGCCCGACGTCGCCCGGGCTAGCTCGGTGGCCAGTCGCAGCGGGTCACCGGCGCCGACCATGCGACCCGAGTAGTACGGACTGCTGAGCTTTCGGTCGTCTTCCAACAACCCAGGACGATCCACCCGGACGGCCTCCTTCGACGGGCGGTCTCCTGTGGACGACTACCAGGGCGCCGCGGCTCGCGCTCACATCATCAGCGGCACTGATGACGCGTGTCAATCAACTGGGAGCGTGGAGGGCCGTTCAAGCTTGAATTTTGTGGACGAGGGTAATCCATTGTGGCTCGATACGGTGTGGAGATGTGGCGAGGGCGCCCTCTGAGCTGGGATGATCGGGTTTGTCTATGACTGCGGGTGACCTACAACTACCCGCAGGCCGGCCACGGCCCGAAGTGGCACTGGGCCACCGAGTCGTACGCCGACCGGCTCGACCCGGGCCTGCCACTGCCGGGCGCGCGGGAGAGGGGTGCGGCGTCTGATCGCCGCACCCCCACTCGACTCGCGAGCCCCTGCGGGCCCGTTCCGCCGCCGCGCCTGGCTCAGCCCTGCCGAAGCTCGCCCGTGGCTCCCTGCGCCTGCCGCTGTACCTGCTGAGCAGCCGACTTGGCCTGCCCCTGGACGGCGGACGCGCCGTGTACGGCAGTGGATCCCACCGACTGGGCCGCGTGCTTCGCAGGTTCGCGTAGGTTGTCCCGCATCTGGTGGCCGACCTGGCTGGCCTGCTCGCGCAGTTCGCCAGAATGCTGACGGGCCGTTTGCTTGGCCTGGCCGGCCCACTGCCGCTCGGGGCGGCTGGGCGGGATCAGCGCGGAGACCAGCAGCCCGGCGCCGAAGGCGATCAGGCCTGCCGCCAGCGGGTTACCCTGAGCCTGCTGCTCGAGTTCGCGCGCCTGGGCGCGCATCGATCCCGCGGCGGACGACATGTGCTGGCCGGCGCCGTGTCCGTCCGTTGGTGTGCCCATCATCTTCTCCTTGACTCGGGTGAGCGCCCCGCGGGCCTGACCGACACGGTCGCTGGCGATCCGCCGTGGGTCGACCTTGTCGGTCAGCGCGTCGACATCGCTGATCAACTCGCTGCGGGTGTGCTCGATCTGCTGCCGAATCCGGTCCGGATCGGTCGACATCTCTGCTCCCTTCCGGCTCGTTCACCGGCCGCGCAGGGCATCCGGTATCTGCCGCGCGGTCTGTTGCGTCCGGGGCAGCACCGCACGGAACTGCCGCAGCTTCGTCCGCCCGACCGCGAGGAGGACGGCGGCGACGATCGCCCACACCGCCGCCACGATGAGTGCCGCCCAGCTCTGGTCCATCACGTTGGAAAGACCCCACCAGGCCGCGTACGACACGAACAGGACGGTCAGGAAACCCGCGAGGGCCGCACCGGCGAACATGCCGCCGGCCTTGCCGGCCTGGCTCGCCTCCTCCCGCAGTTCCGCCCTGGCCAGCTCGATTTCCTGGCGGACCAGTGTCGACAGGTCACGGGTCACGTCACCCAGCAGTTCACCGACCGAGTGGGTGCGTTCCTTCTCCGGGGCGCTCACGGTGTCACCCCACCCGGGATGTCCGTCTCCCGCCGGCCGTCCGGCGACACGTTCTGCGCCCGCGCCGCCCCGATGTAGGGGCCTTCGCCCGTGTACCGAGCCTCGGTCGCTCCCTGGGATGCCTGCGGGCCGGTCGGTTGGCCCGGCTGCGCGGTCTGGGCCGCCTGCTCGCTCGGCCGCTTCCCGTTACCGGAAGTCAGGTTCCGGGTGAGCCGACCGACCAGCACTCCGGCCACCGCCGCACCAGCGAGAAACATCCCCGGGTGCTGGCGGGCGTACCCGCGCACGTCGTCCATCATCTCGCCGGGTTCACGCGCGTCGAGCCAACCGGCGGCCCGGTCCGCGGCCGTCGCCGCCCGCCGGACAGCCTCACCGGCCAGCCCGCTGTCCCCGCCACGATCGGCCATGGAACCGAGCTCCCGGCCGAGACCGCGCAACCCCTCAGCGGCCCGATGCTGCTGTGTCCGCGCCTGGTCGCGCAGCTGCGAGGTGGCCTCCCCGGTCAGGTGCCGCGCCTCCTGCCGCGCCTGCGCGGCCACCTGCCGGCCCTGCTCGGCGGCAGTGTGACCGACCAGGCCACCCGCCTGCGCCGTCTGCTGACCCACCTGGGACGCCGCCTGGCGGGCCTGCTCTGTGGTGCCGCCCGGCGGTCTGCTCTGGTTGATCGCCGTCATCGCGCGCTCCTCTCCTCGGCTCCCGGCCACGATGCAGCCCGGAACAACACCCGCGTACCCCCACCGCCTCACCACATTCGTGAGCCGGGGCCCGCAGGGAGAGTGATCGCCGGGCGCGACGACGATTACCGGATCGCCCTGACCCGGCGTCCCGTGCGCCGGATTATTCGCCTTTCGCCAGAATCGCGCCTTCCTTGCGTTTGGCCTTGCACAGGGTCAGGACGTCGATTCGCAGTACGTCCGCTGATGGGGTGATCATGCTGGGCAGGGAACCGGCGCCGACCGTCACCCTGTGCCGGGCGCCAACTGCCGGACCTAGGCCCACTCCGCCGTGCGCGGCCTGGGTATCGCCGGGCCAGCCAGCCGCCAACCGCCTCCGCCTGTGATAATCCGGTTACGCCCGAGGCGTTCCCGAAGGTCATGGATGACAACGCCCACTGCGGCGATCGTGGCGGGCCGGTCATGCGGTGGCAACGACGACCAGATCCACCTCCTGCTGCGCGGCACTCCCCGCGCCTCGACGAGTATCCGCAGCACGGCGAACCCCTGTGGGCCGAGCCGGATGGGCCGAGCCGGCCCGTCGAGGACGTACCGATGCTCGACATCGAGTCGCAGGCCGCCGAACGACAGCACGTCGGTGCCGTCGACCGGTTCCGGCGCGATCGGGTCCCGCATCCACCAGCCGTCCGCCCCGGTGAGAATGCGTGCGGCACCGATCTTCTTACGGATGTTGGCGATCACCACGCCGATCTGGGCGGTCGTCGGCGGCCGGTACCCGCGCGGCATGGCGGCCCAGATCGCCTCCCGGCTGAGGGGTGTTCCCCGCGCCGTGATCAGGACGGCCAGCACGGCGACCTGCTGGCCACTGAGCATGACCGCGCTCGACTCGGCGTGCAGTCGGACCATGCCGGTGGACGTCTGCAACTCCACCCCGGCGTAGCACAGCGGGGCATCCAGCACGGGTATGGACAACTGGCGCCGACCGGTGCTGGTCCGTGGGCGCCGTCCTTGACGGCACTGAGGGATTGCCGACAGCCCAGCGCCTGCCGCCGGAGAGGCGTTCTCAGCCGGGGGCCAGCCGGCCGAACAGCGGACCATGGCTTGATCAACCATCATCAAGAACCTCACCATCTGGCTGGCCGGCGGCCACTACCCCAGCCGGGCAGCCCGAACCTCAGTCCGTACTTCTGAACCAGGCCCTTCGGCGGCGGGGTGCGCCGGGAGGTCGTCGGAGGCGTGCCGTGGACGCCGGACGTCTCCGGTCAGGCCGGCGATCGACCGGCTGGCACGCCGCTCGGACGGCACCCGGGGTGGGGTCGGCGGAGCCCGACCCCACCCCGGTCCCGGACCCGGCTCCGGGGTCCGGGCGTCGGGATGCGCGCCCCCTCTGCGTCGTGCCCGGCGCGCATCCCATGACCCACCTCCCGCTACTTTCCTGACCCGGCGAGGACGCCCTGCACGAAGTAGCGCTGGAAGGCGAAGAAGACCACCAGCGGGATGAGCATGGACAGGAACGCGCCGGGACCGATCGTGTCGAGGTTGGACGAGAACGACCGCATCTGCTCCCGCAGGGCGTAGGTGATCGGGGCGTTGTCGGATGTCGCGAAGACGAGCGAGACCAGCAGGTCGTTCCAGACCCACAGGAACTGGAAGATGGCCAGCGAGGCGATGGCCGGCCAGCCGATCGGCAGCACCACACGGGCGAAGATGAGCACCTCCCGGGCGCCGTCCATGCGGGCCGCCTCGAGCAGGTCGCGCGGTATGTTCAGGAAGAAGTTCCGCAACAGGAAGATCGCGAACGGCAACCCGAAGGCCACGTGGAAGGCGACCACCGCCGAGATCTCGCCGTAGATGCCGAGGGTCCGGAAGATCCGCGCGTCCGGCACGATCGCCACCTGGACCGGCACGACGATCAACGCGACGACCAGCACGAACAGCCAGTCCCGGCCGGGAAAGTCCAACCAGGCCAGAGCGTACGCGCCGAGCGCGCCGAGCAGGACCACGAGCAGGGTCGACGGAACGGTGATCAGCACCGTGTTCCACAGCGATTCGACGATCCGCTCGTTCTGCAGCACCTGGGCGTAGTTGTCGAGGGTCAGCTGGGCCGGTGCGGTGAAGACCGTCCACCAGCCGGTGGCGCTGTTGTCGGCGCTGCTACGCAGGCTCGCCACGGCCAGACCGAAGGTCGGCAGTAGCCAGAAGGCGCCGATCAGGACCACCAGCAGCCGCAGTAGCGCCTTGCCGAACCGCATCATGAACCGGGTCCAGGGCCCCGGTCGCGGCCGGCCGCCCCGCGCGGTACCGGCGGGCACCAGTTCCAGCGCCGTGTCGGTGGTGGCGTGGCTCATCAGCTATTCCTCCTCAGGCGCCGGATGTTGAACAGCATCGCGGGAAGCACCAGGGCGAACAGCAGGACCGCGAGGGCGCTGCCGAGCCCGTAGTCCAGGCCGCCGCCGAAGGAGACCCGGTACATTTCCAGGGCGACCACGGTCGCGTCGTCCTGGGACGACTCGGGTGCGAGCACGTAGACGAGGTCGAAGATTTTCAGGACGTTGATGGTCAGGGTGACCAGCACCACGACGAGCACGGGCCGGACCAGCGGCACGGTCACGTGCCGGAAGGTCTGCCACTCGTTCGCGCCGTCCATCCGAGCCGCTTCGAGTGCCTCCCGGGGCAGGGCGGCCAGACCGGCCGACACCAGCACCATGGCGAAGCCGGCCCAGATCCAGATGTACGCCCCGATGACCGCGGGCGTGATGAGTGACGGCCCGAGCCAGGTGACGCCGTTGAACGGCTCGGTGAAGTTGTCGGCGGGCAGCCGGATGACATAGGGGCCGGAGGTGAGTTCGGGGAACGCGAACCGCCCGGCGGCGTCGGTCCGGGCGGTGGCGACCACGGTGCCCCCGTCGGCCACCGCCTCGACGGTCATCTGGGGCAACCCGACCTCGCCGGTGTCGACGATCCCCGCCCGGCCGCCACCGCCGCGGGTGAAGTCGAGCCACACCACCCCCTGCAGTCCGGGGCCGCCGGCGGGTGCCGTGGCCGGCTCGGCGTCGGTCGGGATCCGGTCCGGCGGCAGTCCCACGAGGGCTAGGTGGACGGGTTCACCCGGTTTCACCGGCCCTCTGGAGTCGAAGCCACCGTTCGTCGGCACCAGCTCGCCCTGTTCCCGAGCATCGACGCCGTAGTAGCGCGACGGGGGCGCAAAGGCGTCGTGCACCGACACGACGGCCGCGTTGAGCACGCCGCGGTCCGGGTTCTCGTCGTAGACCAGCCGGAAGGTGACACCGGCGGCCAGGAACGAGATGGCCATCGGCATGAACAGGACGGCCTTGAGCACGGCCGCCCGGCGCAGTCGCTCGGTCAACACCGCGAAGATCAGCCCAAGGGTGGTGGCCACGGCAGGTGCCACGATCACCCAGACGAGGTTGTTCACGATGGCTCGTCGGGTGTTCGACGAGGTGAACATCGCGACGTAGTTGTCGAAGCCGACGAACTTCGATCCGTCGCCGTTGCGGAAGCTGAGCCACAGCGTGTAGACGATGGGATAGCAGACCAGCACCAGCAGCAGCACGAGGGCGGGGCCGAGGAAGAGCGCGACCATCAGTCGGGTCTCCCGCGACCGTCTGCGGGCCGCGGTCCCGGCGGTGGTCTGTGGGCCGCCGGGGGCGTCCCGGCGGCCCGGGCCACCGGCGACATGCCGTGGGCCGTCGGGGCCGCCGGGGCCGTCGGCCACGCTCGCCCGGCCCGTTGTTGTCTGGGCAGGGAGCGGACGGGTGCCCTGGGCCGGGTCGGGCGTGAGCGTCATCAGTTGCCTCCGAAGTCCTTCTTCGCGGCGGTCTCAAGCTGCTGGGCCAATGCCTGCGGGGCGATCGGCTTGGCGAGGAAGTCCTGCAGCAGCACCCAGAGGTGGGCGCTGGTGCCACCGCCGAACGTCTGCGGCGTGAGGTCCGACAGGTCGAAACGCAGCGATTCGGCCTGCACCACCGCCTCGGCGAGCTGCCGGGTGGTGTCGTCCGGGTACGTCGCGATGTCCAGTCCCGAGTTCGCCGAGATGAACCCGCCCTTGGCCGCCATGATCTTCGCCGCCTCGGGCGAGGCGAGGAAGGCCATCAGGGCGTTCGCCTCCGGCGTGTCCTTGAAGGCGACCGCCTGGTCGCCCGCGGTCACCACCGCCGGCTTCGAGCCGTCGACCGACGGCCAGTTGAAGAACTTCGCTGACTCGCCGACCTTCAACTCACCCAGTTTGTTGATCTCCGAGGCGACGAAGTCGCCCTCGAACAGCATCGCTCCCTTCGGCGACTTGCCGAACACGTCGGCGATCGCCTGGGTGAAGGCGGTCTGCGTCGGGCTGCCCGCCAGGAAGCGCGGCGTACGCCAGTAGTCGGCCAGCAGGGTCAGCGTCTTGACCACGCTGGGGTCGGTCCAGGGGATCTCGTGCTTGGCCAGCTTGTCGTACATTTCCGGGCCGGCGACCCGCAGGTAGGTGTTCTCGAACCAGTCGGTCAGCACCCACCCGTCGCCGCCGGCGGCGACCATGGGCGTCACCCCGGAGTCGGCGAGCGCGGTGGAGACCCTCTTCAGCTCGTCCCAGGTCTTCGGCGGCTGCACCCCGGCGTCGGCGAAGCTGTCGACCCGGTACCAGATCACCGACTTGTTGGCCACCTTGAAGTAGACGCCGTAGAGCTGCCCGTTCACGGTGCCCAGTTCCTGCCAGGCAGAGCTGTAGTTGTCCTTGATCGCGGCGGCCGCGTCACCGGTCAGCGGTTTGACCGCGCCCCGCTTCACGAACTCGGCCACCACCCCGGGCTGCGAGATCAACGCGACATCCGGCGGCGAACCCCCAGCGATCCGGCTGTTGAGCAGCACCGGCAGATCGTTGCCACCGGAGGTGTACTTCACCGTCGCGCCGGTCTTCGCGGCGAAGGCATCCAGCACCGCCTGGAAGTTCGCCTGCTCGGCACCGGACCACGTGGCCGCCACCTCGACCGTCTTGCCGGCGAGGTTCGCGTCCGGCGAGGTGGGCGCCGGGCTGTCATCGCCGCCGCATCCTGCGGCGGTGGCGAGGACCGCCGTCGCCACCGCGAGCGGTACCCATCGTCGTACCATGGACCCTCCTGAATCTGGTCTGCGGATCGGGACTGGACCGGGGCGGGCGACAAGCCGGCGCCCGCCCCGCGTTCGGAGTCGACCGCGGTTGAGTGGCAGCTCAACCGCGGTCGACGGACGGACGCCGACCCAGGTTCCGGATCGGCGGTCGGACCGCCTCGCCGTCCTATGTGGTCGGTGCTAATCAATCACATCGCGTTAACCGGTCGGTGATTGCGCCGAGTCTTCAACACCGTCGCGTTTCGCGGAAGTCATCGGGGTGCTACGTGACGGGACCGACGAACACCTCACAAGATCCACTTGCCCGGATCCACCCCTGACTCGGCGGTAACTATTCGGCGATCCGCTCTGAGCTGGCAAAACACCATCCGGGTCGACATGTCGTCCCAAATCCCGGTAGCACCGATCGGTGAACGAACCGTCGCGGTGTTGAGATTGGACCCCACTGCGGTATCTGGACTGTTACGGGGACACTTCTTTTCGAGGAAAATTTTCACCTGCTTGAGCCAGAGCGACGTCCGGATCCGTTCAACCTGTTGGGGTAAGCCGGCGCGACAGGAGGACAGCGTGGAGGACCTGGCGGGGTACACGGTCGCCGTCCTGTCGGAGCGGCGTCGACACGACCTCGCCACCCTGCTGGAAGCCACCTCGGCGCGGACGATCAACGTCCAGGCGGTCCGCTCGGTGGCCCAACCGGTGGCGGAGGCCGTCGCTGTCGCCACCCGCACCTGCGTGACGAGACCGGTGCACGAGGTCATCGTGTCGTCGGGCCTGGGCCTGCGGGCCTGGCTGCGCGTGGTCCGGCAGACCGGCCATCTCGACGCGCTCCTCGACCGGCTGACGCATGCCCGTCTGCTGGCCCGCGACGGGCACGCCGCCGACACGCTGCGGGACCTCGGCCTGAGCCAGATCTGGGCGACCACCTCGACGACCACCGAGGATCTGTTCCGCTATCTCCTCGCCCAGCCGATGATCGGGCGCCGGGTGGTGGCGCAGATAGAGTCGGAGCCACACCGGGAGTACTGCGAGGCCCTGCGCCGCAACGGGGCGACCGTGGTCGAGGTCGTCACCAACCGGTTTCTCCCGCCGCTGCGGAGCGACGTCCTGCGCCGGCTGTGCGGCGTCATCATCCGGCGGCAGGTCGACGCCGTCGCGCTGACCGGGGCGACCGCCACCGAGAACCTGTTGCGCCAGGCCGAGGCCGACGGCGTGCTCGGCGAGGTGCTCAACGCGCTGACCGCCGACATCGTCCCGGCCTGCCTGGGTCACCTGGCGGCGGAGCCGCTCCGGGCGTTCGGCCTCAGCGCGTACGTGGCGAACAGTCCCGCCCTGCCCGACCTGGTCAAGGTCCTGGCGGACCAGCTTCCGGGACGGTCGCTCCAGCTCGACGTGCAGGGTCACCGGATGGAGATCCGCAGCCAGGCGATGGTGATCGGCCACCAGGTGATTCCGGTCCAGCCCGGCCCGATCTCGGTGTTACGGGCGCTGGCCCGCCGTCCGGGCCGGGTGCTGTCCCCGGCCGAGATCCGGGCAGCCACACCGAGCTGGGCGGACGTCGACGACCACGCCGTCGAGATGGCGGTGTCGCGGCTGCGGCGGACCTTCGGCGACACCCCACTGGACGGCGTCGACCTGATCCAGACCGTGATGAGGCGTGGCTACCGGTTGGCGGCCTGACCTGAGGGCTCAGTCGTCAACGGGGTGGCGGTCACCGGAATCGCCGGCGGCTGTTCGCGCATGACGTAGAGCCCCCTCTCCACGTCCACGAGCAGGGTGCCCTGCGGACCGTAGATGACCGCCGTGACGTCGTAGCGGTACTGATGGAACGTCCGCTTCGCCTCCACGTTGCGCTCGTTGACCTCGCTCATCTCGGCCGCGTGGGCTTCGCCGTCCTCGTGCTCGACACCGAAGCCGTCGCCGTTCCAGCCGAGCTTCCTGATGCCGGCGGGAGCGCCACCCTGCGGGCCGAACGAGAACTCCCAGCCGGAGGACGAGTCGCCCTTGTTGATCGGGCCCGACTCGTTCTGCTGGTATCGCCGGGCCTTCTGCGCGAAGGCCAGCGGTCGGCCGGCCTTGTCGACATAGATCTCCGCCCGCCGGATGTCCAGCCCGAGAGTGATTCCGGGGCCCGGAACCTGGTAGCGGTGTTCGAGCAGCGACTCGAGGCGAGATCGCAGCATCATCTCGGACGCGTGGTGTGCCATCAAACGGTCGAGATCGCTGCCACCGTGCCCGCCAGGCACTCGCCAGGAGCCGTCGACGCTCAGGTCCAGGCCCTGACGCAGCCGCGGCGGTTGGGTGGTCAGCGCCGCCCAGCGTTCGAATTCCCGAGCCACCCGGTTCAGCCGCCACGGATGGAGGTTGCGGTCACCCACCAGGTCCGTGTTCAAGCGAGGGCGGGTGGGGCTGGGCTCCGCCCATCGAGGTGTCGGCCGGCCGGCGCCGGCCTGGGCCGGGGTCGGAGCCGGACCCAGCCCCTGCCAACTCCCCGGCTGTTCGGCCGTCGGCCTGGTCAGGTATCGCGGCACGATGAGCCGGACGTCCCCGGTAACCTGAATCTGCTCCTGCCAGCCGAGCCCGGGGAGCTGGTGCCAGAGGTCGCGGACCGACCGTTCCAGCTTCGGCTGCCAGAGGCCGGCGAGCCAGGCGCCGCCGAACAGCACGTTGCGCGCTGAATCGCGCATGAACGTGACCGCTTGGGGCAGCTCCGTGGTCAACGTCATCTCGATGGTGAAGTCCAACGGGTACTCGAACTCGTGCGACTCCTTGGGTCCGGTCCGGAAGATGTCCTTGGGCTCGGACTGCATGCCGCGTTCACTGGACTCCGCACTCTCCTGCCCGTAGTCACCAAACCCGCCGAGGACCCCCCTCTGAGCGATCCACGCGCCACGGCCAGAGAAGCTGACCTCCCCACCCCATGAGCGGCCGAAGGTGTCCGTGTTGGACTGGGCGTCGTGCGTCTCACCACGCAGGGTGAGGCTGACCTGCTCTCGCGGGCGGTCGCTCGACGGCGCGGCGGCCGGGGTGGCGCTGACCCGCACCCACAGGTATTGCGTGGTGTGGTAGGGCGTGGGCACCGGAAACCAGCCGTACACGCCCTCGCCGGACAGCGGAAGGTACTGCGGCTCCAGGTTGCGGGAGGAGAATCGCTTCACCAGCGCGCGCCGCAGGTGGTCGGGGATACCCTCGCCGGAGGCGAACAGGCCACGCTGCCGCAGCCGGTGCAGGATCGTGTCCAGCACGGCGTTGGCCCGCAACCGCTCAGGGTGCCCCACGGCGGGCAACAGCTCAGGGTCGATGATCTCGCGCGATGACGCCGAGTCCGGCGCCTGTGTCCGGGGACGGTCCAGCCCCAGGTCCTCGGCCGCACGATCGGTCGCCAGGAGATCCACCGCGTCGTCGACCTCCAGGTAGACGGGAGCGGTGGCCGTGGTCTCGCCGTCCCTGGTGCGCAGGGCGGTGACCTCGAAGACCGCCCGGCCGTGATAGGCGTGGACGACGTCGTTGTAGGTGGCCCGGGTGATGTCGATGGCGCCGTAGTCCTTGCCGTTCGAGCCGCCGAACGAAACCCCACCCTCGACGTACAGGCCACCGCCGACACGGCCGCGCTCGTGGGCCTTGTCCGAGTCGCCGCTGTCCGAGTCGCCCTTCTTCGCGGTCGTTGCGTGGTTGAGATACTGGCCCCCGACACCGGCCTTGCCGCCGAAGCTGAACCCGTTGCTCGTCCCGGCGGCGTGACTGATCGCCGATTGCCGGTACTGCTCGAGTTCGACACCGTTCGCGCTGTCGATGGCGTCGCTACTGTACTGGTAGGTCAGGCCCGCCGCGAAGAACCGCTCCCGGACCCGGACGGTCTGCTGGTACCCGTCGTGGGCGGGCAGTTGCAGTTCCCACCCGTGCTCCTCGACCGCCTCCGGGAACCCGCCGGCCAGTTCCGAGCCGGCACCGAGATCGAAGATGGCGTCGGGCCAGTTCATCGGCTCGTCGAACCACTCGTCGGAGAGGCCGTTCACCTGCTGGTACAGCCGCGCCGCGGTGGCCGGCAGCTCGGGCACGTACCGGAAGGCCGCATACAACCCGGCGCTGCCCTGGACGTCCAACGGCAGGTGCGGCGGTTGATCAGCCGGTGCCCATGCGGCCTCGGGTCGCGGGTTCGGGCGGGTCACACCCGCGCCGTCGAGCCGCGTCGGCGGAATCGCCCGCTCCTCGCCGGTGCGCGGATCACGCGGCACATGCTCGACCGGTACCGCGATGTGGGTCGCCACCTCGCCGCCGCGTCCAGCACCGATCAACCAGGTCTCGCGGGGCCCCCAGCCGCTGTCTGTCTGCTCGCGGATCGCGACCTCGAACACCGTGCTGTAGCGATGGTCGACGACGTGTCCGTCGGTCTCGGTCCGGCGGTACTCCTGCACCACCTGGCTGAGCTCGTGCTCGTTCGACCGTGCGTGCCCCGCCGTGACGCCGAGCCGGGGAAAGAACGGCCTCCCCTGGTGTTCCGTCCTGTGCTCGTTCTGATCGGACTGCTCGATGGTGCGCACCGGGATCGACATCCGGCCACCCAGGCCGCTGAGGCTGCCCTCGGTCGACCGGGAACCCGACGTGGTGGCCCCGGTCATCGCGCGGACGTTGACCGTCATCGGGTATTCCGGACTGTCCAGCAGTTCCCTCCGGTGCTCGGTCACCATGACCTGGTACCGCTGGCGACCGACCCGCACGGTGAACTTCTTCCCCGCCTGCGTCCGCGTCGGATCGGCCTCCATCGCCGCCCGTCCCACCTCCGTCAGGACGGTGCGGCTCGCCACGGCCCCGATGTCGGCGCGCCCCGACTTCTGTCGCAGCACCGCCTGCACCAGGTCGGCGACCTGTTCTGCCCCGGGCATGTTCGCCGCGATCCCCAGGCCCTGGCCGCGCCGCATGGCCAGCGCCAGCGGCTCGCGAAGCGCCGGGCCGGCGGGGGGCACGTAGGGCTGCCGCGCCTGCGGCGCCCCGAGCACCCGCGGCGACAACCGGATGGCGATCTCGTCCGCAGGTGTCGGAGCCGGTGCAGGGGTCGCGGCGGCCGGCGTGATCACCGCGCGCGGCCGCCCCGTGCCCGGCCCACCGAATTCAGGGGTGAAGACCGTCCCGAAGACACCACGCTCGAACTGCTGCGCCTCGCTCAACGGCACGCCCAATTCGCCGACCACCCGCCGGGTCACCGGTACCACCGAGGAATCGCCATGCGTGGTCACCGTGACGTCGAACACCACCCGGTAACGAGCCTGGTCTTCCTTGCGGTTCAGCACCGTGTGGTTCAGGACCTTGCCGCCCACCTCCAGCGCGGACTCCCGTTCGGACTCGCCGCCGAAGCCGAACGAGAAAGCGCCGGTCGTCCTGTCGGCGGCCTCCTCCCGGCCACCCGGGTCGGTCGCCGCGTGGGTCAGTCCGAGAAGCCCCACGTCCGCCTCGAGGCCGGCGCCGCTCGTACCCGACACCTCCTCCCCGGAGGTCGCGATCACCCCGAGGTCGTCTCGTACCGTGACGCCCTCGGTGATCTCCACCAGCTGCAGCTCCCGAATGACCGCCCTCGTGGCGACGTGGCCGCGGAACCTGCCGACCCTGAGCCGCTCGTCGATCGTGTCCGTCATGTCCCCGTTCGACAGCAACCACCGACTACGGTTGCGGGTCGTCCGCTCGTTGAGCAGTTGGCGGGTGACCTTCGCGGCGACGCCCGCCGCGGCGTCGGCCGGCAGGGCGGCCGACAACACCTGGTGCCAGCCGGTCACGAGTGGGGTCAGGTCGATCGCGTTGAGCACGTCCCGGGCCTGCGGCGTCGACCGCGCCAGCGGCTCGGGTGGCGACGGCGCGAGCTGAGCTGCCCGGTTCGGCGCGGCGCTGCCGTTGGCGTACAGGGTCGGCAGGGAGATGTCGAGGAGGCCGGTCTCGACCGGCACCGACGGCCGTCCCCACTCGGCGCCGTTCACGAAGACCCGGAACGACACCCCGCTGATGAACGACGTCGACGCGATCACGTACAGCTTCCGCCCCCAGATGACGCGGGTCTCCCGGGACACCGCGTGTTGGCGATCGCCCTTGGCCGACAGCGTGGGGAGGCCCGCGATCAACCTGGACGCGCGCCCGGTCGAGATGTCGAAGGCTTCCTCCAGCCCACCGCCGGACTTGCGTCCGCTGGACACGGACGTGTCGTTGCCGACCTTCGTCGAACCGAACGAGACTCCGTATGCCCGCGGCCCCCCGGCATTCCCGGGCGCGGGTCGCGGATCGTGCGGCACGGGACGGATCCACACCAGCCGCCCGCCCGCACTGAAGGTCTCTCCGGAGAACAGCACCTGCTCCCAGTGCTCACGGTGTTCCTCGACGGCACGGGAATCCCGCTGGTCCGGTGCCGTCAGCAGCGTGTGCAGCACCCCCGACACCCGTGCGCGGATGGCCGCCTCCTGGGTGGCGGTGCCCAGGTCCAGCCGGTCGGCCGTGCCCGTCTCGATGTCGTCGGCTGCCCCGGTCGGCCACCCTGACGGCAGGTCGTCCATCAACTGCGTAACCGTGTCCGTCACCTCCTGCGGCGTCAGGTGCCGCACCGCCGAGACGCTCAGCTCACCGAGGGCACCGTCGGCGAAGTACCACGGCGTCGCCGGCTCAGGCTCCCCGGCCTCCCCCTTGGCCGCGGCCCGAGTGGCGTCGGCCTGATCCCGCTCCTCGACCGCACGCTCCCAGGCCGTACGCGCCTCGGACGCCGCATTCCGGGCGCGGTCGAGCTGCTCCTGGTAGCGCGCGACGTTCCGCTCCAACCGGGTCCGTTCCGCCGTGCGTGCCGCCGCGTCGACCGCGTCCCTCAGCTCGGCCTGGCGCCACATCCCCGCCTGCCGCTCCGCGTTGTCGGCGTCCCGCCGCTCCGCCTCGACCCGCTCGCGTTCATCCTCGACCGCCCGCAGGTCGGCCCGCTGCCGCTCGTCCTCCTGCCGCCGCGCGTCCTCGTCCGCCCGTACCCGATCAGCCTCCGCCAGTTCGGCTTCCCGCCGGCCCTCCTCCCACCGCCGCTGCGCCTGCTCGGCCAACTGGTCGTCGGCGCGCTGCGCGTCCTGCCGGATCTTCGCCGCCTCCGCGGCCAGCTCGCGCTCCCGCGCGCGCCACTGCGCTGCCGCGGCCGCCGCGCGCCGTTGCGCTGCCGTAGCGGCCGCGCGCCACTGCGCTACCGGAGCGGCCGCGCGCCGTTGCCGCTCCCGCTCCGCAGCCAGGTGCTCCCGCCCCGGGTCGTGATCCGCCAACTCTCGCCGCGCCTCATCCGCCGCGGCCCGCGCCTCCTGCTCCTGACGCCGCTGCTCCTGCCGGTCAGCCTCTGCCTGCGCGGCATCGCGTACCGCGTTCCGGACCGCCAGCGCCCGCTGTACGCCCTGCCACGTTTCCCGCCGCTGCTGCTCGTCCTTCCGGGCCTGTTCGCGTGCCGCCGCCCGCTCGCGTGCCTCCTGACCCGCCACCAGACGCTGCGCCGCCCGGGTGGCCGCCTCCTGCCTGGCCACCTCCCGCTCGCCGGCCCGCTGGGTCGCGAGCCGCTCGGCGGCCTCCCGCGCCGCGTCCCGCTGCCGGATCCGCTCCGCCGCCCGGTCCGCCGCCGCCGCCCCGCCGGCCTGCAACGCCTGTAGGCCGTCCGTCCACTGCTGTACCGCCGTCCGCCAGTCCGCCTCCCGGGCGGCGGCGTCCTGTTCCAGCGTCTGTCGCCTCCGGTCAGCCAGCCGTACGGCCCGCTCCAGCAACTGGTGCCCGCGCCGTTCCGCTGTTGCGCGCTGCCGTTCCAGCTCAGTAACCCGGTCCTGGGCCCTGGTGAGCCGCTCCCACACCGCACGCTCCGCCGCTCGCGTCTCGTTCCCGTCACTCAGCGCCTGTGGTGCGGGCGCTGGCGAAACGGCCGCGCGCGCGGCGACCTGTCGCGCCACGTCCTCCCGAGCGGCGGACAGCTCGCTCCACGCCGCGGCGAGGTCACTCTCGACGGCAGCGGCCGTGTCCCGGATACCGGCCAACTCCTGGGTCAACCGTTCGACCTCCGGGGGGTTCCCGGCCGGCGTGGCGTCCCCATCGTCGATACTGCCGCCCGTCGCGGGGGACGCGGGGCCGCCGCCCCCGGCCAGGTCCAACTCTTCCGGGATCGTCACGATCGCGTTGTCGCCTACCGTCGACGGCGCCCGCGGAACACCCACCCCGTTCGTCGTCGCCACGAACCGCAGCCGACGAGGCTGGGCAGGCCCCCAGGCCAGTCCACCTCGCTGCCCGTCGAGGAACACCACCTTCCCGTCATAGGTGCGCATCACGTTCACGGCATGGGATATCTCGTCGCCCTCACCGGTCGTCACCAGCACACCGCGGGCACCCGGAGCCGCGGCGGTCATGACCTCCACCACCGCCGCGTAGTCGGCTGCCTCCACCAGCGGCCGGCCCGCGTACCGCTCCAGCCATGCCACCGGGCTGGCCTTCTCCGGCGGCACCCGGTGCCCAGCCCCCTCAGCCAACGACAGGTCGGTGCCGATCGCCGCCAACACGCAGTTCGTCTCGAAGTCGCCACCACGGTAGGGATTCACCCCGCCCAGCCACGGGAACCGACTCAATGCCTCGGCCTGCGACAACCCGCCCGGCAACAACTCGTCCTCCACCGCTCGGCCGGCCAGTTCGGCGGACGCCGGACGCGGGGACGGGACGTGAACGACGACATCCGCCCGGCGGAGGTCGTCGGGCGCCGCAACTCCGTCAGACCTGGTGTCGCCCAGGTCACGGCCTAGAGAATCCGAGGTGATCACGATATCGGCCGCCGTCACATCCTGCCCGCCTTGGAGCAGCGCGGTCAGGTCCTGGGCCAGGTGCCGCCTGAGGACGTCGCTGACGCTGTTTGCCCGTTCCCACCCGGTGGTCACCGCGCTACCGGCCCACAGGCGGGTGCCGTTGCCGTATCCGGTGACACCGAGAGTGGGCATGGGAAGGTCGTTGTCGTGCCGCCATACCGCGAGCTTGCTGGTCTGCCGCGTAACCGATCGCAGCTTGTTGAGTTCGACCGGTCCCGGAGTCTTGGACCCTGGATCGAAGCTGATCCGCATCGGATCAGGATCGGTGGAGCCGCCGACGACGACCGTGGTGAGGGGGTTGGATTGCTCGACCGGCACGCCGGCGTCGTAGAGCACCGCCTGCTGCTCGTGGAAGGTCTCGCCGGGGCGCTGGCTGAACATCTTGAAATGCCACGTGTCGCTCGCCCGCGGCAGATCCATCAACCTCGCCATCGCGGCGCGAGCGGACCGCCACGCCGCCGCATCAGACCCGTCCGCCTCGGTTCCCGGCCTCTCGACGACGCCGAGTGCCTCCGCCAGGTCCAGTCTGCGTTGCAGCGCGTCGACCGCCTGGGGGTCGCCACCACCATCCGCCAATGCGCGTTCGAGCGTCGCCTTGACGGTGTCGAACCGACCGCGATACGCGGCCCGTGTTCGTTCGATCGCCTCGTCGACGGCACGTCTGCGCTCACCGACACGGGCGTAGTTCTCCAAGGTGATCTGGGTCTTTCCGTCGGCGCTCTGCGCGACGACCGCCGCGAAGTGGTAGCCGTAGGCGTCGGCGACCGTGCCGCCACGGGCGAAGTCCGTCGTCATCGAGGCTTCGCCGTCGGCGCCCTGAGACATGATGGTGCTGGTGGCGTAGGCCTCGCCGATCCTGGGCCAGGCATGTTCGTTGATGCCGATCCGCCTCGCGACCTGGCTGAGTCTGGCGTGCTCGGCGCGGCTCGCCGGATCGTTCCGGAGCGCGGCACCGTACGCGGCACCAGGAAGTGGAGGTTCTGTGAAGCCGCCGGTCAACCGCCGGTCGGCCGCGATCCTGGCCGTCGCCCATTCCGGGTCGACGGCGGCGAGGGGGAGGTCGCCGGCAGCGACGGCAGCCACCCCCTCGGCGAGATGATGCACACCCAGCAACTCCCGCCCGTTCCCGGCGTCGGTCGCCGCCAGGAGGGTCCGGCCCTCGCCTCGGAACACCACCCCGTCGGGTACGCCACCGAGGACGACGCCCGCGAAGTCGACGCAGACGTCCGGCGGGGGGTTGTCGAAGTCCGCGCTCACCTTGCGGAGTCTCACGGGTCGGCCACCGTGGTGGACAGTGACGGTGACGGCACTGTCCACCGTCAGCCTGACGTTGGCCCCGGCCCTCGCCAGCCCGCGCCGTGCCGCGTCGATGACCTCATCGGTCGCGTAGAACTCCGTCGCCTCGGTCACCGGGCGGGCGCCGCTGACCGAGGCGATGCCGTTGATGGCGAGCGTGCCGTCGTCGGACAGCCGCAGCGGTGGATGCCTGTGGGCGACCACCCGTTGTGCCGGAACGTGCGCGGGAAAGTCCGCCACGGTGGGCCGGCTGTCCGGGCTCGTGCTGACGACGCTCAGCTGCTGGTACGACCGGAACGGCGCCCTGTTCTGAGCCGCGCTCAGGCCACCGGACGATGCCTCAAGCTGGTACGCGCTCGTCGTTCTGGGCGTCGGCCGGGGGTGTGGCAAGGGTGTTCTCGTCAGCCGCGGCCGTTCGACCTCCGGCGTGCTTCCGGTCGGCGTCGCGTCCGCCGTCGCGGGTGGCGTGGCGCCGCCACCTCCGTTCGCGGCGGCCCGATCCTCGGCGTCGACCGGACTGCCGGGGTCAGCTGGAGGGGGCCATTCCTCCGGTACGGTATCCAGCCTGGGCGAGTAGTCGGATCCGGAAAGCTCGAACTTCATCTGCTTCTTGAAGTCCTCGTAGGCGGCTCTCAGTTCGCGGTTGATCCACAGCTTGTCGTAGCGGGACATGCGGAACTCGATTTTGTCCCAGTCATCCTTGGCCCTCCGGAAGTCGATCGTCGAGCCCTGCGCGGGGAGGTCCTCGTACGAGGAACTCTCCGACGAGGAGATCTCACCGAGGGAATGCCGCGACGCGTGGTCGTCCTCGGCAACGGAGGTGTCGTGAGGGCCGGGCAGCTCGTCGGGCGACGGCGTGCGGTACCCATCGGCCGGCACCCGCGACTCCGACGGGGGGCGGGCAGCCCCGTCCATCCCGGCTAGATCCGCTTCTTTTGGGACGGTCACGGTCGCGGCGTCCCCCACCCTCGACGGCGGGCGTGGGATGCCCACGCCGTCGGTCGTCGCCACGAACCGCAACCGGCCAGGCTCGGCCGGCCCCCGGGCCAGCCCACCCCGCTGACCGTCGAGGAACACCACCCTCCCGTCATAGGTGCGCATCACGTTGACGGCATGGGAAACCGTGTCGCCCTCACCGGTCGTCACCAGCACACCCCGGGCGCCGGGCTTCGCCGCGGCCATGACCTCCACCACCGCGTCGTAGTCGGCCACCTCCACCAACGGCCGACCCGCGTACCGCTGCAACCACGCCACCGGCAACACCACGTCGGGCGGCACCTGCCAACCCACCCCGTCCGCCAACGACATGTCGGTACCGATCGCCGTCAAGATGCAGTTCGTCGCGGAATCCCGCCTCCGCGAGTTCGGACTGTCCGGGTCGGCATCACGGCCCGGGTTCACACCGCCCAACCAGTCGAACCACAACGACGCCTCAGCCGGCGACATCTGACTCGGTAGCACCACATCCCCACGCTTTGACACACCAGCAAACGCCGCCGCACCACCAGGCAACGACGACCCATCCCCGGCGCCCGACCCGTCCCCGGCGCCCGGACGCCGCCCGGTCGGCTCAGGTGCCCACTCGGCTCGCAGGATGCGCACGTTGCGCCTTTCCTGCCGGTCTCGGAGTTGTTCTATGAGCGCATCGAAATCATCGCCCCCCCTGCCCGTGTCGATGAGCCGGTAGGCGTGTCCGGATCCATCGGCGAACGGCGCCCTGACCACGACGAAAACGCCGGTGACAGCTGAACCGACCGGCCGCCGCCTCTTCCCCACCCGGAAGGTGATCGGCGTCCCAGGGGTAAGGTTCACCTTTGCCCCGCCGAACGCCGTGCCCCCCGAACCAACACTGAGAGCCAGGGGTCTGGGCAACTTTCCCCCGTGTCCCGACGACTCCAATACGTCTTCAAACGATACCGCTTCGGAAAGCTCCCATCGATCGTCCGGTTCCCACAGCGCTTTCTTGCGCAGCCGCTCGATGTCGCGCGCAGTGGGGGCCCGCTCCAGATTCAGGTACAGCGCCCGTCCGGTAGGGCTGTTTTCGGCCGCTAGCTCCACGGCTGCGGTGGGTCGACCAACGATGTCATACCCGAGTTCGAGGCGAAGCCTCTCGATGTCCGCAGGAAAGACAAACGACCTTCCGTCGACCACCACAGCCTGCGAGATATAGACCGGACGGCCGGCGATCGTTACGTCCAACTGCCCGAAATTCGATCTGGAGTCCAGGGACGTCGTGATGTGGTAGGAATCGACGAACGATGGTGGCTCGAATTCCCACACCTGGCCGGGCAGCTCCCGCAACTCCGGCGTGACACCGCCGGAACCACCGGCCATCACGGTTTCGCTCGAACCCGCGTCCGCCCGGCCCGCCCCCGCGGGTAACGAAGGCCCACCCCCGATGCGCCGACGCTTCGTGGCCCGCCGAGTTCTCGACTCGGCTCGCTCTTTGCGCCGGTCGGGTAACGCCTGCCGGCCTTTGAACTCGTTAATGAGCGCCGTGAAATCATCGGTGCTCTGGCCCGTGTCGATGAGCCGATAGGCGTATTCGGGCTCATTCGCCGGCGCGTCCGGTCTTGGGACCAACGGCGCCTTGACCACGACGAAAACGCCGGTGACCCGCTCCGATACCACCAACTTTCCTACCCGCAGGGTGATCGGCGTCCCAGAGGTGAGATTCACCTTCGCCTCACCGAACGTCGTGAGCCCGGAACCGGCACCGACATGCAGGGGGCTGGGCAATCGGTTACCCGAATCCATTGTGTCTACGAAGGACACTGCTTCGGAAAGATCCCACCGATCCGCTGGTTCCCACAGCGTCAATTTGCGCAACCGTAGGATGTCGTACACGGTGGGGGAAGGCTTGACCAGTTCCACGTACAGGTCCCGTCTGGCCCCGCTCCTTTCGGCCGGCATCTCCGCAACCACAGCGGGTCGACCAGTGACGTCATGCCCGAGTTCGAGACCAATTCGCTTCATGTCCGGGGGGAAGACAAACGAACCTCCGTCGGCCACCACGGGCGCCGGGGCATACACCGGGCGGGCGGTGGCGAAGCCGGCCCGCCCCGCCCCGCCGCCCTCGCCGAGCCGTACGCCCAATCGCCTATCGGATGGTTGTAGGGACGTCGTGATGCGGTAAGAATCGACGAACGATGGGAGGTCGGCTTTCCACCCCTGGCCGGGTGCCCTCTTCTTCAGCAGGCGAAGCTCGTCGTCAGTGAACTCGCGGTCGATCTTTCGGTAAATCCTGCTTTCGGTGCCGTCGCCCGCAGTGTACGGAATTTCGATAATTCCGACACCCTTTTCGCCGACCTTCCCGAAACTGACGTCGACCACATCTCCCAGGACAGCAACTCCATCGATACGACCGAGGTTTACCCTCCGGTGGTTCAGCGAGATGGCCAGCTCTGGGACCGGACGGCTGACCCCCATCCTCACGTCCTTGTCAGCCCGCAGCGGGGTGGTGGCGACGCGGATGGTGAATGGGTCTTCGAGGTTCGATGGGGTCTGATCTTCCCATCTGCCTTGGTCGTAGCGGTTGTTCAGGTCGCGGAGGTATCGGAGGTGTTCTGTGATCTCCTGGGCCTGATCGCGGGAGGATGTGGGGGGTTGACGGATGGCCGCGAGGTTGCGGTCGAACGTGTCCCTCCGGATGCGCGAGTAGGTGCTGTCGGGATTCTTTTCCGCCTTGGCGATCGCCACTCGCAGCAGACCGAGTGCCTCGTTGGACACGTCAGCCAGTCGCTGCTGTTCGTTGGGGTCTGTCTCTGTCTGCGAGAAGCCCACAGCGATGCGGGCACCGCCTGGGTCATGAGATTGGGCGAGGAAGCCGGCCGACAACTGTTTGATCGCCGAGTCCACTTTCTCCTGCAAGTCCGGCGCGACACCGTCGGACCCACCGGCCATCATCGTCCCGCTCGGCCCCGGCCCGTCCACCTCCGACAGCGGGTCCAGAGACTCGACCAGCGCGCGGCTCTCCGGCGGCGACGCTGGATCAAACGGCGCTGGCAGATCCAACCCTGCCGGCAGGTCCGGGGAGTCGACCGGTGCACTGATCACCGGCGGCGCCCCTCCCAGGTCAAGCGCCGGCGTCAGATCCCTTGGACTGCGATACGACACCTGCCAACCGCCGCCCATCACCTCCTCGGCAGGCAGCTG
Source organism: Micromonospora olivasterospora (assembly GCF_007830265.1). Classification (NCBI taxonomy): domain Bacteria; kingdom Bacillati; phylum Actinomycetota; class Actinomycetes; order Micromonosporales; family Micromonosporaceae; genus Micromonospora; species Micromonospora olivasterospora. The sequence goes on from NZ_VLKE01000001.1 coordinate 178,262, forward strand.
CTCACCCGCACCCGACCCCGAAGGCGACCCGCCCCGAACGCTCGGCCCATCCTCGATGCGCGGACGATGCGCGGCCCGCCCAGTCGCCGACTCGGCTCCCTTTTTGCGCTCGCCGGGCCTGACCCGCCCCCGCCGCAAGCCGGTCAGCCTCAGGCCAATCTGCCGGTCTTCGAGCTGCTTTATGAAAGCATCGTAATCCGTCTTGCCCGTGCTGAAGAGCCGGAAGGCGTATTCGGGTTCGGAAGCGGGCGCGTCCCGTCTTGGGACCAACGGCGCCTTGACCACGACGACAATCTCTTTGACGCTATCGACAAGGCCGTTGACGACATTCTTTCCGACCGGCCGGAGCCGCTCCCCCACCCCCAAGGTGATCGGCGTCCCAGGGTCGAGATTCACCTCCTGCCCGTCTAACGTCTTTGCCGATTTTCTGCCGATACTAAGACGCAGGGGATTCGGCAATCGCCTTTGCGAGTCCATTGTGTCATCGAAATATCTCACGCGGGAGATATCCCACCAGTTCCCGCGTTCCCACAGCGACGATTTGCGCAGCCGCTCGATGTCGTCGAAGGTGGGGGCAGGCTTGACCAGTTGCAGATACAGGTCCTGTCCGGCCCCGCCCTTCTCTGCCGGCATCACCACGACCGCGAGGGGTCCACCATCCAGGCCATACCCGAGTCGGAGAATAACCTCCTTCATGTTCCCAGGGATGACGAATTGAATTCCGTCGGCCGCCTTGACGGCTGGGATACGGGGGTGCTGGAGTTTTTCGCCTTCGGAACCCTTGCCGAACTTACAGCTCAATCGGCCCGTATCGTGCGCAAAGCCCGCCGCGATGTGATAGAAGAGGCCGACCGGCGGCTCGTCGAGTTGCCACGCCTGGCCGGGTGCCTTGTCCCTCAGTTCGGCCAGCTCGCTGTCAGTAAATTTGCGGTCGATCTCTCGGTAGGCAAACTTTTCGACGCCGTTGGCCAGGTACGGGATTTTGACAATGCCGACACCCGTCCCGTTGTCCGACCCGAAATCGATAGCTACCATATCGCCCGGGAGGACCATGTGGTCGACACGAGTGAGTTCCACGTCCTTGCCGCCCAGCCGGGTGAGCAATGCCGAGTACGCGTGGCTGCCGGCGTGAACGTAGGCGGGGATACGGAGGGTGAACGGGTCATTGAGTTTCCATCGATAGTCACCTTCCCAGTCGCCGCCGCTGCTGAGGGCGTTGAGGTACCGACGGTGTGCTGCAAGTTCTTCGGCTTGGCGGCGAGGGAAGGCGGGGCGTTGGCCGATGGCCGCGAGCTCGCGGTCAAATATGTATTTCAGGAGGGACCGGTGACGCTCGGTAAATTTCTCCTCTGCCGCGGCGATTTCGGCTTTCAGTAGACCGAGCGCCTCGTTGAAAAGTCTATCCCGTCGCTGCTGTTCGCGATCGGATATCAAATTCCGCGGGTAGCCACTGGCGATGCGGTCGGCGATGTCGACATCGTTTGGGTCACGAGGTTCAAGGATGATGTAACCACCCTTCCACCACACGACCGGGTGTCGGATGGCGCCGCCATCGGACGGCGGGCCGATGTCGTACGGGTCGCCGAACGGATGGTGGATCCGCATCGGCTGGTCCAACCCCTTGGCCAGGACGTGGAGAGCCACACGCGCGACTTCGTAATCCGCAGATCGGGTGTTTGCGATCTTGTCGAGCCAGATCCGGTGCAGGGCATCTCGTCGCTGCTCGGACATATTCTCCGGATCCGGATACGGAAGAAGCTCCCTGAACCTCGACGATCCGCCCAGGGCGAGTTCCTCGGCCAGTTGGCGGGCCAACCATCCGCGCAATCCAGTCTGGGTGGTGATGCCTTTCTTCCCCAACTCTTCCCGGTAGGTATTCAACACCGACTCGTTGAAGGCGTGGCTCGACCTGAGATCGATTTTCGCGGGATCGAATTCGAACACCTCGCGCACCCACTTGCCAAACGCCGCCTCGGCAGCGGTTCCAGCTAACTTCAAGTACCTGGTGGCTGCTTCCACTTCCTTTTCCCAGTCCGGCTTCTGCCCGCCCGACGGCGACCATCCCGAGCCGGCCGCCGGTGTCGTCAGATCGAGCCCTGCCAGCGGGTCATCCCACAGAGAAAGACGCTCCGGGTCAAGACCGGACGGGTCGCCTTCCGCTGGGCCGGACGGCTGTCCGTCTTCGTCGGAGCCGGCCTGGGGGTGCCATTCCATCGCCGCCGCCCACCCCGGCAACGCACCGGACGACAGGTCCAGAGAGCTGGTCTCCTCCTGCATGGCTTGGGACGGGCCGCGGGGTGGGGTGGTGGAGGCGAGCAGGATGGCGTTGGGGTCGATGCTGGTCGTGGTGGTGGGCTGCGGGTGTGCGGTGGTGCGGTCGGGAAGGAGGTTGGTGATGGTGGTGGGTCGTCCGGTGTTGTCGAACGCGGCGAGTCGGGTGCTCGATGCGAACAGGTGCCGCAGCCACGGGTCGGTGGTCGGGTCGGGTGGTTCGGGTCGGTCCTCGGCGCCGGGCACCAGGCCGTCGCGCACCTTGATGGTCGGTGGTCCGGATGGTTGTGGTTGGCTGTGGAGGGCGAACACGTGTTGTGGTTCGTTGGGTGGTGCGACCCTGACCACGACCATCGAGCCCGGTGCCGCCCGTAGGGCGGCGAGTACGTCTTCTGGTGTGACTCCGTCGGGCCAGCCGTCGGGGTGGGCGACGTGTTCGGGTGTGGCGTCGAGGATGTCCAGGAGTTGCGGCCAGCTCGTGGTGGGGGCGAGTCGGCCGTCGGGTCCGATGATCCGGTCGTCGGATACCGTCCGGTTGCTGGGCCGTCCGTAGGCGGTGGTGTAGGCGTCGAGGGTGGCCTGGACGCACCACCACCACGGGTCGCGGCTGTTGTCGGGGCCCACCGGTGTCTGATCGATCCAGTCGGCGACCCGCTGCGCGGACTCGGCCGCCGCGGCCGGCCCGGTCGCCGCGACCGCCGGTTCCGGTGCCGTGCTGGCCGGCTCGCCGCGTCCGGCCGGGTCACCACCGACCGAGTCGCCCAACGAGGACACGTCACTGAACGGATCCGGGTCCCCGCTGTCGGGCTTGGCCGGGTCGCGGCTGATCGGCTCGTCCAGTGAGGAGAGGTCACTGACCGTGAAGGTGTCGTCGGGCCTGCCATCGCGGCTGAACAAGTCGTCACCGGAGGCGGACAGGTCACTGACCGATGTCCTGTCGCTGGTGTGGTCGTGGTTCCACGTGCCGTCGGTCCGGGGGGCAACACCACCCGGCACCGTAGTACGGGCGCCGGCCGCATCCGGCGTGCCCGGAGTGCCCGGAGTGCCCAACGCACCCGGCGCGCTGGGTGTGGCCGGCACACCGGACGTGCCCGGCACACCGGGCACGGCCGGCACGCTGGGCGTGGCCGGCACGCTGGGGGTGCCGGGCGTGGCGTTGCCGGTGGCCGGGGCGAGTACCTGGTGGTATCCGTTGACCCAGTCATGTCGGAATGAACCGGCGAGGGTGTCATGGTTGGCCGGTTCGACGCCGTACTTGCGGGCCAGAGCGGTCAACTGGGTTTCTGCCTGGCTGGTCGCTGCTGCGGTGTGCTGCTCGGGAGTCACCGGCAGCATCGGCAGGTCGGTAGGCCGGTGTGCCGGGGTGTCCGTGCCGGAAGGGGTGGTGTGTGGTGCGGTGGTGTCGGGGATGGCCGCGGCCGTGACCCGGGCGGGCAGGTCGGTGACCGCCTGCCGGACCACGTCCGCCACGGCGTTGACCTGCGCGGCGTCGGGCCTGACCACCGCAGCCGACGGCACGACGGGCGGCACGGCCAGTGGTGCCGTCAGTGGTGCGGCGGGTAGTGGAGTGGCACCGAGGATCGCGTCGAGGCTCCGGTCCACGTGGGCCCGCACGTCCCGCTCGACCGCGGCGCGCACGACCTCCGACGGCACCGCCGCCGCCCCGGCGCCCCCCGGCACGCCAGCGCCCCCTGGCGGGACGACGCCGCCTGGCAGGGGGGCGGTCGCCGGTGCGCCCGTGGTGAAGTACTGGTCGAGGTGGTGCCCGACGGCCAGGTGCGCGATCGAACGCAACGCCTGCCGGTCGAACTCCGCCGGCAGCGCGGCGACAACCTGCTCCGGACGTACCGCCGCCGGGATCTGCCCACCCGCCGGGACCTGCCCCGCGAGGGTTTCGGTGATCCGGGCGACCGCCCGCTCCCGGACACCGAACAGGAACTGGTCGGTCAGGGCGGTGGCGGGCAGACCGACCTGAGACAGGAAAACGGGCACGGCCGGATCGTTCTGCCGGGCGTCGGCCCACTCGGTGAACACCTGATCGACCGGCACCGGAAGCCCGGCCAGGAACTGCCGCGCCTGCCCCGTCCCGGCCAACAACCCACCGTAGCGGTCCGCCAGTTCCTGCTGGAACCGCTGCCACTGCTCCACCACCGGCCCACCCGCTGCCGCGACCCACTCAGGCACCGGCGCAGCCGGCACCGACCACGACGGCACCGACCACGACGGCACCGACCACGACGGCACCGACAGATCCAGGTGCGGCGCGGGCAGGTCCAGGTGCGGCGCGGGCAGGTCCAGGTGCGGCGCGGGCAGGTCCAGCGCCGGCGTGGGCAGATTCGACGCCGGCAGCAGCGGCACGGGCGGGGGCGGCGGGGCCTGCCCGCCGGTCACCGCAGGCTTCGGGTCGTCAACCCCAGCCTCGTACCCCGCGGACGTGTCCCCACCCACCGGTGTCGGCCCCACCGGCATCACCGGCCTACCGTCCGACGTGAGACCGATGTGAGGCACCCGCACCCGGGGCTGCACCACGGCGCGACTCAAGACCAGCCCGAGCCCGCTCGCGGCCGCCCCGCCCGCCCCCGAAATCGCCCCGGACAAAAGATCCGCACCAAGATTACCGGGGTCCCAGTACCCCTCGACCATCAAGCTGGCACCGATACCGAACAGCCCCTCCCCGAGGGTCTCCGTCACCGGCCGCGACAGCACATCGGTCAGCAGATGCTTGGTGGCATCCGACACGGCGAGCTTGCCGACCGCGCCCGCGACAACGCCAGCGACCCTGCCCAACGCCGGCCCGCCCACCGTGGTCAGGAACGCCACCGCCCCCGCGAACGCCGCCTGCTTACCGACCGCCGACCAGTTCACCCCCGGCTGCAGACCATCGGTCATCATCGACACCTCGGCCAGCAACGCAGAACCCGGCATGAACAACATCTGCATAGCCGTGCCACTCGCCGCCGACCGCACCAACGCCGAACGCAGGATCGCCTGAATGATCGTCCGCGTCTGCGCGATGTGCGCCGCCGCCCCCACCGGATTCCAGAACCACATCGCCGCGGCGACAGCGAACTCGGCAATCATGAAGTTGAACATGGCCAACGCCGTACGCTTGCCGACCTCCGTCTCCACGAAGAACTTCTTCTCCGCCTCGACCACGGCGAGCATCAGGTCGGCCGTCTCGGCCATCTTCCCCACAAACGGAGCGGTCTGCGCCACGAACCGGTCGAAGGCCTCACCCTCCCCCGCCTGCCGGACCGCCCTGATCGTCTGCTCCAGCAACGGACCCAGCACCGTACGCACCCGACCCGCCAGCGTTCCCAGCGTGCCGATGTCATCCCGCAACAACGGCAGCTTCGCCCGGGACACCCTCATCCCGGTGAACGCTTCCAAAGCCCGCAACGCGCTCTCGCTGAGCTCAAGGGTCGGACCGGCGGCGGCCAACGCGCAACGCTTCCCTCCCTGCCCCGAATCAGGGGCACCCAGTGCGAATCAGTCAGCCGCGATGACCGCCGCTCATAGCCGGAACCAGATCAGCGCCGGTCTTCTCCGTCTTCACCCCCGATACGGTGTTGGAGGCCCACCTTCTCGCCCTGGAACCCGGCCGCGTTTGGCCAAAAACCCCGAGCACGATATTCCCGAAGAGGTTCTGCAAGATCGCGCGAACCTGCTGGCTCTGCTCGTCCTCCCCCACCCACCGACACTCGGCGACGAGCTTGAGCGGGTCCACCGTCCCCACCAGCTCATCCCTGAAATCCCCCAGCAACTCCACCCGCTGAGCCAGGGCATCGCCGTTGAAGGTGATCCCTTTTCACCCACGACACCGTCCGCCCCCGCTGCGGCGCCGTCGTCACGATCAGGTCGGCCAGCTCGGCCGGCGCGAGTCGCCGGTAGGCGTCCCTGTTGAAGGTGATCCGGGTCAGCTCGCCCTGCCCACCCACGGTCACCGACAGCAGCTTCTTCTTTTCCTCCACAGTGGCCTTCGACCGGGGCACGCGCCGGCGTACCCGGTCCGCCATGGCCTCAACCTCATCCAGGGCCGCACGCATCTCGGCCAACAGTTCCTCGTCGCCCAGCCCGCTCATCCCGTTGCCTCCTCTGCCATCTCACGGCTGGGCCATAGCGGCGGGTTCACTTTGGCGCAACAATGTTCAACGGCCCCGGTGCCGACGGCGTTCATCCTGGATGCCGGGACGCTCGTCAGGCGTGTCGAACTCGTCGTCCTCGACCCGCGCACCACGACCACGCCGGCCGATCACCACGGGCGCACAGTCGGGGTCGGTACCCCAGCCCTTCTCGTCCTCCTTCAACCAGGTGCTGCGCTGACGATCGCGGTCCTTCCCGGGCTGGTGGGCACCGGGGGTCACCGGTCGCTCATCACCCCTGAAGGGATCCGCGACTAGGCCGTGTCTCGTCGATCTTGGGTGAGGTCACGTAGCCAGATCTTCATCGTGGCGATGTCGACGGTGGCCTGGTACATGTAGTCGCGCTTGTCGTACCTGGTCGCGACCGCCCGGAACTGCTTGAGCTTGTTGAACGCCCGCTCAGCGGTGTTGCGCTGCTTGTAGCGCTCCCGGTCGAAGTTCGGTGGCCGGCCGCCGCGGGATCCCTTCTTGCGGCGGTTGGCCGCCTGATCGGCCTTGATCGGGATCGTGGCCTTGATGCCGCGGCGGCGTAGGTGAGAACGGATGGCCTTCGAGCTGTACGCCTTGTCAGCCAGGACATGCCCGGGGCGGGTACGCGGCCGGCCGACCCGGCGCGGGATCCGGATAGCGGCCATGACCTGCGTGAAGCCGGTACAGTCGGCCCGCTGCCCGCACGTGGTGTGCCGGGCGATCGGACGGCAACGCCGGTCAGCGGCCAGGTGCAGCTTGGTGGTCAACCCGCCACGGGACCGGCCGAGGGCTTCCCTTCCGCCCTTTTCGTCCCTTGCGGCTTCCCCCTTTTCGGGTGATCCGCCGCCAGGGCGGGCCGAGCACCCGCCGCGTGCTGGTGCGCCCGGATCGAGGAGGTGTCCACCCCGACCGTCCACTCGTCGCCTTCCTCGGCGTCGCAGTCGATCCGCAACGCCGCGCAGATCCGCGACCAGGTCCCGTCCATCGCCCACCTGCGTTTCCGCTGGTAGACCGTCTTCCACGGACCGAACCGCTCCGGCAGGTCACGCCACGGAATCCCGGTACGTTCCCGGTACAAGATCCCCGAGACCGTCGTCCGATGGTCGCGCCATCGGCCCCCACGCGGCGGATCCGCTGGCAGCAACGGCGCCAGAAGCGCCCACTCGTCATCGGTCAACTCATGCCGTCGAGACACGCCAATCTATCTACCAAAACCCGCCCCGAAGATCCACGAGACACGCCCTAGTACCAACGCCGTTCAGTTAGGGTCTGCCGAGAAATAAGTAGAGGTTTTCCTGTCCGGCCGTGTTGGATGTGGTATGGCCGTGACGGTGGAAACCGAACAAATGCTGGCGGCGAAGTTCGAAGCGATCTTTCCGCATCTGGATGAGCGGCAGCGTCGCCTGCTGATGGGCGCTGAGGCGCGGGCGTTGGGGCACGGCGGGATCCGGGCGGTGGCCCGGGCTGCCGGGGTCGCCGAGAACACGGTCTCTCGCGGCGTGTCCGACTTGGACGCAGGCGATCCCCCTTTGGGTAGGGCACGCCGCCTGGGCGGAGGCCGCAGAAGCCTGTCCGAGACGGATCCGGGGTTGCGCCCGGCGTTGCTGGCTCTGGTCGAGCCGGACGAGCGGGGCGATCCGATGTCGCCTCTGCGATGGACGACCAAGTCGACCCGCACCCTCGCCGCGGAGTTGACCCGTCAGGGCCACCCGGTGGGCGCCGACACCGTGGCCGACCTGCTGCGGTCCGACGGGTTCAGCCTGCAGGCCAACGCCAAGACCATCGAGGGTAAGCAGCATCCGGACCGCGACGCGCAGTTCCGCTACATCAACGACCAGGTCAGAGACCATCAGGACACCGGTGACCCGGTCGTCAGCGTGGACACCAAGAAGAAGGAACTGGTCGGCCCGTTCGCCAACGCCGGCCGCCAGTGGCGGCCGGCCGGTGAACCGGTCGCTACCCGCACTCACGACTTCCCCGACAGCGAGCTGGGCAAGGCGGTGCCTTACGGCATCTACGACCTGGCCGCCAACACCGGCTGGGTCAACGTCGGCACCGACCACGACACCGCCGCGTTCGCCGTGGAGTCGATCCGCCGTTGGTGGAACAGCATCGGCTCCAGCGACTATCCGCACGCCAGGCGGCTGCTGATCACCGCGGACGCGGGTGGCTCCAACGGCTACCGCACCCGCGCCTGGAAAGCGGAACTGGCCGCCCTCGCCGTGCAGACAGGGCTGGACATCACCGTGTGCCACTTCCCACCCGGCACCTCAAAGTGGAACAAGGTCGAACACCGGCTGTTCTCCCACATCACCATGAACTGGCGGGGCCGGCCGCTGACCAGCCATGACGTGATCGTGCAGAGCATCGCCGCCACCACGACCCGCACCGGCCTACGCGTACACGCCGCCCTCGACACCAACACCTACGACACCGGCGTACGCCTCAGCGACCGACAACACGACGCGCTACCGCTGAGCCGCCACGACTGGCACGGTGAGTGGAACTACACCCTGCACCCCGAGGAATACGAACAGGTCAACAACGCCCCCGACCCGTTCGACCAGCCCAGCCCCGACCTGGCCTGGCTAGCGCATCCGGCCCTGACCGGACTACCCCCCGACGAGTGGGACGCACTGATCACCACCCTGATGACACTGCACGACCAGCAGCGGGAAACACGCCTGAACAAGCGACGCGGTCACCGTCCCCGACTGACCGCGCCCGGCACCGGCCGCCGCCCGTCCTCACCCTCGCCGACCGGCTCATCGCCGCCATCCTGCACCACCGACTCGCCCTGTCCCAGGTCGCCGTCGCCGCCCTGTTCAGCGTCCGACCCGAAACAATCAACAGGCGGATACGCGAGACCCGGCAACTCCTGCAACAGGCGGGACACAGCATCCAACCCGGCCCACAGCGACTCGCCACCCTAAACGACCTCTACACCCTCGCCACCACAGAAGGCATCACCACCCCGCCAGAGCCCAAAGCCGCGTCTTGATGATCTGCAGCCCCTAACTGAACGGCGTTGGTACTAGCCGGTCAGTGCGGACAGGTGGATGCGCCCCCGGGTCGCTCATCCTGAGGGATTGCAAGTGGGGGGGGTAACGGCGGCACTTTCCCCACTCGCCGGTTGCTACGCGAGAGCCCAGGAGGATTAAGACATAAAGGCATTAAAATGCCCAGCCGCCTCGTCGGCTGGGCCCGCGACACCCTCCGCACCACCATCGAGATCGTGCGCAAACCCGCCGATCTGCGCGGGTTCGTCGTGCACCCCCGCCGCTGGGTGGTGGAGAGGACTCTCGCCTGGCTGACCGCCCACCGCAGGCTGGCCCGCGATTACGAAACCCACCCCACCACGTCGGAAGCCATGATCCGCTGGGCCGCCATCAGCGGCATGCTCCACCGCCTCACCCCAGGTGGACCTGCCACCCGCCAACAACGCCGCACTTTCAACACACCCGACTGACCCACATGTGAAACGCCTTCTGAGGCCGATCTGGGCGCCGGTGATCACGAGCTGCACCCCGGCCAGGCCGCGGGCTTTGAGGCTGCGGAGGAACGCGGTCCAGAAGACGCCGTCCTCGCTGTCACCGACGGCGAAGCCGAGGACTTCCCGCCAACCAACGGCGCGAACGCCGATGGCCACGACGATCGCCTGGGACACCCCCCTGCGGTCAACGCGGCTCTTCGAAGTTGAGCGGGGTGCGTGGCTGGAGCCGGCCCGGGTGTGAGGGGCTCGCAGCTCGTCGGTGATCATCTGAGTGTCTATTTCGGATGGTCACAAGTGAAGAGCTGCGAGCATGGTCAACGATACGACCCGGCTGCTGGGCCTGGACGGCCTGGTCGCTGAGCGGGTTGAGCTGGACGCCGCGGGTGTCCCGGTGATGGACCTGTCTACTGGTTGTGAGCAGGCACGATGCTGCCCGCAGTGCGGGCAGCGCGCGGCGCGGATGAAGCAGTGGACGATGACCCGGCCGCGGGACCTGCCGGTCGGCGGCCGGCCGGGTGAAGTTGCGCTGGCGGAAACGTCGCTGGTACTGCCCGACACCGGGCTGTCCGCGTAAGAGGCCGCGCAAGTAGGTCAGTGTGCGCCGGGCGGGTACGAGGCGGGCACAGGAAACGGTGATCATGAAGGTTCCTACACCCAGTGACCATCGGAACGCCTGTGCCCGCCATCCCATTATGGCTGAGCGACCAGTTCGCCGCGCTGTTGCCCGTACGACCTGCCGTCGATCCGGCCCACCCGCTGGGCTGTCACCGGCCGCGTATCGCTGACCGGATCGTGTTCGACAAGCTCCTTCAAGTCCTGCGGTTCGGCTGCTCCTACGAAGGCATCGCCGATACCACCTGCTCGGCCACCACGATCCGCAACCGCCGCGACGAATGGATCCGCCTCGGCGTGTTCGCCCAGCTCAAGAAGGTCGTCCTGGACGTCTACGACCGCATCGTCGGACTGCTGCTCGACGACCTCGCGATCATCACCGTACGTAGCCTCATCCGGCAAGCCTGGACTCTCTACCGATGGGACACCCGACCCATCCGCCGACCATGACACCCACCTGTCTGCGCGGCCTCTTATCTGGCATGGGCCTGTTCAACGACCCGGGTCGGGGGTCAGGCCCCGTCCGGACCCGGCGCGGGGTCTGGATGTGTGGTGACCCACGCGTGGGCGGGATGGCTCACGTCACCGATGTCGACTACCGTCACTTTACGATGATGGTGGGTAGCTATCGGTGGTCAACACCGTCGGTGGAGGGCGTCGGTCGGATCGCGGGGCGAGGAGTTGGGGTCTTGGCCGCCGGGTGGGCGACGTGCCGAGGTCACCACCGAGGAGATGGTCGGGGCTGGGGTGGGCGGTCCGCTCGGCTGGCTGTTCCGCACTGGGTGTCCTTGGTTCGGGGGCGGGGAAGGAGCGTGCGCTGATGGCTGCCGCCGCTTTTTCGACTGTTGAGCTCAGTGAGAGCTCGATGCGGGCTTTGGAAGCGTTCACCGGGGTGCCGGTGTCCCGGGCGAAGTTGCCGTTGTTGTGGGATGACATCGGCACGCTGGAGATGCTGGCGGGTCGGGTGCGTACGGTGCTGGGTCCGTTGCTGGAGCAGACGGTCAGGGCGGTCCGGCAGGCGGGGGAGGGTGAGGCCTTCGACCGGTTCGTGGCGCAGACCGTTCCGTTCGTGGGGAAGATGGCCGAGACGGCCGATCTGATGCTCGCCGTGATGGAGGCGGAGAAGAAGTTCTTCCTGGAGACGGAGGCCGGCAAGCGTACGACGGTGGCGATGTTCTCCTTCATGCAGGCCGAGTTCGCCGCCGCCGCCGCGATGTGGTTCTGGAATCCCGTGGGGGCGGCGGCGCACCTGGCGGAGGCGCGGACGATCATTCAGGTGGTCCTGCGGTCGGCGTTGGTGCGGTCGGCGGCGAGTAGCACGGCGATGCAGATGTTGTTCATGCCGGGTTCCGCGTTGCTGGCCGAGGTGTCGATGATGACCGATGGTTTGCAGTCGGGGGTGAACTGGTCGGCGGTCGGTAAGCAGGCGGCGTACGCGGGGGCGGTGGCGTTCCTGAGCACGGTGGGCGGGCCGGCGTTGGGCAAGGCCGCTGGCGCGGTCGCCGCCGCGGTCGGCAAACTCGGCCTGTCGGACAGCACCAAGATGCTGTTGACCGATCTGTTGACGCGGCCGGTGTTGGAGGCCGGCACGGAGGGGATCCTCGGTTGGTTTGCCACCGCGATGGTCGACCGGAAGCTCGAGTTCGACCCCGATAATTTTGCTGCGGACACAATTTCCGGGGCGATTTCGGGGGGAGGGGGATCGGCCGCGAGCGGGCTCGGGCTCGTCTTGAATCGCGCCGTGAACCTGCCCCGGGTGCGGGTGCCTCGCCCCGACTTCACGTGGGATGGTAGGCCGGTCATGCCGGTGGGGCCGACACCGGTTGGCGGGGACACATTCACGGGGTACCTGGCTGGGGCCGATGATCCGAAGGCTGCGGGTACCGGCGCGCAGGCCCCGCCACCGCCCGCGCCGCCGCCGCTGCCGGCATCGAACATGCTCACGCCGAAGCTGGACCTGCCCGTGCCGCACCTGGACCCGTCGGTGCCGTCGTGGTCGGTGCCGAGCCTGTCGGTGCCGGCTGCGCCGGCGCCGCAGTGGGTCGCGGCAGCGGGTGGGCCGGTGGTCGAGCGGTGGCGACAGTTCCAGCAGGATCTGGTGGATCGTTACGGTGGGTTGCTGGCCGGGGTGGCTCGGGCGGGCGAGAGCATGGCCGCGCTCGTTATGCCGATCGAGCGGGTTTTCGCCGGGTGGGTCGACGCCCGGCGGGGTGATCGGGTTGTTGCGGGTTTCCTGTCTGCGGTCGGTCTGCCCGCTGCCGCGCTGACCGAGGGATTTTTGACGGGTGTTCGGCAGCGGGCGGTGGCCGGGATGGCCGAGGCGTTGGCGTCCGCGGGTGGGCAGTTCCCGGCCGGGGTGCGGGCGCAGCAGGTGGTCGCCGGGCTGCCGGCGGAGTTCGACCGGCAGGCGCTTCGCTCGATCGCGCACCTGGCCGTCCAACACCACATCGACCAGTACCTCGCCGCCGGCCTACCCACAGGCGCGGGCACGCCGACAGGCACGGGCACGCCGACAGGCCCCGGCACGTCGTCGGGCCCCGGCACGTCGTCGGCCGCTGGCACACCGGGAGGCGCTGGCACGTCGTCGGGCGCGGGCGTGCCGGCAGGTGCCGGGGCGGGGGTGCCGTCCGCCGCCGCGGTCGAGGTGGTCGAGAGGGAAACGCGGAACTGGGTGGACCGCAGCCTCGATGCGATCCTCGGCACCTCCGCGCTGCCCGCAGTGCTGCCCGCAGTGCTGCCGGCCGTGCTGCCCGCTGTGGTGGCCGGTCCCGACGCCGCGCAGGTCAGTGCCGTGGCGAACGTGGTCCGGCAGGTGGTCACCGACCTGCCCGCCCGTTTCTCGGCTGCGACCATTGCCGACATCACCGCACCGCACGCCATCCCGTTCCCGGCGGACGCCCCGGCAAGCTGGCGTACCGGCGCGCCGGCAGTGTCGGTGACTGTCGAGCAGCACACCGCAGCCGCGGCCAGCCTGGCAGAAAAGCAGTTCACCGCCCTGGCCCACCGCTACGGTGTCGACCCGGCCGGTCACGACACCCTCGCCGAACTGTTCCGAGGGGACTGGGTGGATGGATACCATCAGGTGCTCACGCAGGCCGGCGGCAGCACGCCCAGCATGCCGGGCACTCCGGACACGGCCAGCGCCCGCAGTAGGGAGCCGGGCGGCGCTGCCTTCCGCGTTGACGCCACGCCGATCTACGCCAGCGACACGACCCCGGTCAGTGACGTGTCCGTGGCAAGCGATGCGGTGTTCAGCCCCGATCTCGGCTCCAGAGACACGGATTCGACCGGTTTCAGGGACACGGGTTCGATCGGTGACGTGTCGGTGCGCGACGAACCGGTCAGCGTCGACTCTGCCGGTCTCGGCGAGCCGGCCGTCGCGGCTACCGGGTCGGCCGCGCAACGAATCCACGACCTCGCCAGCGGCGGCCACGGCCGTGCCAGCGACGCTCAGCTGCGCCGCCTCGCCGCGGACATCGGTATCCAGACGGCGTCGCCGGACGGGATCCTGCCCCGACTGTTCGAGGTGTCCAGGGACATCGTCATGGCGGACACGTTCAGCGGGGTGTACTTCGCAGACCCGGCGGCGGCGGATCCGGACGCGGCGGCGGATCGCACGGCGGCGCAGGCGCTGCCGTGGGTGCGGGGATGGTTCACCATCGCCGGGCACCGGAACCTGGCCGAGCGGCTGGCCGACGATCCCGTGCGTCAGGCCTTGTTCCTCCGGATGCTCACCGCCTCGCCCGCCTGGCGACACGCCGTCGCGCAGGCGCGGCAGCGCGGCGGCGACGCACCCGACATCTTGCTGGTCTGGTGCGACGCGGCATGGCAGGCACCGGGACAGGCCACCTCCTTCGGTGAATGGCTGCGCACCCGGCTGCGCGCCCGGCGGCTGATGTCGTCCACGCACGAGGTCGACCAGATGCCCGGCGAGTTGCGGCCACACGTGGACGAGCCGGTACGGTCGGTGTTGTTCTCGGACGCCTCGGTGGAGTTGTTCGGACCGGATCTCGTGGAGGCGGTACGGACCGCGGACATCATCGACAACGGTCAGGAACCCGGCGTCCGCTGGCCGGACCAGGAGGACTTCGCCGCCGCTGGCGGCCGGCACCGGTGGGCCGGCAACACCTCACACGGCCAGTCGCCCGATCCAGCGCAAGACGGCCACCCGTCTGCTCCTGGCCCGGCGTCCGCGGCCCAGTGGATGTGGGGCCCGTCGCGGGATCCAAAGGCGGAATTGCCGGTGCCGGGCCCCGCCCTCGGACCGGACCACCCGCAGGGTGAGGACCTGTCCTGGCTGGACGACTGGGATACGCTGCCGATGCCCGGGCTGGCACCTGCCCCGCCGGCAGGCACGGGGCTGTCCGGGCTGCCCTGGCTGCCCTGGCCGCTGGACGACCCGGACGCCCCCACCGCGTCGTCCTGGCCGGCGGGGCCGGCCGCACCGGCCTGGCCGATGGAGGAGGGACCGGCGGGGTGGACGGAACCGGGGTGGCCGGTTTCCGGCAGTGATGTGACCGCCCACGGTGCTGGGATGTCCACCGACCCCGGCCAGCCGCGCAATCAGGCCGGCGACGGCGGGGATCTCGGCGACTGGGCCACCTGGCAGGGGCCGGACATGGACTGGCAACCATCCCTCGCGCACTCCCCGGCGGTGACCCGCACCGACGCCGGCACTGTCCACGCCGGCGACACCCCCCATCACCCGGCCGACGAGCCACCCACCACGCCCGCCCCGCTGCACCCCGACCAACCCCAACCCCAACCCACTGCGGACAGCCGGCGGGTGCGCAACCGGAATGATGCCCGGACGCTGTTCGACCAGCACGCCGACCACATCGCCACCACAACACAGCAGCGTGAACAGCTGCGGCAGTTGTGGAACGCCCTGATCGACCATATGGGCGACGACGGGACCATCACCGCCAGCGAGCCAGACCTCGCCGAGGCGACATCCACATCGCAGCCGACGGTGCATCGCCGGATCGTGGCATTACGCGACAGTGGTCTGCTGCAGCTGGTCCAGGAAGCACACGGTCGCGTGGCGGCGCGGTACAGGGTGAGCGATCCGGGTCCTCCCCGGCAAGCACCGGTGCCGGCCCTTCCCGCGGGCAGCCAGTGGGTGCGCAACCGGAATGATGCCCAGACGCTGTTCGACCAGCACGCCGACCACATAGCCACCACAACACAGCAGCGGGTGGATCAGCTGCTGAAGTTGTGGAACGCCCTGATCAACCATATGGGCGCCGACGGGACCATCACCGCCAGCGAGTCAGACCTCGCCGCAGCGACATCCACATCGCAGTCGACGGTGCATTCCCGGATCGGGGTACTGCGCGACAGTGGTCTGCTGCAGCTGGTCCAGGAAGCACGCCGTGGTGTGGCGGCGCGGTACGGGGTGAGCGATCCGGGTCAGCCCCGGCAAGCACCGTTGCCGGACCTTCCCGAGGGCAGCCAGTGGGTACGCAACCGGAATGATGCCCAGACGCTGTTCGACCAGCACGCCGACCACATAGCCACCACAACACAGCAGCGGGAACCGCTGCGGCAGTTGTGGAACGCCCTGATCAACCATATGGGCGCCGACGGGACCATCACCGCCAGCGAGCGAGACCTCGCCGCAGCGACATCCACATTGCGGCAGACGGTGCATTACCGGATCGGGGCATTACGCGACAGTGGTCTGCTGCAGCTGGTCCAGGAAGCACACGGTCGCGTGGCGGCGCGGTACAGGGTGAGCGATCCGGGT
Organism: Micromonospora olivasterospora; assembly: GCF_007830265.1. Classification (NCBI taxonomy): domain Bacteria; kingdom Bacillati; phylum Actinomycetota; class Actinomycetes; order Micromonosporales; family Micromonosporaceae; genus Micromonospora; species Micromonospora olivasterospora. Next base: position 194,499 of record NZ_VLKE01000001.1, read on the forward strand.
CCTCCCCGGCAAGCACCGTTGCCGGACCTTCCCGAGGGCAGCCAGTGGGTACGCAACCGGAATGATGCCCGGACGCTGTTCGACCAGCACGCCGACCACATCGCCACCACAACACAGCAGCGGGAACAGCTGCCGCAGTTGTGGAACGCCCTGATCAACCATATGGGCGACGACGGGATCATCACCGCCAGCGTGCCAGCCCTCGCCGAGGCGACATCCACATCGCACTCGACGGTGCATTCCCGGATTGGGGTATTACGCGACCGTGGTCTGCTGCAGCTGGTCCGGGACGGCCACGGTGGCGTGGCGGCGCGGTACGGGGTGAGCGATCCGGGTCCGTCCCGGCAAGCACCGTTGCCGGACCTTCCCGAGGGCAGCCAGTGGGTACGCAACCGGAATGATGCCCGGACGCTGTTCGACCAGCACGCCGACCACATCGCCACCACAACACAGCAGCGGGTGGATCAGCTGCTGAAGTTGTGGAACGCCCTGATCAACCATATGGACGACGACGGGACCATCACCGCCAGCCTGTCAGACCTCGCCGCAGCGACATTCACACCGCAGTCGACGGTGCATGACCGGATCGGGGTACTGCGCGGCCGTGGTCTGCTGCAGCTGGTCCAGGAAGCACACCGTGGCGTGGCGGCGCGGTACGGGGTGAGCGATCCGGGTCAGCCCCGGCAAGCACCGGTGCCGGGCCCTGCCCCCGGACCGGACCGCCCGCAGGGTAGTGAGGATCCGTACCGGCTGAACCACGGGGAAACGTCACCGATGCCCGGGCCGGCACCTGCCCCGCCGGCGGGCACGGGTCTGCCCGGGCTCTCAGGGCCGCCCGGGCCGCTGGACGCCCCGGACGCCCCCACCGCGTCGGCCTGGCCGGCGGGGCCGGCCGCGTCGGCCTGGCCGATGGAGGAGGGACCGGCGGGACCGGCGGGGCCGATTTCCGGCATTGATGTGACCGCCCACGGTGCTGCGATCTCCACCGACCCCGGCCAGCCGCGCATCGACGATCAGGCCGGCGACGGCGGGAACCCCGGCGACTGGGCCACCTGGCAGGAGGACCCAGCCCTCGATCCGTTTGATCCGCTCCATCCGGCGGCGTGGGGCGGCCCGCCCACGGCCGTGGGCACGGGACTCTACCCCGGGCCGCAACCGATGGATCCGACCCGGCCGCAAGCCCCGCCCGACCCGACACCGTGGTCGCCGCCCAGCGGCGACCAGCCCAGCCAGTTCCCAGGGACACAGTCGTTCCCGCCCGGACCGGGCATGCAGGAACCGGCACCTCAGTCACCGATGCCCGGGCCGGCACCTGCCCCGCCGGCGGACACGGGTCTGCCCGGGCTGCCCTGGCCGCTGGACGACCCGGACGCCCCCACCGCGTCGGCCTGGACGGCGGGGCCGGCCGCGCCGGCCTGGACGGCGGGGTGGACGGAACCGGGGTGGCCGGATCCCGACATTGATGTGACCACCCACGGTGCTGGGATGTCCACCGACCCCGGCCAGCCGAGCATCGATGATCAGGCCGGCGAGGGCAGCGGGAACCTCGGCGACTGGGCCACCTGGCAGGGGCCGGACATGGACTGGCAACCATCCCTCGCGCCCTCCCCGGCGGTGACCCGCACCGACGCCGGCACTGTCCACGCCTACGACACCCCCCATCACCCGGCCGACGAGCCACCCACCACCCCCGCCCCGCTGCACCCCGACCAACCCCAACCCACTGCGGGCAGCCAGTGGGTGCGCAACCGGAATGATGCCCGGACGCTGTTCGACCAGCACGCCGACCACATCGCCACCACAACACAGCAGCGGGAACAGCTGCCGCAGTTGTGGAACGCCCTGATCAACCATATGGGCGACGACGGGATCATCACCGTCACCGAGTCAGCCCTCGCCGCAGCGACATCCACATCGCAGCAGACGGTGCATAACCGGATCGTGGCATTACGCGACCGTGGTCTGCTGCAGCTGGTCCAGGAAGCACGCCCTGGTGTGGCGGCGCGGTACGGGGTGAGCGATCCGGGTCCTCCCCGGCAAGCACCGTTGCCGGACCTTTCCGCGGGCAGCCAGTGGGTACGCAACCGGAATGATGCCCGGACGCTGTTCGACCAGCACGCCGACCACATCGCCACCACAACACAGCAGCGGGAACAGCTGCCGCAGTTGTGGAACGCCCTGATCAACCGTATGGCCGCCGACGGGATCATCACCGCCAGCGTGCCAGCCCTCGCCGCGGCGACATCCACATCGCAGTCGACGGTGCATTCCCGGATCGGGGTACTGCGCGACCGTGGTCTGCTGCAGCTGGTCCGGGAAGGCCACGGTGGCGGGGCGGCGCGGTACAGGGTGACCGATCCGGGTCAGCCCCGGCAAGCACCGTTGCCGGCCCTTCCCGCGGGCAGCCAGTGGGTACGCAACCGGAATGATGCCCGGACGCTGTTCGACCAGCACGCCGACCACATCGCCACCACAACACAGCAGCGGGTGGATCAGCTGCTGAAGTTGTGGAACGCCCTGATCAACCATATGGACGACGACGGGACCATCACCGCCAGCGAGTCAGACCTCGCCGAGGCGACATCCACACCGCAGCAGACGGTGCATGACCGGATCGGGGTATTACGCGACCGTGGTCTGCTGCAGCTGGTCCAGGAAGCACACGGTCGCGGGGCGGCGCGGTACAGGGTGACCGATCCGGGTCAGCCCCGGCAAGCACCGTTGCCGGCCCTTCCCGCGGGCAGCCAGTGGGTACGCAACCGGAATGATGCCCGGACGCTGTTCGACCAGCACGCCGACCACATCGCCACCACAACACAGCAGCGGGAACAGCTGCCGAAGTTGTGGAACGCCCTGATCAACCATATGGCCGCCGACGGGACCATCACCGCCAGCGAGCCAGCCCTCGCCGCAGCGACATCCACATCGCAGACGACGGTGCATCGCCGGATCGTGGCATTACGCGACCGTGGTCTGCTGCAGCTGGTCCAGGAAACACACCGTGGCGTGGCGGCGCGGTACAGGGTGACCGATCCAGGTCAGCCCCGGCAAGCACCATTGCCGGGCCCTGCCCCCGGACCGGACCGCCCGCAGGGTAGTGAGGATCTGTCCCGGCTGAACCACGGGGATACGTCGCCGATGCCCCGGCCGGCACCTGCCCCGCCAGCGGACACGGGTCTGCCCGGGCTCTCAGGGCCGCCCGGGCCGCTGGACGCCCCGGACGCCCTCACGGCGTCGGCCTGGCCGGCGGGGCCGGCCGCGTCGGCCCGGCCGATGGAGGAGGGACCGGCGGGGCCGGCGGGGCCGGTTTCCGGCATTGATGTGACCGCCCACGGTGCTGGAATGTCCACCGACTTCGGCCAGCCGCGCATCGATGATCAGGCCGGCGACGGCGGGAACCCCGGCGACTGGGCCACCTGGCAGGAGGACCCAGCCCTCGATCTGTTTGATCCGCTCCATCCGGCGGCGTGGGGCGGCCCGCCCACGGCCGTGGGCACGGGACTCTACCCCGGGCCGCAACCGATGGATCCGACCTGGCCGCAAGCCCCGCCCGACCCGACACCGTGGTCGCCGCCCAGCGGCGACCAGCCCAGCCAGTTCCCAGGGACCCAGGCGTTCCCGCCCGGACCGGGCATGCAGGAACCGGCACCTCAGTCGCCGATGCCCGGGCCGGCACCTGCCCCGCCGGCGGGCACGGGGCTGCCCGGGCTGCCCTGGCCGCTGGACGACCCGGACGCCCCCACCGCGTCGGCCTGGCCGGCGGGGCCGGCCGCACCGGCCTGGCCGATGGAGGAGGGACCGGCGGGGTGGACGGAACCGGGGTGGCCGGTTTCCGACATTGATGTGACCGCCCACGGTGCTGGGATGTCCACCGACCCCGGCCAGCCGCGCAATCAGGCCGGCGACGGCAGCGGGAACCTCGGCGACTGGGCCACCTGGCAGGGGCCGGACATGGACTGGCAACCATCCCTCGCGCCCTCCCCGGCGGTGACCCGCACCGACGCCGGCACTGTCCACGCCGGCGACACCCCCCATCACCCGGCCGACGAGCCACCCACCACCACCGCCCCGCTGCACCCCGACCAACCCCAACCCACTGCGGGCAGCCAGTGGGTGCGCAACCCGGATGATGCCCGGACGCTGTTCGACCAGCACGCCGACCACATCGCCACCACAACACAGCAGCGGGAACAGCTGCCGCAGTTGTGGAACGCCCTGATCAACCATATGGACGACGACGGGACCATCACCGCCAGCGAGTCAGCCCTCGCCGCAGCGACATCCACATCGCAGCCGACGGTGCATAACCGGATCGTGGCATTACGCGACCGTGGTCTGCTGCAGCTGGTCCAGGAAGCACACGGTGGCGTGGCGGCGCGGTACAGGGTGACCGATCCGGGTCAGCCCCGGCAAGCACCGATGCCGGACCTTCCCGAAGGCAGCCAGTGGATACGCAACCGGAATGATGCCCAGACGCTGTTCGACCAGCACGCCGACCACATAGCCACCACAACACAGCAGCGGGAACAGCTGCCGCAGTTGTGGAACGCCCTGATCAACCATATGGACGACGACGGGACCATCACCGCCAGCGAGTCAGCCCTCGCCGCGGCGACATCCACATTGCAGCAGACGGTGCATTCCCGGATCGTGGCATTACGCGACCGTGGTCTGCTGCAGCTGGTCCGGGAAGGCCACGGTGGCGGGGCGGCGCGGTACAGGGTGACCGATCCGGGTCAGCCCCGGCAAGCACCGTTGCCGGCCCTTCCCGCGGGCAGCCAGTGGGTACGCAACCGGAATGATGCCCGGACGCTGTTCGACCAGCACGCCGACCACATCGCCACCACAACACAGCAGCGGGAACAGCTGCCGCAGTTGTGGAACGCCCTGATCAACCATATGGCCGCCGACGGGATCATCACCGCCAGCGAGTCAGCCCTCGCCGCGGCGACATCCACATCGCAGCAGACGGTGCATCGCCGGATCGTGGCATTACGCGACCGTGGTCTGCTGCAGCTGGTCCGGGAAGGCCACGGTGGCGGGGCGGCGCGGTACGGGGTGAGCGATCCGGGTCAGCCCCGGCAAGCACCGGTGCCGGGCCCTGCCCCCGGACCGGACCGCCCGCAGGGTGGTGAGGATCCGTCCCGGCTGAACCACGGGGATACGTCGCCGATGCCCGGGCCGGTACCTGCCCCGGCGGCGGGCACGGGTCTGCCCGGGCTCTCAGGGCCGCCCGGGCCGCTGGACGCCCCGGACGCCCTCACGGCGTCGGCCTGGCCGGCGGGGCCGGCCTGGACGGTGGAGGGGGCGGGGTCGGCGGGGCCGGTTTCCGGCATTGATGTGACCGCCCACGGTGCTGCGATGTCCACCGACCCCGGCCAGCCGCGCATCGATGATCAGGCCGGCGACGGCGGGAACCTCGGCGCCTGGGCCACCTGGCAGGAGGACCCAGCCCTCGATCTGTTTGATCCGCTCCATCCGGTGGCGTGGGTCGGCCCGCCCACGGCCGTGGGCACGGGACTCTACCCCGGGCCGCAACCGATGGATCCGACCTGGCCGCAGGCCCCGCCCGGCCCGACACCGTGGTCGCCGCCCAGCGGCGACCAGCCCAGCCAGTTCCCAGGGACACAGTCGTTCCCGCCCGGACCGGGCATGCAGGAACCGGCACCTCAGTCACCGATGCCCGGGCCGGCACCTGCCCCGCCGGCGGACACGGGCCTGCCCCCCGGGCTGCCCTGGCCGCTGGACGACCCAGACGCCCCCACCGCGTCGGCCTGGCCGGCGGCCTGGCCGATGGAGGAGGGACCGGCGGGGTGGACGGAACCGGGGTGGCCGGTTTCCGACATTGATGTGACCACCCACGGTGCTGCGATGTCCACCGACCCCGGCCAGCCGCGCAATCAGGCCGGCGACGGCAGCGGGAACCTCGGCGACTGGGCCACCTGGCAGGGGCCGGACATGGACTGGCAACCCTCCCTCGCGCCCTCCCCAGCGGTGACCCGCACCGACGCCGGCACTGTCCACGCCTACGACACCCCCCATCACCCGGCCGACCAGCCATCCACCACCGCCCCACTGCACCCCGACCAACCCCAACCCACTGCGGGCAGCCAGTGGGTGCGCAACCGGAATGATGCCCGGACGCTGTTCGACCAGCACGCCGACCACATCGCCACCACAACACCGCAGCGGGAACATCTGCAGCAGTTGTGGAACGCCCTGATCAACCATATGGGCGCCGACGGGACCATCACCGCCAGCGAGTCAGCCCTCGCCGCAGCGACATCCACACTGCGGCAGACGGTGCATGACCGGATCGTGGTATTGCGCGACAGTGGTCTGCTGCAGCTGGTCCGGGAAGGCCACGGTCGCGTGGCGGCGCGGTACAGGGTGACCGATCCGGGTCAGCCCCGGCATGCACCGTTGCCGGACCTTCCCGAGGGCAGCCAGTGGGTACGCAACCGGAATGATGCCCGGACGCTGTTCGACCAGCACGCCGACCACATCGCCACCACAACACCGCAGCGGGAACATCTGCAGCAGTTGTGGAACGCCCTGATCAACCATATGGACGCCGACGGGACCATCACCGCCAGCGAGCCAGCCCTCGCCGCAGCGACATCCACACCGCAGCCGACGGTGCATTCCCGGATCGTGGCATTACGCGACCGTGGTCTGCTGCAGCTGGTCCAGGAAGCACGCCCTGGTGTGGCGGCGCGGTACAGGGTGACCGATCCGGGTCAGCCCCGGCAAGCACCGGTGCCGGCCCTTCCCGAGGGCAGCCAGTGGGTGCGCAACCGGAATGATGCCCGGACGCTGTTCGATCAGCACGCCGACCACATCGCCACCACAACACAGCAGCGGGTGGATCAGCTGCTGAAGTTGTGGAACGCCCTGATCAACCATATCGACGACGGCGGGACCATCACGGCCAGCGAGCGAGACCTCGCCGCGGCGACATCCACACCGCAGCAGACGGTGCATAAACGGATCGTGGCATTACGCGACCGTGGTCTGCTGCAGCTGGTCCAGGAAGCACGCCCTGGTGTGGCGGCGCGGTACGGGGTGACCGATCCGGGCCAGCCCCGGCAAGCACCGGTGCCGGGCCCCGCCCCCGAACCGGACCGCCCGCAGGGTAGTGAGGACCTGTCCCGGCTGAACCACGGGGATACGTCACCGATGCCCGGGCCGGCACCTGCCCCGCCAGCGGACACGGGTCTGCCCGGGCTCTCAGGGCCGCCCGGGCCGCTGGACGCCCCGGACGCCCTCACGGCGTCGGCCTGGCCGGCGGGGCCGCCCGCGTCGGCCTGGCCGATGGAGGAGGGACCGGCGGGACCGGCGGGGCCGGTTTCCGGCATTGATGTGACCACCCACGGTGCTGTGATCTCCACCGACCCCGGCCAGCCGCGCGATCAGGCCGGCGACGGCAGCGGGAACCTCGGCGACTGGGCCACCTGGCAGGAGGACCCAGCCCTCGATCTGTTTGATCCGCTCCATCCGGCGGCGTGGGTCGGCCCGCCCACGGCCGTGGGCACGGGACTCTACCCCGGACCGCAACCGATGGATCCGACCTGGGCGCAGGCCCCGCCCGGCCCGACATCGTGGTCGCCGCCCAGCGGCGACCAGCCCAGCCAGTTCCCAGGGACACAGTCGTTCCCGCCCGGACCGGGCATGCAGGAACCGGCACCTCAGTCACCGATGCCCGGGCCGGCACCTGCCCCGCCAGCGGACACGGGCCGGCCCCCGGGCTGCCCGGGCCGCTGGACGACCCAGACGCCCCCACCGCGTCGGCCTGGCCGGCGGGGCCGGCCGCACCGGCCTGGCCGATGGAGGAGGGACCGGCGGGGTGGACGGAACCAGGGTGGCCGGTTTCCGACATTGATGTGACCGCCCACGGTGCTGGGATGTCCACCGACCCCGGCCAGCCGCGCAATCAGGCCGGCGACGGCAGCGGGAACCTCGGCGACTGGGCCACCTGGCAGGGGCCGGACATGGACTGGCAACCATCCCCCGCGCCCTCCCCGGCGGTGACCCGCACCGACGCCGGCACTGTCCACGCCGGCGACACCCCCCATCACCCGGCCGACGAGCCACCCACCACCACCGCCCCGCTGCACCCCGACCAACCCCAACCCCAACCCACTGCGGACAGCCGGCGGGTGCGCGACCGGGATGAGGCCCGGAGGCTGTTCGACAAGCACGCCGCCCACATCGCCCGCGAAACGGAGCACCGAAGGCATCTGGGGGAGTTGTGGAACGCCCTGATCGAGCGTATGGACGGCGAGGGGACCATCACCGCCAGTCTGTCAGCCCTCGCCAAGGCAACATCCACCGAGGCGACATCCACAACGCGGCCGACGGTACAAAATCGGATGGGGGTATTGCTCGGCAGTGGTCTGCTGCAGCTGGTCCAGAATGGTAGCGGTCGCCTGGCGGCGCAGTACAGGGTGACCGATCCGGGTGAGCCCCAGCAAGCACCGTTGCCGGCCCTTCCCACGGGCAGCCGGTGGGTGCGCAACCGGGACGGGGCCCGGCCAGTGTTCGGCCGGCACGCCGGCCGCTTCAAAATGCAGTGGCGGGATGATCTGCAGGAGTTGTGGAACGTCCTGATCGGCCGTATGGACGACGCCGGGATGATCACCGCCAGCGAGTCAGACCTCACCGAGGCGACATCCATACCGCGGGCGACGGTGCATAGCCGGATCGAGGCATTGCGCGACAGTGGTCTGCTGCAGATGGTCCAGGAAGGTCACCGTCACGCGGCGGCGCAGTACAGGGTGATCGATCCGGGTCAGCCCCAGCAAGCACCGGTGCCCGGCCCTGCTCTCGCACCGGACCTCCCGCAGGGTGAGGACCTGCCCCGGCTGGACGACTGGGACACGCTGCCGATGTCCGGGCCGGCACCTGCCCCGCCAGCGGGCACGAATCTGCCCGGGCCGCCGGACGACCCGGACGCCCCCACGGCATCGCCCTGGCCGACCGGCCCGGTTCCCGACATTGATGTGACCCACGGCCACGGTGCTGCGATACCCACCAACTTCGGCCAGCCGCCCACCGACAATCAGCCCGACGACGGCAACAGGAACCTCGGCGCCTGGGCCACCAACCAGGAACCCGACATGGACTGGCAACCATCCCGCGCACCCTCCCCAGCGGTGCCCCTCCACGCCGACGACACCCTCCAGCACCCGGCCGACCAGCCACCCACCGCCACCGCCCCACTGCACCCCGACCAACCCCAACCCCAACCCACTGCGGCCGGCGGGTCGGTGCGCGACCCGGATGCGGCCCGAACGCTGTTCGACAAGCACGCCGAACACATCGCCACCGCAACGCAGCAGCAGCCGGAAAAGCTGCGGCAGTTGTGGAACGCCCTGATCGAGCAAATGGACGGCGAGGGGAACATCACCGCCAGCCCGACAGCCCTCGCCAATGCGATATCCACAGAAGAGCAGAGGGTGGTGAAGTCGACGGTACATAATTGGATCGCGGCGTTGCGCGACCGTGGTCTGCTGCATCAGCTCCAGAAAGGTCGCGGCCGCCTGCCGGCGCAGTACAGGGTGACCGATCCGGGTGAGCCCCAGCAAGCACCGTTGTCGGCCCTTCCCGCGGGCAGCAAGTGGGTGCGCAACCGGGATAGGGCCCGGCAAGTGTTCGACCAGCACGACGGCCGCTTCGCAATGCGCCGGCGGGATGATCTGAAGCGGTTGTGGAACGCCCTGATCGACCATATGGACGACGCCGGGAGAATCACCGCCAGCGAATCAGCCCTCGCCGACGAGACAAAAACACAGAAGCAGACGGTAGGTAAGCGGATCAAAGAATTGCGCGACCGTGGTCTGCTGCAGCTGGTCAAGGAAAGTCACAGTCAGGTGGCGGCGCAGTACGCGGTGAGCGATCCGGGTCAGCCCCGGCAAGCACCGATGCCGGGCCCTGCCCTCGGACCGGACCGCCCGCAGGGTGAGGACCTGCCCCGGCGGGACCACGGGGATACGTCGCCGATGCCCGGGCCGGAATCTGCCTCGTCGGCGGGCACGGGTCTGCCTGGGCCCTCAGGGCTGCCCAGGCCGCCGGACGACCCGGACGCCCCCACGGCATCGTCCTGATACTCCAACGGAGGGTCGTGGCTTCGGCTGCTGATCGTTCGTCGACTGGTCGTGGTGGATGCGCAGTTGGTCGGGTCGTGGGATGCCGGGTTGGAGGAGTTGTTCTTCCGGTTCTCGCATCGGTTACTCGGATGGAGCCGCGGCGGCGGGCGTGGGCGTATGTGCGGGGGTTGCTGGCGCCGTTGGAGCGGCGTAACGGCTGGACCCTCGCGGAGCAGGCTGGGCAGGTCTCGCCGGACGGGTTGCAGGGCATGTTGTGCAGCGCGGCGTGGGACCGGGACGCGGTCCGCGATGACGTACGCGACTACGTCGTGGAGCAGATCGGCGATGCGGCGGGGCGCTTGTCGCCGACGACACCGGGTTCGTCAAGCAGCGCCTCGGCGGGGGTCCAACGGCAGTACCCGGGACCGGTGCTGAGCGGCGGCGATCCCGGACGAGGTCGAGTTCGCCACGAAGCCGCCTGCACGACGACCACACGTAGCGTCCCGCTGATCGAGGAAGTGCGCCCGATCGTGGCTCGCCGCCTGGACTCCGTTACCGAGCCGCAGTCTCGACTGTTCGCCGGTCCGCGCGGTGGACGGATCAGCACGGCCGCACTGCGGGACGCCACGCATCGGGATGAGGTGGTGACGAAGCTGGGCTACGAATATCTGCGCCGGCACGATCTGCGGCACACCGGCCTGACGTGGATGGCCGACGCGGGCGTGCCGGTGCATGTGCTGCGGAAGATCGCCGGACACGGCTCGCTCACCACGACGCAGCGATACCTACACCCCGACCGGCAGGCGTACACCGACGCCGGAGCGGCACTCAGCGCCCATCTGAAGGCCCGCCGGTCCCCCCGGTGGTCCCCAGCTACGCACGGTCTAGACGACCGACCCCTACCGTTCCAGCAACGACGAGAGGCCACTGACCAGGGCGGACGCCCGGTCGGTGGGTACCACTACGTTCACCGCCATCTGACCTGCGCCCACCACAGCGCGGGCGGGTGGCCACAGCCGTGGTCACCCGTCCGCGCTGTGTGTGCGGGAAGCACCGACCCGTGCGGAGAAGCCCGTCAGGAGTGTGGCACCGGCGATCGTGCATGCCACGAGGTCAGCTGTTGATAGGACGCCGCCGCCACCACGAGAAGGTCCTCCTCGAAGGCCCGGCCGATCAGCTGCATCCCGATCGGCAGTCCGTCTTCGGTGAATCCGGCAGGGAGGCTGATGGCGGGGAGTCCGGTCAGCGAGGGGATCGCATTGTAGCGCAGCACTCCCGTGATGACGTCCACCGTCTGCCCGCTCGGAAGCGTGATCTCCTCCGCACCGAGCGGGGGTGCTCCGAACTCGACGGTAGGCGTCACCAAGACGTCGAAGCTACGCAACACGTCGTCCAGCAGCGACTGCAGATGGCTCCGGTAGCGCTGCGCTTGAATGTAGTGACTCGCCAGAAACAGCTCGGCGCCTTCCATGAGAGTACGTAGGTCGTCACCGTACTCGTCGGCGCGGGTCCGCACCCACCGGCCGTGCGTCCCGGCGGGTTCTGCCATGTTGACCACCTTGAGCGCGGTGATGGCGTGCTCGAGGTCGTCGATGTGCACCGTCTCGACGACGGCGCTGAAGGAGCCCAACGGTGACAGGGCCGCGTCGAGCGCCTGCTGGACATCCGGGTCGGTAGGCCGGTCGGGGCCGGGGGCCAGCACGGCGACTCGAAGGTTGGTGGGTTCAGCCGGCCGGAGCGCGACCGGGCGCATGGACGTGGCCGGGTCCTTCGAGTCGTGTCCCGCGATCGCCCGCAGGATCGTCCCGCAGTCTTCGGCCGTACGCGCCAAGGGGCCTACGGTGTCCATGCTCCAGGCCAGGGGCGTGACACCGGAGTTGCTCACCCGGCCGATGGTCGGGCGAATGCCGGTGACGCCGTTGAACGCCGCCGGGAGCCGGACCGAGCAACCGGTATCGGTGCCCAGGGCTCCGAAGACCTCGCGCGCTGCGACGGCGACCCCCGACCCACCGCTGGATCCGCCCGGCGAACGGCCGACATCCCACGGATTCCGGGTGGGGCCGGTGTGCGGGTTGTACGTCGTGACCCCTTGGGCGAACTCGTGCATGTTCAGGCGGCCCAGGATCACCGCTCCCGCTCGCTTCAGCCGCTCGACGACGGTCGCGTCCGACGACGCGACGTCTCCCGCGAGAATCGCGCTGCCCGCCGCATTGACGTAACCGGCCTGCGAGATGTTGTCCTTGAGCGCGAGAGGGACGCCGTGCAGTTCGCCGAGCACATGCCCGGCACGTCGCATGGTGTCCAAGGCGTCGGCGACCTCCAGCGCCCGGGTGGGATCCACCTGGACGAAGGCGTTGAGCGTCCCGTCCAGTTCCTCGATGCGGTCCAGGCATGCCTGGGTGGCTTCCCGGGAGCTGACCTCGCCGCTGGCCAGCAGCGTGCGCAGCGCCACGATGTCGAGGTCGGCGACGGTCTGCGCACTCACTGCGGCGCCCGGTAGAGAGGAAGGTGCGGCCGGGAGTCGACGAACCGGCTCAGCTCGTTCGCCGCCGGTAGCAGGGACTCCAGGTGGGCTCGATCGACCCGAGCACGTTCGTCGGACAGGTCCAGATCCACGAGACGTGCCATGTCACGCACCAGCCGGTCCGCCGAGCTGAGCTCGTCGTCGGTGCTCATGAGGCTGCTGATGCCGCGAACGGGCCGAACTGCGCCGCGCTCCAGCCGGCGTCGAACGGAGCGATGGTGGCGAACCGCAGCCGCATCTCCACGAACTTCCAGCGACCGTCCTCGATGCGCATGGTGTCGTCGTACCATCCCGAGACCCAGTGGTCGCCTCTGCCGTTGACCGTCGACGGCTGCCACAGGTACCAGCGGACCTTCGCCGAGTTCCCGTCCTCGCTGAGCTCGATGTGCGGCGCCACGATGACGTGGAACGCCCAACTCATCCGCCCCGCCGAGTCGGCGTAGAACCGCCTGAGCGCTTCGGTACCCCGGTGCTCTCCGAAGCCGTGGTCGCCGATCCAGGCGCCGTCCTCGGTGAAGAGCTCCAGGTATCGGTCGGCGTCCGCGCCGGTGTCACACAGGTAGGCGTAGTGGGCCTTGAGCCGGCGGATCTCCTCATGGGACTCGAGCCTGCGGATCCGCTCCTCCAGAGCGATGGTCATGAGTGTGCTTCCTTTCTGCGATGAACTCGGGGTGTGCGGGTGGGGTCACATCGTCTGGCCCTCGCCGCTGGTCAACCGGGACATGATCAGTGCGACGAGAATGATCACGCCGTACGCCGCATCGATCCAGAAGGACGGCACCTGGGAGAGGGTCAGCACGTTGGAGACGACTCCCAGGGTGAGGACACCGGTCAGCGCACCGAACATCGAACCCCGGCCGCCGTTGAGGCTGATCCCGCCGATGACCGAGGCGGCGACGGCGGTGAAGATCAGGTTCTGTCCCTGCACCGCGGTGACGGCACCGAGCCGGCCGGCCTGCATCAGGCCGGCGAGGGCGGCCATCGCCCCGCCGAAGACGAAGATGCCGAAGAGCACTCGCTGTACCCGGATGCCGGCGGCGCGCGCGGCGTCGGGATTGCCACCGATGGCGTAGATCGCCCGGCCGATCCGGTGGTAGCGCAGGAACACCCCCACACTCAGGAACAGGATGCCCGCGATGTAGACCGAGACGGGGATCCCCAGGACGGAGCCCGACCCGAGCCAGAGGATGACGTCGGGCAGCCCGAAGACGGTCTTGCCGCTTCCCACTCCGAGCACCAGGCCCCGCAACAGGATCATCATCGCCAAGGTCGCGACGAAGGCGTTCAGCTTCAGGTACACGATCAGGCCGCCGTTCACGGCACCGAACGCCACACCTACGCCCAGTGCTACCAGGATGCCCAGGACGGGGTTCAGCTCCACCCCGTACCCGCCCGTCGCCGCCGGGACCACCAGCAACGCTGCGACCATGGCCGACAAACCGAAGGTCGATTCCAAGGACAGGTCGATCCGGCCGACCAACAGCACAAGCGACAGCGCCACGACGATGACGGCCAGCTCGGAGGACTGCTGGAGCACATTGATCAGATTCCGGGCGGTCAGGAACCGGTCGTTGAGCAGGGCGCCGACCACGACCGCCGCGATGAGAGCCGGCACCAGGGCGAAGTTCCGGAAGAACGGAACTGCGGCTGCCGGCCAGCCGCCGCGTTCGCGCCTGGGCAGGACGGAGGCAGACGTCGAGGTGTGCGCGCTCATGAGGGGTTCTCCACGGGTGTGTTCTGCTGACTCAGTCCTTCGATCGCTGCCACGAGCTCGGAGTCCTCCCATCCTGAGGTGAACTCGGCGGTAAAGCGGTTCTGCACGATCACGAGCACCCGGTCGCAGTAGCGGAGCTCGTCGATCTCGTCCGAGACGACGATTGCGGCCCTGCCGTCCGCGACAAACTGCTCGACGCGGTGCATGAGAGCGTCACGCGAGGCGACGTCCACACCCTGCGTGGGACGCTCGAGCACCAGGACGTCCGGGTCCGATGCGAGGGCCCTCCCGACAACCACCTTCTGCTGGTTGCCTCCGCTGAGCGCCTTGACCGGGGTCTGCAGGTCGGACGTGACCACCCCGCAGGAGTCCACCAGCTCCGCGGCGAGACGCCGCTGACGAGCGCGCCCGACGAATCCTGCCGGACCCAGTGCCGGCAGGACGCTCAAGGTGAGGTTCTCGGCGACGGACATCCCTGCCACGAAGCCGCTCCGGTGCCGGTCCTGGGGCACGAAGCCGATGCCGGCCTTGATCGCCGCGTCGACCCGGCCGAAGGGCAGGGCCACGCCACGCAGTGCCACGTTTCCCGACACGACCGGACGAAGGCCGGCGAGACTCTGGGCCAGCTCGAATCCGCCGGCTCCTGCCTGTCCCGCCACGCCTAGGATCTCCCCCTCGCGCAGCTGCAGATCCACTCCGGGTAGATCTCGTTGCCAGGTCAGGGCACGAACGTCGAGCAGGATCGGCGACGGCTCCCCGGCTGCGCCGAGTCGCGCGGTGCGGGCTGCCGAGTCCTCGCCGACCATGGCCTCGACCACTTGATGCTCCGCGAAGGAGCTCAGTGCTCCCGCGGCGACCGTGCGCCCATTTCGCAGGATCGTCACGTCGTCGCAGACCTCGTACATCTCGGCGAGGTGGTGGGATATGTACAAGAAGGTGAGACCGGACTCGCGCAGCTGATTGAGGACCGACAGGAGCCGCTTGATCTCAGGCCCTTCGAGCTCGGCAGTCGGCTCGTCGAGGATCAACAGCGGAGTGCGGCGCTTCAGGGCACGGGCGATCTCGATGATGCGCCGCTGTTCGAGCCCCAGGTCTGCCACATCGGTGTCCACCGGAATCCGGATGTCCCAGCGCTCCAACTCCTCCCGAGCCTGCCGACGCATCCGCTTCCAGTCGATGGCGCCGAACCGGGTGGTCGGCTGCTCGTTGAGGAAGAGGTTCTCCGCGACGGAGGCGCCGGGGACGACCGACGGCCGCTGGTAGACGCACGAGACGAGCGACTTCCAGGCGTTGCGGTCGGCCACCGGCGGCACCGGTTCGCCGTCGATGCGCACGATCCCGCTGTCGGCGGACTCCAGGCCGGAGACGATCGACACCAGGGTCGACTTGCCGGCGCCGTTACGACCGACAAGAGCGTGCGAGCTGCCCCGCCGGACCGTGAGCGCGCCGTCGGCGAGCGCTTGAGTGGCGCCGTAACGCTTGGTGACCGCCTCGACATGGAGGGTGGCTGGGCCGGGGTCGCGCTCCCCCGGCCCACCCTTCATCGCCATCGAGCTCACGAGTTCGCGTTGTTCCCGAACAGCGAGGCGTCGTCGACGTTCGCCTTCGTGACGAGAGGTGAGGGCAACAGGTCCTCCGGGTTGCCGTTGTTGACGACGATGGTGCTGTCGTGGTCGGTCTTGCCCGCCTTGAAGGTCTCCCCCTTCATCGCTCGGGCGAGGTAGTCGATGCCGTACTCGGCGTACTTGTCGATCGGCTGCGAGACCGTGGCGTCCAGGTATCCCTGCCGGATCTGGTCGAGACCGAAGGGGCAGCCGTCGATGGAGACGATGGAGATGTGCCCCGGCTCGCCGGCCTTCGTCAACTTGTGCGCACCCTTGAGCACGTTGATCACCGACGGCAGCAGGCCGCAGTCGGAGTGCACGTAGATACCCGTGATGTCGTCGTCGGCACTGATCACCGACTGGGTCTGGTTGGCGGCCTCGTCGGCGTTCCAGTGGGTGGGCTTGGACACGACGGCGATGCCGGGGAAGTTCTCCTTGATGCAGTCGTTGAAGCCGTTGGTCCGATCGAGGCCGTTGATGCTGGCCAGGTCACCTTGGAGTTCGAGCACCTTGCCCGCGCCGTTCAGCAGCCTGCCCATCTCCTCACACGCCGACTTGCCCATGAGCGCATTGTCTGCTCGGACGGTGATGGCCACCTTGCCATTCGACGGCGCGACGTCCGTCGCTACGACGGGCACGTCGTTGTCCTTCGCATAGTCGAGAGCGGGCGCGATCGCGTCGGAGTCGATCGGGACCACGATGAGACCCTCGGCGCCGTTGGTGATCAGCGTTCGCACATCGGTGATCTGCCGGCCCGGGTCCTGCTTGGCATCGGTCGGTTCCAGCAGGCGCAGGCCCGCGTCCTTCGCCTCGGCCAGGGTCAGCTTCTGCTGAACGACATAGCCCTCCTGAGAGAGGAACGGCATCGCCAGTCCGATCGTTTTCCCCTCACTCGTGCCGGCTCCGTCACCGGATCCGTCGTCCGATCCGCAGGCGCTCAGCATCAAGGCGCTGGCCGCGATGAACGCCACCAGGGCCCCGGGTCGCTTGATTCTCAACATGTCACTCCTTGGATGTGTGCCGAGATCACAGGAACTGCTCGAAGCCGCCAGGGCCTCGTGTCGATGGCTCACTCTTCGACACCGCTTGTCATCCTGTCAATAAGTTGTTCTTATGTCTTTACTTAGCTGGCAGTGGGGAAGGCGAAGCCGGTGCTGCCCCTGTCTGCACGTTCCGGCCACCTCGTGGTGACGACCTTGGCCTGGGTGTAGAACCGCACGCCCTCGGGCCCGTGGATGTGGTGGTCGGCGAAACGCGAGTCCTTCCATCCACCGAAGGAGTGGAACGCCATCGGGACGGGCACCGGCACGTTGACACCGACCATCCCTGCCTTGACCTGCCGTTGGAAGGTCCGGGCAACCCCACCCGAGGCGGTGAACACCGCCGTCCCGTTGCCATAGGGATTGGCGTTCACGAGTTCCAACGCCGTGCCTAGACTCGGCACCCGCAGGACGCAGAGCAACGGCCCGAACACCTCGTCCTGGTACGCGCTCATCGTGCTGGAGACCCGATCAAGCAAGGTAGGACCGACGAAGAAGCCCTCGTCGTGGCCTGGAACCGTCGTGCCTCGCCCGTCGACCACCACGTCGGCGCCGTCCCGCTCCGCCTGGTCGACGTACCCGACGACGCGGTCACGGGCAACCGGGGAGATCACCGGCCCGAGGTCGGAGTCAGGCGAGGTGCCGGGGCCCACCCTCAGGCCGAGCGTGAGGTCACGGAGCTTCGCGACGAGTTCGTCGGCGATGCCACCGACCGCGAGAACGGCCGAGATGGCCATGCATCGCTGGCCCGCCGAGCCGTAGGCGGCCGCGAGGATCTGGCGCGCCGCGTGGTCGAGATCGGCGTCGGGCATCACCACCGCATGATTCTTCGCACCCCCCAGCGCCTGTACCCGTTTCCCCGCCGCGCTGGCGGTCTGGTGGACGTACCGGGCCACCGGCGTCGACCCGACGAACGAGACCGCGGCGACGTCCCGGTGCCTCAGCAACGCATCCACCGCGACCCGGTCACCATGAAGCACGTTGAAGACGCCGGCCGGTAGTCCCGCTTCGGCGTACAAGCGAGCGATGAGGTCGGAAGCGCCCGGTACCCGCTCGGACGGTTTCAAGACGAATGTGTTGCCCGTGGCGATCGCGATCGGGTGCATCCACAACGGGACCATCGCCGGGAAGTTGAACGGAGTGATCCCGGCCACCACGCCGAGCGGCTGCCGGAACGTGAACGTGTCCACACCGGTCGAGACCTGATCGCTGTACTCGCCCTTGAGCAGCTCGGGGACTCCGCACGCGAACTCCACCACCTCGCGTCCGCGCACGACCTCTCCCCGCGCGTCGTCGATCGTCTTCCCGTGTTCGGCGGAGATCACCTCCGCGAGGTCGGTCTCATGCTCGACGAGGAGCTGGCGGAACGCGTACATGACCCGGGAACGTGCCGTGACCGACGCCTCCGCCCACGACTCGTAAGCCTTGGCGGCGCTTGCCACCGCGGCGTCGGCATCAGCCTCCGAGGCGAGTCTGACCCGGCGCATCGTCGCACCCGTCGCCGGGTCATAGACGTCCGCGACCCGATCGCCCTGTCCTGCGTACCTGCTGCCGCCGATGATGTGGTCGTACGTTGTCGTCTCGATCGCCATCAGAGCATCCTCACCGCGGCGTCGACCGCCGACTCGACGTCGCCGTCGGCCGGGTAGAGCATCGACCTGCCCACGACCAAGCCACGCACGTTCGGACTCTCGAGCGCTGCGGACCAGGAGTCGAACTGCGCGGCCTGGTCCGGCCCCACCTCGCCGCCGAGTAACAGCACAGGCATGGTCGTCGAGGACAGCAGGGCCTCCATGTCGGCTACCACCGGCAGCTTCAACCACGTATACGCCGAGGTGGAGCCGAGGCCGGCCGCGATCGTGGCCGCCCGGATAGCCTCCGTCACGTTCAGGTCATTGGCCAGCCGTCCGTTGGCCCGCCGGGAGATGAAGGGCTCGATCATCGCCATCAGACCGTGCCGGGCCAGGTCGTCGACGGCTGCGCCGCACGCGTGGAGGGTCGAAGGCGTCGCCAGGTCCTCCGGATCGATGCGAAGCAGCATCTTCCCGCCTTGGAGTCCGCCCGCGGCTATGGCGTCGGCAGAGTAGCCGGTGAATCGATCGTCGATCTCGAACGACGTGTTGGCGATGCCACCACGGTTCATCGAGCCGATCACGACCTTGCCTTCGAGCGCACCCAGCAGCAGAAGGTCTTCGATCACGTCCGCGGTGCCGAGGACGCCGTCGACACCATCGTGCGCAAGCGCACGCACGAGTCGGTCGAGCAGGCCGACCCGGTTCGCCATGGCCAGAGCGTCGGAGCCGGCGCCCAACGCACCACGCGCCGGATGATCGGCGGCGACCATCATCAGTCGCTTCTCACTACTCCGCCAGAGCTGCGGCATGGCGCGCTGGGCGAGGAGCTGTTTGATCCGCCCCGGATCCACCGCGCGCATGCGAACGAGATCGCGCACTTCATCAGGTCCTACCACCGTCATATTCACTCCGTCCGAATCAGGCTTCTGGGGTTGGCGCAAGGAGATCGGCGAGCACCGGCATCTCGTCGGCGCATCCGAGACGACCGACCACGTGGGCCCCGGCGCGACCGGCGATCTCGAGCATCTCCGCGAGTTCCCAGTCGTGCAGGAGCCCGTGGCATACGACGCCGCCGAACGCGTCACCCGCCCCGAGTCCGTTGACCACGGCCACGGGCGTCACGGCGACGTGGACGACGTCGCCGGCTCGCGAACCGAGCACGCCATCCGGCCCTTGCTTCACGATCGCGAGTTCGACGCCGCGCTCGTGGAGGCGGGCCGCCAGTTCGTCCGGACTCCCGGGGCCTACGGCGACCGCACACTCCTGGGCGTTGCCGAGAGCAACGTCGACGTAGGGCAGCAGCTCCGCGATCCGTGCCGCCGCCTCATCCGGCGACGGCCAGAAGGTTGGGCGGTAGTCGAGGTCGAGGACGGTGAGCCCCGGCCGGTCCCGCCGGGCACGCGCGATCGCATGGTGAGCGCTCCGGCTGGGCTCACGACTCAGCCCGCTGGCCGTCAGCCACAGCAGTCGAGCCTCGCTGATCGCGGCACGATCCAGGTCGTCCTCCCCGATCATCAGATCCGGCGCGACAGGCGCCCGGTAGAAGTACAGCGGGAAGTCGTCGGGCGGGAACAGCTCGCAGAACGTGATCGGCGTCGCCAGGTCCGGCACCGTCTTCACGAACTCCGTCGCCACGCCGAAGCGCTCCAGGGCGCGGACGGCGAAGGAGCCGAACGGGTCGCCCCCGACACCCGTGACGACCGCCGCCCGGTTGCCGAGCCGGGCCGCAGCAACCGCGACATTGGTGGCACTGCCGCCCAGGAACTTGCGGAATGTCTCCACCTCGTCGAGCCCGACTCCGGACTGCTCGGGGTACAGGTCGACGCCGATCCGCCCTACAGTGACGACGTCGTACTGGTCGACGTGTTTGTCTTTACATTCAGGCACGATCGCAAGTCTCACCGACCGCCCCCGCCGCTGTCAAGCTTTGTCCTTACATAAGGACTTCTGGATGCCAGCCGGTATGCTGCACCCGTGACCAACCCGCTCCAGATCGTCGTCGACCGCTCGAGCCCGATCCCGCTGTACTTCCAGGTGGCCGAGCAGATCGAGGCCGCCATCAATCAGGGCGTGCTCACCCCGGGCGAGAAGGTCGAGAACGAGGTCACGCTTGCCGCAGAGTTGGGCCTGTCGCGCCCCACCATGCGACAGGCGATCCAGACGCTGGTGAACAAGGGCCTGGTCGTGCGAAAGAGGGGCGTGGGCACGCAGGTCGTACAGAGCAAGGTGCGTCGCTCGGTCGGGCTCACCAGCCTGTACGATGACCTTGCCTCGGCGAACCAGGATCCGCGCAGCGAAATCCTGCGCCTGGAGCGGATCGTCGCCGATGAACCGGCGTGCACGGCCCTCGCGCTCGACTCCGGCGACAAGGTCTGGCATCTGAGGCGGCTACGTTTCATCGGCGAGGAACCGCTCGCCATCATGACCAACTACATCCCGGCAACGGTTGCGGATCTGGAGTCGTTCGACCTCGAGAACGGCGGACTGTATGGCTCATTGCGCCAACACGGCGTCCATATGCAAGTCGCCCGTCAACGCATCGGAGCCAGGCGCGCCGAAGGCGACGAAGCGCGCCTCCTCCGCCAGGCACGTGGCGCGCCTCTGCTGACCATGAGCCGCACCAGCTACGACAGTGCCGGAAGGATCGTCGAGTACTGCAACCACGTATACCGACCCGACCTCTACTCGTTCGAGACCACACTCGTCGACCGCTGATTCCCTATCGAGGATCGGTTGTCAAGAGGGCGGGTTGCCGGTGGTGGTCTCGGCGACGCGGATGAGCAGCAGCGCGAGCCAGCGCAGCAGGATGTGGGCGCGGATGCGGTCCTCGCGGCGGTGCAACACCGGCCGTAGGTCCAGGGTGGTCTTCATGTGGATGTGTCGGAAGGTCGGCTCTGGCACCGAAACGGTGGTGGGCACCGTCCTGAGTCGCCGGTGTTGTAGGTGATCATGATTCCGGTGGGACGTGACCAAGTCGGTATTCCCCGGGCCGTCTTCGCTGGTCATCGAGCAGGTGATCGATCAAGGAGAGGTCGTGCAGGTCGCGGCCCGAACGGCGGGGACGCCGGAGGCCTGCCCGCAGTGCGGGCAGCTCAGCGACCGCGTCCACGCCTATCATCAGCGGCAGCTGGCTGATCTCCCGGTCGGCGGGCGGGCAGTGATCGTGCATGCACGGGTTCGCCGGCTGGTCTGCGCGGCGGGGTCCTGTTCGCAGCGGACGTTCCGGGAGCAGGTGCCCGTGCTGGCGCAGCGGTGGGCGCGGCGGACCCGGCAGCTGACGTCGGTCAAGCGGTCTGCGGTGTCGTACGTGTGGATCTCCGTAACGTCGGCCGTGGTCTCGTCGCAGGTGCCGTCCGTGGCCGGGTCGAATCGGGAGCTACCGGTCCAACCTCACTTCACCCCTCTTGACCGCCGGCGTTGGTCGCCCGGTCGATCAGGGTGCGCAGGTGTGCTTCGCCGAGGCCGTCGGGGCGGAACAGGATGCGGTACATGATCGGCGCGACCAGTTGGTCCATGACCGCCTCCAGGGGCGGTGTCGGTTCCTGCCGTTCGGTGGCGCGGGCGAGGATGATGTTGATCTGCTCTGCGGCGTAGGCGGAGCACTGCCCGGCGTTGGTGCCGTCGGGATCGCCGAGCAGTGCGTCCCGGATGTAGGCCTTCCCCGGTGGTGAGGACATCTCGTCGAGGAAGGACTCGGCCCAGGCGGCGAGATCTTCCGTGAAGGAGCCGTGGTCGTCGGGCGCCGCCTCGGGCCGCAGCCGTTCGACGGCCACGTCCGACAGCAGTTCCTGCAGGTCACCCCAGCGCCGGTAGATGGTCGAGGGGGTGACACCGGCCCGAGCGGCGATCATCGGGACGGTCAGGTTGTCGCGGTCGGTCTCGGCCAGCAGGGCGCGCACCGCGTCGTGGACCGACCTCTGGACGCGGGTGCTGCGGCCACCGGGGCGTGCCATGGGCTTGCGGCTCATGGTCACCAGCCTAAGGCAAACGTTTCGCTTTAACCGGTAGCCTCCTCGTGGGCCAGACCGACGCGCAGCAGGACGTCCTCGGTGAAGGGTGCTCCGATCAGCTGCAGGCCAATCGGCAGGGCGTCCTCGTCGAGGCCAACCGGAACGCTCAGAGCCGGAAAACCGGTCAGGTTCGCGGGAGCACAGAGCCGCACGTACGCGTCCGTCACGCTCTCCATCTCCCCGTTCGGCCAGACGATGCTCTCCTGCCCGATCGGAACCGCGGTGATCGGCACGGTCGGAGCGGCGAGGACGTCGACCTCGGTGAACAGCCCTGACCATGCCTCCCGGACCAGGGTGCGGGCACGCTGGCCGCGCAGGTATTCGCCGGCGCCCAGCAGCCCGCCGGCTTCGAGCAGGCCGCGGACGTCCTCGCCGTACAGGTCGGCGGCGGCGCGCAGGGTGTGCTCGTGGTAGGCGCTCGCCTCGGCCAGCATGATCACTGACTGCGCGGGGACGAGGTAGCGCGTCATCGGGATGTCCACGTCGACGAGGGTGGCGCCCAGCGCGGCGAGCTTGTCGACGGCGGCGAGCACCGCCCTCTCGACCTGCGGGTCGAGCCGGTCGAAGTAGTAGTTCCGCGGCACGCCCACGCGAATTCCGCGCAATTCGGTGTGCAGCGCGGCGCGGCGCCCGGTGAGGGCGGAGAGGGCGAGAGCGGCGTCGGCGACCGTACGCGTGATCGGTCCGACGTGGTCCAGGGACCACGACAGTGACGTCACGCCCTGGCGGGGCACGAGGTCGTACGTCGGCTTGAGGCCCACCACGCCGTTGAGGGCGGCCGGGACGCGGATCGAGCCGCCGGTGTCGGTGCCGAGGGCGAAGGTGGCGCTGCCCGCGGCCACGGCTGCCGCGGACCCTCCGCTGGATCCGCCGGCCACCCTGTCGCCGTTGACGGCGTTGCGCGTCTGCGGCGTGATCAGACCGTAGGCGAACTCGTGGGTGTGGGTCTTGCCGAGCATGATCGCCCCAGCGTCGCGCAGGCTCGACACCACCGCGCTGTCCTTCTCGGCGCGGTGGCCGTCGCGCACCCCGGAGCCCGCACCGGTGGGTCTGCCCTCGATGTCGATGAGGTCCTTGATGCCGACCGGGATGCCGGCGAGCGGGCCAGCGTCCCGGCCGGCGGCCAGCGCGCGTTCGGCCGCGCGCGCCGCCTCGCGCGCTCCGTCGGCGTCGATCGCGGAGTACGCGTTGAGCTGGGGCTCCGTGCGCTCGGCGCGCTCCAGCACGGCGTCGACCACCTCGACGGGCGAGAGTTCGCGAGCCTGGATCGCGGCGGCGAGTTCGGTAAGCGACAGGTCAGGCAGCTGCATGATCATCCTTTTGTTGACGCGTGCCGGCCTCGTACACGAAGGCCGGTGGTGTGTCGCCGAAGTCGAGCTCCCGCAGGACGTTGACGACGTCGTGGATGTGGTTGGTCGCCGCCGCGAGCCCGGCGTGCCGGGCTTCCTCGACCAGCAGCCCGGCACGGGCGGCGAGAGCGGCCGCCTCCGGGGGCGTGAGGGGGGTGGTCATGCACATCCTCCACTTAAAGCTAAGGGTTTGCGTTAGGGAACCATACGGGCTACGGTCCACTAACGCAAACGGATAGCTTTAAGTGGAGGTGTCATGCCAGCGGGACTCTTCCCCCGGTACGCGGCGGTGCTCATCGCACTGCTGGCCGCCTCCAGCGCGCCGACCCCGCTCTACCCGCTCTACCAGCAGCAATGGAAACTCTCGGAACTCACGATCAGCGTCGTCTTCGCCGTCTACCCCGTGGGGTTGCTGCTGGCGTTGCTGCTCGCCGGCGCCCAGTCCGACCGCTACGGCCGTAAACCGGTCACCGTGATCGCTCTGATCGTCCAGGCGGTCGCGATGCTGCTGCTGGCTGTTGCCGCCGGGCCTGGCCTGCTGATCGCCGCGCGGGCCGTACAGGGAATCGCCACCGGCGTGGCCATCGGGGCGGCCGGCGCCGCCCTGCTGGACCTCGAAGCCCCCGGTCGCCCGGGACGCGGTGCGCTGGCCAACAGCGTCGCACCTCCCGCAGGGATGGCGCTCGGCGTCGTAGCCGCGACCGTGCTCGTCTACCTCCGCCCTGAGAACACCGTGATGATCTACCTCGCCCTGGCGGTCCTGTTCATCGCCGGGGCAGCGATGCTCCTCACAGGGCCAGAGCCGCGACTTCGACCGCCCGGCTCCATGCGGCCGTCCACCCCCGCCACGGCGACTGCGACGACCGGCGCAACGCACATCAACTCGGCCCCACCGCGCCGTCAGCTCCGGGTGCCCGCGACGGCTCGCCGCGAACTGCGGATCCTGGCCGCGGCGATGGTGGCGGTCTGGGCGCTCGGCGGCTTCTACTCCTCGCTCGGCCCGTCCCTGCTGCTGCACATCGCCCCGGACCTGCCCCTCGCGGCAGGCGGCCTGATCTTCCTCGCTGTGACGGTCACCGCCGTACCGGCTGTGCTGCTCACCAGAGCGGCACCCCGCGCGGCAGTTCGGGTCGGCAGCCTGGCCGTACCCCTCGCCGCGGTACTGACCGTGGCCGCTCTGCACGGCGGCGGACCGCCCGCGCTGCTCGGCGGGGCGGTACTGGCCGGCGCCGCGTTCGGCATGGTCAACCAGGGCAGCGTACGCATCATCACCGCACCGGTCGGCGAGCGCCACCGAGCCGCGGTCGTCGCCGTGTGCTCCATCGTCAACTACCTGGCGATGAGCCTGCCCGCCGTCGCGGTGGGCGCCGTCGCCCGCACGTCCGGTCTCGCCACCGCCACGCACGTCTACGCCGTGGGCACCGTCCTGCTCGGACTCGCCGCCTCGGTGGTGCTCGCCCTGGCTCCCCGTTCGATCCCCAACACCGAAGGACACTGAAGCGCCATGACCGCCACCTGGACCGTAGGCTCCATCACCATCCACCGCATCGACGAACTGCTGCTCGCCCCACAGACCGGGCGGTGGCTGCTGCCGGACGCGACCCCCGACCTGGTCGCCCGGCAGGACTGGCTACGCCCCGACTTCGCCAGCCCCGACGCCGAGCTGCGCCTGCACAGCCACAGCTTCGCCGTCGAGACCGAAGGACTGCGGGTGCTCGTCGACACCGGCATCGGCAACGGCAAGAGCCGCGCCAACCCGGCCTGGCACAACCTCGACACCACCTACCGGGACAACCTGCGTAGCGTCGGCTTCACGCCGGACTCCGTCGACCTGGTCGTGCTGACCCACCTGCACACCGACCACGTCGGCTGGAACACCCACGAGGTCAACGGAACCTGGGTTCCCACCTTCGGCAACGCCCGCCACATCACCTCCCGCGTGGAGCGCGAATTCTGGGCCGGGTACGCAATGGACGCGCCGCGCCGGCAGATGTTCGAGGACTCGGTGCTCCCGGTGGAACAGGCCGGTCTGCTCGAGCCCGTCGAGGTCCCCGGCGACGGGATCGAGATCGCCCCGGGGCTGCGGCTGCTACCCACCCCCGGCCACACCCCCGGCCACATCTCCGTCCACCTCAGCAGTGCGGGAGAGACAGCACTGATCTCGGGCGACGCCCTCCACCACCCCGTCCAGTTGGCCCATCCCTCGCTGAGCTCCTGCGTCGACATCGACGCAACCCAGGCCGAGGCCACCCGCCGACGGCTGCTCGCCTCACTCGCCGGCACCGGCACCCTTCTACTGGGCAGCCACTTCCCCGCTCCGACCGGCGGACACGTGCTGCCTGAGGGCGACGCCTACCGCCTCGGGCATCAGGCGAAGGCGGCAGTCCCGGCATCGAGTTGATCCACCGGCTGATCGGGCTCGGCTGTGCGTGCAGGACATTCGCGGCTACCGACGCGGCGACGCCGAGGGCGAGGGTGCGCGCACCGTCGCCTCGGCGTCGGGGCACTCCATGAGAACGGCTCGGCGGCGTGCGGCCGGGCCGATTGCCCGGGAACTGGCTCGATTCACGCGGCAGCTGACGTGCAGCCTTGCGAGGCAACGAGGAGGTTGCCGACTTCGGACAGCCGAGCACCGGGTGTTGCAGTACAGCCGGATCAACGCCTCGTCGCGCAGATTGGCGAAGCCCTTGCCCTTGCACGCGTCGAGGAGCTTGCCGGTGTCCTCGTCGCACACTACCGGGATCAGCTTCCGGGGCGTCTTCGGCTGCCGCACCCGCTCCATCGGCGACCGGTCGATGGCCTGCTCGTCAACGAGCAGCCACTTGAAGAACTGCTGCAACCCCTTGTGCTTGTTCAACGCCGTCGACGCGGACCTGGTGTCGATCATCCACGCCTGGAACGCCTCCACGTGCGCCCGCGTCACCGGACACGGGTCGTCGGCCGCGTCCTCGGCATCCGGGTCCGGCGAGTGCTCCCCCAGATAGCGGCCAAGTTGCGCGGCGGCGAGCAAGTAGTTGTAGCGGGTGGTCTGCGGGTAGTTCCCGGCCCGCAGCGACCGGTCCCAGTCCCGAAGGAACCCGGCCCAGGTCCGGGACAGTCCCGAGGAGCCCCCCGACGGTGAGCTTCTGAAGATCCAGTAGTGACCTGACAACCTGCCCGAGTCAAGGAGTCCAACAGCGGCGTGCTAGACCGGGCATCCATGCCAAGCAATAAAAGTAGGGCTCCTGCAAGTCGCTGACCTGCGGAAACCATTTCACTGTCGGGACGGCCGGATTCGAACCGACGACCCCTGACCAGAAGTAGTCCGGTGGCCCAGCGGCATGCTCACGCACGTTTGCCCAGGTCGCCTCAAGCATAATCCGGCCGAGTAAAGGGGTCGTCGACCACGTCACCCGCCGTGCTGTGCGGCGGTCTGAACCCGCCGGCGTGAGCAGTCAGCTTCTCCGCCGCATCTGGCCCACCCGCACGAGAACCGTCGCATCGCGCGGAAGCGGCTCAACCCGGAGCAGATCGCGTAGGCGGCCTGTGCGGTTACCCCCGCCAGGCCGACAAGATCTCCGAAGGACCCCACACCACATCCGCTTTCGTCGGGTCGACCTGTGGCGACACGCCGCTGAGGGAGACGATCACGAGCCCGCAACGGCTGTGGTCGAAGCCGGGCACCTGTGCCGCGCCCGCCGCCAGTTCGGCAAGGTCGCGCGCGTCGAAAGGACTGCTGAGCCACTTAATCGAACCCGCGAAGTAGACGGTCTGAGCCACCGGCGCCCGGTCCGCGCCAATGATGTCGATCTCCGGGTTGAACTGGCGGTTCCACCAACCCCCAACCGCCTGCACGTCTGACCAGGGCAGGCTTCCGGCGATCGCGGCGAGTTCCAGGGACTCTCGGATAAGCGGTTCGACGGCGCGGCCACGCCATCCCTTCCAGCGCCGCTGGACGAGTTTGAATGCTGCCTCCGGGCGGCCTCGACGGGCCTGTTCCTGCGCGCCACGGAGAATCGCCAGGTACAGGCGTAAGTTGCTGTCGGCGACTCGATACAACGCCGGTCTGCTCGGCTTCGTCGACAGCGGCTCGTCGACGGCCAGCACCCTCTTTTCCTCCACCAGCCGGCGCAGGAGAGGGGAGAGCAGACCGGACGCGAGCGGAGATTGGGCACCGCCTGCCGTCGAGGCGATGTTGGCATAGGCCCGATCGCCGCCACCGATTGCCTCAAGGACGCGGCGTGCCTGGTCCGGCGCGGGGAACTCGGCCAGCAGCGCCGCTTCCGGGATGCTGAAGACGACCGAGGCCGGATCGGCGCACTCCTCCTCGAGGAAGGCCAGCGGCGGCTTGGCCGGTGGCCAGGCCCTAATGATCCCCGGGAGACCTCCGCAGATCAGATGCGCATCAATTGCATCTGCCCCGCTGAGATCCAGCGCGCGCGCCGTCTCCGCCGGGCTCAGCGGCCCGAGCACGAGCGCGTCGGCGCGGCCGAAAAACGGCCGGTCGTATGC
This sequence comes from Micromonospora olivasterospora, assembly GCF_007830265.1. Taxonomy (NCBI): domain Bacteria; kingdom Bacillati; phylum Actinomycetota; class Actinomycetes; order Micromonosporales; family Micromonosporaceae; genus Micromonospora; species Micromonospora olivasterospora. The sequence continues at coordinate 222,893 of NZ_VLKE01000001.1, forward strand.
GGTCAGCCGCTCCATCATGTGGACGTCGCTGCCTAGGAGCAGAAGGAGTACGGGCTTGGTGGACAGTAGCCGGTCCCAAGCCGTCTGCAACGCGCCGTCGAAGAGCGCATCCTGCTCGGCAAGCCATGGAACCTCGTCGATAACGACCACGGATGGGACGTCCGGGAGGACAGAGGCTAGCGACCGGAAGGCGTCTGGCCAACCTCCGGCGGATATCGGCACCAAATCCGGGTTCGTCGGCAGCGGTGAATCACGCAACTCGGCCAGGAAGGTGGAGATCGCCTCGGTAGAGGACGCGCCCTTGGTTGCGGCGTAGAAGAGGTAAGGCACCTCAGCGCGGTTGCAGAACTCCTGGACGAGCCGCGATTTGCCCACCTGGCGCCGGCCCCGGATGGTGACCGCCAGTCCGGCACTCCCTGTTCGGAGCCGGTCCAGCCGCTTCTGCAACAAGGCAAGTTCGGCCGTTCGACCGACGAAGATTCCCGGCATCATGTAATCCCAGTCTACGTAGATGCTTTCTACGTAGACTCACTCTACCAAGCTTCTGTTGCCTGCCTCGTAGGAACCACGCCCCGGCGTCGCAAGGGTGGCGGGTAGTTGCCGGCGCGATTCCGCTCCAACCCCGCCTACACCTTCGGCACCGTCGTACGGCGGGCCGGCGAGAAACGCCGCCGCCGATGACCCGATCGACCTGACCTACATCCTCGCCAAAGCCGGCGGGGCCCCCACCGGCTGGCAAACGTGAAGTGGTCGGGGCCGCCCGTGCCGGCCCTCGCCGAACGGCGACAGACGCGGCTGGCCGACCGGGGCCGAGGCTGACCGACGGCTCAGGCCATCGGTTGGCCCGGAACCACCCTGACGATTGCACCGATCCCGTCCAGCGCCCTGTGGATAACCTTCTACTGGACCTGTCGTGGACGGGGCGACGGTGCTGACCGTGCCGGCCTGAGCCTGGGCGGCCGACGGCGGGGTGGGCGGGCCGATCACCAGGCGCAGGGCGCGTAGTCCTTGAGGAAGCAGCCGTACAAGTCTTCGCCCTGTTCGCCGCGGACGATCGGGTCGTAAACGCGGGCCGCGCCGTCGACTAGGTCCAGCGGGGCGTGGAAGCCGGCGTCCGCCAGCCGCATCTTCGTCGGGTGGGGCCGCTCGTCGGTGATCCAGCCAGTGTCGACGCTGGTCATGAGGATGCCGTCGGCCAGCATCTCCTGTGCGCTGGTCCGGGTCAGCATGTTCAGCGCGGCCTTGGCCATGTTGGTGTGCGGGTGCCCTGGCCCCTTGTAACCGCGGGCGAACTGGCCCTCCATCGCCGACACGTTCACCACGTACTTGCGGCGGGCGGTCGCTGCGGCCATCGCCGGTCGTAGCCGGCTGACCAGCACGAACGGCGCGGTCACGTTGCACAACTGCACTTCAAGCAGCTCGACCGGGTCCACCTCGTGCACCCGCTGCACCCAACTGTTGACCGGGTCAAGGTCCGGCACCAGACCGCCGGCGTCGATGGCGCTGGCTGCCGCGATCCGTTCCGGCGAGGCGGAGCCGCTGGTCAACGCCAGCGCGGTGAGCGCGTGCGGGGAGATCGCGGGCGACTTCGGTGAGCCGATCAGGCTGCCCGCAGGGTTGCCCCGGCCGGCCGGTTTGGCGAACGTGATCATCTCCGGCAGCGGGCCGTCCGGCAGGGCCGCCACCTCGCTGGCGACGAGTTGCGCGTACGCCCCGGGCGTGCGGCGGACGGTCTGCGCCGCGTTGTTGATCAGGATGTCGAGTGGTCCCTGGCCGCTGACCGAGTCAGCGAGGGCGATCACCTGGGCGGGGTCGCGTAGGTCGATCCCGACGATCCGCAGGCGGTGGAGCCAGTCCGCGCTGTCGGGCATCGCGGCGAATCGGCGGGCCGCGTCGTGGGGAAACCGTGTGGTGACCGTGGTGTGCGCGCCGTCGCGCAGCAGCCGCAGCGCGATGTACATGCCGATCTTCGCCCGGCCGCCGGTGAGCAGCGCGCGCCGGCCGGTCAGGTCGGTGCGGGCGTTCCGGCGCTCCCGGTTGAGCGCGGCGCAGGGCGGGCAGAGTTGGTGGTAGAAGGCGTCCACCTCGCGGTAGCGCTGCTTGCAGACGTAGCAGCCGCGCGGATTGTGCAGGAAGCCGGCCGTGGCACCCACGGTGGGGGAGGCGAGCGGGTTGCCCTGGGTCTCGTCGTCGATCCGGCCCGGGGCGCCGGTGGCGGTGGCCGCCGTCACCGCGCGGTCGGCCGCCGCGATGGCATCCCGCTGTTCCTTGCGTCGCCGCTGCTTGATCACCTTGTAGAGCTTCGCTGTGGCCCGCTGCACCCGCACCACGTCGGGGTGATCGGGAGGAAGGTCCTCCAACGCCTCAAAGACGCTGAGACAGGTCTCCAGCCGGGTCGGATCAATGCCGTATTGACCGGTTTCCGTAATATTGTCCGCCGTCATGCCGTCGCTGTCTCGTCCCGTTCCCTGAGCCGGATCTACCCGGCTCACCCCAAGTCCGACCCGGAACTGTACGCACCGCACGGCCTCCGACGCATCCCGCGCCGTTGCATCAGCCCGAAGACCGTCGGGGCCAACCTCGCCCGGGTCTATATTTCCAGGTCAGAAACCGTAGCCGGAACGCCGGTAACGGACTTCTTGCCGTTTGCCCCGTCAGACCGTGGTGCGTCACCCGACCAGCCATCGGCACCCTGATGACTCGGATGGGCAGTGGATTCTACTTGATCAAGTGCGAGCGAACCGCGATGGGGTTGGAGCCGAAAAGCACTCCGCCAGGGCGGCCGACGAACAGGCGGCTGCCCGGCAGGTCGAGCCCCAACAGGGGCCGAAGGCGATGCTCTCACAGTTGGAACACGACGCAGGCGGGACCTCGTAGCGCCGGGTCAGGCCGGGCTCGGCGGTAACAATTCTCCGTCGAGTGGTGGCGGTTTTCTATGAATGTTCACGACCTCGCCGGCCGGCCCCTGCGGGTCGAACAGGTCGAGGCCATCGCTCTCTGACCGGTTGCCGTAGACCGTCTCAGATACGGCGCTCGCCCGCACGGCGCCAGTGGCGCTGGCAGTAGCTTCCGGCTCACTCACGGGTACGGCAGTGATGGGATTCACGCCGCAGCGGTGTGGCCGGGCCCCGCCGGTCGTCCACCTTGTCGCGTCGTGGCTTGAGCACGCTCGTCAGGTGAAGCTGCGCGTCTTCCGGAGCGCCGCTTATCGGCATCTCGTACGTCGCCACCCGCTCCAGCCAGTCATGGGGAACGTGGCCCCGGTCCGGATCGCCAACAAGGACCCGAGCGCCCTTCGCGACGACGCGGGCGAGGAACGGCAGCATCCGGGCCGCCACAGACGGGTGGTAGAGCGCGTCACCGGCCAACACCACATCCATGCCGTCAACGTCGCCGTCAAGCAGGTCTCTCGACGACAGGGTCAACTCGACGCCGTTGGCGTGGGCGTTGGCGTTGATTGCCGCGATCGAGTAGGGGTCGATGTCGTTGGCGGTGACTCCGGCGGCGCCGGCTATCGCTGCGGCGATAGCGACCAGCCCGGAGCCGGATGCGACGTCGAGGACATGGCAACCGGCCACGGTGTCCGGGTGATCGAGGATGTAACGCGCGAGAGCCTGTCCGCCGGTCCAGGCCGACGCCCAGAACGGCGGCGGGAGGACGTGGCCCGCTTCGGCTTCGAGTCGGGCCCAGAGGACGATCGCGTCCTCGGCCATGACCAGTCGCACCTCTGGCACCAGCGGCACCGGGGCCAGCCGGAGCCGGTCGATGCTGGCGGTCCCGGCCGCGCACTCGGGGGCGGACAGCGCTTGCAACACCAGCGGTTTGAGGCCGGGAAGGAGCGTGGTGTCGGAGCGGACCGGCGTTCGCCGGTCCGTGATCTCAGCCACCGCCGTGGCGGCGGGCGAGGCCTCGTCGCCACGGCTTGGCGGAGTCAACGTCAGACCAGACGGATGTTGGCGGCCTGAAGCCCCTTCTGGCCCTGCTCGACGTCAAACTCGACCCGCTGGTTCTCTTCCAGGCTGCGGAACCCGCTCGATGAGATGGCGGAGAAGTGGGCGAAGACGTCAGCGCCGCCACCATCCTGCGCGATGAAGCCGAAGCCCTTGTCCGCGTTGAACCACTTGACTGTGCCGAATGCCATGTCTTCTCCTTTGGGTAGCGCCACGTACGGACCCTCGGTTGCCGCCGCTGCTGGTCCGGAAGAACCGGCAGGACAGAAGGCGCCTGGCGGGTTAGATACCCACCAGGCGCTGGCAAAGTATGCGACAAACCGAAGGTTGCAACCCGGTGAGGCTAGCACGGGCGCGCCACGCGCGCGGTGTATTCGCTGTCAGCGCTGACCGCGCCGGCTACCAACCCGCGTGCCGGAAGAGAACGCCGCCGCGCCCCGTGTGGCGGACGTGGTTTCCGCGGCACTCGCCCGACGACCTTCCGAGCCTCTCCCGCGCGTTGCGCTGGCGGTCGATCCGCCCGTCGCCGTGCGGGGATCCTGCCGCGTGGCGCTGTGGCCTGGTCTGTGATGCGGCGCCGTCGTCGCTACGGGAGGCGTCACGAAGCGGCGCTCGCCCGGGGCGAGTTCGGTGAGCAGCGAGTCACCGGGCCCGAGCTGGGTGATGGTCGGGTTGATGCCGGCCTGGCGGGTGAGGTCGCGCACGTCGGTGACCTGGTCGTCGGTCATCAGGGTGACGACGGTGCCGCTCGCTCCGGCACGCGCGGTCCGCCCCGAGCGGTGCAGGTATGCCTTGTGCTCGGCGGGCGGGTCGGCGTGGATCACGAGAGCTACGTCGTCGACGTGGATTCCGCGCGCCGCGATGTCGGTCGCGACGAGCGTGCGGGCGTCGCCGGCGGAGAACGCCGCCAGATTACGTGTGCGGGCGTTTTGCGCCAGGTTGCCGTGCAGCTCCACGGCGGGCACGCCCGAGGCGACCAGTTGGCTGGTCAGCTTCTTGGCGCCCCGCTTGGTGCGGGTGAATACGAGCGTGCGCCCCGGGGCTGCCGTCAGGTCGATCAGGACGGGGAGCCGGTCATCGTGACGCACCCGGAGCACGTGGTGGGTCATCGCGGCGACCGGGGACATCGCCGAGTCGACGCTGTGGGTGACTGGGTTGGAGAGGTACCGCCGCACGAGAACGTCGACGCCCGCGTCGAGCGTCGCCGAGAACAGCAGCCGCTGGGAGCGGGGCGGTGTCTTGTCGAGGAGTCGCCGTACGACCGGCAGGAAGCCCAGGTCGGCCATGTGGTCCGCCTCGTCGAGCACCGTGACCTCGACGGCGTCGAGGATCGCGTGGCCGGTCGACACGTGGTCGGCGAGCCGGCCGGGACAGGCGATGAGGATATCGACCCCGGCACGCAGTGCACTGACCTGTGGCCGCGCGCTCACCCCACCGAAGATCGTCAGGGTCTGCAGCGACAGCCCGATGGCCAGCGGTGCGATCGTCGCTTCGATCTGGGTCGCCAGCTCGCGGGTGGGCGCCAGGATGAGTGAGCGCGGGCGGCCGGGCAGCCGCGGAGACGTGGCGGCCGAGAGCCGGGCGAGGACCGGGAGAGCGAAGGCGTATGTCTTGCCCGATCCCGTCCTGCCACGACCCAGCACGTCGCGTCCGGCGAGTGAATCCGGGAGCGTCGCGGCCTGGATCGGGAATGGCGCGCCGATGCCCGCCTGCTCGAGCGCGGCGACCAGGCGGCCGGGCACGCCGAGGTCGGCGAAGGAGGTGGGTGTGACAAGGGGTGTCTTGCTGGGGCGGCGTGCCACCATGGGAGTCTCCGAACGTGGAAGGGGCCGCCCTGCACGGCGCTGACCGATTGGTCGCGGCGCGTGGCGGTCGACATCAGAGGCAGGCCGTGGTCGGAACCGGCGGACTGGTTGATCAATCTACCCGCACCCGGGCCCAGGCCGTACACGATGGCTTTTTGGGTTAAGGTTCGACGGGCCGAGCGAAACGGATCCACGCCCGCCGGCGAGCGGCCGGATCCGCCCCGCTCATTTTCCGCACCCGGCTTGCATGTGCGAGCGGGTGGGTCGCGCGTTGGCGCGCAAACATTGGAGCAGATCTTGACTGATGTAACCGCGCATGACCCGAATTTGTTCCGTGAAGCACCGGGAGCAGATGCGGCTTTCGACCACACACCTGCCGTCGACGTAAGTTCGGCTGCGATGACCCGCCTGCGCACCCCGTTCCGTGTCGAGCGTGACGCCGACCGGAAGCCGACGGCTCGTTAGGCATCACGACGCAACGGAGCCCAGTCGGTAGGGCTACCACGCGTGTCGGTTCGACGCGTCGCAGGTACCGACATCCTGTGCAGGTGGATCAGCACGTCTCCACGACTGGACCACCAGATCGGGCGGTGGCGGTGGACCGCCGCTCGGCCTTGCCCGCGTACGTTGTCGCGTCGGCCATCCCGGTCAACGTGTCCCCGTCGAGGGTGTTGCCGCGATCCGCGACCGCCGCACCCATCGGGACGCGGGTCGGGGTGGGCGCCGCAGTGCAACAGCGCACGGTGTAGGCGCCGCTCGTCTCGGCACCGGTGATGAGAGTCGGACAGCTTATGACATGACCAGCTTGGGGCTTGACTGGATGGCTGGGAGGTACGTGCGCCGAGGCGGTCGAACGTGGTCGCTGTCGGCGCGCTGTTGTATCGCTTCGATCGGTCCGTGGATGCGCTCGCCGGACATCCGCTCAGAAAGACATACGCGGCGCTGCGACGGCGGCGCTCCGCGGATGCGTCCCGTGCCGGCCCGGTCAGGTCTCCTGACTCTCGTCCACAATCCGTGGTTTCCCGACTACGGCGGCCGCCTTCCCAAGATCATTACCGTTCGTCTTTCTGCAGGTGGTGCTATACGGCCAGCAGGTGAGAATCGAACGCCATTGGTGGAACGGGGACCGGAGTCCGCGGGGGCGTCGCGACGTCTACATCCGCACCGACGGCCAGCGATGGGAAGTAGAGGCGCAGACCGGCGGCATCACAGGCCGATCGAAGCTACACCCCTGTCCGAGTCGGGCGTCGGCAAAGATCCTCGCCGACGCGTGGCTGGGTGGTCGTCCGGAGTGGCGAGAAATGGTGCCCTGACAGTGGAGGTCAGGAGCACTCCTGGCAGACCTCCCGGCCGTCGGGCTGCGCGGCGAACTGACTGCGGTGGTGCACCAGAAAGCAGCGCGCGCATCGAAACTCGTCCGGCTGCATCGGCACGACAGCTACGGTCAGTTCCTCGCCGGACAGGTCCGCGCCGGGCAACTCGAAGTTCTCGGCAGCCTCGGCCTCGTCGAGGTCGACTCTCGCTGACTGTGACGCCGCGCCGCGCGCCTTGAGTTCCTCCAGGCTGTCGTCTTCAACCTCAACAGCGGGTCGGCGCGGTGCGTCGTAATCGACGGGCTTGCTCATTGTGATGGCCTCTCCGGCTTGGTTCATGGATGTCACGACGGTAGACCGCGGGGGTCACGTCGTGGCGCTCAAGAGAGCGGTGGAAGGGTAGCGCTCACCCTTGGATGCGAGGGGCACCATCGGCAGTGATCGCCCAGGTGGAGAATAGCTCCGCACTCCCCGGCCATGGCCGGTCCTGAATGGCACTGCGAGACGATGTCCAGGACCGGTCGTTGCCGTCTGTCGCCCTCGCGAAGAGGTAGTCCGTGACCGCGACGCGAAGTGCACGCCCACGTTCTTTGCCTCTGAAGGCATCGACATCCTGCATACCCCGCCGCAAGCGCCGAGGCCAATGCGTACGCGGAGAGACGGGTGCGCACGGTACGGCGCGAGTGCCTCAACGGGATCACCCCCCGCACTCGCTGACGACCCTGGCCGAATACGTCACGCACTACAACGAGCACCGACCGCATCAGGCCCGATATCAAAGCATCCGCTTGGCGCAAACCGCGATGATCATCCTTTCGGGGTTGACTGAGGCCGTCGAAGTTCGGAGACCCCTGCTGCTCGCGCGCTGCGTCCCCGCCACCATCGCCGCAGACACCCGGAGCCGTATGCCGACGAAGGTTCCACCAACGGATCAGCCACTTCGGCGGTTACCCCACTGGCGCGGGCTCTGGACCGAGCCCCGACCATCGAGGCGCTGACCCTTTCCATACGGATGAGGCGAGGCGACCTTGCCCTTCCCGCGTCGGGTGGCCCGATTTGCGTAAACGGCAGGCTCGTCGGTCTCGGTCTCGGTCTCGGCCGTGGTTGGCGTGTCGGCGTCGTCGGCGTGGGCGTCTTGAACGGGCTCAGGCTCCGGCATCGGTATCTCCCTGGATTCGTGGGGCTTCCTGCGGACGATCGCCAGCCGGCGGACGCAGACTGCTCCGGAAGCTCGGCGAACTGCGTGACGCCGGGATCTTAACCGAGGAGGAGCTCACGGCTGAGCTAATAGTACGTGTGGATGTCGGCGACGGTGAGGTCGTGCATCCGCTTGTCGCCGGTGTAGTTGCGTACCTCGACGACGGTGAGCTGGTGTCCGGGGCCGCCGCCGCCCATTCCGGCGCCGGTGCCGTCGCCTTCCAGGCGCTTGTCGTCGTGCACCCGCAGCCGGTGCCCCACCGCGAGCTTGCCGGCGTCGACCCATCTGCCGTCGGTGGCGTCCCAGAACGGGTGGTGCTGGGTCGTCTTCAACACGGTCGTCTTGCCGGTCTCGCCATCGCGGACGGTGAGCCCGTCCGTCCACTCCGACTGGTAGCCGAGATGGCCGACCATCCCACTGGTGGTCAGCACACTGCCCAGCGGGTCATAGGTCGTCGACCCGGACAGCGCCGTCCCGGTGGCGGAGAACTGCCCCACCACGTCCCAGTGCTGGTCGGTCCAGGCGTATCGGGAACCGGCACCGGCGCCGGACCCCACACCGAACAACTCCCCCGCCGGCCCACGCGTGTAGGTCGCGGTGCCGTCGCTGGCCCGGTGGTTACCCAGACCGGTGTACGTGAAGCCCGGCTTGATCGCCCGGCCCAGCGCGTCATAGTCGTAGCTGGTGGTGACGCCCCCGGCAGCCTGCTGGGACCGCACCTGTCCGAACGCGTCGGTCAGGGTGTCGTACGCGGCCGACCCCGACATGGTGCGCTTCAACGTGCCACGCGCGGTGTAGAGGTACGACGAGCCGTCGTTCTGCGTCAGCAGCTGGTTGCGGGCGTCGTAGGTGAACGTCTTCGACCCGTTCTGGGTGCGGTTGCCGGAGGCGTCATACGCGTACGTGGTCGACGTCGTCCCGTTGCTCCACGAGGTCAACCGGTCAGCCAGGTCATAGGTGTACGTGTTCGACGCGGACCCGGCGAACCCTGTGGTCACCTTCGACGTCTCATTGCCGTTGGCGTCGTACCCGTAGGTGATCGAGCCGAGAGTGACGGTCCCGGCGGCGTTCTTCAGGGTGTCGGTCTTCAGGCGGTGCAGGTCGTCGTAGGTCAGGGTACGGACGTTGTTGTTGGTGCCGTAGGTGATCGTCGCCGGCTGGGAGAGCTTGTTGTAGGCCAGGGTGACGTTGATCGACGTCGTCGGGTTGGACGCGGTGCGCAACCGGCCGACGTTGTCGTAGGTGTAGCTGGTCCTCCCGGCGACGTCGGTTCGCGACGCTAGCTTTCCGTCCCGGTTGTACGAGAACGAGGTGTTGTCGGCCGGCCCGGTGATGGTGAGCGGCAGGCCACGATCGTCGTAGGAGATCGTGTTGGTGCCCGCCGGGACGGACAGGGGCAGCTGTCCAACCTGTGGACGGTCAGCCGCCGTCGACGGTGGTGATGCGGGTGAATTCGCGCAGGAGATCGACCCCGTCCCAAACGGTGGAGCACTCCAGCGCCCGGCCGACCGGCACCAGGCGGTCCGGCGCCCGGTCGGCGCAACGCCGGACGAAGTCGCTCAACTGCCGACGGCTGAAGCCAAAGTGCGTCACCGTCTGGTCTCCCCGACGCAGCATCGGCGTTAGTTCGGCAAGGTCGCCGACCTCCGCCCAGACGAAGGTGCCCGTGCCCAGCCACCGCCGGGGCGGCGTGGCGGAGACATCCAGATCGACGTGAGCCACTTCATTGCGGCGCAGGGATACCCGGGTGGCCAGGCCATCCGCGGCGAGTTCACAAACCGATGTCAGTTTCTCGATCGCCATGGCGGTATCGACGGCGTACCCACCGGCCGTTACGGCCCGATCCAGCTCGACCGCCAGCTCCTGCCGGGCTCGGCCGTTCGCCATCGGGGTACCGACCAAGAAGATGGTCCGCGGCGAGGCACAGGCCGCCTGGTCGTACCAGAAGACGTCGGCGCACAGTGCCGCGGCAAGGGACCGACGGACGGTCGGCTCGGCCCAGGGCTCGGGCAAGGTAGCTATATGACCGTTTCAGGTGATCCCGAGTAGTTGGAGTGGCCGGTGCGGGTTTCGGCTGTTGTGGCGTAGGGCTGCGGCGATGGCGGTGACGCCAGCCAGTCGGAGCAGACTGATCGCGGTGTTGCGCAAAGTGGCCATGACGCGGGGTGAGTTGCCGGTGCGCAGGCGGCTGGCGTCCTCGGCGTAGGTGGTGTCGCGGATGTGGTGCAGAGTTTCGATGGCCCAGTGCCCACGCAGCCAGTCGGCTAGGTCGGCGGGACCGGCCTGGGCGGCGCTCAGGTTGGTGATCGCGTAGACGGTGACGGTGGACCAGCGGCCGGTGGTCAGGCTCAGTCGTCGGCGACGATCCGTAGTGCTTGGGTGGCGTGCGGGAAGTCCAGGGCGAGTGGCCCGGTGCAGGTGACTGCCTGCAGGCGGCGGATGTCGTAGCGACCGTGCCCGCGGGTGCTGGTCTCGTCCTGGATCGGGACCTTCGCCCAGGGCAGGGTCTTGAGCTGGCGATACAGGCGCGGCTGGTTCTTCTTCACGGTGAAGACGTAGGCGGCCTTCTTGTCGTCGATCAGCCAGCGGGCATGCTCGCGTTGGGTGTGCATGGCGTCGGCGGTGATGACCACCGCGGTCAGGTCAAGCGGGCCCAGCAGCGGCCGGAAGCGGGTCAACTCGTTTGTCTTGCCGTCGACGTCGACCTGACCCAGGACCGTCCCGGTGTGCTGGTCCAGCACCGCGAGCAGATGCACCTGGGCGCCGGCCGGGCCGCTGCCTCGCAAGGTCTTGCCGTCCACGCTGTACACCCGCCGCTCGGTGTCCGCCGCCGGCCGGCACGCGAGGACCCACCGGCCGACCGTGTCGTCCAGGGCGTCAGCATCGACACCGGCCAGGACCCGCCGGAACGTGGACTCGTCCGGAGCCCGATACAGCCCGGTGAACGGATCCCGGAACACGCCCAGTTCAGCAAGGACCTGCTGCGGCGCGTCAGCGGCCCACTCCGCGACCGCCGCCGCGGAACGGGCACCGGTCAGCACCGCCGCGACCGCCGTGGCCAGGACCCCAGGCAACGCATGGACGACACCGCGGGGATCTCGCCGGTCCGGCACCGCACTCAACGCCGCGACCAGGCTCGACCGGCGCTGCGCCGGCAACGACTCGTCCAGGCGGTCCGCGTGCACGGCCAACACGTCAATCAGCGATGATGATCCCAACGGGCGTGGTCCTCTTTGATCTTCCCAGACTCGACACCTGGATGATCATCGAAAGGCCACGCCCGTCTCTATACCACCATGATCCGGAGCGTCCGCACCCAAACGCCCACAACGGTCATACCGCCACCTTGCCGGGGCCCTGCGGCTCGGCCGACGCCCATGCGGCCGAGGACAGCACCGACATCGATGTCTTGTCCGGGAAGACGAGCGCCATCTGGCGTCTCTCCCTTGATCGGTCGATCAGCCGTTATTTGTAAAGTCCCCCATCGCATGGGACAAAACGGTCAAACTGAAGCGGACGACGAGGGATCAAAACCCTCTGACGAATCGAGGTTGAAATGATCTTCAAAATGCCAGGCCAAAGCCACTAAACGAGTTTTGGCGGTACAGCGGTCAGGTCGGTGGGGACGTGGTGTCGGGTTCCTGTTTGATGGGTTTGGTGGGGTTGATGGGTGGGAAATTCTCTTCCTTGTCGTAGTAGTGAGGGCCGTAGTCGGCGATGACGATGCGATGGGGGTTGATAACGAGGTTGAATAGGTTGTTCAGACCGAAGAGCACCATGATTTCTTGTCGGCGGATTCTGTTGTTGTTGTCGGGGATCCTGACGGTGAATTGCAGGTACACCGAGTTGGTGCGGTAGATGTCGGGTTCCCTGGTGTCGGGTTTGAGTGCGGTGTTGGCGAAAACAATGGAGTTTGCGAAGCCTTCGGCGCTCATGGCGATGGTGCGCTTGACTCGGCGTGGAGCCACAAGTCGCCGACCGCGAGACCGACGACCACGAACTCCGTAGGAAGGGCGGGAGGTTTCGAGGCTAATCGAATAGGATGGGTACAGCCGGTAGTCTCGTTCCCAGGCCGCCATTTGTCGCTGATTTTCGAGTACGGCGCCGGGGTACACGCCGAGCAATTCCAGAAGGAAGCGTTGCACGAAGGCATCCTCCAGGGCCAATCCCAACCTGCCTTCGAGTACGTCGGGTCCGCGTTCGTGAGGCTCCAGGAGGTCTGCGGTCATGCGGAGGACTTTGACTCGTGGGTTTTCCAATGATTCGCCGAGGACCAGTCGGCGGATCTCCGCTGCGACCATCCGCTCGAGCAGGGGCCACAGGCGCTCCAACTCCTCGTCCGGTACGTGGGGTAGCCGGGGATCGTTCGGGTTTCTGGCGATGCCACTCAGGAACTGTTTGTCCGAGTCCATGCTGGCGGTGATGCGGTCGACGTTGGCACGGACGACGGGGTGCACCTGGCCGTTCTCGTCGGCGAAGGGCGCATAGACCCGTCCGCGCGGGTCGTCATCGTCGCGCCAGGGAAAGGCGTCGTCCATTGCCGGGTCTGGTTCGATGTTGTGGGTGATCTCTCGCATCAACACGACTTCTTGTTCGGCTGACACCTCGTCGGGGTCGGTCCAGATGACCTCGGTCCGTCCCTGATCGAGGCGATGCCGCTCCAGTGGTGTGGTGCGTGGTTCCGGGTCCGGTTGGTCGGGCTCGGGCCGCGAGCTGATGGTGGCCGTCAGTTGGGGATGCGACGAGGTCTGCGCTGCCGGCTGCCCCTGACCGACCCGCGCCTGCCACGGCTGAGTGATGGGGACCGGTGCGGATGTCGCAGGGGAAGCCCCGGCGCCCTGTCGACCGTCATTGACCGCGGCGGCGTTGTAGTGGTTGAGGATGGTCGGGTTGTGCGGGTCGGCCGCGACGTGGTACAGGTCGACCGGCCGGCCGGCGGCCGGACCGTACTCGTCGCTCATCTTCGGTGGCGTCCCCCGCCCGGATTCCCGCCAGATGGTGACCCGGCGGCCGGTGGCGTGGGCCAGCAGCGGGCCGAGAAACTCCCCGACCGGGGCGCCCCACTGCTGTTTCCAGTTGTCCACCGCCGCTCGGACCACGGCCAGCTCGTCGGGTTCGAGCTGACGGTCGGACTGGCTCAACACGACGACCAAGAAGTCACGGGCCGCGCCCGGTTCCAGGACGTCCACCGGGAAGCCCTGGCCGTGCTGCGTGAGGAAGTCCAGTTGCCGCTGCGGCACGTCCGTCGGCGCGCCGAGACCCAGCGACCCGCCGGACAGCATCGCCGTAGCACGCACCGCCTGGTACCGGTCCTCGATCACGGCCGCAGGCAGCATGCCCGCTTCGGTGACGTAAGGGCTGTCAAGGTAACGCAACCAATCCAGCACCTGCTGGTGGTCGTGCAGGGCCGCCACCTGCCGCACACGCTCTTCCCGGAAGTTGATCCGCTGCCTGGTCACATCCGCGGGCAACCGCCCGGCGTTACTGTCCAGGTACCCCCGGACGTGGCCCTGCAACAACGCGCTCACCCGCGCCAGCGCAGACTCCCGGGGCACCTCCGACCTGACCAGCCCCACCGCGCTGGCACGCACCCGACCGGGATCGGACAGGAACTGGTACAAGTCCACGGGCAGGTGCGGATGCAGCACATCACGCACCCAGATCGGATCGGTGGCGATGAAGGCGTACAGCATGCAGTACCCGTCAGCCGGCACCGGCAACATCGGATCCGGGCCGGCCACCGACGCGACGGCCGGCCGCTGCACGGACACCAACGACGACCTGTCCACCGCCACATCCCAGAACGCGTCGACTGGTCTCTGCGTAACGCCAGCCTCGCCGGCCGCCCGCGGCCAACGCTCCAGCGGCTGCGGCTGCGGCTGCGGCTGCTGCGGCGCGGGGGCGGCCGTCGGAGTCCGCACTGCCGGTTGCCCCCGGTCGACCTGCACGCTCGCCGCCCCTGGCCGCTGCTGGCCCTGCGCCGGAATCCCGACCACCGGACGGGCCCACGAGCTGTCAACCGGTGGGATCGCGTCGTCCGTGTTGGATCCGGGGACAGGTACCGCCTCGTCCCGCGCCGCCCGGTATGCCATGCCCACGGATCCGGTTGACGCGGGTGCCACCGCGGCGGCGTTGCCGCTGGACCCGCCGGTCAGCTCCGGCGGGTCCCCCGCCGTCCCCCGCCCGCATTCACGGGCCGGGGCCCGGCACCGGCAACTCCGCCCCTGGATCTGTACTCGTAGATCCGCAGCCTCTTCAGGTCATTCTTGGTGGGCGCCGGGTCCAGCCACCGCCAGAACGGGCCGCCCTCCCAGCCCTCCAGGCTCCCGACCATGATCAACGCGGCCGGCTCACCCTCATGCGACTCGTCCGTGCGGTAACCGAACCGAACCGTCGCCATCTGGCCCGCAGCGGCCACACCAGCAACCGGCTCCTTGCCGCCCACCTTGAACGCCAGCCGCCCTCGCCGGCCGAGCCGGACCCTTTTGGTGTACCCGTCGGTCAGCTGCGGCGGCTCCCCCGCCGTCCACCCGCCCGCATGCACGGTCCGGGGCTCGTAGGTCCGCAGGCTCTTCAGTTCGTCCTCGGTGGGGGCCGGGTCCAGCCACCGCCAGAACGGGCCGCCCTCCCGGCCCTCCCGGCTCCCGACCATGACCAACGCGGCTGGCTCACCCGCAGGCGACCCGTCCGTGCGACCGAACCAGACCGTCGCCATCTGGCCCGCAGCGGCCACACCAGCAACCGGCTGCTTGCCGCGCACCTTGAACGGCAGCTGCCCTAGCCGGTTGATCCGGACCTCTTTGGTGTACCCGTCGGTCAGCTGCGGCGGCTTCCCCGCCGTCCACCCGCCCGCATGCACGGTCCGGGGCTCGTAGGTCCGCAGGCTCTTCAGTTCGTCCTCGGTGGGGGCCGGGTCCAGCCACCGCCAGAACGGGCCGCCCTCCCGGCCCTCCCGGCTCCCGACCATGACCAACGCGGCCGGCTCACCCGCAGGCGACCCGTCCGTGCGACCGAACCAGACCGTCGCCATCCGGTCCGCAGCGACCACACCGACATTCGGCCTCCTGCCGCCCACCTCGATCGACAGCTGCCCTAGCCAGTCGATCGGGACGCTTTTGGTGTACCCGTCGGTCAGCTGCGGCGGCTCCCCCGCCGTCCACCCGCCCTCACGCACGGTCCGGGACTCGTAGGTCCGCAGGCTCTTCAGTTCGTCCTCGGTGGGGGCCGGGTTCAGCCACCGCCAGAACGGGCCAACCTTTCGGCCCTCCCGGCCCTCCCGGCCCTCCCGGCCTTCCAGGCTCCCGACCATGACCAACGCGGCCGGCTCACCCTCATGCGACTCGTCCGTGCGGTAACCGAACCGAACCGTCGCCATCTGGTCCCCAGCGATTACACCGACATTCGGCCTCTTGCCGCGCACCTTGAATGGCAGCTGCCCCCCTTGCCGGTTGATCCAGACCTGTTTGGTGTACCCGTCGGTCAGCTGCGGCGGCTTCCCCGCCGTCCACTCGCCCGCATGCACGGTCCGGGGCTCATAGTTCCGCAGCCTGTCCAGGTCCTTTTGGGTGGGGGCCGGGTCCAGCCACCGCCAGAACGGGCCGCCCTCCCGGTCCTCCAGGCTCTCGACCTTGATCCACGCGGCCGGCTCACCCTCATGCGACCCGTCGGTGCGGGGACCGAACCAGATCGTCGCCATCCGGTCCGCAGCGTCCACGCCGACATTCGGCCTCCTGCCGCCCACCTTGATCGACAGCTGCCCTTGCCGGTCGATCGGGACGCTTTTGGTGTACCCGTCGGTCAGCTGCGGCGGGTTCCCCCCCGTCCACTCGTCCGCAC
This sequence comes from Micromonospora olivasterospora, assembly GCF_007830265.1. Classification (NCBI taxonomy): domain Bacteria; kingdom Bacillati; phylum Actinomycetota; class Actinomycetes; order Micromonosporales; family Micromonosporaceae; genus Micromonospora; species Micromonospora olivasterospora. The sequence continues at coordinate 238,995 of NZ_VLKE01000001.1, forward strand.
GCTCGGTCTGGCCCTTGTAGGTCTTCAGCCTCTTCAGGTCGCCCTCGGTGGGGGCCGGGTCCAGCCACCGCCAGAACGGGCCGCCCTCCCGGCCCTCCAGGCCCCCGACTTTGATCCACGCGGCCGGCTCACCCGCAGGCGACCCGTCCGTGTGGTGACCGAACCAGACCGTCGCCATCTGGCCCCCAGCTGCCACACCGACTTTCGGCCTCCTGCCGCCCACCTTGAATGGCAGCTGCCCTTGCTCGTCGAGCTCGACCCTTTTGGTGTTCCCGTCGGTTAGCTGCGGCGGGTCCCCCTCCGTCCACCCGTCTGCACGCACGGTTTTGCTCTTGTAGGCCCGCAGCCTGTCCAGGTCCTTTTCGGTAGGGGCCGGGTCCAGCCAGAACGGGCCATCCTTCCGGTCCTCCAGGCTCCCGAGCTTGATCAACACGCCCGGCTTACCCGCATGCGGCCCGTCCGTGTGGTGACCGAACCAGAGCGTCGCCTCCTGGCCCGAAGCGGCCACACCGACTTTCGGCCTCCTGCCGCCCACGTTGAACGGCAGCCGCCCATTCGGGCCGAGTTTGACCGTTTTGGTGCCCCCGCCGGTCAGCGGCGGCGCGAAATTGATCCCGAACGCCTCCGAGACCAGGTGCGGCAAGACATGCGTCAAGCCGGGCACAGAGCTCCCCCTGGAATCCAACGCCTGCTGCAACCTCTCCAAGGAAAGATCAGGCAACCCGTGACGCTCCCGGAAATCCGTACGCTGAACGATCAGGCCAAGCTGAACGGCCAGATAGTGGCGGACATCATCAATCCCCACCGTCGGCCGACCGAGCGTCTCCGCCACCTGGCCCCCCGCGCCGACCAGCACCTGCCGGAAGAAGTCATTCCATGCCGGGGAGTCCACGATCTCGGGCGGCGCCGGGGCCGTCGTCGCCGGCGGTGGCACCGGCGTCCGCGGCTCGGCGTCCACCTCCATCACAACAACCCGCCCGGCGCCGATCGGTGGCTCACCACCGCCGGGATTCAACGGCGCGTCAGAAACCCCCAACTCGTAACCGGGGAATCCTGGTGGCACGGCGTAACCATCGCCGTCCGACAGCTGCCCGCCCGCATCAGAGCCGACGTCAGCCGGGGGGTGCCACTCCATCGCCGCCAGCCGGCCCGGCAACGAATCGGAGACCGGGTCCGACGACCCCGAGACCGACTCGGACGACCCAGCCGGCCGGGGCGCGACCGTGGGAGCGACGTACGAAGCGGCCGTCGCGCGAATCTGGTCGAGTTCCCACTTGGTGAACCCCGGCTCGTGGAGATGGTCGTCACCGACGCTCCTGGACGTCCTGAGCAGATCGCCGGGGGAACCGTCGTGCGGCACCCCGGCGAAGTGCTTCAACTCGTGCCCGTAGGCGCGGGACGGAAGACCCGCAAGCCAGTGCAACTGGTCGATCCGACCCGCCGAACCGTCCTCGCTGACCCAGACATCATCCGTGTGCCGCAGGTCAATGCCCTTCGGGCTGAGCCGGACCTCCGTCTCCGCGTTCGGGTCGAACACCACCGCCACCGCCACCGCCTGCGGTCCAAATTCCGGCCGCACCCGCTCGTTGGTCTGCTCCACCCACTGCTCGACAGCACGCAACGTGCCCAGGATTGAGTCCCGATCCACGTTCGGGTCAGGATTCAACCGGAGACGGAACACCACCGTCCCCGACTCACCGTGCACCCAGTGGTCGACGTGGACCCGTACCCCCGCATTCTTCCCCGCCGTCTCCACCCGGAACGGAGGCTGCTCCCCCGGCGTCGGCACGAACCGCAGCGGCTCCGTGCCCTGCCACGTGAACCGATCGGAGTGCACCCGCGTCATCTCGCCCCACGAAGGCAAACCCTTCACGCTGCGGTACGACACACTCCAACCACCGTCAACCTGCTCCACCGACGGCGCCACCCCAGCCGCCCACCCCGACGACGACACGGCCTCCACGCCCACAGCAGCCGAGAACGAGCCCTCCCCAGAACCCCACCGGAACGCCGCCGGCCCCCCAGGCAACCCGCCCCCGGTGCGCCGACGCTTCGCGGATGATGACCCAACTGCCGGTTCGCCTCGCTCCCTGCGCTTGTCGAGCGTCTCCTTCCGGTTCTGGAGCCGCTCTATCAGAGCATTGAACTCGGCGGCCGGCTTGCCCGTGTTGACGAGCCGGTAGGCGTGCGTGGGCACGTCGACCACCGACGGGTTGTCGCGCAGGTAGGCCTGCAAGTCGATCAGACGCTCCTCCACCGTGCCCTTGGCTTCGTCGTCCAACGGCTTCAACGGCGCCTTGACCACGACGAAGACATTGTTGACGATATCCGGCCCGACCAGCCGCTCTCCTACCCGCAGGGTGATCTCCGCCCCCGCAGACAGATCCACCTCCCGCCCATCGAATGTCGTGCCCGGACCGCCGACCCGAAGATCGAAGGGCTTGCCGATTGCATTTGCCCTCAATGGGTCATTCAGATACATTTCATCGGCAAGCTCCCATCGATCCGACAACTCCCAGAAGGAATCCGTTTTGCGCAGCCGCTCGATGTCGCGCACGGTGGGGGCGGGATCGGTCAACGTCAGGTACAGGGCCCGCCCCCCGTTCCGCTCGGCCGGGATTTCCACGACCGCGAGAGGTAGTCCGTTGATGTCATACCCGACTTCGAGAACCACATTCGCCATACCATCCGGGACGACAAACGGAGTTCCGTCGGCCAATTTGGCCGGTGAGATGGAAGGTTTCTTGGTGGCCTTGCCTTCATCACCCCCACTGAACCGCACGTTCAAAACGCCGCGTTCGCTCACTGCCGTCACCATCTGGAAGGAGTCACTGAACGACGGCTTGTCGAATTCCAACAATCGTCCTGTTTTGCCCAGCCGCTCGACGTCGCCCGGGTGGCCCTGTGGGTGGGTGCGGTCGGCCTGCTCGCCGCGCCGGCCGAATCGCCGAGTTTTGCGCAGCCGCTCGATGTCGCGCGCGGTGGGGGCGGGATCGGTCAACGTCAGGTACAGGGCCCGCCCCCCGTTCCGCTCGGCCGGGATTTCCACGACCGCGAGGGGTCGACCAATGACGTCATACCCGACTTCGAGAACCACATTCGCCATGCCCTCCGGGACGACGAACGGAGTTCCGTCGGCCAATTTGGCCGATGAGATATAAGGTTTCTTGGTGGCCTTGCCTTCATCGCCCTCACTGAACTTCACGCCCAAACGGCGGCGTTCGTCCACTGCCACCACCCGCCGGGAGGAGTCACTGAAACCAGGCTTTTCAAACTCCCAAACTCTACTGGGTGCCCTTTTCCGCAATTCCGCCAGCTCGGTGCCATCGAACCCACGGTCGAGTTTCCGGTAGATGGAACTCTCGGTGCCGCCGGCTGCGGTGTACGGGATTCTGGCAATACCGACACCCTGCCCGCCGACCTCGCCGAAGTCGACAGAGACCACATCGCCGGGGGCGACAAGTCGGTCGATATTCAGAACAACATCATACTTGCCGCCCAGTTTGAGGTGCAGACTCATGCGGTCCGTCGCGGCGTTGGCGGTTAGGCGGAGGGTGAATCGGGAACTAAGTTGTGGGCTCTTGTCGTGCCAGCCGCTGTGTTCGTCGAGACTGTTGAGGTATAGGCGATGTTCTCTTAGCTCGAGGGCCCGCGTGCGCGGGGAGATGGGCTGCCGGCGGATGTCCGCGAGGTTACGGCGGTAGACGTGCTGCAGAATATGCCCGTGCGTGCTGGTCGAATTCTCTTCCGCTACGGCGATCTGGTGTTTCAGGTCGTTGAGAAGGTCATCCAGATACTGAGGGAGGTGCTGGGCGCGGCGGGCCCGGCGGTTGGCGGACAACCCTGGCTCCTGGAAGCCACTGGCGATGCGGGAATCGTTTGGATCACGAGGCTGGAGGCGGTGGTAGGCACCCTTCCAGAAGACGACCTGCTGCCGGACGGCACCAGCAGTGGACGTCGTCGGATCGATGTTCTTCGGAGCATCGAACGGATGATGGATCCGCATCGGCATGGACAACGCCTCGGCCATGAGACGCGGAATCACATGCGTGAGTTCGTAATCTCCGGATTTGGAGTTCAAGAGCTTGTCAAGCCAGATCTGGTGCAGGGCTTGCCGTTGCCGCTCCGACACGCCCTCCGGATACGGAAGGAACTCTCTCAACGTCGACTGCTCACCCCGGGCGAGGTCCTCGGCCAGCCGGCGGGCCGCCAACGCGCGCAGTCCAACCACGTTGGTGATGCCCTGCATCGCCGGCGACTCCGGGGTATTCAACAATGAACGGTAGAAGGCGTCGAACGCTAGCCCACCCTCCGCGCGAGAAGTGTCGAACACCTCGCCCACCCACGCGTCAAACTTCGCCTCAACATAGAACGCGGACTGCGCCAATCGCCTGGCCGCCTCTACCACTTTCTCATCGAAGTTCGTCGGCACCCACTCCGAGTCGGACCGCGGCGTCGACACGTCCATTCCTTCCAACGGGTCCCACGCCAGGCCAACCGCGAACTCCGGGCCAAGACCATACGGGTCGCCGTCCGCTGGACCCCACGGCTGTCCGCCTGCGTCGGCGTCGGCCGGGGGGTGCCACTCCATCGCCGCCGGCCGGCTCGGCAGCGGATCGGGGAACGGGTCCGACGACCCTGAGCCCGACTCGGGCAACCGAGCCGGCCGGTCGGACGGCTGCCGGGGGGAGCCGGCCGGCTCGGGGGAGGTGATGTCTGCCTGCATTGCCTGGGACGGGCCGCGGGGTGGGGTGGTGGAGGCGAGCAGGATGGCGTTGGGGTCGATGCTGGTCGTGGTGGTGGGCTGCGGGTGTGCGGTGGTGTGCTCGGGAAGGAGGGCGGTGATGGTGGTGGGTCGTCCGGTGTTGTCGAACGCGGCGAGTCGGGTGCTCGATGCGAACAGGTGTCGCAGCCACGGGTCGGTGGTCGGGTCGGGTGGTTCGGGTCGGTCCTCGGCGCCGGGCACCAGGCCGTCGCGCACCTTGATGGTCGGTGGTCCGGATGGTTGTGGTTGGCTGTGGAGGGCGAACACGTGTTGTGGTTCGTTGGGTGGTGCGACCCTGACCACGACCATCGAGCCCGGTGCCGCCCGTAGGGCGGCGAGTACGTCCTGTGGTGTGACTCCGTCGGGCCAGCCGTCGGGGTGGGCGACGCGTTCGGGTGTCGCGTCGAGGATGTCCAGGAGTTGCGGCCAGCTCGTGGTGGGGGCGAGTCGGCCGTCGGGTCCGAGGATCCGGTCGTCGGATACCGTCCGGTTGCCGGGCCGTCCGTAGGCGGTGGTGTAGGCGTCGAGGGTGGCCTGGACGCACCACCACCACGGGTCGCGGCTGTCGGGGGCCACCGGTGTCTGATCGATCCAGTCGGCGACCCGCCGCGCGGACTCGGCCGCCGCGGCCGGCCCGGTCGCCGCGACCGCCGGCTCCGGTGCCGCGCTGGCCGGCTCCGGTGCCGCGCTGGCCGGCTCCGGTGCCGCGCTGGCCGGCTCGCCGCGTCCGACCGGGTCACCACCGACCGAGTCGCCCAACGAGGACACGTCACTGAACGAATCCCTGTCCCAGAAATCGCGCCTGGCCGGGTCACCATCGACCGAGTCGGCCGACGAGGACACGTCACTGAGCGGATCCCTGTCCCCCATGTCGGGCTTGGCCGGGTCGCGGCTGATCGGCTCGTCCAGTGAGGAGAGGTCACTGACCGTGAAGATGTCGTCGGGCCTGCCATCGCGGCTGAAGATGTCGTCACCGGAGACGGACAAGTCGCTGACCGTGAAGGTGTCGTTGGGCTTGCCATCGCGGCTGAACATGTCGTCGCCGGAGGCGGACAGGTCACTGACCGACGTCCTGTCGCTGGTGTGGTCGTGGTTCGGCGTGCCGTCGGTGCGGGGGGCAACACCACCCGGCACCGTAGTACGGGCGCCGGCCGCATCCGGCGTGCCCGGAGTGCCCAACGCACCCGGCGCGCTGGACGTGCCCGGCACCCCGGACGTGCCCGGCACACCGGGCACGGCCGGCACGCTGGGCGCGGCCGGCATGCTGGGGGTGGCGGGCGTGGCGCTGCCGGTGGCCTGGGCGAGTACCTGGTGGTATCCGTTGACCCAGTCCCGTTGGAAGGATCCGGCGAGGGTGTCGTGGTTGGCCGGTTCGACGCCGTACTTGCGGGCCAGGGCGGTGAACTGGGTTTCCGCCTGGCTGGTCGCTGCTGCGGTGTGCTGCTCGGGAGTCACCGGCACCGGCGGCAGGTCGGTACGCCGGTGTGCCGGGGTGTCCGTGCCGGATGCGGTGGTGTCCGGTGCGGTGGTGTCGGGGATGGCCGCAGCCGTGACACGGGCCGGCAGGTCGGTGACCGCCTGCCGGACCACGTCCGCCACGGCGCTCACCTGCGCGGCGTCGGGCCTGACCGCGGCAGCCGACGGCACGGCGGGCGGCACGGCGGGCGGCACGGCGGGCGGCACGGCGGGCGGCACGGCGGGCGGCACGGCGGGCGGCACGGCGGGCGGCACGGCGGGCGGCACGGCGGGCGGCACGGTCAGTGGTGCGGTCAGTGGTGCGGCGGGTAGTGGAGTGGCGCCGAGGATCGCGTCGAGGCTGCGGTCCACGTGGGCCCGCACGTCCCGCTCGACCGCGGCGCGCACGACCTCCGACGGCGGTGTCACCGCCCCGGAACCCCCCGGCACGCCAGCCACCCCCGGCACGCCAGCGCCCCCGGCGGGACGACGCCGCCTGGCAGGGGGACGGTCGCCGGTGCGCCCGTGGTGAAGTACTGGTCGAGGTGGTGCCCGACGGCCAGGTGCGCGATCGAGCGCAACGCCTGCCGGTCGAACTCCCCGGGCAGCGCCGCGACGACCTGCTCCGGGCGTACCGCCGCCGGGATCTGCCCGCCCGCCGGGACCTGCCCCGCGAGGGTTTCGGTGACCTGGGCGACCGCCCGGTCCCGGACATCGAACAGGAACTGGTCGGTCAGGGCGGTGGCGGGCAGACCGACCTGAGACAGGAAAACGGGCACGGCCGGGTCGTTCTGCCGGGCGTCGGCCCACTCGGTGAACACCCGCTCGACCGGCACGGGCAGCCCGGCCAGGAACTGCCGCGCCTGCCCCGTCCCGGCCAACAACCCGCCATAGTGGTCCGCCAGTTCCTGCTGGAACCGATGCCACTGCTCCACCGCCGGCCCACCCGCTGCCGCGACCCACGCCGGCACCGGCGCAGCCGGCATCGACAGGTTCGACACCGACCACGACGGCACCGACAGATCCAGCTTCGGCGCGGGCAGGTCCAGCGCCGGCGCGGGCAGATTCGACGCCGGCAGCAGCGGCACGGGCGGGGGCGGCGGGGCCTGCCCGCCGGTCACCACAGGCTTCGGATCGTCGACCCCAGCCTGGTACCCCGCGGACGTGTCCCCACCCACCGGTGTCGGCCCCACCGGCAGGACCGGCCTACCGTCCGACGTGAGACCGATGTGAGGCACCTGCACCCGGGGCTGCACCACGGCGCGACTCACGACCAGCCCGAGCCCGCTCGCGGCCGCCCCGCCCGCCCCCGAAATCGCCCCGGACAAAAGATCCGCACCAAGATTACCGGGGTCCCAGTACCCCTCGACCATCAAGCTGGCACCGATACCGAACAGCCCCTCCCCGAGGGTCTCCGTCACCGGCCGCGACAGCACATCGGTCAGCAGATGCTTGGTGGCATCCGACACGGCGAGCTTGCCGACCGCGCCCGCGACAACGCCAGCGACCCTGCCCAACGCCGGCCCGCCCACCGTGGTCAGGAACGCCACCGCCCCCGCGAACGCCGCCTGCTTACCGACCGCCGACCAGTTCACCCCCGGCTGCAGACCATCGGTCATCATCGACACCTCGGCCAGCAACGCAGAACCCGGCATGAACAACATCTGCATAGCCGTGCCACTCGCCGCCGACCGCACCAACGCCGAACGCAGGATCGCCTGAATGATCGTCCGCGTCTGCGCGATGTGCGCCGCCGCCCCCACCGGATTCCAGAACCACATCGCCGCGGCGACAGCGAACTCGGCAATCATGAAGTTGAACATGGCCAACGCCGTACGCTTGCCGACCTCCGTCTCCACGAAGAACTTCTTCTCCGCATCAACCACGGCGAGCATCAGGTCGGCCGTCTCGGCCATCTTCCTCACAAACGGAGCGGTCTGCGCCACGAACCGGTCGAAGGCCTCACCCTCCCCCGCCTCCCGAACCGCCCTGATCGTCTGCTCCAGCAACGGACCCAGCACCGTACGCACCCGAAGCGCCAGCGTTTCCAGCGTGCCGATGTCATCCCGCAACAACGGCAACTTCGCCCGGGACACCCTAATCCCAGTGAACGCTTCCAAAGCCCGCAACCAGCTCTCACTGAGCTCAAGGGTCGGAACGGCGGCGGCCAACGCGCAACACTCCTTCCCGCCCCGAACCAGGGGCACCCGGTGCGGATCAGTCAGCCACGTGCAAACTAGCCGCGCTGACCGCCGCTCATGTCCGGCACCAAATATGCGCCGGTCTCCTCCGTGTTGACCCCGACACGGTGATGGAGGTCCCACTTCTCGCCCTGGAAGCCGACCGCCTCACCCAACTCGGCAGACGCCACGAGCACAATGCTCGCGAGCAAACCCCCCACGGCCGTGGGGCCTCGAAAAGTTCCCCATACTCGCGGCTGACCGTGCCGGGCGCCGCCGCGCCCGGCACGATCAGCCAGCAACGCGGCGGTACCCGCCATCGTCTTCCGCCCAGCGCCCTCACCAGCGAGACGCGCCGTCGCCACCACCAGGCCAGCCAACCCGGCCGGCCCGAGCCGCCGATGGGCGTCCCCATTAGGGCGTGTCTCGTGGATCTTCGGGGCGGGTTTTGGTAGATAGATTGGCGTGTCTCGACGGCATGAGTTGACCGACGACGAGTGGGCGCTTCTGGCGCCGTTGCTGCCAGCGGATCCGCCGCGTGGGGGCCGATGGCGTGACCATCGGACGACGGTCTCGGGGATCTTGTACCGGGAACGTACCGGGATTCCGTGGCGTGACCTGCCGGAGCGGTTCGGTCCGTGGAAGACGGTCTACCAGCGCAAACGCAGGTGGGCGATGGACGGCACCTGGTCGCGGATCTGCGCGGCGTTGCGGATCGACTGCGACGCCGAGGAAGGCGACGAGTGGACGGTCGGAGTGGACACCTCCTCGACCCGGGCGCACCAGCACGCGGCGGGTGCGCGGCACGCCCCAGCGGCTGATCACCCGAAAAGGGGGGTCTACTGCCGTTCTCGTGGGTCGGGTTCATGATCGTCCGGGTAGTGGTGGGCAGAGGCCGCCGCGGCGGAGGTTGGCCATGGTGATCAACGCTTTGGCGCTGTGGTAGCCGTAGGCCTGGCGGGTCAGCACGCGCAGGTGGACGTTGTTGGCCTCGATGCGGGCGTTGGACAGTCCGCTGTCGAGCATGTTGTGGATCGCGGGCAGGTGACGGCGAATCGTCTTGGCCAGCTTGACGAACGGGGCCAGCTTCGACCGGCTCGCCCAGCGTAGCCACGCCTGCAGCAGGAGCCTGCCGTCGGCGCCCTTGACCGCGATGATCTCCCGGAACTGTTCCTTGAGCAGGTACGCCCGGTACAGCGGCCGGTTGGTGGCCTGGATCGTGGCCAGGGTCGCCTTCTGCTTGTCGGTCAGGTTCGGCGGGTTCTTCCACAGCGCCCACCGGGCGTCTTTGAGGGTCTTGGACGCCTCGGTGCGGCCGCCTTTGCCGCCACGGGCGGTGTTCCACACCGCCCGGCGTACCTCGTCGAGGGCGTCGGTGACCCAGGCGACCAGGTGATAGGGGTCAAGGCAGCGGACCGCCTGCGGCGCCCGCTCGGCCACCACGTCACCGATCCAGGCGGCGGCGTCGGCCGACACGTGGGTCAGCGCCGCGGCCCGCTGCGCGCCCAGCTCGTCGAAGAACGGGGCGACGGTGGCCTTGTCCCGCCCGTCGGCGGCCCACACCAGGCGGCCGGTGTCGTGATCGACGACCAGGGTCAGGTAGCGCTGGCCCTTGCGGTAGGCGACCTCGTCGATACCGATCCGTTTGAGTCCGGCCAGTCGATCGGCGCCGGCGGCGGCAGCGTCGACGACCCGGCCGACGATAGCGACCACGCTGCGCCAGGCGATGCGCAGCAGCCCGGTCACCGCCGACGCGGACGTGCGCGCGGCCAGCCACGCCGCGGTGTCCTCGAACGCCGTGGTGAACCGGGCACCGTGACGCGCCCACGGCACCGCGATCACCGTCGGCCCGTGCTCGGCACAGTCGACCCGAGGCACGGCGGCCTCGATGACCACCCGCAGCGTGCCGAAGTCCAGGTGCCGCCACCGCCGCCTGCCCCAGCCGCGGTCGTACCACGGCGCGCGAGCCCGGCAGCGCCCGCAGCGACGCGCCGCGCCCTTGCGCGGCCGGGCAGAGATCACCAAGACCTCACCGTCGGTGTCGTCATCGAGGCGCACGCCCTCGACGACGGCCCGTTCCAGCCCTGCCTGTCGATGCAATACCCTGGTCAAACGCACGCCGTTTCCCAAACTTCAGTTTCTGACCTTCGACAAGCCAGAAACCTAGACGGGACACGGCGTGCCCTGTCGATCAGGGCGTCAACCCACCCACGAGAACATCACAAGAGCCCGAAAAGGGGGAAGCCGCCAGGGACGAAAAGGGCGGAAGGGAAGCCCTCGGCCGGTCCCGTGGCGGGTTGACCACCAAGCTGCACCTGGCCGCTGACCGTCGTTGCCGTCCGATCGCCCGGCACACCACGTGCGGGCAGCGGGCCGACTGTACCGGCTTCACGCAGGTCATGGCCGCTATCCGGATTCCCCGCCGGGTCGGCCGGCCGCGTACCCGCCCCGGGCATGTCCTGGCTGACAAGGCGTACAGCTCGAAGGCTATCCGTTCTCACTTACGCCGCCGCGGCTTCAAGGCCACGATCCCGATCAAGGCCGATCAGGCGGCCAACCGTCGCAAGAAGGGATCCCGCGGCGGCCGGCCACCGACCTTCGACCGGGAGCGCTACAAGCAGCGCAACACCGCTGAGCGGGCGTTGAACAAGCTCAAGCAGTTCCGGGCGGTCGCGACCAGGTACGACAAGCGCGACTACATGTACCAGGCCACCGTCGACATCGCCACGATGAAGATCTGGCTACGTGACCTCGCCCAAGATCGACGAGACACGGCCTAGCTCATCCGAGGTTGCGGAGTGTCCACCGTGGTCACTATGGGGTGCGCTTGGTGGCGAGCAGGAGCATGGGAAACAGCACGACCGTCACGGCGGTGCGCAGTGGTTCGAGCAATGCGAATCCGAGGAAGTAGAGCAGCGACGGAAAGCCGATCCAGCCACTCAAGTCGGCAGCGCCCGGACATGCCGCACCTCCATCCGCAGGCCCGGCTTGGGTCCCATCGCCGCTCCGCGCAGCTGTGGAACTCCCCGGCGGGGATTGACGCAGCGCAGATCCAGGCTGCGCAGCACCGCGGCGACGATCATCCGCAGTTCCAGCATGGCGAAGTCGGCGCCGAGGCATCGTCGCAGCCCGCCACCGAATGGCAGGTAGTCCTGGGCTGGCATTCGTGTGCCGAGGAATCGGCCCGGGTCGAAGCGCAGCGGATCGGGATGGACATCGGGCCGTCTGTGGACCAGATAGATGCTGGGTGTGAGCCGGGTACCGGCCGCTGTCGGCCGGCCGAGCAGATCCCAGTCCTCGGTGAGCACCCGGTTGCCTGCCAGGGTGGCCGGAGGGGTGAGCCGCAGCGACTCGCGACACACGGCGTCGAGCAGGGGAACATCCTTGGCGTTGGAGCCCTCGCTGGTGGTGGCCGCCAACTCCTCCCGCACGTCGGCCAGGACCTGCGGGTGGCGCTCCAGCCAGAACAGCGTCCAGGCGGTCGCGGAAGCGGTGGTCTCATGGCCTGCGAACAGCAGTGACACCAGCTGGTCCCGCAAATCGTCGTCGTCGAGCCGGCCGAGTGGCTCTCGTCCGCTGGTCAGCAAGCCGGCGAGAGTTCCGCACGGTGTGCCGGACACTGTCCCGCCTCGGTCTGCGGAGCGGGCGCGGTGCAGCACATCGCGGTCGATGACCTCACGTCGTCGCAAGAACGTGCGCCATGGCGTGGGCAGTCCGACTGGAGTGCGAAGATAGCGGTAGAGCAGTGTTCGGGGTACCGAGCCGAGCGCACCGTCCACCCAGGTGCTGAACCGGTGGAGCAGGTCCTCACCGCAGGGGCCGAGAACGATGGTGCCGATGACGTTGAGGGTGATCTTGCGAGTCCACTCGGTCAGCTCGATCACGGACCCGGAGGCCAGGGTTCTGATCGCGGCGTGGGTGGTGTCGGCGATGGTGGAGTGGTAGCGCCGCAACGCGTTGCCGCGCAGCTCAGGGCCGATTGACTGGCGGTAGGCGGCGTGCCGGGTTCCGTTGGCGAACAGCAGGGACCGGTCTCCCACCAGCGGGCGGAGGGTGTCGGAACCGGCGAGGTGCATCTGCCGGTCGGCGCGGAAGATCTGTCCGATCGCTTCGGGGTTGCCCACCAGCAGGCGCTGCTCGGGTGGAGGCGACAACTCCACCACGTCGGCCTGTTCGGCGGCGAGGGAGTCCAGAAAGGACAGGCCACCGAGGAAAAGGCGGCGTTGGGCCCGGTTCACGTTCCCGCCGCCCAGGCCGGTGCCGGAACGTCTTCGGGAAGGGCGGCCATCACATCAGGATCGGTGGCGGCGAGGTGGAGAGCCGCGAGCCGCGCCGCCCGGATCACCGCTACCGGGGCGTAGAGGTCCTTGTCGTGCCACAGGGGCGGCAGATGCGCATCCCGGTCGTCGATGCCGGGACCGCTCTGGCGTAGCAGGAAGGCGCAGCCGCGTGCGGCGGCGCGCGCCAGGGCGGTCTTGTCGCCGGAGGTGTGGGTGGCCAGCAAGACATGCAGGGCGTATGAGGTCTCTTCGTCGGTACCCTCCCAGCGTCCCCAGGAACCGTCAGCGCGTTGGGTGTCCAGGACCCAGCGCACCGCGCCGTCCACCTCGTCGACGGCGTTGATGCCCAGGGTGGCCGATCGGTCCAGCGCAAGCGCGCAGCACGCGGTCGCGTAGTAGGGCGAGGCATGCCATTTGTCCCACCACTTGCCATCTGGCTCCTGGTTCTTGCGCAACCATGCCGCGATCTTCTCCGCGGCGTTCTGCCGACGGGTTCGGTCCGCCGTGTTCAGAACCGCCAGCGTCTCGAGGATGTGGGCGTTGGTACTCGTCGACGGGGTCCGTTCGCCCATGAAGCAACGGAAGTAGGAGTCCGCCTCGTAACCCCACAGGCAGTCCAGCGAAGGCTGGTCACCGGCCTTGGCCAGCGCGTAGAGCACTCCGGCAGTGTCGTCAGAGTCGGGTGGAAGGCCTGGGGCGGCAGGGGCACCGGTGTCGCTGAGTCCCTGCCGCAGGCTGTCCACCAGTTCCCGGGGGATCGGCGTGTCCATCCGGCCTGTCGCCAGCGCCGAAATGGTCCAGGCGCGTTCGAAGGAGGTGATGGGACTGATGCCGGGCACCGGTCCGGGCCCCCTGCGCTGGACCTCTTCCAGGTAGTGGGTCGAGCTGAGCACGTCGTCGACCGTCCTGGCGGGAACTCCTTGCGTGCGTTGCCATGCAACGGTGGCGGCCGGGGAACCGCCCACAGCGCCGTTGACCGGACGAACGTTGTACGCGCCCGCCGCGTCAACCCCCAGGACCTCCAGCGAGTGCCAGAGCTTGTCCGGCAGGACATGACCGGCCCGAACCGAGCTGCGGATCCCTTCCAGCACACCTTCGTCGGCCTCCGCCGGCACGGGAAGCGGCGGATGAGCCGACCACGCCTCCAGCCCGGGCAGCGGCTCGGAGACGAGTCGCCCCAGCTGCCGGTTGATGTCCCCGATCAGCCAGGGAACGATCAACTCCGCCGCGATGGTGTCGGGGAACGGATTCCTGCTGCCTTCGCCGAGCCATCCGGACAACCAGGCCAGCCCTCGGGTGACGGCGCCGACCAGGAGCCCGTACTGGACGGCGTCAGCGGCCGGGCGCTGAGCACGGCGGAGCTCGGTCAACAGAGCCTCCACGGCGCTCAGGGCCGGCACCAGGCCGTAGCCATCGGGTGCCCCCCAGCTGCCGTCGCTCCCCTGCTGGTCCAGCAGGAAGCACACACGCTCAGGATGTCCGTCCAACCACGTGGCCGTCGCCACCAGCCTGGCTGTCTCGTACACCGAGGGAGACACCTGCCCCATGGCATCAGCCGCCAACTCGGCTAACAGATCTTCGGCGGCTTGCTTCACAGAGTCGGTCCAGGGCGGAATCGAGCGCATCTACGTCCCAGAGTGCTACGAACTGGCCCTGGCGTGACCAGTTGACGACCACCGAGAATACGCTCCGCGAGGCCTGGATTCCAGGTGAGGGCGCCTTGGCCTGCCAAGCCCGAGCCGGCCATCGCCATGCTGGAGCAGCCCAGGAGGTCGGGTGTCGTTCGCCTGGACGCCGACCCGCTGGCCCAGCACGTGCTTGGTCTATATCCCGGAATCCCGGCGGCGGGGCCGTCAGTGTTCCGCAGCCACCTCGTCGATGGTGATCGCCGCGACCGGGCACAGGTGAGCGGCCGACCGGACGTCCTCCGACGGCTCCACAAGGGCTTCGCTGGGGTGCGCCAACCGGTCGTCGTCCAGTTCGAAGGAGCCGGGCGCAGTGGCCGTGCACTGCCCCGACCCGATGCACCTGTCCTGGTCGACGTCCAACCGCCAGTATCGCGTCATGTCCGCTCCGGTAGCGTTGGTTGTCCGATCGGCGAGGTCACCCCCGCGAGACGAGCAGGCTCGCGAAAACCCGCACCGGCACCGCTTGGTGGAAGGTCGGCTGCTCGTGGAGCACCATGGCAGGCAGCTGGGAGAAAACCTTCGGCAGGACAGCGGCCAGCTCCATGCGGGCGAGCGCGGCACCGAGGCAGTAGTGCAGACCGTGGCCGAAGGTCAGGTGGTTGCGGTGCAGGTGCTTGCGGGACGGGTCGAACGTGTCGGGCGACGGGAACGCGTCGGGGTCCCGGTTGCATGCTGGGAACAACACTCGGACGTCGGCGCCCTTCGGCACCGGCACCCCAGACAGCTCGACATCCCGCTGCGCGAACCGGCTGATCGCGGTGCTCATCGCCGGTGCCTCGTAGCGGAGCAGTTCGTCGACGAACGCCAGCGCCTCGGCCGGACCTCCGCGTAGCCACCGGGTCTTCCCGGGATGGTCGATCATGGCGAGCACGCCGAAGTCGACTGCTGTCGTGGTGGTGGCCAGGCCACCGGCCCACAGCCCCCACAACATGCTCATCAGGTCGTCCGCGGACAACACATCCGGTTCGTCGTCGTGCACGGCGACCAGCAGCGACACGAGGTCCTCGCCGGGGTCGCGGCGCCGGCGCTCGGCGAGGTCGAGGAAATACCTCTCGATGACCGAGTTCGCCTCGTCAGCGGTGCACAACTCCTCTTCACTGGAGTCGGGCCGCATCGCGGCGAGCGCGGACGGCACCAGCTTCTGCAGCCAGGCCCGGTCCTCGGCGGGCACCCCGAGGAGTTCGCCGAACACAGCGAGCGGCAGTGGAACGGCTAGCGTCCGGTTGAGGTCCACCACCTCGCCGTCGAGATACTGCTCGGCGACCGGGGCGAGCAGTTGGTCGCAGATGCGCTCGACACCGGGCCGCAGGCTCTCCATCCGGCTGGCCGTGAACGCCCGCGCCACCGGCTGGCGCAGGCGCGTGTGCGCGGGAGGATTCCGCAGTGCGACCGAGTTCAGGAGCAGCTGTTGCGACCGATGTCGATGTGCCGAGGGGAAGAGTTGCGCTACTTCGTCCGGTTCCGGGTTCCGGAAAAGGGCGGAGTTCTCCATGACCGTGCGACCGTCGACGTAACGGCTGATCAGGTAGACGTCGTTTGACGTCAGATGAACGGGGTCGTGAGTGCGCAGTTCAGCCAAAATCGGATAGGGGTCCACCAGCGCCTCCGGGCGCGCGAGCTCGCTCAACACGTCCACTGGTCTTGCAGCCCCCTCGTCATTTTCCCTGTGGCTGACCTATCTCTGAACGTTCTACACGCAACAGACCACCATTGCAATGGAGGATCGAACCGCTGGTGGGGTTGAACTACCGACGCGTCGAACGCAGGACGGACGGTTCCCGTCGCTTCGGTGGTGCGGAGTCGGCGAGGTGCTGTGTTCCCACGCCAGGGCACTGAACTACTGCTCCGTCCGGACGCGACGATGACGGGGTGCCGGCTGCACTGTGACACCGCACCACTGAGAGGGTCAGCCCATGACGACCGCGCCGTTCGACGATCTCCCCTCTCCCGCGCAGTGCACGCCCATCACGCTCCTCGCCCTGCGGGTGCTAGCAGACCTCCGCCGGTGGACTGCAGCGTTTTCCCTGCCCGACACCCCGGTGGAGGCGATGGCCATGACCGCGGCGACCATCAGCCCGTGGCGGAGTGCCGACGACCTGCGCCTCACCACGCGGATGTACGCGTGGACCTACGCACTGGACGACGAGGTCGAGCGGGAAGTCACCGACCAGGCCGACCTGGACGCACTGCTCGGCCACTGCGCGGAGATCGTCCGCACCGGGCGTTACGACGGCGTGCACCCCCTCCTCGTGGCACTGGCCGCGTGGCAGCGGGAAGTGAACGACCTTTCCGTCCACCCTCGACTCTCAGACCTCTGGGTTGCCAAGGTCGACCTGGCGTTGCGGGGCGTCCGCTACGACTGGGTCACCGGGCGGGCCCGCTCCGGAGGCCAAGCCGTCGGCACCGACGTGCGCGAGTACCTCAGCCACGCGGACAGCATCCTGGTTTGGGTGGCCAACTTCGGCCGCTGGGTCACCCTGCCCGCTCCGGAGTTGCTCGGCGAGCTGGACACGCTGGTGTCGGCCATGGACGACCTGGTGGTCGCCGTCCGCTTGGCCAACGACCTCGCCACCTATTCCTGGGAACGCGTCGATCACGGCCAGAACAACGTCCTGATGTACGACGTGACGCCGGGTTGGGTACTTCGTGAGATGCACGCCGCGGCGGATTCCGCCCGGCGGCGCCTCGCGGAGCTCGTCGCCGGCGGTTTCGCGCCCGCAGTGGAGATAGTTCGACAGTTGGACTGTGCGCTCAGCTTCTACGCCCTCGCGGACTTCCGGGGATGGGGGTCGGACGTGCCCGTCGGGTCCGGGGCGGAAACTCGCCGGGCGGACGGTGAAAATCGCTGAGAAACCGGGAAGGGCGCGTCCGCAAGCGGGCGCGGGCGGTTAACATCGACTTCAACGACCACCATTTCCTGTGCAGCCCGACCGGAGAGCGACCATGACCGGATCTCAATCGGCCGAAACCGATGTTCTCCAGCAAGGCTTCACCTTCCTGGAGGGCCCGCGGTGGCACGACGGTGAAATCTGGGTGTCAGACATGGACGGTCTCGCCGTGCACGCCGTGGACGTGGCGGGGAACGTCCGGACCGTGACCGAGGTGCCTGGGCGTCCGTCTGGTCTCGGCTGGCTGCCGGACGGGCGCCTGCTCGTGGTCTCCATGGCGGACCGCGCGATCCTCCGGCTGGATCCGGACGGGCTCACCGTGCACAGCGACCTCTCCGCGCTGGCGGCCCACGACCTCAACGACATGTGGGTCGATCGCGACGGCCGGGCCTACATCAGCGAGATGGGGGTCGACATCGAGTCGTTCCTGGCCGCGAACTCACAGGCGGTGACGAAGGGCGACATGGGCGCGCTCGCCACCGCGGACGTGCCCACGGCGAAGCTGTTCCGCGTCGACCCGGACGGATCCGTCGCCGAGGTGGCGGCGGACCTGCGCTTCCCCAACGGCGTCACGGTCAGCCCGGACGGCGAGCAGCTGGTCGTCGCGGAAACGCTCGGCCAGCGGCTGTCCGTGTACGACCTGCGGGACGGACGGCTGGCCGGCAGGCGAACGGCATCTCTCGGATTCCTGCCGGACGGGATCTCGGCGATGGACGAGGAAGGGTGCGTCTGGGTGGCGAGCCCGTTCACCAACAGCGCGGAACGGGTCACGCTCGACGGCCAGAGCGCGGGCCGAGTCCGCAGCGACCGAATGGTGATCGCCTGCGACCTCGGCGGACCGGACGGGCGAACGCTGGCCCTGTGCACCGCACCCGGCGCCGATCGCACGGCGACCGTGCGCGAGTCGCGGCTGGAGACCGCGGTGGTGAGCATCCCGAGACGGGTGGTGCCGTAAGAGGTCCTAACAAAATGATCAACGTGGTGGCGTGTACGGTGCCAAAACTAGATTCCGGCTGCTCACCAGCGGGTTCAAGGATTCGTTCAGGCGGCTCGATGGTACTCGTTGATGATTCCTCCCAGCCGCCGTCGGCGTCGAACGACGCCGTCGATCGGCACGGCGACGCCCGGGTCATGGTTGGGTGGCACCTGTCCGTGGCCTTGGTGCGGCCGGTGATCATTGAAGTGTCGGACGTATTCGGTCAGTACCGTCCTGGCGTGCCGTTCGCCGTAGATGAGGAGGTGGTCTGTGCACTCCTCGCGCATGCTGCGGCCCCAGCGCTCCACGAAACAGTTCGCCCTCGGTGTGCGCGGCGGCGTCTTCACCACCCGTATGCCGTCTGCGGTCAGGACCGCGTCGAAGGTCCGCCCGTACTTGGTGTCGCGGTCGCGGATTAGTACTGCAACGGCGGGTCGTGGCTTCGGCTGCTGATCGTTCGTTGACTGGTTGTGGTGGATGCGCAGTTGGTCGGGTCGTGGGATGCCGGGTTGGAGGAGTTGTTCTTCCGGTTCTCGCATCGGTTTACTCGAGTGGAGCCGCGGCGGCGGGCGTGGGCGTATGTGCGGGGGTTGCTGGCGCCGTTGGAGCGGCGCAACGGCTGGACCCTCGCGGAGCAGGCTGGGCATGTCTCGCCGGACGGGTTGCAGGGCATGTTGTGCAGCGCGGCGTGGGACCGGGACGCGGTCCGCGATGACGTACGCGACTACGTCGTGGAGCAGATCGGCGATGCGGCCGGGGTGCTCGTCGCCGACGAGACCGGGTTCGTCAAGAAGGGCCGCGCCTCGGCGGGGGTCCAACGGCAGTATTCAGGCACGGCGGGCAAGACGGAGAACTGCCAGATCGGCACGTTCCTGTGCTACGCCACGAGTCGGGGCCGGGCGTTGATCGACCGGGAGTTGTACCTGCCCAAGTCGTGGACCGGCGACCGGGACCGGTGCCGAGCGGCGGCGATCCCGGATGAGGTCGAGTTCGCCACGAAGCCGCAGCAGGCTCGGGCCATGCTGGAGCGGGCGATCACCGCCGGGGTGCCGTTTTCGTGGTTCACCGCCGACGAGGCCTACGGGCAGAACCCCGGCCTGCGGGGCTGGCTGGAGGAGCAGGACATCGCGTATGTGATGGCCACCCGATGCGACGACGAGGTGCCCTCCGGGTTGCATACCACCACCCGCGTCGATGAGCTGATCGCCAGAGTACGTGCGGGCGCGTGGCAGCGGCTGTCGTGCGGCGATGGCGCGCACGGACCACGCCGCTACGACTGGGCCCGGGTGCCGATCCGCCGCACCTTCGCCCACGGCCGCCGCGGCTGGGTCCTGGCCCGACGCTCGATCAGCGACCCTAGCGACATCGCCTACTACGTCTGCTTCGGCCCCCGCGGCATCCGACTGCGGGAACTCGTGCGGGTCGCCGGTAGCCGTTGGTCGGTGGAGGAATCGTTCCAGACCGCGAAGAACGAGGTCGGCCTGGACCAGTACCAGGTCCGCCGCTACGACGCCTGGTACGGCCACATCACCCTGGCCATGGCCGCTGCCGCGTTCCTCGTCGTCACCCGCGCCCGCGAAGCCGCAAAGGGGGCACCACCGGCAGCGAGGGCAGCCTGATCCCGCTGAGCAGCAACGAGATCCGCCACCTGTTCGCCCACCTCGTCCTGACCATCCGCCACCACGCCAGCCACATCCTGCACTGGTCCAACTTCCGCCGCCTACGCCAGGAACAAGCCCGAGCCGCCCACTACCGCAAACGACTCGAACCGCCATAAGTCACGACCCGCCGTTGCAGTATTAGGAACCGGAAGTCGTTGGTGCGTTCTCCGAGGTCCATGAGCAGGTTGCGGGCCTGCTGGGTCACCCATGCCTGGGTCGGGTGCTCGGTCACGCCGAGCAGGTGTACCCGGCGGGTGGCGATCTCCATGACGACCAGCACGTACAGCCGGCGCAGCCACACGGTCTCGACGTGGAAGAAGTCGGTGGCCAGCAGACCGGTGGCCTGGACGCGCAGGAACGTCCGCCAAGACGTGTCGGTCTGGCGGGGTGCGGGGCCGAGGCGGCCACGGGCCAGGATTCGGCGGATGGTGCCAAGGCCGACGCGGTGGCCCAGTCCGAGCATCTCGCCCTGAATTCTCTTGTGGTCCCAGCGGGGGTTGTCCCGGGCCATCCGGCGGATGAGCTCGCGGATCTCGTCGCTGACAGGCGGTCGGCCGCCGCAGTGGGGGTAGGTCCAGCGGCGTTGGACCAGCCGGGGGTGCCAGGCCAGCAGGGTCGCCGGGGTCACGATCCGGTGGATGCGGACCGCGCGGGGCAGGCGGCGGGCCAGCGCGGACAGGATCGCCCGGTCTGGCCAGGACAGTCGTGGTCGGCCGTGGGGACCTGACGGCGCAGCACCGCGACCTCGTGGCGCAGGGCCAGCAGCTCCGCGAGCACCGCGCGGTCGCTGCGCGCCGCGAGGAGCAGACCGTCGAACAGGCGGATCGCGACCAGATAGATCAGCTGGAAGACCATGACCACGAAGGTGCCTCATTCCCATGAAGCCCCAGCTCACTGCAGGTGCGACAGGTATTGGCACCGTACAGGCTCGCATTTCCGCACCGCATGGCTCATCGAATTGGATGGCCGCATGAGGATTCCGCCGCTCGCGTTCAGACTACTCTATCGCACCCGTAGGGTGTACTGGCAGATCGCCAAACCGACTACCTACGGCGTGAAAGCGCTGATCATTCACCCGGTCGACGCTAACCGAGTGCTCCTCGTCCAACACAGCTACGGCGACCGATCCCTGTGGAGCCTGCCGGGAGGCGGATACAAGCCAGCCCGGGAGACCCCAGAGCAAGCGGCCAGGCGTGAGTGCATCGAGGAACTGGGCGTCGAGTTGGACTCGTTCGCCCTTGTGCTTAGGAACGTGTGACCAGCAGCGGGGGCAAACGGGGACACCTGAGGATTATCCGTCTGCACGCGACCTCGGACAAAATCAGCCCCAATGGGGAGATATCCGAAGCCCGATGGGTAGCCGTCGACCTTACGGACCTACCTGACAACCCAACGGTCTCCAAGTGGGTGCGTTCGGCCCTAAAAGCACATGGACAGGCCTGAACTCAATCTTTCACCCGTGCGCGACGTGGGCGAGGTGGTGGGATTCGCCTTCCTCGCGGCTGACTGCTTCGCGCGGTCGCGGTGCCGCGACCTGCGGGGTTCCGAACCCGGTCATGGTGGCTGACCGGCCAGATGCGGTGCCCGACAGGGAATGCCGGCACCATCGTTACTCGCGTCGCTCCACCTGATCTGCCTCGTGTTCTGCCGGATCGCCGGCTGGCTGCCCCTGCTCGCTCGGGCCACCGCAGCCAAGGACCTGAAGATTCTGGTCCTGCGCCACGAGAACGCGGTCCTGCGCCGACAGAACCCCAAGCCTGGGACTGGGCCGACCGCGCCGCCGCTCGCCGCCCTGATCAGGCTCCTATCCCAGGCGTTGAAGGCCCATCGGCTCGTAAACCCAGCCACAGTCCTTCGCTGGCATCGGCGGCCGGTCGCCCGCCGCTGGACGTATCCCCACCGGCTCGACGCCCACCAATCGAACCCGCGCTGGCCGAGCAGATGGCGCAGGGCAACCCGGGCTGGGGCAACCAGCGGATTCAAGGAGAACTGCTCGGCCTTGGCCACCGAATCAGCGCGTCCACCATCCGCCGGACCCTCGAACGACTAGACATACCACCAACACCGGTCCGCCGCGACCACACCACCTGGCGACGATTCCTGCGCACCGAGGTCACAGACCGCATGCTCATCTTCGGCGAACGGCATCTGCGCCGCACGCTCGATGGACAGCAACACAGAACATGCCCCTTCTGTCCGAAATCGTCTACCGTTAAGAGGTCCAGCAGCTACCACAACGACGCCGGTGCAGTACACCTACCAGGCAACTCACAGCGGAGGCAACCAAAATCGGCTCGGCAAACCACCCGAGTCAAGGGTTCCAGCAGCGCCTCACACGCCACCATATCGGGCGAGATCAATAAAATGAGGGCTCCCACAAGTCGCTGACCTGCGGAAACCCTTTCGCTGTCGGGACGGCCGGATTCGAACCGACGACCCCTTGACCCCCAGTTACATAACAGTTGTGTCACGCCATGTCAGACCATGCCGATAAGTGCGAAATTCAGGACAGTCCGACAGTGGACGACACCGCGACGCCGGCTCATGCCGGGCCTTTCCCTCCCCGGGCATCAAGCCTGTGACCAGGGCCGTGACCACAGCCAGTCAAGTGCGCAGGCTGCCGTTTAATGCCAGCCAAACAAGGTTGGCCAGGATAAACCAACCTTCGAATGCGATCCACCTGGCCTTTCTCGTGTGGTGCTGCCTTGCCTCGTGAACTTCTATCGATGTTGACGGTGACGGCAACCTGGGGAAACAACCGCGACCGGCGGCGGCCGAAGCATCGACGGACGCGCTATCCAAGGTACGGGATGTCGCGGAGCTGGGTGTGGTGGTGGAGGCGGACGGTGTCGTGGATGGGGTGGTCGAACTCGGCGGGGTGGGTGAAGCGGACGTCAGCCGCCTGGTACGCCCTCCGCCCATCGAGGAGTCGAGGCCGTCGCTCCGTTTCGGGGTGGCGGCGGTGTCGCGTTGAAGCTCTTCTCGATCAGGAACGCCGGCGGCGTCCAACGGCCCCGCTCAGTCAAGGCGTGCGCAGACCACCCACAACTCGTATTCCTCTGCCGTTACCCCGCATACGACATCCCCGACCAGGGACATTGCGACAAACTCCGGCTCGCCCGGATTCGGACCGAGGGCGTCGAGCACCAGTGGCCCATCTGGCAGCCGAACCACCACCCAACCCCCGTCGTCATCCTGCCTCGTCAGGCTGATCAGCAAGGTGCCATCGCCACTCGCCAAGCCACGCTCGTGCACCAATCGGCGCCACTGGCGCTCCACCTGTTCCACTGCATCGTTCGCGGTAAGTGCGACCGACCATTCGGGCCGGGCCAGCGAACTGACGATCGGCTTCCAGGCCGCCTGCTCGGATGCCAACCCTTCCGCTATGTCAGATGCTTCGAGCACCTGGAAACCGGCCGCTCTCAAACGACTTCTAATCACTTATATGCCATTCATTCTCGATTTAGCAGCCCTTACTCCCGGTAGTACATGTGGTGTGACCCCCCGATTGCGCCGTAGCGCTCATATTCTTTGCCACCACCCCAGCCAAAGTCGACTCCCGACTGGCTCGGATTACCCTTGGGCTGCCCAGCGTGGAAGTGGGCATAAGGAGCATTCGGATCATTGGTGTGCTCCACAATCAAGCGTGATCCTACCCCGTCCATTTCGTGCTGCTCGTAATTGCCGTGCGTGCCCGGGTTGTCCTCGAACCGGTACCCCTCCTGTCCTCGGCGGGCCCGGTCACCGCCAACCTCCCAACGGAGATCGGGCTCCCTGTCTAGGGCCAAGGCCGGGTAGTTAGGCGGCGGGCGTGGCTGTCAAGCCGATGGGCCCGGGGGCGGTAAAAGCAACGGAACTCCGGTAGAACTGGCGGTCGACCAAGATCCACCGTTTCTGCCCGGGAGTTCCGTTGCCGGATCATTCTGCCCTGTCCCGCACTGTGGCCGCCATCACCCGCACTGTCCGGGTCGCGGCGGGAGTGTTCGCCCCGGGCCATCTCGGGGAACTCACCTCGATCGTGCCCTTTGAACTCGTCGATGCGGTGCTGGCCGAGACCGGTACGGTGCAGGCAAGACTACGGAACCTGCCGTCCCGGGTCGGGGTGTACTTCGTGCTGGCGATGTGCCTGTTCCCGGAGGTCGGCTACCGGCGGGTCTGGGCCAAGATGATCGCCGGGCTGGTGGGGCTGGTCGTGGTCGTCCCATCGGGTAAAGGGCTACGTGACCTGCGCCGCCGCGTCGGTCCCGCTCCGGTGAAGGCCCTCTTCGAGGTCCTCGCCGGGCCTCTCGCGCAGCCACACACTCCCGGGGTGCGGTTCGGCCGCTATCGCACGGTGTCCTTCGACGGTTGTACCTCCCAACGCACCGCCGACACCGCCCGCAACCGTGCCTGGCTCGGCAAACGCACCGGAAACGGCTACCCGGCGGTGGAGTTGATGACGCTGGTCGAGACCGGCACCCGCGGCATGCTCGGTGCGGTGTTCGGACCGACCGCCGAGGGCGAGACCAGCTACGCCAGCAAACTGCTGCATCTGCTGGATGCCGGCATGCTCGTGCTGTGGGACAAGGGCTTCGACTCCAACATGTTCCTGACCGCGGTCGCCGGCACCGGCGCCCAATTCCTGGGCCGGCTGCGCGGCAACCGCCGCCTGCCGGTCCTGGCCCGCCTCGACGACGGCTCATACCTGAGCGTCCTCAACCACGTCCCCGTCCGGGTCATCGACGCCACCGTCACCGTCACCTGCGCCGACGCCACCACCTACACCGGCGTCTACCGCCTCGTCACCTCCCTGCGCGACCCCCGCCGGCACCCGGCACACCGCCTGGTCGAGCTCTATCACCAGCGCTGGGAACACGAATCGGCGTACTACGCCCTGCGCCACACCATCCTGCACGGACGAATCCTGCGCTCCGGCGACCCGACCGGCATCCAGCAGGAACTGTGGGCACTGCTGACCGTCTACCAGGCGCTGCGCACCGCGATGGTCCACGCCACCGAAACCCGGCCCGGGACCGACCCCGACCGGGCCAGCTTCACCATCGCCCTGCACACCGCCCGGGAACAACTCACCAACGCCGCCGACGTCCTGCCCGAGAACACCGACCTCACCGGCGCTATCGGCCGCGCCGTCCTCGCTGAACTCCTCCCACCACGCCGAGCACGCACCAGCACCCGCCGCGTCAAATCACCACTGTCCCGCTACGCCAAACACCCACCCGGCAGACCCACCACCAACCAGAAGATCACCAACCTCGCCATCACCATCCACGACGACACCACCGAACCACTCCCACCACCCACACCATCCCCACCCCGCAAACCCCGCAAACCCCGCTTGACAGCAGCCGCAACGCCCTAACTACCCGGCCTTGTGTCTAGGGCGTGTCTCGTGGATCTTCGGGGCGGGTTTTGGTAGATAGATTGGCGTGTCTCGACGGCATGAGTTGACCGATGACGAGTGGGCGCTTCTGGCGCCGTTGCTGCCAGCGGATCCGCCGCGTGGGGGCCGATGGCGTGACCATCGGACGACGGTCTCGGGGATCTTGTACCGGGAACGTACCGGGATTCCGTGGCGTGACCTGCCGGAGCGGTTCGGTCCGTGGAAGACGGTCTACCAGCGCAAACGCAGGTGGGCGATGGACGGCACCTGGTCGCGGATCTGCGCGGCGTTGCGGATCGACTACGACGCCGAGGAAGGCGACGAGTGGACGGTCGGAGTGGACACCTCCTCGATCCGGGCGCACCAGCACGCGGCGGGTGCGCGGCACGCCTCAGCGGCTGATCACCCGAAAAGGGGGAAGCCGCCAGGGACGAAAAGGGCGGAAGGGAAGCCCTCGGCCGGTCCCGTGGCGGGTTGACCACCAAGCTGCGCCTGGCCGCTGACCGTCGTTGCCGTCCGATCGCCCGGCACACCACGTGCGGGCAGCGGGCCGACTGTACCGGCTTCACGCAGGTCATGGCCGCTATCCGGATTCCCCGCCGGGTCGGCCGGCCGCGTATCCGCCCCGGGCATGTCCTGGCTGACAAGGCGTACAGCTCGAAGGCCATCCGTTCTCACTTACGCCGCCGCGGCATCAAGGCCACGATCCCGATCAAGGCCGATCAGGCGGCCAACCGTCGCAAGAAGGGATCCCGCGGCGGCCGGCCACCGACCTTCGACCGGGAGCGCTACAAGCAGCGCAACACCGCTGAGCGGGCGTTCAACAAGCTCAAGCAGTTCCGGGCGGTCGCGACCAGGTACGACAAGCGCGACTACATGTACCAGGCCACCGTCGACATCGCCACGATGAAGATCTGGCTACGTGACCTCACCCAAGATCGACGAGACACGGCCTAGGGGCACGCCAGCCCTGGCGTGGGCAGCCGCGCGAGCCTCGGACCGCGTGTCGAAGGTTTGATTATCCGGTCCGCACTTCTTGTTGTTGTTGTGCACGAGGACCGGTTCGTTGCCGGCGAGTACATAGTACGTGTGGCGTTGTTACGGCGGCTGCGGCGATGTCATGGCTTCGGTCTTGGCAGGGAGCTGGGCTTTCACTCAACCACCTGCCGACACCTCATCGATGGTCG
Organism: Micromonospora olivasterospora; assembly: GCF_007830265.1. Taxonomy (NCBI): domain Bacteria; kingdom Bacillati; phylum Actinomycetota; class Actinomycetes; order Micromonosporales; family Micromonosporaceae; genus Micromonospora; species Micromonospora olivasterospora. The sequence goes on from NZ_VLKE01000001.1 coordinate 265,455, forward strand.
GCGATTTTGACAGCAGTCGTGACAGCAACGTGGGCGGATGTCGGGCTGAGCGCGGCGTCGGTCGGCCGTCTACTCGGTCGATCGTCTCGTGCTGGTTGCGTGCCTCTTCTGTGCACGGCGGTCGATGAGGCGGTCGACTGCGGTGATGCGGCGGTGGAGGCGTGCGGACCCGGTGTCGATGGCGGTGGCGTCGATGCGGTGCAGGACCTCACGGGCGGCGTCGAGGTTGCCTGCTCTGGCGTGGCCTTCGGCGAGCCAGGTTTGGTAGAGGGCGACTTCGCGGGCGTGGTCGTGGTTGTAGCCAGCGAGGGCTCTTGTCAGCAGGGGTTCTGCGGTGGCGGGTTGGCCGAGTTCGATGAGGCAGCGGGCGGCCATGACGTCGATTTCGGTGCGGTTGAGCCAGTACACCCATTCGGGTTCGACCAAGCCGTCGGAGCGCTGGTCGTAGACGTCGTTGACGGCGTCGAGGGCGCGGCGGGTGGTGTCGGTGTCGCGAAGGCGGGCGGCGGCCCAGGCGAGGCGTTCCAGCAGCAGGGCCCGCACAAGTGGACTGGCATCGGGGACACCGGTGACGGCGGAGCGGGCGATGAGCAGCGCGTCTTCACGTTTGCCGACGTTGGTGATCTGGTAGGCGAGGCTGGACAGCAGTTGCGCGCCCAGCGCCCTGTCTCCTGCCGATTCGGCGGCGGTGACGCCGGACAGGTAGAGCCGTTGGGCGTCGGGGTAGCGGCCGGCGTCGCTGGCGACCCAGCCGGCGAGTTGGGCGAGTTCTCCGATCACGGTGTAAAGCCGTTTACCGGCGGCATCGGTGTAGGAGGCGGTGCGGGCGAGGTGTTCGGCCTGGTCGAGTTCCGTGCGGATGACGGGGAGCAACATGCGGCTGCCGACGGTGTCGTCCAGGTGCCGAAGTTCGATCACCCGGGATTCCAGCGTCTCGATGAGCCCGGTGCCGATACGACGGCCGGCGCGTAGCTGCCTGGGGACGGGTGGGTCGCCGATGAGCCATTCGTGGGTAAGCCGGACCGGGTCTGATGGGGTGCCGATCGGCACGCCGAGGGCGTGTTCGTAGCGTTCGAGGACGTCGGGGGTGGCGGGGCGGCGGCCGGTTTCGACGAGACCGAGATAGGGCTTGCTGAAGTGGGTGAGCGCGGCCATGCCGGCAAGGCTGTGCCCGGCGGCCTCGCGGGCGGCCCGCAGCTTCGCGCCGAGGTCGGCGGTGTCGGGTGTAGACGGGGGAAGACCCTGCGGTGGTTCCATGGTCATCTCTTTCCGCTGATCCTGGTGGCAGGCCCAGCGGGGACGTGCATCGAGTCCGGACCTGGCTGGTGCTGTTCCGGGAGGGCCGGGACGGGCACGAAGATCGGCATTCTTCATACCCGGGTGCGTGCCCGGCCCTCCCACCGTAGACCACGTACGTTCCGGAGGGTTGAGCAGCGATGTCGATGCACCTGCCGGTTCGCCCGGCCTGGACCTGCGCGGGGTGTGGGCAGGCGTGGCCGTGCCTTACCCGCAAACGTCAACTGTTGGCCGAATTCGCCGGGGCGCGGGTGTCGCTGATGCTCTACCTGTCGCGGTTCTTCGTCGAGGCGTGCGTGGACATGCCGGCCACCACGTCGGGGACCCTGTATCGCCGGTTCTTCACCTGGCCGTACGAGCCATCCGACGGCCGCCACAGTAGCGAGAGCGCCCCGCCGGGGCGGTGATCCCGGCGGGGGGCGTTCTCGGTTGGTCGGGTTCAGTCGTCGGAGCCGTTGTCGGGGTCGTCGTCGGGCTGGTCGGATTGCAGCGCCTGGTCCATGGATTCGACGGCGTGGCGTTGCAGGCGGAGCCGGACGTGGGAGTAGATGTCGGCGGTGGTGTGGATCTGCACGTGGCCGAGCAGGTCCTTGATCGTCACCAGGTCCACGCCCTGTTCAAGCAGCAGCGTGGCGCAGGTGTGTCGCAAGTCGTGGAACCGGATGTAGCGGACGTCGGCGAGTTCGCAGATGGCCTGGTGGTGGCGGTGCACCGCGGCCGGGTCCATCGGCCCGCCCGTGCTGGTGGTGAACACGAGCCCGGTTTCGGTCCAGTCGTCGGCGGCCTCACGCCGGTCGATGTCCTGCCGTGTGCGGTAGCGCTTGAGCGCGGTGATGCAGTCGCGGGGCATGACGACGCGCCGTGCGGAGCGGTGGGTCTTGACTGGTTGGAAGGTGGGGCCGCCTCGGGTGCGGGCCAGGGTGCGCCGCACGTACAGGTGGCCGGCGTCGAGGTCGATGTCGTCCCAGCGTAGGCCGAGCAGTTCGCCCCGACGTAGTCCGGTGCGTAGTGCCAGTTCGAACAGGGGGCCGTGGCGGTGGTAGGCGGCGGCGAGGAGGTAGCGGCGGGCCTCGCCGGCGGTGAACGGTTGGAAGTCGCTGCGCGGGGTGGGTAGCCGTACCGAGCTGGCGACGTTGCGGCCAAGGAGGTCTTCGCGGACGCCGTCGGCGAGGGCGGCCGAGAGGACTGCCCGGATGTAGCGGACCGTTGCCGGGCGGATGTGCTTGCGGCAGCAGTTGCCGATCGCGCAGCAGCGCGGCCGGCGGGCCTTGACCGGATGGTCCGGGTTCCGCTTGGCGTCCCAGCCCTGCGCGCAGCACTGGCACACGCCCGGAAGCCGGTCAAGGAAGGTCCGCACGTCCCGGACCGTGAGCGTGCCGAGTTTCCGCGCGCCGAGACCGGGGATCAGGAACCGACGGACCAGGGATTCGTAGGTGACGTACGTGGTGGCCCGGAGCCGGTGCCGGGCCAGGCCGGTCAACCACGCGGTCAGGTAATCGCCGACGGTGAGGTTGGGGTCGGCGGCCACGACCAGGCCCCGGTTCGAGTCGGCCAGCTTCTCGGCAAGCTTGTCCGCCGCCTGGCGGCGGGTGGCGCCGTAGACGTAGATGCGCTTGCGGCTGCCGTCGGCGGCGAGGACGTAGCCAGCGCCGCACCAGCGGCCATCGGCCATCGGCCCGCTGGAAGATGGTGCCTTCGCCGTTGGCCTTTCTACCGGCCATGGTCGGCCTCCTTGTTCAGTGAGTCGAGGTAGCCGGCCAGGGACCGGGCCGGGATGCGGCGGCAGCGGCCGATGCGGACGGAGTGCAGCCGGCGGGAGCGGATCAGGTCGTAGACGGTGTGCCGGCCGACTTGCAGACGGGCCATCACGTCGGTGACGGTCAACAGGTCGGGGCTGCTCATTGGTGCACCCTTGTCTCACTCGAGCTGACGTTGGTTCGAGTGCACCGGTGACCGTCGGGCCATCGCCCAGCTCGCTCGACCTTCGAGGTCCAGCGTGAGTTCTGCGAGGCCCGGCGGCCCGGGACACCCCGACTGGCAACAGGGCTATGCGCCATCGAGCGCCGCTCAATGAGCGACCGGCAGTGGTGTCCCGGAACCGCCAGGTGCTTCCCCACTGGTAGCGCAGCGGAGAGGCAACTATGAGTGTGACCGACACCGCCGCGTCGGCGCGAGGGAACTCGGCCGGGGTGGACTGGGCCAAGGACGACTACGCGGTCTGCGTGGTCGACGCCGACGGTGAGCCGTTGGAGCGGCTGACGCTGAAATACACCAGGACCGGCCTGAGACGGCTGATCGACCTGCTCGACCGGCATCGGGTGGACGCGGTCGGCATCGAACGCCCGGACGGGCCGATCGTAGATGCGTTGCTGGCCGCCGAGGCGACCGTGTACGTGATCCCACCCTCGCAGGTCAAGGCACTGCGCCGACGGTACGGCTCGGCCGGGAACAAGGACGACCGGTTCGACGCCTACGTCCTGGCCGACACCGTCCGCACCGACCGGCGCCGGCTGACCCCGCTCGTGCTGGACAGCGAGACAACCACCGGGCTGCGCAAGCTGTGCCGCGCTCGCAAAGACCTGGTCGCCCACCGCATCGCGGTCGCCAACCAGCTGCGCGCCCACCTGGCCACGGCGCTGCCGGCCACCGTCGAGCTGTTCAACGAGATCGACTCGTCGATCAGCCGGCAGTTCCTGACCCGGTTCACCACCCAGGACGCCCTGGACTGGCTGTCGCCCAAGCGCCTGGCCGCCTGGCTGAAGAGCGTGAGCTACTGCGGCCGCACCGACCCAGCCGTGCTGCACACCCGCATCAACGCCGCGCCTCGCGGCGCCACCGGCGACTACGGACAGACCCTGGCCGGCATCACCCGCGCCTACCTCGCCACCCTGGCCGCCATCGTGGCCCAGATCGACACCCTGAACCAGCAGATCACCGAAGCCCTCGACCTGCACCCCGACCGGGACATCTTCACCAGCCTGCCCCGCTCCGGCACCGTCCGCGCCGCCCGGCTGCTCGCCGAGATCGGCGACGCCCGCGGCCGGTTCCCCACCCCAGCGTCCCTGGCCTGCCTCGCCGGCGTCGCACCCTCGACCCGCGAATCCGGCAAAGTCCGCATCGTGACCTTCCGCTGGGCCGTGGACAAACAACTGCGCGACGCCGTCTGCGACTTCGCCGGCGACAGCCGCCACGCCAACCCCTGGGCCGCCGACCTCTACCAACGAGCCCGAGCCCGCGGCCACGACCATCCCCACGCGGTCCGTATCCTGGCCCGCGCCTGGCTGGACATCATCTGGAAATGCTGGACCACCAACACCCCCTACGACCCGGACCGCCACCGAGCCCTCCAACACCTGCTCAAACAAGATCATCAAGTGGCGGCTTGACACAGGGCAACTCACGCGTCCTCCCCGAGTTGGCCGGTGTAGCGCCAGTCCCCGACGGCGAGCAGGTCGGTGGTCAGGTCGACACCGACAGCGGCGGCGTGTCGGGTCAGCCGCCACCGGCGCCGTTCACCGCGTAGCGCGGCGAAGGTAGTCGAGTAGGCCAGTGACTTGCTGGTGACGTGGCCCCGGTAGCCGAGCTGGTGCGCCCAGCGGCGCAGCCGCAGCCCTCGCAGTTCGGGCAGTCCGCCGAGCCGCCAGCAGGTTTCCACCAACAGGCGGCCGTGCGCCGGGAGCTGGTCGAGGCTGACGCCGGGACTTCTGCCGGTGCCCGAACACACCCGGCACCAGAGTCGGAGCCCGTCGCCGGGGCGTAGGCCGTCGCCTCGGCAAGCGCGGCAGAACAGCGGCGGCAGGTCGACGCCGACGGCCTCGGCGGTCTTCGTGGCGTACTTCGCCACATACCGGGCCACCACCACATCCCCTGCGGGAAGCGGCTGGATGTCAACCTGCCGGCCCCACCGCAATACAGGCCCGCCGACCACCGCTGGCATGGGGACGGCGACGACGGGGACCGCCCGGCGGATCGAGCTTTCCAGCACGTCGCTGGTCGCCCAGGTCGGCGGCGGGGTGGGCAGGCCGTCCGGTCCGTCGAGCCGGACGATCGCGTGGAAGTGGACCACTCCCCGCGCCTGGAACTCGGCGACCTTGGCGAAGGCCATCCGGACCTGCCGGGCCGCCTCGCGCCGGGACAGGCCAGCCACGGCGGCGAGGGTGCGGCGCGCCTCGGTGGTGAACCGCGCCCACAGCATCCCGGCGTGGGCGTTGAACAACACCTGCCCCGGATAGTCATAGCCATCCGACTCAAGCGGGGTGCCGATCAGCGGATCGTCCGGCAGGTGCCACCGGCCGCAGCCGGCCCCGGCGGGGTGACAGGGACGAAGGACGCCGCCCCGGCTCGGGGCGAGGTGCACCGGCCCGAACGACGGCGCGGTCACCGTCACGAACACCCGCGGCCGAGGTACGCCACCTGCCGCCTCGGTGGGCTCGTCGCGGAGCCCGGCGGCGATCAGGTGGAAGGCGTCGAGCTTGTACAACGTCGAACACGCCGGACACCGCGCGGCACGCCGGTTACGGCACCGCACCGTGATCGTCTGCCGGTCGCCGGTGTCGGCGAGGACACGGCCGGTGCCGGCCTCGACCAGCAGGCCACGCCCGGTCAACCGGATCGGATGCCGGCATACACCGACCCGGCCCTCCACCTCCTGAGCGGCGGCGATGCGGAGCAGGGCGTCGAGGTCGACTCCGTGAGGGGTGGATGGCATCATCAGCGCAGCTCCTTCCCACTCGTGGAAGGGCTGCTTGCGGGGAGAGCGGCGGAGTGTTCTTGGCGGAATGAGCCGCCGCCCTCCCTGTCCTGGCCGCCGGGACGTTCCGCCCTGGCGGCGTCGGCGAGTAGCCGCAGCGGATCGCGCACCAGATGCGCGGTGTCCGCCGCGATCCGGTCAGCGGCCTCGTCACTGACGTACGGGGTGCGGACCAGCGTGAACCCGGGCCGCCCTTCGGCCACCATCGAGGCAACCCCGATGTAGGCGGGGTCCTGCAACCGGCGCGGATGCTCATCGGGGAAGCCGGTGATGTCTGAGCCGAGCACCGCCGTGGCAGCCTCGCTTGTGCGCTGCGCGAAACTGACCGCGACCTGGCAGTTGTCCCGGATCTTCGTCGGGATCGCATCCCCGGTCGCCTTCTGCGTCGCCAGGATCACCTGGATACCGACGTTACGGCCTTTACGCACCAGCTCCTCCACCAACCGGGCCGTCTGCCGCGCCAGCGCATCGCGTTTCTTCGATTCGACGTCGGTGCCCTTGGACTCGTTGAAGAACGTGTGCGCCTCATCGATCACCACCACGACCAGCGGCCACGAGGCAGACGGGCCGAGATGCCACACGTTCTTCACCCCGAGCACCGCCCGGATACAACGCTGACGGCCCGTCATCAGCTCATGCACCCGCGCCAGATGATCACGGACCTGCTCCGGGTCGTCCTTCGCCGACAGCCACGCCCGACGGAACAAGTCGTCGTAGTCCGGGCCGCCCTTGCCGTCGATCAACACGAACTGCACCGCCGACGACGGTGCGAGTTGACAGAACCGGGCGTTCAGCAGCGAGGTCTTGCCGAAACCGGCCAGCCCCGCAACCACCACCCCGGAAACCCCGGACGAGCGGATGGTGACCGGTTGGCCATCAGCGTCAACGCCCGCCGACCACGTCTCCAGGTAGTCAACGGTGGCGGCCTGCCCATCCCAGACCGTCGGTTGGGTCAGCGGGTCGACCAGCAACGCCCGCAGCCGAACCAGACCGGGACGGACCTGCGCTACCCGGACCTGCGGCACCCGCCACGCATCGGCGAGATGCCCGGCCGCGTCCTGGAACTCGACCAGACCGAGCCGGCCGACCGTGGCCACGTCCACCTCGACACCCCACCGCCGCGCCCGCACCCGGACCGACGGAACCAACTCCCGCCGCACCACCACCGTCTGCGGCCGAGACGACCACAACGGCGGACGGATGCGTTCGGTCTGGACCAGGCCCACCCGCACGGCGGTACGCCGCCTCGTCCACCGGATCCGCCAACCGACACGCAACGCCCGCCGGATCTCGGCGTCGGCCAGCAGATACCGCACCAGATGCGCGGCCAACCAGACGACCACCACGACGGCCGCCGCGCCCAGCAGCACGGCGGGAACCACGGTGAGCAGCCTCAGCTGAGCCGAATCGATCATCGTCATCCAGGCTTCACCGCCGTCAACGCCGACGCGCGGAAGATCTGCCACGGCCGGCCGTTCTTCTCCCCCGCCACCAACGTCAGCCCGGACGCCTTCACCCACTGGCCGACCGCGAGGTCCTTCGGCACCGACGGCTGCGGCACCGACACCCGCAACACCTGCGGGGTCCCGCCCTCCACCGTCAGCGCCAGGGGCACCTCCACCAACGGCGCACCCGTGGCGCGGTCCGTGGCGGCAACCCCGTTCTCCTTGTCCTTGAACTGCGGTGTCGCCGCAGCGAGCACCAGCAGTCCCCTACCACCGTCAATCGGCAGTACCAACACGAGCGTTCTCCTTCGGTCGCCCACCACACCCCAACGGCATGGTTACTAGGCTTCCTAGGTTTCACGTGACAATCGTGATCTAGTCAAGGGGTTTGACCCAGGAATCTTGGGTAGCCCGTGTAGCTCAATCAGGACAAGACGACTACGATCAGCTCATGCCGCACGACGCCGACGACCGACGCGCCCTGTTCCAACGGGTCGTCGACGACATCGTCGACCAGATCCGCACCGGCAAACTCGCCCCCGGCGACGTGCTCCCCACCGCCCGGCGCATGGCAGACACCTACGGCGTCGCCTCCATGACCGCCCAACGCGCCCTACGCGAGCTGCAACACCGCGGTCTCACCTACGCCGTCGTCGGCAAAGGCACCTTCGTCCACCCCCAAGCACCCGAACGCATCGGCACCGATGCCGACGGCCGGCCCATCGCCGCGACCACCCAGACGCCGGCCATCAGCGACAACCCGGCACTCAACCGGCGCCTCGCCCTCTACCTCCTAAAACGGGAGCGCATCAGCGGCAAGATCGTCGACGCGTTCATGAACAAGGACACGGCCGCCGCCTGGCAAGCCACCGAAGAACTCGCCACCCTCCAACAGACACACACCGACCTCGCCGACGACCTCGCCGCCTACGAAGCCAACCTCGGACGAGCCGCCGGCACCACCAGCAGCGCCCCTGCCGCCGACAGGCCAGCAGTGAAGCGACGCCGCAACCCCAAGGCGTAGCCCAGCAGCCCCGCCACCGACGGAGCCACTGGGCTAAGAACTGCTTCACCAGATCAAGACGGCCCGGCTGACGCCGGGCCGCGCGCCCGCGCTACAGCCTTCGGCCCGCGCGCACGCGGCCGCCGCGAGCGGAGCGGCCAATCGACGCCTCCCAGCCGACGCGATCAAGGCCGTGACGATCCCTTCACGGGCCAACCACGGCGATGGGTTCCGGGGATCGACGCCACGGCCGCTACGCGCCGTGCCACCGGAGCCCTGCGCCGGCAAGGTGTCGCTTGAACGAGCTTCGCGCCTCGGAAGGACAACCCGCAGATTCATCGAGATACTTGCATGTATGCCAATTGCCTGACATCGACAGTGACAGCAACGCAGGCAAACGGCCGCACCCTTCAGCGCCCACCGCAACGACGAAAACACGTTCCGCAAGAGGGCTCAACCAAGCTGACGCCCCTCCTTATCACACGAGGTCGATGTTAATGCCGTAAGTCTGACTCAGCTCTTCAACCAAACGCGCGCCAGCGTAACTTACGATTCCACGATTCCACCATTCATCCATAGGGGCCCTTGGAAAAGCATCAGTGCGCAGGATTCTGCGGAACTCTTCATCTATTTCTAAGGCCGCCCGCCGGAGATCATCCAGTTCAGGAAAATGAGCAAGGGCCGATTCTCGCATCGCGCGCTCCAGGCCATCACGCGCCGTCAAATCGTTGAAATAGTCTTCAGCGTCACCTTTATAGCCACGGATACAGGACTCTACGAATCCCGACCATCGCGCCAGGAGGGCATCCGGCTCGCAGTCTCGCCAGCGCCCTGTGTCACGCATGAACTGGGCGAACACCTGGGCGAAGCTCGCATCTCGCGCCGTCATCTGGCAGCCTCGCGAGCGAAGTACGCCGCTGGGTCATCAGGACGGAAGTATGTAGTAATCACGTTACCTTGCCTAATTCCGACCCTGCCGGACGAGTCAAGTCGAATGATGGCTCCGTCGCTGCTTCGTACAGCCTGCCGCGCTCCCGCTGGGCAGGAATTGCCGCACATCAGCTTCTGCGCATCGGATACGAAGTCCTCGAATCCGCCGTCATAGTCATACTCTGGCATATCCGGCTTGCGCGTTGCATTGCCGGCATCATCGAGGCCAAGAACATGCTTGTCGTATTTCTCGTCAGCCACCCCGGGCTTGAAATTGCAGTTGTGAACGAGCACCGGAGTTTCGCCGGCCACCACATAGTACGTGTGGGATTTTCATCCCGTCACGCAATGTGACTTACGTTCTCATGGCGTTTCACCTGGCCTTTCGTGGGTGGCGTCTACTCGCCGCATCGAAATCTATCGGTGTTGACGGCGACGGTGACGGCAACCTGGGGAGACGTCCGCGCCCTTCAGTGGTCAGGGCATCGATGGGTGGCGTTATCCGAGGTAGGGGGTGTCGCGGTGCTCGGCGTGGTGGTGGAGGCGGAGGCGGACGGTGTCGTGGATGGGGATGTGGTCGAAGTCGGCGGGGTGGATGAAGCGGACCTCGGTGGACTCGTCGCTGACGGTCAGCGTGCCGCCGGTGACTCGGGCGAGGTAGGTGACGGTGAACTCTTGCCGCACCTCACCGTCGGCGTACGCGATGACGTGCGCGGGGTCGGTGTAGATGCCGAGCAGGCCGGTGATCTCGATGTCGAGGCCGGTCTCCTCTTTGACCTCGCGGACGGCGCACTGTTGAAGGGTTTCGCCGATGTCCATGGCGCCGCCGGGTAGGGACCAGTTGCCGGAGTCGGTGCGCCGTTGCAGCAGCACGCGGCCGTGCTCGTCGGTGACGATGGCGGCGGCGCCGGGGACGAAGCTGTTCGCGGTGGGTGCGTCCGGGTCGTGGTAGTAGTCGCGCCGGCCGGTCACCGGGTCTCCTTCGGGTAGGCGGTGGTGGTTTGCCAGATCTGTTCGAACTGGTCGGCGTGGGCGGCGAAGATGCCGTGCGGGGACAGTTCGCGCAGGTGCAGGGCGGGGTGTTGGTAGCCGCGGGCGCGGTACAGGTGTGGGGTGACGATCATCTGGTGGTCAAAGCGGAACACCGAGTTGTACAGGTGCACGGTGTGCAGGCCGATCTCCACCCCCGGCACGCCGTGGAGGGGTTCGCAGAAGTTGAGGGCGTTACGGATCCGGCCGGGTAGGGTGCCGCCGATCTGTTCGAGGGCGTCGCGTTCGGCGACGTGCGGGCAGTCGGGGTCGGCGAACGCGAGACGGACCCGGGCGCCGTTGGCGGCCTTGTCGGTGATGAGCTGCATGGTGTTGGGCAGCAACTCCAGGAGGAACGGGTAGGCGTAGCCGAGCAGGTCGATCCGCGTCGTGGCGCCGGCGAGCAGGGCGGCCCAGACGTGGTGAGGGATGTCGGCGCGGTGAGCGTAGGCGGCGACGACCTCAGCGGTGGCCTCCGCGCCCGGAGCCTGGTCGGGGCGAGTCTGCGGCCACAGGTCGGCTTCGGTCTCGCCGAGGGCGTCGGCAACGGCGAGGCGGGTGCGTTGGTGCGGGACGCGACCGGCGAGCCACCGGGTGACGGTCTTGACGTCGACACCGACGGCTGTGGCGAGGGCGGCCGGGTCGAGGTGGGCGCGGAGCATGGCCGCGCGGAGGCGGTGACTCATACCGACCCACGGTAGTGGACACGGCGGGACGCGCCAGGGTCGTGGAAGTGTCCGGCGTGGTGTCTGTCGGGACGTTGGGGTGCCCGAGGCTGGTTCGTAGGTTCAGCGACAGGGCCTCGCCGGTTCGCTTGCGGCAGTACGCCGGGCTGGCGGGTGCCAGGGGGGAAGGGGTTGCCGTCGGCCCTGGGAGTGGTCGGGTCGGGTGTCGGCAGTGGCCCCTTCCCCCTTCCAACGAGCCCGATGGGTGGTGGGGTTGTTGTCGGTGCATCAGCCGGTACGGCCGCAGTGGATCTGCGCGGGTGCGGGGCGGCGTGGCCGTGTCGGACCCGCAAGCGGCAGCTCGTGGTGGAGTTCACCGGTGCGCGGATATCGCTGATGCTGCACCTGTCGGCGTACCTGGTCCAGGCGTGCGAGGACCTGCCGCACACCCCATCGGGGGTTCTGCACGCGCGTTTCCTCGCCTGGCCACGCTCAGCGGCACTGCGCAACGAGTAGCGGGGCGCCCGACCAGGATCCTGCTCTGGTCGAGGCGCCGCGGGTCGGGTGTCAGTCGTCGGCGGGTGGGGTGTCGTCGTCCGGGTCGGTGTCGTCGGGGTGTAGGGCTCGGTTCATGGCTTCGATGGCATTGCGGTGCAGGCGGGGTCGGACGTGGGCGTAGATGTCGGCGGTGACGTGCAGCCGGGCATGTCCGAGGAGTTCCTTGATGGTGACGAGTTCGACGCCTTGTTCCAGCAGCAGCGTGGCGCAGGTGTGTCGGAGGTCGTGGAAGCGGATGTATCGGACCTCGGCGAGGTAGCAGATCGTCTCGTGCTGACGATGAACGTTCGCAGGGTCGAGCGGTTTGCCGGTCGCGGTGGCGAACACCAGGTCGAGATCTGTCCAGGTGTCGCCGGCTTCCCGCCGGTCGATGTCCTGCCGGCGCCGGTAGCGGGTCAGCGAGGCGATGCAGTCTCGGGGTAGCAGGATCCGCCGCTGCGACGCTTCGGTCTTGGGTGGTTGGAAGGACATGCCGCCTTTGGTGCGGGCGAGGGTGCGGCGTACGGACAGGTGCCCGGCGTCCAGGTCGATGTCGGACCATTGCAGGCCGAGGATTTCGCCGCGCCGCATGCCGGTGCGTAGCGCGAGTTCGAACAGCGGGCTGTCGCGGTGGAACGCGGCAGCGTACAGATATTTGCGGGCCTCGCCAGCGGTGAACGGCTGGTATCGGCTGCGGGCGGGGGTGGGGAGTCGGACCGGGGAGGCGACGTTGCGGTACAAGAGTTCCTCCCGTACGGCGTGGGCGAGGGCGGCGGACAGGACCGAACGGATGTAGCGGACGGTGGCCGGCTTCACGTGGCGTTGGCAGCAGGCGCCGACGGCGCAGCAGCGGGGCCGCCGGTCCTTGCGCGGGTGGTGCGGGTCGCGGCGGGCGTCCCAGCCTCGGGCGCAGCACTGGCACACGGTTTGGATGGTGTCGAGGAAGGTGCGGACTTCGGTGACGGTGAGCGCGGCGAGCCGGCGGTGACCGAGTGCGGGGATGAGGAACTGGCGGATGTAGGTGTCGTAGTTGGCGTAGGTGGTGGGCCGTACCTGGTGGACCGCCACGGTGGTGAGCCAGCGGGTGAGGTAGTCGGCGACGGTGATCGTCGGGTCGGCGGTCGCGGGTAGACCCCGGTGGGAGTCGGCGAGTTTCACGGCCAGCTTGTCGGCGGCTTCCTTGCGGGTGGCGCCGTAGACCCGGACCCGTCGGCTACTGCCGTCGGCGGCCTGGACGTAGCCGGCCCCTTCCCACCGGCCGTCGGCGCGCTGGTAGATGGTGCCTTCACCGTTGGCGCGTTTCCTACCGGCCATGTCCGGTCACCTCCCCGCTCAACTCGCGCAGGTAGGTGGCCAGCGCCGTGGCGGGAATGCGGCGGCACCGCCCGATGCGGACCGACCGGAGTCGCCGGGTGCGGATGAGGTGGTAGACGGTGTGTTTGGACACTTGGAGCCGGTCCATGACCTGGGCGACAGTCAGCAGGTCAGCAGTCACGCCCACCTCCCGGTCCGGCGTAGCGCCAGTCACCGACGACGAACACGCCCGACGGGTCGACGCCGGCCCGCTCGGCATGCCGGTCGGCCATCCAGCTACGGCGTTCGGCGCGTAGCGCGGTGAAGGTGGTGGAGTAGGTGCGTGAGGTGGTGGCGAAGTGGCCCCGGAATCCGAGGGTGTGCGCGTACCGGCGCAGCCTCAGCCGACCGAGGCCGGGTTGGGCGCCCAGCCACCAGCAGGTGTCAACCAGCCGACGGGCGTGCACGCTCAGGTGCCGCAGGCTGACGCCAGGTCGCCGGCCGGTCCCCGCACACCGGTGACACAGCACCGCCGTCGTGCGGTTCGTGCCGTGGCCGTCGCAGGCGCGGCAGTAGATCGGGGCCGAGGTCGACCCCGACCGTCTCGGCGGCCTTGGTGGCGTACTTCGCCACGTACTGGGCCACCACCGTCTCCGACAGGTCACCGGCGCGGCTGATCGGACGGACATCGACCTGCCGACCCCACCTCAACCGTCGAGCCGTCACCCGGTGGCATGCCGGAGTGGTGACCTCGACCCGCCGGATCGCGGCGCGGATGGCGTGGTCGAGCAGGTCGACGTTGGCCCAACCGGCCGGGGCCGAGGACGGGCCGTCTGCGCCGTCCAGGCGGACGATCGCGTGCAGGTGCACCACGCCCCGGGCCTGGAACTCGGCGACCTTGGCGAACACCACCCGCACCTGCCGGGTCGCCACCCCCCGAGGCAGACCGGCTGCGGCGGCCAGGCCACGACGCGTCTCGGTGGTGAACTGTGCCCACAACGGCCCGACGTGCGCGTTGAACAGCACCTGACCGGGGTAGTCGTAGCCGGCCGAGTCGAGGGGCGTGCCAATCGCCGGGTCGGCGACCGGATGCCACCGGCCACAGCTACGACGCACGGGCGTACGTCGGGTGCGGGGGTGGCAGGGGCGGGGCTGGCCGTGCCGGTCCGGGCCGAGGTGCACCGGCCCGAACGACGGCGCGGTCACCGTGACGAACAGCCGAGGCCGGTCGGCGACCTGCGCCGGGGTGTCCTTCCCACCGTGCAGGCCGGCGGCGATCAGGTGGTAGGCATCCAGCTTGTACAGCGCGGAGCAGGCCGAGCAGACCGACGCGCGGCGGCTGCGGCAGCGCAACTCGACCACCCGACCGTGTGTGGTGTCCGCGTGGAGGCGGTCGACGATCCTGCCGGTGCCGCGCTCGACGAGCAGACTCCTACCGGTAACGGCGACCGGATGCCGGCACTCGCCAACCCGGTGGGCGAGGCCGGCGGAGGCCGCCACGCGGAGCAGGCCGCCCAGATCCGTTGGTACAGGATGGGGTGACATCATCGGGAGTGGTTCCTTCTCACTGCTGGGATAGGGGCTGAACCCGGGCAGCGCGGCGGAGTGTTCTTGGCGGAATGGGCCGCCGCTCTGCCCGGGGAACTCGTCATCGGGGTGCGGCATCGGCCACCACCCTCCCCGTGGTCAACAGGTGCAGCGGGTCGCGGACCAGGTGCGCGGTCGCGGTGGCGATCGCATCGGCGGTCGCGTCCGGCACGTACGGCGTGCGGACCAGGGTGAACCCGGGCCGCCCGTGCGCAACCATCGAGGCCACCCCGACATAGGCCGGGTCTTGCAGGCGACGCGGGTGCTCATCCGGCGCATTCGTGATGTCCGAGCCGAGTACGGCCGTGGCCGCCTCGCTGGTGCGCTGCGCGAAGCTGATCGCGACCTGGCAGTTGTCGCGGATCTTCGTCGGGATCGCATCCCCGGTCGCCTTCTGCGTCGCCAGAACGACCTGGATACCGACGTTGCGACCCTTACGGATCAACTCCTCCACCAGCCGGGCGGTCTCCCGGGCCAGGGCGTCGAGGCGCTTGGACTGCGCGTCGGTGCCCTTGGTCTCGTTCAGGAACGTGTGCGCCTCGTCGATCACCACCGCGACCAGGGGCCAGGAGGCGGACGGGCCGACGTGCCACACGTTCTTCACGCCGAGCACCGAGCGGATCGCGTGCTGACGGGCGACCATCAACTCCCGTACCCGGGCCAGATGGTCACGGACTTGCTCGGGGTCGTCTTTCGCCGACAGCCACGCGCGGGTGAACAGGTCGTCGTAGTCCGGGCCGCCCTTGCCGTCGATCAGCACGAACTGCACCGCCGGCGACGGGGCGAGCTGGCAGTACCGGGCGTTGAGGAACGACGTCTTGCCGTAACCCGCCAGCCCGGCCACCACCACGCCGGAGACACCGGCCGAGCGGATCGTGACCGGCTGCTCGTCGGCGTCCACGCCGGCGACCCACACCGCCGGGTCCGACTCGGCGTCGGTCGGTTCGGTCCAGGTCGCGGGTTGGGTGAGGGGGTCGTGCAGGAGCGCCCGTATCCGGACCAGGCCGGGGCGGACCTGCGCCACCCTCACGAGGGGCACCCGCCACACGTCGGCCAGATGCCCGGCCGCCTGGGTGAACTCCTCAACGCCGAGACGACCGACGGTGGAAGCGTCGACGCGCACGCCCCACCACTCGGCCGCCACCGTGACGGCCGGGATCAACTCCCGGGTCACGACCGTGCCCGGCGGCCGGTTGGACCACCACGGCGAGTGGATCCGCTCAGTCTGGGCCAGTCCGACCCGGCGGGCGGTACGCCGCCACGTGTACTTGATCCGCCACGCGACCCGCAGCACCGGACGGAGCTTCCTGTCCGCCACCAGGTACCGCACGGCGTGCGCGCCGAGCCACACGAGTACGGCCAGGGCGGCGACCGCCACGACGACGGCCGGTACCGCCATGACCAGGCGGGTATCAGGGGGATGGATCATGCGGCCTTCACCGCCGTCAACGCCGACGCCCGGAAGATCTGCCAGGTCCGGCCGTTCTTCTCCCCCGTCACGAACGTCAACCCGGACGCCTTGACCATCTGCCCCACGGCAAGGTCCTTCGGCACCGACGGCTGCGGCACCGACACCCGCAACACCTGCGGCTGCCCACCCTCGACCGTCAGCGCGAGGGGTACCTCCACCAACGGCGCACCCGTGACACGATCGGTCGCGGCCACACCGTTGGCCTTGTCCTTGAACTGCGGCGCCGGCACAGCCAGCACCAGCAGCGTCTGGCTGCCATCAATCGGCAACACCAACATGTTGTGTTCTCCTCTACTCCGGTCCACGCCACTGCGGCGTGCGTCCCGTGCACATAAGGTGTCACGTGACACCTGTGGCGGTCAAGGGGTTCGGAGACACGAGTGTCATGTGACGCCTGTCTCGCCTGATCAGCCCATGACGGCTACGATCAGCGCATGGCCCACGACCCAGACGACAAGCGAGCCCTGTTCCAGCAGGTCGTCGACGACATCCTCGACCAGATCCGCGACGGACGCCTCAACCCCAACGACCCACTACCGTCCGCCCGCAAGATGGCCGACCTCTACGGCGTGGCCTCCATGACCGCCCAACGCGCGCTACGCGAACTGCAACACCGGCGCATCACCTACAGCGTCGCCGGCAAAGGCACGTTCGTGCACCCCGACGCGTTCGACCTCCTACGCGGCGGCGTCCTCCACGAACCCATCGACGACCCCGACCTCCGCCGCAGAGTCGCCGCCTACCTCGCCGACCAACAGGCCATCACCATCCGCTACCACCACGCCCGCACCGCCGACGACAAGAACGCAGCCCTACACGAGCTGTTGCGCCACGCCGACACCAACAACGACCTGATCGACGAAGTGATCAAATACCAGGCCGACCGAGGCAACTTCGCCCAGCAGCCCGAACACCTCCAACGGGCCAGCGAAGGCGGCCAGACCCCGCCGCCCGCCAAGCGCCCCCGCAGCAGCCGCGACCGCGCACCGAAGCAGTAAGCCAACCGGACCAAGGCCCTCGACCAAGATTCGACTGGCTCAAAACTGCTCTACAGGATCAAGAACGGCCCCGGCCGAAGCCGGGGCCGCGCGCACGCGCTACAGGCCTACGGCCCCGCGCGCACGCCCGCCATACCGAGCCACCCAACTCCGAGAAGGGTTCTGTCGGCGGCGCCATGACAATTCCTTCGAAGCCATCACGATGGGTGGCTTTCGGGATCGAAGCTGCACCACCGAACCGTCTGGTCGCGCACGACCGAGGTGCTCATCGGCATACTTGGATGCCAACCCCGCGCTGACGGCAACCGTGACGGCAACCCAGGCAGACGGCATCGACCCCCGACAGCTCTGCGCTACGCGCTGTAACCGCAACCCTGAATGAGCGAGTGAACGCAGAGATCACGCGGGCGGCCAGGGGGCCACACCCGGATCAGAGTACAGACAGAGCAGCGGGCGGTTCGCGCAAACTGCCAGCTCCAAGGATTCTTCAAAGCTTGAACCCATTTCCCAGAACCATCCCATGCCAGCAGCAACCACTCTCCCCCCAGATTCCAGGAAAACGCTTGAGTAGCTTAGCCATTCACCGATAGGGAAATACTGTCCACCAAGAACACTCTCTACCTCCCCAGCTAGGGCGCGCTGACCCGATCCGGCCGCGATCGGATCGAAATTGTAAGGCTCATCATTAGCAAAGTTTGGGCCAACCGCATTGCGCGGCTCAAGCGAAAGCCCTCCCAGCGCAGACAGGGCAGCTATGGCCAGAGTATGGACCCGGTAGCCCTCTCTCTCCAGAGGTTCTACCCACTGGCCAGCGTCAACGGCGCGGTCTACGCTCCATCCGGAGGCGTCAAGCGCTTTAAGCACGTCCTGACTGAGTGAGTCAAAGCGGATCATAAGTTCACCCGATCCCGAGATCTTCCAGTAGCCGGCTACAACGACCGCAAGGGTACGCCGGTTCGCCATGACCAGTCGTATTTGACGTTGGCATAGAATTGTTTCTCGTCTGCACCGTGCGCATGGTTCCACCCCGGATAGCGTCGGGACCTTCCGCTGCCTGAGCTTGGATCAGGCAATGCACCTCTGCACACCCTCCATGGTGGCCCGCCCGCTCAAGCGCGTCCGCTAGCGGTCCTTCCGCCTGCTGTCCATGCCTATTATGGCCGTAGTACTTGGCACCTGAAGGCGATGTGTACTCCGAGGCAAATTTGGCTCCAGGCTTATTGCGCACGCTGTCGGCATAGTTTGCAAGGTTGCAGTTGTGCACGAGTACGGGAGTGTTGCCGGCTACCACATAGTACGTGTGGATGTCAGCGACGGTGAGGTCTCGCATCTCCTCGGCGCCGAGCTTGTTCAGCACCGCGGCGACGGTGACCGCGCCCTTGCCGCGGACGAGCAGCTTGGTGCCGGGCTTGAGGTCCTTGGCGTCGTCCCACTTACGCTTGGTGGCGTTCCAGAACGGGTGGTGCCAGGTCGTCTCTACCTTCGTGACCTTGCCGTCCTGGTCGCGGACGGTCAGGTCGGTCAGGTCCTTGTCGTCGTTGCGGTGCAGCTGGGTGACCTGCTTCGGCTCCGACCTGCCCGTGGTCGGCTCGGTTGCCATGACCTTGTCACCGACGTTGACATCCTCAATCGGCCGGCTACTGCCATCGGCCATGAGCACCCGCGTCTTCGGATCGAAGCTGTGCCGTGGACAGGTAGCGCCGCCCCCGCCGACCGAGATACCGAAGGCGTTGCCCCCGCCCCCGGCGCCGCCGCCGCTGGACGCTCCGGCGCTGCGGGCGCCGCCTCCCTTGCGGCTGAGCAGGCTCAGCCCCGGAACCATGCTCTCCGCAGCCGCACGGGGGTTGTACCGGCCCGTCGTCGCGACCTGGCCGATCGCGTCCTCGACGGTGTTCTCCGCCGCCTCCGTGGCCAGCCGACCCGCCAGGCCAGTACCGACCTTGTTGGCCACCAGCGCACCGACCCGGCCGGCGATCGCGCCACCGGCACCACCGACCAGACCCGACACTGCACCCGTGCCCACGGAGCCCAGCGCGTCACCGACGCTGTGGATGTCACCCTGCGCCGCGTCCTTGGCCAGGTTGATCAACGCTCCCGCACCGACCATGCAGGCGATCGCACCGGCGCCGGCGGTGACCGCCGTGCAGGCGATACCGGCCAGGATCGCCCCGCCGATCGCGGCGACCTCGAGAAGGGTGTCCTTGTGCTCCTGTACCCATTTCTTCGTCGCCGCCGCCGCGTCCTTGACCTGGCTGGCCGCCTTCTTGACCACCCGGACCGCCTTCGCCGCGACCTTCTTGGCAGCCTGTTTCGCCTTGGCGGCGAGTTGTTTGGCGCGTTTCTTGGCCGCGGCGATCTTCTTCGACACGTACTTGCGGCCCGCGTCGATCTTCTTCTTGACCGCCTTCTTGACCTTGTTGTACGTCTTCTTGACGGTCTTTTTGACCTGGTTGTACTTCCGTTTGACCTGCTGGACCTTCTTCTTCACCACTGCCTTGGCCTTGCTCACCGTCTTGGTGACGGTGCTCTTGGCCGAGCTGTACGCCGAGTACGCGTACGACGAGGCGTACGAGTAGGCACTCGAGGCGTACGACGACACCGTCGAGCGGACCGAGCTCACCGCCGAGCTGAACGCCTTCTTCAGGCTGCCGAAACCCCAGTGCCCCGTCGGGTCCGTGACGGTCAGCGGGTTCGCGTCACCGTACTGGTAGCGGTTGGCGTTGATCGAGTCCGGCACCGGACTGTTGCTGGCGGTGTCCCGCGTGTCGAACTGACCAGTCTCGGTGTTGTACCACCGCGCGTGCATGTTCACCCGCGACGTCACCGCATCAGTCCACTCCGACTGGTAACCCAACTGCCCCAACAGACCAGCCGTGCCGACAATCTTGCCCAACGGGTCGTAGGTCATCGACCCCGACAAGCCCGCCCCCGTCGCCGTGAACTGCCCCACCACATCCGTGTGCAGGTCCGTCCACACCAACCGCTGACTACCGCCCGAAGCGGTGCCGACCACCTCACCCGACGGGCCCCGCACGTAACTCGCGGAAGCATCACCAGCCAGGTCGTTTGCCAACCCGCCGTACGAGAAGCCCGGCCGAATCGCCCGCCCCAGGCCGTCATACGAGTACGTCTGCGAACCGCCACCGGTGGACTGTTGCGACACCACCTGCCCGAACGCGTCCGTGCTCGTGGTGACCCCACCCGCCGAGGCGAGCGTGCCCCGCGCGGTGTACGTGTAGCCGGCGCCGTCGGCGGTCAACAGCCGGTTGCGCTGGTCGTACGTGAACAGCTTCGAACCGTTCTGCACCCGGTTACCGGACTTGTCGTACGCGTACACCGTCGTGGCGGTGCCGTTGTTCCACGACGTCAGCCGGTCGGCTAGGTCGTAGGTGTAGGTGTTGGCCGCTGACCCGGCGAAGCCGGTGGTGCTCTTCGAGACGATGTTGCTGTTCTCGTCCCAGCTGTAGCTGATCTTCGCCAGCGAGGTGCCCGTCGACGACTTCAACTCGTCGTCCTTGAGCCGCCGCAGCGGGTCGTACGTGAAGTTGCGGCTGTTGCCGTTGTTCCCGTACGTGATTTTGCTGAGCTGGGAGAGCGTGTTGTAGGTGTAGGCCATCTGCACGTCGGCGGTCGGGTTGCTCAGGGTGTAGAGCCGGCCCGCGCCGTCGTACCCGTAGGAGGTGGTGCCGGCGGCGTCCTGGCGGGAGGCCAGCCGGCCGTCGGGGTCGTAGCCGAACGACGAGTCACCAGACGGCCCGGTCACCGACAACGGCAGGCCACGGTCGTCGTAGCTGATCGTGTTCGTCCCGCCGGAGCCGGAGAACTCGGTCATCCGACCCGCCACGTCGTAGCCGAACACCCGGTCCACGGTCGCCGCCTCGGCACCCGCGCCGGCCTGCCGGATCAGCTGGCCCATGTCGTCGTAGGCACGGGTGACCGTCACACCGCCGGGCATCGTCTGCGTGACCGGCCGGCCACCCCGGTCGTACGCGATGGTGAAGGTCCGGTCCGCCGCGTCCGGGTGGGCCGCCGTCGCCGGCTCGATCTGCGATTCCGGCAGCCCCCACGAGTTGTACGTGGTGTAGAAGGCGTTACCCCGACCGTCGGTGAACCGGGTCCGGTTGCCCTCCAGGTCGTAGCCGAACGTCGTCTCGATCGCATCCGAGCCGGAGATCGGCTGGATCTCCCTGGTCAGCGCCCCGGTCGCGTCGAACTCGAAGGTGGTGGTCGTGTCACGGGCGTCCGTGGTGGCGACCATGTTGCCGGCACGGTCGTAGTGGGCCGACTGCGACGACAGCTTGACACCGGCCGGGCTGTACTCGGCGGTGTCGGTGGCCCGGTCCGCCATGTCGTAGGTGACCGTGGCGTACGAGCCGTCCGGACGGGTGGTGCGGGTGGTCCGTCCCTCGCTGTCGTAGGTGTAGCTGGTGACGTTGTTCGCGCCGTCCTTGACGGTCAGCGGTTCACCGGCCGCGTTGTACGTGGTGGTGCTGTTCACCCCCGCCGCCGAGGTGACCTGGGTCGTCTGCTGGGCCGAGGTGTCGTCGTAGGTGTAGGTGGTGGTGTAGTTGGTGCTCGCCTGCCGCACCACCTCGGTCGACGTCAGCGTGCGGCCCAGGTAGTCGTAGGTCGCCTCCGTCACCGCGCCCGTCGGGTCCGTCGTCGACAGGACGTTGCCCACGTCGTCGTACCGGTAGGTGGTAACTCCGTCGTTCGGCGCGACCTGCTTCGACACCCGGCCGAGCTGGTCGTACTCGTAGCGGGTTATCTTGCCGAGCGGGTCGGTCACCGACGTGACCTGCCCGGCCTCGTCGTACGTCTGGGTCGTCTCCGGCACGATCGGGGTGCTCGACCCGGGCGGGGTGTAGCTCGGGTCGGTCTGGGACACGACCCGGCCGGCGGCGTCGTAGCGGGTGACCGACCAGTTGCCGTTGGCGTCGCGGGCATCGGTCGGCTCGTCGAACGTGTTGTAGCCGACCCAGCTGACCGCGCTGGTCAGCGCCGGAAGCTGCCCGGCCTGCTCGACCATCGCCGCCGGGGCGGTCGTCTTGACCAAGCGGCCTTCCTCGTCGTAGCCCTGGTAGGTCGTGTTGCCGTTCTCGTCGGTGATCGAGGTGGGCAGCCCGTCCTGGTCGAGGACCTGGGAGGTGCGGATGACCTGGGCGTCGGCCGCGGGTGCGCTGCCAGCCTTGAGCTGCCCGATCTCTGCGGCGGACAGCGCCTTCTGGTACGCCTGGACGTCGCTGATCTTGCCGTTGAAGGAGTCGCTGCAGACGCCGTTGAATCTGCCGCAGCCGATCGTGAAGGGCCCGGTGGCCGACCATGGGCTCACGCCCGTCTTGGTGGCTTCGGCGACCCCGTTGACGTAGAGGGTCATGGTGCCGGTCGTGGCGTCGAAGACACCGGCCAGATGGGTCCAGGTATTGACGGAGGGGACGGAGGTCGAGGTCACGATCTGGTTGTTGGGCGGGTCGTCGACGTCCGCGGACTTGAGGACGAACATCCATTGGTTCGTCTTCTGGTAGCGCAACTCGAACGCGTTCTGCGACACGCCGTCCTGGCCCAGGACCCGCCCAATGAGACCCGTGCTGGCCAGGTTGACCCACGCGGCGAAAGTCAGGCTTCGCTTGGTGTCCACCACCGGACCCGCGGTCTGGATCTTGGTGGTCGATCCGTTGGACACCGCCGAACCGCCACGGTCACTCGACCAGGTGACATTGTTGGCGGTAGCCGGGCTGTTGCCGGCAGAGTCGGCGGCCGTCGTCCCGGTGGTCTCGTTGAGCTTCCACCGGGCGACGGGGGTCAGCTTCGTCGACGGATAGGTCGTCTCGGCGATGGCCCGGCCCGCCGTGTCGTACAGCGCTTCGGAGATGCCGGTGGTGCCGTTCGGGCCGGAGGACACCGAGGACACGACGTTGTCATCGGCGTCGTAGGTCAGTGTGGTGGTGCGCTTGAGCCCGTTCGGGTCGACGGTGGTGGAGATCGTCCGCCCGGCCGCGTCGTAGGTGGTCGCGGTGGTGCTGCGGCCGTTGTTGGTCTTCTCGGTCACCTCGTTGCCGGCGGCGTCGTAGGTGGTCTCCTTCACCACGAACGTGCGGGTGCCGTCGGTGCGGGTGATCTTGGCTTCGAGGCCGTTGTCGGTGTACGTGTGCGACGTCGTCCAGCCCATCGCGTCGGTCTCGGACGCGAGCCGGCCCGCCGGGTCGTACGAGCGTTGGGTGGTGACCAGGTCGCGGGCCGCGGACGGGGTGTTCGGGTCTCCGACGAAGCCCACGAGTTTCGAGGTGAGCAGGTTGCCCTCGACGTCATAGGTGTTGACGGTGACCCCGCCGTCGGCCTCAGTCTCCCTGGCCACCTGCCCGTACGGGTTGTACTCGAAGGTGGTGGTCTGGTCGGCGGCGTTGGTGGTGCTCGTCTCCTGGCCGTACGCGTTGTAGCCGTGCTTCTCGGTACGCGGGGCGTCGCCGCCGGTCAGGTCGCTGACCTTCTGCTCGGTGAGGTTGCCGTCCACGTCGTAGGTGGTCTCGGTGTAGGCGGTGTGCACCGCGCCGGTGACCCGGTTGGTGACCGCCGGCTCGGTCTCGGTGAGCGGC
The DNA here is from genome assembly GCF_007830265.1 of Micromonospora olivasterospora. Taxonomy (NCBI): domain Bacteria; kingdom Bacillati; phylum Actinomycetota; class Actinomycetes; order Micromonosporales; family Micromonosporaceae; genus Micromonospora; species Micromonospora olivasterospora. Next base: position 289,052 of record NZ_VLKE01000001.1, read on the forward strand.
CGGCCCTGCTTGTCGAAGGTACGGGTCGTGGTCAGCCCGGCCGGGAAGGTGTTGGTGATTTCGGTTTCGCTGACGGGGCGGCCCAGGCCGTCGTAGGCGTATCGGGTGATCTTGCCGCCCGGCTCGACGACCTCGGCGACGTCACCGCTGGCGTAGTAGACGACCTGTTGCGTCTGCCCGCCGGGGGTGGTCACGGTCGAGGGCAGTCCCGCGGGCGCGAAGCCGCCGTCCTTGGCCGCGATGGTGGTGCCGTCGGTGTACGTGGTGCGGGTGACCCGACCCAGCGGGTCGGTGATGGTGGTCTGGTTGCCCTTGGTGTCGTAGCCGTACGTGGTGAGGTACGTGTTGTCGGTCTCCGACGCCGACCGGCCGTCGCGCATGGTCAGCATCAGGTCGTTGCGGGCGTCCGGGCTCAGCGTGGTGCTGGTGGCGTCCGGGTAGTAGGTGTAGTAGACCGACGAGCACTTGTTGGCCGACTGGTCCTGGCAGGTGATCACCTGCTTGGTGTTGCCCCGGGCGTCCTGGAGTTCCTGCGTCCACACGCCGTTCGGGTCGTACGTCAGGTTGCCGAAACCCCCCACGTCGTACCCGAGCTTGGTGGTGTTGCCGAGGCCGTCGGTCTGCGCCACCATCCGGTTACCGTTGACCAGGTCGTAGCTGTAGGACAGCTTCTCCCCCGTCGGGCCGGTCACCGTCACCGTCTGCACCGGCATCGGGATGGCCTGGGTCTGCCCGGACACCATGGTCACCGCGACGGGCACGGTCTGCTTGGAGGCCTGGAAGTGGGAGCTGACCTGGTCGGCGCTGAGCTGGCTGCGGTAGAACGCGACCTCGGCGATCGAGCCCGGGAAGTAGCCGACCTCCGGGGTGCCGTGCATCGGCCAGGCGCCCGACCACTTGCCTGCCCCGACGTACGCGTGCACCGAGCTCGTCGCGGCCAGCGTGTAGTCGAGCTTGCCGACCGCCACGCCGTCCAGGTACAGCGACTGGGTGGCGGTGCCCGCGGACAGCGTGACGTGGTGCCATTTGCCGTCGTTGACCGTGCCGGCGGTGGTGATCATCCGGCCGGAGCTACCGCTGCCGGTCCAGAAGCCACCGCGCAGCTTGCCGTCGGTGCCGACGTACAGCGACGGATTCCAGCTGGTGACGGCCGCCGGGTCGGTGATTGGGCCGTTCTGGTAGCTGTAGAGAACACCGCCGGCGGTGTTTTTGTCCGGCATCTTGAACCACATCTCCACCGAGTTTGGCCCGGTGGTGGGCAGGTCCTCCGGCGGCAGTTGGAGGTAGGAGGTGGAGCCGTTGAACGAGGCTGCCTTGCTGTCGCTGAACGGGCCGGCGACGCCGAGGGTGGTGTTGTTGAAGGTGGCCGTGCCGCCCTCGACCTCGTTGACGGCGTCGGTGACGTCGACGGAACCGAGCCGCCAGTAGTCGGCGGGCTTCGCGCCGAGCACCGAGGCGGCGTACACGCCGCTGTCACCGGAGACGGTCGGCGTGCCCAGGCTCCAGGTGCCGCCGTTCTCGTCCTTGACGGTGGCGACCCGACCGGTGGCCTTGTCGTACGTGATCTCGGCGGTGACCCCGCCGGAGGGCCGGACGACCTTGCTGAGCACCGGGTGGCTGGTCCGGCCGGCGCTGTTCAGCGCGGCCACCGTGGTGCCGGTGAGCGCCTGGTTGAAGAACGCGACATCCGAGATGGAGCCGGAGAAGTAGGAGGCCACCGCCGGGGAGGCACCGCTGCGCAGGTGACTCGGCCAGGCGTGGCCGACGAAGCCGGCGCCGACCAGCACGTTCGTCGAGCCGTTCGGGATCAGGGCGATGGTGCCGGGGAGCGTGCCCTTGGCGACGCCGTCGAGGTAGAGCGTCTGGGTGTCACCCGCCCCGGTCAGCACGACGTGGTGCCAGGCGCCGTCGGTGACGGCGGCGTTGCTGGTGATCGGCGTCGCGCTGCCCTGCCAGAACTCGCCACGCAGCTTGCCGTCGCTGCCGATGTAGAGGGCCGGGTTGTAGTTGCCGGCCGTGGTGCCCTTGCTGATCGCGTCGGCGCTGTAGCTGAACAGCACACCGTTCGGGGTGGTTGTCTTGAACCACATGCTGATCGACTGGTACTGGCCGTCGGCGACCAGCTTGCCGGGCAGCTGCACGTACGAGCTGGTGCCGTTGAACGTCGCCGTGGTCGCCGTCGAGCCGGCCAGAGCGGCCGGCTGGCCCAGGGTGACGTTGGTGTAGCGGGCGTTGTCGACGCCGGCGTTGGTGAGCACCCGGCTCGCCGCGATGCTCGCGCCGCTGGCCTCGTTCAGCGGCCAGTACGAGTACGGGCCGGCGTTCACCAGCGCGTTGGCGTACTGGGAGGTGGTGTCGGCCTGGTAGGTGGTGCAGGCGACGGCGCTGGTGGGCGGGCACACCTTGGCGATCTGGTCGTTCGCGCCGTAGCTGTAGGACCAGGTCTCGGCCGTGGTCGCGTTGCCGGCCACCGCCGGGTTGGTCGACACGGTAGCGACGTGCGGCACCGTGGAGCCGCTCGGGGTGCTCCAGGTGACGTCGAGATAGCGGCCCGACGCCGAGGTGAGCCGGGACGCGTAACCCGACGTGTCGTACGCGACGGTCAACGCGCGGCCGCTGGCGTCAGCGATCCGGGTCACCTTGAACACGCCGCCGCCAGCGGACCGGCCGAAGGTGTAGACCGTGGCGTCCTTGTCGGTCAGCGTGTAGCCGGTGACCGCACCCGCGGTGTCCTTCGTCTCGACGAAGGTGGAGAACCGGCCGGACGGCGCGGTGAAGGTGCCGTCGTTCTTGCGGCCGAACGCGACGTCCTGCCCGGTCGGGTAGGTGACCAGCACGGACTGGACGCTGCCCGCGACGTCCTTGACCTGGGTAGCGCGCATGTCGAGCAGGCTGGACCAGCCGGTGCCGAACGCGTTGCCCCGCCGGGTGTCCAGGCTGTTGTAGCTACGGGTCACCGACAGCGACGGACCGACCGTCGGCACGCTCGCGTCGGTCGCCGAGGTGGTGTAGTTACCGATGCTGGCGTCGTAGCCCTTGCCGGAGTTCTGCGCCAGGTTCGCGGTCAGCAGCGGCTGCGGCACCGACGTGGTGAACGCGTACCCCGGAGACACCGGACTGTACGTGGCCTTGTCGTACACCTGCACCGTGTACACGTACGTCTTGTTCCAGTCCAGCTTGCCCGCCGGAACCGTCCAGCTCGGCGTGGTGATCCACCCCGAGCTCGCCTTCTGCGCGCCGGTCTCGGCGTCCTTGACGACGTAGCTGTAGGTCAGTCCCTTGGCCGGCCAATTGTCGGAGTCCACCGCCCGCGACAGCAGCTCGGGGGTGAGCGTCTGCACCAGGGTGTTGTTGGCCGGGTACCGGAGGTTGACCTGCGGCGCGACGTTGTTGGTGTAGGTGAACTCGATGTACGGCTTGTAGGCGCCAGCGCCGTAGTTCGCGGCGGTGAACCGCTTCCACGCCGTCGAGTCGGTCTCCGACGCGGTCAGGGCCAGGCCCTCGTTCATGCCGCCGGTGGACCAGTCGTTGAACGTCGCCACGTCCAGCGGCACGCTCACCCACTTGCCGACGCTGCGGTTCACCGGGTTGTCGTTCTGACAGGCCGGATAGTTGTCCCCGACGGTCAACGAGCCGATCGACGACGAGATCGTCGGCCCCGGGTAGTTGCCGGTGGTGAGGTCCGCGACCGTCCACGCCTGGGTCGTGCGGTGCACGTAGAACGGCTTGTGCGAGGTGCAGTCGTACGTCCAGGTCAGGTACAGCTTCAGCGTCGCCGCGCTGAACCGCTTCCCGAGCAGCCCGTCGTCGTCGAACTCGTCGAAGTGGATAAACGAGCGCGCCTTGACCGTCCCACCGTTGTACGTACCGACCGGCAGGTTGTCGCCGTTGTGGTTGGTGGTGTCGGGGTCGTTGTCGACGTACACGTCACCGGTCGTGCCCGTGGTCACGGTCGGGTCGACCCGGACCGGGTACACCCGGGCAGGGTCGTTCAACCAGGCCTGGTCCGCGGTCACCTTCAGTGCCGGCGCGCCGTCGACGGTAATCAGCTCCATGGCCACCCCGTCGGACTCGGCGGGAGCGCCGGACTGCGGGTGGACGTTCGAGTCCTGCATCGAGCCGTGCGGGAACCAGGCGACGGCCTTGCCGTCGGCGTCGAGCAGCTCCACCGAGCCCCGCGTCGTCAGCCGCGGGGTGAGCCCATCCAGCCGCAGCGGGAACACCCAGGTCGACGCCGCCTGCGGCGAGCGCAGGATCAAGGTTTCCTTGATGCCGGCGTCGAACGTGGTCAGCTCGAGATCGGTCTGCGGCAGGATGTCGTGATAGCGGGCGGTGGGGCCGTCGACCACCGGTGCGCTGACCGTCGCGCCCTGGAGCTGGTAGCCGACGCTCTCACCGGTGGGCAGGGTCAGCTGCGCGAGGTCACCGCTGGCGGTGCCGCCGGCATCGGCCGTCGCGGTCCGGTTGGTGGCGGCCCGGGCGGTGGTGCCGGCGACCGAGACACCGAGGCCATTCGCCTTCACGTGCAGCCGACCATCGGCCCACCGGGCCAGATCAGAATCGATCTTCTTCCAGGTGCCGTCGCTGGCCCGGTAGTTCACCGGCCGGTTGTAGGTCCGCTTCGTGTACGAGCCGTCCGCGTTCGCGTACACATCGGACCGCGCGCTGGACCGCGCGGCCAGCCGTGTGCTGGTCCGGCTGTTGAAACCCTGCTCGGCGGGGCCGGTGCTCTCCGGCGTCACCTCGACCTGGTGCGGCTGGTACGACTCGAGCGTGCCGGCCGCCGGCTTCGGCGCCCGACCGGCGCCCTGCCGGGCATCGGTCGCCGACGCTGGGACGTGGTGGTCGATCGTGGTCGGCCGGCCCTTCTGCTGCACGGGGAGGCCCAGGAACGCGGCGGTGGCCGACCAGGCGGGCCGCTGGACGAACCAGGACAGCCAGGTCAGCGGGAACTCGCCGCCAGGTCGCACCACGCCGGACGGCACGGCCACGGTGAGCGCGAAGACAGCCGCGACCACGATGGCCGAACGGCGCAAGGAACTGGTGACGGATCGGCGCATCGCCGGTCCCCTCCCCCGTGTAGTGAAACAGCCACGCGGAGTCTGCGGGCCAGCCGGCCGACGTCACAAGTCATCCGAACGGATGATCCTGGGAGGAGGCTGGGAGACGGACCTCGGTCAGGCGGCGAGCGAAGCGACCAGTTCCTTTGTCTTCCGGCGGGCAGAATCCGGACCATCCACACTCACAACGGACACGTTGTCTGCGGCGGATCCGCCCCCGATACCTACGAAATGGACACTCGGGAACCTTGCCGCGGTCGCCCGCAAAGCACCAACCGGCACCGAACCGACAGTGAGGATAAGATCACACTTGCTCTGCGCCAGGCTCGCCAGAAACGTCTCCGCGTTCTCGGCTGTCTGCGGACCGCTCACCTCCAGGTATTGAACCTTGACATGGGTGACCACCGACGCCTCCTGCATGCCGGCCCAGACCGGCGCGGCATCCGGGTCCGCGACGCCCTTCTCACCTGTCAGCAGGCACGCGGTCTCGGCCCGGTACTCACGCTCCCGCTTCGTCGGGTCAGCCGGCCACAGCAGCCAGACCAGGAACACAACCACGACCACCGCTCCAGCGGCCAAGGCCCACCACGGCGGCCGTACCCTCAGCCACGCCGGAAGCGGCACCTGCCGCGCAGGCCGCTGCTTCGCACGAGCCCGACGCCCCACACCTCCACCAAGCACGGCGCGAGACTACTCGCCACAACAACGGCACGGTGGCGAGGCAACCGCCCGGCCGCGGGCCGGGCGAGTAGCCAACTCGCGAATCGGCAGGCGACCACGCCGCAGGCGAGCCTGACACGCTTTATCAGCACTGAAGTGATCTCAACAAGATTCGGGTAGGTACTTGTACTCGAAATGAGTCAGATGCAGCGCGGCGGCGACGACGTCGCCGATCCGGCGTGGGCTGGCGGTGGTATGGCGTAGCGTTTTCCAGCGTCCGATCAGGATGGCGAAGCCGCGTTCGCCTTGCCAGCGCAGCCCGCGCAGCAGCCGGTTGTAGGCGCGGTTGTCGGGTGCGAGCCGGCTGCCGTCAGTAGGCTGCTTGACCGGGGTCTTGATGCCGTGGCCTGCGCTTTCGTAGCCGGAGTCGCCCAGTGCGGGTAGGTCCAGTTCGGCGGCGGACCAGTTCAGCGCGGCGGTCACCCCGAGTTCGCGGGCGCAGCTGGTGTCGTGCAGGTGCCCGGGCATCGCCGCCGATGTCCAGATCGGCAGTCCGTCCGGGCGGATGATCGCTTGGATGTTCGCGCCGAAGTCTCGGTGCTTTCCGGAGTACCAGGCGTCGATGATCTCGCCCTTGACCGACAGGGTGGTCTCGGTGAGCCGGTCGCAGTCGAACAGCTTGCCGTCGAGGATCACGTGGGACCAGCCGTCGTCGGCGACTCGGCGCAGCGCGGTGTGCAGATCCTGCGCCTGCGCGGCGAGCACGGCGATGCCCTCGTCGCGGTAGCGGTACGCGGTCGCCCGGGAGATGCCGAACCCGGCGCCGAGCAGGGTCACGTCCTCGGCCTTGCGGAACCAGACCAGCACCAGCAGTGCCTGGTAGAAGCAGGTCAACGCGCGGGTGCCGCGCCGTGTCCCCTTGGCTCGGCGTTCCGCGGCAAGCAGCCGGCTGAGGTACCGCACGAGTTCCCTCGGGACGTCAACCATGGCACGATATGCGATCACGTGGGGTCCTCACCGTGTGGGTGATCTTGTGGTGAGAACTACCTACCGAGGACCTCACGTCCACTTCCAGCACTGTCCGGCCTGAGTGCCTTCATCCGTGTCGCACCAATCAACACATTCGCGTCGCTGAGATCAGCTCACTGTTCGGCACTCGCCGACACAGCAGCCTTTTGATTCCGCGTCTTGTGCGGCGCACCGCGGATCGGGCCCAAATGCGGCTCTTGTGATGTTCTCGTGGGTGGGTTGACGCCCTGATCAACAGGGCACGCCGTGTCCCGTCTAGGTTTCTGGCTTGTCGAAGGTCAGAAACTGAAGATTGGGAAACGGCGTGCGTTTGACCAGGTTATTGCATCGACAGGCAGGGCTGGAACGGGCCGTCGTCGAGGGCGTGCGCCTCGATGACGACACCGACGGTGAGGTCTTGGTGATCTCTGCCCGGCCGCGCAAGGGCGCGGCGCGTCGCTGCGGGCGCTGCCGGGCTCGCGCGCCGTGGTACGACCGCGGCTGGGGCAGACGGCGGTGGCGGCACCTGGACTTCGGCACGCTGCGGGTGGTCATCGAGGCCGCCGTGCCTCGGGTCGACTGTGCCGAGCACGGGCCGACGGTGATCGCGGTGCCGTGGGCGCGTCACGGTGCCCGGTTCACCACGGCGTTCGAGGACACCGCGGCGTGGCTGGCCGCGCGCACGTCCGCGTCGGCGGTGACCGGGCTGCTACGCATCGCCTGGCGCAGCGTGGTCGCCATCGTCGGCCGGGTCGTCGACGCTGCCGCCGCCGGCACCGATCGACTGGCCGGACTCAAACGGATCGGTATCGACGAGGTCGCCTACCGCAAGGGCCAGCGCTACCTGACCCTGGTCGTCGATCACGACACCGGCCGCCTGGTGTGGGCCGCCGACGGGCGGGACAAGGCCACCGTCGCCGCGTTCTTCGACGAGCTGGGCGCGCAGCGGGCCGCGGCGCTGACCCACGTGTCGGCCGACGCCGCCGCCTGGATCGGTGACGTGGTGGCCGAGCGGGCGCCGCAGGCGGTCCGCTGCCTTGACCCCTATCACCTGGTCGCCTGGGTCACCGACGCCCTCGACGAGGTACGCCGGGCGGTGTGGAACACCGCCCGTGGCGGCAAAGGCGGCCGCACCGAGGCGTCCAAGACCCTCAAAGACGCCCGGTGGGCGCTGTGGAAGAACCCGCCGAACCTGACCGACAAGCAGAAGGCGACCCTGGCCACGATCCAGGCCACCAACCGGCCGCTGTACCGGGCGTACCTGCTCAAGGAACAGTTCCGGGAGATCATCGCGGTCAAGGGCGCCGACGGCAGGCTCCTGCTGCAGGCGTGGCTACGCTGGGCGAGCCGGTCGAAGCTGGCCCCGTTCGTCAAGCTGGCCAAGACGATTCGCCGTCACCTGCCCGCGATCCACAACATGCTCGACAGCGGACTGTCCAACGCCCGCATCGAGGCCAACAACGTCCACCTGCGCGTGCTGACCCGCCAGGCCTACGGCTACCACAGCGCCAAAGCGTTGATCACCATGGCCAACCTCCGCCGCGGCGGCCTCTGCCCACCACTACCCGGACGATCATGAACCCGACCCACGAGAACGGCAGTAGACCCCCAAATGCCACCATCCGGTCACGCCCATAGCGTCAAATGCCGACTTTCCTACGTTATCCAGAACCACAAAAAGACGATCGCGGTGGCCATCTGGTCACGACGATCGTCCAATGTGTTCGTTGCGAGCGTCTATTTCACCAGCTCACACCGTCGGGACGGCCGGATTCGAACCGACGACCCCTTGACCCCCAGTAGTCCGGTGGCCCAGCGGCATGCTCACGCACGTTTGCCCAGGTCGCCTGAAGCATAAACCGGCCGAGTAAAGGAGTCGTCACACCACTCCCCCGTTACAATCGATTTCCCTGCCGTCAGCCAAAGAAGCAGCACGTGACCTCCCGCCGACTGTCGGAGGAGTTCAGGTCCGATGATCGACCCGAACCGATACCCAGCATGGGTTGCGCCTTCTCGGCGCCGTCCCTACCGTGCCGCCCTTGCAGGGTTCGCCCTTCATTCAGGTATCTGACCGGGTGGTGAAGTATGCGACGGCCGACGTAGAGCGATGTCTCTCGGCCCGTCGAGTCGTCCCGAGGACCGCATGATGGCAGCTTGCCAGCACCGATCGGCGTACGGCTCGCCACCGATGTGGAGTTCCGCGCCGGCCGGGATCGCCCCTACCGGGCACGCGTCCGGTGGGTCGACGCAAGCGGGCGCCGGCTGTCCAAGTCCGACGGAGGGAAGCCCACCCGCCATGCCTCACTCCTCGGCCCACATCCCGGGGAAGCGTGCCCGCACAAGCTCGATCAAACCCGGGTCGACCTGCCGGATGACCCGGACAACGGGCGGGCCGTCCAACCCGTCGAGCACGTACATACCGAGTACGTGGGACACCTCGTACTCGTCCGGGCCGGTGTAGCCCAACAGGTCACGACAGAACAGGCAGAAGCGCCGCACCAGATCGAGGTCGAGTTCGACCAGGCCGAGGTCCCGGACCAGCGGACCGACGGCGTGCAACGCGTAGTTGTGCTGATCCACCGGTTCTGGTGCCCGGTCCTCGTCGATCGCGTCCTGCAACTCGGTGCAGACGAGGTCCTTGATCTCCTCCCGGGCCTCCGGGAGGTGTCGCCAAGCGGAGTCACCCACGGGGCCGAATTCCCACGGCTGAGCGGGCATATGTTTACCTCCGAAGAAGGGTGCTCGAATCGCGCGGGTAAGGACCTCCGGCCGTCACCGCTGAGGCGAACTCTACCGGTGACGGCCGGAGGCGGATCTTCACAGGCGCGTATCAGGCAGGTGGAATGACGATTGTCTCACCGTCGTCGCCCCGGATGTACTGGTGACCACTGTCCGTACCACCCAGATAGGGGCTGCAGGCCGGGGAGCCGAAGCCGCAGAGGATCTCGTTGAGCGCGTCCGCGGGATTGTCCGACGCGAACGCCCTGCCGACCTCATGCATGAGGATGAGATCCCCCACTACGCTCAGTGTGCCCGCGACGCCGACCATGCGCGGCGCCCCGCTGGGCTCGGGCACACCGACCACCCTGCCGTTATAGACCTTCGGCTTGAACGGCGTGCCGGTGATCTCCCTCACCGCGTAACGGCTCGCGCCCCTATCTATGTCCTTTTTCGCCTGTGCGAGCAATTCCCGACCCTGGGGAGTCGCCGTCACGTTGGCCTTGAACTTGCCGCTGGTGTCCTCAGTCTGGAGCGCCTTCCACAACTCTCGGGCTTCGTCGAGCGCGATCTGTCGCTCCCGGTCGGTCAGCAGCGGCGGCTTTCCGGTAGCGCGCGCTCTCCGGTCCCTCTCCAGCAGGTCGGAAAGGCCGTTGAACACCTCTGCGGCCTTGTCGTAGTGCCAGGGCCCCGGCAAGGTGGCGGTATGACCGTTGTGGGCGTTTGGGTGCGGACGCTCCGGATCATGGTGGTATAGAGACGGGCGTGGCCTTTCGATGATCATCCAGGTGTCGAGTCTGGGAAGATCAAAGAGGACCACGCCCGTTGGGATCATCATCGCTGATTGACGTGTTGGCCGTGCACGCGGACCGCCTGGACAAGTCGTTGCCGGCGCAGCGCCGGTCGAGCCTGGTCGCGGCGTTGAGTGCGGTGCCGGACCGGCGAGATCCCCGCGGTGTCGTCCATGCGTTGCCTGGGGTCCTGGCCACGGCGGTCGCGGCGGTGCTGACCGGTGCCCGTTCCGCGGCGGCGGTCGCGGAGTGGGCCGCTGACGCGCCGCAGCAGGTCCTTGCTGAACTGGGCGTGTTCCGGGATCCGTTCACCGGGCTGTATCGGGCTCCGGACGAGTCCATGTTCCGGCGGGTCCTGGCCGGTGTCGATGCTGACGCCCTGGACGACACGGTCGGCCGGTGGGTCCTCGCGTGCCGGCCGGCGGCGGACACCGAGCGGCGGGTGTACAGCGTGGACGGCAAGACCTTGCGAGGCAGCGGCCCGGCCGGCGCCCAGGTGCATCTGCTCGCGGTGCTGGACCAGCACACCGGGACGGTCCTGGGTCAGGTCGACGTCGACGGCAAGACAAACGAGTTGACCCGCTTCCGGCCGCTGCTGGGCCCGCTTGACCTGACCGCGGTGGTCATCACCGCCGACGCCATGCACACCCAACGCGAGCATGCCCGCTGGCTGATCGACGACAAGAAGGCCGCCTACGTCTTCACCGTGAAGAAGAACCAGCCGCGCCTGTATCGCCAGCTCAAGACCCTGCCCTGGGCGAAGGTCCCGATCCAGGACGAGACCAGCACCCGCGGGCACAGTCGCTACGACATCCGCCGCCTGCAGGCAGTCACCTGCACCGGGCCACTCGCCCTGGACTTCCCGCACGCCACCCAAGCACTACGGATCCGTCGCCGACGACTGAGCCTGACCACCGGCCGCTGGTCCACCGTCACCGTCTACGCGATCACCAACCTGAGCGCCGCCCAGGCCGGTCCCGCCGACCTAGGCCCAAGGCCGGGTAGTTAGGCGGCGGGCGTGGCTGTCAAGCCGATGGGCCCGGGGGCGGTAAAAGCAACGGAACTCCGGTAGAACTGGCGGTCGACCAAGATCCACCGTTTCTGCCCGGGAGTTCCGTTGCCGGATCATTCTGCCCTGTCCCGCACTGTGGCCGCCATCACCCGCACTGTCCGGGTCGCGGCGGGAGTGTTCGCCCCGGGCCATCTCGGGGAACTCACCTCGATCGTGCCCTTTGAACTCGTCGATGCGGTGCTGGCCGAGACCGGTACGGTGCAGGCAAGACTACGGAACCTGCCGTCCCGGGTCGGGGTGTACTTCGTGCTGGCGATGTGCCTGTTCCCGGAGGTCGGCTACCGGCGGGTCTGGGCCAAGATGATCGCCGGGCTGGTGGGGCTGGTCGTGGTCGTCCCATCGGGTAAAGGGCTACGTGACCTGCGCCGCCGCGTCGGTCCCGCTCCGGTGAAGGCCCTCTTCGAGGTCCTCGCCGGGCCTCTCGCGCAGCCACACACTCCCGGGGTGCGGTTCGGCCGCTATCGCACGGTGTCCTTCGACGGTTGTACCTCCCAACGCACCGCCGACACCGCCCGCAACCGTGCCTGGCTCGGCAAACGCACCGGAAACGGCTACCCGGCGGTGGAGTTGATGACGCTGGTCGAGACCGGCACCCGCGGCATGCTCGGTGCGGTGTTCGGACCGACCGCCGAGGGCGAGACCAGCTACGCCAGCAAACTGCTGCATCTGCTGGATGCCGGCATGCTCGTGCTGTGGGACAAGGGCTTCGACTCCAACATGTTCCTGACCGCGGTCGCCGGCACCGGCGCCCAATTCCTGGGCCGGCTGCGCGGCAACCGCCGCCTGCCGGTCCTGGCCCGCCTCGACGACGGCTCATACCTGAGCGTCCTCAACCACGTCCCCGTCCGGGTCATCGACGCCACCGTCACCGTCACCTGCGCCGACGCCACCACCTACACCGGCGTCTACCGCCTCGTCACCTCCCTGCGCGACCCCCGCCGGCACCCGGCACACCGCCTGGTCGAGCTCTATCACCAGCGCTGGGAACACGAATCGGCGTACTACGCCCTGCGCCACACCATCCTGCACGGACGAATCCTGCGCTCCGGCGACCCGACCGGCATCCAGCAGGAACTGTGGGCACTGCTGACCGTCTACCAGGCGCTGCGCACCGCGATGGTCCACGCCACCGAAACCCGGCCCGGGACCGACCCCGACCGGGCCAGCTTCACCATCGCCCTGCACACCGCCCGGGAACAACTCACCAACGCCGCCGACGTCCTGCCCGAGAACACCGACCTCACCGGCGCTATCGGCCGCGCCGTCCTCGCTGAACTCCTCCCACCACGCCGAGCACGCACCAGCACCCGCCGCGTCAAATCACCACTGTCCCGCTACGCCAAACACCCACCCGGCAGACCCACCACCAACCAGAAGATCACCAACCTCGCCATCACCATCCACGACGACACCACCGAACCACTCCCACCACCCACACCATCCCCACCCCGCAAACCCCGCAAACCCCGCTTGACAGCAGCCGCAACGCCCTAACTACCCGGCCTTGCGCCTAGGCCGTGTCTCGTCGATCTTGGGCGAGGTCACGTAGCCAGATCTTCATCGTGGCGATGTCGACGGTGGCCCGGTACATGTAGTCGCGCTTGTCGTACCTGGTCGCGACCGCCCGGAACTGCTTGAGCTTGTTGAACGCCCGCTCAGCGGTGTTGCGCTGCTTGTAGCGCTCCCGGTCGAAGGTCGGCGGCCGGCCGCCGCGAGATCCCTTCTTGCGACGGTTGGCCGCCTGATCGGCCTTGATCGGGATCGTGGCCATGAAGCCGCGGCGGCGTAAGTGAGAACGGATAGCCTTCGAGCTGTACGCCTTGTCAGCCAGGACATGCCCGGGGCGGGTACGCGGCCGGCCGACCCGGCGCGGGATCCGGATAGCGGCCATGACCTGCGTGAAGCCGGTACAGTCGGCCCGCTGCCCGCACGTGGTGTGCCGGGCGATCGGACGGCAACGACGGTCAGCGGCCAGGTGCAGCTTGGTGGTCAACCCGCCACGGGACCGGCCGAGGGCTTCCCTTCCGCCCTTTTCGTCCCTGGCGGCTTCCCCCTTTTTGGGTGATCCGCCGCCGGGGCGTGCCGCGCACCCGCCGCGTGCTGGTGCGCCCGGATCGAGGAGGTGTCCACTCCGACCGTCCACTCGTCGCCTTCCTCGGCGTCGCAGTCGATCCGCAACGCCGCGCAGATCCGCGACCAGGTCCCATCCATCGCCCACCTGCGTTTGCGCTGGTAGACCGTCTTCCACGGACCGAACCGCTCCGGCAGGTCACGCCACGGAATCCCGGTACGTTCCCGGTACAAGATCCCCGAGACCGTCGTCCGATGGTCACGCCACCGGCCCCCACGCGGCGGATCCGCTGGCAGCAACGGCGCCAGAAGCGCCCACTCGTCATCGGTCAACTCATGCCGTCGAGACACGCCAATCTATCTACCAAAACCCGCCCCGAAGATCCACGAGACACGCCCTAATGCCGGCCAAGCCTGTCGTTGACTCGACGGCCGAATCCGATTCAACATCGTTGCGTTAGCAACGCCGCCCGCAGGGGCCGCCATGGCATCACCACCGCACGCGACCTCGGCCCTTTGCCCGGACACGTATTCTCCGGTGCTCGGTCCGGTGACTAGACCGACGCAGGTCATTGAACTCGCGCGGCCGAGCTGCTGACCCGGGCAAGAAATGTGGCGATGAGGGCGGCGGCTTCCTTGCCAGCGACGAGACGGGCGATGGTGTCGGCCTCGTCGCGTGAGATGTCCTCGGGCGACGCTTCCCATCCGGTGCGTAGCAGGCGCTTGGCCTCGCCGTAAGCCCTGGTCGGGCCTTTCGCGAGTTGTTCGGCGATTGCCGTCGCCCGTGCCACCACTGACTCGTCTTCCACGACTTCGGCGATCAGTCCCCAATCTCGTGCCTGCTCGGCGCTGAGTGGGCGCGGCGTGAGCGCCATCTGCAGGGCGCGCTGCTGGCCGATCGCCCGGGGCAGCAGCACGGACACCCCGCAGTCGGGGGTCAGCCCCACCCTGGTGTAGGCGAAGGCGAAATTCGTCGAGCAGGCAGCCACCACCAGGTCCGCGCTGAGGACGACGCCCAGGCCCGCGCCGGCGACCGCCCCGTGTACGGCGGCGACGACCGGTTTGGGCAGCGCGGCCAGGCGTCGCAGGCCCCGGTCGAGGACCATGGCCAGTTCGCGTACGTAGCCGGCGGGGTCCTCGGCGGCCGCCATCGATGCGAGGTCACCACCCGCGCAGAAGCGCGGGCCAGCCCCGGTGAGCAGGATGGCCCGCACCTCGTCATCCGCGCCGGCGCGCTTCACCGCCGCCTCGAACGCGTACGCGGCCGGCAGGTCGGCCGCGTTGGACACCTCCGGGCGGTTGAGGGTGATACGGGCGACGTTGCCGTCGACGACGTACAACACGGGCTCGACCATCGACCGGTCCTTTCTCTCAGACGCGGCGGAAGAGGGCAGCCATGGCCTGTCCCCCGCCGATGCACATGGTGACAATGCCGAGTTCCCCGTCCGTGCGGGCCAGGTGCTTGGCCACCCGCAGGGCCAGGATCGCGCCGGTGGCGCCGACCGGGTGGCCCAGCGCGATGGCCCCGCCGTACGGGTTGGTCCGCTCCGGGTCCAGCTTCGCGTCCCGGATCACCGCCACCGCCTGGGCCGCGAACGCCTCATTGCACTCGACCACGTCGATGTCGCGGGCACTCGTGCCCGTCTGGTCGAACAACTTCTGCAGCGCCAGCACCGGGGCATAGCCCATCAGCGACGGCTCCATCGCCGCGGTCGCCACCGCCTCCAGACTCACCAGCGCGCTCAGACCCCGCTGCACGGCGACAGACTCCCGGGCCAGCACCACCGCCGCGGCGCCGTCGTTGATCCCCGACGCGTTGCCCGCCGTGACCGTGCCGCCCTGCTCGAACGCGGGCCGCAGCCCGGCCAGCACCTCCAACGTCGTCTCCGGCCGCGGGTGCTCGTCCCGCTCGACCGTCACCGGCCTGCGCCCGCCGACCTCGACCGGGACAATCTCCTCGCCGAAGGCCGCCCGGGCCCCGTCCGACGCCGCCCGGCGCTGCGACTCCACGGCGAACTCGTCCTGGTCCTGCCGGGAGACGCCGTAGTTCCGGGCCACGTTCTCCGCGGTGATCCCCATGTGGATACCGTGGAACGGGTCGGTCAACATCATCACCGTGCCGTCGATCAGGGTCCGGTCACCAAGCTTGTAGCCTGACCGGGCGCCGAAATCGTAGAACGGCATCCCCGTCATGTTCTCGTCCCCGCCGGCCACGGCAATGTCCGCGGCGCCCCACCGCATCTGCGCGGCCGCCGACCAGAGCGCCTGCAACCCGCTGCCGCACAACCGGTTCACCGTGTACGCCGGAGTGCTGATCGGCAGGCCTGCGGACAATGCCACCCGGCGCGCGTTGTACGCGTCCGGCCCCACCTGGCCGATGCAACCCATCACCACCTCGTCGACCGCCTCGGAGGGCACGCCCGCCCGGGACAGTGCCGCCCTGACCGCGGTAGCCCCGAGCTCATGCGCCGGCACGTCCTTGAACGCGCCACCGAAACTGCCCACCGGGGTCCGGGCACCTTCAACGAGGAGAACTTTCTCCGAGCTCACCCATCCACCTCCAGCTAGCCGGGCCGCATCCGCGGCACCGGTCCGCTATCACAATTCGCCGCACCCCGGCGAAGCGCGTCACACGTTGCGGCGGTACTGGCCGCCGACCTCGAAGAACGCGTCGCTGATCTGCCCGAGGGAGCAGTGGCGGACGGCGTCCATCAGCGCCTCGAAGATGTTGCCGCCGCTGGTTGCGGCGGCCTTGAGCCGCTCCAACGCGGCGGGAGTCTCCATCGCATGCTGGGCGTGGAAGGCGGCGAGCCGATCCAGTTGCGCCTGCTTCTCCTCGTCGGTGCCCCGCGCCAGCTCGATGACCTGGGCCGGCTTGTCGGAGTCCTCGGCGAGGAACGTGTTGACGCCGATGATGGGCAGCGACCCGTCGTGCTTCTTATGCTCGTAGAGCATCGACTCGTCCTGGATGCGGCCGCGCTGGTAGCCGGTCTCCATCGCGCCGAGCACTCCGCCGCGGTCGGCGAGCCGGTCGAACTCGGCGAGCACCGCCTCCTCGACCAGGTCGGTGAGCTGCTCGACGATGTAGGAGCCCTGCAGCACATTCTCGGTGTCGGCCAGCCCGCACTCGGCATCGATGATCATCTGAATCGCCAGGGCCCGGCGCACCGACTGTGCGGTGGGGGTGGTGACCGCCTCGTCATAGGCGTTGGTGTGCAGGCTGTTGGCGTTGTCGTAGATGGCGCACAGCGCCTGCAGCGTGGTGCGGATGTCGTTGAAGTCCATCTCCTGGGCGTGCAACGACCGGCCGGAGGTCTGCACGTGGTACTTCAGCTTCTGCGCCCGATCGCCCGCGCCGTACCGGTCGCGCATCGCGACCGCCCAGATCCGCCGGGCCACCCGCCCGATGACGGTGTACTCCGCGTCCATCCCGTTGGAGAAGAAGAACGACAGGTTGGGTGCGAAGTCGTCGATGTTCATACCCCGCGCCAGGTACGCCTCGACGTAGGTGAAGCCGTTGGCCAGGGTGAACGCCAACTGACTGATCGGGTTCGCTCCGGCCTCGGCGATGTGATAGCCGCTGATACTCACCGAGTAGAAGTTGCGCACCTGATGGGCGATGAACCACTCCTGGATGTCCGCCATGGCGCGCAGGGCGAACTCCGTGGAGAAGATGCAGGTGTTCTGCCCCTGATCCTCCTTGAGGATGTCGGCCTGCACCGTGCCGCGGACCGTCGACAGGGCGCGCGCCCGAATCTGGGCGACCTCCTCGGCGGAGGGTTCCCGGCCCTCAGCCGCACGGAACCGGTCCAGCTGCTGGTCGATTGCGGCGTTGAAGAACATCGCCAGGATCGTCGGCGCCGGCCCGTTGATGGTCATCGACACCGAGGTGTTCGGCGCACACAGGTCGAACCCGGCGTACAGCTCGCGCATGTCGTCGACGGTGGCGATGGAGACGCCTGAGGTCCCGATCTTGCCGTAGATGTCGGGGCGCTGGTCGGGGTCCCGGCCGTAGAGGGTGACCGAGTCGAACGCCGTGGACAGGCGGGTCGCCGGCTGGCCGGCGCTGAGCAGGTGGAAGCGGCGGTTGGTGCGGAAGGCGTCGCCCTCGCCGGCGAACATCCGCGCCGGCGCTTCCTCGGTCCGCTTGAACGGGAACACCCCGGCGGTGAACGGGAAGAAGCCGGGCAGGTTCTCGTTACGCAGGAACCGCAGCAGCTGCCCGTCGTCGCCCTCGCGCGGCAGGGCCACCCGCGGCAGCTTGGTACCCGAAAGAGTCGTGCGGGTCAGCGGGGTGCGAATCTCCTTGCCGCGGACGGTGTAGACGTACTCGTCACCGCCGTAGCGAGTGCGGACATCCTTCCACTGCTCCAGCAGCTCGCGCACGTCACCGCGCAGGCTCTGCTCGGTCCGCTCCAACAGCGCGGCGACCGAGACCTCGGCCGAATCGCCGGCTGCCGCGAGCAGGTCCCGGGTGGTCCGCAGATGCTGGCGGCGGCGAACGAGTTCCATCTGCTCTGCCGTGGTGGCGTGGTAGCCGCGTACCGTTTGCGCGATGTCCGCCAGGTAACGCTCCCGCCCCGCCGGCAGCACCGACCGCAGGCTGGTGGAGGTGCGGCCTGGTACGACCGGCAGCACACCGGGGAAGGCCGACAGGCCATGCTCGCCAAGCAGCTGCTTGAGGTGGTGGTACAGGGCGGTCACACCATCGTCGTCGAAGCGGGCCGCGCTCGTGCCGAAGACCGGCATGTCCCGCCACGGGGTGCCGAACTGTTCGCGGTTGCGCACCAACTGCCGAGCCACGTCACGCAACGCGTCTTCCGCGCCGCGGCGCTCGAACTTGTTGATGGCCACCACGTCGGCCAGGTCCAGCATGTCGATCTTCTCGAGCTGGCTAGGTGCGCCGAACTCCGGCGTCATCACGTACACGGACACGTCCGCGTACGGCACGATCGCCGCGTCGCCCTGGCCGATGCCGGGCGTCTCGATGATGACCAAATCGTAGCCGGCGGCCTTGCAGGCGGCCACGATGTCGTCCAGGTGCTCGGGCACTTGAGCACCCGGGGTCCGGGTCGCCAACGAGCGGAAGAAGACCGTGCCCGGCGCGATGCTGTTCATCCGGATCCGGTCACCCAGCAACGTGCCACCGCGCCGACGGGTCGGGTCGACCGCCAACACGGCCACCCGGACCTTGTCCTCACTGTCGCGGCGCAGCCGGCGTACCAGTTCGTCGGTCAGCGACGACTTTCCGGAGCCGCCCGTCCCGGTGATGCCCAGCACCGGACCGTTGCGCGACGCCGCGGCGGACTGGACCGCGTCGGCCAGCGCTGCGTCGGCGCCCGCCTCCAGCACCGTGATTGCCCGCGCCAGCGCGGCGTCGTCCCCGGCCAGCAGCGCGTCGATGACCGGCCCCTGGGCCGACAGGTCGACGTCGCAGTCCCGGATCAGTTCGTTGATCATGCCGGGCAGACCCAGGCGCTGGCCGTCCTGTGGGCTGAAGATGCGCACGCCACGCTCCGCTAGGAGGGCGATCTCCTCGGGCACGATCGTCCCGCCGCCGCCGCCGAACACCCGCACGTGTCCCGCCCCGCGCTCGCCGAGGCGCTCGGTCAGGTAGCTGAAGTATTCGACGTGCCCACCCTGGTAGGAGGAGATCGCCACGCCCTGCACGTCCTCCTGCACCGCCGCCGTAACGACCTCCTCGACGCTGCGGTCGTGGCCGAGGTGCACGACCTCGGCGCCCTGGCTCTGCAGCAACCGTCGCATGATCGTGATGGCGGCGTCGTGCCCGTCAAAGAGACTGGCCGCGGTCACGAAACGCACCGGATGCACCGGCACGTGCAACGGGGGCCGGGACGAGGAATTCGGCTGACTCATGGCGCTCCTAAGCCGAGGGAGTCGTGACGACGCAGTAACCGACTGTTCGCATTACGCATGCACGCTACGAGGCGGTCGCGGGAAACCCTAGGGCACCCAACTATCCGAAGTCCACGTATCGTGCGCCACGCTCTAGAATGGCCCCATGCCCGCTCGCGACCACCTCCCCCTCGACCCGATCGCCGAAGCGCGCCGCCAGTGGGCCGCCCACGGCTGGGAGGCTGCGGCCGGCGGAATGGCAGCAGTGACATCGCTCATGCGCGCGCAACAGATCGCCCTCGCCCGCGTCGAGTCCGTCCTACGGCCCTACGGTGTGACCTTCGCCCGCTACGAACTCCTGATGCTCCTGCACTTCAGCCGCGCCGGCTCCCTGCCCATGGCCAAGATCGGCAACCGGCTCCAGGTGCATGCGACCAGCGTCACCAACGCTGTCGACCGACTCGAAGCCGCCGGCCTCGTCAAGCGAACTCCCCACCCCACCGACCGGCGCACCACGCTCGTCGAACTTCTCCCGAAGGGACGGGAACTGGCGGCCAAGGCGACCGAGGAGCTCAACGCCCAGGTGTTCACCCAACCCGGCCTGCCGGCGGACAGCGTCACGACCCTGGTCACCATCCTCGCCGAGATGCGCCACGAGGCTGGCGACTTTTGAGTCATCCCGTTGATCATGACGACATGGAGCGGCGCCCGCAAATATCGAAGAGCGTTACACTCGCCGGCTGGCACTCTCCCTGACCAAGGTCGCGGACGGAGTGGCCGAGTTCTCTCAATCAGGCATCCGCGTAGCAGCGTAGGCCGTCGACGTCGGCTCGGGTCAGACGCCCCTGCGCGACCAGCAACTCAAGGTGTGCCGCGGTTTCGGTGACGGCGAGCATCCGGTTGAGCAGGTCGAGACCGTCCCAGTGGTCATCGACCGTGTCGACCGGCGACTGTCCTGATTGGGCGGCATCTCATCGAGCGTCTTTGTGATCACCGCCTCGACCTGGGCGTCGCCGATCTTTCGTGGCGCACCCGGACGCGGTTCGTCGCGCAGCCCGTCCACCCGATCGGCCACGAACCGCTTACGCCACTTGCCGACCGTCGGCAACGACACCCCAAGCCGGCGAGACACCTCGCTGTTCGACAGCCCTTGGGCACACGCCAGCACGATCCGCGCCCGCACCGCCAACGCCTGCGCCGTGTTCGGCCGCCGCGCCAGCCCCCGCAACGCCTCCCGCTCCTCGGCGGTCAACTCCAGCCGCGCCAGCTTCGGACCACGGCCATCACCCATACCCGCAATCCACCAACGAACTAACGACTCGGCACACTAGCTAGGAGTGGATCGCCATTGCCTCCCGGGTCGACGCTCTGCGGCCGACGCCGTGCCGGTCAGCTGCGCGGGTACGCAGACCGCGCGAGCCATCTCCGGGATCGAGGACCTGACCGGCCTGCCGGTCGTCACCTGTAACCAGGCGCTGCTGTGGCAGGTTCTCACTCAGGACGCTTCGGATCCACGAGCCACTCCCGGCTACGGTCGATTGCTGTCCTCGGCTCGCCCATAGTCAGATTGCGCCGCATCCGGCGGTCGACGGACCGTCGATGCGTACGCACCCCGTGGCGATGAGTTGGAAAGATCCCAGGCCGAGGCTGGGCGGCGCGTCGCTGCTCAGGAAACTCCGACCCTCGTCGATCCGGGCTGTATCGTACTGCTCGACGCGCACCCAGGGAGAAGTGCGCCGAAAGCTCGCCGGCAACACGCAAGGCTGCGCCCCATTCCGGCAAGCGGAACACTTCGCTCGGTAAATGGACCTGTGATCGCCAAAGTGTGCAGCATGGACGTCACCCTTGCCGATCCCAGGACACCGGTCGGTGCGGCCGCCGAGCGCCTCCGCGCGGCCGCGCGTGACCGGATTCCCTGTCCACCGTTGCGCGACCTCATCGATCCCGACGACATCGCCACGGCGTACGCCGTGCAGGAGCGGTTGAGCGAGTTACGTCTTGTGAACGGGGCCAGGGTGGTCGGCCGCAAGATCGGCCTGACGTCCCCCGCCGTCCAGGCTCAGCTCGGCGTCGACCAGCCCGACTTCGGCGTGCTGTTCGACGACATGGAGTTCGCCACGGGGGCCGAGTTGCCCACCGAGCGGCTGCTGCAACCCAGGGCAGAGGCCGAGATCGCCTTCGTCCTCGGCGCCGACCTGGCGGACGGCCCGCTCGATCCGGCCCAGGTGCGGGCGTCTGTCGCCTACGCCGTCGCGGCACTGGAGATCGTCGACAGCCGGATCGCCGGATGGGAGATCACCTTCGCCGACACCGTCGCCGACAACGCGTCCAGCGGGCTCTACGTGCTCGGCTCGGAGCGCCGTACGCTCGCCGAGGTCGAGCCGGCCGAGGTCGAGATGCGGATGCTCGTCGACGGCGAGGTCGTCTCCACCGGAAACGGCGCCGCCTGCCTCGGCGACCCCCTGGAGGCGCTGGCCTGGCTCGCCCGCACCGCCCGGGAGTTCGGGGAGCCGCTGCGAGCCGGCCAGGTGGTGCTCTCCGGCGCGCTCGGCCCGATGCACCCCGTCCATCCCGGCGCCCTGGTGACGGCCGAGATCAGCGGCCTCGGCAGCGTGACCACCACGTTCTCGGCACAGGAGGAGCGAGCATGAGCAAGACCAAGGTCGCGATCATCGGGTCGGGCAACATCGGCACCGACCTGATGATCAAGATAATTCGGCTCTCCGACACCCTCGAGATGGGCGCCATGGTCGGCATCGACCCGGCGTCCGACGGCCTGGCCCGCGCTCGTCGCCTCAAGGTGCCCACCACCCACGAGGGCGTCGACGGGCTCATCGCGATGGACGGCTTCGACGACATCGAGATCGTCTTCGACGCCACCAGCGCGAAGGCCCACGAGGCCAACGCGGCCCGGCTGGCACCGTACGGAAAGCGTCTCATCGACCTGACGCCTGCGGCCCTCGGCCCGTTCGTGGTGCCGGCGGTCAACCTCGGCGAGCACCTCGACGCCCGGAACGTCAACATGGTCACCTGCGGCGGCCAGGCGACCATCCCGATCGTCGCCGCGGTCTCCCGGGTCACCCCGGTCGCCTACGCCGAGATCGTCGCCTCGATCGCCTCCAGGTCGGCCGGGCCGGGCACCCGGGCCAACATCGACGAGTTCACCGAGACCACCTCGCACGCGATCGAGACCGTCGGTGGGGCGGCGCGCGGCAAGGCCATCATCATCCTCAACCCGGCGGAGCCGCCGCTGATCATGCGCGACACGGTCTTCTGTCTGATCGGCGCCGACGATCCGGCCGTGCACGACCGCATCCGTTCCTCCATCGAGCAGATGGTCGCCGACGTGGCCGCCTACGTGCCGGGGTACCGGCTCAAGCAGCAGGTACAGATCACGGCGATCCCCCAGGGCCAGCCGGTGCACACGCTGGCCGGCACAGCGCCGCTGAGCCATCAGGTGTCGGTGTTCCTCGAGGTGGAGGGCGCTGCGCACTATCTGCCGGCGTACGCCGGCAACCTCGACATCATGACCTCCGCGGCCCTGCGCACCGCGGAGCGCCTGACCACTCACAAGCCCACGGAGGTGGCCGAATGACCGACATCTTCCTCCAGGACGTCACCCTGCGCGATGGAATGCACGCCGTACGCCACCGCATCGCTCCCGCCGACGTCGGCCGGATCGTGGCCGCACTCGACGCGGGCGGCGTCGACGCCATCGAGGTCGCCCACGGGGACGGGCTCGCCGGCAGCTCGGTCAACTACGGTCCGGGCAGCAACACCGACTGGGAGTGGATCGAGGCCGCTGCCGCCAACCTCTCCCGGGCTCGGCTGACCACGCTGCTGCTGCCGGGCGTGGGCACGATCGCCGAACTGAAGCACGCCTACTCGCTGGGCGTCCGCTCGGTGCGGGTGGCGACCCACTGCACCGAGGCCGACGTCGCCGCCCAGCACATAGCGACTGCCCGCGAGCTCGGCATGGACGTGTCGGGCTTCCTGATGATGAGCCACCTCAACGACGCCGCCGGCCTCGCGCGGCAGGCGAAGCTGATGGAGTCGTACGGCGCCCACTGCGTCTACGTCACCGACTCCGGCGGTCGGCTCACGATGGATGGCGTGCGCGAACGGATCCGCGCCTACCGGGACGTGCTCGACCCGGCCACGGAGCTGGGCATCCACGCCCACGAGAACCTCTCGCTCTCCGTCGCCAACTCGGTCGTGGCCGTCGAGGAGGGTGTGCGCCGCGTCGACGCCTCGCTCGCCGGCCACGGCGCCGGAGCCGGCAACTGCCCGATCGAGCCGTTCGTCGCCGTCGCCAACCTGCAGGGCTGGAAGGTCCGGGCCGACCTGTTCGCGCTACAGGACGCCGCCGACGACCTGGTCCGGCCGTTGCAGGACCGGCCGGTACGGGTCGACCGGGAGACGCTCACCCTGGGGTACGCCGGCGTCTACTCCAGCTTTCTCCGGCACGCCGAGGCCGCGTCGGAGCGCTACGGCATCGACGTACGCACGATCCTGCTCGAGGTCGGCCGGCGCCAACTGGTCGGCGGCCAGGAGGACATGATCGTCGACATCACGCTCGACCTGCTCGCGGCGCGGGAGCCGGCGGCATCATAGGGCTGGTGTGTCGCCCTCACGGGCGTGGCGCGACCGCATTGCCGCCCGGATCGCGGCCTACCGTTCGGGATCGGGCGGCACGGCGAAGGCGCACATTGGTCGTCGCCCCGGATCGTGCGCAGCGCCGCCTGCCGGTCCGGTCGGCGAATGAGTGTGGACCAACCGTGCTTTCGCAGATACAGACGTTGAATGGTCAGATTGTGTCGGGTTCGAGTGTCAGTCCGGTCTGAGCGAGGAAGCCGTCGAGCAGGTCGGTGCGGTACTGGACGCTCTTGAGTCGGTTCTTGATGACCGTGAGGAGATGATCGACGCCGGTCACGGCGAGGTTGCCGATGCTGCGTTTGTGGTGGGACCAGACGCCCTCGGTCGGGTTCAGGTCCGGGGTATAGGCCGGTAGCCGGATCACGGTCAGCCAGTCCCGGCCGGCGATAATCTGCCGCATCGCCGCGCTGATGTGGGTGTGAAAGTCGGCCCGAAGCGCGGTGCTGGTCTTTCGACCGGTCCGTTTCTTCGGGCCGCTTCCCGCACCCGGCGTGCCACTTTCACGGCACCGGGCGCTCCACAGGTCCCGGGTGGGCGGGCGTTGTCGATCAGGTGCTTGGCCAGGGGGTGGGGATGACCGTTCCCCGGTAGCGGTAGCGGATGATCGCGACCGTGGCCGGGTTGAACAGTTCCCTTCCTGGCTGGTGGGCCACCAACCGCCGCCGCAGTAGCGGCGTCGGAGGTCTTTCCAGGTGATCCGGCGGTGTTTGCGGCGTAGCCATCTGATTACCCGGTCATGCCTGCTTTGAGGAACGCCTTCACCAGTGCCAGGACGCGGCGGTCCGCGATTCGTAGCCGTACCCGCGCCATAAGCGCCGGGTGCGAGATCTCATCGAAACAGGCCGTGATGTCGCCCTCCACGATCCACTCATACGACTTGGACGTGAAGTAGCGCACCTCGGCCACCGCGTCATGGGCTCGCCGTCCGGGACGGAACCCGTAGTTGCACGGGTGGAAATCCGCTTCCCAGATCGGTTCGAGCACCAGCTTCAAGGGGCTTCGGCGCTTCCGCTAGACCGCAGCGCCCTGACCAGCGACAGGACCGGCAGACGTGCCACAGGACCCCGATCATCTGTGGAACCCGACGGACGCGTCGCTTGACCTGGTTTCGTGCAGCGGAACAACCGCGGGCACCGCTTTCACCGAGGTTCTACGGTCCTAGGAGTGATTTCCTTCATGCCGACCGACGACGAGCAGGCGATCGCCGACGTTGTTCGAGAGTTCGCACGCACAGAGCTGCGGCCGATGGCGAGCCACATCGAGGACGACCCCTCCGTGCTCGATGACGCGCTTCGGTCGTTCGGGCAGATCGGTCTGGTCCAGACGCTCGCGGAGGCAGGCCTTACAGGCGACGAGCTCTACCCGCGTGTTCTTTCGGCCATCGTGCTCGAGGAGCTG
Source organism: Micromonospora olivasterospora (assembly GCF_007830265.1). Taxonomy (NCBI): domain Bacteria; kingdom Bacillati; phylum Actinomycetota; class Actinomycetes; order Micromonosporales; family Micromonosporaceae; genus Micromonospora; species Micromonospora olivasterospora. Next base: position 314,341 of record NZ_VLKE01000001.1, read on the forward strand.
GCGTGGGCGGACGCGAATACGGCCGCCGCGTTCTCCGCGACGACCGCCTTCGTCCGCGCCGTAGCCGAGTTCGGCACCGACCACCAACGACGCACGGTGCTTGCGACGTACGCCGACTCGAGCCACGCGACAGCCGCGATCACGGCCACCGAGCTGGGCCTGCTCGATGATCCGCAGTCCCCCGCGACCGCCCTCACCACGACGCCCGACGGACTGGTCCTGAACGGCACGAAGACCCTCGTGCCGTTGGCGGACAGGTGCCAGCACTTCCTGGTGACGGCGCGTCACAACGAGCGACTCGTCGCGGTGATCGTGCCGGCGGACCGTGCGGGGCTCGAAATTGGACCCACGCGCGAGACCATGGGACTGACGGCTCAGAGATTCCGAGACATCACCTTGCGCGACCTCCCGATTGACCCGGCGGACCTGCTCGGCGAGAGCGACATCCCCGCACTCGTCAACAGCTCGTGGACCGCCGCCAGCGCCATCCTCACGGGTCTGTGTCGCGCGGTGCACGAGCACTCCGTCGAGTACACGAAGATGCGGTCGGCCCACGGCAGCCCGCTCGCCCGAAAGCAGACGGTCGCCCTGCGGCTCGTTGACATGCTCATCGACGTCGAGTCGATGCGATGGATGAGCTGGCGCGCCGCCACCCACATCGACAAGGGGATCGGTGGCGCCCGAACACCTCGCCTCGCCCACGCCCTCGCGGTGAAGAGGTCGAACTGGATCGTCGACGAAGGCGTCCAGCTCATGGGCGGCCACGGCTACATCACCGAGAACCCCGTCGAGGCGTGGTACCGGAATGCCAAGACGACCGCCACGTTGAGCTTGACGGTCGGCGTCTGACGAGCACTGGAGAACGAGACAACATGATCAACTTCGACCCCAACCCGTTCGAAGCCGAGCTGCTCGCAGAGACGGCGCGCCAGGCGACGGTGTACCGCCGCTACGCTCGTGAGTTCGACCGCCCGCAGGACCACGACCTGAACGGCTCGGTCACGATGCCGGTGCCCGAGGAGGCGGAGTTCCTCCACGTCCGCAACCTCCTGCGCCAGCGCATCGACGAGACGAGCGGCTACGACCTGATGGAGGCGCTGATCTATCTCGAGGAGTGCAAGGGTGCCAAGCCCTTCTACCCCCGGCCGGTCGACGCGGACGCATTCGACACCAACCTCTCGAAGTTCCTGCTCAAGGCGGTCGGCACGCCTGAGCAGTACGAAAAGTGGGGCGACGGGTACGGCTTCCTGTCGTGGGGCATGACCGAGCCCGGAGCAGGCTCCGACCCATCGTCGATGCGCATGACGGCTGTCCGGGACTCGGCCACTGGCGACTGGGTCCTGAACGGCGAGAAGATCTTCATCTCCCAGGTGCAGGAGGCCGCCGGCATCGTCACGATGGCTCGCGTGCCGGAAGAAGGCCCCCACAGCATCGGACTGTTCGTGGTCGAGAAGGATCGGCCTGGGTTCACCCTCGGCAGGCAGTTCAAGAAGCTGGGCATCCGCAACCGGGACCTCGCGAGCTTCGCGCTCGACGACTATCGCATCCCCGACGTCAATCGGCTGCGAGGCAGTCTCAAGGACGCCCTCAACGAGTTCAACGGCACCCGCTCGCTGATCGCCGCCGAGGCGCTGGGACTCATCAGCGCGGCGCTCGACATCACCCGCGGGGCGCTGGAGGAGGCCGGCGTCGAGATCGACTACACGGCCTCGGCGGCCCGGTCCACGGCTGCGGCAGACCGGTTCATCGATCTCGAGGCCGAGTACGAGGCGGGCTACATGACGCTCCTGCACACCCGGTGGCTGCACCAGACGCAGGGCCGCGACAAGGTCCGGACCGCGATGGCCAAGGTTGCCGCGGCCGGCGGTGCGCGCCGGATCATCCGCGAGTGCATGGACATCCTCGGGCCCAACAGCACGTCGAAGGACTACTTCCTCGAGCAGGCGATGCGTGACTCGCGCATCACCGACATCTACGAGGGTCCCGGCGAGGTCCTGCGGCTCCTCATCGCCCGGGACATGCTGGGCTACTCCGCGCGCGAACTCAACTGACCCGTCCGTCTGGTCGGGGCGCGACCACCAGGCCGATCCGCCCGTGCTGGACGCGACGTCCCCCGGTGGTCGACGAGCTCGAACGATCGGTCGAGGATGCCGGCGCCCCTCGTGACGTCCTGCGGGCACCGGCGATTTCGACGCGACAGCTCACCTTGCCTGGGGCGGAGAGCGGGGCGACGAAGGCCCGGGCGTCGACGCCCAGCAGAGCGATCGAGCACTGCTCGAACGCGGTGAGCCGCGACGCGAATCCCATCGCCGTCGACAAACCGAGCAGGCCGTGAGTGATCGTCCGAACCGTCCACCGCGCGCGGCCACCGCGTCGGCGTGCGACGGGTTCGTGTCCCAGCTCCACGTCGGAAACGTGGTGATGTCGGACTCGGTGATGGTTTTCGCCGCGCGCAAAAGACCTGACCGACGGCGAAGTCCTCAAACCACCAGGTCGTCAGCATGGGTATCGCCCCTCTCGATCGCGGGCGTCAGTAGGACATCGTGACGCCTCCGTCGACGACGACCTCGGCGCCAGTGACGAACGACGCGTTCTCCGAGCAGAGGAAGGCGATGACCGTCGCGATCTCCCCCGGCTCAGCCATCCGCCGCAGCGGGGTGGTCTCGATGATGTGGCGAGCAGCGACCTCGTTGGTGCGCTCGTTCATCTGGGTGTTGGTGCTCCCTGGACAGACGGTGTTGACCCGCACGCCGAGCGTGCCGTACTCCGCTGCGGCTGAGCGAGACAGGCCGATGACTCCGTGCTTCGACGCGACATAGGGAGACATGCCGGGAAAGCCCTGCACGCCGGCGATCGAGGAGATGTTGACGATCGCCCCGCCTCCCTCGACCAGGAGTGGGAGCTCGTACTTCATACACAGGAACACGCCGGTCAGGTTGACGGCGATCACCCGATCCCACACCTCGCGCGGCTGCTTGATGACCGAGGCGAGCGTGCCGTCCGTGCCGGCGTTGTTGATCGCGAAGTCGAGACCGCCCAGCTCGGCCGCCGCCGAGTCGACCATGGATCGCACCGATCGCTCGTCCGTGACGTCGCACCACCCGGCGACGGCCTGTCCACCGGCGGCCGTCACCTGGCGTGCGGTCTCAGCGGCCGCCTCGACGTCGACGTCGGTCGCGAGCACGCGCGCACCACGCGCCGCCAGCACCAACGCCGTCTGACGACCGATGCCGGCACCGGCGCCGGTCACGAGAGCGCGCTTGCCCTCGAAGTCACGCAGCAGGTGCGAGTGGTCGATCACGGTCTCGGTCATCGATCTCCTCAGCGAATCGAGGGCGGACGGACGGGTTGGTTCAGCGACCCGCGATCTGCGGAGGTCGCCGCTCCAGGAAGGCGTGGGCGGCCTCGCGACTGTCGTCGGTGTGAGAGTTGTCGACGTAGCGCGTGATCTCGGAGTCGAGGTAGCGGGCCAACGGAAGATGCTGGCTGTCGAGGAGATTCATCTTCATCGCCTGCAGCGCCAGGGGCGCGAACCCGGCCAGACGTGAGGTCAGCGCTGCGACCTCGTCCACGAAGTCCGGGTCGTCGAACACGTGGCTCACGAGCCCGAAACGTTCGGCACACTCGGCGTCGATCGTCTCCGACAGCAGCATGAGCTCCGCCGCGCGGGCGCTCCCGAGGAGCCTTGTCAACGTCCACGGCAGGCCCATGTCAGCCGGTTGCCCGACTTGGCGAACGCCGTGGTGATACGGGACGATCGCGTGGCGATCCGAAGGTCGGTGGCGCAGGCCAGGGCGAGGGCTCCTCCGGCGCACGCTCCGTTGATCGCCGCGACCGTGACCGGTCTGGTCGCGCGGATGGCCTCGATCGTGCGCTGCGCCCCGTCGCACAGCAGCGACCAGGCATCACTGTCGGACATGCCCGCGGTGGCCCCGCCCTGACCAAGCACGCTCACATCTCCGCCGACGGAAAACGCACGTCCGGTACCGGTGATCACGACGACGCGCACCTCGGGGTCGTCCGCGCTCTGCTGCACCAGCCGCTCGATCTCGCCCACGTGGTCGAAACGGAAGGCGTTGACCTTCTGCGGCCGGTTCAGTGTGATGGTGGCGACGTGCTCCTTGACGTCGTAGAGGATGTCGGACATACCGGGAGTCATCTCCGATCGGGTCGGCGCGTGGGGCCTACGCGGTCGTGCCCGCGATCCGCGCCTCGGCCCACGGACGAAGCTCGCGCTTGAGCAGCTTGGCGTTGGCATTGCGCGGGAGTGCCTCGGCACGGACGAAGACCTGGCGTGGTCGCTTGTACTTGGCGAGCTGCTCCTCGCACACTCGGTGGACCTCCACCTCATCGAACTCGCCGTCCGCGACGACGATCGCGACCGGCGCTTCGCCGAAACGTTCGTCCGGCACTCCGACGACGGCCACCTCGACGACGCCGGGAAGCGTGTGGATCACGTCCTCGACCTCCTTCGGGTAGACGTTGAGGCCGCCCGAGATGATCAGGTCCTTGGTGCGTCCGACGACCGTGACGAAGCCGTCCTCGTCGAGGTCGACGAGGTCGCCGGTGTTCATCCAGCCGTCGCGGAAGGCCTCGGCGGTCTGCTCCAGCCGGTTGTGGTAGCCGCGCATAGTCGCGTTCGACCGGATCAACAGCTCCCCCCTTCCCGAGGACTCGACCTGTCCGGACTCGCCGCGCACCGCGACGTCGCAGTGCGGCAGGGGTCGTCCTGCCGATCCGTCGTGGTCGGCGACCTCGTGCGCCTCGAGCACGGTGGCGACAGCGGGGAACTCCGACAGGCCGTAGCCCTGCACGACGGCGACGCCGGGCAGTGCCTCGACGCACGGGTCGATGACCGACCGCGGCACCGGCTCCGATCCGGTGATGATCCACTGCAACGAGCTCGTCCTGAGCTCCTCCATCAGGTCGGGCCGCTTGAGAAGCTCGCGCAGGATGCTCGGGACCAGCATCACGTGGGTGATGCGGTCGTCCACCAGCATCCGCACGATGTCGTCGGCGGTCGTGCTCCCGGTGCGCTTGATCTGGGAGTAGCCACCGATCCAGATCAGCGGCAGGAACACGATGTGGAAGCCCGCGGCCCACGAGAACGACGGCACCACCGCGTACCTCACGTCGCGGGTGAGGTGCAGACCAAGCACCTGTCCGAAGGCGTTCCACAGCACGCCTCCGTGAGTGTGAACGGCAGCCTTCGGGCGGCCGGTGGTGCCCGAACTGTAGTAGAGGACGAACTCGTCATCGAGGTCGGAACCCGTCGGTCGGTCGTCGGGCGATCCGCTGGACAGCACCTTCTCGTACCCCACCGAGGTCACCCCCTCCGGCGCGACCGCACCGCCGACGGTGACGACCAACTCGAAGGCCGACGCCAGACCGGCGACGCTCTGCGACGCGATCTCGTCCATCACGAGCACGCGCGCTCCACTGTCGTCGCACACGTGCTCGATCTCGGGCCCGACCAGCAGCACGTTAACGGGAACGCAGACGGCGCCCATCGCTGCGAGTCCGAAGAACACTTCGGGCCATTCGATACGGTTGCCCATCATCACGGCGACTCGATCTCCGGGCTTGACGCCGTGCGCCTCCAGACCCGCCGCGACGGAGAGAGCTCTGTCTCGCAGCTGCCGGAAGGTCCTGGCCTCACCCTCGAAACCGAGACACTCATGATCGCCGTAGTATGAACGAGCAGAACGGTCGAGCATCGTGAACACGTTGCGTTGCAGACCCATGAGCACCTTCCTCGATGGCGGACACAGGGAGTCTGCATCAACGATCACGGCGGGAATTGGCTTCGTTCTGCCAAGCGGAAAGAGCGTTCGCTCCCCATCGCGCAGCCCGAACGATCGGCGCATGGTCAACTCGATCACGACACCGTCGTCCACCTGGCGAGACAGCCGAGTGGATCTCCGCGGTGGCCTACGTCGCCAGCAACGCCCGCCTGACCACGCTCCTGCTGCCCGGCATCGGCACGGTCCACGATTTCAAGGCCGCCGCCGACCTTGGGCATCACCTCGGTGCGCATCGCGACCCACTGCACCGAGGCCGACATCGCGGTCCAGCACGTGGGCACGGCCCGTGATCTCGGCCTCGATGTCGCGGAACTCCTGATGATGAGCCACATGGCCGATCCAGACACGCTTGCCCGTCAGGCTCTCATCAGGGGGCGGCGGGAGCCGAGTGCGTCTACGTGACCGAGTCGGGCGATCGCCTCACGATGACCGGCGTTCACTACCGCGTCCCCGCGACGTGCTCGCCGCCTCGACGGCGATCGGTGTGCACGCGCACCACAACCTCGGGCTCGCCGTCGCGAACTCCGTGCTCGCCGCGGAGGAGGGGGCGCACCGCGTCGATGCCTCGCTCGCCGGCCTCCGGGCCGGAGCAGGCAACTGCCCCTCGAGGCCTTCGTCGCGGTCGCCGATCTGACGGGCTGGAAGCACGGCTGCGATCTGTTCGCGCTGATGGACGCCGCCGACGACCTCGTTCGGTCCCGGATGACCCGCCCGGTCCGGGTAGATCGTGAGACGCTCTCGCTCGGCTACGCGGTGTACTCGAGCTTCCTGCTGGACTCGGAGCGCATCGCCGCCGAGCACGTTCTGAACGCACGCGACATCCTCGTGGAGGCCGGGCTGCGCAAGATGGTCGGCGGGCAGGAGGACCTGCTGGTCGACGTGGCACTCGACCTGGCCCGCGAGGGAGCGGCCCTCGTGCCCTCGTAGCTCCGTGGCTCGGCGCTCACACACTTCCGACCACACGGGCTGCTCGGACGCGTCGTCCCGGATCGAGAGGGCTGCCGGGCGGGATCGGCACGGGCTCGAGCGGCCGCTCAGAGTGCCGTCGGAACGAGGGCGGCAGTGAGCGCCTCGACCTGATGGCGCCCGGTCACGGCCTTGCGGCAGCGCATCAGCGTTCGCGGATCATCGAGCGCCACGGCGCCGACGACCAGACCCCCGTCGTCGGCGTACACTGCGACGTAAGTGTCCGAGTCGACGCTGCCACGAGTCAACGCGACCGACCCCGCAGCCGGCCTTCCGACAATCTGGATGCGACGGCCGTACTGATCGGACCAGACATAGGGAGCCTGAGGGCGCGGCGGCTCGCCGCCGGTGATGCTCGCAGCGACGATCGACGCGTGCTCGTTGGCATTGGTCCAGTGCTCGATGCGGAGCCGGGTGCCGTAAAGCGGATGCTGGCGAAGCGCCACGTCGCCGGCCGCGTAGATGCCGGTCCAGCCCGCGACCTGCAGATCCTCGTCGCAGACCACCCCGTCGTTGACGGGCAGGCCGGACGACGTGAGCCACTCGGTGTTGGGCACGGCGCCGATGCCGACAACGACGAGGTCCGCCGGCAGCACGCGCCCGTCGGTCAGCCGTACCCCGGTGACGTGGCCGTCACCGACGAACCGTTCGAAGCCGACGCCGGTCTCGAGACGGACGCCGTTGGCGCCGTGGAGCCGGGCGAGCTCACGACCGACGTCCGCTCCCAGCACGTGCGCCAGGGGGACGGGCTGCGCCTCGACGATCGAGACGTCGACGCCGTGTCCCACCGCTGCCGAGGCGAACTCGGCCCCGATGAAACCCGCGCCGATGACCACCACCCGCGGTCGTCGTCCCAGGGCCGAGCGCAGCGCAGCAGCATCGTCCACCGAACGGATCGTGTGCACGCCGGCGAGATCGCCGATCCCCGGCAGTGTCCTGGGACGCACCCCGGTGGCGATCACCAGACGGTCGAACGGGATCTGCGCACCGTCGGCCAGGGTGACCAAGCGGCTCGCCGCGTCGAGGGAGACAGCCGCGGAGCCCAGGCGCAGGTCGAGGTCCAGCGAGGCAAGCTCAGCCTTCTGCACGAGCGGAACCACGTCAGGTGCCCCATCGCGTTCGATCATTTCCTTGGAGAGCGGCGGCTTGTCGTACGGCACGTGCCGTTCGTCGCCCACCACCGTGATCGCGTCGCTGTAGCCGGCCATGCGCAGGGCCTGCGCGGTACGCACTCCCGCCACTGACGCGCCGACGATCAAGACTGTCATGGCGTCAGTCTTCGTGCAGAGTCGACGGGCGCCAACGGCCGTTACCGGCAGACGGAACGGCCGGCCGGGACTGATCGTCGACGACCGGCCTCTCGCCGGGGGCCGGGGCGGCAACGGCCGTCCCTCCCTGCCCGGCTCGCAGGCTACGTCGTCGTCATGGCTCCCGTCGCTCGATGCGGCGTCGGGGTCTCCAGCGGTGCGAGCACGCCTCGTCCTCGCAGGGGTTCACTCGACGAACACCTGGCCGTCCTCGATGACGACCGTGTAGGTCTGGAGCGCGATCGTGGCCGGGAGGCAGAGCGCCTTCCCCGTGCGAAGGTCGAAGCGGGCCATGTGCAGAGGGCACACCACCTCGTCGCCCTCCAGGTCGCTGTCCTCGCCCAGCGACCACTCCTCGTGGGTGCACGTGTCGCCGGTCGCGAAGAACTCTCCGGCCTCGGTCCTGAAGAGCGCGATCGAGTCGTCACCGGGCAGGACCATGGACGTCCCGGGTTCGAGGTCGTCGACCTTGCAGGCGAACCGGCGCGGCACCGCGCTCGTCCCGCTCCCCGTTTCCGGGCCGGAGCCCGTCGATGGCTCACCGTGCCTGACCATCGTGCTCAGGCCTCGGTGACGGCCGGTGTCTTCCGGCGACCGGCGTACGTCTCGTTGAGCGGCTCGTGGATCTCCTCGGGCTGCTTCTCACCGGTCATCAGCTCGTTCCACCGGCGCCACCAGGCTCGCATCTGGAGCTCGTCCGAGCTGAACGGAATCGGCTTGTGCATGCCGCGCGAGATGTCCGACCATGGGAGCTCCTTTACGCCGGCGAAGCTGCGCTGGCAGCTTTCGAGCGCCTCCACGTCGTCCGGCGTCGCAAGTCCTCCCGGTCCCCAGAACGTCAGGAAGTTGTCGAGACGCTGTTTGCGCAGCTCGTCACCTTCCTCCGGGGGTGCCAGCTCCCACGACGTGACCTCCATGTAGTCGGGAGCGATCGGGTCGATCTTGCGGATGAGCACTCCCATCACGAGGTCGATAACGACGAGATTGGGGAAGATCACGAGGTTGCGAGCGTTCGCCATCCGGTCGACCCAGGCGTCCCCGAGCTCGGCACGGAACTTCTCGAACCTCTGGTCGCGCTCGGCCTGCCCCTCTGCCGACAGCGGCCGGCCGAACAGCGAGGCGGTGCTGGCGCCTCCGGCTGCCACCGAGTGCCCGTTGCCGAGATCGATGCCTCGGGAGTCCATCAGACCGGAGGCGTCGAACCCACCGCGAGCGGCGACGACCATCTCGAAGTAGCGCTGGTGCGTCGTAACGGCGTGGTAGGCGTCGTAGCTGTTCTCGACGAGCAACTTCCAGTTCGCACGCACCGAGTACTCGTGCGTGCCATCGAGCACCTGCATGCCCTCAGCAGACTGGTCGCACACCAGGTCCAGGTACTCCGCGGCGCCGCCCAGGTAGGTGCGGAGATCGACGATGTCGGGATCGAAGCTGACGAACACGAAGCCTCGGTAGGAATCGATCCTGGCCGGTGCCACGAGCGAGGGCCGCTCGAAGTCGGGGCCGTAGCCGTCGTCGCCCGGGATCGAGACCGTCTTGCCGGCCGTCGAGAAGCTCCACCCGTGGTAGAAGCACGTCAGGAAGCGGGCGTTGCCCGCCGGCTCACGGCAGATGGTCGCCCCACGGTGCGGGCACGAATTGAGCCACACCTGGATCTGGCCCTTGGCGTCCCGCGTGAAGATGAGCGGGCGACCGCCCACCGAGCGTGTCTTGAAGTCGTTCGGCTTCTTCAGTTCGGTCTCGTGTCCGACGTAGAGCCAACTGTGGTCGAAGATCTCCGAGCGCTCCTTGGCGAAGATTTCCGGATCGATCATGGTCTTGCGATGAACCCGGAAGCGAGGCATCTGGCGGTCGTCGATGACGTACTCAGACATTGCTGTGCACCCCAGTTTCCTTCGTTGCTCCGTCAGTTGAATCCTGGACGCCGTCCATCACCCGCTCTGCCGCCGTTCCCAGGCCTCGGCCAACGGCGTGGGTCGAGGCACGACGCGCAGGTTGAGCCACTCGATGACCCGCTGCCACGAGTCGAACGACGCCGCCCGACCGCGGTAGTCGACGTGCTCGCGGTAGAAGGCGCCCGACAACGCGGGGTAGCGGACCACCTCGGTGTAGGCGGGCGAGCGCTCGTAGACCTGCGTGCCGAGGATCGAGAGCGTCCGCGGGCTGATGTGAGAGTCCTCTCCGCCGAACATCCCAAGCCACGGCGAGCGCAGGACGGGCATCTGGTCGGCGAGCGCCGGCGCCGTCTCCGCGAGCGGCTCCTCGATGCCGGACGGCGAGACGCTCACGACCGCGCCCAGCGTGTGGCGCTCGGCCGCGAGCATGGCGGCCCGGCCACCCAGCTCGTACCCGACCACGCCGATCTGCTCCGGTTCCCAGCCACGCTGGCCGTGACATGCAATGAGGGCCTCGACGTCGCGGACGAGCTCCTCGTCGGACGGCGGGGACGTGCGGTCGCCACGCGGCGCGGCGAGATCCACGCAGAGCGACTCGTACCCGTGCTCGGCGAGGCTGTTCATCAGATCGACGGCATCGGTGTCGATGCCGCGGCTGTCGGTAAGCAGCAGGGCCGCTCCCCTCGGAACGCCACCGAGGGACACCGCAGCGACGGTCAGGTCGCCATCGACGACGGGCACCGACACGACGGTGGGCTCGATGCGGATGGTGCCGCTCATCGCCCGCCCCCCGCAGCCTGGAGACCGCTCACAGGATGATGCTCACTTTCGCCTGCGGCCGCAGCGCATCGAGGTCGAGCACCGACTTGCGCTCGACGAACCGGAACCCCTCGGACGTGACCCGCAGCACGTGTCTGTAGGTGCCGACGTAGGTGTCCAGGATCCCCGAGCGCACGCGGAACACGGCGAAGTTGGCCTTGACGCGGACGTGATCCGCGTTCTCCGGACGGGCCTGGACGTTTGTGATCATCCGGCGGGTCCGTGAATGCGGGTACTCCGCGTGCGCGGACCGGGTCAGCAGCGAGTTCACCCGGTGTTCGAGCAGAAAGCGGTCGTCCTGGATGAGGAAGAGGTCACGCCCGGGATCTCCGTTGGGCAGATCCGTGGACGGCATCAGGTACGTGCCCTCCGGGACGAACAGCTCGAGCCACTCGTGCAGACGCCAGTCGTCGAGGAGGTTCGCCTCGTCGAACAGGAACGCCTCGACGTTGCGCGTCAACGTCGTGTTGGCGGCGGCCAGCTGCGGCGACCATGTCTGGACTTGCTCCAAGGTGTGCCCTCCCAAAGTAAGTCGGCCGCCAGCGTCGATCGCGCGGCTGCGTTCATCCAGCGAATGTTCCGGGCGGCGGAACCGACGTCGTCCGCCCCAGCGGCCCCGCGCAGCGAGCAGGTCCATCAGGGCCGAGTCCGCCGTGACGCAGGAAGCGGAACGCGAGAAGCGCGGCGCAGGCGCTCCGGCGGGCCCACTCGGGGTCTCCACCACGCTGCGGCGTGCTGCCAGCTGCGGATGCTCGACGGCCTCGACGAACGACAGGACGGGCGTCACGCACGCGTCGCTGCCTACGAACACTTCCGCCCACTCGTCCCGCGTGCGCTGCTTGAACCGCTCGGCGAAGACCGTGCTGAGCTCGCACCAACCCGACGTGTCGTTCTGCTCGGGGAGGTCGCCGTCGGTCAACGACAAGCCCTCAAGCAGGAGCGCGTAGAACTGGGGCTCGATCGCGCCGACGGCGACGAACCGACCGTCGGCGCACTCGTAAGTCCGGTAGAACGGCGCCCCACCGTCGAGCAGGTTGCTCTCCCGCTCGTCGCCCCACGTCCCCTCGGCACGGAGCTCGAGGATCTGCTGGCCCAACGAGGCCACACCGTCCACCATAGCGGCGTCGACGACCTGACCACGCCCGGAGACGGTCCTCTCCCAGAGCGCCGCCAGGATGCCGAGCAGCAGGTACATGGAGCCGCCGGCGTAGTCGCCCACGAGGTTGAGCGGGGGCACAGGGCGATCAGCGGGACCGATGGCATGCAGGATCCCCGTCACGGACACGTAGTTGATGTCGTGCCCAGCCGTGCTGGCCAGGGGTCCGTCCTGCCCCCATCCCGTGACCCGGCCGTAGACGAGTCCCGGGTGCGCGGCCAGGCACGTGTCTGGGCCGAGCCCCAGCCGCTCCGTGGTGCCGGGTCGGAAGCCCTCGATCACCACGTCGGCGGCACCGATCAGCCCGAGAACCTCGTCCCGGTCGGCTGGGTCCTTCAGGTTCGCCACGACCGTCGTGCGACCTCGCAGCACGTGTGTCGCGAGAGCAGCCGCGTCGGCGTGCGAGCGGACGATGCGCACGACGTCGGCGCCGAGGTCGGCGAGAACCATTCCGGCGTGGGGGGTGGGCCCGATGCCGCCGAGCTCGACGACGCGGAGTCCGGCCAACGGACCTGTCACAGGGATCTCCTTCGTGATCTACCGGTCTGGGCGATCGACGAGATCACGGGCGATGATGTGCTTCATGATCTCGTTGGCTCCGCCGAAGATGCGTTGCACACGGGCGTCCTGGAAGGCGCGTGCAACCGGGTACTCGGTCATGTAGCCGTATCCCCCGTGGAGCTGGAGGCAGGCGTCGACGATCTGGTTCTGGACGTCGGTCGCCCACCACTTGGCCTTCGCGGCGTCTACGGCGGTGAGCTCCCCGGCGTTCAAGGCATGGATCGACGCGTCGACGTACGCCTGGGTGACGTCCAGACGGGTCGCGAGCTCAGCCAGCACGAACTGGGTGTTCTGGAAGTCGGCCAGCCGTCGTCCGAAGGCTCGCCGCGTCCGCGTGTACTCGAGGGTCTCGCGGAGAACCACCCGCGTCGACGCCACGGCATGGGCGGCGATCGAGAGGCGTTCACGAGGCAGGTGGGTTGCGAGCTGGTGCATTCCTGCGCCCAACTCGCCGAGAAGATTCTCGTGCGGCACCACGACGTCGTCGAAGAAGAGCTCGGCGGTGTCCTGGGCGTGCAGGCCGATCTTCTCGAGCTTGCGTCCCCGGGAGAAGCCGGGCATGTCCTCCTCGACGACGAGGAGGCTGAAGGCGTCACGTCCGCCTCCTGGGTCCGTCCGCACCACGACGATCACGACGTCGGACTGGATGCCGTTGGTGATGAAGGTCTTGGCGCCGTTGACCACCCAGCCGTCACCGGTCGGTCGCGCCGAGGTGGTGATGCCCTGCAGATCCGATCCCGTGCCGGGCTCGGTCATGGCGATCGCGCCGATCAGCTCTCCGCTGCACATGCCGGGCAGCCAGCGCGCCTTCTGCTCGTCGGATCCGAGCGCCGCGACGTAGGGGATCGCGATGTCGTCCTGCAGCGAGAAGCCCGAGGACAGCGAGGTGGCGTGCACCTCCGCGAGCTCCTCCAGCAGCACGTTCCGGAAGCGGTAGTCGGACAGTTGGTCGGCCCCGCCGAAGTCCGACGGTCCGGACAGCCCGAGGATGCCCTGCGTGCCGGCGGCGACCCAAACTCCGCGGTCGATGAGCCGCGCTTCCTCCCACCGGTCCAGGTGCGGCAAGACCTCTCGGATGACGAACTCGCGGGCGGTGTCACGGAAGGCCTCGTGGTCGGCCTCATACAGGCCGCGGTTCATGAGGCTCCCCGCCGGCGGAGCCCCGGCAGCGCGAGACCGTCGGCCGCCTCCGCGAGGAGCTCCTCCACCATCGGCCCGACCCGTCCATGCTCGCCGTCGCCGACCGTGTTACCCATGAGGTGGCGCGCGTGGATCTGCTCGAGGATGATGGCGAGCTTGAACTGGGCGAAGACGAGGTACCAGTCGAGGTCGTGTGCGATGTCGCGGCGCCGTCTCGCGTACCGCTCGACGACCGCGTCCTTGGAGAGGAAGCCGTCGACGGCCGTCAGCCCGCCGGTGATCGGGTTGAAGCGGCGGCCCGGCTCGTCGGTGAACATGACGAGCGTCGCGAGGTCGGCCAAGGGGTCGCCCAGCGTGGCCATCTCCCAGTCGAGCACCGCAGCCACACGCCCGTCGGCGGCCGCGATGACGTTGTCGATCCGATAGTCGCCGTGGACGATGGACACCTCGCTGTGTTGCGGAAGCCTCGCGGACAGCACGCGGGCGATCTCGTCGACCTGGTCAAGCTCGCGGACCTTAGTGGTCGAGTACTGTCGCATCCAACGGGCCAGCTGCCGCTCGAGATAGCCCTTGGGGCGGCCGAGATCGGCTAGGCCCACCGCCTCGGGATCGACGTCGTGCAGATCAGCGAGCGTGTCGACGAGACCCTCGCCCAAGGTCCGGCGTGCCGGGACCGGGAAGGCCTCGACGAGCTCGGGCGTCCGCAGTACATGACCGGCGACCTCGTCCATGAGGTAGCAGGGTGCGCCAGCCGACACCGTGCCGTCGTCGAGCAGCACCACGCGCGGCACCGGCACCTTCGAGGCGCTCAGTCCCGCCATCACCCGGTACTCGCGGATGACGTCGTGCGTGCCCTCCATGATTTCACCGAAAGGCGGCCGACGAAGGATCCATCGACGACTGCCATCGGTGACGCGATACGTGAGGTTGGAGCGCCCCCCGCTGATCAGCTCGGCGCTCAGCGGAGCGTCCCCAGCTGCCGCCCCGGCGTCGCCGAGCAACGTCGCCAGCGCGTCGAGGTCGAGGACGTCGGTCTCCCTTGACGATCCGGACGCGTCGGGCAACGTCGTCATCGCGCCTCCCAGACGGGAGGCCGCTTCTCGGTGAAGGCAGTCGCTCCTTCGTGGGCATCCCGCGTGGTGAGCAGGCGGGCCATCTCCTCGTCCTGCCGTCGCCAGAGCTCGACGTCCCAGGCCGCGCCCGTCCCGACCGCGTCACGCACGAGTCGTTTGCTGACCGCCAGTGCCAACGGGGCGTTCGCCGCGATGCGTCTGCCGAGGGCAAGCGCACGCTCGACGACATCGTCGGGTGCCACCACGTCATTGACGAGACCCCACCGCAGCGCGGTCGCGGCGTCGATCGGGTCGCCCGTCAGGACGATGCGCATAGCGACCTTCTGCGGAATCTCGCGGGGAAGGCGCAGCAGTCCGCCCGCGGCGGCGAACAGTCCGCGCTTCACCTCGGGCAGTCCGATCACGGCGGTCTGAGCCATTACGGCCAGGTCGCACGCCAGCACTATCTCGGCGCCCCCTCCCATGGCCGGACCATTGACAGCGGCGATCAGCGGTGTCCGCAGCTCGTGCTCGACCAGACCGGCGAAGCCCCACTCGGGGTGGTCCGGTGCTGTCAGGAGCTGTCCGGCGGCGATGCCCCTGAGGTCGGCTCCAGCACAGAAGGCGTCGCCCTCACCCGTCACGACGATCGCCCTGACAGTGGGATCGGCGTCCGCCTCCTCCAACGCGCCGCCCACGGCGGCCGACAGGTCGGCGTTCACCGCGTTGCGCACGGCCGGCCGTCGCATCGTCACCAGCGCCACGCCGTCGACGAGGTCGAGGGTGGCCGCCGGGGCATCCGTGGTCGTCATCGAGGTGCCATCCGGATCGCGCCGTCGAGGCGGATCGTCTCGCCGTTGAGCATCGGGTTCTCGACGATCTGCTGCACGAGCTGCGCGAATTCGTCCGGTCGTCCGAGGCGTGCAGGGTGCGGCACCTGGACGCCGAGCGACTCGATCGTCTCCTGCGGCAGGGCCTCGAACAACGGCGTCAGGAACAGTCCGGGGGCGATGGTGTTCACGCGGATGCGGTGTTGAGCCAGGTCACGCGCGACCGGGAGGGTGAGTCCGACGATCCCGCCCTTCGACGCCGAGTAGGCGGCCTGACCGACCTGACCATCGAAGGCGGCGACGGAAGCGGTGTTGACGATGACTCCGCGCTCCTCGCCGCTGTGGTCGGCCTCGACCATGCGCGCGGACGCCAGACGGATCACGTTGAACGTGCCGACAAGATTGACCATCACGACCTTCGTGAAGTCCGGCAACGGGTGAACGCCCCCGCGGCCGAGCACCCGCATCGGCGGGCCGATGCCGGCGCAGTTCACGACGATCGACAACCCGCCGAGCGCCGTCGCCGCATCGACGGCGGCCTGCACCTGGTCCTCGTCAGTCACGTCCGCGGCGACGAACACGACGTCGTCGCCGAGCTCCTTGGCGACCTCACGACCCGCTGAGATCGGCAGATCGAGGATCACCACCTTCGCCCCGGAAGCGTGAAGACGCCGGACCGTGGCGAGCCCGAGCCCGGACCCTCCTCCGGTGACGAGCGCGGTGCTGCCTGCGATGTCCATCTGGGCCGTCCTTGTTCGTCGGTGATGTCGGGATCGAGATGGGTCAGAGTCGCTCGATGATCGTGGCGTTCGCCATGCCGCCGCCCTCGCACATGGTCTGCAGACCGAAGCGACCGCCGGTGGCTTCGAGGTGATGGACCATGGTGCAGAGCAGGCGGGTCCCCGAGCCTCCGAGCGGATGGCCCAACGCGATCGCCCCACCACGCGGGTTGAGCTTGTCCTCGGCGACGGCGAACTCGTCGGCCCACATCAGCGGCACCGGAGCGAACGCCTCATTGACCTCGAAGGTGTCGATGTCCGCGATGTCGAGCCCGGACCGAGCCAGCACCTTGCGCGTGGCCGGGATGATGCCGGTGAGCATCAGCAGCGGGTCGCTGCCGGTGACCGCGAAGGAATGGAAGCGGGCCCGCGGCGTCAGGCCGAGTCTGCCGGCGACGTCCTCACTCATGATCAGCGCGGCCGACGCGCCGTCCGTGAGAGGTGAGGAGTTGCCCGGCGTGATGATCCACTCGATCTCGGGAAAGCGCTCGGCGAGCGCGTCGTCGACGAAGGCCGACGGCAACCGTCCGAGGCCCTCAGCGGTCGTTCCCGGTCGGATGGTCTCGTCGGTGAGATGGTCGCCGGCACCCGGACGGGGCACAGCGACGATCTCGTCGTCGAATCCGCCCGCGGACGCGGTGGCAGCCGCACGCTCGTGCGACCGGGCCGAGAACTCGTCCAGTCGCGCGCGGTCGAGCTTCCAGCGTGCAGCGATGAGCTCGGCGGAGACACCTTGTCCGACGAGGCCGTCAGGGTAGCGCGCCGACAGAGGCTTCAGGGCGGCGCCACCGGCGCTGGCCATGCCCATCGGCACCCGGCTCATCGACTCCACGCCGCACGCGATCACGATGTCGTAGGCGCCGGCAGCCACCCCCTGGGCGGCGAAGTGCGCCGCCTGCTGGCTGCTGCCGCATTGACGGTCGACAGTGGTGGCGGGCACCAACTCGGGAAGCCCCGCGACCAGCGCTGCGGTACGGGCGATGTTGAGCGCCTGGTCGCCGGCTTGCCCCACGCACCCTGCGATGACGTCGTCGATTTGAGCGGGGTCGACGCCGGTGCGTCGCATCAGCTCGCCGATCACCACGGCGAGGAGGCCCGCCGGATGCACGTCCGACAGAGCCCCACCAGGCTTCCCCCGCCCGGAGGCGGTGCGGACGACGTCGACGATGACGGCATTGGGCATGAGGAGTTCTCCTGAGGGCCGAGGTGAGACGACGAGCTGGTGAGCAGACGTCATCGATAGAGCGCGAACACCTTGTTGGAGTTGAGCACCTCCGTGTGGACGAACGCACTGTGCTCCAGCGTCATGCCGAGCTCGTGCATCGCGCCCAACAGGCAGAACCAGTTGAGCATCTCGTGCTGACCGGCGTCGATGATCTCCCTGGTCGTCACCGAGGTCCAGGCATCGACCTCGCCCGCCACCATCGCGTCGTACAGACGGCGGTCGGCCTCCGTGTCGGGGCGCAGGTGCCAGTCCTTGTCGTTCAGGAACGCGTGCGACCAACTCGCCGACGCCACCAGCGCCACCCGCAGGCCGCTCTCGCGCACAGAGCGTCCCACGGCACGGCCCGTCTCAAAGCACCGCTTGGGGGTGGGACCGGGCGGATCGAGGTTCTCACCGGCCTGGATGTCCGCGAACCGGGCGATCCCGCCCTTGCGCGCGATGACGTGCTCGCCGTAGCAGTTCACGGCGATCGGCACGATCGGATAGGGGAACTTCTGGCCGACGTTGTCGTAGTCGAGGAAAATCTGCGTGTTCGCGAACGCGTGCGGGAAGTGCACGCCCTTGCGCTGCTGGTAGGAGTAAGCGGTTTCGATGCCGTCTGAGATCAGGTCCGCGGCGAGCCGCTTGGCGAACTCGGGTTTTCCCTTCATTGAGAAGGTGAGGTCGTCTGGTGCGCCCCAGGCGTTGGGAACACCGAGCATGTGCAGGACGGCGAAGGCCTCGACCTCCGTGTCGTCGTAGGCCAGGACGCAGAACGACGGAATGACCTCCTCGCGGAAGTTCTCGTACTGGTCATCGCCCCAGACGACGAGCAGGTCCGGCTGGAACTCGTCGAGGGCGGCACGCGTTTTCGCCAGCTCCGCGAGCAGCTCGGCGCGGTGAGCGGCCGCCGCCGTGGTGCCCTGGTCGTCACCCCACTCTCGCTGCGCCACCTCGCTCCAGTTCGCCGGGTCCTTGCGCTCGGCCGGGATGTCCGGGTCCTTGAGAACGGTCCTCATGAGGTTCGCCATGTGCGTGTCGGCACCAGCGAGCATCGGATAGTGGGTCATCCCGATACCGATCACGTTCGACATCCTGCACTCCTCCGCTGTCCGATGACGCGTCTGGTTCTACTCAGGGGTCACGCAGCAGGCGAGCCGGCGTTCAGCACCTCGGAACCGTCCGTGCAGGCGTCGGCATGTTCTCTCCTGCGGAACTTCCGCACGGAACGGCACGCGCGCTTGCCTAGGGTCCAGGCACATGACCTCAGAGCCGCCACGGACGACGGGCCGGTTCGACGCCTTCGCCACCGAGGCGCTGGTGTCGTGGATGGACGCGCACGGCATCGGCGAGGGCTGCCTGGAGGATGTCCGCGCTCTGAGCGGCGGCACCCAGAACGTCATGATCGCCTTCACCCGCGGTGGTGACTCCTTCGTCCTCCGACGCGGGCCGGTCGTGCCGCCGCCGAGCAGCGACGACACGATCCGACGGGAGGTGCGCCTGCTCACCGCACTCGCCGGAACCGACGTGCCCCATGCGCGACTCGTCACCGCATGCGACTCCCCCGACGTGCTGGGGTCGGCGTTCTACCTGATGGAGGCCGTCGAGGGGTTCAACGCCGCCGAGGCCTTGCCACCCGCCCAGGCGCATCGTCCTGAGCTGCGCCGTCGGATGGTGATGACGATGGTCGACGGCCTGGCGCACCTCGCACAGGTCGACCCGTCCGAGGTGGGACTCCAGGGATTCGGACGCCCCGAGGGATTCCTTGAGCGACAGACCGAGCGTTGGCTCGATCAGCTCGCCCGCATCGAGTCCGCCGACCACGACGGTCCCACCGTCGTGACGATGCGCCCCATCGCGGACTGGCTCGACCGCCACCGGCCTCGTGCGTCGGCTCCGGGCATCCTGCACGGCGACTTCCACGTCGCCAACGTCATGTTCGACGAGCCGACCTCTAGCCTCGCTGCCATCGTCGACTGGGAGTTGGCGACGATCGGGGACCCGCTGCTTGACCTGGGAACGCTGCTCGCCCTCTGGCCTGCCGCCGACGGCCAGCCGGACCTGCTCGGGTCCGCTCTGTCACTCGCGGGTGGCCTGCCGTCGGAGTCCGAGCTCGTCGAGCGCTACGCCGCGAGCAGCGGTCGCCAGGTCGGTGACATCGACTACTACTACGTGCTCGGCTGCTTCAGGCTCGCGGTCCTGCTCGAGGGCACCTGCGCCAGGGCCCGCGTCGGCCGAGCGCCGGCCGAGGTCGGCCGACGGCTCCACACCATGGCAGCCGAGCTCGTGCAGCGTGGCGCCCGGCGCGTCGCCGAGACCCCTGCAGATCGTCACATCCCCTGAACCGGAAGGCAGTCATGTTCGACACCACCCCCCGCGCCGCCGAGCTCTCACGCCGGCTGACCTTGTTCCTCGCCGACTCCGTCTACCCCGCCGAGGAGGTGCACGAGCGTGAGCTCGCCGAGCTCGGATCGCATCGACAGACGCCGATCATTGAGAAACTCAAGCTGCAGGCGCGTGAGCTGGGTCTGTGGAACCTCTTCCTCCCGCACCCGGAGGTGGGTCACGAACCGCTGACCAACCTCGAGTACGCACCGCTCGCGGAGCTGAGCGGCAGGAGTCTGCACGTCGCCCCCGAGGCCATGAACTGCTCAGCGCCCGACACGGGCAACATGGAGTTGCTCTCCTTGTTCGGCACACCCGAGCAGAAGGAGCGCTGGCTCCGACCCCTGATGGACGGCACGATGCGCTCGGCGTACGTGATGACCGAGCCCCAGGTCGCGTCGTCGGACGCCAGCAACATCCAGACCTCCATCGTCCGCGATGGCGACGAATGGGTCATCAACGGTCGCAAGTGGTGGATCTCGGGCGTCAACCGGGAGCGGTGCGAGCTGCTGATTGTCATGGGCATCACCGATCCGGACGGCTACCGGCACCGGCGCCACACGATGATCCTCGTCCCCAAGGACACCCCGGGCATCGAGATCGTGCGCGATCTGTCGGTATTGGGCTACTCCCCGTCCGAGAGCCATGTCGAGATGGCGTTCACCGACGTACGGGTGCCGGCATCGAACCTGCTCGGCGACGTCGGCGCGGGCTTTGCCATGTCACAGGCGCGACTCGGTCCCGGACGCATCCATCACTGCATGCGGATGGTCGGCGCAGCCGAGCGAGCGCTGGAGCTGATGATCGACCGCGTGGGCAAGCGCGTCGCCTTCGGCAGTCCCCTCATCACTCAGGGTGTGATTCGTGAGTGGATCGCGGACTCCCGCATCGAAATCGACCAGGCCCGCCTCTACACGATGTACGCGGCGCACCTGATGGACACGGTCGGCAACCGGCGGGCCGCGAGCCAGATCTCCGGGATCAAGGTGGTGGCCCCCAACATGGCCGCGAAGGTGATCGACCGGGCGATGCAGGCTCACGGTGCGGCCGGATTGAGTCAGGACTTCCCCTTGGCACGAATGTGGGCCGAGAGCCGCATCATCCGTTTCGCCGACGGTCCTGACGAGGTTCACCGTCGAGCGGTGGCGCGCACCGAGATCGCCAAGTTCGCCCAGGCGACCACGCCTGCGCCGTCCGGCCTGCTGGCCCATCTGCCGGGCACCCTCGGCTGAGTGGTCCGCCATCCATGGTGGGTGGCGCTCAGCGCCACCCACCATCGATGCGAAGGACCGCGCCCGTGACGTAGGACGAGGCCGACGTCGAGAGGTATTTCACGGCACCGACCACCTCGTGCGGCTCGGCGCACCGCTGGAGGGCCACCTGGGACTCCATTTGCTCTCGCAGACCCTCCGGCCACCTTTCGGAGATGTCGGTGAGGAAGGCGCCGGGTTGGATCGTGTTCACCCTCACCCGGGGGCCGAACGCCTGCGCGAACCCCTCGGTCAGCACGTGCAGGCCCGCCTTGGCCGCGGCGTACGGCAACGCGAACTCATGCGGCCGGATAGCCTCGATTGAGCCGATGTTTATGATCGAGCCACCGCTGCCGGCAGCCATCCGGGTGCCGACGAGCGCGGTCAGCCGGAAGGGCCCCTTGAGGTTGACGGCGATCACCTTGTCGAAGAGCTCCTCGCCGACCTGATCCAGGCTCGGGTAGTGCGGCGACGACCCGGCGTTGTTGACCAGCACGTCGATGCCGCCCATCTCGTCGACGACACGGTCGACGACCGCGGTGCATGCGTCCCAGTCGCTCGTGTTCAACGCGACCGGAAGGGCCCGAACCCCGTGGGCCCGTCGCACCTCGTCGGCGACGATCTCGCACGCGGGCAGCCGTCGGCTGGCGACGACGACGTCCGCCCCTTCCGCCGCGAGAGCGTGGACCATCTCCCGTCCCATCCCACGGCTTCCACCGGTTACGAGGACGACCTTGCCGGCCAGCTCGGACATAGCTTGCTCCTTGCCTGTGCACGAGAGACGACTCACAGCATCGAGCTACCGCCGTTGACGCTGACGACCTGCCCTGTCACGAAGCTGGCCTCGTCGGAGGCGAGGTACGCGACCACCGAGGCCACCTCCTCGACCGTCGCGGCACGGCCGACCGGGATCAGGTCGATCATCCGCTGGATCAGCTCCAGCGCGGTCGGGTCGGTCAGGGCCGCGACGGCCTCGGTCATCACCGCCGACGGAGCCACCGCATTGACGGTGATGCCGTGCTCGGCGAACTCTCGGGCGAGTCCCGTCGTGAAGCCGTGCACCCCACCCTTGGCCGCGTTGTAGACGGCATGCCAGTACAACCCGTTGCGCACCGACTCGGCGCCCAGGTTGACGATGCGTCCGTAGTGCTGGTCGACCATGGTGGGCAGCACGGCGAGGGTCGCCCGGATCGTCGTCCACAGATTGCGGTCGATTGTCGTCTGCAGCGTCTCCTCAGTGTGCTCGAGCGTCGGCAGGATGACCCCACCGCCGGCGTTGTTGACGAGGACGTCGACGGACCCGAAGGCCTCCTGGCACTGCTGGACCACGCTCGCAGCGGCCGCCTCGCGGGTCAGGTCGCCGACCACCATCACCGTCTCGCCTGCGCGGGGCCCCTCGAGCACCGACCTCGCGTCGCGCAGCGCCTGCCCGTCGACGTCGGCCATCACGACGGCGAACCCGTCGGCGACCAGACGTCGTGAGATGGCCAAGCCGATGCCCCGGGCCGCACCGGTGACGATCGCCGACCGCTCAGTCACGCCTCATCAGCCCTCTCTCCGAGTCTCCCGGGCACCATGCCCCGGGTGAGGGTAGGTCGACGAGGCGCTGCGCCCCGACGCGCGATTCCGTGAAACGGAACGTGTCGCCGCAATGCCGCGGCGGTTCTGATGTCTGGAACCGCGAGATGCGCTGACCCTGTCTCGAGTGGTTGGCTGAGGCCATGACAGCAACCACCGCTCGCCCACGGCCACGGCGCCCCGCGCCGACCATGCTCGAGGCCGGCGACGGCACGCGCGTGGCGCTGCACGATCTCGGGGGCGACGGACCGGCCGTGCTGTTCGTGCACGCCACCGGCTTCCACGGCTGGGCCTACCGTTCCATCGCCGGCCACCTGACGTTCCCCGCTCACTGCTGGGCCGTCGACCTTCGCGGGCACGGCGACTCCGACCCGCTGCGTCCGGACAGCCTGTCGTGGGACGAGTTCGGGCTCGATATCCTGGCGGTCGTCGACCACCTCGGCGACGGGATCGTGGCCGTCGGACACTCGCTCGGCGGTGCGGCGGTCGCGATGGCCGCGGCCGCCAGACCGGAGGCCTTCGACCGGCTCTTCCTGTACGAGGCGGGCATCGTGCCGCCGGCGGACAAGGTCGAGGACAGTCACCGTGTCTACCAGCAGCAGGCGGTGGATGTGGCCTCGCGGCGACGGCCGGTGTTCGGCTCTCGGGCGATCGCCTTGGAGAACTACGCGAGAAAGGCTCCCTACGCCGGCCTGCGCGCCGCCACGCTCTACGACTACGTGGACCACGGGTTCGCCGACCTGCCGGGCGGTGAGGTCCAGCTCAAGTGCACACCTGAGACGGAGGCCGCGATCTACCGCGAGACGTACCGCCAAACCACTCGCGACGGCCTGGGGCGGATCGCCTGCCCCGTGCAGGTCATGATGGGCAGTCGGACCGATCCCATGCAACGGGCATCGGCGCACGACCTGGCCGAGCGGTTCGGGGGTGATCCTCTCGTCCTCGACGGGGTCGATCATTTCGGCCCGCTCCAGGACCCCGCCCGCTTCGCGGCCGCCGTGGCACAGTCACTGGCACCCCACCACGAGCCCGTCCGGCACTGACGTGCGACGATGGCCACGGATCGCGGACGAGGGACTAAGGTTTGAGCGTGACGGATAATCACGAAACGTCCTCCAAGGGGGTTGGTTCGACGCGGGAACGCCTCATCGAGGCGGCGATGAAAGCGTTTTCGGCATCCGGTTTCGACGGCGTCTCCGGTCGTCAGATCGAGCGGATGGCCGGTGTCGAGCGAGGGCTGCTGGCGTACCACTTCGACACCAAGCAGCGTTTGTGGGAGACGGTCGTCGACCTGGTGCTCGATCGATGGACGGACGAGATGTTCGCCCTGCACGAGGCGCTGCGCGACGTCTCCCGCAGTGAACGCGCCCGCGCCATGCTCATGGCGTACGCCCGCTACAGCATGAGGAACCCGGAGTTCTTCCGCATCCTCGTGCTCGAGGGCTACGTGCGGACGGAACGAAGTCGCCACCTCGCGAAGCACCTGTGGTCCGGCGTGCAGGTCTTCCGCGAGACCTCCCACCCCGACCAGACCTACAGCCCGGCCGAGGTCATCCAGATCTTCCAGATCATCGGGGCGGCCGGTGCGATGTCGGCGATGACGGCCTATCTCGACGACGACCTGGCGGACAGGCTGACCAGTCCCGACGTGATCGAGATGTTCGCTCGAACGCTCGCGACGTCCTCCGCTCCCCGTTCCCAGCGCGGCAACCAGGACGACCTCTCCTCGTCGTTGCCCTGAGCACGACCGCGAGGCTGGGTGCACGGACCAGCTCGAGGCGAGCAGATGTCACCGGGACGCTCGCCACAGTCAGGCCAGCCACTCGGAAATCTCCTGGGCAGTACGCAAGACATCGCGCGCGTCGGTGGGCGCAAGGGCGCGAGCGTAGACGCGCGTGATGGAGACCGCGGCCACCACACGATCGTCGACGGCAACGGGGGCGGCCACACAGAGAACTCCCGGCTGCGACTCGTGAACGTCGTAGGAGAGCCCGGTCCGCCGGATGTCCGCGAACTGTTGGAGCAGCACACGCGGCAGGACGATCGAGCCGCGTGACACCTGCGGCAGCGGCTTGGACATCACCGACCGGATGACATCTACGCTGGAGTAGGCCAGCAGACACTTGCCGAGCGCGGTGCGAACGGCCGGCATAGTGCCGCCCACCCGGGTCGGCACGACCGTGCCACCACGCGCGGTGAGCTTCTCGAGGTACAGCACCTCCTCCTCGTCCAGCACCCCGAAGTGGATGGTGGCGTTCGTGCGCTCGAACAATCGCGCCAGAGGCTGGCGCGCCTGCTCAACGAGTCGCACCCACTCGGACGAGCTGAGCGCCGACTGCAGCTCGAACCATGCATGTCCCAGACAGTAACGTTGGCCGTTGCGCCCCACCAAGCCTTCTGCCATCAACTCTGCGAGCACCCGGTGCGTGGTGCTCTTCGGGAGACCCGCGTGCAGCGCGACGGAGGTCACGCCCACGTCGCTGCCTCCAGCCTCGGCCAGCGAGCGAAGCACGCGTGCCGCCTTGGCGATCGACGACAGGTTCTCGTCGGAATGGATCGCACGCCCAGCGCTGAGTGTGGTCATGTCGTACCCCATCTCCGTTGCACCGATCGTCGCGCTCGGTGCGCATCGCCTTGTCGCCTGACGAATTACTGGTAGGCTACTACGGCATCTGGCAGGCCTCAATCGCCTATGATTTGGTGATGCACGCAACATTTTCGGCGGGAGGGCTCATCACGACGCACGACTACGCAGGCTCTGAGCCCCACGACACCCGCGGCCCGCTGCTCGAGTCCGCAACGACCGCCTTCGCGACCCATGGCTACGACGCCGCCTCGATCCGCTCCGTCGAACGCGCAGCCGGCGTCGAGCGGGTCTTCCACATCGCCGGAGTGGCGCTCTGCTCGATGGCCGCATCGGCGCACTTCGACGACGACCTGATGCGCCAGCCCAGATCGAACCGTTCGATGACCTGTTCGCAGCCACTCTCGCGTCCCGTTTCATCGGACCGTCCCGGGACTGACGGCTTCGGCGAGGGACGGAGAGGAACGCCCGGCGGGCGCGTCGTCCCGCAGAGCTGAACGACGCGTTGCCCGGCGGTCACCGGCGATGCAACCATCGACCCGACTTCCAAAAGGGGGCAAACGTGGTCGAATCGACTCTGACCCAGGAACAGCTAGCGGTGCGCGACCTCGCTGCCGAGATCGCACGCGACGTGCTGGCCGAGACGGCCGCTGCGTCGCAGTCGAGCCGCCGCGTGGACGACGGTGCGTGGAGGGCGCTGCACGAGAGCGGTCTCGTTGCGCCGGTCGCCGAGGCCTTCGGCGGCGATGGCGTGCCCGACACCGTCAGCCACCTGATGGCGGTCGAGGAGCTTGCGGCCGGCGATCCCGCTTCGGCCGCCGCCGCAGTGTGGAGCGGTCACGCAGCCGTCCTCATCGGGGCCTGTGGAGACGACGACCAGAGAGCCCGCTACCTGCCTCGGTTCCTCGACCCGAGCACACGGTCCGCGGTGGCCCACCTCGAGGGCTTCGGGCGGCAGCCATCTGAGCTGCGCGCGACCATCACTGCCGAACACGGTGGTGGCTGGCGAGTGACGGGCCGCAAGGTGGCCGTCGCGTTCGCCGCAGAGGCGGATCCGCTGGTCGTGGTCGGGACCGATCCGTCGACAAACGCGCTGCGCGCTGCGGTGCTCGAGGTGCCCGACAAAGCCCGCTGCCAGATCGAGACGTCCGATCACCTGGGGCTCGACGCAGTGCCGCTGTCCAAGGTCACCCTCGACCTGGGCGTACCTCACAACCGCATCATCGGCGATACCCCTGCCGCCTCCCGCTCGCTGTCCGCAGCGATCACCCGATGCCGCCTGACCAACGCGGCATTGATGATCGGCGCGGCCCGCCGTGCCCGCGAGTACGCCGCCCGCTACGCGACCGAGAGGGTCGCCTTCGGCCGCACCCTGTCGGAGTTCCAGGGCGTCGCGTTCCTCATCGCCGACGCGGAGACCCAGCTCATGGCCGCGCGTTTGTCCATGCTCGACGTCGCCTCCCGGCTCGACGCCGGAGTCACCGAGCTGGAGCGCCGGACCACGCACACCCTCAGCTACGCAGCGAACGTCTCGACGCAGGTCACGCGCGATGCGATCCAGGTCATGGGTGGGCATGGATTCATCACCGACCATCCTGTCGAGCGGTGGTATCGCGCGGTCGCCGGGCTCGCGTCGCTCGATCTCGACCCGCTCTGTTCCTCCTTCGCACCCGCTCTCTGAGGAGATCCATGTCCGTCGGTCTCGACATCAGCAACGAACTGAAGGCGTACCGCGAGAGCCTGAAGGAGTGGGGCCGAGAGGCGGTGCGCCCGTATGCACGTGAAGCCGACGAGACCCATGCTCTCCCCGGACTCGCCGCCACCATCCTCGACTCGGCACCGGTGCCTCTCGATCGCTACGACGTACCGACCGACGGACTGCCCCCCGTACCCGACGGCGACATCGTGCGCCGGAATGTCTGGTACGAAGCGGTCGCGTACTGCGATATCTGGCTCAGCGAGGCACTCAGCCGGGGCGTGGGTCACCTCGTCGTCGATGCCGTCGGCACGGCCGAGCAGAAGGAGCGCTGGCTCCGGCCCGTGCTCGAGGGCGGGCGGATCACGTCGCTCGGCCTGTCGGAGCCGGACGCCGGCTCCGACACGAGCCGCATCGCCACCACCGCCACGCGCGAAGGCGACGTCTGGCGGATCAACGGCAGCAAGATGTACTGCAGCTACGGCGCCATCGCCGACTACGTCGTAGTCTTCGCGTCGACCGACAGGGAGCGTGGCCGCTCGGCCATCCTCCCCTTCATCGTAGAGAAGGACACTCCTGGTCTGACCGTCCTCCGACACAACGAGGACAAGCTCGGCCTGCGCTGCTGGACCACCTCCCAGCTAGCCTTCGACGACCTGATCGTCCCAGCCGACCACCAGCTCGGCTGGACGGGCGAGGCGGCAACGTCGCTGACCGCCAACGGGCTCGACGCCGCTCTCGCGAGCCTGAACCACAACAGACCCAACGTCTCGGCGCAAAGCGTCGGCCTCGCCCAAGCCGCGCTCGACCTGACCGCCGATCTCCTGCGGGACGACCGAGCATCGTTCTCGCCGAATCGGTGGCGGCTGGTCGAGACCGAGCTCGAGCAGATGAACGCGGCACTGCACCGCTCCCGCACGATGAACCTTCATGCCCAGGCGCTGGCGGACACCGGCGTCCACAACAGGCTGGAGGCGTCGGCGGCCAAGGCGTACGGGCCGCCGACATCAGAGCGTGTCGTTCGTCGGTGCATGCAGCTGCTCGGACCGGACGGTTCGTCGAACGAACTGCTGCTGGAAAAGTGGTACCGCGACGTCAAGATCCTCGACATCTTCGAAGGCACCGGCCAGATCATGCGACTCCTGATCAGCCGTCAGCTGATGGGTCGCCGGGCCGCGAGCTAGTGTGCTGAGTCGTTAGTTCGTTGGCAGTATGCGGCGATCGTTTCGAGGATGTCGTCTGCCGTCTTGGTCCACACGAACGGTTTCGGGTCGGCGTTCCACGCCTCGATCCAGGCGGTGACGTCGGCTTCCAGCGCGGCAACGCTGCGGTGGGCCGAGCGGCGGAGTTTGCGGTTGGTCAGCTCGGCGAACCAGCGTTCGACCAGGTTGAGCCACGACGAGTACGTCGGGGTGAAGTGCAGGTGGAACCGGGGGTGCTTGAGCAGCCACTGCGCGATGGCGGGCGTCTTGTGGGTGGCGTAGTTGTCCAGCACCAGATGCAACTCCAGCTCCGGCGGGGTTGCCCCGGTCGATGGTGCGCAGGAAGCGCAGGAACTCCTGGTGGCGGTGTTTGCGCTGGGTTTGGCCGATCACCTTGCCGGTGGCCACGTCCAGGGCGGCGAACAGGCTGGTCGTGCCGTGGCGGACGTAGTCGTGGGTCACCCGGCCCGGGACACCGGGCATCATCGGGGCGGTCCGGTCGAGGGTCTGGATCTGCGACTTCTCGTCCACGGCGAGGACCATGGCGGCCTCGGGCGGCAGCTCTTCGAGCGTCTTCGTGATCACCGCCTCGACCTGGGTGTCGCCGATCTTCCGTGGCGCACTCGGACGCGGCTCGTGGTCGGTGATCTCACCCTCGAGGGCCGACTCCACGAGCGTCACGGCGGACGCGCCCGAGGCTTCGGCAGGCTCAACCCGTCTGCAGGCCACCTCTGATCCGCGCGACGAGCCTCTCGGCGTTGCTGCGGCCGACCGCGTCGAGGCGGTCGTCCGGCCACGCGCCGGCCACGGAGTCAAGCACGCGCTGCGAGGCCGTCTCACGCGCCGCGAACGGGTAGTCGGTCCCAAACATGACGTGGTCCTCACCGAACCGGGTGACCGCGAGCTCGAGGGACTCGACGTCGTACGTCAACGAGTCACTCCACAGTCGTCGGGCGAGTTCGACCGGTCGGGGACGCCCGGGAGTGCCCAGCGCCACGCCGCGGTCGATGCGGCCCAGAATGCCCGGCAGGGTCCCGCCCCCGTGCGCCAGGCAGATCGTCAGGGCGGCCCGGTCGACCAACAGGTCCGAGACGAGCAGACCTGCGGCCGCGGCCCCCGTCTCGGTCGGCATGCCGACCCCGAAGGTCAGTCCCATCGGCGCGAGGCGTGGATCGGTCGTCTCGTCGACGGGATGCACGAACACCAGCGCCCCCAACCGGTCCACGGCATCGAAGAACGGCGTCAGCGCCGGGTCGATGAGCTCCCGGTCCCCGACCCGGGTGCCGATCTCCACGCCCGCGAAGCCGAGCTCGAGCACACATCGCTCGAGCTCGGCGATGGCTGCGTCGACGTCCTGCAGCGCGACGCTGCCGAGCCCGACGAAGCGGTTCGGAGCGCACGACACCATCTCCCCGATCGCGTCGTTCACCGCCCGCGCCAGCTCCCGTGCACCATAGGCCGGAGCCTCGTGGCACAGGATGGCGGGGATCGGCGACAACCACTGCACGGCCACGCCCTCGGCTTCCATGTCGCGCAGCCGTGCCTCGATTGACCAGCTGCGGTCGTCGACGGTGCGGTACGTCGCCGAACCCAGCCTCAGCTCCGCCGTGACGTCGTCGACCATCCGCACCGACGGCCAACGCCCCCAGGGCACTCGCTCCTCGAGGTCGGGCAGCTCGAGCGGGACGACGTGGGTGTGCACGTCCACGAGCCCCCCGACGGCGGGCCCGCGCTGCGCACCGATCGGGATCATGCCTTGGAAGCCATGCGCCCGATGTACGCCCGCGAGACTCCGATCCGGTGCATCTGGTTCGTCCCCTCCGTGATGTCGAGGAACTTGACGTCGCGGTGCCACTTCTCGACCAGGTGCTCCTTGGAGGAACCGGCCGGGCCCATCATCTGCATAGCCCGGAAGGTCACGGCCTCGATCACCGGTACCGCGTGCCCCTTCGCGACGTGGGCGAAGGTTCCGTCCGCTGTCCCGAGATCGTGTCGCCAACCCGCGCGCAGAACGAGGTTGCGGACACGGTCGAGTCCGTGGCGCATCTCCTTGACCTGGTCCTCGAGAAGATCCCAGCGCTTGGACGAGTAGCCCTTCTCGTGCTCCTTGACCCAGCTCCACGCGTAGTCGAGTGCACCTCGCGCCGTGCCGATCCCGATCGCAGCGCAGTACGGCCGTGTGCCGTTCATGATCGCCATGATCTCGCCGAAGTTGTCACTCGGCAGGCGCCGGTCGTCGTCCAAACGGATGTTGTCGAACTGGAGCTGGGCCTGGGGGTACCACCGGGTGCCCATCTTGTCCTCCGCCCGCTTCACCACGCTCAGTCCCGGGTCGTTGCGATCCACGATGAAGGCGCGTATCCCTGCGAGACCGGACCCCGGGTCCGTCTGGGCGAACACGACCAGGTAGTCCGAGATCGCCCCGAGCGAGATGAAGCGCTTCTGCCCGTTGAGCACCCACTGGTCGCCGTCGCGCGCGACGTTGGTCCTGATCTGCGAAAGGTCGGAGCCGCAGTGCTCTTCGGTCATGCAGATGGAGGTGAACTTGTACTCACCGCGCAGCGTGCCGTCGGCCCACTTGTCGATCTGCTCGGGCGATCCGAGCAGCCGCACGGCCCGTTCGCCGAGGTTGTTGCCGGGGAGGGCCTGCCAGCCCCACCCGTCCCCGTACGCCATCTCCTCCATCACCAGCAAGCCGAGCAGGTCGCCCCCGCCCTCGAGCTTGCGCAGCACCTCGGGGTCATCGGTGTGCCCAGGCCCGGAGTAGCGGAAGTCCAGTGGGCTGTGCCGCACCGGGCACACGGCCAGCACCTCGTCGGTGTCCGCAGGGAACGCGCAGTTGTCGTCGACCTCACGGGCGCGAGGCCGCACGTGCGTCACTGCCCACTCGTGCACGTCTGCGAGCAGATTGCGCGTCTCGGTGGAGATGTCCATTGCCAATGCCATGATCGATCCTTCGTGCGTGGTGAATGGATGTCAGCGACCCAGAACCAGCGGGCTGAGGAGGGGGTCGAAGTCGATGGCCGAGAGCACGGCCGCACTGCGGTACACCCGCTCGGCCGGATGGTCGGCGATGACGCCGTGCACGCCCATGAGCTGGACGCCCTCGCGAGCGGCGTTCCGGTAGAGCTTGCCGATCTGTGCCACGCACCGCGACACCTGCAGCTCCGCGTCCTCAGCATCGGGTGACCGGGTGAGGGCCTCCCACAGGGCGAGGCGAAGGGTCTCGATCTCCATGAACAGATCGGCGAGGACGAAGGAGACACCCTGGAAGCCGACCAGCGGCCTGCCGAACGCGACCCGCTCGCGGCCCCAGTCGGCCGCGTACCGCGTCGTCGCCTCCGCGCTGCCGAGTGAGACGGCGGCCTGAACGAGGCGAGACACGGAGACCGCACCCACGAGACCATCTCGTCCGAGCTCGGCCGAGGCGGGCAGTCGCAGGTCGTCGATCCTCGCGGTGGTGGCCAACCCGAGGGCTGCCAGCGCGACGCGGCGATCATCCGTGCCTTCGAAGGTGACGGCCGACGGGGCACCTTCCACCACGAAGCCGACCAGCCGGTCGGTGTCGTCGCGGGCGATGATCACGGACACGCCAGACTCGCCAGCGAACGCGACCGCCGTCTTCTCGCCGGAGACGACCCACTCGTCGCCGTCACGCCGGGCCCTCGTCTCGATCTCGGACGGAGCACGACCGTAGCCCTCGAAGAGCATCAGGCTCGCCGGGGCCAGGGGGGACTCCGCGAGCCTGGGCAGGTAGGTCTCGCGCTGGTCCTCGGTGCCGCACGCGGCGATGATCCAGGCGACCTGCCGAGAGGTCACCCAGCCCAGCGCAAGCGCGGGGTCTGCCCATGCGAGCTTCTCGGCCGCGATCGCGAAGCTCAGCGGGTCCCCCGTCCCGCCGGCGAACCCGTCCGAGCCGGGCATCGAGACCCGGCTGAGTGCACTGGCAAACTCGCTGGGCACCGAACCCTTCTCCTCCGCGATGGCGGCGAAGGGCCGCAGCGTCTGCGCCGCGAGCTCCTGCAGCTCGTCGCGCAGGGAGATCTGACTGTCGTTCAGAGCAAGATCGAACACGGCCTGATGCCCTTTCCGGTGGATGCGAGGATCACATCCGTAGACGGTCGGCCACCGGCCCGTCAGTTTCCACTGGCTGTTCCGCGCACCTGAACCTGCTTGGTCACGTGCTGCGTAAGGCCTCGACCGGCAACCGGTCGGCGATCTGTTGCACGGTGCGGCGGACCTCCGCGGCATCGCTCGGTGCGAGGACGCGGGCCGGCACGCCGGCCAGCGACACCGCGGCCACGGCCTGCGGCCTTAAAAGACGAGTGCCGCGACACAGAAGACCGCTTGGCGTGACTCTTCTCGATCGTAGGCCAGCCTCGATCGCAGGCCAGCCTCGTCGTGCGGATGCCTCGATCCGCTGGAGCAACAGGCGAGGCAGCACCATGGACGACCGGCGGGCGCGAGGCATCGGCTTGACCAGGATCGTCCGCACCGTCGCGGCCCCGCTGATGGGCAGCAACGACTTGCCCACGGCCGTGCAGGTGGCCGGCACTTGCCCGCCCACCCGTGTCGGCCCAGCGGCGCCTCCCCTGGCGGTGAGCTTCTCCAGGTGCACCACCTCGTCGCCGTCCAACACCCCCAGATGCACGGTCGCCCCGGTACGTTCGAAGAGTCCCGCCAGCGGCACCCTGACGTAATGGGCCCGCTGGAGCCGCTCCGACGAGCTGAGCGCCAACGCAGCTCGAACCAGCTCGGCCCGAGGCTATAGCGGTGTCCTGACCGCCCGACGAATCCCTCGTTGATCAGCTCCGACAAGACCCGGCGAGTTTCTTCGGCGGCTCAGCGAAGCTGCGCGAGCTCGGTGACTCCGGCCTCGCCGTCGCCCGCCACCAGTGACCTCAGGACGCGCGCAGCCTTCGCGATCGAGGACAGTCCGTCGTTTGGGAGAGCATCGTACCCCGAGTCGCAGGCGTCACCGGACATAAGACCCATCCCGTCGACTTCGTCGGGCGGCGAAGCGGCGGCGCCGTCTCTATCGTCAGCAAGTCGAGTTCAGAAGCGCCGAACTGTGACGATCTTCGTCATACCCCTACACTGCTCCTGCCAGGAATTCGCGGAGCACGGCGACGAACCGATCGTGATGCTCGATCTGCGCCCAATGACCGCACTTGCCGATCCCGTAGATGCGGGCGTTCGGGATGTGCGTGAAGTAGTAGACCCCGGCGTCAAACGTTACGAATCGATCGTCACGGCCGTGGATGACCAGCGTCTCCTGCTGGATCGCCGCGAGGTCGGACGGGGTGAAGTCCCACGGAACCTCGAAGGTGAACGTCGCCCGGTGCGATGCCTCGACCTCGGGGCGCAACGCCCGCGGAAGACGCTCGGCGGCGATCTCGTGCAGGCGGTCACCGAACATCGACGGCTCGTAGACGAAGTCGGTCAGCAGCGCCGCCATTGCATCGACAGTTGGCTCGTCGTAGAACCCGATCAGCTTCGGCAGCGAAGGGCCGACCGGCAGTGGGGCACCACCGGAGCCCATCAGCACCAACCGATCCACCCGCTCAGGGATGTCTCGCACCATGCCGAGCGCCCACATCCCGCCCATCGAGTTGCCCACGACGGTGAAGGTGTCGATCCCCATCGCGTCGACCAGTCCTACCAGCGTCTCGACCCGAAGCTGGGTGTACGGCCCGAGAGCGGCGGGGCGCGGATCGGGCTGGCTTGAGTCGCCGAAGCCGATCACGTCGGGCGCGACGCAGTGGAAGTCATCGGCCAACTCCTCGAGGATCGCCTGCCAGTTGGACGCCGCGGTCGCTCCTGGACCCGACCCGTGCAGGAACAGCAGCGTCGGCGAGCCTGGGTCACCCGACTCGTTGACGTTGAACTCCAGGTCGCCGACACCGACGCGCTTCACGCGGACCGCGGGCGCTGTCTGCTGCGCTGCGCTACTCATGCTGCCCACTCTCACACGCGGACGCCCTCGGCGCGCAGAACGGTTCCACACGCCGGAAAGGCCCTGGGCTCCGGACGGGACCGTCCTCCCTTCCGGTCTCAGCCTCCTACATAGTGATCGAACACGTCACCGGCCATGAGCGTCGCAGGCTCCCCGTCGAACACGATCTCGCCACGCCGCATGACGTACGCTGCGTCGGCCATGGCCATCGCCCGGTCCACGAACTGGTCGATGAGCAGGAGCGCCGTTCCGCCTGTTGCCATGGCTCCGAGGAACTCATAGATCTTGTCGACCATCACCGGCGAGAGGCCCAAGGAGGGCTCGTCGACCACGATCAGCCGCACGTCCCTGACGTACGCCGCGGCCATGGCCAGCATCTGCTGCTCACCGCCACTCATCGTGCCGGCCTGCTGGCCGAGCCGATCCCCTAGGATCGGGAAGGCGGCCACTGCACGCTCGATCGCCTCGGTCTCACGGTCCGGCGAGGCCTGCAGCTGGAGGTTCTCCCGGACGGTCAGGGAGCGATAGACGGCCCTGCCCTCCGGGATGTGGCACAGACCCTGCTGCGCGCGCCGGAACGGCTCGAGTCGCGTGACGTCGTCGCCGAAGAACTGGACGCTGCCCTCCTTGACCGGCAGCAGCCCGCTGACGGCCCGAAGCAGAGTGGTCTTTCCCGCGCCGTTGGGTCCGACGAGGGCCGTCACCGACCCGGCGTCCACCCGCAGCGAGACGCCGCGCAGGACGTCTGTCTGCCCGTAGCCGACGCTCAGGTCCGAGACGAGCAGCGCCGCGTCGTTCTCGGGAGCACTCGTCGTGTCGATCGGGCTCTGGCTCATGGTGTCCCTCCGGTGACGAGACAGTTGTCGGCCTTCGGCAGGTGCTGGGCGAAGGACGATCCCAGGTAGGCCGCCTGCACCACTGCGCTGGCCGCGACCTCGGCGGGAGTTCCCTCGAACAACGGCTTGCCGAAGTCGATGACGTACAGGTAGTCGCACACCTGCATCACGAACGCCATGTCGTGCTCGACGAGTAGGATCGCGCAGTTTCTCTCCTGCACGACCCGCTCAAGCACCGCTCGGAGTCGATCGCTCTCGGCGTGGTCCAGACCCGCCGATGGCTCGTCCAGCATGAGCACGTCGAAGTCGCCGGCCAGGCAGCGCGCCACCTCGACGAGGCGGCGTTCGCCCGTCGACAGGTTGCCTGCGGGTACCTCAGCCAGGGCGGCGATGCCACACAACTCCAGCGCCGACTCGGTCGCGGCCGCGACCACGCTCCGCTCGCCGGGAGCGACACGTACGGCCATCTGCGACAAGGGATTCCACCCAGCCGCCGCCGCCTCCCGCCCCATGGCCACGTTTTCCCGCACGGTCAACGAGCCGCAGAGCTCCGTGACCTGGAACGTGCGCCCCAGACCCGCACGTGCCCGGCGTTGCGCGCTGAGGCCGCCGATGTCCTCCCCGTGGAGCAGCACGCGCCCCGTCGTGGAACGCACCAGGCCGCTGCAGGCGTTGAACATCGTCGTCTTGCCCGCGCCGTTGGGACCGATGAGGCCGGTGACCCGACCCATCGGTGCCGAGATGGTCACTCCGTCGACAGCACGCAGACCGCCGAAGTGGACTCTCAGTTCGCGCACGTCGAGACCATCCGCCCCGGGCGGGCGCGGTGCCGCACCTGGAACCGACGGCAGGTCCGCCAGCGTGACGGACCGGCCCTGTGGCGACCATGCGAACCTGGCGAGGAGGTCGCTGAAGCGCTTCGGCAGCGGGGCCGCGCCGCCCTGCAGGGAGACCGCGACGGCGAACGCTCCGAAGAGGAGGTTCAGCCAGTTTTCGAGGCCCTCGCCGTGCAGGTAGGCCGGAAGGATCGCGACGGGCAGTCCGAAGATCGCGTACCAGGGCGCGCCCAGCGGTGCGATCACGAAGATCACCAGCAGGACGAGCGAGTGGAACGACGTGTAGTTCGCGTCGACGTAGGTCGCGTAGCTGACGGTTGTGCCGTACAGGATCCCCGAGAGGCCAGCGAAGAAGCCCGATAGAGCGAACACGAGGACCTTGATGCTGCTCGTGGTGAGCCCCATCGCCTGGACCGCCGTCGGAGACTCCGAGAGCCCACGCAGCATGCGCCCCAGTCGGCCGCGGTCGATCAGGTACATGAAGACGGCTGTCGCGACCGTGATCGAGAGTAGGAGGTAGTAGAACGCCTCGTCGGTCTCGGCCCACGATGGCCTCGGCATCAGACGGCCCACGCCGTCGTTCCCGAAGGCGAAGTCGAGCGGATAGACCAACCGCTCGACCGCAATGCCGAACGCCAGGGTCGCCAGAGCGAGGAACAGTCCCCTCAGACGAATCGCCGGAAGGGCCACGAGCGCAGCCACGGGGACCACGACCAAGGCGCCCAGCAGCACGGCAGGGGCCCAGCCAAGCCCCGCCTGGGTAACGATCTGGGAGAATGTGAAGGCACCGATGCCCGCAAACGCGGCGTGACACATGGATACCTGACCGGAGGTCCGCACAAGCAGCCCCAGCGACAGGAGCATGATCATCAGCGTCAGTCCGTGCATGTAGTTGATCAGCTCCAGCTCGGCGTACCGTGGAGCCAGGGCCAGCAGACCCACGACGATGACCGCCATGATCGCCATCACGGATCCCGGCGCTCGCGTCCGCACCACGATGCGTTGCTGGGTCTGACGCGCTTCGCCGAGCTTCCGCTTCGGAGTGACCATCAGCGCCACGAGCAGGACGATGAAGGGCAGGCTAATCGGCAGGCCCGACAGCCAGGAGACCTCGATCGTCCATCGCTGCAGCAGCGCCGCTACGACGCCGAGCACGAGTCCGCCCACGGACGTCAACGGAATGCTGGTGAAGCCGCCGAAGGCGGCTGCACCGATCGCGGAGACCACGAGATAGGTCAGCGCGATCGACTCCAGACCGACCATCGGGGCCAGCAGGACCCCGGACGCGGACGCCAACGTCGATCCGATGATCCAGGCCGCGCGACGGACCCGGTTCGGGTTCGTGCCGTGGAGACCGACGAGTGCGTCGTCGTCGACCACCGCCCGCATTGCCAGCCCCATGCGGGACCGACGGAAGAACGTGTAGAGAGCCGCCGCGGCGAGCACCGCCACGCACGTCACCTGGAGCTGATCCCAGCCGATGTTGACGCCGGCGAGGTCGAAGGTCGACTTGCCGCCCGGCAGGTACTGATCCATCCGGAGCGGATCCGGGCCGAACTTTAGGGTGGCGAGCGCCTGGACCATGAGGATCATGCCGACCGTGCCGACGATCTGCAGCGCGACCCGGCGGTGCACAATGTGGCGTCCCACCAGCTCCAGCACCACCCCCAGGACGGCACCCAGCACCGGAACGGCGAGGGCGAACGCGATGGGCCATGGCACCCCGTGGACCTGCCAGAGCCAGTAGAAGAGGTACGCGGCGACCGCGGCGATGGCGCCGTGCGCGAAGTTGAAGATGCCCGAGGTCTTGTAGGTGATCACGAGTCCGGAGCCGGCGAGGCCGTAGACGGCACCCGTCGTGATGCCGGCGATGATGTAGGGCAGGAGACTGCTCATGAGGGGTTCCTTGGTCGTCTCGAGGCAGACGATGTCTCTGAAGCACCATCGTCATGGCGGCGCTCCAGAGACATCGTCGCGGCTACAGGCAGGTCGAGGCGAGCTCGCCCGTCTCACCGTTGCCCGACTCGCCCTGTGCGGGGAGCAGCTTCGGCGATGCGTCACCGGCGGTATACTCAGCCATCCAAAAGCAGTTGATCTTCGGCTGAGGGCCGTTCTCCGTAAAGGTCAGGGGCTGGGGCAGGAGCCCGCCGAGCGTCTCGTCCTTCACGCCGCTCAGCGCCTTCTTGACCCCCGCGGGTGAGACGTCGGCCACGTCGGTGCCGTCCAGCGCCTTGCGGAGCAGCTCGAGCTGCACCCACGTGGAGGTGGCGACCGGCGTCCGGGTGACGGTCTTGCCCGCGTGCTTGCTCATCGCGTCGTTGAAGGCCTTGACGCCGGGGTGATCGATCCACCACGGGAACGAGTTGATCGGCCCGATGAACGTGACGCCCTTGACCTTCGACATGGAGTCCTGGTTGAAGCTGGCCGTCGTCGTGCCGAAGACGCCCGCGTATCCCTGGCGGATGCACGCCTCAGCCACGCGGCTGCCGGGCACCGGCGAGAGGTCGAGCTGGATCTCGTCGACCTTCATGTCGATGAGCTGCAGGCACTCGGCCGTATAGTCAGGGGCGGACGACGTCACCTTCGGGCCCGAGTCGTACTCGATGCCTAGCTTCTCGGACGCGGCTGAGTACACGTCGCTGACGCCGGCGCAGATCGGGGACTCGGCACAGTACACGTTCCCGAGCTTCTTGACCCCGTGTGACTTTGCGGCCGTGACGACCGCGGGCACATAAGTCTCGGCTGCTGTCGTTGCGGCGTAGAGATTGCTAAGCTTGCCCACGGCACCGGGTGCGTACGACAGACCGAGCACCGGCACGCCGGACTTCTCCAGGTACTCTAGCACCGGCGCCTCCGCCGTGCTGTCGGCGACGATGACGGCCGACACCTTGTCGCGTTGCACCAACTGCCGGGCCACGGTGAGACCCGCAGCGGGGTCCGCCTTGGTGTCTCCGATGACAATTTCGACCTCGTGGCCCCCGATGCCACCGAGCTCGTTGGCGTACTTGGCCCACGCCTCAGCGACCGGGGCCGTCATGCCGACGAGGCTTGCGCTGTGGCCAGTGACCGAGGTGGCCACACCGATCTTGATGGGCCCTGCCGAAGCCGTACCGCCGTCGTCGTTACTGCCGCCACACGCGGTGACTATGAGTGCCGTGGTCACGATGAATGCCGCAAAGGTGGACATTCGGCGATGAAAGGGTGCGTTGATCAAGGGACTTCTCCAAAACCTAGACGGACCGCTGGAGGTTCGCTCGTGCTATGTCGACCGCGTCGCTCGAGCCCTCGGCGCGTGATGTAATGCACGACACTAGGTATGGGGGCTTGCGCCGACCGACAGCCGTTCAGCACACCGGAACAGTCTGGCGCGCGTGGGCACGCCGCGACGGGCCAGACCGCACCTGATTCGTCCGCCGCCGCGCCCGGTGAGCCGAACAAGCGTGGGCCTCGGTTCCAGAGATCGGAACATCGTCTCGCAGGGATCAGGATCTGTGTTCAAAGTCACGATGCACACCCGAAGCGACCCTGCCCCGATCCCGCGCCACTGAAGAAGTAAAGGGAGCCGCGACGCCATGAACGACCCGAAGGATGCTGGCGCATCGCACGATTTTGAGGACTTCACGCTGACGTCGCTGCTGCGGCGACAGGTCGACGAGCGGCCGGGATTCAGCGCGGTCCGCGACGAGGCATGCGAGTTCACCTACGCGGATCTGTGGACAAGCGCCGCGAAGCTGGCCGGAGGTCTTTCGTCGTTGGGCGTCGCCGAAGGCGACCACGTCCTCCTCATGCTCGACAACTCCGCGGACTATGCGCTCGCCGTCATCGCCGTCAACTTTCTGGGTGGTGTGAGCGTCCCGGTCAACACGATGCACAAGGGAACCATCCTCGAGCATGTCATTCGTGACAGCGGAGCGACGAAGGCAATCGTCGAGGCGAATCACTTTGACACCTTCCTGGTCGCCTGCGCCGAACCGATGAAGACGATCGTCGTCCGCGGGGACCTCGGCGCCACGCCGGCGATCCCGGCGACGCGCCTGGCCACCTTCGCCGAGGTTGCCGCCGCCGAGGCGGTGGTCCCCTTGGAGCGCAAGGTGTGGGACACCCTGCTCATCGGATACACGTCGGGCACGACCGGCAGTTCGAAGGGCGTCAAGCTGTCCAACGGGTACGCGCTGACCGTCAGCCATCCTGTGGAGCTCCAGAAGGTCACGTGGAGCGACCCGGTGTTCTACGTCGTCTGTCCCATGTTCCACATCACCGGGTTGGCTGGTGGCCTGTTCGCTGCGATCACGGCCGGAGGAACCACGCACATCGCGAGCCGCTTCAGTGCCAGTACGTTTGCCGAAGACGCGACTCGCGCCGGCGCGACCGCGACGACGCTGGTCGGCACCATGGCCGACTTCCTTCTGCGCCAGCCCCCGAAGCCGTCGGATGCCGACTGCAGCCTGCGCAGCGTGGCCATGATCCCGGTGCACCCGCGGGTCGAAGAGTTCGCCGACCGCTTCGGCGTGGAGGTTCGGACGTCGTTCGGCTCCACGGAGTCGAACGCCATCCTCACCGTGGACGACCGTGAGGGGATCGCTCGCAGGTCCTGTGGCAAGCCACGGAGGGGTTTCGACGTCCGCATCGTCGATGAGCACGACATGGAGGTGCCTCCCGGAACGGTCGGAGAGGTCATCGCACGCAGCGACCGCCCTTGGCTCATCGGTGGGGAGTACCTCGGGAACGTCGAGGCCAACGCGAGGGCATGGCGCAACGGATGGTTCCACACTGGCGACCTGCTCAAGCGCGACGCGGACGGCTACCACTACTTCGTTGACCGCACCAAGGACGCCATCCGTCGACGCGGAGAGAACATCTCCTCGGTTGAGGTGGAGCGCGAGGTGCTCGCCCATCCTGAGGTCGAGGTGTGCGCCGCGGTGGCGGTCGATGCCGAGCACATGGAGCAGGAGGTGA
The DNA here is from genome assembly GCF_007830265.1 of Micromonospora olivasterospora. Lineage (NCBI taxonomy): Bacteria > Bacillati > Actinomycetota > Actinomycetes > Micromonosporales > Micromonosporaceae > Micromonospora > Micromonospora olivasterospora. The sequence continues at coordinate 355,130 of NZ_VLKE01000001.1, forward strand.
AGATCTACGTCGTTCGTCGCGCCGGCTCGACGCTGACCGAGGAGGTGCTGGTCAAGTTCCTCATCGACCGGATGCCCCGCTACTCGGTCCCGCGGTACGTGAAGTTCGTCGAGGACCTCCCGCGCACCGCCACGGCGAAGATCCGCAAGGACCTCTTGCGCAAGGAGTCGAACGACGACGTCTGGGATCGGGAGACCGCTGGAGTCCAGGTGCCTCGCTGATCTCGAGCGAGCTGCCGTCATCGGCCTGCAGGAACGCCTGTCCTCCGGCGCGACCGTCGTCGTGCTGAACGTCGTAGAGGCGGGACTGTACATAGCTCCTCTGTCAAGCTGGGGGTGTGGAGTCGGTGCGTAGGGCTTGGTAGACGACGTCGGATAGGCGTCGTTTCAGCACGCGGAGGGCTTCGAGGCCGCCGTCGCCGCCGGGAGGTTGCCCGTCCTTCGCTGGCTCCGTCACCCCACAGACATACCAACCCGCACGCCGTTCCTCCCCCGGACCGCCGAACATGGCCTCAGGTGGACGCCGCCGCGGGCAGGTCCAGCACCAGGAGCTGGTCGTCCGGGCCGACCAGCACGCGGTGCCGCCGGGCGTACGCCTGCGCGGCCGGACCGAAGGCCGGGTCGCCCCGCGGGACCACCCGACCGAGGCCGGTACGGCACCGGCCGCCCCGGCACACCTGAACCTCGGCCGGTCGGCGGAAGTGCCGCCACCAGCACTTGTCCGAGGCGTCGCCGACGAGCACGACATACCGCTCCCCCGCCACGGCGTAAAGCACCGGGAGGCTCACCGCCCGCCCGTCGGCGGCGCGGTATCGCACCTCGCACAGTTGCCCGTCGAGCAGGCCATGCAGGCGCCGGGAACGCAGGACCGCCAGAATCAGCCGGTTGACCACGGCCGGCGGCCGATGGGCGTGCCGGTGCCGTCGGGCGGGACGGACGTCGCTGTCAGCCATGAGTTTCCTCCAGGTCCGCGTACCCCCTCGATGTTCGCCCCGGGCGGGCCCGGGTGCAGGGTCTTGCGGCCCGGTCCGTCGGACGCGTCGGGAGCGGGTCAGCCGGTGTGCACGTGCGGCCGCCGAGTCGGGTCGGGTTCCTGCCGACGCAGGATCTCCCGGGTGACGGGGGCGATCTCACCCTGACCGAAGACCAGGTAGCGCAGGAAATTGCCGGCAGGGTTGCCCTCGGTCCACTCGAAGTAGATGTGGGGGCGGCGATGGGTCAGGTCGCGGATGTGTAGCAGGAGCGCGGCGAGGGCGTTGGGCACGGAGGAACTGGCCAACCGGAGCACCCGGTACCTGCCATGCACGATCGCCCCGCTGACGTGCAACTCGGTCTCGAAATCCGACGGATCGGTGACGGTGACCTCGACGAAGATGACGTCACTGTCGGCCGGAAAGTCATTGTCCTTCACGATCTGGGCCAGTTTGTCGCGATACTCGGCCGGATTCCCCGTGCTCGACTCGTGCGCGATCAGCCGGATGCGCCGCCGGGCGCAGTCGACGACGAACCGCCGGGCCGTCGCGTCCAGTTCGACCGCCTCGACCCGCAGCTCGAACGCCCGGAACAGCCGGGAAAGCAGGGACACCGCGATGATGCCGGCGATGAATGCGGCGGCGATCTTCACACCGTCGGGCCGCTCCACCACGTTCGCGATCGTGGTGTAGACGAAGATCACCGCGATGATCCCAAACGCCACCGTACGACCGTGCTGGCGCCGGTGTCGGGCGGAGAGCGTCACCGCGGTCGCCGCCGACGTGATCAGCACCAGCACGCCGGTGGCGTAGGCGCCGCCCTGGGCGTCGACGCTGGCGTTGAAGATCACCGTGATCAGGAACGCCACCGCGGTGAACACCAGCACCAGCGGTCGCACCGCGCGGGCCCACGTGGGCGCCATGCCATAGCGGGGCAGGTAGCGCGGGACCAGGTTGAGCAGGCCGGCCATCGCCGAGGCGCCGGCGAACCACAGGATCGCGATGGTGGACAGGTCGTAGACGGTGCCGAACACCCCACCGAGGTGCTGGTGCGCCAGGTACGCCAGGGCCCGCCCGTTCGCCGGCCCGCCCGGCTTGAAGGCGTCGGCTGGGATGAGCACGGTGGTGACGATGCTGCTGGTCACCAGGAAGATGCTCATGATCACGGCGGCGGTGGTGAGCAGGCGACGCGCGCCCCGGATCCGCCCGGCCGGCGTCGCGTCGGTGTCGTCCGGGTCGCCCTTGATGTGCGGCATGACCGCGACGCCGGTCTCGAAGCCGGACAGGCCCAGCGCGAGCTTGGGAAAGACGAGCAGCGCGATGCCGATCATGAGTAGCGGGTCGCCGTGCTGCGCGGTCAGTGCGGTGGTCCAGTCGCCGACCACGGTGGGGTGAGTGAGCACCCGCCAGAGCCCGTCGACCACCACCACGGCGTTGAGTGCCAGGTATACCCCCACCAGCCCGACGGCGATGCCGATCGCCTCGGTGAATCCCTTGAGGAACACCGCGCCGAGCAGCGCCACCAGCAGGAGCGTGACGATCACCGGGTGGCCGCGCAGGCTGTCTGGCCAGAACGGGTTCTCATCGATGTGCGCGGTGGCATCGGCCGCCGACAGGGTGATGGTGATGATGAAGTCGGTCGCCGCGAAGCCGAGCAGAACCAGCACGAACACCTTGCCCTGCCAGTAGGTCAGCAGCCGCACCAGCATCGCGATGGAGCCCTCACCGTGCGGGCTGTCGTGCGCGACCCGCCGGTAGACCGGCAGCGCCCCGAGCAGGGTGACCAGGACCAGCACCAGGGTTGCGATCGGGGACAGCACGCCGGCGGCCAGCGCCGCGATGCCCGGCTGATAGCCGAGGGTGGAGAAGTAGTCCACGCCGGTCAGGCACATGACCTTCCACCAGGCGTGGCGGCGCTGCTGCGGCGGGCGGGCGTACGGGCCCTCCCGAGCCGGGCGGGCAGCCGTGTCGGCCAGCAACCAGCCCCGCAGTTGGCGTTTCTCCCGTTCCCGTACCCGGTCGCGCGCGCTGACGCTCATCGTGCCTCCCCAGTTCTCCGGTAACCGGAAGAGCGGGCCCAGCACGTACCTGCTGGCCGGGCAAGACCCAGGCGTTGCCGCACGGCTACCGGACCATCGCCCGGTCAACCACGACGTTCCGTCGCCCATGATCAGGCCCGCAGGGCGGACCGGCGACCGTCACTACGCAGATTTAACGCGTAGCCACGTCTTTTTCACGCCGTTTTGACGCCGACGCCCTTGACCCGCCGCGAGGCCGAAACGCGTACGGTGCCGCCGTCAAGAAGTCAGGGCCGGTAGCGGTAGCCCATACCCGGTTCGGTGATGAGGTGCCGCGGGCGGGCGGGGTCGTCTTCGAGCTTGCGGCGCAGCTGCGCCATGTACTGCCGTAGGTAGTTGGTCTCGTGCTGGTATTCCGGGCCCCACACGTCGTGCAGCAGCTGGCGCTGGCTGATCAGCTTGCCGGGGTGGCGCAGCAGCTTGTCGAGCATGGCCCACTGGGTGGGGGTGAGCCGCACCTCGGTGCCGTCGTCTCGGGTGACGGTGCGGTCGGCGAGGTTGACGGTGTGCCGGCCGACCCGGGCGGCGGCCGTCGTGGCGGGCGCCGCAGTGTCGGCCGGTGTCGAGGTGAGGCGGCGGGTGACCGCGCGGATGCGGGCGAGGAGTTCGTCGACGCCGAAGGGTTTGGTGACGTAGTCGTCGGCGCCGGCGTCGAGGGCGGCGACCTTGTCCTCGCTGCCGGCCCGACCGGAGAGCACGATGATCGGCACGGTGGTCCACCCGCGGAGTCCTCGAATGACGTCGATGCCGTCGAGGTCGGGTAGTCCCAGGTCGAGCACGACCAGGTCCGGGGGATGACTGACGGCGGCCTTGAGGGCCGCGGCGCCGGTGTCGGCGACCTCGACGTCGTAGCCGCGGGCGCGCAGGTTGATCCGCAGAGCACGCAGGATCTGCGGTTCGTCGTCGACGACGAGGATTCGGGTCATTGCGGCGGCCCTTCTGGTGTCGTCTGCGCGGTGGCGGGCAGCCGCAGCACCATAGTCAGCCCGCCGCCCGGGGTGGTCTCGGGGGTGATGCTGCCACCCATGGCCTCGGCGAGGCCGCGGGACAGGGCGAGGCCGAGTCCGACGCCGGTCTGGTTGTCCCGGTCACCGAGGCGCTGGAACGGCAGGAAGACGTGTTCCCACTGGTCCTCGGGGATACCCGGCCCGGTGTCGATGATCCGCAGCTCGACCTGCCCGGCGTGGGCGCTGGCGGTGATGGTGGGCGGCTGCCCGGGTGGGCTGTGCCGCAGCGCGTTGGCCACGATGTTGACCAGCACCCGTTCCAGCAGGCCCGGGTCGGCGGCGGCGGCCGGCAGGTCGGCCGGAATGTCGGTGGTGACATCGGCCGCCATCGGGCCCAGTTCGTCCAGTGCCCGCGGTACGGCGTCCTCCAGCCCGATCGCGGTGGTGGAGACCCCGAGCGCGCCGGCCTGCAGCCGGCTCATGTCCAGCAGGTTCGCCACCAGCCGGTGCAGCCGGTCCAGGGACTCGTCGGCGGTGGCCAGCAGCTCCTCGCGGTCGTCGGCGTCGAACTCGACGTCATGGCTACGCAGGCTGCTCACCGCCGCCTTCGCCGAGGCCAGCGGCGTACGCAGGTCATGGCTGACCGCGGCGAGCAGCGCGGTGCGCATCCGGTCGGCCTCCGCGAGCGGCCTGGCGGTGGCCGCCTCCTCGGCAAGGCGTTCCTGGCGCAGCGCGACGGCGGCCTGGGCGGCGAACGCCTCGACCACCCGACGGTCGGCAGCCTCCAGTCGCCGGCCGGCGAGCACGACGGTGAGCCGGTCGTCGACCGGTACCGCCGTCTCTCCCGCGCTGGGACTGCACACCGGCGCCTCTCCCACGCTGGCCACGACCCGCCAGGCGCCCTCCTCGCGAGCTCGGCCGGGCCGCCCCTCGGCGTCCGCGGCCAGTTCCAGGACGCTGACCGCGCGCAGCGCGAAGGTCTCCCGCAGCCGGTCCAGCAGCGCGGGCAGCGGACGTTGCCCGCGCAGCACGCCGCCGGCGACGGTGGCCAGCGTCTGCGCGTCGGCGGACGCGCGCGCCGCCTCTCTGGTCCGCCTCGCCGCCACGTCGACCACCCCGCTCACCGCGACCGCGACGCCGACGAAGACGCCCAGGGCGAGCAGGTTGTCCGCCTCGGCGATGGTCAGGGTGTAGTAGGGCGGGGTGAAGAACCAGTTCAGCAGCAGGGACCCGCCGAGCGCGGCGGCCAGCGCCGGCCACAGCCCGCCGACCAGCGCCACCCCGACGACTCCGGCGAGGAACAGCAGGATGTCGTTGGTCAGGGTGAGATCCGGCAGTGCCCACAACAGCAGCGTGAGCAGCGGCATCCCCAGCCCGGCCAGCGCGAAGCCGAGCATCCGGCGTCGGCGCGACAGTGCCGCCGGGACCCCGCTCGTGCGCCGGCCCCGACCCGCCTCGGGATGGGTCACCAGGTGCACGTCGATCGCGCCGGAAAGCGCAGTGGTAGTCACCCCGACCCCGCGGGAGAACACCTGGGCGAGGCGTCCCCGCCGGCTCGCGCCGAGCACGAGCTGGGTGGCGTTGACCCCCTTGGCGAAGTCCAGCAGTGCTTGCGGCACGTCGGTGCCCAGCACCTGGTGGTACGTCCCGCCGAGGCTCTCCACCAGCACCCGCTGGCGGGCGAGCTGGGCCGGGTCCGCGCCGGCCAGGCCGTCGCTGCGGGCCACGTGCACGGCGAGCAGGTCGGTGCCCTTGCTGCGGGCGGCGATCCGGGCCGCCCGGCGGATCAGGGTGTCACCCTCGGGACCGCCGGTGAGCGCGACGACGACCCGTTCCCGGGCCTCCCAGGTGGCGGAGATGCCCTGCTGGGTCCGGTAGGCGTCGAGCTGGTCGTCGACCTTGTCGGCCAGCCAGAGCAGGGCCAGTTCGCGCAGGGCGGTGAGGTTGCCGACCCGGAAGTAGTTGCCCAGCGTTGCGTCGATCTTGTCGGGGCGGTAGATGTTGCCGTGCGCCATCCGGCGGCGTAGCGCTTCCGGGGTCATGTCGACCAGTTCGACCTGCTCGGCGGCGCGGACGATTTGGTCGGGCACCGTCTCCCGCTGGGTGGTGCCGGTGATCTGGGCGACGACGTCGTTGAGCGACTCCAGGTGCTGGATGTTGACCGTGGTCAGCACACTGATCCCGGCGTCCAGCAGGTCCTGGACGTCCTGCCAGCGCTTCTCGTTGCGCGAGCCGGGGACGTTGGTGTGCGCCAGTTCGTCAACCACGGCGACATCGGGTCGGCGCGCGAGGACGGCGTCGAGGTCCATCTCGGTGAATTCAACGCCCCGGTAGGTCATCGTGCGGCGGGGCACCTGCTCCAGGTCGCCGATCATGGCGGCGGTGTGCTTGCGGCCGTGGGTCTCGACGAAGCCGATCACTACATCGGTGCCGCGTTCCGCACGGCGTTGGGCCTCCTCCAGCATGGCGTAGGTCTTGCCGACGCCGGGGGCGGCTCCCAGGTAGATGCGAAGCTCTCCTCGTGACACGCAGAAGATCCTCTCTGGTGAGGGCGCTGGGGAAGTCGGCTTCTTCGGCGCCCGCTGTGTGGCGGACCGGCGGGACGGTGTCGGGCAGGGCCGGCACCGCAGCTCGGCCCTGCCCGTAGACCGAGCATCAGCGGGCGGGGAACTTCTCGTCGAGGGCGAGGTTGAGTTCGAGGACGTTGACGCCGGGTTCGCCCATGAAACCCAGCGAACGGCCGGTGGTGTGCTCCTTGATCAGCTTACGGACCGCGGCCGGGTCCGCGCCGCGCTCGCGCGCCACGCGGGCGACCTGGATCTCCGCGTACGCGGGGCTGATGTGCGGGTCGAGGCCGCTGCCGCTGGCGGTGACCGCGTCGGCGGGTACCGCCGGCTCGGCGGGTGCGTCACCCCGGATGGGGGTGACCACGCCGCCCTCGGCGACGTAGTCGTGGCCCGACTGGGCCACCTCAACCGGCACCCCCTGATAGCTGCTCATGAAGGGAGTGGCCGGCGCGACCTGGTTGACGCTGACCACCCGGGTGATCCGGCCGGTCAGTCCGTCGGCCCGGAACACGGCCAGCACCGCGCCGACGCCGTCCGGGGTGCAGTACGGGCGCCGCCCGTCGACGCCGTCGAGGTCGCCGATCGCCTTGCTGCGGGAGCAGACCTGGGTGAGCAGGCTCTGGGTGGAGTCGTCGGGGTTGGTGGCGATGGTGTCGACCACGCTCTCCGGGCCGAGGTTGCTGGCCGCGGTGGCGGTGGGGTCGTAGCCGCCGCCGGCCGCGGACGGCCGGGACTGGAAGTAGCGGCGGACGGGGTTGCCGTCGGCGTCGGTGAAGGACTGCCCGATCAGCGAGCTGCCGACCTTCCGGCCGCCGACGGTCACCAGCGAGCCGTCGGCCTTGCCGTCGAGGCCGGGGAGCCGGCCGACGGCGACGAGGGCGAGCGGGTACGCCAGCCCGAGCAGCACCGTGAAGACGAGCACCGCGCGCAGGGCGGCGAGGTGTTGGGCGAGCCAACTGGGAAGGCGCATGTCAGATCCCCGGGATGAACTGGATGAGCAGGTCGATGAGCTTGATGCCGACGAACGGCACGATGATCCCGCCGAGGCCGTAGATCAGCAGGTTGCGGCTGAGCAGCTGCGACGCCGACGCCGGCCGGTACCGCACACCGCGCAGGGCCAACGGGATCAGCGCGATGATCACGAGGGCGTTGAAGATGACCGCGGACAGGATCGCCGACTCGGGGCTGGCCAGCCGCATCACGTTCAGCGTGTTCAGGCTCGGGTAGATGCCGGCGAACATGGCCGGGATGATCGCGAAGTACTTCGCGATGTCGTTCGAGATGCTGAACGTGGTCAGCGCACCACGCGTGATCAGCAACTGCTTGCCGATCTCGACGATCTCGATCAGCTTGGTCGGGTCGGAGTCGAGGTCGACCATGTTGCCGGCCTCCTTCGCGGCCGACGTGCCGGTGTTCATGGCGACGCCGACGTCCGCCTGGGCCAGCGCGGGCGCGTCGTTGGTGCCGTCGCCGGTCATCGCGACCAGCCGGCCGCCCTCCTGCTCCTTCCTGATCAGGGCGAGCTTGTCCTCCGGAGTGGCCTCCGCGAGGAAGTCGTCCACCCCGGCCTCGTCGGCGATCGCCCTCGCCGTCCGCGGGTTGTCGCCGGTGATCATCACGGTCCGGATGCCCATCCGGCGCATCTCGTCGAACCGCTCACGCATGCCGGCCTTGACGACGTCCTTGAGGTGGATGACGCCGAGCGCCCGGGCCGGCCCACCGTCGACGTGCTCGGCGACGACCAGCGGGGTGCCGCCGCTGCCACTGATCGCGTCGACCAGCTCGCCGACCTGCTCGGTCGGGTGGCCATCGTTGTCGCGTACCCACTTCATCACCGCTGCGGCGGCGCCCTTGCGGATCCGGCGTCCGCCCCCGTCGACGCTCTCCGCGCCCAGGTCGACGCCGCTCATCCGGGTCTGTGCGGTGAAGGGCACGAAAGTGGCGTGCGGGATGAGTCCCGGCTCACGCTCATGCAGCCCGAATTCGTTCTTCGCGAGGACGACTACCGACCGGCCCTCGGGCGTCTCGTCGGCCAGGCTGGAGAGCTGCGCGGCGTCGGCGACCGCCACCGCGTCGACGCCCTCGACCGGCAGGAACTCGGCGGCCTGCCGGTTGCCCAGGGTGATGGTGCCGGTCTTGTCGAGCAGCAGTGTGTTGACGTCACCCGCCGCCTCGACGGCCCGGCCGCTCATCGCCAGGACATTGCGCTGGACGAGGCGGTCCATGCCGGCGATGCCGATCGCGGACAGCAGCGCGCCGATGGTGGTCGGGATGAGGCAGACCAGCAGCGAGACCAGGACGATGCCGGTGACGCCGGCGTCGGTGACGGCACCGGAGTCCAGTGCGGCCGCCTGGTAGCCCTTGGAGAAGATGGCGAGGGGCTGGAGGGTGACGACGGCCAGCAGGAAGATGATCGTGAGCGCGGCGAGCAGAATGTTCAGCGCGATCTCGTTCGGGGTCTTTTGCCGGTTGGCGCCCTCCACCAGCGCGATCATCCGGTCGATGAAGCTCTCCCCCGGCTTCTGCGTGATCTTGACGACGATCCGGTCGGAGAGCACGCGGGTGCCGCCGGTGACGGCGCTGCGGTCACCGCCGGACTCCCGGATCACTGGCGCGGACTCGCCGGTGATGGCGGACTCGTCGACGCTGGCGATGCCCTCTACGACGTCGCCGTCGCCGGGGATGATCTGCCCAGCCTCGACCAGGACGATGTCGCCCTGCTTTAGGTGCGGCGCGGGGACGGCCTCGTCGCGGTAGGCGTTCGCCGCCGCGCCGGGCATCCAGCCGACGAGCCGGGTGGCGATGGTGTCCTGCTTCGCCCGGCGCAGCGTGTCGGCCTGGGCCTTGCCGCGTCCCTCGGCGACCGCCTCGGCGAGGTTGGCGAAGAGCACGGTCAGCCACAGCCAGACCGCGATCGCGATCGCGAACACCGACGGGTCGGCGACGGCGAGCACCGTGGTGAAGAGCGCGCCGATCTCGACGATCAGCATGACCGGGTTGCGCCAGAGCGTACGGGGGCCGAGCTTGCGCAACGCGTCCGGCAGCGAGCGGATCAGTTGCTTCGGGTCGAGCAGGCCGCCGCCGCCCCGGTTGCCCTGGGTGGCCGGTGTGCCGGCGGTGCCCGCGTCGGCGGTGCCGTGCGGTGCCGGCGTGGACGTGGTCATGTCCTTCTCTCTCATGGTGGTCACAGCCCTTCGGCCAGCGGGCCGAGCGCGAGGGCGGGCAGGAAGGTGAGGGCGACGAGGATCACCGTGACGCCGACGACCATGCCGATGAAGAGCGGCTTGTGGGTCGGCAGGGTGCCCTCGGAGGCGGGGGTGGGTTGTTGGCGGGCCAGCGAGCCGGCCAGCGCGAGGACGAAGATGATCGGCAGGAACCGCCCGAGCAGCATGCACAGCCCCAGCGCGGTGTTCCACCACGGCGTGTTCACGGTGATGCCCGCGAACGCCGAGCCGTTGTTGTTGCTCGCCGAGGTGAACGCGTAGAGCACCTCGGAGAGCCCGTGCGGGCCCGCGTTGAGCGCGGTCGAGTTGTTGCCCGTGGCGAATGCCGCAGCCGCGCCGATCAGCACCAGCGCCGGCGTGACCAGGAAGTACATCGAGGCGAACTTGATCTCGCGGGCGCCGATCTTCTTCCCCAGGTACTCCGGGGTTCGGCCGACCATCAGGCCGGCGACGAACACGGTGATCACCGCGAGGATCAGCAGGCCGTAGAGACCGGAACCGGTACCGCCGGGCGCGACCTCGCCGAGCATCATGTTGACCATCGTCATCATCCCGCCGAGCGACGTGAACGAGTCGTGGAACGAGTTGACCGCGCCGGTCGAGGTAAGCGTGGTGGCCGCGGCGAAGGTGGCGGAGTTCGACACGTCGAACCGCACCTCCTTGCCCTCCGGGGCCGCGCCGACCGCCTGCGGGACCGTGCCGTGGCCGGCCAACTCGAACACGTTGGTCAAGGAGATGCTGGCCAGCGCGAGGAGGGCCATCACCGCGGCGATCGCGTACCCCTGCCGGTTCTGCCCGACCATCCGGCCGAAGACCCGGGGCAGGCTGAACGGGATCACCAGGATCAGGAAGATCTCCAGCCAGTTCGTCCACGCGGTCGGGTTCTCGAACGGGTGGGCGCTGTTGGCGTTGTAGAAGCCGCCACCGTTTGTGCCCAGTTCCTTGATGACCTCCTGGCTGGCCACCGGCCCGCCCGTGACGTGCTGCGTGCCGCCGGTCAGCGTGGTCACGTCGGTGCCACCGGACAGGTTCTGCACCACGCCGCCGATCATCAGCGCCAGCGCGCCCAGCACCGCGATCGGCAGCAGGATCCGGAGCACGATCCGGGTCAGGTCGACCCAGAAGTTGCCCAAGTCGCCGGTGCGGCTGCGGGCGAAGCCGCGCACCAGCGCCACCGCCACGGCGATGCCGACGGCGGCGGAGACGAAGTTCTGCACCGCCAGGCCGGCCATCTGCACCAGGTGACCCATGGTCGACTCACCCGAGTACCACTGCCAGTTCGTGTTTGTCACGAACGACACGGCCGTGTTCCACGCACCGTGCGGCACCACCGGATCGAAACCCAGCGAGAGCCAGAGGTGGTTCTGCAGGCGCTGGAACGCGTACAGGAACAGGATCGACACCGCGGAGAACGCCAGCACGCTGCGGGCGTACACGCCCCAGGACTGCTCGGCCGCCGGGTTGACCCCGACCAGGCGGTAGATCCCCCGCTCGAACCGGGACGGCCGCTGCCCGGAAACCGCCCGGAACATGTAGTCACCAAACGGCTTATAGACCGCGACCAGGGCGGCCACCAAGGACAGGAGGAAGACGACGCCTGCTGTTGTCATGGTCATCAGAACCGCTCCGGGAACAGCAGGGCAACCACCAGGAACACGGCCAGGCCGATCGCCAGCACCAAGCCCACGGCATTGACAGCACTCACAGCTTCTCCACCGCCCGCACCATTAGGGCGAGCGCTGCGAACAGCGCCACCGTCAACACCACGAACACCACGTCAGACACGGCTGGCTCCCCTTACCGGCAATGAGTTCGTCACGACCGCCATCCGGTCGCGCCGGGCAATCAAAGCGCCTCAGGCGCTCGCCGGACAGGGCCGTTAACGCAACCATGACGCCGGCCGGTGGTTTCTTGACGCCCTTTTGACACCAGGGCCCCGGCAAGGTGGCGGTATGACCGTTGTGGGCGTTTGGGTGCAGACGCTCCGGATCATGGTGGTATAGAGACGGGCGTGGCCTTTCGATGATCATCCAGGTGTCGAGTCTGGGAAGATCAAAGAGGACCACGCCCGTTGGGATCGTCATCGCTGATTGACGTGTTGGCCGTGCACGCGGACCGCCTGGACGAGTCGTTGCCGGCGCAGCGCCGGTCGAGCCTGGTCGCGGCGTTGAGTGCGGTGCCGGACCGGCGAGATCCCCGCGGTGTCGTCCATGCGTTGCCTGGGGTCCTGGCCACGGCGGTCGCGGCGGTGCTGACCGGTGCCCGTTCCGCGGCGGCGGTCGCGGAGTGGGCCGCTGACGCGCCGCAGCAGGTCCTTGCTGAACTGGGCGTGTTCCGGGATCCGTTCACCGGGCTGTATCGGGCTCCGGACGAGTCCACGTTCCGGCGGGTCCTGGCCGGTGTCGATGCTGACGCCCTGGACGACACGGTCGGCCGGTGGGTCCTCGCGTGCCGGCCGGCGGCGGACACCGAGCGGCGGGTGTACAGCGTGGACGGCAAGACCTTGCGAGGCAGCGGCCCGGCCGGCGCCCAGGTGCATCTGCTCGCGGTGCTGGACCAGCACACCGGGACGGTCCTGGGTCAGGTCGACGTCGACGGCAAGACAAACGAGTTGACCCGCTTCCGGCCGCTGCTGGGCCCGCTTGACCTGACCGCGGTGGTCATCACCGCCGACGCCATGCACACCCAACGCGAGCATGCCCGCTGGCTGATCGACGACAAGAAGGCCGCCTACGTCTTCACCGTGAAGAAGAACCAGCCGCGCCTGTATCGCCAGCTCAAGACCCTGCCCTGGGCGAAGGTCCCGATCCAGGACGAGACCAGCACCCGCGGGCACGGTCGCTACGACATCCGCCGCCTGCAGGCAGTCACCTGCACCGGGCCACTCGCCCTGGACTTCCCGCACGCCACCCAAGCACTACGGATCGTCGCCGACGACTGAGCCTGACCACCGGCCGCTGGTCCACCGTCACCGTCTACGCGATCACCAACCTGAGCGCCGCCCAGGCCGGTCCCGCCGACCTAGCCGACTGGCTGCGTGGGCACTGGGCCATCGAAACTCTGCACCACATCCGCGACACCACCTACGCCGAGGACGCCAGCCGCCTGCGCACCGGCAACTCACCCCGCGTCATGGCCACTTTGCGCAACACCGCGATCAGTCTGCTCCGACTGGCTGGCGTCACCGCCATCGCCGCAGCCCTACACCACAACAGCCGAAACCCGCACCGGCCACTCCAACTACTCGGGATCACCTGAAACGGTCATATAGCTACCTTGCCCGAGCCCTGGGCCGCCTGGCCGCACTGCACCAACTCGTCCTCCAATCCCCGGCACCGGTCGTCGCCCAGGCCCTCGGCTTCCACCACACCACCACCCACCGCCACCACGCCGCTGCCGGTGGAACCTGGAACCGCTACAGCCCTAGCCGCAACGCACTGTGATCAGCGGACAGGGAATACAGGACAGTCGGATTACCGCACCCTGCCAGTCGGGCGGACCCTAAAGATCAACTAAATGATTCCGGTGACATGAGCGCTAGGAAACCCCTAAGGCCCGTGAAACTCAAGAACTAAAACTAAGGCAGAAGGTGTTAATCAAATGGCAACTCAAGACCTTGACCCGTTCCGGGTGGCGGTGGAGGGGGCGGCGGCGCCGCCTCCCGCCAATATTTCCCGACCGATTCTTGGGTGATCAGTTTGCCGGATAGTGTGGCTACCTCATCCTCGGTGTAGCGGTGGCCGTCGGGGGCGGTCTTACCCTGTAGTCCCTGTGCCCAGGCTTTCACCCATGCGGCCATCCCCCAGGGCTCGGGCAAGGTAGCTATATGACCGTTTCAGGTGATCCCGAGTAGTTGGAGTGGCCGGTGCGGGTTTCGGCTGTTGTGGCGTAGGGCTGCGGCGATGGCGGTGACGCCAGCCAGTCGGAGCAGACTGATCGCGGTGTTGCGCAAAGTGGCCATGACGCGGGGTGAGTTGCCGGTGCGCAGGCGGCTGGCGTCCTCGGCGTAGGTGGTGTCGCGGATGTGGTGCAGAGTTTCGATGGCCCAGTGCCCACGCAGCCAGTCGGCTAGGTCGGCGGGACCGGCCTGGGCGGCGCTCAGGTTGGTGATCGCGTAGACGGTGACGGTGGACCAGCGGCCGGTGGTCAGGCTCAGTCGTCGGCGACGATCCGTAGTGCTTGGGTGGCGTGCGGGAAGTCCAGGGCGAGTGGCCCGGTGCAGGTGACTGCCTGCAGGCGGCGGATGTCGTAGCGACCGTGCCCGCGGGTGCTGGTCTCGTCCTGGATCGGGACCTTCGCCCAGGGCAGGGTCTTGAGCTGGCGATACAGGCGCGGCTGGTTCTTCTTCACGGTGAAGACGTAGGCGGCCTTCTTGTCGTCGATCAGCCAGCGGGCATGCTCGCGTTGGGTGTGCATGGCGTCGGCGGTGATGACCACCGCGGTCAGGTCAAGCGGGCCCAGCAGCGGCCGGAAGCGGGTCAACTCGTTTGTCTTGCCGTCGACGTCGACCTGACCCAGGACCGTCCCGGTGTGCTGGTCCAGCACCGCGAGCAGATGCACCTGGGCGCCGGCCGGGCCGCTGCCTCGCAAGGTCTTGCCGTCCACGCTGTACACCCGCCGCTCGGTGTCCGCCGCCGGCCGGCACGCGAGGACCCACCGGCCGACCGTGTCGTCCAGGGCGTCAGCATCGACACCGGCCAGGACCCGCCGGAACGTGGACTCGTCCGGAGCCCGATACAGCCCGGTGAACGGATCCCGGAACACGCCCAGTTCAGCAAGGACCTGCTGCGGCGCGTCAGCGGCCCACTCCGCGACCGCCGCCGCGGAACGGGCACCGGTCAGCACCGCCGCGACCGCCGTGGCCAGGACCCCAGGCAACGCATGGACGACACCGCGGGGATCTCGCCGGTCCGGCACCGCACTCAACGCCGCGACCAGGCTCGACCGGCGCTGCGCCGGCAACGACTCGTCCAGGCGGTCCGCGTGCACGGCCAACACGTCAATCAGCGATGATGATCCCAACGGGCGTGGTCCTCTTTGATCTTCCCAGACTCGACACCTGGATGATCATCGAAAGGCCACGCCCGTCTCTATACCACCATGATCCGGAGCGTCTGCACCCAAACGCCCACAACGGTCATACCGCCACCTTGCCGGGGCCCTGGCCGATCGCCCAGGTGAGTGAACGCGCGTTCGAGTTCCAGGCGCCCCATCAGGACGCCGTCTGACCCGCTCATTGGTGCACCCTTGTCTCACTCGAGCTGACGTTGGTTCGAGTGCACCGGTGACCGTCGGGCCATCGCCCAGCTCGCTCGACCTTCGAGGTCCAGCGTGAGTTCTGCGAGGCCCGGCGGCCCGGGACACCCCGACTGGCAACAGGGCTATGCGCCATCGAGCGCCGCTCAATGAGCGACCGGCAGTGGTGTCCCGGAACCGCCAGGTGCTTCCCCACTGGTAGCGCAGCGGAGAGGCAACTATGAGTGTGACCGACACCGCCGCGTCGGCGCGAGGGAACTCGGCCGGGGTGGACTGGGCCAAGGACGACTACGCGGTCTGCGTGGTCGACGCCGACGGTGAGCCGTTGGAGCGGCTGACGCTGAAATACACCAGGACCGGCCTGAGACGGCTGATCGACCTGCTCGACCGGCATCGGGTGGACGCGGTCGGCATCGAACGCCCGGACGGGCCGATCGTAGATGCGTTGCTGGCCGCCGAGGCGACCGTGTACGTGATCCCACCCTCGCAGGTCAAGGCACTGCGCCGACGGTACGGCTCGGCCGGGAACAAGGACGACCGGTTCGACGCCTACGTCCTGGCCGACACCGTCCGCACCGACCGGCGCCGGCTGACCCCGCTCGTGCTGGACAGCGAGACAACCACCGGGCTGCGCAAGCTGTGCCGCGCTCGCAAAGACCTGGTCGCCCACCGCATCGCGGTCGCCAACCAGCTGCGCGCCCACCTGGCCACGGCGCTGCCGGCCACCGTCGAGCTGTTCAACGAGATCGACTCGTCGATCAGCCGGCAGTTCCTGACCCGGTTCACCACCCAGGACGCCCTGGACTGGCTGTCGCCCAAGCGCCTGGCCGCCTGGCTGAAGAGCGTGAGCTACTGCGGCCGCACCGACCCAGCCGTGCTGCACACCCGCATCAACGCCGCGCCTCGCGGCGCCACCGGCGACTACGGACAGACCCTGGCCGGCATCACCCGCGCCTACCTCGCCACCCTGGCCGCCATCGTGGCCCAGATCGACACCCTGAACCAGCAGATCACCGAAGCCCTCGACCTGCACCCCGACCGGGACATCTTCACCAGCCTGCCCCGCTCCGGCACCGTCCGCGCCGCCCGGCTGCTCGCCGAGATCGGCGACGCCCGCGGCCGGTTCCCCACCCCAGCGTCCCTGGCCTGCCTCGCCGGCGTCGCACCCTCGACCCGCGAATCCGGCAAAGTCCGCATCGTGACCTTCCGCTGGGCCGTGGACAAACAACTGCGCGACGCCGTCTGCGACTTCGCCGGCGACAGCCGCCACGCCAACCCCTGGGCCGCCGACCTCTACCAACGAGCCCGAGCCCGCGGCCACGACCATCCCCACGCGGTCCGTATCCTGGCCCGCGCCTGGCTGGACATCATCTGGAAATGCTGGACCACCAACACCCCCTACGACCCGGACCGCCACCGAGCCCTCCAACACCTGCTCAAACAAGATCATCAAGTGGCGGCTTGACACAGGGCAACTCACGCCGCAGCCAGGTCGTGAACGGACAGGTACACGCCATGCTTTCGGAATGCAGCCGGGGCCCATGCCAGGGCGTCGGCCCGGTGGATGGCCAGTTCGGCCGGGAACCACGCCCGGCGCAGCACACGTGCGTCGACCCATGCGGGCGGACCAAGATCCGCCTGAGCTAGCAAATGCTCCGCGACCGCGGCAAGCAGCGCGTCCCACCGCGGGTCCCCGGTTAGTACTGCAACGGCGGGTCGTGGCTTCGGCTGCTGATCGTTCGTTGACTGGTTGTGGTGGATGCGCAGTTGGTCGGGTCGTGGGATGCCGGGTTGGAGGAGTTGTTCTTCCGGTTCTCGCATCGGTTTACTCGAGTGGAGCCGCGGCGGCGGGCGTGGGCGTATGTGCGGGGGTTGCTGGCGCCGTTGGAGCGGCGCAACGGCTGGACCCTCGCGGAGCAGGCTGGGCATGTCTCGCCGGACGGGTTGCAGGGCATGTTGTGCAGCGCGGCGTGGGACCGGGACGCGGTCCGCGATGACGTACGCGACTACGTCGTGGAGCAGATCGGCGATGCGGCCGGGGTGCTCGTCGCCGACGAGACCGGGTTCGTCAAGAAGGGCCGCGCCTCGGCGGGGGTCCAACGGCAGTATTCAGGCACGGCGGGCAAGACGGAGAACTGCCAGATCGGCACGTTCCTGTGCTACGCCACGAGTCGGGGCCGGGCGTTGATCGACCGGGAGTTGTACCTGCCCAAGTCGTGGACCGGCGACCGGGACCGGTGCCGAGCGGCGGCGATCCCGGATGAGGTCGAGTTCGCCACGAAGCCGCAGCAGGCTCGGGCCATGCTGGAGCGGGCGATCACCGCCGGGGTGCCGTTTTCGTGGTTCACCGCCGACGAGGCCTACGGGCAGAACCCCGGCCTGCGGGGCTGGCTGGAGGAGCAGGACATCGCGTATGTGATGGCCACCCGATGCGACGACGAGGTGCCCTCCGGGTTGCATACCACCACCCGCGTCGATGAGCTGATCGCCAGAGTACGTGCGGGCGCGTGGCAGCGGCTGTCGTGCGGCGATGGCGCGCACGGACCACGCCGCTACGACTGGGCCCGGGTGCCGATCCGCCGCACCTTCGCCCACGGCCGCCGCGGCTGGGTCCTGGCCCGACGCTCGATCAGCGACCCTAGCGACATCGCCTACTACGTCTGCTTCGGCCCCCGCGGCATCCGACTGCGGGAACTCGTGCGGGTCGCCGGTAGCCGTTGGTCGGTGGAGGAATCGTTCCAGACCGCGAAGAACGAGGTCGGCCTGGACCAGTACCAGGTCCGCCGCTACGACGCCTGGTACGGCCACATCACCCTGGCCATGGCCGCTGCCGCGTTCCTCGTCGTCACCCGCGCCCGCGAAGCCGCAAAGGGGGCACCACCGGCAGCGAGGGCAGCCTGATCCCGCTGAGCAGCAACGAGATCCGCCACCTGTTCGCCCACCTCGTCCTGACCATCCGCCACCACGCCAGCCACATCCTGCACTGGTCCAACTTCCGCCGCCTACGCCAGGAACAAGCCCGAGCCGCCCACTACCGCAAACGACTCGAACCGCCATAAGTCACGACCCGCCGTTGCAGTATTAGGCCGGGCTCATCGCTTAACAGGTCAACCCTGGTTTCGGCGGGTTCCCAGCGGTACTCCTCGAGAAACTCCCATACGAGCTTCCAGCGAGTCTGGTCGGTGTCCGCGGAGACCAGATGGGTGGCCAGCCTGGCCAGACTCATCGGTTCGTAGCTGGTACCCATCGGGCAAGCCTCACCTTCGAGCGGACAGCTTCATCCGTTGCAGACTATCGCGGCGCCGCTCGCGAACACCGCAGAGGTGAGGTGGCGACGGGGCCCGATTTTCTTGCTGCACCCCTGCTCGGACCGTTCACTCACGCTGCGCTTACGGCATCGCTCTTGTGATCTTGGTGGAAGGCGGCGCAGTCTGTGGCGTTGCCGTGAACTTACAGGGGGTGCATGCGAGCGTGACTCTCAGTCAGATTGCGATCGAGAAGACGACGAAGCTGGTCGAGTTTCTCGCGGACGTGACGGCCGCAGTCGAGCGGGACCCAGTGTGCGACATTCTGGAGGACCCAGACGCGCCTGATCCGGTCATTTGGCTCGATGCCCTGCCGCGGGGTATTCAGTGGATGGCTAGCCTCGGGCCTTCGGTAAGGCCTGTCCGCATCGCGGATCTTGAAAGAGGAAGTGCCTTCTGATCTGGGATGATCTGACTTGTCTAAGCCTCGATCCACCGACGCAGTTGAGGGCGATCGCTAGTTGATCATTCCGATGTTGAGTGGTTCGGGGGCGTGCGGGAGTTGCCGATCACGTGATCGGTTTGCTCCGGGTGATTGTTCGGGGGCGGTAGTGGGGGTTGTGGCCTGTGGTCGGGCCGCCCGGTTCTGCTGGTGGGTGTGGTCAGCCGGGTGTGGTGTGGACGGCGGTGAACAGGTTGTCGAACCCGGCGGCCCACGGCCAGTGGTCGGGTAGGTGCAGGTGGATGGTGCGGGCTCGGTGCGCGATCCGGGCGGCGATGTTGATGATCCTGGTCCGGATTGTCGCGGGCCGGGCGGTGGCGTAGGCGCCCGCGGCGAGGTGGCCGGCGGTGCGGGTGAGGTTGTGCGCGATCGCGGCGCAGGTCAGCCAGGCGTTGTTCGCGCTGAACCGGCCGGAGGGCAGGTGCGCGAGAGGCCCGGCGATCAGGTCCGCGTTGACCTGTTCGATGATCGCGTGGGCGCGGTGCTGGGCCTCGGCCTGGACCAGGGTGAACGGGCTGTCGGTGAACACGGCGTGATACCGGTAGGTCGGCACCAGTTCTTCCTGGCCGGGAATCTGTGCCGGGTCGTCGCGACGGATCCGGCGCACGATCAGCCGGGCGGTCACCGCATGTCGGGTGCCCGCGAACGCGGTATACGTGGTCTCGGCGATCTGCGCGTCGGAGATCCACCGCCCGGCGTCTTCGTCCCAGACGGCCTGCGGGTACTTGATGTCGACCCACTGGTCGTCGGTGATGCTGTCGCACGCGACGCGGATCTTCGCGTCGATACGAGTGGTGACCGAGAACCGGACACCACGGCGCCGGCAGCAGCTGATGACGGTCTTGGCGTAGAACGCCGAGTCGGCCCGCACCACGATCTCCCCGGCTGCGCCGCATGATCGGGCGGTGGTGATCGCCTCGGCGATCATGCTCGCCGCGCCGCGGGCCGAGCCTGCGTTACCCGAACGTAGCCGGGTCGCTGCGATCACCGGCGCCGACAGCGGTGTGGAGATGGTGGCGACGAGAGGGTTGTAGCCGCGTAGGTAGACGTTGTAGCCGCCGACTTTGGTGTGGCCGAAGCCGATGCCCTGCTTCTGCTTGCCGTAGACACGGCGCAGCATCGAGTCGACATCCACAAAGGTCAGCACGCCGGCGCCGGCGAGGATCGGTGCCCGGCCGGCCAGGCCGATCAGGGTGTCACGGGCGGCGGCCTGCAACTGCCGCACGTGTCCGTGGGTGAACGTGCGCAGGAACGACCCGAGCGTCGACGGCGCGTACACGCTGGTGAACAGCGGCCGCATGCCGCCGTGCCGGGCGATGTCGAGGTCGTCGATGCTGTCCGCGCCGGCGAGCATCCCGGCCACGATCGTGGCGACCTTGCCCGCCGGGTTCGCGCCCTTGTCGGTCGGTAGCCGCACCCGGTCGTTGACCGCGTCATGCAGGCCCGCCTGCTCGGCCAGGCGCATCACCGGAACGAGACCGGCACAAGACACGAGATTCGGATCATCGAACGAGACGCGCGCCACCGGCGCGTCATGACGTAATCTCACCTGCGAGGTGCCCTCTCGAGCGAAGCGATAGAAGCGTGAGAACTCCTATCTTTCCAGCTCAGAGGGCACTCCCTATCTCCGGGATCCCCACCGATCAGACATTCATCGGTGGATCGAGGCTAAGGTCTAGATCGCCCGTCACGGAAGGCATTTGCTGGGTGAAGGCTACCGAAACGCGTCCGAGGGTGGTGGTCAGCGGTGACGGGCGGGGTGTGGTCGGCCATGCCGGTACGCGGCTGCTCGCCGATATGGCTGATGTCAGTGGGTTGACCAGCGGTTTCAGTGACGCTCTGGCGCTGCTGCGGCAGCGGCGGGCAGGAGAGTTGGTCCAGTACCATCTGTACCAGGATTCGATCGTCCAGTGCATGAAGGGTAAAGATTTCCTTTACACGCCGCCTCCGTTCGTTGACATCTACGCCGGGCTCACCGACTTGCAAGGGCTTTCAGGAACATGGTTCGCCGAGACGACCGAGACCGGCCTCGGCGTCGCGGATTCCGCAGTTAGACTAGCGCCACTTGATGTGGAAACCTCCAATCCGGGCTTCCAACGACTCGATCCAAAGGGCCAGAGACTCTACGACGATGCGTTGACGGAGTGCACGCCCACGAGCACGCCCGACGTCTACATCCCCGCCAACTCATCCAAACAGAATGACAAGCTGCTCGATCTATTTGCGAAGATGGAAAAAAGCAGGAGGTAGCGAAGGCGATTTCAGCCTACCGCTCCTGCATGAAAGGCAACAACCTAATCGTGGATAATTCCGACCACCTGATCGAGCAGTTGCAGCAGAAGTTCGGCAGTCTACCGCACGAGGCGATCGGCAAGCCAGACCGACCTGAATGGGCCGCCGCCGTACGGGAGGAACGCGCAGCGGCTGCAGCAGATGCAAAGTGCAGGAAGCCGGTACGCGACTTGTCGGCCATGCTTATCTCAACCGAGTTGGCGCAGTTCGAAGCAGATAACCGAGCTGGCATCCAGCAGGCTCAGCCTCGATCCACCGACGCAGTTGATGTCGTTCGCCGGTTGATCATTTTTGGTATTGGGTGATTCGGTGGGCGTGTGGGAGTCGCCGATCACGTGGTCGGCTTGCTCCGGGTGCGGGTTGTTGGGTGGGGGTGGAGTTGTGGCCTGTGGTCGGGCCGCCGGGGTTCTGCTGGTGGGTGTGGTCAGCCGGGTGTGGTGTGGACGGCGGTGAACAGGTTGTCGAACGCTGGCTGCCAGGGCCAGTGGTCGGGTAGGTGCAGGTGGATGGTGCGTGCCCGGTGTGCGAGGCGGGCGGCGACGTTGATGATCCTGGTCCGGATTGTCGCTGGCCGGGCGGTGGCGTAGGCGCCGGCGGCGAGGTGGCCCGCGGTGCGGGTGAGGTTGTGGGCGATCGCGGCGCAGGTCAGCCAGGCGTCGTTGGCGTTGAAGCGGCCGGAGGGCAGGTGGGCGAGGGGTCCGGCGATCAGGTCGGCGTTGACCTGTTCGATGATCGCGTGGCCGCGGTGCTGGGCTTCGGCCTGGACCAGGGTGAACGGGCTGTCGGTGAACACCGCGTGATACCGGTACTGGGGCACGAGTTCTTCTTGGCCGGGGATCTGTTGCGGGTCGTCGCGGCGGATGCGGCGCACGATCAGCCGGGCGGTCACCGCGTGTCGGGTGCCGGCGAACGCGGTGTAGGTGGTTTCGGCGATCTGCGCGTCGGAGATCCACCGTTGCTCGTCTTCGTCCCAGACGGCCTGCGGGTACTTGATGTCGACCCACTGCTGTTCGGTGATGCTGTCGCACGCGGCGCGGATCTTGCCGTCGATCCGGGTGGTGACCGAGAAGCGGACACCACGGCGCCGGCAGGCGCCGATCACGGTCTTGGCGTAGAACGCCGAGTCGGCCCGCACGACGATCTCCCCGGTCGCGCCGCAGGATCGGGCGGTGGTGATCGCTTCGGCGATCATGCTCGCCGCACCTCGGGCGGAGCCGGCGTTACCCGCCCGCAGCCGGGTGGCCGCGATCACCGGCGCCGACAGCGGTGTGGACAGTGTGGCGAGCAGGGGGTTGTAGCCCCGCAGGTAGACGTTGTAGCCGCCGACCTTGTTGTGGCCGAAGCCTATGCCCTGCTTCTGCTTGCCGTAGACACGGCGCAGCATCGAGTCGATGTCGAGGAAACACAGCACGTCGGCGCCGGTCAGGATCGGGGCCCGGCCGGCCAGGCCGATCAGGGTGTCCCGGGCGACGGCCTGCAGTTGCCGTACGTGTCCGTGGGTGAACGTGCGCAGGAACGACCCGAGCGTCGACGGCGCGTACACGCTCGTGAACAACGACCCCATCCCACCGTGGCGGGCGATGTCGAGATCGTCGATGCTGTCCGCGCCGCTGAGCATCCCCGCCACGATCGTGGCGACCTTCCCGGCAGGGTTGGCGCCCTTGTCCGTCGGCAGCCGCACCCGGTCGCTGACCGCGTCGCACAGACCGGCCTGCTCGGCCAAGCGCATCACCGGAACGAGGCCGGCACACGACACCAGATTCGGATCATCGAACGTCGCGCGCACCACCGGCGCGTCATGGCGTAATCTCACCTGCGAGGTGCCCTCTCGAACCGGCGGAATAGAAGCGTCAGAACTCCTATCCTTCCAGCTCAGAGGGCACTTTCTATCTCCGGGGTACCACCGCCCCGACACTCATCGGTGGATCGAGGCTCAGAACGATTGGGAGGGCCTGGTGGAGCAAGCCGGGAAGTATCCGGAAGCGGCTACCTTGGGGTTGCGCTAACGCGTCTGCCTCACGCAACGCCTACGCGGGCCAAGTCAACGCAGAAGGAGTCCGAAGAGTTCTGCTGTGGCTCGCCCCGGGACGGTAAGGAGTTGAATCCGTAACCGGGGCGAGCAACGCCTCGCGCGGCTTGCGGGCGACGCGGCCAGGGCACCTGACGGTCTCGCTCTACTGGCTGGCGGACCTGTGGGACTCGATCAGCGAGGACGACCGCGAGGACACGATCCGCCACATCGACTACATCGTGCGTCACCGCCACGACTGACCTGCGGTGCCCACGCGATCACCGCCGGGCGACGCCCCGGACGTCGGCGTCGATAGCCCGTCCGTCGAAGCTGGGCCAGCTGACGCTGGGCGAGCAGCGCGGCCGGGGCCGCCCACCTTGCCGCGAGAGTGTCCTTCCGCAAGGTGGGCAGTGCCCAGCGCCACCCGGTCCGTGCGCCCCGTCTGCTCGGGCACCAGCGGGCCGCGCCGGCCGGAGGCTGCCGACGGGCCAGCGCGAGAAGTCGAACCCGCGCGGACGGCCGGCAGTCCGGCCACCGGGTAAGGCGGTCACCTGGCAGGCGCCCGGCCGCCCGTGTGGTGATCGGCAGGCGGGCAGTTCGTCCTTGACGATGACCGTCAGGCCGCAGGCCGAGCCCGGGAGGTCAGATGGCCGTGATGTCGATGTCGTGCCAGCCGCGACGCCGCTCACACGTACGATCTGGGTCAGGAGGTAGAGACATGGCCAGCGGCAGTGGTGCACCGCCTGGGTCGCGGTATGTGGACCAGCGGCATTTCGTGGTCGCCGCCTCCCTGTCCGACCTGCGCGGTCCGGTTCACGGTGTGGTGACACTCGATCGGTGGCTGGACTGGTCCGGCGACAGCACCTATGACCTGGACGACGCCGGTGATCTGCAGCTGATGTACCAGACGGTGCTGAACCAGGCCAATTCGGTCGACGACTTGCACCGGTGGCTGCACGGTCCCACGCTGCGCCGCTTGTGGCCCACCTTGTGGCTCCCGGCCCGGCTGCGGGCGTTGTGGCAGGCGCGCTTTCCCGAGCTGAGCACGCCGCCGCAGACGCTGGCCGGGTAGAAGTGGATCAAGTTCACCTCCGCTTGGCCGAGATCGGATTGCGGGTCGCTGCCCGCTACGGGTTCGCGTTGGCCGGCGGCTACGCCGTTCAGGCCCACGGCATCCTCGATCGCCCGAGCGAAGATATCGACCTGTTCACGGCGTGGGAGCGTCGTGGCGAGTTCGCCGCAGCAGTGGACGCGGTAGTCGACGGCTACCGCGACGGCGGGTATTCCGTCGAGGTAACGCAGCAGTTCGACACCTTCGCCCGGCTCGCGGTCACCGATCCCGCTCAACCTGAGCACCCGTACAAGGTCGAGCTGGCGGCCAACTGGCGCGCGTTGCCGCCGGTGATGATGGACGTCGGGCCGGTGCTGCACGCCGACGACGTCGTCGCGGGCAAGATGTCCGCCCTGTACACGCGTGCCGAGCCCCGCGACTTTCTGGATATCGACGCGGCCCTCATGACTGGTCGCTACACCCGGACACGGCTGTGCGAGCTGGCCGAACAATCCGACGCGGGATTCGACCGGCGTGTCCTGGCGGACCTGTTCGGCATGCTGGAGCGGTACCCGGACCGACGTTTCGCCGCCTACGGCGCCCACCCCGCCCACATCAGTGAAATGCGCAAACGCTTCGCGCAATGGCGCGAAGAACTCACCGCCAACCTGCCGTAGCGTTCGCCTGAAACGTGAACAGCTCGACGGCTCGGACGGTCACCGACTCCTGGCTCTGCCGGCCGGTCGCCCGGTGCAGAAGCTCCTGCAGCGCGGGCACCCGTCAGGCGCGCTTGCCAAGCGCTACGGTGAGGGCGAACAGCGGCCCGTAGCGGCCACGCTCCATGGCGGCTCTGCCCCCAGTTGGACAACCGGTCGGCGACCATGACCTCCTGCCTGCGCCGCAGCACCACGTCGAACCGGCGCAGCATGGGCGCCTGCGCGGTGGAGCCGACCACCGGGGTTCCACAGATGATCGGGGTCCTGTGGCACGTCTGCCGGTCCTGTCGCTGGTCAGGGCGCTGCGGTCTAGCGGAAGCGCCGAAATCCCCTAGTGACACGGATCGTTCGATCACCGGTAGTGAGGTGGGACTTCGTCTTGATGTCCTAGTGGCTTGATCGCTAGGGTCACTGATCGTGTATGTGAAGCGTTCGACCCGGCGGATGGCGGACGGTCAGACGGTAGGCTATCTGCAGCTGGCCCACAACGAGTGGGATCCGGTGGCGAAGGTGTCGCGGACGAAGGTGCGGTACTCCTTCGGCCGAGAGGATCAGCTGGACGTCGCGGGGATCCGGCGGCTGGTCGCGGCGCTGTGCCGGCTGTTGGAGCCGGGCGAGGCGCTGGCGTCGACCACCTCGGCGGACCTGCGGTTTATCGACTCCCGTGCGTTGGGCGGGGCGTTCGCGCTGGACGGGTTGTGGCGTGCTCTGGGGATCGACGCGGCGATGCGGCGGCTGCTGGCCGACACGCGGATGGAGCCGCGGTTGAGCGGATCGTGTTCGCGCTCGTGGCGAACCGCGCACTGGCCCCGTCGTCCAAGCTGGCCGCGACCCGCTGGATCGCGCACGACGTCGTGATCGACGGCTTGGACCTGCCCGTGGTCGACGAGTCCTGCTACCGGGCGATGGACTGGCTGATCACCGCCGAGCCGGAGCTGGGGCGGATCGTGTTCGACAACACCGCCGATCTGCTGAACCTGGAGGTGGACCTGCTGTTCTTCGACACCACCTCCACCTACTTCGAGACCGCCGACGCCGACGTGCCGATGGCCCGCGACGAGCGGGGCATGCGGGTCGGCGATGGAGACCCAACGGTGAAGGAGACCGGGTTCCGGACCTGGGGCAAGTCGAAGGACTCCCGGGGCGACCTGCCGCAGATCGTGGTCGCAATGGCCGTCACCCGCAACGGCATCCCGGTCAGATGTTGGGCCTGGCCTGGGAACACGTCAGACAGCGCACTGATCCGTCAGGTGCGCGACGACATGCGGGACTGGTCGCTGTCGCGGATCGTGTGGGTCGCCGACCGCGGTTTCACCTCCGAGCAGAACCGGCGCTACCTGCAGAAGGCCGGCGGGCACTACATCCTCGGGGAGAAGCTGCGCGGCGGCACGCCCGAGGCCGATGCCGCGTTGTCGCGGCAGGGCCGCTACCGGCACGTCGCGGACAACCTGCAGGTCAAGGAAGTGCCACTGTCCGGCGACCTGGCCGACGACCGGTTCGTGATCTGCTTCAACCCCGAGGCCGCCGTGCGCGACGCCGCGATCAGGGCCCGCATGGTCGCGATCCTGGAAGAGATGATCGACGGCTCTGACAAGCTCGGCCGGGACAAGCGCGCCGAGTTACGCGGCGTCGTCTCCACCAAGCCCGGTCTGAAGCGCTACCTGCGCACCACCCCCGGCGGGCTGCTGCGCATCGACCGCAAGGCCGTCGAGGCCGAGGCCAACCTGGACGGCAAATTCCTGCTGCGCTGCTCCGACCCGAAGCTGTCGGCCGAGGACATCGCCCTGGGCTACAAGCAACTACTGGAAGTCGAACGCGGCTGGCGGGACATGAAATCGATCATCGACCTGCGGCCGGTCTACCACCGCGCCGAGGACCGCATCCGCGCCCACGTCCTGCTGTGCTGGCTCGCCCTGCTGCTCATCCGCATCATCGAGACCCGCACCGGGCAGACCTGGCCCGCGGTCCGCAACGAACTCCAGCGCCTTCACCTGGGCACATTCACCGGCCCAGCCGGCTCCTACCGCCAGCGCACCGAACTCAACACCGGCCAGAAGAAGATCCTCACCGCCCTCAGCCTGCCCGAGCCCCGCCGCGTCTTCGAGGCCACCCCCGCAACCTCCTGACCAGCACGAACACCCTGGCCTAGTGACACGCCCCGCCACCGGGCCAACCCACGTTTCCCCAGGTCAATCCGCGATTTCGCGGACTAGCCAGCCACCTGATCTGTGGAACCCCGGAGTGTCGGCGATGGTGGAACCAGCCGAGATGGCGGCGGTTGTGGCGCCTGCCTGCCCGATCCGCTTGAGAGCACCAACGCGGGCGGGTCGGCTGGGCCGTCATCCGCCGGTGGGGTCTTTCCGTGCATCAGCGGTGACGGCGTGGCTCGGGCTCGTCGACGAGCCCAAAGCCACCGACGACATCGCATCCTGGGTCTGCAGCCTGGTGACCGTGGTTATGGCTGATCACTCGTTGTGCTCAACTACGCGTTCACCCTGGCGCGCGAGGCCCACGGGAGGCTGGCGTGACGCGCCGGTCATCGAGTCCAGCGGCCTAGCCTGTGCCGCGGAACGGTAGCGCTGGACCTGATCACGTTCGCCGGATCGGCGGCTCGACAGGCTGCACCGAAGGCTGCGGGCGCCCTCGCTGTTCGACGACCAGTGGGTGGGGTTGGCCGGTGAGGGCGGCCAGCGCGGTGGCGACGGCGTGCAGGTCGGCTTTGATGTAGGTGGTGGTGGCGGGTCCGCGGCGGTCAGTGTGTCCGGCGTAGGCGCGGGCCACGGCATAGCCGAAGTGGCGCTCCACCCAGGTGAGGGTGGTGTGGCGCAGCCAGTGGGCAGAGATGCCTTGGACAGCGACCCACGGCAACTGTCGGCCGATGCGGGCCCACAGCAGGTCGTAGCGCCGGTGGGTGGCGGGTTGGCCGTTGCGGTAGCGCAGCAGCGCGTCCGTCGGTGCGACGGCGCCGCGGACTCGGGCGTGGTCGTCCAATCGGTTGGCGAGCATCGGTGTGATGGGCTGCCAGCGTTGCGTGCCGCCCTTTTCGCGCAAGCGGATCAGCGCATGGTCGGTGTCGAGGTCGGTCAGGCGTAGCGCGAGGGCGCCGCCGCGTCGGCAGGCCGTTTCGGTGTGCAGGCGCAGCAGCAGCGCGTCGAGCACGATGTCGTTGCCGCCGCTGCGGGCGGCGGCGTTGATGTCGGAAAGTTCGTCGGGGGTGAGGGCGCGGCGAGTGTTGGGTAGCCGGCGGGGTTTGCGGACCCGGTGGGCGGGGCTGTCCACGGTGGTTGTCGGGGTACGGCCTGGAGTGCAGAGCTAAGTACAGCTGATCTTGCAGAGGTGCGCACTGTTTGTCCGTCGTCAGCGGGTGACTGAGGGTGAGGCTGCTCGGGTCGTGATCGGGCAGACGTGGGGCGGCTGGCGATGGGAGCGATGGATGAGCAGCGGTGGCTGGATGTGCGCCGGTTCCGGGCGTTGCACGAGGCTGGTGCGAGTGTCTCGGAGATCGCTCGTGAGACGGGCCTGAACTGGCGGACGGTGAAGAAGTACCTGGCTGCTGGTAGCGGCGAGGTGGTGCCGCCGGTTCGGGCGCGGCCGGCTCGGGGGCAGTTGATCGACGTGTTCGCGCACGTGGTCGATGCGTGGCTGCGGGCGGAGTTGCTGCTCAAGGGCACGGTGATCCATGAACGCCTTGTCGAGCAGTACGGGTTCACCGGCAACTATCAGCGGGTGAAGCTGTATCTGCAGCAGGCCCGGCCGCGGATCGCTGCGGAGTTGGGGATCAGTCCGGATCAGCTGGCCGGGCTGCACCGCCGGTTCGAGGTCGTTCCGGGCGCCCAGGCGCAGGTGGACTGGGGCGACGAAGGCGGCATCCTGGCCCATGTCGGGATCCCGAAGGTGTACTCGTTTCACATGGTGCTGTCGTACTCGCGGGACCCGTTCTGCTGTTTCACCACCAGCCGGGACCTGGCCGCGTTCTGGGAGTGTCACCGGCGGGCGTTCGCGCACTTCGGCGGGGTTCCCGGGGCGATCGTCTACGACCGGACCAAGACCGTGGTCCGCCGGCATGTCGCCCCGGGCCAGGCGGTGCCGCTGCACCCGGAAGCGGTCGCGTTCGCCGGGCACTACGACTTCGACATCGATGTGCTGGCCGCCTATCGGCCGACCGGCAAAGGGCGGGTCGAACGGCAGGTCACCATCATCCGCGATCATGTCCTGGCCGGGCGGGCCTTCTCGTCGCTGGCCGAACTCGACGCCACGTTCATGGCCTGGGTGCCACAGCGGCGGGCCGTAAGGCATCGCACCCACGGCGAGATCATCGGCGTGCGGGCGGTCCGCGACCACGCCGCGCTGCGACCGATCCCCGCCCGGCCGTATGTGGTCGCCGACCGGCATCTGCGGCACGTCGGCAAGGACTGCCTGGTCGCCTACGCCGGCAACCTCTACTCCGTGCCGGCCCGACGGGTCCGCCACCGCCAACTCGTGGAGATTCGGGCGACCGCCGCCACGATCACTATTCACGCCATCGTGCCCGGTCTGGACGGCACCACGCTGCTGGCCACGCACCAGCGGGCCGTGGGCCGCGGCGCCCGCGTGGTCGACGAGAGCCACTGGGACGGTCTGCCCGACGGACACACCCGGGCCGTCACCATCGGCGACCCCGACAGCGGGCAGTCGACCGCACGCCGACCGGCCCGTCACGACGGCGGCCAGGGGCCGCTGCAAGCCCTGCTCAACCGGGCCGCCGCCGCCCAGATCGCCGTCGAGGCCCGGCCGCTGTCGGTCTATGAGCAGATCGCTGCGGCCAGCCCGTTCACCAACCGCCCACACCTGAAGGACGTCTCGAAGTGAGTGAGCTGGTCACCAACCGCATCCACGCCAGCGCCACCAAACTCGGCCTGCCTCACCTGGCCAAGACGCTGCGGGAACTCACCGGCCGGGCCGACACCGAAGCCATGGGCTACCTGGAGTTCCTCGACCTCGTCCTGGAAGAGGAACTCGCCGTCCGCGACGAACGCCGCTTCCGCGCCGGGCTACGCCTGTCGAAGCTGCCGCACCACAAGACCCTCGACGACTACGACTTCAGCTTCCAACCCGACCTGGACCCCCGCAAGGTCCGTGACCTCGCGACCCTCGCATTCGTGCAGGCCAAGGCCAACGTCGCTCTCCTCGGCCCACCCGGCGTCGGCAAGACCCACATCGCCGTGTCCCTCGCGGTCGCCGCCTGCCGAGCCGGATTCACCGTCTACTTCACCACCCTCGACGACATGGTCCGCCACCTCACCGCCGCCGACGCGATCGGCCGCCTGGCCCGCAAGCTGCAAACCTACCTACGCCCCACCGTCCTGGTCATCGACGAAGTGGGCTACCAACCCCTCGAACGACCCGAGGCCAACCTCGTCTTCCAAGTGATCTCGAAACGCTACGAGAAGGGCTCCACCCTGCTGACCTCGAACAAAGGCTTCGGCGAATGGGGCCAAGTCTTCGGCGACGAGGTCCTGGCCACCGCCATCCTCGACCGGCTCCTGCACCACTGCGACGTCGTCCCCATCAACGGCCCCAGCTACCGACTCAAGAACCGCCTCACCGCCATCGAGAACGTCGCCTGATGCCCACCCCGGACGACCCCGCAGCCACCAGCGACACCAACCGCGGCGACCTGCTGCAACTCCTGCTCCAGATCTGCGAGGACTTCCTCGCCCGCACCACTCCGGCGACCCACCACGAGGTCGACACCCTCCTACGCGCCCGCGGCATCACCGGCGGACCCGGATGGCTGATCGACATGCTCGGCCTCACCCGCCTGCGCCTGCAAGACGCAACCCACCGTGACGAACAAGGCGCCCCACCGCGACACCTGACCTCTGCAAGATCAGCCGTACTCACCTCTGCACTCCAACGAGTACCCCGACAGTGGTGAGGTAGCCGTCGGCGATGGCGCGGTTGTAGAAGGCGCGGGCGGCGGCGATGAGATGCTCGCCGGCGTGCCGGCCGTTTCGGGAGTTGCGGCGAGGGCGGGCACCGGCGGCGGCCTGTCGCATGAGGGCTTCGAGGTCGCTGGCGCGCACCGCGTCGATGCGCCGATCGCCGAGGGCGGCGGCCATTCGTCGCCAGGAACTGCCGTAGGTGCGTCGTGTGCCCGGGCTCGCCGCAGCGACGACAGCAGGAAGGTAGTCGGCGACGGTCGGCACGGTAGGCGGGCTGGTGCCGGTGAGGTCGGCGGCGGTGAGGCCGAGGTGCTCGAGCAGCGCTCGGGCGGTGGCGGCACGATCGGGATCCATGGTCATGAGGGCTCTCCGAGGATGCGGGCGTGCAAGTCGGCCAGGACCGCCGTGATGGTGTTTAAGGGGTGCACGACAATGCGGTTCTGGCGTGGCAGGGCGGCTAGGAGCACGGGTTCGCCGGTGGCGATGCCGCACAAGTGTCGGGCGGCGGCCGGTAGGGGCAGTTCCTCGCGGGTTCCCACGGCGTGCGCGCCATCGGCGGCCGGGGTGATCAGGATTGCGCCGTTCACGACGTCGACGTGCAGCGTGAGGCCCGGTGTCCAGCCCAAGGCCCGCAGCAATGCACGAGTGCAACGCGGCCAGCGGCGTCGGGGCGCGCCACGTCGAACAGCAGGCGGCCATCGCCACCGAGGGCGGCGGGCGCGGGCAATGTCGGCAGCAGTGCCGGCCCCGGTACCGCGACGGGCAGCGGGGTTGGCACGAGGGCCTCGACGAGCTGCTCGTCGGGCTGGCGGGGACGCGGCCGCCCGGAACTCGCCTAGGCCCCCGCCAGGGCGGACGCAGCGGTGTCAGCGCAGGTAGAAGCCACTCCCGGCGTCCGGGTGCACAAGCTGCGACGTGCCGGTTCGCGTCCCCACGCGAGGGGAGTTGATCTCGCGTGGATATCCACACGTACTGGTGTCCGAGGGGGGACCCCCACGCGTAGCACCCAGGCATAAAAATGGGTGCTCATGCGATTAAGGATAGCTCAATACAGAGCGTAAGCGCTACAGGTGTAAGCCGGCCATGGGCACCTGTTGCAGCTACCAAGGCGATAGATTTCATCCGCTTCTCCAACGCCCAGCGCATTTTTCAAGCTGGCCAGGAGGATGAGGATTCCGGCGAGCAGAACCTGTGCGAGGTGCGCCCCTCGGCGCAATGCTATTCGGTGAAGCGCCACCAACCGATCCACGGAGGGATGCGCTCTGGTGTTGTTGTCGCCCAGCCAGGAATCTTCACCTGCCATGCTGCCGGCGGCGCTGCGGCGCGATGGAGAGCCACTCCCCTGTCTGTCAGCAACTCCGCCAAACTGCCCTCATCGAGCGAGGCCAACTCACCAAAGACAAGTCAGTGGTTCGCGGCACGCACGGGCGGAGGCACCACGCCGGCAATCTTAGCCGTCCGCGTTGTTGGTGCCATCGCCGCTTTGACGCCGACGCCTACCCCGCTTCATGAACTGCTGAACTTCGCGGGCTTCCGGCAACTCCCCCGACCCCCGTTGATGGTCGCCCGCGAGGTACCGGCCCAGTTGAGCAGGGGCCTCGTCAGCTTGGTCAGATCGCGGTTCATGACCACCCACCCCGCGACATCCATCAATATCACAATCTCGCCCGGCATCGGGGGGCGCCGCTACGGCTGCCGTCGTCAGTCACGCAACGACACCCGCAGTACGCCGGCCGACGTACTCTCCGGCCTCGGCCGCGGGCCGTTTCCGCCTGACCGGTCGTCATGACCGCTCGAACCGGCGGCGTGCGGCGAGGACCTCGTCCAGGTGGCGGCGGCTCCAGTGGCAGAAGCCGTTGATCGTGCCGTGCAGATCTCGACCGGCGAGGGTAAGCCGGTACTCGGTACGGGGCGGCACGGTGGGATGAACCATACGGTCGACCACCCCGTTGCGCTCCAACTGCCGCAGGGTCACGGTGAGCACCCGGTGGCTGATGCCCGCGACCTGCCGGTGCAGTTCGCCGAAGCGGCGCGAGTCGGTGCCGATGGCCTCGATCACCGGCAGCGCCCACTTGGTGCCCACCACGTCGAACACCTCGCGGGCCACGGCATGTACCCGCGCCACGTCGGACGCCGTCGGCGTGCCCGGGGTCGCCTCGTCCACTCGCCATTCCTCACTTCGGGTGCGTCTCTTACCAAAAAGTGCGTACTTACCCTGCTCACAGCCATTGTCCTACGGTCTGGTCGGCAACCCGGACAGACAGGAGTGGACATGACCATCCTCAAGACGTATGCCCGGCTCTGGGCGGACGACCTGGACGCCTCGCTGCCGTTGCTGCGGACCCTGGTCGACGCGGAGCCGGACCTGCGGTTCGCGTTCGGCGCGATCGAGCTGGCCGCAATCGGCGACTTCCTGGTGATCGCGGGCCCGGCCGAGGAACGGGCCCGCTACGGACACGCCTCCGCCACCGTGATCGTCGACGACCTGGACGCGGTCGTGGACGAGGTGACGGCCGAGGGCGGCGAGGTCACCACCCCGGAGGCGACCAGCCCGACCGGCCGCTACGTGTACGTCCGGCACGCCGGTGGGGCAGAGATCGAGTACGTCGAGTGGATGCCGGAACTGGTCGACCGAATCATCGGCCGAGCCGGGGTGCGCTGACCACGTCCGACCCGGTCGGCCCCTGCGGCGACCCCCGCGGCGTCCTCGACCTACCAGCCGGGCGGCGACACAACTTGCGGCTTCGGAAGTGGCAGATTGGCTGCGGTCAGCGCCAGCGGTACGGTGACCGGGAGCCGGCCGGCGATCTGATCGCGCACCGGCACCTGGGTGACGTGGCGCCTGGTGAGGGCCCGGACTGGCGGCTGCCGGTCCGGGCCCTCACCGTTGCGGGATCAACTCATGGCGTCGGTATTGTCAGGGCCGTGCGGCCCAGAGCAGCGCTCGGCCCAACTGCGGCTGCAGGCCCTTGGGGTGCAGCCGGAACGTCGGATCGGTACCGAAGAGCACGACACCGTTGCCGCCGGGGCTGGTGCTCCGAACGATGCTGGCCTGGTTCGCGGCGGCGGCCTGCCCGTTCGTGCCGGTGCCGGCTGCCGCCCACCAGCCGGCGCCGAGGAGTCCGCGGACTTCGCCGAGATCCAGCTCTCCCACATCCAGGCGTTTCGCGCCCACCATCCGGACGGCAGCCGGGCCCGCGTCTCCCAGGGGCTGGTCGTCATCCCCACCGACACGGCCACGCCGACTCAACGGGCCCGCTACCCGCACCCCGCGTTCGCGTAGTCACCGAGGTCGCGTTCGCCCTGCCGTTCACCTTCGACCACACGGACTCCCGCCAGATCCTCACCGACATGGCGACCCCGAGCGCCGCAGCTCCTCGAACGGGGTCAGCAGGTCCCGGAACATGTCCAGGGCGTGGCGGTGGGTTCGCCGCCGTGCCACACGACGCTCACGGGATGGCTGCTGTTCTGCTGCGCGATCGACTCGGCGCACGCCTTCGCGACCGCCTTGCTCATCAAGCGGCGGGAGCTGCGGTCGGGCAGGTAGGAAAGTTGACGGCCGGGCCCAGGTGATCGTCGGTGCAGGTCTGGGGCCCGGGTTGCGATCCTCGCCCCGCGCGGTGGCCGGGCGCAGCCCACCCCTCCACTTCTGTATCCGAATCCGCGTTGCCGAAGTTGCGATCCTCGCCCGGCGCGGTGGCCGGGCGCAGCAGCTCCTCAGCAGCGCATATTCCTAGTCTTCGAGGCCGAGGAAGCCGAAAGAAGAGGCCTGACCCGCGTTTCCGCAGGTCAGACCTATCGTGATCTTGCCCGAAGGAACCCCAATCTTTTGTCCGTAGGCTATTCGGAAGATATAAAGGAGAGAAGAAAAAGCCTTTCGGTGCCGTTTGCGATATTATCCGACGTCGCTCGATCAACACTCACAACAGTGGGAGGGTTCCGCACATTCCAGCGCTCGACGTAAAACCCGCATTTGCTGCCGGCTCGAGCGACCCCGCCCTTGCCGATTAACACGAGAGGTCCATCAGGCACCTCGTCTATAGCGGCCGCATCGACGAGATCCCCGGACAGGAGCTTTAGTGGATCGCCGTTCGGGTTTCCCACGTACGCAACGTTCCAGGAAGCCCTTTCTGAATACGAGTCAACCTTGCGGCAACCCTCGACGTTGACACTCGACGAGCACCGCTCAAGGCCGGTGAGCGCCTTCCGGTCTCCTGCTCCGCAAGCCGCGAGGGTGGAAGCAGTAAACAGATAGAGTACCGATAACCATACCGTTGTCCTACGCATCCACGTCCTGGGGGTGTGCCGAGTGCAGTGCGTGTCGTGCTTCGTGTCCCTGACGCGCGTCCGCCGGAGGGTACGACTCGATCCAACTGTCGGTGACACTCGCCGGATCGTCGTGATCGTGGGCAGTCCCGCCTGCGGCACGAGCAGTCGGTCTCTCGGCCACGGTCGCAGGCCTCCTTGCAGGTCACAGGTGCGGACAGCTACCTGACCTTACTCACCACCAGCCGAAAGTCCACCCGACCCATCCCACGAACAGGTGACAGGCGACCATCTTTCGGCGACCCCGGTCACCCGGCACGATCTGACACAGGCATGGACGGATGAAGCGCGACGGCGACGCGCGTCGTGGCGGGGGGCCGCCTCGACAAGGAGCACGACCCATCAGGGTCAACGACGAGGGCGTCTGACCAGTTGGGTCTGCCGCACCGCGGTGACGACGCCGATGCCGGCCATGGCGGCGGCGGCGAGGACACCGGGATGGCGGCGCGCTGCGGACCGAACTGTTGCGGTCACATCGCGGATCGTACGGACAGCGGTGGTGCCTGCCTGCTTCGCTGCGGCTCCGCCGCTGCCACGAAGCTTCTCCGTCGTCCGCTTCGCGTGCTGGCGCTGCGTATTGCCGCGCTGTTGCAAGCTGGACATAGCCTCAGTCAGTCCTGCTCTGTCCGCCCGTTGGCGTGCTGTCCGGAGCACGGCTGCGCTCTTGCCGCGCATCGCCTGGGCCGCACCGACCAACTGTTGCCGAGCACGGCCTTTGATCTGCGGGCGCTGTCCAGGCCGCGCGCCTTCACGTCCGTTTTGGCTGCCAGCGCGTGTACCGTGTCGGCCAGTTCAGCTCGGGTCCGCTGGATGTCCGCGCCGGTGTGACCCGGGTCGCTGGCGTCGCTCGCTGTCATCGCCGTCTACCCTCCTTGGCGGCCTGCTGCACCGACTCGACGTCCTTACGCACGCTGCCCAACGTCGACTGCGGCGCGAGCGGCATCGCCCGTTCGGTCTGCTTCTTCCCGGACAACGCGAGCAGCCCAGCCACCGCAAACAGGACCACCGCCACGACCAGCGCGGCCAACCACGCCCACATCACCGTGGCCACTAGCAGGATGAACGCGGCGACAAGGGCACCCCCGCCGTACAGCGCCACCCCGCCCGCGCCGCCGAACATGGCGGCAGCGAAGCCAGCGCTCTTGCCCTTGCCGGTCAACTCCGCGCGGGCCAACGCCAACTCGTCGCGCACCAACTGGCGGATCTGGTCGGTGGCACGCTCAATCAGCTGCGCCACCGTAGGCTCCTGGGCCTTCCGGTCGTCACCGGGAGCGCCGCTCATGTGCCGTCACCTTCTATTCAGGGGGATGGAAGCCCAGCGGAGATGCGCCGGTCAGCCGCGGGGTGCCGTACGCCCCGCACCTGTCTTGCAGAGCACAGGTCAGCGAGCTGCTGCCGCCGTAGAGACAAGGTCATTGGTCGCGCCAGCCGCGGTGGCGCCCAGTGGCGCTTCCACCCCGCCGACGACAGAGGATCCGCTGTCCGGAGCGGAGAGGTGGTCCGGCGTCGCGGCACCTTGAGGGCGTCGCCGGCCGGCACGCACAATGGCCACCGCAGCCGCCGCTGTCAGGACCATTGCCGCCGCTTGCAGCATCGGCCCTTTCCTGCTTCGCCTACGCCTCATGTCCCACCTGCTCCTCCCGTACTCGATTTGGATTTACCTATCCTGCGCCATGCGATTAGGGAAAATACGGCCATGGGGGACGCATACCCCGTTCGTGTGTCGTCGTACGGGCCAACGTGCGACGACATCGTGCGTCCCACGCGACGCGGCGGCGCCTGGACCCGCCGGTAGCAGGGCACGGGCGGGCTGGTTGTGACCTGCCCGCCCGTGAGCGTTGCGGGCGATACCTCCGTCATCGGCGTCGTCGGCTGGACTCGGGGATGTTCGCCTCGACCTCCTCGTGGCGGACCCGCTCGTCGATCGGCTACTCCTCGACCACCTCGTTTTGGACAGGTGCACCCGCTCGACCGGCACCCGGTCCTTGGCCACCACAGGGCGTTCCGCACGCAGGGCATCTCCTGCTGACCCGAACCCGCCGTGGTACACCGGCCCACCGCTGGAGTGATATCCGTCTCGCCCCGCCCACTGGCTCCTTGTTCCGGTCGGGCACTGCCCGCCGGCGCCACATCGATGCTAGTGCGCTGTCGACGTCCGCCGCGCCGGCTCCGGATCACGACCGGCGGCGTTGAGGCGTGCTGGACCACCGCCCTGGGCCTTGCCGCAACACCGGCAACGTTCGTGGAGACGCACCAGCGGACCTCCACGTCGGCCCTGCACAGGCTGGTCAGCCGTCGTAGGGTGGTCGATCATGGCTTCTCGCCGACCGCATAACCTCCGTGCGCTTCTCGCCGTGCCGTCGCTGCGCCGGCTGCTGGCCGTCCGTTTGGGGGGACAGTTCACCGACGGGGTGTTTCAGGCCGCTCTCGCCGGCAGTGTCCTGTTCAACCCGGACCGGCAGGCGACACCGACCGCGATCGCCCTCGCCGCAGCGGCGCTGGTCCTGCCGTACTCGCTGGTGGGTCCGTTCGCGGGTGTTCTGCTCGACCGGTCGAGCCGCCGGACGGTGATCGTCCTGGCCAACCTGGCTCGAGCGGGTCTCGTCCTGCCGATCGCCGCGATGATCTTTCTGGGGTCGGAGGGGCTGCTGTTGTTCGTCACGACCCTGGTGGTGATCGGGCTGGGGCGGCTGCTGCTGGCCGGGCTGTCGGCCGCGACTCCGCATGTGGTGTCCGACGAGCGGCTGGTCACCGCCAACGCCGTCGCGGGCACGGCGGGTTCGGTGGCGTATTCGCTGGGGTTGGGATGTGCTCTGCTGTTGCTTCAGACGGCCTTCCCAGTCGGCGATACCGGCTATGCCGGCATCGCCGTGCTCACGCCGGTCGGTTACTTGGCCTGCGCCGTCGGGGCCCGGTTCTCCTTCGCCCGCTACGACCTGGGCCCAGAGCGGGCCGCCGTGGACCGATCAGGCCTTGCTGGTGAGGTGGCGGCGGTGGTGCACGGCATGACCGAAGGCCTACGACACCTGGCGCAGGCGCGCAGGGCCGCATATGCGATGGCGGCGCAGACGGGTTTCCGGCTGCTGTTCGGGGTGCTCGCCCTGGCGATGCTGTTGCTCTACCGCAACCAGTTCGCCGGTGACGACCTTGACGGCGTGCCGGCGCAGCTCGGCCTGGTCTTCGCCGCGGGCGCGGTCGGGGTCCTGGTCGCCGCCGTCGCCACTCCGCCGATGACGCGGCGGATCGGTGGGTGGCGGTGGGTGACGCTGCTGCTCGCCGCGGTCGCGGTGGCGCTGCCGGCGTTCGGGCTTGCGTTCGACCCGCTGCTGCTGGTGCTGGCCGTGCTGGTGGTCAACGTCGCGGGTCAGGGCATCAAGATCGTGGTGGACACGATGGTGCAGCAGGAGTGCGCCGACGGCTTCCGAGGGCGGGTGTTCGCCGTGAACGACACCGTGTTCAACCTCGCCTACGTGCTGGGCATGGCAGCGGCGGCCCCGATCATCCCGGACAACGGGCGCTCACCACTGCTGCTTGCTCTGTCGGCTACCGGCTTCGCCGGCCTTGCCCTCGGCTACGGAGTGCTCGCCGGCCGGTATGCCCGCGTCGGCGGCGGCGACCTGACGGCGGCAACCAAGCAACGGCGGCTGCCGTATTAGCTAGCCCGGACGAGGTTTTCGGCACCCGCAGGGGCCTCCGTGGTGCGTATCTCGATGTTGCCGACGACCCAACGGGTTCCCCTGGGACCGACGACCCGGATCACGGCGACCGCGGTGAGCTGGTATCCCGGTGTGCCGTTACCGTCAGCCGATTCGATGGGGGTACCGAACCGGATGATCTCGCGCCGCTGCCCATAGCCGCCCGCGCTCTGATGCTGCGCCGCCTCAACCCCTGCGATCGGCACCATCGGTGCGCCGTAGTTGTTGCCGTCATGAACGAGCGGGTCGGTGTGGCTGAAGCCGAGCGTCGGGATTACTGACGAGGCGACGGTCGTGGCGAAGGTGTCGGTGTTGGCGTAGACGCTGTCGATGGCCACGTTCCGACTGGTGCTCGTGGATCCTGACGCATACAGCGCAAGCTGGATCGACGTACCCGGTGCGCCGGCGCGGCCGAGCAATCGACCCACTGCAGCCGGTTCCATGATGGTGACCTTGCCTGAGCGGGCAAGCTGGGCTAGGCGGGGGAAGATTCCTTCCGCAGAAACGGAATTGTGCAACTGATCGTCGCCGGCAAGAGAGGGGTCGACGGTCCGGATCGCTTCGGCGAGTTGCGCCACGGCATCGAAGTCATACACAGAAAACCCTCGGCTCGGCCGCCAGGGCGCACCGGCCACCAGCGCACGAATTTCCGCCGGGACCTCCATGTCGATGACCGTGTCGGTGGAGGGGGGTACGACGAGTGTCGGGTCGGACGTGAACATCGCCGGCTGGACGCGCCCCTGTTCGGCGACTGGGTCCCGAGGCGTCTCTGCCTCGCTGAAACGCAACGTGACCAGGGCTGGGACAGCCAGGTGCGACTCGCTGGTCGCGCTCACCCTCGGCAGGTTCTGCCAGGCCAGCCGGACGAGCCGACCCACGGCGAGGAGCCCGTTGACTGCGGCCCTACCCGCAGCGACGATGAATGCGTCGCTCAACGGCATCGATCGTACGGTCACGCCGAGTGTGTAGGGGATGCGGTCGAACTGAGTGGTGGAGAGGGTGCGCTGCCAGGTGCGGTCCTCCCGTAGCGACGTTGCGGCGTTGGCGCGACTGTGCTGTGTCGCGATCGCGAGATGCGATTGCGGCTCGTGTTCTTCCCGTTTGACCAACGGCGAGAAAGCTACCTTGTTGCTGATGGCTCGGGTGACGCTTTGTTTGCTCGCACCTGCGATCTGCAGGGATCCGCCCTCACCGGACGAGTGGGCCAGGACAACGTCCAGGCCTGCGGTGGTCGAGGTTTTCCGGCCGCGCAGCCCCGCGAGCTGGGCGGCAGTCTGTGCGGGCTGGGCGGTGATCTCCACCTCCACCAGTCGCGGTCCGAGCCACGACCGATGTACGAAATGGAAGGACGTTCGGCCTTTGGGACCAGCGCTGACGAGTGAGCGCAGAGCGAGCGGGGAGCTGTGGTCGGCGATCCGCGACAAGACGCCAGGCAGGTAGGCCGAATGGCCGGGACGGGTCACCCCCGGCGCCTGCGCCTCGACCAAGGCACGGATGCCTTCGCGGAAGAGCGGACGCGGACCCCGGGGTATCACCGCGGTGGCCACGCCGAAGCCAAGCTCCCCGCCGCTGCGAACGAACCAGTGGGGAAGCATCCGGTCGGCGGGTTCGGCGGGCCTGGCGGGGTCGGCTTGCGGGATCCCTGGGATCTGCCGCAACTCCGGATAGTTGAACAGGTCGTTCTCGGTGAGGAGGAACTCCACGGCCTCGGGCAGTTCCACCGCGAGCTGCTTCTCGAAGAACGGGCTGCCGGAAAGGGTCCCGGCCACCACGTTGCGGCTGCCTTTCGTGACGGTGACGATGTAGATCGCCCTGGCCTTGAAGCGAAACACCGAGATATCGTTCTCGGTCGTCACCCTGAACGCCATCGTGTTGTCGCTGAACGTCGTCTGGGCGTCCGCGCGGGTGCCGTAGGTGTAGGTCCCCGAGGGTACGAATTGCGTGTCGCTGCCGTAGGTGCCGGTGAACGTCGTCGGCACTTCTCGCAAGACGCTGCTCTCTGCCGTCTGCGACGACCCGTCAAAGGACTGCAGCCAGTTTTCCATGTCCATGGTTCCTGGCGGTGGCAGGGTCTCCACATCGGTGAGGTAGCCCTCAACCGTTACCGACACATCGGTGCCCCACACCATGCCGTGCTCGCCGATGTTCTCGGACACATACTGGTTGTCGAAGACCTGCAGGGCGTTGGCCGCCAAATGGTGGGGCGACACCGCGGCGTGCGCCACCTCCTGGCCCATGCTCTCAGGTCGACTCAACGACTCCCCGATCGCCCGCCGCTTCGCCCACGTCCAGCCACCCACCACCATCCCGCCGAACCACGACGCCGTACGACCTGCACTGCCCGAAGACGCGACCGTCTGGTCGTCGGCGACCGGCTCGTTCCCCCGCACCTGGACCGGCCCGGTTGCCTCGTCAGGAGGGAAAGCGCCAGGCATGGCTGGCGTCCAGTCCTCCCGTGCCTCCCCATGGAGCATGCGCGCTTGAGCCGAGTTGGTTCCCGCAGATTCCGGCCGCGACTCCGCAGTCTGTATCTGCATCTCTATGTCATCCGCGACCTGCGGCGGCACAACCGCGTCGTCTACCGTCGAGGTGCCGGGCATGAGGTTGCTCGAAGCGGCGGATCGTTCCGCGGCCGCGGCGGCGCGGCGTACGGCCCCGATGAGGTCGCTGACCACCGCGCGGATCGTTTGGCTGCCCTCCACCCGGTCCACATGCGCCGACTCCGGCAGCCGAAGCACTCCGTTCTGGTAGACCGCATCACCGTCCGGTTGGTTCAGCCTGGCTCGATCCTGATCGGTGACCGCACGAGGTGCGGGCATCTGGTACGGACTGACCTCCACCGGCTGTGGGAGAGTGCGGTAGGTGGGCACCGCCAACGCGATCATCCCGTCGACGTTGCTCG
Organism: Micromonospora olivasterospora; assembly: GCF_007830265.1. Classification (NCBI taxonomy): domain Bacteria; kingdom Bacillati; phylum Actinomycetota; class Actinomycetes; order Micromonosporales; family Micromonosporaceae; genus Micromonospora; species Micromonospora olivasterospora. Next base: position 396,836 of record NZ_VLKE01000001.1, read on the forward strand.
GCTCGGGCACGGGGCCGTAACTCCACGACATCTCCATCCGTAGCGTCACCGGCACCTCGAAGGTGTGCGACCCGTCGGCGCTTGGGCTGAGCGCGTACAGTTCCTGCCCGAAGCCGATGCTGGTTTCCGTGGTCGTGGCAGGGCGAGAGGAGCGGTTCATTCCGCTGGAAATACTCTGCAGCGGCCTGCTTTGATCGGCCACACCAAGTGGATTGGAGTAGGAGCCAGCAATGCCTGCGTTCCAGCCGAACGGAGACCGGGTGCGCTTTTCGATGGCTGGATGAGTCGAACCGGTCCAATTCATCGTCTGGACGTCGGGCAGGAACAGCTTGTGGCTGACTCCTCCGTCGGGCTCGTCGGTGAAGCGGCGCTCTGCGGACAGGCGCACTTCGACCCGCCGTATTTCACCGCGGACCGGCAGTTCGAACACGATAGGATAACCGCCCTCGATCATCTCGTCCGCAGCGCCACGCAGCCCCATACCGGAGCGTGCCAAATCAAGCTTGCGAACATTTTCCAACCGCTGGATCCGGGTCGCCTCGTCAGTCAGTCTGTCCGCCAGGGACGGATCCCTGTCCGGCGGCAGGAAGCCCCGCTGCCTGAGCCAAGTCTCGACCGATGCGAACAGCGGCTCGGCACCCGTGACCCGCAGCGGCGTAGTGGAGACGCCGAGCGAACGCAGCTGCGCGATCTCAAGCGGCAGGTAACGCGGAGTGTTTGGCTGCGTGACGGTGTCCGCCGGCGGCACGCGCAGAATCGCCCGGTGCGGCGCGCCAGACCACCCCAAGGGGGTCGACGGCGCGGGGCGGACCGCAGCACCGTCCGCCCGGACGAGTTCCACATCGAAAATAACGTCGGCGGCCAGCGGGATCAGCGGCTTGCTCGTCCGCAAAGAGTGCGAGGTGCGTGCGCCACCGCCTGATCCCAGTGTGTGCGATACCTGATGCCGCGCACCGAGTTGCCCCCGGACAGTTACGCCGGTCGGATCGACCCCCGCGACAGAATCGGCGGGCGCACTTGACATGCCAAGGCTCACGGAACCGCCAACGCCGACCGAGTTGGTGACCTTGGCGGAACCCTCGACGCGCAGAATTCGCAGCACGTGCGACTCCAGCACGGCATTCTGCGTCGCCGGACCGGTGACCTCCCGCGCGTGTAAGCCCACACGCACCCGCAGGTAGCCGATTACCGAACCGTCTTCTGCGAACAACAACGGCGATGGGTGGCTTCCCATCGACATCAACGGGATATTCGCGCGCAGGCTGTATTCGCCGAAGAACTCCTGCAGCTCACGTCTCGACGCTTTCGACAGCGACTTGAGCTGCGGCCGGAACGACGCCATGACATCGCTGAGGATCCGGTCGGCATTCGGCACCGACTGCACCCCGAACAAGGGCATGTCGTTGCGTAATGTGTCCAACCGCGCTGGCCGGGGCTGCTCCGTGTTCTCGGGTGGGATCTCCACGGCATGCTTCGGGAACCACACCGTCAGCCGCTCGGTTGGCGGGGTGAGGTCGGTCCACGGGCGGCTCACGTCGTCACCCACGCGCATCTGCCAGTGCATCTTGTACATGTACGGCCAGGAACGCTCGCGACTGCGCAGGATCGTCAGCGCCTGCACCCCGCCAGTGACCCTGACCGAGGTCGACGTCTGGTTGTATGTGACGGTGGGCTGCACCGTCAGCACCGCCCGCCGCAACTTACCGAGGTTCTCGATCGGCCATTTGTGCGAATACGAAAACGGGAGATTCATGGATCGAAGATCGGAGGCGGCCGCGGTCTCAGCCACCTCCCATCCGCCGATCGCCCAGCGCTGGAATGCGACCGGCGGGCCGTCGCGCAGTTGCTCGATTCCGGGGTCCGCGGCCGCCGCGTCGAGCAGCACCATCCGCAGCCAGACGGCCTGCCCGCGATCGGCAGGAATCGACAGCGGTAGTCCCAATTTGCTACGCACCCGCGTCCACTCCGCAGACAGGTACGTCGCGGTAAGCCGCCGATCGAGCTGCGTGCCGAAGGCGGCTTGCGATCCCCGAGCGCCAGCCGCCGCCTTCACCTGCTCGCGCAGCCACTCGACAACGCTCTCCGGCACGCGCGTGACGTGCTCGAATCCCTGCATCCCATCCAGCTGTGACCCGTATTGCCGTACCGCCTCCGTCATGCCGCCGTGCGCAGGGTCGGGTGCTGGTGCCTGCGCAGACTCGTTGATCTGCGGAACAACAGGCTGCGGTTCGATCTGCCGCGTAGCGGTCAGTAGTGACTCCACATCCTGTCGCACCAGATCGCCGGCCCCCCGGTGGTGCTCCGCGAGCGCACCACCGGAGGCCACTGCCTGAGTCTGCTGGCCGGTCTGCTCCTGCGGGTCTGGCTGCCTGAGGGGGTCGGCCGGGTCGGGGGAAGTGGTGTCTGCCTGCATCGCCCGGGACGGGCCGCGTGGCGGGCTGGTGGAGGCGAGCAGGAGCGCGCTGGTGTCGGTGCCGGTCGTGGTGATCGGTTGCGGGTAGCCGGTGGTGTGGTCGGGTAGGAGGTCGGTGATGGTGGCGGGCTGCCCGTCCCCGTCGAACGCGGCCACCCAGGTGCCGGACATGAACAGGTGTCGCAGCCACGGGTCACGTATCGGATCGTTCGGCTCGGGCGGGTCGAAGGGGTCACGCTTCCAGGTGTCCCGCACCTTGATTTTCGGCGGCCCGGAAGTTTGTGGCTCGTTGTGAAGGGCGAACACGTGCTGCGGTTCGTTCGGTGGTTCGGCCCTGACCACGACCATCGACCCCGGCACCGCCCGCAGCGCGGCCAGTACGTCCGCTCCGGCGACCCAGTCGGGGTGGGCGGCGACACGCTCGGGTACCGCGTCGAGAATCTCCAACAGTTGCGGCCAGCCAACCTTGGCCGCGAATCGGCCGTCCGGTCCGATGAACCGGTCGTCGAACACCCCCCGGTTGCCCCACCGCCCATACACGTCTTTGAACGCGTCGAGAGTGGCCGGCACACACCACAACCGGTCGCCGCTGCTGACCGGGCGCGCCACCGTCTGGTCAGCAGCCGTGACCGGTTGCGCGGACCCCGTCGCCCCGACGGCCGGCCCGGTTGCCGCGACGGCCGGCTCGCGGTGTGTGCCGGGGTCGCCGCTGAACGACTCGTCCGGCAAGGACACGTCACTGATCGACGTTGTGTCGCTGGTGCCGAGGTTGCTGAACATGTCATCGCTGGAGACAGACATGTCACTGGCGCTGTCACGGCCGCTGGCGCTGGCGTTGTGGCGGATCGGCGTGCCATCGGCGCGGGAGGCAGCGCCAGCCGGCACCGTGCCACGGGCGCTGGCCGCGTCCGGCGTGCCTGGCGTCCCAGCTGTGCCGGGCGTGCCGGGCGTGCTGCCGTCGGCCTGGCTGAGCACCTGGTGGTATCCGTCCACCCATTCCCCTTGGAGCGATTCGGCGAGAATGTCGTGGCTGGCCGAATCGACGCCGTACCGGTGGGCCAACGCGGTGACCTGGGCCTCCGTCAGGCCGCTCGCCGCCGCGGTGTGCTGCTCGGGCGTTATCGGCACGGTCTGCGCGCCGGTGCGGCCGCTCCCTTGAATGTCCGCGGTAGACAAGTTCGCGCCATGTCCGGTGGTGCCGGGGATGCCCGCGGCCGTGAAACGAGCGGGCAGGTCGGTGACCACCTGCCGGACCACGTCCGCCACGGCGCTCACCTGCGCGGCGTCAGGACTGGCCACCACAGCGGGCAGCACGGCCGGCAGCACGGCGGGCAGTGCGGAGGTACCGAGGATCGCGTCGACGTTTCGGTCCACCTGGATCCGCAGGTCGCGCTCGACCGCCTCGCGCACAGCGGCGGACGGTACCGCCGCCCGGGCGCCCCTCGGCACGCCGACGCCCCCCGGCGTGCTGGCGCCTGTCGGCGTGCCGACGCCCGTCGGTAGGTCGACGGCGAGGTACTGGTCGATGTGAAGTTGGACGGCCAGTTGCGTGATCGAGCGCAGCGCCTGCCGGTCGAACTCCGCCGGCAGCGCGGCGACAACCTGCTCTGGCCGCACCTCGGCCGGGATCTGCTCACCCGAGGACGCCAGGGCCTCGGCCATCCGGGCCACCGCCTGCTCCCGAACACCCGCCAGGAACCGCTCGGTGAGCGCGGCACCGGGCAGACCGACCTCGGACAGGAAAGCCGCCACAGCCGGATCACCCTGCCGGGCATCGACCCACCCGGCGAAAACCCGCTCGACCGGCACGGACAGGTCCGGCACCGACCACGACGGCACGGACAGGTCCAGCTTCGGCGTGGGCAAGCTCAGGTTCGGCGTGGGCAGGTTCGATGCCGGCAGCGGCGGGGGCGGCGGGGCCTGCCTGCCGGTCACCGCAGCCTTCGGGTCGTCGACCCCAGCCTGGTACCCGGTGGAGGTGTCTCCACCAACCGGTGTCGGCCCCACCGGCAGGACCGGCTTACCGTCCGACGTGAACGCGAGGCGAGGCACCTGCACCCGGGGCTGCATCACGGCGCGACTCACGGCCAGCCCGAGCCCGCTCGCGGCCGCCCCGCCCGCCCCCGAAATCGCCCCGGACAGCAGATCCGCACCAAGATTATTGGGGTCCCAGTACCCCTCGACCATCAAGCTGGCACCGATACCGAACAGCCCCTCCCCGAGGGTCTCCGTCACCGGCCGCGACAGCACATCGGTCAGCAGATGCTTGGTGGTGTCCGACACGGCGAGCTTGCCGACCGCGCCGGCGACAACGCCAGCGGCCCTGCCCAACGCCGGCCCGCCCACCGTGGTCAGGAACGCCACCGCCCCCGCGAACGCCGCCTGCTTACCGACCGTCGACCAGTTCACCCCCGACTGCAAACCATCGGTCATCATCGACACCTGCGCCAACAGCGCAGAACCCGGCATGAACAACATCTGCATCGCCGTGCCACTCGCCGCCGACCGCACCAACGCCGAACGCAGAATCGCCTGGATGATCGTCCGCGTCTGGGCGATGTGCGCCGCCGCCCCCACCGGATTCCAGAACCACATCGCCGCGGCGACAGCGAACTCGGCCTGCATGAAGGAGAACATGGCCACCGCCGTACGCTTGCCGGTCTCCGTCTCCAGGAAGAAGTCCCCCATCGCCTCGACCGCGGCGAGCATCAGGTCGGCCGTCTCGGCCATCTTCTTCACAAACGGAACGGTCTGCGCCACGAACCGGTCGAAGGCCTCACCCTCCCCCGCCTCCCGGACCGCCCTGATCGTCTGCTCCAGCAACGGACCCAGCACCGTACGCACCCGATGCTCCAGCGCTTTCAGCGTGCCGATGTCATCCCGCAACAACGGCAGCTCCGCCCGGGACACCCTCATCCCGGTGAACCGTTCCAAAGCCTGCAACCAGCTCTCATTGAGCTCAAGGGTCGGACCGGCGGCGGCCATCGGGCAACGCTCCCTTCCTGCCCCGAATCAGGGGCACCGAGTGCGGATCAGTCAGCCGCGCTGACCGCCACCCAGCCCCCGACCATCTGGCCGGAGCCGTCACGGAATCCGGCGACCCACTCGCGCCGAAAGCCGGCCGCGAGCCGTTCGGTATCAGTCGGGTCGCGGCGTGCGCGGCAAGCTGGGTCGACGCGGCCTCCGCCGCCACGTCCACGTGGTGCTCGAAGGCCAACTGAGGCCCGAGACGTCGGCGAGCCGGTCCAGGGCGGCATTAGCCGGCAACCTCGGCCGATCGGGCCAACGGGAAGCGCGCGGCGAAGTTCCCGTCCACGTGTGCCAGGTACACCGAACGGATCCGCCCCAGCGCTGTCGTCGATCCTGCCGACCAGGTCCAGGGCCAGTGCCCAGAGCGGCCGTGGACGGCGAGGCGCTGTGCGGCGCTCGCACCGCCACCGCTCCGGTGTTCCTACTCGCGGCGATTGGGCGCGGCACCGGTCTGATCCTGGAACAGCGCCAGGTCCACGTGAGTCGTGTTCTGGCCAGCAGTACGGCGGCGCGGGTTTCACGCGAGTCCCCGAGCAGGGCGAGCGTCTCGTCCCCGAGCAGGGCGAGCGTGTCGGCCACTGCGCTGTCGTGAGCGGCGGCATGACCGGAGACGAAGACTCGGAGCGAGTCCTGGACCGCTCTGGGCAGTGCCACGCCGGCAGCCCGACCGTTGGACATTGCTGATGCCCCGCGCCATCTGGCGATCCAGCCGATCGCCCAGATGGGCTGACGATCTGGGCGGGTCGTGCCTGACCGGACATGGGCACTCTCCTTGGAATGCATACCGCGTCCCCACTCGATAACCCGGAATTCCTATCGGTGAACTAGGGTATTGGAAGAACGCCAGCAAGCGATACCGCAGAGGTTGAGCAGGGATGTAGGTTCTGTCACAGGAGCCGGATGCTGTTGGTGATCTTGGTTGCTTGATCGCCGTGGGGGTGCTTCGCTGCTGGAGCTGGGGGCGCTTCGATGCCTAGATAGCGCTATGTCGATGGGTGTTGGTTCGGCTTCTGGCGCCCCGACACCCGGCTTTCGGCTGTGGTGACCGGCAGCGGAAGGTTCGGTGAATTGGGCCGGCTCGAGTTGCCGGCTGCGGAGCGAGCACTGCAGGACTGGGGAACGATCGCCGTTCCCCTCACGGCGGAACTGCCTGCCAGTGCGTCTACTGGCGTACCTCGCCGCCCTTGTCGGCGCGCTCCTCGTCGCCGCTCCGGCGCAGGCGCACGTCCGCGCGGCCTCGGTCGCCGTCGACCTGCGCAGCCAGGGCAACGGCGCCGCGGCTGTCGTCGACGTGGAGTACGGCGTCCTCGCCCGGCTGCTGAGTCTCTGGGCTTGCATGCCACCCGCCGGGGTCCGGGTGGGCCGGGAACGGCTGCGGCAGATCCTGCACCGACACCGGATCACCTTCCAGCGGACCAAGACGTGGAAGGAGTCCACCGGCCCGCAGCGCGAGGTCAAGATCGCCCGGATCGAGTACGTCAGCAGGCACTTCCCGCAGCGCGTGTTCGCGTTCGACGAGTTCGGGCCCCTGGTGATCCGCCCGCAGGCCAGCGCCGGGTGGGCGCTGGCCGGGCACCCGCACCGGCTGCCCGCGAACTATCAGGTGAATACCGACGCGCCGCCGCTGGAGTGGCCCTTGCTGGGGTCGGCTGAGCTGCGGGTACAGAAGATCCAGGCCAAGCTGCACCGATGGGCGACCGACGATCCAGATCGCCGGTTCCACGATGTGTTCAACCTCGTCCATGACCCTGCGTTCCTGCTGGTCGCATGGCAGCGGGTGCGGGGCAATCGGGGTGCCCGCTCGGCCGGCGTGGACGGCCATACCGCGTTCTTCATCGAAGCGCGCCGAGGCATGGAGCCATTCCTCGCCGAGATCCGCGACCAGCTGAAGACGCAGCAGTTCCGTCCCTTACCTGTCCGCGAACGGATGATTCCGAAACCGGGCGGCAAGCGACGCCGACTGGGCATCGCCACCGTGCGAGACCGCATCGTGCAGGCGGCCTTGAAGCTGGTCCTTGAACCGATTTTCGAGGCTGACTTCCTGCCCTGCTCATACGGCTTCCGGCCGAGGCGCAGAGCGCACGACGCGGTCGCTGAGGTCCGCACCTTCGCCGGTCCACCCCACCGTTACGAGTGGGTGTTGGAGGGCGACATCACGGCCCGCTTCGACGAGATCGACCACACCCTCCTGATGGGGCTCGTGCGGCGGCGGATCACGGACAAGCAGGTCTTGGCGCTGGTCAAGGCGTTCCTGAAGGCCGGGATCTTCAGCAAGGAGACGGGCCTGCGGGAGTCGCGTGAGGGCGCACCCCAGGGTGGCATCCTGTCGCCTTTGCTGTCCAACATCGCGTTGAGCGTGCTCGACGAGCACTTCGACCGCATCACCCGACACCGACGAAGCCTTCCCCGTAGTCAGCAACGCGAGCTGCCGGTGTTCCGGCTGTCGCGTTACGCCGACGACTGGGTCCTTCTGGTGAAGGGTGAACGGGACGAGGTCGAGGCGCTGCGCGAGGAAGCAGCGGCGGTGCTGGACACGGTCGGACTGCGCCTGTCGCAGGCCAAAACCGTGATCACCCACATCGACGAGGGCCTGGACTTCCTCGGCTGGCGCATCCAGCGTCACCGCAAGCCAGGCACGGCCAAGAGCTACATCTACACCTACCCGAGCAAGAAGGCCGTCAAGGCGGTCACGGGCAAGGTGCGAACGCTGAGCCGGTGGAACCGGAACCAGCCGCTCGAAGTATTGCTGTACAACCTGAACCCAGTGCTACGAGGCTGGTGCGCCTACTTCCAGCCCGGGGTGTCCAGCGCGACGTTCGCCTACCTGCATGGTTTCACCTGGCGCAGGGTGATGGGCTGGCTACGCCGCAAACACCCCGGATGACGTGGAAGCAACTGCGCCGCCGCTACTGCCAGGGCGGCTGGTGGCCGTCCGACGGTGACGTAGTGCTGTTCAACTCGACGCGACTCGCCAACCTAAACGACCTCTACGCCCTCGCCGCCGCAGAAGGCGTTGCCATCCCGCAAGAGATCAAAGCAGCGTGTTGATGATCTGCGAGCCCTAACTACCCGGCCTTGGGGCTAGGACGGAACGTCGAGACGGGTGCCGAGAGCTGCGAGCGCGGCGCGCACTCCTGCCGGGATGGCGTACTCGGGCTCCGGAGCGAAGTGCGGCGTGTGGTTCGACGGCATGTCGCCGGGATCCCGGCCGGGGCGGTAGGCGCCGAACATCCAGAAGACGAGCGGCACGCCGATCGCGTCGGCGAGCCAACCCACGTCCTCGCTGCCGGTCGCCCGCAGGTCACGCGCGACGTTGTCCGACCCGAAGACGGCATCGAGGGCCGCCGCCACCTCGCCAGCCTGCTCCGGCGCGTTGAAGCACCGGGGAAAGCGGCTGATCTCCTCGATCGTCGGCTCGTGCGCGCCGCTCGCGCTCGCCTCGGCGGCGATCATGCGCCGGACGGCGGAGAGAACGGTTTCCCGCGTCTGGGCATCCGGCGTGCGGATGTTGAGCGAGAGGGTCGCCTCGTCGGGAATGATGTTCTCCTTGGTGCCGGCGTGGAAGGTGCCGACGGTGAGCACGACCGGGGATCCGGGTTCCACCTGCCGGGAGACGACGGTCTGCAGGCGGGTGACGAGGTGGGCACCGAGCACGATCGGGTCGATGGACTCGTGCGGGCGGGCTCCGTGTGCGCCGCGTCCGCGCAGTCGCACGCGCCACGAGTCGCCGAGGTTCATGACGTTCCCGACGCCGATCCGCACCTGGTCGCTCGACAGGGATGTCACGTGCTGCGCCAGCACCGCCTCGGGACGCGGGGCCTTTTCCCACAGCCCGTCGTCGACCATCGCCGCCGCCCCCGAGGCTGTCTCCTCGGCCGGCTGGAAAATCCACACGACGGTGCCGGCCCAGGCGGCCCGGTTCTCGGCCAGCACGCCGGCCGCCGCGAGCGCGACCGTCAGGTGGAGGTCGTGGCCGCAGGCGTGCATCACCCGGGTCACCGATCCGTCCGGCAGTTGGCCCTTGTCGGTGCTCGCGTAGGCCACGCCCGACTTTTCCTGGATCGGGAGCCCGTCGAGGTCCGCGCGGTATGCCACGACGGGTCCTTCGCCGTTGCGCAGGATGCCGACGACGCCCGTACCGCCGCACCGGAACGTCTCGATGCTCAGGTCGGCGAGTCGTGCCTCGACGAACGCGGCAGTCCGGTGCTCCTGTCCGGACAGCTCGGGATGGGCATGCAGATGGTGGTAGGCGGACAGCGACGGAGCCAACCGTTCCGCGCTCCAGAGCCGGCTCAGGACGGCACCTGCCGGGCCCGCCGCCCGCGCCGACCGGTTCACGCCGTCCCCGGGGCCGTGGCCTCGAGGTCCTCCGCCAGCTCGTCGAGGGCGGCCGTGACGCTCGCGTCGATGTCGAGTTCGGCGCCTGCGATGATGTCGTCTAGGTGCGACTCGCGACGGATGCCGCAGATGACGTTGACGGCGTCTGACGACGCGAGGAGGTAGGCGATCGCCAGCGCACCGGGAGTGGTGCCCACGGACGAGGCGACGGCGGTCAGTCCCTCGACGAGGTTCATGGCCGGTCCGAAGCGGTCGCCGAACAGTGGGTCGTCACGCCGGGAGCCTTCGCGCGCCGGCGGCGCGAACCTGGTGAACGCGCCGGTGAGGAGCCCGTTCGCGAGGGGTGAGTAGGCGTGCAGGGACAGCCCCGTCGACGCGCACAGCGGCAGGATGTCGTCGCGTACTCCGCGGGCAAGGAGGCTGTACTTGCGCTGCACGATCTCGATCGCGTCGTGCGCGAGGTAGGTCTCGACGTCCTCGGGAGGACAGTTCGACGCACCGATCGTGAGGATCTTCCCCTCGTCGCGCAGCTCGATGAGCGTCGCGATCGTGTCCTCGATCGGCGTCATGAACGGTGGCATCGCCGGGTTGTGGGTGTAGTAGATGTCGATGCGGTCGGTGCCGAGCCGGCGCAGGCTCTCCTCCACCTCGATCCGGATGGTCCGCGGACTGAGGTTGCGCTTGACGGCGTGCCCGTCCCATGTGAAGCGGTAGCTGCCCTCGTCGTCGCCCCACCACAGCCCGCACTTGGTCGCGATGATGACGTCGTCGCGGCGGCCGCGAACGGCTTCGCCGATCACCTCCTCGCTGTGACCGAATCCGTAGACCGGCGCAGTGTCGATGACGTTGATACCGCGGTCGAGGGCGGCGCGTAGGGCGCGGACCGACACCGCGTCGTCGGCATCCGGGTAGCGGAATCCGCCGCCGATGCCCATGGCTCCGAAGGTGACCACGGACGCCTTCAGCGAGGTCCGGCCGATCGGGCGGTACTTCATGCGATGTTCCTCTCGAAGTAGGTCGGTCAACGAGTTGGGCCGGCCGTCAATTGGGCTGGTGGGGCTGCGGTGCCTCACCCGCATCGCCCAATTGACGGACGCCCCTACTCGGCAACGGCACGGTCGGCCGATGTCAGGTCATGTCGAGGCGAAGGATCCCGCCGACTCCGACGTTTTCGGCGGCATGCTCCTTGATGATGACCACCACCTTGACGGTGTCGCCCCAGTCACTGGCCTGGACGACATCGTGGAGCGCCTTCACTATCCGACGCTTGAGCTCCACGCTCTTGCCGGGCGCCGTGTACAGGAAGAACGTGATCTCGTAGCCGTCCTTCACCGTGCAGTTCTCGGGTGGCAGCGGCACGAGGTAGACGCTGCGCATGTGCGGGGGCAACTCGAAGGCTGTCTGCGCCGCACACCCGATTTCGTCGACAAACGTGGGGAGATCGACCCTGTCGAGCGGGAGATCGGTCATGCCGACGACGCTGACCATGGTGTTTTCCTTCCTGAGGGGCTGCGGTTCGAGGGGCTGCGAGGAGTCAGGGCGTCTTCTTGAGGCCCTTGTAGGTGTTCGCGATCCAGGTCTTGTAGTCCGCGGACTGCATGAACGAGGTCGCCGCATCGAGCCAGGCGGTGTTCTTGTAGCCCTCCTTGACGACCCAGAGCGTGCCTCCGTAGGTGCGGTAGACCTCTGGCGTCTCCTCGTAAAGGGCCTTTATCGAGGGGTCCTTCATCAGGTAGACGGTGATCGAGGGAGCGGTCATCGCGTCCAGGTCGGGGAACGCCGCGGCCTTGCTGCGCGGGTTGACCTCAACCCAGCGGAGGTTCTTCGGGTTGGAGGTGACGTCGAGGATTGTGGGCGCCTCGACGCCCTTCGCGAGCTCGATGAGGCCGTTGGCGGCGAGGAGTTGAAGCTCCCGGGCGCGATTCGCGGAGTCGTTGGCGATGCCGATGCGCGCCCCGTTCGGGAGTGCGTCGGCCGAGTCGTACTTGCTCGAGACGAACTGCACGGCCGTGGTCTGCAGCCAGGGACCGTAGGTGACGAGCGATGATCCGTTGCTGTCCTTGTAGCTTTTGAGGTAGTTTGCGTTCTGGAAGAAGTTGGCGTCGATGCTGCCGTCCTCGGTGGCCCGATTCATGGCGATGTTGTCGTCGAACACCTGGACCTTCATCGTGTAGCCCTGCTGAGCCAGATGCTCGGCCACGAAGTTCAGGTCGGGCTCCTCGCGGGCGAGTACGCCGATCCTGACCGTCTTGCCGTCGCCTCCGGAGGCGGAGCCGGACGAGCAGGCCGCGAGGGACACGGCCAGGGCGCCGACGACGAAGAGCGTGATCACTCTCCTGAGGGGGTTTCTCATGGGGGTGCTGCCTTTCGTGCTGGGACTCATGGGGCTGGAGTTACCGGAGTTTGCGGTAGAGGGCGTTGCCGCCGAGCTGAATGCCGATCACCATGACGACCAGGATCGCTACGGTGCCGTACATGATGTGGTCGTTGAAGTTCTGGTAGCCGTAGGTCAGGGCGACGGCACCCAGGCCGCCCGCGCCGATCGTGCCGGCCACTGCGGTGAAGCCGAGCAGCGAGATCACGCCGAGCGTCATCTGCGAGACGATCGCCGGTACCGACTCGGTGACGATGACCCGGAAGGTGATCTGCCGGTCGCTCGCGCCGAAGGATCGTGCCGCCTCGATGAGGCTCGGATTGACCTCCTTGAAGGCGCTCTCGAGGAGCCGCGCGATCAGCGGGCTGCCCGCGAATGTGATGGCGAAGACCGCCGCCCACACGCCGATCGACGTGCCGAGTACCAGGCGGGTTAGCGGGATGATCGAGATGGCGAGGATGATGAACGGCACCGACCGCAGCATGCTGATAACGGTGCTCACGATTTCGTGGACCGTCCGGTTGGGTCGGAGCCCGTGTGTGTCGGTCGTTACGAGGACCAGTGCGAGCGTGAACCCCACCAGGGTGCACGTGATGAACGAGCCGAGCAGCATGGTGATGGTGTCAAGCAGCCCGGGCAGGATGATCCGCTTGAAGAGCTCGGAAAACTCGTATTGGTACATCAGATCTCCCTCCAGTCGGCCCCGAGCGCGGTCAGGCCGTCGCACACCGCGCGAAGATCGGCGTCGGCCACATGAAGCAGGAACGATCCCGAGACCCGGTCCCGGTAGCGGTCGAGCCCGCCCCACGAGATCTCGAACGGCACGCCGGTGCGGATGGCGAGCTGCGACAGCAGACTGGTCTCCGCGACGTCCCGCTGGACGACCCGGACGAGCGAGGTGCCGGGAGCGACTTCTGGGCGACGCCCCGCGTCGCGGATGAAGTCCCCCAGCAGCTCCGGATTCTCCAGGAAGAAGTGCTCGACGGCCCCCTTCGCGCGCAGGTGCCCGTCGCTGAGCAGGCCCATCCGAGTGCACACGGACTTCATGACCGCCACCTCGTGGGTCACCACGACGATCGTGAGGCCGAGTTCGCCATTGATGCGCTTGAGGAGATCGAGGACCGCCTCAGTGATGTTCGGATCGAGCGCGGAGGTGGCCTCGTCGCACAGCAGGATCGTCGGATCGTTCACCAGGGCCCGCGCGATGGCGACCCGCTGCTTCTGCCCACCGCTCAACTCCCGGGGCAGCGCCTTGAGCTTCTCGCCGAGTCCGACGAGGTCGAGGAGATCGCGCACCTTCCGGTCGGCCGCTGATCTGCGTACGCCCTGGCACTTGAGAGGGAAGTACACGTTGTCGTAAACGTTCTTGCGCTCCATCAGGGAGAACTGCTGGAACACCATGCCGATCCGGCGGCGGAACTGCGGCAAGTCCCGATCGCCGATGGCGCGTACGTCCGTGCCGTCGACGATGAGGCTGCCGCTGTCGATCTCCTCGAGCCGGTTGATGCACCGCAGCAGCGTGGACTTCCCCGCGCCGCTCACGCCGACCAGACCAAAGATCTCTCTCTGGTCGATATTCAGGTTTATATCGTCGAGCACGACGTGATCGCCGTAGGACTTTCTCAGGTCGCGGAACTCGATCACCGTCGCTGTGTTTCCTTCCCACGCTCACTTCAACCTCGACACAATCCGGAAAATGGCAGGCGACAGCGCGCCGGTGTGGTGAGTTGCCCCTGGTTGAACCTCGTGCGACGCATCGTCACCGACACCGTTTTTGATCCGTCGAAAATCGTCTACGGAAAGTCAACCGCCGGCATGACGGCGGGTTATACCCTCGCCGAAGGCGCCTCCGATGCCCCGATCTCACCGACATCGAGGCGGCGGGTCCGGGTCATGGCACACACTGTCCGTCCTGCCAGCGTCACACCGCGACACTGCTCGCGTATGCCGGGTGACCAGCAATTTCACCATGCCGGAACCCTACTAAACCTAGCGACCAAGTAGGGTAGGGCTGTGACCCGGTTCATAGACATTCGTCCACTATGGACATCCCGCCCCTCCCGCCCCGTCATCGCGCTCATCGGCGCAGGCCCCCGGGGGGTATCGCTGCTCGAGCGAATCGGTGCGAATCTCGCGGACTTCACCGATATCGACCACCTAGACATACTTGTCATTGACGACACTCAACTCGGTGCGGGTCGCATCTGGCGTACCGACCAAACGCGCCAGATGTGCATGAACACCCTCGCGGGGGCCGTGACACTCTTCACCGACGACACCGTGACGATGGCCGGCCCGGTCGCACCCGGGCCCACGCTGTTCGAGTGGTGCCAGCTCGCACTCGATGCCGCGCACCCGTCGCCGTCGTCGGCGATCCAGGTGGCAGACATCGATCCGGCCCACCGCGCCGCGTTCGCCTCGCTTGCCGTCCGCCCGGGCTTCGTCGACGACTACCGCGACGAGCTTGAGGCGATCACGGTTGCATCCCATCCAAGCCGATCACTTTATGGCGAGTACATCCGCTGGTGCTTCGAGCGGGCACTCAACACCATGCCGGAACGCGTGACGGTTGCCACCCACCTGGCGCGAGCAGTCGGCATACGCGAGGACGGCGGGCGCCAGCTCATCGAACTCAGCACCGGTGAGGTGCTCGCGTGCGATGCCGTCGTGGCCGCGACCGGGTGGATGCCGCGCGACCACACGTCCGAGGAGCACGGCTTCCTGGCGGTGCTGGCCAGGCATCCCGAGATGATGTGGGTACGTCCCGACAACCCGATCGACCAGGCCCTCGGGGATGTTCCGGACGGGGCGACCGCGATCGTACGCGGGCTCGGGATGGGCTTCTTCGACGCGATGACGCTGCTGACCATCGGCCGCGGTGGGCGATTCGTCGACGACTCGCTGACGCGGGCGGGAGTGCGCTACGAACCGTCGGGCCGCGAGCCGAAGATGCACGTCACCTCTCACCGGGGCGTCCCGTACCGGGCGAAGTCGCTCTACGGCTCCCTGCCACCCTCGGCGCCGCAGCGTCACCTGCGGTCGGTCGACTGGTCGACAATCCCACGCCCCATCGACTTCGACCGTCAGGTGTGGCCGCTCATCGTCAAGGATGCATTCGTCGACTACTACGAGACGCTTCACCGCGTGCGCCCCGAAGCGTTCGCCGCCCCACTGACCACGGTCCTCGCGACGATCGACACCACCGAAGGCCTGCCGTCGGCACTCGACGCCGCGATAGCGCCACACGTTCCGGACGCCACGGACCGCTTCGACCTGCCGGCGGCGATGTCGCCGGTCCGCGGAGCGTTCCCCGATCCCGAGACATTCACCGCCTGGGTCGTCGACTACATGGCCGACGACCTCACCGAGTCGGCGAAGGGACGGGACAGCGCCATCAAGGCCGGACTGTGGTCGATCAGCGCGGCGCGACAGCTGGCGAACGCCATCGGAACGTTCGGCGGCTTCGACGCCGAGTCGCGCGCGAGCGGCTTCCGCGCCCTGCAGGCGTTCGGCGGCATGGTCGGCAGCGGCCCACCGGCCTTTCGCAGCCGGCAGTTGCTGGCCCTCGTGGACGCCGGTCTCGTCAGGTTCATCGGCCCCGCGGCGCATGTCATCGCCGACGACGAGCTCGGCCTCTTCCGCGCCGAGTCGCCCGCTGTCGCCGGTTCCGCCGTCACCAGTCCCGTGCTCATCGACGCGTGGATGCACGCGCACGACGTCACGGCCAGCGCCGATACCCTCACCCACTCGCTCGCGGCGGCGGGCCGCATGCGTCCATTCAGCGTCCGCGGACGGGACGGACGCCGGCACCCCACCGGCGGATTCGATGTCGACCCCCAGACGGGGCTACTGGTCCGTCCCGACGGCACGCGCGACACCGCGTTCCACGTCGCCGGCATCCCCCTTGACGAGGTAATGGGCGACACGATCATCAGCCCGATGCCGCGCACCGATCCCACGATGCTGCGTGAGACCGACCGCGTGGCTTGTAGCGTCCTGCGGGTGGCGGCCGAGGCCGCCACCTCCCTTCGTACGTCGAGGGGAAGCCGCGTTTCGCCGACGTTCAACGGTTGACAATGGCGCCTCCCCAGCTTCCGGCGGCGGCACCGTGCTGCTCGACGACGCCGAGCCGGGCGTGCCCTACTCGGTGCACGGGACGCTCGGAACCTCGCTCCGGCCTCGGCGCACGCGGGCCGCCCAGGCCCCTGCCGGCAACACAGCCGGGCAGCGCCACCGGGCCGAGGACATCCAAGAGCGCCATCGCGTCATCCTCACCAACCCTCGCCGCAGCGGGTGGCAGGTGTGGAACAAGCAACGTACCGATGAGGTATTACTGGACGTCGAGGACGTGGCGATGGACCACACCGGCGTCATGCGCTGGAGCGCGCCCGACGCCCGACGAGTCGTCGCTGCACCCGGTCCACCAGCGGATCCAAAGCCACCGCGAAGAACACCGCGGCCACCACCCAGCTCAACACACGCTGGGTCTGCCACATCAACGCCAGCCCGACCAGGGTGACGAGAACCAAACCGATGACGATAAGCGTCCGGCGGACGGTGACCCGCTCGTCTGCAGCGCTCATCCGACGCAGCTACTTTCCGCGAGGGAACAAGGGCTCAACGCAACCCCCTCGTACCCGACGAGGAGCCGTTGAAGGCTTGAGGAACTGTTACGAGATCAGTTGCCGACTCCGACGTACGTGCCCAAACAGGGCTGGACCACTCCACCAGTGCCACATGGCGGTAGCCGCCTACGCCCTTCTGCGGACCCAGCCGGCGATCACGGTCGCGACGAACAGGAGCGCACCGACCACGGTGAGCCAGAACAGGCCCTTGACCACCAGCCCGATGATCACCAGAACCAGCCAGAGCAGCAACAGTGCAACGATCAGTGCGATCACCCGCGTCGCCTACCCGTACGTCTGCCGCACAAACCATGCGGTCAACGGGGCGCTGTTGCGTTGGCGGATCGGTGGACACGCCGGGCCGCGTCACCGGGCATTGTCAGATGGCTCGGGCCAGTTCCGTGAACGCGGCGGCCACCCGCAGACCGGGCGGGACGTCAGCGGTGAGTTCGTAGTGTCCGCTCCACCGATCCGCCAACGCAACAGCGCCGCTCGACCGAGCCACCGACATCCTCGAAGCGGTCAACGACGTCCCGTCGATCCGGCACACGGAGCGGGTGCGGGCCCAGCTCGGCGAGCCCCTCAGGTGATCGGGTCGACGCCGGAGCGGCGACGCTGCACCAACCCGAGGGTGATCGCCTTCAGGGTCAGCTCGGCCTTGTTCCCGACGTCGAGCTTCGACCTGATCCGGGTGACGTAGGTGTTCACCGTGGCCTCGGAGATGCCCAGCCTGCGGGCCGTCTGGGCATGCGTCAGGCCCTGGGCGATCAGCTCCAGGGTCGCCGCCTCCCGGGGAGCGAGCGCGGGCCGGCGGGGCGCCCGGGAACGTGTTCGGTCCCGGCCCGGCCCGGGACCCGGCGCGCAGGCCGGGCCCCCGCCGCCGGCCGCCTCCCGACCGCCGGTGACCGCGCCGCCGGACCGGCCGCCGCCGACCGGGCGCTCCGGGCCGGGGCCGTCCGCGTCGGCGCGGAGCCGGGCGGAGAGCATCGGGCACAGGTAGAACCCGCCGGCCGCGGTGACGTTGAGGGCGATCCGCAGCTGCGTACGCTCGGTCGCGGTGCTCACCACGGAGCGGGCGCCGGCCCGGATCGCCTCCAGCGTCGTGGCCTTCGTCGACTCCGGCATCATCACCAGGGTCGGGTGTCGCGCGCAGGACCACCGGACCACCTGCGGCAGCGGGTCGACCAGGACCACGACCATGTCGGGGCCCCCGCCGGCCGCGGTCACCTCGCTCGCCGTGTCGACGGTGAGCAGGCACCGGACCAGGTCATTGCCGTCGATCAGCTGGTGCACCCCGCGCCGGGCCAGCGGCTCGGACACCACCACACACACGTCGTACATCCGCCCACCTCTCGGTGAGCAGTCAACTACAGAATGGGTGGCGGGGCGAGGCGAGAAGACCGGCAAATGTGTCGTCACACCGACAGATAGCCGAGTTCGACCGCGCGCAGGGTCAGCTCGGCCTTGTTGGCGGCGCCGAGCTTGCGGCGCAGCCGCTTCGCGTACGTGTTGATGGTCTGTACCGTGACTCCGAGGCGGTGTGCGGCCTGCCGGTGGGTGAGGCCCTGGGCGATGCACCGGAGCGTCTCCACTTCCCGGGGGCCCAGGGACGCCGGGTCTCCCCGGCCGTCGCCGTCCGGCCGGCCGCCGACCGACGCGGCCACGCTCCGCGACAGGTACGACCCGCCGGTGAGCACCGCCGACCGGGCCAGATCCAGCTCGTCGGTGCCGTCGCCGTCCCGTAGGACGGCCCGGACCCCGGCGGCGAGCAGCGCCAACGGGGCGACCGTCGTCTCGTGGGGCAACACGAGGAGGACCAGCCCGTCGGCGGTGAGGTCGGCCAGCTCCGGCCAACGTTCGCCGGCCAGGTGGTCCCACCGGACCACGACCGGCATGGGTCCACCGACTTCGGGCGGGTCGACGGTCGACATCAGGTCGCTCCTGGAAGGATAAGTGCCCGAACCCCCAGCGTACCGAGCGCTACCGATGGTAGTTGCCACGAAAGTCCCCGAATTGACGTCTGCCCATGTCCCCCGACGGCCGAGCAGAATCTCCGGCGCGACGTGGGTCGCCCACCTCCCCAGCGCAGGCGGTCCCGCCTGCGCCGTGACCGCGCCGACACCGGCGCGGCCCGGTGCTGGCTTCTGGTCGCGGACCAGCAACGGCCCGCGTTGTCGTGGCGACAAGGGAGACAGATCACATGATTTCGAGGGATCGTCCGGCAGCCGCCTCCGAAGGGCGCCGGTACCTGCGGTTACGCTGCTTCGGCGGATTCCGGCTGGAGCCGGACGGCGTCCCGGTGGACTGGTCGGGCGTGCGCCCCCGGATCCGGACCCTGATGCGTTACCTCGCGGCGGAGGCCGGCCAGCCGGTACACCGGGAGCGGATCACGGCGGCGCTCTGGCCGGAGCTGCCGGACCGGGCCGCGGTCAACAATCTGCACGTCGGCGTCTCGACGCTGCGTACCTTCCTGGAGCCCGGCGTAGCCCGGGGCGCGTCCCGGTTCATCGTTCGCGACGGGTCGTCGTACCGGTTGGACGTGGGGGCGGGTGGTGTCTGTGACGTGTCGGCCTTCGAAGCGGCGCTGGCCGCCGTTCGACGGGCCCGGTCGACGGGCGAGGACGCGGCTGCGGTCGCGGCGCTCCGTGGCGCGCTCGACCACTACACCGGTGACCTGCTGCCCGAGGAGGGACCAGCCGAGTGGGTGCTCGCCGGCCGGGACCGACACCGGACCCGGGCTACGGAGGCGGCGGTGCTGCTCGCCAGGCTGGAGCTGAACCGGGGACGGGCCCGGGCCGCGGCGACGGCGGCCCGGCGGGCGCTGGAGCTGGACGGTTACCACGACTACGGATGGCGGCTACTGGTCGCCGCGCAGCGCCGGGCCGGCGACGTGGCGGCGTCCCAACGCAGCCAGCAGACGTACGAGCGGATGCTCCGCTCGCTCGGCGTCGCCCGGCCGGCCGACACCCGACCCGTGCACGTCACGGCCGCCTGAACACCTCGATCTCGGCCAGCGCCACCTGCCGTCCCCGCTGCGCGCCGTAGCTGGCGTCAACGGTCAACCGGAGCCGGGCCACCCCGCCCGTCACGTGGTGGAAACTCTGCGGTCCGGGCCGGTCGGTCAGGCGCAGCACCGTGGTGCTGCTCGTGCCGTCCCTGGTCCACAGGGTCATCGTCAGCTCGGCCGGCCTCCCCTGCCGGACGAACGCGTCCTGCTGCGGGGACGCCCCAGTGTGCACGATGAGATCCATCAGCCGGATCGGCGGGTCGAAGGTCAGCTCCACGTACTGGCCGGTGGCCGGCCAGTCGGCGGCGGGCGCCCAGTACCGGTTGTTCAGGCCGTCCACGGTGGACCGGGCGGGGTGGCCGGACGCCTCACTGGAGGCCGTCACCGTGCTCGGCAGGACCGCCTCGGGCTTCGCCGTCCGGTCCCGGACCGCGTCGACGACCGGGCCGGCGAAACGGGCGACAGCCCAGACCGCCCCGGCGACCAGGACCAGGGCCACCAGCACCGCGAGCAGCCGCCGCAGCCGGCCCCGGCCGGGCCGCCGCCGGGGCCACCGCAGCCGCCGCCACCACGGTACGACCACCGCCGGTCGGGCCGTCGCGATCAGCGGCCGGCCGCACCCCCGGCAGAACGAGCTGCCGCCCCGGTTGGTGGTCCCACAGGCCGGGCAGACCACGTGGTCCGCGCCGCCGGCCCGGTCACCGGCGAAGTCGCGGACCTCGGGCGTGGGCGCGACGGGCCGGCCGGGAAGCACCGCGCCGGGTTGGCCGGCGACGGGAGGCCGGTCGGCGGCCGGTGGTGGGCTGACGGCGGCGCGGTCGGGCGGCGGGGTGGGATTGGTTTCGTCGGCGGGGCGCACCGGGAGCACGAGCGCGGCGGCCCGCAGAAGATCCCGCTCCTGCGCCCGGTGTTCCTCGTGCTCGACGTCCCCGGTCCCGGCCGCCGGCTTGGCCGCCGGTTCAGTCGGTTCAGTCGGAGTCCTGGCCGGCGTTTCCGCCGCCGCCGTCCCGCCCGTCCCGGCCGGCGTTCCGGTCGCAGTCGCGGCCGGCGTGGCGCCGTCGCTGGCTGGGGCGTCCCTGGCGGTCATGGTCGCCGGCGCGGGTGCCGTGTGGGTGGCGTCCCAGGCAAGGAAGGCGCCGCAGGTGCCGCAGAAGCCGTCGCCGGGGGCCACCTCGGCGCCGCAGTTGTCGCAGATCCTCACCGGGGCCCGCCCGCCGCCGGACCGCCGTCCAGCGACAGCACCTCCACGGTGTATGGCACGTGTGCCGGCCGATTCGCCTCGACCACCGCCCGGAGCCGGGACTCCAGGGCCGCGGTGGGCTCGGACGCCCTGATCCGTACGGTCAGGGCGGGCTCGGCGGAGCCGGGCAGCTCCGCACCCGGGGTGGCGGACCAGGCGGTCCCGCCGCTCTCGGCGACCTCGGGGGTAACGCCGGTGGCGAGCCGGATCTCCTCGGCGAGCCCGGCGGCGGTGCCGCGCACCCGGTGCCGGGCGACCGCGCCCGCGACCACCCGGCGGCGCTCGTCGGGGGCCGCGTCGCGCCCGCCCCCGGCGGCGACCCAGCCACCCAGCCAGTCCACGAAGTCCGGCGGGGCCAGCGCCGGGTCGAAGTACGCCCACAGGCTGTCCAGCGTGGCGTGCACCGGCGCGATGACCTGGTCGTACGCGTCGGTCAGGCGTTGGGCCAGATCGTCGGCGGCGTAGACGGCGGGCAGCCGCCGACCCAGCGGGTCGGGCGTGGCCAGCCCCTCGATGGCGACGCGCATCCGCGTGCTCCCTCCTGCTCAGGCGCCCGGCGGGCGCTCGTCGACCCGGACCTGGTGCTGGTGGGAGAAGGCGAGGGCGTGCCGGTCCAGCTCGATCCGGGTCACCTGCTCGCCCCGGCGGCCGGTCAGCGGGTCGGCGGGGAACATCCGTACCTCCTCGACCACCTCGACCCCCGGCAGCCGTTGCAGGACCCCGAAGATCTCCCCGGAGTGCACCTGCCGCCCGAACGGCCACCCGGTCCCCTCCGGCCCGCCGCGTACCGGGTCGAGGTACCGGTACAGGGTGGCCGTCGCCTCCGCGCGGAGCTGTGCGGCAGCCGTGTCGGGGCGGGGAACAAGCCTGGCCGCGACCGTGACGCCCTGGTAGAAGGGCGGCTCCACCATGAGCCGGGTGCCCACCGGGCGGCGGGCGTCGAGGTGCTCGGCGATGGTGGCGAGCATCCTGTCCGGAGGCACCAGGTCCTCGAAGTGGAGTCGGCCCTCCTCGTCGGCGACCACCTCCGGCACGACCAGCAGCCGGACCCCGCCGGCCGCGCTGCCGTCACCGGCGGGCAGGCACCGGACCCGGGCCGCGGCGGGGCAGGCCTGCCGGGCCAGCAGCTCGTAGTCGCGGGCGGTCACCGCCCGGTCCTGCGCGCGCAGCTGCACCGGCCCGCGCAGCCGGGCCTCCGCCACTGTCTCCCCGTCAACGCCGCCGGTGGCCGGGCTCCGGTTCTCCACCCCCGAGATGTATGGCATGGAGCTGCGCAGGACGGCCAGGGCGCCCCGGGCGACGTTGCCGCTGTGTCCGCCCCCAGTGCGGTAGCGCCGGACCCGGACCTCCGACCCGGCGGCGGGTACGGCGCCGTACCGGCGCAGGGCGCCATCGGGTTGCCGGACGGCCGGTCCGAACAGGATCTCCCCGGCGGTCCGGTCGACGACGACGTGCCGGTCGTCCGGCCCGGATCCGTTAAACGTGTCCACCTCGGTCCACTCCAGCCACCCCGCACCATCGGCGGTCTCCACCATCAGCGGGTGCTCGTCGGGGACGATCGGCGACCGGGCCACCGTGAATCGCTGGCCGGGCACCCCCTCGGCCTCCCCGACCTGCTCGCCGAGGACGGTCTCTGCGTGCACGGCGGTGACCGTGCCGCCGATCGTGGCCGCCTCGACCGAGCGCACGGTCGGGGAGGCGGCGTAGAAGGGCTGGCCGGGTCGGGCCTCGACCAGCCGGCACCGCAGCCAGCCGGCCCGCAACCCGGCCACCACGGAGGTGACGTGGGTGGCCGGCATGTGCAGTACCACCTCGCCCGGCCTGTTCAGCCCGCCCGTGTCGTCGTGGTCGACATCGCAGGGCGACCAGTCCTCGCCGGTCCACGCCTCCCACACCAGCGGCGGCTGGCGCGGGTCCACGCCGACGCCCTCCACCCGGCTGTCCATCCGCAGCAGGACCGCGCAGGAGGGGACTGCGGCGGAGAGACCGAGCAGCATGGCGTCCCCGACCGAGGGGGCGGCCGGGAAGCAGGCCACGTCCCGGCCGTCGAGCAGATCCTCGGTCCGGTCCATTGGAGGGCCCTGAGCGGGGTGGCTGCGCAGCCGGGTCAGCTCGCAGGGCACCACCGCCAGGTCCGCGGCGGTGGTGAACACGATGGCCTCGTCGGTCTGGGTCCGTTCCGTGCCGACCTCGGTGCCGGCGCGCAGCACCACCGGCTGGGTCTGCGGGCCCGAGAGCCAGAACGTGACGTCCCCCCGGGCGGCCGTGGGCGGGAACGGCCGGACGCCGATCAGGTCGAGGAAGGCCAGGTAGTTCTTCTCCGGCACCCGGTTGAGCCGGTACAGGAGCTGGTCGACCATGTGGGCGAACGTTTCGACCAGGGTCACCCCGGGATCGGAGACGTTGTGGTCGCTCCACTCCGGGCAGCGCTGCTGGATGAAGCGTTTCGCCTCGTCGACGAGCTGCTGGAAGCGACGGTCGTCCAGGTTGGGCGCGGACAGCGGCATCAGGCGGTGCTTTCCTCGTGGGACGGGATGACGTAGAACGGGAAGACCAGGTTGCGGGGGTCGTTGGTGCCCCGGATCGAGTACCGGACGTCGATGTAGAGCAACCCGGCGTCCTCGGCGTCAAAGCCGATCACGACGTCGTGGACGTCGATCCGAGGCTCCCACCGGTCCAGTGCCCGGCGTACCTCGAAGGCGATGCGCCCGGCGGTGTTCTCGTCGGCGGGGGCGAAGACGTAGTCATGCACCCCGCAGCCGAACTCCGGCCGCATCGGCCGCTCGCCCGGGGCGGTGCCGAGGATGAGCTGGATCGCCTCGATGATCTCCCGCTCCCGGTCGACCAGGGCGATCCCGCCGGTGGCGTCGGTACGCAGCGGGAACGCCCAGCCCGCCCCGATGAACTGCTCCGCCACCTCCTCACCCGCCGATCAGCACGGTCGGCGCGCCGGTGCTCACCACGGCCCGGCAGGTGGTGGCGTCGCCCCGGCGCGCGGCCTGGTGCCCGCCGATCAGCACCCGGCGCAGCGGCGGCGGAACGGCCGGCACGATCCGGTTGGTCAGCAGGTGTACGGCGTGCTGCGGCGGCTTGTCGCAGACGCAGACGGTGCCGACCACGGCGGCGGGCTTGCCGGCGATGAGCACGCTGTTGACGCCGAGCAGCGGGGCGCTGGGTATTCCGGGTGGCAGGGCCCGCCCGCCGGGTGGGCCGATCGTCCCGGTGGGTAACCCGGGGGTAAGCCCGGTGGCGAGGTGGCTGATCTGGTCACCGATGCGCGCGGCCGGTGGCATGTGGTGTTCCTCCGGTCAGTTGAGCTTGACGAGTGGTGCCTGGATGTCGACCTGGGTGCCGCCGTCGACGGTCACCGACCGGCCCCTGAGGGTCAGCTCACCGGTTCCGGCGTCGAGGGTGATCCCGCGCCCCTTCACCATGACCTGCTGCCGGGCCTCGATTTCGACGCTGCCGTCGCTGTGGATGATCACCGCCGTACGCCGCTCGTCGAGGTGCACGGTGAGTCGGTCCCGGGACGTGCACAGCCGGATCCCCCGGGGCCCGGCGGGGAGCTGGGACTCCAGGAACTCGATCCGGTCCCCGCTGCGGGACGCGAACGAGCGCCGGTTCACCCGCCCGGACGAGGCGTCCACCAGCGCGCCGTCGTGCGGGGATGGCTTGTCCACCCCGTTGTAGAGCCCACCGATGACGTACGGGCGGTCCAACAGGCCCTGCTCGAAGCCGACCAGCACCTCGTCGTTGACCTCCGGACAGAACACCCCACCCCCGCCGACCCCGCCGAGCTGCACCGTCCGCACCCAGTCGGTCTCGTAGTCCGGGGCGTCGGTCAGCCAGGGGAACCGCAGCCGCACCCAGCCCTGGCCCACCCGCTCGGGATGGCGGCGGTCCACGTCGGCCTTGGTGTTGGTGACGATCCCGACGGCGAGCCCCGGCACCCGCATCGCCCGGGCCGGCGCGGCGGCGGCCGTGGCCAGGCCCCACGTCGACCGGTCCTGCCGGCCGCTGACTGTCAGCCACGTCTCGTAGAACTGGGCAGCGCCGAAGACGTGCCGGCTGGCGGTGGTCGTGTACTTCCCCTCGAACGGACTGCCCACCCGCTGCAACGACAGCGGCACCCCGGCCCGCAGGCGGGGATTGCCCGGATGCCGACCTCCAGCTCCGCGAACGCCGCCGTCACGTCGGCAGCCACCGCGCCTGCGACCGCCCGGGTCTCGGCCGCCGTCCGGTACGGCACGTCCGCCACGCAGAGCCGGGCCGTGCCGAAGGGCCGAGACACCTTTCCCGGGGTGGTGCCGATCTGCACCTCGTCGCTGGCGTCGGTGGTGACCTCGGTACGGACCGGCCGCTTGGCCCGGATGTCCCACCCTCGCACGGTGACCCCGGCCACCTGGCCGACCGAGGTCACGGTGGAGCGCACCGACAGAAGGTTCTCGTTCATCTCGACGACGAACGGGCTCTGCTCGGCGGTGACCCCGGCGCCCGGGGCGGCGGCGGCCCGCACCGACCGCCGGAACTCGAACCTGCCGTCGACGACCACCACTTCGGCGTCGTTGTCGACCGCCAGCATCTTGAGGAACTCCCAGTCGTTGACGTTCGGCTGGGTGACCGTCTCGTACACGGTCGGGGTGGGGTCGATCCGGCCGACCGGGATCCCGGCGGCGGCTGCTACCTCCCGGGCGATGTCGGAGGCCTTGCGGTTGACGAAGCTGCGGACCCGCTGACCCCGCATCAGCCGGTGGGACAGGTCCAGGGCCCGGACGGTTGTGAAGGTGCCGACGCCGTCGTACTCCGACTCCAGGGTCACCACCTCGCCGCTGAACAGCGGCAGCGGGGCGGCGTCGTGGCCGGTGCGGACCCGGACGGTCAGGTCGGTGCCGATGGTGACCCCGTTTTCGCCCAGGAACCGGCTCTGCTGGTCCCGGAAGCGCAGGGTGGCCGTCGCGGCGAGGTTGGTGCTGTCCTCCACGACCGCCGAGACCAGCCGGTCGGCCCAGGCCCGGAGCAGCGGCCCGGGCAGGCCGACGACCAGGTTGTTGGTGTGGTCACCGCTGGACATGGGGCCCCTCCTGGGTGCGCAGTTCGTCGGGGGCTGGCAGCAGCAGTTGGCTGCCTGTCCGCAGCCGGACCGGGTCGTCGATGTCGTTGGCCTCCGCGATGACCCGCCACGCGGTTGGGTCCCCGTACTCGCGGTGGGCCAGCAGCTCCAGGGAGTCCCCGGCCACCAGCCGGTGCACCCGGCGAGCGGTGCGGCTGCCCGACGTCGGGTTCTGCCCGCGGGTGGCGCCGCTGACCTCGTTGAGCATCAGCGAGCAGGTGGCCCGCAGCGGGGTGCCGTCCGGGTCGAACAGGCTGTACGTGGCGTTGATCTGGCTGACGTACGAGTAGAAGGAGACGGTCTGGAACTGCCCCCAGGCGAACTTCACCCACGGCGGAGACGGCGCCTTCGCCGCGATGCTCGCCTTCGTCGGCACGCAGCAGGTGAGTAGAGCGTCGACCCGTTCCTGGACGCTGCGGGAGTGGGTGTCCGTCGTGTCGAGAAAGATCTCCAGGCTCAGCGTCCGGGGCCCGGACCCGCTGAACTCGGCGACGCCGACGTCCGCCGCGCCGCGTACCACGTGCGGGATCCAGTTCGCCGACTTGGTCAGGGCGAGCTGCTGCGGGTTGAACATGAAGGCGATCGGCCCGCCGAGGGTCCCGCCGGGCTGGCTCCCGCCGGACGTGGGCGGCTGGTACCGCTGGAGGTGCGCCGCCACCTTGCCGGCCCGCGACCGCATCAGCCGACCTCCAGGAAACCGTGGTACGCCAGCTCGATGCTCTCGCTGGCCACTTCGGAGCGGTTCGGGTCGAAGGACGGCCCCGACCACCGCACCAGGACCACGTCGGCCAGCCCCCACTGCACCAGCAGCGCCAGGTCGGGCCGGAGCGCCGCGATCTGCGCGGTCCCTCGGCGCACCCCGCTGGGCAGTTGGGCGAGGTAGCTGGAGACCTTGGCGGTGTCCCGGGTCAGCGGGCGGGTCAGGGTGACGTTCGTGTACCGCAACCGCGAGGGGAGCTGCCAGACGAACTCGTTGTTGCCGCCCTCCTGGTACTGCTCCAGCTCCACTTCGCAGCCGAGGCCGTCACAGCTGTTCCAGTCGCCCAGGTCGATGCCGTCGACCTGGAGCCGGAAGTGGACGCTCGTCCCGGGGTCGCCACCGGCCATTCCCGTCTCCCCTCTCCTGCTGGTTCGTACGGTCCGACCCGTGCGGCCCGTGCGCTGGCTGTGCTGCCTGTGCGGTCGCCCGGCCGCTGGGCGGGCTCACCGTGAGCCGTCCCGCCACCGGCCGGACCGCTCCCGGCTGGCTCGCAGGTCGGCCCGGACCAGCCGGCTGATCGGCTCGACCAGCCGGTGGGCCAGGGCGTCCAGGTGCCGCCGGTCGAGGCCCCGCAGCACGGCCCCCACGTCCGGCTCCCGGTCCGGACCGGCCGACTCGACAGTGCTGCGCCGCTGAACGGTCCCGGCGGTCGGCCCGGCGGCGCTCCGCGTCGGCCCGGTGGTCGCCGGCCAGGCGGCGGTGGTCTGGGCCACCGGCCGGGTCGTCGCCCGCCGGACCGGCGCGGCCGGCTGTGCCGGCGTCGGCCCGGTGGTGGCCCCAGGCCCGCTGGCCGTGACCGGCGCCGCCGTCCGCAGCACCGGCATCGGTACGTCCCCGGTGGCCTCCCGCAACGGTGCGCCATGAGCGGCCACGGGCCGGGGCGCCCCGGCCTGCGGGGCACTCCGGGCTGGACCGGTGACCCCGGGGATGAACGGGCTCGGACCGCTACCCGGACGCGCCCCGGCAGGTCCGTCCCGGTTGCTGTGGGACGGGCCGCCGTGGGGCTGGTCGGTGGCGGGCGCGTGGGACCTCCCCGCGCCGGCTGGTGCGTGCCTGCGTCCGTCCGGTGCAGCGATCCCGGTAGCCTGTTGGACGGTCGCCGGGCGGCCGGGGTACGTCCCTGCGGTGGCAGGCCGTCCACCGGGGGGCGCCTCCAGGGCTCCGTCGCCACGGGTCCGCCAGTTCACCGGCACCGTGGGCCGGGCGTCGGCTGCCGGAGCCGGATCGGTCGGGGCGGGTGGCACGTCGGTGAGCAGGGTGAGCTGGCGCTCGGCCAGCAGCGGGACCCGCCGCTGGACCAGCGTGGGCACGGGCTCACGGGCGACCGACGTCCCGGGGGTGACAGCGGAGCCGGAACCGTCCCGGGTGGCCGGGCCCGCCCCGGCGACAGCCGTGTCTCCGGCCGGGGCGGACCCGGCGCCAAAGCGGGCAGGTGGCCCCGGGCCGGTGCCACCGGAGGCGGTGGTGTCACCCGAAAAATGGGGCGTCGGGGGCGCGTCGGCCCGGCGGGGAGAGATCGTCGTCCCGGGACCGGGCGCGGTGCCGGACATATCGGGGGTCCGCCACCAGAGCCGTTGGACCACCGGCCCGGTCGGCTCCCCGGCGGTGCTCCGTCCACCCATCGACGGCCGGGCCGTCGAGGTGCGGACCGGCACGCGTGGCGGAACGGACGCGGCGCGGTGCGGGCCCCCAACCGGGGCGACCGGCGACGTCCGTTCCCCCGACGGCCGGCCGGGGCGCGGGCGACGACCGGCGGCGCGGGTGACGGTTGCCGGGCCCCTTGATCGGCGGCCGGAGTTGGGTCCGGGGACCGGCCGGCCCGGGGGAGCGGCGATGTGGCGGCTGGCAGTGCACCGACCAGGGGGTCGTCCGCCCGCGAGCTTGTCGCGCCGGGGCGAACTGGTGGCCCCGGGCGTACCGCGGGCGGCGGCGCGTCGGCCGGCAGCGGCGGTCCCAGGCCGGCACGGACCGGTCGGTGGGGTGTCGGGGACGAACCGGTCTGCGCGGAGCCGGCCCACCGGACTCCCCGGGCGGCGGGGTGCCACCCGGCGGACCGGGGCCTGGGCGTCGCCGGTGCGCGGCGCGGCCTCGGCGGATCGGCGGGTGGGGCGGCCCGGACGGTGCGGGCCCGGCCGCCGGTCGGGGTGACGGGTCCGGTGGAGGGCGGGACGACAGCCGTGTCCGAGGTGCCCGTCGGGAAAGGCGCGGTGGCTCCGCCGGTGGGCTGGGTGGACGGGGTCCGGAAGGCCCGCTGGACCATGGTCAGCGGTGGGGCCGAGGGGGCGTCCGCGCGTGGGGTGCCGGTCAGTCGGCGGGTCGGGCCGGGTGGGGGCGCGGTCACCAGCGGCCTGGCCCGGCCGCAGGGGCGGCGACCCCCGGCGGTCTCCCCCACCGGGTCGGCCCGACGTCGGCTGGCCGGGTCGGGGTCGGCCCGGCGAGGGCAGGCAGCGGTTGTCCGGGCGCGGAGCGGTGGACCGGGGCGGTTCCGGCGGCGGCCGGACGGTCGGTTCCCGCCGACTCTGCGGGCGGGAACCCGGTTTTCGCCGCCGGACAGGTGGCGGGGCGGTCGGGGACGCGGCGCTGGACGGCCGGCAGATGTGGGGTCGGCCGCCGGTCGGCCTCCGGTCGGACCGGACGTGGGCGGGCCAGGTCACGGGCCACCCCGAGGGGCGCCTGGTCGCTGACCAGGTGGTCGAGCGGCGTACGCAGGGTGGGGTCATGGAAGGTGCCCAGCCGGTCAGCGAACCGGAGCAGGTCGGTGACCAGCACCGGCGCGGGGGTCAGGGCCCGTTGGATTGGCGGCAGGCTCCACCAGGCGGGATCGGCGGGCCCCGCCGGCCCGGCGTCGGGCGTCGGACCCGAGGCCGTCGATGCCGGCGCGGTGGCGGCCGGCGTCGGTTCAGGGCCGGGCGACGGGCGGACGGCGGTGGGGCCGGCCGGCCGGGCACGGCTTTCGGCGGCCAGCCGCCGCATCCTGTCGCGTAGCCCCATCGTGCCTCACTGACCTTCGTTCATCCTGGTGTTGATGCGGGCGATCTCACCCACGTACCGGGCCCGCTCGGCGTGGGTGAGATCGAGGATCTCGGCGCGCGGCCAGTGGAAGTGGTAAGCGACGTACGAGACCTCCTCCTGGAGCCGGTCGGCCCCGTACGTCACGATTCCCCCGGGCGACCACCCGCCAGGTCCACCTCGAACACCGACTCGCAGGAGGGACAGGTGACCTCGGCGAGGGTGTGCCCCTCGGCGTTGATCCGCCGGTACAGGTCCTGGAGGAAGGCCAGGTCGGAGGCGAAGAGCCGCTCGACGACCTCCGCGCGTACCTGGGTGATCGTGCCCAGCCGGGTGACCACCAGGCTGAGCAGGACGATCGACAGGTACGCCGGGTTCTGCTTGACCCGCAGGTCGACAAGTGGTGCCAGCTCGTCCCGGGCGGTGGCGAGCCGCATGCTGCCGTGCCGGTGCACGGTGCCGTCCTCGTCGACGTACCCCCGCGGTAGCTGGAAGGTGAACTCCGTCTGGAGCCGGACGGGCGCGGGTGGCGCGACCACCGGCGCGGCGGGCTCCTGCGGCCCGTCGACCGGGTCGACGAGGGTGTCGAGGCCCCCGGCCGAGACGCCACGGCGTCTCATTGCGCGCTGATCTCTTCGTACACCACGGTGACCTTCTCGGTCGCCGCCGTCGGGTCGCCAGCCTTGAGCCCCGGCCCCTCCCACCTGCTCACCCACGCGTTGGTCAGGTCGAAGCGCCGGGTCTCGGACTTGTCGGCGTTGTTGAGGATGATGCTGATGTTCTGCCGGGCCGCCTCTACCGCGCCCTTGAGGAACGTCTCCTTGATCCAGTCGGTGAAGGCGCTGCTCTGGTCGAGCCCCCGGGTGATGGTCACCTCGCCGGCCTTCCGGGCCCCGGGAATCTTGCGGATGATCAGCTCGCCGGTGGGGGTCACCGACTTGACCTCGATCGAGTCCAGCTCGACGGTCAGGCCGCTGACCTCCTGCACCAGCTCCACCTGGATGCCGCCCAGCTCCACCTGGAAGCTGTGCACGATGAGGGTGTCACCACTGGCCATCGTGGCCGCCTTTCGTCATGGTCGGTGCGGTCGTCGTACGCGGGGCCCGGCCCGGTCAGTCGCTAACCAGGCTGGTGCTGTCGGAGAACTGCGCCAGGCGGAAGACGACGAACTCGGCGGGCTTGACCGGGCAGATGCCGATCTCGCATACCACCTGACCCCGGTCGATCACCTCCGGGGGGTTGGTCTCGTGGTCGCACTTGACGTAGAAGGCCTCGGCCGCAGTCGCCCCGAACAGGGCGCCCCGCCGCCACTCCTCGGTGAGGAAGGCGGCGACGTTGCGCCGGATGGTGCCCCACAGGCGCTGGTCGTTCGGCTCGAACACGACCCACTGCGTGCCGAGCAGAATGGACTCCTCGACGTAGTTGAACAGCCGCCGGACATTGATGTAGCGCCAGGCCGGGTCCGAGGAGAGGGTCCGCGCGCCCCAGACCCGGACGCCGCGGCCAGGAAAGGCCCGGATGCAGTTGACTCCGATCGGGTTCAGCAGGTCCTGCTCACCCTTGGTGACGTTGTTCTGCAGGTCGACGACGCCCCGGACCACCTCGTTGGCGGGCGCCTTGTGCACCCCCCGCTCGGTGTCGTTGCGGGACCAGAGGCCGGCCAGGTGGCCGCTGGGCGGCACGAACACCGCCCGTCCGGTGCTCGGGTCGAAGACCTTCACCCAGGGGTAGTAGAGGGCCGCGTACCGGGAATCGTACCCGGCCCCGTCCTGCCGCCAGCCGCGCACCTGCTGGGCGGTCAGCTCCGGCGGCGGGTCGAGCAGGACCATCCGGTCACCCATCTGCTCGCAGTGCGAGATCAGGGCGAGCTGGGCGGCCTTGACCGCCTCCAGGTCGACGACCCCCTGCTGGTACGCCCCTATCAGGTCCGGCGCGGCGACCATGGTGATCTCGTCGATGGCCTCCAGCCCGGCCAGGCCGGTGCGGGAGTCGACGTCCCCGACGAACTCATCGGCCGACAGGGTCGCCGGCAGGGCGTCGGCGGGTGCTGCGGGCGGGGCCAGGGTGACCGTCTGGTTGGCCGGCCGGGCCAGGGAGTTGGACGGGGTGGCTTCCTCCATGGTGATCAGCTTGGACCGCTCGCGGACCTGGTTGACCACGGAGGTCTTGCTGCGCCGGAAGGAACCGTCGTACTCCTCGACCGGCTTGCCGTCGGAGTGGACGATCAGCCGGAACCGGTCCTCGCTGGCCCCCTCGCCCTCGACGTCGGCGACCTCCACGGTGACCTCGCCACCGGCGGCCGGCAGGGTGGCCAC
The DNA here is from genome assembly GCF_007830265.1 of Micromonospora olivasterospora. Taxonomy (NCBI): domain Bacteria; kingdom Bacillati; phylum Actinomycetota; class Actinomycetes; order Micromonosporales; family Micromonosporaceae; genus Micromonospora; species Micromonospora olivasterospora. Next base: position 429,057 of record NZ_VLKE01000001.1, read on the forward strand.
CCGGAACGTGCCGAGCGCCGACGACTCACCGGCCGGCAGCGACTTCTGCGCGCCCCGGCCACCGCTCTTGCCGCCGGCCGACGGATCGCCGATCCGGACGACGTAGCAGACGCCGCCGCCGTTGGCGAAGTACCCGTACACCGCGTGCGCCAGATAGGCGCCCTCGACCATTCCCCCGAAGAGCTGGACGTACTGGCTCCAGTTGGTGACCAGGGTCGGCGTGTGGAAGGACCCCTTCTCGGCGAATCCCAGGAAGGCAGCGACTGCGGTGCCGACGCCCTCGATGGGACGCGAACCGCTCTGCACCTCCTCCACGTACACGCCTGGGGACAGGTACGTCGGCATGCAAGCTCCTCTGCCAGGTCGGCGGACGCTGGCCAGCCTGCTCGGCCGGGCAGCCGGCGGGAAGGTCCCTACGGACCGCGCAGGGGCAGACTCGCGCACCACAGGGGCAGGGGCCGCGCTCCTGGCCGGACGACCTCGACCGACCGTCTGAACCGGGCCTACAATGGCCGTCGATACCGACCTGCGGTCGAGGAGGTGCCCGGACGTGCGTCATCACCGGTCCGACCTGACATCGAGTCCCCAGGAGCGCCAGGCGCCCCGGCCGGGCCCGGCCGCCGGCCGAAGGGCCGACGCCGTCCTACCGGGGCGCGCCGGTCCCGGGCGCAGCCCGCGGGAGGTCATCGCCCTACAACGGACGGTGGGCAACCGCGCGGCGGCGGGGATGGTCGAGCAGGACCGGCACGAGCACGCGGACTGCGGACACCCGCCGGCCGAGCAGGTGCAGCGGTCGGTCGCCTCGGTGCTCGGCTCCCGCGGGCGGCCGTTGGACGACGCGACCCGGGGCGACATGGAGGCCCGGCTGGGGTCGGACTTCTCCGACGTGCGGATCCACGACGACTCGGCGGCCCGGGCGTCGGCGGCCGGGATCGGGGCGCGGGCGTACACCTCCGGCAATCACGTGGTCCTCGGTGACGGGGGCACGGACCGGCACACCCTGGCACACGAGTTGACCCATGTAATACAGCAGCGGTTGGGGCCGGTGGCCGGCACCGACAACGGGGCCGGGCTGCGGATCAGCGACCCTGGTGACCGGTTCGAGCGGGACGCCGAGGCGAACGCCGCTCGCGCCCTCACCACCGGCCCCGCACCGCAGATGGCACAGGACACCATCGAGTTGCCCCCGCTGACGCTGCCGGGGGCGCAGACCCCGGTGCAGCGGACGCCGAAGGCGGATGTGGGGGGCACGGCGACGTCGAGCAGTCGCAGCGAGCCGTACCCGGGTGACGGGGGTCGTAGCACCCGTTCCAGCACCAGGAGGAAGAATCAGCCGGACCTGCCGGAGGCGAACCTCAACAGCCTACGGCTGAGCTTCACCTCCGAGTACGAGGGTCCGGCCACGCAGCGACTAGACGAGAAGCAGGACATCGGCTTCTACCAGGTCGCCACCCTGCACGCGCCGGAGAACCTGCCCCGTAGCGTGACTGCGTTATACGACTTCAGGCAGCAGGTCAAGGACAGCTTCGTCTACTACGAGCGCGTGGAGGACGACGGGGACTTCGAGAAGAGGGAGCAGCGTCCCAGCGCCTGGGTGCAGGACGGTCCCTACCAACCGGAGTACGACGATGCCCCGGAGGCGATCTCCGTGGGGAGCAACAGCATCGAGTTCAACGACCACCCGGGATGGTCGGGCCGGGTGGCCATGACTCCCGGCTCCTGGCTCGCCAGGTACTCGGTCAGCTTTAGGTGGAAGGTCAAGCGCCGGGACGCCAGGGGCGGCACCTGGACCAGCCCGGCGGTAACCCACAACTTCACCTCCCCTTTCGCCCCCAACAACCCGGTGGAGTCCGCACCGGTCACGGCGACTCCCGCTGAAAACACCGCCTGGGACGTCACGCTCGCCTAGCAGGCCGGCGTCTGCCGTCAGCCAAGGCGGGGACGTCAGGCTCGGCGGGGCCGGGCGCCGTTCGGCGTGGCCGCCGGCAGGAGCAGGCGGCCCAGCTTGCGGTACTCGCGCTGCGCAGCCGTCATGACCATCGCCATGGTCACCGGTGTCCCGGCTGCGGCGGCCAGGTAGCCGGCGCTGACCGCGCAGGACCGGATACCGCCCCCGCTCAACTCGAACGCGCGGGCGCAGTGGTCCAGGTCGACGTCGTCGGCGCGAGGCAGCTCGACGCCGAGGCAGCGGTCCCACAATGCCCGCCGCTGTGCCACGTCCGGGATCGGGAAGTCCACGACGACGTCGATTCGGCGCAGGAACGCCTCGTCCAGGTTGGCCCGCAGATTCGTGGTGAGCACCGCCACCCCGTCGAACGACTCCATTCGCTGCAACAGGTACGCGCTCTCCAGGTTGGCGTACCGATCGTGGGCGTCGCTGGCCTCGGAGCGCTTGCCGAAGATGGCGTCGGCCTCGTCGAACAGCAGCACCCCGTTGACCCCGGCCGCCTCGGTGAAAATCCGTTCCAGGTTCTTCTCGGTCTGGCCGACGTACTTGTCGACCACCGTGGAGAGGTCCACCACGTACAGGTCGAGGCCCAGGTCGGCGGCGACCACCTCGGCGGACATGGTCTTGCCGGTGCCGGAGTCCCCGGCGAACAGGGCGGTCACCCCGCGCCCACGCCCCCCGCCGGGGCGCAGCCGCCACCCACTCAACACCTGGTCCCGGTGGCGTATCCGCAACGCCAGCTCGGTGAGCTGGTCCCGGGCCGGGGCCGGGAGGACCAGGTCGTCCCAGCCGACGGCGGGCTCCACCCGCCGGGCCAGCTTCGCCAGCGCCGCCGCGTTCTGCGAGCGCACCCCCGCCCGGACGTGCCGGGTGGTGACCCGGTCGGAACCGTCGAGGACCGCCTGCTGGGCCGCGGCGACCGCCGCCCGCCGCACCTGGTCGGGCGCCAGCACGTACGCGGACAGCTCCCGCTCCGGGTCGACGTCGGCCGCCAGCTTCACCGAGCGTCCCGCCAGGGCGTCGCGCCACAGCCGGATCCGCTCCGCCGCCCCGGCTGGGGCGGCGGTCACCAGCAGCGGGGACCGGTCGGCCCAGTACGGGTCCCAGCGCAGCCGGCCGGTGAGCAGCACCGGCACCGGCAGGGCGGTGAGCCGGCGCAGCAGCCGAGCGTGGGCCGGGCCGGCCGCCGGGTCCAGGGTGTCGACCGGGCCGACGACCAGGCCCGCCCGGCGCAGCCGGGTCTCCCGCACCACGACGGCGAGGGCCTCCTCCGGCGTCGGGTCGACGCACAGCGCGTCCAGGTCGAGGGCCAGGACCGACCGGCCGGCCGCGAGGAGGGCGGCGGCGGCCAGCTCGTCGGCCGCCCCGCCGGGCTCCTCGCGTAGGTAGACCAGCCGGTCACCGGCGCGCAGCGCCGCCGCCAGCCCGTCGGTAACCGGCTGCCGGTCCGCCGGCCGGGGCACCCGGCGGACCAGGCCGTCGGCACGCCCGTCGCCGCCGTCCTGCCCGAGGAGGTGGCCGGTGACCCGGTCCGGCACCCGCAGGCTCCGGGTCAGGAAGGGGCGGTCGTCCTCCTCGACGAGGAGCAGGCCGCCGGCCACCAGTGGGCCGGCGCCGGCCAGGTGGGTCCGAGCCGCCCCGGTGACCGGGGAGACCCCGCACAGCCCCAGGGCCAGCCCGGTCGTCGCCCGCCGCCGGGTCACGTCGTCGTTGAGGTACCCGTAGAGCCGCTCGTACCGCTGGTCGAGGTCGGGCAGGAGCGCGATCAGCAGCAGTTCGACGTCCAACGGCGTCAGTGCGAAGTCCTCGGCCAACTCGCGCAGCGGCACCCGGCCACCCGCCGACCGGGCCCGGTCGGCCCACCGGTCGGCGGTCGCCACCGCGTCGGCCGCGATCTCGTCCGGGGCGGGTGGCACCGGGTCGTCCACGAGCCGCCAGGCGTCCTCGTCGGAGACGTGCAGCCCACGGAGCGGGTCGTCCGGGGCCGGGTCCGCGGCGCGCGCGGTGGCGACGGCCCGCCGGACCCGCTGCTCCACCAGGAACAGCCGGGCCCGCAGGTACGTCGTGCCCGGCGGTTCGGTCCGCTCCGGTTCCGGGGCCGTCCGGGCGTCTTCGCGTACGGCGGTCACCGGCGGCCGTCCCGGATCGGCCCGCCGGTGCCCTGGCGTCGCTTCCGCTCAGCGGCGGTGCCCCGCGCCCGGCGTACCCCGATCGGGGGAAGGTCTCCCCGGGGGCGGGGTCCGGGTGGCGCAGCCGCCGCGTCTCCGTCCCGGCGGGCGGCTGCTCCGCCGCTGGGTCGCCCGGGCGGCGGGCGCGGGGGCGGGCGGTCCGTCCGGGGCCGGCCCGGTGGTCGTCCGGGGCGGAGTCGGCCCGGGCGCCGGCGCGCAGCCGGAGCCCGTCGGTGACCGGCTGGGCCGCGAAGGCCGTGGACGCCGCGATCGGCGTGGTCACCACCAGGTCCAGCGACGGCTTCAGCGAGCCGCCGAGGGCGGACCAGATGTCGGCCAGCCCCCGGTCCCGCCTCGGCGGCACCGCGATGCTCATCGGCACGGTCAGCCCCAGGTCGGCGAGGCCGCCGACCAACCGGCCCGGGGGCAGCACGTCGTGGGTGACCAGCCCGGCCAGCAGCACGGAGAGCAGCCGGTGCTCGTCCTGCGGCTGGGCGGTCCACGCGGTCACCAGGTACGACAAGGCGAAGTACCGGGGCGGCCGGTGCTCGGCGACGACCACGCCGTCCGCGTCGCACTCCTCGATCCGGCCCTCCCGGCGGTGGGCCATCTCCTCCCGCACGTCGTAGAGGAACAGGTTCACCGTCGGGGCGTTGCGCCGGACCTCCCACTCCCGGGTCGGCGCGTCGAAGGACAACTGCACGTCGGTGCCGGCGAGCAGCTCCTCGGTCAGCAGCGCGTGCAGCGCCTCGTCCACCTCGTTGATCATCGTCGTCGTCCCCTCACCAGCCACGACCGAGCAGGCCGGGCGGCTGTTGGGCAGGCATGACCACCCGGAAGTCGGTGCGGACCGTGCCGAACCCCGGGCCGGTGGCCAGGACCTTCCGGGGGCCGAGCTCGTCGCGCGGCACCACCAGGAGCTGGGCCGCGAACGTGCCGTCGGCCGCCGGCACGGCCGGGTTCGCCGCCACGGTGAGGCCGACGTCCCAGGCCAGCCGCACCGGCACGCCGGGCGGGAAATCGGTGCCCCGGATCGAGGTGACGAAGCCCGGCGGCCCGATGTCCGGGACGGCCACGATCCGGGGCTGCACCACCCGGAACGGCGCCTGGGCCGTGTCGGCCAGCCCGCCGTCGCCGGCCACCGCGCCACGGACCGTCGTCGCCGTCGCCGCGGTCGGGGCCAGCACGAAGGTCAGCGTCCGGCGGGCGCCCGGGGCCAGGTCGGGGACCGGGCAGTAGGTCGCGGCGCAGCCCGCCGGGCGGATACGGACCGGCACCCGGGCCGGCAGCACGGGGGTGATCTGGACCCCGGTCACGCCCTGGCCGCCGGTGTTGCCGACGGTGTAGGTGACCGTGACCAGACCGCCCACGTACCCGGGGGTGGGGTTGACCGTCACCGTGATCTCCAGGACGGTCGGGGCCGGGCTGGTCGGTGCCGGCGTCGGGGTCGCTGGCAGGGTGGTCGTCGGCACGGGAACCGGGTTGACGGTCACCGGCACGGACGCTTCGTTGTCCGAGGGCCGGGCGTCGGCCGTCCAACCCCCGACCGACCAGGCCAGCGGGTACGTTCCGACGGTCACCCCGGTCAGCTCGACGCGCACCCGGACGGTGTTGCCCAACCCGACGGTGCCCAGGTCGCAGCCGGGCGGGTCGACCTGGCAGGAACCCGCCTCCGGCTCTAGGGCGGTGACCTCGACGCCGTCCGGTACCCGCAGGTCGAGGCGGACGTTCGTGGCCGGGGTCGGCCCCCGGTCGGTGACCGTCAGGGTCAGGGTGGTCCGCTCGCCGACCCGCACCGGCGCCGGTGGCTCCAGGACCGTCGTGGCCAGGTCCACCGACCGCTGCCAGGTCGGCTTCCGGTGCCGGCCGGGCAGCTCCCAGGTCAGCCCGTCCAGCACGCCGGTGTCGAAGTCGTACGTCTTGACGTACTCGGGGCTGGCCGGGTCGGTGTACCGGCGGGAGTTCAGGGCGAGCCGGTGCCCCTCCGGCGACCAGGCCACATCCCGGGGCCGGTGCGGGCCGTCCGGCGGGGCGGTCAGCAGGCCGGCGCAGTCCGTCGCCGGGGTCTGCGGCGCCAGCACCTGGCAGTCGCCGCCGGCGGTGTCGGTGACAACCAGCCCGTCGGCGCCCCGCCCGAAGGCGATCCGGGTGCCGTCGGGTGAGAAGCTCGGGCCGTAGTCCGCCCCGGTGCACCCCGGGCAGCCCGCAGCGGTCAGGTCCCGCTGCCCGGTGCCGTCCCAAGCGTCGACCGTCCACACGTGGCTGTCCGCCGCCGCCCCCTCCGGCTGCCCCCGGATCAGCGCCAGCGCGGACCCGTCCGGCGACCACGCGGGCTGGCTGTCAGACCGGTCCGCGCCGGCCCCCGGCGGCACCGTGAGCAGGCGCTCCCCGGTGTCCACGTCGGCCACCACCACCCGGCTCGGCCCGCCTGGGCCGGCCAGGGCGTACGCGACCCGGGTGCCGTCCGGGGACCAGACCGGGTCGGTCTCCAGGTCCGAGTCCGCGCGGCCGGCGAGGGGAAGCGGCCGGGGGTTGCCGCCGTCGGCGTCGACCACCCAGAGGCGGGAGACCCGGTGGCCGGCCACAGTCTCGAAACGGTTCACCACGATCCGCCGGCCGTCCGGGGAGTAGTCGGGGCGGGCGGTCCAGGGGTCGCCGTCGACGGGCCGCCAGAGCCGGTCCGGGTCGGTCGCCGCGCCCGGATCCTCCCGCAGGACGGTCAGTCCGAGGTCCCGGGGGTCGGTGGCGTCGGGGCGGATGTCCTGCAACGTCACCGTGTACCGATCCGGCGCGGTGGTCCGGCTGACCAGCAGGCGGGGCGGGCCGCCGCCCGGCGGGACGTACCAGGCGGGGTCGCCAACGAGGCGGTCCTCGGCGAGGCGGAGCACCGCTTCGCAGGGGCACAAGTCGTCGCGCGGCACCTCGGTGTAGACCAGGTCGACCGCGCCCCGGGCGCCGTCGGTGCCGGTGGTCCGGCTGAGGAACGCCAGCGTGGTCCCGTCCGGCGACCAGTTCGGCCGGCGGCTTTCCCAGAGCGCGTTGAGCAGCGGCCGGTCGTCGCCCCCGGCGCTGTTCATTAGGTGGATCTGCCGCTCGTCCGGGCGCTGCGGCCCGGCCGTGTACGCGATCCGGTCATGCGTCGGGTCCGGGTCCCAGGCGGGCTCCCCGGCCCCCTCCGGCCGGGCGGTCAGGGCGGTGACCGGCCCACCGTCGGCCGGCACGCGCAGGACCTGCGGCACGCCCGCGTCGTCGCGGCCCTCGAACGCCAGGGCGGAGCCGTCCGGCGACCACGAGGGCCGCCGGTTGTCGCCGGTGCCGTCGGTGATTTGGCGCAGGCCGGTACCGTCGGTGCCGATCACGAAGATGTCGCGCCAGCTACCGACACCCTCCCGGGTCAGCTCGAAGGCGATCCGGCCGCCGTCCGGAGACACCGAGGGCGAACCGGCCACCTGCACCGGGTCGTCGGTCAGCCGGACCGGCTTCCCCGCACCGCGCCGCATCCACAGTTGGGCCAGCTCCGACTCCCGCCGGCTGACCCAGCCGACCACGTCCCCACCGGCGGACGCCTCGTCGTCGAAGTGCGCCGGCCCGCCGCCGAACAGCGGCACGGCGGTCGCCGTCGCCCCGGAGCCCTCGATCAGGCCGATGCTCCGGTGCCCGGTGCCCAGGAAGGCGACCCGCAGGTCGGTGACCGGCGGCGGGTCGGCCGGCTCGGCGTACGATACCCGGCCGGGCGAGACGGCCAGCGCCCATGCGCCCAGCAACGCGGAGACCACGGTGACGACGGCGACGAGGGGGGACCTTCGGAAGAGACGCAATCGGCACCTCGGCGGTGGGAGACGGCGGGGCGGGAGGGTGGCGGGCGGCCACGTCGCGCACGGCCCCAGGTGGTCATCATCGACGCGGTGACGGCGTCCGGCACAGGGACTGCCGGCCAGGGACCGGGGCAGGATCCGCGTCGGTACGGGCAACGGACCTCGTCCCGACGGACGGGCCGCCGGGGCCGGGTGCCAGCTCAGATCAGGTCGTTTCTCAGCGCGTACGCCACCGCGTGGGCCCGGTTGCGCAGGTGCAGCCGGGTGGTCATGCCGTGCACGACGTTCTTCACGGTCCGCTCCGAGTAGGACAGCTTGGTGGCGATCTCCCTCGTCTCGAACCCGTCGGCGACCAGCCGCAGTACGTCGACCTCGCGGGCGCTCAGCCCGCCCAGGGTCAGCCCCCGAGGGTTGAGCACCTCCCGCTGGAGCTGGCGCATCTGGTTCAGCAGCCGACCGAGCAGGTCGGCCGGGACGCTCCCCTCGCCCCGGGCCGCCGAGAGGATCACCTCGACCAGGCGGGTCCCGGACGCCTCGCCCCGGCGTACCACCCCCACCACCCCACACTCCACGGCGGCCGACAGTTGGCCGTCATCGATGGTGGACGGCACCAGAACCAGCCGGGTCTGCTCCCGGCGCAGCCGCCGCAGGGTCTGCACCCTCTGCGGCGTCAGGCTGTCCACGACGACCAGGGTCACCGCCGCCTCGGCGGCCTCCGCCTCGGCCAGGACCCTGACCTCCGGGCGGCCCGTGAGCTGGCCCGTCACGCCTGTCCACGAGATCGGATCCGTCGTGTGCACGTAGATTGGTACCCGCTGCATCCTCGCCTCCTCACTCCCCGGCCGTCGGTCCGCGCGCCGACGGCCGGGGAAGTATGCGTGTCGTGCCTTTGCGTGTACTTAACGTCGTCTCCGCGGACAGCCACCTCTGCCCGCCGGCATACCCCGATGGCCCCTGACAGCCCGGGAAACCGCTCTTACGCTCGGCCAGATGCGCGTATCGGCGAATCTGGCCAGCACCTCCGTGAGCGTCGTCCCCGGCGGCGAGATCGATGTCCCGGTCACCGTGCGGAACGCCGGCGACACGGTCGAGGCGTACCAGATCGAGGTCCTGGGCGTCCCGGACGAGTGGGCGACGGTGGAGCCGGCGTCCCTCACCCTCTACCCGGCCGGTTCGGGCACCGTCGTGGTCACGTTCCGCCCGCCCCGGTCCGCCCGGGTGGACGCCGGGGACCGGCGCTTCGGGCTCCGGGTCGTCCCCTCCGAGTACCCGGACTCGGCCCTGGTGGAGGAGGGCGTCCTCACCGTCGAGCCGTTCTTCGCGCTGGCCGCGCAGGTGCAGCCGCTGTCGCGCGGCGGGCTGCGCGGGGCCCGGTACCGGATCGACACCGACAACCTCGGCAACGTGACCGAACCGGTCAGCTTCGCCGCCACCGAGGGCACCGACCAGGTGACGTTCGCGCTGCCAGCCGAGCCGGTCGAGGTTCCCAACGGCACGCGCGCCGAGACCCGGCTGCGGGTCCGAGCCCGCCGGCTGCTCTGGTGGGGCGAGCCGAAGGAGTACCCGTTCACCGTCGAGGCGCGGCCCTCGGACGGCCGGGCCCGCGCCCTGGACGCCACGTTCATCCAGCGCCCGGTGATCTCGGCGGGGCTGCTGAAGCTGATCGCGGCGCTGCTGGCCCTGCTCCTGGCGCTGGCCGCGATCTGGTTCGGGCTGCTGCTCCCGCAGGTAAAGACCGCCGCCCGGGAGGCGCTAGAGGCGGAGAACGCCCGGCAGGTCGCGCAGGGCGAGGTGGTGCCGACCACAGCGCCGAACCCGGTTCCTCCGGCCGCGTCGCCGACCGCGCCGGGCGGTGGCGCACCCGGCGGCGGTACGACCGACGGGGGCGGGGTCGGCGGTCCCGCCGGGGGCCTCGGCGGTGAGCAGTTCTCCGTCGCCGTCACCTTCCGCACCAGCCCCAACGGGTCGGCGGAGCGGAGCTACACCGTCCCCGAGGGGCGGACGTTCCTGCTGACCGACTTCCTGGTCGACAACGTGCAGGGCGACGAGGGCACGCTGACGGTCACCGCCAATCAGGTGCAGGTGGTCACCTACGCCCTGGAGAACTTCCGCAACCAGGACTACCACTCGGTCACCCCCATCCGGGTCCCCGCCCGCGCGAAGGTGACCCTGACCGTGGTCTGCCGTCGCCCGGGCGCCCCGGCCAACGCCCCCCGGGCCACCACCTGCCGCGAGTCGCTCTACCTCAACGGGGTGCTCACCAAGGCGCCGGAGGACTGACCCGGTTCACTTGTTCAAGGACCCGCCGGGAATGTCCCGATCCGTGCCGCTGCCTGATCCGTCCTTCCCCCGGATCGGCCTCGATAACCCGTGCACACCAGGAGTATCTGCCCTCCGATGCTGCCGCCCTCTTCGGCCCTGAGGCAGCGACGTCCAAACAATCGCGCCACCGGCCAGGGTGGGCCTGGACATGTCGACCGGGCCCACCCTGGCTCTGCGGTAGCTATGCCAGGGGATGGGGTTCGCTGGTGAGGGCTGCAAGCGCCGACGCGACCTCTTGGAGGCTCGCCCGCACGTAGGTCGTGGTCGTGCCTACGTCGCCGCCACTGTCCGAGTGACCGGCATAGGCGCGAGCCACGGCGTAGCCGAAGTTCCGCTCCACCCACGTCAGCGTCGTGTGCCGCAGCCAGTGCGTGCTGATCTGCTGCACGTACACCCACGGCAGGTGCTCACCGATGCGAACCCACAGGTGGTCATAGCGTCGGTACGTGATCGGCTGCCCGTTCCGGTACCGCAGCAACTGGCCCGTTCCCGTGGCGTACCGCTCCTCGGCATGCCGCTGCAGGTGTCTCATCAGGGTCGGTGACACCGGCTGCCACCGCACCGTATCCCCCTTCTCCCGCAGCAGGATCAGGCACTGGTCCGGGTCGAGGTCGACCGGCCGCAACGCCAGCGCGCCGCCACGCCGGCACGCCGTCTCGGTATGCAGGCGCAGCAACAGACTGTCCAACGCCGGATCATCACCGGTGCTGGCCGCCACGGCGTTGATCTCCGCCAGCCGACTGTCCGCCACTGCCCGCCGGGTGCTCGGCAACCGCCGCGGCTTGGCCACCTTCAGCGCAGGATTGTCCGCAGCCGCGATCAACCCGTCGGCGACCGCCCGCTTGTACAGACACCGCAACGCCGCGATCAGATGCTCCGCCGCACTACGCCCGCCACGGGCGTTGCGCCGGGCCACCACGTGCGTCTTGACGTACTCCGCCAACTGCTCGATCTCCGACGGTGTCGGCTCATCCAGCCGCCGCTGCCCCCAGTGCTCCAGGACCCGATTCCAGTACGAGCCATACGCCCGCCTCGTACCCGCGGTCACCGCCGCAGACACGACCGGAACATACTCGGCGAACGTCGGCGCCGGTGGACGCTCCGACGCCGCCTCGGCAAGATCAGCCGGCGAGATACCCATCCGCGCCAGCAACAACCGGGCGGCATCCAACTCCGCTCGCCCCGCCGGGGTGTCGCTCATGCGCGATCACCTCCAAGGGCCGCCGCGTGGGCCTGGGCGATCATCGCATCCAGCGCAGCCGGAGGGTGCACCACGAGCCGGGAGGCGTCCGGCTCGGCCGCCAGGAACACGCGGTCGCCGGCGGTGAGCCCACACCAGTGCCGGACCACGGCCGGCAGCCGCAGGTGCCCCTCCTTGGTCACGGCGAATACGCCCTGCTGATCGGCGGCTACGATGATCAGTCCGCGATGTTCCCGGATGTCGAGTCGCCGGCCAGGAGCCCAGCCGAGGGCCTTCATCGCGGTCCGGTCCGCGACCCGCCCACGGGAATCGAGGGTGACCAGGCCGTAGACGGTGCTCACAGCGCGACGGGAGACGAGTCTCGCCAACGGCAAGGGCGGTCGCTTGATTGCGCCTGCCGATGACTTCCTGCGGCCAGCGCTCAGCTGACCTGGCAGAACCACAGCCGGGATGACAGCGGAGACAGCCTGGTTACTCACTCCGCCCACCACCCCGCAAGCGGGGCCGCCATGGGCTTACAGAGAGTGAACGATGGTGGTTGAAGCCGCTCAACCACCGGTCCGCAAAACGTCGCACGGTTGCTACGCGGGAGTGTCCGAGGGGGGACTTGAACCCCCACGCCCTATACGGGCACTAGCACCTCAAGCTAGCGCGTCTGCCATTCCGCCACCCGGACTCACTCGCCCAGCCTACCCTGTCGACCGAGGGTGACCTCATCACCCCTCGGCCGCCCTGGTGGGCCGCACGGGGCATTACTGTACACGGCCGGGGTGGATCATGCACATCCCCTTCCTGCCGGCCCGCATCCACCCCATTCGCCCAGCTCAGCGGGCTGAAAGCCGAGACAGGAACGCGGCGGACGGATCAAGATCGGGACGCGGGTGGCGTCCGGGCACCCTTTTTGGGCAGCATGGCTGATGTGTCACAGCCCTCTCCCCTGGCCGCCCTCCAACATCAGGCACTCGCCATCCGAGCCACCGGCGACCTCGCCGGCGCGTGCCGCCTCCTGACCGATGCGCTCGGCCCACTCCGGGCAAGCTACGGCGAGGACCACCCGGAGGTGCTGGGCGGCGCGCACCTGCTGGCCCGGCTGCACCGGGAGGCCGGCGACCCGGTCTCCGCGCGGCGGGTGCTGGAGGAGGCTCTCGCGGCGGGCGAACGCCGGTGGCACCCGGGCGATCCCCTGATGTTGACGCTTTCCTTCGATTTGGCGTCGGTCTCCGAGGAACTGGGCAACCGGCACGAGGCCCGCCGTCACTTCGCCCGCATCGTCAGCGCCGGGCCCGCCGTGTTCGGCGCCGACCATCCGATGGTGCTGGCGGCTCGGCACTATCTGGGCGAGAGAGCGCCGGGGCCGGCTGCCACCGGGCCCGCACCGCAGCCTGCTCCGTCCGCGCTGACCAGCCCCACGATGCCCTTGGCGGCAGTGCCCACGCCTGCTCCACCGCAGCGCCCCACGCCCGGGCCGCAGGCCACCGCGCCACCGCCTCCAGCGCCGCACCTGCCCCCGCCGCCCCGGGTCCCGGCGCCACCGCAACAGCCTCCGATCCCGGCGCCCCCGCAACAGCCTCCGATCCCGGCGCCCCCGCAGCAGGCACCGATCCCGGTGCCGCCGCAACAGCCTCGGGTACCGGCTCCGCCGCAACAGAGCGTCGTTCCCGCGCCGCCCCGGCAGGTGCCGCCACCACCGCAGATCCCTGCTCCGCCCGCCCCGGTACCCGCCCAGCGCCTGCCCGAGCCGCCACCCTCACCGGCGGCGCAGCACATCCCGCCGCCGCCACCCTCACCAGCGGCGCAGCACATCCCGCCGCCGCGCGTCCCGGCGCCCCCACCGCAGGTCGCGCCGACGCCGGCACCGGCCCGGGCGGTGCCGCCCGCGCAGCCGGCCGCTCCCGCCCCACGGCAGGACGCACCGCCCACCGCCCCGAGCAGCCCGCCCGCGCATTCGGCGGTTCCGCCGGCACCGCGGGTGCCGCCTCCACCTCCTCCCGTCCCGCTCACAGCGAACGGGCCGCAGCACCAGGCGTACGCGCCGCCGGCGGTGGGGGCTCCGCACACCGGTCCGGCCACGTCGCCTCAGCCGCAGCCCCAGCCCGGGCCTGCGGCGGCTCCGCCCGCGCCGACGCCCCCGCGCCCATCTCGCCATGGGCGCCCCAGCCCACGACGGCCGCTCCCCCGCCGCCCGTGCCGGCTCCGCCGGCTACGCCGCAGGCGGCCCCGGCGCAGACAGCTTCCACCGGGGCGGGTCCGCAGCCGGAGCCCGCTCCTGGCCGGTCGGCCGGCTGGGACAAGCCGACGGTTCAGGTACGGCAGATCGATCCTCTGCTGCGGGAGAGGGCCGGACGCGCCGCCGGGGCTGGCACGGCACCGGTCAGCGGCGGCCAGGCCGCACCGGCTGTCGGACAGCCCGTGGGTGGTCCGCCCGTCAGTGGACCGCCGGCCAGCGTGGGCACCCCGGTCAGCGGGCCGCCCGCGAGCACACCGCCCGCAAGCCCGCAACCGCCAGCACCCGCACCACCGCCAGCACCACCGCCGCCGGCACAGGCACGGGCACGGGCACGGGCACGGGCACGGGCACAGGCACAGGCACAGGCACAGGCACAGGCACAGGCACAGGCACAGGCACAGGCACAGGCACAGGCACAGGCACAGGCGAGCGAACCACCGCGTGCCACGCCGCCTGTGGCCGTGCCACCCCCGCCCCGCGGCCCGTTCAGCGCCCCACCGCCCAATGCTCCAGCGGTCAACGCACCACCGGTCAACGCACCACCGATCAGTGGCCCGCCCACCAGCAGCCCACCGCTGGCGGGAGCGCCCGTCAGCGGAGCGCCCGCCAGCGGCGTACCCGTCAGCGGGGCGCCGGTGCCGCCGTGGGGGATGACCGCGCCGCCGTGGAGCAGTCTCGGCCCGCCGCAGCCCCTGGCCGCCCCGTCCGGCCAGCCGGCGGCCGGGGCGTACACCGCGGACAACGCGCCGGCCGAGGCGGACCCGGAGGCGGCCTCCCCGGCGGTCCTGACCGGCCCGGACGACATGCCGGAGCCGCCCCGCATCCCGCAGCCGGGCCAACCGGACGCGGGCCACCCGGCACAGGAGCCGGACCTGGGGTACCCGCACCAAGGCCATCAGGCGCCCCAGGCCGGGCAGGGACAGACGCCGCAGGGGCAGCCAGAGCAGGGCTGGCCCGAGCAGGGCGGCTGGCAGGCCGAGCACGGGAACCCGTCGTCGGCGCAGGTGTGGCCGGCGTACCCGGCGGACGAGCGACCCGCGTCGTCGCGGCGCGGCCGGACGGTGCTCGTGGTCGCGGTGGTCGCGGTCGTGCTGGTCGTCGTCGCGGTGGTCGCGGTGTTGGTGTTCGGCGTGTTCGGCCGCTCGGCGGAGGCGCCGCCTGGGGCCGGGGCTGCGCCGGCCACGGCGTCGGCCGCGGCGAAGGTGACCGGCCCGCCGCCGGGTGACCTGCGGCTGCGCGACGAGGGGAGCACGATCACTCTCACCTGGACAGACCCGTCCCGCGGGGCGGTGCCGTTCATGGTGGCGGGCGGTCGGGCGGGGCAGCGGCTGGGCGTGATGGGCGACGTGGACCCGGGCGAGACGAGCTACACGGTCAACGCGTTGAGCACCCGGGTGGACTACTGCTTCACGGTGCTCGCGGTCTACTCGACCGACACGTTCGCCACGTCCGGTCAGGTTTGCACCGCGCGGCAGGCGGGCTCCACGCCGGGCTGACGCCCTCCGCCGCCGCCCGCACGCTCGGTGTCCGGCGGCGGACGGTGCGGGTTTCCCCTGTCCGGGTCGAACCATATGATGGCACCCGGCTCGGGGCGGGTCGCCGGTCAACGGCGCGTCACCCGGCACGATCACACGGGGAGGCAGCCGGTTGTGGCCACCATCGATGATGCCGTGAGCACGGGTCCGCGGGCTTCTCGCCGACGTTCCCGCCTGCGCGGCGGCCTGGTCACGATCGGTACGGTCGCCGCGCTGCTGGCCGCGATGGGGCTCACCGTCCTCGGGCTGGGCTCGGCCGACAACGCGGTGGCCAACTACGACGCCAGCAGCTGGCTGTGGAGCGCGGCGCGCAGCGAGATGTCCCGGGTCAACGGCGTGACGGCGCGGGTCGACACCCGGGTGGAGGTCCCCGGCGCCCGGCGGCACCCGATGCAGGTCGTGCAGACCGACCGGCTGCTGATCCTGCGGGACCTCAACACCGGGCAGGTCAGCTCGCTGGATTTGGCCACCCTCCAGATCACCGCGACCACCCGCACGACCCCGGGGCTGGGCGTGAACGTGGCGTTGCACGAGGACGCGGCGTTCGTGGTGGACGCGGTGCAGGGCATCGTCCGGCAGCTCGACCCGCGTTCGCTGGTCCCGATCGGCGAGCCGGTGCGCTACCCGCCGGGCATCACCGGCGGCTCGTTCGACGGCGAGGGGCGGCTGTGGATCGCCGTCCCGGCCGAGGGCACGGTCTCGGCGGTCACGGCGGCGGAGCTGCCGGCCGAGCCCGGGTCGGCCGCGCCGGCCGGCGGGGGCCTCAGCCCGAAGAAGATCGAGTCGTACGACGTGACGGCGCCCAGCCACGAGCTGGTGGTCTCCACCCTGGACAACGGCGTCGCGGTGCTGGACCGCACCGCCGGGGAGCTGGTGCGGGTGCGGCGCGGCGAGGTCGCCCGTACCCCGCTGCGGATGACCGGCCCGGGTGCCCTGCCGGCGCGGACCAGCGGCCCTCGGGTGCCGGTGACGGTGCCCGGCGAGCGGAAGGTGCTCGTGGTCGGCGACGGCGGCGAGGAGCGGCAGTTCACCGTCCCGGGCCGGGGCGACGGGCTCAGCCCGGCGGTGGCCTGGGCGGGCCGCTACTACGTCGCCGACGAGACCACCGGCACCGTCTACTCCTTCGACTCCGGCGGCCAGCTCGTCGACACGATCGGCGGAAAGGGCTGGGCCGGGCCGCTGGAGCTGGAGGTGCGGGAGAACCACCTGTTCATCAACGCGCCGGACTCGGCGACCGCCCGCGTGGTCGACGACGAGCACCAGGTGCGCGACGTCGACAAGTACGCCAACGACGTGCTCGGCGGCGACCCGCCGCCGGTGCCCCCGCCGCCGCCTCCGCCGAAGAAGCCGAAGGTGGGCAAGCCGGGCGCGCCGCGCAGCGTCACCGCCTCGGCCGGCGACGCGCAGGCGCGGGTTGGCTGGCAGCCCGCGGCGGCGAACGGCGCCGACATCGTCCGGTACGTGGTGGAGGGCGGTGGTCAGCGCCTCGAGGTGGGCGCCAACCAGCGGTCGGTGGAGGTCACGGGCCTGACCAACGGCGAGACGTACCGGTTCTCGGTGCACGCGGTCAACGCCAAGGGCGACGGACCGGCGCGTACCAGCAACCCGGTCACCCCGACGGCGGAGGTGCCGGACCCGCCGGCCAGCGTCACCGCCGAGGCCCGGCCGGACGGCACGGTCCTGGTGAGGTGGCCGGCCGCGAACGGGCAGGGCAACACGATCGCGAAGTACGCCGTGACCGCCACCTCGGCCGGCGCGAACGCTCCGGCCGGTGAGTCGACGAAGACGGAGCTGGTGGTCCCGGCGGGCGAGCTGGAGTACGGCAACCAGTACGCGTTCACGGTGGTGTCGGTCAACGACCGGGGCGCCGGTTCGGTGGCGTCCCCGGTGAGCAACTCGGTCGTGCCGTTCGCCCCGCCGGGTCAGCCGGTCGGCCTGCGGGCGACGACCGTGGCCGACCAGCCGGGCACGGTGGCGGTGCAGTGGTCGCCGGCGGCGCCCAACGGTCGGCCGGTGACGAAGTACCTGGTGGAGGCGGGTGGCAGGACCAGCGAGGTGACCGACACCCGGGCCACCGTCGGCGGGCTCGGCGACGGGCAGAACGTCACGGTCAAGGTCCGGGCGGTCAACGAGGCCGGGCCGGGCCCGGAGGCCACCGACACGGCGCGGACGGTGGCGCAGCCCCGGATCACGGTCACCGGCTCCTCGGCGACGGCCACCTCGGTCACGGTCACCTTCACCGTGGACGCCGGGGGCGGGAAGCCGGCGTGCACGGTCAGCGTGCCGGGCCAGGCGCCGGTCGCCGCGGCCGACTGCGCCCGCGCCACGGTGTCGGACCTGACGCCGGGGACCGCGTACACGGTCACGGTGACGGTGCGCAACGCCGCCGGCCAGGGCATGGCGACCCGGGCGCAGAGCACCGACGCGCTCTACGGGATCGCCACCTGCAACAACGGGCCCTCGGGCGACCAGCGGACGTACTGCGACGCCGAGGTCGACGGCCGCAACGGCAACGAGGTCTTCAGGGTCACCCGGCAGGACAACAACCAGCAGGTCGGCTGGGCGAGGCCGGATACCCGGCTGAAGGCGTACTGCAAGAAGCAGGGCGCCAACGTCAACTCCTGGATCTACAACAACCAGAAGCAGAGCACCTGGTGGGTGCAGGTCGAGTTCAGCGGCAGGAACTACATCCCGTGGGCCTGGCTCAACCTGGAGGGCGGCGACAACATCAACGTCCTGCCCACCTGCTGACCACGCGCCACCCAGGCAAGGAGCACCGCCGTGAACACCCGTGAACCGCTCACCCAGCCGGAGGTGCAGGGCTTCGCCGCCCTGGCCGCCCGGCTGGCCGAGAACGTCAACTCGGTGGTGCTCGGCAAGCCGCAGGTGGTCCGGTTGGCGCTGACCGCGCTGTTCGCGCAGGGGCACGTCCTGCTGGAGGACGTGCCCGGGGTCGGCAAGACCACCCTCGCCCGGGCGATCGCCGCGACCGTCAAGGGCCAGTGGCGGCGCATCCAGTTCACCCCGGACCTGCTCCCCTCCGACGTGTCCGGGGTGACGATCTTCAACCAGGCCACCCGCGGTTTCGAGTTCCACCCGGGGCCGGTGTTCGCCAACATCGTCATCGCCGACGAGATCAACCGGGCGTCGCCGAAGACCCAGTCGGCGCTGCTGGAGGTGATGGAGGAGCGCACCGTCACCGTCGACGGGGTCCGCCACCCGGTGCCGCAGCCGTTCCTGGTGGTGGCGACGCAGAACCCGGTGGAGATGGATGGCACGTACCGGCTGCCGGAGGCGCAGCTGGACCGGTTCCTGGTGAAGCTGTCCGTCGGCTACCCGGACGAGGCGGTCGAGGTGGAGGTGCTGCGCGGGGCGACGGTCCGCTCCCCCGAGGCGCTGCCCCCCGTCACCGACACCGCCACCGTCGGGGAGATGGTGCAGATGGCCCGCCGGGTGCACATCGCCGAGCCGCTGTACGCGTACGCGGTGCGGCTGGCCGCGGCGACCCGCGGCCACCCGCAGGTGCGGGTGGGGGTGAGCCCCCGCGGGGTGATCGCGCTGACCCGGGCGGCGTGCGCGTACGCGCTGATCGACGGGCGGGGCTGGATCATGCCGGAGGACCTCAAGGTCCTCGCCGAGCCGGTGTTCGCCCACCGGTTGCTGCTCAGCCCCGACGCGCAGGTGCGCGGGGTGACCGCCGCGGAGGTGCTGCGCCAGGCGGTCGCCTCGGTGCCGGTGCCGCTGCCGTCGGGTCAGCTCGCCCCGGCCCGCTGACGGCCGGCCGCAGGGACGTGGGGATCACCGCCCGGGGCGCCGGGCTGCTCGTGGCCGCCGTGGTGCTGCTCGGCGCCGGTTTCCGGTTCGCGTACCCGGAGCTGACCCTGCTCGGGGTGGCCGCCGCCGGCGCGGTCGGATACGCCCTGCTGGTGGCGTCGTGGCGGCCCCGGCTTCAGGTGCGCCGGCACGCCGACCCGGACCGGGTGTCGCGGGGCGAGCCGGCCCGGATGGTGCTGACGGTGCGCAACACCGGGCGGCTGCGGGCGGCGAACCTGCTGGCCGAGGACCGCTGCGGCGAGCGCACCGTGCCGGTGCCGGTGCTGCGGCTGCGTCCCGGCCGGGACGTCACCGTGGCCTACGACGTGCCGACCGACCGGCGGGGCGTGGTGCGGGTGGGTCCGCTGCGGGTGACACGGCGGGACCCGCTGGGGCTGGTGGCGCTGGCCCGCGCGTACCCGGGGACGGTGCCGGTGTGGGTGCACCCGCGCGTGCACCCGTTGACGGCGGTGCCGACGGGCGCGGGGCGAAGCCTCGACGGCCGCGTCGACGGGGTGCCGCACGGGTCGATCACGTTCGACTCGCTGCGCGAGTACGTGGTCGGCGACGAGCTGCGCCGGGTGCACTGGCGCACCAGCGCCCGGGTCGGCGAGCTGATGGTGCGGGAGAACGTGGACACCAGCCTGCCCCGGATCGTGGTGCTGCTGGACAACCGGGCCGCCGCCCACCGCGATCCGGAGTCGTTCGAGTCGGCCTGCGAGGCGGCGGCGTCGGTGCTGGTGGCGGCGCTGCGCGCCGACCTGCCGGTGGTGCTGCTGCTGGTCGCGCCCGAACGCCCGACGGGCGACGGCGGGCCGGCGCCGGTCGGTGCGCCCGGCCGGCGGCGGTGGGTCCCCGCCCGCCGGGCGGCGGCCCGGGCGGCGGCCGTCGAGGAGTCCGCCGGTCCGCTGGACCGGCTCGCCGCGGTACGCCTCGACGGCGATGACGCGGCGGAGGCGCTGCGCGGCGCGACGAGGCGGCTGCGGCAGGAGCGCCTCGGCGACACCCTGGTCTTCCTCACCGGCCCGGACGGCCGGGGCGACCTGGGGCACGTCGGCGCGCTGCGCGGGGCGTACCCGTCAGTGGTGGTCGGGGTGTTCGGGGCGGCGGATCCGACGCCGGCGGCCGCGACCGGGATGGTGGTCGTCGACGCGGCCGACGGGGCCGGGTTCGCGGCCGGGTGGGACGGGGTGCGCCGGTGGTGAGGGTGCTCGGGGCGGCGCGGGCGGCGGTGGCGCCGCTGACGCTGGCGACGCTGGTCGCGCTGACCGGGGTGGTGCTCGGCCGGGTGTACGCGGACGGGCTGCTGACCGGGCTGGTGGCTGGCGCCGGGGCCGGCGCGGTGCTGGTCAGCGTGGCCGCCCGGCGGCTGCCGTCGTGGCTGGTCGCGCCGCTGTCGGTGGCTGCCCTGGCCGGCTGGACGGCGTGGTCGCTGCGGGTGTCCGCGGACGCGGCCGGGCTGGCGGCCCCGCTGGTCGACGTCGCGGCGGACGCGGCCCGCAACGGCATCCCCCGGCTGCTGACCGCGATGATCCCCGTCGAGCCTGCTCCGGACACGGTGCTGGTGCCGCTGGTCGCCGCGTGGCTGGCCGGCCTGGCCGGCGCCGAGGTCGGGCTGCGGGCCGGCCGGCTGTTGCTGGGCTACCTGCCGCCCGCGCTGCTCTACGCCGGGGCGCTGTACGTGGTCGGGCCGAACGCGGACCCGGCGATCTGGCCGACGGTGGCGTTCGCGGCGGTCGCCGCCGTGGGCCTGGCCGTGCCGGCCGGGCGGGCGGCGCCGCCGGGTGCGGACCCGACCGCCGGACTCCCGCCCGGGGTGCGGGCGGCGGTGCGGGTACGGCTGGCCGCCACGACGGCGGCCGGGTTGGCGGTGGTGGTCGGGCTGGCCGCCCTGCTCGGCCCGGCGGTGGCCGGCCGGGTGGAGGGCCGGCCGGTGGACCCGCGCCGGTACGTGGAGCCGCCGCAGGTGGAGTCGCTGGACGAGAACCCGCTGATCCGGATCTCCGGCTGGGCCCTGAACCCGGAACAGAAGCTGCTGGAGGTGAGCACGCGACGCGACAACTCCCCGGCTTCGGCCGCACCGGCGGGCGGAGGGCCGGAAGTCGACGAGGCGCGGGACGGCGGGGGCGCACCGGGCCGGGCGGCGCCGATCAGGCTCGCCGTGCTCAGCGACTACGACGGGGTGACGTGGCGGGTCGGGGCGACGTACCGCAACGCCGGGCGGATCCTGCCGGAGACCCCGACCGCGCCGGGGTCGACGGTCGAGACGGTCCGGCAGGAGATCACCGTGGCCGACCTGACCGGGCGGCTGCTGCCCGCCGTGGCCACCCCGCGGGAGGTCAGCGGCGCCCGCGTCGCGTACGACCCGCAGACCGGGACGCTGATCCGGCCGGAGGGGCTGACGCCGGGGCTGCGGTACACGGTCACCTCGGCGGCGGAGCGGCCCGACAGCAACCTGCTCGCCACGGCGGACGTACCGGCCGGGGACGCGGTGGCGCGGGTGCTGCGGGTGGCCGACGGGGCGCCGGACCCGCTGCGCCGGCTCGCCGCCCAGCTCGCCGAGGACAACAGCGCCCGTACGCCCGGGCGGCGACGATCGAGCAGTTCCTCGCCGAGCACTACCGGATGGTGGCGGACGCGCCCAGCGGGCACGCGTACCCGAACCTGGAGTTCTTCCTGTTCGGCCCGCGCAGCGGCGGCGGCCAGCGGGGCACCTCCGAGCAGTTCGCGGCGGCGTTCGCGGTGCTCGGCCGGCTGGCCGGGCTGCCCACCCGGGTCGTCGTCGGGTTCTCCTCCCCCGGCGACGGGCCGGTGCGCGCGGCGGACGCGTTCGCCTGGCCGGAGGTGCTGTTCTCCGGGGTCGGCTGGGTGCCGTTCGACCCGCTGCCCCGCCCCGACGAGCAGCCGCGCCCGGTCGAGGAGGACTTCCGCCCGGCGCCGGACGAACCGCCGCCGTCGGAGGCGCCCGAGCCCACCCCGGGGCCGGCGGAGTCCGCGCCGCCGGTGGCCGCGCCTGGCGGGCCGGCCGAGCCCGCCGGGGTGTCGACGCCGGTGCTGGTGGGCGGCGGCGCGGGCGGCCTGGTGCTGCTCGTCGGGGCGGCGCTGGCGGTGCTCGTGGCGCTGCGGCGGTCCCGGTCGCGGGTCCGGCTGTTCGCCGGCGACCCCGCGCAGCGGATCTCGGGCGCCTGGCGGGAGGTGACCGACGCGCTGCGGCTGGCCGGACGCCCGGCCGGCGGGGACCTGGCCGCCACCGAGGTCGCCGCCCGCGCCCACGCCGCCCTGGCCGAGGCCCGCGCCGGCACCTCACCGCCGGGCCCCGGCATGCCGGAGGTCGACGTGGCCGAGCTGGCGGGGCTGCTGAACCAGCAGGCGTTCGCCCCCGGCGCCACCACCGCCGAACAGGCCGAGCGGGCGGCCGCCGTGGCCGCCGCCTACACGGCCGCCCT
The DNA here is from genome assembly GCF_007830265.1 of Micromonospora olivasterospora. Taxonomy (NCBI): domain Bacteria; kingdom Bacillati; phylum Actinomycetota; class Actinomycetes; order Micromonosporales; family Micromonosporaceae; genus Micromonospora; species Micromonospora olivasterospora. Next base: position 451,532 of record NZ_VLKE01000001.1, read on the forward strand.
GCGCGCGGCCCGTCCCTGGTGGCGCCGGCTGCTGTGGTCGGTGCACCCCGGCCCGCTGCGCTGGCCGACGGCGGTGAGCAGCCCCGCCGCCGAGCAGGTGTGCAGCAGGTAGCCCTGGCCCCGGGCGAGCATCCCGGGCAGCACCGCCCGGGCGGACTGGACGTGGGCCAGCACGTTGACCCGCCACGCCCGGTCCCAGTCGGCGGCCGGGGCGTCCAGGCCCGCCCCGGTGGCCACCCCGGCGTTGGCGCAGAACAGGTCGATCCGGCCGTACCGCCGCTCGGTGTCGGCCACCAGGTCGCGGACCTGCTCCTCGGCGGTGACGTCGACCTGGGCGGCGCGGGCGACCGGGCCGACCTCGTCGGCGACGGCGCGCGCCCCGGCCGGGTCGAGGTCGGCCACCACGACCGCCGCCGCGCCCTCGGCGGCGAACCGCCGGGTCAGCGCGGCGCCGATGCCGCCGGCCCCGCCGGTGAACACCGCCACCCGGTCGGTGAGGTTCATCGTCGGCTCCTCTCCGCTCGGCCGCCCGGCGAGGACCGTCAGGCCGGGCCCAGCCGGGCGATCAGGAAGGCCGCCACCGTCATACCCCAACGGTTCGTCACCGGTCGATCCTTCCGCTGTCCCGGCGCCCCGGCAAGATCCCGCGGGTGTTCGTCTTCGCGCTCACCCGCATCGTGGCCCGCTCGTTCGAGGACCTGGCCATCGAGGGCCAGATCTCGGGCTGGTCCCCGGTCACCGGCACGGGCAAGACGCTGCTGGTCATGCTGGCGCTGTGGTCGGTGTGGCAGGGCACGGCCTGGACGACGAGCCGGTACGACCCGTACAACGTGTGGCTGCAGAGCATCGTGATGATCGCGCTGGGCTCGACGATGGTGCTGGGGGTGGCCGTGCCCCGCGCGTTCACCTCCCTCGGGTTGGCGTTCGCCGTGGGGTACGTGGTGGCCCAGGTGAGCCGGCCGTTGATCCTGCTGCTGGCACTGGGCCGGCAGCGGCTCCGAGGGCTCAAACAGCGGATGTTGATCGTTCTCAGCGCCACGGCGGTGCTGTGGCTGGCCGGCGCGCTGCTGACCACCAACGTCCGGATCGTGCTCTGGCTGGCGGCGCTGACGATCGAGTACCTGGCCGGCCGGTTCGGCTGGCCGGTGCCCCTGCTCGGCCGATCGGCGGTGAACAGGTGGCAGCTCGGCGGCGCGCACCTGATGCTGCTGGCGGTGGCGGACGCCCGCCGGGCCTGGGGCCGCCCGCCGGAGCGGGCCAGACCGCCGTTCTGACCACTGCCGCCGCGCCCGCGCCTGCTCTGGCCTCCTCGGGTGACCTTCTCGATCGTGGGCCGCTCGGCGGACGGCCGGCAGCACGGCGTGGCCGTGGCCAGCAAGTTCCTCGCCGTCGGCGCGCTGGTGCCGGCCGCCGCGGCGGACGACGCCGCCCGCACCGACGCCGTCCGTCTCGCCGGCGAGGTGGCTCGGGGCGCTGGCCACCCAGGCCCACGCCAACCTCGCCTATCGGGAGCAGGGGCTGGCGCTGCCGCGCACCGGGGTCGCCGCCGCGGACGTGGTCCCGGGGCTGCTGGCCCACGCCGGCCACCCCGTCGGCGCGGCCGGGCTGGACGACGCGCTGGCCTCGTGGGCCGGGGTGAAGAACCTGGAGGAACGCCTGGTTTCCGGCCGGATCGACCCGATCGTCCTGGCGCACCTGCGCCGCGCCGCCCCGCCGCGGGACTGAACGCCGACGCCGTTGATCCAGACCGGGTCGCCACCGTAGATTGTGGACCCGCGGACTGAGGGGTGCAGATGCGAACTGTCGACGGGCGGGACGGCCTGATCATCGCGATCGACCAGACCCGGCTGCCGCACGAGGTCGAGTTCCTGGAGATCGGGACCGTCGAGGACCTGATCGTCGCGATCCGGTCGCTGGCGATCCGGGGCGCGCCCGCGATCGGCGTCGCCGGGGCGCTCGGGGTGGCCCTCGCCGCCCGGCTGCACCCGGACGACCCGGCGAAGCTGCGCGAGGCGCTCGACGCGATCCGGGCCGCCCGCCCCACCGCCGTGAACCTCGCCTGGGGCGTCGACCGGGTACGCGCCCGGCTCGAGGCCGGCGGCGCCGAGGCGGCCCTCGCCGAGGCCCTGACGGTGCTGGAGGAGGACGTCCGCTGCTGCCGGGAGCTGAGCGAGCGGGGCGCCCGCTGGCTGGTCGAGACGGTGGGCCCGCAGGTGGCGGTGCAGACCCACTGCAACGCCGGCGCGCTGGCCACCGTCGAGTGGGGCACCGCGCTCGGCGTGGTCCGGTCCCTGCAGCAGCACGGGGCGCTGGCCCACGTGTACGCCTCGGAGACCCGCCCGCTGCTGCAGGGCGCGCGGCTGACCGTGTGGGAGCTGGCGCAGATCGGGGCGCCGCACACCCTGGTGGTGGACTCGGCCGCCGCGTCGGTGCTGGCCCAGGGGCTGGTCGACGCGGTCGTCGTCGGCGCGGACCGGATCACCGCCAACGGCGACGTGATCAACAAGGTGGGCACGTATCCGCTGGCGCTGGCGGCGGCCCGCGCCGGCGTGCCGATGGTGGTCGCCGCCCCGGAGTCGACCGTCGACCTGGCCACCCCGTCCGGCCGGGACGTCCACATCGAGGTACGCGCCCCCGAGGAGATCACCGCCCTCGGTGCCGCGGCCCTGGCCCCGAAGGGCACCGGTACCCTCAACTACGCCTTCGACGTGACCCCGGCGGACCTGGTCACCGCCATCGTCACCGAGCGTCGGGTCATCCTGCCGTCCGCCGGTGGCCGCCCCGACGACCCCGCCGACCGGGCCTGACCCGCCCCGCCCCCTGCCGCGAGGAGCCGCCCCGATGCGCAACCGCTGGTCCGCCGCCGACGCCCCGGACAGCTCCGATCCGGTCGCGCGGCTCGTGTACGCGTCCCGGCTGCTCGGGGCCGACACCGACCTGGTGCTGCACGGCGGGGGGAACACCTCGGTCAAGACGACGGTCACCGACCTCACCGGCGAGCCGGTGGAGGTGCTCCACGTCAAGGGCAGCGGCTCGGACCTGGCGACCATGGACGCGTCCGGCTTCACCGCGTTGCGGCTGGACCGGCCGCGGGCGCTGCTGCGACTGGAGCGGCTCGGCGACAGCGACATGATGAACGAGCTGCGCTGCGCCCGCCTCGACGCGACCGCGCCGGACCCGAGCGTCGAGACGCTGCTGCACGCGCTGCTGCCGCACCCGGCAGTGCTGCACAGCCACGCCGACGCCCTGCTGGCCCTGACCAACCAGCCGAAGGGCGCCCGGCTGGTCGAGGAGGTCTACGGCGACAGCGTCGTCGTGGTCCCGTACGTCATGCCCGGCTTCGACCTGGCCCGGCTCTGCGCGCAGCTGTACCCGGAGCGCGCCCACAGCGGCACCGTCGGCGTGGTCCTGCTCAACCACGGGCTGTTCACGTTCGGCGCGGACGCCGAGGAGGCGTACCGCCGGCACATCGAGCTGGTCACCCTGGCCGAGGAACGGGTGGCCCTGCCGCGGCCCCGGGTCGCGCCGGCCGCACCGCGTCCGGTGGACCGGGTCCGGCTGGCCGGGCTGCGCCGGGAGGTCTCCGCCGCGGCGGGCGTCCCGATGCTGCTCAGCCGCCACGAGGACCCGGCCGTGCGGGCGTTCCTCGACCGGCCCGACCTGGCGGAGGTCGCCACGCGTGGCCCGGTCACCCCGGACCACGTGCTGCGCACCAAGCGGATCCCGCTGGTCGGCACCGACGTGGCCGGGTACGCCGACGCCTACCGCCGGTACGTCGACGAGAACCGCTCCCGGGCCCGCACCACGCTGACCGTGCTCGACCCCGCGCCCCGGGTGATCCTCGACCGGGAGCTGGGAATGCTCACCGCCGGCCGGCGGGCCGCCGAGACCGTGATGGCCCGGGACATCTACCGGCACACCGTCGACGTGATCGAGGCGGCCGAGGCGGTCGACGGCTACCAGGCGCTGCCGGCCCAGGACATCTTCGACCTCGAGTACTGGGAGCTGGAGCAGGCGAAGCTGCGCCGGGGCGGTCCGGCGCCGGAGTTCGCCGGCGAGGTGGCGGTGGTGACCGGGGCGGCCTCGGGCATCGGCCGGGCCTGCGCCGAGGCGCTGCTGGCCCGGGGCGCCTGCGTGGTGGCCCTGGACCGGGACCCGTCGGTCGGCCGCTCGGACGGGCCGGCCCGACTCGGCCTGACCGTCGACGTCACCGACTCCGCGGCCGTCGACGCCGCCCTGGACGCGGCGGTGGACCGGTTCGGCGGGGTCGACATCGTCGTCGCGTCCGCCGGGATCTTCCCGCCCAGCCGGGACATCGCCGCGCTGGACCCGACCGATCTGCGGCGCACGATGGCGGTCAACGCCGAGTCCGTGGCGTACCTGTTCTCCCGGGCGCACCCGCTGCTGGCGCTCGCGCCCCGCGGTGGCCGGGTGGTCGTGGTCGCCTCGCGCAACGCGCTGGCCCGGGGCCCGGCGCGGTCGCCTACTCCGCCTCGAAGGCGGCGGTGACGCAGGTGGCCCGGGTGGCGGCCCTGGAGTGGGCGGCCGACGGCATCCGCGTCAACGTGCTGCACCCCGACGCGGTCTTCGACACCGGGCTGTGGAGCGCGGAGGTGCTCGAGGCCCGGGCCCGGCACTACGGCCTGACCGTGGCGGAGTACAAGCGGCGGAACCTGCTGCGTACCGAGATCACCAGCGCCCGGGTCGGCGACCTGGCCGCCGCGCTCTGTGGGGAGGCCTTCGCGGCCACCACGGGCGCGCAGATCACCGTGGACGGGGGCAACGAGCGGGTGATCTGACCCCTCGCGGGGCCGGGGCGCGGCCCCGTCCCCGGAAGGGGTCAGCCGGCGGCGAAGGCGAGCCAGCGGACGCCGGCCGCCGCGAGGACGGCGCGTTTCCGGCCGGTGAGCGGCGCCCGCCCGGTGGCCTCGGCGACCAGGGTCGACCCGTCCCAGCCCAGCCCGGCCGGGACGCCACGCCCGCCGGTCACCTCGGCCGCGGCCGGCGTGAGCCACGGCTCGCGCCCCAGGGCGGCGGCCAGGTCCAGGCCGTGCACGCCGACCTCCACCACCCGGGTGACCAGGAACTCGGCCGGGGCCATCGCGTCGCCTCGCACGGCGACCGCCGTCGTTTCGTGCCGACCGGACCGGGTACGCGGCCGGGGCGACGACGAGAGGGGGCTCGGAGATGGCCGGGATCATGCTGCGCAGCGTCGCGTTCAACGACCACGACCGCCTGCCGGATCGTTTCGCCCGGGAGGGCGGAAACGTCTCACCGCCGCTGGAATGGGCCGACGTCCCCGACGGGACGCGGGAGCTGCTGCTGTTCGTCGAGGACCGCGACGCCGGCCGGGAGCCGTTCCTGCACTGGCTGGTCACCGGGATCAACCCGGGCTCCGGCGGGGTCGCCGAGGGCCAGGTGCCCGCCGGCGGCCAGGAGTGGCCCAACGGGTTCGGGGCCACCGGCTGGGGCGGCCCGCACCCGCCGGCCGGCGACGACCCGCACCGCTACTTCTTCCGCCTGTACGCCCTCGAACGGCCGCTGGAGCTGCCGGCCGCGCCCGGCGCCGGCGACGTGCACCGCGCGTTGGTGGACCGGGAGATCGCCAGCGGGAACATGGTGGGCACCTACGTGCGCGGCTGACCGGACGGTCAGCGGGACCCCGGGGCCAGGCCGCCGGGGTCCCGGCCGATCAACCCTTGTGGCGGGGCACCAGGCGGTGCACCGCGGCGAGCGCCAGCGCCGCCACCACGCCCATCGCCCCGGCGATCCCGGCCGCGCTGCCGGCGTACCCGACGAACAGCGGCCGGCGGCCCAGCTCGTGCGGGTCCACCCGGGGCAGGTCGACCAGCCACGACAGGGCGAGCACCGAGGCGACCACGGCCAGCGCGCCGCCGACGCCGAGCACGGCCGCGGCGATCCGGTGCGCGTCGGCCGGTTCCACCTGGGCCCGTTCCCGCTGGGTGACCAGCAGCAGCAGCCCGGCCACCGCCGCCCAGACGCCGACGACCAGGAACGCCGCGACGGCGTCGCTGGGCCGGTGCCAGCCGGCGGAGAGGGTGGCCACCCCGGCGGTGGCGGCGTACCCGGCGCCGAGGAACGCGCCGACGGCGCGCACCTTGCGGGGGAGCACCAGGATCAGCGCCAGCGCCACCGACGCCGCCACGGCCGCGTGCCCGCTCGGCAGGCTGTTGCCCACCGCCGCGCGCTCCGGGTCGATGCCGAAGTCCGGCCGGGCCAGGAAGTACTTGAGCAGCTGGGTGGTCGCGTTCGCGCCGCCGATCAGCAGCGTGGCCGTGACGGCCAGCGCCACCCGGCGGCGCATGAGCGCGATGAAGCCGATCACGGCCGTCGCCGCCAGCAGCGACACCGCCGACATCGCGTTCAGGAGCCGGTCCACCGGCTCGTCGATGCGGTCGTGACCGATCCGGTTGCCGGTCAGCGCGACCGTGTCGAGCCACTGGCCGAGCTCGGTGTGCAGGGCGAAACGCCACACCACGACGAGCCCGGCTGTCTGTGCCAGGGCGAGCACGACCAACCAGACCGCCGTCCAACCCCTTGCCGTCTCACGCACCCGCACACCGTAACGGCACACCGGGGACGTCGCCCACTGGCCCACCGACGGCCGGCGATACGTTGGGGTGGACCTGGAGGAGGTGCCGGTGACCGCCATGCCCGAGCCCGATCAGACGACGGCGGCCCCGCGGCCCGCCGGCCGGCCGGAGTCCCTCGCGGACCTGCTGGGCGGGCGGCGCGGGGCGGTGGACGCGACCCTGCCGCCGGTGGCGTTCGCCCTGGGCTGGCTGTTCACCGGCCGGTCGCTGCTGGGCGGGGTCGCCGCCGCCGTGGTGGCCGGCACGGCGGTGGCCGGCTGGCGGCTGCGGCGCGGAGACCGGCCTCGGTCGGTGCTGGTCGGGCTGCTGGCGGTGTGTGTCGCCGCGCTGGTCGCGTTGCGCACCGGGCGGGCCAGCGACTTCTTCCTGATCCAGGTGCTGTCCAACGCGGCCAGCGCGCTGGCCTGGGCCGTCAGCATCGTCGTGCGGTGGCCGTTGCTCGGGGTGCTGGTGGGTGTGGCGCTGGGCCAGCGGGGGCGGTGGCGGCGCGACCCGGCGCTGCTGCGGGCGTACGCGCGCGGCAGCTGGGTGTGGGCCGGCACGTACGTGCTGCGGCTGGCCGTGTTCGTACCGCTGTACTTCGGCGGGCAGGTGCTGGCGCTGGTGGCGGCGCGGGTCGCGCTGACCTGGCCGCTGGTGGCGGCGGCGCTGGCGCTGAGCTGGCTGGTGATCCGCCGGTCGCTGCCGGCCGGGCACCCGGGGCTGCGGCACCCGGTCACCGAACCCAACCCGCCGGCCGGGAAGACCAGCCGGGGTGAGCGGGCGGAAAGATAAGGGAGAGGCCGCCACGGGGGGAGCGGCCTCTCCGGTGACGTACGTTACTCCGTCAAAGACCGTGGTGTGATCCCCCGACGGCCACTTTTTCCGGTGCTTTTTCGCGGCAAGTTCGGCTTCGGGCGGTGCCGCGGGCCGGCCGGTCCGCCGCGTCGACCGGACGGTCTGCTCCACCCGGCTCGACGTGGGGATCGGGCCGCCCGCCGAGCGCCCTCCTCGGTTCTCCCGGCCCGGCACGATCTCCGGGCGGGCGGGCCGCGCCACCCACCCGGAGAGGCCGGATCACCCGTTCGGGAACGGGTTGCCGCGTCGGCGTCGCCGCCCCCGGGGGCGTTCTCAGCGGGGCAGCGCCTGCTGCAGTTCCGCCCGCAGCGCCGGCGTGAGCATCTCACCGGTCTGCTTGGCCAGCCGGGCCATCTCGTAGCCGACCACGCCGATGTCGGCGTCCGCGCCGGCCAGCGTGGCCAGGATCGACCCGTCGCGGATCTGCATGACCAGGAAGTAGCCGCGGCCCATCTCCACCACGGTCTGCTTGACGACGTCGTCGTCGAACATCTGCGCCGCCCCGGCGGTGATGCTCATCAGCCCCGAGGTCACCGCGGCCAGCTTGTCGGCGTGGTCGCGGGGCAGGTGGTCGGAGACGGCCACCAGCAGCCCGTCGGACGACACCACGATCGCGTGCACCACCCCCGGCACCCGCTCCGCGAACCGGCTGACCAGCCAGCTGAGGTCCTGCGCCTCCTGGCTCAGGGTCATCATTGTTGTCCTCCTTCGCTGCGCCCGCCGACCGGCGGCAGGACAATCTCGGGGGTCTCCTCGGCCTCGGCCCGCCGCACCCCGTCGTAGAGCCGCGACAGCATGCCGCCCACGGCCTCCGGGTCCGGATCGTGTCGCCGCTGCTGCGGCCGCGCCGATCCCGTCGCCGCGGCCAACAGGGCCATCGGCACCCGCACCGGCAGCCCGCGGTCGTTGATCCCGCCGGTGACCGGCACCGCCGGCGGCACCGGGGCCGAAGCCGCCGCCGGGGTCGGGCCCTGCCGCGTCCACCAGCCGCCGCCCGTCGCCTTCTCCGGGCACGCCGCCGGGGCCAGCACGTCCTCCGCCCGCACCGGCACCGGCCGGGCCGGTCGGGGCGCGACCGGGGGCTCGGGCCGGCGGCCCGCCACCGGCAGCTGCCTCGTGTCCGGCGACGCGGCCGGGCGGCGGGGTGACCCGGCCAGCGCGGCGGTCAGCATCCGGCGGGGCGCCGGCGGGTACAGCCCGGCGGGCGGGACGGCGGTGAGCAGGGCGCCCGGGATCACGACCCGCGCCACCAGGCCCTCCCGGCCGGGACGCAGCCGCACCTCCACCGCGTGCCGGGCGGCCAGGTGGCTGACCACGAACAGGCCCATCCGCTCCGACGCCGCGACGTCGGCGGCCGGCCGGGTGGCCAGTACCTCGTTCGCCTCGGTCAGCGCCGCCGGGCTCATTCCCAGCCCCGCGTCGGCGATCTCCACGACGGCGCCGAAGGCCTGCGGCTGGGCCGTCACCACCACCGCCGTGTCCGGCCGGGAGAACGCGGTGGCGTTCTCCAGCAGCTCGGCGAACAGGTGGACCAGGTCGCCGACGACGTGCCCGACGAGGTGCAGGTCCGTCGCCGGCTCGTGGCGTACCCGCTGGTACTGCTCGGTCTCGGCGGCGGCGGCCAGCAGCACCGCGCCCAGCGCCACCGGCCGGTTCCACCGCCGGGTCGACTCGCTGCCGGCGAGCACCAGCAGGCTCTCGTCGTTGCGCCGCATCCGCGCCGCCAGGTGGTCGAGTTTGAACAGGTTCTCCAGCTGGTCCGGGTCGTTCTCCTCGCGTTCCAGCTCGTCGAGCAGCTCCAACTGCCGCTCCACCAGTACCTGGCTGCGCCGGGCGAGGTTGACGAACATCGCGTTGACGTTGCGGCGCATGGTGGCCTGCTCCACCGCGACGCCGACCGCGCTGCGGTGCACCGCCACGAACGCCTCCGCCAGCTCGCCGATCTCGTCCAGCGAGCGGACCACCGCGGGCGGCACCTCGATGTCGGGCACGCCACCGCTGACCTGACGGAGCCGGTCCAGCGCCTCCGGCAGCTCGATCTGCGCGATGCGCAGCGCCTGGCCGCGCAGCAACCTCATCGAGCGGGCGATGGACCGCCCGATCAGCACGGAGATCAGCACCGCGACCAGCAGCACGGCCACCGCCCCGCCGGCCAGCGCCAGGGTCGCGCGCAGCTGGCCCGCGCTGGCCGCGTCGGCCCGGGTCACCGCGTCGGCCACCACCGCCTGTTCGAACTGGCGCAGCAGCTCCTGCCGTTGCTCGCTGGCGGCCCACCACTGCGGCGCGGGCAGCACCGCCGGCTCCGCCCCGCCGCTGGGCAGGCTCTGCTCCTCCAGCTCCGTGGCCGCGACGAACGCCGGGTCCGCCGCCGTGGCCTCGTACCGGCGGATCTGCTCGGCGGTGGCCGCGGCCCGGAACGCGCCGAGGGCGGTGAGCTGCTGGGCGCGCAGGTCGGTCAGCTCGACCTGGTCCTCCACCCCGTACCGGCCGGCGCGGGCGGCGGCGTACAGCTCGGCGCGGCCCCGGGAGGACACCTCCTTGGCCCGGGCGAGTTGCACGTAGCGCAGCACGGCCTCGTTGAGCGCCCGCTGTCGCTCGCCCGCCGAGGGTTGCGCGAGCAGGGTCAGCAGCGCGTCGACCGCCCGGTGGTAGGTGCCGAGGATGGTGTCGCCGGCCAGCACCGCCGGGGGCACCGTCGGCCGGATGTAGATGACCTGGTCGTACGCCTCCAGCACCTCCGAGTACGCCACCTGCCACGCCGCGGTGGTGTCGGCCAGCGGCTCGGCCGCCCGCCGCAGGTCCTGCACGGCCCGGTCGCTGGCCAGGTGCAGCGGCCGCAGCGCGGCGATCGCGGCGTCCCGGTCGGCCCGGCCGGCCGCCCGGCGCAGCTCGGCGAGCTCACCGGCGGTGCGGTCGCGCTCCTGCTGGAGCTGGTGCACGACGGCGGTGATCTCCGGACCGATGCCGACCTGCCGGGCGAACTGGCTCAGCGCCGTGGTCTGCCCCACCAGGCCCCGGGTCTGCACGCCGGCCAGCACCAGGAAGGCCGCTGTCGGGATCACCAGCACGGCGGTGAGCTTCGTGCCCATCCGCCAGTCGCGCAGCCGCAGCGGCGAGCGGCGGCGGTGGGGCACGACGCGGACGTCGAACCGGCGCCGCGCGTGGTTCGACACCCCGCCCCGCGCCCCGCCGGGACCTACGCCCAAACCCGCCTCCCAGGTCCCTCACGTCCACCGCAACCGGACGGCGGGATCCATCCAACCAGTCCGGCCGGCGGTGTCAACGGACCTAACTGAGTGGACGCTCAGGAAGGGCACGCGGGGCGCGCGGAGCTGACGGGGTCGGTGAGGCCACCTCATCCGTCCGGCCGATGTCGACGAGCCGCACGGGGACGTCCAGCCGTCCCAGCGCGGCCCGGGCGGCGCCCGCCGCGCCGATCTCTGGATCGGGCTGGTACCGCACCCGCCGCGGCGCCAGGCTCGCCGCGAAGGACTCCCGCCACCAGGCGGAAGCCGCCATCGCGCCCCCGCCGAGCACCACCTCCACCGGACCGTCCACGGTGGACTCCAGCTCGACGAGGTCGGCGGCGATCAGCCGGCACACCCCCGACATCAGGCCAGCCACGATCTCCACCGCGTCCGTGCCGAAGCTCAGGCCGCCCAGCGTCCCGGAACCGGCCGGGGCGCGACCCGGCGCCCGGTCGCCGCCGAGCCGCGGGTCGGCCGCCACCCCGCCACCCGGCGCGATCCGCGCCAGCGCCGCGTCCAGCTCCGCTCCCTGCGGCAGCCGCAGCTCCCGCCGCGCCCAGGCGAACAGGTTGCCCCCCGACGAGTACGCCGTCCCGGTCAGCACGTGGTCGTGGTCGACCCGGTACCGCCATAGCCCGTCCGGCAGCGGCGGCAGCCCCCACCCGGCCGGCGCCGGCTGGACCAGCCGGACCGCCGCCGACGTGCCCACCGTCACCGCCGCCCGGCCCGGGTCGACGCACCCCTGGCCGATGTTCGACGCCGCCCCGTCCCCCACCGGGGCCGTCCACGCCGCGTCCGCCAGCTGCGGCCAGCGCCGGGCGTGCTCCGGCCGCAGCCGGCCGCGCCACTCCTCCGGCGCCAGCTCCGGCAGCTCACCCGGCCCGGCTCCGGCCAGCGCGCACGCCTCGGCGTCCCAGGTCAGCGCGGACAGGTCGAGCAGGCCCGTGCCCGAGGCCTGGGACACCGACATCGGCGCCTCCTCCAGCAGCGCGCCGAGCGCGTACTCGACCAGGCCGACGAAGCGGGCCGGCCGGCCCACCCCCCGCTCCCGCAGCCACGGCAGCCGCACCGACCAGTAGGCCCGGTGCCACCACGTGCCGGTGCGCTGGTGGTAGGCCGCCGCGTCGGCCGGGCCGGCCACGCCGGCCGGCGGCTCCGGGCGGGTGTCCAGCCACGTGAGCACGGGCCCCAGCGGCTCGCCCGCCCGGCCCAACGGCAGCACCGAGTGCCACTGGCCGGACGTGGCGACCCGGCCCACGTCCCGCAGGTGCCCGCCAGCGGCCAGCTCGTCCAGGCACTCCACGAGGTGGGCCAGGTAGCCGGCGCCGTCCAGGGTCGCGCCGCCGTCGCCGAGCTGCATGCGCACCCTCCGGCGGGCCAGGGCGCCGGGACGCGGCACGGCGTCCGCGTCCAGCACCAGGCCCCGCACCGAGGAGGTGCCCAGGTCCAGCGCGAGGATGTCCATCGTCGATCACCGTACCCGCCGCGCGCCCGGCCGGCCGGGCGTCCGCGTCGGCGGGCGGTCCCGTACGGCGAGAACGGCTACCCGGTGCCGCCGCCCGACGCGTAGGGTGACCGCATGCCCGCGCACCTGTCCAGCTGGTGGCCCGCCGACCAGGCGGCCCACCCCCGCGCGTAGCTACCCCACGCGGCCGCCCGACGAGGCGGCCGCCGGTCCTCCCCCGGTCCCGGGGCCGCCCCCCGACGGAGCCGCCCGGCCACCAGGAGACCCGATGACCAGCCCGCACGACCTGCTCGCCGCCGCCGGCGCCGGCGTCGACCCCGGTCCCTTCGCGCTCGTACGCCGCGAGGGCGCCGACCACCTCGACCTGTTCACCGGCACCGTACGCGCGGTCGACCGGCTCGCCGACGTGCCGCTGCCCGACGGGCCGCCCGGGCCGCGCACGCTCGCGCTGGTGCCCTACCGGCAGGTCACCGAGCGCGGGTTCGCCTGCGTCGACGACGGCACCCCGCTGGAGTGCCTGGAGATCACCGGGCACGCCCGGATATCCCTGGCCGACGCGCTCGCGGCGCTGCCGACCGCCCCGGTCGTCACCACCGGCGCCGGGTTCGACACCGGCGACGCCGAGTACGCCGACGCCGTGGCCCGCGTGCTCGCCGAGGAGATCGGCCGGGGCGAGGGCGCCAACTTCGTCATCTCCCGCACCATACGCGCCGCCGTGCAGGGCCCGCCGCTGGCCGCGGCCCTGTCCGCCCTGCGCCGCCTGCTGCGCCACGAACGCGGCGCGTACTGGACGTTCGTGGTGCACACCGGGCAGCGGACCCTGGTCGGGGCCAGCCCCGAGCGGCATGTCAGCGTCGACGACGGCCTGGTCATGATGAACCCGATCAGCGGCACCTTCCGCCACGGCGGGACGGCCGACCGCGACGCCCTGCTGCGGTTCCTCGCCGACCCCAAGGAGGTCGAGGAGCTGTACATGGTCCTCGACGAGGAACTGAAGATGATGGCCACCGTCGCCGAGCACGGCGGCCAGGTCGTCGGGCCGTACCTCAAGGAGATGGCGCACCTGGCCCACACCGAGTACCTGCTGGCCGGGCGGGGCTCCCTGGACGTGCGGGACGTGCTGCGCGAGACGATGTTCGCCCCCACCGTCACCGGCAGCCCGATCGAGAACGCCTGCCGCGTCATCGCCCGCCACGAGGCGACCGGCCGGCGCTACTACGCCGGGGTGCTGGCCCTGCTCGGCCGCGACGACGCCGGCCGGCAGACGCTGGACGCACCGATCCTGATCCGCACCGCCGAGCTCTCCCCCGGCGGCGAGCTGCGGGTGTCCGTCGGAGCCACCCTGGTGCGCCACTCCACGCCCGAGAGCGAGGTGGCCGAGACCCACGCCAAGGCCGCCGCGGTGCTGGCCGCCCTCGGGCTGCGCCCCGACGCCCCCGACCCCGGCCCGGAGCCCGCCCCGCGGCTGGCCGACGACCCCGACGTACGGGCCGCGCTGGCCGCCCGCAACACGCCCCTGGCCCGGTTCTGGCTGGACCAGCGGACCCCGGGAACGGCGGCCCTGCCCGGGCTGGCCGGCCGCCGCGCGCTCGTCGTGGACGGGGAGGACACGTTCACGGGCATGCTCGCCCACCAGCTGTGCGCCCTCGGGCTCACCGTCGAGGTGACCCCGTGGGACGCGCCCGCCCCCGACGCGGGGCCGTACGACCTGGTGGTGGCCGGCCCCGGCCCCGGCGACCCCCGGGCCGTCGACCAGCCGAAGATGACCGCCCTGCGCGAGCTGCTCGCCCGGCGGCTGGCGACCGGCCGACCCACGCTGGCCGTCTGCCTCGGCCACCAGCTGCTCTGCGGGCTCCTCGGCCTGCCGCTGCACCGCCGCGACGCGCCGTACCAGGGGTTGCAGCGGGACGTCCAGGTGTTCGGCGCGACCCGGCGGGTCGGCTTCTACTCCACCTTCACCGCCCTGGCCGACGCCGACCGGGTGCCCACCCCGTACGGGCCGGTGGAGCTGTCCCGCGACCCGGCGGACCGGGCGGTGCACGCGCTCCGCGGACCCGGCTTCGCCGGGGTGCAGTTCCACCCGGAGTCGGTGCTCAGCCGCGACGGCCTGGCCGTCCTCGCCGACCTGCTCGGACACCTGCTGACGGCGGCCGGCAGGGACCCGGGCGACCCGCGCCGGCTGCCCGCCGGTGCGGCGCATGGAACGCCCGAACGGGGGTAGGGATGGCGACGACCGGTGGCCCCGGGCGGGCCGAGAGCCCCCGCCCGGCCACCGGTCCCCCGGTCAGCCCCCGGCCAGTCCCTTCTTCAGCGCGGCGCCGATCTGCACCGCCCGCCTCGCCGTCAACGCCGTCGCCGACAGCGCCACCTGGTCGGGCGCGATCTCCCCGTTGTTGCTGGTGTGCGAGGCGCCGTACGGGTTGCCGGCGACGAACTGGCTCGGGTCGGTGTAGCCGGGGGTCACCACCACGCCGCCCCAGTGGTAGAAGACGTTGAACAGCGACAGCAGGGTCGACTCGTGCCCGCCGTGGGCGGTCGCGATGGAGCAGAAGGCCGAGTAGACCTTGTTCGCCAGCGCGCCCTGCGCCCACAGCGGTCCGGTGGTGTCGATGAACTGCTTGAGCTGGGCGGCGATCATCCCGTACCGGGTCGGCGAGCCGAAGATCACGACGTCGGCCCAGGCCAGGTCGTCCGGCTGGGCCTCCGCCACGTCCTGGGTCTCCAGGCGGTGCGCCTGCCACCCGGAGTTGGAGCGGATCGCCTCGTCCGGCGCGAGCTCACGCACCTTGCGCAGGCGCACCTCCGCGCCGGCCTCCCCGGCGGCCTCATAGGCCGCCTGCGCCATCTGGTACGTGATGCCGGTCGCGCTGTAGTAGATCACCGCGACCTTGACCGGGCCAGCCATCGATCGTCCCCTCCTCAATTCGGGTCAGCCCCGGCGACTACCCGTTACTTGCGTCAGCAAACGCCGGGCGGCCGCCCGCCGGCCCCTACCACGCTGGCATGCTGGGCGCATGCCGATCAGGGAGGCCAGCGACGCCGACTGGCCGCGGATCTGGCCGTTCCTGCGGCAGATCGTCGCCGCCGGGGAGACGTACACCTGGCCCCGCGACGTCGACGAGACGACCGCGCGGCGGCTGTGGCTGCCGGGCCCTCCGGCGCGCGTCGTCGTCGCCGTGGACGACACCGGCGCCGTGCTCGGGTCGGCGAAGCTCCTCCCCAACCAGCTCGGCCCCGGCGACCACGTCGCCAACGCCAGCTTCATGGTCGCCCCGCAGGCCGGCGGGCGCGGTGTGGGACGCGCCCTCGGGAAGCACGTGCTCGACCTGGCCCGCGCGGAGGGGTACCGGGCGATGCAGTTCAACGCGGTGGTGGCCAGCAACGAACGGGCGGTGGCGTTGTGGCGCTCGCTCGGGTTCGAGGTCGTCGGCCGGATCCCGGAGGGCTTCCGGCACCCGAGCGCCGGCTACGTGGACCTGCTCGTCATGCACCGCCGGCTCTGACCAGGGTGGGAGCGGTCACACGGCAAGGTGAGCCACCACGGCGGACGGCTACCCTGCTGCGGTGATCCTGCCCCTGCCGCCCGGCGACTTCCAGGCGTACCTCTTCGACTGCGACGGCACCATCGCCGACTCCATGCCCCTGCACTACACGGCGTGGTGCCAGGCCCTGGACGAGTGGGGCTGCGAGTTCCCGGAGGACCTGTTCTACGCCTGGGGCGGCCGGCCGGTGGCCGACATCATCGACACCCTCAACGAGCGCCACGGGCTCGCCATGCCCGTGGACGCCGTCGCCCGCCGCCGGGAGGAGCTCTACCAGCAGCTCCTGCCCACCCTCACCGCCGTTCCCGGGGTGCTGCGGCACATCCACGACGCCCACCGGCGGGTACCCTTCGCCGTGGTCTCCGGCAGCACCCGCGAGTCCGTCACCGCCTCCCTGACCGCGCTCGGCCTGCTCGACAAGTTCGACGTCCTGGTCTGCGCCGGCGACTACGCCAGGGGCAAGCCCGACCCGGAGGCCTTCCTGCTCGCCGCCCGACTGCTCGGCGTCCCGCCGCGGTCCTGCCTCGTCTTCGAGGACGCGGACCTGGGCATCCAGGCGGCCACGGCGGCGGGGATGGCCTCGGTGCGAATCCCGGAGCCCCGCAGACGCTGAGCCCCGCGCGTACCCACCGTGGCGGCTCAAAATTTGCGCAAGTTCCCGGCGTGACGGCCCGTAACCGTCGGCAGCCGGCATCCTGAACGAACCGGTGCCGGCGTCTCGTGCCGCCGCCCCGGTGCCGGTCGACCTGGTACGGGGGATCGCGCTCCGCCGACCGGACGTATCCGGCGCACGGTAACGGTGTCGGACCGGCCGCCTATGCTGGCCGCCGAACCACCGACGGGGAGGCCGCGCATGCCCGTACAGCTCACCGCCGCCGAGGCGCTCGCGCTGCGGATGACCAGCCTGCTGCTGCGCCCGCACCCCGCCGCGCGTCCCAAGGACGTGGCGGGGGTCGTCGAGTGGTTCGGCGCGATGCAGGCGCAGGACGCCGCGAGCGGGCTGTGGTCGCTCGGGGCGCGGCTGCCCGGGTGGTCGCAGGCCGACGTGCAGGAGGCGCTGGAGCGGCGGGAGGCGCTGCGCACCTGGCCGATGCGGGGCACGGTGCACCTGGTGCCGTCCCGGGACGCCCGCTGGATGCTGGAGGTCACCGGGGTGCGCGCGCTCGCCGGGGCGGAGCGGCGGCGGGCCGTGCTCGGCCTCAGCGAGGCCGAGGCCGACCGGGCCGCCGACGTGCTCGGCACGGCGCTGGCCGGCGGCGGGCGGCTGACCCGCGCCGAGTGCGTGGCCGAGCTCACCGCCGCCGGCGTCGACGCCGCCGGGCAGCGGGCCTACCACCTGCTCTGGTACGCCGCCCAGCGCGGCGTCACCTGCATCGCCCCGCACGTCGGCGCCGAGCAGACGTTCGCCCTGCTCGACGAGTGGGTGCCCGACCCGCGCCGCCCCGACCGCGACGAGGCGCTGGGCATTCTCGCGCTGCGCTACTTCCGCAGCCACGGCCCGACCACCCGGCAGGACTTCGCCGGCTGGACGGGCCTGACCGCCACCGACGCCAAGCGCGGCATCGCCGTGGCCGGCGAGGCGCTGGCCACCGTCTCCGTGGACGGGGCGGAGGCGGTCATGGACGCCGCGCTGCTGGACGCGCCCCGCGCCCCGGTCGACGACGTGCTCGCCCTGCCCGGCTTCGACGAGTACCTGCTGGGCTACAAGGACCGGTCGCTGATGGTCGACCTCGCGCACAAGCAGGCCATCATTCCCGGCGGCAACGGGGTGTTCCAGCCCACGATCGTCCGGGCGGGGCGGGTGTTGGGCACCTGGAAGCGGTCCGTCGGGAAGACCCGGGTGAAGCTGTCGGCGCGCCCGCTGGCCGCCCCCGACGCGCCAGCCCGGGCCCGGGTGGAGGCGGCCCTGGAGGGCTACGCCGGATTCCTGGGCCTGCCGCCCGTGGTCGACTGGGCCGACGCCTGACCGGAGCACGCCGGGTCGGGGACGTGGCGGTGTCCGAGGGCCTCCGATGCCGCCACATCCCCGACCCGCGTCAGTCCGCGAGCGCGCCGGACGCTCTCCCCTCGTGCAGGGTCAGGTTCCGTCCCGTGGACGGGTCGAACAGGTGGATCTTCTCCAGGTTGAACCAGACCCGCCGGCGCTCCCCCTCCCGTACGGGCGACTCGGCCGACAGCCGGGTCACCAGGCTGGAGCCGGCGCCGGTGAAGTCCGCCGCCCCGGCGTCGGCCGCCAACTCCTCCAGTTCGGCGGCGCTGGCCCGCTCCCCCTCGACGGCGAAGTACACGTACTTGTCCGAGCCCATCGACTCGACGATGTCCACCGGGGCCTCGAACTCCATGCCCCGGCGGCGGGTGCCGTCGTCGACCAGCTCCGCGTCCTCGAAATGCTCCGGACGGATGCCGAGGATCAGCTCCCGGGGCGCGTCGGCCCGGGAGAGCTGGCGGCGGATCCGGTCGCCGACCGGCACGTCGCCGAGCGCCGTGCGCAGCCGGCCGTCCTCCACGGCGGCGGGCAGGAAGTTCATCGAGGGTGAGCCGATGAAGCCGGCCACGAACAGGTTGTGCGGGTGGTCGTACAGCTCCTGCGGCGGGCCGACCTGCTGCACCGCCCCGCCCCGCATGATCACTACCCGGTCGCCGAGGGTCATCGCCTCGGTCTGGTCGTGGGTCACGTAGACGGTGGTGGTGCCGAGCTGCTTCTGCAGGCGGGACACCACCGTACGCATCTGCACGCGCAGCTTGGCGTCGAGGTTCGACAGCGGCTCGTCCATCAGGAACGCCTTCGGCTGGCGGACGATCGCCCGGCCCATCGCCACCCGCTGCCGCTGCCCGCCCGACAGGTTCGCCGGCTTGCGGTCCAGCAGCGGGGTCAGTTCCAGCACCTTGGCCGCGTCCTCGACCTTGGCGTCGATGGTCTCCTTGTCGAGCTTGGCCAGCCGCAGCGGGAAGGCCATGTTCTCCCGGACGGTCATGTTCGGGTAGAGCGCGTACGACTGGAACACCATCGCGATGTCCCGGTCCCGGGGCGCCTTGTCGTTGACCCGCTGGCCGCCGATGCGCAGCTCGCCGGAGCTGATGTCCTCCAACCCGGCGATCATGTTCAGGGTGGTGGATTTCCCGCACCCGGACGGGCCGACCAGGATGACGAACTCGCCGTCGGCGATCTCCAGGTCGACGTCCCGCACCGCCACGGTCCCGTCCGGGAACCGCTTGCCCACCTTGTCCAGCACGATGTCAGCCATTTGTTACCACCTATCCCTTGACCGCGCCGGAGGTCAGGCCGGAGACGATGCGGCGCTGGAAGAAGAGCACGAACAGGATGATCGGAACGGTGATCACCACGGCGGCGGCGCAGATCGCCCCGGTGGGGTCCTCGAACTGCGACTCGCCGGTGAAGAACGACAGCGCCACCGGCACCGTGCGGGCCCGCTCGGTGGAGGTCAGCGTGATCGCGAACAGGAAGTCGTTCCAGCAGAAGATGAAGACCAGGATCGCCGTGGTGAACACCCCCGGCGCGGCCAGCGGGGCGATGACCCGCCGGAACGCCTGCCCCTGCGTGGCGCCGTCCATCTTCGCCGCCTTCTCCAGGTCCCACGGGATCTGCTTGAAGAACGCCGACAGCGTGTAGATCGCCAGCGGCAGGGCGAAGGTGATGTACGGCAGGATCAGCCCCGGCCAGGTGTCGAACAGGCCGAGCTGCCGCTCGATCTCGAACAGCGGCGACACCAGCGACACCTGCGGGAACATCGCGATCAGCAGCGAGACGCCGACGAGCAGCCGCTTGCCGGGGAAGTCCAGCCGGGAGATCGCGTACGCGGCCATCGCGCCCAGCACCACCGCGACCAGCGTGGCGATCAGGGCGATGCCGATCGAGTTGACCAGGGCCCGGACGAACTGGTCGGTGGCGAAGATCGTCCGGTAGTTGTCCAGCGTCCACTCCCGGGGAAGGAACTTCCCGTCGGTGAGGGTGGCCGGGGTCTTGAACGACAGCGAGGCGATCCAGAGCACCGGGATCAGCGCGAAGACGACGACGATGACGTCCAGCAGCCCCCAGCGCAGCTTCGCCCGCGTGGTGGTTTCGGTGGCCATCTCAGCGCCTCTCCCCATCGTCGCTGCCGGGGGCAGCGGTGCCGAACAGCTTCACGAACACGAACGCGATGACCGCCACGGCGAGGAAGATCAGCACCGACATGGTCGACCCGATGCCGAGGTTCAGCCCGCGGATCAGGTTGTTGTAGGCGAGCATCGACACGGACGAGGTCTCGTTGCCGCCGGCGGTCAGCACGAAGATGTTGTCGAAGACCCGGAACGCGTCGAGCGTGCGGAACAGCAGCGCGACCAGGATGGCCGGTTTCATCACCGGCAGCATGACCTTGGTGAACCGCTGCCAGGCGGTGGCGCCGTCGGTGGAGGCGGCCTTGAGCAGGTCCTCCGGGACCAGGGCCAGCCCGGCCATCAGCAGCAGCGCCATGAACGGGGTGGTCTTCCAGATCTCGGCGAGCATGATGATCGCCAGTGAGCTGGCCCGCTCGGTCAACGGTGCGCCCTCGCCGAACAGGTTCGCCAGGTAGCCGGTGCCGGGCGTCCAGGCGTACCGCCAGGAGAACGCGGCGACGACCGTGACGATCCCGTACGGGATCAGCGCCGCCGTGCGGACGATCCCCCGGCCGACCAGGGTGCGGTGCATGATCAGCGCCAGCCCCATGCCGAGCACCAGCTCGACGGCGACCGTGACGACGGTGATCAGCGCGGTCACGCCGAACGCGGTCCACCAGAACTCGTTGGTCAGCACCGTCGCGTAGTTGTCCAGCCCGACGAACTCGCGCTGGTCGGGAAAGCGCAGGTCGAAGCGCTGTAGCGACAGCCAGACCGAGTAGATGATCGGGTACGCCGTCACCGCCACCATGACCAGCGCGGCCGGCGCGCAGAGCAGCCAACCCAGCCGGCGCTCGGCCCGCTTGTTCTCGCTCAGCGGGGCCTTCGCCGTCCGGCGGCCGGTCCGCTGCGCCGGCACGGCGGCGTGCCGGCCGGCGCGGCCGGCCTCGTCCGCGGCGGCCTTCGCCCCGCCGGGCGTCACGTTCGTACTCACGGCAGCACCCCCTTCGATTGCAGGGCGTCGGAGATGGCGTCGCGCAGCTCGTCCGCGGTCTGCTCGGGCCGGATCTGCGACGGCGGCGACAGGATCGCGGACATCACCGTGGAGATGCTCTGGTACGCGGGGGTCAGCGGCCGGACCGCCGGCTCTTTCAGCTCCTCCAGGATGGTCTCCTTCATCGGGTACGCCTTGTCCATCTCCGGGTCGTCGTAGACCTTCTCGATGGTTGGCGGCACCCCGTCGTTGACCGCCGAGAACCTCTGGTTCCGCGCGTCGCGGATGCACCTCGCGGCCTCGAACGACTCCGCGGGGTGGGTGGAGTACGCGCTGACCGCCATGTTGATGCCGCCGATGGTGACCCGGCTCGGGGTGTCCGCGTCGATGCCCGGCACCCGGGCCCACTTCACGGTCTTCGCCAGCTCCGGGCTCGCCTCCTGCATGGCCGGGTAGACGAAGGGCCAGTTGACCTGGAACGCTCCGGCGCCGGACTGGAACTCCAGCCGGACCGGATCCTCGGTGGCGTTGCTGAACGACGGCGACGTCACGCCCGACGTGGCGAGCTTCCTGAGCTGGTCGAGGGCCTTGACCGTGCCGGCGTCCATCACGGCCCGCTTGCCGTCGTCGCTGAGGATCTTCCCGCCGGCGCTCTCGGCCAGGGTGTTGTAGAGGACCACCAGGCCCTCGTACTGGGCGCCCATGGTCAGCACCTGGTACGGCTTGCCGTCCCGCTTGAGCTGCTGCGCGGCGGAGATCATCTCGTCCCACGTCTTCGGGGGCTGCTGCGCCAGGTCGCTGCGATACCACAGCAGCTGGACGTTCGTGTGCTTCGGCGCGGCGTACAGCTTGCCCTGGTAGCGAGCGGTGTCCAGCGGGCCGGCGAGGGTGCCCTGCTCCGCCTCCGCCTTGTCCTGGCCGGTCCACTCCCGGATCCAGTTCGCGCTGGCGAACTCCTGGGTCCAGGTGACGTCGAGGCCGAGCACGTCCATCCCCGTGTCCCGGGCCGCGAGCCGGCGGACCATCTGCACCCGCTGGTCGTCGGCCTGGCGCGGCAGCACCCGGTAGGCGATCTTGTAGCGCCCGCCGGCCTCGGCGTTGCAGGTGTCCACCACCTTCTGCAGGTTCTGCTCCGGCGCGTAGTACAGGTTGATGGTGGGTGTACCGCCGTCACCGCCGGAGCCGCACGCGGCCAGCGGCGCGACCAGCGCCAGCGCGGCGGCGGCCGCGGCCACCCGGGCGGCCGGCCGGCGCCGGTGGCGGGCCGGGTGTGTCATCGCCCTCCCCCTCTCTTCGGCGACAGGCCGGGGAGGTCACCCGTGCCCCGGCACACGGCGAGACGGTCAGGGGCGGGCTCGACGAGCTGACGCCGAGCACGCCCCGGGCGTTTCGTGCGGGGAACACTGCCCGACCGGCGAAGCCGCGAAACCTGCCCGCGACGCGGCGCACCCGCCGGGTAGCCCGGCGCCACGCCCCGGGCCAGGCATGATGTCCGGATGATCGCGCGATTCAAGGACCTCTGCATCGACGCCGCGGACGCCCGCCACCTGGCCGACTTCTGGGCCCGGATCCTCGGCGGCGAGGCGGTCGACACCGGCGACGGCGACGCCCGGGTCGATCCCAGGCCCGGGGGTAAGGGCCCGGAGTCGATCTGGGTCAACCAGGTGCCCGAGCCGCGCACCGGCAAGACCCGGGTGCACCTCGACCTGCGCCTCGCCGAGCCGGAGCCGGCGGCCATGCTGGCGGCCGGGGCCCGGCTGGTCCGCGAGCCGGACGTCGACCTGGCCGGGCCGGACCCGACCCGGCTGATCGCCGCCGGGGCGACGCTGCTGCGCGAGCCCGACGCCGACATCCGGTGGTGGGTGCTGGCCGACCCGGAGGGCAACGAGTTCTGCGCCTTCGCGCCCCGCCCGGCGGCCTGAACCGTCGGCGAGGCGCCTTGCGTCCCATTGTTCCGGAGCGCCACCTCTCCCGGCCCACCCCGGCCTGGCCGAACGGTTGGTATTGGCGCGAACCATCCTCCGCCCGTCCCCCGGTTGGGCAGGATCGTCCGCAACGAGGAGGTGCCGTGGTGCAGGACACCCGCGCGCTCGCCCCGACGTTCGAGGTGAGCGGCCTGCCACCGGTCGAGACCGAGGCCCAGTCCGTCTTCGCCGCCGGGCACCCGCAGGCGAAGCGGGTACGGGCCTGCTCCGGCCGGCCTGCGGGGCGGCCCAACGCACGGGCTGGACACCGCTGGGCGGGCCGGTCGAGCCGGGTGGCCGCCGTACCGGCCGTGGTTTGACCGGCGTCCGCGGTGGGGTACCGCGCACGCCGACGAAGGGAGCGCCGATGTCGGAGCCACACGTCACGCTGGACCCGAGCGGGCTTGACCCCGTGCAGCGCAAGTTGCGCGGCCCGCTGGAGGAGCAGCTGACCTCGGCGCTGCAGGCGGCCACGGAACGGGTCCGGGCCGGCTACGCGGGCGAGCCGGTCGAGCAGGTCTGCCAGCGGCTGCTGGACGAGACACGGTCCGGGCTGCATCCCGACATCGCCGCCGGCTTCGAGCCGGACATGGAGGAGTTCTGCCGGGTGGCGGTGGCGATCGTCCGGGGCGACGTGACCTGATCCGCGCCGACCGGACGCCGGGCACGGGTCAGGGCCGGGTCCGCAACTCCCCGGCCCTGACCCACCAGCCGTCCGGCGGGGCAGCGGAATCTCGCCGTTCCGAGCGCGCGGGCGTGGCACGCCGCCCACGCCGGGCCCGATGCGGCGATCCGGCCCGCATGCACTCAGCTCCACGGTGCTCCGCCGCCGGACCACGGTGCGCTCCGACTCACCCCGAAGAGCCGTGAACGCGGGCCCAGGTTAGGCGCGTCGCCGCAGGTGGGACAAGGTGCTTCGGGCCCACCACGGGGTGATTAATGTCAATGCGAAAAAGTGGCATGTCGCCGTAACAGGGCCAGCCCCGCCGGCGCTGTTACCCACCGGGAGCGGGTGGGGCCCCGGCCTCAGAAATGCGCGAGCAGGTCCGGGAAGGCCGCCAGCCGCAGCACCCCGGTGTCGGTGGGGTCCAGGTCGTCGTGCTCCAGCACCCAGGTGTTCTCGTTCGGGATGAACACCGCCCGCATCCCGGCCGCCCGGGCGGGCACGATGTCGGACTTCGGGGAGTTGCCGATCATCCACGCGACGGTCGGGTCGAAGCGGTGCTCCCGGGCCAGCCACCGGTAGGTGTCGACGTCCTTCTCCTTCACGATGTGCGCGGCGTGGAAGTGGTGCAGCAGGCCGCAGGCGTCGAGCTTGCGCTGCTGCTCCTCCTGGTCGCCCTTGGTCAGCAGCAGCAGGCGGTACCGCCCGGCGAGCGCGTCCAGCGTCGCGGCGACCCCGGGCATCAGCTCGACCCGGTGCGCCACCAGCGCCTCGGCCAGCGCGTCGATCTC
This sequence comes from Micromonospora olivasterospora, assembly GCF_007830265.1. Taxonomy (NCBI): domain Bacteria; kingdom Bacillati; phylum Actinomycetota; class Actinomycetes; order Micromonosporales; family Micromonosporaceae; genus Micromonospora; species Micromonospora olivasterospora. The sequence continues at coordinate 475,749 of NZ_VLKE01000001.1, forward strand.
GCGGCGCTCCGCGTCGGTGGCCGGCCGCTCGCGCAGCCGCTCCAGGCACTCCCCCAGGCTGCGCAGGAAGACCTTGCTGCCGTACCCGTGGACGAAGGCGTTGGCCCGCTCGACGTCGTCGAGGATGACCCGGATCTCCGTACGGTCCAGCGTCGGGTGGTCCAGCCAGTCCAGGAAGTCGTCGATCACCCGCTCGAAGAGGACGTTGTTCTCCCACAGCGTGTCGTCCGCGTCGAACACCAGCACCTCGGCGTCGCGGCGCCGCCCCGTGACCTGCTGCATCGGCTTCCTCCCCGGTAACCCGGGACACGGTACTGCCCGCGGCGGATCAGCGGCACGCGGGTTTCGCCGGGCCCCGTGTCGCCGACATGGGCGCATCCGCGCGGCTCGGACACCGCCATGTCGCCGCCATGGCCACGATCACGTCGCGCGGTCAGCGGCGCAGGGTGAGGATCAGGTCGGCGACCAGTGCCGTCCAGCCCGTCTGGTGCCACGCCCCCAGCCCGGCGCCGTTGTCGCCGTGGAAGTACTCGGGGAAGGCGATCAGGTCCCGCCAGTCGGGGTGGGTCTGGAACAGCTGGCAGGCGCCGTAGATGGGCCGGCGGCCCCAACCGTCCCGGGTGAACAGCGCGATCAGCCGGGCGGACAGGTCGTCGGCGATCTCGTCGAGGCTGCGCTTCACCCCCGAGCGTGTCGGGTACTCGACCTGGAGGTCGTCGCCGAAGAACGCGGCGTAGTCGCGCAGTGCGCCGATCAGCAGGAAGTTGGTGGGCATCCAGATCGGGCCGCGCCAGTTGGAGTTGCCGCCGAACAGGCCGCTGGTCGACTCGGCCGGCTCGTAGCCGACGCCGAACTCCTGCCCGCCGAGGGTCACCGTGAACGGCTTGTCCAGGTGGGCGCGGCTGAGGGTGCGCAGGCCGTAGTCGGAGAGGAACTCGTCGGCGTCGAGCATCCGGGCCAGCAGCCTGACCACCTGCTCAGGGCCGACCATGGACAGCAGCCGCTGCTGGCGGCCGTCCGGGCCGATCCGGCGGGCGCCGATCACGTCGGCGTACTCGGGGCGGTTGGCGAGGAACCAGCGCACCCGCGCGCCCAGCTCGGGCAGCCGGTGCAGGGTGCGGGCGGTGAGCCGGGTGGTGGCGGCCAGCGGCAGCAGCCCGACCACCGAGCGCACCTTCAGCGGCACCATGGTGCCGTCGGTGAGCCGCAGCACGTCGTAGAAGAACGCGTCCTCGTCGTCCCACAACCCCTGCGAGTACGCGGCGGCGGCGATGTACGCGAAGTGCTCGAAGAACTTCGTGGCGGTGTCCGCCCAGGCGCTGTCCCGCTCGGCCAGCACGATCGCGATGTCGAGCAGGTTCAGCGCGTACATGGCCATCCAGCCGGTGCCGTCGGACTGCTCCAGGACCCCGGCCACCGGCAGGGCGGCCGACCGGTCGAACGCGCCGACGTTGTCCAGCCCGAGGAAGCCGCCCTCGAAGAGGTTGTTGCCGTTGACGTCCTTGCGGTTGACCCACCAGGTGAAGTTGATCAGCAGTTTGTGCATGACCCGGGCGAGGAAGTCGTGGTCACGGGAGCCGTCGATCTCGAACACCCTCAGCGCCGCCCAGGCGTGCACCGGCGGGTTCACGTCCCCGAACGCCCACTCGTACGCCGGGATCTGCCCGTTGGGGTGCAGGTACCACTCGCGGAGCAGGAGCAGCAGCTGGGACTTGGCGAAGCCGGGATCGACCCGGGCGATGCTGACGCAGTGGAAGGCCAGGTCCCAGGCCGCGTACCAGGGATATTCCCAGGGGTCGGGCATGGAGATCACGTCGAAGCTGTTCATGTGCCACCAGGCGCTGTTGCGCCCGTGCCGGCGGCCGGCCGGCGGGGGCGCCGAGCCGGGGTCGCCCTCCAGCCACCGCTTGACGTCGAAGTGGTAGAACTGCTTGCCCCACATCAGCCCGGCGATGGCCTGCCGGGCGACGAGGGCCTCGTCGGCGGTGGCGGCGGCCGGGATGACCCCGTCGAAGAAGTGGTTCGCCTCGGCCCGGCGCGCCCAGACCACCGCGTCGAAGCCGGCGCCCAGGTCGGCCGGCGGCGGCGTCGTCCCCCCGGGCGGCGGGGCGGTGCGGGTCAGCCGCAGCCGGATCTGCCGCTGCCCGCCCGCGGGCACGTCGAGCACGTAGTGCAGGGCGCCCTTGGTGCCCTCCCGGTCCGGGTTGACCGTGGCCGCGCCGTTCACCACGTGGTCGTTGATCCCGTCCTTCGGGTACGGCGAGCGGCCCGGCAGCCCCCACAGCCGCTCGGCGTTGGTGTCGTTGTCGCACAGCAGCGGGACGGGGTCGCCGTCGCCCTCCAGCAGGATCTGCCCGAGCACCCAGTGCTCGCCGAGCAGCCGGGCGCCGGAGCCAGCACCGGAGCCGGAGCCGGCGGGCGAGCCGACGATGCGGGGCACCCGGTCCCCGCCGGGCAGCCCCCACGCCCAGGTGTTGCGGAACCACAGCGTGGGCAGCACGTGCAGCCGCTCGGCGGTGTCCCCCCGATTCGCCACCGTCACCACCACACACATGTCCGTGGGGGACGCCTTGGCGTAGTCGACGGTCACCGCCCAGTACCGGTCGTCGTCGAAGATGCCCGTGTCGACCAGCTCGTACTCGGTGTCGTCGCGGCCGCGCAGCGCGTTGACGGCGACCAGTTCGTCATAGGGGAAGGCGGCCTGTGGGTAGTGGTACCGCCAGCGCATCCAGGAGTGGGTGGGCGTGGAGTCGAGGTACCACCAGTACTCCTTGACGTCCTCGCCGTGGTTGCCCCCGTCGCCGCCGAGGCCGAACATCCGTTCCTTGAGGATCGGGTCGCGCCCGTTCCACAGGGCGAGGGCGAGGCAGAACGTCTGCCGGTCGTCGCAGACGCCCGCCATGCCGTCCTCGTTCCACCGGTACGCTCGCGACCGTGCGTGGTCGTGGGGAAAGTAGTCCCAGGCCGTACCGTGTTCGCTGTAGTCCTCCCGTACCGTGCCCCATGCCCGTTCGGAGAGGTAGGGGCCCCATGCCCGCCAGTCCTGCTCGCCGGCGTCGGCCTGGGCGAGCCGGAGCCGCTCGGCGTCGGGTGCGGGCGCGGAGGGGGGTGGCACGTCCGTGATCACGTGCCCATCTTCGACGCCGCCGGGGTACTTCACCACACGGGCCATTGTTGTCGTGGCGCGTCGCACCACGCCGCCGCTGGAGGAAAGTTGAACGACATCAGGTTCGGTCCGCAGGTGTGCGGACAGCTCCCGGCCGGCGCGGCCAGGGAGTGGCTGGTCCCGGACGGCCGGGGCGGCTACGCCATGGGCACCGTCAGCGGGCTGCGCACCCGCCGCTACCACGGGCTGCTGGTGGTCGCCGGCCCGACGCCGGCGTCCCGGAACGTGGGACTGGTCAGCCTGGACCCGGCCGTCACCCTCCCCTCCGGAGCACGGGTACGCCTCGGCGCGCACGAGTGGTCCTCCGGGGCGGTCGACCCGCGCGGCTTCGAGCTGCTGGAACGCTTCGACCTGACCGACGGGCTGCCCCGCTGGCGGTGGCGGATCGGCGACGTGGTGATCGAACGCGAGCTGGCCATGGCGTACGGCCGGTCCTGCGTCGCGGTGGTGCACCGGCTGGTCTCCGGCGGCCCGGTGACGCTGGAGCTGTCGGCGGCCTGCACCTGGCGGGACGCGCACGGCGAGCGGCGCGCGGACGGCCCGGCGCCCCGGGTCGAGCCGGTTGCCGGCGGCGCGGTGGTCGACGGCGCGTTCCGCCTGGCCGGGCCCGGCTGGACGCCGGAGGGGCAGTGGTGGCGGGGGGTGCACCACCGCGAGGAGGCCGCCCGCGGGCTGCAGCCGGAGGAGGACCTCTGGCACGCGGGACGGTTCTCCGGCGCGCTGGAGCGCCCCGGCGACACGGTGTCGGTGCTCGCCTGGGCCGACGACCTGGCGGCCGAGCCGGCGCCGGCGGCCGAGATCGTCGAGGCCGCGCGGCGGCGCAACCGCGAGGTGGTCGCCGCGGCCCGGCCGGCCGACGCCGTGGAGGCCACCCTGGCCCTGGCCGCCGACGCGTTCGTGGTGCGCACCGCCACCGGCCCGGACGTGGTGGCCGGCTACCCCTGGTTCGGCGCCTGGTCCCGGGACACCATGACCTCCTACGAGGGGCTGTTCCTCTGCACCGGCCGCGCGGACGAGGGCCGCGAGCTGCTGCGCGCGTACGCGGCGACGCTGTCGGAGGGGATGCTGGCGAACACCGCCGACACGGGGCGGGTGGAGTACAACACGGTCGACGCGACGCTGTGGTTCCTGCACGCGGTCGCCCGGCACGTCGCCGTCACCGGGGACACCGACCTCGCCGCCGAGCTGCTGCCGGCGCTGCGCGGGGTGGTCGACGCGCACCTGGCCGGCACCCGGTACGGCATCGTCGTCGACCCCGCCGACGGGCTGATCACCCAGGGCGGCACCCCGGGCACCGCGCTGACCTGGATGGACGCCCGGGTGTACGGGGTTCCGGTCACCCCCCGCACCGGCAAGCCGGTGGAGGTCAACGCGCTGTGGGTCAACGGGCTGGCCGGCCTCGCCGAGCTGGCCGAGCGGGTGGGCGGGGACGCCGCCGAGCTGCGGCGGCTGCACGCCCGCGCCGCCGCGGCGTTCCGCGACCGGTACCCGGCCCCGGCCGGCTGGCTGTACGACGTGGTGGACGCGCCCGCGCCGGCGTACCCGCTGGGCGGCGCCCCGGTCCACGACGACGACCTGCTGCGGCCGAACCAGTTGCTGGCCTGGTCGCTGCCGTACGCCCCGCTGGAGCCGGACGAGCCGACCCTGCGCCGGGTGGCCGTCGGCCTGCTCACCCCGCTCGGGCCGCGCAGCCTCTCCCCGACTCGCCCGGCTACGCGGGCCGGCACCGGGGCGGCCCGGCCGAGCGGGACGGCGCGTACCACCAGGGCACCGTGTGGCCCTGGCTGCTCGGCCCGTGGGTGGACGCGGCGCGGCGGGCGAAGCTGCCGGTCGACGAGTTCCTCGTCGGGGTCGACGCCCATCTGACCGAACACGGCCTGGGCTCGGTCAGCGAGACGGCCGAGGGGGAGCCTCCGCACGCCGCGACCGGCTGCCCCTTCCAGGCGTGGTCGGTCGCGGAGGTGCTACGCGCGCGGCGGGCCTGCCGTTGATGTCGAGACCGTCCTGAGCATCGAGGTCCTGCCCCCGGCGGTCCGCCGAGCGACCGGCGCGCCGGCAGCCCGACGAGTCGGGCGGTCCAACACGCAGAGGCCGCGGCCACGGCGTAGCGATAGCCTGCCGTCATGGCGAGCGCCGAACTGGATGAGTTGATCGTCGCGGACGCGGACGCGCTGCGCGCGTGGTTGTCGGCCAACCACGCCACGTCGCCCGGTGTCTGGCTCGCCCTGACCAAGAAGGGCGGCACAGTCACGACGCTGACGTGGCAGCAGGCGGTCGACGAGGCCCTGTGTTTCGGCTGGATCGACGGGCAGGCCCGTAGACGGGATCAGGAAAGCTCCTGGATCCGGTTCACCCCTCGCAGGCCCCGCAGTTCCTGGTCACAACGCAACGTCGCCCACGTGGCCCGGCTGCAGGCGCAGGGGCGAATGCTGCCCCCGGGCCGCGCCGCGGTAGAAGCCGCGAAAGCGGACGGGCGGTGGGCGGCCGCCTACGCCCCGCCGTCGGAAGCCGAGGTGCCGGCCGACCTCCTCGCCGCCATCGCCGCCGACCCCGCCGCCCAGGCCATGTTCGACGTACTCACCAAAACCAACCGGTTCGCGCTCATCTACCGCGTCAATGCCGTCAAACGGGCGCAGACCCGCGAGCGGAAGATCAGCGAGTTCGTTGCCATGCTGGCCCGTCACGAAACGATTTACCCGCAGAAGGCCAAGCCTCCGCACTCGCCGTAACGCGACGCAACGCTGAAGGGCGGAGCACCGGCCCGCGGTCAGCGCTTTACATGCCGGCAACGGCGGCGTCGCCGCCGGGTATCGAGGCGGCGGCAGGATTGGTCCCGATCCGCGAGCGCGTCACCGGCGGCCGGCCGGCGGCGCGTGCCGGAGGACAACTCAAGGGAGCCTTCATGTCACCTGCCGCCGACGTGATCGACATCCAGCCCGCCCGGCGCCAGCGCGTGCTGATGCTGTCCTGGGAGTACCCGCCGGTGCTCGTCGGCGGCCTCGGCCGCCACGTCCACGCCCTCTCCGTCGCCCTCGCCGCCACCGGCCACCACGTCACCGTCATCACCCGCCACGCCCCCGGCGCACCCCTCGAGGAATACGCCGACGGCGTCCGCATCCTCCGCGCCCCCGAAGACCCCGTCGCCTTCCCTCTCGCCACCCCCAGCCTCCTCGCCTGGACCATGGCCTTCAACCACACCCTCACCCGCACCGCCCTCCGCGCCACCGAAGCCGACACCTACGACGTCATCCACGCCCACGACTGGCTCGTCGCCCACACCGCCATCACCCTGCGCGACCACCTCGACCTCCCCCTCGTCACCACCATCCACGCCACCGAAGCCGGCCGACACCAGGGCTGGCTCCCCGACGAGATGAACCGCACCATCCACGGCGTCGAACACTGGCTCAGCACCGAGTCCAACCGGGTCATCGCCTGCTCCGGCTACATGCGCGACCAGGTGACCCGGCTGTTCGACGTGCCCGCCAACCGCGTGGACGTCGTGCCGAACGGGGTGGACAGCCGGGCCTGGCAGGCCCGCCCCCGCGCGGTCGCCGCCGCCCGGGCCCGCTTCGCCGGCGACGGCCCCCTGGTCGGGTACGCCGGCCGGCTCGTCTACGAGAAGGGCGTGCAGCACCTGGTGCACGCCGTGCCGTACCTGCGCGAGCGGCACCCCGGGCTGCGGGTGGTGATCGCCGGCGACGGCCCGTACCGGGACGAGCTGGTCGACCAGGCGCACCGGCTGCGGCTGGCCGACAGCGTGCGGTTCGCCGGTTTCCTGGACGCCACCCAGCTCCCGGCGCTGCTGGCGGCGACCGACGCCACCGTGATCCCCAGCCTGTACGAGCCGTTCGGCATGATCGCCCTGGAGGCCGCCGCGGCCGGCGCGCCCCTGGCCGTCGCCGCCACCGGCGGGCTCGCCGAGATCGTCGAGCCCGGCGTCACCGGCGTGACGTTCCCGCACGACGATCCGGACGCGCTCGCCGGCGCGGTCCACCGGCTACTGGGCGACGAGGTGCTCTCCCGGCGGATGGCGCGCCGGGCCCGGGCGATGGTCGACGAGCGGTACGGCTGGGCGACCATCGCCGCCCACACCGCGCGCCGGTACGCCGCCGCCCGCCGGGAGCACGCCCCGCTGCGGGCGCGCCGGACCGGGCGTCCGGCCGCCGGTCGGCCCCGGATCGCCATCCCCGAGGGGAACCTGCTGGCGGCCGGCACGCCCACCCGTTGAGCCCCGCGCCCCCCATCCCGCGAGAACGCGACATCATCCCCAGTGGACCGTCCGGGTGATTGCCCCCCGGCGGCCGTTCTGTCAGAGTGGCGTAGTTTGTGGATCAAGACCCTGGGGAGGGCGAGGCGTCATGATGGGACCGTCCCACGCGCTGTCGGGCGCGGCTGTGTGGCTGGCCGGCTCCTGGGCGCTCGACCAGTTCGCCGACTACCACCAGTCGCCGCTGGCGCTGGCGGTGGGCACAGCGGTCTGCGCCGGCGGGGCGCTCTTTCCCGACCTCGACCTGTCCGGCAAGGTGACCCGCAACCAGGGCGGCGCCACGGTGGCCCGCACCTTCGGCGTGTTCAGCCTCTTCCTCGCCGAGGTGATGGAGAAGGTCTCGCTCGGCGTCTACTACGTCACCAAGCTCAGCAAGGACCCGAAGCGCAACAACGGCCACCGCACCCTGACCCACACCATCCCGTTCACGGTGCTGGTGGGCTGGGGCACCACCGCTCTCTGCGCCGCGTACGGCAAGTGGGCCGTGGTGAGCATCCTGTTCTTCATGATCGGGCTGGCGCTGCGCGGGCTGTTCGACCGGTGGGCGGAGCGGGCCGGCTGGGTGATCGTCACCCTGGCCTCGGCCGCCGCCGCCTGGTACACCTTCGCGAACCTCCCCGGCGACCGGGGCTACCCGATGATCGGGCTGGCCGTCGGCGTCGGCTGTTTCGTGCACATCCTCGGCGACATGATCACCCGGGCCGGGGTGCCGATCCTCTGGCCCATCCCGATCAAACGGCGGATGTGGACGATGATCGGCCTGCCGAACAAGATCGCCCTGCGTACCGGCAGCAAGGCCGAGGTGGTGGTGCTGCGCGCCGCCATGACCGTGGTCGCCGTGCTGGCCGCCGTCGGGCTGGTCGCCCCCTCGCTCCTGCGCAGGTTCAACATCGAGATCTGACGGGTCGCCGGCCGGCGCCGGCGGCCGTTGACGTCAGCCGGCGCAGGCGTCCGCCCAGCGGGCGAGCAGCTCCAGCACGGGCCGGCGGCCGGCGAACATCTCGGCCTCCCCGCGCGGGTCGTAGCTCTGCCGGGTGCCGCCGCCGATCCGGTCGAGCATCAGCGGGGCCAGCCGGAAGTACTTCGCCGCCCCGGTGAGCCGGACCGCGCGGACGACGGTGTCCGGGTCGACGGCCCCGCGCAGCCGCCCCGACCCTTCAGCCGACGGAAATCATCGACCCGTACGGGCGCTGAGGCAGGCGGCTCGGTCACCGACTGTCAGACGCCGACCCGCTGGGGCGGGACGTTGAGGCCGTACAGGGCCATCAGCTCCGGGGTGTCGACCCGGCTGCCGTCGGCCACCGAGTCGCAGGAGATGTCGACGATCTCGTCCTTGTGCGCCATCAGGTAGGGGCGGGCGCCCACGTCGGCGCTGGCCAGCGTGGCGATGCCGGACCAGTGCCGGCGGCCGAAGAGCATCGGGTACCCGCGCAGCCCGTCGTAGGTGGCGCAGACCAGCACGTCGGGGTACGGCAGGGCGACCACCCGCCGCACCGCGGCGGCGGTGAGCCCCGGCATGTCCACCGGCACCACCACGACCGCCTCGATCTCCTCGCCGGTCAGCGCGGCCAGGCCGGCCCGGATGGACGAGCCGACGCCGGTCCCCCAGGCCCGGTTGATCACCACTGTCGCCCGCGTCAGTTTCGCGATCTCGCGGACCTGGTCCGCCGCCGGGCCCAGCACGACGACGATCTGCCCGCACCCCGCCTCGGTCAGCGTGTCGACCATTCGGTCCACCAGGGGCTTCTCCCCCTGGTGGAGCAGCGCCTCGGGGCCGCCGATGCGGCGTCCACCGCCAGCGGCGATGATCATTCCTGCGATCCGGTTCAGCGGGCCACCTCCACTGTCGACGGGGACCCGCCCAGCCGCACACCACGTCCGTCCCCTCGTACGCACATGGGATGCAACGAGCGCACCGGCGATGAGTTCCGGGGCGAAACGGATATTTGTCGCAGTACGGGCGCCGAACGCGGTCCGCCGGCGTTCTCGGCCGCCGACCCGCCCTCAGTCGGCGTCGGCGTAGCACTCCACGACGGACAGGTCCAGGGGGAACCGGACCGGGGTGTCGCCGAACAGCAGGGCGGTCGCCCGCGCGCCGCTGTCGCGCACCGTTTCGGCCACCGCGTCGGCCTGCTCGGCCGGGCAGTGCACCACCACCTCGTCGTGCTGGAAGAAGACCAGCTCGGCATCGGTGCCGGCGAGAGCCGTGCGCAGCGTGGCGAGCAGCGTGGAGGCCCACTCGGCGGCCGTGGCCTGGATGACGAAGTTGCGGGTGAACCGGCCCCGGGACCGGGCCGCCCGGGCCCGGGGCCCCTGCGGGTCGGCCGCCGCGTCCGGGTCCGCGCCGGCGTCGTCGCCGTCGCCGTCGCCGTCGGCGAACCCGACCGCCCCCGGCGGACACGTCCGGCCCAGCCAGGACCGGACCAGCCCGCCGGCCTCCCCGGTGCGGGCCGCCGCCTCGACGTATCCGAAGGCGGTCGGGTAGCTGCGCTTGAGCACCGCGAGGGCGGGAACGGCCGCGCCGCCGGTCTGCCCGTACATCGCGCCGAGCAGGGCCACCTTGGCCCGGGCCCGATCGCCGCCGAAGGCGTCCTGGGCGAGGGCGGCGTAGAGGTCGCCGGCACCGCCCGCGGCGGCGAGCCGGGCGTCGCCGGAGACCGCGGCGAGCACGCGCGGCTCCAACTGGCCCGCGTCGGCGACCACGAACCGCCAGCCCGGGTCGGCCACCACCGCCCGGCGGATCACCTTCGGGATCTGCAACGCCCCGCCGCCCCGGGTGGCCCACCGGCCGGAGACCACCCCGCCCGGGACGTACTCGGGGTGGAACCGCCCGCCGCGCACCCAGGCGTCCCGCCACGCCCAGCCGTGCGCCGTCCAGATCCGGTAGAGCTCCTTGTGCTCCAGCACCAGCGGCACCGCCGGATGGTCCACCCCGCGCAGCACCCAGGCCCGGGTGTTCGGCAACTCGACACCCGCGCGGGCGAACGCCCTCAGCAGCTCGGCCGGGGAGTCGGCGTGCAGCTGGCGCAGCCCGAACGCCTCGGCGATCCGCGCGGCCAGCTCGGCCAGCCGGCGGGGCGGGCCGCCGACCGGGGACGGCTCGCCCAGCAGCTCGGTGAGGAGGGCGTCGTGCACGTCGGCCCGCCACGGCAGGCCGGCGGCGCCCATCTCGGCCGCGATCAGGGCGCCGGCCGACTCGGCGGCGACCAGCAGCCGGAACCGGCCGGGATGGTCGGTGGCGGCGACGCGGGCGAGCTGGTCGGCGTACACCCGGGTGAGGGCCTCGACGCCCGGGCCCGGCAGACCGGGCGGCGTGTCGAAGAGCGCGCCCTGGCCATGGCCGGGCGGCTCGGCCGGACGAGCCGGCGGGTCGGGGGGCACCGGCGCGCCGGTCAGCCGCGCCCACGCGGCGGCGCAGGAGCGCGGCTCGCCCCACCGGCCGGCGTAGCCGAGCAGCAGCGCCTCGGTCAGCTCGACGTCGTGGCAGCGGTCGAGCCGGACCCCCGCGCGCAGCAGGGCCGGGTAGACGGCCGCCCCGGAGGCCCAGACCCAGCGGGGGTGCCCGGCGGCCTCGCGGGCGGCCACCGCGGCGGCCAGGTCTGCCGCCGGCTCGGCCGGGCCGGCGGGCCGGCCGTCGGCGCCGAGCGGCTGCAGCACGCCGCCGCCCCGCTCGTCCGACACCACCGCCACCAGCACAGGCGCGATTCTGCCTCGCCCCTGCGACACTCCCCGCGCCCCGGGCCCGCCCGGCGGCCTCTCACCCGGCAATAGTGGCCATTCCGGGTCGAATGACCACTATTGCCGTGAATCTGCGCGCTCGCCGAGGGTCCGGCGTCCGCGCTATTTGCTGACGCCGGCCGTCAGGCCGGACTGGACCTGCCGCTGGAACACGATGTACACGATCAGGACCGGCAGCATCGCCATCGTCACGCCGGCGAACAGGCCGCTCCAGTCGGACCGGTAGCCCTGGTTGACCGACAGCTCGATCAGCCCCTGGGCGATCACCTGGTTCTTCGGCTCCCCCGCCACCGACTGCATCAGCAGCGTCGGCAGGTACCACTGGTTCCACTGACCGAGCACGTTGAAGATGCCGATGCTGATCAGGCCGGGCCTGGCCATCGGCAGCATGACGCTGAAGAACAGCCGGGTGTGCGAGGCGCCATCCACCAGCGCGGCCTCGGCGATCGAGTCGGGCAGCGTCTGGAAGAACGAGTGCATGAAGAAGATCGTGAACGACAGCGACCAGGCCACGTACACCAGGATCAGCATGAAGTGCCGGTTCGGGCCCAGCAACGGCAGGACGATGCCCATGTTGTAGACGCCCTTGAACAGCGGCACCGCGGCGAGGTAGATGGGCAGCGTCAGGCCGGACAGGAACATGTAGTAGATCAGCCGGTTGCCGCGGAACTCGTACCGGGCGAGCACGTACGCGGCCATCGAGCCGAGCAGCATCGTCAGGAAGACGCTGCCGGCCAGGACCAGCACCGTGTTCAGGAAGAACGCGCCGAGGTGGCCCGCTCCCCAGGCCCGGGAGAAGTTGTCCCAGTGCAGCCGGTCCGGGATCAGCGACAGCGGCTCCCGGATGACCTCCGAGTCGGACTTGAACGCCGACATCACCACCCACAGCAGCGGGTAGATCACCATCACGGCCCACACCACCAGGAACAGGTGGGAGAAGCCGGCGAAGACGCGCCCGCCAAGGTTGCGGCCGGCACCGGGCCGCGCCGTACGCCCTCCGGGCGGAGTCCTCCGGTCGGTGCGGGTCGATCCCTCGGACGGATGGGTCACCGTGCTCATCGTCCAGCCCCCTTCAGAACTCGATCCGCTCACGGCGGGTGATCCGCAGCTGCAACGCGGCCAGCAGGATGGTGAAGATCGCCAGCGCCACGCCCATCGCGCACGCGTAGCCGAACTGGCCCTTCTGGAACGCCGTGAAGTTCAGCACGGACGCGAAGATCTCGCTGGCGTGGTTGGGGCCGCCCTGGCTGGGCGTCATCACGAAGACCAGGGCGTACATGTCCAGCGCGATGAAGCCGAGGTACACCCAGGCCACCGAGACGGTGTCGCGCAGCAGCGGCAGCGTGATGCGGAAGAACGTGTGGAAGGGGCCGGCGCCGTCGAGGAGGGCGGCCTCGTAGATGTCTCTCGGGATCGACTGCATCGCGGCCGAGAACAGCACCATGTAGAAGCCGGCGCCGCTCCAGACCGCGATCAGCAGCAGCCACCAGAGCACCGCGGGCACGCCGAGGAAGGGCTCGGGGTCGGCGGTGAAGGCGATCGGGTTGTCCGGGTCGACCAGGCCGATCTTCATCAGTACGCCGTTGATCAGGCCCTGGCTGTCGGAGCGGTAGATCTGCTGCCACATCACGGCGACGACGACGAGCGACAGTACCTGCGGGAAGAAGAAGATGACCTTGTAGAGGCCGGAGCCGAACACGCCCCGGACGCCGGCCCTGTCCTCGCGTCCGCCCACGTTGAGCAGGAACGCGAGGAACAGGGCCAGCGCGATCGTGAACAGCGGCACGGTGACCAGGAAGAACACGTTGTGCCAGAACGCCTTCCTGATGAGCTCGTCGGAGAGCAGCCGGACGTAGTTGTCCAGCCCCACGAACTCCTGCCTGTCGGAGTAGCCGCCCCAGTCGGTCAGCGAGTAACCGGCCGCCTGGGCGAAGGGCCACACCACGTAGAAGAGGTACAGCGCGACGGGCAGGGCCAGGAAGCCCGTGACGAACCGCGCGACACCGTGCCGCATCTCACTCACATCCTCGTTCGACTCGGCGGTTTTCGTTCCGCCGTCAGGCGTCCCGGGTCTGCTTCTTGACCGACGGGTCCTTGGCGATCTTGTCGGCGGCCGCCTGCATCTTGTCGACGAACCCCTGCGCGGTGAGCCGGCCGGCCATCAGCTCCTCGGAGAGGTTCTGGCTCTCCTTGTCCAGGTCGGCGTAGAAGTCCCAGAACTTGGTCTTGATCAGGTCCTTGGGGGCGTTCTTCATCAGCTCGTTGGCGGTGGCCAGGGCCGAGTCCTGCACGCCGTCGCCGGAGCCCTTGGTGGAGGCGAGCGACTTGGTCAGCTCGGCGAACTTCGCGGAGCCGGACTTGGAGAGGATGGCCCGGATGAGCTCCTTGGCCGCCGCCTTGTTCGGGGCCTTGCTCGGCACCACCAGGCCCTCGCCGGCGCCGGCGAAGACGTCCTTGGGCGCCTTGTCGGTGGCGCCCAGGCCCCAGTAGTCCGACAGCTTCATCTCGAAGCCCGGCGGGATGGTCGCCGCCATCTCGTTCTTCAGCCAGGTGCCGACCTGGATGAACGCCGCCCTGCCGTCGAGCCAGGCCTGCTGGGACTGGGTGTGGTTGAGGTTGCCCGGCAGCAGCAGCTTGTCCTTGACCAGCTTCTCCCACGCCTGCAGCGCGGGCAGGATCCCGTCCGCCTTCCAGGCGTTCTCCTTCAGGTTGTCGATGTCGACGACCGCCTGCTTGCCGGCGGACTTCCAGATCGTCGCCATCAGCGCCCAGCGCGGGTAGTAGCCGTGCACCGCGTCGTGCACGTACGGCGCGATGCCCTTGGCCTTGATCTTCGGCGCGAGGGCGAAGAACTCGTCGAACGTCTTCGGCGGCTCCCAGCCCTCCTTGGCGAACAGGGCGCCGTTGTACCAGTTGCCCCACACCGTGAAGGCGACGTTGACCACGAAGAACTTGCCCTGGAACGTGCCGTCGGCCACGGTGCCGGGCAGCAGGGTGTCGGCGACCGTGCCCTCACCGTCCCAGGCCGGGGCGGTCAGCAGGTCGTCCAGCGGCTCGATGGCGCCCTCGTTGACCAGGGTGCTGATGTCCATGATGTCGGCGCCCGAGTTCATGATGAGGTCACTCGGCTGCGTCGCCATCTTGGGCTGCTCTTCGGTCTTGATCTTCTGCGTCGAGCTCATGTTGACGGTGACGTTCGGGTGCTTGGCGTTGAAGACGGCCTTGTCCTCCTTGGCCCACTGGTCGCCGAGGCCGCCGTTGAAGATCACCACCTTGACGGCGCTGCCGTCCTTGATGCCGAACGGGTTGTCCTTGCTCTTGGTGCCACCGGCCTCGTCGGACTTGCTGGGCTCGCTGCCCGCGCAGGCGCTGAGCAGGCCGGCGGCCGGGGTGACGAGCAGGCCCGCGGCGGCGGCGCGGCGCAGCAGGCTCCGGCGGCTGAGGTCGGCCGCGTTCTCGGGGGTAACGGACATCGTCGTCTCTCCTTGTGGTGGTCGGGTCAGGCAGTACGCCGGAGGTTCCCGGCGTATGGGACTCGAGGACGAAGCTGTGCTCGTCGGCCGCTGGTCATGTGCTCGCTCCCTTCGCGGCCTTGTGCCCGTCGACGGCCCGGGCGGTGCGCCGGAAGGCCGCGTGGGCGCGGTCGTGGGTGCGCTGGGCGACGGCGATGTAGAGCAGGTCGAGCACGACGAGTTGCGGGTGCCGGGCCGACAGGGCGTCGGGCCGGAAGGTGGTCGCCTGGCTGGCGGTGACCAGCACGACGTCGGCCAGCTCGGCCAGCGGCGAGCGGGGGAAGCCGGTGAGCGCCACCGTGGTCGCGCCGTGGCTGCCGGCCTCGGCGAGCATCTCGATGGTCTCCCGGGTCTGTCCGGTGTGCGAGATGCCCAGCGCCACGTCGCCGGGGCCCAGCAGGGCGGCGCTGGCCAGCCCCTCGTGCACGTCGCTCCACGCCCAGGCGGCCACCCCGATGCGGTGCAGGCTGAACTGCATCTCCTCGCCGACCAGCGCGGAACCGGAGGTGCCGAAGATGTTGACCCGGCTGGCGCCGGCGATGGCCACCGCGACCCGCTCCACCTCGGCGAGGTCGAGCAGCGCGGCGGTGTCGTGCATGGCCCGGGTGTCGGCGGCCATGAGCTGGCCGAGTACCCGTTCCAGGGGGTCACCCGGCTGGATCTCGCGCCCGATGTCGACGGTCCAGCCGGCGGCGCGGACCCGGCCGGTCTCGGCGGCGATGCCGAGCCGCAGGTCGGCGTACCCCTCGAAGCCCATCGCCCGGCAGAACCGGGTGACGGTGGCCGGCGAGGTGCCGCTGCGCTCGGCCAGCTCCACGATGGTCGCCCGCGCGGCGCCCGCCGGGTCGCTGAGCACGTGCTCGGCGACCCGGCGCAGCGCACCGGTCAGGTCCGCCGCGCCGGCCCGGACCCTGGCGAGCACGCCCTCGGTCGGCAGCGCGCCCCGCCGGTCGACCGCCTCGGCGTCGACCACCGCGGTCCCCGCCGCGGTGTCGACCTCGTGGTCAACCATCGACGCCCTTTCACAAAAGAGTGTTAACTGTTAGTGGTAAAATTTCTTACTAAAGGGCCCCCTCTGTCAAGGCCGTGGTCGAAGTTTTCAAACTGTTACCTGGCGTACCGCCGCCGGGCCGGCCCGGGATCTTGCCCCACGCGACCGGGTCGACCAGCATGAATCCGCCCGCCAGCAGCGCTCCAGGGAGGCCAGCCGGATGTCCGACACCGTCGTGGTCGGTCTCGACGTCGGGGGTACGTCCACCCGGGCGGCCGCCCTGACCCTGACCGGGCAACGCCTCGGCACCGGCCGGGCCGGCGGGGGCAACCCCACCAGCCACGGCGCCGAGCGGGCCGCCGCGGAGATCGGGGCCGCCCTGCGCGGCGCCGTGGCCGACGTGGATCCGGCCCGGGTACGCGCCGGCGCCATCGGGCTGGCCGGCGCCGGCCGGCTGCACGCCGACCCCGACGGGCGGGCCGCGTTCGACCGGGCCTGGCGCGACGCCGGCCTGCGCTGCCCGTACGCGGTGCACGGCGACGCCCTCGTCGCGTACGCCTCTGGCACCGCGAGCCCGGACGGCACGGTGCTGATCGCGGGCACCGGCGCGATCGCCGCCCAGGTTCGCGACCTGCGGCTGGACCGCGCCGCGGACGGGCACGGCTGGCTGCTCGGCGACGCCGGCTCGGGGTTCTGGCTGGGCCGCGAGGCGGTCCGCCGGCTCCTGGCCGACCTGGACCAGGGGCGTCAACCGGGTGCCCTGGGAACCCGACTGCTCACGGAGCTGCTCGGCTCCGACCGGGTGGCCGCCCGGCCCCGGGACACGGTGGACGCGCTGGTCCAGGCCGTCACCTGCCGCGCGCCCGTCGAGCTGGCCCGGCTCGCGCCGCTGGTGGTGGCCGCCGCCGTCGACGCGGAGCCGGTCGCCGTCGGGCTGATCGGGGCGGCCGCCGGCCACCTCGCCGACAGCGCCGCGCGGATCCGGCCGGCCGACGCGGTCGAGCCGGTGGTCGTCGGCGGCGGCCTGCTCACGGCGGACACCCCGCTGGCCACCGCCGTGTGCGCGGAGCTGGCCCGGCGCTGGCCCGGCGCCCCGTTGAGCACCGCGGGCGACGGCGCCGCGGCGGCGGCCTGGCTCGCCGCCCGGGACCTGCCCGAGGTCACCGACCCGGCCGCCCTGCACGCGCTGCTGGTGCCGCCGGCCGCCTGACAGGCGAGCGGCCGGCGTGGTGAGGATCGCCCCCGCTCCCCGCGGCGGCGCCGCTCCCCGTGTCCCCGGCGCTCGACCGCGTGCCGCCCGTCGCCGGGCGGCACTCCCCCGTCGGCCCGACCCGACCATGGTGGCAGCCCCGCCGGTCCCAGCCCGCGATGCTGGACGTCCATGGACGATCCTGGACGGGGCGTGGCACCATGCCCTCGTGCGTCCCGAGCCCCGCAACAGGTCCGAACCGGACGCCGCGGGGACGGAGCGCGAGCTGCTGGCGGAGCTGAACGCGCTGCGCGTCCGGGCTGGCCGGGCGCGCGGCAAGGCCCGGCTGTCGCTACAGGACCTGGCGAGCGCGACCGGCGTGCCGCGCAGCAGCCTCGCCAACTACCTGGCCGGCCGCACGGTCATGCCGCTCGACGTGCTCGACCGGCTGCTGCTGGCCCTCGGCGTGGACCCCGCGGAGGCAGGCGGCTGGGCGACGCGCTGGGAGCGGCTCGCCGGGCAACGACTCGACAGCGCGGCCGCCGACCGCGACCCGCGTGTCACCGCACCGCGGCGGCCCTGCCCGCCCGCCGAGCCGGCGCTGCCGGTGCCCGCCCAACTGCCACCCGTCACGAGTGCCTTCGCCGGTCGTCGCCGCGCCCTGGCGGCGCTCGACGAGCTGCTCTCCGAGGTGGAGGCGAACCCGTGCGCCCCCATGATCGCCGTGGTCACCGGGACCTCCGGCGTGGGCAAGACGACCCTGGCGACTTACTGGGCGCACCGGGTCCGCGCCCACTTCCCCGACGGGCAGCTCTACGTCAACCTGCGGGGCTTCGACCCGGCGAAGGCGCCCGTCCCGCCCGCGGAGGCGGTCCGCGGCTTCCTGGACGCCTTCGAGGTGCCCCGGCACCGGGCTCCGACCGGCCCGGACGCGCAGACCAACCTTTTCCGCAGCCTGCTGACGGGCCGGCGCGTGCTCCTGGTGCTGGACAACGCCCGCGACGCCGACCAGGTCCGTCCGCTGCTGCCCGGCTCGTCCGGCTGCCTGGTCCTGGTGACCAGCCGCAGCCAGCTCCCCGGCCTGATCGCCGTCGAGGGCGCGCGGTGCGTCCCGGTGGGGCTGCTGGGCGCCGAGGAGTCCCGCGCCCTGCTCGCCGGCCGGCTCGGCGAGCACCGGGTGGCCGCGGAGCCAGCGGCCGTCGACGAGATCGTCGAGCGGTGCGCCGGCCTGCCCCTGGCCCTCGCGGTCGTCGCCGCCCGCGCCGCGACCCAGCCACACTTCCCGCTGGCCACCATCAGCGCCGAGCTGCGGGAGTCCCCCCGCCGACTGGACCCGCTCGCCGGCACCGACCCCGGCATCGACGTACGGGCCGTCCTGTCCTGGTCGTACGCGCACGTCGGCGCCCCGGCCGCCCGGCTGTTCCGGCTGTTCGGGCTGGCCCCCGGCCCCGACATCGGCACGGCCGCCGTGGCCAGCCTCGCCGGTGCCGCGGTGCCCGAGGTCCGCCCGCTGCTGGCCGAACTCGTCGGCGCGCACCTGGTCACCGAGCACCGGCCCGGCCGCTTCACCTGCCACGACCTGCTGCGCGCGTACGCCCGGGAACTGGCCGACGCGGACCCGGCACCCGACCGGCGGGCGGCGACCCGCCGGGTGCTCGACCACTACCTGCACACCGCGCACGCCGCCGAGGAGCCCCTGAAGCCGCCCCGGGGGCCGATCGCGCTCGCCGACCCGGCGCCCGGGGTGACCCCCGAACAGATCGACGACCGGGCCGGCGCGCTGGCCTGGTTCGCCGCCGAGCACCGGGTGCTGGTCGCCGCCGTCGAACACGCCGCCGACGCCCGGTACGACGCGCACGCCTGGCAGCTCGCCGCCGCCTGCGTCAGCTTCTTCGACCTGCGGGGGCACTGGCACACCTGGACGAACACCCAGCAGGTCGCCCTGCGGGCCGCCCGCCGGCTCGGCGACCGGGCCGCCGAGGCCCACGTGCAGCGCTTCCTCGGCGGCGCCGCCACCCGGCTCGGCCGGTTCCTCGACGCCCGCGTCCACCAGTCGCGGGCGCTGGAGTTGTTCGGCGAGCTGGGTGACCCGGTCAACCAGGCGTTCGCGCACCGCGGCCTGGGTTGGATCGCCGAGCGGCTCGGCGACCACCGCACCGCGCTGGACCACGATTTGCGGGCCCTAAAGCTGTTCCGGCGCACCGGCCACCGCGTCGGCGAGGCGTACACCCTCAACTCGGTCGGCTGGTGCCACGCGCAGCTCGGCGACCACCGGCAGGCGATCGGACACTGCGAGCGGGCCCTGGCCCTGCTCGACGAGCTGGGTGACCTGGCCGGCGTCGCCATGACGCTGGACAGCCTCGGCTACGCCCACCGCCTGCTTGGCGGGCACGCCCGGGCCGCCGAGCTGTACCGGCGGGCGCAGGAGCTGTTCGTGACGCTCGGCGACCGGCACGGGGAGGCCGAGGCCGGCGCGAACCTCGGCGACACCCTGCGCGAGGCCGGCGACCACGAGGGCGCGGCCGCCGCGTGGCGGCACGCGCTGGCCATCCTCGACGACGTCGGCGACCCGAAGGCCGACCGGGTCCGGGCCAGCCTCGACGAGCTGATCTGCGCCGAGCTGGACCCGGAACGACCAGGGACCGGACGGAGCTGACCGCCGGCTACTTGAGCTGACCGGCGGTCAGGCCGGACTGGACCTGGCGCTGGAACGCCACGTACACCAGCAGCACCGGCAGCACGGCGATGGTGAGGCCGGCGAAGAGCTGGGCGTAGTCGCCCGCGTAGCCCTGGCTGACCGACAACGCGGCCAGGCCCTGGGCCAGCATCCACTTCGAGTCGTCGCCCTGCAACAGCACCTGCGGCAGCAGGAACTGGTTCCAGTGGCTGAGGAAGTTGAAGATCGCCACGCTGATCATCCCCGGGCGGGCCATCGGCAGCATCACCCGGAAGAACAGCCGGAAGTGGCCGCAGCCGTCGACCAGCGCCGCCTCCGCCACCGACGTGGGCAGGGTGCGGAAGAACGCGGTGAGGAAGAAGACCGTGAACGGCAGCGAGTACGCGGCGTAGACCAGGACCAACCCCGTCCAGGTGCCGAACAGCCCGGCGTTGCGCACGACGAAGAACAGCGGCACCAGGGCCAGGAAGACCGGGAACATCAGGCCGCCGACGAACAGGTAGTAGGCGAGCTGCCGGCCCCGGAACTCGTACCGGGCGAAGACGTACGCGGCGGTGGCGCCCATCAGCATGGTGAGGGCGACCGAGCCGGTGACGACGATCGCGCTGTTGAGGAAGTACCGGCCGATGTGCGCCGTGGTCCACGCCCGGGCCCAGTTGTCGAACCGCAGCTCGCCGGGCAGCCCCCACGGGTCGGCCAGGATCTCCGCGTTGCTCTTGAACGAGCTGAGGAACATCCACAGCAGCGGCAGCACGGTCAGCGCGCCCCAGAACAGCAGGAAGCCGTGCGAGAGGGCGTTCACCACGCCCAGGTCGCGGCGGACGGCCCGGTCCGCACCGGCGGCCCGGCCCCGGTCGGCGGCGACGCCGGAGGGCTTGTCGAGGGTGGTCACGACAGTTCGATCCGTTCCCGTCGGCCGACCCGCAGCGCCAGCACGGCCACCGACAGGGTCAGGAAGAACATCACCACGCCGATCGCCGACGCGTAGCCGAACTTGGTCTCGCTGCCGAACGCGGTGTCGTACAGGCGCACGCCGATGACGTCGGAGGAGAAGTTGGGGCCGCCGTTGGTCATCAGCTGGACCAGGATGAACCCGTCCAGCGCGGCGATGGCCAGGTAGATCCAGGCGACCTGCACGGTGTCCCAGAGCAGCGGAATGGTGATCCGGCGCAGTGTCGCCCAGCGGGACGCGCCGTCGAGCAGCACCGCCTCGTAGATCTCCCGGGGGATCGCCGACATGGCGGCGCCGAAGAGCACCACGTAGAACCCGACGTTGGCCCAGACCATCACCGCCAGCACGCACCAGAACGCGAAGCGCGGGTCCCCGAGCCAGGGCGGGGCGGGCAGCCCGACCGCGCGCATGATGCCGTTGAGCAGGCCGGCGTTGGGCTGGTAGACCTCCTTCCACAGCGCCGCGATGATCACCACCGAGAGCACCTGCGGGAAGAAGTACACGGTGCGGTAGAACGCGCTGCCACGTACCCCGGTGACCCCGGCCCGGCCCCGGCGTCCGCCCATGCTGAGCATGGTGGCGAAGAACAGGCCGAACACGATGGTCAGCACCGGCAGCACGACGAGCAGGATCGCATTGTTCTTCAACGCGTTCCAGACGTACTCGTCGTGCCACATGGCCCGGAAGTTGGCCAGGCCCACCGGGTTGGCCTCCGCCGAGTAGCCCAGCCAGTCGGTGGTGGAGATCTGGAACGCCTGCAGGTACGGCGAGACGACGAAGACGACGTACAGCAGCAGCGGCGGCACCAGGAAGGTGACGATCAGCGGGTACTTGCCGTGTTTCATTGGCCTACTCTCCAGCGGCGGCCGGGCGGGGCGGCGCCCCGCCCGGCCGGGGGTGTCAGGCGGCCCGCTTGTACTTCTTGATGGAGCTGTCCTGCGCGATCGAGTCGGCGCCCTTCTGGCACTGGTCCAGGAACTCCGCCGGGCCGATGCGCCCGCTGAAGAACTCGCCGCACGCGGCGTCGACGAGGTTGCGCTCCAGCTTGCGGTAGTAGTTGTTGTAGACCCAGTTGAAGCCGTTGGTCCCGGACGCGTCCAGCGCCCTGACCACGGTGGTGAGCCCGAACGGCAGCTCCACGCCCTCGGCGGCGCCGGCCACCACGGTGAGGCTGGCGACCTTCTTCGTGAAGTCCTGGGCGCCCTTCTTGGACAGCATGGTCCGGAAGTAGTCCAGGCCGCCCGCGACGTTCTTCGCCTTGGCCGGCACCATGAACGGCTCGCCGGCGGTGCCGCGGACCGCCTCGAACGGCAGCTTGTCGCCGCTGCCCAGGCTCGGGGTCGGCGCCACGGTCATGTTGAACCCGGCCGGGGTGACCGACTTCTGCTCGTTCTCCAGCCAGGATCCGCAGGAGATGAAGGCGGCCTTGCCCTGGCACCACGCGGTCTGCGACTGGACGTGGTCCAGCCCGGGCGTGCCGTCGAGGATGAACTTGTCCTTGACGATCTGGTGCCAGGCGTCGGCAGCGGCCTTCATCGCGTCGGACTTCCAGGCGTTGGGCTCCAGGTTGTCGATCGCGAGGGCCACCGAGGGGCCGCCGAACTTGATCGCGGTGGAGATCACCGGCCAGCTCATGTAGCGGGGGTGCTTGCCCGCGTACGTCCAGGGGGCGATGCCGGCGGCCTTGATCTTCTTGCACAGGGCGATGTGCTCGTCCCAGGTCTTCGCGTACTCCCAGCCGCGGTCGGCGAAGAGCTTGGTGGAGTGCCAGATGCCGTACACGGTGTAGGTGTAGTTCATCACCAGGAACGTGCCGTCGTACGAGCCGACCTCCACCGTGCCCGGCAGCAGCGTCTCCTTGACGGTCTTGCCGGGGATGTCGAGGCTCGGGGCGGAGAGCAGCTCGCCGAGGTCGGCGAGGGCGTTCTGGGAGACCAGGCCGTTGAAGTCGATCTGGTCCTTGCCGGAGTTGTTGACCACGTCCGGCGGGGTGCCGTCGACGAACCGCGGCTGGAGGGTCTTGGCGATCTCCTGGGTGGCCGAGTGTTTGATCTTCGCCTTCGGGTACCGCTCGGTGTACATGGCCTCGTGGGCCTTGGCGTAGTCCTCGCCGAACCCGCCGTTGAAGATCATGACCTCCAGCGGGGCGTCCTCCTTCACGCCCAGCGGGTTCTGCTCGCTCTTCGTGCCCTTGTACACCTCGGTGCCGCCCTTGTCGCCACCGCCGGAGGTGGCGCAGCCGGCGAGCAGGCCGGCGGCGGGGGTGGCCAGCAGGCCGGCGGCGGCGCTGCGCCGCAGGATGTCGCGCCTGTTCATGCTCTCTCCTCGAGTCGTTCCGGGCGGCCGACGGACAGTGGGGGGTGACGGCCGCCGCGCGAGGGGCGGGGGATCTGTCGCAAGTCTTCAGTTCACAGAATGTTACTGAAGAATTTCTACGGCAGGACCGCGCCGACTTCAAGACCGGACCACCGAACCGTTATCGTCCCCGGTCACCCGGCGCTCGCATAACCTGATCCCATGCGCCGCCTCCGGCAGCTCGCCGAGCGCACGCCGGCCACGCGGGAGCGCTACGTCGACCTGCTACGCGCGATCGCGATCGCGTTGGTCGTCGCCGGCCACTGGGCCGCCACGGTCATCGGGCGGGACGCGACGGGCCGGCCCACCGGCCACTCGGTGCTGCAGGACCTGCCGTGGGCGTACCCGCTGACCTGGGCGGCACAGGTGCTGCCGGTCTTCTTCCTCGTCGGCGGGTACGCCAACGCCGCCTCCCTCGTCTCCCACCGGTCCCGCGGCGGCGACGCCACCGGCTGGCTGCTCGACCGCAGCGCCCGGCTGGTCCCGCCGACGACGGTCCTGCTGCTGGTGCTCGCCGTCGGCGCGGCCGGGGCCCGTCTGTGGGACGTCGACCCGGCGTTCGTCCGTACCGCCGTCTGGACCGCCACGATCCCGCTGTGGTTCCTCGTGCCGTACCTGGCCGCCGTGGCCCTCACCCCGCCCATGCACGCGCTGCACCGCCGCTTCGGGCTGGCCGTGCCGGTCGCGCTGGTGGCCCTGGTCGCCCTCGGCGACCTGGGCCGGCTGCTCGGCCCGGCGGCCCTGGCCAACGGCAACAACCTGGCCGGCTGGCTCGCCGTCCACCAGGTCGGCTTCGCCTGGTACGACGCCCACGCCCGCCCCGGCGACCCGGCCTCCGGACGCCCCGGGACGGCCGGACGGCGCCGGCCCCTGCCCACCTCCCGGCGGTTCGCGGCGACCCTGCTGGCCGGCGGCCTCGGCGCGCTGCTGCTGCTCACCACCGTCGGGCCGTACCCGGTCTCCATGCTGCACCTGCCCGGCCAGCGGCTGCAGAACGACGGGCCGCCGAGCCTCGCGCTGCTCGCCCTGGCCGCCGCTCAGCTCGGGCTGATCCTGCTGCTGCGGGAGCCGGCCCGGCGCTGGCTGCGCCGACCGGGGCCATGGCAGGCGGTGATCGCCGTCAACGCCGTGGTGCTGACCGTCTTCCTGTGGCACCTCACCGCCGTGCTGCTGCTGGTCGGCCTGCTGGACGCGGCCGGGGCGCTGCCCACGCCGCCGGTCGCCTCGGCGGCCTGGTTCGCCTGGCGGGTGCCGTGGCTGCTGATGCTCGCCGTGCTGCTGGCCGGGCTGGTCGCCGTGTTCGGCCCCGTCGAGGCGCGCGCCGGGCGGCGCCGCCGGCCACCGCCGGGCGGACCGGAGCCACGACCGCCGGGGGCCGCGGAGCCCGGACCGCGTCACCCGCCCGCCCCCGGCCGGCCCCGGCACCCGGCCCGGACCGCGCTGGCGGCGGCCGGCTACGCCGCGGCGGCGGCGGGCCTGCTGGTCAACACCCTCACCCCCCGGGACGCCCCCGAGCCGCTGGGGTTGCCCGCCCCGGCGCTGGCGGCGTACCTGGCCGGGGCGGGGCTGCTGCGGCTGCTCCGGTCTGGGTGGGGGAGCCGAGGTTGACCATCGGCGCCGGGATGCGGATGTCGGCGGCGGGTCGGCCGGCACCGCTACCATCCGATCGTGCGGATCCGGGACGTGTCGCTGCCGACCGGCGAGGCCGGCGCCAGCCCCGAGGACCTGGCCGCCGGAGTACGGGACTGGGTCGACTCGGCACCGCTACGCGCCCTGGTCGCGCACTTCGGCGGCGACTGGCCGCCGGGCGACCTGGCGACGGTGCTCGCCCGGCTCGACGACTTCTCGGCACGACACTGGGACTTCCGCGGCGGCCGGGAGCGGCCGGACGCCCGGGAGCCGGCCCTGGACGACGGCACTGTTCGGCTGGTACTCGACGCGGCTGCCGCCCTCGGCCTGGTCCGTCCGGCGCCACCGGCCCGCCCCGCGTACGCGCACCTGGTGGTCCTCGGCGGGCTGGCCCGCGCCTGCCTGCGCCGCGTGTCCTACGCCGGCCACCTGCTGCGGGCCGGCACCCGGGTGGCGGGCGAGGTGGCCGTGCTGGGCAGCTTCCGTCCGCTCTCCGAGTGGGAACAGCGGACGCTGGCCGACGCGGGGCTGGCCCCCTGCGCCACGGAGGTGGACGCGCTGGACGCGGCGGTCCGGCTGGCGTTCCGGATGACCGCAGCGTCCGAAGAGGACGGTCACGACGGCGGGCACCCGCACCACTCCTGGTCGGCGCGGACGTACCGGCCGGCCGGGCTGCCGCCGGTGCGGGTGCTCGCCGCCCCGTCCAGCGAGCCCGACCGGCGGCGGGCGCACACCGCCGACACCCAGCGGTTCTGGGCGGAGCACGTCCGACTCTCCCCCGGCGACCCGGTGCTGCTGGTGACGGCCCCGATCTACGTGCCGTTCCAGCACTGCGACGCGCTGCGCACCCTGGCCCTGCCGTACGGCTGCGGGATCGAAACCGTCGGCGTCGACCCGGCGGTGCCCGACCTGACCCGGCTCCCCGAGCCGACCCTCAGCCCCGGCCGCTACCTGCAGGAGATCCGCTCGGCGATCCGGGCGATGCGGGCGCTGCATCGGGCGCTGCCCTGAGCCGCCCCACGGGCGTCCGGGAAGCGCCCGGTGCGGGCGTCAGGCGCCGGACCCGGGGGCCAGCGTGATGTTGGCGGCGGCGTACTCCTGGGCGAGCAGGTTGCGCAGCGTGCTGTCGAGCCCGCCGATCAGCACCGCCTGCGTCCCCGGCGACACACCGGCCTGGTCCTCGCGGCCGCGAAGAGCCGCGAAGTCAATCGCCCCTTCAGGGAGGCCGAGCACGCTCGCGGGTGCGACCGGCGGGAGCGGGCCGACGAGCCGGGCGTACGCGCACCGGCGCCGGCCGGGACGACCCTCGCTCAGGATGCGGCGGTCTCCGCGATGGCCTCGCGGAACGCCTCGGAGCGGTGCTCGAAGTTGCGGAACCGCCCGTAGCTCGGCGCGGCCGGCGACAGCAGCACCACCCCGCCGACGGGGGTCAGCTCCCGGGACAGCCGGACGGCGTCGACCAGCTCGTCGACCGTCTCGGTGCGCACCTTCGGCAGCCCGGCCAGCGCCTCGACGATCCGCGGCCCGCTGTCCGGGATGCCGATCACCGTGAGCTCCCGCTCCGCCAGATGCTCCCGCAGCGGGGTGTAGTCCAACCCCCGGTCGGTGCCGCCCACGATCACCGTCAGCGGCCGATCCTCGTACGCGTCGATCGCGTGGATGGCCGCGTACGGGCTGGTGGCCAGGGTGTCGTCGACGAAGGTGAGCCCCGACGGGTCGGCGATCTCGGCGAGCCGGTGGGCCAGCCCCCGGAACCCGGCGACCGCCGCCGCGAGGTCGTCGCGGCGGGCGCCCACGTCCACGCCCAGCGCCTCCAGGACGGCGAGGGCGACGCACAGGTTACCCTCGTTGTGCCGGCCGACCAGGGGCAGCGCCGCGCGCGGGAACAGCGGCCGCTCGCGCAGGTGGAACCAGGGGGCGCCGTCCGGGCCGGGGGCGACGTGGGTGGTGTCCGGGAACCCGGCGCGCACCGCCGGCCGGCCGCCCAGCTCGGCGGCGAGCCGCGGGTCGGTGCCGTTGACCACCACCGTCCCCGGGTCGTGCGCGATCAGGTTCAGCTTGTCCCGGTAGTACTCGCGCTCGCCGCCGTGCGCGTCGAGGTGCTCGGGGAACAGCGCGGTGACCACCGCCACCCGGGGCGAGTCGGTGAGGTCGGTGCACTGGTAGCTGGACAGCTCCAGCACGTACAGCTCCGCCTCGGGCAGGTCGAGCAGCGGGACGCCGATGTTGCCGCCGAAGACGTTGGGCCGGTCGACCGCGGTGAGCAGGTGGCTGATCAGGCTGGAGGTGGTGCTCTTGCCCTTGCTGCCGGTCACGCCGACCGTGCGGCGGGCGTGGTCGGCCATCCACAGCGCCGTGCCCTGGGTGACGGTCACGCCGCGCCGGCGCAGCTCCGCCATCCACGGGTGGGTGTTCGGCACCCCCGGGGAGCGCACCACCACGTCCGCGGCGAGCAGCCGCGCCAGCCCTTCCTCGCCGGTGACCAGCGGCGCGGCCTCCGCCAACGGCCCGTCCCACGGCAGCGACAGGAAGTTCGCCCGGTCGTTGACGGCGCAGAGGCTCGCCGGACCGTGCGCGGCGACGGCTGTCGCGGCGGCCATTCCCTCACGGCCGGTACCCCAGACAGCCACGGAGCGTCCGCGCAGGTCAGACAGGTGCACCAGTGATCTCCTCACTCGCAGGGGGACCGATGCGGACTAGTATGACCTGTGCTTACCGGACAGCTCGGGCGGATGGACGCCTTCACCTTTCCGTCCTACTCCATCGACCTCTCCACCGGCGAGGCGTTGTTCGACTACGCCCTGACCGGCCCGGACGGCGAGCAGCGGTTCACCGAGGCGATCACCCTGCCGCTGCCGGCGGACCCACCGTCGGACGCCGCCGTGGCCGCCCTGGGCCGGGTCCTGGAGCTGCTGCACGTGGTCGCCGGCGTGAGCTACTACAAGGCCGCCGCGCCGCGCCGGCTGGTGCTGCCGGCGCCGCTGGGCCCGGCCGCCGTCCGGCTGGTCACCGCCGTCTACACCAAGGGCCTCGCCGAGTACGCCTACCGCAACCGGCTGCCGCACGTGTTGGAGCTGGCCCCCGAGGTCCCCGCCGGCGAGGTCGGCCCGGTCCCGCCGTACGACAACTCGGACCGGCGGCCCCTGTCGGCCGTCGGCGGGGGCAAGGACTCGATCGTCACGCTGGAGGCGCTGCGCCGGGCCGGCTTCGACCCGGTGCCCTTCTCGGTGAACCCGAACCACGTCATCGTCGCCGTGAACCGGGCGTCCGACCTGGTCTCCCTGGCCGCCCGCCGCCGGATCGACCCGGCGCTGCTCGACCTCAACGCGGCCGGCGCGCGCAACGGCCACATCCCGGTCACCGCGATCAACTCGCTGATCGCGGTCGCGACCTCGGTGTTGGGCGGGCTCGGCCCGGTCGTGATGTCCAACGAGCGCTCCGCGTCCGACCCGAACCTGGTCTGGAACGGCCACGAGATCAACCACCAGTGGTCCAAGGGCGTGGAGGCCGAGGGGCTGCTGCGGGCGGCGCTGGCCGAGCACGCCGGCCTGACCGAGCCGTACTTCTCGCTGCTGCGGTCGCTGTCGGAGCTGCACATCGCCCGGCTGTTCGCCGAGACCGACCGCTACGACGACGTGGTGACCAGCTGCAACGCCGCGTTCAAGCTGCGCGACGCCAGCGAGCGCTGGTGCCGCGACTGCCCCAAGTGCCGGTTCGTCTTCCTGGCCATGGCGCCGTTCATGCCCCGGGAGCGGGTCACCCACATCTTCGGCGGCGATCTGCTGGCCGACTCCTCGCAGATCCCCGGCTACCGGGAGCTGCTGGGCGTGGACGGGCACAAGCCGTTCGAGTGCGTCGGCGAGGTCGAGGAGTCGGTGGTGGCGCTGAGCCTGCTCGCCGAGCAGGAGCAGTGGCGCGACGCGCCGGTCGTCCGCGCGCTGGTCGACGCGGTCCCGGCCACCGCCTGGTCGGCGGCGGCCACCTCCGACGTGTTCACCCCCGGCGGCCCGAACCACGTCCCCGCGCCGTACGCCAAGGCCCTGGCCGCCCTGACCTGACCGCGGCGGGCCGTCGCCCGGCCAACGCCGGAACGGGTGTCACGGGGAGCGGATGGCGTCGAGCGCCAGCAGGGCCACGTGCAGGGACAGGCACGCCTCCACCGAGTCGAGGTCCACGTCGAGGACGCGGGCGATGCGGGCCAGCCGCTCGTAGAAGGCGGGCCGGGACAGGTGCGCCGCGGCGGCCCCCGCCGACTTGTTCCGGCCCTGGTCCAGGTACGCCCGCAGCGTGCCGAGCAGCTGCTCGCGCGGGTGCCGGGCGTCGTACGCCAGCAGCGCGCCCAGCTCCCGCTCGACGAACGTCTGCAGGCGCGGCTCCTCCCGCAGCAGGTGCAGCAGTCCGGCCAGCCCGACGTGCGGCAGCCGGAAGATCGGCAGGTCCCGCCGGTCCCGCCGGGCCGCGTCGGCGATCTGCCGCGCCTCGACGAGTGAGCGGCGTGCCTCGCGCAGGCTGCCCACCCCGACCCGGCGGCGACGATCAGCCCGCAGCCGCCGGCCCGCGGCGCGCCGCCCGGGCGGTCGGCCCCGCCGCCCGCACCGACGCCCGCCAGGCGGGCCGGGGCGGCCTCCGGTGCCCGGCTCGGCCCGGCCTCCAGCCGGGCGCGGCGCAGCGCGGCGGCGAACGCGGTCAGGGCCCGCTCCTCGGCCGCCGCGTCGGGCAGGGCGAGCAGGACGCCGACGGCCTGGTCGTCGACGGCGCTGCTCAGCCCGGTCAGCTTCGCCTCGCGCAGGGCCTGCCCGACCGCCTCGGAGAGGTCCCGCAGCCGGGCGGGCCCGGCCTCCGGGTCGGCCGGGCCGGGCTCGCCCGCGCCGCCGTTCTCCCCGGCCGGCTCCTCGCCCCGGTGCCGCACCACCACGCCGACCAGGTGCCGCCGTTCCAGCACCACGCCGAGCGCGCGCGCCCGCAGGGCCACCTCGTCCACCGGCCGGGAGTGATCCAGCAGGGCGGTGAGCAGGGTCCGGTGGATCTGCCGCTCCAGCCCCTCGGCGTCCCGGCGGATCAGCCGGCCCAGCGCGAGGGTGGAGGCGGCCCGCTCGACGAGGATCGTCAGCCGGGTCGGCGGGGCGGCGGGGCGGGTCACCACCTCGGCGGGGCCCGGCGCGGCGTCGTCTTCGGGGCCCGGCGCCGCGTCCTCGTCGGGGCCTGGCGCCGCGTCCTCGTCGGGGCCTGGCGACAGCCGCCCGCAGGTGGTCAGCTCGCCGCCGGCCGGCCAGCGCAGCAGCAGCCGTCCCCAGTCCTGCCCGCGGGCCCCCACGGTCGTCACCAGCCACCCGCTGTCCGGGTCGTACGCGGTCCGCCCGGCCGGGCTGATCCGCCGCGAGTGCTGCTCCCAGCCGTCCAGCAGCAGCTCGGCGTTCTCCCCCGCCGGGTCATACGCGAGGACCTGCCGGGACAGGTTCTCCAGCACCACGGGGCAGCCGGCCAGCTCGGCGGCCTGCGAGACCACCTCGGCCGGCCCGGCGCCCTCGACCGACAGCTCGGTGAAGCGCTGGTGGATCTCCTCGGTCGCCCGCAGCTCGGTGAGTTGGGCGTCCACGATCAGCGCGTGCACGGCCTCCGTGATCGGGACGAACGGGGTGGCCCGCCGCAGCTCGACGAGGGGCAGCCCGCGCCGCTCGGCGGCGGCCATCACCCGCGGCACCGCGCTGACGTACCGGCGGCCCAGCTCCACGACCAGGCCGGAGACCCCGACGTCGGCCAGCGCGCCGATGAACTCGCGCAGCCCCGCGTCGTCGGCCGGCAGCCCGATGCCGGTGGTCAGCACCAGCTCGCCCCCGCGCAGCAGGGTGGCGATGTCCGGCACCTCGGCGACGTGCACCCAGCGCACCGGCCGGTCCAGGCCGGTCTCTCCCGCGACGAGGCGGGGCGCGCCGTGCCGCACCGGGTCGAGCGCGAGCACCTCACGGACGGTAGGGAACACGGGCGACACGCTACCGTCGGTGATGTCGATCCCGCATCGCCACTCGGCGTGCCCGGAAGGTCGCGCCCAGGTTCGTGGCCAACTCCATACCGCCGCATCCCCGGGAACGCCCCGGGTCACGCCCGAAGGCGGGGGGTCAGGAGGCTGTGGCGGGTTTTCTGGTGGGGTCGACCGAGGTGGCGCCGTGACTGGGGCGGCGGGTCAGGACCTGGGGGCCGGAAGCCGTGACGGCGACTGTGTGTTCGGAGTGGGCGGTGCGGGAGCCGTCGGCGGAGCGGATCGTCCAGCCGTCGTTGTCGAACCTGATTTTGTCGGTGGAGCGGCAGAACCAGGGCTCGATGGCGATGGTGAGGCCGGGGTGGAGTCTCATGCCGCGGCGGGCGCGGCCGTTGTTGGAGACGTGTGGGGCCTCGTGCATGGTGCGGCCGATGCCGTGGCCGCCGAACTCGGCGTTGACGCCGTAGCCGTAGGAGTGGGCGACCTCGCCGATCGCGGCGGAGATGTCGCCGAGGCGGCCGCCGGGCTGGGCGGCGGCGATGCCGGCCTCCAGCGCGACCTCGGTGGCCTCGATCAGCTTCAGGTCGGCCGGGTCGGGGGTGCCGACGACGACGGAGAGCGCCGAGTCGGCGACCCAGCCGTCGATGCCGACCGCCATGTCGATGCTGAGCAGGTCACCGTCCCGCAACACATAGTCGTGCGGCAGGCCGTGCAGCACCGCGTCGTTGACCGACAGGCACAGCACGTTGCGGAACGGGCCGCGGCCGAACGAGGGGGCGTAGTCCCAGTAGCAGGATTCGGCGCCGCGTTCCCTGATCCGGCGGCGGGCGTGGTGTTCGAGGTCCATCAGGTTGACGCCGACCGCGGCGACACCGCTCAGCTCGGCGAGCAGCTCGCCGACGAACTGTCCGGCCACCGCCATCCGGCCGATCTCCTCGGCGGACTTGAGCTCGATCACGACAGCCTCCCTCTCCCTGTGCGGTATTTTTATACCACGTCAGGTCGGAGCCCCTCCCGGGGGATATCCTGCTCGCATGGTTCGCCAACCACTGACCGCCGAACAGATCGCAGCGGGCCAGCGCCTCGGAGCCGCCCTCCGGGCCGCGCGGGCCGGCCGCAGCCTCGTCGAGGTGGCCCTTGCAGCCGGCATCTCCCCCGAGACGCTGCGCAAGATCGAGGCGGGCCGTCTTCCCGCACCGGCGTTCGGCACCGTGGTCGGCCTCAGCCAGGCCCTCGACGTCCCCCTCAGCGACCTGGCCGACGTCTGGCTGGCCGACATGCCCATCCGCCAGGCGTCCTAGTGCTGTGTCCACTGACGTTCACCGGGTCTCCGGCGGGGTGTTGTGGATCCTCGCTTGTTGGGCGAGCGACTCCCCACTGGTCGGTGGGGCGGGCCACAGCGGGCCATCTTGACCCGCACGCCGCCGGGTGGGCGGCGGGGGTCACGTCGGGACCGGCCAGCGCCGGGGAGGTGCCGGCCGGCTCGACGGTGCGTGACCATCCCGGGCAGCACGATGGCTGTGGGGGTGGTGCGTCCGCCGCCCGGGATACGGGTGGCGATGCTGGCCGCTGCGACGAGGTCGCGGTGGCCGGTGAACTGGCAGTGCGGGCAGGTCAGGGTCCGCCCACGCGGCTTCGGTATCCGCTGGCGGCAGGTGGGGCAGGTCGAGGACGTGCCGCGTTCGTCGACCAGGTGGACGGTGATGCCGGCGAGGGTGGCCTTGTCGGTCAGGATCTGCAACAGTCGGCCGATCTGCCACTGCCGTAGCCGCAGGTTGTGCCGCCGCCCGGCCGGCAGGTCCAGCACACCGCGGGGGTCACCGACGTGCAGCACCCCGACCCGCTGCTCGACAGCCCACCCGACGACGGCGCGGGCGGCCTCGTGCTGGGCCTGGCGCACCCGCCGCCGGTGCCGGCCCTCCACCGCCCGGGCGCGGGCCCGGTATCGGCGCCACCGCCGTGACCCCCGCTGACCGGGTTTCGGTGCCCGGCGGGCGACGGCACGGTGGCGGGCTTTGGTGTCGGCCAGGTGCATGCGATGCTCGGCGCGGATCGCCCGCCCGGACACCAGCAGCGCCTGCCCGCCAGGGCCAGCGACGGCGTACGGGTGGATGATGCCGATGTCCACGCCCGCGACCCTGGCAGGGTCCGGCCCCTCACCGGGCGGGTACACCGCGACCGGGACCTCGGCGGTGACGTCGAGGAACAACCGGCCGCCCTCGCACAGCAGGGTGATCGAGCGGACCTGCTCCACCGGATACGGCACCTGACGCGCCAGCCGCACCCACAACGCGGTGGTGCCTCTCGCGGTGGGGATACGCACGCGGTGGCCGTCGAGGGTGAACGTGCCGTGGTACCAGCGCACCGGCACCAACCCCCGCCGCCGCCTCGGAAACCGCGCCGACGCGTCACCGGCCTTGCGTTGTTTCGCCGCCGCGAACCACGCATCCGAAAACCGCCGCAACACCGACCGCGCACCCGTCGAGTCCAACTCCGCGAAAGTCCCCGCACCCGAGGCCGACAATTCCCGACACAACTCCTGATAGCCCGCCAGCGGGGCGTCGTGGCGGTGCCGCCGCCACGCGTTGACCTCCAGCACGCACGCCCATACGTCACCGGCCGACCGCAGCAGGCCGAAACACCGCCGCCGCTGCCCCGCCGTCACCCGCAACGCGACACGAGCGGTGCGATGCACCACCCGCGGCGCATCCGGATCCCGACGACGAGGCACGAACCGAAGCCAACACCACCAGTACGACAATTTCCACCGCCGACGAACCCGGCAAACGTTTGTGGACACCGCACTAGCGACCAGCCGCCGGGGGTGGGCGAGCCGACGTTCGACGGGCGATCACCGGCGACACCCCACCGGTGATCGCCCCGAACCGGCGGCTCACCTCGCTACAACGGGTCGTCGCGGCCCAGTTCCCAGAACGCCACCGCCGCGGCGGCGGCGACGTTCAACGAATCCACTCCGCGCCGCATCGGGATGACCGTCCGAACGTCGCTGGCTGCCTGGGCAGCCACGGTGAGGCCGGGGCCCTCGGCGCCCAACAGCAGCGCCGCCCGCTCGCGCTGGGCGGGGGTGAGCCGCTGGATCGGTACGGCGTCCGGAGCCGGCGTCATGGCGAGCACGGTGAAACCTGCCTCCCGGACCTGGTCCAGGCCCGCCGGCCACCGCTCGAACTTGGCGTACGGGACCGCGAAGACCTCCCCCATGCTGACCCGGACGCTCCGCCGGTACAGGGGATCGGCGCAGGTGGGTGAGAGCAGAACGGCGTCTATGCCGAGCGCCGCCGCCCCCCGGTAGATCGCGCCGAGGTTGGTGTGGTTGTTGACGTCCTCCAGGATGACCACGCGCCGGGCGGCGGCGAGCACGTCGGCCGGGTCGGGCAGCGGCTTGCGCCGGAACGAGGCGAGCACTCCCCGGTGCACGTGGAATCCGGTGGCCCGCTGGAGCACGTCCGGGCTGGCCGCGTACACCGGGGTGTCGCCGGTGTCGAGGTCGGCGAGCTGGTCGACCCGCTTCGCGTCGACGAGGAACGACCGGGCCGGGTATCCGGCCCGCAGCGCCCGGCGCAGCACCAGCTCCCCCTCGGCGATGAACAGGCCGTGCGGTGGCTCCCACCGGGTGCGCAACTCCACGTCGGTCAGGGCGCGGTAGTCGGCGATCCGGTCGTCGTCGGGGTCGGTGATCTCGTGGACGGGCACCCGACGATTCTGCCGGACCGCCGCCCGACCACGACTCAGCGGCTCCGCTCGTAGCGCAGCAGCACGGACCGGCCGTCGAAGGCGCGTGCCGGTCAGCCGCGCCGGCCCTGCAGCCAGCGGAGCAGGTCGGGCGCGACGCCACGCCGGTCCGACTGCTGCTGCGGCGGCGCGGTCGGCTCGACCGGGCGGTGCACCTCGCCGGCCCGTTCCCTGCTGGGCGGGGTGAAGTCGCGCACCGGCTGGCCGGACACCGCCGTGCTGATCACCCGGGCCACGGCGTCGATGACGCGGGCCTGCACGGCCGAGCCGACGAAGTCGCCCGGGTCGTCCGGGTTGGCGGCGATGCCGGCGACGGCCACCTGCGGGGTGAAGCCGACGAACGTCTCGGTGGCGTTCTTCTCCGAGCTGCCGGTCTTGCCGGCCACCGGGCGGCCGACGATCCGGTCCACCGCGGTCGCGGTCCCGCCGTTGCACTGGCCGTACGTCGTCTGCTGGCCCACCGGGCAGCGTGCCGCGTCGGTCGCCGCCCGGGCCACGTCGGTGTCGAGCACCTTCTTGCAGGACGGCTCGCCGACCGGCACCTTCTCGCCGTTCGCGGCGGTCACCGAGACCACCGGCAGCGGCGCGCAGTACGTCCCCTCGGCGGCCACCGTCGCGTACGCGTTGGCCAGGTCGAGCGGGGTGGTGGCGGCGACCCCGAGGGTGAACGATCCCCAGTTGGCCGCGTCGTCGCGGGCGAAGGCGGCGTCGGCGTCGGCCCGGAACCGGATGCCCAGGCGTTGCGCCATCTCGACCACCCTGTCCTGGCCGACCTGCTCGGCCAGCCAGACGAAGTAGGTGTTCACGGAGCGACCGAAGCCGTCCCACATGGTGCGGTAGCCGTCCATCCACTCCGGGTTGGCGTTCGCGGGGCACCACTTACCGCCGCAACTGCCCTCGCCCTCGGCCGGGTACCGGGTGGGCAGCCGGCTGGGCGCGTCGAAGCCGGTGGCCAACTGCCGGCCGGACTCCAGGGCGGCGAGCATCGTGAACAGCTTGAACGTGGAGCCGGCCTGGTAGCCGTCGACGCTGCCGCCGCCGGAGATCAGCGGGTTGACGGTGTTGGGGCGGTTGGCCTGCCCGTCCGGGTTCGCGTCGAGGCTGTAGTGCCGGTTGACGGCCATGGCCAGCACCCGGCCGGTGCCCGGCTGCACGGCGGCGATCGGCAGGGCGCGCTTGTCGTCGTACCCGTAGACGGCGGTGGCCTGCTTCTGCGCGGTGGCCTGGATCTTCGGGTCCAGCGAGGTGACCACGGTGTAGCCGCCCCGGCGCAGCGCCTGCTCGCGCTCCTCGGCGGTCGCCCCGAAGGCGGGCTGGGTCAGCCACCACTGGCGCAGGTAGTCGCAGAAGAAGCCCCAGTCGTCGTGGCCGTCGGCCGTTGCGGTGCAGCCGTTGGGCTGCGAGGTGGGGTGCAGGCCGAGCTTCTCGGCCCGGGCCGCCGCGGCCTGCTGCGCGGTGATCGCGCCGGTGGCGACCATCGAGTCGAGTACGTACGCGCGCCGGGCCAGCGCCGCGTCGGCGTTCCCGCCGATCGGGCTGTACGCGTCCGGGGACTGCACGAGCCCGGCGAGCAGGGCCGCCTCGGCGAGGGTCAGGTCCGCCGGGGCCTTGCCGAAGTAACGCTGGCTGGCCGCCGCGATCCCGTACGCGCCGGAGCCGAAGTACGCGATGTTGAGGTAGCGGTTGAGGATCTCGTCCTTGCTGAGCCGCTGCTCCAGCGCCGTGGCGTACCGGATCTCCTGGAGCTTGCGCCCGACGGTCTGCTCGGTGGCGGCCTGCCGCTCCTCGGTGGTGCGGCTCGGGTCGGTCTTGAGCACGTTGCGGACGTACTGCATCGTCAGCGTCGAGCCGCCCTGCTCGGTGCCGCCGCCGGTGACGTTGGCGACCAGGGCGCGGGCCAGGCCGCGCAGGTCGGCGCCGCCGTGGTCGTAGAACCGCCGGTCCTCGGCGGCCACGATGGCCTGGCGCATCACCGGGGCGATCTCGGCCAGCGGCACGTCGGTGCGGTTGACGTCGTAGAACGTGGTGATGAGCGTCTTGCCGTCGCTGGCGTAGAGGTACGACCGCTGCGGGGTCGCCGGGGTGCGCAGCGCCGCGGGCAGCGCCGCGTACGCCCCGATGGCCGACTTCGCGGCCCAGCCCAGCAGCAGGTTGCCCGGCAGCGCGGCGACCGCGAGGACGAGGCCGGCGAGCAGTCCGGCGAGCAGCACGGTGAACAGCCGCGACAGCGGCGACCGGGGAGGCGGCATGGCCCCAAGGATTGCCACGAAAGCCGCGATCCGACCAGCCCGGCGGGCGATTGTCAGCCAATTCACCGCGGCCTGCCAGCATTCTCTCTGCCGAACCCGCCCACCCCGCCCCCAACGGGACGCTCCCTCTGCCATCCCCCGGGGTACGCCGCGTCGCGTGCGCCAAGATCCGCGCAGTTTCCCGGAAACTGTGGCCTGCCGACGCGCCGAAGCAACACTTCCCGCGAACTTGTCCGGATCTTGGGAGCGCCCGACGGGGCGCGGAGCGGGTGGGGTGGGGTGGGGTGGGGTGGGTCAGGCGGCGGCGGGCGGGCCGCCCGGTGTCGGTGTCGCGCCGCCGGCCGGGGCGACGGTGGCGACGCTGGCGCTGGCCGCGTCCCGGGCGATCGCGGCGGGCAGCAGCCGGCCGGATCGGTAGCCGATGCCGATCCCGGCGATCAGCACGAAGATCGCCCCGAACGTCTGCAACGAGCCGATCAGGGCACCGCCGATACCGAGCAGCGGGGCGGCGACCATCAGCATGCCGCCGTCGGCGATGCTGAACGTGCCGGAGCGCGCCACCGCCCAGCCGGTCAGGAACCAGCCCAGGGTGTAGCAGGTGGCGCCGGCCAGGACGAGCGTCCGGGCCGTGGTGCCGAACACCGGGGCCTGCTCGGCCAGCCCGGCGAAGGGCAGCATGAGCACGGTCCCGGCGATGCTGACCAGCAGTCCGGCCACGGCCGACCGGCGGCTGCGGGTGGCGGCGAGCAGGCCGGTCAGGGCCAGCAGGGCGAGCAGGCCGAGCCAGACGGCGGCGACCCAGCCGACCAGGTACGCCTGCCCGCCGTCGGCCGGGTACGGGTCGTTGCCCACCCCGCCGTCGCTGGCCATCGCCACCAGCCCGTAGAGCAGCGCGTACGCGGGCAGCAGCCAGACCGCCGCGCGGCCGAGGCGGCGCAGCGACCAGGCCCAGGTGGCGTTGGTCGCCGGGCCGGGCGGCGTCGGCTCGACGATGAACGGCAGCACCCCGAAGCCGCCCCCGGTACGCCGGGTGCCCAGCGGCGCGGCCGGGTCGTGCGCGCCGGGCACGGGCGCCCTGGAGAAGATCTTGTTCGCCTGATCCTTGTCCATGCGTCACCTCGCTACGCTCTCTCGGCGGGGCCGGGGCGCGCCGCGGCGCCCCGGCGCCTGGTCACCACCCGTCCCTCGGGACCGATCGTGTCAGGCACCGGAGCGCCGCATGAGGATTTCTCGTATTCCCGCCCGGCCCCTGGGCCCGGCCCGCTGTCAGCCCCGTTCGCGCTGGTCGGCCGGATCGGTCAGCAGGCTCGCCGTAGACACCGGCTCGGGCGCCGGCAGCCCCTGCGGGGCCTTGCCGCCGGTGGCCTGCGCCTCGGCGACGCGTACCTCGTCGTGGATCTCCTGGGCGGCGGTCGCCGCCGCCCGCGCCGCCTCGGCGGCCTCGCGCTCCACCTCGCCGGCGTCCCTGGCGGCCTCCGGCGACGGCACGTCGCCGACCATGCCGGCCAGCCCGCCCAACGCGCCGCCCATCCCCTCCAGGGCCTTGGTCAGCTCGGCCGGGACGATCCAGACCTTGTTCGCGGTGCCGTTGGCGATCTGCGGCAGCGCCTGCAGGTACTGGTAGGCGAGCACCTTCTGGCTCGGGTTGGCCTGGTGGATCGCGTCGAACACCGTCCGGATCGCCTTGGCCTGGCCCTCGGCCTGCAGGATGCGGGCCTGCCGGTCACCGTCGGCGCGCAGCACCGCCGCCTGCTTCTCGCCCTCCGCGGTGAGGATCTGCGACTGCTTCAGGCCCTCGGCGTTGAGGATCGCCGCCCGGCGGTCCCGCTCGGCGCGCATCTGCTTCTCCATCGAGTCGCGGATGCTCGGCGGCGGCTCGATCGCCTTGATCTCCACCCGGGTGACCTTGATGCCCCACCGGCCGGTCGTCTCGTCCAGCACGCCGGACAGGTGCCGGTTGATCTCCTCCCGGCTGGTCAGGGCCCGCTCCAGGTCCAGCGAGCCGATCACGTTACGCAGCGTGGTGACGGTGAGCTGCTCGATCGCCTGGAGGAAATTCGAGATCTCGTACGTCGCGCGGACCGAGTCGACGACCTTGAAGTAGAGCACCGTGTCGATCGAGACGACCAGGTTGTCGGAGGTGATCACGGGCTGCGGCGGGAAGCTGACGACCTGCTCCCGCATGTCGACCTTGGTGCGGACCGCGTCGATGAACGGGACCAGCAGGTTCAACCCCGGGTTCAGGGTGCGCTTGTACCGCCCGAGGCGTTCCACGACGTCCTGGCGCTGTTGCGGCACGATCCGCACCGCCTTGATCAGGGTCACCACGGCGACCACCGCCACGGCGACCAACAGCACCGTCACAAACTCCATACCGTTCACCGTTACCTTTCAGTGCGCTCTAGCGAGCACACGGTTGGTAGTCCCGCCTTGCGGTGGGACGGTCCCGGTCTGACCGACTGGTGTCGTGCCGGGTTCACGCTTCGTGGCCACCTGCCCGCGTACGCGGCGCGCTGCCAGCGTTTCGACGGCCGCCGTCCGGTCCTACGGTCCGGGCCGGACTTGCGGGACAGCGCCCGGCCCAGCCGCCGAAGCCGGTCCTGCGCGGTGGCCAAGTGGCGCGGGTTCGGCACGAGTTCGCCGGTGGACAGCACCGCGAGGTGCTTGATGCCGACGTCGATACCAATCACACTGCCTGGCCGGTCCGGTGTCCGCTCGGCGCGTTCGACCTCGACGGTGAACGAGACGTGCCACCTGCCGCCGTCACGCCGCACGGCCGCGGACATGATCCGTGCCGTGCCCGCTTCGAGACGGCGGGCGAGCTTGCGGGCAGACTCGTGCAGCTTCAACCGGCCCAGCCGGGGCAGCACAATGTGCTTGCGGTCCGGCTCTACACGGATCGCTCCGGTGGTGAACCGCACGGACGGTGTGGTGCGGCGGCGGGACTTGAACCGGGGGAACCCGACCGGCCGACCGGCCCGCTTGCCTTTGCGGGAGTCAGCCCAGTTCTTCAACCCGCGGGCGAGGGCGTCCAGGCCGGTGTTGAACGCCTCCTTGGACACCTCGCCCCACCATGGCGCGACCTCAGGCTTGGCCGCGTTCCACGCCTTGCGCAGAGCGGGCAGCGACCACGACACCGCCGGGGTGAGCTGGTCGTCCGAGACGCCGTAGGTGCGTTCCGCGGCCCGTTGGTCCAGGACCGCTTTCACCCGGGCGAGCGCCCAGTTGTGGGCGACGCGGGCGGCCCCGGCGTGCGCGTACACCGCCCATTCCTGTCCCGGGGTGAGGTCGAGGGCGAACCGGTACGCCTGGATCGTCTTCACGTCGGGTTGTCCCCGGTGACGACGGCTTCAACGGCGCGGCGCGCACGGTCGTCAGCGGCACGCCGCCCGTACAGGCGCGCGCACAACGAGGTCAGGATCTCGGTCACATCGCGCACGAGATCGTCGTCGACCTCAGCCGGGTCGGCAACCAGCAGCCGGCGGCCCTGCGCAGCCAGCGCGGCTTCGACGTACTCGGCGCCGAAGCGGGCAAACCGGTCTCGATGCTCGACCACGATCGTCGTCACGGCAGGGTCACGCAGCAGCGCGAGGAACTTCTTCCGCTGCCCGTCCAACGCTGACCCCACCTCAGTCACGACCTGATCCACGGCCAGGTGCCGGCCAGTGGCCCAGACCGCAACCCGGGCGACCTGCCGGTCCAGGTCCGACTTCTGCTCGGCAGACGAGACGCAGGCGTACACCACGGTCTTCCCGGCGCCGGGTGCCGCGCCGGTCAGCGGTTCACCGACCATGATGAGACGGCCGAGCCGGTACGTGGGAACGGGCAGCGCGCCGGCCGCGTACTGCCGCCGCGCGGTCACGTATGAAACGCCCGTCGCCGCCGCCCATTCCTTCAAGTTCACGACGAAACCATACATCACCATCTGTTGCTAAAGATCACCGACACGCCAACAGTTGTCACTCTCTCGTTCCCGGCAGTTCGCCCGGGGTAGAAACGTCGTCCTGCCACACCAGGGCCGTCGCGCCCTGGACCTTGATCACCTGCACCCGCTGGCCGGGCGTGAAGCTCTGCGTCGCGTCGTACGAACGGGCGCTCCACAACTCACCGTCGATCTTGACCAGGCCGCGGTCGGCGTCGACCGGCTCCAGCACCAGCGCGGTGGCGCCCTCGATCGCCGCCACCCCGAACGGCTGCTCGCCGCTGTCGAGCGCCGGTCGGGCGTGCCGCCGGATCGCCGGCCGGACCACCGCCACGGTGAGCGCGGAGACCGCCGCGAACACCAGCGCCTGCACGGCGGTCGGCGCGCCCAGGGCCGCCGCCCCGGCCGCGGCGAACGCGCCGACGGCGAACATGAGCAGGAACAGCGTCGTCGTGAAGATCTCGGCGACCGCCAGCAGCACACCCAGCACGACCCAGAACACCGCGTCCACCCCCCGATCGTGACACGCGGATGCACGTGCGGCCCGACCGCGAAGATCAGTAAGCTCGGCGGCGACCGTGCCGAGCAGTGCCGGCGACGCCCGCGCCGAGCAGTGGAGGAGCCCCGTGTCGCTACCGCCCGAGACCGTCCGACAGGTCGACGCCCTCGTCGCCGAGGCGCAGGCCGCCGGCCGTACGCCCTCGCTCGTGCTCGGGGTGGTCCGCGACGGGCGGCTGGCACACCTGGCCGCCGCCGGGGAGCACCCGCGCCCGGACGCCGGCCTGCAGTACCGGCTCGGCTCGATCACCAAGACCATGACCGCCGTGCTGGTGATGCAGCAGCGCGACGCCGGCGCCCTGGCCCTCGACGACCCGCTCGAGAAGCACCTGCCCGGCACCGGGGTCGGCGCGCTCACCGTGCGCCAGCTCCTCGGCCACGCCGGTGGGCTGCAGCGGGAGCCGGACGGCCGGTGGTGGGAGCGGTCGGAGGTCGGCGACCTGGCCACGGTGCTGGCCGGGGTGAGCGGGCAGAAGATCGCGTACCCGCCGCACCACGTCTACCACTACTCCAACCTCGCGTACGGGCTGCTGGGCGGGCTGCTGGAGGCGGTCACCGGGACGCCCTGGCTCGACCTGCTCCGGCAGCGCCTGCTGGAGCCGCTGGGCATGGGCCGCACCACCTACCAGGCCAGCGAGCCGTTCGCCCGGGGGTACGTGGTGCACCCGTGGCACGACACGCTGCGGGAGGAGCCACGCACCGACACCGGGGCGATGGCACCGGCCGGGCAGCTCTGGTCGACGATCGAGGACCTCGGCCGCTGGGCGGCCTTCCTGGCCGACCCGGACCCGGCCCTGCTCGCCCCGGAGACGCTCACCGAGATGTGCGCCCCCGTCGTCATCAGCGACCTGGAGTCGTGGACCGGCGGGCACGGCCTCGGCGTGGAGCTCTACCGCTGCGGCGACCGGGTGTACGCCGGCCACGGCGGCTCGATGCCCGGCTACGTCGCGTGCCTGGCCGTGCACCGGCCCACCCGCACGTCGGTGGTCGGCTTCGCCAACTCGTACGGGCTGCGGGTCGGCAGCCTCGGCGCCCTCGGCCAGCAGCTGCTGACGACCGTGCTGGACGCCGCGCCGGCCCCGGTGACCCCGTGGCGCCCCGCCGCCGCCCCGCCCCCGGCCGAGCTGGCCGAGCTGACGGGCCGCTGGTGGTGGATGGGCAAGGAGTTCGAGTTCCGCGCCGACGCGACAGCCGGCGAGCTGCGGGGCGGGCCGGTCGGCAACCCGGCGCTGCGGTTCGTCCCCGAGGGTCCGGACCGGTGGCGGGGGCGCTCCGGCGCGCAGGACGGCGAGATCCTCACGGTGCTCCGCGACGAGGCGGGCCGCGCGGTGGCCCTCGACATCGCCACCTTCGTCTTCACCCGCACCCCGGACGAGGAGCCCTGACCGGGGCGGTCAGCGCTCCGGTTCGGTGACGAAGTCGATCAGGCGCTCCATCGAGTTGATCAGCGGCGTCTCCACGTCGGCGAAGGTGGCCACCCGGGACAGGATGCGCCGCCACATGTCGGCCGGCTCGGCCACCCCGAGGGCCGCACACACGCCCTCCTTCCACGGCCGCCCCGGCGGCACCACCGGCCACGCCGCGATGCCGAGCGCGGCCGGCCGGACGGCCTGCCACACGTCGACGTACGGGTGCCCGGTGACCAGCACGTACGGGGAGGTGACCCGCGCGACGATCCGGCTCTCCTTCGAGCCGGGCACCAGGTGGTCGACCAGCACGC
Organism: Micromonospora olivasterospora; assembly: GCF_007830265.1. Classification (NCBI taxonomy): domain Bacteria; kingdom Bacillati; phylum Actinomycetota; class Actinomycetes; order Micromonosporales; family Micromonosporaceae; genus Micromonospora; species Micromonospora olivasterospora. The sequence goes on from NZ_VLKE01000001.1 coordinate 518,404, forward strand.
CCAGCCGGCGGCCCGGCCCGGGGCCGAAGTCCCGCACCCGCGCCTCCAGGTCGTCGATGCCGTCCAGCGGCTCCACCACCACGCCCTCGATCCGCAGGTCGTCGCCCCAGATCCGCTCGACCAGGGCGGCGTCGTGCACCCCCTCGACCCAGATCCGGCTGGCCTTCGCCACCTGCGCCCGCACGCCGTCCACGGCGATCGAGCCGGACGCCGTACGCCGGCGGGCCGCCGGCACCTTCGCCGGGGCGGGCCGGCGCAGCGTCACCGGCTGGCCGTCGAGCAGGAACGCCGCGGGCAGCATCGGGAAGTTGCGCCGCCGGCCGTGCCGGTCCTCCAGCACCACCGCGCCGGACTCGAACCCGACGACCGCGCCGCAGAAGCCGGAGTCGGCGTCCTCGACCACGAGGTCCGGCTCGGCGTCCACCTCCGGGGTCACCCTCCGCCGCCGCCAGTCCCCCGTCAACACGTCCTCGCCGTACCGCCGCATGCCGTCACGCTAACGCCGGCCGCGCTCCCCCGCGCGGCAGCCGCGCCGGAGGTGTCGATCACGCGCGACGAAAGGCACGGGTCGGTCGTCACCGCCCCATAGGGGGCAGGTCGGGGCAGGGGTCGCCGCGCGGTCGGCAGTCGAGACACGGGCGGCGGGAACGACGTACCCTCTCTTGCATGTCCTCCCCCGCAACGGGCGCGATGACGCTCGCGCCGCGCCGGTCGAGCCGGTTCGTTGCCTGGGTGCGCGCGTGGCGCGCCGGGCTCGTGCCGTACGACGAGGTCGCCGAGGAGATCGCCGGCGACGAGGAGCACCTCGTCGCGGACGCTCCCGGCACCTGGACCGACGTCCCGCTGCGGGACGCGCTGCCCGTCCTGGCGAAGCTGTCCCCGGACGAGATCCGCCTGGTGCTGCCCGCGCCCGGCGACCCGCGGGGGCTGCCCGGTCCGGGCGACTTCACCGGTGCGGCGCTGCTCGCCGGCGAGGCGGTCGTCGCCGGGGGCCTCGGGCTGATCCCGGAGGTCCGCACCCACACCTCCGGCTCCGGGATGACCTGGGAGACCGTGCTCTGGCGGGTCTACCCGCTGCCCGCCGACGCGCCGGCCGCGTCCGCGGCCTGGCCCGGCGCCGCCGAGGCGGAGGCCGAGCTGGCCGCCGCGCTCGCCGAGACCACCGCGGCGCTGACCCGGCTCGACGTCGCCCAGTGGCGGCCGGAGCTGGCCGGCGCGCTGGCCGCGCTGCGCCGCCCCGACGGCGCCACCGACCTGCCCCCGGGCTTCGACCCGCGGGCGCGGCGGCTGTTCGCCCGCGCGGCCGTGCTCGACCGGGTGCTGGCACTGGCCGGGCACAGCGCGCCCGGCGGGGCGATCAACAACTACGAGGCCCAACAGCGCGACGCGGCGCTGCGGCCGCTGACCACCGCCTGCCGGCAGGCCCTCGTGGCCGCCTGCAACGCCCCGCTGCGCCCCTGACCGCCGGCCGGCCGGGTCAGATCTCGTCCATCAGGTCGGCGACGGAGTTGACGATCCGGGACGGCCGGTACGGGTACCGCTCGGCCTCCGCCCGGGTGCTGATGCCCGTCAGCACCAGGATCGTCTCCAGGCCGGCCTCCAGGCCGCAGAGGACGTCGGTGTCCATCCGGTCGCCGATCATCGCGGTCGTCTCGGAGTGCGCCTCGATGGTGTTCAACGCCGACCGCATCATCATCGGGTTGGGCTTGCCCACGAAGTACGGCTCCACGCCGGTCGCCTTGGAGATCATCGCCGCGACCGAGCCGGCGGCCGGCAGCGCCCCCTCCACCGACGGGCCGGTGGCGTCGGGGTTGGTGCAGATGAACCGGGCCCCGGCGTCGATCAGCCGGACGGCCTTGGTGATCGCCTCGAAGCTGTACGTGCGGGTCTCCCCGAGCACCACGTAGTCGGGCGCGTAGTCGGTGAGCACGTAGCCGACCGCGTGCAGCGCCGTGGTCAGCCCGGCCTCCCCGATCACGTACGCGGTGCCGCCCGGCCGCTGGTCGGCCAGGAACTGGGCGGTGGCCAGCGCCGACGTCCAGATCGCGTGCTCGGGCAGTTCGAAGCCCATCCGGGTGAGCCGGGCCTGCAGGTCGCGCGGCGTGTAGATGGAGTTGTTGGTGAGCACCAGGAACGGCTTGCCGGAGGATCGCAGCCTGTTGACGAACTCCGGTGCGCCCGGCACCGGCTGGCCCTCGTGCACCAGCACGCCGTCCATGTCCGTCAGCCAGCTCTGCACCGGCTTGCGCTCAAGCATCTGTCGTCCCAAGGGGTGTCGGGGGCGGGATGGGTCAGGGGCGACGGGCCGGCACGCAGCACACCGCGGGGCAGGTGTCCCACAGCGGCAGCTCGCCGAGGCGGCGACGCCGCCGCTCCCCGCCCGGCTCGGTGCGCTCGGCGACCAGTTCGCGCACCATGGCCACGAAGCGCGGGTCGGTGCCCGGGGTGGCGGCCCGGACGAAGTCCAGCCCGACCCGCTTGGCGGTCTCCAGCGCCTCGGTGTCGAGGTCCCAGACCACCTCCAGATGGTCGGAGACGAACCCGATCGGGCTGACCACCACGCTCGTGGTGCCCGCCTCGGCGAGGGCGGCGAGGTGGTCGTTGACGTCCGGCTCCAGCCACGGCACGTGCGGCGGGCCGGAGCGGCTCTGCCACACCAGGTCGTACGGCAGGTCGGGCGCGGCGGCGGCGCGCACCAGCCGGGCCGTCTCGGCGAGCTGGGCCGGGTACCGGTTGCCGTGCGGTCCGGCGTTCGCGGCCATCGAGGTGGGGATCGAGTGGGCGGTGAACACCAGCCGGGTGGTGGCCCGCCGGGCCGGGTCGAGCTGGGCCAGCGCCGCCCGTACCGCGTCCGCGTGCGGCTCGACGAAGCCCGGATGGTCCCAGAACTGACGGAGCTTGTCGATCACCGGGGCGTCGGGGCCGACCGCGGCGCGGGCCCGCGCGATGTCCTCCTGGTACTGGCGGCAGGAGGAGTACCCGCCGTACGCGCTGGTCACGAAGGCGAGGGCGGTGCGGACCCCGTCGTCGCGCAGCTGCGCCACGGTGTCGGCGAGCATCGGGTGCCAGTTGCGGTTGCCCCAGTAGACGGGCAGGTCGACGCCGTGGGCGGCGAAGTCGGCGCGGATCGCGGCGAGCAGGTCCCGGCACTGCTGGTTGATCGGGGAGACCCCGCCGAAGTGCTGGTAGTGCTCGGCGACCTCCGCCAGCCGCTCCGGCGGCACGCCCCGCCCCCGGGTCACGTTCTGCAGGAAGGGCAGCACGTCCTCGGGCCGCTCGGGGCCGCCGAAGGAGACCAGCACCAACGCGTCGTACGCCATGAGCCCATTCTTCCCCGCCGGCCTGGCCGGGCCGGCGGGGGCCCTTTCCTACCGGTCAGGCGCCGATGGCGTGGTAGCCGCCGTCGACGTGGACGATCTCGCCCGTGGTCGCCGGGAACCAGTCCGACAGCAGCGCCAGGCAGGCGCGCGCGGCCGGCTCCTGGTCGGTGAGGTTCCAGCCCAGCGGGGCGTGCTCGGCCCAGGCGTCCTCGAACTGCTCGAAGCCGGGGATCGACTTCGCGGCGATGGTGCGCAGCGGGCCGGCGGCGACCAGGTTGCTGCGGATGCCCCGCTTGCCCAGGTGCAGGGCGAGGTAGCGGGACGCCGACTCCAGCCCGGCCTTGGCCACGCCCATCCAGTCGTACACCGGCCACGCCTTGGTCGCGTCGAAGGTCAGCCCGACCACCGCACCGCCCGCCGACATCAGCGGCAGCGCCGCCATCGCCAGGGACTTGTACGAGTACGTCGAGACGTGCAATGCCGTGGCCACGTCCTCCCAGGGGGCGTCGAGGAAGCCGCCGCCGAGGCAGCTCTGCGGCGCGAACCCGATCGAGTGGACCACCCCGTCGAGGCCGTCGACGTGCTCCCGGACCTTGTCGGCCAGCCCGGCGAGGTGCTCGGCGTTGCTGACGTCCAGCTCGATGACCGGGGCCGGCTCGGGCAGCCGCTTGGCGATCCGCTCGACGAGGGAGAGCCGGCCATAGCCGGTGAGCACGACCTGCGCGCCGTTCTCCTGGGCGAGCTTCGCCACCGAGAAGGCGATCGAGGCGTCGGTGATGACGCCGGTGACCAGCAGCCGCTTACCGGCCAGCAGTCCGGACATGGTGGGAGTTCCTCCGTCGGGTCGGTGCGTACGAGGTGGTCAGTGGCCCATGCCCAGGCCGCCGTCGACCGGGATCACGGCGCCGGAGATGTAGCCCGCCGCGTCCGAGGCGAGCCAGGTGACCGCCCCGGCGATCTCCTCGGGGGCCGCGAACCGGCCGGCCGGGATGTTCTTCTGGTAGTCGGCCCTGCGGGCCTCGGGCAGCGCGGCGGTCATGTCGGTCTCGACGAACCCCGGCGCCACCACGTTGGCGGTGATGTTGCGGCTGCCCAGCTCGCGGGTGATCGAGCGGGCCACGCCCACCAGGCCCGCCTTGCTGGCCGCGTAGTTGACCTGGCCGGGGCTGCCGTAGAGGCCGACCACCGAGGAGATGAAGATCATGCGGCCCCACCTCGCCCGGAGCATCTTCGACGACGCCCGCTTGGCGCAGCGGAACGCGCCGGTGAGGTTGGTGTCCAGCACCCGGACGAACTGCTCCTCGGTCATCCGCATCAGCAGGGTGTCGTCGGTGACGCCGGCGTTGGCCACGAGCACCTCGACCGGGCCCAGCTCGGCCTCGACCGCCGTGAACGCGGCGTCGACGGAGGCGGAGTCGGTGACGTCGGCGCGTACCCCGAACAGCCCCTCGGGCGCGTCCCCGCTGCGGTGCGTCACCGCCACCCGGTCGCCCTGCTTGGCGAAGGCCTGCGCGATGGCCAGTCCGATCCCCCGGTTGCCGCCGGTCACCAGCACGGTACGGGCCACGGATCCCCCTCTGTCAGCCGATCTACGGTCGGTCCGGAGCCTAGGGGTTACCGGCAGGTAAGCGCTAACGCGGGCGCGTCGCGGCCGCCCCTCACCGAGCGGCGCGACGTGCGGGATCACGCCGTGGCGGGAGGCCACGCGGGTCACCTCCCGGCGGCCGATCAGCGCCGCCGGCGGACCGCCCGGCCCGGGGCGGCGCGCTCGCGGGCCCGGTGTACGATGATCCGCGTTCCGGACCCGGCCGACCGCAGGAGGTGATCGCTGTGCGAGATAGCGATCCTCCCAGTCGTGGCCGGGCCGCCCGTCAGCCCCGCTGAGCCACGGCTCGGCTGGTGAGCTGACCCAGCTCCGCTCCCCACACCCTGCGCCCTCGGCCCTTCCAGCCGGGGTGTCCGCGCTGTGTCCGTCCGATCGGGACGGACGCGGGGAGCCGCCCGGTCACGACTTCGTGTGCGCGTCCTGATCAACCCCCGCGGTCCCCGTGTGCCGGCGCGGACCGTTTAGTCGCCACCGGAGCTTCCCATGAGCCGTTACCTCGCCCCGCTGGGCTTCACCCTCGCCGCCGTGTGGGTGGCCGTCGTCTTCGTGCTGGCCGGCGGCGCCGGTCACTGACCGCGGACGCACGGACGGGGCAGCTCCACAGGGCCGGCGTCCAGGTGCCCGCGGTCCGCGCCGACGCCCGCCGGACCGGGCCGCGCGGAGCCCACGCGGACGGCGGCCTCAGAGCAGCCGGGACGACCAGAGCAGGCTCGTCGCGCCCGCGCAGAGCGCCAGCAGCAGGGCCAGGCCCGCGTACCACCGGGTGATCTCGCGCGGCTCGGTGCGGAACCCGATCGAGCTGCCCATGTCCTGGTAGACCTGTTTCAGCTCGCTGACCGAGGCCGCCTCGTAGAAGTAGCCCTCCGTGGTCTCGGCCAGCTCGGCCAGGGCGAGCCGGTCCACCGGCACCCGCTGGAGCTGGCCGCCGATGTCCACCTGCCCCGAGTCCGTGCCGAACGCGATGGTGGAGACCGGCACGTTGGCCGCCTGGGCGGCGGCCGCCGCCTCCTCGACCGACCGGCCCGACGTGCGGAACCCGTCGGAGAGCAGCACGATCCGGGCCGGCGGGATGCCGGCCGCGCCGTCGGCCGGCACCGACCGGATCGCCTCCAGGCAGGTGAAGACCGCCTCCCCGGTCGCGGTCGCCTCGGCCAGCACCAGCCCGTCGATCGCGGCGGTCACGGCGTCCCGGTCCTTGGCGGGCGCCACCAGCACGTTGGCCGACTTGGCGAACGACACCAGGCCGAGGTTGTAGCTCTTCGGCAACTCGCCGACGAACTGCTTCGCCGCCTCCTGGGCTGCCTCCAGGCGGTTCGGGGCGACGTCGTCGGCCTGCATGGACAGCGACACGTCGATGGCCAGCATGACGGTGGCCCGCTCCAGCGGCTCCTTGGTGTCCACCGCCGGCCGGGCCAGCGCGGTGGCGAGCACCAGCAGGCAGAGCAGGAACGCCGTCGCCGGCACGTGCCGCCGCCAGCCCAGCCCCTTCGGAGCGAGGGTGCGCAACAGCTTCACGTTGGTGAACCGCATCGCGTACGCCCGGCGGTGCAGCTGCCGCCAGACGTACAGGCCGGCCAGGGCGAGCACCGGCAGCACCGCCAGCAGCCACCACGGTTGCAGTAAACGGATCATCGTGTCGTCCCCCGGGTGCGGGCGTGCCGCTGCGCGGCGACGAAGCGCACCATGTCCAGCAGCCAGTCGGTGTCGGTCCGCAGTCGCAGGTGGGCGGCGCCGGCCGCCCGGAGCTGGGTGGCTGTCTCCGCGCGCTGGGCGGCGGCCGCCTCGGCGTACCGGCGGCGCAGCCGCGGGTCGGCGGTCTGCACCTCGTGCAGCTCCCCCGTCTCCGGGTCGACCACCGGCAGCACCCCCACGTCCGGCAGCTCCAGCTCGCGCGGGTCGACCACCTCGATCGCCAGCACGTCGTGCCGGACCCGCAGCTTACGCATCGGCCGCGCCCACTGCTGCGGCGGCGCCAGGAAGTCGGAGATCACCACCGCCACGCCCCGCCGGCGCGGCGGCCGGTTGAGCATGTCGACCAGCGCGCCCAGGTCACCGCGCCCGGGCCGCGGCTCCGTGCCGGCGATCGCCCGCAGCAGCGCCTGCGCCTCCTTGCGGCCGGAGCGGGCCGGCAGCCGGACCAACTGCCCCGGGCCGGACGGCGGCGCGGGCCGCCAACGGCCCGCCGGGGCGGCCGGCGCGGCGCCGCTGCCGACCACCGCACCGATCCGGTTGCCGCCGCGCACGGTCAGGTGGGTCAGCGCGGCGGCCGCGGCCACCACCACGTCCCGTTTGAGCCAGCGGCCGGTGCCGAAGTCCAGGCTCGCCGAGAGGTCCACCGCGAGCCAGGTCTCCAGCTCCCGGTCGGCGACCGTACGCCGCACGTGCGGGGTGGTCGTGCGCGCCGTCACCGGCCAGTCCATCCGGCGCACGTCGTCGCCGGGGCGGTACTCGCGCGACTCCCCCGCCTCGCTGCCGGGGCCCGGGAGCAGGCCGGCGTAGTCGCCCTGGAGCAGGCCGTCGAGCTTGCGGGTGACCAGGAGCTGGAGGCGGGACAGCACCGCCTCCGTACGGGGCCCGACGGCCGGCGAAGGCGTCCACCGGGTACCCCGGGAGGGGATGGGGGCGGGTGAGGTCACGGCCGCTGCCCGGGCCACCCGGCGCCGGCCGCCGGCGAACCGGGCGGGGCCGGGGTGGCCTGCTGGCGCGGGGCCACCGACGGCAGCGGGATGGTCGACATCACCCGGTGCACGACGTGGTCGGAGGGCACGTCGTCGGCGAGCGCGTCGTAGCTGAGCACCAGCCGGTGACGCAGGATGTCCGGGGCGATGTCCTGCACGTCCTGCGGCAGGGCGTAGTCCCGGCCACGCAGCAGCGCCAGCGCCCGGGTGGCCCGGACCAGGCCGAGCGAGGCGCGCGGGCTGGCGCCGTACTGGATCAACTGCGCGACGTCGGGCATGCCGTGCTCGGCCGGGGCACGGGTGGCCAGCACCAGCCGGACCGCGTAGTCCACCAGCGCGTTGTGCACGAAGACCTGGTCGGCCTTCTGCTGCAACGCCACCAGGTCGTCGGTGTCGAAGACCCGCGCCGGCTCGGGCGGCGCCACGCCCATCCGGTAGACGATCTCCCGCTCCTCGGCGTCCGTCGGGTACCCGACGACGATCTTCATCAGGAACCGGTCCCGCTGCGCCTCCGGCAGCGGGTAGACGCCCTCCTGCTCGATCGGGTTCTGGGTGGCCATCACCAGGAACGGGTTCGGCACCCGGTGGGTCTCCCCGCCGATGGACACCTGGCGCTCGCTCATCACCTCGAGCAGGGCCGACTGGACCTTGGCGGGGGCCCGGTTGATCTCGTCGGCGAGCAGGAAGTTGACGAACACGGGCCCCAGCTCGACGTCGAACTTCTCGCTCGACTGCCGGTAGATCCGGGTGCCCATGATGTCGGCCGGCACCAGATCCGGGGTGAACTGCACCCGGGCGAACGACCCGCCGACCACCTTGGCGAGGGTCTCCACGGCGAGTGTCTTCGCCACGCCCGGCACGCCCTCCAGCAGGCAGTGCCCCCGGGAGAGCAGCGCCACGAACATCCGCTCGACCATCCGGTCCTGCCCGACGATCACCCGCTTGATCTCGAACAGCGCCCGCTCCAGCAGGGTCGCGTCCTGCGCCGGGGTGGTCGCCGGCGGCGGGGGCGCCTGCGGGGCGCTGCCGTTCGGCGTCGGGGCGTCGGGCGTGGTCGGCTGGGCCACCGGTCCTCCACAGCGTGATCGGTTGTCGGGCGTGGTGCGGTATCAAGACTCGCATGCCCGGCTGAGAGACCGTCGGGTAACCGGGTGACTACGTGGCGAGAAGTCGCTCGACGTTGATGCGTTGGGCGGCTTCGCGCTCGGTGGCGTTGGCCCAGCGGATCGTTTGACCGGCCAGGCGTATCGTCATGAGTCGAATCATCGCTACCTTGATCATGGCCTCTGAGTTGACGGTCAGCCGTTCGTAGTCCCGGGCCAGGCGTCGGTTACGGACCAGCCAACCCAGCGTCCTCTCTACCACCCACCGGCGCGGTAGGACCTTGAAGCCCTTGACGTCGTCGTTGCGCTTGACGATCTCCACCAGGATGCCGAGCTGCTCTTTCGCCCAGGTCAGCAGAGTGGAGTCGATGCTGTTGGCGTAGCCGCCGTCGGCCCACACGAGGGCGATGGTGGTGAACGCCTCGGCCAGCCGCGCCAGGATCCGCCGGCCACCGGGACGGTCGTTGACCGAGGCGGAGGTGACCATCACGACCAGGATCAGCCCCATCGTGTCCACGACCAGGTGCCGCTTGCGGCCGGTGGTCTTCTTGCCCATGTCGAACCCACGGCATTCGCCGCCCTCACTGGATTTGATGGACTGGGCGTCCAGCACCGCCGCTGTCGGCTCCGGCTCACGACCGGCCGCTACCCGCACCTGCCGGCGAAGCTCGTCGTGGATCGCGTCCCACGTTCCGTTCTTCCGCCACGTCGTGAACCAGCGATGTGCCGCGTCCGGTGGCGCCAGATCCCGCGGCATCATCCGCCACGGACAGCCCGACCGCAGCACATAGAAGATCGAATCCAGGATCAGCCGATCTCCCCACTTGCGCGGCCGGCCGCCTTTACGCAGGTCGCGTACCGGCATCAAGGGCGCGAGGATCGCCCACATCGCATCGGTCAAGCTCGACGGATAGCATGAACGGGCGTCATCCCCGCCACAGTTGCAGTTGCGCACACAACGCGATCATGGCGGGGATGATCTATTTGTCGAGCACCTGGCATCGACGTGTCTCCCCGTAACAGAACGCTCGGAGCTGGTTACCCGACGGCCTCTGAGAGCCGAGGTGGGGAGAAGCCGATTTTCGCCGCCCCGTCCCGGCGTTCCGAATCGCCGATCACCGCTGGACACCGGGGGGTCGGGCGTGTGTACCATTCACCCCGTCGCCGGGCGGCTCCCCCCGTGGCCGCCCGGCGCTCACACTTCCCGCGCCCCTAAACTGGCCCGGATGAACGCTTCCCTCTCCGCCGACGAGGCCCCGATCTGCTCGGCCAAGGGCTGTCGGGCCCCGGCGGAGTGGGCCCTGCGCTGGAACAATCCCCGCCTGCACACCCCCGAGCGGCGCAAGACGTGGCTGGCCTGCGCCGACCACCGGTCGTCCCTGGGCGACTTCCTCGCCGCGCGCGGCTTCCTGCGGGAGGTCGCGCCGCTGCCCGCATCGCCTACGCTCGACGTGTGAGCGCGCGAAGCGGACGATCCCGGTGACCGGCGGACCGGCCGGCGGGCCGCCGGCCCCTCCGGGCCCCGTCGCACCCGGCCGGGCCGCCCTCGCGCGGGCCGCTCGACCCGTGGCCGGACACCGTCTCCTGGCAGCCGGTCTCGCCCGACCTGATCTGGGTGGAGCTGGTACGCCTGTCGGCCGTCCTCGGGGTGCTGCTGCTCGGGGTGGCGGTCGGCTGGGCGCTGGCCGGGCACTGGCTGTTCGGCGCGGCCGTCGGCGCGCTCGTGCTGCTCGGCGTGTGGCGGGCGGTCACCGTCGTCCGGGCGGTACACGCCTGGGGGTACGCCGAGCGGGAGGACGACCTGCTGGTCCGGCACGGCCTGCTGGTGCGCCGGCTGTCCATCGTGCCGTACTCCCGGATGCAGTTCGTCGACGTCAGCGCCGGCCCGCTGGAACGGGCGTTCGACCTGGCCACCGTGCAACTGCACACCGCCGCCGCGGCCAGCGACGCCCGGGTGCCGGGCCTGCGCCCCGCCGAGGCGTCCCGGCTGCGTGACCGGCTCACCGCGCTCGGCGAGGACCGCGCGGAGGGGCTGTGAGCCACGGTCCCTTGGGGCAGGAGCCGCGGCAGCGGCTGCACCCGCTGAGCCCGGTGCTGCACGGGGCGAAGTCCCTGGTGGTGGTCATCGCCGGCCTGTCCTGGTCGACCCTCAACCGGGTCGGCTTCGGCTGGTTCGTGGCGATGGTCACCGTGCTGGCCCTCGGCGCGACGGTGCTGGCGGTCGTCAGCTGGTACAACACCGGCTACCACGTGGTCGGCCGGGAGCTGCGGATGCACGAGGGGCTGCTGTGGCGGCGCACCCGGGCCATCCCGCTGGAGCGGCTCCAGGCCGTCGAGGTGGTCCGCCCGCTGCTCGCCCAGCTCACCGGGCTGGCCGAGCTGCGCCTGGAGGTCGTCGGCGGCGGGAAGACCGAGGCGCCGCTGGCGTACCTGGGGGTCGCCGAGGCCGCCGCCCTGCGGCAGCGGCTGCTCGCGTTCGCCGGCCGGGCGCCCACGCCGGGGCCGCAGGCCGCGGGGCAGCCGGCGGCGGACGCGGTGGCTGCTCCGCCCCCGCCCGGGCGGCTCCTGCACACCGTGGTCAACCGGGACCTCCTGGTCAGCCAGTTGCTCACCCCGCAGGCGTTCCTGCTGCCCTTCGGCGTCGCCTTCGTCGTGGCGCAGTTCCTCTCCGAGGGGTCCTGGTCGTTCATCGCCGTGGCGAGCACCCTGACCGCGATGGCGGGGGTGCTGCTGCAACCCGTCCGCCGCGTGCTGGACGACTGGAACTTCCGGCTGGCCCGCGACGACCGCGCCCTGCGGATCCGCAACGGCCTGCTGGAGACCCGGGCGCAGACCGTGCCACTGCACCGGGTGCAGACGGTCGGGGTGACCTGGCCGCTGCTCTGGCGGCCCAAGGGCTGGCTGCGGCTGCGCCTGGAGGTGGCCGGCTACTCGGGCGGCGAGCCCGACGACCGGAACCGGCCGGACCGGCTGCTGCCCGTCGGCGACCCGGGCACCGGCGAGCTGGTCGTGGCGGAGGTGCTGCCCGGCGTACGGCTGACCGGGCTCGCGACGACGCCTCCCCCGCCCCGGGCCCGGTGGCTGCGCCCGCTGAGCCGTCGCGCGGTCGGCGCCGGGCTCGACGAGCGGGTCTTCGCCGCCCGGTCCGGGCTGCTCACGAGGCAGCTCGCCATCGTGCCGTACGCCCGGATCCAGAGCGTACGGGTGACCCAGGGGCCGGTCCAGCGGAGGCTGCGGCTGGCCACGGTGCACGCGGACACCGCGGGCGGCTCCGGCGCGGCCGCGCACGACCGCGACCTGGCCGAGGCGTGGTGGCTGGCGGCGGAGCTGACCGCCCGGGCGCGGGCAGCCCGCCTCGCTGCCTGAGGCTCAGCGTGCGGCCGGCACCGCGGGCGGGCCGGCGGAGACGGGCGGGTCGGCGGAGGCGGGCGGGTCGGCGGAGGCGGGCGGGTCGACGGAGGCGGAGGGCCCGGGCACGCTGGGCCCGTCCCCGGCCGGTGTGCGGGCGGCCGGGTCGCGGCGGGCCCGCCGGGCGGCCCACCACCGCTCGCCCAGGCCGACGGCCAGGAACGTCATCCCCACGTACGCCCAACCGACCAGCACGTCGATGACGTAGTGCTCGCCGGAGTAGACCAGGGTGAACGTCATCGCCAGCGGGTACGCCAGCAGCAGCGGCCACCAGCGGCGGCGGGTGGCCCGCAGGAAGAACAGCACCACGAACAGCGCCCACGCGGTGTGCAGCGACGGCATGGCGGCCACCGGGTTGGAGGCGATCTGCCCGGCGTTGAGCAGGTTGCCCGCGCCGTGCATGCCGGACGCCTTCCAGCCCCGGGTGGAGATCCGGGCCACCTCGGTCAGCAGGCCGTTCTGCGCCGCCCACCAGGGCGGGGCGGCCGGGTAGAGGAAGTAGGTGGCCAGCCCGGCGGCGCAGAGGAACCCGAAGCGCCGCATGTACGCGACCCACCGCCCCCGGTCGCGCAGCCAGAGCACCCCGGCGGCGGCGAGCGCCACCACGAAGTGCGAGAAGTAGACCCAGCTGGCGAGGACGTCCCACCAGTGCACCTGCGGCCGGTACAGGTGCTCCTGCAGCCAGATTGTCGGCACCTCGCCCCCGGTCGCCCAGCCGAACATGAACCGGTCGGCGACGATCAGCTCCAGCGCGTGCGGGGTGGCCCCGTTGTCGGCGAACCCCCGCGACAGGTTGTACACGGCGAGCAGCAGCACCACCGGCAGCCAGTCCCGGGCGAAGCGCAGGTGGCTGCGCCACGGGCGGTGGGAGTTCCAGGCGACGGTGCCCGCCCAGATCCACAGGAACGCGTACGCCGGGTCCGTGGGCAGGCCGATGCCGAGCCAGCCGGCCACGAAGGCGACGGACCAGATCGACATGCCGACCACGCGACGGCGGCCGCCGTCGGGGGGTGCGGGCGGTCCGGTCGGGGCGGGGGGCTGGGGGTCAGTCACGACGGCCATCGCCGTCCAGGTTAACGGCGGCGCCCCGAGCGGCCGACGGCGACCACCTAGGCTGTGGCCATGCAGGAGCAGTCCGAGCAAACCCTCGCCCCCGGGCTGTCCGCCCGGGTCGAGCTGACCGTGACCGATGCCGACACCGCCCAGGCGGTCGGCTCCGGCGACGTGCCGGTGCTGGGTACGCCCCGGGTGCTCGCCCTGGCCGAGGCGGCGACGGTGGCGGCGACCGCGACCCGGGTGCCGCCCGGCCGGACCACCGTCGGGCTCCGCGTCGAGCTCGACCACCGCGCTCCCACGCCGGTCGGGCGTACGGTGGTGGCGTCCGCCCGGCTCGTCGAGGTCGACGGGCGGCGCCTGCGGTTCGAGGTGAGCGTCACCGACGGCGGCGAGACGGTCGCCCAGGGGCGGATCGAGCGGGTGCTGGTCGAGCGGCAGCGCTTCGTCGAGCGGGCCACCGGCGTACCCGCGACCCCGCGGGTCACGGGCGCCGGCGCGAGCGAGCCGGCGGTCGCGCCGTGAGCCTGCGCTTCGTCGAGGTCGCCGACCGGGTGTACGTGCTGCGGGAGCCGCTGCTCGACGTCAACGTCACGCTCGTCGTCGGCGACGGCGGGGCGCTGGTGGTGGACACGCTCTCCACCGCCGGGCAGGCCGCCGAGCTGGCCGCCGCCGCCCGCGCGGTCACCCCGCACCCATTGACGGTGGTGAACACCCACCACCACTTCGACCACTGCTTCGGCAACGCCACCCTCGCCGCCGACCCCGCCCGCCCCGTGTACGCGCACGAGGCAGCCGCCGCCTGGCTGCGCGAGCGCCCCGACGAGCTGCGCCGGGCCGCGGTGGAGGAGGTGCGCGACGGGCGGCCCGAGCTGGCCGCCGAGCTGGCGGAAACGACGCTGCTGGCCCCGACGCACACCGTGCGCCTGGAGACGACGCTGGACGTCGGGGGGCGCCGGGTGGTGCTGCGCCACCCCGGCCACGGGCACACCGACGCCGACCTGGTCGTACACGTGCCGGACGCCGACGTGCTGGTCGCCGGGGACCTGGTCGAGGAGAGCGGGCCCCCGGCGTTCGAGGAGTCGTACCCGCTCCAGTGGCCGGACGCGGTCGCGGACCTGCTCCGGCTGACGGGGCCCGGCACCGTCGTCGTGCCCGGGCACGGCGAGCTGGTCGAACCGGAGTTCGTCCGGGCCCAGCACGCGCAGCTGGCCGAGCTGGCGTGGCTGATCCGGGCCGGCCACACCGCCGGCGCCCCGCCGGAGCGGATAGCGGCCGAGGCACCCTTCGGCGCCCGCGCCGCCCTCACGGCCGCCCGCCGCGGCTACGCGGAGCTCACCGGCACGGCGTGACCCACGGACGGACGGGCGGGCGGGCGGGCGGGCGAGAACATCGCCCGCGCCTTGCGCCGGCAGGCCCTGGCCGGGTCAGTCTTCCGGTCGCTCGGTGACGAACACGCCGACGCCGTGCACCCCTTCGACCAGTCCCTGTGTCTGAAGGACGAGAATCGCCTGTCGCACGACGGTCTGCGACACGCCGTGCTCCTGTTTGAGCTGCGCGGTCGACGGCAGCTTCGCTCCCGGCGCCAGCTCACCCGACTCGATCCGCTCACGGATGTAGTCGGCGAGCTGCGCCCACTTCGCCTTGGCGGGCATTCACACTCCCAGGTCTGCACCGCCATTCGACCATGAACTACTAGCCACAACAAGTAGTTCCAACCGCGCCTTGCTTTGTACAACATGGTGTGTAAAGCTCTTCGTGGCCAGCTCCCAGGTCTGCAAACCACGGGCTGGTTGTCCCTCAAGGCGCACCCGGTCGACCACTCCCCGGCGGTCGACCGGGTGCTGGATCATGCCCCGCCGCCGTCGGCAGGGGCGCAGTAAGCAGGCCCGGGGTGGGTGCCGGGCTCCAGCCGCCCGCGCAACGGACTGTCCCCGCCCGCTCCGGCGCCGCTACACCCAGCGAAGAAGGGCTTGAAGGTGCAGACGACCGTCGACCGTCCCGTGGACGCGGTGGAGAAGGTGCTCGGCGAGGTGCCGGTACCGCCGTACGTGACGCAGCAGCACGTCCAGCTCGCCATGCGGGCCGTGCTGCAACACGGCCCCGAATCGTGGCCGACCGGGCCGCTGTGCCGCAGCGACCTCACCCCGTACCCCTGCCGCCTGCACCGCTGGGGACGAGCCGTGCTGCGTACAAGAGGCATGACCGACCGGGCCGTCGACGACCTGATCGCCCGCGCCGAACGGCCGGCGCGCGTACCCGACGGGCGGCGCTGAGATGTGGCCACGCCGGCGGCGAAACGCCCAGCCGATCCCCCTCGCCCCGCGCCACCGGCCCACCTGGCGCCGCTGGCGGCGCTGGTGCACCTGCGGCCTACGCTGGACCACCTGCCCCGACCGCCACACACCCGTACCCACCGAGCCCAACGCCTACGGAGCTGCCCCATCCATGCGCCCGGGCCACCGGGCCGCCCCGGCGCGGAACAGCCGGTGGTGCGACGAGGTGACCCGCGCCAACCCCCAGGTCGGCCGGGCCGGCCGCCTCACCCCCGCCCAGACCTGGCGGGCCAACGGCGGCCACTGGTGACCCCACCACGCCCCCACCTACCCATCCGGCCACTGTGGCTGTGCCGCGCCTGCGCCGCACCCTGGCCCTGCGCCACCGCCCGACTCACCCTCCGCCACGAGTACACCCACGACCGCGTCGCCCTGCTCGTCTACCTCGGCGGGCAACTCCACGACGCCGCAGACGACCTCTACCGACTCAACCCGCACGACGGACCGGAACCCCGGCAACTCTTCGACCGGTTCCTGGGCTGGGCGCTCATCCGCGGGGCAGCCGGCGACGACCGAACCCGGATCAGTCCGTGAAGCGGCAGAGGACCTCGGCGCGGGTCGGCATGGCGGTCGCGCCGCCCGGGGACTCGCAGACCAGCCCGGCGACCCGCAGCGCGAACGCCACCCGCCGGTGCCAGTCGGCGGGCTCGGTGGGCTCCCCGTCGACGAGCAGCTCGGCGATGAGGGCCCCCATCACCGAGTCGCCCGCACCCGTGGCGTCGACCGCGCGGACCTTCGGCGCGGGTACGCGTACCGGATCGCCGTCGGCCGCGGCGACCACCGCGCCGTCCGGGCCGAGGGTGACCACGACGGTCGCCGCCCCCAACTCCCGCAGGTACGCCGCGACCCCCTCGACCGGCTCGCCGGGGTAGAGCAGCTTCGCGTCGGCCGCGCTGAGCTTGACCAGGTGCGCGGAGGCGGCGAACTCCGCCACCGTCTCCCGCAGCCCGGCCAGCGCGCCCGGTCCGTCGAGCAGCCGGGGCCGGACGTTCGGGTCGAACACCCGCAGCGCGCCGGCGGCGGCCCAGGCCCGCCGCGCGGCGGCCAGCACGGCCGGGCAGAGCAGCACGACGGACCCGCAGTAGAGCACGTCGGCGCCCTCGACCAGGCCGACGTCCAGGTCGTCGGCGGTGAGCAGGCCGTACGAGGGCGGCTCACCGTAGAAGCAGAACTCGGGCTCGGCGCCGGAGTGGGTGGCCACGGCCAGCGCGGTCGGCACGGGGGCGGTGACCGCCCCGTCCAGCCCGACGCCCGCCGCCCCGAGAAAGGCCCGGATCCGGCCGGCGAGCACGTCGTCGCCGAGCGAGCCGACGAACTGCACCCGCCCGCCGAGCCGGGCCACCGCGACGGCGACGTTGAGCGGCCCGCCGCCGATCGCCTGCCGGAAGACGGGCGCGCCCTCGCACTCCGCGTCGAGCAGGTCGACCAGTGCCTCGCCGAGCACCACCGCGTATCCCATGGCCCGCGCCTACCCGCTCAGCGGACCATGGAGCCGACGACGGGCTTGGTGAGCAGCGCGGACTGGTTGCGCTGGATGCCCGGGTCGAGCGTCTTGGCGACGAAGATCGCGTGCCAGATGCAGAAGATCAGCACCGTCCACACCTTGCGGGAGTGGTCGGCCTCCTCCCGCTTGTGCTCCTCCAACAGCCGCAGCACGTACGACAGGTCGATCAGCTCGCCCGCGCCGGAGTTGGACAGCACCCAGCGGGCCCACTCGTACATCTCGCCCCGCAGCCAGACCCGGGTGGGGGTCGGGAAGCCGAGCTTGCGGCGGTTGACGATGGCCGGGGGCACCACGCCCTGCAGCGCCTGGCGCATCGCGTACTTGGTGGCGTCCGAGCGCGGGGGCAGCTTCAGGTCCACCGGAATGGTGGCCGCCACTTCGAACACCTCGCGGTCCAGGAACGGCACCCGGACCTCCAGCGAGTGCGCCATCGAGATCCGGTCGGCCTTGACCAGGATGTCGCCCCGCAGCCAGGTGTACAGGTCGACGTACTGCATCTTGGTGACGTCGTCCAGCTCGGTGCACTCGGCGTAGATGGGGGCGGTGACGTCGGTGTAGCGCACCGAGGGGTCGTAACGGCGCAGCAGGTGCTGCTTCTCCTCCTCGGTGAACATCCGGGCGTTGCCGTAGTAGCGCTGCTCGATCGGGGTGGTGCCGCGCTCCAGGAAGCTCTTGCCCTTGACCCCCTGCGGGATCGCCTTCGACACCGCCCGCAGGCCCTTCTGCACGCCGCCGGGCAGGCTGTTGACGCTGTTCAGCGACAGCGGCTCCCGGTAGATCGTGTACCCGCCGAAGAACTCGTCGGCGCCCTCGCCGGACAGGACGACGGTGACGTGCTCGGCGGCCTTCTTCGCCACGAAGTACAGCGGCACCAGCGCCGGGTCGGCCACCGGGTCGTCCAGGTGCCAGACGATCTTCGGCAACGCCTCGATCATGTCCTGCGGACCGATCTTCGTCGGGATGGTGGTCACGTCGAGGTGCCGGGCCGAGTCCTGGGCGACGTCGATCTCCGAGTACCCGGGCACGTCGTAGCCGACCGTGAAGGTGAGGATGTTCGGGTTGAACTCGCGGGCGAGGGCGACCACGGCGGTCGAGTCGATGCCGCTGGACAGGAACGAGCCGACCGGCACGTCCGAGCGCATGTGCATCCGGACGCTCTCCCGCAGCGTCTCCCGGATGTGGTGGTAGAGCCGCTGCTCGTCGCTGACCGGGGTGGGCCGGAACACCGGCCGGTACCACCGGCGCACCTCGATCCGGCCGCCCGGGGTCCAGGTCAGGTACTCCCCGGAGCCGATCCGGTTGATCCCCCGGTGCAGCGTGCCGGGCTCCGGGACGTACTGCAGGGTCAGGTAGTGGCTCAGGTTCGCGGTGTCGATCCCCGCGTCGCCCTGGTACGCCGACTGCGCGAACGGCAGCAGCGCCTTCTTCTCCGAGGCGAGGTAGAGCCCGTCGGCCGTCTCCAGGTAGTGCATCGGCTTGATGCCGAAGTAGTCGCGGGCGCCGAACGCGCGGCGCTCCTGGCGGTCCCAGATGACGAAGGAGAACATGCCGCGCAGCCGGTTCAGCACCTGCGGGCCCCAGTAGTGGTAGCCGGCGACGATCACCTCGCCATCGCCCGCCGTGGCGAACTGGGCGCCGAAGTTGCGCGCCAACTCCTCGCGCAGCTCGATGTAGTTGTAGATCTCGCCGTTGAAGGTGAGCAGATAGCGCCCGCCCGCGTACGGCAGCGGCTCGTGGCTGGACGCCACATCGATGATCGCCAGGCGCTTGTGACCGAACACCGCGTCCGCGTAGTGGCCGGTGGCGTCACCGACCACCTCGACCCCTGTCTCGTCCGGTCCGCGGTGGTGCAGGCATTCCAGCGCCCCCGCGATGTGGTCGCGGTGGGCGGCGGCGTTGCCGTTCGCGCTGAAGAAGGCCAGGAGTCCGCACATGGTGGTCATCTTTCCACGCGATCCGAGCGGGCGTCGCGGCACCGCGCCTCCGCGCCCTCGCACCGCGGGGCTCCGCACGGCGGTACGCGCGGGGTACCGTCTGCACCAGCGAGAGGCGGAGGGAGCGGATCATGACCGAGCAGCGGACGGATGGCCAGCCTGCGGACGGCACCGAGTCGCATGACCACGACTTCCCGGAGGCGTTCCTGGCCTTCATGCGCCAGGGGTGGCGGGACACCACGCTGCCGGTCGGCCCGCGGGTGGAGGTGCCGAACCACGCCAAGCGGCGGGCCGCGCTCTCCGCGGCCTTCCCGGGCGAGACGCTGGTGATCCCCGGCGGCGGCGAGAAAGTACGCGCCAACGACACGGAGTTCCGGTTCCGCCCCGGCAGCGACTTCGTCTACCTGACCGGCGACCACGCGCCGGACAGCGTGCTCGTGATGCGCCCGAACGGCTCGGGGCACGACGCCACGCTCTACATGCGGCCCCGGGCCTCGCGGGAGACCGACGAGTTCTTCCGCAGCCGGCACGGCGAGCTGTGGGTCGGCCGCCGGCACACCCTCGCCGAGAAGTCGACGGAGCTGGGCCTGCCCACGGCCGAGCTGGCCGAGCTGGAGCCCGCGCTGGCCGACCTCGCGCCGGGGCGCACCCGCGTGCTGCGGGGCTTCGACCGCCACGTCGACGCGGCCGTGCGGCCGTACGACGGGCCGCGGGAGCAGGGCCAGCCGGGCCGGGACCGGGAGCTGGCGACCGCGATCGCCGAGCTGAAGCTGATCAAGGACGAGTGGGAGATCGCCCAGCTCCAGGACGCGGTCGACGCCACCGTACGCGGCTTCGAGGACGTGGCCCGGGTGCTGCCGGCCGACCGCGCCGTCTCGGAGCGGCTGCTGGAGGGGATCTTCGCGCTGCGCGCCCGGCACGACGGCAACGACGTCGGCTACGGCTCGATCGTCGGCGCCGGCGAGCACGCCACGATCCTGCACTGGGTGCACAACCACGGCGTCACCCGCCCGGGCGAGCTGCTGCTGATGGACATGGGCGTGGAGAACCGCAACCTCTACACCGCCGACGTCACCCGCGTGCTCCCCGTCGACGGCCGGTTCACCCCGCTGCAGCGCCAGGTCTACGACATCGTGTACGCCTCGCAGCAGGCCGGCATCGACTTCATCAAGCCCGGGGTGAAGTTTAAGGACGTGCACCTGACCTGCATGCGGGTGCTCGCCGAGGGGCTGCACGACCTGGGCCTGCTGCCGGTGAGCGTCGACGAGGCGATGGACGAGAAGTCGACGGTCTACCGCCGGTGGACGCTGCACGGCTTCGGGCACATGCTCGGCATCGACGTACACGACTGCTCGAACGCCCGCAAGGAGATGTACCGGGAGGGCGTGCTGGGCGAGGGCTACGTGCTCACCGTCGAGCCGGGCCTGTACTTCCAGCCCGAGGACGACCTGGTCCCCGAGGAACTGCGCGGCGTCGGCATCCGGATCGAGGACGACGTGCTGGTCACCGCGACCGGCGCGGTCAACCTCTCGGCGGGCCTGCCGCGGCGCGCCGACGAGGTGGAGACCTGGCTGGCCGAGCAGCGTGAGGCGGGCCCCGCCTGCCCGGCTGATCCTCCGGTACGACCACGCGGCGGGCCCCGCCGCCGGTGCGCGACGACGCTGTCGCCGACGCGCCGGTGGCGGGGCCCGTCTCCGTTTCGGGCGCCCCGGCCGCCGGGGCGCCCTCTTCCGTCCCTCCCGCCGGGCCGGGGCCCATGATCCACTCCACGTCCCCGACATAGCGGCGTTCCTGCGGCTCGGATACCGCCATGTCCCCGACATGACCAGAATGTGGGGCTTTTTCAGATACGTCCTTGTCATGAGGATCCTTCTCATACGGTGGAGATCAGAGGCTGCAACCGATTTGTAGCTGGTCGCGCCCGCTCGGGCGGTGCGACCCCGTCTGGTAGCAGGAAAGGGCGGAAAGCTCTGATGTCCAACGACGAAACGACTCTCGACGGCGGGGCCGATACGGCCGCGCCGATCAGAAGGCGGCGCCTCTGGGTCGCCACCGGCGTGGCCGGCCTGACCGGCGTCGTCGGCCTGGCGGCGCTCGGTGGATTGGCCGCCCGCAACGACAAGTCCGACACCCCGGAACGGGTTGCCGACAACCACGCGGCCGCACCGCAGATCGCCAGCGACGCCGAGCCAGGTCACGACGCCGACGAGAAGCAGAACCGGGCGGACCCGAACGACCGGGACGGCAAGGGTCGTGCCGACTGGGATCGCGGGCGGGTGCGTGAGGTGCCGTGTGACGACGAGAAGCTGGTCGAGGCGATCGATCTGGCGAACCGGGATCACGGCGGCACGTTGAAGCTGGCCGAGCGTTGCACCTACGAGCTGAGCTTCGCGGACAAGGAGTCCGGCACGGGCCTGCCGACGATCAGGCAGAGGATCTCGATCAAGGGTAACGACGCGACCATCAAGCGCGACTCCGAGGACGCCTTCCGGCTCTTCCGGGTCGCCGACGGCGGCGACCTGACCCTGAAGGACCTCACCCTCAAAGACGGCAACGCCGCCGAGTTCAAGTACGGCGCCGCACCGAGCACAGCATCGGGCTCCGGCTCACCGGGTTCGGGGTCGCAGAGCGGCACGCAGGCCGACATGGACGCCGACATGGAGGCCGGCACGCAGGCTGGCGCCCAGGACGCCGCGCAGGGCTCCCAGGATTCGGGGTCGCAGTCCGGGTCTCCGTGGTCGCCGGACAAGGACAAGGACAAGGAGAAGAAGGAAGGCGAGGCCGACGGCGGCGCACTGCTCGTCGAACGCGGCGGCAGCGCACAGCTGAAGAAGGTCCACCTGACCCGCAACAACGCCGAAGGCAACGGCGGCGCAGCCGCCAACTTCGGCCGCCTCGACATCGAAGACAGCAAGGTCGACGACAACCACGCCGGCAAGAACGGCGGCGGCGTCTTCAACCGCGGCGTCCTCAAGATCAAGGACACCCACATCGCCGACAACACCGCCGGCGAGAACGGCGGCGGCATCGCCAACGGCGAAGCCAAAGACAAGAACAAGCACCACGACAAGGACAACAAGGACTACTGGGTCAAGGGCCGCGACGAAGCCGGCACCGTCGAGATCATCAGCACCCACGAGGGCAAGGACAAGTTCCGCACCGACATCGAGAACAACCGCGCCGGCGACAACGGCGGCGGCCTGTTCAGCTCCGGCGGATTCGTCAAGATCTCCTTCACCACCATCAAGCAGAACACCGCCTGCAACAGCGGCGGCGGCATCTACGCCGCCAACACCGACCTGACCCTCGACCACGTCATCGTCGCCAAGAACCACGCCGACAAGGACGGCGGCGGCATCGTCAACACCGGCGGCGAAGACAAGAAGAAGGACTGGCCCACCAACGGCGACAAGAAGGACCAGGACAACAAGCGCCACGGCAACAAGGAGCAGGAGGCCACCGCCACCATCTCCGACAGCGCCATCATCGACAACACCGCCGGACGCTTCGGCGGCGGCATCTTCAACGGCGACACCGACGTCAAACTCAAGGAAGGCTTCAAGGAAGAACCCGGCAGCAAGGACAAGGAAAAGGACGACAACGCCACCCTCACGCTCCGGGACACCGAGATCAAGGGCAACACCGCCCTCAACGGCGGCGGCATCTTCAACAACAAGGGCACAGTCACCCTGACCAACACCAGCGTCACCAAGAACACCGCCACCGACTCCGCCAAGACCCACCGCGTCGCCGGCGGCATCCTCAACAACGAAGGCAACGTCCGCCTCGACGACAAGTCCACCGTCACCGACAACGACCCCACCAACTGCGGCGGCACCGTCAAGGACTGCTTCAACTGAACCACCACATAACCGAGGAAGTCCCTTTCCGCCGGGTCACGGCGGAAAGGGACCCTCTTCCTTCGGCGTCACCACCGGGCGGTTCGTCGCCGTCACCGCCGATGCGAGCCGTCCGCGGACGACCGCCAACTTCCGCCCCGTCCGGCACCCCTTCGCAGGCCCTGACACCGCTGCTGCACTGCGGTCCCCCGTGCGGCCGGCCGCACCGCCCGCCCCTAATGCGGGTTTTTTTCGCATACGGGCACGAGGTGAAGAAGGTTCTCATACGGTGGTCTTCAGCAGCTACAACCGATTTGTAGCGAAGGCCGCCTCGCCGTGGCGAAGCGACCTTGTCGGGTACAAGGAGAGGGCAGAGAGCTCCGATGTCCAACTACCTTCGCAATAACGATGACGCCACCCGGGAGACGATCTCCCCGATTCGTCGTCGCCGGATCTGGCTGGCAACGGGCGTCATGGGCCTGACCGGAGCGGTCAGCCTCGCCGGTGTGGCGTACGCGACCACCGGGGCCGTCGGTCCCCACCGGCTCGCCGACGTGAAGTGGTCGACCGCCCAGCAGCTCACCAAGGACGATGCGCGGGGCGAGGCGGGCCGGGACGAGGAAGGCCGGAAAAAGGAACGGCGGAACGAGGAAGGCCGGGACAAGGACCACGGCGACTGGAGCGACCGGGACGGCAAGGGCCGCGACGACGAGGATCGCGGGCGGGTGCGTGAGGTGCCGTGTGACGACGAGAAGCTGGTCGAGGCGATCGATCTGGCGAACCGGGACCACGGCGGCACGTTGAAGCTGGCCGAGCGTTGCACCTACGAGCTGAGCTTCGCGGACAAGGAGTCCGGCACGGGCCTGCCGACGATCAGGCAGAGGATCTCGATCAAGGGCAACGACGCGACCATCAAACGCGACTCCGAGGACGCCTTCCGGCTCTTCCGGGTCGCCGACGGCGGCGACCTGACCCTGAAGGACCTCACCCTCAAAGACGGCAACGCCGCCGAGTTCAAGTACGGCGCCGCACCGAGCACACCATCGGGCTCCGGCTCACCGGGTTCGGGTACGCAGAGCGGCGCCCAGCCCGGTGCGCAGGGCGGCGCTTCGGGTGCGCAGAGCGGCGCCCAGCCCGGTGCGCAGAGCGGCGCCCCGGCCGTCGTGCAGGGTGCCGCGCAAGCCGCCCCGCAGACCGGTACCCAGGGCGGCGCCCAGACCGCCCCGCAGACCGGCGCCCAGACCGCCTCTGCCCAGGGCGCCCAGGGGGCGCCGGGCATGCAGGCGGCGCAGGGCTCGGGGTCGCAGGGTGGGTCCAGCCCGCAGTCCGGGTCTCCGTGGTCGCCGGACAAGGACAAGGACAAGGAGAAGAAGGAAGGCGAGGCCGACGGCGGCGCACTGCTCGTCGAACGCGGCGGCAGCGCCCAGCTGAAGAAGGTCCACCTGACCCGCAACAACGCCGAAGGCAACGGCGGCGCAGCCGCCAACTTCGGCCGCCTCGACATCGAAGACAGCAAGGTCGACGACAACCACGCCGGCAAGAACGGCGGCGGCATCTTCAACCGCGGCGTCCTCAAGATCAAGGACACCCACATCGCCGACAACACCGCCGGCGAGAACGGCGGCGGCATCGCCAACGGCGAAGCCAAAGACAAGAACAAGCACCACGACAAGGACAACAAGGACTACTGGGTCAAGGGCCGCGACGAAGCCGGCACCGTCGAGATCATCAGCACCCACGAGGGCAAGGACAAGTTCCGCACCGACATCGAGAACAACCGCGCCGGCGACAACGGCGGCGGCCTGTTCAGCTCCGGCGGATTCGTCAAGATCTCCTTCACCACCATCAAGCAGAACACCGCCTGCAACAGCGGCGGCGGCATCTACGCCGCCAACACCGACCTGACCCTCGACCACGTCATCGTCGCCAAGAACCACGCCGACAAGGACGGCGGCGGCATCGTCAACACCGGCGGCGAAGACAAGAAGAAGGACTGGCCCACCAACGGCGACAAGAAGGACCAGGACAACAAGCGCCACGGCAACAAGGAGCAGGAGGCCACCGCCACCATCTCCGACAGCGCCATCATCGACAACACCGCCGGACGCTTCGGCGGCGGCATCTTCAACGGCGACACCGACGTCAAACTCAAGGAAGGCTTCAAGGAAGAACCCGGCAGCAAGGACAAGGAAAAGGACGACAACGCCACCCTCACGCTCCGGGACACCGAGATCAAGGGCAACACCGCCCTCAACGGCGGCGGCATCTTCAACAACGAGGGCACAGTCACCCTGACCAACACCCGCGTCACCAAGAACACCGCCACCGACTCCGCCAAGACCCACCGCGTCGCCGGCGGCATCCTCAACAACGAAGGCAACGTCCGCCTCGACGACAAGTCCACCGTCACCGACAACGACCCCACCAACTGCGGCGGCACCGTCAAGGACTGCTTCAACTGACCGACGGTTCAGCGAAACGGGGTCCACGCAGTGATCCGGCCCCCTGCCACCGAAGTGGCAGGGGGCCGGATCGTCGTCGGGTCAGCTCTGGACGAAGACCGCCACGCTGCGCCCCGGCACGGTGAACGTGCCGCTCGCCCGGTCGAACGACGCGGTCCGCAGCACCGGGTCGGCCGAGTCGCGCAGCACCGGGTGCAGCGCCACGTCCGCCCCCCGCAGCCCGGGGACCTGCTGCGTCGCCGCCTGGGGGGTGGCGTTGAAGACGACCGTCAGGGACTTCCACTTCCCGTCGAGCCCACGGGCGTCGACGGTCATGGTGAGCACGCCCGGGGTCTCGGCGGCGCCGGAGAGCGGGAAGGCGACCCGCTGCTGCACCTGCTCGGCGGTGGTCAGCCCGAACACCGGCGAGGAACGGCGGATCCGCAGCATCTCCGCGTACCGGGCGCCGGCCAGGTCGATCGCCGCGCAGTCCGGCACCAGCTTCGGGTCGGCCAGCAGCGGCTTCGCGTACGGCCACTTGTCCTGGTTGTCCGCCGCGGGCGGCAGGCCGGCGCCGAACCCGTTGCCCTGGGCGCAGTCCCAGCGGATCTGGTTGAACCAGTCTCCCGAGTTGCCGGCCTTCTCGGCGGCGCGGGCGATGCCCTGGCTGAACTGCGGCCAGAACTCCAGGTTGGCGTGCTCGACGGTGTCCAGCCGGAAGCCGTCGACGCCCGTGTCGGCGATCCAGTCGCCGTAGATCTTCGTCATCCCGCGCACCACCTCGGGGCGCTCGGTCCACAGGTCGTCCAGGCCGAAGAAGTCGCCGTACTCGCTGTTCTCGCCGGCAAAGGTCGAGTCGCCCCGGTTGTGGTACATGGTGGGGTCGTTGAGCCACGCCGGGACCTTGGCCTTCGCATCTGCGGGGGTGGCGAAGGTCGGGGTGTACGGGAAGGGCTCGGCGTCGACCTCGGGGAAGTCCCGGTTGCCGTCGGCGTAGTTGCGGTCCTCGAAGGGGCGCCCCTGCGCGTCGGTGTACGGGGAGGTCTTCTTG
The DNA here is from genome assembly GCF_007830265.1 of Micromonospora olivasterospora. Taxonomy (NCBI): domain Bacteria; kingdom Bacillati; phylum Actinomycetota; class Actinomycetes; order Micromonosporales; family Micromonosporaceae; genus Micromonospora; species Micromonospora olivasterospora. The sequence continues at coordinate 544,677 of NZ_VLKE01000001.1, forward strand.
TCCACGTAGGTGTACGTGTTCTCGGCGTACCTGATCACGTCGGCGGTGTGGTTGACGATGACGTCGAGGTAGACCTTGATGCCCCGCTGGTGGGCCTGCCGGACCAGCTTCTTCAGGTCCGCGTTCGTGCCGAAGTGCGGGTCGACCTGGGTGAAGTCGGTGATCCAGTACCCGTGGTAGCCGGCCGAGACGTCCGCGCCGCTGCCCTGCACGGGGCGGTTCTTGAAGACCGGGGCGAGCCAGATGGCGGTGGTGCCGAGGCCCTGGACGTAGTCGAGCCGGTCCATCACCCCCTTGAGGTCGCCGCCGTGGTAGAAGCCCTTGTCCTTCGGATCGAGGCCGGTGCTGAGCCGGTCGCCCGCCAGCCCTCCGGCGTCGTTGCGCGGATCGCCGTTGGCGAACCGGTCGGGCAGGACGAAGTAGAACTGCTCGGCGCGGCCGGCCTTCGTGCCGGCGGCGAGCAGGGCCGCGGCGGAGGGCTCGGAGCGCCACTGCGCCGCGCCGGCGACGGCGAGGGGGTCGGTGCCGGCGGAGCGGTCGGTGATGTCGCTACCGGGGTTACGCACGGCGACGGGGGCGCCGACGAGGGCGAGGGCGAGGGCGAGGGTGGAGACCGAGGCGAGCATCGCTGTGCGGGGCATCGGCGGGGGTTTCATCGACGGCCTCTCTCTGGTCGTGATTCGCCCGCACGCTAGCCCTTGCCGAAACATTCTGCAATACCTTGCAAACCAAGTCGTAACAAAGCAGCAGCCTTGCGAAAGACCGGCTCAGGACATGGTGGACGGTGCGCGTCACATGCCCCGGCGGGGCGGGGTGCTCAGTCGAGGCCGGCGCAGGCGGCGTCGCCGACCGTGCAGCTCGTCGGCCGGTTGGCGCGGGTGCGGTCGTACTGGAACCGCAGCGGAACCGTGCCGCCCGGCGCGAGGCCGGCCCCGCCGGTGAACGTCCAGGTGTCGCCCGAGCGGCTGACCTGGCCCTGCGGGGCACCCTCGACCCAGGACGCCACCAGGCGAGCGTCGGGGACGGTCAGCCGGACCGTCCACTCCTGATCCGTGCCCGAGGCGTTGCGCAGCAGCACCTCACCGACGAAGGAGCGGTTGAACTCCTCGACCACCCGGTACGTGCCGGTGACCGGGGGCGGCGAAACCAGCGCCGACTCCACCGGCGGCGCGGACACCGACGCCGGCCCGCCGGGGGCAGACGGGCTCGGGCTACGGCCGGCGGGCCGAGTGGCGCTCGGCGAGGGTGTGGCGCGCGGAGTGAGCCGGGGCGCCACCGGTGCGGGCGGCTCCGCCGCAGCTCGGCGCACCGACGGCGTCGGCAGCGGCATGGTCGCCTCCGGCTCGGGCAGCACCAGCCCGGCGGGCGCCCGCCCCCGGTACGCCCCGAGCGCGACGACCAGGAGCACCACCATCACGACCACGCCCACCGACACCACGATCCAGGGCGAGGAGGCGACGGCGGCACTGGCGTCGGGGGTGCGTCGCGTGCGACGGCTGCCGGACATAACCCTCCCCCTCGACGGTCTGCGTCCGCAGAGCGTATCGATCGGCGGCGACCGGTGGAAAGTGCCGGGGGATCGGCCGACCGTCCTGACGGTACGGTCGTTCGGCCCGGCGGCGATCGGCGCGATGGCGAGGCCGCCCCGGGCGGCGCACCGAGCGCCGGAGCCGGCGGCGTCACGCCGTCGGCCCCGGGCGGCGCGCCGAACGCCGGAGCCGGCGGCGTCACGCCGTCGGCCCCGGCGAATCAGACGATCCGGATCACCGTGCAGATGACGAAGCCGCCGTCGGTGCCGCGCAGCAGGTACCGGTAGCGCTCGCCCGGCACCCGCCGGCCCTGGCTGTCCAGGAACTCCCACTCCACGGCCACCTCGATCAGCGACGCGGAGACCGGGTTGACGTCCTCGATCGCGGCGTGCGCCGCGACCAGCTCGTGCTCGGTGTAGTCGGGTGCGGCGCCCACGAAGGACAGCGCCACCGCCGCCGGGGAGGCGAACGAGAAGCTGTACGTGTCGGCGACCACCAGCCCGGGCAGGGCGTAGCAGCCGGCGACGGCGGCCACGTCGCCGGCGGTCAGCGCGACGCCGTACCGGTCGAAGAATTCGGTCAGCGCGTCGAGATCGGTGGAGGCTGTCACGAGCACTGTGATTGCCGGCCGGCCGGCCTGGCAAACCCCGGCGGCGGCCAGGACACCGGCCTCGGGGAACTCCCGCGCCGCCCGGCCCGACGCTCACCGGGGCGGGACGCGTACCTCGATCTCCGCGCCGAGCTGTGCGCCCCCGGTGAGGCCGAGGTCGTCGCCGCTCCAGAACCGCCCCGGGTCGTACCAGTTCGGCCGGCGCCCCGCCGGCAGCAGCCCCATCGCCTCGTACGTCACCGCGACGACCTCGGCGCAGTACGCCGTCTCCAACGCCCGGTCGCGCACCCCGGCCCCGCCGTCCCCGGTGGACGGTGCGGCCGGCGGCCCGGCGGGCCGCCGCGCCCTGGGCAGCCGGACGGCCGGCACCCGCCCGCGCAGCCAGCGCAACGCCAGCTGGGCGGTCGACGGGAACGGGGTGCCGTCGAGGCGGGCGACGGTACGCAGCACCGCGTCCTCCATCGTCGCGTCGGCCGGCGGTTCGAGCTGGCGCAGCCAGGCCCGCTGGCCGTACCGGTTGGCCCAGACGCAGACCGCGTCGCGCAGGTCGTGCAGCTGCACGCCCCGCTGGTGGGTGCCCGCCCACAGGTCCGGCAGCGACCGGCCCAGCTCGGCGTGCCACATCAGCGGCGGCATGTCGTCGAGCACCACGGCCATGCCCACGTGGTTTACCGGGCTGTTCGTCGTGAACTGGATGGCCCGGTCCGGCACGCTGCGGCCCCGGAACACCCACACGTCGCCGGTGCGGGTCAGCTCCACGGCCTCGTCCAGGCTGATGCTCATGCCGTCGCCCCGCTCCGCTCGCTCATACCGCCCGCGCCTCCCCGGTCGTCCGGTGCGCTCACTCACGAACGTCTACCCTAGGCCGATGCGGAAGCGGATGCGGTGGTGGAAGGTGCTCGGGCTGGCCGGTCTCGCGGGCGTCGCCGCGACCGGGGTGGTCGTCGCCCGGGCCGAACGGCGGCGGCGGGCGTACACCCCGGAGGAGATCCGGGCCCGGCTGCGCGACCGGCACGCGGCGGCCGCGACCGGCGCCACCGGACCGGGAGACGACCCGGCCTGAGCCCCATGGCGCCGTCACGTGCGGCCCGACCGGGGAGCCCGTCCCTGGGCTGCGGGCGGTCTTCGGCGTCCGGTCACTGGCCACTCGGCCGACCGGCGTCACCCGGTCGTCCGGCGGACCGCCTCGTCCAGCACCTCCGGGGTACGCCCGACCAGCGCGCCCCCGTCGTCGAGCAGCAGGATCGGCCGCTGGATCAGCTCGGGATGGGCCACCATCGCCTCGATCCACCGCGACTCGCTGGCGTCGTCCCGGGGCCAGTCGGCCATGCCCTGGGCGACCGCCGACGGTTCCCCCGTCCGGCAGATGTCCCAGGCGCGGGCGTCCAGCCGGCGCAGCACCTCGGTCAGCTCCGCCGCGTTCGGCGGCTGCTCCAGGTACGCCCGCAGCCGGTACGGCACCCGCGCCTCGTCGAGGCTCGCACGGGCGCCGGCACACTTCGAGCAGGACGGGTTGTGCCAGATCTCCATGGTGACCATGGTGACAGACCACGGAGCCCCGCACTGTGGACGGATCGCCGGCGCCCCACGGTGGTGCTGGTGCACCGGGATACCCCTACCTCCCGACGCCCCGACCCGCGGTAACCGGGAGTCCTCCTCCCCTGCCCCGCCGCGCCCGAACCCCACCCCACCTCCCGCGATCTTGCACATTCGGCCCGACAAACCAAACAAATCACCCACAGCAGGGGCCGAAAGTGCAAGATCGCGCATAGAGGGAGCCGTTCCGACCCCTCCCCACCCGAGGGCGGGACAGAATTCGCGCAGTTTCGGGGGAGGAGTGGTCATACCGCCAGTTGGGGGGCAGTTCCCCGGAAGTGTGGCCTCGGGTGCCGGTCCGGCGCGCTGCCGGCATCCGCTCCCGGTGGGGGCCGGTCGGCGAGAGGGGGTTCCCGGCCGGCGGGGCGCCGGCCGGCGGCCGGGCGGCGGCGGGGCGGGGCGGCGGGGACGGGTGTCCGGTTTGGGGGTGGGTGTCCCATGGTCGGTGGGTGGTCGTGGAATGGCGGCCGGGCCCGCGCGGCCGTTTGCGCCCCCGCCGCCTCCTGACCCATTGGGCACTGACGCGCCCGGGGGCGGTCATCAACCCCATGGCCGGTTGACCCCATGTCGCCGACATGGGGGCATCCACGCCAGGGGGACCCCGCCATGGCGGCGACATGGCGTGCACCATCACGCCCCGGCCGGCCTCTCCGGGGCGGTTGACCCCATGGCGGCGACATGGCGGGCACCACCACCCCCGGCCGGCCTCTCCGGGCCGGTTGACCCCGTGTCGGCGACATGGGGGCATCCACGCCCAGCGGATCCCGCCATTCGGCGACGTGGGGGCACCACCACGGCCCGGCCGGCGACGAAGTGGGTGGAATGCCTCCGGCTCCGGCAGCGTTACCCACCCCGGGCGCCCCGAGCAGCGGCCGGGTCGACCCGATGCCCGGACAGGCCGGTGGAATGGCCCGCCGCCACCGGTCGTTGCACCACCCGGGCCACGCACCCCGGATACCGGGTCCCGGCCCGGTGGAATGCCCCGGCCCGGTGGAATGCCCCGGCCCGGTGGAATGCCCCGGCCCGGTGGAATGCCCCGGCCCGGTGGAATGCCCCGGCCCGGTGGTTGGCCCGGCCCGGTGGAATGGCCCGCCGCCCCGGCGCGTTACACCCCCGGGATGCGCCCGAGCATCGGGCCGAACCCAACCCCGGGAAGCCGCGACCCGCGGGAATCACCCGCCGCCCCCGGGCGTTACACCCCCGGGCCACCCGAGCCAGGCACCATCGCCGGGACCCGAGCTCCTCGCACTCTTCCCCTTTCCTTCCGCGCGGCGCGCCGCCCCGGCGTGTTGCCGCGCGCCCCCGATCGAAAGGTTCCCTCATCATGCGTACCGACCTGATCCGCAAGACCGCCCTGACCGTTGCCGGCATCGCCGCCACCGCCGGCGGCATCGCCGGACCCGCCATCGCCGCCCACGCCGCACCCGCCCACAAGCCCACCCAGGCCACCCACACCCAGGCCGACCGCAAACCCGCGGGCGAGCGGGAACTCGACGTCCGCTACCAGGCCCAGCCCAACTTCTACTACTGCGGCCCCGCCGCCACCCGCAACGCCCTGTCCGTCCAGGGCAAGAACATCGACGTCGACGCCATGGCCAAGGAAATGGGCACCACCGAGAACGGCACCAACAGCATCAACGACATCACCCCCGTCCTGAACAAGGAAACCGGCGGCAACGTCTACAAATCCGTCGAGATCCGCGACACCAAGGCCACCGACACGCAGACCGACACCCTCCGCGCCGACATCGTCCGCACCATCGACAACGGCAAGGCCGTCGTCGCCAACATCGCCGGCACCACCACCGACACCGACGGCACCACCCACTCCTTCGAAGGCGGCCACTACATCAGCATCGTCGGCTACCACGACAACGGCCACACCGTCACCATCGCCGACTCCGCCAACCCCGACCAAGCCTCCTACCACCTCACCGTCGACAACCTCGCCGACTGGATCGCCACCCGCGGCTACAGCACCACCTCCTGACCGCAAACCCCAACCACAGGAGACAACACGAAGGGCCGACCCCAGCGAGGGGCCGGCCCTTCGACGTACCCGAAGTCAGTCGGTGCCGGCGCGGAGCGGCTCGGCGCCGGCCGGCACCGCCGTCGCCTCCGACATCCGGCGGGCCCGGCGGCGCAGCCACCAGGTGCTGCCGAGGCCGGCGAGCACCGCGAGGGCGAGTCCGGCCCAGGAGATGTCCTTGAGCCAGTGTTCGGCTGCCCGGCCGACGCTGAACAGCAGGTAGGTGGTGCCGAACGCCCAGACCAGCCCGCCGGCCGCGTTCGCCAGCAGGAACCGGCGGTACGGCACGCGCAGCGCCCCGGCCAGTGGCCCGGCGAGGATCCGCAGCAGCGCCACGAACCGGCCGAAGAACACGGCCCAGACCCCGTGGCGGGCGAAGCTCTGCTCGGCCCGGGCGAGGTGGGCGGGGCCGAGGTGCCTGGGGAACCGCCGGCCGAGCCGTTCCAGCAGCGGTCGGCCACCGCGGCGGCCGATCGCGTAGCCGAACGAGTCGCCGACGATGGCGCCGAACGCGGCCGCTCCCGCGACCCACTCCGGCTCGATCACCCCGGTGGCGGCGAGCAGGGCGGTGCTGACCAGCACGATCTCGCCGGGCAGCGGGATGCCCATGCTCTCCACACCGATCACCCCGGCGACGATCAGGTAGATCACGAGCGGGGGCAACGCGGAGAGCCAGTGCTGAACGTCGACCACGGCCGACCCCCTTCCGGTGCGGCCTCGAACCCTACCCCCGGCGCGGGGCCCGTCGCGGCCCGCGCCGGCCGACCACCCGCCCGGGCCCTGGTCGGGCGGGTGGGGCTGGGACGCGGGGCCGGAGAGATGCGCCCGGCCCCGCGAGCGTCAGGCCGGGGCGAGGAACTCCAGGCGGTTGCGGTGGGCGTCCTCGGTGTGGAAGCGACGCAGGCCCGGCAGTTCCTCCTCGGCGCCCCAGTGGATGGGGGCCAGGCGGGCCGCGAGGTCGTCGAGGTCGGGCCGGAGCAGGGCGACGTGAGCCTTCCGGCCGGGCCTGAACGCCGCCTCGACGCCGAGGTGCAACTCCGCCCCGACGCCGAGGTGCAACTCTGCCTCGACGCCGAGGTGCAACTCCGCCCCGTACCCGGTGAACCAGCACCCACCGCGGGCCGCGAGGGCCGGGGGCTTGGGCTTCTCGACCCTCCCGAGCAGGCCGGCGTAGAACGCCCGGGACGCGGCCTCGGAGCCGCGTGGGCAGGCGAGCAGGACGTGCTGGATCATGATGACGCACCTCCCGTCCCGAACCCTGGCACGAGGTTGCGCGAATAGCAAGACGGACGTACGGTTTTGTTGAAGACGAGAATCGGCGGTAAGTGTCACCTAACCGGGGTGCGGTCCCCGGTGGTGCGACAGACTGCTCAGGACTACTCACGGTCGCTGGTGTGAAGGAGTACGACGTGGCGAGCCTCGACACCTTCGGTGCGAAGACCCAGCTACGCGTCGGAGACGCGAGCTACGAGATTTTCAAGATCAGCAAGGTGGAGGGGCACGACCGGCTGCCCTACAGCCTGAAGATCCTGCTGGAGAACCTGCTGCGGACGGAGGACGGCGCGAACATCACCGCCGACCACATCCGGCAGCTCGGCGCCTGGGACCCGACCGCCGACCCGAGCGTCGAGATCCAGTTCACCCCGGCGCGGGTGCTGATGCAGGACTTCACCGGCGTACCGTGCGTGGTCGACCTGGCCACCATGCGCGAGGCCGTCCGCGACCTCGGCGGCGACGCCACCAAGGTCAACCCGCTGGCTCCGGCCGAGCTGGTCATCGACCACTCGGTCATCGCCGACCTGTTCGGCCGTGAGGACGCCTTCCAGCGCAACGTCGAGCTGGAGTACGGACGCAACAAGGAGCGCTACCAGTTCCTGCGCTGGGGCCAGACCGCGTTCAACGAGTTCAAGGTCGTGCCGCCGGGCACCGGCATCGTGCACCAGGTCAACATCGAGTACCTGGCCCGTACGGTCATGGAGCGGGGCGGCCAGGCGTACCCGGACACCGTGGTGGGCACCGACTCGCACACCACCATGGTCAACGGCCTGGGCGTGCTGGGCTGGGGCGTCGGCGGCATCGAGGCCGAGGCCGCCATGCTCGGCCAGCCGGTCAGCATGCTGATCCCGCGGGTCGTCGGTTTCAAGCTCTCCGGCGAGATGCCGGCCGGCACCACCGCCACCGACCTCGTGCTCACCATCACCGAGATGCTGCGCAAGCACGGGGTGGTCGGCAAGTTCGTCGAGTTCTACGGCCCGGGCGTGAGCGCGGTGCCGCTGGCCAACCGGGCCACCATCGGCAACATGTCCCCCGAGTACGGCTCCACCGTGGCGATCTTCCCGATCGACGCCGAGACCGTGCGCTACCTGGAGCTGACCGGCCGCGACCCGAAGCAGGTCGCGCTCGTCGAGGCGTACGCCAAGGAGCAGGGCCTCTGGCACGACCCGGACGCCGAGCCGGAGTACTCGGAGCGGCTGGAGCTGGACCTCGGCACCATCGAGCCGTCCCTGGCCGGCCCGAAGCGCCCGCAGGACCGGGTGCCGCTGGGCAACGCGAAGACGCTGTTCCGCTCCGCGCTGACGGACTACGTGGCCGACGCCCAGACCGGCAGCGGCGCCGACGCCCGCGGCGGCGTGCGCACCAGCCCGCCGTACGGCGTGGCGGGCCGCGCCGACGAGGCGAGCGCCGAGTCCTTCCCGGCCAGCGACTCCCCCGCCACCGGCACCGTCCCCGACCCGGCCGACGAGCCGCGGGAGCTGGTCAACGGCGCGATCGGCTCCGGCGGGCGGGCCAGCAACCCGATCCGGGTCACCGGCGCCGACGGCACCGAGTTCGAGCTGGACCACGGCGCCGTGGTGATCGCCGCGATCACCTCCTGCACCAACACCTCCAACCCGCAGGTCATGATCGGTGCGGCCCTGCTGGCCCGCAACGCGGTGGAGAAGGGCCTGACCCGCAAGCCGTGGGTCAAGACCACCCTCGCGCCCGGCTCCAAGGTCGTCATGGACTACTACGACCGGGCCGGCCTCACCCCGTACCTGGAGAAGCTCGGCTTCAACCTGGTCGGCTACGGCTGCACCACCTGCATCGGCAACTCCGGCCCGCTGCCGGAGGAGGTCTCCGCCGCCGTCAACGAGGCCGACCTCGCCGTCGTCTCGGTGCTGTCCGGCAACCGCAACTTCGAGGGCCGGATCAACCCGGACGTCAAGATGAACTACCTGGCGTCCCCGCCGCTGGTGGTGGCGTACGCGCTGGCCGGCACGATGGACATCGACCTGGCCAACGAGCCGATCGGCGAGGACCGCGAGGGCAACCCGGTCTTCCTGCGCGACATCTGGCCGAACAGCGCCGAGATCCAGGACGTCATCGCCTCGGCGATCGGCGCCACCGGGTTCGCCGCGGCGTACGAGGACGTGTTCGCCGGCGACGAGCGGTGGCAGTCCCTGCCCACGCCGACCGGCGACACCTTCTCCTGGGACGGCGAGTCCACCTACGTCCGTAAGCCCCCGTACTTCGAGGGCATGGAGCACGAGCCGAAGGCGGTCACCGACATCACCGGCGCTCGGGTGCTGGCCAAGCTGGGCGACTCCGTGACCACCGACCACATCTCCCCCGCCGGGTCGATCAAGGCCGACTCCCCCGCCGGCGAGTACCTCGCCGCGCACGGCGTGCCGCGCCACGAGTTCAACTCGTACGGCTCGCGCCGAGGCAACCACGAGGTGATGATCCGGGGCACGTTCGCCAACATCCGGCTGCGCAACCAGCTCGTTCCCGGGGTCGAGGGCGGCTTCACGGTCAACCACCTGACCGGCGAGTCGACCACGATCTACGACGCCTCGATGGCGTACCAGGAGGCGGGCGTCCCGCTGGTAATCCTGGCCGGCAAGGAGTACGGCTCCGGCTCGTCGCGCGACTGGGCGGCCAAGGGCACGATGCTGCTCGGCGTCAAGGCGGTCATCGCCGAGTCGTACGAGCGCATCCACCGGTCGAACCTGATCGGCATGGGCGTCCTGCCGCTGCAGTTCCCCGTCGACACCACCGCCGAGTCGCTCGGTCTCACCGGTACCGAGACGTTCTCGATCACCGGCGTGACCGCGCTCAACGACGGTGCGACCCCGCGTACGGTCAAGGTCACCACCGACACGGGCGTCGAGTTCGACGCGGTGGTCCGGATCGACACTCCGGGTGAGGCGGACTACTACCGCCACGGCGGCATCCTGCAGTACGTGCTGCGCCGCATGATCGCCGGCTGACGCTGACGGAGAAGGGAAGGGGCCCCTGGTCGACCAGGGGCCCCTTCATCGTCCGGTGTGGGCTACTTTCCGCCGTTGGCGGCGCGGCGGCGGGCCTCGCGGGTCTTCATGGCGTGCTCCATCAGGGTGATCAGCACCTCCTTGCTCGACTCCCGCTGCCGGGCGTCGCAGAGCAGCACCGGGACCCCCGGGTCCAGGTTGAGGGCCGCCTGCACCTCGTCCAGCCGGTAGCGGCGGGCGCCCTCGAAGCAGTTCACGGCGACCACGAACGGGGTCCCGCGCCCCTCGAAGTAGTCGATCGAGGGGAAGCAGTCGGCCAGCCGCCGGGTGTCGGCGAGCACCACGGCGCCGAGCGCGCCGAGCGCCAGTTCGTCCCAGACGAACCAGAACCGGTCCTGCCCCGGCGTGCCGAACAGGTAGAGCACCAGGTCGTCGCTGATGGTGATCCGGCCGAAGTCCATCGCCACGGTGGTGGTGGCCTTGCGCTCCACGCCGGACAGGTCGTCGATCCCGACCCCGGACTCGGTCAGCACCTCCTCGGTGCGCAGCGGGCGTGTCTCGCTCACCGCGCCGACCATGGTGGTCTTGCCGACGCCGAACCCGCCCGCGATGAGGATCTTGATCGCGGTGGGCAGCGGCGCGGCGCCGGCCGGCCGCTCAGAGTGCCCGTAGTCCATTGATAACCGCCTCGAAAACGCTGTCGTCGGGAAGGCCAGCGGTCGCCCGCGGCTCGCGTACCTGCACCAGATCGCGCGCGGCCAGGTCGCCGAGCAGGACCCGGACGGTGCCCACCGGCAGGTCCAGGTGCGCGGCGACCTCGGCGACGGACTGGACCCGCTGGCACAGCGCGACGATGGCCAGGTGCTCGGGCCCCAGCCCGACCTCCGGTGACACCTCCGCGCGGGTGGCCGTCACCAGGGAGATCAGATCGAACGTGCCGGTGACGGGCCGGGCCCGGCCGCGCGTCACGGCGTACGGGCGGACGACCGGCCCGGCGTGGTCGTCAACCCACTGCTCCTCCGTGGGCTCCCCTGCGACGGTCATCGCCTACTCGCCGGCCGGCTGCTCGGGAACCCGGTTCGGCGAGGCCACGTACTTGCCCACCCGGGTCACCAGCATGGCCATCTCGTACGCGATCAAGCCGACGTCGGCGTCCTCCGAGGCCAGCACGGCGAGACAGGCGTTGCGCCCGGCCGCCGTGACGAACAGGAACGACGACTGCATCTCGATGATCGTCTGCTGTACCTGCCCGCCACCGAACCGCTTGCCCGCACCCCGGGCCAGGCTCTGGATCCCGGCGGCCATCGCCGCGAGGTGCTCGCCGTCGTCCCGGCTCAGCCCCTGCGACGACGCCATCAGCAAGCCGTCGGTGGAGAGCGCGACAGCGTGTTCGGCCTGCTTCACCCGGCCGACCAGATCATCCAGCAACCATGTCAGGTCGGCACTCGAAGCCGTCTTCTGCGCCACTCGTCGTCCTCTTCTTTCCGGCTGTTGTCGCCGTTCTCGTCTGGGACCACCGTCCCGCCACGGGCGCGCGTCCTGTCCGCGCCGCCGCTACGTCGTCTCCTGCTCGCCCGCCTCCGGCCCGCCGGCGGACTCCGCGCCGCCCAGCAACCGCGCCGCGTCGGTGCGCCCGCGCCGGGTGCCGGTCTGGTAGGAGCTCATCATCCGGCGGATCTGCTCCGGCGGCCGCAGCGTGTCCTCCTCCTCGTCCGCCTCGGGCCCGGACGGGTCGTCCCGCAACTCGGGCACGATGTTGGCCTGCCGCACCCGCACCGGCAACCCCGAGTCGGTCAGCCGGGCCGGGGCCGGCGACGCCGCCGGGGCCCACGGCGACCCGGCCGGTGCCCCCGGCTCCGCGTCCGTGCCGGCGTCGGCCGGACCGCCCAGGGGTGTCCGGGGCGCGGTCACCGGCAGCCCACCGGGGACCGTCGGGCCGTCCAGCGCCGGCTGCCCGGCGCCACGGCGGGTGCGTACCGGCAGCCCGGCAGCGTTCGTCGCCGGGGCGTCCGCCGGCAGCGGTCGCGGCGCCGCGCCGGGGCGGGCGCGGGTGGGCAGGCCCGGTTGAGCCTCGTTCCCGCCGGCCTCCGGGTCCGCCGCACCGAGGGCGCCGCCGGCGGAGAGCGCCGCGGGCTCCGCCAGCGCGACGGGCGCGGCCGGACGGGCGGCCGGCTGGTCGGCGGCCGGGGCGGGCGGAGCCGCCACCACCGGGGTGCCCGGGGTACGCGCCGGGCACCCCGGGTGCTCCGGGGCCCCGACCCCGTCGCCGGAGTCGACGACCAGGTCCAGCGGGATCAGCACGACCGCGGTGGTGCCGCCGTACGCGGACTCCCTCAGCTGCACCCGGACGCCGTGCCGCCCGGTCAGCCGGCTGACCACGTACAGGCCGAGCCGGGACGCGTTGGCCAGGTTCAGCTCGGAGCGGTCCACGATCCGGTGGTTCGCGGCGGCCAGGTCCTCCTCGCCCATCCCGAGGCCCCGGTCCTCGATCTCGACGGCGAAGCCGTTGGCCACCAGCTGGCCGCGCACCTCGACGGTGGTGTGCGGCGGCGAGAAGGACAGGCCGTTCTCGATCAGCTCGGCCAGCAGGTGGATGACGTCGCCGACGGCCCGGCCGGCGAGCGAGACGTCCCCCAGCGGCAGCACGTTGACCCGCGTGTAGTCCTCCACCTCGGCGACCGCGCCCCGGACCACGTCGACCATCGGGACGCTGCGCCGCCAGGCCCGGCCCGGCGTGGAGCCGGAGAGCACGATCAGGTTCTCCGCGTTACGCCGCATCCGGGTGGCGAGGTGGTCGACCCGGAACAGGTCCTCCAGCTCCTCGGCGTCCTGCTCCCGCCGCTCCATGGCGTCGAGCATGGTGAGCTGGCGGTGCACCAGGGCCTGGGTGCGCCGGGCCAGGCTGAGGAAGACCTCGCGGACGTTGCGGCGCAGCTCGGCCTGCTCGACGGCGGTACGCAGCGCGGTCTCCTGGACCACGTTGAACGCCTTGCCCACCTGGCCGACCTCGTCGTCGCCGAACTCCAGCGGCGGCGCCTCGGTCGCGACGTCGACCGCCTCGCCGTGGCCCAGCCGCTCCACCACGCTCGGCAGCCGGTCGTTGGCCAGCGTGAAGGCCGCCTCCCGCAGGCGCTCCAGCTGCCCGAGGATGGCCCGACCGGTGGTGATCGACACGATGATCGACGCGATGACGGCGAGCAGGCCGAGGCCGGTGGCGAGCACCAGCCGGCTGATCACGGCGACGGCGACCGGGATGGCCCGGTCCACCACGTCGTCACCGCCGGCGGTCACCACGTCGTTCCACTGCGCGAGCGCGGGGCCGACCACCTGGTCCCACTCCGCGGCCTCGAACGTCAGCCGGGTGTCGCCGCCCCGGCCCTGGAGGATCCCGTCCTCCAGGCTCCGCAGGCGCTCGAACGTCGCGCCGTCGAGCATCCCGGCGTACCGCTGGCGGTCCGCCGCGGGCAGCCGGCTCACCGCCAGGTCGGCGGCGACCCGCTGCCCGCCGATGAGCTGGGCCAGCTGGACGCGCTCCGCCGGGGTCACCCGGCCCGCCGCGAGCACGCCGGCGAGCAGGGCGTCCTCCTGGCTGAGCAGCTCGCGCGCGCGGTTGAGGTCGATCAGCGCCTTGGTGTCCTCCGCGATCCCCTGGTCGTCGAGAACGCCCAGCTCCGCGAAGACGTCGAAGATGGACCGGATCGCCCCGCCGTACGCGGCGTGGGTGGACGCGCGGTCGGCCCTGCGGGCGTCCACCTCGGAGCGGGTCTGCGACAGCCGGGACAGCTGCCCGTAGACCGCGTCGAGCCGCTGGTCGAGGGTGTCGCTGGCCGCCATCCCGGCCCGCCAGCCGCCGGACGACTCCCGGAACGCCACCGCCAACTCGTCGGTGCGCCGCCGCTCGGACGCGAGCGCCTCCCGCCGGGCCTCGTCCGGCCGGCCGAGGTACGCCAGGGACGTCCGCCGCTCCCCCTGAAGCTGGGCCAGGAGCTGCTCAGCCGGCTCGGAGACCTCGGTGTTGAGGGTCTGCACCCCGAGCAGGTTGAAGCCGTCCCGGACTGTCACCCACGCCGCGAAGGCCCAGAGCGCGACGAGCGACGCGAGCAGGGCGACGACTTTGGTACGGAGGTTCGTACTGCGGGAACGCATCACACCGTCCTGGCCGGGTGTACGAAAGGGGTGTCGGGCACACATGGTCGGTACACCATCGACCACGCGCGCACGCTAGCAGTGTCCGAATGCTCACTCAAGCGGCACTGATCAACGGGGTAGTCCGACTTTCGGTGCCATCGGCTGTCCCGACGGCGTGGTCGCGGACGAGATGACGGGCGGCGGCCACCGCGGCGCCCACGATCACGGCGGGCCGGTACAGGTCCTTGTCGTGCCAGAGCGCCGGCTCCCCGTCGAGTCCCTCCATCGTGGACAGGTACCGTCGGGCGCGCGCGAGCGCGGGCCCGGTATCCGCCGGCGCGGCGGTTCCCGCGGCACGAAGGACCTGGACGGCGTACGCGGTCTCCTCGACCGTGCCGCCCCACCGCCCCCAGGAGCCGTCGGCGCGTTGCCCGGCGAGCACCCACCCCGCGGCCCGGGCCACCGTGCCCGCCAACTGCGAGCCCAGGCCATGCCCGGTGAGGGCGAGCACCACGCAACTGGTGGCGTAGTACGGCGAGGCGTGCCAGCGGTCGCGCCAGGCGCCGTCCGGCAGCTGCCGGTCGACCAGCCAGTGGGTGAGCCGCCGCACCACCGGGTCGAGCCGCGGATCGGCGCCCCCGCCGTGCGTCAGGTGCCAGCCGAACGCGTCGAGCACGTGCGCGTTCGTGGTGACCGACTCCCCGTCCTCACCCTGCCAGGTGCAGAAGTGCTCCCCCGTGTCGTACCGCCACAGCGGGGACGGGTCGACCGGGCGCCCCAGCCGGGCCAGCGCGTACAGGGTCACCGAGGTGGTGTCGGCGTCGGCGGGCAGGCCGGGACCGGTGGCGGCGCCGACGGGGCCGATCGCCGCCCCGAGGCCGGCCAGCAGCCGGGGCGGCACCGGCGGCGCCAGACCCGCCCGGCTCAGGATGCTCAGCGTCCAGGCTCGCTCGAACACGGCGATCGGGGTGGCGCACGGCACCGGCCCGCCCTGCCGCCGGGCCACGTCCTCCAGGTAGGTCACCGCCGCCGCGACCCCGCTCGCCGCTCCTGCCTCGGGTACGCCGAGCCAGGCCGCGGTGGCCGCCGGGGACGCGCCGACGGTCCCCGGCCCGGCCAGGACGACCCCACCGGCGCGGCGCGCCGCGGCACCGCCGACCTCCAGCGCGTGCAGCAGCTTCTCGGGCAGCGGACGGCCCGTGGCGACCAGTGCGCGGACCCGGTCGAGCCGGGCCCCGTCCAGCCCCGCGGGCAGCGGCAGCGGGCGGGCACCGCGCCAGCCGGCCAGGCCGCTGTCGCCGGCGCGCAGGGCGTCGAGGTGCCCGTTGACCGCCTCCACCAGCGCCGGGACGGTCAGGTCGGTGGCCGGGAGGTCGGGCAGCGCGACCCGGCCGGGGAGCCGCCCGTACAGGGCACGCAGCCCGCCGTCCACGGCCCGGAACAGTCGCCCGCCGGCGTCGGGCAGCCAGGCGGCATCGCCCCGGCGCAGGGCCGTGAGCAGGGCCTCGACGGCGCTCAGCGTCGGCGCCAGCGCGTACCCCTCCGGGCCGCCCCACGCCCCGTCCGGGCGCTGCGCGGCGAGGAGGTGCTCGACGCGTTCCGCATGGTGGATCAGCCACGGGGCCAGGCTGACCAGGCGGCCGGTCTCGTAGACCGACGGCGAGGCGTGCCCGGCCGGGTCGCGGGCCATCGCGGCCACCAGGGCCCGGGCGTCGGCCGACGGGGTCCGCGCCGCCCGGTCGCCGGCGGTCGCGGTGCCCGCGTCCCGTTCGGACCGGTCGCCGGCGGCCGCGTCGGCCGTCGTGACCCACTGCCTCGCGAGCGTCATCGCTCGCCCCAGAAGTCGGTCGACCGGTAGAAGCCGCTGCTGAAGCCGATCTGCCGGGCGAGGTACGCCGCCTGGACCGGGCAGCTGGGCGCCAGCCGGTCCAGCAGCTCGGTGCACCGCTCGACCAGTTCGGCGGTCCGCCGCTCCACCTCGGCGCGGTCGGCGACCAGCAGCAGGGCGTTCAGGTCGCCCCATTCGAGGTCCCGCTCGTGCGTGCCGAGGTCGTTGACCAGCCGCAGCACGCGCTGCACCTCGTCGCTGGCGACCACCAGCTCGTCGAGGTGCCGGTGGGTCGCCGCGTCCCCCGTCCAGATCCAGTGCGCGACGTTGACCACGGTGCAGGCGAGGTTGTCGGCGTTGTCGAGGTATTCGGCGAAGCTGGGCAGCGGGGCGCCGGCCCGCTCCCGGGCTGCCTTCCAGTCCCACTCCCGGGCCATCGCGGTCACCGTCCGGCGTACCGCCGCACGCCAGGCGTCGCGCAGTCCGGCGAAGGCCGGCAGGGTCGCCAGCTCGTCGCGCAACTCGGCGAGCAGGCGCCCGAGCGGATCGTCGGCGTCCGGGGTGGCCCCGTCGGCGACCGCCAGGGTGCCGCCCACCACCCGGTCGACGTCCTCCCTGGACTTGGCGAGGTAGTCGATCTGCCAGTCGAGGGCGAAGCCCCACAGCACCGCCCGGTTGGTCAGCCGCAGTTGCTCGGCGGTGCACCAGGGCGCACCGAACGCGATGGCCAGGGCGATGTTGCTGAACAGCGCGCCGTCGAACGGCCGGCCGGCGAACAGGTCCGGGTACCGGGCGGCCTGCCGCTGCAGGTCGCGCTGCCCCTTGGCGGCGAGGGCGCAGATCCGGCCCTGCTCGGCGGCGGCGGACAGCTGGTCGGGTGGCGCCACCGCGGGACGGGTGGAGACGTTCATGCGGCGGCCAACGGTCGGACCTGGCGCAGCTCCAGCAGCACCCGGCTTCCGGGACGCAGCGCGGCGGCGAGTCGCACGTCGGGCACCGCCGGGCCGCGCACCGTCAGGCGGTAGCGGCTCAACAGGTTCGCCACGATGAGGAGCGCCTCCTGGTAGAACAGGTGCATTCCCAGGCACTGGTGCGGGCCGCCGCCGAAGGGGAAGAACGCGTACCGGTGCCGGCTGCGGGCCCGCTCGGGGGCGAAGCGCTCCGGGTCGAAGACCTCCGGGCGCTCCCAGTGCCGGGCCATCCGCTGCGTGATCAGCGGGCTGACCAGCAGGGTCGCACCGGCCTCGATCCGCACCCCGCCGAGGGAGGTCGAGCGCGTCGCCTCCCGGGGCTCCAGCCAGCCCACCGGGTAGAGCCGGACCAACTCGTCGAGCACCATCCGGGTGTAGCGCAACCGGGGCAGGTGCTCAGGCCCGACCCGGTCGCCACCCACCACCCGGTCGATCTCCTCCTGCAACCGGGCGGCGATCTCGGGGGACTGCTTCAGGTGTGGCCAGAGCCACGCCAGCACGTTGATCGTCGTCTCGGTGGTCACGGCGACCATCGAGACCGTGTCGTTGCGCACCCGCCGCTCGTCCAGCGGCTGGCCGTCGGCGGTGCGGCCCCGCCACAGGGTGGCGATGATGTCGTCGCCGTCCGCGGCCGTCGCCCGCGCCTCGCGGACGATCGGCACCAGGATCTCGTCGATGCACCGCACCGCGTCGCGGAAGGTCCGGTCGCCGGGCATGGGCAGCCACATGGGGGCGAACGGCACCAGCAACCGGGGGATCACCGAGGTGGCGATGGCGTCCTGGGCCCGCATGATGCGCAGCGCGTCGGGGACCGAGATGCGGTCGGCGAACAGCGCGCGCATGATGGCCCGGCAGACGATCCGGGCCTGCTCGGCGAGCATGTCCACCGGTCGCCCCGCCCGGGCCGGCTCGTCCAGCTCGGCGACCGCCTCGGCGATCGTCTCGGCCATCCCGGCCATCAGCGCCTCGACCCGCCTCGCGGTGAACAGCGGCTGCAGGATGCGCCGGCTGTCCGCCCAGATCGGCCCCGCGCCGAGGATGCCCTCGCCGAACAACCGGCCGAGCGGCCGCCAGAACGCGCCGTCCCCGGTGCGGGCGAAGTCCTCCGCCCGGTCCTTGAGCACCTGCTGGACGTGGTCCGGCTCGCTCACCAGATAGGGGCGGAACGATCCGAGGTGGAGCCGGATGACCTCGCCGTCGGCCCGCTCTCCGAAGCCGACCAGGGCCCGGGCGGGGTCACGCGCCAGGCCGGGCACGACCTGGTGCAGCGGGACGGTCCTGGCGCGCCGGGTGCCGGCCGGGACGGTATGCGGGGTGCCCACCTGCGTGAACTCTCCTGATCGACGGTGCGTCGCGAGACGACTGTGCAAAGTCACAGGCGTGTCCGAGCATGCCACCGGGCAGGCACCTTCTCCAGGGGTGCAGGAGAGAAATTTTCGCGCGCAAAACTGCGCGCCTCCACAAGGGACGCGCCGCATGGCTGTCATCAGTGCAAATCCCGCACGTACCGACGGCGGCCGGCGACCGGCTGGTACCCGAACCAGGGGTTGAGGCCCAGCATCGCTTCGTTGCCGGCGTCGTTGAGCGTCACCGCGTGCCGGAACCCGGCCGCCGGGCCCGGGTCAGCCCGGCGTGCTTGACGAGCCGGGCCAGGCCCAGCCGGCGGCACGCGCTCCGGGTGCCCGTCATCCCCGACTGGTACCGGTACCGCCCGTCGGTCAGCGCGACGCTGAACGCCACCATCGTACCGTCCATGATGGCCACCGTCGTCAGCTCCCGATCGAGGTCCGGGCGGTGCCAGTGGGCGGCCAGCCAGTCGGCGTACCCGATCTCGTCCATCCCGACGTCGGCCGGCTCGTCGCGGGCGGCGTCCAGGTCGGCCTCGCAGAGCGGGCGGGGGGTCGGGCAGGTCGGCCGCGGCGCGGACCGTGACCCCGACCGGGGCGACGGGCCGGGCCGCCCCAGCCCGCCGCCCCGGGCCACCTCTTTCGCCCCAGCCGGGCGCGGGAAAGCCGGCACCGCCGCACGGGCTGTGCCAGGCTCAGTGGCATGGACGACAAGGACATCCTGAAGCGCATCTCCGAGCTGGTCGACGAGGAGCACCGGCTCCGCTCGGCCGCGCAGGTCAACGAGTCCGGCACCGAGGGCGAGCAGGACCGGCTGCGCGAACTGGAGGAGTCCCTGGACCAGTGCTGGGACCTGCTGCGCAGGCGGCGGGCCGCGCGGCAGACCCACGGCGACCCCGACGCCCAGGGCGTACGCCCGCGGCCGGAGGTCGAGCGGTACCTGCAGTAGTCGGGCGCCGGGGCGGACGCCGCCGCCCGCCCCGGCCCCGCGCGGGCGGCCCGGCCGGCTCGCCGAGCCGCCCGCGCGGGCGGCCGCTCAGCGGATGCCGGCCTCACGCAGCAGCAGTTCCGTCAGCGGTGCGGGATCGGCCTGGCCCGCCGGCAGGCCGCGCGCCGCGAACCACATACCCACCGCCCGGACGTCCCGGGCCAGGAACTCCGGCCCCTGCGGGTTGGCCACCACGTCGACCACCTGCGGCAGGTCGATCATCACCAGCCGCCCGGCGTGCACGAGCAGGTTGTACGGCGACAGGTCACCGTGGGCGTAGCCGGCCCGGGCCAGCACGACCAGCGCGTCGACCAGTTGCTCCCACAGCGACCGCAACTCGGCCGGCTCGGGGCGGCACTGGGCCAGCCGGGGCGCGGCCATCCCGGAGTCCGCGTCGCCGACGAACTCCAGCATCAGCTCGGTGCCGAGCAACTGCACCGGGTACGGCACGGCGATGGTGCCGTGTGCCGCGCCGATCTCCCAGAGCCGGGCCAGGGCGGAGAACTCGGCCGCGGCCCACTGCCCGGCGATCATCTGCCGGCCGAAGGCGGTCCGCCCGGCCATCGCCCGGTTCTCCCGGGACCGACGCACCCGGCGGCCCTCCAGGTAGCCGGCGTCCCGATGGAACAGCCGGTGCTGGGCGTCCCGGTACCGCTTGGCCGCGAGCAGGCAGGACCGGTCGGTCTCCGGCACGGCCCGGCGGACGAGATGGACGTCCGCCTCCTTGCCGGTCTTGAGCACGCCGAGCTCGGTGTCCCGGGCGACCAGCTCGGTGACCAGCCAGGCCGGGTGCGGATCCGGGCCGTGCACCGCCTGGTCCCAGGTCGACCAGTCGTCGCCGGGGGTGTCGTCGCCGGGGCCGGGGTCCGGCTCGGTCAGGGCCGGCGCGCCGGGCCGGCCACGCCTCAGGAACTGGGGGTCGTCGTCGTCGAAGCGGCTCTTGCCGCGGGTCCGGCGCTGCCGCACCGGGAAGTCGTCGTCACGCACTGTGCTGGTGATCCCTTGATCGAGGCTGGTGGAGGCAGGTGGAAGCGCCCTGCAAAGACGGCCATGACCGACCTCCTCACTCCTCGACCGGGAACGCCCGGCTGCGCCCTCGCGCCGCACCATGTTCGACCGCGCCCGTCGGCCCCGCAACGGAATTTCCGCGCGTACGCCGGACCAGGCGGCCAGCACGGCGGCGACCGCCTCGGGGCTGTCCCCACCACCCACGATCCGGGCAGCGGCATCCGGACCCGCCGAGCGGCCAGCGCGAAGATCCTCGGATCGGGCTTGCTGACTCCGACCTCCTCGGCGAGCTGGCCGTCGACGACCCACGGCTTGTCCACGACGACCCAGTCGGCGCCGTACCGGTCCAGCCCGGTACGGCGGATCTTCGCGTCCTGCAGGTCGACGTCGGTGGCCGGCGCGGGGATCAGGCGCGCAGGGACCCGCGGGCCGAGCCGGGGCCGGCGGGGCGGTCGGCCAGCATGAAGTGCGCCGCGCGGGTCGCCGCGAGCTCGGCCGGGTCGAGGACGGCGACGAGCACGTCCTCGCCGGTGTCGGCGCCCCGGGCCAGCGGCCGGCCCTGCGGGTCGTACACCGCCGCGCCGCCGTTGAACCGCCACGGCGCCGCGCCGTCGACGGCGTTGGCGAAGACGACGAACATCGTGTTGTCCAGGGCTCGGGCGGGGTAGTAGAGGTCCCGGCGGTGCTCGGAGCCGGCGAGGTAGCCGCTCGGGCAGAGGTAGCCGTGGGCGCCGTCCGCGGCGGCGGCCCGCCCGTGCTCGGGGAAGCAGCCGTCGTAGCAGATGCCCAGCCCGAGGCGCCAGTCGTCGAGCAGCAGCGTCGCGCCCCGCCGGCCAGGCTGGAACAGCTCCCGCTCGTCGCCCCAGAGCTGCTGCTTGTCGTACGCGGCGCGGGCCACGCCCGTGCGGTCGACGACGACGGCGGAGATGGCGCGCCGCCCGTCCGGGTGCCGCACCGCCGCCCCGACCACCGCGACGGCCGCCCTGTCCCGGGCGACGGCCCGCAGCGGGTCGAGGCGGGCGTCGTCCACCGTGCCGTCGTCGGCGGCGACCAGGTCGGTGCCGGCCGGGTCCGCGGCGAGCGTGGGCGGGTGGTACGCCGGCAGGAACAGCTCGGGCAGCACGACCACCCGGGCACCCAGGTCCACGCCACGCCCGTTGCGGCGTCAGCTTGGCCTGCGTGATGACCCGCTTGGACAGTTCGGCATCCGAGACGTACTTCTCGCCCTGCTCGCGGGCCTGCTGACGCACACGCAGCCCGTCGTTGAACACCACCCGCGCGCACCCGAACGCCTTCGCCAGCTCGACCTGCTGGCGGGGCGTCGGGTAGACGCGGAACTGGTAACGAAGCTGCACGATCATCACTGTATCATGTTGGTTTATGGCCGAGGTTCAACGCATCCGCACCGGCAGACACTGCGTTTTCGCGATGCACGTGCACTTGGTTTTCGTGACGAAACTCCGGCACAACGTGTTCACCGACCGGCACCTGACCCGGATGGAAACGATCATGCGAGACGTGTGCGCCGACTTCGAGGCGGAGCTGGTCGAGTTCAACGGCGAGAACAACCACGTGCACCTGCTGGTCAACTTCCCACCCAAGATGGCCGTGGCCCGGCTGGTCAACAGCCTCAAGGGCGTATCCTCGCGCCGCCTGCGGCAGGAGTTCCCCGACCTGCTACGCCACTACTACCGGGCCAACAAGCTCTGGTCGGGCTCATACTTCGCCGGATCGGTCGGCGGGGCACCGCTGAACGCCATCAAACAGTACATCGAGCAGCAGAACCCTCCCGGTTAAGGCACTGCTCGGGCCCAGCGGCCCTCCCAGCACGGACCTTCACCCCCGCCTGAAGACCGGCACACTGGCCCGCAGTCAGGTAGCGGGAGGGCGGGCGACGATCACCCGCGCGACGGCCCGGCGCCCGAATCCCAAGCCGTACGTACGGTTTGCGTAGCGCCCGCGTACCTGACACGATCGGCGTGTGCCCAGAGTAAGTCAGGACCAGCTCGACGCGCGCCGGCAGGAGATCCTCACCGCCGCGCGGGCATGTTTCGCCCGGCACGGCTACGAGGGCGCCACCGTGCGCCGGTTGGAGGAGGCCACCGGTCTCTCCCGGGGCGCCATCTTCCACCACTTCCGCGACAAGGACTCCCTCTTCCTCGCCGTCGCCGAGGACGACGCCGCCGCCATGGTGGAGACCGTCGCCCGCAACGGCCTCGTCCAGGTGATGCGGGACCTGCTGGCCCGGGCCGTCTCGCCGGACACCACGGGCTGGCTGGGCAGCCAACTGGAGGTGTCCCGCCGGCTGCGCACCGACCCGGCGTTCGCCCGCCGCTGGGCCGAGCGTTCCGCCGCCGTCGCCGCGGCCACCCGGGAGCGGCTGGCCCGCCAGCGGGAGGCCGGGGTGCTCCGCGAGGACGTGCCGATCGACGTACTGGCCCAGTTCCTCGAACTCGCCTACGACGGCCTGGTGCTGCACCTGGCGATGGGCCAGCCGGCCGGCGACCTCGGCCCGGTGCTGGACCTCGTCGAGGAGGCGGTACGCCGGCGCTGACGATCGCGGGCGTGCGTATCGGTCCGGTAACTGGCGGGCTCAGCGGGGTCGGCCGTGGCGGGCCTGCTCCACAATGGGGCCGCGACCCCCTCGCGCGACAGGAGCAGCCATGTTCGTTCTCGCCGCACCGCGAGACACCTGGGGCATCCCGGGTCAGACCTTCCTCGGAATCTACCTGCTGGCGGCCCTCGTGGTCGTCATCGTCTCGGCCGCCCGCCGCAACGCGATCCTCGCCGGCAGCCGGGTCGCCAAGGGCGGCGGCCAACTCGGCCCGCAGCAGGTGGCCTTCCTCAACGGTGGCGACCAGTTGGCGATCTGGACGGCGCTCGGCGGCCTGCGCGGCGCCGGCGCCATCGGCGTACGCCCCGACCGACGGCTCGCCACCGGCGGTCCCCTGCCGGCCGGGCTGACCCCGCTGGACCGGGCGATCCACCACGCCGCCTCCCGGAACCTGCTCGCCCGGGAACTGGCCCGGGACGAGTGGGTCACCCGGGCCCTCGGCGAGCTACGCGAAGGCCTGCAGCGGCAGGGCCTGGCGCTCACCCCGGCGCAGCGCGTCGCCGCCCGCCGCGGGGCGTTCGTGCTGTTCGCGCTCGTCGTGCTCGGCGTGTTCCGGCTGTTCGCGGGCCTGTCCAACGACCGGCCGGTCGGCTTCCTGCTGCTCAGCATCATCGGGGTGGCCATCGCGGCCGTGCTGCTCGCCCGGGTGCCGTGGCGGACCCGGGCGGCGAACGCCGCCCTGCGCGACCTGCGCCGGAGCAACATCCACCTTGCCCCGGCGTCCAGCCCGGCGTACGCCACCTACGGGGCGGCCGGCGCGGCGATGGGCGTGGCGCTGTTCGGCACCGCCTCCCTCTGGGCGCTCGACCCTGGGTTCGCCGAGCAGGCCGAGATCCAGCGGCAGGCCCTCACCGGCACCGGCACCTCCTCCGGCGGCAGCTCGTGCGGCGGAAGCAGCAGCTCGTGCGGCGGGGGCAGCAGTTGCGGGGGCGGCGGTGGTTGCGGGGGCGGCGGCGGGTGCGGGGGATGACCCACGCAGCCGGGCCCGGCCCGACCGCCGCAAACGCGCCCGGCCCCGGCGTGGCCCGTTCCGCCGGAGTGGCTCGCGGCGCGTCCGGCGTCGCCGGGGTCGGCATCGGCTGGCGACCCGAGATCGCCGGTTTCGTCGCCGACCTGCCCGGGCTGCGGTTCGTGGAGGTGGTGGCCGAGACGCTCGCCCCGCACACGCCCCTGCCGGACGCGCTCGCCGCGCTGACCGGGCGCGGCGTCACCGTCGTACCGCACGGGGTGAAGCTCTCCCTCGGCGGCGCGGAGCCGGTCGATCCGGCCCGGGTCGCCCACCTTGCGCGGGTTGCCGAGCTGGTCGGGGCGCCGCTGGTCAGCGAGCACATCGCCTTCGTACGGGCCGGCGGCGTGGAGGCCGGCCACCTGCTGCCGCTGCCGCGCACGCGGGAGGCGGTCGCCGCGGTGGTGGCCAACGTCCGCCGGGCACAGGCGGAGCTGCCGGTGCCGCTGGCGCTGGAACCGATCGCCGCGCTGTTCGACTGGCCGGACGACGAGCTGGACGAGGCGGACTTCCTCACCGAGATCCTCGACGCGACCGGCGCGACGCTGCTGCTGGACGTCGCCAACGTGCACGCCAACGCCCGCAACCGCGGCGGCGGCCCGCTGGCCCTGCTGGACCGGCTGCCGCTGGACCGCGTGGCGTACGCGCACGTGGCGGGCGGGACCGAGCAGGGCGGTTTCTACCACGACACGCATACCGACCCGGTTCCGCCGGCCGTGCTGGACCTGATCGCCGCGCTCTGCGACCGGCACCGCCCGCCGGCGCTGCTGCTCGAGCGCGACGGGCACTGGCCGCCCGCCCCGGAGCTGCGCGCCGAACTGGACGCGATCGCCGCCATCTCCGGATACCCGGCGGTCACGTGAGCGCGAGGAGCGAGCCGGTCCTGCGAGCCCCGCAGCCGCGAACAGCGGAGGCACCGTGAGCGCGAGGAGCGAGCCGGTCCTGCGAGCCCCGCAGCCGCAAACAGAGGGGGCACCGTGAGCGCGCCCGGCTCCGCCCGGCCGGGCGACCTGGCCGCCCGGCAGGCGGAGCTGGTGGCCGCGCTGGTCGCGGGCGGGCCGCTGCCGCCCGGGTTCGATCCGGGCCCGGTCGACGCGGCCCGGCGCGCCCTGCTGCGCAAGCGGGCCGGCGACGTGGCCCGGCACTGGCCGCTGCTCGCCGCCGGCCTCGGCCCGGACTGGCCGGCGACGTTCGCCCGCTGGGCGGCCGGCCGGCCCACCAACGGCTCGCTGCGTGACGGCTGGGATCTGGCCCGCGACCTGCGTGCCCGGGGCGAGCTGCCGCCGCTGGGCGCGGAGGAACTGGCCGTCCGGGAGGCGGGCGCCCGCTACGCCGGCTCGGGGGCGCCGCGACCGCGCCGGCTGCCGGCCCTGCGCCGCGTCGGCGGCGCCGTCGCGGTGCAGCTCGCCGGCCGGGTACGCCTGCTCCGCCCGGCCCGCCGGTAGCCGCCCCACCCGGCGTACGGCAGGATCTTCCGTATGGATCTGGGACTCACCGACCGGGTGTACGTGCTGACCGGCGCCTCGCGGGGGCTGGGCTTCGCCACGGCCGAGTGCCTGGTGGCCGACGGTGCGCGGGTGGTGCTCTCCGCCCGGACGCCCGAGCGGGTGGCGGAGGCCGTGGGCCGGCTCGGCGGGCCGGAGCACGCGATCGGGCTGGCCGCGGACCTGAGCGACCTGGCCACACCGGAACGGCTCGTCGCCGCCGCCCGGGAGCGGTTCGGTCGGCTCGACGGCGCGCTGGTCTCCGTCGGCGGGCCACCCGGTGGCACCGCCGCCGGCGCCACGGACGCGCAGTGGCGCGAGTCCTTCGAGACCGTCTTCCTCGGCACCGTCCGCACCGCCCGGACGGTCGCCGCCGCGCTGCCCGACGGCGGGGCGATCGCGCTGGTCCTGTCCACCTCGGCGCGCGGCCCGATCGCCGGGCTGGGCATCTCCAACGGGCTGCGGCCCGGCCTGGCCGGGGTGGCCAAGGACATGGCCGACGAGTACGGCCCCCGGGGCGTGCGGGTGGTCGGGCTGCTCCCGGGGCGGATCATGACCGACCGCAACCGGCAGCTCTTCGAGGCCGCCGGCGACCCGGAGCAGGCCCGCGCCGAGGCGGAGGCGGGCATCCCGCTGCGCCGGATCGGCGACCCGGCGGAGTTCGGCCGGGTCGCCGCGTTCGTCCTCTCCCCCGCCGCCGGATACCTGACCGGGCTCACCCTGCCGGTCGACGGCGGCGCGCTGCGCGGGCTCTGATGCCCCGGGCGGCGGGCCGGGGTCCCCGGCCGACCCGCGAGACCGGCAGGGATCGCCGGCCGACCCGCGAGGAGCTGGCCGCCGCGGCGGACCGCACCATCCCGGACGTCATCGCGTCGGGGCTGGCCGTGCTGTTCGTCGGGATCAACCCCGGCCTCTGGTCGGCGGCGACCGGCTGGCACTTCGCCCGGCCCGGCAACCGGTTCTGGCCGGCACTGCACCGGGGCGGGTTCACGCCCCGGCAGTTGCACCCGAGCGAGCAGGACGAGCTGCCCGGGTACGGGCTCGGAATCACCAACATGGTGGCGCGGGCGAGCGCCCGGGCCGACGAGCTGGCCCCCGCCGAGTTGGTCGAGGGCGCGCGGACCCTCACCGCCAAGGTGCGGCGGTACCGGCCGGCGTGGGTGGCGGTGGTCGGGGTGACCGCGTACCGGATCGGCTTCGCCCGGCCGAAGGCCACCTTCGGGCCGCAGCCGGAGCCGCTCGGCGGCGCCCGGCTCTGGGTGCTGCCCAACCCGAGCGGGCTGAACGCGCACTTCACGCCGGAGACCCTGGGCGCCGCCTTCGCGGAGCTGCGCGCCGCGACCGGTGCCGCGCACTGATCAGTTGGCGGCGGCCGGGGGCAGCGCCTCCTCGGCCACGTAGGCGGCCATCGGCATGGTGACCACCGGCTCGGGGCCGGTCGCGTCGACGTACGGGGTGGGCGAGTCGGCGACGGCGAACTGGGTCCGGTACAGCTCGGCGTACAGGCCGCCGACGGCGACCAGCTCGTCGTGCCGGCCCCGCTCCACGATCCGCCCCTCGTCGAGGACGAGGATCTGGTCGGCGTCGCGGACCGTGGAGAGCCGGTGGGCGATCACCAGCGCCGTACGGCCGGCCAGCGCCACCGACAGCGCCCGCTGCACGGCCGCCTCGCTCTCCGAGTCCAGGTGCGCGGTCGCCTCGTCGAGGATCACGATCGACGGCGCCTTGAGCAGCAGCCGGGCGATGGCGATGCGTTGCTTCTCGCCGCCGGAGAAGCGGTAGCCCCGCTCGCCGACCGTCGTGTCCAGCCCGTCGGGCAGCGACCGGACCAGGTCGGCGACCTGCGCACCGGCCAGCGCCGCCCAGATCTCCTCGTCGGTGGCGTCCGGCTTGGCGTAGCGCAGGTTCTCGCGGATGGTCTCGTGGAACAGGTGGGAGTCCTGGGTGACCACGCCGATCTCGTCGCGCAGCGAGGCGAGGGTGGCGTCCCGGACGTCGACGCCGCCGACCAGCACCTGCCCGTCGGTCACGTCGTAGACCCGGGGAAGCAGCATGGACAGCGTGGACTTGCCGGCGCCGGACGGACCCACGAGGGCGACCACCTGCCCCGGCTCGACGCTGAACGAGACGCCCCGCAGCACCGGCTCGTTGACCGTACGGTCGAGGGTGGCGACGTCCTCCAGCGAGGCCAGCGACACCTCGGCGGCGCTCGGGTAGCGGAAGCGCACGTCGCGGAACTCGACCCGGCCGCTGCCCCGGGGCACGGGCACCGCGTCGGGCTGCTCCTCGATGCCGGGGCGCAGGTCGAGCACCTCGAAGACCCGGTCGAAGGAGACCAGCGCGCTCATCACGTCGACCCGGACGTTGGACAGCGCGGTCAGCGGGCCGTAGAGGCGGGTGAGCAGCAGCGCCAGGGTCACCACCGTGCCGGCGCTGACGCCGCCGGTCACCGCGAGCCAGCCGCCGAGGCCGTACGTCAGCGCCTGGGCCAGCGAGGCGACCAGCAGCATCGCCACGAAGAACGTCCGCGAGTACATCGCCGACTGGATGCCGATGTCACGCACCCGCTCGGCCCGGCCGGCGAACCGGCGCGCCTCGACCTGCGGCGAGCCGAACAGCTTCACCAGCAGCGCCCCGGCCACCCCGAACCGCTCGGTCATGGTCGCGTTCATCTTGGCGTCGAGGTTGTACGCCTCGCGGGTGATGTCGGCCAGCCGCCGGCCGACCCGGCGGGCGGGGATGATGAAGATCGGCAGGAGGATCAGCGACAGGGCGGTGATCTGCCAGGAGAGGGTGAACATCACCCCGGCGGTGAGCACGAGCTGGATGACGTTGCTGACCATCCCGGACAGGGTGGAGGTGAACGCCCGCTGGGCGCCGAGGACGTCGTTGTTGAGCCGGCTGACGAGCGCGCCGGTCTGGGTGCGGGTGAAGAACTGCAGCGGCATCCGCTGGACGTGGTCGTACACCCGGGTCCGCAGGTCGAGGATGATGCCCTCGCCGATGCGCGCCGAATACCACCGCTGGGCCAGCGAGAAGAGCGCGTCGGCGACCGCGAGGGCGGCGATGACCAGGGCCAGCCGGACGACGGTCGAGCCGGCCTCCGGACCGCCCCGGCTGATCGCGTTGATCACGTCACCGGCGAGGACCGGGGTGGCCACGCCGATCACGGCGGCGATCACCACGGTGACCAGGAAGACCACAATGTCCCGCTGGTAGGGCCGGGCGAACGCGACGATCCGCCGGGCGGTGCCCCGCTTGAGCCGGTGCGCGGAGATCTCGTCCTTGTTGCGCATCGCGCGGAGCATGCTCCAGCCGACCATGCCGCCGCCGGACATCGGGTTGGACACGCGTCACCTCCGGGTCGTGTGGCAGCCGTCGGGTCAATTCTCCCGACGACTACGACAACCTCGGCCGTAACCCGGTTCTTCCCAGACGGTCCTTACTATTCTCCCCGCCCGGCAAGATCGCGCAGCCGCCGGGTCTGCGCCTCGCGCTCGGCCCGCTGCTGCTCGGCGTGGCTGCGGCTGGTCGCCCCCGCGAGCAGCGCCTTGATCTCCACCACCGCGTCGCGGTCGTTGGCGAGCAGGCCGGCCGTGAGGTCGCGCACCGCGGCGTCCAGCTCGGCGTTCGGCACGACCAGCGTGGCCAGCCCGAGCCGGTCGGCCTCGGCGGCGTCCATCCGCCGGCCCGTGGCGCAGATCTCCAGGGCGCGGGCGTAGCCGACCAGCTCGACCAGCCGCTTCGTGCCGGCCAGGTCGGGAACCAGGCCGAGCGTCACCTCCGCCATGGACAGCCTGGCGTCGGCGGCCAACACCCGCAGGTCGCAGGCGAGCGCGAGCTGGAAGCCCGCGCCGATGGCGTGGCCCTGCACCGCCGCCACCGAGATCACGCCGGGCCGGTGCAGCCAGGTGAAGGCGGCCTGGAACTCCGCGATCCGGTCGGCGCACTCCTGCTCGGGCAGGGTCGCCAGCTCGGCGAACGAGCCCGGCCCCGAGGCGCCGGCCACCGACAGGTCGAGGCCGGCGGAGAACGCCCGGCCCTCGCCGCGCACCACGACGACGCGTACGTCGCCGGGGAGCTGCCGGGCGAAGTCGCTCATCGCGCGCCACATCGTCGGGGTCTGCGCGTTGAGCACGTCGGGCCGGCACAACGTGACCGTCGCCACCGGCCCGTCGCAGTCGAGTCGTACCCCGACCGTCTCGGCGATCACCGGACGGACCGGAGGGCGACGCTGATGGACGACGTCGGAGGACGGGTCACGCCTTCTTACGGCGCCGGGCACCGCCGCGCTGGCGCAGCTGCACGCCGGACTCGGTGAGCACCCGGTGGATGAACCCGTAGGAACGCCCGGTGGAGGCCGCGAGCGCGCGGATGCTCTCCCCCGAGGTGTACCGCTTTACCAGGTCCTTGGCGAGCGTCTGACGCTCGGCCCCGACGATCCGGCGACCCTTCTCAGTGCTGGTGGCTGTGCCAGTGGCTGCCATGCTGATTCCTCACGTCCCAGACTGTGCGGTTCGGATACGGTCCCACCTATTAGACCGCCTCGAACGATCATGCGCCAGATATCAACTATTCGCCAACCGACACGCTATGCAGTGTCGCCTACCCGATAGGGTAATCGCGCCGGCCGGTCGGGCCTTGCGCGCCGGCGGTCGGCGGGCCGTGCGCATGACGGCGGCGTGGCACGCGGCGCACGGCCCGCGCCGGGGTGCGTACCCTCCCTCGCGTGACCGACCTGCTCGCCGCCGCGGCCGGCGCGGCCCTGGTGTTCGCCGCCACCAACCTCGACGACATCGTCGTGCTGACCGTGCTGTTCGTGGCCGCCCGGGGCACCGGCCGGCCCCGCCCCTGGCACATCGTCGCCGGTCAGTACCTGGGCATCGGCGCGCTGGTCGCCGCCGCCGTGGTCGTCGCCGCCGGACTGCTCGTGGTGCCCGACCCGTGGACCGGCCTGCTCGGCCTGCTGCCGATCGGGCTCGGCGTCCGCGCCCTGCTGGCCCGCGGGGACGACGACGGGCCGCCGGCCGTGGTCGGCGGGCTGCTCGGCGTGGCCGGAGTGACCGTCGCCAACGGCGCCGACAACATCGCCGTGTACGTGCCCGTGTTCCGCTCCCTGACGCCGACCACCGGCCTGGTGTACCTGCTGGTCTTCGCCGCGCTGGTCGCCGCGTGGTGCGCCGCCGCCGCGGTGCTGGGCGGCCACCCCCGGGTGGTCCGACTGGTCGGCCGGGCCGGCCACTGGCTGGTCCCGGCGGTCTTCGTCGCGATCGGCGCGGTGATCCTGGTCAGCTCGGGCGTGCTCGGCCGCCTGGCCGAGCTGGTCGACTGAGGGTGATCATGAGGTTGGCGGCGTCTTCGATCTCCGTCCGCGCGTCAACCCAATGATCGACGGGGGCGGCCGCCGGTCAGGCCAGCTCGACCAGTTCCAGCAGGTCGTCGCTCCAGGCGTCCTCGTCGCCGTCGGGCAGCAGGATCGCCCGGTCGGGCTTGAGCGCCGTCACCGCGCCCGGGTCGTGGGTGACCAGGACGATCGCGCCCGGATAGCGGGCGATCGCGTCGAGCACCTGCTCCCGGCTGACCGGGTCGAGGTTGTTCGTCGGCTCGTCGAGCAGGAGCACGTTGGCGCCCGAACAGACCAGGGTGGCCAGGGCCAGCCGGGTCTTCTCCCCGCCGGAGAGCACCCCGGCCGGCTTGTCCACGTCCTCGCCGGAGAACAGGAACGCCCCGAGGATCTTCCGCAGGTCGGTGTCCGTCTGCTCCGACGCCGCGCTGCGCATGTGCTCCAGGATCGTCCGGTCCACGTCCAGCGTCTCGTGCTCCTGGGCGTAGTAGCCCAGCCGCAGCCCGTGCCCGGGGCGCACCTCGCCGGTGTCCGGCTCCAGCAGGCCGCCGAGGATCCGCAGCAGGGTGGTCTTGCCGGCGCCGTTGAGGCCGAGGATCGCCACCCGCGAGCCCCGGTCCACCGCCACGTCGACGTCGGTGAAGATCTCCAGCGACCCGTACGACTTGGACAGCCCGCTCGCGGTGAGCGGGGTCTTGCCGCACGGCGCGGGGGTGGGGAAGCGGACCTTGGCCACCTTGTCGGCGACCCGGACCTCGTCCAGCCCGGCGATCAGCTTCTCGGCGCGGCGGGCCATGTTCTGCGCGGCGACGGTCTTGGTGGCCTTGGCCCGCATCTTGTCGGCCTGCGCCATCAACGCGCCGGCCTTCTTCTCGGCGTTGGCGCGCTCCCGGCGGCGGCGCCGCTCGTCGGTCTCCCGCTGCTCCAGGTACGCCTTCCAGCCGAGGTTGTACATGTCGACGACCGAGCGGGTGGCGTCGAGGAACCAGACCTTGTTGACCACCGCCTCCAGCAGCGAGGCGTCGTGGCTGATCACGATCAGCCCGCCCTTGTGGTTGGCGAGGAACCCGCGCAGCCAGGTGATCGAGTCGGCGTCGAGGTGGTTGGTTGGCTCGTCGAGCAGCAGGATGCCGCCGCCGTTCTCGCCCGCGTCGCGGAACAGGATGCGGGCCAGCTCGATGCGGCGGCGCTGGCCACCGGAGAGGGTGCCGATGGTCTGCGCGAGGGCCCGGTCGGGCAGGCCGAGGTTGGCGCAGATCCGGGCCGCCTCCGCCTCGGCGGCGTACCCGCCGAGCGCGGCGAACTGGTCCTCCAGCGCGCCGTACCGGCGGACCATGCGCTCGTCGCCGCCGTCGGCGAGCCTGGCCTCCAACTCCTTCATCTGGGCCATCAGCACGTCCAGCCCCCGGGCGGAGAGCACCCGGTCCCGGCCGGTGACCTCCAGGTCGCCGGTGCGCGGGTCCTGCGGCAGGTAGCCGATCGCGCTGCGCCGGTCGATCTGCCCGGCGTACGGCTGACCCTCGCCCGCCAGCACCTTCAGCGTGGTGGTCTTGCCGGCGCCGTTGCGGCCGACCAGGCCGATGCGGTCGCCCGGCTGCACCCGCAGGGTGGTGTCGGACAGCAGGATCCGGGCGCCGGCGCGCAGCTCCAGGCCGGTGGCAGTGATCATCTCGGGGACTCGCTCTCGGGGTCTGGAAGGGCTGACTCAGGGCACGCGAAAGCGCCGGCGGGTGGATCTTCCCGTCGGCGCGGGGCGGTTCAGCCTTCGCAGCGCAGCACGGGGCAAGTGTACCGGGCCGCCGCGCGCCCGCCGTCCGGATTACCATGCAAGATCATCGGGTACGGAACCAGGCGTCCGGTGACGAGTCGGTGATCGGGGTCAACATGGAGCTGAACGAGAACGCGCAGATTGACACCAGCGAGGTGGACGATCGGCGGGGGTCCGGCGGAGGCGGCGGCCTGAGCGGGATCCCCATCCCGATCGGCGGCGGGCGCGGCGGCATCGTCGGCATTATCGTCGCGGTGCTGGTCGCGCTGGTCGGCGGCGGCTTCGGGCTGAACGCGGCCTTCGACGGCGGCGGGTCCGGGCAGGGCGACAACACCTCGCTGAAGCAGAAGTGCTCTGCCGACGACGCCCTCCAGCAGCTCGACTGCCGCAACAACCTGTACGTCAACTCGATCCAGGCGTACTGGCGCACGGCGATGCCGGAGGCGTTCGGGGACCAGTACCGGGACTCGAAGACCGTCTTCTTCAGCCAGGGCGTCAACACCGGCTGCGGGCAGGCCGACTCCGGCGTCGGGCCGTTCTACTGCCCGGCCGACGACCTGGTCTACATCGACCTGACCTTCTACCAGCTGCTCGCCGACCAGCTCGGCGCGCGGGGCGAGTTCGCCCAGCCGTACGTGCTGGCCCACGAGTACGGCCACCACGTGCAGGACCTACTCGGCACGGAGGCGCAGATGCGCCGCCAGCAGCAGCGTGACCCCGGCAACGCCAACGCCCTGTCGGTGAAGCTGGAACTGCAGGCCGACTGCTACGCGGGGGCGTGGGCGAAGAACGCCACCGGCACGGCCGACGCGAAGGGCCAGAAGATCTTCACCAGCATCACCGAGCAGGACATCCAGGAGGCGATCGACGCCGCCGAGAAGATCGGCGACGACGCCATCCAGCGGCGCTCGGGACGCCCGGTGAACCCCGACGAGTTCACCCACGGCACGTCCCAGCAGCGTAAGCAGTGGTTCAGCAAGGGGTACGAGACCGGCGACCCGAAGTCCTGCGACACCTTCGGCGGCACCCTGTAGTCCCCGGCGGCCACCTGTCAGCCGGTCGGGGTGTCCCGCTCCGGGTCCCGGACCAGGACGTGCACCGCGCGGGCCGCGCCGACCGCGGCGACCAGCACCGCGTGCCGGGGCTCGGGCACGTCGAGCAGCCGGTCGGCGCGCAGCGCCGCGAGCGGGGCCAACCGTCGGTCGGCCAGCACGGTGTCCACCGCCCGGCGGTCACCGCCGCAGACCAGGGCGGCCAGGGTCGCCGCCGCCGGCAGCAGCAGCCGTACCGCCAGCTCCACGGCGTCGCCCAGGGCAGCCTTCGCCTGGTTGTCCCGGCGCCGGGCGAACCGCTGCTGCGACCAGCCACCCGCGGCGGTGCGTCCCTGCACGTACCGGGTGTCCACCTTGGAGACGACCAGCTCGGTCCCGTCGGCGACGCCGACTGCCACCGCGCCCTTGCGGGCCAGCAGCAGGCCGAGCCGGCGCGGCGCGCCAGCGGCGGCCACGAACCCGGGTACGTCGACGCTCGCCGGGGCGCCGGGCGGGGTGTGCAGCTCGGCCGTGGCCCCGTCCGGGGCGGCGAGCAGCAGGCCGTAGTCCTCGACGGTGGTGCTGGGCGGGCCGTGCCGGTCGGCGAAGCCCTCGACCCAGCGGGCGACGCGGGCCGGGTCGACCTCGACCCACCGGCCGCCCCCGGCCGCGGGTCGACTGCTCATGCGACGACCGTACGGCATCGGACACGGTCCCGGCGCGGCGCGCGGACAGCAACCTGCTTCTGGTACGCCCCGATCACCCGCCCATCCTGCGCCCGTCCCCCACGTTCCCGCACCCGATTTCCGCGCCGCCGCGGATCAGGGGCGGAGACGCGTCGAGCGCGGCGCCCCACGGGGCGTCGCGCTCGACGGAGAATCCGGCGCGGGGCCGGGTCAGACGTTGAAGCCGAGGGCGCGGAGCTGGTCCCGGCCCTCGTCCGTGATCTTGTCGGGGCCCCACGGCGGCAGCCAGACCCAGTTGATCCGGAAGTCCTTGACCAGTCCCCCGCCAGGGCCGGTCGTCAGCGCCTGCCGGGTCTGGTCCTCGATGACGTCGGTCAGCGGGCAGGCCGCCGAGGTCAGCGTCATGTCCAGGGTGGCGACGTTGTCGTCGTCGACGTGGACGCCGTACACCAGGCCGAGATCGACCACGTTGATGCCCAGCTCGGGGTCGACGACGTCCCTCATCGCCTCCTCGATGTCGCCCGGGGCCGCCTTGCCGCCGCCGGCCGGGGCAGCCCCGTCGGTGGCCGGCGTCGTCGCGCCGTCGGTCGTCGCGCCGTCGGTCGCCGTACCCTCGGTCGCCACGGCACCGGCCTCCGGCGTGGTGGCGGTTTCCTCGTTCATGCCTTCACCTCCGGGCTCACGCCCACCCCCGCGCGTGCCGCGGCGTCCTTGAACGCCATCCACGGCAGCAGCGCGCACTTGACCCGGGCCGGATAGCGCGCGACACCCGCGAACGCCACCCCGTCACCGAGCACGTCCTCGTCCGGCGTGACCTGGCCACGACCGGACATCAACTCGACGAACGCCTCGTGCACGGCGAACGCCTCCCCCGTGCCCCGGCCGCGCAGCAGCTCGTGCAGCACGCTCGCCGACGCCTGGCTGATCGAGCAGCCCATGCCGTCGTACGAGATGTCGTGCAGCACGTCGCCGTCGGTGGCGACCCGTACGGTCACCTCGTCCCCGCAGGTCGGGTTGACGTGGTGCGCCTCGGCGACCCGGTCGGCCGGGTCCTCGGCGTCGCGCAGGCCACGGCCGTGCGGGTGCTTGTAGTGGTCCAGGATGATCTCCTGGTAGAGCTGGTCGAGCTGCATCAGTCGAACACCTTCCGCACCTGCTCGAGACCGGACACCAGCGCGTCGATCTCGTCCGTCGTGGTGTACAGGTAGAACGACGCCCGCGTCATGGCCGGTACGCCGAACCGGGTGCACACCGGCTTCGCGCAGTGGTGCCCCACCCGGACCTGCACGCCGAGCGAGTCCAGCACCTGCCCCACGTCGTGCGGGTGGATGTCGCCGAGCGCGAACGAGATCGTCCCGCCCCGGCCCACCGGCACGGTCGGCCCGAAGATCCGCAGGCCGGGCACGGTGGCGAGGGCATCAAGCGCGTACGCCGTCAGCTCCTTCTCGTGCCACTGCACCGCCCGCATGCCCAGGCCGGTGAGGTAGTCAACGGCCGCCCCGAGCGCCACCGCCTCGGCGATCGGCGGGGTGCCCGCCTCGAACCGCGCCGGCGGCGCGGCGAACGTGGACCGCGCCATGGTCACCGTCTCGATCATCGACCCGCCGCCGAGCACCGGGGGCATCGCGGCGAGCAGCTCGCCCCGGCCCCACAGCACGCCGATGCCGGTCGGGCCGCACATCTTGTGCCCGGTGAAGACGATGAAGTCGGCGTCGAGGTCGACCACGTCCACCGGCATGTGGGGCACCGACTGCGAGCAGTCGAGCAGCAGCAGCGCCCCCACCTGACGGACCCGCTCGGTGATCCGGGCGGTGGCGTTGACCGTGCCGAGGATGTTCGACGTGTGCACCAGCGAGACGATCTTCGTCCGCTCGGTGACCAGGTCGTCCAGCCCCGACTCGTCGAGCCGGCCGTGGTCGGTGACCGGGAACCAGCGCAGCGTCGCGCCGGTACGCTCGCACAGCAGCTGCCACGGGACGATGTTCGAGTGGTGCTCCATCTCGGAGATCACCACCTCGTCACCGGGGCCGATGCGGAACCGTGGGTCGGCGTCGGGCCGCAGCGACGCGTTGGAGAACGCGTACGCCACCAGGTTGATCGCCTCGGTGGAGTTCTTGGTGAACACCACCTCGTCCACGCTCGGCGCGTTGACGAACGCGGCGATCTTCGCCCGTGCCCCCTCGTACGCCTCGGTCGCCTCGGTGCCCAGGGTGTGCACCGAGCGCGACACGTTGGCGTTGCGCACGGCGTAGTGCTCGGCGAGGACGTCGAGCACCTGCCGCGGCTTGTGCGAGGTGTTGGCGCTGTCGAGGTAGACCAGCCGGTGCCCGTTGACCTCCCGGTCGAGGATCGGGAAGTCGGCCCGCACCCGCGCCACGTCGAACCGGGGCACGTCGTCGTACTGCGGCATGCCCGCCGGGATCGCGATGGAGGTCATCGGAACTCAGGCCCGCGCCGCGCCGGCCCCGGCCACGTACCGCTCGTAGCCCTCGTCCTCGAGCTTCTCGGCCAGCTCCGGGCCGCCCTGCTCGACGATCCGGCCGGCGACGAAGACGTGCACGAAGTCCGGCTTGATGTAGCGCAGGATCCGGGTGTAGTGGGTGATCAGCAGCAGGCCGGTGTCGCCGGTGTCGCGGACCCGGTTGACCCCCTCGCTGACCACGCGCAGCGCGTCGACGTCGAGGCCGGAGTCGGTCTCGTCGAGGATCGCCATCTTCGGCTTGAGCAGCTCCAGCTGCACGATCTCGTGCCGCTTCTTCTCGCCGCCGGAGAAGCCCTCGTTGACGTTGCGCTGGGCGAACGCCGGGTCCATCTGGAGCCGCTCCATCGCGCCGCGCAGCTCGCCGGCCCAGGTGCGCAGCTTCGGCGCCTCGCCGTCGATCGCCGTCTTGGCGGTACGCAGGAAGTTGGCCACCGAGACGCCGGGAACCTCGACCGGGTACTGCATGGCCAGGAAGAGGCCCGCGCGGGCCCGCTCGTCGACGGACATGGCCAGCACGTCCTCGCCGTCGAGGGTCACCGAGCCGCCGGTGATCTCGTACTTCGGGTGGCCGGCGATGGAGTATGCCAGCGTGGACTTGCCGGAGCCGTTCGGACCCATGATGGCGTGGGTCTCACCGGACTTCACGGTCAGGTCGACCCCGGCCAGGATCGGCTTGAGCTCACCCTCGGGCAGCTTGACCGACACCTTCAGGTCGCGGATCTCCAGGGTGCTCATTATCGGGTCACTCCATTGCTCGGCGTGAGGCTGACGAAGATGTCGCCGTCGCGGACTTCGACGGGGTATACGGGGACGCGTTCGGTGGCGGGCAGCCCGGTCGGCTCGCCCGTACGCAGGTCGAAACGGGATCCGTGCAGCCAGCATTCCAGCGTGCAGTCCTCGACCTCGCCCTCGGAGAGGGCGACCGCGGCGTGCGAGCACTCGTCGTACACGGCGTAGAACCGGTCGTCCTCGCCGTGCACGACCGCGATCTGGGTGCCGTCGACGTCGGCGCTGATCACGGTGCCCTTCGGCACGTCCTCGGTCGCGCAGATCCTGATCATCAGGCGCCCGCCCTGGTGAGGCGGGCCTCGATCGCGTCGCCGAGGCGCTCCCGCAGCCCCTCGACCGGGATCTTGTTGATCAGCTCGGCGAAGAAGCCGCGGACCACCAGGCGGCGGGCCTCACCCTCCGGGATGCCCCGGGCCATCAGGTAGAACAGCTGCTCGTCGTCGAAGCGGCCGGTCGCGCTGGCGTGGCCGGCGCCGGCGATCTCGCCGGTCTCGATCTCCAGGTTCGGCACGGAGTCCGCCCGGGCGCCGTCGCTGAGCAGCAGGTTCCGGTTGATCTCGTACGTGTCGGTGCCGGTCGCCTCGGCGCGGATCAGCACGTCGCCCACCCAGACCGTGTGGGCGTCGTCGCCCTGCAGCGCGCCCCGGTAGCCGACGTGGCTGCGGCAGTCCGGCACGTTGTGGTCGACGAGCTGGCGGTGTTCCAGGTGCTGGCCGCCGTCGGCGAAGTAGACGCCGTACAGCTCGGCCTCGCCGCCCCGGCCGGTGTACTCCACCGAGGTGTACTGCCGGACCAGGTCGCCGCCGAGGCTGACCTGCACGTGGACCACCTTGGCGTCGCGGCCCAGCCGCACCTTGACGTGCTGCGCCTGGACGGCGTCGTCGTCCCACTCGGCGAGGGTGACCAGGGTCAGCTTCGCGCCGTCGCCCACCGCCACCTCGACGTTGTCGGCGAGGGCGCCGCCGCCCACGTGCCGCAGCACGAGGACCGACTCGGAGAGCGCGCCGACCTCGATGAACGTGTGGGCGAAGGCCACCACGTCGGAGGGACCGCCCTGCACCGTGATGACCACCGGCTCGGCGACCACCGCCTCCCGGGCCACCTGCACCAGCTTGCCCAGGTCGGACTCGCCGTAGGCGCGTGCGCTGATCCGGTCGAACGGGGTGAGCACGCTGCCCCGCCGGGGATCGTCCTTCGCCAGCGCGCCGACGGTGACGCCCGCGGGAAGCTGCCCGTGCTCGTAGGCCGGCCAGTGCGCCGACTCGTCCGAGGTGCCGCCCTCCAGCAGGCCGCGAAGGCGCTTGAGCGGGGTGAAGCGCCACTCCTCCTCCAGGCCCGTCAGGGCGGGGAAGTCGGCGACGTCGTACGAGCGGAGCGCCTGCGACTTGGTGCTGGGCGGCGCGGAAGCCTGGATAGTCATCTCTTCCTTGGTCTGTTCTGCGACGACGGTGTCATTGATCGGAGGGTCGGTCGGGGCCCGCGCGGCCCGGCCCAACGGGTCCGGGTTGGCGCGGCCCGGCCCGGTGGGTCGGGGTTCGCGGTCGGCCTCAGCCGACCGCGCCCTCCATCTGGAGCTCGATCAGGCGGTTCAGCTCCAGCGCGTACTCCATCGGAAGCTCCTTGGCGATCGGCTCGATGAAGCCCCGCACGATCATCGCCATCGCCTCGTCCTCGCTCAGGCCCCGGCTCATCAGGTAGAAGAGCTGGTCCTCGCTGACCTTGGAGACGGTCGCCTCGTGCCCCATCGCCACGTCGTCCTCGCGGATGTCGACGTACGGGTAGGTGTCGGAGCGGGAGATCGTGTCCACCAGCAGCGCGTCGCACTTGACGGTGCTCCTGCTGTGGTGCGAGCCCTCCAGCACCTGCACCAGGCCCCGGTACGAGGTGCGACCGCCGCCCCGGGCGATCGACTTCGACACGATGGTGCTGCTGGTGTGCGGCGCCGCGTGCACCATCTTGGCGCCGGCGTCCTGGTGCTGGCCCTCGCCGGCCATGGCCACCGACAGCACCTCGCCCTTGGCGTGCTCGCCGGTCATGTAGACCGCCGGGTACTTCATGGTGACCTTGGAGCCGATGTTGCCGTCGATCCACTCCATGGTCGCACCCTCGTGGCAGACGGCGCGCTTGGTGACCAGGTTGTAGACGTTGTTCGACCAGTTCTGGATGGTCGTGTAGCGGCACCGGGCGTTCTTCTTCACGATGATCTCCACCACGGCGCTGTGCAGCGAGTCCGAGGAGTAGATCGGCGCGGTGCAGCCCTCGACGTAGTGCACGTACGCGCCCTCGTCGACGATGATCAGCGTCCGCTCGAACTGGCCCATGTTCTCGGTGTTGATCCGGAAGTACGCCTGCAGCGGGATCTCCACGTGCACGCCCTTCGGCACGTAGATGAACGAGCCGCCGGACCACACGGAGGTGTTCAGCGCGGCGAACTTGTTGTCGCCGACCGGGATGACGGTGCCGAAGTACTCCTTGAACAGGTCCTCGTGCTCCTTGAGCGCGGTGTCCGTGTCCAGGAAGACGACGCCCTGCTCCTCCAGGTCCTCGCGGATCTTGTGGTAGACGACCTCCGACTCGTACTGCGCCGCGACACCGGCGATCAGCCGCTGCTTCTCCGCCTCCGGGATGCCCAGCTTGTCGTAGGTGTTCTTGATGTCCTCGGGCAGGTCTTCCCAGCTGGTGGCCTGCTTCTCGGTGGACCGGACGAAGTACTTGATGTTGTCGAAGTCGATCCCGGTGAGGTCGGCGCCCCAGCCCGGCATCGGCTTGCGGCCGAACAGCCGCAGGCCCTTCAGGCGCAGGTCGAGCATCCAGGCGGGCTCGTTCTTCTTGGCGGAGATGTCCCGCACCACCGCCTCGTTGAGGCCGCGCTGGGCGGACGCCCCGGCCACGTCGGGGTCGGCCCAGCCGTACTCGTAGCGACCGAGGGCGGCGAGCTGCTCATCCTGGGTCAGGGGCTGGACGATCTGCTCGGTCATCTATCTGTCCTCACAGTGGTGACGGTGTTACCGGACTGGACACGTGCCGGCTGGGCCGGGATGTGCGTGGTGCAGACCCCGTCGCCGTGCGCGATGGTGGCCAGGCGCTGCACGTGGGTGCCGACCAGGCGGGAGATGACCCCGGTCTCGGCCTCGCACAGCTGGGGGAACTCGGCGG
The DNA here is from genome assembly GCF_007830265.1 of Micromonospora olivasterospora. Classification (NCBI taxonomy): domain Bacteria; kingdom Bacillati; phylum Actinomycetota; class Actinomycetes; order Micromonosporales; family Micromonosporaceae; genus Micromonospora; species Micromonospora olivasterospora. The sequence goes on from NZ_VLKE01000001.1 coordinate 585,320, forward strand.
CCACGTGCGCCACCGGGCAGTGGTGCTGGCAGAGCTGGCCGCCGGAGGCGATCGTCGACGCGTTGGCAGCGTAGCCCTCGGCGGTGAGCGCCCCGGCGAGCGCCTCGGCGCGCGCGAGCGGGTCGTCCCCGGCGTCCTCCATGGCGGCGCGGCAGCGGCCCTCCAGCGCCTCGACCTGCTCGGCGGCGAACGCCTCCACGGCCTCGGGCCCGCCGTTGCGGGCGATCCAGCGCAGCGCGGCGGTGGCCATGTTGTCGTAGTGGTGGGTGCCGCAGCGCACCCGGGCCGCGTCGGTCAGCAGGAACACCTTCGCCGGGCGGCCGCGCCCCCGGCCGCCCCGCACGGCCTGCTCGCGGGCGACCACGTCGCCGTCGGCGAGCATCGCGTCGAGGTGTCGGCGGATCGCCGCCGGGCTGAGCCCGAGCGCCACGCCGAGCTGGGCGGCGGTGGTCGCGCCACGCTCCAGCAGCAGCTGGGTGACCCGGTCCCGGGTGGAAAGATCGGCGGACGCGGCCTGCGACAACTCCAGCTCGGTGCGTCCGGCGCCGCGCCGCGACCCGGAGTCGCCGCCGACGGCCGGCGCGGTGGCCGGCTGCCGCCCGGAGAGCGCCGCCGCGTTTTTCACAACGGCAACGTTACGTAATTCGCGGCGAGCCCGCAATCCGCCTTCCGGTGATCCGAACCACCGGCACACCGGAGTCACCCGATCGGGCTCCACTACGGTGCGTAGGATTTGCCGCGTGAAGCGATCCGTCCGGTTCCCGGTCTCCGCCACCCTGCTGCGCCGGCTGGCGTACGCGTCGATCGTCGCGAACGTGGCCATCGTGGTCACGGGCGGAGCCGTCCGGCTGACCGCCTCCGGCCTGGGCTGCCCCACCTGGCCCCGGTGCACCGACGACTCCTACCACGCCACGCCTGAGATGGGCGTGCACGGGGTGATCGAGTACGGCAACCGGCTGCTCACCTTCGCCGTGGGCGCCATCGCGTTGGCCGTCGTCGTGGCCGTGCTGCTGCACCGGCCGCGCCGACAGGGCCTGCTGCCGCTCGCGGTCGCGGTGCTGTTCGGCATCCCGGCGCAGGCGGTGATCGGCGGGATCACCGTGCTGACCAACCTCAACCCGTGGGTGGTCGGGCTGCACTTCCTCGCCTCGATGGTCGTGATCGCGGCCGCGTACGCGCTGTGGCGGCGCATCGGCAAGCCGGACGGCCCCACGCTGCCCACCGTGCCGGCGCCGCTGCGGGCGCTGGCGCTGCTCACCACCGTGGTCAGCGCCGCGGTGCTGGTCGTCGGCACCTGGGTCACCGGCAGCGGCCCGCACGCGGGCGACCACGGCGCGGCGCGCAACGGGCTCGACCCGGAGGCGATCTCCCAGGTGCACGCCGACGGCGTGTTCCTGCTGGTCGGGCTGTCCGTGGCGCTGGTCTTCGCGTTCCGCGCGGTGGGCGCCCGGCGGGCCGAGCGGGCGGCGGTCATGCTGCTCGCGGTGGAGCTGGGTCAGGGCGTGATCGGCTTCGTGCAGTACTTCACCCACCTGCCGGCGGTGCTGGTCGGCGCCCACATGCTCGGCTCCTGCCTGGTGCTGCTGGCCACCCTGGCGGTCCTGTCGTCCACCCGCGAACGCCGCCCGACCCCGGTCGCTCCGGCCGCCGCCGCGCCGGAGGCCACCCCGTCCGCCCCGGTCCCCGCCGCCGCCTGACCGCCCCCACCACCCGCCCACCCCCGCGCACTGCCCACCCGCGCTCCGCCCGCGCCCCGCACCGCAGGGGTCCGGGTGGCGCTCGCGGATCTTGCGGCGGGTCAGTGGGCGGAGCGGGACAGGCGCAGGCGGGTCAGGACGGCTTCGGCCAGACGGTCGGGGGCGCCGTCGGCGTACCCGATGAGCAGGCTCGGCTCGGTGAGCTCCAACTCGACCAGGACGGGCGCGCCGTCCGGGCCCGGGATCAGGTCGACCCGGGCGTACAGCAGGCGCTCCGGGCCACCCGGCACCGCCGTCAGGGCCCGCTCCGCGACGGTGAGCTGCTCGGGAGTGGCCGTGCGCGGGGTGATCGCCTCGGCCTTGTAGAGCCCCTCCACGCCCAGGTCGGGGCCGGTCAGCATCGGGCCCTTGCGGATGGCGTGGCTGAACCGGAGCCCGCCGGGACCGGCGAGGAACAGCAGCGCCGTCTCGCCCGCGGTGTCGACCGCCGGCAGGTACGGCTGGACCATGGCGAGCCGGCCGGCGTCGGAGAGCCGGCGGACGTGCGCCACCGCAAGGGCGCGGTGCTCCGGGTCGGTCAGGTCGTACCGGCCGGTGTCCCGGCTGCCGATGCTGACCGCCGGCTTCACGACGTACTCGCCGCCCGCGGGGGGCTCCCAGGACTCGCCTGGGGCGACCCACGCGGTGGGCACGGTGGGCACCCCGGCCGCGGACAGCTCGGCCAGGTAGCGCTTGTCGGTGTTCCAGCGCACCACGTCGGCCGGGTCTGCCAGCCGGGACACGGTGTCGGCCCAGGCGACGAACTCGTCGCGGCGCAGCGCGTAGTCCCAGGGCGAACGGAGCACGACCAGGTCGTACGCCGCCCAGTCGACCGCCGGGTCGTCCCAGACCGCGGCGGAGACGGTGACGCCCCGCCCGGTCAGGGGGCGAGCGGGAGCCGGTCGTCCGGGTCGAGGTCGGACAGCTCGGCGCAGGTAACGAGAGCGACCCGGGGTTCCCCCCGGGTCGGCTGGTGGGTGGTGGTCAACTTATGTCAACGGGCCATCGTGCGCCGGGCCATGGACCGCCAGAGGTCGTTGCTCGGGCGCATCTGGTCCATCAGTTCGCGCTCCCAGGCGTTCTCGACGGCGACTCCGGCCGTGGCGCAGGCCTGCCGCGCGACGTCGGTGCCGTCGGCGAACTGGTCGGCCCATGCCCCGTCCGCGCCGACGAGGACGATGCGCGCCCCCCGCTTGCCGACGTACTCGATGACCGCCTTCGCCCCGCCGTGCCCGGCGGCGAACGACTTGATGCCCGCGACGAGGCCGTTGGGGGCCTGCGCGGCGACGGGCTGCTCGGCCGTCAGCGTCGTATCGGAACCATCTGCCATGACGCGAAGCGTAAGCAGACTTCCGCCCGGGCGCGCGACAACCATGAACCAATTGTGATTCCAATTACCTGCACGTTTAAGGAAGACCACAGGCAACTTGCCCGTTTATATCCATATTTGAGAGACCAAAAGGCAGCGGCAAGTTGCACGATCCGTAACAGGTTGAGCGGAGCGGGCCCATGCCAAAAATCTCCGATGGACGACATAAGCCGGACAACCCGTCCATGATGACCATTTGTCAGCACTCACGGCGGGCCGGAGCCCCGGCGCCCCGGAGCCCCGGAGCCCCGCGATCTTGCACTTTCCGCCCCCTATATATGGGGTTCTGCCCGATTCGCCCGGGCCGAAAGTGCAAGATCGCGGAGGGAGTGGCCGCGGGGGGAGTGGCCGCGGGGGGGGTTAGAGCAGGGCGTCTGCCGCTACGGCGGCGAAGAGGATCGTCAGGTAGACGTACGACCAGTGGAACAGCCGCATCGGCCGGACCGCCCCGCCCCGGGCCACCTGGCGGCACAGCCTGTGCGCCTCGACCACGAAGATCCCGCCGGCCACCAGCGCGGTGACGCCGTAGATCGGGCTCATCCCCAGCGGCCACACGGCCAGCGACGACAGCAGGGTCAGCCAGGCGAACAGGATGATCTCGGCGTTGACCCGGCGAGCGGAGGCCACGACCGGCAACATCGGGATGCCGGCGCGGGCGTAGTCGGTTTTGTACTTCATCGCCAGCGGGTAGAAGTGCGGCATCTGCCAGAAGAACACGACCGCGAACAGCGCCCAGGCGGCCGGGGCCAGCGAGCCGGTCACCGCGGCCCAGCCGATCAGCACGGGCGCCGCCCCGCAGGCGCCGCCCCAGAAGGTGTTCTGCGGCGTCGTGCGCTTGAGCCAGAGCGTGTAGACCAGGTCGTAGTAGGCGATCGCCGCCAGGGTCAGCCCGGCGGCCAGCCAGTTGGTGAACGCCGCCATCAGCGCCACCGAGACCACCGCGAGCACCAGCCCGAACACCAGGGCGCTGCGCGGCGACACGGTGTGCGTCGGCAGCGGCCGGCGCTTGGTGCGCCGCATCAACTGGTCGATGTCCCGGTCGATGTAGCAGTTCAGGACGCTGGCCGCGCCGGCGGCGAGCGAGCCGCCCACGAGCACCACCGCCATCAGCCACAGCGACGGCAGCCCGCCCTCGGCCAGCATCATCGCCGGGACGGTCGTGACCAGCAGCAACTCGACGATGCGCGGCTTGGTGAGGGCGACGTACGCGGAGACCACCGCCCGGGCGTCCCGCCGGGCGACCGCCGGCGCCTCGGCCACCGTGCGCACCGGCGGCTGCCCGGCAGAGTCGCTGACGGGGCGCTCGGTGATCATGCTCACGGATTGCCACCTTCCGGCGTTGGCGGAGTCGCCACGGTCCACCGTCGGGCGGACCGCAGGGAGGAGGTACGGGTCGGTCGGACCCGTCCGGGCCCACACACCGCCCACAGACTACGCGTCGTCGTTTTGGCTGCCCTGGCGACCCGACAACGGTGCGGACCGTCACACCCCCGGAGGAACGGCCGATTCAGGCACACCGGCACAGAGCGGCATGCACAGATCCCCGGTCGCCCGTTTAGAACCACTCGATAGGGTCACTACCGAGGGTTCCGCCCAACTGCCGAGGAGCACAACCATCGTGGCTGCCAACCGACCCGAGCAACCCGCACTCAACTGGTCCGACCTCGACCGCCGGGCCGTCGACCTCGTCCGCGTACTGGCCATGGACGCCGTGGAGAAATCCGGCAACGGCCACCCCGGCACCGCGATGAGCCTCGCCCCCGCGGCGTACCTGCTGTTCAACCGGGTGATGCGGCACAACCCGGCCGACCCGAACTGGCCCGGGCGGGACCGCTTCGTGCTCTCGGCCGGCCACTCCAGCCTGACCCTCTACATCCAGCTCTTCCTCTCCGGCTACCCGCTGGGCCTGGACGACCTCAAGGCGCTGCGGCAGTGGGGCTCGCTGACCCCGGGCCACCCCGAGCACGGCCACACCCCGGGCGTGGAGACCACCACCGGCCCGCTCGGCCAGGGCATCGGCAACGCGGTCGGCATGGCCATGGCGGCCCGCCGCGAGCGCGGCCTGTTCGACCCGGAGGCCGAGCCCGGCGCCTCGGTCTTCGACCACGACATCTGGTGCATCGCCTCCGACGGCGACATCGAGGAGGGCATCAGCCACGAGGCCAGCGCCCTCGCCGGCCACCAGCAGCTGGGCAACCTCACGCTGATCTACGACGACAACGAGATCTCGATCGAGGACGACACCCGCATCGCCAAGAGCGAGGACGTGGCGGCCCGCTACGCGGCGTACGGCTGGCACGTGCAGACCGTCGACTGGCGCGCCGGCGACGCCGACCAGGGCGAGTACCACGAGGACGTCGAGGCGCTGTACCGGGCCCTGCTGGCCGCGAAGGCCGAGACCGGCCGCCCCTCCTTCATCGCGCTGCGCACCATCATCGGCTGGCCCGCGCCGAACAAGAAGAACACCGGCAAGATCCACGGCTCGGCGCTCGGCGCCGACGAGGTGGCCGCGACCAAGCAGCTCCTCGGCTTCGACCCGGCCCAGACCTTCCAGGTCGACGACGACGTCCTCGGCCACGCCCGCCAGGTGCTGCGGCGCGGCGCCGGCGCCCAGCAGGAGTGGGACGCGGCGTACGCCGACTGGGCGAAGGCCAACCCGGAGCGCAAGGCGCGCTGGGACCGGATGGCCGCGCGGACCCTCCCGCAGGGCTGGGCCGACGCCCTGCCGACCTTCCCGGCCGACGCCAAGGGCGTCGCCACCCGGGCCGCCTCCGGCAAGGTGCTGGAGGCCCTCGCGCCGGTGCTGCCCGAGCTGTGGGGCGGCTCGGCCGACCTGGCCGAGAGCAACAACACCACCATGAAGGGCGAGCCGTCGTTCATCCCTGCGGCCTTCGCCACGAAGGAGTTCCCGGGCCACGAGTACGGCCGCACGCTGCACTTCGGCATCCGCGAGCACGCCATGGGCGCGATCCTCAACGGCATCGCCCTGCACGGCGGCACCCGCCCGTACGGCGGCACGTTCCTGGTGTTCAGCGACTACATGCGCCCCTCCGTCCGGCTCGCCGCCCTGATGAAGCTGCCGGTGGTCTACGTCTGGACGCACGACTCGATCGGCCTCGGCGAGGATGGCCCCACCCACCAGCCGGTGGAGCACCTGACCGCGCTGCGGGCCATCCCCGGCCTCGACGTGGTCCGCCCCGCCGACGCCAACGAGACCGTGTGGGCGTGGCGGCAGGCCCTGGAGCACACGGACCGGCCGACGGCCCTGGCGCTCAGCCGCCAGGCGCTGCCGACGCTCGACCGCTCGACCCTGGCCGGCGCCGAGGGCGTCGCCAAGGGCGGCTACGTGCTGGCCGAGGCGTCCACCGGCCAGCCGCAGGTGATCCTCATCGGCACCGGCTCCGAGGTGCAGCTCTGCCTCGCCGCGCGGGAGCGGCTGGAGGCCGACGGCACCCCCACCCGGGTGGTGTCGATGCCGTGCCAGGAGTGGTTCCTCGCCCAGAACGAGGCGTACCGGGAGTCGGTGCTGCCGCGCGGGGTAAAGGCACGGGTGAGCGTGGAGGCGGGCATCGGCATGTCCTGGCGCGCGGTCGTCGGCGACTCCGGCGAGAGCGTCAGCCTGGAGCACTACGGCGCGAGCGCCCCGCACACCGTGCTCTTCGAACAGTTCGGGTTCACCCCCGACCGGATCGTGGCCGCCGCGCACGCGGCGCTGACCCGGGTGGGCGAGATCACCGGTTTCACGACCGGCAACTGAGGGGAGCGTTGACGACATGACGGACAGGCTGGGTGACCTCAGCGCCGCCGGGGTGGCGGTGTGGCTCGACGACCTCTCCCGGACGCGGCTGAGCTCCGGCGGGCTGGACCAGCTACGCCGGGAGAAGCACGTGGTCGGGGTGACCACGAACCCGACGATCTTCGCCAAGGCGCTCGGCGACGCCGCCGAGTACGACTGGCAGCTGCGCGACCTCGCCGCCCGGGGGGTAAACGTCGAGGAGGCCGTGCGCATGCTCACCACGTACGACGTGCGGTGGGCCTGCGACGTGATGCGCCCGGCGTACGACGCCAGCGCCGGCGTCGACGGCCGGGTGTCCATCGAGGTGGACCCGCGGCTGGCCCACGAGACGGCCAGGACCGTCGCCGAGGCCAAGGCGCTGTGGTGGCTGGTCGACCGCCCGAACCTGTTCATCAAGATCCCGGCCACCGAGGCGGGGCTGCCGGCGATCACCGCGACCCTGGCCGAGGGGATCAGCGTCAACGTCACGCTGATCTTCGGCCTGGACCGCTACTCGCAGGTGATGGACGCCTTCCTCGCCGGGCTGGAGCAGGCGAAGGCAAACGGCCACGACCTGTCGAAGATCGGCTCGGTGGCGTCGTTCTTCGTCTCCCGCGTCGACACGGAGGTGGACAAGCGGCTGGAGAAGATCGGCTCCGCCGAGGCCAAGGCGCTGCGCGGCAAGGCCGCCGTGGCGAACGCCCGGCTGGCGTACGAGCGCTACAGCGCGGTCTTCTCCTCCGACCGGTGGCAGGCCCTGGCCGACGCCGGCGCCCACCCGCAGCGCCCGCTGTGGGCGTCCACCTCGACGAAGAACCCGGACTACCGGGACGTGATCTACGTGGAGGAGCTGATCGCGCCCGGCACGGTGAACACCATGCCGGAGGCGGTGGTCCACGCCTTCGCCGAGCACGGCGAGACCCACCCCGACACCGTCACCGGCGCCTACGACGACGCCCGCGAGGTCTTCACCGGCCTGGCGGCGCTCGGCGTGGACATGTCCGACGTGATCGCCACGCTGGAGCGGGAGGGCGTGGAGAAGTTCGAAGCCAGCTGGGTGGAGTTGCTCGACGGCGTCCGGCGCTCCCTCACGTCGGCGGGCAAGGGCAGCGGGCGGCCCGGTCAGGCCGCCAAGGACAGCGGCCGGGCCGCCGAGAAGGCGGGGGGCAACGCGTGACGTACGGCCGCGGACGCGCCCCGGGGCACCGCCCCGGGGCGCGTCGCGCCGCCGGTCGCCGGGAACCCGGGACGGGCGCCGCCGCCGGCCGCCGCAGGTCCGGGACGCGCAGCCCCCTCCGCCCCGCGGGGGTGGCGACGTGAGCGACCTGCTGTCCGGCTCCCCCGAGGCGGCGGCCGGGCTGGCCGTGTACGGCGCGGACGCGGTCGACCGGTCCGCGCCCGCCTCCGTCCGGGACGCCCTCGTACGCCGGGGCGTGCCGGCGAAACTGGCCGCGAAGGACCCGACGCTGTGGGGCCCGGAGGCCGAGGCCGAGGCGCGCGTCCGCCTCGGCTGGCTGGACACCCACCGGCGCAGCTGGGAGCTGCTCCCCCAGCTCGCCGAACTGACCGCCGAGCTGGCCGACCTGGATCACGTGGTCCTCGCCGGCATGGGCGGCTCGTCGCTGGCCCCCGAGGTGATCGCCCGCACGCTGGGCCGGCCGCTGACCGTGCTCGACACCACCGACCCGGGCCAGGTCCGCCGGGCGCTGGCCGACCGCCTGGAACGCACCGTCGTCGTGGTGGCCAGCAAGTCCGGCTCGACGGTGGAGACCGACAGCCACCTGCGGGCGTACCGGCAGGCGTTCCTGGACGCCGGGCTGACCGCGGCGGAGGCCGGCCGGCACTTCGTGGTGGTCACCGACCCGGGCTCCCCGCTGGAGGCCGCCGCCGTCGAACTGGGCGCCGTCACGGTGCTCGCCGACCCGCAGGTCGGCGGCCGGTACGCGGCGCTGACCGCGTTCGGGCTGGTGCCGGCCGCGCTGGCCGGGGTCGAGGTGACCGAACTGCTGGACCAGGCCGACGCGCTCGCCGACGCCCTCGGGCGCGACACCGACAACCCCGGCCTGGCGCTGGGCGCCGCCCTCGGCGCCGCGGCCACCCTCGGCCGGGACAAGCTGGCCCTGGTCTCCGACGGCACGGGGCTGGACGGGCTCGGCGACTGGATCGAGCAGCTCGTCGCCGAGTCGACCGGCAAGGCGGGGCTCGGCATCCTGCCCGTCGCGCCGGAGTCCCCGGCCGCCCCCGCCGGCAGCGGCCCGGACCTGCTGACCGTCACCTACGGCGGCGCGCTGTCCGCCGGAGACGTCCCCGGCGGCGGCTGCGAACCGGACGTGGCGGTCAACGGCCCGCTCGGCGCCCAGTTCCTGACCTGGGAGTACGCGACCGCGGTGGCGGCGGTGGTGCTCGGGGTGAACCCGTTCGACCAGCCGAACGTCGCGGAGAGCAAGGAGAACACCCGGCGCATCCTGGCCTCCGGCGCGCCGGCGGAGGCGCCGTCGTTCACCGAGGGGGCGATCGAGGTGTACGCCCCGGCGGGCGCCCCCGCCGACCTGGCCGGCGTGCTGCACCACCTGCTCGACGGGATCGCCGGCGACGGCTACCTCGCCGTCATGGCGTACCTGGACCGGATCGGCGACGCCGAGGTGGCGGGCCTGCGCCCGCTGCTCGGGCAGGCGACCGGCCGGCCGGTGACCTTCGGCTGGGGGCCGCGCTTCCTGCACTCCACCGGCCAGTACCACAAGGGCGGCCCGGGGGTGGGCACGTTCCTTCAGCTGACCGGTACGGTCGGGGATGATCTGCCGGTGCCCGGGCAGCCGTACTCCTTCGGGGAGCTGCAGGCGGCCCAGGCCGCCGGCGACCGGCAGGCCCTGGCCGGCCGGAAGCGGCCGCTGCTGCGGCTGCACCTGACCGACCGGTCGGCGGGGGTGGCCCAGCTGCTCGATGCTGCGCGGCGGTTACGGGCGTGACGATGGACGATGTGGAACCACGAGGAGACAGCGTGAGCGCGAGGAGTGAGCCGATCCTGCGAGCCCCGCAGTCGCGAACCGAGGTGGCAATGTGAGCGCGAGGAGTGAGCCGATCCTGCGAGCCCCGCAGTCGCGAACCGAGGTGGCAATGTGAGCGCGAGGAGTGAGCCGATCCTGCGAGCCCCGCAGTCGCGAACCGAGGTGGCAATGTGAGCGCGAGGAGTGAGCCGATCCTGCGAGCCCCGCAGTCGCGAACCGAGGTGGTGCTGTGAGCGCGAGGAGTGAGACGGCGTGAATCCGCTGCGCGACGCGCAGGACCGGCGGCTGCCGCGGATCCCGGAGCCCTGCGCTCTGGTGATCTTCGGAGTCACCGGCGACCTGGCGCAGAAGAAGCTCCTGCCGGCGGTCTACGACCTGGCGAACCGGGGGCTCCTGCCACCCGGTTTCGTGGTCCTGGGCTTCGCCCGGCGCGACTGGGGCGACGGCGACTTCGAGTCGCTGGCGCACGACGCGGCCAAGCAGCACGCCCGGACACCGTGGCGCGAGGAGGTCTGGGCCCGGCTCGCCGGCAACATCAAGTTCGTGGGCGGCTCGTTCGACGACGACGCCGCCTTCGACCACCTGGCCGCCACCCTGGACGAGCTGCGCGACAGCCACGGCATCCAGGGCAACGCCGCGTTCTACTTCTCCATCCCCCCGGCCGCGTTCCCCGTGGTGCTCAAGCAGCTCGCCCGCACCGGCATGGCCGACAACGCCAGGTCCGGCGGGTGGCGCCGGGTGGTCGTGGAGAAGCCGTTTGGCAACGACCTGCCCTCGGCCAAGGAGCTCAACGACCTGGTCGACGACGTCTTCACCCGGCAGGACGTCTTCCGGATCGACCACTACCTGGGCAAGGAGACGGTCCAGAACATCCTGGCCCTGCGGTTCGCCAACAGCCTGTTCGAGCCGCTGTGGAGCGCCCGGTACGTCGACTCGGTCCAGATCACCATGGCCGAGGACGTGGGCATCGGCACCCGGGCCGCCTTCTACGACTCCGTCGGCACCGCCCGGGACGTGCTGCAGAACCACCTGCTCCAGCTGCTGGCCCTGGTGGCGATGGAGGAGCCGACGAGCTTCGACGCCGACGAGATCCGCACCGAGAAGCTGAAGGTGCTCAAGGCGATCACGGTGCCGAAGGACGTGGCCCGGGACACCGTGCGCGGGCAGTACCTGCCGGGCTGGGTGGGCGGCCAGCGGGCGAAGGGCTACCTGGAGGAGGAGGACGTCCCGCCGGACTCCACCACGGAGACGTACGTGGCGGTGAGGCTGGGCATCCAGAACCGCCGCTGGGCGGGGGTGCCGTTCTACATCCGGGCCGGCAAGCGGCTGCCCCGACGGGTGACCGAGGTCGCCATCATGTTCAAGAAGGCGCCGCACCTGCCGTTCGACCCGGTCGACATGGAGATGCTCGGCAACAACCAGCTCGTCATCCGGGTGCAGCCGGACGAGGGCGTGGTGCTGAAGTTCGGCTCGAAGGTGCCGGGGACCACGATGGAGGTCCGCGACATCGCGATGGACTTCCAGTACGGCGAGGCGTTCACGGAGTCCAGCCCCGAGGCGTACGAGCGGCTGGTGCTGGACGTGCTGATCGGCGACCGTACCCTCTTCCCCGACGCCGCCGAGGTCGAGCAGAGCTGGGCGGTGGTGGACCCGCTGGAGCACGCCTGGGCGGGCACCCGACCGGAGCCGTACCGGGCCGGCGAGTGGGGTCCCCGGGCCGCCGACGAGATGCTGGCCCGCGAGGGCCGGGCTTGGCGGAGAGCGTGAGCGAGCACTGCGAGCTAACCAGGAGGCTCCATTGATCGGCCTGTGGGACACCACCGGCAGCGAGGTGGTCAAGGCGCTCGCCGCGGAGCGGCGCAGCGCGGGCGGGGTGGCCAGCGGCATGGCTCTCACGCTCATCGTCGTCGTCGACGAGAAGCGGGTACGCGAGGCGGAGGCGGCCGCGACCATCGCCGCCGCCGCCCATCCGTGCCGGCTGCTCGTCGTGGTCCGCACGGACGTCGAGCGGGACCGCAACCGGCTGGACGCGGAGATCGTCGTCGGCGGCCGGCTCGGCCCGTGCGAGGCGGTGGTGATGCGGATGTACGGCCGGCTGGCGCTGCACGCCGAGTCGGTGGTGATGCCGCTGCTGGTGCCGGACGTGCCGGTGGTGACGTGGTGGCACGGCGAGCCGCCGCACGAGATCGCCACCGACTACCTCGGCGTGGTCGCCGACCGGCGGATCACCGACGCGGCGCAGGCCACCGACCCGATCGAGGCGCTGCGCCAACGCGCCCGGGACTACGCCCCCGGCGACACCGACCTGGCGTGGACCCGGATCACCCCGTGGCGCACACTGGTCGCGGGCGCCTTCGACACCACCGAGGCGCGGGTCACCGCGGCCCGCGTGGTGGCGCCGCCGACCGACCCGACGGCCGCCCTGATGTGCGGCTGGCTGGGCAGCCGGCTGGGGATCAGTCCCCGGTGGGAGCGGGCCGGCGACTTCCCCCGGATGCGCGAGGTGCAGCTGAGCTGCGCCAACGGCGACGAGCTGACGCTGACCCGGGAGGACAGCGTGGCGACGTTCCGGCGCACCGGGCAGGCGGACCGGCAGCTGCCGCTGGTGCGCCGGCCGCTCGGCGACGAGCTGGCGGAGGAGCTGCGCCGGCTGGACGCCGACCAGGTCTACGCCGAGGCGCTCGGCGCCATGGCCGAGGTCTCCGGGCTGGACCAGCGCCCCGGGCAGCGGGTGCACGTCTGGAAGGACCCGGCGACGGCGGAGCGCGCCGAGGCCGGGGTGACCGCCCACGCCGGGACCAGCGCGACCCCCTGAGGGCGCGCCGGGCGGGCCGCCCGACGGCCCGCCCGGCAGTGGGCGCGACGGAGGGCCGCCGGTCTCCCGGGCACGACGTAGAGGGACCGCGCGGGCGGTCGGAAACGAAGGCAAACCAGATGAGTGAGGCGAGTGTCGCCGTCCATGCCGACGCCAACCTGCTGGCACAGGCGGTGGCGGCCCGGTTGGTGGTGAAGCTGCTCGACGCCCAGGCCGACCGCGGTCAGGCGTCGGTGGTGCTGACCGGAGGGCGGATCGCCGCGGCCGTGTACCGGGCGGTGGCCACGCTGCCCGCCCGGGACGCGGTGGACTGGTCCCGGGTCGACGTGTGGTGGGGCGACGAGCGCTTCCTGCCCGCGGGCGACCCGGAGCGCAACGAGACGCAGGCCCGGGCCGCGCTGCTGGACGCGGTGCCGCTGGACCCGGCCCGGGTGCACCCCATGCCGCCGTCCGACGGCCCGGCCGGCGCCGACCCGGAGGCCGCCGCCGCCGAGTACGCCGCCGAACTGGCCCGCGCCGCGCGACCGGGGCACGCCGCGCTCCCCCACTTCGACGTGCTGATGCTCGGCGTCGGCGAGGACGGGCACGTCGCCTCCGTCTTCCCGGAGCACCCGGTGCACCACGACAACCGGCCGGTCAGCGCCGTGCGGGGCAGCCCCAAACCGCCGCCGGTGCGCACCACCCTGACCCTGCCGGCGATCAACACCGCCGACGAGGTCTGGCTGGTGGCCGGCGGCGCGGACAAGGCCCGGGCGGTGGGCATGGCGCTGGCCGGCGCCGGGCCCGTCCAGCTGCCGGCCGCCGGGGTGCGCGGCGTCAGCCGTACGCTGTGGCTGCTCGACCGGGCCGCGGCGGCGGACGTCCCACCCCGCCTGCGCAGCCTCCGCTGACGGGTTACCTGCCGCAGCGGCGGTGGAGGGTGGCCAGGGCCTCGGCCAGGATCGCCTCCCCCTGCTCCGGCGTGCGCCGCTCCTGCACGTACGCCAGGTGGGTCTTGTAACGCTCGGCGCGGAGCTGGCCGGGCGGGTCCCCCGGGTCCCGCCCGGCCGGCTGGCCGCAGCGCGGGCAGTCCCACAGCGGCGGGGCCCCGACGTCCGCCGCGATGGGGACGTCGACCCGGTGGCGTTCCCGGCACCAGTAGCTGACCTCCCGCCGCGGGGCCGCCTCGTGCCGGCCGCCGGGCCGCTGCGGGCCGGACCCTACCCGGGCTCCCCGGATGACGTTGCCACTCGCCACGGCTGCTCGCTCCTGTCGTCGGAGGGGACCGCCGCTCGGCCGGGCGGCGGCGCGGTGCAGCGGGTAAACGACTGCGCGCGGCCCGTCGGTGACGGACCGCGCGCAGATTGTACGCTCGACGGGCTCGCTGTCAGGCCCCGCTCGCCATCTGGAGGCGCAGCCACAGCCCCAGCCCCACGATGCAGGCGAACCAGACGATGCCCACCAGGACCGTGTAGCGGTCGAGGTTCTTCTCGGCCACTGAGGAGCCGGCGAGGCTGGAGCTGACACCGCCACCGAACATGCTCGACAAGCCGCCGCCCTTGCCTCGGTGCAGCAGGATCAGCATGGTGAGCAGGATGCTCGTGATGCTCAGCAACACGATCAACGTGTATGCGAACCAGATCGGCATAGCTGGGGTCAGTCCTCTCGTAGCGATCCTCGCCCGGACAGGTCGGGCACGGCGGCACCGACCGGCGGACGGGCGGAGTCAAGGATAGCGAGCCGTCAGGCGCTGATGTGTTCCGGGAAGCGGCAGATCTTGGCGAATTCCTCGGCGTCCAGGCTCGCGCCGCCGACGAGGGCCCCGTCCACGTCCGGCTGGGCCATGATCGCTCCGACGTTGGAGGACTTCACCGATCCGCCGTAGAGGATCCGGACCTGCTCCGCGGTCGCCTGGCCGAACGTCTCGGCCAGCCGCGCGCGGACCGCCCCGCACACCTCCTGGGCGTCCTCCGGGGTGGCCGTCTTGCCCGTCCCGATCGCCCAGACCGGCTCGTACGCCACGACCACCTTGGCGACCTGCTCACCGGTGAGCCCCTGCAGCGCCGCGTCCAGCTGGTCGCAGCAGTGCGGCACGTGCCGCAGCTCCTCCCGGACCTCCAGGCCCTCACCGATGCACAGGATCGGGGTGAGCCCGTTGGACAGCGCCGCCGCCACCTTGAGATTGATCGTCGCGTCGTCCTCGTGGTGGTACGTCCGCCGCTCGGAGTGGCCGACCGTCACGTAGGTGCAGCCGAGCTTGGTCAGCATCGGCCCGGAGATGTCCCCGGTGAACGCCCCCGACTGGTACGGCGACAGGTCCTGCGCGCCGTAGCCGATGAGCAGCTTGTCGCCGTCCACCGCGGTCTGCACGGTGCGCAGGTCGGTGTACGGCGGCAGCACCACGGTCTCGACCTCGGTGAGGTGCTTCTCGGTCAGGCTCGCGGCCAGCTTCTGCACCAGCAGGTTGGCCTCGAGGTGGTTGAGGTTCATCTTCCAGTTGCCGGCCATCAGGGGCCGGCGGGTGGTGGGGCCGCCATCAGTCCTCCAGCGCCGCGATGCCGGGGAGGGGGTTGCCCTCCAGGTACTCCAGGGAGGCGCCGCCGCCGGTGGAGATGTGGTCGAACGAGCTCTCGTCCAGCCCGAGCGCCCGCACCGCCGCGGCGGAGTCCCCGCCGCCGACCACGGTGAACGCCTTGGACTCGGCGATCGCCTGGGCGACGCCGCGGGTGCCGTCGGCGTACGGCGCCATCTCGAACACGCCCATCGGGCCGTTCCAGAAGATCGTCCGTGCGCCGGCGGCCTCCTTCAGGGCGGCGGCGAACCCGGCGACCGTCTCCGGACCGATGTCGAGCCCGAGCCGGTGACTCGGGATGCCGTCGACGCGGACCACGTCGTGCGCGGCGTCCGGCGAGAAGGCGTCCGCGGCCACCACGTCGACCGGGAGCATGATCTTGCCCTCGGACCGCTCCAGCAGGCTGCGGCAGGTCTCGACCATCTCCTCCTCCAGCAGCGAGGTGCCCACCTCCAGGCCCTGGGCCTTGAGGAAGGTGAAGCACATCCCGCCGCCGATGAGCAGCCGGTCGACCTTCGGCAGCAGCGCCTCGATCACCCCGAGCTTGTCGGAGACCTTCGAGCCGCCGAGCACCACCACGTACGGCCGCTCCGGCTCCCCGGTCAGCCTGGACAGCACCTCCACCTCGCGCAGCACCAGCCGGCCGGCGAAGTGCGGCAGCCGGGCCGGCAGGTCGTAGACGCTGGCGTGCTTGCGGTGCACCGCACCGAACGCGTCGTCGACGTACGCCTCGCCGAGCGCGGCGAGCTGGTCGGCGAACGCGCCCCGCTCGGCGTCGTCCTTGCTGGTCTCCCCCTTGTTGAAGCGGAGGTTCTCCAGCACGGCGACCTGGCCGTCGGCGAGCGCGTCCACCGCGGAGCGCGCGGAGTCGCCGACCGTGTCCTCGGCGAACCGGACCTCCGCGCCGAGCAGCTCGCCGAGGCGGGCGGCGACGGGCCGGAGGCTGTACTGCGGGTTCGGCTCGCCCTTCGGGCGGCCCAGGTGCGAGAACACCGCGACCTTGGCGCCCGCCCCGGTCAGGGCGGTCAGCGTCGGCAGCACCGCCCGGATGCGGCCGTCGTCCGTGATCGCGCCGGTCTGCTTGTCGAGCGGGACGTTCAGGTCGGCGCGCACCAGCACGCGCCGACCCGACACCCCCTCGGCGAGCAGGTCGTCGAGCGTACGGATGGTCACAGCGACGAACCCACCAGCTTGACCAGGTCCACCAGGCGGTTCGAGTAGCCCCACTCGTTGTCGTACCAGCCGACGACCTTGACCTGGTTGCCGACGACCTTGGTCAGCGGCGCGTCGAAGATGCACGACGCCGGGTCGGTGACGATGTCGGAGGAGACGATCGGGTCCTCGTTGTAGACCAGGATGCCCTTGAGCGGGCCCTCGGCGGCGGCCTTCATCGCGGCGTTGACCTCGTCCACCGTGGTCTCCCGGTTGACGTTGACCGTGAGGTCGGTGGTCGAGCCGGTCGGGATCGGCACGCGCAGCGCGTACCCGTCGAGCTTGCCCTTGAGCTCCGGCAGCACCAGGCCGATCGCCTTCGCGGCGCCGGTGGAGGTCGGCACGATGTTCAGCGCGGCGGCCCGGGCGCGGCGCAGGTCGCTGTGCGGCGCGTCCTGCAGGTTCTGGTCCTGCGTGTACGCGTGGATGGTCGTCATCAGACCGTGCTGGACGCCGAACGTGTCGTGCAGGACCTTCGCCATCGGGGCGAGGCAGTTGGTCGTGCAGGAGGCGTTCGAGATGATGGTGTGCTTGGCCGGGTCGTACTGGTCGTGGTTGACGCCCATGACGACCGTCACGTCCTCGTTCTTGGCCGGCGCCGAGATGATGACCTTCTTGGCCCCGCCGTCGATGTGCGCCTTGGCCTTCGTGGCGTCGGTGAAGAAGCCGGTGGACTCGATGACCACGTCCACGCCGGCGTCGCCCCACGGCAGCTTCGCCGGGTCCTTCTCGGCGTACGCCTGGATGGCCTTGCCGCCGACGGTGATCTCGTGGTCGGTCGCCTTGACCTCGTGCGGGAGGCGACCCAGGATGCTGTCGTACTTGACAAGGTGGGCGAGCGTCGCGTTGTCGGTCAGGTCGTTCACGGCCACGACCTCGATGTCCGCGCCGGACGCCAGCGCGGCCCGGAAGAAGTTACGGCCGATGCGGCCGAAGCCGTTGATGCCAACCCGGATGGTCACAGGTCCCATCTCCTCGCGTTCTGATCCGCCGGCGTCAGCCCTGGGCCGGCGAGATGATGTGCGCCGACCGTTGGAGCCGGCCGTTGACAGTTCAAGTCGGCCGCCCCGCCGCGGTCTGAGAGACCCTGACCGCCCGAGGCGGTGAGCGCGGCGAGGAGTGCCAGTGCCGGCCCCCTTGCCGTACGCAGCGACCTTATCCGAACGGGCGACACCGCGCCGCACGGGGTGGTGATCGCTTTCGCGCCCCGGGGTCGTCCCGCCGCCCCCGGGCGGCGGGACGCGCGCGGGCGCGTCGGCCGCGCCCGCTCGCCTGCGCCTACCGTCACCGTCCTATCAGACCACGAGCATCTCGGGCGTGACGGCCGCTTCGGTATCCGGGATGCCCAGGTCCCGGGCCCGCTTGTCGGCCAGCGCCAGCAGCCGGCGGATCCGCCCGGCGATGGCGTCCTTGGTCAGCGGCGGGTCGGCGAGCGCGCCCAACTCCTCCAGGGATGCCTGCCGGTGCTCCAGACGCAGCCGCCCCGCCGAGGTCAGGTGGTGGGGGGCGTCGTCGGCGAGGATCTCCAGCGCCCGGGTCACCCGGGCGGCGGCGGCGACCGCGGCCCGCGCGGAGCGGCGCAGGTTGGCGTCGTCGAAGTTGGCCAGGCGGTTGGCCGTCGCCCGGACCTCGCGGCGCACCCGGCGCTCCTCCCAGGCGAGCACGCTGGAGTGCGCGCCGATCCGGGTCAGCAGCGCGGCGATCGCGTCGCCGTCCTTGACCACCACCCGGTCGACCCCGCGCACCTCGCGGTTCTTCGCGGTGATGCCGATCCGGCGGGCCGCGCCGACCAGGGCGAGCGCCGACTCCGGCCCCGGGCAGGTGATCTCCAGGGCGCTGGAGCGGCCCGGCTCGGTCAGCGAGCCGTGCGCCATGAACGCCCCCCGCCACGCGGACACGGCGCAGCAGACGTTGGCCGCCACCACGTGCGGCGGCAGACCCCGCACCGGACGGCCCCGCACGTCCAGCAGCCCGGTCTGCCGCGCCAGGGCCTCGCCGTCCTTGACCACCCGCACGATGAAGTGGCTGCCCTTGCGCAGCCCACCCGAGGCCAGTACGTGGATCTCGCTCGGATAGCCGTACACCTCGGCGATCTCCCGGCGCAGCCGCCGGGCCACCGCCCCGGTGTCGAGCTCCGCCTCGACCACCACCCGGCCGGAGACGATGTGCAGCCCCCCGGCGAAGCGCAGCAGCGCCGCCATCTCCGCCCGCCGGCAGCAGGGCTTGGGCACGTCCACCCGGCTCAGCTCGTCCTTGACCGCAGCCGTCATCGCCATTGTGCGCCCCCTCACGGACCGGTTCCGGCGTGTCGCCGGAGATTACGTACGTGCTTAACGATCGGCGCCCAGGACAGGCACCAGCGCGGCGCCCAGAGCGGCCGGATCGTGACGGGGCTCGCCGTCGGTGACGGCGACCGGGGCGAGGACCAGCCGGGCACCCAGCGATTCTGCCGCACGCTGGACCGGCCCGGGATCACCCACCGCCTTGGAGTCCGCCAGCACCAGGTCCACCGTCAGCTCGGGCAGATAGTGCCGCAGGGTGTCCAGATGGTCGGCCAGGGACAGCCCAAGGGTCTCCTTCTCCGCCGCCAGGTTGAGCGTGACCAGCCGACGGGCGGAGCTGGTGACGATCGCGGCGGCCAGCCCCGGCACCAGCAGGTGCGGCAGCACGCTGGTGTACCAGCTGCCCGGGCCGAAGATCAGCCAGTCGGCCTCGGCGGTCGCCGCCACCGCCTCGGCGCAGGCGGCCGGCGCGAGGGGGGTGAGCCGCAGCGACTCCACCCGCCCGGTGGTGACCGCCACCTGGTGCTGCCCGCGCAGCGTCCGCACCTCGTCCGGGTACGCCGCGTCGGCGCCGCGCACCCGGGCCTCGATGCCCACCGGCTGGCGGGACATCGGCAGCACCCGGCCCACCGCGCCGAGCATCGCCCCGGCGTGCTCCAGCGCCGCCACCGGGTCGCCGAGCAGCTCGGTCAGGCCGCAGAGCACCAGATTTCCCACCGCGTGCCCGGCCAGCCCGTCGTCGCTGTCGGCCGGGTCGCCGGGCGTGCCGGCGAAGCGGTGCTGGAACAGCCCGGCGCTGCGCCGGGTGGCCGGGTGGTCGCCCGCGAGGGCCACCAACGCCTGGCGCAGGTCGCCCGGCGGCAGCCCGCCCCGGCGGGCGCGTAGCCGGCCGCTGGAGCCCCCGTCGTCGCCGACGGTGACCACGGCGGTGATGTCCAGGTCGAGCTCGGGCGCGCACCGGCGCAGCGCCCGCAGGGACGCCGACAGCCCGTGGCCGCCGCCGAAGGCGACCACCTTCGTCGCCGTCACTCCCGCCCCAGGTCCCGGTGCTGGGCGTTGGCGGCGATGCCCGACTGGCGCAGCCGGCCGGCCAGCTCCTCGGCGATGGCGACGCTGCGGTGCTTGCCGCCGGTGCAGCCGACGGCCACGGTCAGGTAGCGCTTGCCCTCCCGCTCGAAGCCGACGGTGGTGGCGTTGACCAGCTCGGCGTACGCCCCGACGAAGGCCCCCGCGCCCTCCTGGCCGAGCACGTACGAGCTGACGGCCTCCTCCCGGCCGGTGTGCTCGCGCAGCTCGGGCACCCAGTACGGGTTGGGCAGGAACCGGGCGTCGAGGACGAAGTCGGCGTCCGGCGGCAGGCCGTACTTGAAGCCGAAGGAGAGTACGGTGATCCGCAGCCGGCGGGCGTCCTCGCCACCGAACAGCTCCTCGATCCGGCGGCGCAGCTGGTTGACGTTCAGGTGGCTGGTGTCGATGATCACGTCGGCCTGGTCCCGGGCCTCCTCCAGCAGTCCCCGCTCGACGGCGATGCCGTCGGCGAGCCGGCCGTCGCCCTGCAACGGGTGCGAGCGCCGGACGCTCTCGAAACGGCGGATCAGCACCTCGTCGTCGGCGTCGACGAAGACCACGCGCGGGGAGAAGCCCCGCTCCTTCAGCTCCCGGATCGCCCCGGCCAGGTCGGTGGAGAAGGCGCGGGAGCGGACGTCCAGCACCATCGCCGTGCGCCGGGCCGCCCCGCCGGCCTTGACGGCCAGCTCGGCCATGTCGAGCATCAGCGCCTGGGGCAGGTTGTCCACCACGTAGTAGCCGACGTTCTCCAGCGCCCGGGCCACGGTGCTGCGGCCGCCACCGGACAGCCCGGTCACCACCACCAGTGTGGTGTCCGGCTCCGCCGCCGGCTGGCCGACGACCGGGTCGTGGTCGGTCCGCGCCTCGTTCACTGCCTACTCCCCCGGGCCGTACGCGGCGGCCGGTGCCCGGCCGCGCATTGGGTCAGTCAGCGACTCTATCCCGGCCCTGCCGACCGGCCGCCGAGCCTGCCCGTGATCACCCCCATGTCGGCGACGCGGCGGGGTCCGGACGGCCCGGATACCGCGACGCCGCCGACATGGCGGGGACCCGGCGACCCGGACACCCGACGACGCGCCGCCCGACGCGGCGGGGACCCAGCCACCCGGACACCGCGATGTCGGCGACGTGGCGGGGACCCGGCGACCCGGACACCGCGATGTCGGCGACGTGGCGGGGATCAAGCCCCCGGGGCGGGGGCGGGGGCGGGGCGGGGGCGGGGGCGGGGCGGGGGCGGGTGGCGGGGCGGGGGCGTCCGCGTCCGGGTTGAGCGCCGCCATGATCGCCTCTGCGGTGCGCCGGCCGACGCCCGGCACCTCGGTGATCTCCTCCACCGACGCCGCCGCGAGCCGCTTGAGCGAGCCGAAGTGCCGCAGCAGCGCCTTGCGCCGCACCTCCCCCAGCCCGGGGATGTTGTCCAGCGCCGAGGCCGTCATCCGCTTGGACCGCCGCTGCCGGTGGAACGTGATGGCGAACCGGTGCGCCTCGTCGCGGACGCGTTGCAGCAGGTAGAGCGCCTCGGAGGTGCGCGGCAGGATCACCGGGAAGTCGTCGTCGGGCAGCCACACCTCCTCCAGCCGCTTGGCCAGCCCACACAGCGCCACGTCGTCGACGCCCAGCTCGGCCAGCGCCTGGGCGGCCGCCGCGACCTGGGGCGGGCCGCCGTCGACCACCACCAACTGCGGCGGGTACGCGAACTTCCGCGGCCGGCCCGTCGTGGGGTCAATGCCCGGGCGGTCCGGGTCGGCGGCGGTCTCCTCGCCGATCTCGCCGGTCTCGGCGCGCGCGTCGAGGTAGCGGGCGAAGCGCCGGCGCAGCACCTCGGACATGGCGGACAGGTCGTCGGTGGCGCCCCGGACGATGAACCGCCGGTACTCGCTCTTGCGGGGCAGGCCGTCCTCGAAGACGACCATGCTGGCCACGACGTCGGTGCCCTGGATCTGGGAGACGTCGAAGCACTCGATGCGCAGCGGCGTGGTGCGCATGCCCAGGGCCTCGCCGATCTCGTCGAGTGCCCGGCTGCGGGTGGTCAGGTCGCCGGCCCGCCTGAGCTTGTGCCGGGCGAGGGCGTCCTTCGCGTTGCGCTCCACCGTCTCCAGCAGCGCCCGCTTGTCGCCGCGCTGCGGCACCCGCAGCGACACCCGGCTGCCCCGGCGGCCCGACAGCCAGTCGGCGAGCGCGTCGGCGTCGCCGGGCAGGGCGGGCACCAACATCTCGCGGGGCACGTCGGCCTCGCCCTGCTCGCCGCCGTACACCTGGGTGCAGAAGTGGTGCACGAGGTCGCCGGTGGTCAGGTCCTCGGTCTTCTCCACCACCCAGCCGCGCTGGCCGCGGACCCGGCCGTCGCGGACGTGGAACACCTGCACGGCCGCTTCGAGGGGGTCGTCGGCGAACGCGACGACGTCGGCGTCGGTGCCGTCGCCGAGCACCACTGTCTGCTTCTCCATGGCCCGCCGCAGCGCCGCGACGTCGTCGCGCAGCCGGGCGGCCCGCTCGAACTCCAACTGCTCGCTGGCCTCGGCCATCTCGCGTTCGA
This sequence comes from Micromonospora olivasterospora, assembly GCF_007830265.1. NCBI lineage: Bacteria > Bacillati > Actinomycetota > Actinomycetes > Micromonosporales > Micromonosporaceae > Micromonospora > Micromonospora olivasterospora. The sequence goes on from NZ_VLKE01000001.1 coordinate 607,669, forward strand.
GCCGGCGGACCATGGTGTCGGTGCGCCCGGCCATGAAGTCGCAGAACCCGTCGACGATCCCGCGATGCTCCTCGGCGGTGACGCTGCCCACGCAGGGCGCGGAGCACTTGCCGATGTAGCCCAACAGGCAGGGCCGGCCGACCTGCCCGGCCCGCTTGAACACCCCCGACGAGCACGTCCGCGCCGGGAAGACCCGCAGCAGCAGGTCGAGCGTCTCGCGGATGGCCCACGCATGCGAGTACGGCCCGAAGTAGCGCACCCCCTTGCGCTTCGCGCCGCGCATCACCTGCAGCCGCGGGAACTCCTCGTCGAGGGTGACGGCCAGGTACGGGTACGACTTGTCGTCGCGGTAGCGGACGTTGAACCTCGGGTCGTACTGCTTGATCCAGGTGTATTCGAGCTGGAGGGCCTCGACCTCCGTGCCGACGGTGACCCAGTCGACCGACTCGGCGGTGGTCACCATCTGCTGGGTGCGCTGGTGCAGCCCCCACAGGTCGGCGAAGTAGGAGTTGAGCCGGCTGCGCAGGTTCTTCGCCTTGCCGACGTAGATCACCCGGCCGGTGCCGTCGCGGAACCGGTAGACCCCCGGGGACTCGGGAATGGTGCCGGGCGCGGGGCGGTAGGTCGAGGGGTCTGCCACGCCCGCAAGCCTAGTCCGCACTCCCGACAGCCCCCGCCCGTCGACCCTTCGACCACGCCGGGCCGGCAGGAATGGGTGGCGCGCCAATCAGCGCCGGAGTCATGAACCATTGACATGAACAGCTTTATTGACATAGTTTTCGATCACGGAAACGATTGCTCACCTCCGCCTGACCACCCGCGCTAATACCTTCCGCCAGCCGGCTCTCGCAAGCGTGAGTGGGGTCCGGGACACCGGCCCGGACCCCCCAGACCGCTCGCCGGCACGCGTCCCTTTCCTCGTTCACGGCGATTCGTCAACAATTCGTCATCGACGCCCGCGCAGAACTCGGGATTGCATACAAATTGTCTTCCGCTTGCCGCCCTCGCCGAATTCGGGAGGCTCAGGCGAGCGAGATCTGGTCCCCCTCGACCTTGATGCTCTTCGGTTCGAGCGGCCTGGTGGCTGGGCCGCCCTTCACCGAACCGTCAGCAATCGAGAACTTGCTGAAGTGGCAGGTGCAGTTGATGGTGCCGCCGTCGACGTTCGACACGGGGCACTGCTGGTGGGTGCAGATCGGGACGAACCCCTTGAACTCGCCGGCCACGGGCTGGGTGACGACCACGCCCTTGCTGGCGTAGATCACGCCGCCGCCCACCGGGATGTCGCTGGTGCGGGCGAGCGCGCCGGTCGAGTCGCCGCCGCCGGGGGTCGCCGTGGTCGCCGTGGTCGCCTGGCCGCCGTCGGTATCGTCTCCGCCGCAGGCCGACAGGACGACCGCCGCGCCCACCGCCCCGGCTCCGGCGAGCAGCGCCCGCCGCGTCCGAGTGCCCGGCCCGGTCTGCGCCTGCTCGTCACTCATCTGTGCCCCTCTCCTCAGCGCGGCCGCAGTCGTACGGCCCACCGTCATGCACGCACAACTGTGCCGGACGGTTCACCTGTCGCCCATGCGGACACCCCGGCCCTTTGCCGCACGATTGGCGGAGAAATGGGCGAAAGGCGGGACGACCCCGCCCCTCGCCCGGCTGTCGACTCAGCGCGCCGCGGGAGCCTTCCGGGCAGCCCGGGAGCGGGCACCGCCGTTGGCCTTCGCGGCCCGGCCGGTGGCCGCCGCCGCGCCCTTGGCCTCGCCGTCGAGCTTGAGCACCTGGCGCAGGAACCGACCGGTGTGGCTCTCCGGCACCTCGGCGACCTCCTCCGGAGTGCCCGTGGCCAGCACGGTGCCGCCCCGGTGGCCGCCCTCGGGGCCCATGTCGATCAGCCAGTCGGCGGTCTTGATCACGTCGAGGTTGTGTTCGATCGTGATCACCGTGTTGCCCTTGTCGACCAGGCCCTCCAGCACCATCAGCAGCTTGCGGATGTCCTCGAAGTGCAGGCCGGTGGTCGGCTCGTCGAGCACGTACACCGTCCGCCCCGTCGACCGCTTCTGCAACTCGGAGGCGAGCTTGACCCGCTGGGCCTCGCCACCGGAGAGCGTCGGCGCGGGCTGGCCGAGCCGGACGTAGCCCAGGCCGACGTCGACCAGCGTCCTGAGGTGCCGGTGGATGGCCGGGATGGCGGAGAAGAACTCCGCCGCCTCCTCGATCGGCATCTCGAGCACGTCGGAGACGGTCTTGCCCTTGTAGTGCACCTCCAGGGTCTCCCGGTTGTACCGGGCGCCCTTGCACACCTCGCACGGGACGTACACGTCGGGCAGGAAGTTCATCTCGATCTTGATGGTGCCGTCGCCGGAGCACGCCTCGCACCGGCCGCCCTTGACGTTGAACGAGAACCGGCCCGGCCCGTACCCGCGGACCTTGGCCTCGGTGGTCTCGGCGAACAGCTTGCGGATGTGGTCCCAGACTCCGGTGTACGTGGCCGGGTTCGACCGGGGCGTGCGGCCGATCGGCGACTGGTCGACGCCGACGACCTTGTCCACGTGCTCCAGCCCGGTGATCCGGGTGTGCCGGCCGGGCACGTGCCGGGCGCCGTTGATCTGGTTGGCCAGCACCGCGTGCAGGATGTCGTTGACCAGGGTCGACTTGCCCGAGCCGCTGACCCCGGTGACGGCGATGAGCTGCCCGAGCGGGAACGACACGGTCAGGTTGCGCAGGTTGTGCTCGCGCGCGCCGTGCACGACCAGTTCGCGGCCCGGCGTGTGCGGCCGGCGCTGCTTCGGCGTGGGGATCTCCTTGCGCCCCGACAGGTACGCCCCGGTCACCGACTCCGGGTTCTCCAGCAGGGCCGGCACCGACCCGGAGTGCACGATCCGGCCGCCGTGCTCGCCCGCGCCGGGGCCGATGTCGACGATCCAGTCGGCGGTGCGGATGGTGTCCTCGTCGTGTTCCACCACGATCAGGGTGTTGCCCAGACCGCGCAGCCGCACCAGCGTCTCGATGAGACGGTGGTTGTCCCGCTGGTGCAGGCCGATCGACGGCTCGTCGAGCACGTAGAGCACCCCGACCAGGCCGGAGCCGATCTGGGTGGCCAGCCGGATGCGCTGGGCCTCCCCGCCGGACAGCGTGCCGGCCGGGCGGTCCAGGGACAGGTAGTCCAGGCCGACGTCGAGCAGGAACCGCAGCCGGGCGTTGATCTCCTTGAGCACCCGCTCGGCGATCAGCTTCTGCCGGTCGGTCAGCTCGATGCCGGCCAGCAGGTCGGCGCACTCCCCGACCGACAGGTTGCACACCTCGGCGATGCTCTTGCCGGCCAGGGTGACCGCGAGGACCTCGGGCTTGAGCCGGGCGCCGCCGCAGGCCGCGCAGGGCACGTCCCGCATGTAGCCCTCGTACTTCTCCCGGGACCACTCGCTCTCGGTGTCGGAGTGCCGGCGCTCGATCCACTGCACCACGCCCTCGAAGCCGGTGTAGTAGGACCGCTCACGGCCGTACTTGTTGCGGTAGCGCACGTGCACCTGGTCACCGGAGCCGTGCAGGATCGTCTTCTGCGCCCGCGACGGCAGCGCCCGCCAGGGCGTGTCGACGTCGAAGTGCTCCGCCTCGCCCAGGGCCTCCAGCAGGCGCAGGAAATACTCCAGGTTGTGCCCGGTCGCCCAGGGCTGGATCGCGCCCTCGCGCAGGGTGCGCTCCGGGTCGGGGACGACCAGCTCCGGGTCGACCTCCTTCTTCGTGCCCAGGCCCGTGCACTCGGGGCACGCGCCGTACGGGGCGTTGAAGGAGAAGACCCGGGGCTCCAGGTCCTCGATGGCGAGGGGATGGTCGTTGGGGCAGGCCAGGTGCTCGGAGTAGCGCCGCTCCCGGTCCGGATCGTCCTCGGGCAGGTCGACGAAGTCGAGCAGCACCAGCCCGCCGGACAGGCCCAGCGCCGCCTCGACCGAGTCGGTCAGCCGCTGCTTGGCGCTGGCCTTCACGGTGAGCCGGTCGATCACCACCTCGATGGTGTGCTTCTCCTGCTTCTTGAGCTTCGGCGGCTCGGTCAGCGGGTGCACCACGCCGTCGACCCGGGCCCGGGCGTACCCCTTGCCCTGCAGCTCGGCGAACAGGTCCACGTACTCGCCCTTGCGGCCGCGCACGACCGGGGCGAGCACCATGAACCGGGTGCCCTCGGCCATCGCGAGGACCCGGTCGACGATCTGCTGCGGGCTCTGCTTGGAGATCCGCTCGCCGCAGACCGGGCAGTGCGGCTCGCCGACGCGGGCGAACAACAGCCGCAGGTAGTCGTAGACCTCGGTGATGGTGCCGACGGTCGAGCGGGGGTTGCGCGAGGTCGACTTCTGGTCGATGGAGACGGCCGGGCTGAGCCCCTCGATGAAGTCGACGTCGGGCTTGTCCATCTGGCCGAGGAACTGCCGGGCGTACGACGACAGCGACTCGACGTAGCGGCGCTGCCCCTCGGCGAAGATCGTGTCGAAGGCCAGGCTCGACTTGCCGGACCCGGAGAGCCCGGTGAAGACGATCAGGGCGTCCCGGGGCAGGTCGAGACTGACGTCACGCAGGTTGTGCTCGCGCGCGCCACGGATGATCAGTCGGTCGGCCACTGTCCGTGTACTCCCGGGTGAGAAAGAGGAGGAGGATCTGTCCGCTCCGGGGAGGTCCGGGGGATTCCGGGACGGCCCGGAGCGGTTGTGCGGACGCAGAAGAAGCGCCTCGGCAACTCTAGCCCCGAGGTACGACAACTTTCCGCGCCGGCACATTCCCCCAGCTCACCCCGGTCGCGCCGGACCCAGCCCGACCCGCGCGGCACCTGCCCCGGTCACTGACGGCGGGCCCACCAGGTGGGCGCGCCGACGCCGCCCGGATGCCTCGCCCGCGTCGTCCGGGGATCGGGTACGCCGCGCCACCCGGTCAAGATCCGCGCAGTTTCCCGGAAACTGTGGCCTGCCGACGCACCAAGGCCACAGTCTCCGGGAAGTTGTCCAGATCTTGGAGCTCGCGCCGGCCACGCGAGGCGGCGCCGGCCGCCGCCGCCTCTCGATCTTTGCGTCAGGGGCGGGCGGTGCGGCGCCGCCCGCCGCGCCAGCCGCCCCGGCGTTCCGCGGCCGGCCGGGCCTCCCGGCGCCGGGTCTCGTACGCCACCTCGCGCTGCAGCTTGCGCCAGTTGTCGTACCGGCGGACGCTGAGCTCGCCCGCGGCCAGGGCGTCGAGGACCGCGCAGCCCGGCTCCGCCTCGTGCGAGCAGTCGGCGTACCGGCAGCCGGCGGCCAGCTCGGCGATGTCGGCGAAGGCCCGGTCCAGCCCGGCCGAGCCGTCGAGCAGGCCGACCGCCCGTACCCCCGGGGTGTCCAGCACCGCGCCCCGCCGGGCACCGGGACCAACGCCCGCCAGGTGGTGGTGTGCCGGCCCTTGCCGTCGACCCGGCGGATCGCCTGGGTCGGCATCACCACCGCCCCGGCCAGGGCGTTGACCAGGCTCGACTTGCCCGCCCCGGACGGGCCGAGCAGGCCGAGGGTGCGCCCCGGGGCGACCCACTCCCGCAGCGGGTCGAGGCCGACGCCCCGCTCCGCGCTGACCGGCAGCACCGGCACGCCGGGGGCGACCCCGGCGAGCTGCCGGGCGATCGCCGCCGGATCGGCGGCCAGGTCGGCCTTGGTGAGCACCACCAGCGGCGTGGCGCCCGACTCGTGGGCCAGGGACAGCAGTCGCTCGATGCGGGCGACGTCCGGCTCGGGGTGCACCGGCTCGACCACGGCGGCGGCGTCGAGGTTGGCGGCGAGCACCTGCCCGCTGGCGTCCTTGCCAGCGGTGCGGCGCACCAGCGCGGTGCGCCGCGGCAGCACCGCCTCCACGGTCACCGGGCCGTCCGGCCAGGTACGCAGCAGCACCCAGTCGCCCGCGCAGGGCAGCCGGGTCAGATCCCGGGCGGCGGCGGCCAGCACCGCCGCGCCGAGGGTGGCCCGCACGGGCCCGTCGGCGTCGAGCACGGTGCACACGCCCCGGTCGACCCGGGCCACCCGGCCCGGGCGCTGGTCGGTGCGCCGGCGTACGTGGACCGCCCGCTCGGCGTCCCAGCCGAGGTCGGTCAGATCGATGGTCATGCAAACCTCATCGGTGTCGAAGGAAGCGGTGCTGCGACGCGCGTGCCACGACCCGCATGGGCACCACCTCCTCCGACGCCCCGACTGCCGCCTACCGACCCCGACGGTAGGTGGCCCGCCGACGCGCCGAAAGCGATTTCCACGACGACGCCGGAGCGGCGGGACGTTAGGGTCGGTGCGTGACCTCGGATCCGCTGCTGCTGACCGGCGAGGTGGACGGCGCCACGGCCCGCCTGCTGGCGACCGCGGCGGCCCTCGACGCGGCGGGCGTCGCCGCGCCGTCCCTGCTGCCCGGCTGGACCCGCGGGCACGTGCTCACCCACCTGGCCCGCAACGCCGACGCGCTGGTCAACCTGCTCACCGCCGCGCGCACCGGCGAGCGGATCCCGATGTACGCCAGCGCCGACGCCCGGTCCGCCGACATCGAGGCCGGGGCGCCCCGGCCGCCCGCCACGCACCTGGACGACCTGCGCCGCACGGCGGACCGGTTCGCCGAGGCGGTCGCCGCGATGCCGGTCGAGGCGTGGGCGGCCACCGTGCAGACCCGCCGCGGCCCGTGGCCGGCGGCCATGCTGGTCTGGGGCCGGCTGCGCGAGGTCGAGGTGCACCACGTGGACCTGGCCGCCGGATACCGGCCGACCGACTGGCCGGAGGCGTTCGCCCACCGGCTGCTGCACGAGGTGGCCGCCGGCCTGGGCGAACGGCCCGACGCGCCGGCCATGGTGCTGCGCTTCGACGGCACCCGCCACGAGCTGGCCGTCGGCGACCCCGCCGGGGCGCCCACGATCACCGGCCCCGCCCCCGAGCTCGCCGCGTGGCTGATCGGCCGCAGCGGCGGCGAGCGGCTCGCCGTCCTCCCCGACGGTCCCCTGCCGGCCCCACCGGAATGGATATAGGACACCGAATGACCTACAGCGGAGACGTGACCCCCGGCGGCGCGCCGGCGGTACGCGAGCTCGACCGGCTCACCATCACCAAGCTCTCGGTGGGGCCGATGGACAACAACGCCTACCGGCTGCGCTGCCGGTCCACCGGCGAGCAGGTGCTCGTCGACGCGGCCAACGAGGCGCCGCGGCTGCTGGAGTTGGTCGGCGACGGGGGCCTGGCCGCCGTGGTGACCACCCACCAGCACATGGACCACTGGGTGGCGCTGGAGGAGGTGGTCGCCAAGACCGGCGCCCGCCCGCTGGTGCACGCCGACGATGCCGCCGGCCTGCCGATCGAGGCGGAGACGCTGTCCGACGGCGACACGGTGGCCGTCGGCGACTGCGCGCTGGAGGTGATCCACCTGCGGGGCCACACCCCGGGCTCGATCGCCCTGCTCTACCGGGACCCGGCGGGCACCCCCCACCTGTTCACCGGTGACAGCCTGTTCCCGGGCGGGGTGGGCAACACCGACCGGGACCCGGAGCGCTTCGGGCAGCTCATCGACGACGTCGAGCACCGGCTGTTCGACCGGCTGCCCGACGACACCTGGTTCTACCCCGGCCACGGCGGGGACAGCACGCTCGGCGCGGAGCGCCCCTCGCTGCCGCAGTGGCGGGCGCGCGGCTGGTGAGACGGGCGCGCGCCCGCCAGGCGACCCGGGTTTCGCCGCTCAGGCGACCGTGGTGACGGCGCGCAGCCGGCGGCGGGCGCCGAACAGCACCACACCGGCCAGCAGCAGACCGAGCGCCGTGGTGACCAGCATCGGCGACGCGCCGCCGGGCAGCAGCCCGGCCAGCGACCGGGACAGGCTGCCCAGGGCCACGTAGACGCCGGCCCACGCCGCGGCACCGACCGTCGCGCAGGCCAGGAACCGCGCGTACGACATGCGCAGGCCGCCCGCCGCCAGCGGCAGCAGCGCGTTGAACACCGGCAGGAACGGCGCGACCAGCACCATCCGCCCCCCGCCCCGGCGCAGGATGGCCTCGGCGGCGGCCCAGCGGGGCTCGCCGATCCAGCCGCCGACGCGGCTGTGGCGCAGCCGGTCGCCGTACCGCCGGCCGGCGAGGAAGGTCAACGACCAGCCGGCCAGGCAGCCGGCGACCACGGCGGCGACGATGGCCGCCCCGGTGGCCGGTCGCCCGACGGCGACCGCGGCAAGGACCGCGACGTCGCCGGGGACCAGCACCCCCAGCAGCGGTACGGCGTCGAAGAGCATCACCACCCCGAGCACCCCCAGCATCAGGGTGGTGGGAAGCTCGCCGACCTGGGCCGTCCAATCCGCCATGTCCGTACGCTATGGCCGCACCGGCGGCGCGGACATCCGGTCCGATCCCCCACCGGTCCCTGATTCCACCTCAGGGTTCACCCCAGACCCGCGGTGTCACCCGCCGGGCGCAGCACCTCCACCCGACGCAGGGGGGAGTCGACGCTGGGTTCGGTGGTGGGCACCCGGTAACTGGTCACCACGTCGAGGCTGTCCCGGGGCAGATGGTTGCGGCCCGGGTCGCCGACCAGCACCTGACCGCCGCGGGCGACGGCGCGCCGCAGGAACGGCAGCACCCGGCCGGCCAACTCCCGGTCGTAGAAGACGTCCCCGGCGACCAGCAGGTCCGCGTCGCCGCCGTCGCTGTCGAGCAGGTCGTCGACGCTGGTGGCGACGGCGACCCCGTTGGCCCGGGCGTTGACCGTCACCGCGGCGACGGCGTACGGGTCGATGTCGTTCGCGACCACCCGGGCCGCGCCCGTCAGCGCGGCGGCGATCGCCACCAGTCCCGAGCCGGCCGCCAGGTCGAGCACCCGGCGGCCGGCGGCGAGCCGGGGATGGTCGAGCAGGTGTCGGGCCAGGGCCTGCCCGCCGGCCCACGCGGACGCCCAGTACGGCGGGGGGAGGCTGTGCCCCGCGGCCGCCTCCATCCGGGCCCACCAGACGATCGCGTCCTCCGCGAGGTGCAGCCGCACCTCGGGGACGAACGGGGTGCGGACCAGCCGGAGCCGGTCCAGCCCGGCACCGGGCGCGTCGATCTCCCGCTCCAGATCGGTCAGGGCGGCGGCTGCGGGACCCCTCATCCGGGCAAGCATGCCGTAGCCGGCCGCGATCCGGAGGGGTTTCCCCCGGGCCGCGCCCAACCGGACAGTTTCGGCGCATGGCCTACGGCACTTCGCCCAGCAGACCCGCCTTTCGCCCGTTACTGTCGAGGAAGTACAGGGCGATCATCGGCCGGCGGTCGGTGGTCTCCCGCATGGAACAGGGAGAGATGCATGGCAACCGGCACGGTCAAGTGGTTCAACTCGGAAAAGGGCTTCGGCTTCATCGAGCAGGACGGCGGGGGCCCGGACGTGTTCGTCCACTACTCGGCCATCCAGAGCGGCGGTTACCGGGAGCTGACCGAGGGCCAGAAGGTCGAGTTCGAGGTGATCCAGGGGCAGAAGGGCCCGCAGGCGGACAACGTCCGCCCGATGTAGCCCGTGCCGGCGGCGGCCGTCAACGGGCCGCCGCCGATGCCGGGTCGTCAGGCGGCCAGCCGCTTGGCGATCTCGTCGGCCACCTCCTTGGCCACGGTCGGCGGCAGTGCCGCGGCGATCTTCTCCGGGGTCAGCGTGGCCAGCACCCCGGCCACGATGGCCTGCTCATCGGTGAAGTCCTTGTTGGACAGCGCGGTGAGCTGGGCGATGGCGGCGTCCAGCCGCAGCATCGTGTAGTCCAGCTTGGCCACCAGGCTGTTGCTTGCGGTGGCCGGTCCGGTGCCGTCCGGGTCGACCTTGCGGCCCATGCTGTTGCCGCCGCTGAACAGCCCGACGTACACCTGGTGGATCTCGTTCTCGGCCTGCGCGCTCATGTCGTCCCCCTGAATGAGTCCGATGGTGGTCAGGTAGCGGCGGAACAGCGGGGTCTGGTCCCGGCCCGCCTTGGTGGAGTCGCGGAAGAAGCTGAAGTGGGTGTGCGTCAGGTGGGAACTGGGCCCGGTGCTCCGCTTGCCGAGCCGGTCCCACCGCTTGACGACCCTGCCGTCCGGGGAGTAGATGATCTCGCGGATGTCCCGGGTGTCGGCCGCGCCGGCGGCGCACTCGCCGACGCACCAGACGGAGAACGAACGCAGGTCGTGGGTACGACCGCCGGCCGCGACCGTGAACATGCCGACGTCCACGGCGGACGCGTCGAGCGTCAGTCCGGAGCGGTCCCGCGTCGACTCCACGACGGAGTAGTCGCCGTCCACGACGCGGTCGGAGCCGCAGTGGTAGCCGCCGAGGTGCTGGGCGTCCCCGACGATGCCGACCTCGTCCGGTTCCAGGTCCTGCGGGCGCGAGACGTCCGGGTCGACGTTGAGGTGGGTGAGCAGGAAACTTCGGACTGCCAGAAGATTCGCCGGGGCCCGGGTCATCGGAGCCCCCCTTTCGTACGCTGGGGAGACCGGGCAGGCGGTCACGCCGCGTGAGGAGTCGCGGGTCCGGCGCCGAGCCCGACCGGGTGCTGCACGGCGCCGGGCGATTGACCCAACGGTAACCGGGGCTCTGAACGTTTTACCAGCTCAGGGTGCGGTTTTTCGGATAGGGCAAAGGCGCGCCGGGCTCGGGCCAGGCACTCGTGGACAGTCGCCTGAGCGAGCGGAGCACCCCGCCGTACACATCGGATAGTTATCGGCGGTCAGTACGCCAGGCACTCGCACCCGGTCATCAGCGCGCGGACGTTCTCCACGTACCGCGGGTTCGGGACGGTCAGCGGCTCGCCCTCCCGAGCCACCGCCTGGTGCCCGACGTTGTACGCGGCGATGACCACGTTGAGCAGGCACGAGGTCAGCCCGTCGCACAGGTCGGGGTTCAGGGTGTAGTCGGAGTCGAAGTACATGTCGCCGATGTACTTGGTCAGCCAGGCCAGGTAGGTGGCGCCGAGGTAGGCGTTGTCCCGGTAGTCGTCGACGTCGTACGACTGGCCGAACCGCTGGTTCATCCAGGTCGCGGTGTCCGGCATCACCTGCATCAGCCCGATGCCGCCGTCGCACGCGACGATGTCGGACTGCCAGCCGCTCTCCTGCCAGGCGGTCGCTTTCAGCAGCTCCAGCGGGATCCGGATGTCGGGCGCCGACGTCGGCCAGTACACCCGGCCCGCCGCGTCGGTCAGCGCCGCCTTCACCTGCGCACGGGTGGCCTTGTCGCCACGCCGGGTGGGCGTGCAGCCGGGTGCGGGCTTCTTCGGAGGCGGCGGCACCTTCGTTTCGGTGGGCGGCTTCGGGATGCGCCGCGGCGCCGTCGCCGTGCGGGTCGGCCTGGGCTTGCGGGTCGGGGTCGCCGCGGCCGTGGCCGACGGGGCCACGCTCGGCGCCGACCCCATCCGCTCCACGCCCGCCGGCTCCTCGACGGGCTGCTCGGCCGGCGGCTCGGTCACCAGGTCGACCGGCGCGGCCGCCCCCGGCGGCGGGCTCTCCGGGTCGGCGCAGCCCACCCCGACCGTGGCCAGCAGCAGCCCGACCGTCACCGCCGGCACCACGCGACGCCAACCGGAACCCATCCGCGCCCTCCCCCGTCACCCGTCGCCGGACCATAACAGGGACGGGCGGCCCAGGGATGTCCCGTCGGCGCGCGACGGCGCATTCCCCCCACGCCCGCGCGACGGCTCGTCCCGCCCGCGCCCGCGCGACGGCTCGTCCCGCCCGCGCCCGCGCGACGGCACAGCCCGCCCACGCCGCGACGCCGCCGCCTCCCCGCCGGTCGGCCGCCGGTGTGTCTCCGGTCACCGGCACGCCGGGCGGCACCCCGGCACGGGAACAAGCCGGCGCCCGCGCGCGTACGCTAGTAAGCCGACCGGCGACAGGGCCGCCCCGCCCGGCGCCGGCGGGCCGAAACCCATCGCCGCACCGGATCGTCGTGGCGATCACCTGGGCGAACAGGGGTGACAGCCCCGCGGCGAGGTCGGCAGGGCAGCCACCGATCCCCGACGAACCGGGGTCGGCAGGCCGGCCGACGGAAACGGTCGGCACAGCAGTTTCGGCACAGATCCGGGCCCGGCCGGGGGGTGACCCCGGCACGCGCCCGGCAAACCGCAGACAGGAGTATGGAGGGTATGCAGCTACGCACCGACCTCCGCAACGTCGCCATCATCGCTCACGTCGACCACGGCAAGACCACCCTGGTCGACGCCATGTTGCGGCAGGCCGGCGCGTACGGCGCCCGCGGCGAGACGACCGAGCGCGTGATGGACTCGATGGACCTCGAGCGCGAGAAGGGCATCACGATCCTGGCCAAGAACACCGGCGTGCGCTACCTGCCGGCGGACGGGTCGGAGCCGGTCACCATCAACATCATCGACACCCCCGGCCACGCCGACTTCGGCGGCGAGGTCGAGCGCGGCCTGACCATGGTCGACGGGGTCGTGCTGCTGGTCGACGCCAGCGAGGGTCCGCTGCCGCAGACCCGCTTCGTGCTGCGCAAGGCGCTGCGCGCCCGGCTGCCGATCATCCTCGTGATCAACAAGGTGGACCGGCCCGACGCCCGGATCAAGGAGGTCGTGGACGACACCTACGAGCTCTTCCTCGACCTGGACGCCGACGAGGAGCAGATCGACTTCCCGATCGTCTACGCCTGCGCCCGGGACGGCATCGCCTCCCTCACCCAGCCCGCCGACGGCGCCGTACCGCAGGACAGCCACAACCTCGAGCCGCTGTTCCGCACCCTGCTCGACACCATCCCGCCGCCCGCCTACGAGGAGGACGCGCCCCTGCAGGCGCACGTCACCAACCTCGACGCCTCGCCGTTCCTCGGCCGGCTGGCGCTGTGCCGCGTCCGGCAGGGCACCATCAAAAAGGGCCAGACCGTCGCCTGGTGCCGTACCGACGGCAGCGCCCAGCGCGTGCGCATCTCCGAGCTGCTGATGACCGAGGGCCTGGAGCGCAAGCCCGCCGACTCGGCCGGTCCCGGCGACATCATCGCCGTCGCCGGCATCCCCGAGATCATGATCGGCGAGACGCTCGCCGACGCGGAGAACCCCACCCCGCTGCCGCTGATCACCGTCGACGAGCCCGCCATCTCGATGACCATCGGCACCAACACCTCGCCGCTCGTCGGCCGGGTCAAGGGCGCCAAGGTCACCGCCCGCATGGTCAAGGACCGCCTCGACAAGGAACTCGTCGGCAACGTCTCCCTGCGGGTGCTGCCCACCGAGCGGCCTGACGCCTGGGAGGTGCAGGGTCGCGGCGAGCTGGCCCTGGCCATCCTCGTCGAGCAGATGCGCCGCGAGCAGTACGAGCTGACCGTCGGCAAGCCGCAGGTGGTCACCAAGGAGATCGACGGGAAGACCTGCGAGCCCGTCGAGCGGCTCACCATCGACGCCCCCGAGGAGTACCTCGGCGCGATCACCCAGCTCCTGGCCACCCGCAAGGGCCGCATGGAGCAGCTGGTCAACCACGGCACCGGCTGGATCCGGATGGAGTGGCTGGTCCCGGCCCGCGGCCTGATCGGCTTCCGCACCGAGTTCCTCACCGAGACCCGGGGCACCGGCATCCTGCACCACGTCTTCGAGTCGTACGAGCCGTGGTTCGGCGAGCTGCGCACCCGCAACAACGGCTCGCTCGTCGCCGACCGCGCAGGCAGCGTCACCGCGTTCGCCATGACCAATCTTCAGGAGCGCGGCCAGCTCTTCGTCGAGCCGGGCACCGAGGTGTACGAGGGCATGATCGTCGGGGAGAACTCCCGCTCCGACGACATGGACGTCAACATCACCAAGGAGAAGAAGCTCACCAACATGCGCTCGTCGACCGCCGACGAGACCGAGAAGCTCATCCCGCCGCGCAAGCTGTCGCTGGAGCAGGCCCTGGAGTTCTGCCGCGAGGACGAGTGCGTCGAGGTCACCCCGGCGGCGGTGCGCATCCGCAAGGTGGTGCTGGACCAGACCGCCCGCGCCCGCGCGACCGCCCGCCGCAAGCACGCCGGCTGACCGACGGCGCACCACGCGGGGCCGGGAGCCGACCAGGGCTCCCGGCCCCGCGTCGTACCCGTCGGCTACGGTCACCGGCATGACCTGGGACGAGCTCGACGCCCACCTGGACACGCTGCCCGGCACCGTCTCGGCGTACGCGGGCCGGCTCGACGCCGCCCCCACCTGGACCCGGCACCCCGACGCCAGCCACTACGCGGCGAGCACCATGAAGGTCGCCGTCCTGCTGGCCCTGCACCGGGCGGCCGAGGCCGGCACCCTCGACCTCGGCGCCCCCGTCGCCGTCCGCAACCGGTTCGACTCGGCGCTGCCCGGCGCACCCCGCTTCGCCAACGACCGGGACTACGACAACGACGAGACGGTCTGGCAGCGGGAGGGAGCGACCGCGCCGCTGCGCTGGCTCGCCGAGCGGATGATCGTCCGCTCCAGCAACCTGGCCACCAACATCTGCCTCCGCGAGGTCGGCCTGCCCGCCGTCGCCCGCGCCTGGCAGCTCGCCGGGGCCCGGCACAGCGTCACCGGCCGCGGCATCGAGGACTTCGCCGCCCGCGAGGCCGGCATCACCAACCTGGTCACCGCCGCAGACCTGGCCGCCCTGCTCGGCGGGCTGGCCGCCGGGGCCACCCGGCCCGGCCCGCTCGCCACCCCCGCCGCCTGCGCCGCCATGCTCGACGTCCTGCACGCCCAGGAGTTCCGTGAGGACCTCGCCGCCGGGCTGCCCGACGGCGTCCCGATCGCCCACAAGAACGGCTGGGTACGCGGCGTCCGGCACGGCGCCGGGGTCGTCTACCCGCCCGACGCCCCGCCGTACGTGCTCGTCGTCTGCACCACCACCGACCTGGCCGAGGGCGAGGGGGCCGACGACGACGCCTGCCGCCTGCTCGCCGACATCTCCGCCCGGGTCTGGGCCGCCCGCCACGACCTGACCGCCGCCGACTGACGGGCCTGCCGGGCGGCCCCGCCTCAGTCCAGCAGGTTGTCCCGCAGCGCCGCCAGGTGCGCCCCGGTCAGCCCCAGCCCGTCCCGCAGATACCCGTCGAACGACCCGTGCACCCGCCGGACCTCGTCGTACGCGGCGTCCAGGTACTCCCCCCGCACCTCCAGCAGCGGCCGGATCGCCGCCTCCGCCAGCACGGGCTGCCGCGCCTGCATCGCCTGCAGGACGACCTCCCGCAGGCTCTCGGTCTGCGCGTTGGTACGCAGGTAGTCCGCCCGGATCGCCGCCTCGTCCACCCCGAGCGCGGTGAGCAGCACGACCGACAGCCACCCGGTGCGGTCCTTGCCGGCCGTGCAGTGGAACAGCAGCGGCAGGTTCTCCGCGTCGGCCGCCAGCCGCACCGCCGCGCCGAAGCTCGCCCGGGCTCCCTCCCCCGTGACGAACCAGCGGTAGATGGCCGCCATCGCCGCCGGGCTGCCCTGCACCGCCAGCGTCGCCTCCGCGCCCAGGTCGTGCCCCAGCAGCACCTCCGCCACCGCGGTGAAGACCGGGTGCGCGGCGTCGTACACGGGCAGGCGCACCACCCGCGGCTCGCCCACCAGCCGGTCCGCCGGGCCCGCCGCGATCTCCGAGTCGTCGCGCAGGTCCACCACGCAGGCCAGCCCCAGCTTCTCCAGCACCGGCAGGTCCTCGTCGGTCAGCCGGCCAGCGCCGGCGTCCGGATCAGCCGGCCCGCCCGCACCCGCCTGCCGTCGGCCCCCACCATGCCGCCCAGGTCACGCGCGTTCGGCGCCCCGACCAGCGTCCAGTCCTGCCCCGTCATCCGGCCTCCCCTGTCCGCACTCCGACCCGTATAGGGTGCCGCACATGACGATCGCCGCGGTACGCACCCACCGGCTCTCCGCGCCCCTGCACACCCCGTTCGTGACCGCGCTGCGCCGCACCACCACCACCGACACCCTCGTCGTGGAGGTGGTCGACGGCGACGGACGGTCCGGATTCGGCGAGGCGCCGCAGGTCTGGCAGGTGACCGGCGCGTCGTTGGCCGGCGCCGAGGCGTGCGTCCGGGAGATGCTCGGCCCGCGCCTCGTCGGCCGCGACGCCGACGACCTGGTGGCCCGCTGCGCCGAGGTGTCCCGGGCGGTCGCCGGCAACGAGGCCGCCAAGGCGGCGGTGGACACCGCCCTGCACGACCTGGCGGCGCGCCGGCTCGGCGTACCCCTGGTGCGGCTGCTCGGCGGCACGGCCCTGCGCGTGCCGACGGACGTCACCCTGGCCGCCGGCGACGCCACCGACCTGGCCGCCGCCGCCCGGCAGCGGCGCGCCGAGGGCTTCTCCGTGCTGAAGCTGAAGGTGGGCACCGACGCGGCCGGCGACCTGGAGCGCGTCCGCGCGGTCCGCGCCGCCGTCGGCCCGCAGGTGCGGATCCGCCTGGACGCCAACCAGGGCTGGACGCCCCGCGAGGCGGTCCGGGTGATCCGCGGCATCGAGGACGCCGGCCTGGACGTGGAACTGGTGGAGCAGCCCGTCCCCCGCTGGGACCTCGACGGCCTGGCCTGGGTCAGCGACCGCGTCGGCCTGCCGATCCTCGCCGACGAGTCGGTGTTCGGGGTCCGCGACCTGGTCGAGGTGATCCGACGGCGGGCCGCCGACATGGTCAACGTCAAGCTGGCCAAGTGCGGCGGCCTGCACCCCGCCCGCACGCTGCTCGACCTGGCCGCCGCACACGGCGTCGGCACGATCGTCGGGTCGATGATGGAGAGCCAGATCGGGCTGGGCGCCGCCGCCAGCCTGGTCGCCGCGTACGGCACCACCGCCGTGTCGGACCTCGACGCCGCCTGGTGGCTGGCGTGGTCGCCGGTGCGCGGCGGCATCCGGTACGACGGCGCGACCGTGGTGCTGCCCGACGCCCCCGGGCTCGGCATCACCGCCCTGGCTGAAGTAAACATGCAGCCGACCAGTTGAATACCGGCGAAAACTTTCATATGGTCACCTGAGGGTGACACCTCAAGCTGGGGGTGGGCGTGGAACTGCAACCAGGCCGGGAGGCCGTCGTCCGGGTCGCGGTCGCGACCCTCTGGACCGCCCCCGAGGCGGTCCGTCCCGTCGACCGTCCCGCCCTCGACGCGCACGCCGACGTGGCCGCGTGGATCGCCGGGATGGACGCCGACCAGCAGGTCGGCGAGTGCGCGCTCAGCCAACTTCTGCTCGGCGAGCGGGTGCTGGTCACCGAGCTGCGGCCCGACGGCTGGGCGCACGTCGTGGCCGTCGAGCAGCCGGCCGCCCAGCTCGACCCGCGCGGCTACCCGGGATGGCTGCCGGCCGCCCAGCTCGCCCCGCTTCCCGGCGAGGCCCCCGACCCCGCGGACGCCCCGCTGGTCGTCGACGCGACCGTCACCGCCCTGCGCAGCGCGCCCGGCGGCGAGCCGCTCCTGCCCGGGGTCGTCCTCGGCACCCGGCTCACCCCCGCCGGCCCGCCCGTCGACGGCTGGCGCCCCGTGCGCGCCCCGGGCCACGACCGCCCGCTCTGGCTGCCGGACGGGCACGTCGTGCCCCTGCCGACCGCGCCGCCGTCCGCGCCGGAGGTGCTCGCCGTGGCCGGCCGGCTGCGCGACGTCGTGTACGTCTGGGGCGGCGTCTCGGCCTACGGGATCGACTGCTCCGGCCTGGTCCACCTGGCGTGGCGGCGGTTCGGGGTGACGTTGCCGCGCGACGCCGACGACCAGGCCGTGGCTACCACCCCGCTGCCGCCCGGCACCGAGCGCCCCGGCGACCTCTACTTCTTCGCCCGCCCTGGCAGGAAGATCCACCACATCGGGATCGTCAGCGCCGCGCCGCAGGGCGAGTACCGGCGGATGCTGCATGCCTGCTACAAGCAGCGCGAGGTGCTGGAGGAGGCGCTGCCGGACGAGCGCACCGCGACTCTGGTCGGCGCGCACCGGGTCTGACCGCGTACGCGGAGGAGGGGCGCCGCCCGTTTCCGGGGCCGCCCCTCCTTGACGCGTCGTGGGTCCGTCAGCGGGCCGCGGCCAGCTCGCGGCGCCGGTCCCGGGCCGACTTGACCAGGCTGGCTGCGGTCGCCGCGGACAGCGTGCCGAGGATGACCACCAGGGACAGCCAGATCGGGATGTGCGGCGCCCAGCCCACCGGCTGCCCGCCGTTGACGAACGGCAGGTTGTTGTCGGCCAGGGCCTCCAGCGCGAGCTTGACCCCGATGAAGCCGAGCACCACGGCCAGCCCGACGCTGAGGTAGATCAGCCGGTCCAGCAGCCCGCCCAGCAGGAAGTACAACTGGCGCAGCCCCATCAGCGCGAAGACGTTCGCGGTGAAGACCAGATACGGCTCCTGGGTGATGCCGAAGATGGCCGGGATCGAGTCCAGCGCGAAGATCAGGTCGGTGGTGCCGATCGCGATCATGACGATCAGCATCGGGGTGAACAGCCGGCGGCTGTTCTCGTGAGTGATCATCTTCGCGCCGTCGTAGTCCTTGGAGATCGGCAGCGCCCGGCGGCTCCACCGGATCAGGACGTTCTCGCTGAACTCGTCCTCGTCGGGCTCACCCTGCCGCAGCAGGTTGACCGCGGTGTAGATGAGGAACGCGCCGAAGATGTAGAAGACCCAGGTGAACTGGGAGATCAGCGCCGCGCCGGCGGCGATGAACCCGCCGCGCATCACCAGCGCCAGCACGATGCCGATCAGCAGCACCTTCTGTTGGTACTGCCGGGGCACCGCGAAGCGGGCCATGATGATCACGAAGACGAAGAGGTTGTCGACCGAGAGGCTGTACTCGGTGAGCCAGCCCGTGTAGAACTGGCCGGCCACGCTGGGGCCCGAGGTGAGCCACAGGCCGACGCCGAAGAGCAGCGCCAGCCCGACGTAGAAGCCCACCCACAGGCTCGACTCCCGGACGCTGGGCTCGTGCGGCCGCCGACCGATGATGAGCAGGTCGACGAGCAGGACCGCCGTCAGCGCGACGAGCGTTGCCGCCCACACCAATCCGGACACGTTCAACTCAATCCTCCGGCAGACACGCGGCGTCGGGCACACCGTACGCTCCGTGCGGGGCGTCTGGTGCGGCGACGCGGACAGTGGTGACTGTCGGAGGTCTCTTCCGTCGCCGCCCGGCAGACGGTCGGCGACCAACGGAGCCGGGTCGCGCCACCGAGGGGGCCGGCGGTCGACCGTGCTGACGACTCCGTCGCGGGGGAATACTCCCCTCCTTCGGGCCCATTGTTCACCATGACCAGCCCGGACCGCATCTCCGGGCCCCCCGGTTCGGCGCTCCGACCTGGCGACGGTGACGAGTGTCTCTGCGCACAGTGCTTCCTAGGAGGCCAGTTCACCTCGGCCGGACGCGCTGCCCGGGGCCCACCGCGCGGGCCCCCACGGCCCATGGCAGGCTCTCGGGCATGGTGCTTGAGGTCGCGCTGATCGACGTGACGCCCGGACACGAGGACGACTTCGCCGCCGCGTACGCGCGCGGACGCGAGATCCTCGCCGGCACGCCCGGCTGCCGGTCGGTGCGGATGACCCGAGGGATCGAGTCGCCGTCGCGGTTCGTACTGCTCGTGGAGTGGGACTCCGTCGCGGCCCACGAGGAGAACTTCCGGGCCACGGAGCGGTTCCAGCAGTGGCGGGCGCTGATCGGCCCGCACTTCGCCAACCCGCCGCTGGTCGAGCACTTCGTCGACGTCCCGGCCTGAGCGTCGGCCCCGGCCCGTCCCGGGCCCCGGACTCCGCGTCCGGGCTGCGCTGTCGTACCCCCGGGTTAACGTACCCCCGCATGCGCCGGTCGCCGGTGCCGGCGGGTTCGGGGCCGCCGGGCCCGGCGGCGGCGGGCTCGGGGCCGCCGGGCCCGACGGCGGCGCGCGCCGATCCGGCAGGCCCGCGAACTGGCCCGTCATCACGCCGTCCCGGCCGCTCCGGCTCGACGCCGTTCGTGACGGGCACGCCTGTTCCACGCCGGCCCCGCTCGGCGGCCTGGGCGCCACCTCGTTTCGGCGGCCTCAGTCGGGGGACGGCCGGGGGCGGGGCACCACCGCCGTGTCCTCCGCACCGCCAGCCGGGGGCAGCGGGCGGCCACCCGGGGCGGGCAGCACCGGATCATCACGCCGGGCCAGCAGCGCCGGGTCGTCGGCCAGCCGGGCCAGCAGCGCCGTCGTCTCCGCCGCCGGCAGCGCGGCGTCGAGCAGCCGGTCGACCACCGCGTCGTACCAGGCCAGATCGGCGGCCGAGACCAGCCGGACGTCGGTGGTCAGCGCCTCGAGCATGACGGTGCGGGGGTCGGCCGGGTCCGGGAACGAGTACCGGGAGAACGGGGTCAGCGGGTGGGCGCCGCCCGCGGTCACGCCGGGCGGCACCACCCGGATCGTCACGTGCGGCTTCGCCGCCAGGGCGACCAGGTGCCGCAACTGCTCGCGCCAGATGTCGTCCGGCACCCCACCCGGGTCGCACGCGGCCAACTCCAGCAGCGCCGTGTACTGGGGCGGATCGGCCCGGTGCAGCACCTCCTGCCGGATCAGCCGGGCCCGCACGTCGGCCTCCACGTCCACGGCGCGGTCGAGCAGCCGGGCAACCCCGAGCCGCAGCCGGGCGTACGCCGGGGTCTGCAGCAGGCCCGGGACGACGGCGAGCTGGTACTCCACCACCGTCGCCGCACCGCCCTCCAGCTCGGCGTAGGCGCGCTGCCGCTCGCCCATCCCGCCGAGCGTCTTCCACCAGCCCCGGCCGGTCGCCGCATCCCGGGCGATGGCGACCAGCATGTCGCGCTCCGGCGGGGGCACCTGGTAGACGTCCAGCAGGTCGAGCACGTCGGCGAGGTCCGGCCGGCTCTGGCCCAGCTCGATGCGGGACAGCTTCGACGTCGAGGCCCAGCCCAGCCGGTCGCAGACCTGCTCCAGCGTCAACTCCTCGCGTCTGCGCAACTGGCGCAGCTCAGCGCCCAGGCGCGCCCGTCGGATCACCGGACTCGTTGGCAACGACATCCCCGCCTCCCAGGACGGAGATTAGGGCACGACGATCACTGTGTGCAATACCTTGCTCGCTTACCGCAATTGAACGGTCGCGCCGGCCGATCCTCAAGGATGGGTGCCCGGCAAGGCTCGGCCGGCGCCCACCGGGCTCAGGGGCGGTACGTGCCGAACGACCAGATGTTGCCGGCGAGGTCGCGGGCCACGTAGTCGCGGGAGCCGTAGTCGGTGTCGAACGGCTCCCGCACGATCTCGGCACCGGCCGTGCGAGCGCGGGCGTGGTGGGCGTCGACGTCGTCGACGGCGACGTAGACGGCGTAGTCGTCCTCGGCCGGACGCATGCGCGGGCCGGGACCCCGGCCGAGCATCACCATGCCCGTGTCCAGCACCAGCTCGGCGTGGACGATCGTGCCGTCCGGCGCGCGGTGCACCTCGCGCGCGTCGAAGCCGAAGGCGGCGTGGAGCCAGTCGACAGCAGCCTGGGGGTCGGGATACCGGAAGACCGGGTAGACGGTTCGCATGCCCCGAGTCTGCCGGTCGGGCACCGCCGACGATTGGACGAATGTGACCGGCGGTCGGTCAGACGCGGACCTGCGCCCTCAGGGACCGGTACGGGCGGCAGCGGGTGACGCGACGCGACCGGCAGGGGTGGGATGCGAGGGCGCGTCCGGCCCGGGCCGGACGGCAACAGGCGGCGCGACGAGACCAGCGGGGGTGCGGCCGGCGAACTCGCGGAAGTCCCGGATCAGGTGGAACTGGTCGTAGTAGCCGCAGGCAACCGCCAGCTCGGCGCCGCCGGGCCGGCCCGTCCGCGGCCACGGCCACGGCGGCTCGGGCGGCCCACCGGCCTCGGGCGGCTCCCCACCGGCCTCAGCCAGCCCGCCGGTCTCGGGCCACTCCCCGCCGGTCTCGGGCCGCTCCCCGCCGACCTCAGCCAGCCCGCCGACCTCAGCCAGCCCGCCGACCTCAGCCAGCCCGCCGGCCTCGGGCCGGCCCGGTGGTCGGCGGCGCCCGGAACCGGGTGGCCGGCGTCGACCGCCTCGCGCATCGGAAGAGTCACTTCACGCCGGCCGCGTCCATCCCGCGCAGCTCCTTCTTGAGGTCGGCGATCTCGTCGCGGATGCGGGCGGCCAGCTCGAACTGCAGCTCCCGCGCCGCGGCCAGCATCTGGTCGTTGAGCTCCTGGATGAGCTGGGCCAGGTCCGCCCGGGCCATGCCCTCCCGGGACGGGCCCGCCGCCCCCGCCCGGCTGCGGCTGCGGGTCTCCTTGACCGGCGCCTTGCCCCGGGAGAGCTGCCGCACCGCGCCGCCGACCCGGGAGTCGGTGTCCTCCGCCTCCCGGTAGATATCGTCGAGGATGTCGTGGATCTTCTTGCGCAGCGGCTCGGGGCTGATGCCGTGCGCCTCGTTGTGCGCGATCTGCTTGGCCCGGCGCCGGTTGGTCTCCTCGATCGCGTCCGCCATCGAGGGGGTGATCTTGTCGGCGTACATGTGGACCTGGCCGGAGACGTTCCGGGCCGCCCGGCCGATCGTCTGGATCAGGGACCGGCCGCTGCGCAGGAAGCCCTCCTTGTCGGCGTCCAGGATCGCCACCAGGGACACCTCGGGCAGGTCGAGGCCCTCGCGGAGCAGGTTGATGCCGACCAGCACGTCATAGTCGCCCTTGCGCAGCTCCCGCAGCAGCTCGACCCGGCGCAGCGTGTCGACCTCGGAGTGCAGGTAGCGCACCCGGATGCCGTTCTCCAGCAGGTAGTCGGACAGGTCCTCGGCCATCTTCTTGGTGAGGGTGGTGACCAGCACCCGCTCGTCCCGCTCGGTGCGCAGCTTGATCTCGTGCATGAGGTCGTCGATCTGGCCCCTGGTGGGCTTCACGATCACCTCGGGGTCGATCAGCCCGGTCGGGCGGATCACCTGCTCGACGAACTCGCCCTGGGCCTGCTCCAGCTCCCACGGCCCCGGGGTGGCGGAGAGGAAGACCATCTGGCCGACCCGCTCCAGGAACTCGTCGAAGCGCAGCGGCCGGTTGTCGGCGGCGCTGGGCAGCCGGAAGCCGTGGTCGATCAGCATCCGCTTGCGGGACGCGTCGCCCTCGTACATGCCGCCGATCTGCGGGATCGTCACGTGCGACTCGTCGACGACGGTGAGGAAGTCGTCGGGGAAGTAGTCGAGCAGGCAGTGCGGCGGGCTGCCGGGCAGCCGGCCGTCGATGTGCATCGAGTAGTTCTCGATGCCCGAGCAGAACCCGACCTGGCGCATCATCTCGATGTCGTACGTGGTGCGCATCCGCAGCCGCTGCGCCTCCAGCAGCTTGCCCTGCCGCTCCAGCTCGGCGAGCCGCTCGGCCAGCTCGGCCTCGATGTCGCGGATCGCCCGCTCCATCCGCTCGGGACCGGCCGCATAGTGGGTGGCCGGGAAGATCAACAGGTGGTCGACCTCGCGGACCACGTCGCCGGTGAGCGGGTTGAGGTAGTAGAGCTTCTCCACCTCGTCGCCGAACAGCTCGATCCGGACGGCCAGTTCCTCGTACGCCGGGATGATCTCGAGCGTGTCGCCCCGCACCCGGAAGGTGCCCCGCTGGAAGGCCACGTCGTTGCGGGTGTACTGGACGTCGACCAGGCGGCGCAGCAGCTGGTCCCGGTCGAGCTCCTGCCCCACCGCGACCCGCACCGCGCGGTCGAGGTACTCCTCCGGGGTGCCCAGGCCGTAGATCGCCGACACCGTGGCCACCACGACCACGTCGCGGCGGGTGAGCAGCGACATCGTCGCGGAGTGCCGCAGCCGCTCGACCTCCTCGTTGATCGAGGAGTCCTTCTCGATGTAGGTGTCGGTCTGGGGGATGTACGCCTCGGGCTGGTAGTAGTCGTAGTAGGAGACGAAGTATTCCACCGCGTTGTGCGGCAGCAGCTCGCTGAACTCCTTGGCCAGCTGGGCGCAGAGCGTCTTGTTGGGGGCGAGCACCAGCGTCGGCCGCTGCAGCCGCTCGACGAGCCAGGCCGTCGTGGCGCTCTTGCCCGTGCCGGTGGCGCCGAGCAGGACCGTGTTGCGGTCGCCTCGACGCACCCGGCGCTCCAGGTCGTCGATGGCGGCCGGCTGGTCGCCGGCCGGCTGGAACTCACTGACGACCTGGAAACGGTTGTCGAGCCGGGGAATGTCGAGCGCCATGACGTCAACGGTACGCCGCAGGTCCGACAAGCCGGCCAACTACGGTGAGTCCTTGATCGGCTTCAATATTCCCGTTGTGTGGCACATCTCACCGCGCTAGGGTGCTTCCGTAGGCCGCTCGCGGCGGCCGTCCGGGCCGGCGGCCGAGCCCCTCGAAGGGCCGGCACGCCCCCGGCACAGGAGGTCGCAGCACCCGGACGACCGGCGTGCGCACCCGAGGTGGTCGCGCCGAGGCGCAGACCGGCCGCCGCGAGCGCCCCAACGCCCCGAGGCCGACGGGGAGTCCCGCCCGACAACCCCACGCGGCCCGCCCACGGCGCGAGCACAGTCGGCATCCCGCTCCCGACCGGACCGCCCCCGCCGCGGACACCCCGCGGCCCACCCTCCACGCGGGCGTCACCTGTCCGGCACACCGCTAGTTCATCCACCCGTGGAGAACTCGTCGCGGCCCACGAGCCCTGCCGAACCGGCGACCGGCCCCGCCGACCGGACCGCCCGGCGGACATCCGGCCCCGCCCACTCCGCCGGCCCGGGCGCCGGCCTGGGCCCGGTGGCCAAGGCGGTGGCCGGCGCCGCCCGGGCCGGCGTACCGCCCGCCGGCCAGGCGGTCGTCCCGCCCACGGCGGGGGCTGCCGGGCCGGTGGCGACGCGCCGCGCGGATACGCCCGCCGCACGCGCCGACGCGACCCCCGATCCCGGGATGGCCGGTGCCGACCCGGCCGACATCGACGCGGCCGACCGGGCCTGCGGCGGCCGGCGCCGCGCCGTCCGCATCGCGTTGGGCGTGGCCGCCGTCGCGTCGGCGGCGGGCCTCACCGCCGGGCTGCTGACCTGGGCGCCGACGGAGCCGGAGCCGTCCCGGCCGCTGACCGGGCCGAGGCGCAGCGGTTCGCCGCCGTGCGGGTCACCAACCAGCGGGACGTCCGGTCAGGCCTGCGGCTCACCCTCGGTGACGCCAGCGCGCGCCTCGACCTCGTCGGCTGGATCGACTGGTCCCGGTCGCTGGCGTACGTCGACGTCGGCGGGCCCGGGGCCGGGCCGGACCGCGGGCTGGTCCAGGCACCCCCCGGCTGCTGCTCGCCCGGCCGACCCGGCCGCGGTGCCCGCGCCGGCGCCCCACCGCTGGTGCCGCCCGCCGACGGGTGCGGGTGCCGGCCCCGTCCGCCCGGCCCTGCGCCCCGCGCTCGACCTGCTCTTCGCGCTCGCGGCGCCCCGCCCCGAACCGCCCGGGTCGCTGCCCGAGGGCGACGGCCGCTGGCTGGGCCGCGCCGAGGCCGGCGGCCAGCCCGTGGACATCCTCCAGGCCCCGCTGCCCGGCGGCGGCGCCGATCGGCGGGACACCGACAACCCGGGTACGGCCACGCCGGCCCCGACGTGGCCCGGCCCCGTCGCCAGCCTGCGGCCGCCGCGGCGCCGTCCGGCGTCACGCGGCCGCTGGACGGGCCGGCCCGCTGGTGGATCGACCGGGACGCCCGCCTGCACCGGCTCGAGGGACGCCTGCCCGGCGGCGTACCGGTGATCCTGGAGCTGCAGCGGACCAACCGGCCGACGCTGTGGCCGGTGCCGGCCCTGGGCGGGCGGCCGGGGCTGCCGCGGGCGCTCACCGGACCCGAGGAGGACCGGCTCGCCCGGCTGCCGGCCCGGCTCCGGGCCGACGGCGGCGCGGCCGTGACGCTCACCGCGCCCGTCGCGCCGGGCGCCACACCGCACGGTACGGGCTGGGTCAGCTGGACAGCCCGCGCGGCGTACCTGGCGGTCGGCGACCCCGCCGCCCCCGACGGACGGACGCTGCGCCGCTACGACCCGGGCGGCCTGTGGGTGACGCCGTCCCCGGGCGACCCGGTCGCCGGGCCTCCCCCGCTGCCGCCGCCGCGCGCCGCCTGGCAGTGGCGCCCGCCCGCGACGGACGACGTGGACGCGCTGCTGGCCGCCGCGCTGCGGGCCGGCGAGGCGGCGGCATCGCCCGCGTCGGCGAGCCGGGTCCGGGGCGACCGCGCCGCCGGCCGGACGGTCGACGTGGTGGAGGTGAACACCCGGCAGGGGCGGGTGCGCTACTGGATCGACCGGGACGGAGTGCTGCGCCGACTGGAGCTGCGCACCCGCCTCGGCACGTACGCGCAGCTCGACCTGGACCCGGGCCGCACGCCGGCGCTGCCGCCGGTGGCCCCGCCCGCGCCGCCGCCTCCCACCCGCTGACCGGGCGAAGCCGGGCCTGGCCACCCGCCCGCCGGCCGGGCGAACGGGCCGGGCGAAGCCGGGCCTGGCCACCCGCCCGCCGGCCGGGCGAACGGGCCGGGCGAAGCCGGGCCTGGCCACCCGCCCGCCGGCCGGGCGCACCGGGGCCGGGCGAACCGAGGCCGGGCGAACGGGCCGGGCGAACGGGCCGGGCGCACCGGGGCCGGGCGCACCGGGGCCGGGCGAAGCACCGGGCCGGGCGAAGCACCGGGGCGGGCCGGGTGGCGGTGGACGGGTCAGGGGCGCCAAGCCGTCCGGGCGGCCCACTCCTCGGCGAGGTGGTGCTCCTCGTCGAACCACGGCTCCTTGCCGTCGGCGTAGCCGGCGACGTCCGGCCCGCCGGCCGCCAGCCGCCGCTTCAGCGCCAGGTACGCCTCCCGCCGCTGCGGGTCGGCGCGCAGGTGGTCGCGCATCAGCAGCGCGTACCGCCAGCCGGGCGAGCCGGCCGGCCGCAGGTGCAGGTACACCGGGCGGCCGGGGTCGGCGCTGCCGTGCAGCCGCTTCTCCCACCGGCCGCCGCCCGGGTCCGCCGTCCCCCCGGCCAGCCCCGCGGATCCCGCACCGCCGAGCGTGACCGCGCGGGCGTTGTCCCACCAGTCCCCGGGCAGCCGCGGAAAGCCGGCCGCGGCGAGCCGCTCCGCCAGCGGCCCGTCCGCCTCCGCCAGGCTCGGCACGGTGAGTTGGACGTCGACGACGTCCTTGGCCGCCAGGCCGGGAACGGCCGTGGAACCGATGTGGTCGATCCGCAGGTCGGCGGGGGCGATCGCGTGCCGGATCCGGGCGGCCAGCCGGGCGTACTGCTCCGGCCAGCTCGGGTCCGGCCCGGTCAGCACCACCCGGTCCGGGCGCGCCGCCCGCCGGTGGCGCACGTTCGCCTCGTACGGCAGCAGCCGCTCCCGCCACAGCCGGTCCACGGCGGCGTGCAACTCGTCCAGGCTGCCGTCGTTGCGCAGCACCACGTCGGCCGCTGCCCGGCGGCGCGCGTCGTCGGCCTGCGCGGCGATCCGCCGCTCGATCTCCGCCCGGTCCATCCCCCGGTCGCGCTCCAGGCGCGCGAGCCGGGTCGCCACGGCCGTCTCCACGACGACCACCAGGTGGTACGTCGGGGCGAGCCCCACCTCGACCAGCAGCGGCACGTCGTTGACCACGACAGCGTCCGGTGCCGCCGCGGCGGCCAGTTCGGCGCTGCGCGCCCGGACCCGGGGGTGGGTGATCGCCTCCAGCCGGAGGCGGGCCTCCTGGTCGGTGAAGACCACCGCGCCGAGCGCGGCCCGGTCCAGCGCGCCGTCGGGCCCGAGCACCTTGTCGGAGAAGGCGGCGACGATCTCGGTCAGCCCCTCGCTGCCCGGCGCGACCACCTCGCGGGCGATCCGGTCCGAGTCGAGCACCACCGCGCCGAGCGCGGCCAGCCGGGCCGCGACCGCGCTCTTGCCGGACCCGATCCCGCCGGTCAGTCCCACCTTCAGCACCGGCCCAGTCAACCGGATCACCCCGCCCTCCGCCACCCCGGGCCACTCACCCCACCCCCCACCCCCACCCCCCGCCTCCCCGCCTCCCGCCTCCCCGCCGCCCGCCGCCCTCCTCCCCTCCCCTCCCCTCCCCCTCCCCTCCCCTCCCCCTCCCCGCGATCTTGCACTTCCGGCCCCCGGTTCGGGAGTTTGTGCCCGGTTCGTCCGGGCCGAAAGTGCAAGATCGCGGAATGCCGGGGCGGGCGCGCGCGGGGGCGGGGAGGGGCGGGGAGGGGCGGGGAGGGGCGGGGAGGGTGTGGGCGCGGGGAGGTGGAAGCGGCGCGGGCCCCGCCCCCGACGATCCGGTGGTTACCGGATCGCGGGGACGGGGCCCGTCGTCGTCAGCGGCGACTCACCGCGCGGCGTCAGACGCGCCGAGCTGGAGTCGTCACCAGGGTCACTTGCCGCCGGCGAGCTTCTCCCGCAGAGCGGCGAGCGCCTCGTCGGTGGCCAGGGTGCCCGAGGGCTCCTCGGCCTGCCGGCTCGGCGCCGCGGCGGCGCCGCCGCCGGACACGGCCGGAGCCGGGTTGGCAGCGGCCTCGGCCTCGGCGGCCCGGGAGTTCTGCACCTGCTTGGTGTGGGCCTCCCAGCGCTGGCGCGCCTCGGCGTACTGCTGCTCCCACGCCTCGCGCTGCTTCTCGTACCCCTCGAGCCACTCGCCCGTCTCCGGGTCGAAGCCCTCCGGGTAGATGTAGTTGCCCTCGGCGTCGTAGGTCGCGGCCATGCCGTAGAGGGTCGGGTCGAAGTGCTCCTCGCCCTCGACGAAGCCCTCGTTGGCCTGCTTGAGCGACAGCGAGATCCGGCGGCGCTCCAGGTCGATGTCGATGACCTTGACCATGACCTCGGAGCCGACCTGGACGACCTGCTCCGGGATCTCGACGTGGCGCTCGGCCAGCTCGGAGATGTGGACCAGGCCCTCGATGCCGTCGTCCACCCGGACGAAGGCGCCGAACGGCACCAGCTTGGTGACCTTACCCGGAACGATCTGCTGGATCGCGTGGGTGCGGGCGAACTGCCGCCACGGGTCCTCCTGGGTCGCCTTCAGCGACAGCGAGACCCGCTCGCGGTCCAGGTCGACGTCGAGGACCTCGACCTCGACCTCCTGGCCGACCTCGACAACCTCGGACGGGTGGTCGATGTGCTTCCAGGACAGCTCGGAGACGTGCACGAGGCCGTCCACGCCGCCCAGGTCGACGAACGCGCCGAAGTTGACGATCGAGGACACGACGCCCTTGCGGACCTGGCCCTTCTGCAGCTTGTTGAGGAACTCGGTGCGCACCTCGGACTGCGTCTGCTCCAGCCAGGCCCGGCGGGACAGGACCACGTTGTTGCGGTTCTTGTCCAGCTCAATGATCTTGGCCTCGAGCTCGCGGCCGACGTACGGCTGCAGGTCGCGCACCCGCCGCATCTCGACCAGGGAGGCGGGCAGGAAGCCGCGCAGCCCGATGTCGAGGATGAGACCACCCTTGACGACCTCGATGACCGAGCCGCGGACGACGCCGTCCTCGTCCTTGATCTTCTCGATCGTGCCCCAGGCCCGCTCGTACTGCGCCCGCTTCTTGGAGAGGATCAGGCGACCCTCCTTGTCCTCCTTCTGGAGGACGAGGGCCTCGATGTGGTCACCGACCGAAACGACCTCGGCCGGGTCCACGTCGTGCTTGATCGACAACTCCCGCGAGGGGATGACGCCCTCGGTCTTGTAGCCGATGTCGAGCAGGACCTCGTCCCGATCGACCTTGACGACGGTGCCTTCGACAATGTCGCCGTCGTTGAAGTACTTGATGGTCTCGTCGATCGCGGCGAGGAAAGCCTCCTCGGAACCGAGATCGTCGTGGGTGACCCGGGTGGCGCTCGAGGGGGCCTCGATGCTGCTCGTCATGTGGGCGGTTGCTCCGGTCGGATGGTTTGTCACAGCAGGCGTGGTGTCGCGGTGACCTGTTCGCGCCAGCGGATCCGTCGCCGGGCACACCGAACGATCGCTCAGTGGGATCATGTGATGTGGCTCCGTTGACCGCGCACCTGCTCCCTGCCGAGGCACACGATCCGCGAGCGCGTCGTCTAGCCTACCCTCTGCATTACCACAGCGTGCAAGCCCTCCCGCCCTCGCGACAGCGCGTCAGCTGCGAAAGCGGAGATTTCGGCTGTAAGGAGCCACGGCTGTCTCACACGTCACATCCACCACGGCGGTAGCGGGTGGCCGCCGCCGAGGGCCTAGCGTGGCGGGCGTGGACGACGACAGCCGGGTGACCCGGCGCCGGGTCGGCGACGCGGAGGCCCGGCGCGCCAACCGCGGGTGGTGGGACGCCGACGCCGACGACTACCAGGCCGAGCACGGCGCCTTCCTCGGCGACGTGGACTTCGTCTGGTGCCCGGAGGGGCTGCGGGAGGCCGACGCCCGGCTGCTCGGCGACGTCGCCGGGCAGCGGGTGCTGGAGCTGGGCTGCGGGGCGGCCGCCGCGGCCCGCTGGCTGGCCACCCGGGGGGCCCGGCCGGTCGCGCTGGACCTCTCCGCCGGAATGCTGCGGCACGCCGCCGCCGCGGCCGAGCGCGCGGGGGTACGCGTCCCGCTGGTGCAGGCCGACGCGCTCGCCCTCCCCTTCGCCGACGCCGCGTTCGACACCGCCTGCACGGCGTTCGGGGCAATCCCGTTCGTCACCGACTCGGCGGCCGTGATGCGCGAGGTGTTCCGGGTGCTGCGCCCCGGCGGCCGGTGGGTGTTCTCGGTGACCCACCCGATGCGGTGGATCTTCCTCGACGACCCGGGCGAGCGGGGTCTGGTCGCCGTGCACTCGTACTTCGACACCGACCCGTACGTGGAGCAGGACGAGACGGGCGAGGCCACGTACGTCGAGCAGCACAGAACCCTCGGCGACCGGGTGCGGGAGCTGGTCGGCGCCGGATTCCGGCTGGTCGACCTGGTGGAGCCGGAGTGGCCCGAGGGGCACGAGGGGATCTGGGGGCAGTGGAGCCCGCTGCGGGGACGCCTCTTCCCCGGCACCGCGATCTTCGTGGCCGAGAAGCCGGCCGGCTGACCCAGGGCCCACCCGCGGCGTGACCTGCACGCATGCCGGCAGGGCGCGAGTGGCACGCCGGGCGGCCCGCCGTTTCCGGGCACCGCCGCCGGGTACCCGGCGGGCATGGCCGAGAAGGAGTTCCACGAGGGCGACCACGTCTCCTGGGCCAGTCACAGCGGCCGGGCGCACGGCGTGGTCAGGGAGAAGCTGATCGACCGGACGCACGTGCGGGGGCACACGGTCAACGCGTCCCCGGAGCACCCGCAGTACCGCATCCGCAACGACGACTCGGGACGGGACGTCGCGCACAGGCCGGAGGTGCTGCGTCGTGAGGAAGGATGACCCGGGCCGGGACACGTACCGCGAGTTCACCGAGGCCGTGAACATGAAGCCCGGCGAGCTGTCGAAGTGGCTGGAGACCGAGGAGTCGCAGCACGTCGGCTGGCGCAGGAAGGGCAGGGCGAGCGGGGAGTCGGTCGGGCACGAGTCGGGCCGCAGGATCGTCGGCCTGCTGCGCCGCAAACGCTCCGAGCTGTCGGAGGCGGACCTCCGGCACATGCGCAAGGTCATCGGGTACGTCCGCCGGCACATGGCCCAGCGCCCCTCGGGCGACGTCCGCGACACGAAGTGGCGCTGGTCGCTGATGAACTGGGGCCACGACCCGCTCAAGGCCCCGCTCCCGCCGCCGGGCGGCCCGTCCCGCCGCGCCCTCGAGCGGCACGGCGCCCCGCCGAAGGAGCGCCGGGGCCCCGGCCGGTGACCGGCAGCCATGTCGGCGACATGGCGGGGTCCGGGCGACCTGGACACCGCGATGTCGCCGACATGGAGAGGATCGAGGGGTCAGTGGCCGGCGCCGTTCCAGTCTCGGCCGTCGCCGACGGAGACCTCCAGCGGCACCGACAGCGGGTACGCGTCGCCCATCTCCCGGCGCACCAGCGCCTCCAGGGTCTCCCGCTCGCCGGGGGCGACCTCGAAGACGAGCTCGTCGTGGACCTGCAGCAGCATCCGCGAGCGCAGCCCCGCCGCGCGCAGCGCGTCGTCGACGCGCAGCATGGCGACCTTGATGATGTCGGCCGCAGAGCCCTGGATCGGGGCGTTGAGCGCCATCCGCTCGGCCATCTCCCGGCGCTGCCGGTTGTCGCTGACCAGGTCGGGTAGGTAGCGCCGGCGGCCGAGGATGGTCGAGGTGTAGCCGTCGTGGCGGGCCCGGGCGACCACCTCGTGCAGGTAGTCGCGGACCC
The DNA here is from genome assembly GCF_007830265.1 of Micromonospora olivasterospora. NCBI lineage: Bacteria > Bacillati > Actinomycetota > Actinomycetes > Micromonosporales > Micromonosporaceae > Micromonospora > Micromonospora olivasterospora. The sequence goes on from NZ_VLKE01000001.1 coordinate 639,679, forward strand.
CGCCGAACCCGGCGAAGTAGTTGTCCATCAGCCCGCGCGCCTCCTCGGCGCTGATGCCGAGCTGCTGGGACAGGCCGAACGCGCTCAGCCCGTACGCCAGGCCGTAGTTCATCGCCTTGATCTTGCGCCGCTGGTCGGCGGTGACCTGGTCGACCGGCACGCCGAAGACGGACGACGCGGTCGCGGCGTGGAAGTCGGCACCGGAGTTGAACGCGTCGATCAGCGCCTCGTCCGACGACAGGTGCGCCATGATCCGCATCTCGATCTGGCTGTAGTCGGCCGTGAGCAGGCAGTCGTAGCCCTCCCCCACCACGAAGGCGCGCCGGATGCGCCGGCCCTCCTCGGTGCGGATCGGGATGTTCTGCAGGTTCGGCTCGGTGGAGGAGAGCCGCCCGGTGGCCGCCACCGTCTGGTTGAAGGTGGTGTGGATCCGCCCGTCCTCGGAGACGGACTTGAGCAGGCCGTCGACGGTCGACTTGAGCTTGGCCACGTCCCGGTGCCGCAGCAGGTGTTCCAGCACCGGGTGCGGGTTCTGCGCGTACAGCCACTGCAACGCGTCCGCGTCGGTGGTGTAGCCGGTCTTGATCTTCTTGGTCTTGGGCAGGCCCAGCTCGCCGAAGAGGATCTCCTGGAGCTGCTTGGGCGAGCCCAGGTTGAACTCCCGCCCGACGGCGGCGTACGCGCCCTGCGCGGCGGCCTTCACCTCGGCGGCGAAGTGCGCCTCCAGCTCGGAGAGGTAGTGCGTGTCGGCGGCGATGCCGGTGCGCTCCAAGGCGGCGAGGACCCGCATCAGGGGCAGCTCCACCCCCGCCATCAGCCGTGCCGACTGCTCGCCGTCGCGGGACAGCTCGGCGTCGATCGCGTCGGCCAGGTCGAGGGTGGCCCGGGCCTGGAGCATCAAATTCTGCTCGGCCTCGCCGTCGTTACCCAGCCCCTCGAAGGTGAGCTGGCCGGTGTCCGGCGCGTCGACCCGCAACTCCCGGTGCAGGTAGCGCAGCGCGAGGTCGGTCAGGTCGTACGAGCGCTGGTCGGGGCGGGCCAGGTAGGCGGCGATCTGGGTGTCGCGGGCGATCCCCTCCAGTGACCAGCCGTGGGCGGCGAACGCGAGCACCGCGGGCTTGCTGTCGTGCAGAACCTTGGGACGCCCGGCGTCGGCCAGCCAGGCGGCCAGCGCCGCCCCGTCGGCCGGGTCGAGGCGGGCCGGGTCGAACCAGGCCGCGGCGCCCCCGGCGGTGGCGAGCGCCATGCCGAGCACCGAGGCGGTGTGCCGCCGGTTGGGGCCGGTGTCGAGCTTGACCGCCACCCCGACCGGGTTGCCGGCCGAGGCGTGCGCCGCCAGCCAGCCGGCCAGCGCGCCGGGCTCGGTGAGCACCTCGCCGGCCAGGTCGAACCCGGCCTCGGCCTCCGGCTCCACGGCCTCCAGGTACTGGTAGAGCCGGTCGCGCAGGATGCGGAACTCCAGCGTGTCGAAGACCTGGTGCACGGCCTCCCGGTCCCACCCGGCCCAGCGGGCGTCCTCGGGGCGGATCGGCAGCTCCAGGTCGGAAACCAGGCAGTTGATCTCGTAGTTGCGGATCACGTCGGCCAGCCGCTCGCGCAGGCTGTCGCCGGCCTTGCCCTTGATCTCGTCGGCGCGGGCCACGACGCCCTCGACCCCGCCGTACAGGTTGATCCACTTGGCGGCGGTCTTCGGCCCGACGCCGGGGACGCCCGGCAGGTTGTCGCTGGTCTCGCCGACCAGGGCGGCGAGGTCGCGGTAACGCTGCGGGCCGACGCCGTACTTCGCCTCGACCGCGGCGGCGTCCATCCGGGCCAGGTCGGAGACGCCCTTGCGCGGATAGAGCACGGTGATCGAGTCGTCGACGAGCTGGAACGCGTCCCGGTCGCCGGTGGTGATGAGCACCGACATGCCCTGGTCGCGGGCCTGGCAGGCGAGGGTGGCGATGAGGTCGTCGGCCTCGTAGCCCTCCTTCTCCACCACCGGGATGCGCAGCGCGGCCAGGACCTCCTTGACCAGGCTGACCTGGCCCTTGAAGTCGGTGGGGGTCTCGCTGCGGCCGGCCTTGTACTCCGCGTACTTCTCGGTGCGGAACGAGCGGCGGGACACGTCGAAGGCGACGACGATGTGCGTCGGCTGCTCGTCGCGCAGCACGTTGATCAGCATCGACGTGAAGCCGTAGACCGCGTTCGTCGGCTGCCCTGTCGTGGTGGAGAAGTTTTCCACCGGCAGGGCGAAGAACGCCCGGTATGCCAGGGAGTGTCCGTCGACGAGGAGCAGGCGCGGCGTCGTAGCTGTCACGCAGCGACTCTAGCCCGTACGCCCGACAACTCCGTTCGCCACGTCCGGCGGGGCAGCGGGATTCACCGCACTGCGATAGCGTCTCGTCAATCTCTTCGAACGGGGGTTCTGAACGAAGAAGTTGATGACGCGCGCCCTGGTGGCGACGTGCGTCGGTGTGCTCGGCGCGGCCTCGGTGGCCGGGCCGGCCCAGGCCGGCGTCTGGATCCACGCCACCACCAACCCTTACGGCTCCGAGGCGGAGTGCGACGCCGCCGGCTCCCGGTACGTCGCGCACTACTGCACCTTCACCACGTATCCGAAGGACTGCGGACGGTGCGGCGTGCGGGGCTGGTACCTCAGCTACTACCTCGACTGACCGGCCCGCGCCCGGGTGCCCGTGGCTCCGGCCGGGTCCCGGGCATCTTGACGGAAGAGCCGGCCGGCGAGGTGATCCCGCCGGCCGGCTCTTCCGTCGTACGGTGCGCGTCCCGGCGCGAGCATGCGCCCCGCCGGGACGCCTCCTACAGCACCTTGGCCAGGAACGCCCTGGTCCGCTCGTGTTTCGGGTTGGCGATCACCTCGCGCGGGTTACCCGACTCGACCACCACGCCGCCGTCCATGAAGACCAACGAGTCACCGACCTCCCGGGCGAAGCCGATCTCGTGGGTCACCACGATCATGGTCATGCCGTCGCGGGCCAGGTCCTTCATCACGTCCAGGACCTCGCCCACCAGTTCCGGGTCGAGCGCGCTGGTCGGCTCGTCGAACAGCATCAGCTTCGGCTGCATGGCCAGCGCCCGGGCGATCGCCACCCGCTGCTGCTGCCCGCCGGAGAGCTGCCCCGGGTACGCCCCGAGCTTGTCGCCCAGCCCCACCCGGTCCAGCAGCGCCGCGGCCCGCTCCCGGGCGGCGGCCTTCTTCTCCCGCCCGAGCAGCACCGGCGCCTCGGTGACGTTCTGCAGCACCGTCATGTGCGGGAACAGGTTGAACCGCTGGAAGACCATGCCGATCGCGCGGCGCTGCGCGGCCACCTCCTTCTCCCGCAGCTCGTGCAGCTTCCCGCCGCGCTCCTGGTAGCCGATCAGCTCGCCGTCGACCCAGATCCGACCGGCGTTGATCTTCTCCAGGTGGTTGATGCAACGCAGGAAGGTAGACTTGCCCGACCCGGAGGGGCCCAGCAGGCAGCACACCTCGCCCGCGCGGACCTCCAGGTCGATGCCCTTGAGCACGTCTAGGGGCCCGAACGACTTGTGCACCTGCTCGGCCCGGACCATCGGCGGCGATTCCGCCGCCGGGGCGCCCGCCTGGGCGGGTACGGTCAGCTCGGTCATCGGGCCGCACCCCCGCCGAGGGCACGCAGCCGCGCCCGGGCCTGGCCGGTGGCGCCGTAGCCCCGCCCGAAGTGCCGCTCCAGGTAGTACTGCCCGACGAGCAGGATGCTGGTCAAAGCCAGGTACCACAGGCAGGCCGCCACGTACATCGGGAAGATCTGGAAGGTCCGTTTCCCGACCGCGTCCAGCTGGAAGAACAGCTCGACGCTCACGGGCACGTACAGCAGCAGCGAGGTGTCCTTGAGCATGGCGATGGTCTCGTTGCCGGTCGGCGGGATGATCACCCGCATGGCCTGCGGCAGCACGACCCGGCGCAGCAGCTGGCCGCGGCTCATGCCGAGCGCCTGGGCGGCCTCGGTCTGCCCGGGGTCCACCGACTGGATGCCGGCCCGGACGATCTCGGCCATGTACGCGGCCTCGGAGAGCGCGAGCCCGAGCAGGCCGGCCATGAACCCGGTGAGGATGTCCCGGGAGGAGAACCCGAACAGCCGCAGTTGCAGGTTGTCGATGCCGAACAGCTGGCCGAGCTGGGTGTCGAACGGCACCCCGAACTCGATGCGGCTCCACAGGATGCCGATGTTGCCGAAGACGGCCAGCAGCACCAGCCGGGGCACGGCCCGGAAGAACCAGGTGTAGAGCCAGGCCACCCCGCGCAGGATCGGGTTGTCGGACAGCCGCATCACCGCGACCACCACGCCGAGCGTGACGCCGATCAGCATCGCGCTGACCGTCATCAGCACGGTGCCGCGCAGCAGGCCCTCGATGATCGGCGGACGGAACATCTTGTCCACCATGAACGACCAGTTGAAGGCCTGGTTGGTGACCAGCACGTGGACGAACATCGCGGTCAGCACGCCCAGCACGGCCACCGCGACCCAGCGCCCCGGGTGCCGTACGGGCACGGCGCGGATCGGCTCCGGCCGCGCCCGTACGGTAGTCGCTTCCTCAGACTTCATGTCGGGTTACGGGTTGACCGCGGGGTCCGTGATCGCGCCGTCGGCCACCTTCCACTTGTCCAGCACGGCCTTGTACGACCCGTCGGCGATCAGCGCCTTCGTCGCGTCCCGGACGGCCTCGGCGAACGCCGCCTGGTCCTTGGCCACGACGTAGCCGTACGGCGCGGCCTCGTACTGCTTGTCGAGCAGCTCGAGGGCGTCGTTGGACTGGGTCACCGCGTACACGCCGACGGGGTAGTCGGCGAGCATCGCGTCGTCCTTGCCGGAGACCACCGCGGCGGTCGCGGCGTCCTGGCCCGGGAACTGCTCGATCGTGATCGCCGGCTTGCCGGCGTCGGTGCACGCCTTGGACCGCTTCTGGATGTCCTCGACCTGGACGGTGTCCTTCTGCACGGCGATCTTCTTGCCGCAGGCGTTGTCGAGGGTGACGCCGGCCGGGTTGCCCTTCTTGGTCACCCACTGGGTGCCGACCTGGAAGTAGCTGACCATGTTGGCCTGGCCCTTGCGGTCGTCGTTGATCGTGAACGACGAGACGCCGACCTCGTACTTTCCGGTATTGACGCCCGTGATGATGTCGCCGAACGGCGCCGAGACGAACTCCGCCTGGAGGCCGAGCTTCTGGGCGACCGCGGTGAACAGCTCCACGTCGAAGCCGATCGCCGTCTTGCCGTCCTGGTCAAGGAACTCCGCCGGGGCGTACGTCGTGTCGCTGCCGACGATGATCTTGCCGTCGGCCTTGATCGCGGCCGGCACCTTGTCCGCCAGGGACGTGTCCGCCGACGCGCTGACGGCCGGGCCGGCGCCGGGCTGCTCGGTGCCCTCCTCCTCGCCGCAGGCGGCGAGGGAGAGCAGCAGCGCGGCCGCGCCCGCGGCGCCGAGCGCCGCCCGCCGGCCACCGTTGAGCTGGAACATGAGGGGAACTCCTAACTGAGGGGGATCGCCGGTCAGGCTACGCCGAGGTACGCCTCTTTGACGGAGGGGTCGTGCAGCAGCTCCGCGCCGGTGCCGGACTTCACGATCCGGCCGGTCTCCAGCACGTACGCCCGGTGCGCGCGGGCCAGGGCCTGCTGGGCGTTCTGCTCCACCAGCAGGATCGTCGTGCCCTGCTGGTTGATCTCGGTGACGATATTGAAGATCTGCTGGATCAGCATCGGCGCCAGCCCCATGGACGGCTCGTCCAGCAGCAGCAGCTTCGGCCGGCTCATCAGGGCCCGCCCGACCGCCAGCATCTGCTGCTCGCCGCCGGACAGCGTGCCGCCAGGCTGCTTGCGCCGCTCGGCCAGCCGGGGGAACAGCCCCAGCACCCGGTCCAGGTCCTGCGCGATGCCGGCCCGGTCGCGCCGGGTGTAGGCGCCCATGTCCAGGTTCTCCAGCACCGTCATGCCCGGGAAGATGCCCCGGCCCTCCGGCGCCTGGCACAGCCCCCGCCGCACCCGCAGGTCCGCCCGGAGCTTGGAGATGTCCTCACCGGCGAACCGGATGCGGCCCGAGGCGATCGGCCGGATCCCGGAGATCGCCCGCATCGTGGTCGACTTGCCGGCGCCGTTGGCGCCGATCAGCGCCACGATCTCGCCCTCGTCCACCGTCAGGCTGATGCCGTGCAGCGCCTGGATCCGCCCGTACAGCAGGCTCACGTCGTCGATCTCAAGCAGCATCGTCCGGCACCCCCAGGTACGCCGCGATCACCTTCGGGTTGTCCCGCACCTCGGCGGGCAGCCCCTCGGCGATCTTCTTCCCGAACTCCAGCACCACGATCCGGTCGGTCACGCCCATCACCAGACGCATGTCGTGCTCGATCAGCAGCACGGTCACGCCGGTGTCGCGGATCTGGCGGATGAGCTGGAGCAGCTCCTCCTTCTCCGCCGGGTTGAAGCCGGCCGCCGGCTCGTCCAGGCACAGCAGCACCGGGTCGGTGGCCAGCGCCCGGGCGATCTCCAGCCGCCGCTGCTCGCCGTACGACAGGTTGCGGGCGAACTCGTGCATCCGGTTGCGGATGCCGACGAACTCCAGCAGGCGCTCGGCCTTCTCCCGGCCCTCGCGCTCCTCCCGCCGGTGCCGCGGCAGCCGGAACAGCGCGGAGATCACGCTCGTCTTGTGGTGCGCGTCCGCGCCGACCTGGACGTTCTCCAGCGCCGTCATCTCCGGGAACAGCCGGATGTTCTGGAACGTCCGCGCCATGCCCATCCGGGTGATCTGGTGCCGCCGCTTGCCGCTGATCTTCTGGCCACGGAACCGGATCTGCCCCTCGGTCGGCTGGTAGATGCCGGTCATGGCGTTGAAGCAGGTGGTCTTGCCGGCGCCGTTGGGGCCGATCAGCCCCAGGATCTCCCCCTTGTAGAGGGTGAAGTCCACATCGTTCAGCGCCACCACGCCGCCGAAGCGCAGCGTGACGTGGTCTACCTCCAACAGCGGCTCCCGCTGCGGCACCGTCTCGACGGCGGGCGCGCCCGCCTGGGCCGGAACCGCCCTGGTCTGCTCGGTGTCACTCACCGACGATCACCTCCTTGCGGCGGTCCTTGAACTCCGCCGCCCGTCGCCGGTTCGGGATCAGGCCCTGCGGGCGGACGATCATCATCAGCACGAGGACCAGGCCGAAGAACAGGAACCGCCACTCGTACAGCTCGATGCCGAGCAGCTCGATGCCGCGGAACCGCTCGATCATGTACGCCACCAGGCCGCCACCGACGATCGCGCCGACGATGTTGCCCGACCCGCCGAAGATCACCGCGGCCAGGATGATGATCGAGTTGAGCAGCTCGAAGTTCTGCGAGTTCACGAAGTTCTGCTTGCCCGCGAACAGGGCGCCCGCCAGACCCGCGATCGCCGCGCCCGCCGCGAACGCCCACAGCTTGAACTTGAACGTCGGCACGCCCATCAGCTGCGCCGCGTCCTCGTCCTCCCGGATGGAGATCCACGCCCGGCCCACCCGGCTGTGCGTCAGGTTCCGCACCCCGATCACCACCAGGATGATCAGCGTCAGCACCAGCCAGTAGTACGGGCGGGCATCCAGCACCCCGAAGAACGGCCTCCCGTCGGCGTACTTGCCCGGCGGGTGCGGGATCTGGCTGAAGCCCCGCTGCCCCTTCAGGAACGGCGAACTGACCGCCGCGATCCGGATCATCTCGGCGAAGCCGAGGGTCACCAGCGCCAGGTAGTCGCCGCGCAGCCGCAGGGTCGGCGTGCCCAGCGCCACCCCGGAGACCATGGTCAGCGCGATCGCGATCGGCACCACCACCAGCCACGGCCACAGCGTCTTGATGTCGCTGCTCGGCGAGGTCAGCACCGCCACCGTGTACGCGCCGACGGCGAAGAAGCCGAAGTAGCCCAGGTCGAGCAGGCCGGCGAAGCCGACCACGATGTTCAGCCCGACCGCCAGCAGCACGTAGATCGAGACGGTGAACAGCACCTGCGTGAAGTTCGCGCCCGGGGTCGGGATCGGCCCCAGGTACTGGTAGAACTCCTTGTTCGGCAGCGCGTAGAAGAACACGATCACCGCCGCCAGCAGCACCCAGCGCACCCAGCGCGGCGCGCCGTGCCACCGTTGCCCGACGGCCTCGCGGCCCGAGCGCACCTTCTCCAGGACCGTCGTCATGCCCGCGCCCTCCCCAGCGATTCGCCCAGCAGGCCGGTCGGCCGGAACATCAGCAGCACCACCAACAACGCGAAGGCGGCCAAGTCCTTCCACTGGCTGCCGAACAGGCCGGAGGCGTAGTTCTCGATCACGCCCAGCAACAGGCCGCCCAGCAGCGCGCCGCGCAGGTTGCCGATGCCGCCGAGCACCGCCGCGGTGAACGCCTTGAGGCCCAGCAGGAAGCCCACGCTGTAGGTCAGGGTCTGGATCCGCACGTCGTAGAGCAGGCCCGCGACACCCGCCATCGCGCCGCCGGCGATGAAGACCATCAGGATGATCCGGTCCTTGTTCACGCCCATCAGCGCCGCGGTGTTGGCGTCCTGGGCCACCGCCCGGATGCCCCGGCCGATCCGGCTGCGGTTGATGAACAGGTCCAGCGCGATCATCATCACCAGCGCGGCGCCGATCGTGAGCAGCTGCACCGGGTCGATCGGCACCCCGAACAGATGAAACAACGGCTTGGAGCTGACCAACGCCGGCGCGCCCTCCGGCAGCCGGCGGGTCCAGATGCCGAACGCCTCGGAGATCGCGATCGAGGCGCCGATCGCGGTGATCAGGAACGCCAGCGGCGGCGCGTTGCGCTTCCGCAGCGGCCGGTACGCCACCCGCTCGATCACCGTGGCGGTGCCCGCCGAGGCGATGGCCGCGACGATCATCGCCACCAGCAGGTAGAACAGGATCGAGCCGACCCCACTGACCGTCGAGTCCTGGTCGAGGCCGAATCCGTTCCAGGTCCAGATCGCGGCGAACGCGCCGGCGATGAAGACCTCGGAGTGGGCGAAGTTGATGAGTCTGAGCACGCCGTAGACCAGCGTGTACCCGAGCGCGACCAGGGCGTAGATGGCGCCCTGCGTCAGGCCGGTCGTGGTGAGTTCTCCGAAATTGGAGAACAGTCCGTCGAAGTTCAAGGAGGGACGCTCCGTCAGCTCTGGAGAAACAGAAGGTGCGGCCGGGAGCGAGCTCCCGGCCGCACCCGCGATCACGACTCAATCGCTTGTGGCAGCGACCGGCGTCAGGACTTGGGGATCTCCTGGTCCGGCACGACCTTGCCGCCCGTGACCTTGAACGCCCAGACCTTGACCTGCGCCGGGTCCAGCTCGCCGCCCTCGACGAACTTGTAGCTGGCCGCGACGCCCTCGCCGCTGTAGCCCTTCACAAACTCCAGCAGGCCCGCGCGGTCGGTCTTACCGGCCTTGATGCCCGCCAGCAGGATGTTCGCCGCGTCGAAGGCGGTGTCGCTGTAGGTGCCCGGGTCGACGCCGTTGAGCGCCTTGTAGTCCGCGGTGAAGGTGCCCCGGGCCTCGGCCGCCGGCTGGCACGGGCAGGTGAGGATCGTGCCCTCGGCCGCCGCCTGGCCGGCGGAGGTGATGTACGCCCCGTCGTTGACGCCGTCGCCGGCGACCAGCGGCGCGGTGACCCCGGCAGCCGAGAGCTGCTTGCGGATCAGGCCGGCCTCCTGGTAGTAGCCGCCGTAGAAGACCGCCTTGACGTTCGCCGTCTTGACCTTGGTGACCACGGCCGAGAACTCGGTTTGCTTGCCCTCGCCCTGGACCTTGTCCGAGCCGACGACCGCCGCGCCGAGCACCTTCTTGACCTCGTCGGCCAGGCCCTGACCGTACGCCGACTGGTCGTCGATGACGTACACCCGGTCGGCCTTCATCACGTTCTTGATGTAGACACCGGCGGCCGGGCCCTGGCTCAGGTCGTTGCCCACGGCCCGGAAGAAGGTCTTCCAGCTCTTCGTGGCCAGGGTCGGGTTGGTGGCGGAGGGGGTGATGGTGACGAGGCCGGCCTCGTTGAACAGCGGGCCGGCGGCCTCGGACTCACCCGAGTAGGCCGGGCCGACGATGCCCAGGATCTTGGTGTCGTCGATGGCCTTCTGCGCCAGACCCGGCGCCTGGTCCGGGCTGCCCTGCGAGTCCAGCTCGACGAGCTCGACCTTGCAGTCCGCGTTCTCCTTGTTGTACTTGTCGACCGCGAGCTTGACGCCGTTCCTCTCGTTGATGCCCAGCGCGGCGGAGCTGCCGGTGAGCGCACCGAAGAACCCGATCTTGCTGCCGCAGGCGTCGCCGCCGGACGCCTCGTCGCTGCTGCTGCTGGAGCAAGCGGTGCCGCCGGCGACGAGCGCCAGCATGGCGACCCCGCCGATCACGCGTGCGAGCTTCTGCCTCAAGGCCCGAACCCTCCTCCATCCCATGGCCCGAACCACCCGCCGCTCATTGGCTCTTGCAGGGCGGACGAACCAGACCGTCGTCGCCGGTCTGGGGCGGGACGTTATCCCACCCGGAAGCGGTGACAAAAGCCCTGCGAACACGGGTTGACCGAACCGTTACACGCCGTGGCGGATTGGAAACGATCGCTGTAAGAACCTTCGGTTCCGAGAGAGTCTCACCTTCCATTCGTCGGTAACGAGCGCACCTTTCTCCGCTCCCTACCGATCGACCTCCGCTCCCTACCGATCGACGCCCGGCAGCGGCGCCCACCAGGCGCTGGCCCCCCGGTCGTCGTCCGCCACCAGCACCAGCCGATCCCCCTGCGCCGCCACCGCCACCGCCGTGTCGCCGCCACCCGGCACCGCGACCGGCATCGTCACCGCCCGCCACGACGCGCCGCCGTCCACCGAACGCCACACCCGCCGCCCGCCGCCGTCACCGGTCGCCGCCACCAGGACCCGCCCCACCGCCACCAGACCCGACACCGACAGCACCCCCGGGCCCACGTGCCCGTACGCGGATTGCCGTGCACCCCGCCGACCTGCGCGCCCAACGCCGCCACCCGGCCGTCCCGGCACGCCGCCGCGTACAGCACGTGCTGCCGGCCGTAGAACGTCTCACCCCGCACCGGCAATGCCGACCAGGAGATGCCGTCCCCGCTCGACCACGCCGCCGGCCGCGTCCCGCCCGACGCGTCGGCCACCGCACCCACCGCGAACCAGCGGCCCCCGCACGCCACCGCGTCGCGCAGCACCAGCCGCCCCGGCCCGCCCGGCGGCGCCGGCAGGTCCACCGCCCGCCACTCCGGCCGCACCGGCTCAGGCGCGGGCGCCGGGCCCTCCGCCGACCGGCAACCGGCCAGCAGCACGGCACACCCGACCAGCACGCCGAGCGCCGCCAGCGGCCACCGACGAGGCATGCATCCGATCGTATCGATCGGACGGGCCGGCCGAAGCCCCCGAAGCCGTCAGGACGCCGGCTGGGCCACCTCGCCGCCAGCCGTCTCGGCGAGGATCCGCTCGGCGACCTCCTTCATGGTCATCCGGTGGTCCATCGCCGTCCGCTGGATCCACTTGAACGCCTGCGGCTCGCTCATCCCGTACGTCGTCATCAGCGCGCCCTTCGCGCGCTCGACCGTCTTGCGGATCTCCAGCCGGTCGGTCAGGCCCGCGACCTCCGCCTCCAGCGCGGAGATCTCCGCGTACCGGGACAGCGCGATCTCCACCGCCGGCACCAGGTCGCTCTTCTGGAACGGCTTCACCAGGTACGCCATCGCGCCGGCCGCCCGCGCCCGCTCCACCAGGTCCCGCTGGCTGAACGCGGTCAGGATGATCACCGGGGCGATCCGGGCGCCCGCGATCCGCTCGGCGGCGGCCAGCCCGTCCATGATCGGCATCTTGATGTCGAGAATCACCAGGTCAGGCTTCAGCTCGTCGGCGAGCCGGACGGCCGTCTCGCCGTCACCGGCCTCGCCGACGACCTCGTAGCCCTCCTCGACGAGCATCTCGGCGAGGTCAAGCCGGATGAGCGCCTCGTCCTCGGCGATCAAGACCCGCCTGCGCTCGGCATCCGTCTGCGTCTCGGCCACGAGCCTCTCCTACCAGTTCAAACTGACACCGCCGTGCCGGGTGTCGCGGCCCCTAGCCTAGTGGGTACTCTGTCAGTGCCGAATCACGGAAGCCCCTGTACTCCAACCGGGAGAGAGACGGAGCTCAAACCTCCGACAGTGTGGGTTCGAATCCCACCGGGGGCACAAACTGTCATACGTGCGTTCAAAACTGGGCACGTGCACCCACCTGAGATTCGCGCCCGAGCAAGACGCCTCTACCTGGCCGGCGCCACCGTCGCGGAGGCCGCCCGCGCCGTCGGAGTCTCCTACCCCACTGTCCGGCACTGGTGCAAAATCCGACCGGAGCCGAAGCCACAGGGCACAGCACTGCGCTGCTTCCGCTGCCGCACCGACGTCGGCAAGCCGACAGACCTCGGGCAGTATGCCTACCTGCTCGGCCTCTACCTCGGTGACGGCTACCTGGTTACCACCGCCCGGGTTCCGGTGCTGCGCATCTCCTGCGCCGATACGTGGCCCGGCCTGATCGACGCCTGTGAGGACGCCATGAAGAGGGTTCTCGCGACGGAGGTGCAGCGCGTCCAGCAACAGGGCTGCATCAGTGTGCAGAGCTACGGCACGCACTGGCCGTGTCTGCTGCCGCAGCACGGACCCGGCAGGAAGCACGAGCGTCCCATCGTCCTCGCCGACTGGCAGCGGGAAATCGTCACCGCCCATCCCGGGGACTTCGTGCGCGGCCTGTTCCACTCCGACGGCTGCCGGGTCGGCAACCGGGTCACGGTTCGCGGCAAGGCGTACGTCTACCCGCGTTACCTGTTCACCAACGAGTCCGCGGACATCATGGGGCGGTGCCAGTGGGCGCTGGGCCTGCTCGGCGTCGCCTGGAAGATGAACCGGCGCAACTCGCTGTCGGTCGCGCGCCAGGACGCGGTGGCCGCCCTGGACCGGCACGTCGGCCCGAAGTCCTGACCCGACGCGTCACGCGCTGCGGCACGGCCAGGCATCCTCGCCGAGTGCGTCGCCTGCGACGCGCCCAGCCTGCACGCCCTGACGAGGCAGGGGCAAGGCACTACTGCCCGACAACATCCACGAGGGGGGTCGCCCACGGCGGGTGGCCCGCCTCGCCGCGCAGCGGCCCTCACGGCAAAGGCGGCGAACGTAAGACTGACGCGCAGCGGACCCACCGCAGAATATTCTGTTTGTGGTCCTTCTACGGCGTGTGAATTCGGAGCAGGATGGGCGCATGCCCGTTTCACTGAACGACGTGCGGCCGTTCGCGGCCCTGGACGATGTCGATCGCGCGATTCTGCGGGAGCTGACGGCGGACGGCCGGCTGCCGAACAACGCCCTGGCGGAGCCGGTGAGGGTGGCGCCGTCGACGTGCCTGACGCGGACGCGGGCGCTGCGGGAGTGCGGGGCGATCCGTGGGTTCCACGCGGAGGTGGACCCGGCGGCGGTGGGGTTGCCGTTGGAGGTGCTGGTGTCGGTGCGGTTGGCGGCGCACGAGCGGGCTACACGCAGACGAGTTTGATTTTCGAGCAGGCGCGCGGAATGGGGTGAGCCACACGTGCCCGGCCGGGAACATTTCGGGCGCGCTGCGGGTTGGGGTGTCGCATGATCGACGTACCGTTGGCTGTTCTTGATCTTGCACCGGTCGCGGCCGGCGCGGGCGCGGGCGAGGCCCTGCGGCACACGACCGAGCTGGCCCGGCGCACCGAGGAGCTGGGTTACCACCGGTTCTGGGTGGCGGAGCACCACAACATGCCGGGGATCGCGAGTTCGGCGCCGGCGGTGCTGATCGCGCACCTGGCGGCGGCGACCTCGACGATCCGGCTGGGGTCGGGCGGGGTGATGCTGCCGAACCACGCGCCGCTGGTGGTGGCCGAGCAGTTCGGCACCCTCGAAGCGCTGCACCCGGGCCGGATCGACCTGGGCATCGGTCGGGCGCCGGGGACGGACCAGGTGACGGCGCTGGCGCTGCGCCGGACGATGGAGGGGCTGTCGGCGGAGGGCTTCCCCCGGGAGCTGGCGGACCTGATGAACTACTTCACGGGCGAGCGGCCGGGGCCGATCGTGGCCACGCCGGGGCGCGGCGAGCTGCCGGCGATCTGGCTGCTGGGGTCGAGCGGGTTCAGCGCGCAGCTGGCCGGGCTGCTGGGCTTGCCGTTCTCGTTCGCGCACCACTTCAGCGCGGCGAACACGCTGCCGGCGTTGGCGCTGTACCGGCAGCACTTCCGGCCGTCGCGGTATCTGGAGAAGCCTTACGCGATGGTCGCGGTCAACGCGGTCTGCGCGGATACGGACGAGCGGGCCCACTGGTTGGCGGGCCCGGCCGACCTGTCGTTCCTGCGGCTGCGCTCGGGGCGGCCGGCGGCCCTGGCCACGCCGGACGAGGCGGCGGCGTACCCGTACACGGAGCTGGAGCGGGAGTTCGTGACGCAGCGGCGGGAGGGGCAGGCGCTGGGGTCGCCGGAGACGGTGCGCCGGCAGCTGACGGAGCTGCTGGCCCGCACGGGGGCGGACGAGCTGATGCTGACGACGCTGGTGTACGACGTGGCGGACCGGGCGCGCTCGTACGAGCTGATCGCGGAGAAGGTGGCGGGCGGCCTGCGCCGCTGAGCCGCGGCGGCGCGGGTGGCACCGCGCCCGGCCGACGGGTCGGACACCTGCGCGAAACGCCCGAAACACGATCTTCATACCGGCGTCACCCCCGCTTCGCGGACGCCGCCTAACGTTGTCGCCGGTGGTGGTACGGCATCTCCCGGTCGGGACGGGTCGGGGAATGCCGCGGTGTGGTGCACCGGGCCGGAGCTGTGCGGATTCCGCGGCTGCGGCCCGGTGCCTGCCACCCCGGTGCGGACCGGGCTCTTGCCTCGGGTGGTTCCCGTTTGGTCGACTCGGCGGATGGCTGAGCACATGGACCCCGAGGAGTTCCGCCGGGCCGGGCACGCGGTGGTCGACTGGATCGCGGACTACTGGGCGACGCTGGGGCAGCGTCCGGTCACCTCGCAGGACCCGCCGGGGGCGCTGGCGGCCGCGCTGCCGGCCGGGCCGACCGCCGACGGCGAGCCGGTGGAGGCCGTGCTGGCCGACCTGGACGCCCTGGTCGCGCCCCGGCTGACGCACTGGCAGCACCCGGGATTCTTTGGCTACTTTCCGGCCAACACCTCCGGCCCGAGCGTGCTGGGCGACCTGGTCAGCGCGGGACTCGGCGTGCAGGGCATGCTGTGGGCGACCGGCCCTGCCTGCACCGAGCTGGAGACGGTGCTGCTGGACTGGCTGGCAGGCCTGTTGGACCTGCCGGAGCGGTTCCGCTCCACGGGTCGCGGCGGCGGGGTGATCCAGGACTCGGCTTCCTCGGCGACCCTGGTGGCCACCCTCGGCGCGCTGCACCGGGCCGGCGGGGGGCGGTGGCGCGAGGCGGGGATCGACCGCCGGTACCGGGCCTACACCTCCACCCAGGGGCACTCGTCGATCGAGAAGGCGGCGCGGATCGCCGGCCTCGGTTCCGACGGCGTACGAATGGTCGAGGTGGACCCGGAGACGCTGGCGATGCGCCCGGAGGCGCTGCGGGAGGCGATCCGGGCGGATCTGGCCGCCGGGGACGTCCCCGCGATCGTGGTGGCCACGATCGGCACCACCTCCACCACCGCCGTGGACCCGCTGCCGGAGATCGGGGAGATCTGCGCGGAGTACGGCGTCTGGCTGCACGTCGACGCCGCGTACGCGGGGGCGGCGGCGGTCTGCCCGGAGCTGCGCTGGTCGCACGCGGGGCTGGAGTACGCGGACTCGTACTGCTTCGACCCGCACAAGTGGCTGCTCACCGGGTTCGACTGCGACGCGTTCTGGGTGGCGGACCGGGGTGAGCTGATCGAGGCGCTGACGGTGCTGCCGGAGTACCTGCGCAACGCGGCGACGGAGTCCGGCGCGGTGATCGACTACCGGGACTGGCAGGTGCCGCTGGGCCGCCGGTTCCGTGCCCTGAAGCTGTGGTTCGTGTTGCGCTGGTACGGGGTGGAGGGGCTGCGGGCGCACGTCCGTGCCGGGGTGGCCCTCGCCGGCCGGTTCGCCGACCGCGTCCGGGCCGACGACCGGTTCGTCCTCGCCGGGCCGCATCCGTTCTCGCTGGTGTGCTTCCGGCTGGCCGCGGGGGACGAGGCCAGCGCGGAGCTGCTGTCCCGGGTCAACGCCACGGGCCGGGTGTTCCTGACCCACACCCGGGTCGGTGGCCGGTACACGCTGCGTCTCGTGGTCGGCTCGCCGCTGACCACGCAGTCGCACGTGGACGAGGCGTGGGCGCTGGTCAGCGAGGCGGCCGGCACGGTGCTGTCCGACGCGGGCTGACCCGGGCCGGCGGGCCGACCCGGGTGCGGCACGCGTGGGTGGTGCCGCAGGCCAACCGCGAGTGCCGTTCCGGGCGGCCCGCCGTCTACCGGGTGCTCAACCGGCCGCGCTCACCTCTCGACGGCGGCGAGCGGGACGGGCTGCGCCGGGGTCTCGTTCCGTGCGGGGGCCGCGGTGGCCTGGTCGCGGCGGTTGCGGCGCAGGGCGCGGACGGCCAGGACCATCGCGGCGACCCAGCCGGCGGCGAGCAGCCCGTACGCGAGCCACTGGACGCCGCCGGGCAGCTCGCCGGCCCGGACCAGGGTGCGGGCGTTGGTCAGCACGATCACGCCGCCGACGGTGGCGCCGAGCAGTTGGGCGGGGACGATCCGGATCAGCCAGGCGGCGACCGGGGCGGCGATCAGCCCGCCGATCAGCAGGGCGGCGACGGTCGGCAGCAGGAAGCCCTCGCTGCCGAGACCGATCAGGAAGCCGGCGCTTGCGGCGCCGGCCACCAGGAACTCGGCGGTGTCGACCGAGCCGATCACCCTTCGGGGCTCCATCCGCCCGGAGACGAGCAGCGCCGGGGTGGCGACCGGTCCCCATCCCCCGCCGCCGGTGGCGTCGACGAACCCGGCGACCAGGCCGAGCGGGCCGAGGAACCGGCCGCGCAGCCGCCCGGCGCCGGGGTTGACGCGCAGCGGCCGGGCGAAGCGCACGAGCAGGTACGCGCCGAGGGTGAACAGGATCGCGGCCATCCACGGGGCGGCGGCCTCGGTGGAGATCGCGCTGAGGAAGGTGGCCCCGCCGAACGCGCCGAGCGCGCCGGGGACGGCGATGCGGGTGACCACGCGCCAGTCGACGTTGCCGAACCGCCAGTGGGCCACCCCGGCGGCCAGCGTGGTGCCGATCTCGGCCAGGTGGACCGACGCGGACGCGGCGGCCGGGGCGACCCCGGCGACCAACAGCAGGGTGGACGACGTCAGGCCGTAGGCCATGCCGAGCGAGCCGTCGACCAGCTGCGCGACGAGCCCGACCAGAGCGAGGACCAGCAGCTTGCGCACGGGCGCCCCCTGACTTTTCGGCATGTCCTATCGACTTGGTCGACAATGCGGCACGGACGCGCTGCGGTCAAGCCCCCTATCGACTACTGGGACGCGCCGAACGGCCGGGGCGCCCGCGGCGAAGGGACGCCGCCGGAGGAATCGGTCAGCTCCAGGCGCGCGGGTCGGCGGCCAGCTCGTTGACCCGGCCCGGAAGGCTCCCCCTGGCCACGTCCGCCACGGTGACCAGTTCGAGGATCTCCCGCTCGCTGGCCCGCAGCGCGATCCACACGTCCTGCAGGGCTCGCGCCGCACCGTGGTACCCGAGCTGCTCGGGGCGCTGCCCCCGGACGTGCGCCAGCGGCCCGTCGATCACCCGGATCACCTCGGCGAGGGAGATCTCGGCGGCCGACCGGGCCAGCCAGTAGCCGCCCTCGGGGCCACGCTGGGCGTGCACGATGCCACCGCGGCGCAGTTGCAGCAGGATGCTCTCCAGGAACTTCGGCGGAATCTCCTGCGCCTTGGCGATCTGATCGGCGGTCACGGGGCGGGACCGCCCGGTGCCGGCGCGCTCGGCGACCGCGGCGAGCTCGGCGGCCGCGCGCAGGGCGTAGTCCACCCGGGCGGAGAGACGCATGTCCGACAGATTAGACCCCTGGTCAGCGGGCGGAGCTGCCGCCCCTCCGCCGAACGGTCGACCGGCCGCCCCGCTGGGCGGGGCGGTCAGCCGCCGACGCGGCGCAGCAGCCCCTCCTGCACCGCGCTGGCAACGTGCCGGCCGTCGGTGGTGAACATCCGGCCGGTGGCCAGGCCCCGGGCCCCGGAGGCGGACGGGCTCCAGCAGTCGTAGAGGAACCACTCGTCGGCCCGGAACGGCCGGTGGAACCACAGCGCGTGGTCGAGGCTCGCGCCGACCACGCCGCCGGGACCCCACACCTCGCCGTGCACCGACAGCACCGAGTCGAGCAGGGTCAGGTCGGAGGCGTACGTCAGGGCGCAGGCGTGCAGCAGCGGGTCGTCCGGGAGCTTGCCGTCGATGCGCATCCAGACCCGCTGGTTCGGGTCGGCGGGACGGTCGCCGGGGCGTACCCAGCCGGGCTCGCCGACGTAGCGCACGTCGATGGGGCGCGGGATCTGCCCCCAGATGCCGAGCCGCTCGGGGTAGCGGGCGAGCCGCTCGGTCATGGTGGGGACGTCGTCCGGGGCGGGAACGTCGGGCGGGGTGGGGGCATGGTGGTCCAGCCCCTCCTCGCGCTGCTGGAACGACGCCGACATGAAGAAGATCGGCCGGTCGTGCTGGAGCGCCACCGAGCGGCGCACCGAGAACGAGCGGCCGTCGCGGACGTTCTCCACCTGGTACTCGATCGGCTCGGACGGGATGCCGGGCCGGACGAAGTAGCCGTGCAGGGAGTGCACGAAGCGGTCCGGGTCGACGGTGCGCCCGGCGGCGACCAAGGCCTGGCCGGCGACCTGGCCGCCGTACACCCGTTGTGGGCCGACCGGGGGGCTCACCCCGCGGAAGGTCATCTCGGCGGTGTGCTCGAGGTCGAGGACCTCCAGCAGTTGGTCGACGGCCGCCTGGCCGACTGTGACCCCGTCGGTCACTGCAACGCCCGGGCGGACGCGGCGTCGACCAGCGAGCCGAGCTGGTGCACCCGCAGGGTGTTGGTGGAGCCGGGGGTGCCGGGCGGGCTGCCGGCGACGATCACCACGTAGTCGCCGGGGTTGGCCCGGTTGAGGCCGAGCAGCGCCTGGTCGACCTGGCGGAACATGTCGTCGGTGTGCTCGACGAACGGCATCAGGAACGTCTCCACGCCCCAGCAGAGGGCGAGCTGGTTGCGCACCTCGGGCACCGGGGTGAACGCCAGCAGCGGCAGGTCGCACTGCAGCCGGCTGAGCCGGCGCACGGTGTCGCCGGTCTGCGAGAACGCCACCATGGCCTTGGCGCCGATGGCCCGGGCGATCGACGAGGCGGCGACGGTGAGCGCCCCGCCGTGCGTACGCGGGTCGTGCTGCAGCCGGGGCACGGCGATGGAGCCGGACTCGGTGGTGTGGACGATCTTGGCCATGGTGCTGACGGTGAGCACCGGGTACTTGCCGACGCTGGTCTCGCCGGAGAGCATCACCGCGTCCGCGCCGTCGAGCACCGCGTTGGCCACGTCGGAGGCCTCGGCGCGGGTGGGCCGTGAATTCTCGATCATGGAGTCGAGCATCTGGGTGGCGACGATGACCGGCTTGGCGTTCTCCCGGCACAGTTGCACGGCGCGCTTCTGCACCAGGGGGACCTGGTCCAGCGGGAGCTCGACGCCCAGGTCGCCGCGGGCGACCATGACGCCGTCGAAGGCCAGGACGATCGCCTCCAGGTGGTCGACCGCCTCGGGCTTCTCCACCTTCGCGAGCACCGGCCGGTGCACCCCGACCTCGGACATGATCGCGTGGACCAGCTTGATGTCCTCCGCCGAGCGGACGAACGACAGCGCGATCAGATCGACCCCGAGACCGAGGGCGAAGCGCAGGTCCTCGGCGTCCTTGTCCGACAGGGCCGGAACGCTGACCGCCACGTTGGGCAGCGAGACGCCCTTGTTGTTGGAGACCGGCCCACCCTCGGTCACCAGGCAGCGGATGTCGTTGCCGACCACCTCGCTGACCTCGACGGCCACCCGGCCGTCGTCGATCAGCAGCCGGTCGCCGGCCTTGACCTCGCGCGGCAGCCTCCGGTAGGTGCAGGAGACCCGGTCCCGGGTGCCGACGACGTCGTCGCCGGTGATCACCACCGAGTCGCCGGTGCGCCACTCGTGCGGGCCGTCGGCGAACCGGCCGAGCCGGATCTTCGGGCCCTGGAGGTCGGCGAGGACGGCCACGGGGTGACCGGTGGCGTCGGCGGCCTCCCGGACGAGCCGGTAGACCGCCTCGTGGTCGGCGTGGCTGCCGTGGCTGAAATTGAGTCTCGCCACGTTCATGCCCGCCTCGACAAGGCCCCGGATCCGCTCCGGGGACGAGGTGGCGGGGCCCAGGGTGCAGACGATCTTCGCGCGGCGTGTCACGCCCATCAGGCTAGTCTCTCCTTCGGGTCGGACTGCGGGCCGACCCCTTGCGGACTGCGGAACAATTGTCCAACGACGCGCCACGCCCGCGCAGCCGGCGGACGGAACCGCACCGGAATCGTCGTGCGGAGTCGTCGTGTCGGCGGGCATCGGCGACCGCGCGCCCGGAATCGTACCGCTCGGCCTCACCCGGCGCTGGTGCCGCTCCCCCGCCTCCGGCACTCCGCTTCGGGAGAATTCCGGACGACCAGGTCGCCGCCGCTGTCGGCTTCCGGTCAGCGCTCGGCGCGGCGGCCGGAAGGCCCGGCGAACCGTTCGGGGGCGACGCCCGGCCGGGGCGCGGGGTAGAACGGGTGCTGCGCCCCGCCGCGGGGCCGACGCCGACGGGAGGGGACGGAATGGCCGTGCCGGAGCACGACGAGGAGATCGAAGAGAGCCCGGTCGACTGGGTCGCCAGCCACGTCCGCCGGTACGTGGAGACCGACGGCGCCGAGGGGAGCTTCCACGGCTACGACGCTTTGTTGATCACCACACGGGGCCGCCGGTCCGGCAAGCTGCGACGCACGGCGCTGATCTACGGCCGCGACGACGACCGGATCGTGCTGGTGGCGTCCAACGGCGGTGCGGCCAGGCACCCGAACTGGTACCTCAACCTCAGCGCCGAGCCGGCGGTAGAGATCCAGATCGGCGCGGAGCGCTTCCGGGGCCGGGCCCGGACGGCCTCCACCCGGGAGCGGCCCCGGCTGTGGGAGTTCATGACGAGGGTCTTTCCCCGGTACGCCCGCTACCAGCGCAACACCGACCGGGAGATCCCGGTGGTCGTGGTGGAACGCGCCTGACGCTTCCCCGGGGTCCGGCGCCGCGTCCGGCATGAGCCGGCGCCGGGCGGACGGGTCCTCCCGTCCGCCCGGCCAGGCTTCACAGCGCGAAGCAGTCGGGCCGCACCGGCGAGTCGGTGAGCGCGCCCCGGACCACCGTGTACGTGGTGCCGTCGACGACGAGGCCGACGTGCCCGACGACCCGCAGCAGGCACCAGTCCTGGATCAGCACGTTGGTCGCCCCGTCGGCGAGGCTGGCGTTACCGACCGGTTGGACCAGCTCGTCCTGGAGGGTGCGAACGGTCGTCCAGCGCACGTCGCCCGGGGTGTCGTCGCCGCTGTTGAGCGTGGCCAGGAAGCTGGACCCGATCGTCATCTGCTGGCAGGCGACGATGCCGAGGCAACTGCCCACGCCGAGGAACTTGGCGATGTTGGCGACGTACGTGCCGTACTGCGGGGAGCCGAGGCTGATGTAGCGGCCGACCTTGCTCGCGCCGCCGAGGTACTTGATGTACCAGCGGGAGACCAGCCCGCCCTCGGAGTGGCCGACCACGTCGACGCGGGCCGCGCCGGTGGCGGCGCGCACCTGGTCGACGTACCCGGCGAAGGCGCGCGCCGAGGCGGTGACGTCGCCGAAGCCGAGGCCGGGAAGCTCGTAGCTGGAGACCCGGTAGCCGTCGGCCCGCAGCCGGGCGGCGAGGGGCTCGTAGGCGAAGGCGACGCCACTGAGCCCGCCGACGACGATCACCGGATTGCCGGCGGCGGCCGTGGCGAGGGGCGCGGGCGCGGCGGCGGCGGCGGCCGGCGACGGTACGGCCAGCGCGGCGGCGGCCGACACCGTGAGGGCGGCGACGATCTTTCGGAGCAGCATGGGCTGCACCTCCTGGTGGGGGGTCCCGGGGGATGCCGGGAGGAGGTCAGTGAGCGGTCCGATCGATCGTGCAGAGAGAATGACCTTTGTCATCCAGAAACGTCAATAAGAAGTTATGGACGGGTAACACGTTGTCGCGCAGGAAGCGCGTTCCGGCATATCGGGCGGGTTCGGCGATCAGGCCCGAGCGCGAGTGACTCCGGGACCCTCCACCGTCCCCCGCGCCACGGCGCCGGTCCCCGCGCCGAAGAACCAGCTCACCGTGGTGGCCGCCGGGGATCTACTGGTGCACCCACCACTCACCGAGCAGGCGGCCGCCGACGCGCAGGCGGCGGGCCGTACCGGTCACGACTTCACCCAGGTGCTCGGTGCGATCCGCCCCCGGGTGAGTGCCGCGGACCTCGCCATCTGTCACATGGAGACGCCGCTGGCGGATCCGCAGGGTCCATTCACCGGATGGCCCGCCTTCAGCGTGCCCCCGGAGCTGGCCGACGCGGCTGCCTGGGCCGGATTCGACACCTGTTCCACGGCATCCAACCACTCACGGGACACGGGCCTGGAGGGCATCACCCGAACCCTGGACAACCTCGACCGGGTCGGGTTGCGGCACGCCGGCACAGCCCGCAACACGGACGAGGCGGCCCGGCCGACGATCATGGACGTTGCCGGCGTGAAGGTCGCCCAACTGTCGTACGCGCTGAGTTTCAACGACATCCCGCTGCCGTCCGGGAAGCCGTGGGCGGCCAACCTCATCGACCGGGATGCCATCCTCACGGCGGCGCACCAGGCGCGGGCGACGGGCGCGGAGATCGTCATCCTCTCGATGCACTGGGGAACCGAGTACCAGAACGCGCCGAACGACGACCAGCTGGATCTTGCCCGGGAGCTGCTCGCCTCGCCCGACATCGATCTGATCATCGGACACCACGTCCACGTGGTACAGCCGTTCGAGAAGATCGGTAGGAAGTGGGTCGCCTACGGGATGGGCAACCTGACCGCCCGGTTCGACGACAGTTCGCCGGAGAACACGCAGGACGCCGTGGTGCCCGAGTTCACCTTCACCCGGACCGCTCCGGGTAGCTGGGAGGTCACCGGGGTGAGCGTGCTGCCGACCTGGATGGAGTACCGGCCGGCGGCCCGGGTGGTCAACCTGGTCAGCGCCGCCAAGGACCCGGCGGTGTCCGCCGGGCAGCGGGCGCACTATGCCGAGATCGAGAAGCGGATCAACGGGTACGTGGGCATGCGCGGCGCCTTCGAGGCGGGGCTGCTTCCCCTCTCCTGACGCTACTAGCCGGCGCCTGCCGGGCTCGCTCAGGCGGGGCGGATCGCCGCCGCAACGGCGCGCAGCTCCGCCTCAGGCACCCGCTCCGGGTCGGCGAGCACGTCGACCGCGACCCCGGGCCCGACCAGCGAGAACGCCTCGCCGTCGCCGGCCAGTCCCGGCACACCGCCGGTGTCGAACCCGTCGAGCCGCCAGTCGTCGGCGTCCCGCTCGTGGTACGCGGCCAGGAAGTCGCGCAGCTCTTCGAGCGTGGTCAGCCGCCCGGCGCGCAGGACGTGCACCCGCATGTCGACCCGGTAGCCCTCCTCGACCTGCCGCTCCCACACCCGGGTACGGAAGCGCACGTCCTCCCACTCGCTGGCGAAGTCCGACACCTCCGCGCCGACCCCCGCCGGCACGTACCCGATCACGAACCCGTCCAACTCCTCGCTCACCGACATCCTCCCCACTGCCCGGCCCGGTTCCGAAGCCAATCTTGGACACTTCTCGTCCACAGAGGACGACAACTGTCCAAGATCAGGCCGTGCTTCCCGTCGTACGGTCCCACTCCAGCAGGGCGAGGAGCCCGCGCAGGGCCGGGTTCGTGCTGTCGCGGGGCCAGGCGAGCCCCACGTCGACGGTGGGGGTCGGCGCCGTGAACCGGCGCAGCCGTACGCCGGGGACCCGCAGGGCGCGGGCCCGGCCCGCCGGAACGGCCGCCACGACGTCGCCGCCGGCCACCGCCCGCAGCAACTGCTCGTCGTCCGGCTCCTGGCGGACCAGGCGGAAGCCGCCGCCCGGCCAGACCTGGGCGATCGTCCGGTCGAACATGCCCGGGCCGTTCTCGCGCGGCCACATCACCGCCGGCAGGTCGACCACCTCGGCCCGGCTGATCCGGCGGCGGCCGCTGGCGAGGGGGTGCCCCGCCGGCAGGGCCAGCAGCAGTTCCTCGGTGTCGACGGTCCGGCAGACCAGCGCCGGCTCGTCGACCGGCGGGCGGACGAAGGCCGCGTCGAGCCGGCCGGCGAGCAGGCCGGCGACATTCGGGGCCGTCCAGGCGGTCTCCGAGACCACCTCGACGTCCGGGTGGGCGGCCCGGAACCCGGCGACCAGCGCGTCGACCCGTCCGCCGCGCGCCGACCGGGTGTACGCCAGACGCAGCCGGCCGCCCCGGCCCCGCACCAGGTCGCGGATCCGGGCGGTCCCCGCGTCCACCTCGGCGAGCAGCCGGGCGGCCTCGTCGGCGACCCGCGCGCCCACCTCGGTCAGGGTGCAGCCGCGGCTGGTGCGGTGCACGAGCGGCACGCCGAGCTGGCGTTCCAGGGCCCGGATCTGCTGGCTGAGGGCGGGCTGGGCGATGCGCAGCCGGGCGGCGGCCCGGGTGAAGTGCAGCTCCTCGGCGAGCACCGCGAAGTAGCGCAGCCGCCGCAGGTCCCACCAGGCGTCCCGGTTGGACGGATCGGACATGGGACGATCATAAGCGCCGCTTATCGCCCGCTGCCCGATCCGTCTTGGACGGCGGGCCGCCGCGGCGGCGACGATCCGAGGCCAACGGCACGAGCAGGCCGGCGGTCACGTTTCCGGGCCGACGGCACGACGGGGCTGGCGGCCACCTATCCCGGCCGACGGCACGAGCAAGCCGACGGCCACCTCTCCAGGCCGACGGCACGAGCAAGCCGACGGCCACCTCTCCGGGCCGACGGCGCTAGGGACGGGAGCGGACGATGACGCGGACGAGGGACGTGACGGTGGTCGGTGGCGGGGTCGTCGGGATGACGGCGGCGATCGTCCTCCAGGAGCGGGGCGCACGGGTGACGGTGCTGGCGGCCGACGACCCGGCGGACACGGTGTCGACCGTGGCCGCCGCGGTCTGGTACCCGAGCCACACCGACCAGGACCCGAGGGTCCTGCGCTGGGCGCGCGAGACGCACGCGGAGCTGACCCGCCAGGCGGCGGCCGGCGCGCCGGGGGTGGTCGCCCGGCCGACCCGGATGTGGCTGCGCCGGCGCTACACGGGCCCGCCGTGGTGGGCCGAGGCGTGCGGGGATCTGGTGGCCGAGCCCGCGCAGCCGCCGTACGCGGCGCTGCTGCGGTTCACGGCGCCGACGGTGGAGATGACGCCGTACCTGGCCTGGCTGCGGCAGCGGCTGGAGGCCGGCGGCGGGCGGGTACTGCGCCGCCGGGTGGAGCGCCTGGCCGACGCGTTCGACACCGCGCCGACGGTGGTCAACGCGACCGGCCTGGCCGCCGGCCGGCTCGCCGCCGACCCGGCCGTGCATCCGGTGCGCGGGCACCTGGTGCTCGTGGCGAACCCGGGCCTGACCACCTCGGTCCGCGACGAGGAGGACCCGGCGGGGATCACGTACGTGCACCCGCGCCGGCACGACGTGGTCCTCGGCGGCACGTACCAGCCGGGGGTGGCGCACACCGGCCCCGACCCGGAGACGGCGGCGGCTATCCGGCGTCGGTGCGTGGCGCTGGTGCCGGAGCTGGCCGGCGCCCCCGTGCTCGGGGAGCGGATCGGGCTGCGGCCGGCCCGGCACGGTGGCCCCCGGGTCGAGGTGGACCCGGACCCGGCGGGCCCGCCGGGAAGCCGGTTGGTGCACGCGTACGGCCACGGTGGCGCGGGGGTCACCCTCTCCTGGGGCTGCGCCGCCGAGGTGGCCGATCTCGCCCTCCTCCCCGCCTGACCCGCTGCCGGCGAGCGCGCAGATTCACGGAAAGAGTGGGCATTCCCGCCCGGATGGCCACTCTTTCCGTGAAAGAGGCCCCGAGGCGGCCCCCGGCGTCAGGGCAGCAGGCGGAAGACCAGCAGGTAGGCGCAGTACGCCAGGGGCACCAGCAGCGCGCAGATCACGAAGCCGAGCGGGGCGAACCGGGGCGGCGCCTCGGTGCCCAGCGCCGGCCGCCCCCACCGGCCGAGCACCAGGTATCCGGCGAGGAACGACAGCACGGGCAGCCCCGCGCACGTCGCGGCGTACAGGGCGCCGAGGCCGACGACCGCCAGGTCGGAGGCGACCACCATGGCCAGCATCAGCACGACCCCGGCCAGCGCGCAGCCGACGTACACGATCAGGGCCCGGGCCGGCGGCGACCAGGTCGGCAGCAGCGGCGGCCGGTGGGCGACGGCCTCGGTGTGCGCGACGAGCCGGTCCGCCTCGTCGGTGAGCCGGTGCGCCTCGGCCAGCGCTCCGGCCGGTTCGCCGCCCGACGCGGGCACGCCGGGGCCGGCGGCGCTGGTCGAGGGACCCGACGCGGCATGCGGCCCAGACGCCACCAGCGGCCCGGACGCAACATGCGGCCCGGATGCAACGTGCGACCCGGAGGCGACCTCCGACCCGGGCGCAACGTGCGGGCCGGGCGCGACATGCGGGCCGGGCGCGGTGGGCGGGCCCGACGCGGTGGGCGGGCCCGACGCGGTGGGCGGGCCCGACGCGGTGGGCGGGCCCGACGCGGTGGGCGGGCCCGACGCGGTGGGCGGGCCCGACGCGGTGGGCGGCGTCACGCCGAGGGCCTGACCGAGCTGGTCGAGCCGGTGCCCCTGCGCGGTGAGCCGGTGGCCGAGCTGGTCGAGCGTCCCGTGCAGGGCGCGGCGGTGGGCGGCCTCGGCCGCGGCGTCCCGGTCGTTCTCGCGGCGGTGGGCGGCGAGCTGACGGGCCAGTGCGGCGTACTCGTCGAAGGTGGACACGCCTCAGCCCTCCCCGCCCCCGGCGAACGGGACGATCAGCAGGGTCCGCTGGTCGTGCCGGTCGACCAGCAACGCCCGGTCGGCGCGCGGTTGGTATGCCAGGGCGGGCACGCCCAGGTGCAGGCCCAGCTCGGCCGCGGGGACGTTCAGCGCGACGAGGCAGGCGACGTCGTCGCGGTGGTGCGCCCCGCCGAGGTCCTCGGCGAGCCGGGGCAGGCCCCGCCACCAGCCGAGCACGTGCACCCCGCGGCCGGAGCCGTCGCGGAGCAGGGCGCGCAGGTCGTCGTGGCCGGAGCGGAACGTGGCCGGGTCCGGGCGGGCGAGGGCCGCCGTGGCGGCGTCCGCGCCGAAGAGCACCAGGTACGTGCGTTTGCCGGGCGGCCCGGCGCCGGCCAGGTCGGCGAGCCGGTCGCGCAGGGCGGCGGCGTCGAGCCGCTCGACGGGGTGGCCCGCGGCGGCCAGGTTCGCACCGGTGGACTCCGCGGCCCCGGCGCCCGCCTCGGCCAGCGGGGCGAGCAGGAACCGGGCGTCGCCGGGGGCATGCTGCCGGGCGAGGCTGAGCGCGGCGGCGCGCAGCACGTCGGCACCGACCGGCGCGGCGCCGACCACGGCCAGGTGCCGGCCCGGGGTGGCGTCCAGGGTGAAGGACGCCGCGCTGCCCGCCACGTCGACCGTCCGGCCCACCAGGGCCACCGGGTGCCCGCCGCCGGGGCGCAGCGCGGCGAACGCGGGGTCGTCCTCCAGGCGCGCGGCGGCGTAACCGCGGAACACGGCGGGCGGGCGGTTGTCGGCCGGGCGGGCCCGCCACAGCTCCTGGCGCAGCCGGGCCAGTTCGTCCCGGGCGCCGTACGCGTCGGGGAAACGGACGACCGTGCCGGCGCCGAACGCCCCGGCGGCGGTGTTCAGCACGGCCGCGCCGGTTGGCAGGGCCGACGCGGCGTCGTCGCGCGGGTCGAGCACTCCCCCACCGCCGGCTAGCGCCACCCGCAGCGGGAACTGCCCGAAGATCGCCTCGGCCCGGCCATACAGGGACTCGATGCCGGTGGTGGCCTGGCTGGCCAGCACGAGGTGCATCCCGTACGAGCGGCCCTTGCGGGCCAACTCCTCCAGCAGGTCGACCGCCTCCCGGGCGAGTGCGTCGGTGCCGGCGAGCAGCACCTGGAACTCGTCGACGACCGCGACGACCCGGGGCATGCGGGCGTCGGCGGGCAGATCGGCGAGCTTGGTGACGCCGTGCCGCTTGAGCACGCCCGCCCGCCGGTCCAGCTCGCGGCGCAGCTCCCGCAGCACGGCCAGGCCGTACTCCCGGTCGGACTCGATGCCGACGGCGCGGGCGTGCGGCAGCCACGACGGGTCGCGGTCGGTGGGGACGAACTCGGTGAAGCTGACGCCCTCCTTGAAGTCCAGCAGCCACAGCTGAAGCTCCGCCGGGGCGTAGCGGGCGGCGAGTCCGTAGAGGACGTCGAGCAGGAACACCGTCTTGCCGGCCCCGGTGCGACCGGCGACGAGCCAGTGCGGGGTGGCGTCGTCGAAGGCGACCGTGACGGCCCGCCGGTCGGCCCGGCCGACCACCGTGGACAGCCCGGAGGCACTCGACTCCGTCCAGCGGGCGGTGGGAAGCAGGTCGGCGAAGGCTGGCGGCGTGTCGCGGCGGGCGGCGGGACCGAGCCGCGCGGCGAGCGCCGCGACGGTGTCCGGCGGCAGGTCTCCGTCGAGGACGACGGGCGCGGCCAGCCCCGACCCGTCGGCGCTGAACGGATGCCCGGGCGGGTCGCCGACGTGGGCGTACCGCTGCAGCAGTCGCACGGCGGTGGCCGCCCCCGACGGCGGCGCCTCGCCCGGGCCGGCGGGCGGGTGACCGGCGAGCAGGACGCAGACGGCGGCGGACGCGCCGGCGTGGGTGAGCGCGGCGAGCCGGGCGGCCTCCCGGGGCGGGGGCGCGGCCGCGGCGACCAGCACGAGCAGCTCCCGGTCGGCCGGCGCGGCCTGCTGCGCGGCGCGGGCGTGGCGCTCGGCCTCGTCGAGCAGGGCGGCGACGTCGGCGACGGTCGTGGCGGCCGGGCGCAGCACGCCCGCGTCGAGCAGCGGGCGCAGCGGCAGGAACGTGGCCCCGAACGCCACCGTGTCGATCCCGGCGACCCGGACCGTGCCGGCCGGGGCGGCGGCGAGCAGCCGCAGCACCACCGTACGCAGCAGCTCGCCGACCCGCAGGTCGCGGGCGTCCGCGTCGACGGTCAGGTGGCAGCCGCCGCCCAGCGGGACGAGCACCGGGAAGCCACCGTCCAGGGTGGTCGCCTCGCCGATCCGGACGGGAACCGGATCCTCGGTCGCGGGGGTCGCGCCGGAGGCGGGGGCGGCGAGCCGCCCGCCGAGCCGGGCCAGCCGGGCGACCAGCTCGGTGGCGCTCGGGGCGGCCGGTCCGAGGGCGGCGAGCAGCCGCCGGGCCAGATCCAGCCGCTCGCGCGCGAGCCGGTGGGCCGTGACCGCCTGGCCGTACGCGGACGCGAGCCTGCCCACCTTCTGCCCTCCCACGCCGTGCGGTCCAACGAACCCTAACGGACCCCGGTAACGGCCGACACTCACGCAGGTCAGCGCCCGCCCCGCACATACGGTTGGCCCAGTGTTCGCCCGGCCGTCACCGGCGCCGGTGCCGCCGTTCCACCGGCCCGGCTTGCCTTCACCAGGGAACACCTGCGACAGGAAAGGCAACGACGTGACCTCCTCTCCCCTCTCCCGCCGGGACGTGCTGCGGGCCGGCGCGGCCGGTGGCCTCGGGATCGCGCTCGCCGGCAGCATCGAGGCGATCGCCGGCCCCGCCGCCGCCCAGGCCGCCTTCCGTCCGGCGGTCGGCTACGGCGAGCTGGTGCCGGACCCCGCCGGCCTGCTGTCCCTGCCGCCCGGCTTCTCGTACACGATCGTGGCGCAGGCCGGCGTGAGCCTGCTGGAGTCCGGCCAGCCCACCCCGAGCGACACCGACGGCACCGGCTGCTTCCGGTCGCCCACCGGCTCGGTGCTGGTCAACAACCACGAGATCGGCGGCAGCGAGCCGTACCCGGTGCCGGCGCTGCCCGGCCTCGTCTACGACCCGGGCGCCCGCGGCGGCACCACCACCATCGAGGTCGACGGCCAGGGCCGGCGGCTCGGCGAGTACGTCAGCCTCGCCGGCACCCACAACAACTGCGCCGGCGGGATCACCCCGTGGGGCACCTGGCTGACCTGCGAGGAGACCGAGCAGCGGGCCGGTGGGCGCTACCAGAAGGACCACGGGTACGTCTTCGAGGTGGACCCGCACGACCGGGAGCAGAACCTCGACCCGGTGCCGCTGAAGTTCCTGGGCCGGTACGCCCACGAGGCCGTCGCGGTCGACCCGTACACCCACGCGATCTACCTGACCGAGGACGCCGGCAACCCGAACGGGTTGTACTTCCGGTGGAGCCCGCCGGAGGGCTTCCGGGGCGGCAAGGGCGCGCTGCGCGCGCTGGCGCAGCGGCCGGACGGCGACACGGTCGGCACCCTCCAGGCGATGCGCTGCCTGCACGGCAGCCGGTACGTCGCCGACCTGGCCGAGGCCACCCTCCCGGGCACCCGGTACAAGGTGGAGTGGGTGGACGTGCCGGACCGGGACGCCCGGACCGTGTCGGTGCGCAAGCAGTTCGCCGACGGCGAGGTGACCCGCAGCCGCAAGCTGGAGGGCGCCTGGTGGGCCGACGGCGGGGCGTACTTCGTGGCGAGCTTCGCCCGGCACGCCGACGGCAGCGTCAACGAGCACGACGGCCAGGTCTGGTTCTACGACCCGAAGACGGAGACGGTCACGCTGAAGACCATCTTCGGCGTCAACCCGGACCCGTCGGTCGAGGGCAACTTCGACGGGCCGGACAACATCACCGTCTCCCCGTACGGCGGGGTGATCCTGGCCGAGGACGGCGACGGGCTGTCGCACCTGTTCGGGGTGACCGAGCAGGGCAAGGCGTACCCGCTGGCCCGCAACGAGCTCAACGGGAGCGAGTTCGCCGGCCCGACGTTCAGCCCGGACGGCAAGGTGCTGTTCGTCGGCATCCAGTCCCCGGGCCACGTCCTCGCGATCACCGGTCCGTGGCGGCGGCCGAGCAACGCCGACGTGGCCTGACGGGTTCTACCCGCCGCGGCGGTCGCCGGGGCGAAGTTGGCGTTCGGGTGTGGAAGTAGTGGCCTCCCGGGGCACGGGAGGCCACTACCGCCCGGATCGCGGGCGATCCTGCGGGGGCCGGCGTACGGGGCCGGACGAGGTGTCGGCTGCCGGTGCCGGCGACCACCGCCAGCCCGGCGGCGGGCGCCGCGTGGGCGGCCTGGGCGACGATCAGCAGCGGCTTGGCGGGCAGCCGCGACTCGATGTCGGCGACATGGCGGCATCCGGAGCGCTCGGGCGCCCCCATGTCGCCGACATTGACCTGACCGGGACGGATCAGCGCGCGGCCAGCGGCTGCCGGGCCGGGTCCACCGGCGCGGGCAGCTCGCCCACCCCGCCGAGGTACGCGTGGATGGCCGCCGCGGCGGCCCGCCCCTCGGCGATCGCCCAGACGATCAGCGAGGCGCCCCGGTGCATGTCGCCGGCGACGAAGACGCCGTCGGTGTCGGTCTGCCAGTCCGGGCGGGCGTCGACGGCGCCCCGGGCGTTGCGGGCGAGCCCGAGCTGCTCCAGCAGCGGCTGCCGCTCGGTGCCCTCGAAGCCGATCGCCAGCAGCACCAGGTCCGCCGGCAGTTCCCGCTCCGAGCCGGGCAGGGCGGTGACGATCCGCCGGCCGTCGCGCTTCTCGACGGCGACCTCGGCGACGCGGACGGCCCGGACCTGGCCGGTGCCGTCGTCGACGAACTCCTGCACCGCGACGGCGAAGACCCGCTCGCCGCCCTCCTCGTGGGCGGGGTAGTCGCGCAGGACCCACGGCCAGGTCGGCCACGGGTCCCGCGCGGCGTCGCGCGAGTGCGGGGGCTCGGGGTACAGGTCGAGCTGGTACACCCCGGCGGCGCCCTGGCGGTGCGCCACCCCGAGGCAGTCCGCGGCGGTGTCCCCGCCGCCGATGATCACGACGTGCCGGCCGGCGGCGTCGATCGGCGTGCCGTCGGGCAGCACGGCCGGGGCCAGCCGGCCCTCCCCCGCCACCGCGTCGCTGGGCTGGCCGGCGGCCGTCCCGGCGACGGCGCGGTTGGCGGCGACCAGGTGCGTCATCGCCTGGTGCACGCCGCGCAGCCCACGCCCGGGGGTGTCGGGGGTGTCCCGGCCCTCCAGCGCGCCGCAGGCGAGCAGCACGGCGTCGTGCTCGGCGCGCAGCTGCTCGGCGGTGACGTCGACGCCGACGTTCACCCCGGTGCGGAACCGCACGCCCTCGGCGGCGAGCTGGGCCAGCCGCCGGTCGATGTGCCGCTTCTCCAGCTTGAAGTCGGGGATGCCGTACCGGAGCAGGCCGCCGACCGCGTCGTCGCGCTCGTACACGGTCACGGCGTGACCGGCGCGGGCGAGCTGCTGCGCGGCGGCCAGGCCGGCGGGCCCGGAGCCGACCACGGCGACGGACCGGCCGGTGGGCGCCGCCGCCGGGCGGGGCTCCAGCCCGCCGCGGGCCACCGCCGCGTCGGCGATCTCCACCTCGACCTGCTTGATCGTCACCGGCTGCTGGCCGCCGAGGCCGAGGACGCAGGCGGCCTCGCACGGCGCCGGGCAGAGCCGGCCGGTGAACTCGGGGAAGTTGTTGGTGGCGTGCAGGGACTCCACGGCCGCGTCCCAGCCGCCGGTGCGGACCAGGTCGTTCCAGTCGGGGATGCGGTTGCCCAGCGGGCAGCCGTCGTGGCAGAACGGGATGCCGCAGTCCATGCACCGGGTGGCCTGCTCGCGGATCAGCTCCTCGCCCGCCGGCGGGTACACCTCCCGCCAGTCCATGATCCGCACTGGGACGGGGCGGCGCGCGGGCAGCCGCCGGTCGTAGCGCAGGAAACCGTTCGGGTCAGGCACGGGCCACCTCC
Organism: Micromonospora olivasterospora; assembly: GCF_007830265.1. Lineage (NCBI taxonomy): Bacteria > Bacillati > Actinomycetota > Actinomycetes > Micromonosporales > Micromonosporaceae > Micromonospora > Micromonospora olivasterospora. The sequence goes on from NZ_VLKE01000001.1 coordinate 672,697, forward strand.
TGGGCCATCGTCCGCGGGGCGGACGGCACCGGCATGGACGGGTCGGACGGCGCGGACTGCGCCGCGGATGCGTTCGACGGCGCCGGCTGAGCTGCTGGGGCGGCTGGCGCCGCGAGTGCGCTCATCACCGCGTCGTCCACGTCGCGGCCGGCGGCTTCGGCGGCCCGCATGATCTCCAGCACCCGGCGGTAGTCCCGGGGCACCACGGCGGTGAACTCCCGCACCGCCTCCGGCCAGCGCCCGAGCAGCCGCTCGGCGACCGCCGAGCCGGTCTCGGCGAGGTGCCGCCGCACGAGGTCGTGCAGCCGGTTCCGCTCCTCCTCGCGCAGCGGGGACAGGTCGACCAGCTCGGTGTTGACCCGCCGCCGGTCCAGCTTCCACACGAACGCCATGCCGCCCGACATGCCGGCGGCGAAGTTGCGCCCGGTCTCGCCGAGCACCACCACGGTGCCGCCGGTCATGTACTCGCAGCCGTGGTCGCCCACGCCCTCGACCACGGCCACCGCGCCGGAGTTGCGCACCGCGAAGCGCTCGCCGACCCGGCCGCGCAGGAATACCTCCCCGGCCGTGGCCCCGTACAGGATGGTGTTGCCGGCGATGATCTGGTCCTCGGCCCGGCCTCCGGGGGCGGCGAACGGCGCGGCGGCGTCCGGGCGCACGACGATCCGGCCGCCGGACAGGCCCTTGCCGACGTAGTCGTTGGCGTCGCCGTGCAGCCGCAGGGTGACCCCGGGCGGCAGGAACGCGCCGAACGACTGGCCGGCGGTGCCACGCAGCAGGAACTCGATCGTGTCGGCGGGCAGGCCGGCACCGCCGAAGCGGCGGGTCACCTCGCCGCCGAGCATCGCGCCGACGCTGCGGTGCTCGTTGCGCACGGCCAGCTCGACCAACACGGGGGTTCCGTCGGTCAGCGCCGGCCGGGCCAGGGCGATCAGCTCGTTGTCCAGGGCCGCCTCCAGCCCGTGGTCCTGGGCCCGGACGCCGCGGCGGGCGGCGCCGGCCGGCAACTCCGGCAGGTGCAGCACGCGCCCCAGGTCGAGGCCCTTGGCCTTCCAGTGCTCCACGGCCGGTACGACGTCGAGCAGCTCGGCGTGCCCGATCGCCTCGTCGATGCTGCGGAAGCCCAGCTCGGCCAGGTAGCCGCGGACCTCCTCGGCGAGGAACAGGAAGAAGTTCTCCACGAACTCGGGCCGGCCGGTGAAGCGTTCCCGCAGCACGGGGTTCTGGGTGGCGATGCCGACCGGGCAGGTGTCCAGGTGGCAGACCCGCATCATCACGCAGCCGGAGACGATCAGCGGGGCGGTGGCGAAGCCGAACTCCTCCGCGCCGAGCAGCGCCGCGACCAGCACGTCCCGGCCGGTCTTGAGCTGGCCGTCGACCTGCACGGTGACCCGGTCGCGCAGCTTGTTGAGCAGCAGGGTCTGCTGCGCCTCGGCCAGGCCCAGCTCCCACGGGGTGCCGGCGTGCTTGAGCGAGTTCAGCGGGGACGCCCCGGTGCCGCCGTCGTGGCCGGAGATCAGGATGACGTCGGCCTTGAGCTTCGCCACGCCGGCCGCCACGGTGCCGACGCCGACCTCGCTGACGAGCTTGACGTGCACCCGGGCGGACGGGTTGACGCACTTCAGGTCGTGCACGAGCTGGGCGAGGTCCTCGATGGAGTAGATGTCGTGGTGCGGCGGCGGGGAGATCAGGCCCACACCGGGGGTGGCGTGCCGGGTCCGGGCGATCCACGGCCACACCTTGTTGCCGGGCAGCTGGCCGCCCTCGCCGGGCTTGGCGCCCTGGGCCATCTTGATCTGCAGGTCGTCGGCGTTGACCAGGTATTCGCTCGTGACGCCGAACCGGCCGCTGGCGATCTGCTTGACCGCCGAGCGGCGCTCGGGGTCGTGCAGCCGCGCCACGTCCTCGCCGCCCTCGCCGGTGTTCGACTTGCCGCCGAGGCGGTTCATCGCGACGGCGAGGGTCTCGTGCGCCTCCGCGGAGATCGACCCGTACGACATGGCGCCGGTGGCGAACCGCTTGACGATCTCGGCGGCCGGCTCGACCTCGTCCAGCGGGACGGGCGGGCGGACCCCGGTGCGCAGGGTGAACAGCCCGCGCAGCGAGCCCGCCTGCGCGGCCAGCTCGTCCACCTTCGCGGTGTACTGCCGGAACACCTCGTACTGCCGGCTGCGGGTGGCGTGCTGGAGCAGGAAGACCGTCTCCGGGTTGAACAGGTGTAGCTCCCCGTCGCGGCGCCACTGGTACTCGCCGCCGACCTCGAGCCGGTCGGACGCCTCGGCGCCGGGCGCCGGCCAGGCCAGGGCGTGGCGGGCGGCCACCTCGGCGTGGACGCCGTCGAGCCCGATGCCGCCGATGGTGCTCGGGGTGCCCCGGAAGTACCGCTCGACGAGGCGGGCGTCGAGGCCGACGGCCTCGAACACCTGCGCCCCGCAGTACGAGGAGACGGTGGAGATCCCCATCTTGGACATGATCTTCAGGACGCCCTTGCCGAGCCCCTTGACGTAGTTGCGCACCGCCTTGTCCGGCTCGACGCCGACCAGCGCGCCGGTGGCGATCATGTCCTCGACCGACTCGAACGCGAGATAGGGGTTGACGGCCGCGGCGCCGTACCCGATGAGCACCGCCGCGTGGTGCACCTCGCGACAGTCCCCGGACTCCACGACCAGCGCCACCTGGGTGCGGGTCTGCTCCCGGACGAGGTGCTGGTGCACAGCGGCGGTGAGCAGCAGCGAGGGGATCGGGGCGAGGTCGGCGTTGGAGTCCCGGTCGGAGAGCACCAGGATGCGCACGCCGTCCGCGATCGCCTCGGAGACGTGCCGGCAGATCTCGGTGAGCCGGGCCTTGATGCCGGCGGCGCCCTCGCGGATGCGGTACAGCCCGGAGACCCGCACCGCCTTGAAGCCGGGCAGGTCGCCGTCCTCGTCGATGGAGAGGATCTTGGCCAGCTCGTCGTTGTCGATCACCGGGTACGGCAGCACGATCTGCCGGCAGCTCGCCGGGCCCGGGTCGAGCAGGTTGCCCTCCGGGCCGATGGTGGACGCCAGGCTGGTCACCAGCTCCTCGCGGATGGCGTCCAGCGGCGGGTTGGTGACCTGGGCGAACAGCTGGTGGAAGTAGTCGTAGAGCAGCCGCGGCCGGGTGGACAGCGGGGAGATCGGGGTGTCGGTGCCCATCGAGCCGATCGGCTCGGCGCCGGTGCGGGCCATCGGGGCGAGCAGGAGCTTCAGCTCCTCCTCCGTGTAGCCGAAGGTCTGCTGGCGGCGGCGTACCGAGTCGTGGGTGTACACGATGTGCTCGCGGGCCGGCAGGTCGGTCAGCTCGATCAGGCCGGCGTGCAGCCACTCCGCGTACGGCTGGGCGGCGGCCAGCTCCGTCTTGATCTCCTCGTCGGAGACGATCCGGCCGGCGACGGTGTCGACCAGGAACATCCGGCCCGGCTGGAGCCGGCCCTTGGCGACCACGGTCGCCGGGTCGAGGTCGAGCACCCCCGCCTCGCTGCCGAGCACCACGAGCCCGTCGGCGGTGCGCCACCAGCGGCCGGGGCGCAGCCCGTTGCGGTCGAGCACCGCGCCGACGACCTCGCCGTCGGTGAAGGCGACGGACGCCGGCCCGTCCCACGGTTCCATGAGGCTGGCGTGGAACCGGTAGAAGGCGCGCTTGTCGGCGCGCATGTCCGGGTCGTTCTCCCACGCCTCGGGGATCATCATCAGCACCGCGTGCGGCAGGCTCCGCCCGGCCAGGTGCAGCAGTTCCAGGACCTCGTCGAAGTTGGCCGAGTCGGAGGCGGCGGGGGTGCAGACGGGGAAGATCCGGCGGATGTTGCCGGGCAGGTCCGCCGACCGCAGCAGCGCCTCGCGGGCCTGCATCCAGTTCCGGTTGCCGCGGATCGTGTTGATCTCGCCGTTGTGGGCGATGAACCGGTACGGGTGGGCCAGCGGCCAGGACGGGAACGTGTTGGTGGAGAACCGCGAGTGCACCAGCGCGATCGCGCTGACCACCCGCTCGTCGGTGAGGTCCGGGAAGAACGCGGGCAACTGGTCGGGGGTGAGCATCCCCTTGTAGACCATGGTCCGGCTCGACAGCGACGGGAAGTACGCCGGCACGTCCCGCTCGGCGCTCTCCCGCTCGGCCTGCTTGCGCACGCAGAACGCCACCCGGTCCAGGTCGATGCCGGTCAGCGGCGAGCCGGCCGGGCCGGCGGGGGCGTCGGTGAGCCGGCGCGCGGCGAGGAAGAGCTGCCGCACCCGGGGCAGCGCGGCGAGCGCGGTCTCGCCGAGGCCGCTCGGGTCGGTGGGCACGTCCCGCCAGCCGAGGATCTCGGCGCCCTCGACCAGGGCGTACTTCTCCAGCACCCGCCGGGCCCGCGCCTCGCCCTCGTCGTCGTCGGGCAGGAAGACCAGGCCCGTGGCGTACGCGCCAGCGGGCGGCAGCGGGAAGTCGACCACCGCGCGCAGGTACGCGTCCGGCACCTGGATCATGATCCCCGCGCCGTCGCCGGTGTTGGGCTCCGCGCCCCGGGCACCTCTGTGGTCCAGTCGAAGTAGGGCGCCGAGGCCGTTGGCGACGACGGCGTGCGAGCGCCGGCCGTACAGGTCCGCCACGAACGCCACCCCGCACGCGTCGTGCTCGTTCGCGGGGTCGTAGAGGCCGGTCGCGGGCGGGGCCGACTGCTGGGTGTGAGGGTACGGAAAGGCCACCGGGCCTCCTGTCGTCACTCAGGCTGGATCATGGTCGGGACGACGTCGGCCCTTGTCGGTTTGGTTGAGTCTACGTTAGGGGTTGTCGCACAGGGCCAGTTCAGATTGATCACACTTCCAGATGCTGGGAAGGATAGTCTCGCGCCGTGGATCACGTACGTGTTGAGACAAGTGAGACGTTCGACCGGTTGGAGCACTTCTACGACGCGTTGCCCCGCGACGGCGCCCGAGCCGAGGAACACGGCCCCCTGGTGTTGTTCGTCCGGGAGGGGGCCGGCTGGCCGTTCTACGCCCGGCCCCGGCCGGACGCCGCCGGGCCGGCCTCGGTGGCGGACGTGGCCGCCGTCCGCGCCCGGCAGCGGGAGCTGGGCCTGCCGGAGGCCTTCGAGTGGGTGCACGAGCGCAACCCGGAGCTGCTGGAGGTGGCCCGCGCGGCGGGGCTGGCCGTGCTGGAGGCGCCATTGCTGGTGCTCGACCCGGATGCGCTGGCCGACCCGGCGGGCTTCACCGACGTACCGGTGCGGCTGCTGGACCCGGCCGCGCCCGGCTTCGCCGCCGACGTGGCGATCCGGCGGGCCGTCGCCGCGGTCGGCTTCTCCGCCGCCGGGACCTCGCGCGGCGAGGCCGGTCCGGCGCAGCGGGACGCGGCCGTGACGGAACTGGACGTGGCGGCGCTGGCCGAGGAGCGGGGCCGGATCGCCGACGGCCGGCGGCTGTCGGCGCTGGCCGAGACGCCCGCCGAGGGGGCGCTGGCCGGCGGGATGGCGATGCGGGTCGGGGACACCGCGGAGATCGCCGGGGTCGCCACCCTGCCGTCCGCCCGCCGCCGGGGCCTGGGCGCGGCGGTCACCGCCACCCTCGCGCACGCGCTGCGGGCGGCCGGCACCGACCTGGTCTTCCTCTCCGCCGGCAGCGAGGAGATCGCCCGGGTCTACCTGCGGGTCGGCTTCCGCCGCGTCGGCACGGCCTGCATCGCCGAGCCTGCCGCCCTCGTCAACTGACCGCTGCCGGGACCGGACGGCTACGGGAGGGTCAGGACGGGGGCGCCAAGCCGCGGCGGAGGCGGCGGCGGTGGACAGCAGGCGGGGGCTGATCGTGCCGAGGGCGGCGTCGCGGGCCCGCAGGGCGAGCCGGCCGCGGGCCTGCAGGACCGCGGACATCCGGCGGGTCTGCCGGACCACGGTCGCCGCCCGGGGCCGGCGCAGCCGGTCGTACGCGACGACGGCGTCCGGGAGCCGGGACTCGCGCAGCAGCGAGGCCAGCGTGGCGGCGTCCTCGAAGGCGAGGCAGGTGCCCTGGCCGAGGTGCGGCGGCATGGCGTGGGCCGCGTCGCCGAGGAGCACCACCCCGCCCGGTCCGGCCGGGAAGCCGTACGCGCGGGGCAACGGGCGCAGCTCGCGGATCTCCTGCTGGACCAGGTCGGCCGGGTCGGTCGCGTCGAGCAGGTCGCCGACCGGCGTGGGCCAGCCGGCGTACCAGCGACGGAGCAGGGCGAGCTGGGTCTCCGGCGGCTCCGGCCGGGGCGCCCCGGCGGCGGTGGCCACCCAGTAGATGCCGCCCCGGCTCGACCCGCCCGACGAGCCGCGCTCGCCCAGCGAGGCGGCCACGAACCGGTACCCGGCGCCCAGCACCTCCCCGCCGACGGGCCGGTCGCCGGGCAGCCGGGGCGCCCGGTACCAGGGGATCACGGCGCGCCAGGCGGCACAGCCGGAGCTGACCACCCGGGACTCGGGGGCCAGCCGCCGGCGGATCTCGCTGTCGGTGCCGTCCGCGGCGACCACCAGGTCGGCGGCGAAGCGCTGCCGGCCGTCGGAGACCGAGGGCCGCTCCCCCGGCTCGGCGCTGACCGTGCGCACCGTCACGCCCGTGCGCAGCTCCACCCGGTCGCCGAGGCCCGCGATGAGGGCGTCGTGCAGGTCCTCCCGGTGCACCACGACGGGCATCCGGTCGGCGGGGGTGGGACGCGGCTGGACCAGCCAGTGCCCGTCGGGGCGGCGTACCCCACCGTCGGGCAGCGGGGTGGCGATCGCGGCGAGCCCGGCGCCGAGGCCCAGGGCGTGCAGCGCGCGGACCCCGTTGGGCCAGAGCACGACCGCCGTCGGGTCCGGGCGGACCCGGTCGGTGCGCTCCAGCAGGGTCACCTGCCAGCCGGACCGGGCCAGCGCGCCGGCGACCGCCAGGCCGCCGACCCCGGCGCCGACCACCACCGCCGTACGCATGTTGCCAGCTCCCCCGCTCAGCTCTCGCGGGTGCCGGCGGCGCCGGCCTGCTCGCCGTCCCGCGGCTCGTCCCCGGAGGGCGCCTCGGCGGACGCGTCCCCCTCGTCGGACGCCGCGGCGCCCGGCGCGGGTTCCTCCGGCACGACGCCGGTCTCCTGGTACGCGCGGAACCGCTCCTCGTCGACCACCCGGTAGCCCTCCGGGGCGGCCGCCTTCGGCCCCGCCTCGCGCTGTGAGAGGTCGACCTGGGAGACGTCACCGCCGCCGGTGGGCGCGGCGGGGGCGGCCCCGCCGATCGGGACCAGGTACGCCCGGGGGCCGCGGACCCGCAGGAAGTAGACCAGCGCGCCGGCGAAGACCAGCGCCGCCGTCCAGACGTTGAGCCGCAGGCCGAGGATCTGGTTGGCCTCGTCGCGGCGCATCATCTCGATCCAGAACCGGCCGGCGGTGTAGCCCATCACGTAGAGCGCGAACGCCCGGCCCCGGCCCAGCCGCAGCCGCCGGTCGAGGACGAGGACGAGAACGGCGACGCCGACGTTCCACAGCAGCTCGTAGAGGAACGTCGGGTGGTAGAGGCCGGGCTCCAGCACCGGCCGGCCGTCGACGACCTCGGCGTGGCCCGGGTTGCGCGGGTCCATCCGGTGGATCTCGAGCCCCCAGGGCAGGGTCGTCCGGCCGCCGTACAACTCGTTGTTGAACCAGTTGCCGAGCCGGCCGACCGCCTGCGCCAGCGGCAGCCCCGGCGCGACCGCGTCGGCCACCACGGCGAACGGGATGCCGAGCTGCCGCGCGGCGATCCACGCGCCGAGCGCGCCGCCGGCCACCCCGCCCCAGATGCCGAGGCCGCCCTCCCAGATGGCGAACGCCTTGAGCGGCTCACCCCCGGCGCCGAAGTACTTCTCCGGTGAGGTGATCACGTGGTAGAGCCGCGCGCCGATGATGCCCGCCGGCACGGCCCAGACGGCGATGTCGAGCACCGCGCCGGGGGCGACCCCGCGCGAGCGCAGTCGGCGCTCGGTGACCACGCAGGCCACCACGATGCCGGCGATGATGCAGAGCGCGTACGCCCGGACCGGCAGTGGTCCGAGCTGCCAGACGGCGGTGCTGGGGCTGGGCAGGGCCGCCTGGGGGATCGACGAGGCGAGGGTCACGGGTGAACACGCTACCGCTGCGCACCCCTTCGGCGGCAACCCCGTCCGGCCCGGCGCGGTGCCGGAGCGTCAGCGGCGCGGAGCGCGGACGCCCTCGGCCAGTTCGGCGGCGAGCGCCCGCAGGGCGGCCAGGCCGGCGGCCTGGTCCGGCGCGTCGAGCAGGCAGCGGATCAGCGCGCTGCCGACGATCACCCCGTCGGCGTACCCGGCGACGGTGCCGGCCTGGGCGCCGGTGCCGACGCCGAGCCCGACGCCGACCGGCAGGTCGGTGACCTCGCGCAGCCGCGAGACGAGCACCGGGGCGGCCTCCGAGGTCTGCGCCCGGGCCCCGGTCACGCCCATGATCGCGGTGGCGTAGACGAAGCCGCGGCAGTGCTCCACGGTCATCCGCAGCCGGGCGTCGGTGGAGGACGGGGCGACCAGGAAGGTGCGGTCCAGCCCGTACGCGTCCGAGGCGGCCAGCCACTCGTCGGCCTCGTCGGGGATCAGGTCGGGGGTGATCAGCCCGGTGCCGCCGGCCGCCGCGAGGTCGCGGGCGAACGCGTCGACGCCGTACTGCTCGATCGGGTTCCAGTACGTCATCGTGACCACCGGCGCGCCCGTGGCCGCCACGGCCTCGACGATGCGCAGCGCGTCGGCGGTGCGGACGCCGTTGGCCAGGGCGATGTCGCTGGCCCGCTGGATCACCGGGCCGTCCATCACCGGGTCGGAGTACGGGATCTCCACCTCGATGACGTCCACGCCCGCCTCGACCATGGCGGTCATCGCGGCGATGCTGCCCTCGACGGTCGGGAAGCCGGCCGGCATGCAGCCGACCAGCACCGCCCTGCCGTCGGCGCGCGCCTTGTCGAAGGCGACCCCGATGCGGCTCACGCCCGCACCTCCCCGCGGCCGTGGGCCCGCGTCGTACGGCGCCGGCCGATCCCCTCGCTCATGCTCACTGCTCCTTGTCGAGGATGCCGAAGTACTCGCCGGCGGTGTGTACGTCCTTGTCGCCCCGGCCGGAGAGGTTGACCACGATGACGGGCTCCCGACCCAGCTCGGCGGCGAGCTCCGGGGCGATCTTCAACGCGCCCGCGAGGGCGTGCGAGCTCTCGATCGCCGGGATGATCCCCTCGGTGCGGCAGAGCAGCTCGAACGCGGCCATCGCCTCGGCGTCGGTCACCGGCCGGTAGACCGCCCGGCCGGTGTCGTGCAGCCAGGCGTGCTCCGGGCCGACGCCCGGGTAGTCCAGGCCTGCGGAGATCGAGTGCGACTCGATCGTCTGGCCGTCGGCGTCCTGCAGCACGTACGTGCGGGTGCCGTGCAGCACGCCCGACGAGCCGCCGGTGATGCTGGCCGCGTGCCGGCCGGTCTCCACCCCCTCGCCGCCGGCCTCGAAGCCGTACAGCCGCACGCCCGGGTCGCCGACGAAGGCGTGGAAGACGCCCAGCGCGTTGGAGCCGCCGCCGACGCAGGCCGCGACCGCGTCGGGCAGCGCGCCGGTCAGCTCCAGGCACTGCTGGCGGGCCTCGTCGCCGATGCCGCGGACGAAGTCCCGGACCATCTCGGGGAACGGGTGCGGGCCCGCGGCGGTGCCGATCAGGTAGTGGGTGTCGTCGACGTTGGCGACCCAGTCCCGCATCGCCTCGTTCATCGCGTCCTTCAGGGTGCGCGAACCCGTGGTGACCGGGACGACGGTGGCGCCGAGCATCCGCATCCGGGCCACGTTGAGCGCCTGCCGCCGGGTGTCCACCTCGCCCATGTAGACCACGCACTCGAGGTCGAACAGGGCGGCGGCGGTCGCGGTGGCGACGCCGTGCTGGCCGGCGCCGGTCTCGGCGATCACCCGCCGCTTGCCCATCCGCTTCGTCAGCAGCGCCTGGCCGAGCACGTTGCGCACCTTGTGCGCCCCGGTGTGGTTCAGGTCCTCCCGCTTGAGCAGCACCCGGGCGCCCGCCCGGGCCGAGAACCGCTCGGCCGCGTAGAGCAGCGAGGGTGCGCCGGCGTACGTGCGCAGCAGCGCGTCGAACTCGGCCAGGAACGCCTCGTCGGTCATCGCCTTGCGGTACGCGGCGTCCAGCTCGTCGAGCGCCGCGACCAGCGCCTCCGGGACGAACCGGCCGCCGAACCGGCCGAAGTGACCGGCGGCGTCGGGAAGCTGGCCGGCGTCGGCCGGGGCGTTGGCGCTCATCGCGGGTGTCCTCTCGCTGCTGACTGGTGCCTCGGCGCGGCTCAGCGCGCCGGGCGGGGCGTGGCCGGGTGGTTCCCGGCGTTGACCAGCTCGGCGACCGCCTCGCGGGGACTCTTCTGGGTCACCAGGCCCTCGCCGACCAGGACGGCGTCGGCGCCGGCCGAGGCGTACCGGATCAGGTCGTGCGGTCCGCGTACGCCGGACTCGGCGATCTTGACGATGCTGCTGGGCAGGCCGGGCGCGATCCGCTCGAAGACCGAGCGGTCGACCTCCAGGGTACGCAGGTTGCGGGCGTTGACCCCGATCACCTGGGCGCCGGCCTCCAGGGCCCGGTCGGTCTCCTCCTCGTCGTGTACCTCGACGAGCGCGGTCATGCCGAGGGACTCGATCCGCTCCAGCAGCCCGACCAGCACGTTCTGCTCCAGCGCGGCGACGATCAGCAGGACCAGGTCGGCGCCGTGCGCGCGGGCCTCGTGCACCTGGTAGCTGGAGACCACGAAGTCCTTGCGCAGTACGGGGATGTTCACCGCGGCCCGGACGGCGGCGAGGTCGTCCAACGACCCGCCGAACCAGCGGCCCTCGGTGAGCACGCTGATCGCCCGGGCGCCGCCGGCCGCGTACTCGCCGGCCAGGTCGGCCGGGTCGGCGATCTCGGCGAGCTGCCCCTTGGACGGGGACGAGCGCTTCACCTCGGCGATCACCGCCACGCCGGGTCGACGCAGGGCCGCGTACGCGTCCAGCGGCGGCGGCGCGGCGGCGGCCAGCTCCCGGATCCGCTCCAGCGGAACCTGCTCCTGCCGCCGCGCGACGTCCTCGCGTACGCCGGCCAGGATCTCGTCGAGCACGCTGCCGGACGCGGCTCCGTCCCCCTCGGCGTGCGCATGCTGAGCAGTCACCAACGGACTCCCCTCTCCGGGTGTCATGGGCCGATGCTAGGGGGCGCCACCTGGCACCGGGTGCCGGGGGTATGGCGCTCCTCACGAAATGGGCTGCGGCATAATGTCCGACTTCCGGTGAACAGTGGATCACGCAGAGCCACGCCGGGCGTGGGCGCGCCGACCCGCCCCTCGGGCGCCGCACCCGTCGCCGGAGGCCCCCATGACGCCATTGTCGGCCCTGCGGCACGCCACACGCACGTCGGGTCGATGTTGTGAGAAAGCTCAAGGACGCGGGTCCTGCCAGGTCAGCCGGCTCCACCGACCGTTGACGTGGGCGTCATCACGGCGAAACGTCGGCGGGGCATCGTCGTCCTCGGGCAGACTCGATGGCGCGCCTGCCTGAGCCGTCGGAACGATATTCGTGCGGGGTGACCATGAGCACTGCCGGGCCCAAGCCGACCATCGGGCTGACCACCATCTCCCGTACCGTCGCGTCGCTCGCCGTGGGGGTGGTGCACACCCTGGAGCGGGCCGTGGTCGGCGACGGCCGGGTCCGCACCGCCCGGGGCAACGCCTGGGAGGCGGTCTGCGCCGACCGGGCCCGCGCCGACCAGCGCGCCGAACTGGACCGCCTGGTGGCCGAGTTGGCCGCCGCCCGCGCCGCCGCGCGCGACCGCCAGCCCGTCGCCTGAGCCCGGGCCGGGCCGGGCCGGTAGATCCACTCCGTGTCGCCGACATGGTGGGGTCCAGCGGGCTCGAACACGCCCATGTCGCCGACATCGGCCTGATCACCAGCCGGACGGTCAGCCGGCGGTCGGGTCCTCGCCCCGGTCGAGGGCGTCCCACGCCTCCGTGGTGCGCCGCCCGGTCACCGGGCCGGCCGCCGCGCCGGCCGGCGCGTCGGTCGCCGGCCGCGCCCGCCGCTCGTACCGGGCGCCCATCGCCGGCCAGTCGCCGCCCCGCAGCGCGGTCAACGCGCCCCCGGCGGCGGCGAGCAGGCCGCCCACCAGGCAGAGGGCCGGCCAGCTCCGGCTCACCTCGCCGCCCAACGCCGCCACGAGGCCGTAGCCGCCGCCGGCTGCCACGGCCACGCCGAGCCCCAGCAGCAGGGCGCCGAGCAGGCGACGTACCGCCGCCCGGGTGGCCAGCACCGCGCCGCCACCGGCCAACGCGACGACCGCCAGCGCCGGCAGCCACGGCAGCAGCCCGGCGCCGGTGCGCGCCTCGCGTACCGGCGGCAGCGGCGCCGGCCGGGCCGTCAGCTCGACCGCCCAGGTGCGGGTCGAGGCCCACACCGCCAGGCCAGCCCCGGCCAGGCTCAACAGCACGGCGTACGCCAGCTCGCGCCGCCCCCGCGCGGCCGGCGCCGAGACCTCGGCGGAAACCGGTGTCACCGGTGCCACTTTCCGTTCGCGACTGCGGGGCTCCGCTCCGCTGCACTCCTCGCGCTCACCGGTGCCACCTTCCGTTCACGACTGCGGGGCTCCGCTCCGCTGCACTCCTCGCGCTCACCGGAGTCTTCTTTCGTTCGCGACTGCGGGGCTCCGCTCCGCTGCACTCCTCGCGCTCACCGGTGCCACCTTCCGTTCGCGACTGCGGGGCTCCGCTCCGCTGCACTCCTCGCGCTCACCGGAGTCTTCTTTCGTTCGCGACTGCGGGGCTCCGCTCCGCTGCACTCCTCGCGCTCACCGGAGTCTTCTTTCGTTCGCGACTGCGGGGCTCCGCTCCGCTGCACTCCTCGCGCTCACCGGGCGGGCCGGAGCGTCTCGGCGGCGGCGATCGCCGCCAGCACGGCGGCGGCCTTGTTCCGGGTCTCCTGGTCCTCGGCGGCCGGGTCGGAGTCGGCCACCACCCCCGCCCCGGCCTGCACGTACGCGCGCCCGTGGCGGATCAGCGCGGTGCGGATGGCGATCGCCATGTCCAGGTCCCCACCGAAGCCGAAGTACCCGACGGTGCCGCCGTAGAGGCCGCGCCGCACCGGCTCCAGCTCCTCGATGATCTCCATGGCCCGCACCTTCGGCGCCCCGGAGAGCGTCCCGGCCGGGAACGTCGCGGCGAGCGCGTCGAACGCCGTGCACTCCTGCCGCAGCTCGCCGACGACGGTGGAGACGATGTGCATGACGTGGCTGTACCGCTCGATGGTGGCGAACTCGGGCACCTCGACGGTGCCCGGCCGGCAGACCCGGCCCAGGTCGTTGCGGCCCAGGTCGACCAGCATCACGTGCTCGGAGCGTTCCTTCGGGTCGCCGAGCAGTTCGGCGGCGAGCCGGGCGTCGGCCTCGGGGGTGCCGCCGCGCGGCCGGGTGCCGGCGATCGGATGCAGCAGCGCCCGGCGCCGGCCGTCCGCCGCGGTGCTCACCTTCAGGTGCGCCTCGGGGGACGAGCCGACGATGTCGAAGCCGTCGAAGCGCAGCAGGTACATGTACGGGCTGGGGTTGGTGGTGCGCAGCACCCGGTAGACGTCCAGCGGGTCGGCGTGGGTCGCCCGCTCGAAGCGCTGGGCCAGCACGATCTGGAAGCACTCGCCGGCCCGGATCGCCTCCTTGGCCGCCTCGACGGCCTTCGGGTAGCCCCCCTCGGCGGTGCGGCTGACGACGTCGCCGGCCGCCGGCCGGGCCACAGTCGAGATCATCGGCGGGATGGGCCGGGACAGCGCCGTCGTCATCGCGTCCAGCCGCCCGACCGCGTGGTGGTACGCGGCGGCGACCTGGGCGTCGCGGTCCGGCGCGTCCGACGGCGGCAGCACGGCGTTGGCGATCAGCAGCGCCGAGCCGTCGTAGTGGTCGAGGACCACCAGGTCGGTGGCGAGCATCATGCCCAGCTCGGGCACGCCGAGGTCGTCCTCGGTCAGCTCGGGCAGCCGCTCGAAGCGGCGCACCAGGTCGTACCCCAGGTAGCCGACCATGCCCCCGGTCAGCGGCGGCATGCCGCTGGCCGGGTTCCAGGCCGGGCCGGCGAGGGCCGCGACGGTCTCGCGCAGCACCCGGACGGGGTCGCCGCCGGTCGGCAGCCCGGCCGGCGGCTGGCCCGTCCAGTACGCGACGCCGTCGGACGCGGTGAGGGTGGCGCTGCTGCGCACCCCGACGAACGAGTACCGCGACCAGGCCAGGCCGGCCGAGCCGGCGCCCTGCTCGGCGGACTCCAGCAGGAAGGTGCCCGGGCCGCCGGCCAGCTTGCGGTAGACCCCGACCGGGGTCTCCCCGTCGGCGAGCAGCCGGCGGGTGACCGGGACGACCCGCCAGCGGCCCGCCAGGTCGGTGAAGGTGGCCTGGTCGGGGCTCACCACGCCGTCGGTCATGCCGGCTCCCCCGTGACGGTCACCGGCAGCTCGGTGAAGAAGCAGGTGCGGTGGCCGGTGTGGCAGGCCGCGCCGACCTGGTCGACGCTGACCAGCAGCGCGTCGCCGTCGCAGTCCAGCGCGACGGAGCGGACGTACTGGTGGTGGCCGGACGTGGCGCCCTTCACCCAGTACTCTCCCCGGCTGCGCGACCAGTACGTGGCCCGGCCGGTGGTGAGGGTGCGGTGCAGCGCCTCGTCGTCCATCCAGGCGACCATCAGCACCTCTCCCGTGTCGTGCTGGCGGACCACCGCCGCCACCAGGCCGTCGGGGGTGCGGCGCAGCCGGGCCGCGATGGCCGGGTCGAGCGCGGACGGGCGGGCCGCTCCGCCGGCCGCGGGCGGGGTCTGCTCGGCGTGGGCGCCGGTCACCGGCGCGTGAGGTACGGGCACAGTGACCCATTGTCCCGCACGCGGCGCGGGCACCGGCGACGAGTCCCACCGGGGCTGCCCCGGCTCCGGGCTTCGCGGGGGCCGGGGCGGCGGCACGGGGTTGGTCAGTTGGGCGAGGTAGCGGTCCAGCCGGCCGTCGAGCAGCGCGTCGGCCAGGTCCAGGCCGGCCACCGCGGCGATCTCGTCGGCGTACGGGCGTACCAGCGGGACGGTGCCCGTGACCAGGCGCGCCGCCGCGGCCCAGAGCTGCCCGGTGGAGCCCGGACGCGCGCCGAGGCAGAGCAGCATGTCGTCGCGGTACCCGGACGGGGCGACGGACAGGTCGAGGGCGGCGGCGAACGCGTACCGCCGGGACACCACCCGGACCGACGGGTTGGCCAGCCGGAGCACGGACGGGCAGAGCCGGGCCAGGTCGGCGGCGGCCAGCCGGACGCCGAGGTGGTCGTCGCGGGCGCGGGCCCCGGCGACCTTACCGAGCGTGGCGATCAACTCCTCCAGCCGCGGCTCGTCGGCGGGCTGGCAGAGCACCGGCAGGTCGAGCCGGGGCCGCCAGCGCGGGTCGGCCCAGAGCAGGCGGGCCGGCGCGGTGACCGGCAGCCCGAAGGCCCAGTCGGCCGGCTCGCCGAGGTGGGCCAGCCAGGAGCGGACGTCCCGGACGGCCACCGAGACGTGGGTCAACCGGCCGCCGGATTCGGCCAGGTAGGCGCGGCGGGCGGCGTACGGGACGGGGTGGGGCCCGCCGTTTGCCGGTCCGGCCCCGGATGCGTCGTCGACCAGCACGTCGAGGTCGACGTCGCTGTGCTCGGTGGCCCCGCGTCGGGCGTGGCTGCCGCGCAGCAGGATGCCGACCACGGGGCGTTCGGCCGACTGCCGCAGCCGGGCGGCCCACTCGTCGAAGAACCCGTCGCCAGGTGACGCAGCGTGACCCACCGCGCCATCGTGCCGTACGCCCGATCCGGGCGCAATGCCGGTTGGCACACCGCCTGTCCGATCCGGAGCCTAGTGCCCGGTGTCGGTTGGCGCGATGTCGCCGGCGTGGCGGTGTCCGGGACGGCGAGTCCCCGCGATGTCGCCGACACGGCGGGGTCCGGGACGGCGAGTTCCCCCGATGTCGCCGACCCGGCGGTGTCGGGTCCGCGAGCGGGGTCGTGGCACCAGCACCCGGAGCCGACCGTTGCGGTCGCCCGGTCATCTCACCTAGCGTTGAGTTCATCGACTGTTGAATTTTGCGGGAGGTGGGCGATGGACCCTGCGATCGCGGTCCGCGACCTGGTCGTGGACCGGGGCCGGCGGCGGGTGCTGCACGGCATCAGCTGTGCGGTGCCGCGCGGCGCGGTGACCGGCCTACTCGGCCCCAGTGGCAGCGGCAAGACCACCCTGATGCGGGCGATCGTCGGGGTGCAGGTCGTCCGCTCCGGCTCGGTGACCGTGCTCGGTCGGCCGGCGGGCGCACCGGCGCTGCGCCGCCGGGTGGGCTACCTCACCCAGGCCCCCAGCGTGTACGCCGACCTCACGGTGCGGGAGAACGCCCGGTACTTCGCCGCGCTGCAGGGGCGGGACCGGGCCGACGCCGAGCGGGCCGTGGCCGACGTCGGGTTGGCCGACGCCGCCGGCCAACTCGTCGGCACCCTCTCCGGTGGGCAGCGCAGCCGGGCCTCCCTGGCCTGTGCCCTGGTCGCGCAGCCGGAGCTGGTCGTCCTCGACGAGCCGACCGTCGGGCAGGACCCGGTGCTACGGGCCGACCTCTGGGCCCGGTTCCACGCCCTCGCCGCCGCCGGCACGACCCTGCTGGTGTCCAGCCACGTCATGGACGAGGCGGCCCGCTGCGACCGGCTGCTGCTGATCCGCCAGGGTCGGCTCGTCGCCGACGACACCCCGGACGCGATCCGCGCCGCCGCCGGCGTCGACGACCTCGACGAGGCGTTCCTGCGCCTCATCCGCGCTGGCGAGGCGGCGGCCGGCCGCGACGGTCGGGGGGCGTCATGACCCCCCGCATCCTGGCCGCCACCACCGGCCGAATCCTGCGGCAGTTGCGGCACGACCGGCGCACCGTCGCCCTGCTGGTGCTGGTGCCGGCGCTGCTGCTGACGCTCGTCAACTACATGTACGCCGACCAGCCCGCCCCGCCCGGCCAGCCGAGCATGTTCGACCGGGTGGCGCTGGTGATGCTCGGCGTCTTCCCGTTCGTGATCATGTTCCTGGTGACCAGCATCGCCATGCTGCGCGAGCGCACCTCCGGCACCCTGGAACGCCTGCTCACCACCCCGCTCGGCCGGCTCGACCTGCTCTTCGGCTACGGCATCGCGTTCGGGCTGGCCGCCGCCGGGCAGGCGTGCGTCGCCGCGGCCGTGGCGTACTGGGCGTTCGGTCTCGAGACCGCCGGCAGCAGCGCCCTGGTGATCGTGATCGCGGTGGTCAACGCGGTGCTCGGGGTGGCCCTCGGGCTGCTGTGCAGCGCCTTCGCGCGCACCGAGTTCCAGGCCGTACAGTTCATGCCGGTCGTGGTGCTGCCCCAGCTGCTGCTGTGCGGCTTGTTCGTCGCCAGGGACCAGATGGCCGGCTGGTTGCAGGCGGTCAGCGACGCCCTGCCGCTGTCGTACGCGGTGGAGGCGTTGCAGGAGGTCGGCGCCCACGCCGAGCCCACCGCCACGATGTGGCGCGACCTCGCGGTGGTGGCCGGCTCGGTGGTGCTGGCGCTGGTGCTCGCGGCGGCCACCCTGCGCCGGCGCAGCGGCTGAGGCTCCCGGCGGCCCGCTCCCCCGCGACGCCGCCGGACGGGCCGCGACGGGCAGGGAACGGCCGCGACGGACGGGAACACGCAGGAAGGGGGCCCCGACGGGCGGGGGCGGGCCGCGCCGGACGGGAACAGGCAGGAATGGGCCCCGACGGGCGGGGACGGGCCGCGCCGGACGGGAACAGGCAGGAAGGGGCCGCGACGGGCGGGGGCCGCGACGGGGGCGGGCTTGGGGCGTACCCGCGATGGACGAGCGAAGGGCGGCGATGGCGCGGCGAACGGGGCGGCGGCCCGGCAACCCGGACACCCGGGAGGCGATCCTCGGCGCGGCGCGCGCCGCGTTCGCCGAGCGGGGCTTCGACGCGGCCTCGATCCGGTCGATCGCCCAGGCCGCGGGCGTCGACCCGGCGCTGGTCCACCACTACTTCGGCAGCAAGGACCAGCTCTTCCTGGCCGCGATGAACGCCCCGCTCGACCCGGGGGCGCTGCTGCCGGCGGTGCTCGCGGGCGCGCCGGACGGCCTCGGGGAGCGGCTGGTGCGCACCTTCCTCGGGGTGTGGGACTCGCCGGCCGGCGCCGCCGCCGTGGCCCTGCTGCGCTCGGCGGTCAGCAACGAGTGGACGGCCCGGCTGCTACGCGAGTTCGTGGTCACCCAGGTGCTGCGCCGGGTGCTCGACCACCTCGACGTCGACCCGGCCGAGCTGCCGCTGCGCGGCTCGCTGGTGGCCACCCAGCTGATCGGGCTGGCCACGACGCGCTACGTCCTCCGGCTGGAGCCGGTCGCCTCCGCCCCGCCCGAAACCCTGGTCGCCGCGCTCGCTCCCACCGTGCAGCGCTACCTCTTCGGCGACCTCGGGTGAGGGCACCGGCCGGCGCCCGGCCCGGCCGGCCCGACCTCCACCGCGGCCGTCGTTCCCCGCCCGCCTGCCGGAGGGCGGGGAACGACGAATCAGCGGGTCTGCTCCAGCCAGGACGCGTACAGCAGGCCGTAGACCGAGTCCGGGTCGCGGACCAGCTCGTCGTGCGGCCCGCGCTGCACCACGCGGCCCCGGTCCACGACGATCACCTCGTCGGCCGCCTGGGCGGTGGAGAGCCGGTGCGCGATGGCGAGCGTCGTGCGGCCCCGGGTCACCGCGTCCAGGGTGCGTTGCAGGCGTACCTCGGTGGCCGGGTCGACCGCGCTCGTCGCCTCGTCCAGCACCAGCAGGTCCGGGTCTGCCACGTACGCCCGGGCCAGGGCGACCAACTGCCGCTCGCCCACGCTCAGCGCCTCGCCGCGCTCCCCCACCGGCGTGTCCAGCCCCGACGGGAGCCCGTCCAGCCAGTCGGCCAGCCCCAGCTCGGTGAAGGCGGCGGTGAGCTGCGCGTCGGTCAACTCCGGCCGGGCGAAGCGGACATTCTCCCCGACGGTGGCGTCGAACAGGAAGCCGTCCTGCGGGACCATCACCACCCGGGAGCGCAGCGAGGCGAACCGGACCTGCCGCAGCGGCACCCCGGAGAGCAGCACCTCGCCGGTGGCCGGGTCCATCAGCCGGGTGAGCAGCTTGGCGAACGTCGTCTTGCCGCTGCCGGTCTCCCCGACCACCGCGACCCGGCTCTTCGCCGTGATCTCCAGGGTCACGTCGTGCAGCACCGGCGGGCCGCCCGGGTAGGCGAAGCTCACCCCGGCGAACCGGACGTCCAGCGGCCCCGACGGCAGCTCCCGCCCCCGTTCCCCGGGGTCGGCCACATCCGGGGCGATGTCCAGCACGTCGAGCACCCGCCGCCAGCCGGCGATCGCGTTCTGCGCCTCGTTGAGCACCTCGGTGGCGATCTGCACGGGCTGGATGAACAGCGTAACCAGGAACAGGAACGCGGTGAGCTGGCCGATGGACAGGTCGCCGCCCGCGCCGAGGACGATGCCGAGGGCCACCACGCCGGCCAGCGCCAGCCCGGCGGCCAGCTCGCCGACCGAGCTGCCCATGATGCTGATCCGGATCGCCCGCTGCTGGGCCAGCCGCTGCCCGTCGATCGCGACGTCGAGCCGGCGAGCCGTCCGCCCGGCGATCCCGTACGCCCGGATCACCGGCGCGCCCACCACGCTCTCGGCGATGGTGCCGAGCAGGGTGCCCGTCCGCTGCCGGACGACCGCGTACGCCCCCGCGAGGCGACGTTGGAGCAGCCGGATCACCAGCACCGCCGGCGCGAACGCGGCGAGCACGACCAGGGTCAACTGCCACGAGTACGCCAACATCACGGCCGTGGTCACCAGCAGCTGGCCGAGGTTGACGATCAGGATCACGCCGCCCCACTGGAGGAACTGGGTGATCTGGTCGACGTCGCTGGTCACCCGCGACACCAGCGAGCCGCGCCGCTCGGACTGCTGGTGCAGCATCGACAGGTCGTGCACGTGCCGGAACGCCCGGGTGCGCACGTTGGCCAGCGCCGTCTCGCTGACCGTGAACAGCCGGCGCATCATCAGGTACCCGCAGACGGTGGTCACCGCCAGGACGGCGGCGGTCACGGCCACGACGGACCACACCACGCCCAGGTCGAGCCCGCCGACGATGCCGTCGTCGATGCCCTTCTGCACCGCCACCGGAACGGCGACCCGCCCGACCATGTAGACCAGCGCCAGGCCGAGCGTGCCGGCCAGGCCGGTGCGCAGCTCCGGGGAGAGAGCCAGCCCGCGGCGCAGCGTCCGCCAGGTCGACTCGCCACCCTCCGCCGGCCGCTCGTCCTGCTCCACGGTCGCGCTGCTCACCGGTCCCACCTCTCGTCCGCGACTGCGGGGCTCCGCTCCGCTGCACTCCTCGCGCTCACCGGGGGCCCGCCTTCCGTTCGCGACTGCGGGGCTCCGCTCCGCTGCACTCCTCGCGCTCACCGGGGGCCCGCCTTCCGTTCGCGACTGCGGGGCTCCGCTCCGCTGCACTCCTCGCGCTCACCGGGGCCCGCCTTCCGTTCGCGACTGCGGGGCTCCGCTCCGCTGCACTCCTCGCGCTCACCGGTCCACCTCGACTTCCTCCAGGCCGGAGGCCAGCGGGCCGACCTCGTCGTACGTGCGCTGCTGCGCGCGGTCGGTCTCGGCCTGCTCGTAGGCGGTGACCAGGTCGGCGTAGCCGGGGACGGTGGCGAGCAACTCGACGTGGGTGCCCCGGGCGACCACCCGCCCCTGCTCCAGGTAGACGACCTCGTCGGCCAGCGCGATGGTGGCCCGCCGGTACGCCACGACGAGGATCGACGCGGCCGGACCGCCGGCGGCCGGGGCGCGCAGCCCGGCCAGGATGGCCGCCTCGACCCGGGGGTCGACCGCGCTGGTGGCGTCGTCGAGGACCAGCAGGCGGGGCCGCCCCGCGAGGGCCCGGGCCAGGGTGAGCCGCTGCCGCTGCCCGCCGGAGAGCGAGGTGCCCCGCTCGCCGACCATCGTGTCGAGCCCGTCGGGCAACGCCGCGACGAAGCCGTCGGCCTCGGCCAGCCGCAGCGCGGCCCAGACGTCGTCGTCGGTGACGCCCGGCCGGTCGAGGGTGATGTTGGCCCGGACGGTGTCGTCGAAGACGAACGGCACCTGGGCGACCAGCGCGACCGTGCCGGCCAGCGACGCGGGAGTGACCTCGCGGACGTCCACCCCGTCCAGGGCGACCGTGCCGGCGAGGGGGTCGACCAGCCGCACGGCCAGCGACGCGATCGTGGACTTCCCGGAGCCGGTGGGGCCGACCAGGGCCACCGTACGGCCGGCGGGGACCGTGAACGAGACCTCGCCGAGCACCTCGGTGCCGGGCAGGTGCGCCTCGGCCGGCTCGTACGCGAAGCTCACGTCGGCGAAGGTGAGGGTGGCCGGGCCGGCCTCGTCCGGGTCGAGCGCGCGCTCGCCGTACGGCATCTCGCCGGTGGCGTCGAGGACCCGGCGGACGCGGTCCCAGCCGGCGACGCTGCGCGGCAGCTCGGCCAGGACCCAGCCGATGGCCCGCACCGGGAAGGCCAGCACGGTGAACAGGAACGCGACGCTGACCAGCTCGGTGACGGTGATCGCGCCCTGCCGGAGCCGGAACGCGCCGACCACCAGCACGGCGAGGGTGCCGAGGCTGGGCAGCGCCTCCAGCATCGGGTCGAAGACGCCGCGCAGCCGGCCGACGGAGATCAGCGCGTCGCGCAGCTCGCCGGCCCGGGTCGCGAACCGGGCGGTCTCCTGGGCCTCGCGGCCCATGGTCTTGACCACCAGGGCACCGTCGAAGCTCTCGTGGGCGATCCCGCTGACCTCGGCGCGGAGCCGCTGGGCCCGGGCCTGGCGGGGGGCCATCCGGCGCGAGTAGACCACGTTGAGGGCGAACAGCGCCGGGAAGACGGTCAGCCCGACCAGGGCGAGCGCCCAGTCGGTGGCGAAGAGCGAGGCCACCGCGCCGACGAGCATCACGAGCGTGCCGACCGCGAACGGCAGCGGGGCGATCGGATACCAGGCCGCCTCGACGTCGGAGTTGGCGTTGGACAGCAGGGTGCCGGTGGCGTTGCGCTGGTGCCAGGACAGCGGCAGGTCCAGGTAGCGGCGGGTGACCCGGCGGCGGTAGGCGGCCTGGAGCCGGAACTGCATGTAACCGGCGCCGAGCCGGCGGCCCCAGATGCCGACCACCCGCAGCACGCTCATGCCGAACAGGGCGCCGGCCGCCGCGGCGAGCGCCGCGACGCCGACCGACCCGCGCTCGATCGCGGGCACCACCACGTCGCCGACCACCGCCCCGACCACGTACGCGGTGGCCACGACCAGCAGGCCGAAGAGCACGCTGCCGGCCACCGCGACCGCGAAGATCCGCGGCTGTTCCCGGATCGCCCGGCCGAGAACCCACAGCCCTCTGCGCAGCACGTCCCGACTTGTCCTGCTGGTCACGCTCTCCCCCGCCGTAAGCCGCAATTATCCCCCCTCATCCTTACCGGTCCGGTCCAACCGCGCCGCCCCGGGCCGGACATGTCGGCGATCACGTTCCGCGCGTTCTCGACGCGGCGGGCCGCCAGCGGGGCGCGCCGGGCGCGCGGTCCGGCCTACGATCGGTGCCATGCCGCGGTACGCCCGGTCGGAGCGCGACGCGCTCGCCGACCTGATGCTGAGCGTGGGCCCGGACGCGCCGACCGTCGCGGAGGGCTGGACGGTCCGGGATCTCGCCGCCCACCTGCTCGTCCGGGAGCGACGGCCGGACGCGGCCGGCGGGATCGTGCTGCCGCCGCTGCGCCGGCGCGCCGAGCGGGTGCGGGCGCAGCTCGCGACCCGGCCGTTCGCCGAGCTGGTCGCCGAGGTCCGCCGCCCGCCGGCGTGGAGCCCGGTGAGCAACCCGCTCACCCACGAGCTGTTCAACACGCTGGAGTTCTACGTCCACCACGAGGACGTCCGCCGGGCCACGGCCGGGTGGCAGCCGCGCGAGCTGCCGGCCGGGCTGCACGCCCGGCTGTGGCGCCAGGCCGCGGTGCTGGGCAGGCTCGGGCTGCGCCGCTTCCCCGCCGACGTGCTGGTGCAGGCGCCCGGGTACGGCGAGCTGGCGGCGGGCCGGGGCGGCCCGCGGGTCCGGCTGGTCGCCGCGCCCGGCGAGCTCGCCCTGTTCCTCACCGGCCGGCAGCGGGTGGCCCGGGTCCAGGTGGACGGCCCGGCGGCGCTTGCCGACCGGCTGCGCGCCGCCCGGCTGGGCATCTGACGCCGGCCGGCGTCGCGCCCACGGGCCAATCATGGGGGCCGATCCGGGCTGTCGTACCCTCGTCCGGGCGCCCGGCCCGGGGCGCCCCGGACGGAGAGGCGCACATGCGGAGCTTCGCGCTCTCGGCACTGCACGAACCGCCGTTTCCCACGCGGCGACACGCGGACACCGACCGCGCCGCCGAGGAGAGCCTGGACTGGGCGCGGGCGCTGGGGCTCGCCACCGAGGAACCGCGCCTGCGCCGGCTGCGCCGCGCCGCCGCCGCCGAGCTGGCCGGGCGCACCTGCCCGGACGCCGCAGCCGACCGGCTGCGCCTGCTGACCGACCTGGTCACCTGGTTGTTCGTCGTCGACGACGCGTGCGACGAGGACGGCCTGGGCGACGACCCCACCCGGCTGGCCCCCGTGGTCGCCGGCCTGCTGGACGTGCTGGACCGGCACGGCGGCCCGGGCGCGCCGCCCGGCAGCCCGCTCGCCGCCGCGCTGGACGACCTCTGCCGGCGCACCGGCGCCCACGGGCGGCCGGCGCTGCTGCTGCGCTTCGTCAGCCAGGTGCGCGACTACCTGCTGGCGCTGCTGTGGGAGGCGGCCAACCGGCAGCACCGGCGGGTGCCGGGGGTGGCCGAGTACGTCCAGCTGCGCCGGCACACCGGCGCCGTGCACCCCGCCTTCACCCTCACCGACCTGGCGTACGACGCGCCACCGGGGGCGGCCCGCCGGGTCTCCGCGGCGCTGGCCGGCGTCGAGACCCTGGCCGGCGACCTGGTCTGCTGGTGCAACGACCTGTTCTCGTACGGCAAGGAACACCGCTCGGACCCGGACCCGCACAACCTGGTCAGCGCGATCGCGGCCGAGACCGGGCAGGACGAGGCGGCGGCGCTGCGCGCCGCCGCCGACCGGTTCAACCGGGGCCTGGCCACGTACGCGGAGCGGGAGGCCGAGTTGCTCGGGGCCGGCGTTCCCGCGGTGGGCGCCTTCCTGGCCGCGCGGCGCAACTGGATCAGGGCGACCTACGACTGGTCGGCTCGCTCCGCCCGGTACGCCTGATCGCGGGCGGTCCACTAGCCGCAACGTCGCTCGGTTAAGGCGTTGTGGCGGCTGTCGAGGGGTGTGTCGCTCAGGCAAACAGAAGCGGAGTTCCGGTATTGAGGTGAGTCACTCCAAGACACCCTCGAGACCAGGAACTCCGCTTTGGTCGATCAGATTGCCATAACCCGTACGGTGAGGGTAGCCGCGGGGGTGTTCGCACCGGGTCATCTGGGTGAGTTGACCCAGTTCATACCTTTCGAGATGGTCGATGAGATCCTCGCGGCGACCCGCCGTACGCAGCAGCGGATCCGACTGCTGCCGGCCCGGGTGGTGGTCTATCTCGTCCTGGCGGGTTGCCTGTTCGCCGAACTCGGCTACGGGCAGGTGTGGCGGAAACTGACCGCCGGTCTGGCCGGGCTGGACCTGGCCGAGCCGTCCTCGGGGACGTTACGTGAGGCACGGCAGCGGCTCGGGTCTGCGCCGCTGCGGGCGTTGTTCGACCTGCTCCGCGGCCCGGCGGTCACCACGGCGAACCACGCCGTGCGCTGGCGGGGGCTGCTGGTGGCCGCGATCGACGGGACCACGATGTCGGTAGCCGACGCCGAGGCGGTCCGGGCCCGTTACCGCAAACAACGGGGTAACCACGGCGGGGCCGGCTACCCGGCCCTGCGGCTGAGTGTCCTGCTGACCTGCGGCACCCGCTCGATCATCGACGCCGTGTTCGGCCCGATCAGCACCGGTGAACTCGACCAGGCCCACACCCTGGCCCGTAGCCTGCGGGCCGGGATGCTGCTACTGGCCGACCGCAACTACGCCGCCGCCGACCTCATCACCACCCTCGCCGCGACCAAGGCCGACCTGCTGATCCGCTGCAAGAACGGCCGCCGCCTACCCGTGATCACCCGCTACCGCGACGGCTCATGGCTATCGACCATCGGCACCCTGCGCGTGCGGGTCATCGACGCCCAGATCACCATCAGAACCAGCGACGGCACCCGCACCAGCGGCTACCGGCTGATCACCACCCTGCTCGACCCGCACACCCACCCCGCCGGCGAATTGATAAAGCTGTATCACCGCAGATGGGAAATCGAAACCGCCTACCTGGAGATCAAATCCAGCATCCTCGGCGGCCGGGTCCTACGCGCACGCACCCCCGACGGCATCGACCAGGAGATCTACGCCCTGCTCACCGTCTACCAGGCCCTCCGCACCGCCATGACCGATGCCACCGACAGCCAGCCCGCCACCAACCCCGACCGAGCCAGCTTCACCACCGCCCTGCACACCGCCCGCGACCAGATCACCAACGCCACCGGCGTCATCGCCGACACCGTCATCGACCTGGTCGGCGCCATCGGCCGCGCGGTCCTGGCCCACCTGCTACCCGACCGCCGGATCCGGGTGAAAACCCGGATGATCAAACGCTCAAACTCCAAGTACCAAGCCCGCGGACCCAACGTAGACCGGCATAGCTACAAAGCCACCATCGCGATCGACATCATCACAAACCATTGCGAAACACCCGCCGGACCTTAACCGAGCGGCGTTGCCACTAGCCGACGTCCGGGGGCAGGCAATACTCTTCGGTAACCGCAGAACCGACGTGACCCCCGTCACGCCTCCACCCCCGAAGGCGGCTACAGCGATGGCTCTCGATGTACCGTACCGCTCCATCCCGGACATGTTCCTCCAGCGCGTGGCGGCGACCCCCGACCGCCGTGCCTTCGGCCACCCCGCCCCCGACGACTCCGGGCCGGTCTGGCTGACCTGGGCGCAGGTCGGGCAGCGCGCCAAGGCGATCGCGGCCGGGTTGCACGGGCTCGGCATCGGCCAGGAGGACCCGGTGGCCATCCTGTCGAGCACCCGGCTCGACTGGGTGCTCGCCGACTTCGGCATCATGCTGGCCGGCGGCGCCACCACGACGGTGTACCCGACCACCGAGTCCGCGGACGCCACGTACATCGTCGCGGACTCCGGGTCCCGGGTGCTGTTCGCCGAGAACCCCGTCCAGGCCGCTAAGGTCGCCGGGGCGGAGCTGCCGGCGCTGACCCACGTGGTGCTCTTCGACGGCGCGGCCGACCCCGCCGCGGCCGTGCCCCAGCTCACCCTGGCCGAGTTGGCGGAGCGCGGCGCCCGGGCGCTCGAGGCCGAGCCGGGGCTCGTCGAGCGGCTGGCCGAGGGGATCGGGCCGGAGCACCTGGCCACCCTGATCTACACCTCGGGCACCACCGGCCGTCCCAAGGGCGTCGAACTGCTGCACGGCGGCTGGTGCTGGGAGGGGGTGGCGCAGGCGGACGTGGGGCTGCTGCGCGACGACGACCTGCAGTACCTCTGGCTCCCGCTGTCCCACTCGTTCGGCAAGACCCTGCTCTGCGGGGTGACCCACGTCGGCCTGCCCACGTACGTCGACGGCCGGGTGGACAAGCTGGTCGAACTGCTGTCCGTCGTCCGCCCGACGCTGCTGTGCGGGGCGCCCCGGATCTTCGAGAAGGTCTACAACAAGGCGGTCACCACCGCCCGGGACGCCGGCGGCGCGAAGGCGAAGATCTTCGCCTGGGGGGTGCGGACCGGCAGGCAGAAGGTCGCGCTCGAGCAGGCCGGCAAGCCGGTCCCCGTCGGGCTGCGGCTGCGCTACGCGCTGGCCGAGAAGCTGGTGTTCAGCAAGCTCCAGGCCCGCCTCGGCGGGCGGATCCGGGTGCTGGTCTCCGGTTCCGCGCCGCTGAGCCCGGAGATCGCCACCTTCTTCGCCGCCGCCAACCTGCCGATCTCCGAGGGGTACGGCCTGACCGAGACCAGCGCCGGGAACTTCGTCAACCCGCCGGGCGGGCTGCGCATCGGCACCGTCGGCAAGGCGCTGGGCGACCTGGAGTGCCGGATCGACACCGACAAGGAGATCCTGGTGCGCGGCACGCCGGTGATGCGCGGCTACCACAACCTGCCCGAGGAGACGGCCGCCGCGTTCACCGCCGACGGCTTCTTCCGCACGGGGGACATCGGCACCCTGGACGACGACGGGTACCTGCGCATCACCGACCGCAAGAAGGACCTGGTCAAGACGTCCGGCGGCAAGTACATCGCCCCGTCGCACATCGAGGGCATGTTCAAGGCGCTCTGCCCGTACACCTCGCAGGCGGTCGTCATCGGTCAGGCCCGCAACTTCTGCACGATGCTGGTCACCCTCGACCTTGACGCGATCCGGGCGTGGGCGGCCGGCGGCCCGCTGGAGGGCAGGGGCTACGCCGAGATCGTCGCGTCGGCCGAGGCCCGGGCCATGGTCGAGGAGCACGTCGCGCAGCTCAACGCGAAGCTCAACCGCTGGGAGACGATCAAGAAGGTCACGGTCCTGCCCCGCGACCTGTCCATCGAGCACGGCGAGATGACCCCGTCGCTGAAGATCAAGCGGCGTGGTGTGGAGAGCAACTTCGCCGCCGAGATCGACAAGATGTACGAGGGATCGCTCGCGGAGATCTGAGCCGACCGGCCAGGGCGGGAGTCAGGCGATGACCGCCGGCTCCCGCCACTGGGGCCGGCCGCCGCGGTCCAGGTCGTACCGGACGGCGGCGAGCCGGCCGACGGCCTCGACGAGGTCCGCGGCGGGCAGGGTGAACGGCAGTCGCAGGAAGCGCTCCAGCGTCCCGTCCAGGCCGAACCGGGGACCGGGCGCCAGCCGTACGCCGATCTCCTCGGCCTCCCGGGCGAGGGCGCTGGAGATCGGCCCGTCCAGCTCGACCCAGAGCGTCACGCCGCCGCGCGGCACGGTGACCCGCCAGTCCGGCAGCAGCTCGGCCAGCGCGCCCGTGAGCGCGTCCCGCTGCGCGGCGAGCTGCGCCCGGCGGGCGGCGACGATGGCCGGCCCGGCGGCGAGTAACTGGACCGCGACCAGCTGGTCCAGCACCGGGCTGGCCATGTCCACCCCGACCCGGGCCGCGGCCAGCCGCTGCACCTGCGGGGCGGAGGCGCGCACCCAGCCGATCCGCAGGCCACCCCAGTACGGCTTGCTCATCCCGCCGATGGAGATCACCCGCGAGTGCCGGTCGAAGGTGGCGACGGGCGGCGGCAGCGGGGTGCCGTCCAGCGGCAGGTCCACGAACGACTCGTCGATGACCAGGTCGGTGCCGGCCGCGTGCGCGGCGGCGACCACCCGCTCGCGCAGCCCGGCGGGCATCAGGTGCCCGGTGGGGTTCTGGAACTCCGGGATCAGGTACGCCAGCTTCGGCCGGCCCTGGCGCAGGCTGCCCAGCAGCAGGTCCGCGTCCCAGCCGGGCCCGTCGACGGCCAGGCCGTGGGTGGTGATCCGGGCCCGGCGCGCGGCCAGCGCGGCCAGGGCGTTCGGGTACGTCGGGGACTCGACCAGGACGCTGCCGCCGGGGGCGAGGGCGAGCCGCAGCACCAGGTCCAGCGCGTGCTGGGTGCCGCTGGTGACCATGATCTGGTCGGGCGAGGTGGGCAGGCCGCGCGCCGCGTACCCGGCGGCCACCGCCTCGCGCAGCTCGATGATGCCCGTCGGATGGTAGCCCGCCCCGCCCAGGTAGCGGGGCAGATCCTCGGCCGCGGCGCGGGCGGCGGCGAGCAGTTCCGGCGGGGCGGCCAGCGCCGCCACCCCGAGGTCGATCATGTCCCGGTCGTCCTGCGGGGTCCACAGACCGGTGCTGGCCACGCGATGGGTGCCCGGAAGCATCGTCCAGCTCCCCGCGCCGCGCCGGCTGGCCAGGTGGCCGGTCTCCCGCAGCTGCCGGTACGCCGCGGTCACCGTGGTCCGGCTGATCCGCAGCGCCTCGGCCAGCTCGCGCTCGGCCGGCAGGCGTACGCCCAGGGGCAGGCGGCCGTCGGCGAGCAGGCCGCGGACGGCGGCGGCGAGCGCGGCGTAGTCGGGGCTGCGCCGACGGCCCGGCAGGGCGTGCCACTGTCCCAGCAGTCGAGCCAATTGGGCACCGCGCACCTGACTTGTCATGGCCACCCCTCCCATATTGGCTCTTCCCGCATCAGAATTGGCCCCTAGAGTGGCATGCATGTCAGATATTGGCAATCTGCTCCAGCGTCCGGTCCGGCGCCTGACCCAGCTCTACGCGGGGCTCGTCCTGTACGGCGCGAGCATGGCGCTGATGGTCCGCTCCGAGCTCGGCCTCGACCCGTGGGACGTGTTCCACCAGGGGCTGTCCCGGCGCACCGGGCTGTCGTTCGGCACCGTCACCATCGCCGTCGGCGCGCTCGTCCTGCTGCTGTGGATCCCGCTGCGGCAGCGCCCCGGCCTGGGCACGGTCAGCAACGTGCTCGTCATCGGGCTGGTGGTCGACGCCACCCTGGCCCTGCTGCCGGGCGGCGCCCCGCTGCCGGCGCGGGCGGCGCTGCTCGTCGCCGGGATCGTGACCAACGGCGCCGCCACCGCGCTGTACCTCGGCGCGCGGCTCGGCCCGGGCCCCCGGGACGGCCTCATGACGGGGTACGTGGCCCGCCGCCCGGGCCGGTCGATCCGGCTCGTCCGCACCGTCATCGAGGTCACCGTGCTGGCGCTGGGCTGGCTGCTGGGCGGCACGGTCGGCGTCGGCACGGTCGCGTACGCGCTCGCCATCGGGCCCCTGGTCCAGCTGTTCCTGCCCAGATGCGCGGTGACCCTGCCGGCGCGGCCGGCCACCGACCGCGTCGCGCCGGTCGCGGTGCGGCGCGGACAGCCGGGCTGAGCTGGGACGACGACGGGGTAGCCAAAGTGGCAGTTTCCTCCGAGGCCCGGGCACGGCATCATTCCTACATGGGGGAGAACGGATGGCGCTGGACGGACGCCTGGATCTTCGTGGCACTGGTCATCGCGAGCGGCGCGGGGCGGCACCGCCGGTCGGCGTCGACCCGCCGGCCGGAGGGGGTCCGGCTCGCTGACGTGCTCTCCACCGCCGACCACCTCAACCAGGCCATACCCGAACGGCACGAGGTGGAGAACGCCGTCCGACGGCTGCTCGGCGCCGGCCTGGTGACCGTCTCGGACGGCTGGTTCCGGATCACCAGCGAGGGCGAACGACTCTGGCGCACCCGGCCGAGTGCCGGCCTGGCGACCATGGTGGACACCGTGCAGGGCGCGCTGCGTCGCCGGCACACCCCGGGCAGCGCCGACTGGACGCTCGCCGAGGAGGAGCACGCCGCCGCCGTGCAGGAGTACGTCGTCCGCTCGATCCCGGCTCCCCGCCGCTCGCCCGAGGGGCAGTCCGGGCGCGGCTGACCGGGTCTCCCGTCCGCCCGGCCGGCGCGCCGGGCGCGGATGGTGCCGCGCGGGCGGCGGCCCCTCCCGGCCGTCAGCGGACAGGGTGGCCGTCAGCGGACAGGGTGGCCGTCAGCGGACAGGGCGGCTGTCAGCGGACAGGGTGGCCCGAGGCCCGGAGGCTCTCCTTGACCTCGCCGACGGTCAGCTCCCCGAAGTGGAAGACGCTCGCGGCCAGCACCGCGTCGGCCCCCGCCGCGACCGCCGGCGGAAAGTGGCCGATCTCGCCCGCGCCGCCGCTGGCCACCACCGGTACGTCGACGACGCGGCGCACCGCACCGATCAGCTCCAGGTCGAAGCCGGCCTTGGTGCCGTCGGCGTCCATCGAGTTGAGCAGGAGCTCCCCCGCGCCCAGCTCGGCGCCGCGCCGCGCCCACTCGACCGCGTCGATCCCGGTGCCCCGGCGGCCGCCGTGGGTGGTCACCTCGAAGCCGCTCGGCGTCCCGCCGGCCGGGGCGCGGCGCACGTCGAGGGAGAGCACCAGCACCTGCCGGCCGAACCGGTCGGCGATCTCGGCGATCAGCTCCGGCCGGGCGATCGCGGCGGTGTTCACCCCGACCTTGTCGGCGCCGGCCCGCAGCAGGGTGTCGACGTCGGCGACCTGCCGGACGCCCCCGCCGACGGTCAGCGGGATGAACACCGACTCGGCGGTGCGGCGCACCACGTCGAGCATCGTGCCGCGGTCGCTGGACGAGGCGGTCACGTCCAGGAAGGTCAGCTCGTCCGCGCCCGCCCGGTCGTACGCCGCGGCCAGCTCCACCGGGTCGCCCGCGTCCCGCAGGTCGAGGAAGTTGACCCCTTTGACCACCCGCCCCGCGTCCACGTCCAGACACGGGATCACCCGTACCGCCACCGTCATGCCGCGAGCCTATCCCCCGACCGTCGCGCCTCCCTCACCCCACGTCCCCGAGGTACGCCTCCAGCTCGACCTCCACCAGGTGCTCCGGGTCGATCAGCCCGGCCACCACCACCATGGTCGCCACCGGGCGGACCGCCCCGAACACCGCGTTGTGCGCCCGGCCGATCTCGTCGGCGAGGCTCCGGTCGGTCACGTACATCCGGGTCCGGACCACGTCGGTCGGCCCCGCGCCCACCTCGGCGAGCGCGGCCAGGCCGATCCGCAGCGCCTGCGCGGTCTGCGCGGCGGCGTCGCCGACGTGTACCACCCGGCCGTCGACGGTCGAGGTGCAGCCGGCGGTGATCGCCAGATCGCCCGCGCGGACCACCCGCGAGTAGCCGTACACGGCCTCCCAGGGGCCGCCGGAGCCGAGCCGGGTGACGGCGGTCACGCGGCAGCCAGGACGTCGAGCGCCTGCCGCACGGTGAACGCGCCCGCGTAGAGCGCCTTGCCGGCGATCACGCCCTCGACCCCGACCGGCTCCAGGGCCGCCAGGGCGCGCAGGTCGTCCAGGGTCGACACGCCCCCGGAGGCGATCACCGGGGCGCCGGTGCGGGCGCAGACCTCGCGCAGCAGGTCCAGGTTCGGCCCGCGCATGGTGCCGTCCTTGGTGATGTCGGTGACCACGTACCGGGAGGCCCCGGCCTTGTCGAGCCGCTCCAGCACCTCGAACAGGTCACCGCCCTCGCGGGTCCAGCCCCGGGCCGCCAGGGTACGGCCCCGCACGTCCAGGCCGATGGCGACCCGGTCGCCGTACTCGCCGCAGATCCGGTCGCACCACTGCGGGTCCTCCAGCGCGGCCGTGCCGATGTTGACCCGGGCCGCGCCGGTGGCCAGGGCGGCCCGCAGCGACTCGTCGTCGCGGATGCCTCCGGAGAGTTCCACCTTGACGTCGAGCCGGCGGACCACGTCGGCCAGCAGGGCGGCGTTGGAGCCCCGGCCGAACGCGGCGTCCAGGTCCACCAGGTGGATCCACTCGGCGCCGTCGCGCTGCCACGCCAGCGCCGCCTCGAGGGGATCGCCGTACGCGGTCTCGCTGCCGGCGGCGCCCTGCACCAGCCGGACGGCCTGGCCGTCGGCGACGTCCACGGCAGGCAACAGGGTCAGGCTCACGTTTCCACTCCTTCGGTCAACTTCTGTCAGCGACGGCGACGCGTCAGGAACGCCGGTCCAGGGCGATCACCACGATCGCCGGCAGCACCAGCAGCAACAGCACGGCCAGCGCCAGCCGCAGCGCGAGGCTGTCGACGAACGCCCAGATCCCGACCAGCGCGACGACGGTCAGCCC
Source organism: Micromonospora olivasterospora (assembly GCF_007830265.1). NCBI lineage: Bacteria > Bacillati > Actinomycetota > Actinomycetes > Micromonosporales > Micromonosporaceae > Micromonospora > Micromonospora olivasterospora. Next base: position 705,399 of record NZ_VLKE01000001.1, read on the forward strand.
GACGATCGCCGCCCGCTCCCCGCGGCTGTGCCGGGCGAGCCGGCCGCTGCGGCGACGCGGCCAGCGGGGCGTGACCCGGCGCACCAGCGCCCGGCGGCGCTCCCGGCGGACCACCCGGCGGCGCCGTACGGCCCGCTCCCGCGCCAACTCGGCCTCGCGGGCCTCCCGCCGGCGGGCCCGCTCCTTGCTCACCGAGCTGCCCCTCGTCCGCCGCCAGCCGCCCGGTCACAGGGCCGGCCTTTCGCTCGCGACTGCGGGGCTCCGCTCCGCTGCACTCCTCGCGCTCACAGAGCTGGCCTTTGCTCGCGACTGCGGGGCTCCGCTCCGCTGCACTCCTCGCGCTCACAGAGCTGGCCTTTCGCTCGCGACTGCGGGGCTCCGCTCCGCTGCACTCCTCGCGCTCACAGAGCTGGCCTTTCGCTCGCGACTGCGGGGCTCCGCTCCGCTGCACTCCTCGCGCTCACAGAGCTGGCCTTTCGCTCGCGACTGCGGGGCTCCGCTCCGCTGCACTCCTCGCGCTCACAGGGCGGCCAGCCAGTTGCGCAGCAGCGCCGCACCGGTGTCGGCCGACTTCTCCGGGTGGAACTGCACGGCCGACAGCGCGCCCCGCTCGACGGCGGCGACGAAGTCCGCCTCGTGGTGGGCCGTGGTCACCGTGACCCCCGCCGCGGCCAGCGCCGCCGGGTCGCTGGCCCCGTACGAGTGGACGAAGTAGAACCGGCTGTCGGCCGGCAGGCCGGCGAACAGCGCCGACGCGGCGGGGGCGTGCACGGTGTTCCAGCCCATGTGCGGCAGCCGGGCGGCCGGCAGCCGGGTCACCCCGCCCGGCAGCAGCCCGAGGCCCTTGGTCACCACGCCGTGCTCGTCGCCGTGCTCGAACAGCACCTGCATGCCGACGCAGATGCCGAGCACCGGGCGGCCGGCGGCGACCCGCTCGGCGATCACCGGCCCCGCGCCCAGCGCCTCGATCCCCGCCATGCAGGCGGCGAACGCCCCGACGCCCGGCACGACGAGGCCGTCTGCCTCGGCGGCGGCGGCCAGGTCGTCCGTCACCGTGACGTCCCCGCCGACCCGCTCCAGGGCCCGCTCGGCCGAGCGGAGGTTGCCCGAGCCGTAGTCGAGGACCACGATCCGCTTGCTCATGCCGCCGCCTCGCTCATGAGCCCTCCCCGGGTAACAGCCAGAGCACCCCGCTGGCGGTGGCGAGCACCGCGAGCAGCGCCGTGATCACGATGGCACCCCGCGACGCACCATGGCGGTACAGCGACCACGTCCCGCCGACGAGCACGCCCGCCAGGATCAACAGCAGGGTGGGCAGCACCGCAGCCATCAGCGCCTTCCTTCCGTCGCCGCGGCGGTCCGCCGCGCCGTCCCGGTCACAGGGCCCCCTTGGTGCTGGGGATCGCGCCCGCCGCGCGCGGGTCGACCGCGGTGGCCTCCCGCAGCGCCCGGGAGACCGCCTTGAACTGCGCCTCGACGACGTGGTGGGCGTCCGGGTGGCCGCCGGGGCGGGCCGCCCGCAGCACGTCCACGTGCAGCGTGATCCGGGCCGCCTGGCCGAAGGACTCCCAGATGTGCCGGGTCATGCTGGTCGGGTAGACCGGCCCGATGTACGGGGCCAGCGGCGGCTCGTCGTGCACCACGTACGGCCGGCCGGACAGGTCGACGGCGGCGCGGACCAGTACCTCGTCCATGGGGACGGTCGCCGAGCCGTACCGCCGGATGCCGGCCTTGTCCCCCAGCGCCTGGTCGAACGCGGCGCCCAGCGCGAGCACGGTGTCCTCCATGGTGTGGTGCGCGTCGATCTCCAGGTCACCCACCGTCCGTACCGTCAGGTCGAAGCCGCCGTGCCGGGCGATCTGGTGCAGCATGTGGTCGTAGAAGCCGACCCCGGTGCTGATCTCGGCCTGGCCGGTGCCGTCGAGGTCGATCTCGACGAGGACCTTGGTCTCCTTGGTGACCCGTTCCACCCGGGCGGTGCGACTCATTGCTCGCCTTTCGATCGCGACTGCGGGGCTCGCAAGCTCACTCCTCGCGCTCTCATCGAACATTCTCCATTGCGGCGAGGAAGGCGTCGGTCTCGGCAGGGGTGCCGGCGGTGACCCGCAGCCAGCCGGGCAGGCCGACGTCGCGGACGAGCACGCCCCGCTCCAGCAGGGCCCGCCACGCGGCCGCCTGGTCCCCCTCGACGGCGAACAGCACGAAGTTGGCGTCGCTGTCGGCGACCCGGTGCCCTCGGGCGCGCAGCTCGGCGACGATCCGGTCCCGCTGGGCCTTGATCGCGTCGACCGTGCCGAGCAGGGCGTCGCGGTGCGCCAGCGCCGCCCGCGCGGCGGCCTGGGTGAGCGCCGAGAGGTGGTACGGCAGCCGGACGAGCTGCACCGCCGCCACCACGGCCGGGTCGGCGGCCAGGTACCCGAGCCGGCCGCCGGCGAAGCCGAACGCCTTGCTCATCGTGCGGGTCACCACGAGCCGGGGGTGGCCGGGCAGCACCGCGAGGGCGCTGACCGCGCCGGGCCGGGCGAACTCCGCGTACGCCTCGTCGACCACCACCATGCCGGGGGCGGCGTCGAGGACGGCGGCGACCACCGCCGGGTCGAGCGCGGTGCCGGTCGGGTTGTTGGGCGAGCAGAGGAACACCACGTCGGGGTTGTGCTCCCGGACCTGGGCCACCGCCTCGTCGGCGGTCAGCCCGAAGTCGACCCCCCGCCGGGCCGGCACCCAGCCGGTGCCGGTGCCCAGCGCCAGCAGCGGGTGCATCGAGTACGCCGGGGTGAAGCCCAGCGCCGTGCGCCCCGGCCCGCCGAACGCCTGGAGCAGCTGCTGCTGGATCTCGTTGGAGCCGTTGGCCGCCCACACCTGCTCGACGGTGAGCCCGTGGCCCAGGTACGCGGCCAGGTCGGCGCGCAGCGCCACGGCGTCCCGGTCGGGGTAGCGGTTCAGGTCGCGCAGCTCGGCCGCGAGGGCCTTGGCGATGGCGTCCGCCACCGGCTCCGGCACCGGGTGGGAGTTCTCGTTGGTGTTCAGCCGCACCGGCACGTCGAGCTGCGGCGCCCCGTACGGGGACAGCCCGCGCAGGTCGTCCCGGATCGGCAGGTCGTCAAGGCTGGTCACGCCGTCCTACCTTCCCGCGAAGCGGACACTGACCGCCTGCCCGTGGGCGGGCAGGTCCTCCACCCCGGCGAGGGTCACCACGTGCGGGGCGACCTCGCGCAGCGCGTCCTCGGTGTACTCCACGAGGTGGATGCCGCGCAGGAAGGACTGCACGGACAACCCGGAGGAGTGCCGGGCGCAGCCGCCGGTCGGCAGGACGTGGTTGGAGCCGGCGCAGTAGTCGCCGAGCGACACCGGCGAGTACGCGCCCACGAAGATCGCCCCGGCGTTGCGCACCCGCAGCGCCCACTCGCGGGCGTCCGCGGTCTGGATCTCCAGGTGCTCGGCCGCGTACGCGTCGACCACCCGCAGACCGGCGGCCAGGTCGTCGACGAGCACCACGCCGCTCTGCTCCCCGCCGAGGGCGGTGGCGACCCGCTCGGCGTGCTTGGTCGCCGGCACCTGCCGGGCCAGCTCGGCCTCGACCGCGTCGGCCAGCGCCACCGACGGCGTGACCAGGACGCTCGCCGCGAGGGGATCGTGCTCGGCCTGGCTGATCAGGTCGGCGGCGACGTGCGCCGGGTCGGCGGTGTCGTCGGCGAGAATGGCGATCTCGGTCGGGCCGGCCTCGGCGTCGATGCCGACCACCCCGCGCAGCAGCCGCTTCGCGGCGGTGACCCAGATGTTGCCCGGCCCGGTGATCATGTCGACGGGCTCGCAGCGCTCGGCGCCGGCCGGGTCGACCGTCGCCCCGTAGGCGAGCATGGCCACCGCCTGGGCGCCGCCGACGGCGTACACCTCGTCGACGCCGAGCAGTGCGCACGCGGCGAGGACCCGGGCGTCGGGCAGGCCGCCGTTGTCCTTCTGCGGCGGGCTGGCCACGACCAGCGAACGCACGCCGGCCGCCTGGGCGGGAACCACGTTCATCACCACGGTCGACGGGTACATCGCCAGGCCCCCGGGGACGTACAGGCCGACCCGGTCGACCGGCACCCACCGCTCGGTGACCGTGCCGCCCGGCACCACCTGGGTGGTGTGGTCCGTGCGCCGCTGATCGGCGTGCACCCGGCGGGCCCGGCCGATCGACTCCAGCAGGGCCGCCCGGACCGCCGGGTCGAGCGCCCGCTCGGCCGCCGCGATCGCCGCGCCGGGCACCCGCAGCCGCTCGGGCGAGACCCCGTCGAACCGTTCGCTCGCGTCGCGGATCGCCGCGTACCCATGCTCCCGGACCGCCTCGACGAGGGGGCGGATCCGCTCGACGGCCACGGAGACGTCGAGCTGGGCACGGGGCAGCAGGCGGCGCGGGTCACGGGCGACGCCGCGCAGGTCGATCCGGTTCAACACGCCTGCGAGTCTAGGCCGCCGGCCCGCGCAGCGGCCCACGGCGCCCGCAGGCCGGGACGGTGAGCCGAGCCACGCCCCGCCGGGGCGGGCGGACTAGGCTCGACGGCGTGACTGCGCGGTTGCCGGTTTTCCCCCTCGGAACGGTGCTCTTCCCCGGTCTGGTGCTGCCACTGCACATATTCGAGGAGCGCTACCGGGCGTTGGTGCGCCACCTGGTGGCCCTGCCGAAGGACGCCCCCCGCGAGTTCGGGGTGGTGGCGATCCGGACCGGCTGGGAGGTGGCCCCCGGGTCGCCCGAGCACCCGGTGCCCGGCGTCGGCCCGGTCACGCTGCACGAGGTGGGCTGCACCGCCGAGCTGCGCCAGGTGACCGAGCTGCCCGACGGGGGCTTCGACATCGTCACGGTGGGGCGGCGGCGGTTCCGGGTGACCGGGGTCGACGAGGAGGCCGCGCCGTACCTGACCGCCGAGGTGGAGTGGCTGCCCGAGCCGGACGGCCCGGACGAGACCGCCGGCCTGCTCGCCGCCCGGGTGATCTCGGTGTTCCGGCAGTACCTCGGCCTGATCCGCCCCGACCCGGAGGAGATCTCCGAGCAGCTGCCGGAGGATCCGACCGTGCTGTCCCACCTGGTCGCGGCGACGGCGGTGCTGACCGTCGACGACCGGCAGCGGCTGCTCGCGATCGACGACACCGCCGCCCGGCTCCGCGCCGAGCTGCGGCTGCTCAACCGCGAGGCGGCTCTGCTGCGCCAGGTGCGGGCGGTTCCGGTGCCGCTGTCGGAGCTGGCCGGTCCGCCGGCTCCGAACTGAGCCCGTCGGCCGTACCGGCGGCGCCGGTCGCCCCGGGCGCGGCACTCCCGGCGACGGTCGCGCCCGGCCCGGCGCCGGGGCCGACCGGGGCCAGACCGCGTCGGGCTCCGGCTCCGGCCGCAGCGACGGCCACCGGGACCAGCCGGCCAGCAGGGTGTACGTCACCGCCGCGCCGAACGCCGCCAGCAGCACGTTGCCGTACGGCACGGGGAGCACGCCGAACAGCAGCTCGACGCCTCCGCCGCGCAGGTCGGCGGGCTTGGTGAACGCCTGCCCGTCCGGGGCGGTGGCCAGCAGGTGCTCGTATGTCGACAGGCCGACGCGGCGACCGAGCTGCCAGGCCACCAGCGCCGCGCCGAGCCCGCCGACCACCCCGGCGACCATCCCGACCGGGCCGCGGCGGCGGCGCAGCACCAGCCACAGCCCGAGCGCGGCCAGCACCCCGAAGCCGAGGCCGAGGAGGCTGAACCAGCCGTCGGCGGCGATCGGCTGCTCGGGCTGCGGCTGGGCGTAGACGGCACCCTCGGCGGTCTTGACCACCGGGGTGCCGGGGGCGATCGCCGCCCAGAGCAGCCCCAGCGGCACGCCCAGCGCGGTCAGCACGGCCGCCCCGCCGAGCGCCACGGCGGCGGCCCGGCCGGGCCGGCGGGGCTGCCCGCCACGGCCGGCGGGAGCGACCCGGCGGGCGGGGCCCGGGGGCGGGCCAGGCGAGCGGATCGGCGCCGGGCGCGGACGCGGGCGTGCCGGCGGGCACCGGCAGCCCGGCCGGCGCGCCCGGGGCCGGGCCGGCCGGTTCGGCGTGGTGCGGGGGCCGGTCGGGGTCGGAGGTGTCCGGGCTCACCCGGCGATCCTCTCAGGCGCCCCGGCGGTCGGGGGCGCCGGTGCCACCGGATCGCCCTCAGCGGGCGAAGGGTTCGAGCATGACCGAGGCGGCGCGCAGCCAGGCCTGCCGCGTCTCCGGCCGGAGCTGGTGGTAGTCGATCGAGGAGCCGGTCTCCAGCGCCGGGTCGTACGGGACGACGGCGACGGCCCGCGTCCGGGTGGCGAAGTGCCGCTCCAGGTCGTCCTGCAGCGGGGACCGGCCGGGGGTCGGGCAGGAGATCAGGGTGACGGCGTTGTCGGCCAGCTCACCCATGCCGACCTCGTGCAGCAGGTCGAGCATCCAGTCCGCGCTGAACGCGGCGTCCTCCCGGGGCACGGTGGTGACCACGAGCTGGTCGGCGGCCTGCATCACCGTACGCCAGTTCGGGCTCTCCACGTTGTTGCCGGTGTCCACGCAGACCACGTCGTGGGTGCGCCGCAGCAGCTCCAGCACCCGCTTGACGGTGAACTGGTCCAGCCGCTGGGCGAAGCGGGGGCTCTCCTCCCCGGCCAGCACGTCGTACGAGCCGTCGGCGGCGTGCCGCAGGTAGTCGTCGAGGCTCGCCAGCAGCTCCTCGCCCTCGCGGATCTCGATGTGGGCGAGGTCCGCGATCAGGTGCCGGATGGTCCGGGCGTGCCGGGCGCTGCCGGCGCGCAGCCCGAGGGTGCCGCGCAGCTCGTTGTCGTCCCAGGCGAGCACGCCCCGCCCCCGCACACTGCCGATCGTGGCGGCGGCCAGCACGGTCGCGGTGGTCTTGTGCACGCCGCCCTTCGGGTTGGCGAAGGCGAGGGCGCGGGGGCTGCCCAGCTCGCGCCGGAGCATCCCGGCGGCCCGCTCCGCCTCGGTGTCGGGGCTCTGCGGCCGCCACTCGATGCGGGCCGGGTAGCCCCGCTCGACCACCGCCGGCGGCCCGGCCGGCGGCCGGTACGCGGGCTCCGCCGCCGGCTGGTACGCCGGCTCCGGACGGTAGCCGCCGCCGTCGAGCAGGGCGTACCGGGATTCCACCGGCGGGGACGGTTCGGCGTACCGGGGCTCGGCCGGCGGGGACGGTTCGGCGTACCGGGGCTCGGCCGGCGGGGACGGTTCGGGCCGGTAGCCCCTGTCGAGCAGGGCGTACCGGGACGGAAGTGGCGGTCCGGGCTCGGCCCGGTGCGGCGGCGCGTCCGGCCCGGAGTGTGCCGGGTCGGCCCGCCACGACGGCTCGACCGGGTACTGCGGCTGCTGGTACGCCGGCTCGGCCCGGTGCCCGGGGTCGAGCCGGTGCGCCGGGTCCACCTGGTAGCTCGCCCCGGCGCGGTAGCCGCCCCGGGCCGGCGGGACCGGCTCAGGGGGGTAGCCGGGCTCCGCCCCGTACCCGCCCCGGATCGGCTCGGCCGCGTAGCCGGGCTCCGCGCCGTACGGCGGCGGCTCGCCGGGGTGCCCAGCCGCCGGTGCCCGGCCGGCCCAGCCGTTGCCCGCCGTCCGGCGGGGCAGCGGCTCCGGGGCCGGCCCCTGGGCTCCTCGGCGCGGTGGTCGGCCTCGGCCTGCTCCGCGCGACCGCCGTGGGCCCGGTCGAGCAGCGCCCGCCATCGCGGGGCTGCTTCGGCCGGCCGACCCCAGCCGGTCTCCGTGCCGTCCAAGGCTCGCCCTCCCAGCGCCATCGATCTCGCCCTGACAGGCTACGAACCAAACCCTATTCGGACCACACCGGTCCGCGCACATCCTGACCGGTGTTCGTCACTCCGGCCCGGCCACCCGGTCAGTCCCCCGCGGCGTCGGGCGAGGTCGCGGGCCCGGGCGGCCCCGCGCCGGGCGCCGCCGAGGCGCCGGCGGGCGAACGCGCGGGCACCCTCGGTGCGGCTTCCGACGTTTCGCCCGCACCCGGGGCCGGCACGCCGGCGGGCCCGTCGTCGACCGGTGGGCGGGCCACGTCGCGCTGCTCGGGCAGCGGCGGGGTGAGCACCGCCCGGTCCAGCCGGACCAGCTCGGGGGCCGGGTCGACGGCCCGCACCCGCGGTCGGACGGCCAGCGCCCGCAGCGCGTCGGGCGCCGCGCGCACCAGCGCGGCGTAGGCGCAGGCGCAGCCCGTCCGGTACGCGGCGGCCTCCCCCGCCGCGACCTGCGCCCCGGTGTCGTACTGCCGGCGCAGCTCGGGGTCGGCGGCCCCGGCGGCGCGGGCGGCGTAGTCGGCGGCCTCGCGGTCCTTGCGCTCGGCCAGGCCGGTCATGCCGGCGAGGACGTCCCGCGGCAGCCGCTGCGCGGGCAGGCGGACGATCTCGGTCTGCCGGCCGGGCAGGGGCGCCCGGACGACCACCTCGGCCACCGACACCCCGGCGAGCAGCCCCGCCAGCCCGTCCGGCGGCACGTACGCCGAGAACGACACCAGCGCGTACGTCCCGGCCGGCGACGCGGCGGCCGGCAGGCCCGCCAGCTCCGCCCTCGCGGCGGCCAGGTAGCCGGGGACCGGGGCGCCGGCGGCGATCCCCACCCGGGTCACCTCGCCCACCGTGCGGTCGCCCACCGGCCGGTCGTGCCGGCTCGCCCAGCCGACGGTGAGCAGCACGGCCGCCACGGCGAGCAGGGCGGCCGAGGTCAGCCAGCGGGGCCGCCGGGAACGGTCGTCGGCGCCCGGCTCCGGCGCCCGGTCGGAGGCGGCGTCGCCGGAGGCCCCGTCGGCGCTCGGCTCGCCGGACGGCGGCCGGCCCCGCCGCGGATCGTCGGACTGCGGCCGTTCGGCAGCGCGCACCGGCGCGGGCCCCCTCGTCGGATCGTCTCGGCTGGTCGCCGGGTCAGTCGCGGAGGATCCGCAGCGCCCGGTCCAGGTCGTCAGGGTAGTCGCTGACGAACGTCACCTCGTCGCCCGTACGCGGGTGCGCGAAGCTCAGCGACCTGGCGTGCAGCCACTGCCGGCTGAGCCCGAGCCGGGCGGCGAGGGTCGGGTCCGCGCCGTACGTGAGATCGCCCACGCAGGGGTGGCGCAGCGTGGAGAAGTGCACCCTGATCTGGTGGGTACGGCCGGTCTCCAACCGCACGTCGAGCAGGCTCGCCGCCGGGAAGGCCTCCAGCGTGTCGTAGTGGGTGACGCTGGGCTTGCCGCCGGAGACGACCGCCCACCGGTAGTCGTGGTGCGGGTGCCGGTCGATCGGCGCGTCGATGGTGCCGCGCAGCGGATCCGGGTGCCCCTGCACCACGGCGTGGTAGCGCTTCTCCACCTCGCGGTACTTGAAGGCCCGCTTCAGCGCGGTGTACGCCTGCTCGCTCTTGGCCACCACCATGATCCCGGTCGTGCCCACGTCGAGCCGGTGCACCACGCCCTGCCGCTCGGCGGCGCCGCTGGTGGAGATGCGGTGGCCGATCGCGGCGAGCGCGCCGATCACCGTCGGGCCGGTCCAGCCGGGGCTCGGGTGGGCGGCCACGCCGACGGGCTTGTCCACCGCCACGATGTCGTCGTCGGCGTAGACCACCCGCAGGCCGGGGACGGCCTGCGGCACCACGGTCGGCGGGGCGGCCGGGGCCGGCAGCGTCACCTCCAGCCAGGCGCCGGCCTTGACCTTGTGCGAGTTCGGCCGGGCCGCGCCGTCGACGCGGGCGTCGCCCGCGTCGACCAGGGCCGCGGCGGCGGTGCGGGAGAGCCCGAACAGCCGGGCCACGGCCTGGTCCAGCCGCATGCCCTCCAGTCCGTCGGGCACCGGGAGGGAGCGCTGGTCGCCGCCCGCGGCGAAGGCGGAGGTCACGCCCGCTCCCGCTGCTCGACCGGGGCCTGGTCGGCGGCCCGCTTCGTCCCGACCCGGGAGCCGTCGCGCTGGCGACCGGTGAGCTCCAGCAGCACGGCCAGGATCACGCCGCAGACCAGGGCGCTGTCGGCCAGGTTGAACACCGGCCACACCCGCCCGTACGGGTCGAACAGGCTGATCATGTCGACGACGTGGCCGACGAAGTGCCCCGGGGCGCGGAAGATCCGGTCGGCCAGGTTGCCGAGCGCCCCGCCGAGCACCAGCCCGAGCGAGATCGCCCACGGCACGGAGCGCAGCCGCAGCGCCATCCAGCCGATCCAGCCGATCACCGCAATGGTGATCAGGGGAAAGACCCAGGTGTGGTCGGCGCCGATGCTCCACGCCGCGCCGCTGTTGCGGGTGAGGCTGAGGTAGACCTCCCCGTCGAGCAGCGACACCGGCCCCCGGTCGGAGAGGGTCTGCAGGGCGAGGTGCTTGGTGAGCAGGTCGACCAGGAAGGCGACCAGGCCGGTGGCGGCGAGGACGACGATCGCCCGACGCCGGGGCTTGCCGCCGCCCGGCTCAGCGGTGCCGGTTCCGGCGGGCGGTGTTGCCGTCATCTGCTCCCCATCGACGCTCTCGGCGGTGACGCTCACCGCCCGGACCGGCCGGGGAGCGCGGTGTCAGCGCCGCTCCTCCAGCTGCTTGCACTTCACGCAGAGGGTCGCCGACGGGAAGGCGGCGAGCCGCTCCACCGGGATCGGGTCGCCGCACCGCTCGCACCAGCCGTAGCCGCCCTCGTCGAGCCGCTCCAGTGCCCGCTCGACCTGCGTGATCCGTTCCCGGATGCTGTTGGCGAGTGAGATCTCCTGCTCCCGCTCGAACGTCTTGGTGCCGGTGTCGGCCTGGTCGTCCCCGGCCGAGTCGGTCAGCCGGTCGCGCTGCAGCTCGGTAATCTCGCTCAGCGTCTGATCGTACTCGGCGCGCAACTCGTCGCGCCGTGCCGCCAGGGCGGCCCGGATCTTCTCCGTCTCCGCGGCGCTGCGGGTGGCCCGAACTGCGGGCTTGCGGCCGGCGGTCTTCGTCTCGGCTGGCTTCGCCATCGTCGCTCCCTCGCGCCACGGGCGCCGCGACACCGCCGCGGGCCCTGGACAGGGGTCGCCGGCCTGGCGCCCCCAGGTAACAAAACGGGCGCGCGGCAAGGCGCCGCGCACTCCGGAGATTGGCAAGAATACGGAACGTACAGGCGTCCGACAACGTGCCGCACCGTCGCACCGCTATTCAGGGCCGAAAAGCCCTCAAATGGGCAAAAGGAACGCTAGCAGATCAGTCGTCGCGATCCTCGCCATACTCGCCAAACCACCTGGCCAGGCGTCCCCGCCGGCTCACCGCGCGCAGCCGGCGCTCCGTCTCGTCCCGCACCCCGGCCGTGGCCACGATGAGCAGGCTGTCGCCGACCTTGAGCCGGGTGTCCGGGCCGGGCACGAAACCCACCCCGTCGCGCAGCACCAGGGTCACCGACGCGCCCACCGGCAGCCGCAGCTCGTCCACGTGCACCCCGCCCAGCCGGGAGCCCGGCGGCACCTCCAGTTGCAGCAGGTCCGCCCGCATCCGCTCCAGCGGGGCGGTCTCCACCCGGATCTCCGCCGCCTCGGCGGGCGCGGTCACCCCGAGCCGGCGGGCGACCGGGGCGAGCGTGCTCGCCTGGAGCAGGGTGAAGATCACCACCAGCACGAAGACCACGTCGAAGAGCCGGTCCGCCCCCGGCACCCGCTCCGACAGCGGGATCGTGGCCAGCACGACCGGCACCGCCCCGCGCAGCCCGGCCCAGGACAGGAAGCCCTGCTCGCGCAGACCGACCCCGAACGGCCAGGCGGACACCGCCACCGACAGGGGCGGGCGACGAGCACCAGCGCCAGGCCGGCCACCACCGCGGGCAGCACCGCCGCGTCCAGCCGGCCCGGCGAGACCAGGAGCCCGAGCAGCACGAACAGGCCGATCTGGGCCAGCCACGCCAGCCCGTCGGCGAAGCCCAGGATGGCCTGCCGGTGCGGCAGCCGGGCGTTGCCCAGCAGCACCCCGGCCACGTACACGGCCAGGAAACCCGAGGCGTGCAGCACCGCGCCGGCGGCGTACGCGAGCACGGTCAGGCCCACCGCCGCGATCGGGTACAGCCCGGCCGAGGGCAGGGCGGCCCGGCGCAGCGCCCACCGGCCCGCGAGCCCGGCGGCCGCCCCCACCGCCGCGCCCACGCCCAGCTCGTAGCCGAGCAGCAGCGCCTCGTACCACCACGGGTGGGCGGCCTCCGCGGCCGACCGGGACAGCAGCACCACCAGCAGCACCACCGGGGCGTCGTTCATCCCCGACTCGGCCTCCAGGGTGGCGACCAGCCGGGGCGGCAACCGCAGCCTGCGTAGCGTGGCGAAGACCGCAGCGGCATCGGTACTGGACAGCACGGCCCCGTAGAGCATGGCCAGCCGCCAGTCCAGCCCGAGCAGCAGGTGCACCGCGAGGCCGACCAGCACGATGCTGACCAGCACGCCCAACGTGGACAGCGTCGCCGCCAGGCCGAGCACCGGCCGCAGGGTGCTCCACCGCGCGGTCAACCCGCCCTCGGCGATGATCACGATGAGCGCGCAGAAGCCGAGGGTCCGGGTCAGCTCGGCGTCGTCGAACCGGATGCCCAGCCCGGACTCGCCCAGCGCCACCCCGAGCGCGAGGTAGACCAACAGGCTCGGCACGCCCAGCCGGCTGGAGAGCCGGACGGCGCCGACCGCGACCAGCACCACCGCCGCGCCGAGCAGCAGCGCGACGTCGAAGCCGGGGTTCACGCCGCCCCGGGGCGGGCAGCGGTCACCGACCCGACCCGTCACGCAGCCGGCACAGCGCCTCGGTCAGCTCGCGTGTCGGGCGCTCCACGAGGAAGAGCTTGTCACGGCTGGCCGCGCCGGCCCGCAGCGAGACCGCCGCCGGTCGGACCCCGAGGGCGTCCGCGAGCGCCCGGCGGGCCGCCTCGGTGGCGCGGCCGTCCACCGGGGGGGCGGTCACGGCGATCACCAGGGCCGGCCCGTGCGGGCCGTCGTGCCGGCCGCCGACCCGGGCCCGGGCGGCGCCGGGCTTCACCCGTACGGGGATCGTGAGCGTGTCGTCCATGGGGCGTCAGCGCGGCCGGGTGTCGGCGAGCAGGGACGTGTCCGGCGCGCAGCGGGCGCACGGGGTGAAGCCCAGCGCCACGGCCTCGGAGACCGGCAGCGCCTCGGCGTCCCGCCCGAGCAGGTGCGGGCAGTCGGCGAGGTGGTAGCGGGGCCGGCCGTCCACGACGAGGACCTCGGCGTCGAGCCCGGCGACGAGCGCCGCGTCGGCCGGGGACACCCGCAGCGCCGGTGGCTCGTCCGGTGGCTCGTCCGGGGAGGGAACCTCCGACGTGGCCGCGTGCGTCTCGCCCGCCGGGACCGACGACCCGGGCGGTTGCCGCCACCCAGCGTCGTCGGTGCCGTCTGTCGCGGGAACGTGCTGGGTCGGGATGTCCGGCCCGGCCTGCCCGGTGCGGCCGGCCGGGGGCCGACGGAACCGGGAGGCGTCGGCGTCGGGCCGCCCGGCGGCCGCCCGGCTGGCAGCCGCGCGGCGGGCGCCCGCCACCAACGCGAGCGCGGCCAGCAGGCTGGCCGCGATCGAGGTGGTCAGCAGGAGGCTGGAGCCACCGGCGAGGCCGAACACCAGGAGCGCGACCGCGACGAGGATGAGCAGCAGGCTTGCGACTATCACGCCGGCTCACCCCCGCCGCGTCGATTCAGGTGGTCGCCGTCGGCGGCCGTCGGAGCGACGGCCGCCGGCCCGGCAGGATCAGCGGCCGCACGGCCGCCGGCCCGGCAGGATCAGCGGCCCGACTCCAGCGCGCCCGAACGACCGCCGCCGTACGAGCTGGCGAGGCCGGCGGCGGCGAGGCCGTTGCTGCCGCCCACGGCCCGGTTGCCCTCGCTGCGGGTCATCTCGGCCTCGAGGCCCTGGCCCCGGCCGTCGAGGTCACGCAGCTGGCTCTCCAGGTACGCCTTGAGCCGGGTGCGGTACTCCCGCTCGAACTGCTTGAGCTCCTCGATGTGCTTCTGCAGCGCGGTGCGCTTGGCGTCCAGGCCGCCCATGGCCTCCTGGTGCCGCTGCCGGGCGTCGCGCTCCAGCGCGTCGGCCTTGGCGCGGGCCTCGCGGGTGACCTCCTCGGCCTTCGCGCGGGCCTCGGAGAGCAGCTGGTCGGCCTCCCGGCGGGCGTCGGAGACGTGGTCGTCAGCCGTGCGCTGGGCCATCATCAGCACCCGCAGCGCCTGCTGCTCGCCGTCGCCGCCCGCGGCCGGGCCGCCCTGCGCCCGGACCTGCTCCAGCTCGGCCTGCATCGCGCGGGCGGCCTGCTCGGCCGCCGCCTTGTCGCGCTGCACCCGGTCGAGCTGCGCCTTGACGTCGTTGAGCTCCGCGGCGAGTCGGGCGTCGCCACCGGGGCCGGCGGGGGCACCGCCACGGCCACCGCGCTCCACCTGGGCGCGCAGCTCGTTGTTCTCCTCGATCAGACGAGCAAGCTCACGCTCGACCTCGTCCAGGAAGGCGTCGACCTCCTCCTCGTCATACCCCCGCTTGCCGATCGGCGGCTTTTTGAAGGCGACGTTGTGGACGTCGGCCGGGGTCAGCGGCATCGGAACTCCTCGGGTCAGTTGCGGCCGCGTAGCGGGCTGGACCTGCGGGTTCTCACCCGAGGATCAGCCCCTTCAACACGAACTCCATCAGCACGAACAGGATAACCAGGAGCACAAGGGAGGCCAGGTCGATGCTCACGGTACCAATTCGCAGTGGAGGGATCACACGCCTCAACGCCTTCAGAGGCGGATCAGTGACGCTCCACACGGATTCCAGTCCCGCCGTCGCCGCCCGTCCCGGCTGCCAGCGGCGACCGTACGCGAGGACCGCGCTGAGGACAAACCGGGCCAGGAGGAGGATCAGGAAGACATACAGGATCAGGTACAGCACTTGCAGCAGGATCGACAACACAGCAGGCGACGTCCCTCGGTCGGGCGGGTCTAACTCAGGCTGAAGAACCCGCCCTCGGCAATCTTGGCCTTGTCCTCCGCGGTGACCTGGACGTTGGCCGGTGAGAGCAGGAACACCCTGTTGGTCACGCGCTCGATCGTACCGCGCAGGCCGAAAGCCAGCCCGGCGGCGAAGTCGACCAGTCGGCGCGCATCCGCCTCGTCCATCTCGGTGAGGTTGATGATCACCGGGACTCCGTCGCGGAAGTGCTCCCCGATCGTGCGAGCCTCCCGGTAGGTGGTCGGGTGCAGCGTGGTGATCTGGTAGCGCTGCTCCTCCTCGGGCGCCACCGCCCGCTCCCGCTGCTGGGCCTGCGGAGCCAGGGCGAGGTTGTCCCGCGTGTGGTAAGTCAGCGCGCCGGAGCCCTCACCGGCGGAGCCGCGGGTGATCGACCGGACGCTGGACCGCTCCGACCGCTCGGCCCGCTCCGACCGCTCGGTCTCGGCCCGATCGGCGTCCAACGGCCGGCTGGCCGAGCGCTCGGTCAGTCGGCCGCGCTCGCCGGCCCGGGGCCGGGGCGCCGGCGGCTCGTCGGCCTCGTCGTCCTCCTCGTCGGCGAACTCCTCCGCGTACCGGCTGCCCTGCCGGTAGCGCGAGTCGCGGTAGCCACCCTTGTCGTAGCCACCGTCGTCGTAGGCCCGCTCGTCGTCCTCCTCGACCAGACCGAGCCAGACCCCCGCCTTGCGCAGTGCACCCATCCCCGCGCCCTTCCCGTCCGCCGTGCGGCACGCGCCCCCGTCGTGCCGTGTCGCTTCTCGCGAGTGGACATCTGGTGCCCACCGGACCGGAACGGCAATCCCCCGGCCCGCGTTTCGCGGTCGCGAGCCGTGCCCCTCGACGTCGGGACGCCGTTCCTGAAACAACACTGATGTAATTTGCCTTCTCGCGGTCAGGCTACCGCAGCGTGGAACGCATTCCGAGCAACGCGCTGCCGACGCGGACATGTGTCGCGCCGTACGTGATCGCGGCCTCCAGGTCCCCGCTCATCCCGGCGGACAGCGCCGCGGCCTCCGGGTGGACCGCCCGGAACCCGCGCGCCACCTCGGCCAGCCGGCCGAACGCCCGCTCCGGCTCCCAGCCCAGCGGCGCCACCGCCATCAGCCCGGCCAGCCGCAGCCCGTCGGCACCGGCCACCACCTCGGCCACCGGGCCCAGCCCGGTGTCCGGGTCGGCGGAGTCGGCCAGCGCGCCGCCCCGGGCCGGGTCGCCGTCGATGCTGACCTGGACCAGCACGTCCAGCGGCCGGTCCCGGCCGGCCACCGCCGCGGCGTCGAGCGCCCGGGCCAGGCGGACGCTGTCGACCGACTGGACGACGTCGGCGTACCGGACGACCGAGCGGCACTTGTTGCGCTGCAACTGGCCGATGAAGTGCCACCGCGGGGCCGCCCCCGCGGTGGTCACCTCGGCGGCCTTGCCGGCAGCCTCCCGGTCGCGGTTCTCCCCCACGTCGGTGACCCCGAGGCTCGCCAGCGCGAGCACGTCGGAGGCCGGGTAGGTCTTGGTCACCGCGATCATGACGACCTCGGAGCGGTCCCGGCCGGCGGCCGAGCAGGCGTCGGCGATCCGGGCCCGGACCCGGGCCAGCCCGGCCGCCAGTTCGGCGCGGCGGTCCGGGCGGACCGACGGGTGCGCGTCCGTCATCGGGATGGTCAGGATCCGTTCTTGAGGAAGTCGGGCACGTCGACGTCGTCGAACAGCACCCGGCGCGGCGACTGGGTCGGCGCCGGCATGGTCGTCTGCGGCGGCACCGCCGGGGCGGGCTGGGCCGGCTGGTTCTGGTTGCTCTTGCGGCCCGACTCGGCCGCCTTGTACGCCGGCGCGCCGCCGTCGAAGCCGGCGGCGATGACGGTGACCCGCACCTCGTCGCCGAGGGCGTCGTCGATGACCGCGCCGAAGATGATGTTGGCGTCCGGGTGGGCCGCGTCGGTGACCAGCTGGGCCGCGTCGTTGATCTCGAACAGTCCGAGGTCGGAACCGCCGGCGATGGACAGCAGCACGCCGCGCGCGCCGTCCATGCTCTGCTCCAGCAGCGGGCTGGAGATCGCCGCCTCGGCCGCCTCGACCGCGCGGTTCTCCCCCCGGGCGCTGCCGATGCCCATCAGGGCGCTGCCCGCGCCGCTCATCACACTCTTGACGTCGGCGAAGTCCAGGTTGATCAGACCCGGGGTGGTGATCAGGTCGGTGATGCCCTGGACACCGGAGAGGAGCACCTGGTCGGCCGTGCGGAACGCGTCCATCATGCTGATGTTGCGGTCGCCGAGGGCGAGCAGCCGGTCGTTGGGGATCACGATGAGCGTGTCGCACTGGTTGCGCAGCTCGTCTATCCCGGCCTCCGCCTGCACCTGCCGGCGCTTGCCCTCGAACGAGAACGGCCGGGTGACCACGCCGATGGTCAGCGCGCCGAGCTTGCGGGCGATGTTGGCCACCACCGGGGCGCCGCCCGTGCCCGTGCCGCCACCCTCGCCGCACGTCACGAAGACCATGTCGGCGCCCTTGAGCACCTCCTCGATCTCGTCGCGGTGGTCCTCGGCGGCGTTCTTGCCGACGTCCGGGTTGGCGCCCGCGCCGAGCCCGCGGGTCAGCTCGCGGCCGACGTCCAGCTTGACGTCGGCGTCGCTCATCAGCAGCGCCTGCGCGTCGGTGTTGATCGCGATGAACTCGACGCCCTTGAGCCCAACCTCGATCATCCGGTTGACGGCGTTGACGCCGCCGCCCCCGATGCCGACGACCTTGATGACCGCCAGGTAGTTGTGCGGAGGTGTCATCTCCGGTCCTTTCCCTTCGAGATTGGCATGGGCCGACCCCACACGGCTTGGCCAGACCAGCGTCGCCGGCCGCGACTCCCCAGAGAGACCGAGAGCCGAACCCTCACCCTCTACTAGAGGCCTACAGTTATGTCAACTACTGATCCTCTTCCGGGCAACGTAAGCGGCCCCACGCCCGGAGCCAAGGACCCGCTCGGCGTGTCGCCGCCGGAGAGGGCCACGCCTCACTTCCCAATCCGCGCACCGCCCACACCCGGCCGTCCGCTGACCCGCGGATCACTTGAACGTGACCACGTCCGGCGCGCTGACGTCGATGGTGTCGGCCTGGCGACCGAGCAGGGCGGTGGCCACCCGCGCCTTGTCCCCGCTCCGGGTGGCGTCGCCCCAGACCACGGTCCGGCCGCCCGGCAGCCGCAGGCTGATCCGGGCCAGTCCCTCGACGGTGACCTCGACGAGCCCGTCGCGCAGCTGCGGGGTGAGCGCCGCCAGCACCTCCAGCCCGGCCCGGGTGCCCGGGTCCTTCGGGCCCGGCCGGGCGACCCGCACCACCGGCAGGCCGCCGGGCCGCTCCGCCACGGTCCGGAAGACCACCCCGGACCGGTCCACCACGGCGAACCGGCCGCCCTGCGGCACCACCGCCACCGGCGTGCGCTCCACCACGCGTACCACCAGGGCGTCGGGCCAGTCCCGCGACACGGTGGCCCGTTCCACGGCGGCGAGCCGGCCGACGCGCCGGGCGGTGGCCGCCAGGTCCACCCGGGCCAGCGGGTAGTCGTCCGGTACCGCGGCGGCCTCCCGGACGTCGACCGGGGTCACCAGCTTCGCGCCCTCCACCCGGACCTCGCGCACCCCGAACAGGCCCGTGCCCAGCACCGTCCAGGCGACCAGCGCGCCCAGGGCGAGCACCCCGGCGACCACCGCCCAGGGCAGCGCGGCGCGCATCCGGCGCTGCCGGGCCCGGGCCATGAACCGGCGGGTGGACGGTGGCACGGCGTCCCGGCCGGCCCGGACCAGCTGCCAGCGCCGCGCCGGCCCGCGCCGGCCGCCGGGGTCCGCGCCGGCGGTGCGGCCGCGCGCCGGACCCGGGCTCATCCGGCGGTGGCCGCCGTGCCGTCCGCGTCGCCGGTGGCGCCGACGCCGGCGGCGTCCCCGGTGCGGGCGAGCAGGGCGTCGAGCAGCTGGTCGCCCATCAGCGAGATCGGCGGGGCGCCCATGGTCACCACCACATCGCCGGGGCGCGCCCGGCGGGCCACCTCGACCGGGGCGTCCTCCCAGGACTCCACGAAGACCTTCCGCTCCGCCGGCAGCGGCACCGCCTCGACCAGCGCGGCCGACCCCTCCCCGGGCGCCCGCAGCTCGCCGGGGCCGAAGACCTCCAGCAGCACCAGCTCGTCGGCGATACCCAGCGCCGCGGCGATCTCCGCCTGGAGGTCGCGGGTGCGGTAGAGCCGGTACGGCTGGAACACCACGATCAGCCGGCCGTCGCCGGCCACCTCGCGCAGCGTCTGCAACGCCAGCGTCATGGAGGTCGGATGGTAGGCGTACTCGTCGTAGACCAGCACGCCGTCCGCGACGCCCTTGCGCTCGAAGCGCCGGCGCACGCCGGGGAAGACCGCCAGCGCGGCCTCGGCCGCCTCCACCGGCAGCCCGAGCAGGTACGCCGCCAGCACCGCCGAGGCGCTGTTGAGGCCCATGTGCCGCCCCGGCACCGGCAGCCGGATCTCGCCCAGCGACCGGCCGTCGATCTCGGCCAGGTAGCGGACGCCCTGCGCGGAGGAGACCATCTCGCTCAGCCGCAGGTCCGCGTCGGGCGACTCGCCGTACGTGTGCACCCGGCGGCCCTCGGCGCGCAGCGTCTCGGCCAGCCGCCGCCCGCCCGGGTCGTCCGCGCAGGTGATGACGTACCCGTCGGGGTCGGTGAGCCGGGCGAAGTCGGCGAACGCCGCCTCCAGCGTGGCCAGGTCGCCGTACGTGTTGAGGTGGTCGGCCTCGATGTTGGTGATGATCGAGACGTACGGGCGGTAGATCAGGAACGAGCGGTCGCTCTCGTCCGCCTCGACCACGAAGTGCTCGCCGGTGCCGTGGTGGGCCCCCGAGCCGACCTCGGAGATCTCCCCGCCGATCACGAAGGACGGGTCGGCCCCGGCCTGCTGGAGCACCATCGTGACCATCGAGGTGGTGGTGGTCTTGCCGTGCGTGCCGGCGACCGCCACCGTCCGGCGGCCGGTCATCGCCGCCGCGAGGGCCTCGGAGCGGTGCAGCACCCGCAGCCCCCGCCGGCGCGCCTCGACCATCTCCAGGTGGTCCTGCGGGATCGCCGAGGAGTACACGACCGTGTCCACGCCGTCCAGGTTGGACGCCTCGTGGCTCATGTGGATCGTGCCGCCCAGGGCGCGCAGGCCGGCCAGCGACGGCCACTCCCGCAGCTCGCTGCCGGAGACCGGCAGGCGCCGGGTGAGGAAGAGCCGGGCCAGCCCGCTCATGCCGACGCCGCCGACCCCGATCAGGTGGATCCGGCCCAGGTCCTCGGCGGTCAGGGTGCCGGCCGGGGTGAACTGCGCGGTGTTCATGACGGGTACCTTCCGGCCTCGACGGTCGCCCTGGTCCTCATCGGGCCACCGCCTCGTAGACGTAGTTCAGCAGCGCCTCGTCGCCGTCGCGGCGCCCGTACGCGGCCGCGGCGGCGCCCATCGCGGCCAGCCGGTGCCGGTCGCGGACCAGCGGGATGACCGTCCGCTCCAGCCAGTCCGGGGTCAGCTCGGCGTCGTCGACGATCAGCCCGCCGCCGGCCTCCACCACGGGCAGCGCGTTGCGCTTCTGCTCCTGGTTGCTGTGCGGGTACGGCACGTAGATGGTGGGCAGCCCGATCGCGGCCACCTCGGCGCAGGTCATCGCGCCACCCCGGCCGAGCATCAGGTCGGCGGCGGCGTAGCCGAGCTCCATCTGGGACAGATACGGCAGGGTCACGTACGGCACGGGCAGGTCGGTGGGGACCGGTACCGGCTCGTTGCGGGCGCCCATCACGTGCAGCACCTGCACGCCGTTGCGGGCCAGCTCCTTCGCCGCGCCCGCCACGGCGAGGTTGATCGACCGCGCGCCCTGCGAGCCGCCGGCGACGAAGAGCACCGGCAGGTCGGGGCGCAGCCCGAAGTGGGCCCGCGCGGCGGCGGCGTTGGCGGCCCGGTCCAGCCCGGCGATGCCCCGGCGCAGCGGCACGCCGACCACCCGCGCGTCGCGCAGCGACTCGGCCTGCGCCGGCTGGTGCGGGAAGCCGACCGCGACGTGCTTGGTGAACTTCATCCCGAGCCGGTTGGCCACCCCCGGCGGCACGTTCACCTCGTGGATGACGATCGGCAGCTCGCGCCGCCAGGCGGCGAGGTAGCCGGGCACCGAGACGTACCCGCCGAAGCCCACGACCGCGTCGGCCCGCACCTCGTCGATCACCTTGCCCGCGGCGCGGGCGGCCTTCCACATCCGGTCCGGGGTGCGGACCAGGCTCATGTTCACCGACCGGGGCAGCTGGTACGCGGGGATCTGCCGCAGGTCGTAGCCGGCCGGCGGGATCAGCTCGTTCTCCAGGCCCCTCGGTGTGCCGAGGCAGGTGATCCGGACGCCCGGGTCGTGTCGGCGCAGGCAGTCGGCGAAGGCGAGCAGCGGGTAGATGTGGCCACCCGTACCCCCTCCGCAGAGCACCACCGAACGCAGCGGACCCATCAGCGTCTCCTCTCGCTCGCCGCCCCGCCCCGGGCCCGGCCCTGCCGGGCGCCGCGGGATGCGGCCTGGTCGTCCTCGCGCCGCGCCCGCGACCGGGGTACGGACCCGCGGTCAGCGGGTGGTGGCGCCGGTCGGCGGCGCCGGCCGGGAAGCGGCGGCAACGGAGCCCACACTAGTCGGACCCACCGGGCCGGCGGACGGGCATGCAGGGCTCGGGCCGCGTCCGGTTCCGCCCGGGCGAACGACGCCAGCATCCCGACGGCCGCCAGGGTCACCACCAGGGCGCTGCCGCCGTCGGAGATGAACGGCAGCGGCACGCCGGTCAGCGGGAGCAGGCCGATGACGCCGCCGATGTTGATGATCGCCTGCCCGACCAGCCAGGTGGTCGCGCCGGCCGCGGCGAGCCGGCGGAACGGGTCCTCGACCCGCCGGGCGATCCGCAGCCCGGTGTAGCCGAGCACCGCGAACAGGGTGATCAGCACCACGCAGCCGACGACGCCCAGCTCCTCGGCGAACACCGCGAAGATGAAGTCGTTGTGCGCCTCCGGCAGCCAGCCGAACTTGAAGCTGCTCTTGCCCAGCCCGACCCCGAACCAGCCACCGTGCTCGATCGCGTTGCGGCCCTGGACCAGCTGGTAGCACCAGCCCTCGAAGCACTTCTCGGGTTCGGGCGGATTGAAGAAGATGGTCAGCCGGGCGAGTCGGTAGTTCTCCTCACCCTTCGCCCCCGACCCGGCGCCGAGCGAGGCCGCGGCGACCAGCAGGCCGATCCCGATCAGCCCGACCACCGACAGCACGGCGAAGACCCGGGTGCGCACCCCGGCGGCCCAGAGCAGGCCGACCACGAGCGCGAGCATGCAGAGCATGCTGCCCAGGTCGTTGAAGCCGACCAGGACGAACAGCAGCGCGACCACCGGGAACAGCGGGGTGGCCAGCTCCTTCCACCAGCCCAGCCGGGCCCCCTTGCGGGCCAGCAGGTCGGCCCCCCACAGCACCAGCGCGAACTTCGCCAGCTCCGACGGTTGCAGCTGGACGCCACCGACGACCAGCCACAGCAGTTTCGCCTCCAGCGGCCCGACCCGCTCTATCTCGAACAGCGAGTTCAGCGCCACCAGCAGATTGAGCAGGAGCAGCAGGGCCACCGCCACGCCGAGCGCCGTCCGGGCGACCGAGCGGTACGTGCTCGCGGGCAGCCGCTGGCACGCCCAGAACGCCACCACGCCGATCACGGCGAAGATCGCCTGCTGGCTCAGGTCGACGAAGGCGCTGCCCTCCTCGGCGAAGTTCTTCACGCTGGTGGCCGAGAAGACCATCGTCAGGCCGATGACCAGCAGCAGGCCCGCGCTGGAGATCAGCAGGTAGTAGGAGGCCAGCGGCCGGGCCAGCAGACCGCGCAGCGCCGCCAGGCCGCCGGCGGCGCCCAGGCCGAAGGGCGGCTCGGGTGCGGGCGGGTCGGCCGTACGCCCCCCACCGCCCGCGGCCCGCCGCGGCGGCGTGCCGGTCGTCGTCGTGCCCGCGTCTCGTTCCTCCCCCACCCGCCCATCATTGCGAATAGGGACGGCCCGTTCGCGTCGAACACCCCCGACTCGGCGTGTCGCCGAGAGGGAAGGCCCCCTGTCGACGCGTTTCGCGCGGCAGGGGGCCCCTGTCGACATCCGGGAGGAGGCGGCGTCGGGCCGGCCCGACGAGCCCGGCCGGATCAGGTCATCGCTGCCAGGAAGTCGCTGTAGAACAGGCCCAGCGCGATGGCCACCCCGATCCCGGCGATGATCCAGAACCGGACCACGATGTTGACCTCGCTCCAGCCGGCCAGTTCGAAGTGGTGCTGCAGCGGCGACATCCGGAAGACGCGCTTGCCGGTGGTGCGGAACGAGATGATCTGGATGACCACCGACATCGTGATGATCACGAACAGCCCGCCGATGATCGGCAGCAGCAGGATCGTCCGGGTGGACATCGCCATGCCCGCGATGAGGCCGCCCAGGCCCAGGGCACCGGTGTCGCCCATGAAGATCCGCGCCGGCGAGGTGTTCCACCAGAGGAAGCCGACGCAGGCCCCGGCCGCCGCCCCGGCGATCAGGGCGATCTCCAGCGGGTCCCGGACGGTGTAGCAGTAGTTGTTGGGGTTGGCCGTGTACGTCGGGTCGGCGCACCAGTGCCGGTACTGCCAGAACGCGATCAGCGCGTACGCCGCGAGCACCATCACGGACGCCCCGGTGGCCAGGCCGTCGAGTCCGTCGGTGAGGTTGACGCCGTTGGTGGCCGCCATCACCACGAAGATGAAGATGACCACCGCACCGATCTTGGTGACGTCCAGCGCGGGGATGTCCCGGATGAAGCTCAGGGTCGTGGCGCCCACGGTCTCGGTGTTGGTCGCCGTGCCGCTGGCGTCGGTCATGGTGCTCGGGAAGTACAGCGCCACGACGCCGAAGGCCGCGCCGACGAGGATCTGCCCGGCCAGCTTGCCGCGCTTGTTGAGGCCGCCGCTGTGCCGCTTGCGCACCTTGAGGAAGTCGTCGATGAAGCCGACCGCGCCCGAGAACACCATCAGCCCCAGCAGCACCAGCGCCGTGATGGTCGGCTCGACCTGGGCGATCTGACGGTCCGGCAGGGTGGTCAGGGCGAGGTGCCCCGCGACGTACGCGACGACCGTGGCCAGGATGAAGACCACGCCGCCCATCGTCGGCGTGCCCTTCTTGCCCTGGTGCATCGCCGGGCCCTCGGCCCGGATCGGCTGACCGGCCTTGAGCCGGGTGAACACCTTGATCGCGATGGGGGTGCAGAACAGCGAGACGATGAAGGCGACCCCGATGGCGACGATCACCGCCCTCACGAGGCGGCCCCGTTCCCGGCGGCCTCGGCGCGCAGCGCGTCGGCCACCTCCCAGGTGCGGTACCGGGAGCCCTTCACCAGGACGACGTCGCCCGGTCGTAGCTCGCTCCGCAGCACCTCGACGGCTGCCGCCTGATCGGTGAGCAGCACCGACTCTCCTCCCCAGTCCTCTACCGCTGTCGCGCCCTCGTGGATCGGCGCCGCCGGCTCGCCCACCACGAGCAGCCGGTCCACACCCAGCTCGGCCGCGAGGCGGCCGACCTCAAGGTGCCCCTCCCTCTCGTACGACCCCAGCTCGGCCATGTAGCCGAGCACTGCGACGGTACGCCGCCCAGCGCCGAGGCCGGCGAGGGCCCGCAGCGCGACGCCCGTCGAGGCGGGGTTGGCGTTGTACGAGTCGTCGATCACCGTCACCCCGTCGGGACGGTCGAAGACGTCCATCCGGCGGGTGGAGACCAGGCCCAGCCCGCCCAGCGCGGTGGCCAGCTCGGCCGGCGGCACGCCCAGCTCCCGGGCCACCGCCGCGGCGGCGAGGGTGTTGGACACCTGGTGCCGGCCGGTGAGCCCGAGCCGCACCGGCGCGCTTCCCTCCGGCGTCACCAGCGTGTACGACGGCCGCCCGCGCTCGTCCATCGCGACGTCCACGGCCCGCACGTCGGCGTGCGCCGCCTCGCCGTAGCGGACCACCCGGGCGGAGGTGCGGGCGGCCATCGCGTCGACCAGCGGGTCGTCGGCGTTGAGCACCGCCAGCCCGTCGGCCGGCAGCGACTCGACCAGTTCCCCCTTGGCCAGCGCGATGTTCTCCACCGAGCCGAACTCGCCGATGTGCGCCACGCCGACGTTGAGCACCACGGAGATCCGGGGCGGCACCACCTCGCACAGGTAGCGCACGTGCCCCACCCCCCGGGCGCCCTTCTCCAGCACCAGGAAGCGCGTCTCCGGGCCGGCCTGCAGCGCCGTCCAGGGGTGGCCCAACTCGTTGTTGAACGACCCCGGCGGCGCGACCGTGGGGCCGAGCCGGACGGTGAGCTGGGCGATCAGGTCCTTGGTGGTGGTCTTGCCCGAGGAGCCGGTCAGCCCGATCACGGTCAGCTCGGGCAGCCGGTCCACCACGGCCCGGGCCAGCCGGCCCATCGCGTCGAGGGCGTCGGCGACGAGCACCATCGGCACCCCGGGCACCTCCCGGGTGCCGAGCACGGCCACCGCACCGGCCTCGACGGCGGCGGCGGCGTAGTCGTGCCCGTCCACGCGCTCGCCGGGGAACGCCACGAAGAGCGCCCCCGGGCCGACCCTGCGGGAGTCGAACTCCACGGAACCGGTGACCCGGACGGCCGGGTCGGCGGCGAGCAGGCGACCGTCGACGGCGGCGGTCACCTCGGCCAGGGTGAGCGGGATCACCGCAGGCCCACCAGGTCGCCGCCGAAGCGGGCGCGCAGCGCGTCCGCCAGCTCCGTCCGGTCGTCGAACGGCAGCACCTCGCCCGCCACCTCCTGCCCGCGTTCGTGCCCCTTGCCGAGCAGGGCGATGGCGTCTCCCGGCGCCGCCAGCCGGACCGCCTCGTCGATCGCGGCCCGCCGGCCGCTCACCTCGATGATCCGGGCCGGCGTGCCCGCCCGGTACGCCCCGGCCAGCACCTCGGCCCGGATCGCGGCCGGATCCTCGGCGCGCGGGTTGTCGTCGGTGACGATCACGACGTCGGCCCCCTCGGCGGCGGCGGCGCCCATGGCCGGCCGCTTGCCCCGGTCCCGGTCGCCCCCGGCCCCGAGCACGCAGATCAGTCGCCCGCCGCTCAGCTCGCGGAGCGCGGCCAGGGCGGCCACGATCGCGTCCGTCTTGTGCGCGTAGTCGACCACCCCGCGCACCGGGCCGGCGGCCACCAGCTCCAGCCGGCCGGGCACCCCACCGCAGGCGGCGACCCCGGCAGCGGCCGTCCGGGCGTCCACCCCGGCTGCGACGAGCGCCGCGACGGCCAGCAGGGCGTTGGCGACGTTGTGCCGCCCGGGCAGCGCCACCCCGGCCGGCACGGTCAGCCCGTCGGGGCCGTGCGCGGTGAACCGCTGGGCGTACCCCTCGCCGTCGACGTCGGTCGCGTACCAGGTCGCGGTCGCGTCCCCGGCGGCCGAGTAGCTGACCGTGGCAGGTTTGAACAGCGGCCGCAGCGCGGGGTCGTCGGCGTTGAGCACCTCGACGTCGCAGCGCCCGTCGAACAGCTGCGCCTTGGCCGCGAAGTAGTCCGCCGCGTCGGCGTGGAAGTCCAGGTGGTCGGAGCCGAAGTTGGTGTACCCGCCGACGGTGAACCGGACGCCGCCCACCCGGCCCAGCGCCAGGGCGTGGCTGGAGACCTCCATGACCACGGCGGTGACCCCCCGCTCGCGGGCGGCGGCCAGCATCGCGTGCAGGTCGGTGGCCTCCGGGGTGGTGCGCACGCTGTCGACCACGAGGTCGCCCAGCCGGGTCTCCACCGTGCCGAGCAGGCCGGTGACGTGGCCCGCGGCCCGCAGGCCCGACTCGACGAGATAGGCGGTGGAGGTCTTGCCGGCCGTGCCGGTCACCCCGATCACCGTGAGCCCCTCGGTCGGGTCGCCGTAGACCGCGGCGGCGAGGGTGCCGAGCACGGCGCGCGGGTCGGGCACCACCAGCGCGGGCAGGCCCCCGTCGGCGACGGCCGGTGCGCCCGCGGGGTCGGTGAGCGCGGCGACCGCGCCGGCGGCCCGCGCGGCGGCGGCGAACTCCGCGCCGTGCCGGCGGGCGCCGGGCAGGGCGGCGTACAGGTCGCCGGGGCGGACCTCCTGGCTGGCGTGGGTCACACCGGTCACGGGGAGGTCGGCGGCGCCGGGCGGGGCCTCGACGGCGAGCCGGTCGGCGAGGTCGCCGAGCCTGATTCCTGTCACGGTACGGGGACGCGGATTCCCTGGCACGGCGTCAGACCCTACCCGGTCGCCCGGTCCCGACCACACAGCCGCCCCGGTGGTTCGTCCCCACTCACCGATGATGTCCCGCCCTGCCAGGTCAGCGTGGAAAGACCTCGAACTTGGGGGTTTTGCCGTCCGTGGACGGCGGTACCCGGTAGTGGTTCAGAGTGAAGCCCATGATCTGCCGGAAGGCCGGCGCGGCGACCGCCCCGCCCCCGCCGCCCGGGCTCCACACGAAGACCGCGACCACGTAGCGGGGGTTCTCCGCCGGGGCCATGCCGATGAACGAGCCGACCTCGCCGGGTTGCAGCTTGCCGTCGACGTACCGCAGGCCCGTGCCGGTCTTGCCGGCCACCCGGTAGCCGGGCACCGCGGCGGCGAGGCCGGTGGCGTTCTCGACGGTGGTGACAGCCTCCAGCATGGTGCGCAGCGCGGCCGCGTTCTGCGGGCTGAGCACCGGCCGGGTGACCGGGGGCTTGGCGGGCGTCCGCTTGCCGTCCGTGCCGCTGATCACCTCCTTGATCAGGTGCGGCTGGACGTACGTGCCGTTGTTGGCGATGGCGGCGTACGCGGCGGCCATCTGCAGCGGGGTGGCGTCGACGCTGTGCCCGATCGGCACCGACCCCTCCGACGACCCGCTCCACTGGTCGGCGGGCAGCAGCCGGCCGCTGGCCTCCCCCGGCATGCCCTCGCCGGTGGGCTGGCCCAGCCCGAACCGCTTCTGGTAGTCGATCAGCCGGTCCCGGCCGAGCTTGTCGGCGATCTCGATGGTCCCGACGTTCGACGAGTACGCCAGCATCCCGGGCAGGCTCATCCGCCGGCCGTTGGCCGGGTGCGTGTCGGTGAACCAGGTGTCGCCCTTGCGGATCGCGTTGGGCACCGGCAGCGTCGTGTCCGGGGTGATCACACCCTCCTGGAGCGCGGCGCCGAACGTGATCGCCTTGTGCACCGAGCCGGGGTCGACGATGAAGCTGGTGGCGGCGTCCTCCCGGTCCGTCGGGTCGCTCTCCTCCGGCTTGGCCGCGTTGTAGCTGGGGTGGCTCGCCTGGGCCAGCACCTCGCCGGTCGCCACGTCGAGCACGATCGCCGCGCCGACGCTGCCGCGGGTGCGTTCCATCTGCGTGCCGAGGATGCGCTGGCACCGGAACTGCAGGTCCCGGTCGATCGTCAGGGCCAGCGAGCTGCCCGGCTTGGCCGGGGTCGTGCGGCTGTAGCCGCCGGGGATGGGGGCCCCCAGGTCGCCCTGGCCGGCCTCGTAGACGCGGCGGCCGATCTCGCCGCGCAGCAGGTCGTCGTAGCGGGCCTCCAGCCCCTCCAGGCCGATCATGTCCTGGCTCGTGAAGCCCAGCAGGTTGGCGGCCAGGTCGCCGCCGGGGACCTCGCGCCGCTCGTCGCGGTGCACGCCGATGCCGTCCAGGTCCAGGTCCAGGATCTGCTTGGCGGTGGGGATCTCCACGCCCCGGGCGAGGTACTCGAACTGGGAGGCGCGGCCGTTCTCCAGGGTGCGCGGCTTCATCCGCTCGGCCAGTTCCGACACCGGCAGGCCGAGCAGCGGGGACAGCGCCCGGGCGGTCGCCGTACGGTCCTTGACCCGGGTGGGGTCGGCGTAGACGTACCGGGCCTCGATGCTGTGGGCCAGCGGGGCGCCGTCGCGGTCGTAGATGGCGCCCCGGGGGGCGGGCAGGTCGACCCGGACCAGCCGATCGGGAAGGCCCGCCTCGGCGTACGCGGGGGTGTCGACCGCCTGGAGGAAGACCAGCCGGATGCCGATGGTGGCGAACAGCGCCAGCACGACCAGGGTGCCCAGGCGCAGGCGGCGGCGGGGGTCGGCCAGCCGGGGCGGCTTGCGCGGCTTGCGCGGGGACCGCCCGGGGCGGGCCGGTCCGCGCGGCGCGGGCCCGGCCGGCGGCGCGGCGGCGCCGGCTCGTCGTCGTCCGTCCAGGCCCGGTCGGGCCGGGGCTGGACCGTGCGGATCACCCCGGACCGGCCGTCCGGGGCGGTCTCCCGGCGGCCGGCGCGGGCGGCGCCGGCCCGGCCGCCGTCGAGCACCTGCAGCGCCGGCCGGAACGGGTCGCCGGAGCGGCTGCTGCGCGGAGTCCGCCGCTGCTCGGCGCCGCCGGACCCCGACCGGCCGGCCGCGCCCTGCTCGCGGATCGTGCGCCCCCGAGGGGTGTACGCCCGCGCGCCGGAGATGCCCCCGACGCCCGGCTCACCGGAGCGCGGCTCCCCCCGCCCGGTCTCGCGTGACGAACCGCGCCGGGAGCCCGTTGTGGCATCCCGGCGCGGTTCCTCCGACCTCGGTGGCACGGTGGTCAGCCTCCCGCGCCCTGCTGACTGGTGACCGAGGGCTTGCCGTTGGCCGGCTGCGGCACGCCGATCATGCGCCCGTCCGGCAGCCGGATGTACGCCGGCTCCTCCGCCTCGACCATGCCCAGCCGCCTGGCGGCGGCGGTGAGGTTGCCCGGCGCCTCCGCCTCGGCGATGTCCTTCTCCAGCTGCTGCTGGTCCACGTCGAGCTTGGCCTGCTGCTGCTGGAGCTTCTCCAGCCGGAACGAGTTCTCGTTGATCTTCGTGTTGACCAGCAGGATGCCCAGCACGCCGCCGACCACGAGCACCAGGATCAGCGCCACGAACGGCGCCCGCGGCACCGACACCGGCGGCGGCGGCGCCACCCGCAGGCGCGGCGACGCGGTCGCCGCCGGGCGGGACCGCTCGGCCGGACGAAGCGCGGCGGTGCCGTTGACCGGGAACTCGCGCGCCCCCCGGGCGCGAGTCTCCGCCTGCCGGTCGAGCCGGCCCGCCCGGGTGCCGGAGTCCCGGCCCGCGTCGTCCGCTGCGCCGCGGTCCGGCCCCCGACCGCGGTGCGCGCTGCCCGACGCCGGTGTCCCGGACGTCGCGCCTGTTGACGTTCATGTTCCCTCCCCCTCTTCGTCCGTCCCTGCCCCGTCCACCGGAGTCGGCCGAGCCGACCCCGTCCCCGGTTGGTGCATCGCCTTGACCCGGCGGCGGTACCGTTCGCGGTCGGTCCGCCGCCGCTCGGCCTCCGGGTCGATCCGTTCCGCGGCCCGCAGGCGCACCGAGGCGGCGCGCGGGTTCGCGGCGACCTCCACCTCCCCGGGAAGCTCGGCGCCCCGGCTGAGCAGCCGGAACGTCGGGCCCGACCCGGGGAGCTCGACCGGGAGGTCGACCGGGCCCTTGCTGCGGACCCGGTCGGCGAGGGCCGCCTTGGTGAGCCGATCCTCCAGCGAGTGGTAGGACAGGACCACCATGCGGCCGCCCAGGGTGAGCTTGTCGAGCGCGGCCGGCAGCGCCGTCTCCAGCGCCGCCAGCTCCCTGTTTACCTCGATCCGTAAAGCCTGAAACGTTCTCTTCGCCGGGTGTCCCCCGGTTCGTCGGGCTGGTGCCGGAATGTTCTCCACGACCAGCTCGGCGAGCCGCGCCGACGAGGTGATCCGGGCGCGCTCGCGCTCCCGGACGATCGCCGAGGCGATCCTGATGGCGAACTTCTCCTCGCCGTACACCCGCAGCACCCGGGCGAGGTCCGGGTGGGGGTAGGTGTTGACCACCTCCTCGGCGGTCACCCCCCGGGTCTGGTCCATCCGCATGTCCAGCGCGGTGTCCTGCGAGTAGGCGAACCCGCGGTCGGGCGCGTCGAGTTGGAGCGAGGAGACGCCGAGGTCGAACAGGACCCCGTCGACCGCCGGGTAGCCCAGCCGGGCGAGCACCTCGGGCAGTTCGTCGTAGACGGCGTGCTCGAGGTGGATCCGGTCGGCGAACCGGGCCAGCCGGACCCGCGCGTGGGCGAGGGCCTCGGTGTCCCGGTCCAGACCGATGAGGACCGTGTGCGGATGCGCCTCCAGCACCGCCTCGGCGTGACCGCCCAGGCCCAGCGTGGCATCGACGTGGATCGTCCGGTCGGCCCTGCCCAGCGCGGGGGCCAGCAACTCGAGACACCGCTCGAGCAGCACGGGCACGTGCGTGCCGCGAAGCTCCCCCATGTCGACCCCCACTGGTTGAAACCGTCCGTTCTCTCGCCGCGCCTGCCGCCGGACGACGCCACCGTCGTACCGCCAGATCCCCATCCGCTCCCGCCCACCGGAGGCCGCGGCCCTCCGATCAGATCGTGCGCCTGGCACCGGGGAAGGGGTGCCAGGAGCTCGAAAGCGGCTGGAGATCTCGCAGTACGTCGGGCGTCGTCCCGCCCTACAGACCGCCGGGCAGCACCCCCTCCTCGATGTCGGCGAAGTCGTCTTCGCTCTCGGCGAGGTAGGTCTCCCAGGCCGCCCTGTCCCAGATCTCCACCCGCGTGCTCGCCCCGATCACCACCAGGTCCCGGTCGAGCCCGGCGTACGCCCGCAGGTGGGCCGGGATGGTGACCCGGCCCTGCTTGTCCGGGACCTCGTCGTGCGCGCTGGCAAAGAAGACCCGGCTGTAGGCCCGGGCCGCCTTGTTCGTCATCGGCTGCGCGCGCAACTGGTCGGCGATGCGCTGGAACTCGGGCATCGGGAAGGCGTAGAGGCAGCGATCCTGCCCTTTCGTGATCACGACACCCCCCGCCAGCTCATCCCGGAACCTCGCCGGCAGGATCAACCGGCCCTTGTCGTCCAGGCGCGGGGTGTGGGTGCCGAGGAACATCGGCCCAACCCCCTCGCCCTTGCAGCGGCGTTCGCGGCGCCGCCTCCCCCCGGGCCGGTGGACCCTCCCGGCCCCACCATCGCGCCCCACTCTACTCCACTTCCCTCCACCTGCAACCAGAATCGCCCGCGCGGCGCGTCCTTTCCGCGCGCAAAACCGCACGTCAGAAGGGGTGGAGCGGAGTGGAGGGCCGCGGCGGCCCTTCGGCCGCGTCCGCTACCCGACATAGATCGACTCCATCCGGCCGAGCGCCCGCTGCCCGTCCGCGGAGAGCCTCCGGCCGTCCGCGCGACGCCTCCGGCCGTCCGCAGGGAGCCTCCGGCCGTCCGCGCGACGCCTCCGGCCGTCCGCGGGGAGCCACCGGCCGAACGGTTCGCCGTCGGCGGCGATCTGGCGGGGACGGCGGTCCGGTAACCTCGCTCGGGTGACGGACGCGAAGATGCCCCTGCGGGCAAAGGTGGCCAGCTCCGTGTCGCGGACCGCTGCGGCGCTGTCGCGAGCCGCGGGCCGCGGCGACGGCTCGGTGATCGGCGGATGGATCGGGCTGAAGATCGACCCCGACCTCCTGGCCCACCTCTCGGCCGGACGCGCCATCGCGCTCGTCTCCGGCACCAACGGCAAGACCACCACCACCCGGCTGGCGGCGGCCGCCGTCGGTGTCCTGGGCCGGGTGGCCACCAACTCCTTCGGCGCCAACATGCCCACCGGCCACACCTCCGCGCTGGCCAAGGCCGGCAGCACCCCGTACGCGGTGCTGGAGGTCGACGAGCACTACCTGGCCCAGGTCCTGCGGTCCACCGAGCCGCACGTCGTCGCGCTGCTCAACCTCTCCCGCGACCAGCTCGACCGGGCCAAGGAGGTCGCCATGATGGCGCAGCTCTGGCGCGCCGCCCTGGTCGACCACCCCGACGTGCGGGTGGTGGCCAACGCCGACGACCCCATGGTGGTCTGGGCGGCCACCCCGCCGGTCGACCCGGCCCGGGGCGTGCGGGCGCCGCACGTCACCTGGTTCAGCGCGGGCCAGCGCTGGCACGACGACTCGTGGGTCTGCCCCGAGTGCGGCCACACCATCCAGCGCTCCGGCGAGCAGTGGTGGTGCAGCGGGTGCCCGCTGCGCCGGCCCGAGCCGCAGTGGACCGTCGAGGACGACGGCGTGCTCGACCCGACCGGCGCGTGGCACAAGGTGAGCCTCCAGCTCCCGGGCCGGGTCAACGTCGGCAACGCGGCCACCGCGCTCGCAATCGCCGCCGAGTTCGGCGTCCGTCCGGTCGACGCGGTCTCCCGGCTGGCCGCCGTCACCTCCGTGGCCGGCCGCTACGCGCAGGTGGAGCGGGAGGGGCGCAACATCCGGCTGCTGCTGGCGAAGAACCCGGCCAGCTGGCTGGAGGCGTTCGACATGGCGGACCTGGCGCCGACCCTGCTGTCCATCAACGCCCGGGACCCCGACGGGCTGGACACGTCCTGGCTGTTCGACGTCGACTTCGCGCCGCTGCGCGGCCGGCAGGTGCTGATCACCGGCGACCGGGCGTTCGACCTGGCCGTCCGCCTCGAGGTCAACGAGGTGCCGTTCCAGCACGTCCGGACGTTCGCCGAGGCGGTCCGGGCGGTCCCGCCCGGCCGCCTGGAGGTCATCGCCAACTACACCGCCTTCCAGGACATCCGAGCGGAGCTGGACCGTGTCAACTGAGAGCCTGCGTATCGTCTGGATCTACCCCGACCTGCTGTCCACGTACGGCGACCGGGGCAACATGCTGATCCTGGCCCGCCGGGCACAGCTGCGCGGGATGCCCGTGGAGGTGCTGGAGGTGCGCTCCGACCAGCGGCTGCCCTCCACCGCCGACATCTACCTCATCGGCGGCGGCGAGGACGGCCCGCAGGCACTCGGCGCGCAGCGGCTGCTCGCCGACGGCGGCCTGCACCGGGCCGTCGCCCAGGGCTCGGTGGTGTTCGGGGTGTGCGCCGGCTACCAGCTCCTCGGCACCTCGTTCTTCGCGAAGGGCACCCAGTACCGGGGGCTGGAGCTGCTGGACTTCTCCTCCGACCGGGGCCCCACCCGCGCGGTCGGCGAGCTGGCCGGCGACATCGACGCCCGGCTCGGCGTGCCGGCGCTGACCGGCTTCGAGAACCACGGCGGCCGCACCCACCTCGGGCCCGGGGTGTCCCCGCTGGCCCGGGTCACCGCCGGCGTCGGCAACGACGGCGCCACCGAGGGGGCGTGGCGGGGCAAGCTGCTCGGCACGTATTCGCACGGCCCGGCCCTGGCCCGCAACCCCGCCCTGGCCGACCTGCTGCTGCGCTGGGCGACCGGCGTACACCAGCTCCCGCCCCTGGACGACACCTGGGCCGAACGGCTCCGCGCCGAGCGCCGCGCCGCGGTGGCCGCCGCCCGCGCGTGATCCGGGTGGTCCGACGGCTGCTCCGGCAGCCGTCGGCGCGCCGGTTCGCCCTGCTGCTGCTCCTGCTCGCGGCGTTCACCGCGCTGCTGGCGGTGGTGCCCCGACCCGACGTGGCGCACCTGCCGCGGCTGGCCGACCCCCTCGGCCCGTACGCGCCGGTCGCGGCCGTGGTCGGCGGCGCGTTGCTGCTGGTCGCCCTGGTGCCCCGCACCTTCGTCACGCTCGCCGCCGGGGCGGTCTTCGGCCCGGTCGCGGGCGCCGCGTACGCCCTCGGCGCCGCGCTGCTGGCCGCCGCGATCGGCTTCGCCGTCGGCCGGGCGCTGGGCCGCGAGTTCGTCGCCGAGCGGGTACGCGGCCGGCTCGCCCGGCTGGACGGCTGGCTCGCCCGGCAGAGCGTGCTCGGGGTGGTCACCGTCCGGCTGCTGCCGATCGCCGGCTTCGGCCTGGTCAGCTACGGCTACGGCACCACGGGCGCGCGGGTGCTGCCGTTCCTGGCCGGCAGCCTGCTCGCCTCCGCCCCGACCGCGTTCGGCTACGCCGCGATCGGCGCGGCGGCCGCCTCGCCCGGCGCCGTGAACTGGTACGCCGCCGCGCCCGCCGCCCTCGGGCTGGTCGCCAGCGTCGTGCTGGCGCACCGGTGGTGGCGGGCGGAACGCCGCCGCCGCGCGGAGCCGGCCCCGTGAGCGCGAGGAGCGCAGCGCAGCGAAGCCCCACAGTCGCGAACGAAAGAAAGCACCCGTGAGCGCGAGGAGCGCAGCGCAGCGAAGCCCCACAGTCGCGAACGAAAGAAAGCACCCGTGAGCGCGAGGAGCGCAGCGCAGCGAAGCCCCACAGTCGCGAACGAAAGAAAGCACCCGTGAGCGCTGAGGAGCTGCTGCCGGGTGGTTGGGTCGCGGAGGTCGCCCGGGTCGGGGACACGGTGCGGCGTACCCCGCCGGCCAACGCCGGGTACGTCGCCGAGCTGCTGCGGCACCTGGAGCGGGTGGGCTGCCGGGTGGCGCCGGCGTACCTGGGGGTCGACGAGCAGGGCCGGCAGGTGCTGGGCTACCTCGACGGGCGGGTGCCCTGGCGGGACCGGGAGGATCCGGCGTACTTCTCCGACGGCGCGCTCGCGGGGGTGGCCCGGCTGGTCCGGGCGCTGCACGACGCCTGCGCCGGCACCCCGCTGGCCGGCGACGCGGAGACGGTCTGCCACCGCGACCTCTCCCCCAAGAACACCGTCTACCGGGACGCTGGGCAGGGACCGCTGCCGGTGGCCTTCCTGGACTGGGACCTGGCCGGCCCGGGCCGGCGGGTCGAGGACGTGGCCTTCGTCTGCTGGCACTGGGCCGAGCTGGGCCCGGGCGCGGACCCGCACGAGCTGGCCCGCCGCTGCCGGCTGGTCCGGGACGCGTACGGGCCGCTGCCGGGCGCCGACGAGCTGCTCGACGTGATGCTGACCCAGGTCGACGGCACGTGGCGCGGCATCGCCGAGGGCGCCGAGCGGGACGTCCCGGGCATGCGCCGACTGCGCGCGGCCGGCGCGGTGGAGGCGATCCGGGGCTGGCACGCCTGGCTCCGGGCCCACCACGGAGCCCTGACGACCCTCCTGACCCCCTAACCGCCCACCGTGCCCTCGCACCCCCGCGCGCCGCGCCCGCGCGCCCCAAGATCCGCGCAACTTCGGGGAAGTAGTCCCCTCCCGGCGCGGAATGGCCGCAACTTCCGTGAAGTTGTCGCCACGGGCCGGGCGGGAGGTGCGGGGGTGCGGGGGGTGCGGGGGGGTGCGGGGGGGTGCGGGGGGGGGCGGGCGGTGCGGGCCGGGCGGGGGCTCGGCGGTGCGGGCGGTGCCGCACCGCCGAGAGCCGGGGTCAGGCGACGACCGAGACCATGCGTCCCTGGACGACGATGACCTTGCGGGGCTCCTTGCCCGCCAGGCTGGCCGCGACCGCCTCCAGGGCCGCCGCGCGCACCGCGTCCTCGGACGCGTCCGCGGGGACCTCGATCCGGCCGCGGACCTTGCCGTTGACCTGCACCGGGTACGTCACCGTCTCCGCGACCAGCAGCGCCGGGTCGGCCGCCGGGAAGTCCGCGTACGCCAGCGAGGCGTCGTGGCCCAGCCGCCGCCACAGCTCCTCGGCGATGTGGGGGGCGAACGGGGCCACCATCAGCACCAGCGGCTCGGCCACCTCGCGCGGCGTGGCCGGCAGCCGGGTCAGCGCGTTGGTCAGCTCGATCAGCTTGGCGATGGCGGTGTTGAACCGCATCCCCTCCATGTCGGAGCGGACCCCGTCGATCACCCGGTGCAGCAGCCGCCGGGTCGCCTCGTCGGCCGGGTCGTCGGTGACCCGCAGCTCGCCGGTCTGCTCGTCGACGACCGCCCGCCAGACCCGCTGCAGGAACCGGTACGACCCGACGACCGCCCGGGTCTCCCACGGGCGGGACACCTCCAGCGGGCCCATCGACATCTCGTACACCCGGAAGGTGTCGGCGCCGTACGCGGCGCACATGTCGTCGGGGGTGACCACGTTCTTCAGCGACTTGCCCATCTTGCCGTACTCGCGGCGCACCTCCTCCTCGCCCAGGAACCAGCGGCCGTTCTGCTCGACGACCTCCTCGGCCTGCACGTAGGAGCCCCGGGCGTCGGTGTACGCGTACGCCTGGATCATGCCCTGGTTGAACAGCTTGCGGAACGGCTCGAACGACGAGACGTGGCCCAGGTCGTACAGCACCTTGTGCCAGAACCGGGCGTACAGCAGGTGCAGCACGGCGTGCTCGGCGCCGCCGACGTACAGGTCGGTGCCCCCGCAGTCGCCGTCGCCGCGCGGGCCCATCCAGTACCGCTCGTTCTCGGCGTCGACGAACCGGTCGGCGTTGGTCGGGTCCAGGTAGCGCAGCTCGTACCAGCAGGAGCCGGCCCACTGCGGCATCACGTTGGTCTCCCGGGTGTACCGCTTCGGGCCGTCACCCAGGTCCAGCTCCACCTCGACCCAGTCGCGCCGGCGCGACAGCGGGGTCTCCGGGTCGGTGTCGGCGTCGTCCGGGTCGAACGTGCGCGGTGAGAAGTCGTCCACCTCGGGCAGCTCGACCGGCAGCATCTCCTCGGGCAGCGCGATGGCCGCGCCGGTCTCGTCGTACACGATGGGGAACGGCTCGCCCCAGTAGCGCTGCCGGCTGAACAGCCAGTCCCGCAGCCGGTACGTCACCGCGCCGGCGCCGTGCCCGTTGGCCTCCAGCCACTCGATGATCCGGGCCTTGGCGTCGGCCACCCCCAGGCCGTTCAGGTCCACGCCCCGCTCCGGCGCGGCGCTGTTGATCGCCGGGCCGTCCCCGGTGTACGCCTTGCCCTCGAAGCCCTCGCTGGGCTGCACGGTCCGCACGATCGGCAGGTCGAAGACCTCGGCGAAGTCCCAGTCCCGCTCGTCCTGCGCCGGCACCGCCATGATCGCGCCGGTGCCGTAGCCAGCCAGCACGTAGTCGGCGATGAAGATCGGGATGCGCCCGCCGGTGACCGGGTTGGTCGCGTACGCGCCGACGAAGACGCCGGTCTTCTCCCGGGTCTCCGCCTGCCGCTCCACGTCCGTCTTGGCCGCGGCCGCCTTCCGGTACGCCTCGACGGCCGCGCGCGGGCTGGCGTGCCCGCCCGTCCAGGCGTCCCTCGTGCCCTCGGGCCAGGCGGCCGGCACCAGCGCGTCGACCAGCTCGTGCTCGGGCGCCAGCACCATGTAGGTGGCGCCGAAGACCGTGTCCGGCCGGGTCGTGAACACCCGGATCGGCTCGGCGTCGGTGGGGAACTCGATGTGCGCGCCCTGCGAGCGGCCGATCCAGTTGCGCTGCATCAGCTTGATCGGCTCGGGCCAGTCCAGGGTGTCCAGGTCCTCCAGCAGCCGGTCACCGTACGCGGTGATCCGCATCATCCACTGCTTCAGGTTCCGCTTGAACACCGGGAAGTTGCCCCGGTCGGAGCGGCCGTCGGCGGTGACCTCCTCGTTGGCCAGCACGGTGCCCAGGCCGGGGCACCAGTTGACCGGCGCCTGCGAGACGTACGCCAGCCGGTGGTCGTCGACGATCGCGCGCCGCTCGGCCACGGACAGCTCCGCCCAGGGGCGGCCGTCGGGGGTGGGGCGGTTGCCGCCCTCGAACTCGGCGATCAGCTCGGCGATCGGCCGGGCCTTCCTGGCCTCCCGGTCGTACCAGGAGTTGAAGATCTGCAGGAAGATCCACTGGGTCCAGCGGTAGAAGCCGGTGTCGATGGTGGCCACCGAGCGGCGCTCGTCGTGGGCCAGCCCCAGCCGGCGCAGCTGCGCTTTGTACCGCTCGATGTTCGCCACGGTGGTGGTGCGCGGGTGGGTGCCGGTCTGCACCGCGTACTGCTCGGCGGGCAGGCCGAACGCGTCGAAGCCCATCGCGTGCAGCACGTTACGCCCCGCCATCCGCTGGTAGCGGGCGAAGCAGTCGGTGCCGATGTAGCCCAGCGGGTGCCCGACGTGCAGGCCCGCCCCGGACGGGTACGGGAACATGTCCAGCACGTACAGCTTCTCCGCGCCCGCGCGCGGGTGACCCGCGTCGGCCAGCGGGCCGGCCGGGTTCGGAGCGTGGAAGGTGTCCTCCCGCTCCCAGTAGTCCTGCCAGCGGTTCTCGATCTCGTCGGCCAGGGCCGCGGTGTACCGGAACGGGGGGATGTCGCCCGCCGCTGCTGCCTCACTCATGGCGTCTCCTCGCTTCGCTCGTCGCCGCCGGCCATGCCCCGGCCGGGCTGGGTGCTGACCTCGCTCGGCGCGGTCATGTCGGGTATGGGGAGTGGATCCGCTCGCCGCGTCGCCGCCCGGCGGCGGTCGGATGCCGCCGCCGGCGTGGCGGACGCGGTGCCCGCCGCCTGTCGCGGGGCGCGGTGCCGCCGCCCGGCGGAGGGCACAAAAAAGCCCCTCGCGCAGGAGGGGCCGCCGTGCCGTCGCGCGTCAGCGCATCAGCACGGCCCGGTAAGAAGCAGGAAGACTCCAGCCATGACGGGCAGTGTACCCCGTTCGTCCGGACGGCACCCCGGCCGCACCGCCAGGTGGGACTCCCGCCCCCCGCGTGGCTCCCCCGTCAGACAGATATTCCGGGCGTAACCGACCGACTGCCTGCGCGGGTCGGCGGTGACGGTAAACATAGTTAGCCTGAGAGGCCAGTGAGAAATCTGCGGCAGACGAGTCTCCCGTCGCGAACCAAAGGGCGGGGCCAGGTGCTCTGAACAGAGCTGCCGTTCCGGCGACGAGGAGGAGGCCCGTGACACAACAGACCTGGGACGAGGTGGGCGGTCTGCTGCCGCACGACGAGTTCCGCGCCGCCAGCGAGGCCATCGTGGCCAACATCGAGCAGGTCATCGAGGGTAAGACCGCGACCGTGCGCCTCGCCCTCGCCGTCCTGCTCGCCGAGGGTCACCTGCTCATCGAGGACGTCCCGGGGGTCGGCAAGACCAAGCTGGCCAAGGCCCTCGCCCGCTCCATCGACTGCTCCGTGCGCCGCATCCAGTTCACCCCCGACCTGCTGCCCAGCGACGTCACCGGCGTCAGCGTCTACAACCAGGAGACGCACGACTTCGAGTTCCGGCCCGGCGCGGTCTTCGCCAACCTGGTGGTCGGCGACGAGATCAACCGGGCGTCGCCGAAGACCCAGTCCGCCCTGCTGGAGTGCATGGAGGAGCGGCAGGTCACCGTCGACGGGGTCACCTACCAGCTCCAGACGCCGTTCATGGTGATCGCCACCCAGAACCCGATCGAGATGGAGGGGACGTACCCCCTGCCGGAGGCGCAGCGCGACCGGTTCACCGCCCGGATCGCCATGGGCTACCCGGACCCCGGGGCCGAGCTGGCGATGCTGGACGGGCACGGCGCGGCCGACCCGCTGCAGGAGCTGCGCCCGGTCTCCGACGCCGACACGGTCCGCCGGCTGATCGCCACGGTCCGCCAGGTGCACGTCGCCGACGCGGTCAAGCAGTACGCCGTCGACCTGGTCACCGCCACCCGCGAGGCCGCCGACCTGCGGCTGGGCGCGTCCCCGCGGGCGACCCTGCAGCTGCTGCGCACCGCCCGGGCCGTCGCCGCCCTGGAGGGGCGCGACTACGTCCTGCCCGACGACCTCCAGGTGCTCGCGGTGCCGGTGCTCGCCCACCGCATCATCCCGACCGCCGACGCCCAGCTCGCCCGGCGCACCACCGACGCGATCGTCTCCGAGCTGGTCCACCGGCTGCCGCTGCCGCACGACCGCAAGCGCTCCCCGTACGACACCCGGTCCGACGGCAACGGCCGCGCTCCGTACGAGCCGCGGAGGCGGTGACCGTGCGCGACGGGCTCCGGGGGCTCACCACCCGTGGCCGCTCGTTCCTGGCCGCGGCGGTGGCCGCGGCCGTGTCCGCCGCCATCCTCGGCGAGAAGGACCTGCTCCGGGTGGCCGTGCTGCTCGCCGTCCTGCCGCTGCTCGCCGCCGCCTACGTCGGGCGCAGCCGCTACAAGCTGGCCTGCAGCCGGTCGCTGGAGCCGCACCGGGTGCCGGTCGGGGCCAACTCCCGGGTGGTGCTGCGGTTGCAGAACCTGTCCCGGCTGCCCACCGGCACCCTCCTGCTGGAGGACCGGCTGCCGTACGCGCTGGGCAGCCGGCCCCGGGTGGTGCTGGAGCGGCTCGGCGCGCACCAGGCCAGCTCGGTCGCGTACACGGTCCGCGCGGACGTGCGCGGCCGGTACGACGTCGGGCCGCTGGTGGTCCGGCTGACCGACCCGTTCGGGCTCTGCGAGCTGACCCGGGCTTTCCCCAGCACCGACCACCTCACGGTCATCCCGCAGGTCACCCCGCTCCCCCCGGTCCGGCTCCCCGGCGAGTACGCGGGCAGCGGCGACAGCCGGGCCCGCTCGGTGGCGGTGCACGGCGAGGACGACGCGGCGACCCGGGAGTATCGGATGGGCGACGACCTGCGCCGGGTGCACTGGAAGTCCACCGCCCGCACCGGCGAGCTGATGGTCCGCCGCGAGGAACAGCCCTGGGAGAGCCGGGCCACCGTCGTGCTGGACACCCGCGCGTACGGTCACCGCGGCGACGGCCCGACCGCCAGCTTCGAGTGGACGGTCTCCGCGGCGGCGAGCATCGCCGTGCACCTGCGCCAGTCCGGGTACAAGCTGCGCCTGGTCACCGGCAACGGCGCGGACGTCGACGCGACCGAGGGCGGCGGGGAAGGGCTGCTGCTCGACCACCTCGCCGAGGTGCGGCTGGACCCGCGCGGCGAGATCACCACGCTCGTCCAGCGGGTCCGGCAGCGCGCCGACGGCGGCCTGATCATCGGCCTGTTCGGCTCCCTGGGCACCGCCGAGGCGGAGCTGCTGGCCGGGCTGCGGGGCAACGGCGCGACCTGCGTCGGCTTCCTGCTGGACAGCTCCACCTGGCTGAACCTCCCGGAGCGAGCCCGGGCCGAGGCCGACCACGCGCACGGCGCCGCCGCGCTCGCGCTGTTGCAGAACGGCTGGCGGGTGATCGGCGTGGAGCACGGCGCCCGGCTGCCGGCGCTGTGGCCGCAGGCCGGCCGGGGTTCGCAGGGGTTCGCCCTGCGGGCGGCGCTCGCCGAGACCGTCGCGGGCGGCGTGAAATGAACCGTCGCGGGCGGCGTGAAATGAGCCGTCGCGGGCGGCGTGAAGTGAGCCGTCGCGGGCGGCGTGGAGTGAGCCGTCGCGGGTGGCGTGGAGTGAGCCGTCGCGGGTGGCGTGAGACGAACCGTCGCGGGTGGCGTGACGTGACCGGAAGGGTGATCCCGTGACCGCGACGCGCAACCTCGGGTTCGTGGCCGCAGCCGCGACCCTGCTGGCGTCGGCCCCGCTGTCGGCCATCTTCCAGCGCTGGACGTGGCTGGTGCAGGCCGCCATCGCGGTCGCGGTGGTGGCCGGGGTGGCCGCGCTGACCCGGCTGGTCCGCGCACCGCTGTGGGGGCAGGCGCTGGGCATGGTCGGCGGGCTGCTGCTCGCGCTCACCTGGCTGTTCCCGGGCGGCACCGAGCTCGTGCCGTTCCTGCCCAGCCCGGGCACGTTCACCCACTTCGGCGGGCTGCTCAGCGCGTCCGTGCAGGACATGCGCACGCAGACCGTCAAGGTGGACGACACCGACCCGCTGCTGTTCGTCGCCGTGCTCGGCGTCGCCGGGGTGGCGATCGTGGTCGACGTCCTCGCCGTCGGGCTGCGCCGCCCGGCGCTGGCCGGGCTGCCGATGCTGGCCATCTACTCGGTGCCGGTCGCGGTCTACGTCGACAGCGTCCCCGCCGTGCCGTTCGTGGTCGGCGCCGCCGGCTACCTCTGGCTGCTGGTCACCGACAACGTCGACCGGGTGCGCCGGTTCGGCCGCCGGTTCACCGGCGACGGGCGGGACGTCGACGTGTGGGAGTCGTCCCCGCTGGCCGCGGCGGGCCGCCGCCTGGCCGTGGTCGGGGTGGCGCTGGCGGTGGCCCTGCCGTTGGCCGTGCCCGGCATGACCGGCGGCATGCTCGACGCGCTCGGCGGCGGGGCGGGCAACGGCAACGGACGCCCCGGCCAGGGCGGCAACTCGGGACGCATCGACCTGTTCGCCGCGCTGAGCGGCGAGCTCACCCAGTCCGAGGTCAAGAACTTCGTGAAGGTGACCACGACCGAGCCCTCCCCGTTCTACCTGCGCTTCGGTGTTGCCGACGAGCTGCGCCAGGACGGTTTCCGCGTGCGTACCCCGACCGGCCGGCCCGTGACCCGCGGGGGTCTGCCCGAGGTGGCGGATGCCCGGCCGGGCGTCGAGCAGCGGCAGTACCGGGCCACCGTGGAGGTCACGCGGAACCTCACCATGCGGCTGCTGCCGGTGTACTCCGAGCCGGTGCGCACGGAGGACCTCGACGGCAACTG
This sequence comes from Micromonospora olivasterospora, assembly GCF_007830265.1. Lineage (NCBI taxonomy): Bacteria > Bacillati > Actinomycetota > Actinomycetes > Micromonosporales > Micromonosporaceae > Micromonospora > Micromonospora olivasterospora. Next base: position 748,387 of record NZ_VLKE01000001.1, read on the forward strand.
GCTCTACGACCCGAACCAGCAGGTGCTGTTCTCCAACCGGGAGAGCTCGCAGAGCATGCGCTACTCGTTCGACTACGTCCGGTCGACGTACAGCCCCGAGGCGCTCCAGGCCGCCCGGTCGCTGCCGGCGGATCACCCCGTACGCCTCCAGCAGACCGGCACCCCGCGGGTGTCCGAGGTGGACGCCCTGGTCGCCGGCCTCGTCAGGGGCAAGCGCACCGACTACGACAGGGTGCGGGCCATCTACGACTACTTCTCCGCGGACAACGGCTTCACCTACAGCACCACCACCAAGGGCGGCACCAGCGGCCAGGACATCGTCGACTTCCTCACCAACAAGGCCGGCTTCTGCCAGCAGTACGCCGCCGCGATGGCCTGGCTGGTCCGCGCCGCCGGTGTTCCGGCCCGGGTGGCGTTCGGCTTCAGCAACGGCAGCGGCCCGACCAACGGCACGTACGTGCTGACCAACCGGAACCTGCACGCCTGGACCGAGGTCTACTTCGACGGGATGGGCTGGGTGCCCTTCGACGCCACCCCGGCCAACGGGGTGCAGGGCTCCACCCGGTCGGAGTGGGCGCCCGACACGGACACCCCTGAGCCTTCCACCCCCTCGGCGGGCGACCCGGCCACGCCGGGCGGGATCGATCCGTCCGCCGACCCGGCGGGGCCGAACGTCGCCGACCGGGAGGCCGACCAGGGCCTGGCCCTCGGCGGCGGCACGGCGGCCGGGCAGGCGCCGGTCTGGCCCTGGTGGACCGCCGGACTGCTGCTGGCGCTGCTGCTCCTGCTGGCCGTGCCGGCCCTGCGTCGGGCGGCCCTGCGGCGCCGGCGGGGCTCCCGGGTGGCCGCGGCCGCACCGGCCAGCATGGACACGAGCGCCGACCGGGCCGGCCCGGGGCGGGCGGTGATCGTCGGGCAGGGCGCCGACCGGGCCCGGGCCGACGCGCACGCCGCCTGGGACGAACTGCTCGACACGCTGGTGGACTACCGGGTCCGGGTGGACCGGACGGAGACGCCGAGGGCTACCGCGGAGCGCCTCGTGGCCGACGCGCTCACCGAGGATGCCGCCGCCGTGGAGGCGGTCCGGCTGCTCGGCCGGGCCGAGGAGCGGGCCCGCTACGCCCGTGACCCGCTCACCGGCGAGCCGCTGTACCCGGCCCTGGGCGCCGTGCGCGGCGCGCTCGCCGCGCGGGCCGGCCGGCGGACCCGGATGCTGGCCGCCGTGCTGCCGCCGTCGGTGCTGCTGCGCTGGCGCGCGGCGGTCACCGACACGTCCTCGCGGGTGGTGGCCCGGACGAGCGACGTGCGGTACAGGCTGCTGCGCTGGAACCCCCGCCGACTGCTCGCCGCCCGCACCGGCCGCTGACCACGTCGCCACGGGCGGGGCGGCCCGACACCCGGGCCGCCCCGCCCACGGCCCGGGGGCACCCCATGTCGGCGATACGGCGGCATCCAGGCCGGGGGACACCCCCATGTCGGCGACGGCCGGCGCGGCGGGGGCTGCTGCGGGGCCGGCAACGGCGGCATGGGGGCCGACGGGAGGCGTCGGGCGGGACGGGCACGACGAGCGGCCCGCCGGCGGGCGGGCCGGAGCCGGCGCGGTCCCGTCAGACGACGGGACCGGAGATCAGCGGCGGTGCGGGGTCAGCGGTGCCCCTCCGGGCGCTGCCGCCACCGCTCCTCCATCCGGTCCAGGAACGACGACCTGCGGCCCGACCGCCCGCGGGGGCGCCGGCTGGTCGTCCCGCCGACGACGTGCAGGTCGGGTGACTGCGCCCGGCGGTGCGACTGCACCGCGTACGCCGCCGAACCCAGCATGACGACGAAGCCCGCCACCGCCAGGGGTGGCGTCTTGATCACCGCACCGTAGACCAGCAGGGCCAGCCCAACGATCATCGCGCCGGCAGCGACGAGCAGGCGACGCCGCGCGTGGAAACGCGGGTCGCTGGCGCGCACGGCCGAGGCGAATTTGGGGTCCTCGGCAAGCGACCGCTCGATCTGCTCGAACAGCCGCTGCTCGTGCTCCGAGAGCGGCACGGCACTCCTCCCCGGTCACGCTAGGTCGGCCCGGACGGGTCGACAGACCGTGCAGCCGACCGGCTGCTTACCATCAAGTCTACGAGGGGGGTCGCGCGTCGGAAAGCGGGACGACCTACGGGCGGGGCGGATTTTCATTTTGCCGCCGATCGCGACGACCGAGCAGACTCGCCGGACCTATGACGGACCGCCCGAATCGGGCGGCCGCGGCGTCCACGGCCGCCTCCGCCTCCCGCCAGCCGCGCTCGGGCGCGTCCAGGGTGAGCTGCCGCGGGGTCTCCCCCGCCGGGGCGAGCCCCTCCATCCGCACCCCGACGAGTCGGATCCGCTCGCCCGGGTCCAGGACGGTGTAGAGGGCCCACGCCGTGTCGAACATCTCCCGCGCCGTGTCGGTGGGGACGCCGAGCGTGCGGGAGCGGTTGACGGTGCGGAAGTCGGCGGTGCGCACCTTGATCGACACCGTCCGCCCCACCTGGCCGGCCCGGCGCAGCCGCGCGCCCACCTTCTCGGCGAGCGCGAGCAGGGCCCGCCGGATCTCCAGCGGGTCGGCGACGTCCACGTCGAAGGTCACCTCGGCGCCGATCGACTTCTCCACGTGCTCCGGGGTGACCCGGCGCGGGTCCCGCCCCCGGGCGAGCTCGTGCAGGTGCGTGGCGGCCGCCTCCCCGAGCGCCTTGCGGAGCATGCCGAACGGCGCCTCGGCCACGTCGCCGACGGTCGCCAGGCCGAGGCGGCGCAGCGTCTCGGCGGACCGCTCCCCCACCCCCCACAGCGCGGCGACCGGCAGCGGGTGCAGGAAGTCGAGGACCCGGTCGGCGGGCACCACGAGCAGCCCGTCCGGCTTGGCCCGGGTGGACCCCAGCTTGGCCACGAACTTGCTCGGCGCGACCCCGACCGAGCAGGTCAGCCCCTGCTCCCGCGCGACCCGGGCGCGGATGCGCCGCGCGATCTCGACCGGGGGCCCGAACAGCCGGCGGGCACCGGACACGTCGAGGAACGCCTCGTCGAGCGAGAGCGGCTCGACCAGCGGCGTGACGTCCCGGAAGATCTGCATCACCGCCCGGGAGGCGGCCGAGTATTCCGCCGGGTCGGTCGGCAGGAAGACGGCGTGCGGGCAGAGGGCCCGGGCGCGCGCGGTGGGCATGGCGCTGCGCACGCCGTACCGTCGGGCCTCGTAGCTGGCGGAGCTGACCACGCCGCGCGGGCCGATCCCGCCGACCACGACGGCCCGGCCCCGCAGCTCGGGGCGGCGGCGCACCTCGACCGAGGCGTAGAAGGCGTCCATGTCGACGTGCAGCACGGGTGAGCCGGAGTCGTCGGCGTCCGGCCCGAAGCGCGGGTCGCCACCGCGCGGCAACGACTGACTGCGACCCATTCCCGCAGGTTAGTCGCCCGGTCCGACACCCGGCGGGGTGCCGGCGCGGTCAGCCGCGCACGACCAGCAGCGGAATCGTCATCTCGGCGGCGGTGTCCGCCCCGTGGTACGCGACCAGCCGCGACTCGATCGGCGTCTCCGACCGGGTGGCGACCACGGCGGACGTGCCCCGGCAGACCACCACCACGTCGCCGACCCGGCGGAGGTGCTCCTCGGGCACCGGGCCGAACCAGCCCGTGGCCACCGCCTCGTCCCGGTGCAGCACCCGGGCTGCGTCGCCGAGCACCGCCGACCAGGCGGCCACCACGTCGCCGGCCGCGCCGGGCGCGACGTGCAGGTAACGGACCCGGGGCTCGCCGGCGAGCACCCGCACCCCGGCCCGCAGCCGGGGGTCGGCGTCGAAGTCGATGCGGTCGGCCCACGGCACGTCGAGCTGACCGTGGTCGGCGGTGACCAGCAGCGCGGCGTCCGGGGGCAACCCGTCGACCAGCCGGGCGAGCAGCCCGTCCACCGCCGTCGCGGCGAGGCGCCACGGCTCGGAGTCGAGGCCGCTGAGGTGGCCGTGCCGGTCCAAATCGGGGTGGTAGCCGGAGACCAGGGTCGGTCCGTCGCCGGCGGCGAGCGTGGCGAGCATCGTGGCGGCCAGCGCGTCGACGTCGGCGGCGCCCCGGTAGGCGCCGCCCCGGTTGGCGGCCACGGTCAGCCCGCTGCCGCCGTACTCGGGGCGGCTCACCACGGTCACCGCGACCCCGGCGGCGCGGGCCCGCTCCAGCTGGGTGGGGACGGGCTGCCAGCGCAGCGGATCGGGGTCGCCGGCCCAGTCGATGTGGGTGAGCACCCGGTCGGTGCCGGGCACCCGCACCTTGAAGCCCAGCACCCCGTGCGCGCCGGGCGCCACGCCGGTGCCGAGGGTGACCAGGCTGGTCGGCGTGGTGGACGGGAACCCGGAGGTCAGCGGGCGGCCGACGGTCGCGGCCAGCCCGGCCAGCGTGGGGGCGTAGGGGGCGGCGGTGGGGATCTGGTACCAGCCGAGCCCGTCGACGAGCAGCAGGGCGACCCGCCGCACCCCGGCCAGCGCGGGGGCCAGCCCGAGCGGGTCGGCGGCCCCGGGCACCCCGAGCACGGCCAGCGCGCTGGGCAGCACGTCGGCCAGGCTCCCACCGCCGTAGCGCGGCGCGACCGGCGCCAACGGCCCGCCCGAGGAGGCCGCGCCGGCCGGGACGCAGCGCCGGCCGGGGACGCGGAGGACAGCCGGGAGCCCGGACCCGGGGCGGTCGGGTCGCCGGACGACGGGACGGGACCGGTCATGCCGGCCGGCGGGCGAACAGGTGCAGCTGGGCGGCGAGGTCCCGGTACGGCGGCCGGGCGGCCAGGGCCAGCTCCAGCTCGACCAGCGCGGCCGGCTGGCCGTCCGCGACGGCGGCGGGGAGCAGGTCGGCGAGCACGCGTACCCCGTGGATCTCCTCCACGACGAGTCCGGCGGCGGTGAGCAGCGCCTCGGCGCGCCCGGCGTCGTACCTCCGGCGCAGGGTGTCCCGGGGGCCGGCGGTGCCGGCGGGGTCGGCGGCCAGCGCGGCGGCCTGGTCGAGGTGGCCGTTCATCGCCCGGCCGAGCACGGCGGCGGCCTGCCCGGCGACCAGAACGCTCGCCGCGCCGCCCGGGCGCAGCGCGGCGGCCAGGGCCGCCACCACCGGCGCGGGTCGTCCACCACCTCCAGCACGGAGTGGCAGAGCACGAGGTCGGCGCTGGCCGGCCCGACCAGCCCGGCGAGCGCGTCCCCGTCGCCCTGGAGCGCGCGTACCCGGTCGGCGACCCCGGCCTCGGCGGCCCGGCGGGTCAGCGCGGCGAGCGCGTCGGGGCTGGCGTCGACCACGGTGACCCGGTGGCCGGCCCGGGCGAGGGGGACGGCGAAACCGCCGGTGCCGCCGCCGACGTCGAGCACGGTCAGCTCGTCGTCGGCGCGGCGCTCCAGCTCGGCTCGCAGCACCGACCAGATGACGGCCGTACGGGGGGTCAACGGCGGGCCGGCGAGCCGGCCTCGGGTCTGCTCCACCCCGTCGAGCCTAGTCACCCGGTCCAGTCGTCCGGCGGGTCCGGTGACCGGGAAGGAACCGGACCCGCCGATGGAGGTCAGGACTCGCCGCCGCCCGCGGGGTCCTCCTCGGCACGGGACCGGTGGCTGTTGGCCACCGGCCCGTCGGTCACCGGATACTCCCGGGCCTCCGTGTGCGTCGCCACCCAGTTCGCGCGGAGCCGGGTGCGTCGGGCGTTCGCCACACCGGTGTGCGTGTCGTTCCCCATCACTGGTTCATTCCCCCTTGCCAAGGGCGGGCCGCTCTGCCCGCCCGCTCCATCTTTCCCGCGCGCGCCGCGGACGAGCAGTGATGATTATCACCGGAAATCACGGGACGCCGGGCTGACCGGCGGCTCGATGGCGTCCAGCCGGTCGGCGGCGAGGTTGACCACCCCCTCGTGCCGCTCCAGCCGTCCCCGGACCACCAGGGCGGCGCTGCTCCGGGCCACCCGCCGGTACCGCTGCCACAGCCCCGGCGAGCAGGTGACGTTGAGCATGCCGGTCTCGTCCTCCAGGTTGAGGAAGGTGACCCCGCCGGCGGTGCCCGGCCGCTGCCGGTGGGTGACGAGCCCGCCGACCCGGATCCGCCGACCCGGCTCCACCGCGCCGAGCCGGGCGATCGGCACCGCCCCGAGGGCGTCGAGCCGGTCGCGGAGGAACCGCACCGGGTGGCTCTCCGGGGACAGGCCCGTGGCCCAGACGTCGGCCACGAGGCGGTCCACCGCCTCCATGCCGGGCAGGGTCGGCGCGGTCGCGCCGGTCACCGTTCCGGGCAGCCGGTCCGGCCGGTCCTGGGCCGCCGCCCCGGCGGCCCACAGCGCCTGCCGCCGGGTGAGCCCGAAGCAGGCGAAGGCGTCCGCGGTGGCCAGCGCCTCCAGCTGCGCGGCGGTGAGGCCGACCCGCCGGGCCAGGTCCGGCATGTCCCGGTACGGCCCGTGCGCCGCCCGCTCGGCCTCGATCCGCTCGGCCACGCCCTCGCCGAGGGTACGCACGCCGCCCAGCCCGAGCCGGACCGCCGGACCGCCCAGCCCCCAGGCGTGCGGCGGCTCCCCCGGCTCGCTGCCCCACCGGGTGGCCGGGGTCGACTCCAGCACCGCCCTGGCGCCGCTGGCGTTGACGTCCGGCCGGCGCACCTCGACGCCGTGCCGGCGGGCGTCGTCGACCAGGGTCTGCGGCGAGTAGAAGCCCATCGGCTGGGCGTTGAGCAGGGCTGCCAGGAACGGGCCCGGGTGGTATCGCTTGAGCCAGGAGCTGGCGTACACCAGGTACGCGAAGCTCATCGCGTGGCTCTCCGGGAAGCCGTAGCTGGCGAACGCGGAGAGCTTGCGGTAGACGTCGTCGGCCAGCTCGCCGGTGATGCCCCGCTCGGCCATCCCGGCGTAGAGCCGGTCGGCGATCTGCGCCATCCGCTCCGCCGACCGCTTCGACCCCATCGCCCGGCGCAGCTGGTCGGCGCCGGCCGCGTCGAAGCCGGCCAGGTCGATGGCGAGCTGCATCAGCTGCTCCTGGAACAGCGGCACCCCGAGGGTCTTCTCCAGCGCGTTGCGCATCAACGGGTGCGGGAAGGTCACCGGCTCCTGGCCGCTCTTGCGCCGGATGTACGGGTGCACCGAGCCGCCCTGGATCGGGCCGGGCCGGATCAGCGCCACCTCGACCACCAGGTCGTAGAACTCGCGGGGCCTGAGCCGGGGCAGGGTGGCCATCTGGGCGCGGCTCTCCACCTGGAACACCCCGACCGAGTCGGCCCGGCAGAGCATGTCGTAGACCTCGGGGTCGTCCAGGCCCATGTCGCCCAGGTCCAGGCTCATGCCGATCATGTCGTAGCCGTAGTGCAGGGCGGAGAGCATGCCGAGGCCGAGCAGGTCGAACTTGACCAGGCCGACGGCGGCGCAGTCGTCCTTGTCCCACTGGAGCACGCTGCGCCCCGGCATCCGCCCCCACTCCACCGGGCAGACCTCGATCACCGGGCGGTCGCAGATCACCATGCCGCCGGAGTGGATGCCCAGGTGCCGGGGGAAGGTCTGCAACTCGTCGGCGTACGCCACCACCTGCTCGGGGATGCCCTCGACGTCCACGGCCGCGACCGCGCCCCAGCGGTCGATCTGCTTGCTCCAGGCGTCCTGCTGCCCCGGCGAGAAGCCGAACGCCCGGGCCACGTCCCGCACCGCCGACCGGGGCCGGTACGAGATGACGTTGGCGACCTGGGCGGTGTGCTCCCGGCCGTACCGGGCGTAGACGTGCTGGATGACCTCCTCCCGGCGGTCGGACTCGATGTCGACGTCGATGTCCGGCGGGCCGTCGCGCTCGGGGGCGAGGAAGCGCTCGAACAGCAGCCGGTGCCGGACGGCGTCCACGTTGGTGATCCGCAGCGCGTAGCAGACCGCCGAGTTCGCCGCCGAGCCCCGCCCCTGGCAGTAGATGTCCCGCTGCCGGCAGAACGCGACGATGTCGTACACCACCAGGAAGTAGCCGGGGAATCCCAGCTCCTCGATCATCCGCAGCTCGTGGTCGAGCTGCGCGTACGCCTCCGGGTGCGCCTCGGGCGGCCCGTACCGCTCCCGCGCGCCGTCCATGGTGAGCTCGCGCAGCCAGCTCATCTCGGTGTGCCCCGGCGGCACCGGGTACGCCGGCAGCTTCGGCGCCACCAGTTGCAGGTCGAACGCCAGCTCCGCGCCGAACTCGGCGGCCCGCGCCACCGCCCCCGGGTACGCGGCGAACCGGGCGGCCATCTCCGCGCCGCCGCGCAGGTGGGCGGTGGCCGCGGCGGGCAGCCAGCCGTCGATCTCGTCGAGGCTGCGCCGGGCCCGGACCGCGGCCAGGGTGGTGGCCAGCCGGCGCCGCCCCGGGGTGGCGTAGTGCACGTTGTTGGTGGCCACCGTGGGCAGCCCGGCGGCGGCGGCCAGCTCGGCGAGGGCGTCGTTGCGGTCGGCGTCGACCGGGTGCCCGTGGTCGGTCAGCTCCACCGCCACGGTCTCGGCGCCGAACAGGTCGGTCAGCCGGTCCAGCTCCCGGGCCGCCGCGTCCACCCCCTCGGTGAGCAGCGCGGCGGGCACGTGCCCCTTGCGGCAGCCGGTGAGGACCAGCACGTGGTCGCGCAGCTCCTCCGCGACCTCCTCCAGCTCGCCGTAGTCCGGGCGGCCCTTCTCGCCGCCGCGCAGCTGGGCGCGGGCGATGGTGGCGGCCAGCCGGGCGTACCCCTCGTGGCCGTGGGCGAGCACCAGCAGGTGCGACCCGTGCGGGTCCGGCTCGCCGTTCTGCGGCCCGGGCAGCCCGAGGGAGAGCTCCGCGCCGAAGACCGTCGGCAGGTGCAGCGTGCGGGCCGCCTCGGCGAAGCGCACCACGCCGTAGAAGCCGTCGTGGTCGGTGACGGCGAGCGCGGTGAGCCCCAGGCGGGCGGCCTCCTCGGCCAGCTCCTCGGGGTGGCTCGCCCCGTCGAGGAAGCTGAAGTTGGAGTGCGCGTGCAGCTCCGCGTAGGGCACCGGGTCGTCCGGACGGGGTAGCTCGGGCGGCTCGTACTGCTGCCGCTTGCGGCTCCACGCCGGGGAGTCGCCGCCGTCGGCGTCGACCGCGAGCGGGTCCACCACGTGCAGGTGCCGCTCGCTCCGGTGCCCCGCCCGCCACCGGGCCGCCCGCCGCCGTCGCCGGGCCACTCGGAGAGCACCCGCTCCAGCTCCGACCAGGGCATATTCGGGTTGTGGAAGCTCACCGGAACCTGGTCCCTGGGCCGCCCGGTCCCGCATTCCTGGCGATCTTGGTACGTTTCGACCCCTTCGAGGGCCGAAACGTACCAAGATCGCAGGGTCCGTGCTCAGTCATAGATCGCCTCCACCAGCCACTGGCCGGCCTCGACCGCCAGCAGCAGGGCGGCGCCGTCGGCGAGGCAGACCTGGAACCGCGCCCGGCGGCGCGCCTCGGCCGGCGCCCACCAGCGCTCGTCGACCGGCCACGGGCCGGCCCAGCCGACGATCTCCACAGGTCGGGCCGTACCGACGGCCAGCCGGACGGGCGGGGCGCTCACCTGGAGCCGCGCGCTGACCACGACCGGCTCGCCGGCGGCGTCGTGCACGGTGGCGAGAAGCGGGGTGGGCAGCACCACGGCCGGCGCGGGCGGTGGCAGCCGCCCCGGCCACGGCGGCGTCGGCGCCGCCCGGCCCGACCGCGCCAGCCCGCCCGCCGGGCCGGCCGGCAGAGGTGGCTCGCCGGGGCGCGCCGGCAGGGATGGCCCGCCGGGGCGCGCCGGCAGCCGCTCGTCGCCCCACGGCACCAGCCGCACCTGGTCGCCCGGGGATCGCCCGCCGCCGAGCACCGCGGTGACCACCGCCTCGGGGCCGAGGATCCCCTGGACCCGGCTCAGCGCCCGGTGCGCCCGCTCCCGCTCCTCGCCCGTCTCCCCCCACAGGCCGGGTTGCAGGCCGGCCCGGGCGAGCACCCCGTCGGGTACGAGCCGCAGCCGGATGATGCCGGACGTCGGGCGGGCCGGGCGGGCGCCGGACCGGCTGGTGCCGCCGGAGAGCCAGCCGTCCAACTGCCAGCGCACCCGGTCGGCGATGGCCGCGGCGGTGAGCAGGCCGTCGTGCCGCCAGACCCGGTGCAGCTCCTGGCCGTGCGCGGTGACCGCCTCGATGCCGAGCCGGGTGCAGGCCAGCCCGTGCGCGGCCAGCCGCTCGTGCAGCCGTTCGGCCAGCGCACGGGCGGCGAACGCCGCGGCGTCGACCCGGTCGATCGGCTCGTCGTGGTCGGCGGTCACCGTCAGGTCGGCCGGGGGCCGGCGGACGGCCAGCGCCCGGTGGTCCCGGCCGGCGGCGAGCCGGTGGGCGAGCGCCCCGTCGAAGCCGAACCGGGCCAGCACGTCCCCGGCCGGCAGCGCGGCGAAGTCCCCGAGGGTGCGTACGCCGAGCCGGCGCAGCAGGTCGGCCAGGGCCGGGCGGCCCAGCGCCTCCACCGGCAGGGCCGCCAGGAACGCGGGTGTGTCGCCGGGGGCCACCACCCGACCCGAGCGGGCGGCCAGGCCGGCGGCGAAGACCCCGTCGGCGATGCCGGCCTGGCTCTCCACCGCGCAGGTCTGGGCGACGTGCTCGATGATCCGCTCGGCGGCGGCCTCCTCCCCGCCGAAATAGCGGCTCGGCCCCCGGGCGGCCAACGCGCAGGCACCGGGGCGGACCACCTCGACCCCGGCGGCCAGTTCCTCGACGGCGGCGACCACCGGCTCGAACGCCCGGGCGTCCCGCCCCGGGTCGTGGTCGACGACGGTCAGCTGCGGGCAGCGCCCCTGCGCCTCCCGCTTGCGCAGGCCCCGGCGGACCCCCTCGGCGCGGGCCCGCTCGGAGCAGGCGACCACCCGGTTGGCGTGCAGCACGGCGACCGGGCCGGTGGCCGGCACCCCGTCGATGATCTCGGCGGCGAGCACCGGCCAGTCCGGGCACCAGAGCAGCAGCGTGCGTACCGGCGTGCCGGTCACGCGGAACCGACCAGGGCGAGCAGGCCGGCCGGGGGCACGGGTCGGAGCCGGCCCGCGGCGGCGCGGCCGGTGACCGAGGCGGCAGGGGCCGCGGACGGGCGGGGAACGACCCGGGTGAGCGCGTCGCCGGGGAGCCAGACCTTGATCTCCTTGGGGCGGGCTGCCGCGCCCCGGCCCCGGGCGGAGACGGTGACCTCGCGGCGCCGCAGCCGTCCCCGGCCCTGCCCCAGCCCCTCCCAGGCCCCTCTGACCACCTGCAACGTGACGTCCGCGCCGGCCCAGCGGCCGTACGGGACGAGCACGCTCCCGCGTTGCCGGGCGCGGGCGGCCAGCCGATTGGCGACCGAGGCGGAGACGGTGGCCGGCACGGCGGCGACCACCACGTCCACCCCGTCGATCAGCGCGGCGACGACGGTGGGCCAGTCCGGCCCGGGCTGCGGTACCAGGGCCAGCCGGTCCAGGGCGATCCCGGCCTCGGCGGCCGCGCCCGCGCCGAAGGTCGGCACCCCCACCACGGCGCACCACGAGCCGGCCCGGGACGCCTCGGCGAGCAGCGCCAGCACCAGCGAGGTGCCACCGCTGCGCCGGGGCTGGCCGGCGGCGACGGCGATCGTGCTGCCCCGGCGCAGCCCCCGGTTGGGCAGCAGGCCGGTCAGCTCGGGAGCGACGGGGAGCAACCGGTGACCGCCGGCCGGGTCCGGCGCGCTGGCCGGGCGCACCAGACCGGCCAGCGCGGCGGAACCGACCACCATGCGGCCCGCCATCGGACCTACCCCCCGTCGTGCCTCGTGTCGTGCTGGGATCGTGCGGCGCGTGTGTGCGGCGCAGTGCGTGTGCGTGCGGTGCGCGCGGGACGGGTCGCGGCGCCGGGCGGCCGGCGCGGCCCGCCTCGTCGCGCCGGACGGCTCAGGCGGCGCGGCCGTCGAGCGCCGGCTGGTGGGCCAGCCCGAGGGCGGTCTCCACCACCGTCACGAACTGTTCGGCGGCCCGGAGCAGGTCGTCGGCCTCGCGGGCGGTGACCACCCGGGGGATGCCGGCCTCGGCGGCGGCGCGCTTGCCGGCGGCGGCGGCGAAGAACACCGCCCACTCGTCGAATTCGGGGGCCACGGCGCGGAGCAGGACCCAGACGCTGGTGACCCGGTTGCGCCGGGTCGGCGCGGGGCGGGCGCGGGCGGCGAGCAGGGCCGCGGCGGCGCGGAGCGCGGCCAGGTGGGCGGCGGCGTAGCGCAGGCCGTCGGGGCGGGTCTGGGCGGCCTCGGCCAGCCCGCGACGGGCCACCGTGAGGAGCTGGGCCGGGGTGCGGTGCGGCAGCACGTGCGCCGGCACCGTCGGTGCCTGGGCCGGGTTGGTCGGCATGGGGCTGTCTCCTCCACGTGGCCGGGGCCGGGCGCGGCGACCGGTCACGGGCTCGGCCGGCGGGGCCGGGCCCTGGGTGTCGCCGGCGCAGGCCGGTCGGGTGGTGCGGAGGAAGACGCACCGGGTGGGGCCGGCCGGGTGTGGACGCTTCCCCACACCACACCCGGCCGGCGTACCGGCGGGTTCGTCGCCCGCCGCCCGGGGGTCGTTGGGCGGCGGGCGACGCTCCTGCCTGACGGGCGCGGGCTCGCGACTGCCCGGCACCCACGTGCGGCCCGCGGAGCCGCACCACCCGGACCGGAGCCGCGAAACACCGACCCGGGCTCGTTGGAACGAACGTTCGAGGCAATCGAACACTCGTTCTAACCACCCCGACAGTACACCCTTCCCCCGACGAAAATGCAACGCCTGCGTACGACGTGCCACGGCCGCACCGGCGCGTAACGAACGCCCTGCTCGACGCCCCTGACGGCGGCGGCACTAAAGGCGGGGATCTCGGTCACGGTGTCGCCGCACGTCCTGCGGCATACCTGCGCGACCCTCTCCCGCGACGCCGGGGCCCGCTTGGAGGACATCCAGGACCAGCTCGGTCACGCCGTCCGTACCCACCCGCCGCTACGACCACGGCGGTGCCCGGCTCGACCGGTCCCCCGGCTTACAGCCTCGCCGGCTACCTCACCGGCTGACGACCCGGCGGGGGCAAGGCTGCCCTGCCACCTCCGGCCCGAACGTGCGAACCCACAAGGCGCGGGACCACGCACGATCCGCGCCGCCACCAGGGCGCTGGCCGGAATGGCGACGGCGCCAGGCGGGTGGCCCTCCGACCCGCTGTGCCCGGCGGGTGGGGCCGCCGTCGCCGGGAATGGCCTGGCGATCACACCGACGCGGTGACGGCTTCCGGGCGCTCCCGTAGGACACCGATGATCGGCGAGCGCCCGCACGATGCCGCAATCCTCAAAGGGGGCGAGTCTCGATGTCTCGTTCCGGCTCCACGCGATCGGCGAGGTAGCGCAGGAGCGCGGCGACCGACACGCGGAGGTCGGCCAGCGGCGGGCCGTCCGGCCGGTGTTCCGGCACGACGGGGGCGTCAGGGCGGGCACTGAGTACGTGCCGGCGTGTCTGTTCGAGGGCGCGAATGCCGAACGGGTCCATCGGTTCCTCCTTGAAGCCGGGCCGCGCGTTTGAGCTCTCGCTCTGAACTAGTTTAGTCTGAACTGGTTCAGTGTGGGAGCATCATCGAGGTGGATGGCGTGAAGCGCGGGCACAGGGGTGGAGGGCGATCGGGCGGAGGTCCTACGCTGGCCGACGTCGCCGCCGCCCTCAATGTGTCGAAGTCGACGGTGTCGAACGCCTACAACCGACCGGATCAGCTCAGTGCGCAGTTGCGTGAGCGGATCATGGCCGAGGCTGGGCGGCTCGGCTACCACGGTCCCGACCCGATCGCTGCTACGTTCAGCCGCCGCCGGGCCGGGGCGATCGGGCTGATCTTCGACGACCCGCTGACGTTCGCCCTCACCGACCCCGCGGAGGTGCTGTTCTCCACGGGCATCGGCGAGGTTTGCGAGCAGGCCGGTGTGGGTCTCCTCCTCATCCCGCAGGGCAGCGGGGTCGGACTGGTGCGGCAGGCGCTGGTTGACGGGTTCGTATGCCACTGCGACATCGACGGGGATACCCGTGTCGATACTGCGGTCGGACGCGGGATGCCCGTCGTCGTCGTGGACGGCCTGCCCCGGCCGGACGCCGGCTACGTAGGCATCAACGACCGCGCCGCCGCCGCCGAGGCGGCGCGTCATCTGATCGAGCTCGGCCATCGGCGTATCGCCGTGCTGGCCTCACCGTTGCGTCCGGACGGCCGCGGTGGGCTGGCCAACATCGACCGGCAGGCGGCGGCACAGCACCACGTCATGCGAGAAAGGTTGGCGGGATACCGGACTGCCCTGGAGGCCGGCGGCATCGACTGGGCCGGTGTGCCCGTGGCCGAGTGTTCTCCGTACGGGCGGGAGTCGGGTTACCGCGCGGCAGCCGATCTGCTCGACAACTCGGGCCCACCGACCGCCCTGTTAGCCGGCAGCGACGAACTCGCCCTCGGGGCCCTGCGGGCCGCTGCGGCGCTCGGCCTGGCCGTGCCCGGCGATCTCTCGATCGTCGGGTTCGACGACGCGCCGCCTGCGGCCTGGGCCACACCCGGCCTCACCACGATGCGGCAACCGCACCGGGACAAGGGCCGGCTGGCCGCCGAATACCTCATGGCGCCACAGGAGCGCGCCATTGTCACGCTTACCGCAGATCTGATCGTACGGGGGTCGAGCGCGCCACTCTGAAATTCACATAGCGAGAAACATTCCGACGGCTCGGATAGCAGCCGATCGGGCATATCGCGCTGCACTTATCTAAGTGCATTCAAGAAAAACATGCGTCAATGTTTAACCGTCGCGGGACAGAGTGTCGCACGTCACAACTCGCCCGTGAGCTGCGAGACAATAGATCATCCTTCCACGTTCCTCGCGGCAAATATGAATCTCGCTTGGCGCAGCTATGTGGCCGGCGACGCGCACAGCTACAGTGGCCTCGGGCTTTCTCGCAATTCTTCATGCACCGGAATGATCGCCGTAGGCCAATGTGTTGTGCCGCTGTAGAGCGGCAACGGGAGGAGGGCGAATGGACACTGGCGCCATTCGCGAGGCGAGGCCAAGACCACGTACCCCGATCATCACCGACGACGACCGCGCACGTATCGATCGCTACCTGCTGCTTAACGACTTCCAGCCATCGTCCCGGGCGCTCAGCGCTCCGTGCCGTGCCCCGCGCGGTGACTGGTACGGGACCGCCCTGGGCGCCGAGCAGGCCGCCCTGGCCCACGAGTTCACCGAGGTGCATGGTCGCGGTTACGACTTCTACAGCATCCCTGTCAGCAACGGCACGCGAGCGATCTCCCTGACGCTGACCGCGCTCGCGGCGCACGCGGACCGGCTCGGCCTGCGCCGGCCGCGCGCCGGTGACAACGTCATCGTGCCCGCCCTGACCTGGCCCGCGACGGCGACCGCCGCGCTCGCCGTCGGCTTCGCACCGCGACTGGCCGACGTCCGCGCGGAGACGCTCGGCATCGACCCGGACTCGGTGAGCGATCTCATCGACAACCGCACGTTCGCGATCGTCGCGGTGCACCTCTACCACCGGCTCGCCGACATCGACGAGCTGGCGGCCATCGCCGCAGAGCACGGGATCGCTCTGGTGGAGGACTGCGCGCACGCCCACGGCGCCAGCCATCGCGGCCGGCCGACCGGCTCCATCGGGCACGCCGGCACGTTCAGCCTGCAGGCGAGCAAGACGCTTACCAGCGGCGAGGGCGGCATCGTGACCACCCGGTACCAGCTGCTCGCAGAGCAGATCGCCTCGCTGGCCAACTGCGGACGGCCGTGCGGACAGGCGCTGGAGATGCCGTCGGGCAACGACCGCCTGCCCGGGCTGTCGGCGGCCTTCGCCCGGGCCCAGCTCGTCGAGTTCGGTGCCCGGCAGGCGGCGCGCGTCGAGCTGTGGGCGCAATTGGACAAGAGGGCCGCCAGCCTGCCCGGCGTCGTCCCGTTCCCGGCACAGCCGGGGACGATCTCGCCCACCTACAAATGGGCGGCCCGATACCCGCTGCACGAGTGGGGCGGCCTGTCCTTGGACGAGGTGGCCAAGGCTTTGTCCGGCCTGCTGGACGTCGAGGTCTCCCGGGTGTATGCGCCACTGACCGACACGTCGCTGTATCGGCCGCTCAACGATCCGCTGGCGGTGAGCATCCATGACCGGGACGAGCTGGACCCGGCCAGGTACGACTGCCCGGTCGCCACCGAACTGAGCAACTCGGTGCTCGCCATCGAGCACGCGGCAGCGCTCCGCCCCAGCTTCGCGGAGGAGTACGCCGCCGCCGTCACCACGATCCAGGCCACCACGCACAAAGGGTCAGCAGCGACGTGAGAAATCTCAGGGTAGGCATCATCGGATGTGGCCAGATGGCCCGCAATCACGCGGTCGCCTACCAGGCCCTGAACGGCGTCGAGCTCGTTGCGGCACACGACCACGACGATCGGGCCGCCGACCGGTTCTGCGCGGACTTCGGCATCAGGCGGGCCGGCCTGTCCGAACTGCTGGAAACGGTGGACGCGGTCAGCGTCTGTACCTGGCCGGCCTCACACGCGGCGCTCACGCTGGCGGCCCTGCAGGCCGGGGTGCACGTGCTCTGCGAGAAGCCGCCCGCAACCAACGCCGACGAGGCGGCCGAGATGCTGGAGATGGCCGGCAAACAGGGGCTGGTGCTCACCTACGGGCTGCTCTACCGACACGTGTTCCGCGACATCGCCGGCCTCGTCACGGACGTCGGCCGACCGTACAAGATCAACGCTAAATGGTTGCGGCGGTTCGGGTTCCCGAGCTGGAGCGCCACCGGCTACCTGCACAGCTCCGGCGGAGCCCTGACCGATCTCGGAGTCCACATGATCGACCTGGCGCTGTACCTGCTCGGCAACCCCGATCCCACACTTGTCCATGCCGCCGCCTGGAATCACCGTACCCAGGAGTTCTACGGCCAGGACACGTCCACCGACGACAGCGCCTTCGTCTTCATCCGGCTCGACAACGGGTGCTCCGTGGTGGTGGACGTGGCGTACTCGACGGACATGACCGACGACGAGCACGTCTCTGTCGAGGTCCAGGGGTCCCGCGGCACGCTGCTGCTCGCGGTCCCGACCACGCAGACCACCTTCACGCCGGAACTGTTCCCGCGCTTCCACCGCTGCGACGAGACGTCATCCAGCTTCTCCCTGGTCAGCCGGCGGCCGCGCCTGGTCCGCGAAGCCATCCAGGACCAGCTCGCCGACTTCTGCGACGCCGTCCGCACCGGGCAGCCGCCGCTCGTCCCTGCGAGCGAGGCGGTCACCCTCCAGCGGATCCTCGACCTCGCGGTCCTCTCCGCCCAGACGAAGAATCGCACGATCGGAGTGAACGCATGACCGACATGCCGGCCGCCCTCGGAGGCCGCCCCGTCGTCCGCCCAGACAACGAGCCGGGCTGGCCGCTGTCCGGGGCCATCGAGAAGGCAGCCCTCGCCGAGATCACCGACAGCGGCCAATGGGTCGGGTTCAGCCACATTCCCGCCAAATGGCGGGCGATCCTCGAGCAGGTGGTAGCCGCCACCACCGGCCATCGCTACGGGATCGGGCAGCCCAACGGCACCCTCGCCATCGCCAGCGGCATCCGCGCGCAGCTGCGCTCCCGCGGCCCGCAGTGGGCACGAGGCCGTGACCAGGTCCTGGTCGCTGACCTGACGCACGCCTCCGCCCACCACGGCGTCCGGCTGGGGGTCGCGTCGGAGCTCGGACGCGCCCCCGAGCTGGTGGCGATCGACGCCCGCCCGGACGCCACCATGGACGCCGAGTGCGTCGCCGGCTACCTCGGTCAGCACGCCAACCGGGTTCTGGCCGTGGTGCCAGCGACCATGTACGGCAACTTCGGACCGATCGAACAGATCGTGCGGCTCGCCGAGGATCACGACGTCGTCGTGCACCACGACAACGCGCTGGGCGGTGCTGCCCGGTACGACGGGCGACACGCGGTCACCGCATCGATCTCCGGACACGGCGAGGGCAAGGCGACACCCTCCTGTGAGGGCGGTCTCGTCGTGACGTCCGACCCGGACGTGGCCGCACTGGTCAGGGCCGACACCGACTGCGGCAACGCCCCGGCGCGGCTCGACCCGATCCCGTACGCCGACTTCGGGCCGATCCCCGCCGGCAACCAGCGCATGGGCGAGCAACCAGCCGCACTCATGCTGATCCAGTGGCTGCGGGCAATGCACAGCAGGCTTCAGGTACGGGAGAACCGGCGGCTCGTCACCGAGCTCGCGCAGGACTCGGCCCTGTTCCCCGTACCGGTGCTGAAGGTCCCGCCGGTCGACGCCGAGTATCCGCCGTTCTTCTGTCTGCACATGGAGTGCACCGACGAGTTGGAGACCGAGCTCGGCCTGACCCCCGACGATCTGCGGGTCGCGCTCACTGCGGAGGGGATCTGGGCCGAGGCAGGGTTCATCCCGACCCACCTCGACCCCGCCTGGCAGGACCAGATCACCGACGTCGGCTTCACCTACGCCGGATCGAAACGGGTGTACGAGCGCGCGATCTTCATGCACAACAAGTATCTGCGCCACCCGGACTTCCCGGTCTGGCTGGCCGAAATCCTGCAACGGATCAGGGACAACGCCGGGAAACTCGCCGGCATCAGCGAAAGCATCCCGGAAAGCGATCGTCATCGGGTGACCAACCCGTTCGTCCGGAAGGCGCACCCATGACCGGGCCGACCCGGCGCTCCGCGGTCGTACCCATGATCGCGTTGTCGGGACTCTACTTCGTCAACACGTTCCTGTCCGCGGCACTCGCCCCGCGCTACGCCGAACTCGTAACCGACCTGGGCATCTCCGCTGACGGGCTCGGTCTCGCCCTGCTTGGGCAGGCAATCGGTCTTACCGCGATCATCCTCACGGTAGCGCCCCGCCTCGCCGACCGCTACGGCGCGCGGGCAGTCGCCCGGCTCGGCGCCGTGTCGTTCTGCGTCCTGACGCCGCTGATCGGCCTGGCAAACTCCTGGACCATGCTGTTCGCCGCCTTCCTGGCGACCGGCGCGGTCAACTCGCTGCTCGATCTGGGCATGGCCCGGTCGGCGACCGAAGCCGAGCAACGGACCGGGCGTACGCTCATCACCTTCCTCGACATCCCGGCTGCGCTCGGATCGTTGGTCGGGGCGGCCGCTGGCGCCGCGACCGCCGGACGGGCCGGCATCGGCGAGTACGCCCTGGCGGCGAGTGTGGCCGGCCTGTTCATCGTCCTGGCGGTATGGCGGTTCCTACCCTCACCGGCGGCAAGGACACCGGACCTGCCGGAACAACATCAGAGCATCCCGGTCGTCGCGCTGTGCGTCCTGGCCGCGGCCGGGCTCGGCATGCAGCTCGCGGTGCTCGACTGGGCCAGCCTCGTCTACCGGGAACTGGCCGCCCCACCGACCCAGTACGGCATCGGCAACCTGGCCTTCGTCACCGGCGCGACCCTGATCCTGATCGTCTGCGGACCGCTGGCCGACCGGTTCGGCCCGGCCGCGGTGCTGCGGACATCGGCGGTGGTCGGCATCGCCGGCATGGTGGCCGCCACGTTCTCCAGCTCCGTCGTGGTTGTCACCATCGGGTTCGCCCTGGCCGGGATCGGTCTGCAACCGGCCCACCCGCTCGCGTTGAGCGCCGCCGGACGCGGGTCGGTCAAGAATCAGGCCCGGGTGATCGGCGCCAGTTACATCGGGATGGCGCTGATGCGGCCAGCAGTCGGTGGTCTCGCCACCGCCATCGACGTCCAGGTCGCCCTGGGGCTGGTGACCATCGCCCTCGGGATTGCTGTGTTCATCCTGGCCCCGAAGGCCCGTAAGGCGCCGACCGTCGAACGTGTCTCGTCAAATACGCACGGCGATGAACGAGGGCTGTCAACTACGCGACAGATATAGCCTTGCTTCTATTCCAACGACTTTGCTGATATGACGTTGGGTAAGGCGTCACCGCAGCCTGGCCGTTCCGATCCGATCAGCCGGTTCTGCGCGGACGCCCGCACCCCTAACTCGATCTTCGAGTTCCTGCACGAACACCGTGACCAGCTGACCGGGGTTGGGCCACTTTCGCGTCGGCGCTGACGCCGTCACCCGCCTGCTGACCTGCCTGGCCAAGACCGGCGGCCGCGACCGCCGGGAAGCGCCGCGGTGCGGGCGCCCAGCCGCGCGAAGCAGACCACCGGCGGCGGGGCAGTTTCGCCGGCCTGCGTGACGTGCGAACGCGGCTACCGCGCCGGAGCTCGGCCCGGAAGGGTGACCGAGGGATGGGCGCATGTGGCCTGCGCCGAGGCGGTCCGCGAGCGGGACCGGATTCCTGCGTGGGGAGACGTTCGCCGCGCGTAAGCCGTCGGACTGGCCGCTCGGCAAAGGCCCCTCATCGAGCCGGGTCACGCGCACCTGCGCGGGCCCCTGGTGCGCGAGGACGCGGTCGCCGCCCGGGTGGAGGCGTTCTTCGCCGAACCGCGGGCGGCGGACGAGGTGTTCAGCACGTACCGCCCGGACAGCGGGTCCGGTGCCCGGCTCGGTGGCCGGGCACCGGACCCGGCCACCGCCGACCCGCTGGTGCGGGAGGTGCTCGGGCTGCGCGAGGCGGCCCGGGCCCGCACCGGCGGCTGGTTCGACGCGCGGCGGCTGCCGCTGCCCGCCGGGGGCACGGGCTTCGACCCGTCCCCGGGACGCGCCGCCGAGCCGAGCGGGTCGCCGCCGGCCGGTGAACCGGGAGCGCGAGAATGGCGGCATGCAGCAACACCCGAACGTACGGGCGGTGCAGGACGCCCTCGCCGCCGCGGGCGCGCGGGACGGCTCCGGCCGGCCCGCCCAGGTCCGCCTGTTGCCCGAGGCGGTGCACACCGCCGCCGCGGCGGCCGAGGCGCTCGGCGCGCCCGTCGGCGCCATCGCGAACTCGCTCGTCTTCGCCGCCGACGACGCGCCGCTGCTGGTGCTCACCTCCGGCGCGCACCGGGTGGACACCGCCGGCCTGGCCGCGTCCCTCGGGGTGACCCGGCTGCGGCGGGCCACCCCGGAGTTCGTCCGCGCGCACACCGGCCAGGTGATCGGCGGGGTCGCCCCGCTGGGCCACCCGCGGCCGCTGCGCACCGTCGTCGACACGGCCCTGGAGAAGTACGACGAGGTGTGGGCGGCCGGCGGGGTGCCGCAGGCCGTCTTCCCCAGCACGTACGCCGAGCTGCTCCGGATCACCGCCGGCGCCCCGGCCGACGTGGCGTGACCGGCGTACCCGAGCTGGTCACCCTGCACGCCTGGCGGATCCCCCGGGCCGCCCTGCCCCGGGCGCTGGCCCGGATGGCGGCGCACCCGGCGCGGCTGCGCCGCACCCCCGGGGTCCGGTTCGGCAAGCTGCTCGGCACCGGGACGGGGACGGGCTTCGGCCCCGGCGACGCCGACCTGACCCGCTGGGCGGCGCTGGTCGTCTGGGACTCCCCGGCCGCCGCCGCCGGCTTCGCCGCGTCGCCGGTGGGCCGCTCCTGGGCCCGGATCGCCCGCGCGTCCGTACGGGTGGACCTGCGGCCGCTGGCCAGCCGGGGCGAGTGGTCCGGGCGGCGCCCGTTCGGCGAGCCGTCCGGCGGCCGGGGCACCGGGCCGGTGCTGGCGCTGACCCGGGCCCGGCTGCGGGCCCGCCGGGCGGTGACCTTCTGGCGGGCCGTCCCGCCGGTGGCCGCCGCCCTGGCCGACGCGCCCGGCCTGCTCGCCCGGTTCGGCGTCGGGGAGGCCCCGCTGGGCTGGCAGGGCACGGTCAGCGTGTGGCGGGACCCCGCGGACCTCGTCGCGTTCGCGTACCGTCACCCGGAGCACCGGGCCGCGATCGCGCGCACCCCCGTCGAGGGGTGGTACGCGGAGGAACTCTTCGCGCGGTTCGAGGTGCGCGGCGTGACCGGCGACCGGTCGGTGCTCGGCTGGGTCGCCGACGGCGACGCGGGGCTCGATTCGGTCGCCGACGGCGACGCGGTGCTGGATTGGGTCGCCGACGGCGACGCGGGACTGGATTGGGTCGCCGACGGCGACGCGGGAACGGCGAAGGGTGGACAGGGATGAGGTTGGTGCGCTGGACGCCGGACGATCTGGTCCGGCGGCTGGACGACGTGGTGGCCGTGTACGGCGAGGCGATGAACTACCGCACGGACCTGCTGGACGCCCGCCGCGGCTACATCGCCACCCACGTCCGCCGCCCCGGCTTCCGCGCCGTCGCCACCCTCACCACCGAGGGCCACCTGGCCGGCTTCGGGTACGGCTACCTGGGCGCCCCGGGGCAGTGGTGGCACGACCAGGTGCACCGGGCGCTGGACGGCGAGGCCCGGCGGCGCTGGCTGACCGACTGCTTCGAGGTGGTCGAGCTGCACGTCCGGCCGCCCGCGCAGGGGCACGGCCTGGGCACCCGGCAGCTCACCGCCCTGCTCACCATGGCGCCGGGCAGCACCACCCTGCTGTCCACGCCCGAGGCCGACGAGCAGCGCTCCCGCGCCTGGCGGCTGTACCGCCGGTTCGGCTTCGTCGACGTGCTGCGCCACTTCCGCTTCCCCGGCGACGAGCGCCCGTTCGGCATCCTCGGCCGGGACCTGCCGCTCACCCCGGCAGCGGCGACCGGGTCGGCCCAGGCCGCGGGCCGGCCGCCGGGGGCGCGGTGATCCGGCGCCGGCTGCCCTGGGCGCTGCTGGGCGTGCTGGTTCTCGCCCAGGTCTGCTACCCGCTCACCGCCGGCGCCACCCGGGCCCGGCTGACCGTGGCCACCGTCCTGCTGGGATACCTGCTCGCGGTGGGCCACGCGCTGCTGTCCCGGGGCGTACGGGCCGCCGGGGCGCTGGTCGCGGTGGCCACCGGCGGCGGCTTCGCGATCGAGGCGCTCGGGGTGACCACCGGCTTCCCGTTCGGCGGCTACGACTACTCCGGCGAGCTGGGACCGAGGCTCGCCGGGGTGCCGCTGGTCATCCCCCTGGCCTGGACGTGGATGGCCTGGCCGGCGTGGCTGGTCGCCGCCCGGCTCGCCCCGCCCGGGCCCCGCCGGGTGGCACTGGCCGCGATCGGGCTGTCCGCCTGGGACCTCTTCCTCGACCCGCAGATGGTCGCCGAGGGCTACTGGGCGTGGCGGGACCCGACCCCGGCGCTGCCCGGGCTGCCCGGCGTCCCGGTGAGCAACTACCTGGGCTGGCTGCTGTTCGCGGTGCTGCTGGCGGCGACGCTGCGCCCCCTCGCCGGGCCGGCCGTCGACCGCGCCGACGGGCGGGACGCGCCGATGCTCGCCCTCTACCTGTGGACGTACGCCTCCAGCGTGCTGGCCCACGCGGTCTTCCTCGACCTGCCCGCCTCGGCGGCCTGGGGCGGTGCCGGCATGGCCGTGGCCGCCGTACCGCTGGCCCTGTCGCTCGCGCGGGAGCAGCGCCACCGCCGGCCGGTCGACGTCGCCGCGTGATCGGGGTCCTGGCCCTGCTGGTGGCCGTCGCCGCGCTCACCGCCCACACCTGGGTCAACGCGACCCGGTGGCTGCGCCGGCCGGCCGACAGGCCGGTGGAGGTCGCCGAGGCCGTAGCGGTGCTGCTGCCGCTGCGCGACGAGGCCACCCGGGTCGCCCCGTGCCTGCGGGCGCTGCTCGCCCAGCGGGGCGTGCCCCGGCTGCGGATCGTGGTGCTCGACGACGGCTCGACCGACGGCACCGCCGACGTGGTCCGCGCGGTGGCCGGCGGCGACCCCCGGTTCACCCTGCTCACCGGGGCCGCCCCGCCGCCGGGCTGGCTGGGCAAGCCGCACGCCTGCCACCAACTCGCCGCCCGGGCCGACCCGGCCGCCACGGCGCTGGTGTTCGTCGACGCCGACGTGGTGCTCGCCCCGTACGCGGTGGCGGCGGCGGTGGCCGAGCTGCGCGCCGCGCGGGTGACGCTGCTGTCGCCGTACCCCCGGATCGTGGTGGCGACGGCGGCCGACCGGCTGGTGCAGCCGCTGCTGCAGTGGCTGTGGCTGACCTTCCTGCCGCTGCGGGCGATGGAGCGCTCGCCGCGGCCGTCGCTGGCGGCGGCCGGCGGGCAGTTCCTGGTGGCGGACCGGGCCGGCTACGCCGCCGCGGGCGGACACGCGGCGGTGCGCGGGAAGATCCTGGAGGACGTCGAGCTGGCCCGGGCCGTCAAGCGGGCCGGCGGCCGGATCGCCCTGGCCGACGCCTCGCGGCTGGCCGCCTGCAGGATGTACGCGGACTGGCCGGCGCTGCGCGACGGCTACTCGAAGTCGCTGTGGGCGACCTTCGGCCACCCGGGCGCGGCGGCGGCCGTGGTGGCGGCGCTGCTCCTGCTGTACGCCGCTCCCCCGCTGCTGGCCGCGGGCGCCCTGCTGGCCGGCGCGCCTGCGGTGGCCGCGGCGGCGTTCGCCGGCTACCTGCTCGGGGTGGCCGGGCGGGTCGTCACCGCCCGGGCGACCGGCGGCCGGTGGTGGCCCGACGCGCTCGCCCACCCCGTGTCGGTCGCGTTCCTCGGCTGGCTGACCCTGCGGTCGTACCATCTGCGGAAGCGACGCCACCTGACCTGGCGGGGTCGCCCGGTCGGCTAGGAGGGCAGGGAATGGCGCGGATCGTGGTCGTCGGCGCCGGGGTGGGTGGCCTGGCCACCGCCGCCCGGCTGGCCGCCACCGGGCACGAGGTGACCGTCTTCGAGCGGGCCGACAGCGTCGGCGGCAAGCTCGGCCGGCACACCCGCGACACCCCCGCCGGGGCGTTCACCTTCGACACCGGGCCGAGCCTGCTCACCCTGCCCGAGGTCTTCCACGAGCTGTTCGAGGCCACCGGGGCGAAGCTCGACGAGTACCTCGACCTGGCGCCGCTGGACCCGATCGTCCGGCACGTCTTCCCCGGCGGCGGCCCCACCCTGGACTCCTGCGCCGACCCGGCCGAGTTCGCCGCCCGGATCGGCGCCGCGTTCGGCGACCGCGCCGCGGCGGACTGGCAGCGGCTGTGGCGCCGCGCCGCCCGGGTGTGGAACGCCTCGCACGCCGACGTCCTGCGCCGGCCGGTCGGCTCCCCGCTGGATCTGGCCGCGCTGGCCTGGCGGCTCGGCGACCTGGCCGCGATCGCCCCCGGCCGGACGCTGCGCGGGCTGGGCCGCCGGCACCTGTCCGACCCCCGGCTGCGGATGCTGCTGGACCGGTACGCCACGTACACCGGCGCCGACCCGCGCCGCGCCCCGGCCGCGCTGGTCGCCGTCCCGTACGCCGAGTTGACCTTCGGCGGCTGGTACCTGCGCGGCGGGCTGGGCACCCTCGCCGACGCGCTGCTGACCCGCTGCCTCGACCTGGGCGTGGTCGTGCGGACCGGCACCACGGTCACCCGGATCGACGCCGCGGGCGGCCGGGTCCACGGGGTACGCCTCGCCGGCGTCGCCGCCCCCGTCCCGGCCGACGTGGTGGTGGCCAACGCGGACGCGCTGACCGTCTACCGGGACCTGCTGCCCAGCCCGCGCCGGCTCGCCGCGCTCACCGACCGCAGCCTCGCCGGCTTCGTGCTGTTGCTCGGCGTGTCCGGGGACTCCGGGCTGGCCCACCACACCGTGTTCTTCCCGCGCGGGACCGACGCCGAGTTCGACGCGGTCTTCGGCCACCCGGGGCGCGGGGTGCGGGCCCGCCCGGCGGCCGACCCGACGGTGTTCGTCACCGTCGCCGACGACCCGGCGGTCCGCCCGGACGGGCACGAAGCGTGGTTCGTGCTGGTCAACGCCGCCCGCCACGGCACCGCCGCCGGGGCGGTGGACTGGCGCCGGCCGGGGCTGGCCGAGGCGTACGCCGACCGGATCCTCGACGTGCTCGCCGAGCGGGGCGTGGACGTACGGGACCGGCTGCTGTTCCGCGAGGTCCGTACGCCGGCCGACCTGCACGCCGACGCGGCCGCGCCGGGCGGGGCGATCCACGGCACCGCGGGCGGCCTGCTCCGCCCGGCCAACCGGGGGCCGGCGGCCGGGCTGTGGCTGGTCGGCGGGTCCACCCACCCGGGCGGCGGCCTGCCGATGGTCGCCCTGTCGGCCCAGATCGTCGCCGACGAGATCGGCCCGGCCTGGGACTGAGGCGGCGACGTCATCACGGGCGCCGGTTGGGCCGACTCCGACAAGGGTCAGCCGGCGGCGAGCAGGGCGCGGCGGACGGCGGAGAGCAACTGCCCCAGGCCGAAGCCGGCCAGCAGCACCCAGACGGCGGTGGCCATGGTGATGGTGCCGGCGGCCAGGTCCGGGGCGATCAGCCCGGTCAGCCCGGCCAGCAGCAGCCCGACCAGGGCCACGCAGACCCGCGTCGGGCGCTCCCCCACGGTCACCGCCCCGATCTCCCGCATCCCGGCCGCCACCGCCCGGGCCCGGACGTACTCGTGCAGCCAGGACAGCCCACCGGCGGCGGCGACCAGCGCGCCCGGCGCCCCCACCAGCCAGAACGCGACCAGCCAGGCGGCCTCGCCGAGCCGGTCGGCCAGCGAGTCGTAGACGTAGCCGAGCCGGGTCGTGCGGTTGGTGGCCACGGCCACCGCGCCGTCGACGCTGTCGGCCACCGCGGCGACCAGCACGAACAGCGCCCCGATCAGCGGCCCGTCGACCGGCCGGACGGCGAACAGGGGCACGCAGAGGCAGAGCAGCACGCCCGCCACGGTGACCGCCGTGGGGGTGACCCGCAGCCGGCCCAGCACGTACCCGAGGTGGTAGGCGAAGCGCAGCCAGGCGCGCACCACCGGGGCCGCCGCCCGGGGGTCGAAGCCCCCGTGCAGCCGCGCCCACGCCGCCGCGTACTGGTCCCAGTTCAGCTGAGTGCCCACCACGGATCAACCGACGCACCGGCGCGCAGGTGTCGCGCCGCGGTCACACCCGCGCGCCGACCTGCAACTGCTGCCAGACCTCGCGGGTCGCGGTGGACCGGTTGAGGGTGATGAAGTGGATGCCGGCCACGCCCTCGTCCAGCAGCCGCCGGCACATCTGCGCGGCCTGCTCGATGCCGAGCCGGCGGACGGCCTCCGGGTCGTCGGCGACCGCCTCGAACCGTGCGGCCAGGGCCGGCGGGAAGGGTGCCCCGGACAGCTGCACCGACCGCTCGATGGTGCCCAGCTGGGTCACCGGCATGACGCCGGCCAGGATCGGGGTGTCGCAGCCGGCCGCCGCCACCCGGTCCCGCAGGCGCAGGTAGTCGTCGGCGTCGAAGAACATCTGGGTGATCGCGAAGTCGGCGCCGGCCCGGCACTTGCGGACGAAGTGCGCCGTGTCACTGGCCACGTCGGGCGAGCGCGGGTGCTTGTACGGGAAGGCGGCCACCCCGACGCTGAAGTCACCGGCGTCGCGGACCAGCCGCACCAGTTCCTCGGCGTAGAGCACGCCCTCGGGGTGGCGGACCCACTCCCCGCCGGGGTTGCCCGGCGGGTCGCCGCGCACCGCCAGCACGTTGCGCACCCCGACGCCGGCCAGCCGGCCGATGACGTTGCGCAGCTCGGCGACGGAGTGGTTGACCGCGGTCAAGTGCGCCATGGGCAGCAGCGTCGTCTCGGTGGCGATCCGCTCGGTCACCGCGACCGTGGTGTCCCGGGTCGACCCGCCGGCGCCGTACGTGATCGAGACGAACGACGGGCGCAGCGGCTCCAGCTCGCGGATCGCCTGCCAGAGCAGCCGCTCGCCCGCGGGCGTCTTGGGCGGAAAGAACTCGAACGAGAAGGTCGGCTGGCGGTCGCGCACCAGCTCCCCGATCGCTGGCTGCGAGTTCGGGAGGACCGAGGGAAGACCGAGCGCCACGGGTGAACTCTAGCGGCCGGCGGGCGTCGTACCCAGAGCCTTCCCACCTGTCGCGACCACCCCTCCACCGCCTTCACGGTGGCCCGTGGGTTCCCACAGGTAGCCCGACAGCCCGGGGCGGAGTGACGTTGAAGGTTCAGGTCAGGTCGATCATGTAGTCCAGACTCACCCTGTCGGCCGGAATGGTGATCTCGGCTACCTCCACCGCCCGATCCCCTACGAACGTCTGCCGGGTGATGACCACAACGGGCACGCCACCGGGCACGCGTAGAGTCTCCGCCTCGTCAGGTATCGGCATCTGTGCCCGCACCTGCTCGCGTACGCCGGTGATGGTGTAGCCGAGCGGGTGCAGCTGCGAGGTGTTACCTCCGGGCCAGGGCTCGTTGGCAGGGTCGGCCACCGGCGTGCCGGCAACCATGTCCAGCAGCAGGTATGAGATGGACATCTGCTGCGGCACGCCGTGTGTGCGGAAGACGAACCGCCGTTCCAGCAACATCGTGCCCGGCGTTACGCCGAACAACTCGGCCAGGGCGTCCACGGCCGGAGCTTCCCTGAATTCCTTGTCGAGGCTGTAGGCGCTCCACGGCACCTGCTGATCGGTGGTGAACGACGTACTCAACTCACCGCTGCGGACCTGCTCAGGCTCTGCCCGGTACCGGTCCGAAGCAAGCCGCCGTACGGGCATCACCGGACGGACGTAGCTGCCCCTTCCCTTCGCGGAGGCGATCAGGCCCTCTGCCCGCAGCAGTGCCAGGGCTTCACGCACGGTGCCCCTGGCGACGGAGAACTCGGCCATCAGCGCCGATTCGCTGGGCAGCAGGGAACCAGCTGGAATCACGCCGGACATGATCCGACGACGTAGCTCTTCTGCAACCTGCCGGTAGCGGGCTGCTCCTGAGTGCGGGGTAGGCACGTCCGACACGCTAATCCGATCTTCCTGAGGCTCCTGATTCCTGCGCGACCACACGCACCTGTCTGGACAGGTTGCCTCGATGGAGTGGTTCATGCGCAAGACAAGCTTCTTCATCCTGGCCGGCACGGGCCGGCCCGGCGCGACCGGAATGTCGTACCCGGGGGGTAGACAGGGGTCAGCGCGGGTGGGGCCGGCCGAGCCGGTCCCCGGGGGCACGCGCGGGGGTCAGCGCCGACCGGCGGCGCACCGGTCCGCCCGACGGGCGGGCGGCGCCGCCACCGCCCGATCCCCCTCGGAGGAGCGATGACCCCGTCCCCGCCACCCGGCCCGCAGCCGCTCGGGCCGTTGCTGGCCCGGCTCCGGCTGGCGCTCGGCTGGAGCCAGCAGCGCCTCGCCGCGCGGCTGTGCGCCGTGTCCGGCGTACCCACCCTCACCCGGCACGAGGTGTCCCGCTGGGAGCGGCAGCTCCGGGTGCCGGGCGACTTCTGGCTGGGCTGGCTGGCCGTCGTCCTCGACGTACCGGTCGGGCTGCTGTCCGGGGCCGCCGCGCGCAGCCGCCCGGAGCCCCCGCCGGTCGTCCGTCCCGGCTCGCGGTCCCGCTCGGCGCTGCTCGCCCTGGCCCGGCGCTGGCTGGCCGACCCGCGCGGATCGCTGCTGATCGTCCCGCCGCGCGTCGGGCCGTCCCCCACCGGCCCGGCCGGCGCCGCCTGGTCGGAGGCGGCGGCCGATGCGACGCGGACCGGCCCGACCGGGGCGGTACCCACGCTGACGGAGCTGCGCCGGCTCGACGACCTGGCCGGGGGCGCCGACCTGGTCGGGTACGGGGCGTACCGGCTGGGGCGGGCGGTGCGGGAGCTGTCGGGGCCGGCCCGGCCGCCCGCCGCCGGCTGCTGCCGGTGCTGGCCGAGTCCGCCCAGCTGGCCGGCTGGCTGGCCGCCGACGCCGGTCACCCGGCGGGCGGCCTCGACGCGTACCGGCTGGGGTTGCGGGCCGCCGCGGCGGCGGGCGACCCGGCGTTCGGCGCGCACGTCCTCGGCGCGGCGAGCCACCTGCTGGCCGGCGCGGGTGACCCGTACGGCGCCCTGGCGCTGGCCCGGACCGGATACGCCGGCGCCCGCCGGTCCGCCAGCCCCGGGCTGCGGGCGCTGCTGCTGCACCGGGTGGCGCTGGCCGCGGCGCTCGGCGGCCGCCCGGAGGCGGCCCGGCGGGCGCTGGCCGCGGCCGACCGGGGCGCCGACGCCGTCGAGCCGGCCCGGGAGCCGCCCTGGCTGTACTGGCTCGACGGGCCGGAGCTGGCCGCGATGACCGGGCGGACGCTGGTCGCGCTGGGCCGGCCCCGGGCGGCCGAGCCGCTGCTCGCCGCCGCCCGCCGGCCCGGCCGGCCGCGCGGCGCCGCGCTCTACGGCGCCTGGTTGGCCCGCGCCCACCTCCAGCTCGGCGACGTGGAGCAGGCCTGCGCGGTGGCCGAGGCCGCGTTGCTGGACGCGGTCCGCGCCGGCTCGCCCCGGGCCGCCGGCCAGCTCGCCGAGGTGCGCCGCCGGCTGGCCCGGCACGCCGGCGAGCCCGCGGTACGACGGCACACCGCCGTCGCCGCCGCGGCGGCCCGGTACCTGCCCAGCAACGGGCCGGCGGCGCACCAGGGACCGCTAGTGCCGCTTTCCCGGGGGATTCGCTAGCGTCGTGGCGTGACCCACGCTGCTCCCGTATCCCCCGTCGACCGTGCCGGCCTCCGGCAGCGGGTCAACAAAGCCCTCACCGAGTTCCTGGCCGGCCAGCGCTCCTGGATGACGGGCGTCGACGACGCGCTGGTGCCCGTGGCCGAGGCGATCGAGGCGTTCGTGCTGCGGGGCGGCAAGCGGCTGCGGCCTGCCTTCGCGTACTGGGGATACCGGGGCGCGGGCGGGATCGACTCGGACCAGGTGGTCAGCGCCCTGGCCGCGTTGGAGTTCGTGCAGGCCAGCGCGCTGATGCACGACGACCTTATGGACCGCTCGGACACCCGGCGCGGCGAGCCGGCGGTGCACCGGCGGTTCGCCGCCCGGCACCGGGGGCCGGCTGGGGCGGCGACGCCGACGGGTTCGGGGACGCGGCGGCGATCCTGCTCGGCGACCTCTGCCTCGTCTGGTCCGACGAGCTGCTGCACTCGACCGGGCTGGACCCGCGCACCGTGGCGCGCGCCCGGCCGGTCTTCGACGAGATGCGCACGGAGGTCACCGTCGGGCAGTACCTCGACGTGCTCACCCAGGCCACGGGCGACACCTCGGTGGAGCGCGCCGGCAAGGTGGCCCGCTACAAGTCGGCCAAGTACACGGTCGAGCGCCCGCTGCTGCTCGGCGCGGCGCTGGCCGACGCGCCCCGGAGGTCCGGGCCGCCTACTCGGCGTACGGGCTGCCGCTGGGCGAGGCGTTCCAGCTGCGCGACGACGTGCTCGGGGTCTTCGGTGACCCGACCCAGACCGGCAAGCCGGCCGGGGACGACCTGCGCGAGGGGAAGCGGACGTACCTGGTCGCGGCAGCTGTGGAGGCCAGCGACGACGCGGGCCGGGAACTGCTGCTCGGACAGCTCGGCGACCCGGGCCTGGACGAGGACGGGGTGATCCGGCTGCGGGAGCTGATCGCCTCGACCGGGGCGCTGGCCCGCACCGAGGAGCGGATCGCCACGCTGACCGACACGGCGCTGGCCGCGCTGGCCGCCGTGGAGCTGGAGACCGAGGCCCGGCAGGCCCTGGTCGACCTCGCCATCGCCGCCACCCGCCGCAGGGGCTGACCACCCGGCCCGACCCGGCCCGACCCGGCCCCCGGCCCCCGGCCCCGCCGGGTGATCATGGAGTTGGCGGCGACGCCGAGCGCCGAACGGGGCTGCCAACCCCATGATCACCGCGGCCGGGAGAAGCGGGCGGGCGCCTGCGTCAGAAGCCGAGGGCCTGAGCGCGGCGCTTGACCTCGCGGGCCTGGTCGCCGCCGAGGGCGCTGGCCGGGGTGCCCGGCAGGGTGTCGTCCGGCTCGTAGAGCCAGCGCAGCGCCGCCTCGTCGTCGTAGCCGGCGTCGGCGAGCAGGTTGAGCACGCCGGGCAGGTGCTTGAGCACGGTGCGGTTGGCCACCAGGTCGGCGGGGACCCGGCGGACGCCGTCGCGCCGGACGGCGAGCAGCTCGCGGTCCCGGATCATCTGGTGGACCTTGCTGATCGACAGGCCGAGGCGCTCGGCGACGTCGGGCAGGGTCAGCCAGCCGGCCGGACCGGCGAGCTCGGCGCCGGAGGCGGCCTGGTCGGATGGCTCGGCGCCGGAGGCGGCCTGGTCGGATGGCTCGGCGCCGGAGGCGGCCTGGTCGGATGGCTCGGCGCCGGAGGCGGCCTGGTCGGATGGCTCGGCGCCGGAGGCGGCCTGGTCGGATACGGAGTCGGTCACCCGCTCACCCTGCCACGCCGCCGGCGGCGACGGCGAGCGGCATCCTCGGCGTCGACTCGGTGGCCAGGCCCGCGACCTGGTCCCCGGTGTCCCCGCTCGTCCCGTATGCGCAGCCGGCGGCGCTCCGGCGGAGCGCGCCGTCGCGGGCCACCGGGCCGGCGGCGGTAGCATCTGTTCAACCCTCACCCGACTGACACATAGACTGCCTGCCGATGGACACACAGGTCGCCGACACGTTGCTGGGCTCGCTGATCGACGGGCGCTACCGTATTCGCGGTCGCGTGGCCCGTGGCGGCATGGCGACCGTGTACACCGCCACCGACGAGCGCCTCGGGCGCACCGTCGCGGTCAAGATCATTCACCCGACCCAGGCACCCGCGGCGCAGGCCCGGACGGCCGGGTTCCTGGGACGGTTCACCGACGAGGCGAAGACCATCGCCCGGCTGACCCACCCGAACGTGGTGGCGGTCTACGACCAGGGCACCCACTCCGGCCTGCCGTACCTGGTGATGGAGTACGTACGCGGCCGGACGCTGCGCGACGTGCTCGCCGAGCGCCGCCGGCTCAACCCGGAGGAGGCGCTGGCCATCGCCGAGCAGATGCTCGCCGCGATCGCCGCCGCGCACCGGTCCGGCCTCGTGCACCGGGACGTGAAGCCGGAGAACGTGCTGGTCGCCGAGGCGCCCACCGGCGGCGTCGCCAACCTGGTCGACAGCGTGGTCAAGGTGGCCGACTTCGGGCTGGCCCGGGCGGTCGAGGCGAGCGGCGACGAGGGCAGCCAGCTCATGGCCACGGTGGCGTACGTCCCGCCGGAGCTGGTCACCGACGGCCACGCCGACCCCCGCAGCGACGTCTACTCGGCGGGCATCGTGCTGTTCGAGATGCTCACGGGTCGGGTCCCGTACGACGGCGGCCGACCGGTGGACGTCGCCTGGCAGCACGTCGACCGGGACGTCCCGGCCCCCTCGACGCTGGTGCCCGGGCTGCCGCGGGTGCTCGACGAGCTCGTCGCCCGGGCCACCCGGCGGGACCCGGGCGCCCGGCCCACCGACGCCGGCGCCCTGCTGGCCGAGGTGCAGGTGGCCCGGGACGACCTGGGTAACCAGAGCACGCACACCGCCGTGCTGCCCCCCGTCGCCGACGAGGCCACCCCGATGTCCCAGCCGACCATGGTGGTCGCCGCCGTCCGCCCGGCCGAGCGGCCCGCCTGGGCCCGGATGTCCGAGCAGGGCCAGCCGCCGCACCGGCGCCGGGCTGCGCCGCAGGGCGGCAACCCGGCCGGATGGCTCGCCGTGCTGCGTACCCGATTCACGGGCGACGCGCGGAGCCGCACGGGCGCGATCGCGGCCGTGGTGGTGCTCGCCCTGGTCGTCGCGCTGGCCGGCTGGTGGTTCGGGGTGGGCCGGTACACGGTCGCCCCGGAGCTGGTCAGCCTGACGAAGGCCGAGGCGCAGGCGCAGGCCACCCGGGGCGGCTTCACCCTCCGGTACGCCGAGCCCCGCTACGACGAGAAGACCCCCCGCGACGGCGTCGTGGCGCAGGACCCGGGGCCCGCCGGCCGGATCCTCAAGGGCGGCGAGATCACCCTCACCCTCTCGCTCGGCCCGGAGCGGTTCCCGCTGCCCGACGTGGTGGGCAAGGAGTTCGCGCTGGCCGAGGCCGACCTGGTCAACCTGAAGCTGGTGGTGGCCAGGGGCACGGCGCGCTACGACGACAACCTGCCCGAGGGCGTGGTGGTCGCCACCGACCCGAAGGTCGGCGCCGAGGTACGGCCGGGCACCAACGTCACCGTCGTCCTCAGCAAGGGCAAGGCCCCGATCTCGGTGCCGAGCCTGGTCGGCAGGAACGTCAACGAGGCCCGGACGATCCTGGCCCAGCTCGGCCTGGTGCCGGTGGAGACGTACAAGGACTCCGACAAGCCGAAGGACGAGGTCCTGGCGCAGAGCCCGGCCGACGGGGCCGGCGTGGAGAAGGGCGCCCAGGTCAAGCTGGACGTCAGCAAGGGGCCGCCGCAGGTGGTCGTGCCCCGGGTGATCGACCTGCCCTGCCCGCAGGCCAAGCAGCAGTTGGAGGCGCAGGGCTTCCCGGTGAACGTGCAGTTCAACCCCAACGGCATCGTCCGGTTCCAGGCCCCCGGGGAGAACAGCCAGGTGCCCCCGGGCACCGCCGTCACCATCGGGTGCCTCTGACATGGCGGCCTCCGCACCGCGCCGGCCTGTCGGGTCGCACACCCCCACCTCGGGCGGGCTGGCGAAGGCGGCCCTGCCGTACGTCGACGCCGCGGCCTCCGAGGTGGTCCAGGTCTACGTCTCCAACTCGCGGGGCTGGGCGCTGCCGCCGGGCGACCCGGCGCAGGACCGGCTGTTCCGCGACGGCTGCGCCGAGCGCGGGGTGCCCGTGTTCATCCACGCGTCGCTGCTGGTGAACCTGGGCTCCCCCACCCCCGCCACCGTGGAACGGTCGACGCAGACGCTGGCGCACGCCCTGCGCCGCGGCGCGGCGATCGGCGCGCAGGGGGTGGTGTTCCACGCCGGCAGCGCGGTCGACGCCGGCCACGCCGAGGCGGCCATGCGTCAGGTACGCGAGGCCCTGCTGCCGCTGCTGGACAGCGCCGCGGCGGCGGACGGCCCGATGCTGCTGGTCGAGCCGAGCGCGGGCGGCGGCCGGTCGCTGGCCTCCCGGGTGGAGCACCTCGGCCCGTACCTGGACGCCGTGGACCGGCACCCGGGGCTGGGGGTGTGCTTCGACACCTGCCATGCCTGGGCGGCCGGCCACGACCTGGCCGCGGAGGGCGGCATGACGGCCTGCCTGGACACCCTGGTGGCCACCGTGGGCGAGGGCCGGCTGCGACTGGTGCACGCGAACGACTCGAAGGACCTGTGCGGCTCGACCCGGGACCGGCACGAGAACATCGGCAAGGGCCTGATCGGCGAGCCCGCGTTCGCCGAGCTGATGGCCCACCCCGCCACGGCGGGCGTCCCGGTCGTCGTGGAGACCCCGACGGAGAAGCACGAGGGCCACGCGGCGGACATCACCACCCTCCGCCGCCTGCACCCCTAACCCGCGGACCACCCTCGCGCCCCCAGGCCGCGCCCGCCCCGGCCGCGCCCTCCCCGGCGGCGCCCGCCCCGGCCGCGCTCGCCCCGGTGATCAAGAGAATTGCGTCATCGCGGGCACCGGATCATGACGCAAACCTCTTGATCAACCGGCAGGGGGCGCGGGGCGGGTGACCGGTCAGGCGCGGAGGATGCGGGTCAGGGCAGCCGCCGCGCGGTCGACGGCGGCGTCGTCGACGTCCATGTGGGTGACCAGGCGGGCGGTACGCGGGCCGAGCACCGAGACCAGCACGCCCTCCTCCCGCGCGGCGGCGGCCAGGGCACGCGCGTCCAGCGGGGACTTGGTCAGGTCCAGCGGCACCACGTTGGTGCGGACCACGGCGGCGAGCACCCCGTACGGGGCGACCGCCTCGGCCAGCCGGGCCGCCTTGGCGTGGTCCTCGGCGAGCCGCCCGACGTGGTGCGCGAGGGCGTACCGGCCGGCGGCGGCGAGGACACCGGCCTGGCGCATCCCGCCGCCCATCCGCTTGCGGACCATGCGCGCCCGGGCGATCTTCTCCGCGCTGCCCACGACGAGCGACCCGACCGGCGCGCCGAGGCCCTTGGACAGGCAGACCGACATCGTGTCGAACAGCCGGCCGTACTCGGCCAGCGGCACCCCGTCGGCGACGTGCGCGTGCCAGATCCGGGCGCCGTCGCAGTGCAGCGCCAGCCCGGCGTCGTCGGCGACGCGCCGCAGCTCGCGCAGGGTGGCCAGGGGGATCACCCCGCCGCCGCCCCGGTTGTGGGTCTGCTCGACGGCGATCGCCCGGGTGGGCACCGCGAAGTAACCGTCCGGGCGGATCATCCCGGCGACCACGTCGGGGTCGACGTCCGCGCCGACCGCCGGCCACGTCCGCGACGAGATACCGCCGTACGCCGCCGCCGCGCCGATCTCGTACGTGACGACGTGCGCGTCGGCGTCGCAGAGCAGCTCGTCGCCGGGCGGCACGAGCAGTTGCAGGGCGATCTGGTTGGCCATCGAGCCCGTCGGGGCGAACAGCGCCGCCTCGTGCCCGAACAGCGCCGCGACCTCCGCCTCCAGGCCGTTGACCGTCGGGTCCTCGCCGTAGACGTCGTCGCCGACCTCGGCGGCGGCCATCGCCTCGCGCATCCCGGCGGTGGGCCGGGTCACGGTGTCCGACCGCAGGTCGATGAGATCCTCAGCCACGGTCGTCCTTACGGCCGCCGACTGCGGGGCTCGCAAGCTCACTCCTCGCGTCAGCCACGGAGCATCTCCGCCACCAGGAAGGCCAGCTCCAGCGACTGCTGGGTGTTCAGCCGCGGATCGCAGGCGGTCTCGTACCGGTCGGGCAGGTCCAGGTCCTCGATGCCCTGGGCGCCGCCGAGGCACTCGGTGACGTCTTCGCCGGTCAGCTCGACGTGCAGGCCGCCCGGGTGGGTCTCCAGCGCGCGGTGCACCTCGAAGTAGCCGAGCACCTCGTCGACGATCCGGTCGAAGTGCCGGGTCTTGTAGCCGTTGGAGGACTCGTGGGTGTTGCCGTGCATCGGGTCGCACTGCCACACCACCTTCGCCCCGGCGGCGGTGACCTTGGCCACGATCGGTGGCAGCGTGTCGCGGACCCGGTGGTTGCCCATCCGGCTGATCAGGGTGAGCCGGCCGGGGACGTTGTCCGGGTTCAGCTTCTCGCACAGCTCGATCGCCTCGTCGGGCGTGGTGGTCGGGCCGAGCTTCACGCCGATCGGGTTGGCGATGCGGGAGATGAAGTCGATGTGCGCCCCGTCGATCTGCCGGGTCCGCTCGCCGATCCAGAGGAAGTGCCCGGACAGCCCGTACGCGCGGTTGGCGGAGACCCGGGTGAGCGCCCGGTCGTACTCCAGGGCCAGGGCCTCGTGGGAGCAGTAGAGGGTGACCTTGCGCAGCGCCTCGTCCTGGGTCATGCCGCAGGCCCGGATGAACGCCATCGCCCGGTCGATCTCCCGGGCGATGGCCTCGTAGCGCTCGCCGGCCGGGGAGTTCTTGACGAAGCCCTTGTTCCAGTCGTGCACCGCGTGCAGGTCGGCGAGCCCGCCGGCCAGGTACGCCCGGAGCATGTTCATCGCGGCGGCCGAGTTGGCGTACGCGCGGATCATGCGCTGCGGGTCGGCGACCCGGGCCTCCGGCGTGGCCTCCAGCGAATTGATCAGGTCGCCGCGGTAGGCCGGCAGCCCGCGCGCGTCGGTCGGCAGCGACCGGGGCTTGGTGTACTGCCCGGCGACCCGGGCGACCTTGACCACCGGCAGGGACGCGCCGTACGTCAGCACGACGGCCATCTGCAGCAGCGTGCGGGCGTTGGCGAGCAGGTGGCTCTCGGTGTTGTCGGCGAAGGTCTCCGCGCAGTCGCCGCCCTGGAGCAGGAACGCCTTGCCCTCGCAGACCAGCGCGAGCCGCTCGCGGAGCTGGTCGACCTCGTAGGGGGCCACCACCGACGGCACGGTGTCGAGCACCTTGCAGACCTCGGCGACGACGGCCGGGTCCGGCCACGGCGGGGTCTGCGCGCGGGGCAGGTCCCGCCAGCGGTCCAGGCCGAGGGCGGCGTCCTCGGCGGAGTCGACGGTCGGCCGGCTGGTCTGCAGCCCCGGGCTGCCCACTGCCGGATGGCTCAGCTGATGCCACTCATGGCGCATGACAGAAAGCGTACGGCGGCCGCCGGCGCGTCCCACCGCCGAGGGCGACGGTTCCGGCAGTTGGGAGATGCCCGGTGTGACCAGCGCCACGGGCAGGCCGCCCGGCGCGTCAGGGGGTGACCGACGGCTCCGGGGTCGGGGTGCGGCCGCCCGGCGTCTCGCCGGAGACGCACCAGTCGGCGCCGCTGCGGGTGACGGTGAACAGCAGCGGCCGCGTGGCCTCGCGCGAGCCGGCGGTCACCGTGACCGAGGTGCTGACCTCCTGCCCCCGCTCCGCGGGGCGGACGTCGGTGATCGTGGCCCCCGACACGGTGAAGTGGTCGGCGAAGTCGCCGTTCGGGCCGGTGGCCGCGGCGTCGAACGCCTCCTGCAGCGGGGCGCAGAGCTGGCTCCGCCCCGCGGCGACGTCCTTGGCGATCATCGCGTCGAGGTACGCCTGGACCCGCTCCCGGGACTTCGCGGCGGCCTCCTCGGCGGGCGCCCGCCCGGCCGGGATCTCCTCCTCGCCGTCGCCGCCGATCCCGCAGCCGAACAGGGCGAACGGCAGGATCGCGAGCGTCGCGGCGAGCGCCGCCCTGGAGTGCGTCACGCCCATCGGTCCCTCCCCTCGACTCCGGCACGACGAGGTGCCGATCCGCGAGTCTGTCACATCGCCCAGGCCGGACCGCGCACCCGGGCCGGCGCGTGCCGGCCCGGGTCGGGGATGCGGGGAGGGACCGGTGTGGTCCCTCCCCGCCGGGTGGGTGTCGCGTCGGCCCTCGGCTCAGCCGAGCCCGCCCTTGACCGCGCCGATCAACTCGCCGTTGCTCGTGTCGCCGGAGAGTTCCCAGATGAAGGCGCCGCCGAGGCCCTGGTTTTTCGCGTACGTCATCTTGCCGCCGATGGTGGCCGGGGTGTCGTAGCTCCACCAGTTGCTGCCGCACTTGGCGTACGCGGTGCCGGCGACCGTGCCGGTGGACGGGCAGCTGCTCTTCAGCACCTTGTAGTCCTCGATGCCGGCCTCGTAGGTGCCCGGGGCGGGGCCGGTGGCCGTGCCGCCCGGGGTGGCCTGGGTCACCCCCGTCCAGCCCCGGCCGTAGAAGCCGACGCCGAGCAGCAGTTTGCTCGCCGGGATGCCCTTGCCCTTGAGTTTCTGGATCGCCGCGTCCGCCCAGAAGCCCTGCTGCGGGATGCCGGCGTACGAGGTGAGCGGCGAGTGCGGGGCGGTCGGGCCCTGCGGGTTGAAGGCGCCGAAGTAGTCGTACGCCATGACCATGAACCAGTTGAGGTTCGCCGCGGCGCCGGCGTAGTCGGCGGCGTCGATCTTTCCGCCGCTGCTGCCGTCGGCGGTGATCGCCGCGGTGACCAGGGCCGAGGAGCCGAACCGGGAGCGCAGCGCGCTGACCACGTTCTTGAACGCGTTCGGGCCGCTGCTGTCGCACTGCAGGCCGCAGGCGTTGGGGTACTCCCAGTCGATGTCGATGCCGTCGAAGACGTCGGCCCAGCGCGGGTCCTCGACCAGCCGGTAGCAGCTGTCGGCGAACGCGGCCGGGTTCTGCGCGGCCTGCGTGAAGCCGCTGGACCAGGTCCAGCCGCCGAAGGACCAGACGACCTTCAGGTGCGGGTACATCCGCTTGAGCTTGCGCAGCTGGTTGAAGCTGCCGCGCAGCGGCTGGTCCCAGGTGTCCGCGACGCCGTCGACGCTGTCCGCCGCCGTGTACGCCTTCTCGTAGTCGGCGTAGCTGTCGCCGATGCTGCACCGGCCGCCGGTCGTGTTGCCGAACGCGTACATGATGTGGGTGAGCTTGCCGGCCGAGCCGCTGGTGTGGATGTTCTTGACGTGGTAGTTGCGGGCGTAGACGCCCCACTCGGCGAAGTAGCCGACGACCTTCTTGTCCCCGCTGGGCGGCGGGGTCGTGGGCGGCGGCGTGGTGGCCGGCGGGGTCGTACCGGGCGGGGTCGTGGTGGGCGGCGGGGTGCCGCCGCCGCACGGCGCGCCGTTGATCGTGCAGTTCAGCGGCGCCTTGTACGCCCCGGTGCCGTTGTAGCCCCAGCTGAACGTCGCGCCGGGGGCGAGCGGGCCGGCCCAGCTCTTCTTGACCGCGACGTAGTGGTTGCCGCTGCTGGTGACGTCGGCGTCCCAGAAGCTGCTGATGGTGGTGCCGGCCGGCAGGTCGAACTCGATGCGCCAGGTGTCGACGCTGGCGCTGGAGCCGTTGGCGACGGTCACCCGCGTCTCGTGACCGGTCCCCCAGTCCTGCACCCGGGCGAACGCGGCGGTCACACTTCCGGCGCCGAACGCCGAGGCCATCGGGACCGCCGCGACGGTCACCGCGACCACGGCGCCGGCCCAGAGGGACCGGCGGAGCGATCTCTTCATGTGGCGTCCCCCCAAACAGTTAGGAAACTTTCCAGAATTATTTCTGAGACGCTACTCACGTTGTCACCAGTTCGTCAAGATGTACTGGTGTCTATACTTGTGAAGCAGGCGTCGGGCTTCGCCGCTGGGTAGCCTCGGCCCATGACCGTCTTCGACATCGACATCGACGCCCTGGCCGGCGGCCCGGCCGACCTTGGCGCGTACCGGGGCAGGGCGCTGCTGGTGGTGAACGTGGCCTCCCGGTGCGGCCTCACCCCGCAGTACGCCGGCCTCCAGGCTCTGCACGAGGCGTACGCGGACCGCGGCCTGGTGGTGCTCGGCGTGCCGTGCAACCAGTTCGCCGGCCAGGAGCCGGGCACCCCCGCCGAGATCGGCGAGTTCTGCCAGGTCAACTACGGCGTGACCTTCCCGCTGACGGAGAAGGTCGACGTCAACGGCCCGGGCCGGCACCCGCTCTACGCGGAGCTGGTGTCCACCCCGGACGCGGAGGGCCACACGGGCGACGTGCGGTGGAACTTCGAGAAGTTCCTGGTCGCGCCGGACGGCACGGTGGCGGCCCGGTTCGCCCCGACCGTCACTCCCGAAGACCCGGAACTGCGCGCGGCGGTCGAGAAGGTCCTGCCGGCCTGAGCCGGTCCCGCCCCCGGACGCGCGCCGGGGCCGCGCGCCCACCCCGGTGGGGTGGGCGCGCGGCCCCGGAGGTCACCGGCGCGGCCGGGCCTGGCCGGTCAGCCCGCGACGGAACGGAAGACCGGGTAGTAGCCGCCGGCCTGGCCGGCCGCGGTCGGGTGGTACGACACGCCGAGGTCCAGGTAGTTCAGGGCGTGCAGCCACTTCTCGCCGTAGCTGCACAGCTGGTGGCCGACGAAGATCGACCGGACGTCGGCGAACTTGAAGCCGGCCGAGGTGGCGGCGGTCCGGGTGATGTCGTCCACCAGGTTGATGCCGTCGTTGAGCGCGGCGCGCGAGTTGGCGCTGAGCCCGACGCAGAAGGTGCCGAGCTGGTAGAAGACCGGGTAGCCCACGACGACGAGGCGCGCGGACGGGGCGCGGCTCTTGATCCCGTTGTAGACGTTGGCCAGCTTGCCGGACAGCTCGTTGCGGGCCTTCGTCTTCGCCGCCTCGATGGCGGCGAGGCACTGGCTCTCGCCGTACAGGACGCAGGTCGTCATGATGTTGGCGAAGCCGACGTCGTTGCCGCCGATGGTGACGCTGACCAGCGTGGTGGTCGACGACAGCGCGGAGAGCTGGTTGTTGATCACGTCCGTGGTGGTCGCGCCGGAGCAGGCGACCGAGCGGTACGAAGCCGGCCTGATGTTGGCGTTGTACAGCGCCGGGTACGCGTTGGTGCTGCGCTGGCAGGCACCGCTCTCAGAGGTGTAGCTGCCGGCTCCGACGCCGGAGGCGTACGAGTCGCCGAGTGCGACGTAGCGGTCGGTGGCGGCCGCCTGGGCCGGGACGGCCAGCGCGAACGTGGCGCCGATGGAGGCCGCGAGGCTCACGGCGAGGGTAACGAGACGGGATTTCCGCACGTCGCACTCCTGGGGGTGGGAAGTGTTGGTGCGAGATAGATATCACTGGATGCACCCCCTATGGAAGATCACCGATATCCAACAGGGTGGACAGGGGTGGATCGGTCTACATCCGCCCGTAGCGGCAGAAGGCGACAAACTTCGATGCGTAGGGCGAGAGCGATCGGCGCCGAACAGGGGCGCCGCGGGCGGCGCGGCCCCTGCCGCTGGCGCGGCGGCAGCGGCTCATGGCAGGTGCCGCACGGGTTCTTCACCAGGTGCCGGGCGACGCGAGCGTCCCCGGCGACCGACGAGCGCCGAGCCGACGCGCTGGTAGGGGCGGCGGCTCCTGGCGCCGGTGCGGCCAAAACGGCGCGGCTGGCCGGAGGGGCTTCCGGCCAGCCGCGTTCCGCGAGTGGATCAGCTCGTGACGATCGACGCGCCGTAGCTGCCCAGGGACACGGGGATCGGGGCGTAGTAGACGTAGTTGTATCCGGGGGTGTAGATGGTGCCGGGGCACGAGGCGTTCGGCACCGCCACGGCGCCCGCGGTCATGGTGCCGAGGGCGTTGGCGCGGCCGTCGGTGCGGTAGGCGATGACCGGTCCGCCGCTGTCGCCGGGAGCGACGGCGCACAGGCCGCCGGTCTGACGCGCCTGCACCAGGGGGCCGACCGAGCCGCACGGGATCCCGCCGACCGCCACGTACATGTTGACCCCGGTGACCTGGACGCTGCCGTGCTCACCACTGGTGGAACCGCTGGTGTTCACGTAGTTGCCGACGAAGCTGCTCGCCGCGCCGCCGATCGCGACACTGGTGTTGGAGTACGGACCGCCGGTGAAGACCCGCCCCCAGGACGGGGTGTTGATGATCTCGATGTCCTGACAGGTGATCTTGCTGTGGATCGTGCCCATGCCGACGCCGGCGCCGGTGGTCACGGCCTGCCCGTTCTCGCCGCAGTGCCCAGCCGTGATCATCTGCTGGGCGCCGCCGACGTTGATCGCGAAGCCCGTGCTGCACCCGCCGACGGGTGACCAGAACCGACCGCCACCGTAGTAGTTGGGGATGTCGGCCTGCCGGTCGTAGGTGGCGACCGGCTGCTCGCCGCGCACGATCGACACCGCCACGCCGGAGTCGCGTACGGCGGGCGCCGCACCGACCCGGGCCGTGTCGCCGCTGACCGTGACCTGCACGCCGCTGCCGTCGACCTTCGGGCTCACGCCCACCACGCCGGGCACGGCGGCCAGCCTCCGGGCGGCGGCCGTCAGCTCCTTCTCGGAGTGCCGGGCCGGGAGGACCCGCACCGGCACCGTGCGGTTGAGATCGGCGACCAACGACCGCACGGATGCTCCGGAATCGCCTTTCCAGTAAACCCGCACCTCGCGATTCTCGGGGGCCGCGACAATCCCGGCGAAGCCTG
Source organism: Micromonospora olivasterospora (assembly GCF_007830265.1). NCBI lineage: Bacteria > Bacillati > Actinomycetota > Actinomycetes > Micromonosporales > Micromonosporaceae > Micromonospora > Micromonospora olivasterospora. The sequence goes on from NZ_VLKE01000001.1 coordinate 791,382, forward strand.
CGCCCTTCGCTGTCAGGATCTTCTCAGCCGCGTTGTTGAGCTTTGTCTGCACCGCGATCAATTCGGACCACGTGGCGAAGCCACCGGGAACGACGCCGGCCGGTCCAGCGCCGGGCGCGACGGGCTTGCCGGCAGCCGACGCCGGACCGGTCAGTGACCCCGCGGCGAGCACGACCGCGCCGGCCACGACGACGGCGCGGCGCAGCACGGCCCGCCTGTTCGGGGAGTGGTTGAACCGGATCATCCAGGACCTCCTGAAGTCTGCGGCCAATTGATGGCCAGCACTCCGGAGTCTGCCCCTGCACCTTTATCAAGTCATCAACCCTGACGGCTTTTAAACAGATATCCACTAATCGCCGGGCGCACCACCTTACATAAATGACAACCAATGAGAATCCCCCACACACCGGACTCCGGGAATGTCGTGAAGCAGCAATCCCGTTGCGGCGGTGGACCTCGCGAGGGTCGCGGCGGCGGTCAGCGGGGCGGCAGGTTCAGCCGCATCGTCGGGCCGGAGACGGCGACGAAGCCCAGCGACCGATACAGCGGCTCCCCGTCCGCCGACGCCCGCAGGTCGATCTTCCGCACCCCACGCCCGGCGAACCACTCCAGCAGCGCCTCCAGGCACGCCCGCGAGTACCCCCGCCGGCGGCACCCCGGATCGGTGACCACGTTGTACACGTACCCGGTCAGGCCGCTGGGGTTGGTCGGGCCGCCGAGCCGGCGGTCGATCGTGCCGACCGCACAGGCGGCCAACTCCCCCGGCCGGTCCGGCTTGTCGACGACGAAGACGCCCATCGCGTCCTGGGGCTCGGCCAGCCGCTCGCGCAGCGTCCGCCGGGCAACCTTCTCCGTTGATGAGAGGCCTTCCGTTCACACCCGGCGGCGGCCGGCGAAGCCGCAGTCGGCGCGGTGGTACCAGCGCACGTCGGCGTCCCCCTCCAGCCAGCACCACAGCACCGGGTGGCCGTCGCGCTCGCCGGGAAAGTCGAGCAGCACCGGGGCGAGCCCCTTGATCTGGATGTCGTGCTCGTGCAGCTCCTCGACGACCGCGTGCAGTCGCGCCTCCAGGCCCTTGGCCTCGGCCACGCCGCCGAGCGGGCTCGGCCGCCCGCCGGCCAGGTCGGCGCGCAGCTCGGACAGGTCGGCCCGGAGCCGGATCAGTTCGTCGATGCGCGGGTGCAGGGTGGCCACGAGCTGGCGGGCCTGGGCGAGCGTGAACACCGCGCCAGTATGGGCCACCCGGCGGGACCGTGACGCCCCCGCGCCGGCACGCCACAACTTCCGGGAAGACGTGGCGTCCCGGCGGGAGGACGCGGCCTCCGGGAAGTCGTACGGATCCGGACCGCGCGACACGGCCGCGCGCGGTGCGGGGTAGCCGCGTACGCCGGATCAGCCGGACTGGGCGGCCAGCTCGCGGGCCCGGTCGCGCGCGGCCTCCAGCGCGGCGAGCATGGCCGCGCGGACGCCGTGGTTCTCCAGCTCGCGGACGGCGGAGATGGTGGTGCCGGCCGGCGAGGTGACCGCCTCGCGCAGCTTGACCGGGTGCTCGCCGGAGTCACGCAGCATGACCGCCGACCCGATCGCGGTCTGCACGATCAGCTCGTGGGCCACCTGGCGGGGCAGGCCGAGCAGGATCCCCGCGTCGATCATGGCCTCGACCAGCAGGTAGAAGTACGCCGGCCCGGACCCCGAGAGGGCGGTCACGGCGTCCTGCTGGGACTCGGGGACCCGGATCGTCGCGCCGAGCGGCTTGAACATCTCCTCGGCGAGCGCCAGGTGCGCCTCGGTCGCGTGGGCGCCGGCCGAGATGGCGCTCATCGCCTCGTCGACCAGGGCCGGGGTGTTGGTCATCACCCGGACCACGGGGGTGCCGGCGGGCAGCCGCCGGCCGAAGAAGCTGGTCGGCAGGCCGGCGCAGAGCGAGATGACCAGCTTGTCGGCCGGCACCTTCGGCCCGATCTCGTCGAGCAGGGCGGCGGCGTCCTGCGGCTTGACCGAGACGGCCAGCACCTCCGCCTCCTCCACCGCCGTCAGGTTGTCGACGACCCGCACGCCGTAGCGGGCGGTCAGCTCCTCGGCCCGGGCCGACCGCCGGGCCGTGGCGAGCAGCCGCTCCACCGGCCAACCCGAGCGCAGCAGCCCGGAGAGCATCAGCTCGCCGATCTTGCCCGCCCCGATCACCGCGACCGTGTGGACTCCGAGTGACATTTCCGCCGTACCCCTTCCGGGTCCGGGCGGGGCGCGGCGGACCGCTCCGGTCCACCGCGCCGCCGCCGTCGCTCAGCTGCCGAAGAAGACCTCGGCCTCGGCGTACCGCTCCAGCGGCACGGTCTTCAGCTCCCGGGTCGCCTCGGCCAGCGGCACCCGGACGATGTCCGTGCTCTGCATCGCGACCATCTTGCCCCAGTCGCCCTCGTGCGCGGCGTCGATGGCCTGCAGGCCGAGGCGGGTGGCGAGCACCCGGTCGAAGGCGGTCGGGGTGCCGCCGCGCTGGATGTGGCCCAGCACGACCGTCCGCGCCTCCTTGCCGGTCTTCGCCTCCAGCTGCTCGGCCAGCCACTGGCCGATGCCGCCGAGGCGGACGTGGCCGAACGCGTCCAGCTCCTGGTTGTGCAGCACCATCTGGCCGTCCAGCGGCTGGGCGCCCTCGGCGACCACGACGATCGGGGCGTACTGGTGCTGGAAGCGCTTCTCGACGTACCCGGCGACCTGGTCGACGTCGAACTGCCGCTCCGGCAGCAGGATGGCGTTGGCGCCGCCGGCCAGGCCGGCGTGCAGGGCGATCCAGCCGGCGTGCCGGCCCATCACCTCGACGACCAGGGTGCGGTGGTGGCTCTCCGCGGTGGTGTGCAGCCGGTCGATCGCCTCCATGGCGATGTTGACCGCCGTGTCGAAGCCGAACGTGTAGTCGGTGGCACCGAGGTCGTTGTCGATCGTCTTCGGCACGCCGACCACGTGGACGCCCAGCTCGTGCAGCTTGGTGGCGACGCCGAGCGTGTCCTCGCCGCCGATCGCGATCAGCGCGTCGACGCCCTGCGCGGCGAGATTCTCCTTGATCCGCTCGACGCCGTTCTCGATCTTGAAGGGGTTGGTACGCGAGGAGCCGAGGATCGTGCCGCCCCGCGGCAGGATGCCCCGCACCTCCGCGATGCCCAGGGGCTTGGACAGGCCCTCAAGCGGGCCCTTCCAGCCGTCCTGGAAGCCCACGAACTCGTGGCCGTAGCTGGCGACGCCCTTGCGGACCACCGCCCGGATTACCGCGTTCAGACCCGGGCAGTCGCCGCCGCCGGTGAGCACGCCGATACGCATGATCTGCTCAACCTCCTGGAGCATCAGGTAAAGCCCGATTTGCCCCAGGATATGTGTCAGGTCAGACCATCGGCACCGTTGCCGGCCCGGGGCGGGCCGTCAGTGCGCACTGTAGCCGCCGCGCCGGTGCGCCGGCAGCGCGCCCCGGGCAGATGTCCACGGCTCAGAACCGCACCTCGCGGTTCCGGGCCGGCCTCGGCGGCCGCTCGGGCACCTTCCCCCGGGCCGGGTCCAGCAGATCCAGCCGGGAGCCGCCCGGCGCGTCCCAGTGGACGGCGGAGGAGACGCGCACGCGCAGCAGGGTCAGCCCGGAGGTGGCCGGACCGTCCGGGAACCAGATCCACAGCGGCGGGCTCCACAGCCGCCGCGCGCGCTCGGGGTCGTACGCCTCCTGCGCCGTCCCCGAGAGCGAAACCCAGGCCTGGTTCCCGTGGTCGGGAAACGCCGCGTTGACCTCGGGGTTGACCCGGATCTGGCGGACCTTGGTCGAGTCGGCGTACGCGAAGAACCACAGGTCGCCGTCGAACTCCGCCTGCTGGAGCAGCATCGGCCGCCCGACCAGCCGCCCGTCGAGCCCGAAGGTGGTCAGCACGCAGGTCCGGGCGGCGCGGACCAGCTCGGTGACCCGGCGCCGGACGTCATCGGAGCGGGGCCGGTCACTGCTCATCGGGATACCCCCTCGATCGGCTCGACGTCGATCCGATGCCCGGGACGGATCGGGTCAAACCTGCCGAGGGCAGGCCCACCTCAGCGGGCGGTCATGGCGCGCCAACGGGCGAGGTTGTGCCGGGCGTCGACCAGCGCGTCGTGCCGGGCCGCGGCGGCCTGGGGCAGCCTCGGCCGACCCCGGTCGTCCCAGAGCTGCCGCAGGTCCTTGGTGAACCGCGGGATCTCCCGGGGCAGCGCCGGCATCGCCCCCCAGAGCTGGGCCAGCACGACGTGGTCGTACGCCGCGTACCAGGCCCACAGTTCCAGCTCCTCGTCCGGCCGGCCGCGGATCGGCTCGACCAGGAACTCGTAGAGGTCGTCGCGGATCCGCTCCCGGGACCGCCAGGACCGGTCGGCCGGCGACGGGAGCTTGTCCAGCACGTTGCGCCGCACCCACGGCACGGCGCGGGAATCGTCGAACTCCGTGGACACGGCGTAGAACTCGCGCCCGTGCTCGTCGACGACACCGATCGACACCAGGTCGACCGTGCGGCCGTCCTCAATGAACTCGCAGTCGTAGAAGTAGCGGTAGACCATCGCCCGTCATCCTCGCCCACCGGCGCCACCGACCGTCGGCCGGGGGCCGTGCCGCACCCGCGCCGACGTCCTCCGCCGCAGGTCGCGACTGTCACGGAGTTGACTCCAGGGGTGTACAGCGCGCCACAGGAGAGTCATGATCTGATGTGTACCGCTACCGGACGCCGAACCGGTTCAGAACCTCGTACCGGGGGCTGTCAGGTTCACCCGGCTGCGAGTTGTGGTCCTTGACCGGGGAGGGGTTGGGCCGTGGAGGTTCGCCTGCCGGAGCCGGGTGACGCGCTCACGGGTGTCGAGATGTTCGCCGGCCTCGAGCCGGAGGTGCGTCAACGGGTCATCGCGGCGGCGGTGCCGCGCACGTACCGCAAGGGCCAGCTGCTCTTCGTCGAGAACGACCCGGGCGAGTCGCTCATCGTGCTGCGCCGCGGGGCGGTGGCCGTGTTCCGTACGGCGCCGACCGGGGAGCGGGCGGTGCTGACGGTGATCCGACCGCCGGACGTGCTCGGCGAGGTCTCCCTGCTGGACGCCTCCACCCGCTCCGCGTCGGCGGAGGCGATCGAGGACTGCGCCGCGCTCGCGCTGTCCCGCCCGGCCTTCATGGAGCTGGTGCACTCCAACCCGCGCATCCTCGACGCCGTGATGCGCTCGCTCGGCGGCCTGATCCGCCGCCTGACGGAGCAGAACGCCGACCACGTCTTCCTGGACCTGCCCGGCAGGGTCGCCAAGACCCTGGTCCGGCTGGCCGGCGAGAGCCAGGCGCCGATGATCACCATTGAGCTGAACCAGAGCCAGCTCGCCGAGATGGCCGGTGGCTCCCGGCAGAGCGTCAACCAGGCGATCGGGTCCTTCGCCAGCCGGGGCTGGCTGCGTACGGAGGGGCGCCGGATCGTGGTCACCGACGTCGCGGCGCTGCGCCGCCGCGCGGGCATGAACGACCGCTGATTCCCACCCCCACCCCACCCCCTCCAGTGGGTTGATCACGGGTTGGCGGCGACGACGGCGAGCGAAGACGCCGCCGACTCCCTGACCAACCGAAGCCAGGCCCGGGAGAGGCCGCGACGACGGCGCGGGGCCGGTGGGCAGACGCCCACCGGCCCCGGTCGTTCGACGGTCGGTCAGTTGCGCGAGTCGTCCGCCGGCGGCGCGCCCGGGCCCGGGCCGATCTTGCTCGGGCCACCCGACGTGCCCGTCGACGGGGTGGTCGTGCCGGTGCCCTCGGCCGGGGCGGTACCCTGGCCGTCCGGGGTCTCTACCATGCCAAGCTCCTCCAGTGAGGCGAGAGTGACGGCGTCGACGTCTACCGTGTCGCCCGGGGCCCACAGGGTCCCGCGGTGGTCCGTCCAGGCGGCGGACAGTCGTACGTGCACGGCACTCTCCTGACGGTGTATTTCCTGAGTGGAAGATTAGCCTCGCCCGAACAGCCGCACCGACCGCCCGGTTATCGGGTAGCCGACTCAACGGCGGCGGCGCGATACTCGGTTGACCTCGCGCTACGGAGCCGACCATCGACCTCAAGTGTGGACACTGCTCACGCGAAGCCGGTCCGGACGACCGCTTCTGCGGCGGCTGCGGGCAGGCGCTGACCCGCAGCTGCGCGCACTGCGGGCACCCCAACGGCGCCGAGGCCAACTTCTGCACCAGTTGCGGCCATCCGCTGCGCGACCGTCCCATCGTGGTGCAGGAGGACCGCCGGCAGGTCAGCGTGCTGTTCGTCGACATCGTCGACTTCACGACGTACGCCGAGCGGGCCGACCCCGAGCAGGCGCGCGGCCTCCAGCAGGGCTACTTCGCGACGGTACGGCGGCTGGTGCACCAGTACGGCGGGGTGGTCGAGAAGTACATCGGCGACGCGGTGATGGCGCTGTTCGGGGCGCCGGTGGCCACCGACAACGACGCGCTGCGCTGCGTCCGGGCCGGGCTGGAGCTGCAGCGGAACCTGGCCCGCCAGCCCGCCGGCCCGCACCCGCCGCTCCAGTTCCGGGTCGGCATCGCCACCGGCGAGGCGCTGGTGGACCTCTCCGCCGCACGCGACGGCGGGCAGGGCTTCGTCACGGGCGACGTGGTGAACACCGCCTCCCGGTTACAGTCCCTGGCGCCGCCCGGCGGGGTGGTGGTCGACGAGAGCACCTGGGCCGCCACCCGGCACGACATGGAGTACGCCGACCGGCCGCCGGTCACCCTGCGGGGCCGCTCCACCGTCAGCCGGATCTGGCTGGCCGTCCGCGCCCTGCCGCAGCGGGACCTGAGCACGGCCGAGCTGACCCCGATGGTGGACCGGGAACACGAGCGCGGCCTGCTGGTCAGCGCCCTGCACCGGACGGTCAACGAGGGCACCTCGCAGCTGGTCACCGTCTTCGGCCCGGCCGGCGTGGGCAAGAGCCGGCTGCTGCGCGAGCTGGCCCGGCACGCCGCCAGCCTGCCCGGCCCGCCGGTGACCTGGCTGGTCGGGCAGTGCCCGCCGTTCGGCGAGAACGTGACGTACGCCGCGCTCGCCGACATCGTCCGGGCCTGGGTCGGCGTGCCGGACGTGGACGACCCGGCGGCGTTCCGCGGGCGGCTGCGGCAGCGCCTGGCGGCGCTCGCCGACCCGCACGCCGTACGGCTGGCCGACTCGCTGGGCCCGCTGATCGGCCTGCCGGGCGAGCGGCTCACCCCGGGCGAGACCGAGGCGGCCTGGCGGCGGTTCCTGCTCGGCCTCGCCACGGCCGGGCCGACGGTGCTGGTGTTCGAGGACATGCACTGGGCCGACCAGGCGATGCTCACCTTCGTCGAGCAGCTGGGCGCGGCAGCGCGGGGGGTGCCCCTGCTGGTGGTGGCGACCGCCCGGCCGGAGCTGAGGGAGCGGCACCCGGCGTGGACCGGGACGATCAGCGGAGCCATGTCGATCTCCGTGCCGCCGATGCACGACGACGACATCGGCACCCTGTACTCGCTGCTGCTCGGGCAGGCGGCCCTGCCGCCGGCGTCCCGGGCGCCGCTGATCGAGTTCGCCGACGGCAACCCGCTCTACGCCCAGGAGTACGCCCGGATGCTGCTGGACGCGCCCGGGTCGGCCGGGCGCCCCGACCCGGCGGGCGCGCCCGGCATGCCCCGGACGGTGCAGGCGGTCATCGCCAACCGGCTCGACCTGCTCGACCCGTCCGACCGGGCCGTGCTCCAGGCCGCCGCCGTGGTCGGCGTGCAGTTCTGGGCGGGGCCGGTGGCCACCGCGCTGAGCCGGCCGGTGGAGTGGGTCGAGCGGGCGCTGGACCGGCTGCAGCGCCGGGACCTGGTGTACGAGCAGACGAGCTCGACCCTGCCCGGCCAGCCGGAGTACCGGTTCCGGCACATCCTGGTGCGGGACGTCTGCTACCAGCGGCTCCCCCGGGCCGAGCGGGTGCTGCGCCACCAGCGCACCGCGGACTGGCTGGAGCAGGTCACCGACGGCCGGCAGCACGACCTCGTGGAGATGCTGGCCAACCACCGCTGGGCGGCGCACGAGATCGCCCGGACCGTCGGCCTGGACACCGCCCCGTACGCCCCGGCGGCCCGCGCCGCCCTGCACCGCGCCGCCCGGCGGGCGTACGAGCTGCACGCGCTGGACACCGCCGCCACGCTGGTGGGTCGGGCGCTGGCCCTGGCCGGCGAGCCCGACCCGACGCTGGAGCTGTTCGCCGCCGAGGTGGCGTTCTACCGCGATGGCGACGGCTTCCTGGTCGACGGCGGGACGGACACGCTGACCCGGCTGGCCGACCGGCTGGCCGCGGCCGGGGAGCGGACGGGCGCGGCCCGGGCGTGGACGCTGCTGGCCACGGCCGCCTGGAGCCGGGCGGACCGCGCCGAGACGCTGCGCTGCCTGGACCGGGCCATCGGCATCTACGCCGACCTGCCCGACACGGAGGAGAAGGCGGGGGCCCTGCTGGAGCTGGCCCGGGTGCACATGCTGAACGCCGAGACCGATCCGGCCTGCGCGGCGGCCCGGGCGGCCGCCGCCCTGGCCGCGCGGCTCCAGCTGCGCGAGGTCAGCGCGAACGCCCGGATCACCCTCGCCGTCGCCCGCTACCTGTGCGGCGTGAGCGAGGCGTACGCCGAGCTGGCGGAGGTCACCGAGCACTGCCGGGTGGAGCGGCTGACCAGCCGCCGGCGGGCGGTGCAGAACCTGGCCTGGGCGTTGCAGGAGGAGGGCGACCTGGCCGGCTCGGCCCGGCTGGTGGACGAACAGCGCTCGCTGGACAACGGCGGGGAGCACAGCCTGGCCACGAGCTTCGAGGACCCGTGGGCCCGGTCGTACTACGCCGGGGACTGGGGATCGGCGTCGGCGCTGGTCGCCGAGTGGATCCGGCGGCCGACCGCCGAGTGGGACCTGCACCTCGTGGCGGCGTCGGGCTGGATGCGGGCGCTGCGCGAGGAGCCGGAGCCCGCCACGGGCGAGGCGGCGGAGCTGGCCGTGGCGGGCCGCCCGCCGGCCGCGCCCCAGTCCGGCGCGCCGGAGCAGGAGGCCGGGGCCGACCAGGTGGCGCGGGCGGTCGTGGCGGCCCGGCGGTCCGGCTTCCACCGGGTGCTGCGCTCGACCCTGGCCCACGCCGCGTTCTGCCGGGCGGTGCAGGGGCGCGCCGAGGAGGCGCTGGAACTGCTGGGCGAGCTGGACGACGACTGGCGCAAGACCAGGATGATCCCGTTCGCCGAGTGGGTTCCGGCGGTCGGGCACGTCGCCGTGGTGCTGGGCGGCGACGCGGCCCGGCTGGTCCGCGACCTGCTGGCCCACTCGCCCCGGACGACGCCCTGGGCGCGGGCGGCCGGGCAGGCGGCGGAGGCGGCGCTGGCCCGGGCGGCGGGCGACGCCGCGACCGCCGCGGAGCTGCTCCGGTCGGCGGCCCGGCGCTACCGGCGGATGGGTGACGCCACCGACCACATGATCGCCACCGCGCTCACGGCGCCGGCGCTGCGCGAGGTGGACCCGCGGGCCGCGGCCGAGGTGCTGGCCGAGGTACGCGAGTTCGCGGCCCGCAACGACGCGCCGGGGCTGCTGCGGCTCGCCGGGGCGGGTTGAGCGGCCCGTCCCGACGGCCACGGGCCGGGCCCGTCAGACGGTCAGGGGCTGGCGCGGGGGCGGCTCGGCGGGGGACGCGTTCTTGACCTTCTGGGCGTAGACCTCGACGTACTCGCGCCCGGACAGCTCCATCAGCTCGTACATGATCTCGTCGGTGGCCGCGCGCTCGACGAACCGGTCGCCGGCCAGCCCCGCGTACCTGGAGAAGCCCAGCGGCGCGCCGAAGCGGATGCGCACCCGCTTGACCTTGGGGATCAGCTTGCCGGGCGGCTGGATCTCGTCGAGGTTGAGCATCACCACCGGGACGACCGGGGCGCCGCTCTCCAGCGCCAGCCTGGCCACCCCGGTCTTGCCCCGGTACAGCCGGCCGTCCGGCGAGCGGGTGCCCTCGGGGTAGATGCCGGCGATGCCGCCGGTCCGCAGCACCCGCAGCTGGGTGTCCAGCGCCGCCTGGGCGGCCTGCCCTCCGGAGCGGTCGACCGGGATGGTGCCGGAGCCGACGAAGAACATCTTCGTCAGCCAACCCTTGATCCCCTTACCGGTGAAGTATTCGGCTTTGGCGATGAAAGTGACTTTTCGCTTGACGACCAGCGGGGTGAAGATCGAGTCGGAGAAGGAGAGGTGGTTGCTGGCCAGGATGACCGGCCCGGTGTCCGGGACGTGGTGCAGCCCCTCGACCTGTGGACGGAAGATCAGTCTCAGCAGCGGGCCGCGGATGATGTACTTCATCAGCCAGTACAGCACCGGCGTCCTTCCCGAGAGGTGGCGGCGACGCCACCGCGGCCGGGGCCGGGGCCACGGGCGAGCGCCCGGCGGCCCGCGCGGGTGCCCTCGGCGAGCGGGGACTGTCGAGGTGTGAGCCTACGAACCGGGAGCGGCACGCCACAACGCACTCCCGGAACCGGGCCCGGACGTGTCACGATTCAGGGCACGGCGTACGGGACGCGAGCAACGCACCCCGCGGGTGCGATGAGGAGGTTGTCCGGTGTCAGCGGGTGGGGCCCGCCGGGGACGGCGGGACAACGGGCTCGACGCGAGCGAGTACGCCGTCGCCGGTGACGTCGATCCCCGGGTCGGCGAGCACCTGCTGGACGTGCTGGCCGCCGGCGGCATCGCCGCCTACCTCCAGCCCTCGGCCGACCTGAACCCGGTCACCCGCACCACCACCGTCCCGGCCCGGCCCGTGGACCGGCTCTACGTGGACCGCTCCCACCTGACCACGGCCCGCGACTACCTCAGCCAACTGGCCGAGGAGACCCCCACCGAGCAGGCCCGGAACGAGCCGGACGTGGACGCCGAGTGGGCGCGGATCGTGGCCGCCTTCCACTCCGCCCCCGCCCCGGGGGCCACCCCGTGGCCCGCCGCGGAGGACGTCGACGACGACCCGGTCGAGCCGGGCGAGCCGAGCCCGGGCTCCACCGGCCGGGCCGGCGCGGACGAGGGCGCCACGGCCACGGACGTACGCCGGCTGCCCTGGGCGACCGACGTCTCGGGCGTCTCCCTGAGCCGGGGCCGGCAGGACGAGCCGTCGCTGTTGGACGGGCTGGACACGTTCGGCGCCGACCTGCCCGACGACCCGGACGAGGGGTACACCCCGCCGCCGCCTCCCCCGCTGCCCCGGATCTCCAAGTACGCCGTCGTCGGCGTGCTGGCCATCGTCGTCGGCTTCGTGCTCTTCCTGAAGCCCTCGCTGCTGCCGGTGGACTCGTCCGTGGTCACCCTGTTCGGCTTCACCGGCATCCTCGCCGGCTTCGTGACGCTGATCTGGCGGCTGCGGCCGGGCGACTCCGACGACTACGACCCGGACGACGGCGCGCGGGTCTGAGCAGCACGCCCGACCCGCGCCGCCCGATGCTCCGGGGGCACCCCCGCGCCCGCGGGACGGATGCAACAGTGTAACTTACTGTCAGTAGGAATACCGCTGTATGTCACTCACCCCGCTGACTGCCCGGTTTTTCCCTGCTCGTGGCGGTCGGTCTCTGCTGATCGGAATGCCCGAGATGCGACAGAGTTCCCTCGTCGTGGTGGCCAACCGCCTACCCATCGACGACAGTGCGGCGCCCGACGGCGCCTGCGAGTGGCGACGCAGCCCCGGCGGGCTGGGGAGCGCCCTGCACCCCCTCCTGCGGCACACCCCGGCGGCCTGGGTCGGCTGGGCCGGTGGAACCGGGCCGGCCCCGCGCCTGCCCGACATCGACGGCGTACGAATGCACACCGTGCCGCTGAGCCCCGAGGACCTGCGCGACCACTACGAGGGGTTCGCCAACGCGACCCTGTGGCCGCTGTACCACGACGCCGTCGAGCAGCCGGAGCACCACCGCCGCTGGTGGGAGGCCTACCAGCGGGTCAACCGGCGGTTCGCCGAGGCCACCGCCGAGGTGACCGAGCCCGGGGCGGTGGTCTGGGTGCAGGACTACCACCTGCAACTGGTCCCCGGCCTGCTCCGCGACCTGCGCCCCGACCTGCGGATCGGCTTCTTCCTGCACGTGCCGTTCCCGCCGCCCGAGCTGTTCATGCAGCTCCCCCGCCGGGCCGAGCTGCTGCGCGGCATGCTCGGCGCCGACCTGATCGGCTTCCAGCGCGCCCAGGCCGCGCACAACTTCGCCCAGCTCGTGGCGAAGGTGCTGGAGCTGCCGGCGACCGACCGGCGGATCGACGTGGGCGACCGGGCGGTCCGGGTCGGGGCGTTCCCGGTCTCGATCGACACGGCCGAGATGGCGGCACTGGCGGCCCGTCCCGACGTGGCGGCCCGGGCCCGGCGGCTGCGCCAGGACCTCGGCGACCCCGACCGCGTGATCCTCAGCGTCGACCGCATGGACTACACCAAGGGCATCGAGCAGCGGCTCAAGGCGTACCGCGAGCTGCTGGCCGGCGGGCACGTCAAGGTGCCCCACACGGTGCTGGTGCAGGTGGCGGTGCCCAGCCGGGAGCGGGTCGGCCAGTACCAGATCCTGCGGGACCGGGTGGAACACCAGGTCGGCCGGATCAACGGCGAGTTCGGCCGGGTCGGCGAGCCGGCCATCCACTACCTCACCCAGCCGTTCGACCGGGCCGAACTGGCCGCGCTCTACCGGATCGCCGACGTGATGGCGGTGACCCCGCTGCGGGACGGGATGAACCTGGTCGCCAAGGAGTACGTGGCGGCCCGGGTGGACGACACCGGGGCGCTGCTGCTCAGCGAGTTCGCCGGCGCGGCGGCCGAGCTGCCGCAGGCGTACCAGGTCAACCCGCACGACCTGGAGGGGCTCAAGCAGGGGCTGCTCGCGGCGCTGCGGGCCGACCCGACCGACGCCATGCGCCGGATGCGGGCGATGCGCGCGCACCTGCGCGACAACGACATCCGCGCCTGGGCCCGCTCCTACCTCAGCGCCCTCGACGACGGCGACTCGCTGCTCACCCGCCTCACGACGGCCGGCTGACCCGGCCGGCCCGACCGGCCCGCCATGTCGGCGACATCGCGGCATCCGGGTTGCGCGGATGCCCCGATGTCGCCGACCTCGGGTGGCTGAGGCGGCGGCTGCTCAGGCCGACGCCTGGTCCTTCTCCAGCCAGTCGAGGATCGCGTCGATCGGCTCCCGCCAGCGGGCGTCCAGCATCAGGTCGTGCCCCATGCCGGGAAAGAGCAGCGGGGCGCCGCCGTGCCGCCGGGCCGCCCGGGTCAGCGCGGCCGGCGGGACCACCCGGTCGTCGGGGCTGCCCAGCACGAGCACCGGCGGATCGCCCACCGCCGGCTCGGGGGCACGGTGGGTGAGCAGCTGCCACTGCGCCCGCCGGCCGGCCCGGCCCAGCCGGGAGGCGTACCGGCGGGCGTCGGCCTCGGGCAGATCCCGGCTGAACAGCTGCCGGTGGCTCAGCCGCAGCCGCCCACCGACCACGGCCGGCAGGGTGCCGACGGGATTGCGGCGCAGCGCGGTGGCCAGCGTCGCCCAGTCGCCGAGCACCGGCGCGACCAGCACCGCCGCCCGGGCCGGGTACCGGGCCAGCGCGTGCCGGACCACCAGGGCCCCGGCGCCGTGCCCCACCAGCACCGCCTGGCGCGGCAGGCCCGCCGCCACCTGCGTCACGTCGTGGGCGTACGCCCGCAGCGTCGCCTCCGGCGCCGGTCCGCTGCCGCCGTGCCCGCGCAGGCTCAGCGCGTACGCCGGGAACCCGCGCCCCGCGGTGTGCTCCAGCCAGTGCTCGGCGAACGTCCAGGCGCCGTGGCCGAAGCCGGGCACGAACAGCAGCGGTGGGCGGCCCTCCTCGACGGCGGGCGCCGCGCTGAGCACCTCCCGGCGGGCCGGGCGGACCGGGCGCGCCCACTCCCGGCCACGCATGATCCGCGGCAGCTGGGCCTGGGACATTACTTGCCCTCCAACTGGTGCAGGGCGCGCTGGACCGCGCGCAGGTAGTCGGCGTGGCCGACCTCGAACCAGTGCCGGCTGCTGTCCTTGACCCTGCCGGAGTACCGCTCGCCGGCGCCCGCCGCGACCCGCTTCGCGAACGCGGCCGCCCGCTCCGGCCGGGTGACGCGCTGCCGAAGGAGCCGGGCGAAGAGCACGGCCTGCCAGTGCGACAGGGTGAACACGCCGGAGTCCGGCTGCACCAGGCCGACGACGGCGAGGGTCGGCTGCCCGGAAGCGAAGGCGTTGAGCCACAGCCGGGGCCGCCCGGAGCCGTCGGCGTCGCCGAGCAGCGCCGGATCGAGGAACTCGAAGCGCGGCAGGTAGCCGGTGGCGAAGACGACCAGCTCCGGGTCGACCTCCCGGCCGTCGGTCAGCTCCACGGCCTTGGCGTGGAACCGGGCCACGTCCGGCACGGGCGTGATCTCGCCGTGGCCGACGTAGTAGACCAGCTGACTGTTGACGATCGGGTGGGTCTCGTAAACCCGGTGGTCGGGCTTCGGCAGGCCGAACCGGGTCAGGTCGCCGACGGTCAGCCGCAGCGTCCAGTGGTAGAGCCACTGCCGGACGCGCAGCGGCACCCGCAGCGCGATCAGCCGGTCGTTGACCCGGTCGGCGGGGCGGCCGAAGACGTACTTCGGGGCGTACCAGTAGCCGCGGCGGGTGGAGTGCCAGCAGTGGGAAGCCTGCTGGGCCGCCTCGACCGCGATGTCGCAGCCGGTGTTGCCGGCGCCCACCACGAGCACCCGCTTGCCGCGCAGCTGCGCCGGGTCCTTGTACGACGAGGCGTGCATCACCTCGCCACGGAACTCCTCCAGCCCCTCGTACCTCGGCAGCTTCGGCGACCAGTTGTGGCCGTTGGCGACGACCACGGCGGCGTACCGGGAGGTGCGCTCCGGGCCGTACCCGCCGGTGCTGCGGGTCGTCACGTCCCACCGGTCGCCGGCCACCGGCTCCACCCGGACGACCTCCGTGCCGAACCAGATGTGCTGACGCAGGTCGAAGTGGTCGGCGTAGCGCTCGAAGTAGGACAGCAGCTGGCTGTGGTGCGGGTAGTCCGGCCAGTCGTCGGGCATCGGGAAGTCGGGGAACTGCGTGAACGGCCGCGACGAGATCAGGTGGGTGCTGGCGTACACCGGGCTGCGGTCGTGCCGCCAGTTCCACGCGCCGCCGACGCCGGTCTCCCGCTCGTAGCAGTCGACGCCGAAGCCGTGCTCCTTGAGGTTCTTCGCGGCGGTCAGGCCGCTGGCCCCCGCCCCGATGACGCACACCGTGTCACCCCGGTCGGAGACCGGGCGGCCATCCCGGGTCAGGAGCGTCGTCGCTTCCGGCTGCGGGTGGCCGGGGTCGGTCGAGGGGGACACCGGATTATCTCCTTCGTGCGGCACGGGCGCCGGGTCGTGAGCGGAATCCGCCGGTTCGTGCGCGAAATCCTTCCGGCAACCCGACCGCTTTGTCCAGTCCAGGCGGCTGCTGCGCAGCCCGTGGTTCGTCCAGTCCAGGCGGCTGCCGCGCAGCCCGTGGTCCGTCCAGTCCAGGCGGCTGCCGCGCAGCCCGTGGTCCGTCCAGTCCAGGCGGCTGCCGCGCAGCCCGTGGTCCGTCCGGTCCCGGCGGCTGCCGCGTCCGGCCCCGCCGGAGGGTCAGCCGGCGACCGGCAGCCGGAGGTCGGCCAGCAGGGGGAAGTGGTCGCTGGCGCGGCGGGTCAGCGGGGTGTCCACCACGTCGAAGGCGACCACGGTGATCCGCGGGTCGACGAACAGGCCGTCGATGCGGGCGCGCGGGCTCACGCACGGGTACGTGTGCCGGTCGGCGCAACCCGCCGCCGCCGCGTCGGTCAGCCCGTCGGCCACCGTGCGCCAGGCCGCGCCGCCCGGCCCCTCGTTGAGGTCGGCGCCGACCACCACGGGCAGGTCGGCCGCGGCCAGCTCCCGCTTGAACGCAGCGGCCTGCCCGGGGCGCTCCGCCGGGTCGGTGGACAGGTGCGAGCCGGCCAGCAGGAACCGGGCGCCGCCGACGCGGCACTCGGCGTACGCGGCGCCGCGCATGTGCCGCCCTGGGGTGAGCGGGTACCGCTGGCACCGGGTGGCCAGCACCCGCACCCGCAGGCTGGTCAGCAGCAGGTTGCCCAGCGCGGGCAGCCCGCCGGCGGCGACCACCAGGCCGAACGACGCGGCCAGCGTGGCGGACTTCTGCCGCCACCGGAACCGCCGGGGGGCCTCCTGGACGATCACCACGTCGGGAGCGGCCTCGCGGACCACCGCCGCCAGCGCGGCCGTGTCGTCGCGCCGGCTGTGGATGTTGTAGGACAGGACGCGCAGCGGCGCGCCTTCGGCCTCGGTCACCCCGCCCGCCTCAGATCCGGCGGGCCAGGTCGGCGGCGCCGATCACGCCGGCGGTGTTGCCCAGCTCGGCGGGGCGCACCTCGGCCACGGGCAGCCGGCGGCGCTGGGCCAGCGCCTCGGCGAAGGACTGCCGGGTCGGGCCGAGCAGCAGGTCGCCGGCATCGACGACGCCGCCGCCGACGACCAGCACCTGCGGGTCGAGGATCTGCGCCATGTCGGCGAGGCTCGTGCCGAGCCAGCGCCCGACCTGGGCGAACGCCTCGGCGGAGACGGTGTCGCCGCGCTGGGCGGCGGCCGTCACCATCGGGCCGGTGATCGCCTCGGCCACGCCGCCGGCCAACTCCAACAGGAGGGTGGCCCGGTGCGGCTCCTGCCGGGCGGCGGCGCGGGCGAAACGGACCAGGGCGCTGCCGCTGGCGTACTGCTCGATGCAGCCGAGCCGGCCGCAGCCGCACAGGTGGCCGTCGGGGACGGTGAGCATGTGGCCCAGTTCGGCGGCGATGCCGTGCGCGCCGCGGACCAGCTCGCCGCCCAGCACGATCCCGCCGCCGACGCCGGTGCCGATGGTGAACATGACCATCGAGTCGTCGGCGTCGCGGGCGGCGCCGTAGCGGAACTCGGCCCAGGCGGCGACGTTGCCGTCGTTCTCCACGATCACGGGCAGCCCGGTGGCGTTGCCGACGTACGCGCGCAGCGGCTCGTCGCGCCAGGCGAGGTTGGGGGCGAAGAGGACGGTGGAGCGGCTGGCGTCGATCCAGCCCGCGGCGCCGATGCCGACCGCCTCGACCTGCCGGCCCGTCGCCAGCTCGGTGACCACGTCGATGATGACGTCCCGGGTCTTGGCCACGTCGTCGGCGGGGGTGTCCCGGCGGGTCTGCGCGAGAACCGTGCCGGTGTCGTCGACGACACCACCGGCCACCTTCGTGCCACCGACGTCGACTCCGATGGTCAGCGTCACCGCTGCCACTCCCCTCTGCTGTGCTGCCCCGGCACCGTCGCGGCGAACCGCCGCGGGTGGGTCGGGATGTCCGGTGGTCAGGCCCCGTCGCCTGGTGGGTCCCCGTCGACGTCGCCGGGTGCCCGGGAGGCGGGCACCGCGGGTCGGCCGGCCGGCGGCCGGGGGTCTCCCGGCACGTCCGGCCCGGCGTCGTCGGCGGGCGACACGACGGCAGCCGGAACGGCCGCGCCCTCCTGTCGGGTCGCGGCGGACCAGACGTCCCGCTCCGGTGCCGGCTGAGAATCATGCCCGGTGCGGGTGGCCTCGCGCCACACCTGGTCGTCCGCGGTGCTCCCGCCGTCCGGCCGGGTGGCCGTCGGGGCGGCGGGCTCCGCCGGGTGCGACGCCGGCTCCCCGGCGGAGGCGAACGCGCGCAGCAGGCTGGCGATGCCGGCCGCCAGGTCCCCCGCCCCGGTCGCGAGCCGTTCGGCGAATTCCGGACTCGGGTCGCGCAGGGCGGCGATACCCCGACAGACCGGGCAGACGCAGCACTCGGCCGCGCCGGTGGCGAACCCGCCGGACCCGGCGGCGCCGCCCGGCCCGCCGTCGCGGCGCGAACCGTCGGCGCTGTGACCGAGGACACTCGAGACCATCCCGCCAAGCGGACCCCACGGGCTCGCCCCGGAACGGGTGCCCGCGGTCGCGCCGGCCAGCCGGACCGCCGCGAGCACCGTGGCGATCAGCCGCTCCGCCTCCTCCCGGGCCGAGCCCGGATCCGTACCCCCCATGGTCGGCTCCTCTACCGTGACCGGGGCGTCGCCGGCCGCGTCACCGCGCCGCACCGTCTTCTTCTACCCGGCGCTTGAGCTGCTTCAACGCCGCGTCCATGATCATTTTTTCGGCCTTGCGGCGGAACATGCCGAGCATGGCCACGGACAGCTCCACCTCCAGGGTGTACGTCACCGTGGTCGTGCCGTCCGGATTGCCGACCAGGTCGTACGAGCCGCGCTGGGAGCGCTGCATCCGCGACGGGGCCACCAGGTGCCACTCGATGCGGGTCAGGTCCTCGGCGTACCCGTAGGCGAGCACGTACTCGTCGGCCATCACCCCGGCGTCGAGGGTGAACCTGACCTGGCTGGCGTAGCCGTCCTCGTACTCCTCGACCACCTCGGCCCGCCGCACCGCGTCGGCCCACTCCGGGTATCGCGCGAAGTCACAGATCACCGCCGCCACCCGGTCCGGTGACGCCCCGACGACGATCGACTGGGTGGAGGAGTCCGCCATGGGGGGAGGCTACCCGGCGGCGGGGGCCGTCGCCCCGGTCCACCCCCGTCACGCGCCGGGCCGGCCTCCATACCGCCCCCACCCTGGCGGGCGGGTAGGTTTCGACAGAGCCCACCCGTTCGGGCCCCGGCCCGCCCGGTCAGTGCGAGCACGAGGAGTGCAGGTGCGCGAGTTCTCCGTTCCGCCGATCGTCACCGTCGGGAACGCGGCCAACCTCACCGATCCGGTCTGGGACAATGCCGATGCCGCGCCGGACGCCGTCCAGTTCGTCCGCCCCGGCCGGTCGGTCGGGCAGCCGGACCGGGCCTGGGTCGACGTGACCTGCCGACAGTTCCGCGACGAGGTGGTCGCCGTCGCCCGGGGCCTGGTCGCGGCCGGCGTCTCCCCCGGCGACCGGGTCGCCCTGATGAGCCGCACCCGGTACGAGTGGACCCTGGTCGACTACGCCATCTGGGCCGCCGGCGGGGTGACGGTGCCGATCTACGAGACCTCCAGCGCCGACCAGGCCGCCTGGGTCCTCGAAGACTCCGGCGCGGTGGCCGTCGTGGTGGAGACCGACCAACACGCCGCCCTGGTCGCCGGGGTCCGCGAGCGGCTCCCCGCGCTGGCCCGCGTCTGGCAGATCGACCGGGGCGCGGTCGACGAGCTGGTCGCCGCGGGCGCGCCGGTCGACCCGGCAGAGATCGAGCTGCGCCGCAAGGCCGTCGGGTCCGGCGACGTCGCCACGATCATCTACACCAGCGGCACCACCGGCCGCCCCAAGGGCTGCGTACTGACCCACCGCAACATGTACGCCGACATCGCCAACGCGGTGCCCGTCCTGCCGAACCTGTTCAACGCGGGCGCGGCGACCCTGCTCTTCCTTCCCCTCGCGCACGCCTTCGCCCGGCTCATCCAGATCGGCGTGGTGCAGGCCCGCGCCACGATGGCCCACTGCGCCGACACCAGGAACCTGGTCGCCGAGCTGCAGGAGTTCAAGCCGACCTTCGTGCTGTCGGTCCCCCGCGTGTTCGAGAAGGTCTACAACGGGGCCCGGCAGAAGGCCGAGGCGGACGGCAGGGGCCGGATCTTCGACCGGGCCGAGCGGGTGGCCATCGCGTACAGCGAGGCGCTGGAGCGGCCGAACGGCCCCGGCCTGGCGCTGCGCGCGCGGCACGCGGTGTTCGACAAGCTGGTCTACCGCAAGCTGCGGGCCGCCCTCGGCGGCCGGTGCCGGGACGCCATCTCCGGCGGCGCCCCGCTGGGGGCCCGGCTCGGCCACTTCTTCCGCGGCGTCGGGGTGAACGTCCTGGAGGGGTACGGGCTGACCGAGACCGCCCCGGCCGCCGCGGCGAACCTGCCCGGCGCCACCCGGATCGGCACGGTCGGCCGCCCCCTGCCCGGCGTGACCATCCGGATCGCCGACGACGGGGAGATCCTGATCTCCGGCGACCTGGTCTTCCAGGGGTACTGGCGCAACGAGGAGGCGACCGCCGAGGCGCTCACCCCGGACGGCTGGTTCCGCACCGGCGACCTGGGGCGGCTCGACACCGACGGCTACCTCAGCATCACCGGCCGGAAGAAGGAGATCATCGTGACCGCCGGCGGCAAGAACGTCGCCCCGGCGGTGCTGGAGGACCAGGTCCGGGCACACCCGCTGGTCAGCCAGTGCGTGGTCGTCGGCGACCGGCAGCCGTTCGTCGCCGCGCTGGTCACCGTCGACGAGGAGGCGCTGCCGAAGTGGCTGGCCGCGCACGGCCGCCCCGAGGACACCCCCGTCGAACGGCTGCGCGACGACGAACAGCTGCGCGCCGAGGTGCAGCACGCGATCGACCAGGCCAACCAGTCGGTCTCCCGGGCCGAGGCGATCAAGGTGTTCCGGATCCTGCCGCACGACTTCACCGAGGCCACCGGCGAGCTGACCCCGTCGCTGAAGGTCAAGCGCCAGGTGGTGCACGAGTCGTACGCGGCGGAGATCGCCGACATCTACCGGCGCTGACTACCATCCGTCACGTGCCCGACTCCTCGACACCCGTCCGGCCCC
Source organism: Micromonospora olivasterospora (assembly GCF_007830265.1). Classification (NCBI taxonomy): domain Bacteria; kingdom Bacillati; phylum Actinomycetota; class Actinomycetes; order Micromonosporales; family Micromonosporaceae; genus Micromonospora; species Micromonospora olivasterospora. The sequence continues at coordinate 811,936 of NZ_VLKE01000001.1, forward strand.
CCACGCAGCCCCTCGCCGCCGCTGCGCGGGTGGTCCTGCTCGCGCTGGTCGCCGTCCTGACCCTGTTCGTCACCCGCGACGCCGGCCAGCTCTGGTGGATCGCCCTGCTGGGCCTCGCCGGGCTGCCCGCCGTGCTCGCCCCCCAGCACCGGGTACTCGGCCCGCTCAGCCGCTGCGCCGAGGTCGTGGTGCTGGGGCTCGCCGCGAGCCAGGTCGCCGCCGTGTCCACCCTCGGCGGCTCGGTCGACGCGCTCGGCGCCGGCGCCTCGGCCGTGCTGCCGTACCTCGCCGTCCCGGTGACCGTGACGGCGCTGCGCCGTCGGTTCCGCGAGGGCGGCGCGCTGCTCGCCGTCACCGCCGCCACCCTGCTGCTCAGCGCCGCGCTGACCGAGGTCGACGGCGGCCGGCAGCTCGGCCAGCCCGGGTACCTCACGGTCTGCGCCCAGTGGCTGATCATGGCCGGCCTCGGGCTCTACACCGCCGGCACCCTGCACCGGGTGATGCGGGTCCGCGGCGAGGGCAAGCCGCAGCCGTACGCGGAGGCGACCCGGCTGCTGACCCAGCTGCGTACCGTCGCCCGGCAGCTGCCCGGCGCCACCCTGGACCCCGGGGGGATCTCGGAGCACCTGCTGGAGGAGCTGCGCGCGGTGGCCCGGGCCGACCGGGCGGCGGTGCTCTCCGCCAGCGGCGGCGGCCGGCTGGTGGTGCTCGCCCAGGTGGGCGTGGACCGGGTGGACTGGGAGACCACGCTCGACGCGGACTCGGCGATCGCCGACGCCTGGGCCAGCCAGCAGCCGCAGACGGCGGCCCGCTCGCAGGCCCGCTCACACTCCGGCGGGGACGTCTCGGCGCTGATCGTGCCGCTGGTCGCCGGGGTCCGCACGGTCGGCCTGGTGGTGCTGGAGGCGGACGCCGCGCACGCGTACCCGCCGCCGGTGATGTCCCGGGTGACGGCGCTGACCCGCCCCGCCGCGCTGCGGCTGGAGGCCGCGCTGCTCTTCGACGAGGTGCGCTCGCTGGCCACGAACGAGGAGCGACAGCGGCTGGCCCGGGAGATCCACGACGGGGTCGCCCAGGAGCTGGTGATGGTCGGGTACGGCATCGACAACGCGCTGGCCACCGTCCACGACGACGCCGAGGAGACCGCCGAGTCGCTGCGCACCCTGCGCCAGGAGGTGACGCGGGTGATCACCGAGCTGCGGCTGAGCCTGTTCGAGCTGCGCAGCGAGGTGGACCGGCACGGCGGGCTGGCCGCCGCGATCGCCGAGTACGCCCGCACCGTCGGCGCGTCCGGCGGCCTGCGGGTGCACCTGTCGCTGGACGAGTCCACGGCCCGGCTGCCCGCCGCCACGGAGGCGGAGCTGCTGCGCATCGCGCAGGAGGCCGTCACCAACGCCCGCAAGCACGCCGGCGCGTCGAATCTGTGGGTGACCTGTGAGGTGGATCCGCCGTACGCGCAGATCGAAGTGTCGGATGACGGTCACGGTATCCCCGACCAGCGCCCGGACGGGCGCTACGGTCTTGCGATCATGGCCGAGAGGGCGGAACGTATCCGGGGCCGGTTGGAGGTCAGGCCGCGACAGCCCACCGGGACGACGGTGGCGGTGGTTCTCGGCTCGTCGCCCCGGCGCGATAGGGTGCGCGGCAGCGTCGCAGCAGCAGAAGGGGAGTAACCCGAGGATGACCACAAGTCCGACACCGGCCACCCGCACCAAGGTCCTCCTTGTCGACGACCATGATCTGATCCGCAAGGGGCTGCGGCACGCCTTCGAGCGGGACCGGCAGTTCGAGGTCGTCGGTGAGGCCGCGACCGCCGCCGAGGGCGTACGCCAGGCCGGCGCCCTCCAGCCGGATGTGGTGATCATGGATCTGCGCCTGCCCGACGGCAGCGGCCTCGAGGCCACCCGGGCGCTGCGCAAGTCCAGCGCATCGATGGGCATCGTCGTGCTCACCATGTACGCCGGCGACGACCAGCTGTTCGGGGCCCTGGAGGCGGGGGCGAGCGCGTTCGTGCCGAAGACGGCGCCCGCCGACGAGGTGGTGGCCGCCGCCCGGCACGCCGCCTCCTCGCCCAGCGCCTTCACCGCGGCCGACCTGGCCGAGGCGATGAAGCGGCGGCTGGCCCCGTCCGGCCCGCAGCTGTCCCCTCGGGAGGGGCAGGTGCTGCGGCTGCTCGCCGACGGGATGAGCGTGGCCGGCATCGCCAAGCAGCTGTTCGTCAGCGAGTCCACGGCCAAGACCCACATCTCGAAGCTCTACGAGAAGCTGGGCGCGGCCAACCGGGCGCAGGCGCTGATGACGGCGCTGCGGCTGGGGCTGCTCGAGGCCCCGGACGCCCCGAAGTTCTGACGGCCCCCGCCGGCGTCGAGGGAGCGGACGGCTCGTTCCAGCCGCCGGGCGGGGGCCCGCCCGGTCCGGTCGACGGGACCTCACCGCCGGCTCGCGCGGCAGCGTCCGCCCTGGCCACGGCCCGGGTCGCCGCCGCGCGGGCCGCGGCGGCGGCGCCGACGCGCACTTGGTCACCCGGGCAGGGGGCGGGCAGAATGTCCGGGTGACCCGCGCGGGCGGCGCCGCCCGCGTCGTTGACAAAGGGGTGGGGCATGCAACGGCCGGACTGGGCACCCGACAGCATCGACATCGAACGCCCGAGCGTGGCCCGCATGTACGACTACTACCTCGGCGGCTCGCACAACTTCGCCGCCGATCGGGCGGCGGCGCGCGCGATGGTCGACGCGGTGCCCGAGGCGCCGCTGATGGCCCAGGCCAACCGGGCGTTCCTGCGCCGGGCGGTGCACTTCCTCGCCGAGGCCGGCATCCGGCAGTTCCTCGACATCGGCTCCGGCATTCCCACCATCGGCAACGTCCACGAGATCGCCCAGCGGATCGATCCGGAGTCCCGGGTGGTCTACGTCGACGTCGACCCGGTGGCGGTGGCGCACAGCCGGGAGATCCTCAGCGGCAACGACCGCGCCACGGTGGTCCAGGAGGACCTGCGCCACCCCGACCGGATCCTGGCCCACCCCGAGGTGACCCGTCTGCTGGACTTCTCCCAGCCGGTCGCCGTGATGATCGTGGCGGTGCTGCACTTCGTGCCGGACTCCGACCGGCCCGAGGAGCTCCTGCGGACGCTGCGCACGGCGCTCGCCCCGGGCAGCCACCTGGTGCTGTCCCAGGCCAGCGACGAGGGCCGGCGCCACACCGGGGAACGCGCCGACGCCGAGGAGGTCTACCGGCGCACCGACAACCCGCTGTCGATCCGCAGCCGGGCGGAGCTGGCGTCGCTCTTCGACGGCTTCGAGCTGGTCGACCCCGGCGTGGTGTGGGTGCCGCAGTGGCGTCCCGAGACACCGGAGAGCGCCGAGGACGCCGAGCGGGCGGTCTTCATGGGCGGCGTCGGGCGGCTCGGTGGGTGAGCCGCCCGACGACCCGACCGGCCCGGCCAGCCCGGGCGCCTTCGCCCGCGCCTGGGCGAAGGCGGTCTCCGGCACCAGTTACCTGCCGATGACCCAGGTCCAGCTGGAGGCGTTGCTGCAACGGCTCACCGACCGGCTGGCCGAGGCGCTGCAGGCCGAGCCGTTGGACCTGCGCACGGGGCACCAGGTCGGGGCGGAACTGGTCGCGGCGCACATCGCCTCGGCCGAGGGGCTGGGCCGCACGGTCGAGGTGATCCAGCTCCGGCTGCTGCGCGACCTCGGGCTGGTCGGCGAGGACGTCCAGGACCGGCTGGCCCGGCTGCTGGCCACCGTGGCCACGGGCTATGCCCGGGCCCTGCGCGACCGCACGCTCGACGAGCAGGACGCGATCCGCCGGGCCACGATGACGGCCCAGGCGCAGGCCGAGCGGGCGCTGCGCGACAGCGAGGCCCGCTTCCGCCACCAGGCCACCCACGACCCGCTGACCGACCTGCCCAACCGGACGCTGTTCACCGAGCGGCTCCGCGCCGCGCTCGACGCCCCGAGCCGGGGCGCGGGCCGGGTGGGCCTGTGCTTCCTCGACCTGGACCGGTTCAAGGTCGTCAACGACACCCTCGGTCACCAGGTCGGCGACCTGCTGCTGGTCTCGGTCGCCGACCGGCTGCGCCGGGCCCTCGGGGAGCACCTGGTCGCCCGTCTCGGCGGCGACGAGTTCGTCATCCTGGTCGAGCGCACCGCGTGCACCGACGACGTGGTCAAGGTGGCCGAGGCGGCGCTGGCGGCGCTGAACGAGCCGGCCCTGATCGACGGGCACGAGCTGTGCGTATCCGCGAGCATCGGCATCGCGGAGTGCCCGGTCGCCGCCACCACCCCGGTCGACCTGATGCGGGCCGCCGACGCCACGCTGCACTGGGCCAAGGCCGACGGCGGTGCCCGCTGGTCGCTGTACGACGCCGAGCGCAACCGCCGCGAGCTGGCCCGGTACGCGCTCTCCTCGGCCATCCCGGCCGCGCTGGAACGCGGCGAGTTCTACCTGGACTACCAGCCGCTGACCTCGCTGTGCGACGGCAGCGTGCTCGGGGCGGAGGCGCTCGTCCGCTGGCGGCACCCGGAGCTGGGCGAGCTGCGCCCGGACAGCTTCATCGGGCTGGCCGAGGAGACGGGGCTGATCGTGCCGCTCGGCGGGTGGGTGCTCGCCGAGGCGTGCCGGGAGGCGCAGACCTGGGCGTCCGCGGGGTCGGCCGCGCCGTTCGTCAGCGTGAACCTGGCGGTGCGGCAGGTGCACCGGCCGGGGCTCGTGCAGGAGGTGCGCGGCGTGCTGGAGCGCACCGGCCTGCCGCCCGGGCGGCTCCAGCTGGAGATCACCGAGAGCACGATGATGAGCGCCGACGAGGAGCCCGTCCGGGCCCTGCGGGTGCTGGCCGACCTCGGTGTGCGGATCGCCATCGACGACTTCGGCACCGGCTACTGCAACCTGGCGTACCTGCGGGACCTGCCGGTTACCGAGCTGAAGGTGGCCGGGGAGTTCGTGGCCGGGCTGCGGGCGCCGGCCGACGACCCGGCCAGCCGCACCGACGAGCGGATCCTCGCCTCGCTGGTGTCGCTGGCGCACGCGCTGGACCTGCGGGTCACCGCCGAGGGGGTGGAGACGGCCGGGCAGGCCGAGCGGCTGCGGGCCATCGGCTGCGACGTCGCCCAGGGCTGGCACTTCGGCCGGCCCGCGCCGGCCGCCCGCATCCTGGAGCGCCTCGGCTGACGGCCCACGAGCGCCATATCGCCGACATGGCGGGGTTCCGGCGCGTTGGACACCGCCATGTCGGCGACATGGCGTCGATCAACCCGGGCCTCAACCCGCGAGCAGGGCCGCCAGCCGGGCCGCCTGGGCCTCCCAGCGCCACTCCCGCTCCACCCACGCCCGGCCGGCCGCCCCGAGCTGGCGGGCCAGGTCCCGGTCGGCGAGCAGGGTGGCCACCCGGTCGGCGAGCTGGGCCACGTCCCGGCCGGAGACGACGTACCCGGTCTCCCCCTCGCGGACGGCGTCCGGGGCGCCGCCGGAGTCCCCGGCCACCACCGGCAGGCCCGTCGCGGACGCCTCCAGGTAGACGATGCCGAGCCCCTCGACGTCCAGGCCCCGGTTGCGGGTGCGGCAGGGCATGGCGTACACGTCGCCGGCCGCGTAGTGGGCGGGCAGCTCGACGGCCGGCACCGAGCCGGTGAAGACGACGTCCCGCTCCACGCCGGCCTGCCGGGCCAGCTTCTCCAGGGTGCCCCGGTACGGCCCCCCGCCGACGACCAGCAGCGCCGCGTCCGGCACCCGGCGGCGGATCTCCGGCATCGCCCGGATCAGCATGTCCTGGCCCTTACGGGGCACCAGCCGCGAGACGCACACCACCACCGGCCGGTCGGCCAGCCCGAGCCGGACGCGGACCGGCTCCCCGTCCACGTCCGGGTGGTACGTGTCGACGTCCACGCCCGGGGCCAGCCGGTGCAGCTCGGTCACCCCGTGCAGCGCCCGCTCCAGCCGCACCCGGGTGTACTCGCCGAGGTACGTGACCACGTCCGCGCCCCGGCCGATCCGGCGCAGCGCCGTCCGGGCGCCGGGCAGCGCCGCCCAGCCCACCTCGTGCCCGTGGGTCAGGGCCACCACCCGGCGGATGCCGGCGCGCCGGCGCAGCCCGGCGGCGAGCAGCCCGAGCGGGGCGGCCGCCCCGAACCAGACGGAGTCGCAGTCGTACCTGCGGGCCAGCCGGGCGGCCCGCCGGGCGACCAGCGGGGTCGGCAGCAGCACCCGGGTGCGCTCCCGCACCACCTCGAACGGCTGGTCGGCGTCGAACTTGTCCGCCCCCCGCCAGCTCGACGCGTACACGACGACGGAGCCCGCGGGCTGGCGTACGGCGAGGTTGTGCACGAACGACTGGATGCCGCCGGGGCGGGGCGGGAAGTCGTTCGTGATCAGCAGCGTGCGGCTCATCTGCCGGCCTCCCTGGCGTAGGCACGGGCGGCGGCGATCCGTTCCACCGTGGACGGGTGCGACGCCGAGTAGAGATATTCCCAGCGGGGCGGGTCGGGGTCGGCCAGGTTGATCCCGGCCAAACGGCGCTGCATCGCCTCGAAGGTGGCCGGATCGCGGGTGAGGGCCAGGGCGTGCGCGTCGGCCCGGGCCTCGATGCGGCGGGAGACGAGCGCCTGAGCCGGCGCGGACACCAGCCCGGCCACCGTGACCAGCGCGAGGAGCAGCGGGAGCGCCCTGGGCTCGGCGATCGAGTCGACGCCGGCCAGGCGCAGCAGCGGGCCCGCGGAGCCGAGCAGGTAGAGCGCGACCACCGCCAGGGCCGCGCCCAGCGCCCCGGTCAGGGTGCCGGTCCACACGTCGCGGTCCTTCGCGTGGCCCAGCTCGTGCGCCACCACGCTGGTCACCTCGGCCGGGGTCGCCTCGCGCAGCATCGTGTCGTACACGACGACCCGGCGGGTCGGGCCGAGCCCCGAGACGTACGCGTTGACCGCCCGGGTACGCCGGGACGCGTCGGCGACCAGCACGTCGCGTACGGGCACCCCGTCGCGGGCCGCCATGCTCGTCAGCTCGGTGCGCAGCGGGCCCTGCTCCATCGGGGTGAACCGGTTGAACACCGGCTCCACCAGCACCGGCACCACGAACGACAGCAGCACCACCAGGAGGGCCGCGCCGGCCGCCCCGAACGCCCACCACCAGCGCGGGGCGATCCGGGTGACGGTGTAGAAGCCGAGCAGCGCGAGCGCGCCGATGACGGCGGTGACCGCGTACGACTTGAGCAGGTCGACCGTCCAGCCGCCCCAGCCGTTGGTGGCGAGCCCGTACCGGGTGAGGATCGCGTGCCGCCAGGCGGAGAAGGGCACGGTGAGCAGGTCGGCGACGAACAGCACGGCGAGCCCGCCGAGGACCGCCTGGGCGACCCAGTGGCCGCCGAAGGGCCGGGCGACCAGCTCCACCAAGCGACCGCCCAGCGGGCTGAGGCCGAGGGCCAGGGCCACCAGCAGGCCGACCGCCAGCGCCGCCCAGCCGCCGGGGCGCAGCGCGGCCCGGAAGGCCCGGCCCCGGGCGACCTGCTCGACGGGGAGGTCCCGCAGCGCGGCGAGCTGGTCGGCGCGCGGGGCTGGCGGCCGGTGCCAGGGCACCAGCAGGGCAGCGGCGACGACCAGCGCGACGACGAGCCCGGCGAGGGTGAGCACGGCCCACCCGCGGGGCGTCACCGCGTCACCCCGGCGCGCGGCGCGGGGCCGCGCCGCGCGCGCCGCCGTCGCGTCGTACCCGCGTCATGCCGTCGCTCCTCCCGTCGAGAGCGCCCATCCTATGAGGCGGGCGCGGCCCGGCGCCGACATGGCGGTGTGTCCCGCGCTGTCCGGCCCGCCGAGGCCGCGCGGTCGCAGCCGCGAGCTGCGCTTCGTGGAACTGTCCGAGATCGCCACGGTGCCCTTCGTCGCGGCGGCCCGAGGGCACGACCGCCGTGCCGCCGTCCGCGCCTTCCGTCAGGTCGCGGCGACGGTCGCGGGCCGCCTGCACGGCATGTCCGCGCGGGCCGGCGGCGGACCGCACCGGCTGGCCGGCGTCGGGGCGGGCCGGGCCGGCGGCTGAACCGCGAGCGGTGTCCTCTCCCGCTCGGGGATCAGGAGCGGGCCAGCCGGCGCAGCAGCGAGTCGGCGCCGAGCGGGTACGCGCCGTGCCGGCGTACCCCGTCGGCGACCTCGCGGTCGGAGGAGACCACCACCACCGGGCGGCCGGGCGGTTCGGCGCGGACCAGCCGGCGGATCAGCTCGTCGGCGGTCTCCCCCTTGCGGGAGAACAGCACCCGCACACCGCGCGGGGACGGCGGCAGCCCGTGCATCCGCTCGGCCCCGTCGAAGACCACGGTGACCTCGTCCCCGGTCTGCGCCGCGATCCCACCCAGCCCGGTGATCAGGCGCTTGCGCTGCTGCTCCAGCGACATCTCGCCGAAGCCGCGCTTGGTGACGTTGTAGCCGTCGACGACCAGGTGCGCCTTCGGCAGCGCGAGGAGCTGGTCGAGCCGGGCCGGGTCGTCGGTGTCGCGGGCCCGCGCGGCGGCACCGGCCGGGGTCGCCGCCGACCCGTCGGCGAACGCGTCGGCGACGAAGTCGGCGGGGAGCCGGTCGGCCGGGTCCAGCGCCAGCTCCCGGCGCAGCCCGACGGCGGCCTGCCCGATCGTCTCCAGCAGCAGCCAGAGCCGGGCGTCGTCGACGGAGCGGGCCTCCTTGGCGCTGGCCCGGGCCACCCCGGCCGCGGCCTCCGCCTCGGCCAGCCGGGCCCGCGCCCGGCGCAGCTCGGCGTCCGCGTCGGCCGCCGCGCGGGCGGCGCGGCCCCGCTCGGTGGCCACCATCTCGGTGGCCTTGCGCTCCCGGGCCTGCGTCTCGCGCAGCGTACGGGCGAGCTGGCGGGCCTCCTCGCGGAGCTGGCCGAGCTCCTCGCGGACCCGGGCCAGCTCGTCGCGCAGCTTCTCGGCCTCCACCCGGGCCACCGCCCGGTCGTGCTCGGCGCGGGTGGCCCGCTGCTCGGCCTCCCGGATCAGCTCGTCCACGAGGGCCCTGTCCGCCTCGGCGCGCACCGCGGCCCCGCTGGCCTCGATCAGCTCCCGCCAGCCCCGCGGCCGGACCAGGTAGGCCAGGGCGGCCACCTCGACCGGGTCGGCGGCGGCCGGCGCGGTGCCCTCCACCACCGCCGCGCCGAGGTCGCCGGCGTCGGCGAGCACCCGGGCGGTGATCCGCTGCCGGAACAGCGGGTCGGCGGTGAGCTGGGCGGCGATGGCCGGGGCACCGAGCCGGGCCCGACGGTTGGGGGCGAACTTCGCCACCCGGCGCAACGGCACCGGGATCTCGTCGACGGGCAGGCCGGGCAGCATGGCCGCGGTGAGGGCGACGATCCGCTGGCGCACCGGCTCCGGCAGCGTCGGCTCCGGCTCGGGCGCCGGCTCCCCCGCGCCGGCGTGATCCGCCGTGCCGGCGTGGTCCGACGTGCCGGCGTGATCCGACGTGCCGGCGTGATCCGACGTGCCGGCGTGGTCCAACGTGCCGGCGTGGTCCAACGTGCCGGCGTGATCCGACGTGCCGGCGTGATCGTCCTCACCGGTGTGGTGCACGGCGCCGACCGGCTCCTCCCCCGGGAGGCTGTCGTCGTGCGGCTCGGTGAGGGGCATGTGGCAAGTCTCCCACCGCGACCGGGCCCACCGCCGGGTGAGTGAGCCGATCTCTCATCCTACTGCGGTGGTGGCCAGAGGGACCGGTGGGACGGGAGTGTCGGACCGGGGGTCTACGGTGCCGCACGTGGGCGGAGCGGAGTACGTCCAGCAGGCGCTCGCCGGGCTGGACCCGGCGGCGGGCGACGGGGTGGACCCGGCGCTACCGCTGTACGCGACGACGTTCGTGGTGGTCGACCTGGAGACCACGGGCGGCGCGCCGGACGGCGGCGGGATCACCGAGATCGGCGCGGTGAAGGTGCGCGGCGGCGAGGAGCTGGGCGTGCTCGCCACCCTGGTCAACCCGGGCGTGCCGATTCCGCCGTTCATCACGGTGCTGACCGGGATCACCCAGGCCATGCTGGTTCCCGCGCCGCCGATCGAGCAGGTGCTGCCCAGCTTCCTGGAGTTCGTCTCCGACGCCGTGCTGGTCGCCCACAACGCCCCGTACGACGTGGGCTTCCTGAAGGCCGCCTGCGCGAAGCACGGCTACCGGTGGCCCAACCCCCGGGTGTTGGACACCGCCGCGCTGGCCCGGCGGGTGCTCACCCGCGACGAGGTGCCCAACCGCAAGCTCGGCACCCTTGCGGCATACTTCCGCACGGCCACCCAGCCGACCCACCGGGCGCTGGCCGACGCCCGGGCCACCGTCGACGTGCTGCACGGGCTGATCGGCCGCCTCGGCGGGCACGGGGTCGACACGATCGGCGAGGCGATCGAGTTCGCGCGGGCGGTCACCCCGACGCAGCGGCGCAAGCGGCACCTCGCCGACGGGCTGCCGAGGGTCCCCGGGGTCTACATCTTCCGGGCCGCCGACGACCGGCCGCTCTACGTCGGCACGTCCGGCGACATCGCCACCCGGGTGCGCAGCTACTTCACGGCCTCGGAGAAGCGGGCGCGGATCTCCGAGATGCTCGCCGCCGCGGAGCGGGTGGAGGCGGTCGAGTGCGCCCACTCGCTGGAGGCGGAGGTGCGCGAGCTGCGGCTGATCGCCGCGCACGCCCCGCCGTACAACCGGCGGTCGAAGTTCCCCGAGCGGGTGGTGTGGCTCAAGCTCACCGAGGGGCCGTACCCGCGGCTGTCGGTGGTCCGCTCCCTCTCCCCCGGCGACGACGCGTACCTGGGGCCGTTCGGCTCGCGCCGGGCCGCCGAGCTGGCCGCGGCGGCCTTCCACGACGCCGTCCCGCTGCGCCAGTGCACGCACCGCCTGTCGCTGCGCGCGGTCACCCCGGCCTGCGCGCTGGCCGAGCTGGGTCGCTGCGCCGCGCCGTGCGAGCACCGGATCACCCCGGAGGAGTACGACCGGCGCGCGGTCGCGCCGTTCCGCACCGCCACGGCGAGCGACCCCCGGGTGGTGGTGGACGCGCTGCTGGCCCGCATCGAGGCGCTGGCCCGCGACCAGCGGTACGAGGAGGCGGCCGTGGTGCGGTCCCGGCTCGCGGCGGTGCTGCGGGCCACGGTACGCATGCAGCGGCTGGCGGGCCTGACCCGGATCGCCGAGCTGGCCGCCGTCCGGCCGGCAGCCCGGGGCGGGTGGGAGGTCGCGCTGGTGCGGCACGGCCGGCTGGCCGGCGCCGGGGTCTCGCCGCCGGGCGTACACCCCCGACCGACGCTGGAGGCGGTCCGGGCGACCGCCGAGACGGTCCCGCCCGGGCACGGCCCGGTGCCCCGGGCGTCCGCCGAGGAGTCCGAGCGGATCCTGTCCTGGTTGGAACGACCCGAGACCCGGCTGCTGGAGATGTCCTCCGGTTGGTCCTCTCCGGTCACCGGCGCGGGCCGTTTTCGGGGCCTGCTGAGCAAGGCGGAGTCCGCCTCATCCCACCAACTCTCGACCGAACGCCCATGACCAAGTGACCGATCGGACTACGTCGACTCCCTTAGTCTGTTAAGGAAGTGCAGTCCTGCCCGTTTCGTGGGCCTGCTCCCGGTTGCCGCCTGGCGACCGCGGGGCCGGGGTGAGGAGGTGTCCCTCGTGGACGTCGACGCCGGACGCGGCGCCGCCCTGGGGGGCGCGCTTCCGACCCAGCCTGGCGAGCTGCCCCTGGCCCGGCGGCTGCGGTCGCTGCTGAGCTGGCCGAGCACCGATGGCGACCCGGTCACCCAACTGGTCCGCACGCACCGGGCCATCCATCCCGACACGGACCCGTCGGTGCTGCGCCGGGCGTACACGATCGCGGAGAACATGCACCGCGGCCAGTTCCGCAAGAGCGGCGAGCCGTACATCACCCACCCGCTCGCGGTCGCCCAGATCTGCGCCGAGCTGGGCATGGACGCCACCACGCTGGTGGCCGCGCTGCTGCACGACACGGTGGAGGACACCCGCTACACCCTCCAGGCCCTCGCGGAGGACTTCGGCGGCGAGGTGGCCCACCTGGTCGACGGGGTGACGAAGTTCGACAAGGCGTTCTACGGCAAGGCCGCCGAGGCGGAGACGACGCGCAAGATGATCGTCGCGGCCGGCAAGGACGTCCGGGTGCTGATCATCAAGCTGGCCGACCGGCTGCACAACATGCGCACCCTCGGCGTTCGCTCGGCGGCGTCGCGGGAGCGGATCGCCCGCAAGACGCAGGAGGTGCTCGTCCCGCTCTGCGACCGCCTCGGCATCCAGACCCTCAAACGCGAGCTGGACGACGTCGTGCTGCTGCATCTGGAGCCCGAGGAGCACGCCCGCATCGCCCGGCACGTGCACGACCGGCCCGGCTGGGACGCGTACCTCGCCGACGTGGTCGCGCGCGCGCGGGTGGCGCTGCGGCGCGGCCGGGTCGACGCCCAGGTCGCCCCGCGTCCCCGCCACCTTTACTCGATCTGGAAGGACACCGTGGCCGGGGGCCACACCGTCCCCTACGACCTGCCCCGGATCGTGATCGTGGTGGACGGCCCCGCCACCGACTGCTACGCGGCCCTCGGCGCCGTGCACGGGCTCTGGCGGCCGGTGCCGGGCCGGTTCAAGGACTTCATCGCCTCCCCGAAGAACAACCTCTACCGCTCCCTGCACACCACCGTCCTGGGGCCGAAGGACCGGACGGTCGAGGTGCTGATCCGCACCGTGGAGATGCACCGCTCGGCCGAGTACGGCATCGCCGCCGACTTCCGCTTCCCCCGCCCGGCCGGCGCTGCCGCCGCCGCCCGGGCCGAACAGCTCGCCTGGCTGCGTCGGGTGCTCGACTGGGAGCAGGAGGCCCCCGACCCGGCCCAGTTCCTCCAGTCGCTGCGCTGCGACCTCGCCGAGGCCCAGATCCAGGTGGTCGCCGAGGGACGGCAGGTGGTGCTCCCGGCCGGGGCGACCCCGGTCGACGTGGCGTACGAGCTGGGCCCCGAGCGGGGCGACCACTGCCTGGCGGCGCGGATCAACGGCCGGCTCGCCCCGCTCTCCTCGGAGCTGGAGGAGGGCGACGTGGTGGAGATCTTCACCGAGTCGGACGCGGAGAGCGGCTTCGAGGCCGACGTCGCCCCGCGCGGGCCCCGCCGGGAGTGGCTGGGCTTCGTCAAGTCCCCGCACGCGCAGATGCAGATCAACCGGTGGTTCGCCGAGCACACCGAGCCCGGCATCTCGATCGCCGACAAGGTCCGCCTCGGCCGGGCCACGATCGGGCTGGCGCTGCGCAAGCACGATCGGGGGCTGGCCAGCGACATGCCGCTGCTGCGGCTGTCCGAGGAGCTGGGCTACCCCGACCTGGAGACCATGCTGGTGGCGGTGGTCGACCGGGCGCTGGAGCCCGACGCCGTGGTGCGCCAGCTCATCGACCTGGTGGATCACCGGGAGTGAGCGATCTTCCCCCAGGCCGTCGGGCACCCGCTGGCGGGCACTAGCCTGGACCCATGATCCCCCGCTCGCGCGCCACCGGACGGGCCTTCGCGTACCAGGTCTTCTACCGGCTGCCCGTGCCGCTGCGGCGCCGACTGGTCCGGCTCGCCGTGCCGAAGTACATCGTGGGCGCGGTCACCCTGGTCCGCGACGCCGAGGCCGACGCCCCCGGCCGCCTGCTCCTGCTGCGCCAGCCGCCCGGGCACAGCTGGACGCTCCCGGCGGGGCTGCTGCAACGCGGCGAGGCCCCGGTGGTGGGCGCGGCCCGGGAGCTGTTCGAGGAGAGCGGCGTCCGGCTCGCCCCCGAGCGGCTGCGTCCGGCCGTGCCGAACGCGGTCGTCCACGCCAAGGGCTGGGTGGACGTGGTCTTCGAGGCTGAGGTGCCCGCATCGACCACGGAGCTGAAGGTCGACGGCGCGGAGGTCTTCGAGGCGGCCTGGCACCCGCTGGACGACCTGCCCCGGCTGAGCCGGGCGACCGCGAACCTGCTCGGGTACTACGGCATCGGGCCGCGCGCCGGCGAGGTGCCGCCGCCGGCCGGCCCACGGCAGTGACCGCCCCGGGCCGCTCCGCCGGTGCCTCCGGGCCGGCCGGTCCCGGGGCGGGAAGCGCGGGGCCGGAGGTCTGCGCCGTCGTGCTCGCCGCCGGTGAGGGGACTCGGCTGCGACCGCTCACGGAGCGGGTGCCCAAGGCGCTGTGCCCCGTCGGCAACGTGCCGCTGCTCGACCGGGCGCTGGCCCGGCTGGCCGGGCTCGGCCTCACCGGTCCGGCCCGGGTCGCGGTGAACGCCTGCTATCTGGGCGAACAGGTGGTCGCGCACGCCGCCGGCCGGGCGCACCTGTCGGTAGAGCCGGGTGCCCCGCTCGGTACCGCCGGCGGCGTGGCAAACCTGCGGGACTGGATCGCCGGCCGGGGCGTCCTGGTCGGCAATGCCGACGCCTACCTCGCCGACCCCGCCGCCGCCCCGGGCCCGGACATCGCCGCGCTGCTGACCGGCTGGGACGGCGAGAGCGTACGGCTGCTGGGTCGGCCCGCCGCCGATCCGGCCGCCTCCGGCGCCTTCAGCGGGCACCGGTTCGTCGGCTTCTCGCTGCTGCCCTGGCGGCTGGTCCGGGGCCTGCCGCTCGAGCCGGCCGAGCTGGTCAGGGCCCTCTGGCGGCCCGCCGAGGCGGCGGGCGCGCTGACGGTCGTGCCGTACGCCGGCACGTTCTACGACACCGGCACGCCGGCCGACTACCTGGCGGCGAACCTGCACGCGGCCGGGGACGGCAACCTGGTCGACCCGACGGCGACGGTCACCGGCCGCTGCGACCGGGCCGTGGTGGGCGCGGGGGCGCGCGTCCGGGGCGAGGTCAGCCGGTCGGTGGTGTGGCCGGGGGCCGAGGTGGACGCCGGGGAGCGGCTGGCCGGGGTGATCCGCGCCCCGGGCGGCCTCACGGTCGCCGCCGGCCCCCGCTGAGCCCGACCCGACCGAGCCCGCGGGGCAGCTGTGCCGGCGGCAGGCCAACCCGACGAACGCCGACGGACGGCGCACTAGCATGGTCGGCGTACACGCACGACGAAGGGCGGACCATTGATCACCGCGATCGTACTGATCGACTGCGCCACCGACTCGATCCCGGAGGTGGCCGAGAACCTGGCCAACCTGCCCGGTGTCAGCGAGGTCTACTCGGTGGCCGGGCACGTCGACCTGATCGCCATGGTCCGGGTCCGGGAGTTCGAGCAGATCGCCGAGATCATCGCCGGCAGCATCTCGAAGGTGCCCGGCGTGGTCAAGACGCAGTCCCACATCGCCTTCCGCGCGTATTCGCAGCACGATCTGGAGGAGGCGTTCGCGATCGGCCTGGCCAGCGCCGACTGACCGCCGCACCCCCGGAAAGGCGGTAGCCAGCCCACCGGGCGGCGGGCTGGCTACCTGGGCGTACGGCGTCAGCTGACGCCCGGGGCCGGGGACTCGGTGGTACCCGGGGCCGGGGACTCGGTGCCCGGGGCCGTCGACTCGGTGGCGCCCGGTGCCGGCGACTCGCTGGTGGTACCCGGGGCCGGGGTGCCCGTGCCGCCCGGGCTGGGCGTGCCGCTGGCGCTGGTCTGCGGGACCGGGATGCCCAGGGTCTGGGCCAGGGCGGTCAGCGCGTCGAGGTGCGCCTGGAGCACCGGCAGGGCGTTCTGGGCCAGCTGGACGACCGACTGCTCGCTGCCCTGCGAGATCTCGGTCTGGGTGGCCTGGACGGCCTGGACGTGACCGGCCAGCTCGTCGGTCACCCACTGCTTGTCGAATTCGGCGCCGCTGAGACCGTTCAGCCGGTCGATGATCTTCTGCTGGTCCGCCGTCGGCGAGCCGGGCAGCTGGACGCCCAACTGCTGGGCGGTGCTCTGCACCGTCTGGTCCAGCTGGGTGTGGTCCGTGACGAACTGGGCACCCAGGTCCTTCACCTGCTGGTTCTGGCCCTTCTGCTGCGCCAGGTTTCCCGAGGCGATCTCGAACAGGTTCACCTGGTGCAGGGCCTGCAGGTACTGGGTGTCCTGCGTCGACGGCTGTGCCGCGGCCTGCGCCGCCGCCGCGGGCGCCAGCCCGACCACCACCAGGGCGGCGAGCAGTCCGAGGCGTTTGAGACCCAACATCTTTCCCCCCCTTTTCCGTTGGACCGCACGGATACCCGGCTGAGGAGGATTAACCCTGCCAATCCGCAGCCGCGCCCCCGCGCGGCACCGGAGCGCCCCGGGCGGGCGGGAGTGATCCCGGGGCGGAAAACGGACGTGGCGCCCGTCGGAGGTCCGACGGGCGCCACGTGCGACTCGGGCGAGGGTCAGCGATGGCTCTCGCCGCTGCTGATCTCCTCCCGCGCCGGCCGGGGCTCGACCGGCGGGTGGCCCGGCGAGACCGGCGCCTCGGCCGGCTTCTCGATCGGGAAGAAGAAGCCCCGGATGGCGGGCCCGAGGGCGCCCAGGCGGTTCATCTTCTTGGGCACCACCCAGCCGACGTACTCCAACTCGCCGTGGCCGTCGTGGCCGGCCGCGGTGAGCGGCTGGTGGATCTCCTCGAACCGGCCGTCCGGCAGCCGCCGGATGATGCCGGTCTCCACGCCGTGGGCCAGCACCTCACGGTCGTGCTGTTGCAGGCCCAGGCAGATCCGGTACGTCACGTAGTATGCCAGCGGCGGGACGATCAGCAGGCCGATCCGGCCCGCCCAGGTCATGGCGTTCAGGCTGATGTGGAACTTGTCGGCGATCACGTCGTTGCCGCCCGAGAGCGTCAGGACGATGAAGAACGCCACGGCCATCGCGCCGATCGCGGTCCGCTCCGGGGTGTCCCGGGGGCGCTGCAGCAGGTTGTGGCTGCGGTAGTCCTTCAGCCGCCGCGCCTCCAGGAACGGATAGAGCGTCGAGAGGCCGACCAGGATTCCCGGCAGCACGACCGTGGGCCAGAACAGCGGCGGGATGACGTACCCGTCGCCGATCGGAATGTTGATCTCCCAGGCCGGCATGAGGCGGGTCGAGCCGTCGAGGAACATGACGTACCAGTCGGGCTGGCTGGCGGCCGAGACCACCCACGCCTCGTACGGGCCGAAGTACCAGATCGGGTTGATCTGGAACAGGCCACCCATCAGCGCGATCACGCCGAAGACGACCATGAAGAAGCCGCCCTGCTTCAGCGCGTACCGCGGAAACATCCGCTCGCCCACGACGTTGCCGTTGGTCCGGCCGGGGCCGGGCCACTGGGTGTGCTTCTGCTTGAAGACCAGGCCCAGGTGGGCGCTGATCAGCGCCACGAGCAGGCCGGGGATGAGCAGCACGTGGGCGATGAAGAACCGGCTGATGATGATCTCGCCCGGGAACTCGCCGCCGAAGATCGACGAGGTGACCCAGGAGCCGATCACCGGGATCGACAGCATGATGCCGGAGGCGATCCGCAGACCCGTGCCGGAGAGGCCGTCGTCCGGCAGCGAGTAGCCGGTGAAGCCGGCGAGGAAGCCGACCCAGAACAGCAGCGAGCCGATGATCCAGTTGGTCTCGCGCGGCTTGCGGAACGCGCCGGTGAAGAAGACCCGCAGCATGTGCACGACGATCGCGGCCATGAACAGCAGCGCCGCCCAGTGGTGCATCTGCCGCATGATCAGGCCGCCCCGGACGTCGAACGACAGGTCCAGGCTGGAGGCGTAGGCGGCCGACATCGGCGTGCCCCGCAGCGGGGCGTAGCTGCCGTTGTAGACCACCTCGGTCATCGACGGCTCGAAGAAGAAGGTCAGGAAGACACCGGTCAGCAGCAGCACGACGAACGAGAACAGCGCGATCTCGCCGAGCAGGAACGACCAGTGGTCCGGGAAGACCTTGTTCAGCAGCCGGCGCAGCGGGGTGGCGACCTGGAAGCGCTCGTCCACCCCCACCGCGGCCTTGCCGGGCACGGCTGCCATGTCCAACTTACGACGCTTCACGGCCGCTCCCAGAAGTCAGGCCCGATGGTCTCGGTGTAATCCGACCGCGCCACGAAGAAGCCCTCGTCGTCCACCTCGATCGGCAGCTGGGGCAGCCGCCGGCTGGCCGGGCCGAAGACCGGCCGGGCGTTGTCGGTGATCAGGAACTGGGACTGGTGGCACGGGCAGAGCAGACGGTTGGTCTGCTGCTCGTACAGGCTGGCCGGGCAGCCCGCGTGCGTGCAGATCTTGGAGAACGCGGCGTAGTTGCCCCACATGTAGCCGCCGTGCCCAACCCGCTGGTTGGCCTCCCGGGACTTCTGGGCGTCCGACTCGCGCAGGTGGATCAGCAGCGTCGGGGAGTCGGCGTGCTTGTTGCTCACGCCGTGCTCGATGCCCGGGAAGACGGTCAGCTGGCCGCCGGCGCTGATGTCGGCCGGGCGGATCGGCCGGCCGTCCTCGCGGACCAGCCGCACCGGCCGGCCGCCGTTGTTGCTCGGGTTGAACCCGGTGGTGAACATCTGGTTGTTCTTGTGCGGCTGCGAGATCAGGCCACCGACCAGCGGGGCCGCGACGACCGCACCCACCGGCAGGAGACCGGCGACCAGCGAGACGCCCAGCAGCGGACGGCGCTTCACGCCCATCTCGTCGGCGAGGTACAGCATCGTCTCGCCGGTGATCCTGCGATCGTCCGGGGAGAAGGCGCCCTCGTGCCGGTCCTGGATCGAGACCTCCTTGGGCAGCAGCTTCTTGCCCCAGGTCAGGATGCCGAAGCCGACGCCCAGCAGGGCCACGCCGAGGGTGAGGCCGAGCAGCGGGGTGTAGAGCTTGTCGCCACCGCGGCCCGGCTCGTACTCCCACGGCCACCAGATGTAGACCACCAGGAACGCGGTCGCGGCGAGGCCGGTGAGCAGGAACATCGCGGCGACCGTACGGACCAGGCGGCGCTCGGCCCGGCTGCCCGGGACGACCTGCGGCTCGTAGTGGACGATCTCGATGTCGTCCCGGCGCGCGCCCTCCTGCACGATGTCGAACCGGCTGAACCGGGGGTCGTGCACGTCGAGCGGCTCCCGGCCCTGCTGGGCCTGGTGCTCGGTCTGGGTGCTCATGCCGCCACCTCACAAGCGCTGAATCGAAGGATCCGCCCGGTCACGACTTGCCCGCAATCCACAGGCTGGCGAAGACGAGCGCGACGATGCCGATCAGGAAGATGGCCAGGCCCTCGGTGGACGGCCCGTACCGGCCGAGGTTGAAGCCGCCCTGGTCCTGGTCGTGCTTCAGGGTCTCCTGGATGTAGGCGATGATGTCCGCCTTCTGCTCCGGGGTGATCTGGTTGTCCCCGAAGACCGGCATGTTCTGCGGGCCGCTCAGCATCGCGGCGTAGATCTGCCGGTCGCTGGCGGGACGCAGGCTCGGCGCGTACTTGCCGGAGGACAGGGCGCCGCCGCCACCGCCGAAGGCGTGGCACTGCGAGCAGTTGATCCGGAACAGCTCGCCGCCGGCCGCCAGGTTGGCGCCGTTGCGCAGGTCACCCTCGGGGATCTGCGGGCCGCCGCCGAGCGACTGGACGTACTGGCCGAGCTGGCGCACCTGGTCGTCGGTGAAGACCGGCGGCTTGCGCATGGCCTGGGCCTCCTGCCGGGCCATCGGCATCCGGCCGGAGCTCACCTGGAACTCCACCGAGGCGGAGCCGACGCCGATCAGGCTCGGGCCACGACCCTCGACACCCTGCGCGTTGCGGCCGTGGCAGCTCACGCAGCTCACGTCGAACAGCGCCTTGCCCTCGGCGGCGGCGCCGGTGAGCGGCGGGTTTTCCTGCGCCTGGACGCCGGGGGCGAAGACGGTGTAGGCGCCGCCGGCCAGCGTGAGCGCGGCGATCAGGCGGAACGCCGCGCCCAGCCGGCGGCGGCCCCTGCTGCGCGCTGCGGGCCGCCCGCCGCGCAACCGCGCGAGCAGACCGCGTCGGCGGTCGTTGTCAGAAGTCATGACCTGTGTCCTTAAGGGTGGGACTTGTCTCAGGGACGGGGCAGCGGCGCGGTACGTGACGCCGCCAAGATCACTGGAGCCAGTAGATCATGGCGTAGAGGCCGATCCACACCACGTCGACGAAGTGCCAGTAGTACGACACGACGATCGCCGAGGTGGCCTGGGCGGGGGTGAACCGGCCCATGGTCGTGCGGATCATGAAGATGATGAAGGCGATCAGACCGCCGGTCACGTGCAGGCCGTGGAAGCCGGTGGTCAGGTAGAACATCGACCCGTACCCGTCTTCGTTGATCTTGACGCCCTCGTGCACCAGCTCGCGGTACTCGTTGAGCTGGCCGAGCACGAAGATCAGACCCATCACGAAGGTGACGGTGAACCAGCGCCGCAGGGCGTGGACGTCACCCTTCTCCGCCGCGAACACGCCGAGCTGGCAGGTCACCGAGGACAACACCAGGATCACCGTGAAGGTGGTCGCGTACGGGATGTTGAGGTGCTCGGTGTGCTTCGCCCACTGCTCCGGCGCGGCGGCGCGGATGGAGAAGTACATCGCGAACAGCGCCGCGAAGAACATGAGTTCGCTGGAGAGCCACACGATCGTCCCGACACTGACCATGTTGGGCCGCGTCAGGGAGTGGATCCGGCTCTTGTCAATGGCTGGGGCCGCAGTCACGCGGTCATTATTGCCCTTGACCACGGCCGGCGATCAGCGGGGGGCCAAACCGGTGGGATCCGTGGCCCGAACGTGGCAGGTCCGGTTCGCCTGGCTAGCCTGAAAAGCGTGCTGCACGTCGATTCGATCTTCCCCGCCACCTCGGCGGCCGGTGCGCCGTCCGTGCTCGCGGCCGGCGGCGACCCGCTTCCGCCGCCGTTCACCGTCGTCCGGGTGTTCACCGAGACCCGGCTCGACAGCTGGCTCGCCCTCGGCCTGGTGCTCGCCGCCGGACTCTACCTGTACGGCGTGCACCGGCTGCGACTGCGCGGGGACCGCTGGCCGGTGACCCGCACCGTGTTCTTCCTCGGCCCGGGCCTCGGCGGCATCGCCTCGGTCACGGTGAGCGGCCTGCACGCGTACGACACGACGCTGCTGTCGGTGCACATGGTGCAGCACATGGTGCTGTCGATGGTCGCCCCGATCTTCCTGGCCCTCGGCGCCCCGGTCACGCTCGCCCTGCGTACCCTGCCGGTGCGCCCGCGCAAGCGGCTGCTGGCGATCGTGCACAGCCGCGTCGCCCGGATCTACACCTTCCCCCTCGTGGCGTTCGCCATCTTCGTGGTGAACCCGTTCGCGCTGTACTTCACCGACCTGTACCGGTACACGCTCGAACACGCCTGGGCCCACGAGCTCGTGCACGCGCACTTCATCGCCACGGGCTGCGTGTTCTTCTGGCCGCTGCTCGGGCTGGACCCGCTGCCCGGGCGGTGGCCGTACCCGGCGCGGGCGCTGCTCATGGTGCTGTCCGTGCCGTTCCACACCGTGCTCGGGCTCACGATCATGCAGAGCACCACGCTCTTCGGCGGCGACTGGTACCCGTCGCTCGGCCTCACCTGGGCCAACCCCGGGGACGACCAGGTCGTCGCCGGGGGCATCCTGTGGGCCGGCGGCGAGTTCGTCAGTGTGACCATGCTCGCGGTCCTGGTGGTGCAGTGGGTGCGCCAGTCGGAGCGGGAGGCCCGCCGGCTCGACCGCGAACTGGACCGCCAGGAGGCCCGCGAGCGGGCGGCGGGATCCGCGGCCTGATCAGCCCCGGAGCGTACGCGGGCTGGCCCGGCCGGGCGGCAGCCGGCCCGCCGGCGGCGACGGGTACGATCAGCGGGCAGCTACGAGGTGGGAGCCAGTTTGCGATGAGCGATCGTCCTTGCACCGTCCTGCTCTACAGCGACGACCCGCAGGTCCGTGACCGGATGCGGCTGGCCGTGGGCACCCGACCGGCGCCCGGGCTGCAGATCGAGTTCGTCGAGGCGTCCACCTACGCCGAGTGTGTCCGACTGGTCGACGACTACGAGATCGACCTGATGCTGCTGGACGGCGAGGCGAGCCCCGGCGGCGGCCTCGGCATCGCCCGGCAGATCAAGGACGACCGGGCCGACGCTCCCCCGACCTGCCTGGTGATCGCCCGCGCCGCCGACCGATGGCTGGCCGCGTACGCCGAGGTCGACGCCACCCTGGTGCACCCGCTCGACCCGGTCACCACCGGCACCACCGTGGCCGAGCTGCTGCGTACCCACGCCGCGGCCTGAGCCCTGGGCCCGTGCCGCCAGTCCCCGCCGGCGGCGCCCGGCCCGTCACGACCGCCGTCGTCGCCGGTCGTGCCTCATCCGCACATCCACGCCCGCTCGGGAGGCCCGCCATGGGCGAACGGACCTGGCCGCTTCTGCTCACCGCGCTGCTGCGCGGGGAGGAGCTCTCCAGCGCGGACACCGCCTGGGCGATGGGCGAGATCATGTCCGGCGCGGCGGTCCCGGCGCAGATCGCCGGCTTCGTCGTCGCGCTGCGGGCCAAGGGCGAGACCCCGGCGGAGCTCGCCGGCCTGGTCGAGACGATGCTCGGCCGGGCGGCGCAGGTCGACCTGCCGGAGGAGCTGCGGGAGTCCGCGCTCGACGTGGTCGGCACCGGCGGTGACCTCGCCCACACGGTGAACATCTCGACGATGTCCGCACTGGTGGTGGCCGGCGCGGGGGTCCGGGTGGTCAAGCACGGCAACCGCGCCGCCTCGTCGTCCTGCGGCACGGCCGACCTGCTGGAATACCTCGGCCTCCCGCTCGACCTCGCGCCCGAGGCGGTGGCCCGGTGCGTGGCGGAGGCCGGCATCGGCTTCTGCTTCGCGCCCGGTTCCACCCGGGCATGCGGCACACCGGCCCGACCCGCCGGGAGCTGGGCGTGCCCACCGTCTTCAACTTCCTCGGCCCGCTGACCAACCCGGGCCGGCCCCGTGCCGCCGCGGTGGGCTGCTTCGACGCGCGCATGGCGCCGGTGATGGCCGCCGTCTTCGCCGAGCGGGGCGACTCGGTGCTGGTGCTGCGCGGCGAGGACGGCCTCGACGAGTTCTCCACCGCCGCCCCGACCCGGGTCTGGGTGGCCCAGCGGGGCACCGTCAGGGAGGCGGTGCTGGACGCGACGGAGCTGGGGCTGCCCCGGGCCACGCTGGCCGACCTGCGGGGCGGTGACGCGGCCTACAACGCCGGCGTGGCCCGCCGGCTGCTGGCCGGCGAGACCGGTCCCGTCCGGGACGCGGTGCTGGTCAACGCGGCCGCCGCGCTGGCCACCCAGGGCCCGCTCGACGGAGACCTCGCCGCGGCCCTGCGCGCCGGGATGGCCCGGGCCGCCGAGTCGATCGACTCCGGCGCCGCCGCGGCGGCGCTGGACCGCTGGCTCGAGGTCGCCCGCGCGCTCTGAGCGCCTCCCGGGTGTCGGCTCCCGCGGACATGTCGGGCCCTCGTGGGAAACTACACAGGAGTGATTTTCCGGAGGGGATCCTGTGTCCGACCGCGAGTTGTACTGCGACACCTGCGAGGGCGTGCAGCCGTTCGAGGCGCCGCCGTGCGTCGACGGCCACGGGGCCGACTGCCCCGAGCTGGCCTGCGTGAGCTGCGGCGCGGCCGTGCTGATCGCCACCGTCAGCCTCCCGCCCACCCGGCCCACCGCCCGCCCCACCCCCACCCCACCCCCACCGCCACGCCGCCTGACTAACGCCGCCGCGCCGCCGCCGGCCGCCTGACCGGCCGGCCGCGCCGGCCGCGCCGGCAGCCGGCCAACACGGACCCGCTCGGTGATCAAGAGGTTTACGTCATGCGCGTGGCGCGATTCAGGCGCAAATCTCTTGATCACCCGCCTTCGGCGGGCGCCGGGCGCCGGTGCCTAGACACGCGTGAGCCCGCGCCCCCGCGACGGGGACGCGGGCTCGGCCGCGGATGATTCCCGGGTCAGTGCTCGGCGGTGCGCCGGGTGCCGCTGTAGTACTCGAACAGCAGGCCGCAGGCGGCGAAGACGACGGCCACCAGGCCCACGCCGAGCAGCCAGAACTGCCAGAGAACCAGGCCCATGCCGGCGATCGCGGCGGCGAGCGCCAGGCCGAACGGCCAGTAGCTGCCGGGGCTGAAGAAGCCGATCTCGCCCGCGCCGTCGGCGATCTCACCGTCGGCCCGGTCCTCCGGGCGCAGGTCGATCCGCCGGGAGACGAACCAGAAGAAGCCGCCGCACATCGCGCAGAGCAGGAACGACAGCGCCAGCGCGACGGTGCCGACCCACTCGACCCGGCCGGAGTCGCCGTACGTCCACGCGCCGTAGAGGACGGTGGCGCCGAGCAGGAACCCGGCGATGACAAGGAAGATACGCCACTCGGTCTTCATGCCCGCTCCCTCAGCTGCCCGCGGTGGCAGGGTTGAAGTTGGACTTGTCGCGCCGCGTGTCGAACGGCTCGGTCGTCTTGGCGTACGGCTCCTCGCCGATCGCCGACAGCGCCTCCTGCGTCGACTTGCCGTCGCGCTTGGCGGCCAGGAACTGGTCGTACTTCGCCGGCGAGACGACCCGCAGCTCGAAGTTCATGAACGCGTGGTACGTGCCGCACAGCTCGGCGCAGCGGCCGACGTACGCGCCCTCGGCGTCGAGGCTGGAGACCTCGAAGACGTTGCGGACGTTGCCCGGCATCACGTCCCGCTTGAACAGCAGCTCGGGCACCCAGAACGAGTGGATGACGTCGCGGCTGGTCTCCTCGAAGCGGATCGACCGGCCGGTCGGCAGCACCAGCACCGGGATGGCCTCGGTGGTGCCGAGCACCGACGCGACCGTGTTGGCGTCCGCGCCCTGGCCGTCGCGGTAGTTGAACTGCCAGTTCCACTTGAAGGCGACGACCTCGACCGTGACGTCCGGGTTTTTCGAGGTCTTGTTCACGTCGGTCTGCACGACCGCCGTGTAGTAGAAGAGCACCGACACGATCAGGATCGGGGCGATCGTGTAGAGGAACTCCATCGGCATGTTGTACCGGGTCTGCACCGGCAGCTCGTTGCCCCGCTTCCGGTAGCGCACCACGCACCAGAAGATCAGGCCCCAGACGAACACGCCGACCGCGAGGGCCGCGATGCAGGACGCGATCCACAGGTCGTACATCCGGTGGGACTCGGGCGAGATGCCGCCCTGCGGCCAGCCGAAGCCGCCGAACGTCCTGCCGACGTCGCAGCCCGTGAGCAGGACCAGCAGCGCCGCGCCGCCGAGGCCGAGGCCGGCGAGCCGACCAGCACCACGCCGCCGGCGCGCGCCGGCCCCCGGAGAAGCGCTGTGCCGTACGGCCGAGGGCCGTACCTCCGAACTCCTTGCGACCACCTGGTCCTGCCTCCCTAGCGCGCCGCGGTGGTGGTTTCCTCATCACCGGCGGCAAAGGCGTCACCGACGGTCGCAGATTACTCGACCATGACCGGCCTGACCGTGTTGGGGTCAGTCTCGGCACCGATCGGGGGGATCTTGGGCGTACCGGCGCGATAGCGTTCCAGCCGTGAGCGCATCCCCGGTCTACCTGGACGCGGCCACCGCCGCCCCGCTGCACCCGGTCGCCCGGCAGGCGTTGCTGGCCGCCCTCGACGACGGCTGGGCCGACCCGGACCGCCTTTACCGCCAGGCCCGCCGGGCCCGCCAGCTCCTCGACGCCGCCCGCGAGGCCGCCGCGCAGGCCGTCGGCGTCCGCGCCGACGAGCTGTCCTTCACCCCCAGCGGTACGAGCGCGGCGCACTCGGCCGTGCTCGGCGGCCTGGCCGGGCGGCGGCGGGCGGGCGACGCCCTGGTGCACTCCGCGATCGAGCACTCGGCCGTGCTGCACGCCGGGGAGCGGCACGTCGCCGCCGGCGGGCGGGCGACCTCCGTACCGGTGGACCGGCTCGGCCGGCTCGACCTGGACGCCTGGTCGGCGGCCGTGGCCGCGCCCGGGGTGGCTCTCGCGGCGCTGATCGGCGCCAGCCACGAGGTGGGCACGGTGCAGCCGGTGCCGGCGGCGGCGGCCGCGTGCGCCGCCGCGGGGGTGCCGCTGTACGTGGACGCGGCGCAGCTGGTGGGCCGGGTGCCGGTGCCGGCGGGCTGGTCGGTGCTGACCGCCAGCGCGCACAAGTGGGGCGGGCCGCCCGGCGTCGGGCTGCTGGTGGTGCGCAAGGGCACCCGCTGGGAGTCGCCGTGGCCGGCGGACGAGCGGGAGTCGGGGCGTACGCCGGGGGTGGTGAACCTGCCGGCGGTGGTGGCCGCGGCGGCGAGCCTGCGCGCGGCGGCGGCCGAGGCGGGAGCCGAGACGGCGCGGCTGGCGCCGCTGGTGGACCGGATCCGGGCCCGGGTGGCGGCGGAGGTGCCCGACGTGGAGGTGGTCGGCGACCCGGTCGACCGGCTGCCCCACCTGGTCACGTTCTCCTGCCTGTACGTCGACGGCGAGGCGCTGCTGCACGCGCTGGACCGGCGGGGCTTCGCCGTCTCGTCCGGCTCCTCCTGCACGTCGTCCACGCTGCGCCCGTCGCACGTGCTGGAGGCGATGGGCGTGCTCTCGCACGGCAACGTACGCGTCTCGCTGCACCGGGAGACGACGGAGGCCGAGGTGGAGCGGTTCCTCGCCGAGCTGCCGGGCGTCGTGGCCGACCTGCGCGCCGAGGCCGGGGTGACCGGGCTGTGAGCGCGGGCGACGCCGCACCCGACGAGGTGCTCGACTGCCGGGGCCAACGCTGCCCGCTGCCGGTGATCAAACTGGCCCGCCGGCTGCCGGAACTGCCCGTCGGCGCGGTACTGCGGGTGCTCGCCGACGACCCGGCGGCGGCGGTGGACATCCCGGCGTGGTGCCGGATGCGCGCCCACGACTTCCTGGCGGCCACCGCGGCTCTGGACTCCCCGGCATACGACGTCCGCCGCGCCCACTGACCAACCGCCACCCCGACTCCCCCGCGATCTTGCACTTTATGCCTCCAGTTTGGGTGCTTCACCCCATTTGCCGGGGCCACAACTGCAAGTCACCCGGTCTTTTCGGGACGCCTCGCAGGCGTGAAAATGGTGGACAGGTCGCCCGCCGACGCCGATCGATCTTGGTCTAGTTGAGGCCGTCTGCAAGTCTGGCGCCGGGGCCCGGACTCTTGTGGGTCACGCACTGTTGCTTCGAGCACGCCGGTCAGATTTTCGGTTCCCGACCGAGGCCCCCGGGCGACCTACCCACTGGTCGATCACGGTGAGGAGGGACGCGGGCGGATGCGCGGGTTACCCGAAGAGATCCCGGACGCTGACAGCGAGAAGGTCTGGGAGCGGGTGTGTGCGGTCGATGTGGCCAAGGAGTCGGGGATGGTGTGTACCCGGCTACCCGCCGCGGGTGGGCGGCGGGTGAGCCGGGTGTGGCAGGTGACGGCGACCACGAACGCGGTCAGTGACCTTGCCGCCGATCTGGTGGCGGCGGGGGTGGAGAAGGTCACCGTGGAAAGCACGTCGGACTACTGGCGGATCTGGTTCTACCTGTTCGAGGCAGCCGGGTTGGACGTGCAGTTGGTCAACGCCCGTGACGTCAAGAACGTGCCCGGGCGGCCGAAGACCGACAAGCTGGACGCGGTGTGGTTGGCCAAGCTCACCGAGAAGGGCCTGTTGCGGCCCTCGTTCGTGCCTGCGGCTCCGGTGCGGGTGTTGCGTGACTACACCCGGATGCGGGTGGATCTGGTCCGGGACCGGACCCGCTACTGGTCGAGGTTGGAGAAACTGCTTGAAGACGCCCTGATCAAGGTGTCGTCGGTGGCCTCCACCCTGCGGACGGTGTCGACGCGGGACATGGTTGAGGCGTTGATCGCCGGTCAACGTGATCCGGCGACCCTCGCCTCGCTGGCCCACGGAGCGCTGCGCCGCAAACGCAACGCCCTCATCGAGGCACTCACCGGCCGCTTCGACGACCATCACGGCGAGTTGGCCCGGATCCTGCTCGACCAGATCGACCGCCTCGACACCGAGATCGCGAAACTCACCACACGGATCGGGCAGATACTCGACGACATCGACCCACCCTCCCAGCCGGGCGGCGGCGACGGCGACACCCCGGCGCCAGACGCCCGGCGGCGCCTGGCCGAGATCCCGGGCATCAGCACCGAGTCCGCGCAACTGATCATCGCCGAGATCGGTCTGGACATGACACGGTTCCCCACCGCGGCGCACCTGGTGTCCTGGGCGAAGCTGTGTCCGCGCACCATCCAGTCCGGTACCAGCCTCACCGCGGGCAAGACAGGCAAAGGCAATCCGTACCTCAAAGGCGCCCTCGGTATGGCCGCAGCCACCGTCGCCCGCGGCAAGGGAACGTTCCTGTCCGAACGCTACCGGCGTCTGGTCACACGTCGAGGCAAAGGCAAGGCCAAGGTCGCCGTCGCCCGCTCCATCCTCGTGATCATCTGGCACCTGCTCAACGACCCAACCGCCCGTTACCACGATCTCGGCGCCGACTTCCACGAACGCCGTATCAACACCACCCGGAAGATCAACAGCCTGGTCCGGCAACTCGAAGCCCTCGGCCACACCGTCACCCTGCAACCGACAACCTGACCCCACACCCCCACCCCGCCCGGGCTGGCCATCAACACCGGGCCAGCCCACCGCGCCCAAAACCCGTCGTGGTACAGGTCATTTACCGGTCAGATCGCGGGCGGTGGGCGGGGCGTCGGTCAGGGCAGCAGGTGCGGGCGGACGTCCTCGGCGGCGGCGTCGCCGTACGACTCGGCGAGGCGCTTGACGAACAGGTCGGGGCGCACCTCGTACTCCTGGGTGCCGACGGTCTCCAGCACCAGCGCGGCCAGCAGCGAGCCCACCTGGGCGGCCCGCTCCAGGCCCAGGCCCCACGAGAGGCCCGCGAAGAAGCCGGCCCGGAAGCCGTCCCCGACGCCGGTCGGGTCGACCGCCTGGACCTCCCGGACGACCGGCACGTGGATCGTCCCGAAGTCCCGGCCGGCGAGCTCGGCCCCGTCCTTGCCCAGCGTGGTCACCCGGATCTTCACCCGGTCCAGCAGCTGCGCGTCGGTGAGGCCCGCCTTGCTCCGCAGCAGGGACTTCTCGTACTCGTTGGTCATCAGGTACTCGGCGCCGTCGATCAGCGTCGCCACGTCCCCACCGGACATGCGGGCGAGCTGCTGGGACGGGTCGGCCACGAACGGGTACCCGCGTTCCCGGCACTCGGCCGAGTGCCGCAGCATCGCCTCGGGGTCGTTGGCGCCGACCAGCACGAGGTCGAGCCCGCCGAGCCGCTGCGCGACCGGGGCCAGCTCGATGTTGCGGGCCTCGCTCATCGCCCCGGCGTAGAAGGAGGCGATCTGGCACATCTCGGTGTCGGTGGTGCAGACGAAGCGGGCGGTGTGCGCCACCTCGCTGACGTGTACCGAGCCGCAGTCGACGCCGTGCCGCTCCAGCCAGGAGCGGTAGTCGGCGAAGTCGGCGCCCACCGCGCCGAGCAGGACCGGACGCAGGCCGAGCTGCCCCATCCCGAAGGCGATGTTGGCCGCCACCCCGCCCCGGCGCAGCACCAGGTCGTCCACCAGGAAGGACAGCGAGACCTTGTCGAGCTGGTCGGCGATGAGCTGGTCGGCGAACCGGCCGGGGAAGCTCATCAGATGGTCGGTCGCGATCGAACCGGTCACGGCGATCTTCATGTCAACCCTCGCGGTCGGGGAGCACGGCGCCGGTCAGCCTACCGGCCCGGAACGAGAGCGGGACGGGGGTCGGTCGAACAGCCGTCACCGTCCGCTCAACCCGGCGACCGCCCCCGTACATCCGGCATACCGCCCGTGGTGGCATCCGCGCTGCTCGGCGCTACGAGCGGCGACCGGCGCCGCGAGGGACGGCCGACCGGAATGATCTCGGACGGTAGGGCCGCGTGGAAAAACGGACAGCGGGGCACCCCTGTCCCCAGGGGTGCCCCGCTGTCCGGTGGCGCTTCGGCCCGGATCGACGCCGACGCCGATCGGGGCCGAGCCGGCGTCGGCTCGGCCGACCTGGCTCGGCCGCTGTCGGCTCAGCTGAACGAGTCGCCGCAGGCGCAGGAGTTGCCTGCGTTCGGGTTGTCGATCGTGAAGCCCTGGGCGTCGATCCGGTCGGCGAAGTCGATGGTGGCGCCGGCCAGGTAGGGGGCGCTCATCCGGTCGACGACGACCTCGACGCCGTCGAAGTCGGTGACGACGTCACCGTCGAGCGACCGCTCGTCGAAGAAGAGCTGGTACCGCAGGCCGGAGCAGCCGCCCGGCTGCACCGCCACCCGGAGCCGCAGGTCGTCGCGGCCCTCCTGCTCGATCAGGGCCTTGACCTTCTGCGCCGCGACGTCGGTGAGGACGACGGAACTGGGGGCCTTGGCCTCGGTCGACTCGGTCTGCGCTGGCGTGGTCACGTGGAAGTCTCCCTGCGCGTGTGGGTCTGGACGCACTGGCCAACACCGTACGTCGCCCAGTGATTCCCGATGTGGTCGCAGCCTCGATTGTAAGCCGCCGGGGCCGGGATCAGCAGATCGGCGGCGTGACAGCTCCACCCCGGGCGCCCCGTGGTCAGCGGCTCCACTGCCGGGCCAGGCGGGCGCCGAGCTGCCGCAGCCCCTCGGCCGGGCGGCTCAGCGCCGCGTCGAGCCCGCCGCGTTCCTCGCCGCCGAAGTGCTCCACCAGGCTGTACGCGTCGGTCACCCCGGCCGCCGCGGCTTCCCGGCGCCCGGTGCTCACCTGCCCGGCCAGCACCACGCACGGCACTCCCCGGTCCCGGGCGGCGCCGGCCACCCCGGCGACGACCTTGCCGCGCAGCGACTGGTGGTCGAAGGAGCCCTCGCCGGTGATCACGAGGTCGGCGGCGTCGAGGGCGGCGGGCAGCCCGATCGCCCGGGTGACCAGGCCGATGCCGGACTCGCACCGGCCGCCGAGGGCCAGGATCGCGGCACCGAGGCCACCCGCGGCACCGCCGCCGGGCAGCGCGCCGAGGCCGGCCGGGCAGCCGGGCAGGTCCCGCTCCAGGACGGCGGCGAAGCGCTCCAGCGCGGCGTCGAGCAGCAGCACGTCCTCCCGGGTGGCCCCCTTCTGGGGGCCGTACACGTTGCTGGCGCCGTGCAGGCCGAGCAGTGGGTTGTCCACGTCGGTGGCGGCGACCAGGGTGGCCCCGCGCAGTCGGGGCGAGCCGTCCAGCCCGGCGACGGCGGCCAGCGCCGCGCCGCCGTACGGCAGCGCCAGGCCGGCCCCGTCGAGCGGGGTGACCCCGAGCGCGGCCAGCATCCCGGCGCCGGCGTCGTTGGTGGCGGAACCGCCCAGCCCGATCACCACCGTCCGGGCACCGTGCTCGATCGCGGCGGTGACCAGCGCGCCGAGGCCGTACGAGGTGGTGGCCTTCGGGTCACGCTCGGCCCGGGCGAGCAGGTGCAACCCGCACGCCTGGGCGCTCTCCAGGTACGCCGTGCCGTCGTCGGTGAGCAGGATCTCACCGGCGGCCGGCCGGCCGAGCGGAGCGACGGTCGGCACCGCGATCCGGCGCCCGCCCAGCGCCTCGGCGAGGACGGCGACGAAGCCGGGGCCGCCGTCGGCGAGGGGGCGGATGAACAGTTGGTCCGCCTCGGCCACCTCCCGCCAGCCCTCGGCCACCGCGGCGGCCACCTCCTGGGCGGGCAGGGTGCCGGCGAACTTGTCCGGGCAGAGCAGCACGCGCATGCCCAGCAGTGTGGCAGGCCACACCGGGGCCGCGGGGAGTGTGGCAGACCACACCGGCGGCGACCGTACGGCGGCGCCGCTGTGGGACCATTTGGACGTGACTTCGACCTGGGTGGAACCCTCCAACACCGCGACGGCCCTGCTCCTGCTCGGCCGCGGCAGCGACCCCGCCACCGAGCGTGGCGTGGAGTGTCCGGGCGACCTGCCGGCGCCCAGCGACCCCGACCTGGTGGCCCGGGCCGCGGCGGCGAAGGCGGCCCTCGGCGACCGGGTCTTCGTGCTCGGCCACCACTACCAGCGCGACGAGGTGATCCAGTTCGCCGACGTGACCGGCGACTCGTTCAAGCTGGCCCGCGAGGCGGCGGCCCGGCCGGACGCGGAGTACATCGTCTTCTGCGGCGTGCACTTCATGGCCGAGAGCGCCGACATCCTCACCGCCGACAGCCAGAAGGTGGTCCTGCCCGACCTGGCGGCCGGCTGCTCGATGGCGGACATGGCCGTGCTGTCCCAGGTCGAGACGGCCTGGGACGTGCTGACCGAGCTGGGCGTCGCGCGGGACGTGGTCCCGGTGACGTACATGAACTCCTCGGCGGACATCAAGGGCTTCGTGGGCCGGCACGGCGGCGTCGTCTGCACCTCCTCCAACGCGCGGCGGGCGCTGGACTGGGCGTACGGGCAGGGGTCGAAGGTGCTCTTCCTGCCCGACCAGCACCTGGGGCGCAACACGGCCGTGCTGGAGCTGGGCCTCTCGCTCGACGACTGCGTGCTCTACGACCCGCACAAGCTGAACGGCGGGCTCACCCCGGAGCAGCTGCGGGACGCGAAGATGATCCTGTGGCGCGGGCACTGCTCGGTGCACGGCCGGTTCACCCTCGACAGCGTCAACGACGTACGGGAGCGGGTGCCGGGGGTCAACGTGCTGGTCCACCCCGAGTGCCGGCACGAGGTGGTCACCGCCGCCGACCTCGTGGGCTCGACCGAATACATCATCAGGGCCATCGAGGCGGCGCCGGCCGGCTCGGCGTGGGCGGTGGGGACGGAGCTGAACCTGGTCCGGCGGCTGGCGCTGGCCCACCCGGACAAGCAGATCATGTTCCTGGACCGGGCCGTCTGCTACTGCTCGACCATGAACCGGATCGACCTGCCGCACCTGGTCTGGGCCCTGGAGGAGCTGGTGGCCGGCCGGGTCGTCAACCAGATCACCGTGGACCCGGACACCGCGCGGCACGCCCGGGCGGCGCTGGACCAGATGCTCGCGCTCCCCGGCGCGGACACCCCGCCACCGGCCACGGTCTGATCGCGCCGCGCGACGCGGCTGACACGCAGGCGCACCTCGCGCCCCGATTCATGCCTTCGGGGGCGCTGTGCCCGGGTCCATCTCCTCATGGAGGGCTATGCTGCCGAGGCGACGACGCGCGGCTCCGTTTACCGCCGGCCGCATCGCGGGTACCAGCAGCGAACGCCCGCATCACCATCAACACGGCAGCACCGACGCGCTGGAGGTTGCGTTGACCGACGACGTCCTGGTCGTACACGGAGGCACTCCGCTGGAAGGGCGGATCCGCGTGCGCGGCGCGAAGAACCTGGTGTCCAAGGCGATGGTCGCCGCCCTGCTGGGCGACAGCCCCAGCCGGCTGTTCGACGTGCCGCGGATCCGCGACGTCGAGGTCGTCCGGGGGCTACTCGGCCTGCACGGGGTGAAGGTGACCGACGGCGACGAGGACGGTGAGCTGGTCTTCGACCCGGCCAACGTCGAGAGCGCCAGCACCGACCAGATCAACGTGCACGCCGGCTCCAGCCGTATCCCGATCCTGCTCTGCGGGCCGCTGCTGCACCGGCTGGGCCACGCCTTCATCCCGGACCTGGGCGGCTGCCACATCGGGCCGCGGCCGATCGACTTCCACCTCCAGGCCCTGCGCGAGTTCGGCGCGACGGTCGAGAAGCGGCCGGAGGGGCTGCACCTGTCCGCCCCGAACGGGCTGCACGGCACGAAGTTCGCCCTGCCGTACCCGAGCGTCGGCGCCACCGAGCAGGTGCTGCTCGCCGCGGTGATGGCCGAGGGCGTCACCGAGCTGCGCAACGCCGCCGTGGAGCCGGAGATCATCGACCTGATCTGCGTGCTGCAGAAGATGGGCGCGATCATCAAGGTGCACACCGACCGGGTGATCGAGATTCAGGGCGTGCCGAAGCTGCACGGCTACACCCACCGGCCGATCCCCGACCGGATCGAGGCGGCGAGCTGGGCGGCGGCGGCGCTGGCCACCCGCGGCCACGTCGAGGTGCTCGGCGCCCAGCAGGCCGACATGATGACGTTCCTGAACATCTTCCGCTCGGTCGGCGGCGAGTACGAGGTGACCGACGCCCGGCCGCCGCGGCTCGGCCGGCCGGGCCAGGAGGGCGGCATCCGGTTCTGGCACCCGGGCGGCGAGCTGAAGTCCGTCGCCCTGGAGACCGACGTGCACCCGGGCTTCATGACCGACTGGCAGCAGCCGCTGGTGGTGGCGCTGACCCAGGCCCGGGGCCTGTCGATCGTCCACGAGACGGTGTACGAGCAGCGCCTCGGCTACACCTCGGCGCTCAACTCGATGGGCGCCAACATCCAGGTCTACCGGGACTGCCTCGGCGGCACCCCGTGCCGCTTCGGCCGGCGCAACTTCAAGCACTCCGCCGTGATCGCGGGCCCGAGCAAGCTGCACGCGGCCGACCTGGTCATCCCGGACCTGCGGGCCGGGTTCAGCCACCTGATCGCCGCGCTCGCCGCGGAGGGCACCTCCCGGGTGTACGGCGTCGACCTGATCAACCGGGGCTACGAGGACTTCGAGGCCAAGCTGGCCGACCTCGGCGCCCACGTCGAGCGCCCGTAACCTCGCTCACTCCCCCGCGCCCGGTGCACCGCGATGTGCACCGGGCGCCGTGGTTTGGCTACCCTTGCCGCGTGCCGCTGTTTCGCCGCAAGTCCACCGCCCTCGTCGACGACGCCGTCACCACCGTGACGCCCGACGAGCAGTCCTCCGCTGCCCGGTCCCGGGGCTACACCCCGAGCAAGAAAGAACTGGGCCAGGCGACGCCGAAGCGTCCGGTCACCGGTCGCCGGCCGGCCGGCGCGACCAAGCCGCTGAGCAAGGAGGAGGCGCGGGAGCGCCGCCGCGAGCTGCGGGCGGAGGCGGCGGCCGAGTTCCGGCGCGAGGGCGGCCCGCGCGACCGCGGCCCGGAGCGGCTGCTGGCCCGCAACGTCGTCGACTCCCGCCGTACGGTCGGCACCTGGTTCTTCGGCGGGGCGCTGATCGTGCTGCTCGGCTCCAACCAGGCCATGCCGCCGGTCGTCCGGCTGGTCTCGAACATCCTCTGGGGCGCGCTCGCCCTCGGCGTGGTGATCGACTCGATCCTGATCAGCCGCCGGATCAGGAAGCTGGTCCGGGAGCGGTTCCCGAGGACCGACCAGCGGCTCGGCTCGCTCTACCTGTACGCGATCATGCGGTCGATCACGTTCCGCCGGATGCGCGCCCCGGCTCCCCAGGTGAAGATCGGCGAGGCGATCTGAGGCTGGCCCGCCCGCTGTGGAGTTGCTCCCACGGACGGTGCGCCGCCCACGCGCCG
Organism: Micromonospora olivasterospora; assembly: GCF_007830265.1. Classification (NCBI taxonomy): domain Bacteria; kingdom Bacillati; phylum Actinomycetota; class Actinomycetes; order Micromonosporales; family Micromonosporaceae; genus Micromonospora; species Micromonospora olivasterospora. The sequence continues at coordinate 847,013 of NZ_VLKE01000001.1, forward strand.
ATGTCGGCGACATAGGGGTCTCCGAGCGCTCCGGATGCCGCCATGTCGGCGACCTGGGGGTGGATCACCGGCCGTAGAGGCGGGCGCACCTCCGGGCCGTGCAGCAGGGCGGCGGTCAGCTCGCCGCGCATCCGCTGCCCGAGGGAGAGCTGGCGGACCGGGGTGTCCAGGAACGCGTCCAGGTCGAGCAGGTCCCGGCAGCGGCGCAGCCGGGCGGCGTGGTCGGCGGCCGGCACCCGGTAGACGTGCCGGAGCAGGTCGAACGAGTCGCGCAGCGGCAGGTCCCACCAGAGCTGGGAACGCTGGCCGAACACCACGCCGATGCGCAGCGCCAGCCGGGTGCGCTGCGGCACCGGGCGCAGCCCGCAGACGCGTACCTCGCCGGCCGACGGCGCGAGCACACCGGTGAGCATCTTCAACGTGGTGGACTTGCCGGCGCCGTTCGGGCCGATGTAGCCGAGCATCTCGCCCCGGGCGACCCGCAGGTCGATCCCGTCGACCGCGCTCACGACCCGCTTCTCCCGGCGCAGCCGCCCGGCCCGGACCCGGACCGTGAACTCCTTGCGCAGCCCGCGCACGTCGATGACGTCCGCCGCCGACAGGCCCGGTGCCTCGCGTGCCGTGCTGACCTCTGCGCTCATCAGGACCCCGTACTCCGGTAGTGCCGGACACCGACCCGCCAGGCCGCCGCCGCGGCCGCCGCGGCGACCAGCGCGACCGCCGGCGAGACCCAGCCGACCCACGCCGGCAGGCCGAGCGGGTCGGCCCGGCCGAGCAGCGCCAGCGCCGGCTGGTAGCTGACGAAGGCGAACCCCATCCCGTACGCGAAGACCGCGCGGAACCAGCCGCCGTAGACCGTGACGGGGTACGACGTGAAGTCGCGCCCGCCGTAGGTGAGCGAGTTGGCCAGCTTCCCCGACTCGGTCCAGTAGAACGAGACGGTGGCGGTGGCCACGAAGACCGAGCCGAAGAAGACCACCGCGGCCACCGGGGCGAGCAGCAGCAGCGCCAACCGGGCAGGCGTCCAGTCGACGCCCGCCGAGGCGACCGCCACCACCAGCACGGCCAGGCCCAGGGCCGCCCGGGACACCTTGCGCAACGGCAGGTCCAGCAGGAGCAGCTGCGGCAGCGCCCCGAGCGGGCGGACCAGGACGGCGTCCAGCAGGCCGGTGCGCACGTACCGGGGCAGCCGCTCGATGTTGCCGACCAGCAGGTCGGCGGTGGCGAACGCGAAGGCGGACAGCCCGACCATCACCATGGCCTCGCGGAGGGTGAACCCGCCCAGCTCCCGGGTCACCCCGAACAGCACCAGGACGGTCACCACGTCGAAGAGGGTGGCCCCGACGTTGCCGACGAGGTCCACCAGGAACGACGTCCGGTAGGCGGTCTGCGAGCGGGCCTGCGCCCCGAGCAGCGCCCGGTACGCGGCCAGTCGCCCGCCTGGGCGCGCCGCGCGGGCCACACCGGCCTCAGCCACCCTGCACCACCAGCCGGCGCTCGGCACGGCGCTGCACCAGCCGGCACAGTCCCAGCACCGCCGCCGCCCAGCAGACCTGCACCCCGACCAGCCCGAGCTGGGTGGGCGTGGGGTCGCGCTCGACCAGCACGTCGAGCGGCGTCTGAAACATGCTCGGGAAGGGCGTGCCCAGCTGGACGGCCACGTACAGCCAGTCGGGCAGGAAGCGCAGCGGGAAGTAGAGCCCGGCGAGCACCCCGGAGCAGAGGGTCCACAGGATCAGCGGGCCGCGGGCGTCCTCCAGCCAGTACGCGGTGGCGTTGACCAGGAACCGGCAGCCGAAGCAGAGCACGATCGCGGCCAGCGCGGAGAGCACGAACAGCGGCACGGTCGCCCAGCGGGCCGGCAGGTGCACGGGAAAGAAGATCGGACCGACCAGCAGCGGGGGCGTCAGGCGGGACACACAGGCCCAGCCGGCTCGGCCGAGGTCCGTGGCGAGGTAGCTGGTCACCGGGTGGACCGGCCGCAGCAGGTCGCTGGCCACCTCGCCGGTGCGGATCCGGTCGGCCAGGTCCGTCCAGCCCCAGAGCAGAATCACCGCCAGCAGTCCCTGCCCGACCCAAGACGAAGGAGGCGAGCTGTTCCCGGTCGTACCCGCCCGCCCCGCCGGCCGCGCCGGCCACCGCCAGCAGGACGTAGCAGCGCAGGAAGCCGAACACGGTGTTGGTGGCCGCCCCGGCGAGCGCCGCCTGCCGGTACGTGGCGTAACGCCGGAATCCAGATGCCGTTATAGATAGGAATGTCCGAAACCATAGGGTAACGTTTGAGTCGGCAGGCCGCGCCACAGTGGCGGTGACAGAGCCCACGCCGTTACCCTCCTTCCGCAACCATGCCATGCCGGACCGAGCGACTTTACCGGCAGGTAGGGCGCCCAGCGCGACAATTTCCCAACGAGGTGACATCGCCGTGAGCGAGCGACGCGAGCCGGGCAACGGGGCGCGCCACGCGGGCGGCGACCGGAACTTCCGATGACTGGCGACTACTTCGACCGCTGGCGCGACCCGGCCGAGCCGTCCTGGGTGTTCGAGACCACCGCCGAGTGGCATCCTCAGTTCCCTGGGCAGCGCTACCCCGGCGACATCGGCCTGCGGCAACCCCCGGCGCAGAACCGGGGACGCGCCGCCGTCGTCGGCCGCGCCGAGGTGCAGCCCGGCCACGCCTCCCCCGACCAGCGGCCGGTGAGCCCGGCCCCGGGCGGGCGCGACGCGGCGTACCCCGACGGCCGGGACGACCTCGACCGGCGCGGGTGGGACGACCGCCGCGCCGGCCCCGGCGAGCCGCGTCGCCCCGACGGCCGCCAGGCCTGGCCCGGGAACGGGCGGGCGGACGCGCCCGCGGACCACGGCGGCCCGTTCGAGGACCGCGCCCACCGGCCCGACGACTGGGGTTTCGGCCCGGAGGAACGGGATTTCGGTCACGACGCTCGGCCCGTCCGCCGTGCCGAGCGGCGCCCCGGCTACGACGACCGGGCTCCCGGCTACGGCTACGCGGACCGGACGGCCGGCCAGGACGACCGGCGCGGTGGCGACGGCCGGTGGCGGGACGACGACCGGTTCGCCCGGCCCGGCCCGGGCAGTCGCTTCCCCGCCGAGGGCGGCCGGCGGCGCGTCCCACCGGAGGACGCCTGGCACCGTGACCGGCACCCGGCCGACCGGACGCCGGTCGACCCGTACCCGCCGCGCGGGCCGCAGCGGGATCTGCCCGACCGCCACGACCGGCGCGGGCCGGAGTGGGCGCCGGACCGCGACCCCGCGGCCCGGCACGGCGACCCGTACGACCAGCGGCGCCCCGGCGACGGACGACGCCCGCGTCCCGGAGAGACGCCCGCCCCGGTCTCCCCCGCACCGCGCCCCGGCTCGGGATGGCCGCCCGAGCCGGACGACGGCCCGCACCCGCCGTACGACCGGACGGGCGGCGAGCGGCCCGGGCCAGGCGGCTGGGGGCAGGACCACCGCCAGCCCGTCCCGCAACGGGGCGACCGTCCGGTGCCGGGCCGCGGCGGCCGGCCTGAGCAGGACTACGACGATCGGCCCGCGCCGAGCCGCGAGGGCCGGCCGCCACTCGACCGCGACGGCCGACCCGCACCGGGACGGGACGCGCGACCGGGCCCCGACCGGGACGGCCGGTCCGTGCCGGACCGAGACGGCCGGTCCGGGTCCGACCGGGACGGCCGGTCCGTGCCGGACCGAGACGGCCGGTCCGGGTCCGACCGGGACGGCCGGTCCATGCCGCCCCGCGCGGGTCAGCCGGTGGAGCGGCCGCTCCGCCGGCACGACCAGCCGGGCGTCGGCCAGCCGGGCGTCGATGCGCCGCACCGGCCGGCCGACCCGTACCGGGAAGCCCCCGGGACGTCGCCGCGCACCCGGGGATATCCCGGAACCCGGCGGCCCGGTCGGCACCGGCGCGTCGCGACGACCTGCCGTGGCCGGACGCCGGCCCCATCCAGCCGCACGGGCGGGGACCGAGCCGCCCCGGCACCGACCCGTACGAGCACCGCCCGCCCGTCGACCGGGCCGTCCCGCCGGTCCACGACGATCGGCGGCCGACCGGGTACCCGCCGGCGGAGCCGCGCCGCCCCCGTCCCGACGGTCAACCACCTGCGCAGCGGCCGATCGAGGAGCCGGTACGCGAGCACGGACCGGGCGGGCCCCCGACGCCGGTCTCCGGCCCGCCCGGGCACGGTGCTCCCGGCCAGACCACGCAGCCCGGGGGGCCCGTGCCGGCGTCCGGCGTGCCCGGTCCGGATCTTCCCCGCCGGGGCGCCGCGTCACGGGGGCTGGTACCCGCTCCCAGCGCGCCGGAACTCCGGGCGCCGGTCTCGGCCCCGCCCGTCCAGCCGGTCTCGCGGGTGTCCGCCCCGCCGGTCTCGGGCCCGCCCGCCCCGCCGGTGTCCGCCCCGCCGGCCCCGCCGGTCTCGGGCCCGCCCGCCCCGCCGGTGTCCGCCCCGCCGGCCCCGCCGGTCTCGGGCCCGCCCGCCCCGCCGGTGTCCGCCCCGCCGGCCCAGCCGTCCGGGCCACCGATGGAGCCCGTGTCCGCGCCACCGGCGGAACCGGTCTCCGCGCCACCCGTCTCCGCGCCACCGGCGGAACCGGTCTCCGCGCCACCCGTCTCCGCACCACCGGTGGAACCGGTGTCCGGGCCACCGGCCGCCCGGCTCCGGCTGGAGTTCCTGCCGGCTCCCGGCCCGGCCGAGAGCCGACCCACGCCCGAGCCGCGCGAGGAGCCGCCGGCCGGGAACGACGAGCCGGTCCGTGCGCACCCGACGCCCCCCGATCCCGCGCCGGAATCGCCCGGTCGCGCGGGCTCCGACGGCCGCGTCGCGCCGAGCGCGGACGTCCCGCCGACGCGGGACGGCACGTCGGCCGCCGGTCCGCGCGGCGACGTACCGGCGCGCCCGCCGGTGCCACCGGCAGGGCCGGCGCCCGCCGCCGAGCCGGCCGTCAGGCCAGGGCCGGCGGCCGGCAAGGACGCCGAACCCGACAGTCGCGAGGAGCCCCCGGCCGGGAGCGCCCCGGGTGCCGACCGAACTCTGGCGGCCCGCGGCGGCTCCACCACGGCTCCCGCGGGCGAGCGGGCGTCCCCGGTACAGGTCGAGGGACCGGTCGGCCCGCAGCGAGATGCCCCTGCCAGGGCGGGCGAGGCCCGCGCCGGGCGCCCGCACGATCATCTGTCGTTGCCGGAGAAGCCCGACGGCGTGTCGTCTCCCTCTGCAGCAGATGATCACATCGGCGCCCGGGGCGGCATCGATTACGGCGTTACCAACCGTCCCGGCGAAGACGACGCCGCGGACGCCGGCCCGACCGCGCCGGCCGCGAGGGAGCCGGAGCAGTTCGGCCAGCGGGACGACGACCGCCCGGAGATCCGGGACGTACGGCAGGGACGCGCCGCCTCGCCGGAGCCCGCCGCCGTACCCGCCCCGTCGGCGTCCGCTCCGGTCGACGCGAGTGCCGGCGCGGCCGGTAGCACGGACGGGGCAGCTCCGGAGGCACCCGGCACAGCGAACGCGGCCGCCGTACCCGCCGACGCGCCCCCGCCGCCCGCCCAGTTCGACGAACCGGTTCAACCGGACGAGCCGGCACCGGTCGACGAGTCGGCACCGGTGGAGGCGGCGGCCCCCAGGGCCGCTCCGGCCTCGGGCGGCGCGGACGCCTGGTTCCGGCCGAGCCGCCCCGTGCCGCCGGTCGCCGCCGCACCCGCCGGCGGGCAACCCGCGCCGGCCGAGGACGACGCGGCCGACGAGGACGACGCGGCCGACAAGGACGAGGCGGCCGACGAGGACGACGCGGCCGAGCCCGTCACGGTGCCGCCGCCGGCAGTCACCGCCCCGGCGGCCGGTGACCCGCCGCCGGCCGGTGACACGCCGTCCCGCCCGGTGAGCGCGCCCCCGGCGTACCCGGTCTCGGGGGTGCCCGCGCACCCCGTGTCCGCACCCCCCGCGCACCCCGTCTCGGGGGTGCCGGCGCACCCCGTGTCCGGCGTACCCGCGCACCCCGTCTCCGCGCCGCCCGGTCGGCCGGTGTCGCCCGCCGGGCCGGGGCGCGGCCGGGCAGGACCGGCCGGCGGACCCGGAGCAGGCGCTCGCGGCGTTGCGGTGGCGGCTACACCCGGAGACCCTGCGCGAGGAGACGGACGACCCGGAGAAGCTGCGTACGGTGCGGGACGGGCTGACCGCGAAGCTCGACGTGGCCCTGGACAACCGGTCGCGGGCGCGGCTGCTCAGCCTCCGCGCGGTCGCGTCCCGCATCCTCGGCGACCTGGACGAGGCGCTCGACGACGCGCGGCTCGCCCTGACGTACGCCGAGGCCACCGGCGAGTTGCGACGGACCGCGCTGGCCCGGGCGCGGCTGGCCCAGGTGCTGCGCTGGCGGGGCGAGTTCGCCGAGGCCGACCGGCTCTTCGCCGAGGCGAACTCCAGCGAGCTGCCCGACCGGCTGCGGGCGGCCCTGCACGAGCACGCGGGGCGGTGCTGCTACGACCAGGGCCGGCTGATGGAGGCGTGCCACCACTTCGAACGGGCGCTGGACCTGCGCCGGGCCGACGACCCCGAGCTGACCGCGCGGACCCGCGTCGCGCTGGACGCGGTCGCCGAGCGGGCCGGCCGGGACGGCTTCGGCCCGTACCCGCGCACGCGGGACGAGATCGTCCGCGCGGGCCGGCCGCCGGTGCCCACGTTCGACCAGGACCAGCAGCGGTGGGGGTACGCCGACGCCGACGGCAACCTGGTGCTCGGCACCGACTACGCCGAGGTGCAGCCGTTCCGGGAGGGTGTGGCCTGGGTGCGCCGGCCGGAGGGGACCCGCTGGGCGCTGGTGGACGAGTCCGGGCGCACGCTCATCGAGGCGAACAACGGCTACCGGGCGGCCGGCTCGTTCTCCGACGGCCTGGCCTGGGTCTCGATGGACGGCACCGGTGGCTGGATGGCGATCGACATGTCCAACATCGTGGTGATCCCGCCCGGCTTCGACGACGTCCGCCCGTTCCGGGGCGGGCTCGCGACGGTGCGCGTGGGCGGCGGCTGGGGCGCGGTCGACCGGACGGGTGCCGTGGTGGTCCCCACCCGGTACCACAGCCTCACCACGGCGCTGGCCGACGGCCGCTACATCGACGGGTTCACCGAGGAGGGACTGGCCGTGGTCGAGCTGAACGGCCGGCGCGGGGTGGTGGACCGCACCGGGCGGGTGATCGTGGCGCCCGCGCACCCGACGGTGGTCGTCCACCCGGTCGCGTTCCTGATCGGCGACGGGGCGGGCCGCTGGGGGGCGCTCGACCGGCGGGGCGAGCGGCTGATCGACCGCGTGCACCCGAGCCGGGACCGGGTGCTCGAGGAGATCGACAAGCTGCTCGCCGACGCCACCCCGCTGCTGTGAGCCGCGCCACGCGTCGGGCGGCCCGCCCGGAAGGCGGCCGCCGCCCGGCGCTGCGCCCCGGCCCACCCCGCCGGCTCGCCGCCGCGTGACCATGATCGGACGGGGCTAGGGTCGAGAGATGGAATTCCGACACCTAGGCCGCTCGGGCCTGATGGTCAGCGAGATCTCGTACGGCAACTGGATCACCCACGGCTCGCAGGTCGAGGAGGACGCCGCCCTCGCCTGCGTCCGGGCCGCCCTGGACGCCGGCATCACCACGTTCGACACCGCCGACGTGTACGCCGGCACGAAGGCGGAGGAGGTGCTCGGGCGGGCGCTCAGGGGCGAGCGCCGCGAGGGGCTGGAGATCTTCACCAAGGTCTACTGGCCGACCGGCCCGGGCCGCAACGACAGCGGCCTGTCCCGCAAGCACATCATGGAGTCGATCAACGGCTCGCTGCGCCGGCTGCAGACCGACTACGTGGACCTCTACCAGGCCCACCGGTACGACCACAGCACGCCGCTGGAGGAGACGATGGAGGCGTTCGCCGACGTCGTGCACTCCGGCAAGGCGCACTACATCGGCGTGTCGGAGTGGACGGCGGCGCAGATCCGCGAGGCCCACCGGCTCGCCCGGGAGCTGCGCATCCCGCTGGTGTCCAGCCAGCCGCAGTACTCGATGCTGTGGCGGGTCATCGAGGCCGAGGTGATCCCCACCAGCGAGGAGCTGGGCATCGGGCAGATCGTCTGGTCGCCGATGGCGCAGGGCGTGCTCTCCGGCAAGTACCTGCCGGGCCAGCCGCCGCCCGCCGGCTCCCGCGCCACGGACGAGAAGTCGGGTGCGAACTTCATCGCCCGGTTCCTCACCGACGAGGTGCTGACCCGGGTGCAGCAGCTCAGGCCGCTGGCCGAGCAGGCCGGGCTGACCATGCCGCAGCTCGCCGTCGCCTGGGTGCTGCAGAACCCGAACGTCGCCTCGGCGATCATCGGCGCGTCCCGGCCCGACCAGGTGCACGACAACGTCAAGGCCGCCGGCGTGAAGCTCGACGCCGACCTGCTGAAGGCGATCGACGCCATCGTGGACCCGGTCACCGAGCGCGACCCGGCGAAGACGGTGTCCCCCGCCCGGCGCCCGTGATCCCGCCCGGGTCCGGCCGGCGCGGGCGCGCCGGCCGGACCCCGGGCATCATGATCGCGCGCCGTCAGCCCCGCCAGAAGCGGATCAGGTCGAGGCCGGCGACGTAGAGCTGCGGGGGCAAACCCAGCACATCCGCCACGGCGAAGATCCCGTCGAAGAACCAGCCGCCGATGCGCGGGTTCCACAGCAGCGCGAAGAGCAGGATGAACCCGTACGGGGCGAACAGGTCGTACATCCGCCGCCACTGCGGGTTCAGCCACGGCTGGATCATGTTGCCGCCGTCCAGCCCGGGCACCGGCAGCAGGTTGAGCACGCTCGCGGTGAGCTGGAGGAACGCCAGCAACGCCACGCCGGCCCAGAACTCGACCGACCCGTTGCCGCCGAACCCGAGCCGCAGGACGGCCACCAGCAGCACGGTGAACAGCACGTTGGTGGCCGGGCCGGCGAGGCTGACCAGGGTGTGCCGCCCCCGGCCCGGGATGGCGTGCCGGTCCACCCACACCGCCCCGCCGGGCAGGCCGATCCCGCCGAGCAGCACCACCACCACGGGCAGCACGATCGACAGCAGCGGGTGGGTGTACGTGAAGGGGTTGAGCCGCAGGTAGCCCCGATGCGCGACGCCGCGGTCGCCGGCCCGGTACGCGACCAGCGCGTGAGCGTACTCGTGCAGGCAGAGCGAGACCAGCCAGCCCGAGACGACGAAGAGGAACACGTCGAACCGGACGTTGCCGATCCGGTTCCAGGCCAGCACGGCGCTGGTCGCCATCAGGGCGACCAGGCCGACGAAGATCGGGCTGGGCCGGAACGCGTCCCGGGGCACCCCGAGCACCAGCGGCTCGCCGGCGCCCGGGCGGTCGCCGGTCATCACTCGGCCGGAGGCTGCAGGCTCATCCGGTACTCCACCCGGTCGTCCTCGACGAGCGTTACCGTGGTGACGCCGGACGCCGCGAGTTCCCGCCAGGTCTGGCCGATCCACGACTCGGCGTCCGCCTGGCTGCCGAACGTCTCCGCCGGTCCCCCGACCGACGCGCCGTCCGCGCCCTCGTACCGCCAGCTCCACGCCATGCCGCGTCTCCCCTCGCCGCTGAGTCCCCTGGGACGAACCCCCGCAAGCGTAGTCGGCCCCGCACGGGACGGGCCCGGCGCTCCGTCCGCGGCGGGCGGCCGGGTGGGTCATCGGGGCAGTTCCGGGCCGGTACGGTGGCGCGGTGCTGACTCAAGGAGTGCTGCTCGGCGGCCGGTACCTGCTCACCGAACGCGTCGCGACCGGCGGCATGGGCGCCGTGTGGCGGTGCACGGACACCCTGCTGGACCGGGTGGTGGCCGTGAAGGTGCTGCTGCCGTCGCTGACCGCCGATCCGGAGTTCACCACGCGGTTCCACGCCGAGGCCAGGATGATGGCCGCCCTGCGCCACCCCGGCATCGTCGCCGTGCACGACTTCGGGCAGTCCACCCTCGACGACGGCAGCCAGGTCAGCTACCTGGTGATGGAGTACGTCGACGGCGAGCCGCTGGTGACCTGGATGCGCCGGGCGGGGCGGCTGGACCCGGCGTCCACGATGTCGGTGGTGGCCCAGGCGGCGGGGGCGCTGCACGTCGCCCACACGGCGGGGATCGTGCACCGCGACGTCAAGCCGGGCAACCTGATGGTGCAGCGGGACGGCACGGTGGTGCTGGTCGACTTCGGCATCGCCCGGTCCCGCGGCGCGGCCAGCATCACCGCCGCGCACACCGTGCTCGGCACCGCCTCGTACATGTCCCCCGAGCAGGCCACGGGCCAGCCGGTGTCGGCGGCCACCGACGTCTACGCCCTCGGCGCGGTGGCCTACTACTGCCTCGCCGGCCGGCCCCCGTTCGACGGGACCAACCCGTTGCAGGTGGCCATGCGGCACGCCCAGGACGAGCCGGCGCCGCTGCCGCCGGGCACCCCGCCGCCGGTGGTGGAGCTGATCGCCCGGGCGATGGCGAAGCGCCCCGCCGACCGGTACGCCAGCGCGGCGGAGCTGGCCGACGCGGCCCTGGAGGCGCGCGACGCCACGATGGCCACCTTTCCGGTCTCGGCCCGCCCGCCGTGGGCGGTGCCGGGCCCGGCACCGAGCGCCCCATCCACACCTCCCGGCGTCCCGACCCCGCCTCCCGTCGTCCCGACCCCGCCCACCGGCGTCCCGACCCCGCCTCCCGTCGGCCCGGCCCGGCCGATGCCCCCGGAAGCCCAGGTCACCCCGCCCACGCCGGCCGGCCCACCGCCGGTCCCGCCGGCCGTACCCGTACCCGCCCCCCGGCCCGGCGGCCCCGCGCCGTACCTGCCGGGGGTCTCGTCCGGGCCCGGCCCGGACGGTGGCCTGCCGGCCACCCTGGAGACCGAGACCGCCGGTTCCCGGCGGCGTCGCCGTCTCGCGCTGGCCGGCGTCGCCGCCGCGGTGGCCGCGGTGCTGGTGGCCGTCGTCGCCGCGACGGCGCTCTGGTGGGCCCCGGGACAGGCCGCGCAGGAGCCGCCGGCCGCGCTGGACGGGGGTTCGGCACCGGCCGTGGCCGGGCCCGGTGACGCCGGCACGATCCGCTCGGTCCGGCCCGCCCCCACCGGCGTCGCCGCCTCGGCGACGCCGTCCGGGTCCGCCCGCCCCGGCACCACCGCCCGGCCGACCCGCCCCGCCGACGACGCGGCCGCGCCCTCCGGCGCCGCGAGCGCCAGCCCCCGCCCGGGTACGACCACCACCGCCCCGCCGAAGCCGAACCCGTACACGGCGGCGCGGGTCTGCGGCAGCGGGTACGCCGTGATCGACTCGGCGACGCTGACCGGTTCCGACGGTGTCCGGCGCGGGCGGGTGTTCCTGCTGTACAAGGCCGCGACGGGAGAGAACTGCGTGGTGACGCTCAAGGACACCGGGGTGGGCGTGAAATCGGCCGTGTCCGCGTACCTGGAGGTGCAGGGGAAGGCCCGGGTCACCGACGGCGGCTCCTTCGCGTACTACGCCGGGCCGGTGCGGGCGGCCGCGGCCCGGGCCTGCGTCAGGTGGGGCGGCTCGGTCGGCGGGGCCGGCTACGGCAGCCCGTACGAGCACTGCGGCTGAGCGTTCGACGCGGGCGCCGCCGCGACCGCCGGTCGGCGTACGGGCCGGCGGGCGGCGCGGCCTGCGGCGGCCTTAAGGTACGGGCATGTCCGTTGACGGGTGGCACACGCTCCTGGTGCTCGGCGGTATCCGCTCGGGCAAGTCCGAGTTCGCAGAGTCCCTGGTCGCCGACGCGTCCACGGTCCGCTACGTGGCGACGGCGGCGACCGGCGACCCGGCGGACGCCGAGTGGGCGGCCCGCCTGGCGGCGCACCGCGGCCGGCGGCCGGCCGGCTGGACCACGGAGGAGACGGCCGACGACCCGCGCCGACTGGCCGACGTCATCGCGTCCGCCGGCCCCGGCGAGACACTGCTCGTCGACGACCTCGGCGGCTGGGTGACCGTCCTGCTCGACCCGGCCCACCAGCCGGCCGACGACACGGCCACCATCGCGGAGCTGGCCGCGGCGGTCCGCGGCTGCCCGGCCCGGCTCGTGCTGGTCAGCCCCGAGGTGGGCCTGTCGCTGGTGCCGGCCACGCCGTTGGGCCGGGCGTTCGCCGACGCCCTCGGCTCGGCCAACCGGGCGGTTGCCGAGGCGTGCGACGCGGTCGTCCTCGTGGTCGCCGGCCAGGCGTGCTGGCTGAAGCCGGCCGCCCCGGCCCGCGCCGCCGCCGTCCCGGCGCAGCCCGCCGCGCCCGACCGGGTGGCCGCCGACAGGGGCGAGATGGCCGCCGGCCAGGGCTGGGAGGCCGCCCTGCCGGACGTGCTGACCCCGGCCGCCGTCTCCCCGGCCCCGCCCGCCGCCCCGCAGCCGGAGGGCGCCCCGTGGGCCGCGCCGACGATGGCGCTGCCGATGGTCGCCACGGGCCTGGTCATCCAGCCCGGGATGGACCTGCCCATGCCGGACGAGCACACGGGCCCGCAGGCCGTGGAGCGGCTCGCCACCCTCGACCTGCCCGGGGCGGGGCTGGGCGTGCTGGAACGGGTGGTCGCCTTCGCCGCCGCCACCCAGGGCACCCCGACCCCGGCGCCCTGGGACGCCGTACGGGTGCTGCTGCTGCACGGCGACCACAACGGCGGCGCGGCGGCGGGCGCCTCGACCGCGGAGTCGGCCCGCCGGGCCGCGCAGGCCCGCGCCGGCCAGGGCGCGCTGGCCCGGCTGGCCGCCGAGAACGGCGCCAGCCTCCAGGTGGCGGAGGCCCCGGCCGCCGCCCCGATGGAGGGCATGCCCGCGCTGGATCCGGAGACCGTGGACAAGGCCCTGCGGTACGGCTGGCGGCTCGCCGAGGAGGCCGCCGACGCGGGCGTACGGCTGCTGGTGTTGGGGGCGTGCGGGGCCGGCACGGAGGCGGCGGCGGCCGCCGTGCTCGCGGCGACCGCCGGGGCGGAGCCGCCGGCGGTGCTGGGCCGGGTCGTGACGGAGCACGGCCAGATCGACGACGCGGCCTGGATGCGGCGCTGCGCCGCCGTCCGAGACGCGATGCACCGCACCCGGCGCTCGCCCCGCGACGCCCGGGACGCGCTGGCCGAGCTGGGCGGCGGGACGATCGCGGTGGCCACCGGCGTGCTGCTCGGGGCGACCGCCCGCCGGGTTCCGGTGCTGCTCGACGGCCCGGTCGGCATCGCCGCCGGCCTGGTCAGCCGGGATCTGGCCGGGCAGGCCCGGCACTGGTGCCTGCTGGCCGACGACGGGGGCCATCCGGCGGTCCGGCTGGGTGCCGACGTGCTGGGCCTGACCCCGCTGCTCGACCTGCGGCTCGACCTGGGCGAGGGCGCGAACGCCCTGGCCGCGCTGCCGCTGCTGCGCTCGGTGCTGGCGCTGGCCGCCGGGCTGCCCGCCCGGCCGGTCGCCGGAGCGGGCGCGGGCGCCGACGGGCCGGGCGGCCGCACGGTCGACGCCACCGACGAGCCGGGCGACGGCACGGAGCCGGACTTCCGCGAGCCCGAGCCGGCGGGCCCCGGGCCGGCCACCACCGGGCCGACCGAACCAGCCAAGCCGGCGGAACCGGGGGAACCAGCGGAACCAGCCAAGCCGGCCGAACCGGCGGAACCAGCCAAGCCGGCGGAACCAGCGGAACCAGCCAAGCCGGCCGAACCGGCGGAACCAGCCAAGCCGGCGGAACCGGCGGAACCAGCCGAGCCGGCGGAACCGGCGGAACCAGCCAAGCCGGCGGAAGCGGACCGGCCGGCCGGCATCGAGCCGGCCGAGGAGCCGACGACCGGGTCGGCCGGGGCCGCCACGGCGGACCCGGCCGGGCGGCGTGCCGGCTGAGGGGCGCCTCGGCGACGGCCTGCGGCTGGCGCTCACCACGTTCAGCACGCTGCCGGTGCGCGGCGGCCGGGTGGACCGGGCCGCGGCGGGCGCCGCGATGGCGCTCGCCCCGGCCGTCGGTGCGCTGCTCGGCGCGGCGCTCGCCGGGGCGCTGCTGGCCCTGGCGTCCGTCACGGCGCCGCTGGTCGCGGCCGGGGTGACGGTCGGCGTCGGCGCCCTGCTCACCCGGGGGCTGCACCTGGACGGGCTGGCCGACACCGTCGACGCGCTCGGCTCGTACCGGCGGGGGGCGGCGGCACTGGAGATCATGAAGAAGCCGGACGTGGGCCCCTTCGGAGTGGTCGCGCTGGTGGTCGTACTGCTGGTGCAGGCCGCCGCGCTCGCGGAGCTGGCGGCCGGGCCGTGGCCGGCGACGCTCGCGGCCGTGGTGGCGGCCACGGCGGCCGGCCGGCTCGGGGTGACCGTGGCCTGCCGGCGGGGGTGCCGGCGGCCCGCCCGGACGGGCTCGGCGCGCTGGTCGCCGGCACCGTCGGGCCGCCCGCGGTGGCCCTCGGCGCGGCCGCCGTCGCGCTCGTCGCCGTGGCCGCCGTGCCGGGCCGGCCGTGGCAGGGGCCGGCCGCCGTGCTCGCCGCCCTCGCCGTCGCGGTGCTGCTGCTGCGGCACGTGGTACGCCGCCTCGGCGGCGTCACCGGCGACGTGCTCGGCGCGGCGGTGGAGGTGGTCACCACGCTGGTCTACCTGGGTCTGGTGGCGAGCCGCTGACCCTCGGGCGGCGGGGCGGGTAGCGTTTCGGGCGACAGGGCGGCGTGAGGAGACGGGAGGGCCATGCTCATCACGGACGACTTCCTGCCGGTCCCCGTCCCGGAGTCGCTCAGCGCGACCTACCTGGTGCCGACGCGGGGGCTGCCGCGGGTCGGTCCGAAGGCCGCCGTCCGGGGGCTGGCCGGCCGGCTCGCCGAGCCGGTGCACGGGCTGGCGACGCAGATGCTGGACAGCCCGCTGATGAGCGTGGACACCCGGCCGATCGGCGAGTTCCCCGAGCTGCCGCCGGACCTGCTCGCCGCGTTCGGGGCGAGCGAGGCGCAACTCGACCGGCTCGCCGCGGCCACCCACCTCGTCGTCGTGCAGGCGGAGTACCGGCCGGGCTGGCCGCCGGCGCACGAGTGGGCGGCGCGTGCGGTGGCCGCCGCGGTCGCCGAGCGCTCCGGCGGGGACGTGGTGGACGTCTTCGGCCTGCAGTTCCTCGACCCGGCGGCGGCGCTGCGGTCGCTGCCCGACGCGCAGGGGCGGGTTCGCCTGATCGACTGGATCCTCGTGCCGTACTCCTCCGACGCCGACGGGCTGTGGTTCACCACGAAGGGGCTGCGGCGGTTCGGGCTGCTGGAGCTGCAGACCCAGGGGGTACCCGACCACCTGACCCGGGCCTGGGGCGCGGTGATGACCGGGGCGGCCCGGCGGCTGCTGCGGGAGTGGACCGACGGTCTGGCCGGCGAGGAGGTGCCCGCGTTCGTGCAGCTGCCGGTGCTCGCCACGGTCACCGGGCACGACATCGCGGTGGCGTACGGCAACCCGGAGCAGCACGGGGCGACCGCGCCGGTGCTGCTGCGGTTGGAACTGGACCCGGCGACCGACCCGGAGGCGGACTCGTTCCTGAGCCTGCGCCCGCCGCCCGGGCACCCGGGGCCGGCCGGCCGGTACTTCGCCGCGGCCTGCGCCACCCTGTTCGCCGGCATCCAGCCGGACGTCCGCTACACCCGCCCCGGGGACGCGATGAGCAGGGCGATCGCCACCGCCCGGGCCGGCCTGGACGACGTCCGGGCCCGGTTCCTGGCCGGCGCGCTGCCGCCGGAGTCGCAGCTCGTCGTCAAGTACGGCCTGCCCGGCGACGACGGACCCGAGTACGTCTGGGCCGGCGTGGCCTCGTGGGACTCCCCGGAGCGGATCACGGGCGCCAGCGCCAGCGACGCCGCCAACGACCCGAGCGTCCGGATCGGCTCCCCGGTGGTGGTCGAGGCGGCCGACGTCGTCGACTGGGCAGTCCTCGACGGCACAGGCGTGATCGAGGGCGGCTGGACGCAGGCCGTCCTGGACGCCGGCGAATCCCCCGCCTGACCCGCCGCCCTTCCAGCGCACCCGCCCGGCAGCCGGCCCGCCGATCCCGCCGGCCCCACCGGCCCGCCGGCCTCGCCGGCCTCGCCGATCCCGCCGGCCCCGCCGGCCCCGCCGATCCCGCCGGCCCCGCCGATCCCGCCGATCCCGCCGATCCCGCCGGCCCGCCGGCCCCGCCGGCCCCGCCGGCCCCGCCGGCCCCGACGATCAAGAGATTTGCGTCAACGGGAGCGCCGTTCCTGACGCATTCTTCTTGATCACCGGGGCGGGCGGGGGCCCGGGGCCGGGGCGGGGCCCGGGGCCGGGGCCGGGGCCCGGCACCGGGGCCGGGGCGGGGGCCCGGCACCGGGGCCGGGGCGGGGGCCCGGCACCGGGATCGGCGGTTACTTGACCGAGGGCTGCACGAAGGGGGGGCGGGTGAGACGCATCGGGGCGCGGCGGCCGCGGATGTCGACCTCGACCGTCGCGTCGTCGGCCAGGCCGGCCGCGGTGTCCACGAGGGCCAGGGCGATGCCGAGCTTGCGGGTCGGCGAGAAGGTGCCGCTGGTGACCGTGCCGACGGCCTGCTCACCCGCGTACACGGTCATGCCGGCGCGCGGGATCGCCCGGTCGACGGCCTCCAGGCCGCGCAGCGTACGCCGGGGGCCGGCCGCCTTCTCGGCGAGCAGCGCGTCGCGGCCCAGAACGCCGGCTTGCCCCAGCCGACGGCCCAGCCCGCGCGGGCCTGCACCGGGGTGATGTCCGGCGACAGGTCCTGCCCGTGCAGCGGGTACCCCATCTCGGTGCGCAGCGTGTCCCGCGCGCCCAGCCCGCACGCCCGGAGCTCGAAGCCCTCCCCCGCGGCGAACAGCGCGTCCCAGACCGCGACGGCGTGCTCGGCCGGCACCACCAGCTCGTAGCCCAGCTCGCCGGTGTAGCCGGTGCGGCAGACGGTCAGGTCGGCCCCGGCCAGGGTGGCGGGCCGGAAGCTCATGTAGCCGTGGTCGGTGGGCAGGCCCAGCGCGTCGAGCAGCTCCGCCGAGCGCGGCCCCTGCACGGCCAGCACCGCGTACGCCTCGTGTTCGTCGGTGACGACCACGTGCTCCGGGGCGGCGGCGCGCAGCCGGCGCACCACCTCGGCGGTGTTCGCGGCGTTCGGGATGAGGAAGACGTGGTCGGAGGCGTACAGGTAGGCGATGATGTCGTCCACCACGCCGCCGGTGGCGTCGTCACAGCACAGCGTGTACTGCGCGCCGCCCGGGGCGATCCGGCCGAGGTCGTTGGTCAGGCACGCGTTGACGAAGTCCGCGGCCCCCGGCCCGGCCACCCGCGCCTTGCCCAGGTGCGACACGTCGAACACGCCGACCCCGGCGCGAACCGCCGCGTGTTCCTTGAGCACCCCGCCCCCGGCGTACTCCAGCGGCATCTCCCAACCGCCGAACGGGGCGAACTTGGCGCCGAGGGCGGCGTGCCGCTCGTGCAGCGGGGAACGGCGCAGTCGGATCGCGGCGGCGCCGGAGGTCACGTCGGTCATGGGTGGCAACTTACCGGCCCTTGAACGGCTGGTTAGCATCGGCGGGACCCTGCCGGCGGCGTTCGGCGGGACAGCCAATCATCCGGCGGGTAGGTTGCCGCCGGAGACCTTCATCGCCGGTACGCGACGACGCGTCCGGCCCGGCCCGCCCGGAGTTGCCTCAGTGACATCGCCCAGCACCACCCTCAGTCTGGTCGACACCGACCCCGCCGAACTCGCCGTCGACGCGATCGTGATCGGCCTCTACAGCCAGAGCGGGGAGCAGGCTGCCGATGCCGGCCCCGCCGGCGCGCTGCTGCTGGCCAGCGGCGCCGAGAGCATCGCCGCGGCCTTCGACGGCAAGCTCACCGAAACGCTGGCGCTACTCGGCGCGACCGGCGCCCCGGGTGAGGTCGTCAAGCTGGCAACCCTGGGCACGGTCACCGCCCCGGTCGTCGTCGCGGTCGGGCTCGGCGGCGAGCCGACCGGCGCCGCCCCCGCGCCGGAGGCCCTGCGCCGGGCGGCCGGGTCGGCCGTGCGGGCCCTGGCCGGGGCGCGCCGGGTGGCGCTGAGCCTGCCGCTGCCCGACGACGCCGACGCGGCGGCCGCGCTGCGGGCGGTCGCCGAGGGCGCGCTGCTCGGCGGGTACCGCTTCGCCGGCTACAAGACGCGGCCGCAGCCGGCTCGGCGGGAGCCGGTGGCCGAGGTGCTGGTCGCCGTCCCCGACGCGGGCGACGCGAGCGCCCAGGCCGAGGTGACCCGGGCGCAGGCCGTGACGAACGCGGTCCGGCTCACCCGGGACTGGGTGAACACCGCTCCGAACCTGCTGCGCCCGCCGGCGTTCGCCGACGCGGTGGCCGAGGCCGCCCGCGAGGCGGGGCTGGGCGTCGAGGTGCTGGACGAGGCGGCTCTGGCGGCCGGCGGCTACGGCGGCATCCTCGCCGTCGGCCAGGGCTCGGAGGCCCCGCCGCGCCTGGTCAAGCTGACCTACACCCCGGAGGGCGGCGGCAACGGCAAGCGGGTCGCGCTGGTCGGCAAGGGCATCACCTTCGACACGGGCGGCGTCTCGATCAAGCCCGCGCAGGGCATGTGGGAGATGAAGTCCGACATGGGCGGCGCGGCGGCCGTCGGCGCCGCCATGCTGGCGATCGCCGCGCTGAAGCCGTCGGTCGCGGTGACCGGGTACCTGCCGATGGCCGAGAACATGCCGTCCGGCACCAGCTACCGGCCGGGCGACGTGATCAGCATGTACAACGGCAAGCAGGTGGAGGTGCTCAACACCGACGCCGAGGGCCGGATGGTCCTCGCCGACGCCATCGCCCGGGCCTGCGAGGACGGCACCGACTACCTGTTCGAGACCTCCACCCTGACCGGCGGGCAGGTCATCTCGCTGGGCAAGCGGATCGCCGGCGTGATGGGCACCCCGGAGCTGTGTGAGCGGGTGAAGGCCGCCGGCGAGGCCACCGGCGAGCCGGCCTGGCCGATGCCGCTGCCGGACGACGTGCGCAAGGGCATGGACTCCGACGTCGCCGACATCTCGCAGGTCAACGCCGGCATGGACCGGGCGGGCCACATGCTCCAGGGCGGGGTCTTCCTGCGCGAGTTCGTCACGGACGACGTGGCCTGGGCGCACATCGACATCGCCGGCCCGAGCTACCACTCGGGCGAGGCGACCGGCTACTGGACCAAGGGCGGCACGGGCGTCCCGGTCCGCACCCTGGTCCACCTGGTCGAGGACATCGCGGCGAACGCCTGACGCCGCTCGAGCTCGGCGCAGACTCACGGAGAGAGTGGCCATTCCGCGCGGAATGGTCACTCTCTCCGTGCAACAGGGCACGCCCGCATACGCGTACGGGCGTGTTCAGTACAGCTCGGGGCGGCGCTTGCGGCGCTCGTTGTAGTCGCGCATGCGCTGGGGATACCCCATGAGTCGCACGTCGTAGACCGGGATGGCCAGGCGGTGGGCGAAGCGACGGGCGCCCTCCGGGCCGTCGATGCGGCGGCGGGTCCACTCCCCGTCGTCGGCGATCAGGATGACCGTCGTCTCGGTGACCGTGGTCCGCGGCTCGATGTACGCCTCGACGCCCCGCCGGGTCCGGACGAAGTTCTCCAGGTGGTCGAGATCGGCGCGGTCGGCCGGCCGGTCGCCGCCCGCCGGGCGCGCCTGCTTGCGTCGTCGTCGGAACAGCGCCACCGACCGTCCCCCCATGTCCGTCATCGAAGAGCATGGCAAGCGTACGTGCCGGAGACGTGTCGTTGGGCACCTCACTACGCGTCCGGTGCGGGGTGGTGACAAGATGACCGAGGTGGGGGCGGCCACTGTCACCCGCCGTGACCCCCGATGCAGCGACGCGACCTGGGAGTTGGACGTGAGCGAGCCGAACGACGCAACCTTCGACATCGTCATCCTCGGAGGTGGTAGCGGCGGCTACGCGACCGCGCTGCGTGCCGCCCAGCTGAACCTGTCGGTCGCGCTGATCGAGAAGGGCAAGCTCGGCGGGACCTGCCTGCACAACGGCTGCATCCCCACCAAGGCGCTGCTGCACGCCGCCGAGATCGCCGACCAGACCCGCGAGTCGGAGCAGTTCGGCGTCAAGGCCGAGCTGGTCGGCATCGACATGGCCGGGGTCAACGCGTACAAGGACGGGGTCATCTCCCGCCTCTACAAGGGCCTGCAGGGCCTGGTGGGCGGTTCCAAGAACATCACGTTCGTGGCGGGCGCCGGCAAGCTGGTCGCGCCGAACGCCGTCGAGGTCGACGGCAAGCGGTACACCGGCCGCAACGTCGTGCTGGCCTCCGGCTCGTACGCGAAGAGCCTGCCCGGCCTGGAGGTCGACGGCGAGCGGGTCATCACCAGCGACCACGCGCTGACGCTGGACCGGGTCCCGTCCTCCGCGATCGTGCTCGGTGGCGGCGTCATCGGCGTCGAGTTCGCCAGCGTGTGGAAGTCCTTCGGCGTCGACGTGACCATCATCGAGGCGCTGCCCCGCCTGGTCGCCGCCGAGGACGAGGAGTCGTCGAAGGCGCTGGAGCGGGCGTTCCGCAAGCGGAAGATCAACTTCAAGGTCGGCAAGCCGTTCGAGAAGGTCGAGAAGACCGAGAACGGCGTGCGGGTGACCATCGCCGGCGGCGAGACCGTCGAGGCCGAGCTGCTGCTGGTCGCCGTCGGCCGCGGCCCGAACACCGCCAACCTCGGGTACGAGGAGCAGGGCGTCAGGATGGACCGCGGCTACGTGCTGACCGACGAGCGGCTGCGCACCAGCGTGCCGAACGTCTACGCCGTCGGCGACATCGTGCCCGGCCTCCAGCTCGCCCACCGCGGCTTCCAGCAGGGCATCTTCGTGGCCGAGGAGATCGCCGGCAACAACCCGGCCGTGATCGACGAGGCCGGCGTCCCGCGGGTCACCTACTGCGAGCCGGAGCTGGCATCGGTCGGCCTGACCGAGGCGAAGGCCAAGGAGCAGTACGGCGCCGACAAGGTCAAGAGCTACAACTACAACCTGGGCGGCAACGGCAAGAGCCAGATCCTCAAGACGGCCGGCTTCGTGAAGCTGGTCCGGGTGGAGGACGGCCCGGTGGTCGGCGTGCACATGGTCGGCGCCCGGGTCGGTGAGCTGATCGGCGAGGCGCAGCTCATCTACAACTGGGAGGCGTACCCGGCCGAGGTGGCGCAGCTCGTGCACGCCCACCCGACGCAGAACGAGGCCCTGGGCGAGGCGCACCTGGCCCTCGCCGGCAAGCCGCTGCACGCGCACGCCTGATCGAGAACTGATACCCGCGGCGTCCGGCGGCAGACGGGCGAGATGCACCAGGGAACGAAGGAGTCTTAGAGAGATGCCGGTATCGGTCACCATGCCTCGGCTCGGCGAGAGCGTCACCGAGGGCACCGTCACCCGCTGGCTCAAGCAGGAGGGTGACACCGTCGAGGTCGACGAGCCGCTGCTCGAGGTCTCGACCGACAAGGTCGACACCGAGATCCCGTCGCCGGCGGCGGGCGTGCTGAGCCGGATCGTGGTGGGCGAGGACGAGACCGCCGAGGTCGGCAGCGAGCTGGCGGTCATCGCCGGCGAGGGCGAGCCGGCGGGCGGTGGCGCGGCCCCGCAGCAGGAGGAGCCGGCCGCCGAGGCCGCCCAGGCCGCGGCCGAGCCGCAGGCCGAGGCGGAGCAGCCGGCCGTGCAGGAGCCGGCCCCGGCGGCCCCGGCGACCCCGGCCCCGGCCCCGGCGGGCCAGGGCACCCCGGTGAAGATGCCGGCACTCGGCGAGAGCGTCACCGAGGGTACGGTCACCCGCTGGCTCAAGCAGGTCGGCGACACCGTCGAGGTCGACGAGCCGCTGCTCGAGGTCTCCACCGACAAGGTCGACACCGAGATCCCGTCGCCGGTCGCCGGCACGCTGCTGGAGATCAAGGTCGCCGAGGACGAGACCGCGGCGGTCGGCGCGGACCTGGCGATCGTCGGCGCGGCCGGCGCCGCCCCGGCGGAGCAGCCGGCGCCGAAGCCCGAGCCGACGGCGGCGGCCCGGCGCCGAAGCCCGAGCCGAAGGCGGCGGCCCCGGCGCCGAAGCCCGAGCCGAAGGCGGCGGCCCCGGCGCCGAAGCCGCAGGTTGAGGCCCCGGCCCCGAAGGTCGAGGAGCCGACCCCGGGCGTGTCGTACAACGAGCCGGCGGCGGAGGCCGAGACGGCGGCCCGGCCCGCGCAGGCCGAGCGGCAGGCGACCCCGGCGGCGCCGACGGCCGCCCCGCAGCGCCCGGCGCCCGCGCAGGGCGGCGGCGAGGAGGCGGCCGGCTACGTGACCCCGCTGGTACGCAAGCTCGCCAGCGAGCACGGCGTGGACCTGTCCGCCGTGCGGGGCACCGGCGTCGGCGGCCGGATCCGCAAGCAGGACGTGCTGGAGGCGGCGGAGCGGGCCAAGGCCGCGAAGGCCGCGCCTGCACCGGCCGCCCAGCCGGCCGCCGCGGCGGCCCCGCCAAGCCGGCCGCGAAGCCGCAGCCGAGCGCGAAGCGCGGCACCACCGAGAAGCTGCCCCGGATCCGCGCGGTCATCGCCAAGCGGATGCAGGAGTCGCTGCACGAGATGGCGCAGCTCACCACGGTGGTCGAGGTGGACGTCACCAAGGTCGCCAAGCTGCGGGCCCGGGCCAAGGACTCGTTCCAGCAGCGGCACGGCGTGAAGCTGTCGTTCCTGCCGTTCTTCGCCCTGGCGGCCGTCGAGGCGCTGCAGGCGTACCCGATCGTCAACGCCAGCATGGACCTGGACGCCGGCTCGATCACCTACCCCGACGCCGAGCACCTGGGCATCGCGGTGGACACCGAGCGCGGCCTGATGGTGCCGGTGATCCACAACGCCGGTGACCTCAACCTGGGCGGGCTGGCCAAGCGGATCGCCGACCTGGCCGACCGCACCCGGACCAACAAGATCAGCCCGGACGAGATCGCCGGGGCGACCTTCACCCTGACCAACACCGGCAGCCGGGGCGCCCTCTTCGACACCCCGATCGTGCCGAGCCCGCAGTCGGCGATGCTCGGCACGGGTGCCGTGGTCAAGCGGCCGGTCGTGGTGAACGACCCGGAGCTGGGCGAGGTGATCGCGGTCCGCTCGATGGTCTACCTGGCCCTGTCGTACGACCACCGGCTCATCGACGGCGCCGACGCGGCCCGCTTCCTGGTCGCGGTGAAGGAGCGGCTGGAGGCCGGCAACTTCGAGGCCGAGTTGGGCCTGTAACCCGCGGCACGACGAACGAGGGGCGCTCCGGTCACACCGACCGGGGCGCCCCTCGCCGTTCCGCGCGGCGCGTCCCGCCCCCGAGGGGACTCCCGCCGAACCCGCACCCGCCCCGTCAGCCGCTGGGCAGAGTGGACGGGTGGGCGGAGGCGGGTGGCGAGGGCGGCTGGGCTCCGCCATGACGGTCGCCCCGGGCGCCCGGGTCGACCGCTTCGAGGTGTTCTTCGACCTGGTCTTCGTCTTCTCGTTCTTCATCATCACCCGGGCGACCGCCACGCAGCTCAGCGGCCGGTCCCTGCTGCACGGCATGCTGGTGCTCGCGGTGCTCTGGTGGGCCTGGATGATCCACAGCGTGGTGGCCACCCGGGTCCGGCTCGGCGAGGGCTTCGTTCCCGTGCTGATGGTCGTCGCGATGGCTGCGCTGTTCTGCTTCGCGCTGGGGCTGCCGCAGGCGTTCGGCAGCCCGCACGGGGGTGCGGCCGGGCCGATCACCGTCGCGGTCAGCTACGTGGTGCTGCGCGCCGTGCACCTGCTGCTCTACCTGCACGTCACGCGCGATACCCCGGACGAGCTGCGGCAGCTCATCCGGTTCACCCCGGAACTGGTGATCAGCACCATCCTGCTGATGACGGCCGCGCTGCTCCCCGGCCGGATCCAGGACCCGAGCGTGGCCGCGCTGGTCCGCGACGGCCTCTGGGTGGCCGTGGTGCTGGTCCAGTACGCCTCGGGACTCCTGATCGGCACGGGAGGCTGGAAGGTACGGTCGGCGGAGCACTGGACGGAACGCTACGATTTCATCCTGATCATCGCCCTGGGCGAGTCGATCATCTCGGTCGGCGTCGGCAGCAACCTGATCGGCCAGCCGCCGACCTGGCCGGCGGTCCTCTCCGCCGCACTCAGCATCTTCTTCACCGCGGCGCTGTGGTGGGCCCACTTCGACGTCGTCGGGCCGGCCGCCCGCATCGCGTTGCACGCCGCCCAGGGCGCGCCCCGGGTGGCGATGGCCAGGGACGCCTACGCGTACCTCTTCCTGCCCATGATCGCGGGGATCATCCTGTTCGCCCTCGGCGCCGAGGGGCTCGTGCAGGACATCGCCAACCCCCTCGAACCCTTCTACGGCAAGGCGCAGGACACGGACGTGGCGCTGTTCTTCGGCGGGGTGATCTGCTACCTGATCGGGAACATGCTGTTCCAGCTCCGCACGCTCCGTACGCTGTCCTGGTCCCGGGTCGGCGCCGTGCTGGCACTCGCCGCCGGCATCCCGCTCGGCCCGCACCTGCCCGGGTTGGCCGCCCTGGGGCTGTTGACCGTCATCTGTGTGGGCCTCGTGACGGTCGAGGTGCTGACCATGGGGGCAGCGCGGCAGGCCCTGCACGATCTGGTGTTCCACGAGCGCACCACGCACGAGGCGTACGAGGCCGCCTACCGTGCCCAGTGGCACGAGGGGGAGCTGGAGGGCATCAGCGAGCCCGAAGCACTCGCGGAGCCGGAGCAGCTCGGAGAGCTGGAGAAACCGGAGCAGCCGCCGGGCTCCCGGCGCGGGGAGCGCGGCGGGTAGGCTCCGTGGCAGCGTCGCGGTGCACCCGGCAAGGAGACCGCCGAGGGCATGGAGGCGCGGGACGTACGGGACAGACGTGCACCCTTCCCCCGAGCCGGCCGACCGCCTCCTGGCGCTCGGCCACCAGTTGATCGAGATTCACCTCTGGCTCCGCGAGGAGCTGGCCCGGCTCCGCGAGAGCCTCGACCCCGGGGCCGACCCTGACCGGGGCGCGCTGCGCAGCCTGCGGGCGCACTGTCTCACCTTCTGCGCCGCCCTGACCCGGCACCACACCGGCGAGGACGCGGGCGCGTTCCGGGTGCTGGCCGAGGAGGCGCCCGAGCTGCGTCCGGTCCTCGACGAGCTGGCCCGCGACCACCGGATCGTGGACGGGATCGTGCGCCGGGTCGAGGAGCTGGTCGCCGACCCGCCGGGCGGCGACCCGGCGGCCACGGACCGGGTACGCGCGGAACTGGACGGCCTCGGCGCCCTGCTCGGGTCGCACTTCACCTACGAGGAACGCAAGCTCGTCGGCGCGCTCGACGCGCTGCGCGGCCGGGCGGGCGACACGGAGAAGCTGTTCGGCGTTGCCCCGCCTGCCTGGTGACGGGCCGGCAGCGGCAGGACCGCCCCGCGGCGCGGCTGGCGCGGCGGACGGTTCAGGCGTACCGGTTCGCGTTTGGATCTTACTGCCGGGGCAGGAGCGGATGGTTCTCGCGCATGCGGGAGCGGCTCGTGTCGCCTACAACTGGGCGCTTACCCGGCTCTGGCGCACGCATGGGCGCGGGAACGGACGCGGGAGAGTCGGCGCGGTCAGGTCGCCCGGCCACCGGCGGGCCGTCCCGTCCCTGCGTCCAACGGGTGCCCCGCCGCGGCCTGCGCGTGACGGCGGGGCGCGTGCCTCCGCCGGTCTCGGTGTCGCGGAGCGGGCGGGCGGGCCCACGGCCGGTCTCCCTGCGCCTTCGCGGCCGGGGCGACGGTGGTGGCTCATCCGCACCGGCGTACGGAGGACCCACCGGCGTGATCGGTCAACACCGCCCCCAGCAGCGCGGGCGCATGGACGGGGCAGCTCCATAGGGGGCGGAAGGATGCCGGCTGGCAGGCGGATTCGGCGGTCGGCGGATTCGGCGGTCGGCGGATTCGGCGGTCGGCAGAATCCGGCCTGGCGGGCTGGCCTCGCGGGCGTCGACCCCGGACGCTGGGCCGATGGCGACCTTCTCCCTGCAGTCCACGCCCACCGACGGCGCGAGCTGGCTCGACCTGGCCCGGCGCGCCGAGGCGGCCGGCTTCGACGCCCTGCTCGCCGCCGACCACCCAGGCTCCTGCGGGAACCCGTTCGTGGCACTGGCCGCCGCGGCGGCGGTGACCAGCACGATCGGGCTCGGCTCGTACGTGTCGAACCTCGGCGTCCGCGAGCCGATGCTGCTCGCCACCGACGTGGCCACCCTCGACCTGGTCTCCGGCGGGCGGGCCCGGCTGGGCGTCGGCGCCGGTCACACCCCGGCCGAGTGGCGCGCCGTCGGCCGGGAACGCCCCGACGTCGCCGGCCGGGTACGCCGCTGCGTCGCCGCCACCGAGGCCGTCCGCGCCCTGCTCGACGGCGAGGAGGTCACCGTGGACACCCCCGGCCTGACTGTGCACGCGGCCAAACTGGAGTCGCCCCGACCGGTCCAGGACCGAATCCCGCTCACCGTCGGGGCGTCCAACTCGACCCTGCTGCGCTGGGCCGGTGCGCAGGCCGACGTCGTCGGGCTCGCCGGCCTCGGCCGTACCCTCGCCGACGGCCACATGCACGAGACCCGCTGGCGCGCCGACGAGATCGAGGCGCAGCTCGCCTGCGTCGCCGCCGGCGCGGCCGGCCGGGCCGAACCGCCGCCGCTGGAGGCGCTGGTGCAGCGCGTGGTGGTGACCGACGACGCGGAGGCCGCCGCCGCGGAGCTGGCCGAGCGTACCGGCCTCACCGTCGCCGAGCTGCTGGCCGCGCCGTTCGTGCTGATCGGCACCGAGGACGAGATCGTCGCGGCCGTCGCGGAACACGAGCGCCGCTGGGGCATCACCCGCTTCGTGGTACGCACCGACGCGCTGGACCCGCTCGCCCCGGTGCTGAGTCGCCTGTCGACCGAAGCGACGCGTAGCTGATGTCCGCGTACGTGACACAGCAGCACGTCCAACTCGCCATGCGAGCGTGAACAGCTCCCGCCGCGCGGCGGGGCCGTGCTGCAACACGGCCCCGACTCCTGGCCACGAATCTCGCACTAGCGCCGAGAGGTTTGTTGTGGAAACCTATTGGCATGACTACCGACTCGGTACCCGCCGGCGGCGACCCCCGCCGGCTGCTGTACGACGTGCGTACCCTCGCCCACCGGGTGCGCGTCGACCAGCGGATGACCTGGGTCGCGCTGCTGGCGCTGGCCGCGGTGACGCTCGCGGGGATCCCGTTCGACTGGTTCGGCATGAGGGTGCACTGCCACCCCGACGGCAGCTGCCAGTTCGCGCGCCGGGGCGTGCTGTACTACTGGCCGCCGGCGCTGCTGCTGGCGTACACGGGCATCGCCGTCTGCTATGTGCGGGCCGCGCGGGCACGGGGGCTGGGCGCCCGGGTCCTGCCCTACACGATCACCGGTGCCGCGACGACCGCCGTGTTCACCGCCGCATGGGTGGCCGCCGCCCTGTACTTCCCGAGCCACCCGGCGCCGATGCACCCGCTCCCGTACTGGTGGTTCGTGCTGGATCGGCTGGTCGCACCGTGGGGCATGATCGGGCTCGCGTTGCTGGTACTGGCGCGGCTGGAGCGCAACCTCGGGCTACTGCTGTTCACCGCCGGCTACCTGGCGTTGGTGCTGCTGGTCCTGCCGATGGACTCAGGCTGGGGGCCGCCCCACTGGGGACTCCGGGCACAGTTCGCGGTGCCGCAGCTCGTCAGCGGCATTGTGCTGCTGCTGGGCGCGGCCGGCTTCGCGGCCGCCCGACGACGGCGGCACCGGTGACGGCCGTGACCGGCACCCCGGACCCAGCTGCCGCGCACCCGGTCACCGGGCTGGACGACGTCGTGCACCAGCGGGTGCGACTCGGCATCCTCACCATCGCGCACGAGGCCCGCCGCGTCGAGTTCGGCTACCTGCGCACCCAGCTCGACCTGACCGCCGGCAACCTCTCCAAGCACCTGAGCGTGCTCGAGGCGGCCGCCCTGATCGAGGTCGAGAAGGGCTACGAGGGCCGCCGCGGCCGCACCTGGATCACCCTCACCCCCGCCGGCACCGCCGCCCTCGCCGAGGAGATCGAGCGACTGAAACTGCTCATCGCACGAGTCGAGACCCCCAACACCCCGACGGACCGGTGACCACCGATCGGTGGCCATGCGCACCGTCAGGCGAGCGTGTCGTAGTAGCGAATCTTCTCGCGCAGGTGGTCGTACTGGTGCTGAAGCAGGCGCATCTGCTCCTCCACCCGCTCGGCGTACCGGCACATCTCGGCGATCGGCATGCCGGTGTCGCGCAGACAGCGGAACAGCCCCAGCCAGCTCAGGTCCTCGTCGGTGAACACCCGTCGCCCGCCGGAGGTGCGGGCGACGTCGCTGAGCAGGCCGATCTTCTCGTAGTAGCGGAGCGTGTCGAGGCTGAACCCGCTGCGGCGAGCGGCCTCCGACGGCGGGTACCCGATCATCGACCGACGGCGAGTCGGTCCGCACGATCCACCGCGCCCTGGACCTCGGGGTGACCCTCTTCGACACGGCCAGCAACTACGGCGCCGGGCACAGCGAGCGCGTCCTCGGCCGGGCCCTGGCCGGACGGCGGGACCGGGCGGTGATCGCCACCAAGTTCGGCAACCGCGCCGACGAGGCGACCCGCGAGTGGACGGGCACCGACGCCGCCCCGGCGTACGCGGCGCTCGACCTGGTCGACACCCTGGAGGGCCTGGTCGCCCAGGGCAAGATCCGGGCGTACGGCTGGAGCACCGACAACCCGGACTCGGCGCGGGCGTTCGCCGGGGCGGGGCCGCACTGCGCCGCGGTCCAGCACGACGAGTCGGTGCTGCTGGACAACCCGGCGACGTTCGCCGTGTGCGACGAGCTGGACCTGGCCAGCATCAACCGGGGTCCCCTCGCGATGGGCCTGCTCACCGGCTCGGACCGGGCCGTCGGGCGGGACGACGTACGCGGGATGGCGCCGGACTGGCTGGTCTGGTTCACCGACGGCCGGCCGACGCCCGAGTGGTCGGCCCGGGTCGCCCGGATCCGGGACGCCCTCACGGCGGACGGCCGCACGCTGGCGCAGGGCGCGCTCGGGTGGCTGCTGGCGCGCAGCCCCCGGACGGTGCCGATCCCCGGCTGCCGGACGGTGGCGCAGGCCGAGGAGAACTTCGCCGCGCTCGCCCTCGGCCCGCTGCCCGCGGACGCGTACGCCGAGGTGGAACGCCTACTGACGGACCTCCGCCCAACCCCCGCCGCGCGCTGACCGGGCCCCACCCCTCCGCGATCTTGCACTTCTGGCCCGGATACATCAGACATAACGCCCATAACAGGGGCCGAAAGTGCAAGATCGCGGAGGTGGGCCGCGCGTGGGGGCGCGTACCGGAAGATGGGGGCATGCGGATACTCGTGGCCGGCGCGTCCGGCTTCCTGGGCACCCGGCTGGTCCAGCGGCTCACCGCGGACGGGCACCAGGTCACGCGCCTGGTCCGGCGGCCGGCGCGCACCCCGGACGAGCAGCGGTGGAACCCGTCGGCCGCCGAACTGGACCCGGCGGTGGTCGCCGCCGCGGACGCCGTGGTGAACCTGGCCGGCGCCGGGGTCGGCGACCGGCGGTGGAACGACGAGTACAAGCGGCTGATCCGGTCGAGCCGCGTCGACACCACCACGACGCTGGCGATCACGATTGCCGGGCTGTCGGCGGCCGCCCGGCCGGCGGTGCTGCTCAACGCCTCCGCCGTCGGCTGGTACGGCAACACCGGCGACCGGGTCGTCGACGAGGACGCCCCACCGGGCGAAGGCTTCCTGGCCGACGTCTGCCGGGTCTGGGAGGCCGCCACCCGCCCGGCCGAGGACGCGGGCGTACGGGTGGTCCGGCTGCGCACCGGGCTGCCGCTGCACCGCGACGGCGGGATGCTCAAGCCGCAGCTGCTGCCGTTCCGGCTGGGAATCGCGGGGAAGCTGGGCAGCGGCCGGCAGTGGCTGCCGTGGATCTCGCTGGCCGACTGGCTGCGCGTGGCGTTGTTCCTGCTGGAGCGCGACGACGTGGCCGGCCCGGTGAACGGCGTCGGCCCGAGTCCCGTCACCAACGCCGAGTTCACCAGGGAACTGGCCCGCCAGCTGCACCGCCCGGCGATCATGCCGGTTCCCGCACTGGCGCTGAAGATCGCGCTCGGCGGCTTCGCCCAGGAGGCCCTGACCAGCGCGCGGGTGCTGCCCGGCGTTCTCACCCGGGCCGGGTTCACCTACCGCCACCAGGACCTCCCGGGCGCGCTGCACGCCGCCCTGGCGGGGTGAGGGAAGGAGCCCCTGCTGACGGGGCCCCTTCCACCCGTGGCGGTCCACATTCACGTTCACCGAAGTGTGCGGACGCCGGCCCGTCAGCTTCCGTGTCTGACCGGCGGGCCCAGGTCCGATTGGTAACGTCCGCTGCGTGCCGTCCTCCCCGTCCCTGGCCACCGGACCGACGTCCGTCCCCGCCGTCCCGCGCGACCGGCGCGCGGACCTGATCGCCGCGCTGCTCGCGATCGGGCTCGCCGTCTGGGTGACCAGCGGCCTGTGGCGCGACCCGAACCACCGGGCGATCACCGTCAACTCCAGCGACCAGGCGCTGTTCGAGTGGCTGCTCGCCTTCGGCGGGCACGCGCTCACCCACGGGGAGAACCCGCTGCTGACGTACCTGATCAACGTCCCGGACGGGGTGAACCTCGCGGTCAACACCTCGATCACCGTGTACGCGGCGGTGTTCGCGCCGCTGACGTACCTGATCGGGCCCCCGGCGGCGTTCCTGGTGATCCTCACCCTCAACCTGGCCGCCACCGCGCTGGCCTGGTACTGGCTGCTCTCCCGGCACCTGCTACGCAGCCGGCTCGCGGCGACCGTCGGCGCCCTGTTCATCGCCTACTCCCCCGGCATGGTGTCGCACGCCAACGCCCACCTGAACTGGACCGCCGGGTGGCTGGTGCCGCTGCTGGCCTGGCGGCTGTTCGCGCTGCGCCGCCCGCGGCACTGGCTGCGCGACGGGATCCTGCTGGGCGTCGCCGTCGCGGTGGGCTTCTCCATCGCCGCCGAGGGGCTGTTCTTCACCGCCCTCGCGTTCGCGCTGTTCCTCGCCGTCTGGGCGCTGCACCCGAGCCGGCGGGCGCAGGCCCGGGAGGCGCTGCCCACGTTCCTGCGCGGGCTCGCGGTGACCGCGCTGACCGCCGGGGCGCTGCTGGCGTACCCGCTGTGGCTGCACTTCGCCGGGCCGCAGAGGTTCCACGGCACCGGCTTCGACCCGCTCGTCCACTCCGAGGACGTCGCCGCGTACTGGGCGTACCCGCGCCGCTCCCTGGCCGGCGAGGCGGGCTTCGGCACCTCGCTGGCGCCCAACCCCACCGAGGAGAACTCGTTCTTCGGGGCGCCGCTGCTGCTGCTCACGGCCGTCTGCGTCGGCTTCCTGTGGTGGCGGGACCGCGCCCGCCGGGCCACCGTCTGGGGCCTCGCCGTGACCGCCGTCGTCTTCGCGGTGCTCTCGTGGGGACCCCGGATGAGGTTCGACGGCCAGCGCACCGACCGCTCGCTGCCGTTCCGGCTGCTGGACAACCTGCCGGTGGTCAACGCCGCCCTGCCGTCCCGGCTCGCCCTGGTGGTGGCGGTGGTGCTCGGCCTGCTGCTGGCGTACACCGTCGACCGGCTGCGTGCGCAGCCGCCGCGGCGCCGCGCCGCGACGGCGGCGTGGGCGCTCGGCTTCGCCGCCGCCCTGGTGCCCCTGCTGCCCACACCGCTGCTGACCAGCGTCCGCGAGCCGGTGCCGGCCTTCATCACCTCCGGCACCTGGAAGAGGTACGTCTCCCCGGGCGGGGTGCTCACCCCGCTGCCGCTGACCGTCGACCTCACCCCCGACGGGCAGCGCTGGCAGGCGTACGCGCTGGCCGACCGGCAGGGCGAGTTCCGCATCCCGGCCGGGTTCTTCCTCGGCCCCGGCGGGCCGGACGGCCGTGGTCGGATCGGCCCGGTGCCCCGCACCTTCGACAGCCTGATGTTCGAGGCCGGCCGGGACGGGCTCGTGCCGATCGTCACCGAGGGCAGCATCAGGGAGTCCCTGGCCGACCTGCACTACTGGAAGGTCGAGGTGGTGGTGCTCCCCGACCAGGTGCACGGCGCCAAGTTCGACATCGACGAGGACGCCCTGCGGCGCACCGCCACCGCCCTGCTCGGGCCCCCGGAGCGGGTCGACGACGTCTGGCTGTGGAAGGTGCCCCCGCCGTGACCTGCCGTGAGCCGGCTCACCAGAGGTGACCGGCGGGTACGGGACTAGGCTGGTCGGCGTGACGACGACGATTCCGGGCCTCACGGCCGTCCGCGCCGGGGTGCTCGACTACCAGGCCGCGTGGGACGAGCAGCGCCGGCTGCACGAGTCGGTGGTGGCCGGCGAGCGCGGCGACACGGTGCTGCTGCTGGAACACCCGAGCGTCTACACCGCCGGCAAGCGCACCGAGCCGTGGGACCGGCCGATGGACGGCACCCCCGTGGTGGACGTCGACCGGGGCGGCAAGATCACCTGGCACGGCCCGGGGCAGCTCGTCGGCTACCCGATCCTGCGGCTGCCCGACCCGGTGGACGTGGTCGCGTACGTGCGCCGCACCGAGCAGCTACTGATCGACGTCTGCGCCGAGTTCGGCCTGGCCGCCGGCCGGGTCGAGGGGCGCAGCGGGGTCTGGGTGCCGGAGGACGACCGGGGCCCGGCCCGCAAGGTGGCCGCCATCGGCATCCGGGTGGCCCGCGGCGTCACCCTGCACGGCTTCTCGATCAACTGCGACTGCGACCTGACGTACTTCGACCGGATCGTGCCCTGCGGCATCCGGGACGCGGGCGTCACCTCGCTCACCGCCGAGCTGGGCCGCCCGATCACCGTCGCCGACGTGCTGCCGGTGGTCGAGCGGCACCTGGCCACCCTGGTCACGGTCGCGGACTGATCGGATGCGGCTCGACCTCGTCACCCTGGTCGTCGCCGAGTACGACCCGGCGATCGACTTCTTCACCGAGGTGCTCGGCTTCGACCTGGTCGAGGACAAGCCCTCGCTGACCACGGACGGCCGCCCGAAGCGGTGGGTGGTGGTCCGCCCGCCGGGCGCGCAGACGGGCCTGCT
Source organism: Micromonospora olivasterospora (assembly GCF_007830265.1). Lineage (NCBI taxonomy): Bacteria > Bacillati > Actinomycetota > Actinomycetes > Micromonosporales > Micromonosporaceae > Micromonospora > Micromonospora olivasterospora. Next base: position 880,011 of record NZ_VLKE01000001.1, read on the forward strand.
GCTGGCCCGCGCCGACGGCGAGCGGCAGGAGGCCGTCGTCGGCGACCAGACCGCCGGCCGGGTCGGCTTCTTCCTCCACGTCGACGACTTCGACGCCACCTACCGCCGGATGGTCGAGGCGAAGGTCGAGTTCGTGAAGCCGCCGCGCACCGAGCCGTACGGCCGGGTGGCCGTCTTCCGCGACGTCGCCGGCAACGCCTGGGACCTGCTCGGCCCCGCCTGACCTACCGCCCCGCTCAGGGGGTCAGCCGGTGCAGGTCGCGGGGGAAGGCGGTCACCTCCCGGACGTTGGCCGCCCCCGTGAGGCGGGCGACGAAGCGTTCCAGGCCGATCGCGAAGCCGCCGTGCGGGGGCATCCCGTGCCGGAACGCGTCGACGTAGCCGGCGTACGGCTCGACCGGCTCGCCGCGCGCCGCGAGGGCGGCCAGGTAGTCGTCGTACCGGTGCAGGCGCTGCCCGCCGGTGACCAGCTCCAAGCCGCGGAACAGCAGGTCGAACCCGTTCGAGTACGCCGGCCGGGCCGGGTCCGGGTGGGTGTAGAAGGGCCGCTTCGCCATCGGGTACCCGGTGACGAAGACGAACTCGGAGCCGTGTTCCCGGCGGGCCCACTCCCCCAGCGCCCGCTCGTGGGCGGGGGCGAGGTCCGGCTCGTCGGCAGGCGCGCCGGCGATGGCCAGCGCCTCGGTGAAGTGCACCGCCGGGATCTGCTCGGGCACCTCGGGGGGCGTGACGCCGAGCGTGGCCAGGGCGGCGCCGGCCCGGTCGGCGACCGCGTCGAGCATCCCGGCGAGGGTGTCGCGCAGCACCGCCATGACGTCGGTGTGGTCGGCGACGAAGCCCAGCTCGGCGTCGAGGGAGGTGTACTGGGCCAGGTGCCGGACGGTGTCGTGCGGCTCTGCCCGGAACACCGGGCCGACCTCGTACACGCGCTCGAAGACGCCGACCATGAGCTGCTTGTAGAACTGCGGCGACTGGGCCAGGTACGCGGGCCGGCCGAACCAGTCCAGCGCGAAGACGTTCGCGCCGGACTCGGTCGACGAGGCGACCACCTTCGGAGTGTGGATCTCCACGAAGTCGCGGGCGTCCAGGGCGGCGCGGAACCCGGCCACGCCCGCCGCCGAGATCCGCAGGGCGGCCGACCGAGTCGGGTGGCGCAGCGCGGTCGGGGCGTGGTCGAGCTGGGTGGGCAGGGTCGCGGTCAGCGCCGGCCGGTACAGGTCGAACGGCGGCGGAACGGCGGGCGGGCCGAGCGGTCGTACCGCCGGGTCGGCGAGCTCGACCCCGGCGGGGGCGGTTCCGTTCGCGACCACCGTGGCGGTGACCTCGACGACGGTCTCCTCGGTGAGCTTCTCGACGGCGGCGCGCACGGCCGGGTCGGTGACCACCACCTGGGCGAGCCCGGCGGCGTCCCGCACGATCAGGAAGGCCACCGACTTGAGCAGCCGGCGGCGGTGCACCCAGCCGGCGATCCGGACGGTCGCGCCGACGTGGGCGGGGAGCTGGGTGGAAAGGGTGCGTTGCATGGCGGCTACCTCCTCGGTCAGTCGCAACGCCTTCGCCGCCCCTGGGCGGCGAAGCATCGCCTCAGCCCCGGGAGGTGTGGGCGAGCGGGTCCTCGCGGTGCCACCACACCTTCGCCCCCGCGCGAGCGGGGGCCTCGTTCGTCGCCTGGTGACCGGGGCCAGCGGGCGGGCTCTACTGGGCGCGTACGCCGTTCTTCCCGCAGCTCGGGAGGGTCTTCGCGCGCCTGTGCCAGACCGCCTCTCAGCGAACGGCGGCTCTCTGGGCTGGCGGGTCGGCGCGCTACTCGGCTCCGTCACAGCTTTGCCGGCGAGGGTAGCAGCCGGCCGGGGCGCCCGTGACGGCGTTTTCGCCGCTCACGGTGTGCGGCGTCACAGGGGTTCGGGGGTGACGGGCGTCGCCCGCGGTTCATCGACGGCGACCGTCGGGCGTAGGCTCGTTTCGTGACGATCGAGCACTTCGCGCCGGCGCCATCGACGACGCCGACGCCGACCGAGCAGCCGACGAGCAGCCCCGCCGCGCGTACCGGAACGGTCGCCCCGGAGGGGCGGCGCATGCTGCGGATCGAGGCGCGCAACGCCGAGACGCCGATCGAGCGCAAGCCGCCGTGGATCAAGGTGAAGGCCAAAATGGGGCCGGAGTACACCCAGCTGCGCGGGCTGGTCACGCGCGAGGGGCTGCACACCGTCTGCCAGGAGGCCGGCTGCCCCAACATCTACGAGTGCTGGGAGGACCGGGAGGCGACGTTCCTCATCGGCGGCGACCAGTGCACCCGGCGCTGCGACTTCTGCCAGATCGACACGGGTAAGCCGGCGGAGTTCGACGCCGACGAGCCCCGCCGGGTGGCGGAGTCCGTGGTGGCGATGGGCCTGCGGTACGCGACGATCACCGGCGTCGCCCGCGACGACCTGCCCGACGGCGGTGCCTGGCTGTACGCCGAGACGGTCCGGCAGATCCACGCGCTCCAGCCGGGCTGCGGCGTGGAGCTGCTGATTCCCGACTTCAACGCGGTCCCCGAGCAGTTGGCCGAGGTGTTCGGTTCCCGGCCGGAGGTGCTGGCGCACAACGTCGAGACGGTGCCCCGGATCTTCAAGCGGATCCGGCCGGCCTTCCGCTACGAGCGCTCGCTGGACGTGATCCGGCAGGCCCGCGCCGCCGGCCTGGTGACCAAGAGCAACCTGATCCTGGGGATGGGCGAGGAACGGGCCGAGGTGTCCCAGGCGCTGCGCGACCTGCACGAGTCGGGCTGCGAGCTGGTCACCATCACGCAGTACCTGCGCCCGTCGCCCCGGCACCACCCGGTGACCCGGTGGGTCAAGCCGGAGGAGTTCGTCGAGCTGCGCGAGGAGGCCGAGGAGATCGGCTTCGCCGGGGTGATGAGCGGGCCGCTGGTGCGCTCGTCGTACCGGGCGGGCCGGCTCTACCGGCAGGCGCTGGAGGCCCGGGGCTCCGTCCCCGCCGGCGCCTGAGCGTTTCCGGCCGCTGGGCACGGCCGTGCACCGGGCCGGCGGGCGGGCCGTCGCGGTCACCGTGGCCACCGCGACCGGCGCGCGCCGGCTCGCCGCCGACCACGTGATCTCCAGCATGCCGCTCCCGGCGCTGGTCAAGGCCGTGGACCCGCCCGCGCCACCGCGGGTACGGGCCGCCGCCGACGCGCTGCGGCACCGCGACTTCCTGACCGTGGCGCTGGTGGTGCCGGCCGACGCCGGCTTCCCGGACAACTGGATCTACGTGCACACCCCGGGGGTACGCGTCGGCCGGATCCAGAACTTCGGCTCCTGGTCGCCGTACCTGGTGCGGGACGGGTTCACCTGCCTCGGGCTGGAGTACTTCGTCGACGCCGGCGACGACCTGTGGGAGTCCCCCGACGACGACCTCGTCGCCCCCGTCCTGCCCCGCCGCGGGGCGGCGTGAGTACGGGCGCGGATCAACGGGGCGTGCGGGGACCACTAGACTCTGCGGCATGGCAAAGCCCCAGGAGAAGGTCTCGTTCGGCCAGCGGCTGAAGCAGATCGGGATGGTGTTCCAGTTCACCGCCAAGCAGGACAGGTGGTTCGCCCCGCTGGCCGCCGGCGCGGTGCTGATCCCGCTCGCGCTGACCGTGGTCGCGGTGATCCTCTGGGGCTGGCTCTGGCTGCCGCTGGGCATCCTGTTCGCGCTGCTCGCGCTGCTGATCGTGCTCAACCTGCGGTCCAACGCGGCGATGATGAACGCCGCGGAGGGGCAGCCCGGCGCGGCGGCGCAGATCATGGAGAGCATGCGCGGCGACTGGCGGGTGACCCCCGCCGTCAGCTCGACGACCCAGATGGACATGGTGCACCTGGTGATCGGCCGCCCCGGCGTGATCCTGCTGGCGGAGGGCAGCCCCCAGCGGGTGCGCGGCCTGCTGGGGCAGGAGAAGCGACGGCTGGCCAAGGTGATCGGCAACGCCCCGCTCTACGACTACGTGATCGGCCGCGACGAGGGCGAGCTGCCGATCCGCAAGCTGCGGATGACCCTGATGCGGCTGCCGCGCAACCTCAGCGGCAAGGACGTGAACGCCCTCGACAAGCGGCTCAAGGCGCTCACCGCCCGCCCGCAGCTGCCCAAGGGCGCGATCCCCAAGAACATGCGCCCGCCGCGCGGGGCGTTCCGCCAGACCCGGGGCCGCTGACCCGGGGTTCCGCCGCTCGCCCCGCCGGGCGCGCTACCGCCGCGACGCGGCGCGCTCGGGCGTAACGGGCGTGGCCGACGTGACGACCGAGCCGGTGAGGCGGTCGTGCAGGCCCCGGCGGTGCCCGTCCATGAGCAGGGCCGGGACGACCAGGGCCAGCAGCACGCCGCGCAGCAGGGCGCGGACGACGCCGAGCCGGCCGCCGTCGGCCCAGTCGACGCACCGGACCCGGGTGATGTACATGCCGGGGGTCTGGGCGAACAGGCCCAGGAAGAAGCCGTACTCGACGACCAGCACCACGACGGGCGCCCAGCCGTCCCGGACGGGGTCGGCGAAGATGTTGGCCACCAGCAGGCAGAGCACCCAGTCGATCACCAGGGCGCCGAACCGGCGGCCCAGGCTGGGCGGGACGAAGCCGGAGTCGGCGGCGGGCGGTACGGGGCGCTGCGGCGTGGTCACAGCCGCCAAGGGTAGCCAGGCGCGGCGCGGCAGCCGGATCCACACCCACCGGGAATCGGATGAAGCCGTTGATCTGCGACGGAACGTCACGCCGAGTATCGTCCGAACGGACACCCGGTGGCGGCTGACCGGTGCTTATGACGCAGCGGGAGGGACGTAACACGGCGGAAACAGAGGGGACACGGCCGGGCAACCCCGCGGCCATAGCGTCGCCAGGAGCCAGCCACCCCGTGGAGCCAGGAGGATGTTGTGTTCGCCAATCCCGAGGAACTCCTGCGGTACCTCAAGAATGAGGACGTGAAGTTCGTCGACGTACGTTTCTGTGACCTGCCCGGCGTGATGCAGCACTTCAACCTGCCGGTGGAGTCCTTCGACGACAGCGTCTTCACCGACGGTCTCGCGTTCGACGGATCGTCGATCCGCGGCTTCCAGGCCATCCACGAGTCGGACATGCTCCTGCTCCCGGACGTCGCGACCGCCTTCGTCGACCCGTTCCGCGTGCAGAAGACCGTCGCGCTGAACTTCTTCATCCACGACCCGTTCACCCGCGAGGCGTACTCCCGGGACCCGCGCAACGTCGCCAAGAAGGCCGAGGCGTACCTGGCGGCGAGCGGCATCGCGGACACCGCGTACTTCGGCGCCGAGGCGGAGTTCTACATCTTCGACTCGATCCGGCACGAGACCGCCGCGAACAAGGGCTACTACTACATCGACTCGGTCGAGGGCGCCTGGAACACCGGTCGCGAGGAGGAGGGCGGCAACCGCGGTTACAAGACCGCGTACAAGGGCGGCTACTTCCCGGTGCCGCCGGTGGACCACTTCGCCGACCTGCGCGACAAGATCGTCCGCCGCCTGGTCGACAACGGCTTCACCGTCGAGCGCTCGCACCACGAGGTCGGCACCGCCGGCCAGTCGGAGATCAACTACAGGTTCTCCACGCTGCTGCACGCCGCCGACCAGCTCCAGCTGTTCAAGTACATCGTGAAGAGCGAGGTCTGGGCGAACGGCAAGACGGCCACCTTCATGCCGAAGCCGCTCTTCGGCGACAACGGCTCGGGCATGCACACCCACCAGAGCCTCTGGCTGAACGGCGAGCCGCTGTTCTACGACGAGACCGGCTACGCCGGCCTGTCCGACATGGCCCGCTGGTACATCGGCGGCCTGCTGCACCACGCCCCGTCGCTGCTGGCCTTCACCAACCCGACGATCAACTCGTACCGCCGCCTGGTGCCGGGCTTCGAGGCGCCGGTCAACCTGGTCTACTCGCAGCGCAACCGGTCCGCCTGCACCCGTATCCCGGTGACCGGCAGCAACGCGAAGGCAAAGCGCGTCGAGTTCCGCGTGCCGGACCCGTCGAGCAACCCGTACCTGGCCTTCGCGGCGATGATGATGGCCGGCCTGGACGGCATCAAGAGCAAGATCGAGCCGCCGGAGCCGATCGACAAGGACCTGTACGACCTGCCGCCGGAGGAGTGGGGCACGGTCAAGCAGGTGCCGGGCTCGCTGCCGGAGGTGCTCGACGCCCTGGAGGCCGACCACGACTACCTGCTCGACGGCGGCGTGTTCACGCCGGACCTGATCTCGACGTGGGTCGAGTGGAAGCGGGCGAACGAGGTCGACCCGGTGCGCCTGCGCCCGACCCCGCACGAGTTCGCGATGTACTTCGACTGCTGACCCCTCGGGTCAGCACGCTCCTCCAGCACCGGCCGGGCCGGCTCCGCCTCCGCGGGGCCGGCCCGAGCCGCCCGCGGCGGCGCGATGTCGGCGACATGGCGGGGTCGACGCCGCCCGGACCCCGGCATGTCGGCGAGACGGTGGGGTTGACGCCCACGGAGCCACCCGGGCGGCGCTCACCCGTCCGGGCCGCCGACCTCCCGACCCCCACGGGCGGCGTGGAACGCCCGCACCGCCAGGACGACCACCAGGGCCGTCATCGCCACCGCGCCCGGCGCCTTGGTGAACCGGGCCAGGTTGGTGCCGTCGGGCAGGGTGAGGAAGGACGCGACCGCGGCGGGCAGGACGAACCAGACCGTCCGGCCCAGCGGGACCACCGAGACCGCCAGCAGCGCCAGGGGCCAGGTCGCGTACCAGGGGTGGAAGACCGGGGACAGGGCGACCGTGGCGGCCAGCGCCAGGCCGGACCCGAGCAGCGCCACCCGGGGCCGGGCCACCGCCAGGGCGCGGACCCGCGGGCGGGCGTCGTTCAGCCGGCGCAGCGACCGCCACGCCCGGAACCACAACGCCACCAGCAGCACGGCGAGCACCAGCAGGCCGGCGGCGCGGGCCGCCGGCACCGCGTGCGGCCGCAGGCCGGCCAGCCTCCCCGCGTAGTTCACGGCGAAGCCGACGGCGGTGGGCGGCGAGGTCCACTGCGCGGTGTCGCCGGTGTGGGCCAGTCCGCCGATCCAGCCCAGGCCCAGCCGGGACGCCAGCGAGGTCGCCAGCAGCGCGGCCAGCGTCCCGGCGGCCAGCCACCCGCCGTCGCGCAGCAGCGCCCGCCAGGTGTACCGACCGTGCACGGCGGCCAGGGCGGCGAACGGCAGCACCACCAGCGCGGTCGCCTTCACCGCCAGGGCCAGCCCGAGCAGCGCCCCGGCCGCCAGCAGCGCGGACGGCCGGCCCGGCCTGCGGACCAGCACCAGCAGGCCGAGCAGCAGCGGGCCGAGCGCCACCGCGTCGTTGTGCGCGCCGGCCACCAGGTGCACCCCGACCAGCGGGGCGGCCAACGCGAGCCAGGCCGCCCGCCGGGCCGGCACCCCGGCGGCCCCGGCCAGCCCGGGCAGGCAGAGCGCGGCCAGCAGCAGCCCCGCCACGGCGAAGAGCCGCAGCAGCGCGATCGCCCCGGCCAGCCCGCCGCCGGCGGTCGCCGCGAGGGCCGCCAGCAGCACGAACAGCGGCCCGTACGGGGCCGGGGTGTCCCGCCAGATCGGCGCCACCGAGTCCAGCCACGGACACCCGGCCGCCGCCACCCCCACCCGGTACGGGTCGTGCCCGTGCGCGAACGACCAGCCCTGGCAGGCGTACGAGTAGACGTCCCGGCTGCCCAGCGGCGGCGCGGCCAGCAGCGGCAGCAGCCAGAGCCCGGCCGTCAGGTACGCCCACCGCGTCGACGGGGTGCCCCGGCGCAGCGTCCACCAGGCCCCGACCATCAGCGCGGTGCCGACCAGCCAGCAGCCGAGCGCCGCCGGCCCGTACCGCCCCCGCCAGATGTCGACCAGGGTGCCGTCGGTCAGTTCGGGCAGCGCCCCGCCCAGCCACCCGGCGACCGCCAGCAGCGCCGCCCCGAGCAGCCCGGCCCAGCGGGCCCGCCGGGCGTACGCCGCGGGCGGGGCGGGCGGCTCGCCGGCAACGCTCACCGGCACACCTCTGTTCAGTCGGCTCCTTCGGCGGCGCGGGTCGGCTCGCGGGCCGCCCGAGCCGACCGTACCAACCGCACGGCCGCCCAGATCAGCAACAGCGTCATCAGGGGGGCGCCGGGCATCTTGGTCCACCGGGCCAGGCCGGTGCCGTCCGGCAGGATGAGGAACGCCCCGACCAGCGCCACCACCACGTACCAAACGCCGCGCCGGGCGGTGGCGGCCAGCACGGTCAGCGGCCAGATCCAGTACCAGGGGTGCACCACGGGCGACATCGCCACCGTGGCGGCCAGCGCCAGCCCGGCGTGCCGCAGCGGGTCCCGGGTGCGGGCCCGCCACCACAGCCACAGCAGCAGGCCGGCGAGCACCACCACGCCCAGCGCGCGGGTCACCGGCAGCGCGTTCACGTGGGCGCCGAACAGCCGCGCGACGTACTCGGCGGTCTGCCCGACCGCGGTGGGCGGCGACGTCCAGGCGATGGCGGCACCGCCGGTGGAGAGCCCGCCGATCCAGCCGAAGTCCAGGCCTGCGGCGACGGTCACCCCGACCATCGTGGCGAAGGCGCTGCCGACGACCCACCCGCCGTCGCGGACCAGCGTGCGGATCCGGTACGGCCCGGTCATCGCGGCGAGCGCGGCGAACGGGATCACCACCAGACCGGTGATCTTGACCGACGCGGCCAGCCCGAGCAGCGCTCCCCCGGTCAGCAGCGGCCCGGGGCGGCCCGGGCGGGCGGCGACCACGGCGAGGCCGGCGACGAGCAGGCCGACCATGAGCGAGTCGTTGTGCGCACCGGCGACCAGGTGGACGCCGACGAGCGGGCCGGCCAGCGCCAGCCACAGCGCGCGCCCGACGGGCACCCCGCACCCGCGGGCCAGCGCCGGCAGGGCCCACGCGGTCAGCGCGACCCCGGCCACCGCGAGCGCCCGGAACAGCACGATGCTCGCGGTCAACGACCCGGTCGCCTTCACCACCGCACCGGCGAGCACCACGAACAGCGGGCCGTACGGGGCCGGGGTGTCCCGCCAGATGTACGAGATGGTGTCCAGCCACGGGCAGGGCAGCGTGGAGACGCCGTGCTCGTACGGGCTGATCCCGGCCGCGTAGCTGGCCCCCTGGCAGGCGTACGCGTAGACGTCCCGGCTGGCCATCGGCGGCGCGACCAGCAGCGGCAGCAGCCAGAGCCCGGCGGTGACCAGGGCCCACCGCGCGGACGGCACCCGGTCCCGCAGCGACCACCAGGCCCAGGCCACCAAGGCGGTGCCGACGAGCCAGGCAGCGAGGATCAGCGGCCCGTTCGGCCCCTGCCACACGCTGACCGGGCTGGGGCGCAGGTCACCGTTCGAGAACGTACCGCCGAGCAACGCAGCGAGGGCGAGCAGCAACGATCCAGCGAGGCCGGTCCAGCGCGCGAGATGGTGAGGCACGCTGGACATGCTGCCAGCCCATTGGCGGGGAGCAACGGCGGCACCCAGCCTACGCTGTGGTGACCTCCTCCCAGAGCGACAGAAGGCCTGGGGTTTCCTGCGAACACGCGGCCACCAGGTAGAGAACAGCGTGTTTCGGCAGCGGCTGATGCCCGTTCAGCCAACGCTCCCAAGTAACACGACTGAGGTCCGTAATCTCCTCCAGCCGCACCACGTCCAGCCCCGATCGGTCCACCAGGCAGCGGACACGGGTCACCAGTCGGCAGGTGCCGCCGGGCAATGCGCCGGATGATCGCAACCGACGCCCGCTGTTCGCCGGGGCAGCAGCACCGGAGCCGTGTACACCAGGCCGAGCCGCGCCCGCCCTGGCCGCTTCCTCCCACAACGCGGTCAACCGAACGTCGTCCCCGTCACACGCGGCGCTCATGCGCTCCACTGCCTGCCGGGGCGGCAACTTTTTACCGTTGAGCCACCGCTCCCAGGACGACTTGCTATAACCGGTCCGTTGCCCAAGTCGAGACAAACTCAATTCAGATCGATCTTTCAGAAATCGCAGCTCGACCACCAATTTTTCAGCCGGTTCAGAAAGACCGGAAGATAGCTGCTTCCACAACTTCAAGCCCCCCGTTTCGCAGCTTAAACGAATCCCAGATCACGATGTCCCTCGATGTCCCAGATCGTTCCAGAAGTCTAGCGGAACGTCCCCCTGCTACGCCGGACTGTGACGCGTAAGCGCGGTACGGGTTCCGAAAGCAGTGCAGAAAAACCGCACCGCACAGTTATCCGCACGCACTGGCGGCACGCATGCAGGCAACGCAGAATGGAGTTCGACTTGTCAAAGAATCGCCGGATCGCGCTGGGAGCAGCGGTGCTCGCAGCCCCATTCGTTCTCGCCGCGCCCAGCCCCGCGCAGGCACATGGAACTTGCCTGGAGCTGCCCGGCCGAGGCGCGGGCTGCGTTAGCACTAGCCACACCAGCGTTTCCGCGTGCGATGGAGCGGCGGACGGCTGGGGGGTACGGACGTGGTACAGGACGAGCAACAATGTCACTGACCACGTCGGTGACCCGGACGGCAGCGGTGGAAGCTGCGGCTCCGAGTCTCCCCTGGGGGGCGGCACCATTACCTCGTACCGAGTATGCGCGGGCCCGAACAACACCGACAGCGAATGCACCCAGTGGGTTACGGCCTAGTCAACCCGCCCAAACCGGCAGCCTGCCGGCGGGTACGCCGTCCGCCGCCGAACGGTGCCGTTCGTCGGCGGACGCGGTTTGCCGCCTACCCTAATAGCGGCCAGGATTCGTCCGACGACGCAGCCTTGGCGGTCAGCAGTGGTTCGTCGGTACGAGATCGCTGAAAATCGTGAAGTCGCCCGGGGTGCGAACTACCACCTCGGTCCACCCATCCGGACCTGGTCGCAGGCACCCGTTCGCCCCATGAAGGGAGAGCCAGCGTGACCACCGTACGCGGACCGACACGTGCCCGACCCGGTCTGTGGTGAACCGCACCCCGACCCGGTCAGAGGTCACCAGCCGGCCCGGCATACCCACCAGCGGCGTCGGATCGGTCACGGCATACAGCCGCCAGGTCGCGCCCCGCCACACCTCCCGCAGGTACGGCTGACCCTCGACGACCAGGTCGGTCTCCTGCCTGGCCCACCGGTCGGGGACGCTATCCGGGGCGACCGCGACGTACGCGACGGCCTCCCGGCGCAACCAGACGGCGTATTCGTCGGCGGTCAGGTCGCCCTCGTAGAACAGCGGGTTGCGGGCCGTGTCGACTTGCCGTTCCCAGCCCCGGGCCAGCGGAACCGTGTCCGGCAGGTACGCCGACTCCCAGTGGTCGCGCAGCGGCACCACCTCGACCCGGCCCACCGGCTGCCGGCGGGCCAGTTCGTCGGCGAGCGGCTGGTAGAACGCCCGCGCGCTCTCGGGCGAGCCGGCCCGGCCGAGGTCGCTGGTCATCACCGGGTTCTGCCACCAGACGAGGGCGGCGAGCAGTCCAGCCAGCCACGGCCCCGGCAACGGGGCGTACGCGGCGAGCAGCGGCAACGCAAACAGCATCGGCAGCCGCAGCGCGTTGGAGCCGATCGGGGTGGGCACCGCCTGGGCGGCGACCAGCAGCAGCACGGTCAGCGCGGCGCCGATACGCAGCGTCCGGCGGCGGCGCGGCAGCAGGAAGAACACCGCCACGGCCAGCGCCACGTTGACCCGCATCGACTCGGCGCTGAACGGCTGGGTGCCGCCGTTGCCGAACAGCAGTGCCATCGGAGCGAGCGCGACCGCCGGGGCGAGGGCGAGCGTCAGGCTCTCGCCGAGCGGCCGGTCGACCCGCCAACTGCCGGGCAGCGGCCGTCCCGGGCCGGGCCCCCGGCGCAGGGCGGCCAGCAGCAGCGCCGCGCCGGCCAGGCCGGTAAACAGCCCGGCGACCGGGCTGGCCCAGGTGGCGAGCGCAGCGAGCAGCCCGGCCAGGACCAGGCGCGCGGGACGGGGCGGTCGATCGGCGGCGACCGCGCAGAGGGCGAGCAGACCGAAGGCCAGCCCGACGGCGAAGGTGACCCGGCCGCTGACCAGGTTGCCGACCAGCACGACTGCGCCGAGCAGCCCGGCCAGCACCGGGCGGCAGGGCCGGTGCCGGGCGAACAGCCAACCGAGCGCCCCGGCGGCGACCACCGCGGCGACCGCGCCGAGCGGGCGGGGCCCGGTCCAGGCGGCCAGGCGGGCGGTGAACAGGCTGTAGCCGTACTGGTTAACGCCGCCGTACCAGCCGAGGTCGATGGGGGTAGCGCCGTGCCGGCCGGCGAACCCGACGCGGGCAACCTGGGCGGCCAGGTCGGTGCCCATCAGCGGGGCGAGCAAAAACGCCACCGCGAGCAGGGCCGCCGCGAGCGCTGCGGCGCCGGCCGCCAGCGTGGGTGTCGACCGGCGGCCCCTGCTCCGCAAACGGCGGTAGGAAGGCGCCCTTCCTTTCACGTCAGCCATCGAAGACGCGTTCCATCGCGGCGCGGGAGCGGCGGGCCGTGCGCAGGTACTCGTCGAGGAACTCGCCGGGGTCGTCGCGGCCGAGCAGCCGGGCCGCTCCGGCCAGCTCGACGCCGTGCCGGGGCAGCTGGTCGCCGGCGCGGCCCCGGACCAGCATCAGCGCGTTGCGGACCTGGGCCGCGAGGGTCCACCCGGCGGCCATCGCGGCGGCGTCCGCCGGGTCGACCAGGCCGGCGTCGGCGGCCGCCGCGAGCGCGTCGAGGGTACGCGTGCCGCGCAGCGCGGGGACGCGTCCGGCGTGCCGGAGCTGGAGCAGCTGTACGGCCCACTCGACGTCAGCCAGGCCGCCCCGGCCGAGCTTGGTGTCGGTGGCCGGGTCGGCGCCCCGGGGCAGCCGCTCGTGCTCGACCCGCGCCTTGATCCGGCGGATCTCGACGATCTGCTCGCGGGTCAGCCCGTCGGCCGGGTAGCGGACGGGGTCGACCAGCGCCTCGAACTCGGCGCCGAGGTCGGCGTCCCCGCAGACGAACCGGGCCCGCAGCAGCGCCTGCGCCTCCCACACCTTCGACCAGCGCGCGTAGTACTGGGCGTACGCGGCGAGGCTGCGTGCGAGGGGGCCCTGCCGGCCCTCGGGGCGCAGGTCGGCGTCCACCCCGAGCGGCGGGTCGGGGGCGGGCGCGGACAGCAGCCGGCGCAGTTCCTCGGCGACCGCGTGCGCGGCAGTGCCGGCCGCCCGCTCGTCGGCCCCGGGCGGCGGGGCGTAGACGAAGAGCACGTCGGCGTCGGAGAGGTAGTTCGACTCGTACCCGCCGAGCCGGCCCATGCCGATGACGGCGAACCGGAGCCCGGGCAGGGCCGGCTGGGCGGCCCGCGCCGTACGCAGCGCGGCGGCCAGGGTGGCGTCGGTGACGTCGGCCAGCGCGGCGCCGACGGCGGTGACCTCGGCGAGGCCGCGCGCGGGCCGGGCGGCCGGGTCGGGGCGGTCCGGGTCGGAGCGGTCCGGGTCGGAGCGGTCCGGGTCCGGGCGGTTCGGGGTCGGCCGGCTCGGGGTCGGGGCGAGCGAGCCGGCCCGGCTCAGCACGTCGGCGCAGGCGAGCCGCAGCAGCTCGCGGCGGCGCAGCGCGCGGACCGCCCGGATCGCCTCGACCGGGTCGGCGTGCCGGGCCGCCGCGGCGGCGAAGCCCTCGCAGAGCACCTCGTGGGGGCGCGGGGTCAGCTCGTTCTCCTCGGCCAGCAGCCGCAGCGCCTCCGGCTCGCGGGCCAGCAGGTCGGCGGCGTACCGGGAGGAGGAGAGCACCCGGGCCAGCCGGCGGGCCACCGGCCCTTCGTCCCGCAGCAGGCGGAGGTACCAGGGGGTGCTGCCGAGGGCGTCGGAGACCTGCCGGTAGTTGAGCAGCCCGCGGTCGGGCTCGGGGGCGTCGGCGAACTCGCTGAGCAGCACCGGCAGCAGGGTGCGCTGGATGGCGGCGGTGCGGCTCACCCCGCCGGTGAGGGCCTGCAGGTGGCGCAGCGCCCCGGCGGGGTCTGCGAAGCCGAGGATCTCCAGGCGGTGCCGGGCCGCCTCCGGGGTCAGCCGCAGCCCGTCGGCCGGCACCCGGGCCACGGACTCCAGCAGCGGCCGGTACAGCAGCTTGGCGTGCAGCCGGCGTACCTCGGTGGCGTGGGTGACCCAGTCGGCGCGGAACTCCTCGACGGCGCTGCGGCCCGGCGTGGCCTGGTAGCCGAGGGCGGCGGCGAGCCAGCGCAGCGCGGCCGGGTCGGTCGGCACGGTGTGGGTGCGGCGCAGGCCCTGGAGCTGGAGCCGGTGCTCGACGGCGCGCAGGAACCGGTACCCGCCCAGCAGTGCCTCGCCGTCTGCCCGGCCGACGTAGCCGCCGGCGACCAGGGCGCGCAATGCGGGGATCGTGCCCGGCGCCCGCAGCGACTCGTCGCCCCGGCCGTGCACGAGTTGCAGCAGCTGGACGGCGAACTCGATGTCGCGCAGCCCGCCGGGGCCGCGCTTGATCTCGCGCTCCAGCTCCTTCGGCGGGATGTTGTCGATGATCCTGCGGCGCATCGACCGGACGTCGGAGACCGCCTCGGGCCGCTCGGCGGCCCGCCACACCAGCGGGGCGAGCTGGTCGATCCACTCCCCGGCGAGCGCCAGGTCGCCGGCCGCCGGGCGGGCCTTGAGCAGCGCCTGGAACTCCCAGGTGCGCGCCCAGCGGCGGTAGTACGCCAGGTGGCTGGCCAGGGTGCGCACCAGCGGCCCCCGGCTGCCCTCGGGACGCAGCGCCGCGTCGACCGGCCAGGCGACCAGCCCGCAGACGTGGATCAGCCGGGTGGCGACGGTCGTGGCGGCCGGCAGTTCGTCGTCCTCGGCGCACACGAAGATCACATCGACGTCGGAGACGTAGTTCAGCTCGCCGCCACCGCACTTGCCCATCGCCACCACGCCCAGCCTGGGCGGGTCGGTGCCCTCGGGCAGCTCGCCGACGGCGATCCCGTACGCCTCGGCGAGGGTGGCGTCGGCCAGCGCGGAGAGCGCGGCCATGGTCTGTTCCAGGCTCCGCGCGCCGGTCAGGTCGGCCGCCGCGATCCGCAGCAGGGCCAGCCGGTACGCCTGGCGCAGCACCGCGACCGGCTGGGCGGACGCGGTGCGGCGGGCCGCGGCGGCCAGGTCGAGCCGGCCGTCGGCGGCGGGGGCGAGCCCGTCCGGCTCGGTGGCGAGCACCGGCCACTGCCGGGGGTTGGCCACCAGGTGGTCGCCGAGCGCCGCCGAGGCGCCCAGGACGGCGAGCAGCCGCCGCCGCAGCCCCGGGTCGGCGTGCAGCGCCTCCAGCAGCGCGGACGGCTCCTCCTCGCCGACGGCCCGGCACTCGACCTCGACGGCCCGGCGCTCGGCCTCGACGGCCCGGCGCTCGGCCTCCACGAGGCGGTGGAGCTGGCGCAGCGCGAGATCTGGGTCGGCGGCCCTGGACAGGGCGGCGAGCAGCTCGGCGGCCCGCTCGTCGACCGGCTCCTGCTCGTCGGGCCGCCACAGGCCCAGCCCGGCCGGGCCGAGCAGGTCGGCCGCACGGGCCCCGCCGTCGTCCTCGGCCGTGCCGAAGCCGTAGCGGGCCAGGCGCCCCCGGACGGGTCTGCTCAGCACGGCTCAGTGCCCGAGCAGCGGAAGATCGCGCCGCACCGCGTCGTCCGCCAGCTCGCCGAGGGCGAGGGCGGCGAACCGGACAGCGAAGGGCTGCCACACCTCCTCGACGTCGGCCATCACCCGGTCGCAGGCCGCCACCACCAGCTCGGGGTCGTAGCCCAGCTCGGCGAGCAGCGCGGAGTCGGTGGCCCAGTCTGCGATCATCGCGGTGTCGCACTCGATGTGGAACTGCAGCCCCCAGGCCCGGTCGCCGAGGCGGAACGCCTGGTGCGGGTAGCGGGTGGAGACGGCCAGCAGGGTCGCGCCGTGCGGCAGTTCGGTGATCTCGTCGGAGTGCCACTGCAACACGTCCGGGATCAGCGGCACGTACCGGAAGAGCGGGTCGGCCTCGGCGGCGTCGCGCCGGCCGACCACGGCGGGGCCGACCTCGGGCCCGGACGGGCTGCGCTCGACCAGCCCGGCGTGCGCGGTGGCGAGCAGCTGCGCGCCGAGACAGACCCCGAGGGTCGGCAGCCGGTGCCGGACCGCCTTGCGCAGCAGCCCCTCCAGCGCGGGGAACCAGGGCGTGCCCGGGGTGCCGTCGGGCAGCGGGTACGCCTGCTGCTCCCCGCCCAGCACGACCAGCGCCACGTACCCGTGAAGGTCGGCGGGGAGTTCGTCGCCGGCGTGCGGGCGCAGCACCCGCAGCTCCAGCCCCCCCTCCACCAGCCACTCCCCCAGCCGGCGGACGTCGTCGGTCGGATCGTTCTCGATCACCAGCGCGGTTCCCACGCCGTCGAGGCTATCCCGTGCGGCCAGCCGTGCCCGGAACGGCTCCGGCGGGCCCCGACTAGGCTCGGCGACTGTGATCGACGACGGCGTCCTGCGCCCACCCGTGCTGCGCCCCGGCGACACGGTGATGCTGGTGTCCCCGTCCGGGCCGACCCGGCCCGAGCGGGTGGCCCGGGGCGTCGAACTGCTCACCGGCTGGGGGTTGCGGCCCGTGCTCGCGCCCAACGCGTACGCCCGCCGGGGCTACCTGGCCGGCGCGGACGAGCTGCGCGCCGCCGACCTGAACGCCGCGTTCGCCGACCCGGAGGTGCGCGGGGTGATCTGCACCCGCGGCGGGTACGGCGCCCAGCGGGTGGTCGACGCCGTCGACATGGCGGCGGTGCGGCGCGACCCGAAGGTGGTGGCCGGCTTCTCCGACATCACCGCGTTGCAGCTCGCGCTGTGGCGCGGGGCCCGGCTGGCCAGCGTGCACGGCCCCGGCGCGGCCTGGCTGGACGAGCGCACGCCGCCGTACTCGGCCGAATCGCTGCACGCCGCGCTGATGACCACCGAGCCGGTCACCGTCGCCGCCGTGCCGGGCGAGGAGACATCCGGCGTACGCGTCCCCGGCAGCGCCACCGGGACGCTGCTCGGCGGCAACCTCTGCCTGATCGCCGCCTCGGTCGGCACCGCGGACATGCCCGACCTCACCGGGGCGGTCCTGCTGGTCGAGGACGTGCAGGAACCGCCCTACAAGGTCGACCGGATGCTGACCCAGCTGCGCCGCGCCGGGGCGCTGCGCCGGGTGGCCGGGGTGGCCGTCGGCCAGTTCACGGACTGCGCGGACAGCTGGGACACCACGGTCGCCGACGTGCTGGCCGAGCGCCTCGGCGACCTCGGCGTACCGGTCCTCGGCGGGCTGCCGATCGGCCACGGCCACGGCCAGCTCACCGTCCCGCTGGGCACCCGGGCCACCCTCGACGCCACCGCCGGCACCCTCACGGTCGCCCCCGCCGTCCACTGACCCCACCCCGCGCGCCCCCGCCTGTCGGATGGTGGGGGCTGCCCCGGGTACGCCCGCCTCCGCGCCCGCCTCGGCCCACCTGCGCCGGCACGACGTACCCGGGCAACGGATTCCGCCCGCCATTACCTCGGGTTTTCAGCTGGCTGACAGGGTCGCCACGGCTTCCGCCCAGCTCAACCCGTCACTGTCGGTGAGGTCATCACACACGAGTGCCGAGTTGGAGGACCGATGTCCCGCACCACCGTTACGAAGAAGCGCCTGCTGGTCGGGCTGGCCGCCGCCGGCGTGCTGGGCGTGGGGATCGCGGCGCCGACCGTCGCGTTCGCCGGGGACACCACCCCGGCGCCGAGCGCCAGCGCGAGTCAGGACACCGACCAGTCGCAGCGCGTCGACCGGCAGGCCGCGTTCGCCGAGGAGCTGGCCAAGGAGCTGGGCGTCCCGACCGACAAGGTGACGGCCGCCCTGGAGAAGCTGCGCGAGCAGCACAAGGCCGACCGGCCGGAGCGCGGCGACCGCCCCGGGAACGCCGCCGACCGCCAGGCGAAGCTGAAGGAGCGGCTGGACCAGGCCGTCAAGGACGGCAAGCTCACCCAGGAGCAGGCCGACGCGATCACCAAGGCGGTCGAGGCCGGCGTCTTCCCCGGCCCGGGCGGTTTCGGCCGGGGCGGCCACGGCGGCTGGCACGGCGAGCGCGCGCCCGCCTGACGCGCGTTGCCGCCGACATGGCGGTGTCCTGCTCACCCGGACACCGCCATGTCGGCGATGTGCCGATAACACGCGGCGGGGTCAGGGGGCGCGTCAGGCGATGCAGGCGCAGACGATCAGCGCGGCCCCGAAGTGGGTGGCGGCGCTGACCCGGGCGGCCGGGTGCGGCTCGTCGGAGCAGACGATCTCCCCGAGCCTGCCGGGGGTGAGCAGGTCCAGCACGACGAACGCCAACCCCATGATCAGCAGGCCGACCAGCCCGAAGATCACCGTCGAGGCGAGCCCCTTGGCGAAGTCGTGGTAGCTGGTGAGGATCGCGGTGAACACGATCCCGGCGATGCCGAGCTGGTTGGCGGCCAGCAGCAGCGCGGCGTTGCCGTTGCGCCGCATCCAGATCAGCTCCCGCAGCCGCCCGGGGGTGAGCAGGTCGACCAGCCCGAAGCCGGCCGCCATCAGCCCCACCCCGACGACCCCGAACACCACGCTCTGCCAGGCTCCGCCGAACAGGTCCGCCAGCACCGACTTGCCTCCCGACCAGTTCCGCCCGGCGGGGGTACCGGGACGGTGATCGAGACGATAGCCGGCCCGCGCAACCGCCGGCAGCCCCGGCCTACAGCGAGAGGTAGCGCTGCCGCTCGTACGGGGTGACCTCCCGGCGGTACTGCTCCCACTCGGCGCGCTTGTTGCGCAGGAAGAAGTCGAAGACGTGCTCGCCGAGCACCTCCGCCACCAGCTCGGAGCCGGCCATCACGTCAATCGCCTCGGCCAGGTTCTCCGGCAGCGCCTCGTAGCCCATGGCGCGGCGCTCGGCGCTGGTCAGCGACCAGACGTCGTCCTCGGCCCCGGGGGGCAGCTCGTAGCCCTCCTCGATGCCCTTGAGGCCGGCGCCGAGCAGCACCGCGAAGGCCAGGTACGGGTTGGCCGCCGAGTCCGGCGAGCGGACCTCCACGCGGGCCGAGTTCGGCTTGCCGTACGCGGGGACGCGGACCAACGCGGACCGGTTGAGGTGCCCCCAGCAGACGTACGCGGGGCTCTCGGTGATCCGGTCCGGCAGTGCCTGCGGGTAGAGCCGCTTGTACGAGTTGACCCACTGGTTGGTGACGGCGGTGTACTCCCGGGCGTGGGTGAGCAGCCCGGCGATGAACGACTTCGCCACCTTCGACAGCTTCATCGGGTCGCCGCCGTCGTGGAACGCGTTGCGCTCCCCCTCGAACAGCGACAGATGGGTGTGCATGCCGCTGCCCGGCTGGTCGGTGAACGGCTTCGGCATGAAGCTGGCCTGCACGCCGGTGGACAGCGCCACCTCCTTCACCACATGCCGGAAGGTCATGATGTTGTCGGCGGTGGTCAACGCGTCGGCGTAGCGCAGGTCGATCTCCTGCTGGCCGGGCGCGACCTCGTGGTGGCTGAACTCCACCGAGATGCCGATCCGCTCCAGGGCGAGCACGGCCTGGCGACGGAAGTCGCGGGCCACCGCGTGGGTGGTGTGCTCGAAGTAACCGCCGGTGTCGACCGGGGTGGGCAGGGAGCCGTCCTGCGGGCCGTTCTCCAGCAGGAAGAACTCGATCTCGGGGTGGGTGTAGAAGGTGAAACCCTTCTCGGCGGCCTTCGACAGCGCCCGGCGCAGCACATGCCGCGGGTCGGCCCAGGACGGGCTGCCGTCGGGAAGCAGGATGTCGCAGAACATCCGGGCGCTCTCGCCGCTGACCCCGCCCTCGAACGGGAACACCTGGAAGGTGGTCGGGTCGGGCATGGCCACCATGTCGGACTCGAAGACCCGGGCGAAGCCCTCGATCGCCGAGCCGTCGAACCCGATGCCCTCCTCGAAGGCCGCCTCCAGCTCGGCGGGCGCCACCGACACGCTCTTGAGCGTGCCCAGCACATCGGTGAACCACAGCCGGACGAACCGGATGTCCCGCTCTTCCAGCGTACGGAGGACGAACTCCTGCTGACGGTCCACTTCCACTCCTCGCGACACACTGTCGGCCACCGGCTCCGGCCGGTCCGCCCGGACCGCCCAGTCTCCCGCCGCCTCTTTACGGGAACGTTACGCGAACCATCCGCGACGCGTCCTCCGGTGCCCCGCCGACCGGCCCTGCCGCGCCCCTTTCCTGGGCGCCTGCCCCGCGGCCCACAATGTCGGGGCCGCCCGGCCCAGGTCGGCGCGGCGGTGGTGAGAGCTGCCGCCGCCCGCGGTGTCGGGGCGGCCCGGCTGGGGCAAGATGAGGTCATGCCCACCCTGCGTCTCGCTCTGTCCCAGGTCAACCCGACCGTCGGCGACCTGGCCGGCAACGCCGACCTGGTCCGTCGGTGGACCCGACGGGCCGCCGACGCCGGCGCCCAGCTCGTCCTGTTCCCGGAGATGATGCTGACCGGGTATCCGGTCGAGGACCTGGTCTTCCGCCGGTCCTTCGTCGCCGCGTCCCAGGCCGCGCTGCACCGGCTCGCCGCGGACCTGGCCGCCGACGGGCTCGGCGACCTGCCGGTGGTCGTCGGCTACCTGGACGCCGACGGCCCGCCGCAGATCAGCTCCGCCGCCGAGCCGGGCCGGGGGGCGCGCAACGCCGCGGCACTGCTGCACCGGGGCGCCGTCGTCGCCACCTACTTCAAGCACCACCTGCCCAACTACGGCGTCTTCGACGAGGACCGCTACTTCGTCCCGGGCGACACGCTGACCGTCGTCCGGGTCGGCGGGGTGGACGTCGCGCTGACCGTCTGCGAGGACCTGTGGCAGGCCGGCGGGCCGTTCGCGGTCGCCCGGCAGGCCGGGGTGGGCCTGGTGGTCAACATCAACGGCTCGCCGTACGAGCTGAACAAGGACGACATCCGGCTGCCCCTGGTTCGCCGGCGGGCCGCCGAGGCCGGCGCCACCATCGCGTACGTCAACATGATCGGCGGCCAGGACGAGCTGGTCTTCGAGGGCGACTCGATGATCGTGGCGCCGGACGGCACGCTGCTGGCCCGCGCCCCGCAGTTCGTCGAGCACCTGCTCGTCCACGACGTCGAGCTGCCGGCCGCGGCCGCGCCCCTGGCCGTCCACGGCGAGCTGGCCGACGGGATGCGGCTGGTCCGTACCCCGGTCGAGGCCGCGCTGCCGCCGGCCGGGGGGCCGGCGGCGGTCGGCGGGATCATGGAGCCGGTCGCCGACGAGGCCGAGGTGTGGCACGCGCTGGTGCTGGGCCTGCGCGACTACGTCGACAAGAACCGCTTCCCGTCGGTGGTGCTGGGGCTCTCCGGCGGCATCGACTCGGCGGTGGTGGCCGCGCTCGCGGTCGACGCGCTCGGCCCGGATCGGGTGGTCGGGGTGTCCCTGCCCAGCCAGCACTCCTCCGAGCACTCCCTCGCCGACGCGGAGGACCTGGCGAAGCGGACCGGGCTGGACTACCGGGTCCAGCCGATCCAGCCCATGGTGGACACGTACCTGGCGAACATGTCGCTGTCCGGGGTGGCGGTGGAGAACCTCCAGGCCCGGGTGCGCGGGGTGATCCTGATGGCGCTGTCGAACCAGGAGGGTCACCTCGTCCTCACCACCGGCAACAAGAGCGAGCTGGCGGTCGGCTACTCGACCCTGTACGGCGACTCGGTCGGCGGGTTCAACCCGGTCAAGGACGTGTGGAAGACGCTGATCTGGCGGCTGGCGAAGTGGCGCAACGCCGACGCCGCCCGCCGGGGCGAGACGCCGCCGATCCCGGAGAGCTCGATCGGCAAGCCGCCGAGCGCCGAGCTGAGCCCCGGCC
Organism: Micromonospora olivasterospora; assembly: GCF_007830265.1. Classification (NCBI taxonomy): domain Bacteria; kingdom Bacillati; phylum Actinomycetota; class Actinomycetes; order Micromonosporales; family Micromonosporaceae; genus Micromonospora; species Micromonospora olivasterospora. Next base: position 901,753 of record NZ_VLKE01000001.1, read on the forward strand.
AGCTCGACAGCGACACCCTGCCGGACTACCAGGTGCTCGACCCGATCCTGATCGGGTACGTCGACGGCGACCTGGGCCGCGACGGCCTGGTCGCCGCCGGTCACGACCCGGCGGTGATCGACCGGGTGCTGCGCATGGTGGACACGGCCGAGTACAAGCGCCGGCAGTCCGCGCCGGGCACGAAGATCTCGATGAAGGCGTTCGGACGCGACCGGCGACTGCCGATCACGAACCGCTGGCGCGAGCACGGCTGAGCCGTTCGCCCGGCCCCCTGTCGAGGGGGCCGGGCGGCCCGGAAGTGAAATCCTCCACTGCGCTCTGCCGCCGTCACCCGTCCGGTGGGACGATCGCGGCGGAACCCGGGGACCGCGCAGGCGGCCTCGAGCGAAGGAGACAGTCATGGTGGAGTCCACCCCGGCCGAGGTGACCGCCCTCTACGGCGGGCCGGCCACCCGGCGGGTCCGCACCCGCGACCTGCTCGCCGCCAAGGAGCGCGGCGAGCGGTGGCCGATGCTCACCTCGTACGACCAGTACACCGCGTCCATCTTCGACGCCGCCGGCATCCCCGTGCTGCTCGTCGGCGACTCGGCGGCGAACAACATCTTCGGGTACGACACGACGGTGCCGGTGACCGCCGAGGAGCTGCTGCCGCTGGTCCGCGCGGTGGTGCGGTCGACCCGGCAGGCGCTGGTGGTGGCCGACCTGCCGTTCGGCTCGTACGAGGAGGGGCCGACGCAGGCGCTGCGCAGCGCGGTGCGGTTCATGAAGGAGGGCGGCTGCCACGCGGTGAAGCTGGAGGGCGGCCGGCGCTGCGCGGAGCAGGTCGCCGCGATCACCGGCGCCGGCATCCCGGTGATGGCGCACGTCGGCTTCACCCCGCAGCGCGAGCACACCATCGGCGGCTACCGGGTGCAGGGGCGCGGCGACGCGGCCGAGGACGTCCTCGCCGACGCCCGGGCGGTGGCCGAGGCGGGCGCGTTCGCGGTGGTGCTGGAGATGGTGCCGGGCGAGGTGGCCAAGCGGATCACCGCCGAGCTGCCGATCCCGACCGTCGGCATCGGCGCCGGCCCGGACACCGACGCCCAGGTGCTGGTCTGGCAGGACATGGCCGGCCTGCGTACGGGGAAGGCCCCGCGCTTCGTGAAGCGCTACGCGGACCTGTCCGGGGTGCTGACCGAGGCGACCCGCCGGTACGCCGACGAGGTCCGCGGCGGCGACTTCCCCGCCGCCGAGCACACGTTCTGAGGCGCGAGCAAGGGCTCCCTGCCAAGCGACTTCGCCATGGCAGGGGGTCCTGTCGACGCGCAGGGTCGGCCCGCGGCGCTCACAGGTCCGTGACGCGGATGCCGGCGTGCGCCTTGTAGCGCTTGTTGATGGCGATCAGGTTCGCGGTGAACGCCTCGATCTGGTGGGCGTTGCGCAGCCGCCCGGCGTAGATGCCGCGCATGCCGGGGATCCGGGCGGCGAGCGCCGCCACGACGCCGACCAGTTCCCGGTCCTCGGTGCAGATCAGCACGTCGAGGTCGATCCGGCCGATCTCCGGGTCGGCCAGCAGGGGCGCGCTCACGTGGTTGAACGCGGCGCAGACCCGGGACTCCGGCAGCAGCCGGGCGGCCTGCTGGACGGCGCTGCCGTCCTCGACCGGCAGCGCGTACGGGCCCTGCCTGTCGAAGCCCAGCGGGTTCACGCAGTCGACGACGATCTTGCCGGCGAGCGGCTGCGCCAGGGCGGCGACGGTGGCCTCGTGCCCGTCCCACGGCACCGCGATCACCACCACGTCGCTGCGGCGGGCCACCTCGTCGTTGTCCGCGCCGGTGACCTGCCCCCCGGCGGGCACGTGGGGCAGCCCGGCGATCTCGGCGGCGGCCTGCGCGGCCCGCTCGGCGGACCGCGAGCCGATCAGCACGGTCTGCCCGGCCCGGGCGAACCGGTAGGCCAGGCCCCGGCCCTGGTCGCCGGTGCCGCCGATGATCCCGACGGTTAGCCCGGACACGTCGGGCAGGGTGCTCGCGTCGTATGCCATGGGCCCATCCTCGCAAAGACCACCGGCTGGCAGGAACGCCGGCCGAGGTGAGAGTCCCAGCCGGCGGCGGCGCCGGCTGCCGGGCTGAGGGCAGCGGCACAACGCCGAAATCTGGCGTGGCCGGGCTGAGGGCAGCGGCGCCCGCCGAGACCTGGCGTGGCCGGGCTGCCGGGCGCGGCGGTTCAGGCCAGCTCGAAGAGGACCTTCCGGGCCACCGGGTCGGCGGTGACCAGCCGGACGCGGACCCGCTCCCCCAGCGGCAGCGCGCCCGTGCAGCGGGCCCGCACCGGCGGGGCGTCCAGCGCGACCGTGCCGCCCGGCTGCCGGCCGGGCCGGGCCTGCCCGTTCGCCGGCCGCCCCGGCCCCGCCTGGCGGTCCGGCGCCCCGCCCGGCCGGGCCTGCCCGTTCGGCGGCGCGTCCACGTCCAGCACCGCCGCGGAGAAGGTCTCGCCGACCCGGTGCTCCAGCAGGACCGCCTCGGTCAACTCGACCGCGCCGCGGGTGGCCGCCGACGCCGCCCGGTCGGTGGTCGTCATGACCTCCGGCAGCCTCGGCAGCGCCGCCCGGGCCCAGTCGGGCACCGGCCGGTCCTCGTGCAGGGCCAGGCAGACCTCCGTGGCGTACCGGTCGGCCAGCCGGCGCAGCGGCGCCGTGACGTGCGCGTACGCCGCCGCGACCCCGCCGTGCTCCGGATGCTCCGGCAGGTCGCCGTCGAACGCCGTGTACGCGGCGCCGCGCATCAGCTCGGCCGCCTGGTCGACGAAGGCGGCCGCCCTGGGCTGCGAGGCGTCCAGCCCGGCGAGCACCTCGCCCACGCTCGCGCCGTCCGGCCAGTCGACGCCCAGCGGGGCGGCGGCCGTACGCAGCCGAGCCACCGCCTCCGGCCTCGGCGCGGGCATCGTACGCAGCAGCCCGATCCGGCCGGCCAGCATGATGTCCGCCGCGGCCATCCCGGTCAGCAGGGAGATCTGGGCGTTGTGGTCCTCCATCGGCACCGGCCCGCGCAGCACCAGCCGCCAGCCGTCGCCGTCGGCCTCGACGTCCTGCTCGGGCAGCGGCAGGTTGACCGCGCCCCGGCGCAGCCCGCGCGCGGTGAGCAGGGCGCCGATCTCGGGCAACAGGGCGATCGGCTCCGGCAGCCGCCCGGCCTCGGCGTCGGCCTGCACGCCGGCGTAGTCCAGCTTCGCCCGGCTACGTACGAGGGCGCGTTCCAGCGCGACGGCGACCGTGCCGCCGTCGGCGTCGAGGTCGATCGTCCACACCACGGCCGCCCGGTCCTGGTCGGGCAACAGGCTCGCCGCGCCCTCGCTGAGCGTCTCCGGGTGCAGCGGCACGTTGCCGTCGGGCAGGTAGACAGTCTGCCCGCGCCGCCAGGTCTCCGCCTCGAGCGCGCCGCCGGGGCGTACGTGCGCCGCGACGTCGGCTATCGCGTACCGGACCCGGAAACCGCCACCGGGCCGGCGGGCGAGGTGCATCGCCTGGTCCAGGTCCCGCGAGCCGGCCGGGTCGACGGTGACGAACGGGACGTCGGTGCGGTCGGCGGAGGGCCGGGGCGGCGCGGCCGCGGCCTCGTCGGCCTCGCGCTGGGCGTCGGGCGGGAACCCCTCGGGGAGCCCCAGCTCGCGCCGCAGCGCGCCGAAGTCGATGCGGGGCGCCAGTACGCGTCGGATCACCACAGGCCAATCCTGACAGCGGTACGCCCGCTCCGCCTCCCCGGCGCGGCGGCTGCTCAGCCGCCCGGCGCCGGCCTCAGCCGGTGGCCTTCCGGGCCGGCGCCTTCTTCGCGGCCACCGTGCGGGTGCCCCCGGTCGGCCGGGTCGACGCGGCCTTCTTCGCGGCGGTGGCCTTCTTCGCGGTGGTGGCCTTCTTCGCCGTGGGCGCCTTGCGGGCGGGCGCCTTGCGGGCCGGCGCCGTCTTCGCCGCGGTGGTCCGCTTCGCCGCCGTCGCCTTCTTCGCCGCCGTCGCCTTCCTCGCTGTCGCCGCCTTCTTCGCAGGCGCCCTCTTCGTGGGTGCCTTCTTCGCCGCGGCCGTCGTGGTCTTCGCGGGCGCCGTCTTCGCCGCGGCCTTCCTGGCGGGCGCCGTCTTCGCCGCGGCCCTCCTCGCGGGCGACCCGGTGGCGGCGGTCTTCCTCGCGGGGGCCTTCTTGGCGGCCGTCTTCCCCACCGGGGCCTGCGCGGTGACCCTGGTCGCGGGCGCCTTCCGCACCGGGGCTCGGCCGGCACCGGCGCCGGAGGCGTTCGGCGACGCCTTGGTGACCGTGGCCCCCCGCGCCGTCGTGGTGCCCATGCCGGCCCTGCGCGCGGGAGTGGCCCGGGCCGCGCCCGCGGCCCGTCGCGCCGCGGTGGTCTTCTGCGCGGTGATACGTTCGGCGGCTGGGCCGGTGGTGGCCTGCTGTGCTTCGGCCATCGCGGTTCCCTCCTCGGGGACATGCTTCCGCGCGCCGCCTCGCGGGGCGCGGAGTTCCTCGGCACGGACCGTCCCGCGCCGTCTACCTGTCCTCCCCGGCCCAACGGGCGTCCTCGGCCTCCCACGCCTCGTTGCGCTCCCGCACCCGCTGCAGGGCGTTCCCGGCGTCGGCCGCCGAGGCGTACGGCCCGAGAACGTACCGCGCCGCGCACACGTCGGCGTCCGTCTCGACCCGGTGGTGCCGGATGCACCAGTAGTAGTGATCGCCGCTTCCGCTGTCGCTCATGGGATCACTGTGCACCGCGCACCCACCGGCCGCCACCGGACCACGGCGAACGCCGCCGATGATCTCCACAGTAGACGCGTGGACCGCCGGCCGGGCCGGAATGGCGAAACCGGGCGACGGGCGGCGACTCCGACGGGATGCGGGCCGGACGGGGCAGCCGGAAGGCGGACCGGTGTCGCAGAATCCCGGGGTGCGTTACGGGGAGGAACGGTGGGGGCGGTCGCGGCGGCTGTCCGTCGTCGCCGCGGTCGCGGCGCTGGCCGTCGCCGGGGCGGCGGTGGCGCTGCCGCTGCTGCGCGACCACTCGCAGCGGCGGCTGGAGCGGCGGGCGGAGCGCGAGGTGCGGGCCACCGCCCAGCGGGCGCGCACCGAACTGCTGGCCACCCCCACGGCGTCCGGTCCCGCGCTGCGGCAGGCGGCCACGCGGGTGGCCGGGGTGGAGGTGCTGGCCGTGGCGGGCGACGACCCCGGGCGCGACGACGGGGTCCGACTGGTCTTCCGGGTACGGGTCGCCAAGACCGCGGCATCCGTCTTCGGCTGGCAGCAGGCCTCCGCCGCCGCGTGCTTCGCCCAGGTGGTACGCGCGAACGCCGGGCCCGCCCCGCTGGAGCGCCTGCCCTGTCCCGCCTGACGGCACGGCTCGGCGAGGGCCACCCGGAGCCGAATCCCCGCCCGCGTCCACCGGCCGGCCGCCGCGCCACAATGCGGCATGGACACTGACGTACGGCAGTACCTGGCGGACCTGGTCGCGGCGGCCCGGGACGTGCTCGGCGGCGACCTGGTCGGGGCGTACGCGGCCGGCTCGGTCGCCCTCGGCGCGTACCAGGTCGGGCGCAGCGACGTCGACGTGGCGCTGGTCTGCGCGGACGCACTGGACGACGGACACAAGCGGGAGCTGGTGGCCCGACTGCGGCACGAGGCGCTGCCCTGCCCGGCCCGGGGGCTGGAGCTGGTCGTCTACCGCCGGGAGGTGGCCGGCTCCGGAACCCCCGAGCCGGGGTTCGAGGTGGAGTTGAACACCGGCGCGCGGATGCCGTTCCGGGCGACCTGGTCAGGCGACGAACGGGCGGCCGCCGACGGCCGGTTCTGGTACGGGCTGGACCGCAGCATCCTGCACCAGGACGGGCTGGCCCTGCTCGGGCCGCCGGCCGAGGAGATGTTCGCCGACCTGTCGCCGGCCGACCTGCGCCGGCTGCTGGTCGAGGCGCTGACCTGGTGGCTCGCGCTCCCGACGCCGCCCGGCGACGAGCCGGCGGCCGGGGCCGAGGACGCCGTGCTCGGCGCGTGCCGCTCGCTGGTGCGCTGCCGGGACGGCGTGTGGCTGCCGAAGGTGGCGGCCGGCCGCCGGCTCGTCGAGCGGGGCCACCCCGAAACGGCGCTGATCGAGCGGGCGATCGCCGTCCGGCTCGGCGGCCCGCCGCCGGGTGGCCGCGAGGCCCGGGACTTCCAGCGGGGCGTACGCGACGAGATCCGCGCGGCGATGTGACCGCCGCGCCGACCACGGGTGGCGCGTCCGGGAAGCTGCGACCGGTCGACGATGCTGGTGGCATGACGAACGCCGGCACCCCCTCGACGCGGACACTGCACCTCTACTGCCGGGTCGAGGTGACCGTCACCGACCCCGAGGCCCTCGCCGAGCACGGCGTCGCCGAGCTGCGGCGGGCAGACATCGACTGGGCGCGGGAGGAGGACGACGTCGAGTCGGCGGCCGACGAACTGCGACGCGACGTGGCCAGGTCACTCGCGTCCGTCGTGGACATCTCGGCCCTGGTGGAGGGCGTGCCGGGGGTCGAGTTCCGTGGCGGCCTGTGCCGCGCCGAACCCGGCCCACCCCGCGCCCGGCACACGGAGGCGGAGGCGGAGGCGGAGGCGGAGGCGGAGGCGGAGGCGGAGGCGGAACGGTAGTGGGCCCGATCCGCACGGCCGATCATACGATGGTTGTCGATCAGTCGTCGGATGCCGCCCGCGCCCGGGCCTCGCTACCGTCGGCCCATGAGCGGCGCACGGACGGCATGGGTGCTGGCCGGAGTGCTGCTGCTCGGCCTGGGCGTGGCCGCCGTCCTCCGGCTGCGCCGGCGCAGGACCGCCGCGCGGCCGGGCAGTCGCGAGGAGGCCCTCGAAGCGGCCCGGCACGCCAGCCGGCAGATCGCCCGCGACGTGCGGAGAACCCGTCGGGGCACCATCCGCGGCAAGGGTGGCGGGGGAAACGACGGCCTGGCCATCGACGCGGGCATCACGAGCGACGGCGGACCGGGCTCGGTCTGAGTCCCCGTTGCCGTTGGCGTGGCCGGCGGTGGCAGGGGCCGGAATGCCGCGACAACAGTGGGCGTACGCGATCGGGCCGGCTTCCGGGTCGACGTGCGGAGGCCACCGGCTCACGCGAAGTCGCGGTGTTCCGGTGGTCGGTTCACGGAACCCAGCGGCGGCCGGTACCGGTGGCGCCGGGGCGTGCGCACGCTCCCGAAGTTGTGCTCCGATACGCGGGTGATTCGCGCACGGTTGATCCGGTGGGTGACTCCAGGCAGGGCGGAGTGGTTCCTGCTTCTGGCCGCCCTGTCCACCGGGGGGCTTGCATGGAAGGCGGGTGCACCCCGGTGGGCGGCCCTGATCTTGTCGCTCGTTATCGCGCTGATGATTCGGCGGATGCGGCGGCAAGGTCACATCGAACGGGTTCTCGTGCGATGGCTTCACCGCGATGAGGAACCACCTGCATAGAACGGTGCGTACCGGTTGCGTGCCCGGTGCTGCGGTGACCACTGGGTCGCCTCTGGGCCGCCCGGGCCGTCAAGCGGCGGCCTACGACGACCCGCAGCAACCGAAGAAACAGCAGGTCAGCCGCCATGTGACGGCGGCGGACATGGTCGGATGGTCAGCGATGCGTTCCGGTGGCGGCCGCCTGGACTCTTACGGGACAGCCCCTTCGCCCGAGTCGCTGTTGCCTCTGGCTGTGGGTTCGCCCTCCGCCTCCTCGAAGAGCGTCTGGCGCAGTCGCCACCGGTGCCGGCGACTGATGAAAAACTCGGTGCCAGCCGTCACCAGGCAGACCCCGGCAAGGCAGGCCAGGGCCTGCAGAGCAGGGAGCCAGGCGGTGACGGGCAGCAGGCCCAGCAGGAGCGCGGCGGCGGCGAGTCGGGGCCAGATGACGATAAGGAGGCCGTGACCGAGCCGCCCGTGGAACCCGGCGTGGGCGAGCAGGAACAGGGCGACGCCGCCGTACATCGTGTACCGCCCGGTGCGGTCGAGCGGCTCGCCGCGGTTGTAGGAGTGGACGGCCTCGATGAGGCCGGGCGTGTGTTTCAGTCCGAGGGAGAGCAGGATGATCCCTGCGATCATGGGTAGGTGCAGGTAGGTGTAGGCGTCCCGGGCGAGTCGTACCCGATGGATCGGGTCGGCGGTGCGCAGTGCGTGCTCTCCGACGAGCGTGGAGAGGTCGAAGTAGATCCATTCGAGGGAGCCGACGATGACCGCGGCGAGCGCCGAGGCGAGGATGAAGCTCGCTGAGGCCTGCAGGTATTGGCCGGTGACGCCGATCGATACCAGCACCTCGCCCAAGGCCAGGATGATGATCAGATTGTGTCGCTCGGCCCAGTGCCGGGCGGAGAAGATCTGCCGAGACACGGGTAGCGCCATCCCGACGCCGTAGTCGATGCCGATGGCCAGTACCCACAGGGCTATCTGGCCGGCCAGCGTTGTCACGCTGGCGAGCCCGGCCAGCGGCAGCAACGCGGCACCGAGCAGGAGGCCGATGGCGGCGAGCGCCGGCACGGTGAGCGACGCGATCTCGCGGCCCCGCAGGCTCGGCGTGGCGTACCAGCGCAGTCCCAGGTACAGAAGCCGGACTGTGGCGTAGCAGCCGACGAACCCGAGGGGGGCTGCCACGCTGCCGGAAACGCCCATGAACGCGTCCAGCGTGACAGCCGCCAGCACGAACATCACCGGCGTTGCCGCCAGCAGGGTGAACCTGGTGAGGCCGTAGTTTCCCCGTACCCGGTTGCTCAGCCAGGCGAAGAGCGACCACAACCACCAGAGCAGGGCCAGGACAAGCAGCCCGTGCGCGATACCGAGCCCACCCTTGTCGGCGGTCATCAGCGTGGTGACCTGAATGAACGCGAAGACGAACACCACGTCGAAGAAGAGCTCTGCGGTGGAGACGCGGGAACGTTCGGAGATCCGCCAAACGCCTGGGCGCAACCTCTGGACCATGGAAGCGTCCTCCCGCGATCAGGCCGAGCTGGCCCGGCGGCCACCCGTGTTGCACCCACGTCTCCTCGTCGCGGCAACTCGCTGTCTGCGGCTACCCCAGCCGACGCGCCGCAAACCGGTGGATCACTACGGTCCAGGATCAGGACGCCCCCAGGGCGTCAGGTTCGTCTCCAGGGCGTCGACCGCGGGCCAACGATGACCACCAACGCCCATAGCCAGCCCCACATACGACGAGGTCGCAGCCTTGATCGAGGCTGCGACCTGGTGGGCGACGGACGAGTCGACCTGTACGCCGGATTCTGTGCCCGACGCGTACCCCTCGCGGGGCCCGCGCCGGCGGCGGCCATCCATCTCGGCCTGCCGTCGCCGGCAGGCTCCAGCGGCCTACCCGCAGACATCGGGCGGGCAACCCTCAGGCGTCTGCGCGGACCGTCGCCTCGCGGTGACGGCCCTTTCTTGGCCTTGCTCCGGGTGGGGTTTACCGAGCCATCCCGGTCACCCGGGATGCTGGTGGGCTCTTACCCCACCGTTTCACCCTTACCGTCCCTTTCGGGGTCGGCGGTCTGTTTTCTGTGGCACTGTCCCGCGGGTCACCCCGGGTTGCCGTTAACAACCACCCTGCCCTGTGGAGTCCGGACGTTCCTCGGCGACGGGCCGGAGCCCGTCGACGCGACCGCCCGGTCGACTCGTCCGTCGCGCCCTCATCCTAACGACGCCGGCATCGGATCTATTGCGCGCCCACCACAGTCCTCGGGCGGTCTCAGGGGGACGGATCGCGAGGACGCCACGCCCTGTGTACGCCTACGCTCTTCCACGTGTTGCAGCTGCCGGTGCTCAGGAAGCAGACCCGGGTCAGCGCGGTCCAGTTTGTGTCGCCCGGCGTGCTCACGACGACGAAGTTGATGTCGGCGCAGCGGCTGCTGGTGGTGTAGTAGCCGGTGCTCGACGGGGTGAACGAGTTGCTCGAACCTCCGGTCAGCTGGTTGTTCCAGACCGAGCCGTCGTAGCAGGCGGCGGCCTGGGCCGGAACGGCGGGAACCGCCGCCATCGGAACGCCCAGGACCAGCGCGGCCACCGCTCCCCTGACCATCTTCGCGATGCGTTTCTTCATCCCTCCCCCATGGATGTGGCGTCCCTGCCGTCGCGGCGAGAGCCAACACGAACTCGCCCGTCCAGACCACGGAATGCAGGCGACGCGCTACGGACCGACCGCCAACATATCAATGCTCATCAATTGATTCCAGCACCCTGGCGCAGCCAGCGATGGCCGGACCGGGGCGGCGGGGCGTGGGGTACTAACCTCGGGGGACCATGGATTTTTCCGACGCCGCACTCCTGCTCGCCGCCGGTCTCGCAGCGGGCACGGTGAACGCGGTGGCCGGCGGCGGCTCGCTGATCACCTTTCCGGCCCTGATCGCGACCGGCCTGCCGCCGGTGCCGGCGAACGTCACCAACTCGGTCTCGGTCTTTCCCGGGTACGTCTCCAGCGTGGCGGGCAGCCACATGGACCTGCCCCGCGGGCGGGCGCTGTGGGCGCTGCTGCCCACCACCGTCGCCGGCGCGGTGGCCGGCTGCCTGCTGCTGCTGGCCACGCCGGCCCGGGCGTTCGAGCTGGTGGTGCCGTTTCTGGTGCTGGGGGCCACCGCCGTGCTCGCGTTCCAGGATCCGCTGCGCCGACTGGTCGGCCACCCGGCGGACCTCGCCCCGCGCCGCCGCACCGTCACGGTGCAGGCCATGGTCGCGGTCGGCGCGGTGTACGGCGGCTACTTCGGCGCGGCGCTCGGGGTGATGCTGGTCGCCGGCCTGGCCCTGGTGCTGGACGCCACGCTGGCCCGGGTCTCGGCGATCAAGAACCTGCTGTCGGCCGTGGTGGGGCTGACCACGGTGGTGGTCTTCGCGCTGTTCGGCCCGGTGGACTGGGCCGCCGTGGCGGTGGTCGCCCCGGCGACCCTGGTGGGCGGCTACGCCGGGGCGCGGCTGGTGCGCCGGCTGCCGCCGGTGGTGCTGAAGACTATGGTCGTGGCGTTCGGCACCGTAATCGGCCTGTATCTGCTCTGGCGCGCGCTGCGCTGAATGGCGACAAAGACAGGCCGCCCCGCCGCGCGGGGAGCTGCGGCGCGGCGGGGCGGCCTGGTCGGGGGAACGGCAGGCTCAGTACGCCTCGCCGACCGGCTCCTCGGGGGCGCGCTCGGCTCCGGCGGCGGCCCGGTTCCAGCGCGACCAGAGCACCCGCTCGCCGTAGCCGGCGGCCATCACGTGCGCGAAGGCGAGGTAGACCAGCACGCCCACGCCGAGCACCCCGAAGCCGACCCAGAACGGCAGCGCCAGCCCGTGCTCGGCGAGCTTGCCGGAGATGATCGGGGCGGGGGCGGCGGCGCCCCAGCGGACCAGGTTGAACGCGCCGGTGGCCACCCGCCGGTCGCCGGAGCCGAGGCCGAGCGCCAGGTCGGTGAGGTTGGCGTTGGCCAGGCCCATGAACAGGCCGGAGAGCACGAGGACGGCCAGCGACTCGGCGGTGCCGCTCGACGTGGCGAAGAGGACCATGCAGACGAGCAGGCCGACGACGGCCACGCCGACGGTCTGCACCGCCCCGATGCGGTGGGCGAGCCGGTGGCCGACCAGCAGGATGCCGGCGGCCAGGCCGAGGCCCCAACCGGTGAACGCCAGGCCCAGCGGGACGACGTCGAGGTGGAGGAACAGCGGCGTGTAGCCGAGCACGACGAAGAACACGAAGTTGTACGCGGCGGTCACCACGCAGAGGGTCACGAACGCCGGCTTGCGGTAGGTCGAGAAGATCTCGCCGACGCGTACGGGCGCCTGCCGGGTGGCCGGCTCGCGGAGCCGGCGGGCCGCGACGGCCAGCGCGAGCACCATGAACACGCCGCAGACGAAGAACGGCAGCCGCCAGCTGACCTCGCCGAGCAGGCCGCCGAGCAGCGGGCCGACGGCGAAGCCGAGGCCGAGCGCGGTCTCGAAGAGGCCGACGACCCACTCGCGGTCGTTGGCGAGGTTGACCAGCACCACCATGGCGGTGGCGAAGAACATCGCGTTGCCCAGGCCCCACACGCCGCGCAGCACGGACAGCTGCACGATGTCGTTGCTGAACGAGGCGAGGATGGCGGCCACGCCGACGACGGAGACGCCGGTGATCAGCACCGGCTTGAAGCCGAACCGGCCGCTGGCCAGGGTCGCCGGGATCATGCCGACGGCCATCACCGAGATGTACGCGGTGAACAGCAGCTCGACCTGCCAGGCGGTGACGCCGATGGCCTCGCCGATGGCGGGCAGGATCGGGTCGACGACGGCGATGCCGGCGATGGCGAGGAAGGCCACCAGCGTGGTGGCGTAGATGGCACTGCGGTTGGGCTCGGTACGCCGGTCCACTCCGCCTCCCAGGTAGCTGTATCGTACAGGTAATTTTCTTGTATCATACAGCTATGAGCGACGACCAGACGAGCGAACCCGAGCGGGACGAGGCCACCCTCGGCCGGATCGAGACCGAGGTGGCCCTGCTGATGCGGCTCGGCGAGGCCACCCGCCGGGCCACCGGCACCGCCGAGCACCGGGTGCTCGACCGGGCGGCGTACGTGATCCTGCGCCACCTGGCCGCCGCCGGCCCGCAGAACGTCTCCGCGCTGGCCGCCCGGCTCGATCTCGACGGCTCCACGGTCACCCGGCAGGTCTCCGCCATGCAGCGCGACGGCCTGATCGCCCGCACGCCGGACCCGAGCGACGGCCGGGGCACGGTGATCTCCCCCACGGCCGCGGGACTGCAGCGGATGGTCGCCGTCCGGGCGGCCCGTACCCGGCTGTACGGGGAGATCCTCGGCGACTGGACCGCCGACGACCGGGACACCCTCGCGGACATGCTCGCCCGCCTCAACCGGGCCCTGGAGGCCCGCACCCGCCGCTGACGGCGCGGACCGGACCGAGGGCCCCCGCCAGGAGCGGGAGCCCTCGTCACACGTCAGGCGACCGGTTCGGGGGCGGCGTCCGCGCCCGAGCGCGTGCCGGGGGTGACGCGGGGGTCGCCCTCGTCGGCGAAGTAGTCGTCCGGGCTGGTGCCGTCGGCGCCGTCGGCCACCCTCGCGGCCCGCAGGACGAGGGTCAGCAGGGCGGCTACCAGGCCGTTCGCCAGCACGGCGACGATCCCGACGTAGATCGTCTTCTGGGTGTCGAAGCCGAACTCGCCCAGCGGGAACGCCGAGCCGGCGAAGTGCTTCTTCCCGGTGGCCGGGTTGCCGATCTGGTAGAGCATCCACATGCCCAGGCCCATGCCGGCTACCCAGCCGACGACCAGGGCGCCCCGGTGGAACCACCGGGTGTAGAGGCCCAGGGCGACCGCCGGCAGCGTCTGGAGGATGATCACGCCGCCGATGAGCTGCAGGTCGATGGAGAACTGCGGGTCCAGGAAGACGATGCAGGCCACCGCGCCGACCTTCACCACCAGCGAGGTGATCTTCGAGACGTTCGCCTCCTGCGCCGGGGTGGCGTCCCGCCTCAGGTACTCCTTGTAGATGTTGCGGGTGAACAGGTTCGCCGCCGCGATCGACATGATCGCCGCCGGCACCAGCGCCCCGATGCCGATGGCCGCGTACGCGAGCCCGGCGAACCAGTCGGGGAACTGCTGGTCGAACAGCACCGGCACCACCGTGTTGCTGTCCACGGTGCCCTCCTTCGCCCCGGGCAACGGCTTGACGCCGGCCGCGATGGCCATGAAGCCGAGCAGCGCGATCAGCCCGAGCAGCAGGCTGTACGCGGGCAGCGCCGACATGTTCCGCTTTATCACGTCGCGGTTCCGGGTGGCGAGCACGCCGGTGATGCTGTGCGGGTAGAGGAACAGCGCCAGCGCCGAGCCGAACGCCAGGGTGACGTACTGGAGCTGGTTGTTGGCGTTGAGCAGGACGCCGTCGTTCGGGTTCGGCGTCGCGGCGAACTTCGCGTCGGCGGCGTCGAAGATCTCGCCCCAGCCGCCCAGCTTGTACGGCAGGTAGCAGACCGCCACCAGGATCACCACGTAGATCAGCGTGTCCTTGACGAACGCGATCAGCGCCGGCGCGCGCAGCCCCGACTGGTACGTGTACGCGGCCAGGATCGCGAACGCCACGATGATCGGCAGGTGCCGGGCGAGCGTGCTCTCCCCCGTGACGCCCATCGTCTTCAGCACCGCCTCGATGCCGACGAGCTGCAACGCGATGTACGGCATCGTGGCGACGATGCCGGTGATCGCGACGAGCAGCGCCAGCACCGGCGAGTCGAACCGGCTGCGGACGAAGTCCGCCGGGGTGACGAAGCCGTGCCGGTGCGAGACCGACCACAGCCGGGCCAGCACCAGGAACACCATCGGGTAGATCACGATCGTGTACGGCACGGCGAAGAACCCGGCCGCGCCCGCCCCGAACATCAGCGCCGGCACCGCCACGAACGTGTACGCCGTGTACAGGTCGCCGCCGATGAGGAACCAGGTGATCCAGCCGCCGAAGCTGCGCCCGCCCAGCCCCCACTCGTCGAGGTGGGCCATGTCCCGCGGGGCGCGCCACCGGGCGGCCACGAATCCCATCGCGCTGACCAGCAGGAACAGCATCGTGAAGACGATGATCTCGGTCAGGTGGTTCCGCCACATCACCGAACCACCTCCGTTCGCGACTGCGGGGCTCGCAGGCCCGGCTCACTCCTCGCACTCACCGGCCACCCCGCCTCTTCGTCATCTGGTACACCAGCGTGGTGGTCGCCACGCCGAGCAGGATGTAGGCCAGTTGCAGCCAGTAGAAGCGCGGGAAGCCGAGGAACCGCGGGGAGTCGGCGTTGAACAGCGCCGGGATCAGCGGGACCACGAGCGGCACGAACAACAACCAGTTCCAGGGGCTGCGGTCCTTCGCCCTCGCCCTGGTCGGCGCACTACCGGGCGCCTCCGGTTCGGCTTCGGCCATGCGACACACCTCCGGGGGTCGTATCTCGCCAGGTGACGGGCGGACGTTACGACCAAGTGACGCCGGTCACGCGATCGGTAACCGACGATGCGCCGAACGGCCGGCCGCCTGCGCCGAACGGCTCCCGCCCCGCCCCTTTCGCCCGCGCAGATTCACGGAAAGAGTGGCCATTCCGTGCGGAGTGACCACTCTTTCCGTGAAAGTGCGCGCCCCGGTCGGCGGTGGGGTGGGGTGGCGGAGTCGATCAGAGGGCCGCGAGGTGGGCGGTGTCGTTGACCGACCGGACCGCGACGCCGCCGTCGGGCCAGCGGTCCACCACGGAGATGCCGGCCGCGTCGAGGTAGAGCCGGTGCAGGAACGCGTCGCCGGCGGCGAGCGCGTCGCGCAGCACGAGCTTGATCGGCGAGACGTGCGAGACCACCACCACGGTCTCCCCCGGGTACGCCCGCAGCAGCGCGTCGGCGGCCCGGGCCGCCCGGGCCCCGACCTCGGTGAACGACTCGCCGTCGGGCGGGGCGACCCGGGTCGAGGCGAGCCAGGCGTCCAGTTCCCCCGGCCAGCCCTCGCGCACCTCCGCGAAGGTGCGCCCCTCCCAGGCGCCGAAGTCGCACTCGATCAGGTCGTCCATGCGGCGTACCGGGATGCCGCCGAGCGCCCCGGCGATGGCCTCGGCGGTCGCCGTACACCGGGACAGGGGCGAGCTGACCACGGCCGCGACGGCCGGGGCGAGCGCGGCCACCCGGGCGGCCGTGGCGCGGGCCTGGGCCCGCCCCCGCGCGGACAGGGGCACGTCACCACGGCCGGAGTAGCGGCGCTGCGCGGTGAACTCGGTCTCGCCGTGCCGGACCAGGATCAGCCGGGTGGCGGTGTCGCTCGGGCGCGGCTCCCAGGAGGCGGGGGCGGTGGCCGGGTCGGAGCCGGCGCCCCGGGTCGCGGCGCCGGCGGCGGCCTCGCGGGCGCGGTCGACCGCCTCGGGAGCGGCCGCCGCCCGCGGCGGCGCGGCGGCCCCGGCGGCGGCCGCGTCCATCGCGGCGTTGGCGAGGGCGTCCGCGTGCCGGTTGCGCTCCCGGGGGATCCACTGGAACCGGACGGCGGCGAACCGGCCGACCAGCGCCGCCGCCTGCGCGGCGAGCGGGCGCAGCCCCGGGTTCTTGATCTGCCAGCGGCCGCACATCTGCTCGACCACCAGCTTCGAGTCCATCCGCGCGTCGACCTCGGCGGCGCCCAGCTCGGCGGCGGCCTCCAGGCCGGCGATCAGCCCCCGGTACTCGGCGACGTTGTTGGTGGCCACGCCGATCGCCTCGGACCGCTCGGCCAGCACCTCGCCGCTGGCCGGGTCCCGGACCACCGCGCCGTAGCCGGCCGGGCCGGGGTTGCCCCGGGACCCGCCGTCGGCCTCGACGACGACCGCGCGCACCGCCATCGCGGGCTACAGTCCCGACTCGTTGGTGCGGACCATGATGCGGCGGCACTCCTCGCAGCGCACCACCTCGTCGGGGTCGGCCCGGCGGATGCGGGCCAGGTCGGCGCCGGAGAGCTCCAGCCGGCAGCCGCCGCAACGGGCGCCGGTCAGCAGGGCCGCGCCGAGCCCGGTGTCCTCGCGGATACGGTCGTAGAGCGTGACGAGGTCGGTCGGGAGGTCGCCGGCGAGCGGCTGCCGGGCGCTGCGCTTGAACTCCTCCTCCTTGGCGATCTCGGCGAGGCTGTCGTCGCGGCGCCGCTCGGCCGCCGCGCGCCGCTCGCGCGCCTCCGCGATCCGCCGCTCCACCCCGTCGAGGGTGGCCTGGGCGGTCTCCCGCTGCTCCATCAGCTCCAGCTCGGCGTCCTCCAGGTCGCTCTGCCGGCGGTTGAGGGAGACCAGCTCGTGCTGGAGCGCCTCCAACTCCCGGGCCGGGCCGGTGCCGGCGGCCAGCCGCGCCTCGTCCTTGCTCTTGCGGGCGCGGACCTGGTCGACGTCCTTCTCCAGCCGGGCGATGTCCCGGTCCAGGTCGTCGACGGCCACCTGGGCGCGGACCCGCTCGTCCTCCAGCGCCGACAGCTCCCGGGCCAGGGCCTCCAGCTCGGCGTGCTCGGGCAGCGACCGGCGGCGGTGGGCGAGCTGGGCGAGGGCGGTGTCGATCGCCTGGAGGTCGAGCAGGCGGCGCTGGACCTTCGGGTCAGCCTTCACGGGCGGGGCTCCTTGTCGTCCGCGGCGGGTGCGGGGTAGGGGGCGGCCGATCCGGGACCGGCGCCGGGTGCGGCGGCGTGCACGGTCCACGGGTCGGTGTCCAGGTCGGACACCGTGGTCTCGACGCCCAGTTCCGCCCGCAGGAGGGCGGCCAGGTCGTCCAGCCAGGGTCGTTCGGTCGCCCAGTGGGCGGCGTCCAGGAGGGCGGGACCGTCGCCGGCGAGGTGCTCGCCGGCGGGGTGGTGGCGCAGGTCGGCGGTGAGGTACGCGTCGACTCCCGCCGCGGTCGCCGCCGCGAGGAACGAGTCCCCCGAGCCGCCGCTGACGGCGAGGGTGCGGATCGTGCGCCCCGGGTCGCCGGCGGCGCGGACCCCCCACGCGGTGGCGGGAAGGACGGCCGCGGCGTGCCGGGTCAGCTCGGCGAGGGTCATCGGCCGGGGCAGCTCGCCGATCCGGCCGATCCCCCGGCCCCCGCCGGCGGCCGGCGAGCCCGGCCGCCGGGGCTGCAACGGGCGCAGCCCGGTCAGCCCGAACCGCGCGGCCAGGGCGTCGGAGACGCCGGGGTCGGCCACGTCGGCGTTGGTGTGCGCCACGTACAGCGCCACGTCGGCCCTGATGAGCTGGTGGACGATCCGCCCCTTGTACGTCGTCGGGGCGACCGAGGAGACGCCGCGCAGCAGCAGCGGGTGGTGGGCGACGATCAGGTCGGCGCCGGCCGCGAGGGCCTCGGCGACCGTCTCGGGGACCACGTCCACCACGCAGGCCACCCGGCGCACCTCGGCGTCGGGCTCGCCGAGCACCAGCCCGACGCGGTCCCAGTCCTCGGCCCAGGCCGGCGGGTAGCGCCGCTCCAGCGTCGCCACGACGTCGGCCACGGTCGGCGGCGGGGCCGCGCTTGTGCTCACGGCGGGCCAGCTTACCGGCGTCGGCCGCGCGGCACGGCCTCGGCCGTTGACAGGGGCCCCTCGCACCACCGGAAGCGTCGACAAGGGGCCCCTGCTCCCACCTCAGGCGGCGGCGTCGACCTGGTACAGCCGGGCGCGGAGCGCGGCCAGGCCGACGCCCCAGGGGAAGCCGTGCAGGTGGCGCTCGCCGGCGCCGGGCGGATGCAGCGGGTAGACGTCGTCGCCGAAGCACACGTCCACCCCCCACTCGGTGAGCCGGGCCAGGCTGGCCCGGAACGCCGGGTGGGCGGCCATCGCGGCGTTGGTGAACGGCACCGCCACGATCGGCACGGCCATGCCCTGCGCCTCGACCAGCAGCCCGAGGGCGAGCGTGTCGGCGATGCCGGCCGCCCACTTGTTGACGGTGTTGACCGTGGCCGGGCAGACGATCATCGCGTCGGCGGTCGGCAGCACGTCCAGGTCGCCCGGATCCTTGTAGCGGCTGCGGACCGGATGGCCGGTCTGCCGGGCCAGCGCCGCCCGGTCGACGAACTTCGCGCCGTCCGGCGTGGTGACCACGCAGACGTCCCAGCCGTCCTGCTGCGCCAGCTCGACCAGCCGGTCGACGTGACCGGCCAGCGGCGAACCGCACGCGATGACGTAGAGCACCCGACGGTGTTCACTGCTGCGGTGCGGGCCGTTTCCTGCGGCCCCCACCACGCTCATACTCCCACTCCCATGTGCTCAGCCAACTCCGCGATCGGCGGAGGCGGCGCACCCCGTGTGCGACGCAGGACGTCCGACATCACCTCGTGGGCGATCGGGCGGCAGCGGATCTCCGAGGGCGCCAGCCGGTCGCCGCGCAGCAGCATCTCGCCGGCGTTGGCCACGTCGCCGAGCTGCGCGTAGCCCCGGGCCAGGTCGAGCAGGTGGTGGGCCCGGCGCTCGGGCAGCAGGGCGTTGAACGCGGGCTCGGGGAGGCTGCGGTGGTGCACCTCGACCGCCCGCCCGCCGTCGCCGAGCTCGACGGCGGCGGCGGCCCGGTGCAGCTCGACGTTGGTCGGGCCGAACGACGTCCAGTAGTGGTTGAAGTCCCCGCCGAGCAGGGTGGCCGCCTCCTGGGCGCCGTTGATCAGGTCGTCGACGGTCGCGGAGTCGCCGAGCCGGGCGGCGGCCATCGCGCCCTGCAGCAGCAGCAGGCCGTAGACCGAGAGGCGCTCAGGGGAGGAGTCGTTGAGGCCGCCGGGGCCGAGCCGGTTGGCGATGTTGACGTTGAGCTCCAGCGCCGGGCGGGCCCGGCCCATCGCCACCATCGCGTTGCAGACCCGGGTGGTGGCGATGCCGGCCAGCAGCGGGTCGTCGGCCCGCTGGGCGACTGCCATCGACCGGTCGGCGGCCAGCCACGCCAGCTCGCACTCACCGAGCTTGCGCAGCACGGAGGAGGCGATCTGGTAGACCTGCCCGAGCAGGTGGGCGGCCTCCCGGGCGTCGTCGCCGCCGTGGCCGGCGTCCGCGGCCTGGGCGTCGCGCAGCAGCTTCGGCAGCGCCCGCGTGAGCATCCCGTAGCGGCCGTACTGGTAGGTGAGCCAGGCGTGGTTGACGGCCTTGCGCATGTCCGTCAGCGGCGGGGGGTACGGGGCCGCGGCGAAGTAGGCGCTCATCGAGTCGTACCGCTCCAGGGCGGCCCGGATCTCCTGGACCTCGACCTGGTCGATGCAGTTCAAGGCGTCGGTCCGCCGCTCCGGGTCCTTGCCGAGCAGCAGCTGGACGTCGACCTGGAGGATGTCGGCTATCTCGTAGAGGACGGAGAACTTGTCGAGCCGGCGCACCCCGCGCTCGACCTTGTCCACCCAGCTCTTGGACTTGCCGAGCCGGTCGGCGAAGACCTGCTGGGACATCTTGCGCCGCCCGCGCCAGTAGGCGACCCGACGGCCTATCGGTAGCTCGTCCATCTCCTCATCCCTCCCCCCGGCCCCGACTCCGGCCGACCCCGGCCGGGCGCGGGTCACGCCCGACCGTTCGTACTGAGATTCTTCGCTGATCGCACAGTCTGTGCGTCAGCCGTGCGGACAGTCCTCTTAGTTTCGTGCAAGTTGCATGAGCCGTTCGCCAGGTCAACGATCGCGGGTTACGGCAGTGACGGTGCTCGACATATGGGCTGGCACCCACCGGCCGCGGGGAAGGAGTTGGGGCGAATGTGGAGGAACGTCGCACCGCGTGTCGCGCAACTGTCCCCGCTGGAGCGGGTCCGCCTGCGCCGGATCGCCGTCCGCTACGCCCTGCACGGCTGGGAGGTCACCCCGGGCGCCTGCCTGGCCCGCAGCCGCTTCGTCTGCGGACGGGCCGGCTGCCCCACCGTCGGCTGCCATCCCGCGCTGGAGGAGTGGCAGCAGGGGGCGAGCGCCGACCCGGCCCGGGTGGCGACCTGGTGGCGCAGCCGGCCGCACGGGGTACTGCTGCCCACCGGCCGGGCGTTCGACGTCCTGGAGGTGTCCGCCCACCTCGGCCGGCAGGCCCTCGACACGGTCAGGACGCACCCGGCCGGCGAGGGGTGCGCGGGCCGGTCGTGGTGACCCCGACCGGGCGGTGGATGTTCCTGGTCCGCCCTGGCGACCCGCTGCGCCCCGAGCTGGAGCACTGCTTCCACGTGGTCCGGCACGGCGTCGGCTCGTGGATACCGGCGCCGCCCACCCGGCTGCCCGAGGGGCCGGTCCGCTGGGCGGTCGCCCCGGAACAGGCCCGCTGGCGGCTGCCGGACTCCTACCTGGTGCAGAACGCGCTGGTCGAGGCGCTGCGGGCGGCCGGGGTGAGGCTGACCACCGAGCTGCTCCCCGGTCACCTGCCGCTGCCCCGGCGCGGCTGCTGAGCCGCGGCTGTCGGGCTGCCGACGCGGGCCCGACAGCGTCCCGGCGGCCCGGCGACTCGTTGACCCGTGCGGGGGCGCGACCGCGCCCGAGCGGGGGTCCGATGTCCAGGTACGACGCGCCGCGCCAGCCCGGTG
This sequence comes from Micromonospora olivasterospora, assembly GCF_007830265.1. Lineage (NCBI taxonomy): Bacteria > Bacillati > Actinomycetota > Actinomycetes > Micromonosporales > Micromonosporaceae > Micromonospora > Micromonospora olivasterospora. Next base: position 922,653 of record NZ_VLKE01000001.1, read on the forward strand.
GCGCGGAACCGCCACCGCACCGCCACCGGGGGCACCGCTGGCCCCCGAGCCGGCCGTGCGGCTCCCGCCCCGGTCGGCCCGGCCGCTGGGCTCCCGCCCGGCGGGCACCCGCCGCCCCGCCCGCTGACGATCGCGCACGCCGCGGGTTCCGCCCGTCCTCGTCGCCCGACAGGGACGACGCGTCCCGAGCCGGGCCGCGCGCGGCGTTTCGGCCCGGCCGACGCCGATGGCCCGTTTCGTTACCCGCCGGCCCCTTGGGCATCGACAAGCCTGCGCTGAGTCGCTCGTCCACACCGGCCCGCGCCGCCGCCCCGGCCGGCGAAAGTAGCAGCAGGGGCAGCGCGTGAGCCGCCTCCGCAGCGGGTATGCCGCCGGACCGCTGATACGCGTGAGGGGAAGGCACCGCCATGCTCAGCAAAGAGGATCAGCGCAGGTTCGAACAGATCACCCGTCAGCTCCGGGAGAGCGACCCGGAGTTCTTCGCCCGGCTGGACCACCGGACCCGGGCCCGGCGCGGCCGCTACCTGATGCTGTTGACCATCGTGCTGTGGGCCTCGCTGCCGGCGATGACCGTGCTGGCCGGCCGGCTGGCCGGCGCGGTCTGCGCGGTGGTGCTGCTGGCCAACGCCGCGCTCATGTGGAGGTTCCGGCGCCGATGGCTATGACCGCGCGGGCGGGTCCGGGACCGGCCCGGACTCCGCCGGCTCCGGGGACCCCGGCGGCCGGGACGACGGCCCCCGGTCCGTCTCCGGGCGGGGCCGGCCGAACTCCCGGTAGGCCCGGCGCAGCCGTTCCACCAGGCCCGGTCCGCCCAGCGCGGGCGCCGGGGCGCCGAGCTGCCGCAGCAGCAGGTCCGGCCCGGTCGCCAGGCTCGGCGGCCGGTCCGGCAGCGGGACCGGCGGCACCCAGAACCGGTCCACCGCGTCGGCCGGCGGGGCCGCGGGCAGCGCGGCGAGCGCCCGCGCGGCGCCGACCGCCGGCAGGGCGCGACCGTCCGCCCTGGACGGCCGCACCCGTATCCCGTCCGCCCGGTCGCCGTCGTCCGCCGTGGACGGCGCACGGCCCTCGGCCGCCCGGCCGTCGTCGCCCGCCGTGGGCGGCGCCGCCCGGCCGTCGGCGGCACGCAGGGCACGTAGGCGGTCCAGCAGGTCGGACCGGCGCCGGCCCCGCCAGTGCAGCAGCGCGAACGGGTCCGCGTCGAACGCCTCGGCGAGCAGGTAGAACGCCGCGGCGAGGTGCTTGCACGGTACGGCGAAGTCGGGGCAGCTGCACCGCTGGGCGAGCTCGTCGATCCCGGCCGGGAACAGGGGCGCGCCCGCGGCGACGAACAACTCCTCCAGCTCGGCCGGCAGGTCGCCGGCGAGCAGCCGGGCGCTGAAGAACGCCTGCGCCGCCAGTTCCGCCTCGACCCGGTCCCACAGCCGCGCCGGGAACGGGGCCAGCTCGATGCGCACCCGGTACGGCTCGGCCCGGGAGCCCTGCACACTCGCCGTCACCACGCCCGGGGCCACATCCAGGCTGAGCACCTGCCCGGCCCGCGCGTACGACCGGCCGCGGGTGAGCCGGGTGCCCAGCGCGAACGACTCCAGCACCTCCAGGAACCGCCGGGACCACCAGGACCGGCCGATCGCGCCCCGGGTGCTGCGGGCGCGCAGCCCGCCGTCCACCCGCCGCGGCCGGCCGTACTCGGCGAACCGGCCGGTGGAGGCGCCCCCGCCGGACGGCGCCGACCGCTCGGCGGGCGGCGTCACTCGACCACCGCCCCGGGCTCCAGCGCGAACAGCTCGCGCAGCTGCTCCGTGGACAGCTCGGTGACCCACTGCTCGCCCGCGCCCACCACGGACGCGGCCAGGCTCCGCTTCTCGGCGATCATCGCGGCGACCTTCTCCTCCACCGTGCCGGCGCAGACGAACTTGCGGACCTGCACCCGCCGGCGCTGACCGATCCGGAACGCCCGGTCGGTGGCCTGGTCCTCGACCGCCGGGTTCCACCACCGGTCGACGTGGACGACGTGGTTGGCCGCGGTCAGGGTCAGCCCGGTGCCGCCGGCCTTGAGCGAGAGCACGAACAGCGCCGGCCCGCCGTCGGACTGGAACCGGGCGACCATGGCGTCCCGGTCGGCCTTGCCGACGCCGCCGTGCAGGAAGAGCACCTCCCGGCCGAACCGGGCGGACAGGTGTCCGCGCAGCATCGCGCCGAACTCGGCGTACTGGGTGAACAGCAGGGCCTTCTCCCCCGCCGCGAGCACCTCGTCGAGGATCTCCTCCAGCCGGGCCAGCTTTCCCGACCGGCCGGCCAGGGCGGAGCCGTCGCGCAGCAGCTGGGCCGGGTGGTTGCAGACCTGCTTGAGCCGGGTCATCGCCGACAGCACGAGGCCGCGCCGCTCGATGCCGTCGCTGGACTCGATGCGCGCCAGCATGTCGTCGACCAGCGCCCGGTACAGCGACGCCTGCTCGGCGGTGAGGTTGCAGAGCACCTCCATCTCCAGCTTCTCGGGCAGGTCGGAGATGATCGACGAGTCGGTCTTGAGGCGGCGCAGCACGAACGGGCCGGTCATCCGGCGCAGCCGCTCGGCCGCCTCGGCGTCGCCGTGCCGCTCGATCGGCTCCGCGTACGCCTTGCGGAACGCGGCCGCCGGGCCGAGCAGCCCGGGGTTGGCGAACTGCATGATCGACCAGAGGTCGGCGAGCCGGTTCTCCACCGGCGTGCCGGTGACCGCCACCCGGTGCCGGGCGGGCAGCGCCCGGACGGCCTCCGCCTGCCGGGTCGAGGCGTTCTTGATCGCCTGCGCCTCGTCCACCACCACCCGGTGCCAGTCGATCCCGGCCAGGTCGACCGCGTCGCGGGCGGCGACCGAGTACGTGGTGAGCACCAGGTCCGCGGCGTGCACGGCGGCGACGAACGCCTCCCCCCGCGCCCGCTCGGCGCCGTGGTGCACGTGTACGCGCAGCCCCGGCGTGAACCGCGCGGCCTCCCGCTGCCAGTTGCCGACCAGCGACATCGGGCAGACCAGCAGGGTCGGACCCGCCTCGGGCGGGTCCCCGGCGAGCAGGGCGAGCAGCTGCACCGTCTTGCCCAGCCCCATGTCGTCGGCGAGCACCCCGCCCAGCCCGAGCGACTGGAGGAACGCCAGCCAGGCCAGCCCCCGCCGCTGGTACGGCCGCAGCGTCCCGGCGAAGCCCGGCGGCGGATCCAGCGGGGTGAGCCGGCGCTCGGCCTGCCCGGCGAGCAGGTCACCGAGCGCCCCGTCGGCGGTGACCTCCAGTACCGGCAGCGCGTCGTCGGAGTCGGCCTCGGCCAGGCCGAGCCGGAGCAGGTCGGCGACGGTCAGCTCGCCGGCAGACCGGAGCAGCCGCAGCCCGGCGGCCAGCCGCCGGGGGTCCAGCTCGACCCAGCGCCCGCGCAGCCGGACCAGCGGCGTCTTCAGCTCCGCCAGCGCGGCCAGTTCCTCCTCCGACAGCGGCTCGTCGCCGAGCGCCACCTCCCAGCGGTAGTCGACCAGCGCGTCCAGGCCCAGCCCGCCGGCCGCCGCGGCCACGGTGCCCGGCGCGGTCCGGCCGCGCGCCCGCAGCCGCGCCCCGAGCCGGGACGACGGCCGCTGCCACCAGGACGGCAGCAGCACCCCGAACCCGGCGGCGTGCAGCACCGGCGCCCCCTCGCGGAGGAACCGGTGCGCGCCGTCGGCGTCCAGGTGCAGCGCCTCCGGGGCGGCCGTGCGCAGGGCGGCGTCCAGCTCGGGCCAGAGCCGGCTGGCCCGGCCCAGCTCGGCCAGCAGGGTCTCCTGCGGCCGGTCGCCGAGGCCGTCGACCGTCGCCGGGGCCCGCCAGACGCGCCCGGCGTCGACCAGCAGGCTCGGCTCGTCGGCGGCCTGGAGCCCGAACTCGACCCGCCAGAGCGCCGCGTCGCCGGACGCCTCGACGAGGGCGCCCGCCCGCTCGTCCTCCCCGGCCAACTCCTCGGCGTGAGCCTCGGTGAACGGGTCGACGGCCGGTTCCACCAGGCGGAAGCTCGCCCGCACCGCGCCGCCGGCCGCGTCGCGCTGCCAGTCGTCCAGCTCGGCGCGCAGCGCGTCCAGGGCGGCGGGGTCGGCGGCGAAGCGGCCGTCGGGGCCGGTGAGGGCGGCCAGCCACGCGGGCACCGCGCCGGTCTGCCGGCCGCCCCGGGTGAGTACGGTCCGGGTGAGCGCGGCCCGGGCGGCGGCGTCGGTGAGCGCGTCGAGGGCGTCGGCGACCAGCTCGCCGGGCGACGGCCCGTCGGACGCGGCGCGGGCGGCCGGGGGCAGGGCCAGCGCCAGCGACCGCGCCCAGGCGGCGTCCGCGCCGGTGAGCAGGGCCGCCACACCGCCCGCGCCGGCACCGCCGCCCGGCGGGTCGTTGGCGCGTCGGGGGGCGTTAGCCCGTCGGAAGGCGTCGGCTCGTCGGGCGGAACGCGGTCGGCGCGGGTGCCTCGGCCGGGGCGACACCGGGCAGCACCCGGCCGCGGTGAACCAGGTCGGCGGCGAACTCGGCCACGTCGGCGAGGTGCCGCAGGGTGGCGCCGCACACCCCGGCGAGGTCGCCGGCAGCGCGCAGCAGCGCGAGCGCGTCGCCCGGGGCGTACCGGAGGGCGGGGGCGCGCCAGCCGGCGAGGGTGACCGGCCCGCGGACCGGTTCGTCGACGGCGGTCCGGACCAGCTCCGGGGAGTCGGCGGGCGAGCCCGCCCGGGTGGGCAGGCGCAGCAGCACCGAGCCGGCCCGCGCGGCCGGCGGGCCGGCGGCGAGGGCGGCGGCCAGCGTGGCGCGGTCGGCGGCGAACGGGTGGGGACGCTCGCGCGGCGCGCGGCCGGGCCGGCGCGGCGCGCGGGGCGGCAGGGCGCTGTCCTCCGCCCACACGGCGAGCCCCGCGCCGGGCAGCCACGCCCCGTGGATGACCAGCACCCGCTCCCCCTCGTCCAGACCCCGGCCCAGGATAGGCGGCGCGGCCGGGCTAGCGTCGGCGCCATGGTCGACCTGCTCGTGATCGGCGGTCTGGGGGTGGATCTGCGGGTGCGCGTGCCCGCGCTCCCGTTGCCCGCCGCCGACTCCCTCACCGTCCCCCCGATCGACCTGCGGATCGGCAACACCGGCGCCGGGGTGGCGCTGGCCGCGCGGGCGCTGGGCCTGCGGGTGACCGTCGTCGACGTGCTCGGCGCCGACCCGCCGGGCGCGGTGGTACGCGAGGCGCTGGACCGGGCCGGGGTGGGGACCGTGCTGGCCAGCGACCCGGGCGGGACCCGCCGGTCGGTGAACCTGGTCGACCCGGCCGGCCGCCGGATGTCGCTGTACGACCCCCGCCCGTGGCACGGGCCGCCGCCCTTCCCGCCGGAGCGGCTCGCCGCGCTGGCCCGGGACGCCGCGCACGTCCACCTGTCGATCATGGACTGGGTCGCCCCGCTGCTGCCCGCGCTGCGGGCCGGCCTCCGCGCGGGGGTACGCCTGTCGACCGACCTGCACGACTGGGACGGCGACAACCCCTACCACCGCCCGTTCGCCGACGCGGCCGACCTGGTCTTCGTGAGCGGGGTCCGGCTCGGCGACCGGGCCGCGGCGCTCGCCGCCGGGCTGGCGCCCCGGACCGCGGTGGTGACCCGGGGCGGCGACGGCGCGGAACTGTTCGACGGCGGCGGCGCGCCCGCCCGGGTGCCCGCGGCGGCGCCGCCGGGGCCCGTCGTGGTCACCAACGGCGCCGGGGACGCGTTCGCCGCCGGCCTGATCGCCGCCCGGCTGCGCGGGGCGGGCCTGTCCGACGCGGCGGCGTACGCGGCGCGGGTGGCCGCGGCGGCCTGCGCCCACGACGGCATGGAGTACCCGGCGGGGCTGCTGCCGCCCGCGTGAGCGCGTCGCGCCGTCGCCGGGGGCGGGTCAGAGCGCGCCGGTCGAGCCGTCGGTCAGCTCGCGCAGGATGTCCGCGTGGCCCGCGTGCCGGGCGGTCTCCTCGATCAGGTGGGTGAGGATCCAGCGCAGCGAGACCTCGCCGAGCTGCGGATGGGGCACGACGTGGTCCAGGTCGAAGCGCGCGGCGATCTCGCGGGAGCGGGCGCAGGCCCGCTCGTAGCCGGCCGCGAGGGACTCGACGGTGTCGGACTCGGCCAGGGCGAAGCTCGCCGTCGCCTCCTCCTCGCTGGTCAGGTAGACGTCGCCGGGCCCCGGATCGAGCAGGCAGACGAACCAGTTCCGCTCGACCAGGGCCAGGTGCCTCAGCAGGCCGCCCAGGGTGGTCGCGGACGGCACCAGCCGGCGCCGGGCGTCCGCGTCCGTGAGGCCGCGCACCTTGCGCAGCACGATCGCGCGCTGGAGGTCGAGGAACGATTCGAGCACCGCGCGCTCGGCGCCGGCGCGGGCCCGCACCACCGGCTCGACGACAGGATCGACAGGTATCTCCACCATCCATGAACGGTAGCCCGGCGGCAGCGGCTCGGGGCGACACGGCCATCGCCCTGCGGGGCGACCGCCGCCGGGGCAGGATGGGCCCATGGCAGCATCGGTAGAGATCCCGTTGGCTGGCGGCGCGGCCGACGGGCAGACGGTCACGGTCGAGCTGGACAGCAACGGCCGGCCGCCGCTGACCCACCACCACCTCGGGGAGCGGGGGCTGGCCGAGGCCGACATCTACGAGCTGGAGTCGGCGGGCGACCGGGACGGGTGGCTCTACCGGTGGCGCGGCCGGGCCGCCTGAGCCGGCGGTTCTCCCCCACCTCCGCCCGGGCTCAGGTGCGGCTCGGCGCCCCCAGCTTCCGGGAGCGCAGGCTCGCCAGCACCGCGCCGGTCACCTGGGAGGTGCCCCGGGCCTGCTCGCACACGTCGGCCACCCGGCGGGCGGTCTGCGCGGCACGGTGTTCCCGCTCGTCCCAGAGCCGGTCGACCTCGGCCAGCAGCGGCCCCTCCACCTCCCGTTCCACCCCGCGCAGCGCCGGCACGCCGAGCCGCTGCGCCAGGTCGAAGACCTTCCCGGCGTACGGCAACGGCAGGAACGGCGTGCCCACCATCGCCGCGAAGATCAGGAAGTGCAGCCGCATGCCGACGGCGAGGTCGAAGTGCCGCATCAGCCCGAGCACCTGTCGGGGCGAGTAGCCGCCGTGCAGGATCCGGCCCCGCTCGGCGGCGGTCATGTGCGACATCACCCCGTGCGAGTGCCGGATGTCGTCGCGCTCCATCGGGACGAAGAGCACGTACGCGTCGATCCGGTTGATCAGGAAGTCGGCGATCTGGGCGATCAGCCGGTGGTAGCCGTCCACGTCGAGCCGCTCGGCGGCCCGGCCCGGCTCGCGGACGCTCATCCCGACCAGTCGCTTGCCGGCCGGTACCCCCTCCTCGCGCAGCAGCCCCTCGGGGAACTCCTCCGGCTCGAGCAGGAACGCGGGGTCGGCGGTGACCGTGACAGGGTTGGTCAGTCCGGCCTCCTCCAGCACCATCCGGGACTCCTGGTCCCGCACGGTCACCTCCACGGCGCTGGCCAGGGTCTCCCGGACCATCCCCGTGTCCACCCCGTCCGAGAGCGGGCCCACCCCGACCGCGTACGTGAGCAGGGGCAGCCCCCGCTCCTGGGCGACCCGGACCACCCGCAGGTAGCGGCGGGCCTCCCGGTCGTAGAGGATGCCGCCGCCGCCGAGGATCAGCAGGTCCAGCCCGGCGAGCACCTGCGCCGAGTCGACGCGGCTGACCCCCTCCCAGGGCACCGCCTGGACGTCGGGGTGCTCCCTGGCGGTGTGCTCCGGGTTGCGGGAGAAGACGACGATCCGCGCGTCCGGTTCGTGGTGTCGCAGGTCGGCCAGGAGGCCGGTGAGGATCGCCTCGTCGCCGAGGTTGCGCCCGCCGTACGAGCCCAGCACACCGATCGTCAGCCCGGTGCGGTCCGCCATCGCCTCGCTCCTCCCAGCGGGGTACCTTCCGCGTGGCGTTCCCGCTGGGCCGGGGGGCATGCCCGGGGCGGTCAGCGCGGCGGGGCCTCCCCGGCGTCCGAGGTGAGCGGCTTGCGCATCTGCTGGTTGGTGACCTCGAAGCCCAGGCTCTCGTAGAGCCGGATCGCGCCGGTGTTGTGGGCGAAGACGTTCAGTCTGAGCTGGTCGTACCCGAGCCGGGCGACCTCGGCCTCGGCGAGCTGGATCATCCGCCGTCCGTGCCCGCGTCCCCGGTGCGCCGGGTGTACCTCGATGTGGTGGATCCGGGGCAGGCTCGGGCGGCCCGGGGCCGGCAGGCTCACCCAGATCCAGCCCACCCCCGCCCGCCGACCAGGCGGGACACCAGGGCGGACACCACCTCGTCGAGGTCGAAGCCGGCGTCGATCGAGGTGGTGAGCAGGTCGAGCAGCAGCCCGTCCACCGCATAGTGGAGCAGGGCGACCTCGAACGCGCCACCCGGTAGCCCGGCGGCGACGTGGAACGCGACGTCGTCGGTGTACCCCTGGCGCAGCACGGCGGCGAGGCCGCGGTTCAGCTCCGGGCGCCGCGCCGCCTCCAGGCGCAGCTCGATGAGCGCCCGGGTGACGTCGGGCTCCCGGGTGGTGCGCGCGACGACGTACCGCAGGTAGTCGGTGACGAGGGCGAGCGAGGGCTCGCGGCCGGCCAGCTCGGCGAGGACGGCCTCGTCCGGGGCGTACCGCTCGAAGATCCGCTCGGCGAGCGCGCCGAGCAGCGCCTCCCGGCTCGGAAAGTAGTTGGAGGCGGTGCCGGTCGGCACCCCCGCCTCGGCGTCCACCGCGCGGTGGGTGAGCCCCCGCGCGCCGGCGGCGGCGAGCACGCGCAGCTCCCACGTTCAGCCACCCGCACTTCGGCCTCGACCAGCCCACCGGCCGGTTCGACACGGTGTTGATGGGCCGCGGCACCTACGAGCCGGCGCTGCGGATGGGCGTCACCAGCCCGTACGCCCACCTCACGCAGACGCCGGAGCGGCCCGGCATCAGGCCGGCTCGCGGACCTGGGTGGTGAGGAACGGAAGCACCGCCGCGGGCAGCGCCGCCGAGCGGACGATGTCGTAGTGGGTCAGCCCCGGCAGCACCGCCAGGCGGGAGGCGGGGCGGCCGGTGCCGTCCCAGCCGGCGTCGCGCCGGCCGCCGCCGAGCAGGCCGAAGAACTCGGCGGCGTGGGCGGTGGAGACCGAGTCGGCGTCGGCGAACACCAGCAGGACGGGAGCGGCCAGGGCGGCCACCTCCGCCGACCAGTCGTAGTCGCGGCGGAGCAGGTCGCCGGACTTGGCCCAGAGCGCCGGCCAGTCCTCGGGGTGGGGGGCGATCCGGGCGTACAGCTCGTGCGGCGGGGTGCCCCGCATCCGCTCGGCGACCTGCTCGTCGTGGGCGGCCATGGCGGCCAGCACCTCCGGATACCAGCCCTGCCGGCGGCAGGGCGCGGAGACCACCACCAGCCGGCGCACCAGCGCGGAGTGCTGGATCGCCAGTCGCAGGGCCACGCCGCCGCCCAGCGAGTAGCCCATCAGATCGACCTCGCCGAGGTCGAGGTGACGGATCAGCGCGGCGACGTCGTCGGCCATCGACTCGTACCGCAGCGGGCGGTCGATGTCGGCGGTGCGGCCGTGGCCCTGGAGGTCGACCGCGACCACCCGCCGCCGCTCGGCCAGGGCGGGCAGGACGGGCGCGAACATCTCCGCCGCGCCGAACCCGCCGTGCAGCAGCACCAGCGGACGGCCGGAGCCGTGCACCTCGTACCAGAGCGACAGTCCGTTGACGTCGGCATAGCTCATCGGGGCACCTCCGGCACCTGTCCCACTCGTCGAGGCCGATCCAACACCAGCCGTACGACATCCGCCGGGGCGACGCCGGACCAGGCCGGACGGGCTAGGCGAGTACGATCCTGCCGTGGCTTCGGGCAGGATCGACGACGACGAGCAGCTACGCCGCATCGAGGCGGTGACCGATTCCACGCTGTCCCGGCTCGACGTCGCCGACCTCTTCGACGAACTGCTCGACCGCGTCCGCGACCTGCTGGGCGTCGACACCGCCGCCATTCTCCTGCTCGACGTGCACGCCCGTCAGCTCGTCGCCACCGCCGCCAAGGGGCTGGAGGAGGAGGTGCGGCAGGGCTTCCGGGTCTCGGTGGGCCGGGGCTTCGCCGGCCGGGTCGCCCTGACCCGCCAGCCGGTCATCATCGAGCACGTCACCTCCGACCGGGTGGTCAACCCGATCCTGCTGGAGACCGGCGTCCGGTCCCTGCTGGGCGTGCCGATCTTCGCGCGCGGCGAGGTCGCCGGCGTCCTGCACGTCGGCACCCTCACGCCCCGGCGGTTCAACACCGACGACATCCGCCTGCTCGAACTCGTCGCCGATCGGGTCGGCCAGGCCGCCCGGGCCCGGGCGAACACCCTGGACCAGGCCGCCGCCCTGGCCCTGCAACGCAGCCTGCTCCCCACCGCGCTGCCCCAGGTGCCCGGCCTGGAGATGGCCGCCCGGTACGTGCCCGGTCACGTCTCCGGCGTCGGCGGCGACTGGTACGACGTGTTCACCCTCCCCTCCGGCTGGGTCGGGGTGGTCATCGGTGACGTGTCGGGCCACGGGCTCCAGTCGGCCGTGGTGATGGGCCGGATCCGCAGCGCGCTGCGGGCGTACGCCCTGGTCTGCGACGACCCGGCGGAGGCGCTGACCATGCTGGACCGCAAGGTGGTCCACTTCGAGACCGGCGCCCTCACCACCGCCCTGTACGCGATGATCTCTCCGGACGGCGCGACGATCCGGATCTCCGTGGCCGGGCACCTGCTACCCGTGCTGGTCGCGCCCGACCGGCCGGCCGCTCTGCTCCCCGCCGACGTGGACCTGCCGCTCGGCACCGGCCGCCGGCCACCCCCGCGGCGCAGCGCGCGGCTGGACTTCCCGTACGGCGGGGTCCTGGTCTGCTACACCGACGGGCTCGTCGAACGCCGCGGCGAGGTGATCGACGCGGGCATCGCCCGGCTGCAGGCCGCCATCCCGCTGGCGCCCGTCGAGACGGTGTGCGCGACGGTCATGGCGAGCCTCGACACCGAGCACCCGAACGACGACATCGCCATGCTGGCGATCCGGCGAACGGTCGGCCGAATCTAGCTGGGGCAACCTTCCACCGGAGTCCGCGGACGTCCACCACCGCTCGTACCCGTCGTCACCCAGATAGCCACCTACCTCACGCTGTTACGGGAACGACGTTTGCGTGGGCCACACACGGGTATGCGGCGCCATGATCGCGCTGCTCATCGCCCTGCTACTCGTCTGGCTGGTCCTGGTGATCGTCGGGCTCGTGGCCAAGGGCCTGTTCTGGCTCTTCGTGGTGGGGGCGATCCTGTTTGTCGCGACCGCGATCGTTCTGTGGGTCCGCAGGCGGGTGTAAGCCGCCTACCAGCGGTGGGGTGCCGCTGGGGGTGGATCCGCCCCGGGCACGTGTTGCCGAACTCGGAGGATCGCCCCGCACGTCGTACAGGCCATCGCCCGCCACGCCGACGTGAAGATCACCCTGAAGATCTACTCGCACGCCAACCTTGACGTCATGCGCCCGGCGCTCGGCAAGCTCGACGGGCGGCTGTCGTGAGCCTCGTTGCTGTCACTATTGCTGTCAGCGGCCGGATTCTCGATCATCCGAATCGCGGCGGCGCTGTGGTTGGTGGTGGGCGCGGCAGGTTTCGAACCTGCGACCCCTCGCTTGTAAGGCGAGTGCTCTCCCACTGAGCTACGCGCCCGGAACGCCCCGCACGGCGGGCCGGAGTCCGGCAAGCTTACCTGCCGGCCCCCGGCCCGTCGCAACGGCGTACCTGGTTGGGATCAGGCGGCCACGGCCTCCGCGAGGGCCTTGCGCCAGCCCTGCTGGTCGCGCGCCTCGCCCGGCATGTTCATCTCGGCGAACCGGACGACGCCCGCCTTGTCGATCACGAACGTCCCCCGGTTGGCGATGCCCGCGACGTCGTTGAAGACGCCGTACGCCTGGGCCACCGCGCCGTGCGGCCAGAAGTCGGCCAGCAGCGGGAACTGGTAGCCCTCCTTGTCGGCCCAGATCTTGTGGGTGTAGATGGAGTCGACGCTGACGGTCAGCACCTGGACATCGTCGTTGACGTACTCGTTGAGGTTGTCCCGCACCTCGCAGAGCTCACCCTGGCAGATACCGGTGAAGGCGAGCGGGTAGAAGACCAGCAGCACCGTCCGCTTGCCGCGGTAGTCCGACAGCCGGACCTCCTGGTTGTTCTGGTCCTTCAGCACGAAGTCCGGCGCCTCGGCGCCAACCTCGATAGGCATGCGTACTCCTTGGGGGTGTCAGGTTTAGGGGTGGCGTCAGCCTGCCATAACCGGCACGCCCCGTCTACTGTGGCCCGGCCCGCGGAGGGGCCGGTACGCCGACTACTTCTTGGCCTTGGTGCCCCGGCGCAGCACGAGCCGGGCGCCGCTCCAGTCCCGGCCGGCGTTGACCGTGGACGTCTGCTGCAGGCCGGCGGTGGGCGCGGACTCCGCGACCTCGCTCGGCTCGACGTGGCCGTCCCGCCCGGCCTTGGGCGTCAGCAGCCACACGACGCCGTTGTCGGCCAGCGGGCCGAGGGCGTCGACGAGGAGCTCGAAGAGATCACCGTCGCCGTCGCGGTACCAGACCAGCACCGCGTCGACCACCTCGTCGGTGTCCTCGTCGACCAGATCTCCACAGCGGTCGGTCAGGGCGTCCCGGAGATCCTGGTCGACGTCCTCGTCGTACCCCATCTCCATGACGACCATCCCCGGCTCGATCCCGAACCGGTCCGCCAGGCTGCGTACCCCGTCGGCGGCCTGACCAGCGGTCGCGCTCACTGTCGCGTGCCTCCTCATCTCATCCCTGCTCGCGGCATCGCTGCGACGCCGTCAGGCAAAGTCCACACACTCGTGCCTCCCTGCGCAAGTGGCGCACCGGGTGGAACGGAATTTACCGCGCCAGCAGCGTACGGGCACCCTGGGTAATGGCTTCCTCGGAGACCAGCACCTGGCGGGCCGCCGGACCTAATGGTACAAATGAGTCAACTCCGGCCACTCGCCGCGCCGCGCCGACGTACCCACCGTCGACCAGCGCCGCGATCACCCCCTCGCCCACGCCGCCGGACCGACGGGTCTCGTCCACGATCAGCACCCGGCCGGTCGCCGAGGCCTCCCGGACGATGTCCGCCACGGGCAGCGGCGCGATCCAGCGCAGGTCGACCACGCGGGCGCCGACCCCCTCGTCGGCCAGGGCGGCGGCGGCGCGCAGCGACATCCGCACGCCGTTACCGAAGGTGATGATCGTAAGGTCCTCGGCTGAGCCGACCCCGTACACCCGGGCCCGGCCGACCGGCACGTGCGAGCCGGCCCACGCGCCGGGCTCCGCGTACCCGGTTAGCCACTCGCCGTCGCCGTCGGCGTACAGGTCGCTGGTGTGGTAGAGCGCGATCGGCTCCAGGAAGACGCACACGCTGCCGTCCACCGCGGCGCTGGCGAGGCAGGTACGCAGCATCGGCCCGGCGTCGTCCGGGCGGGCCGGCACCGCGATCACCAGCCCCGGCACGTCCCGCAACACAGCGAGCGAGTTGTCGTTGTGGAAGTGCCCGCCGAAGCCCTCCTGGTACGCCAGCCCGGCCACCCGGACGACGAGCGGGTTGCGGAACGCCCCGGAGGAGAAGAACCGCATGGTGGCCGCCTCGCCGCGCAGCTGGTCCTCGGCGTTGTGCAGGTACGCCAGGTACTGGATCTCCGGCACCGGCAGCAGCCCGGCCAGCCCCGCGCCCAGCCCGAGGCCGAGGATCGAGGTCTCGTCGAGCAGCGTGTCGAACACCCGGGCCGGACCGAACCGGTCGCGCAGCCCCTTGGTCACCCCGTACACGCCGCCCTTGGCCGCCACGTCCTCGCCGAAGACGACCATGCCGGGGTGGTCGAGCATGCCGTCGGCGAGCGCGGCGTTGATGCTCTGGGCGAGGGTGAGCGGGCCGGCCAGCTCCGGCGGCCTGCCGCCGAACGCCTCGACCCGCGCCGCGGCGTTGGGCCCGCCGGCCCGGGCCGCCGCGTCGGCCACCGCGCGGGCCACCCGGGCCGGCCGCCGGGGCGCGATCTCGGCGACCACGTCGGCCGCCGAGGCGAGTTTCGGCTCACCGATCACCTCCTCCGCGATCCGGCGTACCTGCCAGCCGCGCTCGTCGTACCGGGCCAGCAGCTCCTCTCCGGTGGCCACGCCGGCCGAGACCAGCAGCCGCGCGGTGGCGAGCACCGGGTCCCGCGCCAGGTCCGCGGCGATCTCGCCCGAGCTGCGGTACGCGGCCTCCGCGTCCGCCCCGGCGTGCCCCATCAGCCGTACGGTGGACAGGTGCAGCACGGCGGGCCGCCGGTGCCGGCGCACCCAGCCCACGGCCTCCACCGCCGCCTCGTACGCCCCGACCGGGTCGCTGCCGTCGGCGGCGAAGTAGCGGATCCCCGGCTTGGCGCGCAGGGTCGCCTCCACCCAGCCCTGCGGCGAGCGGACGCTGATGCCCAGGCCGTTGTCCTCACAGACGAACAGCACGGGGATGCGCAGCCCGGTGTGGTCGTACCAGCCGGCGGTGTTGAACGCGGCGGTGGCGCTGGCATGGTTGACCGAGGCGTCGCCGAACGAGCAGACCACGACCGCGTCGGGCGGCCACGGTGACCGGGGCGGGGGGACGTCGTCGCCGGCCCGGCTCGCCCCGGCCCGTCGCGCCGTCGGGTCCCGCCGGCGCAGCCGCTCCAGGGCCAGGCCCACGCCGACGGCCCGGGGCAGGTGCGAGGCGATCGTGGAGGTGGTCGGCACGACGGCCAGGTCGGCGCGGCCGAACACCTTGTGCCGGCCCCCGGCGATCGGCTCGCGGGCCGAGGCCACCATGCCGCGCAGCACGTCCCGCGCCGCTTCGGCGTACGCATCCGCAGAGCCGGCCCCGGCGGGGCCGACCTCGGCGGTTGGACCGGTGACGGTGGAGTCGGCCTCAGCGGTGAAACCGGTGACGGCGGGGCCGGCCTCGGCGGGGCGGGTGGCCGCCGGTTCCCGGTCGCCCGCCGGTCCGTCACCGGCGACCGGCTCGGCCCCGGCGGGACCATCGGCCAGCCCCGCCCGCCCCTCCCCTCCGGCCGGCGCGGCGTGGTCCGGGGCGTCCCGGTCGCGGTTCCCGGGACCGGTGGGCGGGACGTCGTCCGCGCCCTCCCCGCCCCCGGTCGTGGCCCCGTCCTCGGTCAGGAAGGCGCCCCCGCCCGCGGCCTGGGCGGCGCGCAGGCAGTAGAACGCGCCGGAGCGGTAGTGCAGCAATGTCGGGTCGCCGGGGCGCAGCGCGGCGGCGACCGCGGCGTTGCCCTCGTGGCCGGCGGACCCGATCGTGTAGAAGCCCTCGCCGAAGCTGCGCAGCCACCGCCCGGCGAGGTCGAGCTGCCGGCTGGTGACCTGGGCGTCGAAGAGGTCCAGCAGCTGCGCCCCGGTCAGTGGCGAGCCGTCGCGCACGGGCTCGGCGGGGTCGAGTCGCCGGGCCGCGGGCGCGAGCGCGGCGAGGGACTCCCGGAACCGGTCGTCGAGATCTTGCGGGGTGGTCACGTCGGACAGCATTACCGACGCGGGGTCACCTCGCCCACCCGGACACGATCCGCCCGGGACGGGCCGCCTCACTCCGGCCCGCACGGCTCCGGGCAGCCGCCGTCGGAAATCTTCCAGACCAGCTCGCGGAGCGCGGTCAGCTCCTGCTCGGTAAGCCCGGCGAGGAGTCGGGAGTCCGACATCACCTGATCGACGCGGCCGCGCATGCGCCGCCCGGCCTCGGTCACCACCAACGTCTTCTGCCGGCGGTCCGCCGGGTCGACCCGGCGCTCCACCAGGCCCGCCCGCTCCAGCTTGTCGACCAGCCCGGTCACGTTCGACCGGTCGCAGCGCAACTGCTCGGCCAGGTCGCGGGCCGGCAACGGGCGGTCCGGGTCGAGCTGGTGCAGGGCCCGGGCGGGCCGCCCACCCGCGCAGCGGCAGATTCACGGAGATTGTCCCTTCGGGGCACCGTATGGCCGGGCATTCCGTGAATGTGCGTGCTTCTGCGGTCCCGGCGCCCTTCCCCGCGGTCAGGCCGCGAGGAAGGAGAGGCGGACCTGGCGGGTGGGGTTGTCGCCGTTGGTGTCGACCAGGCAGATCGACTGCCAGGTGCCCAGCGCGAGCCGCCCCCCGACCACCGGCACGGTCGCGTACGGCGGGACGAAGGCCGGCAGCACGTGGTCCCGCCCGTGGCCGGGCGAGCCGTGCCGGTGTCGCCAGCGGCCGTCCGCGGGCAGCAGGTCGTCGAGGGCACGCAGCAGGTCGTCGTCCGAGCCGGATCCGGTCTCGATCAGCGCGAGCCCGGCCGTGGCGTGCGGCACGAAGACGTGCAGCAACCCGTCCCCCTGGCCGGAGACGAACCGCTCGGCCTCGGCGGTGATGTCCCGGACGGTCGGCCGGGACCCGGTCTGAACGGTGATCACCTCAGTGCGCACCCCCGCATTCTGCCGCAGCGGGGGCCACGGGCCGGGAGCAACGCGACACCCCACGCCGGGCGCCGTGGTTCGGCCGCCCCGCCCGTTACCGGATCACACTCGATCGTTGATGGAGTGGCCTCGTCCCGCGCTCGATCCCACTACTTCACGGATTGAGCACGATCTTGGCGCGGAGCGCGGAGCGCGGGGACGCAGCGCGCGAGGCAGGGGCGCGCGAGCGCGGGACTCGGAGTGGTGAAACCCCTGGCCAGGTCACCAGCCGCCGCCACCGCCACTGTCGCCCCCGGACGAACCGCCACCCGACCAGCCGCCGTCGCCCCCGGACGAACCGCCACCCGACCAACCGCCGTCGCCCCCGGACGAACCGCCGCCCGACCAGCCGCCCGGCCAGCCGCCGGAGTCCGCGCCGCCGGACGAACCGCCGACGGAGTCCGCGCCGCCGGACCAGCCGGAGTCACCGCTCGGGTGGTACGCGCCGACGGGGCCGGCCGGCAGGGTCGCGTCGTACCCGCCGCCGGAGCGGCCTCGCGGGGCCGTCGAGGCGTAGCCGTGCCGGGGCCGGTCGCCGCGGGCCGAGGAGAGAAAGGCCAGCCCCACGGCCAGCAGGGCGAGCCCGAGCAGCCCGAGCGGGACCATGCCCGCCCTGCCCCGGGCCAGCCCGGCCACGGCCAGCGGGAGGGCCAGCCCGCCGGCCAGCACGAGTACGCTCGCCAGCGCCCGTCGCGTCGTCATGGCCCCGAGGCTAGTGCGGTGTCCACAGACGTTTGCCGGGTTCGTCGGCGGTGAAAATTGTCGTACTGGTGGTGTTGGCTTCGGTTCGTGCCTCGTCGTCGGGATCCGGATGCGCCGCGGGTGGTGCATCGCACCGCTCGTGTCGCGTTGCGGGTGACGGCGGGGCAGCGGCGGCGGTGTTTCGGCCTGCTGCGGTCGGCCGGTGACGTATGGGCGTGCGTGCTGGAGGTCAACGCGTGGCGGCGGCGCCGCCACGACGCCCCGCTGGCGGGCTATCAGGAGTTGTGTCGGGAATTGTCGGCCTCGGGTGCGGGGACTTTCGCGGAGTTGGACTCGACGGGTGCGCGGTCGGTGTTGCGGCGGTTTTCGGATGCGTGGTTCGCGGCGGCGAAACAACGCAGGGCCGGTGACGCGTCGGCGCGGTTTCCGAGGCGGCGGCGGGGGTTGGTGCCGGTGCGCTGGTACCACGGCACGTTCACCCTCGACGGCCACCGCGTGCGTATCCCCACCGCGAGAGGCACCACCGCGTTGTGGGTGCGGCTGGCGCGTCAGGTGCCGTATCCGGTGGAGCAGGTCCGCTCGATCACCCTGCTGTGCGAGGGCGGCCGGTTGTTCCTCGACGTCACCGCCGAGGTCCCGGTCGCGGTGTACCCGCCCGGTGAGGGGCCGGACCCTGCCAGGGTCGCGGGCGTGGACATCGGCATCATCCACCCGTACGCCGTCGCTGGCCCTGGCGGGCAGGCGCTGCTGGTGTCCGGGCGGGCGATCCGCGCCGAGCATCGCATGCACCTGGCCGACACCAAAGCCCGCCACCGTGCCGTCGCCCGCCGGGCACCGAAACCCGGTCAGCGGGGGTCACGGCGGTGGCGCCGATACCGGGCCCGCGCCCGGGCGGTGGAGGGCCGGCACCGGCGGCGGGTGCGCCAGGCCCAGCACGAGGCCGCCCGCGCCGTCGTCGGGTGGGCTGTCGAGCAGCGGGTCGGGGTGCTGCACGTCGGTGACCCCCGCGGTGTGCTGGACCTGCCGGCCGGGCGGCGGCACAACCTGCGGCTACGGCAGTGGCAGATCGGCCGACTGTTGCAGATCCTGACCGACAAGGCCACCCTCGCCGGCATCACCGTCCACCTGGTCGACGAACGCGGCACGTCCTCGACCTGCCCCACCTGCCGCCAGCGGATACCGAAGCCGCGTGGGCGGACCCTGACCTGCCCGCACTGCCAGTTCACCGGCCACCGCGACCTCGTCGCAGCGGCCAGCATCGCCACCCGTATCCCGGGCGGCGGACGCACCACCCCCACAGCCATCGTGCTGCCCGGGATGGTCACGCACCGTCGAGCCGGCCGGCACCTCCCCGGCGCTGGCCGGTCCCGACCTGACCCCCGCCGCCCACCCGGCGGCGTGCGGGTCAAGATGGCCCGCTGTGGCCCGCCCCACCGACCAGTGGGGAGTCGCTCGCCCAACAAGCGAGGATCCACAACACCCCACCGGAGACCCGGTGAACGTCAGTGGACACAGCACTAGGAGAGCAGGGCAACCCCGTCACGGAGACCCCGGGCCAGCGGAAAGTTACTGGCGGGTACCTGTGTCCGACATCGCGTCTGGGGGAGCCAGACGTGACGGGAGCCGCCACCACGGGGCAGGATGACGCTAGAGACCTATCCCACACACACAACCGAGGGAACGCCAGTGGCTACGGAACGCAAGCGCCCGGTGATCACCGCCGGTCTGCCGAGCCAGCTTCCGGACATCGACCCCGAAGAGACCAGCGAATGGGTCGAGTCGCTTGACGGTGTCATCGACGAGCGCGGAACCAAACGCGCCCGGTACGTCATGCTGCGCCTGCTCGAGCGGGCCCGCGAGCGCCAGGTCGGCGTGCCGTCGCTGACCACCACCGACTACATCAACACCATTCCGCCGGAGCGCGAGCCGTGGTTCCCGGGTGACGAGCACGTCGAGCGGCGGCTCCGGGCGTACATCCGGTGGAACGCGGCGATGCTGGTGCACCGGGCGCAGCGCCCCGAGATCGGCGTCGGCGGGCACATCTCGACGTTCGCCAGCTCCGCGTCGCTGTACGAGGTCGGGTTCAACCACTTCTTCCGCGGCAAGAACCACCCGGGCGGCGGCGACCACATCTTCTACCAGGGGCACGCCTCCCCCGGGATGTACGCGCGGGCGTTCCTCGAGGGGCGGCTGAGCGAGGACCAGCTCGACGGGTTCCGGCAGGAGCTGTCCCACCCGGGCGGCGGCCTTCCGTCGTACCCGCACCCGCGGCTGATGCCGGACTTCTGGGAGTTCCCCACGGTCTCCATGGGCCTCGGCCCGCTCAACGCCATCTACCAGGCCCGGTTCAACCGGTACCTGCACCACCGCGGCATCAAGGACACCTCGCAGCAGCACGTCTGGGCGTTCCTCGGCGACGGCGAGATGGACGAGGTCGAGTCGCTCGGCGGGATCGGCGTGGCCGCCCGCGAGGAGCTGGACAACCTCACCTTCGTCATCAACTGCAACCTCCAGCGGCTCGACGGCCCCGTCCGCGGCAACGGCAAGGTCATGCAGGAGCTGGAGGCGTTCTTCCGGGGCGCCGGCTGGAACGTCATCAAGGTCGTCTGGGGCCGCGAGTGGGACCCGCTGCTCGCCGCCGACACCGACGGCGCGCTGGTCAACCTCATGAACACCACGCCGGACGGCGACTACCAGACCTACAAGGCCGAGTCCGGGGCGTACGTCCGGGAGCACTTCTTCGGCCGCGACCCGCGCACGCGCAAGATGGTCGAGCACCTGAGCGACGACGAGATCTGGAACCTCAAGCGGGGCGGCCACGACTACCGCAAGCTCTACGCGGCGTACAAGGCGGCGATGGAGCACACCGGCCAGCCGACGGTGATCCTGGCCAAGACGATCAAGGGCTGGACGCTCGGCTCGCACTTCGAGGGCCGCAACGCCACGCACCAGATGAAGAAGCTGACGCTGGAGGACCTGAAGCTCTTCCGCGACCGGCTCTACCTGGACATCCCGGACAAGGCGCTGGAGGAGAGCCCGTACCTCCCGCCGTACTACCACCCGGGCGATAAGTCCGAGGAGATCGCGTACCTGAAGGAGCGCCGCCAGCAGCTCGGCGGGTACCTGCCGACGCGGCGGACCGAGCACAAGGCGCTGGCCATCCCGGCCACCGAGCGGTTCTCGGACGTCAAGCGCGGCTCCGGCAAGCAGAAGATCGCCACGACCATGGCCTTCGTGCGTCTACTCAAGGACATCATGAAGGACAAGGAGTTCGGCAAGCGCTGGGTGCCGATCATCCCGGACGAGGCCCGCACCTTCGGCATGGACTCGCTGTTCCCGACGCAGAAGATCTACTCGCCGCACGGCCAGCGGTACACGTCGGTGGACCGGGACCTGTTCCTGTCGTACAAGGAGGCGACGACCGGGCAGATCCTGCACGAGGGCATCAACGAGGCCGGCTCGGTCGCCTCGTTCACCGCCGCCGGCACCTCGTACGCCACCCACGGCGAGCCGATGATCCCGCTGTACATCTTCTACTCGATGTTCGGCTTCCAGCGCACCGGCGACGGCTTCTGGGCCGCGGCCGACCAGATGGCCCGGGGCTTCGTGCTGGGCGCGACCGCGGGGCGGACCACGCTCAACGGCGAGGGCCTGCAGCACGAGGACGGCCACTCGCTGCTGCTCGCCGCCACGAACCCGGCGGTGGTCGCCTACGACGCGGCGTTCGCGTTCGAGCTGGCGCACATCGTGGAGAACGGCCTGCACCGGATGTACGGCGAGAAGCAGGAGAACATCTTCTACTACCTCACCATCTACAACGAGCCGATCTACCATCCCGCCGAGCCGGCCGAGCTGGACGTCGAGGGGCTGCTCAAGGGCATCTACCGCTACGCCCCGGCGCCGCAGGTCGAGGGGAACGCGCCACGGGCCAACATCCTGGCCTCCGGCACGGGCATGCAGTGGGCGCTGCGGGCGCAGCAGCTGCTGGCCCAGGACTGGGGGGTGGCCGCCGACGTCTGGTCGGTGACCTCCTGGACGGAGCTGCGCCGGGACGCGGTGGAGTGCGAGGAGCACAACCTGCTCAACCCGGGCGCCGAGCAGCGGGTGCCGTACCTCCAGCAGAAGCTGGCCGACGCCGACGGCCCGAAGGTCGCGGTCAGCGACTGGATGCGCGCCGTACCGGACCTGATCGCCCGCTGGGTACCGGGTGACTACACCTCGCTCGGCACCGACGGGTTCGGCCTGTCCGACACCCGGCACGCGCTGCGCCGGCACTTCCACGTCGACGCCGAGTCGGTGACGGTCGCGGCGCTGCGGCAGCTCGCGCTGCGCGGCGCGGTGCCGGCCACCGTGCCGGCCGAGGCGGCGAAGAAGTACGCCATCGACGACGTCAACGCCGCCCCGGTCGGCGAGACCGGCGGCGACAGCTAGGCCGTACGGCGACAGGGCCCGGCGCGGTGGTCATACCGCGCCGGGCCCTCGTCTCGATGGCCGGCAACGGCGTATTGATTTCCACGAAACGATGGACCGGCATGCTCTAGGTATGTAGAGTTTGGATATGCCGCGCATCCGAGACACCTCCCCCCAGACGCTGCGCGTCCTCCAGGCCCTGTTGCACGATCCGCAGGAATGGCGGTACGGCTACGACCTGAGCAAGGAGACCGGCCTTGCCTCCGGCACCCTCTACCCGATCCTGATGCGACTGTCGGAACGCGAACTGCTCGACGCGCAGTGGACCCCGCCTGCCCGCCCTGGCCTGCCGGCCCGGCACACCTACCGTCTGACCGGCGAGGGCATGCGGCTGGCACGGGAGCGGCTAACCGCACGGACCGAGGCAGTACAGGCCAAACCGGCCACCGGGCGACTACGCCAAGCGATGGAGGCTTTCCTCACGCCGCTGAGCGGATACGCCCGATGACCGCCAACGGAATGCAGCGACGGATCCGCGCCGCCTCTCACGCGCTGCTGGTAGCGGTTGTGCGTGGCAGGGGCAATCGCGGCGGAGCATGGGGCGAGGCAATCCTCGCCGAGCACGACCAGACGACCGGGACGATCGAAGCGGTCCGCTGGACGATGAGCTCCCTCCGCGTCGTGCTTCGCGAGCGGCAGGGGCGACGGGCTGCCCAAATTAGCCCGGTCAGGCGTATGCGACTGTCGCAACGGCTGGCCGCCTCGGCGCTGGTGGCAGCCGTGGCCGGGGTACTGATTCAGCAGTTCGTCGTCGGCCTCACCCCGGTTCAGTCCATTGCGATGGAGCCCACGCTACGGGTCGACGACCGTGTCGTGGTCGACCGCATCGCGTTCCGCCTGCTCCACCTCAACCACGGCGATGTCGTACTGCTTCGCGGCGAAGATGGCATGGCCAGCGCTCTCCAGCGCGTGGTGGGACTCCCCGGGGACCAACTCTCGTGCGACCGGGGCCGACTGTACCGCAACAGCGAGCAGGTCGAGGAGGCCTACCTGAACGCGAAAGACCGGACCGAGTGTTCCCCCGTCACCGTACCGGCCGAGACGGTCTATGTGATGGGCGACGGTCGTGGGGTGGCCCGGGATTCCCGTGAGTATGGGCCCATACCGCAGGACCGGGTGATCGGCCGGGTCCTGAGTCGAATCTGGCCGATGGGGTAACAACACCACCAAGTCCGACCCGTCTTGCTCGACGCGACCATCAATAGACGCCATCAGCGGCTAGCAGCCGTCCACCATTCCAGCGAACACGGAGGGTAGCAGGGTTGTAAAAGATTGAGGTTTATGGTTGATCTCTTCGGGCGCCCACCCTCGAATCGTCGAATTTCTTGAGCGCCAAACGGGGAGGTACACCCTTGACCAGGGGTAAGAAACTAGTCGCTACCGCCGGCCTGTCCGCAGCATTCGTACTCGGATTCGCATCCACGGCCCACGCATTGGGCAGCGGCCCGCTGAATCTCGACAACGGCACGGGCCACTTCTCAGGGCAGTGGGAGTTCTATCCGCAGGGTACCGGCCACGGGGGCCTGCACGTCTGGGGAAGCGTCTGCGACGACTCCGCAGACGGCAACGGCGTCTACGGCCAGGGCCGGGTGCACGGGCTGAGCTGGTCCAGCCAGCGCGGGGACAGCAACGGCAGCGCGGCTGGATGTGGGTCCGAGAATCGCGAGTTCTACGATTCCGCGACGACGTACTCGAGCTACGGCTACTATCAGGTATGCACTGACGATCTTGGATCGGACACCTGCGACGTCTCGGCTCGACTCAACCGATAACTGTTTCCTGCGTAGTTAAGGAAAACCGTGCTCTCAGCGGAAAAACTGACGCTGAGCTTCGGTAAGACGGTGGCGCTCGCAGGAGCGAGCGCCACCGTCCACCGCGGCGAGGTATTAGCCCTGGTCGGCCCGAGCGGTTCCGGCAAGTCCACGATGCTCTACTGCATGGCCGGGCTGCTCGATCCCGATGGCGGCAAGGTCGAGTTTGACGGCAGAATCCTCACGAAGCTTAACGACGACGTCCGCTCCGATTTGCGTCGCCGCGAGTTCGGGTTCGTGTTCCAGTTCGCTGAACTCGTACCTGAGTTGTCACTCCGAGAGAACGTGTCATTGCCCTTGGAACTCAACGGCGTTTCGCGCCGGGAACGTGAAGCACGAGTGGACGAACTGCTGGATCGGCTCGGCATCGCGGAGCAGGCGGGACGCCGCCCGGCCAAGGTGTCCGGCGGGCAGGCGCAACGCGCCGCCGTCGCGCGCGCCATGGCGCACCGGCCCCGCGTCCTGTTCGCCGACGAGCCCACTGGCGCGCTGGACAGCCAGAACGGCACTCTCGTCCTCGACGCGCTGCTCGATCTGGCGGCGGTTGACGAGACCGCCGTCGTCCTGGTGACACACGATCCGGAGATCTCGGCACGCGCGCACCGGGTCGTCCAGATGCGTGACGGCGTGGCGACCTCATGAGCCGCACCTTCTCTCTCGCCATCCGCCTGGTACGCGGCGGAGGCGCGGCGGGGATCACACGTCTCGCTCTGATGACAGTGGGTATGGCGGTCGGCGTGGCCGTCACGACCCTCGTCGTAATGCTGCCGTCGGTCCTCGATCACCGTGCCGCCGCCTCGTCCGGCCGGTTGCCTGCTCCCGCAGGCGAGGCGGGCAGCGCGAAGCCGACGTTCATGTTCGCCCTCGTGGAAGACTCCTGGAAGGGACAACGATTCAGCCGGGTCCTTCTCGCCCCGTTAGGCACTGACGCCGTGCCGCCGCCGGGAGTCGAGAGATTTCCGGGTCCTGGCGAGATCATCGCCTCCCCGTCCGCAGCCGCCCTGCTCGCCGACCATCCCGAACTAGGTGCACGGGTTCCGGGACGGGTAACGAGTGAGATCGCCGCCGAGGGCCTGCTAGCCCCCGACGAAATGTTCGCTTACGTCGGTGTGACACCCGACCGCCTGGAGGGCGGCAGCGAGGCATCCGGGTTTGGGGTCGGCTTTCAGGACGACATCGTCCGCGAAACGTTCGACGGCGTCGCACGTGAACTCGGCGTCCTGGTCCTCACGCCTGCGCTGATCTACGTGGTTGTCTGTGGCCGCCTCGCTGCGGCGACCAGGGCCCGGCGCTATGCCGCCCTGCGCCTGATCGGACTGCGCCGCAGCCACGTGCTGCGGATCGCCGCAACCGAATCGGCCATCACCGGCGGGTTCGGCGCACTGGTCGGCGTTCTGCTCTATGAGCAACTATCCCCTCCAGTGGCTCGCAGTGGCGCCCTCGGGTTCACGTGGTACCCAGAAGTTAGCGACGTCGGGGCCGCCGGCACGGCGGCGATAGTGCTGCTCGCCGCCGTCGTTTCTGCATTGGTGGGGGCGCTGGGGTTGCGGCAGAGCCTGAACCGACCGGTTGCGGCGCGGGCTGCGGTGGAGGAACCACCTGCCCGCTGGTGGTTGCTACTCCCCCTTATTCTCGGCCTCGGTCTCATGCTGCCCGTCATCCTGCGACGGGTCACCACCGGTGGAACCACCCGGGTGGTCTACACGGATGTCCAGATCGCGATGGTGCTCACGGGCATGGTCCTCGCCGGGGTAGGTGTCGTGCTGGCGATCCGACCCATCGTCTCGTCGACGGCCCGGGCGGTCGCTCATCCCTCCCTACCTCTTACGCTCCGACTCGCCGGCCGCCGGCTGAGCTGCACACCCTCGAGTACCCTGCGGCTGTTGTCCGGCTTGGCGGTGCTCGTGCTCGTTGGCGGCATCAGCGCTGGCGTCCTGCGCGATGACGAACTCGCTGCGGGCCCGGAGGTCGACGCATTCACTGTGACGGTTGACGCGCGGCGGGCGGCGACGCCTCAGGTTCGAGAGAAGGTAGCCCTGGTTCCCGCGCAGCACCGCTGGACCGTCCAGTACTCGATCGCCAGGCCGCCTGCCAACGTCGGTCCGCCGACGACGGCGGCGGACCGGGTAGCGATGTTCGGGGTGGCTATGGTGACGGCGCCCTGCGCGCAGATTCGAGTTATCACCAAATCCGCGCTCCCCGGCTGTCGCGACGGTGCAGACTACCGCCTAGTCGACGCCGAACTTCACAACACCGCCGAGGACATCCCGCCGGGGGTCATGGTGCAGTTCGCCGATGACAAGGGTGAAAGCAACTCGTACCGGACGCCGGAGGCCTCACTTGTGGTGGACGACCTTGAGCAGTCACAGCTGCACTTGAGCAGTGCGATCCTCGTCGCGGCGGAGCGACCGCGGTTCGGCTGGCCTGAAAATCTGTTGCTGAACTTTGTGGTGGCGGAGCCGGAGTCAAACGTCGAGGCGTTCAAGTCGGCCGTGCTGGCCAACGACCCTACGGCCGCCATTGATGTCCAACTGCGCAACATTCCCGCGCTCGAGGCATATCGGGCACATCGGGGAACCATCAGCACCGGCGTCATGATCGGGTTTTTCCTCGGCGCTGCGGCATTCCTCATCGCCGTCGTCGACCGGGCGATCGATCGCCGCCGCGACGTCATCAGCCTCCTGGTGCTGGGCATGCCGCTCCGCTCGGTGCGCGCCAGCCAACTGTTTCACATTACGCTGCCTCTCATTGCCGTTCTCGTGGTGACCGTGGCGGTTGGACACGTAGCCGGCAACGCATGGCTCCAGCTCAACGGCCGGTACAGCGGCTGGTACGGCGGCACCCTCAAGACAATGCTGCCGCTCGCCGGGCTTGCGGCCCTCGCCGCGATCAGTGCCGCGCCGGTCGTTGTCGGCAAGACGATCCGGGCGGAGGACATGCGTCGCGAATGACGAGGAGCGGAACGACGATGGTCCGGCGTCCCTGGCGGGAACGCCGGACCATCACCATCGCGGGCGACGCCGGGACCGGTCCGGTCAGCCGACGGCGGCCAGGTCGGTCAACCGGGCCAGTGATTCCTCCAGGTCGGCGCCGACCCTGCGGAGCCCGAGCCGGAGCAGGGCGGCCTTGACCGGGCCGGCCGGCCACCGTACGACGATGAGCCGCACGATGGTCCCGCCCTCCTCCTCGTCCGAGGTGAGCTGGACGTAGATCTCGGTGCGGGCCTCGGCCCGGGCACCGGCGCCCCTGGCGCGCTCCCGCCAGCCGATCAGGGTCGGCTCCTGGTAGGCGATCACTTCGGCCTCGTGCGCCGCGCCGCGCCCGGCCTGGACCAGCTGCCGCCGGCCGAAGCCCTCACCCGAGAGCACCTCGGCCGCGCGGACCCCCGCCAGCCAGGCCGGCAACTGCTCGGCCCGCTGCACGACGTCCCAGACCGCTTCCACCGGCGCCATCACGTGCGCACTGCGTTCCACGAGGATCATCTTTGTTCTTCCCCCACTGAGGACATCCGCGATATTCCGCACTCTATGCGCAAAAACGGACGTACCAGGACGGGATCGGAAAAGACACGCCGAGGGGCCTTGCGCACACGATGGGCGACCGCCTATGGCGCCCCCCTGGCTCGTACCCCTGACGGAATCCGCTGGCCGGCCGCCGTAGGCTTGGGGACGTGACGGTACGTGTACGCTTCGCCCCCTCGCCGACCGGTATGTTCCATGTCGGCGGCGCCCGCTCGGCCCTGCAGAACTGGATCTACGCCAAGCAGCAGGGCGGGGTGTTCGTGCTCCGCATCGAGGACACCGACGCGGCGCGCAACAAGCCCGAGTGGACCGAGGGCATCCTGTCCGCCCTGGAGTGGATCGGCGTCGCCCGGGGCAGCTACGAGGGCCCGCACTTCCAGTCGTCGTACGCGGCCGAACACCGCGCCGCCGCCCGGCGGCTGCACGAAGCGGGCCGCGCGTACTACTGCGACTGCACCCGGGAGGCCGTGCAGGCGCGCACCGGCTCCCAGTACACCGGCTATGACGGCTTCTGCCGCGACCGGGGCCTGCCGCCGGGCGAGGGCCGGGCGCTGCGCTTCCGTACGCCCGACGAGGGCGAGACGGTGGTCGTCGACCTGATCCGCGGCGAGCCGACGTTCGAGAACAAGCTGATCGAGGACTTCGTCATCGCCCGCGGCGACGGGTCGGCGGTGTTCCTGCTGGCGAACGTCGTCGACGACATGACCATGGGGATCACCCACGTGATCCGGGCCGAGGAGCACCTGCCCAACACGCCGAAGCAGCAGCTGCTCTGGGACGCCCTCGGGGTCAAGCCGCCGGTCTGGGCGCACGTGCCGGTGGTGGTCAACGAGAAGCGGCAGAAGCTGTCCAAGCGGCGGGACAAGGTCGCCCTGGAGGCGTACCGGGACGAGGGCTACCTCGCCGACGCGATGCGCAACTACCTGATGCTGCTCGGCTGGGCCCCGTCGGGCGACCGGGAGATCGTGCCCTGGTCGGTGATCGAGGAGGAGTTCCGGCTGGAGGAGGTCAACCCCTCCCCCGCGTTCTTCGACGAGAAGAAGCTGCGCGCGTTCAACGGCGAGTACATCCGGGCCCTGCCGCTGGACGAGTTCGTGGCGGCCTGCCGGCCCTGGCTCGCCGGCACCGACACCATCGCGCCCCCGCCCTGGCAGCCGGAGGAGTTCGACGCCGAGGCGTTCGCCGCGGTCGCCCCGCTGGCCCAGACCCGGATCGCGGTGCTCAGCGAGATCGTCGCCAACGTCGACTTCCTCTTCCTGGCCTCGCCGCTGGTCGACGAGGCGGCGTGGGCCAAGGCGATGAAGGAGGGCGCGGCCGAGCTGCTGGACGCGGCGATCGCGGCGTTCGAGGCGCTCCAGCCCTGGGACGCGGAGTCGCTGAAGGCGGCACTGGAGGCGGTCGGCGCCGAGCGCGGGCTCAAGCTCGGCAAGGCCCAGGCCCCGGTCCGGGTCGCGGTCACCGGCCGTACGGTCGGCCTGCCGCTGTTCGAGTCCCTGGAGGTCCTCGGCCGCGAGCGCACCCTGACCCGCCTCCGCGCCGCCCGCGTCCGCCTCCCCTGACCGCCCGCCACCCTCGCCAACGCCGTTGCGTTTGGCGATCGGCGGATGAGTCAAGGGGGACTTTGAAGACGCGAACGGGACTTCTGATAGATCAACTTGTGTCGAGCAAGAAGATCATGCCTCAGGAGTCCCGTTGCAGGAGAAGTCTGTCATCACCCGGTCGATCGAGGTAGCCGGGGGTGTGCACGCGCCCGGACATCTGGGCGAGTTGACCCAGATCATCGACTTCGACCTGGTCGACGCGGTGCTGGAAGAAACCGGGACACGCGAGAAGCGGCTGCGGCTGCTGCCGTCTCGGGTCGTGGTGTACTTCGTCCTCGCACTCGCCCTGCTCGACCGCTGTTCCTACCGAGCGACGTGGGGGAAGCTGACCGCGGCCCTGGCCGGCTTGTGCCTGACGCGGCCGAGTATCTCCTCACTGTCACGCGCTCGCCGCCGGGTCGGAGTAGCGCCGCTACGGCGCCTGTTCGAGACCCTGGCCGGTGCCGTCGGTCTGCTCGGCCAGCCCGGCGTGTTCTACCGGGGCCTGCGTACCGTGGCCATCGACGGCACCCACCTGCACGTGCCCGACGAGGAACGGGTCACCTGGCGCTACCCCAAACGCGTAGGAGACAAGCTGGAGTTCGGCTACCCGCTGCTACGGCTGCTCGTGGTGATCGAGTGTGGGACCCGCGCCCTGCTCGCCGCGGCCTTCGGCCCCGAAACAGAAGGCGAACTGGCTTACGCGCGGCGGCTTCTGGGCGTCCTGGACCGCACGATGCTGCTGCTGGCCGACGCCGGCTTCGACGCCGCGGAATTCCTGCGCGACGTCGGCGCCACCGGCGCGCAGTTCCTGGTCCGCTCATCCGCCCGCCGCTGCCCGACCATCCAGCGTCGCCTACCCGACGGCTCCTACCTGGCCCGCATCGGCTACGGCAGCCTACCCGCTCTCATCCTGGTGCGGGTCATCGAAGCGCAGGTCACCGTCACACTGGCCGACGGCAGCCTGCGGCGCGAGCAGTGGCGGCTGATCACCAGCCTGACAGACCACACCCGCTACCCCGCCCACGAACTCGTGGACCTCTACCACGAACGCTGGCAGGCCGAAACCACGTATTTCTCGATCAAAGCGACCATGCTCGACGGCCGCGTCCTGCGCTCCCGCAGCATCCCCGGGATCGAGCAGGAGGTGTACGCCCTGCTCACCGCCTACCAGGCCCTCATCCGCGCGGCAGCAGACGCCACCTGCACCCAGCCCGGCCTGGACATGGACCGGATCAGCTTCACCGTCCTCATCGACGCCGCCGCCGACACGATCACCACCGCCAGCGGAATCCTTCCCGGCAGCTCAACCGACCTCCTCGGCACGATAGGCCACGCCGCGCTGGCCGACCTCCTACCCGCCTGGCGCCGCCCTCGAATCAAGGCCCGCTCCCGCAAGAACCCGACCAGCAAGTACAGCCCGAACGCCGGACAGCACCCCGCAACCACGCAGACCTACACCTTCCACGCCGACATCACAATCTTCGAAAAGGGGCTTGCCTCCCGCTCACGGCGCTAAACGCAACGGTGTTGCCACCCTCGCCCTGCCGCGATCTTGCACTTTCGGCCCCGACAGAAGGGGGCAACTCACCCATATCGGGGGCACCAAGTGCAAGATCGCGGCTCGTCGGGGCGGGGCGGGGCGCCGATGGGGCGTCAGGCGCGTCGTGCGCGGCGGCGCAGCAGGAGTACGGCGGCGAGTGCCGCGAGCACGACCACCCCACCCGCGGCCCAGAGCCAGCGGGCGACGCCGTCGCCGTCCCTGGCCGGGAGCGGGATCGCGGCGGACGGGGTGGTCGGGGCGGCGGCGGGCGAGGACGGTGCCGCCGTCGGGGTGGCGGCGGGTCCCGCCGGGCCGGACGACGGCGGCTGCGCCGGGGTGCCGGTGGTCAGCGTGAAGCGCACCTCGCCCCGCACCGGGTGGCCGTCGCCCGACGCGAGCTGGTACCCGACGATGTAGAGCCCCGCCGCGCCGGGCGCGAACGGGACGCTCACCCGGTTGCCCGAGTAGGTCGGCGAGCCGCCGAGGGCCGGCACGTTGTCAGGCCCGGCGACTGTGATCTTCGTCGTATCCCGGTCCGGCTTCGCCAGGAACCGGAGTTCGATCTTCTCGGGTGCGACCGCGATCCGCGCGCCGTCCTTGGGATCGCTGGCCGTCAGCGAGTTGTGCGCCGCCGCGGGCGCGGCCGGCAGCGCCAGCGACACCCCGAGCGCCACGCCGAGAACGGCTGGCGCCGTACGCGCTGCGCGTGGGACCCTGCCCCCCATGAACCCCTCCGTAAAGGTACGATCCGCCCGCTGATCAACGGCTGACCATTAGTCGGGTCGAGATCGCAAATAGTTCCAATTCCCGATCCAGCAGCTGCAACCGATCGACGTTCTGCGCAGTCTTTGAGGTGAAGTGTCTCCGCTGTCGGAGGGGGACGCGGTCATCGCCGTCGGCCAACCAACGCGTGACCTGCAGCGAAGCCATCCAAATCGACGGGGCGAGGAGGCGGCCATGGTCCGACTGGTGAAGCGGCTGATCCTGGCGGCCGCGGGGGTACTGCTGGCGGCGGTCCTGACGCCCGCCCTGGCGGAGCCCGCCCACGCCGCCGGCGCGGGCACGGCCCAGGGTGGCGCGGGGCGGGCGGGGGGCGGGCCGGCGCAGGCCGCGCCCAAGCCGAAAGCACCGCCGGCCGGGGTCGACATCACCGGGCACCAGCTCGCCGAGCCGCTACGGCTGCGCGCCGCCACCCATCCCGCCGAGGTCGCTGCCGTCATCGACCAGGTGAACTGGCTGAGCCGGACGGGCGCGGCCGCCGGGCCGAAGCCGGACGACCTGGGCCCCAAGTACACGGTCGTGGTGCTCGCCGGGGACGTCCCGACCCAGACGTACGACCTCTATCCGCTGGCCCTGGGCGGCCCCCGGGTCTACCGGCCGGCGAAGCAGCCCGACCCGGCCCACCGGGCCAAGGCCGGCTGGTTCCTCGGCCGGCTCAACATGTCCGAGACCCTGCGGACGGCCGGCGTGCCGCTGGAACGGCAACTCGACACGGTCAGCGGCGGCGGTGGCGTCGGCGGCGGCGAGCGGGTGCTGCCGGACGAGTCGCTGAAACCGGGCAAGGACCTGGGCGAGGCGATGGGCGAGCTGCAGCGGCTGCTGCTGCTCAACGTCGGCGTGCTGGTGGCGATCACCGTCGGGCTGGCCGGGATCGCGCTGCTGATCCGCCGCCGCACCCGCTGACCCGGCACCGACAGCACGAGGTCGGCACCCGCGGCGCGGAGTCACCGCCGGCGCGAGGGCGGCACCAGCGCGGAGTCAGCGCCAACCGCGCGGGGTCAGCACCAGCGGCGCGGTGGGCGCTCCTGCCGCACGGCGCGGTGCCGGGGGCGGACCGGGCCGTGCCGGTGCGCGCCGGCCCAGCCGGGCTGGTCGTTGCGGCAGGACGCGGACCGCCCCAGCTCCCCACCGACGGGCGACTCCGGGGTGCGCTGGCGGGGCACCGGCGGGTCGTCCTCGCCCCGGGGCGGGCCCGGCTCGGCGGGGTAGGGCGGGCCGGCGGGCCGACGGTGGTGCTTCGCCGCCGGCAGCGGCTCGTGGTGGCCCGGACGGCAGCCCTCCCCCTGGGCGCAGCCGTGCTCGGCCTCCCCCTGCGCCATCGCCCCGTCTCCTCACGCTCGCGTCGCGCGCGGACCGGCCGGACCGCGCGCCCTGTCACCGTACTGGCCCAGGCCGGCGCGCGCCGGGCGCACCCCTCGTCAGTTCCGCGGGGGCGGCGCGCTCCATGGCGGGGGTCGGCATGCGCGGCCTGCTGCCCGGGTAGGGGCACCGGGCGGCGATCCTGGGCCAGGAGCTGGCCCTGCCCGCCCCGCCTCCCCCGCGTCGTGCCAGGCTGTAGGAATGGGGAACGAGCCGGAGGGCGGGGAGCTGTCGGCCACGCTGCGCCGGATCGAACGGGCGGCGGGGGCGCTGGCCACCGCGAGCGTGGCCCGGATGGACGAGACGCTGCCCTGGTTCCGGGCGCTCCCGGCGGACCAGCGCTCCTGGGTGATGCTGGTGGCCCAGGCCGGCGCCCGGTCACTGGTGCAGTGGCTGCGCGACGGCGGCGGCACGGCGGACAGCACCCAGGAGGTCTCCGACGAGGTGTTCGCCACCGCGCCGCAGGCGCTGGCCCGCTCGATCAGCCTCCAGCAGACGGTGGCCCTGATCAAGGTCACCATCGAGGTGGTCGAGGAGCAGGTCGGGACGCTGGCCGCGGAGGGCGAGGAGCAGCAGCTGCGGGAGGCGGTGCTGCGCTTCTCCCGGGAGATCGCGTTCGCCGCCGCCCGGGTGTACGCCCGGGCCGCCGAGTCCCGCGGCTCGTGGGACGCCCGGCTGCAGGCCCTGCTGGTCGACGCGCTGCTGCGCGGGGACTCCCCGGACGTGCTGGCCAGTCGCGCCGCGGCGCTCGGCTGGTCGGACGCCCCGCCGGTGGCGGTGGCGGTGGGCCGCTCCCCTGGCGGCGAGGTGGCCGCCGTGCTGCACACGGTCTACCGGCTGGCCCGGCGGATCGGCGTCGAGGTGATCGGCGGGGTGCACGGCGACCGGCTGGTGATCGTGCTCGGTGGCGCGGCGGACCCGATGGCGGCGACCGGGAAGCTGCTGCCCGCGTTCGGGGACGGGCCGGTGGTGGTGGGCCCGGCGGTGCCGAGCCTGGACGAGGCGACCGACTCGGCGCGGGCCGCGCTGGCGGGTTTCCGGGCGGCCCCGGCCTGGCCGGCCGCACCGCGCCCGGTTCCGGCCGGCGAGCTGCTGCCCGAGCGGGCCCTCGCCGGGGACGCCGAGGCCCGCCGCCGGCTGCGCCACGACGTGTACGCCGCGCTCGTCCGCGCCGGCGGGGAGCTGCTGGAGACCCTGGACGCGTTCTTCGCCGCCGGCGGGACGCTGGAGAGCGCGGCCCGCGCCCTGTTCGTACACCCCAACACCGTGCGTTACCGGCTGCGCCGGATCGGCGAGGTGACCGGCTTCTCGCCGCTGGCGCCCCGGGACGCGTTCGCCCTGCAGGTGGCGCTGACGGTCGGCCGCCTGGACCCGGTGGTCCCCGTGGTGCCAACCCAGACAATGCCCCCCACCGGTCGGCAAAACGTCACAGACAGGTGATCATCTACGCCGATTTTTGTAGGAACCCCACAAAGGCGCTAGTGTGGTTTGGTGGCCGTCGGCACACACGTGACCGACGAGTATCCGGGAGAGTCATAACCGTGCTCGCCGTACTCTCTCCTGGGCAGGGTTCGCAGAAACCCGGCTTCCTGACCCCCTGGCTCGACGTGACCGGCACCGAGGCACGACTGCGCTGGTGGTCGGCACTGGCCGGGGTCGACCTGGTGCACCTCGGCAGCAAGGCCGACGCCGACGAGATCAAGGACACCGCCCGCACCCAGCCGCTGCTGGTCGCCGCAGCCCTGCTCGCCGCCGAGCACCTGCCGATGCACGACGTGGCGCTCACCGCCGGGCACAGCGTCGGCGAGCTGGGGGCGGCGGCGCTGGCCGGGGTCCTCCCCGCCGAGACCGCGATCACCCTCGCCGGGGTGCGCGGCCGGGAGATGGCGGCCGCCTGCGCGCTGGAGCCGACCGGCATGGCCGCGGTGCTGGGCGGGGACGCCGACGAGGTGCTGGCCGCGCTCGACGCGCACGGGCTGCACCCGGCCAACCGCAACGGCGCCGGCCAGGTCGTCGCCGCGGGTTCCGTCGCCGGCCTGGACAAGCTCGCGGCCGAGCCGCCGGCGAAGGCCCGGGTGATCCGGCTGAAGGTGGCCGGGGCGTTCCACACCCCGTACATGGGCCCGGCCGAGGCCGCGCTGGCCGAGGTGGCCGCCGGGATCACCCCGGCCCGTCCGGCCCGGATCCTGCTGTCCAATCTCGACGGGGCGGCGGTCGACCACGGCCGGGAGGTGGTGCAGCGGCTGGTCCGCCAGGTCACCGCGCCGGTGCGCTGGGACCTGTGCATGCGCACGCTCGCCGACCTCGGCGTCACCGGGGTGATCGAGCTCCCGCCCGCGGGCACCCTCGCCGGCCTGATCAAGCGGGACCTCAAGGAGTCCGGCGTCCCCGAGATCGTCACCCTGAACACCCCGGACGACCTGCCCGCCGCGCGGGACCTGATCGCCCGGCACGGCACGGCCCCGGACCACGAGCCGACCATCCGGTTCCGGGTGGTGGCGGCCCGCTCGGCGGGCACCTTCAAGCCCCTCGACGGGCTGACCGAGGGCGAGGCGCTGCGGGCCGGCCAGGTGATCGGGCACGTCGCCACCCGGCAGGGTCAGGTCGAGGTGACCGCGCACGACAGCGGCCTGCTCACCGAGTGGCTGGCCCACCACGACGACCCGGTCGCCCCGGGCCAACCACTCGCCCGGATCGGGGGTCAGCAGTCATGACAGTCAGCCGGATCGTCGCGCTGGGGCACTACCAGCCGTCCCGCGTCGTCACCAACGACGAGCTGGCCCAGCTCGTGGACACCAACGACGAGTGGATCCGGGACCGGGTCGGCGTCGCGACCCGCCGGATCGCCGGGGACGAGACCGTCGCCGACATGGCCGCGGCCGCCGCCGGCAAGGCGCTGGCCGGCTCGGGCCTCACCGCCGCCGACATCGACCTGGTCGTGGTGGCCACCTGCACCGCGGTCGACCGCAGCCCGAACGTGGCCTGCCGGGTGGCCGCGAAGCTCGGGATCACCGCGCCGGGCGCGTACGACATCAACACCGCGTGCTCGGGCTTCGCGTACGCGCTGGGCACCGTCGACCACGCCATCCGGGCCGGGGCGTCGCGCAACGCGATCGTCATCGGCGCGGAGAAGCTGTCGGAATTCACGGACTGGACCGACCGCTCCACCTGCATCATCTTCGGCGACGGCGCGGGCGCGGCCGTGGTCACCGCCGCCGCCGAGGGCGAGCCGGCCGGGGTGGGTCCGGTGGTGTGGGGCTCGGTGCCGGAGAAGAGCGACGCGGTACGCATCGAGGGCTGGCGCCCGTACATCAAGCAGGAGGGGCAGGCGGTCTTCCGCTGGGCCACCACGGAGCTGGCCCCGCTGGCCCTGAAGGCGTGCGAGCGGGCCGGGGTCGACCCGTCGGAGCTGGCCGCCTTCGTGCCGCACCAGGCCAACGCCCGGATCATCGACGGCATCGCCAAGCGGCTGGGCATCCCCGACGCGATCATCGCCAAGGACATCGTCGAGTCCGGCAACACCTCGGCGGCGAGCATCCCGCTGGCGCTGTCCAAGCTCGTCGAGCGGCGGGAGGTCCCCTCGGGCGCCCCGGTGCTGCTCTTCGGTTTCGGCGGCGGCCTGACCTACGCCGGTCAGGTCGTCCGCTGTCCCTGACGTCCGGCCCCACCGGGCCGTGCGCACCGGGCCCGTGTCGCCCGGTGAGACCAACCCCATTGAGAGGAACCCAACCGCAATGACCCGTGACGAGATCACCGCCGGCCTCGCCGAGATCCTCGAGGAGGTTGCCGGGGTGAACCCGGACGACGTGGCCGAGGGGAAGTCCTTCACCGATGACCTGGACGTCGACTCGCTCTCCATGGTGGAGGTCGTGGTCGCCGCCGAGGAGAAGTTCGGCGTCAAGATCCCGGACAGCGAGGTGCAGAACCTGAAGACCGTCGGGGACGCCGTCAGCTACATCGAGGCGCAGTCCTGATCATGAGTCGCACCGACGTCGTCGTCACCGGGCTCGGCGCGACCACCCCACTGGGCGGGGACGTCGCGTCGACCTGGGACGCCATGCTCGCGGGCCGCTCCGGGGTGGGTGCGCTCACCCAGGAGTGGGCCGCGCAGCTCACGGTCCAGATCGCCGCCCAGCTCGCTGTCGAGCCGTCCGAGATCCTGGACCGGGTCAAGCTGCGCCGGCTCGACCGCTCCGAGGCCATCGCGCTCGTCGCGGCGAAGCAGGCCTGGGCGGACGCCGGCCTGGCCGACTCCGGGCTGGACCCGGAGCGGCTGGCGGTCAGCGTCGGCTCCGGCATCGGCGGGGCCACGACCCTGCTCGCGCAGGACGACATCCTGGAGGCGTCCGGCCCCCGCCGGGTCTCCCCGCACACCGTGCCGATGCTGATGCCGAACGGTCCCGCCGCCTGGGTGGGGCTGGAGGTGGGCGCGAAGGCCGGCGTGCACTCGGTGGCCAGTGCCTGCGCCACCGGGGCAGAGGCCATCGCGCTGGGTCTGGACATCATCCGCGCCGGCCGGGCCGACGTGGTGGTGGCCGGTGGCACGGAGGCGGTCATCCACGCGCTGCCGATGGCCGGGTTCGCCTCGATGCGGGCCATGTCGACCCGCAACGACGAGCCCGAGCGGGCGTCCCGCCCCTGGGACAAGGGCCGGGACGGGTTCGTGCTCGGCGAGGGCGCCGGCATCGTGGTGCTGGAGCGGGCCGAGCACGCCGCCGCCCGGGGCGCCCGGGTGTACGCGCGGCTCGCCGGGGCCGGGATCACCTCCGACGCGTACGACATCGTGCAGCCGCACGCGGAGGGTGAGGGCGCGATCCGGGCGATCCGCCGGGCGATCGCCGACGCGGACATCGCCAAGCGGGACATCGTCCACGTCAACGCCCACGCCACCTCCACCCCCGTCGGCGACATGCTGGAGATCGGCGCCCTGCGCGCCGCGCTCGGCGACCACCCGGTCCTCACCGCCACCAAGTCGATGACCGGCCACCTGCTCGGCGCGGCCGGCGCGCTGGAGTCGATCGCCACCATCCTGGCGATCCGCGACGGTGTCGTCCCCCCGACGATCAACCTGGACGACCCGGACGACGGCCTCGACCTGGAGGTGGCCGCCCACGAGGCGCGCCACATGGAGGTCCCCGCCGCGCTGAACAACGCGTTCGGCTTCGGCGGGCACAACGTGGCTCTCGTCTTCACGCGGGCCTGACACCCCGGCAAGGGCCCCTTGTCAAGGCGCGTTCCGCGCCGCAAGGGGCCCTTGCCAATCTCCGGGCCCGGTCAGGCAACGGCGCGCAGGCGGGCGTCGAGCGCGTCGAGGTCGGGCAGGAACCAGACGTGGTCGGCCCGGTTGGACTCGTGGACGAGGGCGCGCAGCGCCGGACTCGCCACGAGTTGCCGGGAGATGTCGCCGATCACGGCCAGCCGCAGCCGGTAGTTGACGAACTTCTGCATGACCTCGCCGGCGAACCGGCTGCCCAGCTCGAAGAACTGCTCGTCGAGCCGGCCTGCGGGCACCGCCACCACCTCGGCGCCGAGGAACGCCGCACCGATCAGGTCCACCGCGTCCTGCACGGTGGTCACCGGCGGGCCGTCCGGATCGCACTCCAGCACCCGCACCCCGGCCCGCTCCCGCACCACGTCAGGCATCCCGGGCCTCCCCCGCTTCCCAGGCGAGCAGGCCGTTGCCGCCTTCCAGGACGGCGTCGACCAGGCGCAGCAGCTCCGCCGTGGCGGCGGCGCCCCCGAGTATCACGATCTTCATGCGGTTCCGCTCCTCGTCGTAGACGGTCTGGACGCGCAGCGCGTGGGCAGGGTCGGCGCCCGTGTTCGCCGCGGCCAGCACGAGCGTGCCCAGCCGGTCGGCCGCGGCCCGCTCGATCCCGTCGACCTGCGCGATGCTGGACACCTCCACCGGCGCTACGCCCGCGGGCCGGGTCGCCCCCGGCTGCGACCGCCCGGTCAGCGCGTCGAGGTCGGCGCGGGCGACCCGGTACTGCTTGCCGATCCGTACGGCCCTGAGCCGGCCGGCGCGGATGTAGCCCCGCACGGTACGCACGTGCAGGCCGAGCAGCTCGGCCACCTGCTCGACCGAGTACATTTCATTCCCCATCGCTCCCCAAGATAGCCGCTTGGGGAGCGATAGGGAACACCAATCGGGTACGGCCCGAGGTCTTCCCGGCCCCTATGGAGCTGCCCGCACAGGCGGGGCACGATGTGGCGGGCGGACGGGCGCACAGGCGGGGCAGCTTGTGGCGGGCGGACGGGCGCACAGGCGGGGCAGCTCCACAGGGGCCACGTCGCATGCCCGTGTCGGTCGGCCCGAACCTCACGCCGGCACGACCGGACGGGCGGCGCCCGACTAGGGTGAGAGCCGCCGAGAAGCGCGAGGAGCACGCCGTGGAAGCGACCGAAGTCCGCAAGCTCGCCGCCCTGGAGGACACCCACTGGTGGTACCGGGAGCGGCGCGTGCTGCTGGCCCGCGCGCTGCGCCGGCTGGCCGCCGCCGGGCACCGCCCCGGGCGGGCGCTCGACGTCGGCGCGGCCGGCGGCGGCAACACCCGGGTGCTGCGCGCGCACGGCTGGCGCCCGGTGGCGCTGGAATACACCCCGGAGGGCGCCGCCGTGGCCCGGGAGCGGGGGCTGGACGTCGTCCAGGCCGACGCCCGGCACCTGCCGCTGCCCTCGGCGAGCCTCGGCCTCGTGGTGGCGTTCGACATCCTGGAGCACTTCGACGAGGACCACCTGGCCGCCGCCGAGATCCGCCGGACCCTGCGCCCCGGCGGCACCGCCCTGATCGCCGTGCCGGCCGACATGGCGCTGTGGTCCGCGCACGACGAGGCGGTCGGCCACGTCCGGCGGTACGACCGCGCGTCGCTGCGCGCCGTCGTGGAGAAGGCCGGGCTGGTGGTCGACGAGCTGTGGAGCTGGAACGTGCTGCTCCGGCCGGCCGCGGCCTGGCGGCGGCGCAGGTCCACCGGCAGCGACCTGGACGACCCGCACCCCGTGCTCAACCTGGGCCTGCGGGCCGTCATCACCGCCGAGCGGTACCTGCCGGTGCGGTCGCTGCCCGGCGTGTCCCTCATGCTGCGCGCCCACCGCCCCACGGAGAACTGATCCCACGCGAGCCGCGGGGCTTGAGTCTCCAGCGGCTGGAGGGTGCACGCTGGGCGGGTGACCGACCGCACCGAGCTGTACACCATCGGGCAACTCGCCCGGCGGACCGGCCTGACCGTGCGCACCATCCGCTTCTGGTCCGACCTCGGCCTGCTGCCGCCGACCACCCGGACCTCCGGCAACTACCGGCTGTACGACGCGCCGGCGGTGGCCCGGCTCGACCTGCTGCGGACCCTGCGGGACCTCGGCATCGGCCTGGACGCCGCCCGCCGGATCCTGGACCGCCAGGAGAGCGTGGCCGACGTCGCGGGGGCGCACGTACGGGCACTCGACGCCGAGATCCGGATGCTGCGGCTGCGCCGGGCGGTGCTGCGGTCGGTCGCCCGACGTGGCGGTACGACAGAGGAGCTGAAACTGATGACCGACCTGGCCCGACTCTCCGCCGAGGAGCGGCAGCGGATCGTCGACGACTTCGTCGCCGACGTCTTCGCCGGGATCCCCGCCGACGCGCCCGGGGCCGGCCTGGCCGGGGCCATGCGGGCGCTGCCCGCCGAACTGCCCGACGATCCCAGCGACGCGGAGGTGGACGCGTGGCTGGAGCTGGCGGGGCTGGTCGCCGACCCGGCGTTCCGGGAGCGGGTACGCCAGATGGCGCTCGCCGGCGCGGCGGGCGACTCCACCGTGGAGCTGTCGCCCGCGTCCGTGGAGCGGGCCCGGGAGGCGCTGGCCGCCGGGTTGGCCCCGGAGTCCCCGGAGGCGGCAGCGGTGCTCGCGCAGCTCGTGGACCCGGCGCTGACCGGCCGGGAGCGGGCCGCGCTGGCCGACCGTCTGGCGACCTTCACCGATCGCCGGGTCGAGCGGTACTGGCAGCTCGTCGGGGTGCTCAACCGGCGGCTCCCGTTCCCGTCCTCGGTACCGGCCGTGGAGTGGCTGATCGCCGCGCTCCGCGCACCCCGCTGAGCCCGGCTCGCCGTCCGCTACGATCCATCGGCCGTCCGGTGTGGACCCGGGCGGGCAGCGAATCGACCACGGGGAAAGTGGACAGGTGTTTCGACGTGCCGGGGCGGTCCTGTTGGCCGCGCTCACCATCGCGACCACGGCGGGCTGCGGCGCGGACGGCACGCGTACGGCGGCGGCCGATCCCGCCGGGTCCCACCCGCTGCGGGTCGAGCAGCAGGCAGCAGGTGACCGGGTGCCGAGCCAGCTCGTCGACCCGGGCCGTCAGCGCGTCCCGGGCCGGCCCGGGGCGCTCGGCGGCGGCGGCCAGCCCGGCCACCCCGCCCGGCACCCCGGAGGACTCGGCGAGCCGGTCCAGCGCCCGGCCCGAGAAGCCCAGTTCCAGCATCGTGCCGGGCCACGGCCGCCGGTGACGGCGTACCCGATCTCGCCGGCCGCGCCGTGGTGCCCGGCCAGCACCGCTCCGCGTACCGTGACCGCCGCCGCGACCCCGGTGCCGAGCCCGACGACCAGAGCGGGATCGGCGTCGCGGAGGGATCCGAGCCGCAGCTCGGCCAGCGCGGCCGACGCCGGCCGCGGCGAGCGGTGCGCCGACGTCCGCCAGCAGCCGCCCGGCCAGGTCCAGCGCGCGGTCCAGGGCCTGCGGGGCGCCCTGTTCGGCGTGCGTCGGCACGCGCTCGCGGGCCAGCAGCCGACCCTCGCCGTCGGCCACCCCGACCGCCATCTTGGTGCCGCCGAAGTCGATGCCGAACAGCACCGGGGCGGGCCGGTCGGCCCGCGGCGCGGGGCGGGCGACCGGGCCCGCCGGCCGCACGCTCACCGCCGCTTCCCCTCGGTCGTCGCCGCGGTGCGCACGCTCACCGGGCGGCCCCCTCGGCGGCGACCGACCTGCGCAACCACGGCGAGGCCACCCAGAGCGGCACCGTCACCCTCGGCCTGCCGGACGGCTTCACCGCCGACGCGCCCACGAAGAGCTACGAAGAGCTACGCCGACCTGGCCCCCGGCGGCACCGGGGCGGTCACCTTCACGGTCACCAACTCCGACGCCACCCTGCCGACGGCCAACGAGGGCGGCTCGGACGGCGACTACCGCATCACCATCACCACGACCAGCGCCGCCGGCAGCACGGTCGAGACCGGCGCCCTGGAGATCGTGCCGACCACCGAGGTCCCGCACGCCGGCGCCGACCACGCCATCGACGGCGTGGTCGGCGCCGTCCACGCCGTCGACGGCGTCGCCTCCCCCGGCGAGTACCCGGGCGAGGAGCTGGACCTGTCCCGGATCTGGGAGGGGGCGGCCACCACCCCGCAGGACGCCTCGGCGACGGGCCGGATCGCCTGGACCGCGGACGCGCTGAAGGTGTTCGTCCAGGTCACGGACGACGTGCTGGGCCGGAAGGTGGTCCCACAGGGCTGCAAGCGGCAGCGGCGCACCGACGGCCCAGCGGCAGCCCAGCGCCCCGGTCTTCCCGGACACCGCCGCCCGCAGCGTGCACAGCCCGCAGACCATCGCCCAGGCGGCGGTGGACGGGGTGGCCCCGGCCGCCGTGCCCCGGCTGCCGCAGGACGCCCTGCGGCTGACCGGCCAGCGCCCGGTGGCCGGCGGGGTGGAGGTCACCCTGCGGGCCGACCGCGCCGGCACGGCGTACCTGTATGCCTGGGACGGCGACGCCGCCCTCGGTGACCGGACCGTCGAGCTGGCCGCCGGCCGGTCGGCGACGGTGGTGG
Organism: Micromonospora olivasterospora; assembly: GCF_007830265.1. Taxonomy (NCBI): domain Bacteria; kingdom Bacillati; phylum Actinomycetota; class Actinomycetes; order Micromonosporales; family Micromonosporaceae; genus Micromonospora; species Micromonospora olivasterospora. The sequence goes on from NZ_VLKE01000001.1 coordinate 964,663, forward strand.
CCCCGGTCGCCGGCGGCACGCCGACGGCCCTGCTGGCCGCGTTCGAGTCAAACGGCTCGGCCCTGGCCCGCAGCCTCCCCCTGAACTGACGGCGAACGGAGGGGCCCCTGCTCAAGGGGCCCCTCCGTTCAGCGCAGGCGGTAGACGGCCATCCGGGCGTTCGTGTAGCGCAGCTCGGCCAGCGTGGCCAGCGCCTCGGACTCCCGCCCGACCTGGCGGTCGACGACCAGCCAGCGCACGCCGTACGTGTCGCGCAGGTGGGCCAGGCCGTCGGCCGTCGGGGCGGTGAACGCCTCGTCGTTGGCGCGCAGCCGCGCGGCGTCCCAGAACGGGGCGTACGGGCCGCCGGGCAGGCCGACCATCCGGGGCGCGAACGCCCACCCCTCGACCAGCACCGCGCGCTCGGTGTACCCGCTCAGCCAGAACGACCGGGCGTCGCACCAGCCCTGCACCACCGCCCGGCAGTGCGCGTTGGTCGCCACCACGTCGTCGGGCTCGCTGTGGTCGTGCACCCAGCGGGCCGCCGCCACGCGGGAGGCCGGCATCCGCTCCACCGGGTACGCCCCGCCGTTGGGATACCGGTGGGCGGCCGCCGCGTCCAGCACCAGCCCGGGCGCGCCCGCGACCAGGGCGGCGGTGAGCAGCACCGCCCCGCCCCGGCCGGCGAGCCCCGGCCACCGGCCCACCAGCGCCGGCCAGCACAGCGCCACCAGCACCGCCACCGCCGCCAGCGCCATCGCCCACGTCAGCAGCGGCAGCACCGGGGCGTACGCCGGGCCGGCCGGCCCGGGGGCCGGATGGCGCAGCTGGACGGCGGTGAGCAGCACGGCGAACCCGGCCGCCCCGGCCGCGAGCAGCGCCCGGCCCCGGACGCCCAGCGCGGCCCGGTCCAGCAGCTCCGCCCAGCCCCACGCCGACAGGATCACCCCGAACGCGAACCCGGCCCGGGTGAAGTACTGGTTGCTGCTGCCCGGGTGGCCGACCAGCAGGTAGATCGCCGGCCCGGCGAGCGCGCCGCCGAGCAGGAACACCTGCACCGGCTCCAGCCGCCACCGGCGCAGCCGCAGCAGCGCCAGCGCCCCGGCCAGCCGAAGCTGGAGGTTGAGCAGGAACGCGCCGAAAACCGCCACCCAGAGCAGCGCGGTCACCCCCGCCGGGTGGCCCGTGCCGACGTACGGGCGCAGCCCCGAGAACGGGTCGACGGTCACCCCGTGGCTCTCGAACGCGAACAGCACGGCGGTGGCGAACAGCTGCGCGGCCAGCGCCAGCCCCGCCGCCGCCAGCACCGCCCGGGGCGGCCGGCGGCGGGCCAGCAGCGCCACGGCGGCGGTGAAGGCGAGCGCCGCCAGCACCACCGGCACCGAGCTGGCCTTCGCCCCCGTCGAGGCGGCCAGGAACAGCACCGCGAGCGCCCACCCGCCGCGCCCGAGCGCCGGCACGGTCGACCCGCGGGCCCGGCCGACGATCTCCCCGAGCGCGGCGACCAGCGGCAGCAGCAGGACCCAGCTGTACGTCATCGACGGGCTGCCCCAGACGATGAACGTGGCCTGGGTGCCGAAGAGCTGGCGCACCCCGTTCTCGTAGCCGAACTCCCCGACGGTGAACATCAGCGCGGCGGCGCCCACCCCCGCGTACGCCCGGCCGGAGACCCGCCAGCCGACCACCGCGACCAGCACGGCGGCGAGCGCGCACAGGGTCGGCACGCCCAGCCGGAAGAACACCGTCGGCAGGTCGACGCCGCTGACCAGGCTGGCCGCGGCGAAGTGGGCGAAGCCGAACCAGTGGTAGTGCAGCGGCTCCCCGGCGACCTGCGGCACCTCCAGCGGCACCCGGTGGGTGGCCGCGCCGGCCAGGGAGAGCTGGAACGCCAGGTCGATGTACTGTGCCTGCCCCTCGTCGGTGGGCAGCACCGGGTTGACCCGCAGGAACGACTCGGTCAGGTAGAGCGTGAAGCCGGCGACCACGGCGGCGAGCGACCACGCCCAGCCGGCGGGAACCGGGACGTACCCGGCGGGCCGCCAGTGCCGGCGCAGCCGGGGCACGGCCACGAACGGCGCCAGCACCGCCAGCGGCCACAACCACAGCCAGCCGGGCCGCCCCGCGGCGGTGAACGCCGCCCAGCCGACCAGCTCCAGCACCAGCCCGACCGCGGCGCCCAGCGCCAGGTCCTCGACCAGGGTGTGCGGGCGGCGGCGCAGCGCCCGGAAGACCAGCGTGCCGGGCAGCAGCACGGCCAGCAGGACGTACCCGGTCCAGCGGGCCACGTCGAGCGCCGGGGTGCCGGTGGCGAGCAGGGCGGCCACGACGGCGGCGTAGCCGGCGACGGCGGGGGCGAAGCGCAGGGCCGCGGGGCGGCGGGCGGTCGCGCCGCCGCCCGGCGCGGCGGGGCGCCGGCGGCGTCGGGTTCGCGGGGCCGCGGCGGCTCGGCGCCGCCGGTGGCGAGCGCGGTCACCGGAGGCTGTCGGCCAGCTCGGCCGGGCCGTCGGAGGCGGCCGGCGCGCCGTCGCCGGGGCGGCGGTCCGCTCCCGCGTCGCCGTCCGCGCCGGTGTCGCTGGCCACGAAGTACGCCGGGCGGCCCTGCACGGCGGTGTAGACGCGGGCCACGTACTCGCCGAGCAGGCCGAGGCAGAGTAGCTGCACCGCGCCGAGGAAGAGGATCGCCACGTAGAGCGAGGGCCAGCCGGTCACCGTGCTGCCCGCGAGCCACGCGACCACGGCGACGACCACCAGCACGCCGCAGACCGCCACGCCGGCCAGCCCGAGCCAGGTGGCCACCCGCAGCGGTACGGCGGAGAAGCTCGTGACGCTCTCGACGGCCAGGCCGGCCATCCGGGACAGCGGATACTTGGTGCGGCCGGCCGCGCGCTCCTCGCGCTCGTAGCTGACCTCCCCGCTGGGGAAGCCGAGCCACGGCACCACCAGCCGCAGCACCGGGCTGCGCTCGGGCAGCTCCCGCAGCGCCTCCACCGCCGCCCGGCTGAGCAGCCGGAAGTCGCCGGCCTGCGCGGGCACCTGCTTGCCGACCAGCCGCCGCATCAGCCGGTAGTAGCCGGCCGCCGTCCACCGCTTGAAGCGGGTGTCGCTGCTGCGGTCGGCGCGCACCCCGTACACGACGTCCAGGCCCTCGGCGCGGGCCCGGCGCAGCATCTCGGCGATCGCCTCCGGCGGGTCCTGCAGGTCGGCGTCGATGCTGACCACGTACCGGCCGCGGGCCCGCAGCACCCCGGCGACCAGCGCCGCCTGGTGGCCGCTGTTGCGCCGCAGCCGCAGCACCCGCAGCTGCGGCCAGCGGGCGCGCAGCCCGGCCAGGCCGGCGGCGGTGCCGTCGGTGCTGCCGTCGTCCACCGCCAGCACCTCGTAGGGCTCGTCGAGCCCGTCGAGGACGGCGCGCAGCCGCTGGGCGAGCAGCGGCAGCACGCTCTCCTCGTTGAACATCGGGACCACCACCGACACTGCCGGCTCCGGTCGCGTCACGGCGCTGGCCTCCGTCCTCGCCGGCGGTGTCGGGACAGCCGAACGCTACCAGCCGGGCCGGGGGGCGCAGGCCGGTCCGGCGCGGTGCCGCGCCCTACTTCGCGCAGGAGGTCGCGGGAAGCCCGGGTACGGGCACCGGCGAGCGCCCGGTCGGCTCGGCCCTGCCGGCGAGCACGTTCGCCAGCGCCGTCATCGAGGCCGGGCTGGAGGAGTACGTGGCCAGCAGCGTGGGCGACTTCGCCCGCGCCAGCAGGTACGGGGTGTCCATCGCGACGGTCACGGCGGCGTCCGCGCTGAGGTCGCCGGCGCCGTCGCCGTACCCGACGAGGTGCACCTTCGTCCCGCCGCTCGGCTTGACCTCCACCCCGGCCGCGGTCAGCGCCTCGGCCAGCAGCGCCCGGGTCCGGTCTCGGCCGCCGGAGGAGGTGACGGTCACCGGGCCGCGTACGCCGACGGCGCAGGAGCCGCGCAGCACGGTCACCGCGCCGGCGGCCAGCGCCTCGGCCGCCCCGCGGTGCTCCGGGCTGTCGAGCGTGGACATCGCCGGGGCGGGGCGGTCGGCCAGGGTGAACTTCATGGTCAGCACCCGGGTGGCCGCCTCGACCAGCCGCGCCCGGGGCAGCGACCCGTCGCGCAGCGCGGCGAGCAGCCCGTCGTACGCCTGGGTGACGTTCGGCGGCATCAGGATCAGGTCGTTGCCGGCGTCGAGCGCCCGCACCGCCGCCTCCCCCGGTGACCAGCGCTTGGCCGGCGGCATGTTCATCCCGTCCGTGACCAGCACGCCCGTGAAGCCGAGCTGCCCGCGCAGCACGTCGGTGAGGACCTTGCGGGAGAAGGTCGCCGGGACGCCGGGGTCGATCGAGGTGACGTCGAGGTGCGCGGACATCACCGCGAGGGCCCCGGCGTCGATGCCGGCCGAGAACGGCGGGAACGCCACGCTGTCGAGCACCTTGCGGGACTGGCCGACCACCGGCACGTCCTTGTGCGAGTCGGCGGCGCTGAGGCCGTGGCCCGGGAAGTGCTTGACGGTGGCCGCCACGCCGGCGGCCTGCAGCCCCCGGACCGCGCCGGCCACCTGCGCTCCGGCCCGCCGCGGGTCCGCGCCGAACGACCGGGACCCGATCACGGTGCTGCGCTTGGCGAGCACGTCGGCGACCGGGGCGAAGTCCATGTTGATCCCCATGGCGGCCAGCTCGGTGCCGGCGGCCCGCCAGGCGGCCTCGGTGCGCGCCGGGTCGCCGGCCGCCCCGGCCGCCAGGGGGCTGGGCAGCAGCGTGACGCCGTCGGTGATCCGGGTGACCACGCCGTACTCCTGGTCGGTGCCGATCAGGAAGCCGGCCGGGCCGGCGGCCAGCTTTCCGCCGGCCTCCCGCAGCCCGCTGGTCAGCTCGCGGACCTGCCGGGGGTTCTCGACGTTGGTGGTGACCTGGTTGCCGGAGGTGGGGTCGTCGGCGCTGAAGCCGACGAGGATGACCCCGCCCAGCCGGTACTTCGCGACCATCTCGGCCGGGGTGGCCACCCCGGCGAGGGTCCGGTTGCCGGCGGCGGAGGCTTCCGACACCTCCGTCGCCGAGCTGCCGTACGCGTAGGGCATCAGCACCTGGCCGACCAGGTCCTCGTCGGCGAGGGTGCCGACGAGGGCGGCGGCGCGGGCCGCCGGGTCGACGGCGGTCGATCCGGACGGGGTCGGCGGCGCGGCCGGGGCGGTGGTCGGCGGGGCGACGGCCGGCCCGCCGGACTGCCCCGCACACCCCGTGAGGAGCAGCGCGGTCAGGGCGGTGAGCGCGACGCCGGCACGTCGAGGGGTAATCGACACGCCGCCCATCCCACCAGTTCACCCTTATCGGGGCAAGTTGACCTGGTACGGGCCGGCAGCGTCCGGCCTGCGTGCCCGAGGCGGTCAGCCGACCCGGGTGAGCAGGGTCACGGGGGCGCCGTCGCCGGCGTACCGGTAGGGCTCCAGCTCGGCGTCCCAGGCGGTGCCGAGCGCCTTGTCGAGGGCGTGCGCCAGCGCCTCCGGGGCACGGGCGGCGGCCATGATGGCGCGCAGCCGGTCCTCGCCCAGCTGGATGTCGCCGGCCGCGCCCACCGTGGCCCGGAACAGGCCCCGGCCCGGCACGTACATGAAGCGCTCCCCGTCGGCACCGGCGCTCGGTTCCTCGGTCACCTCGAAACGGATCATGGGCCACTGCCGGAGGGCAGCGGCCAGCTCGGCGCCCGTCCCCGGACGACCGGTCCACCCGCACTCGGCGCGTCGGGCGCCGGGGTCGACGGGCTGAGCCGTCCACTGCAGGTTGACCGGCGCGGCGAGGACGCGCGCGATCGCCCACTCGACGTGTGAGCACACGGCGAGCGGGGTCGAGTGGACGTATACGACGCCACGCGTTGGCACGGAGACCTCCCGGAGAGCGAGGTGCGTCTTCCCCTACGACCTCGACCACCCGAGTTGTCACTGGAACACATGATGACTGGTGTGACGGATGGTACGCCAGGGAATCGGAAAATTGCCCTCGGGCAGACCGCGCATCCGACCTACCGGCGGGCCGGAATAGCTGGGTGGCTCACCCGGTTGTGCTCTCCGGACAGGCACGGTGACCAGCCAGGTGCCGTGGTCGTGTACAGTTCCATCGGCGGCTTGTGCCGCGCACATCTTCGGCGGGCCGAGGCTCCACCCGGGCGTCACCCGTCAACAGCCCCCGGACGTTACCGTCCTCCCGTACGTCTCAAGGAGTACCTCCGTGGCGAGCAACACCTCTAAGACCGCGCGCGCGTCAGTCCGGGCCGGCCAGGCTGGCCAAGGTGGCGCCCTCAGCGTGCTGGGCGAGTTCAAGTACATCATCCCGCTCAACGGCGGCAAGCACGCCTACCTGCGGAACCTGACCAACGGCAAGACGGCGCACCTGCGCACCGACTCCGAGGCCTTCATCGAGGAGATCCGGGTGCTGGCCGCCGCCGGCCACGCCGCCAAGATCCGGGCCGAGATCAACGGCCTCGCGGCCGCCCACCCGGAGCACGGCTGGGACGCCACCGAGAAGCGCCTCGTCGAGGCCGGCGTCTTCGAGGGCTGAGCCCTCCCCCTCGCTGCATCCAGAACCGCCCGTCGGGTCGTCCCGGCGGGCGGTTCGTCGTCTCCGCCCTCTTCCTTCTCGCCGGCGGGGTGGTTGGCCTGGTGCCATGGTGGGTAGCCGATGTTCTCCGGGCGGCCCGAGGGGAGGCGGCGATGCCGGAGCACGTGGAGCTACGGCTGCCCGACGACGTACGCCTGCACGTCGAGGCGTCCGGGCCGGCCGACGCCGAGGTCACCGCGATCCTGCTGCACGGCTGGACGCTGGACGGGCGCGGCTGGCACCGCCAGCTCGCCGCGCTCCGGGACGGTTTCGGCGACCGGGTCCGGGTGGTCACGTACGACGCCCGGGGCCACGGCCGGTCCAGCGCCATGCCGCTGCGCACCGCCACCCTGGCCCAGCTCGGCGACGACCTGGCCGCCGTGGTCGACGCCGTCGCCCCGGCCGGCCCGGTGGTGCTCGTCGGGCACTCGATGGGCGGCATGACGATCATGGAGTACGCGCACCGCCACCCCGAACACTTCGCCGCCCGGGCGGCCGGGCTGGTCTTCGTCGCCACCACCGCCGAGGGGCACACCCACACCGGCTACGGCCTCTCGCCCCGCGTCGCCCGGCTGATCCGGCTGGCCGAGACCACCGGCGCCGGGGTGCTGGCCCGCTGCGGCTCGTGGTGCCCGCCCCGGCCGCTGCTGCGCGCGCTGCGGCCCAGCATCCGCTGGCTGCTGTTCGGCGACCGCTGCGACCGGACGGACATCCGGCTGGTCACCTCGGCGGTGGCCCGCGCCTCGCTGCGCTCGATCGGCGGCTTCCGGGCCTCGATCGGGGCCCAGCACCGGCTGGAGACCCTCGCCGCGCTGTCCCACCTGCCGGCGGCCGCGCTGGTCGGCGACCGGGACCGGCTCACCCCGCCGCCGTGCGCCGAGTCGATCGCGGCGGCGCTGCCGGAGACCGCGCTGACCGTCTGCCCCGGCGCCGGGCACATGCTGATGATGGAGCGGCCCGCCGAGGTCAACGCCGCCCTGGCCGGCGTACTGCACCGGGTGCTGGCAGGCGCCCCGCGGGCCGTGCCGGCCGGCGTCCCCGGCGCCGCACCGACCGCCCGGTCCGACGCCGTCCCGGCCGGCTGACCGCCCGCGATCCGGCGGCCGGGACGTGGGGTGGATCGCGGCACCGGCATGGCCCCGCGACGGCGTCCGCCGGTGGTCGTACCCTCACCCGGTCACCCCGGCGACCGCCGCCACCGTCTGCGAGGAGCCCGTACGTTGAGCGACCGGACCACCCTGGAGCAGGAGATCGCCGTCGAGCAACGGCATCTCGACCGGGTGTACGCCCGCCTCGCCGAACTGCGCCGCGCGGCCGCCCTGGCCGAGAAGGAGGGCTACCGGCTGGCCCGGGTGGGCAACTTCGGCGCCCTGGTCGAGCGGGACGCCATGGTCTTCCACGCGGCCCGGCGGCGGCACCTGCTCGACGCCGAGCACGAGGGGCTGGTCTTCGGCCGGCTGGACCTGCGCGAGGGGCAGGTGCTGCACGTCGGTCGGCTCGGGGTGCGCGGCGAGGACGCCGAGACCCTGGTGGTGGACTGGCGGGCCCCCGCCGCCGCGGCCTTCTACCAGGCCACCCCGGCGCAGCCGCTGGGCGTGGTGCGCCGGCGCACGATCCAGTCCTCGGCGGAGCGGGTGACCCGGATCGAGGACGACCTGCTGGACCCGGGTGCGGCCCCGCCGGAGATGGTCGTGGTGGGCGACGGGGCGCTGCTGGCAACCCTGTCCCGGGCCACCGGCCGGGGCATGCGGGACATCGTCGCCACCATCCAGCGGGAGCAGGACGAGGCGATCCGCTCCCCCGGCTCCGGGGTGACCATCGTCTCCGGCGGCCCGGGCACCGGCAAGACGGCCGTGGCCCTGCACCGTGCGGCGTACCTGCTCTACTCCGACCGCAGCCGGTACGCCGGCGGCGGCATCCTGGTGGTCGGCCCGTCGGCGGTGTTCGTGGAGTACATCGCCTCGGTGCTGCCGTCGCTCGGCGAGGAGGCGGCCACCCTGCACTCGCTCGGGTCGCTCTTCCCGGGCATGTCGGCCACCCGCACCGATCCGCCCGAGGTGGCGGCGGTGAAGGGGTCGCTGCGGATGCGCCGGGTGCTGGAGCGCGCCGCGCGCGACGCCGTGCCGGGCGGCCCCGGCGAGTTGCGCCTGCTCTACCGGGGCGCGCTGCTGCGGCTGGACCGCCGCGAGCTGGACGGCATCCGCGATCGGGCGCTGTCCCGGGGCGCCCGCCGCAACGAGGTCCGCCGGGCCGGCTTCGACGGGGTGTTCGCCGCGCTGTGGGCGCAGGCCCGGCGGCTGGACATCCCCCGGCTGCCGGAGCAGCGCGTGTTCGAGGACGAGATCGCCGACCGGCCCGAGTTCCGCGAGTTCCTCAAGGCGTGGTGGCCGCGCCTGCACCCGCGGCACGTGCTGGGCTGGCTGGCCCGCCCGGAGCGGCTGCGCCGGTACGCCGGGGGCGTCCTGAGCCGGGCGGAGATCGGCCTGCTCGCCGACGCGTACCGGACGCTGGACGCCGAGGGGCTCACGATCGCCGACATCGCCCTGCTCGACGAGCTGGACGCGCTGCTCGGCAAGCCGGTGCGGCCGGCCCGGCCGAAGCGGGACCCGTTCCAGCTGGCCGGCGGGGTGCGGGAGCTGAGCACGTACGCCGAGCGGCAGCGGGCGGCCCGCGAGGCGGCCCGGCAGCGCCCCGAGGACTACCGCGAGTACGCGCACGTGGTCGTCGACGAGGCCCAGGACGTCTCGCCGATGCAGTGGCGGATGATCGGCCGGCGCGGCCGGCTGGCGTCCTGGACGGTGGTGGGCGACCCGGCGCAGACGGCGTGGACGGGCGCGGAGGAGGAGCTGACCCGGTCCCGGGACCAGGCGCTGGGCCGGCGCCGCCGGCAGCACTTCACCCTCACCACCAACTACCGCAACTCCGCGGAGATCTTCGCGGTGGCGGCGGCGGAGATCCGCCGGCTCTACCCGGACCTCGCGCTGCCCAGCGCGGTCCGCTCCACCGGCGTGGACCCGGTCCGACTCGCCGTCCCGCCGGCCGAGCTGCGGCCGGCCGTCGCGGCGGCGGTCGCCGAGCTGTTGGGCGAGGTGGAGGGCACGGTCGGGGTGATCACCCCGGTCCCGCGCCGGGACGAGGTCGCCGGCTGGCTCGCCGGCCAGGCCGGCCCGCGCCTGCAGGTAATCACCAGCCTCCAGGCCAAGGGCATGGAGTACGACGGGGTCGTGCTGGTGGCCCCGAGCGAGATCCGGGCCGACCCGGGCTCCGGCGTACGGACGCTCTACGTGGCGCTGTCCCGGGCCACCCAGCGCCTCACCACGGTCGATCCGACGGGCTGACGGGGTACCCGGACGGGGTCCTCGGTCGGACTGCCGACGATTACTTGCATACATAGCGATGTGAGCATAGATTGGGCCGGCACCGGGACAGGGACGGAGGGTGTTGGCGTGGGCGCAGGTCATGACCACCACCACGGCGTCGCGTACGCCGCCGAGCGGCACCGGGGCCGACTGTGGGCCGCGTTCGGGCTGCTCGGCGCGCTGATGCTGGTCGAGGCGGGCACGGCGTACGCCACCGGCTCCCTGGCGCTGCTCTCCGACGCCGGGCACATGTTCACCGACGTGCTCGGCATCGGCATGGCGCTCGCCGCGATCACCGCCACCCGCCGGGCCGCCGCCGACCCCCAGCGCACCTTCGGGCTGTACCGGCTGGAGGTGCTCGCGGCGCTCGGCAACGCGCTGCTGCTCAGCGGCGTCGCCGTGTACGTCCTCCTCGAGGCGGTACGCCGGTTCGGCAACCCGCCGGAGGTGACGACCGGCCCGATGCTGGCGGTGGCGGTGCTGGGCCTGCTCGCCAACCTGGCCGCGTTCGGCCTGCTGCGCGGCGGGGCGCAGGAGAGCATCAACCTGCGCGGGGCGTACCTGGAGGTGCTGGGGGACCTGCTCGGCTCGGTCGGGGTGATCGCCGCGGCGGCCCTGATCTGGGCCACCGACTGGTGGTGGGCCGATCCCCTGGTCGCGGTCGCGATCGGCGTGTTCATCCTGCCCCGCACCTGGCGGCTGGGCCGGGCCGCCGTCCGGATCCTGGTGCAGGCCGCCCCGGAGCACCTGCAGGTCACCGCCGTGCACGACCGACTCGCCGCGGTGCCCGGCGTGGTCGAGGTGCACGACCTGCACGTCTGGACGCTCACCTCCGGGATGGAGGTCGCCTCGGCGCACCTGACCATGGCCCCCGACGCCGAGGTGGGCGCCGTGCTGACCGCCGCCCGCACCGCACTGCACGAGGACTTTCACATCGAGCACGCCACGCTACAGGTCGAACCCGGAACGTCACCGGGAAACTGCGGGCCGACCGCCTGGTGATACCCAGATCCGTCGATCAGGTGGGCTATTGTGCCTCCATGCCGGATTTGATGGGTTTGATCCGCGTACCGTGCGTAACGGGCGCAGCGCCCGCCCCACCAGCACCGGTAGGCTCGGTCCCGGCCTCCGCTCCGGTGGCGCCCGCCGGCGCCCGCGGCGGCCGCCGCCTAATCGCCCGCGAGGGCGAGCCGGGGAACCACGTTCGTGGGGTGCATCCGCGTGAGCGGTAGGGATCTTCCGTCCCGAACCCGTCAGCTAACCCGGTCGGCGGCTGACGGAAGGACATCCGCATGCCAGTAGTGGCACCTGTACGAAGGACGGCCGCCCGGGTGGCGGCCCTGCTCGCGCTCACGCTCGCCGGCGGCCTCGCGGTCGTCCCGGCGGGCGACACCCCGGCACAGGCGGCGCCGCCCGCCGGGCTGCTCGCCGCCGCGCCGGGGCAGGACGACGAGGGCGGCACCCCGGCGCTGCGCGCCGCGCTGGAGGCGGCCAGCAAGGGCTACCTCGACGCCAAGGCCGCCCTGAACCGCTCGGTGCAGCGGCAGCAGCAGCTCGGCGCCCAGCTCAAGACGATCGAGGCGGAGCTGACCGTGCGTGACAGCAGGGTCGGTGAGATTGCCGGTGTGGCGTACAAGACGGGCCGGCTCCGGGCGGTGTCGGCGCTGCTGAACAGCAACTCGCCCGAGGGGTTCATGGACCGGGCGGCGGCGCTCGACCAGGTGGCCAGCAACGAGGACCGCGCCCTGCGCGACCTGCTGGCGGCCCGGGACCAGGCGAACCGGACGCGGCAGGCGCTGGACGGGGAGATCCGCGAGCAGCGCCGGCAGGTCGCCGTGATGGGCAAGCGCAAGGAGCAGGCCGAGCGGGCCCTGGCCGTGGCCAACGAGCGGGCCGGCGGCGGGTCGAGCCCCGGCGGCACCTCCGGCGCCACCGCCTCCCCCGCGAAGCGCAACCCCGACGGGTCCTGGCCCGCCGAGTCGTGCAGCGTGAACGACCCGACCCCGGCCAACGGCTGCATCACCCCCCGCACGTTGCACGCGCTCCAGCAGGCCAAGGCGGCCGGCTTCACCCGGTACGTCTCCTGCTACCGCTCGGGCGGCTCCGGCGAGCACCCCAAGGGGCGGGCCTGCGACTTCGCCGCACAGACGGGCGGCTTCGGCGGCGTGGCCAGCGGCGGGGACCGCACGTACGGCAACAACCTGGCGGCGTACTTCGTGCGCAACGCGGACAACCTCGCCGTGCTGTACGTCATCTGGTTCAAGCAGATCTGGCTGCCCAGCAGCGGCTGGAAGGCGTACAGCGGTGGCAACGGGGATCCGTCGAGCGACCACACCAACCACGTGCACCTGTCGGTGTACTGACCCGACTCCCGCCCCGCGCCCGTAAGGCCCTGCTCACCCTGCACCGCGCTGCCGCCCGCCGGCGCGTCGCCACCGGCCCCGCTCAGGCCGGCGAGGAACCGCCCGGCGGGCGGTCCAGCACCTCGGCGAGCCGGCGGGCCAGGCCGAGGTGCGCCGAGCGGGCCTGCCGGAAGGCGTACCCGAACAGCGGGGCGGGGGCGCCGAGCGTGATCTCGACGTCGATCCGGACCACGCCGCCCGGCTCGTCGCGCAGCCGGGTGTGGTTGCGCACCGTCGTGGCCGGCCACTGCCGGGCCACTATGACGATCTCGTCCTCGGTCACCACCAGGACGTCTGCCTGGTACGTCGTCGTGAAGCGCAGCGGACCGGCGGCGAGCCGGTCGGTGATCGCGTAGCTGGCCCGGGCGCCCGGCCGGGGCGGCAGCCGGCGCACCCGCGTGATCAGCGGGTGCAGCTCGCCCTGCCGGGACAGGTCGCCGAGCAGCGCCACCGCCTCGGCGCGCGGGCAGCGCGCCTGGACGGAGTACTGGAAGGTGTCACGCCGCAGCACGCCCACGATCATCCCCCAGCGGAGCCGACGACAAAAGGGCCCGGCGCGGTCAGGCGCCCGGCAGGACCTCCGGGGTGGCGTTGCCGGCGTAGTAGGGCTCCGGGGCGCCGAACAGGCCGAGCAGGCCGGTCACCCAGAGCTGACGGTGGACGAACCGGCTCGGCTCGGTGACGACCAGCTTCACGCCGCTGACCTCCGCGGTCTGGAAGCCGGCCACCATCGCGCTGATGCCGACGGAGTCGATGAACGTGACGAGGCGCATGTTGAGCTCGATCCGGGTGGGACGCCCCTTGGCGAGCACCTCGGCGATGGCTTCGCGCACCTCGTACGCGGTGTCGACGTCGATCTCACCGCGCGGGGCGATCTCGACGACACCACCGGACAGTACCGACTTCACGATCGACAGGCTCACGCGAGCACCTCCACTCGCCCGATCACGGGCGCCTCATCAGTACGCGGGCCGCGACCGAGAGTATTCCTCCGACGGCCTCGGTCGCCACCCCTCAGGATGAGCAATCTGTGGATCAGGGCGGAGAAAGCGCCCCATCCGGACTATTCACATCTGCTTCGGATCACATCTGGTTCGGCACACGACCGACCCCGGGGCCGGTCTCGCCGCCCCAGGGTAGCGGTCTCCACCGACGATCGCGCGCACCCGCCGTACCGGGCGCGCCCCGTCGGCGGGGACGGCCGCCGGCCCGCGCGTCCGGGTTTGCGGCGGCGACGGGTGGGGCACTGCCCGGGTGGCACCCCGAGGAGGTATGACCATGTTGGGAACGAACCTGCTGGAACGCCGCAGCAGACCCGAGCGGATCGCGGACCAGGCCTGGCAGCACCTGCTCTCCGCCGCCAGCTCCGCCGGGGACACCGTCCGGGACACCGCCCGCTCGGCCCGCCGGGGCGGCTCGGGCCTGGCCGGGGAGGCCGGTGACCTGGTCGGCTCCGCCGCCGACGAGGCCCGCCGCCGCGCGGTGCTGGCGTTCGACGCGCTCGCCGGGCGCCGCCCGGCACTGCCCTGGGCCCTGCTGATCAGCGCCGCGCTCGTGGGCGCGGCGATCGGCTGGGCCGCCGGCTCGGCCGCCCGCGCGGCCGGGAGCCGGACCGGGTACGACGTGGACGACGTCGAGTTCGTCGACGTCGACCGGCCCAACTCCCCCGTCGGCCTGGACGGCTGACGACCGGCCCGGGCGCCGGAAACGACGCCCGGGCCGCCCCCCGCGAGCACCAGGGCCACCGGGACGACTTGGAGTGCCAGAGGCCGGCCGGGTCGGTGAGCAGGGCGTGCCCGCCCCAGGCCACCTGCCACGCCTGGAGGGTGGGGTCACCGGCGTCCTGCGGGATGGTGGTGGCCGGGTGGCGCAGCGTCGGCCAGGTCAGCGCCGCCGCGAGCACCAGCGAGCCGAGCACCGCGAGGGTCCACTCGTGCCGGACCAGCCGCGCCACCCGCACGGCCGCCGCCCCCGACCGCCCCGGCCGCGCGGGCGCGGGCGTAGGGATCGCCTCGTCAACCGCGCTCATCGCCACTCCCGCCCCGACCGCCGTCGCCTCGCCCCAGATCGTGCCGGACGCACCGAGCCCTGTCGATGCCCGCGCCCCTCACCCGGGCGGGGTGAGTCCGGTTCACCCGGGCCGGCGGCAGGCTCGGACCCGCGGGCGTACGCCCGGCGGACCGGCACCGACACACCGGGAGGAGCGAGCGATGGCCACCTCGACGACCACCCGTACCGACCAGGACATCCAGTCCGACGTGCTGGACGAGCTGACCTGGGAGCCGCGGGTCCGACCGAACGAGATCGGCGTGACCGTCACCGAGGGCGTGGTCACGCTGACCGGCTGGGTCGACAGCTACGCCAAGAAGTACGCGGCGGAGCGCGCCGCGCACCGGGTCGCCCGGGTCCGGGCGGTCGCCAACGACGTCACCGTCCGGCTCCCCGGGCCGTCCCAGCGCACCGACGCGGAACTCGCCACGGCGGTCGGCCGGGCGCTGGAGTGGGACGCGTTCGTGCCGGTGGAGCCGATCGACGTCACCGTCTCGAACGGGTGGGTGACGCTGCACGGCGAGGTGGAGTGGGAGTACCAGCGCCGGGCCGTGGAGCGGGCGGTGGGCCGGCTCACCGGCGTACGCGGGCTCAGCAACGGCGTGACGGTGCGACCGACGCTGCGGCCGGACGCCAACGAGCTGACCGACCGGATCGTCGACGCGCTGGCCCGCAACGCGGCCGTGAACGGGGAGCGGGTCACCGTCCTCGTGCGCGGCGACACCGTACGGCTGGAGGGACTGGTCCACTCGGTGCCCGAGCGCGAGGAGATCGAGCGGATCGTCTGGTCGGCCCCCGGCATCCACACCGTGCACAACCACCTGACCGTGTCGGGCTGAGCCCGGGGGAACCACCCGGGCCGGGTGAGCCGCCCTCACCCGGCCCGGCGGGAGGATGCCGATCATGACGACGCCGTTGCAGGTCACACCCCGGCTGCGGGTGCCGGTGACCGAGGCCGACCACGCCCGGGGGCCGGTGGACGCCCCGGTTACCCTCGTCGAGTACGGCGACTTCCAGTGCCACTACTGTGGCCTGGCGTACCCGAATCTCGCGGAACTGCTGCGCCAGCGGGCCGACGTGGTGCGGCACGTCTACCGGCACTTCCCCATCAGCAACGTCCACCCGTACGCGGACAGCGCCGCCGAGGCCGCCGAGGCCGCCGCTCGGCGGGGCCGGTTCTGGGACATGCACGACTGGCTGTACCAGCACCAGGACCAGCTCGACCCGGTGCACCTGTCGCTCGGCGTGGAACAGCTCGGGCTGCCCGCCGACGAGGTGGGCGCCGAGGTGGCGCGGCACGCCCACGCCGACCGGGTCCGGCAGGACTTCGTCGGCGGCATCCGCAGCGGCGTGGCCGGCGCGCCGACGCTGTTCGTCAACGACGTCCGCTACGAGGGCGGGTACGCGCTGCCCGACCTGCTCGCCGCCGTCGACCAGGCGGCCACCGCGTGAGCGGGCGGCTCAGAGCAGTCGCAGCTCGCGGGCCCGGCGCACGGCCTCCCGGCGCCGGGTGGCGTCCAGCTTGCGGTAGATGTTGCGGACGTGCGTCTTGACGGTGTTGACCGACAGCGACAGCTCGCTGGCGATCTCCACGTTGGACAGGATGCTCTGCAGGTAGCGCAGGATCGTCAGCTCCCGCTCGGTGAGCGGCTCGTCGAGCCGCCGCTCCGGCGCGGCGGCCCGCCCGTCGCCCGGCTCCCCGGCCCCCGGACCAGCTCGCGCACCGTCGGCCAGTGCGCCGTGCCGGAGTCCAGGTGCGCGGTGAGCAGGTCGCGCACGCCCGGCTCGGCGTGGGTGAAGACCCGCCGGTACCCGTCCGGGTCGGCCAGCTCCAGCACCCGCTCCAGGAGGCGCCCGGCCCCCCGTTCGTCGCCCGCCGCGCGGGCCAGCGCGGCGTCCAGCACGCCCGCGTCGAGGCGTACGGGCAGCGGCCAGGCGGCGGCCTCCGGGCCGTCCCAGTGCGGCAGCGCGTACCCGGCGGCGCGCGCGTCGCCGGCGCGCAGCTCCACCCGGGCCAGCGCCACGGCCAGCGCCGGGGGCGGCCCGTCGGGCGCGGCGGGCGGCCGGCGAGCAGGGCGCGGGCGGTGTCCAGGTCGCCGTGGGCGGCCCGCAGGTCCGCCTCGGCGGCGAGCAGCGCGTACGCCAGCTCCCCGGCGCCGGGAAGGCGGCCCCGGGCGGCGGCGAGCACCCGCAGCGCCTCCCCCGGGTCGCCCCGGTCGCGCAGCAGCGGGGCCCGGCACAGCGCCGCGAGGGCTCCCGCCGTCGCCTCCCCGGTCGCCGGCGCGGCCAGCGCCAGGCTCGCCTCCGCCTCCTCGGGGCGGTCCCGGTGCAGCGCCACCACGGCCAGCGCCAGGTAGCCGTGCGCGCAGTCCACCCGGCAGGACCAGCCCTGGCAGGGCGGCATGGCCAGCGCCTCCCGGGCGGCGCGTTCGGCCGCGCGCAGCTCGCCGCGTGCCGCGTGCAGCACGGCGGACCGGCTCGCGCAGAGCAGCTCGGTGCGGGGCCGGCCGGCCTCCCGGGCCGCCGCCAGCGCCCGGGCGAACTCCTCCCCCGCCGCGCGCGGGTCGCCCTCGGCGAGCGCGACCAGGCCGAGCGCGGCGCCGGCCGCCGCCCGTACGTCGGCGTCGTCGGTGGCGCCCGTACGCGGATCGTCCGCCGGGCCCGCCGGCGTACGCGTGGCGAGCAGCCGGGCCGCCGCGCGGCGTACCCCGTCGTGGTCGCCGGCCAGCCGGGCCAGGGTGACGTCCACGGCGGCGGCCAGCCGGCCGAACCGGTCGCGGCGCGGCACGGGCAGCGACGGCGCGGCCTCGGCGGCCCGGCGCGCCTGCTCGGCGGCGGCGGCCGGGTCCCCGGCGTGGGCGCGCTCGACGGCGGCGGCCAGCCCCAGCTCCGGGTCCCGCCGGACGGCCTCCTCCGGCGGCGGGGCCGGCGCCGGCCCGTCGGCGCCCTCCCGGTCGTACGGGACGAGGTCCGGCCACCGCCGCACCAGCAGCTCCGTGGCGCGGGCCCACCGGCCGGCGGCGAGGGCGTGCCGCAGCGCCTCGGCGGGGCGGCCGTGCGCCGCGTACCAGTCGGACGCGCGCAGGTGCAGCTCGCGGCGCCGCCCGTCGCCCAGGCCGGCCAGCTCGGCACGGAGCACGTCGGCCAGCAGCGGGTGGCAGCGGTACCAGGGCGGGCGGCTGTCGTCCCGGTGCAGGAAGCCGCCGGGGGCGGCCAGGGCGGTCAGCGCCCGTTCGGCGTCGGACCGGCCGGTGAGCGCGTCGACCAGGTCGGCCCGGAACGCGCCCACCGCCGCGCCCCGGCGCAGGGCGTCCCGGGCCGCCTCGTCGAGCGGGTCGAGCACCTCCTCGCGCAGGTAGCCGGCCACGTCCGGGTGGTCACCGCCGAACTGCTCGCCCGCGCGGGCCGGGTCGGGCCGCTCCCGCAGGGCCAGCGCGGCGAACCGCAGCCCGGCCGCCCAGCCGCCGGTGCGCTCGCGCAGCCGGGGCACCACCGCCGCCGGCACGGGCACGCCGTGCGCGGTGAGCAGGTCGGCCACCTCGTCCTCGGTGAACGCCAGCTCGTCGGGGCCGACGCTGGTCAGCTCCCCCGCGAGCCGCAGCCGGTGCAGCCCCGGCGGCAGGTCGGCCCGCGCCCCCACCACCAGACGCAGCCGCCCCCCGTGACGCAGCAGGAACTCCAGGCCGGCCAGCGCCGCCGGGTCGCCGACGCGGTGCAGGTCGTCGAGGACGAGCAGCACCGGGCGCTCCCGGGCGGCGAGCGCCGCGGCCAGCGGCTCCAGCTGGTCCGGGCGGGGCGGCGCGGCGGGCACCGGAGGGGCGGGCAGCTCGGCCCCGCCGGGACGCTGCTCGGCCGTCGTGCGCAGCGCCGCCGCCAGGTACGCCCACAGCCGCGCACCGGTGTCGCCCGCCTCCACCGACACCCACGCCGGCGTCGGCTCGACCGACCGGGCCCAGGTGGCGAGCAGGGTCGTCTTGCCCCAGCCCGCCGGAGCGGAGACCACGGTGACCGCCCCGGCCGTCCCCTCGTCGAGCCGGCGCAGCAACCGGGGCCGGACGAGCACGGGCTCGGGCAGCGGGGCGGGGGCCAACCGGGACGCCAGCAGCGGCGTCGGCGCGGTCGCCGCCGCCTCGACCGTGATCTCGCTGTCGCCCTGCGGCATCCGGCCCCACCCCCAAGCTCCCCAGGTTCGTGCGGCGGGCGGTTACCCCGCGCCGGCCGGTTCACCCCTTCGGGGGGAACCCGCTTCACCCCGCACGGCGCGACGATCGGGGCACGCGGTGGCCGGCCGGGGCCGGCCGCCGTGCCCGGCCGGGCGGCGCGGTGGCCGGCCGCCCGTGGCCACGGGTCCGCGGACGGGCCGGTAAGCGCGAGGAACGCCCGAACGGCACGAGGGGCGGGTGGAGCGGATGGCAGGCGGGACGCGGGGCGGGCGGGCGCTGGCCCGTACCGTCGGGGCGGTGGCCGCCGGCGCGGTGGCCGGGGCGACGGCGGCGCGGACGCTGTGCGCGCGCCGGGGTAAGGGCCGGCCCGGGGCCCGGCCGCGACCGGGCCGCTGGGAGGTGGTGACGGTCGACCGGCCGCCCGAGCGGGTGCTGCCCGGCGGGCGGTGGCCGGAGCCGCTGCGCCGCCTCGGCGCGGCCGTCGAGGTCGCGGCGGGCCCGGCGCCCGGCGGACGGGGCACCGAGCTGGCCGCCCGGCCGGCCGGCGGCGCGGCGGCCCTGCCGGGGATGGCCGCCCACCTGGCCGGCGACGACCCTGGGCGGTTCGTCCGCGCGGCGCTGCGCGAGGCCAAACAGCTCGCCGAGACCGGCGAGCTGCTGCGGCCGGACCGCTCGCCGCTGGACGGGCCGGCGGTGCCGGCGTGAGGGCGCTGTGCTGGCTCGGCGAGGACGGCCTGGCGGTACGGCAGGTGCCCGACCCGGAGCTGCGTAACGAGACCGACGCGATCGTCCGGGTGCGGCGCAGCGCCACCTGCGGGGCGGACCTGCCGCTGCTCGGCGGCCGGGTGCCCGAGCTGTCCGTCGGCGACGTGCTCGGCCACGACTTCCTGGGCGAGGTGGTGGAGGTCGGGCCGCGGGTGCGCCGGCACCGGGTCGGCGACCGGGTGGTGGTGTGCTCGGGCGTCGCCTGTGGGCAGTGCTGGTACTGCCGGGAGGGCCTGTACGCCTGCTGCGACAACGGCAGCACCGACCCGGCGGCGGGCGAGGCGGCGTGGGGGCAGCCCGTCGCCGGCTGCTTCGGGCGGCCCCGGGCCGGCGGCGGCTTCGCCGGCGGCCACGCCGAGTACGTGCGGGTGCCGTACGCGGACGTCGGGGCGTTCGCCGTGCCGGACCCGGTGGACGACGACCGGGCCGTCTTCGCCTCGGACGCGGTGCCGGCCGGGTGGCTGGGGGCCGAGCTGGGCGAGGTGCGGCCCGGGGACGTGGTCGCGGTGTGGGGCGCGGGCGCGGTGGGGCAGATGGCGGCGCAGGCGGCCCTGCTGCGCGGCGCGGACCGGGTGGTGGTGATCGACCGGTACCCGGACCGGCTGCGGCTGGCCGAGCGGCACGTCGGGGCGGAGACGCTCGACTACCGGGCCGCCGACGTCCCCGCCGAGCTGCGGGAACGCAGCGGCGGCCGGGGCCCGGACGTGTGCGTCGAGGCGGTCGGCATGGCCTGGGACCACGGCCCGCGCTCGCTGGTCGACCGGTTCACCCGCTCCGCCGTCGCCCCGGACCGGCCGATCGCCGTACGCGAGGCGGTGCACGCGTGCCGCAAGGGCGGCCGGGTCGTGGTGCTCGGCACGTTCACCGGGTTCGTCGACACGTTCCCGCTGGGCGCCGTCATGCACAAGGGGCTGAGTCTGCGCAGCGCCCGGCAGCACGGGCAGCGCTGGATCCCGATGCTGCTGGACCGGATCGCCCGGGGCGAGATCGCCACCGGCCACCTGGCCACCCACCGCCTCCCCCTGGAGCAGGCCCCGCTCGGCTACGACCTGTTCCGCGACCGCGCCGACGGCTGCCTCCGCGCGGTCTTCACGCCCTGAACCGTCCGATGGGAGACTCGGGGGATGCGGACGCAGCGGCCGTACGACCTCGTCCTGTTCGGCGCGACCGGGTTCACCGGCGCGCTCACCGCCGAGTACCTGGCCCGGCACGCGCCGGACGGGCTGCGCTGGGCCCTCGCGGGGCGCAACCCGGCGAAGCTGGCCGCCGTCCGGGACCGGCTCGCCGACATCGACCCGACGCTGGGCGACCTGCCGCTGCTGACCGCCGACGCCGCCGATCCCGGGTCGCTGCGGGCGGTCGCCGAGGCCGCCCGGGTGGTCGCCAGCACCGTCGGCCCGTACGTCCGGCACGGGGAGCCGCTGGTCGCCGCGTGCGCCCGCGCCGGCACCGACTACGTCGACATCACCGGCGAACCGGAGTTCGTCGACGAGACGTACGTGCGCCACCACGCCGAGGCGGTGCGCACCGGCGCCCGGCTGGTGCACAGCTGCGGCTTCGACTCGATCCCGCACGACCTGGGCGCCTGGTTCACCGTCAGGCGGCTGCCGCCGGACGCCCCGATCACCGTCGACGGGTTCGTCCGGGCCGGCGGCCGGTTCTCCGCCGGCACGTACCACTCGGCGCTGCTCGCGTTCTCCCGCGCGGCCGAGACGAGGCGGGCGGCGCGCGAGCGCCGGGCCGTCGAGCCGCGCCCGGAGGGCCGCCGGGTCCGGGCCGTGCCGGGCCGGGTGGGGCACTCCCGGGAGCTGGGCATGTGGGCGGTGCCGCTGCCGACCATCGACCCGCAGGTGGTGCGGCGGTCGGCGGCGGCCCGCCCCGAGTACGGGCCGGACTTCCGGTACCGGCACTTCGCCGCCGTGAAGCGGCTGCCGACGATCCTGCTCGCCGGCGCCGCGCTGGGCGGCCTGGCCGGGCTGACGAAGCTGCCGCCGACCCGGCGCTGGCTGCTCGGCCGGCTCTCCTCCGGGCAGGGCCCGACGGCGGAGCAGCGGGCGCGCTCCTGGTTCCGGGTGCGTTTCCTCGGCTCGGGCGGCGGCCGCCGGGTGGTCACGGAGGTGTCCGGCGGCGACCCCGGGTACGACGAGACCGCCAAGATGCTGGCCGAGTCGGCGCTCTGTCTGGCGCTGGACGACCTGCCGCCCACCTCGGGCCAGGTGACCCCGGTGACGGCGATGGGCGACGCCCTCCTCGCCCGGCTCACGGCGGCCGGCCTCACCTTCCGGGTGCTGGAGCACGGCTCGGCTTGACCCTCGACCAGGTTGAGGCGACAGGATCACCGGCGTGGAGAGCGAACTGCGCAGCATCGGCGAGCTGGCCCGGGCCAGCGGCCTGACGGTCAGCGCGCTGCGGTTCGCCCCGGCCGAGCTGGTCGACCGGGTACGCGCGCTGCTGGACACCACCGAGGAGACCGACGCGCACCTGCGGGTGGACGCCAGCGCTGTCTCCGTCTCGGTCGCCGGGCGGG
Source organism: Micromonospora olivasterospora (assembly GCF_007830265.1). Taxonomy (NCBI): domain Bacteria; kingdom Bacillati; phylum Actinomycetota; class Actinomycetes; order Micromonosporales; family Micromonosporaceae; genus Micromonospora; species Micromonospora olivasterospora. The sequence continues at coordinate 986,509 of NZ_VLKE01000001.1, forward strand.
AGGTCGCCGGGGCCGCCCTGCCGTACGACTTCCCCGACTACCGCCGGCTGCTGCGCGGCCACGTCGACGGCGCGGCGGCGTACCGGATCCCGGTGGACGTGCCGGCGCTGCGCGCGGCGCTCGCCGACGGCGGGCCGACCCTGGTCCGCCGGTACGAGGGCCGCGACGTGGCGGTGACCGTGCTCGGCCTGGACGACCGGGGCGCGCTGCGGGTCCTCGACGGTGACGCGCTGGCCGCCGCCGAGCCGGACGAGCTGCGGTTCGGGGTGAACGGGCGGTACCTGCTCGACGCGTTGGACGCGGGCGACCGGGGCCAGTTGGTGCTGGAGCTGGACGGCCCGATCGCCCCGCTGGCCGTGCGCCGCCCGGACGACGAGGACGCGTTCTCCATCCTGATGCCGATCCGCCTCTGACAGCCGGGCAGGGCCCCGTCGTTCCGGGCCGGACCGGCCCCGGAGGGGCGCGACGGTAGCATCTGGGGGTCCCACCTGACTCCCCGGACGGAGGCGTACGGAGCAGCATGCTCGACATGGAGTTGATCCGGAAGGATCGCGAGGCGGTGGCGACCGCGCTGGCGAAGCGACTGGATCCCGCCGAAGTCAACCGGGCGCTGGACGAGCTCCAGCGGCTCGACCAGGAGCGCCGCGCCCTGATCACCGAGATCGACGCCGAGCGGCAGCGCCGCAAGGCGGAGGCCCGGGCGTACGCGGCAGCGAAGCGGGCCGGCACCGAGCCGGAGGTCTCCGCGCCGGAGGCCGGGCGCAAGCAGCTCGCCGAGCTGGAGTCCGAGCTGGACGGGGTGCAGTCCCGGCTGCGCGAGCGGATGAGCGAGCTGCCGAACGTGCCCGCCGACGACGTCGTCGCCGGGGGCAAGGAGGCCAACCGGGTCGTCAAGACCTTCGGCGCGCCGCCGGCCATCGAGGAGCTGCGCGACCATGTGGAGCTGAGCCGCGCGCTCGGCCTGGTCGACCACGAGCGTGGGGTCAAGCTCGGCGGCTCCGGCTTCTGGATGTACACGGGCATGGGCGCCCGGCTGGAGTGGGCGCTGGTCAACTGGCTGATCGAGCGGAACGTCGAGGCCGGGTACGAGTTCCTGCTCCCGCCGCACCTGCTGCTGGACACCGCCGGGTTCGCCGCCGGCCAGTTCCCCAAGTTCTACGACGACGTCTACCACCTGGACAAGCGGTCCGCCCCGCGCGGCCAGTTCCTGCTGCCCACGGCGGAGACGGCGATCCTCGGCGCGTTCCAGGATGAGATCCTGGACATTGCGAAGCTGCCGCTGAAGGTGTTCGCGTACACCCCGTGCTACCGGCGGGAGGCCGCCGGCTCGCACTCCGACGAGCGCGGCACGGTGCGCGGCCACCAGTTCAACAAGGTGGAGATCTTCCAGTTCACCCTGCCCGAGCAGGCCGACGCCGCGCTGGAGGAGATGGTCGGCCACGCGGAGAGCCTGGTCGAGGGGCTGGGCCTGCACTACCAGCGCAGCCTGCTCGCGGCCGGCGACGCCAGCGCCGCGATGCGCAAGACCCTCGACATCGAGGTCTGGATGCCGAGCACCGGCAAGTACAAGGAGGTGTCGTCGGTCTCCTGGGGCGGCGACTACCAGGCCCGCCGGGCGGCGATCCGCTACCGGGAGCCGGGCGGCAAGCAGACCCGCTTCGTGCACACGCTGAACGGCTCGGCGCTGGCCACCAGCCGGCTGTTCCCGGCGATCCTGGAGCAGTTCCAGCAGCCCGACGGCTCGGTGCTGGTGCCGGAGGTGCTCCGCGACCGGCTCGGCACCGACCGGCTGACGCCGGTCCGCTGACCACACCCCGTCGGCGGGGGTCGGGTTACCCGACCCCCGCCGACGCATTTCCACCCTCACGTGCCCGCGCTGAACCTTCGCCCCGGGCGGCCGCCTGCGAGCAGCGCGCTACCGCCGGGCGGCGGCGGCCCGCTGGCGTGCCGATTCGTACAGCACGACGGTCGCGGCGGTCGCCGCGTTCAGGGAGCTGGCGGACCCGAACATGGGGATCCGGACGAGTTGGTCGCATGCCTCGCGCCAGCCGGAGCTGAGGCCGGTGGTCTCGTTGCCGATCAACGTCAGGGTGGGTTGTGTGAAGTCGTACTCGGCGGCGTCCAGGATGCCGCGCTCATCGGTTCCCACGATGCTCATGCCGATGCCGTCGGCGCGGACGTCAGCGACCCAGGATAGAACGGCCTGGTGGGAGGGCACCCGGACCACGGGCAGGGCGAACAGCGAGCCGGTGCTCGCCCGGACCGCCTTCGGGTCGTACACGTCGGCGGCGTGGCCGGTGACGATGACGCCGCCGGCGCCGAAGGCGTCCGCCGACCGAACGAGGGTCCCGATATTGCCGGGGCTGGTGGGCCGATCGAACACGACGGTGAGCATGGTCGGACCGACCGGGATGCGGCGCAGGTCGTCCTCCGGCAGCGCGACCACGGCCAGCAGCTCTGGCACCGCGTCTGCCTTACCTCCCAGTTCGTGCATCAGTTCACGCGAGACGGCGAACCTCTCGGCCCGGACTGTGTCCAGGGCCTCGCGTGCCCAGCCGGACAGCTGAGCGCTGGTGTCGTAGAGCAGCTCCCGGATCTGCCAGCCGTGTTCGACGGCCATGGTGATCGGGCGCACGCCCTGCACGAGGAACTCGCCGCGTCGCTGCCGCTTGGTCCGATTGTCGAGGAGAGCTTTCCATTGCTGGAACCGCGCATTGCGGCCACTCACTCGCAGAACCACTGTCAACCCCGCCTCCGTCGCATGTAGCCCGCCCATGCCCTGCCTGCCACACCTCACCGGTCTCGGGGCGGACCTTCGGCAGCGCAGCGGGAACGTGCCCAGCGAGTAGCGCGGCTCCCAGCGTCCCGCGCCGACGAGCAGATCGTACGCGTACGTCGGACGGAGGCTTGATGATCTCGGCACTCCGTCCCGCCCGGCGGCCACCAGGATGGCCCTGCCCGGGCGACGAGGATCCCAGTAGGCGAAGCGATACATGTCCATGCGTTGACAGGTTCTGCAACGCGCTTGTAACCTTGCCGAAAATTTCAGCCATGACCTGCAAGATTCCGGCACCAGAGGCGTCTTCCCCCGCCGCACCGCCCCGTCCCCCGATCCCGTAGGAGTTTCGATGCGTCGACGTCGAGGCCGCTCCGCGGCGCTCGCCCTGGGCCTGATCGCCGGCCTGATCGCACCGACCGCCCTCGCGGCGCCCCCGGCCGCCGCGGCACCGTCCGGCACGAAGAAGGTCATCGCGAACCTGTTCGAGTGGAACTGGCCGAGCGTGGCCAGCGAGTGCACCAACGTGCTGGGCCCGAAGGGGTACGGCTTCGTCCAGGTCTCCCCGCCGCAGGAGCACGTCCGGGGCAACCAGTGGTGGGTGGCGTACCAGCCCGTCAGCTACCGGATCGAGTCCCGCAAGGGCACCCGGGCGCAGTTCCAGTCCATGGTGAACACGTGCCACGCCGCCGGGGTGAAGGTGATCGTGGACGCGGTGATCAACCACATGTCCGGCCAGGACGCCGGAGGCACCGGCTGGGCCGGCTCGTCGTACGGCCACTACGACTACCCGGGCATCTACCAGTCGCAGGACTTCCACTACTGCGGTCGCAACGGCAACAACGACATCGCCAACTACTTTGACCGGTACGAGGTGCAGAACTGCGAGCTGGTCAACCTCGCCGACCTCGAGACCGAGTCGGACTACGTCCGGTCGAAGATCGCCGGGTACCTGAACGACCTGCTCTCGCTCGGCGTGGACGGGTTCCGGCTGGACGCCAGCAAGCACATGCCGGCCGCCGACATCGCCGGGATCAGGGCCAGGCTCTCCCGGTCGGCGTACATCGTGCAGGAGGTCATCTACGGCCCCGGCGAGCCGATCCTGCCGACCGAGTACACCGGCAACGGCGACGTACACGAGTTCCGGTACGGCAAGGACCTCGCCCGGGTGTTCCGCAGCGAGCGGCTGGCGTACCTGAAGAACTTCGGCGAGGGGTGGGGCCACCTACCGAGCGCCTCGGCGGCGGTGTTCGTGGACAACCACGACACCCAGCGCGAGGGCGGCGTGCTGACGTACCACGACCGGGGCATCTACGCCCTGGCCAACGCCTTCATGCTGGGCTGGCCGTACGGCTCCCCCACGGTCATGTCCAGCTACACGTTCGGCAACCGCGACCAGGGCCCGCCCTCCGACGGCACCAACAAGACCCTGAACACCACCTGCTACTCGGGCTGGGAGTGCGAGCACCGCTGGCGGGTCATCCTCAACATGGTGGGCTTCAACAACGCCACCCAGGGCGCCGGCGTCGCCAACTGGTACGACAACGGCTACCAGCACATCGCCTTCAGCCGCGCCGGCAAGGGCTACCTGACGATCAACGACGAGGACTTCGCGGTCAACGGCCGGTCGTACTACACGGGGCTGCCCGCGGGCCGGTACTGCGACATCATCCACGGCGACTTCAGCAACGGCTCGTGCAGCGGACCGGTGATCACGGTTGACGGCAGCGGCTGGTTCGCCGCCAACGTCCCGGCCCACGACGCGGTCGCCATCCACGTCGGCGCCAAGCTGAGCTGAGCAGGGCCGTCCCGAGGCGTCCCCGCCCACGGCGGGCGGGGACGCCGACCCGTCTCCGCTCGACGCGTTCCCCGCCCCCGAGGGCGGGTAACCGTGCCGGGTCCGCGTCGCGACAGCGGGGGGTTGAGGGGATGAATACCACGCCAAAGGGACGGGTCGACACGATCGTGCTCCTCCACGGGCTCTGGATGACGCCCCGGAGCTGGGAGAACTGGGCCGAGCGCTACCGGTCACGCGGCTTCCGGGTGCTGACCCCCGCCTGGCCGGGAATGGACCGTGAGGTCGAGGCGCTGCGGGAGGATCCGGGCCCCATCGCAAGCCTGACCATGGACCAGATCATCGACCACTACGCCGCGATCATCGAGAGGCTGCCGACGCCGCCGATCGTGATGGGCCACTCCTTCGGCGGCCTGTTCGCCCAGGTCCTGCTCGACCGGGGGCTCGGCGCCGTGGCGGTCGGGGTGCACCCGGCGCCGATCAAGGGCGTGGTCCGGCTCCCGGTGAGCACGCTGCGCGCCGCGTACCCCGTGCTCCGCAGCCCCCGGAACCGGCACCGCGCCGTGCCGATCACCCCCGAGGAGTTCCGGTACGCCTTCGGCAACACCCTGAGCGCCGAGGACTCCGACCGGGCCTGGCAGCGGTACGCCGTACCGGCGGCCGGGCACGTGCTCTTCGAGGGCGCGTTCGCGAACCTGAACCCGGACTCGGCGGCCGGGGTGGACAACGGCAACGACGAGCGGGGGCCACTGCTGCTGATCGGCAGCGACCTGGACCACGTGGTGCCGGCCGCGGTGGTGAAGGCGGTCGCCGGCCTGTACCAGAAGTCGCGGGCCATCACCTACTACCACGGGTTCCCGGGACGGTCCCACTTCACTGTCGGCGAGCCCGGCTGGGAGCAGGTGGCCGACTACGCCCTGGACTGGTCGGTGGAGATGGCGAACACCCGCGCCCCGGCGATCGTCGGCGAGGCCCCCCACTGGTGAGGTTCAGGTGGCACGAACCGGGCCGGCTCGGCGAGCACCGTCAACGCCACCGAACCCGCCGGGCGCACTCGCCGTCGTGGTCCGGCCGGAGCAGGCACCGCCGGCCGCCGGGCATGAGCCGGTCGCAGAAGACCTGATGACGTACGTTCTGGTCGTCCTCGGCCGAGACGGTGGTGTCCCCAGGTTCTGACTTTTTCCGCCGGACTGCACGCCGGGGCGATGACCGGTGCCTTCTCGATCCTGGAGTTCCCCTTGGATACCAACGGCAAGGAGATGGAGCCGCCGGTGGTCTACCTGGAGAGCGCCACGGGAGCGATCTACCTCGACAAGTCCCACGAGGCCGCCGCATACAACGCGATCTGGGCCGACATGGCGGGCCGCACCCTCAACGAATCCCGCTCGAAGAGCTTCATCCAGCAAGTCGCAGAGGAGTACTCCCGTGCCTGACCTGACCGGTGCGATCTGGCGCAAGTCGACCCGCAGCAACAACGGCGGTGACTGCGTCGAGGTCGCCGGCAACCTCCCCGGCATCGTCGGGCTTCGAGACAGCAAGGATCCGACCGGCGCGACACTGACGTTCATTTCGACGGCGTGGGCCACCTTCGTCGAAGGCGTCAAGGGCAACTCATTCCGCCGTTGATCGGCCCGCGCCGATAGCCTGTTTCTGACGTCAGCAGCGGCTCTCCTGACCCCGGCCGGTCAGTCATGAACACGGACGACGGGCGAGTTGGCGTTTGGCAGGATGTGATCATGGCGGGCGACAACTCGGGGCGGTGGCGTCTGCCGCTCTTGATCGGATGGGCGGATGTCAACCCGGCGCCGTACTCGTTCGACCCGGCCGACGCGCTGACCGTGGTGCGGTCCCTGGCGCCTCCCGTGCCGCCTCGGCCGATCAGACAGGGGTTCCGTCTGGTCGGAACGGAGGAGGCGATTCAGTGGTCCGAGGCGATGACCCGCGCCCTCGTCGACCACTACGGCCCCTGGGCGTACGGATGGCGCTGGTCGATCGGTGAGGGAGGGCTGCTCAGCGAGCGCGACGCTGGTCGACGACGCGATGGGCGGACGGTTCGAGGGCTGGAAGCGCCTGTCTGCCGCCGATGTCGTCGATCTCGCGGAGCGGCTCGCCAGAGATGTGGTCGGGCAGGAGGTGAGTAGCGAGATTCCTCGTTCCGGCCGCGGGGCCGACGACTGGCCCGACACCTGGCCGGACGAATGGCCCTCCTGGCGCACGACGAACCTCAGCCGGCCCGACAGCTAGGCGTCGGACTCCGTCAGTCCGAAAGCCGGATGCGGGGTCACGCATGCAGCGCAACCAACCGCCGACCGGCTACGACAACACGGTCAAACGATACGGATCGTGGCCGAGTCGCCACTGACCTCGGTCTCTGTCCGTCAGGAAACTCTGACAGGTGACGTACCCGCCTTCGCAGGACCCGTGGCAGAACCAGACGCCTCCGCCTGCGCCGCCACCCCCTTACAACCCACCGCCCGGCGCCACCGGGCCCATCCCTCACTACCCGACGGCGCAGTTCCCGGCCGCTGGGCCGTTCCCCGGCCTGCCGATCCAGCCACGGCCCCGGCGCAACAAGGTGAAGATCGCCCTTGTCAGCGCCGCTGTACTGGCGCTCCTCTGCTGCGGAGGAACGATCATGGCAGCGGTCGTCTCCCCGCCGGCGCCTACCGAGACCAAGGGCAAGGCGGCGAACGCGGCCCCGACCATCAGTGCCGTCGAGGAGCCGACGACCGCGCCGGCCAGCGATCCGCCGCCCAGCGCGGCGCCGACACCCAGCGCCGTCGTGACACCCAGCACGGCCGCCACGCCTACGGTGGAAACCCGGACCGCCACGGAGAAACAGAGGATCAACTACAAGACCAGGACGGTCGAGGACTCGTCACTGCCCAAGGGCACCAGGAAGGTGACGACTCGCGGTGTGCCAGGCGTCCGCACCCTCACCTACGAGATCACGCTGACCGACGGCGTACAGACAGGCAAGAAGCTCGTCCGGTCGCAGGTCACCAAGGCACCCGTCACCGAGGTCGTCAGAATCGGCACCAAGAAGGAGCGCCAGTGCGACCCGAACTACAGCGGATGCGTACCCATCGCCAGTGACGTCGACTGCGCCGGCGGCAGCGGGAACGGGCCAGCGTACGTCTACGGCCCGGTACGTGTGATCGGCGAGGACATCTACGACCTCGACCGTGACGGTGACGGCATCGGCTGCGACGACTGACGGAACGGCCGCCGCAGCCGGCACGCGAGGCTGCCGCGCTGCTGCAGTCAGGGGATGACGAACCGGGTCGGCTCGGCGAGCACCGCTGCCGCCCGGTCGAGGTCGGCCAGCCGGGCGGCCAGGGTCGCCGCGGCCAGGCGTGTGGGCAGGCGGCCGGGGCCAGGTCCTCCCGAAGCCGGATGGCGCAGTCGTCGAACCGTCCGCCCGGGTCGACCACCTCGCTGAGGGTGGCGGTCAGGGTCCGTTCGCCCGGAAGCCGGCCCAGGTCCACCAGCCCAAGTCCACCAGTGCAGGTCGCCCTCGCCCTCCCGCACGACGACGGTGCCGCCCGGGTGCACCAGGTGCAGCTTCTCCGACCGTTCGCGCGCGAGCCGGTCGACGGCGCGGCGGGTCAGGGTGACGGGTGGATCAGCGCCGAGCAGCACCTCGCGTACCGCCCGGACCAGGTCGAAGCCGAGGAACGCGCCAGCCGCTGCCCGACCAGCGCGGGAACGCCAGGCCGATGAGCACTGTACGCATCTGTTCAAACACGGTAAGCATCAATAGACTTCGTTCGCGCACTGTCCCGTCCCCCTCCGGGAGGTCGCTGTGGGCACGTCTACGCGTCTGGCCGGCCCCAGGCACGGCGGGTGGAGCGGCGCGAAGGGCCGCCTGCGCCGCTGGACCCCGAGCGAGGACAGCCGGCCGGGCTCGCTCACCGACGACGACCGGCGAACCGCCTCGGACGTCGCGACGCAGTACCGGCGGGCGCTGCGGGACGCCCTCCTCGAAGAGCCGGAACGATTCGGCCTCCGCGACGCGGCGCAGGAGGCCGGCCACCGTCTCGTCACCGCGCTGGACGAGCTGCGGCAGCCCGATCCTCCGCTGCTCCGGGACCTGCATCGCGCCGCGCCCACCGATCCCGCCGACGAGGTCGTCCGCCGGTTCGTCACCGAGGTCGGCGGCGACGGTCGGCTCATCGTGGACGCGGCGATCCGCCGCGCCGCGCGTCGGGTGGCCGAACGCCTGGTCGCGCCGGACGGTCCGCTCGCCGGCCCGGCTTCCCCGTCCCGGCTCACGGGTGAGCTGTTCTGCGCCCTGTACCGAACGTTCTTCGGGGAACTGGTGGGCGAGTTCGTGCACGTTCTCATCGCCGAGAACGTCAAGCTCGCCGTCCCCGCGCTGATGATGCTCGACCCCACCGACGCCGTCGCCGGCTTCGTCGCGGACCAGGTCGTCAAGGTCCTGCCCGACCCGTGCGAGGAGGCGGCGGCACGCGAGCCGCAGCGACCACGGCTCGCCGAGGTGGCCCGGGACCTGGTCGGCACGACGGTCACCGAGGCGTTGGGCCTGGGAGACACCGGGGTGGAGTTGGTCGCATGAGCACGACAAATTACGCCTACCATTACGCGGTCCAGGGGCGGGCAGCCGTTCCGCCCGGACGTCAGACGCTCGACCACCGCCTACTCGCCCACGCTGACGAGCGGCTCCAGAGGCTGTCCGAGGTGGCGCGGGACCGCCCGGCCTGGGCGCAGGACCTGCTCCAGCTCGCCCGCGCCGTCTACCTGGCCGACAAGTTCTCGCTCCGCGCCGGCTCCGATGACGGCTGGACCCGGCGGATCGACCTGTCGGTACAGGTGACCGAGCCCGACCTCTGGGCGGGGCAGGCGCTCACGCTGCTGACCCGGGTCGTCGAGACGCTGACCGCCGATCGCTGGGCGATCGAGGTCTTCCCGGGGGCCGACCCCTGGCCGCAGCAGGGCCGGCTCGACGCCGACCCCCCGGTCGAGGAGGTGGCCCTCTTCTCCGGGGGTCTCGACTCCTCCGCGTACGCGGCCGAACGTGCCCGACTGCCGGCGGGCGGCCTGCTGCTGGTCTCGTACCACGAACCGCAGTGGGCCGGGCAGCAGGAACGCGTCCTCCGCGCGATCGGGACGAATTCCGGCAGGGCAAGTCCTCCCGCACCAGAGGACTGCTGTACGCCGCCACGGCCGTCTTCCTCGCCGCCGCCCACGACGTGCCGCGGGTGGCCGTACCCGAGAACGGTCAGCTCGCGCTCAACCCGGCGCTGACGCCCGCCCGGGTGGCGGCCTGCTCCACCCGCTCGGTGCACCCGCACACCCTCAGCCTGCTCAACGAGCTGATCCGCAGCGTCGGCGGCGAGGTCTCCCTCGTCAATCCGTACCTGCACCTGACCAAGGGCGAGGTCTGCCAGCACGCCCTCACCGCCGGGCTGCCGCCCGCCGTCCTGACCGGCGCGACGGTGAGCTGCGGCCACCCGCCCAGGGACCGGTCTGAGTTCCACTGTGGCCACTGCTACCCGTGCCTGGTTCGCCGGTCCGGCCTGCTCGCGGCGATCGGGGCTGACGACACCCCGTACGCGAAGGATGTCTGGAGCCTGCCCGACGACCTGGACGCCGCAGCCGACCGGCGGGCGCTGCACCGGTGGCTGAGCCGGCGGTTCGGCGTCCGCGACCTGTTCACCGACATGCCACTGCCCGACGGCCTGGACCTGTGCCCGCTCCTACAGGTTGTCGAGCGGGGACGCGCAGAGCTGGCGACGCTGTTCGCCCGGCATGGTCAACCCGTCCCCAGCAGCCGATGAGCGGATGCCACTGCCCGGCGGACGGCCTGAATGTCAGAGGCGGTCTCACGGAGGGACAGAACCCATGCCGGATCGGTTGCAGGGCAAGGGCGCGGTGATCACGGGCGCGGCGAGCGGCATCGGTCGCGGCGCGGCAGAACTCTTCGTCGCCGAGGGCGCAAAGGTCGTCGCCGCCGACATCAACGACGAGCTGGGCGCGGCGCTCCAGAAGGAGCACAAGGGTCCGCTCGGCTACGTCCGTACCGACGTCACGAGCGAGGCCGACGCGGGCGGATGCGTTCAGCGACTTCCTGGAGGAGAAGCTGGGTGCCTCGCAGCCGATCGGGCGCCTGGGCCTGCCGTCCGACATCGCCGAGGCCGCCCTGCCCCGCAAAAGCGACGCCTCGCCCTGCACCCCCGGCGACGATCCGCTGGAGCGATCTTGCACTTTCGGCCCGTCGATTGGGTTGTTTGTGCCTGTTTGTCGGGGCAGCAAGTGCAAGATCGCGGAGGCGGGCGTAGGAGCGGCGCCGGTCAGGCCAGCGGGAACTCTCCGAAAAGGACCACCGGGGAGTCCGGCTGCCGGGTGTCGAACCGGTACGACCGCACCACCCCGGCCGCCGCTGCCGGACGGCCTGGACGCGGACGGACCTGCCCCCGCTGCTGGCCGTGATCGCGCGAGAAGGCATGAAGCAGAAGGTAGCAAGCGGCGATCTTGCACTTTCGGCCCCCCGAGTGGGCTGTTTGCGACGGTTTGCCGGGGCAGCAAGTGCAAGTCACCCGGTCTTTTCGGGACGCCTCGCAGGCGTGAAAATGGTGGACAGGTCGCCCGCCGACGCCGATCGATCTTGGTCTAGTTGAGGCCGTCTGCAAGTCTGGCGCCGGGGCCCGGACTCTTGTGGGTCACGCACTGTTGCTTCGAGCACGCCGGTCAGATTTTCGGTTCCCGACCGAGGCCCCCGGGCGACCTACCCACTGGTCGATCACGGTGAGGAGGGACGCGGGCGGATGCGCGGGTTACCCGAAGAGATCCCGGACGCTGACAGCGAGAAGGTCTGGGAGCGGGTGTGTGCGGTCGATGTGGCCAAGGAGTCGGGGATGGTGTGTACCCGGCTACCCGCCGCGGGTGGGCGGCGGGTGAGCCGGGTGTGGCAGGTGACGGCGACCACGAACGCGGTCAGTGACCTTGCCGCCGATCTGGTGGCGGCGGGGGTGGAGAGGGTCACCGTGGAAAGCACGTCGGACTACTGGCGGATCTGGTTCTACCTGTTCGAGGCAGCCGGGTTGGACGTGCAGTTGGTCAACGCCCGTGACGTCAAGAACGTGCCCGGGCGGCCGAAGACCGACAAGCTGGACGCGGTGTGGTTGGCCAAGCTCACCGAGAAGGGCCTGTTGCGGCCCTCGTTCGTGCCTGCGGCTCCGGTGCGGGTGTTGCGTGACTACACCCGGATGCGGGTGGATCTGGTCCGGGACCGGACCCGCTACTGGTCGAGGTTGGAGAAACTGCTTGAAGACGCCCTGATCAAGGTGTCGTCGGTGGCCTCCACCCTGCGGACGGTGTCGACGCGGGACATGGTTGAGGCGTTGATCGCCGGTCAACGTGATCCGGCGACCCTCGCCTCGCTGGCCCACGGAGCGCTGCGCCGCAAACGCAACGCCCTCATCGAGGCACTCACCGGCCGCTTCGACGACCATCACGGCGAGTTGGCCCGGATCCTGCTCGACCAGATCGACCGCCTCGACACCGAGATCGCGAAACTCACCACACGGATCGGGCAGATACTCGACGACATCGACCCACCCTCCCAGCCGGGCGGCGGCGACGGCGACACCCCGGCGCCAGACGCCCGGCGGCGCCTGGCCGAGATCCCGGGCATCAGCACCGAGTCCGCGCAACTGATCATCGCCGAGATCGGTCTGGACATGACACGGTTCCCCACCGCGGCGCACCTGGTGTCCTGGGCGAAGCTGTGTCCGCGCACCATCCAGTCCGGTACCAGCCTCACCGCGGGCAAGACAGGCAAAGGCAATCCGTACCTCAAAGGCGCCCTCGGTATGGCCGCAGCCACCGTCGCCCGCGGCAAGGGAACGTTCCTGTCCGAACGCTACCGGCGTCTGGTCACACGTCGAGGCAAAGGCAAGGCCAAGGTCGCCGTCGCCCGCTCCATCCTCGTGATCATCTGGCACCTGCTCAACGACCCAACCGCCCGTTACCACGATCTCGGCGCCGACTTCCACGAACGCCGTATCAACACCACCCGGAAGATCAACAGCCTGGTCCGGCAACTCGAAGCCCTCGGCCACACCGTCACCCTGCAACCGACAACCTGACCCCACACCCCCACCCCGCCCGGGCTGGCCATCAACACCGGGCCAGCCCACCGCGCCCAAAACCCGTCGTGGTACAGGTCATTTACCGGTCAGATCGCGGGGGCGGGGCGGGACGCGCGGCCGGCGATAGCGTAAACGGGGCAGCTCCAAAGGAGCTGCACCCAGCCGGCATGGGACCGGTGAACACGGGTATGCCGACGCCCATGAGGGCGAGCTTCCGGATCGGCCGGGTCGCGGGCGTACCCGTCGGCGTCAACTGGAGCGTCCTGGTCATTTTCGGGCTGATCGTCTGGGGACTGTCCGCGAGCCAGTTCCCGCGCGCGTACCCCGGGCGACCGGTCTGGGCGTACGTGCTGGCCGGGCTGATCGCCGGGGTGGTCTTCTTCCTCGGGCTACTCGCCCACGAGGTGGCCCACGCGGTGGTCGCCAAACGCAACGGCATCGGCGTCGGCGGGATCACGCTGTGGCTGTTCGGAGGTGTCTCCGAGCTGCAGGGCGAGGCCCGCGATCCCGGGGCGGAGCTGCGCATCGCCGGGGTCGGGCCGCTGGTCAGCCTGATCATCGGCGTCGTCTTCGGCGGGATCGCCGCGCTGCTCTCCGTGTCCGGGGTGCACGGCCTCGCGGTCGGGGCGCTGGCCTGGCTCGCCGGCATCAACGTGCTGCTCGCGATCTTCAACGTGCTGCCGGCGGCGCCGCTGGACGGCGGCCGGCTGCTGCGCGCCGCCGTGTGGAAGGCCACCGGCGACCGGACGAAGGCGTCGGTCGTGGCGGCCCGGGCCGGCTGGGTGCTCGGCGCGGCGCTGATCGCGCTGGGGCTGTGGCAGTTCCTGCGCGGGGCCGGGCCCGGCGGGTTGTGGCTGGCGCTGATCGGCTGGTTCCTGATCGGGGCGGCCGGCATGGAGGAGCGGCAGGCCCGGATGGGCAGTGCGCTGCGCGGCGTCCGCGTCGCCGACGTGATGACGCCGCAGCCGCAGACCGCCACCGGGGACATGACCGTGCGCGACTTCGTCGACCACCACCTGTTCGCGTACCGGCACTCGGCGCTGCCGCTGACCGAGGACGGCGGCCGGCCGATCGGCCTGGTCACCCTCGACCGGGTACGCCACATCCCTGCCGACCGCCGCGACCAGACCCGGCTGGAAGAGGTCGCCTGCCGGGCCGAGGACCTGGTGCTGGCCTCCCCGGACGAGCAGCTCACCGAGCTGCTGCCCCGGCTCAGCCGGTGCGCCGACGGCCGGGCACTCGTCGTGACCGACCAGCGCCTGGTGGGCATCGTGTCGCCCAGCGACATCAGCCGCGCCGTACAACGCGGCAGCCTCCGCGACCAGACAACGGCGCGCGGCGCCCGCCACTGACGCGCCCGCCCCAACACCGGACGCGGGGCGAGGGGTGCCGGGCACCGGGTCATGTAAGGAACTCCGGTGCTTGATCAGCCCGGTGGTCCTGGGATTGGATGAGCATCCCGGTTGGTCCGGTGGGTGGCGACGAGTTGGGGTCTGAGGGAGAGCCTCGTACCGCTGATTGCTACCGCTGGTCTGGCCACGGATGTCCCGGATGAGGGAAGTGGGCCGGCCCTGCGAGGCCGGGTCCGGTTGCAGCACATGAGTGGGAGCCGTCGTCGGACTGCTCTGCCTCCTTGGGACCGTGGCTGGCGTGCGGTGTTGACCTGCGCGGATCGCCGGAGCAGGTAGATGTTTATGTGCCGGGGAGGCGGTAGATGCAGCGCAGGTTGGTCGGTATCGATTTGGGGATCGCGTCGGCGCACACGGTACGGGTGCGTGACGAGGCCGGACGGGAGGTGTGCCGGCGGCGGTGCGAGCCGACGGTGGACAGCTTGTCGATGATCGAGTCCGCGGCGTTGGCCGGGGCGGCGCCGGGCACGCGGTTGGAGGTGGTGATCGAGCCGACCGGGCCGGCGTGGCTGCCGATCGCGGTGTTCTTCACCGCTCGGGGGCACCTGGTGTTCCGGGTGTCGAGTGCGAAGGCGGCGGATCTGCGCCGGTTCCTGTCGCGGCATGCGAAGTCCAACGGCATTGACGCGGACACCCTGGCACGCTTGCCGTTGATCGACCCGGACGGGCTACGGCCCCTCGAACTGCCGGATGCGGCAGCGGCGGCGTTGGACCGGCGGGTGCGCGCGTGTGACCGGCTGACCATGGCCGCGTCCGAGCACAAGGTGCGGATCAAGGACCTGGTCCGGCAGGTGATGCCGTGCACCCCGCTGACCGGTGATCTGGGCAAGGCCGACCTGGCGGTGCTGGAACGCTACGCCGACCCGCGTGCCCTGCTGCGGCTGGGCCGGGCCCGGCTGACCGCGCTGATCGTCAAGGCGTCCCACAACCACCAGGGCGCGGCGCGCGCCGAGCAGTGGCTGGTCGCCGCCCAAGCGGCGGTCGACCTCTACGGTGATCACCCGGCGGTCGCGTTCACCGACCTGGCCGCCGAGATCGCCACCGAGGTGCGGCTACTACGCGCTATCGCCACCGAGCTGGCCGCGCACGCGGCCGAGCGGGAGACCTGTTACCGGTGGGTCGACCCGATGCAGCTGGCCCGTAGCCTGCCCGGCCTGGCCGAGGTCGGCGGACCGGCGATGACCGCGGTCATCGGTGACGCCGCCCGGTTCCCCACCGCGGCGCACTTCAAGTCATACCTCGGGCTGGCGCCGCGCGCGTCAGAGACCGGTGACACCGACCGCAAGGGCCAGCCGATGTCCAAGGCCGGCTCCCGGCTGGCCCGGGCCACTCTGATCCGGGCCGCGGACTGGGCTCGCAAGCAGGACCCGCAGCTCGCGCGCATCTACCACCAGCAGATGGTCGAACGCGGTGCCGAACACCTCAAAGCCAGCTGTGTGGTCGCGGCCCGGCTCGCCGAACGGCTCTGGACCGTGATGCGCCGCCGCATGCCGTACGTGATCTGCGACGTCGACGGCACGCCGGTCACCCCACAGCAGGCGAAACAGATCATCGCCCAGCAGTGGACCGTGACCGAGGAGATCCGCCGCAGGCGGCGCAGCACCAAGCGCAGGGCGGGGAAGGCCCCTCACCAAGCCCTCACGGGACATGATCAAAAAGACGCTCGAAGCGTACGAACGAGGCGACCTTCCCCACCCGAATCCTCCGCGACACCGTCACGGACCGTCAAGCAACCCGCCCTCTTGACAACCGATCCTCGATAGGGAATCAGCGGGGGAAGTAGCGGTCCAGGTCGGGTGTGCGGAACTTGCCCGCCGGGTCCAGGTCGCGCAGCAGGGCCACGAAGTCGGCGTGCCGGGGGTACGCGGCGGCGACCGCCGCCGGGTCGAGCCCGAAGACCTTGCCCCAGTGCGGGCGGGGCGCGAACGGCTCCAGTCGCCGCTCGACCTCGGCCACCACCGGGGCGACCGCCTCGGCGTCGGCGATCCAGGTGAAGTGCACCGCCAGGCTGTCCCGCTCGTACTGCGGGCTCAGCCACAGCCCGTCGGCGGCGACCGTACGCAGCTCGCAGACCTGGAGCACCTCGGCGATCCGGTCCCGCGCCGGGTCGAGGGCGGCCAGGGCCTCGGCCGCCGCCGCCCGGGGCACGTGGTACTCCGACTGCAGCTCGTTCCCGCTGCTCGGGGTGAAGCCGAGCCGGAAGTGTGGCAGCCGCTCGTGCCACGGGCCGGGCTCCCCGAGCTGGGCGGTGCAGTTCGCCGCCGCCAATCCGGGCACCGGGTGGCACGGCTCGCCGGCCGCCGTCGTGCCGAGCCAGTCCGCCGGGGGCGGCGGCTCGTCGGCGAGCTGCTTGCGCCACACCTGGCCGATCCGGTCGCCGCGCCAGTCGGTGAAGAGGCTGACGCTGTACGCCGAGGCGAACGCCTCGTCCAGCGCCACGCGGGGCAGGCCGAGCCGGACGTACTGCCGCACGTCGAAGGTGGGCACCACGTCGAGCGTGACCCGGGTGACGACGCCCAGCGCGCCCAGTCCCACCACCGTCCCGGCGAACCGGTCCCCGTCGGCGTCCCGCCGTACGCTCAGCAGGTCGCCGTCGGCGGTGACCAGCTCCAGGGCGGAGACGGCGGTGGCGAGGTTGCCCACGCCGACGCCGGAGCCGTGGGTGGCGGTGGCGACCGCGCCGGCCACCGAGATGTGCGGCAGCGACGCCAGGGTCGGCAGGGCGTACCCGGCGGCGTGCAGCCGGGCGGCCAGCTCGCCGTAGCGCGCGGCGGCGGCCACGGTAACCGTGGCGCGCTCGCGGTCGATCTTGACGGTGGGCGGCAGCCCGGCCAGCGACACCAGGTCGCCGGTGGTGTCGCCGAGCCGGTTGAACGAGTGCCCCGTGCCGATCGCCCGGATCCGGTCGCTGCCGGCGACCAGCCGGCGCAGCTCGTCCACGGTCGACGGCCGGTGCCGCCGCGCGGCGGCGTACCGGATGTTGCCGGCCCAGTTGCGGCCCGGCACGGCCACCACCGGCTCCCGCTCGCCCACGTCGCCCTCCCGCCGCTGGCCCGGCGACCCATGCGAGGCCGGGCATCGTCCGGGAACGATACGCCGCCGGGCCGGCTCCCGGGAGTCGGGAGGCGGCCCGGCGGGACGGGACGCGGCTCAGACCTGCGGCATGACCTCGGCGGCGACCAGCTCGACGTGGTCCAGGTCGGCAAGGTCGAGCACTTGGAGGTAGATGCGCCCGCTGCCGGTCGCCGCGTACCGGCCGATCTTGTCGACGAGCTCGGCGGGGGTGCCGGCGAGGCCGTTCCCGCGCAGCTCGGCCGGGTCCCGGCCGATCGCCTCGGCGCGGCGGCGCACCTCCGCCTCGTCGCGGCCGCAACACAACACCAGCGCGTTCGACCAGCGCATGGTGCCCGGGTCGCGGCCCGCCTCGGCGCAGGCCGCGCGGACCCGCTCGAACTGCGCGGCCGTGTCCTCGACCGAGGCGAACGGCAGGTTGAACTCGTCGGCGTAGCGGGCCGCGAGGCGGGGCGTGCGCTTCGGCCCCCTGCCGCCGAGCAGGATCGGCGGGCGCGGCCGCTGCACCGGCTTGGGCAGGGCCGGCGAGTCGGCCACCGGGTAGTACTTCCCGGGGAAGTCGAACGTCCGGCCGGCCGGGGTCTCCCACAGCCCGGTGATGACCGCGAGCTGCTCCTCCAGCCGGTCGAACCGCTCCCCCACCGCCGGGAACGGGATGCCGTAGGCGGTGTGCTCCTCGGCGAACCAGCCGGTGCCGATGCCCAGCTCGACCCGGCCGCCGCTCATCTGGTCGACCTGCGCGACGGTGATCGCCAGCGGGCCGGGCAGCCGGAAGGTGGCAGCCGTCATCAGGGTGCCGAGCCGGCTGCGGGAGGTGTCCCGGCCACGGCGAGCAGCTGGTCGTAGCTGGCGCCCTGCTGGGGTTCGGTGAAGATCCGCAGTTCCATGGCCCGAGCATATGGGGAAAGGCGGAGAGCCTTCTCAGGGTTGGCCCAGGCCGGCCTCGCGGGCCCGCTGGATCGCCTGGCCCCGGTCGGCGACCTGGAGCTTGGTCAGCACGTTCGACAGGTGGTTGCGCACCGTCTTCGGGCTCAGCGTCAGCCGCCGGGCGATGACGACGTTGCCCAGTCCCTGGGCGACCAGGTCGAGCACCTCGCGTTCCCGGTCGGTCAGCTCGGGGAACGGCGCCCGCCCGCCCCCGCGGCCGCCGGCGAGGAAGCCGATCGCGCGGCTCGCCACCACCGGGCCGAGCAGCACCTCCCCGTTGGCCACCGCCCGGACCGCCCGCTCCACCTCGCCGGGGGCGGCGCCCTTGAGCAGGTACCCGCGGGCCCCGGCCCGCAGCGCCGCGAAGACCGAGTCGTCGTCGTCCAGCATCGTCACCACCAGCACGCCGGTGCCCGGGTACCGGGCGACGATCTCCCGGGTGGCCTCCACGCCGGAGCGCCCGTCGCCGAGGTGCAGGTCCATGATGACGACCTGCGGCTGCCGGAGGGCGGCCACCCGCACCGCCTCGTCGGCGTCGGCCGCCTCGCCCACGACCTCCAGCCCCGGCGTGGACGCCAGCAGCGCCGACATGCCGAGCCGGAACACCGGGTGGTCGTCGACGACCGCCACCCGGATGACCTCCTGCCCGCCCTGCTCACCGCTCACCGCCGCACCGCCTCCGCTCGCCCGCACCGCGCCACCGGCACCGCCGCCAGCACAGGTGGGGGCGACGCCGGCTCGGGGGCGGCCGGCCGGTCATCCTCGTACGGGGGCAGGCGGTCGGCGGGCACCCGTACGGTGACCGTCGTGCCGCCCTGCTCCCCGGGGCCGATCTCGCACACGCCGCCGATTCCCTCCGCCCGCTCCCGCATGGACAGCATGCCCACCCCGGCCGGGGCGTCCGCCGCGATCCCCCGCCCCGGATCGGCCACCCGCACGACGAGCCCGTTTTCGTCGTGGTCGACCACGACGCGGCAGGTAGCCGCCCCGGAGTGCCGCTGCGCGTTGCGGACCGCCTCGGCCACGATGCCGTACACGGCGGTGGCCACCGGCTCGGGCAGCGGCGACGGCACGGCCTCCACCAGCACGGCCAGCCCCGAGCCGTCGTACCGGCGGGCCAACTCGTGCAGGGCGGCGGCGAGCCCCCGCTCGCCGAGGACCGGCGGGAGCAGTCCGCGGGCCAGGTCGCGGACCTGCTCCACCCGCTGGTCCGTCTCGTCGCGCAGCCGGTCGAGCAGCGGACCGACCCCGGCCGGGTCGGCGCCGATCAGGTTACGGGCCGCCTGGAGGCCCAGCCCGATCCCGGCCAGCGCGGGGCCCAGCCCGTCGTGCAGGTCCCGGCGCAGCTTGCGGCGCTCCGAGTCGCGGGCCTCCGCCAGCCGGGCCCGGGAGGCGACCAGTGCCCGGCTCGCGGCGGCGAGGCTGGCCGCCGAGGACACCAACGGCAGGAGGTCGACCAGCGCCGACCGGGTACGCCCGTCCAGCCGCTCGCCGGCCCGGGCCCACACGGTCAGCCGCCCGACCTCCCGTTCGCCCCGCCGCAGCGGCAGCACCAGCGGCTCCCCCGCCGGCCCCGCCGAGGCGCAGTGGGCGGTGCACGGCTCCGGGCCGTCCACCTCGATCCCGCAGGCGCCCAGCCGCAGCAGGTCGGTCAGGGCCTGCGCCACCCCGTGGAGCACGTCGGCCGGGTCCTCGCTCGCGTTGATCCGGTCGCCGACGCCGCGCACCACCCCGAGCGGCTCGGCCGCCGCACCGTGGATCAGCCGGTCCACCCGCCGCTGCACCCACCACCGGCCCGGCTGCACGGCCGCCGCGACCAGGGCCGTGACCAGCACCCCGGGCACCGCCCGGCTGGCCGGGAGCAGGGCGTCCACGGTGGTCACCCCGACGACGTACGCGGCGACGAGCAGGAAGGTCAGCAGGAACCAGACCAGCGTACGGCGGACGGGGATCTCGATCCCCCACAGCCGCTGCCGCAGCACCACGGCCAGCACGGCGGCCGGAAAGAACGCCTGCGCGGCCAGCATCGCCACCGGCGGCAGCCACGACAGCACCAGCCAGTCCCAGTCGCGGGGCAGCGCCACCGGGGCGAAGCTCACCGCGAGCAGCGCCGTGCCGACGGCGAGCCAGCCCAGCCCGACCCGCTCGACGCCGGGCGCGACCCGGCGCCGCCACAGGATCCCGGCGGCGGCGACCAACCCGAGCACCGCCACCAGGGCGGCGAGCACGGGCTGCGCCCGCTCGGTCAGCGTCGCCCAGGCGGCGCTGGGGATCGGCAGCGGCGAGTCGGAGCCCGTGCCGCCCGGGCCCGGCCAGGTCAGCTGGAACAGCTCGAAGAAGCCGACGACGGCGCCGCCCACCGCGACGCCCGCCCGGGACCCCACCGGCAGTTTGCCCTCCCGAACCAGCCAGGGCAGCACCACGATCAGCGAGAGCATGCCCGGCGCCCAGCCCCAGTGCCGGGCCGAGGTGAGCCAGTCGGGGTCGGGCAGCCCGGGGTACACCCGGAGCAGGTCGACGTACTGGGCGCCGAGGGCGGAGACGCCGCCGCCGACGCCGGTCAGCGCGAGCAGCCAGGCCACGGGATGGGCGCGGCGCAGCAGGATCAGCCACGCCACCGCCCCGTACACGGCGCAGTCGGTGAAGTCGACGAGGAAGTAGAGCTGGGACAGCCCCCAGGGGCGGCGGGCGAAGGCCCAGCAGAGCGTCGTACCGGCGACCAGCAGCGCACAGGCGACCAGCACGGCCCAGGCGGCGGCCGGGTGGCGGCGGTCACCGCGGGCCGCCCCCGCGTCCGGCGCCCGGGGCGCCCACTCGATCAGCATGATCCGATCCTGGCAGTCGCGGCGTCAGTTGCCGATCCCCCGACGCTCCAGGCCGAATGTCAGCCCCGCGACAGTCAGCCAGAGCCCGCCGGGGACCAGGGCCAGGTACTGCAGCGGGACCACCTGGGTGGCCACGATCAGCAGGGCGGGCTGCGCGGTGACGGACACGGGGTACCTCCCGGTGGGTGAGTGGCTGTCGGGGTCGCGGTGCGGGCGCGGGTCCGCCGGCCCGCCGAGCCTGCCCGTCCCGGCGTCCCGGCCGCCTGGTGCGCCCCGTCCCGACCGCCCGGGAAGTTTCCGCGCGCGCCGGCTTCCCGGCCCGGCGGTACCGACGTCCCTGTATTCCGGGACGCCCGGCGGGCGAGCATCCGTGTGGTGGGGCCGCGAGGCCGGGCGTGAGCGAGAGGCGACACGATGGACGACCAGGACCGGACCCGACTGACCGGTGCCGTGCGGGAGTTGGCCCCGGAGCTGACCCGCCGGGCCGAGGAGATCGAGGCGGCCCGGGAGCTGCCCGCCGACCTGCTCGACCGGCTGCGCGACGCCGGCTGCTTCCGGATGTTCGTCCCGCGCAGCCACGGCGGGTACGAGGCGGACCCGCGTACCGGGCTGGCGGTGCTGGAGTCCCTCGCGCGGGCGGACGGCTCGACCGGCTGGACCGTGATGATCGGGGCCGAGACGCCGCACCTGCTGGCGATGCTTCCCCGCGACCGGTTCGACAAGATCTACGCGCAGGGGCCCGACGTCGTGGTGGCCGGCGGGTTCGCCCCGCAGGGCCGGGCGGAACTCGCCGACGGCGGGTTCCAGGTGACCGGGCGGTGGGCGTTCGCCAGCGGGTCCCGGCACGCCGACTGGATCTTCGGCAACTGCGTGCTGACCGGGGACGGCCAGCCGCTGCCCGGCCCGGACGGCCAGCCGGTGGAGCTGCGCTCGATGCTCTTCCCCGCGGAGCGGGTGAAGGTGGTGGACACCTGGCACGTCCTGGGGCTGCGCGGCACCGGCAGCCACGACGTGGCGGTGGACTCGGTGTTCTGCCCGGCGGAGCTGAGCTTCGACCTGTTCGCGGGCACGCCGTGCGTACCGGGGCCGGGGTTCCTCGCGCCACTGGCGCAGTTCGTCCTGCACCTGGGCGCGGTGGCCGTCGGCATCGCCCAGGGCGCGCTGGACGAGATGGTGGCGCTGCTCGACGGCGGCCGGCAGCGGCTCTACGCCCGGCAGTCCCTGGCCGACTCGCCGGCCTTCCGGGTGCAGCTCGGCCGGGCGGACCTCGACGTCCGGGCGGCCCGCGCGCTGGTCCGGTCGCTGGCCGACGACCTGCACGAGGCGGCCGGCGCCGCCGACCCGACGGCGATCGCCGCGCTGCATCCGCGGATCTCGGCGAGCCTGCCCTGGGTGACCGAGGCCGCCACCCGCGCCGTGGACGTCTGCTACCGGGCCGCCGGGGGCGGCGCCGCCCGCGACTCCTCCCCGGTGCAGCGCCGCTTCCGGGACATCCACACCTTCTCCCAGCACGCGGCGGCGGCCGAGGGCTGGCTCGGCAACAACGGCGCCCTGCTGCTCGGGCGGCCCGTCGAGCTGGCGTACTGAGACCCGATGTCCGGCAGCCGGCCGCCCTTCGCCTCCGCCAACTGCCGGGCGGCGTCGATCTGCGCCGGGGCGTTGAGCAGGCCGAAGAACTGCGTGGTGGCGTTGCCGGAGATCTGGTTGTGCAGGCCCTTCGGCGCCTGGGTGGCGAAGACCAGCCCGAGGCCGTACTTGCGGGCCTGCGCGGCCAGGGCGATCGAGCTGGCGGTGCAGGCGGTGTACCCGGCGTGCGAGCCTCGCCGCGCTCAGTCCGGATGGTCGCCGGGGCGGTCTGGAGCAGCCACGCCACGTCGTCCGGGCCGGCCCGTGCGGACCGGCCCGGACGGCGGGATCACGCGAGGCCGTACCGGTCGAGCTCCATCACCTTGACCCACGCGGCGACGAAGTCGCGGACGAACTTCTCCCGCGCGTCGTCGCTCGCGTAGACCTCCGCGAGCGCACGCAGTTCGGAGTTCGACCCGAAGACGAGGTCGACCCGGCTGCCGGTCCACCTGACCTCGCCCGTGGCGTCGTCGCGCCCCTCGAAGGTGTTCGCGTCCTCGGACGTCGGCTTCCACGTCGTGCCCAGGTCGAGCAGGTTGACGAAGAAGTCGTTGGTCAGCGACCCGGGGGTCGCGGTGAGGACGCCCAGCGACGACTGCTGGTGGTTCGCGCCCAGGACGCGCAGACCGCCGACGAGGACCGTCATCTCGGGCGCGCTCAGGGTCAGCAGGTTCGCCTTGTCGAGCAGGAGGAACTCGGCCGGCAGGCGGTGGCCCTTCCCGAGGTAGTTGCGGAACCCGTCGTGGGTGGGCTCCATCGCGGCGAAGGACTCGACGTCGGTCTGCTCCTGCGAGGCGTCCGTGCGGCCCGGGGTGAAGGGGACCTGGACGTCGAAGCCGGCGTTCCTGGCGGCCTGCTCGACGCCGACGCCACCGGCGAGCACGATCAGGTCGGCGAGCGAGATCTTCTTCCCGCCGGTCTGGGACGCGTTGAACGCCGCCTGGACGCCCTCCAGGGTACGCAGCACCCGCGCCAGCTCGTCCGGGTTGTTGACCTCCCAGCCGTTCTGCGGCGCGAGGCGGACGCGCGCGCCGTTGGCGCCGCCGCGCTTGTCGCTGCCGCGGAACGTCGACGCCGACGCCCAGGCGGTCGAGACCAGCTCGGCGACCGTCAGGCCGGAGGCGAGGATCTGGCCCATGAGGGCGGCCACGTCGGCGGCGTCCACGAGTTCGTGGTCGACCGCGGGGAGCGGGTCCTGCCAGATCAGCGTCTCGGTCGGGACCTCCGGTCCGAGGTAGCGCTGGATCGGACCCATGTCGCGGTGGGTCAGCTTGAACCACGCCCGGGCGAAGGCGTCGGCGAACTCGTCCGGGTTGGCCAGGAAGCGCCGCGAGATCTGCTCGTAGATCGGGTCGAACCGGAGCGCGAGGTCCGTCGTCAGCATGTTCGGGGCGATCCGCTTCGAGGCGTCGTGGGCGTGGGGGACGGTCCCCTCGCCCGCGCCGTCCTTCGGCTTCCACTGGTGGGCCCCGGCCGGGCTCTTGGTCAGCTCCCACTCGTACCCGAAGAGGTTCTCGAAGAAGTTGTTGCTCCACGCCGTCGGCGTCGTGGTCCAGGTGACCTCGAGGCCGCTGGTGATGGTGTCCGCGCCCTTGCCGGTGCCGAAGCTGCTCCGCCAGCCGAAGCCCTGCTCCTCGATCGGGGCGCCCTCGGGCTCGGGGCCGACGTGGTCGGTCGGGCCCGCACCGTGGGTCTTGCCGAAGGTGTGCCCGCCGGCGATCAGCGCGACCGTCTCCTCGTCGTTCATCGCCATGCGGCGGAACGTCTCGCGGATGTCGCGGGCCGCGGCGATCGGGTCCGGGTTGCCGTTCGGGCCCTCGGGGTTGACGTAGATGAGGCCCATCTGGACGGCGGCGAGCGGGTTCTCCAGCTCCCGGTCGCCGGTGTAGCGATCGTCGCCGAGCCAGGTGGTCTCGGGACCCCAGTAGACGTCCTCGTCGGGTTCCCAGACGTCCGGGCGGCCACCGGCGAAGCCGAAGGTCTTGAAGCCCATCGACTCCAGGGCGACGTTGCCGGCGAGGATCATCAGGTCGGCCCACGAGAGCCTCTGGCCGTACTTCTTCTTGACCGGCCACAGCAGGCGGCGGGCCTTGTCGAGGTTGCCGTTGTCCGGCCAGCTGTTCAGCGGCGCGAAGCGCTGCTGGCCGGCGCCCGCGCCGCCGCGGCCGTCGCTGATCCGGTACGTGCCGGCGCTGTGCCACGCCATCCGGATCATGAACGGGCCGTAGTGGCCGTAGTCGGCCGGCCACCAGTCCTGCGAGGTGGTCAGCACCTCGGCGATGTCCCGCTTCACGGCGGCGAGGTCGAGGCTCTTGAACGCCTCGGCGTAGTCGAACTCCCCGCCGAGGGGGTTCGCCACGGCGGGGTTCTTGGCGAGGATCTTCAGGTTGAGCTGGTTGGGCCACCAGCCGCGGTTGCCGCCGCCCTGGGTCGGGTGGGGGGCGCGTCCGTGCGCGACCGGGCAGCGGGACTCGCTGCCCGCCTCCGCGTCGTGGACGACGGCGTCATGGTTCTCGGACATCAGGTTCCTTCCGTGACTCGGCAGACCAGGGGAATCAGGAGCAGTCGGGGCAGCGGCCCCAGTAGACGACCTCGGCCTCGTCGATGGAGAAGCCGTTGTCGTCGGAAGCGGTGAGGCAGGGCGTCTCGCCGACGGCGCAGTCGACGTCGGCGACGAGACCGCACGACCGGCACGCGTTCAGCACCGCCACCCGGGGGCGGGTGACGCGCAACGCGGCCCCGCGCAGCATCCGCTGGAAGTCCAGGGGCGTGGCCACGTCACGCAGTCTGCTCACTTTTCTGGAATCGGTCAAGATTATGGGCCGGACATTCCCGGGCTCGACCTGTCCGAGGTGTGTGCGGTCGACATGTCCTGGGCCGAGGAGCCGACTACCCGCCGGGTGCTCGGCCCGGATTACGGCGCGAGTGTGTCCAGCAGCGTGGTGACCGCCGGGCCGTAGGCGTGTGCCGGCGGGGTGGCGAAGCCGATGACCAGGCTCGCGTGCCGGCCGTCCGAAGGTGTGTGCCGCAGGTAGTCGCCGAGGACGTGCACGTGCACCGAGGCCGCTCGCAGCCGCTGCTGCAGGTCGCGCTCGTCGGCGCCGGGGATCTCGAGGATCGTCTGCAGGCCCGCGGCCACCCCGGCCAGCCGGGCACCGGGCAGCCGGTCGGCCACCGCCGTGGTCAGCGCGTCGAGACGCCGGCGGTAGGACGACCGCGCCGCGCGCAGGTGCCGGTCGTAGGCGCCGGAGTCGATCAATCCGGCGAGGGCGAGCTGGTCGATTGGGCCCGTCTGCCGGTCGGCGAGCTGTTTGGCCGCGGTCAGCGGTTCCACCAGCTCCGGCGGGCAGGCGATCCAGCCCAGCCGGACGGCCGGGCCGAGCGATTTGCTGGCGGTCCCGACGTAGATCACCTTGTCCGGGCGGCGGCCCTGGAGCGCGCCGACGGCGGGCCGGGCGTAGCGGAACTCACCGTCGTAGTCGTCCTCGATGATCCAGGTGCCGTCGTTGCTCGCCAGCGTTAGCAGCTCCGCCCGCCGGGCCGGGGCCATGGTCACGCCCCGCGGGAACTGGTGCGCGGGGGTGCAGACGACCACGTCCGGGGCGGGGCCGGACAGGACGATGCCGGCGGCGTCCACCCTGGCGTCGACAATCGACAGCCGGCGGCCGACGACGGCCACGTGCTGCGGGATCGCCGGGTCCTCCATCGCGGCGGTGCGTGCTCCGGCGTCGGCCAGCACGTCGGTGAGCAGGTTCAGGGCTTGCGTGTACCCGGAGCAGACGACCAGGTGCGCCGGGTCGACCCGCACGCCGCGCACCCGGCCGAGGTAGGCGGCGAGCGTGGCACGCAGCTCCGGCCGGCCGCGCGGATCGCCGTACCCGAAGGCCGCAGCCGGCGCGTCCCGCATGACCCGCATCAGCTCGCGGCCCCAAGCCTCACGCGGGAACGCGGCCACGTCCGGCCGGCCGGGCCGCAGATCGTACGCCGCCGGCGGCGGCAGGGTCGCCGGCGGCGCGGGCGTGCGCAGCGGCGCCGCCGCCCCGTCAGCCACCCACGTGCCCCGGCCGGTTGCGCCCTCCAGCCATCCCTCGGCGACAAGCTGGGCGTAGGCGTGCGTGACGGTGCCCCGAGCCAGCCCGAGCTGCCCGGCCAGGTCCCGCGACGAGGGCAGTCTGGTCCGTGCGGGTAGCCGCCCGGAGCGGATCGCCTCCCGCAGGGCGTCCTCCACCGCGGCACGCCGGGGGCCCTGGCGGGCGATCTCGACGAACAGGTCCAGACCAGCACGGTCCGCAGCGGTCACCCGAGGATCGTAGGACGCCTGCGGATCGACCGGCTGCCGGCCGTGGCGGCTCGGCAATGGTCTACTGAGCGCGCAGGCCATTGGACCAGGGCGGCACGCCGGACGCCCGATAGCGTTGCGGCATGGCCCAACCGAGCTCCGGGGCCGCGGCGTTCGCCGCGCCGACCTCCACCCCACCATCTCGGATCAGCCGTTCCAAGGTCCTGCTCATGGCATTCGCTGTGGCCGCGATCGTGGCGAATCTGTATTACGTCCAGCCCCTGCTGCCGGACCTGAGCGCCGACCTGGGCGGTTCCGCGGACATGGTCGGTCTCAGCGTCACCGTGACCCAACTGGGGTATGCCGCCGGCCTGATTCTGTTGGTCCCGCTAGGCGACCTGCTCGCCAACCGGGGACTGGTGGTCAGCATGTTGTCGGCCGGCTCGGTGGCGCTGGCCGCGACGGCCCTCGCGCCGAACCCGGTGGCGCTACTGATCTCCCTCGCCGTTGTCGGCCTGTCCAGCGCCGCGATCAACGTGCTGATCCAGCTCGCCGCGACGCTCGCCGGCGACCACGAGCGGGGCCGGGTCGTGGGCACCCTGATGACCGGCCTGCTCCTGGGTGTGCTGCTGGCCCGGACGGTGTCCGGCGCCGTCGGCGACATGGCCGGCTGGCGGGCTGTCTACGCCCTGGGCGCCGTGCTCATCGCAGTCCTGGCGCTGGCGCTGCGCCCGGGGTTGCCGGCCCTGACCGCGCGCGGTGGCACCAGCTACCCCCGGCTGCTCGCCTCGATCGTCGCCATCGTCCGGCGAGAGCGGTTCCTGCGCCGCCGGATGGCGTTCGGCTTCGTCGGCTTCGCCGCGTTCCAGCTGCTGTGGACGGCCCTGCCGTTCCTGCTGGCCGCCGAGCCGTATTCGTACTCGAGCACCACGATCGGCCTGTTCGGCCTGATCGGCGCCGCCGGGGTGGTGTGTGCGCAGGTGGCCGGCCGTCTGCTCGACCGCGGATTGACCCATCCCGCCACCGGCGTGCTGACCCTGTCCCTCGCCGTGGCGTGGGCGACGGCCTTCAGCGGCCGGACCCAACTGGTCCTGCTGGTGGCCGGGATCATCCTGCTCGACATCGGCGTGCAGGGCATCCACGTGCTCAACCAGACCCGGATCTACGTGTTCGAGCCGGCCATCCGTTCCCGGGTCACCACCGCGTACATGACGTCCTACTTCCTGGGCGGGGCGTTCGGCGGCGGCCTCGCCGTGTTCCTCGTCCCGCGAACCGGCTGGACCGGCGTGTGTGTCGCCGGTGGCGTGCTCGCCACCGCGGCCGCGCTGCTCTGGCTCGCCGACCGTGGGGTCGCCGAACCGGCGACCGCCCCGCCAGCACCACAGTTGGGAGAGAGCTGACATGCGTGTCTTCGTCGCCGGAGCCTCCGGTGCGATCGGGCGCCTCCTCGTGCCGCTCCTGCTGGCCGACGGCCACGAGGTGACCGGCACCAGCCGCAGTGCGGCGGGTGTGCGGGCGCTACAACACCACGGTGCGGACGCGGTCCAGGTCGACGTCTACGACCGCCAGGCCCTGACCGCAGCGGTGCGGGACGCCGCCCCCGAGGTGGTGATGCACCAGCTGACCGCTCTGGCGGAGGGAAACCCGGCCGACAACGCCCGGATCCGGCGGGAGGGCACCCGCAACCTGGCCGACGCGGCGGCGGCGGGCGTGCGACGGCTGGTGGCCCAGTCGATCGCCTGGGCGTACGAACCGGGCGACACTCCGGCCACCGAGGAGACGCCGCTCGACCTGTCCGCCGAAGGCCCGCGTGCGGTGACCGTCGGAGGGGTGCACGCGCTGGAGACGCGGGCGGCGCAGATGGACCATGTGGTGCTGCGTTACGGCACCTTCTACGGCCCCGGCACCTGGTACCGCCCGGACGACCGCATCGGCCGCCAGTTCCGCGAAGGCGGATTCACCGCCACTGACGCGGTGACCTCGTTCGTCCACGTCGAGGACGCCGCGATCGCCGCCGCGGCGGCCCTGCGGTGGCCCGCCGGGATCTACAACATCGTCGACGACGAGCCTGCCCCGGCCCTCGACTGGGCCCCCGTCCTCGCCGCGGCGTTGGGCGCACCCCGCCCCCGGGCCGGTGCGGGCCGGGCCGGTTGGGAACGCGGCGCCGACAATTCTCTGAGCCGGACGAAACTCGATTGGCAGCCGAGATATGCCAGCTGGCGGGAGGGCTTCGCCACGCTGTCCTGAACCTTCCGGTAATGGTTGTCGTGTCGCCTGGCATCCGCCTCGGGGCACTGATCATGCGGCGGTGATCGTGCCGAGTCAGGCGAAGGGTACCGGCCGGCACATCGCCAACTACGTCCGTACGTAGGCGGGCGTCGAATCACGGCCCTCGGCCCGCTGCCGCACCGCCGGGCGGGAACTGCGGTTCTCGTGCAGCGCGAGCAGGACCACCCTCCAACTCCACGGGAACCATGACCGGCGTGCGGGTCGCAGCGGCGAAGGTGACCAGGGCGGCGACGGCGACCAGCCAGGTGCGGTCGCCGGAGACGCGGCTGGCGAAGGAGATCATCGTGTCCTTCCCGGGGCGGTGTGGGTGTCGACTCGTGTGCCGGTGTCGCGTTGGTCAGTATTCGGCGGACCGGCGCGGCCGGCTGGCGGTCGACGCCGGTGACCCGCACCACGAACGGGTCGCCCCGCCCAGGCGGTCGGTCCCGAGCGCGAGCAGATGGGAGACGGTGTCCACGTCCCGCCGCAGCCCAGGCGCGGCCACCGGGAGGTCGTGGTAGCCGTCGGCGAGGAACCGGCATCGGGAGCCGGGGCCGAGGAAGGGCCGGAACTCGCCGGGAACGGTGAGCGTCACCATGGTGGTCCCAGTGCCGTCGGCGTCCGAGACGATGGCCCGTGAGTGGGAGCCGGCCGCCGCCAGTGCCGCGTCGAAGTCCGCGGGTTGCGCTCCGGCGAGATCGGCCATGGCGACGGCCAGCCGCGCGTCGGGAAGCGCCTCCCTGGCGACGGTGAGCGCGTCGAGGACCTCCCGGTTCAGGTCCGGCCCGCGGGTGGTGCCGGCGACCACGGCGCCGCAGGACAGCGCCGCGCCGGCCACCTCCGGGTCGGTCGCGGCGACGACGACGGCGCGCACCCGACGGGCCCGGGTCAGCCCGCCGACGACGTCGAGCAGCATCGCCCGGGCCAACGCGCTCCGTTCGGAGACGTCGAGGTCCGCGCATCTGGTCTTGGCCGCTGCGAAGGGCTTGGCCGGTACGACCACCACCCACGAACCGTTCGTCATGCGCCGGGTTCCATGCTGGTCAGCCGCCCGTACAGCTCGGGTCGCCGGTCGCGGAGGAAGGGGCGTCGGCGGCGGGCGAGGTCGACCAGGCTCAGGTCCACCTCGGCCACCGCCACGTCGTCACGGTCGTCGGCGGCTTGGGCGAGCACGTCGCCGTTGGGACCGTAGATCGCGCTGAGCCCGAAGTAGTCCTTCACCCCCTCGGTGCCGACCCGGTTGGCGCAGATCACGAAGAGCCCGTTGAACACGGCGTGTGCGCGCAGCTCCAGCTGGAACACCTCACGCATCGGGGCGCTCGCCGAGGCGACGGGAACGCAGAGCACCGATCCGCCGCGCAGGGCGACGATACGGCTCAGCTCGGGGAAGTGCCGCTCGTAGCAGATGATGGTGCCGACTCCGGTCTCACCGGTCTGGACCACCTCCGGCTCTGTGCCGCCCGGACGGAAGTAGAACTTCTCGGGGAAGCCGTTGGAGAACGGCAGGTGCGACTTGCGGTACACCGACCTGAGTTCGCCGTCGACGTAGGTGCAGGCGGTGTTGTGGTACACCCCCGGCAGCTGCCCCGCCTCGAAGATCGACGAGACGACGGTCATCCGGTACCGCTTCGACCGCTCGGCCGCCATCCGATTTGACGGGCCGTCAAGTCCCTCGGCGTACCGGAAGTAGTCGAGGTCGGGCTCCGGCTGGACGAAGGGCACCGCGAACAGCTCTGGCAGCAGCAGGATCCGGGCACCCTGGGCGGCAGCCTCGTCGATCAGGTCGGCGGCACGCCCGATCGTCTCGTCCCGGTCGTCGGTAGCACGAAGTTGCAGGGCGGCGAGTTTCACGCGGGGACCTTTCCGGCAGCCGGGGCCAGGCCGGTGAGAGCCACCCCGGAACGTGTTCTGTACCGCTTGTTCACGCTGATCAGGACTGCGGTCAGGGGTTCCAGTTGCCGGGCCAGCCGCAGCCGGCCGGCGTCGAGGGCCCGACCGCCCGTCACGTCGGCGGCGAGGGCCATCACCCGCTCCTTGGCGGCGGTGGCGTCACCGCAGACCAGGACGTCCTCGTGGCTCAGGTCCGCGTCCGGATCGAGCAGGAGGGGGGCGGCCAGGTGGTGGAACGCCCCGACCACGGTGGCCGAGGGGACGATTTCGGCGGCCTCCTCGGCGGCGCTTCCGGCCGAGACGGTGCGACCGTACGGCCCGAACCGGTCGAAGCTCAGCGGATTGACGCAGCTGACGACGAGTTTGCCGGCCAACGCCTGCGCCATGCTGGTCACCAGTTGGGCGTGTCCGTCGTACGGCACGGCAAGCAGCACGATGCCGGCGCTCTCCGCAGCCGCCAGGTTCGTCGCACCGGTGATCCGGGCACCGCCGGCCTGCGCGGACAGCTCCTCGGCAGCGGTGGTGGCCCGCTGGGCGTCACGGGAGCCGAGTACGACCTCGTGTCCGGCGCGCGCCAGGCGGTAGCCCAGCCCCCGGCCCTGCGGGCCGGTGCCACCGACCACGGCGATGCGGGTGGAAAGGTTGTCCGTCATCGGGTCACCCCTTCGCGGCCTGGGCGAGCCGGGTGAGGGTCTGCTCCTTGTCACCCAGGGTGGAGATGATCGGGCAGCGCAGCCCGGCCTCGTGGTACGACTGCAGCTTCTGGAAGGCGTCGTCGGTGGAGCCGCAGGCGGTGACGTTCTGCACCAGGCTGTTGGGGACCAGCCGCATCGCCCGCTTGATGTCGTCCGGCGTGGCGGGCCAGCCCGCGATCTCCTGCAACCGGTCGACGAGTTCGCGCTCCACCCCGCAGTGCTCGGCGATGTGCGGCTGCTGACAGAGATAGAGGGTGAGGAATGCCTTGCAGGCGTCGATGGCCTCCTGCGGGTCGTCGTCGTTGACGCTGCACGCCACGATCTGGGTCAGGTCGATGCCGTCGCGGCCGTCGGTCCGCCTGGCCACCCCCCGGTCGATCGCCGCACGGGCGCCGATCAGGTACGACGGGGGAAGCAGGAAGTCCATGTGCACGCCGTCGCTGATCTCGCCGGCGAGTTCGAGCATGCGGGGGCCGACCGCGCCGATGTAGATCGGGATGTCGACCGGCTTGTTCTCGCGGTACATGCTGTCGAAGCGCACGTCCTTCATCTGCACGAACTCGCCGTCGAAGGAGACGACCTCGTTGCGGAAGAACGCCTGCAGGACGGTGATGTACTCGCGCATCGACTTGATCGGCTTGGCCAGCGGCTGGCCGACCTTCGTCGCCAGGGGCTCCCACCAGGCGCCGATGCCCAGAATCGCCCGGCCCGGCGCCACCTCGTCCAGGGTCTTGAAGGTGACCGCCATCAGGGCCGCGTTGCGGCTCTTGTTGTTGACGACACCGGTGCCGATCTTCACGTTCCTGGTCCTGCTCGCGATGATCGCCGCCGGGACGATGCCGTCGCGGGCGAGTCGCCCCTCGGCGACCCACACGGACTCGAACCCGTTCTGGTCGGCGAACTCGGCCTGCCAGTAGGTCTGTTCCAGGCTGAGTCGCTCTCCGACGTGGATACCCAGGGGAAGTTTCATCTCGGTGTCAGCTCCGCTCGGTACGTGGTGGAGGGATGGGGAGTCGGTAGTCAGGAGAGGCGCGGCGCGGCGCGGGTCAGGAAGGTTCCCCGGCCGGGGGTGGCGTGCCGGAGGCCGGCCGCGTCGACCAGGTGCTCACCCCGGGAGAACACGTGTACCGGCTTGCCGGTCACCCGCATGCCCTCGTAGATGTTGTAGTCGGTGCGCATGTGCGAACCCGCCGCCGTGATCACGTGATCGGCCGCCGGGTCCCAGACCACCAGGTCGGCGTCCGCCCCGACGGCGACGATGCCCTTGTGCGGGAAGAGGCCGAACAGTTTGGCCGGCCGGGTGGCGACCAGGTCCACGAAGCGGCACGGATCGATCAGCCCGCCGACCACCCCGGCCTGCCAGAGGACCATCAGCCGGTCCTCGATGCCCGGGACACCGTTGGGCACCTTGGGGAAGTAACCGGGGCTGCGCATCTTCTGCGGCGGCAGGTCGTCGGGCTGGTGCAGGCAGAAGCCGGCGTGGTCGGTGGCGACGGTGGACAGGGCGCCGGTGGCGAGCATCCGCCACAGGCCGTCCTGGTTGCTGCGTTCCCGGATCGGTGGGGAGCAGACGTATGCGGCGGCCCGTTCCCCGAGGTCCGCGTAGTCCTCGTAGGCCACGACCAGGTACTGGGGGCAGGTCTCGCCCCACACCCGCGACCCGGCCGCCCGGGCCCGGCTGATCTCGTCGGCCGCCGCCGCGCTGGAGACGTGCACCACGTACAGCGGTGTGCCGATGGTGTCGGCGAGCACGACGGCCCGATGCACCGCCTCGGCCTCGGACTCGTGCCCGTGTGCCCGCAGGTGGAAGCTCTCGGCGGTCCGGCCGCTGTCCACCAGGCGCCGGACCTCCCGGGCGACCATGTGTCCGTTCTCGGCGTGCACCATCGGCAGTACGCCGAGTTCGCGCGCCAACTCGAAGCCGTCGAGCAACTCGTTGTCCTCGACCATCTGGCCCGGGTAGGCCATGAAGAACTTCCAGCTGGTGGCGCCCTCGGCCACCAGCCGGCGCAGGTCGTCGAGGACGTCCGGCTGGGCTGCGCGGGGCGGCACGATGGCGTGCAGGCCCACGTCGATCACGGCCTTCGTCGCTGCCGCGTCCCGCCGCCGCAGATAGGTGTCGTACAGCGACCGGTCCGGCTCCTTCTTGACGAAGTCGAGGACGGTGGTCGTACCGCCGTACGCGGCCGCGACGGTCCCGGTGTGGAAGTCGTCGGCGGTGTGGGTGCTGAACCCGTCGACCGGGTACTCCAGGTGTGTATGCGCGTCGATGCCACCGGGCATGACCAGCTTCCCGGTCGCGTCGACGACGTGGTCGGCGGTCCAGTCCGGCCCGGCGCCGAGGGCGACGATCCGGCCGTCCCGCACCAGCACGTCGGCGCGGACCGCGGCGTCGGCGTTGACGACCGTGCCGTTGGTGATCAACGTCGTTGGCATCCGTACCTCTCCTCCCTGGCGGCTTCCCGCCCGTCGTGCCGTTGGTCAGCCCTGGTAGTGCTCGTCGGCGAGGGACAGGACCTCGTCGAGGACGCCGAGCGCGAGATCGATCTCCTCGGCGTTGATGACCAGTGGCGGGGTCAGCCGCAGCACGTTGAAGTTGGCGGTCAGGTAGACGCCCTGCTGCATCGCGGCCTTGAGCAGCCGGCTGACCGGGGCCGCCGCCGGGCCCTTGGCGTTGAACGGGACGAGCGGCTCCCGGGTGTCGCGGTCGCGCACCAACTCCACGCCGTAGAACAGCCCCCGGCCACGGATGTCGCCGATGCTCGGGTGGCTCTCGGCCAGCTTCGCCAGGCCGGCCCCGAGCCGCTCCCCCATCGTCCGCGCGTTGTCCACCACGCCCTCGTCCTGCATGATCCGCAGGGAGGCCACGCCGGAGGCGCAGGCGAGCGGGTGCCCGGCGTAGGTCAGACCGCCCCAGAACATGTGATCCCGCAGCCAGTCGGAGATCCGGGCGGAGACCGTCATGGCCCCGAGGGGGACGTAGCCGGAGTTCAGCCCCTTGGCGGTGGTGAGGATGTCGGGCACGACGTCCCAGTGGTCGCAGGCGAACCACTCACCGGTACGGCCGAAGCCCGCCATCACCTCGTCGAAGATGAGCAGGATGCCGTGCCTGTCGCAGACCTCCCGCAGCGACCGCAGGTACCCGTCCGGCGGGTAGAGCAGACCGTTCGTGCCGGTGACCGGCTCGACGATCACCGCGGCGACCGTCTCCGGGTTCTCGTACTGGAGGATCTCCTCCAGGTGCGGGCCGCCGGAGCAGACCGGGCACGGGTCGGGGTGCCCCGCCGGGCACCGGTAGGTGTAGGGGTCGAGCATGCGCACCACGCCGGTCATCCCCGGTTCGGCCGCCCACCGGCGCGGGTCGCCGGTCAGCGACATCGCGCCCGCCGTGGCGCCGTGGTACGAGCGGTAGCGGGCGATGACCTTCTGCCGGCCGGTGACGTGCCGGGCCAGCCGGACGGCGTTCTCGTTGGCCGCCGCCCCACCGGTGGTGAAGAAGCTCATCTTCAGGTCACCGGGGGTGATCCCGGCCAGCAGCTCGGCCAGCTCCGCCCGGGAACGCTCGGCGAAGCCGGGCCCGATGTAGCAGAGTTGCTCGGCCTGGGCGCGGATCGCCTCGACCAGTCGGGGGTGCTGGTGGCCCAGGTTCAGGTTGACCAGTTGCGACTGGAAGTCGAGGTACCGGCGGCCGTCGTAGTCCCAGAACCACGAACCGGATCCGCCGGCCACCGGGATGGGGTCGAGCGCGCCCTGCACCGACCAGGAGTGGATCACGTACTCCTTGTCGATTTCCCTGAGCCGCTGGCTGGTCCAGGTGTCGGTGTCGGTGATCGTCATCGGCTGGTCTCCGTCCCGTCCGGCCGGGTCAGTTGTTCTTCAGCTCGGCGCCGAAGGCGGCGAGCCGGGCCAGCGGGCGTCCGGCGTTCGACGCGGCGCAGACCACGAAGATCTCCCGGGGTCGGGGCACGTCGGCCACCTGGAGGGTCACCGTCTGGTGGTGCGAGCGGGTCTTGGCGTCCAGCTTGTGCTTGAGCGGGATGTCGATGGGGCTGCCGGGCAGGCCGACCTTCTCGGCGGCGGGCAGCAGTTCGGTGCCGCCGGCCGGGTTGCGGAAGGCGTTGCCGAAGCGGAGGTTGTGGATCAGCGCCGAGCCGTGCTCGACCTCACCGTCGATCCCGACGAGCGCCGCCTTGCCGAACGCCTCGACCTCCTCGCCGAGCAGTTCCACGCAGGCGGGGCCGACCAGGTTGCCGACTTCCTCGCCGATCTCGTCGGCCAGGGTGACCAGGTCCTGGACGTATTCGCTGGGGTAGGGATTCTCGATGACCACGCCGGCGAAGGCGACCCGGTGCACCGGCTGCACCGTCCTGCCGTTCTCCAGCCGCGTCTCTTCGAGGTGACGGATCAGCTTGCGAACCCGGATGCTCACGATCACTCCTTAGTGGTTCATTGGATGAACCATCGGTTCATATCTTGGCTTTGCGGGAAGAGCGAGTCAATAGCCTTCGAAAACAGATCCCGGTACCCGGGGTACCGGGGCGTCGCCCCGACCACCGCACGTCACGTAGGACGCAGGCCCGCCACCCGGACGGGTAGCGGCTCAGCCCCCGGCCGGTCCGTCCAGCACGTAGAGGTCGGTCCGCCGGTCGGCCAGCGGCTGGTTGAACGGGTTGCGCAGCCGTTCGGCGCGCGAGCCGATCAGGTCCACCTCCGCCAGCACGAGTTCCTCGCGGTCCGGGCTCGCCGGGCCGGCGAGCGGCCAACCGTCGGGTCCGACGAGGACGGACCGGCCGACGAAGGCCTGCCCACGCTCGACGCCGATCCGGCTGACCCCGGCGACGTAGCACTGGTTGGAGTGCGCCCCGGTCATACACATGAGGTTCGCCATCGCCGGGGCGGCCTCGGGCTGCCCGGGCACCGGCACCCAGTTCGACGGCAACACCACCAGGTCGGCGCCCTGCAACGCCGCGCTGCGGAACGTCTCGGGGAACCACGCGTCGTAACAGATCCCCATCCCGATCCGCCCCAGCGGCGTGTCGAAGACCGGGAAGCCGTCCCCGTTACGGTCGTAGATCTCCTTCTCGTCGTTCCACAGGTGCGCCTTGCGGAAGGTTCCGACATGACCGGTGGGGCCGAGCAGCACCGCCGCGTTGAAGACCCGGTTCCCGTCCCGCTCGGTCACCCCACCCACGATCCACACCTCCAGCTCGGCGGCGAGCCGTGCCCACGCGGCGACCGTGGGACCGTCCGGCACCGGCTGGGCATGGCGCGCGGCCTCCGCCCGGTCGGCGAAGACGTATCCCGCCGAGGCCGCCTCAGGCAGCACCACGAGTCGGGCCCCGCGGCCCGCCGCCTCCCGGATCCAGTACGACGTCCTGGTGATGTTCGCCGGGATGTCGCCGAAGACCGGCTGCAGTTGGACTCCGGCGAGCAGGAACCTGGTCACCATGCCGCCCGCAGCGCCGCGTACTTGATGTTCAGGTACTCGTCGATGCCGACCGTCCCGCCCTCGCGGCCGAGGCCGGACTGCTTGACACCGCCGAACGGCGCGGCCGGGTTGGAGATGATGCCCTGGTTGAGCCCCACCATCCCGCTCTCCAGCCGCTCGGTCACCCGCAGGCCACGGCCGAGGTTCTCGGTGAAGACATAGGCGGCGAGGCCGTACTCCGAGGCGTTGGCCCGGCCGACCGCCTCGTCCTCGTCGTCGAAGACCACGACCGGGGCGACCGGGCCGAAGATCTCCTCCTGGACGCACCGGGCGCCGTCCGGCACCGCGGACAGGACGGTCGGCGCGAAGAAGTGACCCTGCCCGGCGATCGGCCCGCCGCCGGTGACGACCTCCGCCCCCAGCTGCGTCGCATCGGCGACCAACTCGGCGACCGACGCCACCGCGGTCCGGTCGATGAGCGGCCCCACGTCGGTCGACGGGTCCAGCCCGTGCCCGACGCGCAGCCCACCCAGCCGCTCGGCCAGCGCCTCGACGAAGCGCTGCGCGACCGAACGCTGCACGTAGAACCGGTTCGCGGCGGTGCACGCCTCACCGACGTTGCGCATCTTCGCCTGCACGGCCCCCTCGACCGCCAGGTCGAGGTCGGCGTCGTCGAACACGATGAACGGCGCGTTCCCGCCCAGCTCCATCGACGTGCGCAGCACCCGCTCGGCGGACTGGGCGAGCAGCGTCCGGCCGACCGGGGTCGAGCCGGTGAACGACAGCTTGCGCAACCGGTCGTCGGCGAGCAGTGCCGACGTGACCCGGCCGGACTGCGAGGTGGTGAGCACGTTGACCACGCCACGCGGCACACCGGCCTGCTCCAGGATCTCGACCAGCGCCAGCATCGACAGCGGGGTCTGCCTGGCCGGCTTGACCACGACCGTGCAGCCGGCCGCCAGGGCGGGACCGATCTTGCGGGTGCCCATCGCCATCGGGAAGTTCCACGGGGTCACCAGCAGACACGGTCCGACCGGCTGCCGCAGGACGACGACCCGCGAGTTCCCGGCCGGTGCCGTCAGGTAGCCGCCGTCGATCCGGACCGCCTCCTCGCCGAACCAGCGGAGGAACTCCGCGGCGTAGGCGACCTCGGCCTGGGACTCGGCGAACGCCTTGCCCATCTCCAGGGTCATCATCCGGGCCAGGTCGTCCCGGCGCTCGATGATCAGGTCGAACGCCCGGCGCAGCACCTCCCCGCGTTCCCGGGGTGGGGTGGCGGCCCAGCCGGACTGGGCACGGGCGGCGGCGGCCAGGGCGTCCAGCCCGTCGGCGACCGAGGCGTCCGCCACCTCGGCGATCGTCGCTCCCGTTGCCGGGTCCTCCACGGCCAGGACGGCACCGTCCCGGCCCGCGCGCCACTCGCCGTCGACGTACAGGCCCTTGGGGGTCTTGTCGACCACGGACAGCGCCGCCGCCAACGCCTCGGCTGGTACGGCCATTGCTTCCTCCTTCACCGCGGGCGTCGCCACGGGCGAGCCGGTACGGTCGGCGGGTGCCCTAGCGTCTGGCGAAGGCACTCGGAATATCGATGTCA
This sequence comes from Micromonospora olivasterospora, assembly GCF_007830265.1. NCBI lineage: Bacteria > Bacillati > Actinomycetota > Actinomycetes > Micromonosporales > Micromonosporaceae > Micromonospora > Micromonospora olivasterospora. The sequence goes on from NZ_VLKE01000001.1 coordinate 1,025,207, forward strand.
GCGTTACTGAGCAGGTCGGTGAGCTGCCGTGCGGCCTTGATCACCGACTCCGCCATGGTGTCGATGCGGTCTCGGGTGATCCGGTAGGTGGGCCCGCCGATCCAGACCGCGTAGGGCGTGTTTCCACGCAGGCGCACCGGTGCGGCCACCGACGCCGCACCGACCTCCAGCTCGTCGTACGCGAATGCGAACCCCTGGTTCCGCACCGCCTCCAGTGAGCCCATGAAGGACTCCAGGTCCCCACCTCCGGCGGGGCGTGCTCGGCGAACTCCTCGGTAAAGTCGGCCCGCACCGCATCCGGGCTCAGCGCCGCCAGCAGCACCTTCCCGGTAGAGGTCGCCCACACCGGCTGGGTACGGGGCACCGGCTTGAGCGTCTGCCCGATCAGCGACGGCCCCGGCGCCTGCGCGACGACCATCACCTTCGGCGGCAGCAGCACGTCGAAGCCCGCGGTCTCCCTGGTCTCCTCGGCCAGGTTCCGCAGCACCTCCCGCATGTGGCCGTAGGCGCCACCGCCGTCGAGCAGGCCACCCACGATGGAGAGCAGTCCGAGCGACACCCGGTAGCGACGGGTCACCGGGTCGAGGGTGAGCCAACTCTCCCGTTCCAGCACGGTGAGCACCCGGTAGCAGGTGGCCTTGGGGATACCCGCCTCCCGGGCCACCTCGCTGAGCCCGACACCCTCGGGGTGAGCCGCCACGGCCCGCAGGAGCCAGATCGTACGTCGCACCAGCCCCGCCTCACTGGGCGCCATCGCTACCTCCATCAATCACCATCGGCCGTGGAATACGGCCCACATCTTGGCAGACATCATTGGCTGCGGGCGGGTGCCGGACGGCGGGCGCCGCCCGGCACCCGCCGCTCGCCTACTTCCCGCCTTCCGTGATCGTCACGGTCTGCGGCGTGTAGGACTTCCCGCTGGTGTCGAAGCCGTCGGCCTTGAGTTCGTCGTTCGCGCGCTGTGACAGATCGGTGCGGAACGCGTCCTTGTCCGGCACCTTCTTCAGGACGCCACCGCCCATCGCGATCTTGATCGTCTGGTCCCAGGCCGCCTGGTCCATCATTCCCACGCCGTTGGACGAGGGCCAGATCAGCTTGTTGATCTCGTTGAGCATCCAGGTCTGGTGCCCCTGCCCCAGCGCGCTGCCGTTGTCGAGCACGATGTCGACGCAGCCGGCCAGGTCGTCCCGGCAGTAGCCCCAGCCACGGTAGGTCGCCTTGAGGAACTTCACCGCCGTGTCCTGGTTGGCCTGCTCCCCCAGCCAGTCACCACGGGCGTAGATGCCGTCCTCGAGGCTGGTGTAGCCGGCGTCCTGGAGACTGATCACCGAGAAGTCCGACGGCTGGTAGAGCTTGCCGGTCTTCGGATTCTTGGTCTCCAGCAACTGGGCGTACTCGTTGTAGGTCTTGGCCTGGGCGGCGTCGATCTCCCGCCGGAGCAGCAGCGACATGTCGAACGGTTGCTGGATGATCTTTGTGTCACCCTTCGGGTCGACACCGGCGTCCTTCATCGCCGCGAACAGCACGAGCTCGTTGCCGTAACCCCAGCTCCCGACCTTCTTGCCCCTCAGGTCGGGCAGCGCCTTGATGCCGGAGTCGGCCCAGGCGACCTGGAGGTAGGCCCCACGCTGGAACACCTGGCCGATGTTCACCAGATCCGCGCCCTGTTCCCGGGTCACCATCGTCTTGGTGACGTGGCTGACCGCGAACTCAGCGTTGCCGGCGGAGAGCACCTGCTGGGGAACGATGTTGACGCCGCCCTCCTGGATGGTGACGTCGAGGCACTCCGCGGCGTAGTAACCCTTCTCCTTGGCCGCGTAGTAGCCGGCGAACTGGGCCTGGGCGACCCACTGGAGCACCACCCGGACCTTGGTGGTCGACTCGCAGTTCTTGCCGGCCTCGGCCGCGGACTCGCTCGGGGTGTCGGACATGCCGCCGCAGGCCGAGGCGGCGAGCAGGACGGCGGTGAGGGCGGTGGCGATTGTGGCGGTGCGCCCGTTCCGCGGGTTCCGCCATAGTTGCAGGGTCATTCTGACTCCAACAGATCGTGGTGGCCCGTGGCTCACGAGTCGCCGTCGTGCAGGGACTCGTGCCAGGGCATCAAGAGGCGTTCCAACAGGGACGTGGCACCGAACAGCAGCAGGCCCAGCGCGCTGGCCACGGCGATCCCCGCCCAGGCGAGCTCGAAGCGGGGCAGCGCCGCCTGGTAGGCGATGTACACCCCGAGCGCGTTGCTCGGTCCACCGAAGTACTCGGTCACGATCACGCCGATCACGGCGAGCGTGCTGCCGAGCTTGAGCGCGTTGAACAGGTACGGCAACGCGTTGGGCAACCGCAGCATGAGCGCCACCTGTCGTGGCTGCGCCGCGAGCGATTGCATGATCTCCAGGTGCAGGGGTGAGACCTGGAGAAGTCCCCGGGTGGTGTTGACCAGGACCGGGAAGAAGACCATCACCGCGGCCACGCCGGCCTTGGACATCGGATTGGTGACCCCGAACCAGTTGTTGAAGATCGGCGCGAGGGCCACGATCGGGGCGCAGTTGATGACGACGGCCGCGGTCAGCACCGGGCCGGACACTCCCGGGAACCGGCTGAGCCCCAACGCCACCGCGACCCCCGCCACCGCGCCGAGGATCAGGCCGAGGAGCACCTCCTGCACGGTGACCACCGACGCCGACATGATCGTGCCGAACTCGGCCCAGAACGCCGCCGAGATGTCGGCCGGCGCCGGGACGATGAACGACGGGACGTCGAAGACGGTCACCACCAACTGCCACGAGCCGAGGATCACCAGCGCGGTGAGGACAACCGGGAGGAACCGCGCCGCCCGGGCTCCGACGCCGGGCGAGGTGCCCCGCGCGAGCTGGGTCGTGCTCATCGCGTCGCCTGCTCGGCCGGGGCGCCGTGCAGCGCCGTACGCACCTCGGTGACCTTGGCGAAGAACGCGTCGGTGGTCCGGGTCGCCGCCGTCCGCGGGTACGGCAGGTCCACGTCGATGCTGGCGGCGATGCGTCCGGGACGCGCGGACATCACGACGATTCGCGACGACAGGAACACCGCCTCGGAGATGCTGTGCGTGACGAACACGACGGTGGTCCGGGTGTCCGACCAGATCCGCAGCAACTCGCCCTGCAACCGTTCCCGGTTCATCTCGTCGAGCGCGCCCAGCGGCTCGTCCATGAACAGGATCTCCGGGTCCGCCGACAGCGCTCGGGCGATCGCCACCCGCTGCTGCATGCCGCCGGAGAGCTGCCAGGGAAAGTGCCGGGAGAAGTCGGAGAGCCGGACCAGATCCAGCATCTCGTGGGCCTTGGCCCGCCGGCGCTGCTTGTCCACCCCGGCCACCTGCAACGGCAGCTCGATGTTGCGTTGCACGGTACGCCACTCGAAGAGGCCGGCCTGCTGGAAGACCATTCCGTAGTCCCGGTCCGTCCGGGCCGCGGCCGGCGTCTTGCCATTCAGCGACACCGTGCCGCTGGTCGGCTCGGTCAGGTCCGCCAGGATCCGCAGCAGGGTGCTCTTGCCGCAGCCGCTCGGGCCCAACAGGGACACGAACTCGCCCCGGCTGATCGACAGGTCGATGTCCTCAAGTGCCGTCACCGTACGGTTTCCGCCGGTGAACTGCTTGGTGACTCCTCGCACGGAAATGATCGCGGCCTCAGACATCAGCATCTCTCCAGGTGTTGTTGAGGCGGAAGGGGTGTTCACGGGGTGTGCCGGTGCCTGAGCGCCAGGCGCTCGATGAGCGCCAGGGACTGCACGAACACGATGCCGGCCGCCGCCGCGACGAGGACGGCCGCGTACAACTTCTCCGGCCCGTTCGAGTAGTAGTAGGCGAAGGTGAGGATCGCCCGGCCGATGCCCCGGCCGGTGCCCGCGGAAAGCTCGCCCACGATCGCCCCCACCACGCTCGCGGTGGCCGCCAGCCGAAGCCCGGCGAACACGAAGGGCAGCGCCGCCGGGATCCGCAGCCATCCCAGCACCTGCCAACGGCCTGCGCCCACGCTGCGCATGAACTCCAGCTGGACCTTCGGCGGTGACTTCAGGCCCCGCAGGGTGTTGATGGTGACCGGGAAGAACGCGAGGTAGGCGGCGATGCCGGTCACCGCCACCCAGGGTGGTGCGCCGGCTTTCCCGCCCCAGATCACGATCATCGGCGCGATCGCCACCAGGGGAACCGTCTGCGACGCCACCAGCCAGGGCATCAGCCCCTTGCTCAGGGGCACCACGTGCAGGAAGAGGACCGCCAGCAGCAGGCCGAGCGACGAGCCCGCCACCAGACCGTAGAACGCCTCGCGGAGCGTCACACCGGTCTCGCCGAGGAGATAGCTGCCCAGCGCCGTCGGGTCGCTCCGCCGGGCCGGCTCGACCAGGGCGCCCAGGATCGACCAGACGTGCGGCATCGAAAGATCGTCGGTGGCGACCGGGAAGGCGATCCGGGTGCCGGGCACGACGTCACCGGCGGCGCGTCCCAGCGCCTTGTATCCCTCCCACAGGCCGGCGAGCACCGCCACGACCAGTACGGCCCCGACGACGTTCAGTACGCGTTTCCTCGCGGCGGGCAGGCGCCCGGATCGGCGCGGTGTCGCTCGTTCCACCTGCCCGGCCGGCCCGGCCGGCCCGACCTCGGGGGCCGAGGTGGTGGGGGTTCTTGTCGCGGTCATGCAGGCACTCTCCGAATCCCTCGGAAGGGTCGTCTGGCGTGAGATCCGTCGGCCACCTCTGCCGAGGCGGATCACTGAGTGAACTGGTGGTTCACCATAGGAGCGTGACCGACGCCACGTCAACGGTTTGGCGGGGACATCGGATCGCCGTGTGGAGGCGGTCAACGACCCGTGCGACCTGCGGATACCGCAATCCGGGGTCAAGCTGCCGTCTCGGCAGCCAACAGGAGGCACCAGGAGTGGCCGGTCATGAGCGGCCACGCTGTCCGGGGCGAGTCCAGCCGCTCGTCGCGTTCCACCTCGCCGGCATCGGGGTGGCCGGACAAGAATGCATACGTCCCGGGTCGAAACCGGCAGGCGTGGCCGGCAACCACCGCGGCGCTCCCCAGGAACTTGCGCGGGGCGGCTCCTTCTGCGCATCGCCGTCACGGCGGCCCGGCCGAGATAGCCGATCGTCAAGAAGTTCCGGAGCCACGGCAACGTTTGCTGGGGTCGAGAGCGTAAGTAGTGGCCGTGAGATTGAAACCGGGGGTGCGGGTGGCTGATGCGCGATCGCGAGGATAAGGAGGTGACAGCCTTTGTACGGGCGCGTTACGGATCGCTGCTCCGGACCGCCTTCCTGCTGTGCGGCGACCGGGGGAAAGCCGAGGATCTGGTCCAGACGACGTTGGCCAAGACGGTTGTGGCGTGGCCTCGACTGCGACGCTCAGAAGGCGTCGACCACTACGTTCGGCGCATTCTAGTCAACACCTTCGTGACCTGGAGGCGGCGCCGATCCTGGTGGGAACAGCCCTTGGGTCGGCTGGTGGAGACTCAGGCGCGCGACGAGTACGTGGGGGTGGAACAGCGGGACTTGCTCCGCCGGGCGTTGGACGGGCTGCCAGCACGACAGCGTGCCGCCGTCGTACTGCGCTTCTACGAGGACCTTTCCGAGCACGACACCGCGCACGTACTGGGTTGTTCGGTTGGCACGGTCAAAAGTCTCTCGTCAAGGGGTCTGCAGACTCTGCGTAAGCAGTGGGTTGAGGCCGACGCTGCTGCTGATCAAGAGGTGCGTTATGCATGACACGACCGAGTTGCGTGACGGCCTGGCGGATCTGGCCGAGTCGGTGGTACCGACCGAGGGCTATGAAGGCAAGATCATGCGGCGGGCAGACCGGCGTCGCGGGCGGCGGCGTATCGCCGCCGGAGCCGCGGCCGCAGCATGCTTGGCGGTGCTGGTCACGATGTTTCGGGTTGTCGGACTCGGGTCCACACCGCAACTCGCTGCACCGCCGCCGGACGGCCCGTTTCTGGGCTGGTCCCCGGTGGGAGACGTGGACGCTGGCCTGGTACGTGAGGCCACCAGCGTCTGGGACCGTACCAACTCGGCAGGCCCGCACACTGATGTTCGGGCCCTTGTCGCGACGCGCCATCCACGCCTGCGCTCGACGGTGGTCGTCCTGCAGGGATACGACAAGCAGGGCGACGCGCGGTTGGCGTTCTTCACCGGTGATTCCGGTGCGGCGGACGCCTTGCGGATGCGGGTTGATCGGCCGGCGCCCGACCCGGTGAGGACTCAGGTGATAAGCCTCGTCAGTCCACGGTTGTCCGGAGCCGCCGGCGAGGTTAGTAATGACTCCTGGGGCACCTATGCCATTGCCCTCGCCATGCCGGGCGTGACAGCGGTGCGGGTGTCGAGTACCGCAGTCGATGATGAAATGATTCAAGATCCGGACGGACCCACCAGTCGCCTTGTTGTAACACGATTCCCGATCGCTGCGACCGCGCAGACGACGACGATCGCGGGGTTCATCAAGCCGAAGCGACCGTTCGCCAGCCTCAAGAAGGTATTCGAAGTACCTGGTGAGGACGGTGTGGACGGCGACGCGCGGGCCGTACCCGCTGAAATGGTCGGCAGGACCGGCCAACAGATAATCGTGGCGTTCCCGAAGGATCAGGGAGTCCGGCAGGGGCAACTAGCCGTCGTCGCCGAAGGCTTGGTCGGACGCGTGACGGCAGTCGATACCGTCCGCGGCGAAGCCACTGTCGACCTCGTTACCAGCACCGGATTCGCCGGCCAGGTGTACACGAATATCAGTAATGTTCCGGGTTCCGTGCGCGGCACCGGCGGAAAGCTGGTCATGGAAGGCGTTCCCGCAGACGGCGAGGTTTACCAGACCAACCGTGTCTTGATGCCGGATCCGTCCCAGCGGAGCAATCAGGTTGGCGCTGTCACGATCGGGCGAGCGTCTGCGGACAAGGCGGCAGGCGCGACCACGGTGGAGCTTACGCCAACAGCCGACCTCGCCAACCTGACGAGATTGTCGATCATGACGCCATCCGCCCCCTGACGGCGACTCGCCTCCGCGCATCCTCAACAGGCCTGCAGGAAGGCCGCCATCGAGACCCTCATCGCCGAAGTCCAACTCACCGACCAGGGAGTCGTATCCGCGTTCAAGATCCCCACCGACACGGCAATACCCCCGCCCGAAACGGACGAGGGCACCTCAAACGAACCACCGGTGCGCACAATGGTGCGGTGGTGGGGCGGGCGGGACTCGAACCCGCGACCGAGGGAGTATGAGTTGAATCCCAGCCGTGATTCCGGGTGATGGCCAGTCCATAGGGGTGTGTATCTGTGCACGTAGACACCCCTATGGTTGTCCGTCAGTGTTCGATGGGGTCGGTGGGTCCGTGGGCGTCCGGGCTCACAGCGGGCTCACCTTGTCCCCTGCTTCGCCTGGGCCTCTGCGGGGTCTGCGAAGTACAGTCCGAGCATCTGAGTTGTCCAGGTCGGTTGCTTGACCTCGCCGCGCGGCCCGAACTCTGAGAACCAGGGCTTGATGTCGAGGACGGGAGTGCCGTCCGCGGCGTCTAGCTCCTCGACGTGAAGGTCAAGGCCATCAACCTTGACCAGGCGGCATCGAGATACGCCCAACCAGTTGTTGCGGCGCATGTTGCGGTGGCCGAAGATGCCGACCTCAGGCCAATCCGGGTTGTCTCTTGGCCGGCGTGCGCCCAGGTTCAGATCAGTCGGGTCGGTGAGGTGGAATCGGAAGATGATCTCAAGGTGAGAGAATTTCTCAAGGCCCTTGGTGGCTGCTGGGGTGAACCGGCCTTCATCAATCCGAATAATGGCCCGGCTTCCGCCCCAATAGTCATCCGTCGGCTCGATTCTTCCGCCCACGATACGCGCAATGGGTTCTACGGCGAACTTCTCGGCTGCCATTCCAGTCTCCCGCTTCTGCTGATGGCTGTCGTCTAGGCGAAGGTAAAAGGTAGGTCTGGGCGCGGGCATCCACCTCTCGGACTGCCCGGATGCTGCGGCGCTTGTAGGGCGAGAGGATGGCGCGCATCTCGGCGGCGACCTGGCGGGTGCGGCCGAGCGAACCCCTTCCATTGCGTCCAGGGCACGAGTCCATGTTGCGCAGGCTTCCTCGACTTCGCCCTGCCTTGCCTGGACCGCTCCCATATACCCGAGCATTACGGCATGGGTTCGGGTGAAGGATGATGCCTTGCGCTTCAAGTGTTACGGGTCCACCGCCGACCCCTGCAAGTTCTGATCCTGTCCTGTCCCAAAAGTCGTACCATCACAGGTGAATACGGATGCGTGACCACGGTCCCGACCTCTCTTCAGGGAGGCCGGGACCGTGCCGTAGCAAGCCCCCCCGGAGGAGCAGCATGGGCGACACCAGCGCCGCACCGAACGCCTGGGACACAGCCCAGCCGTTCCCCGGATCACCGCCGGACATCTCCGACCGCCGCCACACCATCGACACTCCTGATGGCAGGTTCTGTGAGCTGAGCGATTCCGGCTGGGATGCGATGCTCGGCTACCTCGCCGACGCCGCCACCCTGGTCCGGTACCCGGAGACTCGGCAACATCAAGTCGAGGTGAAGCTTAGCGACAGCACCGGAGAGCGGACGTTCTTTGTGCCGCGCACGGCGGATGATCAAGCGATCATCGACGAGGCCGCAAACTCGTATCTGCGCGATGTGGGACTGCCGGAGCGGCCGACCGGCTATCGCTGGTTCCAACGCCTACCCGGCGACCTCACCGTCAAAGACATCGATGAAGCGGTGTACGCGGCGATCAAGCACCTGCCCCTCGACCACCACCCCGCCGAAGCGGTGCCAGCCATCCGCGCGGCCCTTGCGGAGCTGTTCCGGGAGCGCTGAGTCGGTGACGGGGCGACGGCTGACCCGCTGCGGTGGGCGATTGCCCCTGCTGGCCGTCGCCCCGTCCCCCCACGCCGAAGGGCGGCCATCGGCAAGACGGGCTCGGGAAGCCTTCGGGCGATGGATGGAGCGGCGAGGCGGGTGAGAGTGTGCCGGCCGCTCCAACGCCGGTGACTCTATCGATCCGTGCTGGCGCTGCCGTGCGGTGTTTGGGCTGGTCACTCGTTCGGGTGTGGGATGGGGCTTGCTTTTCTCGGCGTCAGCTACTGTCGCGCGGGCTACTGGCGGTATGCCAAGCGGTGATTTATGTACCGCATTTCGCGCGTCCGCCGCCGGACGGTGCTGGCTCGGCTGGCTGCGCATCGGCGGATGCACTCGACGCGGGGTGTGCTACCGAAGCCGCGTACGCGGGCGGCGTGGGCGACGTGGGCCGATGAGCAGTACGACGCCCTGATGGAGGCTGCCCGCGATGAGGTGTGGCGGGCTCAGGTGGCCGGCGAGGACACGTCGATGATGGTGCTGCCGGTGGGTGACCCGACCGTGCCCGGTGGTGAGCTGGTGGAACCGGTGGGGTTGTCGGAGTCGGCGCGGCGGCGGCGGCGGGCGCTGGCCGAGCACGTGTGCGAAGCCCTCGCTGATCGGCGGCCGGGTGGGTTGTGGCGCGGTGGCGCGGACGTGATCGCGCAGCGGGTGATGCCGGCGCGGGTGCGCGATGATCCGGCCATGCGGCAGCCCTTGTTGGACGCTGCCGGGGTGGTGGAGCGGGTCGGGTGTGCTGCGCGTCGCCTCCGGCCCCGGTGGTGTTGCCTTGCGGGTGCACGGGCCGTCGTGGTCTTTGGTGTTCCGGGTCAGTCCGGTGGTGGATGTGATCGTGCTCTGCCTGGACGCGACCTCCCGCTACGGGTGGCGGATCGAGGACGACGCGGAGTCGCGGGAGCTGATCGAAGAGGCGGTGTCGCAGGTGGTGGCGGAAGCGGCCCGCTACGGGTGGGGCGGGACAAGTACGCGCGGCCGGTTGCTCCGGTCGCCTGATGGCCGTCCGGCCGTCCGTGGGTGGTGCGACTCACGGGCGGCCGGACGGTGGGTTTAACGGTGCGGCGGTTGACGGGGTACGGCCTTGATGGTGATGAGTCGTCGGAGCCGCTGCACGGCGGTCGCGCGTCGTTTGGACGCGTTGCTTTGGGACAGGTTCAGCTCGGCGGCGACGTGGCCGAGGGGTTCGCCGTCGAGGTAGGTGCGTTGGAGTAGTTCAGCGCTGGTGGGGTCGATCCGGTACGCGGCGGGCATGTTGACGGACTGCCTCACCAACTCCTGTAGGCGGGCTATGACGGCATCCATGCCTCGGGTGTCGGGTCTGGCCTGGCGCTTCTCGTGGTGGGCACTGACTTCCCTGTCGGTGCCCACGGGGACCTCTCGCGGTTCTTCCTCGCGGAGGCGGGCGATGCGGGCTTGGTGTTCGGCTGCGGTTTCGTCGTGGCGACGGGTGAGCTGTTTGCGGCGGTGCTCGGTGCGCCCGCTGGCGTGGTCGTACGCGCCGCCAAGGAGCCGGGAGTAGACGTTGGGCCGGTCGATGTCCATCCGCCACCGGGTGCCGGCCGCGGTGGTCACGGTGGCCTGCATCCTGTCGAGGAAGGCGTACATCAGCTCGTACTGGGCTTTCACGAACCGTTCGGCGGGGTCGTCTTCGTCGGGCATGGCGAGTCGGGCGGCGCGGGCGACCAGGCCGAAAGCGGCGGTGCCGAGGGCGTAGAGGTTCCAGTCCTCGCGGTTGTCGGCGTCGACGCGGACCTGGGCGATGATGTGGCGCCACACCTGGTCGCGTGTTATCGCAAGAGTGGCAAGAAACCCAGGTCAAGCGCGCTTCTTGATGGTGGGGCGGGCGGGACTCGAACCCGCGACCGAGGGATTATGAGTCCCCTGCTCTAACCCGCTGAGCTACCGCCCCGCTTGCCGCGCCGGATCGTAACCCGCCCGATGGATCAGGGGCCAGCACGAAACAGCGCCGCGCGCGCCCCTCGAAACCCCACGATGGGCTACGCGAGGATAACAGTACGCAGCAGCGCACCGCCGTCCCCTTCGTACCCGGTCGGGATGTCCTTCGACCGGTCCGGGCGGCGGCCCGGCGGGGCGACCGGCGCGGGCCGTGAGCCCGGGGCGCGCAACTCGGCGAGGACGGCCGCAGGCCGGCCAGGCCGGCCAGGCCGGCGCCGACGATCACGACGCCGGTCTCAGCGCGCATGCCGGGCCACCCGCCGGGCCGTGCGGCCCAGCCGGCTCGGCCACCACACGGGCGGCCCGATGTCGTACGACAGGGCGGGCACCAGCAGCGAGCGGACGACGACGGTGTCGAGCAGGACCCCGACGGCGACGGCGACGCCCAGCTCGACGAGGACCACCAGTGGCAGCACGGCGAGCGCGGAGAACGTCGCCGCGAGCACGATGCCGGCGGAGGTGATCACGCCGCCGGTGAGGGCGAGGCCGGCGAGCACGCCGGGCCGGGTGCCGCGCCGGACCGACTCCTCCCGGACCCGGCTCATCAGGAAGATGTTGTAGTCGATGCCGAGGGCGACGAGGAAGACGAACGCGAACAGCGGGAACGACTGGTCGACGCCGGGGTAGTCGAGGGCGTACCGGAAGATCAGCCCGCACAGCCCGAGCGTGGCGAGGAACGACAGCACCACGGTCGCGATGAGCAGGACCGGGGCGAGCAGGGCGCGCAGCAGCAGGGCCAGGACGACCGCGATCACCGCGAGCACCGCCGGGATGATCACGTTGCGGTCCCGGGCGGACGCGTCGGCGGTGTCCACGTTGACCGCGGTGAAGCCCCCGACCACGGCGTCGGCGCCGGGCACCCGGTGCACCGCCTCCCGCAGCCTCCGCACGGTCCGCTCGGCGCCGGGGCTGTCGGGCCGGTCGGTCAGGGTGGCCTCCAACTGGACCCGGCCGTCGACCACGACGGGCGGGGCGTTCGCCTCGGGCGGGGCGGCCGATCCGCTCCCGGTGACCGGACGGACGGAGGTCACCCGGGCACCGCCTCGGCGACCTGGGCGACCTGCTGGGCCGTCTCCCGCCTGACGAAGATGGTGGCCGGGCTGCCCGTGCCGGCCGGGTAGTGCCGGGAGATCGCCTCCTGCCCGGCGACGGAGTCGGTGCGCGTGGTGAACACGTCGCTCTGGCCGAGGGTGGTGACGTGCAACTGGGTCAGGCCGACGGTGAGCACGGCCAGCGCGGCGGCGGTGACCAGCCAGACCGGCCGGGCGTGGCGGGCGACGAAGCCGGCCACCCGGGTCCAGGTCCCGTGCTCGGCGCGGGGTCGGCCCGGTCCGCCGCCGGCCGGCGGGCCAGAACGCCCAGCGGCCGCCGAGGAGCAGCAGCGCGGGCAGGAAGGTGAGCATCACCAGCAGCGTGGCGGCGATGCCGACGGCGGCGACCGGGCCGAGGGCCCGGTTGGAGTTGAGGCTGGACAGCAGGAGGCAGAGCAGGCTGACGATGACGGTGCCGCCGGATCCGATGATCGCCGGCGCGGCCCCCTTCCAGGCGGCGCGCATCGCGTCCCACGGGCGCCGGTGCCGGTGCAGTTCCTCCCGGTGGCGGGCGATGAGCAGCAGGGCGTAGTCGGTGCCGGCGCCGAAGACGAGGACGGTGAGGATGCCCTGCGCCTGCCCGTTCAGGGTGACGAGGTCGGCGTCCGCGAGGACGTAGACGAGCAGGGCCGCCAGGGCGTACGACATCCCGGCGGCGAGCAGCGGGAAGATCCACAGCACGGGGCTGCGGTAGACGACCAGCAGGATGACCAGCACCACGAGAAGGGTGACCAGCAGCAGCGGCCCGTCGATGGCCCGGAACACCTCGATCAGGTCGGCGAGCAGGCCGGCGGGGCCGGTGACGTGCACGGCCAGGCCGCCGGAGTCCGCGCCGGCGACGGTGCGCAGGTCGTCGACCACCCGGCCGATGCGTTCCCCCTCGGCGTCGTCGATCGGCACGACGACCTGCAGCGCCTGGCCGTCCCGGCTGGGTATCGGCGGCGGGATCGGTGGGACGACGCCCCGTACCCCGGCGAAGCGCGCGGCGTCGGCGGCGACCCGCCGCCCGTCCGCCTCCGTGATCCCGGTGGCGCGCTCGTAGACGACCAGGGCGGGTGTGATCCGCCGGTCGGCGAAATCGGCGGCGAGGTCCTGCGCCCGGGTCGCCTCGGCGTCGGCGGGCAGGAAGGCGGCGTTGTCGTTGGTGGCGACCTCGCCCAGCCGCCCGGAGTACGGCCCGGCCACCGCCCCGACGACCAGCCAGGCGACCACGACCAGCGCCGCGATCAGCGTGGCGGTGCCACGGCCCCGTCCCGTCGCCATTCGACCATCATGGCGGCCGGACCCGACCCAGGTGGGTGGAAGCGCCCTTGTCAACGCTTCCGGTGGTGAAGGGTCCTCGGGGCGTGGCGGCCAGGCGGGAGGGGCCCGCCCCGGGAAACGACTACGCCCGCCGGCGGGGCCGACGGGCGTGGGGCGGAGCGTGGCTCCCCCGTTTGGACTCGAACCAAAAACCTGCCGGTTAACAGCCGGCTGCTCTGCCAATTGAGCTACGGGGGACCGCATGACGCCTGGCCCGGATCTCTCCGGTGCCCGGCGACGGCACAAGAGTACAGGACTCCCGGGGGGTTCGCGCCAGGGGGTTACCCGCGGATCGACCCGGGCCCACGGCGGGACGAAACGCCGAAGAATCGGACAAATCGTCATCCGGACCCAGTCAGGCATGAGCGCGGAGCAGGATGGGTAGTTAGCTGCTGCGAACGCAGGACGTAGGCGCGAAGGAGTCGTCACCTACGGGGCCCCCACCCCGCAGGGCGGGGATGGCGCGTCGGGTACGGAAGGAGCCGCCATGCGCGGAAAGATCATGTTTCTTGGCGGGCTGGCTGCGGGATTCGTCCTGGGCGCCCGCGCCGGCCGGGAGAAGTACGAGGAGCTGGTCGTCCGGGGCCGCAAGGTGCTCGACCACCCGACCGTCCAGGAGGCGGCGGGGGTCGCGCAGGCCCAGGCCAACCGGCTGTACAGCGAGGGCAAGGACAGGCTGAGCCAGACGAAGCTGGGTGAGAAGCTCGGCGCGAACGGCAAGCAGGACCTGACGCCCGCCGACAACGCGTACGCGGGCACGCCGGCCGCCGTCGGCACCCGAGCGGGCGGCGGCACCACGTCCGGCGGCAGCTCGTCGGGCACCGGGTCGACCTCGGGCGGCAGCAAGTCGTCCGGCACGAGCAACAGCAGCAACCTCTGACCGACGTACGCGACGGGCCGGCCGCCTTCGGGCGACCGGCCCGCAGTCGCTTCTGGACCCGAGCACCTCAAGCAGTACCGGGTCGTCGTCCTCCTGAACACCGCCGGGGAAATCCTCAACGACGCCCAGCAGGCCGCCTTCGAGCGGTACTACCGGGACGGCGGCGGCTTCGTCGGCGTCCACTCCGCGATCGAGGCGGAGCCGGACTGGTCGTTCCTCACCAACGTGCTCGGCACGCGGGCCACCGGCGCCGCGCCGGTCAGCCCGGCCACCGTCACCGTCGCCGACCGGGTCCACCCCGCCTCCGCGACGCTGCCGGAGCGCTGGCGGCACATCGACCGCTGGTACACCTTCGCGGCCAACGTCCGGGGCGTCTCCCACGTCCTGGCCACGGTGGACGAGAAGACGTACGCCGGCGGGAGCATGGGCTTCGACCACCCCGTCACCTGGTGCAAGGACTACCAGGGCGGCCGGTCGTTCTACACCGGACTCGGCGCCACCCGGAGAGCTTCGGCAGCACCGACCTGCGGGCCCACCTGGGCGGCGCGATCCAGTGGGCCGCCGGCGTGACCGACGGCGACTGCGGCGCGACCGTGCTGGCCAACTACGAGATGACGTGGTCGGGGCGCAGCCCAACGTCAACGAGCCGATCGGCTTCGACGTGCTCCCCCGACGGCCGGGTGCTCCAGACCGACCGCCGCGGCGGCGTCCGGCTGCACGACACGAAGACCAACACGACCAAGGTGCTGGCGCAGATCCCGGTCTGCACCCACAGCGAGGACGGGATGTACGGGCCGGCGGTCGACAACGACTTCGCCACCAACAGGTGGGTCTACCTGTAACGCGCCGCCGCTGGACACCCCCACCGGCAGCGCGCCGACGACCAGCACCGACCCGTCGACCTGGGACCAGTGGAAGGGCTACTTCCAGCTCTCCCGGTTCAAGTTCGTCGACGGCGAGAACCCGTCGCTGGACCTGGCCACCGAGCAGAAGATCCTCCAGGTCCCGGTGGACCGGGGCGCCTGCTGTCACGTGGCCGGCGACATCGCCTTCGACTCGAAGAACAACCTGTGGCTGGTAACCGGCGACGACACCCCGTCGGGCGCCGGCGGCTCGGGCGGCTTCTCGCCGCACAACGACTCGGTCAGCGACAGCGGCGTGTACCAGGCGCCGTTCGCCGACGCGCGGCGCAGCTCCGCGAACACCAACGACCTCCGCGGCAAGATCCTGCGGATCACCGTACGCCCCGACGGGTCGTACACCGTGCCGGCGGGCAACATGTTCCCGGAGGCCCAGGACCCCGGTGACAGGACCCGGCCGGAGATCCACGCGATGGGCTTCCGGAACCCGTTCCGGATCACCCTCGACAAGAACGACGTCGCCTACCTCACCGACTACTCCCCCGACTCCTCCACCGCCGCCGTCGGGCGGGGCCGGCCGGCACCGGCCGGATGATGGTGGTCGACAAGCCGGCGAACTACGGCTGGCCGATGTGCGTGCAGCCGAACCTGCCGTACATCGAGATGAACTGGACGACCAACCCGATCTCGTCGGTCGCGCCGTTCGACTGCGCGGCGCCGAAGAACACCTCCCGGCACAACACGGGCCTGACGGACCTGCCGCGGGTGGAGAAGTCCGAGCTGTGGTACTCGTTCCAGGCGCCGACCCCGTGCCCGGAGTCGCACCTGTCGACGCCGACGCAGACCTGCCCCCGGTGTCGCCGCCGGCCCTGCCCGGCTGGCACGGGTTCGGCGTCCGCGACGTGCTCGCCGCCGAGCTGGGCTGTCCGGTGCTGGTCGACAACGACGCGAACGTGATGGCGCTCGGCGAGCAGCACGCCGGCACCGGCCGCGCCTTCGACGACTTCCTCTACCTCAAGCTCGGCACCGCCATCGGCTGCGGCACGGTGCTCGGCGGGACGCTGCACCGGGGCGCCACCAGCGGCGCGGGCGGCATCGCCCACCTGCGCCTCGGCGACGAGGACGGCCCGCTGTGCGGGTGCGGCGAGAGCGGCTGCCTGGAGGCGTACTGCGGGGACGACGCCCTGGTCCGGGACGCCCTGGCCGCCGCCGAGGCCGGACGGTCGCCGGCGCTCGCCGCCCGGTTGGCCGAGGCCGGCGGGCTCACCGTGGCCGACGTGGCCCGCGCGACCACCGCGGGCGACCCGGCCGCGCAGACCCTGGTACGCGAGGCCGCGCGCCACGTCGCCCGCGTCCTGGTCGGCCTGGTGAACTTCGTCAACCCGGGCATCGTGATCATCGGAGGGACGGCGCCCGGCGTGGGCCCGACGATGCTGGCCGAGATCCGGTCGGTGGTCTACCGCCGGTCGCCCCCGCTGGCCACCGGCAGCCTGCCGATCGTTCTGTCCGACCTGGGCGACCGGGCCTGGCGTGGTGGGCGGCGCCCGGTCCCGGCTCGGCCGGGCCCGCGTCCCCGGGCTCACTCCGGTTCGGCGGGCCCCCGTCCCCGGACTCGGCCCGGTTCGGCGGGCCCCGTCCGCTCGGGCTCACTCCGGCTCGGCCGGGCCCGCGTCCCCGGGCTCACTCCGGTTCGGCGGGCCCCCGTCCCCGGACTCGGCCCGGTTCGGCGGGCCCCCGTCCGCTCGGGCTCAGTCCGGTTCGGCGGGCCCGCGTCCCCGGATTCAGTCCGGTTCGGCGGGCCCGCGTCCCTGGATTCACTCCGGTTCGGCGGGCCCCCGTCCGTTCGGGCTCAGTCCCGGCTGCTGCTGAACGCCGCGTCGAAGGCGGCCGTGGGGGCGTCGAAGGCCAGCCGCCGGACGAACTGGAGCGCCTCGGGCGCCCCGACCAGGCGGTCCATCCCGGCGTCCTCCCACTCGATGGAGATCGGACCGGCGTACCCGATGGCGTTGAGCGCCCGGAAGCAGTCCTCCCACGGCACGTCGCCGTGGCCGGTGGAGACGAAGTCCCAGCCGCGGCGCATGTCAGCCCAGGGCAGGTGGGACGACAACCGGCCGCGCCGGCCGTCGCCGGTACGCACCTTCGCGTCCTTGCAGTCGACGTGGTACATCCGGTCGGCGAAGTCGAAGATGAAGTTCACCGGGTCCAGTTCCTGCCACACGAAGTGCGACGGGTCCCAGTTCAGCCCGAACGCGGGCCGGTGCCCGATCGCCTCCAGCGTCCGCTTGGTCGTCCAGTAGTCGTACGCGATCTCGCTGGGGTGGACCTCGTGGGCGAAGCGGACGCCCACCTCGTCGAACACGTCGAGGATCGGGTTCCACCGGTCGGCGAAGTCCTGATAGCCGCGCTCGATCATCGCCGGTGGAACGGGCGGGAACATCGCCAGGGTGTGCCAGATCGACGAGCCGGTGAAGCCGACGACCGTGTCGACGCCCAGCTTCGCCGCCGCCCGGGCGGTGTCCTTGATCTCCTCGGCCGCCCGGCGGCGGACCCCCTCCGGCTCGCCGTCGCCCCAGATCCGGGCCGGCAGGATGTCCTGGTGCCGCTCGTCAATCGGGTGGTCGCAGACGGCCTGGCCGACGAGGTGGTTGGAGATGGCGAAGACCTGCAGGTTGTGCTTCGCCAGGGTCTCCCGCTTCCGGTCGACGTACGACTCGTCGGCGAGCGCCCTGTCGACCTCGAAGTGGTCGCCCCAGCAGGCGATCTCCAGCCCGTCGTAGCCCCACTCGGCGGCGAGCCGGCAGACCTCGTCGAACGGAAGGTCGGCCCACTGGCCGGTGAAGAGCGTGATGGGTCGCGCCATTGTCCTTCTCCCCTGTCGTGCGTGGTGGGGGATTCCGTGCTGCGGGACCGGGGCGAGGGCGACCGGGAGTGCGCGGCGAACCGTCGGGGGCACCGGCGGGCGCGTCCGCGCCTGAACCCAGCGGGTTGCGCCTCCCGCCGAATCACCAGCCACCCCACAGGGCCGCCGCCCTTACTCTATTCACCCCCGCCCCCCACACGGAAGCCCCACACCCCCACCCCCACCCGCCCCGCCCCCGGCCCGCCCCGCCCCACCCCGCCCCGCCCCGCCCCGCCCCGCCCCGCCCCGCCCCGCCCCGGCGATCTTGCACTTTCGGCCCTCATCTCGCGGCCTTTATCCGGATTGTCGGGGCACCAAGTGCAAGATCGCGGGTTTGGGGGGGCGCGGCCGGGGGCGGGGCGGGAGGCCGTCAGGTGAGGGCGGCGCGGATCGTGGTGACTATGTGGTGGGGGCGGCGGTAGAGGTCCTGGTCGGTGAAGTAGCGCATCCGCCAGCCGTTGGCGTCGAGCCAGTTCACCCGCTCGCGGTCGTGCCGCAGGCGTTCCCGGTCCAGGTGGGACAGCCCGTCGTACTCGATGCCGATCCTGCGCTCCCGGTAGCCCAGGTCGAGCCGGTACCGCGGAAGACCGGACGAGTCGTGCACCCACACCTGCGGCTCGGGTGGGGGCAGCTTGCCGTCGATCAGGACCAGCCGCAGCTGGCTCTCCTGGCGGCACTCCGCCCGGCCGTCCGCCAGTGGCACGAGGTCCCGCGCCTGCCGCACGCCCCGCAGGGCTCGGTGCGCGGGCAACTCCGCCAGCAACTCCTCCTGCGTGACCGCGCCCGAGCGAAGGGCCGCGTCGAGCACCGACAGCGCGTCGAGCCGTCGCACACTGCGGGCCAGGTCGACGGCACACCGGGCCGCCGGCACGCACGGCAGCCCGCCGACGAGGACGGGTCGTACGGGCAGGACCGAATGGTGCACGACCAGTCCGGGCAAGCGGGGTCGCGGCACCGTGGCCGGCAACTGAACGTGGACCTGATCCTCCCGCAGCACCCCGAACCCGTGCCGGCGCGCCGCGCTCTGGTGCGTCAGCGCGGCACCCTCAGGCAGACACAGCAGCAACGCCCGCAGTTCGTCCTCGTCGTCGCACGGCGCGGCGGCATAGACGCCCCTCCGCACCCGAAGCAACTCCTCCTTGCTGACCTGGATCCGGAGGCGCTTCATGGTCAGGCTGCGCAGAAGATCCTCGACGCGCCACAGTTGAGTCGTCACGCCGCCACCATGCCGACCCCCGGGACGACCCCGCCCACCCCCTGTGGACACCCGACCCCCTGTGGACAACCCCCCACACCCCACCGCCCTGTGCTACCCCCCTCTCCCCTCCCCCGCTCCCTCTCCCCCTCCCCCTCTCCCCTCCCCCTCCCCCGCGATCTTGCAGTTTCTGCCCTTGATATGTCCGTTATGCGGGTTAGGTCGGGGCGAAAAGTGCAAGATCGCGGGGAGTCGGCGGGGAGGGAGCGGGGAGGGAGCGGGGAAGGAGCGGCTTAGATTAGGGCAGAGCCCAGCGCTGGTTGGGGCGGCGGTGCAGGTCCACAGGTGGACCGGGGTGCCGTCCGTCGAGTTGTTGGCCGAGACGTCCAGGCACTTGCCCGACTGCGGGTTACGGACGGTGCCGTCGGGCTGCGCCGACCAGTTCTGGGCGCCCGTGCCGTTGCACGTCCAGAGCTGGATCTTCGTGCCGTCCGCCGACCCGCCGCCGGAGACGTCCAGACACTTGCCCAACGCCTTCACTGTCGAGTCCGGCGTCACCGTCCAGCTCTGGGCTTACCCGATGCGTCCAGGCTTTCGGGCGGGCGTGCCGAACTTTCGCCCGGCGGGAGAGAAAGTCGCCCCGGAGCCGATCACCGCCGGCCGCCGGGCCGGCCGAGGCGGGCGGGTCAGATCGCCCGGTCCACGGTGCGGGCGGCGAGATCGGCCAGCGCCTTGCGAGCGGCGGGGGCGAGCGGGGCGTCGGACAGGACGCGCAGGGCCACCTCGGCGCGTACCCGGATCATCCGCTCGATCTCCTTCCGGGCGCCGGTGGCCTCGATGATGGCGCGCAACTCGGCCGCGCCGTCGGCGTCCAGGGACGGGTTGCCGAACAGCTCCCGCAGCCGGGCGGTCTGCGCCCGGTCCGCCGCCGCCCTCGCCAGCGCCATCATCACCGTCGGCTTGCCCTCGCGCAGGTCGTCGAGGACGGACTTGCCGGTGACGTTCGGGTCGCCGAAGACGCCGAGCACGTCGTCGCGGAGCTGGAACGCGTCCCCGAGCGGATCGCCGAACTCGGCCAGCGCCGCCAGCAGCTCGGCCGACGCGCCGGCCAGGGCCGCGCCGATCTGCAGCGGCCTGGTCACCGTGTACCGGGCGGCCTTGAGCCGGATCACGGTGAGCGCGCTGGCCACCGACCCGTCGCCGACCCCGGACACCAGGTCCAGGTACTCCCCCGCGATCACCTCCGTGCGCATCAGGGCGAACACCGCGTACCCCCGGTGCACCTCGTCCTGGCTCAGCCCGCACTCGTGGAACATCTGGTCCGACCAGGCCGCGCAGAGGTCCCCGCAGAGCAGCGCGGTGTTCCGCCCGTACGCCTCGGGGTCGCCCCGCCAGGCGGAGCGGGCGTGCAGGTCGGCGAAGAACCGGTGCACCGTGGGCGCGCCCCGCCGCTGGTCGCTGCGGTCGAGGATGTCGTCGTGGATCAGGGCGAAGGCGTGGAACAGCTCCAGCGCCGCCGAGGCGATCACGATGGGCGTGCCGTCCCCGCCGGCGTCGTCCCCGCCGGCGCCCCGCCAGCCCCAGTAGCAGAACTGCGGGCGCAGCCGCTTGCCGCCGGCCAGGACGAACCGGTGCAGCGCGGTGAACACCCCCCGGGGCGTCCCGTCCGGCCACTGCGCCGCCTGCCGGTCGAGGAAGGCGGCCAGCTCGGCGTCGACCCGGGTACGCAGGCCGCTCGCGTCGGTGGGTGTGACCGTCGCGGTCATTCGTCCTCCCTGGTCACTCCGTCGCCACGATAGCGTCTGCCCGACGGGCGGTCGCACCGGCGGGCGGGGTCGCGCCCGGCTGCCCGGCGGACGGGGTCGCGCCCGGCTGTCCGCCCGGCTGCGGCGCCAGGCCGGCCAGCTCCAGCAGCAGCGCCTTCACCTCGGTGGCGGCCACCGCGTCCCGCGCCGGGCCCGGGTCGGAGCAGAGCAGCACGGGGGCGTCGGCCGGGTCGGCCGGCAGCCGACCGTGCGACCCGCGCACCGCCCGCGCGCCCGCGTCCAGCCCCACGACGCTCATCAGGTACCGCATGCCCAGCTTCTTGCGGGCCAGCGCCACGGCGGCCCCCCGCTTCGCCGCGCCGGGGGCGGCCGGGTCGAAGAACAGCTCCGCCGGATCGTACCCGGGCTTGCGGTGGATCTCGACGAGGCGGGCGAAGTCCGGGGCGCGGGCGTCGTCGAGCCAGTAGTAGTACGTGAACCAGGCGTCCGGCTCGGCCACCAGCACCAGTTCGCCGGCGCGCTCGTGGTCCAGCCCGTGCGCCGCCTTGCCGTCGGCGTCCAGCACCTCGGCCACCCCGGGCAGCCCCGCGCACAGCTTCGCCACCGCCGGCACGTCGGCCGGGTTGCGTACGTAGACGTGGGCCACCTGGTGGTCGGCGACCGCGAACGCGCGGGACGTCCACGGGTCCAGGTACTCCATGCCGTCCTGGGTGTGCACCCGCAGCAGCCCCTCGGCGCGCAGCAGCCGGTTGACGTCCACCGGACGGGAGACGTCGGTGATGCTGTACTCGGACAGCGCGACGACCGTGGCGTCGGCGGCGCGGGCGGCGTCCAGCAGCGGCCCGAGCACCGCGTCCAGCTCGGCCGCCGCGGCGGCGGCCCGTGGCGAGGACGGCCCGAAGCGTTGCAGGTCGTAGTCCAGGTGCGGGACGTAGACCAGGGTGAGGTCCGGGGCGTGGTCGGCGACGATCGCCACCGTGTAGCCGGGCTCGACGCGGCGGGCCGCCTGCCACAGCTTCTCCCGCCGACCAGGGCGTTGTGCTGCCGCCAGAGCAACACCTCGCCGAGGTCGCGGAAGTACCAGCCGTTGCCGACGATCCCGTGCCCGCTCGGCGGCTCCCCGGTGAGGAACGTGGACTGCACGGAGCAGGTCACCGCCGGCAGCACCGTGCCGAGGGAGGCGGTGAACCCGCCCTCGGCCACCGCGCGCAGCCGGGGCATGTGTTCCAGCAGGCGCGGGGTCAGCCCGACCAGGTCCAGCACCACCAGTCGTCTACTCATGCCGCTGCCTCGCTTCGCTCGGCATCGCCATGAGACACCAACGCACTGTGCCGATGATTCACTCGCTGACGCTCGCTCATGCCGGTACTCCCGTTCCGAGCGGCGCGAGGCCGATTGCGATCAACTCGTCGCGGGCGAAGGCCAGCTCCGCCGCGATCCCGGCGGCCAGCTCCGCGTCGGTGCGGGGCCGCCGCGCCTCCGGCAGCACCCCCCACGTGTACGTCTCGACGTCCAGGTGGTCGCAACCGGCGACCGGACCGGCGAACAGCGCGGCCAGCGCGGCGCGCAGCACCGGCAGCGTGGCGGTCAGCGGCGGCTCGGGCGGGGCGTGCAGCGGCACGTGGTAGTGCACCCGCAGCGGGCCGGGCAGCCCGGCGTCCAGCGCCGCGTCCAGGTCGTCGGCGGCGTGCGCCGGGTCGGCCGGGTCGGCGGCGTGCGCGCAGCCGGCGCCCCGGGCCTGGTGCAGGAAGCGCGGCTCCACCCAGCGGCGCAGCGCGTCCGTCGCCCCGGCGGGGGCCTCGATGGCGGCGGAGACCTGCACCTTCACCACGGGCAGGCCGGCGGCGGACAGCCGGGCCAGCGCGGCGGCGGGCTCCTCCCAGGCGCAGGCCAGGTGCGCCAGGTCCAGGCAGATCCCGAGCCGGCCCGGGTCGGCCCCGCCCAGCAGGGCGGCGGCCTGGGCGGTGCTCTCCACCGCGCAGCCCGGCTCCGGCTCGAACCCGACCCGGACCGTGCGGCCCGTGTCCCGCTCGACGCCGGCCAGCCCGGCGGCCAGCTCGTCCAGCCGCCGCCGCGCCGCGTCGGCCCGGCCGGCGTCCCACGGGTCGCGCCAGGCCAGCGGCAGGGTGGAGACCGAGCCGCGGGCCGCGTCGTCGGGCAGCAGGTCGGCCAGCACCCGGGCCAGGTCCAGGGTGTACGCCAGCCGCTGCGGCGTCGTCCAGTCGGGGTGGTACACGGCGTGCTTGACCACCGGGGCCTGGAACGCGGCGTACGGGAAGCCGTTGAGCGTCACCACCTCCAGCCCGCGCGCGGTCAGCTCGGCGCGCAGCCCGCGGCGCAGCGCCGGGTCGGCGGCGAGCGCGGCGGCCATCGGGGCGGCCAGCCACAGGCCGAGCCCGAGCAGGTCGCCGCCGAGGGCCCGGCGCACCGGCACCGCGTACGTGTCCAGCTGGGCGAGGATGCCGGCGAGGTTCTCGGCGGGGTGGACGTTGGTGCAGTAGCCGAGGTGGACGGTCTGGCCGCCGGCGTGGCGCAGCCGCATCAGCTGCCGCCGCGCAGGATCGAGTTGCCCTCGTAGGTGCCGCCGACGGTCGCCTCGGCGTCGACCACGCCCGTCAGGTCGAGGCGGCCGGACTGGCCGTAGAACTCGACGGGGTTGCGCCACAGCACCCGGTCGACGTCGTCGTCGGTGAAGCCGGCGAGCAGCATCGCCTCGCCGGTGGCCCGGGTGAGCAGCGGGTCGGAGCGCCCCCAGTCGGCCGCCGAATTCACCAGCATCCGCTCGGTCCCGTACGCCCTGAGCAGCTCGACCATGCGCGGCGGGGACATCTTGGTGTCGGGGTAGATGGAGAAGCCCAGCCAGCAGCCGGTGTCCCGGACCAGCTGCACGGTGACCTCGTTGAGGTGGTCGAGCACCACCCGCCCCGGCTCGATGCCCGACTCGGCGACCACGGCCAGGCTGCGCTCGACGCCCCGGGCCTTGTCCCGGTGCGGGGTGTGCACCAGCGCCGGCAGGTCGTGCGCGACGGCCAGGGCGAGCTGGGCGGCGAACGCCTCGTCCTCCTCCGGCGTCATCGAGTCGTACCCGATCTCGCCGACCGCCACCACGCCGTCCTTGTCCAGGTACCGGGGCAGCAGGTCGAGCACCGGGCGGCAGCGGGGGTCGTTGGCCTCCTTGGGGTTCAGCGCGATCGTGGCATGATGCCGGACGCCGAACTGCCCGGCCCGGAACGGCTCCCAGCCGATCAACGAGTCGAAGTAGTCGGTGAAGCTGGCCGGGCTGGTGCGCGGCTGGCCGAGCCAGAACGCCGGCTCGACGATCGCCTTCACCCCGGCGGCGGCCATCCGCTCGTAGTCGTCGGTGGTGCGGGACGTCATGTGGATGTGCGGGTCGAAGATGCGCATGTCACGCCTTTCCGGTGGCGGGGCGGGCGGCCGGGCCGGCGCCGCCGGGTCGCCGGCGCCGGCGGCGAGCCGGTCGAGCAGGGCGGCGGCGTCGGCAGGGATGTCGCGGCCGGCGGCGTGGCGCTCGGCCGCCAGGCCGGCGAGCATCGCCGCCAGCTCCCCGTCGGCCCGCGCGTCCAGCTCGTGCACGGCGGCCAGCGGGACGCCGGTGAAGACGCACTTGAGCACCGCCTGCCGCCAGGCGGCCGGGTCGAGGTGCCGGGCGTACGGGCCGAGGGCGGCGGCGAGCAGCCGGGTGTCGTTGGTGCGGATCGCGTCGTGCAGCAGCGACACGCCGGCGCCGCCGATCGGCAGCAGCGGCAGGGCCCCCAGCACGGCCCGCTTCTCCGCGGCGTCGCCGTGCCGGTAGACGTCGGCGGCGTGCTCGGCGTGCCCGGCGGGCAGCGCGGCCAGCAGCAGTGCCCGGGCCGCCTCGTCGGCCGTCCAGCCCGGCGCGTCGGGCAGCGGGTCCCGGCCGCAGCGCCGGGCCGCGGCGGCGAACCACCGCGCGATCGTCGCCGGCTCGGCCGCGACGCGTTCCCGCGCCGCGTCCAGCCACTCCGGGTCGGGTACGCCCCGCAGCGCGGCGCGTAGTCGTTCGGGTGTCATCCCGGTCTCCCTTCGGAGAGTGGTGCGGTCGGTGCTCAGCCGCCGCCGTGGTCCCCGGCCCCGGCGGGCACGGGGTCGACCCGTCCGGGCGCGGTCGGTGCGGCGGCCGTGCGGAGGAAGTCGAGGGACCGGGCGGCCACGGCCGGCGCGGCGTGCGAGTGCCGGGCAGCTCCACGGCGACCAGGCCTCGGTAGCCGACGTCGGCGAGGGCCCGCAGCACCGGCGGGAAGTCGATCTCGCCCTGGCCGAACTCCAGGTGCTCGTGCACTCCCCGGCGCATGTCGTCGATCTGCACGTTGACCAGGTGGTCGGCGACCTCGCGGACGCAGTCGGGCACGTCGGCCGGCTCCAGGCAGCGGCAGTGTCCGATGTCGAGCGTGATCCCGAAGACCGCCGGGGCGCCCAGGGCGGCGCGCAGCCGGCGCCAGCCGGCGATGTCCTCGACCAGCATCCCGGGCTCCGGCTCGAAGCCGAGCGGCACGCCCGCCGCGTCGGCCGCGTCGCAGACCACGGCGCAGCCGGCGACGAGCCGGTCCCAGGCGGCGTCCGGCGCGACCCCGGCGGGGCGTACGCCGGCCCAGAACGACACCGCCTCGGCGCCGAGGTCCGCGCCGACCCGGACGGCCCGGCGCAGGAACTCGATCCGCCGGGCGGGATCGTCGTGCAGCAGCGTCGGGGCGTGCTTGTGCCACGGGTCGAGCAGGTACCGGGCGCCGGTCTCGACCACCACCGCGAGGCCGAGCGCGTCGAGCCGGCGGCGCAGGGCGGCGGTGCGGCGGGCCAGCCCGGGGGCGAACGGGTCGAGGTGATCGTGGTCGGGGGTGAGCGCCACGCCCTGGTAGCCGAGGTCGGCGAGGACGGCGAGCGCGTCGTCGAGCCGGTGGTTGGCGAAGCCGTTGGTGCCGTACCCGAAGCGCAGCCCGGCGGGGTCGGCGCTCATGTCGGCGAGACCTTCCGGGCCAGCAGCCGGGCCAGCTGCGCGGCTGCGGCGACCGCGAGGCCGAGCAGCCCGGCCCCGGCGCGGGCGGTGAGCGCGCCCTGCAACGCGGGCAGGCCGGTGATGCCGGCGCCGACGGCGGCGCGGACCCGCCCGGCCGACGGGTCGGCGAGCACCCGGGCCTGGGCGCCGCCGTACCGGGCCAGGTAGCCGGCGGTCAGGGCGACCGGGGCGGCGGCGGGGCGCGGGCCCGACCGCGGCGGCGGCGACGAGGGCGGTCCCGGCGAGCGTGGTACGCGGCAGCCGCCGGTCGGTGCCGGCGACCTCGCGGCGGGACAGCTCGGTGACCGTCCAGGTGTGCGCGGCGACGGTGACCGCCGCCGGTACGGCCCGGAGCAGCCGGCCGCCGGACGCGCCGAGCAGCACGTCCAACCCCCGGCAGGCCGCCATCACGGCGGGGCCGGCGGCGGTGTTCTTGGCCGCGAGGTCGTACCCCCAGACGGCGGCGGCCAGGGGCGCGGCGACGGCGGCGGCGGCGCGCCGGCCGCCCGTGGCCACGGCCAGGGCGACCCCGGCGACGGTGGGGCCGGCGGCGAGGCCGAACGCGGCGGGTGGGCTGACCCGGCCGCTGGGGATCGGCCGCTCCGGGCGCTCGACCGCGTCCAGCCGCCGGTCGGCCCAGTCGTTGGCGGCCATCCCGGCCCAGTAGAGCAGCACCGACGCGGCGGCCAGCCCGGGGGTGCGCCGGCCGAGCGACCCGGCCGCCGCCGCGCCGGCCAGCACGTCCCCGGGTACGGAGAGCGCGGCCGGCGCCCGGACCAGCTCGGCCAGGTCGCGGATCGTGGTCATGCCGCACCGCCGTGCTCGGCGTGCAGCGCCGCGGTGAAGCGGGCCAGCCGGTCCCACTGCTCGGCCAGCGAGTGGGTGGGCGCGGCGAGCGGGTCCTTGAAGAAGAACGCGAGGTCGGCCAGCGGCCCGCGCCGGCCGGCGGCGTGCGCGGCGGCGGTGAGCCGGGCCAGGTCGAGCACGAGCGGGGCGGCCAGCGCCGAGTCGCAGCCGTGCCAGGTGAACTCCATCCGCATCGGCGTGCCGAGGAACCCGGCGAAGGTGACCAGGTCCCAGGCGGTCTTGAAGTCGCCCAGGTCCTCGACGTAGTCGATGCGGGTGTGGCCCTGCGGGACATAGCCGAGGATCTCGCCGAGGAGGCGGTCCTTGCTGCGCACCTTGGCGGCGTTGGCGTCCGGGTCGGCCAGGTTCGCGCCGTCGCCCCCGCCGAGCAGGTTCGCGCCGGACCAGGAGCGCACGGTCAGGTGGCGCATCGCGAACATCGGGGCGAGCACGGACTTGACCAGGGTCTCCCCGGTCTTGCCGTCGTGCCCCGCGTACGGCAGCCCGTGGCGGGCGGCCAGCGTTTCCAGCGCCGGCAGCCGGGCCCCGGTGGACGGGGTGAAGTCGACGTACGGGCAGCCGGCGGTGAACGCCGCGTACGCGTACAGGGAGCTGGCCGGCAGCACCTCGTCGGGGCCGGCGAGCGCGGCGGCGAGGGCGTCCGGGTCGGTGTGCGCCGGGTGCGGCGGGGCGGCCGGCTCGGTGGCGGAGACGTTGACCACCACCACCCGGTCCAGCCGGTGCCGGTCCCGGAACGCGGTGAGGTCGGCGACGACGGCGGCGGCCCGGTCGGCCTGGCTCCCGTCGGCGGGCGCGGGGCGCACCTCGTGGTCGACGGCGGCCAGCTCCGCGCCGAGCGCGGCGACCAGCCGGGCGGGCAGCACCCCGGCGGCGGCGAGCGCGTCGGCCCGCTTGGCCAGCGGCGTGGCCACCGGGTCGTGGCCGCCGAAGACGAGGTCGGCGAAGGACGGCAGGGCGGGGCCCCGCAGCTCGGGCAGTTCGGTGACGCAACCGGTCGGGCCGGTCAGCCCGGCCCGCAGGGCGAGCGCCCCGACGATGCTGGTGGTCGCGACCGAGCCGCGCGCCCCCACCAGCCAGACACCCGTACGCATGGCGCGCTCCTTTCCTGGTCGGGAGGGACCGGTCGTGCGTCGTTTCCACACATATGGAACGTAGTCGATGCGGCACGCCCCGTCCGGCCGTCCGTCCCCCGGTGGCCCCGTCCGGCGTCGAAGGCGGCGTCGACGGCGCCGGACGGAGTCCGGGTCAGGACGGGACGGACGGGGCTGGCAGGCAGGGCCGGTCGGCGTCCCGTCCCTGCCTCCCCCGCAACCGTGATGCCCGGTCCTCCGCAGTCACCCGGAGGACCCGTGGTGCCCGGTCCTCCGCAGTCACCCGGAGGACCCGTGGTGCCCGGTCCTCCGGCTGGGAGGCCGGGAACCGGTGGTGCGCGGCCCTCCGGCGCGACCGGGGAATCCCGGTCCGGCCGCACCGGACGACCGTCCTGCTGTCGTGCGCGCCGGGCCGGGCCCGGCCGCACGCCCCCGGAGCCGACCTCGTCCCCGCCGCGGGGCGCAACCGCGGCGGATCCCTCGCCGGTCGGTCCGGAAAGCCTCTGGATCGGCGGCGAGCCGCGCCGCCGGCCGGGTCAGGCCGCCACCACCTCCAGCGTCGGCTCGACGTCGGTCCACGAGGAGCCCGCCTCCGCGGAGCGGGTCACCGCGTCCAGCACCAGCTGGACCTGGAGCCCGTCGGCGAACGAGGGGGCCGGGTCGGTGCCCGCGGCGATCGCCTCGACGAAGTCCCGCGCCTGGTGGGTGAAGCTGTGCTCGTAGCCGATGATGTGGCCCGGCGGCCACCAGGCCGACATGTACGGATGCTCGCCCTCGGTCACCAGGATGCGGGTGAAGCCCTGCTCGGCGGCGGGCCGCGTCGCGTCGTAGAACTCCAGTTCGTTCATGCGTTCCAGGTCGAAGACCACGGTGCCGAGCGAGCCGTTGATCTCCACCCGCAGCCCGTTCTTGCGCCCGGTGGCGAACCGGGTCGCCTCGTACGTGGCCAGGGCCCCGCCGTCGAGCCGGGCGACGAAGACCGCCGCGTCGTCCACGGTCACGAGACCGGTGGCCGGCCCGTGCGCGTCGACCGAGCCGTGCCCGTCGACCGAGCCGTGGCCGTCGACCGAGCCGTGGCCGTCGACCGAGCCGTGGCCGTCCACGGCGCCGTGGCCGTCGACGTGCGCGCTCAGGCCGCTCGACCCGCCCGGCAGCGGGCGCTCCTTGACGAACGTCTCGGTGATCGCGCTGACCCCGCTGATCCGCTGACCCGTGACGTACTGGGTCAGGTCGATGATGTGCGCGCCGATGTCCCCCAGCGCCCCGGAGCCCGCCTTGTCCCTCTGCAACCGCCAGACCAGCGGGAACTGCGGGTCGACGATCCAGTCCTGGAGGTACGCCGCCCGGACGTGCCGGATGGTGCCGAGCCTTCCCTCGGCGACCAGTTGGCGCATCAGGGTGACCGCGGGGACCCGGCGGTAGGTGAAGCCGCACATGGCCCGTACCCCGGACTCCCGCGCGGTGGCCGCGGCGGCGGTCATCGCTCGGGCCTCGGCCACCGTGTTGGCCAGCGGCTTCTCGCAGAGGACGTGCTTGCCGGCGGCCAGCGCGGCAATCGCGATCTCGGCGTGGCTGTCCCCCGGCGTGCAGATGTCGACCACGTCGATCTCGTCGGACTCGACGAGTCGCCGCCAGTCTGTGGTGTACGCCTCCCAGCCGAGCCGGTCGGCGGCGTCGGCCACCTTCCCGATGTCCCGGCCGCAGATCAGCGCCATCCGGACCCGCGCCGGGAGGTCGTACACCCGGTTCACGGTGCGCCACGCCTGCGAGTGCGCGGCGCCCATGAACGCGTAGCCGACCATGCCGACCCGCAGGTGCGTGTCGTGAGTGGACAAGGTGGGTCTCCCCCCGTGTGTCAGAACCCGAGCTTGAGGTAGTTGCTCGCGTTCTCCTTGGTGATCGTCTCGGAGGCCAGCACGATCTCCTTGGGCACCTGGAGCTCCACCAGGTCGGACATGCCCTTGCCCTGGCCGATGAGGCGGGCGAGCGAGATCGCGGACGAGGCCATCGAGGGGCTGTAGGTGACGTGGCCTTCAGGACGGTGTTGTCGGCCTGGATGTCCTCCATCGCCTTCTTCGAGCCGGCGCCGCCGACCATGAAGAACTCCTTGCGGCCGGTCTGGTTGACCGCGGCGAGTACGCCGATGCCCTGGTCGTCGTCGTGGTTCCAGAGGGCGTCGAGCTTCGGCAGCGCCTGGAACAAGCCCGTGGCGGCCTGCTGGCCGGAGTCGGCGGTGAACTCGGCCGGCCGCCGGTTGGCCACCTTCAGCCCGTACGAGGCGAGGGTGTCCGCGAAGCCCTTCGACCGCTCCTGGGTGAGCTCCAGCGAGTCGATGCCGGGGATCTCGCCGATGACCGGGTTGCTGACCCCCTTGGCCTTGAGCTGCTCGGCGATGTAGGTGGCGGCGGCCACCCCCATGCCGTAGTTGTCGCCCTTGATCTGGAGCCGGTAGGCCCGCGCGTCGGGGAACGCCCGGTCCAGGTTGACCACCGGGATGCCGGCCTTCATGGCCTCCAGGCCGAACGCGTTGAGCTCCTTGCCGTCGTGCGGCAGCAGCACGATCACGTCGGGCTTCTGGGAGAGCAGGGTGGACAGCGCCGCCCGCTGGGCCGCCGCGTCCGCGCCGGCCTCGACGGACTTGAGCTCCACGTCGGAGTACGCGCCGGCCTGCGCCTTCGCGTTGTTGGTGATGGCGGCGATCCAGCCGTGGTCGGCGGCCGGGGCGGAGAAACCGATGGTCACCTTCTTGCCGGGCGCGGCGTTGCCGCCGGAGTCGGTCTCGGCCGCCTTGGTCTGCGCCGCGGTCGGCGCCGCCTCGTTGCTGGTGCACGCGGTGAGCAGGGCACCGGCGCCGAGCGCGGCCCGCCGAACAGCAGCCGGCGGCGCGACAGGTCCCGACTGTGCTGGGTCATTGCGACCTCCTGGTGAGCGATGGTGGGGGAAAGAGGGTGTGGGGGGTCCGGCCACCGTCGGTGCGACGGCGACCGGGGTGCTGCTTCTGGGTGCTGGCGGTGCGGGTGGGTGGTGGTACGGACCGGGTCAGCCGGTGGTGAGCCGGTTGCGGCCCAGGAACTGGGTCAGGCTGCGGAACTTGAACTGCTGGACCAGGACGGCGGCGACGATGATCCCGCCCTTGACCATGTTCTGGGCCTCGGTGGAGAGGCCGTTGATGGCGAACAGGTTGGTGATGGTGGAGAAGATGACCACCCCGAGCAGGGAGCCGACGATCGTCCCCCGCCCGCCGCTGAGCAGCGTCCCGCCGATGATCGCGGCGGCGATCGCGTCCAGCTCGTAGAGGTTGGCCATCGCCGCCTGGGCGGAGGTGGCCTGCGCGGTCAGCATGATCGCGGCGATGCCGCAGCAGAGGCCGGAGAGCGCGTAGAGCAGGACGGTGTGCCGCCGGACGTTGATGCCGGCGAGCCGGGCCGCCTCCGGGTTGCCGCCGACGGCGACCGTGCGCCGGCCGAACGTCGTCCGGTTCAGCAGCACCCAGCCGGCGACGACCACGGCGGCGAGGATGTAGACCAGCAGCGGGATGCCGAGCACGTCCGTGCTGGCGATGCCGTTGATGGTGGTGTTGTTCGACACCTGGGTCTGCTTGTCGGAGATCTCCGCGGCCAGGCCCCGCGCCGCGACCATCATGGCGAGCGTGGCGATGAACGGCACCAGCCGGCCGTACGAGATGAGCAGGCCGTTGACCAGGCCGACCGCCACGCCGACGGTGAGCGCGCTGAAGATCATGCCGCCCGCGCCGTAGCTCTGGGTGGCGACCGTGGTGCACCAGACCCCGGCCAGCGCCACGATCGCGCCGACCGACAGGTCGATGCCGCCACCGATGATCACGACAGTCATGCCGACGGTGACCACGCCGACGACCGAGGCGAGCTTGAGGATGGTGAGGATGTTGCTCCACACCCAGCTCGAATCGCCGTACAGGTCGGGGCGGGTGGCGATGCCGATCAGGATCAGCACCACCAGGACGGCGATCAGGCCGAGGTTGCGCCGGGCGCCCTCGCCGTTGTCGCCGCGCCACCAGGAGAGCCGGCCGGCTCCCTCGGCGGCCGGAGCCTTCGCGGTCGCGGCCGGGTCCACCGGCGGGGACTGGGCCGGCAGCGGCGCCGGCCGGTCCGGTGTGGCGGTGGGGGTGGGGGTGGGGGTGGCGTCGGTCATGCGGGGGCGCCTTCCATCAGCGACCCCGCCATGACGAGGTCGAGCACCGTGTTCTCGTCCAGTTCGCCGGCGGGCGCCTCGCGCACCATCCGGCCCTCGCGCAACACCAGCACCCGGTCGGCCAGGCCGAGCACCTCGGGCACCTCGCTGGAGACCAGCAGCACCCCGACGCCTCGGGCGGCCAGCTCCCGGATCACCTGGTACAGCTCGGCGCGGGCGCCGACGTCGACGCCCCGGGTCGGCTCGTCGAGCAGCAGCAGCCGGGTGTCGCCGAGCAGCCAGCGCCCGACCACCACCTTCTGCTGGTTGCCCCCGGAGAGGGTGCGCACCGGCCGGCGCACGTCGCGGGGGCGCAGCTCCAGGGAGTCGGCGATCCGGTCCGCCTCGGCCCGCTCCCGGCCGGCGTCGGTGAAGCCGAGGCGGGCGTACCGGCCGAAGGTGGCCAGGGTGACGTTGCGGTAGATGGGCTCGCCGAGCAGCAGCGCCTGGCTCTTGCGCTCCTCCGGGGCCATCCCCATGCCGGCCCTTACCGCCGCGCCGACGCTGCCCGGGCGCAGCGCGCGCCCGTTCATCGTGACCGTTCCGGCGTGCGCCCGGCGGGCACCGTAGATGGTCTCCAGCAGCTCGGAGCGGCCGGAGCCGACCAGGCCGGCGACCCCGACGATCTCGCCCGCCCGCACCGACAGCGAGACGTCGGCGAACTCGCCGGCCCGGGTGAGCCCCGCGACCCGCAGCAGCTCGGCGCCGTCGCCGTCGGCGGCCGGGCGGTCCGGGAAGACGTACTCGATCGTGCGGCCCGTCATCCTCGCGACCAGGTCGTGGGTCGGGGTGTCGCGCGCCGGCAGGTTCGCCGCCGTGGTCCGGCCGTCCTTGAGTACGGTCACCCGGTCGCCGATCTCGCGGATCTCCTCCATCCGGTGGGAGATGTAGATGACGGCGATGCCCTGCGCGGTCAGCTCGCGGATGATCCGGAACAGGTTGCCGACCTCGTCGTGGGCCAGCACCGCGCTCGGCTCGTCCATGATGATCAGCCGGGCCTCGTGCGACAGCGCCCGGGCCATGCTGACGATCTGCTTGCCGGCCGCCGGCAGCGCCCGGACCAGCCGCCCGGGCGGGATCTCGCCGTGGCCGAGCCGGCTCAGGATCTGCCGCGTCCGGCGGGCCATGTGGCCCCGGCGGACGAAGCCCGCCCGGCGCGGCTCGTGGCCGAGGAAGGCGTTCTCCGCGACCGACAGGTCCTCGACCAGGTCGAGCTCCTGGTAGATGGTGGCGATGCCGGCGCGCATGGCGGCCTGCGGGTTGGCGAACTCGGCGGGCTGGCCGCGCCACTCGATGTGCCCGGAGTCGGGGCGGTGCACCCCGGAGAGCACCTTGATCAGGGTGGACTTGCCGGCGCCGTTCTGCCCGAGCAGGCAGTGCACCTCGCCGGCCCGCACCTCCAGCTGCACCCCGTCCAGGGCCCGTACGCCGGGGAAGGTCTTCACCACGTCCGTCAGCCGCAGCACCACCTCGCCGGCCACGGCGTCGGCGGGCGCCTCGACCAGCGGCGCTTCCTTCTCGTTCGTCACTGCGCCAACTCGGTTCGCGACTGCGGGGCTCGCAAACCCGGCTCACTCCTCGCGCTCACGATGCCTCCCCGGTTCGCGACTGCGGGGCTCGCAAACCCGGCTCACTCCTCGCGCTCACGATGCCTCCCCGAAGGCCACGTCGCTGGCGAGCACGGCCGCCCCGGCGACCCCGGCGCGCGGGCCCAGCTCGGACAGGACGACCGGCAGGTTTCCGGTGGCCAGCGGCAGCGACCGGCGGTAGACCACACTGCGGATCTCGGCGAGCAGGATGTGCCCGAGCTGGGCCAGCCCGCCGCCAATCACGATCATCGACGGGTTGGTGAAGCTGACCAGGCCGGCCAGCACCCCACCGACCCGGCGGCCGCCGTCGCGGATGAGCTGGATGCAGGTCACGTCCCCCTCGACGGCGCCCTCGGCGACGTCCCGGGCGGTGACCACGCCCTTTGCGGCGAGCCGCTCGGCCAACGCCGGCGACGTCCCGCTGCGGGCGCTGGTGTTCGCCTCCCGGGCCAGCGCGGCGCCGCTGAACAGCGCCTCCAGGCAGCCCACGTTGCCGCAGGAGCACATCGGACCGTGCGAGTCGACCTGGATGTGGCCGATGTCGCCGGCACAGCCGTCGGTGCCCCGGTAGACGTCGCCACTGAGGTAGATCCCGCACCCTATGCCGGTGCCGATCTTGACGAACAGGAAGTCGTCGACCGAGTGGGCGACGCCGCCGTGCCGCTCACCGATCGCCATGATGTTCACGTCGTTGTCGACCACCGCCGGGCAGCCGTGCTCGCGGGTCAGCAGCTCGCGGACGGGGAATCTGTCCCACCCCGGCATGATCGGCGGCGAGACCGGCACCCCGTCACGGAAGCTGACCGGCCCGGGCACGCCGATGCCGACCGCGTGCAGCCGCTCGTACGCCCCGTCGACGCGGGCCTTGTGCAACAGTTCGTTGACCCGCTGGAGGGTCACCTTCGGACCGTTGCGGATGTCGGCCGGCTCCGCGTACGCCGCGACCGGCTCCAGCCGCGCGTTGACCACCTCGACATCGATCGAGCTGGCGCCGAGGTCCACCGCCGCGAAGCGCAGGCTCGGGCTCAGCTCGACGAGGGTGGACCGGCGCCCGCCCCGGGACGCCGCGAGGCCGGCCTCGGCGACGTAGCCGAGGCTGACCAGCCGCTCCAACTCGGCGAGCAGCCGGGGACGCGGCATCTGCAGCCGGTCCCCCAGCTCCGCGCGGGACATCGCCCCCTCGTCGCGGAGCACCCGCAACAGCCGCAGGTGCAGGGGTTCCACGGTCCGCACCGGCACTCACCTCCGCATCGGAGTCGGTCGCGCGTCACATCGACGTAACCGCGATGTGTTGTGTCCGACACAGTAGGAGCCTTCCGCCTCGCCTGTCCAGAGCTTCAGCCAATTTGATCCAAACTTTTGTCCGAATGAACAAAAGCTCGGAGTTGATCTAGGAAAGTCACCGCCGCCCCGCCTCGCTCGGCGGCGAGGCGGGGCGGCGAGGCGGGGCGGGGCGGCGAACGGGTGGGGCAGGCGGGCGGTCAGCCCGTGCGCTTCTTCTTCCTCAGCTTGCGGTCGTCGCGCAGCTCGACGTACGGCTCCGCCTCGGCGGGGTGCCCGGCGGCGACCGCCCGGCCACGCTCCAACTCGGCGTCGAACTCCGCGCCGACCAGGATCGCGAGGTTGGTCAGCCAGAGCCAGACCAGGAAGATGATCACGCCGGCCACCGCGCCGTACGTCTTGTTGTACGAGCCGAAGTTCGCCACGTACACCGCGAACAGGCCGGAGACGACCAGCCAGACCACCACGGCCAGCACGCCGCCCGGGCTGACCCAGCGGAAGCCGCCGTGCCGGGCGTTCGGCGAGGCCCAGTAGAGGATCGAGAAGGTCAGGCTCACCAGCACCACCAGCACCGGCCACTTCACGATGTTCCACACCGTGACCGCGGTCGAGCCGATCCCGATCGCGCCCCCCACGTCCTGGGCGAGCCGGCCGGTGAAGACCACCATCACCGCGCTGACCAGCAGCAGCACGCCGACGGCGGCCGTCACGCCCAGCCGGATCGGCAGCGTCTTCCAGATCGGCCGCCCCTCGGGAACGTCGTAGATGGTGTTGGAGGCGCGCATGAACGCGGCCACGTACCCGGAGGCGGACCAGAACGCGCCCAGCAGACCGAGGACGGCGGCGATGCTGGCCAGCCCGCCCGAGTGGCTCGCCTGGTCGATCGCGCTCACGATGATCTGGCGGATGCTGCCCGCCGGGGCGGCCTGGTTGACGGTGCTCTTGACCCCCTCGGTGGCGCTCGGCCCGAGCAGGCCCAGGACCGAGATGAGCACCAACAGGCCGGGGAAGATCGACAGCACCCCGTAGTACGTCAGCGCCGCCGCCCAGTCCGTCAGGCGGTCGTCCTGGAACTCGCCCCGGGTGCGGCGCAGCGCCGCCTTCCAGCTCGCGCCCGGCAGGTGCGCGGGGCTCTCCGGCCCCTCGTCCGGGCCGACGGGCCGGCTGCCGGCGGCGCCCCGGTCGGGCCCGCCACGCGCGGACGTCTCGTCGGAGGCCATCGCCCCTCCCTCGTGGTCGCAATGTCCTTCCGGACATGCCCGGGGAAAGGTGGCGCTAACCCGTCACTTGTACAGCAGGCGACCCATCCGGCGCGACGCCACGAGCAGCCCGACGCCGATCGCCAGCAGCAGGTACGCCACGTCGAGCAGCCAGGACCAGTCGCCGCCCAGCGCGACGCCCCGGATCAGGTGGACCGAGCGGTACAGCGGCGTCACCTCCACCAGCCACCGCAGCAGGTCCGGGTACGCCGTCGCCGGCACGAACGTGCCGGAGAACAGGAACAGGGTGAACTGGGCCGAGCCCATCAGGTCGAAATCCTGCCAGCTGCGCAGGAACGTCGCCAGCGCCATGCCCAGCGCCCCGAAGGCGAAGCCGACCAGCACCGCCGCCGGGAGCGTCACCAGCGCCCGTACCGGCGTGGTCAGGTCCATCGCCACCATGACCGCCAGGAACGCGGCGGAGTAGGCGCTGCCCCGACCCATCGCCCAGGCCAGCTCGCCGAGGGCGATCTCGAACGGCCGTACCGGGGTGGCGATCACCCCGTCGTACAGCTTCATGTACTTCATCTTGCCGAAGAAGTTGAAGGTGGTCTCCGCCAGCGCGCCCGTCATCGCCGAGGACGCCAACATCGCCGGGGCCACGAACGCCGCGTACGACACGAGCCGGCCGTCGGGAAGGGGAAGGTCGCCGACGAGCGTGCCCACCCCGACGCCGATGGAGAACAGGTACAGCACCGGCTCCACGAAGCCGGAGAGCAGCAGCAGCCAGTAGACGCGCTTCAGCGCCGCCACGTTGCGCTCGGTCACCGAGGCTGCCCGGCGGGACGCGGCGGAGACGTCGACCAGCCGGGGCAGGACGAGACTGACCACGGGCACCCCTTCCTAGACGACGAGCCGGCGACGGAACGCGCGGTGGGCCAGCAGCACGCCGACGAGCGCCCAGGCGGCCAGGTAGAGCAGGTGGCCGGCCACCGACCACTGCGGCGTGACGCCGAGGGTGGCCGCCCGGCACAGGTCGACGGCGTGCCAGAGCGGCGTCGCGTACGCCAGCCAGCGCAGCGCCCCGGGCAGCGACTCCACCGGGAAGAACACCCCGGCGAACAGCGTCATCGGGATCACCCCGAAGCGGAACAGCATGGCCAGCCAACTGTCGCTGCTCACCGAGGCCGTGTACGCGAAGGTCGGCCCGGCGACGGCCAGGCCGAGCAGCGCCACCACCGCCGGCACGACCAGCGCCCACGGTGAGCGCAGCGCCCCGAACAGCGCCGTCACCAGCAGGAACGCGGCGACCGTGGTGAGCACCCGGAACAGCACGAACAGCAGGTGGCCGGCCAGGATGTCGCCCACCCGCGGCGGCGCGGCGCTCTGCGCCAGATAGATCTTGGTCCACTGGAAGTTGCCGAACACCGGCCAGGTCGAGTCGCCGATGGCCACCTGGAGCGCGGTGGAGGCGATCAGGCCGGGCACGATCCAGTCCAGGTAGCGCACCCCGCCGACGCCCTGCTGGATGTAGGCCCCCACGCCGATGCCGAAGCCGACCATGGTCAGCACCGGCAACAGGAACGACGAGAACACTCCCGCCCGCCAGGTGCGCCGGTAGCCGACCAGGAAGTAGTTCAGCACGGCCAGCGCGGGCACCCTGGGCAGCGCCGGCCGGACCCGCTCCTGCCGCGCCACGCTCACGCTCACCACCCCGTCCCGCGCTCGGCGTCCTCCGGCCTTCCTACCCCGGGGGTACGACAGACCGCGGCCACCCTACGACCCACCGCCGCGCGTGTCGCGCCGTTTTGGCTCCGCCCGGTCCGCCCCTTGCGCATCAGCCGAGCGGAGCGCGCTGAAGCCATCGATCCGAATGCATCAGTACAGGTACTCTCGGCACCCCGCCACGAACTCGTCACCGCACGATGAGGAGCCGACGATGAGCGAGAGGCTGACCCACTGCTGTGGCGACGCGGCGGACCAGCCACCGACCGGGATCAGCCGGCGCACCCTGCTGCGCGGCACCGCGTGGGCCACCGGCGCCCTCGCCGTCGGCGGTGTCGTCGGGCTGCCCGGGACCGCCCACGCGGCACCGTCGATCTACAACCCGTTCACCGGCTACCCGATCACCGGGACCTGGCAGGACCACCTGGACAACGGGTCGCTCGGCGGGATCGACTTCGGGCTGGGCGTCGGCACCGCCCTGCCGGCCTGCGGCGCCGGCACGATCCAGAACATCCCCTACAACGGAACGGGCGGGCACACTGTCACGATCCACCACGCGGACGGGTACCGCAGTCAGTACCTGCACCTGTCGCAGTTCCTGCTGGCCAACGGGACCGCGGTCGGCGCCGGGACGATCGTGGGGCGGTCGGGCGGTGCCGTCGGTGCGCCCGGGTCGGGCAGCTCCACCGGCCCACACCTGCACTGGCACATGATCAATCGAGCGGGGTACGCATCAACCCGCTGACCTACATCAGCCAGAACCCGGGTGGCGGTGGCCTGCCCAAGACGACCACCGAGCAGGACGGCATTCCCGGCCCGATCTTCTATCAGCGGATGCAGAACTGGCTCCGGATCACCGCCGGCTACCCGGGCCCGATCGACGGCGTACCGGGGCCGAACACGTACGCCGCGCTGCAACGGGCCATGCGCGCCTACGGCTACACCGGCCCCATCGACGGCGCACCGGGGCCGAACACGTGGAAGGCGGTGCAGCGGCTCGCCTCCGGCTGGGGCTACACCGGACCGATCGACCGGGTGATGGGGCCGAACTCGTGGCGGGGCTTCGCCCGATTCCTCAACCAGGACCGGTGGGACTGACCGTCGATCACCTGCCGCCGTGCTGCGGCGGCCGGAGGACCGTGACCAGCGCCAGGAGCGCGTACGCCCAGAGCAGCAGTCCGGCGCCCACTCCGACGACCAGGCCGGCCGGCACGGCCGAGGCGAGCGCGGTCACCAGCCCGGCGAGCGCGACCAGGCACATCGCGCCGCCGAGCAGCCGCAGCCGGGGATCCTTGAGCACCGGGGTGAGCGGGAGGAAGTGGAGCCCGACCACGCCGCAGACCAGCACCGGGGCGTACTCGGCGAGCCCGGCCGCCGCCAGCAGCGCCGCGCCGACCCCGGCGGCGGCGAACTCGGCGAGCACGATCAGCACGTACCGGCGATCGGCCGCCCGGTCCCGGACGGCTTCGGCGGCCGGCCGACTGCGCGCCGCGACGACGCCGCCGACGGCTGCCGTCGCCAGGGACGCCACGCTCGCGACCATCAGCAGCGCCCGCAGCGGCTGGTGGGCCGCCGGCACGCTGAACCAGATCGTGGCGAAGATGCCGAGGTAGAGGGCGGTCAGCCCGGCCTGGCGCCGGGGGATGGTGAGCACGAGAGGTTCCTTACGGGAGCGGGTCGGTGCGCCACGCCCACGATACGGGTGATCTTGGTGGCTTGGCTCGCCATGTCGGCGGCATGGCGGGGTCCACGCGGCCCCGATCGCGCCATGACGGCGACATGGAGTCGATCACGCAGCCACGCGCGAACGACCCGGCCGCGGGCGAGCACGCAGCGAGCGCAGAGCTGGCATGGCCGTTGGCGCGGCGGTCACCACAGGTCGTCCCCGATGTCGTCTTCGTACACCCTGAGCTGGGAGAAGAGGCCGCGGCACGTGACCAGGACGCCCATCGGTCGACCGTCATGGACGGCCATAGCCGCAATCGGCTCGCGGGGCGGGGTGCATGCTGCCAGGAGCCCAAGCAGCGGGATCGGAATTCCTGGAGCGACCTGGCTGCGCATGGCTGCGTCGTTTCAACGAGACATCACGCACCGGTTCCTCAGTCGTCACGATCGGGTGATCTACGGGTCCGAGAACCGGCGACAGGAACGCGCCCCAGGCGCCGGGGCCGAACGCCAGCACCGGCCCGCTCGGGTCCTTGGAATCGCGTACGGCCACCACGCCGGGAAGGTTGTCGGCCACCTCCACGCAGGCGCCGCCGCTGCCGTTACTGCGGGGGCTCTTGCGCCACCGGGCGCCGGTCAGGTCCATGTCTCCGCACCTCCACTGTCAACGCGCCGTGTGGCAGGGACGAGGTCGCCTCCTGATCGGGTGGGAGGCGACCTCCTACCGGTGCAGGGCCCCTACGGGCGATCGGCGAGCCGCGCGACGAACGCGCGCCACGCGCCGGGGCCGAACGCCAGCACCGGCCCGCTCGGGTCCTTGGAATCGCGTACGGCCACCACGCCGGGAAGGTTGTCGGCCACCTCCACGCAGTTGCCGCCCTGGCCGCTGCTGCGGATGCTCTTGCGCCACCGGGCGCCCGTCAGGTCCATGTCTCCGCCACTTCCGCTATCAGGTCGAGGGACTGCTGGTGCGATACTGCCTCACCGCGGATCGACTCCCAAACCTCGACCATCTGCTGAACGAATTCGGCACGGTCGATCACCTGCCCGTGGCGCTGCCCCTCCAGGTAGACAACGTCCTCTCCCTGTGGAGAGGTGGCGATGACGAAGGGTCCAGCGAGCCCAGGGTAAGCACCGGCGGAGAGTGGAACGACCTGGATACGGAGCCGGGGCAGGGTCGAGCCCAGCTTCACCAGGTGCTGCAACTGCTCGCGCATCACCTCCGGCCCGCCGATCCGGCGGCGCAGCACGTACTCGTCGATGACCATGCTGAGGAGCGGCGGCCGCTCGCGGTTGAGTAACGCTTGACGGTCCAAGCGGTTCGTCACATGCCGCTCGATCTCGTCCCCCGCGAACAACCCGCCGCCGGCGTGGATGGCGCGGGCGTACCCCTCGGTTTGGAGCAGGCCCGGCACGCACAGCGGCTCGAACGTGCGCAGCGCGGTGACCTCCTGCTCCATGCCGGCCCAGTCGCGGAACCACGGCACCACGGTCTCCCGGCCGATGCGCCGCTGGATGCGTTCGAACTTCCCGTCGGTGGCGAACACGATGTCGCAGCGGCGCGCGAAGTCGAG
Source organism: Micromonospora olivasterospora (assembly GCF_007830265.1). Taxonomy (NCBI): domain Bacteria; kingdom Bacillati; phylum Actinomycetota; class Actinomycetes; order Micromonosporales; family Micromonosporaceae; genus Micromonospora; species Micromonospora olivasterospora. The sequence continues at coordinate 1,066,249 of NZ_VLKE01000001.1, forward strand.
GCTCGGCCGCCGCTCGCAGTTCTCCACCTTCGTCACCAGCGCGGCCGAGTAGCTCAACGCCTCGGCCAGCGCGGCCTGGGACATGCCGTTGGCGGCCCGCGCCAACCGCAACTCCTCGGCGAAGTGCTCCAGCATGGACGAACGTTCCACGGACAGCCTCCATACATCCTCGTACGGCGTGGGATCGGGCCGATGTACGCCCTGGTAGTGACCGCTTACGAGCTATCACCGTAGTCGCGTCCTCACCAGACTGTCACGCAGCGGGACCGCTCACGGGATCGGACGGCGGGCGGAACCAGGCCGGGGCGCGCTGGGGACAACGGGGTCCGCAGGGCGCCCCCATCCACGACGATGGAGGCTCAGATTGCGACTCAGGTTCTGGCGCTGCCGCCCGGCGCTCCCCGCCCCGCTCCCCCGGCGTACGCCGAACGAGCGGCCGGCGTGGGCGACCGCCCCGACGGATGTCTTCCCGACCAGTGATCCCGGCCGCGCCGGGAGGCTGACCCGCGCGCAGGAGTGGCGGGCGAACGGGGGCCGGTTCATCCCCGCGCCGCGTCGGGCCGAGGAGGGCACCCGCTGATGCCCCGGTACCGCCCGCACGTCGCGGCGCGCCCGTCCTGGCGCTGCCGCGTGTGTGGCGCCGCGTGGCCGTGCTCCCCGGCCCGGCTCGCGCTGCTGGGCGAGTATCGCGAGAACCGGACGGGCCTGCTGATCTACCTCGCCACGCTCATGTACGAGGCCGGAACCGACCTCGTCGAGATCAACGGCCAGGCCGCACCGGAGGGGTTGACCGACCGCTTCCTGACCTGGGCGAGGGCCCGTTGAGGGCCGGCCAGCCGGTGAAGGTTGGCAGCTCAGCTACTCGACACGCCGGGGAAGGTGTTGCTGCGCCGTCAACGATCATGGGAGCGCAACGCCGTGGGCGGCAGTGCGCGCGGCGCGAGCCGGTCAGTCGACCAGGGTGCGGCCCGTCAGGTGCAGGAAGACGTCTTCCAGACTGCTGCGCCGCACCAGCACGTTGACCGGGCTCAGGCCGAGGGCGGCCACCTCGGCCACCGCCGCGTCGCCGTCGGCGACGTACAGCAGTACGCGGTCGGGCAGCACCTCGACCCGCTCCCCCAGCCCGGCCAGTTTGCCGGCGAACGCCTCCTGCGAGTCACCGGCGAAGCGCAGCTCGACCACCTCGCGGGTGGCGTGCTGCTCGATCAGCTCGCGGGGCGAGCCGTGGGCGACGATCCGGCCGCCGTCCATCACCACCAGCCGGTCGCACAACTGCTCGGCCTCGTCCATGTAGTGGGTGGTGAGCACCAGCGTGACGCCCTGCTGCTTGAGCCGGAACAGCCGCTCCCAGACCAGGTGCCGGGCCTGCGGGTCGAGCCCGGTGGTGGGCTCGTCGAGCAGCACGATGTCGGGCTCGTTGACGAGCGCGCGGGCGATGGTGAGCCGGCGCTTCATGCCGCCGGAGAGCGGCTCGACCTTGCTGTCGGCCCGCTCGGCGAGCTGGACGAAGTCGAGCAGCTCGCCGGCGCGCTCGCGGGCCACCCGGCGCGGGATGCCGAAGTAGCGGGCGTACGTCGTCAGGTTTTCCCGGACCGTCAGCTCCGGGTCGAGGTTGTCGAGCTGGGGGCAGACGCCGAGGCGGGCCCGGATCGCCGGGCCGTCGCGGACCGGATCCATCCCGAGGATGCGCAGCTCGCCGCCGCTGGGCGGGGAGATGCAGCCGATCATCCGCATGGTGGAGGACTTGCCGGCGCCGTTGGGCCCGAGAAAGCCGAACGCCTCGCCGGCCAGCACCTCGACGTCGATGCCGTCGACCGCCGTGAAGTCGCCGAACCGCTTCACCAGCCCGCGCGCCCGGATCAGTGCCTGCCCCGTCATCACCGCCCGACCCTACCGACCCCCACCGACACTCCCCACCGAGTTTCCCCCCGCCCACCTCCCGCCCCACGCCTCGCCCGGGCGCGCGGAACCGCGCGGAACCGCGCGGTTCCGCGCGCGGCCCGCGCGCGGGCGCGAGGCGCGGGAAGGCGCGGTGATCAAGAGCTTTGCGTCGGATCGAGCGCCAAACCTCGACGCAAACTTCTTGATCACCGGGGCGAGGGCCCGGAGGCCGCCAGGGGTCGGCCGGGGGCCAGGCCCCGGAGGCCGTTAGAGGTCGGCCCGGGGGCGAAGGCCCGGGAGCGTCAGAGGTCGGACGGGGCCGTGGCGGCGCGGGCGGCGGCGACCAGGCGGCCCGTCTCGGCGACGACCGGCTCGTCGTCGGCCGGGTGCCCGGCTCGTACCGGACCGTCCAGGTCAGGCCGTCGACGCCCGGCACCCGCCGCGCCGCGATGCGGCCCGCGCCGCCGGGCACCGGGTGCTCCTGGGTGTACGCGACGGAGCGGGTCACCCGGGCGCGCACCTGGTGCGGCAGGTCGCCCGGATCGAGCAGCAGGTACGTCTCGGCGGGGCGGTCGGCCACCACCAGGTAGCCGTCGCGCTCGGCGACGCGCTCGGCCGGCGTGACGGTCAGCTCCCGCCCGGACCAGACGGCCTTGAGGATGTCGTGCCAGCCGATCCGCTCGCCCCGGCCGGGCAGCCACAGCCCGCGGTTGCTGGCGACGATCACCCCGTCGCCCTCGCCGTTGCCGGCCGTCGCCCAGGCGAGCACCCGCTCGTCGGCGGCCAGCGGCGGGCGGGCCGCCGGGGGCAGCTTCGGCTTGCGGTTGAACAGCCCCATCAGAGCCCTCCCGCGGCCTGCTCGCGCAGCGCCCGCGCGTGCTGCTCCAGCGAGAGCAGTTCCCCGAACAGCGCGAAGTACTCGTCCTTGTTGCTCACCGGGTTGATCCGCTGGATCTTGGACTTGAGGTCCCGGATCCGGCCGGACACCGAGCCCCACTGCAACCCCGCCATGGTTACCGAGACGTACCTCGGGTCGGGCTCGCCGTCGATCCGCAGCGGCTCGACGGACAGCTCGCCGACCAGGGCCTGGGCGGCGAGGTCGGCGCAGGCGTCGCGGACGGCCTCGACCCAGACGACGCCGCCGGCCGCGGTCGCCGCCCCGCCGGCCGCCGCGATCGCCTCCCGCACGGCCACGTGCACCGGGTGGCGGTATTCCGGCGCCTCGACGGCGTCGAACATCGGGCCGGCGAGCACCGGCTCCTGGAGGGCGAGCTTCAGCGCCTCCCGCTCGACCAGGGACTGTGGGCTGTCCACGGTCGGCGCGGCGGGCGCGGAACGGGCCGGGGCGGGCGCCTCCCCCGCCGGCCGGCCGTTGGCGGCGGCGAGCACCGCCCGCTGCACGGGCTCGATCTCCATGCCCAGGTCGCCGGCCAGCTTGCGGACGTACTCCGGGCGCTTCTCCCGGTCCTTGAGCTTGGCGACCAGTGGGGCGGCGCGGCGCATCGCCTCGACCCGGCCGTCGACGGTGTCCAGGTCGTACCGGCTGATGACGTGCCGCAGCGCGAAGTCGACCAGCGGCTCGCGGCGGGCCACCAGGTCGCGTACGGCCAGGTCGCCCTTTGCCAGGCGCAGCTCGCACGGGTCCATGTTGTCGGGGCTGACCGCGATGAAGGTACGGCCGACGAAGCGCTGGTCGTCGTCGAACGCGCGCAGCGCGGCCTTCTGGCCGGCGGCGTCCCCGTCGAAGGTGAAGATGATCTCGCCGGCCACGGCGTCGGTGTCCAGCAGGAGCCGGCGCAGCACCCCGATGTGGTCCGCCCCGAACGCCGTGCCGCAGGTCGCCACGGCCGTGCTGACCCCGGCGAGGTGGCAGGCCATCACGTCGGTGTAGCCCTCGACGACGACCACCTTGCCCTGCTTGGCGATCTCCCGCTTGGCCTGGTCGATGCCGTAGAGGACGTGCGACTTCTTGTAGATCGGCGTCTCGGGGGTGTTCAGGTACTTCGGGCCGTCGTCGTCGTCGAACAGCTTGCGCGCGCCGAAGCCGATGACGTCGCCCGTCAGGTCGCGGATCGGCCAGAGCAGCCGGCGGCGGAACCGGTCGATCAGGGTGCCCGAGCGGGACGGCCGGGACAGCCCGGCGGTGACCAGCTCGTCGTGGGTGAAGCCCTGCTGGCGCAGGTGCTTGGTGAGCAGGTCCCAGGCGTCGGGGGCGAAGCCGCAGCCGTACCGCTCGGCGGCGGCCCGGTCGAAGCCGCGCCGGGCCAGGAACTCCCGGGCCGGGCGGGCGCCGGCCGTGGTGAGCTGCGCCCGGTAGAACTCCACGGCGGCCGCGTGCGCGGCGACCAGGCGCTGCCGCTGCCCCTGCTGGGGGCGGGGGCGCGGGGCCGAGCGGTCGTCCTCGACGTACCGGAGCTGGATGCCGGCGCGGGCGGCGAGCCGCTCGACGGACTCGACGAAGCTGAGGTGGTCGGCGTCCATCAGGAACTTGATCGCGTCGCCGCCGGCGCCGCAGCCGAAGCAGTACCAGACGTTGCGGGCGGGCGAGACGTTGAACGAGGGGCTCTTCTCGTCGTGGAACGGGCACAGCCCCTTGAGGTTGCCGCCGCCGGCCGACTTCAGGGTCACCGTCTCGGAGATGACGTCGGCGATCGAGGTGCGCTCCCGGACCAGCGCGATGTCCTCGTCCCGGATCCGCCCAGCCATCCGCCACCCCCTCGGCCCTACATCCTGCCCTGCCGGGCCGACGTTCCGCCGCCGGGGGCGCGCGGTGTGGCGCGCGCCCCCGCGCACACCCCGTCGGGCGGGCCGTCAGGCGGTACGGCCGACGCCGTCGGCCACGTCCCCGATCCGGGGGAACGGCTCGATCGAGAAGACGACCTCGACCGGGACCTCGAAGTACGCGGCGATCCGCAGGGCGAGGTGCAGGCTCGGCCGGAACTCGCCGCGCTCCAGGTAACCCACCGTCTGGTAGTGCACGCCGAGCGCGTCGGCGAGCTGCCGGCGGGTCACGCCGCGCTCGGCGCGCAGCACGGCGATCCGGTTGTGGACCGTCTCACTCATCGACCAGACCTTCTCACACCGGCCGCCGCAGCGCCTTCTCCCGGCGCAGGGCGACCCGGGACCCCGACTCGCGCCGGGCCATCCGGCGCAGCACGACCGGGGCCAGCAGCAGGCCGAGCACCGCCCAGACGCCGAGCACGCCCACCGTCTCCAGGTGCCGCCACGACCCGCCCAGCTCGACGGCGGACATCGCGTCGGGCAGCAGGGCGGAGCGCATGCCCAGCCCCAGCCAGTAGAGGGGGAAGACCTGGGCGACGGCCTGCAACCAGCCGGGGTAGCCGTTGATCGGGTAGAAGATCCCGGAGAGGGCGACCAGCCCCATGATCGGCAGCACCACCACGCCCATGTTGCGCGGGTTCTCGATCAGCGAGCCGATGACCGCCCCGAGCGGCAGGGTGGCGAGCAGCCCGAGCAGCATCACCCCGGCCAGGACGAGCCACGCCCCGGCGTGGGCGACCCGGAGCCCGTCGAGGAAGAACAGCGCCGGGGTGAGCTGGATGGCCACGCCGATCAGGGTCACCGCGGAGATCATCGTGAGCTTGCCGATCAGGTAGCCGAGCATGCCGTTCGGGGTCGCCTTGGCCCGCAGCAGGGTGCCGTCCTCCCGGTCGACGATGAGCTGCTGGGCCAGGCCGAGCAGCCCGCCGAAGGCCAGCCCCATGGCCAGGGCGCTGGGCAGCGTACGGGCGCCGAGGGAGAACTGGGTGCCCGGCACGGTGGACCCGCGCATGAAGAACATCGCGACCAGCAGCACGAAGGTCGGGAAGAAGTAGTTCCACAGGTCCTGGACGTTGGTGAAGCTGTTGCGCAGCTCGATCCAGCCCCGGCCCAGGCCGGCCCGGATCGCGTCGGTCCTCGCGTTCATCGCCCCGTCCCCTTTCCGAACGCGCGGGCGGCCACCTCGGGCCGCGCCCCGGACTCGTGCGCGTACACGATCGCCATGTAGGTGTCCTCCAGGCTGGGCCGGCGCACCTCCAGCTCCCGCACGGCGTCGCCGTGCTGGCGGAACAGCTCCCGGACGAAGCGGGTGGCGTCGGCGGTCGAGTGGACGTACCGCTCGCCGTCCCGGGTCCACCGGACCTCCGCCTCGCCGGCCGCCCGCCGGGTCAGCTCGTCGGGCGAGCCGTCGGCGACGATCCGGCCGCCGGCCAGCACGAGGATCCGGTCGGCCAGCTTCTCCGCCTCGTCGAGGTCGTGGGTGGTGAGCAGGATGGTGGTCTCGTCCAGGTCGGCGAGGCGGTGCACCAGGTCGTGGAACTCACGCCGGGCCACCGGGTCGAAGCCGACGGTCGGCTCGTCGAGGAAGAGCAGCTCGGGCCGGCCGACGATGCCCACGGCGACGTCGAGCCGCCGGCGCTGGCCGCCGGAGAGCCGGCCGATCCGGACCCCGGCGTGCTCGGCGAGCCCGACGGCGGCCAGCAGGTCGGGCAGCGGCCAGGGGCGGCGCACCCGGTCGGTCGAGTACGCGGCGTAGAACGCGCCGAGGTGGGTGAGCAGGTCTTCCACCCGCCACTTCGCGTGGTCCCGCCAGGACTGGAGCACGACGCCCAGCCGCGCCCGCCACGCCTCGCCGCCCCGGGCCGGGTCCACCCCGAGCACGGAGACGTCGCCGGCCGAGCGCATCCGGAAGCCCTCCAGGATCTCGATGGTCGTGGACTTGCCCGCGCCGTTGGGCCCGAGCAGGACGACCACCTCGCCCCGGCGGGCCTGGAACGTCACCCCGTCGAGGACGTCCACCGAGCCGTAGCGCATCCGCAGGTCGCGCACGTCCAGCACCAGGGAGGCGTCGGGCGGGTCGTCGACACCGGCCCTTCCCCGTTGCGTCACCGAGGTCATCACCCTCCGCCCTCCGTCGTACATGTGCAGCAGAATGTAGCAGATGTACTACATGACGGGGCAAGGAATACGGCCCGCCCCGGGCGACGAATGCCAGGGCGGGCCGCTGGGGGCCGGTGACTCAGACGGCGGCGGTCGCCTCGTCCACCTCGACCTGGCGGTTCCAGTCGGACTTGGTGGCGCGCCAGCCCTCGTCGTCCATGCCCCGGCGCCAGTAGCCGGAAATCGACAGCCACTCCCGGGGCACGGCCCGCTCGACGCGCAGCAGGCGGCGCAGCTCGCGGACGAAGGCCGCCTCGCCGTGGACGAAGGCGTGCACGGCGCCGGGCGGGAAGTCCAGCGCCCGCAGGGCCTCGACCAGCGCCGCGCCGACCGGCCGGTCGCCCCGGTGCAGCCAGGTCAGCTCGACCGCCCCCGGGCTGGGCAGCGGCTGCTCCTCCGCCCCGTCGGCGATCTCGACGAAGACCTTCGCGGGGGCGTCCACGGGAAGCCGCTCCAGCGCGGCGGCGATCGCGGGCAGGGCGCTCTCGTCGCCCGCGAGCAGGTGCCAGTCGGCGTCGGAGCGCGGGGCGTACGCCCCGCCGGGGCCGGTGAAGAGCACCCGGTCGCCGGGACGCAGCGCGGCCGCCCACGGGCCGGCCAGCCCCTCGTCGCCGTGGTGGACCACGTCCACGGTCAACTCCCCGGCCGCCGCGTCCCACCCGCGCACCGTGTAGGCCCGCAGCCGGGGCCACTGCTCGGCCGGGAACTCCCGCTTGATGGTGGCCAGGTCCGTCGGGTGCGGGTAGGCCACGCCGTCGGGCGGGAAGACCAGCTTGATGTAGTGGTCGGTGTACTCGCCCACCGGCAGGCCGGCCAGCTCCTCGCCGCCGAGCACCAGCCGGACCAGGTGCGGGGTGGGCCGCGAGCTCCGCAGGACGCGGGCGGCGGTGACCTTCTTCGGGCGCTCCGTCATGCCACTTAGGCTAACCTAACCAGCGGGGATCTCCCATCCCCCGGAAATCCCATCCCCCGCCCTCATCCCCGCAGCCAGCCGCTCGTGCCACGCCACGGCGGCCGGATCGGTGAGCGACGCCACCTGGTCGATCACCACCCGCAGCCGGGCGGCGTCGTCGGGCGCGGCCCGCCACAGCGGGGCGAACACCTCGTCGAGCGCGTCCGGGGCCCGGCGCGTCAGCGCGGCGACCAGCTCGGCGAGGACCCGCCGCTGCCGCACGTACCGGTCGACCGAGCCGGGGCGGCGCATCACGTACCGCAGGGCGATGCCCTTGAGCAGCGCGCACTCGGCCCGGGCGCGGCGCGGCACGACCAGGTCGGCGGCGTACCGGCGCAGCGGGCCCGGGCCGTGGCGCTCCCGGGTGGCGGCCACCGCGGCCGAGACGAACCGGCCGGTCAGCACGCTGGTGGTGGCCTTGAGCGCGGCCTGGGCGCGGTGGCTGCCGTCGTAGCCGGCGAGCGGGGCGAGCACCGGGTCGGCCAGCAGCTCGACCAGCACCCCGCCCAGGTCGGCCGGGGACTCCCCCGAGTACGCGGCGGCCACGTCGGCGCAGAGCGCGGCCCGCTCGTCGGCGTCGGCCAGCAGCGGGCCGAGGCGGACGTACCCGCCGTGGATGCCGTCCTCGACGTCGTGCACCGAGTACGCCACATCGTCGGCCCAGTCCATCACCTGCGCCTCCAGGCAGCGCCGCCCGCCGGCCGGGGCGCCGGCGCGCAGCCACTCGAAGACCGGCAGGTCGTCGGCGTACACCCCGAACTTGCGCTCGCCCGGGCGGCGCGGCCAGGGGTACTTGCCGGTCGCGTCGAGCGACGCCCGGGTCAGGTTCAGCCCAGCGGACCCGCCCCCGGGCGCGAGCACCTTCGCCTCCAGCCGGGTGAGCACCCGCAGCGTCTGCGCGTTGCCCTCGAATCCGCCGCAGGGGGTGGCGAGCAGGTCCAGCGCCGCCTCGCCGTTGTGGCCGAACGGCGGGTGGCCGAGGTCGTGGGCGAGCCCGGCGGTGTCGACCACGTCCGGGTCGCAGCCCAGCCGGGTGCCCATCTCCCGGGCGATCTGCGCCACCTCCAGCGAGTGGGTCAGCCGGGTACGCAGGAAGTCGTCCGTGCCGGCGGTGTGCACCTGGGTCTTCGCGGCGAGCCGCCGGAACGCGGCCGAGTGCAGCACCCGGGCCCGGTCCCGCTCGTACGGCGAGCGCCCGTGGCCCGTGTCCTTGGGCGGCTCCTCCACCCAACGCGCCGCGTCCGCCAGCGACCCGGGCGGCTGGCCGCTCACCGCGCCACGGCCTATCCCCGCGGCCGCAGCACGCAGAACTCGTTGCCCTCCGGGTCGGCCAGCACCGTCCAGCCCACGTCGTGCTGGCCGATGTCGACGTGCCGGGCACCCATGTCGACCAGCCGCTCGACCTCGGCCTCCAGGTCGGCCGGGCGCAGGTCGATGTGCAGCCGGTTCTTGACCTGCTTGTCGTCGGACACCGGCACGAACACGATGCCCGGAAGCCGGTCGGGGGACTGGCGGATCTCCACCTCGTCCGGCTGCTCGGTGACCAGCTGGTAGCCGATGGCCTCGGCCCACCAGCGCGCGAGTCGGGCCGGGTCCCGCGCGTCCACGGTCAGACTTGCCCACACGCTGGTCATGCGGCCCACCCTCCACCCGGCTACGACGGTTCGCGCGAGCCAAGATTACGCCCGAGCGCGCCCCGCGTCGCGCCGGCGACGAACGCGCCGGCACTTGGCAACAGCCGATCAGTTGAGAGTTGTGGACCGATCGCCCACCGTCACGGGATCGCGGGGCCGGCATGGCGGGGGGTAGCGTTCCCAGAGCAGAACGTGATCGTAGATCCGTACGCGAATCGCACGACGGGGAGAAGCTCGTGGACGCTGACAGGATGCTGGGAACGGAGTTGCGGGGGCTGCGCCGACGGCGGCCGGAGGTCACCGGCACGGTGCTCGCCGGCACCGACGGCCTGCTCATCTCCAGCGACCTGCCGACGACCGATGCCACCCACCTGGCGGCGCTGGCCGCCGCCAGCTTCGGCCTCGGCAGCCGGGTCGCGGACACGGTGCGGCACGGCGAGTTCCAGGAGTCGGTGGTCCGCACGGCCCGGGGCGCCGTGGTGACCTACCCGGCCGGCCGGCACGCCCTGCTGACCCTGGTCACCGCCGCGGCCACCGACCTGGAGACGCTGCACGCGGAGGCCCGGGCGGTGGCCGACCGGACGGGCTCGGTCTTCGACCGCCAGCGCACCACCGTCCGGGCACACCCGGCCCCGCCGCCGAACCCGAGCGCCCCGCTGGCCATGCGTACGCCGATGGCGACCCTGCCCGGGCGCGCCCAGAACGCCCCGCGCGCCACCGGCTGGCGCCGCCCACCGATCTGACCCGCGCGCCATCCGACCAGTGCGCCGGATTGATCAGCGCGCCGGATTGATCAGCGCGCCGGATTGATCAGCGCGCCGATCCGACCCGCCGGCCGGCCCTGGCGTGCCCGCCGCCAGGGCCAGGCGCCGGCGCGTCAGCGGCTGTCGGAGCCCGTGGTCTCGATCGCGGCCCGGCCCGCCTCCAGCCGGGCCACCGGCACCCGGAACGGCGAGCAGGAGACGTAGTCCAAGCCCACCTCGTGGAAGAAGTGGACGGAGTCCGGATCGCCGCCGTGCTCGCCGCAGACGCCGAGCTTCAGCCCCGGCCGGGCGGCCCGGCCCTCCTCGGCGGCGATCCGCACCAGCCGGCCCACGCCCTCCCGGTCGATCGACTCGAAGGGCGAGATGCCGAAGATGCCCAGCTCCAGGTACCGCCAGAAGAACGCCGCCTCGACGTCGTCACGGGAGAAGCCCCAGCCCATCTGGGTCAGGTCGTTGGTGCCGAAGGAGAAGAACTGCGCCGCCTCGGCGATCTGCCCGGCCGTCAGCGCCGCCCGGGGCACCTCGATCATCGTGCCGATCAGCACCTCGACGCCGCTGTCCCCGACCACCTCCTCGATGATCTTCTCGGCCTCGGTCCGTACCGTCTCCAGCTCCTGCACCGCGCCGACCAGCGGCACCATGATCTCCGGGCAGGCCGACCCGCCGTCGCGGGTGACCTGGACCGCGGCCTCCGTGATGGCGCGGACCTGCATGGCGAACAGGCCGGGGATCACCAGACCGAGCCGCACCCCGCGCAGGCCCAGCATCGGGTTCTCCTCGTGCATCCGCCGGACGGCGGCGAGCAGCGCCTCCTCCCGGGCCACGTCCTCGCCGCGCTCCTGGGCGACCGCGACGTTGACCGCGAGCTGCTCCAGCGGGGGCAGGAACTCGTGCAGCGGCGGGTCGATCAGCCGGACGGTGACCGGCAGCCCGTCCATCTCGCGGAAGATCTCCACGAAGTCGTCGCGCTGCAACGGCAGCAGCGCCGCCAGCGCGGCCTCACGCTCGTCGTCGGTGCGGGCCAGGATCAGCCGCTCGACCAGCTCCCGCCGGTCGCCGAGGAACATGTGCTCCGTACGGCACAGGCCGATGCCCTGCGCGCCGAAGCGCCGGGCCCGGGCGGCGTCCGCCCCGGTGTCCGCGTTCGTGCGGACCACCAGCCGCCGCCGCGCGTCCGCGTGGGTCATGATCCGGTGTACGGCCTCGACCAGCGCGTCGTCCGTCCGCTCCGGGTCAAGGGTGCCCTCGAAGTACTGCACCACCTCCGACGGCGTGACCGGCACCTCGCCCAGGTAGACCTTCCCGGTGGTGCCGTCGATGGAGACGATGTCGCCCTCGCCGACCGTCTGCCCGCCGACGGTGAACCTCTTCGCCGGTACGTCGACGTCCAGCTCGTCGGCGCCGGCGACGCAGGTCTTGCCCATGCCCCGGGCCACCACCGCGGCGTGGCTGGTCTTGCCGCCCCGGGAGGTGAGGATGCCGCGCGCCGCGATCATGCCATTGAGGTCGTCCGGGTTGGTCTCCCGGCGTACCAGGATCACCGCCTCGCCCTCCGCGGCCAGCTCGACCGCGCGGGCGGAGGTGAAGACGACCTTTCCGGAAGCGGCGCCCGGCGACGCCCCGACCCCCTTGGCCACCGGTTGGAACTCGTGGTCGAGTTGGAAGCGGGGGAACATCAGCTGGGCGAGCTGCGCGCCGTTGACCCGGTGCAGCGCCTCGTCCAGGTCGATCAGGCCCTCGTCGACGAGCTGCGCGGCGATGACGAACGCCGCCGCGGCGGTCCGCTTGCCGACCCGCGTCTGGAGCATCCAGAGCTTGCCCCGCTCGATGGTGAACTCGATGTCGCAGAGATCCTTGTAGTGCCCCTCCAGCCGGGCCATGTAGTCCAGCAGCTCGTCGTAGGACTTCCTGTCGATCCGCTCCAGCTCCTGCAACGGCACGGTGTTGCGGATGCCGGCGACCACGTCCTCGCCCTGGGCGTTGGCCAGGTAGTCGCCGTAGATGCCCTGCGCGCCGCTGGCCGGGTCCCGGGTGAACGCGACGCCGGTGCCCGAGTCGGGGCCGAGGTTGCCGAACACCATGGCCACCACGTTGACCGCGGTGCCGAGGTCGGCCGGGATGCGCTCCTGCCGCCGGTAGACCACCGCGCGCTCGGCGTTCCACGACTCGAAGACGGCTCGGATCGCCAGGTCCAGCTGCTCGCGCGGCTCCTGCGGGAACTCCCGGCCGGTGTGCTTCGCGAAGATCTTCTTGTACGCGTCGACCAGCCCGCGCAGGTCGTCGGCGTCCAGGTCCAGGTCGTTCTTCGTACCCTTGACGCGCTTGGCGTCGTCCAGGGCCTGCTCGAACTCCTCGCCGGGCACATCGCACACGGTCTTGCCGAACATCTGGATCAGCCGGCGGTACGAGTCCCAGGCGAACCTGTCGTTCCCTCCTGCCTGGGCGCTGAGCCCGACGACGCTGCGGTCGTTGAGGCCCACGTTGAGGACGGTCTCCATCATGCCCGGCATGGAGAACTTGGCGCCCGAGCGGACGGAGACCAGCAGCGGGTCGTCCGGATCCCCGAGCCGGCGGCCCATCTCCCGCTCCAGCGACTCCAGGTGCGCCTCGATCTGGCCGGCCAGTCCCTCCGGCTCCCGGCCGGTGGCGAGGTACGCCTTGCAGGCTTCGGTGGTGATGGTGAAGCCGGGCGGGACCGGCAGGCCGAGGTTGGTCATCTCGGCGAGGTTGGCCCCCTTGCCGCCGAGCAGGTCCTTCAGGTCCTTGTTGCCCTCGGCAAAGTCGTAGACGTACTTGTGATCGACCGTGTCTTGCGCTGCCACCAGAGCCTCCCACACGCGCCGGAATGACACTTAACGAAGGTTCAGCTGCCTCTTACCCCGGGGTCAACCTCAGGTAATCCGAGGTCACCGCCGGTCGGTGGGCGAAGGCTAAGCGAACTTCGGGTGGCCCGGGACCGTTCGGTGACAATCGGCACAGCCATCACCACTATCCGCGTCCGTACCGGTTTTTGGGATCGCTTCCACGCGCACGATCACGCAAACGCGCTGGTCCTCGTACCCTTGATGGCACCGACTCCGCCGAACCTGACCTTTGCCATATCCCTCGCGAACACCCCAGGGAGCCGTCGCCGTGCAGCCCACCCCGTCCCCCACCCCCGCCACCGGCCAGGAGCCCGCCGGCCGGCCCGGGCTCCCCGGCCAACTCGGACTCCCCGGCCAACTCGGGCTTCCCGGCAACGAGCCGGACGCCGCCGACCTGGCTCGGGCCGCCGCGCGGGAGGCCGGCGGCCGGCTCGCGCCCGCGACCCCGGTCCGGCTGGGCGACGTCGTGCCTGCCCCGGAACTGGTCACGCCGGACCCGTCGGCCGACTTCACCCTCCCCGCCGACGCGGCCGTCCGGGTCACCCCGGACCCGGCCGCCCGGGAGGTCGCGGAACAGCTCGCCGACCTGCTCCGCCCCGCCACCGGCTACCCGCTGCCCGTCGCCGACGCCCCGGGGCCGGTCGCCGGCCTCACCCTCACTCTCGGCGGCCCCGCTGCCGCCGGCCCTTCGACGCCCGCCGGCCCTTCGACACCCGCCGGCCCTTCGACACCCGCCGACCCTTCGACACCCGCTGGCCCTTCGACACCCGCCGACCCTTCGACACCCGCTGGCCAGGCGGCACCCGGCGATGTCGCGGACCTCGACGGCAACGCCGCGTTGAGCGAGGCCGGCAACGCCGCGTTGAGCGAGGCCGGCAACGCCGCGTTGAGCGAGGCCGGCAACGCCGCGTTGAGCGAGGCCGGCAACGCCGGCGGCATCCCCGCACCGGGCGGCGTCGCGGACCTCGGGGCGGAGGGCTACCGGCTCGACGTGCGCCCCGACGGGGTACGGATCACCGCCGCCACCGCCGCCGGCCTCTTCCACGGCGTGCAGACCCTGCGCCAACTCCTGCCGGCGTCGGTCGAGAGCCCGGCCCCGGTCGCCGAACGCTGGATGGTGCCCGGCGGGATGGTCGTCGACCGTCCCCGATTCGCCTACCGGGGCGCGATGCTCGACGTGGCCCGCCACTTCTTCGCCGTACCCGACGTGCTCCGGGTGGTCGACCACCTCGCCCGGTACAAGCTGAACCACCTGCACCTGCACCTCAGCGACGACCAGGGCTGGCGGATCGCCGTCGACTCCTGGCCCCGGCTGGCCACCATCGGCGGGGCGACCGAGGTGGGCGGCGGCCCCGGCGGGTACTACACGGCGGCCGACTACCGGCGCATCGTCCGGTACGCCGCCCGGCAGCACGTCACCGTCGTCCCTGAGATCGACCTGCCCGGTCACACCAACGCCGCGCTGACCGCGTACCCCGAGCTGGCGCCGGACAAGGTGGCGCCCCCGCCGTACACCGGCACGGACGTCGGCTTCAGCTACGTCGACCCGGCCGACGAGCGCACGTACGACTTCGTCGCCGACGTGCTCGGCGAGGTGGCGGCGCTCACCCCCGGGCCGTACCTGCACATCGGCGGGGACGAGGCGTTCAAGGTCAAGGCCGACGCGTACGCCCGGTTCGTGCGGCGGGCACAGGAGATCGTCGCCGGCACGGGCAAGACGCTGGTGGGCTGGCACCAGATCGCCCCGGCCGAGCACGCCGACGGGCGGATCCTCCAGTGGTGGGGCACCAAGGAGGACGACCCGGTAATCGCCGACGCGGTCCGGCGCGGGGCGCGGCTGATCCTCTCCCCCGCCAACCACACCTACCTCGACATGAAGTACGCCCCGGACACCCCCATCGGGCACGACTGGGCGGGCCTGATCGACGTGGCCAAGGCGTACGACTGGGACCCGGGCGCGCACCTGGCCGACGTGCCGGCCGAGGCCGTACTCGGCATCGAGGCGCCGCTGTGGACCGAGTACGTCACGTCGCTCACCGAGATCGAGTTCCTGCTGCTGCCCCGACTCCCCGCCGTTGCCGAACTGGCCTGGTCGCCCCGGGCCACGCACGACTGGCCCGGGTTCCGGGACCGTCTGGCCGCCCACGGCCCCCGCTGGGACGCAGCCGGCATCACTTTCCACCGCTCCCCGGAGATCCCCTGGCTGGCCACGCTCCCCGAACACCCCACCGGCCACATCCCGACCCAACGCCCCCATCCGGACACCGCGGACACACCCGCCCCCTGATCTGCCCCACCCCCCTCGGGCGATGATCGACCCCATGTCGCCGACATGGGGGCATCCGACCCGCCCGGACCCTGCTATGTCGGCGACATGGCGCCCACCACCACGCCCCAGCCGGCCTCTCCGGGCCGGTTGACCCATGTCGCCGACATGGGGGCAGCCACGCCCAGCGGACTCCGCCATGTCGGCGACATGGCGCCCACCACCACCCCCGGCCGGCCTCTCCGGGCCGGTTGACCCATGTCGGCGACATGGGGGCAGCCACGCCCAGCGGACTCCGCCATGTCGGCGACATGGCGCCCACCACCACCCCCGGCCGGCCTCTCCGGGCCGGTTGACCCATGTCGGCGACATGGGGGCAGCCACGCCCAGCGGACCCCGCCATGTCGGCAACATCGCGCCCACCACCACCCCCGGCCGGCCTCTCCGGGGCGGTTGACCCCATGTCGGCGACATGGGGGCAGCCACGCCCAGCGGACCCCGCCATGTCGGCGACATCGCGCCCACCACCACCCCCGGCCGAGAGGCCGGTGGAATGGCCCGCCGCCAACGGTCGTTGCACCACCCCGGGCCCACGCACCCCGGATGCCGGCTCCCCGGCCCGGTGGAATGCCCCGGCCCGGTGGAATGCCCCGGCCCGGTGGAATGGCCCGCCGCCCCGGCGCGTTACACCCCCGGGATGCGCCCGAGCATCGGGCCGAACCCAACCCCGGGAAGCCGCGACCCGCGGGAATCACCCGCCGCCCCCGGGCGTTACACCCCCGGGCCACCCGAGCCAGGCACCATCGCCGGGACCCGAGCCCCTCGCGCTCTTCCCCCTTTCCTTCCGCGCGGCGCGCCGCCCCCGGCGTGTTGCCGCGCGCCCCCGATCGAAAGGTTCCCCTCATCATGCGTACCGACCTGATCCGCAAGACCGCCCTGACCGTTGCCGGCATCGCCGCCACCGCCGGCGGCATCGCCGGACCCGCCATCGCCGCCCACGCCGCACCCGCCCACAAGCCCACCCAGGCCACCCAGGCCACCCAGGCCACCCACACCCAGGCCGACCGCAAACCCGCGGGCGAGCGGGAACTCGACGTCCGCTACCAGGCCCAGCCCAACTTCTACTACTGCGGCCCCGCCGCCACCCGCAACGCCCTGTCCGTCCAGGGCAAGAACATCGACGTCGACGCCATGGCCAAGGAAATGGGCACCACCGAGAACGGCACCAACAGCATCAACGACATCACCCCCGTCCTGAACAAGGAAACCGGCGGCAACGTCTACAAATCCGTCGAGATCCGCGACACCAAGGCCACCGACACGCAGACCGACACCCTCCGCGCCGACATCGTCCGCACCATCGACAACGGCAAGGCCGTCGTCGCCAACATCGCCGGCACCACCACCGACACCGACGGCACCACCCACTCCTTCGAAGGCGGCCACTACATCAGCATCGTCGGCTACCACGACAACGGCCACACCGTCACCATCGCCGACTCCGCCAACCCCGACCAAGCCTCCTACCACCTCACCGTCGACAACCTCGCCGACTGGATCGCCACCCGCGGCTACAGCACCACCTCCTGACCGCAAACCCGAACCACAGGAGACAACACGAAGGGCCGACCCCCAGCGAGGGGCCGGCCCTTCGACGTACCCGGGCCGTCGGCGGGGCCGGAGCCGTCAGCCGCCGGAGTCGTCGAGCTCGGCGCCCTCGGGGACGGTGTCGTCGTCCCGGCTGGCGAGCCAGCCGTCGGGGAGGTGAACCTTGCCCGGGGAGTTGGTCCGGCCGCGCGGCTGGCCCAGGGCGGCCACCGGGAACGGCTCGGCCGGGTCGAGCTTGCCGAGCAGGTCGTCGAGCTGGGCCAGGCTCTCGATCATGGCGAGGGAGCGGCGCAGCTCGCTGCCCACCGGGAACCCCTTCAGGTACCAGGCGACGTGCTTGCGGAAGTCGGTGCAGCCGTCCCGCTCGCCCCGGGCCGGGTTCCGGGCGCCCGCCGTGAACTGCTCCACGAGCAGCTCGGCGTGCCGGCGCATGGTGGCCGCCACCTCGCCGAGGGTGGGCAGCTTCCGCTCGGGCCGGCCGTCGAACGCGGCCTCCAGGTCGGCGAACAGCCATGGCCGGCCCAGGCAGCCACGGCCGACGACCACCCCGTCGACGCCGGTGTGCGCCACCATCCGCAGCGCGTCGTCGCCCTCCCAGATGTCGCCGTTGCCGAGCACCGGCACGTCGAGGGCCTGCTTCAGGTTGGCGATGGCGTCCCAGTCGGCGGTGCCCGAGTAGCGCTGGGCGGCCGTACGCCCGTGCAGGGCGACCGCGGCGACGCCGGCGTCCTGGGCGGCGAGCCCCGCCTCGACGTACGTCAGGTGGTCGTCGTCGATGCCCTTGCGCATCTTGACCGTGACCGGCACCCCGGCGGGCGACGCGGCGTCCACCGCGGCCTTCACCAGCCGGGCGAACAGCCGGCGCCGCCAGGGCAGGGCGGACCCGCCGCCCCGGCGGGTCACCTTCGGCACGGGGCAGCCGAAGTTGAGGTCGATGTGGTCCGCGAGATCCTTCTCCACCACGATCCGCGCGGCCGCGGCGGTGATCTCCGGGTCGGTGCCGTAGAGCTGGAGGCTGCGCGGCTTCTCCTCCTCGCCGAAGGCGATCATGCGCAGTGTCTTCGGGTTCCGCTCGACCAGGGCGACAGTCGTGATCATCTCGCACACGTAGATGCCGCCGCCCTGCTCCCGGCAGAGCCGACGGAACCCGACGTTGGTGATCCCGGCCATCGGCGCGAGCACCACCGGCGGCCACACCTCGTGCGGCCCGATGGTCAACGGGCGCACTGCGGGCGGGGTCGGGGCGGTCACCGGACAAGTGTACGGGGCTCCGACCGGCACGTTCCGCGCGCCGGCCGGAGCCCCTTCACGCAGCTCAGCAGCCGGGGAGGCGCTCGATGAGGTAGCGCTCGACCTGGTCCAGCGAGATCCGCTCCTGGGTCATCGTGTCCCGGTTGCGCACCGTCACCGCGTTGTCGTCCAGCGTGTCGAAGTCGACCGTGACGCAGAACGGGGTGCCGATCTCGTCCTGCCGACGGTAGCGGCGGCCGATCGCCTGCGAGTCGTCGAACTCGACCACCCAGCGCCTGCGCAGGTCGGCGGCGAGACCCTTCGCCTTCGGGGAGAGCGCCTCGTTGCGGGACAGCGGCAGCACCGCCACCTTGACCGGGGCCAGCCGCGGGTCGAAGCGCATGACGGTGCGCTTGTCCACCCCGCCCTTGGTGTTCGGCGCCTCGTCCTCGTCGTACGCCTCGAGCAGGAAGGCGAGCACCGCGCGGGTGAGGCCGGCGGCCGGCTCGATCACGTACGGCATCCAGCGCTCGCTCTTGGTCTGGTCGAAGTACGACAGGTCGACGCCGGAGTGCTTGCTGTGCGTGGAGAGGTCGAAGTCGGTGCGGTTGGCGATGCCCTCCAGCTCGGCGAACTCGGTGCCGCCGAAGCGGAACCGGTACTCGATGTCGACCGTGCGCTTCGAGTAGTGGGAGAGCTTCTCCTTCGGGTGCTCGTAGAAGCGCAGGTTCTCCTCGGACAGGCCGAGGTCGACGTACCAGTTCCAGCGCTCCCGCAGCCAGTACTCGTGCCACTCCTCGTCGGTGCCCGGCTCGACGAAGAACTCCATCTCCATCTGCTCGAACTCGCGCGTACGGAAGATGAAGTTGCCGGGGGTGATCTCGTTGCGGAACGACTTGCCGGTCTGCGCGATGCCGAACGGCGGCTTCTTGCGGGCGACCGTCTCCACGTTCTTGTAGTTGACGAAGATGCCCTGCGCGGTCTCCGGGCGCAGGTAGTGCAGGCCCTCGTCGCTCTCCACCGGGCCGAGGTACGTCTTCATCAGGCCGTTGAACATCTTCGGCTCGGTGAAGGTGCCCTTGTTGCCGCAGTTCGGGCAGTTCAGCTCCGTCAGCGAGGTCAGCGGTTTGCCGTGCTTGGCCTCGTACGCCTCCTCCAGGTGGTCGGCGCGGAACCGCTTGTGGCAGGACTGGCACTCGGTCAGCGGGTCGACGAACTCGGCGATGTGGCCGCTGGCCTCCCAGACCTTGCGGGCCAGGATGACGGCCGAGTCCAGGCCCACCACGTCGTCGCGCTGCTGGACCATGGTCTTCCACCACTGCCGGCGGACGTTCTCCTTGAGCTCCACGCCGAGCGGACCGTAGTCCCACGCCGACCGGGTGCCCCCGTAGATCTCGCTGGAGGGGAAGACGAAACCTCGGCGCTTGGCGAGGCTGACGACGGCGTCGATACGGTCGACTGGCATGTTTCCTCCTACGCCGGCTGGCGGTCGGCGGGGGCGTGAATTGGATGGTCCGTTCGGTCCGGGACCCACGGTACGACCGCGGAGGCCCCGAGCCCAGCAGAATACCGGGGGTGGCCTGGCCACCCCCGGCGAGCCTCCGCCGCCCTGCGACCGGGGGCGGGGCCGGGGCCCGGGTCAGCTGACGCCGCAGACCTTCATGGCTCCGGTCTGCCGGTCCGGCGCGAGGGTCACCCGCTGGCTGCCCCGGCTGCCGCCGCTGAAGGTGACGGCGACGGGCACGGTGAGGTTGTTGGTGTCCACCTCGCCCACCCGGAACGAGTCGACCTGCGGCTCGGCGGAGACCCGCCGCTCGAACTCAGGCCGGGACTCGCGCCGCCGCGCGTCGTCGCAGAGCGCGTCGTACGACTTGGCGTACTTCCGCTCCACCAGCCCCTCGTAGTAGTCCTGGGTCACCGCGCGGCCCTGCTCCCGGACGGCCTGCACGTTGCTGACCGCCAGCCCCACCACGGCCGTGCCGCCTCCGCCGCAGCAGAGCAGCACGGCCAGCGCGCCGACCCCGAGGCCGAGCCAGAGCCGGGCGCGGCCGCCCTCGGTCGGCGGTGCGGCGAACGGCGGGGCCACCCCGGGGCCCGCCGGGGCGGGGGCACCGCCGGCTCCGGGGGCGTCGGCGGCACGCCGGGGGCCGGCGGGCCGTCGGGCCCTCCTGCCGCGTGGTACGGGGGTGGACCGGCCGGTCCGGGATCGGTCATACGTGCAGGGTAGTGCCCGCCGGTTCAGCGGTACGGCCCAGCGGCCCGATCACTGGCCCGCTCGACGACCGCCCCGCCGGGGGCGGCGCTGGCCAGCGCCTCGTACGCCGACGGCTCGTCGACCGACTCGGCCAGCAGCGGGGTGGCGTGCACCTTAACGTCGAAGCCGCCGAGCGCCCGCCGGTACGTGCCGACCGACTCCCACTCGGTGACCAGGCACCAGTGGCGGGGCTCGTCGAGCGCCCGGAGCAGTTCCCCACGCAGGTAGCCGGGGCGGGCGGCGAGCGCCGCGAGGGCGGCGTGCGCGCGCTCGGTGAAGGCGGGGGCGGCGTCCTCGTCCACCACGAACCGGTTGGTGACCAGCACCGGGTCCTCCTCGTAGAGTTTGTGGGATGCAGCGTACGCAGAGCCCCCTGCTGGGCCGACTGGCCCGGGCGAACCCGACGGCGGTCTTCCTGGTCACCCTGGTGCTGGTGCTGGTGGCGCTGTTCACCCCGGGCGTGGTCGGCGGGGCGCTGCTGCTGGTGCTCGCCGCCGCCCTGGTGGTGCTGCTCGCGACCACCTGGCCGGTGCAGGCGCCGGCCACCCGGCTGATCCGGCTGGTCATGCTGACCCTGCTGGTCACGGTGGCGCTGGCGAAGCTGCTCTGACCGGCCGCCCGGGCCGGCGGCGCCGTCCGCGGCGCCGGGCCACGCCCCCGCGGGCGCGGCGAGCGGCGAGCGGCGAGCGGCGAATCGGTAGCAGACGAGCCCCGCTCATGCAAGCATGCGTTTTTGACAATCAATTTCGTTGTCGCGGAGAGTTGACCGCATGACGCTCCGCCCCACCGTACGTGCCCTGGTCGCCGTGACCGCCCTGCTCAGCCTGGGCGGCCTCACCGCCTGCTCGGACGACGGCGGCGGCGCCGACCCCCAGCGGGTCGACGTGGCCGCCGCCTTCTACCCGCTCCAGTTCGTCGCCGAGCGGGTCGGCGGCGACGCGGTGCGGGTGACCAACCTGACCAAGCCCGGCGCCGAGCCGCACGACCTGGAGCTGACCCCGGGCCAGGTCGGCGAGGTCAACCAGGCCGAACTGGTCGTCTACCTCAAGGGGTTCCAGCCGGCGGTCGACGAGGCGGTGGAGCAGGCCGGCGGCGACCGGGCCTTCGACGTGGCCGGGGTACAGCCGCTGCTGGACGTGCACGCCGGCGGCCACGAGCACGAGCACGAGGGCGAGGACGAGGCCGGGCATGCCGGGGAGAGCGGCGGCAAGGACCCGCACCTCTGGCTCGACCCGACCCGGCTGGCCACCGTCGCCGACCGGCTCGCCGAGCGGCTCGGCGCGGTCGACCCCGACCGGGCCGCCGACTACACCGCCCGGGCCAGGACGCTGCGCGCCGACCTGGAGAAGCTGGACGCCGAGTTCGCGGCGGGGCTGAAGACCTGCCAGCGCCGGGAGATCGTGGTCAGCCACACCGCGTTCGGCTACCTCACCCAGCGTTACCAACTCGAGCAGGTCGGCATGACGGGGCTCACCCCGGAGACCGAGCCGTCGCCGCAGCGCCTGGCCGAGGTCGCCCGGGAGGCGCGGGAGCACCAGGCCACCACGATCTTCTTCGAGACCCTGGTCAGCCCCAAGGTCGCCGAGACCATCGCCGCCCAGGTCGGCGCGCGGACCGCCGTGCTCGACCCCCTCGAGGGACTGTCCGCCGGCAGCGGCGCGGACTACCTTTCGGTGATGCGTACCAACCTCCAGGCCCTCCGGACGGCGTTGAGCTGCTCGTGACCGCACCTGTCATCACCGTCACGCACGCGGCGGTCGGCTACGACGGCCGCCCCGTGCTGCGGGACGTCTCCCTGGCCGTCGACGCCGGTGAGGTGGTCGCCGTGCTCGGCGCCAACGGCTCCGGCAAGTCCACGCTGATCCGCGCGGTGCTCGGGCTGGTCCCGCTCCACTCCGGCGCGATCTCGCTCTTCGGCACGCCGCTGCGACGGTTCCGGCAGTGGCGGCGCGTCGGGTACGTCCCGCAGCGCCTCGGCGCCGGCGGCGGCGTGCCGGCCACCGTCGGCGAGGTGGTGGCCTCCGGCCGGCTGGCCCGCCGGGGCGTGCTCCGCCCGCCGGGGCGGGCCGACCGGGCGGCGGTGGCCGCCGCGCTCGAAGCGGTCGGGCTGGCCGACCGGGCGCGCGACCCCGTCGCCACCCTCTCCGGCGGCCAGCAGCAGCGCACCCTGATCGCCCGCGCCCTGGCCGGCGAGCCGGAGCTGCTGGTTCTGGACGAGCCGACCGCCGGGGTCGACGCGGTCAGCCAGGAGGCGTTCGCCGGGGCGCTGCGCGGCTTCCTCGGCGGCGGCGGGACGGTACTGCTGGTGGCCCACGAGCTGGGGCCGCTGCGCCCGCTGATCAGCCGCGCCGTGGTGGTGCACGACGGCGGGATCGCACACGACGGCGTGGTGCCCGAACCGGCCGGCCACCACGCCGAGCCCGACCACGACCACGTGCACCCGCACGGACCCGACGAGCCCGTAGGGCTGTGGAGCAGTTGAGCATGGAGCTTTTCCAGTACCCGTACATGCAGCGGGCGCTGATCGCCGCGCTGGTCATCGGCCTGGCCGCCCCGGCGCTCGGCATCTACCTGGTGCAGCGCCGACTGGCCCTGATCGGCGACGGGGTCGGGCACGTCGCGCTCACCGGGGTCGGCGCCGGGCTGCTGCTCAACAGCTCCCCGGTGCTGGTGGCGGTGGTCGTGGCGACGCTCGGCGCGGTCGCCATCGAGCTGGTGCGGGCCCGGGGCCGCACCTCCGGCGACCTCGCGCTGGCGCTGCTGTTCTACGGCGGGATCGCCGGTGGCGTGATGCTGGTCGGGCTCTCCGACGCCACCAGCGCCAGCCTCAACGCGTACCTGTTCGGGTCGCTGACCACCATCTCGCCGCAGGACCTGACGACCATCGTGGTGCTCGGCGCGGCGATCCTGGTCACCATGCTGGCCCTGCGGCCGGCGCTGTTCGCGGTCTGTCACGACGAGGAGTACGCCCGGGTCGCCGGCCTGCCGGTACGCGCGCTCAACCTGCTGCTCGCCGTCGGCACCGCGGTGACCGTCACGATCGCCATGCGGGCCGTCGGGGTGCTGCTGATCAGCGCGCTGATGGTGGTTCCCGTCGCCACGGCCCAGCAGGTCACCCGCGGCTTCCGCGCCACGATGACCGCCGCGATGGCGCTCGGGCTGTTCGCCGCCGGTACGGGAGTCTGGGTGGCCGCCAACGCCGACACCGCCCCGGGCGCGTCCGTGGTGCTGCTCGCGATCGCCTCGTTCCTCGTCGTCGCGGTGGCCGCCGCCGGGCGGCGGGCGCTGCGGCGGCGGCGCGCCCGGGCCGGCGCGCCGGCCATCGAGCCGCACGAACACGAGGTGGTGCTGCGTTGAGCCTGCGCCGGAGCGGGCCGACGGTATTGGTTACCGTTACGGGGTGACCGGCGCATCAGGCTACGAGGCGTACGAGGGCGCGGGCGAGCTGCTGCGGGCCCTCGCGGCCCCCATCCGGCTGGCGATCGTGAGCGAGCTGGCGCAGGGTGAGCGGTGCGTACACGAGCTGGTGGAGAAGCTCGGGGCCGCGCAGCCGCTGGTGTCCCAGCACCTGCGGGTGCTGCGCGGGGCGGGCGTGGTCCGGGGCTCCCGGCGCGGGCGCGAGATCGCGTACGCACTGGTCGACGAGCATGTCGCGCACATCGTGGCCGACGCGGTCAGCCACGCCGGGGAGGCGCCATGAGCGAGCGAATCAGCAGGCTCAGCGCCGTGGTGGCTCACGACGGCGCGCAGCGGAGCGGAGCGCGGGCATGAGCGAGGGCACGGCCGTCCGCAACACCCGGCAGCGTTCGGCGGTGAGCGCCCTTCTCGCCGAGCTGGAGGGCTTCCACAGCGCGCAGGACCTGCACGCCATGCTCCGCGAGCGGGGCGAGCGGGTGGGGCTGACCACCGTCTACCGGACCCTGCAGGGGCTGGCCGACGCGGGCGAGATCGACGTGATGCGCCCGGCCGGCGGCGAGCACCTCTACCGGCGGTGCAGCGAGGGCCACCACCACCACCTGGTGTGCCGGGCCTGTGGGCGCACGGTGGAGGTGGCCGGGCCGGCCGTGGAGACCTGGGCCGAGCGGGTCGCCGCCCGGCACGGCTACTCCGACGTCAGCCACACCCTGGAGATCTTCGGCACCTGCCCGTCCTGCGCCGGCTGACGTCCCCTGCGGGGGCCGTGCCGGGCGGTCGCGGGCGTGGCAGGCTGTCCGGCGTGAAGATCTACGCCGATCGTTTCCCGACCGCCGTCCGCCAGTTCCTCACCGACCTGCTCGTCGTCGTCTGGGTGTACGCCGCCGTCCGGTTCGCGTTGTGGGTGCACGACCTGGTGCAGAAGCTCGCCGTACCCGGGCGGAAGCTGGAGGGAGCCGGCGGCGGCCTGGCCGACAACCTCGCCGAGGCGGGCGGCAAGGTCCGCCGCGTGCCGCTGGTCGGCGACGAGCTGACCGCGCCCTTCACCAAGGCCGCCGACGCCGCGCGGGCGGTGGCCGACGCGGGCCGGGACCAGCAGGAGCTGGTCGGCCAGCTCGCCCTGGCGCTCAGCGTCGCCGTGCTGGTCTTCCCGCTCGGCGTGGTGCTGCTCGGCTGGCTGCCGCTGCGGCTGCGCTGGATGCGCCGGGCCGCCTCCGCGAAGGCGCTGGCCGCCGCCCCGGCCGGGCGTGACCTGCTGGCCCTGCGGGCGCTGGCCGGCCAGCCGCTGGGCCGGCTGACCCGGATCGCCCCGGACGTGGCCGAGGCGTGGCGGCGCGGCGACGACGCCACGGTGGACGCGCTCGCCGCGCTGGAGCTGCGCCGGCTGGGGCTCAGGACCGGCCGCTAGGGTGGGGCGTGCTCTACTTCCTGATCGTCATCGCCGTGCTCCTGCTGGTGTACGCCGGCGTTCTGGTCAACTTCGTCCGCCGGGGCCGCAAGATCCCGCCGGCGGCGTACCTGGTGCTGGCGGTGCTCAACGGGCTGATCCTGGCCGCCGTGCTGGCCTGGGGGATCTCCCGCTGAGCGGAACTGCCGGCTGCGGGCGGGAATGGGTCCCCTGCCACAGGGGACCCTCCCTTCACTCCGGGCGGGGGATGCGGCGGCGGACGTCCTCGGCGGTGGACGGGCCCGGGGTCCAGCGGGCCACCCAGGGCCGGTCAGCCGGCGGGGTGACCACCCCGCCCTCCAGCGCGGCGTACCGGCCGTCGAGGATGCGCCTCGCCGCCGCCACGTCGACCTGGTCGGTGTTGTCCCACAGGGCGGTGAACAGGGCGTCGACCCGCAGCCGGGCCTGCCGGCAGAACAGGTCGGCCAGCTCGACGTTCTCGGGGCGGGAGTCCTGCTCCGCGTACGCCCGGACGCAGACGGCCGACATCGCGAACAGCTCCGCGCCGATGTCCACCACCCGGCCGAGGAACGCCTGCTTGCGCTCCATCTTTCCCTGCCAGCGGGACATCGCGTAGAACGTCGACCGGGCCAGCTTGCGGCAGGCCCGCTCGACGTGCCGCAGATGCCCGGCCAGCGGGCCGAACTCGCCGTACGCCGTCGGGGACTGGCCCCGGCCGACCGCGAGGGTGGGCAGCCACCGCGCGTAGAAGGCCCCCGCCCGCGCGCCGGCCCGCGCCTTGCGGCCGAGCCCGGCGTCGGGGTCGATGATGTCGCCCGCGACGGAGAGGTGGGCGTCCACCGCCTCGCGGGCGATGAGCAGGTGCATGATCTCCGTGGAGCCCTCGAAGATCCGGTTGATCCGCAGGTCCCGCAGCAGCTGCTCCACCGCGACGGGGCGCTCGCCCCGGGCGGCCAGCGAGTCGGCCGTCTCGTAGCCGCGCCCACCCCGGATCTGGATCAGCTCGTCGCCGATCTTCCACGCCATCTCGCTGGCGTAGAGCTTGACGAGCGCGGCCTCGATCCGGATGTCGTTGCGGTCGTCGTCGGCGAGCAGGCAGCAGAGGTCCAGCATGGTCTCCATGCCGTACGTCGTCGCGGCGATGAAGGCCAGCTTCTGGGCGACCGCCTCGTGCTCGCCGACCGGCCGGCCCCACTGGACCCGCTCGGCGGCCCACTCCCGGGCCACGTTCAGCGACCACTTGCCCGCCCCGACGCACATCGCCGGCAGCGAGAGCCGGCCGGTGTTCAGGGTGGTCAGCGCGATCTTCAGCCCCTTGCCCTCGCCGCCGATGACGTTCTCCTTCGGCACGAAGACGTCGTGGAACCGGGTGAGGCTGTTCTCCAGCCCGCGCAGCCCGACGAAGGCGTTGCGCCGCTCCACGGTGATGCCCTCGGCGTCGCCGTCGACCACGAACGCGGTGATCCCGCCGCGCCGGCCCGCGCCGGCCGGCACCCGCGCCATCACCACCAGCAGCGTGGCGACGGTGCCGTTGGTGGCCCAGAGTTTCACCCCGTTGAGCCGGTACCCGGTGCCGTCCGCGGTCGGCTCGGCGGTGGTGGCCAGCCGCGCCGGGTCGGAGCCGACGTCCGGCTCGGTGAGCAGGAACGCCGACACCTCGCCGGCGGCGAGCCGGGGCAGGAAGCGGCGCTTCTGCTCGGCGGTGCCGAACATCTTCAGCGGCTGGGGGACGCCGATCGACTGGTGCGCCGACAGCAGCGCGCTGATCGCGGGACTGACCGAGCCGGCCAGCATCAGGGCGCGGCAGTAGTGCAGGTTGCTCAGCCCGAGCCCGCCGTACGACCGGTCGATCTTCATGCCGAACGCGCCGAGCCGGGCCAGCCCGTGGAACACCTCGTCGGGGATGCTCGCGTCGCGCTCGATCGCCGCGCCGTCCACCTCGGACTCCAGGTACGCCCGCAGCTCGGCCAGGAACTCCTCCGCCCGGGCGTCCTCGGCGGGGTCGCTGCGCGGCCACGGGTCGATCAGGTCGAGCCGGAACCGGCCGAGGAACAGCTCCTTGCCGAAGCTGGGTCGGTCCCAGGTGGACTCCCGGGCCGCCTCGGCGACCTGCCGCGCCTCCTTCTCGGACACCTGCCCGGCCTCGGCGGGCAGGGGGCCGGCGCCGTCGCCGGTCGGCGCGACCCGGCCGGTTGCGTCGATCCGCGCTCCGGTGGGGCCGGCCTCGTCGGTCGGCGCTTCCTTGAGATGGGCCTCGTTGACGGGAGCGACCCGGCCGGTGGGGCGGGCCTCGTCAACGGGAGCAACCCGGCCGGCGGGGCGGGCCTCGTCAACGGGAGCAACCCGGCCGGTGGGGCCGCTCGTCGCGTCGGGGCCGGTCGCGCCGTCGCCCGTCGGGTCGGGCGCGGGTCGACTGTTCTGCGTCGTGGTCACGGCTGCTGCCCCCTCGAACCTCGGTCCGGATGACGTCGACGTGCTCGACAGGAGCCACGCTACTCCCGGGTGTTACCCAGGGGTAGGGCTTCGGCAACCTCGGATTTTCAGGGCGTATGCGCTGGTCCCAGCCAGGCCCGACCCGGCCCGGCAGATCGGTGCGGCGCACGGCCCGGCCGGGCAGATCGGTCGGGGCACGGCCCGGCCGGGCAGATCGGTCGGGCACGGCCCGGCCGGGCAGATCGGTCGGGGCACGGCCCGGCCGGGCAGATCGGTCGGGGCACGGCCCGGCCGGGCAGATCGGTCGGGGCACGGCGGCAGATCGGTCGGGCACGGCCCGACGGGGCAGATCGGTGCTGGCGCGGCCCGGCCCGACAGATCGGTGCGGGGCAAGGCCCGACCCGGCAGATCGGTGCGGGCCCGGCCCGGGCAGCGCGGCGCCGGCCGGCGATCGGTCGCACGGGCCCCCGGCGGGTCAGTCCCCCGGGAGCGCCTGCGGGTCGTCGTCCTCGTCGTCGATGTCGTCGTCGCCCCAGTTGCGCCGGGCGAACGGCAGCACCGCCCAGAGGACCAGGAACCACACCCCGGTGAGCGCGGTCAGCATGACGGCGATCGGCCGGTTGAGGACGAAGTCGGTGATCAGCAGGACCGCGCTGACCATCGAGATCAGCATGAACGCCAGGCCGCCGCTGGCCATCGCGTGGGCGAAGCGGACCAGCTCCGGCTTGCGCCCCTGACGGAACAGGGCCCGGTGGAAGGCGACCGGGGAGATGATCATTGCGGTGGCGGCGGCGGCCGACAGCAGCGAGACGACGTAGACGTCCTTCTGGAACGCGGTGGCCCGGGTGAACCCGTTGCTGAACGGCAGGGTCAGCAGGAACGCGAAGAGGATCTGCACGCCGGTCTGGGCGACCCGCAGTTCCTGGAGCAGATCGGCGAAGTTGCGCTGCCAGCGCTGCTTCTCGGTCTCCCTCGACACGTGCTACCTCCGCGAGGACGTCTGGCCGGCGGGGGCAACCCAGCCGGCAGCATCGCCATTGCCCGGCGGGACGCACGACGAAACCGCCTCGGGGTGCCGGGACCGCCCCGCGCCTCCATGTCGCCGACATCGCGGCATCCGTGTCGCTCGGATACCCCCATGTCTCCGACATGGAGCCGATCACTCAGGAGCCGCGGCGGATGCGGCCGGCGTACCGGGCCTCCAGCTCGTTGTTGTGCTCGTCCCCGCCGGCGATGTTGGCCGACAGGTACACCGGGGGCCGCTCCCCCGCCGCGAGCAGTCGGGCCACCACCTCGACGGTGATCTGCTGGGCGAGCAGGGCGGCGGTGATGGACGAGATCGCGCCGACCGCGCCGCCGCCGGGCAGGGGCAGGGTCGCGTCGCCGTACGGGGCGCCGTTGTCCAGCACCACGTCGGCGAAGTCGGCCAGCTTCCGCCCGGACGGGTGCCGGGACGTCATCCGCGCCGAGTGCTGCGCGGAGGTGATCGCGACCAGCCCGTGGCCGCGCTCCTTCACCAGCCCGGCGAACTCGACGATAGCGCCGTTGACCCCGGAGTTGGAGGCGACCACGAAGACGTCCGACGGGCGGACCGGGGCCAGCTCGTACAGCCGGTGGGCCACCGAGGGGTCCCGCTCCAGCAGCGGCCGAGGACGTCGGCCGGCGCCCCGCCCAGCAGCACCAGGTCGCGCAGCGCGATCCGGTTGGTCGGCACGAGCCCGCCGGCCCGGCCGGCGATCTCCATCGCCAGCGCCTCGGAGTGGCCGGTGCCGAACGCGTGGACCACGCCGTCGGCCCGCAGCGCGTCGGCGATGAGGTCGGCCGCGCGGTGCACCGCCTCCCGCTGGTTGGCGGACACCCGCCCGATCGTCTCCGTCACCACCGCGAGGTAGTCGTCCGCGTTCACCGTCATGCGTCCCTCCGTCTGTCCGCCGCGGCCGGTCGGCCCGCCGCGAGGTCGCCGCCGCGCTGTCGCTCACCGGGTCTCTCCCACCCTGGCGAGGATCGCCTCGGCCAGCGGGCCGGGAGCGACGTCGGGGATCCAGTGCGACACCCCGGGCAGCTCGACGAGGCGGTAGTCCCCGGTGACGTGGGCGGCGCACGCCTCGGCCGCGGCCCGGCCGATCGCGACGTCCCGGTCGCTCCAGACGTACGTCGTCGGCACCGGCACCGGCGCGACCGCCACGAGGTCGGCCGGGACATCGCCCGGTACCAGTTGAGGGCGGCGGTCAGCGCGCCCGGCTCGCGCATCGGCTCGGCGTACCGGGCGACCCGGTCGGCCCCGCCGACCCCGCCGAGCATCCGGCGCAGGGCGGCGGCGTCGAGCGCCAGCAGCGCCTTCTCCGCCGTGCCGGGCCTGCGGAACAGCGCGATGTACGACGAACGGGCCTTCTGCTCCGCGCTTGTCGCCAGCGCGTGGGCCATCGCGGCCGGGTGCGGCACCGACACGGCGGTCAGGGTGCGCACCCGGTCGGGGTGGCCGGCCGCGAGAGCCCAGGCCACGATCGCGCCCCAGTCGTGCCCGACGACGTGCGCCGCGTCCGCGCCCAGTGCGTCGAGCAGGGCCACGGCGTCGGCGACGAGCTCCGGGACGCGGTACGCCGCCACGTCCACCGGGCGGGCGCCGGGCGAGTAGCCCCGCTGGTCCGGCGCGTACGTGCGCAGCCCGGCCGCGTGCAGCGCGGGGACCACCTCGTCCCACTCGCCGCCGTGCTGCGGAAACCCGTGCAGCAGCAGCACCGCCTCGCCGTCGGCGGGCCCGCCCGCGCGTACCTCGAACGTCAGCCCCCGCGCGTCGACCCGCATGATCGCCAGCCTACCGAGGACGCTCACTCGTAGGGGTTCCGCGGCGCGGGCACCCGCCGCCAGGACTCCACGGCCAGGTACGGGATCTCCGCGTCGTCGACCGGATCCCGCCCGACCCGGTCGGTGTAGCGGCCGGTCACCTCGACCCAGGTGTCGTCCGCCAGGCCGTACGGCACGTCGCCGGTGAGCCCGAGCTTTACGGGCCGGCCGTCCGCGGCGCAGCAGGAGAGCACCATCCGGGCCAGGATCGGCTGCCCGTCGGGACCCGGGGCGATGAAGCCGGTGAGCCGGACCCGTCGATCGCCGATCGAGACGCCCTTCTCGAACAGGGCCCGGGAAGCGTAGTCGAGCACGGTGACCGGGGCCGGGTCGCCGGGCGGCAGGGGCGGGTAGTCCGACTGCTGCGCGCCGGCGAGGGCGCTGCCCGCCTGGCCCACGGAATACGAGCCCAGGGCCGGCGGGGCGACCAGTAGCAGGCCGAGCACCGGCAGCAGGAGCAACCAGCCGACCCGTGGCCCGTGGTGCCCGTGGTGCCCGTGCCCGTCGTCGGCGTGCTCGCCCGCCGGGTCGACCTGCTCCGCGGGCGGCCGGTGCTGCCCGACCCGGGGGCGGCCGCGGGCGCGGCGGCGCGCTCCGTCGGCGCTGGTGGCGCTGGTGGCGCTGGTGGCGCTGGTGGCGCTGGTGGCGCTGGTGGCGCTGGTGGCGCTGGTGGCGCTGGTGGCGCTGGTGGCGCTGGTGGCGCTGGTGGCGCTGGTGGCGCGGCGCCCGCGTGCCCGGTCAGGCGCCGCTCACCCGCGCCCGGGCCGCCGCGCGTGCGCTGCTGCCCCGCAGGAGCGAATGCGGGGCGCAGTTCGTACCAGAGGGTCATGACCGCGGCGGCCACCAGCACCAGCCCGGCCGCGATCAGGAACGGGCGCAGCCCTTCCTTGACGTAGCGCAGGTAGAGGTCGGTGACGCTCGCCCGGACGACCGCCCCGCCGAGCAGCAGCAGGACGACCGCCTGCGCCTGCCGGTTCACAGCAGCACCGCCCCGACCCCGGCGGCCACCGTGACGGCGACCGCGAACGTCGCCGGGGCGAACCGGACCGCGAAGCGCCGGCCGAAGACGCCGGCCTGCATCGAGATCAGCTTCAGGTCGACCATCGGCCCGACCACCAGGAAGACGAGGCGGGAGGTGAGGGAGAACTGCGACAGCGACGCGGCGACGAAGGCGTCCGCCTCGGAGCAGATGGACAGCAGCACGGCCAGCCCAGCCAGGGCGAGCACGGACAGCACCGGCTCGTCGGCGAGAGCCCGCAGCCACCGCTCCGGGACCAGCACGTTGATGCTGGCGGCGGCCAGCGCTCCGACGACGAGGAAGCCGCCGGCGTGGACCACGTCGTGCCGGACCGCCGTCCAGAACGCCACGCCCCGCGGCGCGCCGTCCAGCTCGGGCCGGCGCGGCAACCTGATCCAGTCGGCGCGCCCGAGCCGCAGCCAGAGCCAGCCCATCACGACGGCGACGACCAGGCTGGCGGCGGCCCGCGCGAGGACCATCTCGGGCCGGCCGGGGAAGGCGACCGCGGTGGCCACGAGCACGATCGGGTTGACCGCTGGGCGGCGAGCAGGAACGCCAGCGCCGCCGCGGGCGTGACGCCGCGCCGGATCAGCGAGCCGGCGATCGGCACGGAGCCGCACTCGCAGCCCGGCAGGACCACCCCGGCGGCGCTCGCCACGGGCACGGCGAGGGCCGGGTGCCGGGGCAGCGCCCGGGCCCAGAACGAACGCGGCACGAACACCGCGATCACCGCCGAGAGCAGCACCCCGAACACCAGGAACGGCACGGCCTGGACCAGCACCGAGACGAAGACCGTGGTCCACGTCTGCAACCGGGGCGCCGACAGCGCGCGGGCCAGCGGCTCGCGGACGACCACCAGCAGGATCAGCACGCCGGCCAGCACCTCGACCGAGCCGACCCGCGGCGCCCGTCGCTGCCCGCGCCCGGCCGGCTCCCCCGCCGGTACGTCCAGCCCGGCCACGCCGACGGACCCCGCCCCGCCGACAGACCCGGCCACGCCCACGGACCCCGCCCGCCGACGGACCCGGCCCCGCCGACAGACCCGGCCCCCGGGGCCCACCCGTCGCGCTCGACGGGCGGCCCGGCGCTGCCGGTCGATGACGTCACGGGCTCGCCTCCTCGGCGGTGTGCGGTGTGCGGTGTGCGGTGTGCGGTGTGCGGTCTGCGGTCTGCGGTCTGCGGTCTGCGGTCTGCGGTCTGCGGTCTGCGGTCTGCGGTCTGCGGTCTGCGGTCTGCGGTCTGCGGTCTGCGGTCTGCGGTCTGCGGTCTGCGGCGCGACACTATCGTTCCCCGCGGACCGCGTCGATGGACTCCGGTCAGATGGCGGTAACGACCGCGCCGTGTCGTTTCACCCACCCCGCGCACACCGCTTTGCCCGGCGATCTTCCCAGGTGTTAGCGTCGGCGGGACAACTTCATTCCGACAGGGGAGCGCACAGCGCTGAGAGTGCGGGCACGCCGCCCGCAGACCCTCGAACCTGATCTGGGTAATGCCAGCGCAGGGAGTTCGGTCATTCTCCAGCCGCGCCGCCGTCCGGTCCCACCGGGCGCGGCGTGCGTCTTCTCCTGGTTCGTTCCACTGAACTGGGAGCCATCACATGAACCACACGGACAGCCACCGCTGGCGCACCATCGACATCCTGGTCGCCTCGGTGATCGCGGTCGCCTTCGGCGTCATCTTCTGGGCCTGGGGCATGGTCTGGAGCGCCACCGAGGGGGCCTTCGCGTTCTTCCCGCCCGCGCAGACCCTGCTGTACGGCGTCTGGCTGATGCCGGCCGTGCTCGGCGGCCTGGTCATCCGCAAGCCCGGCGCCGCGCTGTACTGCGAGACGGTCGCGGCGGTCCTCTCCGCCCTGCTCGGCAGCCAGTGGGCCGGCACGGTGATCCCGCAGGGCATGATCCAGGGCGCGGGCGCCGAGCTGGCCTTCGCGGCGTTCCGCTACCGCTCGTTCCGGCTGCCGACCGCGCTGCTCGCCGGGGCGCTCACCGGGCTCGGCGCCGCCCTGTTCGACTTCTTCGCCTGGAACGCCAAGTACGACCTGACGAGCTACCGGATCCCGTACGCGCTGCTCACCGTCGTCAGCGCCGCGGTCATCACCGGCGTCGGCGGCTGGGCCCTGACCCGCGCCCTGGCGACCACCGGCGCCCTGGACCGCTTCCCCGCGGCCCGCGACCGCGCCCCCGTCTGACCGCCGACTCGTGTCGATCAAGAGGTTTGCGTCAGCGGAGCCTGTTCTCCTGACGCAAACCTCTTGATCGACGAGCCGGGGGCGGCAGGGCGGGGCGGCGAGCCGGGGCGACGAGCCGGGGCGGCAGGGCGGGGCGGAGGGAGGGGTGAGGGGCGTGGGGGGCGTCAGGCTGCGGGGGTTCGGGTGGCGGCACGCCGGGCGGAGGGCCTGGGCGGTGCGCGGGCTCGACCTGCACGTCGAGGCCGGCGAGCGGGTGCTGCTGCTGGGCCCCTCCGGCGCCGGCAAAAGCACGCTGCTCGCCGCGCTCGCCGGGCTGCTGCCGGCGGACTCCGGCGAGCAGGAGGGGACCGTCGAGGTCGACGGGGTGGAGCCCCGGCAGGCTCGTGAGCAGGTCGGGATCGTCTTCCAGGACCCGGAGACCCAGCTCGTGATGGCCCGCTGCGGCGACGACGTCGCGTTCGGGCTGGAGAACCGGGGCGTGCCCGCCGGCGAGATCTGGCCCCGGGTCGACGAGGCAATGCGGCGGGTCGGCTTCCCGTACCACCGGGACCGGCCGACCGCCGCGCTCTCCGGCGGTGAGCAGCAGCGCCTGGCGCTGGCCGGCGCCCTCGCCCTGCGGCCCCGACTGCTGCTGCTCGACGAGCCGACCGCGAACCTCGACCCGGCCGGCGCGGCGCTGGTCCGGCGGGCGATCACCGGCGCCCTGGACGCGGACACCACCATGATCCTCGTCGAGCACCGGGTCGCCGAGGCGCTGCCG
Organism: Micromonospora olivasterospora; assembly: GCF_007830265.1. Classification (NCBI taxonomy): domain Bacteria; kingdom Bacillati; phylum Actinomycetota; class Actinomycetes; order Micromonosporales; family Micromonosporaceae; genus Micromonospora; species Micromonospora olivasterospora. Next base: position 1,100,708 of record NZ_VLKE01000001.1, read on the forward strand.
CTGGTCGACCGGGTGGTGGTGCTGGAACCGGGCGGCGGGGTCCGCGCCGACGGGACGCCCGAGGCGGTCTTCGCCACGCACGGCGACGCGCTCGCCGCCGAGGGAGTCTGGGTGCCCGGCCGGACCATGCCGCCCCGACGCGCCGCCGCGCCCGCCGGCGACCTGCTGCTCGCCGCCGACCGGGTCGGCCTGCCGCCGCGCCTCGCCGCCACCGATGTTCGGGTACGCGCCGGCGAGGCGCTCGCCGTGCTCGGCCCGAACGGGGCCGGCAAGTCCACCCTGGCGCTGCTGCTCGGCGGCCTGCTGCGGCCCGGTACGGGTCGGGTGGCGGCGACCGGCGAGCTGGCCGGCCGGGACGCGGGCACTCCCCCGCACCGCTGGCGGGCGCCGGCCCTGGCCCGCCGGATCGGCTCGGTGTTCCAGGACCCGGAACACCAGTTCGTCACCGGCACCGTCTTCGACGAGCTGGCCCTCGGCCCGCGCCGCACCGGCCAGCCCGAGGCGGCGGTACGGGCCACCGTGGACGGCCTGCTGGACCGGCTGCGGTTGGCGGCGCTCGCGCGCGCCAACCCGTACACTCTCTCGGGTGGCGAGGCGCGGCGGCTGAGTGTGGCGACGGCCCTGGCCACCGCGCCCCGGCTGCTGGTCTGCGACGAACCCACCTTCGGCCAGGACCGGCGCACCTGGCGGGAGCTGGTCGACCTGCTCGCCGAGCTGCGCGAGGCCGGGCACGGCGTCGTCGCCGTCACCCACGACACCGACTTCGTCGACGCCCTCGCCGACCGCACCGTCACCCTGGACCGGCCATGACCCACGCCGAACCCGCCGACCGCACCGTCACCCTGGACCGGCCATGACCCACGCCGAACCCGCCGACCGCACCGTCACCCTGGACCGGCCAGGAACCACCGCGGGGCGGCCGTGATCAGCATCGAGCCCGTCGCCGCGCCCGGGGCTCCGCTGGCGCGACGGAACCCGGTGGCGAAGGTCGCCGCGGCGCTGGTCTTCTCGTTCACCCTGCTCGCCACCCTGGACCCGGTGGCTCCGGCGCTCGCCCTCGCCGTCGAGCTGGCCGTGCTGCCGCTGTTCGGCATCCGGTACCGGGTGCTCGCCCGGCGGGCCGCGCCGCTGCTGGCCAGCGCCGCCGGAATCGTGGTCACCCTGGTCCTGTTCGCCGCCGACCGCTCGGGCCGGGTGCTGGTCGAGGCGGGGCCGCTGCTGGTCACGACCGGGGTGCTGGGGACCGCGCTCGGGCTGGCGCTGCGGATGCTGGCGGTCGCGCTGCCCGGCGTCATCGTCTTCGCCACCACCGACCCCACCGACCTGGCCGACGCGCTGGTCCAGAACGCGAAGGCCCCGGCCCGGTTCGCGATCGGCGCGCTGGCCGCGTTCCGGCTGGTGCCGCTGCTCGGGCAGGAGTGGCAGATGATCAGCATGGCGCGGCGGGCGCGCGGCGTCGACGCCGGGCGCAACCCCGTGGCGAAGCTGCGGCTGTTCGTCTCCACCGCCTTCGCCCTGCTGGTGGGCGCGATCCGGCGGGGTACCCGGCTGGCCGTGGCGATGGACGCGCGGGGGTTCGACGCCGGCACCCCGCGCACCGTCGCGCGTCGACAGCGCTTCGGCGCCGCCGACGCCCTGCTGGTGGCAGGGGCCGCGATCCTGGCGGGGGCGGCGCTGGCGGTCAGCGTCGCGCTCGGCACGTTCCGCCCGCTGATCGGCTGACCCGCACGGAGTGTGGACCGGGTGCGGTTGCCGGTGCCGGCGCAACGGCAACCGCACCCGGCGACCGGTCAGCTGCGCCGGAAGGCGTACCGGCGGGCCTGGCCGGCGCGCGGGTTACGGGCGGCGGCGAACCGGGCACCACCGGCCGGCGGGCCGGACTTCGGCGGGGGCGGCGTCTCCACGAACGGCGGCACGGGCGCGGCCGGCGCCACCACGAGGGTGTCGGGATCCGGCGGGGTCAGCTCCACCGGGGACGGACGCGGCGGCGCGCCGCGGGACTTACGGGAACTGCGCTTGGCGGGCATACATGGCCTCCTCGGTGCTGGCGCCTCCGGCGCGACGAGCGGGTACGGCAGCCCCGACGACCGGCACGGGTCGGCCCGACCGGCGAGCGGGGTACGGGATGCCCCGGTGGGCCCGACCACGGGAGGGCGCCGCGCGACGGCGGCAGTGTGGGAATGCGGACGCCCGGGACGCGGCCCGCGGTGACAGCGGCGGGCCGGCTTCGGATGAAGGGCGTCAGATGCGCATGCCCCCACCGTAGCCGCCCGGCCGGGATCCCACAGCCGATTTATTGGCGCCTGCCCCGCTGACGGCGACGCCGGGCCGACGGCACCGACACACGCGCCGGAAGGATCGCGCGCGTCGACGCCGCCTCGCCGAGGAGGGAACGGGGAGGGGTCGCGCGCGTCGAGGCCCGCCTCGCCGAGCGTTGACGCCATTGCGGCGAGGTGAGCGGGGAACCCTGCTATACCGAAGGCGTCAACAGGGGCCCTCCCTTGCCTCGAGAGGTGGCGGGTACGTATGGCGCAGCGGCCGACGGCGCAGATCGGCGTGACCGGGCTGGCGGTGATGGGCCGGAACCTGGCCCGCAACCTGGCCCGCAACGGGTTCACGGTGGCGGTGCACAACCGGTCGCCGGAGCGTACCCGCAGCCTCGTCGCGGAGCACGGCGACGAGGGGGCGTTCGTGCCGTCCGAGTCCCTCGCCGACTTCGTCGCCTCGCTGGAGCGGCCCCGCGCGATCGTCGTCATGGTCAAGGCGGGCGACCCCACCGACGCGGTGCTCGGGGAGCTGGTGCCGCTGCTGGAACCGGGCGACATCGTCGTCGACTGCGGCAACGCGCACTTCGCCGACACCCGCCGGCGGGAGGAGGCGCTGCGGGAGCACGGGCTGCACTTCGTGGGCACCGGCGTCTCCGGCGGCGAGGAGGGCGCACTGCACGGGCCGAGCATCATGCCCGGCGGCTCGGCCGAGTCGTACCGGAAGCTCGGCCCGATCTTCGAGCGGATCGCCGCCCAGGTGGACGGCGTCCCGTGCTGCCGGCACATCGGCCCGGACGGCGCCGGGCACTTCGTGAAGATGGTCCACAACGGCATCGAGTACGCCGACATGCAGCTCATCGCCGAGGCGTACGACCTGCTGCGGGCCGGACTGTCGGCGGGCCCGGCGGAGATCGCGGAGATCTTCCGGGGGTGGAACACCGGCGAGCTGGAGTCGTTCCTCATCGAGATCACCGCCGACGTGCTCGCGCACCCCGACGCGGCGACCGGCCGCCCGTTCGTCGACGTCGTGCGCGACGAGGCCGAGCAGAAGGGCACCGGCCGGTGGACGGTGCAGAACGCCCTCGACCTGGGCATCCCGATCACCGGCATCGCCGAGGCGACGTTCGCCCGGTCGCTGTCCGGGCACGCCGAGCAGCGCGCCGCGGCCCGGCGGGCCTTCGCCGACGCCGGGCAGCCGTGGTGGGTGGAGAACCGGGACACCTTCGTCGAGGACGTCCGGCGCGCGCTGCTGGCCAGCAAGATCGTCGCGTACGCGCAGGGCTTCGACCACATCCGCGCCGGCAGCCGGGAGTACGACTGGGGCATCGACCTCGGCGGCACCGCCACGATCTGGCGGGGCGGGTGCATCATCCGGGCCCGCTTCCTGGACCGCATCCGCGAGGCGTACGACGCGCGGCCGGACCTGCCGACGCTGCTATTGGCGCCGTGGTTCGCCGACCGGGTCTCCGACGGGGTGCCGAGCTGGCGGCGGGTGGTGGCGGACGCGGCCCGGGCGGGGGTTCCCGCGCCGGCGTTCGCGTCGTCGCTGGCGTACTTCGACGCGCTGCGCGCCGAGCGGCTGCCCGCCGCGCTGATCCAGGGCCTGCGGGACAACTTCGGGGCGCACACCTACCACCGGGTCGACCGGGAGGGCACGTTCCACACGCTGTGGGCCGGCGACCGCTCCGAGGTGTCGGCGTAGCCCTGCCGTGTCGGCGTAGCCGCCGGTCAGCCTGCCGTGTCGGCGTAGCCGCCGGTCAGCCTGCCGTGTCGGCGTAGCCGCCGGCCGGTGTCGGCAGCGCCGGTCAGCCGGCGCGGGGGCTGCGCTGCGGCTCGGTCGGGGACCAGGTGATGGCCGGTTCGCCGCCGGCCAGCTCGCCGATCTCGCCGGAGCGGACGGCGGGCACGTGCCCCGCCTCGGCGCAGTGCCGCTCGGCGACGCCGGCGCACAGCTCCACCACCCGCTCGCGCAGCGGACCGTCCAGGTCGGTCGCGGCCAGGGCCACCGTCATCTCGTACCGGAGATCCCGCATCCCCCACCCCCGTGGCGGACGCGACCGGGCGGCGCGCCCGCGCCGATCGTACGTCCGCGCGGGGCGGCGGCCGGCCGGAACGCGTCAGCGCCGCCCCCTGGAGGGGACGGCGCTGACCCGGGCGTCACCAGAGCCGGCGACGCTTCGCCTTGCGCGGGCGCAGCATGTCGGCGCCCCTGGCGAGCAGGCGACTCACCCCGGTCGGGCCGCGGCGGGCCTCCAGCGTGTGGCTGAGCCGGCGCGCGCCGGCCGCCGCCAGCGGCACCGCGACCGCCATGACCGTCCACTGGGCGATGCGCTTCTGGATCATCGTGGTTCACCTCCGTAGCTGCCTGCCGGGGAAGGTACCCAGAGTGACGAGGCGCTATGCGCGGGCCTCACCTCGACGGGGCCACCGGGTTGGGCAGCGCGCCGCCGAACCGGCGGTCCCGCTGGGCGTACAGCTCGCAGGCGTACCAGAGGTGACGGCGGTCGAAGTCCGGCCAGAGGGTGTCGAGGAAGACCAGCTCCGCGTACGCGCTCTGCCAGAGCAGGAAGTTGGAGGTGCGCTGCTCGCCGGAGGGGCGCAGGAAGAGGTCCACCTCGGGGATTTCCGGGTGGTAGAGGTACTTCGCCACCGTCTTCTCGGTGACCTTCGCCGGGTCGAGCCGGCCGGCGGCGACGTCGCGGGCGATCGCGGCGGCGGCGTCGGCGATCTCGGCCTGGCCGCCGTAGTTGACGCAGAACTGCAGCGTCAGCGTCGAGTTGCCCCGGGACATCTCCTCCGCCGTCTGGAGCTCGGAGATGACGCTCTTCCACAGCCGCCCGGTCCGCCCGGACCAGACGACGCGGACACCGAGGTCGACGAGCTGGTCGCGGCGGCGGCGGATGACGTCCCGGTTGAAGCCCAGCAGGAAGCGGACCTCCTCCGGCGAGCGCCGCCAGTTCTCCGTCGAGAACGCGTACGCCGAGAGGTAGGGGATGCCCAGCTCGATGGCTCCCTCGATGGTGTCGAAGAGGCTGTGCTCCCCCGCCTCGTGGCCCTTGGTGCGGGGCAGCCCCCGCTCCTTGGCCCACCGGCCGTTGCCGTCCATCACCACGGCGACGTGCCGGGGCACCGCCGCGGGCGGCAGGGCGGGCGGGCGGGCGCCCGACGGGTGCGGTGTCGGCGGCACCGGCTCGCGGCGGCCGGCCCTCGTCGATCGGATCACTCGGGTCTCTCTCCGTTCAGGTCGGTGCCGCGCCCCGCCGCGGCGCCCTGCGGCGGCGGGACCGGGCCGGCGCCGGGGGCACCCCGGTCGACCAGCGGCAGCGAGCGTAGCGCGCGCTCCAGGTGCCACTGCAGGTGCGCCGCGACCAGGCCGCTGCACTCCCGGCGCACGCCGGCCTCGGTGGCGTCGGCGAGCATCCAGTCGCCGGTGGTGAGGGCGGACATCAGGTCGATGGTGGCCGGGGCGGGGTGGGCGGCGCCGGGCGGGCGGCAGTCCGGGCAGACGGCGCCGCCGGCGGGCACCGAGAAGGCCCGATGCCGGCCGGGCGTGCCGCAGACCGCGCAGGCGGTCAGCGCCGGGGCCCAGCCGGCCAGGGCCATGCCGCGCAGCAGGTACGCGTCGAGCACCAGCGTGGTGGCGTGCTCGCCCCGCGCGAGGGACTTCAGCGCGCCGAGGGTGAGCTGGAACAGCCGCAGCGAGGGCTCCCGCTCCACCGGGGTGAGCCGCTCGGCGGTCTCGGCGACGGCGCTGGCCGCCGTGTAGCGGGGGTAGTCGCCGAGGAACCGCTTGCCGTACAGGTCGATGCCCTCGACCTGGCTGACGGTGTGCAGCGAGCTGCCCTGGTTGCCCTTCGGGTCGCCGGCGAGCTGGAGGTCGACGTGGCCGAACGGCTCCAGCCGGGCGCCGAACCTGCTGGTCGTGCGGCGGACCCCCCGGGCCACCGCGCGGATCCGGCCGTGCCGGCGGGTCAGCAGGGTGATGATCCGGTCGGACTCGCCGAGCTTCTGCACGCGTAACACCACCGCGTCGTCGCGGTAGAGCTGTCGGCGGTACCCGGCCATCCGCTCATTCTCTCTCGGGGTGGGAAATCAGGGTCGGCTCGGGGTGGCCACGCGCACGATCCCCGATGCGCGCCGGTCCACGCCGGCCGTAGCGTGCTCGCCATGGCTCTGCACCGCGCCCTGCCCGTCGGCTCCCTCGCCGCCGGCATCGCCGCCCTGATGGTCCTCTCCGGCTGCGACAACCTGTCGTTCCGCCGGCTCGACTTCGACACCACCGAGGCGGCGACGATCAGGCGGGTGACGCTGCTGCCGGGCGGTGCGGGGGACGTGACGGTCCACGGCAGCGGCTCCGCCGGCGAGGTACGGATCAGGCGGGTCGTGCGGTACCAGGGTGACCAGCCCCCGGCCCGGTACGAGATCCGCGGCGACGAGCTGGTGCTGGACAGCGACTGCGGCCGCCGCTGCACCGTGTCGTACGACCTGACCGTCCCCGCGGGGGTGACGGTGCGCGGCGAGGGCGGCTCGGGGAACGTAAACCTGACCCGGGTCGGGACGGTGGACGTCCGGGTCGGCTCCGGCGATGTCCGGGTCGGCGGCGCCACCGGCGCCGTGCGCGTCGAGACGGGTTCCGGCAACGTGGACGTGGAGGACCTGCGCGGTGCCGTCATCCTGCGAACCGGCTCCGGCGACGTCACGGGCCGGGGCATCGCCGGCCAGGTCGACGCGGAGGCCGGCTCCGGCAACGTCACCGTGGAGCTGTCCGCCCCCGCCTCGGCCCGGGCGCACGCGTCCAGCGGGGACGTGCGGCTCACCGTGCCGGCCGGCCGGTACCGGGTGCGGGCCGGCGGCTCCGGCCACCCGGAGCTGGGCGTCACCGACGACCCGACGGCGTCCATGGTGATCGACGTGGGCGCGGAGAGCGGGAACGTGACCGTCACCGCGCGCTGATCTTGAGCGTCAGCTCCTCGGGGGCGCGCGGCGCGGGAATGGGGCCGGCCGGCGCGGGGCTGACCGGCACGGAGCCCCGCTCGGCCGGCGCGGGGCTGACCGGGGCCGCCGCGGCCACGCCGGCCGGGGCGACACCGCCGGTCGCCGTCCGGCGCCGGCCGCCGGGCACCAGCTCCGGGGGCCGGCGGGCGGCCAGGTCCTCCACCCAGCCGACCAGCGCGATGACCACCCCGACCAGGGCGAAGACCAGCGCGACCCGGATCGCCAGGCCGACCGGGTCCTGGTGGGACCAGCCGACCACGTCGACCAGCGGGGTGAGCGCCACCACGAACGGCATGTGCCAGAGGTAGACGGTGAGCGCCCGCCGGTTCAGCACGGTCACCGCCCGGCTGAACAGGGCGTTGCGGTCCACCCAGACGGCGGTCGCCGGGGCCCGGCCGAGCACCACCAGGATGAACGCGGCCGACCAGAGCGCGTTGCCGAGGTGGTTGTCGTTCAGGTCGTACCCGCGCGGGCCGGGGTGGGTGACGATCCAGGCCCCGCCGACGGCGCCGAGGACGAGCGCGACCGGCACCAGCACCTGGTTCGCCAGCCGCCGCAGCAGGCCGTCGTGGTGGGCGAAGCCCAGCAGCCAGGCGCCGAAGTAGAGGCCGAACTCGCGCAGCGGCACCGGCGCGGCGGGCAGCAGGCCGAACTCGATCGCCGCGAGCAGCGCGTACGGGGCGAGCAGGGTGAGCAGGGGTACGCGGCGGAACAGCCACAGGGCGACCGGCGAGGCGAGCACGAACCACAGGTAGTCGCGCAGGTACCAGATCACGCTGAGCGCGAGCGCGCCCCAGTGGTTGGCCGGTGGGTCGGCGACCGGAAACGCCCAGAGCAGCACCTTCGGCGTCAGCGGCAACCCGGTGAGCAGCATGGCCGGGACGAACACCGCGGCCAGCACCCACAGCGACGGCAGCAGCCGGCGCAGGCGACGGCCCACCGCCGCCGCCCCGCCCCGGTCCAGCGACGCGGCCATGAGCGAGCCGGCGAGGGCGAACATCACCGACATGGCCGGGAAGATCAGGGTCAGCGCCGCCCACCCGGTGACGTGGTAGACGACGACTCGGACGATGGCGAGGAAGCGGAGCAGGTCGAGGTATCGGTTTCGCATCAGCCTGCATCTATGTCGGGGGCGGGGGGACCAACCGATCCCTACCCTCCGATTCGACGCCGCCAAACGGCCAGAGCCCTCAGCGAAAAGTGAAAGATGCCATAAATGCGTCCGCTCCGGGACATCGAACCGCTGGCTCCCGCGGCCAGCGGGGATTCCCGCCGCGCCCACACGGACGCCGGTCCGCGCCAGGGCTCGTCCCCCACCGCCGACCACATCACACGACGGCCGCGTGGCGGGGCGACCCGGCGACCAGGGGTATGGCCACTGTGGAGCTGCCCCACCCGTGCTACCGGCGGCCGGATCGGGCCGGGCGGAGCGGACGGAACGGAACGGGCCGAGGACCGAAACGGCACGCTGCAGGACGGGACGGACCGGAGCAGCACGGTGCAGGACGGGACGGACCGGAGCAGCACGGTGCAGGACGGGACGGACCGGAACAGCACGGTGCAGGACGGGACGGACAGGAACGCACGGCACGGCACGGAATGGCACGGCACCGAACCAGGCGGGCGGAAAGCCGAACGACACGACACCGAACGGGACAGGCGGCGCGGGGCGGGGGCGGGGCGGGGGCGGGGGCGGAACCCCCGGCCACGCCAACCGGCTCGGGACGCGCGGGAGCACGAACGGGGCAGCTCCACAGCGGCGGAGAACACCCCAGTCGCCCTCGGGACCTCAGCTCCGCAGGTGAAGCGACCGCACTTGAGGCACGCGCTTGAGGCACGCGCTTGACGCACTTGGCGCCCCCACCTGAGGTGCCGCGCCGACCCGCCGTCGGGCAGGCCGGCGCGGCGCTCAGAAGCCCAGCTTGCGCAGCTGCTTCGGGTCGCGCTGCCAATCCTTCGCCACGCGGACGTGCAGGTCCAGGTAGACGCGGGTGCCGAGCAGCTCCTCGATCTGCCGGCGGGCCGTGGTGCCGACCTCCTTGAGCCGGCTGCCCCGGTGGCCGATCATGATCGCCTTCTGGCTGGGCCGCTCGACGTACAGGTCGGCGTAGATCTTGGTGATCTGGCCCTCGGGGATCATCTCCTCCACCACCACCGCGATGGAGTGCGGCAGCTCGTCGCGGACGCCCTCCAGCGCCGCCTCGCGGACCAGCTCGGCGACCAGCACCTGCTCGGGGTCGTCGGTGAGCATGTCGTCCGGATAGAGCTGCGGCGACTCGGGCAGGTAGCCGGTCATCACGTCGACCAGGGTGTCGACCTGGTGCCCGGAGACCGCGCTGACCGGGACCACGTCGGCGAACTCGCCCAGCTCGCCGACCGCGAGCAACTGCTCGGCCAGCCGCGCCCGGTCCACCAGGTCGGTCTTGGTCACCACGGCGACGACGGTGGCCTTCAGCCCCGACAGCTCGCCGGTGATGAACCGGTCGCCCCGGCCGACCGGCTCGTCCGCCGGGATGCAGAGGCCGACCACGTCGACCTCGCTCCAGGTCTGCCGGACGAGGTCGTTGAGGCGCTCGCCGAGCAGCGTACGGGGGCGGTGCAGGCCCGGGGTGTCGACGAGGACGAGCTGCGAGTCGGGCCGGTGCAGCACCGCCCGGATGACGTGCCGGGTCGTCTGCGGCTTGTTCGAGGTGATCGCGATCTTCTGCCCGACGATCGCGTTGGTCAGCGTCGACTTGCCCGCGTTCGGCCGGCCCACGAAGCAGGCGAACCCGGCCCGGTAGGGGCGCTCCGCCGGATCGACGGGCCCACCCGCGCGACCGCCGCCCGCGGGGCGGGCGGTCACTCGACCACCGTGCCCAGCACCGTGCCGTCCGGGGCCGCCAGGTGGATCGGCGCGTCGGCGGCGAGGTCGCGGACGGCGGCGTGTCCCGCCCCGTCCAGCGTCGACGCCTCCGTCACCACCACCGCCGCCTCCAGTCGGGTGGCACCGGCCGCCACGGCGGAGGCGACCGCGAGTTGGAGGGCCGTCAGGGTCAGCGAGGGCAGCGAGACGCTCGCCGCCGCGTACGTGCGGCCGTCCTGGTCGCGTACCGCCGCTCCTTCCACGGCGCCCACCCGGCCCCGGGCGCCGCGGGCCAGGATGACCAGCTTGCCGTCCTCGGCGCTCAGCTCGGCCGGCGCGGACGGCGTGGGGCGGGCGGCCGCGGGGGCGGGTGACTCAGGCATCGGCGTGCTGCCTCTCCTCGGATCGGTTCTGGGTGCTCCGGGCCTCGGCGGGCTCGCCGCGCCCCGGGGTGGTGTCGCTGGTGTCGGTCGGCTCGACCCGGCTGACCAGCACCGTGTCGATCCGGTTGCGCCGGCCGGTGGTGCCCTCGGCGACCAGCCGGAGCCTGGCCACCTCGGCCTCGGCGCCCGGGATCGGCACCCGGCCCAGGGCCTGGGCGAGCAGGCCGCCGACGGTCTCCACCTCGTCGGCGGGCAGCTCGACGTCGAACAGCTCGCCCAGGGTCTCGACCGGCAGCCGGGCGGTGACCCGCACCGACCCGTCCTCCAGCCGCTCGACCGGCGGGCGTTCGACATCGTACTCGTCGGTGATCTCCCCGACGATCTCCTCCAGGATGTCCTCGATCGTGACCAGGCCGCCCGTGCCGCCGTACTCGTCGACGACGATGACCAGGTGGTTGCGGGCCGCCTGCATCTCCGACAGCAGGTCGTCGACCGGCTTGGACTCGGGCACGAAGGTCGCCGGGCGCATCAGCTCGGCCACCGGGAGCCGGGCCGCGGCCGGGTCGCCGCCCCGGGTGCGCCGGATGAGGTCCTTGAGGTAGAGCACGCCGAGCACGTCGTCGACGTTCTCCCCGATCACCGGGATGCGGGAGAAGCCGGAGCGCAGGAAGAGCGCCAGGGCCTGGGAGAGCGTCTTGTGCCCCTCGATCCACACCATCTCGGTGCGGGGCACCATCACCTCCCGGGCGATGGTGTCGCCGAGCGCGAACACCGAGTGGATCATCTGCCGCTCGCCGTGCTCGACCACGCCCCGCTGCTCGGCGAGGTCGACCAGTTCGCGCAGCTCCACCTGGGTGGCGAACGGGCCCTCCCGGAAGCCGCGTCCCGGGGTGACCGCGTTGCCGATCAGGATCAGCAGCGACGCCAGGGGGTTGAGCGCCCGCCCGAGCCAGCGCACCAGCGGCGCGACCGAGCGGCCCACCGCGTACGCGTGCTGCCGGCCCAGGGTGCGCGGGCCGACCCCCACGACCACGAAACTGATCACGGTCATCGCGCCGGCGGTGACCAGCGCCGCCCGCCAGCCCGCGCCGAACGTGTCGACGGCGACCAGGGCGACCAGGGTGGTGGCGGTCAGCTCGGCGAGCAGCCGCAGCAGGAGCAGGAGGTTGAGGTGACGGACCACGTCCCCGGCGACCGCCTGGAGCGTACGCGCGCCCCGGACGCCGTCGCGGGCCAGCTCGGCGGCCCGGGCCGGGGAGATCGCGGCCAGCGCGGCCTCGGTCATCGCGATCAGCCCGGCGAGCACCACCAGCCCGGCGGCGAAGACGAGCAGTTGCAGGTCGGGCAGGCCGGCGGTGCCACCGCCGGCCGCCAACAGCGGGGCGGGCATCACCGGGACCGGGTCGACCGCCAGCCGGCGAGCAGCCGGGCCTGGAGCTCGAACATCTCCCGCTCCTCCTCCGGCTCGGCGTGGTCGTACCCGAGCAGGTGCAGCACCCCGTGGACGGTGAGCAGGTGCAGCTCGTCCGCGGCCGAGTGGCCGGCGGTGGCGGCCTGCTTGGCGGCCACCGCCGGGCAGAGCACGATGTCGCCGAGCAGGGCCGGCTCCCCACCCGCGGCGCTGGACTCGCCCGGCCCGTGGTCGACGCTGCCCTCGTCCATGGGGAAGGCGAGCACGTCGGTCGGGCCGTCACCGCCCATCCAGCGGTGGTTCAGCTCGCTCATGTATTCGATGTCGACCAGCAGCACCGACAGCTCGGCGAGCGGGTTGACTCCCATCTCGTCGAGGGCGTAGCGGGCGACGGCGAGCACGGCGTCGGTGTCGACCTCGACACCCGACTCGTTGGCGATCTCGATGGACAACTGGTTTCCCTAGGTCTGGCGGCGCCGGCCGGCCCGGCCGCCCTGGGCGGTCCGCCCCGGCACGGCGTGCACGCCCTGCGCCTGCTGGTTCTCCCGCTCGGCGTCCCAGCGGGCGTACGCGTCGACAATCTCCCCGACCAGCCGGTGGCGCACCACGTCGGAGCTGGACAGCTGCGCGAAGTGCACGTCCTCGACGCTCTCCAGGATCTCCCGGACCACCCGCAGGCCGCTGGTCGTGCCGCCGGGAAGGTCCACCTGGGTGACGTCGCCGGTCACCACGATCTTGGAGCCGAAGCCCAGCCGGGTGAGGAACATCTTCATCTGCTCGGGCGTGGTGTTCTGGGCCTCGTCGAGGATGATGAACGCGTCGTTGAGCGTACGCCCCCGCATGTACGCCAGCGGCGCGACCTCGATCGTCCCGGCGGCCATCAGCTTGGGGATCGACTCCGGGTCGAGCATGTCGTGCAGCGCGTCGTACAGCGGGCGCAGGTAGGGGTCGATCTTCTCGTTCAGCGTGCCGGGCAGGAAGCCCAGCCGCTCCCCCGCCTCGACCGCCGGCCGGGTGAGGATGATGCGGTTGACCTGCTTGGCCTGGAGCGCCTGGACGGCCTTGGCCATCGCCAGGTACGTCTTGCCGGTGCCGGCGGGACCGATGCCGAAGACGATCGTGTTGGCGTCGATCGCGTCGACGTAGCGCTTCTGCCCGAGGGTCTTGGGGCGGATGGTGCGGCCCCGTCGGGAGAGGATGTTGAGGGTCAGGACCTCGGCGGGCCGCTCGGCGCCGCCCTGCTCGAGCATGCCGACGGTACGCCGAACGGCGTCGGTGGTCAGGGTCTCGCCTTTCTCGATGAGTTCGAGCAGCTCGGTGAAGAGGCGCTCGGCGAGGGCGTTGTCCGCAGGCGCGCCGGTGAGCGTGATCTCGTTGCCGCGGACGTGCACGTCGCTGTTGACCGAGCGCTCGACGAGTCGCAGGATCTCGTCGCCAGCGCCGAGCAGGTTGACCATGATCTTCGAGTCCGGGACGGTGATCCTGGTCTGCACCCGTGGCGGGCCGGGAGGTGGGGTGCCGGTCATAGGTCGGGCCGCGGGCCCTGAGCCACCTGCTCTCGATCTCGGCGCCGAGCCCTGCTGGCACGGCGGTCGGTTGCCTCCATCCTATCGTTTCCGCCGCCGCGGCACCTCGCCCATTTGCCCGTCGCCCGACCCGCGAGCAACCTCGTCGATCTTGCACTTTCGGCCCCCAGGATGGGGCAATTGCCGGATTTGCCGGGGCAGAAAGTGCAAGATCGCGGGGGACGGCCGTGGGGTCAGCGGCGGAAGTCGTAGCCGTCGAAGGTCTCCTGGGTGCGGGTGAAGCGGTACGTCGCCCAGTGCAGGCGGATCACCCTGCCCTGCTCGTCGCGGGTGAGGCGGAGCAGCTCGCCGGCCTCCCGCCCGGAGACCGTCCGGAACACGTCCGGCCGCTCCGGCAGCGGAGCGAACACCGCGGACGGCTTCCCCGCCGGGTCGTCGGCGCCCCGGGCCCGCAGCGTCCCGTCGTGCCAGCTGAAGACGTACTCGAAGCCCTCGCCCCACCAGCGGCCCAGCATCCCCCGCAGGTGCGCCGGGGCGGGCTCCCCGGGCCGCCACGGCTCGATGTCGGCCGGGTCGTGCTCGGCGGACGCGGCCAGCAGCTCGTGCGTCAGCTCCAGCACCCGCACCCCGGTCCCGGACGAGCCGAGCACCGCGCAGCCCATCGCGCCGGCGGTGCCGGGCCCGCCGCGCCGGCCGTACACGGCGGCCAGGAAGCCGGGCATCGCCCCGTCGTGCCCGACGTGGATCACCCGCTCGCCCTGCGGCACCAGGATCAGGCCCAGCCCGAAGCCGGCCCCCCAGGACGTCTCGTCGGTGACGGTCAGCGGCCAGCGCATCTCGTCCAGCGTGGCGGGGGCGAGCACCGCGCCGGACGGGTCCAGCGCCGCCGGGTCGGCCAGGAACGCCGCCCACCGGGCCATGTCCGAGGCGGTGCTCCACAGTTGGGCGGCGGGCCCGACCGCGCCGAAGTCGGTCGGGGGCTCCGGGTGGGCCTCGTCCGAGTACGCGTCGACCAGGAAGCCCGTGGCCGCCGCCGGGTCCGGCCGGTCGCCCGTGGCGGTCAGGCCGAGCGGGACGAGCACCCGGTCGGCGAGCACCTCCGCCCAGGTCCCGCCGTGCAGCCGGGCCACCAGCTGCCCGAGCAGGGCCAGGCCCAGGTTCGAGTAGTGGTAGCGGCGGGCCGGGGGCAGCACCCGCTCGGCCCGGGCCAGGTCGGCCAGCAGCCGCTCGACGTCGGGGGCGACCAGGGTGTCCCAGACGTCGCCGTGCGGCTCCCGCTGCAGGCCCGCGGTGTGCGAGAGCAGCCGGCGCACGGTCAGCTCGCCGTGCGCGGGGACGTCGAGGTGCCGGGCGACCGGGTCGTCCAGGTCGAGCAGGCCGGCGTCGCGGCACTGCATGACCAGTACGGCGGTGAAGGTCTTGGTGACCGAGCCGATCCGGAACCTGGTCCGGGGCCCGAGGGGGTGCTCGTTGCCGCTGCCGCCGACCGTGCAGGCCCACAGCGGCCGGTCGGCCCGGTGCAGGGCGGCGGACACGGCCGGCACCCGCCCCTCGGCCTGGGCCCGCCGCACCATCCGCCTGAGGCGCCCGTTGATCGCACTCATGGGCCGGAGTCTAGGCAGGAGCCCGTGCCGCCGGCCCGCGAGGTACGGACGCCGCCGGGACGCTCAGCGGCAGACCATCGGACCCAGCGGCGCGCCGCCGAGCACGTGCGCGTGCACGTGGAAGACCTCCTGGCCGCCGTACGCGCCGGTGTTGAACATCAGCCGGAAGCCGTCGCCGAGCAGTCCCTCGTCCTCGGCCACCGTGGCCGCCGCCGCCAGCAGCTCGCCGGCCAGCGCCGGGTCGCCCTGCGCCAGGCTGGCCACGTCGGCGTAGTGCTCCTTCGGGACGACGAGCACGTGCACCGGGGCCTTCGGGTCGATGTCCCGGAACGCCAGGGTCGTGTCGGTCTCCCGGACGATGGTCGCCGGGATCTCCCCGGCGACGATGCGGCAGAACAGGCAGTCGGATCCCATCGGGGCATCGTAAGCGCTGCCCGGCGGCTCACCTCAAGTCCCCACGCGGCGACGCGATCCGCGCGCAGAGCCCGTTCGACCGGGTCGCCCGGCCGGAGGAGATCGCCGCCGCGGTGCACTGGCTGGCGAGCCCGGAGGCGGAGTGGGCCTCCGGCACGATCGTCGACCTCAACGGGGCGTCCTACCTGCGCACCTGAGCATCGGCAGCAGAACTCACCAGCGGCCGAGCCGGGCCGCCAGGACGCTGAGCGCGGCGACGCCGGCCGTGGAGGTGCGCAGCACCGCGGGGCCGAGGCGGACGGCGCGGGCGCCGGCCGCGCGGAAGGCGTCCAGCTCGGCCGGAGCGATGCCGCCCTCGGGGCCGACCACCAGCACGATCTCCCCGGCGGCGGGCAGCTCGGCGGCGGCCAGCCGCTCCTCGGCCTCCTCGTGCAGGACGAACGCGGCGGCGGCCCCGCCGATCCGGCGGGCCACGGTCGCGGTCGACTCGTCGGGAGCGCCCGCCACCACCGGCAGCCACGGGCGGCGGGCCTGCTTCGCCGCCTCCCGGGCGGTCGCCACCCACTTCTCCCGGGCCCGTACGCCCCGGTCCCCGCGCCACTGCGCCACCGAGCGGGACGCCGCCCACGGGACGATCTCGTCCACCCCGACCTCGGTCATCGCCTGCACGGCCAGCTCACCCCGGTCCCCCTTGGCGATGCCCTGCACCACGACGAGGCGGGGCACGGGCGCGTCCACGTATCCCCGGGAGGTGACGTCGAGCTCCAGGCTGCCCCGGCCGACGGCCCGGACCACCACGGCGGCGGTGCCGCCCCGGCCGTCGGCGAGCAGCAGCTCCTCGCCGACGCGCAGCCGCTGCACGGTGGCGGCGTGGTGGCCCTCGGGGCCGTCGAGCGTCAACTGGCCGGCGGTGGGCAGGGACTCGACCAGGAACAGCGGCGCGGACACGACCAGAAGGCTAGCCGCCCCGGCCGGCGCCGGGGCGGCTGGCCCGCACGGCTCAGGCGTGCCCGTTGAAGGCGTCGCGCATCCGGGAGAAGAAGCCGCCCTGCTTGCTCAGCTCGGCGACCTCCTCGCCCCGGGTCTTGGCGAACTCGCGCAGCATCCGCTCCTGGTCGGCGTCGAGCTTCGTCGGGGTACGCACGTCGAGGTGGACGTAGAGGTCGCCCCGGCCGGTGCCGCGCAGGTGCGGCACGCCCCGGGCGCGCAGCCGCAGCGTGCTGCCCGGCTGCGTGCCCGGCTTGACGTCGACCGTCTCCTCGCTGTCCAGCGTCTTGATGGTCAGCCGGGTGCCGAGGGCGGCGGCGGTCATCGGGACGGTGACCCGGCAGTGCAGGTCGTCGCCCTTGCGGGAGTACACGTCGTGCGGCCGCTCGTGGATCTCCACGTACAGGTCGCCGGCCGTGCCGCCGCCCGGCCCGACCTCGCCCTGCTGGGCCAGCCGGATCCGCATGCCGTCCTCGACGCCGGCCGGGATCTTGACGGTCAGCGAGCGGCGGGTGCGTACCCGGCCGTCCCCGGCGCAGGTCGGGCAGGGGTGCGGGATCGTGGTGCCGTAGCCCTGGCAGACGGTGCACGGCCGGGCCGAGACCACCTGGCCGAGGAAGGTGCGCTGCACCGACTGCACCTCGCCCCGGCCGCCGCACGCCTCACAGGTGGCCAGGTGGGTGCCGGCCGCGGTGCCCGCGCCGGAGCAGGTGGTGCAGAGCACGGCCGTGTCGACGGCGATCGGCGCCTCGACGCCGAACGCCGTCTCGTGCAGGTCCAGCTCCAGCCGCAGGATCGCGTCGGCGCCGGGGCGGGTGCGTGGGCGCGGCCCGCGCGAGCCGCCGGCCGCGCCGCCGAAGAAGGCGTCCATGATGTCCTGGAAGCCGACGAACGGCCCCGCCCCGCCGGCGCCCGGGCCCGCGCCCCCGCCGCCGGGCGCGAGCGGGTCGCCGCCCAGGTCGACGATCTGCCGTTTCCGGTCGTCCGAGAGGACCTCGTACGCGGCGTTGATGTCCTTGAACTTCTCCTGGGCCTCCGGGTCCGGATTCACGTCCGGGTGGAACTGCCGCGCCAGCTTGCGGTAGGCGCGCTTGATCTCGTCGTCGGAGGCGTCCCGGCTCACGCCGAGGATGCCGTAGTAGTCCCTGGCCACTGCGTTCGGTGTCCTCATGTTCGTCTCGCGTTGCGCCGGTTGTCGGTCGGAATCCGGCCGTGTCGGCCCTGACTGGTCAGTTCTGGGCCAGCAGCTCGCCCACGTAGCGTGCCACGGCCCTCACGGTGGCGATGGTGCCGGGGTAGTCCATCCGGGTGGGACCCAGCACGCCCAGGCCGCCGACAATGGTCGCACCGGGGCCGTACCCGGTGCTGACCACGGAGGCGGCGCGCAGGTTGTCGATCTCGTTCTCGTCGCCGATCAGCACCCGCGTCGTGCTCGGCTCGGCCTCGCCGATGAGCTTGAGCAGGACGACCTCCTCCTCCAACGCCTCCAGGATCGGCCGTAGCGAGCCCTGGAAGTCGAGCAGGCCGCCCCGGGTCAGGTTGGCGGTGCCGGCCAGCGCGATGCGCTCCTCGTGCCGCTCGACCAGCGTCTCCAGCAGCACGCTGGAGAGGGTGGCCATGGCCGGGCGCAGGTGCGCCGGCGACTCCTCGACCACCGCCTGCACCAGCGGCGGGGTGTCGGACAGCCGGGTGCCGACCAGCTTCTCGTTGAGCACCCGGCGCATGTCGGTGACGTCGTCGGCGGGCATCGGCGCGGGCAGCTCGACCAGCCGCTGCTCGACCCGGCCGGTGTCGGCGATCATCACGAGCATCAGCCGGGTGGTGGAGATCGGCACCAGCTCCAGGTGGCGTACGGAGGAGCGGGCCAGGCTCGGGTACTGCACGACGGCGACCTGCCGGGTCAGCTGGGCGAGCAGCCGGACGGTGCGGTGCACCACGTCGTCGAGGTCGACCGCGCCGGCCAGGAAGCGCTCGATCGCCCGGCGCTCGGCCGGGCTGAGCGGCTTGACCCGGGAGAGCCGGTCGACGAAGAGGCGGTAGCCGCGGTCGGTCGGGACCCGGCCCGCGCTGGTGTGTGGCTGCCGGATGTAGCCCTCCTCCTCCAGCACCGCCATGTCGTTGCGGACGGTCGCCGGGGACACGCCGAGCTGGTGCCGCTCGACCAGGGCCTTGCTGCCGACCGGCTCCTGGGTGGCGACGTAGTCCTCGACGATCGCGCGGAGCACGGCGAGCTTACGGTCGTCGAGACCCACTTGCCCCCACCTCCTGTCGCACGCCGGGACCGGCGCCGCACGTCCGCCCACCCGGCCGGGGCCGGGCGGCGCTCCTGGCACTCGACTGTAACGAGTGCCAGTCTACGTCGGCGGGGCCGCCGCCGAGAAGATCAACGACGGACGACGTGTGCGCCGCCCGCACCGCCCCGGGGCAGCGCCTGGGCGTTCCTGCCCGATCGTCCGGCCGGACCCGACCAGTGTCGCTCTGGTGTCCCCTTGCCGGCAGCCCCTACCGTGACGTACATGACTGAACCACCTCGCCCTCCCGGAGCGGGCGACCCCGGCGGCTGGCCGCCGGAGCCGACCCCGCCGTCGGCGCCGTACGGCTCGTCGGACGAGCCCCCCACCGCACCACTGTCCGGGGCACCCGGTGCGGCGGGCTATCCCCCGCCCGGGGGCTATCCGCCGCCTCCCGGCGGCCAGCCGCCGTCGGGCGGCTACCCCCCGCCCGGGGGCTACCCCCCGCCGGGTGGCGGCTATCCGAGCGGCGGCGCGTACGGCCCGCCGTCGGGCGGCTACGCGAACAACGAGGACAAGACGTGGGTGCTGGTCGCCCACTTCGGCGGCGCGGCGGGGATGTTCCTCGGCGGCGGCGTGCTCGGCTGGCTCGCGCCGCTGATCGCGCTGCTGGCCCGGGGCAACCAGTCGCCGACCGTCCGCGGGCACGCGGTCGCCGCGCTGAACTTCCAGCTCCTCTGGTCGGTCATCGCGCTGGTGGGCTGGATCCTCACCTGCATCCTGATCGGCGTCCTGGTCGCCCTCGCCGCCATGGCCATCGGCATCATCTTCGGCATCGTCGCCGGGCTGAAGGCCAACGAGGGGCAGCTGTACCGCTACCCGATGTCCGTCAGCTTCATCAAGTGACCCCCCCGGTCGGCCGCTCCCCGGCCGGCCGGGCACCAGGGTCAGGGCAGCAGGTCGCGCACGACCGCGTCGGCCAGCAGCCGCCCGCGCAGGGTCAGCACGGCCCGGCCCGACGCGTACCGGGCCGGGTCGAGCAGGCCGTCGTCGAGGGCCCGCCGCGCGCCGGCCCGCCCGGCGTCGTCCAGTACGTCCAGCGGCAGCCCCGAGGCGAGGCGCAGGCGCAGCATGACGTCCTCCATGTGCGCCTCGCCGGGCGTGAGCACCTCCCGGGCCAGGCCGGGCGACTCCCCCGCGGCGAGCCGCTTCGCGTACGCGCTCGGGTGCCTGACGTTCCACCAGCGCACCCCGCCGACGTGGCTGTGCGCCCCCGGGCCGAGGCCCCACCAGTCCGCGCCAATCCAGTAGAGCAGGTTGTGCCGGCACCGGGCCGCCTCCGACCGGGCCCAGTTCGACACCTCGTACCAGGAGAGGCCGGCCGCGCCGAGGGCGGCCTCCGCGGCCAGGTAGCGGTCCGCCGCCACGTCGTCCGACGGGTACGGCAGCTCGCCGCGCCGCATCCGCGCGGCCAGCCGGGTGCCGTCCTCCACGATCAGGGCGTACGCGCTGACGTGGTCGACCCCGGCGGCCACCACCTGCTCCAGCGAGCCGGCGAAGTCCTCGGCGCTCTCCCCCGGCGTGCCGTAGATCAGGTCGAGGTTGACGTGGTCGAAGCCGGCGTCGCGGGCCTCCGTGGCGGCGGCCGTGGCCCGGCCGGCGGTGTGCCGGCGGTCGAGGACCGCCAGCACGCCCGGCGCCGCGGACTGCATGCCCAGCGAGATCCGGGTGTACCCGGCCGCGCGCAGCGTCTTCAGCGACTCCGGCGTGACCGACTCGGGGTTGGCCTCCGTGGTCACCTCGGCGTCGGCGGCCAGCCCCCAGGTGCGGTCGATGCCGTCGAGGATCCGGGTGAGGTCGTCGGCGGGAAGCAGGGTGGGGGTGCCGCCGCCGACGAAGACGGTGTCGACGCGCGGCGGCGGGGCGTCGGCCAGTACCCGGCGGGCGAGCGCCAACTCGGCCAGCACCGTGTCGGCGTACGACTCGCGCCCGGCCCCGCCGCCCAACTCCTCGGCCGTGTACGTGTTGAAGTCGCAGTAGCCGCAGCGGCTGGCGCAGAACGGCACGTGGACGTACACGCCGAAGCCGCGCGCGCCGACCGCGCGGGTGGCGGCGGCGGGCAGCGAGCCGTCGACGGGGACGGATTCGCCTTCTGGAAGGACGCCGGGCATGGCCACTAGTGTGCCCGGCATGACCTCCTCCGCCGCGCTCGTGCGGGTCGCCACGTCCCGCGGGGTGACCACCCTCACCCTGGACAGCCCGCACAACCGCAACGCGCTCTCCACGCCGCTGATGACCGAGCTGCTGGCCGGGCTGGCCGCCGCGGTGGCCGACGACGCCGTCCGGGTGGTCGTGCTCGACCACACCGGGCCGGTGTTCTGCTCCGGGGCGGACCTGGAGGAGACCGCCGCCGCGTACGCCAGCGGGACCGTGCCCGCCGGGATGCTCGGCGACGTGCTGGCGGCGGTGTGGGAGTGCCCGAAGCCGGTGGTGGCGCGGGTGGCCGGGCCGGCGCGGGCCGGCGGGCTGGGCCTGATCGCGGCGGCCGACCTGGCGCTGTGCGCGCAGGAGGCCACGTTCGCCTTCACCGAGGTGCGGATCGGGGTGATCCCGGCGGTGATCTCGGCGACCGTGCTGCCCCGGCTGCACCCCCGGGCCGCCGCCGAGTTGTATCTCACCGGCGACACGTTCGACGGCCGGCGGGCCGCCGAGATCGGGCTGGTCACCGCCGCCGGGCCGGCGGACGGGCTGGACGCGGCGGTGGAGCGGGCCTGCGCCTCGCTGGTCCGGGGCGCGCCGGGGGCGCTGGCCGGGGCCAAGGACCTGCTGCGCCGCCCGCCGGCCGTCGACCTGCGCGCCGAGATCGCCGAGCTGGCCGCCCTGTCGACCGGGTACTTCCTCTCCGACGAGGGGCGCGAGGGGGTGGCCGCGTTCCGGGAGAAGCGGGACGCCGCCTGGGTGCCGGCGGACTGAGCCGGTCGCCCCGCAGCCGGGTGGGCGGCGCGCCGCCCCGACGCTGTGACCACGCCGCCGCGTCCCCGTGCCGATCGGCGCGGGGACGCGGTGGGGCAACGGTCACCTCTCGGCGGTCGCCTGCCGACGGGCGGCCGGCCGCGGACGGCTACAGGTCGTTGTACACCCAGTTCGACCAGCTGGTGCAGCCGTACACGCCGCAGGAGCGCCAGCGCAGCCGGCTGCCGTAGCCGCCCCAGGCGTTGTGGCTCGAGTCCTCCCAGTAGTCCTTGTTGCAGACGCCCCACCGGCCGTCGCCGAGGCGGTTGTTGCACTCTCCCGAGCGGTACAGGCCCCAGGAGCCGCTTCCGTCGCGGAGGTGGTTCTCCCACAAGACCGCCGCGTACGCGGTCACGTCGCTGGCGGTGTCCTGCACCCACCACTGGTCGCCGTACTTCTTGAAGCAGCCCTGCACTCCCTGCGTAGCCGTGCAGTGCAGGCCGGTGGGCGGTGAGCCGGGCACCGCGTTGTCGGGAGCGTCCATCGTCCCGATCCCGGCGACGGCCGCGCGGGCGGGGACGGTGGTGTCGGCGGACGCCGACGCGGGTGCGGCGCCGCCGACGAGCACAGTGGCGGCCAGCAGCAGGCCGGCGGACAGCAGTCTCGGTGTGCGTGCGGTTCGGGACAACATCCTGCTCCTCGTTCCGTAACGGGTCGTTCAACCGGATCGTCCGATCCGCCTCATGCTGCCGCGCCGCCGGGCGCTCCGTCCGGGATTCCGGACGGTCCTGGACAGTCCTGGACGGTCCTGGACGGCCCCCGCCCCGGCGAGCCGCCGGGCTGTCCCGGAGGGTGGGGCCAGCCGGCGCTTTGGCCACTCTTTCCGCGAATGTGTGGGCATTCTCGGGCTACAGGCTGGCCTGGCGGGGGCGGAGCGAACCGGTCGGACGAGCCGGGCGCGGCAGGAGGGACGTACTCTTGTCGGACGCCGTCGAACGGGGGGGTGCGGGTGCGAAGTCGGGCAGTCGTCGCGGCCGGAGTCGTCGTCGCGGTCCTCGCCGTCGTCGGGATCTGGCTCGTCGTCCGGCAGGTCGGGCAGCACCTGCGGCTCCCCCTGGCCAGCCGCACCTGCACCGTCCAGGCCGACGGCGAGGTGCGCCTGGACGCCGACCAGATGGCCAACGCCGCCACCATCGCGGCGATCGGCACCCAGCGGAAGATGCCGGAGCGGGCCGTGGTGGTCGCGCTCGCGACCGCGTACCAGGAGTCCGGGCTGCGCAACCTCGCCGGCGGCGACCGGGACTCGGTGGGCCTGTTCCAGCAGCGGCCGAGCCAGGGCTGGGGCACCGCGGAGGAGATCCGCGACCCGCGGTACGCGACGAAGAGGTTCTACGCCGCGCTCAAGCGGGTGCGCGGCTGGGAGAAGATGCGGGTCACCGAGGCGGCGCAGAAGGTGCAGCGGTCGGCCTACCCCGAGGCGTACGAGAAGTGGGCGGACGAGTCGCAGGTGCTGACCCGGGCGCTGCTCGGCGACGCCACCGGCGCGGTGGCCTGCACGGTGGGCTCGACGCCGGCGATGCGCGGCGAGGCCGCCGCGACCGCCCTGGTGCGGGGCCTGCGGCTGGACTGGGGGCTGCCCGAGACGACGCCGCCGGCCGACCCGACGGGGCTGGCGGTGCCGGCCGGCGACCAGCGCGTCGGCTGGCGGTACGCGCACTGGCTGGTCTCGCACGCCTCGGACCACGGGGTGAAGAGCGTGCGCTTCGGCGGGCTGGAGTGGACGGCCCGCGGCGGGACGTGGGGCCGGGCGTCCGAGGCCTCCGCCGCGACCGGGCAGGTGCTCGCGGAGGTCTTCGCCGACTCCTGAGGCGGGCCCACGACTCGCCCGACTCGCCCGGGCTCAGGTCGACCCGGTCGGCCAATCAGCGCACACACGGTCACCGCACAATCCGGCATGCGCGGCGATAGCCGCAATTCGCCACGCCTTCATCGCACTCGGTAATCGAATAACTGCGGTTGGTCCGACATGCCCGTTACGCACCCCCGCCAGTCCCCAACCTCGGCGGCTCGCGCAGTACCATCGGCTGCTGTGCCAGAGATGGCTTCTCATCGGGAGGGGTACCACGCGGTGTTCGATTACGACGGCCGGACCGGCTACGAACCGATCAGCGACACCGACCGCAAGGAGTTCCACGAGCAGGGCTTCCTCCTGCTGCGGAACGTGCTGACGGAGGACCACCGGGCCGCCCTGGAGGAGGCCGTCGACCGCGTCTACGCGGAGGAGAAGGCCAAGGGCAACACCACCAAGGACGGCACCCTGCACCTGCTGGGCTTCCTGGAGCGGGACGAGCTCTTCGGCGACCTGCTGACCCACCCGATCGCCTTCCCCTACATGTGGGGCCTGGCCGGGTGGAACATCTACACCCACCACAACCACCTGGACGTCACCCCGCCGGCCCTGGAGCCGGAGAAGCCGTACTGGGGCTGGCACCAGGACGGGTACCGGCAGAACTCCGACCCGGAGACCATGGACCCGAACCTGCCCCGGCCGATGTTCTCGCTGAAGGTGGCGTACGTGCTCTCCGACCTGTCGGAGACCGGCCGCGGCGCCACCAAGGTGATCCCGGGCAGCCACCTGTGGAACTCGCTGCCCCGGCCGGACGACCTGACGGTGCACAACCCGGACCCGGAGGGCACGGTGGAGATCACCGCCAACCCGGGTGACGCGTTCATCTTCGACCGTCGCCAGTGGCACTCCCGGTCGACGAACCTGTCCAACATCACCCGCAAGATGCTCTTCGTCGGGTACACGTACCGGTGGATCCGCCCGCTGGACGAGCTGCACATCGACAAGGACGGCGAGTGGTGGGCCAACCGCACGCCGGTGCAGCGCCAGCTCTGCGGCGAGGGCACCCACACCGCCAACTACTGGGGCATCAACTGGAACGGGTACATCGACGACGAGATCCCGCTGCGTAAGGAGCTGAAGGAGCGCGGCCTGCTCGATCGCAGCATCCCCTGGCTCCGCTGAGCTGTGCGAAAAGGCCCCCTGCCGACGCAGGGGGCCTTTTTCGACCCTCCAGGCGGCCGGGCGGCCCCAGGGTCAGCCCGCGCCCCCGGCGAGCCGGCGGCGGGCCTTGTCCCGGATCGACTCCGGCAGGTCGGGGGCGTCCAGCAGCCGGGGCAGCAGCTCGGGCTCCAGGCTGGTCGCCCGGAACACCTCGCCGATCGTCACCCCGTGCGCCGGCCGCTCCACCACCTCCACCGGGTCGCCCGCGCCCGCCTCCCCGGCGCGCAGCACCCGCAGGTACGCCCCGGGCGCGGCCCGCGCCGTGAACCGCTTGATCAGATCCGGCATTCCCCAGAATCCGGCGAACGTGGTGCACGGGGTACGCGGCTTGGTCACCTGGAGCAGCGCCGAACCGACCAGCCACTGCTCCCCGATCACCGCCCCGGTCACGTCCACCGCGTACGTCGTCAGGTTCTCGCCGAAGGCGCCCGGCCGCAGCTCGCGGCCCAGCTCGGCCACCCACCACGCCGCGTCCTCCTCGGCGTACGCGTACACCGCCTGGTCGGGGCCGCCGTGGTGGGCCCGCTCCCCGATGAAGTCCCCGGCCACGCCGTCGACCCCGAGCGCCACCGGCCCGTCCGCCGGTCGCTTGTCGATCCCGCTGCGGCCGCTCGCGTCGCCGGCCCACTCCGCCTCGGTCACCACGCCGAGGTTCACCGCCACCAGTCTGCCCGTCATGGCGTCCCAGCCTACGGGGACCGGGCGTTCGGCCGGGGGCCGGCGGCGCGCCGGGTACGGGGTCGACCGGCCCGCCGGCCCACCCGGCAGCGGGGTGTCAGAAGGGCCCTTCTCGACGCCAGGCGTCAAGAAGGGCCCTCCTTGCACCTCAGCCCTTGACGGCGCCCGCCACCAGGCCGGAGACCATCCGACGCTGCACGAGCAGGAAGAAGACGAGCACCGGAAGGGTGAACAGCGTCGAGGCGGCCATCACCGGCCCCCACGCCGTGTCGTCCCGGCCGAAGAAGAACGTCATCGCCACCGGCAGGGTGTACCGGTCCTGGTCGTTGACGAAGGTGAGCGCGAAGATCAACTCGTTCCAGGCCGTGATGAACGAGAAGGTGCTGGTCGCCACCAGGCCGGGCGCGACCAGCGGGAACAGGATCCGGCGGAACGTCTGCGCCCGGCTCGCGCCGTCGATGGCCGCGGCCTCCTCCAGCTCCTTGGGTACGGCGGCCACGAAGCCGCGCAGCATCCAGACCGCGAACGGCAGCGAGAAGCCGAGGTACGTCAGGATCAGGCTGGGCAGCGTGTTGTACAGGCCGAGCCGCTGGATCATCAGGAACAGCGGGATGACCAGCGCCTCCAGCGGGATCATCTGCACCACCAGCAGCATGATCAGGAAGCTCGTCCGCAGCTTGAACCGGAACCGGGCCACCGCGGTCGCCGCCAGCAGCGCGACCAGGCCGCTGAGCACCACGGTGGACACCGCCACGAGGGCGCTGTTGACGAAGAAGTCCGCGAACGTGACGCCGGGGATCAGGTTGCCGGTGAGGATCTCCCGGTAGTGTTCGAGCGTCGGCTCCGCCGGCACCGGCCGGGGCGTGGCCGCGAAGATCTCCCGGTTGGGCTTGAGCGACGTCGCGATCATCCAGTAGACCGGGAACGCCGCGAACGCCGCCACCAGCAGGCCGGCGCCGTTGAGGGCGGCCCGCCTCAGCACCGCGCCGCGCCTCATGAATCCTCCTCCTGCTTCAGCACCATGCGTACGTAGATCCCGGTCACCAGCAGCAGGATCAACGTCAGGACGACCGCGATCGCCGCGCCCAGGCCGTACTTGGGCGGCGGGGAGAACGCCTCGGCGTACGAGTAGATCGAGAGCATGAACGTCGGCCGGTCCTGGGTGCCGCCGGCCAGCACGAACTGCTGGGTGAACACCTTGAAGTCCCAGATGGTGGAGAGCACCACCAGGATCCCGAAGACGGGACGCAGCAGCGGGAAGGTGACCTTCCAGAAGACCTTCCACGGCCCGGCGCCGTCGACCCGGGCCGCCTCGTGCAGCTCGCTCGGCACGCTCTTCAGCCCGGCCAGCACGCTGACGGCGATGAACGGGAACGAGTGCCAGACCACCACCAGGGTGAGGATGGCGAAGAACAGCAGCGGCGAGTTGAACCAGCCGTACCCGGTCCAGTCGCTGCGCCCGAACAGGGCCTCGGACAGCCCGTCCGGCAACGCGTTGAACAGCCACGTCACCAGGCCGGAGGTGTCGTCGAACAGCCACTTCCAGACGATCGTGCCGGTCAGCGCCGGGGTGGCCCAGGCCAGCATGACGCAGCTCGCCACGAAGGTGGCCATGCGCCTGCCGAGCCGGTTGAGCAGCAGCCCGACCAGGGTGCCCAGGATCATCGTCAGCACCACGTTGGCCACGGCGAAGAGCACCGTGTTGCGCAGCACCGTGAGGAAGAACGGGTCGCCCAGGATCTCGGCGTAGTTGCCGAACCCGACCCACGGCCACTCCCGGTCGCCGCGCAGCTGCCGGACGTTGTTGAGCCGGTAGAACGACATCACCACGACCTGGCCGAGCGGCCACAGCAGCAGCACGCCGATGATCACCAGGCAGGGCAGGAGCAGCAGGTACGGCAGGCGGTCCACCCGGCGACGCCGCCGCGCGGGGGTCTCCCGCGCGGCGGTCGTCTCCGGCGCCTGGGTCAGCGTGGTCACTTCGCGTTGAGGATGCTTTCCATCTCGGCGGCCGCGTCGGCGGTGGCCTTCTCGACCGTCTTCTGACCCTTGATGACCGAGCTGTTCATGGCCTGGGTCACCGTCTTGGTCCGGCTCACCTCGACCCACCTGGGGGTGAGCGGGGTCAGCTTGGTGTTCTGCACCGCAGGCGATGGGCGCGGGGGCAGTCCACCGCGGGGACGATCCGGGGCGTACCCACGCGAACGGGCGCCCGGCCGTAGGCAGGCCGGGCGCCCGTTCGCGGGAGGTGGAGCTACCGGTGCGTGACACCCCGGCGGCCACCGATGCTCGCCACGATCGCGACCGCGATGGCGGCGACGACCACCTGGACCAGCAGCTCACCCCAGTCGACACCGGGGGTGTCGGTCGAGATGCCGATCGCCTGGGCCAGCACGGTACCGAGCAGGGCGGCGCCGACGCCGACGAGCATGTGCAGCCAGATCGGCATGTCCTGCCGGCCCGGGACGACCAGGCGGCCGAGCGCGCCCACGATCAGACCGACGATGAGCGCGGTGATGATTCCGGTGACGGTCATTGTCGTTCTCCTCAGAAAGCTTCACGGTCATTCTCTGTCGTGACCGCTAAGTTCCCGGGCGCCGGAAAGTCCAAACCGGCCGATCCGGGCGACCAACCCGAGGACGGGCCCAGAGCGGACGTTCTCCCAGGTCGGCGGGGTCCTCTCGGCGGCAGGTCCGCTCCCCCGCGGAATTTGCACAGGAGATGTGGACTGTTTTCCCCACCCTTCCGCGACCCCCATTCACACGGGTGGGGGCGGGACGCGGCCGGGCCGTCGAGAAGGGACGACGATTGGGCAGCGGCGGGACGATTGGGAACCGGCGGAATGCCGGACCGCCGGCCGCCCGGCTCGGGCCACCCGGCGGACACGAGGACGTACCACACGCCGCCGCACGCGGGCGGGCGCCCGACCACTGGTGGTCGGGCGCCCGCCCGCGTACGCGCCTGGCGTCGGTGCCTAACGGTGGGTGATGCTGCGGCGCCGGCCGACGCCGGCGACCAGAGCCACGCCGATCGCGGCCAGCACGACCTGGACCAGCAGTTCGCCCCAGTCGACCCCCGCGGTCTCCGTGGCGATGCCCATGGCGCGGGCGAGCACGGTGCCGAGCAACGCGGCGCCGACGCCGACGAGCATGTGCAGCCACATCGGCATGTCCTGCCGACCCGGGACGACCAGACGGCCCAGAGCACCGACGATGAGACCGACAACGAGCGCGGTGATGATGCCCCAAACGGTGAGCTCCACGTCGCCCTCCTCAGATTCCGTCGCAACGATGGGTTGTTGCTGTCGTTGGCCGACAAGTTCCCGGGCGCCCGAAAATCCAAACCAGAGCCGTTCTTCCGCGGCGCAGGGGCGCTCCACCGGGAGGGCCACCTCGCCCATCAGCGATTCGGGCGCTACCAGCGGTCAGTGCGGACTGTTGGCGCAGAGACACGCTCGGGCGTGAGTGGCCGAGCCGGCCCGGTCTCGCCAGCGGCGGCCAGTGCCGGCGGTGATCCGTACGCCGAGGGGCCCGGCGAGCGGCGGGCGGTACGCAGACGGCCGGCACCCGGGCGTACGCCGTGGGTGCCGGCAGCGCGGCGGAGGGTGACCGGCGCGCGCCGGCCCGGGCTCACTTCTTGCCGGGGGCCTTCCCGTCGCCGCTGTC
The DNA here is from genome assembly GCF_007830265.1 of Micromonospora olivasterospora. Taxonomy (NCBI): domain Bacteria; kingdom Bacillati; phylum Actinomycetota; class Actinomycetes; order Micromonosporales; family Micromonosporaceae; genus Micromonospora; species Micromonospora olivasterospora. Next base: position 1,129,736 of record NZ_VLKE01000001.1, read on the forward strand.
GGAGGAGAGCGCCGCGATGAAGGCCTCCTGGGGGACCTCGACCCGGCCCACCATCTTCATCCGCTTCTTGCCCTCCTTCTGCTTCTCCAGCAGCTTGCGCTTGCGGCTGATGTCACCGCCGTAGCACTTGGCGAGCACGTCCTTGCGGATCGCCCGGATGGTCTCGCGCGCGATCACCCGGCTGCCGATGGCGGCCTGGATGGGCACCTCGAACTGTTGGCGGGGGATCAGGTTGCGCAGCTTCGCGGCGATGTTGACGCCGTAGTTGTACGCCTTGTCCTTGTGCACGATCGCGCTGAACGCGTCCACCGGCTCGCCGTGCAGGAGGATGTCCACCTTGACGAGGTCGGACGCCTGCTCACCGGAGGGCTCGTAGTCCAGCGAGGCGTAGCCCTTGGTACGGCTCTTGAGCTGGTCGAAGAAGTCGAAGATGATCTCGGCGAGGGGCAGGGTGTAGCGCAGCTCCACCCGGTCGGCGGAGAGGTAGTCCATGCCGAGCAGGCTGCCCCGGCGGCCCTGGCACAGCTCCATGACCGCCCCGACGTAGTCGTTCGGAGTGAGCACGGTGGCCCGCACGGTCGGCTCGTACACCTCGGCGATCTTGCCGGTGGGGTACTCGCTCGGGTTGGTGACCACGACCTCCTCGCCGTCCTCCTGGATCGCCCGGTACACGACGTTCGGCGCGGTCGAGATCAGGTCGAGGTTGAACTCCCGCTCCAGCCGCTCCCGGATGATCTCCAGGTGCAGCAGGCCGAGGAAGCCACAGCGGAAGCCGAAGCCGAGCGCGCCAGAGGTCTCCGGCTCGTAGACCAGCGCGGCGTCGTTGAGCTTGAGCTTGTCGAGCGCGTCCCGGAGGTTCGGGTAGTCGGACCCGTCGATCGGGTAGAGGCCCGAGTAGACCATCGGCTTCGGGTCCTTGTAGCCGCCGAGGGCCTCCTTCGCCGGGTTGGTGTTGATCGTGACCGTGTCGCCGACCCGGGACTGCCGGACGTCCTTCACACCGGTGATCAGGTAGCCGACCTCGCCGACGCCGAGCGCGTCGGCCTTCTGCATCTCCGGGGAGATGACGCCGATCTCCAGAAGTTCGTGGGTGGCGCCGGTCGACATCATCTTGATCCGGTCGCGGGCGCCGATCCGGCCGTCGATCACCCGGACGTACGTGACCACGCCCCGGTAGACGTCGTACACCGAGTCGAAGATCATCGCTCGGGCGGGCGAGGCGGCGTCGCCGACCGGCGGGACGAACTGCCGGACGATCTCGTCGAGCAGGTGCGGCACGCCCTCGCCGGTCTTGCCCGAGACCCTGATGCAGTCCGCCGGGTCGCCGCCGATCAGGTGCGCCAGTTCCTCGGCGTACTTCTCCGGCTGCGCTGCCGGCAGGTCGATCTTGTTGAGCACCGGGATGATGTGCAGGTCGTTCTCGAGCGCGAGGTAGAGGTTCGCCAGGGTCTGCGCCTCGATGCCCTGCGCGGCGTCGACCAGCAGGATCGCGCCCTCGCACGCCGCGAGGGACCGGGACACCTCGTAGGTGAAGTCGACGTGACCCGGGGTGTCGATCATGTTGAGGACGGCCTGCTCGCCGGCCCGGTCGCCCTCCCGGATCGCCCACGGCATCCGCACGGCCTGGCTCTTGATGGTGATGCCGCGCTCGCGCTCGATGTCCATCCGGTCGAGGTACTGCGCGCGCATCTGCCGGGGGTCGACCACGCCGGTGAGCTGCAACATCCGGTCGGCCAGGGTCGACTTCCCGTGGTCGATGTGAGCGATGATGCAGAAGTTCCGGATGCGCGCCGGGTCGGTGGCACCAGGAGCGTTCGCGCCGGAATCGAGCGTCGGTGGCACAGCGGTCCGTTCTGGTCGGCTGACGTGAGCAGGCCGGCGCGACGCCGGCCCCCTCTATGCTCCCACGTCGCCCCGGGCGCGGTCGGATCACTCCTCCCGGCGCCCCGACCGCCCCCGGCGGCCCGCCCCGCGCTCCGCCCGGGCCGGCCCTCGCCGCGCCGGGCCGGCTCACTCCTCCGGCGGCTCGACGAAGAGGGCGGCGAGCCGGGGCAGCCGCCGGGCGGCCTCCGCCTCGTCGTCGAAGTCCCAGAAGTCGTTGAGGTCGGGCACGGGCACCGGGTCACGGCCCGCCGGCAGGTCGGCCGCGGTCGCCTTCCGGTACGCCTCCCAGGGCACCGCCAGCATGTCCTCGCACTCGAACTCCGCGCCGCTGAGCGCGGCGGCCCGGACCGGCGGCAGCTCGGCGAGGGAGTCGGGGTCGGCGACCGCCCGCGCGAACACGGCCCGGCCCTGGGTCATCAGCCAGCCCCGGAAGTACTCGAACCCGTCGTCGGAGGCGCCCCCGTTGATCAGGTACGCCGCGCCCCACAGGTCGACCTTGTAGGAGGCGGCCAGCACCCGCCGCTGGTGGTGGGCGTACCTGACGATCTCCTCCGGGGCCCGCTCGGCCAGCAGGGCGACGGCGCGGGCGGCGACCGCGGCCGGCTCTGCCCCGCCGCCCGCGCGGGCGCGGTCGATCAGCTGCCAGAAGTCGTCGGTCCTCATGGCTCGCCAGTCTGGCAGAGGCCGCCGACAGCCAGCCGCACACCGGGCCGTGGCGCCGGTGGGGCAGCATCGGTGGGGTGCCCGCGATCTCGCTGCCCCCGGTGCCGTACGACGCGACCGCCCAGCGCCCGGCGTGGGCTGAGCTGCCGGCCGGGCTGCGGGCGGCGGTGACCGGGCGGCTGGGCGCGCCCGTGGCGGCGGCCCGGGTCGCGGGGGCCGGCTTCACCCGGGGCTTCGCCGCCGTGCTGGAGACCGCCGACGGCCGGCGCGCGTTCGTCAAGGCGGCGTCGCTGGCCGACCAGCGACACCTCGTCGACTGGTACGCCCGGGAGGCCGCCGTCCTCGACCGGCTCCCCGCCGGCCTGCCGGTCCCTCGCCCGAGGTGGACGGTCACCGCGGCCGGCTGGTTCGCGCTCGGCCTGGACGCCGTCGACGGCCGGACGCCCGCGCTGCCCTGGACGGCGACCGACCTCGACGCCACGCTTGCCGGGTACGCCGAGGTGGCCGCCGCGCTGGCCTGGTCGCCGCCGCAACTCGTCGCGCTCGGCCTGCCCCGGCTCGCCGACCTCGCCCGCGACGACATCCTGTGGTGGGGCGAGGTGGCCGCCGGCCGGGAGCCCGCCCCGGACCTGCCGCCGGCGGCACGGGGCCGGACGGCCGAGTTGGTCGCGCTGGAGTCGCGCCTGCCCGGGTACGCCGCGCGCGGCGGCCTGGCCCACGGCGACCTGCGGCTGGACAACGTGCTGATCGACGGGGCCGGGCGGGCCTGGTTCTGCGACTGGAACTGGCTGTGCCACGGCCCGGCCTGGTTCGACCTGGTCAGTCTGCTGATCACCGCGTACGCGAGTGGCCTGGACGCCGACACGCTCTTCGCCCGGCACCCGGCGGCAGCCGGCGCGCCCCCGGACGCCCTCGACGTGACCCTCGCCGCACTCGCCGGGTACCTGCTCACGTCGGCCGCCGCCGGCCCGACCAGCGCCTCCCCGCACATCCGCGCCCACCAGCGGTGGAGCGGCGAGCAGGCGCTCGACTGGCTCGCCGTCCGCCAGGGGTGGAGGTGAGCGGTTCGGCGCGGGCCGGCCCGCGCGGCGGGCGGTCAGGGCCCGCCGCACTGCCCGGGGCGCTGCCCGGGCGCTGCCCGCCGCGGGCCACCGCGCGGGCCACCGCGCGGGCCACCGCGCGGGCCGGCCGGGCCCGGTCGGCACCGGCCGGCCCGCGCGGTTTTGGCTCGTCGCGGCGGACCTGGTAACCTGGCTTTTCGCGCGGCGATGACTCATGCTCGTCGAGCGTAGAACCAGACCAACCCGAGCTATAGGACGAGGCTGTCGCGTGGCGAACATCAAGTCCCAGATCAAGCGCAACCGGCAGAACGAGAAGCGCCGGCTGCGCAACAAGTCGGTCAAGTCGTCGCTGAAGACCGCCATCCGGAAGTTCCACGAGGCCGCCGAGGCCGGTGAAACCGAGAAGGCGACCGTCCTCATGCGAGACGCCGCCCGTAAGCTGGACAAGGCGGCCAGCAAGGGCGTGATCCACGCGAACCAGGCGGCGAACCGCAAGTCGGCGATCGCCAAGCGCGTGGCCTCGTTCTCCGCCTGAGGCGGCGACCGCAGACCCTAACGAAAAGCCCCGGGATTACCCGGGGCTTTTCCGCGTGTCTACCCCGCGCCACCCCGGTGGCGCTTCCCCGCCACATCGCCGGCGCCTTCCCCGCCACACCGCCGACATCGCGGCAACCCGACCCCGCCGCCCCGCCACACCGCCGACATCGCGGCAACCCGACCCCGCCGACCCGCCACACCGCCGACATGACGGCAACCCGACCCCGCCGACCCCGCCACACGCCGACATGGCGGCAACCCGACCCCGCCGACCCGCCACACCCCGACATGACGGCAACCCGACCCGCCGACCCGCCACACCGCCGACATGACGGCAACCCGACCCGCCGACCCCGCCACACGCCGACATGACGGCAACCCGACCCCGCGACCCCGCCACACCGCCGACATGCGGCAACCCGACCCGCCGACCCCGCCACACCGCCGACATGACGGCAACCCGACCCCGCCGACCCCGCCACACCGCCGACATGACGGCAACCCGACCCCGCCGACCCATGACGGCAACCCGACCCCGCCGACCCCGCCACACCGCCGACATCGCGGCAACCCGACCCCCGACCCCGCCACACCGCCGACATGACGGCAACCCGATCACGCCGACCCCGCCATATCGCCGACATCGCGGGGACAGCAGCGGGGACCGCGCCGGGGGCCGCAGCGGGACCGCGCCGGGGCCGGGCCGCAGCGGGGACCGCGCCGGGCGGCCGCCGTGCGGGCGCTCAGGGCTCGGAACCGTCGGCGCGGGCGCGGCCCGCCAGCCCGCGCGCCTCGGGGACGGCGTACGCGCCGATCCCCCGCACCTGGGCCCGGCCGATCACCGGCTCCATCTGGCGGCGGAACCGGTCCCGTTCCTGCTCCGGCACCAGCGCGGCGGTACGCACCACCGCCGCCGCCACCATGTCGTTGAGCTTCACCATCGCTGCCACGGCGGCGGGCAGGATCAGCACCGCCCACCAGGTGACCAGCTCGGCCAGGGCGAGCAGGACGGCGAGCGCGACGCTGCCCTCGAAGAAGAGGAAGCAGAGGACGCCGCCGGGGTTGACGAACCGCAGTCCGAGGGCCCGGGCATAGAGGGGGCGGTAGCGCTCCTCCTCGGTGGGCACGGTCGCCCACGACGCCGGGATCGGACGGTTCACCGGGTGCCGCCCTGCCTGGCGGCCGCGACGGCGAAGACCGCCCGTTCCAACGCGTACGCCCGGTCGTCCGAGCCGCCCTTGACCGCCGCGTTGCACTCCGCGGCGGCCCTCATCGCCTCCACCAGGCCCTCCGGCGTCCAGCCCCGGGCCCGTTGCTGGGCACTCTTGATCTTCCAGGCGGGCATGCCCAGGGTGCTCGCCAGCTGGTACGGGTCGCCCCGCCCGGCCGCGGCCACCCGGGCGACGGTGCGGACCCCGTCGGCCAGGGCGTCGGCGATCGGGACCGGGTCGACGCCGACGTGCAGCGCCCAGCGCAGCGCCTCGAGCGCCGCCGGCACGTCGCCGATCATGGTCGCGTCGGCGACGGTGAAGCCGGTCACCTCCACCCGCCCCTTGTAGTAGCGGGCCACCGTGTCGGCCCCGATCCGCCCGTCGGTGTCGGCCATCAGCTGCGAGCAGGCGGCGCTCAGCTCGCGCAGGTCGGTGCCGACCGCCGCGATGAGCGCCTCGGCCGCGTCTTCGGTGCACCTGCCGCCGGCCCGGCGGATCTCGTCCCGCACGAAGGCCACCCGCTCGCGGTGACCCTTGAGCTTGGCCGCCGGTACGACCGTCGCGCCCGCCGCCCGCAGCCCGTCGGCGAACGCCTTGCCCTTCGCGGCACCGAGGTGCAGGACGACCAGGTGGACGTCGGGATCGGGGTTCTTCGCGTACGCCAGCAGGGCCGTGACCAGATCCTTGCGGGCGTCCTGGCCGGAGCGCAGCACCAGCACCCGCCGGCCGCCGAACAGCGACGGGCTGAGCATCTCGGCGATCTCGCCGACGGTCAGCGTGCCGGCCTGGTACTCCCGGACGTCCGCGTCGGGGTCGACGGCGCGGGCCCGCGCGACGGCTTCGGCCACCGCGCGCGTGGCGAGCAGCTCCTCGTCGCCGAGGACGAGCAGAATGGGAGCGAGGTCGGCCGAGGTCACGTCGCCCATATTCGCACGCCCGGCTGCGGCTTCGTGCCTGCTCGTCGGGCCCTACGGCGGTGGAGCCCGCACTCAGCGCAAATCCAGACATTTACCTCACTTACCCGTCAATGCCGCCAACGACCTTCGATCCTCACGACCGCCGACCCGGCGGCGTTCCCCGGGCCACCACGGCGAGCCCTTCCCCGTGCCGGACCACGGCGAGGTCCCCGTCGACGTCCGTACGCAGCACCCGGGCCCCGCCCCGGGCGAGCCGGGCGAGGACGGCCGGGTTCGGGTGCGCGTACGAGTTGCCCGTCCCCACCGGCACCAGCGCCACCCTCGGCCGGACCGCGTCCAGGAACGCCGGCTCCTGGTACGCCGACCCGTGGTGGGCGACCTTCAGCACGTCGGCCCGCACCCCGCCGGCCGGCACGCGGTCGAGCAGGGCCCGCTGCTCCTCGGTCTCGGCGTCCCCCATGAGCAGGATGCGCACCCCGGCCACCGTGGCGAGCAGCACCAGCGAGTTGTTGTTCGGGTCGGACCGGGTGCCCCGCATCGGGTACGGCGGCCCGAGCACCACCAGCTCGACGGCGCCCTCGCGGTACGTCCACCCCGCCGACGCCGGAGCCGTCCCCGCCCCGGCCGCCCCGGCCGCCGCGCCCCGGACCAGGTCCCGCCCCGCGGCCGGCTCGGGCCACTGCGGCGTACGCACGCCCGCCACCCGGCGAGCACGGAAGACCCCGGCGACCCCGCCGGTGTGGTCGACATGGAAGTGACTGAACAGCAGCAGCGACACCTCACGTACGCCGAGCCGGCGCAGGCAGCCGTCCACCGCCGCCGGGTCGGGGCCCGCGTCGACGACCACCGCCCGGCCGGGGACCACCGGCAGCACCAGGGCGTCCCCCTGCCCCACCGCGCACGCCACGGCCACCCACCGGGCCGGGGGCCAGCCGCTGGCGACCAACCGCACCGGCAGGGTGCCGACGATCACGGCGACGGCGAGCACCGCCACCAGCCGGCGCACGACCGGGTGCCGGGCGGCGACCAGCAGCGCGACGGTCAGCCCGGCCAGCAGCAACGCACCCGTCAGCCCGCCCGGCCACGGCAGGGTGCCCGCCGGCAGCCGAGCCCCGTACCGGGCCACCACCACCAGCCACCAGGCCGGCCAGCTCGCCAGCCAGGCCGCGAACTCCGCGCCCGCCGGCCAGAATGGCGAGAGCACCGCCGCGGCCACGCCCAGCACCGTGGCGGGCGCGATCGCCGGCACCACGAGCAGGTTCGCCGGTACGGCCACCAGGCTCACCGTCCCGGAGATCCCGGCGACCACCGGGCCGCAGGCGAGCTGCGCGGCGGCCGGCACGGCGAGCGCCTCGGCCAGCCCGGGCGGCACGCCCCGCCGGCGCAGCGCGTCCCGCCAGGCCGGGGCGAGCAGCAGCAGGCCGCCGGTGGCCAGCACGGACAGCGCGAACCCGGGATCCCCGGCCAGGTCCGGGTCGACCAGCACCAGGACGGCCACCGCCGCGGCGAGCGCCGGCAGGGCGGCCGCGGGCGGCCGGCCGCGAGCGCCGCGAGGCCGATCGCGCCCATCGTCGCGGCACGCACCACGCTCGGTGAGGGGCGGACGAGGATGACGAAGCCGACCAGGGCCACCGCGCACAGCCCGGCGGCCAGCCAGGGGCCGGCCCGGCCCCAGCGGGCCAGCAGCAGGACCGCCCCGACGACGATGGCGACATTGGAGCCGGAGACCGCGTTGAGGTGCGTCATCCCGGTCGCCCGGAAGTCCTCCTCCACCGTCGGCGGCAGCCGGCTGGTGTCGCCCACGACGAGGCCGGGCAGCAGGCCTCCCTGCTCGTCGGGCAGTGGTTCGCAGGCCCGTTGCAGGCCGGCGCGGAGTGTGCCGGCCCCGCGCTGCGACCACGGCGGCGGCCCGTGCAGCACCGGCGCGGTGCGGGCGGCGAGCACGGCGGCGGTGAGATCGCCGCCGCGCGGCGCGCCGAGCCGCCCCTCGGCGGTGAGCCGCTGGCCGGGCAGCAGGCCCCGCCAGGCCGGGTCGGTGGCGAGCACCAGGACGCGCAGCGGCGCGGCGACCCGCCGCCCGTCGACGGTGGTCAGGGCGACGAGTTCCGCGCGTACCAGCAGGGTCGCCGGCCCGCCCGTGCTGCCCCGGGCCGGGCGCGGGTCGTCCCGCACGACCAGTTCGGCGTCGACCGCGGCGCGGTCGTCGACGAGGGCGCGGACGGCGGGGGCGTCCCGGACGGCCAGTCGGGCGGCGGTCGCTGTCGCCCCGCACACCACGCCGAGCAGCACCGCGACCGCGATCCACCCGTACCGGCGGACGGTCGGGGCGGGACGCCCGAGCACGGCGAGCAGGTGCGCCGAGCCCAGCGCGGCCAGCCCGGCGGCACCGGCGGCGAGCGCCGCAGCCGTGTGCGCGGCCAGGTGCAGGGAGGTCAGGGCGGCCAGCCAGGCGGCCACCGCCAGCCCGGCCAGCCGCAGGTCGGGGACGGTCGCCGCGCCAACGGCCGGTTCGGCGGGACGACTCACACCGTCACCAGGTCCTTGAGCTGCTCGTACCGGGCGTCGCCGATGCCCTCGACCTGGCGCAGGTCGCCCACCGAGCGGAAACCGCCGTGCTGGTCACGGTGGGTCAGGATCCGTTGGGCAAGCACCGGCCCCACGCCGGGCAGCGCGTCGAGCTGCGCCAGTGTGGCGGTGTTCAGGTTGACCAGGCCGCCGGTGCCGGCCCCGGCGGGGGCGCCAGCGGGCGGCGCCGCGCCGGCGGGGCGGGCTGGCCGGGCGGGGCGGCGACGCCGACCAGGATGAGCTCCCCGTCGGTGACCTTGCGGGCCGGGTTCAGCAGCGCCACGTCCACGCCGGGCAGCGCCCCGCCGGCCGCCTGCACGACGTCGGCGACCCGGGCGCCCGCCGGCACCCGGACCAGCCCCGGTCGGCGTACCTTGCCGGCCACCGCGACCACCAGCTCCCCGCCGGCCGACGCGGTGGGAGCCCCCGGTGCTGTCGGGGCCGCCGGCTGGGACGCCTCGGGGCCGGCGGCGGACGCGACGGCCCGGACCGGCTCGGGCCGCGGGCGCGAGCGCCAGGCCCAGAAGCCGGCCACGAGCACCACCACGGCGGCGACGGCGGCCAGGGCCCGGACGCCCCGCCGGCCGGGGTCGAACGCGCCGGGCCCCGGCAGCCGGGACCGCCTCCGTTCGGACGCCGGTTCCGCGTCGGGTGCCTCCTCGCCGGGCCAGGCCGGGTCGTCGCCGTCCAATGGGTCGTCACCGCGGTGCTGCCGGCCGACCGCCGACGGGTGATCCGGCCAGGACGGATCTTCGCGGGTTCGGGGCTCCTTTCGCCACGGCGGGCCGAGCGGCGGAGCGCCGGGCGGCGGGCGGTCCGCCGGCGCGGCCGACCCGGCGCGCCGGCGGGCGCGGCGGATGCCCGAGCCGGCGGCGGTCTCGCCCGGCCAGGGCACGGGCCGCTCGGTCGGCTCGGCAGCCACCGGCGCCCACCGTTCCTCCGGCGGCACGACCGGCGGCACCGGGACGGCAGCCACCGGCGCCCACCGTTCATCGGGCGGCACGACCGGCGGCACCGGGACGGCAGCCACCGGCGCCCACCGTTCCTCGGGCGGCACGACCGGCGGCACCGGGACGGCAGCCACCGGCCGGACAGCCGGCACCACGTCGGACGGCCCGGCGGCAGCCAACCGCTCCCCGGCCGACCCCGTGCCGCCGTGCCCGGTCGAAGCACCGTGCGGCCCCGCCGCGGGCCCGCTCCCGGGCGAGGACTCCCGCCCAGGCACGCCGGAAACCGCGGCGGCGGAGGGCTCGGCGGGCTGGCCGGGCAGCAGCCGGCCCAGGCGCCGCCGTACGGTCGTCTCCTCGTCGTCTGACACGGCGCGAGGCTAGGCCGGCGATCCGCCTGTACGCGGCCGGGCGAGCGGCACCTGTGGACGGCGGGGCGGCCTGTGGACAACCGCCTGATCATGCACCTGGTGTGCTAAGGGGAGGGCGGACGGGCCTCGGGGTCCAGGCCGAGTGCCGCCCGTCCCCCGTCCACCGGCAGGGTCACCCCGTTGACGAAGCTGGCCTCCGGCGACAGCAGGTACGCCACCGCCGCCGCCACCTCCTCGGCGCGGCCGATCCGACCCACCGGGTGCAGTACCCCCAGCTCCGCCTCGATCCGCGCCGCCGCGGCCGGCTCCTGCCCGGCCAGGAACGCCTCGTACCGCTCGGTGACCACCGAGCCGAGCGCGACCGCGTTGCTACGGATGCCCTGCCGGCCGTGGTCGACCGCCAGGGCGCGGGGTCAGCCCCTCGACGGCCGCCTTCGCCACCGAGTACGGCAGGGCACCGGACACCGGCCCGGCGGGCCTGGCGGGAGGAGACGTGCACGATCGCCCCGCCCGTACCGGCGGCCAGGAACCTGCGTACCGCCGTGGCGGCGCCGACGACGGCGAGGCGCACGTTGAGCCCGATCAGGTCGGCCAGCTCGCCGGGCGCCATGCTGTCGGTCGGCCGACGCCTCCGGGAACACCGCCGCGTTGTTGACCCAGCCGGCCAGCGGGGCGGCCTGCTCGGCGACGTCAGCCGCCCGGGCGGCCACATCCTCGTCGCCCGCGTCCCCGACCACGGTCCGCAGCCGGTCGCCGGCCGGGTGCGAACCCGTCCAGGCCACCGCCGCCGGGTCGTGTTCGAGCACCACCACGGCGTACCCGTCGGCCAGCAGCCGCTCGGCGATCGCCCGGCCGACCCCGCGCCCGCCGCCGGTCACCACGCAGGACCGGCCCGCCCCGCGCCGGACATCAGCGGTGCCGGTGGACGACGACGGAGGCCAGCCCCGGCCCGGCGTGGGCGGCGACCACGGCGCCGGCCTCGGTGACGTACGTGGCGCGCAGCCGGTCGCCGAGCCGTTCGGTCAGCGCGGCGACGAGCTGCTCGGCGCGCTGCGGGGCGGCCAGGTGGTGCACGGCGAGGTCGACCTCGGCGTCGCCGGCCGCCTCGACGGCCAGTTCGACCAGTCGCGCCAGCCCTCGGCTGGCGGTGCGCACCTTGTCCAGCTGCACGATCGCGCCGTCCGGCATGTGCATGATCGGCTTCACCGACAGGGCGGTGCCGAGCAGGGCCTCCGCCGCGTTGATCCGCCCGCCCCGGCGCAGGAACTCCAGCGTGTCGACGTAGAAGAAGATGGTGGTCCTGGTGATCGCGTCGAGCGCCGCCCGGCGTACCCCCGGGAGATCCGTGCCCCGCGCGGCGGCCTCGGCGGCGGCGAGCGCCGGGAAGCCGAGGCCCATCCCGGTGGACCGGCTGTCGACCACCGTGACCCGGCCACCCTGCTCGGCGGCGGCCAGTCGGGCCGCCTCCACCGTGCCGGAGAGCTCGGCCGACAGATGCACCGACACCACCCCGTCGGCGCCGGCGTCGAGCAGCCCCCGGTACGTCTCGGCGAACTGCTCCGGCGCCGGGCGGGAGGTGCTGGCCGAGACCCGCCGCCCGCTCATGGCCCGGGTGGCGTCGTCCGGGTCGGTCTCCACCCCCTCCAGCCCCTCCGCGCCGTTGAGTACGACGGTCAGCGGGACGACGGTGATCCGGTGCGCCCGCACCAGCTCGGGCGGGAAATAGGCGGTGGAGTCGGTGACGACCGCGACGGGCATGCTCGGCACGCTAGCCGATGCGTACGCCGCCCGCCCCTCCGGCGAACGGCCAGCACCGCCGACGGCGACGCATCCGCCCCCGCCCGGTCAGACCGCCTCGGTCACCGGTGCGGACGACAGCGGGCCGACGTTGTGGGCGCGCAGGTGCCAGCCCCGCAGGTCGTCGTGGCGCAGCTCGGTCCAGTGGCAGTTGCTCAACGAGCCGATGGTGCGCAGCACCGCGTGGTCCCAGCCGAGCAACTGCCCGCAGCCCTGCCGCGCCGCGCCACCGTGGGTGGCGACGACGACCGTGCCGCCGGGCGACGCGTCGGCCGCGTCCTGCAACCCCACGCCGAGGCGCTTGGCGAGGTCGTCGAGGCTCTCGACGCCGGCGCCCGGGTCGGGGGCGCCGGCCCGCCAGCGGGCGTACTCGTCGGGGTACCGCTCGGCCACCTCCGTCAGCAGCAGCCCCTGCCACTGCCCGAAGTGCCGCTCGCGCAGCCGGGCGTCGGCGCGGACGGGCAGCCCGGTCAGCGCGGCCAGCGCGGCGGCGGTGTCCGCGGCGCGGCTCAGGTCGCTGGCCACGATCGCGTCGGGGCGCAGCGCGGCGAGCAGCCGCGCCGCGCCGGCCGCCTGCTCCCGGCCGAGGTCGTTGAGCGGCACGTCGGTCTGCCCCTGCATTCGGCCGGTGGCGTTCCAGTCGGTGTTGCCGTGCCGCCAGACGATCAGTCGGGTCATTCGACGCTGGTGCTGCCGGCGTCCGCCTCGACCAGGTCCCGGTCGACGAACGGGATCTGCGGGCAGTCCTTCCACAGCTTGTCGAGGGCGTAGAACTCGCGCTCCTCGCTGTGCTGGACGTGCACCACGATGTCGACGTAGTCGAGCAGCACCCAGCGCCCGCCCCGCTCGCCCTCGCGCCGGACCGGCTTGGCCTTCTCCGGCAGCTCGAGCAGCCGCTCCTCGATCGCGTCGACGATGGCCAGCACCTGACGCTCGTTGGGCGCGGCGGCGAGCAGGAACGCGTCGGTGATGGCGAGCTGGTCACCCACGTCGATGATGACGATGTCCTGCGCCTTCTTGTCGGCCGCGGCCTGGGCGGCGGCCATCGCCAGCTCGTGAGCGCGTTCGGAAACTGTCACCGTACTCCTTCGATCAACCGTGCGACCCTCCAAGCGTCTCACACCCGGGGGCGAGGCCACTTGTCAGTTCTGGTCGATTACCCCGACAAAAGCTCACATAGCCGACGAGATCAGCCCCGATACAGGCCCCGCTTGGCGATGTACTGCACCACACCGTCGGGCACCAGGTACCAGACCGGCTCGCCCCGCCGGACCCGGTCGCGGCAGTTCGTCGACGAGATGGCCATGGCCGGCACCTGCACCAGGCTCACCGTGTCGGCGGGCAGGTGCGCGTCGGAGAGCTCGAACCCGGGCCGGGTCACCCCGATGAAGTGGGCCAGCTCGAACGTCTGGTCCAGGTCCTTCCAGGACAGGATGCGCTCCAGCGCGTCCGCCCCGGTGATGAAGTAGAGCTGCACCTTCGGGCCGTACTCGGCGTGCAGGTCGCGGAGCGTGTCGACCGTGTAGGTGGGCCCACCCCGGTCGATGTCCACCCGGCTGACCTGGAACCGGGGGTTGGAGGCGGTGGCGATCACCGTCATCAGGTAGCGGTCCTCGGCGGGGCTGACCGGCTCGTCGGCCTTCTGCCACGGCTGGCCGGTCGGCACGAACACCACCTCGTCCAGCCCGAACCGGTCCGCCACCTCGCTGGCCGCGACCAGGTGCCCGTGGTGGATCGGGTCGAACGTGCCGCCCATGATCCCGATCCGCCGGATGTCGTCCTCCACCCGTTGATCGTATGCCGCCGTCGGACGCGGCGACCCGGCCCCCGACCAGGGCCCGCCCGCCGAACGCCGGCGGGCGGGCCCTCGTCACGCGGGGACGGCGGGACGCCCCCGTCAGGCGGCGACGGCGGCGGTGGCGGTGCGGGCGACGAGTGCGCGGCGCAGGTCGTCGTCCTCGTCGATCACGACCCGACGCAGGCCGGGCGTGAGGTCGTCGCGGGCGAGCAGCGCCGCGGCCAGGTCCCGGGTGCGTTGCGCCACGGCGTACCGGGGGAAGGCGTCGCGCGCGACCTGGTCGGCCATCCAGGGGGTACGCAGCCGCGCCGCCGCCGGCATCTCGGCGAAGTACCGCGCCACGTACGGCTCGGTCAGCTCGACCTGCTCCGGCTGCCAGAAGCCCAGCGCGGCGGCCTCGACCAGCCGGTTCGACAGTTCGGTGCTGCCCGCCACGATCTCCCACGCCGCCGCCTTGGCCGCCGGGTCGGGCAGCGCGGCCCGGCACCGGGCGGCCCGCTCCGCGCCGGTCGCCGTCGGGTCGGCCGCCACCTCGGCGAGGATCTCGTCCGGCCCGGCCGCGCCGAGCACCACCAGCCGGCCGAGCAACGACCAGCGCAGCTCGGCGTCCACGGCCAGCCCGTCGGGCACGCCCCGGCTCGCCAGCCAGGCGGCGAGCAGGTCGGCGTCGGTGGTCGCACCGATCAGGGCCCGGGCGGCGGCGAGCTGCCGCGACCCGCCCGGCGCGGCGTCGTCGAGCATCCGGCGGCACGCGTCGGCCAGCGCGGCCAGGGCCGCCTTCCGTGCCGCCGGGTCAAGGTACCGGTCGACCAGCGACCGGGTCGCCCGGAGGACGTCCTCGACGATGATCAGTTCGGGCTCGCCGGGCAGGGCGGCGGCGACCAGCGCCACCAGCCCGGCGACCGGCCGCTCCCCGTCGGTGGCCGCGTCCAGCGCCTCGCCCCAGAGCAGGGCGCGGGCCAGCGGGTCGGCCAGCGCCGGCAGCACCTGCGGTACGGCGTCCGCCGAGGCCGGGTCGAGGCGGATCTTGGCGAACGTCAGGTCGCCGTCGTTGGGCAGCAGCAGCCGCGCCGCCGGCCGCCCGGTGAGGCCGGCGAGCACCGTGCGGCCCCCGTCGGCGTCCGGGTCGAGGTCGACCTCGTCGCGCACGACCGTGCCGTCGGCGGAGTACCGACCGACGCCGATGCGGTGCGGGCGCAGCACCGGGTGCGTCACCGGCGCGGTCTGCACGATCGCCGCCTCCGCGTACCGGCCGTCGGCGTCGACGCTCACCTCGACCCGCAGGGTGTTCACCTGGGCCCGGCGCAGCCACCGCTCCGCCCAGCCGGACAGGTCCCGGCCGCTCGCGGCGGAGAGGTTGCCGAGCAGGTCGGCCAGGGTGGCGTTGCCGAACCGGTGCGCCGCGAAGTGCGCGTTCAGCCCGGCCAGGAACGCCTCGTCGCCGAGCCAGGCGACGAGTTGGCGCAGCACGCTCGCGCCCTTGGCGTACGAGATGCCGTCGAAGTTCTGCAGGGCGCCGGCCGCGTCGGCGACCTGCTCCGGCGCCACGGGGTGGGTGGAGGGGCGCTGGTCGGCGGCGTACCCCCAGCCCTTGCGGCGCATGGCGAACGTCGTCCACGCCCGGTCGAACCGGGTCGCCTCGGCGGTGACCCGGGTGCCCAGGTACTCGGCGAACGACTCGTTCAGCCACAGGTCGTCCCACCAACGCATGGTGACCAGGTCGCCGAACCACATGTGGGCCATCTCGTGGGCGACCGTGGTGGCCCGCTGCTCGCGCTGGCTGTCGGTGACGGCGGAGCGGAAGACCAGGTCGTCGCGGAAGGTCACCAGGCCGGGGTTCTCCATCGCGCCGGCGTTGAACTCCGGCACGAACGCCTGGTCGTACTTGCCGAACGGGTAGCGCTCGGCGAACAGCTCGTGGAACCGGTCCAGGCACTGCCGGGTGACGGTGAACAGCTCGTCGACGTCGGCGTCCAGGTGCTCGGCCAGCGACCGGCGGCACCACAGGCCCAGCGGGATGTCCTGGTGCTCGGCGCGGCGGACGTGCCACGGCCCGGCGATCAGCGTGACGAAGTACGGCGCCAGCGGGGCGGTCGGGGCGAACTCCCAGCGGCCCGTCCGGGGCGTGGCGGCCAGCTCGCCGTTGGCCGCGACCGTCCACTCCGGCGGGGCGGTGACCGAGAGCGTGACCGGGGCCTTCAGGTCGGGCTGGTCGAACGCGGCGAAGATCCGCTGGGCATTGTCCAGGAAGGACATCGCGTAGAGGTACGTCTCGCCGTCGGCCGGGTCGACGAACCGGTGCAGCCCCTCGCCGCTGTTCGAGTACGCCATCTCCGCCTCGACCACCAGCGTGTTCGCCTCGGCCAGCCCCGGCAGCGGCAGCCGGTTGTCGGCCAGCGCGGCGGGGTCCAGGTCGCGGTCGTTGAGGCGTACGGTCAGCAGCCTCGCGGGGCGGATCTCGACGAACGTCTCCGCGCCGGGGGTCGCCCGGAAGCGGATCGTGGCGTGCGAGCGGAACGTCTCGCCGCCGCCGGTCAGGTCGAGGTCCACGTGGTAGGACTCGACGGTGATCAGCGCGCCACGCGTGGTCGCCTCTACTCGGCTCAGGCTCGGCATCCGCTTATCCTGCCCGATGGGGGACCGTACGCGTCTCCCGTGACACCTCGCGATGGAGGAAACAACAATGGGTCAGCACCCCAAGGGCGATTTCGACCTGTCCCGGGCGGTTTGGCAGCGGGCCGAGGGCGACACCTCCGAGGGCGCGGTCGAGGTGGCCTTCGTCGACGACCTGATCGGCATGCGCAACTCGGCGGAGCCGGACGGGCCGGTGCTGGTCTTCACCCAGGCCGAGTGGGACGCCTTCGTGGCGGGCGCCCAGGACGGCGAGTTCGACCTGGACTGAACGCCGGGGCCGCGTGGGCCCGCCCGCGGCCGGGCTCCCGAGGCAGCCATGTCGGGGACATTGCGCTATCCCAGCAAGGGGATGGCGCAATGTCCCCGACATGGCGCGGACGCTGGCCGACGGGCGCCGGCCGACGGGCGCCGGCCGACGGGCGCCGGCCGACGGACGCTGGCCGTCAGGCGCGGGTGAGGCCGGCGACGAAGGCGCGCCACGCGTCGGGCGCGAAGGCCAGGGCGCCGCCGTCGCGGTCCTTGGTGTCGCGGACGAGGACGACGCCGGGCAGGTTGTCGGCCACCTCGACGCAGTTGCCGCCGTTGTTGCCGCTGCGGGTGCTCTTGCGCCACCGGGCGCCGGTCAGGTCCATGATGATGCGGCCTCTTTGATCCTGTTCAGGGACTCCTGGCGGGGCAGCGCCTCGGCGCGGATGCGTTCCCACCGATGTTCCAGCGTAGCAACGTCCTCGGGCCGGTCGGTGATCTGCGGTTCGAGCTGGCCGTCGGCGCAGCCGACGCGGCTGCCGTCGGGCAGCCCGGCGATGACGAACGGCCCCCCGAGCCCGCCGTAGATCCCGACGGTGGAGGGCACGACGTGGATCTGCACGTGCGGCAGCTCCGCGCAGGCCAGCAGGTGTTCGAGCTGCGCCGTCATCATGGCGCGCTGGTGCTCGGCCGCCCGCCGGATCACCGCCTCGTCCAGCACCGCGGTCAGCAGCAGCGGCGGGTCGCGGTGCAGCAGCGCCTGCCGGCCCAGCCGCGAGCCCACCAGCCGGTCCACGTCGTCCGGTCGCAGCAGCTCGCCGGCCAGCGTCGTCCGCGCGTACTCCTCGGTCTGGAGGATGCCCGGCACCCAGGCCGGCTCGTACCAGCGCAGCGAGACGGCCCGCTGCTCGTCCTCGATCCACTCCCGCAACCAGATCGGCGCGCCCATCTTCTCGAAGAGTCGCTGGTAGAGCCCGCCCGTCTGCAGCGCCTGGTCGACCGCCTTGACGTAGTCCACCTTGAGCGGTCGCTGCCCGCCCTCGACGTTGCCGACGTGCGTGCCCGAATAGTTGATCAGTTTGCCGAAGTCGTCCTGGCTGAGCCCGCGCGCGATCCGCGCCGCCCGCAGCTCACCGACCAGGAACTCCACGCCGTTCCTCACCGTGCCCTCACCACTCCCTCACTCCTCCTTCAATTCACGCCCGGCCGCCCTCCGCGGCCCGCAGGGCGCCCGGTCACGCACTCAACGTCCCATTTCGGCTTCCGACGGTAACGGCGGGGCGTCCAGGGTGGAAGCACGCGATCCGGCCGGTGGAGGCGACGCCCGGCGGCCGGCTCCGCGCGGTGGTCCCGGCCGACCCGAGCCGGGGCCACCATCCCCGCTCCCCCACCGACAGGAGGAACCCGCATGCCGTTCCGCCTCTGGCGACCGCGCTCCGGCGCGCACCGCAACCAGACCCCGTCCCACCGTTTCCGGCCGCTCGCCACGACTCCGCCACCGGACATCCGACCCGCCCAACCGACCTCCGCCGCCCAACCGACCTCCGCCGCCCAACCGACCTCCGCCGCCCGGCCGCCGGATCCGGCAGTCCGGCGGCCCGACCCGGCAGCGCCGCCCGCCCCGCCGGCCGTGCCGCCCGTGCCCGGCCAGCGGCGGCCGTCCGGCTACTCCCGGAACGGGTGCCCCGCGTGGGCGGGACACCCCACCGTCGCGTTTCCCGTCGTCGGGCGCGCGGGATGGCTCACGGTCGCCCAGGCATGGCGGGCCAACGGGGGCCGCTGGTGACCCGACTCGTGCCCCACCAGCCGATGCGACCGCTCTGGCGGTGCCGCAACTGCGGCGCGGAGTGGCCCTGCCAACCCGCCCGCCTCGTCCTGCTCACCGAGTACCGCAACGACCGCATCGCGCTGCTCGTCTACCTGAGCACCCTGATGGCCGAGGCCGCCGACCATCTCGCCACGCTCAACGGCCACGCCCGCCCCGCCAACCTGCACGACCGCTTCCTCGGCTGGGCCCGCGCCCGCTGAACCCGTGATCGTCTGTCCACCCGGAAGACGGCACGCCGACGGAAGTGTCCGTGCACCGCAGACGGTCATGGGGCGATGTCGCTCAGTCGCCGTCGCCCCAGCCCAGGCCGCCCGGGCCCGGGGCGTGGTGGAAGCCGGGGTGGCCGGCAACGTCGACGCAGCGCTCGCCGTCCGGGCCCCGCGCCCCGCAGAACAGCCGCTCGGCCAGGTGCCAGGCGTCGGCCGGGGAGAGCGCGGCGGCGCCGAGCGCCAGCTCGGGGCGGAGCAGGCTCAACCCCTCGGCGTACGCCACGGCCAGCTCCCGGGCCCGGTCGACGCCGTCGGCCGCGAAGCCGAGGTGCACGGTGAAGTGGCGCGGCGGACGCCGCTGCGGCCGGGGCGGCGCGAGCAGCGCGGCGTCGGGCAGGGCGAGCAGCGGGACGTCCGGCCGCCCGACGCCGTCACCCGCCCGGCCCGCCCCCAGCCCGTCGACCACCAGCCGCTGGCGCCCGTTCACCGACCCGTTCTCCCGCATGTTGGCCTCCCGTTCGCACCCGTCACCTTTGGGCGGGCCGACCGGTGGCCGGCCCACGGGAAGCAGCCAACCAGGCGCGGGCCGCTCTGGGAGGGGCCAGCAGTGGTCGCGCTGGCCCCTCCCAGGGCGAACCGAACCGGGGGAGGATGGAGGGTTTTCAGTCGGCCACGACGAGGGCCTGCGGCGCGGCCTGCTTCATCCGGGTACGCAGCCACTTGAGCTGCGTCGCCGTCTCGCCCTCGCAGGCGCGCACCACGGCCAGCAGTTCCTCGTCCCGGGCCCCGTACGCGGCCTGGCCGATCACCGTCCAGGAGATGTCGCACTCGGCGGCCATCAGGTACACGTCCTGAAGGTCCCGCAGCAGCCCGAGGCCGCCCGTCCGGGTGCCCTTGAACAGCTCGGAGTGCAGCCGGTCCGGCTCGGCCGGGGCGTCCTCGGCGTACCGGCGGGCGAACGGGTCGAGCCGCTGGGCGTGCTGCCGGCACTGGGCGGCCAGCCGTTGGCAGAGGTGGAAGACGTCCGGCTCGTCGCCGTGCGCGGACCCGACCTCGTCGTACGCGTCGGCGAGCCGGAGCTGGGCGCGGTGCAACAGCCCGAGGTAATGCGCCAGGTGCACGTCAGGCCCCTTCCGTCGTCGACGTCGCCTCGGCCGCCGGACCGCCCACCGTCGCCGGCACGTCCGCGCCCGCCACGGGGGCGCTGCCGCCGACCGTGGGCGCGGGGGCGGCACGCCCGCCCGAGTCGCCCTCGCGGACCAGCCGGACCGCGGCGACCTTGAAGATGGGCTGCTTGGACACGGGGTCCCAGGCGGTGACCGTCAGCTCGTTCGCCGCCCGGTCCGGCTCGGCGCCGTCCCCGGCGTCCCAGTAGCCGTAGTGGAACGGCACGAAGACCACGCCGGGGCGTACCCCGCAGACGCGGGCCCGGACGCGCACCACGCCGCGCGGCGACTCGACCCGGACCCGGTCCCCCTCCCCCACGCCGAGCCGGTCGGCGTCGGCCGGGCTGACCTCGACCCAGACCTCCGGCGCGGCGTGCACGAGCTGCGTGGCCCGGCCGGTCTTGGTGCGGGTGTGGAACTGGTAGACGGTCCGGCCGGTGGTGAGCAGCAGCGGGTACTCGTCGCTCGGCACCTCCGGCGACGGCTGGTACGGCGTGGCGTGCAGGAACGCCCGCCCGCCCGGCTCCTTCGCGCGGTACTCGTCCGGCAGCAGCTCCGCGCCGGTGGCCAGGTCCTGCCCGTACGTCTCGCAGTAGTCCGGGTCGGTGTTGAACACGCCGTCGGTGTAGAGCCGCTCGGTGCCGTCGGGATGCTCGGAGTCGCACGGCCACTGGATGCCGCCGCCGCGCAGCCGCTCGTACGTGATGCCGGTGTAGTCGCACGGCCGGCCCCGCGAGCACTCCTTCCACGCCTCGAACGCCGACTCGGGGTCGGACCACGGGACCAGCGGGTTCCCGTCCCGGTCCCGGAAGTCCATCCGGCGCGCGTAGTCGAGGAAGATGTCGAGGTCGGGGCGGGCCTCGCCGGGCGGGTCGACGGCCTTGTCGGAGATGTGCACGGTCCGGTCGACGCTGGTGAACGTGCCGGTCTTCTCGCCCCAGGTGGCGGCCGGCAGCACCACGTCGGCCAGCTCGGCGGTCTCGGTCAGGAACAGGTCCTGCACCACCAGGAACAGCTCGGGCTTCGCCAGGATGCGGCGGATGCGGGCCAGGTCCGGCAGCGACACCGCCGGGTTGGTGGCCGAGATCCAGAGCAGCTTGATCGAGCCCTGCTCCGCGTACCGGAAGATCTGCATGGCGTGGGTCGGCGGCGCCCAGTGCGGGATCGTGTCCACGTCGACGTTCCACAGCCGGGCCAGCTGCGCGACGTGCTCGGGATTCGCCCAGTTGCGCAGACCGGGCAGGTCGCCGTCGGCCCCGCACTCCCGGTTGTTCTGCGCGGTGGGCTGGCCGTTCATCTGGTACAGGCCGGCGCCGGGGCGGCCGAGCATCCCCCGGAGCAGGTGCAGGTTGTTCACCGCGCAGCTCGCAGCGGTCGCCTGGTTGGACTGGTAGAAGCCCTGCAGGACGGTGGAGAGCAGCCGGTCGCAGGTGCCGAGCAGCTCGGCGGCGGCCTCCAGGTCGCGGGCGGGGACGTCGCAGATCTCCGCCACCCGCCGTACGGGGTAGTCCTCGACCACCCGGCACAGCTCCGCGAAGCCGATCGTGTGCGCGCGCACGTACGCCTCGTCGTACCAGCCGCGCCGGATCAGCTCGCGGAGCAGGCCGTTGAGCAGGGCGACGTTGGTGCCGTTGCGGACGGCCAGGTGCACGTCGGCCTCCCGGGCCACCGGGGTGGCGCGGGGGTCGACCGCGAGCATGGCCGGCGCGTTCGGGCCGCGCCGCCGGTCCAGCATCCGCATCCAGAGCACCGACTGGGTCTCCGCGACGTTGTGCCCCCACAGCGCGATCGCGTCGCAGTGGTCCACGTCGGTGTACGACCCGGGCTGCCCGTCGGTGCCGAAGGACGCCTTGAGCGCGGAGGCGGCGGTGGCGGTGCAGAGCCGGGTGTTGCCGTCCATGTGCGGGGTGCCGATCCCGGCCTTTCCGATCACGGAGAGCGTGTAGTACTCCTCGAGGAAGAGCTGGCCGGAGGTGTAGAAGCCGAAGTGCCCCCACCCGCCGGGGCCGTCGAGCAGCTCCTTCGAGCGGGCCACGATCCGGCCCATCGCCGTGTCCCAGTCGGCCTCGACGAGGCGGCCGCCCTCGCGTACCAGCGGCCGGCGCAGCCGGTCCGGGCTGTGGTTGGCCTGCCAGCCGTACAGGTCCTTGACGTCGAGGCGGCCGTGGTTGATCCGGTCACCCGCCCGCCCGCGCACGCCGACGATCCGGCCGCCGTGCACGGCGATGTCCATGGCGTCGCCGTTGGAGTGCAGGATCGACGCCGAGGGCACCCAGCGGTCGACGTCCGCGTCGGTGTGCCCGTCGGCGAGGAACGTGTCCACCCGCGCCGGCCAGGGCTCACCCGGCCCGTACGGCGTGCTCGGCCCCCAGGGGTCCGCGATCCGGTCGATCATCCTCACCCCTTCCTCGGCGCCGGCCCCGGCGCCCGCCACAGCGGCATGTCCCGGCCGGTGGCGCGGTTGAACAGCAGGTCCACCAGCGTCACCAGCACCACGGCCCCCGCCGCGACGATGAGCTGCCCGGGGGTGTGCAGCAGACCCAGGCTGACAATCAGTGTGGTCGCCCCGGCCGGCGGATGTGCCGCCTTGAGCAGCACGAGCACCAGCGCGGTGACCGCCAGCGAGCCGGCCGCGGCGACGATCCGCAGTCCGGTGACGCCCTCCTGGAGCGCCGAGGGGCGGCCGGCCAGCCCGGTCGCCGCCAGCAGGGCGTACCCGGCGAGCAGGGCCACCAGGTGGCCGATGACCGTGTTGCGGGGGGACGACTCCGGCTTCTCGGGCTGCTCGACGTGCAGCATGATCGCCGGGCCGAGGCTCGGGAACAGCCAGGGCTGCCGGGTCAGCAGGGCGACGGCGCCGGCCACCACCACGGCGACGGCCGCGCCGCCGAAGGCGCGCACACCCCTGCTGGCGGGGGACGACGGCTCGTCGATCTCAGGGGGCATGGCGGCTGATGTACCCCGACCCGCGGCGTACGAATCGGGCCGGGTACCCGTTCAGCCGGACTCGACCAGCGACTTCACCCGGCGCAGCGTCTCCCGCAGCCCGGCGTCGGGGTCGTGGCCGCCGGGCAGCCCGGCGATCCGGCGCACCGGCCCCGTGCGCCAGCGCAGCTCGGCCCGGATCTCGGTGCCCGGGTCCTGCGGGGCGGGGACCAGCTCGATCCGCCCCTGCTGCGGGTACGGGCCGTCGGTCACCCGCCAGCTCAGCCGGCCCGGGCCGTCGACCGTGATCTCCGCCCGCCACTCCGTGCCGCCGCCGGCCGGGTCGCGGGCCACGCAGCGCCACCGGTCGCCGTCGAGCTGCTCCAGGGTCGCCCACTCGGCGAGCGCCCGGTCGAGCCGCGCCCGATCGGTCCAGAAGCCGATCACGTTGGCCATCGGCCGGTCCACGGTGATCTCCCGCCGGACGACGTACCAGCCGCCCTGCCGCTCGGGCCGGTGCCGGCGCCGCCGGACCACCGCCCGCCCGACGCCGGCCGCGGCGACCCCGGCGGCACCGATCAGCGCCCATCTCGCTCCCCTGCTGGTCATGCCCGTTCCCTCCGCCCGGGGCGCCCGCGATGACCGCCCGTACCGGGCAGCGCTACCCGGCACCGCGGGCTCGAAACGACGAACCGCCCCGGAAGGCCACGCACACGACGGCTCGCGGCCACTCCGACGGGCGCCGGGAGTGGCCGCGAGCCGCGGCGTACGGGAACCTTGTCAGCGACCCACCTGCTGGGCCTGGTCCTTCACGTCGTGGGCGGCGGCGCGGGTGTCGTCCTTGACCGCGTGCACGGCGTCCTGGGCGGTGGCCCGCACCTCCTCCTTCGCCTGCTGCGCCGGCCCGCGCAGTTCGTCCCTCATCTCCGCGGCCACCTCGCCGAGCTTCTCCCGCACCGCTCCGGCGTGCTCGCCGGCCCGCTCCCGGACCTCGGTGGCGAGCCGCTGCTCGCGGCGGGTGGCCGGGATCAGCGAGGAGGCCAGCATGCCGACGCCGAAGGCGACCAGGCCGGCGGCGAGCGGATTGCCCTCGGACTTCTCCCGCAGCACCCGCGGGGCGGCGTGCGCGGCGTCGCCCATGGTCGAGGCCGCCGAGTGCGCCTTGTCGCTCGCGGTGGCGGCGGCCGAGGAGGCGCGGTCGGCCACCGCGTGCGCGGCGTGCCCGGTGTTGTGGCCGTAGTCCGAAGCGGTTCCCATGACCCTTTCCCTCACATTCTGTAGCGCGTTGCGCGCCCGCTGCTTGCGGTCGTGGACGATGCGGCCCGGGCTGACCTTGTACGCCAGGGCGTCCACATCGCTGCTCAGGCTGTTGCGGGTGGCCTCGATCTCGCGGCGGATCTGGTCGGGATCGGTGCTCATCGGGTGACTCCCTCCGGGTGTGGCTTGAGCGCGTCGGGAATCCGCTGGAGGCTGTCGCTGGTCCGGGCGAGACCGCGTACGCGCTGGGCGTTCTTCTTCGCCATGGAGTAGAGGACCGCGGCGATCGCGCCCCAGATCACGGCCACGATCAGGGCCGCCCAGCCGGCGTCCAGCACGTTGGACAGCCCGGCCCACAGGGCGATCGACAGGAACAGCGCCACCATGTAGCCGCCGAACCCGGCGCCGCCGAACAGACCGGCGGCCTTGCCCGCCCGCCTGCCCTCCTGGCGGATCTCGGCCTTGGCCAGCTCGACCTCCTGGCGCATGAGCGTCGACAGGTCGGTGGTCACCTGGCGCAGCAGCTCACCGACGGAGCTGCCCCGGACCTCGTCCGCGGTGGGCGGGGCACCCGCGGGGCCGTACCCGGAGTTCACCCGGGAATCCTGCGTCGTCGTCATGCCGCCGTCTCCCTTCGGACGCTCACCGACGCGTGCCGTTGGACGGCACGCCCGGCAGCGGGTCGGTCTGGCTCACCGGCGGCAGCGGCTGGCCGATGCCGCCCGCCGGGTCGGCGTAGCTGGTGTGCGAACGTGGGTCGGGGTAGGCGGCGCCCCGGCCGGAGTAGCCTGGGGCCGGCTCCACGTACGTGCTGGGGGTCGGGTCGAGGTAGCCGCCGGGCGGCGCCTGGTTCGGGACCCCGTTGGTGGACGGCAGGACCGCGGTGCGCTCCGGGTCGTAGCCGTTGGTCGAGCCGTACGCCTGGTGCGCGCCGCCGTCGGGCGTCGCGGCGAGGTTCTTGGTCAGCCGGCCGGCGAGCACGCCGAGCACGGCGGCGCCGACGAGGAACGTGCCGGGGTTGCGCCGGGCGTACTCCTTCACCTCGGCGAGGAGGTCGCCGGGCTGGCGCTCCTCCAGCCAGCCGGCCACGCCGTGCACCCGGTCGGCGGCCTGGTGGGCCAGCTCGGTCACCGGGCCGGACTGGCCGGAGTTCTGCGCCATCGCGCGCATCTCCTCGGCCAGCGAGCGCAGCCCGCCGGCCGCCCGGCGCTGCTGCTCACCGGCGTGGCCGGCGAGCTGGTCGCGCGCCTCGCCGTACAGGTTGCGCGCCTGGCGCGTCGCCTCGCCGACGACCTCCCGGCCCTGCTCCTTGGCCGTCTGCGCGACTGCCCCGCCCGCCTGGGCGGCCTCCGCGCCGACCTGGCGGGCCTGGTCGCGGACTCCGCCGCCGTTGCTCGACTCCTGCCCGTACGTGGGGGAGAGATCGTAGGTCATGATGTCCCTTCCGCTCGCAAACTCGTCGCGGTCGTGCTGGGGGATTTGGCCGGCGATCACATCGCCGGTGTCGTATGACCTACCCCGCGCCGGGTGTTCCATGCCTGATTCGCCATTCGACTGCATGGCGTACCCACAGGAACACAGAATGGAAAATCGCGGGCTTCCGACCGACGGAGGTGACATCGATGGCGCGTGACCGGCACGGTGGGGCGCCGGCGGGTCCGAAGCCCGCGGTGCAGGGCGCCGCCGTCCTGGTGGCCGCGGTGTTCCTCCTGGTCGGCGTGCTCGGGTTCGTCCCCGGCGTCACCGCGGGGTACGACGACATGACGTTCGCGGGGCACACCTCGGGCGCGAAGCTGTTCGGGCTGTTCCAGGTGTCGATCCTGCACAACCTGCTGCACCTGCTGTTCGGGCTGGTCGGGCTGGTGCTGGCCCGCAACGTCGCCGGGTCCCGGCTCTTCCTGGGCGGCGGCGGCGCGATCTACCTGGTGCTCTGGTTGTACGGGTTCGCCATCGACTTCTCCGCCGAGCACAGCGTGGTCAACTTCATCCCGCTCAACGGCCCGGACAACTGGCTGCACCTCGGGCTCGGCTTCGGCATGCTCGCCATGGGGCTGCTGCTGTCCCACGGCGTCGGCACCGGCGAGCCGCTGGACAGCCCGCCCGACCGCCCCTGAGCCCGGCCCGCAGGCGGACGGACCGCCTGCGGGCCAGGTGCCGGCTACTCGTCGAGGTCGGCGTCGGTCTCGGTCTCGGCCACCAGCTCGTCGGCGGGCCGCTGCCGGCGGGCCTTGCGCGCGGCGAGCCGCTCGGCGGCGTTGGGCCGGGCCGACCTCTCCTCCAGCCGCACGTCGGTGCCCCGGTTGCCGGGGACGAACTCGACGCCCGCGTAGACGGTCGGCTGCCAGTCGAACTCCCGCTCGGCGATGCGCACCAGGTCGCCGGGGTTCGCCCCCGCCTTGGCCAGCGCGTCCTCGACGCCGAGACGGTTGAGCCGGTCGGCCAGGTATCCCACGGCCTCGTCGTTGTCGAAGTTCGTCTGCCGCACCCAACGCTCCGGCCGCACGCCCCGGACGGTGTACGAGCCGTCCTCCTCGGCCTTGATGACGAAGCCGGCGTCGTCGACCGCCTTCGGCCGGATCACGATGCGGGTGGGCTCCGCCGGCGGGACGGCGGCGCGGGACCGCTCGACCAGCTCCACCATGGCGTACGTCAGCTCGCGCAGCCCCTCCCGGGTCGCCGCCGACACCTCGAACACGCGGAAGCCGCGCCCCTCCAGGTCGGGCCGGACGATCTCGGCGAGGTCCCGGCCGTCCGGCACGTCGACCTTGTTCAGCGCGACGAGCCGGGGCCGGTCGGCCAGCCCGCCGTACTCGGTCAGCTCGGCCTCGATGGTGTCGATGTCGGCGAGCGGGTCGCGGCCCGGCTCCAGCGTGGCGGTGTCGATCACGTGGACGAGCACGGCGCACCGCTCGACGTGGCGGAGGAACTCCAGCCCGAGGCCCTTGCCGGTGGCCGCGCCCGGGATCAGGCCGGGCACGTCGGCGACGGTGAAGGTCGCCTCGCCCGCCTGGACCACCCCGAGGTTCGGCACCAGCGTGGTGAACGGGTAGTCCGCGATCTTCGGCTTGGCGGCGGAGATGACCGAGATCAGCGACGACTTGCCGGCCGAGGGGAACCCGACCAGGCCGACGTCGGCGACGCTCTTCAGCTCCAGCACCACGTCGAGCTGGTCGCCGGGCTCCCCCAGCTCGGCGAAGCCGGGCGCCTTGCGCCGGGCGTTGGCCAGCGACGCGTTGCCCCGGCCGCCCCGGCCGCCCCGGGCCGCCTCGAACGTGGTGCCGGCGCCGACCATGTCGGCCAGCACCTCGCCGTCCGGGGTCTGCACGACGGTGCCGTTGGGCACCTTGATCACCAGGTCGCGCCCGTTCGCGCCGTCCCGGTTCGAGCCCGCGCCGCCCCGGCCGTTCTCGGCCTTGACGTGCGGGCGGAAGTGGAAGTCGAGCAGGGTGTGCACCTGCGGGTCGACGACCAGGGTCACGCTGCCGCCGTGCCCGCCGTTGCCGCCGTCCGGCCCGCCGAAGGGCTTGAACTTCTCCCGGTGGATCGAGACACAACCGTGCCCGCCATCGCCGGCCTGCAGGTGCAGGACGACCCGGTCCACGAACGTCGTCACGTCGTCAATCCTTCCAGCGAGGCCACCCTCGCACGAGAAAAGCGAAGCGGGCCGGGACCCGAGGTCCGCGGCCCGCTTCGCCGGCAGGCTACTGCTGGGGCACGATGCTGACGGTCTTGCGACCGCGCTTGGTGCCGAACTGGACCGCACCGGCCGCCAGCGCGAACAGCGTGTCGTCGCCGCCACGGCCGACCAGGTCACCGGGGTGGAACTTGGTGCCACGCTGACGGATGAGGATCTCACCCGCGCTGACGACCTGACCACCGAAGCGCTTCACGCCGAGCCGCTGGGCCGCGGAGTCACGGCCGTTACGCGAGCTGGACGCACCCTTTTTGTGAGCCATCTGAGGACGACCTACTTCCCGCTGGAGATGCCGGTCACCTTGACCTGGGTCAGCGGCTGGCGGTGACCCTGGCGCTTGTGGTAGCCGGTCTTGTTCTTGAACTTGTGAATCCGGATCTTCGGGCCCTTGGTGTGCGCGGCGATCTCACCGGACACCGAGACGTTGGCGAGCTTGGCCGCGTCGGTCACCAGGTCGTCACCGTCGACGAGGAGCACCGCGGTGAGCTGCACCGCGTCGCCGGGGGTGCCGGCGAGCTTCTCGACCTCGATCACGTCGCCCTCGGCGACCTTGTACTGCTTGCCGCCGGTCTTGACGATCGCGTACATCGGAGGCGGACTCCCTGTCGTTGAGGCTGCTGGTGGTCGTTCCCTCGGCGGCTCGCCGGGTAGCAGAGGCACGGCGGCGCGGGCACGCGGGAACTCGGCACACAAAAGTGCGCCGCAAGATAGCGTACGCCATCGGCCGCCCGACACCCAAACCGGCCTCCCCGTTCCCGCCCCGCCGGCACCGAACGCCGCCGCGGGGCACCCACGGGGGCGCCGGAAGGGCCACTCCCGGCACCCTCAGCAGAGCTGGTCGAGACGGTTCTGGAGCCGGTCCAGCTCCTCCTCGTCGATCGCGTCCACGTCGGTGCCGAGCACCGCCACCTCGCTGGCCAGGTCGGTCAGCAGCGTACGCAGCTGCGGGTCGGTGGCGCGGGTCGCCTGCTGCCGCAGGGCTGCCCGCCAGCCGGTCAGCGCCGCCTCGGCCCGCTTCCGGGCGGCCTCCGCCGTCGCGCTGTCGTTCGCGCCGACCGCCCCGAGCATCATGCCCAACTCGGCGACGTACGTGTGGACGGCCGTGCCCGTCGCCTGCTGGGCGGCGGCGCAGACCGCCGGGGCGTTCCCCCCGGCGGGAGCCGGCGACCCGCCGCCCGTCCCGGTGGTGGCGCCGGGGCCCGTGGAGCCGGCAGGGGCGGCGCGGTCGAGGCCGGCGCGCTCGGCGGAGCAGCCCGCGCCGGCGGCCAGGGCGGCCACGGCGACGGTTAGGGCGAGCAGACGACGCATACTTCTCTCCTGACCGCGGTGGCGCGATCGTAACCGGGCCCGGGACGCGACAGGACCCCTCCCGCCCGTGCTGCTGCCGGGGAGAGGGGTCCTGCGGGACGCGCGGCTGGTCAGCCGGTCACGGACGGGTACGCCGACGGGTGCCGCCGCGGCGGGACCGGCGCCGGCTCAGGCCGCCCTCGACGTCGGTGTCGTCGCCCAGGGCGTCCGGGTCGTCGGCCCCGGCGAGCCGGGCGGACTCGCCCCGCTGGCTGTCCGCGACGGCCGGCGCGGCCTCGGTGTCCGTCTCGAACCGGGACAGGTCGTAGCCCATGGTGTCGTGGTAGTCGTCCGGAGCCACCGCCGGGCCGCTCTCGGCCGGGGCGTCGGTCACCTCGACCACCGTGCGCTCCGGCGTGGCGCTCTTGCGGGCCCGCCGCCGGGAGGTCGTCGCGCCGGCCTGCTCCGCCGGGGCCGGCGTGCCGACGGCGGAGGCGACCGCCTTGACCTTCTCCCCCGCGCCCTGGCGCGGCTTCTCCGGCACCGGCTCGGTGTGGATGATCACGCCGCGGCCCTTGCAGCAGTCGCAGGTCTCGCTGAACGCCTCCAGCAGCCCCGCGCCGATCCGCTTGCGGGTCATCTGCACCAGGCCGAGCGAGGTGATCTCGGTGACCTGGTGCTTGGTGCGGTCCCGGCCCAGGCACTCGGTGAGCCGGCGCAGCACCAGCTCGCGGTTCGACTCCAGCACCATGTCGATGAAGTCGATCACCACGATGCCGCCGATGTCGCGCAGCCGGAGCTGGCGGACGATCTCCTCGGCGGCCTCCAGGTTGTTCCGGGTGACCGTCTCCTCCAGGTTGCCGCCCGCGCCCGTGTACTTGCCGGTGTTGACGTCGACCACGGTCATCGCCTCGGTCCGGTCGATCACCAGGTGGCCGCCGGAGGGCAGGAAGACCCTGCGGTCGAGGCCCTTGAGGATCTGCTCGTCGATCCGGTACACGGCGAAGACGTCGGACGTGCCGACGTGGCGGCGCAGCCGCGGGACCAGGTCCGGAGAGACGTGCGACAGGTACGACTCGACCATGCCGTACGCCTCGTCGCCCTCGATCACCAGCTCGCGGAAGTCCTCGTTGAACAGGTCCCGCACGACTCGGATGACCAGGTCCGGCTCCTCGTAGAGCAGCACCGGGGCGCCGCCCTCGGCCGCCTTGGCCTGGATGTCCTCCCACTGGGCCTGCAGCCGCTTGACGTCGCGGGCCAGCTCGTCCTCGCTCGCCCCCTCGGCGGCCGTCCGGACGATCACACCCGCGCCGTCCGGGACGAGCTTCTTGAGCACGTCGCGCAGCCGCTTGCGCTCGGTGTCGGGCAGCTTGCGGCTGATGCCGGACGCGTTGCCGTTCGGCACGTACACCAGGTGCCGACCGGAGAGCGCGATGTGGCTGGTCAGCCGGGCGCCCTTGTGCCCGATCGGGTCCTTGGTGACCTGCACCAGCACCGAGTCGCCGGACTTGAGCGCCTGCTCGATCGAGCGGGCCCGCCCCTCCAGGCCGGTGGTGTCCCAGTTGACCTCGCCCGCGTACAGGACGGCGTTGCGGCCGCGCCCGATGTCGACGAAGGCCGCCTCCATGCTCGGCAGGACGTTCTGCACCTTGCCGAGGTACACGTTGCCGGCCATGGTGCCGGAGGAGTTGCGGCTGACGTAGTGCTCGACCAGCACGCCGTCCTCCAGGACGGCGATCTGGATGCGGTCGCCGCGCTGGCGTACCGCCATCACCCGGTCGACCGCCTCCCGCCGGGCCAGGAACTCCGACTCGCTGAGGATCGCCGGGCGGGTCCGCCGCTGCTCGCGGCCGTCCCGGCGGCGCTGGCGCTTGGCCTCCAGCCGGGTCGAGCCGGAGACGCCCTGCACCTCGTCGACCGCCCGGCGCGGCTCGCGGATCTTCACGACCGTGGGGACGCCGTCCTCGGCGGCGCCCTCGATGTCCCCCGCCCCGCGCCGGCGCCGGCGCCGACGGCGGCGGGTCATCCCGTCCCCGGTCTCCTCGCCCTCCTCCTCGCCCTCGGCCTCGGGGCCCTCCTCCCCCTCGGCCTGGACGGCCTCCTCGAGCTCCTCCTCCTCGGCGTCGTCCGCGCCGCCCTTGCCCCGGCCGCGGCCACGGCGGCCGCGGCGGCGGCGACGCCGGGCGAGGGTCTCGTCGTCCTCCTCCTCCTCGGCGCCCTCCTCCGCCTCGGCGGTGGGCTCCTCCTCGGCCTCCACGACCTCGACCGGCTCGGCCTCGCGGCGGCCCCGCCGGCGCCGGCGCGGCGGCTCCGGCTGCTCCTCGGCGGGCTCCTCCTCGGTCGTGAGGGGCACCACGACCCGGGCGTGTTCCTCGGGCTGGGGGGCCATGAAGAGGACGGTCGGCGCGGAGAGGGCGGCGCGGCGCCGCCGGGTCTTCGCCGGGGGCTCCTCGGCCGGCTCCGGCGTCGGCTCGGCGCCGGAGACGGACGCACCGGGCGACACCTCGCCGGGGCGGCTCGCGACGGCGCCCTCGGCCGGCCGGGGCGCCTCCTGGGCCCCGGCGGCCTCGGGCTCACCGGTGGTCTCGCCGGCCTCCTCCGCCGCAACGGCTGGAGCGACCGCGGCCTGCTCGGCCGGCAGCTCGGCGGCACCCGCGGCCTGCTCGCCGCCGGGCGTGGGCGCCGCCGGGGCCTCGACGGCCGACTCGGCCGGGACCTCCGCGGCGGGCGCGGCGGCCTTGCGCCGGCGGGTCCGGGTCACCTTCACCGGGGGTACGACCTCGTCGGACGCCGGCTCCGCCCCGGCCGCCACGACGGGCTCCTCGGTCGCCTTCGCGGTGGTCGCCTTGCGGCGGCGGCGCGTCGGCTTCGGCGCCTCCTCCAGCTCGCCGGCGACGGGGGCGAACACCTCCGCCTGCGGGGCCTCCCCGCTGGTCGACCCGGCGGAGGTGGACGCCTCCACGGGCGCGTCGGTCTGCTCCGGCTGGTTCAGCGGGGCCCGCCGCCGGCTGGCCCGCTTCCGCGGCGGCGCGGCCGGGGCCTCGGCGCCGGTCGGCGCGCCGATCGGCGCCGCGCCCTCGCTGGTCGAGCCGCCCGTGGCGGCGCCGGTGGTGCGGTCAGGGGCCTCGTCCGCCGGCTGTGCGCCGGTCCGTTCGCCGCCCTCGGGCTCGTTCTCGAGCATGGAGGTTCTCCAGTTCTGGCTGCCCCGGGCGCGGGTGAGCGCTGCCACGCAGGGTCGCCGCAAAGATGTTTCCGCCGGGCGCGCGAGCCGCGCGACCGCCGAAGTCTGCCTGCCTGAGCACTGACCGTCGGTCAGCGCTCATCCGATGGTTGCCCCGCCGCGGTCCGCGTCCAACGGATCCACGATCGCACCCTGCGCGGTCAGCGTGCCCTGCGCCAGCCGGATCACCCGCGGGGAGACCGGCGGCGTCAGGTCGGCCACCACGCGGAGGCCGGAAAGGACGTCATCGGGTCGTACGGACGGGGTGACCTGCCGCACGACCAGTTCGAGTATCGCACACGGTATGGCCATCGCCCCGGAAGGTGCCACCGGAGCGGACTGGACATCGATGCGCATGACGGCCGCGCGGGCGTCGAACGTGCGCCGGCCCTGCTTGGTCATGCGCTCGACGAGCACCTCGTCGGCGACGGTGAAGGCGGCCACGGCCCGTTCCAGCGTCGCCGGGTCCAGCTCGGGCAGCTCGATCCGCCAGCGCGACGCCTCGATCCGGTCGGCGAGGCTGCCGCCGCCCGCGACGACGGCGTCGAGCACGTCGAGGCCGGGTGAGAGGGCGGCGTCCAGCGCGGCCCGGAGCCGGCCCG
Organism: Micromonospora olivasterospora; assembly: GCF_007830265.1. Classification (NCBI taxonomy): domain Bacteria; kingdom Bacillati; phylum Actinomycetota; class Actinomycetes; order Micromonosporales; family Micromonosporaceae; genus Micromonospora; species Micromonospora olivasterospora. The sequence continues at coordinate 1,162,555 of NZ_VLKE01000001.1, forward strand.
GGTCGACCGGCTCGCGCAGGCCGATCTCCAGGTACTCGGCCTCGCTGGCGACCCCGGTCGGGGCGGCGCTGGCGTAGGAGATCTTGGGGTGCGGGGTGAAGCCCTGCGAGAAGGCGACCGGCACGTTGGCCCGGCGCACCGCGCGCTCGAACGCCCGGGCGAAGTCGCGGTGCGAGGTGAACCGCAGGGGCCCGCGCTTGGCGTACCGGATGCGGACCCGCTGGACGACCGGGGCCTGACCGCCCACCGGCTGTGGTTTCTTACTGATCGTCGTGCTCCTCGGAAGTCATGACCGGTTGATCATGGGGTCATTGTCGCCACAGGCGGTGACGATGACAACACCCCGACGACCAACGCGGAGAGCGGCGGGCGGCGTCGGGCCGCCCGCCGCCGGGCGTCACTGCTGGGCGCCGGTGGGTACCCGCAGGCCGGTGCCGTTGATCGGGGTGAGCGGGAGCAGCTTCTTGCCGGTGGGACCGATCTGGATCTCCGTGTCCATCGACGGGCAGACGCCGCAGTCGAAGCACGGGGTCCACCGGCAGTCGTCCTGCTCGTACTCCGACAGGGCGTCCTGCCAGTCCTGCCAGAGCCAGTCCTTGTCCAGGCCGGAGTCCAGGTGGTCCCAGGGGAGGACCTCCAGCTCGTCGCGCTCCCGGGTGGTGTACCAGTCGAGGTCCACGCCGAAGGCCGGGAGCACCTCCGCCGCGGCGTCCACCCAGCGCTGGTACGAGAAGTGCTCGCTCCAGCCGTCGAACCGGCCGCCGTTCTCCCAGACCCTGCGGATCACCGCCCCGACCCGTCGGTCGCCCCGGGACAGCAGGCCCTCGATCAGTGACGGCTCCCCGTCGTGGTACCGGAAGCCGATCGCCCGGCCCAGCGAGCGGTCGGCGTTGATCGCCTGCTTGAGCAGCCTGAGCCGGCCGTCGATGACCTCCGGCCGCTCCATCGCCGCCCACTGGAACGGGGTGTGCGGCTTCGGCACGAACCCGCCGATCGACACGGTGCAGCGGATGTCCTTCGAGCCCGTGGCGGCCCGGCCGGCCCTGATCACCTCGTGCGCCATGTCCGCGATCTCCAGGACGTCGGCGTCGGTCTCCGTGGGCAGGCCGCACATGAAGTAGAGCTTCACCTGCCGCCAGCCGTTGGTGTACGCGGTGACCACGGTACGGATGAGGTCGTCCTTCGACACCATCTTGTTGATGACGCGGCGGATCCGCTCCGACCCGCCCTCCGGCGCGAAGGTCAGGCCGGTGCGCCGCCCGTTGCGCGACAGCTCCTGGGCCAGCTCGATGTTGAACGCGTCCACCCGGGTCGACGGCAGCGACAGCGACACGTTCGTGCCCTCGTACTGCTGCGCCAGGCCGGAGCACATGTCGCCGATCTCCGAGTGGTCGGCCGACGACAGCGACAGCAGGCCCACCTCGTGGAAGCCGGAGAACTCCAGGCCCTGCCGCACCATCTGCCCCACGGTGGTGATCGAGCGCTCCCGCACGGGACGGGTGATCATGCCGGCCTGGCAGAACCGGCAGCCCCGGGTGCAGCCGCGGAAGATCTCCACCGCGTACCGCTCGTGGACCGTCTCGGCCAGCGGCACGAGGGGCTTCTTCGGGTACGGCCAGGCGTCCAGGTCCATCGTCGTGCGCTTGTGCACCCGGAACGGCACGTCCGCCCGGTTCGGCACGACCCGCTGGATGCGGCCGTCGGGCAGGTAGTCCACGTCGTAGAAGCGCGGCACGTACACGCTCTCGGTGCGGGCCAGCCGCAGCAGCAGCTCGTCCCGGCCGCCCGGGCAGCCCTCGGCCTTCCACTCCCGGACGATCGCGGTGATCTCCAGGACCGCCTCCTCGCCGTCGCCCAGCACGGCGGCGTCGACGAAGTCGGCGATCGGCTCCGGGTTGAACGCGGCGTGGCCGCCCGCCACGACCACCGGGTCGGCGTCGGTGCGGTCGGTGGCGAGCAGCGGGATGCCGGCCAGGTCGATCGCGGTGAGCAGGTTGGTGTAGCCCAACTCGGTGGAGAAGGAGACGCCGAACACGTCGAAGTCGCGCACCGAGCGGTGGGCGTCGACGGTGAACTGCGGCACGCCGTGGGCGCGCATCAGCCGCTCCAGGTCCGGCCAGACCGCGTACGTCCGCTCGGCGAGGGTGTCGGGCTGCTCGTTGAGGATCTCGTACATGATCTGCACGCCCTGGTTCGGCAGGCCGACCTCGTACGCGTCGGGGTACATCAGCGCCCAGCGCACGGTCGCCGAGTCCCAGTCCTTGACGACCGCGCCCAGCTCGCCACCGACGTACTGGATGGGCTTGGTCACCTGGGGCAGCAGCGGCTCGAGCCGGGGCCAGACCGACGACCCCGGGTCGCGGCGCGGCGACTGACGCACCGAGCTGGAGTCGTCGGAGGAGTCGCCCGCGGCGGGGCGCGGCGTGGTGGACGGGACACTCATGATGCCCAAGGGTACGCGGCCGTCCGGCGCCCACCGCGCCGCACCGCTCCCGCCCGTCACCCCCGCCGACGCTTCCCCCGGGCTTCTCCATGATCGTGCTCGATCCTCGATGTAGTGGCCTCGTCGACCCCTCGATACCCCTACTTCCACGATCGAGCACGATCTTCACGGCGGCCCGGGCGCGAAACGCGCGGCCCGACCGCGAAACGGGCGGCGGGATCAGCCGGTCGTGGCGGGTCCCCTGTCCGCCCGCGGCGACCGGATCGCAGTCGGTGGCACGCCGGTACTAACCTCGGACCGGCGCGTGCACCGCCGGGATCTGCTCCGGCACCGGCGGGGGCGTCACGCCGAGAGGAGAATGCCGCGATGCCGCACCCCCAGCCGGGAGCAGACCGGCCGGCCGACGGGGGCGCCCCGGCCGGCGGCCGGGACCGGGATCCGGCGGTCGACGAGGAGACGACCCCCTCCCCCGTACCGTCGACCGGGCCACCCGAGCCGGGCCGGAAGGACGCGGCCGAGCCTGCCCCGGACGCCGAGACCTCCCCGGGCGGGCCCGACGCCACCGCGCCCGACGGCGTGGCCGGCGTGGCCACGTCCTCGACCGGGCCGGAGCCCACCCGCGTCGATCCCGACCCGGCCGCCGGCACCCGCCCCGGGCACCCTGCCCCGGACCCGACGAGGGTGGAGGCCGGACCCGAGCGGGCGGAGGCGGACCACACCCCGGTCGACACCGGACCGCGCCCGGCCGACGCGGCCGGGCCGGAACCGACGAAGGTCGAAGGCCCGCCCCCGTCCCCAGCCGCCGGCACGGCGCCCGAGCCGACCAAGATCGACACCGGACCGCGCCCGGCCGCCGGCGGACGCGAACCGACGAGGGTCGACGCCGCGCCGGACCGGACGACCGTCGACCCCGCGCCTCCCGCGTCGCGCTGGAGCGGATCGGCGGCCGTCCCGCCGCCCCCGCCGCGCCGGCGGAGCTGGGGCGAGTCCGCGGAGCCCACCCCGCCCCCGCCCGCGCCGGTCGGGCACGGCCCGCTGCCACCGCCGGAGAGCCAGGTCCCGGTGGACCCGTGGGCCGGCGTGGACACCGGCAGCTGGGACCTGCAGGCCGCCGCCGAGCTGCCGCCGCCGCCCCCGCTGTTCCCGACGCCGCCGATGCCGCCGACGCGCCCGTATCCGGCGCCGGCCGTCCACCCGGTCACGCCGCCGCAGCCGGCCCGACCGGTGTCCCCGCCGCCGGCCCTGCACCCGGTGTCCCCGCCGCCCGTGGCCCGACCGCTGCCGCCGGCACCGACCCATCCGCCGGCCCAGGCCCACCCGGTGCCCCTGCCGCCGGCCCCGGCCTACCCGGTGTCTCCGCCGCCGGTCCGGCCGCCGAAGCAGCGCCAGGCCGCCGCGCCGCAGCCCGCTCCGCAGGCACCCCCCGGGTACGCCAAACCGCGCCGGCGCCGCCGGCGCTGGCCGTGGGTGCTACTGCTCAGCATCGCCTGCTGCTGCGGCTGCCCGGCGTACTGGGTCAAGCCGATGTGGGACCAGTACCCGGCGAACGCCGCGCTGCCCCAGCGGATCGACGACCTGACGCTGCGCGACGACGCCCGCAGCAGGGCCGTGACGGAGGAGCTGGAGACCGACGTACGCGACGCGAACCTGCTGGTGGAGGAAATCTTCGCCGGCATCTACGCCTCGCGCAGCGGCAAGCCGGTGACCGTGTTCGGCGGCACCGGGTTCCGGATCTACCCGGAGGGCGACGCCGACGACGAGATGGCCCGGCTGAAGGAGTCGTTCCAGCTCGGGGAGACGCAGGTGGTGGAGACGGACGTGCGGGGCCGGTTCGAGCGCTGCGCCGTCGGCGCCCTCGACGGCCTGGACGTGGTGGTCTGCACCTCGGTCGACCACGGCAGCATCGCCACGGGGGTGTTCAGCCAGCTTTCTGTGGACGACAGCGCCCAGTTGCTGGAGAGAATGCGCGAGGAGATCATCACCCGGGACCAGTCCGCGGCGAGCTGACCCCGGTGGCCCGCCGGGGAGGCGGGCCACCGGCGGGGCTCAGGCCCCGGCCGCCGGCCCGCCGTTGCCGGACGGCTCGCCGCCGACCGGCGCGTGGGCGCGCGGCGGGGCGTACCGCGGGACGTACTCCTGGCCGGTGAGCTTCTGGATCTCGCTCATCACCTCGTCGGTCATCTCCCGCAGCGAGGTCCGGTCGCCGGGGCGGCCGGTGAAGTCCAGCGGCTTGCCGAACCGCACGATGATCTCGGCCTTGCCGGGCCGCGGCACCCGCACCCCGATCGGCTGGGCCTTGTCGGTGCCGACCATGCCCACCGGGATGATCGGCACGCCGGCCGCCACGGCCAGCCGGGCCGCGCCCGTGCGTCCACGGTAGAGCCGGCCGTCCGGCGAGCGGGTGCCCTCGGGGTAGACGGCGACCAGGTCACCGGCCTTGAGCACGGGGATCGCCGCGTCGAACGCCGACAGCGCGGCCCGCCCGCCGGCCCGCTCGACCGGGATCGCCCCCAGGCCGGTGAGCACGAACTTGGAGAACGCGCCCTTGACGCCGGTGCCCTTGAAGTACTCCGACTTGGCCCAGAACGCCAGGTGCCGGGGCACGACCGTGCCGAGGAACAGCTCGTCGGCGACCGAGAGGTGGTTGCCGGCGAAGATGGCCCCGCCGGTCGCCGGGATGTGCTCCAACCCCTCCACGGTCGGTCGGAAGGCCAACCGGAGCGCGGGGCCCACGGTGTGCTTGCCGATGGTGTAGAGCAGCGGCACTGGTCCTCCGGCGGTCGTGCTGGAACGGGCGCTGTCACGTTAGCCGACGCGGTCACGCCTGCCCGAGCGGGTGTTGCGCGGCCCACCCCGTGAGCGCCCGGCGCTCGCGGGCGTCGACGGTGGTCAGGAGGGACCCCACGGAAGGGGTCCCTCCTGTCACCTCATACCCGGCGGACGGCCACCGTCACGCGCTCGCCCTCGCCGACCTCGCCCGCGAAGCCGTCGACCCCGTCGGCGAAGTCGACGGCGTCGGCCAGCACCTCCCGGGCGACGAATTCGCGGTACGCCGACACCGCGGCCCGGACCTCCTCGGACGCCGACAGCGCCACCACGATCCGGTCCGACACGTCCAGGTCGGCGTCCCGGCGGGCCTGCTGCACCACCCGGACGACGTCCCGGGCCAGCCCCTCGGCGGCCAGCTCCGGGGTGACCTCGGTGTCCAGCACCACCACGCCCTCGCCGCCGGGCAGCGGCGCGGAGTGCTCGGCGTCGGCGGCGACCAGGCGCAGCTCGTACTCGCCCTCGGCGAGGGTGACCCCGGCGGCCACGGGGGCGCCGTCGACCAGCTCCCACTCCCCCGCCTTGACCGCCTTGATGACCTGCTGCACCTGCTTGCCGACCCGGGGGCCGAGCGCCCGGGGCACCACGGTCAACACCTGCTGGCAGTACGCGGACACCTCGTCGGTGAACTCCACCGCCTTCACGTTGACCTCGTCGGCGACCAGGTCGGCGAACGGGCGCAGCTGCTCCGCCGCCGGCGACGCCACCGTCAGCCTCGACAGCGGCAGCCGCACCCGCAGGCCCTTCGCCTTGCGCAGCGACAGCGCCGCCGAGCAGACGTCCCGGGTGGCGTCCATGGCGGCCACCAGGTCGTGGTCGGCCGGGAACTCCTCCGCCGCCGGCCAGTCGGTCAGGTGCACCGACCGCTCCCCGGTCAGGCCGCGCCAGATCTCCTCCGCGGTCAGCGGCGCCAGCGGCGCCACCACCCGGCACAGCGCCTCCAGCACCGTCCACAGGGTGTCGAACGCGTCGGCGTCGCCGGACCAGAACCGGTCGCGGGACCGGCGGACGTACCAGTTGGTCAGGGCGTCCAGGAAGGACCGCACGGTGGCGCAGGCGCCGGAAATGTCGTACGCGTCCAACTGCCCCTGCACGGCCGTGACCAGCTCGTTCGTCTTCGCCAGCACGTACCGGTCGAGCAGGTGGGTAAAGTCCACCCGCCGCTTCGCGGTGTAGCCGTCGGCGTTGGCGTACAGCGAGAAGAAGTACCAGACGTTCCACAGCGGCAGCAGCACCTGCCGGACGGCGTCCCGGATGCCCGCCTCGGTCACCGACATGTCCCCGCCGCGCAGCACCGGCGACGACATCAGCATCCAGCGCATCGCGTCCGACCCGTACGAGTCGAAGACGTGGTACACGTCCGGGTAGTTGCGCAGGCTCTTGGACATCTTCCGCCCGTCCGAGCCGAGCAGGATGCCGTGGCTGAGGCAGTTGCGGAACGCCGGCCGGTCGAACAGCGCCGTGGCCAGCACGTGCATGGTGTAGAACCAGCCGCGGGTCTGCCCGATGTACTCGACGATGAAGTCGCCCGGGTAGTGGTTCTCGAACCAGTCGCGGTTCTCGAACGGGTAGTGCACCTGGGCGAACGGCATCGAGCCGGACTCGAACCAGCAGTCCAGTACCTCCGGCACCCGGCGCATCGTCGACTTCCCGGTCGGGTCGTCCGGGTTCGGGCGGACCAGCTCGTCGACCGCCGGCCGGTGCAGGTCGGTCAGCCGTACGCCGAAGTCCCGCTCCAGCTCCTCCAGCGAGCCGTACACGTCCACCCGGGGGTAGTTGGGGTCGTCGGACTTCCACACCGGGATCGGCGAGCCCCAGAACCGGTTCCGGCTGATCGACCAGTCGCGGGCGTTGGCCAGCCACTTGCCGAACGAGCCGTCCTTGATGTGCCCCGGGGTCCAGTTGATCTGCTGGTTCAGCTCGACCATCCGGTCCTTGAACTTCGTCACCGCCACGAACCAGGACGACACCGCCTTGTAGACCAGCGGGGTGTCGCAGCGCCAGCAGTGCGGGTACGAGTGGGTGTAGGTGTCCTGCCGCAGCAGCACCCCCCGCTCCCTCAGCTCGCGGATCACCGGCTTGTTGACGTCGAAGACCTGCTCGCCCTGGTACGGCGGGACCAGCGCCGTGAACCGGGTGTGGTCGTCCACGGTCACGATGGTGGGGATGCCGGCGGCGTTGCAGACGTTCTGGTCGTCCTCGCCGAAGGCCGGGGCCAGGTGGACGATCCCGGTGCCGTCCTCGGTGGTGACGAAGTCCGCGCCGAGGACCTGGTAGGCGTCCTCCCCCGCCTGCTCGACCAGGAAGTCGAACAGCGGGGTGTAGCGGCGCCCGACCAGGTCGCGGCCGTGGACCGTGCCGACCCGCTCGTACCCCTCCAGCTCCTTGGCGTACGCGGCCAGCCGCGCCGCGCCCACCACGTACCGGGAGCCGTCGCGCTCCAGCACGGCGTACTCGATGTCCGGGCCGACGGCGAGCGCCAGGTTGGACGGGAGGGTCCACGGCGTGGTGGTCCACACGCCGACCCGCACCGCGCCGCGCACCGGCTCCGGCGCGCTCTCGTCGGCGGTCAGCTCGAACCAGACGGTCACCGTCGGGTCGTGTCGGTCCCGGTAGACGTCGTCCATCCGGGTCTCGGTGTTCGACAGCGGCGTCTCGCAGCGCCAGCAGTACGCCAGCACCCGGAAGCCCTCGTAGACCAGGCCCTTGTCGTGCAGGGTCCGGAAGGCCCACATGACGCTTTCCATGTAGTCCAGGTCGAGGGTCTTGTAGTCGTTGGCGAAGTCGACCCAGCGGGCCTGCCGGGTGACGTACCGCTCCCAGTCGTGGGTGAACTCCAGCACGGAGGTGCGGCACGCCTCGTTGAACCGGGCCACGCCCAGGTCGAGGATCTCCGCCTTGCTGGTGATGCCGAGCTGCTTCTCGGCCACCACCTCGGCGGGCAGGCCGTGGCAGTCCCAGCCGAAGCGCCGCTCCACCCGGCGCCCGCGCATGGTCTGGTAGCGCGGCACCACGTCCTTGACGTACCCGGTGAACAGGTGGCCGTAGTGCGGCAGGCCGTTGGCGAACGGCGGGCCGTCGTAGAAGACGTACTCGTTGTCGGCGGCGCGCGCGTCGCCGCCGTCGACGGAGCCCGCTTCCTCCGGCCGCCGGGCGGAGGCCGGCCTGGCCTCGACGGACGCCTCGAAGGTCTTGTCGGCCGTCCAGTGCTCCAGGACCCGGCGCTCGACCGCGGGCAGGTCCGGGCTCGCCGGGACACCGGCGGCGGTCGGGTCGTGCAACGGATAGGCCATCGGGGGTCGCTCTCCTCGCAGCTCACGCTCGTGTGGGTCTGCGAGGACGAGCCCGTTCCGGGTACGCCGTCCGGCGCCCCGGGCCAGGCCCGCGGTACCACCCCGCTTGACGGCCGAGATCGACCGCCCGCTCGTTGGCCGGCTGTGACGGGCCGGACCCGTCCGGTTCTACTGAGCCGGTCACCCGGCCGTTCTTCCGGAGGCTCGCCGGTGATGGCCGGGTCGTCGCCTTACGGTGGTCAAGAATACTCGACCGGTCGCGGTGATCGCCGCCGAGTAATCGTGGTCGGTGCGCCATGACCACCGTCACAGCCCCTCCTCGTCACGTTCCCCGGGGGTCACCCCGTCGTACGGCCGTCGGAGCCACACGAGGAGGACGAGATGAGTCGGATCGACATGGCGGCGGTGGCGCCGCAGGCGCTCCAGGCGGTGCTGGGGCTGGAGAAGTACGTCCGGGCGAACGTCGAGCACACCGTGCTGGAGCTGGTGAAGATGCGGGCCTCGATGCTCAACGGCTGCGCGTACTGCGTCGACCTGCACAGCCGGGACGCCCTCGCGGCGGGCGAGTCCAGCCGGCGGCTGTTCGCCGTGGCCGCGTGGCGGGAGGCGCCCTTCTTCGACGAGCGGGAGCGCGCCGCCCTCGCGCTCACCGACGCGGTCACCCGACTCGGCGAGCACGGGGTGCCCGACGACGTCTGGGACGCCGCCGTCAAGGTCTGGTCGGAGAAGGAGCTGGCGGATCTGGTCGTGGCGATCGCCACGATCAACGTGTGGAACCGGGTCGCCGTGACCAGCCGGAAGCAGCCCCCGGCGCAGGTGTGACGGCGGTCGCGGGCCGCGATGATCGCCATCCGGCCCGCGACCCCGTGGGTTCAGCCCAGCTCGGGGAACCAGAGCGCGATCTCGCGATTGGCGCTGTCCGTCGAGTCGGAGGCGTGCACCAGGTTCTCGCGGTTCGACAGGGACAGGTCGCCGCGGATGGTGCCGGCGGCGGCCTTGCGACCGTCGGTGCTGCCGATCATGCCGCGCACCACCTCGATCACCTGGTCGCCGGAGAGCACCAGGGCGACCAGCGGGCCGCCGGTCATGAACGCCTTCAGCGGCGGGTAGAACGCCTTGTCGACGTGCTCGGCGTAGTGCTGGTCGGCGAAGTCGCCGTCCATCGTCCGCGACTGCATCGCGTCGATCCGCAGGCCCTTGCGCTCGAAGCGGGACAGGATCTCGCCGACCAGGCCACGGCGGACCGCGTCGGGCTTGATCAGCACGAGCGTGCGCTCGTCCGGGCTGCTGCTGGACACGCTGGTTTCCTCCTGTGCGCGGAATCCGGTTCGGCTGGGTACGGTCAGCCTATCGACCCGGTCCCGGCGCCGGCGCGGCGGCTGCTCCTTCCCCCGCTCGCCGATCCGGCCTAGCCTGGCCCTTGACCCCTGGGAGGTCCACTGTGGCGAATGGCGGGAGCCGGCCCATCGCGCCGGTACGCAAGCTCATCGCGGCCGTGCTGGGCACCGTGGCGACCTTCGTGCTGCTGTTCGGGCTGGGCATGACGAGCTGGGCGATCGTGGCGCTGGGGGCGGCGCTGCTGGTGCTGGCGATCGCGCTGGCCACCGTGCGCGGCGGCGGCCGCACCTGGGTCGTCGGCGTCGGCCACGTGCACAGCGTCTCCGAGCCGCCCACGGCGTACGCCTTCGGCCGCTGCGAGCTGCAGATCGTGATCGACGCGCCGGGGCTGCCGCCGAGGTCCAAGAAGATCATCGAGCCCCGGGTGCCGGTGGCGAAGTGGCCCTCGATCGGGCAGACGCTGCCGATCCGGGTGGCCCTGGACGACCAGCGGCACGTCCGCGTCCTCTGGGACGACATGCCGACCCACACGGAGACGGCCGCCGCCCTGGCCGACCTGCCGCCCGAGTACGCCGGCGCGGAGCCGGTCGACGAGGTCCTCATCCAGCAGGAGGCCCCGCCGTGGGCCGACCGCCCGGACGACGACTTCCACGACGACCCGCGGGACGCGCCCACGCCCGAGCCGCTGCGCGACGACCTGGGCCCGCTGCCGGAGCAGCGGGAGCCGGTCGTGGTGCACCAGCGCCCGGGCGGCCCGGTCGTGCTGGAGGGCACGCTGGTGGAGCCGGCAGCGGGCCCGCTGCCGCGCCGCGCCACCACCCCGGGCCCCCGCCCGCCGGCCGAGGAGCGGTTCGACGTCCCCGCCCCGGTCGACCCGATCGACGTGCCGCTGGACGACCCGGTTCCGCAGCGCGAGCCGGAGCTGCGCGCCGACCAGTTGGACGAGGCGATCTTCGGTTACGACCCGGAGGCCGAGCCCGTCGACGCCGCCGCGTTCAGCGGGGTGGGCATCACGATGCTGGTCACCCAGCTGGACCGTTCCCTGGAGTTCTACCGGGGCGTGCTCGGCTTCGAGGAGGTCGACCGGGGCTCCGGCAACGCGGTGCTCGCCTCCGGGGCGACCCGGCTGGTGCTGCGGGAGGTCACCGAGGCCGCCCCGATCAGCCGCCGCCTCGTCCACGTCAACCTGGAGGTCGACGACATCCAGGGCGCGTACGCGCGGCTGCGCGACTCCGGCGTCCGCTTCACGTACGCCCCCCGCGTGGTCAACCGGGGCAGCAGGCTGGAGGTCTGGGCGGCGGCCTTCCGCGACCCGGACGGCCACGGCGTGGCCCTCACCCAGTGGCGCACCCGCGCCGACGCCGAGGCGTAGGTGCCGCTCCTCAGCCGAGGATCACCCGCCGCACGTGCAGGGCGTACGCCCAGACCAGGGAGAAGATGACGCCCAGCGCGAACAGCGACCAGTGCAGCAGGCCCGAGAGCAGCAGCGCCCCCTGTAGCACGGTGCCGGCGTGCCAGGCCCACGGCCGGCGCATCATGCCGGCCAGCGCCACCGCCGCCACGGCCAGCGTCACGATCGCCGCGATGGCCGCCCCGCCCAGCTCCCCGCCGACCAGCCGGATCGGCTGGATGGCGAGCAGCAGCACCAGCGCCTCCAGGGCCAGCGTCCCCGCGCCCAGGCCGCGCACCGCCCCGGCCGGGTTGCGCAGCCCGGAGCGCCGCTGCCCCGGCACCCCACCCTCCGGCCCGCCCGCACCGCCCGGCGCGGCGTCGCCGGCCGCAGCCGGCGCCGGCGCGGCACCGTCCGCCGGGCGCCGGTCCGGCCCGTGGGCCGGTCGTCCTCGGGGGCGGTCATCGCTTGAGCAGTCGGCGGGCGTCGGCCACGGTCACCACCGACCCGGTGATCAGTACGCCGACCCCGGCCAGCTCGCCGGGGACGTCGGTCTCCGCCTGCGCCACCGCCGACTCGATCGCGTCGGGCATCTCCTCGGCCACCTCCACCCGGTCCGGCCCGAAGACCTCCCGGGCCAGCGCCGCCAGCTCCTCCGCCGGCATCGCCCGGGGCGAGCTGTTGCGGGTCACCACGAGCGAATCCAGCACCGGCTCCAGCAGCTCCAGCAGGCCGGCCGCGTCCTTGTCGCCGAGCACGGCGAGCACGCCCACCAGCTTGCTGAACGCGAACTCCTCCTGCAGCGCGGTGACCGTGGCGGTCATCCCGTGCGGGTTGTGCGCGCCGTCGAGCAGGATGGTGGGCGCGGTACGCACCTTCTCCAGCCGGCCGGGCGAGCTGGCCGCGGCGAAGCCCTCCCGTACGGTCTCGACGTCGAGCTGCCGCCGCGCCCCGCCCCCAGGAACGCCTCGACCGCGGCCAGCGCCACCGCCGCGTTCTGCGCCTGGTGGGCGCCGTGCAGCGGGAGGAACACCTCGTCGTACACCCCGCCGAGTCCCTGGATGCTGACTACCTGGCCGCCGACGGCCACGGCCCGGCGCAGCACGCCGAACTCGGACCCCTCCCGGGCGATGGTCGCCCCGACCTCGGCGCAGCGTTCCAGGATCGGCCGGGCGGCCTCCTCCTCCTGCGCCGCGCAGATCACGGTGGCCCCCTTGTGGATGATCCCCGCCTTGTGCAGGGCGATGTCCTGGAGCGTGTCGCCCAGCCACTCGGTGTGGTCCAGCCCGATCGGCGTGAGCACCGCGACCCCGGCCTGGACCACGTTCGTGGAGTCCTCGGCGCCGCCCAGGCCCACCTCGACGACGGCCACGTCCACCGGCGCGTCCGCGAACGTCGCGAACGCCAGCGCGGTGGTCATGTCGAAGTAGGTCAGCGGCTCGGCCGACCGCTGGTCGACCAGCGCGGCCAGCGGGGCCACCTCTCGGTACGTGGCCACGAAGCGTTCCTCGCTGACCGGCTCGCCGTCGAGGCTGATCCGCTCCCGAACGGTCTCCAGGTGGGGGCTGGTGTAGCGGCCGGTGTGCAGCCCGAACGCCCGCAGCAGCGAGTCGATCATCCGGGCCGTCGAGGTCTTGCCGTTGGTCCCGGTCAGGTGGATCGACGGGTACGCCCGCTGCGGGTCGCCGAGCAGGTCCAGCAGCGACTCGATGCGGTCCAGCTCGAAGACCATGCGGGTGAAGCCGCGCGCCGCCAACTCGGCGTCGACGGCGGCGAACTCGGTGCGGTCGGTGCGGTCGGTCACGAGGGCAGCGCCTCCAGTGCGGCGTCGATGCGGATCAGGTCGGCCTCGGCGGTCGCGAGCCGGTCACGGATCTTGGCCACCACCGGCTCGGGGGCCTTCCCGACGAACGCCGGGTTGTCGAGCTTGGCCCGGGCCTGGGCGACCTCCTTCTCGGCCGCCGCGCGGTCCTTGGTCAGCCGGGCCCGCTCGGCGGCCACGTCGATCGACCCCCGGGTGTCCAGGGCGACGCCGACCGCGCCGGGCATGGCGAGGGTGGCGCTGGCCTGGAAGTCGTCGCCGGCCTCGTCCAGCCGCACCAGCGAACGGATCAGCCGCTCGTGGCCCGCGATGCCCGCGCCGGCCAGGCCGTCGAGCCGCGCCGCGACCCGCTGGGTGGGGCGCAGCCCCTGGTCCGACCGGAACCGCCGGATCTCGGTCACCACCCGCTGGACGGTGCCGACCTCGGCCTCCGCGGCGTCGTCGACCAGCGTACGGTCGGCGACCGGCCACGCGGCCGTCAGCACCGTCTCCCCGCCGGTGAGCGCGATCCACAGCTCGTCGGTGACGAACGGGATCACCGGGTGCAGCAGCCGCAGCAGCTGATCCAGCACGTGCCCGAGCACCCGCCGGGTGACCTCCGCCGCCGCGCCGCCCTCGGCGAGCACCGGCTTGGTCAGCTCCACGTACCAGTCGCAGACGTCGTCCCAGGCGAAGTGGTACAGCAGGTCGCAGACCTTGGCGAACTCGTACGCCTCGAACTGCTCGTCCACCTCGGCGGTCACGTGCGCCAGCCGGGACAGGATCCACCGGTCGACGGTCGAGAGCCGGTCCGCCGCCGGCAGCGGCCCGTCCGTGTGGGCGCCGTTCATCAGCGCGAACCGGGTGGCGTTCCAGAGCTTGTTGCAGAAGTTACGGGAGCCCTGGCACCAGTCCTCGCTGACCGGGACGTCCTGGCCCGGGTTGGCGCCCCGGGCGAGGGTGAACCGGGTGGCGTCCGCGCCGAACCGGTCGATCCAGTCCAGCGGGTCGACCACGTTGCCGAACGACTTGGACATCTTCTTGCCGTGCTCGTCACGCACCATGCCGTGCAGGGCGACCACGTGGAACGGTTGGACGCCGTCCATCGCGTACAGGCCGAACATCATCATCCGGGCGACCCAGAAGAAGAGGATGTCGTAGCCGGTGACCAGGACGCTGGTCGGGTAGAACTTCGCCAGGTCCGGGGTCCGCTCCGGCCAGCCGAGGGTGGAGAACGGCCACAGCCCGCTGGAGAACCAGGTGTCCAGGACGTCCTCGTCCTGGTGCCAGCCCTCGCCGGCGGGCGGCTGCTCGTCCGGCCCGACGCAGACGATCTCGCCGTCCGGGCCGTACCACACGGGAATGCGGTGACCCCACCACAGCTGCCGGGAGATGCACCAGTCGTGCATGTTGTCGACCCACGCGAAGTAGCGCTTGGCCAGCTCGGCCGGCTCGATCTTCACCCGGCCGTCGCGGACCGCGTCCCCGGCCGCGCTGGCCAGCGGGCCGGTCCGCACGAACCACTGCAGCGACAGCCGCGGCTCGACGGTCGTCCTGCACCGCGAGCAGTGCCCCACCGCGTGCACGTACGGCCGCTTCTCGGCCACGATGAGCCCCTGCTCGCGCAGCGCGGCGACGATCGCCGGCCGCGCCTCGTACCGGTCCAGTCCCTCGAACGGGCCGGGCGCGGTGATGACGCCTCGCTCGTCCATGATCGTCAGGGCCGGCAGGTCGTGGCGCTGGCCGATCTCGAAGTCGTTCGGGTCGTGCGCCGGGGTCACCTTGACCATGCCCGTGCCGAAGCTCGGGTCGACGTGCTCGTCCGCGACGATCGGGATGCGCCGGCCGGTGAGCGGCAGGGCGACCTCGGTGTCGATCAGGTGCCGGTACCGCTCGTCGTCGGGGTGCACCGCGACGGCGGTGTCGCCGAGCATCGTCTCGGCGCGGGTGGTGGCCACCACCACCTCGTCGCTGTACCGGATGGAGATCAGCTCGCCGTCGTCGTCGCTGTGCTCCACCTCGATGTCGGACAGGGCGGTCAGACAGCGCGGGCACCAGTTGATGATCCGGTTCGCCCGGTAGATCAGGCCGTCGTCGTACAGCTTCTTGAACATCGTCTGCACGGCCCGGGACAGGCCCGCGTCCATGGTGAAGCGCTCGCGGTCCCAGTCGACCGCGTCGCCGAGCCGGCGCATCTGGCCGAGGATCGCGCCGCCGGACTCGGCCTTCCACTGCCACACCCGCTCGATGAACTTCTCCCGGCCCAGGTCGTGGCGGGACAGTCCCTGGGTGGCGAGCTGCCGCTCCACCACGTTCTGGGTGGCGATGCCGGCGTGGTCCATGCCGGGCAGCCAGAGCGCCTCGTACCCCTGCATCCGCTTACGCCGCACCAGTGCGTCCTGGACGGTGTGGTCGAGGGCGTGGCCCATGTGCAGCGAACCGGTGACGTTCGGCGGTGGGATGACGATGGCGAAGGGGGGCTTGTCGCTCTCCGCCGACGCCCGGAAGTGGCCGGCGGCTACCCACTGCTCGTACCGTCGCTGCTCTACCTCGCCGGGCTGGTACTGGCCGGCAAGGGTCGGGGCGTCGGGGCGTCGGGCATCCAGTCTCTCGGTCACCCTGAAAGTCTACGGAGCGCTTCGGCGGACCCGGCGTGCGCCACCGGTCCTTCGCGTACGGTGTCGGCTATGTCCGACGCGCATCTCACCGGGCGGTCGCTCGCCCACGAGCCGGAGCCGGTGGACCTCACCGAGGAGCCGATCCAGCTCAGCAACCGGGACCCCGGGGAAGAGGGCCGACGCCGTCCCTGGTCCCGCCGCCGTAAGGTCGTCCTGGGGGTGCTCCTGGTGGCCGGCCTCGCCGGCACGGGAGCGCTCGGCGCCGCCGGATGGCAGGTGGCCCGGCAGAAGGACGCGCGCCTCGCCGCACCGGACACGGTCGCCGGCCTCCAGCGGGACGACAGCGAGCGGGCCCGGAGCACCGCGGACTACCTGCGCGACGGCCTGGCCGCCGACATCGACCTGGACCGCAGCTTCGGCACCGTGTACAGGGACCCCGCGGACGAGAAGCGTTCGGTGCTCATCTTCGGCGGCACCACCCTGCTGTGGCAGCCGGAGCGCGACCTGGACACGCTGTTCGGCCTGATGGCCGACGAGACGGGCAGGGTGATGGGGGTGCGGGAGGTTCCGGCCGGCCGGTTCGGCGGCGTGATGAAGTGCGGGACGACGAGCGGCGACGGGGGCGACTTCGCCATCTGCGGCTGGGCGGACCACGGCAGCGTCGCGATGGCCATGTTTCCCGGCCGCCCCGTGGACGCCGCCGGCGAGCTGATGCGCCAGCTCCGCGAGGGCATCCAGACGCGCTCCTGAGGCCGCCCGCCGCTCCACCCCGCGCGCCATTCGATCGGGCCGTCCGCCGCCGCGGCGGGCGGCCCTGTTCCGCTCTCCCAAAAATGGGGTGGAAATGCGTTCAGGGCCACCCCGGATGGGGTGGCCCTGAACGAAAGAATGTCCGGCGGTGTCCTACTCTCCCACACCCTCCCGAGTGCAGTACCATCGGCGCTGGAGGGCTTAGCTTCCGGGTTCGGAATGTAACCGGGCGTTTCCCCTCCGCCATGACCGCCGTAACACTATCGACATATCAAACAACACCAAAAACATGGTCTGCTGTTCGCTTGTCGGGAATCACACAGTGGACGCGTAGCACCTTTGATAATCAAGTCCTCGGCCTATTAGTACCGGTCAACTCAACCCGTTACCGAGCTTACATCTCCGGCCTATCAACCCAGTCGTCTAGCTGGGGGCCTTACCCCCTCAAAGAGGGGTGGGATACCTCATCTTGAAGCAGGCTTCCCGCTTAGATGCTTTCAGCGGTTATCCCTTCCGAACGTAGCCAACCAGCCGTGCCCCTGGCGGGACAACTGGCACACCAGAGGTTCGTCCGTCCCGGTCCTCTCGTACTAGGGACAGCCCTTCTCAAGTATCCTACGCGCACGGCGGATAGGGACCGAACTGTCTCACGACGTTCTAAACCCAGCTCGCGTACCGCTTTAATGGGCGAACAGCCCAACCCTTGGGACCTGCTACAGCCCCAGGATGCGACGAGCCGACATCGAGGTGCCAAACCATCCCGTCGATATGGACTCTTGGGGAAGATCAGCCTGTTATCCCCGGGGTACCTTTTATCCGTTGAGCGACACCGCTTCCACATGCCAGTGCCGGATCACTAGTCCCGACTTTCGTCCCTGCTCGACCCGTCAGTCTCACAGTCAAGCTCCCTTGTGCACTTGCACTCAACACCTGATTGCCAACCAGGCTGAGGGAACCTTTGGGCGCCTCCGTTACCCTTTAGGAGGCAACCGCCCCAGTTAAACTACCCACCAGACACTGTCCCTGAACCGGATAACGGTCCGAAGTTAGATACCCAAATCAACCAGAGTGGTATTTCAACAATGCCTCCACCCATACTGGCGTATGGACTTCACCGGCTCCCACCTATCCTACACAAGCTAATTCAGATACCAATGTCAAGCTATAGTAAAGGTCCCGGGGTCTTTCCGTCCTGCCGCGCGTAACGAGCATCTTTACTCGTAATGCAATTTCGCCGGGCCTGTGGTTGAGACAGTGGGGAAGTCGTTACGCCATTCGTGCAGGTCGGAACTTACCCGACAAGGAATTTCGCTACCTTAGGATGGTTATAGTTACCACCGCCGTTTACTGGCGCTTAAGTTCTCCGCTTCGCCCCAAAAGGAGCTAACAGGTCCCCTTAACGTTCCAGCACCGGGCAGGCGTCAGTCCATATACATCGAATTACTTCTTCGCATGGACCTGTGTTTTTAGTAAACAGTCGCTTCCCCCTGCTCTCTGCGGCCATACAACGCTCCACCCGCAAGGGGCTTCACGTCTCCGGCCCCCCTTCTCCCTAAGTTACGGGGGCAATTTGCCGAGTTCCTTAACCACAGTTCGCCCGATCGCCTCGGTATTCTCTACCTGACCACCTGTGTCGGTTTGGGGTACGGGCCGCTCAGAACTCGCTAGAGGCTTTTCTCGGCAGCATAGGATCACTGACTTCACCTGAATCGGCTCGGCATCACGTCTCAGCCCACATGTGCTGCGGATTTGCCTACAGCACGGCCTACACGCTTACCCCGGCACAACCACCGGCCGGGCTCAGCTACCTTCCTGCGTCACCCCATCGCTTGACTACTACCCACCAGGATCCCACGCTCCCCACCCTCAACCCGAAGGTCTTGGATGGCTTGGGTGGTTAGCACAGCAAGGTTCATCAGGGACGCTCTTTCGCGGGTACGGGAATATCAACCCGTTGTCCATCGACTACGCCTCTCGGCCTCGCCTTAGGTCCCGACTCACCCAGGGCGGATTAGCCTGGCCCTGGAACCCTTGGTCATCCGGCGGAAGGGTTTCTCACCCTTCATTCGCTACTCATGCCTGCATTCTCACTCGTGCCGCGTCCACGACTAGGTCACCCCGTCGCTTCACCCCCGGCACGACGCTCCCCTACCCATCCACACACCTGCACCAGATATCAAGACCTGGCGAAGTAAAAATGTGAATGCCACAGCTTCGGCGGTGTGCTTGAGCCCCGCTACATTGTCGGCGCGGAACCACTTGACCAGTGAGCTATTACGCACTCTTTAAAGGGTGGCTGCTTCTAAGCCAACCTCCTGGTTGTCTATGCGACCCCACATCCTTTTCCACTTAGCACACGCTTAGGGGCCTTAGCTGGTGATCTGGGCTGTTTCCCTCTCGACTACGAAGCTTATCCCCCGCAGTCTCACTGCCGCGCTCTCACTTACCGGCATTCGGAGTTTGGCTGATTTCGGTAAGCTTGTGGGCCCCCTAGACCATCCAGTGCTCTACCTCCGGCAAGAAACACGCGACGCTGCACCTAAATGCATTTCGGGGAGAACCAGCTATCACGGAGTTTGATTGGCCTTTCACCCCTAACCACAGGTCATCCCCCAACTTTTCAACGTTGGTGGGTTCGGCCCTCCACGCGGTCTTACCCGCGCTTCAGCCTGCCCATGGCTAGATCACTCCGCTTCGGGTCTAGAGCATGCGACTCAAACGCCCTATTCAGACTCGCTTTCGCTACGGCTCCCCCACACGGGTTAACCTCGCCACATGCCACTAACTCGCAGGCTCATTCTTCAAAAGGCACGCCGTCACCCCGCAAGGCTCCGACGGATTGTAGGCGAACGGTTTCAGGTACTATTTCACTCCCCTCCCGGGGTACTTTTCACCATTCCCTCACGGTACTCGTCCGCTATCGGTCACCAGGAAGTATTTAGGCTTACCAGGTGGTCCTGGCAGATTCACGGCAGATTACAGGAGTCCGCCGCTACTCGGGAACACCCACAGAAGACCAGCCACTTTCACCTACCGGACTCTCACCGCCTACGGTCAGCCTTCCCAGACTGTTCGGCTAGCAACTGGCTTTGTAACTCCTCAGGTGGTTGTCAGCCCACCTCGCAGGGTCCCACAACCCCGACCACGCAACCCCTGACAGGTATCACACGCAACCGGTTTAGCCTACATCCGCTTTCGCTCGCCACTACTCACGGAATCACATGTTGTTTTCTCTTCCTACGGGTACTGAGATGTTTCACTTCCCCGCGTTCCCCCCATACACCCTATGTGTTCAGGTGCAGGTGACATCACATGACTGATGCCAGGTTTCCCCATTCGGACACCCTGGGATCACAGCTCGGTTGACAGCTCCCCCAGGCCTATCGCGGCCTCCCACGTCCTTCATCGGCTCCTGGTGCCAAGGCATCCACCGTTCGCCCTTGACAACTTGACCACAAAGATGCTCGCGTCCACTGTGCAATTCTCAACAAACGACCAACCCACAACCCACAGCCCCACACCAGCCCGACACACGTCGACGGTATGCGAGACCAGGCCATGCCTGGCAGCCCCCAGAACTCACGTCCTGGCCAAGGCTCCGAAAGAAACAACCCACGGTTGTTCCTTCAGGACCCAACAGGGTGCTATCCATCCTCCCCAGCCGCACCACAACCAACCGTTCCACACCACCGAAGTGGCCGTACCAGGCGTCGTAGCCGTTGCCAGGATCGAACTCACCAGTGTCTCCGCCATCGAGCACCCCGACCCGACATTCGCAGGTCGCTGGCTCCATACCGTCCTTCGACGGATGGTGCTCCTTAGAAAGGAGGTGATCCAGCCGCACCTTCCGGTACGGCTACCTTGTTACGACTTCGTCCCAATCGCCAGCCCCACCTTCGACGGCTCCCTCCCTTACGGGTTGGGCCACCGGCTTCGGGTGTTGCCGACTTTCGTGACGTGACGGGCGGTGTGTACAAGGCCCGGGAACGTATTCACCGCAGCGTTGCTGATCTGCGATTACTAGCGACTCCGACTTCACGGGGTCGAGTTGCAGACCCCGATCCGAACTGAGACCGGCTTTTTGGGATTCGCTCCACCTCACGGTATCGCAGCCCATTGTACCGGCCATTGTAGCATGCGTGAAGCCCTGGACATAAGGGGCATGATGACTTGACGTCATCCCCACCTTCCTCCGAGTTGACCCCGGCAGTCTTCGATGAGTCCCCGCCATAACGCGCTGGCAACATCGAACGAGGGTTGCGCTCGTTGCGGGACTTAACCCAACATCTCACGACACGAGCTGACGACAGCCATGCACCACCTGTCACCGGCCCCGAAGGACCCCCCATCTCTGGAGGATTTCCGGCGATGTCAAACCCAGGTAAGGTTCTTCGCGTTGCATCGAATTAATCCGCATGCTCCGCCGCTTGTGCGGGCCCCCGTCAATTCCTTTGAGTTTTAGCCTTGCGGCCGTACTCCCCAGGCGGGGCGCTTAATGCGTTAGCTGCGGCACAGGGAACCGGAGAGGCCCCCCACACCTAGCGCCCAACGTTTACAGCGTGGACTACCAGGGTATCTAATCCTGTTCGCTCCCCACGCTTTCGCTCCTCAGCGTCAGTATCGGCCCAGAGACCCGCCTTCGCCACCGGTGTTCCTCCTGATATCTGCGCATTTCACCGCTACACCAGGAATTCCAGTCTCCCCTACCGAACTCTAGCCTGCCCGTATCGACTGCAGGCCCGCAGTTGAGCCGCGGGTTTTCACAGTCGACGCGACAAGCCGCCTACGAGCTCTTTACGCCCAATAAATCCGGACAACGCTCGCGCCCTACGTCTTACCGCGGCTGCTGGCACGTAGTTGGCCGGCGCTTCTTCTGCAGGTACCGTCACTTGCGCTTCGTCCCTGCTGAAAGAG
Organism: Micromonospora olivasterospora; assembly: GCF_007830265.1. Lineage (NCBI taxonomy): Bacteria > Bacillati > Actinomycetota > Actinomycetes > Micromonosporales > Micromonosporaceae > Micromonospora > Micromonospora olivasterospora. The sequence goes on from NZ_VLKE01000001.1 coordinate 1,183,928, forward strand.
GTTTACAACCCGAAGGCCGTCATCCCTCACGCGGCGTCGCTGCATCAGGCTTCCGCCCATTGTGCAATATTCCCCACTGCTGCCTCCCGTAGGAGTCTGGGCCGTGTCTCAGTCCCAGTGTGGCCGGTCGCCCTCTCAGGCCGGCTACCCGTCGTCGCCTTGGTAGGCCATCACCCCACCAACAAGCTGATAGGCCGCGAGCCCATCCCAGGCCGAAAAACTTTCCACCACCAGCCATGCGGCCAGCAGTAATATTCGGTATTAGCCCCCGTTTCCGAGGGTTATCCCAAAGCCTAGGGCAGGTTGCTCACGTGTTACTCACCCGTTCGCCGCTCGAGTACCCCGAAGGGCCTTTCCGCTCGACTTGCATGTGTTAAGCACGCCGCCAGCGTTCGTCCTGAGCCAGGATCAAACTCTCCAACAAAAACTTGGAAAATCATCCTGACAACAAAAATGTTGCCAAAGGAATCCACACCAGCCGAACCAAAGCTCGACCAGCGCGGGGGTAAATCATAATTGGCACTGGCTTATCAAGCACCCTGTTGAGTTCTCAAAGAACAACCACACACCAACCAGAAGCCCGACCTGCGGACCCCGTTTGGGGCAACCTATCCATCCGCCCGCCCGCGTCAACCCCGTTTCCGAGATCTTCGCGTCGATTCAGACGAGACCCACGGCGACGCACGCCAGACTTGGCGGTCGTTTCTGTCGTGGGAAACCGCAGACCGGCCGATCGCCGCTTCGCGGCCATCCGCCCGGCTCCTGCCGGCTTCAGAACTCTAGCTGGTCGGCTTCGCGATCGCAACTCCGTCTCACCGGAGAACTTTCGCACCGCCCAGATCCCCAGCCTCGCTCGGCGTGTCCGCCACGAGCCTGGCACCCGCTCTCGGCCGGTTTGTCCTGCCTCCCGCGTGCAGAGAGAAAGTTACGCGGACGTCCCGCAGAAGGCAAATCGGTGGCTGTCGCTGGATTGCGCCGACGGCTTCCGCGCCCGCCGTCCATCCGCTCGCCCACACGTCGGCGCCGGTCGTGTCAGAGTGTCTGACATGGATGACGCCTCGCCGTTCCCGGCGACCACGCTCGCCGAGGAAGCGCTGCTCGGACTGCTGCTGCCGTTCTGGCAGCTGGTCATCGGTGCCGTCGTGCTGGTCGTCATCCTGGTCTCGCTCCGCCGGCTGGCTCACCGCGGCCGGTCCCGGATGACCACGGCGCTCCTCGTCACGGCCGCCGCGATCGCCGGCCTGACGATGATCGGGGTCCTGTTGCAGGGCTGACCGCTCCGTCGGGCAGCACGCCCGACCCGGCCAATCGGTGACGGATCCACCCGGACGACCAGAGCGGCCGGCGCCGGAGCGTCAGAGGCGGCGGTTGGCCAGGCTGGGCACCTCGGCGCGGATGGTCCGGAGCCGGTCGAGGTCCAGGTCGACGACGGTCAGGCCCGGGCCGTCCGGCACCTGGCCGAGGATCGTCCCCCACGGGTCGACGATCATGCTGCGACCGAAACACGTACGCGCCGGCTCGTGGTCGCCGATCTGGCCGGCCGCCGCGACGAAACACTGGTTCTCGATGGCCCGCGCCCGCAGCAGTACCTCCCAGTGGTCGCGCCCGGTGTGCAGCATGAACGCCGCCGGCACCACCAGCAGCTGCGCGCCCCCGTCGGTCGCCAGTTGGCGGTACAGCTCCGGGAAGCGGAGGTCGTAGCAGATCGAGAGGCCGACCCGGAGGCCCTCGACGTCGACCACCACCGGCCTCTCGCCGGGTGCGACCGTCGCCGACTCGAGGTAGGAAACCCGGCCGGGGATCTCCACGTCGTACAGGTGGATCTTGCGATAGCTGGCCGCCAGCGCACCGGAACGGTCGAAGACCAGCGACGTGTTCCAGGTGTGCTCGGGGTCCGGACCCTGCTCGTGGAACGATCCCGCGATGACCCAGATGCCGAGCCGGCGGGCGACCTCGGCGAAGAACCGCCCAACCGTGCCGTCGACGGTCTCGGGCGCGGGCATCCGGTCGGCGGTGCCGAGGTAGTCGACGTACTCCGGGAGGACCGCCAGGTCGGCCCCGGCCTCGGCGGCGCGGACCAGCAGGGCCTCCGCGGCCGCAAGGTTGGCGGCCCGGTCGTCGCGGGCGTTGAGCTGACAGACAGCGACGCGCATGAGATCAGCGTACGGGCGGAAGTGGCGCGGCGACAGCCTTGACGGCTCTCGGCGGACCGGAAGCCCGCGGCGGTCCGCCGCCGGCGGGACCGCCCGATCGACGGGTCAGGCGGACTTCTCCTCACGGTCCCGGCGCGCCCGGCGGCCCGTGAACTCGCGCGGCACGATGGTCGGGTTGACGTTCTCCAGCACGACCTCGCGCGTGATCAGCACCCGGGCGGCGTCGGGGTTGCTCGGCACCTCGTACATCACGGAGAGCAGGACCTCTTCCATGATCGCGCGAAGGCCCCGGGCGCCGGTGCCGCGCAGCATGGCCTGGTCGGCGATGGCCTCCAGCGCCGCCTGCTCGAACTCCAGCTCGACGCCGTCCAGCTCGAAGAGGCGCTGGTACTGCTTGACCAGCGCGTTGCGTGGCTCGGTGAGGATCCGCACCAGGGCCGCCCGGTCGAGGCTGCGGACGTTGGTGATCACGGGGAGCCGGCCGATGAACTCCGGGATCAGCCCGAACTTGAGCATGTCCTCTGGCATGACCTGGCTGAAGATGTCGTCGGTCGACCGCTCGGAGACCGACCGGAGCCGCGCGCCGAAGCCGGTGCCGCCGTGCCCGGTGCGGGCCTCGATGATCTGGTCGAGCCCCGCGAAGGCGCCGCCGCAGATGAACAGCACGTTCGTGGTGTCGATCTGGATGAACTCCTGGTGCGGGTGTTTGCGCCCGCCCTGCGGCGGCACGTTGGCCACCGTGCCTTCCAGCATCTTGAGCAGGGCCTGCTGGACGCCCTCGCCGGACACGTCCCGGGTGATCGACGGATTCTCCGACTTGCGGGCGATCTTGTCGACCTCGTCGATGTAGATGATGCCGGTCTCGGCGCGCTTGATGTCGTAGTCCGCGGCCTGGATCAGCTTGAGGAGGATGTTCTCCACGTCCTCGCCCACGTAGCCGGCCTCGGTGAGCGCGGTGGCGTCGGCGATGGCGAACGGGACGTTGAGCATCCGCGCCAGGGTCTGCGCCAGGTGGGTCTTGCCACACCCGGTCGGGCCCAGCAGCAGGATGTTGGACTTGGCCAGCTCGACGGTGTCGCTGCCGGAGCCCGGCGCGCCGGCCGCCTCGGCCTGGATGCGCTTGTAGTGGTTGTAGACCGCGACGGCGAGGGCCTTCTTGGCCTGGTCCTGACCCACGACGTAGTTGTCGAGGAACTGGCAGATCTCCATCGGCTTGGGAAGCTCTTCCCACTTCACCTCGCCGGACTCGGCCAGCTCCTCTTCGATGATCTCGTTACAAAGATCGATGCACTCGTCGCAGATGTAGACGCCGGGACCCGCAATGAGTTTCTTGACCTGCTTCTGCGACTTGCCGCAGAAGGAGCACTTCAGTAGGTCGCCGCCGTCACCGATCCGTGCCACCTACGTTCTCCCTGCGCTCATCGGCCGGGACACCGGCCATGACCTGCGGATGCTGTGCTCCGCCCGTCTCCGTTCACCCCGTCGGGCCGACCCGGCACGGCGGTACAGACCCGACGTTACCCGCTGGCGGGGGTTTCTCCGACCCCCAAAACGGGTGTGTCAGGAGGCCGGCCGGGAACGACGCCCCGACCGACCCCTCCGACCCGGTACGGCTCAGCTGGCGGCGTTGGCCGCCAGGAGGCCCTTCTTGCGGCTGGTGAGGATGGTGTCGACCAGCCCGTACTCGCGGGCCTCCTCCGCCGTCATAATCTTGTCCCGGTCGATGTCCTTGCGGACCTTGTCGACCGGCTGGTTGCAGTGCCGGGAGAGCATCTCCTCCAGCTGCGTGCGCATCCGCAGGATCTCCCGGGCCTGGATCTCGATGTCCGAGCCCTGCCCGTAGCCGCCCTCGGTGGCCGGCTGGTGGATGATGATCCGGGAGTTCGGCAGCGCCATCCGCTTGCCGGGGGTGCCGGCGGCGAGCAGCACGGCGGCCGCGCTGGCCGCCTGGCCCAGGCAGACCGTCATGATGTCCGGCCGGACGTACTGCATGGTGTCGTAGATCGCCGTCATGGCGGTGAACGAGCCGCCCGGCGAGTTGATGTACATGATGATGTCGCGGTCCGGGTCGGTGCCCTCGAGCGTCAGCAGCTGCGCCATCACGTCGTTGGCCGACGCGTCGTCCACCTGGACGCCGAGGAAGATGATCCGGTCCTCGAAGAGCTTGTTGTACGGGTTGGACTCCTTGACCCCGTACGACGTGCGCTCGACGAACGACGGCAGGACGTAGCGGTTGTGCACGGCCCCGAACTGGGGCGGCAGGCTCAGGTCGGTCATCGTCAGCTCCTCGGTCAGCTCAGGGTCCCGGCGCCTTCCGGAACCTGGGCGGCTCCGGTGATCACCTTGTCGATGAAGCCGTAGTCCATGGCCTCCTGGGCGGTGAACCAGCGGTCGCGATCCGAGTCCGCCTCGATCTGGGCCTGGTCCTGGCCGGTGTGGAAGGCCACCCGCTCCTGGAACATGCGCTTGGTGTAGAGCATCTGCTCCGCCTGGATGGCGATGTCGGACGCCGTGCCGCCCATGCCGCCCGACGGCTGGTGCATCATGATCCGCGCGTGCGGGAGGGCGTACCGCTTGCCCTTGGTGCCCGCGCAGAGCAGCAGCTGCCCCATGGAGGCCGCCATGCCCATCGCCACGGTGGAAACGTCGTTGTCGATGTACTGCATCGTGTCGTAGATCGCCATGCCCGAGTAGACCGAGCCGCCCGGCGAGTTGATCCAGAGGAAGATGTCCCGGTCCGGGTCCTCCGCCGCGAGCAGCAGCAGCTGCGCGCAGATGCGGTTGGCCACCTGGTCGTTCACCTCGCTGCCCAGGAAGATGATCCGCTCCTTGAGCAACCGGTTGTATACCGAGTCGTCGAGGTTGCCAATGTTGTCGCCACCGCGGGCGTCGATCGCCCTGAGGGGCTTCGATGGGATGTGCATGTCGGTCATGGCAGCCCTTCGCTCTCCGTACCGTCCTACCCGACACTAACCGCTCAGGCGGGTCGCAGAGTCCCGGTCGGGGCACTGTTCGCTGACAGCGCACCACTCGGAAGACGTACCCGGAAAAGGGATTCGGCCGCCGCCCACCGGGACCGGTGGGCGGCGGCCTCGCCCGAGGCGTCAGTGCTCGTGATCGTGGTCGTGCTCCTCGGCGCCCTCCGCGCGGATCGCGTCGAGGCTCACCTCGTTGCCGGCCGCGTCCTTGATCTTGATGCGCTCCATCACCGAGGCGAGCGCCTTGCCGCGCCGCACGTCGCCGAAGACGGCGGCTGCCGCGCCGGAGCGGACGAGCTGGTCGTAGTACTGCTGCGGCGCCATCCCGGCGCGCTGGGCGCGGTGGACGATCTCGTGGCCGAACTCGTCGTCGGAGACCTGGACGTCCTCGGCGTCGGCCAGGGTGTCCAGCAGCAGCTGGATCTTGACGCCCTCGGTCGCCGCCTCGTTCAGCTCGGCGTCGATCTGCTCCTCGGTCTTCTCCTCGGCGGCGAGGTACTCCTCCAGGGAGGCGCCGATGCGCTCGAGCTGGTCGACCATGGCCTGCTTGCGGCTCTCGACCTCCTCGCGGACGACGCCCTCCGGCGCCGGCACCGAGGCGGCCTCGACGAGCTGCTCGAGGGCCTTGTCCCGGGCGGCGTAGATCTGCTCGACCCGCTTGCCCCGGGTGACCCGCTCGCGCAGGTCGTTGCGCAGCTCCTCGATGGTGTCGAACTCGCTCGCCATCTGGGCGAAGTCGTCGTCGAGCTCCGGCAGCTCCTTCTCCTTGACCGTGCGGACGGTCACTGCCACCTCGGCGTCCCGGCCGGCGAAGTCGCCGCCCACGAGCTGGGTGGTGAAGGTGGTGCTCTCGCCGGCGGCGAGGCCGACGAGGGCCTCGTCCAGCCCCGGCAGGAGCTGCTTGCTGCCGACCTCGTGCGAGATGTTCGCCGCCGAACCGCCGGGGACGTCCTCACCGTCGACCGTGGCGTTCAGGTCGATCTGGACGTAGTCGCCCTCCTGCGCGGCCCGCTCGACGGTCTTCAGGGTGGCGAACCGCTCGCGCAGGTTCTTCACCTGCTCGTCGATCTCGCTGTCGTCGACCTTGAGCTCGTCGACCGTGACCTCGACGCTGCTCAGGTCGGGCAGGGTGATCTCGGGCCGGACGTCGACCTCGGCGGTGAAGTTCAGCGAGTCCCCGTCGGCGAACTCGGTGATCTCGACCTCGGGGCGACCGAGGGTCTTCAGGTCGTGCTCGCGGACCGCGGCGAGGATGTTCTGCGGGATGGCCTCCTGCACCGCCTCGTTGAGGACGGTGCCCCGGCCGACGCGCTGGTCGATGACCGCGGGCGGCACCTTGCCCCGGCGGAAGCCGGGAACCTGGACCTGCTGGCCGATCTCCCGGTACGCCTTCTTGAGGCTCGGCTCGAGCTCGACGAACGGCACCTCGATGGCGAGCCGCACGCGCGTCGGGCTCAGAGTCTCGACGGTGCTCTTCACAGGCGTACTCCTTGACGGATCTCAGTTGAGTCTGGGCGTGATTCAGCCCATCGAGTGTAGGCGAGCCGGCGCGAGGCCCCGGCAGCGCCCGGGGGGCCGCGCGAGGACGGCGGCGACCCTGGGCGGCCCGGCCGCGGACGACAGTCGGGGTGGCGGGATTTGAACCCACGGCCCCTCGCTCCCAAAGCGAGTGCGCTACCAAGCTGCGCCACACCCCGTGGCGACCAGAAGTGTATGCCGTCGAGCTCCAGCAGGAGTGCCGGGGCGTCCCACAACGCGCCGCCCCAGACAAAACGCCCATGCTGCCTCCGCCGGGCTCACGCGGCTTCGTGATCGACTCCGTGGTGGCGACATGGCGGTGTCCGAGCCGCCCCGATGCCCCCATGTCGGCGACACGGAGGGGATCACCCCGGCTCGGCCGCGTCGCGCGGTATGGGGCTGCGCGGCCGGGCCGGACACCGGGTAGGCTGTCGGCGCGCGCCCGTACGGCGGGGCGCACGCGGGCGTAGCTCAATGGCAGAGCTTCAGTCTTCCAAACTGACGGTGCGGGTTCGATTCCCGTCGCCCGCTCCACACCACTCCGGCCCAGGTCAGAGGCCATATCCGCCGGGCCTGCGGCGGTGCCATCCCCGGGCCGCCCACCTCCGCGGCGCGCCGCCCCGGGGTCAAGGCCTGGTCCTCGATCCGGGGGCGACGAGGCGATCTCATTGACCGAGGAACCGGAGCATGGCGTCGCGAAGCTGTCGGTCCGGGTCCCGGGGCCTCAGACCAGGGTCGGAGAACGGAGGACGGGCGACAAGCTCGGTCAGCACGGACGCGAGTCGCTTCCGCTCCGCCCGTAGGCCCGACCAGGCGGAGTCGGGTAGCCGCAGCACGTTGGAGAGCAGGTCGCCCGGGTAGTGGTCGCCCTCGGCCAGGGGGTCGCGGAGCAGGACCCGCACCGCGATCGGCAGCAGGGCCGGCACGCCGATCTCCTGCCCGAGCATGACGCGCAGGTCCTCGACCGTGAACGCCGCCAGCGGCTTGCGTCGCAGTTCGTTGCACCGCCGCACCAGGGAGGAGGCGTCCGGGCCGGGATCCGGCCAGACGTCGCGCTCAAGGTTCTCGATGGTGGTCACGGCCGTCAGGGTAGTTCGCCCGGTGTCCCCTGAGACGCCGCCAACCAGGGCAGAGCCGCCGCGTCTAGGGTCGGGGAATGGTCGACCGACGGCAGGTGATGAGCTTCCGGTTCCGGGCCCAGCAGTTGGATCGCGCGCGGGGCGGGCTCGACGACACCGCGATCCTGGACATCGGCGTGCAGGACACCGGCCCGGACGGGGCCAGGTGGGCGCTCGCCCTGCGTGGCGTCGACGTGGCGGCGCTGCCGGCCGAGGCGTTGCTGCTGCTGTGGACGGTGCGCGGGGCGCCGCACCTGTACCGCCGGTCCGACGCGGGCGCGGTGGCGGCCGCGGTGGAGCCGTACTCGGACGCCGACGCGGGCAAGCGCATCTACGACGCGGCCAAGCCGTTGAAGGCGGCCGGCATCGGCAACCTGGCGGCCCTGGACGAGGTGGCCTCCCGGATGCGGGCCATCGTCACCCGGCCCACCGTCAAGGGGAGGTCTCGGGCCGCCTGGCCGAGGCGCTGCCCGAGCCGTACCTGCGATCGTGCCGGCCCTGCAAGGCCACCCACCTGTACGAGATGCCGTTCCGGCTCGCCGCCGTGCGGGCCGGGCTGGAACTGCGGCTCGGCACCTCACCGCCGGTGCTGGAACGCATCCCCGGGTTCCGGAAGGCGGCGACCCCGGACGACCGGTTCGACCTGATCCGGGCGTACCTGCGCCTGCTCGGTCCGGCCACGCCCAAGCACGTCGCCGACTACCTCGACGCGCCGGTGAAGGACGTGCAGGCGCGCTGGCCCGCGGACGCCGTGGAGGTGGCTGTCGACGGCGAGCCGCGCTGGTTGCTGGCCGGCGACGAGCGGGCCCTGGCCTCGGCCGACGCCGAGGGTTGCCGGCTGCTCGGCCCGTTCGACCTGTTCCTCCAGGCCAAGGACCGGTCCACGCTGATGCCGGACGCGGCCCTCGCCAAGGAGCTGTGGCCGGTGCTGGGCCGTCCCGGCGCCGTCCTGGTCGACGGGGAGTTGGTCGGCACCTGGCGGCCCCGCAAGTCCGGCCGCGCGTTCACGGTCGCCGTCCGGCCCTGGCGCAGGCTGGACCCGGCGACCCGCGACGCGGTCGCCGAGCAGGCCGAGCGCCTCGCCGCGTACCGTGGCGTGAGCCTCACCGGCGTCGACTTCGGCGACTAGGCCGGCGGAGGGCGACCGCCGTCATGACGGCGACCGCGGCCAGCCCGGCGACGGGGGCGGGCACGAAGCCGTACCGGAACTGCGCGACCGGGCCGGTGAGCGCCGCCCCGGCGGCGCTGCCCACGGTGAAGGCGGTGATCACCCAGGCGAACGCCTCCGCGATCGTGCCGGGCGGGGCGAGCCGGTCGGCGGCGGTGAACACGGCGGTCAGCACCGGGGGCAGCGCGAACCCGGCGACGGCCAGCAGCAGCGCCATCCACGGCGGGCCGGGCAGCGCCAGCAGCGGCAGGAAGCCGGCGGCGAAGGCGGCGGTGAGCAGCGGGAGCCGGCCCCGGCCGCCGGCGCCGGCCCGCGTGTAGAGCAGGCCGCCGACCAGGGCGCCGCCGGCCTGCGCCGCGAGCAGCCAGCCGCTGAGCGCGCGGGCGCCGGCCGCCTCGGCGTACGCGGTGACGGCCACCGGGAGGCTGCCGATCGCCGCCCCGACGCAGACGACCCCGGCGAGCATCGCGGTGAACCGGCCGGCGCGCAGCGGGCCGGCCCAGTGCCGGGCGCCGGCTCCCCGCGCCAGGCGCGTACGGCCGGGGTGAGCGCGAAGACGGCGGTGCCGGCGAGCTGGAGGACGGCGGCGGCGACCAGGCCGGCCGCCGGGCCGGCGAGGGCCACCGTGGCGAGCGTGACCGGTGGGCCCGCCACGAAGATCACCTCCTGTAGGGCGACGTCCAGCGCGTACGCGGCGGGGACGGTGGCCCGGGGCAGCAGGTCCGGCCAGAGGGCCCGCAGGCATGCCTCCAGCGGCGGCGTGCCGAGCCCGGCCGCGGCGGCTCCGGGTACGGCGAGGGCGAGCTCGCCGCCGCTGGCCGCGACGGCCAGGAAGCCGAGGCCGGACAGCACCGCGGAGCCCCACAGCACGGGCGGTTGGCGCCAGCGGTCCACGGTGCGGGCGAGCACGGGCGCGCCCAGGGCCATCGCCGCCGTGTACGCGGCGACGAGGAGGCCGGCGGCGGTGAGGCTGAGGGACTGGCGGCCGAACAGCAGCAGCGCGAGCGGCCCGGAGGCCAGCGGCAGCCGGCCGACCTGGCTGGCCACGAGCACCCGCGGGACCTGCGGTGCCCGCAGGACGGCCGAGGCGCCGACGGAGGAACTGACAGCGGACATGGATCATCGCTCCCGGTGCGACAGGGTGGGGGTGGACGCGTCGGTGCTCGTGCGCGTCAGGGAGCGAAGTCGGCCCGCTCGTGGTCGTCGCCGTAGAGCGGCAGGGCAGGCGTGGCCCAGCGGGCGTACGCCGCCGCGAGAGCCTCCACCCGGACCACGCGCCGACCGTACCGCGTGCCGCCCCCACGCGCCGCCCCCACCCGGGCGGCGGCGGGAGGCCGGGTGTCGCGCCTGCGTACGATGCGGGGCCGGGATCCCCTCGTACCCGGAGGTAGCGGCAGATGGCAGGTCAGCACGAGGGGTACGCCCTCGGCGTGGACCTCGGCACGTCGAACACGGTGGCGGTGCTGCGCTGGCCGGACGGCCGGACCCGCCCGCTGCTGGTCGACGGCCAGCCGGTGCTCCCCTCCGGTGTCTACGCCGACGCCGACGGCCGGCTGCACGTCGGGCGGGACGCGCGGCGGCTGGCGCAGGCCGACCCGGGCCGGTACGAGCCGAACCCGAAACGCCGCATCGACGACCCGGCCGTACGGTTGGGCGACCGCGAGTACGTCCCCGCCGACCTGCTGGCGGCGGTCCTGCACGCGGTGGGGCAGGCGGCGGTCGCCGCGGTCGGTTTCCTGCCCCCGGCGGTCGTGACCTGCCCGGCGTCGTGGGACGCCGCCCGGCGTCAGGTCCTGTTCGACGCGCTGCTGCGGGCGGGCTGGCCGCAGGCGGCGGAGCACACCCTCTCCGGCCCCACCCCGCCCGGGACCCGGTTACTGCGCGAGCCGGTCGCCGCCGCCCGCTACTACACGCAGGTGCTGCGGCGGCCGGTGCCCGTCGGCGGCTCGATCGCCGTGTTCGACCTCGGCGGCGGCACGCTCGACGTGGCGGTGCTGCGCAACGAGGGCGCGGACCCGTGGGGCGATTCGGGCTTCACGGTGACCGCCGCCGGCGGCGCGCCCGACCTGGGCGGCCTCGACCTGGACGCGGCGCTGGTCGGGCGGCTGGGCGAGCTGGTGGCCGCTACGCACCCGGCGGACTGGGAGCGCCTGACCGACCCCGCCGACGCGGGGCAGTGGCGCGACCGCCACCAGCTCTGGGAGGGCGTCCGCGAGGCCCGGGAGATGCTGTCCCGGGCGACGGTGGCGCCCGTCGTCGTCCCCCGGTCGCAGGCGGTGGTCCGGCTGACCCGAGAGGACCTGGAGCGGGTGGCCGCGCCGCTGCTGCGCCGGGCGGTGGAGGAGACCCGGAAGGTCGTCGCCGCCGCCGGCCTCACCCCGGAGCAGCTGGCGGGGCTGTTCCTGGTCGGCGGGCCGACCCGGATGCCGCTGGTGGCCCGGCTGCTGCACGCCGAGCTGGGCATCGCGCCGACCGTGCTGGAGCAGCCGGAGCTGCCGGTGGCCGAGGGGGCGCTGACGGACCTGCCGACGCCCCGCCCGGCCCCGCGCCGCCGCCCGCGCCGGCCGGGCCGACCCCCGGAGGCGTACCGCCCACCGTGCCGACCCCCGGAGGCGTACCGCCCACCGTGCCGACTGCCGGAGGCGTCCCGCCCACCGTGCCGACTGCCGGAGGCGTCCCGCCCACCCTGCCGGGCGCGCCGGGCCCCGGCGGCGCGTCGCCGACCGTGCCGGCCGGCGGCCTGCCGCCCACCCGGCTCGACGGCGCGCCGGGGGTCCCGCTGTCGCCCGCCGGCCCGCCGGCGGGTCCCTGGGGCCAGCCGATCTCCGGCCCGCCGGTCTCGGGCCCACCCGTCTCGGGTACGCCCGCCCCACCGCCGGCCGGGCCGCTGCGGGGCGGGCGCGCGCTCTGGATCACCGTCGCCGCCGTCGCCGCGCTCCTCGGGGTGGGCGGCGGGGCCGCGCTGTGGCTTACCCGGGACCCCTATCCGGCCCTGGAGTTCGACCTCGACGAGGTCAAGCGCATCAGGGCCGGCGACGAGCGCCCGACGGAGGCGTTCACCGCGGTGCTCGGCGACGCCGGGTACGTGGCGTACCCGCTGCCCGACGACCGCCTGGAGATCGTGGCGGTCGACGCGAACACCGGGGCGCAGCGGTGGCGGAAGCAGACCGCCCAGCCGGCGGAGCAGTGGGACGGGATCGTGGCCGTGCCCGGCGCCGTGGCGGTGTTCGCCGGCGCGATCGGCTCGGACACCCCGCGCGAGCTGGAGCTGCGCGACGCCGGCTCCGGGGAGCTGCGGTGGCGGCGGACGATCACCGGCGACGACAAGGTGATTTTCGGCCGGGACGTGGCGGTGCTCGTGGAGCGGGCCGGCGACCGGCTGGTCGGGCTGCGCCTGCGCGACGGCGAGCCCGCCTGGAAACCGATCGACAACCCGCGGACCGAGTCCGGCGACGCCCGCAGCACCGTACTGCGGGTGGGCAGCGAGGAGAGCGCGGGCGGCCCGGCGTACACGGACGGGACGCCCCGCGACCCCTGGCGCGGCGAGGCGGACCGGCTGGTGCAGCTCGGCGCGGACCGCTCGGCGCGGCTGATCGACATGACCGGCGGCTCGGTCGTGCGTACCTGGCGCTCCGTCGCCGACCGAGACGACCTGGTCGCCGCCCGGGACGACCGGATGTACGTGGTCGACGACTCCGGCGGCCAGTACCGGCTGCTCGCGTACGACCTGACCCGGGTGGGCGAGCCGGTGATCCTGCACACCGCGCCGGACGACCGGCGGCGGCCGGAGGCGCTGGTGGCCTGCGGCGAGGACCGGGCGTGCCTGCTGGAGGTGCCGTCCGGCGAGGCGGACCGGGCCGAGGTGGTGGCGGTCACCGGGGACGGCAAGGCGAAGCACTGGACGGCGCCGGGGGCCAAGGAGCTGGTCCCGGTGGGCGAGCACCTGCTCGCCCGGCGGACGTACCCGGAGCCGGCGTCGACGCTGTTCGACCCGGAGGGGCGGGCGGTGCTGGCCGACCGCCCCGGGGTGGCCGTCCGGCTCGACGGGGGCAACCTGCTGGTCTTCGCCGACCCGCTCGGCGGCGGCGAGGCCGACCGCAGCGTGGCCGGGATGGCCGTCGACTCCCAGAAGCCGGACGAGTTGGGCGAGCTGCTGGACGTCCGCGGCGAGTCGTGCTCGTGGAACACCAGCGTGATCCTCTGCGCGGCGGAGAAGGACTTCGTCCTGTACCGCTTCGCGCGGTCGTGACGCCGCCCGCCACCCGTTTTCCGACGTCCGGACCACGAAGGAGCACGGCGCGGACGGGACGGTCTACAACTACGACGGCATGGTGGCCCCGGACGGCGGGGAGCCCGGCGTCGAGGACCCGCGGGCGCGGGTGGCCTCGCCCAGGGCGGACGCCGAGGGACACGGCGGAAGCCACTGACCCGGCCGCCCTCCCGGCGCGGATGAACTCCCGCCGGCCGGGTAAGCCGGCGCCGACCGGCGGGGGAACGACCGGCGTCGCGGCGGACCGCGACGCGCGGGCGGGCGGCTGGGGCACGCCCCGCCGCCCGCCGGTGCCGGCCGGGTCAGCCGCCCGTGACCCAGTTCCAGGCGGACATCACCCACTCGGTCTGCCGGAGGTAGGCGACCCCCAGGCCGACCAGGAACACCGCCGTCACGAGGTGGGCGCCGCGGGCGCTGCGCCGGACGCGCCCCAACTGCCGCTCCAGGACCACGCGGCCGAGCAGCCGGGACAGCCCGAACAGCCCGACGGCCACCAGCAGGCTCAGCACGAAGGTGAGCACGGGCGCGCCGAGGTTGCCGCGCCCGGAGATCGCCCAGATGCCCCAGCAGACGAACGCGAACAGGCCGCCGGCGGCGCTCCACTCGCCGCCGACCCGCAGCTGCGCCAGATGCCAGCTCAGCGGGCGGCGGGCCTGCGGGCCGTCGGACCAGAGACCGTCGTGCTCCCCGGGGTGGACGGTGGAGAACTGCTCGGTACGCGGGGTGCGCGGCTGCCCGACGGAGGCCACGCCCCGGCGGAAGGCGTCGCGCTGGGGCGGCACCCCGACACCCGGCTGCGGTGACACCTCCACGGTCCGCTCCGCCCACGGCTGTGTCTGGTCTGCCATCTCGCGCCCTCCCCCTGACCGGTGCCGGCGTCGACCGCCCGCGTCTTCGAGGGTAGCCAGCCCGGTAAATCGGTCGCCGACCCCGTACGGGTCGGGTAGACACGGGCGATGACACATCCCCTGCTTCCGATACGGGTCGCGCGCCCCGGTGACTTCGACGAGGTGGCCCGGCTGGTCGAGGTCGCGTTCCACGCCACGCTCGGCGAGGAGGTGCGCGAGGCGGAGCGGGGGCTGTGGGAGCCGGAGCGAGGGCTCGTGGTCCGGGACGGGCCGGACCTGGTGGCGCACGCCACGGCGGGCACCCGGGAGTTGACCGTGCCGGGCGCCGTCGTACCGGCCGCGCACGTCACGGGGGTCGCGGTGCTGCCGACGCACCGCCGCCGCGGGCTGCTCACCCGGCTCATGCGGCGGCAGCTGCGCGAGATCCGCGACGCGGGCCGGGAGCCGGTCGCCGTGCTCTGGGCCAGCGAGGGCAGGATCTACCCCCGGTTCGGCTACGGCCTGGCCGCGCAGCAGCTCACCGTCGAGTGCGCCACCGCCGAGCTGCGGCTGCCCGCCCCGGCCCCCGTCGAGGGCCGGCTGCGCCTGGACCGGCCGGCCCCCGGCAGCCCGAGCTGGCCCGGCTGTACGACCGGCTGCGCGTCGACCGCCCCGGCTGGTCGAGCCGGGACGAGCGGTGGTGGCGGTACGTGCTCAACGACCCGCCCGGCGAGCGCGGCGGCGCCACCGAGCGCCGGGTGGTGCTGCACGAGGGTCCGGGCGGTGACGTCGACGGGTACGCGCTGTGGCGTACCCGTGGGGAGTGGGACGCGGCCGGGCCGCGCGGGGTGACCATGGTCCAGGAGGTCGTCGCGGCGAACGTACCGGCCCGGCTGGCGCTGTGGCGGATGCTGCTGTCGCTCGACCTGACCCGCCGGCTCGACTACCGGGGCCCGGTGGACGATCCGCTGCTGCGCCTGGTGGACGAGCCGCGCCGGCTGGAGGCGCGGCTCGTCGACGCCCTCTGGGTACGGGTGGTCGACGTGCCCGCCGCCCTGGCGGCCCGCCGGTACGCCACCGAAGTGGACGTGACGATCGAGGTCACCGACGAGCTGCTGCCGGAGAACGCGGGCCGCTGGCGGCTGCGCGGCGGGCCGGACGGGGCCCGGTGTGGGCCCGCCGACGGGCCGGCGGACCTGGCCTGCGACGTACGGGCGCTCGGCGAGCTGTACCTGGGCGGCACGGGGCTGACCGCGCTGGCCGACGCCGGCCGGATCGTCGAGCGGCGGGCCGGGGCCCTGGCCGCGGCCGGCCCGGCGTTCACCTGGCACCGGGCGCCTGCCCCGATGGGCACCTTCTGACCCGCCCCGCCCGGGCCGGGGCGGGCGTTCGAGCGGCGCGGGCGGTACGGTCGGTTCATGGGGGACGCGGAGCGACGGCGACGCCGGCTGCGGCACCAGTCCGACGGCGAGGGGCGGAACGGCGAGGGGCCGACCGCCGCCACGACCGGGGTGCACGACCCGGTGGAGCCGCCACGGCGCCGGGGCGGGCCCGCCGCCGACGACCGGGACGGCGAGCGGGGCCTGCGCGGCCTGGTCGGCCCCGGATCGTCCCAGGTGGGGCTGAGCGCCGCGCTACGGGCCCGCGACGCCGCCCGGCCCACCGAGGAGGACATGACCGAGGCGGAGGCCCGGGTGGTGATCGTCCGGCGCAACTGGGTGCCCCGCGAGGACCTGCCGCGCACCAACCGCTGACCGGGCACGCCGAGGGCGGCCCGGCGGACGGTCAGGGCAGCTCGGGCAGTTCCCGGTTCTGCTCGTACGCGGCCACCTGGCCGATCCGGCGGGAGTGCCGCGGGTTACCGGAGAACGGCGTGGCGAGGAACGCCTCCACGATGGCGGTCGCCTCGTCGAGGGTGTGCTGGCGGGCACCGACGGCGACGATGTTGGCGTCGTTGTGCTCACGGCCCAGCTGGGCGGTGTCCAGGCTCCAGGCCAGCGCCGCCCGGACGCCGGCGACCTTGTTCGCGGCGATCTGCTCGCCGTTGCCCGAACCGCCGATGACCACCCCGAGGCTGCCCGGGTCGGCCACCACGCGGGCGCCGGTGTGCAGGCAGAACGCCGGGTAGTCGTCGTCCGGGTCGAAGACGTGCGGACCGACGTCGACCACCTCGTACCCCTGCTTGGCCAGGTGGTTGACCAGGTGCCCCTTCAGCTCGAAACCGGCGTGGTCGGATCCCAGGTAGACGCGCATACCGCGCAGTCTGTCAGGCCGTTCCTCCTCCGGCGGCGCGGGGGCGGCACCGGAGGAGGCGGATTCGTCACAGGTCAGCGGACCTCGGCCGACACCAGGCCGGCCCGGGCCTTCGGCGTGAACCAGGTGCTCTTGCGCGGCATCTTCTCCCGGGCCAGGTTCACGGCGACGAAGTCGTCCACGGTCACCGGGGCGATCAGCACGGCCAGCTCCGCCCGGCCCGCGTCGACCTCGCCGGTGAGCCAGCTCGCCGGGTAGTCGCCCCCGACGTAGGTGATCCGCTTGTCGCCCGGGTCGAGGCCGAGCGCGTCGCGCAGCAGCACCCGCTCCACCAGGGCGTGGTCGAGGTTCTCCAGCCGGCCGCCGTCGACGTGCGGCAGCCGCACGGCGTACCCGCCGTCGGGGAGCCGGAGATGGACGGTGCCGCCGGCCGCCGGGACGTCGACCGGCCCGTCGACTGCGGTGACCTCGGCGCCCGCGGCGCGGAGCCGGTCGAGCAGCTCGACCGGGGGCACGGTCAGCTCGCTGACCAGCCGGTTGTACGGCTGGATGGCCACGGAGGCGGGGGTGGTGACCACAGCCAGGAAGCGCGGCAGGTGACCGGTCTGGGCGGCCAGGCTGCGGTGGTTGCCGTCGGCGACCACCAGCTCGCCGCCGCCGGCGAGCGCGGTCAGCTCGTCCTGCTCGGGCCCGGGGCCGACCAGCCAGATCGCGTGGGTGCGCCCGGCCTGGTCGACGTCGGTGGCGGCGGGCGCCCCGGCCGCCTCCGTCGCCGCGGCCAGCGCGGCGTGCAGCTCGTCGCCCCGGCCGGTCTGCAGCAGCAGGACGGGCGAGAGCAGGTGCCCGAGCGCCTCGGCGAGGGCGACCCGCTCCCGCACCTTGGCGATGAAGACGTCCTCGTTGCGGATGACCAGGCCGGGCTCGTCCGCGCTGGTGGAGATCTGGTCGGTGTCGACCAGGGCCCACAGGCCGTACGCGGGCTCCTCCCCCGGCGCGCTGATCCGGTACAGGACCACGACCTGCTCGGCCGGCGTGTAGCTGCCGTCGGCCTTGGCCTCGGCGAGCCGGGCCACCGCGTCGGGCAGCGCGTCGAGGAACGGCTTCCCCACGCTGCCCGGCGCCCGGTGCGGCATCTCGATACCGAGGGCACTGTGCGGGTTGGCCTCGATGATCGCGGTGATCTCCGCGTCGTCGGCGAACTCGTCGTAGTTCTGCGCGCCGGTGCCGCCAGTGGTGATCCAGGCCCGGGCGATCGGATGCACGACCGTCATGTCCGCTGACGCTACCGGCGGGCGGTGGCGCCGCGCGTCGGACCCCGCACCCCGTCCACCAGATGAAAGGAAGGCCGCTGTCACCAGGGGCCCCGCTCACTCGTCGCTGCGGTGCCGCCCCGTGCCGGCCGCGGTGGCGGCGGGGGCCGCGGCGGGTACCGGGTCCGGCGCGGGCGCGCGTACCGGGATCGTCACGGCGACCGGGTCGGCGGGCGGGGTCAGCCGGGAGGTGGCCACCACCCGGGCCACGCCGACCACGATCGGCGGCGCCAGCAGGTCGACCATCTCGGCCGGCAGGGCCGGCCGTACGGAGGGCCAGCGCCCCTCGGCCACGGACCAGTACGTCACGCCGGAGTCCCCGGTCGGCGCCCCCGCTGGCGCGTCGTCGGACGTACTGCGGTGCTTGCTCATCGGATCGCCTCCACGGCTGCCACGTTGGCCCGGCGGGGCCATCGGCTGGGACATCCGGTGAAACGAGCCCTTCGCCGCGCCGGTGACGCCGCCCCGGCGCGCCGCCGATGCCGGGGCCGCCGAGGCGTTGCTACTGGCCGGTTCGGCCGCGGCGCGGCCCCTTTGGAGCTGAGCCGTTTGCGATATCGCCGGCCGCACCGGTGATTCGGGTACGACATCAGCTCCAAAGGGCTACCCACAGCAGGTAGGTGGGCCCTGGCCCTGCCCGCGGCGGTGTCTCAGTCGAAGATCGGACCGAGCTCGCGGGAGCGCTTGAGCTCGTAGAAGCCGGG
Source organism: Micromonospora olivasterospora (assembly GCF_007830265.1). NCBI lineage: Bacteria > Bacillati > Actinomycetota > Actinomycetes > Micromonosporales > Micromonosporaceae > Micromonospora > Micromonospora olivasterospora. The sequence goes on from NZ_VLKE01000001.1 coordinate 1,202,227, forward strand.
GGTGCCGGCCACCAGCAGGACGCCGTCCCAGAGCCGACCGGCCGCCTCGCCCTTCGGGCGCGGGGTGACCACCGGGCCGAAGAAGGCGACCTTGCCGCCGTCCGGGCCCGGGGCGTGGATGACCGGGGTCCCCACGTCGGTGCCGACCGGCCGCATGCCTGCCTCGTGGCTGGCCCGCAGCGCCTCGTCGTACCCGGTGCTCTCGGCGGCGTCGGCCAGGGAGGGGTCGAGCCCGCCGTCGTTCAGCGCGGCCGCGAGCAGTTCCCGGCCCAACTCCTCCTTGCCGAGGTGGATGCGGGTGCCCAGCGCCGTGTACAGCTCGCGGAGCGCGTCCGGGCCGTGCTTCCGCTCGGCGGCGATGCAGACCCGCACCGGGCCCCAGCCCGTACGCATCAGCTCCTGGTACTGCTCGGGCAGGTCACGCCCCTCGTTGAGCACGGACAGGCTCATCACGTGGAAGCGGACGTCGACGTCCCGGACCTGTTCCACCTCCAGCAGCCAGCGGGAGGTGATCCACGCCCACGGACAGATCGGGTCGAACCACATGTCGACGGCGACACGGTCGGTCACGGTGATGTCCCTTCGCGACGGGAGCGCCGGGAGCGGCGCCCTCTCCCCCGATCCTCACCCCGGCGCCCGTGGACTGGTACCGGATTGAGAGCGTGACCTCGACCACCGCGAGGGGCCCTCGCATGGAAGGATCGGATCGGCCCGGTCGCCACGAGCGGGCGGTGGCTGGCGCCACGGCGGCGCGCGGCGAGAGTGGGATGGAGACGAACAGTGCCGGGAGTGCGCAACCTGACCCAGGTCGAGGCCACCGAGCGGGCCCGCCTGCTTGAGGTGACCGGGTACGACATCAGTCTGGACCTGTCGACCGCCGTCCTGGCGGCCGGTGGTCGCACGTTCCGGTCGGTGACCGAGGTCCGGTTCCGCTGCGCCGAGCCGGGTGCGACGACCTTCATCGAGGCGGCCGCCGATTCGGTGCGCTCGGCGACGCTCAACGGCGCCCCGGTGGACGTGTCCGGCTGGTCGGCCGAGAAGGGTCTGACCCTGACGGACCTGGCCGCCGAGAACGTCCTCGTCGTGGACGCCGACTTCGCGTACTCCAACAGCGGGCAGGGGCTGCACCGCACCGTCGACCCGGTCGACGGGGAGACCTACCTCTACAGCCAGTTCGAGACGGCGGACGCGCAGCGGGTGTATGCCTGCTTCGACCAGCCCGACCTGAAGAGCGTCTACACCTGGCACGCCACCGTCCCCGAGCACTGGCGGGTGGTGTCCAACATGCCGGTCGAGCGCGAGGAGCCGGCCGGCGAGGCGCTCAAGACGCTGCACTTCCGCGAGTCGGCGCGGATGAGCACGTACATCACGGCGCTCTGCGCCGGCCCGTACCACGAGGTGCGGGACAGCCACGACGGCATCGACCTCGGGGTGTACTGCCGGGCCTCGATGGCACGGTACCTGGACTCCGACGACCTGTTCCGCATCACCAAGCAGGGCTTCGACTTCTTCCACGAGCAGTTCGGGGTGCGCTACCCGCTGCCCAAGTACGACCAGCTCTGGGTACCGGACTTCAACGCCGGCGCGATGGAGAACTTCGGCTGCGTCACGCACGCCGAGTCGCACTACATCTTCCGCTCGCAGGTCACCGACTTCGAGTACGAGCAGCGCGCCAACACGATCCTGCACGAGCTGGCCCACATGTGGTTCGGCGACCTGGTCACCATGCGCTGGTGGAACGACCTGTGGCTCAACGAGTCGTTCGCCGAGTGGGCCAGCCACTGGTGCAACGCCAACGCCACCCGGTTCACCGACGCCTGGACGACCTTCCTGTCCATCCGCAAGAACTGGGGCTACCGGCAGGACCAGCTCTCCTCCACCCACCCGGTCTACTGCGAGATGCCGGACCTGGAGGCGGTCGAGGTCAACTTCGACGGCATCACGTACGCCAAGGGCGCGAGCGTGCTCAAGCAGCTCGTCGCGTACGTGGGCGAGGAGCCGTTCCTGGCCGGGCTGCGGGCGTACTTCGGCAAGCACGCGTGGGGCAACGCCACGTTCGACGACCTGCTGTCCGAGCTGGAGGCCGCCTCCGGGCGGGAGCTGCGCAAGTTCGCCGCCCAGTGGCTGGAGACCGCCCAGGTCAACACGCTGCGCCCCGAGGTGACGATCGGCGCCGACGGCGGCTACGAGCGGGTGGTGGTCCGCCAGGAGGCGCCGGCCGGGCACCCGACGCTGCGCACCCACCGCGTCGGGGTGGGCCTGTACGACCTGACCGACGGCCGGCTGGTCCGCCGGGAGCGGATCGAGGCGGACGTGACCGGCGAGCTCACGGAGCTGACCGCCCTGCACGGCGTGCCCGCGGCGGACGTGCTGCTGCTCAACGACGACGACCTGACGTACACCAAGCTGCGGCTGGACGAGCGGTCGATGGCCACGGTGGTGCAGCACATCGCCGGCTTCGAGTCGTCGCTGGCCCGCGCGCTGTGCTGGACGGCCGCGTGGGACATGGTCCGCGACGCCGAGCTGGCGGCCCGGGACTACGTGGCGCTGGTGCTGGCCGGGCTGCCCGCCGAGACCGACATCAACCTGGTCACCGCCACCCTGCGGCAGCAGGTGCCCATCGCCCTCAACCTGTACGTCGACCCGGCCTGGCGGCCGACCGGCTGGGCCGCGGTGGCGCGTACGGCCAGGGTCACCCTCGCCGTTGCCGAGCCGGGCGGCGGGCTCCAGCTGGCGTGGGCCCGGGCGTACGTGTCGTCGGCCCGCTCGGCGGAGGACCTGGCCGCGATCCGGGGCTGGCTGGACGGCGTCGAGGTGCCGGTCGGGTTGACCATCGACACCGAGCTGCGCTGGGCGATCGTCCACGCGCTGGTGGCGAACGGGGCCGCCGGCCCGGCCGAGATCGAGGCCGAGCTGGCCGCCGACCGTACGGCCAGCGGCGAGCGGGAGGCCGCGTTCGCCCACGCGCTGGTGGCGACGCCGGAGAACAAGGCCGCCGTGTGGGCGCAGCTCACCGGCCCCGAGGCGCTGCCGAACTGGCGTAACCGGGCGCTGCTGCAGGGCTTCGGCCCCTCGATGCAGGCCGAGCTGGTCGCCCCGTACCGGGAGCGGTACTTCGCCGTGGTGGACCAGGTGTGGGCGCAGCGGGACAGCGAGCCGGCGCAGGAGTTCGTGCAGCTGGCGTACCCGACGCAGCAGGTCTCGGAGGAGACCGTCGCGATGACCGACGCCTGGCTGGCCGCCGAGGGCCACCCGGCGCCGCTGCGCCGGCTCGTCGCCGAGGGCCGCGACGGCGTCGTCCGCGCGCTCAGGGCCCGCGCGAGGGACGCCCAGAGCGCCTGAGACACGGGAGTACGCGGCCGGGGGCCGGTGTGGGCTTACCCCCACACCGGCCCCCGGCCGTTCCTGCTTGCGCAAGGAGGTGGACGTGACTGCCCGTCCCGGGCACGACGAAGCCCGGTCCGCTCGCGGCGGACCGGGCTTCCCGGCGTGACTCGGCGGTTCAGCCCTTACCGGCGTGGCTGGCGAGCTGGTCGAGGCCGTTGATGATGCCGCCGGCCAGGTCGCCGCCACCGAAGGCGGCCACCATGGACAGCGCCGCCAGCCGGGCGTACGTGTCCGGGATGCGCTTGCGGGCGTGCCGCCCGGTGACGATCTCCAGCTGACGCTGGTTGGGTGACACGGCGATCAGCACCGACCGGTCGGGCTCGGCGAGCTGGCGGTGCAGCCGCTGGGCGTGCTCGCGGATCGGCTCGTCGAGGCCGCCCACGTAGACCGAGAAGACCAGCCCCGTCCCCTGGTCGGCCAGGCGGAGCGCCTCGTCGATGCGCAGCAGCTGACGGGTCGAGAACGGCCCGTCGAGCACCTCGGGCGGGTTGACCGGCCCGGCCTGCTTCTCACCAACGGTCACTTGCGCCTCCGGTTCCACCCGCCGGCGCCTCGACGCCGGCCTTCTCAAGCTTGTGGCTGGTCAACGCCGGCGCCTGCGCGCCGGCGGCCAGCGCGCAGCCGGTCGTGTCGGCCAGCTGCTCCGGACGGCCGAGGAACCAGACCGGAGCGAAGTCGAAGGGCCGGCCCGGCCGGTAGCGCTTGGCGCCGCCACCCTTGCCGCGGCCACCGGCGAACGCCAGCGCGGTGATCACCAGCACCGTGGCGGCCGGGATGCCGACGTAGATCAGCAGCGTGTCGGTAACAGACAATCCCAACGCCCCCAGGCGGAAAGAGAGACCAGGAATCCCCGGGTCGAGTGGACGATCATGAGGCCGGCCGCCCGACTCCGCTCGTATTCACGTTAGCGGAGCCCACGGCCCGCCAGATTGCGGGGTGGCGATCCCACCCGTCACTCACGTGCTCAAGCTGCGCGGCGACGGCGATCAGCGTGGCGTCGTCGCCGTAGGAACCGGTCAGCAGGGCACCGACGGGCAGTCCCTCGGCGGTACGCCCGAGCGGCAGGGAAACGGACGGCTGCCCGGTCAGGTTGAACACCGCGCAGTACGGCGAGAACCGCCGCTGCCGGTCGAAGTCGCGCTCCGGGTCGCCGTCGGCGGTGAACCAGCCGACGGGCGCCTGCGGCGCGGCGAGGGTCGGGCAGAGCAGCAGGTCGCAGCCGGCGGTGCGGCGGGCGCCGAGGCGTACCTGCGCCTGGAGCTCGCCCAGCGTGCCCATCAGCGCGCCCGCGGAGAGCGCCGCCCCCCGCGACCGCAGGAACCGGGTCAGCGGCAGCAGCCTGCTCTCCCGCTCGGGCGCGACCGGGGTGAGCGCCAGGACATACCAGACGACCTCGAACAGCGGCCACGTCTCGGGGCCGAGCGGCGCGGGCACCTCGACCACCTCGTGGCCGGCCGCGGTGAGCAGCGCGGCGGCCCGGTCGACGGCGGCCACGCAGTCGGGGTGGACCGGCTCGTCGGCGAGCATCGGGGCGGTGAACCGGCCGACCCGCAGCCGGCGGGGCGCCGCCTCGCGCGCCGCGGCCAGGTAGCCGCCGTCGGGTGCGGCCCGCGGCAGGTAGGGCTCGCCGGGCACGGGCACCGCCATGACGTCCAGCAGCGCGGCGACGTCGGCGACGGTACGGCCCAGCGGCCCGTTGACCGGCAGGCCGAACGCGCCGAAGCCGAGCGGGCCGCCCGAGACCGTGCCCCGGCTGGGCTTGTAGCCGACCAGCCCGCACAGGGACGCGGGGATGCGCAGCGACCCGCCGCCGTCGGAGCCCTGGGCGACCGGCACCAGGCCCGCCGCCACCGCGGCCGCCGCCCCGCCGCTGGACCCGCCCGCCGTGTACGCGAGGTCCCACGGATTGCGCGCCGGCGGCGCGACCAGCCCCTCGGAGTACAGCGAGCAGCCCAGCTCCGAGGTGGTGGTCTTACCGAGGCTGACCAGCCCGGCGGCGCGCATCAGCCGGACGACGTCGGCGTCGAGCGGGGGCACCAGGTCGGCGAAGGCGGCCGACCCGAAGGTGGTGCGCACGCCCGCGGTGAGGGTCAGGTCCTTGATCGCGGTGGGTACGCCGTGCAGCGGGCCGCGCGCCTCGGCGGGCGCGGCGTCGGCGGCCTGCGCCGCGTCGAGGGCCAGTTCGGGGGTGACCGTGACGAACGCGCCGACGGTGTCGGCGAGCGCGCCGACCCGGGCGAGGTGGTGCGCGACCAGTTCCACGCTGGACAGTTCGCCGCGCGCGATCGCGGCGCCCTGCTCCAGCGCGGTCAGGTCGTGCAGCTCACCCATCCCGCCATCCTGCCCCGTACGCCGGCTCTGATCACCGTGCGACACGACAGGTGAAGCGGTTACGTGAGGGTGCCAGCCGGCGCCACCCACTCGGATCGAGGGCCGCCCACGTCCTCGATGAGATCGAAGGCGCGGTCGTGATGCAGGACGACGGCAGAGTATTCGGCGGCGGCTGCGGCCACTGTGAGGTCCACCGGACTCGCGGCACGATGGTATCCGCGGGCTGCCAGAGCCAGTTGCAGATCTGTGGTGGAGAAGGAGACCAGCTCGTACTGGGAGACGTACCGGCCGGGCAGCGCCCGTTCCAGCGCGTGCTCGACGCGCCGCCGGGCCTGGAACACCGGGGAGGCGACCCTGTCCCGCATCTCCACGAAGTTCGCCAGCGCCATCCGGGCGATCGCCTCCGCGTTGGCCTGCCGCCGCGCCTGGAACAGCGGCAGCGCCGCCACCCAGTCGTCGCCGCACTCGTCGAGGCAGCGGTCCAGCTCGACCACGTCCTCGAACGCGCAGTTCGCGCCCTGGCCGTAGAACGGGACGATGGCGTGCGCGGCGTCGCCGAGCAGGCCGACCCGCCCGTTCGCCTGCCACCGGTCGCAACGCACGGTGCCGAGCACGCCGACGGGGTTGTGCTGGTAGTCGTCGACCAGGTTCGGCGCCAGCGGGACGAGGTCCGGGTAGTGGGTGGCGAAGTGCCGCTCGATCGCGGCCGGGCTGGTCAGCGAGGCGAGGCTGGCCGTGCCGTGGGTGGGCCAGAACAGGGTGCAGGTGAAGGAGCGGTCCGGGTTGGGCAGCGCGATCATCATCGAGGTGCCGCGCGGCCAGACGTGCAGCGCCGCCGGGTCGAGGGCGAACTCGCCGCCGAGCGGCGGGATGGTCAGCTCCTTGTAGCCGTAGTCGAGGAAGTCGAGGCTCTCGCTCAGCATCCCGTACGCGAGCAGTTGCCCGCGCACGGCGGAGCCGGCCCCGTCGGCGCCGAGGACGACCGGCGCGGTGGCCGTGACCTTGCCCTGCGGCGTCTCGAACGTCATCTCCCCGGTGGCCGGGTCGAGGCCGACCAGCCGGTGGTCGAAGGCGGGCCGCACGCCCGGCAGCGCGTCGGCCGCGCTGAGCAAGGCGTTGTTCAGCGCGCCCCGGCTGATCGAGTTGATCGCCCGGTCCCCCGCGGCGCTGTACGACTGGAACTGCGGCTCGCCCGCGACGGGGTGGATCATCCGGCCGCGCATCGGCAGCGCGTCCGCCATCACCTGCCGGTCCAGGCCGATGCGGCGCAGCGCGTCGAGCCCCCGCTCGGACAGCGCCAGGTTGATCGAGCGGCCCCGCTCGACCCGCCCGGTGCGCGGATCCGGTCGCCGCTCGTAGAGCGCGACCCGGTGGCCGCGCCGGGCCAGGAAGCAGGCCAGCAGGCAGCCGGCCAACCCGGCGCCGACGACGGCGATCTCGTCGTGTTCGCTGTTCATCGGTTTGTCTCCACCGTCGCGGCCAGCGCGTCGGCGACCCACCAGCAGTCGTGGTACGTCGAGTAGAGCGGCACCGGGGCGAACCGGACGATGTCCGGCTCCCGGGCGTCGGCGATCACGCCGTGCTCGTGCCGCAGCCGCTTGGTCAGCTCGTTCGCGCTGCCCGCGCCGATGCGCACGGAGAGCTGGCAGCCCCGCCGCGCCGGGTCGCGCGGGGTCACCACGGTCAGCGGCCGGCCGGCGGTGACCTGGTCGAGCAGCCGCTCCAGGTATCCGGTGAGCCGCACGCTGCGCTCGCGCAGCGCCGGCATGCCGACGGCGTCGAACAGCTCCAGCGACGTGCGCACCGGCCCCATCGCGAGGATCGGCGGGTTGGACACCTGCCACGCCTCCACGGTGGCCGGCGGCCGGGACACCGGGGCCATCTCGAACCGGGTGCCGGCCTCGGTGCTCCACCAGCCCTCGAAGCGGGGCAGGTCGGCCCGGCCGAGGTGGCGCTCGTGGACGAACGCGCCGGCCAGCGCGCCCGGCCCGAGTTGAGGTACTTGTACGAGCACCAGGCGGCGAAGTCCACGTCCCAGTCGTGCAGCGCCAGCGGCACGTTGCCGGCGGCGTGCGCCAGGTCCCAGCCGACGACCGCCCCGGCGGCCCGGCCGGCGGCCGTCATCGCGGGAATGTCCAGCAGCTCGCCGGTGAGGTAGTTGACCCCGCCGAGCAGCACCAGCGCGACGGTGTGCCCCTCGGCGGCGAGGAAGTCGACGACGTCGGAGGTGCGCAGGGTGTCCTCCCCGGGGCGCGGGGTGAGCCGCACCACCGTGGCGTCCGGGTCCAGGCCATGGAAGCGGGCCTGGCTGCGCACGGCGTAGCTGTCCGACGGGAAGGCGGTGTCCTCGATGACGATCCGGGTCCGCTCCCCCGCCGGCCGGTAGAAGCTGACCATCAACAGGTGCAGGTTGACCGTGAGGGAGTTCATCACCACGGCCTCCGCGGGCCGGGCGCCGACCAGCCGGGCGGCCGGGCCGGTCAGCAGTTCGTGGTACGGCAGCCAGGGCCGCCGCGCCTCCAGGTGTCCCGCCACCCCGAGCCGGCCCCACGCGTCCAGGTCGGCGAGCAGTTCCTCGCGGGTGGCCCGGGGTTGCAGTCCGAGGGAGTTCCCGGCCAGGTACGCGGCCTCGGGGTAGCGCCCGCCGTCGGCCGGGGGCACGTGGAACAGGTGCCGGTGTCCGGGGTCGGCGGCGTCGAGTCTCCGCGCCTCTTCTTCGGCGGTGTGCATGTCTCGTGCTCCGCTCACATCGCGGTCCGGGCCGACCACAGCTCCGGGAAGACCACCCGGGCCATGCTGCGCTGCAACCACGCCAGGCCGGCCGAGCCGCCGCTGCCGGCCTTGGCGCCCATGCTGCGCTGCACCGCCTTGAGGTGGTTCCACCGCCAGTCGCCGAACTGCTCGGCCACCTCGGTCAGCGCCTCGCCGAGCAGGCGCAGGTGGTTGTCCGGGCCGCCACCGTCGGCGTACACGGCCACCCACGCCGCCTCCACGGCCGGGTGCGGCTGGTGCTCCTCGGCGGCGTCCCGGGCGAGGACCTCGGCGGGCAGGTCGAAGCCGCACCGGGCCAGCAGGGCCAGCACGTCGTCCCAGAGGCTGGGGGCGGCCAGGGCGGCGCGCAGCTCGGCGTACACCTCGGGCTGCCGGCGGAACGGCCGGACCAGGGCCGCGTCGCGCAGGCCGAGCAGGAACTCCAGGTGCCGGTACATGGCCGACTGGAAGCCGGAGCCCTCGCCGAGCAGGTTGCGGAACCGGTTGAAGTCGGCCGGGGTCATCCAGCGCAGCCCCTTCCAGGCCGCGTTGAGCCCCTCCAGGTGCAGGGCGGCCCGGCGCAGCGGGGCGAGGGCGTCCCACACCCGGTCGGCGCGCAGGCAGCGCTGCGCCTCGCGCAGCTCGTGGCAGGTCAGCCCGAAGTACAGCTCCATGATCTGGCTGACCATCAGGAAGGACAGCTCGCCCGGGTCGTCACTGAGCGGCTGCTGCAACCGGTGCAGGGTGCTCGCGCGCACGTACGCGTCGTAGGGCACGCGCTCGGCGAACTCCAGGGTCGGCTTGCCGCCGTTGCGGGCCGCCCTGGCCGCGCGCTGTTGGGGGGTGACCGGACGCACCCCCGCGGCCAGCGTGGGCGCCCGCAGGTCCGTCTGCTCCACCTGTCGTCTCCTTCATGTGCCGGGTAACGTCATGATCCCGCGGTGAATACGCCGAACGGAATGCCGGATCAACGGCGCTTTGGCGGTCTGGCCTGCGGCGCATAAGGCCGAGGCGCGTTCGGGGTTTCGGAGAGGAAGGTCGAACGTGGACGACATGGACTGGGCGCTGCTGCGCGAACTGCAGGCCGACGCGCGACTGTCGTTCAGCGAACTGTCCCGCCGGGTGCACCTGTCGCCGCCGGCGGTGGCCGAGCGGGTGCGCCGGCTGGAGGAGTCCGGCGTCATCACCGGCTACCACGCGCACGTCGACCTGGCCCGCGCCGGCCGGGCAGTGGTCGCGCTGATCCGGATGTCCTGCTACGGCTCCCGCTGCATCCTCAACGACCCCGGGGTGGCGGGCTGGCCCGAGATCATGGAGATCCACCGCATCACCGGGGACGCGTGCAGCATGCTCAAGGTGGCGGCCGGCTCGATCGCCGAGTTCGAGGGGGTGATCGACCGCCTCGCCCCGTACGGCCAGCCGTCCAGCACGATGGTCCTGTCCACCCCCCTCGACTGGCACCCGGTCACCCCACTGAGAGGAAGGTCCCCCTCCTGACGCCCTACCCCGGACCAGCGGCCGGGCGGGTTTGGCCCGGGGTCACCGGGAAAGCAAGGCGCTCACCCGTCGATTTCCGGTGTTCCGCACCGGGAGGGGGGAACCATGCGGGGGCTCACCGTCTCATCTCGTGTCCTGTCGGCCGTGCTGACCGTGCTCGGCCTGGTCGGGCCGTTCGTCCTGGCCACCGCCGCGCCGGCGCGGGCCGGCCAGAACACCTTCGTCGAGGTCACCCCGAACAGCGCGCAGGCCGGCACCCGGGTCAGCATCCGGGCCGGCTGCGACAACGACAACAGGCGCCAGGCGGAGGTACGCTCCGACGCCTTCGGGCGGGTCGTGGTCCGCCCGGACAACGGCTTCCTGACCGGCGCGGTCACCATCCCCGCCAACAAGGAGCCGGGCGACTTCCCGGTCGACCTGCGCTGCCCGAACGGCAACACGGCACAGACCACGCTCACGGTGCTGAACATGACGCAGCCGAGCAAGGGCCCGAACACCGGTCTCGGCGGCACCTCCGGGGGCCGGGGCACCGCCGCGCTGCTGCTGATCGGCGGCCTGGCCGTGGCGGCCGTCGCGGCCGGGTTCGGCGCGTTCGGCTCCCGCGGGCGGCCCGGGACGCGTTCCTGACGAGGCACCCGTCATGGCCCGTCGACGTACGCGTGCCACCCCGGCGCGGAGCCGCCGCGCCGCCGCTCGGACGCCCGACCACGACGCCCGGCGGCCGCCCGAGCACGGCGCGACGCGGGAACGCCCGGCCACCGGGGCGCGGAGCGGGCGCCGGTCCGTCGCGCCACGGAACGGCCGCCCGACCGCCGCGCGACCGAACGGTCGCCGGGCCGGATCCGGGCCGCGGCGCGCCTCGCCGCCCGCGGCTGCCGCCGGTTCGCCCGGGTCGCCGGCCAGTCCTTCGCGGCGAGCGTCGCCACGGCCCACCCCGCCGCCCGGCCCGTACCGGCGAGCGCCACGCGGCCCGGAGCGGGCGCGAGGCGGTGGCGGGCGGTCGGCCGCCGTGGTCCGGGCGCACCCGTGCTCGTCGTCGCCGCCCTGATCGTGCTGATCCTGGCGATGCTGGGCACGCAGCGGCTGACCGGCTACACCGTGCTGCCGGACCGGTTCGTGGTCGGGCTGCGACCGCCGCCGAAGAAGTTCCCGGTGCTGCCGGCCAGCCGGCCGACCGGCATCGCGATCAACTCGATCGACCTCGACGCCCCCGTACACGACGTCGGCATCGCGCCCGACGGCACGATCGGGGTGCCGGACGCCGGCCGGGCCCAGGAGGCCGGCTGGTACGACCAGGGCCCCACCCCCGGGCAGTACGGCCCGGCGGTGATCGTCGGGCACGTCGACACCCGGACCGGGCCGGCGGTCTTCCACGAGCTGAAGAGCCTGCGCAACGGCAACCGGATCGAGGTCCGCCGGGCGGACGGCTCGGTGGCCGTCTTCGAGGTGGACTCGGTGCACCGGTACGACAAGGACCAGTTGCCGGTGGACGAGGTGTTCGGCGACTTCAGCCGGCCGCGCCTGCGCCTGATCACCTGCGGCGGCCGCTGGGTCGGCGGCGAGACCGGGTACGCCGACAACGTGGTGGTCTACGCGTCGCTGGTCACGGCCCGCAACGCGTGAGTCCGGGGTGTCCCCGTCGGCGGGCCCGGCAGCCGGGACCGCTCAGGCCGCCGCCTCGGTCTCGGGCTCGCGCAGGTCGAGCCAGTTCGCCCAGCGCGGGTCGGGGGCCCGGTGCCCGAGCACCCGCCAGGCCGTCCCCTTCGGGGGAGCCGGGAGCGCGTGCAGCCGCCAGCCCAGCTCGGCCGGGGTCTTGTCGCCCTTGGTGTGGTTGCACCGCGCGCAGGCGGCCACCACGTTCTCCCAGGCGTGCCGCCCGCCCCGGCTGCGGGGGAAGACGTGGTCGATGGTCTCGGCCGGGCCCCGGCAGTACGCGCACCGCCAGTTGTCGCGGGCGAAGATGGCCCGGCGGGACAGGCCGACGTGGGTGCGGTAGGGCACCCGGACGAACCGGGTGAGCCGGACCACCGAGGGCACCGGGAGCTCGCTGCGGGCGCTGTGCAGCACGCCGTCGCCGTCCGCGACGCAGACGGCCTTGGCGGACAGCACGAGGATCGCGGCGCGACGCACCGACACGACACACAGCGGCTCGTAGGTGGCGTTGAGGACCAGCGCTCCGGAGCCCACCGTGGGTCGTATGTCAGGCATCGCGCTCACCCTCCCGGTCCAGCCGCTCCCGCCGCTGGTCGCGCCGGGCGTGCCCGCGCGCACGGCGGCCACACCCGACGTCGGCGGGATCACCCACGTCCGTTGCGCCAATCGTCCCTGATAAGACCCCGGATTGCACGTACTAATGCGGTACGTGGAATGAGGATCATTCAAAATCGGGCAGACCCGGCGTCTGACCAGGTCAGCGCCCCTCAACGCCTCTCGACGTTTCACACGGGTTCTCGGACTCAGTTCTGCCGGATCTGGGCCCGATGATCATGGCTGCGCATCGAGGGACGCCACTCTACGGCTTCACGAACGTCCCGCGCTGCGGCACCACGAACAACACACCCTGATCCACCAACACGGCGACGGCACGCCGCACCGTGGCGCGGGCTATTCCGTACTCCTGAACGAGGCGCGACTCCGACGGGATCGCCCGGTTCGGCTGAAGCTTTTCGGGCCGTGTCAGGATGACCGTTTCCGCACGGTTACCCGGTGACGCCGGGTACGGGATGGCGGGTCCGCCAGCGGGCGGCCAGGGGCGGTGCGGTACGAAAGCAGGGTGAGTGCCGCCAGCCTGATCCACGCCGCCCTGTCCCTGCCCGATCAGAGCGCCAGCCCGAGCGCCGACTGCAAGGGCAGCACCTCGTGCGAGTGGTTGTACGACACGACCGGCTCGGCCTGGTTCGCCGAGGGCAGCTACTGGATCCTGCTCAAGCCGCTGCGGGTCGCGCTGATCCTGGCGGTCGCCCTCGTCGCCCGCTGGGCGCTGCACCGGACGATCAACCGGCTGGTCCGCACCACCACGGAAGGTGCCGTGCCGACGCTGCTGCGCCCGCTGCGGGAGCGGGTGCCCACCGCCGCGCCCGACTCCGGCGACTTCGTCCCGGAACGGCGGCGGCAGCGGGCCGAGGCCATCGGGTCGGTGCTGCGCAGCACGGTGACCGCGTTCGTCTTCGGCATCGCGCTGCTGATGATCCTGCGCGAGTTCAGCTTCGACCTGGCGCCGCTGCTGGCCAGCGCGGGGATCGCCGGCGTGGCGCTCGGCTTCGGCGCGCAGAGCCTGGTGAAGGATCTCATCGCCGGCCTGTTCATGCTGGTGGAGGACCAGTACGGCGTGGGCGACACCGTCGACCTGGGCGAGGCGACCGGCGTGGTGGAGGCGGTGGGGCTGCGGGTCACCACCGTCCGGGACGGCCGGGGCGTGCTCTGGTACATCCGCAACGGTGAGATCATCCGGGTGGGGAACAAGAGCCAGGGCTGGGCACTGGTGGTGGTCGACCTGCCGATCGGGTTCGCCGGCACCGAGGAGGCGACGGCGGTGCTGCGTACGGCCGCGGCGTCGGTGGCGATGGACCCGGACCTGGCGCCGGAGATCGTCGAGGAGCCGGAGGTGCTGGGCGTCGAGCAGATGACCGTGGAGGGCGCGGTGATCCGTACTGTCGTCAAGACCACCGCCGACGGGCAGTTCGCGGTGGGCCGGGAGCTGCGGCGGCGGCTCGCCGAGGCGCTGGAGAACTCGGGCATCACCGCCCGGATCGCCGCCCGCCTCTATCCCTCGGTGACGCTCCGGGCGCCCGAGGCCGAGGGCACCGGGCAGGGCGGCGCGACCTGAGCCTCAGGAGCACCGGTTCACCTGCGAAAACAGGCGGTCGTCGATCCGGTCTCGGCACCGCGCGTCCCCTCGGGTATCGTCCGTTCGTTCAGTCGGAGATGCGACGATCAAGCCGTTCGCCCTAGCCAGCTCTCAGACGATCGGGCAGAATCCGGTACGCACGTTCCTCTGCCGGGCGTGCTCACGTCTCGCTGATCCGTAGATCTGACGATGGTTCCCGGGCAGGTCACCACGAGTGGTCGCGGCGGGGACGATGGAGGCCACGGTGTCCGACGAGCGACCCTCCCAGGAAGGGCCGGCCACCTTCCGTGAGGTGTTCGCCCAGGGGGAGTACAGGGCGGTCTACGCCGCGAGTGCCCTCTCCTGGCTCGGCGACTTCATCGCCAAGGCCGCGGTCACCGTGCTGGTCTACCGCGAGACGCAGTCCGTGGGCTACTCGGCCGCCGCGTTCGCGGTCAGCTTCCTGCCCTGGTTGATCGGTGGGCCGCTACTGGCCACGCTGGCCGAGCGGCACCGCTACCGCTCGGTCATGGTGGCGTGCGACCTGATCCGGATGGCCCTGATGGTGCTGGTCGCCATCCCCGGCAACCCGCCGTGGCTGATCCTCTGCCTGCTCTTCGCGACCACCCTGGCCAACCCGCCGAGCCAGGCCGCCCGGTCCGCGCTGATGCCGCTCATCCTCACCGGCGACCGGCTGGTCGTCGGGCTCTCGCTCAACAGCAGCACCGGGCAGGCCGCCCAGGTGCTCGGCTATCTGATCGGGGCGGCCATCGCGGCTGTCGACCCGACCGCCGCCCTGCTGGTCAACGCCGCCACCTTCGCCGTCTCGGCGGCCCTGGTGCGCTTCGGCGTCCGCGACCGGCCGCCGGCGATGAGCGCGGCGAGCCGGAGCCACCTGCTGCGCGAGACGAGCGAGGGTTTCCGGATCGTCTTCGGCACTCCGGTGCTGCGGGCGATCGCCCTGCTGGTGTTCAGCTCCATGCTCTTCTCGATCGTGCCGGAGGGGCTCGCCGCGGCGTGGGCCCGGGAGGGCGCCGGCGGGGCATGGACACGGGCGCGGCCCAGGCCGTCATCATGGCCGCCAATCCGGTCGGCTTCATCCTGGGCGGGCTGGTCGTCAGCAGGGCGGTAGCCCCGGCCCGCCGGCTGGTCCTGATCCGGCCGTTGGCGGTGCTGGCCCCGCTGATGCTGGTGCCCGCGCTGCTCGACCCGCCGCCGCTGGTGGTGGCCCTGCTGGCCGCCCTATGCGGCTTCGCGGTCGCGGGTCTGCTGCCGGTCGCCAACGGGCTCTTCGTCCGGGCGCTGCCCAACGGCTACCGGGCCCGGGCCTTCGGCGTGATGGCCACCGGGGTCCAGGTCACCCAGGGGCGGCCGTGCTCGTCACGGGGCTGCTCGCCGAGCGGATCGACATTCCCACCGTGGTCGGCGGGTGGAGCGTCGCCGGGGTGCTGCTGATGTTGCTGACCGTCGCGGCGTGGCCGAGCCGGGAGACGGTCGACGCGGCGGTCGAGGCCGCCGGGAACGGCACCCCGCCCGCGGTCGCGCGACCGCGGCAGGTCGCGGAGGGCGAACCGCCGGTCGGCGGCATGCCGGGTGAGCGGGGCCGGACCAGCCACACGGTGAGCTGAGCACCGGCCACCCTGCCCCCCCCCCCCCCCCCGGCCGGGGCGCCCGCCCGTCACCACGCGGCACCGCAGCGCCCCGCCCGGTCGCGCCGCACCGCCGCCCCGCCCGGTCGCACTGCCGCGCCGCGCCGGCCCACGCTGTGACGCGGTCGGCGTCCGCCCCGGACGGTACGGCCCCGCCGGTGCCCGCGGCGCCTGGCAGGATGGAACGGTGAATCCCGCAGGTGCGTCCGAGCGTTCCGTGACCCTCTTCGAGGCGGTCGGCGGCGAGCCCACCTTCCGCAAGCTGGTGGACGAGTTCTACGCCGGCGTCGCCACCGATCCGCTGCTGCGGCCCATGTACCCGGAGGAGGACCTCGGGCCCGCGGCGGACAGGCTGACGCTGTTCCTGATGCAGTACTGGGGCGGCCCCAACACCTACTCGGCGCAGCGGGGGCACCCCCGGCTGCGGATGCGGCACGCCCCGTTCCGCATCGGGGCGGCCGAGCGCGACGCCTGGCTGCGCCACATGCGTCGAGCGGTCGACCGGCTGGACCTGCCGCCGGACATCGCCACCGCGCTCTGGGACTACCTGGAGCGGGCCGCGTTCTTCATGGTGAACGTGCTGGACGACCCGACGGGCACCGCCTGAGCGCCTGCCCACCCCTGGGCCCCGCCCGGGACTTGCCGGGCCCCGCCCGAGGCGGGCCCCGCCAGCCCGGGCAGATTCACGGAGAGAGTGGCTATTCCACGTCGGACAGCCACTCTCTCCGTGAATCTGCGAGTGGAAGCCCTCCGTGGGAGGGCACGGATCAGAGCAGGGCGCCCTCGTCGTGCAGCCAGTCGACGAAGCTGGTGGCCACGGCGGCCCCGCAGTCGAGCATCTCCACCAGCAGCGCGTCGTGCGCGCCGGCACCGAGCGGCACCTGAAGCTCCGCGTAGATCGGCAGTTGCCCCCGCTCGGTGGGGTCGCCGATGTAGGCCTTGCAGAACCGTCGAGTGTGGTTCCACTCGTTGACCACCCGGTACGCCCGGTCGGCCCAGTCCGGCGGCACCGTCGCGTGTGGACGGGCCCGCATCACGAGAATCTCGTCCTCCGGTCCCTCCACAGTGACCAGCACCGCGTGCCGCTCCCACATGGCCAGCAGGTTGCCGTCACCGTCGGCCAGGTAGCGCACGTCCAGCAGGTCGAGCGCGTCGCAGACCCGGCGAAGGGTCACCGGCGCGATGGTGGCCGACATGTCCGCGATCACCGGGCGGTCGGTGACCGGGCAGTCGTCCTCCGGCTGACGGGGGGCCGGTGGTCCGACCCGGACGGTGCTGTCCACTGTGATCCCGCTTCGAGTTTCCGGTTCGCCGCCATCGGCGGGACCGGGGCGCCATGACCACCACGGCATCGCTCGCGCACCTCACTCCCCAGCGGATCCAGCCGCCTACAGTGCGTTGGATCCGAGGATGGACGGTACCCGGACAGCCGGGTTGAAGCATCCCCCCAACGGCAGCCCCAGGCCAGAAGAATGAACGCGGGTCATCCGTTCGGATGATCTCAGAGCGCCATAACGGCAAGGTCCGCGACCTTCTGCGACCACACGGCTCCGTACGGCCCCACAAGACCGACCCATCGGCCGGCCACTCGCACCTGGACGTCGCCGCCGACGCCCCCCGACTGGCGCGCCGCGGCGGCCCCGGGATCGTCGCCGGGGCGGCCCAGGAAGCCCATCCGGACCAGACCCTGGACCAGTCGCTGGGCGACCTCCACCGGCGGGCCGGGCGGGTCGTCGGGTGTGACCACCACGGCCACGTGGTCGAGAAGCGCGTCCCGCAGCGCCCGCTGGCCCACCGCCCGGCCGGCCACCCCGTGCGCGGCGGCCTCCCGCAGGGTGCCCGCCGCCGCCTCCGCGATCCGCCACAGCTGCCCGGCCGGCAGCGCCTCCACCGCCCGGCTCGCCGCCGGTGGCAGCGGCCAGCGCCACTCGGCGTCCCGCCGGGCCGGCAGGGCGTCCGCGCCGCCGCCCAGCCGGGCCAGCAGCTCGGCCGCCGCCACGGTCACGTCGCCGCACCCCGACCCCGCCACGGTGCGCACGGCGAGCACGCCCCACGGCAGGCGGCCCCAGATGGCCGTACGGCCGGGCGCGCCGGGCCGGGCCGCCGGACGCAGCCGGACCAGCGCGGCGGGGTCGAGGCGCACCAGCCGGGCCAGGAACGCGCCCGCGTCGGCCACCCCGTCCAGCCCGTGCCCGCCCTCGCCAACGGCCGGGCGCCGGGACTGGGCCGGCGCCCCGCTCACGGCGCACCCCCGGGGGCGTACGCGAGCAGGAACGCCCGCTCTTCTTCGGTGAGCCGCCGGGGCCGCTGCGCGGCCAGGTCGAACGGGACCAGCACCGAGCGCGCGGTGCTGGCCAGCACGTCCCCGTCGTACAGCTCGTAACCGACGGTGAACCGCGAATGCCGGATCTCCTCGACCCACATCTCGATCCGGACCATCGGGGCCGCCTCGGCGGTGGCCCGGCCCAGGGCGTAGTCGACCGGGCGCAGGTAGTCGACCTCGTGCCGGCGGATGACCACCCCGTCGGCGAACGAGCCCACCCCCCACGCCCGGCCGCCGGCGAACATCAACGCCACCCGCGCCTCCTCGTACAGCGTGAGGAAGCGCGAGTTGTTGACGTGCCCGTACGCGTCCAGGTCGGACCAGCGCAGCGTGCAGTGGTAGACGAACCGGTCAGCCACGATCAGTCGCGGGTCAGCTTGCGGTAGGTCACCCGGTGCGGGCGGGCGGCCTCGGCGCCGAGCCGGTCGATCTTGTTCTTCTCGTACGCCTCGAAGTTGCCCTCGAACCAGAACCACTTCGCCGGGTTCTGGTCGTCGCCCTCCCAGGCCAGGATGTGCGTGGCGACCCGGTCCAGGAACATCCGGTCGTGGGAGATGACCACGGCGCAGCCGGGGAACTCCAGCAGGGCGTTCTCCAGGCTGGAGAGGGTCTCGACGTCCAGGTCGTTGGTCGGCTCGTCGAGCAGGATCACGTTGCCGCCGATCTTGAGCGTCAGCGCCAGGTTGAGCCGGTTGCGCTCGCCGCCGGAGAGCACCTTGGTCGGCTTCTGCTGGTCCGGCCCCTTGAACCCGAACGCGGCGATGTACGCCCGCGACGGCATCTCGACCTTGCCCACCATGATGTGGTCCAGCCCGTCGGAGACGACCTCCCAGACCGTCTTGTCACCGGCCAGGCCCTGCCGGTTCTGGTCGACGTACGACAGCGCGACGGTCTCACCGACCCGGACCTGGCCGTCGGTCGGCTGCTCCAGCCCGACGATGGTCTTGAACAGGGTGGTCTTGCCGACGCCGTTCGGGCCGATGATGCCGACGATGCCGTTGCGCGGCAGCGAGAAGGACAGGTCGTCGATGAGCACCCGGTCGCCGAAGCCCTTGGTCAGGTGGTTCGCCTCGATGACCGTGTTGCCCAGGCGCGGGCCCGGCGGGATCTGGATCTCCTCGAAGTCCAGCTTCCGGGTCTTCTCCGCCTCGGCGGCCATCTCGTCGTACCGGTCGAGGCGGGCCTTCGACTTGGTCTGCCGGGCCTTGGCGTTGGAGCGGACCCACTCCAGTTCCTCGGAGAGGCGCTTCTTCATCTTGGCGTCGCGGCGGCCCTCGACGGAGAGCCGGGCGGCCTTCTTCTCCAGGTACGTGGAGTAGTTGCCCTCGTAGCCGATGGCCCGGCCGCGGTCCAGCTCGAGGATCCAGCCGGCCACGTTGTCGAGGAAGTACCGGTCGTGGGTGATCGCCAGGACCGTGCCGGCGTACTTGGCCAGATGCTGCTCCAGCCACTGCACGCTCTCCGCGTCCAGGTGGTTGGTGGGCTCGTCCAGCAGCAGCAGGTCGGGCGCCTCCAGCAGCAGCTTGCACAGCGCGACCCGGCGGCGCTCACCGCCGGAGAGCTTGGTGACGTCGGCGTCCGGCGGCGGGCAGCGCAGCGCGTCCATGGCCAGCTCGAGCTTCGAGTCGATGTCCCACGCGTCGGCGTTGTCCAGTTCCTCCTGGAGCCGGCCCATCTCCTCCATCAGCTCGTCGGAGTAGTCCGTCGCCATCTGCTCGGCGATCTTGTTGAACCGCTCCAGCTTGGCCTTGGTGTCGGCGACCGCCTCCTCGACGTTGCCGAGGACGGTCTTGGCGTCGTTGAGCGGCGGCTCCTGCGCCAGCATGCCGACGGTGTAGCCGGGCATGAGCCGGGCCTCGCCGTTGCTCGGCTGGTCCCACCCTGCCATGATCTTGAGGAGGCTGGACTTACCGGCGCCGTTCGGACCGACCACACCGATCTTGGCCCCCGGCAGGAAGTTCAGCGTCACGTTGTCGAGCACGACCTTGTCGCCGTGCGCCTTGCGCGCCTTTTCCAGGACGTAGATGAACTGGGCCACGGTGCGGGCTACCTCCGTAGGTTGCGACTGGGAGCCGGCGGGCGAGGGCGCGGGCCGGGAACTCCGCCCGCGGCCGCCGGCCGGTGGCCGGCCGCACGCACGCCATCCTCAATCCTGACAGGTACGGCGCGCTGCGCCCACATCGCCCCGCCCCGGCGTACGCGGGCGCGCCGCGTGACGGCGGTCGAGGCCGACATGTGCCCCTTCCTCGGCGGTTGGTCGCGACGCCTGGGCGGCCGGATGGACCTGGCCCAGTTGGCGATGGACGCCGCCGCCCACCCGCTCGTCCCGGTCCTGACGGACCGGCGGGAGCTGCTCGGCGAGGTGCTGCCCAAGGACTGGCCGATCATCGACCTCTGACCAGGGATGTCGGCAAGATCACTGCGGGGTTCGGCGGGCTCGGGAACGGGTAGCGAACTCCGGCACGGGGCACCAGATGCCACAGCTACGCTCAGTACGCTCATCGCGGTGGACCCGACAGCACCCGGAGGTGGCCGATCGTGACCGTCCGTAGCTCCTTTGTCGTAGTGGCGAACCGGCTGCCGGTCGACGAGGTGAGCACGCCCGAGGGACGGCAGTGGCGACGCAGCCCAGGCGGGTTGGTCACCGCCCTGCACCCCGTGCTGGCCGAGCACAAGGGCACCTGGGTCGGCTGGGCCGGGGGCACCGGGGCCGCGCCCGAGCCGTTCGACCTGGAGGGGATCCGGCTGCACCCGGTGCCGCTGAGCGCCGAGGAACTGGAGCGCTACTACGAGGGCCAGTCGAACGCGACGATCTGGCCGCTCTACCACGACGCGGTGGAGACGCCGGCCTACAAGCGCCGCTGGCGGGAGGCGTACCGGCTGGTCAACGCGCGCTTCGCGGAGGCCGCCGCGGAGGTGGCGGCCGAGGGGGCGACGGTCTGGGTGCAGGACTACCAGCTCCAGCTGGTCCCGGCCATGCTCCGCGAGCTGCGCCCGGACCTGCGCATCGGGTTCTTCCTGCACATCCCGTTCCCGCCGATCGAGCTGTTCATGCAGATGCCGTTCCGCACCGAGATCCTGCGCGGCCTGCTCGGGGCGGACCTGGTCGGCTTCCAGCAGCGGCTCGCCGCGCAGAACTTCGTCCGGCTGGCCCGGCACCTGCTCGGGCTGCGCTACGAGGGGCAGATGATCCAGGTCGACGGCCGGCAGGTGAAGGCCGGGGCCTTCCCCATCTCCATCGACACGAAGGAGATGGAGCGGATGGCCGCCGACCCGGCGATCCAGGCCCGGGCCAAGCAGATCCGCGAGGAGCTGGGCAACCCGAGGACGGTCGTCCTGGGCGTGGACCGGCTCGACTACACCAAGGGCATCGAGCTCAGACTCAAGGCCTTCCGCGAACTTCTCGCGGACGGGAAGTTGACAGTTCCAGAGGCCGTCATGGTGCAGGTCGCCACGCCGAGCCGCGAACGCGTGGAGCACTACCAGGCACTTCGGGTCAAAGTGGAGCGCGAGGTTGGTCGGATTAACGGCGAGTTCGGCAGGGTGGGTGTGCCTGCAGTGCATTATCTACATCAGTCGTACAGTCGCAGTGAACTGGCGGCGATGTACGTCGCTGCCGACGTGATGATGGTGACCCCGCTGCGAGACGGAATGAATCTGGTGGCCAAGGAGTACGTCGCATCGCGCGCCGACCACGGCGGCGCGCTCGTGCTCAGTGAGTTCGCCGGCGCCGCGACAGAGCTGCGCCAGGCGTTTCTGTGTAACCCGCACGACCCCGACGCGGTCAAGGACGCGTTGCTCAGGGCCGTGCACGTCGAGAAGGCCGAGGCCCGCCGCCGCATGCGCATAATGCAGCGCCACCTGCGCACCCACGACGTGGGGAACTGGGCGAAGTCGTTCCTCAGCGAGCTGGGCGTGCCCGAGGCGGAGGCGGCGTGAACACGACCGTCCGCGACGGGGCGACCCCGGCCGCGGGAACGCTGGACCCGCAACTGCGAGCCGCCATCGGACGGATCGCCCGCGTCCCCCAGCTCCTGATCGCCTGTGACTACGACGGCACGCTCGCGCCGATCGTGGAGGACCCGAGCAAGGCCGTGCCGTTGCCCGAGTCGGTCGCGGCCGTCCGCGCGCTCGCGTCGCTGCCGCAGACCACGGTCGCCGTGGTCTCCGGCCGCGCGCTGCGCGACCTGGCCGCGCTGTCCCGGCTGCCCAGCGAGGTGCACCTCGTCGGCAGCCACGGCTCCGAGTTCGACATCGGCTTCGTCGAGCGGCTCTCCCCCGAGCTGATCACCGTACGCACCCGGCTGCGCGACGCGCTGCGCGAGATCGCCGCCGCCCACCCCGGCGTACGGCTGGAGCGCAAGCCGGCCAGCGTCGCGGTGCACACCCGCGGTGTGGACCCGCAGATCGCCGCCGCCGCCATCGAGGCGGTCCGCGGCGGCCCCGCCACCTGGGACGGCGTCACCGTCACCCAGGGCAAGGAGGTCATCGAGCTGTCGGTGGTGGCCACCCACAAGGGCACCGCCGTGGACCAGCTGCGCACCCAGCTCTCGGCCAGCGCCGTGCTGTTCATCGGCGACGACGTGACCGACGAGAACGCGTTCGGCAACCTGCACGGTCCCGACGTCGGCGTCAAGATCGGCCCCGGCGAGACGAAGGCCGAATACCGGGTCGTCGAGCCGATCGAGGCCGCCCGCGCCCTCGGCCTGCTGCTGGAGACCCGGCGGCACTGGCTGTTCGGCGAGCGGGCCGTCCCGATCGAGCGGCACTCGATGCTCGCCAACGGGCGTACGGTCGCGCTGCTCACCCCCGAGGCGAACGTCACCTGGCTCTGCCACCCCAAGCCCGACTCGGCGGCGATCTTCGCCGACCTGGTCGGCGGCAGCCCCGCCGGGCACTTCAGCGTCGCCCCCGAGCGCGGCGGCATCCCGCTGGGCCAGCGCTACCGCTCCAACACCATGACCGTCGAGACCCGCTGGTCGGGCCTGACGGTCACGGACTGGCTGGACCGGCCGGCCCGGGAGACCACCCCGGACGGCCCGACGGTCGTCTCCGGCGACTCCACCCTCGTCCGGGTGCTCACCGGCACCGGCCGGGCCCGGCTGGAGTTCGCCCCCCGGCCCGAGTTCGGGCAGGTGGCGGTGCAGCTCCAGCCGACCGATGACGGCCTGCTGGTGCTCGGCTCCAACGAGCCGGTCGCGCTCTACTCCCCCGGCGTCGAGTGGGACGTCACCGACGACGGGGGCGGGTACGAGACGGCCCGGGCCGTGGTCGACCTGGCCGCCGCCGGCGGGCAGGTGGTGCTGGAGCTGCGCTTCGGCACGCACAGCGTGGAGCACCACCGGGTGCCGGTGCACGAGCGGCAGGCCGCGGCCGAGCAGCCGTGGCGGGACTGGGTGGCCTCGCTGCGGCTGCCCACCACCGCCCGGGACCTGGTCGCCCGCAGCGCGCTGACCCTGCGGGGGCTCTGCCACGAGGCCACCGGCTCGATCCTCGCCGCGGCGACCACCTCGCTGCCCGAGGAGCTGGGCGGCGTGCGCAACTGGGACTACCGGTACTGCTGGCTGCGCGACGCGGCGATGACCGCGCGGGCGCTGGTCGACCTCGGCTCGACCGAGGAGGCCGAGGCGCTGCTGCGCTGGGTGGACGGCTGCATCGAGCGCACCGGCGGCCACCCCGAGCGGCTGCACCCCCTGTACACGGTCGACGGATACGAGCTGGGCGCCGAGGCCGTCATCGACACCCTCCCCGGGTACGCGGGCTCCCGGCCCGTCCGGGTCGGCAACCTGGCCAACCACCAGCTCCAGCTGGACGTCTTCGGCCCGATCGCCGACCTGATCGCGGCCGTCGCCGACGCCCGCGGCACGGTCCGGGAGGACGAGTGGCGGGTGCTGGAGAACATGGTCGAGGCGGTACGCCGCCGCTGGCACGAGCCCGACCACGGCATCTGGGAGGCCCGCCTCCCCCCGCGGCACCACATCTTCTCGAAGGTGATGTGCTGGATGACCGTGGACCGCGCGCTGCACGTCGTACGGCAGCACGGGGGCGAGGACCGGCCGGAGTGGGTGGAGCTGCGCGACCGGATCGCCGCCAACGTGCTGGAGCACGGCTGGCACGCCGACGTCGAGGCGTACAGCGTCGCGTACGGCGACGACGACATGGACGCCTCGTCGCTCTGGATCGGCCTGTCGGGCCTGCTCCCGGGCGACGACCCGCGCTTCCTGTCCACGGTGCTCCGGATCGAGGCGGACCTGCGCAGCGGCCCGGTCGTCTACCGGTACCACTGGGACGACGGCCTGCCCGGGCGCGAGGGTGGCTTCCACATCTGCACGGCGTGGCTGATCGAGGCGTACCTGCGCACCGGCCGGCGCACCGACGCCGAGGAGCTGTTCGCCCAGATGATCGACACGGCGGGTCCGACCGGGCTGCTCCCCGAGCAGTACGACCCGCTGGCCGAGCGCGGGCTGGGCAACCACCCGCAGGCGTACAGCCACCTCGGGCTCATCCGCTGCGCCCTGCTGCTGGACAACATGCTCAAGCAGTGAGCTGACCGGCGTCGCGCGGGCGGTGGGAGTTCCTTCCCACCGCCCGCGCTGTCGTCACGGCGGGGAGCCGGGCCGGTGGCAGCGGCGACTACGACAGGGCGTCGACCACGTCGCCCACGACGACCACGGCGGGCGGGCGCAGTCCGGCCGCGGCCACGTCGGCGGCCACCGCGCCGAGCGTCGACCGGAGCACCCGCTGCCCGCCGGTCGTCCCCTCCTGCACGACGGCCGCCGGCGTGTCGGCGGGCCGGCCGTGCGCGACCAGGGTTGCGGTGATCGCGGCGAGGTTCTTCAGCCCCATCAGGACGACCAGCGTCCCGCGCAGCGCGGCGAGGGCGTCCCAGCGCACCAGCGAGGCCGGCGAGTCGGGCGCGACGTGACCGGAGACCACGGTGAACTCGTGCGCCACCGCCCGGTGGGTGACCGGGATGCCGGCCGCCGCTGGGGCGGCCACCGAGCTGGTCACGCCGGGGACGACGGTCACCGGCACGCCGGCCGCCGCGCAGGCGAGGAGTTCCTCGCCGCCCCGGCCGAAGACGTACGGGTCACCGCCCTTGAGCCGGACCACGAACGCCCCGGCCCGGGCCCGGTCGACGAGGATCCGGTTGATCTCCTCCTGGGCGCGCGCCGGCCCGTACGGGATCTTCGAGGCGTCCACCAGCTCGACGTCGGGGCGCAGCTCGTCGAGGAGCAGCCCGGGCACCAGCCGGTCGGCGACCACCACGTCGGCCTGGGTGAGCAGCCGCCACCCCTTCACGGTGATCAACTCTGGATCCCCGGGCCCGGCCCCGACCAGGGCCACCCGGCCGGGGGCCGGGCCCCGCCTGTCGGCGTCCACCGGGCGCGTCAGCTCGGTCGCGGCCAGCAGGTCGCGGATCGCGTCCCGGACGGTCATCGCCCGGCGCGGGTGGCCGCCGCCGAGCACGGCCACCGTGACCGGGCCGTGCCGGGTGACCGCCGGGGTCCAGGCGGTCGCCGCGGCCCGGTCGTCCGCCCGGACGCAGAAGATCCGGCGCTCGGCGGCGGCGGCGCTGACCGCCGCGGCGGCGGTCGGGTCGTCGACGGCGGCGTGGACCAGCCACGCCCCGTCCAGGTCCGCCGGGGCGAAGCGGCGCGGTTCCCAGCGCAGCCGGCCGGCGTCGGCGTGGGCGCGCAGCGCCGGGGTGAGTTCCGGCGCGACCAGCAGGACGTCCGCGCCGGCGTCGAGGAGCGCGGGCACCCGCCGGGTGGCCACCGCTCCCCCGCCCACCACGACCACCCGCCGCTTCGCCAGCCGCAGTCCCAGGGGGTACGGATTCGTCGTCACTTCTCGGACACGCCCGCCGAGTCGAAGGTGGCGACCTCGTGCAGCACCCGGACCGCGCCGGTGACCACCGGCAGGGCGAGCAGCGCGCCGGTGCCCTCGCCGAGCCGCAGCCCGAGGTCGATCAGCGGGTCGAGGCCGAGGTGCCGCAGCGCGGCGGTGGCCCCGGCTCGGCGGAGCGGTGGCCGGCGACCATCGCGCCGACCGCGTCCGGGGCGAACGCGGCGGCGGCGAGCGCGGCGCTGACCGCGATCACCCCGTCGAGCAGCACCGGGACCCGGCGCGCGGCGGCGCCGAGGATCAGCCCGGCCAGCGCGGCGTGCTCCAGGCCGCCGACCGCGGCGAGCACGCCGAGCGGATCGGCGGGGTCGGGGGCGTGGCGGACCAGCGCGGCCCGCACCACGTCGACCTTCCGCGCGTACGTCGGGTCGTCCACGCCGGTGCCGCGGCCGGTGGCCGCCGCCGGGTCGACGCCGGCGAACGCGGCGACGAGGGCGGCGGCCGGGGTGGTGTTGGCGATGCCCATGTCCCCGGTGAGCAGGATGCCCGCCCCGGCGTCGATCAGCTCGCCGGCCACCCGGATGCCGGTCTCGACGGCGGCGCGGGCCTCGTCCCGGGTGAGCGCGGGGGTGACCGCGAGGTCCCGGGTGCCGGGGCGCACGTTCGCCGTGACGAGGCGGGGCGTGGCGGGCCCACCCGCCCCGGCGTGGGCGCCGGTCGGCGGGGCGGCCGGGTCGGCGGGCTGGTCGGCCTGCGCGGCCGGCGGCAGCGGAGTGGCGACGCCGACGTCGACCACGGTGACCGAGGCGCCGGCCTGCCGGGCGAACGCGTTGACCACCGCGCCGCCGGCCAGGAAGTTGCCGATCATCTGGGCGGTGACCTCCTGCGGCCAGGGGGTCACCCCCTGGGCGTGCACGCCGTGGTCGCCCGCGAAGATCGCCACCGCGGCCGGCTCGGGCAGCGGCGGCGGGCAGACGCCGGCCAGGCCGGCGAGGCGGACGGATAGCTCCTCCAGCGCGCCCAGCGAGCCGGCGGGCTTGGTCAGCCGGCCCTGGAGCTCCCGGGCCGCCGCCATCGCCGGCTCGTCGAGCGGCCGGACCGCCCGGATCGTGGACTCCAACATCATGCCTCCAGGATCTCCGCCAGTGCGGCGGTGAACGCGTCGGTGGTGGCCCGGTCGCGGACGGCCACCCGCAGCCAGTCCGGGCCGAGCCCGGGGAACGTGTCGCCCCGGCGTACCGCCCAGCCGTGCTCGCGCAGGCGTTCGCGCACCCGCGCCGCCCCGGCCAGGTGCATTAGCACGAACGCACTGGCCGGGCGGCCCGCGACGCGTACGCCGGGCAGGCCGGACAGGCGGGCCACCAGGTGGTCGCGGTCGGCGGCCAGCTCGGCGGCGATCGCGCGCTCGGCCGCGACGGCGGCCGGCGAAGCGCAGGCGGTGGCGGCGGCCAGCGCCGGTGTGGAGACTGCCCACAGCGGCTGGGCCGCGGCCAGGCGGGCGAGCAGCGGGGCCGCGCCGAGCAGGTAGCCGATCCGCAGCCCGGCCAGGCCCCAGGTCTTGGTCAGGCTGCGCACCACCAGCAGGCCGGGTAGGTCGCGCCGGCCGGCCAGGGACTCGGGTTCCCCGGGTACGCCCGGAGCCCCGGTCGTGTCGGCGAACGCCTCGTCGACGACCAGTACGCGGCCGGGCGGGCCAGGGCGGCCAGGGCGGCGGCGGGATGCAGCACGGAGGTGGGGTTGGTCGGGTTGCCGACGACGACCAGGTCGGCGTCCTCGGGCACCCGGGCCGGGTCGAGCCGGAAGTCCTCGGTCGGGTCGAGCAGCACCCGCTCGACCTCGTGGCCGGCCGCCCGCAGCGCGGCCTCCGGCTCGGTGAACTGGGGGTGCACGACCACCGGCCGGCGCAGCCCGGTCAGGGCCCGGGCGAGCAGCACGAAGGCCTCGGCCGCCCCGGCGGTGAGCAGCACCTCCTCCGCGGGTCGGCCGTGCCGGGCGGCGACGGCGGCCCGGGCGGGCGCGGGGTCCGGGTACGCGGCCAGCTCGCCCAGTGCGGCGGTGATCGGGTCGGCCAGCCAGTCGGGCAGCGGGGCCCGGCGCACGTTGACGGCCAGGTCGACCAGGCCGGCGCCGACCTCGGCGTCCCCGTGGTGGCCGAGGTCCGGCCCGTCGTCGTGGGCACGACCGGGAACGGCGCCCGGCGCCGGCAGCACACGCATGCCCGCGATCCTGCCGGGAAGCAGCCGTACGGCACAGCGGATCTCGGCGTGGTCCGCGTCACCCACCTTCGACCGACCGCCCGTTTATGAATTCTTCTCATTTCTGAATCGGAAATGTCATAGCTTGACCGTGTGAGCAACCGACCCCTTGGCAGCCCTGGTCGCTTCGTCCCTCTCCTCCGCGCCGGCCTGATCGCCGGCATCGTGATCGCGGGAGCCCTCTACCCGGTGGCCGCCCTCACCGGGCTCGGCGCCAAGGCCACCGCGCACGCGGTGGAGCAGAAGACGAACATCCTGCGCACCGCGCTGCCCGCCGAGACGTCGTACCTCTACGCACCCGACGGCAAGACCGTGCTGACGATGTTCTACGAGGAGTACCGGCGCTACACGAAGCTGTCGGACATGTCCCCGAACATCCAGCAGGCCATCGTGGCCGCCGAGGACTCCCGCTTCTACCAGCACCGCGGCGTCGACCCGAAGGGCGTCGCCCGCGCCTTCGTGGCCAACTCCCGCTCCGGCGGGGTGTCCCAGGGCGCGTCCACGTTGACCATGCAGTTCGTCCGGATGGCCCTGCGGGACAGCGCGGGGACGCCGAAGGAGGTCCAGGAGGCCACCCAGCAGACCAGCCTGCGCAAGGTCAAGGAGATGCGGATGGCCCTGGACGTGGAGAAGGAGCTGACCAAAGAGCAGATCATGGAGCGCTACCTCAACTCCGCGTACTTCGGCCACCGCGCGTACGGCATCTTCGCCGCCGCGCAGATCTTCTTCTCCAAGACGCCGGCCACCCTCACCCCCGCCGAGGCGGCCACCCTCGCCGGCCTGGTCAAGTCCCCCTCCGAGTACGACCCGGTCACCTCGGACCAGAAGGACGCCACCGGCCGGCGCAACTACGTGCTGGACCGGATGGCCCAGCTCGGCTACCTCAGCCCGGACGCCGCCGCGGCGGCGAAGGCCGAGCCGATCCGGCTGAAGCTGACCTACCCGTCCAACGACTGCACGTCGGTGCCGGAGAAGTACAACAGC
Source organism: Micromonospora olivasterospora (assembly GCF_007830265.1). Classification (NCBI taxonomy): domain Bacteria; kingdom Bacillati; phylum Actinomycetota; class Actinomycetes; order Micromonosporales; family Micromonosporaceae; genus Micromonospora; species Micromonospora olivasterospora. Next base: position 1,231,078 of record NZ_VLKE01000001.1, read on the forward strand.
TGGGGCTTCTACTGCGACTACCTGAAGAACTGGTGGAGCTCGCAGCCGGCGTTCGGCGAGAACCGGCTGGAGCGGATGGACAAGCTGCGCCGGGGCGGCTACCGGATCGTGCTCGCCATCGACCCGAAGATCCAGGAGGCGGCCGAGAAGGGCGTCGGGGCCAAGGACGGCATCGGCAGCCCGTTCGCCAACGGCATCGTGGTCGCCGAGCCCGGCACGGGACGGATCAAGGCGATGGCGGTCAACCGGAAGTACTCGCTCGACCTCAGCGAGAACGGGCCGAGCGGCAACCCGGAGGCCAGCCCGAACGTCAAGGCGACCTATCCCAACACGGTCGCCCCCCTGCTCGGCGGCGGCGACCTGCCCGGCTACCAGGCGGGATCGACGTTCAAGATGTTCCCGATGCTCGCCGCGCTCAACTCGGGGCTGCCCCTGTCGACCGCGTACGACTCGCCGTACCGGTACCAGTCCAAGGTCTACGACGGCTGGGCGCCGTCCAACGCCAGCGGCGCCATGACGGGCCGGCAGACCATGTGGTCCGGGTTCGGCAAGTCGGTCAACACGTACTTCGTGCAGCTCGAGGAGCAGATCGGAGCGGAGAAGGGGGTACGGCTCGCGGAGCAGCTCGGGCTGCGCTGGCGCACCGACGTCGACCGGGACCACGCCTCCCCCACGAAGGCGAACAAGTGGGGCGCGTTCACCCTGGGCGTCTCCGACGCCACCCCGCTGGAGATGGCGAACGCGTACGCCGCGATCGCCGCCGACGGGCGGTACTGCGAGGCGCTGCCGGTGCAGTCGATCAGCAACCGGGACGGGACGCCCACCACGTACACGACGGCCGGCGGAATCCAGCGGGAGGTCGCCAAGCCGCGCTGCCGGCAGGTGGTGAGCGCGGACGCGGCCCGGGCCGCCACCGACGCGGCCCGCTGCCCGACCGGGGACACCCCGGCCAAGGGAGGCTGCGGCGGCTGGTCGACGGCGGACAGCGTCCGGGGCACGGTGGGGCGCCCCGTGGCCGGCAAGACCGGTACGACGGACAGCACCCGGTCGGCCTGGTTCGTCGGCTACACGCCGGAGCTGGCGGCGGCGAGCTTCATCGCCGACCCGGACAACCCGTTCAACGCGGTGGGCGACGGCATGTCCCAGGTGCCGATCGCTGCGGTGGCGGAGACCCTCCGCGACGGCCTCAAGGGCCGGCCCGGCCGCAACTTCACCCCACCCTCGGACGCCATCGTCGGCTGAGGGGCAGGGAAGGGCGGCGGCCTGGCCCGGCCGCCGCCAGTGGCGGCGGTCGTACGGGTAGCCTCGACGCGTGTACCGGTTCCTCCTGACGCCACGCTGGCTGGGCATCCTCGCGCTGACCCTGGTCGCCGCGGCCGTGATGGTGCTGCTCGGCAACTGGCAGCTGGACCGTTACCGGGGCCGTACCGCGATCAACGAGCGGATCGACGCCGGCACGCGGATGGCGCCCGTGCCGCTGCGCGACGCCGTACCCGCCCCGACGGGCGGCAACGGCACCGCCGGCCCGGCCCCCGCCGAGGAGGCCACCTGGGCCCGGGTCACGGTGACCGGCCGGTACGACGCCGCGAACGTCGTCCTCGTACGCGGCCGGACGGTCGACAGCCAGGTCGGCTTCGAGGTGGTCACCCCGCTGGTCCTCGCCGACGGCACGGCCGTGCTCGTGGACCAGGGCTGGGTGCCCCCGGCCCCGGGCGGGGCGATTGCGCAGCCGCAGCTGCCGCCGGTGCCGCAGGGCGAGGTCACCGTGGTGGGCCGGGTGCACCCGAGCGAGAGCGGCGCGGGCCCCGTCGACCGGCGGGGGGCCGGCTGGAGACCCGCCGGATCGCCGTCCCCCGGCTGGCCCGAGAGCTGCCGTACCCGGTGCACGGCGCGTACGTCCTGCTGAACGAGCAGACCCCGGCCGCCGACCCGGCGTTCCAGGCCGTGCCGATCGGGCACACCAACAACTGGCAGAACTTCGGGTACGTGGTGCAGTGGTGGCTGTTCGCCGGCATGACGCTGTTCGGCTACGGCTGGGTGGCCCGGCGGGAGGCCCGCCGGCTGTCCGGGCCGACCGGGCCGGAGCAGCCGCTCGACCGGGCCGCCGAGCCCGCCCCGAGCACGCCGGCCTGAGCCTCCGCCGGGCCCCTGCGGCCGGTCAGCCGGCCGGGCGGGCCTCGTGGATGGCCCGGACGGCGTCGATCGTGTCCGCCTCGGCGGCGGTCTTGTCGTCGCGGTAGCGGACCACCCGGGCGAAGCGCAGGGCCATCCCACCCGGATAGCGGGAGCTGGTCTGCACCCCGTCGAACGCGATCTCGACGACCTGCTCGGGGCGGACCCGGACGACCCAGTCGCCCCGCTCCACGGTCAGGGCGAGGAACCGCTCGGTCTGCCAGCGCAGCATCTCGTCGGTGAGGCCCTTGAACGTCTTGCCGAGCATGACGAAGCCGCCCGTGCCCGGGTCGCGGGCGCCGAGGTGCAGGTTCGACAACCAGCCGCTGCGCCGGCCGCTGCCCCATTCCACGGCGAGCACCACCAGGTCGAGGGTGTGCCGGGGCTTCACCTTGACCCAGGCCGCGCCGCGCCGGCCGGCATCGTACGGGGCCTCGAGGGACTTGACCACCACCCCCTCCTGGCCGGCGTCGACCGCGGCGGCGAAGGCCTCGCCCGCCGGCCCGGGACCGTCGACCTCGACCCGGCCGACCAGCAGCGTCGGGTCGACCGCGCCGGCCAGCGCCGCCCACCGGTCCCGGCCGGGCAGGTCGATCAGATCCCGCCCGTCGAGGTGCAGCAGGTCGAAGAAGTACGGCGTCAGCACCGCCTCGCCGGTCGTCGCGGCGGCGGCGAGCACGGCCGGGGCGACCGGGGTGGGGCCGGTGGTGCTGGGCGTGGTGCGCCGGGCGGCCCGGCTGGAGGTCTGCTGGAACGGCAGTGGCCGGCCCGCCTCGTCCAGCCCGATCGCCTCGCCGTCGAGCACCAGCTCGCGAGCGGGCAGCGCCCGCACCGCGGCGACCACCTCGGGCACGCGGGTGGTGATCTCGTCGAGGCTCCGGCTGAACACGGCGATGTCGGAGCCGGAGCGGTGCACCTGGATGCGGATGCCGTCGAGCTTCACGTCGACCACGGCGGGCACGCCGGTCGCGGCCAGCGCCTCGTCGACCGAGGGGGCGCTCTGCGCCAGCATCGGGGCGAGCGGGCGGCCGACCTGGAGGCCGAACCCGGCGAGTGCCGCCGCGCCGCCGGCCAGCGCCGCCTCCGCGACCGCGCGCAGGTCGCCGGCGAGCAGCAGGGCCCGGCGCACCGCGCCCAGCGGCACGTCGGCCGCCTTCGCGACCGCGTCGGCGAGCAGCCCCGCCTGGGCGCCCTGGCGCAGCTCGCCGCTGAACAGGCCGCGCAGCATCCGCTGTTCCTCGGCGGTGGCCCGGGCGAACAGCGCGTCGAGCAGCGCCCGGCGCCGGGCCTGGGAGCCCGGGCCGCGCACCGCCGCGATCTCGTCGATCGCGGCGTCGACCCCGGTGACGGTAAGGGTCGGCTCGGCGGCCGGCGGCGGCAGGTCGCGCAGGCTGGCCCAGCCCACGCCCGTCTGGCGCTGCCGCAGCTCACCGGCGAGCCAGCCGGAGCCCGCCGGGACCTCGGGCGGGTCGAGCGCCCGCAGCGCGGCGGCCAGCAGCTCCACCTTGGCCCGCCGGCCGCTCGTGGCGCCCACGGCGGCGGAGGTGGCCGCCAGGTCGAGGAACCGCACGGCTCCCATCCTGCCAGCCACCCCCGACAGGCTCAGGCGGAGACAGGCTCCTCGATGCGCAGGCCGCGGGCGCGCACCCCGTCGGCGACCCGGGAGAGGGCCGCGTCCAGCGCGACCAGGGCCGTGGAGAGCTGCCCGAGCTGTTCCCTGAGCGAGTCCTCGGGCCACGCGGAGACATCGACGTCCCCCAGAGCGCTGACGGCGGCCTCCAACCGGGCCATCACCTCGTTCGTACTCATGTTCGAAAGGCTACAACAGCCCCGCGCCCGACACACCGAGAACCGCCCAACCGACCCGGAAGTTACGGTTTCGTCATCCGGCCAGGTGCACGGCCGCGGCGGCCACCCTGGCCAGCAGCAACGCCTCGGCCTCGCAGACCCGGGCGAACTCGCCGAGGTGCAGGCTCTCGTTGGGCCCGTGCGCCCGGGACTGCGGGTCCTCCACGCCGGTCACCAGGATCGACGCCCGCGGGAACATCTCCTGGAAGGTGGCGATGAACGGGATCGAGCCGCCGATGCCGATGTCCACGGGGGCGGTGCCGTCCCAGGCCGTACGGAAGGCGTCGCGCGCGGCGTCGAACACCGGCCCGGTGGCGTCGATGACGCAGGGGTCGCCGTCGTGCTCGATCGTCACCGTCACCTGGGCGCCCCACGGGGCGTGCTCGGTCAGGTGCTTCTGGACGGCCACGTACGCCCGCTGCGGGTCGTCGCCCGGCGCCAGCCGTACGCTCAGCTTGGCCTTCGCCGCCGGAACCAGGGCGTTCGGCGCCTCGGCGGTGGCCGGGGCGTCGATGCCGAGCACGGACAGCGAGGGCTTGGTCCAGATCCGGTCGGTGATCCGGCCGGTGCCGATCAGCCGCACGCCCTCGACCAGGCCGGCCTCGGCCCGGAACCGGCCCTCCGGGTAGTCGACGGTCGCGCCCTCCCCGCCGGTCAGCCCGGCGACGGCCACGTTGCCCGCGGTGTCGTGCAGGGTGGCCAGCAGCCGGGCCAGCGCCGTCAGCGCGTCCGGGACCGCGCCGCCGAACATGCCGCTGTGCACCGCGTGGTCCAGGGTGCGGACCTCGACGAAGCAGTTGACGAGGCCGCGCAGCGAGGTGGTCAGCGCCGGCATGCCGATGTCCCAGTTGGTCGAGTCGGCGATCACGATGACGTCGCAGGCGAGTTCCTCGCGGTGCTCGGCGAGCAGTTGCTCCAGCGAGTCCGAGCCGAACTCCTCCTCGCCCTCGATGAACAGCACCACGCCGACCGGCAGCCGGTCGCCGAACGCGCGCAGCGCCGCGATATGCGCCATGATCCCGGCCTTGTCGTCGGCGGCGCCGCGGCCGTACAGGCGGCCGTCGCGCTCGACCGGCTCGAACGGGTCGGACTCCCACAGCGACAGGTCGCCGACCGGCTGGACGTCGTGGTGGGCGTACATCAGGACGGTCGGCGCGCCGGGCGGGGCGGCCCTCCTGCCGATCACTGCCGGCTGGCCGCCGCGGCGCACGATCTTGACGTCGAGGTCGCACCCGCGCAGCAGCTCGGCCACCGCCTCGGCCGACCGCTCGACGTGCGAGTGGTCGAAGCCGTCGAAGGCGATCCCGGGGATGCGGACGAGTCGTTCCAGGTCGGCGCGGACGCCCGGCAGTTCCCGCTCGACGGCGGCCCGCAGCTCGGCGTCGGACATGATCGGTGTCGTCATGACCGGCAATCTATGCGGCCTTACCGGGCCGGCGCGTCGAGCCCGTCCGGCCTCGGCGTCCGGCCGGGCACCCCGTCCCGGTCGGTCCCGGCTGCCACCGGCCCGCTCAGCGGAGCCGGACGTACTCGCGCGGCGCGTCGTGCGGCAGGGCCGGGGCGCCGTCGACGACCAGGTCCGCGGCCTCGGCCGTGCCGTCCGCGGCGAAGTGCGCCCGCTCGCCGGCGTGCCAGCGGCGCAGCTCCGGCAGGATCGCCGGGCCGTCCCGCTCCACCGCCCGCCGCAGCCGCAGCCCCTGCGGCGCGGCGACGAACACCGACAGGGTCAGTTCCGCCCGGACCGCGGCGCGGGCCGCGCTGACCCCCTCCAGCACCACCACGGGGGCGGGCGGCACCGGCACCGCGCGGGGCAGGAAGCGCCGCCGCACCCAGCTGTACCGCCGGTACGCCCCCGGCCGACCTTCCCGCAGCGGGGCCAGCACCTGCTCGTCCAGCCGGGGCCAGAAGGTGAGCTGGTCGTCCCAGCCGTCGAGCAGGTCGTCGGTGTGCACCACCGGGGGCCGGGCACCGCCGGGCAGCGCCCCGAGGGCGTCCGCGAGGCGCGCGGCGAAGACGCTCTTGCCCGCGCCGCTCGGCCCGTCGACCGCCGCCAGTCGGGTACGCCCCAACCGCGCCGGCCCGGCCAGCACCCGCCGCGCCAGCTCGGCGTACGTCTCGACGGTCGGCACCACCACGGGCCCGACGCTAACGCCCTGCTCGGCGCGTACGTCTACCGGTCTACCCGGCGCCCGTTCGGCCGCAGACCCGCCGCACCGCCCGGCATGATCGGGCCGTGCGCCACAACGTGATGAGCCCGGGCGTCGACGCCCTGCTGGAACAGGCCCGCTCCGGGGTCCGCCGGCTGACCCCGCACGAAACGGTCGAGGCGGTACGCCTCGGCGCGCTGCTCGTCGACACCCGCACCGAACACCAGCGCCGGCAGCAGGGCGAGCTGCCCGGCGCGGTCGTCATCGACCGGACGGTGCTGGAGTGGCGACTCGACCCGGCCAGCGAGTGGCGCATCCCCGAGGCCACCGGCTACGACCGGGAGATCGTGCTGGTGTGCCGCGAGGGCTACAGCTCCAGCCTCGCCGTCGCCAGCCTGCGGGCGCTCGGGCTGCACCGCGCCACCGACCTGATCGGCGGGGTGGAGGCGTGGCGGGAGGCGGGGCTGCCGATGTCCGACCGACCCGCCGACGTCCGTCTCTGAGCGCCGCGGGTCGGGCGCGGCCGGGCCCGCCGTCTCAGGCCGGCGGGGCGATCCGGTCCAGCCAGTCGGCCGCCTCGGCCGGCGGGAGCGCCCCGGCCACGGTCAGCGACGCGGACATCATCGGGAACCGCCGGATGTTGTTCCAGCTCCGCTGGTACGGCGGCGGGTCCAACACGACGACCCGGGCGCCCTCGAACAGCGGGATGTCCGCCGGCGCGCCCTCGTTCCAGATCCACTTGCCGTACCCGTCGACCAGGTTGAAGCTGCCGACGACCGTGCCGCCGAACCGCTCCTCCGGCGCGTCGGTGGCCACCGCCACCCAGGCCGGGTCGACGGTCAGCCCCTCGACGAGCCCCCGCTCGGCCGACCCGCTCAGCGCCCCGGCGAGCAGGGTGTGCAGCTGGAATGCACCGCGTCGAACGCGGCCTCCTCGGTCCCGTACGCCTCGGTGAGGACGCCGATCGACTCGTCCATGCCGCCCGGGTCCTCGGGGTCCGGCAGCTCGTCGTCGCCGCGTACCCGCTGCCAGCCGACCCGGAACCGCGCCGCCCCCGCGAGCGCGGTGGCGAACCCGTCGGCGGCCGGGGCGACCAGCGTGTCCGGGCGGGCACCCAGCTCGACCAGCGCCCCGCAGAGGACGGAGAACTGCCCGCCCGCGCCGGTGCCGAGCTGCGGCAGCAGCGCCACGCACCGCGGCAGCGCCTCGTCCAGCTCCGCGACGGACGCCTGCTGCGCCGCCTCCCACACCCGCGGGACTGCCCTGGTCATGGCGGCGCCGTCGCGCTCGCGTACGGCCACCTCGACCGCGGCGACCCGGTCCGCCAGTCTCCCCCTGCGGTTGAAGATCATCGCGGCAGCCTAGCCCGTGGCGGTGGGCGGCGCGCCGGGTGGGACGAACGGGAGCTTACCGGGCGGTCCGGACTCGATCAGCCGCCACAGCGCGTCGGTGTCGAGGTGCTCCTCGACCATGTCGCCGAGCAGGTCCAGGGACCGCTCCCGGGCGGCGGCGAACGCCGTGTCCGGGGCGACCCGGAAGCCCGACCGGCCGGCGAGCCGTGCCACCTCGGTGAGGAACCGGCGGCGGAACGCGTCCGACTCGAACGCGCCATGCCAGTGCGTGCCGCACACCGCGCCGAGCACCGCCCCCTCGCCGGCCCCGTCCGCGTACGTCAGCAGGGGCGCCAGCGCCGGGTCGGCGGACGAGACGTACCCGTGGTGGATCTCGTACCCGCGGACCGGGACGCCCGGGTCCGCGACGGCGACGCCGGCCGACTGCCGGACGGTCTTGCGCGGGTCGAACGTGACCTCGATCGGCAGCAGATTCAGGCCCGGGACGCTGCCCTCGCGGCTCTCCACCGGGTCGTGGATGGCCCGGCCGAGCATCTGGAACCCGCCGCAGATGCCCAGCAGCGGCCGGCCCGCCGCCGCGTGCGCGAGCACGGCGTCGGCCAGCCCGGTCTCCCGCAGCCAGGCCAGGTCCGCCACCGTGGACTTGGAGCCGGGCAGCACGACCAGGTCGGCGGCGGCCAGCTCGGCGGGCTCCACGGTCAGCCGGACCCGCACGCCGGGCTCGGTGGCCAGCGCCTCGACGTCGGTGGCGTTGCTGATCCGGGGCAGCCGGACCACGGCGACGTCCAGCCAGTCGGTGCCGCGCGGGGCGGCCGGCCGGCCGAGCACCCGCCCGTACGCGAGCGAGTCCTCGGCGTCCAGCCACAGGTCCAGGTGCCAGGGCAGCACCCCGTACGTCGGGCGGCCGGTGACCTGGCGCAGCATGTCGAGCCCCGGCCGGAGCAGCCCGAGGTCGCCCCGGAACTTGTTGATGACGAACCCGGCGACCAGCGCCTGGTCGGCCGGGTCGAGCAGGGCGACCGTGCCGAACATCGAGGCGAACACCCCGCCCCGGTCGATGTCGCCGACCACGATCGTGGGCAGGTCGGCGTGCCGGGCGAGCCCCATGTTCACGTAGTCGCCGGCCCGCAGGTTGATCTCCGCCGGGCTGCCGGCGCCCTCGCAGACCACCACGTCGTACGCCTCGCGCAGCTCGGCGAGCGCGGCGAAGGCCGCCTCGGCGAGCCGGGGCCGCAGGGCGTGGTAGTTCCCGGCGGCGATCGTGTCGACGGCCTGCCCGAGCAGGACGACCTGGCTGGACCGGTCGCTGCCCGGCTTGAGCAGCACCGGGTTGAAGCGCAGGTCGGGGGCGACCCCGCAGGCCGCCGCCTGCATCGCCTGGGCGCGGCCGATCTCGCCGCCCCGCCCGTCGGCGCCGACCACCACCGCCGAGTTGTTGGACATGTTCTGCGCCTTGAACGGCGCCACCTTCACCCCGCGGCGGTGCAGCCAGCGGCAGATCCCGGCGGTGAGCACGCTCTTGCCCGCGTCGGAGGTCGTCCCGGCGACCAGCAGCCCCCCGCTCACCGGCCGGCCCCCTCGTGCGCGGCGGCGGCCCGCGTCAGGGCGCGCCAGCCCCGGCGCCACACAACGCCGACCAGCCGACCGGCGGTGACCGGGTACGCGGCGGCCAGGCCGAGGGCGGCCAGCCCCACCGCGCCGGAGATCCGGGCGGCCCGCTTCAGGTGCCGCGCCTCCGGGCGGGGCCCGTCGCCGAGGAACGGCCGCACCTCCGACCGCCCGAAGTAGACGTTCCGACCCCCGAGCCGTACGCCGAGCGCCCCCGCCATCGCCGCCTCGCACTGCCCAGCGTTCGGGCTCGGGTGGTCGTTGCGGTCCCGGCGCCACACCCGCCACGCCCGCGCCCGGTCCCCGCGCGCGACGGGGGCGGCAACGATCGTGAGCAGCCCGGTCAGCCGGGCCGGCACCAGGTTGAGCAGGTCGTCCAGGCGGGCGGCCGGGGTGCCGAAGCGCGCGTACCGGGGCGAGCGGTGGCCGACCATCGCGTCCAGGGTGTTGGCCGCCCGGTAGCCGAGCAGGCCGGGCAGCCCGGCGACCGCGCCCCAGAACAGCGGCGCCACCACGGCGTCCGAGGTGTTCTCGGCGACGGACTCGACGGTGGCGCGGGCCAACTCCGGCTCGTCCAGGGTGGACGGGTCCCGGCCGCAGAGGTGCCCCAGCCGGCCGCGGGCCGCCGGCAGGTCGCCGCCACGCAGCGCCCGCCCCATCAGCCCCGCCTCGCGGCGCAGCGTCCGGCCGCCGAGCACGGTCCAGGTGCCGGCGGCCACCAGCGCGGCCCGCCCGACCGGGTGCCGCCGGGTGGCGACCGCCGCGCCCGTCCCGACCAGCACCGGCACCCCCACGGCGAGCGCGGTGAACACGGCTCCGGCCGTGCGCTCCGGCCGGTACACCCGCCGCTCCAGGGCCCGGGCGGCCCGGCCGAAGCCGGCCACCGGATGCCAGCGGCGCGGATCGCCGAGGAGGAGGTCCAGGGCGTACCCGGCCACCAGTCCTGCCGAGTTCGCCACGGCCGTCGAATGCCGCACCCGCCACCACCTCCGGCCGGCAGCCTAACCGGACCTCTCCCCCACGCCGCCCCCCAGGCCCCGACCTCTCCTCGGCGATCAAGAAGTTTGCGTCGGTCTTGATCTCCGCGACTGCCGCAAGGCTCTTGATCGCCGGATGCGGGCGGGCAGATGGCCGGGGGCGGGCCGCCGCTGTCGATCGAGGGGTCGGGGTTCTGGCCTCACCGGTGGAGCCTGTCGGGCTGCCCCGTGCCGACCCGACAGGCGTCCGCGGCTGATCGTCAGGCGGGCACCGGGACCCGTCCGCCGGCCCGCCTACCCCCACGTTTCGCGGGCGCCCCGCCCGACTCCCCCGCGGAGGGTTCCGGCTCGTCCTGTCCAGCCCCGCCGGCCGGCTCGACGCCGTCGAGCTGTTCCGCGTCCGCGGGCAGCGGCGACAAGGGATCCGCCACGTCGCTCAGCTCGTCCAGGTCCTCGCCGTCGCCGAGTCCGCCGTCGTCCTCGGGGTCGTCGGGGGCCTCGTCCGCGTCGTCGACCCAGCCGCGGAGGGAGCCGACCCGGAGACCGACGAAGGACTCGGCCTCCGAGTCGTCGACAGCGACAGGGCCGCCGGGCAGGCCCCGCCCGGCCGACGGGGCGTCGAACGAGACGCGCGCCGGGTCGAAGCCGTTCCGCTCGAAGTCCTCGTCGAACGGGCGGTTATCCGGCGAGGCGGGCGCCTGCCCCTGCGGGACGCGCTCGGTCGGCTCGCCGTGCACCCGGCTCTCGGCCTCGGCGTCCTCCACCGTGCTGGTGGCCATGCTCGGCCGGTTGCGCAGGAACCGCGCCCGCCCTCGGGACAGGTCGTGCCCGACCGCGACCGCCTCCAACTCGTACACGGTGCGGTGGTTGCCGGCGTCGTCGGTCCAGTCCCGGGTGTAGAGGCGCCCGACGACCACCACCGGGTCGCCGACCATCACGGAGGAGGCGACCCCCTCGGCCAGCTTCCGCCAGCAGTTGACCCGTACGCGAAGGCTGTTGCCGTCGACCCACCGGCCGCTGTCCCGGTCGAGCCGGCGGGCGGTGGAGGCCACCTTGAAGTTGGCCACCAGCGTGTTGCTCTGGGTGGTGCGTCGCCACTCCGGGGTGGTCAGAACATTCCCGACAATCGTTACATAGGTATCGAACATCGTCCCTCCAGGGGATCCAGGCGTGCCGTGGCGAGTCGACTCACCGGCGAGCCTTGCCGCCGCGACGCCGCACCGCCACCAGCGACCGGCGACCTGTGGACGACGGGGCCGGCTGTGGACAACCGCCTGATCAAGGTCCCGGTGTGCTAACCGAAGATCCCGGCGGGTGGACGGGAAGGGGTGTTTCCGCGGGCGCCGCGCCTGGGTACGGCTCTGGTCAACCGAATCTGGCAACCGAAGCGACGAGAAGGGCCACGGATGATGACTGGACCGCGTACGACCGGCACCCTCCACAACGAGGGCGGGGCGCGCCGATGAGCGCCGTGACGAATCCCGCGACCGTGGCGGAGTGCCTGCGCGTCGGCGCGGGGTTCACGCAGGGCGACCGGAACTGGATCGCCGAGCGGTTCGCCACCCTCGATGCCAGACTGGCCGGCTTCCACGCCGACGCCACCGAGCTGGAGGTCTCGGTGAAGGACCGGAACGCCCGGGGGCAGAAGGTCACGCTGGAGTGCTGGATTGCCGGCCGGCAGCGGATCGTGACCACCTCCACGGAGGAGGACCTGCACACGGCGCTCAACGACGTCCGCGACGACCTGCGCCGGCGGCTCAACGACGCCAAGACCCGGCAGGAGCCCCGCAGCAACAAGCACATCCGCGAGCTCGGCCAGCCCGAGGTCGGAGCGGGCGAGGGCGGGGCCGACCTGGCCCGCGGGGACGCCGAGCCGACCTGACCAGGACCGGCGACGGTGGGGCTCCGGCATCCCCGGTAGGCGGATGCCCCACTTTCCCCGGCGGGGCTACCGACGGGTAGGCGCGGGGCGTACCGTCGCGGTCGTGGAACCGGACGTGCTGGGGCCGCCCTACGAGCGGCAGACGATCGACCTGGGCACCGACGACGAGGGCCCCGTCGTCGCGACCCTGGTCCGCCGGCGGGCCGACCGCCCGACCCGCCGGGCGGTGCTCTACGTGCACGGCTACGTCGACTACTTCTTCCAGACCCACCTGGCCGACTTCTTCGCCGAGCGGGGCTGGGACTTCTACGCACTCGACCTGCGCAAGTACGGCCGCAGCCTGCTGCCGCACCAGACTCCCAACTTCTGCCGCGACCTCGGCGACTACTTCCCCGAGCTGGACGCCGCCGCGAAGATCGTCCGTGACGGCGACGGCCACGACACGCTGCTCGCCATGGGCCACTCCACCGGCGGCCTGATCCTGTCGCTCTGGTCGCACGCCCGCCGCGACGCCGGCCTGGTCGACGGGCTCTTCCTCAACAGCCCCTTCTTCGACATCAAGGCTCCCTGGCTGGTGCGCCGGCCCCTCGCGGCCGCCGTCTCCCGCCTGGGCCGCAGGGCGCCGCGCCGTGCCCTCCCCATCGGCCTGGGCACCGTGTACGGCGAGAGCCTGCACGCCGAACACCGGGGCGAGTGGACGTACGACCTGGCCTGGAAGCCGCTCGCCGGGTTCCCGGTCCGGGTCGGCTGGCTGGACGCGGTCCGCACCGCCCAGCGCCAACTGCGCGCCGGCCTCGAGATCCCGGTGCCGGTGCTGGTCGCCTGCTCCACCCGCACCTACCGGGGCAGCAGGTGGCACGACTCGGCGGCCCTCGCCGACGCCGTGCTGGACGTGGAGCACATCGTGCGCTGGGCGCCCCGCCTCGGCCGGCACGTCACCCTGGCCCGCTTCGACGGCGGCCTGCACGACCTGACGCTGTCCGGCCCCACCGTGCGGGAGAAGGTCTTCGCGGAGGTGGGCCGGTGGGCGGAGGCGCTCCTCGCCGCCGGGCCGACCGCCCCGGTTCCCGCCAGTCGTCAGCCGACCGGGGAACCGGACGGAACGGACACCGCCGGCGAGCCGAGGCAGGCCGACGCCACCGCCCAGGGGTGACCCGAGCGGGGCTGAAACGGGGATGCCCGGCGAGGGCGGGACGTGCGACGCTGTGCGGGCGCCGAGGGCCGCCCCGTTGCACCCTTCCGCGCCGCTTCGGCGGTACCCTCTTGGCGCGACACGCACGACGCGCGCCCGTAGCTCAGCGGATAGAGCAGGGGACTTCTAATCCCAAGGCCGCAGGTTCGAATCCTGCCGGGCGCACAGGCACTTCTCTAACTTGACCGGCTCGCGTGGGGCTATTCGTGGTGCGAGCGAGCTACGGTGGCCCCGTGGCAGCCTCGAATGGACGTAGCAAGCGCCAGCGCGGCGAGATCGAAACCCTGCCCAGCGGGTCACTGCGCGTGAAGGTCTATGCCGGCGTCGATCCGATCAGCGGGAAGCGGCACTACCTCACCGAGACCATCCCCGCCGGCCGTACGGCGGCCAAGGAAGCGGAGAAGGTGCGTACCCGGCTGCTGGCCCAGGTGGACGAGCGGCGCAACCCGCGCACACGCGCGACGCTCGACCAACTCCTAGACCGGTGGCTTGAGGTCGCCGACATCGAGGCCACCACCCGCATGGGCTACGTGAACAAGCTCAACAAACACGTCCGGCCGGTCCTCGGCAAGCTGCCCGTTGGCCGGCTCGACGCCGAGACCTTGGAATCGTTCTACGCGAGCCTGCGCCGCTGCCGGGACTGGTGCGGCGGCAAGGCGTACGTCAAGCACCGGGTAGAGGGCGACCACCGATGCACCGCGAAGTGTCAGCCGCACGTCTGCAAGCCGCTCAGCCCTTCATCCGTGCGGCAGATCCACTGGATTCTGAGCGGTGCGCTGAGCCGCGCCGTCCGGTGGCGCTGGATCGCCGTCAACCCCGCCGGGCAGGCTGAACCACCCGCGCCGCCCCATCCCGATCCGCAGCCACCGAATCCGGCCGATGCCGCACGCATCATCAACGAGGCATGGCGCGACCCAGACTGGGGCGCGCTCATCTGGCTGGCCATGACCACCGGCGCCCGCCGCGGTGAGCTGTGCGCGCTGCGCTGGCACCACCTCGACCTGGCCGCCGGCGTGCTGACGCTGCGGCGCAGTGCCTACCTCGACGACAACGGCGAGGTGCAGGAGAAGGACACCAAGACTCACCAGCAACGGCGCGTTGCGCTCGATCCCGAGACCATCGAAGTGCTCACCGAGCTGCACGCCCGGTACGCCGATCGCCTGGCGCAGCTCGACGCAACGGCCGACCCTGCTGATTACGTCTTCTCCCCCGAGCCAGACAACAGCCGGGGCTACCGGCCCGACACCATCACCCAGCGATACGGCCGGCTCGCCAAGCGGCTCGGCACCGATAGCCACCTTCATGCCCTGCGCCACTACTCGGCAACTGAGCTGATCAACGCTGGCGTTGACGTGCGGACCGTCGCCGGCCGGCTCGGTCACGGTGGCGGTGGCACCACCACCCTGCGGGTTTACGCGGCATGGCTGTCGGAGTCCGACCAGCGGGCCGCCGGAACACTGGCTGCTCGGATGCCGCCGCGCCCGCTCGCGGCGACTCAGCGCACGAGCAGCCCGTACCAGACGATCGCTGTCGAGCTGCGCGAGCAGATCGCGGATGGGCGACTGCGGGCCGGCGACCAGTTCCCCACGGTTACCGAGCTGGCTGCGACGCACAGCGTCTCGGTTGGCACCGCTCACCGTGCCGTGGCGCTGCTGACGGCGGAAGGTTTGGTGAGCGTTGCCCGAGGCCGCCGCGCGACCGTGGCCCATGTCGAGTGACGCTGCCCGCGAGGGGCTTGCGGCTTGCCGGTCAGGACCTCTGGCCGGCAGCACCCGCCCAAAGCCCCACCGAGGGCCAAACACTGCCTTCTGTCCCGCGTCGCCTTGCCGATAGGCTCGCAGGACGCAGAGAGTGGAGTAGAACATGAGCGGCCGTCTGACTCTGTCGTGGGTCAACAAGGACAAGGCACTTGTGCCAACAGACGATGGCAGCTACCAGTGGGTTGAGCGCGACGATCCCCGCGTAACGGAGGTTCGCCTGCTGCAACAGCGAGAGCGCGTCGGCGACGTCACAGACGGCCCTGAGGACAACCTCCTGATCCGCGGGGATAGTTATGACGCCCTCCACGCACTGGCCCGAACGCCTGAATACGCGGCGCGCTACAGGGGAAAGGTTAACCTCGTCTATATTGACCCGCCGTTCAATACCAATCAGGCGTTCGAGGACTACGAAGACTCACTGGAGCACTCCGTCTGGCTCGGAATGATGCGCGAGCGCCTTCTACTCGTCCGAGATCTTCTGGCCGACGGCGGGTCCGTCTGGGTACATCTTGACGATGCCGAGGTGGCGTATTGCCGGGTCTTGATGGACGAGATTTTCGGCCGAGCGAATTTTATTGCTACGGTCGTTTGGAAGCGCCGCAACGATCCAAGAAATACCGCTACCCACATCTCAGCCGATCACGACTTTATTCTCTGCTACGCCAAAGAATTAGGATCTACCAAGTTCCAGCACCTGCCTCGGACGGAGGCGATGGACTCCGCTTACGTCAATCCTGACGGAGATCTGCGTGGCCCCTGGAGGCGGGGTGACCTGGCAGCCCGCAACTTCTATTCTAAGGGCCTCTATCCCGTAACTACGCCTAGCGGCCGTCTCATTGCCGGCCCGCCATCCGGAAGCTACTGGCGGGTGTCGGAGGACGAGCTCAAGCGTTTGGACGCGGATGGTCGCATTTACTGGGGTCCTGACGGAAGTAGCAGGCCTTACCTCAAGCGATATCTAAGCGAGGTCAAGGGTGGCCGTGTGCCCTCATCGGTCTGGCATCCCGAAGAGGTAGGCTTTGTCCGCAACGGCAAGGAGGAAGTCCGAGCCCTTGTGGGGGACGTCTTTGCTACCCCCAAACCCGAGCGACTTCTTGAAAGGGTAATCCAGATCGCCACCCGGCCGGGTGACGTCGTCTTGGACTGCTTTGCCGGCTCTGGCACTACTGGGGCAGTTGCGCAAAAGCTTAACCGGAAGTGGGTCCTAGTTGAGGCGTCGTCGCTAACGGTTGAGAAGTTCACAAAGCCACGGCTCGAAAAGGTCGTTTGCGGCGAAGATAAGGGAGGCGTCACTAAGGACGTCTCCTGGGATGGCGGAGGCGGCTTTCGCGTGCTTGAAATCGGACCCTCGCTCTACGAGAGGTTCGGGAGCAGACTCCTGCTCGCCGACTGGGCGAAAGGCGAGGAGTTCTCGCGGGCCGTCGCAGCGCAGCTTCGCTTCGCATACAAAGCAGATGGTCCATTCTGCGGAAGCAAGGGGCGGACTCGCCTCGCCGTGATTGACGGCGTAGCCGACGACGTTGTCGTGCGTTCTGTCGTGTCGCACCTCGAAGAGGAAGAGCGTGTCACTATCGTGGCGAAAGGTGCAAGCCCGGAGGCAGCGGAAACACTAGCCTGGGTTTCAAAGGGCTCCCGCCTCCTTAAGGCGCCCGCCGACTTGACTCGCAGTGGGAGAGTCGTCCGATGAGCTGGCTACCCTACGACGAGTCACTCGTTGACGAAATCGCCGCACGTATGGCGCTACGACGCCCCAACGCGGAGGCGCTGAAGGCCGTCGCACAGAAAATCGAGGCAGGCGACGGACAAGAGGTGGTCTGCGACCTCGCAACTGGTGTGGGGAAGACCTACCTTGCCGCAGCCTTCCTGGACTACCTCGCAGCAAAGGGCATCCGCAACGTACTGATCGTCACACCAGGAAAGACGATTCAGGACAAGACCGTTGCCAACTTCACCCCGGGGCATCCAAAACACATCCCTGGATCAGAATACCAGCCAATTCTTATAACCTCGGAGAATTTTGCGCGAGGTCAGGTGGGCGATGCACTCCACGATGACAGCGTGCTGAAGCTTTTTGTTTTCAATGTTCAGCAGCTCATCAAGCCGACAGTCCTCACGTCACGCAGGGTGCGGGAGACAGACGAGTTCATCGGATCAGGGCTTTATGACCACCTCGAAAACGCGGACGACCTGGTCATTCTTGCCGACGAGCATCACGTATACCGATCAAGCGCCAGAGCGTTTGGATCCGCAGTCCGCGAGCTAAACCCTCGCGCGCTCGTAGGGCTAACGGCTACGCCGGATGAGGCTGACCTCCCGAAAGTTGTTTACCAGTACACGCTTGCAGAGGCCATCGCTGACGGATGGGTCAAGATTCCAGTAATCGTATACCGCGAAGATGGAATCAAAGACATCAAGACACAGCTCGCGGATGCATGTCACCTCCGCGCTCGAAAAGAGGTGGTCTGGCGATCGTGGGCTGAAAAGAATGGCCGAGATGCAGTGACGCCCGTTCTGTTTGTCGTCTGTCAGTCGATTTCAGACGCGGAGGCGGTTGCAGAGGCCCTGACGCAAGAAAGTTACCTCCCGGGCGAAGGACAAGTACTCCTCATCACGTCGCAGTCCAGCGATCAAGCCCTCGGCGCCTTGGCGTCCGTCGAAGCGCCGGATTCACCGGTGCGTGCGGTTGTGTCGGTCGATAAGCTCAAGGAAGGCTGGGATGTTAAGAACATTGGCGTCATCGTTGGACATCGGGCCCTTGCTTCTCAGACGCTGACCGAGCAAATTTTGGGCCGAGGCCTGCGTTTGCCATTCGGTGAACGCGTCGGCGTGCCGGCAATCGACCAGGTGGACCTCGTTGCGCACGACTCCTACAGGCAGTTGCTGGCACAGAAGAACGCTCTACTACAGCAGGTGCTGCCTCCAGCCAATTCGTCGCCACCCGCCTCCAAAGGTTCGCTTCAACCTCCGCTTCCGCTGAGCGCAGATCCCCGATTTCCCAAGGTGCAGGAAATCGAAAGCCAAGGCGCCCTCAACCTCGTCGGTCCTGCAAGAATTGCGGGGGGAGAGCAACTCGACGGCTCCCTCATGCTCCAACTGGCATCGATGGATGCGGCTATGGAGCAGCATAGCCGCGATGAGCAGGTCAGCCACAAGATTCTCTACAAAGTCGAGGGTGCTCCGTCGATCACGTTTCCAAGGCGCGAGAGGGAAGTTCTGCCGGTCCACTTCTCGCTAAGCGCGATCCGCAACGCCGACGCTCAGGCCGAGGGTGCGGGCTTCCGCCATGAGTTCGCTGTACATCTCTCGCGAAAGGCCCTAATCGCAGAGCGGGACATGCTGGGCAAGGTCGTCGTCAGAGAACAGAGGCTGGAAGACGAGGACGCCACTCAGCGGTACGTCCCCGTACCGGACGTCCGCAAGGACCTAGAGGATCGGATTTGGGCTCTTGGGCTGGTGGAGCAGACCCTCTCGGAGCTCAACGCGGCTCAGCGAATCACTCGCGAGTTCCTGCTTGGCGCGGGCGTTGTAGACGATGACGACGCGGCTCTTTGGAGCGAGCGCCGAGCACAGCAAGCGGCACGGGCTGTCGCAGACCTCATCCGTACCAACTACAACGTGCGCAAGCTTCAGCCCCAGTATGCATTCCGGCCCGTCGAGATACCGATCCGGCGCCCGATGCCGAGCGATGTCGCAAGCATGTGGGACGAATTCATCAAGCGTCGTTGGTATGAGGGATGGGATCGGTCGATCCAGCCCGTTGCCAGCTTTGATGCCAAGACAACAGAATGGGCTCTTGCGCATCTTTTTGACCGGTCGAGCCTAATTCAATGGTGGATCCGAGTATACGAACCCGGCGAGGTTTGGATTGAGCGCGACAACGGACGTAAGTACTACCCAGACTTTATTATCCTCGACACCGAAGGCGCCTATTGGGTAATTGAGGGCAAGTCGGACCGAGATGCTCGTGACGTCGATGTTTTGGACAAGAAGAGGAGCGGGGAGGAGTGGGCCCGGTCCGTACGTGATGACGGACGGTTCGGCACATGGTATTACGTCTTCGCGACCGAAACGCACATCAAGCAGTCAAAGAGCTGGGAAGAGCTGCTGGTGCGGACGCGCCCAGAGCGATAGGAACCCAGCTCTCGCCATCCCGATGCTCGTATGGTGGTCAAGGGGCAGAGGGCGGGCGAAGTCGGCGCGTAGGGGTCACCTCACTGACCCAGGCTGACACGCGGGGCGGGGCGTGGGGTTCGGGCCGGCTGACTTTCCGCCCCGGCACTGTGGTGCCGGGGCGGCGGCTCCCGAAGGAGCCTTTTGCCACGCCCCGGCCGCGTCGCGTGTAGCACCTTGATCCATATCGAGGCCGGTTCAGCGTGTCAGTCGGACCACCCGCCCGCGCCAAGACGCTGTGCCGACCGCCGGTCGCGCTTCGACCGGTGCTCGGCATGATGGACGCATGCGTCTGCTGGTGCTCGGAGGAACGTGGTTCGTAGGTCGGGCGATCGTCGCTGCCGCCCTCAATGCGGGTTGGGATGTCACCACGTTCAACCGAGGCACCTCCGGCCCGGACAGCGACGGCGTCCGGGCGATCCGGGGCAGTCGAACGGAAGCCGCCGGCGTTGTCGCCCTGGCCGCCGCCGGGCCCTGGGACGCCGTAGTTGACACCTCCGGCTACGTACCGAGGAACACGCTCGACGTGGCGCGCACCCTGGCGCCGGTCGCAGACCGGTACGTCTTCATGTCGACGGTGAGCGTGTACCGCGATTGGCCGGTGAAGCCGCTCAGCGAGGATTCCGAGGTGCTGTACTGTCCGCCCGATGCCGGGCCGGACTACGGCACCGACACAGAGGACGGACCCACACGGTACGGCTACCAGAAGTCGGGGTGCGAGGCCGCCGCGTTGGCCGCGTTCGGTACGGGACGAGCAACCATCCTGCGGCCCGGGGTGGTGCTCGGGCCACGTGAGTACGTCGGCCGACTGCCCTGGTGGCTGCGCCGCGTTGCGGCCGGTGGGCGGGTTCTCGCCCCGGGGTCGCCCCATCGCACGGTCCAGCCAATCGACGTGCGGGACCTGGCCGCGTTCACGCTGCGAACGATCGCCGAGGGCACATCTGGTGCCTTAAACGTCTGCGCCCCAGTCGACGGAGCCACCTTCGGGGAGTTGCTGACCGCGTGTGCTGATGCGACGGGTGCCGCGGCCTCGTTCGGATGGGTGCCAGATTACGTGCTTCTCGCCCAGGGCGTACGCCAGTGGTCGGAACTGCCGCTGTGGCGCACCTTCGAGGGAGTCTGGCGGGTGGACTCCACCCGCGCACATGGCGCCGGCCTGCGCTGCCGCCCGCTGTCCGAAACCGTTGCCGACACCTGGCGTTGGATGGTGGAAAGCGGCGAAGTGACCGCCCACGACCGAGCCACCGAGATCGGACTCAGCCGGGACAAGGAAGCCCGCGTGCTGGCCGCATGGGAGTCGTCAGGCAAGCGGCCGGGCTGACGACTCCGCCAGCCAACCAGCGATCCGCTCGGCCAGGTGCTGCGCTTCCGAGTCCTTGTCCCACGGCGGCATCGTCAACAGCCCCTCGACCTTCGCCAGTCGACCGGTCAGCGAGACGTTCCGCTTCTGCGCGGGCAGGTCAAGAACGCCGCGGAGTGCTTCAGCAGCGCCGCCCCTGTCGTGCATATGCAGGTGCGCCGCCGCGATATCGATCTGTGTTCCGTTGATCTGCGAGTACGGCCGCCGTGCCGCCGGCTGCGATTCGTATACCTGCAACGCTTCACGGGCGCATTTCGCCGCCTGCTCACCGTTCTGCAGGTCGAGCCACGCTGCCGCCGCGCATGCCGCCGCCCTGGCTTCACCGAAACCGAATTCACCGCCTATTGACGCGCTGAGTTCGTCGGGACGAGAAGCAGACAACTCCCGATCGCGCTGCGCAGCCTGCAAAACCTCGGCAACCGAATTCGCGTCGGCGAGCAAGGCATGGGACCGAGAGGCAATGTATCGAAGCCGCAACTTCGGCTCGCCGTCGGGCGCTTTCCGGATGGCCCTGGCAAAGTAGGTCAGCGCCGCATCCGGCTCGTTACGCCAGTTCGCTAACGTCATCTGAAGGCCGTACGTCCATGCCTTCAGCGAGGCGTGCCCGGCCAGGTCTGCGTACTGCGTGGATGCCCGAGCGAGTGCGGCCGATTCGTTCCAGTGACCCAGGTCGAACGCCGTAGACGCCATGAGCGCTGTTCCCTGCCCGACGATGACGTATAGGTTAGCCAGGTCATCTGGCCTGCGTGTGCGCTCGGCCAGCTTCCGGGCTTCGTCCCTCAATCGACGCGCGGTGGCGAAAATGTCGAAGGCTGCCATTCCTCCAGATCTGGCAAGTAGGGCCATCTCCTCTTGCAGCGACTCTATCGAGTCGTCACCGATGGACCCGGCGGCCAGCAGTGGATCGTTGGCAACAAAGCTCGCAGCGTCACTCACGGCTTCTACAATGGCGTTTCCGGCGCGAGGAATTTCAGCATCGCTGCCGGCAACCATGCGAAAGAAGCGTTCTCGGGCCGAGTCAGACACCCGCTCCAGGGCCGCCGTCAGCAACTCCTGATTGGAGTTGCCGGGCACGGTATCCGGCCGGCTATGCCAATAGGCAACAGTCCTGACCGCGATCCCAAGCCAGCCTGCGAACCCCTCGTTCGTCATGCCGGCCGCGGACTGGAGAAGGCACGCCAGCGCCCCAGACCACCGTTCAATCCTCGTCATCCCCGTCTCCCGTGATCGCGGGATTGCACTACCTTGCCTGGGCTTGCATCAGGATTGCATCGCCGAAGTGCCCAGTGGCGTCCCTGATAGTGGTGTAACGCGGTTGGCGTGATCGCCGGACAGCCTGTCCGGCATAGAGCGCGGCCATCGCGTGATCTTTCGAGTGAACCTTCGACAGCACTCTCGAAAGGGACTACCGCGATGACCGCACCTCACATCATCGACCCTGCCGGCCTGCTGGGCCAGGCACTGACCGACGCGTCACCGGATCTGATGCGGCACCTGCTGTCCACGGTGATCAACTCTCTGCTGTCGGCGGAGGCCGACGCGGTCTGCGGCGCCGAGTACGGCATCGCCTCGCCGGAACGGATCAACTCCCGCAACGGCTACCGGCACCGCGAGCTCGACACCCGCATCGGCACGATCGACGTGGCCATCCCGAAACTGCGGTCGGGCTCCTACTTCCCCGAGTGGCTGCTCGAACGGCGTAAGCGGGCCGAGGCCGCGCTGGTCAGTGTGGTCGCGACCTGCTACCTGCTCGGCGTCTCCACCCGACGCATGGACAAACTCGTACAGTCGCTGGGCATCACCAGCCTGTCCAAGTCACAGGTCTCGCGGATGGCCGCCGACCTGGACGCCCAGGTCGCGGCGTTCCGCACCCGGCCGCTGAGCGAGTCGGGGCCGTTCACGTTCGTGGCCGCCGACGCGCTGACCATGAAGGTCCGCGAGCAGGGCCGGGTCGTCAACGCGGTCGTGCTGGTCGCGACCGGCGTCAACGCCGACGGCCACCGCGAGGTCCTCGGCGTCAAGGTCGCCACAAGCGAGACCAAGCAGGCATGGAACGCGTTCTTCGCCGACATGGTCGCCCGCGGCCTGACCGGCACCCTGCTGGTCACCAGCGACGCCCACGCCGGCCTGGTCGACGCGATCGCCGCGAACCTGCCCGGCGCGTCCTGGCAGAGGTGCCGCACGCACTACGCCGCGAACCTGATGGCGGTGTGTCCGAAGTCCGCGTGGCCGGCGGTCAAGACCGTGCTGCACTCGGTCTACGACCAGGTCGACGCCGCTACGGTCCACGCCCAGTTCGACAAACTCCTCGACTCGGTCAGCAGGTCGCTGCCGGCCGTGGCCGCCCACCTCGACGACGCCCGCGCCGACCTGCTCGCCTTCACCGGCTTCCCGCAACAGATCTGGCGCCAGATCTGGTCGAACAACCCCAACGAACGACTCAACAAGGAGATCCGCCGCCGCACCGACGTCGTCGGGATCTTCCCCGACCGCGACGCCGTCATCCGCCTCGTCGGTGCCGTCCTTGCCGAACAACACGACGAATGGACCGAAGGCCGCCGCTACTTCGCCCTCGACATCCTCGCCAAGGCCCGCGAGACCGCCAGAACCACCACGACGAGTCCGGACCTGCCCCAACTGGAGACCGCAGCATGACCGACGTGACCGGCGACCACACCATCCCCACCCCGGCCGAACGCAAGAAGCTCAACGCCGCCCTGGCCGCCACCGGCACCGAGACCGGCTTCTGGGACGGCCACGGCCGTCCCGCAGCCTGGCCCGACGACATCGACCGCTGGCAACCCGAAACCAACGAACCCGCCCCTGAGCAGCCCGGAACACAACCCTTCTAACCAGTACAACTCGAAAGATCAGCCGTTACACCACTTCCAGGGGCTTGACCAAGTGCCCTCCATCCGATTTCACTGGTTGCGGGCCCCAATAGCAAGTCCCACGGGTGTTCAGGAGTACCTCTTGATCGCACCCGGCACCACAAGCAACCAGGCAAACCCCGAGATGAATCCGCCTTGGCAGCGGTGGAGGCCAGGGGTGATCGGGGTTCGGCCGGTTTGAGCAGGCCCGGGGCGGGTGCTGGGTCAACGGTCGGCCGCAATGAAGCGGCCGACTGCCCCCGCCCGCTCCGGCGCCGCAATCCGAGCAACGAGGGAGGGAACGGCGTGAAGTCAGCCGTCGACGAGCCGGTGGACGCGGTGGAGAAGGTGCTCGGCGAGGTGCCGGTACCGCCGTACGTGACGCAGCAGCACGTCCAACTCGCCATGCGGGCCGTGCTGCAACACGGCCCCGAGTCCTGGCCGACCGGCGACCTGTGCCGCAGCGACCTCACCCCGTACCCCTGCCGACTGCACCGCTGGGGACGGGCCGTACTGCGCACCCGGGGCATGACCGACCGGGCCGTCGAAGACCTGATCGCCCGCGCCCAGCAGCCGGCGCGCGTACCCGACGGGCGGCGCTGAGATGTGGCCACCCCGGCGGCGAAACACCCAGCCGATCCCCCTCGCCCCGCGCCACCGGCCCACCTGGCGCCGCTGGCGGCGCTGGTGCACCTGCGGCCTACGCTGGACCACCTGCCCCGACCGCCACACACCCGTACCCACCGAGCCCAACGCCTATGGAGCTGCCCCATCCATGCGCCCGGGCCACCGGGCCGCCGCCCCGGCGCGGAACACCCGCTGGTGCGACGAGGTGACCCGCGCCAACCCCCAGGTCGGCCGGGCCGGCCGCCTCACCCCCGCCCAGACCTGGCGGGCCAACGGCGGCCACTGGTGACCCCACCACGCCCCCACCTACCCATCCGGCCACTGTGGCTGTGCCGCGCCTGCGCCGCACCCTGGCCCTGCGCCACCGCCCGACTCACCCTCCGCCACGAGCACACCCACGACCGCGTCGCCCTGCTCGTCTACCTCGGCGGGCAACTCCACGACGCCGCAGACGAGCTGTACCGACTCAACCCGCACGACGGACCGGAACCCCGGCAACTCTTCGACCGGTTCCTGGGCTGGGCGCTCATCCGGGGAACGGGCAGCTCGCCCCCACCGCCCGGCGCCGGAGTCCCTGACAACAGCCCTGCGGGTGACCGCGCCTGTTGCGTGCCCAATCCCGCGACCAATGAGGACCAAACCCGGTAAACGTGCCCAGGAACGCTGCGCCCGGATTCATCGCGCATGCGTCCGGGTCACTGGCCGCCTCGCGGTGGCAACCCCCGCTGGTCAAACCGTCGTCGCTGCCGGCGTCCTTTTCGGAGTGTCAGTTGTGCCCCGGACAGGCTGGCTCGGCGGGCGCGGCGGATATCCGGACGAAGATCTCTCCCGGCAGGTCCGTCGGTTGCGGCGGCTGGGGAGCAGGCGAGTTGCCCGGGCCGCGTACACGAACCTGGGGCCCCATGTTCGTCGCGCTCAGTAGCAGGTAGCTGGTGATTCCGCGAATGTGCTTACAGTAGCGGAGCGCGACGTCGCCGGACGGTGGGGACGGCGCCGGCACCGGCCGCCAGCCCTCGGCGGCGACCGCTGCGTGGTACGCCTCGGTCAGGGCGTCGAGTTCATACCTCTGCGGCACGGACAGCCGCAGGTCGGCCGCCGTCTCGGTGGGGTCGTCGGGCCAGTCCGGGGAGACGACACAGGCCATGGATCGCTGCACCCCGGACACCGGCTGTGCCCCGTCGGGCCGGATGGCGAACAGCGGGTCGCCGGCGTACTGATCGAGCAGACCCGGCTCGTCGGGTGGCGGGACACAGCCGGCCGCCCGGTCGTCGTCGTGGCAGCCGGACAGCCCGACCGCCACGGTGAGTAGCCCGACCACGATCGCGGCGCCGGCAGGTGCCTTCCGCCCAGCCACGGCAGTCAACACGAGCCCAGCGAAAGCAACCCGCCGGCCGCCCAGGTCATGCCGTAGAACCTCGCGCGCCGAATCTCACCGAGGCACTTCCGACCCCGGTGGGGCTGCCGGCTCTGCCCGTAGGGCTCGGCTCCTCCCATGCTCCACAATCTACTCGCGGCGCCCGTCACGCGCGTCAAGCCAAGCTCGACGCTGCGACCGGCCGCTGGGGAACCCCGAGCGAACTACAACCCCAGCGTGCCGACGGTCTGGCCGCCGCTGGACTCCCCGGTGAGCCGGAACCCCAGCCGCCGGTAGAACTCCTCCGGCCCGTCGTCGCCCGGCTCCCACGTCGTGTAGATCCGGGTCTCCCCGCGCCGCCGCGCCTCCTCGGAGACCGCCCGGACGGCGAAGCGCCCGTACCCGCGCCCCTGGCGGTCGGCGGCGATGTTCAGCCGCCACAGCCCGGACCGCAGGTCGGCCGGGTCGTCGTGCCGCCACTGGATGCGGAAGAAGCCCATCGGGAAGCCGACCAGCTCGTCGCCGTCGTAGACCAGCCGGGGCCAGGCGATCTCCCGCCACGCGTACGCCTCGGCCAGTGACTTGGCGACCGGCGCGACCAGGTGCTCCTGGTCGGGCCGTACGCGCAGCTCGCACGCGGCCTCGACGTTGTCCGGCGTGATCTCTTCGAGGCGCGGCGAGGAGGGCATGGCGCGCACCCTACCGGCGCGGCCGCCCCCGCCTCGACCCGAATTCAGCCTGGCAGCGCCGCGCGGATCCGGTCGAACGTGGCCAGCAGGTGCCCGCCGTCGCCGGGCAGGACGAGCCCGAGGCAGTGCACCTCCAGGTCGCCGTCGGGGTCCGTGTCGACGGCGAACACGGGCGCGCCGACGTACCCGTCGGGCAGGTCGGCGTCGAGCCGGACCGCGTCCCCCTCGCGGACGACGCGCTCGATGGCCAGCTCCAGCGGCCGCCGGCCGGCGGGGTCCTCCCGCACGCCGTGGGCGAGCACGAACGCCGAGGAGGGCTGGGGGCCGAGCCGGGCGATCCGGTCCGCTCCGGCGGCGAGGCCCTCGGTGACGTGCTGGAGGCGCCAGCGCCAGCCCCGCTCCCGGGCGCGCTCGTGCAGGACCGCCATCGGCAGGATCGCGGCCCCGAGATCCGGGCGGTGGATCCAGGCCGAGGCGACGCCGGTCAGGTCCAGGGCGTCGCCGGCCACGCCGGTCGGCTCGGTGACGCTGCCGCGCAGCACGATCTCGCCGCAAGGGGTGTGGGTGAGCGCGTCGGCGGTGAGCAGGTGCTCACCCCCGGGGTCGGCGTCGAAGAGGAACGCCGTGCCGGAGCCGGCGGGCCCGTCGACCGGCAGGATGGCCCGGCCGAGGAGCTGGCAGAGCCGGTAGGCGACCTCGTTCTCGGCATCGGCGTCGAGCAGCACCGGCCGAGGGTACGCCAGCGCGGGGCGCGCCCGGGCACCGACGCGGTTTCCGCCGGTGCAGCCGGTCATGGTCGCTCGGCGAGGAAGCCCGCGACCAGCTCCGCGATCCGGTCGGGGCGCTCGGCGAGCATGGCGTGGCTGGCCCCGGGGAGCGGGTGGAGGCGCAGCCGCGGCTGCCTGGCGGCGATCGCGGTGAGCCGGGCGAGGGTGCCCCGCCGGTATGCCGCGTACAGCTCGGCGAAGGGCTGCTGCGCGGGCAGGTCCTCGGTGGCGAGCACCAGCAGCAGCGGGGCGGCCAGCGCCCGGCAGGCGGCGTCGAGGTCGAGGTCGGCCATGGCGCGGCGCAGCCGGTCGGCCTCCGCCGGGTCGGGCATCGCGGCGGCCATGCCGGCGAACACGGCCTCCAGCCGGGCCAGCTCGGCGGCCGCCCGGGTCGGGTCGAGGCCGGCGAGCTGGTCGGGCCGGCTGGGCACCGGCAGCCCGTCCAGGCTGACGGCGCCGGGGCACTCCGGCTGGCGGGCGGCCCACCGGGCGGCGAGCATGCCGCCGAGGGACCCGCCGACGACGGCGGGCCGGTCGAGGCCCAGCGCGGCGACGACCCGGGCGAGGTCGTCCAGCGCGCCGGCCCAGCTCCACGGCGCGGCGCCGGAGCGGCCGTGCCCGCGCAGGTCGGGCAGCACCACCCGGTACGCGCCGCGCAGCCGCTCGGCGAGCGGGAGCAGCCCGGCCGAGTCGCCGCCCGCGCCGTGCAGCAGCACCAGGGGTGGACGGTCGCCGCCGAGGTCGCGTACGGCGAGGGTCGGGTCGCCGGGGACGGTGTGCTCACGCATCGCTGCGCGCCCGCAGCCGGTCCCGCACGGACTCCGGGGTGACCCCGCCGTCGGGGTGGCGGGTGAGCCTGCCCCGGGTCACCAGGTCGTGCACGCCCTGTCGGCTGATCCCGAGCATCGCCCCGGCGACGGCGTACGAGACGGAGGTGGCGGTGGGGTGGCCGACCCGCCAGGCGACGGCCCGGCCGAGCGGGGTGCCCCACCATTGCGGGGGCGGCGAGAAGGGGCCGTCGTCGGGATACAGGGTGGCGATCACGCGCATCACCGTGCCGACGGCGGTGGCGTCGTCGCCGGCGACGATCCGCTCGGCCCAGCGTCCGGCGCGGACGCGGACCAGGTCGCGCAGGGCGGTGACGGACTCGTCGCCGTCGAGCAGGATCTCCAGCGGGTCGAGCAGCCGGATGGCGAGCAGCCGGACGAGCTGGTCGGCGAGTTCGTCGGGGGTCGGTGGCATGGGCGCTCCTTCACTACTTGACATGAATCGTCAAGCACTTGACGCCAACTGTCAAGCATTCTGCCGTCAGCCGAGCGGACTGGGCATGCGAGGCGGCGCGCCGGAGGATGGCGGAATGACGGAACGCGGGGTGCTGCTGTGGATCCACGGCGGCGGCTGGCGCGCCCGGTCCACGGAGGACGGCGGCGCGCTGGCCGGGCACGGGCTGCGGATGGTGCAGGCGACGTACCGGCTGGCCGCCGAGGCGCGCTGGCCGGCGCAGCTCGACCACGTACGCGCGGCGGCACGCGCGGCCCGGGCCGGGGCGGACGGAGGCCGGCTGCTCGTCGGCGGCGACTCGGCCGGGGCGATGCTGGCCCTGCACCTGGCCCTGCGCGGAGTGGACCGGCCGGACGACGTGGCCGGCGCGCTGGCGTACTGGCCGCCGGTCGACCCCCTCGGCGAGGACCATCTGCGGCTGGGCCGCGCCGACGACCCGTGGGCCGGGCTGCTCGGCCATCGCCCCGCCCCCGGCGATCCCGCCACGGCGGACGCGACGGTCGGCACCCACGCCGGCAACCGGGTGCCGGTCCTGCTGGTGCACGGGGTCGCCGACGGGTCCGTGCCGGCGACCCAGTCGGTCGCCCTCGCGGGCGCGCTGCTGGCGGCCGGGCACCCGGTACACGCCTGGATCACCCACGGGGGGGCACGCGCTCGACCTGGACCGCCCAGACATCCGCGCGGCGACCGCGGCCTTCCTTGACACCGTCCTGCCCGGCGCCTGACGCGGGGACAGGGCCGTGACGCGGCAACGGGGCCGTGACACGGCAGCGGGGCCGGCACGGGGCGACGGCCCGGCGTACGGGTGGACCGGTCGCCCACCGCGCGGGAGGGCGACCGGTCCGGGCCCCCGCCGCCGGAGTCGGCGGCACTGGCGACGCCGGCGGCGGGGGCGGCTCAGGCGGCCAGTTGGTGCAGGTCGAGCCGGCCGCGGGCGAAGGCGTCCAACCTGCCCCAGCGGCCCGGGATGTCCAGCACCTCGATCCGGCCCATGCCGACCGGCAGGCGCGGCTCCACCCCCAGGTGACCCTCGTGCGGCTCGAGGCCGAGCATCGTGCGCAGCAGCAGCATCGGCGTACCCGTCGACCAGGCCTGCGGGCTGCACGCCGTCGGATACTCCACCGGGAACTTCGTCAGCTCCCGCGGATACCCGCCGAACGCCTCCGGCAGCCGGCCGTCGAAGTACTGGGCGGCGGCGATGATGCCGTCGGCGATCGTGGCGGCCTCCTCGGCGAACCCGTACCGGCGCAGGCCCCAGGCGATGAACGAGTTGTCGAACGGCCAGATCGTGCCGTTGTGGTAGCCGATCGGGTTGTAGCGGACCTCCCCCTCGGCCAGCGTCCGCACGCCCCAGCCGGAGAACAGCCTCGGCCCCACCAGGTGCCGCGCGATCTTCTCGGCCCGGGCGTCGTCGACGATGCCGCTCCACAGCAGGTGGCCGATGTTCGAGCTGAGCACGTCCAGGTGGCGGCCCTCCGGGTCCAGCGCGAGGGCGTAGTACTCCCCGTCCTCGACCCACCAGTCCCGGTTGAACCGCTCCTTCAGCTCCGCCGCCTCCCGCTCCAACTGCTCGGCGTACGCCGGGTCCCGCCAGAACTCCCGGGCGAGCCGCGCCGCCCGGACCTTCGCGTCGTACGCGTACCCCTGCAGCTCACAGGTGGCCCGGGGATAGCCGGGCAGCCGGCCGTCCCGGTACGACAGCGAGTCCCACGAGTCCTTCCAGCACTGGTTCTCCAGGCCGGTGTCGGTGTTGCGCCGCTCGTACCAGATGTAGCCGTTGCCCACCAGGTCGGCGTAGTCGTCGATCCACCTCAGCGCGGCCCGGCACTCCCGTTCCAGCTCCCTGACCAGCGCCTCGTCCCCGGTCCACTTCTCGTACTCGTCGAGCAGCACCACGAACAGCGGGGTGGCGTCCGCCGTCCCGTAGTACGGCGAGTGCGGCTGCTCCTCGAACGCGGCGGTCTCGCCGTACCGCATCTCGTGCAGGATCCGGCCCGGGTCCTCGTCCCGGAAGTCGTCGAACCGGGTGCCCTGCAGGGAGGCGAGGATGCGCAGCGTCGTACTGGACAGGGTTGGGGCGAACGGCAGCACCTGGAGGCAGGTGAGGATGCTGTCCCGGCCGAACATCGTCATGAACCATGGCAGGCCCGCCGCCGGCAGCGTCGCCCCGCCGAGCGACAGCGGCGAGAAGCGCAGCGCCGCCAGGTCGATAAGGCTGCGCTTGTACGTCCGGCCCAGGTGCTCGCACTCGGCGTTCACCTTCGGCGCGTTGGCGATCCACTCCTGCAGGTCGCGCTCCAGTGCCAGCCGCTCGCTGCTGCCATGCGCCCGCAGCCCTATCCGCAGGTCCCGCCCGCCCGGGCCCAGCGCGTACGTCCGCACGTCGATGTCGGCCACCCACCGCTCGTTCGGCTCCAGGTGGAGCGTGTACGCGAAGCCGTCGCGGTCGTACCGGGCGGGTTGCGACGAGGTGATGATCGTCTCCCGCTTGAAGTTGCCCCGCCGGTAGCCCAGCCGCAGCCGGCCCGGCTCGACCTCGCTGTAGATCTCCCCCTTCTTGTTCACGATCTCGTCCTTGACCTGGAACAGGTCGGCGAAGTCGGAGCCGGCGTCCATCCGGATCTCCAGGTCGACCGGCTTCTCGTCGTGGTTGAGGATGGTCAACTGCTCGTGGAAGCTGCCGCAGACGATGCGCTCGCGGATGATCGACAGCTTCGCGTCGACGTAGTGGGTCGCCATGCCGGGCACCAGGAAGAACCGCGCCTCGTAGTACTGGAGGTCGTCGTAGGACAGGGCGTTGAGCCGCTGCCCGTTGACCGTCAGCACCCAGCGGGACAGGAACCGGGTGTCGAGCGAGAACAGGCCCGTCGGCTCGCTCGGCGTCGCCTCGATGTCGCCGGTGTCCTCGGAGACCACGAAGGTACTGCCGTCCAGGATCCGGACCGTGTTGGTATCCGCCATCAGCGCGCCTCCCTCTCGAAGATCCGGCGCGGCCCGTGGCTGTCCGGCGGCCCGGGAAACAGCCGCTCCACCTGCACCACCAGCCGGGCGTCACCGGTCACCGTCATGTCCCCGCGCAGCCAGGCCGCGATGCCGTCCTCCCGGCCGGAGGCGAGCAGGTCCAACAGTTCCGGGCAGGTCGCGACGATCGTGTCCGCCTCCCGGTTCTCCTGGCTCACCCGCAGGTTCCCCCGGTCGATCGCCAGGAGCCAGTGCGTGGTCTGCGCCCCCTCGCACAGGTCGAAACGCAGGGTCCCGGAGGTCTTGGCCAGCAGCGGCTCGTACCCCCGCCGGTTCAGCCCCTCGAAGAACCGCGTGGTCGCTTCCGTCATCGGGTCGCCCCCTCCCGTCGATCGCGGCGTCCGACGCAGTCAGGAGGGTCCCCGCCGGGCACGGGGTCAACCTCGCCCGGATCGGGTGAGCCGTGGGGACACCGCGAGCGCCGCCGTCCGGCGAGGCAGGCCGGTCCCGGCGGCCGCGCCGCGCGCAGGACAGGCGACGCCGGCCCCCTCGGTGCGGGGGCCGGCGCGCCGCGGCGGACGGTCAGTTGTTGGGGTCGTCGGCGCTGATGTCCGCCAGCACCGACTGCGGCTCCCGCTCGACCGCGAGGTCGCCCATCGAGACCAGGCCGACCAGCCGGCCGTCGTCGACCACCGGCAGGCGGCGTACGGCGTACGTGCGCATGAGGTCCGCGGCGGCCACCGCGTCGTCGTTCTGGCTCACCGTCACCACGTCGCGGCTGATGATCTGGTTGAGCCTGGTCGTGCCGGGGTCCATGCTCTGGGCCACGGCCCGGACCGTGATGTCCCGGTCCGTGACGATGCCGACCACGTTGTCGCCGTCGGTCACCACCACGTCGCCGATGGCGCTGTCGCGCATCTCCTGCGCCGCGGCCGTGAGCGAGTCGTTGCCGTCCATCGTCACCAACCGGGTCGTCATGAACTCTCCGACCGTTGTCATGGTGCTCCCCTTTCGGTGTCGGCACCGCCGTCTACCCGCCCCTCGGGGCGGGGTAACGCGCGCCGGGGCGGGGCGCGGGGCAGGCAGGCCGGTCAGCCGCGCGGGGGCATGCCGTAGAGGCGCTCGACGTGCAGCCGCAGCACCAGCCGGCGCTCGGCCACCATCGCGGCCCGGAAGTCGTCCCAGTCCGGGTGTTCGCCCTGCACGGCCCGGTAGAGCACGACGAGTTCCTCGACCGTCGGGGCGTCCGGACGCTCGGCGACCGGGGTCAGCTCGGCGCGCGCCTCGGCGACCGCGTACGACCAACCGTCGTCGCTGCTCGCATGGAAGCTGGCCCGGGGGTCGCGGCGCAGGTTGGCCGTCTTCGCCCGCCCGTCGGTCACCGAAACCCGGATCAGCATCCGCTCCCGGTCGAAGGAGTAGACCACGTTCGACAGTTGCGGCCGGCCGTCCCGCTTGATGGTCGCCAGCACGCCCAGCCACCGGCCGGCGACCACGTCGGTCAGGGCCTGCCGCTCGGTCTCGTCCGTCATCTGCGCCTCCGCCTCGCGTCGTGGGTGTCGCCTCCATCCAACCCGACGCAGCCCGCGCCGACCGGCACGACGCCCACCCGCCCGGCCCGCCAGCCCGGCGCGTCCGCGCAGATGCACCGAAAAGTGGCTGTCCGACACGGAACAGCCACTTTTCGTGAATCCGGGCGCCCAACCCCCGGCGCAGGGCGGGTCAGCGGGCGGCGGCGACCAGCTCGGCGATCTGCACCGCGTTCAGCGCGGCACCCTTGCGCAGGTTGTCGTTGGAGCAGAACAGGGCGAGCCCGTGCTCCACCGTCTCGTCGGCCCGGATCCGGCCCACGTACGTCGGGTCCTGCCCGGCGGCGTCCAGCGGCGTCGGCACGTCGGACAGCGCCACCCCGGGGGCCCCGTCGAGCAGCTCGCGGGCCCGCTGCGGAGTGATCGGCCGGGCGAACCGGGCGTTGATCTGGAGCGAGTGGCCGGTGAAGACCGGTACCCGGACGCAGGTGCCGGACACCTTGAGCCCGGGGATCTCCAGGATCTTGCGGCTCTCGTTGCGCAGCTTCTGCTCCTCGTCGGTCTCCTCGGAGCCGTCGTCGACGACCGAGCCGGCGAGCGGCAGCACGTTGAACGCGATCGGCCGGGAGAACACCCGGGGCGCCGGGAACTCCACCGCCGCGCCGTCGAAGGTCAGCCCGGCGGCCTGTTCGGCCACCTTGCGGACCTGCTCGTCCAGCTCGGCCACGCCGGCCAGGCCGGCACCGGAGACCGCCTGGTACGTCGAGACGACCAGCCCGGTCAGGCCGGCCTCGGCGTGCAGCGGGCGCAGCACCGGCATCGCGGCCATCGTGGTGCAGTTCGGGTTGGCGATGATGCCCTTGGGGCGGCGGGCGGCCGCGTGCGGGTTG
Source organism: Micromonospora olivasterospora (assembly GCF_007830265.1). Lineage (NCBI taxonomy): Bacteria > Bacillati > Actinomycetota > Actinomycetes > Micromonosporales > Micromonosporaceae > Micromonospora > Micromonospora olivasterospora. The sequence goes on from NZ_VLKE01000001.1 coordinate 1,264,514, forward strand.
ACCTCGGCGACGACCAGCGGGACGTCCGGGTCCATCCGGAACGCCGACGAGTTGTCGATGACGACCGCGCCGGCCGCGGCGACGCGGGGCGCCAACTCCCTGGCCGTGCCCTTTCCGGCGGAAAAGAGCACGATGTCCAGCCCGGAGTAGTCGGCGGTGGTGGCGTCCTCGACGGTCACCTCGCCGTCCCGCCACGGCAGGGTTCGCCCCGCCGACCGGGCGGAGGCGAACAGTCGCACCTGCTCCGCCGGGAACTCCCGTTCCGCCAGCACCTGCCGCATCACGCCACCGACCTGCCCGGTGGCTCCCACAATGCCGATCCTCATGTCCGCGAGGCTACCCAGCCGCACGGCCCGACCGGGAACGCTTTCCCACCGCCCGGGCCCGGACCCGACCCCGCCCGACCTGCCCACCCGCGGCAAGACCGCCCGCCGGACCCGCCCGGGACGGAAGATCCCCGGCCGATCCCCCGCCCCGCCGCAGCATCCGCACCCCGCCCCCACCGCGCCGCACCCCCGAACGCGACGCGAATCACACCCCGGTCCCAGCTGCCCCGCCGCCCCGTCCGCTTCCGGTGATCAAGAGATTTGCGTCAGATCGGAGATCGAACAGGACACAAACCTCTTGATCACCGGGGCTGACGGAGCGCGGGGTGGGGGTGGGGGTGGGGGTGGGGTTGGGGTTGGGGGCGGGGTGGGGTGGGGTGGGGGTTAGAGGGGTGGGGGGTTGACGACCTCGCCCAGGCCCGTGGCGGTGAGGTCGTCGCGGATCACCGCGGCGTCGCCCTCGACCACCAGGGTCAGCGACTCCGGGTGCAGGTGGGCGGCGGCCGCCGCCGAGACGTCGGCCACGTCGGCGGCGAGCAGCGCCTCGCGCAGCCGGGCGTGGTAGTCGTCCGGCAGATCGTGCACGACCAGCGTGGTCAGGGCCGAGGCGATCGACCGGGGACTCTGCAGCTCGACCGAGAGCTGCCCGGCCCGCCAGGAGCGGGCCACCGCCAGCTCGTCCTCGTTCACCCCGCCGGCCTGCGTACGGCTGATCTCGCCCACCGCCTCGACCAGCGCCGGCGCGGTGACGGCCGTCTGCACGGCGGAACTGACCGCGAACCGGCCGAACCGGCGGGACGAGGCGAAGTCGCCCCGGATGCCGTACGTGTAGCCGTGCACCTCGCGGATCAGGTGGTTCAGGCGGGAGGTGAAGGCCCCACCGAGCACCGTCCCCGCCAGGGTCGTCGGTACGTGGTCCGGGTGTGCCCGGTGCGGGGACGGGTGCCCCAGCCGCAGCGTGGACTGCACCGACCCCGGCCGGTCGACCAGGATGATCCGTCGCTGCGCGTGCGGCGGGACCTCGATCGGGCCGCCCCGCTCGGCCGGGCCGCCGCCCGTACCCGCGAAGGCCGCCGCGCCGAGCGCGTCCAGGTCGATCCGCTCCAGGTCGCCGGCGATGATCAGGGTGCCCGGGCGGAGGAACCACTCGGAATGGAAGACGGTGACGTCCTCGACGTCCAGGCCGGCGACCGAGTCCGGGTCGCCGTACATCGGCCGGCCCCAGCGGTTCTCGGCGCCGAACAGGTCCGCGCGCAGCACCGCGTCGGCGCGGGGGCCCGGGTTCGCCCAGTCCATCCGCAGCGCGGTCGCCTCGTCGTCGCGGACCCGGCGCACGTCGCCCGGGTCCATCCTGGGCGTGCGGACGGCCTCCGCCAGCAACTCCACGGCGGCGCCCAGCCGGTCCACCGGCACCTGGACGCTCACCTGGAACGAGTCCCAGTCCAGCCCGGTCACCAGCTCGGTACCGAGCCCCTCCAGGGCAAGCGCGTACGCGGCGGCGTCCCGCTGCGCGGTGCCCTCCTCCAGCGCCTTGGTTAGCACGGCGCCGAGCCCCTCCTTGCCGACGGGCTCCCGCCCGGCGCCGGCGTCGAGCAGCAGCAGCGCCACGGCGAGATTCTGCCCGGGCAGGTGCGCGGCGACGACCGGGCCGCCGGCGACGGTCCGCCGGACCACCTGGGGAAACCGGTACGGCCGGGCCAGCCCCGGCCCGGGACGGTCGGCGATGAGGCTCACGAGTTCTCCTCCGGCAGGTAGGTCAGGGTCACCCGGTCCTCGGGGCGCAGGACCTCGGCGGCCAGCTCGGCGATCTGGTCGGCGGTCACGGCGAGCCAGGCGGGCAGCCGTTCGGCGGCCTTCGCCGGGTCACCGAACAGGGTGGCGTAGCGGCCGAGGGTGTCGGCCCGACCGTCGACGGTGGACATCTGCCGCCACCAGGCCGTGGTGAGCAGCGCCTTGGCCCGGTCCAGCTCGGTGGCCGTCACGGGGACCGTGACCAGCTCGTCGACCACCTCGGCCACCCCGGCTTCGAGCCGCTCGGCGGTCACCCCGGGCCGGGCGGTGGCGGTGACGACCAGCGGCGCGGGGGCGTACGCGAGGTCCACCCCGTACGCGGCGACGAGGTCGGGCTGGGCGATCCGCTCGCCGTCGGCGAGCCGCTGGTAGAGGCGGCTGCCCCGGCCGCTGCCCAGCATGGCGGCGAGCACGGTGGCGACGTCGTACCCGGGGGTGCCGAACGGGTGGGTGCGGTGCGCGACGAACACGCGGGGGGCGGGCACGGCGGCGGTCACGGTCTCCCGGGCCGGCTCGCCGGTGGCCGGAACGTGCCGCCCGTCGGGCGCGGCGGGGATGTCCTCCCGGGCCGGGATGGCCCCGAAGTACTTGTCGGCGAGCGCGAACACCTCGGTCGCCGTGGTGTCGCCGACGACAGTGAGCACGGCGTTGTTCGGCGCGTAGTACGTCCGGTGGAAGCCCTGGAACGTGGCGAGGTCGGCGGCGTCCAGGTCGGCCATCGACCCGATCGTCGCGTGGTGGTACGGGTGACCCGGCGGGTAGAGCAGCGGCAGCAGCCGCAGCCACGCGTCGCCGTACGGGACGTTCTCGTAGCGCTGGCGACGCTCGTTCTTGACCACCTCGCGCTGGTTGTCCAGCGTCTCCTGGGTCAGCGCCGGCACCAGGCCGCCCATCCGGTCGGCCTCCAGCCAGAGCGCCAACTCCAGGTGCTCGGCCGGCAGGGTCTCGAAGTAGTTCGTCCGGTCGGGGTTGGTGGTGGCGTTGAGCGAGCCGCCCGCGCCCTGGACGAACTTCATGTGCTCGGTCTTCGCCACGTTCACCGACCCCTCGAACATCAGGTGCTCGAAGAGGTGGGCGAAGCCCGTCTGTCCCTCCGGCTCGTGGCGGGAGCCCACGTCGTACCAGAGGTTCACCGCCACCGCCGGGGCGGCGCGGTCCTCGCTCACCACCACGCGCAGGCCGTTGTCCAGTCGGGTCGTCTCGATCGGCCAGGGGTAACCGCTGTCGGGCATGGCCCGACGCTATCCGATCGCGCGGGCCGAAAGGTGACGAGCCGGCCGCCACGGCCCGGACCGCCCGGCCGCGTGGTCCCGCGGCCGGGCGGCCCGCCGCCGCGCTCAGTCCGGCGGCTCGTCCGGGATCGCCGCCCCCTCGGAGGTACGCCGCTCCGGCACCACGGTCGCCGCCTCCTCGGAGGTACGCCGTTCCAGCACCGTGTCCGGGGCGAGGTTCACGTCCTCCCGGATGTCCGACTCGGTGAGGATGGCGTCGGCCTGGGCCTGCGGGTCCTCGCTGCCGACGGCAGCTTCCTCGGGCAACAGGTGGGCGCGTGACTCCACCCGGTCCTGGTCGCTCTGGTCGTGACTCATACCGTCCCCTCGCTGCGCTCGGCGCCATCACGAGTCATGGCGCTGAGCTGGCCGATTCGGTCGCTACGCTCGCTCATGCCGCCTCCTGTACCCGGTCCGGGGCGCCGCGGAACGGCCCCGCCCCGTCGGGCCTGGGCAGCACCGCCTCCTCGGGCCCGGGCAGCACCGTCTCCTCAGGCCCGGGCAGCACCGCCTCCTCAGGCCTGGGCAGCCCCGCCTCCTCGGGCTGAGCGCACCGGGCCGCGCAGCTCCCCGGCTCAGCGGAACGGGCCGCGCACCTCCCCGGCTCAGCGGAACGGGCCGCGCAGCTCCCCGGCTCAGCGGAACGGGCCGCGCACCTCGTAGGTGATGCCGCCCGAGGACGAGCCCGAGGTGCCGCGCTGGGAGGAGAAGTAGAGCCGGGTGCCGTCCGGGGCGAACGCCGGGCCGGTGATCTCCGAGGAGCCCTGCCCGGTGCTCCTCAGGAACGGCGTGACGACGCCGGTCGGGGTGATTTCCATGTTCCCGCCGTGCTCCGCCACGAAGAGGTCGCCGGAACGGGCCCCGGTGATGTTGTCCACGCCGGTCAGCGGCGCGGCGCCGCCGGTCACCAACGAGTCGTCGTACGCCAGGTCGATCCGCTGGTTCACCGCGTCGTACGCCCAGACCCGGTTGTCGCCCTTGGTGGTGAACCAGCAGGTCCCGTCGGCGTACCAGCAGCCCTCGCCGCCGTTGAACACCTTCGCCCCCGAGACCTGCTGCCGGGTGTACGTCGGCGAGCCGTCCGGATCCGGCACCCGCGCCCAGCTCCCGCCGACGCCCCGCCGCCCGGGCTGATCTCGGAGTTCGAGACGTAGATCCAGCCGGTGCCGGCGGGGAAGCAGGCGCCGCCGTCGGGCGCGTCGTGCCAGGTGTACGAGGTGCCGGCCACCGCCTGCCGGGAGCGGGCGATCACGCGGCTGGTGAACCCGGCCGGCAACTGGATGCCGTTGGCGTCGGCGGCGCCCAGCGGCCCGTACGGGCTCGGGCCGGGCTGGGCCGGTGCGGCCGACGCGACGGCGGACCAGAGGCTGCCCGAGACGGCGGCGGTCCCTCCCGCGACGGTGGCGAGCAGCAGCGTACGACGGTCCATCCCGACCTCCCGGCGTCGGCGGTGTGTGGTGCCGACGCTACCGACTGCGCCATCGATGAAGGTGAACGTGAGGCGAGACTTTCCCCACGACTGGGTGAGCACCGCCGTCGCGTCGGGTAGGCTGACCGGCGTGACGCGGTCGTATCGATGGTTTAGGCAGCCGGCTGGAGGAGCCGGTGACCTCACCATGATCTGACGTCACTCCTCTTCGAGCCGGCACAGGCAGGGCGAGCCCCTGCCTTTTGCGTACGAGCAGCCGGCTCGACCCCGGGCGCCGGCCCCGGGCGCGGTCGGCGGAAGGAACCCATCGTGACGACCCCCGACCGGGTCATCGACCAGCGGATCGACCGCGTCGTGCCGTTGACCACCCCTGCCCTGCTCCACCACGACCTGCCCCTGGAGGCACCGCTCGCCGCGACGGTGCTCGACGGCCGGCGCGCGGTCGGCCGCGTGCTGGACCGCGCCGACGACCGCCTGCTCGTGGTGGTCGGCCCCTGCTCCGTGCACGACCCGGCCGCCGCCCTCGACTACGCGCGGCGGCTGCGCGCGGCGGCCGACAGGCTCGCCGACGACCTGCTGATCGTGATGCGGGTCTACTTCGAGAAGCCGCGCTCCACCGTCGGCTGGAAGGGCCTGATCAACGATCCCGGGCTGGACGGCTCCGGCGACGTGAACACCGGCCTGCGTACGGCGCGGGCGCTGCTGCTGGACGTGCTGCGCCTCGGCCTCCCGGTGGGCTGCGAGTTCCTCGACCCGATCACCCCGCAGTACATCGCCGACACGGTCGGCTGGGGCGCGATCGGTGCTCGGACGGTGGAAAGCCAGGTGCACCGGCAGCTCGCCTCGGGCCTGTCCATGCCGATCGGAATGAAGAACCGTCCCGACGGCAGCATCACGACGGCGGTGGACGCGATCCGGGCGGCCGGCGTCCCGCACGTCTTTCCCGGCATCGACGTCTCCGGCACCCCGGCGATCATGCACACCCGGGGCAACGCCGACGGTCACCTGGTCCTGCGCGGCGGCCGGGGCGGCCCGAACTACGACGCGGACTCCGTCGCGGCGGCGCTGGAGCAGCTCGGGTCGGCCGGGCTGCCGGAGCGCGTGGTGGTCGACGCCAGCCACGACAACAGCGGCAAGGACCACCGCCGTCAGCCGCTGGTCGCCGCCGACGTCGCGGCTCAGCTCGCCGCCGGCCAGCGCGGCATCGTCGGCATCATGCTGGAGAGCTTCCTGCTCCCCGGGCGGCAGGACCTGGACCCGACCCGGGAGCTGGAGTACGGCCGCTCCATCACGGATGCCTGCATCGGCTGGGACACGACGGCGGAGGTGCTGGACGACCTGGCGACTGCCGTCCGCGCCCGCCGCCGCACCCCGGCCCTGACCACCCCCGCCTAACCCCGACCCACCCACCCCCACCCCCACCCCCACCCCACCCCACCCGCACCCCTCCCCCCACCCCCCACCCCCTCCACCCACCCCCCTTCCCCCCTGGCCGACGAGGTAGCGCGAGCGCACCTCCGTGCCGTCGGCCAGCTCGGCGATCAAGAGGTTTGCGTCGAGTTCCGACTCCCCTTCTGACGCAAACTTCTTGATCGTCGCGGACCGACGGGTGGGCCGGGGCGGGGTGGGGTGGGGGGTGGGGGTGGGGGGTGGGGTGGGGTCGGGGGAATGCAGCGGCGCCCCCGGCCGGAAGGCCGGGGGCGCCGCTGGGTGTCGGTGTGCAGGTCGCCTCTCGGCGCGTGGCGCGACGCGGCTCCAGCCGGACGGTATTCCGCGAAGGCGATTTCAGGTGAGGCCCGGGGACACTGGGCACACCGACACCCCACACAACCGCGGCGAGCACCCGGCTGTTCCGGGGTGATCAGTGACGCGCGTCACATCCTGCGGGGGCATGGCGGGCCGGGTGACGTTTGACCGTTTCCGGCCCGGGTAGCTGGTCGTCATGAGCGACGAGGCCATCACCGACGGGCCGGGAACCGAGCGCACCGCGCCCGGCCGGGGCGTGCCCGACGCGGCCGTGACGAATGCCGCGGCGACGGACGCGCCCGCGGGCCCGGAGGCGGGCGACGAGCCGGACAGCCGGCCACTGGACGAGCTGCTCGACGACATCTACCACGGTCAGGAGCGGATCAGCCAGGCGACGATCTACCGCCGGGCGGTCGCCGCCGAGCTGCCCGCGGCGCTGCTCACCCGGATCGCCGCCCTTCCCGAGGGCGAGTACGCGGTGGACGAGGTGGCCGACCAGCTTGGCGGGACGGTGACGTGAGCCGCGTTGCCGGAAACAGCGGCCGGGCCGGGAGCCGCGCTGTCGGCACTCCGAACAGCGGCCGGGCCGGGAGCCGCGCTGCGGGCGCGTCGCGAGCAACAGGCGGCCCGGGCCCGCACGGCCCCGACGGAGAGGACAGCGAGATGACCGATCGCGAGGAGCAGCGCCCGGAGCACGTCGCGGCGCTCGGGCAGCCGCCGGCGGGCCGGGACGCCACGCCCGACCCGGACTTCGCCAACGAGCACGACCGGACGGCGGTGGCGCGGGACGTGATCACCGGCGAGGACGAGGACGACCGCGAGCCGGAGTCGCCGCACGGCTGGTCCGGCATGCAACCCTGAGGCCCGCCGGACCCCTGCGGCCCGAGCCGGGGCCCGTGCAGCGCCCGAGACCCGCGTGCGCCGTGCGCCCCTGAGTCCCGCAGGACCCGCAGACCCGCGTGCGCCGTGCGACCCTGAGTCCCGCGGGCCCCGTGCAGACCCGCGGGCCCCGTGCGGCCCGCCAGACGTCAGTCCTGGCGACCACCCTCGGCGGCCCGCTGCGCCACCGCGTAGCCCATCTGGAGGAAGTCGGACGCGGCCACCGCGGTCAGCGCGGTGGCCACCAGCCGGGTCAGCCGGGGGGCCAGCACGAGGCCGCCCGTGAGGCCGGTGGCGACCCACACGGCCAGGCAGAACGGGCAGCTGAGCAGCTCGCCGATGGCGTGCCGGGTGGAGCTGCCGGAGTCCCTGACCTGCTCCATCACCTCGCCGCTGCCGGTCGGGCGGTCGTAGCGGGTGAAGGGGGCGCGCAGCGGGCTGGTGACGGCGTCCTTGGACAGCAGCCGGCTCAGTTTGTGGGTGGCGATGCCGAGCAGCACCACGTCCGCGGCGGCGGGCCGTTCCGGTACGGGTCGGCCGGTCGCCTTGGCCAGCGCGGCGATCGAGGCGGTCACCCCCGCGTACGTGCCCATCGCCGCCAGGTAGCCCCCCAGCGGGCGGTGCTCGTGCGGCGCGTACGCCTGGCGCAGCCGCGCCACCTTCTGTTTCAGGGTGCTCTGGGTCAACCCGGTCTCCTCGTCGTCTCAGGGAACCCGCGCGTCGCAGGGGGCGGTGAACGGCGGCTCAGCCCGCGGTCAGGTTGTCGTCCACCTCGCGGGCCAGGTTGGCGAGGGTCTCGTCGGCCAGCCCCGCGTCCTGGACGGACCCGCCGGCCAGGTCCAGGGTCACCCGGGCACCCCCGGCGTCGACCGGTTCCACCTGGATCTCGGCCGACCAGCCGGGGGAGGACTCGCTGGCCCACCGGGCCCGCATCTGCCCCGTGCTGACGTCGGGGCGGCTGCCGCCGTCGGTCCGGAGCGCCTCGGGCAGCCACGCCGCCGCGCGGTCGGGGTCGGTCGCCGTGTTGAAGACGACCTCGGGCGGCGCGGACATCCCGCGCTCGGCGTGGTGCCGCATCACTCGTCCCGGAGGCGGTTGGGGTCGATCTCACGCCCGGGATACCGGGCGAGGTACTCGGTCTCCAGCTCGGCCGTGCGGCGCAGGTGGTTGGCCAGCGCCGAGTCGGTCGCGTGCCGCAGGGTGTCGAGGCGGGTGCGGTGCAGGCTGTGCATCTCGCGGATCAGGTCCTCGTCGGCCAACTCCGCGGGGTCGATCCCCAGCTCGACGTCGCCGGCCGCGGCGTCCGTGGACATGTCGTGAAGGTGGTCGCCGTCCCACTCGGGCACCCGCTGCTCCGGGCTGGCGTCCGTCGTACCGGCGCTCCACCGTACCGATTCGGTCATCGTCGCCCCCTCGTCTCGTCTGGGCTGGCGTCTAGACGGATGCCCAGAGCCGGTGCCACCAAACCCCGTGCAACTACGACACCGCGTCGGAGAGCGCCGCCGGCCCCGGTACCCTCGTAGGCATGAAGCGGCTCTGGACACCGGCGTGGATCGCCCGCCACGTGGCCATGGTCGTGCTGGTGGTGGGGTTTCTCGGCCTCGGCTGGTGGCAGGTCAGCCGGGCCGCCGACGGCAACACGCTGAGCTGGGGCTACGCCGTGGAGTGGCCGGTCTTCGCCGCGTTCGTGTGCTACGTCTGGTGGCGTGAGCTGCGCCACGCCCTGCGGCCCCCGGCCGCCGACGAGGCGACCCCCGCCGCGGGCGAAGCCGAGGCCGCCGCGACCGCGCCGTCCCCCGCGGCCCCCCCAGGGGTACGTCGACCGGTGCGGGTCCGGGTGCCGGCGGCGCCGGCGGACGACGCCGAGGACGCCGACCTGGCCGCCTACAACCGCTACCTGCGATGGTTGAACGCCAACCCGGGCGCCCGGCCCGGTGACTACCCCGGTTGACGCCGGGTTCGCGACTACCCCGGCCGACGCCGGGCTCGGAAGGACGGACGACGGTGGGCGGAGCCCTTACCCGGTACCGCGTGATCGCCTGGATCGTGGGCGTGGCGCTGGCCGTGCTGGTCCTGATCGGCATGCCGCTGAAGTACGGCTTCGACCGGCCGACCGTGGTCGCGGTCGTCGGCACGGCGCACGGCTGGCTCTACATGCTCTACCTGGCCGCGACGTTCGACCTGTCCCGCCGCGCGGACTGGCCGCTCAAGCGGATGCTGCTGGTGATGCTCGCCGGCACCGTGCCCTTCGTCTCCTTCTACGCCGAGCGGAAGGTCAGCCGCTGGGCCGCCCCGGAGCGGGCCCGCACCCCGGAGCCGGTCGCCGGCTGAGCGACCGGCTGGAGGGCGGGGTCGGCCCGCGCGCCGAGGTCGCCGGGCTGGCCGCCCGGTCGACCGGGTGGGTCAGCGGTCCGGGCGCCAGAGGTCGGCGGCGGGCGGGTCGCCCCAGCCGCCGTACCGCAGGCCCTCCCGGGCCCGCCGCACGGCGCGGCTGACCTGCCCGAACTGGCGCTCGTCGTCGCTGCTGAACAGCAGCACCTCCACGCCGCGGTACCAGCCCCACAGCTCGTACGGGGGCGGGCGCCAGCGGTCGCCGAGCGCGGCGAGCAGCACGGGCAGCAGGACCACCACCCCGAGGGCCAGGTACGCCCGGGCGGTGAGCCGTTCCAGGCCGCCGATGAAGCCGAGCACCACCCCGATGCCGGCGATCACGGTGGCGGTCGCCGCCACGGCCCGGACGGCGAGCCGGTCGTGCGGCCCGCGGGTGGTGTGCAGGTGGGTGATGTCGGCGACCTGCCAGGTGGTGCTGCCGACGGTGAACCGGTCCGCCGTGACGAGAATGCCGGGCCGGGAGTAGAGCAGGATCGGGGGCACTGGGGTCACCCTCGGTGACCGGGGCGGGCGGGTAGCGGAGCCATTTCTGGTCATGGCTGCCTCCGACGGCTGAGGCGCCGGGCGCGGTCCCCGTGGGTGCCCATCGACGCCGACGGGATTCCCGGCTTTCACGTTCATTCTCTTGCCGTCGCGCCAGCCCAGGCGTGCATTTTGCAGCGCGTGGCGGCCCTCGGCGGCGCCGGCCGGCGCCCGCAAACCACCGCCAATTCCGGCTTATCACGCTATCGCACCCGGTGCCCCGGCAGCATCCGCCCAGAACGACGAAAGCGGCCGATCGCCCGTCTCGGCGCATCCCACCCAGCCACGGTCACAGCCGCACCAGTGGTCGACTACCGAACGTGACAGCCACTCGCGAAACATCCGGTCGGTTCCACCTCTTTCGTCCCTGCTTCACCTGCGGGTCACTCCCGTCCCGGGATAGGTTGGGCGGGCCGGAACCGGCCGAGCGCTGTCCACCCGGGCAGCCCCGGTGCCGGTGCCGTCGCGGCGAGCGTCGCCCGGCGGGCCGTGGAGAGGAGCCCTCCGCCCTTGTCGTGTGTCAGGAATCTGCTGCGCGCCTTGGTGGCGGCCGGCGTCTCGGCCGTGCTGGTCGCCCCGGCGTCGGTGGCTCGAGCCGAGCCGTCGCCCGCCGAGCTGACGCGGCGGATCGAGAAGTCCTCGACCGAGCTGGAACGGGTCGTCGAGTCCTACAACAAGCTCACCGAGGACATGAAGGCGAACAAGTCCGCCGCGGCGGCGCTGGCGGCCCGGCTCGGGCCGCTGGAGCAACAGGCCGCGCGGAGCCGGGCGGACGTCGGCCAGATCGCCGTCACGGCGTACAAGACGGGCCGGTTGGAGGCCGCCAACGCGCTGCTCGGTCCGGGCGATCCCGGCACCCTGCTGGACCGGCTGGGCACCCTCGACCAGCTCACCCGGCAGCGCCAGGAGCGCATCGCCGGCTTCACCGAGAGCCAGCGCCGGCTGGTCGACCAGAAGACCCGGCTCGACACGACGCTGGCCAGGCAGGCCGCACAGGCGCGGCAGCTCGCCGCCACCCGGCAGCGGATCGAGAAGGACCTGGCCGAGCTGTACAAGATGCGCCGGGAGGCGTACGGGCGGGCCACGGAGCCGCCCGCCCCGCGGGCGCGGTCGGGCGGGGACGCGCCCGCCGTCTCGGGTCGGGCCGGAGCTGCGGTCCGGTACGCGTACGGCGCCCTCGGCAAGCCGTACGTCTGGGCCGCGGAGGGCCCCAACGGCTACGACTGTTCCGGCCTCACCCTGGCCGCCTGGCGGGCCGCCGGCAAGTCGCTGCCGCACAACGCCCGCATGCAGTGGGGCGCGGTCAGCCACATCAGCCGCAGCCAACTGCGCCCGGGCGACCTCGTCTTCTACAGCAACCTCGGGCACGTCGCGCTCTACGTCGGCGGCGGGCAGGTGATCCACGCCCCGACCTTCGGCCGGAACGTGGAGAAGCGGGACGTCGATCTGATGAGACCGTACGGGTACGGCCGGGTCCGCTGACGGGCCCCGGGCACGGCGAACGGCCGGCGTCCCCTGTCGGAGGACGCCGGCCGTTCGCCGTCATTGTCGCCGGGCCGGGCTGCTCGCAGCCCTGCCGCCGGCTCAGGCGGCCTGGAGCCCCTCGGCCCGGGCCAGCTCGCGCAGCCGGCCCAGCGCCTGGATCTCCAGCTGCCGGATCCGCTCCCGCGACAGCGAGAAGCGCGAGGCGACCTCGGTCAGCGAGTGCTCCCGCCCGTCCTCGAGGCCGTACCGGGCCCGCATGATGCCGGCCGACCGGTCGTCGAGGTGGTTGAGCAGGCCCTCGATGCGCTGCCGCTCCAGCCCGGTGAGGACGATGTCCTCGGGCGACGGGGCGTCGCTGTCGGCGACCAGGTCGCCGAGGTTGGTGTCGCCGTCGTCGCCGACCGGGGTGTCCAGCGACACCGTGTCCTGCGACCAGCGGACCAGCTCGTTGACCCGTTCGACGGTGACGCCCAGAGCCGCCGCGATCTGCTCCGGCTCCGGGTCGCTGCCCAGCTCGCGGGTGAGCTGACGGGCCATGTTGCGCATCCGGTTGACGTCCTCGACCAGGTGCACGGGCAGCCGCACCGTGCGCTCCTGCTGGGCGATCGCCCGGCTGATCGCCTGCCGGATCCACCAGGTCGCGTAGGTGGAGAACTTGAAGCCCCGCTCGTAGTCGAACTTCTCGACCGCCCGGACCAGGCCGGTGTTGCCCTCCTGGATCAGGTCGAGCATGGGCATCCCCGAGCGCACGTAGCGCCGGGCGATGGAGACGACCAGGCGCAGGTTGGCGCGGATGAAGAGGTCCTTCGCCCGCTCCCCCTCGGCGACCAGCCGCTCCAGTTCCTCCCGCTCGACGCCGGCGGGAACGCGGCCGGTGTCGAGCAGGTGCTCGGCGTAGAGGCCCGCCTCGATCGTCTTGGAGAGGTCGACCTCGGTGGCGGCGTCCAGCAGCGGCGTCCGGGAGATCTCGTGAAGGTAGACTCCGACCAGGTCGCGCTCCTCGGCCACCTCGTCGGTTCGCATGCCGATGTTCTTGTCCACGTTGCCCACGGTCCCCTCGCTCGCGCCGGTTGCCCGGTTCCTTGCCATCCCCACGTCCATCAGCCCTCCCCCGTAACTTCCGCTGTGCCCTCCGGTGCTGACCTGACACCTGCACAACAGATGAGACGCGTCGGGGATTCCATGTCGTGAGTCGAAAGTGTCACGAATGCCTGAGTACTAGCTGAGAGCCCGGTCCATGTTTGCTGTCAGCAGCCGTCGGGTGGCTCGGCGCTGGGCACCACGAACGGGTCGGCGGATCGACGCCCCCCAGGCATGGCACCACCGCCGACCCGGGCGGCGCAGCGACCCGCGTCACCGCCGGACTGCGATCCCTGTCACCAGCAAACACGCGCCGGCGGACCGGTGGGTTCATTCATGGATACGGAATACCCTCGCCCCGGTTGAACAATCCGCACCGGCCGCGCAGTCCCGTCCCGCCCACATCGTGACCAGGGTCACCGTACGCGAGGCGTGACAGCCGTCACGGATGCACCCGGTGGGCGGCGCTGGACGGCCCCGGCCGGCGTACGAAGCTCCGCCGGGGCGGCCCCGCGGAGCCGGGGTCAGGGGGTGGGCAGGGCGGAGGGCGCCGCCGGTCCGGGGGCGAGCAGGGCGAGGGCGCCGCGCACGTGGTCGGCGGAGCGGGCCAGGGCGACCCTGGCCGCCGGGACACCGGCGCCGGAGACGAGCGAGACGAGGGCGGTCTTCAGGTCGCCGTCGGCCTCCTGCAGGGCGCTCCGGCAGGCCTCCTCGGCGCAGCCGGTGGCCTCCATCAGAATCGAGATCATCCGGCCACGGAGCTTCGCGTTCGTGGCCACCACGTCGATCATGAGGTTCGAGTAGACCCGGCCGAGGCGCACCATCACGGCGGTGGAGAACGTGTTGAGCACCAGCTTCTGCGCGGTGCCCGCCTTCATCCGGGTCGACCCGGTCACGACCTCGGGCCCGGTGTCCACGCCGATGAAGACGTCCACCGACGACGCGGCCTCCGCCTCCGGGTTGGCGCACAGCAGCACCGTCGAGGCGCCCTGGGCCCGGGACCCGGCGAGCGCCCCGAGAACGTACGGCGTGCGCCCGCTCGCGGCCAGACCGACCACCAGGTCGCCCTCCCGGACGCAGTCGGCCGCCTCGGCCGCGCCGCCCCGTTCGTCGTCCTCGGCGTCCTCGACGGCCCGCCACATCGCGTCCGGGCCGCCGGCGAGATGGGCGCAGAACCAGTGCCGGGGGGAGTTGAAGGTGGGGGCCAGTTCGGCGGCGTCCAGCACGCCGAGCCGGCCGGAGGTGCCGGCGCCGAAGTAGTGCACCCGGCTCCCGCCGCGCAGCGCGGCGACCGCGAGGTCGACGGTGGCGGCGATCTCGTCGAGGACGGCCGCGACGGCGGCGGGCACCCGCCGGTCCGCCTCGTTGATCACGGTGAGCACGTCCCGGGTCGACATCAGGTCGAGGTCGGCGCTGAGCGGGTTGCGCCGCTCGGTGGGCGCGCCCACGCGCACGACCGGGCGGGCCGGCGTGGCGGCCATCTCGCCGGGCTCCACCCGGTTGGCGGTCATGCCCGCCTCCGGCCGGCGCCGACCCGGTGGGTCTGGACCGCCTCGGCGGTCGCCTCCAACGCCCGGCGGGCCCGGGCGCGGTTGCGGGCGGCCACCCCGACGAAGAGGCAGTCGACGACAGTGAGCTGGGCGAGGCGGCTGGCCATCGCGCCGGAGCGGTAGGTGGTCTCGCGGGCGGCTGTGGTGAGCACGAAGTCGGCGACCTCCGTGATCGGTGACCTGGGGAAGTTGGTCAGCGCCACCGTCACGGCGCCCCGGGACCGGGCCTGCTCCAGCACCTCGATCACGTCCGACGTGGTGCCGGTGTGCGAGATGCCCACCGCGACGTCGCCCCGGCCGAGCAGGGCCGCCGAGGTGAGCGCGGTGTGCACGTCGGGGAAGTAGAAGGCCGTGCGGCCGATCCGGTGCAGCTTCTGCTGGAAGTCGGAGGCGACGAAGCCGCTCGCGCCCGCGCCGTACACGTCGATCCGGCCGGCGCCGACGATCGCCTCCACGACCTGCTCGCAGACCGCCGGGTCCAACTGCTCCGCCGTCTCCTCGACGGCGCGGGCGTCGTTGAACGCGATGGTCGCGATGATCTGGGCCAGGTCGGCTCCGGGCGGGATGTCGCCGCCGACCACCCGGGCGTCGGGCGGCTCGACCCGGCGGGCGGCCTCGGCGGCGAGCCGGATGCGCAGCTGGGGATAGCCGTCCATGCCGACGGAGCGGCAGAACCGGATGACTGTCGCCTCCGAGGTCTCGGCGGCGGTGGCGAGGTCGGTGATCGTGCGCCGGGCGGCGTCCGCCGGATCGGCGACGACCAGGCGGGCCACCCGCTGCTCGGCGGGCGACAGCGAGGGGAGCAGGCCACTGATGTGGACGATCAGTCCACCGGGCTCGTGACTCGCAGAAATCTTCGCACTCTTCGCCACGGATGAAACTTACTTTCATGAGGCGTGAGCGTCAACCACGTCTCCGCGTATCGGGAAAAAGTACTCCGGCTGTTCACAATCGTCGTGGGAAGAGTGCCATTTTCGCAGCGTCCGCCGCCTCCCCCGGCGGGCCCGGTCCCTCTGCCGGACGGCGCTGGCGACGCGCCGTCCGGACGGGGTCCCCGCGCCGTACGACGGCCCGCTAACTTGTCGGGCATGGCGGATCGCAGTGTGCTGGTCACCGGAGGCACCGGCGGGCTGGGCGGGGCGGTCACCGCCGCGTTCCTGGCGGCGGGATGGCGGGTGGTCGTACCGGCGCGGGAGGGGCCGAGCCCGGCGGAGCCGGCGCGGCCGGGCGTGGTCCGGCTGGCCGCGGACCTGCTGGACCCGGCCGACGCCGCACGGGCCGTGGAGGTCGCGGCCGGAGAGCCCACCGCGCCGCTGCGCGCGGTGGTCAACCTCGTCGGCGGGTACGCCAGCGGCGGGCTGGTGCACGAGACCCCGGTCGAGGAGTTCGAGCGGATGCTGACGCTCAACCTGCGGCCGACGTACCTGGTCACCTCGGCCGCCCTGCCGCGGCTGGTCGCGGCCGGCGGCGGCGCGGTGGTCTGCGTCTCCGCCCGGGCGGCGCTGGCGCCGTTTCCCGGCGCGGCCGGGTACGTGACGGCCAAGGCCGCCGTGCTCGCCTTCGCCAACGCGGTCGCGGTGGAGTACCGGCAGCGGGGCGTGCGCTGCAACACGGTGCTGCCCAGCGTGATCGACACCCCCACCAACCGGGCCGCCCAGCCGGCCGCCGACCACGGCCGCTGGGTCTCCCCCGCCGAGATCGCGCCGGTGGTCCGCTTCCTGGCCAGCGACGAGTCCGCGCCGACCAGCGGCGCGAGCGTCCCGGTCTACGGGCGGGCCTGAGCCCACGCCAGCCACCTGCGCGGCGCCGGAGCCGCCGGGTCGGCCCGGCGCTCCCCGCGGCCGGCCCGCCGACCGGGGAGGCGTCCTCGGCCGGCAGCCACTCGGCCAGGTGGGCCTGGATCTGCCGGGACACCTCCTCTGGCGACCGGCCGGCGTCCACCACGACGAAGGTCGGGTACTCGGGCAGGGTGCGGTACGCCGTGTCCGCGGCCGCCAGCCAACCCATGGTCTCGTGGTCCTCACCGCGCCGCTCGATGCGCCGGTACGCCTCGGCTGGGTCGACGGTGAGCAGGAAGGTCACCTGCGGGGGCGGGAAGACCCGGTAGCCGGCGCGGGCCAGCCGTTCCCAGCGCTGCCCCCCGTGGGCGCGGATGCTGGCGTACTGGCAGGCCGAGTAGCGGTCCATGACGGCCGTCCGGCCGGTCATCACGCAGCTCAGCAGCGCCGCCGCGATGGCCAGCCAGCGCAGCACGGACTCCACGGCGAGCAGGCCCCGCCGGCCGACCAGCCGCTCGGCGTCCGGGCGGCCGAGCCGCTGCGCGAGCCGGCCCAGCCAGCGCCGCCCCCCGGCGTTGCGGTGATAGGTGGCGGGCCGGCCCGCGGCGGTGAGCGCGTCGGCGAGCCGGTGCGCCTGGGTGGTCTTGCCCGAACCGTCGATGCCGATCAGGGCGACGGCGCGCAGTCGGGCCCCACCGCGCCGCACCCCCAGTGACCTGGCCACCCTTGACAGGCTATCGGAGCCGCGCTCACCTCCGGCGGTTTGTCCCGGTCCGACCCCGTGCGTCCCCGACCGGGCCGCGGCAAGGTGTGGGCGACAGGCATGCCGGGTACGCAATTTGAATCCGCCTGTCCACCCTGACGACCGACGGGAGAACCAGATGGCCGAGCGCGGGGACGAGACCCTGGTACACACGTTGAAGAAGGTCGCCGCCGTGCTCAAGCAGTCCGAGATCCCGTTCGCGCTCGGCGGCAGCTTCGCCGTGTACGCCCACGGCGGGCACTCCAGCGACCACGACGTCGACTTCCTGATCCGGGAGCAGGACGTCGACCGGGCGCTGGAGGCGCTGGTCGAGGCCGGCTTCACCGCGGAGCGCCCGCCGGAGGACTGGCTGGTGAAGGTCTACGACGACGGCCGGATGGTGGACCTGATCCACCGCCCGATCGAGACCCCGGTGACGGAGGAGACCTTCGCCGACACGATCATGCGCCCGGTCGACGCGATCCACATGCCCGTGCTCTCGGCCTCCCAACTGATGGTGCACAAGCTGCTCAGCTTCTCGCAGCACTACTGCGACTTCGCCCGCGCGCTGCCGCTGGCCCGGTCCCTGCGGGAACAGATCGACTGGGAACGGGTACGGAAGGAGACGCAGCACTCGCCGTACGCGGAGGCGTTCCTGGTGCTGCTCGACCGGCTGGACGTGGTGCCGCACTCCGGCGCCACCGAGGAGAGGGAGACCGCGTGAGTGAGCACCACGCACGCGCCGCCGGGACGCCGGCCGGCGCCGCCGGCCCGCCCGACGAGTACGTCGAGGCCGAGATCCACCGCATGCTGGCCGAGGACCCGGACGTCGCCGAACAGGGGATCACGGTCGTTCTCACGGAGCGCGGGCTCGTCCTCTACGGCGAGGTGGAGAGCCCGCACCGGCGCGAGGAGATCCTGCGCCGCGTGGCCGAACGCTTCCCGGACGTGCCGATCAGCAGCGACATCGGGGTGATCCGGACCCAGGCGCCCACGCAGATCGAGCAGTTGCCGTGAGGGAGGTCGAGTGGTGATCCGGATCGCCGCCGTCGGCGACGTACACATGGACGAGGACGTGGTGGGCCGGTTCCGGCCCGCCCTGGAGGAGCTGCCCGACTGCGCCGACGCGCTGCTGCTCGCCGGCGACCTGACCCGGCACGGCACGGAGTCCGAGGCGCGCTGCGTGGCCCGCGAGTTCGGCGGGCTGGGGGTGCCGGTGGTGACCGTGCTCGGCAACCACGACCACCAGTGCGACCAGGTGCCGCAGGTGGTCAAGGTGCTCTCCGACGCCGGTATCCGCGTGCTGGAGGGCGAGGGGATCGTCCTGGAGTGCGCCGGCGGGCGGCTCGGGGTGGCCGGGGTGAAGGGGTTCGGGGGCGGCTTCGCCGGCCGGTGCGCCAGCGACTTCGGCGAGCCGGAGATGAAGGCGTTCGTGCGGACCACCAACGACAGCGCCGAGGCGCTGGGCGCGGCGCTGCGCCGCCTGGACTGCGACCTGCTGGTCGCGCTCACCCACTACTCCCCCGTGCCGGACACCCTGGCCGGCGAGCCCCTGGAGATCTACCCGTTCCTCGGGTCCTACCAGTTGGGGCAGGCGATCGACTCCGCGCCGACCGCGCTGGCGCTGCACGGGCACGCGCACGCGGGCAGCGAGCGGGGCACCACCCCGGGCGGGGTGCGGGTACGCAACGTGGCCCACCCGGTCATCAAGCAGGCTTACAGCGTCTTCCACCTGGGCGACCACCTGGATCAGGCGGAGGTTTCCCGGATCGGCGCGTCGGGTACCTGAGCAGCCATGGAGCTGATTCTCTGGATTCTCGCAGTCGTACTCGTGGTCGCCGGCATCCTCGCGCTGTTCCGCCGGCAGATCCTGTGGGGCATCGTCCTCATCGTGGTCGGGCTGCTGGTCGGCCCGGGCGGCGTCAGCATCTTCAGTTGACCCGGATAATCCCCTCCACCGACCCGCCGGGGTCGTCCTGACCGGGGCTCCGTCCTCCCAGACTGGAGCGACCCGGCCCAGGACGACCCCGGCGCTCCGCTGTCCCGGGCGCGACGGGCCCCGGCCGACGCCGGGGCCCGTCGCCGTCTCAGCAGCGGGGGACGCCCGGGATGTAGCCGTCGTAGCCGGTGTAGACGTACGCGTCCGAGACGTAGCGGCCGGCGCCGATCCGGTCCCAGATCGAGCTGGTGCCGTACGTGCCGGTGACCGTGGTGCCGCTGGTCTGGCACTGGATGGTCACCCGCGCCCCGTCGGCGACGGTGTCGACGGCGGTGTACCCGGTGCCCGGGCCGGAGCGGACGGTCAGCGGGCTGCCCGCGGTGTTCACCGTGCCGGTCGCGGTGCCGTTGCAGTTGTTGTCGCTGGTGTAGTTCTTCGTGCCCCAGTACAGGGCGAGCGTGCCGTTGAACCGGACCTGGATGTCGTTGCCGTTGAGCCGCTGCTCGTAGTGCAGGTGCGGCCCCGTGGAGCCGCCGGTGCTGCCGACCCAGCCGATCACCCTGCCGATGTTCATATTCTTCAATACGCTGCGCACAGCCTGACAGAAACCTCCAGCCGAAGGAAGTGCCTTCCATCAATCTCCGACCCCTATGAATGGGAACGCACCCACGCGGGAAGCGCGGGTTTCGGGATTGTTACTTGTCCGTGTCCGATCCGGGGTGGACTGACCCCAATGCAAGCGCTTACATGTGGGGACGTCCATCGGTACCGGCGCCGGGTCCGACACGGCTGCGCGCCGGCTAGGTAAGGAGAACGGCATGGCGGTCTTTGCCAGACCACGCCAGGCTCTCGCGATCGCCGGCGTGCTGGGGCTGGCGCTCAGCGTCACCGCCTGTGGCACCGGCAACGACAAGAAGAGCGACAAGGCGGGCTCCGCGGAGTGCGCCGCATACGACAAGTACAAGGGCCACGACGGCAAGAAGGTGACGATCTACTCGTCCATCCGGGACATCGAGGCCGACCGCCTCGACCAGTCCTGGAAGGCGTTCGAGGACTGCACCGGCATCAACATCGACCACGAGGGCAGCGCGGAGTTCGAGGCCCAGCTCGGTGTCCGGGTCGACGGCGGCAACGCCCCCGACCTCGCCTTCATCCCGCAGCCGGGTCTGCTCAAGCGGTTCGTCGACGCGGGCAAGCTGAAGCCGGTCGGCGCCGACACCAAGGCGATGGCCGAGCAGAACTACTCGGCCGACTGGCTGAAGTACAGCACCGTGAACGGCCAGCTCTACGGCGCCCCGCTCAGCTCCAACGTGAAGTCGTTCGTGTGGTACTCGCCGAAGACCTTCAAGGAGAAGGGCTGGACCGTCCCCACCACCTGGGACGAGCTGATCGCCCTGAGCGACAAGATCGCGGCGAGCGGCACCAAGCCGTGGTGCGCCGGCATCGAGTCCGGTGACGCCACC
The DNA here is from genome assembly GCF_007830265.1 of Micromonospora olivasterospora. Classification (NCBI taxonomy): domain Bacteria; kingdom Bacillati; phylum Actinomycetota; class Actinomycetes; order Micromonosporales; family Micromonosporaceae; genus Micromonospora; species Micromonospora olivasterospora. Next base: position 1,284,906 of record NZ_VLKE01000001.1, read on the forward strand.
GGCTGGCCGGCCACCGACTGGATCGAGGACCTGATGCTGCGGACGCAGACCCCCGAGGTCTACGACCAGTGGACCACCCACGGCATCGCGTTCAACGACCCGAAGGTGGCCGAGGCCCTCGACAAGGCCGGCCAGATCCTCAAGAACGAGAAGTACGTCAACGGCGGCTTCGGCGGGGTGAAGAGCATCGCCACCACCGCCTTCGGTGAGGCCGGTCTGCCGATCACCACCGGCAAGTGCGCCCTGCACCGGCAGGCGTCCTTCTACGCCAACCAGTGGCCGAAGGGCACCACGGTGGCCGAGGACGGCGACGTCTTCGCGTTCTACTTCCCGGCCGTCGACCCCGCCAAGGGCAAGCCGGTGCTGGGCGGCGGCGAGTTCGTCGCGGCCTTCGCCGACCGGCCCGAGATCCAGGCGGTGCAGACCTACCTGGCCTCCGGCGAGTACGCCAACAGCCGGGCCAAGATCGGCGACTGGGTGTCGGCGAACAACAAGCTCGACCTGGCCAACGTGCCGAACCCGGTCGACAAGCTGTCCGTGCAGATCCTCCAGGACCAGAAGACCGTCTTCCGCTTCGACGGTTCCGACCTGATGCCGGCCGCCGTCGGCGCCGGGACGTTCTGGAAGGGCATGGTCGACTGGATCAACGGCAAGGACACCGCGACCGTGCTCCAGGGCATCGAGAGCAGCTGGCCGAAGTGAGCTGAGGCGGTGGTCCGGCCCGCGGGCGCGGGCCGGACCACCGGCCGAGCCGTGACCCCGAGGGAGGGTTGATGGAGTTCGACTTCGCCGCGGAGCAGCCGAAGCTCCTCATGCTGATGTACGGGCTGATCGCGTTCGTCGCGGTGGTCGGGGGCCTGCTGGTGCTCCTCGACGCCGTGCCGGCCTGGTTCGCCCGGCGCCGCGAGGCACAGCTGTTGGCCGCCTCGGCGAGCGGGGCTCCCGTGCCCCGGCGCCCGAAGCCGCGGGAGGGGATGTTCGCGTTCTTCTTCCTGCTGCCGGCGGTGCTGCTGCTCCTCGTCGGCCTGGTCGTCCCGGCCGTCCGCACCGTGCTGTTGTCCTTCATGGACGGCAGCAGCGTGGACTGGGTCGGCTTCCGGAACTACACCTGGATGTTCTCGGAGGACTCGATCGTCCGGGTGCTGACCAACACCCTGGTCTGGGTGTTGCTCGTGCCGCTGGTGGCCACCGCCTTCGGCCTGCTCTACGCCGTGATGGTGGACCGGGCGCGGTTCGAGTCGGTGGCCAAGTCGCTGATCTTCATGCCGATGGCGATCTCGTTCGTCGGCGCCGCGATCATCTGGAAGTTCGTGTACGCCTACCGGGGCGACGGGGAGGAGCAGATCGGCCTGCTCAACCAGATCGTGGTGAGCCTGGGTGGCGAGCCGAGGCAGTGGCTGCTGGATCCGCCGCTGAACACCCTGCTGCTCATCGTGATCATGGTGTGGATCCAGGCCGGCTTCGCCATGGTGGTGCTCTCCGCCGCGATCAAGGCCATCCCGGCCGACATCGTGGAGGCCGCCCGGCTCGACGGCGTCAGCCCGTGGCAGATGTTCTGGCAGATCACCCTGCCGAGCATCCGGCCCGCGCTGGTCGTCGTGGTGGTGACGCTGTCGATCGCCACGCTGAAGGTCTTCGACATCGTCCGGACCGCGACCAACGGCAACTACGACACGAGCGTCATCGCCAACGAGATGTACAACCAGGCCTTCCGGTACGGCCAGAACGGCCAGGGCTCGGCGCTGGCGGTGTTCCTGTTCGTCCTGGTGGTCCCGCTCGTGATCTACCAGATCCGCAACCTGCGCAAGCAGCGGGAGGGCTGAGATGACCACCGCAACGCCCACGCTTCCCGCCGGGGCCCAGGCCACCGGGAAGACCTCCACCGCGGCCGGCCGCGTCCGCAGGCGGCTGAACAGCCGCACCGCGACCGTGGTCTCGGTCGTCATCGCGGTGCTCTGGACGATCCCGACCTTCGGCCTGTTCGTCTCCTCGTTCCGGCCGGAGGACCAGATCAAGACCACCGGCTGGTGGACGTTCTTCAGCGACCCGCAGTTCACGCTGGAGAACTACCAGGACGTGCTGTTCGGCGGCTCCTCGTCGTCCGGGCAGCTCGCCAGCTACTTCATCAACTCGCTGGCGATCACCATCCCGTCGGTGCTGTTCCCGCTGGCCTTCGCCTCGCTGGCCGCGTACGCGCTGGCCTGGATCAACTTCCGGGGGCGGGACTGGCTCTACATCGCGATCTTCGCGTTGCAGATCGTGCCGCTGCAGATGGCCCTGGTGCCGCTGCTGAGGTTCTTCTCCACCGGCGTCAGCCTGGGCGGGGTCACCCTGCTGCCCGCCTGGGACCTGGTCGACGAGCAGAAGTTCGCCCAGGTGTGGTTCGCGCACACCTGCTTCGCGCTCCCGTTCGCGGTCTTCCTGCTGCACAACTTCATCGCGCAGCTGCCCCGGGATCTGATGGAGGCGGCCCGGGTCGACGGTGCCACCCACCCGAAGATCTTCCGCACCATCGTCCTGCCGCTGATCACCCCGGCCCTGGCGGCCTTCGGCATCTTCCAGTTCCTCTGGGTCTGGAACGACCTGCTGGTCGCGCTGATCTTCGCCGGAGGCGGCAACGAGACCGCACCGCTGACCGTCCGGCTGGCGGAACTGGCCGGCACCCGCGGGAACGAGTGGCAGCGGTTGACGGCCGGCGCGTTCGTCTCGATCGTCGTACCGCTGATCGTGTTCCTGTCGCTCCAGCGGTACTTCGTCCGCGGCCTGCTCGCGGGCAGCGTGAAGGGCTGACCCGGACGACCGCCGCCGCCCGTGCCGCGGGCGGCGGCGGTCGGTCCCGGAGCTGGGTGAACCGTGACGAACATCGATGATGTTGCCCGCCTGGCCGGGGTTTCCACGGCCACCGTCTCGCGCGCGCTGCGCGGCCTGCCGACCGTCTCCGCGGCCACCCGCCGCCGGGTGCTCGCCGCCGCCGAGCAACTCCAGTACGCCGTGTCGCCGAACGCCTCGCGGCTGGCCGGCGGCCGGACGGCCACCGTGGCGGTGGTGGTCCCGCGGATCACCCGTTGGTTCTTCGGCACCGTGGTCGAGGCGGTCGAGGACACCCTGCACGAGTCCGGATACGACCTGCTGCTCTACAACCTCGACGGCCGGGAACGCACGCGCCAGCGGGTGCTGCGCACCGCCAACCTGCACAAGCGGGTCGACGCCGTCATGCTGGTCGCCACCCCGCTGCGGCCCGCCGAGCTGACCGAACTGGCCGCGCTGGGCCTGCCCGGCGTGACGATCAGCTCCGGCAGTCGGGTGCCCGGCTGGCCCTGCGTCCGCATCGACGACGTGGCCGCCGGGGGCACCGCGACCCGGCACCTGCTCGACCTGGGCCACCGCCGGATCGCCCACATCTGCGGCGACCCCCACGACGAGCTGGCCCACACCACCCACCTGGACCGGCGGCGGGGCTACCAGGAGGCGCTGCGGGCGGCCGGCATCGTCCCCGACCCCGGCCTGGACGTCGAGTCCCAGTTCACCATCGACGGCGGCAACCGGGCCACCACCGAGCTGCTGGCCCGGGGTGAGCCGCCGACGGCGATCTTCGCCGCCTGCGACGAGATGGCGATGGGCGCCGTCCGCGCGCTGCGCGAAGCCGGCCTCCGGGTGCCGCAGGACGTCAGCGTCATCGGCATCGACGACCACGACCTGGCCGGCGTGCTCGGGCTGAGCACCATCGCCCAGCCGGCGGCCGAGCAGGGGCGCCTCGCCGCCCAGATCCTGCTGAACCCGCTCGGCGGGCGGGAGTTGTCCCCGCAGGCCGGGCGGATCCCCGACCCGGGCGACGACCCGGGGGCCGCGCCGGTGATCCTGCCCACTCGACTCGTGGTGCGCGAGTCGACCGCCCCGCCCCGGGCACACTGACCGGAACGGCTTCGACACACGGGAGAAGACCCTGAACACCAACGCGACCCACCAGGAACCGTCCGCCGGCCCGGCCACCGGCTGGTGGACCGAGGCGGTCATCTACCAGATCTACCCGCGCTCGTTCGCCGACTCCGACGGGGACGGCATGGGCGACCTGCCGGGCATCACGGCCCGCCTCGACCACCTCGCCGAGCTGGGCGTGGACGCCGTCTGGCTGTCGCCGTTCTACCCGTCGCCGCAGGCCGACGCCGGGTACGACGTGGCCGACTACCGGGGCGTGGACCCGCTCTTCGGGCAGCTCGCGGACGCGGACCGCCTGATCGCCGAGGCCCACGACCGGGGGCTCAAGGTGATCGTCGACCTGGTCCCCAACCACACCTCGTCGGCGCACCGCTGGTTCCGGGCGGCCCTCGCCGCCGCCTCCGGCGACCCCGAACGCGCCCGGTACGTCTTCCGCGACGGTCTCGGACCCGACGGGGACCAGCCGCCGAACGACTGGCGGAGCGTCTTCGGCGGGCCGGCCTGGACCCGGGTCACCGACCCGGACGGCCGTCCCGGCCAGTGGTACCTGCACCTGTTCGACCCGGGCCAGCCCGACCTGAACTGGGACAACCCCGAGGTCCGCGCCGAGTTCCTGGACGTGCTCCGGTTCTGGCTGGACCGCGGGGTGGACGGCTTCCGGGTGGACGTGGCGCACGGGCTGGTCAAGCAGGCCGACCTGGCGAACTGGCAGGAGCCGCAGGAGATCCTCTCCGGCAGCGAGGCCGACCGGCCGCGCCCGCCGATGTGGGACCAGGACGGCGTGCACGAGATCTACCGCGAGTGGCGCCGCCTGCTCGACTCGTACCCCGGAGAGCGGATCCTGGTCGCCGAGGCGTGGGTGGAGCCCGCCGAGCGACTGGTCCGGTACGTCCGGCCCGACGAGATGCACCAGGCGTTCAACTTCGAGTACCTCCAGGCGGCCTGGAGCGCTCCCGCCCAGTACGCCGTCGTCACCCGCTCGCTGGAGGCCACCGACGCCGTCGGCGCGCCCACCACCTGGGTGCTGTCGAACCACGACGTCGTCCGGCACGCCTCCCGGCTGGGCCTGCCCGTGGGCACGCCCCGGCCGAACGGCATCGGCGTCGGCGACCCGCAACCCGACGCCGCGCTGGGCCTGCGCCGGGCCCGGGCGGCCACGCTGCTGATGCTGGCCCTGCCCGGCTCCGCGTACCTGTACCAGGGCGAGGAACTGGGGTTGCCGGAGCACACGACGCTGCCGGACGAGGTGCGTCAGGACCCGACCTGGGAGCGCAGCGGACACACCGAGCGCGGCCGGGACGGCTGCCGGGTGCCGATCCCGTGGGAGGCCGACGCCCCGTCGTACGGCTTCGGGCCGACCGACGCGAGCTGGCTGCCGCAGCCGGCGCTGTGGGCCGAGTACGCCCTGGACCGGCAGCGCGGGGTGCCCGGCTCGACGTACGAGCTGTACCGGACCGCGCTGCGGCTGCGCCGCGAGCACGCGCTGGGCCGGGGCGCCCTGTACTGGCTCTCCTCCGCCGACGAGGTGCTGCACTTCCGCAACGGCGGGGTGGGCGTGCTGACGAACTTCGGCGGGCCGGCGGTGCCGCTGCCGTCCGGCGCCGAACCGCTGCACGCCAGCGGCCCGCTGACCGCGGACGGCCTGGTTCCGACGGACGTCACGGTCTGGTACCGCGCGGCCTGACCGGGTGTGCGGGGGTCCCTGCTCGACGCCCGGCGTCGAGCAGGGACCCTACCGGCGGGTGGCGCGGGTGTGCAGGAGGTCGCGCACGGCGTCGATGTCCCGGGGCGAGGTGCGCGAGGCGAGCCAGTACATGACCCCGGTGGGCACGAAGAACAGCTGGAACGCGGCCAGGCCCACGGCGTAGTTCAGCGGCGGCGGGAAGGCCACCCGCAGGGCGTGGAAGGCCACCCCGACCAGCCCGTTGCCGGCCGCCCGGCCCACCCCGTTGACCAGGTTGCCGAGGCTGTAGACGGTGCCCCGGTGCTCGGGCGGGTTGACGTCGGCGATCAGGGCGAACCAGTTCGGCGAGTTCGCCGAGGTGAGCGCGAGGGCGAGCACGGCGGTGAGCAGGCTCAGCCCGACGGTGGGCTCGGTGACCACGCTGGCCAGCACGGCGGCGACGACCGCGCCGGAGCCGGCGCCGTCGGGCACGTCGATGCGGATGGGCACGAAGAACAGCACCAGGTAGAACGGCAGGGCCGCGAGGACGCCCACCGCCGCCACCAGCGCCCGGCCGCGCGGGGTACGCCGCTGCACGGCGTCGCCGACCAGGCCGCCCACGATGGACAGCACCCCGCCGAGCTGGAACAGGGTGGCGAACACGCTGCCCACGACGACGGCCGTGGCCGGCGAGTAGCCCTGCGCCTCGGCCCGCTGGGCGAACAGCACCGGCAGCCAGACCAGCGACCCGAAGGCGGCCTGCGCGGTCAGCCCCTGCAGGACCAGCCACCGGTTGGTCCGCCGGGCGAGGATGCGCGGCAGGTCGGCGCGGGTGATGCGGTAGTCGTACCCCGCGCCGGTGGCCAGCGCCTCGGCCAGCTCCGGCTCGCTCTGCCCGCGCCGGATGTCGTACGTGAACAGGTACGCGACGGTGGCGACCAGCCCGACTGCGGTGAGCGCCACGAACGGCCGCCGCCAGTCGGTGGCGCCGAGCAGCCCGCCGGCCAGCGTGCCGGCCAGCGTGCCGACCCCCTGGGACAGCCCCCAGAAGCTCATCACCAGGCCCCGCCGGCGCGGCGAGATCAGGTCGGTGACCACGGAGAAGCCCACCGAGCCGACCGCGCCGAGGCCGACCGCGGCGACGAGCTGCGCGGCCAGGAACGTCGGGTAGTTCTGGGCGAGCGCGCTGCCGCCGGTGCCGGCCGCCCAGATCAGGGTGCCGCCCATCAGCAGCGGCTTGCGGTTCGTCCGGTCCCCGACGTACGCCCAGCCGACCGCGGCGACGGCGCTGACCAGGAAGCCGACCGCGGTGACGAGGCCGAGCAGGCGCTGCGGCACGCCGAGTGCCCCGGAGATCGGGCCGTACAGCGGCGGGACGAGGCCGATCGCCACGTTGTCCAGCGAGGCGAGCACGACGAAGACGACCACGCTGTAGAACCGGTGCGCCGGGCTGCCGCCGCGGGCCGGCCACGGCCCGCTCCTGGTCCAGGTCATGCCGGGCAGCCAATCAAATGCGGATAACGACCCGGTGACGGCCCCGGCGCGAGCGGCCCGGGTTCACAGGTAGCCGCCGATCTCGACCGGGGCGGGCCCGACCGGGGCGCCGGCGCGCAGCGCGTACAGCTCGGCCAGGCTGGCCCCCGCGGGCGGCACCCCGGCCGCGGTCCCCAGCCAGTCGGTGGCCTCCCCGTACGACAGCGGACCCACCTCGATGCGGGCCAGGCACCGGCCGGGCCGCACCACCGCCGGGTGCAGCCGGGACAGGTCCTCGTTGGTGGTGATCGCGACCAGCACCTCCTTGCCCTGGCCGAGCAGCCCGTCGGTGAGGTTGAGCAGCCGGGACAGGGCCTGCCCGGCGGCCTGCTTCGCCTCACCGCGGATCAGCTCGTCGCAGTCCTCCAGGACGAGCAGCCGCCACCGGCGGCCCGGGCCGCCCTCGTCGTCGTCCTCGTCCTCCCCGACGGCCACCTCCGACAGGTACGCCGCGTCGGCGAAGAGCACGTCGGGGTCGAGCACGCAGTCGACCTGGCACCACTGCCGCCACTGCCGGCTCAGCGCCCGCAGCACCGTGGTCTTCCCCGTGCCCGGCGCGCCGTGCAGCAGCACCAGCCGCCCGGTGACGGTCTGCGGGGTGACCGCCATCAGCGCGTCCAGGGCGGTCCGGGCGCTCGCGGTGTAGTTGCGCCGGATCTGCGACCACTCCGGGGCGGTGATCGACCGGGGGTCGCGCTGCGCGCCCCGGCGGGGGTTGTGGTGCCAGAAGCCGATCCGGCCGGTGTCCGGGTCCTCCGGCTCGCCCGCGCCCTCCACGATCTGGGCGAGGGCGGCGCGTCCGACCTCGTCGCTGACCGCGGTGACGGTGACCTCGGCGCCCCGGCCCTTCCACGTGACCACCCGGGCCGTCCAGCCGTCGCCGGCGAGCAGGCGGGAACTCTGCCGGTGCTCGACGGCGGTGCGCAGCAGGCGCCCGCCCGCCGCCGTGAGCGTGGCCTCGGGGCGGACCCGGGACAGCCGTACGGTGTGCGACCAGGGGTGCCGGCCGGTGACGAAGTCGGCCAGTGCCAGCGCGTCGATCACGTCACACGGCGTGTCGGCGTCGTCGTACTGGAGGATCGAGGGCAGGTCGCGGGCGTCATCGGCGGGGGCGGTGCGCATCAGTCGATGATCGCTAGCGGAAGGGCCGGAGTACAGCCCTCCCACCCTCCCCGAAGGGCTAGGTTCTTTCGCATCCCGCCTACGCCCCGGCACCGCCGACGCGGTCGAGGACCCGGTCGCGGGCGGCGGCGTACCGCTCCCGGACGGCGGGGACGGCCTCGGCCGCGTACTCCCGGGTGCCCGCCGGGGACCACTCGGGCGGCGCCGCGCCACCCAGGGCGACCCACGCGGCCTGGCGGGCGGCCCCGTCGGCCACGTACTCGCCGGGCGGCGGGACCACGACCGGGCAGCCGAAGACCTCCGGCGCGATCCGGCATACGGCCGCGGAGCGCGCCCCGCCGCCGACCAGGATCACCCGGTCGGCCCGGGCGCCCTGCGCGACGAGCGCGTCGAGGCCGTCGGCGAGCGCGCAGAGCATCCCCTCGACGGCGGCCCGGGCCAGGTGGGCGCGGGTCGACGTACGCAGGGTCAGCCCGTGCACCGACCCGGTGGCCGCGGGACGGTTCGGGGTCCGCTCGCCCTCCAGGTAGGGGACCATGACCAGGCCGTCCGCGCCCGGCGGGGCGGACAGCGCCAGGCCGGACAGCTCGTCCGGGCCCACCCCGAGCAGCTCGGCGGCGGCGTCGAGCACCCGGGCGGCGTTGAGCGTGCAGACCAACGGCAGGTACCGGCCGGTGGCGTCGGCGAACCCGGCGACCGTGCCGGCCGGGTCGGCGGCCGGGATGTCGGCGACGCTGAAGACGGTGCCGGACGTGCCGATCGAGACGACGACGTCGCCGGGGCGGGCACCGACGCCGAGCGCGGCGGCGGCGTTGTCCCCGGCGCCCGGGGCGAGCGCCGCGCCGCCGGCGGCCGGCCCGCCGTTGCGCACCACGCCCGCCCGGTCCGCCGGCCCGACCACCACCGGTACGCCCACCCGCCGGCCGAAGGCCCGCTCCAGCAGGTCGAACCGGTACTCCCCCGTGCCCGGGGACCAGTAGCCGGTGCCGCTGGCGTCGCTGCGGTCGGTGTGCAGCGCGTCCAGGGCCGGCGCGCCGGCCAGCCGCCAGGTCAGCCAGTCGTGCGGCAGGCAGACCGCGGCGACCCGGGCCGCGTTCGCCGGCTCGTGCCGGGCCAGCCAGCGCAACTTGGTGGCGGTGAAGCTGGCCACCGGCACGCTGCCCACCGCCTCGGCCCAGAACCGTCGGCCGGCCTCGCCCCCGCCCGCCTCCGCGATCAGGTCGTCGGCCGCCCCGGCTGACCGGGTGTCGTTCCACAGCAGCGCCGGGCGCACCACCCGGCCCGCCTCGTCGAGGCAGACCATGCCGTGCTGCTGCCCGGCGACCGAGACGGCGGCGACGTCGGCCAGCCCGCCGGCCGCCTCGGTGGCCGCCTCCAGCGCCGTCCACCAGGCCGCCGGGTCGACCTCCGTGCCGTCGGGGTGCGCGGCGCGGCCCGCGCGGACCGGCGCGCCGGTCTCCGCGTCGCGGATCACCAGCTTGCAGGACTGGGTGGACGAGTCGAACCCGGCGACCAGTGGCATGGCGGCGGCCTCAGCGGGCGCCGAGCAGGTGCTCGACGGCGAGCTGGTTGAGCCGGACGAAGCCGAAGCCCTTCGCGCCGGCCGCGTCCGGGTCGAAGTCCTCGAAGGCGGACCGGTCGGCGAGCAGGTCGGCGTAGCCCTCCCCGGCGGCCAGGGTCGGGGTGGCCAGCTCGGTCACCTTGCTCGCGGCCAGCGCCTCGGCCACCTCCAGGTCGGCCCGGAACGCCGCGGCCCGCTCCTTGAGCAGCAGGTACGTGCGCATGTTCGCCTCGGCCGACGCCCACACCCCGGCGATGTCCTCGGTGCGGGACGGCTTGTAGTCGAAGTGCCGGGGGCCCTCGTACGCCGGGCCACCGTCGGGGCCGCCGTGCTCCAGCAGGTCGACCAGGGCGAACGCGTTGAGCAGGTCGCCGTGGCCGAAGACGAGGTCCTGGTCGTACTTGATCCCGCGCTGGCCGTTGAGGTCGAGGTGGAACAGCTTGCCGTGCCAGAGCGCCTGGGCGATGCCGTGGGCGTAGTTGAGCCCGGCCATCTGCTCGTGGCCGACCTCCGGGTTGAGGCCGACCAGTTCGGGGTGCGCCAGGCTGGAGATGAACGCCAGGGCGTGCCCGACGGTGGGCAGCAGGATGTCGCCGCGCGGCTCGTTCGGCTTCGGCTCGATGGCGAAGCGCAGGTCGTAGCCGCGGTCGAGGACGTACTGGCAGAGCACGTCGACGGCCTCGCGGTAGCGCTCCAGGGCCGCCCGGACGTCCTTGGCCACGTCGTACTCGGCGCCCTCCCGGCCGCCCCACATGACGAAGGTGCGGGCGCCCAACTCGGCGGCGAGGTCGACGTTGCGCAGCACCTTGCGCAGCGCGTACCGCCGGACGTCGCGGTCGTTGCTGGTGAAGCCGCCGTCCTTGAACACGGGGTGGGTGAACAGGTTGGTGGTGACCATCGGCACGACCAGGCCGGTCTCGTCGAGCGCCCTGCGGAACCGGGTCAGCCGGGCGTCGCGGGTGGCGGCGTCGGCGCCGAAGGGGATCAGGTCGTCGTCGTGGAACGTGATCCCGTACGCCCCCAGCTCGGCGAGCCGGTGCACCGCCTCGACCGCGTCCAGCTCGGGCCGGGTGGCGTCGCCGAACGGGTCCCGGGCCTGCCAGCCCACCGTCCAGAGGCCGAAGGAGAACTTGTCGGCGGGGGTGGGACGGGGTGCCATGGCAGACCTCCGGAGCTATTTGTTCAGTGGTTGAATTATTTGGCCGGGCTGTGGCAGTGTCAAGGGGTGAACCGCCCCGCCGCCCCGACCTCGGCCGTCCGCCAGGGCAGCCTGCGCGAGCTGAACCTCGCCGTGGTGCTCGGCCGGATCGCCGCCGCGCCGCGTCCGCCCTCGCGGGCCGACGTGGCCGCCGCGACCGGCCTGACCCGGGCCACCGTCTCCGCCGTGGTCGACGACCTCATCTCCGGCCGGCTGGTGACCGAGTCCGACCCGGCGCCCCGCACCGGGGCCGGGCGGCCGGCGCGCGGCCTGGTGCTGGCCGGAAACGGCCCCGCCGGGCTGGGCCTGGAGATCAACGTCGACTACCTGGCCGCCGGCGTGGTCGACCTGACCGGCCGGGTCCGGCACCACACCGTGCGCCGGGCCGACCTGCGCCCGGTCTCCCCCGCCGACGCCCTGGCCCGGCTCGCCCAGCTGGCCGCCGCGGCCCGGGCCGACGCCGAGCGGCAGGGCCTCACCCTCGCCGGGCCGCCCTCGCGGTGCCCGGCCTGGTCGACGCCGCCGGCCTGGTCCGGCTCGCCCCGAACCTCGGCTGGCGGGACGTGGCCGTCCCCGAGCTGCTGGCCGGGCACCCGCCGCTGGTCGAGCCGGTCCCCGGCGTCCCGCCCCTGGTGGTGGAGAACGAGGCCAACCTGGCGGCCCTGGGCGAGCTGCACGCCGATCCGGAGGGGCCCGCCAGCTTCCTGCACGTCTCCGGCGAGGTGGGCATCGGTGCCGGGATCATCCTGGACGGCGCGCTGTTCCGGGGCGTACGCGGGTGGAGCGGCGAGATCGGCCACCTGCCCGTCGAGCCGGAGGGGCGGCCCTGCCGCTGCGGCGGCCGGGGCTGCCTGGAGCGGTACGCCGGCCAGGAGGTCGTCCTCGCCGCCGCCGGGCTGGCCGGGGCAGACCTGCCCGCCGACACCGCCGCCGCCCGGCTGGCCGGCCTGGCCGCCGCCGACGATCCCGCGACCCGGGCAGCGCTCGCCGAGGCCGGCCGGGCGCTCGGGGTGGCCGTCGCCGGCGTGGTGAACCTGCTGGACCTGGACACCGTGGTCCTCGGGGGCGGGTACGCCCTGCTCACCCCGTGGCTGCGGCCGCCCGTGCTGGCCGAGGTCTCCCGGCGGGTGCTGACCGCCGCCTGGTCGCCGGTGACCGTACGGCCGTCGGCGCTCGGCCCGGAGGCCGCCGTGGTCGGCGCCGCGGGATCGGTCGTCCGGCGGATCGTCGCCGATCCGGTCGGCTGGCTCGGCCGCCCCGGCTGACCCGCCGCTCCGGCCGGTGACCGCCGCCGGCCGTCCCGTCCGCCGCGCCCGTCGCCCGCCCCGTCTGTACGGGCAGCTCCATAGGCGCCACCGGACCTACAGGTACGCCGGACTACCTCGGCGAACTCCATGCCGCGAGCCCCGTCCCCGGGCCGGCGGCGGGGGACACCGCGGGCCCGGGACGGGTCAGGCCGTACGCCCCATCGAGGGCTCGCCGGGCGGCCAGCCGGCCGCCCTCGCCGCCCAGTCGCCCGGCCCCGCCCCCGCCCCCGCCGGTGCCTCCGCCGTCGGCGGCTCGGGCGCGTACCGGAGCCGGGCCACCTCGTCGAACTCCCGGATGCCCGCGAGCAGGGCCGCCCGGCCCTCGGGGGTCATCCCGGCCAGGATCACGGCCAGCCGCTGCCGGCGGTCGGCCCGCAGCTCGGCGAGGAGCCGTTCGGCCTCCGGGGTGAGATGCAGGGAGATCTCCCGCCGGTCCGAGCGGCCCGGCTCGCGCTCCAGCATCCCCGCCGCCACCAGTCGGTCACACAGCCGGCTGGCCGAGGAGAGCAGCATGTCCAGCAGCCTCGCCAGCCGGCGCAGGTTGATGCCGTCGTGCCGCTCGACCACCATCACCGCGCGCAGTTGCGCCCCCGAGAGCCGGCTGATGGTCCGCTCGCGCGCCGCGTCGAAGACCGTGAGCAGGGCGCCGGCCGCCGTTTCCAGAGCGGCGGCCATACTCGCTTCTGGTCCGCGTGGACCGTTTTCTTCGGCCATGGTGGGCACGAGACTACCCGCCGCCGAAGGTACGCCGGCCCCCTCCGAACGAAGGAGCGACGATGAGCGGTGCGGAAGACCGGGCCCGCCGGGCGCTGACCGACGCGCCCGCCGACCTGCTGGTCGACCGCGTCGCGGGGGAACTGGAGCGGTCGTACGGGATCACGGACGTCGAACTCTTCCAGGTCGACTACCGGCTCTCGGCGCTGCTGCCGCTCGGGCCCGGTGAGCCGATCGCCGAACCGGGGCATCCGGCGTGGCGGTGCTTCGACCACCAGGAGCCGATCCTCGCCGGCGACGCCGGCTACCTTCCCGTCGGCATGCGCGGCGAACGGCGCGGGGTGCTGCGGGTGGCCCCCGTCCCGGAGGACCCGGCCGCCCTCGGCGAGTTGCTCGGTGTCGCCACCGCCCTCGGGCACGAGATGACGGCGGTGAACGACACCACCGACCTCTACCGGGCCGCCCGGCGCAGCCGACGGCTCACGCTGGCCGCCGAGATGCAGTGGGAGCTGCTGCCCGGGCGGAGCCGGACGCGCCCCTCGTTCAGCCTCGCCGGACAGCTCGAACCGGCGTACGCGGTGCGGGGCGACAGCTTCGACTGGTCCGACGACGGTCACCGGCTGTGGCTGTCGGTCATCAACGGCAGCGGCGAGGGAGTCGCCGCCGCCATGTTGACCGCGCTGGCCACCCACGCCCTGCGCAACGCCCGGCGGGCCGGGATCCCCCTGGCCGACCAGGCCGCCCTCGCCGACCAGGCGGTGTACGCCCTGCACCGCGGCGCGGAGCACGTCTCGGCCCTGCTGCTGGAGCTCGACCTGGCCAGCGGGGTGACGACGGTGGTGGACGCCGGCTCGCCCCGGCTGGTGCTGCTGCGCGACGGCCGGGTGGTCCAGCAGCCCCTGGAGGCGCAGTTCCCGCTCGGCATGTTCGACGGCACGGACTACCGCGAGCAGCGGTTTCCACTGCTCCGCGACGACCGGCTGTTCGTGGTCAGCGACGGCGTCGTCGAGGCGACCGGCCGGGACGCCCAGTACGGCGAGACCGCGCTGGACCGGTTCGTACGCCGTACGGGGCCGATGGAGCCGTTGGAGGCCGTCCGGTCGCTGATCGGCGACCTGCGGGCGTTCGTGGCCGGCGACCTGGTCGACGACGCGGTGGTCGTCTGCCTGGACTGGACCGGCCCCCGGCCCTGACCGGTCAGTACGCGCCCCGGCTGCGCACCACGGCGCCGAAGGTCTTCCAGAGGATGGTCAGGTCGGCGGCCAGCGACCAGTTCTCCACGTAGTACAGGTCGAGCCGGATGCCGTCCTCCCAGCTCAGGTCGGACCGGCCGCTGACCTGCCACAGGCCGGTCATGCCGGGCTTGACCAGCAGCCGGCGGGCGACGTCGCCGTCGTAGCGGGCCACCTCGGACGGCAGCGGCGGGCGCGGGCCGACCAGGCTCATCTGGCCGAGCAGCACGTTCACCAGCTGGGGCAGCTCGTCCAGCGACCACTTGCGCAGCACCCGGCCGACCCGGGTCACCCGGGGGTCGTCGCGCATCTTGAACATCAGGCCGTCGGTCTCGTTGCGGGCGGCCAGCTCGGCCAGCAGCGCGTCGGCGTTGACGACCATCGTGCGGAACTTGAACACGCCGAACTCGCGGCCGCCCTGGCCGACCCGGGTCTGGCGGAACAGCACCGGCCCCCGGCTGTCGAGCTTGATGGCCAGCGCGATGGCCACCAGCACCGGCAGGGCCAGGGCCAGGGCCACCGAGGCGGCGGCGCGGTCGACGAAGCCCTTGACGAGCTTGCGGACCCCCCGGAACTCGGGCGCCTCGACGTGGATCAGCGGCAGGCCGGCGACCGGCCGGGTGTGGATGCGGGGACCGGCCACGTCGGTCAGCGCGGGCGCGACGACCAGGTCGACGCCGGTGCCCTCCAGCTGCCAGCCGAGCCGCCGCAGCCGGGTCGCGGTCAGCTCGCCGGAGGCCGTGACCGCCACGGTGTCCGCGCCGATCGCCGTGGCCGCCTCGGGGATACCCCGGAACGACCCGACCACCGGCACGTCGCCCAGCCGCTGCGGCACCGGCGCGAGCAGCGCGTCCGGGATGCAGGCGCCCACGACCTGGTAGCCGGCGTACGGCTCCCGGCGGAGCTGGTGCACCAGCTCCAGCACGTGCGCGGTGTCGCCGACGACCAGGACCCGGCGCGACCACCCGCGGCCCTGCGACCTGGCCCGGTGCAGCCGCTTGCGGGCCGCGAACCGGGCCACCTCCAGCCCCAGCGTGCCGACCGCGAACGAGATGGCCAGGAAGCCCCGGGAGACGCCGACGTCGGCGATGTACCCGGCGATCGCCGTGCCGCCGGCCAGCCGGAGGCTGGCCATGCTCACCCGCCGGTACTCGTCCGCGCCGTAGCCGAGCACCCGGTCGTCGTAGCAGCGCAGCACCTTCAGCGTGAGCAGCCAGGTGATCACCAGCGCGGGGGCCACGAGGACGTACGGGATCTCCGAGCCGACCGGCTCCTCGTCACCGAACCGGGCCACGTAGCCGACCAGCACCGCCACGGCCAGCACGGCCGTGTCCAGCACCACCAGCATGCGCACGTACGCCCGCTCGTCAACGCGGGCCAGCGGCCTCGGTCGATCGACACCAGGCCGCGGCGGCGTACTGGCGGGGGTCAACAGCGTCGCCGACGTCAACGGCCCTCCCCATTCTGCTGAGGACGACCCCGGTCGACGGCCGGTCTTCCTGTACGGAACCGACGGCGCCGGAGCACCCCGACATCTTGCACTGAGATCACGGCCACCGGTCACTTCGGACGGATTGCCGTCAGTTCCCTGGACCCTAGCGTCCGGGGAACCCCGTCCGCCGCACCGGTTGTCCGGGGCGACGGACCGTGTGGTACCCCTGCGGCTCAGCGTGGTGCATTCGGGCGCAACGCGATCGCCTTGAGGAAGATGTCGCCGATCTTCGTGGGGTCCCCGGTGACGAAGGTTCCGCCACCGGTGACCTTGGTGATCGACTCCAGCTCCGCCTTGCTGACGTCGTTGCCGATCCCGATGATCACGACCTGGACGGGCCGGTCGGGGTCGGCGATCCGCTGCAGCTCGGCGAGCAGCTTCTGCTGGGAGATGCCGTTGGCGTCCTCGTTCTTGCCGTCGGTGAACAGCACCACGGAGTTGACCCGCCCCGGCTCCCAACCGTCCTGGACCTCCTCGTACGCGGCCAGCATCGTGTCGTACAGGCCGGTGTCGCCGGCGGAGGGCCGGATCCCGGCCAGCCCCTGCGCCAGCGGCCGCCGGTTGCTGGACAGTGGGTTGATCGGCACGATCTCCCGGTAGTCCCGCTGGCCGTCCAGCTCGGTGGAGAAGGTCCACAGCCCGATCGTCCAGGAGTCGTCGAAGAGGTTCAGGCCGCGGCTGGCCGCCGCCACGGTGACCTGTTCGCGGGTCGCGTTGCCGGCGCTCGGCACCGGCTGTTTCATCGAGCCGGAGACGTCGATGACGGCGAGCATCCGGCCGGACTGGGTGGCGGTCGACCAGCCGGACACGGCCCGCTCGATGGCGCCGGGGTCCAGCCGCCCGCCCGCTGCCGCCGGGCCGGGGTGGCCGCCCCGTCGCGCGCCGGGCCGGCGCGCCCGCGGCGCCGTGACGCCGTCGCCCCAGCTGCCGTCCGGCGCGCGCAGCGACCTGGCGGCCAGCCGGTCACGGAAGCCCGGTGCCTCCACCGGCTCGGACGCGGAGACGTCCACCGCGACGCAGGTGCCGTCGGCCGCCGCGCCGTCGGCCACCCAGCTGGCCGCCGCGGCCTGCACGGCGGGAGCCAGTTCGGGGGCCGCCGCCACCGACAGTTCGACCTGGCCCGAACAGCCGGGCTGCAGCAGTTGCCGGTAGCCGAACCAGGCACCCGCGGCGACGACGACGAGCGCCGTCGCCGAGGCTACGGCGGCGACTCCGCGGTTACCCGAACGCATGCGATGGCGGCCTGACACGGTGACCATCCTGCGTACCTGGGTGGGGATACTGCCACGTCCGTTCGGACGAAAGTTACTCACGAACAACAGTTGAGCACGGTTCAGTGACAACGAGTGACGAGGCGGTGCCCCTGGGCCGGCCGGAGCGGCCCTGAGCAGCGACGCAGCGAACGGCCGGGCGGCGCCGACTCACGGCAGCACGCACGTCGGGCTGGGCACCGCGACGGGCTCGCCGACCGGCGTGGGGACGCCGGTGGCGGCGTCCACCCGGAGCACCCGGAGCATGTCGGCGCGCTCGTCGGCGACGTACAGGTGCTCCCCGGCCAGGGCGAAGTGTCGCGGCCACCCCCCGCCCGTCTCCACCTCGGCGACCAGCTCCGGCAGCTCGCCGCCGACGGCGAAGACCGACACGGTGCCGACGCCCCGGTTCGCCACGTAGAGGAACCGGCCGTCCGGGCCGACCGCGATCTCGGACGGCTGGACGTGACCGGCCCGGCCGCTGGCGTCCACCCTGCCCCGCTGGTGCAGCGCCCCGTCCGGGGTCAGCTCGTACGCGGTGACCGTGCCGTCCAGCTCGCCGGCGATCCAGCAACGCCGCCCGTCGGGGTGCCGGGCCAGGTGCCGGCAGCCGCTGCCGGCCGCGGCGTGCACCCGGGGGGCCCGGGGCACCAGCCGGCCGGAGGGCGCGTCGAGGTCGTACCGGTACACCGAGTCGGTGCCGAGGTCGACGGCGAGCAGCGGCCCGGCGTCCGGCGCCGGGGAGACCATGTGGGTGTGCGCCCGCTCCTGGCGGTCCGGGTCGGGGCCGTGCCCGGAGTGCACGACCACGTCGCTGCGCTCCCCCGGCACGCCCTCGGGGTCGAGCGGGAGGACGGTGACGCTCCCGCCGCCGTAGTTCGCGACGACGAGGTGCCCGCCGTCCGGGGTGACCGCGAGGTGGCAGGGTTCCGCCCCGCCGGTGGCTCGCACGCCCAGCGGGGTCAGGTCGCCGTCCGGCCCGACCCGGAACGCGCTGACCTGCCCCTCGGGCAGCTCGTTCACGGCGTACAGGACCGGCAGGGCGGGGTGCCGGGTCAGGAAGGACGGCGACGGGGTGGCCGCGACCGTGCCGAGCGGCGTCAGCGCGCCGGTGGCCGGGTCACGCCGGGCGGCGACGATGCCCTCGCCCCGCCCGCCGCTGGCCGCCGTGTATCCCCCGATGTGGACGATCGCCCGCTGCCCGGTCACCCCGAACCACCTTTCGCCGGTCCTCCGTCGATCCAACCAGAGGTCTACCCACCACCCGGCCGGCTCAGCCCTGATTCCCGCCGGATCACCCCAGCCGGCCTGACGCGGCGAACTCAGGCTGCGGGCACCGGCTCGCCGCGCTGCCGCGCGACGTGCTCCACCAGGGAGATCAGCACCAGCTTGCCGGACTGACGGTCCCGGGCGTCGCAGAACACCAGCGGCACCTCCGGGTCCAGGTCGAGGGCGTCGCGTACGGCGTCCAGGCTGAACCGGCGGCTGCCGTCGAAGCAGTTGACCCCGACCACGAACGGGATGCCCCGCTGCTCGAAGTAGTCGATGGACGGGAAGCAGTCCGCCAGCCGCCGGGTGTCGGCGAGCACCACCGCGCCGAGCGCGCCGAAGGCCAGCTCGTCCCAGAGGAACCAGAACCGGTCCTGCCCCGGGGTGCCGAACAGGTAGACCTGCAGGTCCTCGTTGATGGTGATCCGGCCGAAGTCCATCGCCACCGTCGTGGTGGACTTCCCCTCCACGCCGGAGACGTCGTCGACGTCGATCCCGGCCCCGGTGAGGACCTCCTCTGTCTGCAGCGGCCGGACCTCGCTCAGCGCGCTCACCAGCGTCGTCTTGCCCGCGCCGAAGCCCCCGGCGATCAGGATCTTCAGTGCCAGCGGGATCCGCAGCCCGGATCCGTCACGGTCATAGCGCACGGAGTCCACTGACCACCGCCTTGAGGATGTTGTCGTCGGGTAGGAACGCGCCGCGGCGCGGCTCGTGCACGGTGACCAGGCCACGGGCGAGCAGGTCGCCGACCAGCACCCGGACCACGCCCACGGCGAGGTCCAGCTCGGCGGCCAGCTCGGCGACCGAAACCGGCCGCCGGGTCAGCTCGACCAGGCGCCGGTGCTCCGGGTGCAACTGCGGGTGGGCGAACGGGTCGGCACCCCGGTTGGCCAGCACGAACGCCACCAGGTCGAGCCTGACCGTGGGCCGGACCCGCCCGCCGGTGAGGGTGTACGGGCGGACCACCGGACCGGCGTCGGCGTCCAGCCACTCGTGCCGGGGCGCGGGGGACTCAGCCCGCATCGCTGGCACCCGACCCGGCCCGGGGCGGGGCGGTGAGGTACTCGCCCACCCGGATCACCAGCATCGCCATCTCGTACGCCACCAGGCCGATGTCGGCGTCGGCCTCGCAGACCACCGCCAGGCACGCGCCCTGCCCGGCCGCCGTGACGAACAGGTACGCGGACTCCATCTCCACGACCGTCTGCCGCACCCCGCCCGCGGCGAGGTGACGGCTGGCGCCCTTGGCCAGGCTGGAGAAGCCCGAGGCCAGGGCGCAGAGGTGCTCGGCGTTGGCGCGGTCCAGGCCGGCGGAGCCCCCGAGCAGCAGCCCGTCCGCCGACAGCGCCACCGCCTGGCGGGCGGCCGGCACCCGCTCCACCAGCTCGTCGAGCAACCAGTCGAGGTCCACGTTCGGCTCTGTCGTGTGCACCACTAGGCGTCCCTCTCAGTTGGGGGCGGGGAATGCGGCAGCGCCGCGGGGCCCGCCGGGGCGGGCGGCGGGGTGGGAACGACGGGCACGCCGGCAGGGCTGGCGGGCGCCGGGGCTGGCGGCGCGGGGGCGGCCCGGTCGACGCGCTCCGGGACGGGCGGCGCGGGGGCGGCCCGGTCGACGCGCCCGGCACGGGCGGCGCGGTGGCAGCCCGGCCGGGCCGTTCCGGCACGGGCGGCGGGTCCGCCGCCCCGTCGCGCCGGCCGCGGGCGGTGCCGGCCTGCAGCGCGGACATCAGCCGTCGAGCCTCCTCGGGGGCGCGCGGCGCGGGAGCGTCCTGGCCGGTCGGGCGGGGACGCGCGCCGGGAGCGCGCCGGCGCACCCGTCGCGGCAGGCCGTCGCCACCGGCGTCCGGGTCGGCCGGCACGGAGCGGCTGGGCACCAGCGGCACCACGGCGGTCGCCGTGTCCCCACGCTCGCGGGTGGTCCGGCCGGCCCGGGCCCGGGGCAGGCTGCTCAGCCGGGTCACCCTGGCCATCCGCCGCCCGTCGGCCGAGCCCTCCGGCCCGGGTCCGGAGGGCTCGGCGGTCACCAGCTCGGACGGCACCAGCACCACGGCGGTGGTCCCGTTCGGCGCGGCCCGGCGCAGCCGCACCCGGACGCCGTGCCGGTCGGCGAGCCGGGCCACCACGAACAGCCCGAGCCGGGCGCTGTCGGCCGGGTCGAACTCCGGCGGGCCGCCCAGGCGCCGGTTGGACTCCTCGATCGCCGCGTCGGGCATGCCCAGCCCCTGGTCCGTGATCTCCACGGCGTAACCGTTCGGCAGGCTCTGGCCCCGGACGGTGACCCGGGTGCCGGGCGGGGAGAAGGCGGTGGCGTTCTCGATCAGCTCGGCGAGCAGGTGGATGACGTCGCCGACCGCCCGGCCGACCGTCGCCGCGGGCTGCACCTCGCCGATGTCGACCCGCTCGTACGACTCCACCTCCGAGATCGCGCCCCGGATCACGTCGAGCATCGCGACGGGATTGCGCCAGCCCCGGCCGGGCGCGGCCCCGGCCAGGATGACCAGGTCCTCGGCGTGCCGCCGCAGGCGGGTCGCCAGGTGGTCCACCCGGAACAGCTCGGCCAGGTCGTCCGGGTCCTCGGTACGCCGCTCCATCCGGTCCAGCAGGGCAAGCTGCCGGTGCACCAGCCCCTGGCTGCGCCGGGCGATGTTGAGGAAGACCTCGTTGAGGCCGCGCCGGAGGGTGACCTCGTCGACGGCGGCCCGGACGGCGGTGCGGCGGACCTCGTTGAAGGCGTGCCCCACCTGGCCGATCTCGTCGCGCCCGTACTCCAGCGGCGGCGCTTCCCGGGCCACGTCGACGTCCTCGCCCCGGCGCAGCCGGGCGACCACGTCCGGCAGTCGCCGCTCGGCCATGTCGAGCGCGGCGGTACGCACCCCGGACAGGCGCGCGGCCAGCGACCGGCCCACCCGCACCGCCACCAGCACCGAGGCCACCACGGCGGCCAGCCCGAGCACGCCGGCGACGCCGAGCCGGGCCAGGATGCCGAGGGCCACCGGGACGCTCCGGTCGGCGAGCTTGTCGGCCTGGGTCAACTCGAAGTCGCGCAGGCGGCGCTGGACGGCGTCCTGGCTGTCCTGCCAGGCACCGGCGTCCACCGCGGGCGGCCCGGCGGCGTCGCCCCGAATCAGCGCGTCCTGAAGGGCGCGCAGTCTGACGAAGTCCGCGCCGCCGGCCAGCTCCTGGTACGCGCTCCGGTCGGCGGCCGGCAGGTCCGCCACCGCCGCCTCCGTCAGGAAGCGTTGGTTGCCGATGGCCTGCACGAGCTGGGCGTGCTCGCCCTCGGCGTAGCGCCCGCTGGTCAGCACCCCGGCGAGCAGGGCGTCGGCCTGCCCGAGCAGCTCCCGGGAGCGGCCGAGGGCGGTCACCGCCAGGATCTGCCGGTTGAGATCGCGGTCGGGCAGGTCGGCCATCGCGGCGAACGCGTGGAAGGCGGCACCGACCATCCCGCTGTACAGTCCGATCGCCCCCGCCCGGTCGACCTGCCGGCCGTCGATGAGTCCCCGGCCGGCGGGCAGCGCGTCCAGCTCGCCGAGCAGGTGGTCGAGCCGGCTGTCGAGCAGGCCGTCGGCCGCGTCGCGCAGCCGTTCGCCGGCAACCCGGCCCCGCAGCTCGGCGATCGCCCGGTCGGTGCGCCGCCGCTGCTCGGCCAGGGCCGGCAGCTCGCCGGTGCCGGCGAGCTGCAACACGGTCAGCCGGCGCTCCCGTTGCAGCTCCGCGACGACCGTTTCGCCGGGCCGGCCGAGGTCGTAGAACAGAGTGCGGGCGGAGAGCAGGTCCAGGGCGGGGCCGAAGGCGAGCGTGGTCGCGAAGATCCACAATGCCAGCAACGCGCTCACCGGCGCGACGACCAGCGCGGTCAGCTTCGAGCGGATCGGCCAGTCGCGGGTGTTCATCGGACCTCGCCCGGAAGGTGTGGCAGTGGACGGCGCCGCACCGGCCGGGCATCGCCCCGCCGCGGTGGCTGGGCACCGGCACGGGCGCCTTGGGCAGGATACGTAATCATCGCCCGTTCCGGTACCGGCCTCTCGCCGGCCGCGCTCGCCCCGGCACGCTCCGCTGTGGACGCCCGGGACACGCGAGCCGCCGCCCCACGCGGCAATGGACGGAGCGCTTCGTCCGCGTCCTCCGTGGTCAGACGCCGGCCCCGACGCCGACGCCCTCGGCGACCCGCCGGTCGTACTCCCCGCCGCCCTGGCCCGGCGACGTGACCAGGTTCCGCGCCGGGTCGCACCCCCTGGCGAGCGGCAACCCTCCCCGACATGTTCTGGAGTGAGTCAAGTTTCGCCGCGCGGGGCAGGTCAGGAAAGTCGCCCGGATCGGGATTGGCGATCTGGGAACGGAGGGAATACCGGGTGACGAAGGAGGAGCCATGTCGCCCACGCAGGTAGTCGTCATCGTCCTGGTCGTGCTCGCGGTGGTCGCGGCGCTGGCCGTGGTCGGCCGGCAGGCCGCCCGCCGCCGCGCGCTGCGCGCCCGGTTCGGACCGGAGTACGACCGGTTGGTCGCGGAGAGCAGCAGCCGCGCGACCGCCGAGCGGGAGTTGCGGGAGCGGGAACGCCGGCACGCGGAGCTGAACCTCACCCCGCTCACCCCCGAGTCCCGGGCCCGGTACGCCGCGGCCTGGGAGGAGCTTCAGGTCCGCTTCGTCGACACCCCGGCGGAAACGGTGCGCGACGCCGACGAACTGGTCAGTCGGCTCGTCGCCGAACGCGGCTACCCCACCGGTGACTTCGACGACCAGATCGCCCGGCTCTCGGTCGAGCACGCCCGCACGCTCTCCGACTACCGGGACGCGCACGAGATCCGGCTGCGCGACGAACGGGGCGAGGCCGGCACCGAGGACCTGCGCCGGGCCCTCGTCCACTACCGGACACTCTTCGCCGACCTGCTCGGCGCGGACCCGGTGGCGCCGGTGCCGCAGCAGCGCGGGTCGGAGCAGCACGAGCCGCAGCAGCGCGAGCCGGAGCGCCGCGACCCAGGGCAGCGCGGGTCGGAGCAGCGCGGGTCGGAGCAGCGCGGGTCGGAGCAGCGCGAGCCGGAGCGCCGCGACCCAGGGCAGCGCGGGCCGGAGCAGCACGAGCCGGAGCGCCGCGACCCAGGGCAGCGCGGGCCGGAGCAGCACGAGCCGCAGCAGCGCCAGCCGGACCGACGCGAGCAGGAACGGCGCCAGCCGGACACCGCGTCCGTCGACCGGGCGCACGACGTCACGAGCCGTTGAGGGGGAGCCAGGATGCGCCAGGATCAGCAGCAGGTGAGCAGCGACCACCCCGAGGCCGTCCGGTCGGCGCCGGTGCCGGTGCCCGGCGTCCAGCCACCCGCCCACGGGGGTCGCGACGCCGAGGGTCGGGCCGACGTACCGGAGGACGTGCTGGACGAGCGGGGCACCTTCGACGACCCGGCCGGGGCCGGCGAGCGGTCCGACGGCCGGTGGGACGGGCAGCGCCCGGACGCCGACGGAACACCCGAGTTCCACGAGCCCGCGCCGCTGCCGTCCGCCTTCGGGGCCACCAGCGTGGGCGACGCGGTGGCGGCCTCGGCGATGGCGAGCGGCCGCGCCGAGGACGAGCGGGACCCCCGGGGGGAGGACACCGCCCAGCCGGGCGACGGCGCGCCGGGGCGGACCGACGAGTTCGACGACGTGCGGGCCGACCCGACGGCGGCGGACCGGCTGCACGACCCCGCGCGGTGGGCCGCCGGCACGCCCACCGCCGCGCGCCACGACCGGCCCGGCGAGGCCAGGGAGGCCGGCGAGGCCAGCGAGGCCAGCCGAGCCGGGCAGGCCGGCGAGGCCGGCGGAGCCGGGGAGGACCGGCGGGCCGAACGAGACACGCGGGCGGCTGTGGCGGCCGGCGCCGCCGGGTACGGCAGCGCCACGCCCACCATGGTCGACCCGGACGCCACCGCGCCGAACGCGTCGGCCGCGGCCGGGGCGGGCGTGACCGGGACGGCCGGGACCGGGACGGCCGGGACCGGGACGGCCGGGACCGGGACGGCCGGGACCGGGACGGCCGGGACCGGGACGGCCGGGACCGGGACGGCCGGGACCGGGACGGCCGGGACCGGGACGGCCGGGACCGGGACGGCCGGGACCGGGACGGCCGGGACCGGGACGGCCGGGACCGGGACGGCCGGGACCGGGACGGCCGGGACCGGGACGGCGGGAGGCCGGGACGGCGGCGTCGTGGCGGCGGCCCGACCCACCGGCCGCGCGGTTCCGCATGACGCCGCCACCCTGTTCGAGCCGGACGCCGCGCAGGGCTTCCGGGACCGCTGGCGGGAGGTCCAGCTCCGCTTCGTCGACGACCCGAAGGCCGCCGCCGCCGAGGCGCAGTCGCTCGTCGAGGAAGCCATCCAGGCGCTCGCCGCCGCGCTCGCCGAGCAGAAGAACCGGCTCGGCGACTGGCAGCGCGCCGACGCCGACGACACCGAGCAGCTCCGGGTGGCCGTACGCCGGTACCGGGACTTCCTGGACCGGGTGCTCGGCCGCTGACACCCGACGCACGGGCGCCCCGATCGCTCCGGTCGGGGCGTCCGCCGTGCCCGGTGCGGGGGAAAGCCGGCCGGAACCGGGGTCGGGGTCGATCGGTTTAAGTACCGGTCGTCCAGACTGCGGAGTCCAAGTGCCGGTCGTCCAGACCGCCGGCTGCCGAAGGAGGGGGTGCGGAACATGTCGGACCACAGCGAGCGCCCAGCCGACCCGCTGGTGCACCAGAGCGAGGAGGAGCGCAGCCGCTCGGCCGCCGCGCGGCTGTTCGACATCCGTCGGGTGATCGGTGGGCTGTTCGTCGCGTACGGGCTGATCGTGGGCGACATGTGGCTCTTCGAGGGGCCGGGAGCTCGAGAAGGCGCAGGGCATTCAGATCAACCTCTGGGCCGGGGCGGGGATGCTGGCCTTGGGCCTGCTGTTCCTGCTCTGGCAGTGGCTGCGCCCCGCCGAGGCGCCCGCGCCGCCCCTGGAGCGGGACGCGGCCTGAGACCTCGTGCCCGCGCCGCCCGATTCCGGCGCCCCCGGCATGCGGGGGGCCCGTCGGGGTACGCCGGTGGGATCAGGAGTACCTGGGACAGGAGGGCAGCACGATGACCGATCGTGACCCGAACGCCGGGCGGCCGCTCGAGGAGCGCCCCGAGGTGGCCGCGGCGGTGGACGACGAGACGACGGTGCCGCAGCTCATGACCGACGGCGGGGCCGACCGGGACACCCCGTCCTTCGCCGAGCCACGGGAGCGGCCCGCCGACGCCGGGAGGACCGAGGACCAGCTCGGCGACCCGTACGGCGCCGGCACGGGCGCCGGGGGGCCCAACATCCGCACCGGCGCCGAGCAGCCGTGGGACCCGGAGGACCTGGTGGCGGCCCGGGGCCAGGACCTGACGCCGGAGAACATCGAACGGGCCCGCCGGGACCTGGCCGAGCTGGGGCGGGCGGCGGTGGAGCGTACGGTGCCCTGACCCCGGGCCGACGAGCCCTGGGCCCCGACCGGGTCACCGGGCGGCACCCCACCCGGGCGGGCCGAGGCCACCCTTTGCGCGAGCCGCCCTCGGGCGGCGATCGACCCCATGTCGCCGACATGGCGCCTTCCGACCCGCCCGGACCCCGCCATGTCGCCGACTTGGCGCCTTCCCCAACCCGCCCGGACCCCGCCATGTCGCCGACATAGACCACCCACCACTCCCCGGCCGGCCTCTCCTGGCACCGAATCGGCCCGGGCTGCCGCTCGGGCGTCCGGCATGCCTGAGACCCTCGGGCCGTCGGCCTCGCTCCTCGTCGGCTGGGGCGTGGTGGTCCCCGCCATGTCGCCGACATGGCGCCTTCCGACCCGCCCGGACCCCGCCATGTCGCCGACTTGGCGCTTTCCCCAACCCGCCCGGACCCCGCCATGTCGCCGACATGGACCACCCACCACTCCCCGGCCGGCCTCTCCGGGCACCGGATCGGCCCGGGCTGCCGCTCGGGCGTCCAGGATGTCTGAGACCCTCGGGCCGTCGGCCTCGCTCCGCGTCGGCCGGGGCGTTGGTGGTCCCCGCCATGTCGCCGACATGGCGCCTTCCGACCCGCCCGGACCCCGCCATGTCGGCGACATGGCGCTTCCCCGACCCGCCTGGCGTGGTTGAGCCCGTGTGGACGGTGGGCGACTGCCGTCCGACGTGGGAGCGCTTACAGCGCAACCGCTCGATCAAGTGATCCGCTAGCCCGAGCCGGACGCCGGGTACGAGCAGGGCGCGCCGCGGGCACCGGTGACGAAGCGACATGACCGACGCGCGCGGGGGCGCCAGCTCGAAGACGCGACAAAGGGGCACGGCCCGGCCTGAACCCAACCGCGCCGAGACCAACCGACAGGGACGAGACGTGAAAGGCCTTAGCACCCCAACAACCCCAAGGCCGCATAGACTCTTAAACGCGAATCTTTCCCCTGATAAGCCGCGAAACGGTCTAACGTCTCTCGTAGCTCGACTGACGTCGGGCTCAGGACAACAGGGATGGAGTGACGCAGGTCATGGCTAACAAGAAGCTCGGGAGAGTCGTTGCGGGTGCCGCCCTCGGCGGTGCGTCCCTGCTGGTGTTCACGCCGGGGATCGCGTTCGCGGACGGCGGCCACCACGACGGCGACGAGGGCAAGGTCTTCGCCAAGCCCCACGTGGTCCGGGCCGGCGAGGAGGTCAAGCTGCTGGAGATCTGCAAGGAGCCGCAGAAGGACGCCTTCGTCTGGTCCAAGGTCACCGGCAAGGTCAAGTTGCACAAGGTCGACAAGGACAGGGACGAGCACGGCAAGGGCAAGCACGAAGAGGGCAAGGGCGAAGAGGGCAAGCCCGGCGGCTGGGGCGGTGGCGCCGCCGACGAGGACTGGGGCGGCTTCGAGCAGGGCCAGAAGCCCGAGGACGAGAAGGGCTTCAAGGGCAAGGAAGAGGACAAGCGCAAGGACGACGAGAAGCGCAAGGACGAGGACAAGGGCAAGGACGAGCACAAGGGCAAGGACGAGGGCAAGGGCAAGGACGAGGACAAGGGCCGCCACGAGGACGACAAGTGGGGCACGGACGACAACTCGACGTGGGGCAAGGACGACGACAAGAGCCGCCACGACGAGGACATGCGCAAGGACGAGGACAAGGGCAAGGACGAGGACAAGGGCCACCACGAGGACGACAAGTGGGGCACGGACGACAACTCGACGTGGGGCAAGGACGACGACAAGAGCCGCCACGACGAGGACATGCGCAAGGGCAAGGGCAAGGACGACGACTGGGAGCACGGCCGGGACTTCGTCTACCTCGGCGAGGCCACGGTCGACAAGGACGCCCGTCCGGGTCGCTACGAGCTGCACGGCTCCTGCGGCGAGGGTGAGCTCGTGGTCCTGCCGAAGGGCCACGTCGACGGCGGTGACGGCGGCATGACCACCACCAGCACCGACCGCACCCTGGCCACGGCCGGGGCCGGCATGCTGGGCGCCTCGGCGCTCGGCGGGATCGTGCTGCTGCGGCGGCGGCGGACCAATGGGTCCCTGGCCTGACGCGACGGCGACACCGGCCGGCGGCCGTCATGGGAGACCGTGGCGCGCCGCCGGCGCGGCCGTCGTCATCGTGCTCGGGATGGTCGGGGCGGGACTGCTCGGGGCCTCGCACCGGACCGCCCCGCCCGTACGGCCGCCGCAGCCACTGGCCCAGGCAAGCCCCGACGTTCCCGGCCCGACGGGGAGCTTCCGGGAACAGCAGCAGCCCGCCGAGGGCACGGGCGGCCCGGCCGACGCCAGCAGGTCGGCCGCTCCGAGCCTGGACCGGGCCACGCCCACCACCATCTCGATCCCGCGGATCGGGGTACGGGCGCAGCTCATGACCCTGGGGACGAACCCGGACGGCACCGTCCAGGTTCCCCCGCTCGACCAGGCGCAGAAGGCCGGATGGTACTCCCCGGGGCCGAGCCCGGGCGAGATCGGCAACGCGGTGATCGTCGGGCACGTGGACTCGGCCAAGATCGGCGGTCCGGCGGTCTTCTTCGAGCTGGGCGCCCTACGGCCCGGCGACGTCATCACGGTGTCCCGAGCCGACGGCCGGCAGGTCTCCTTCACCGTCGACAGCGTGAAGTCGTACCCGAAGACCAACTTTCCCAGTGAGGTCGTCTACGGCCCCAACGACCAGGCCGGCCTGCGGGTCGTGACCTGCGGAGGCCAGTTCGACCAGAACGCGGGCAGCTACCTCAACAACGTGATCGTCTTCGCGACGATGACAAGCTGACGCCGGGGCGCGCCACGGCCGGTCGGGGTCGCCGGCCGGCCGTGGCGCCTGCGCGCCCCGGCCGGCCGTGGCGCCTGCGCGCGCCGGTCAGGCCGCCGAGGTCCGCACCAGGGTACGGATCTGGCGCAGCAGCACCGACAGGGCGGCGAGGTCCGTCCGCGACTCGTCGAACTCCCCCATCGCCCGGCGGGTGCGGTGGACGGAGGTGGCGTTCGACTGCTCCCACTGCTGCACCCGCTCCTGCGGCGGCAGGTCGTCGGGCGTGGAGCCGAGAACCTCCGCGGTGAGCGCGGCCAGCGCGGCGTACAGGTCGTAGCGCAACGCCATCCGGGCCAGCGTCTGCCAGCGGTCCTCCCGCGGCAGCAGGGAGATCTTCGACAGCAGCGCGTCGACCCGGAACAGGTCGGAGAGCACGAAGTAGACCGACGCCACCTCGCCCACGTCCCGTCCGGTGGCGGCCGCCGTCTCCACCACGTCGAGCAGGCCGAAGCTGTACATCAGCCGGGTCGCCTGCTCGGCCAGCCCGCGCGGCAGGCCTTTGGCGGTCATCGCGTCCATGTGAGCCACGATGGCCTCGCGCTCGCTGCCGACGAAGAGGTGCTCCAGGTCGGGCAGGAGCCGGGCCACCCCGCCGCGCAGCCGGGCGATCTCGGCCGGCACGTCGATCGGCGAGCGCCGGTTGGTCACCAGCCAGCGCACCGCCCGGTCCAGCAGTCGCCGGGTGTCCAGGTAGACGTTGGTCTGGAGCTCCGGCGCCACCTTGTTGTCCAGCGCCTCGACCGCGTCCCACAGCTCGCCCAGCCCGAACACCTCACGGACCACGACGTACGCGCGCAGCACGTCCGCCGCGGACGCCGCGGTCTCCTCGACCACCCGGAAGACGAACGTGATGCCGCCCCGGTTGATCGCCTCGTTGACCAGGACCGTGGTGACGATGTCGCGGCGCAGCCGGTGCCGGCCCATCCGGTCGGCGAACCGCTCCCGCATCGGCGTCGGGAAGTAGTTGACCAGGACGTCGGTCGTCCACTCGTCGTCCGCGAGCCCCTCGGCCAGGATCTCGCGCTCCAGCACGATCTTGGTGTACGCGAGCAGCACCGCGAACTCCGGCGCGGTCAGCCCGGACTCCGTGCGCACCGCCAGCTCCTCGTCGGGCGGCAGCGCCTCCAGCGCCCGGTCCAGCGCGCCCGAGCGCTCCAGTTCGGTGATCATCCGGCGGTGCACGGGGAGCAGCGAGGCGGCCTGGGCCTGCGAGTTGTTGATCGCCCGGGCCTGGTCGTAGTTGTCCCGCAGCACCAGCTCGGCGACCTCGTCGGTCATCTCGGCGAGCAGCTCGTCGCGCTGGGGCACGCTGAGCACCCCGTCGGCGACCGCCGTGTTGAGCAGGATCTTGATGTTCACCTCGTGGTCGGAGCAGTCCACCCCGGCCGCGTTGTCGATGAAGTCGGTGTAGATCCGCCCGCCCGCCTGGGCGTACTCGATCCGGCCGAGCTGGGTGCAGCCGAGGTTGCCGCCCTCGCCGACCACCCGGCAGCGCAGGCTCCTGCCGTCCACCCGGATCGCGTCGTTGGACTTGTCGCCCACCTCGGCGTTGGTCTGGCTGGACGCCTTGACGTACGTGCCGATGCCACCGTTCCAGAACAGGTCGACCGGCGCGGTCAGGATGGCACGCATCAGCTCCTGCGGCGACAACTGGCTCACGTCGTCGGCCAGCCCGAGCGCGGCGCGGACCTGCGGCGAGATCGGCACGGACTTCGCCGTCCGCGGGTACACCCCGCCGCCGGCCGAGATCAGCTCCCGGTTGTAGTCCTCCCACGACGACCGGGGCAGCTCGAACAGCCGCCGCCGCTCGGCGTACGAGGTGGCCGCGTCCGGGTCCGGGTCCAGGAAGATGTGCCGGTGGTCGAACGCGGCCACCAGCCGGATGTGCTCGCTGAGCAGCATCCCGTTGCCGAACACGTCGCCGGACATGTCGCCGACGCCGACCACCGTGAAGTCCTGGGTCTGGGTGTCGTGCCCCAGCTCCCGGAAGTGCCGCTTCACCGACTCCCAGGCGCCCCGGGCGGTGATGCCCATCTTCTTGTGGTCGTAGCCGGCCGACCCGCCGGAGGCGAACGCGTCGCCGAGCCAGAAGGTGTGCCCGGCGGAGATCTCGTTGGCGATGTCGGAGAAGGTCGCCGTGCCCTTGTCGGCAGCCACCACCAGGTAGGGGTCGTCGCCGTCGTGGCGGACCACGTCGTCCGGCGGCACGATCTCACCGGCGACGATGTTGTCGGTGATGTCGAGCATCGCCCCGACGAACTCCTTGTAGCAGGCGACCGCCTCGTCCCGGTCCCCCGGCTTCTGCTTGAGCACGAAGCCGCCCTTGGCGCCCACCGGCACGATCACCGCGTTCTTCACCATCTGCGCCTTGACCAGGCCGAGCACCTCGGTCCGGAAGTCCTCCCGCCGGTCGGACCAGCGCAGCCCGCCGCGGGCCACCGGGCCGTACCGCAGGTGCACGCCCTCGAACCGCGGCGAGTACACGAAGATCTCGAACTTCGGCCGGGGAGCCGGCAGGTCCGGGATGGCCTGCGGGTCCAGCTTGAACGCCACGTACGCCTTCGGGCGGCCGCCGGCCGGCTTCTGGTAGAAGCTGGTGCGCAGCGTGGCCTGGATCAACGTCAGGTACGAGCGCAGGATCCGGTCCTGGTCGAGGCTGGCCACGTCGTCCAGCGCCGCGCCGATCTCCCCCACCAGCTCGCCGCTGCGCTCCTGGCGCTGCCCGGTGGTCAGGTCGCCGGGCTCGAAGCGGGTCTCGAACAGCTCCACCAGCAGCTCCGCGATCCGCGGGTACGTGATGAAGGTCTGCTCCATGTACTCCTGGGAGAAGATCGTCCCGGTCTGGCGCAGGTACTTCGCGTACGCCCGCAGCACCACGACCTGCCGCCAGGTGAGCCCGGCGCGCAGCACCAGCTCGTTGAAGCCGTCGACCTCGGCCTCGCCCCGCCAGGCCGCCGCGAACGCGTTCTCCACGTGCGGGCGCACCTCAACCAGGTCCTGGTGGACCTCCGGCAGCCGCAGCCCGAAGTCGTACAGCCAGATCCGGCCGTCGACGCGTTCCACCTCGTACGGGTGCTCGTCGACGACCCGGACGCCGAGGGAGTGCAGCACCGGCAGCACGGCCGACAGCATCATCGGCTCGCCGTACCGGTAGACCTTGAACCGCACGTCCATGGCCTCGGCGGGCTCCGCGGGGCCGTCGGTGCGCGGCCCCGACTGCTTGCGGAACAGGTGCATCTCGAGCTGGCCGGGCTCCTCCAGCAACTCCAGCTTGGCCAGGTCCTTCATCGCCTCGTACGGCGTGTGCCCGTCCTTGTAGCCCTCCGGGAACGCGTCGGCGTACCGGCGGAACAGGTGCTTGGCCTGCTCGTCGCCGAGCTTGCGCTCCAGCACCAGCCGGTAGTCGTCGTCCCAGAGCCGGGTCGCGTCGGCCAACTCCTCGGCGAGCAGATCGGCGTCGATCTCGCCCGGCGGGTTGGTCGGGTCGGTGCGGACGATGAAGTGCACCCGGGCGAGCATCGACTCGGTCACCCGCGTCGTGTAGTCCACCCCGAGGCCGTTCAGCTCGCGCAGCAGGATGTCCTGCATGCGCAGCCGGTTCTGGGTGGTGAACCGGTCGCGGGGCAGGTAGATGAGGCAGGAGATGAACCGCCCGTACGCGTCCCGGCGCAGGAAGACGCGCAACTGCCGGCGGCCGGCCATGCGCAGCACGCCGGTCGCCGCGTGGTACAGGTCCTCGGTCTTGATCTGGAACAGCTCGTCGCGCGGGTAGGTCTCCAGGATCTGCAGCAGGTCCTTGCCCGAGTGGCTGCGCTGGCTCAGGCCCGAGCGGTCCAGCACCTCGGCGACCTTGCGACGCACCACCGGCAGCTCCCGCACGCTGGTGCGGTACGCGGCGGTGGAGAACAGCCCGAGGAAGCGCCGCTCGCCGACCACCTCGCCGGCGTCGTCGAAGATCTTGAAGCCGATGTAGTCCAGGTACGCCGACCGGTGCACCGTCGCCCGCGAGTTGGCCTTGGTGATGATCAGCAGCCGCTTCTCCATCACCTTCTCGTGCGCCTCGGGCGTCATCGACGCCAGCGACCGCGCCTCCGGCGAGTCCGAGCGCAGGATGCCCAGCCCCGTGCCCAGCATGGCCTCCAGCGCCGGACCGGCGTCGCCGGGGGCGTCGACCAGCCGGTACTCCCGGTACCCGAGGAACGTGAAGTGATCATGAGCGAGCCAGCGGAGCAGCTCGACCGAGTCCGTGATGTCCTTCTCCGGCACCGGCGGGCGGCTGTCCGACGTACGGGCCGCCGCCAGCTCGTCCGCGAGCGCCAGGGCGCGCTGGCGCATCTTCGGCCAGTCCTCGACGGCCTCCCGGACATCGGTGAGCACCCGCTGCAGCTCACGGCGCAGCCGCTCCCGGTCGCCGGCGTCGCGCACCGGGTCGATCTCGATGCGCATCCAGCTCTCGACGATGTCCCCGTCGATCGCGTCGTCGGGTTCGGTGTCCGCCGAGACCTCGGTCAGCCGGCCCAGCGGCTCGCGGCGCACCACCATCAGCGGGTGGACCAGCAGGTGCACGTCGAGGTGATGGGAGTTGAGCAGGGCGGTCACCGAGTCGACCAGGAACGGCATGTCGTCGGTGACGATCTCGACCACCGTGTGGTGCTGGTCGGCGTCCGGCTCGTGGATGCGTAGCTTCAACTCGCCCGGCACCCGCTGCTGGGCCAGGTCCCGGTGCGCCCGGGCCGCCTCCAGCATCTCCTCGGCCGTGAACCCGATCAGCTCCTCGTCCGGGGCGAACCGCCAGAACCGGCTGACCAGCGTCGCCGCGTCGTGGTCGTCGCCGGTCAGCGCGACGGCCTGGGCGATCAGCCGTTCCGCGTTCGGGACCGGCTCGTCGAGCTCGGCGTCCTCCACGTCGCCGGCCAACGCCTCCGCGGGGAGGCCGAGATCGTAGATGGTGTCCATGCTCGAACCGGTCATCCCGGTCGTGCCGGTGTCGAGACGGCCGAAACCGTCCCCGTCGGTCGCCGTGTCGAAGCTGTCGTCCCGGCTGGTGTCAACCTGCCGGAGGTCGGGTTCCGGTTTGATCGCCGGACGCCGGTCCATCGGTGCCACTCCCCTCGACCCACAGCGTTGTGGGTCACTCTGCCGCCCAACCTTAGGCCCCCGATCATGATCATTATTCGGCGGACCACTGGCCGGACGTACGGGCTCCTACTCTGGTCCTTTCACCCGTTGCGGGTACGAGGTTGGCCGCATGCTGAGTACCCCTCGGGATGTTCGTCACACCGCCGAGCAAGCGGTCTTCCCGCACGTCGGCGGCCAGGCGGGACAGTGCGCCGGGCGTCGCCGTACTACGGTGACGGGCAGTCCGAGATCCGGAAGGACCGCCGCATGCGTCTGTCGTCCCCGCTCCGCCGGCCCCGTCCAGCGCGCTCCCGCCGGTGGCTCGTGGCGCTCGCCGCCACCGCGCTGGCCCCGGGCGTGCTCGTCGGCTGCTCGGACTCCGACGGCCCGGACCGCGCCGTGGACGCCTTCCTCGCCGGTTGGCGCACCAGCGACCTCCAGACCGTCGGCTTCATCAGCCCCGCGGGGTCCAAGCTCCCGGCGGCCGACGTGGCCAAGGAGATCAGGGAACTCTCGGGCGAGCTGGTGGCCACCCCGCCGGCGCTGCGCCGCACCGGCGACCCGAAGATCACGGCCGACATCGCCACGTCGGGCTTCCGGGTGGAGTGGACGCTGCCGGGCGGGGCCCGCTGGGAGTACGACCGCGAGGTTCGCCTCCACCGGGGCGGCGACGGCCAGTGGCAGGTGATCTGGGAGCCGAAGGTGATGCACGAGCAGCTCACGGCAGGCGACCGGCTCGGGCTGCGTCGTGACACCGGCCCCCGCGCGGGCGTGCTGGACGGCGGTGGCGCGCCCATCGTCGCGCCCCGGCCGGTGGTCCGGGTCGGCCTCCAGCCGGGTGAGGTGACCGACGTCAAGGCGGTGACGAGGCAGCTCGAGGCCGCGTTCCGCGCGGTACGGCCGGCGATCACCCCGCCGGTCGACCTGTCCGACCTGCCGAAGCGCCTCGCCGACGCGGACGACGGCGCGTTCGTCGAGGTGGTGACGCTGCGCGAGGAGGCGTACCGGCAGATCAAGTCCCGCATCTACGACCTGCCCGGCACCAAGTTCCAAACTGACAAGCTCGACCTGGCACCCACCCGCGAGTTCGCCCGGGCCCTGCTCGGCTCGGTGGACCCGGCCCAGGCCGACGACCTGGCCGCCCACCCGGAGCGGTATCAGCAGGGCGACCTGGTCGGCCACGGCGGCCTCCAGGGCCGCTACGACGAGCGGCTGCGCGGCGCCCCGGGGCTGACCGTGCTCGTCGAGCGCCGCGAGCCGGACGGGACGCTGAAGCCCACCGGCACCGAACTGTTCCAGCAGGAGCCGAAGCCCGGCCAGGCGGTGAAGACCACCCTCGACGTGATGACCCAGAACGCCGCCGACGCCGCGCTGCGGGGCGAGAAGCGCCGTGCCGCCCTGGTGGCGGTGCGGATCAGCGACGGCGCCGTGCTGGCCGCCGCCAACGGCCCCGGCCCGGCCGGCGAGAACCTCGCCTTCACCGCCCAGGTGCCGCCCGGGTCGACGTTCAAGATGGTCAGCGCCCTCGGCCTGCTCGACCGGGGCGCGGTCACCCTGGACGGCCCGGTCGACTGCCCGAAGGCGTTCGCGGTGGAGGGCCGGTCGTTCAAGAACTCCGACAACTTCGAGCTGGGCATGGTGCCGTTCCGCACCGACTTCGCCCGATCCTGCAACACGGCGTTCGCGGCGCTCGCCCCGAAGCTCGGCCCCGACGGCCTCGCCCAGGCCGGCCGGGCCCTCGGGCTGGAGGGCGAGTGGGACCTGGGCGTGGACGCGTTCCCCGGCAAGGTCTCCGCCAACGGCCCCCCGGTCGAGCAGGCCGCCGCCGCGTTCGGCCAGGGCACCACCGTGGTCAGCCCGCTGGCCATGGCCGCCGCCACCGCGGCGGTCGCCCGGGGCCGTTGGGAGCAGCCGAAGCTCGTCCTCGACCCCGCCCCGGCCAAAAGCGCCCCCGCCGGGCCGCAGCTGCGGGCCGAGTCGGTCGAGCCGCTGCGGACGATGATGCGCGAGGTGGTCACCGCGGGCACCGCGACGGCGCTGAAGGACGTCCCCGGCGCACCGGTACACGGCAAGACCGGCACCGCCGAGTACGACGACAACCCGGCGCACACCCACGCCTGGTTCGTCGGCTGGCAGGGCGACGTGGCCTTCGCGGTCTTCGTCGAGAAGGGCGGGGCGAGCACCGACAGCGCGGTGCCGATCACGGAACGCTTCCTGCGCGGTCTGCGCGCCCGCTGACCGCCCGCCGGATCCGCCGTCGCCGCGCCACCGCTACTCCCCGAGAGGCGGTGTGGCCGGTGTGGACAGCGCGCCCGTTCCGGCGGAGACATGTTGTGGGGGGCGGGCCCTGTGGGGCGCGAGTCAGGCGATGCCGGCGGCGGGCGGCGGCTCGACGTCCGGATCCGGGCGCGCGTCGCCCCGCAGCGGTAGGGCGTCCTTGCCGGCCGGCAGGGCCTCGTCCGGGTCCGGCAGGGCGTCGTCCCGGACCGGCGGGGGGACCCGGCGTAACAGGCCCGGCCCGGCCGACGCGGGCGGACCCACCGGTTCCAGCGACGCCCCGAGGGACGCGGGGCCGGTGCGGTTGACGAAGCCGCGGGGCTGCCCCGGCTCGACCGGGTCCGCTGCCGGCTCGTCGACCGGTTCGGCGGGCTCGGCGAAGCCGACGGTGACGGAGGGGCGGCGGGCGGAGGACCGGCGCGGTGCGGGCGGCGCGGCCGGGAGCAGCCGGGGCGGCACCGCGCGCGGGGCGGTGACCGGCGTCAGCCCCGCCACCAGGGTGTTGACGATCTCTGCGGCGTACGCGCCGTCCGGGTCGTAGTCGGGGTCGAAGACGGTCAGCTCGACGCCCAGGCAGTGCGGCGTGTCCACCAGGCCGGCCAGCAGGATCTCCAGCTCGGCGAAGGCGATGCCGCCCGGGTCGGGCGCGTCGACCGCCGGCATCACCGCCGGGTCGAGCACGTCGACGTCGATGTGCACCCAGTAGCCGGCGCAGTCGGCCAACTCCTCGTGCGCCCACTGGGCGGTGCGGGCCGCACCCTCGGCGCGCAGCGCCGGTACGGGCCGGGTGGTGATCCCGGCGGCCTGCAGGTCGAGGCGGTACTCGTCCTGGGCCCGGATGCCGAGGACCACCACGTCGATGTCGCGGAAGTACGGGCGCCGCCCCTCGATCGCGGTCAGGTCGGCCTGCCCGCGCCCGGTGACCAGGGCCAGGTCCTCCCCCGCCGCCGCGCCGACGTACGAGGCGTTGCCGGGGTGCCGGAAGTCGGAGTGCCCGTCGACGAAGACCAGCCCGATCCGGCCGCCGACCGCCTCGCCGAGCCGGTGCATGGCCAGCGCCGAGCCGAGCAGGATCGAGCAGTCACCGCCGAGAACCAGCGGGAACTCGCCCCGGTCGATGATCGCGCCGATCCGGTCGGCCAGCGCCGCCGAGTACGCGGCGATCTCCCGCGCGTGGCAGACGCCGTCGCCGGGGCGCCAGTCGCCGGGGTCGTACCGGGGCGGGGTCAGGCAGCCGGCGTCCCGGGCCCGCAGCCGGGCGAGCAGGCCCTGGTCGCGCAGCGCCCCCGGGGCCTTCACGCAGCCGGGGACCGAGGTCAGCGTCGGCGGGCGCAGGCCGAGGTTGGACGGCGCGTCGAGGACGGCGATGCGGCGCGTCATGGGCTCCCGTCCTCGGTGGGTCGGGCGGGCCGGCGACGCCGGCCCGCGCTGGCGTACGGCGGAATCAGAACAGGGCGCTGGCCAGGGCCCGGCGGGCGGAGGCGACGGCGGGGTCGTCCGGCCCGGCGATGGTGAAGAGGCCGACCAGGTGCTGGCGGACCTTGTCCCGGTCGTCGCCGGCGGCGCGGCGCACCAGGCCGACCAGCCGGGCGTACGCCGCCTCGGCCTGGCCGCTGAGCACCTCGATGTCGGCGGCGAGCAGGTGGGCGTCCACGTCGTCGGGGTCGGCCTCGGCGGCGGCCAGCGCGGCTCCCGGGTCGGCCCCGGCCACCCGGCGGGCCAGCCCGACCTGAGCGAGGCCGGCCTCGGCCGCGACGTCCCCCGGCGCCTCGGCGAGGATCTTCCGGTACGCGTGCTCGGCCGCGTCCAGGTCCCCGCTCATGAGGGCGTCGTCGGCCTCGTCGAGGCGCGGGTCCACCTGCTCGGCGACGGCGACGCCGCCGGCCTTGAGCACCGCGGAGATCCACTGCCGCAGCTGGGCCTCGGGAACCACCCCGGAGAACGCGTCGACCGGCTGCCCGCCGACCACCGCGTAGACCATCGGGATGCCCTGCACCCGGAACATCTGGGCGAGCCGCGGGTTGGCGTCCACGTCCACCTTGGCGAGCACCCAGGCGCCGCCGCCCTCGACCGCCAGCCGCTCCAGCACCGGCGAGAGCTGCTTGCAGGGCTGGCACCACTCGGCCCAGAAGTCCACGACCACGGGGGTGCTGAGCGAGCGCTCGAGGACCTCGGACTGGAAGGTCGCCTCGGTCACGTCCATCACGGTGGCCCCGCCACCGGTCGCGCCGCCCGGCGCGCCGGCGGGCGGACCGGCCTGGGCCGGTGTGCTGGGACGGGCGGGGGTGGGCGCGGTGCTGCGCAGTGCGCTGAGGTCGACCGCGCCGCGGGTGAAGATCGACGAGGTGATCCGTGGGTCGCTCATGGTTACCTAGTCTCGCACGGACACTGCCCAAGTCAGTTCAGCCGCGACGGCGACACCTGTGACTCTCGCGGCTGGTCGTCGGCGGTGCCGGGCCTCGCCCGGCACCGCCGGCGCGCGCCCGGTCAGAACCGGGCCGGCTCCCGGTAGACGCCCCACTCGGCGCGCAGCGCGTCGCAGATCTCGCCGAGGGTCGCCTCGGCGCGGACGGCGTCCAGCATGGCCGGGATCATGTTCTCGCCCGTACGCGAGGCCGCCACCATCCGTTCGACGGCGGCCTTGACGGCGGCGTCGTCCCGGGCCTCCTTACGCTCGGCCAGCACCCGGCGCTGCTCCAGCTCGACCTCGTGCGAGATGCGCAGGATCTCCAGGTCCTTGGCGACCGTGCCGGTGTGGCAGTTGACCCCGACGATCCTCTTCTCGCCCTTCTCCAGCGCCTGCTGGTAGGCGAAGGCGGACTCCGCGATCTGGCCGGTGAACCAGCCGTCCTCGATGCCGCGCAGGATGCCGGACGTCATCGGGCCGATGGTGTGCGGCCCGTCCCCGCCGAGCTGCCGGATCCGGGCGAAGATCGCCTCCGCCTCGGCCTCGATCCGGTCGGTGAGCGCCTCGACGTACCAGGAGCCGCCCAGCGGGTCGGCCACGTTGGTCACCCCGGTCTCCTCCATCAGCACCTGCTGGGTACGCAGGGCGATCTCGGCGGACTCGTCGGTGGGCAGGGCCAGGGTCTCGTCCAGGGCGTTGGTGTGCAGCGAGTTCGTCCCGCCGAGCACCGCGGCGAGGGCCTCGACGGCGGTGCGGACGACGTTGTTGACCGGCTGCTGGGCGGTCAGCGACACGCCGGCGGTCTGGGTGTGGAACTTCAGCCAGAGCGCCTTCTCGCTGGTGACGCCGTAGACGTCGCGCAGCCAGCGGGCCCAGATCCGGCGGGCGGCCCGGAACTTGGCGACCTCCTCGAAGAAGTCCACGTGCGAGTCGAAGAAGAAGCTGAGCCCCGGGGCGAAGACGTCGACGTCCAGCCCGCGCGACAGCCCCAGCTCCACGTACCCGAACCCGTCTGCCAGGGTGTAGGCCAGCTCCTGCGCGGCGGTCGCCCCGGCCTCGCGGATGTGGTAGCCGGAGACCGACAGCGGCTTGTACTTCGGGATCTCCCGCGCGCAGTACTCCATCAGGTCGCCGATCAGGCGCAGGTGCGGCTCCGGGTCGAACAGCCACTCCTTCTGCGCGATGTACTCCTTGAAGATGTCCGTCTGCAGGGTGCCGTCGAGGGTGGACAGGTCGGCGCCCTGGCGCTCGGCGGCCACCAGGTACATGCAGAACACCGGCACGGCGGGGCCGGAGATGGTCATCGAGGTGGTGACCCGCGCGAGGTCGATGCCGGCGAACAGCACCTCCATGTCGGCGGCGGAGTCGACGGCCACCCCGCAGTGCCCGACCTCGCCCAGCGACTGCGGGTCGTCGGAGTCGCGCCCCATCAGGGTGGGCATGTCGAACGCCACCGAGAGCCCGCCGCCGCCGGCGCCGAGGATCATCTTGTAGCGCTCGTTGGTCTGCCGGGCGTTGCCGAAGCCGGCGAACTGCCGGATGGTCCAGGTCCGCCCGCGGTAGCCGGTCGGGTGGAGACCCCGGGTGTACGGGAACTCGCCCGGCCAGCCGATCCGGTCGAAGCCCGGGTAGGCGGCGCCCTCCGGCGGGCCGTACACCGGGTCGACGGCCATCCCGGAGAGCGTGGTGAAGTCGGCGTCCCGCTTGCGCGCGGCGTCGTATCGGGCCTGCCAGCGTGCCCGTCCGGCAGCGATCTCGTCGGCGTTCATGGGCAGGGCTCCTCCTCGAGTCCTCGTCTGAAGACCGAGTGTAGAGCCCGAGCCTGAACGATCGCTAAGCCAGTTTCGTACCGGCCGGTAATCCGCCCGGCCGGGTACGCCTCGGGCGGCGGGCGCGGCCGGTCAGGCGACGGGCGCGGCCGGGTCGCCCATCGCCACGTCGTCGACCCGAATGTTGATCTCGTCGACCCGCAGCCCGTACGCCTCGACGGCCTCCGTCACCCTGGCCCGGACCGCGTCGGTCACCTGCGGCACCGGCTGCCCGGCGTCGATCACGATCACCAGGTTGACCACGGCGGCCCCGTTGGTGACGTGGGCGGAGCAGCCCCGCCGGGCGTCGCCCACCTGGTCCAGCCCGACCTTGTCGAGCACGGCGTTGAAGAACCGGGCCACGTCGCCGCCCAGCTCGGCCACCCCGGGCACCGACTTCGCGGCGGCCACCGCGATCTTCTCCACCATCTCGTCGGAGACGAGCGTGCTCCCGCCCGCCACCGCGTCCGGCGTCACCGACAGCTCCTGGGTCGCCTCGTCAGCCATGCTCTCCCCAACCGCAGACACGCGCACCGCCCCACGGATGCGTGAGGCGGTGCGAGCGTACTAGCTCCGGGCGTCCGGGGTGGACACCTCAGGAGCCGAGCTGGGACAGCAGCTCGTCGGCTGCCGCGTACGGGTCGAGCGCCCCCTCCGCCACCTTCGCCGCGAGCGTGGGCAGCTCCGTACCGTCGCGCAGCGAGCCGATCCGGTCGCGCAGCGCGCCGAGCGCGATCGCCTCGATCTCGGCGGCGGCCCGCGCCTCCCGGCGACGGCGCAGTTCGCCGTGCCGCTCCAGCCAGTCGCGGTGCTTGCCGATCGCGGCGGCGACCTCGTCGATCCCCTCGCCGCGGGCGGCGATCGTGCGGACCACCTGCGGCCGCCACTCGCCCGGGCCCCGCTCGCCCAGGGCGATCATGCCCTGGATGTCGCGGACCGTGGCGTCGGCGCCGTCCCGGTCGGCCTTGTTCACCACGAACACGTCGGCGATCTCCAGGATGCCGGCCTTCACCGCCTGGATCGCGTCGCCCATGCCGGGGGCCAGCAGCACCAGGGTGGTGTCCGCCAGCGAGGCGACCTCCACCTCGGCCTGCCCCACGCCGACCGTCTCGACCAGCACCACGTCGCAGCCGGCGCCCTCCAGCACCCGCACCGCCTGCGGCGTGGCCGCGGAGAGCCCGCCGAGGTGGCCCCGGCTGGACATCGAGCGGATGTAGACGCCCGAGTCGGTGGCGTGGTCCTGCATCCGCACCCGGTCGCCGAGGATCGCCCCGCCGGTGAACGGGCTGGACGGGTCGATGGCCAGCACGCCGACCCGGCGCCCGCGCGCCCGCAGCGCCCGGACCAACTCGTTGGTGGTGGTCGACTTGCCCACCCCGGGCGAGCCGGTCAGGCCCACCACCTGCGCCTGACCCGCGTACGGGGCGAGCGCCGCGGCGACCCGCGGCAGCACCTCGTCGCCGGACTCGACCAGGGTGATCAGCCGGGCCACCGCGCGGGGGTCGCCCGCGCGAGCCCGTTCCACCAGCATCGGCACGTCCCGGCTGCGCCGCACCGGGAGGCCGACCTGCTCCACCTGTTCGCTGCTCACTGTGCGTTCTCTGTTCGCGACTGCGGGGCTCGCAAAACCGGCTCGCTCCTCGCGCTCACTGCGTCCCTTACTGACCGGTCTCGCCCGGGGCCGGGACGTGGATGATCAGGGCGTCGCCCTGGCCGCCGCCGCCGCACAGCGCCGCCGCGCCGGTGCCGCCGCCGCGCCGCTTCAGCTCCATCGCGAGGGTGAGCACCAGCCGGGCGCCGGACATGCCGATCGGGTGGCCGAGCGCGATCGCCCCGCCGTTGACGTTCACCCTGT
The DNA here is from genome assembly GCF_007830265.1 of Micromonospora olivasterospora. Lineage (NCBI taxonomy): Bacteria > Bacillati > Actinomycetota > Actinomycetes > Micromonosporales > Micromonosporaceae > Micromonospora > Micromonospora olivasterospora. The sequence goes on from NZ_VLKE01000001.1 coordinate 1,326,911, forward strand.
CCGGGCTGATGCCCAGGTCGCGGGTGGACTTGATGCCGACGGCGGCGAACGCCTCGTTGATCTCGACGAGGTCGAGGTCGGCGATGGTCAGGCCGGCCTTGCGCAGGGCGTGGTTGATCGCGTTGGAGGGCTGCGAGTGCAGGGAGTTGTCGGGGCCCGCCACGTTGCCGTGCGCGCCGACCTCGGCCAGCCAGGTCAGCCCCAGCTCCTTGGCCTTCGCCTTGCTCATCACGACCACGGCGGCGGCGCCGTCGGAGATCGGCGAGGAGCTGCCGGCGGTGATCGTGCCGTCCTTGCTGAAGGCGGGACGAAGCCTGGCCAGCCCCTCCACCGTCGTGTCCGGGCGGATGCCCTCGTCCTCGCTGATCACCAGCGGGTCGCCCTTGCGCTGCGGGATCGCCACCGGGGTGATCTCGTCGGCGAAGTGGCCGTTCTTCTGCGCGGCGGCGGCCCGCTGGTGGCTGGCCGCGGCGAACGCGTCCTGCTCCTCGCGGGTGATGCCGTGCTTCGCGCCGTGCCGCTCGGTGGACTCGCCCATCGAGCAGCAGTCCCAGGCGTCGGTCAGCCCGTCCAGCGCCATGTGGTCCTTGACCGTGACGTCGCCGTACTTGTAGCCGGATCGCTGGCCGAGCAGCAGGTGCGGGGCGTTGGTCATCGACTCCATGCCGCCGGCCACCACGATGTCGAACTCGCCGGCCCGGATGAGCTGGTCGGCCAGGGCGATCGCGTCCAGGCCGGAGAGGCAGACCTTGTTGATCGTCAACGCCGGCACCGACATCGGGACGCCGGCCTCGACCGCTGCCTGCCGGGCCGGGATCTGCCCGGCGCCGGCCTGCAGCACCTGGCCCATGATGACGTACTGCACCTGCTCGGGGGCCACCCCGGCGCGCTCCAGCGCCGCCTTGATCGCGATGCCGCCGAGCTTCGTCGCCGGGAGGTCCTTGAGGTTGCCCAGCAGGCGCCCCATGGGGGTCCGCGCGCCGCTGACGATCACCGAAGCCATTGCCCGCCTCCGAGGGGGTGCCGACCTGTACGCCTTAACGATTATTCGGTCAGACTAGCGCCATGCCTGAGAACTCCCCCGTCGAGACCGCTGCCGACTATGTCACAGACATCGGCCTGCTCCGCATCGACCACGTCGGAATCGCGGTCGCCGACCTGGACACCGCGATCGACTTCTACCAGCGGACGTTCGGGATGCGCTGCGTGCACGTCGAGACGAACGTCGAGCAGGGCGTACGCGAGGCGATGCTGGCCGTGGGCCCGACCGCCGAGGGCGGCTGCGTCCAGTTGCTCGCCCCGTTGAGCCCGGAGTCGACCATCGCGAAGTTCCTGGACCGCAAGGGGCCGGGCATCCAGCAGGTGGCGTACACCGTGGCGGACGTCGACGCGGCCTGCGCCGCGCTGCGCGAGCGCGGAATGCGGCTGCTCTACGAGACCCCCCGCCGGGGCACCGCGAACTCCCGGATCAACTTCGTCCACCCCAAGGACGCCGGCGGGGTCCTCGTCGAACTGGTCGAGCCCGCCCGCTGAGTCCCGCCCGACCCACGGCCGCTAGCGCCGACATGGCGGTGTCCGTAGGCCCCGGATACCGCCATGTCGCCGACAGAGCGCCCGCCCCAACAAAAGCACGGCCGGTGCCGAATGTGTCGGACGACGACATGGCGGCCGACGCGCACCGGTGCCGACGATGGCAGCACCCAGGCCCCGGCGCGGGTGCGGACGAACGGAGGATCACCGTGCAGCACATCCTCGAAGCGATCATGACGGCGGAGGGCTCCGACCAACCCGGGCGGCACCTCGCCGCCGTCGCCGGCCTGCCGGTGCCCGAGAGCTACCGGGGCGTGGTGGTACGCGCCGACGAGACCCGGATGTTCGAGGGCCTGGCCACCCGGGACAAGGACCCGCGCAAGGCGCTGCACGTCCAGGAGGTGCCGACCCCGGAACTGGGGCCCGGCGAGGCGCTGGTCGCCGTCATGGCCAGCGCCGTCAACTACAACACCGTCTGGACCAGCATCTTCGAGCCGGTCTCCACCTTCACGTTCCTCCGGCGCTACGGCCGGATCTCCCCGCTGGCCGCCCGGCACGACCTGCCGTACCACGTCGTGGGGTCGGACGCCGCCGGCGTGGTGCTGCGCACCGGCCCCGGGGTGACCCGGTGGAGGGCCGGCGACGAGGTGGTGGCGCACTGCCTGTCGGTGGAGCTGGAGGACGCGGCGGGCCACGACGACACGATGCTCGACCCGCAGCAGCGGATCTGGGGCTTCGAGACCAACTTCGGCGGGCTCGCCGAGCTGGCCGTGGTCAAGGCCAACCAGCTCATGCCGAAGCCGCGCCACCTGAGCTGGGAGGAGGCGGCCAGCCCGGGCCTGGTCAACTCCACCGCGTACCGGCAGCTGGTCTCGCCCCACGGGGCGAACATGAAGCAGGGCGACGTGGTGCTGATCTGGGGCGCGTCCGGCGGCCTGGGCGGCTACGCCACCCAGCTGGCCCTGAACGGCGGGGCGATCCCGGTCTGCGTGGTGTCCTCGCCCGACAAGGCCGAGCTGTGCCGCCGGATGGGCGCCGAGCTGGTCATCGACCGGGCGGCGGAGAACTTCCGGTTCTGGCGGGACGAGCACACCCAGGACCAGGACGAGTGGCGGCGCTTCGGCGAGCGGATCCGGGAGCTGACCGGCGGTGCGGACCCGGACATCGTCTTCGAGCACCCGGGCCGGGAGACCTTCGGCGCCAGCGTCTACGTCGCCAAGCGCGGCGGCACCGTCGTCACCTGCGCGTCGACCAGCGGCTACCAGCACCAGTACGACAACCGCTACCTCTGGATGCACCTCAAGCGGATCGTCGGCAGCCACTTCGCCAACTACCACGAGGCGTGGCAGGCCAACCGCCTCGTGGCGCTCGGCCGGATCCACCCGACCGTGTCGCGGACGTACCCGCTGGAGCAGACCGGCCAGGCGGCGTACGAGGTGCACCGCAACCTGCATCAGGGCAAGGTCGGGGTGCGCTGCCTGGCGCCGGCCGACGGCCTGGGCGTACGCGACCCGGAACTGCGCGCGCGGCACGAGGACGCGATCAACCGGTTCCGCGGGCGCTGACCCGCCCGGGGCGAGGGAGGCGGCGGGCGCCGCGCCGACCGCTCGCGCGACGGGCCGGCGGACGCCGGCGCCGACCTTCACCCGCCGGGCCCGGACGGCCGCCGTCCGGGTGCCGTCCGGGCGCCGTCCGGCGTCCGGGCGATGGTCGCGTGCCGCCTTTCGTCCGCACGGCCGTGCCCCGTTCCGCGAAAGCGCGGTCAGTGATCGACAAAGGGGCGCGGGGTGCCTGCGCGACCCTTTTCCCCGCCGCCCCGCCCGAGCGCCAGAACCGGGCCCGGAGCTGCGGGATCGCCCCCCGACCCCGGACCGGCGGGCGGCGGCGAGTGGGCCGGGTAAAGGCGGCGAGTTGACCATGTAAAGAGGACACGAAAGCCGCGCACCGCTCTTGCGAACCACCCCGGGGCGTCTGCCAGTATGTCCCAATGCCCCAGCAGCAGTCCTCCCCTCTTACGTTCTTCGATAACGCGAACTCGCAGCCAGATTTCACCGTTGGCCTGCGCGGATACAACGTGGGTCAGGTCGATGACTTCATCGGCCGGCTGACCGCCGCGCTGACCCAGTCCGAGCAGGCCCGCGCCGAGGCCGAGCAGCGGATGAACGACGCCCAGCGCCGGCTCCGCCAGGCCGAGCAGCGCCAGAGCGCGCTCGAGCAGAAGCTCGCCGAGACAAACAAGCAGCTCGAGGAGAACAGCCGGCCGACTCTCTCCGGCCTGGGCACCCGGGTCGAGCAGATCCTGCGGCTGGCCGAGGAGCAGGCCAACGACCACCGCAACGAGGCCAAGCGCGAGTCCGAGGGCATCCTCTCCGCGGCCCGCCTGGAGGCCCGCGAGATCACCGACAAGGCCCGCGCCGAGGCCGCCGCGATGAAGGCCACCGCCGAGCGCGAGGCGGGCGGCGTTCGCACCGCCGCCGAGCGCGAGGCCGCCGAGGTGCGCGTGCAGGCCCGCCGGGAGGCGGACACCCTCCGGGCGGACGCCGAGCGGGAGACCAAGCAGCTGCGCACCGTCACCGCGCACGAGGTCGCCGAGCTGAAGTCGACGGTGGAGCGCGAGGTGGCGACCCTGCGGGCGACCGCCGAGCGGGAGATCACCCAGCAGCGGGCCAAGGCGGCCCGGGAGGCCGAGGAGAAGCGCGCCGAGGCGACCAAGCTGCTCACCGACGCCCGCGACAAGCGCGACAAGGACCTCCAGGCCCTGGAGCTGCAACTCGCCGAGCGGCGCGAGAAGGCCGAGCGGGAGGAGTCCGAGCGGCACGCCGCCCACGTCGCGCAGACCCAGAAGCTGGTCGGCGAGGCCGAGCAGCGGGCCCGGGCCGCCCAGGAGCGGGCCAAGGAGATCGAGCAGCGCGCGGAGGCGCGCCGGGTCGAGTCCGAGCGCAGCGCCAACGAGACGGTCGAGAAGGCCAAGGCGCTCGCCGAGAAGACCCTCAGCGAGGCGAAGGCCGAGGCGAACCGCCTGCTCACCGAAGCCCGGACGGAGGCCGACCTGACCACGCAGGCCGCACGCCGCGAGGTCGAGGACCTCACCCGGCAGAAGGACGCGGTCACCGCGCAGCTCGGCCAGATGCTCTCCGGGCTGGCCGGCATCGTGCCGGGCGTGCCGGCGGCGGCCCCCGGGGCGGGGCAGGCCAAGCCGGAGGCCAAGGACGACGCCAAGGACGAGCCCGCGACCGCGGAGTCGGCCGGCTGACCGCTCGCACGGCCGGGGCATGAACGGCGCGGGGCCACACCGGGTGACCGGTGGGCACCGCGCCGTGCGCGTTTCCCAATCCCTGATGTGCCCGGGTACGACCCGGGTGAAGTAGGTCCCAACAGGCCCGTCCGTATCGCCCCAGCAGAGCCGGATGCGTGTGAGGATGGGGGCATGTCGCACGGCGAGGAACTGTTCGCTCTCGGCGGGGACGTGACCACGGAGCCCAGCTTCGAGTCCGCCCTGCGTGGGTACGAAAAACGGCAGGTGGACCGGTACGTCGCTCGCGCCGAGCACGAGATCGCGACCCTGACGGCCGAGCGGGAACAGGCTTACACGCAGATCCACAAGCTCGCCGGCCAGGTCGAGGTGCTGCAGCGCGACCTCGCGCAGGTGCGCAAGCAGATCGGCGTGGTCGACCGCGCCTCGTTCCGGCACCTCGGCCCCCGCGTCGAGCAGATCCTCACCCTTGCCGAGGAGCAGGCCGACGCCATCCTGATCGCCGCCAACGAGGAGATCGAGGCGCGGCGGGCCGCCGCCGAGCACATCGTCGCCGAGGCCAAGGAGCAGGCCGCCCAGGCGCTCAAGGACTTCGAGATCGCCCTCGCCGCCCGGCGGGCGGAGGAGGAGCGGCACAGCAAGGCGCGGCGCGACGAGGCGGACGCCGCCCTGCACGCCGCCAAGCAGGAGGCCGGCCGGCTCCGCACGACCGCCCAGGAGGAGATGGCCCGGCTCCGCACGGCGACCGAGGAGGAGGTCGCCCGGCTCCGCGAGACGGCCAAGGAGGCGTTGGCCAAGGCGCAGCAGGAGGCCACCCAGCTCCGCGACACCGCCAAGGAGATCCACACCCGGGCCCAGCAGGAGGCGACCAGGCTGCGCGGGGCCGCCAAGGAGGCGCACGCCAAGTCCCAGCAGGAGGCCACCCAGCTCCGCGAGGCGGCCAAGGAGGTGCACGTCAAGGCCCAGCAGGAGGCCAAGCGGCTCACCGACGCGGCCACGGAGGCCGGTCGGGCCACCCACGCCAAGGCGCTGCAGGAGGCCGAGCGGATCACCGACGACGCCGAGGCGGCGGCGAAGGGCACCCGCGACCGGGCCCGGCAGGAGGCCGAGCGGCTCACGACCCAGGCCGCCGAGGCGGCGAAGCACCAGCGCGCCGACACCGAGGCGTACGTGCAACGGATGCGCACGGAGACCGAGGCGTACGTCCAGCAGACCCGGTCCCAGACCCAGGAGGAGCTGGGCGCGTGGCGGGCCGGAATCGAGAAGGAGGTCAACGGCCGTCGGGAGGCCGCCGACCGGGAGCTGGTCCAGCGCAAGGCGGCCGCGGAGCGCGAGTACGCCAAGCGCCGCGACGCGCTTGAGCAGCAGTTCACCGCCCGGCAGGCCGAGCTGGAGCAGCAGTACACGGCCCGGCGGACGGAGATCGAGGAGGGCGCCGCGGAGATTCGCCGCGCCGCCGAGCAGGACGCCCTGGCGATGCGTCAGCAGGCCGAGGAGGAGGCCACCGAGCTGCTGCGCCGGGCCGAGGACGACGCGAACGACCGGCGCCGCAAGGCCGACGAGCACGTGGTCGCCTCCCGCCGCCAGTTCGAGGAGTACGCGGCCACCACCCAGCAGCACCTGGCCACCACCCAGCAGCACCTCGCGGCCACCCAGCAGGAGGTGGCCGCCGGCCGGCAGCAGCTGGCGCAGGTGATGCTGGAGATCGCCCAGGCCCAGCAGCAGTTGGCCGACCTGCGGCAGGAGACCTGGCAGTCCCGGCAGGAGTCGGACGAACTCCAGCAGCAACTGCTCGACCTCCGGCAGCAGGTCGCGGGGGCGAGCCTGTCCGCAGACGGCGCCGGTCCGGCCCGGGTCGGCCCGGTCAGCCTCGCCCCCGTCACCGTGGGCAGGGCCGGCCGGGCCGGGGCCGCCGAGGACGTCGCCCGGGTCAACGGTGTCCGAGCCGCGGCCACCGCCGGCTCCGGCCCGGCGGACCCGAGCGCCGGGCCGGCCGGGGTCGGGGCGACGCCCGCGGGCAGGGCCGAGTCGACCGGCGAGCCCGCCAAGGTCGGGCCGGCCCCGGCGGGCCCAGCACGGCGGCCGTCAGGGCGACAGCGGACGCCGGCGCGGCGAAGATCTCTCCGGCGGACGGGGCCGCGCCGACGAGGACCACGCCGGCCAACGGCTCGGCTCCGGCGAAGACGACGCCGGCCGGCGACGCCACGCCGACGAAGAGCGCCCCGGCCGACGACGGCGGGCCCGCGAAGGCCCGGCCGGTGGGCGAGCCGGTCACCACGGTGGACGGCGGCGCGGCGAGCGCCGGGGTGGACGGGGAGCCGACGGTCGCCGCGGTGCCCGGGGAGGCTGGCCGGGAGGCCACGCCCACCAAGATCACCAGCACCGGCGAGAACGGCAAGCGCCCGACGAAGCCGACCACCGACGAGCGCAGCGCGAAGCCGAGCAAGGTCACCGTCGAACCCGAGTGACCGCCGGAGCCGCCGTCCCCTCCCGCACGCACGACCACGCCCCCGCGATCTTGCACTCTTGGCCCCGACAATACGGGCATATGCCGCAGAACAAGGGCCCAAAGTGCAAGATCGCGGGCGGGATCCGGCGGGGGCGCGGGGCGGGGGCGGGGGTGGGGGGCGGGGGAAGGCGGGGGTGGGTCAGTCGGTGCGTGGGCCGGGGAGCGGGGTGTCGGCGAACGCGGCGACGGTGCGGTCGGCGTACGCGCTGACGTCGCCGGTCTCCATCGGGCCGTCCCAGGTGCGCGGCAGGGGCAGCGGGGTGCCCGGGGCGACCCGGCGGACGATCTCGTCGAGCACGTTCTCGGCGTCGCCCACCCACAGGTGCTTGGCGCCGGGTATCCCGACCACCTCTGCCTGCGGCACCGCCGCGAACCGCCGCCGGGCCTCGTCCGGCCGCAGGTAGTCGTCGAACTCCGGCACGAGGGCGGTCAACGGTTTGCCCGCCTCGGCCCAACCGGCGAGGTCGTCGGGGGTGGAGAAGCGCAGCGGCGGGGAGAGCAGGATCGCGCCCGCCACCACCGGGTCGCAGCCGTACTTCAGGGTCAGGTCGGTGCCGAACGACCAGCCGACCAACCAGATGTTCGGCAGCTCGGCGAACTCCGCGTACTCGATCGCGGCGGCGACGTCGAACCGCTCGCCGACCGCCGCGTCGAACTCGCCCTCGCTGGTGCCGCGCACGCTGCTCGTGCCGCGGGTGTTGAACCGGAGCACGGCCAGGCCGGCCAGCGCCGGCAGCCGCCACGCCGCCTTGCGGAAGACGTGGCTGTCCATCATCCCGCCGTGCGTGGGCAGCGGATGCAGGCAGACCAGGGTGCCCACCGGCTCCCGGTCCACCGGCCGGGCCAGCTCACCGACCAGGCGCAGCCCGTCGGCGGTGTGCAGCTCGATGTCCTCCCGAAAGCCGGGCAGGATCGACGACGCGCGGATCGGTGTGCTCACCGGTCAAGTCTCGCGCGCCGCCGCGCACGCCGCCCGCCGGGGCGGAAACGGGGTGACCCAGATCGCTCAGCCGTACCGGGGGGCGCCGCGGCCCCGCTGTACCGCCGGGCCGCGCCGGTCCCGGGCCCGCCAGCAGCCGCTGTGCCAGTGCCGGCGGTCGGTCAGGTCGCCCCGGCCATCCGCCGGCCAGGCCACCACGTGCGCCACGCCCGGCCGGATCTCCTGGTCGCACCCGGGACAGCGGTACGTCTTGACCGACGCGCCGCCGGAGATCCCGCGTACCTGCCAGTCGCCGTCGCGCCACTGCTGCACCGCGGGGACGCCCTGCCGGACCCGCTCGGCGTCCAGGTTGGCGTGCTCGTCCCGGCGGGGACGGTTGCGACGAGGGCTCACGGTCACCAAGGGTACGGGCCGGCCCGGCGCGGCCGACCCGGGCGGGACCTCACCAGCTCTCCGGCCGGCTCAGGTCGGCGGCGATCCGCGCCCCCCGAGCACGGTCACCGCGTCCGCCTCGGAGAAGCCCCGGCTCGGCCAGGCGAACGTGGCGATCAGGTGCCCCTTCGGCACGCCGAGCAGCTCCAACTGGCCCAACTGGGGGTCCAGGTGGGCGGGCCGGTCCCCGACCATCCGGTTTCCCTCGGTGCGGGAGCCGACGATGCCCTCGGCGTACTCCAGGGTGATTGTCATGTGCCTGGCCCCCGCGCCGGCGATGGTCAGCATCGCGCCGAGCCCCGCCGGGAAGTTCGCCACCCTCACCTCGCAGCCGCTGATCCGGGCCCCCGTCGGCAGGGCGGTCAGCCGCAGCGGGCCGCCGCAGCGGTGGGCCTGGTCCAGCCGCAGCGCGTCGAGCAGGGCGAGGAGGTCCCGCTGGATCGAGGCGATGTGGATCATGGCTTCGGAGCTGGCGGGGAGGGTCCGGCGCGACGACGGTGGCTCGGGCGTACACCCCGGGGGCCGGCTTCCAGTGCCGCAGCCAGGCGGGCTCCCCCTGGGCCCCGGTGACCTGCGACACGGCCCCGTCGGCGAACGCCCGCTCGGTGGCCTTCTTCGCCACGCCCACGGGCAGGCCCTCCACCCCCTGCTGTGCCAGTTGCGCGGCCGCGCGGTCGATCTCCACGGTCACCGTCCGGCCGCCCGCGTCGAGCCGCGCGCCCTCCACCCCGTCCCGCGCGAACCAGGACAGGTAGCGGAAGGCGCCCGGGGCGACGCCGAAGTGCAGCAGGTCCGGGTCGGTGCCGATCAGGTCGGGTCGGTCCGCCGCGCCCGGCGCGCCGTCCGCCCGCGGTGGCACCACGGCGGCCAGGCGGGACAGCCCGGGCGCGACGGCCGTCCGCTCGGGGCCCAGCCGCGACAGGTCGACCGGGCCCGCGGCCACGCCGACGCCGAGCAGGGCCACCACGCCGAACGCGGCGCCGGCGGTGGCCCCGCGGCGGCGGACGCGGCTGCGTCCCCGGGCCACCGCGCCGGCCAGTAGCCGGTCGGTGTCCACCCCGCCGTCGGCGCGCTCGTGCAGCGCCCGGACGATCCGCTGGTCGATGTCGGTCACGGCTGGCTCCCGTTCGTCGCCGGGACGCCGCAGCGCTCCCGGAGGTGTCTGAGCGCCCGCATCGCGTGGGTGCGGACGGTGACCGGCGAGCAGTCGAGGATCTGCGCGATCGTGGCGTCGTCGAAGTCCTCGTAGTAGCGCAGCACCAGCACGGCCCGCTGCCGGTCCGGGAGCACGGCGATCAGCCGCCACATCTCGTCGCGGTCGGCCGCCTCCCGGCCCAGGTCGCCCCGCTGGGGTCGCTCGGGCAGGGCCGATGTGGCCAGCTCCCGGCTGGAGCGCCGCCGCCACCAGGAGCGTTGGCGTTCACCAGCATCCGGCGCACGTACACGTCGGGCCGGTCGACGCCGGCGATCCGCCGCCAGTGCACGTACGCGCGGGCCAGCACGTCCTGCGTGAGGTCCTCGGCCCGGTGCTCGTCCCCGGTGAGCAGGCGGGCCAGCCGGAGCAGCGCCGGGCCGCGGGTGCTGTACTCCTCGAAGGTCACGCCCTCCAGACGCGCCCGGCGGCGCCGGGCGTTGACCGGGTCAGCGACTGGTGTGGTCGCGGAACCCGCGCCCGCTCTTGCGGCCCAGGTAGCCGGCGGTGACCAGGTGCTCCAGCAGCGGCGCCGGGGCGAAGCCGGGCTCGCGCAGCTCCAGGTACAGCTCGCGCTGGATGGCCAACGCGACGTCCAGGCCGACCACGTCGAGCAGCTCGAACGGGCCCATCGGGTAGCCGCAGCCGAGCTTCATCGCGTGGTCGATGTCGTCGGCCGTGGAGTAGCTGGCCTCCAGCATCCGCACCGCGTCGTTCAGGTACGGGAAGAGCAGCGCGTTGACGATGAAGCCGGACCGGTCGCCGCAGACCACCGCGGCCTTGCCGAGCTGGGCGCAGACGGCGCGGGCGGTGGCGGTGGCCTCCGCCGAGGTGCGGATGGTCTGCACGATCTCCACCAGCGGCATGATCGGCGCCGGGTTGAAGAAGTGCAGCCCGAGCACGTCGGCCGGCCGCTGGGTGGCCATCGCGACGTCGATCACCGGCAGCGACGAGGTGGTGGTGGCGAACACGACGCCGGGCTTGCAGATCTCGTCGAGGCTGGCGAAGAGGGCCTTCTTGACGCTCAACTCCTCGACGACCGCCTCCACCACGAGGTCGACGTCGGCGAGGTGCTCCAGGGTGGCCGACCAGGTGACCCGGCCGAGCGCGGCGTCCCGGTCGGCCTCGCCGAGCTTGCCCCGCACCACGCCCTTGTTCAGCGAGGTCTTGACCGCCTCGCAGACCTTCGCCGACTTCTCCGCGCCGCGGGTGATCGAGACGACCTCGTACCCGGCCCTGGCGAACACCTCGATGATCCCGGTGGCCATCGTGCCCGACCCGACGACGCCGACCTTGCTCACGACTGCGGGGCTCGCAAGCTCACTCCTCGCGCTCGCGATACCGACCCTGGCGGTCACCCGGGCGCCGTCGGCCAGCGCCGGCTCCGCCGTCACCGGCGTGTGCTCGTCCGGTACGACCTTCGGCGAGCCCGGCCGCTCGTACGTGTAGAAGCCCCGGCCGGACTTGCGGCCGAGCAGGCCCGCGGTGACCATCTGCTTGATCAGCGGCACCGGGGCGTGCCGGCGGTCCCGCCCGCCCCGCCGGTACATGGTGTCCAGGATCTCGTACGCGGTGTCCAGGCCGATCAGGTCCATCAGGGCCAACGGGCCCATCGGCAGGCCGCAGCCGAGCTTCATCGCGGCGTCGATGTCCTCGCGGCTGGCGTAGTGCGACTCGAACAGCGCCACGGCGTGGTTGAGGTAGCCGAAGAGCAGGGCGTTGGCGATGAATCCCGCCCGGTCGCTGATGGTGACGTCGACCTTGCCGAGCCGGGCGCAGAGCGCCTCCACGTCCTCGACCACGTCGGCCGACGTGACCACCGTGCGGACCACCTCGACCAGCTTCATGATGGGGGCCGGGTTGAAGAAGTGGATGCCGATGACCTGGTTGGGCCGGGTGGTGGCGACCGAGATCTCGGTGACCGACAGCGACGAGGTGTTGGTGGCCAGGATCGCCTCGGGCTTGCAGACCCGGTCCAGCTCGGCGAAGATCCGCTGCTTGAGGTCGAGGTGCTCGGGGACCGCCTCGATCGCCAGGTCCACCGAGTGCAGCGCGTCCAGCCCGACGGCGAAGCGCACCCGGGACAGCAGCGCGTCCCGGTCGGCCTCGGCGAGCTTGCCCCGGGCGACCGCCCGGTCGGTCGAGCCGGTCAGGTTTGCCCGGCCGCGCTCCAGGGCGGCGTCGGAGATCTCGACCGCGACGACGTCGAGGCCGTTGCGCGCGAACACCTCCACGATGCCCGCACCCATGGTGCCCAGCCCCACAACGCCCACGCTGGTGAACTCGCGCGCCACGACCGGGCCTCCCCAAACGTCCGCGGGGCCGCGATGAACGGCCACTAAGGTTATGCGCGCGAGTCTGCCACGTGGCGCTCGGTTGTCGAGACGCGGTGGGCCATTTCGCGGCCCGTGCCGCCCGGCTGCCCGGTCGGTGCCGCCGGGCCCGGCTCAGGCCGCCGCGGGCACCCCGGTCAGGGCCAGCAGCTCCGCGACGAACTCCGCCGGCCGCTCCAGGTGCGGGCTGTGCCCGCAGCCGGGGAACACCACCTCCCGGTACGTCCCGCCGGCCGCCGCGTACCGGTCGAGCACCGCCCGGGTCTGGCCGACCATCGGCTGCGGCGGGCAGTCGGCCGCCCCCGGCCAGCCCGGCACCGCCCCGAGCGAGCCCAGGTACGCCAGGTCGAACAGCGAGGTGTCCGAGACGATCACGTCGGCGTCCCCGCGTACCCAGGTGACCGGGGGCTTGCCGGCGCCGGCGACCAGCTCGTCGGCGATCCGGAAGTGGGTCGGGGCGAGCGCGTTCAGCACGCCCCGGTCACCCGGCGCGGTGCCCGGCCAGTGCGGCGATCCGGCGGCCGTGCCGGGGTAGTTGTCGCTCCCGGTCGCCGTGGACAGGACGCTGTCCAGCAGCAGCTCCTCGTCCTCGCGGAGCGACGCGGGGTCGGCCACGTACGCCGTCCGCAGCACGTTGCGCGGGCTCGTCGGGCCGTCCGTGCCCCGGTCACCGGCGGCGAGCCGGGCGACGAAATCCGCGTTCGCGGTGCCGGCGCCGGTGCCCGCGAAGTCGGGGGTGGTCGGCGTGCCGTCCAGGTCGCGGGTGCCGCCGAAGCCGTACGGGGAGACGGGCGCCGCCAGCAGCAGGCCGGCCACCCGGTCGGGGCGGTCGACCAGCAGCCGCATCGCCACTCCCCCGCCGAGCGAGTGCCCCACCACGACGGGTCGCGCCCCGGCCGCGAACAGCCCGGGCTCATCGAGCAGCGCGGCGACGTCGTCGGCGAAGTCCCGCAGCCCCCGCGTCGCGTCCACCGGGGCGGTCTCCGTGTCGCCGTACCCGCGCAGGTCCGGGGCGACGACCCGGAGGGTGGGCGGCAGCCGGCGCACCAGCGGCTCCCAGAACGCCGACGACGAGCAGTTGCCGTGGACGAGCAGCACAGGCACCCCGTCCGGCGGTCCGGCGACCCGAAGCCGCTGGACGATCCCGTTCGCCGTGCGGGTGTGCTGTGCCGTCTCCATCCGCGGCATCGTGCCACGCCCCGTTCGCCCGCTCCATGTGGCCGCCCCACTGCCCACCCGGCTCCCGAGTGTGGGCGGGCCTCAGTTGCGGGCGGGCAGCGGCAGCGGCAGCGGCAGGGTGGGGCGCGGGTCCCGGCGGCGACCGCCGAGCCGCAGCCCCACCGGGTCGGTGTGGGCCAGCCCGGGGTCGAAGAAGCGCAGCTCGGTGCGGCCCACCCGGATCACGTCCCCGTCGGCCAACCGCTCCGGGCCGTCGATCCGGCGGTCGTTGAGCCAGGTGCCGTTGGTCGAGCCGAGGTCCACGAGCGCCACCCCCTCGGCGGTGAGCAGCACGCTCGCGTGCCGCCGGCTCAGGTGCGGGTCGTCGACTCCGATGTCCGCGCTCGGCCCACGGCCGATCACCTGCGGTTGCCGGCTGAGCCGGAAGCTCGCGCCCCGCATCGGCCCGCCCGCCACCGTCAGCAGCGGCATCAATTCCGGAAGAAGCTCCTCCATGGACGGTACGCCTCCAGCCACCAGGGTCCGGGCGTCAGACTGCCATCACACCGTAGCGGCCCGTACCACCGCAGGGTCACCCCAGTGACGCCGGCCGGACAGCTCACATTGGCCGATTCGGCACCCGCCGTCCCGTTCCGCCGACGGCCGCCGGCCCCGCGGACCGCCGCCGGCAGTCCTACCGACGGGTAGCTTCCGGGTCTAGACTTCCGTCATGACGGCTGCGCATGTCCCGGGTAGCCCGGTCATCGAGGACGGCCGACTGGTGTCGACCAGCCCGGCCACCGGGGTGGAGGCGGGGCGGCTGCCGGTCGCGGCCCCGGCCGACGTCGAGCGGACCGTCGAGCGCGCCCGCGAGGCGGGGCGATGGTGGGCCGGCCTCGGCTTCACCGCCCGCCGGGAACGGCTGCTGCGCTGGCGGAGCCTGCTCGCCGGGCGGATCGAGGAGCTGGCCGAGCTGGTGCACACCGAGGGCGGCAAGCCGGTCGCCGACGCCGTCGTCGAGATCCTCACCGCGATCGAGCACGTCGACTGGGCCGCCCGCAACGCCCGGCGCGTGCTCGGGCCGCGCCGCGTCCGCTCCCGGCTCATCGTGGTCGAGTTCTCGGCCCACCTCGAATACCAGCCGTACGGGGTGGTGGGCGTCATCGGCCCCTGGAACTACCCCGTCCACACCCCCCTCGGCTCCGCCGCGTACGCCCTCGCCGCCGGCAACGCCGTCGTGTTCAAGCCCAGCGAGTACACCCCCGCGGTCGGGCAGTGGCTGGTGGACACCTTCACCGAGGTGGTGCCGGAGCAGCCCGTGTTCACCACGGTGCACGGCCTCGGCGACGTCGGGGCGGCGCTGTGCCGCTCCGGGGTCGACAAGCTCGCCTTCACCGGCTCGACGGCCACGGCCAAGAAGGTGATGGCCGCCTGCGCCGAGTCGCTGACGCCGGTGCTCGTGGAGGCGGGCGGCAAGGACGCGATGATCGTCGACAGCGACGCCGACCTGGACGCCGCCGCCGAGGCGTGCGTCTGGGGCGGGCTCACCAACGCCGGCCAGACCTGCATCGGCATCGAGCGGGTGTACGCGGTCGAGCCGGTCTTCGACGCGTTCGTCGCCAAGGTGGTGGAGCGGGCCGGGCGGCTGACGGTGGGCGCCGAGGGGGCCGACATCGGGCCCATCACCATGCCCCGCCAGCTGGACGTGATCCGCCGGCACATCGACGACGCGCTGGCCCGGGGCGGCCGCGCCGTGCTCGGCGGCGCCGACGCCGTACGGCCCCCGTACGTGCATCCGACCGTGCTCGTGGACGTGCCGGAGGACGCGGACGCCGTGCGGCAGGAGACCTTCGGGCCGACGCTGACCGTCAACCGGGTCCGCGACGCCGACGAGGCGGTCACCCGGGCCAACGCCCTCCCGTACGGCCTGGGGGGTTCGGTCTTCGGCCGACGGCGGGCGGTGGCCGTCGCGCGGCGGCTGCGCGCCGGGATGGTCGCGGTGAACTCGGCCCTGACCTTCGCCGGGATGTCCACCCTGCCGTTCGGCGGCGTCGGCGAGTCCGGCTTCGGCCGGATCCACGGCGAGGACGGCCTGCGCGAGTTCGGCCGCGCCAAGGCCGTCACCCGCCGCCGCGGCCCCTCGCTGCTGCCGGCGGCGACGTTCGAGCGCACCCCGGCCGACGTCGCCCGCCTGGTCAGGGCCACCAAGCTCCTGTACGGCCGCCGCCGCTGACCTGCGGCCGGCGCGACTGACCGCCGCCCGGCGACCCGCGACCGGCGCGGCACCCGCCGGCCCGGGCCGGTCGGATCAGAACAGGGTCAGCTCGTCGCGCTCGATGCCGCGCAGCTTGTCGTAGTCGACCACCACGCACCGGATGCCCCGGTCGGTGGCCAGCACCCGGGCCTGCGGCTTGATCTCCTGGGCGGCGAACACGCCGGCCACCGGCGCGAGCAGCGGATCCCGGTTCAGCAGTTCGAGGTAGCGGGTCAACTGTTCCACGCCGTCGATCTCGCCGCGCCGCTTCACCTCGACCGCGACCGTGCCCTGTTCGGCGTCCCGGCAGAGCAGGTCCACCGGCCCGATCGCCGTCATGTACTCCCGGCGGATCAGCGTGAACCCGTCGCCGAGCGCGGTCGGGTTGGCGGCCAGCAGCTCCTGCAGGTGGGCCTCCACGCCGTCCTTGCGCAGGCCCGGGTCGACGCCCAGGTCGTACGAGGTGTCCTGGAAGATCTCCTCCAGGGTGATCCGCAGCTCCTCGCCGGCCTTGTTCACGACCCGCCAGACCCCGGGGGCCTCCTTTAGCCGGCAGGGCGGGCTCATCCAGTTCAACGGCTTGTACGCCCGGTCGTCGGCGTGGATCGACACCGACCCGTCCGCCTTCACCATCAGCAACCGGGTGGCCATCGGCAGGTGTGCCGAGAGCCGTCCGACGTAGTCCACCGAGCACTTCGCAATCACCAGCCGCACCCGACGAGGGTAACGGAGACCCCGGCCCGCGCCGGCGAGCGGCACTGGCGTGCCGGTGCGATGCTGAGACGGTGTTCGAAGTGCTCACGGGTACGGGCCTCGCCGCCTCGGCGGGCCTGAACGCCTACATTCCCCTGCTCACCATGGGGCTGCTGGCCCGCTACACCGACCTGATCGAGCTGCCCAGCGGCTGGCAGTGGCTCGGCAACGGCTGGGTCGTCGTGATCCTCGCGGTGCTGCTCGCCGTCGAGGTCGTCGCCGACAAGGTCCCCGTGGTCGACCACGTCAACGACGTCGTGCAGACCGTGGTCCGGCCCACCGCCGGCGGACTCGCCTTCGGTGCCGGCTCCAGCTCCGAGACCGTCACCGTCACCGACCCCGGCCACTTCTTCTCGTCCAGCCAGTGGGTGCCGGTGGTGAGCGGCGTCCTGATCGCCCTCGGCGTCCACACGCTCAAGGCCGCGGCCCGCCCGGTCATCAACGCGACCACGGCCGGCGTCGGCGCCCCGGTGGCCAGCACCGCCGAGGACGCCACCAGCATCGTGATGTCCCTGGTCGCGATCATCCTGCCGGTGCTCGTGCTGGCGTTCCTGGTCGGCCTGTTCCTGTTCCTCCTCTGGTTCCTGCGCCGCCGCAAGGACCGCCGCCGCGAGCGCCGGGCAGCGCGGGCGGCGGGCTTCCGCGTCTGACCTTCTCCGGGTACGCCGCTGGCCGGGTCCCCGGTTCGGGGACCCGGCCAGCGGATCGTGCTTCTGTCAGCTGTTCCAGTGCTGGGCGACCAGGTCGGCGGCCTGCTGCTCCCACTGGGCGTACGCGTCCGGGTAGGCCGACACCTGCACCGTCTGCGCGGCCTGGGTCAGGGGCATGTCCTGCCACCCGTCGACCTGCCGCAGGCCCTTCAGGAACGCGGTCGTCGAGTACTCGGGGTCGGTGATCTGCTCCGGGGTGCCCCAACCCGAGGACGGGCGCTGCTGGAACAGGCCCAGCGAGTCGTGGTCGTTGGCGTCACCCAGGTGGCCGAGGTTCTCCAGCTTCGACTCCTGCAGGCTGGTGGCGATCGAGATCACCGCCGCCCGCTCCGGCAGACCGGCCTTCTTCGTCGCCGCGATGATCGCCTTCGCGTTCGCGATCTGCTCGTCGTTCAGGGCGATACGCGACTGCTGGCCCTGCACACCGTGCGGGATCAGCTTGGTGTTGTCGGGCTTGTCGGCCTGCACCACGGCAACCGGCTTCGCCTCGACCGGCGAGGCGGTGGTGGTGCTCGTGGCGTGCAGCGGACCAGCGGCCAGCCCACCGGCGAAGGCCAGACCAGCAATACCGAGAACGCTCTTACGCAGCAGCATCGTGTTCATGATCAAAGCTCCATTCGGGGGTCGACGCACACCAAAGGGGACGGCGTGCGCAAGCACCGCCAGGCGCTCGAAGGGGGGAAAGTCTCTGCCCGGTGCGACCGCGGGGCCGGGGGGTGCCTCGTCGCGGCGGGGCCTCGACACGGCGGGGGGCCTCGACACGGCGGGGGCCTCGACACGGCGGGGGCCTCGACACGGCGGGGGCCTCGACACGGCGGGGGGCCTCGTCGCGGGCGGGGGGCCTCGTCGCGGTGCCGGGAACCATGTCCAACGACCGGCGGCCCACCATCATTCCCGGCCCGGCCACCCCGCCTCCCTGAGAGCGGGCGGCCTTCCTCGGTCGTGCGTCAGGTGTAACGACCCCACCCCGCCGACGATTCCGCCCCCACGATGCCGCCGGTCACACCCCGGCGCCCCGCCGGATCGGACATTCGACGCAGAATGGCGCCCGCCGGGCGTTGATCGACTCCGTGTCGCCGACATGGTGGCTTCTGGATCGCTCGGATACCCCCATGTCTCCGCCATGGTGTCGATCACGACACCTGGCGGCGTACCGGACGATGGGGTCAGGGCCGGGACCCCGACCGGAACGAGGGACGGAGACCGAGCAGAATCGCCACGTGAACCGCACTCGCGTCCTCCCCCTCGTCGCGATCCTGACCGCCCTGGCCGGCGTGCTCGCCCTACTCGCCCTACCGACGCCCGCAGCGGAGCGCGGCCCGGCGGCGATCGTCTGGATGCCGGCGGACGCGGCGACGCCTACCCCCGAGGCGGCCCGGCCGACGCCGACATCCGGGGCGGCCCGGCCGACGGCGACGGCCGAGGCGGACGCGGCGACGGCGACGCCCGAGGCGAGGCCCGGTAGCTCCGATCCCCGACACCGGCCGCCGGTGGTCGACCACGGTCCCCGCACCGGCAACAGGGTGGCGCTCACCTTCGACGCCGACATGACCGACGCGATGCGCTACCAGCTGCGCAGCGGCGCGGTCCGGTCGTACGCGAACGCGGCGATCGTGGACCTCTTGGAACGGCAGCAGGTGCCCGCCACCTTCTTCCTGACCGGGAAGTGGGTCGAGGAGTACCCCGAGATGACCCGCCGCCTGGCCGCGAACCCGCGCTTCGAGCTGGCCAACCACACCTACGGGCATCTCGCCTTCACGCCGGACTGCTACGGCCTCCCGACGATCTCCCGCCAACGGATGGCGGCGGACGTGGCACGCACGTTCGACGTCATCGCCCCGTACGGCGGCCGGCAGACCCGCTACTTCCGCTTCCCGGGGCTGTGCCACGACCAGGTCGCGCTCACCGCGTTGGCACCGCTGGGCGTGACGGTGGTGGACGGCGACGTGGTCAGCGGGGACCCGTTCGCGAAGTCGTGGCGGCCGATCGTGGCCGCGGTGCTGTCCCGGGTACGCCCGGGCTCGGTCGTCGTCCTGCACGTCACCGAGGCGAACGCGCCGATGACCGACGAGGCGCTGCCGCACATCCTGGCCGGGCTCGCCGAGCGCGGCCTCACGCCGGCCCCGCTGTCCGAGGTACTCGACCCGGACCAGGAGCAGCCAATCCGGTAAAAATACTAGTATCGGGAGAAAGCCGGCTAAGGAGCAGGAGGCCGCCATGACCGCGTCGACGGAGAGGCCCCGCGTCCGGGAGTGCGTCGTGGCGGCCTGCGCCTACAACCGGCGCGGCGACTGCCACGCCTTCGCCATCACCATCGGCAGCAGCGACCACGCCCACTGCCACACCTTCACCACCCTTCCGAAGCCCGGCGGCGTGGACACGCTGATCGCCCAGGTCGGCGCCTGCCAGCGGGAGGACTGCCGGCACAACTCGCGCCTGGAGTGCCACGCCCCGGGCATCCGGGTCGGGCCGGACAACGACCTGGCGGACTGCATGACGTACGACCGCCGCTGACCCGAGGGCTCAGCCCAGGGCGTTGGCCTCCCGGATCACGGTCACGAGGTCGCCGATGATGTCGGTGAGGGCGAAGTCCTTGGGCGTGAACACCCGGGCGACCCCGGCCGCCCGCAGCGCTTCGGCGTCGCCCCGCGGGATGATGCCGCCGACCACCACGGGCAGGTCCCCCCGGCCGGCGGCGCGCAGGCCGTCCAGCACCGCCGGCACGGCGGCCAGGTGCGAGCCGGAGAGCACCGACAACCCGACCAGGTCGACGTCCTCCTCGACCGCGGCGGCCACGATCTCCCCGGCGGTCAGCCGGATGCCCTGGTAGACGACCTCGAAGCCGGCGTCGCGGGCGCGTACCGCGATCTGCTCGGCGCCGTTGGAGTGCCCGTCCAGGCCGGGCTTGCCGACCAGCAGCCGCAGCCGCCCGGTGCCCAGCTCGCGGGCGGTGGCGACGACGCGCTCCCGCACGGCGGCCAGTCCCGCGCCGCCGCCTGCCCCGGCCGCGCCGGCCAGCCCGGTCGGCCCCCGGTACTCCCCGAAGACCTGGCGCAGCGCGCCGGCCCACTCGCCGGTGGTCACCCCGGCCCGCACGCACTCCAGCGTCGCCGGCATCAGGTTGGCCGACGACGCGGCGTCCGCCCGCAGCCGGTCGAGCGCCGCCGCGACCGCCGCGCCGTCCCGCCCGGCCCGCCACTCGCGTACGGCGGCCACGGCCGCCGCCTCCCCCGCCGGGTCGACCTGCTCGATCGCCTCGGCGCCGGCGGCGGTCAGCGGGGACGGCTCGGTCTCGGTGAACCGGTTGACGCCGACCACCACGTCCGTGCCGGCCTCCATCCGGCGGCGGCGGTCGGCCAGCGAGGCGACCAGCGCGCTCTTGAGGTACCCGGACTCGACGGCGGCCACCACGCCGCCCATCTCCAGCACCTTCTCCAGCTCCACCCGCGCCCCGGCGACGATCCCGTCGACCAGCGCGGTCATCACGTGCGAGCCGTCGAACAGGTCCGGGTACTCCAGCAGGTC
Organism: Micromonospora olivasterospora; assembly: GCF_007830265.1. NCBI lineage: Bacteria > Bacillati > Actinomycetota > Actinomycetes > Micromonosporales > Micromonosporaceae > Micromonospora > Micromonospora olivasterospora. The sequence continues at coordinate 1,347,500 of NZ_VLKE01000001.1, forward strand.
CGACTCGTACGCCAGCACCTGCTGCATCCGCAGCGACCACTGCTGGTCCCACGGACGGGGCAGCCCGAGCGCCTCGTTCCAGGCGGGCAGCTGCACGGCCCGGGCCCGGGCGTCGCGGGACAGCGTCACGCCGAGCATCTCCAGCACGATCCGCTGGACGTTGTTCTCCGGCTGGGCCTCGGTCAGCCCGAGCGAGTTGACCTGCACGCCGTACCGGAAGCGACGCTGCTTCGGGTCGGACACGCCGTACCGCTCGCGGGTGATCTCGTCCCAGAGCGCGCCGAACGCGCGCATCTTGGCGATCTCCTCGACGAAGCGCACCCCGGCGTTCACGAAGAACGAGATCCGGGCGACCACGTCGCCCATCCGCTCGGCCGGCACCTGGCCGGAGTCGCGGACGGCGTCCAGCACGGCGACGGCGGTGGCGAGGGCGAAGCCGACCTCCTGCACCGGCGTCGCGCCCGCCTCCTGCAGGTGGTACGAGCAGATGTTCACCGGGTTCCAGCGCGGCAGCTCCCGCAGCGCGTACGCGACGACGTCCGCGGTCAGCCGCAGCGACGCGGCCGGCGGGAAGATGTACGTCCCCCGGGACAGGTACTCCTTGATGATGTCGTTCTGCGTGGTGCCCGCGCAGCGGGCCAGCTCGACGCCCTGCTCCGTCGCCACCGTGCCGTAGAGGGCGAGCAGCCACATCGCCGGCGCGTTGATCGTCATCGAGGTGTTCATGTCGGCGAGCGGGATGCCGTCGAAGAGGGCACGCATGTCGCCGAGGTGGGCCACGGGCACCCCGACCCGGCCGACCTCACCGGCGGCCAGCTCGTGGTCCGGGTCGTACCCGGTCTGGGTGGGCAGGTCGAAGGCCACCGACAGCCCGGTCTGCCCCTTGGCGAGGTTGCGCCGGTAGAGCGCGTTGCTCGCGGCGGCCGAGGAGTGCCCGGCGTAGGTGCGCATCACCCAGGGGCGGTCCCGCTCGGGCAGCCGGCCGGGGAGAGCGTTCTCGTCCATGGCGGGAGTCTAGGTTACCGACCAGTAAAAGAGGCTGTGGAAAACCACACAGGTCCATGTCGGGGACGAGGGGGCACAGACGGCCCGACATGGGCCGGACCGCCACACCCCGGGCGCCGCCGGATAGCCCCGGGGTCGCACACTGGACGGCATGGATGACCAGCTCGCGATCTCCGTACGGGGACTGCGCAAGGCGTACGGCGACAACGTCGCGGTGGCGGGCCTGGACCTCGCCGTCTCCCGTGGCGAGGTGTTCGCCCTGCTCGGCCCGAACGGCGCGGGCAAGACCACGACCGTGGAGATCCTGGAGGGCTACCGGCAGCGCGACGCGGGCGAGGTGTCCGTGCTGGGCAGCGACCCCGCCAGCCCCGACCCGCGCTGGCGGTCGCGGGTCGGCATCGTGCTGCAGGGCACCGGCGAGTTCGACGAGCTGACCGTCGCCGAGGTGGTCCGGCACTTCGCCGGCTTCTATCCGGGCGCCGACGACCCGGACAAGGTGATCGAACGCGTCGGCCTGGGCGCCAAGGCCCGGGCGCGCACCCACACGCTCTCCGGCGGGCAGAAGCGCCGCCTGGACGTGGCGCTCGGCATCATCGGCCGGCCCGAGCTGCTCTTCCTCGACGAGCCGACCACCGGCTTCGACCCGGAGGCCCGGCGCGAGTTCTGGGAGCTGATCCGAGACCTCGCCGCCGCCGGCACCACCATCGTGCTCACCACCCACTACCTGGACGAGGCCGAGGCGCTGGCCGACCGGGTCGGGGTGATCGCCAGCGGCCGGCTGGTGGAGGTGGCCCCGCCCGACCTCCTCGGCAACCGCCAGGAGGCCCTGGCGACGGTCTCCTGGCGTACGCCGGAGGGGGCCGTCGAGAGCGCGGAGAGCGCGACGCCGACGGCGCTGGTCGCCGAGCTGGCCGCGCGCCACGGCGGCGAGGTGCCCGGCCTCACCGTGACCCGGCCGACCCTGGAAGACGTCTACCTCAAGATGATCGGACACCGATGACGACCACCACGAAGCCGGCGGCCCCGGTCGCCGCCGCCCCGGCGCGTCGGCTGGGGCCGGCCGCGCTCGCCCTGCGCCAGGGCCGCCTGGAGATCACCCAGTTCCTGCGCAGCCGGGAATCCGTCGTCTTCACGCTGGGCTTCCCGATCATCATGATCCTGATCTTCGCCTCGATCTTCAACGGCGAGCTCGGCGGCGGGGTGAAATTCACCCAGTACTTCGTCACCGGCATGATCGCGAGCGGCCTGATGACGGTGAGCTTCCAGAACCTCGGCATCTGGATCCCGATCGAGCGGGACCGGGGGGTGCTCAAGCGCTACCGGGGCACGCCGATGCCGAAGTGGGTGTGGTTCGCCGGCAAGGTGATCATGGTGGTGGCGGTCGGGGTGCTCGAGATCGCCCTGCTGCTCGCCGTCTCCGTCGCCCTGTTCGACCTGAGACTGCCGAGCGCGAGCGGCTGGCTCACCTTCGGCTGGGTCTCCGTCCTCGGGGTCACCGCCTGCACGCTGTGCGGCATCGCCATCTCCTCGTTGGCCCGTACGGCGCGCAGCGGTTCGGCCGTGGTCACCCCGGTCGCCCTGGTGCTCCAGTTCATCTCCGGCGTCTTCTTCGTCTTCACCGAGCTGCCGTCCTGGATGCAGCAGGTGGCGGCGCTGTTCCCGCTCAAGTGGATGTGCCAGGGCCTCCGGTCGGTCTTCCTCCCGGAGAGCTTCGGCGCCCGGGAGGCGGCCGGCGGGTTCGAGCTGGGCCGGGTGGCCCTCGTCCTCGCCCTCTGGTGCGTGATCGGCCTCGTCCTCTGCCTGACCACCTTCCGCTGGACCACCAGGCGCGACGGCTGAGGGCGGCGCCCCGCGGCGGGGCGGCCCGGAGGGGCCGAGGCTGCCAGACTGGGCCGGTGGTGCTTCGACTGACCCGGCGACGACTGCTGCTGGCCGGGGCCGGCACGGCCACCCTGGCCGTGGGGGCGGGCTGGACGGCCCGGGAGCTGACCCGGCCCCGCCCCGGGCCCGCGCCCGCGTTGCCGGACGCTCCGGCCGGCGACGAGCGGCTGGTCCAGCGGGCGTCCGCCACGCGGGGCCGTTCCGTCGACTTCTGGACGGCCGTGCCCGCGGGCCACAGCGACGGACGGGGCCTGCCGGTCTGCCTGGTGCTGCACGGCGCGTCCTCGACCCCGCGCGACTTCGCCCGGTTCGGGCTGGCCCGGTTCCTCACCGACGCCGTACGCCGGGGCGCCCCGCCGTTCGCGCTCGCCGGCGCGACCGGCGGCCGGCTGTCGTGGCGCCGCTCGGGCTCGGACGACCCGCAGCGGATGGTGCGCGAGGAACTGCCGGCGTGGTGCGCCGAGCGCGGGTTCGACACCAGCCGGATCGCCGCCTGGGGCTGGTCGATGGGGGGCTTCGGGTCGCTGCTGCTCGCCGAGACGTACCCCGGCTGGCTGCGCGCGGTGGCCGCCTTCTCCCCCGCCGTACGGCCCGGGGACGCCGTCTTCGCGGGCGCCCAGCGGCTGCGCGGGACCCCGGTGGGGCTCTGGTGCGGCCGGCAGGACGGCCTGCTACCCGAGGTACGGGCGCTCGCCCGCGCGCTGCCCGAGCCGCCGGCCCTGGCCGAGTACGCCGACGGCCGGCACAACTTCGTCTACTGGGGCACGGTGGTCCCCACCGCCTTCCCGTTCCTGGCCGGCGCGCTCACCCCACCCCGCCCGGGCCGCTGACCCTGTCCCCGCCGGCACCCGGCGGGGACAGGTGAGCCCAGCGGTTCAGTAGGTGTAGAAACCCCTGCCGGTCTTGCGGCCCAGGTCGCCGGCCGTGACCATGCGCTGGAGCAGCTCCGGCGGGAAGAACTTCTCGTCGGCGGTGTCGGTGTAGATGTTCTTCGAGGCGTGCAGCAGCACGTCCACGCCGGTCAGGTCGCAGGTGGCCAGCGGGCCCATGGCGTGGCCGAAGCCGAGCCGGCAGGCGGTGTCCAAATCCTCGGCCGACACCACGCCCGACTCGACCAGCTTCACCGCCTCCACGACCAGCGCGGCGATCAGCCGGGTGGTGACGAAGCCGGCGATGTCCCGGTTCACCACCACGACCGTCTTGCCCACGCCCTCGGCGAACGCCTTCGCGGTGGCCAGCGTCTCGTCGCTGGTCTTGTAGCCGCGCACCAGCTCGCAGAGCTTCATCATCGGCACGGGCGAGAAGAAGTGGGTGCCGACGACCGACTCGGGGCGCTCGGTCACCGCGGCGATCTGGGTGACCGGAATGGCGGAGGTGTTGGTGGCCAGCACCGCGTCGGCCTTGCAGATCTTGTTTAGCGCGCGGAACACCTCGTGCTTGACGTCCAGCCGCTCGAAGACCGCCTCGACGACGATGTCGGCGTCGGCGGCGGCCTCCAGGTCGGTGGTCGGGGTGATCCGGCCCAGCGTCGCCTCGACCTCGGAGCGGTCGATCGTGCCCTTCTCGGCGAACTTCTCCAGCGACTTCCGGATGCCGGCCAGCCCCCGCCCGGTGGCCGCGTCGTCCAGGTCCCGCAGCGTCACCTGCCAGCCCGCCTGCGCCGCCACCTGGGCGATGCCCGAGCCCATCGGCCCGGCCCCGACGACCGCGAGTCGACCCGCCATCTGCTCTCTCCCTCGCCTGAATTCGAGTGTCTGTCAGCACCCTAGTCGGCAAGACTGAACGAAGGTTAAGTCGGCCACGGCGTCCACCGGTGTTGGCGGCGTTGGGGCCCAAACATCACGCGTGACCCCGGGACCCGTCGGGGTCGGCCCCGCGCGGCCGGCGCCCGGTCAGATCTCCAGGGCCGGCTCGTCCGGTACAGTGCCCCGCTCGACCTCCACCCCCAGCGCCCGCAGGTCGGCGACGAAGTCCGGGTAGCCGCGGTCGACGTGGTGCACGTGGGAGACCTCGGTGACCCCGTCGGCGCACAACCCGGCGATGATCAGCCCTGCGCCGGCCCGGATGTCGGTGGCCCGGACGGGCGCGCCGGAGAGCCGGTCCCGCCCCCGGACAACGGCGTGATGGCCGTCGGTCTTGATGTCCGCGCCCAACCGCATCATCTCGTTGGCGAACATGAACCGGCCGTCGAAGATGTTCTCGGTGATCAGGGACGCCCCCTCGCTCACCGTGGCGAGCCCGATCGCCATCGGCAGCAGGTCGGTGGCGAAGCCCGGGTACGGCAGGGTCACCACGTCCACCGCCCTCGGGCGGTCCGCCATCCGTACCCGGAAGGCGCCCTCGCGGGTCTCGACCAGGCCGCCGGCGCAGACCAGCTTGTCCAGCGCGACCTCCAGGAACGCCGGGTCGATGCCGGTCACGGTCACGTCGCCCCGGGTCATCGCGGCGCCGAACGCCCAGGTCCCGGCGACGATCCGGTCCCCCACGGTCGCGTGCCGCACCGGCCGCAGCTCGGACACCCCCTCGATGCGCAGGGTGGAGGTGCCCTCCCCCTCGATGCGGGCGCCCATCCGGATCAGCATCGAGCAGATGTCGACGATCTCCGGCTCCCGGGCCGCGTTGTCGATCACCGTCGTGCCCCGGGCCAGCACCGCGGCCATCACCAGGTTCTCGGTGGCGCCGACGCTGGGGAAATCGAGGACGATGTCCGCGCCGTGCAGCCCGTCCGGGGCGTCGGCGATGACGAAGCCGTGCTCGCCGGAGATGTCGGCGCCCATCCGGGTCAGCCCCGAGATGTGCATGTCCAGCCCCCGGGAGCCGATGGCGTCCCCGCCGGGGTGGGCCACCCGCACGTACCCCCGCCGCGCCAGCAGAGGGCCGAGCACGCAGATCGACGCCCGCAGCCGGCGTACCAGGTCGTAGTCGGCCTCCGCGCCCGGCTGCTCCGGCACGTCGATGGTGACCGACCGGGAGCGGGCCACCCCGCCCCGGGCCACCATCGGGTCGACCGGGTCGTCGGCGTCGAACCGTACGCCGCAGCCCAGCCGGCGCAGCACCTCCCCCATGATGGCGATGTCCGTGATCCGGGGGACGTTGGTGATCACGCTTCGCCCCGGCGCGAGCAGCGCGGCGGCCATGAGCTTGAGCGCGGAGTTCTTCGCCCCGACGACGTGCACCGTCCCGCCGAGCCGGGCGTTACCGGCCACCCGGATGACATCGACGTCGTTGACCGCCGGGTCGCCGGCGTCCCCGGGGCCGACGCCGGCCGGCCGGCTCTGCTCCGGTGGACCCTGCTCCAGCCGGCCCTGCTCCGGCCGCATCGGGATGGTCAGGTCCGGGATCCGTAGGCTGTGCGTCATGGCCGTCCACCTCACGCGCATCTACACCAGGGCCGGCGACGCCGGCACGACCAGGCTGAACAACAACGAAGAGGTCGCGAAGACCGATCCGCGGATCGCCGCGTACGCCGACGTGGACGAGTGCAACGCGGCCATCGGGGTCGCGATCGCGCTCGGGCAACTCGACGACGAGCTGCGCGCGGTGCTGGGGTCGATCCAGAACGACCTGTTCGACGTCGGCGCCGACCTGGCCACGCCGGTCGAGCCGGACCCGAAGTACCCGCCGCTGCGGGTGACCGAGGAATACGTGCAGCGCCTTGAGGGCTGGTGCGACGAGTACAACGAGCGCCTGGCCAAGCTCGACTCCTTCATCCTGCCCGGCGGGACGCCGGGCGCGGCGCTGCTGCACGTGGCACGGACGGTCGCCCGGCGGGCCGAGCGCGCGGCGTGGGCACTGGTGACCCACGATCCTGACCGGACCAGCACACTTCCGGCAAAGTATCTCAACCGGCTCTCCGATCTGCTCTTCATCCTGTCAAGAACGGCAAATCCGGCGGGCGACGTGCTATGGGTCCCGGGCGGTCAGCGCTGAACGGGGAAGCGTCAGGCTCGGTTGACGCCCGGGGCCCGACTGCCGCCCCCGCCGGCGGGCTGCACCACGTCGAGGTCTGGGTGCCGGACCTGCCCGGGGCGATCCGCAGCTGGGGCTGGCTGCTGCGCGAGCTGGGCTGGACCCCGCACCAGGACTGGCCCGCCGGCCGTTCGTGGCGGCTCGGTCCGACGTACCTCGTGCTGGAGGAGTCCCCGGCGCTGTCCGGACGAAACCACGATCGGCTCGCCCCCGGCCTGAACCACCTCGCCTTCCACGCCGGGCCGCCCGCCGCGGTGGACCGGCTCGTCGCGGCCGCTCCGCGTCACGGCTGGTCACTGCTCTTCCCGGACCGCCACCCGTACGCGGGCGGTCCGCAGACGTACGCCGCGTACCTCGCGAACGACCAGGGCTACGAGGTGGAACTGGTGGCCTCCCCCACCTGACCCGGGTACGCCGTTGGCCGGGTCCCCGGTTCGGGGACCCGGCCAACGGGTTGCGCTTCTGTCAGCTGTTCCAGTGCTGGGCGACCAGGTCGGCGGCCTGCTGCTCCCACTGGGCGTACGCGTCCGGGTAGGCCGACACCTGCACCGTCTGCGCGGCGTCGGTCAGCGGCATGTCCTGCCACCCATCGACCTGCCGCAACCCCTTCAGGAACGCGGTCGTCGAGTACTCCGGGTCGGTGATCTGCTCCGGGGTGCCCCAACCCGACGACGGGCGCTGCTGGAACAGGCCCAGCGAGTCGTGGTCGTTGGCGTCACCCAGGTGCCCCAGGTTCTCCAGCTTCGACTCCTGCAGGCTGGTGGCAATCGAGATCACCGCCGCCCGCTCCGGCAGACCGGCCTTCTTCGTCGCGGCGATGATCGCCTTCGCGTTACCGGTCTGCTCCCCGTCCAGGGTGAGGTGCGACTGCGCGCCCTGCACACCGTGCGGGATCAGCTTGCTCGTGTCGGGCTTGTCGGCCTGCACGGCCACCGCGACCGGCTTCGCCTCGACCGTGGAGGCGGCGGTGGTGTCGTGGTGCAGGGGGCCGGCGGCGAGGCCACCGGCGAAGGCCAGACCGGCGATACCGAGAACGCTCTTACGCAGCAGCATCGTGTTCATGATCGAAAGCTCCATTCGGGGGTCGACGCACACCAAAGGGGGGACGGCGTGCGCAAGCACCGCCAGGCGCTCGAAGGGGGAAAGTCTCTGCCCGGTGCGACCGCGGGGCAGGGATGCCTCGCGCGGGCGGGGTGCCTCGTCGCGGCGCCGGGAACCATGTCCAACGACCGGCGGCCCACCATCATTCCGGCCCGCTGTTACACGTGGGCACTCCGGCTCGGTGTTGCCCGGGGCATTGCGGCCCGCTGTTGCCCGGGCATTGCGGCCCGCTGTTGCCCGGGCATTGCGCCCCGCTGTTGCCCGGGCATTGCGGCCCGCTGTTGCCCGGGCATTGCGGCCCGCTGTTGCTCGGGGACGGCGGTGGCTGCTCGGTCGTGCGTCACGTGTAACGACCCCACCCCCGCCACGATTCCGCCCCCACGATGCCCCCGGTCACACCCAGACGCACCACCGGAACGGACATAAGCCGCGGATCGACGCACCCGGTGCCGGGTGATCCACCCTCATGTCGCCGACATGGCGGCATCCCGCCGGCTGGACACCCCAATGTCGCCGACATGGCGCCGATCACGGGCCCCCACGGACAGCCCGCGGGGGCCAGGCGAGGTCATATCCGACAAAGCGCTTGAAGCGGACCGAATCGGATGGACCGAGATCAGACCAACCGCGCCGAGACCGCGGCTGATCAGACCCGGGCCGGGTTGATCCACGCGAGGTCACCGACAACGCAGAGCTGATCAGACCGCGGGCGGGCTGATCCACGCGAGTCACCGACACGGCGGAGCCGCCCGGAGACCCTGGCAGGATTCGGCCGCTCCAGGGCCCGTTCCGCACCAAGATCTTCAAGAGCCGAGGCGCGCACCCGCCCATGCCGCCGCACAGCGGCGACCCCGACCGACGCACCCCAAGATGCGGACAACTTCGCTGAAACTGCTGCCTCAAGCCGTCGGGAGGCCGCAGTTTCAGTGAAACTGCGCGGATCTTGGACGCGGGCGCGCGGGGACGCGCACACGGGCGGGCCGCGCAACCACCACACGCCGGGACCGGACGGCAGCGGAGAAAGCGCCGCAGTGCGGAGAGCAACCGCGGCTAGGAGAGCGACCGCAGCGAAGGAAAGGGTCAGGCCGCGGGCCAGTCCTGGGAGGCCAGACGCGGCGAGGCCGCCCCGGGCGGGGCGGCCTCGAGCCAGGAGAGGAAGCCGGTGACCGTGGAGCGAGCCATGGCGATCTCCACGGGCACCCGCTGGCTGCTACAGCGGAGGATCACCCAGTCGGCGGGCATGGAGAGCCGCTCCTGCCCCTCGGGCAGCCGCCGCCGCTCCACGACCAGCGTCTTGCGGGAGAGCACCCGCTTGGGGCGCAGAGCGAAGCTGAACATCCGGTACCAGCGGAGTTCTTCGCCGGAGAAGCGGCCGAAACCGGGCGACCAGCCCCGGCCGTCGAGGATCGTGGAGACCCGGACGCTGAGTCGGATGATCCCGCCGCTGCGGGTCACCAGTGCCCGCCGGACGAAGAGGATCAGGAGAGCGGCGAGCACGGCGGCGAGGCCGATGCCGATTCCCTCCACGATCTCCATCGGCGGGTCGGCTCAGCGACTCTGCGCGGCGGAGACGGGGGTGGCGGTCTCGGCCAGGACCGTTACGCCCTGGCTGCTCACCGAGAGGAAGCCGCCGGCCACCTCGTACGACACCTGCTCGCCGCCGGGGAGCTTGATCCGGACCTGGCCGGGCTCGGCGAGCTGGCCGAGCAGGGGCGCGTGCCCCGGCAGCACGCCCAGCTCACCCTCGGTCGTCCGGGCGACGACCATCTCGGCCTCGCCGGACCAGACCTTCTCCTCGACGGCTACGAGCTCGACGTGAAGCTGCTGTGCCACGCTGTCTCCTTGCTGCGGCGGCGGATTGTCAAAAGTCTAGTCGCGCCGCCTGTGCGCCCCCAACGCGGGTGGCGTAAGCTGCGCCACCCGTTTCGGGACCGCCCGGCGGTCCTACTTGGTCTTGTTGCGGAAGTCCGGGTGCTCCAGAAGGAACTGGTCCAGCCGTTCTTCCCGCAGTGCGGCGAAGAAGTCCTCCGCGAGCGGCAGCAACCGCTCGCCCTTGTACGCCCGGCCGGCGCCGATGCTCGTCCCCGGCAGCTTGATCAGCTCGACGTTGCTAGAGCGGATGTTCTTCAGCGCGAGCGCGAAGTCGACGACGCTGTTACCCCGGCCATTGAAGATCAGCGACTGCCCGGCGGCCCGGAGCACGTTGTCCAGCTTGATCGGGTTGGCCACCACGTCGGCGCTGAACGCCTGGTCGACCATCGCCTTGATGAACTGCTGCTGGTGGCGCTGCCGGCCGTAGTCGGCGTCCGGGACGCCGTTCTTCGGGTAACGCTGCCGGACGTAGTCCAGCGCCTGCCACCCGCTCAGGTGCTGGTCGCCCTTCTGGTAGACCGCCTGCGGGCCGATGTAGCCCTCACCGTTCGGGTTGCCCTTGCGGTGCACCCCGCTCGGCTCCCGGTGCTCGGAGCGCACCTCGCGCTCGATGTACATGTCGACGCCGCCCATCGCGTCGACGATCTTCTGGAAGCCGGTGAAGTTGATGATCGCGCCCGCGTCGAACCGGTCGATCCCGGTCACCTGCTGCACTGTCATGGCCAGCAGCTCGAAGCCTCGCGCGGCGTCCGGGTTCTGACCCGGGACCCGGCTGCCGTACGACATGGCGGCGTTGAGCTTGTCGGTGCCGCCGTGGAACTCCGCCTTGCTGAACTTCGGGATCTCCACCCGCAGATCCCGCGGCATCGAGAACAGGTACGCGCGGTCGAGCTCGGCCGGCACGTGCAGCACCATGATCGAGTCGGCCAGCGGCGGGGTCTCCGGGTTGCGCGGGTCGATGCCGACCAGCAGGATGTTGAGTGGGCCCTTGAGGTCGGTCTTGCGCTGCTGGGCACCCGCGGCCTGGTCGCCGAAGAGGTCGCCCTTGCCGATCGCGCCCTCGTAGCGCGACAGCAGCGCCTCGTAGCCCACCAGCATCGTGCCGCTGAGCAGCATGAGCACGGCGCCGAACACCGTGCACACCCGCGCCCAACGCGGGACGAGCGCCCACCCGGACGGTTTCCTCCTCCTGCCGTCCTTGCCGGCCTTACCCACGATCATCTCCGTTCGTCACGCCCACGAGTAGGAGACGGGCGTACGCAGCCGAATAGTTGCAGTGACCACCGCTCGCCCAGGGGAAGACGGCGTGGATCGACGGTACCTCGCGCACGGCGGTCCCGCCGGTCGGTGAACCGGACAGCGGAGATCATAGGGCCTCAACATGAACGAAAACCGCCCCGGTATGCACCGGGGCGGTTTCGTTGGTGTGAGGAGGACCCTAGCCCTTCATCAGCTCCGCGGCCTTGCGCTCCAGGTCCTCAAGACCGCCGCACATGAAGAAGGCCTGCTCGGGGAAGTGGTCGTACTCGCCCTCGCTGATCTTCTTGAACGCCTCGATGGTCTCCTTGATCGGGACCGTCGAGCCCGGCACGCCGGTGAACTGCTCGGCGGCGTAGGTGTTCTGCGACAGGAAGCGCTCGATGCGCCGGGCCCGGCCGACGACGAGCTTGTCCTCCTCGGAGAGCTCCTCGATGCCCAGGATGGCGATGATGTCCTGCAGGTCCTTGTACTTCTGCAGGATCCGCTTGACCTCGGTGGCGACCGCGAAGTGCTCGGCGCCGACGAACTCCGGGGCGAGGATCCGGGACGAGGACGCCAGCGGGTCCACGGCCGGGTAGATGCCCTTGTCGGAGATCGACCGCTCCAGGTTGGTGGTCGCGTCGAGGTGGGCGAACGTGGTGGCCGGGGCGGGGTCGGTGTAGTCGTCCGCCGGCACGTAGATCGCCTGCATCGAGGTGATGGCCTGGCCCCGGACGGAGGTGATCCGCTCCTGGAGCTCGCCCATCTCGTCGGCCAGGGTCGGCTGGTAACCCACGGCGCTCGGCATCCGGCCGAGCAGCGTGGAGACCTCGGAACCCGCCTGGGTGAAGCGGAAGATGTTGTCGATGAAGAGCAGCACCTCCTGCTTCTGCACGTCGCGGAAGTACTCCGCCATGGTCAGCGCGGAGAGGGCGACCCGCAGCCGGGTGCCCGGCGGCTCGTCCATCTGGCCGTAGACCAGCGCCGTCTTGTCGATGACGCCGGACTCGGTCATCTCGGCGATGAGGTCGTTGCCCTCACGGGTGCGCTCACCCACGCCGGCGAACACCGACGTGCCACCGAAGTTCCGGGCCACGCGGGTGATCATCTCCTGGATGAGCACCGTCTTGCCCACGCCCGCGCCGCCGAACAGGCCGATCTTGCCGCCCTTGACGTACGGGGCGAGCAGGTCGATGACCTTGATGCCGGTCTCCAGCATCTCGGTCTTCGGCTCCAGGTCCGCGAAGGCCGGGGCCTTGCGGTGGATCCCCCAGTGGTCGTCCGCGTTGAGCGTCTCGCCCTCGGTGAGGTTGAGGCACTCGCCGATGGCGTTGAAGACGTGGCCCTTGACCGCGTCGCCCACCGGCACCCGGATCGGCGAGCCGGTGTCGCGCACCTCGGTGCCACGGACCAGGCCGTCGGTCGGCTGCATCGAGATGGCGCGGATCAGGTTGTCGCCCAGGTGCTGGGCGACCTCCAGGGTCAGCGTCTTCTGGCCGCCGGACAGGGTCACGTCCACGTGCAGCGCGTTGAACAGGTCCGGCATGCCGTCGCGCGGGAACTCGGCGTCGACGACCGGGCCGATGACCCGGACCACGCGACCCGTGGCCGTCTTGGTCTCTACTGGGGCAGTCATCACACTTCACTTCCCGACGCGGCCAGCGCGTTCGCGCCGCCGACGATCTCGCTGATCTCCTGGGTGATCCCGGCCTGGCGGGCCGAGTTCATCTCACGCGTGTACTTCTCGATCATCTCTTCGGCGTTGTCGGTGGCGCTCTTCATCGCCCGCCGCCGGGCCGCCGACTCGCTGGCCGCCGACTCCAGCAACGCCGCGTAGATCCGCGTGTTGATGTACTTCGGCAGCAGCGCGTCGAGCAGCGCCTCCGCCTCCGGCTCGAACTCGTACGCCGGGAGCAGGCCCTCGGACCGCGGACGGTCCTCGACCTGCATCGGGCCGATGATCCGCGTCACCGGGTTCTGGGTCATCAGGGACTTGAACTCGGTGAAGACGATGTGCAGCTCGTCGATCCCGAGCACCCCGTCCGCCCCCGCGCTGCCGTCCGTGTCGTCCGCCCCGGCGGTGAACGCCTTGATCAGCGTCTCCCCGACCGTGCGGGCGTCGGCGAAGCCCGGCTGCTCCGAGAAGCCCGTCCAGCTCGCCTCGATCGGCCGGTCCCGGAACCGGTAGTACTGCACGCCCTTGCGCCCGATGACGTAGAGCACCGGCTCCTTGCCGTCGGCGCGCAGCCGGGCGATCAGCGACTCCGCCGTCCGGATCGCGTTCGAGCTGTAACCACCGGCGAGGCCACGGTCGGCGGTCACCAGCAGGACGCCCGCCCGCCGCACCCGCTCGCGCGGGGTGAGCAGCGGGTGGTCGATCCGCGCGTTGGACGCCAGCGCCGTGAGCACGCCGGTGATGGCCTGGGCGTACGGCAGGGACGCCTCCACCCGGGCCTGGGCCTTGGCGATCCGGCTCGTCGCCACGAGCTCCATCGCCTTGGTGATCTTCTTCATCCCCTTAGCGGATCGGATCCGCTGACGAAGAACGCGTACCTGGGCCGCCATCCGTCAGCCCTACTGCTTCTCGGCGGTGTCGCGGTAGCGGGTCACCGACTCGCGGTTCTCCTCGCCCTCCATGGGGGCGGCCGGCGCCTCGTTGATCCGAGGCTCGTCCTCCTTGCCCAGGAAGAGCTTCTTGAACTCGGTGATCGCGGCGTCCAGCGAGGCGATGATCTCGTCGTCCCACTTGAAGTCGGCGATCCCCGCCAGCACGCCCTCGTGCTTGTGGCGCAGGTACTGGAGGAACTCCGACTCGAAGCGCTTGATCTCGCCGACCGGGATGTCGTCGAGCTTGCCCTCGGTGCCGGCCCAGACGGAGACGACCTGCTCCTGCACCGGGTACGGCGAGTAGTTCGGCTGCTTCAGCAGCTCGACCAGCCGGGAGCCACGCTCCAGCTGGGCGCGGGACGCCTTGTCCAGGTCCGAGGCGAAGGCCGCGAACGCCTCCAGCTCGCGGTACTGGGCCAGGTTGAGCCGCAGCGAACCGGAGACCTTCCGCATCGGCTTCACCTGGGCGGCGCCGCCGACCCGGGAGACCGAGGTGCCGACGTTGATGGCCGGCCGGACGCCCTGGTTGAACAGGTCGGTCTCGAGGAAGATCTGGCCGTCGGTGATGGAGATGACGTTGGTCGGGATGAAGGCCGAGATGTCGTTGGCCTTCGTCTCGATGATCGGCAGGCCGGTCATCGAGCCGCCGCCCAGCTCGTCGGAGAGCTTGGCGCAGCGCTCCAGCAGCCGGGAGTGCAGGTAGAAGACGTCACCCGGGTACGCCTCGCGGCCCGGCGGGCGGCGCAGCAGCAGCGACACGGCCCGGTACGCCTCGGCCTGCTTGCTCAGGTCGTCGAAGACGATCAGGACGTGCTTGCCGCCGTACATCCAGTGCTGCCCGATGGACGAGCCGGTGTACGGGGCGAGGTACTTGAAGCCGGCCGGGTCGGAGGCCGGGGAGGCGACGATGGTGGTGTACTCCATCGCGCCGGCCTCCTCCAGCGTGCCCTTGATCGAGGCGATCGTGGAGGCCTTCTGGCCGATGGCGACGTAGATGCAGCGGACCTGCTTCTTCGGGTCGCCGGAGCGCCAGTTGTCCCGCTGGTTGAGGATGGTGTCCAGCGCGACGGTGGTCTTGCCGGTCTTTCGGTCGCCGATGATCAGCTGCCGCTGGCCCCGGCCGATCGGGGTCATGGCGTCGACGGCCTTGAGGCCGGTCTGCATCGGCTCGGAGACGGACTGCCGGGACATCACGTTCGGGGCCTGGAGCTCCAGCTCGCGGTAGCCCTCGTTGGCGATGTCGCCGAGGCCGTCGATCGGCTGGCCGAGCGCGTTGACCACGCGGCCGAGGAAGGCGTCGCCGACCGGCACGGAGAGCACGCGCTCGGTGCGCTTGACGCGCTGCCCCTCCTCGATCCCGCCGAAGTCACCGAGGACGACGACACCGATCTCCCGGACGTCGAGGTTCAGCGCCACGCCGAGCGTGCCGTCCTCGAACTCCAGGAGCTCGTTGGTCATGGTCGAGGGGAGGCCCTCGACGTGGGCGATGCCGTCGCCGGCGTCGGCGACGGTGCCGACCTCCTCACGGGAGACGGCGGTCGAGTAGGAGGAGACGTAGCGCTCCAGGGCGCCGCGGATCTCCTCCGTCGAGATGGTCAGCTCGGCCATCCTCTGCTTCCTTCAAGTATCAGGGGCCCGGGATACCTAGTACCGACCGGTCCGAATGGCGTCTGGCATTCAGTGCTTCGCGGGTCGCCGGTGCGTGCCGGTCAGCGCTTGGCGAGCGCGTTGCGGGTCTCGTTGAGGCGGCGCAGGACGGTGCCGTCGTACAGGTCGGAGCCAACCCGGACGCTGACGCCACCGAGGATCGAGGGGTCGACCGTCTGCTTGACGGAGACCTCCCGACCGTACATCGCGGAGAGCCGGGCACCCAGGCGGCGCTCGTCCTCGTCACTCAACGGGGCCGCCACGGTGACGTACGCGACCTGCCGGTCCCGCCGGTCGGCGGCGAGCTCGACCAGCCGGGTGAGCGAGCCGGTGAACGATCGCCCGCCGAACCCGCCCAGCGCCACCTCGACGAGGCGGACGGTGACCGGGCGGGCCTTGCCGGCCAGCAGCTCGCGGGCCAGCCCGGCCCGCTGCTCGGCCGGGGCGATCGGGTCGGCGAACGCCGCGGAGAGCGCGGGCTCGCCGGCGACCACCTGACCGAAGCGGAACAGCTCGTCCTCGACCTCGCCGAGGTCGCCGGCCGCGTCGGCGCTGGCGAGCAGCGCCTCCACGCCCAGCCGCTCGGCGCCGTCGAGCAGCTCCGACGGCGCCGACCAGCGGTCGGACACCAGCGCGGTGAGCAGGTCGAGCGCGTCCGCGCCGATCTTGCCCTGGAGCATCCCGGAGAGCAGCCCGGCGCGGTCCGATCCCGGCCGGGCCGGGTCGGACAGCGCCCGGCGCAGCCGCGGCTCGCGCCGCAGCAGGCCGGCGACGGCGAGCAGGTCGTCGGCGGTGGTGGCCACCGCCGACGGCTCCGCACCCCGCGCGTACGCCGCCAGGCGCCCGGTCGCGGCCTGGTACGACTCCCGGCTGGCGGCCTGCATCAGCGGGCCCCCGTGCTCTCGAGGTCGTTCAGGAACCGGTCGACGGTGCCCTTGCGGCGGGCCTCGTCGGCCAGCGACTCACCGACGATCTTGCTGGCCAGGTCGACCGCGATCGTGCCGACCTCCGTGCGCAGCTCGCGCACGATGGTGGCCCGCTCGGCGGCGAGCTGCTCCTTGCCGGCCGCGATGATCCGGTCGGACTCCTCCCGCGCCTTGGCGAGGATGTCCTGGCGGATGCCCTCGGCGTCGGCGCGGGCGTCGTCCCGGATCCGGGCGGCGTCGGTCCGCGCCTCGGCGAGCTGGGCCCGGTACTGCTCGAGGAGCTGGTTGGCCTCGGCCTGGGCGGCCTCGGCGCGCTTGATGCCACCCTCGATCGCATCGACGCGGGCCTGGAACGTCTGCTCCATGCGGGGGAAGACGAACTTCATCAGCACGACGCAGAGCACGATGAAGGCGATGCCACCGACCACCAGCTCCTGCCAGAGCGGGATGATCGGGTTGTGGGTGGATTCACCACCCTCAGCGGCGAGCAGGAACATGGGAAACCTCCCGGTCTAAGGGCGGGACTTAGAGGTTGCCCTGCCAGATGAAGCCGAAGGCGATGCCGAGCAGCGCGAGCGCCTCGATGACGGCGAAGCCGATCCAGACGTACGGCAGGGTGATCCGCGACGACTCCGGCTGGCGGGCGGTCGACTGGATGTAGGCGGCGAAGACCAGGCCGACACCGATGCCCGGGCCGATGGCCGCGAGGCCGTAGCCGATGGCGGCGGTGCTGCCCTCTACCGCGGCGAGAACGTCCATTGGTTTGGTTCCTCCTGGTTATCACGCGTGACGGTCACGCGGGACGACAACGGGTGGTGCGAGAAGGTGGATCAGTGTTCCTCGGCGAGGGCGCCCTGCACGTAGCTGGCGGTCAGCACGGTGAAGACGTACGCCTGCAGGCAGATCACCAGGAACTCGAGGAAGGTGAGCGCGACGGTCATCACCCAGGACAGCACCGAGACCGGGGCCAGCCAGGTGTTGGCGCTGATCATCGCGAAGCCGCCGAGCGTGAAGACCAGCAGGAGCATGTGGCCGGCGAACATGTTCGCGAAGAGACGGACGGCCAGCGAGAACGGCCGGACCAGGAAGGTCGAGAAGAACTCGATCGGGATCAGAATCGGCAGGATGTACCAGGGGGCCGGCGGGATCAGCGAGTTCTTGAAGTACTTCACGAAGCCGTGGTGCCGGATGCCGATCCAGTTGAACATCACGTAGCTGATCGCGGCGAGGAAGGCCGGGAAGGCGATGTGCGAGTTCGGCGAGATCTGGAAGAACGGCACGATCGCGAAGAAGTTCGTCAACAGGATGAAGCAGAACAGCGTGGTGAAGTACGGCGCGAACCGCACACCCGCGTGCCCGATCATGTCGACGGCGATGTTGTTCCGGACGAAGCCGTAGATCGACTCGGCGATCCACTGCTTCTTCGTCGGCACCAGCTGCGGCTTCCGGTAGCTGGCCAGGAAGAAGATGATCAGGACGCCGACGGCGATCCAGACCATGGCCGTGATCTTGGTGAACCAGTACGAGTTGTGCTCACCCCACGGGAGGATGCTGGGCAGGTAGAAGTCCTCCACGCTGGGTGGGAAACCTGCCGCGCCCTGTGCCAGGACGTTCGCCTGTCCGAACACCGCGTCCCTTCCTAAGTAGGCGTGCCCAGTCGGCGGACGACCAGGACGATCCCCCCGGCCATGCCGAGCACGACGCCGATCCCGGTGGCGATGCCGCCGGTGTCGAGCCACTGGTCGACCAGCCAGCCGATGAAGCCCCACACGAGCATGCCCGCGATCAGGTAGCTGAGCGCGGTCCAACCCTGGCCGGCTCCGGTCGGAGGTTCGTCCGGGCCGCCACTGGGTCGGGGGGTTTGGTCACCAGCCATGACGGGGCGAACGATATCAGCCATGCAGACGAGGCTGTGCCTCACCCCCCGCACAACCGTCGTTGTGTGGGCGTCGGGCGGGAAAATCGTCTGTGGGCACGCTACTCCCCTCACGCCAGCGAGAGAATGACCGGTACCGGACACATTGGCGCGTCGTCCGAAGCGTGGGACGGCGGGGCGGATCAGCCCTGCTGGCGGCGGGTGTGCACCGTGGTCAGCCACCAGATGTGCACGCCGGTCCACACCGCCACGCCGGCCGCGATGCCGAGGCAGAGCGGGACCAGCCCCGCCCAGCCGCTCGACGCGACCAGCACCATCACCCCGCCGAGCAGGGTGAGCTTGGCGACGTAAAGGCCGACGCCGAACGGCAACACCAACTGCGGGTTGCGGGCGTCGGCCCAGGCCAGCACGACCGTGGTCAGCGTGTAGCTGAGGGCGGTGACGGCCACCCCGGCGGCCACCCCGAGCGCCGCGTCGGCGCCGCCGGTGACGCCGCCGACGGCCGCGCCGAGCGCCGCCAGCACCACCGAGGAGAGCACCAGCACCGGCAGGTGGCGCAGCCGCCAGCCCCGGTCCGCGGCGGCCCGCGCCGCGTCCGCCGTCGGCTCAGCCACGGGGGTACGCCGGGAAGGCGGCGACCAGGTCGGCCACGTCGGCGGCGATCCGGGTCAGCTCGTCGGCGCCGCCGGGGGCGGCCGGGTCGGTACGCACCGCGCGGGCGATGAGCGCGGCGACCTGCCGCATCTCCCCCTCCCGCATGCCCTGGGTGGTGACGCTCGGGGTGCCCACCCGGACGCCGGAGGCGACCATCGGCTTCTGCGGGTCGTACGGGATCGCGTTCTTGTTCAGGGTGATCGTCGCGGCGTCGCAGCGGGCCTCGGCCTCCGCGCCGGTCACCCCGGCCTCCCGCAGGTCGACCAGCGCGAGGTGGGTGTCCGTGCCCCCGGACACCGGGCGCATGCCCTCGGCGGCCAGCCCGTCGGCGAGCGCCCGGGCGTTGGCCACCACCTGGGCGGCGTACGCCCGGAACTCCGGCTGGGCGGCCTCGCGCAGGGCGACCGCCTTGGCCGCGACGGCGTGCATCAGCGGGCCGCCCTGGGTGAACGGGAAGACGGCCTTGTCGATCCGCTGGGCCAGCGACTCCCGGCAGAGGATCATGCCGCCGCGCGGGCCGCGCAGCACCTTGTGGGTGGTGAAGCAGACGACGTCGGCGTACGGCACCGGCGACGGGATGGCCCCGCCCGCGACCAGCCCGATGAAGTGCGCGGCGTCCACCATCAGGTAGGCGTCCACCTCGTCGGCGATCTCGCGGAACCGGGCGAAGTCGATCAGCCGCGGATAGGCGGTCGCCCCGCAGATGATCATTTTTGGCCGGTGCGCGAGGGCCAGGTCGCGCACCTCGTCGTAGTCGATCAGCTCCGTGTCGCGGCGGACCCGGTAGCCGACGGTGGCGAACCACCGGCCGGAGAAGTTCACCCGGCTGCCGTGGGTCAGGTGCCCGCCGTGCGGCAGGTCCATCGCCAGCACCGTGTCGCCCGGCTGCACCAGCGCGGCGTACGCGGCCAGGTTGGCGCTCGCCCCGGAGTGCGGCTGGAGGTTGGCGTGCTCGGCGCCGAACAACTCCTTCGCCCGGGCAAGGCCGATCTCCTCGGCCCGGTCCACCTCGCCGCAGCCGCCGTAGTAGCGCCGGCCCGGGTAGCCCTCGGCGTACTTGTTGGTCAGCGTCGAGCCGAGCACGGCGAGGACCGCCGGCGAGGTCAGGTTCTCGCTGGCGATCAGCTGCAGGCCGCCGCGCAGCCGGTCCAACTCGCCGAGCACCACCCCCGCTATCTCCGGGTCGGTGGCGCTGAGCTGGTCGAAGTCCGGCCCCCAGAAGGTGCTCGTCGCGTTCTCCACGACGAAGAAGTCTATGGGGCCGCACACTGGAGGCCGTGAGATGCCTCGTCACGGGCGCCACCGGGTACGTCGGTGGGCGCCTCGCGCCCCGGCTGCTCGCCGAGGGACACACCGTACGCTGCCTGGCCCGTCACGCCGGCCGGCTGCGCGACGTGCCGTGGGCCGCGGACGCCGAAATCGCCGAGGCGGACCTGCGCGCGCCGGAGACCCTGCCGGCCGCGTTCGACGGCGTGGACGTCGCGTACTACCTCGTGCACTCGCTCGGGCAGGCCGGCTTCGCGAAGGCCGACCGGGAGGCGGCGGCGAACTTCGCCGCCGCGGCCCGCGGCGCTGGCGTACGGCGGATCGTCTACCTCGGCGGGCCGGAGCCGGCGGCGGCCGACCGGGCCGAGTCGCCGCACCTGCGCTCGCGGGCCGAGGTGGGACGGATCCTGCTGGCCAGCGGGGTGCCGACGGCGGTGCTGAGGGCGGCGGTGATCATCGGGTCGGGTTCGGCGTCGTTCGAGATGCTGCGGTACCTGACCGAGCGGCTGCCCGTGATGCTCACCCCGCGCTGGGTCCGCAGCCGGGTCCAGCCGGTCGCCGTCCGGGACGTGCTGCGCTACCTGGCCGGCTGCGCCACCCTGCCGCCGGAGGTCAACCGCGCCTTCGACATCGGCGGCCCCGACGTGCTCACCTTCGAGGCCATGATGCAGCGGTACGCCTACGTCGCCGGGCTGCGCCGGCGGGTCGTCGTGCGGGTACGGCCGCTGACCCCGGCGCTGTCCTCGTACTGGGTCGGGCTGGTCACGCCGGTGCCGAACGCGATCGCCCGCCCGCTGGTGGAGAGCCTGACCCACGAGTCGGTGGCCCACGAGCACGACATCGCCCGGTACGTCCCGGACCCGCCGGGCGGGCTGACCGGCTTCGACGACGCGGTGCGGCTGGCGCTGGCCAAGGTCCGCGACGCGGCGGTGGAGACCCGCTGGTCCACCGCGAGCGTGCCGAACGCCCCGGCCGAGCCGCTGCCCAGCGACCCGGGGTGGGCCGGCGGCACCGCCTACACCGACGTACGCACCCGCGCCGTGGACGCGCCGCCGGCCGCGCTCTGGCGGGTGATCGAGGGCGTCGGCGGGGAGCACGGCTGGTACTCCTTCCCGCTCGCCTGGGCGGTGCGCGGCTGGCTGGACCGGCTGGTCGGCGGCGTCGGGCTGCGCCGGGGCCGGCGCGACCCGCACCACCTGCGGGTCGGCGAGGCGCTGGACTTCTGGCGGGTCGAGGAGATCGAGCCGGGGCGGCTGCTGCGGCTGCGCGCCGAGATGCGGCTGCCCGGCCGCGCCTGGCTGGAGATGCGCGCCGAGCCCGCCGACGGGGGCCGCAGCCGGTACGTCCAGCGCGCCGTCTTCCTCCCCCGCGGGCTCGCCGGCCACGCCTACTGGAGCTCGGTGGCCCCGTTCCACGCGGTCGTCTTCGGCGGCATGGCCCGCAACATCGCCCGGGGCGCCGAGCGGGTCGCCGCCCGCTCCTGAGCCGTGTCCGGCCCGCTCGGCACCGGCCGGGGCCGGATCAGTTGCCGGTCCGCTCGGCCGTCCGCCGGAAGGCGACCGACTCACTGGGCGGAACGAAGTCGCGCGCCGGCTGACCGCGCAGGGTGTCGGAGAGGACCCGGCCGACGACGTCGATCAGGTCGGACACGACGGCCCCGCCGACGGCGTCCTGCGGGTCGTCGGGGTTCGCCGCCATCGAGGCGACGGCGAGCTGCGGGGTGAAGGCGACCACCGTCTCCGTCCCGTTGTGCTCCGAACTGCCGGTCTTGCCGGCCACCGGCCGGCGCAGCCGCTCCCGCAGGTCGGGGGCCGTGCCGCCGTCGCACTCGCGGTACATCGACTGGTCCCCCACCGGGCAGCGGGCGGCGTCCGTCGCGGCCCGGGCCACCTCGGGGTCGAGCACCGGTCGGCACTCGGGACGCCCGGCGGCGACCGGCTGGCCGGCGCCGTCGGTGATCGAGACGATGGGCGTGGGCGCGCAGTATGTCCCCTCCGCCGCCAGCGTCGCGTACGCGTTGGCCAGGTCGAGCGGGGTCGTGGCGGAGACGCCCAGGGTGAACGGCCCCCAGCCCTTCGCGCCGTATCGGGCCAGCCGGGCGTCGGACGCGGAACGGAACTTGATGCCGAGCCGCTGGGCCATCTCGACCGCCCGGTCCGCGCCGACCCGCTCGATCAGCCAGGCGAAGTACGTGTTGACCGAGCGTCCGAAGGCGTCCCACATCGTCCGGTAGCCGTCCATCGACGGGTCCGCGTTGGACGGGCACCACCGCCCGTCGCAGGAGGCGGGCCCGCCACCGGTCGGGTACCCCGTGACGAGGCGGCCCGGGGCGTCGAAATCGGTGGCCAGCGGCAGCCCGGCCTCCAGCGCGGCGAGCATGGTGAAGAGCTTGAAGGTCGAGCCGGCCTGGTAGCCCTCGATCGCCCCGCCCCCCGCCACGAGCTGGTTGACCGTGTTCGGGCGGTTCTTCCAGCCCGGCGGGTTGGCCGCCACGCTGTAGTTCCGGTTCACCGCCAGGGCGAGGACCCGGCCCGTGCCCGGCTGCACCACGGCGGTCGGCGCCGCGCGGCGGTCGTCGACGTCGTAGGTCCGCAGCACCTGCTCCATGGCGCTCTGCTGCACGGCCGGGTCGAACGAGGAGACGATCCGGAAGCCGCCCCGGCGCAGGGTGCGCTGCCGCTCGTCCGGGTTCGCGCCGAACGCCGGCTGCTCGCTCCACCAGCGGCTGAACCAGTCGCAGAAGAAGCCCCAGTCCTGGTGCTGCTCGGGCACCGCCGTGCAGTCGTTCGGCGTCGCGCTCGGCTTCAGCGCCAACTGCTCGGCCTTGGCCGCCGCCGCCGCGTCGGGCGCGACGTGGCCGGCCTTGACCAACTGGTCCAGCACGTACGCCCGGCGGGCCAGCGCCGCGTCGGCGTCGCCGTTGATCGGGTCGTCGGTGTGCGGCGACTGGACCAGCCCGGCGAGCAGGCTCGCCTCGGCGAGGGTGAGCTCGCTCGGCGGCTTGGAGAAGTACCGCTTGCTGGCGGCGGCCACCCCGTACGCCCCGGCGCCGAAGTACGCGATGTTGAGGTAGCGGCCGAGGATCTCGTCCTTGTTCAGCTTCTGCTCCAGCGCCAGGGCGTACCGCATCTCCTTGAGCTTGCGGGCCTTCGTGATCTCGGTGGCCTTGGCCCGCTGGTCCTCGGTCAGCCGCGGGTCCGTGCCGAGCACGTTGCGGACGTACTGCATGGTCAGCGTGGAGGCGCCCTGCCGGTTTCCCCCGTCGCGGGTGTTGACCGTGAGCGCCCGCAGCACGCCCCGCACGTCCACGCCGTGGTGCTGGTAGAACCGGACGTCCTCGGCGGCGACGATCGCCTGGCGCATCACCGGCGCCACCTCGGCCAGCGGCACGTCCACCCGGTCCTCGGCGTAGAACGAGGTGATCGGAGTGGTGCCGTCTTTGGCGTAGAGGGTGGACCGCTGGGCAGTCGGCGGCGTCAGCAGCGAATCGGGCAGGCCGCCGGTGAGGCCCGCGAGTTGGCTGGCGCCGACCCCGTACACCAGCGCGGCCGGCAGTGCCACGACCGCGAGCGCCAGGCCGGCGAGCGCGCCGGCGATCAGGACGGTGAACAGCTTGTCGAGACGAACCCGGATCATCAGCTCTCCCCGCAGGAGCCGGTCAGGTGCGGACCCGTCCAGCATGGCTACGCAACGGCTCAAACCCGACCCTTTTTCCCGAAAGGGGTACGGATTCCACGGGGAGAACAAGCGACGCGGGGCCGGACACGACGCCCGGCCCCGCCGATACCCGGCCGGGCCCCGTCCGGCGGTCACCCGGAGGGCGGCCCGGGCGGCCGTCAGGGCAGCAGGGCCGCGGCCAGCGGGTGGACGGTCTCCTCGATCTCGTCGGCCACCCGGCTGAAGCACTGGTCGCCGCGCCCCCACGGGTCGTCGAGGTCGTCGGTGTGCAGCGGGGAGGCGCCCTGCCGGGCGGCGTCCACGGCGGCGACCAGGGCCAGCCCCCGGGCGTACGCGGCCTCCGGGCCGGCGTCGGCCGGCGGCAGCGCGGCGGCGTCGACGGCGCCCAGCAGCCGGCCGAACTCGCCCAGCACGAAGGTGCGGGACGCGGCGTCGGGCCGCAGCGCCACGACGTACTCCTGCTGGTCGGCGGTGGCGGTGAGCACGAGGTCGGCGGCGTCGATGAGGTCGGAGCGCAGCTTGCGGGCGGCGAACCCGGCGACGTCGCCGCCGCGCGAGACCACCTGCCGGGCGGCCGGCGGGTTCATCTCCTCGCCCGCGTGCCAGCCGCCGGTGCCGGCGCTGTGGCTGTGCAGCAACTCGTCCGCGCCGACCGGGTCCAGGCCGCGCCGCGCCAGCCGCTCGCGGACGGCCAGCGCCAGCAGCCGCTCGGCCATGGGCGAGCGGCAGATGTTGCCCATGCAGACGTGCAGGACGGTGAACGGCGGCACCTCAGCCCACCCGGCTCTCGACGATGTCGGGCACCACGTCCCGCAGCTTCTCCATCGGGATCGCCCCGCCGCGCACCACCCGGGGCACGTCCCCGGTGAGGTCGACGATCGTGCTCGGCACCGGGTCCGGGCACGGCCCGGCCTCCAGGTACGCCCGCACGGCGTAACCGAGCTGGTCCCGGGCCTCCTCGGCGGTGACCGCGGCCGCCTGGCCGATCCGGTTGGCCGAGGCGACCGCCATCGGGCCGGTCTCCCGCAGCACCTCCAGCGCGACCGGGTGCAGCGGCATCCGCACGGCGACGGTGCCGCTGTCGTCGCCGAGGTCCCACGACAGGCTCGGCGAGTGCTCGATCACGATGGTCAGCGCGCCCGGCCAGAACGCCTCGACCAGGTCGCGGGCCGCCCGCGGAAGCGAGAAGGTCAGCCCGTCGAGGGTGTGCCGGGAGCCGATCAGCACCGGTGGCGCCTGCCGGGTGCCGCCCTTGGCGTCCGCGAGCGCCTTCACCGCGTACGGCGTGAAGGCGTCGGCGCCGATCCCGTAGACCGTGTCCGTCGGCAGGACGACCAGTTCGCCGTTCTTGACCGCCTCGATGGCAGCGGCGACGCCGCGGTCCCGGTCGGCCGGCGACCGGCAGTCGTAGAGCATCACGAGGAGCCAGTCTGCCACGCCGCGGCCCGGTCGGCGTGCGCGGCGTTCCCGCCCCCCGGCCTGGGGACGCGTCGTTCCCGGCGACGCGTGCCCGCGCCGGCGGGGACGACGTCAGCGTGCCCGGCGAAGGGCGGTGGCGAAGCGGGGCCGCCCCGCCAGGTCCCGGTGCTCCTCCACCACCTCGTACCGGCCGTCGGCGGCGAGCAGGGCGGGCACCGCGCCGCCGTGCGTGTCGTCGTGCTCGACGCCGAGCACCCCGCCGGGGCGCAGCAGCTCCGCGGCGCGCGCCACCACCGGCCTGATCACCGCAAGCCCGTCCGCGCCGCCGAAGACCGCCTCGTCCGGGTCGTGGGCGGCCACCTCCGGGGGTACGGCCACCGCGCGGGGCACGTACGGCGGGTTGCACAGCAGCACGTCCACCCGCCCGGCCAGCTCCGCCAGCAGGTCCGGGGCGGTGACGTCGGCGGCGACCACCGCCACCGGCCGGTCCCCGGCGGCGATCCGGTCGGCGGCGTTGCGGCGCAGCCACCGCAGCGCGTCCGGCGACCGCTCCACCGCCACCACCCGGGCGTCGGGCGCCTCCTGAGCGACCGAGAGCGCGATCGCGCCCGAGCCGCTGCACAGGTCCACCACCAGCGGGCGCCCGGCCCCCCGGGCCCGGTCGATCCCCCAGCCGGCGAGCAGCTCGGTCTCCGGCCGGGGCACGAAGACGCCCGGGCCGACCGCCAGCTCCAGGTGCCGGAAGGCGGCGCTGCCGGTGAGGTGCTGCAACGGCTCCCGGGCCACCCGGCGGGCGACCAGGTCGTCGTACCGGTCGAGCTGGTCCGGGGTGAGGCCGCCGGCCAGCGCCAGCCGACCCCGGGAGACCCCCAGCACGTACGCGGCCAGCAGCTCGGCCTCGGCGCGGGGCGCCTCGATCCCCGCCGCGCCGAGGGCGCGGGCCGCCCGCGCCACGACCGCCGAGGGGCGCAGGCGTTCTGTCCCTTCGGACGGGTGTTGCGGGAAAGGGGTCACGACATAATCATGAAGCGTCGCCGGTTCGCGCCACGAGCCGGTACGCCAGGGCGCGCCGACAAGGAGGTCGCGGGGGCGCTCGACCGGTGCGTCACCCACCTGGTCAAGGCCGCGCGGGCGCTCGGCGCGGTGGAGGACCCGGACCGGGACACCGCGTGGGCCTGGCACGACCTGGCGATGGCCTACTCGTACCTCAGCTTCCACGGGTACGCGCTCGGCGCGATCGAGCGCGCCCGGCAGCTCGGGCTGGCGGCCGGCATCCCGGAGGAGACGTTCGCCGCCCCCGGGATCCGGCTGCGCAACGCCGCCGCCCTCGACCACACCGGCGACAGCGACGGCTGCCTGCGGGTGCTCCGGGACGTGGCCGCCGACCTGAGCCGGTTTCTGCGCGGCGGGCGGGCCGACCAGCTGCGCCCGAGCAGCCTCGCGGCGTACGGCTACGCGGCGGCACGGCGGGCCGCGCTGGGCGACCGGGTGGAGACGGGCACGGACGCCGACCCGTGCCGGCTGCTCAGACACGGCGCGGACAGCGCCCGGGCCCGGGACATGCGCCAGCTCGGCCGGGTGTGCCTGGCCATCGCGGCCGGCAACCCGATCGAGGCCGTCACCCTGCTGGACGCCGCCCGGGTGTCCCACGAGACCCTCGGCGCGGCCGAGCCGGCCCGGCTGCGCAGCATCGCGTACGCCCGCGGCGGTGACCACGCGTCGGCGCACCGGGCCGACCGGCACGCGTTCCGGCTCGCCGCGCAGCGCAACGACCGGCTGCGGGACGTCTACATCGACGGCATCGCCGCCCGGATCGACCACGAGGAGATGCGCCGCGAGGCGGCCCGCTACGAGGGCGAGGCGCTCACCGATCCGCTGACCGGGTTGCCCAACCGCCGCCGGCTGGAGCGCTACATCGCGGCGGTCGTGGCCGCCGGGGAGCAGGTGGTGATCGGCGTCTGCGACCTGGACGGCTTCAAGGCGGTCAACACCCGGCACGGCCACCACTCCGGCGACCTGGTCCTCCAGCGCATCGCCGGGGTGATCAACCGGGTGATGCGCCGGGGCGACTTCGTGGCCCGCTACGGCGGCGACGAGTTCGTGGTGGTGCTCGCCGGCGCGGGCATGGCCGACGCGGCCGAGGTGGCCCGCCGGATCGAGGCGGCGGTACGCACCGAGGACTGGGAGTCCCTGGTGCCCGGCACCCCGGTCGGCGTGCCCATCGGCTTCGCCGAGGTCAACGCCACCGGCCCGGGGCCGCGCGACGCCCTCGGCGCGGCGTTCGAGGCCGCCGACCGGGAGATGCTGCGGGCGAAGACCCGCCCCCGCGCCTCCTGACCCGGGTCAGCGGCGGGTGAGTTCCGTGTCGCCCACGAGGCGGGCGGCGCGGTCGGCCTCGGCGAGGGCGTCCAGGACGCCGTCCAGCTCGCCGGCCAGCGCCAGGTCCAGGTTGTACGCCGTGTAGCCGATCCGGTGGTCGGTGATCCGGTTCTGCGGGAAGTTGTACGTGCGGATGCGCTCGGAGCGGTCGACCGTACGCACCTGCGCCTTGCGGGCGTCCGAGGCGGCGGCGTCGGCCTGCTCCTGGGCGGCGGCGAGCAGCCGGGCCCGCAGGATGCGCATCGCCTGCTCCCGGTTCTGCAGCTGGGACTTCTCGTTCTGGCAGGAGACCACGATGCCGGTCGGCAGGTGGGTGATCCGCACCGCCGAGTCGGTGGTGTTCACCGACTGCCCGCCCGGGCCGGACGAACGGAACACGTCGATGCGCAGCTCGTTCGGGTCGATCGTGACGTCGACCTCCTCGGCCTCGGGCAGCACGAGCACGCCGGCGGCGCTGGTGTGGATACGGCCCTGCGACTCGGTGACCGGGACGCGCTGCACCCGGTGCACGCCGCCCTCCCACTTGAGCCGGGACCAGACCCCGTTGCCGCCCTCCGGCACGCCCTTGGTCTTGATCGCCAGCGAGACGTCCTTGACGCCGCCCAGGTCCGAGTCCTGCGCGTCGATGACCTCGGTGAGCCAGCCGCGCCGCTCGGCGTACCGGGTGTACATCCGCAGCAGGTCGCCGGCGAAGAGGGCGGACTCCTCGCCGCCCTCGCCGGCCTTGATCTCGACGATCACGTCCTTGGCGTCGTGCGGGTCGCGCGGGATCAGCAGCTCGGCGAGGCGTTCCTCCAGCGCCGGCAGGCTGGCGGCGATCGACTCGGCCTCGGCGGCGAAGGACGGGTCCTCGGCCGCCAGCTCCTTCGCCGCGGCCAGGTCGGCGCGAGCCTGCTCCAGCTCGGCCGCCGCCTTCTGCACGGGGACCAGCTCCGCGTACCGGCGGCCGACCCGGCGGGCCGTGCCCTGGTCGGCGTGGATGGCCGGGTCCGCGAGCCGCTTCTCCAGCTCGGCGTACTCGTCGAGAAGGGCGGCCAGGCGCTCGCTGCTCATGCTCGGGTGCTCCTTCGACGACGGGGGCGGCCGGCGACCGGCCGGAGAGAAGGGAAGCAATACGGACGGCGCCCGCGCCCGGCACGAAACCGGACGCGGGCGCCGAACACGCAGTTACTTGGCCTTCTTGGCCTGAACCTTGGCGTACTTCTGCTGGAACTTCGCGACCCGGCCCGCGGTGTCGAGGACGCGCTGCTTACCGGTGTAGAACGGGTGGCAGGCGCTGCAGGTCTCGACGTGGATCGAGCCGCCCTTGGCGGTGCTGCGGGTCGTGAAGGAGTTGCCGCAGGAGCAGGTGACCTCGGTGGTCACGTACTCCGGGTGGATGTTGGCTTTCATGTCGCCTCGGTCCTCTCGTCGGTGGTCGCCGGGTCGCCGTACGCCGGCCGCGCGGGATGCGCGCCGGGCTCGGGCGTGAACCGGAACCAGTGGCCGATTGACCAGTGTGCCATGGGCGTGAGCCGACCCGGTAGGCGGGCCGCACAGCGGGTCCGGCCTCGTCAACGCACCCGCGCCCCTGAGCATTCCCGCCCGGCCGGGGGCACATTCCTCCGCCGCCCGTGGCCGGACGCGCCCCGGCGTACCGTGGTCTGGTGTCCGGTTCGCCCGAGAAACCGGCCGCGACGCGGCGGCCGCCCCGGCTGATCGCCACCCGGGGGCTGCCCGCCTCGGGCAAGACCACCTTCGCCCGCACCCTCCAGCCCTCGGTGGTCCGGGTGAACCGGGACGACCTGCGCCGCATGCTGCACGGCGAGCGGCTGTTCACCCAGTGGGCGGAGGCCCAGGTCACCCGGGCGCAACGGGCGCAGGTGGAGGCGCTGCTGCGGGGCCGGGTCAGCGTGTGCGTGGACGACACCAACCTGCGCGCCCGGACGCTGCGGGACTGGGCGCGGCTGGCCGCCGACTGCGGGGCCGGCTTCGAGGTGCACGACTTCACCGACGTACCCCTGGACGAGTGCCTGCGCCGGGACGCCGCGCGGCCGGAGGCCGACCGGGTGGGCGAGGAGGCGATCCGGCGGCTGCACCACCGCTACCTGGCCGACCGGCCGCTGCCGCTGCCGGTGCCGGAGGTCGCCCCCGGCGGCCCGGCCCGGGTGCACGACGCGCGGGGCGGGCCGCCGGAGATCGTCCTGGTGGACATCGACGGCACCGTGGCGCTGAACGTCTCCCGCAGCCCGTACGACATGACCCGGGTGGGTGAGGACGTGCCGAACGATGCGGTGATCGCGGCGGTCCGGGCGATGCACGCCGCCGGGTACGGGGTGGTGTTCTGCTCCGGCCGGGACGCCTCGGCCCGGGCCGACACCGTGGCCTGGCTCGCCCGGCACGTCCGGGTGCCCTACCTGGCCCTGCACCTGCGCGCGATCGGCGACTCCCGCAAGGACGCCGTCGTCAAGCGCGAGATCTACGAACGGGAGATCCGGCCCCGCTACCGGGTGGCCGGGGTCTTCGACGACCGGATGCAGGTGGTCCGGATGTGGCGCGCCCTCGGCCTGACGGTCTTCCAGGTGGCCGAGGGCGACTTCTGAGCAGGGCCCCCTGTCGCGCCAGGGTGCCCTGCTCAGGTCTCAGGCGGCCGGGGCCGCCGCGGCCTCGGTGAGGGCGACGGTGGCCTCGGCGCGTTCGCCGTTGACCGCCACCGCCAGCACGACCGTGGCGCCGGGGCGCAGGGCGGTCAGCTCGCCGGTCGCCGGGTCGAAGCCGGCGACGTGCCAGGGGCCAGCAGCGTGGACGAGCCGCCGCCGTCGAGGTTCAGCGCGTTCCAGGCCCCGAGTTCGGCCATCATCCGGCCGGCCTCAATCTGGGTCACGCCCCGGCTGTCCGCCTGCCGACCGTCCACGGTGAGCATGATCATCCGCCGGCCGTCGGCGGAGAAGCCGACCGCGGTGCGCGGCGCGAGGCTCGCGTCGGCGATGCTCTGCACCACCCCGTCGCGGACCAGCACGCTGCCGCCGCCGACCGCCGCGCGCAGGCCGCCGCCGTCCGACGGCTTCGGCCGCCAGGTCACGTCGACCGGGTCTCCCGGCCGCAGCCCGGCGAGCGCGTCCGCCCCGGCGTCCCGGCCCAGCAGGATGGTCGTGCCGGCGGCGATCGGCCCGCTGCCGGCCGCCCGGGTCACGCGGTCCACCCGGCCGCCGACCACGGCGACCTCGGTGACGCGGGCCGCGCCGGCCACCGCCCGCTCCCGGGCGTACGTCCCCCAGAGCGCGGTGAAAACGCCGACGCCGCCCGCCTGGATCATGTTGTTGAACTGGGTGAGGGTGACGGGACCCGTGGGCAGGGTGGCGGTGCCGTCGAAGTGCACCTGGATCACCCGGCCCAGCCCCTCGGCGTCGATCGCGACGGCGTTGGTGTGCCCGGCCACCGGCGACTGGACCAGTTCACCGGCGCGGACGCCGATCCCCTGCGCCGCGCCGGAGTTGTTGATGTCGAAGAAGTCGCCGTTGACCGCGGCGACGGCCCGGGAGCGGTCCACCGCGCCGCGCAACGGCTCGGCCTTCGTCACCGCACCCGAGTTGACGTAGTCCACGGTCACCCCGCCGGCGAGGTCGGCGGTCAGCGCGTCGGCGCGCAGCCAGCCGTCGGCGTCGTACCGGTCGAGGGCCGGCCGTCGCCGGCACGGGGCCGGCCATGGTGAGCAGCGGCGTCAGCAGCAGGACGCCGGCGAGGTGGGCAGATCGTCTGCGGGTGCGCATGGACGACAGTCAACCGGACGGTGAATAGAAGTTTCAATAGGCGACGCATTAACCGAAGGAAAATTCCAAAGGACCGGGCGCGAGGTCGCCGCGTCGGGCGGCGTCCGCGCCGGGACAGCGCCGGGTGGGTCCGCCCGGATCACCGGGACGACGAAGGGCACGGCCGCGAACGGCCGTGCCCTTCCGGTCGATCCCGCCGGGTCACTCCCCCGGCGTGGACTTCGCGATCTGCATCAGGAACTCGATGTTGGTGCGGGACTGCTTGAGCCGGTCCAGCAGCAGGTCCAGCGCCGCCTGCGAGTCCAGCGAGTGCAGGACCTTCCGGAGCTTGTGCACGATCGCCAGCTCCTCCGGCGCGAGCAGGACCTCCTCCTTGCGCGTGCCGGAGGGGTTGATGTCGATCGCCGGGAAGACCCGCTTGTCGGCGATCTTCCGGTCCAGCTTCAGCTCGGCGTTGCCGGTGCCCTTGAACTCCTCGAAGATGACCGTGTCCGCCATGGATCCGGTCTCCACCAGCGCGGTGGCGAGGATGGTCAGCGAGCCGCCGTTCTCGATGTTGCGCGCCGCGCCCAGGAAGCGCTTCGGCGGGTAGAGCGCGGTGGAGTCGATACCACCCGACATGATCCGGCCGGAGGCCGGCGCCGCCAGGTTGTACGACCGACCGAGCCGGGTCACGGAGTCGAGCAGCACGACCACGTCGTGCCCCAGCTCGACCAGCCGCTTCGCCCGCTCGATCGCCAGCTCCGCCACCGTCGTGTGGTCCTGCGGCGGACGGTCGAACGTGGCCGCGATGACCTCGCCCTTCACCGACCGCTGCATGTCGGTGACCTCTTCCGGCCGCTCGTCCACCAGCACCACCATCAGGTGGCACTCCGGGTTGTTTCGGGTGATCGCGTTGGCCAGCGCCTGGAGCACCATCGTCTTGCCGGCCTTCGGCGGCGACACGATCAGCGCCCGCTGGCCCTTGCCGATCGGCATGACCAGGTCGATCACCCGGGTGGTCAGGATGTGCGGCTCGGTCTCCAGCCGCAGCCGCTCCTGCGGGTACAGCGGAGTGAGCTTGTAGAACTCCGGCCGGCGCCGCGCCTCCTCCGGCTCCATGCCGTTGATGGTGTCCAGCCGGACCAGCGGGTTGTACTTGTCCCGCCGCTGCTCGCCCTCGCGGGCCGCGCGCACCCCGCCGGTGATCGCGTCACCGCGGCGCAGGCCGTACTTCTTGATCTGGGACATCGACACGTAGACGTCGTTCGGGCCGGCCAGGTAGCCGGTGGTCCGGACGAACGCGTAGTTGTCGAGCACGTCGATGATGCCGGCCACGGGGACGAGGACGTCGTCCTCGCCGACCTGCGGCTCCCGGGTACCCTCGCCGCCCTCGGCGCGCTCGCCCCGACCGCGACGGCGGTCCCGGAACCGGCTGCGCCGGCCACGCCGGCCGGCGCCCTCGCCGTCCTCGTCGCCGTCGTTGTCGCGCTCGGCGCGCTGGCCACGGTCGTTGCGGTCACCGCGCTCGGCCCGGTCACCGCGCTCGGCCCGCTCAGTCCGGTCCCCGCGCTCGGTCCGGTCGCCGCGCTCGGCCCGCTCGGTCCGCTCACCGCGCTCGACCCGGTCGCCGCGTTCGGCCCGCTCACCGCGCTCGGTCCGGTCGCCGCGCTCGGCCCGCTCGGTCCGCTCACCGCGCTCGACCCGGTCGCCGCGTTCGGCCCGCTCACCGCGCTCGGTCCGGTCGCCGCGCTCGGTCCGCTCGGCCCGGTCGCCGCGCTCGGCCCGGTCGCCGCGCTCGGCCCGGTCGCCGCGCTCGGCCCGGTCGCCGCGCTCGGCCCGCTCGGCCTGGTCCCGGCCGCTTCGGCCCTCGCCACGCTCCCGGCGGCCCTCGCCGCGCTCGGCCCGCTCCGCCCGCTCCGCCCGCTCGGCGGGCTCGATCGCGGGTGCGGTCTCCTCGACGCGGGTCTCGGCCGGCCGGGTCTCAGCCGCGGCAGCCCGGGTCTCAGCCGCGGCGGCGGCCCGGCTGCGCCGGGTCCGGGTCCGACCCTCGGTCGGGGCGGCGGCCGGCTCCGCAGGACGCTCGGCGCCCGACGGGGCGACCTCCGCGCGCACCTCCTCACGGGCGGCAGCGGCCGCGGCCGCGACGTCGGCCCGCGGTCGAGGGGTACCGGCGGCGGCGCCGCCCTGCCGCTCGGAGATCGCGCTGATCAGCTCGCCCTTGCGCATGCGAGCCGTACCGGAGATGCCGAGCGACGCGGCCAGGCTCTGGAGCTCTGGCAGCAGCATCGCCGACAGGCCGGTGCCGCTACGCCGACGGCGGGCGGGGGCGGCGGTGGCTTCGCCAGCGACGTTGGAAACATCCGACGTCACGTCGGTGGTGTCGCTCAATGGATTCCTTCCCTCGATAGGCCGGGACTGCCCGGAGTCGACGAAGCGGGTGGCCGGGCGGCCTCGGTGCACCCGCCTCGCATGACGCGTCGCGGGAGTCTGTGACACAGCAGCCGGTCGGTCTCCCGACTCACCAACATCGGTGAGCAGGTCTCGCCGTCTGCGGCGACCTGTGGAAACTGCGGTGCGGCGTGAGCCTTAGGCAGGGGTGACGGGCTGACCGCCGAGAGCTTCGGGGGTGCGCCGACCCGCAGGCAGATCGCGTGCTTCGCGGCTGTGCTAGGTCTAGAGCGTAATCAACTCTTCCGACCTGCGGCAACAGGGTCCCGCTCGGCGTGTCCAAGTCTACCCCTGGCGACCCGCGCTCCGTGCACGTCTATACCCAACCGCCAGGTCTGCCAACCTGTTCCCGGCGAGAAGCCTTCCGGCGGCTCGGTCAGCGCCAGCACCGTCGGGCCCGCCCCGCTGACCACAGCCGCCACACCGGCCGCACGCAACGCATCGACCAGCGCCGCGGTCTCCGGCATGCCGGCGGCGCGGTAGCCCTGGTGCAGCCGGTCGACCGTCGCCGGCAGCAGCAGCGCCGGCTCGGCGGTGAGGGCGTGCACCAGCAGCGCGGCCCGGCCGGCGGTCAGCGCGGCGTCGCCGTGCGGGACGGTGGCGGGCAGCGCGGCCCGGGCGGCCGACGTCAGGCCGCGCTGCTCGGGCACGAAGACCGTCGGCCGTACCGCCTCGGCGACGGTCAGCGAGACCGCCCGGGCTCCCGGCGGCTCCGTCCAGGCGACGGTGAAGCCACCGAGCAGGCAGGGCGCGACGTTGTCGGGGTGACCCTCGATCTCGGCCGCCAGCCGCAGCGCCGCCGCATCGTCGAGCCGGGTCGCCCCGTCGGCGACCAGAGCCCGGGCCAACTGGACGCCGGCGACGATCGCGGCGGAGGACGAGCCCAGCCCCCGGGCCTGCGGGATCCGGTTGACGCACTCCACGGCGAAGCCCGGCGGCTGAGCGCCGAGCGCCTCGAACGTGGCCCGCATGGCGCGGGCGACCAGGTGCCGCTCGTCGTCGGGCAACTCCCCCGCACCCTGCCCGGTCACCGTCACCCGGACGCCGTCGGGCACCACCTCACCCGCCACGTCGTCGTAGAGGCCGAGCGCCAGGCCCAGCGCGTCGAAGCCCGGCCCGAGGTTCGCGCTCGTGGCGGGAACCCGGACCCGCACCGGCCCGGATACGAATGTCGTCGGCACCGGCTCATGCTAAGCGGCCGGGCCGACACGGAGGGCCTTCGCCCGGTCGGTGGGATCTGATCATCTCGGCTAACCTGACCTTATCGATCATGGGGAGGGTGTCGTGGAGATCCTGAACAACCCGTTCGTGCAGGCGTCCCTGCGGCTGCCCACCCTGCTGGTGCTGGTGGTCGGGCTCGCGATGGCCCTGGTCGCGCGGAAGCGGCTGCCCGGCCGGTGCATGGCGTTGCTGGTCGGCGGGTTGCTGGCGCTCTTCCTCCAGCTCCTGGTCGACCTGGCCGCGGTGTTCGCCCTGCCCCAGCTCTACCGAAGCGGCGCCCTGTCGTTCTCCGCGCTCACCGGCGTCGCCACGGCGGTCGGCCTGGCGACCTCCGTGCTCCTCTCGGTCGGGCTGGCCCTGCTGATCGCCGCCGCGCTCGCCGGCCGCCACCCGACGCCGCCCCCCTCCCGCTGACCACCCGCCCCGCCCGGCCGCCCCGCCCGCCGGAGGCCGGCCGCCGGGCGCGGCCGCCGGCGCGGCCGCCGGGCGCGGCCGCCGGGCGCGGCCGCCGGGCGCGGCCGCCGGTGATCAAGAGAAATGCGTCGGAGTCGATCTCCCCGGTGGCGCAAACCTCTTGATCGACCGGGCGGGGACCACGCAGGCCGGGCAGGGACCACGCAGGCCGGGCAGGGACCACGCAGGCCGGGCAGGGACCACGCAGGCCGGGCAGGGACCACGCAGGCCGGGCGGGGATCACGCAGGCCGGGCGGGGACCCCACGCAGCCGGGGGGATCACGCAGGCGGGGCGGGCGCCGCGGGGGCGGGGCCGGTGCCGGCTCGGCGGCCGGGCGGTCAGGGAGAGCCGGCGGGTGGCGATCCGCCAGCCGACCGCGTAGACCACGGTGACCAGGCCGCAGCCGGCCAGCACGACCCGCTCGTCGACGACGTCGACCACCGCGGCCACGACGAGTTGGCTGACCGAGATGGCGAGCGTCGCCAGCATCATGTCGGTCGCGAACACCCGGCCGCGCAGCCGGTCCGGCACCTCGCCCTGGAGGGCGAAGTTCGACATCACCCAGTTGCTGCCGCCCGCGAAGTGCGCCACGAAGACCAGCGCCAGCACCAGCGGGAACCATCGGGCCACCGAGACGCCCAGGTAGGACAGCCCGTACAGCGACATGGACAGGGCCAGGCCGGTCAGCAGCCAGGCCCGGTTGGTCAGCACCCGGCGCATCAGGATCGGGCCGACCAGCGCACCCGCCCCGCGTACGGCGAAGAGCAGGCCCGTGCCGATCGGACCCACCCCGTACAGGCCGGCGAGCAGCGGGAAGACGGTGAGCACCCCGTTGCCGAGCCCCACCGCCGACTTGACCGTGACCAGCCCCAGCACGCGCGGGCGGTGGCCGATGTAGCGGAGCGCCTCCCCGATCGCCGCCCAGGTTCGCTGCGCCGGCGCGGCGGCGTCCCGCGGGGCCTGCAACGGCCGGCGGATCAGCGCCGCCAGGCCGGCGGCCAGGGCCAGGCCCGCGGCGGCCACCCAGAAGCAGGCGTACGGGCCGGCGGCGGCGCTCAGCACGCCGCCGAGCGAGGCGCCGACGACGGTCATGGTGCCCCAGGCCGACCCGGCGACGGCGTTGCCGGCGGCCAGCTCGTCCGGGTCGAGCACGTTGGGCAGGGCGGCCTGCGCGGCGGGCGAGTAGAAGGCCTTCGCCACCGCCACCAGGGCGATCGCCGCCATGGCCAGCCACGCCGTCCCGGCGCCCCGCACGCCGAGCAGCAGCAGCACGCCGAGTAGGGCGGCGACGTTGGCCGCGATCATGACCTTCCGGCGGTCGAACCGGTCGGCGACCACGCCCGTGACCGGCAGCAGCAGCGCCACCACGCCCGTGTCCACGGCGAGCACCAGGGCCCCCCAGATACCGCTGCCGGTCAGCTTCGGCAGCAACACCAGCAGCGGCACCATGACGAACCAGTCGGCGCCGAAGACCACCAGCTCGGCCAGGAAGAGGTTGCGGAAGCTCCGGTTGCGGACCAGGACCGAGAGGGTTGGCGACACGTCCGGCAACCCTACCCCTCGGGGTGCGGGGCGGTCGCCTGACGGAGCAGCTCGGAGACGGTCACGAAGGCGAAGCCCCGGTCCCGCAGCGCGGTGATCATGTCGGGCAGGCCGCGCAGCGCGACCAGCCGGCGGGCGTCGCCCACGTCGTGCGCGAGCAGGATGGTGCCGGGCTCCACGCCGGCGACGACCCGCCGGGCGTGCCCCGCCGGGTCACCCGGGAACTGCCTCTCGACCATCTGCAACGACCACAGCACCAGCCGGTAGTCCAGCCGGGCGGCGGCGTGCAGCACCGCGCCGCCGAGGTGTCCGTACGGCGGACGGAGCAGGCGGGGCGCGGACCCGGCGGCCTCGGCGATCGCGTCGTGGGCGCGGCGCAGGTCGTCGTGGACCTCGACGGCGTCGTGCCGGGCCAGGTCACGGTGCGCCCAGCTGTGGTTGCCCACCTCGTGCCGGCCGAGCCGGCCGCGCAGGATGCCGGCGTGCCGCCGGGCCCGTTCGCCAACCAGGAAGAACGTGGCCGGCACGGCGTACCGGTCCAGGGTGTCCAGCACCATCGGGGTCCACCGTGGCTGCGGACCGTCGTCGAAGGTGAGCGCGACCAGCCGCCGCGCGGTGCGGGCGGCCCAGACCACCGACACCTCGCCGCCGCCGACCTGCTGGCGGCCGCCGCCCAGCGTGGCGCTGGCCGGGCCGCCCGCCAGTGGCAGCCGCCGGTCGGCGATCCAGGTGGCCTGGGACATGCCCACGGCGCCCAGGGCCGCGCCTCCGGCGGCGAGCCCCGACCGGCGCAGCACGGCCCGCCGGTCCCATCGGCCAGCCCCGTCCGCCATGGCCCGCCCCCGCTCCGGGCGGTCGCCCCGCGAGGCGACCGCGAGACACCCAGTATGTGGCAAGGGGCTCGCGGTACGGGCCGGAACACGACCGGGCGGAGCCGGAAACGCCCCCGCCGGGTCGGACCCGGCGGGGGCGTCAGCCGTACGCGTCGACTACTCGGTCGGCGGCAGCGGCGACTGCCGGCTCCTCGGCAGCCGGAGCACCTCGAACTGGTCGGTACCGTCGACCAGCGCCCCGGAGGGCGCGGGCCGGGCCGGGGCCGCCACGCCGGCCGGTACGGGCTCGGCACGGCCGTCCGCCGCCGCGCCGTCCGCCCCCGGCTCCGACCCGCCGGTACGCCGGGCGCGCCGCGCCCGCAGCGACTCCTTCGTGTACTCCACCATCGTGTAGAGCGTCGGCACGAGCACCAGGGTGAGCAGGGTGGAGGTGATCAGGCCGCCGATCACCACGATCGCCAGCGGCTTGGAGATGAAGCCGCCCTCCCCGGTGAGCCCGAACGCCATCGGCAGCAGCGCGAAGATCGTGGCCACCGCCGTCATCAGGATCGGCCGCAGCCGGCGCCGGCCGCCCTCGACCACCGCCTCCCCGACCGCCATGCCCTGCGCCCGGTACTGGTTGACCAGGTCCAGCAGCACGATCGCGTTGGTCACCACGATGCCGACCAGCATGAGCACGCCGATCAGCGCCGGCACGCCCAGCGGGGTGCCGGTGGCCAGCAGCAGGCCGATCGCGCCGGTCGCCGCGAACGGGATGCTGACCAGCAGGATCAGCGCCTGGGTCAGGCTGCGGAACGTCGCCACCATGATCAGGAAGACGATCGCGATCGCGGCCAGCACGGCCAGGCCGAGGTCCCCGAACGCCTCCTCCTGGTCGGCGCTGACACCGCCGATACGCAGCGTCGCCCCCGGCAGGTCGATGGCGTCCAGCTTCTTCTGCAGCTCCTGGGTGGTCGCGCCGAGGTTGGCGCCGGTCGCCGTGCCGGTGACCGAGACGCTGCGCTCGCCGTCGATCCGGGTCACCTGCTGCGGCCCCTCGGCCTGGGTGACGTCGGCGATGTCGTCCAGCTTCACCGGCCCGACCGGCAGGGCGCGCAGCTCCTCCACCGTCGTCGGCGGCTGGCCCGCGCCGCGCAGCACCACGTCCTGCTGGACGCCGTCGACGCTCACCTGCCCCAGCGGGGTGCCCCGGTACACCTGGGCCACCAACTGCCCGACGGCCGCCTCGGTGAGCCCGACCCGGGCCGCGGCCAGCCGGTCCACCGTGACGTCGACCCGCGGCACCCGCTCGGCCAGGCTGGTCGAGACGTCCTCCACGTCCGCGAGGTCCGCCATCGCGGCCCGCGCCTGCTCGGCCGCCCGGGCCAGCACCTCCTGGTCGGCGGCCTGGACGACCACCTCCAACCGGTTGGCCGAGGCGCCGCCCTGGCCGGCGCCGAAGCTGATCTCGCCCGCGTCGGCGCCGAGCGCGTCGAACTCCCTGCGCAGCTTCTCCCGCACCCCGGCGGCGTCCGAGTCGCCGTCGAGGGTGACGGAGAAGCTGGCGGAGTCGTTGCCCCCGCCGCCCGCCCACGGCTGGTCGTTGCCGCCGGCCGTCACCTGGTACGTCTCGACGCCGTCCGTCCGCTCCAGCACCGCCTCGACCCGGCGGGCCGCCTGGTCGGTGGCGGCCAGGCCGGAGCCGGCCGGCAGTTCCTGGGTGATGGTCAGGGTGTCCTGGCCGGAGTCGTCGAGGAAGTTGGTCTTCAACGCGCCGGACAGGCAGAGCGTGCCGACCAGCACGACCAGGCCCGCCCCCACGGTGATCCAGCGGGTCTTGCGGGACCGGGTGGCGAACCCGATCGCCGGCAGGTATGCCCGCTGCAGCGGGCTGCGCAGCTCCCTCTCCTCGGCCGCCCGGCGCACCGCGGCGTCGTCCGCCCCGGCCGGCTTGGGCCGCAGGAACCAGTACGCCAGCACCGGGATCACCGTCAGCGAGACCAGCAGCGAGGCGAGCAGGGCCACCGTCACCGTGATCGCGAACGGCGCGAAGAGCTGCCCGACGAAGCCGCCGACCAGCGCGATCGGGGCGAAGACGGCGACCGTGGTGAGCGTCGAGGCGGTGACGGCGCCGGCCACCTCGCGTACGGCGGTGACGATCGCGTCCCGCTTCGGCTCGCCGTACTCCAGATGGCGCTTGATGTTCTCCAGCACCACGATCGAGTCGTCGACGACCCGCCCGACCGCGATGGTCAGCGCGCCGAGGGTGAGCAGGTTGAGCGAGTGGTCGCCGATCCAGAGCGCGATCAGGGCCACCAGCACCGACAGCGGGATGGAGACGGCGGTGACCAGGGTGGAACGGATCGAGAGCAGGAAGACCAGGATCACCACGACCGCCATGACCAGGCCGAGCAGGCCCTCCGTGGTCAGGCTCTCGATGGACCTCTCCACGAACGGCGCCTGGTCGAACACGACGGTCAGGTCCGCGCCCGCGGTGGCCCCCAGGTCGGCGAGCCGGTCGCGGATCTCGTGGGAGATCTCGACCGCGTTGCCGTCCGGGGCGGCCGTCACGGCGATGCCGAGGCTGTCCTTGCCGTTGGTACGGGTGAACGACGTCGCCGGGGCGAGCTGCTGCTCGACCGTCGCCACGTCGCCGAGCCGCACCGGCGCCGCCTTCGGCGCCGTCGGGGTCAGGACGATGCCCCGGAGGTCGTCGATCGAGGCGATCGGGGTGCCGACCTGGACGGTCAGCGAACGGGAGCCGTCGGTCACCGCGCCGGCCGGCACCGCCACGCCGTTGGTCTTCAGCGCCGCGCCGATCGCGGTCGGCGCGAGTTGCGCGGCGGCCAGCTTGGCCGGGTCCGGGGTGACCGTGACGACCTCGTCCCGGGTGCCGGTCACCGCGACCGTGCGCACCCCGTCGATCGCCTCCAACTCCGGCACCACGGTCTCGCGCAGCTTGTCGGCCAGGGCGCGCTCGTCGCCGCCGCCCGCCGCGGCGATCACCACCGCAGGCAGATCGTCGGTGGTGCCGGTGAGGATCTGCGGGTCGACGCCCTCGGGGAGCTGGCTGTCGATCCGGCCCAGCGCGGTCTCCATCTTGTTGACCACGGTGTCGAGGTCGGTGCCGAACTCGTACTGCACCTGGACGACCGTGGACCCCTCGCGGGAGGTCGAGGTCATCTTCTCCAGCCCGGGCAGGCCCTGGAGGCTGTTCTCGATCGGCTCGGTGACCTGCGACTCGACGATCTCGGGCGCGGCGCCGGGATAGACCGCCACGATGAACGCGCCCGGGAACTCCAGCGACGGCAGGAGTTGCTGCTTCAGCGACGGTACGGCGAACGCCCCGAAAAGCGTCACGACCACCGCGACGAGGGCGACCAGCCCCCGGTTGGCGAGGCTTGATCTGGCGAGCAGCGACATCGGCGTGGCTCACTCCTGGAGAAAGGCGGACAGGTCGGCAGGGAAAGTGTGCCGGACCCGATAATCCCCTCCGGCGACGGCGACGGGTCTCGCGGGCCCGCCGTGCCATCGGTAGCCACACCGCCCCGCCGATCGGCTACCCCGTTCCGCCGGTCCCCGCTGCCGGGCGGCAGCCTCAGGCGAGGTCGAGCGAGCGGGCGGCGGCCAGCGGGTCGTTGGCGATGGTGACCGGGGCCGGGGCGGTGGAGATCGCCCACTCCGGATCCTTGAGCCCGTGGCCGGTGACGGTGCAGACGACCGTGGCGCCGGCCGGGACCCGGCCCGCCGCGGCCTGCTGGAGCAGGCCGGCCACGCTGGCCGCGCTGCCCAGCTCGACGAAGACCCCGACCTCCCGGGCGAGCAGCCGGTACGCGGCGAGGATCTCCCGGTCGGTGACGGCGGCGATCAGCCCGCCCGAGGCGTCCCGGGCGTCGAGCGCCTTCGTCCAGCTCGCCGGGTTGCCGATGCGGATCGCGGTGGCGATGGTGGACGGTTCGGGCACCACCCGACCGGTGACGATGGGCGCCGCCCCGGCCGCCTGGAAGCCGTACATCTTCGGGGCGCGGGTGGCGTTGCCGGCGCGCAGGTCCTCCGTGTAGCCCAGCCAGTACGCGGAGATGTTGCCCGCGTTGCCGACCGGCAGGCAGTGGATGTCCGGCGCGTCGCCGAGCGCCTCGACGATCTCGAACGCGGCCGTCTTCTGCCCGTGCAGGCGGTCGGGGTTGACCGAGTTGACCAGCGCGACCGGGAAGTCCTGGGCGAGCTTCGCCGCCAGCGCGAGGCAGTCGTCGAAGTTGCCGTTGACCTGGAGCAGCTTCGCACCGTGCACCAGCGCCTGGGCCAGCTTGCCGAGCGCGATCTTGCCCTGCGGCACCAGCACCGCACAGGTGATCCCGGCCCGGGCCGCGTACGCCGCGGCGGAGGCGCTGGTGTTGCCGGTCGACGCGCAGATGATCGCCTTGTCGCCCGCCTCGATGGCCTTGGAGACGGCGACCGTCATGCCCCGGTCCTTGAACGAGCCGGTCGGGTTGGCGCCCTCGACCTTGAGGTAGACGTCGCAGCCGAGGCGGGCGGAGAGCACCGGCGCGGGCAGCAGCGGGGTGTTCCCCTCGTGCAGCGTGACGACCGGGGTGGCATCGGTGACCGGCAGCCGGTCCCGGTACGTCTCGATCAGGCCCCGCCACATGTCGCTCTCCTCGCCTCGGCCCGCCCCGGTCTCGTCGGGGCCCTACCCAGCGTGAACCAGCCTCCCGGACCGGCCGCCGGCACACCTCGGCTTAACCATCAGGCGGGACGGAAGGCTACGCCCCGCCCTCGACCCGAAGCACACTCGGCACCGACCGGACGATGTCCAGCCCCCGCAGCTCGCCCACGGTGGCCGCGAGCGCGGCGTCGGGCGCCGTGTGGGTGACGATGACCAGCTCGGCGTCCTCGCCCGAACCCGCCCCGGCCCCGCTCGCGCCGGCCGAGCCCTGACGGACCGTGGCGATCGACACGCCGTGCCGGGCGAACACCCCGGCGACCGCCGCCAGCACCCCGGGCCGGTCGGCCACGTCGAGGCTGACGTGGTAGCGGGTCAGCGCCTCGCCCATCGGCCGCACCGGCAGGTCCGCGTACGCCGACTCGCTGGGCGCGCGGACGCCCGCGAGCCGGTTGCGGGCCACCGCCACCACGTCGCCGAGCACGGCGCTGGCGGTCGGCGCGCCGCCCGCGCCGCGGCCGTAGAACATGAGCTGCCCGGCCGCCTCGGCCTCGACGAAGACCGCGTTGAACGCGTCGCCGACGCTGGCCAGCGGGTGGGTCCGCGGAATCATCGCCGGGTGCACCCGGACGTTGACCGTCTCCTTCCCGGCGGCGTCCGGGACCCGGGCGGCGATGCAGAGCAGCTTGATGGTGCAGCCCATCGCCCGGGCGCTCGCCACGTCGGCGGCGGTGACCTCCGTGATCCCCTCGCGGTGCACGTCCGCCGCGGTGACCCGGGTGTGGAACGCCAGCGAGGCGAGGATGGCCGCCTTGGCCGCCGCGTCGAAGCCCTCCACGTCGGCCGTCGGGTCCGCCTCGGCGTACCCCAGCGCGGTGGCCTCCTCCAGCGCCTCCGCGAATCCGGCGCCGGTGGCGTCCATGGCGGAGAGGATGAAGTTGGTGGTGCCGTTGACGATGCCGGTGACCCGGTTGACCCGGTCGCCGTGCAGCGAGTCGCGCAGCGGGCGCAGCAGCGGGATGGCCCCCGCGACGGACGCCTCGTAGTAGAGGTCCGCGCCGCCCTCGGCGGCGGCGGCGTGCAGCGCGGCGCCGTCCTCGGCGAGCAGCGCCTTGTTGGCGGTGACCACGCTCTTGCCGGCGCGCAGCGCCTCGACCAGCCAGCCGCGGGCCGGCTCGATCCCGCCGACGACCTCGACCACCACGTCGACGTCGTCCCGCTTGACCAGGCCGAGCGCGTCGGTGGTGAACAGGGCCTCGTCGACCGGCAGGTCGCCGCGGTCCCGGCCGAGCCGGCGGACGGCGATCCCGGCGATCTCCAGCGGGGCGCCGATCCGGGCGGCGAGGTCGGCCGACTGCTCGTGCAGCAGCCGCACCACCTCGCTGCCGACCGTGCCGCAGCCGAGCAGCGCCAAGCGCACAGGTGAGATCATCCGACATCCAATGCGAGAAGGTCCTGTTCCGTCTCCCGCCGGACGATCAGCCGCGCGCGTCCGTCCCGCACCGCGACCACCGGGGGCCGGGGCACGTGGTTGTAGTTGCTGGCCATGCTCCGGCAGTATGCGCCGGTGCCGGGCACCGCGAGAAGATCTCCGGGCTGCACGTCGGCGGGCAGGAATTCATCCTTCACCACGATGTCCCCGGACT
Source organism: Micromonospora olivasterospora (assembly GCF_007830265.1). Taxonomy (NCBI): domain Bacteria; kingdom Bacillati; phylum Actinomycetota; class Actinomycetes; order Micromonosporales; family Micromonosporaceae; genus Micromonospora; species Micromonospora olivasterospora. The sequence goes on from NZ_VLKE01000001.1 coordinate 1,391,536, forward strand.
CACAGTGCTTTCCCACCACGCGGGCGAGCATCGGCTCGGCCGCCGAGGCCCGGGAGGCCACGGTCGCCGAGTACGACGCGTCGTAGAGGGCGGTGCGGATGTTGTCGCTCATCCCGCCGTCCACACTCACGTACGTCCGCAACCCGTCCACGTCCTTGACGGTGCCGACCTCGTACAGGGTGAACACGGCGGGGCCGGCGATCGCCCGACCCGGTTCGATGGACAGGTGCGGCACGGCGAGCCGTTCGGCCTGGCACTCCCCCTCGACGATCTTGCGCATCCGCTTGGCCAGTTCGTGCGGGGCGGCCGGGTCGTCCTGGGTGGTGTACGCGATGCCGAAGCCGCCGCCCAGGTCCAGCTCGGGCAGCTCCACGCCCCGGGCGTCGCGGATCTGCGCCTGCAGGCCGAGCACCCGCCGGGCGGAGACCTCGAAGCCGCTGGCGTCGAAGATCTGCGAGCCGATGTGCGAGTGCAGGCCGCGCAGGTCCAGCACGCCGTCGTCGAGGACGCGCAGCGCGGCGGCGATCGCCGCCCCGCCGGCCAGCGAGAAGCCGAACTTCTGGTCCTCGTGGGCGGTGGCGATGAACTCGTGGGTGTGCGCCTCCACCCCGACGGTGACCCGGATCAGCACGCCGGGGCGTACCCCCCGCTCGCGGGCCAGCGCGGTGAGCCGGTCGATCTCGTCGAACGAGTCGAGGATGATCCGTCCGACCCCCGCGTCCAGCGCCCGGGCCAGCTCGGCCACGGACTTGTTGTTGCCGTGGAAGCCGATCCGCTCCGGCGGCATCCCGGCCGCCAGCGCCACGGCCAGCTCGCCGCCGGTGCAGACGTCGAGGTGCATGCCCTCCTCGGCGATCATCCGCACGACCGCGCGGCAGAGGAACGCCTTGCCGGCGTAGTAGACGTCGGCCTCGGGGAAGGCCGCGCGGAACTCGCGGCAGCGCGCCCGCAGGTCGTCCTCGTCGAGGACGTACACCGGGGTGCCGAACTCGGCCGCGATGTCGCGGACGCCGAGCCCCGCGACGGCGAGCGCGCCGTCGGCGGCCCGGGCCACGTTGCGCGGCCAGAGCTGCGGCACCAGAGCGTTGACGTCGACCGGCGTACGCAGCCACGCGGGCCCCCGGTTGCCCAGCTCGCCGTGCAGCGCCCCGGCCTCATGCGCGCGCATCACTTACCTCCGCTTCGCGACTGCGGGGCTCGCAAGCTCACTCCTCGCGCTCGCATGTCGCGTCACATCCTCTCGGGGGCGGACACGCCCAGCAGGTGCAGGCCGTTGGCGATCACCGTGCGGGTGGCGTCGTTGAGCCAGAGCCGGGCCCGGTGCAGGTCGGTGACCTCCTCGTCGCCGCGCGGCAGGATCCGGCAGTTGTCGTAGAACCGGTGGTACGACCCGGACAGCTCCTCCAGGTAGCGGGCCACCCGGTGCGGCTCCCGCAGCTCGGCGGCGGCGGCCACCACGGTCGGGAACTCGGCGAGCGCCTTGAGCAGCTCGTTCTCCTTCTCGTGGTCGAGCAGGTCGGGACGGAAGTCGTCGCCCGCGCCCCGGTTCAGCCCCACCTCCGCGGCGTTGCGGCCCACGCTGGCCGTCCGGGCCGCCACGTACTGGACGTAGTAGACCGGGTTGTCGCGGGTGGCCCGGGTCCACAGCTCGACGTCGATGTCGATCGGGGAGTCGCTGGAGTAGCGGGCCAGCGCGTACCGGGCGGCGTCGACGCCGATCGCGTCGACCAGGTCCTCCAGCGTAACCACGGTGCCGGCCCGCTTGCTCATCCGCAGCGGGGCGCCGTCGCGGACCAGGTTGACCAGCTGGCCGATCAGGATCTCCAGGTTGCGGTCCGGGTCGTCGCCGAAGCAGGCGGCCATCGCCCGCATCCGGCCGACGTAGCCGTGGTGGTCGGCGCCCAGCATGATCACCACGCGCTCGAAGCCGCGCTCGCGCTTGTCGAGGTAGTACGCGCAGTCCGCCGCGAAGTACGTCCACTCGCCGTTGGACTTGCGCAGCACCCGGTCCTTGTCGTCGCCGAAGTCGGTGGTGCGCAGCCAGGTCGCGCCCTCGGACTCGTAGGTGTGGCCCTGCTCGCGCAGCCGGTCCAGGGCCTCGTCCAGCTCGCCCCGCGCGTGCAGGTCCTTCTCGTTGAAGTAGGTGTCGAACTCCACCCCGAAGTCACGCAGCGAGGACTTGATCTCGGCGAACATCAGCTCGACGCCCTCGACCCGGAACACCTCCTGGGCGGCGGCGTCGTCGAGGCCCAGCACGTCCGGCCGGGCGGCCTGCACCGCCGCGGCGATCTCCGCGAGGTACGCGCCCGCGTACCCGTCCTCGGGAGCCGGCTCGCCCCGCGCGGCGGCGAGCAGCGAGCGGGCGAAGCGGTCGATCTGGGAGCCGGCGTCGTTGAAGTAGTACTCCGTGCCGACGTCCGCGCCGGTGGCGCGCAGCAGCCGGGCGAGCGCGTCGCCGACGGCGGCCCAGCGGACCCCGCCGATGTGCACCGGGCCGGTCGGGTTGGCCGAGACGAACTCCAGGTTGATCTTCAGGCCAGCGAGCGCGGCGCTGCGGCCGTACGCCGGGCCGGCCTCGACGATCGACCGGGCGAGCTGGCCGGCGACGGCCGCGTCCAGGCGGATGTTGAGGAAGCCGGGGCCGGCGATCTCCACCGACTTGATCCCCGCGGCCCGGCCGAGCTGCTCGGCCAGCGCGGCGGCCAGCTCCCGCGGCGGCACGCCCACCTTCTTGCTGAGCTGGAGGGCGAGCGTCGAGGCGTAGTCGCCGTGCTCGGGGTTGCGGGGTCGCTCCACGGCGGTGCGCTCCGGAAGGGCGGAGCGGTCCAGGCCCCGGTCGGCGAAGACGGCGTGGGCTGCGGAGAGGACGACCTCGGCGAGTTCTGCGGGAGTCACTGATCCATGTTATCGGGGGTAGACTCGGTCACCCGGCGGCGACCCTTCAGCGTGACCCCTACCCGCCACCAACGTTGACCGAGCTACCTGACGAGGCACGATGAGCATCAGCACCCCGGGCGGCCCGGAGCGCCGTCCGACCGTGGTCACCACCGGCAAGAAGCCGGCGGCGGGCCGGCCGGCGTCCGACGCCAAGGCCGGGGCGGGCAAGCCGCAGGGCGGCGCGGGCCGTTCCGGCGGCGGCAAGGGCCCCCGCAAGCCGATCGCCCCGGTCAAGGTCAGCCAGGGCCGTTCCTGGGGTCCGATCGCCCTGTTCACCGCGGTCGGGGTGCTCGCCGTGGCGATCATCGGCTACGGCGCCTGGGCCGCGTACAACGGCTCGAAGCCGTGGGAGGACCGGGCCGCCGACATCGCGGGCATCGTCAACTACCGCGAGAAGGACAAGGAGCTCACCTCGGGCGGCAACCACCAGCAGGGCCCGATCAAGTACGACATCCTCCCGCCGGTGGCCGGCCCGCACAACGCGGCCTGGCAGAACTGCATGGGCGACGTCTACGACGCCCAGATCGCCAACGAGCACGCGGTGCACAGCCTGGAGCACGGCGCGGTGTGGATCACCTACCGCCCCGACCTGCCGGCCGACCAGGTGGCCACGCTCAAGAGCAAGGTCCAGGGCCAGGAGAAGATGCTGCTCAGCCCGTTCGAGGGGCTGGACAAGCCGATCTCCCTCCAGGCCTGGGGCTACCAGCTCAAGGTCGACAACGCCGACGACAGCCGGATCGACGAGTTCATCAAGGTGCTGCGGGTCAACGCCTCGGTCGAGGGCCCGACGGCCAACTGCGCCGACGGCATCACCGCCACCGGCACCACGCCGCGTGACGGCAACCAGATGCCCACCCAGTAACCCGTACCCCGACGACGAGGACGCCCGATGACCGCACCCGCGACGACGGACCCCGACCTGGACGAGGCCCCGGTCACCGACGACGGTGACCGGCGACCCGCCCGCCGCTTCGGCACGCTGGTCGTGGCCGCCGCCGTCGTGGTCGGCCTGCTCCTCGGGTACGCGGGCGGTCTGCTGACGCCACGGCTCACCCGCCCGGGCGACGCCTCGCCGGAGGCGGGCTTCGCCCGGGACATGACCACTCACCACGCCCAGGCGGTGGCGATGGGGCTGATCGCGTACCAGCACGGCACCGATCCCGAGGTGGTGACCATCGGGGGCGACATCGCCACCGGCCAGCAGGGCGAGATCGGCACCATGCAGACCTGGCTGCGCTCGTGGGGCCTCGACCCCACCGGGTCCCAGCCCCGGATGGCGTGGATGCCCGACGGCCCGGCCATGGTGCGCGACGGCCTGATGCCGGGGATGGCCACCCCGGAGGAGATGGCCAAGCTGCGGGCGGCGAAGGGCCGCGAGCTGGACATCCTGTTCCTGGACATGATGATCCGGCACCACATCGGCGGCATCCACATGATCGACGGCATCCTCAAGGCCAGCGACGAGCCCGACGTGGTGCGCACCGCCCGCGCCATGAAGAACACCCAGCAGACCGACCTCACCAACCTCAAGAACGCGCGGGACCGCCTCAAGGGCTGAGCGCGCCGGACACCGCGGAGGGCCCGCGTTCCCGTCACCACGGCGGGGACGCGGGCCCTCCGGCGTCCGCGAGACCCTACTGCACCTTTTATACTGCTTTGCCCGTTTAGACCGATTGCCTCCTTTGGAGGGTTTTCTCCGCGCATATCGTGACCAGTCCTGATTCGGGCTCGTTGCGCAGGACGTGGGGGTTGCACTCAGAGACGCACGGCGCTCGGTCACCAGCTGGTGCCGGCGCCACACGATCGGCGGTGACGGGGCGGTGGCTGCCGTCCGTCGCGGACAGCGGCAGGGCGAGCCGGGAACGCTCAGCCGCGAGCAGGAGCTGGAACTGATCGACGTCCTGCGGGGCGTCCACCCCGACGAGTTCGGCCTGGACGAGGAACTGTGGACGCGGCAGAGCCTCACCACGCTCGTCCAGCGCCGGTTCGACCCGGCGATGGACGTCGGCGCGATCGGGGCGTACCTGCGGGCCTGGGGGTTGGGCCCGCGCGAGCCGCGCGAGCGCGCCTGCGGGCTCTGCGTCGGCGCGGTCGAGCACTGGGTACGCAGCGAGTACCCGGCGATCACCCGGGCCGCCCAGGAACACCTCGCCGAGGTCTACTGGCTGGGCCGGGTACGGCTGCGCGGGACGATGCCCGCGGCGGACGTGGTCTCCGCCGTCTCGTCGCGGGGACGGGTCCGGTTCATGGTGACCACGCCGTCGGTGGACCCGCCGCTGCCCCGGGACTTCGTGCTGCGGCTCAGCGGGGCCGAGGAGCGGCCGGTGCACCTCATCGTGGACGGCTCCTGGCCGCGCAACGAGTGGCCCCGCCGCCTGCCCCGCCGCATCCTCCTGCACCCGCTCCCCAGCTGCGGCCGGACGATCGCCGCCTGACACCCAATCGGCCCCACCCCGGCCTCGCGGCGCGCGGGGATACCGATTGGGTGATCCGGGAGGGGGTTTGCTACTCTTCTCGGGTCGCTGAGCCCCCGTAGCTCAGGGGATAGAGCACCGCCCTCCGGAGGCGGGGGCGCAGGTTCGAATCCTGCCGGGGGCACACTTGCCAAGGAAGCCGCGACCAACACGAAAGGCCGCTGACCAGGGAAAACCCGGTCAGCGGCCTTCATCGCATGTCCGGCCCACTCGGCTACCCGAGTCGGTGGAACCAGGCCGTCACGATGTGACAGACCGCCATCCACTACGCCAACGCCGCTCGACGGCTCCTGGAGACCGAAGCCGAGCGGCAACCAATGGATCATGTTCTTGGCTTATCGGGCGGCGGTGGAGGTGGGCCGCTGGCGTTCGCCGCGCCGCATTCCGGCCGCGGCAGGGCGGTAATTACTCGTAACATTACCGTCACACTAGGCAAGTACATTTCAAAGATGTCGGTTTTGAGGTCGTTTCGGCACGATTTTCCCGCGTCGATCGTGGTCTTTCTGATTGCGATCCCGTTATCCCTAGGTATCGCTGCGGCGTCCGGGGCGCCGCTGCTGGCCGGGCTGGTCGCCGCCGTCGTGGGCGGAATTGTCGCTGGCGCACTCAGCGGCGCCCCGCTGCAGGTCAGCGGGCCGGCGGCCGGCCTCACCGTGATCGTCGCGGGTACCATCGTCGAGTTCGGCTTCGCCGGTACCGCCGCGATCGTGGCCGTCGCCGGCCTGGTGCAGATCCTGCTGGGCATCACCCGCCTCGGCCGGGCAGCGCTCGCTCTGTCGCCAGCAGTCGTGCACGGCATGCTCGCCGGCATCGGTTTGGTCATCGCGCTGAGCCAGATCCACGTGGTACTCGGCGGTGCGCCACAAAGCTCTGTGTGGGCGAATCTGCGTGATTTGCCCGGCCAAGTCGTCGGTCACCACAGCGTGTCCGTGGTACTCGGCGCGCTGACCATCGCGCTGTTGCTGATTTGGCCACGTCTAGTCAAAACCACCTTGCTGCCGGCGGCGCTGATCGCCGTGGTTGCCGCCACTGTGGTCGCGGCGGTCCTGAACGCCGACGTGGATCGGGTGGACCTGCCCGCCGAGCCGCTGAGTGAACTGGCCTTCGCCCGCTGGCCGGACGCGCCGCTGCGGGAAATCACCGTGGCTGTCATCACCATCGCCCTGGTAGCGAGCGTGGAATCCCTGCTTTCAGCGGTAGCCGTTGATCGGATGCACGACGGCCCCCGCGCCAACCTCAACCGTGAACTCATCGCTCAGGGCACCGCGAACGCCGTCTCCGGCACGCTCGGCGGCCTCCCAGTCACCGGCGTTATCGTGCGAAGCTCAACCAATGTCGCGGCCGGCGCCCGCACCCGCGCCTCGGCCATCCTGCACGGCGTCTGGATCGCCGGGTTCGTGTTGGTCGGCGCCGCATGGTTGGAAATGATCCCGATGGCCGCGCTCGCCGCCGTCCTCGTGGTGGTCGGCTTACGGCTGGTGAGCCTCGCTCAGATCCGCACGTATGCCCGGCACCGGGAACTTCCCATCTATCTGATCACCGCGGTCGGCGTTGCCGCGACGGACCTGCTCACCGGGGTCGGGCTGGGCATGGCGACGGCGGGGCTCTTCATGCTGTGGCGGTTGGCCCGGTGCGAAATCCGGACCACCCAACCGGCATCCGGCACCTGGCTCGTGTCGATCACCGGAACCCTCGCGTTCATCGCCTCCGAGCGGCTCACCCGCCGACTTGCCGCGCTACCCGCCGCTCAGTACGTCGAACTCGAACTGCATCTTGACTATCTCGATCACGGTGCGTACGAAACCATCCGCGGCTGGCAGGAGTCCTACACGCGAGCCGGCGGTCAGGTCCACATCAGCGAAATACACGACTCCTGGTTCCACCGGGCGGCATCCGACGGGCTCGGCACCGGCAAACGCACCCCCCGCTGCACAACTCGGGGTGGAAGTTCTCCGGATCTCGCCTGGGACGGTTCGTAGCGCGGCGAGCGAGCCACGCTGCCCAACCCTCGACCCCGATTTCGTGCCAGCCGACGGCATCGGCGCGGCCGGACGGTAGCGCCAGCGGATCGGCTGGCTGTGCGCGCCAGCAGTCGGCGGCGCGAGCGCGGGCCGCCTCGACCACGTACGCCCGCCGCGCCGTCTCGCTGCATGGGTCGGCCGGCGGTGGGCCCGGCAGCAGTCGTTCGCGCACCGCGTCGGGCGGCCGCATCGCCCGACGTCACGGCGCGTACGGGTCCCTGCCCGCCTGGATCGCGTCGAGCAGCGCCGCCGTCCGGGCCTGGATCGCCGCGTACGGGCCCTCGCCGTGGCTGATCCGCGCCGCCCCGAGCCGGGTCAGCTCGGCGAGGCTCGGACCACCCGGCCGGTAGAGCAGGTTCACCGGGGCGTCCGCCCCGGCCACGAACTCCGCGACCTGCCCCGGCTCTGCTAGGAGGATCGGGTAGACGGAGTCCGCCCCGGCTGCCCGGTAGCGCCGGGCCCGGCGGATCGCCTCGGCGGTACGCCCGGCCGGGTCGCCGGCCCCGCGCAGGTGTACGTCGATCCGGGCGTTGAGCACCAGCGGCACGCCCGCCGCGTCGGCCGCCGCGCGAACGGCGGCAAGCAGGTCGGCCTGCTCCTCGGCGCCGCATCCCAGATCCGTACCGTCCGATCCCCGCTGGTGGAGTCGTACAGCGCGCGGGTACAGGGGTCCGAGTCCTCCAGGTTGCAGCCCACCGCCCCCGCGGACAGCAGCCGCTCGACCAGCTCGGTCGGCCGCAGCCCGTACCCGCGTTCCAGGTCGGCCGTGACGGGGACCGGCACGGCGCGGGCGATCCGGGCGACCGCGGCGAGCATCTCGTCGACAGGGGTGGCCTCGCCGTCGGCGTAGCCGAGTGATTCGGCGACGGCGGAGCTGCTGGTGGCGACGGCCGGGAAACCGGCGGCGGCGACGGCCCGGGCCGAGCCGGCGTCCCACGCGTTCGGCAGGACCAGCGGGTCGCCGGGCTTGTGCAGGGTACACAGGGTGTCCGCCTGCTCGACGAGGGTCGACGGGTTCACGGTCATGGCGCGCATCATGGCACCCCCCTGTGGCACAGCACACTCTCTGACCGATCGGTCAGGTGCTGACCGATCGGTCAGGCATGCTGGAGGGCATGGCACGAGCGGTACCGGCGACGCACGCCGAGATCCTCAGCGCGGCGGCGCGGCGGTTCGCCGTCACCGGGTACAAGGGCACCTCGCTACAGGACATCGCCGGCGAGGTCGGGGTCTCCAAGGCGACGGTGCTCTACCACTTCGCCAACAAGGAGGCCCTGCTCGGCGAGCTGATGGCCCCGGCGATCGCGGTGCTGCAGGAGCTGGACGCCCGGCTCGCCGGGCTGACCGGCGCGGCCGCCCAACAGGTCGCCGCCGAGGGCTTCGTCGACCTCGCGGTGCGCTTCCGCGGGGAGATCGCGCTGCTCCGCGGCGAGTTCGCCCACCTGCTCGAGCAGCCGGCGTTCGCGCACGTGCAGCAGATCTCCGAACGCCTCATCGCGGCGTTCGCCGGCCACTCGCCGCGCCCGGCGGTCCGCGTCGCGGCGCTGGTCGTCCTCGCCGGGATCGCGAAGACCTGCGGCGAGTTCGGCGACCTCGCGGACGACGAGCTGCGCGCGGCGCTGCTCGGCCTCGTCCGGCGCGCGCTGGAGCCCCCCGACTGACCCCCCACCCCCACCACCGACCAGCAAACCCACGACCGAGGGACAAGGAACTGATGGCGACCCTGTTGTACCGGCTCGGCCGGGCCTCGCTGCGCCGTCGACGGCTGGTGGCCGTCGTCTGGCTCGTCGTGCTCGTCGGCCTCGGCATCGCCGCGGCCACCCTGAAGGGCCCGACGGCGAGCAACTTCACCATGCCCGGCACCGAGTCGCAGCGCGCGATCGACCTGCTCGCCGAGCGGTTCCCGCAGGCCAGCGGGGCCACCGGCACCATCGCCGTGAAGGCGCCGGCGGACGGCCAGCTCGGCACCCCGCAGGGGCAGGCCCTGGTCCGGCAGGTGACCCAGGAGGCGGCCGCCCTGCCCGGCGTGGTCGGCGCGGTCGACCCGTTCCAGGCCCAGGCGGTCTCCCCGAACGGCCGGTACGCGCTGATCCAGGTGCAGTTCGCCGGCCGGGCCGACGAGGTGACCGACGACCAGCGCACCGCGTACGAGGAGGTGGGCGCGCGGGCGGAGGCGCAGGGCTGGCAGGTGGCGCCCGGCGGCGAGGTGCTCAACGCCGAGCCGGAGGTCGGCTCGACGGAGGCGCTCGGCGTCGTGGTCGCGGCGATCGTCCTGGTCGTGACGTTCGGCTCGCTGGTCGCCGCCGGGATGACGATGCTCAACGCGCTGATCGGCGTCGGCGTCGGCATGGCCGGCCTGTTCGCGCTCAGCGGCGCGATCGAGCTGACCAGCACGGCCCCGATCCTCGCCCTGATGCTCGGCCTGGCCGTCGGCATCGACTACTCGCTGTTCATCACCTCGCGGCACCGGCAGAACCTGCTCGACGGGCTCGCCCCCGCCGAGGCGGTCGGCCGGGCGGTCGGCACCGCCGGCTCCGCGGTGGTCTTCGCCGGCGCCACCGTGGTCATCGCGCTGGCCGGCCTGGCGGTGGTGGACATCCCGTTCCTGACCGTGATGGGTCTGGCCGCCGCCGGCACGGTGACCGTCGCCGTGCTCGTCGCGATCACCCTCGCCCCGGCCCTGCTCGGCTTCGCCGGCGACCGGGTGCTCCCCCGCCGGCTGCGCGGGACGGCGACGGCACGCGGCGGGGCGGCCGCCGGCGAGGCCCCGGCAGGCGGCGAGGCGCGGGCCGAGGGTCGCCCCGGCCTCGGGTTCCGGTGGGCCCGCCTGGTCACCCGGCTGCGCGTACCGGTGATCCTGGTCGGCCTGCTCGGCCTGGGCCTGCTCGCGGTGCCCGCCCCCCACATGCGGCTGGCCCTGCCGGACGCCAACACCGCTCCCGCCGGCTCGGCGGCCCGGGTCAACAACGACCTGGTCCGGGAGGGCTTCGGTCCCGGGTTCACCGGCCGGCTCGCGGTGGTCGTCACCGCCGACTCCCCGCAGGCCACCGCCGCCGCCGCGCCGCAGGTCGCCGCGCTGATCCAGCGGACGGACGGGGTGCTCGCGGTGACCCCGCCGCAGACCGACCCGACCGGGCGGACCGCCCTGCTCGGGGTGATCCCGCGCAGCGGGCCGACGGACGAGGCCACCGAGGAGCTGGTACACGACATCCGCCGCCAGGTCTCCGGGATCAGTCAGGCGGACGTGCTGCTGACCGGCGCCACGGCGATCGGCATCGACGTGTCGGAGAAGCTGTCCGACGCGCTGCCGGTCTACCTGGTGCTGGTCGTCGGCCTGTCGATCCTGCTGCTGATGCTGGTGTTCCGGTCGATCCTGGTGCCGGTCAAGGCGGCGCTGGGCTTCCTGCTCACCGTCGCGGCGACGTTCGGCATCACCGTCGCGGTGTTCCAGCAGGGGCACCTGGCCGAGCTGGTCGGCCTGGACGCCCCGGGCCCGCTCGTCAGCTTCCTGCCGATCCTGCTGATCGGCATCCTGTTCGGCCTGGCCATGGACTACGAGGTGTTCCTGGTCTCCCGGATGCGGGAGGACTTCGTGCACGGGGACACGGCGCGGCAGGCCACGATCAACGGGATGGGCCACGGCGCGCGGGTGGTCACCGCCGCCGCGCTGATCATGATCTCGGTGTTCGGCGGGTTCGTCTTCCTCGAGGACCCGGTGATCAAGTCGATGGGCTTCGCGCTCGCCGTCGGCGTGGCCATCGACGCGTTCGTGGTGCGGATGACCATCGTCCCGGCGGTGATGTCGCTGCTCGACCGGGCGGCATGGTGGCTGCCCCGCTGGCTCGGCCGGATCCTGCCGAACGTCGACGTCGAGGGCGAGGGCCTGCGCGCCCACCTCGCCGAGGCGGAGAAGGCTCCCGCCCGCTGACGTCGGGGCCCCGCCGGCACCCGGCGGGGCCCGCCGACGACCTGCTCAGACGCCCGCCGGGTACGTCTCCATCTCGCCGGGGGCGGCGAGGGCGGGCAGCGGGTGCAGGGCCGTCGTCTCGTCGCACCAGACGAACGCGTCGTAGCGCTCGCCCAGCCGGGTCGGGACGTAGTTGCCCCACGACTCGAAGCTGGGGTCGTACACGACGCCGATCGCCCGGTGGTCGAGCTGGTCGGTGACCCAGCCCGGCTGGTCGGGGCCGCCGAAGACCAGCACCGCCCGGTCCGGCATCAGCTCGTGCAGCCGCCGCTCCACCGAGCCCGGCCGGGCCGGCGGCACCACCGTCGCCTCGGCCGGCGAGCCCCACCGGGGAGCCGCCACCGTCGTCCCGCGGTAGCTGCCGAAGCCGACGAGCACCACGTCGTCCGTACCGTGCCGCTCGCGCGCGAGCTGACCGATGTTCGTCATTCCCGCGTTCGCCATGTCGGTGGCCCGGGCGTCCCCGACGTGGGTGTTGTGCGCCCAGACGATCCCCCGGGCGTCCGGGCCGTGGAGGTCCAGCAGCCGGTCCAGGGTGTCGGCCATGTGGACGTCGCGCACGTTCCACGACTCCACCCCGCCGCCGACCATCGCCCGGTAGTAGCGCTCCGCGCCCGCCACCACCTCCGCGTTCTGCCAGGCCGAGAAGCGGTCCGGGCCGTCCGCGGCGGCCTGTTCCCGGGTACGCGTCAACAGCCGCACCACCTCCTCCTCGCAGCGGGCGGAGACGAAGCGACTGTTGTCCCCGTACTCCTCAAGCCGCCGGCCGTACGGCTCGAAGCACCGGTACGCCTCCTGCGCCGCCTCCAGCGAGGTCGGGTCCTCCTCGCCGAGGTAGTCGAAGATCGCCTGCATCGACTCCCAGAGGCTGTAGACGTCCAGCCCGTGGAAGCCGGCCCGGCGGTCCTCGGGGCGCTCCGAGTTCCAGGCGCGCAGCCAGCGGGCGAAGCGGGCCACCTCGGCGTTGGCCCACATCCAGGTGGGCCAACGCTCGAAGCGTTCGAGGGCGATCCTCGGGTCGGCGAGCCCGTCGGGGGCGGCGGTCACCGAGCGGTGCACCCGCTCGCAGTCCGGCCAGTCCCCCTCGACGGCGACGAAGGAGAAGCCCAGTTCGGCGATGAGCCGCCGGCTGAGCTGCTCCCGCAGGCGGTAGTAGTCGTACGTGCCGTGCGTCGCCTCGCCGATCATGACGATCCGGGCGTTCCGGATCCGCTCCAGCAACGGATCGAAGTCGCTCGGCGCGCCCAGTCGCTGTACCAGCATGCCCGCGGCTACCCGAGCCCGGAGCGGGCAAACCCGGGGCGTCACCCGGCCGGGTGCCGGGACGGGGCGGCATGGCCCACGTCCCAGCGGGTAGCCGCGGGCATGACGGTCAGCGGGGCGCAGTTGCAGGAGTTGCAGGAGTACCTGGCGGGGCTCGACTACCCGCTCTCCCGGGAGGACCTGGTCCGCTGGGGCCAGGAGAACGGACTGAGCACCGCGGCCCTACAGCTGCTGCGGTCCCTGCCGGCCGAACAGTTCGGCTCCCCGGGCGAGCTGGGCGACGCGCTACGCGGCCTGGGCTGACCGGGGCCGTTCAGCGCAGCAGGCGGAAGAGGGTGAGCCACTGCTCGGGCCAGACCTCGCCGACGGGGGCGTCCGGCGCGAGGCGTACGGCGCGCAGCGCCGAGTACACCCGGCCCCGGGGCAGGTGCCGGCACAGCGAGGCCGCGAGCGAGCCGCCGACCCCGCCGAATCCCGCCTCCACCAACCGCCGGTACGCCGGCAGCGCGCCCGGCGGCAGCAGCGGCTCGGGCCGCCGCTCCAGGCGCAGGATGCCGGCATCGACGCGGGGCACCGGGCGGAACGCCGTACGGGGCACCGTGCCGGCGAGCCGCCACGCGTACTCCGGCCAGGTGAGGACCGTCAGCCGGCTCCACCGGCCGCCGTGGCCGGTGCGCTTGCGGGCGTACTCCAACTGGGTGAGCAGGGTGGCCGAGGTCAGCCGGTCGGCGGCGAGGCACCAGCGGACCACGGCGGCTGTCAGCGACCAGGGGATGTTGCCGACCACCGCGAACGGCTCCGGCGGCGGGGGCACCGCCAGGAAGTCGGCCCGCCGCGGGCTCACCGTCGGCAGGTCCGCGCAGGCCACGGTCAGCTCGGCGGCGGCGAGCGGGTCGACCTCGTACGCGACGAGCCGGCCGCAGCGGGCGGCCAGCGGCCGGGTCAGCGATCCCCGGCCGGCGCCCACCTCCAGCAGCAGGCCGGCGGGGTCGGGCCGGGCGGCCCGGACGATGCGGGCGACGGCGGCCGGGTCGGCGAGGAAGTTCTGGGACAGCGCGCGACGGGACCGGTCGCGTTCGGTGGCACGGGTACGGCGGGGCGCCATGGCTCGTCCTGTCTGTCGCCGGACGGCGACGGGTACGGACAGGCGGCCGGCGGGCAGCCGGCAGGGCGGGCCTGTCCGAGCGGATCGGGACTCGGACGGCCCTCGGCGCGGCGGGTAGTTCGGACAGCGCTCGCCACCCGACCGGCGGCTGCCGGGGCGCGGGCGCGCCGCCGGTGGCGGGTCGGGTCTGTACTGGGCGGATCAGGCGCGGGTCGCGTCCCGGCCGGCCGGGGCCGGACGCCGGACTCGCGGGCGGGCCGCCAGGATCGGGGCCCACGCGGCCGGCGTGCCGACCACGTCGATCAGGGCATGCGTGAACATCCCGCGAGGCTAACCGGGTCGGGCCGGGCGCACGACCGGTTTATCCGGCGGGGGCGACGGACGGCAGCGGCCGGCCGCGCCCGCGCCGCCGCGGCCGGGTCAGCCGGGGAGGCTGACGGTGCGGCCCTCGGCGCGGGCGGTCTCGGCGGCGTCGAGGACGGCCGCCACCTCCCGGCCGAACCGGACGTCGCAGCGGTGGTCCCGGGTGCCCGCGTCGATCTCCTCCAGCAACTGCTCGATCGCGGTCCCGTACGCGATCAGCGCGTTGCCGTCGCCGGGGGGCACGCTCTGCATGCCGTCGTCGCCGAAGAAGACCACGTCGCGGATGATGGCCGCCGGCGGCGCGTCCAGGGTGAGCGAGACGGTGCTGGTCGCCCCGCCGTCGTGGGTGAGCAGCAGGTGGATCAGCCCCCGGGGGCCGTCCGCCGCGGCGACCCGGCTCACCCGGCCGAGCACCGGCAGGATCAGTGACAGGGCGTGCGGCCCGATGTCCCACAGCGCGCCGCGCTCCCGCCGCCACTGCGACCCGCCGTACGGGCTGTCGGGCTGGAAGATCGACGCGAACATCGTCGCCCGGGCGTGCTGCCAGCCGCCGGCCGCCGCGGCCGAGGCGAGGAACCCGGTCACGTTCGGGTGGAAGCGCTGGGTGAAGAAGACCACCGAGGCGACCCCGGACTGCTGGGCGGCGGTGACCACCCGGTCGGCGTCGGCCAGGCTGAGCGCCAGCGGCTTGTCCAGCAGCAGGTGCCGGCCGGCCGCGGCGGCCCGGACGGCGATGTCGGCCTGCACGTCCGGCGGGAGCGCCACGGCGATCGCGTCGCAGGCGTCGATCAGCGCGTCGACGTCGGCGAAGGCGGGCACCCCGTGCCGGTCGGCCAGCGCGGCGGCCCGCTCGGCGTTGCGGCCCCACACCCCCGCCAGCGCGGCGCGGGGATGCGCGTCGATGGCCGCCGCGTGCGTCTCCGCCGCCCAGTGGCCGGTGCCGAACAACCCGAACCGCAGCACGAGGAACTCCCGGTGTCGTCGTCCGCCACGGCGATCCCGTGGCCTGATCCGAACTCCGCCACGGCGAGCCCGTGGCCGTGATCCAACCTAGTCCTCGGGCCCGTCCCGTGCAGCCACGGCAGCGGAACGGCACGGATCGGCGGGCGGGGCGAACCCGCCTCCGGGAGGGTCGCGTTGGTTGCGGCGTGGTCGAGGTGCCCGCACGAGGTACAGGTGAACGCGACGCCGTGACGGGAGCGGGGGTCACGGTGCCCGCAGGTTGAGCACGTTTGCGACGTGTACGCTGCTGGCACTTTCAGCAGTTGCCCGCCCCGCTCGGCCAGCTTGTACGCCAGCAGTTCAACGGTGCGTGCGTGGGCCTCGTTGAGCATGACCCGGTTCAGCCCGGCCTTCTGCCGCACGTTGCGGCCCGGCTCGGCGATGGTGCCTCTCGCAGAGCGGGTCATGTTTTCCACCCGCAGTTCTTCCACCGCCACGATGCCGTACCTTCCGGCGATGGTCGTGGTGGTCTTGTGCTGCCAGTCGTAGCGGCGGCGCTTGGCTCTCGCGCGTGACCCCGCGATCTGGTCGTAGGTGCGGTGCAGACGGTTCGACGTACGCTCGAACGGATTGCGGGCCCGCTTCTGCCGGGCGGCCTTGCGTTCCAGCCGCTGCAGCCGTGCCGGGGATCGGCCCGGACCAGCGGAACCGGACCACGCCGGCTTTCGGGATGCGCACCTGACCGACGCGGCGGGACAGGCGGGTGATCGCGAGGTCTCGTCCCTGCGGCACGTCAACGGACATGCGTGACCGTAGGCGGGCTTTGAACTCCGGTGCGCACGCCCGGCCTTCCCAGCAGTTTCTCCACGCCCGCACGTACGTTTTCAACACCTGCCGTGCGGCCTGCGCGGGCAGGGTTGCCCGGGCCGCGTGGCCCTGAATGTCGAGTGCGGCGGCCTGCTCCGCAGTGGGGGCGAGACGACGTACGTATCAACACCGTTGCGTTTAGCGCCGTGAGCGGGAGGCAAGCCCCTTTTCGAAGATTGTGATGTCGGCGTGGAAGGTGTAGGTCTGCGTGGTTGCGGGGTGCTGTCCGGCGTTCGGGCTGTACTTGCTGGTCGGGTTCTTGCGGGAGCGGGCCTTGATTCGAGGGCGGCGCCAGGCGGGTAGGAGGTCGGCCAGCGCGGCGTGGCCTATCGTGCCGAGGAGGTCGGTTGAGCTGCCGGGAAGGATTCCGCTGGCGGTGGTGATCGTGTCGGCGGCGGCGTCGATGAGGATGGTGAAGCTGATCCGGTCCATGTCCAGGCCGGGCTGGGTGCAGGTGGCGTCTGCTGCCGCGCGGATGAGGGCCTGGTAGGCGGTGAGCAGGGCGTACACCTCCTGCTCGATCCCGGGGATGCTGCGGGAGCGCAGGACGCGGCCGTCGAGCATGGTCGCTTTGATCGAGAAGTACGTGGTTTCGGCCTGCCAGCGTTCGTGGTAGAGGTCCACGAGTTCGTGGGCGGGGTAGCGGGTGTGGTCTGTCAGGCTGGTGATCAGCCGCCACTGCTCGCGCCGCAGGCTGCCGTCGGCCAGTGTGACGGTGACCTGCGCTTCGATGACCCGCACCAGGATGAGAGCGGGTAGGCTGCCGTAGCCGATGCGGGCCAGGTAGGAGCCGTCGGGTAGGCGACGCTGGATGGTCGGGCAGCGGCGGGCGGATGAGCGGACCAGGAACTGCGCGCCGGTGGCGCCGACGTCGCGCAGGAATTCCGCGGCGTCGAAGCCGGCGTCGGCCAGCAGCAGCATCGTGCGGTCCAGGACGCCCAGAAGCCGCCGCGCGTAAGAGCCCGCGCAAATAGGTCAGACGCGCTGCCCCAGATACGAGGCGGGCACGGACATCCATGATCATGAAGGTGCTTACGCCTCGTGATCGCCAGGAGTGTCCGTGCCCGTTGTTCCATCATGGCTGATGACCCCGCTGTGGGACCAGTTCGCCGCGCTGTTGCCCGAGCGGCCGCGGGTTGATCCGTCGCATCCGCTGGGGTGTCACCGGCCGCGGGTGGCGGATCGGCTGATATTCGAGAAGTTGTTGCAGGTGCTGCGGTTCGGGTGTGCGTACGAGTCGATCGCGGACAGTGGTTGTTCGGCGACGACGATCCGGAACCGGCGTGACGAGTGGATCACGCTGGGCGTGTTCGAACAATTGAAGGCCATCGTATTGGACACCTATGACCGGATTGTCGGACTGATTCTGGACGATATCTCGGTGGACGGGTGTATCACCAAGGCTCCCGGTGGCGGTGAGGTCGCCGGCCGGTCTCCGGTCGACCGGGGCAAGCAGGGGATGAAACGCTCCAGCATGGTCGAGGCCCGGGGGATCCCTCTCGACCGGGTTCTGGCCGGCGCGAACCGTCATGATTCACCACTACTGGCGTCTACTCTGGACAAGCTGGATGTGTTCGGTCCGCTGCCGGAGAAGGTGACAGTACACCTGGACGCCGGCTACGACTCGGCGGTCACCCGCGAGCTTCTGGCCGGCCGTAACCTGCACGCCGAAATAGCCCATAAGGGCGACAAAGCACCCATCCAGGCGGGCCGCAGGTGGCATGTCGAGCGGACGAACGCCTGGCACAACGCCTTCAACCGCCTGCAACGCTGCTACGAACGCCGAGAACGCGTCATCGACGCGTTCTTCGACCTCGCCGACGCGATCATCACTCTACGTAGCCTGATCCGGCAGGCATGGACCCTCTACCGCTGGGACAACCGTCCCACCCGGCGCCCATGATCTTGACCTATCTGCGCGACCTCTAAGCCAGTTCGCCTTCTGTTTCGGGGCCGAAGGCCGCGGCGAGCAGGGCGCGGGTCCCACACTCGATCACCACGAGCAGCCGTAGCAGCGGGTAGCCGAACTCCAGCTTGTCTCCTACGCGTTTGGGGTAGCGCCAGGTGACCCGTTCCTCGTCGGGCACGTGCAGGTGGGTGCCGTCGATGGCCACGGTACGCAGGCCCCGGTAGAACACGCCGGGCTGGCCGAGCAGACCGACGGCACCGGCCAGGGTCTCGAACAGGCGCCGTAGCGGCGCTACTCCGACCCGGCGGCGAGCGCGTGACAGTGAGGAGATACTCGGCCGCGTCAGGCACAAGCCGGCCAGGGCCGCGGTCAGCTTCCCCCACGTCGCTCGGTAGGAACAGCGGTCGAGCAGGGCGAGTGCGAGGACGAAGTACACCACGACCCGAGACGGCAGCAGCCGCAGCCGCTTCTCGCGTGTCCCGGTTTCTTCCAGCACCGCGTCGACCAGGTCGAAGTCGATGATCTGGGTCAACTCGCCCAGATGTCCGGGCGCGTGCACACCCCCGGCTACCTCGATCGACCGGGTGATGACAGACTTCTCCTGCAACGGGACTCCTGAGGCATGATCTTCTTGCTCGACACAAGTTGATCTATCAGAAGTCCCGTTCGCGTCTTCAAAGTCCCCCTTGACTCATCCGCCGATCGCCAAACGCAACGGCGTTGACGTACGTATCCGTGGTTGATCTTCACGACGCGACTCTCTTCCTCCACGGCCGCTCCCACTGGGTTTCGATGTACCTCTGGATGGTGACGGCGGACACGTTGCCGACCGACGACACGAAGTACGACCGGGACCACAGGGTTGGCAGCCGGCTGCGCAGGTGAGAGAACTCGTCGCGAAGCACCCGCGAGGTGAAGCCCTTGAACTGGTTCGCGATGTACGACGGCGAAGCGTTCGGGTCGGCCCGGACGAACAGGTGCACGTGGTCCACGAACCTAGTATACGCATGGCACATAACTAACAGAGCAGCATCAGGGCAGCGATTCACCTGCCGCCTGGAGACGGCAGCCCTCTCGCCTCAAATCGGTAGGCTGTCCCGATGACCGAGACTCCGACGGGGTGCCGTCGATGACCAGCGCGGCGGCGTCCGCCTCGCCGGTGGACGGGGCCCTCGCGACGGCGACGATCGTGCTGTCGCTCGTACTCGCGGTGTGGGCCCTGGTGGCGGCGGCGCGCAACCGGCCGCCGGACCGGGCGCAGTTCGCCGGCCTGGCCCTGCTGGAGCTGGGCCTGCTCGCGTTGGCGGCGGTGGCGCTCGCCGCCCTCGGCGGCGGCGAGTCGCCGGGCGAGCCCGGCGCGTTCTTCGGGTACCTGGTGACGCTGGTCTGCCTGCCGCCGCTGGCCTGGGTGCTGGCCCGGATGGAGCCGACCCGGTGGGGCTCGGCGATCGTCTGCGCGATCTGCCTGGTGGCCCCGGTCGTGGTGGTCCGGCTCCAGCAGACCTGGGAGGCCGTCGGTGGTTGAGCCGCGGGCGACGAACCGGGGGCCCGGCCGGCTGTTGATCGCGGTGTACGTCCTCTTCGCCATCGCCGCGACGTCACGGGCCGGGCTGCAGATCGCGACGAAGTTCGACGAGGCGCCGGTGGCCTACCTGCTCTCCGCGGTGGCCGCGCTGATCTACATCGTGGCGGCCGTCGGGTTGGCCCGGGCCGGGCACGCCGGCCGCCGGCTCGCGCTGGCCTGCTGCACCGTGGAGCTGGTCGGGGTGGTCGCGGTCGGCATCCTCAGCCTGGCCGACAGGGCGCTGTTCCCGGACGAGACCGTCTGGTCGGGGTTCGGCAGCGGCTACGGCTACATCCCGCTGGTGCTGCCGGCCCTCGGCCTGTTCTGGCTCAGGCGCACCCGCACCTGACCCACCCACCCCGTCCCACCCGGGCGATTCGCGCTTCGGACGGGCGGGGCGGCGCCGGTGGCGGTGGTCGGGTCAGTCCCTCGGGCCGCCGGCGACGTAGATGACCTGGCCGGAGACGAACGACGCGCCCTCGCTCGTCAGGAACGAGACGGTGTGCGCGACGTCCTCCGGGCGGCCGACGCGGCGGACGGGGATCTCCTTCGCGGAGTGCTCCTGCAGCGCCTCGAAGTCCACCTTCATGCGGGCGGCGGTGGCGGCGGTCATGTCCGTGACGATGAACCCGGGCGCGACCGCGTTGACGGTGACCCCGAACGGGCCCAGCTCGATGGCGAGGGTCTTGGTGAAGCCCTGGAGGCCGGCCTTCGCCGCGGAGTAGTTGGCCTGCCCCCGGTTGCCCAGCGCGGAGGTGCTGGAGAGGTTGACGATGCGGCCCCACTTCCGCTCGACCATGTGCTTCTGCGCGGCCTGGCTGAACAGGAACGCGCCGCGCAGGTGCACGCCCATGACCGTGTCCCAGTCGGCGTCGGTCATCTTGAACAGGAGGTTGTCGCGGAGCACCCCAGCGTTGTTGACGAGCACGCCCGGCGCGCCCAGCTCGGCGGCGATGCGCTCGACGGCCGCCTCGACCTGGGCCCGGTCGGACACGTCCGCGCCGACCCCGAGCGCCCGGCCGCCGTCCGCGACGATCGCGTCCACCGTGTCCTTGGTGGCCGCCTCCTCGATGTCCACCACGGCGACGGCCAGGCCGTCGGCGGCCAGCCGGCGGGCGGTGGCCGCCCCGATCCCCCGCGCGGCCCCGGTGACGATCGCGACCCGCTGCTCCTCCGCCATGCCTACCTCCCGGTAACCTACGACTGGTTCCGGGAGCCTAACCCAACGCCGCACACGCCGGGCACCGCCGATCGCGGGCCCGGTGGGGCGGTCAGAGCGCCTCGCCGCGGCGCAGGCGGATCCAGCGGTAGCCCTGCCCGGCGACCTTCAGCGCGTCCAGCTTGCCCACGTCGCCGTAGTGGCGGTCGGCGAGCACGTCGATCGGCAGGTCCGCCTCCGGCGCGAGCACGCCGAGGTCGGCCTCGGCGTCGTCGGTGCCGAGGTTGTGCAGGAACACCATCGTCCCGGTGGGGCCGTCGGCCCGGTGGGCGAGCACCCCGGGCGGCAACGGCACGTCGATGTGGGTCGTCGAGCCGGAGCCGATCTCCGGCGCCTCGCGCAGCGTACGGATCATCCGCTCGAACCAGGCCAGCAGCGAGCGCGGGTCGCTGCGCTGGGCGGTCACGTTGACCTTCTCGTACGAGTAGTCGCCCCTGTCGACCACCGGGCGGACCAGCTTCTCCGGGTCCGCGGTGGAGAAGCCGCCGTTCGGCTGGTACGACCACTGCATCGGGGTACGGATCGCCTGCCGGCCGGGCAGGGACAGGTCCTCGCCCATCCCGATCTCCTCGCCGTAGCGCAGCACCGGCGTGCCGCGCAGCGAGAACTGCAGCGCGTACGCCAGCTCGATGCGCCGCCGGTCGTTGCCCAGCATCGGGGCGAGCCGACGCCGGATGCCCCGGTCGTAGATGCGCATGTCCTCGTCGGGGCCGAACTCGGCGTACACCTGGTTGCGCTGCTCGGTGGTGAGCCGGGACAGGTCGATCTCGTCGTGGTTGCGCAGGAAGGTGGCCCACTGCCCGCCGGCCGGCAGCTTCGGGGTGTCCCGCAGCGCCTCGATGATCGGCTCCGGGTCGCGTCGGGCCAGGGCCAGCATGAGCCGCCCGTTGAGCATGAAGTCGAAGAGCATGTGCAGCCGGTTGCCCGACCCGGCGACGTCGCCGAAGAACGCGGGCAACTGGGCGGGCTCGACGTTGGCCTCGGCGAGCAGCACGGCGTCGCCCCGGCGCCACTGGACGTGCTGGCGCAGCTCCGTCAGGAAGTCGAAGTCCTTCGGCGAGTCCGGGTTGCCCGGCTCGGTCAGCTCGATGATGAACGGCACCGCGTCCATCCGGAACCCGGAGACACCGAGCTGGAGCCAGAACGAGACGATCTTCTTGACCTCCGCGCGGACCTGCGGGTTCGCGAAGTTGAGGTCCGGCTGGTACCGGTAGAACCGATGGTAGTACCAGGCCTTGGCGGTCCGGTCGTAGCTCCAGGTCTCCCGCTGCTCGCCCGGGAAGACCATGCCCTGGTGGCGGTCCGCCGGCTCCTGCTTTGACCAGACGAACCAGTCGCGGTACGGCGAGTCCGGCGAGGAGCGGGCGGACTGGAACCACGGGTGCTCGTCGGAGGTGTGGTTGACCACCAGGTCGATGATCACCCGGATGCCCCGGTTGCGTGCCTGGTGCAGCAGCTCCGCGAAGTCGCCGAGGGTGCCGAAGCGGGGGTCCACGTTGTAGAAGTCGGTGACGTCGTAGCCGTCGTCACGGTTGGGCGAAGGGTGGATCGGGTGCAGCCAGAGGCAGGTCACGCCCAGCCGGGCCAGGTAGTCCAGCCGCGCCATCAGACCCCGGAAGTCGCCGACCCCGTCGCCGTCGGAGTCGGCGTACGTGTCGACGTCGAGGCAGTAGACGACGGCCTCGGAGTACCACCTGTCACCCATGCCCCGGTACCTTCTCCGGTTTCCCGTTCCCCCAAACGCGCTCCCGCCCCGCCGGACGCGGCCGGCCGTGTAACCGCGGGCGACCCGGGTATCACCCTTCGATCCCGGCTGCTCGTGCGGAAGGACGATCATGGCCCTCGCCCAGGATGTCGACCCGGCTCAGTTCACCGGCCTGACCGGCTGGGTGGCCGGCGTCATCGACGCGCTGGGCGGTGTCGGGGTGGCCCTGCTGGTGGCGTTGGAGAGCATCGTCCCGCCGATCCCGAGCGAGATCGTGCTGGCGATGGCCGGCTACCTCGCCGCCGAGGGCCGGTTCAACGTCGTCGCGATCGTGCTCGCCGCGACGGTCGGCTCGCTGGCCGGGGCGCTGGTGCTGTACTGGCTCGGCGCGGCGCTCGGCGAGGAGCGGCTGAAGCGGTGGCTGGACCGGGTCCCGCTGGTCGACCGGGACGACCTGGAGCGGGCCGACCGCTGGTTCGAGCGGCACGGCAGGTGGGCCGTGCTGATCGGCCGGGTGGTGCCGGTGGTCCGTAGCCTCGTCTCGATCCCCGCCGGGGCGAACCGGATGCCGCTGGGCGAGTTCGTCCTGCTGAGCACCCTGGGCAGCGGCGTGTGGAACGGGCTGATCGTCGGCGCGGGCTACGCGCTCGGCACCCGCTGGCAGGAGGTGGACCGGTACAGCAGCTGGTTCAACTACGGGATCCTCGCGGCCCTCGCGGCCACGGCCGCCGCCTGGGTGGCGAAGAAGCTGCGCCGCCGCGCCGCGCGCCGGGGCGCCCGCGCGGGTGGTACGACCCGCGCGGGCGCCGACGGTGAGCAGGGCACCCTTCTCGACCGGAGGCGTTAGGAAGGGCTCTCCCGCTCAGTAGTGGGCGGTGATGGAGGTGAACTCCCAGGTGTTCTGGCTGATGCCGGAGCAGTTGGACACCACTCCCCCGCCCGGGCAGGGGCGGTCGCGGTTGACCGACCAGAACGTGAACCGGGACAGGCCGCGGGCCTTCGCCCAGTCGCGGATCTGCGTCCAGGTGGCCGGCGAGGTCAGCTCCTGCTGGTCGGACAGGCCGTTCATCCCGGAGAGCCCCATGTGCGCGTACGCGGTCGCGTCGGACCAACCGAAGGCGTTCTTCAGCGCGTTCTTCAGCCCCTCGGCGGCGTTGACCGTGTTCTGGTACATGTTCGCGCCGCCGCCGAAGTCGAACGGCATGATGGTGAAGGTGTCGATGTTCGCGCCGAGCGCGGCGGCCTGGTTGACCAGCCGGGTGCCGTAGTACGACGGCCCGGTGGTCGTGGTGCCGAACGTGATGATCGTCTTGATGCCCGGGTTGTTCTGCTTGACGATCTTCAGCGCGCCGAGGATGCGGTCCTGCACCGCCTCGTTCTCGAACTCGTCGCTGTTCTCGATGTCGATGTCGATCGCCTTCAGCCCGTACGCGTTGATGACCTGCTGGTACGCCCCGGCGAGGGCGCTGGCCGAGGCGCAGTTCGGGCCGAGCTTGTTGCCGCTCCACCCGCCGAGGGACGGGATGACGTCGCCGCCGGCCGCCCGGATCGCGGCGATGGTGCTGGCGTGCACGCCGCCGGTGAGCGGGCCGGAGCCGTCCCACGCCGGGGTGCAGCCGCCGCCGGAGAGGACGAACGCCATGGTGAACCACTCGATCCCGGTCGCACCCATCACCGTGGCGGGCGCGGGCGGGTCGCCCCAGCCCGGGTAGAGGTAGGGCGCGGCGGCCATGGGCCCGCTGCCGCCGGTGCACCCGGTGGTGGTGGCGGAGACCGGCGCGGACTTCGCCGACTCGCCGGAGGAGTTGTACGCCGTCACGGTGTAGCTGTGCGCCGAGCAGGTGGCGAGCCCGGAGATCGTCGCCGAGGTGCCGGTGACGGTGGCCCGGACGGTCGTGCCCTCGTACACCCGGTAGCCGGTCACCGTGCCGCTCACCGCGTTCCAGGCCAGCGAGACCGACGAGTTGGTGGTGCCGGTGACCCGCAGCCCGCCGGGGGTGGCCGGGCCGGACGGGCCCCCGCCGGTGCAGGAGCCCCCGTTGACCGTGCAGTTCGTCGGGTTGCCGGTGCCGTTGACGTTGAAGCCGAAGGTGGTGCTGGCACCCGGGGCGAGCGTGCCGTTCCAGGACTGGTTGACGGCGGTGACGTGCTGGCCGGAGGTGGTCAGCAGGGCGTCCCAGAAGGTGCCGACGGAGCTGCCGGCCGGCAGGTCGAACTGGACGTTCCAGGAGTTGATGGTGGTCGAGGTGTTGTTGGTGACGGTGAACTTCCCCTCGTACCCGGTCTCCCAGGTCACGGTGCGGGTGAAGGCGGCGGTGGCGGCGGACGCGGGCGGCGGGGCCGCGACGGTGGCCGCGACCACGGCGGCGGCGAGCGCGGCGGCGAACGTGGCCGCGCGCGGGGGACGGAGTTTCACGGTGGCCTCCAGGGACCGGCGGTGGGGGGTCCGCCCGGCTGGGCGGGGCTGGCCCGGGCCGCGTGGCCGGGTCAGGGCAGGGTGGCGAGGTGCGGCCTGACGGTGCGCGCGAAGCTGTTGCCGTTGCTGACGTCCCAGTTCACGGACCAGGTCATCGCGCCCCGCAGGCTCGGGTACGTGCGCGGCGGCCGGAAGCTGCCGCAGTTGGTGCCCTTGGCGAGGCAGTCGAGGGCGGCGTTGACCACGCTGGGCGCGACGACCCCGCCGCCGGCCGCGCCGGGGCCCGCGGGCAGGCCGAGCCCGACCTGGTCGGGGCGCAGGCCGGACTCCAGTTGGATGCAGGCGAGCGCGACGATGAAGTTCACCGTCCCCTGGCTGTACGCGGCGTTGTTGTCGCAGCCGAGCATCGCGCCGGAGTTGTAGAACTGGGTGTTGACCACGGTGAGGATGTCCCGGATGTCCAGCGCCAGCCTGAAGTAGCTGGTGGCCGGGTTCTGCATGTCCGGGTTGACGAAGTTGTGCCAGTACCCGGTGAGCAGGTGTCTCGGCAGGCCGCCGGTGGGCGGCGGGGTCGTCGGCGGTGGGGTGGTGGGCGGTGGGGTGGTCGTCGGCGGCCCCGTCGTCGGGGTGGGGCCGCCGCCGCAGGGCGCGCCGTTGAGCTGGCAGTTCGCCGGGCTGCCGGAGCCGGCGACGAGGAAGCCGAACGACGCGCTGGCTCCCGGCGCGAGGGTGCCGTTCCAGGACAGGTTGACGGCGGTGACCCGCTGGCCGGACGTGGTCAGCCGGGCGTCCCAGAACGAACCCAGCGTGTTGCCGGCGGGCAGGTCGAAGGTGAGGGTCCAGCCGTTGACGGTGGTCGTCCCGCCGTTGGTGATCGTGTACTTCCCCTCCCAGCCGGTCCCCCAGTCGGAGGTCTTCACGAAGCTCGCGGTGGCTCCGGCGGCGTACGCGGGCAACGCCACCCAGGCCGCTCCGACGGTCGCGGCCAGCACCGCGACCAGGGCCAGGACGAGGGATCTGGAACGCTTCACGCAGGCCTCCACCCGGACTGGGCATTCACGGCCGCCGACTCTTGCATCAATTATTAAGACTGTTAACTGTTTCTGTCCACGAAAAAATCCGCGATCTTGCACTTTGCGCCCGCGGCATGGGCGATCTGCCCCGATTGCCGGGGCAGTAAGTGCAAGATCGCGGAGGCGAAGGGGTGGGCCGGGGCCGGGGAGCTCCCCGGCCCGAGGGGTCAGTGGCGGAAGGTGAACCAGTTGACGTTGACGAAGTTGGCGGGCTGGCCGCTGGTGAAGGTCAGGTACACGGTGTGCCGGCCGGTCACCGCGCCGACGTTGCCCGGCACCGGGCGCCAGCTCTGCCAGCCGCCCGTGTTGGCGATCGCGAAGCTGCCGATCGGGGTGGCCGTGGGGCTGTCGATGCGCACCTCCACCAGGCCGCTCACCCCGCCGGCCGCGCCCGAGGCCACCCGGGCGACGAAATCGCGGGGCGGGGTCGAGCCGAACTCGACGTTGTCGAAGCGGACCCAGTCGCCGTTACGCACCGCGCCGATGTTCTGCCCACCCTCGGAGCAAGCCTCGACGATCACCCCGCTCTGGGCGTTGAACGCCTCGGCCTGGATCGTCCCGTACGCGTCGACGGTCCCGCCGGGCGGCGGCGTCGTCGGCGGGGTGCCGCCCCGGCTGTACACGGCCACGTAGTCGACGAGCATCGACCGGCCGGGCACGGTCGACGCGGTCGGCGTGGTGAAGCCGGCCACCCCGTTCGGGAAGCCGCCGCCCATCGCCACGTTCAGCAGCAGGAAGTATCCGCCGTGCCCGGTCATCTGCGTCCAGTACGGCTCGCCGACCTGGCTCTGGGTCACGGTGTGGAAGAGCTGCCCGTCGACGTACCAGCGCAGTTGCTGGGGGCTGACCGAGGTGTCCCACTCGAAGCGGTAGGTGTGGAACGCCGACTGGCAGGTGGCGCCCGGGCAGGCCCGGGAGGCACCGATGCCGTTGAACTCGTTGCACGGCCCGCCGGGGGCCACGCCGCAGTGCAGCACGCCCCACACCGAGTTGATCCCGTTGACGTTCTCCATCACGTCGAACTCGCCGATCCCTGGCCAGTTCTGGTAGTTGCCGCGGTAGGGCGAGCCGAGGGCCCAGAACGCCGGCCAGTAGCCGAGGGCCTCAGCGCCGGTCACGTTCGGCATCTGGATCCGGCCCTCGATGGCCAGCACCCCACCGGACGACGGCTTGAAGTTGCTGCGTACCGTCTCGATCCGCCCCGAGGTCCAGCCGCCGGAGGCGTTCTGCAGCGGCGTGATGCGCAGGTTGCCGGCGCCGTCGTGGGCGACGTTGGCGGTGCTGTTCGTGTACGTCTGGATCTCGCCGGTGCCCCAGTTCGGCGGCCCGCCGGGGTAGCTGGTGCCGGTGTCGATGATCCAGTTGGCGCTTGCCGGGAGGGTGTTCGCCGCCCCGGTGAAGTCGTCGCTCCACACCAGGCTCCAGCCTGCCGGGGGCGGCGGCACGGCGGCGTTCGCGGACAGGGTCGTGCCGGCGAGGGCGGTGGCGGCGGTGGCCAGTGCGGCCACCGCCAGCGAGAGTCGGCGCCGCCGGGGGGCGGGCGTCGTGCGGGCAGGTTCCATGGGACGTGCCTCTCTGCGGGGACGGGAGGGCGAGAGAGCGCTCTCTGCCCGTTGTACGCCCAGGCCCCAGACGTGTCAACGGACGTCGATGGCTGCGGCTGTGCCGGGGCGGCGCAACACCGCCTGTTCCAGCGCGGTCCAGGCCGTCGTGGTGACCAGGTAGAGCACCGCCGCCAGCGGCACCACCAGTGCCGCCACCACGGTCAGGTACGGCAGCAGCGGGACCAGCCGGGCCACGGCCGCCACCCCGGGCGCCTCCGTCGGCGCGCCGGCCCGGCCGCCGGTGCCGGCCCGACTTTCGGGCCGGCACCGGCGGCCGGGCCGGCGTTCGCGCCCGCGGGCATCCCGACGGCCGCCGCCGCGCGCCGCGCCCGCCGGGACGACCACCAGGCCAGGGCCAGCAGCGCCGCGAGCAGCGCCCCGAACAGCGGGCCCGCCGCGCCGGTCAGCCCGTCGGCAAGGTGCCAGCCCAGCGGCACCCCGGCCAGCCGCTCGGCGAGCAGCGCCGTGCCGCCCTCGTCCGTACTGAACAGCCGGTACATGACCAGGAAGAACGGCGCCTGGAGCAGGGCCGGCAGGCAGCCGGCGACCGGGCTCGCCCCGGCCGAGCGGTAGAGGGCGAACAGCTCGGTCCGCAGCCGGGCCCCCCTCACCCTAGAAGCCGCCGGCAAGGAAGGGCCCCTTCCTGGCGCTCCCCGGTAACGAACGGTTCCCCCGGGGCAGGGCGGGCGGCGCGTCGCGGCCGACACGCGGACGGCGGCGTTTCCCCCGTTGGACACTCCGGGTAATGGCCGGTCGACGACGCGGCACGATGCCGCGACCGGCATCGAACGGATGGTGAGGGCGATGGGTGGAGCAGTGGCGCAGCGGGAACGGAGCGCCGCCCCGGGCGACATGGACCTGCTCACCGTCGGCGTGGAGGAGGAGTTCCTGCTCGTCGACCCGCACACCGGCGTCGCCGTTCCCGCCGTGGACCTGGTGCTGGAGCAGGTGCCGGCGGAGTTGCGCGGGCAGGTGGAGCGCGAGTTCCAGACCAGCCAGATCGAGATCGGCAGCCCGCCCGGGCTGGAGCTGTCCTCGATCCGGCACTCCCTCGGGATGCTGCGCCGGGCGCTGTCCGAGGCCGCCGAGCGGGCCGGCGTACGGATGCTGGCCATCGGCACCGGGCCGGTGGACGGCCCGGTGCCGCCGGTGGTCGACAAGCCCCGCTTCGACGAGATGATCGAGCGGTTCCGGCTGCTGGTGCCCGGGCCGGGCAACAACGGCATGCACGTGCACGTCGGCGTGCCCGACCCGGAGACCGGGGTGCAGGTGCTCAACCACGTCCGGCCCTGGCTGCCGGTGCTGCACGCGATGACCGCCAACTCCCCGTTCGCCCGCGGCGAGGACACCGGGTACGCGAGCTGGCGCTCGGTGGAGTGGGAACACTGGCCGTCCGTGGCGCCCACGCCGTACCTGGAGTCGCACGAGCACTACCAACGGCTGATCCGGCAGCTCATCGCCAGCGGCGTGATGCTCGACGAGGGGATGCTCTACTGGTACGCCCGGCTGTCGGCCCGGTACCCGACGGTGGAGCTGCGCATCGGCGACGTCTGCCCGTCGGTGGACGACGCGGTGCTGGTCGCCGCCCTGGTGCGGGCCCTGGTGGCCACCGCGATGGCCGACATCGCCGCGGGCCGCCCGGCCATCCGCACCGACCACCACCTGCTGGTCGCCGCGCACTGGCGGGCCGCCCACGACGGGTTGGAGGGCGACGGGGTCGACCTGACCGACGGCGAGCTGTGCCCCTCGTGGGAGCTGCTCGACCGCCTCGTGGAACGGGTGCGCCCCGAGTTGGAGCGGCACGGCGACCTGGCGGAGGTGACCGACCTGCTGGGCGCGCTGCGCCGGCACGGCAGCGGCGCGGCCCGGCAGCGGGCGGTCTTTGCGCGTACCGGCAGCCTGGTCGACGTGGCGCGGGACGTGGCGCGGCAGACCCGTGGCTGAGCGCGCCGTGACAGGATGGTGTGCGTGGCGCAGCGGCTGATCGTCGTCGGTGGGGACGCCGCCGGCATGGCGGCGGCGTCGCAGGCCCGGCGCCGCCGCGACCGGTCGGACCTGGAGATCGTGGCGTTCGAGCGGGGGCGGTTCACGTCGTACTCGGCGTGCGGCATCCCGTACTGGATCAGCGGGGTGGTCCCGGAGCGGGACCAGCTCATCGCCCGCTCCCCCGCGGCGTTCCGGAACGATTTCGACATCGACGTGCGGCTGCGGCACGAGGTCACGGCGATCGACCTGACGCGCCGGGAGGTGGTCGCCCGCGACCTCGACGGCGGCGGCGAGGTCCGCGAGCGGTTCGACGACCTGGTGTACGCCGCCGGGGCGGTGCCGCTGCGGCCCGACTGGGCCGACACCGCGGCCGGCGGCGTCTTCGGCGTGCAGACCCTCGACGACGGCGCGGCGCTGCGCGAGTGGCTGGACGCCGACCCCGCGCCCCGACGCGCGGTGGTGGTCGGCGGCGGCTACGTCGGGGTGGAGATGGCCGAGGCGCTCGTCCAGCGGGGGTTGTCCGTCACCCTGGTCGAGCAGTCCGACCAGCCGATGTCCACCGTCGACAGTGACATGGGTGCCCTGGTCGCGGAGGCGATGCGGGGCGTGGGCATCGGCATCCGTACCGGCGTCGAGGTGACCGGTGTCGAGGAACGCGACGGCCGGGTGTCCGCGGTGGTCACCTCCGAGGGGCCGGTGCCGGCCGACGTGGTGGTCCTGGGCCTGGGGGTACGCCCCAACACCGCGCTTGCCGAGGCCGCCGGCCTGCCGCTGGGGCCCACCGGCGGGATCCGGGTGGACCTGCGGATGCGGGTGGCCGGGGTGCCGGGGGTATGGGCGGCGGGCGACTGCGTGGAGACCCTGCACCGGGTCAGCGGCCTGCCGGTGCACGTGCCGCTGGGCACGCACGCCAACAAGCAGGGCCGGGTCGCCGGGATCAACCTCGGCGGCGGGTACGCGACCTTCCCCGGCGTGATCGGCACTGCGGTGACCAAGGTCTGTGACCTGGAGGTGGCCCGCACGGGGCTGCGCGAGCGGGACGCGGTGGCCAGCGGCTTCGAGTTCGTCTCGGTGGTCAGCGAGTCCACCAGCCGGGCCGGCTACTACCCGGGTGCCCGGCCGATGACGGTGAAGCTGATCGCCGAGCGCCCCGGCGGGCGGCTGCTCGGGGCGCAGATCGTCGGCTGGTCGGAGGCGGCGAAGCGGATCGACGCCCTGGCCGTGGCGCTGTGGAACGGCATGACGGTGGACGAGATGACCGGCCTCGACCTCGGCTACGCGCCGCCGTTCGCGCCGGTGTGGGACCCGGTGCTGATCGCCGCCCGCAAGGCCGTCGACGCCCTGGCCCGCGCCGGCCGGTAGGGAGTGCTTCTACCGGGCGTACGGGGACATCCGCCGGCTCCGCTGACCGCGACCGCCTTGCCCGCCGGGCGACCCGCTCCCCAGGATGGCCGGATGGCGGCGAGCTGGGGCTCAGGCGCTGACGGCGGCCGCTTCCTCACCCGGCTGGCAGGTGGGGCACCAGTAGAGGTTGCGGCCGGCGAGGGTGCCGCGGCGCACCTCGTCGCCGCAGACGTGGCAGGCCGCGCCGGGCCGGCGGTAGACGTACACCTCGCCGCCGTGCCGGTCCACCCGGGGCGCGCGGCCCGTCGCCTCGGGGAGGTGGGCGTCCCGGACGGTGTCGATCCGGCCGACCTCGACAGCCCGCGTCATCAGCGCCACGAGGTCCGCCCAGAGCGCCCGCCAGCCGGTCGGGGACAGCTTCCGGCCGGGCAGGGTCGGCGCCAGCCCGGCCCGGAACAGCGCCTCGGTAACGAAGATCAACCCCGTGCCGGCCACCACGGACTGGTCCAGCAGCAGCGCCGCGAGCGCCGTCGGGCTGCGGGAGATCCGGGCGTACGCCCGGGCCGGGTCGGCGTCGGGGCGCAACGGGTCGGGCCGAGCCGCTCGCGCAGCGCCGCCACCTCGGGCGGGGTGAGCAGCTCGCAGGCGGTGGGACCGCGCAGGTCCAACCAGTGCAGGTCGCTGGTCAGCCGCAGCCGCACCTGGCCGACCGGTGGCGGCGGCTCGCCCGGCCCGTCGGCGAACTTGCCGTACAGGCCGAGGTGGACGTGCAGGGTCAGCTCGCCCGCGTAGTGGTGCAGCAGGTGCTTGCCGTACGCCTCCGTGCCCTCCAGGACCGTGCCGGCCAGCCGGGCCGCGCCCTCGGCGAAGCGGCCCTGCGGGCTGGCGGCGTGCACCTTGTCGCCGGCGAACAGCTCGGCGTGCCGGGCCGCCAGGCGATGGATGCTGTGTCCCTCTGGCACAGCCGCCAAGCGTAGCTTCCCGATGGCAGCATCCAGCCGCACCCTCGGCGAGGTGTCGGCGGCTCGGCGGTTGGGTACCTCCTGTCCGTTACCGCGTGGCTGCCGCCGACGCTCCTGGGAGGCCTCCGCGCACTGATCTGGAGGTGAACAAGGTGAAACTTCCTTCGCTGACGCGCCGGACCGAGCCGGCCCCCGCGCACGACGGTGCCGACGGCCCGTACGGGGCCACGAGCACCGTCGCCGCCGGGCGGCCGGTGGCGGCCGACCGCGACCACGAGCGCACGACGTACCGCGGCGGCGCGACGGCAATCGATGGCGAGCGCGCCGCGGACACCGAGCGGCGGGCGGCCGCGCGGGCGGCGGTGGCCCGCTCCGCCACGGGCGTCCGCCCGACGGACGACGAGGCCCACCGGGCCGGGTTCGGCCCGATCGACGCCGAGGAGCGCACCGTCGACCTCGACCGGGACCGGACAGCGCAACAGCCGGTGAACCGGGTCGACGGGGAGCCCCCGGAGCCGCCCGTGGCGGTCGGGCCGAAGCCGCGGGCCAGCCTGCTCGCCACCCTGGGCCTCGTCGTCGGGGTGGCCGGGGCGCTGTTCGTGCTGACCGGCACCCTCGCCGGGTACGGCATCGCGCTGGGCGCGCTCGGCGCCGTGCTCTCCGTCCTCGGCCTGGTCGCCACCCGGCGCCGGCACGTGGCCGGCAAGACCGACGCCCTGCTGGGGATGGCCTTCGGCCTCGGGGCCGTGGTGCTCGGGGTGCTGGCGATGACCGGCCAGTTCGACTGGCCGACCACCGACGGCGACTGGGCGCCGCGCTTCCGGGAGTGGCTCGACTCACAGTTTGCCGGTCTGCTCTGACGGGCACCTGGGATCCCGTCGGCGGTGCGCCGGCGCAGGTGAAAACGCCGGCGGCGCGCCGGCGGCCCGGACCCCCTGGTGGTTCACCAGCCGGGCACATCCTCTTCTCGGGGGCGGCGGTTCGCCGCCCCCGAAGCATGTCCGGGGCCGGATCGGGGCCGAGTATCCCAGGGACGCAACGGATCGTCGGCGCACCGGCGCGAAACGCAACGATCAGTCGGTCGACGCAACTTCCGCCGGTGGATGTCACCGTCCTCCCGCGCATACCGTTGGGCAACGGCGCCAGCCCGCGTGCCGAAGGTGGCCGGGCGCGCCCGAGCCCTGGGAGCAGGACAATGACGATGGACGCCACGAGCCAGCGCTTCCTGATGTGCCGGCCGACGTACTTCGCCGTCGACTACGCCATCAACCCGTGGATGGACCCGGCCGCGCCGGTGGACGCCGACCTGGCGCTCCGGCAGTGGAAGCGGCTGCGCCAGGTCTACCGCGAACTGGGCCACACCGTCGAGGAGATCACCCCGGTGCCCGGCCTGCCCGACATGGTCTTCGCCGCCAACGGCGGCACGGTGATCGACGGCAAGGCGATGGCCGTGCAGTTCCGCGACCCGCAGCGCGCCGACGAGGCGCCCGCGTACCGGGCGTGGTTCGAGGCCGCCGGTTTCGAGCTGTACGACCCGAAGCACGTCAACGAGGGCGAGGGCGACATCCTGCTGGCCGGCGGCGTCCTGCTCGCCGGCACCGGGTTCCGCACCGCGCACGCCTCCCACGCCCAGTTGCAGGAGGTCTTCGGCTACCCGGTGGTCACCATGCAGCTGGTGGACCCGCGCTTCTACCACCTGGACACCGCGCTCACCGTGCTCGACGAGCACACCGTGGCGTACCTGCCGGAGGCGTTCTCGCCCGGCAGCCGGGCCGTGCTGCGCCGGCTGTTCCCGGACGCGGTCCACGCCACCATGGCCGACGCCGAGGTGCTGGGCCTGAACGCGGTCAGCGACGGCCGGCACGTGGTGCTGCCCGCGCAGGCCACCGGCCTGGCCGCGAAACTGCGCGACCGGGGCTACGAGACTATCGGCGTCGACCTGTCGGAGCTGCGCAAGGCCGGCGGGGGACCGAAGTGCTGCACGTTGCGACTCCGTCAGGGAAAGGCAGACAAGTGATCGTCGACGACATGCTGCGGACGCCGGGTGCGGTCCGGGACGCGGAGCGCTGGACCGCGCACAACTACCACCCGCTGCCGGTGGTGATCAGCTCCGCGGAGGGCGCCTGGGTCACGGACGTGGACGGCCGCCGCTATCTGGACTGCCTCGCCGGCTACTCCGCGCTCAACTTCGGCCACCGGCACCCGCAGCTGATCGCCGCCGCGCACGCGCAGCTGGACAGGCTGACCCTCACCAGCCGGGCGTTCATCCACGACCAGTTCGCCGACTTCTGCCGCGAGCTGGCCGAGCTGTGCGGCAAGGACCTGGTCCTGCCGATGAACACCGGCGCGGAGGCGGTGGAGACCGCGATCAAGGTGGCCCGCAAGTGGGGTTACCAGGTCAAGGGCGTACCGGCCGGGCAGGCGAACATCGTGGTGGCCGAGGGCAACTTCCACGGGCGCACCACCACCATCGTCAGCTTCTCCACCGACGAGGACGCCCGGGCCGACTTCGGGCCGTACACGCCGGGCTTCACCGTCGTCCCCTACGGCGACCCGGCCGCGCTGGCCGCCGCGATCGACGAGAACACCGTCGCGGTGCTGATCGAGCCGATCCAGGGCGAGCAGGGCGTCGTGGTGCCGCCGGCCGGTTACCTGCCGGGCGTGCGCCGCGTCTGCGACGAGCACCGCGTGCTGTTCCTGGCCGACGAGATCCAGTCGGGCCTGGGCCGCACCGGCGAGACGTTCGCCTGCGACCACGAGGGCGTCACGCCGGACATGTACCTGCTGGGCAAGGCGCTCGGCGGCGGCATCGTGCCGGTCTCGGCCGTGGCCGCGAACGCCGACGTGCTGGGGGTGTTGAAGCCGGGCCAGCACGGCTCGACGTTCGGCGGCAACCCGCTGGCCTGCGCGGTCGCGACCGAGGTGGTCCGGCTGCTGGCCACGGGCGAGTTCCAGCACCACTCGGCCGAGCTGGGCGAGCGGCTGCACGCCGGCCTGCGGGGGCTGGTCGGCAAGGGACTGGTCGCCGTCCGGGGCCGGGGCCTGTGGGCGGGCCTCGACATCGACCCGGCGCTGATGACCGGCCGGCAGGCGTGCGAGCGGCTGATGGAGCGGGGCGTCCTCGCCAAGGACACGCACGGCTCGACCATCCGGCTCGCCCCGCCGCTGGTGATCACCACCGAGGAGATCGACCACCTGGTGGCGCAGCTCGCCGCGGTGCTGGCCGGCTGACCGCGTACGCGCAGGGCGGGCGCCGGGACCTCGGTCCCGGCGCCCGCCGTCGCTTCGCGCCCCGCCGCCCGCGTCAGGGGCGCGGCAGCCGCATCGCCATGGTGGGGGCCTCGGCCATCACCGAGGTGGGGGTGAACGGCGCGCCCGTCGGCAGTTCCTCGGCGCGGCCGACCTGCACCCCCGGGTACAGCTCGACCATGTCCCGGGCCGAGAGCACCCGGGACTGCTGCGGGGCCAGCGGGACCCGGTCGGGCTCGGCCATCGAGCCGCCGGGGCGGATGCCGGAGCCGTTGGTGCTGATGTCCGTCACGATCACCTCGCCGACCCGCAGCTCGAACCGGACGTGGCTGCGGCTGATCCAGCGCCGCGCCTCGTCGTTGAGCCACTGGCCGAGCACGATCCCGCCCTGCTGGTCGGGCGCGCGCCCGACCAGGACCGGCTGCCCCTCGGTGAGCACGAACCGGCGGCGGACCATCCCGCCGACCCGCACCGCCAGCACCTCGGTACGCGGCCGCGGCCCGGCGTCGCCGAGCCGGGCGCCGTGCCGGGGGCAGGTCGGCACGCCGTTGCGCAGGGACGGTGGCGGCTGACCGGCCGGGGCCCGGTCCACCCGGGCGAGGTCGGCGAACGCCCCGCCGCCCCCGCCGCCGAACAGGGCGCAGCCCGGCTCGGGGCAGCGCCACTGCCGGGCGAGCAGCTTCGCGCCGGCCGGCGAGCGGGTGCCCGCGACCGGCACGTTGCCGCCGCCGACGTGGGCGATGAACACCGGCCCGCCCGCGCCGGGCACCGGCGCCAGCACCCGGCCGGGCTGCTCGACCAGCCACGGAAACCGGCCCCGCAGCCCGTCGAAGCGGGCCCGGGTGAGCACCGGCAGTCCGAGCAGGTCGGCGACCTCCAGCATCCGGTCGCCCGGGTTGTCCAGCACCTCCACCAGGCCGTCGTCGGCCCACCGGCGGACGACCATCCGCTCGTTGGAGGTCAGGTCGGCGTCGGAGAGCAGCGCCCGGTGGACCACCGCGTAGACCGGAACGCTGTCCTCCTCCAGTTCGCGGGCGAGCGCGTCGATCACCATGCCGAGCCGGAGCAGGCTGGCCGGCCGGCCGCCGTCGAGATCCTGGTAGCGGATCACCTCGGCCAGGTCGAGGACGGCCCGGGCCAGCGACGGGTCGGTGCAGACCCGCCCCTCGATGGCGTCGAGCACCTTGCTGATCTCGAATCTCATCGGGCGCTCCGGAGAATGTCGTCGATCCGGCGCGCCAGCCCCAGGTCACGGTGGGTGACCCCGCCGGCCGAGTCGGTGACGCAACGGAAGGTCAGGGTCCGCCACCGGATGTCGATGTCGGGGTGATGGTCGAGCTCCTCGGCCACCACGGCGACCCGGTCGACCACCGCGATGGCCGCCGGGAAGCTGCCCAGCTCGACGACGCGGCTGATCCCGGTCGGGTCCCCCGTCCAGTCCGCCAGGCCGCCCAGCTCGTCTCGCACCGCCTCCGCGGTGAGCACGTCTGCCATGGCCCGACCCTACCGGCTGGCGCACGCGCGGCAATCTCCAGCTGCCTCGGCCGGGCCCGGGAGCTGCGGGAACGCCGCGCCGGCGCGCCCGGGGCCCGGCGCTGCGACCCCCGCCTGTCGTCCCCACCCGCTACGGTGGACCGCGGCCCGGCCGGGCGTGGCCCCAGCGGCGCCCCGGCCCACCCTTCACAAGGAGTCACCCAGAATGAACACTCGACGGCTGGCGACCACGGGGGTCGCGCTCGTCGCCGCGCTCGGTCTCGGTCTCACCGCCGGCTGCGGCAACCAGACCGGAGCGGACGCTCCAGCCGCCAACGGCAACGCGACGCCCGCCACCAGCGCGCCGGCCGACCCGCTCGCCGAGCTGACCGCCGCCGCGCTCAAGCTGAACGAGGACAGCGTCCGGGTGGACATCGAGTCCTCCGTCGTGAACGGCGGGGGGCTCATGGACCCGCGCAGCAAGGCCGCGGAGATGACCCTCGACCTGGGCTCCAGCGGCGGCAAGCTTCGCCTGATCATGGTCGGCGACGACGCGTACCTGAAGACCGCGGCGATCTCCGACAAGTGGCTGCACATGGACGCCACCACGCTCGGCGCCAGCGGCCAGTTCAACCTGATGCCCGACGGCGACCCGGGCGGGGCGAAGAAGATGCTCCAGGGCGTGGTCGAGGTGGAGAAGACCGGCGAGCGCGCCTTCTCCGGCACGCTGGACTACACGAAGGCCAACCCCGGCAACAAGGAGATCGAGGCGCTCGGCGAGAAGGCGAAGGCGGTGCCCTTCACCGCGAAGTCCGACGCGGAGGGCCGCCTCGTCGAGCTGGTCGTCGACACCAGCGTCCTGCACCCGTCGCTGGGCAAGATGACCACCCGCTACTCGGATTTCGGGGCGAGCGTGTCCCCGCAGAAGCCGCCGGCCGGCGAGACCGAGGAGGCGCCGGAGTCGCTGAAGAAGGCGTTCGGCGGCTGACACCGTCGCACCGACGCGACGGGGCGGCGCCGCTCGGCGCCGCCCCGTCGTGCGTACGGCTCAGGCGTGTCCGGCCCCGGCCCGGGTGGCCGGTCCCGGGCCGCGCAGCGGGCGGCCCACCTCGTGCAGGTGGGCGAGCGCCTGCCGGTACGACTCGACCAGCCCCGCCTCGGCGTACGGGATGCCCCGCTCGGCGCAGTACGCCCGCACGATCGGCCGGGCCCGGCGCAGGTTGCCCCGGGGCATGTTCGGGAACAGGTGGTGCTCGATCTGGAAGTTGAGCCCGCCCAGCGCCGCGTCGACGAACCGGCCGCCCCGGACGTTGCGCGAGGTGAGCACCTGCTTGCGCAGGAAGTCGAGGTCGTCGCCGGCCGTCGGCATCGGCATGCCCTTGTGGTTCGGGGCGAACGCGCAGCCCATGTACAGCCCCCAGAGGCCCTGGTGCACGGCGACGAACGCCAGCGCCCGGCCCGGCGACAGCACCGCGAACAGCAGGCCGAGGTAGCCGGCGGCGTGTGCCGCGAGCAGGAGCCCCTCGACCGCCCGGTGCCTTACCGGGGTGGCGAACCGCCCGTCCGGCCCCCGACCGACGAGCGCCCGGACGCTCGCCACGTGCAGGTTCAGCCCCTCCAGCAGCAGCATCGGGAAGAACAGCCACGCCTGCCGCCGCGCCAGCCACCGCCCGAGCCCCCGGGTCGCGGCGGCCTGCTCGTACGTCCAGACCAGCGCGCCGGCCCCGACGTCCGGGTCCTCGTCGGCGTGGTTCGGGTTGGCGTGGTGGCGGTTGTGCTTGTCCACCCACCAGCCGTAGCTGAGCCCCACCGCCAGGTTGCCGGCGAGCAGGCCGGCCACCTCGCTGGGGCCCCGCCGGCGGAACATCTGCCGGTGCCCGGCGTCGTGCCCGAGGAACGCCACCTGCGTCGTGACCACCGCCAGGCCGACCGCGACCAGGAGCTGCCACCACGAGTCGCCGACCAGCGGCACGGCCGCCCAGCCGGCCACGAAGACCGCCAGGGTCAGCGCGATCCGGGCGGCGTACGCGCCGGGGCGGCGCCGGAGCAGACCGGCGGCGCTGATCCGGCGGGACAACTGTGCGTAGTCACTGCCCCGGTTGGCCGGCGGGCCCGCCACCGCTGCAAGCACCATTTCCGCTCCCCGTACCTCGGCATCCGGGTCCCGCCGGGCGGCGTGACCTGGTGTCAAGTCTCCGGTTTACGGTAGCGCTGAGTAACCCGGGCAACCCCCGGATCCGGGGTAGGGCGGGCCCTACCCCGGCCCGCCCCGGACACTCCCCGAGGAACCCGCTCACCCCATCCGGCCCACCGCCGCCCGGAGCCGGGCCAGGTCGCGGCGGCGCCGCTCGTACGTCGCGGCCAGGCCGATCAGGGCCAGCCCGCCGCCGGCCAGGAAGATCCACCGGGGCAGCAGGTCCCAGCCGCGGACCAGTTCGTACAGCGCCAGCACGGCCAGGGTGTTCCCGCCGAGCAGCACGGGCGCCTGCCAGCGGCGGGTGGCCCCGGCCAGCACCACGCCCAGCGCGGCGGCCCCGAGGAGCAGCCGCCGCCAGGGCTGCGGATCGGGCGCGAACAGCACCGACACGAGGCTGGGCAGGAGCCCGGCGGCCAGCGCCGGCCCGAGCGCCAGCCAGCTGTTCAGCCCCGGCCGGGTACGCAGGGCCACCACCCCGGCGGCCAGGGCGAGACCCGCCGCCGGCAGTGTGTACGCCTCCAGCACCGCCACCCCGCCGGCGGCCAGCAGCAGCCAGGCGCCGAGCAACTCGCTGCCTCCGGCGATGCCCGCGAACGCCCACCGCTGCCCGCCCGGCTCGCCCCGGCGCAGCAGCCGCAGGCCGACGGCGGCGCCCCACAGCACGCAGACGGCGGCGGCGTGCCGGTACGACCCGAGCGCCTGCAGCAGCGCCAGCAGGGCGACGGCCTGGGCGGCGGCGTCCAGCGCCCGCCCGGCCGCTCCGGCCCTGACGGCCGCGAGGGCGGCGACGGCGAGGACCAGCGCCGCCACCGCCAGCACCGGGTAGGCCGCCGAGCGCAGCGGCAGGCCGGCCGCCAGCGCCGCGGTGAGCGCGAACCCGGTCGTCGCGGCGACCGCGACCAGGGCGCCGACCAGCCGTACGGCGCCCGCCCGGGCGACGGCGGCGACCAGCACGGCGACCACCACCAGCGCGGCGAGGCCGCCGAGCGTGCCGGCGCGGGTGGCGAGCAACCCGGCCAGCCCTGACCCGGTGGCCACCAGCCCGACCGGCACGGTCACCGGGGCGAGCAGCGGCCGGGGTGGGGTCAGGACGGCGGCCAGCAGGGCGGCCAACCCGACGAGCAGGACGGCGGCCGGCACCACCGGCCACGGCGCGCCGGCGGCGGCGAGCAGCACGGGCAGCGCCGCTGCGGCGAACGGCAGCGCGGCGAGCGCCGCGCCCGCCCAGGCCGCGCGGTCAGCGGACCGGGATGGCGCGTCGGCGGCCCGCGCCCGGGCGTGGGCGGAGTACCCGGCCAGCGCGGCGGCCACGGTCAGCACGAGCAGCGCCACGCCGGCCGGGGCGGCGCCGGGCACGGGTCCGCCCGTCGGCGCGCCGGACCAGGGCGGGGCTGCCTCGCCGTACGGGGCGACGAGCGCGGTGACGGTCGCCGGGGCGACGGCGAGGAGCGCGACCGCCGCCAGCCCGAGCGCGGTCAGCCGGAGCGTCGCCGCGGGACGGGCCACCGGCCCGGCGAGCACCGCCAGCAGGGTGGCCAGCGCGGCGTAGAGAGCCAGCGGCTCGTCGCCCCGTACGGCCAGCGGCGCCAGCCCGGCGAGCGCGGCCGCGAGGGCGAACGCGGTCGAGGCGTACCCGGTCAACTCCGGCCACCGGCGACGGACGGCGAGCAGGCCGACCAGCGTCAGCGCGACGGCGGCCAGGGCGGCCCGCGCCCGCCACCAGGGCTCGGCCCCGGCGGCGAGGAGCGCGACGGCCACCCCGGCCGGTACGGCCAGCAGCGCGACGGCCAGCGCGGCCCCGGCGACCCCCCGTCCGGCGGCGCCGGCCCGGCGGCCCGGGCGGCGACCGCCGTCCCGACCAGTACGACCGCGCCGAGCACGGCCGCCTCCCCGGCCGGGTCGGCCAGGCCGGCCAGGAGCGCGTGCCCGACCAGGACCGCCCCGGCCCCGGCCGGAACCAGCACGGCCCACGAGCGCCGGCCGGCGACGACGGCGGCCAGGAGGAGCGCGGCGCCGACCACCAGGTCGGCGGTGGGCACGACGGCCCAGGGCACCGGCCCGACGCCCCCGGCGCTCAGCACGGCGAGGGCGGCGGCCACCGCCGCGGTCGCCGGCCACGCCGCGCGGGGCAGCAGCGCCGCCAGCGCGACCGCCGTCACCGCCACGGCGATCGGCACCTGCCAGGCCCAGGACAGGTCCGGGCCGGCGGCGACGCCCTGCCACGGCGGCAGCGCCCGGCCCACGCCGACCGCGCCGAGCACCACGGCCAGCAGCGCGGCGACCTGCGCCGCACCGGCGACCACGACCAGCGCCCCGAGGCGCGGGCCGGCGCCGGCCCGGCGGGGCAGCAGCCGGACCGCGCCGGCCAGGGCCAGGGCGACCAGGGCCGTCGCCAGCGTCAGCAGCCCCGGCCGCAGCTGCGCCACCGGCCGGAGCAGCGCGAGGGCCAGCACCGGGACGACGGCCCCGGCCGCTGTCGCGCGGAACACCCGACCGCCGGCGACCAGCGCCGCGCCGAGCAGCGCCACGGCCACCAGCAGCAGCGGGGCCCCGGCCAGCAGCGGGGAGCCGGCGGCCCGCCCCGGGCGAGCGGCACCAACGCGCACCCCGCCGCGACCGCGAGCGCGGCACCGTGCCCGACCCAGGCCAGCACCCGGCCGGCGACGACGACCGATCCCCCGGAGGCCGCCACCGGCACACCCGTCTCGACCGGCGTCGAAGCGGCCGGCGTCGGAACGGCCGGCGTCGGAACGGCCGGCGTCGGAACGGCCGGCGTCGGAACGGCCGGCGTCGGAACGGCCGGCGTCGGAACCGCAGACGCCGGGGCGGCAGACGCGGCCGGACCCCGGCGGCGCAGGGCGGCGACCACGGCCAGGTCCAGCAGCGCGACACCGACGAACACCGCCGCCCAACCGGCCGCCGACGGCCGGGCCGGGCCGGCGAGCAGCGGCAGCACCGGCTGCGCGGCGAGCAGCGCCGCGAACCACGGCACCGCCAGCCGGGTCAGCCGCCCGTAGCCGGCCGCCACCGCCGCGCTGGCCCCCCCGACCAGCGCGGCGTAGCGGCCGCCCGACCAGCCGGACACCCCGAACAGGTCGACCGACCAGG
Organism: Micromonospora olivasterospora; assembly: GCF_007830265.1. Lineage (NCBI taxonomy): Bacteria > Bacillati > Actinomycetota > Actinomycetes > Micromonosporales > Micromonosporaceae > Micromonospora > Micromonospora olivasterospora. Next base: position 1,433,284 of record NZ_VLKE01000001.1, read on the forward strand.
CGGCGTACCCGTCGAGCACCACCAGCAGCAGGCCCACCGCGGCGAACGTCTCGGCGGTGCCGCGCAGCCCCCGCCGGGCCAGCACCGGCGGGACGGACAGGGCGAGCGCGGTGAACGCGAGCAGGATCAGCGCCCGCCCGGTGATCCCCACCGCGGCCCAGGCGACCGCCGTGAAGACCACGGCCGCCGTGCCCAGCAGCAGGCCGCCGAGGACGAAGAGCAGCCCCTGCACGGTCCGCGCCGACGTCTCCGGCCCGCCGACCGGAGGCACCGGCGGCACGGACGGGTACGCCGGGACCGGCCCGGGCACGGCCGCCGGCGCGGGACCGGCCATCGGCGCGGGACCGGCCATCGGCACGGGACCGGGCCCCGCCGTGGCCGGCGCCGCCGCGTGCGGTACGCCGAACGGTGTGGCCGCGCGCACCCGGGCCGCGAGGTCCGCCCGGCGGGCCTGCGCGGACCGGACCGCCGCGGCCAGTTCCAGGTACGTCCGGCGGGTCTGCTCCGCCCGCTCCGTGAGCGCGACGATCTCCCGGTCCAGCCGGATCACCTCGGCTGCCGCCGGGTCGGGCGCCCGGCCGCAGCGCCGGCAGCCGACGCTCAGGTCGGCCGGCCCGCCGCACCCGGGGCAGGGGTAGGCACTCGTGTTCACGCGGCCATCATGGTGGCCGCCCGCCACCCGGGCCCAGAGTGCGGGTACTCAGGCACGGGTCTGCTCGTACACCCAGGCCGTGTAGTCGGGGTTGCCGCTCTCCACCCGGGTCACCAGGATCTCCGGCACCTCGTACGGGTGGGTGGCCCGGATCTGGGCGACCAGCGCCGCCACCCGGTCCGAGGCGGTCTTGAACCGCACCGACCACTCCGTGCTGGTCTCCACCGCGGACCGCCACCAGTAGGTGCTGTCCACCTGGCCGCCGACCTGGGCGCACGCCGCCAGCCGGCCGGCGACCGCGGCGGCCGCCAGCACGTCGGCGACCGCCCGACTGTCCACCACCGTCGTCACCACGCTGATCTGCTCCACGAGCGCACCCTACGCGGCGTCGGCGTCGTCGCGGTTGGCCGCGATCCAGCCGTCGATCCGGGCCCACCAGTCGAAGAGCCAGTCGATGCGTTCCTGCCGGCCGACGGGGACCTCCTCCGGCGGTACGGACCAGAATCGCATCACGATCCGCTTGTCCATGGGCAGCTCCCGCCAGACGTCGGCGACGGTGAGCATCCGGTCCAGCCCGGTGTGCGCCACGAAGATCACCCCGGCGTCCGGGGCGGCGTCCAGCGCGGCGAGCATCCCGCCCGGCTGCGGGGCGAGGACGTGCTGCATCCGTTCCGCGCGCAGCGCCATCCGCTCGAGGCCGAGCCCGCGCAGCCGGGCGATGGCGCGCAGCCGGCGGCGCGGGGTGAAGTTACCGCCCTCCGGGAAGATCACGAACGCGTCGTCGTCGTCCAGCCCGGTGGCGAGGTGGCCGATCTGGGCCGTCACGGACTCGTGCCGCTCGTGGGTCGGCGCGAGGAACCGGTTGGGCAGCCGGTTGAGCAGCACGTCGATCGCCGGGTCCCACTGGAGGCTCTCCTTGAGCACGATCCGGGGCTCCCGGTGGAACCAGTTGACCAGCGCGTGGATCAGGATGAACGAGTCGCCGGGGCCGGCGTGCCGGCAGAGCACCAGCTCCGGCCGGCCGGGCAGCGCCGTGTCCGGGTCGGTGCCGACGACGTCGATGGTCAGCCGCAGCGTCCACCGGGCCTGCCAGAAGAACACCCGCAGGAACGCCCCGGCGAGCACGTAGTGCGCCCGCTGGAAGGCCGGCGCCCGCGCCCGGACGCCGAAGCCCGAGGCCAGCCAGAGCGCGAAGAGGGCGACCAGCGCCGCCGCGTCCCAGACCAGGTAGAGGCAGCCGATCCAGAGCAGCCGCAGCGGCCGCAGCCGGCCCGGCACCAGGGGGGACAGCATCAGCGCGAGCAGCGCCCAGACCGGGATGCTGGTCACCACGAGCACCGCGAGCAGCACCACGCCGGGCGCCAGCAGCAGCCGGCGGACCCACCGGGGCGGCAGCGGCATCAGCGCTCCAGGTGGGTCGCCAGGTAGCGGCGGGACGCGGTGTACGCGCGGCTGATCCGCCGGCCCACCGCCGCCATGTCCCGGTACGCCCACGGGCTGTCCTCACGCGGGCCCAGCCCGCCCGTCGGCAGCACGTGGACCTCCACCCCCTCCGGCAGCGCGGCCATCTCCCGGGCGAACCGGTGCCGGCGGGCGATCTCGAACGCGACCTGCGCGATCTCCCAGGGTCGCCGGGGCGGTGTCAGCTCCCGCTCGATCCGGCCCACCTGGAGTACGAAGATCCGCCGCGCCCCGGCGGCGACGGCCTCCCCGATCGGGATGGAGTTGACGATCCCACCGTCGACGTAGTGCTGGCCGTCGATCTCGGCCGGCGGCAGCAGCCCCGGCACCGAGGCGGATGCGAGCACCGCGGGCACCACCGGCCCACTGTCGAACCAGTGCTCGGCGGCCCGCTCGATGTTCGCCGCGCAGCACCGGAACGGCACCCGCAGGTCGGCGAAGGTGGTCGCCTCGCCCAGCTCGGTCTCCAACAGGCGGCGCAGCGGCCGGGGCGAGTGCAGGTGGGTACGGGCGGCGAAGCGGCGCAACTGCCGGGCCACCGAGTCGCCGTACACCTCGCTGGCCTCGGGCGAGGCCCAGAGCCGGACCAGCCGGTCGGTGACCGCCTCGGACGGGTCGGCGGCGACGAGGGCGCCGTTGACCGCGCCGATGGACGTGCCGAGCACCATGTCGGGGCGCACGTCGGCGCGGAACAGGGCGCGCAGCATGCCCACCTCGACCGCGCCGAGGACTCCCCCACCGCCGAGCACGAACGCCACCGGACCGCCGACCATGCCGTTCATCCTGGCACGGGCCGGCACGCCGGCCGTCCGCCCTCCCGACCCGGGCCGGCTGGCAGGTGGGCAGTAACCGGACGGCGGTTGACACGTTGGACACGCTCGCGCAACCTGATACGGCCCCGACCCCAGGCAGGTGCGACCCCGATGGTAACGCTGCACGCCGGCAGGCTGCTGGCCGGCAGGTACCGGCTCATCGAGCAGATCGGCGCTGGTGGCATGTCGGTCATCTGGCGGGCCCGGGACGAGGTGCTCGACCGGGTCGTCGCGCTCAAGGTGCTCGCGCCGTCCCTGGCGGCGGACTCCCGGTTCCGGGACATGGTCCGGGAGGAGGCGCGCTCCGCCGCCCAGCTCGTCCATCCGCATGTGACCTCGGTGCACGACTACGGCGAGACGGTCGCGCCGGACGGGAGCATCACCTCGTTCGTGGTGATGGAGCTGCTCGGCGGGGACGAGCTGGAGTACCGGCTCGCCGAGGGCCCGCTGCCCTGGCCGGAGGCCGTCGAGACCGGCGCACAGGTGGCCGAGGCGCTCGCGGCGGCGCACCAGCTGGGCATCGTGCACCGCGACATCACCCCGTCCAACATCATGATGACGCCCGTCGGCGCCAAGGTGCTCGACTTCGGGATCGCCACCCACGTCGGCGCCCCGGACGAGGACGGCGGCACCTTCGGCACGCCCGAGTACGTCGCCCCGGAGCGGCTGGACGGGGCCCCGGCCCAGCCGGCGACCGACATCTATTCGCTCGGGGTGCTGCTGTACGAGGCGCTGACGGGGCGGGTGCCGTACCCGGCGAGCACCTGGGAACAGCTCGGCGCGGCGCTGGCGACGGGCGCTCCCCCGCCCCCGCTCGACGTGCCGGGCCTGCCCGCCGAGGTGGCCCGGACGTGCCTGCGCTGCCTGGCCCGGGACCCCGGGGACCGGCCCACCGCGCAGCACGTGGCGACGGTGCTGCGCGACCAGTTGCTGCCGGCCGACCCCCAGGCCGCCACCATGCTCGCGCCGACCATGACCCTGCCCTCGGTCGTCGGCCCGCCCGAGCCGTCACCGGCCCGGACCACCCCGCCCCCAAGCCGTCACCGGCCCGGACCGCTCCCGTGCCCGAGCCGTCACCGGCCCGGACGGGCCCCGCGCCCGAGCCGTCACCAGCCCGGACCGCTGCGCCCGAGCCGTCACCGGTCCGGGGCGGGGCCGTGCCCGCTCCGCCGCCCGGGGCCCCGGCGGGGCGCCCCGCCGGATCGCGCCGGCGGTGGCTGGCGCCGGCGGTCGTGGCCGGCGCCGCGGCGCTCGCCACGACGTCGCTGCTCGTTCCCGCGCTGACCGGGGAGCCGGCCCCGCCACCCGGTGCGCTGCCGATGCGGACGCCGGCGGTCGCCACCTCGTCGGTGCCCGCGCCGGCCGTCTCGCCGATCGCCGCGCCGTCCTCCCAGGCGACCGCGGCGACCCGCGCGCCCGCCCGGACCCGCCCCGCCCCGCCGCCGGTGGCCACCACGACCCCGCCGGCCCCGGTGAGCGACGCCCGCCGGCACGCGGCGGACCGGGTCGACCGGCTCATCGACGACGGGGTGGCCAGCGGCGAGATCCGCTCCGACGTCGGTACGGACCTGCGCAGCCTGCTCGGCCACGCCACCGCCGCCAGAGGTGAGGACGACCTGGCCCTCGCGGTGCGGCGGGCCCGGGACGAGGTGGCCGAGCAGCGGCGCGGGGGCAGCATCAGCAAGGCGTACGCCCGGCAGCTCGACGCCGCGTTCAGAGAGCTCGGCGCGACCGACGCCTGACGACCCGGCCGGCCGGGCCCGGCGGCGCGACCGCGGCCGGCTCAGCGGACGGCCGCCGGCTCAGCGGACGGCCGCCGGCGTCGGCTGGCGGGTCGCCGCGCGCGTGGTCCCGTGGAGAAAGTCGTGGTAGACCGCCTCGTAGCCGAGCGCCATCGCCCCGGTGGAGAAGTTCTGCGTCACGTGGGTCCGGCAGGCCGTCGGATCGAGGTCGCCGGCCCGGCGCAGCGCGTCCGGCAGGTCGTCGGGACGGTCGCAGACCAGCCCGGTCACGCCGTCGCGGACCAACTCCGGCACGGCTCCCCGGTTCAGCGCCACCACGGGCGTACCGGTGGCCATCGCCTCGACGATCACCATGCCGAACGGCTCCTGCCACTGGATCGGCATGATCAGGCAGCGGGCGTCGACCAGCAACCGCAGGGCGGCTTCCCGGTCGGCGTTGAGCACCACGGTCACGTCGTCGCCGAGCAGCGGCTCGACCACCTCCTCGTAGTGCCGACGCTCGGGCGGCTCGTTGCACTTGCCGGCGAGCACCAGCGGCAGGCCGGCCGTGCGAGCGGCCCGGATCGCCACATCCGGGCCCTTGTCCGGGTGGAACCGGGCCAGCCACAGCACCGGGCCCCGGCTCGGCGCGCTCTTGTACGGCACGTCGGCGGTGTCGAGCGCGTTGTGCACGGTGCCCACCCAGGGCAGCGCCGGGTTCATCCGGCGCTGCGCGTGCGAGATAGCCACCAGTCCGACGCCCTCGTCGGTGTCGCCCAGCACGGTGCCGTACTCGCCGACCGGGTTGCCGTGCACGGTGGCGACGGTGGGCACCGAGCGACGACCGGCGACCAGCGGACCGATCGTGGTGTGGTCGTGGATGATGTCGAAGTCCTCGGGACCGATGAGGTGGGCGACCCGGGCCAGGTGGGCCAGTTCGGGCAGCGCCTCGCCGAGCCGCTCGTACTGGAGGTCGACGCCGACCGGGACGTAGCGGGCCCGGGTGCCGTGGTCCCGCCCGGCCCCGAAGACGGTCACCGCGTGCCCCAGGCCGACCAGCCCGTCCACCAGGCCCGCCACGACGTGCTCCAACCCGCCGTACCCGGGCGGCGGCACCGACAGCCACGGCGGGACCACCATGGCGATCCTCAGCCGCCCTTCCCCGGAACGGCCCGTCGGCTGACGGTCAACGGCCACGAGTCCTCCCCGTCGGTCCCTACGTGCGCCTGATCGCGCGCTTTCCCGGCCGGTCCCCGGTCAAACGGTCACTCCGGCCCGGACCGGCGTCAGCCGGCCACCACGAGCCGGTCGTCGTCCACCGTCCGGACCCCGGGGGCCGACCAGGCGATCCGTTCCGCCTCGTCCCGCTCCCACCAGGACCGGACCACCCCGCTGAGCACCACCGTGTCGCCATGCACCTCGGCGACCACCCGCTCGGTGCCGAGTGCCCGGGACAGGGCCCGCTGAAGGTCGCGCCGCGCGCGCTCGCCCGACGGCCGCGCCGGCCGGACCTCCACCAGGTTGGTCACGCCGCGTACGCCGCGCAGTCGGCGCAGCTCCCGCTCCGCCGTACGCCGCTGCCAGCCGAACTCGACCTCGCCGCGCAGGATCAGCCACCCGTTCGCGGCCGTCACGTCCAGCCGCTCGGCCGGCACGAAGCTGTCCCACTCGAGGGCACGGCTGGCCGCCAGGGCCAGGTCGGTGTCGGTCGGGCCGGAGACGTCGGGCGGGCGTACCTCGATGTCGTCGGCGACCGCGCGGACGCCCCGGACCCGCTGAGCGCCCCGCACCGCCGCCCAACGCTCGGCGTAACTGCCGACGGAGCCGGTCAGGGTGACCACGCCGTGCATGACCGACACCCCGACGACGGTCGGCGGGACCTGGGGGTCCCAGTCCAGCTCGGCGAGGACGTCGCGCTGGATCTCCGGGTCGGTCCGGGTGGTCGCCGCCGTGGTCATGGCACTCCTCTCCCGCGCTGGCCTCTCCCGCGCTGGGCGCTCCTGCCGTCACCGTGCCGGGCGGCGGGGTGAGCGCGGCTCACCCGGACCGGGTGAGTAGGCCCGGGCGTCGCGGGATGCCGCCGAGTCGCCGACATGGGGTGTTCGGGCCCGTGGGATACCGCCATGCCGCCGCCATGGCGCAGAGAAGGCGGCGGGTGACGAGGCCAACCCCCTTGGCCCCGCCACCCGCCGCCGGGAGGAGGCAGGTCTGCGTTGTCTGTTACGACGTCTCGGCGAGCGTCACGGTTGCCGTCGCCGGCGATCCGTTTCGCTGGTACTGCACCTCGACCCGGTCGCCCACCTTGCGGGACTGGACGGCGCCCACCAGGTCGTCGGAGTCGTTGATTACCGTGTCGCCGAACCTGGTGATCACGTCGCCCTGCCGGAGGCCGGCCTTCTCGGCGGGGCTGCCCGGCGTGACGGACGCGACCACCGCGCCGCCGTTCTCGGCCGCGGTCACGCTCACCCCCAGCGAGGGGTGGCTGACCTTCTCGCCCCGCTGGAGCTTGCTCGCGACGTCCTTGGCCTTGTTGCTCGGGATGGCGAACCCGACGCCGATGTTGCCGGTGCTCTGCCCCGAGGTGGCGATGGCGGTGTTGATGCCGATCACCTCTCCCCGCGTGTTGACCAGCGCGCCGCCGGAGTTGCCCGGGTTGATCGGCGCGTCGGTCTGGAGCAGCCCGGAGATCGAGCTGGCGCCCTGCCGCGGGTCCTGTTGCTGGCCGCTGCCGGCCTGGATCGTGCGGTCCCGTGCGCTGAGGATCCCGGCCGTGACCGAGCCCTGGAGGCCGAGCGGGCTGCCCAGCGCGAGCACCTGGTCACCGACCTGCATGGCGTCGCTGTCGCCGAACTTCGCCGCCTTCAGCCCGCTGACGCCCTTGGCCTGCACCACGGCCAGGTCGGTCTTCGGGTCGGTGCCGATGATCTTCGCCTCGACCTGCCTGCCGTCGGCGAAGACCACCCGGACGGTGTCCCCGCTCGCGGAGGCGACCACGTGGTTGTTGGTCAGCACGTAGCCGTCCCCGCTGAGGATGACACCGGAGCCCTCGCCGCTGCCGGTGGTGATCGAGACGACGCTGTCCTGGACGGACGCCGCGATCTTCGGCAGGTCGGCGCTGTTGATCACCGGGGCGGCGGAGTAGGTACGGGTGACTCCGCCGGAGTCCAGGGCCAGCGCGAGCGCGCCACCGGCGACGCCGGAGCCGAGCATCAGCGCGAACACCGCGACGCCCGCGCCGGCCAGCTTGGCGATCCGGCTCGGCCGCGCGGCCGGGCCCTGCGCCCACGGCGGGACGGGCTGGCCGGCGTGCTGCGGCGGGACGGGCTGGCCGGGCTGGTGCGGCGGGAACGGGCCCCCGGGGTACGCGGGACCGCCCGCGTGCGGGACGTAGCCGGGCTGGTGCTGGGCGCCCCCGGTCCAGCCCGACTGCTGCCCCTGCTGCCAGGGGCTGGTCGGGTACTGCCCGGCGGGCTGCGGGTGCCCCGAGACCGGGTACGGCGGCGCCGACGGGGTGGCGGCCGGCTGGGCGTACCCGCCGTACGGGTGCTGACCGGCCGCGGGGACGGAGCCGGGCCCGGCCGGCGCGGCGTCCATGGCGGGCGCGGCCTCCGGGGCGGAGGCGGAAACCGGGGCGGGCGCGGCGTCACTCCCGACGAAGGCGGCGTCGTGGCCGGCAGGCGCGCCGTGGCCGGCGTGCCCGGCAGGGGAATCGTGGCCGGCGGGGGCGTCGTGCCCGGCGTGGCTGGTGCCGGGGGTGGCGGGAGCGGTCTGGACGGCCGGAGCGGCGGGCTCTACGGCCGGGGAGTCGGAGGGGCCGCGCCCCACGCGGGGCAGCTCGGCAGTGGGTTGCGCCGGCTCGGCGTCGGTGGGCGCCGGCCGCCGCTGCGGGTCGGTCTCGTTCTCGGTCATGTCCCCAGCTTGCTCCCCGGCACTGCGACCGGCCTGGAATCCACCTGGAAGTTCGCTGAAAGTTACTCGCCCTCACCGTCCGTGTCCGCGACCACCGGCAGCCGCACCCGGAAGGTAGCTCCACCGCCCGGCGTCTCGTCCACCTCGACGGTGCCGTGGTGGGCGGCCACCAGCGCGGCCACGATGGCCAGGCCCAGGCCCGTCCCGGTGGCGCCCCCGGCCCGTCGGGTACGGGCGGCGTCGGCCCGGTAGAAGCGTTCGAAGACCCGCTCGGCCTGCTCCGGGGTGAGCCCGGGGCCGGTGTCCGTCACCTCCACCACCGCCAGGTTGCCCGGCTCGCCGCGCAGCCGCAGGGTCACCGACGCCTCGGGCGGGGTGTGGGTGAGCGCGTTGGTCATCAGGTTGCCGATCACCTGGCGCAGCCGGGCGTCGTCGCCGTAGACCAGCAGCGGTCCGGAGCCCGGGACGATGTCCAGCTCGATCCGCCGCTCCGGGGCGACCACACGTGCGGCCTGCACGGCGTCGGAGGCCAGCACCGGCAGCTCCACCGGGGCCAACGAGAGCGGCCGCTCCCGGTCCAGCCGGGCCAGCAGCAGCAGGTCCTCCACCAGCAGGCCCATCCGGGCGGCCTCGTCCTCGATCCGGCGCACCAGGCCAGCCGTCTGCTCCGGGGACCGGGCCGCGCCCTGGCGGTACAGCTCGGCGAAGCCGCGGATCGTGGTCAGCGGCGTACGCAGCTCGTGCGAGGCGTCCGCGACGAACTGCCGCATCCGCTCCTCCGAACGCCGGGCCCGGGACTCGGACGCCTGGGCCGCGATGGCGGCGTCGCGGGCGCCGGCCTCGGCGGCCCGGGCCGCGGTCTCCGAGGCGGCGCGGGCGGTGAAGGCAGCCTCGATCTGGGTGAGCATGGCGTTCAGCGCCCGGGACAGCCGGCCCAGCTCGGAGGTCGGGCAGGGGTGCCCCTCCTCCGGGTCCGGCACCCGCCGGGTGAGGTCGCCCCCGGCGATGGCGGCGGCGGTGCGCTCGATCTCCACCAGCGGCTTGAGGCTGGTGCGGACCATCGCCGCGCCGAGCGAGGCGAGCAGGATCAGCACGGCGCTGCCGACGAGCAGGTCGATCCAGATCAGCCGCTTCACCGCCAGGTCCACGTCGGTGAGGTGCTGGCCGATCATCGCCATCTGCCCGTTGGGCAGCTGGGTGTAGAGGACCCGCCAGCGCACCGCGCTGTCCCGCGCCCGGACGGTGCGCGGCTCGCCCACCCGAGCGGCGAAGCCGGCCGCGTCGCTGGGCCAGGCCGGCAGGTCGTCGACGCGGAACCGGTGATAGTCGTACCGGTAGCCGCGGACCCCGCCGGTGTTCGGGTCGGTGGCGACTACCAGGTAGTCGGTGGGGATGATCGGGTCGCCGGCGTTGGCGGTGACCATGGCGGTCTCGATGCTGCTGGTGGCGGCGCGCAACTCACCGTCGACCTGGGCGACGAGGTAGTTGCGGAGGAAATAGGTCGTCAGGGAGCTGATCACCACCAGCGCCACCGCGACCAGCGCGAGCACCGCGGCGACCAGCTTCACCCGCAGCGGTACGCCGCGCAGCCTCCCCTTCGCGAGCTGGGCGGCGTTCACGCCGCCGGCTTGCGCAGCACGTACCCCACCCCGCGCAGGGTGTGGATCAGCCGGGGCTGGGTGTTGTCCACCTTGCGGCGCAGGTAGGAGATGTAGGACTCGACGATGTTGTCGTCGCCCCGGAAGTCGTAGTTCCAGACGTGGTCGAGGATCTGCGCCTTCGACAGCACCCGGTTGGCGTTGAGCATCAGGTAGCGCAGCAGCTTGAACTCGGTGGGCGAGAGCTGCACCCGCTGCCCCGCCCGGTAGACCTCGTGGGTCTCCTCGTCCAGCTCCAGGTCGGCGAAGGTGAGCCGGGAGGGGGCCTGCTCTCCGGTCGTCGTGCGGCGCAGCACCGCCCGGATCCGGGCGGTCAGCTCCTCCAGGCTGAACGGCTTGGTGACGTAGTCGTCGCCGCCCAGGGTGAGCCCGCGGATCTTGTCGTCGGTGGCGTCGCGGGCCGTCAGGAAGACCACCGGCGTGCGGGTGCCGCCCTCGCGGAGCATCCGGATCACCTCGAAGCCGTCGAGGTCGGGCAGCATCACGTCGAGCACCACCAGGTCGGGGCGGTGGTCCTTCGCGGCGTTCAGCGCGGCGCTCCCGCTCGTCGCGGTGGCCACGTCGAAGCCGGCGAAACGGAGGCTCGCGGAGAGGAGTTCGAGGATGTTGGGGTCGTCCTCGACGACGAGCAGTCGCGCCTCGGTCTGGGTAGTGGCCATGGCGACCATCATCCGCGATGTCGCTGCGCCCGCGCTGGGCGCTTCCTGGAGACTCCCTGAGAGCGAAGCCGGGTGGCCCGCGGTCAGCGGAGCATCCGGCGCAGGCCGTCCAGTGCGCCGTCGAGGACGCGGATCGCCGTACGGAGCTGGGCGTCGCTGAGCCGACCGGCGCGTACCAGGGCGCCGACCTCGACCGTGAACGCGGCCAGCCGCTGGTCGAACTCCGCGAGCAGCGGGGAGCCCTCCGGCCCGGCGGCCCGCTGCGGGCCCGGGGGTGGTGACGGCGCCTCCCACCGGGTACGCCGGGTCTGCCGCGCCGCCTCGCGCAGCTCCCGCTTGAGGTCGCGCACCGAGCCCCGTACCTCGGTCTGGATCTCCCCGGCCAGGGCGGACAGGTCCTGCACCGAGGCGCTGATGTCGGACTCCAGGGCCGCCACCTCGGCGGCGCGCTGGCGCAGCTCGGCCCGGCCCGCCTCGGTGATCTCGTAGACCTTCCGGCCGCCGACGGCGGTGTGCGCGACCAGGCCCTCGACCTCCAGCCGTTGCAGCCGTGGGTAGATGGTGCCGGCGCTGGGCGCGTACAGGCCGAGGAAGCGGTCCTCCAGCAGGCGGATCAGCTCGTACCCGTGCTTGGGGCCGTCGTCGAGGAGCTTGAGCAAATAGAGCCGGAGCCGCCCGTGGCTGAACACCCCGCTCACGGCCGCTCCCCCTCGTCACCGTCGACCGGACGGGCGAGCAGCGCGATGCTGCCGGAGGTCGCGGTCGCCCGGAGCTTACCGGCTCCGGCGCCGATGATCCCCGCGCTGTCGCGCACGGCGCCGAGCCCCGCGCGGTCACGCACCTGGGGGAAGCCGCTGGTGATCCGGCCCGAGGTGGTGTGCAGGTGGACGGCGAGATCGCTGTCCTCGCGCACGCGCACGGTGATCGCGCCGGAGATGGTGCTGAGCTGGATGTCGCTGCCGCGCGGGTTGTCCAGGTCGCAGGTGATCTCGCCGGAGACGGTGTGGGCCCGGACGCTGCCGGCGGCGCTGTCGGCGATCACCAGCTCCCCGGAGACGGTCTCCAGGCTCACGTCGCCGGCCACCCCCAGCGCCTCCACCGACCCGGAGACGACCTTCGCCTCGGTGCGGCCCCGGACCCCCATCAGGGTGATCTGCCCGGAGGTGACGTCGGCCCGGGTGCGCCGGCGCAGGCCCGAGACGACCAGCGGCCCGTCGATCAGCGCGAGGTCGGCCGCCGCGTCGGCGGGGACGGCGATCGAGACGTCGGCCCGGAAGCGGCGGCCCAGTTGGCCGAGCCACCAGAGCACCCCGGGCAGCCGGGGGTGGCGCTCGTGCCGGACGGTCAGCACGCCGTCCCGGTGCTCCACGATCACCGGGCGGCGGCCGATCCGGGAGACGTCCACCCGGGCCGGCCCGTCCGTGCCGACGACGTTGAGCCGCCCGGCGACCAGGCGTACGTCCAGCGAGGTGACCGGCTCGTCCAGGGTGAGCCGCTGCGGACTGTCGACGGACCAGCTGGCCATGGTTTCCTCCCCGCCCGGTACGCGCGCGTCCGGCGCGTATCCCTGCGGAGAGAGTAACGCGATACATCGCGACTGAACAAGACAGTCGCGTGTCGGGGAGCCGTCAGGCCGCCAGGCCCACCCCCACCCGCAGCGTGGGCGCCGGGGGCGCGGCGGCGGGCCGGGGCATCGGCAGGCGTACCGCCGCCTCGGCGGCCCGGGCCAGCAGCCGCCGGTCCGCCCCGGCACCCGGGTGCAGCGCGGCGGCGACCGTCACCTCCGCCGTCAGGCCGCGGGCCCCGAGCACCCGCCAGACCGACCGGCCCAGGCTCTCGTCGCCGAGGAAGCCCGGGGCGGTGGTCGGGTCGGGCGCGGCACCGGCCAGGCGGTAGCCGATCCGCACCGGCACGACGGGCGCCCCGGCGTCGACCGCGGCCTGGAACACCGCCGGCCGGAACCCGCCGCCGGGGCGGCACCCGGGCAGGACGCCGCACCAGGTCGTACCCTCGGGAAAGACCGCGACCGGGTGACCCGCCCGCAGCGCCGCCGCCACCCGGGCCACCGTGGCCGGCAGCGCCCGGGGGCGCGCGCGGTCCACGAAGAGCGCGCCCGCCGCGGCGGCCAGCAGCCCGATCAGCGGCCAGTCGCGCACCTCGCGCTTGGCCAGCATGCGGGCAGGCGCCACCGCCAGCACCGCGAGGATGTCCAGCCACGACAGGTGGTTGGCGACCACGAGCGCCCGCCGGCGGGGCAGCCGGCCCCGCACCACCAGCCGGACGCCGCAGGCCCGGGCCGTCCCCGGGCCCAGCGCCGCACCGCCGACCGGCGCGCCTCGGCCGGCAGCGCGGGCAGCAGCGCGGCCAGCCCGGCCCCGGCCGCCAGCATCCCGAGTACGCCGACCAGCCGGACCAGCCGGCGGGCGACCGGCACGGTGGGGACCTCACCGGGCCGGGGCAGGCAGTCCGGCCCGCAGCCGGAGGCCGGCCGCCAGAGGTGGTGGGCGGCGGTCACGACCCGCCCCCGCCGAGAAAGTGCCGCAGGTAGCGGGGGTTCATCCGGTCCAGGGAAAACAGCACGTAGAAGTCGGCCACCCGGAAGTCCGGGTCGTACGCCGGCTCGCCGGCCACCCACGCGCCGAGCCGCAGGTACCCGCGCAGCAGTGGCGGAACGGCCACCCGGTCGGCGGACCCGGCCGCGCCCGGGACGACCGCGCCGGCCGCCGGGGTGGGTGCCTCCGGGGCGACCGCGCCCGGCTCGGCGAACCAGGGCCGCAGCGGGCGTACCCGCAGCGGCGGGGGCGCCAGGTGCCGGGCGGCCACCTGCGCCCACACCCCGGCGGCGAGCCGTCCCCCGTCGCCCACCGGCACCGAGGCGCAGCCGCCCAGCCAGCGGGAGCCGCGCAGGTGCAGGTAGCGGGCGATGCCGGCCCACATCAGGTTGACCACCGCACCGGAACGGTGGTCCGGGTGGACGCAGGACCGGCCGGCCTCCACCAGGACGTCGCGGAGCGGGTCGAGGGCGCTCAGGTCGAACTCGCCGTCGGCGTACCGGCGGCCGGTCCGTCCCGGCGGCAGCAGCCGGTACGTGCCGACCACCGCCCCGGTGCGCTCCTCGCGCACGATCAGGTGGTCGCAGTGGGCGTCGAGATCGTCAGTGTCCAGGCCGACCGGGCCGGGACGCAGGGTCGCCCCGAGCTCGGTGGCGAACACCTCGTGGCGCAGGCGTTGCGCGGCGGCGACCTGTGTCGGGTCGTCGGCGATCAGGAGGGTGTATCCGCTGGTCGTCAGGGGCGCGCCAGCGACGGACAGAACAGCCATGAGCACTGTGTAGGTGGCCCGGGTGCCGGCAGCGGGGACGACCGGTGTCGATCCGGTGAACGCCGTCCGGCGGGGGCCTCCCCACCCGGCCGGGGCGGGCGTGCGAGGCTGCCCGCAGGAGGTTGGACATGATCATCCCAGCGAGGTTCAACGGCCCGCCCGGCTCGGGCAACGGCGGCTGGAGCGCGGGCGCCTTCGCCACCGCCACCGGCGGGCACCGCGGCGTCGTCGAGGTGACGCTGCGGCAGCCGCCGCCGCTGGAGACACCGCTGACCGTCGCCCCCGGCGAGGTACGCGACCCCGACGGACTCCTGATCGCGCAGGTGCGGGCGGTCGACGAGGACCCCGAGGCGGTGCCACCGGTGGACGTCGAGACGGCGCGGACCGCCTCGGCGGCGTACCCCGGCCTGGTGGACCACCCCTTCCCCGGCTGCTACGTCTGCGGCCCGGACCGGGCCGACGGGTTGCGGATCTTCCCCGGCCGGCTGGCGGACGGCCGGACGGCGGCCGCGTTCACCGCACCGGCGGAGGTCGACCCGGCCACGGTCTGGGCCGCGCTGGACTGCCCCGGCGGCTGGGCCGTGATCGCCCCCGGGCGCCCGTACGTGCTCGGCCGGATGGCCGCCGTGGTCGATGCGCTGCCGGCCCCGGGCGACGAGTGCGTGGTGACCGGCGTGGCCGTCGGCGGCGAGGGGCGCAAGGCGCTGGTGCGCACCAGCCTGTACGGCCCGGACGGGCGGCTGCTGGGCCGCGCCCGCGCCACCTGGATCGCCCTGCCCGGGGCCTGACCGCCGCCCGTCACCGCCAGGCGCGGCGGACGGCCCGGGCGGGCGATCTCGTCCCTGGGGATGACGGTCTCCTGCCTGAGGCGGAGGCGCATCTAGGTGCCGCGCCTGATTGACCTGGTTGCGCCGCCTTGCCACGCTGTGCGACGGCGCGTCCGCAACAGCGCCACGACACTCGGCGCGACCTCGCGCCACGCACGGGAGGAGAACGATGTCTGACGGGCAGCGAAGCCCCACCACCAGCAACGGTCAGATCGTGGTGTCCGGCCTGACGAAGCAGTACAAGAACGTCCGGGCGGTCGACAATCTGTCGTTCACGGTCGAACCGGGGCGGGTGACCGGCTTCCTCGGCCCGAACGGCGCCGGCAAGACCACCACGCTCCGCATGCTGCTGAATTTGGTGACCCCGACCGGGGGCACGGCGACGATCGGCGGCCACCGGTACGCCGACCTGGCCGACCCGCTGCGCCACGTCGGCGCGGTGCTGGAGGCGTCGAGCGCGCACAAGGGCCGCACCGGCGTCAACCACCTGCGGGTGATCTGCGCGGCGGCCGGGCTGCCGAGGCAGCGGGCCGACGAGGCGCTGGCCCTGGTCGGCCTGACCCCGGCGGCCAAGCGCAAGTTCAAGGGCTACTCGCTCGGCATGAAGCAGCGCCTCGGCATCGCCGCCGCGATGCTCGGCGACCCCCGGTTGCTGATCCTCGACGAGCCGGCCAACGGGCTCGACCCGGAGGGCATCCGGTGGATGCGCGGCTTCCTCAAGGGGCTGGCCCAGGAGGGCCGGACGGTGCTGGTGTCCAGCCACCTGCTGTCGGAGATGCAGCTCCTCGCCGACGACGTGGTGATCATCGCGGCCGGCAAGCTGGTCCGGCAGGGCCCGGTCGAGCAGGTGATCGGCTCGATGTCGCAGGGCGGCCGGGTTCGGGTGCGCACCCCGCAGGCCGAGGAGTTGGCCGCGGCGCTGCGCGAGCTGTCCGCGACCGTGGAGACCGGCGAGCCCGGCGTCCTGCTGGTCGGTGGGGTGGACGCCCCGGCCATCGGTCGGGCCGCCCTCGCGGCCAAGGTGGAGTTGCACGAACTGACCACGGAACGGCCCGACCTGGAGGGCGTGTTCCTGGAGCTGACGGCCGGAAAGGCGGGCATCCGATGAACCTCGTCCGATCCGAGCTGCTCAAGATCCGCACCACGAACACCTGGTGGATCTTCGGTCTCGGCACCCTGGTCACGCTCGCGCTGGCGTTCCTGGTGAACGCGGTGAACGCCAGCTTCTCCCTCAGCGGAGAGCAGGACCTCGACAGCGTTCCGGCCGAGCAGGCGGAGCAGCTTCGCGCCGCAGCCAGCGACGTCTACCAGGCGGCGAACCTCTTCACCTCAGGCCAGTACTTCGGGCTGCTGTTCGTCATGATGCTCGGCATCCTCGTGGTGACCAACGAGTTCTATCACCAGACCGCGACGACGACCTTCCTCACCACGCCGCACCGGTCGGTGGTGGTGGCCGCCAAGTTGGTCACGGCCGCGCTGATCGGTGCGCTGTTCTGGCTGTTGACCACGGCCCTCACCATCCCCGCCACGTTCATCTATTTCGCCGCCAAGGGGTGGGAGACCCACTTCGGCGAATGGGACATCACCCGGGCGATCCTGCTGAACCTGCTCGCGTACGTGCTGTGGGGCATCTTCGGCGTCGGGTTCGGCGTGCTGATCCGCAGCCAGATCGGCGCGACCATCACCGCAGTGGTGCTGTACCTGGTCGGTACGACAGCCGCGAACCTGGTGTTCTTCCTGCTCCAGGAGTGGCTGGGCTGGGACTGGATCGGCAAGCTCGCCGTGATCATCCCGTCCACCGCCTCCACGCTGATGATCAGCGGTACCGAATTGCCGGGTAGCCCACCGCAGTGGGCCGGCGCGGTCGTACTGATCACGTACGCCGTGGTCACCGGAGCGGTCGGAACCTTGATCACGCGACGGCGCGACATCGCTTGATCTTGAACGAACAGTGAGGAGCCGGCCCCGATGGGTGATCTATGGCCACCCGTCGGGGCCGGCCCATACCCGCGCCGGAGTCGAGGGGACACGGGGTGCGCAGGAACTCTCGCGGCTTCTGTGAAACCGAACACGCGACGGAGGCGGCAATGCTTACCGTATTCGTACGGCGTAGCCTGGGAGCCGTCTCCTGCTCGCCCGCCTGCGCGGGCGACGGCGGACACCGCGTGACACACAAACCCGCGTGAAAGAGGCGATTACCGGCCGTGTCGACCCAGCAGACTTCGCAGGAGAACCCACTGGCGGGTTTCGGCCCGAACGAGTGGATCGTCGAGGAGATGTACCAGCGCTACCTCGCCGACCCAAGCAGTGTCGATTCGGCCTGGCACGACTTCTTCGCCGACTACCGCCAGGCCCCGGGCGCCGACGCGCCGGAGGGTGCGCCGGTGCAGGCCGCCCCCGCCGCGCCCGAGCCCGCCGCCGCGCCGGAGCCGGCCGCGACGGTCACCCAGCCGGCCGCGCCGCCGGTCGAGAAGGCGCCCGCGAAGCCGGCCGCGCCCGCCAAGCCGGCCGCCGCCAAGGCCACCCCCGCCAAGCCGGCCGGCGCGGGCGCCCAGACCACGCCGCTGCGCGGTGTCGCCGCGAAGATCGTCCAGAACATGGACGCCTCGCTGAGCGTGCCGACCGCGACGAGCGTCCGCGCCGTCCCGGCCAAGCTGCTGGTCGACAACCGGATCGTGATCAACAACCACCTCGCCCGCGGGCGTGGCGGCAAGGTCAGCTTCACCCACCTGATCGGGTACGCGATGGTCCGGGCGCTGGTCGAGCACCCGGAGATGAACAACTCCTACGCCGAGGCCGACGGCAAGCCGACGCTGGTGCGCCCGGAGCACGTCAACCTGGGCATCGCGATCGACCTGGCCAAGCCGGACGGCAGCCGCACCCTGGTGGTGCCGTCCATCAAGGCCTGCGAGCAGATGGACTTCCGGCAGTTCTGGCAGGCGTACGAGGACGTGGTCCGGCGCGCCCGCCGCAACGAGCTGACCATGGAGGACTACTCCGGCACCACGATCTCGCTGACCAACCCGGGCGGCATCGGCACCGTCCACTCGATCCCGCGCCTGATGACCGGGCAGAGCGCCATCATCGGCGTCGGCGCGATGGAGTACCCGGCGCCGTACCAGGGGATGAGCGAGGCCACCCTCGCCGAGCTGGCCGTCAGCAAGATCATCACGCTGACCAGCACGTACGACCACCGGATCATCCAGGGCGCCCAGTCGGGCGAGTTCCTCAAGGTGATGCACGAGCTGCTGCTCGGCGAGCGCGGCTTCTACGACCAGATCTTCACCTCGCTGCGCATCCCCTACGAGCCGGTGCGCTGGATGCGGGACGTCTTGGTCGACTCCGAGGGCCAGATCAACAAGACCGCGCGGGTGCACGAGCTGATCCACGCGTACCGGGTGCGCGGCCACCTGATGGCCGACACCGACCCGCTGGAGTTCAAGATCCGTAAGCACCCGGACCTGGACGTCCTGGAGCACGGCCTGACCCTGTGGGACCTCGACCGGACCTTCCCGGTCAACGGGTTCGCCGGCAAGCAGCGGATGAAGCTGCGCTCGATCCTCGGCGTGCTGCGCGACTCGTACTGCCGCCGGGTCGGCATCGAGTACATGCACATCCAGGACCCGGAGGAGCGGCGCTGGATCCAGGAGCGGATCGAGCGCAAGTACGAGAAGCCGACCCCGGACGAGCAGAAGCACGTGCTCAACCGGCTCAACGCCGCCGAGGCGTTCGAGACCTTCCTGCAGACCAAGTACGTCGGCCAGAAGCGCTTCTCGCTGGAGGGCGGCGAGTCGCTGATCCCGCTGCTCGGCGAGGTGCTGGAGTGCTCCGCCGAGGCGGGGCTCGACGAGGTCGTCATCGGCATGGCCCACCGGGGCCGGCTGAACGTGCTGGCCAACATCGTCGGCAAGCCGTACGAGAAGATCTTCTCGGAGTTCGAGGGGCACCTCGACCCGCGCACCACGCAGGGCTCGGGCGACGTGAAGTACCACCTCGGCCAGAACGGCAAGTTCACCACCCCGGACGGCGAGCACGCCGTCAAGGTCTCGGTGGTGGCGAACCCGTCGCACCTGGAGGCCGTCGACCCGGTGCTGGAGGGCATCGTCCGGGCCAAGCAGGACCGGATCGACCTCAAGCTGGAGGGGTACACCGTGCTGCCGCTGGCGGTGCACGGCGACGCCGCCTTCGCCGGCCAGGGCGTGGTCGCCGAGACGCTCAACCTCTCCCAGCTGCGTGGCTACCGCACCGGCGGCACGGTGCACGTGGTGGTCAACAACCAGGTCGGCTTCACCACCGCCCCGGAGCACTCCCGGTCCAGCCTCTACAGCACCGACGTCGCCCGGATGATCCAGGCGCCGATCTTCCACGTCAACGGCGACGACCCCGAGGCCGTGGTCCGGGTCGCCCGGCTGGCGTTCGAGTACCGGCAGGCGTTCAACAAGGACGTCGTGATCGACATGGTCTGCTACCGCCGGCGCGGGCACAACGAGGGCGACGACCCGTCGATGTCGAACCCGCAGATGTACCAGATCATCGACGCGCAGCGGTCGGTCCGGAAGCTCTACACCGAGGAGCTGATCGGGCGGGGCGACATCACCGTGGAGGACGCGGAGGAGCTGCTGCGCGACTACCAGGCGAAGCTCGAGCGGGTCTTCAAGGCCACGCGGGACGCCGCCTCGACGCCGCGGCAGGTGAGCCGCCCGCCCCGCCAGGACGAGCCGGAGCCGCAGGTGGACACCGCCACCGACGCCGCCGTGGTCAAGGCGATCGGCGAGGCGCACGTCAACCTGCCCGAGGGTTTCACCCCGCACAAGCGCATCCAGCAACTGCTCGACCGGCGGGCCCGGATGTCCGTCGAGGGCAACATCGACTGGGGCTTCGGCGAGATCATCGCGTTCGGCTCGTTGCTGCACGACGGGGTCACCGTCCGGCTCGCCGGGCAGGACTCCCGGCGGGGCACCTTCGTGCAGCGGCACGCGGCCGTGGTCGACTCGAAGACCGGTGCGGACCACCTCCCGCTGAGCTCGCTCACCGACGACGGCGCGCGGTCCCGGTTCTTCGTGCACGACTCCCTGCTCAGCGAGTACGCGGCGATGGGCTTCGAGTACGGCTACTCGGTGGAGAACCCCAACGCGCTGGTCTGCTGGGAGGCCCAGTTCGGCGACTTCGTCAACGGCGCCCAGTCGGTGATCGACGAGTTCATCTCCTCCGGCGAGGTGAAGTGGGGCCAGCGCTCGGCGGTCACCCTGCTGCTGCCGCACGGCCACGAGGGCCAGGGCCCGGACCACACCTCCGGCCGGCCGGAGCGGTTCCTCCAGCTCTGCGCCGAGGACAACATGCGGGTGGCCGTCCCGAGCACCCCGGCGAACCACTTCCACCTGCTGCGTCGCCAGGCCCTGTCGCCGAAGCGCAAGCCGCTGGTCGTGTTCACGCCAAAGTCGCTGCTGCGGAACAAGCTCTGCGTCTCCCCCGTCGAGGACTTCACCACCGGCACCTTCCAGCCGGTGCTGCGGGACCCGGCCGCCCCGGCGCCGCAGCAGGTGAAGCGGGTGCTGCTCTGCTCGGGCAAGGTCTACTACGACCTGTTCCAGGCCCGGACCGAGCGGGGCGTCACCGACACCGCGATCATCCGGATGGAGCAGCTCTACCCGCTGCCCGTCGAGGAGATCCGGGCGGCCCTGGCGCAGTACCCGAACGCCGAGGACTTCGCCTGGGTGCAGGAGGAGCCGGCGAACCAGGGCGCGTGGAGCTTCGTCGCGCTCAACCTGCTGGAGCACCTGTCCGACGTCCGGCTGCGTCGCATCTCCCGCCCGGCCGCCGCCGCCCCGGCGGTCGGCTCGGCCAAGATGCACGAGGTGGAGCAGAACGCGCTGATCGAGGCGGCCCTGCCCCGCCCGTGACCTGACCGCACCGCCAGCACCGGGGCAGCGACCGTAGGGTCGCTGCCCCGGTCGCGTGGCGGTGCCCTCCTGAGAGGACACCATGTACTTCACCGACCGTGGCATCGAGGAACTGGTCGAACGCCGGGGCGACGAGTCCGTCAGCGTGGAGTGGCTCGGCGAGCGGCTGCGCGACTTCGTGGACCTGAACCCGGAGTTCGAGACGCCGATCGAGCGGTTCGCCACCTGGCTGGCCCGGCTGGACGACGAGGACGACTAGGAGCCGACGCCCGGGGTACGAGGACACGGTCGGCGCGAGGAGTGAGCCGGTCCTGCGAGCCCCGCAGTCGCGAACCTAGGAGGCCCCGTGAGCGCGAGGAGTGAGCCGATCCTGCGAGCCCCGCAGTCGCGAACCTAGGTGGCCCCGTGAGCCAGGTGCTGGTCCTCAACTGTGGGTCGTCGTCGGTGAAGTACCGGGTCTACGACGGCGAGGAGACCCGGGACAGGGGCAAGATCGAGCGGATCGGCGAGCCGGGTGGTGGCCCCGCCGACCCCGAGACGACGGTCCGGGAGGTGCTCGACCGGCTGGATCTGGCCGGACTGACCGCGGTCGGGCACCGGGTCGTGCACGGCGGGCGGCGCTTCCGTGATCCGGTGCTCGTCGACGACCGCGTCGTCGCCGCGATCGAGAGTCTGGTCCCGCTCGCCCCGCTGCACAACCCGGCGAACCTGGCCGGCATCCGGGTGGCCCGGACGGCGCTGCCGGACGTTCCGCAGGTCGCCGTGTTCGACACCGCGTTCCACCACACGCTGCCCGAGGCCGCCGCGACGTACGCGATCGACCTGGCCACCGCCCGGCGGTACGGCATCCGCCGGTACGGCTTCCACGGCACCTCCCACGCGTACGTCTCCCGGCGCACGGCAGAGCTGCTGGAGCGGCCGTACGCCGAGCTGAACACCATCACCCTGCACCTGGGCAACGGGGCCAGCGCCTGCGCGGTCGCCGGCGGGCGCAGCGTGGCCACCTCGATGGGGATGTCCCCGCTGGAGGGCCTGGTGATGGGCACCCGCAGCGGCGACCTCGACCCGGCGGTCGTGTTCCACCTGCACCGCGAGGGCGGGATCGCCGTCGACCAGATCGACGACCTGCTCAACCACCGCAGCGGCCTGCGCGGCCTCACCGGGGTCAACGACATGCGCGAGGTGCTGGCCCGCCGCGAGGCCGGGGACGGGGACGCGGCGCTGGCCTTCGACGTGTACTGCCGCCGGATCACCGGGTACGTGGGGGCGTACTACGCCCTGCTCGGGCGGGTCGACGCGGTCACCTTCACGGCCGGCGTCGGCGAGAAGGCCGCCCCGGTGCGGGCCGCCGCGCTGGCCGGCCTGGACCGGCTCGGCATCAGGATCGACCCGGGGCGCAACGAGGGCACGGGCGACCGGGTCGTCTCCCCCGACGACGCCGAGGTCGCCGTGTGCGTGATCGCCACCGACGAGGAACGGGAGATCGCCCGGGAGACCCGCGCCGTCGTGGCGGGGGGCTGACCTCCCGCGCCCGTCCCGCACCGACGGGCCGCCCGGCCTCCGGGTCACCCGGTCAGCGGCGCGCGCGGCGGCGCCGGGCGCGGCCGCGGGTCGGCCCGCTCGCTCAGCTCAGGGCCAGCCAGGCGGCCACGGCCACCAGCAGCACCGCCACCGCCACGACGCCGGCGACCAGCGGCGCGCGGGACGCGGCGGCGGGCGTGGCGGCGTCCGGCGCGTGGGCGAAGGCCCGGAACTGCTCGGTGTTGCCGCTGGGGTCCACGTACTCGTCAGGCATGGCGCCGACCATAGCGGACGCCGCCACCTGGGCAGACCTCCGCGGGCGGCGCGGCGCGGGGACCGTCGGATCGGCCGAGCGACCCCGACCGGGTGGCCTTGCCGACCGGTACGGACGGCGGGGTCGGACCGGGGTCCGGGCCACCTACCGTGGCATCCGTGAGGGTACGACGGCTGGTCGCCGTGGCGACGACGGCGCTGCTGCTGGCCGGCTGCGGTACGGCGACCGCCGCCACCTCGACCGTCGCGCCGGCCCGGCCCGCGCCCACCGTGGCGTACGCGGTCGGGACTCGGACGTTCACCCTCGACCCGGCCGGGCCGCGCCCGCTGCCGGTGACCGTCTGGTATCCCGCCAGCCGGGGCGCGGTCGCGCCGGGGCGCTTGCCCGTCGTCGTGTTCAGCCACGGGCTGGACAGCCTGCCCGAGCTGCACGCCCCGCTGACCACCCGGTGGGCCGCCGCCGGGTTCGTGGTGGCGGCGCCGGCGTACCCGCACACCCGGCGCGGCGCGGCCCGGTTCACCCGGGCGGACGTGCGCAACCAGCCCGCCGACGCCTGGCGGCTGGTCCGGCACCTGGTCCGGCTCGACGCCCGCCGGGGCGACCCGCTTGCCGGCCACCTGGACGTCGCCCGGTTCGCGGCGGCCGGGCACTCGGCGGGCGGCTTCACCACCGCCGGGATGTTCGCCGCCGGGCACTCGCCCCGGCTCCGGGCGGGCATCGTGATCGCCGGCGGCGGGCTGCCCGGCGCCTTCGCCGGGGCCGCCGCGCCGCTGCTGTTCGTGCACGGGGACGCGGACCCGGTCGTCCCGGCGGGCGTCGGCCGCGCCGCGTACGACCGGACGCCCGGCCCGGCCGTGTTCCTCGCCCTGCCCGGCCGGGGCCACGGCGAGTACCTGGCCCCCGGCGACCCGGACTTCCCCCGGGTCCTCGCCGCCACCACGGACTTCCTCCGGTGGGCCCTCTACGCCGACGGGGCGGCCCTCCGCCGCCTCCCGCCGGACAGGAAGGGCCCCTTCCGCACGCCCCCGGCATAGGAGGGACCCTGACCGGGGTGACGCCGACCGGGGCACCCGCCACGCGAGGCACAATCGGGTTCATGCCCCGCCGTCGTGTCTCCGCCACGCTCGCCGCCGTGCTGCTCGCCGCCGGCCTGGCCGGCTGCTCCGGCGACACCGGGCCGGCCTGGCGCGCCGCGCCGCCGGCGGAGTCGCCGAAGGCCACCACCCCGGCGCCGCGGGTGCCCGCCGGCAGCGCGCCGAGCGAGCCCTTCGCCGTCGGCGTACGCGAGCTGAGGCTGAACCGCGACGGCGACCGGCCGCTGCCGGTGACCCTCTGGTACCCGGCGCGTGGGGCGGCGGGCGGCGCGGCGGAGCGGTCGGCGGCACCCGCCGCGGGGCGGTTCCCCGTCGTCATGTTCAGCCACGGGTTGGGCGGCCGGCCGGACGACTACGCGACCCTGGTCACCCGCTGGGCGGCGGCCGGGTTCGTGGTGGCCGCGCCGGCGTTCCCGCACACCTCCCGGGGCACCGACGGCAACGTGCTGGACGTGCTCAACCAGCCCGCCGACGTGTCGTACGCGCTGACGAAGGTGCTCGCCCTCGACGGGGCGGCGGGCGATCCGCTGCGCGGCCGGCTGGCCACCGACCGGGTGGCCGCGGCGGGGCACTCGGCCGGTGGGGTGACCACGATCGGGCTGTTCACGGCGGGGCGGGACGACCGGTTGGACGCGGGCGTGGTCTTCGCCGGCACCGCGCTCGGGGTGGGTACGGCGTTCGCCGGGGCCGCCGCGCCGCAGCTCTTTGTGCACGGGGAGGCCGACGAGGTGGTCGACTACGCGGCCGGCAGGGCGGCGTACGACAGGGTGCCCTGGCCCAAGGCGATGCTGAGCCTGCCGAAGGGCGACCACGGTCGGGCGCTGCTCACCGACGGCGCCGCCCTGCGGGTGGTCTCGGACACCACCGTCGAGTTCCTCCGCTGGACGCTGTACGGCGACGCGGCGGCCAAGCGCCGGCTCCCGGCCGACGCCACCCGGGGCGGGATCGCCACCCTCGACGACCGGTTGTAGGGGCCCTTCTTGGCGCCGCTGGCGCGAGGAGGGCCCCGCACCAGCGGCCCGGGCGGGTCACGCCGTGTGGTCGACGACGACCTTCCCGAAGACCTCGCCGGAGGCCAGCCGGGCGAACCCCTCCTCGATCCGGCTGAACGGCACCACGCTGTCCACCACCGGGCGCACCTCGTGCTCGGCGCAGAACGCCAGCAGCTCCGTCAGCTCGCCCGGGGTGCCCATCGAGGTGCCGAGGATCTCCAACTGCATGGCGAAGATCCGCCGCAGGTTGACCTTCGGCTCGTGCCCTGCGGTCGCCCCCGAGACCACGATGCGGGCCCGCGGCGCGGCCGACTTGAGGGAGTGGTCGAAGGTCGCCGCCCCGACCGTCTCGATCACCACGTCGACCCGCTCCGGCAGCCGGGCACCCGGCTCCAGCGCCGTCGCACCCAGCTCCATGATCCGCTCCCGCTTGCCGGCGGCGCGGCTGGTCGCGTACACCCGCTTGCCGAGCGCGACGGCGAGCGCGACGGCCGCGGTCGCCACGCCACCCCCGGCACCCTGCACCAGCACCGCCTCGGCGTCCTCCACCCGGCCCTTGGTGGTGAGCATCCGCCAGGCGGTGAGCCAGGCGGTGGGCAGGCAGGCGGCGTCCGCCGCCGACACGCCGGCCGGCAGGGGCAGCAGGTTCATCCGGGGTACGGCGACCCGCTCGGCGAAGGTGCCGGGGAAGTGCTCGGAGAGGATCGACATCCCGCGCGGGTCACCCGGGTCGGCGATCAGCGGGTAGACCACGACGTGGTTGCCGTCCGGGTCCACGCCGACGGCGTCGCAGCCGAGGATCATCGGCAGCCGGTCGGTGGTGAGCCCGACGCCGCGCAGGGACCAGAGGTCGTGGTGGTTGAGCGAGCTGGCCAGCACCCGCACGGTCACCCAGTCGTCCTCGGGGTGGGTCGGCTCCGGCCGCTCGCCGACGGTCAGCGCGGCGAGCGGGTTGTCGGCGTCGAAGCTGGAGGCGAAGGCAGCACGCATGATCGGCACCGTAACAAGGGAAGTGGGTGACAAGAAGGGGCCCGGCCACATGGCGGGCCCCTTCTTCCGTGTCAGGCGCGGGCGACGCCGTCGCGGCGGGCGGCCTCGGCGACGGCCTCGGCGACCGCCGGGGCGACCCGGGGGTCCAGCGGCGACGGCACGATCGCCTCGGCGGTGAGCGTCTCGGCGACCACGTTGGCGATCGCGTCCGCGGCGGCCACCTTCATCCCGTCGGTGATCCGCGTGGCCCGCGCGTCGAGGGCACCCCGGAACACCCCGGGGAAGGCCAGCACGTTGTTGATCTGGTTCGGGTAGTCGCTGCGGCCGGTGGCCACGACCGCGACGTGCCGGGCGGCCACCTCGGGGTGCACCTCGGGGGTCGGGTTGGCCAGCGCGAAGACGATTCCGCCGGGGGCCATCCCGGCCACGGCCGCCTCGGGGATCTGGCCGCCGGAGACGCCGATCAGCACGTCCGCGCCGCGCAGTGCCTCGCCGATGTCGCCCTGCCGGCCCTCGGCGTTGGTGTCCGCCGCCAGCCCCGCCTTGCTGCCGGTGAGGTCGGTGCGGTGCCGGCCGATGATCCCCCGGGAGTCACAGACGACCACCCGGTCGGCGTCCACGCCGCCGGCGATCAGCATCCGGGTCACCGCCACGCCGGCGGCCCCCGCCCCGCTGACCACGACCCGCAGGTCGCCGAGCTTGCGGTTGAGCAGGGTGGCCGCGTTGCGCAGGGCGGCGAGCACGACGATCGCGGTGCCGTGCTGGTCGTCGTGGAAGACCGGAATCGGCAGGGCCTCGTCGAGCCGGCGCTCCACCTCGAAGCAGCGCGGCGCGCTGATGTCCTCCAGGTTGATCCCGCCGAACGAGGGCGCGAGGGCCGTCACCACGGCGACGATCTCGTCGACGTCCTGGGTGTCCAGGCAGACCGGTACCGCGTCCACTCCGCCGAACTGCTTGAACAGCACCGCCTTGCCCTCCATCACGGGCAGCGCCGCGCGCGGGCCGATGTTGCCCAGGCCGAGCACGGCCGACCCGTCGGTCACCACGGCGACGGTGTGCGCCGCCCAGGTGTAGTCGTCGGCGAGGGCGGGGTCGGCGGCGATCGCCTCGCACACCCGGGCCACCCCGGGGGTGTACGCGAGGGAGAGGTCGTCGCGGCTGGTCAGCGGCACGGTCGACGTGACGGCCATCTTGCCGCCGGCGTGCAACCGGAAGACGGGATCGGCGGGATCCACAGTGGACGAAGACATGGTGACTCCAGGATCTGTCGAGCAGACGAGGCTGCCGCCGCGGACGCGAGGTGGGGCGACGAGCGGCGGTGGCGCGGTGCGGGGGGTCACCCGGGCACCTGCCGAGCATAGTGTCGGGGGTGCCTCTCCAGTGTGAGTAGTGTCATAACTTACGGGTGGCGGAAGAGACGCGGCCGCGGCCAGTAGCGGGCCACCACGCGGGCCCGCACGTCGGCGACCCCGTACGTGCGCGAGTCGTCCGTCACCAGGTCGTTGTCCCCGCGCACCCACCAGCCCCCGTCCTGCACGCGGACCGCGCGCTTGACCACGAGCAGTTCCGGGCGGGCGCGGAAGACCGCGACCACCAGGTCACCCGGGCGGACCGGACGCCCGCCCCGCCGCACCAGCAGCGCGTCGCCGTGGCGCAGCGTGGGGGCCATGGAGGGGCCGGTCACCAGCACCGCCGCGAGGGGGCCCCGCAGCAGGTCGGCGGCCCGGGGTTCGTCGGGGCGCACCGGGTTTCACCTCCACGCTTCCGGGGAGCATGTCCAGGAGTAATGTCATCTTGGATCATCGCAAACATCCCATGGAGGACCCTGATGCGCCTTCCCCGCATCCTCACGCCGCGTGTGACCGTCAGCGCCCACTGCGACCTTCCGTGCGGCGTGTACGACCCGGCGCAGGCCCGGATCGAGGCCGAGTCGATCAAAATGATCTGCGAGAAGTACCAGGCGAACACCGACCCGGAGTTCCGCACCCGGGCGATCATCATCAAGGAGCAGCGGGCCGAGCTGGTCAAGCACCACCTGTGGGTGCTCTGGACCGACTACTTCAAGCCGCAGCACTTCGAGAAGTACCCGCACCTGCACACGCTCTTCAACGAGGCCACGAAGCTGGCCGGCGCCGCCGGCGCCAAGGGCGCCACCGACCCGGCGAAGGCCGACCAGCTGCTGCAGAAGATCGAGGAGATCTCGAAGATCTTCTGGGAGACCAAGCAGGCGTGACCCTGCCCGTCCGGGTTCCGACCGTACGGCCGGCACGTCCCCACGACGTGCCGGCCGTCGTCGCGATGGTGCACGAGTTGGCCGAGTACGAGCGCGCGCCCGACCAGTGCCACCTCACGGCCGAGCAGCTCTCGGCCGCCCTATTCGGCCCGACCCCGGCGCTGTACGGCCACGTCGCGGTGGACGACGCCGACAGGCCGCTCGGCTTCGCCCTGTGGTTCCTCAACTTCTCCACCTGGGCCGGGGTGCACGGCGTGTACCTGGAGGACCTGTACGTCCGCCCGGCGGCCCGGGGCACCGGCGCGGGGCGGCATCTGCTGGCCACCCTGGCGGCGATCTGCGTGGAGCGGGGCTACCAGCGGCTGGAGTGGTGGATGATCCACTGGAACCCGGCCGCCCGCTTCTACGCCTCGATAGGCGCGAAGCCGATGGACGAGTGGGTGCCGTACCGGCTGGCGGGGTCGGCGCTGACCGAGCTCGCGGCCCAGGCGGGACGGCCGGCGGGCGATTCGTCGTCCCCGGCTGGCGCCGCGCCCGCCCACCCGCGGTCCTGAGCGGGTAGAGTCCCGCACCGGGGGGATGAGGCGTGACTCAACTGACCGGCCAGCCAGCGACCGACGACGACGTCGTGCACCTCACGGTGCCCGCCGACGGCGGCTACCTCGGCGTGCTCCGCACCGCCACGGCCGGTCTCGCCGCCCGTCTCCAGTTCGCGCTCGACGAGATCGAGGATCTGCGGATCGCCGTGGACGAGGCGTGCGCCATGCTGCTCGCGATCGCCACCCGGAACGCCGAGCTGGAGTGCCGGTTCACGGTGACGGAGAACGCGCTCACCGTCGAGGTGACCGTGCCGACCGTACGGGGCGCGACGCTGCCCTCGGAGTCGTCCTTCGCCTGGAAGGTGCTGACGGCGCTCACCACAGCCGCCGCGGCGGACGCCACGAACGGCCGAGCCACCATCTCCCTACTGACCCGCCGCGCCACCACCTACTAACCCCCACCCGTCCCCCCGTCCCCCGCCCCCACCCCCACCCCCGCGATCTGACCGGTAAATGACCTGTACCACGACGGGTTTTGGGCGCGGTGGGCTGGCCCGGTGTTGATGGCCAGCCCGGGCGGGGTGGGGGTGTGGGGTCAGGTTGTCGGTTGCAGGGTGACGGTGTGGCCGAGGGCTTCGAGTTGCCGGACCAGGCTGTTGATCTTCCGGGTGGTGTTGATACGGCGTTCGTGGAAGTCGGCGCCGAGATCGTGGTAACGGGCGGTTGGGTCGTTGAGCAGGTGCCAGATGATCACGAGGATGGAGCGGGCGACGGCGACCTTGGCCTTGCCTTTGCCTCGACGTGTGACCAGACGCCGGTAGCGTTCGGACAGGAACGTTCCCTTGCCGCGGGCGACGGTGGCTGCGGCCATACCGAGGGCGCCTTTGAGGTACGGATTGCCTTTGCCTGTCTTGCCCGCGGTGAGGCTGGTACCGGACTGGATGGTGCGCGGACACAGCTTCGCCCAGGACACCAGGTGCGCCGCGGTGGGGAACCGTGTCATGTCCAGACCGATCTCGGCGATGATCAGTTGCGCGGACTCGGTGCTGATGCCCGGGATCTCGGCCAGGCGCCGCCGGGCGTCTGGCGCCGGGGTGTCGCCGTCGCCGCCGCCCGGCTGGGACGGTGGGTCGATGTCGTCGAGTATCTGCCCGATCCGTGTGGTGAGTTTCGCGATCTCGGTGTCGAGGCGGTCGATCTGGTCGAGCAGGATCCGGGCCAACTCGCCGTGATGGTCGTCGAAGCGGCCGGTGAGTGCCTCGATGAGGGCGTTGCGTTTGCGGCGCAGCGCTCCGTGGGCCAGCGAGGCGAGGGTCGCCGGATCACGTTGACCGGCGATCAACGCCTCAACCATGTCCCGCGTCGACACCGTCCGCAGGGTGGAGGCCACCGACGACACCTTGATCAGGGCGTCTTCAAGCAGTTTCTCCAACCTCGACCAGTAGCGGGTCCGGTCCCGGACCAGATCCACCCGCATCCGGGTGTAGTCACGCAACACCCGCACCGGAGCCGCAGGCACGAACGAGGGCCGCAACAGGCCCTTCTCGGTGAGCTTGGCCAACCACACCGCGTCCAGCTTGTCGATCTTCGGCCGCCCGGGCACGTTCTTGACGTCACGGGCGTTGACCAACTGCACGTCCAACCCGGCTGCCTCGAACAGGTAGAACCAGATCCGCCAGTAGTCCGACGTGCTTTCCACGGTGACCCTCTCCACCCCCGCCGCCACCAGATCGGCGGCAAGGTCACTGACCGCGTTCGTGGTCGCCGTCACCTGCCACACCCGGCTCACCCGCCGCCCACCCGCGGCGGGTAGCCGGGTACACACCATCCCCGACTCCTTGGCCACATCGACCGCACACACCCGCTCCCAGACCTTCTCGCTGTCAGCGTCCGGGATCTCTTCGGGTAACCCGCGCATCCGCCCGCGTCCCTCCTCACCGTGATCGACCAGTGGGTAGGTCGCCCGGGGGCCTCGGTCGGGAACCGAAAATCTGACCGGCGTGCTCGAAGCAACAGTGCGTGACCCACAAGAGTCCGGGCCCCGGCGCCAGACTTGCAGACGGCCTCAACTAGACCAAGATCGATCGGCGTCGGCGGGCGACCTGTCCACCATTTTCACGCCTGCGAGGCGTCCCGAAAAGACCGGGTGACTTGCAGTTCTGGCCCCGGCAATTCGGGCCAATGCCGCGTAACGGGGGCCGAAAGTGCAAGATCGCGGCGGGGTTTGCATGGGCAGGGCGGAGCGAGAGGGGAGGGGGCGGCGGGGAGGGGGCGGGCGGGGGCCGGCGGGGGCGGGGGCGGGGGCGGGGGCGGGTTAGAAGCCGAGGGCGCGGGTGGTCGGCGGGCTCACCAGCAGCGCGCCGACGCCGAGGCCGAGCGCCATCAGCGGCACCCCCAGCCAGCCCAGCCCGCCCTGGATCATGTACCACCCGACGGGCAGCAGCATCAGCTCGAGGACGATCGCCGGGGCGCGGGCCCCGGCCCGGCGCCGGCCCAGCGCGCCGCCGAGCGCCCAGAGCGCGGCGGCGCCGCCGACGGCGAACGCGGTCACCAGGAGCGCGGACGGCAGGTCGGTGGTGTCGGCGGTGAGGTCGGCCCAGACGAGCCAGACGGCGACCAGGCCGAGAGCGACCGCCTCCGCCCGGAGCAACCGGACCGCCCAGGCGAGCGTGGTCGGGTTCGGGTCAGAGTCGATGGTCACGCGCGACACGATACCCGTGGTGGCTCGCGGTACAGTGCCGCCCATGCGGGCCGTCCTGGTCGTCAATCCGAAGGCCACCACCACGAGCGAGCGCAGCCGGGACGTACTGGTCCGGGCGCTGCGCAGTGAGGTCGATCTCGCCCTGCGGTACACGCGGCGGCGAGGCCACGCCACGGAGCTCGCCCGGGAGGCGGCCGAGGAGGGCGTCGACCTGGTGGTCACGCTCGGTGGCGACGGCACCGTGAACGAGGTGGTGAACGGCCTCATGACGGCCGAACCGCCGACCATGCGCACCGGTACGACTCCCGCCGAGCGACTGCCGGCGCTGGCCACCGTCCCCGGCGGATCCACCAACGTGTTCGCCCGGGCGCTCGGACTGCCCCGGGAGTGGCCCGAGGGCACCAGCATGATCCTGGAGGGGCTGCGGCTGGGCCGGTCCCGGACGATCGGGCTGGGCCGGGCCGACGACCGCTACTTCACGTTCTGCGCCGGCTTCGGGCTCGACGCCGCGGTGATCCGCCGGGTCGAGCGGGCCCGCCGCCGCGGGCGGGTCTCCACCCCGACGTTGTACCTCCGCTCCACGGTCAGCCAGTACTTCCTCGGCTCAGACCGCCGGCACCCGACGATCACGCTGGAACGCCCGGGCGAGCCCGCCGAGACCGAGCTGGGCACGGTCATCGTGCAGAACACCGCGCCCTGGACGTACCTGGGCGAGCGGGAGATCAACCCGAACCCGCAGGCATCGTTCGACCTCGGCCTGGACGTCCTGGCCCTGCGCCGGCTTCGCGTGATGAGTACGACACGCACCGTGACTCAATTCTTCGCCCAGAACCCCGACCCCCGGGGCCGCCAGGTGCTGCGACTGCACGACGCGGCCGAGTTCACGCTGGTCGCGAGCCGTCCGCAGGCCTTCCAGCTGGACGGGGACTATCTCGGTGAGCGGGAGAAAGTCAGATTCACATCCATTCCGGCCGCACTGAGAGTAATCTGCTAGGTCTCGGGTACAGCCTCAGGTCGAAGCGGTCCCCCACACCGCGTCGAGGCGGTGGCCGCCACACCGAGGCGAGGTGCCGGAAATGTCAGCAATGTCACCGACACTGTACTATATTGATCCTCGACTGTGGCACGGCGGGCAACCGGGTCTTCCGGGAACCCGGACAAAAGGGTCGTGAGCTTGCTCACCGCCCGGAGTTTTTCCGAGCGTCACCCTTGACATTGCGTGGGTTCGTGAAAGTATTCACAAGCGAACTTGAGTTACCGGGACATTGCCTGGATATGCTCAGCATGTTGAGCTGTTCCGGCAGGCTCCAGGGGCCGCAAGAGCCTGCTCACGCAGCGCCGAATTGATGGACGCGAACCGTCACCATCCGGCGTGCGGACGCATAAAGGAAAAGCACCAAAGCAATATCTGCCACCCATCCAGAATGAGGAGTGTTGCCGCCATGGACTGGCGCCACGATGCCGTCTGCCGCGACGAGGACCCGGAGCTGTTCTTCCCGATCGGGACGTCCGGTCCGGCCCTGCTGCAGGTGGAGCAGGCGAAGGCCGTCTGCCGGCGCTGCCCGGTGACCGACCAGTGCCTGCAGTGGGCTCTGGAGTCCGGTCAGGACGCCGGCGTCTGGGGCGGGATGAGCGAGGAGGAGCGGCGCGCCGTCAAGCGTCGCGGCGGCCTCCGGGTGCTTCGCGCTCACTCCGCCTGAACCACCGCACCACGCAGCTCCACGCCCCGGCAGGGCATGACCTGTCGGGGCGTCGCGCTGTCCGGGCCCGTTCGCCCCGGCCGCCCGTCGGCGGGGATACGCCGCGGGCGGGCGGACTGCGGCGCGGGCATCACGCCGCGGGCGGGCGGACTACGGCGCGGGCATCACGCTTCGGGCGGATGCGAGTGGGCGGACTGCGGCGCGGGCATCACGCCGCGGGCGGGCGGACCGCGGCGCGGGCATCACGCTTCGGGCGGATGCGAGTGGGCGGGCTTTGGCGCGGGCACCCGCCGGAGGCACACCGGGCACCCGCCGGAGACACACCGGGCGCACGCCGCCACGGCGGACCGCGACGCGGGCTCACGCCGGAGGTGCGGCCGCCACTCGGCGCAGCACCAGGTCGACCAGTTCCGGGGCGTCGGTGAGCGGCGCGGCGACGGTCGCCGCGCCGGCCGCCAGGGCGTCCGCCACCACCGCGTCGTGGAAGAGGCCGGGGGCCAGGAAGTACGCCGACACGGCGACCCGGCGGGCCCCCGCCGCGCGCAGGCGGGCCACCGCCGCACCGACGGCGGGCGGGGCCGCCGAGGCGTACGACACCCGGCAGGGCACCCCGTACGCGGCGCCCAGTGCCGCCGCCACCCGCCCCACCGAGGCGCGAGCCGGGGCGTCCCGCGTGCCGGCAGCGGCCAGCACGAGGGCGTCGAAGGTGCGCGGTCCCGCCTCGGTCAACCGTCGCCGCAACCCGGCCAGCAGCCCCGGGTCGACCACCCCGTCGGCGGGGCCGAGCACGTCGCAGACGCGTACGGCCAGCGGCGGCCCCGACTCGCGCGCCGCCGCGACGGCGGCCGGCACGTCGACCCGCCGGTGGTACGCGGCGGTGAACAGCAGCGGCACCACCACGGCCCGGGCGTGACCGGCCGCCGCCAACGACCGCAGCACGGCCGTCGGCCCAGGGTCGGTGTGGTCCAGCCAACTCGCCCGGACCGGGGTTCCCGGTCGGGCGGCGGCGACCGCGCGGGCGAGCGCCCGGGTGGCCGCGGCCGCCCGGGGATCCCGACTGCCGTGCGCGACCAGCACCACCGGCTCCGGCCCGGCCGCGACGGCCGGGGCCGGTACGAGCGGGCCGCCGCCCGGACGACCGGGACCGGGACGGGCGGGGCCGGGACCCGGACCGGGACCGGGACCGGGCCGGGACCGGGACCGGGGCCGGGACCCGGACCGGGACCGGGGCCGGGACCGGGCCGGGACCGGGGCCGGGACCGGGGCCGGGACCGGGGCCGGGACCGGGCCGGGACCGGGGCCGGGACCGGGGCCGGGACCGGGGCCGGGACGGGCGGGGCCGCCGCCCGGACGACCAGGGCCGCGCCCGGGGCCGGCGGCGGCGCCGCGGTCAGAGGTGCAGCCCGCACTCGGTCTTCTCGAACATCGCCCACCGGCCGGCCCGCGGGTCCTCCCCCGCCTTCGTGCGCCGGGTGCAGGGCCAGCAGCCGATCGAGCCGTATCCCCGGCGGAACAGCTCGTTGACCGGGATGTCGTGGCGCGCGATGTAGGCGTCCACGTCGGCCTGCTTCCACGCCGCGATCGGGTTCACCTTCACCCTGCCCCGGCGGGCGTCGAACGTCACCACCGGCGTGTTGGCCCGGGTCGGCGACTCGTCCCGGCGCAGCCCGGCCGCCCAGGCGTCGTACCCGGTCAGGGCCCGCTCCAGCGGCTCGACCTTCCGCAGCTGGCAGCAGTCGTCCGGGGACCGGTTGAACAGCCGGGGCCCGTACTCCCCGTCCTGCTGGCCCACCGTGAGCCGGGGGCGGATGGAGCGGACGTTCACCGGCAGCCGCCGGGCCACCTCGTCGCGCACCCTCAGCGTCTCGGGGAAGTGCAGCCCGGTGTCGAGGAAGACCACGTCCACCCCGGGCGCGACGCGGGAGACCAGGTGGGCCAGGACGGCGTCGGCCATGGAACTGGTCACGCAGAACCTGTCGCCGAACGTCTCCGCCGCCCAGCGGGCGATCTCCAGCGCCGGCGCGCCCTCCAGCTCCCGGCCCGCCCGCTCGGCCAGGGCACGCAGCTCCTCCGGGCCACGCCGCCCCGACTCGTCCGGGCGCGGCCCGCCCGGACCGACCAGCCCGAGGTCGACGGCGGAGACGAGGCGCCCGCCGCTCACCGGTGCCGACCTTTCGTTCGCGACCGCGGGGCTCGCAAGCTCACTCCTCGCACTCACCGGTGCCAACCTTTCGTTCGCGATTGCGGGGCCCGCAAGCTCACTCCTCGCACTCACCGGTGCCAACCTTTCGCTCGCGACCGCGGGGCCCGCAAGCTCACCCCTCGCACTCACCGGGCCACCGCCCGACTGAGCAGCCCCGTGAACCTCACGGTGAAGACGCGGGCGCAGGCGTGGCACTCCCACGCGCCGTGCCCGGCCTCGCTCGGGCGCAGGTCCTCCTCGCCGCAGTACGGGCAGTACAGCGGAACGGAACGGGTCTCGCTCATCGCGACACCTCGCTTCGCTCGGCGTCGCGACGAGACTCCACCACGCTGGGCCTGCCGGTTCGCTCGCTACGCTCGCTCATCGCAGTTCCTCCTCGTCGACTCTGATCACCCAGTTGGCGAACGTCTCCCCGGTGGTCCGGCCGGCCAGGTAGCGCCGGGCCAGCCGCTCCACGTACCCGGGAAGCTCGTCCGCGGTGGTCTTCAGGCCGCGCAGCTTGCGGCCGAATCCGGCGGTCTGCCCCTGCGCCATGCCCAGGCCGCCGCCCAGGTGCACCTGGAAGCCCTCGACCTGCCGGCCGTCCGGGCCGACCACGAGCTGGCCCTTCAGGCCGATGTCGGCGACCTGGGTGCGGGCGCAGGCGTTGGGGCAGCCGTTGAGGTGGATGGAGATGTCGGCGTCGAAGTCGCGCAGCCGCTCCTCCAGACGGGCCACCAGCTCCTCGCCGCGCGCCTTCGTCTCGACGATCGCCAGCTTGCAGTACTCGATGCCCGTGCAGGCCATCGTGCCGCGCCGCCACGCCGACGGCCGGGCCTCCAGGCCGATCCCGCGCAGCGCCGTCACCAGGGAGTCGGTCCGCTCCGGCGCCACGTCGAGCACCAGCAGCTTCTGGTACGGCGTGAGCCGCACCCGGTCGCTGCCGTGCGCCTCGACGACGTCGGCGAGCTGGGCGAGCTGGGCGCCGGAGACGCGCCCGACCACCGGGGCGGCGCCGACGAAGTTGCGCCCGTCGCGCTGCTGGTGCACGCCGATGTGGTCGATCGGCCTGTCGGGCAGCTCGGGGGCGGGACCGTCGAGCAGGGCCCGCCCCAGGTACTCCTTCTCCAGCACCTCGCGGAAGCGCTCCACGCCCCAGTCCGCGACGAGGAACTTCAGCCGGGCGCGGCTGCGCAGCCGGCGGTAGCCGTAGTCGCGGAAGATCCCCACCACGCCCGCCCAGACGTCGGGGACCTCGGCCAGCGGGACCCAGACGCCGAGCCGCTTGGCCAGCATGGGGTTGGTGGAGAGGCCGCCGCCGACCCAGAGGTCGAAGCCGGGGCCGTGGTCGGGGTGGTCGACGCCGAGGAACGCGATGTCGTTCGCCTCGTACGGGGTGTCGACCAGCCACGAGATCGAGGTCTTGAACTTCCGCGGGAGGTTGGAGTAGCTCTTGTCTCCGACGTACCGCTGGACGATCTCGTCGATCGCCGGCGTCGGGTCGAGCACCTCGTCCCGGGCCACCCCGGCGACCGGGCTGCCGAGCACGACCCGCGGGCAGTCGCCGCACGCCTCGGTGGTCTGCAGGCCGACGGCCTCCAGCCGGCGCCAGATCTCCGGCATGTCCTCGATCCGGATCCAGTGGTACTGGATGTTCTGCCGGTCGGTGATGTCGGCGGTGTCCCGGGCGAACTCCCGGGAGATGTCCGCGACGACCCGGAGCTGCTCCAGGGTGAGCTCGCCGCCGTCCACCCGGACCCGGAGCATGAAGAACTCGTCCTCCAGCTCGTGCGGCTCCAGCACGGCGGTGCGCCCGCCGTCGATGCCCTCGCGACGCTGGGTGTAGAGCCCCCACCAGCGGAACCGGCCGCGCAGGTCCTGCGGGTCGATCGAGGCGAAGCCCCGGTGGGCGTAGATGTTCTCGATTCGCGCCCGGACGTTCAGCGGGTTGTCGTCCTTCTTCATCCGCTCGTTGGGGTTGAGCGGCTCGCGGTGGCCGACCGCCCACTGTCCCTCCCCGCGAGGGCGGCGGGGTGCCCGCGCCGGGGGGGCCGTGGGAGCGTCGGGCCGGGCGGGGGTGCTGCTGAGCGCCATCGCGGCGTCCTCCGTTGTCTGCTGTGCCTCAGCGGCGCGGACGCGGCGGCCGGCCCGTGGGACGGGCCGTGGACGGCGATGTCGGACGGCCGGCGCGAAAGCGCGCCCGAGACGGATGGGTCGGGCGTCGTCAGTGGGCCGGACAGATGGCGCTGCGCACGCGGCCGTAGTCGACGTGGCGACGGGCCACGAAGCGA
This sequence comes from Micromonospora olivasterospora, assembly GCF_007830265.1. Lineage (NCBI taxonomy): Bacteria > Bacillati > Actinomycetota > Actinomycetes > Micromonosporales > Micromonosporaceae > Micromonospora > Micromonospora olivasterospora. The sequence goes on from NZ_VLKE01000001.1 coordinate 1,470,721, forward strand.
CGGTCTATGGCGGCGAGCATGCGGCCATGCTCCCACACCTGCCGGGGCCCTTCCAATGGCCCAGTGTGCGATCCCACATCACGGACCGTCGATGACGCCGCCACCCCCCTCACCCGGGCACCCCGACCGGACGGCCAGGTCAGGTACCTCACCCCTCGCGCGGCGGCAGTTCGGCGTTCCACGGCGAGCGCCACCGCGGCCGGACCGCGTCCCCCTACCCACTCGGCCCCGACGCCGCGGCCGGTGTGCGACGCTCTAGCCGTGGCCGAAATGCCGGAAAAGCCGGGCTCAGTCCGGCCCTGCCCGCCCGGCCCGAGCCGGCCGGGCGGGGCATGAACGGCGGGCGGGCGGCGCGGCGGAGCGCCTCCGCGCCGCTGCGGTCGGTCCCCGTCTGGCTGGCGCCCGCGCTGCTCACGTCGACGGTCGCCCTGGTGGGGATCGACCGGGCGCAGCCGTGGCGGGACGAGCTGGCCACCTGGAGCGCCGCCACCCGGCCGCTGGGCGGGCTGGCCCGGCTGGCGGGCACCATCGACGCCGGCACCGTGCCGTACTACCTGCTGATGCACGGCTGGCTGGCGCTGGCCGGGGACTCCGCGACCGCGCTGCGGCTGCCGTCCGTGCTCGCCATGGCCGGGGCGGCCGGGCTGACCGCCGTACTCGGCGAACGGCTGCTCGGGCGGCGGGCCGGGCTGATCGGCGGGGTGCTGTTCGCGGCCGTGCCCGGCACGTCCCGGTACGCCCAGGAGGCCCGCCCGTACGCCTTCGTCGCCCTGTTCGGGGTGCTGGCGACGCTGCTGCTGGTCGGGGCGCTCGACCGCCCCGGGTGGCGCCGCTGGGCCGGGTACGCCGCCGCCGTCGCCGCGCTCGGCCTGGCGCACCTGGTGGCGCTCAGCCTGCTCGCCGCGCACGCGGTCGCGGTGCTCGCCCGGCATCGTCGAGGGGCACCCCGCCGGGCCGGGGCAGCGGGCGCCCCGGGGAGGGCGGCAGGCGAGGTCGCCGAGGCGGCCCGCGGCACGGCCAGGGCGGCCCGCGGCCCGGCCAGGGCAGCCCGCGGCCCGGCCAGGGCAGCCCGCGGCCCGGCCAGGGCAGCCCGCGATTCCGTCGACGCAGCAGGCGATCGCCCCGAGGCCGCCGGCGGCCGGGCCACGCCCGCCGCGCGCCGGGGCTCGCCGCTGCGGGGCTGGCTCGCCGCGCTCGTACCGGCGGCCGTCGCGCTGGCCCCGCTGGCGCTGCTGGGCACCCGGCAGCGGGGGCGACAGCTCGACTGGGTGGACCCCGCCCGCCTGGCCGACCTCGCCGCGCTGCCCAGCGCCCTGGCGCGCGGCGGCGCGGTCGGCGGGCTGCTGCTCGGCCTCGCCGCGCTCGGGGCGGCCCGGTCGGGCCCGCGCGCCCTGTTGCCCGCCGCCGGGGTGGCGCTGCCGGCGCTGCTGCTCTTCCTGGCCGGGCTGGCGGCCCCGGTGTGGGTGCCGCGTTACCTGTTCTTCACCGTGCCGTTCGCCTGTCTGCTGGCCGGGGCGGCGCTGGCCACGGTGGCGCTGCCGGCGGCGTCCGCCGTGGTGCTCCTCGCCGGCGTACTCGGCCTGCCCGACCAGGCGGCGCTGCGGCGCAGCCACGAGTGGCCGCCCGGCGCGCTCGTCGACTACCGGGGGGCGGCCCGGGTGGTGGACGAGGGGCGTCGCCCCGGGGACGCCGTCGTCTTCTCGCCCCGGGACGGTTGGCTCTTCCTCGACCTGGGCACCCGCTACCACCTGGGCGACCGCCAGCCCCGCGACGCACTGGCCGTACGCGGGCAGGACGCCCGCGGCGACTACTGGGCCGACGAGTGCGCGCGCCCGGCCGAGTGCCTGGCCGGCGTACGCCGGGCCTGGCTGGTCGTGGCCGGGCGACCGGCCGACCCGGTGGGCGCGGTGGCCGGGGCGAAGGGAGCCGCCCTGCGCGACACCTTCACCGTGGCGCGGATCTGGACCCGCCCGGGCGTGACGGTCGCCCTCCTGACCCGGTGACTACCGCGCACGCACCCGTCGGCCGAGGGCGGCGAGGCCAAGGTTGGCGGCTGAGCGGCACTCCCGTCGGCGTGTCGAGTCGCTCACCCGTCGACGATCGCGCCGGCGGCCGCCCCGGCGAAGGCGGGGTCGCGGGTCAGGGGCGGGCCAGGGGAACGACGAGCAGGGCCTCCGTGCCGCCCTCGGCGCCGTTGCGCAGCTCGATGCTGCCGCGCAGCTCACCGGTGACCAGGGCCCGGACGATCTGCAGGCCGAGATTGCCGCCGCGCTCCGCGTCGAACTCGGCCGGCAGGCCCCGGCCGTTGTCGGCCACCGTGACGTGCAGCTGCTTGCGGAACCGGTGCACGGAGACCACCACCTCCGGCTCCGCCGCGCCGGCCGGGCCGCCCACGCCCTCCTCCCCGGCCGGCGGGAAGCCGTGCTCGACGGCGTTGAGCAGCAGCTCGTTGAGCACCATGACCAGCGAGGTGGCGATCTCGGCGGGGAGCACCCCGAAGTTGCCCCGCCGGTGCATCCGGACGGTCTGCTCGGTCGCCGCCACCTCGGTCGCGGCGCTGGCCACCCGGTCGACGATGCCGTCGAACTCGACCGCCTCGTCGCTGGACATGGAGAGCGTCTCGTGCACCAGGGCGATGGAGGCGACCCGGCGTACGGACTCCTCCAGGGCGACCCGGGCCTCGGGCATGGCGACCCGGCGGGCCTGGAGGCGGAGCAGCGCGGCGACCGTCTGCAGGTTGTTCTTCACCCGGTGGTGGATCTCCCGGATGGTGGCGTCCTTGGTCATCAGGGCGCGGTCGCGGCGGCGTACCTCGGTGACGTCGCGGACCAGGACCAGCGCGCCGATCGGCACCCCGGCGGGTATCAGCGGAAGCGCCCGGGTCAGCATGGTCGCGCCGCGGGCCTCGATCTCGCGTCGGGGCGGCGCCTCGCCGCGCAGCGCCGCGAGGATGCCGTTGGCCGCGTCGGTTCCCTCCAGGGGATCGCCGGCCAGCCGTCGGTGCAGCTTGGCCAGGTCCTCCCCCGCGAGGTGGGAGGCGAAGCCGAGCCGCCGGTACGCGGACTGGGCGTTCGGGCTGGCGTAGGTGACCTTGCCGTCGGCGTCCAGCCGCACGAGGCCGTCCCCGACCCGGGGCGCGGACGTGGTCTCGCCGGGGTGCCGGGGCGGCGGGAACGTCCCGTCGGCGATCATCTGGGCCAGGTCGTCGGCGGTGGTCAGGTAGTTCAGTTCGAGCTGGCTGGGCGTGCGGGCGGTGGACAGGTTGGTGTCGCGGCCCACCACCGCGACCACCTCCCCGGCCTCGCCGTCGGCGGTGCGCAGCCGGACCGGGATCGCCTCGTGCCGGGCCGGCACGTCGCCGTACCAGACGGGGTCGCCCTCCCGCCAGATCCGGCCCTGCCCGTACGCGACCGCCAGGTGGGCCACCTCCGGCCCGCCGACGATCCGCCCCACCTGGTCGTCGAGATAGGCGGTGGGGGCGGTCGTCGGGCGGACCTGGGCCACGCAAAGGAACGTGCCGTCGGCGTCCACCGGCACCCAGAGCAGCAGGTCGGCGAAGGAGAGGTCGGACAGCAGCTGCCAGTCCCCGGCGATCCGGTGCAGGTGGTCGATGTCGGCCGGGCGGAGCAGCGTGTGCTCCTCGGCGAGGTCGCGCAGCGTGGACACGCAGACCAGCGTGCCACGCCACGCCGCCGGTCACATCGTCGCGGTCACCTTCTTCAGCCCGCGCGGGGCGTCCGGGTTCTCGCCCCGGGCCAGCGCCAGGGCCAGGGCCAGCCGCTGCAGCGGCAGGATGTCCAGCAGCGGGGCGTACCGCTCGTCGACGTCGGGCACGGCGATCCGGGTGGCCCCGCCACGTCGGCCGAGCCGACCACCACCACGTCGGCGCGGCGCTCGCCGAGCCGGGGCAGCACCTCCCCCATCGACCGGCCGCCGGGGCCGGAGCCGACCACGGCCAGCACGGGCACGTCCGGGTCGGTCATGGCGAGCGGGCCGTGCAGCAGGTCGGCCCCCGAGAAGGCGAGCGCCGGCAGGTACGACGTCTCCATCAGCTTCAGCGCCGCCTCCCGGGCGGTCGGGTACGCGTACCCCCGGCCGGTGGTGACGAGCTGCGCGGCGAACCGGTAGCGGGGCGCGAGCTGCGTCGCGGTGGCGTCGGCCAGGGTGCGGGCGGCCAGCTCGGGCAGTTCGGCCAACGCGGCCCGCTCCTCGGCCGGCAGCGCGCCGTCGCCGGCCCGGATCCCCTCCACCAGCATCAGCAGGGCCAGCAGCTCCGCCGTGTACGTCTTGGTGGCCGCCACCGCCCGCTCGTGCCCGGCGGCGATGTCGACGCTCAGCTCGGCGGCCCGGGCCAGCGGCGAGTCGGGCGCGTTGGTGACCGCGAGGGTCAGCGCGCCGGAGGCGCGGGCGGTGCGCAGCACCTCGGTCAGGTCGGGCGAGCCGCCGCTCTGGCTGACGCCCACGACCAGCGCGTCGGAGAGGTCGGGGCGGGCGCCGAACAGGGTGATCGCGCTGGGCGAGGCGAGCCCGGCGGGCAGGCCGAGCCGGATCTCGGTCAGGTACGCCGCGTACAGCGCGGCGTGGTCGGAGGTGCCCCGCGCGGTGAAGACCACGTGCCGGGGACGACGCTCGGCGACGGCCGCGGCGACCCGGGCGATCGCCCCGGCGTGCTCGGCGGAGAGCAGCCGCTCGTAACCGGCCGGCTGCTCGGCGATGTCGGCGGCCATCCCGGCCCCTGCACCCGTCACGGACACCCCTTCCCTGCGCGGCATCCGCGCGCTCGCTTCCCTGCGCGGCATCCGCGCTCGCTTCCCATGCGGCTCCGCGCGTCGCCTTCCGGCGCGCGGCTCGCGCACGACCCGTCAGGCGCGCGGCTCGCGCACGACCCGTCAGGCGCGCGGCTGCCGCGCAACCCTCCGCTGCGCGAATGCCGCGCGTTTGATGTTCAGCCTTGCACGTTTCTCCGGCCAAAAGCAATGTACCGAACAGCATTGCGCAGCGGATCACCACGGTGCCCCAACATCACCTAGGCTTGCCCGGCCCGGCGAATAGCTACGAGCGAGAGGCACACGTGTCCGAGGGAAGGGACGATCCCCCGCTGTCGGCGGAGGAGGAACTGGCCCTGGCCCGGCTCGCCCTGGACGAGGGCGACCTGCCGCACGCCGCCGGGCACGTGGCGGGGGCGCTGGCCCAGGCGCCGACCCTGCCCGAGGCGCACGAGACCCTCGCCCGGGTCGCCTCCGCCGGCGGCGGCGGGCTGGACCTCTTCCCGCTGCACCACCGCGCCTTCGTCGGCGCCGTGGTGGCCCGCGCGCACCTGCTCGCCGCGGCGGGCCGGCCGGCGGAGGGGCTGGAACTGCTGGCCGCCGCCACCGGCCACGACCGGCGGTCGGACTGGGCCGGCGTGCCCTGGGTGACCGCTCCCGAGCTGGCCGAACGGCTCGACCCGGAGCGCACCGCCGGGGTCCTCATGCAGGTCTGCGGCGCCCTGCCGGACCCGGTGCCGCGGGCCGAGCGGGCGCCGCTGCGGGCGTACCTCGCGCTGGCCCGCAACGCGGCCGCCGCCCATCCGGAGCACGGTCTGCTGCTGGGCGCGGCGTCCGCGCTGGCCCGGCGTCTCGGCGAGGTCGCGCTCGCGATCCAGTGGGCCGGCCGGGGCGTACGGGCGCAGCCGTCGAAGCTCGGCGAGGTCTGGCTCGGGTACGCCTACCGCAGCGCCGGCCGGACCCGGGACGCCCTGGCGGCGCTGCGCCGGGCCGTCGCGCACGACCCCGACGACCTGGCCGTGTACGCCGACATCGCCGGCACGCTCGGCGACTCCGGCCGGCTCGACGAGGCGCTGGAGTGGGTCGACCGGGCCCTGGCGCGGGACCCGACGTTCGACTGCGCCGTGCACACCGCGCACCGGCTGCGCTTCCAGCGCGACGGCGACGTGGCCCACCTGGTGGCGCTGGCCGACTTCGTGCGGGACCACCCGGACGACTCCCACGAGCACGGCGACCTCGCCGAGTGCTGCCGCAGCCGGCCCTGGCTCGGGCAGGTCACGCCGGCCGCCGGGGCCATGGTGGAGGCGCTGCGCCGGGCCCTCGCCGCCGACCACCGCGGCCTGGGCGCCGCCGTACGGCTGGAGACGCTGGAGCCGCCGAGCGCGATGCGTACGGTCGAGGCGGCCGTGCCCGGGCTGCGGGTGGAGGTGGCCGCGGTGGCCGAACCCGACCCGCGCCAGCCCCGCCGCGCGACCGACCAGCCGCTGTGGCGCTACGACGGCACGGTCCCCGCCCCGACGGTCCCCGCGCCCTCTGCCGAGGCGGCGGCCCGGGTCCGGCAGCTCGCCCAGCCGGCGTGGCCGCACCCGCCGGCCGCGTACGACGCGGCGGTCGGCCTGGCCACCCTGGACCTGACCGACCTGCTCGGGCTGCTCGTGCACCCGCCGCCGCCCCCGGCCACCGCCCTCGGCCGGGTGCTCGCGGGGCAGGACCCGTCGCTGTGGGTGCGCTGCGTGCAGGTGTGGGCGTGCCTGGGCCTGCTGCACCACCGCACCGACGAGCCGTGGGCCGCGTCGGTGCGCCGCCGCGTGCTGCTGGAGCTGGTCTGGGGGGTCGAGGACTGGATCACCGAGGCGGCCCTGTTCGCCCTGGTCACCGCGGCGTGGGTCGACCCCTCCGTACGCCCCGACGTCGTCCGCGTGGTGGCCGAGCGGCTGGCCGACGCGGCGGCCGTGGCCCGGGACCGGCCGGTGCCGATCGGGGTCTCGCTGGCCTATCTGGCCCTGGCCACGCCGGACCTGGACCCGGGGACGGCGGCGCTGGCCGGCGAGCTGATCTCCGGCCGGCCGCCGGCCCGACGCCGCCGCAACCCGCTGCGCCGCCTCTGGCACCAGCTGCTCCGCCGCCCCCGGCGCCGCCCCTGACCCCCGAGCGCGCCGCCTGACGGCGGGCGGACTCCGACGGGCGCCGTCAGACGGCGGGGGCCTTGCCCAGGGCGGTCTCCGCGCGCTCCTCGGGGGTGGCGGGGGGCGGCGGCTCGTTGGCCGTACGCAGCGGGACCTCCCGGATGAACCAGGCGAGCACCGGCACGGCGACGGTGAACAGCACCGCCCAGACGAAGACGTTCGAGATGGCGTCGGAGAGGCCGCCCAGCACCAGCTCCCGCGTCTGCGCCGGCAGCTCCTTGAGCTTCTCCAGGTCCATCCGGCCGCCCTCGCCGCCACCGCCGCTGAACGCGGCCCCGGCCGGCGAGCCGGCGAGCCGGTTGGCGAAGATCGCGCCGAACAGCGAGATGCCGAACGAGCCGCCGATGGAGCGGAAGAAGGTGGCCGCGCCGCTGGCCGCCCCGAGGTCCTTCTGCTCGACGCTGTTCTGCGCGATCAGCATCGAGGTCTGCATGAGGAAGCCCATGCCGGCGCCGAGGACGACCATGTAGAGCGCCAACTCCACCTTGCTGGTGTGCAGGTCGAGCAGCGTCAGCAGCCCCATGCCGACGGTCATGCCCACGCCGCCGACGATCGGGAAGATCCGGTAGCGGCCGGTCCTGGTGATGGCCCGGCCGGCCACCAGCGAGACCACCAGCGTCCCGAACATCATCGGCAGCAGCAGCAGGCCGCTGTTGGTGGCCGACGCGCCCTGCACGGTCTGCTGGAACAGGGGCAGGAAGTTCATCGCGCCGAACATCGCGAAGCCGAGCAGGAAGCCAATCACCGAGATCAGCGCGAAGTTGCGGTTGGCGAAGAGCCCGAGCGGCAGGATCGGCTCCGGGGCTCGCCGCTCGACGAACCCGAACGCGACCAGGGCGACCAGGGCGAGCGCGGCGAGGCCGAGGATCTGCGGGGAGGACCAGTCGTACTCGTTGCCGCCCCAGGTGGTGATCAGCACGATCGTGGTGATGCCGACCGAGAGCAGGGCGGCGCCCAGCCAGTCGATCCGGTGCTCGGTGCGGTACTTGGGCAGGTGCAGGGTGACCAGCAGCAGCACCAGCGCGACGCCGCCGAGCGGCAGGTTGACGTAGAACGCCCAGCGCCAGGAGAGGTGGTCGGTGATGAAGCCGCCCACCAGCGGGCCGGCCACCATGGCGACCGCCATGATGCCGGCCATCATGCCCTGGTACCGACCCCGCTCCCGGGGCGGCACCAGGTCGCCGATGATGGCCATGACGCCGACCATCAGGCCGCCCGCGCCGAGGCCCTGGACGGCCCGGAACGCGATCAGCTCGATCATGCCGCTGTCCGCGCCGCCGAACGCGCCGGAGCCGGCCATGCCGCACAGCGCCGAGCCGACCAGGAAGATCCCGACCGAGGTGAGGAAGATCGCCTTGCGGCCGTAGAGGTCGCCCAGCTTGCCCCAGATCGGGGTGGAGACGGTGGTGCCCAGCACGTACGCGGTGACGACCCAGGTGAAGTGGTCCACCCCACCGAACTCGCCGACGATGCGCGGCAACGCCGTACTCACGATCATGTTGTCGAGCATCGCGAGCATCATCGCGATCATCAGGCCGGAGAGGACGACCCTGATGTTGGGTCCCCGCTCCGGCACCCGGTCTGCCTGAGTCATCGGTAAGCTCCCCCCGAAGTGTGACCGACTTACTTGCCGTCCGGCTAGTTACCTTACTAGCCGGACGGTAAGTTGGGAGACGGGAAACCGTCAAGCGAGTTTGGGTGGTGTTGCACGTGAGGGAGAGCACAGGCGGCACGCGGGAACGCATCAAGACCGTCGCCCTGGAGCTCTTCACCGAGCAGGGGTACGAGAAGACCTCGCTGCGCGAGATCGCCGAGCGGCTCAACGTGACGAAGGCGGCGCTCTACTACCACTTCCGGAGCAAGGACGAGATCGTCAGCAGCTTCGTGGAGGACCGGCTGGACCGGATGGACGCGCTCATCGCGTGGGCCGAGAAGCAGCCGGCGACGCTGGCGACCCGGCGGGAGCTGATCGCCCGGTACGCCGAGGCCATGTTCGCCAGCGAGCAGGCCGCGGTGATGCGCTTCTTCGAGCAGAACCAGACGGTGCTGAAGAGCCTCTCCGCCGGCAAGCAGATGCGCGAGCGGATGATGCGCCTGGCCGACGCGCTGGCCCGGGGCGACGACTCGCCGGCCGCCCAACTGCGCGCCGCGCTGTCGCTGTTCGCCGTGCACAGCAGCTGGTTCGCCGTCCGTGCCCCGAACATCACGGACGCCGAGCGCAAGGCCCTCGGGCTGGAGATCGCGGACGAGTTGCTGGCCAGGATCGCCGACCAGGGCGAGTGAGCCCCGCCCTCGCCGGCCGGACGGACGGCCAGCTCGCGGGCGGGTCAGGCCGGCGATCGGCCGCGCGGGCGGGTCAGGCCGACGAGTGGCCGCACGGGCGGGTCAGGCCGACGAGTGGCCGCGCGGGCGGGTCAGGCCGGCGGGGCGCCCAGCTCGCGGCGGAGGCCGAGCAGCCGCACGCCGGGCAGCGGCGACCAGTCCCGCTCCGGGGCGCGGACGAAGCCGAGACGGTCGTAGAGCCGCTGGGCCGTCCCGGCGAACCCGCTGCGTACGCAGATCACCACCGCCGAGCAGCCCAGCTCGGCGGCGCGGGACAGGCAGGCCCGGGCCAGCGCGGCCCCCGCGCCGCGGCCCTGGGCCGCCGGATCGACGGCGAGCATCCGGAACTCCGCCTCGCCCGGGCCGGACAGCTCGGCGTACGGGGTGCCGGGAAGCACGAACGTGACGGAGCCCAGCAGCTCGCCGGTGGCCTCGTCGACGGCGACCAGCACCTCGCCGGTCTCCGCCCGCGCCGCCACGTCGGCGAGCACGGCGCCGTAGCCGTTCTCGCCCTTGAGCTGGCCGTCCGCCTCGTACGCGGCAACGGTCAGCCGGGCCACCGCCGGGAACTCGGCCGCGGCGGCCCGCCGGACCAGCAGGCCGCTCAACCGATCACGGCGATCAGGTCGCCGTCCTGCACCACGTCGCCCTCGTTGACCGCCAGTTGCTGCACGACACCGTCGGACTCGGCGACGACCGGAATCTCCATCTTCATCGACTCCAGGATCACCAGGGTGTCCCCCTCGGACACGGTGTCCCCGGCCGAGGCGACGACCTTCCACACGTTCGCCACCATCTCGGCGCGGATCTCCTCGGCCATCTCGGCCCTCCCTCTCCACCGGTGTCTGCGATGCGTATCCAATCATGCGCTTCGCACCGGGCGGGCGCGGCGCGGAACGGTGCCGCTGCCGCCCCGCCGGTTCCGGCCCGCCGGGCGGACGTCCGGCGCCGACGCACTAGCATCAGCGGGTCGGACCCGGGACGCCCGGGAGGCCGGTACGCGACCACCGCCGCGCTCCCGCGCGGGCGGACGTGACCAGCACATGAGGAGGTCAGCATGGCGAAGAAGGCCCGTAGGAAGAAGGCCCGCAAGAAGAGCAGCGCGAACCACGGCAAGCGCCCCAACTCCTGACGGGAGCGGCGGCGCCCGCCGTCCGTTTCAGCACACCGTCCGGCCACCCGCCGGACGCGGCGGTGGCCCGGGTCGGTCGACCCGGGCCACCGTCGTAGGTGGTTCGTCGCGCGCGGCGCGTCAGTCCGTCAGCTCGCGCGACTCGCTCGCCTCGAACACGACCAGCTCGGTCAGGCGGATCCGCAGCCGCTCGCGCAGTTGCTCCGGCGCGGTCTCGTTGCCGCAGCAGCGGGCGACCAGCGCCTTCACCTCCTGCTCCAGGCCGTACTCGCGCAGGCACGGCCCGCACTCGTCGAGGTGTCGCCGGATGAGCGTGCGGCGCGCCTCGCCGCACTCCAGGTCGAGGTAGAGGTAGACCTCCGCGAGCACCTCGCGGCAGTCCGTCTCGTGCGGCTCTCCACAGCTCACGTCACACCTCCCGGCCGGCGGCGGCGGTCGAGCCCTTGCCGGACGACGCGGCGGTGAACCCGCGGTCGGCGGCGTACCGCTCGAGCAGCTTGCGCAGGTTACGACGGCCGCGGTGCAGCCGGGACATCACGGTGCCGATGGGCGTGCCCATGATGTCGGCGACCTCCTTGTAGGAGAAGCCCTCGACGTCGGTGAGGTAGACGGCCAGGCGGAACTCCTCCGGCAGCTGCTGGAGGGCCTCCTTGACGTCGCTGTCGGGCAGCCGGTCCAGCGCCTCCGTCTCGGCCGAGCGAAGCCCGCTCGAGGTGTGCGACTCGGCCTCGGCGAGCTGCCAGTCGGTGATCTCCTCCGTGGGCGCCTGCACCGGCTGGCGCTGCCGCTTGCGGTAGGAGTTGATGTAGGTGTTGGTCAGGATCCGGTACAGCCAGGCCTTCAGGTTGGTGCCCTGCTCGAACTGGTGGAAGGCGGCGTACGCCTTCAGGTACGTCTCCTGGACCAGGTCCTCGGCATCCGCCGGGTTACGCGTCATGCGCAGCGCGGCGGCGTAGAGCTGGTCGACGAAGGGCATCGCGTCCCGCTCGAAGCGGGCCCTGCGCTCGTCCGTCTTCTCGGTTGTCAACCGCACATCCCCTCGCGTCGGATGCCTTCCCGCCGAGGATACGCGCCCGACCGCGCCCGCAGATCCACTTCCGGGCGGTGTGCCGGCGCTCACCGTCTCCGGCTGGGCCGGCGGCGCCGTCGCGGGCCAGTCCGGCCCGTCCAGCAGCTGCCGGAGCAGCCGCGCCTGGACCTGTTCGTCCCGTTCCCGGCTCCGGGTCTCCGTCGGCACCGGTCACCCCCTCGAAGCAGAAGTCTCGTCCGAGGGTGGTAACGCGGCGTGTGGGCCGCCGCATTCCTGCTCACCCGCCCCCGTTCCTGGCCCCGGCCCCGGCGGGTGCCGGCGCTGGGACCAGGAAGGGCCTGGGAGGGACGGCGCCGAGGCCCGAACCGGGCCGCCGGCACCATCGGAGTCAACGACGTGCGCCGCGCCCGGACACGGCCGGCGCCGGGTGCGGACACGGCCGACGCCCGCTCAGGGCATCGACGCCCAGCCCCGCTCGCGCAGCCAGTCGATCACCACTTTGGCCGTGCCGGCCGGGTCGACGCGCAGGTCGTGCCGCTCGCCGGGGCGGACCACCACCCGGACCGGCGGGGCCGCCTCGGGCACGCCGAACGGGTCGCGGTCGCCGTTGACCACCAGCGTCGGCAAGCCGGTGGCCAGCTCCGCCGCCCGGGAGCGTTCCGGGCGACCGGGCGGGTGCAGCGGGAAGGCCAGCGCCACCACGCCGTCGGCGCCGACCCCGGGCGCCGTGCGACAGGCGACGCGGGCGCCGCTGGACCGGCCGCCGACCACGAGCGCCGGCACGGCGGGATGCCGACGGCGCAGCTCGGCCAGCACGGCCGTCCACGCCTCGTCGAGGTGGCCTGCGGGGGCCGGCGCGCGCCGGCCGGCAACCCGGTACGGCTGGGTCACCAGGGCCACCGCCACGCCGGCGGCGACCGCGGCGTCCCGCAGGGCGCGCAGGTCCGGCGCGTCGACGTCACCGCCCGCGCCGTGCCCGAGCACGAGCAGGGCGGCCGCCGGGCCGACCGGCAGGGCGGTGTCGACCCGGGCTGGCCCGCGTGGTGTCTGGATCTCGTCGTCGTGCCGCACCGGCCCATTCTGCGGGTCGGCGCTCCTCCGTCAGCGCGAGCGGTGGAAGAGCCACCGGTCGACGGAGGAGCGCCGCCCGGTCAGCTCAGCGGGACCAGGGCGAGCAGCCGGTCCCGCACCGGCGGCCCGGCCTCGTCGGCCGCGTCCGGATCCGGATCGACCTCGCCGCGCCAGGCGACCAGCATCGCCCGACGTTCGCGCGGCGTGGTGCCGCCCCAGACGCCGTGGCAGTCACCGACCTCCAGCGCCCAGGCCAGGCAGGAGCCCTGAACGTCGCAACTGCGGCAGAGCGCGACGGCCGCGTCGGCCGGTTCGTTCGGCGCCGGAAAGAATGTCTCCGGGTCCACGCTCTGACAGGTTCCCCTGGTTCGCCATGCATCGTCCTGTTGCCGTTCACGCAACGCCCGCAACAGTCGCGGATCCCGTCGCGCGGCAGCCACCTCGTGCGGGCGGGGCATACGCGCCCGTGTCATCCACCCACCTCCCCCGTGGGACCGGAAATGTCGATGGGCGTCGTTCGCACCGTGCGAATCGACACCCACTACCGGCGCTGTGTTGTATCGCACTTCGGGACGCGGGGACAAGGGCCCGCCCGAAAACTCGCGTAAAAGTCGGCGGGACAGTTGGGCGACGATTCGTCACCAACGCCGTCAAATCAGCGCGCGACAATGCACGCAAGCAAGTGTCAGAAAAGCGTCATTTCCTCGGCCGGCGGGGCCGGCGCCGGAATGCGGTCGATCAACTGCGGTCCGTCGTTGCGTACGTTGCCGACCGCCGGCCCGACCGGCCGGATCTCCAGCCCGGCCAGCCAGTCCGGTGTTGGCGGGGCGAGCAGCGCGGCGGGGTCGTCGGCCGGGCCCAGCCAGGCGGACCAGCGCTCGCGGGGCAACAGCAGCGGCATCCGGTCGTGCACCTCGGCCAGCTCACCGACCGCCGCCGTGGTCAGCACGCTGAAGGTCAGCAGCGGCCCGGACGAACCCTCCCAGACCGACCAGATGCCGGCCAGGGCGAGCACCGAGGCGTCGGCGGGGGTCATGTAGTAGGCCTGGCGGCCGCCCTCGGCCAGCCGGACCCACTCGTACCAGCCGTCGGCGGGGACCAGGCAGCGGCGGCGGGCGAACGAGGGCGCGTACGCCCGGCTCGTGGCCACCGTCTCGGCCCGGGCGTTGATCATCCGGGCGGCGCCGGCGGGCGCGGAGGCCCAGGGCGGGACCAGCCCCCAGCGGCCGGCGGAGAGGGCCCGGTGCCCCTCGCCGGCGAGCCGGACCAGCGGCACGGAATCGGTCGGCGCCACGTTGTGGCTCGACCGGGCGCCGCCGTCGGTCTCGTCGTACGACTCGAACAGCGCGCTCAGGTCACCCGCGCTCCGGGTCGTCGCGTACCTCCCGCACATGGCCACACGCTAGCGCCCCGGGCCGTCCTCGGCTGTCCCGCCAACCGGGAGCGGATCGCGCGGCCCGCCGCCGGGCTCGCGGACACGGCAGAATGTCACCGTGGGGAACCTGACCGCGACCCGGCCGCTTCGGCCGTGGACCGCACCGACCGCGTCCGACCCGGTGATGGCCTCGCTGCGGCTGCCCGGCTCCAAGTCGATGACCGCCCGCGCGCTGGTCCTCAGCGCCCTGGCCGGCGGCCCGTCCACGCTCGCCGGGCCACTGCGCGCCCGGGACACCGAGCTGATGGCGGGCGCGCTGCGCGCGCTGGGCGCGCACATGTCGATCGCCGACGACGACCGGTGGCTCGTCCGCCCCCACCCCCTGGTCGGCCCGGCGCACGTCGACGTGGGCCTCGCCGGCACCATCATGCGCTTCGTGCCACCCGTCGCCGGCCTCGCCGAGGGGCGGATCACCTTCGACGGCGACCCGCAGGCCCGCACCCGCCCGCTCGGCCCGCTGATCGGCGCGCTGCGGTCCCTCGGCGTACGGATCGAGACCCCGGCCACCGGCACCGGCAGCCTCCCGCTGACCGTCTTCGGCGCCGGCCGGGTCACCGGCGGCGAGGTGGTGATCGACGCCTCCGCCTCCAGCCAGCTCGTCTCGGGCCTGCTGCTGGCCGCGCCGCGCTTCGACCGCGGGGTCGTCGTCCGGCACGTCGGTCCGCCGGTCCCCTCCGCGCCGCACCTGCGGATGACCGTGCAGATGCTCCGGGCCGCCGGGGCGGCGGTCGACGACGCCATGCCCGACGTCTGGGTGGTCGAGCCCGGCCCGTTGGCCGGTCGGGGCTGGGAGATCGAGCCGGACCTGTCCGGCGCGGTGCCGTTCTTCGCCGCCGCGCTGGTCACCGGCGGCGAGGTGACGCTGCAGGGCTGGCCGCGCAGCAGCGCCCAGCCGGTCGAGCAGCTCCGCTCGCTGCTGCAGCGCATGGGTGGCGACGTGACCCTCACCACCGAGGGGCTGACCGTGCGCGGCACCGGCACGGTGCGCGGGATCGACGCCGACCTGTCCGACGTGAGCGAGCTGACCCCGGCGCTGACCGCGCTGGCCATGCTCGCCGACTCGCCGTCCCGGTTCAGCGGCGTCGCGCACATCCGGGGCCACGAGACCGACCGGATCACCGCGCTGGCGCGCGAGTTCACCGCCCTGGGCGCGGACCTGACCGAGTCGGAGGACGGGCTGGAGATCCGCCCCCGCCCGCTGCGCGGCGGGACGTTCCGGACGTACCACGACCACCGGATGGCGCACGCCGCCGCGGTGGCCGGGCTCGCCGTCCCCGGCATCGAGCTGGACGACGTGTCGTGCACCTCCAAGACCATGCCGGAGTTCCCGGCACTATGGTCGGCGATGGTGACCGGAAAGAGTTGACACGACGGGGGGACGGTCCTGGCGACCAGACGGCGGGAGTACGACGAGGACGACGTACGGGTCCGGCCCGCGAGGTCCTCGCGCCCGCGTACCCGGACCCGGCCCCGGCACACGGAGGCGGTCGAGGGGTTCGTGATCGCCGTGGACCGGGGGCGCTACACCTGCGTGCTCGCCGACGACGGCCCGGGCGCATCGGCCGTCACCGCGATGCGGGCCCGGGAACTGGGCCGCAAGTCCGTCGTGGTGGGCGACCGGGTGGGCCTGGTCGGCGACACCTCCGGCACGGCCGGAGCGCTGGCCCGGATCGTCCGGATCGCCGAGCGCACCTCGGTGCTGCGGCGCACCGCCGACGACGACGAGACCACCGCCGAGGGGAAGCTCGAACGGGTCGTCGTGGCCAACGCCGACCAACTCGTCATCGTCAGCGCGCTGGCCGACCCGCCGCCGCGCACCGGCTTCGTCGACCGCTGCCTGGTGGCCGCGTACGACGCCGACGTCGAGCCGCTGCTCTGTCTCACCAAGGCCGACCTGGCCGGCCCTGAGCAGGTGCTCGGCTACTACGCCGAGCTGGAGCTGCCGTACGTGCTCGTCCGGCCCGACTCCGACCTCGACGGGCTGCGCGACCTGCTCGCCGGCCGGGTGTCGGTGCTGGTCGGGCACTCCGGGGTGGGCAAGTCGACGCTGGTCAACCGCCTCGTCCCGGACGCCGCCCGGGCCGTCGGCAGGGTCAGCGCGATCGGCCGGGGCCGGCACACCTCCACCAGCGCCGTCGCGCTGCGGCTGCCGCCCCGCCCGGGCACCGACGCCGACCCGGGGTGGATCGTCGACACACCCGGGGTGCGCAGCTTCGGGCTGGCGCACGTGTCGGCCGCCAGCGTGCTGCACGGCTTCCCCGACCTGGTCGAGGGGACGGTGGGCTGCCCGGCGAACTGCCAGCACACGGCGGACGAGGCGGACTGCGCGCTGGACGCGTGGGTCGCCGCCGGCCGGGCCGACCCGCGCCGGCTGGCCTCGTACCGCCGGCTGCTGGCCTCCCGCGCCGGGGACGCCGACCCCCGCGAGGCCGACCGCGGCCCCGGCGCCCCGCCCGCGGCCTGACGCCCGCGCCCGCGCGGGTGGGCCGGCCGACAGGTCCGGGCCGGGCGGCGCCCCGGCCCGACCGCGACCCGCCGGCAGTCCCTCCCACGCCGTGACACCCCGGCGAGCCGCCCGCGCCCGGACGGCCGGGCGGTCGCTACGGTTTCGCCATGACCGGGTACGCCGACGACCTCGCCCTCGCCCACCTGCTCGCCGACCGCGCGGACGCCGTCTCCACGGCCCGGTTCCGCGCCCTCGACCTGCGGGTGGAGGCGAAACCGGACCTCACCCCCGTGTCGGACGCGGACACGGCGGTCGAGCGGGAGATCCGCGCGCTGCTCGCCGAGCACCGGCCGGGCGACGGGCTGGTCGGCGAGGAGTACGGCGAGCAGCCCCCCGCCGGGCCGGGCGGGCGGCGCTGGGTGGTCGACCCGATCGACGGCACCAAGAACTTCGTCCGGGGAGTGCCGATCTGGGCCACCCTGATCGCCCTGCTGGAGGACGACCGGCCGGTGGCCGGGCTGGTCTCCGCCCCGGCGCTGGGCCGCCGCTGGTGGGCCGCGCGGGGCGCGGGCGCGTACGCCGGGCCGGACGCCGCCCACGGCGAACCGATCGGGGTCTCCCGCGTCGGCCGGCTCGCCGACGCCAGCTTCTGCTACTCGTCCCTGTCCGGCTGGGAGGAGGCCGGGCTGTTGGAGCCGATGCTCCAGCTCATGCGGGACACCTGGCGCAGCCGCGCGTACGGCGACTTCTACGGCTACATGCTGCTGGCGGAGGGGGCACTGGACGTGATGGTCGAGCCGGAGCTGTCACTGTGGGACGTGGCCGCGCTGGTGCCGATCGTCACCGAGGCCGGCGGGACGTTCACCGACCTGGCCGGACGGCCCGTCCCCGGCGGCGGCGTGTCCGCGCACAGCGCCGTGGCCAGCAACGGCGCGCTGCACGGCGACATCCTGGCGATGCTGGGCCGGCCGGCCGAGCGGTGATCGGGTAGCAGCCTCTATCCTCGCCAGGTGGTGTCCTCCGGCTGGTGCTTCCTCGCGGCGATGATCGTCGCGTACGGCATCGCCAACCTACTCCAGTCCGTGGCCGCGGCCCGGACCACGCTGCACCACACGTTCGACCCGGGGCTGCTGCTGCGGCTGGCCAGCCACCGCACGTACCTGGTCGGGCTGGGCTGCCAGGTGGGCGGGTTCGTGCTGGCCTTCCTGGCGCGCCGGGACCTGCCGCTGTTCCTCGTCCAGGCGAGTGTGGCGGCCGGGCTGGGGGTGACCGCCATCCTCGGTGTGCTGGTGCTCAAGTGGCGGCTGCCGGCCGCCGAGGTGGCGCTGCTGGTGCTGCTCTTCGCCGGCATCACGGGCCTGGTGCTGTCAGCGCAGCCGGCACCGTCCCGGCAGCTGGGCACCGCCGGCATGGCCGCCCTGGCGGTGGCGCTGGCCCTGATCGCCGCGCTCGGCTTCTTCGCGGTACGGCTGCACGGCGCGCCCGGCTCGGTGGCGCTCGGCTCGCTGGCCGGGCTGGCCTTCTCCGCCGCCGCGGTGGCCGCCCGCCCGCTTGCCTCCGCGTCGACCGCCGAGGCGCTCGTCCGGGATCCGCTGCTCTACCTGCTGGTGGCCCACTCGGTCGTCGGGCAGCTGCTGCTCGGGCTGGCGATGCAGCGCGGATCGACCACGGCGGCCGTGGCCGCCATGGACGCCGCCGGCGCGGTGCCGGCGGCGATCGTCGGGCTGCTGCTGCTGGGCGACAGGATCTGGCCCGGCCGGGAGTGGCTGGCCGCCCTCGGCTTCCTGGTCACGCTGGCGGCGGTGATCGGGCTGACGAGGTACGCCGAGCCGCAGCACCACCACGAGGTCGCCCGGGAGCGCGACCGCGGCATGGTGCCCGCCGGTCTCCCGCTCCGCCCCGCCGCTGACCCCTCTCGCCGCCCCGCACCACGCGCCGCCGCGCCGCCCCGCTTACGCCTAGGCCGCCTCGACCGGCCTGCGGCGGCGGACCACCCGCTCGTAGAGCCGCTCCAGCGCGCCGGCCGTCCGCTCCCAGGTGTAGCTGCACCGCACCCGATCCACCGCCGCGTGCCCGTACGCGAAGCGCCCCGCGCTGTCGCCGAGCAGCCGGCGCAGGGTGAGCCCCAGGGCGCGTACGTCGCCCGGCGGCACCAGCTTCCCGGTGACCTCGTCGACCACGGCGTCGGCGATGCCACCCATGGCGTACCCGACGACGGGCACGCCGCAGGCCATCGCCTCCAGCGAGACGCGCCCGGCGGAGGAGTAGTGCGGGGTGCAGGCGACCACGTCGGCCGAGCGGTACCAGGTGGCCATCTGGTCGTGCGGCACCGCGCCGACCAGCGTCACCTGCTCGGCCACGCCGACGCGCTCGGCCAGCTCGCGCAGGCGGCGGGCCTCCGCGTGGCCGGCGAGCTGCTCGGCCGGCGGCCCGCCCGCGATGATCAGCTCGGCGTCGCCGACCAGTCGCATCGCCCGGATCAGGTCGTCCTGCCCGTGCCCGGCCGAGAGCCCGCCGACGGAGAGGACGCGGGCGCGCTGGTCGCGCGGGGCGGCCTCCCCGTCGGGGTGGAACCGCTCCACGTCCACCCCGGCCGGCACCATCGCCACCGAGGCGCGTTGCAGGCCCATCCGGGTCAGCTCGTCGACCTCGTCGTTGCACTGCGCGACCGCGACGTCCACCGCGCGCGTCAGCGCCCGCTCCAGCGGGATGCGGGCGCCGGGGCCGTCGTATCCGGGGCCGAGGTGTCGCAGCTGCTCGACGCCGAGGGAGTGGAAGGTCTGCACGACCGGGATGTCCGTCTCCCGGACGGCGTGCGCGGCGGCCAGCCCGCCGACCCAGTAGTGCCCGTGCACCACCTCCGGGGTCCACTCCCCCGCCCACCGGTCGGCCAGCCAGCGGCCGAACTCGGGCACGTACGGGACCAGCTCGGCGGTCGGCGTCGGGGCGGGCGGGCCGACCGGAACCCGCTCCGCCCGGTACCCGTCGATCTCGACCGTGGCGGGCAGGCCGGGATCGTCCCGGCGCTCGTAGAGGTGTACCTCGTGGCCTCGGGCTGCCAGCTCGGCGGCGACCCGCGTGATGTGCTCGCGCGTGCCGACGGGTGGACCGTCGGCGGGCCTCGACGGGCCGGAGTGCGCGCACACTAGGCCGACGCGCATGGGTCACCTCCATGCGTTTCTCGAGCTGGTGGTCCTCCCGGTCAGAGGGTCCCATTAACCGCGCCCCCACGAGCCGAAACCTGGCAAGTCGGAAACGTACGACCCGGGAATCGGGAACTCCGCCGGCATGAGCGGCGCGGACGGGGGTACCGGCGAGAAATGCCTCTCACCCGCAGCCTCGACGACGCCGCGATCGTGCTCACCGGCGCCTCCAGTGGCATCGGCACGGCGACCGCGTACGCGCTGGCCCGCCGGGGCGCGGCGGTGGTACTGGCGGCGCGCAGCGAGCAGGCGTTGGAGCGGGTGGCGGCGCGGTGCCGGGAGCTGGGTGGGCGCGCCCTGGCCGTGCCGACGGACGTCACCGATCCGGCCGCGGTGCAGCGCCTCGCCGCCCACGCGGCCGACGAGTTCGGCCACATCGACGCCTGGATCAACAACGCGGCGGTCAGCGCGGTGGGGTTGTTCGACGAGATTCCGGTGCGGGAGTTCCGCCGGGTGCTGGAGGTCAACCTGCTGGGCGTCGCGTACGGGATGAAGGCCGCCCTGCCGTACCTCGACGCGGCCGGGGGCGGGGTGCTGGTCAACAACGCCTCCGTGCTGGCCGAGGTGGCGATGCCCTACCAGTCGGCGTACAACGCCACGAAGCACGGCATCCGGGGACTCTCCGACACGGTCCGGCAGGAGCTGCGGGTCACCGGGCGGACCCACGTCTCCGTCTGCACGGTGCTGCCGGCGACCATCGACACCCCGTTCTTCCGGCACGCCGCCAACCACACGGGCCACGAACTGGTGCCGCCGGCCCCGGTGTACCCGCCGGAGATCGTCGCCGAGACGATCGTCCGGGTCCTGCGCCGGCCGCGCCGCGAGGCGTACGCCGGGGGCGTCGCCCGGCTGCTCGGCGCGCAGTGGCGGCTGGCCCCGGCGCTGGCCGAGCGCGGCCTCGGCTGGTACGGCCGCCGCTTCCAGTTCGGGCCGGCGCACCGGCCCGACAGCACCGGCAACGTCTTCACCCCGGACGCGACGGGCGACCGGGAGGGCGGCTGGCCCGGGCGGCGCCGGCGGCTGCTGCGGCTGACCGCCGCGTTCGGGCTCGCTGCGGCGGGTACGGCCGTGGGGACGGCGATGGCCAGGAGAGCACGGATGGAGGCCTGATGAGCGGGGTCCACCGGCCGGATGCGAGTCCCGTAGCCGATCTGCACAATAGGATGATCATGCCGACGGATCCGCGCTGCCTGGTGGAGACCGACGAGTCGTCCGGCGTGCTCCGGCTCACCGGCGTGCTGGACGTCGCCGCCACCGGCACCGTACGGGACGCGCTGCTCGCGTGGCTCTGCCGGCGCCCCGGCCCCGTGGTGGTGGACCTGTCCGGGGCACGGATCAGCGACTCCGCCGCCCGCCGGACGCTCGCCGAGGTGCGCCGGGAGATCGCCGACTGGCCGGCGGCGGACCTGCTGGTCGTCGACCCGAGCGGGGAGACGGCCGGCGACGGGCTGTCGGTCTGGCCGACCCTCGACGAGGCGACCGTCGCGCTGGCGGCGTCGCCGATGGCCGCGGCCGCCACGAGGGAGCTGCCGCCGGACGTCGGCGCGGCGCGGGAGGCGCGGGCGCTGGTCCTGGAGGGCTGCGCCCGCTGGGGGATCGACGAGCTGGCCGAGGCGGGCTGCATCGCGGTGACCGAGATGGTCAACAACGTGGTGGCGCACGCGGGCACCCCGATGACCGTCCGGCTGGCGCCGTGGCACGACACCCTGCGCATCGGGGTACGCGACCACTCTGCGCTACAGCCGACGTACGCCGGGCTGGCCCCGCCGGACACGGCCGGCGGCCGGGGCCTGCTACTCATCGACACGGTCGCCCGCCGCTGGGGCAGCACCCCGCTGCCCGACGGCAAGCTGGTCTGGGCGATCCTGCACACCGAAGACGAGCGCCCCTGACCCCCTCTCCCCCGCGATCTTGCACTCGCTGCCCGGGAAAACCGCACATAAGCCCCGAATCGTGGGCACAAACTGCAAGATCGCCGCGGCGTCGTTAGGTCCGCGCCCGGTCCATGTCGGTTACCTGTGGTGGGCAGTGGGTAGTGCTCAGCCATGCGCGACGACCAGTACCCGACCCCCATCTCGGATCCCGAGGCGGAGGGGCTGCCCCACACCGCCGACGACGACTCGACGGCCGACGACGACACCTTCACCGGGCGCGAGGCGGACGGCCCGGAGCCGGCCCTACTGCCCTCGGACCGCACGCCGGTCGCCGTGGACCGGTACGGCACCACCGCCGAGGAGCAGCTCGACGGCGAGTCGCTGGACTACAAGCTGGGGCGGGAGGTCTACGAACGCCCCGCCGACGACCCGCTGGCCGCCTCCGTCGACCCGGGCATCGCGGCCGAGGCGGACAGCCCGGCGGCGGCCGCCCAGGCGCAGCTCGACGCGGACGTCATCGAACCCGGCCCCACCTCCGACCCGGCCTCCCCGGTCTCGCTCTACGACCACGGCCAACTCGGCACCGTCGCCGACGCCTCGGTCGGCCGGCTCGTGGAACCGGACGAGGGGGCCCACAGCGACCTGGAGACCGACAGCGTCGCGTACGACGCGGGCTCGGCCGGCGGCGGGGCGTCCGCCGAGGAGCTGGCGATCCACGAGACCCGGCCGCCCGAGGCGCGCTGACGAGCCCGCCCGGGCCGGGGACCGCTCAGTCGTCGAGGCCGCGCTCGATCGCGTACCGGGTCAACTCGACCCGGTTGTGCAGTTGCAGCTTGCCCAGCGTGTTCTGCACGTGGTTCTGCACGGTCCGGTGGGACAGCCCGAGCCGCTCGGCGATCTGCTTGTACGACATCCCCTTGGCCACCAGCCGCAGCACCTCGGTCTCCCGTTCGGTCAGCCGGGGCGCGGCGTCGTCCCGCCCCGCCGGCCCGGCTGCCGGACCGCCACCTCGCCGCCCCGCGCCCTCGCCGGCGGACGAGGCCGCGAGGCGGCGGAACTCCCCCAGCACGAGCCCGGCCAGGCCGGGCGTGAAGACCGGCTCGCCCGCGGCCGTGCGCCGCACCGCGTCCAGGAACTCGGCCGGCGCGGCCGACTTGACCAGATATCCGGTGGCCCCGGCCTTGACCGCGTCCAGGACGCTCTGCTGCTCCCCGCTGGCCGAGAGCATCAGCACGCGCACCCCGGGCAGCGCCGAGCGCAGCCCCCGGATCACCTCCACCCCGGAGATGTCCGGCAGTTGCAGGTCGAGGACGACCACGTCGGGACGGGCGGCGGCGGCCACCCGTACCGCCTGGCGCCCCTCGCCGCTGGTGGCGACCACCACGTGGCCCGCCTCGGTGAGGTCGCGGGCCACCCCCTCGCGCCACATTGGGTGGTCGTCCACCACCATCACCCGCACACCGGCGTTCCCCGACGTGCTCACCCCGCCGCCCTCGGCACGATCAGCTCCACCTCGGTGCCCGCGCCGGGCGCGGACGTGATGGTCACCGTCCCGCCGATGTCGGCCATGCGGCCGCGGATCGACTGCGCCACCCCGAGCCGGCCCTGCCGGGCGGCCTCGTCGAGCCGGCCGGCGGCGATGCCCGGGCCCTCGTCGCGTACCGAGACTGTCACCGTCTCCCCCTCGTCCTCGATCAGCACCCACGCCCGCCCGCCCGCGTGCCGGGTCACGTTGTCCAGCGCCGCCCCGGTCGCGGCGGCCACTTCCCGAGCCACCCCGGCGGGCAGCGGGACCCCGCCGGCCGGCGCCGACAGCGAGACCGCCGCCGAGGCGTACCGGCCGAGCAGGGCCCGCAGGTCCAGGGCGCCCGAATCCGCATCCGCGCCGTCGGGCGGCGGCGTACCGGCGATCAGGGCGCGCAGCGCCGCCTCCTGCTCCCCCGCCATCCGGGCCAGCTCGCCGGCTTCCCCGCCCAGGTGGGCGCCCCGCCGCTGCACCATGGCCAGCACCTGGAGCACCGAGTCGTGGATGCCCCGGGCCAGCCGTTCCCGCTCCCGGGTCGCCGCCTCCAGCTCGACCGCCCGTTGCAGCCGCTCCTCGGCGGTCACCGCGAGCCGGGCGACGTGCCCGACCACGACTCCGGCGAGCAGCAGCAGGATCGCCCCGGTGAAGGTGGCCTGGCCGATCCGCTCCCGGGTGGCCAGGTCCGCCGCGCCGAGCGCCAGCGCGGCCACCGCGCCCCGGCGGCGTCCGCCGGAGACGGCCCAGGCCAGCACCGGCCCGGCCAGCCAGACCACGCCCAGGCTCGGTACGCCGGTCGCGAGCGCCGCCCGCCCGATCACCCACGGGCTGGCCAGCAGGACCGCGAGTACCGCCGCGAGGTCGGCCGCCAGCAGCGGCCAGCCCCGCAGCTCGGGGCGGGCGTAGCCGAGGGCCGTGGTCACCGTCCAGCCGAGCATCGCCAGCAGGACGAGCCCGGCGACCAGCGGGTGGGCGTACCGGTGGGCGTCACGCAGGGCCAGCACGCCGACGTACGCGAGCGCGGCGAACCGGAACACCGCGACGGCCCGCCAGAGCGGGACCTCGAAACCACCGGTCGGCGACGGCACGCCCGACACGATGCCACAGCCCGTCGGCGCGGAATCCCTGGCACGGCGTACGGTGGTGTCCATCGACACCTCCCTCCTGATCGCCGAGGCCTTCGAGCAGGCCCAGGTGACCGAGCTGCGCCACGCGGTCACCTCCTGCGCCCACGCGGCGGGCCTGGACGGGCAACGCCTCGACGACTTCGTGCTGGCGGTCAACGAGCTGCTCAGCAACGCGGTCCGGCACGGCGGAGGCCAGGGGTGGCTCCGGCTCTGGCGCGAGCCGGGGCGGGTGGTCTGTGAGGTCGCCGACCACGGGCGGGGCATCAGCGCGGGCCGGCTCGGCCAGCGCGGCCGCCCGGCGGCCGACGTCCCCGGGGGCTGGGGGCTGTGGCTGGCCCGGGAGCTGAGCGACACCATGGAGGTCGACACCGGCCCGGCCGGCACGACGGTCCGGATCAGCGCGGCCGCCGGGCCCGGTAGCGCTTGACCCGGTCAGGTCGGCGACTTGGCGGGGTCGGAGCGGTAGCGATCCCGCCATGTCGCCGACATGGTGTCGAACCCGCTCCGGCCGCCGGTCCGCTCAGCCGAACAGTGCGCTGACCGACTCTCCGTTGTGGATCCGGCGCATGGCCTCGGCCAGGGCCGGCGCGACGGAGAGCACCTCCAGCTTGGGCACCCGCTTCTCGGCCGGGATCGGCACGGTGTTGGTGCAGACGATCTCCAGCACGCCGGGCTGCTCGCTGAGCCGCTCCAGCGCGCCGCTGGAGAAGAGGCCGTGGGTGCAGGCCAGCCGGATCGAGCGCACCTTCAGCTCGCGCAGGTGGGCCATCAGCTCGATCACCGTGCTGCCCTTGGCGATCTCGTCGTCCAGCACGATCACGTCCCGGTCCGCCACGTCGCCGATCACCGTGCTGATCTTGACCCGGTCGTCGCTGAACCGCTGCTTCGCCCCGGCGGCGACCGGGGTGCCGAGCATCCGGGCGAAGGCGGCGGCCTCCTTGGCGTTGCCGAGGTCGGGCGAGACCACCACGGTGTTGCCCAGGTCGTACCCGCGGAAGTGGCCGGCCAGCTCGCGCAGCGCGTGCAGGTGGTCCACCGGGACGCTGAAGAAGCCGTGCACCTGCGGGGAGTGCAGGGTCATCGCCAGCACCCGGTCCGCGCCGGCCGAGGTGAGCAGGTCCGCCACCAGCCGGCCGCCGATCGAGATGCGCGGCGCGTCCTTCTTGTCCGACCGGGCGTACGCGTAGTGCGGCAGCACCACCGTGATCCGGCCGGCGGACGCGCCCCGGGCCGCGTCGAGCATGAGCAGCAGCTCGACCAGGTTCTCCTGCACCGGCGGCACCAGCGGCTGGATCAGGAAGACGTCCCGCTCGCGGCAGTTCGCCTGCAACTGCACCTCAAGGCAGTCGTTGGCGAACCGGGACACCCGCACCGGGTGCAACGGCACCCCGAGGTGGGCGCAGATCTCGGCGGCGAGGTCGGGATGGGCGGTTCCACTGAAGACGGCGATGTCACGCACGTTCACAGATCGTACGGCCGTCGGCGGTCGGCGGATCGACGGCGGTACGGGTACGGTGCTGCCGTGACCGGACAGTACGTCGCCGCCATCGACCAGGGCACCACCTCGTCGCGGTGCATCGTCTTCGACCGGGCCGGCGAGATCGTCGCCGTCGCCCAGCGCGAGCACCGGCAGCTCTTCCCCCAGCCGGGCTGGGTCGAGCACGACGCCGAGGAGATCTGGGCGAACGTCCAGCTCGTGGTGCGGGAGGCGCTGGCCGCCGCCGGCACCGGCCCGGAGGGGCTGGCGGCGGTCGGGATCACCAACCAGCGGGAGACCACGGTGGTCTGGGACCGGGCGACCGGCCGGCCGGTCGCGCCGGCGATCGTCTGGCAGGACACCCGCACCGGGCCGCTGCTGCGCGAGCTGGCCGAGGCGTACGGGGAGGAGCGGCTGCGGGCCCGCACCGGGCTGACCCTGGCCACGTACTTCGCCGGGCCGAAGCTGTGCTGGCTGCTGGACAACGTGGACGGGCTGCGCGAGCGCGCCGAGCGCGGCGAGGTGCTGTTCGGCACGATGGACAGCTGGCTGATCTGGAAGCTGACCGGCCGGCACGTCACCGACGTGACCAACGCCAGCCGGACCATGCTGATGGGCCTGGAGACGCTGGACTGGGACCCGGAGCTGCTGGACGCGCTCCGCGTGCCGGCCGCGATGCTCCCCGAGATCCGCAGCTCCGCCGAGGTCTACGGCACCGCCGAGGGGGTGCTCTCCGGGGTGCCGGTGGCCAGCGCCCTCGGCGACCAGCAGGCCGCCCTGTTCGGGCAGACCTGCTTCCAGCCCGGCGAGGCGAAGTGCACCTACGGCACGGGCAGCTTCCTCCTGCTCAACACCGGCGCCAGCCCGGTCACCTCGGCGCACGGCCTGCTGACCACGGTGGCGTACCGGATCGACGGCCAGCCGGCGGTGTACGCCCTCGAAGGCGCGATCGCCGTCACCGGCTCGCTGGTGCAGTGGCTGCGGGACAACCTCGGGCTGATCGCCACGGCCCCCGAGGTCGAGGACCTGGCCCGCACCGTGGACGACAACGGCGGCTGCTACGTGGTGCCGGCCTTCTCCGGGCTGTTCGCGCCGCACTGGCGCAGCGACGCGCGCGGGGTGGTCGCCGGGCTCACCGGCTACATCACCAAGGGCCACCTGGCCCGGGCGGTGCTGGAGGCGTCGGCCTGGCAGACCCGCGAGGTGGTCGACGCGATGAACGCCGACTCCGACGTGGCGCTGCGCCGGCTGCGGGTGGACGGCGGGATGACCGGGAACGCGTTGCTCATGCAGTTCCTCGCCGACGTGCTGGACGTGCCGGTGGTCCGCTCCCGGATCACCGAGACCACCTGCCTCGGCGCGGCGTACGCCGCCGGGCTCGCCGTCGGCTTCTGGCCGGACCTGGCCACCCTGCGCGCCCAGTGGCGCTCCGACGCGCAGTGGACGTCGACGATGACGCCGGAGCACCGCGAGCGGGAGCTGCGCAACTGGCGCAAGGCCGTCCAGCGCACCCTCGACTGGGTGGACTGAGCCGTTCCGTGATCGTCTGATGCTCGGTCCTCTCCCCGAGCATCAGACGACCATGCGGGCCTCAGCCCGCCCTGACCAGCGCGACGAAGGAGCTCCAGGCGGCGGGGGCGAAGGTCGGGGTGCCGCCGTCGCGGTCCTTCGAGTCGCGCACCAGCACCCGGCCGGGCAGGTTGTCGGCGACCTCCACGCAGGTGTCGCCTCCGTTGCCGGACCGGCTCGACAGCCGCCAGCGAGGGGTGGGGGCAGCGTTCACAGCTCGCTCCCCAGGTTTCCGGTCAGCTCCAGCGAGGCGCCCTCGGGCAGGGCCTCGCTGAGCGGCCTGTCCCACATCGACCGGATCGTATCCACCGCGTCCGGCCGGTCCATCACCTGACCGAAGACGCCGTCCGAGTAGACCACCTCGTCGCCGTCGGGCAGGGTGGCCAGCACGAAGCCGCCGGCCAGCCCGGGTGCGCGCCGACCCCGGCCGGGACGACGTAGAGCCGGACGTGCGGCAAGGCCGCCAACGTGATCAGCCGCTCCAGTTGGGCCCGCTGGACCTCCCGGTCGCCGACCACCCGGCGCAGGGCGGCCTCGTCCACGATCGCGGTGAACCGCTTCGGAATGCTGACCGCGCAGGGCGTCCACACCCCGGAGGAGGTGGAGCATCTCGTCGCCGGGCGGATGGCCCGCCAGGAGCTGATCACCGGGCCGGCTCGGCGAGCGCCTCCTGCGAGACGCCCGCACTCGCCCGGGCCGCCTTGAGGGCCCGGATCCACATGCCGAGATTCACCCGAGCCTCCCGTGGATTCGCTCGGACACGAAGGGCAACAGGTGATCATCGACGCTCACGCTCGCGCCCACGTCCGCACAACTTCAGGGAAACTGTCGCCTCCGGCGCGGGCCGAGGCCACAACTTCCCGGAAGTTGCGGCCTCACCGCGCCGCGGCCGGGCGGGCGGGCGACATGAGCGGCGTCAGGGCCAGGGGTTGCCCGTCAGTTTCTCGTAGACGTCGACGTAGCGGGCGCGGGTCGCCTCGATCACCTCGGCGGGCACCTCAGGGGCGGGCGGCCGCTTGTCCCAGCCGCTGCCGGTCGCCCAGTCACGGACGTACTGCTTGTCGTACGAGAACTGGACCCGGCCCGGCTGGTACGACTCCGCCGGCCAGAACCGCGACGAGTCGGACGTCAGCACCTCGTCGCCGAGAACCAGGCTGCCGTCCGGCGCCCAGCCCAGCTCGATCTTGGTGTCGGCGACCAGGATGCCCCGCTCGGCGGCGATCTCCGCGCCGCGCCGGTAGACGTCGATGGTGATCTGCCGCAGCCGTTCCGCGGTGTCGCCGCCCAGCTTGTCCACCACCTGCTGGTAGCTGATCGGCTCGTCGTGTTCGCCCTTCGGGGCCTTCGTCGACGGGGTGAAGATCGGCTCCGACAGGATGGACGCCTCCACCAGCCCGCGGGGCAGCTCGACCCCGGACACCGCGCCGGTGCGCTGGTATTCGGCGAGGCCCCCACCGGTCAGGTAGCCGCGGGCCACGCACTCGACCGGGACCATCTCCAGCCGCCGGCAGCGGATCGCCCGCCCGGCGAACTCGGCCGGCACGTCCGTGGCGGAGATCACGTGGTTCGGCACGATGTCGGACAGTTGCTCGAACCACCACAGCGAGAGCGCGGTGAGCAGCCGCCCCTTGTCGGGCACCGGCGTCGGCAGCACCACGTCGTAGATCGACAGCCGGTCCGAGGCGACCAGGATCAGGTCGTCGCCGTCGGCGTAGACGTCCCTGACCTTGCCGGAGTGCAGAAGTTCCACCGACCAAGTACACCACGCGCCGGTCGACCGCCCGGACGGCCACCGGGACCGTCCCGGGCCGCGCCGGACCGCCGCCGGCCGGCCGAGCCGGCCCGTACGGCCGTTGACACCCGCGCGCGCCGGCTGTGTAAATGATCAGACCCCCACCGGACGCCCAGGAGTAGCCGTGCGCGCCGCCCGTTCCCCGCTCTTCCGCCCCGGCGCCGCCCTCAGCGAGGAGGGCAACCCGCAGCGGACCCGGGCCGCCGACGGTTGCTGCGGGCACTGCTCGGGGCGCCGCTCGCCGTGACCGGCCTGGCCGGCTGCGGCGACGACGAGGACACGCCGGTCGAGACCAGCCCGATCGAGCTCTCCGTCTTCTGGTACGGCGGGAGGGAGCGAGCCGAGCTGACCGAGCGGGCGCTCAGGCTTTACGTGGCCCGGAACCCCCGGGTCGGCTTCCGGGTCACCTGGCACGACCGCGTCGGCTACTACGAACGGTTGGCCACCCAGGCGGCCGGAGGCAACGCGCCAGACCTGTTCCAGCTCGACGACACGGTCCTCACCGAGTACGCCGAGCGCAAGATCCTGCTCGACCTCGGCGGGTACGTCGCCGACCGCCGGATCGACCTCAGCGAGCTGCCCCCGGGCCTGGTCCGGTACGGGGAGGTCGACGACCGGACCATGGCCGTCGCCGCGGCCCAGACCAGCGCCGCGCTCGTCTACAACCGGAGCCTGCTGCGCCGGCTGCGGGTGCCGGAGCCGCACACCGGCATGTCCTGGCAGGAGTACGTCAGCTGGGCGCAGCGGGTCTCCCGCGCGGCCGGCGGCCGGGTGGCCGGCACGATGGACCCGTCCGGGGACGACCGGGCGCTCTGGCTGTGGCTGCGCGCGAAGGGCAGCGAGCTGTACCAGGGCCGGCGGCTCGGCTTCACGGCGGGCGAGCTGGTCAACTGGTTCGAGCTGTGGCGGCGGGCCCGGGCCGACGGGGCGCCCCCCGGGGCAGCCCTGGTGGAGCGGGCCGAGGGCGGTGAGGCGGCCCGGCAGCTCGTGGTCACCGGGCACGCCGCGGCCTCGTTCGCCTGGGCGCATCATCTTCCCGAACTCCAGCGGCACACCCGCGACGAGCTGGCGCTGGCCGGGTTCCCCGGACCGCCGGGCGCCCAGTGGGCGAGGGCCTCCGTGTACTGGGCCGCCTACCGGGGCACCCGCCACCCCGACACCGTGGCGGACGTCATCAACTTCCTCACCAACAACATGGAGGCGGGTGCGTCCCTCGGCAACGAGCGGGGGGTGAACCCCGCCCTGGGCATCCGCCGGTACGTGCGGGCGAACCTGACCGACCCGGTGCAGCATCGGGCCGCCTCGCTCGCCGAGACGCTGACCAACCAGCTGGGGCCGGCGCCGGCCCCGCCCCCGATGGGGCATGCCCGGGTCCGTGCCCTGCTGGTCACCACCGCGAGGAGCGTCCGCTCGGGCCGGATGGGCGTGCGCACGGCAGCCTCCCGCTTCATGGCCCAGGCCGACGCCGCACTGGCCGGCTGACCCGGGACAACGGCCAGGGCCCGGCGCCGCAGCACGGGCCGCAGGCTCGGCGGCGCCGCAGGCTCGGCCCGCGCCGCAGGCTCCGGCACGGGCCGCAGGTGCCGGGGTGGCCCGGTCGGGTCAGCGCCGGCGGTTGCGCCGGTTGGTGAGCAGCACGACCAACAGAACGATCACGCCGACCACGACCAGGCAGCACAACAGGCCGACGAGGCCGACGCCCCGCGACCGCCGCTTGGCGGCCTCGACCACCAACTCGCCGGTGCCGCTGGACGCCCACGCCGCGACCGGCACGAAGATCGACAGCACGACGGTGCCGAGGACCGCGCCGAGCCGGCCCCACCACTTGCTCCACGAAGACATGCCCCCATCCTCGCCGAGCAGCGCAAGGGCGGCATGCCGGACGCCGGCGTTCCCAGGAAGCGGCAGCGGGAAAGCGGCGGCGGGAAGGCGATGGGCGGGAGGCGGTGGCGCCGGGAAGCGGCCGACGGGAAGACGGCGGACGAGAAGGCGGCGGACGAGAAGGCGGCGGCGCCGGGAAAAGCGGAAGGGCCCGGAGTTTCCTCCGGGCCCTTCCGCACTCGTAGCGGGGACAGGATTTGAACCTGCGACCTCTGGGTTATGAGCCCAGCGAGCTACCGAGCTGCTCCACCCCGCGTCGGCCTGTACAGCCTATCGCATCCATCCGGCGGAGGTCGCCCGGGTCCCCGATCCTCCTTCGCCGCGCGCGGAGGAGTCGCCGAGGCGTCGTTGACCAAGAGGTTCGCGTCGGCGGATCACCGGATCCTGACGCAAACTTCTTGATCATCGAGGGCGGGCGGCGCGCCGGGGAGAGACCGGGGAGAGACCGGGGAAGAAAGACGTGCCAATACGACGCAGAGAGGCCCCGGAGTGGACTCCGGGGCCTCTTCGAGGAGTAGCGGGGACAGGATTTGAACCTGCGACCTCTGGGTTATGAGCCCAGCGAGCTACCGAGCTGCTCCACCCCGCGTCGGCCTGTTAACCATAGCGCACCGACCCGGGAGGGCGCAAAACGCGGCCGGCCGCTCAGCCGCCCGGCGCCGTCGAGGGCGTCGGCGAGGGACTGCCGCTCGGCGGCGCCGACGCGGCCGGCGACGCCGGGGTGGCGGCCTTCTGCGCCTGCTGGAACGCGGTCATCGCCTCGTCCAGCGCCTTGAGCGCCCGGCCGTACCGCTCGAAGTCGCCGGATGCCTGCGCCGCCTTGACCTCGTCGATCGCCGTCTGCACCTGGCCCGCCGCCGCGGCCAGCTCGCCGGTCAGCGCTGGCGAATTGTTCCCGCCGTTGGGCGGCGGCGGGGTGCCCTCGGCCGGGGGCGGATTGCCCTGGGTGGCCTGCTTGCCCTGCTCGACGAGCTGCTTGATGCCGTCGGCCAGGGTGTCGGCCATCGCAACGTACGACCCGTCGCCGTAGGAAACCAGCACCTTCTGCAGCAGCGGCAGGAACGCGTCCTGGAGGTTGCTCTTGACGAAGACCGGCTCGACGTAGAGCATGCCGTCGCCGAACGGCAACGACAGCAGGTTGCCGTACTGCACCTGGGCCTGGTTCGACGAGAGCAGGTTCAGCTGCTGCCGGATGCTGGCATTGTTGGTCATCTGCTGGTGCACCTGCACCGGCCCGGCAACCCGGGTCTGGTCCGGCAGCTCCAGCACCTCCAGCCTCGGCTGCCCGTCGACGTACGACCCGGAGATCAGCGCGGCAAGGTTCTGCCGGCCGTTCGGGGTGACCGCGGAGGTGAGCTGGAACCGCGGCGCGTCCTGCCCGGGGAACTGCGTCCACAGGTAGTACGGCGGCTGCTTCTGGCCGCTGTCCGGCGCGTCCGGCACGTTCGGCACCTGCCAGAAGTCCTGTGCCGAGTAGAAGTCGCCCGGGTCGGTCACGTGGAACTTGGTCAGCAGGTTGCGCTGCACCTTGAACATGTCGGCCGGGTAGCGGAAGTGCTCGCGCAGCTCCGCCGGGATGTCGTTCTTCGGCAGGATCAGGTCACCGCCGAACGCCTTGTTCCATGCCTTCAGCACCGGGTCGGTGTCGTCGAACTGGTAGAGCCGCACCGTGCCGTCGTACGCGTCGACCGTCGCCTTCACCGAGTTGCGTATGTAGTTGACGTTCTCCCGGGCCAGCTGGAAGGTGCCCCGGTTGGTCAGCTCGTCGGTGGTCTCGGCCTGGAGGTTGATCCGCTCCGCGTACGGGTAGGTCGCGGCCGTGGTGTAGCCGTCGACGATCCACTGCACCCGGCCGCCGACCACCGCCGGATACGGGTCACCGTCGAGGGTGAGGAACGGCGCGACCTTCTCCACCCGGTCCCGCGGGTTGCGCACGTACAGCAGCTTCGAGTTCTCGTTGACCGCCTCGGAGAGCAGGAAGTTCGACTCCTGCTCCTTGATGGCGTAGAGCAGCCGGCGGGTGAACGAGCCGATCTCGACGCCGCCCTCGCCGGTGTAGGTGTAGTACTGCTCGCCGCCGGTCTGGCTGGGCCGGTCGAACTCGGCGTTGCGCTTCGGGTCGGACTGCCCGACGATCGCGTAGTCGCCGGCACCCATCCGCTCGCCGTAGTAGATCCGCGGCTGGGTGGCCGGGATCTGCTCGCTCGTCGAGGAGCACGCCTCCTGGGACTTCTCGCCGCCGAGGAAGCCGGAGACGAAGTACGGCTGGCCGCTGCAGACCTGGTTGGCCGGCGCGGCCACCAGGCCGTAGCCGTGGGTGTAGACGGTGTGCCGGTTGATCCAGGTGTTCTGCTGGTCGGTCAGCTCGGTGTAGTTGATCTCCCGGACGCCGACCACGTAGTCGGAGGTCTTGCCGCCCACCGAGTACCGGTCGATGTCCAGCTTCGGCCCGAAGTCGTAGAAGCCGCGCACCTGCTGGAGCTGGGTGTACGTCTCGGAGACCAGCTGCGGGTCGAGCAGCCGCACGTTCGGCACCACGGACGTGTCCGTGGCCAGGCTCGCCGGCGGGACGAAGTTGTTCGCCGCGTACGCCTGGTTCTTCGTGTCGGCGAGCCCGAACGCGGCCCTGGTGGCCTCGATGCTGCGCTGGATGTACGGCGCCTCCTTGTCCTTGGCGCTCGGCTTGACCTCGAACGTCTGCACCGCCCACGGGTAGATGCCGCCGATGGCGACGGCGGAGACGCCGAGCAGGGCCAGCGAGATGCCCGGCCAGACCAGGTTCCGCATCACCGCGTTGGAGAAGACGATGATCGCGATGGCCACCACGACGGAGATGTAGGCGAGGATCTCCTTGGCCGGCAGCAGCGCGTTCACGTCCGCGTACCCGGCGCCGTAGAGCTTCGCGCCCTCGTTGTACTCCAGCAGCATCGCCCGCCGGTCCAGCACGTACGCGACCGCCTTGAGCAGGACGAAGACCGCGACCAGCGTGCTCAGGTGGGCGCGCGCGGCGCCGGTCATCCGGTCCCCCACGCCCTGCAGCCGCACGCCGCCGAAGACGTAGTGCACGGCCAGCGCGCCCAGCAGGGCGAGCACGACCGCGGTGAAGCCGACGCCGAGCACGTAGCGCCAGAACGGCAGTTGGAAGACGTAGAACCCGACGTCGACGCCGAACTCCGGGTCCTTCACGCCGAAGTCCCCGCCGTTGCGGAACAGCAGCCACTGGCCCCACCGGCTCTGCGCGGAGAGCCCGGCGAAGATCCCGACCACCAGCGCGGCCAGGCTGATCCACAGGCCGAGCCGCGGCTCCAGCACCATCCGGTACCGCTCCAGGGTGGCCTGCTCCAGCGAGTGCGGGCGCATCCGGGGGCGCAGCCGGTGGGCGAGCCAGAGGTTGCCGCCGACGACCAGCGCCAGGCCCAGGCCGACCACGAGGAAGAGCAGCAGCCGGGTGGCCAGCACCCCGGTGAAGACCTGGGTGTAGCGCACCTCGTCGAACCAGAGCCAGTCCGTCCACGCCTGCACGCCCCAGCCGAGGAGGGTGAACAGCACGAACACCCCCACCAAGACGCCGATCGTGACGCGTCCGCGTCGGCTCATCCTCGGCAGGGGGCTGCTACGCATGACCACTGTTGGCTCCGCACGCTCGATGTGATCGGCTCCGACCAGGCACCCAGAGTACGGGGTGTTCCTGAACGCGTCGCCCA
The DNA here is from genome assembly GCF_007830265.1 of Micromonospora olivasterospora. Classification (NCBI taxonomy): domain Bacteria; kingdom Bacillati; phylum Actinomycetota; class Actinomycetes; order Micromonosporales; family Micromonosporaceae; genus Micromonospora; species Micromonospora olivasterospora. Next base: position 1,505,258 of record NZ_VLKE01000001.1, read on the forward strand.
CGGTCACGCCGGGCGGCGCCCGCGACGGTCAGCAGCGGGTGGGCTCGCCCCCCGCGCGCAGCGTCTCCAGGGCCTTCAGCGCCTCGTCGAGGGAGCCCACCTTGAGCAGCGGGAGGTCGGGCTGCGGGTTGCGGACGGCCTCGGCGCAGTTGCCCTCCGGCACCAGGAACACCTTCGCCCCGGCGTCCTTCGCACCGACCAGCTTCTGGGCGATCCCGCCGATCGGGCCGACCCGACCCTCGTCGTCGATCGTGCCGGTGCCGGCGATGATCTTCCCACCGGTCAGGTCCGCCGGTTCCAGCTTGTCCACGATCCCCAGGGCGAACATCAGGCCGGCGCTGGGGCCGCCGATGTCGTTCAGGTCGATGGTGACGGTGAACGGGTGGGGCTGCTGCTGGTCGATCTCGATCCCGATCCGCGGCCGGCCGTCCTGCTCCCGGCTGGTGACCTGGGCCGTGGCGGCGGCGCCGGCGCGGGTGTAGCCGACGGTCAGCGTGCTGCCGGCCGGCCGGGCGCGGATCAGCTCGGTGAGCCGGCCGGCGCTGGTGACCTGCTGGCCGTCGACGGAGGTGACGACGTCGCCGGGCTTGAGCACCGCGGCCGACGGGCCGTCCGCCGCGACGGTCTTCACCAGCACCTGCACCGGGTATCCCAGCTTGCGCAGCGCCGCCGTCTCGGCGCTGGTCTGCGAGGCGCGGAAGTCCTCCTCGTTGCGCTGGTCCACCTGCTGGCGGCTCTCCCCCGGCGGGTAGACCAGCTCGCGCGGCACGACCGCCTCGTCCGGAGAGAACCAGCCGGCCAGCGCGGAGCGCAGCCGCACGGTGGGCTGCACCCCGACCGTGGTCATCCGGAGCTGGCCGGCCGAGGTCGACGTCGCCCGCCCGCTCACCTGGATGACCTCCTTGCCGTCCGAGGTGCCCAGCGTGTTCACCGTGAGCCCGGGGCCGAGCACCACGTACGGGATGGGGACGCTGAGCACGCCGTAGCTGAGCAGGGCGGTCAGCAGGGCACCCAACAGGACGGTCAGGCCGCGACGTCTCATGGCGCAGAGCGTACCGACCGGCCGTACGGGGATCGGGGCCCTGACCGCGACTTCGCCCTCAGCGCAACGCCGGTGGCGACGACCTGGGGCGCCGCCCGCGTACCGTAGACGCCGTGCCTGATATTCCGTTCGGCTTCCAGCTCCCGGGTGGGCAACCGCCCGACCCCAACGATCCCGCGCAGATGCAGCAGTTCATGTCGCAGTTGCAGCACCTGCTCTCCGCGCCGGGCAGCGGGCCGGTCAACTGGGACCTGGCCCGGCAGGTGGCCGCCAGCCAGCTGGCCGCCGCGGGCGACCCGGCGGTCTCGCCGTCCGAGCGCACCGCCGTGACGGAGGCGCTGCGCCTGGCCGACCTGTGGCTGGAGCCCGCCACCTCCTGGCCGACTGGCATCCGCACCGCGTCGGCGTGGAACCGCAACGAGTGGATCTACAAGACCCTCGACGTCTGGCGCAAGCTCTGCGATCCGGTGGCCGCCCGGATGGTCGGCGCGATGGGTGATCTCGTGCCGCCGGAGGCCCGGGCCCAGCTCGGCCCGATGCAGTCGATGGTCGCCACGCTCGGCGGCGCGCTCTTCGGCGGGCAGCTCGGGCAGGCCCTCGGCTCGCTCGCCGCGGAGGTGCTCTCCGCCGGCGACATCGGGCTCCCGCTCGGCCCGGCCGGCACGGCCGCGCTGGTCCCGGCCAACATCAGGGCGTACGGCGAGGGCCTGGAGCTGCCCGAGGATGAGGTACGCCTCTACGTCGCCCTGCGCGAGGCGGCCCACCAGCGGCTCTTCGAGCACGTACCGTGGCTGCGCGGGCACGTCCTCACCGCCGTCGAGACGTACGCCTCGGGCATCCGGGTCAACCGGGAGGCGATCGAGGAGGCGATGGGCCGGCTCGACCCGACCGACCCGGAGTCGATGCAGGCAATCGCGCTGGAGGGCATCTTCACCCCCGAGGACACCCCCGCGCAGAAGGCGTCGCTGGCCCGGCTGGAGACCGTCCTCGCGCTGGTCGAGGGCTGGGTCTGCCACGTGGTGGACAGCGCCGTCGGGGAGCGGCTGCCGAACGTGGTGCGCCTCGCGGAGGCGTTCCGCCGCCGGCGGGCCGCCGGCGGGCCGGCCGAACAGACCTTCGCGGCCCTGGTCGGGCTGGAGCTGCGTCCGCGCCGGCTGCGGGAGGCCGCCGCGCTGTGGGCGGCGCTGACGGAGCACCGGGGCATCGCCGGTCGGGACGCCGTCTGGGGTCACCCCGACCTGCTGCCGTCCGACGACGACTTCGCCGACCCGGTGGCGTTCGCCACGGCAGCCCGGGCCGACCTGGACGACGAGCTGGCCAACTTCGACTTCAGCGCGCCAGGTGCCCCGGAGGAGCAGGCCCCCGGCTCCCCCCGCCGGGAGGGCGACACCGAGGAGTCCTGAGACCCCCCGCCACACGGCCGCCGTCGCCCCGCGCGACGGCGGCCGTCGCCGTCCTCGGGCTGCCACAAGGTTGCTCAGGCGTCAACTTCAGGGAAATAGCTCCCTCAGCGCCGCCCGACACAACTACTTCACCGAAGGTAACTATTCAGGTAGGGCGGGGAGCCAGGGGCTGCCGGTGAGGGCGTCGCGGAGGGCGGTGATGGCCGGGATGCCGTGTTTGCCGGCGGTGGAGATGTAGGAGCGCAGGCGTAGCCAGGCGCGGGCGCCTTGGGTGGTGCGCCAGCCGCCGGAGATCTTGATTTGGATCTTGGTCATGCGGATGTCGCGTTCGGCTTGGTTGTTGTCGAACGGCACGGTGAAGTCGTGGGCGAAGCGCCAGATCTCGCGGGTGAAGCCGCGCATGCGGTTGAGCAGGGCGGGGATGAGGTTGGCGCCGAGGCCTGTGGGTTTGGTCGCCGGGGGCGGGTTGGCCTGGTAGCCGGCGTCGACCGCGGCCTGCCAGCGCTGGAGCAGGTCGTCGAGGGTCTGCTGGTCGAGCCGGTCGGCGCCGGCGGTGACGGCCTGGCCGACGAGCCGGTGACCTTCGCGCAGCAGCGCGGCGAGGTCGGCGGCGAAGGCGTAGCGGGTCGGGTCCCGTTCGGCCCAGCCGTCCAGTTCACGCAGGTGGTGGGCGTTGCACAGGGCGTGGTCGACGCTGGCGTAGGCGGGTGTGAAGTAGGGCATCCAGCCGTCGTGAACGGCGACCTGCGGCGCGCGTAGTGCGGGCAGCACGCCCATCGCGTCGAGCGCGGTCGCGCCTCGTTTGTCGTCGAGGTGGTAGACGGTCAGCAGCGGGGTGCAGGCCACGTGCAGCCACCGGTTACGGCCGGTGACCCGCAGCCCGGTCTCGTCCAGGTGCACCACCGGCGCGGCCTTGACCGCCGTGTCGAGGCGCTCGGCGAACCCGGTCAGGACTGTCGCCGTGCGTTCGGGCAGGCCGGCGACCCAGCCGGTGGACACCGGCGCGCCGAGCAGGTCGGCCAGGATCCGCGCCGTCCGCGCCACCGGGATGTGATGGGCGACCAGCAGATACACCGCCACCGCCGCGACCGACGTGCCGTACTGCACCGGCGCGGCCACCTGCGCCGGCGCGGCCGCGGTGGTGACCTGTCCACACCCGGCGCACCGGCACGACACCAGACGATGCTCGAGCACCCGCAGCCGGATCTGCGGCAACTCGAACACCTGCCGGCGTACCTGCCCGACCATCTCGGCGGCAGCAAGAGCCGCCCCACAGCCACCACAGCCGGCCGGACGATGCTCCACCACCTCGTCCGGATCGTCCACCAGCGACAACGCCGCACCCGGCGCACCCGGCTGCTTGCCCGGCCCGGCCCCAGACGACCGCCGAGACGAACGCGGTGGCGGCTTCGCGAGACCATCCGACGACGGCGGCTTCGACGAATTCCGCGAGTTCAGCCCCAACCGCCGCTCAAGCTCAGCCACCCGCGCCTGCAACAACTCGATCTGCCGCTGCTGCTGCACCACCAACGCCGCAAGCTCGTCATAGCTCGGCCGGCCAGCAACCTCCACAACCGGACACCCTGCCCGAAACCCCGCAGACGATCAAGCCCTTCACCCCGCCACCTGAACAGTTACCACCGAAGTTGCGCGGATCTTGGCGCGAGCGGGCGCGAGCGCGGGCAGGCGGGCGCGAGCGCGGGCAGGCGGGCGCGAGCGCGGGCAGGCGGGCGCGAGCGCGGGCAGGCGGGGCAGGGCGTCAGGGGTGGCCGGAGAGGAGGGCGCGGGTGGCGTCCCAGCCCTCGATTGCCGGGTCGAGGGTGGCCAGGTCGGCCGGGCCGCGTACCCGCCGCCAGGCGGCGGTGACCGCGACGTCGCCGGGGTGCGGGGCGGCCCGGCGCAGGTCGGCCGGGAACGCGGCGTCCAGGTCGATCTCGGGCAGCCAGTCCGGTACGGGCAGCCGGGACGCGACGCCGAGCAGGCCGGGACCGGCGCCCTCGGCCGGGGCGACCGCCACCGGCCGGGTGGTCAGCGGGCGGAGCAGCTTGCCGACGGTCAGCCCGGGCAGATCGGGGGCGTCGGCGGCGACGACGGCCGCCTGGTCGTACCCGGTCAGCCCGGCCAGGACCGCGGTGGCCGTCGGGACGGGCACCTCGTGCACGGGCGTGCCGGGCCAGACGACGGCCTCCGCGAGCGCCCGGTCGGCCGGGGTCACCGCGACCGCGGTCTCCACCTCCTGGAGCGTGGCGAGCAGGTCCACCACGTCCTCGGCGAGGGCCGCCCGCCACCGTCCCGGGTCGACGCCCGGCGGCGCCCAGGCCACCGGTCCGAGCAACGCCACCACCACACGTCGGGCCACGCCCCGACCCTAGGCCGTCGCCCGGACCGCCGCGACAGGTGGCGGCCATGCCGCCGACGCGGACCTGTCCCGCGCGGACCTGTCCCGCGCGGGCCGGACCCGCCCATGTCGCCGACATGGCGGGGTCCAGGAGAGCCCGACCCGCCTATGTCGCCGACATGGCAGAGCGCGGGAGAGGGCGGGAGAGGGCGGGGCGGGTCAGTCGCCGAGGGGACCGGCGGAGGCGGCGGCGACCCCCTCCAGGTAGCCCCGGGCCCGCTCGGCCTTCGGGTACCGCCCGACCAGCGCCCAGAACCGGGCGTTGTGGCTGGGCACGATGAGGTGGGCCAGCTCGTGGAGCAGGACGTAGTCGATCACCCATTCCGGCATGTCCTGGAGCCGGTGCGAGATCCGGATCGTGCGGTCAGCGGGGGTGCAGGAGCCCCAGCGGCCGTTCTGGTTGGTCACCCAGCGGACGCTGACCGGCACGGCCGCGGCGGCGTGGTCGGGCAGGTAGAGGGCGATCAGCCGGGTGGCCCGGCCCAGCAGTTCCTCGTCGGAGCGGGCGAGCCGCCCCTCCCGCGCCTCCAGCCGGGCCAGCATCCGGTCGACCCACTCGCTCTCCTCGGCCCGGGAGAACTGGTCGGGAATGAGGACCACGACCCGTTCGCCGTCGCGGTAGGCGGACACCGTGCGTCGCCGGCGCTGGCTGCGCCGTACTTCGACAACCGGCTTCCGCGCGCCTGCCATCAGCGGACCGCGCGGCCTCGGAATGCTGCCACGAGGGAAAGCTAATGGGTACTGACCAGGGGTCCGCAAGAGTCAACAGCACGACACGCGCCCAGAAAGTCATGGTTGGTGACCAGGAGTCCCGAAAAAAATCCTTGCGGACCGTCACCATGGGGGCTCCGCGCCCCCCGCGCGGCGGTGGTCCGCACCCACACCACCGTAGGTGATCACGTCGCCGGCCGCGCTCCGGGGGCCGCTCCACGGGGCATCTGTAAGGGTTCACCCGGCGTGTCCCCGCCAAACTGACTTATCCGACCTAATTCGGCATGCACACTCTCGACGTCGACTTGCTCACAGTGGCGAAGCACAGCTGACATGGAACCCCCCACACCTGGGTAGGGTCCGCGGACCAGCGGTCACGAGGGTGGCCGCGGAGAAGACCCAGCGCCGGCGCCCGCGTGGCCCGCCGCCGGGCGACCCCGCCGGTACCGGATTGACCGGCGGAAGACACGAGGAGGGCACCGTGGCCGACCAGGCCCAGACCTACAACGGTTACTGCGTCAAGTGCAAGGAGAAGCGGGACTTCGAGGGCCGCATCGAGGTCTCGAAGACCGGGATGAACATGGCCAAGGGCAAGTGTCCGGTGTGCGGCACAACAGTGAACCGCATCCTGGGCAAGGCGAAGGTCTGATCCGTACCGGTCCGGGGAGGGCGGCGACGGCCGCCCTCCCCGTGGCGCCGTCGCCCCGCGAGTGTCCGGGCCGGGTGTCGGCTACCCGACACGGTTACCGGCCGGTTGTGGATAACCCGGCATTTCCTGTGGACGGCCCTGGACAGGGCGGTGCGCACCTGTGGACAACGATCGACGGACAGCATGGGTACGGTCACGATTCGTCGTCATGAGCCCTGCCGCGCTGCCCCGCCCGACTCTGCTTCCCGGCCTGACCCGCCTCTGGCGGAACCGGCACACCCTCCAGCTCGGGCTGGCACCGGGCCGCGCCGTCCTCGTCGAGGTGGCCCATCCCCGCGCGGTGCGGGTGCTCGACCTGCTGGACGGCACCCGCAGCGAGCGCGTCGTCCTGGCGCACGCCGCCGGGGTCGACGTACCTCCCGACGAGGCACGCGGGCTGCTCGACGCGCTGCGCGGCGCCGGGCTGGTCGTACCCGCGCACACCCTGCTCCCCCGCGACCTGGCCGGCCCGGCGCGGAGCCGGCTCACCGCGGAGGCCCGGGCGCTCGCCCTGGCCGCGCCCGCCCTGCCCGGCACGCCCGCCCAGGTGCTGCGGCGGCGCCGCGCCGCCCGCGTGCTGGTCACCGGCGGCGGCCGGCTCGGCGCGCCGGTCGCCGTCGCGCTCGCCCAGGCCGGGCTCGGCCACGTCGACCCGGACCTGTCCGGGCCGGTGCGCCCGGCGGACCTGGTCGGCACGGGCCTGGCCGCCGCCGACCTGGGTCACCCGCTGGCCCCGGCGGTCCGCGCCGCGGTGCACCGGGCCGCCCCCGGCGCCGCCACCCACCCGCTGCGACGGGCCCGCCCCGACCTGGTGGTCCAGCTGGGCGTCGACCGTCCGGCGGCGCTGCTCGCGGCCGGGTTCGCCCGGCGCCGCCAGCCGCACCTGCTCCTGGGGCTGCGGGAGGGGGTACCGGTGGTCGGCCCGCTGGTGCGCCCGCCGGCCGGCCCCTGCCTGAACTGCGTGGACCTGCACCGCGCGGATCGGGACCCGGACTGGCCCACGCTCGCCGCCCAGCTCGCGACCGACACCGGGGACCAGCCGTGCGGCACGGCCACCCTGCTCGCCGCGGTCGCGTACGCCACCGCGGAGGCCCTGGCCCACCTCGACGGCGGCGCGCCGGAGACGCTGGGCTGCGCGGTGGACGTCACCGGCCCGGGGCGGCTGCGCCGACGCGCCTGGCCGCCCCACCCGTCCTGCCGCTGCGCGGGCCGGCGTCCGTGACGGCCCCGATCGCGCGTCCGGCGGGCCCAGCCAGGCCGCCGAGCAGCCGCGGGGCCCCGAGTCGGTAACAATGGCCGGGTGACCGACATCCCGCGCCGGGCCGTCTCCCGGACCGCCAAGCTCGCCGCTCTGCCGCTCGGCTTCGCCGGTCGGACCGTCCTCGGCATGGGTAAGCGCGTCACCGGGCTCGCCTCCGACGTGATCTCCGCCGAGATCCAGCAGCGCACGGCCGAGCAGCTGTTCAGCGTGCTGGGCCAGCTCAAGGGCGGGGCGATGAAGTTCGGCCAGGCGCTGTCGGTCTTCGAGGCGGCCCTGCCGGAGGAGGTCGCGGCCCCCTACCGGCAGGCCCTCACCAAGCTCCAGGAGGCCGCCCCGCCGCTGCCCGCCGCCACCGTGCACAAGGTGCTCGCCGAGCAGCTCGGCCCGGACTGGCGGGGCTTCTTCGTCACCTTCGACGACAAACCGGCCGCCGCGGCCAGCATCGGACAGGTGCACCGGGCGGTGTGGCGGGACCCGGAGGGCATCCCACGCGACGCGGCGGTCAAGATCCAGTACCCGGGCGCGGGCGACGCCCTGCTCGCCGACCTGAAGCAGCTCTCCCGGCTCGGCGGCATGTTCCGGGCGTTCCAGCCCGGGCTGGACGTCAAGCCGCTCCTGGCCGAGCTGCGGGAACGGATCACCGAGGAGCTGGACTACGAGCTGGAGGCCGAGTCGCAGCGCGCCTTCGGCGCGGCGTACGCGGACGACCCGGAGATCTTCGTCCCGGCGGTGCTCGCGGCGACCCCCCGGGTGCTGGTCACCGAGTGGGTCGAGGGGATTCCGCTGGCCGACATCATCCGCGAGGGCGCCGAGGAGCAGCGCGACGAGGCCGGCCGGCTGATGGCGATCCTGCACCTGTCGGCGCCCATGCGCGCCGGCCTGCTGCACGCCGACCCGCACCCGGGCAACTTCCGGCTGCTGCCCGACGGGCGGCTCGGCGTGATCGACTTCGGCGCGGTGGCGCGAATGCCCGAGGGCACGCCCGAGCCGATCGGCCGGCTGGCCGGGATGGCGCTGCGCGGCGAGGCGGACGCGGTCGTGGCGGGGCTGCGGGAGGAGGGCTTCGTCAGCGGGACGGAGCCGATCGACGCGCAGGCCGTGCTGGACTACGTCCGGCCGATGCTCGACCCGGTTGCCACCGAGGAGTTCCGGTTCACCCGGTCCTGGCTGCGGAGTGAGGCGGCGAGGCTGGCCAGCCCACGCTCGCCGGCGTACCAGTTGGGCCGGCAGCTCAACCTGCCCCCGTCGTACCTGCTGATCCACCGGGTGACGCTCGGCTCGATCGGGGTGCTCTGCCAGCTGAACGCCAAGGCGCCGTACCGCGCGATCCTGGAGCGCTGGCTGCCGGGGTTCGCCCCGGTGGGCTGACCGACCCGGCGATCTCCGGGAACGACGAGGGGCGCGCCGGCCGGTCGGCCGGCGCGCCCCTCGCGCGTGTCGTGATCGGTTACAGGGCGCCCAGGTCGCGGGCGGCTCGGTTGCGGCCGCTCGCGGCTACGGTACGGGCGGATCGGGTTGCCTCAGTGCTCGTGGTGGTGCCGGCCTGAGGCCGGGGCATTCGGGCCCGGGACAACGCTTCGTTGAGTAGTTGCATCTCGACGGCTCCATTGGGCAGGTGCATCGTTCTCAGCTTTCTCGCGGCCGGTGTGGCACCGGCGGGATCGTGCGGATCGGGGTCTTGTCAGGCAGCCAGCCGGACCGCGTTGCGCTTCTGGGACAGCCCACTGGCCGCCAGGCGCGCCTCGGCCTCGACCTTCAGCGCGGCGTCACGCGCGACGTCCTCCTTGCGCGGGCGGCCACGGGGCCGCTTGCGCGGAACGACCGCGCCACGCTCGAAGATTTCGCCGCCCCAGACGCCCCAGGGCTCGGCCCGCTCGACCGCGCCCGCGAGGCACTCGACGCGCAGCGGACAGTCCCCGCAGAGCGACTTGGCCAGCTCGAGCTCGGTGGGCGAGTCGGAGAACCACAGGTCGGGGTCGAACTTCCGGCAGGGCAGGTTCGCCTCCAGCTCGACAGTCACGTCGAGGGGGGCCAACGCCAGACTCATCTCCCGGTCACCTCTCTCTCACTTCGATCTCGTGGATCGGATTTCCGACGTACTTCGGCGGGACAAAAACTGAGGCCGCGGATCCCGGTTACGGGTTCCGCGGCCTCGAGGTGAGCCGGTGGTCTGGTGATCAGACCGGTCTACCTCGAGGTGGAACGCCGCGGACATCCGTGCGCTTGTTGGCGCCGCCGATGCCCATGCCCGTGAAGCCACTGGTCCCCTCGATTCCGGTTGGCGCGGTCGCGAGGATCAGCTCGGCCTGAGCCTGGACCTGGTGCACCTGCGGAACCGACGGTCGAGCGACAAGGGCCACCCGGACAGCCGACAGCGGAGCGCAGACGGCAGGCAGCGCCGCCGGACGCTCATAGGTGAAGATCTCCATCGGTGCCACCCCCCTCACGTTCCTCGAAGTCGACTGGGCCGCCCCCGTGAGCAGCGCGAATGACGCCGCTCGCGAGGTGTGTCCTGAGGCTATTCCTCGCCCGGGGGCGAGGGCAAACGAATTTACGGCTCGATTTCGAAAGTTTTCTCCGGGCAGACGTCGTCGACCGTCGCGCCCCCCACGAGGGCGAGCACCGGCTCGCCGTACAGGCCGAGCTTGCGGGGCCCGATCCCGGCGATCGCGATCAGCTCCTCGGGGCGGGCCGGCCGCCGTTCCGCCAGCGCGGTGATGGTGGCGTCGGTGAAGACCACGTACGCCGGGACCTTCTGCGCGCCGGCCACCCGGGCCCGCCACTCGCGCAGCCGCTCGTACAGGTCCTGGTCGATGTCGGACGGGCAGGTGGGGCAGCGGCCGAGCTTGCGGTCCGGGCCGGCGAGCAGGGTGGCGCCGCAGATCCGGCAGGAGACGACCTGCGGGCGGCGGCGCTCCGCGCGCCGGGCGACCGCCGCCGCGCCGGCCCGCTCCGTCCCGCCGCCGGAGCGGTCGAGCTGGGGCAGGAACCGGGAGGGCCGCCGGGCGCGCCCGCCCGGAGAGCGGGCCACCGCGTACGACAGCCAGAGCCACTCCCGGGCCCGGGTGATCCCGACGTAGAGCAGCCGGCGCTCCTCCTCGACCTGGTCGGGCGTGCGCGCGTACGAGGTGGGCAGAGTCCCCTCGGAGAGGCCGACGAGGAACACGGCGTCCCACTCCAGGCCCTTCGCGGAGTGCAGGGACGCCAGGGTCACCCCCTCGACCGTCGGCACGTGCTGCGCGGCGGCCCGCCGGGCCAGTTCCTCGTTGAAGTCGGCCAGCGTCACCGGGCGCTCCACCGCGGCGGCCTCGCCGATCGGCAGCACCGGCGGCGTCGCCGCGTACTCCTCGGCGAGCTGGACCAGGGCTGCCAGAGCCTCCCAGCGTTCCCGGGCCGCGCCGCCGGCCGGGGCGGCGTCCGGCGCCCAGCCGACCGCCGACAGTCCCTCAACCACGGCGTCCCGCAGCGGCGTCTCCCCGGGGATGGCGCGGGTCGCGGCCCGCAGCGCCACCATCGCCTGGCGCACCTCGACCCGCTCGAAGAACCGCTCGGCCCCCTGCACCACGTACGGCACCTCGGCCTCGGTGAGCGCCTTCTCGTACGCCTCGGACTGCGCGTTGGTGCGGAACAGCACGGCGATCTCCCGGGCCGGGGTGCCGCCTGCGACCAGGGCCCGGCAGCGGGCCGCCACGGCGGCGGCCTCGGCCGGCTCGTCGGTGAAGATCCGCAGCTCGGGCTCCGGGCCGGGCGGGCGCTGGCCGCGCAGCTCCAGCCGCAGCCGCGCCTCGGTGCCCCGGGCCTGGGAGATCACCGCGTTGGCCAGCCCGACCACCTGCGGCGTGGACCGGTAGTCGCGAACCAGCCGGACCACCGTCGCGTTCCGGTGCCGGCGGGGGAAGTCGATCAGGTACGCCGAGGTGGCGCCGGTGAACGAGTAGATGGTCTGGCTGGCGTCGCCGACGACGGTCAGGTCGTCCCGGCCGCCCAGCCACGCCTCCAGCAGCCGCTGCTGGAGCGGGTTGACGTCCTGGTACTCGTCGACCACGAAGTGCCGGTACTGGGCCCTGACCTGCTCGGCGACGTCCGGGTGCTCCTCGATGCCCCACACCGCCGCGCGCAGCATGTCCTCGAAGTCGATCACTCCGTTGGCCCGCTTGAGCCGCTCGTACGCCACGAAGACCTCGGCCACCTTCGCCGGCTCGTGCGGGGTCTCGCGCAGCGCCTTGGCCGCCGCGACGACGTACTCCCCCGGCTCGACCAGGGACGACTTGGCCCACTCGATCTCGCCGGCCAGGTCCCGTGCGGCGGCCCGGTCGGTCCGCAGCCCGGCGCGGGCGGCGGCCAGGGTGACCAGGCGGACCTTGCTGTCCAGCAGCTCCGGCATGGCCCGCCCCTGGAGCAGGCGCGGGGCGAAGTAGCGCACCTGGCGCAGCGCGGCGGCGTGAAACGTGCGTGCCTGCACCCCGGTCACCCCGAGCACGGTGAGCCGGCTGCGCATCTCGGCGGCGGCCCGGGCGGTGAACGTCACCGCGAGCACGTGCCCGGGGGACACCTGGCCGGTGAGCGCCCGGTGGGCGATCCGCGAGGTGACGGCCCGGGTCTTGCCGGTGCCGGCGCCGGCCAGGATGCACACCGGGCCGGCCGGGGCGGTCACCGCGGAGCGCTGCTCCGGGTCGAGCCCGGCGAGCACCCGCTCCGCCGCTGAGTGAACCCCCACAGCGTGGAATCATCTCAGCTCCGGCCGATGTTGCAGCGGTTAGCCTGGCCTGACTGGCCGGGCCGTACGGATCTTGGAGGACCAGACCATGTTGACGATGTATTCCACGCCGTGGTGCGGCTACTGCCACCGGCTCAAGTCGCAGCTCGACCGGGAGGGCATCGCGTACGAGGTGGTCGACATCGAGCAGGACTCGAAGGCGGCGGAGTTCGTGATGAGCGTCAACGGCGGCAACCAGACCGTCCCGACGCTGCGCTTCGCCGACGGGAGCGCCCTGACGAACCCGTCCATCACCCAGGTCAAGCAGCACCTCGCGACCCTCACGAGCTGACCCCCGCGCCTCGTTCCGGGCGCGCGCCCTGTCGCCGCGCACGTGCGGTTTCACACACAAAGAGTGGCCATTCCGCCCGGGATGGCCACTCTTTTCCGTGTATCCGCAGGGAGAGTGCGGGACGGGGTGGGGCGGGGCTGGGCGGCGCGCGTCGGGGCAGGTCACGGCGCGGCACGGCTCCTCTTTTCTCCGAGACACACCCCCGCCGGGGCTTCCGGCGTCGGCCGCAACGTCCATACTGACCGCGGGGGGCGAATTTCATACAGTTACCGTCGCGTTTGGCGACGGTCGACGGAGAAGAGGACACCGTGCCTCCTACCGGACCGAGCCCGATCCTGCGTCGCCGCAGGTTGGGCACCGAGCTGCGCCGACTGCGCGAGACCGCCGGTCTCACCGGGGAACAGGTCATCGAGCGGATCGGCTGGGCCTCCGCATCCAAACTGTCGCGGCTGGAGAACGGCCGCAGCCGACCCGACCCGGACGACGTGGCCACCCTGCTCGACCTGTACGGCGCCCCCGCGGAGCTGCGCGCGGAGCTGCTCGGCATCACCCGGGACGCCGGGGACATGCGCGGCTGGCTGAGGCGTTACCCGGTGATGACCCAGCAGCAGCGCAGCTTCGCCGAACTGGAGGCGGGTTGCGCGGAGATCCGGGAGTACAACCCGGTCCTGGTCCCCGGCCTGTTGCAGACCCCGGGGTACGCCCGGCTGCGGATCGTCTCCGCCCACCTGGTGGAGTCCGGCGCGGGCGACGCGGAGCCCGGCGAGGCCCCGGAGACCGAGGTGGCCGCCCGGCTGGCCCGCCAGTCGCTGCTGACCCACCCCGACGCGCCGCGCTACACGGCCGTGCTGGAGGAGGCGGCGCTGGGCCGGCGGGCCGGCCCGCCGGAGGTGCTCCGGGAGCAGTTGGTGCAACTGTGCGAGCTGGCCATGCTGCCGAACGTCACCCTGCACCTGCTGCCGTGGGACACCCCGATCGGCGAGTGGTACCTCCCGCCGACGGCGTTCTCGCTCTACCGGTTCGCCGACCCCCTCGACCCGGAGACGTTGGCCATCGAGGGCGGCTTCACCAACGCCATGTCAACCGAGGCAAACGCCCTAAATAGCTATAAAGTGGTGTTCGAGTGGCTATGCTCGGCGGCGCTCTCCGCATCGGACACCCTCTCCTGGCTCATCGAGGCGACGGGGCGGCTGCCCGGGGCGGCAGGCCCGTCCACGGTGGTCCACGGGCCGGCAACGGCTCCTGTCCAGCGCCGCCGGCCCTCCGGACGCCTGACGGATCGGTGATCCGACCCCGGGACACCCGCCCGGCGGGCGTACGGCGCCACTCGTCCATCGGAAGAGTTCCAGTCAGGAGCAGACCATGAACGAGATCCGCAACATGCCGTCCGTCCTCGCCCGGCAACTCGCCGACGCTCCGTGGCGGACGAGCACCCACAGCCAGACCTCCAACTGCGTGGAGGTGTCCCCGCTGCGCGACGGCCCCGCCGCGGTCGCCCTGCGCGACAGCAAGGACCGCGGCGGCCCGGTGCTGCTGTTCGACCGCGCCGGCTGGCGGGGCTTCATCGCCGGCACGAAGGCTGGGCAGTTCGACCTGAGCTGATCCCTGACCCGGCACGGGGGGGGGCCGTCGGCGATCGCCGGCGGCCCCGTCGCGTGTCCGGATCGCGACACCGATGACCAGGCATCATCCGATCAGGCGTGCCTGCGAATCGATCGTCGCGGTTCACTTGCTGGGGCGACCACGGGGCGTAACATGTCGAAAGAGTGACGTGGAACTTCCACTGAGTACCCGTCCGCCACGATCGCATCCGGAGACACCCATGCGGTTCCTGATCGTTCGTACCGACATCCGCGCCGCCGCCGACGTCGACCTCGCGGCAGCCTGGGCCGGCGGCGGCCGGCTGCGGGACGAGACGACCGCGCCGGAGCCGCGCCGCCAGGTCGTCCACGCCGAGGACCGGGAGGCCGCCCTGATCCTGGCCCGCGCGCTGGCCACGGTGGGCGCCGTCCGCCGCGGCCGGCAGCGGGTCAAGGTGCTCCCGCTGCACGACCCCACCGAGGACGGCCCGGACACGACCACCGGCTGACCCGACCGACGCCGCCGGAAGGCCCACCGGCACGATCCCAGCCACCGCGCCGGAAGCCCACCGGCGACTGATCCTTCAGAAGAACGTCCGTCCTGCCCGGACCGGCTCCCCCGCCGCGCAGTTCGCCACATCCGGTCAGGACGGCCCGTGTTCCCGGCCCGGGACCGTCGCGGCAACGGCGGTTCCGGGCCGGGGCCGCGTCCCCCGGAGGGCCGGCCGGGGCCCGCGTCCCCGGGGGGCCCGGCCGGGGCCGCCACCGGAGGGGGCCGGCCACCGCCCCGACCGCTCGCCCGGCCGGCTCAGCCCTCCGGGCCGGCCGCTCACCCGGCCTGCGCGCTCAGTGCGCCCAGGGCTCCATCCAGCCGTCCAGCCAGCGGTGCACCAGGAAGAGGGCGATCGAGGACGGCGGCGGCAGGACCAACGCGTCGCCCGCCCCGACGTCCACCGCCCGCCCCGCCAGCGCCGTGCCGATCTCGCGGCGGGTGAACCACCGGGCGTGCGCGATCTCCGTCGGGTCGACGCGTACCGGGTGCTCCGGGTCTGCCTCGGCGAGGAAGCCGAGCATCAGCGAGCCCGGGAAGGGCCAGGACTGGCTGCCGGCGTAGACGAGCCGCTCGACCGGCACGCCGACCTCCTCGCGGACCTCGCGGAGCACGGCGGCCTCCGCCGACTCCCCGGCTCGACGTAGCCGGCCAGGCAGGAGTAGCGGCGCCGGCCCGGGTCGCTCGGCCAGGCGGCGTTGTTGCCGAGCAGGCATCGACCGTCCGCGCCGGCCACCCCGTCGTGCACGAGCACGATCATCGCCGGGTCGGTCCGCGGCCACATCCGGTGCCCGCCCGGGGCCACCCGCGACCATCCACCCTCGTCCATCCGGGTGGGCTCGCCGGTGACCGGGGAGTACGCGTGCCCGCCGTGCCAGTTGCCCAGCGCCAGCGCGCTGGTGAAGATCCCGGCATCCCGGTCGGGCAGCAGGTGGCCGACGTCGCGCAGGCTCACCGCCCGGGTGCCCGGCAGCTCCGGCAGCGGGGCGTCCACCGCGAAGACCGGCACGTCGCCGGCCTCGACGCCGAGGAACATCGGCACCGAGCGGGGCTCCTCGGGCAGGTCGCCGGGGCCGACCAGCACCAACTCCGGCCGGGCGCCGGCCCGGACGAGGGCCCGGCCCTCACTGGCCGAGTCGAGCACCAGCACCCGGGCCCGCTGCCAGGCCTCGGCCAGCCAGCCCGGGTCGGTACGCCGGTGGGCCGCCCGGTCCAGGGTCGACCGGGCCAGCGGCGGGGTGGTCTCCCCGCTCATTCCGCCCCGTCCGGCTCGGTGCGCACCGGGGTGAGGGCGGACAGGGCGGGCCCGACCCGCTCGGCATCGCCCAGGATCACGGTGACGGCCCGCGCCGGGGCGAGGTAGCGCTGCGCCACCTCGGCCACCTCGTCGACGCTGATCTTCGCCAGCCGGGCGGCGTACTCGGCGAGGAAGTCCAGGCGCAGCCCGTTGCCGGCGTACGCGCTGACCAGCGACGCCAGCCCGGCCTGGGTGGACATGCCGAGCTGGAGGGTGCCGAGGGCGTACTGCCGGGCCTGCTCCAGCTCGTCCGGCTTCGGCGGCAGCGACGCGAGCCGGCCCAGCTCGTACGTCGTCTCCAGCAGCGCCGGCGCGGTGACCTCGGTGGCCACCTCGGCGGCGGCGACCAGCACCGACCCGGCCACCGAGTGCTCGATCAGCGAGTGGGGCCCGTAGGTGTACCCCTTGTCCTCGCGGATGTTCTCCACCCAGCGGGACGAGAAGTAGCCGCCGAAGACCAGGTTGGCCAGTTGCAGCGCCGCGTGGTCGGGGTGGGTGCGGGGCACCGCCGGCAGCGCGATCCGCAGCGACGACTGCACCGAGCCGGGCCGGTCGACCAGCAGCAGCGGGCCCGGCTCCAGCGGCGGGGCGGGCGGCAGCTCGCCGCTGTGACCGCCCCCGTTCCAGGCGGCGAGGGCCTTCTCGGCGGCGTCCAGCGCCCGCTCCGGCTGCACGTCGCCGACCAGCACCAGCACGGCCTCGGCCGGGTGTACCCGCTCGGCGTGCAGCCGGCGCAGCGCCGCCGGCCGCACCGCGCGGACGTGATCCGGCTCGGGCGTCTGCACCGCGTACGGGTGCCGGCCGTAGACCCGCCTGAGCAGGGCGGTGCGGGCGAGGTGCGCCGGCTGGCTCTGCGCCACCTGGATCCGGTCGACCAGCCTGTCCCGCTCGGTGCCCACCTCCTTGCCCGGGTACGTGGCCCCGGTCAGCACCTCGGCCAGGATCTCCAGCATCCGGTCCAGGCCGGTGACCAGGCCGGCGCCGGAGAGCATCAGCCGGTCCGGGTCGATGCCGGCGGAGAGCCCGCCGCCGACCGCCTGCAACTCGGCGGCGATCTGCACGCTGGTCATGGTCTCCGTGCCCGAGAGCATGGTCTGCGCGAGCATCGCGCCCCGGGCCAGGTTGGTCCGGCCCGCCGGCATCCACAGCCGCAGCTCGACCAGGGGGATCGCCGGGCGGCGCACCGCGATGACCGTGAGCCCGTTGGCGAGGGTCCGCTCGGCCTGCTTCGGCAGCTTCAGCCTGCGGTTCGGCCCGAGCGGCGGCAGCGGCCGCGGCGAGGGCGGGGCGGTTGCCGTCATTTGGCCCCTCCGGCGATGACCTCGATGGACGCGCGGCGCTCGGGCCGCAGGGTGGCGGCGGCGGCGCGTACCCGCTCCTCGGTGACCTCCCCGACGAGCCGGGGCAGGTCGTTGAGCAGGCCCGGCTCGCCGCGTTGCTGCTCCAGCACGGCCATCCGCAGCGCCCGGCCGAGCACCGCGTCGGTGTCGCGCAGCAGGTGGGTGGCCATCCTGGCCTGGGTGCGCGCCAGTTCGCCGGCGGCCAGGCCGTCGGTGACGAGCCGGTCCAACTCCTCGTCGATCGTGCGCAGCACCTTGTCCACGTCGCCGCCCGGCGGCAGGTGCGCCTGGAGCAGCAGCGCGGTCGGATCGCGCACGTCGAACGGGTCGCCCATGAAGCCGACGTACCCGCCGAGGCTGGTCACCGAGCGGTCCCGCCGGACCAGCCGCTCGACCAGCCGGGACGCGTCACCGTCGGTGAGCACCTCGGCGAGCACCACGTACGGCAGGTAGCCGGCGAAGTCGGTGATCGGGTCGGGCACCCGCCAGGCCGAGGCCACCGCGGGCAGCGGGGCCAGCGCGTCGGTGTACGCCTGACGGCGCTCGGCGGTCAGGTCCGGCTCGCCGAAGTCGGGCCGCTCTGGCGCGGGCCGGGCGGGCACGTCACCGAAGTGCCGCCCGATCAGCTCGGTCGCCTCGGCCACGTCGATGTCCCCACTGACGGCGAGGACGGCGTTGCCGCTGGCGTAGTAGCGGCGGAAGAAGTCCGCGGCGTCGGCGACGGTGGCCGACTCCAGGTCGTCGAAGGAGCCGTAGCCGTCGTGCGCGTTCGGGAAGGTGTCGAACATGACCGGCGGCAGGGTCAGCCAGGGAAACCCGCCGTACGGCCGGTTCAGCACGTTGACCCGGATCTCCTCCTTGACCACGTCGACCTGGTTGCGCAGGTTCTCCTCGGTCAGCCGGGGGCCGCGCATCCGGTCGGCCTCCAGGAACAGCGCCCGCTCCAGCGCGTTCGCCGGCAGGGTCTCGAAGTAGTCGGTGTAGTCGTGGTGGGTGGAGCCGTTGAACGTGCCGCCGGCCCCCTGCACGTGCCGGAAGTGGGCCAGCTTCTCCAGGTTTTCCGAGCCCTGGAACATCAGGTGCTCGAAGAGGTGGGCGAAGCCGGTGCGGCCCTCCGGCTCGGAGCGGATGCCGACGTCGTAGACCACGGCGACCCCGATCACCGGGGCGCTGCGGTCGGGGGTGAGCACGACCCGCAGGCCGTTGTCGAGGGTGAACCGCTCGACGGGGTACTTCGTCGCTGGAATTCTCGATCTCCGCGCCGCCACGGAACGACAGTAGCGCGTCGGCACCGCCGGCACCGGGGACCTGTCGCAGGCTGCGGCGGCGGCACCCGCCGAGGGGCCGGATACACCTATCAAAAAGGTAGGAAAACCCGGAATAATCGGGAGCCCGCGTCCCGGCATGTGGATGGGCCTTGACGCCGCCCGCGCCCTGCCCCACTCTTCCTACCAACTAAGTAGGAATACTGTGGATTGGACGAACGACATGAGACGGCTCCCCTTCCGTCGACTGGTCTCCCTGGCCACGCTCGCCGTGGTGGGTGCGGCGACCCTGGGCGCCACCGCCGCGTGCGGCGGCGACGACGCGGCCTCGGGCGGCTCGGGCCCGGTGACGCTGCGGCTCGGCTACTTCCCCAACATCACCCACGCCCCCGCCGTGGTCGGCGTGGAGAAGGGCATCTTCGCCGAGAAGCTCGGCAGCGGCGTCAAGCTGGAGACGAAGACCTTCAACGCCGGTCCGGCGGCCATCGAGGCGGTCTTCTCCGGCGCGCTCGACGCCACGTACATCGGTCCGAACCCGACGGTGAACGCCTACTCGAAGTCCAAGGGCGAGGCGGTCCGGGTCGTCGCCGGCGCCGCGTCCGGCGGCGTCGCGCTGGTGGTCAAGCCCGACATCACCTCGGTCGAGCAGCTGCGCGGCAAGAAGATCGCCACCCCGCAGCTCGGCAACACCCAGGACGTCGCCCTGCGCTACTGGCTCAAGGAGAAGGGCCTGACCACCACCAAGGAGGGCGGCGGCGACGTCAAGGTGGTCCCGCAGGAGAACGCCCAGAGCGTGGAGACGTTCAACAGCGGCGCGATCGACGGCGCGTGGGTGCCCGAGCCGTTCGTCTCCCGGCTGGTCAACGCCGGCGGCAAGGTGCTGGTCGACGAGCGGGACCTCTGGCCGGACAAGAAGTTCGTCATCACCAACCTGATCGTCTCCACCAAGTTCCTCAAGGCCCACCCCGACGTGGTCAAGAAGCTGGTCGAGGGGCAGGTCGCGGCGAACGAGTTCGTCAACACCAAGCCGGACGAGGCCCAGCAGGCCATCTCCGACCACATCGGCAAGATCACCGGCAAGCCGCTGGACGTGAAGCTGATCAAGCAGGCGTGGCCGACGCTGGAGTTCACCAACGACCCGATCGCCTCGTCGCTGAAGACCGGCCTGGACCACGCGGTCGCCGTCGGCCTGACCCAGCCGGTCAGCCTCGACGGGCTCTACGACCTGACGTACCTCAACGAGGTGCTCAAGGCCCAGGGCAAGGCCGAGGTCGCGCAACCATGACGTCGACCACGACGGCGCCGCGCGGCGCGACCGGCTCGGTCGCGCTGCGCGGCGTGACCAAGGTGTACGGGCAGGGCGGCAACGCCGTCCTCGCCCTGGACCGGGTCTCCCTCGACGTCGAGCCGGGCGAGTTCGTCTGCCTCGTCGGCGCGTCCGGCTGCGGCAAGAGCACCCTGCTCAACCTGGTCGCCGGCCTGGACCGGCCGAGCGGCGGGCAGATCGAGCTGGGCGAGGGGGTGGACCCGGGGCTGATGTTCCAGGAGGCCGCGCTGTTCCCGTGGCTGACCGTCGAGGGCAACGTCGACGTGCCGCTGAAGCTGCGCCGGCTGCCCCGCGCCGCGCGCCGCGAGCGGGTCGCCGAACTGCTGCGTACGGTGCACCTGTCCGACTTCGGCCGCAAGCGACCGCACCAGCTCTCCGGCGGCATGCGGCAGCGGGTCGCGCTGGCCCGCACCCTCGCCCTGGACACCCCGGTCCTGCTGATGGACGAGCCGTTCGGCGCGCTCGACGCGATGACCCGGGACATCCTGCACGACGAGTTGGAGCGGATCTGGTCCGAGCGGCAGCTCACCGTGCTCTTCGTGACCCACAACGTCCGCGAGGCCGCCCGGCTCGCCGACCGGATCGTCCTGCTCTCCAGCCGCCCCGGCCGGATCATCTACTCCACCCGGGTCGACGTGCCCCGGCCGCGACGCATCGACTCCCCGGAGATCGCCGCCATCGCCGCCGAGGTCACCGACCGGCTGCGTACGGAGGTGGGCCGCCATGGCCAGTGACACCCTCACCGGCGCCCCGCGCGCCGACGCCGAGATCTCCGGGCTCGACGCGCTGGAGATCGCCGGCCGCCAGAAGACGACCTCCCGGACCGCCACGATCTGGGCGGTGACCTGGCCCAAGCTGGCGGCGCTCGCCATCGCCGTCGCGGCCTGGCAGGCGGTGGTCTGGGCCGAGATCTGGCCGCCGTACTCGCTGCCCGGGCCGGTCGCCGTCGGGCAGGAGCTGCTCCGCCAGGCCGGTACGCCGCAGCTCTGGGAGGGCATGGCCACCACCCTGCGCCGCGCCGCGGTCGGGTACGTCTTCTCGGTCGGCGTCGGCCTGCTCGTCGGGCTCGCCGTCGCCCGGTCCCGGGTGCTGCGGGCGGCCATCGGCTCGATGATCACCGCGTTGCAGACCATGCCCTCGATCGCCTGGTTCCCGCTGGCCATCCTGCTGTTCGAGCTGAGCGAGAAGGCCATCTTCTTCGTCGTGGTGCTCGGCGCGGCCCCGTCCATCGCCAACGGGGTGATCAGCGGCGTCGACTACGTACCGCCGCTGCTGCTGCGCGCCGGACGCAACCTCGGCGCCCGTGGCCTGGGCCTCTACCGGTACGTCATCGCCCCGGCGGCGCTGCCCGCCATCGTGGCCGGGCTCAAGCAGGGCTGGGCCTTCTCCTGGCGCAGCCTGATGGCCGGCGAGCTGATCGTGGTCGGCATCTCCAGCACCTCGCTGGGCGCGCAGCTGACGTACTCGCGGGAGCTGTCGGACGCGCCCTGGCTGCTCTCCACAATGATCGTGATCCTCACGGTGGGCCTGCTCGTCGACGCCGCCTTCGGGGCGGCCGACCAGGCGATCCGGCGCCGCTGGGGCGTGCTGGACCAGGCCGGGCAGTGACGCCGTGTACGTCTCCGCGCGCAGCGACTACGCGCTCCGGGCCATGCTCGCCGTCGCCGCCGCCTCGGCCGGGGACGGCGGGCCCGTCCGTGCGGTGGGCGACGGCGGCCGGCGGGCCGGCGACGGACCGCCGGCCCGGGAGGCGGGCGGCGAGCTGGTGAAGGCGGCGGCCCTGGCGGAGAGCCAGGACATCCCGCTGACCTTCCTCCAGGGCATCCTGCTCGACCTGCGCCGGGCCGGGCTGCTGCACAGCCACCGGGGCAACGAGGGCGGCTACGCCCTGGCCCGCCCGGCCGACCAGATCAGCGTCGGCGACGTGCTCCGCTCGGTCAGCGGGACGCTCACATCGGTACGCGGCCAGCCGCCGGAGTCCGCCGGCTACCACGGGGCGGCGGCCGGCCTGCGCGACGTCTGGCTGGCCGTGGACGGGGCGATCGCCCTGGTGGTCGACCGCACCACGCTGGCCGACCTGCTGGCCGGGCACTCGGTCGCCCGGCCGGTGGGGCGACCCGCCCGGCACTGACCGGCCGCCCCACCGGCCGGTGCCGGCGGTCGGCTCAGCCCGCGGTCAACTCGGTCACGGCGGCCTGCCCCTCGTCGGGACCGTGCAGCTCGACCAGGCTGGCCGGGGCGGCACGCCCCGGCCAGGGGTGCCAGGGCGCCAACGCCGCCACCAGAGCGAGCAACAGGCCGATGCCGGCGACCGCCACCACCATCAGCAGCTCACGCACCGCCCCCGACTCGGCCTCGCCCACCATGGCCACCCCTCCCGCGCGGCCGGCCCCCGCCGGCCGATGCTCCCCCACGGCGAGCATCGATCACGACCACGACCCGAACCAGTCGTCGATCGGACCCTATTCGCGCCTGATTTCCGACTCGACCGGACGGAGCGGGCAGGGCCTTACGCCGCCGGGCTGCCGAAACCGGGCGCTGCGCGGACGGCGCGGACCGCGCGGCCGGGAGGACCGGTGGCCGCCACCCGAACCGAGGGGGACACGCAAAGCCGGCCCGCCGCGTTGCGGGCGGGCCGGCCGGTCGCCGCGCCCGAACGGGCGCGGCGGGTGTCACAGCGGACGGGTGTCCGGAGGTTCAGAGCGGGCGGATGTTCTCCGCCTGCGGGCCCTTCTGCCCCTGGGTCACGTCGAACTCGACCCGCTGGTTCTCGTCCAGGCTCCGGTAGCCGGAGGACTGGATCGCCGAGAAGTGGGCGAAGACGTCGGCGCCGCCGCCGTCCGGGGTGATGAAGCCGAAGCCCTTGTCAGCGTTGAACCACTTGACGGTGCCAATTGCCATGTGTGTCTCGTCTCCTTGACGGAACGTTCGGACCCACACCTGTTGCGGGCCGAAGAGGAGCGTGCCGCGCGCGGCACGCCTGTCGCTGTTGGTCGCCCCGCCCGGAGAAACTCCGGACACAACAAAGGGCGCCTGGGGCCATAATCCACCAGGCGCACACGAAGTCACTGGGAACCACAACTGCAACCCGCACAGCCTATCACGGCTCCTGCCGGATCGGCAGCCTCGCCGGGGCCTCCGGGACCCCGGTGATCAATCTGGTCAGCCCGTCCACGTCGAGCAGGTCCGCCGGCCGGACGGTCACCCCGTCCCGTACGTAGTGGAACGCCGCCCCGACCCGGTCCACCGGTACCCCGGCCAGCTCGGCCCACGCCAGCCGGTAGACGGCGAGCTGCACGGCCGCCGCCTCGGCCCGCTCCCCGGCCGGCTGCCGCCCGGTCTTCCAGTCGACCACGTCGAACCGCCCCCCGGGCCGGGCGAAGACGGCGTCCATGCGGCCGCGCACGACGACCCCGGCGAGCACCGTGGCGAACGGCACCTCCACCTCCACCGGCACCCGGTCGGCCCACTCGCTGGCCAGGAAACGCGCCTGGAGCTCGGCCAGCTCCTCGTCCGGTGCGGCGTCGGCGTCGGCCGCCCCGGGCAACTCGTCCACGTCGAGCAGCCGGTCCGCGCCGAAGCGCTGCTCCAGCCAGGTGTGGAACGCCGTGCCCCGCCGGGCGTACGGGCTGGGCTCCGTCGGCATCGGGCGGCGCAGCGCGCCGGCCAGCTCCTCCGGGTCGCGGCGCAGCGCCACCAGCTGGGTCACCGACAGCTGGCCGGGCAGCGCCACCTCGACCGCGCCCGCCCCGGCGGCCAGCTCTGCCCGCTCGGCGAGCAGCAGGTCGGCCTCCCGCCGCCACCGCGCCACCTCCGGGTCCGCCGCCGCGGGGTCGGCCACCTCCGGCCCCGCCGCCTCCGGGTCCGCCGCCGCGGGATCCGCCGTGTCGGCGCCGGCCTCGCCGGGTAGGGGCGCGCGGGCGGCGTCCGGGCCCTCGGCGAGGAACCGGCGGACCAGCGCGGCCGCCTCGGCCAGCGCCGGGCGGCGCGCGCCCAGCGGGTCGGCCGGCCACTCCGCGCGCAGCACCACCTCGGTGGTCGGGTTCGTCGCGTCCCCGGCCGGCTCCGGCGCCCAGTGGTCGACCAGGTGCCCGTCGCCGTCGTCGAGGCAGGCGTCGTGCACCTCGCGCAGGAACACCGACGGGCCGCGCGGGCGCTTCGTCCCCTCGCCCCACCAGTGGCCGGAGCAGAGCAGCAGCCGCCGGGGCCGGGTCACCGCGACGTACGCCAGCCGGCGCTCCTCCCGCTCGTCGTGCGCCCGCCACGCGTCGGTGAAGTCGGCCAGCGCCCGGGCCACCCCGCGCTGGTCGACGGCCTCGGCCAGGCCCAGCTCGGGCAGGCCGTCGGCGTCGCCGCGCAGCGGGAACGGCAGCACCCCCAACCCGCCGAGCCAGTGGTCGGAGTTGCGCACCGGGCCCGGCCACACCCCCCGGCTCAGGCCGGCGACCGCGACCACGTCCCATTCGAGGCCCTTGGCGGCGTGCGCCGTGAGGATCTGGACCGCGCCCTCCACCACCTCCACCTCGCCGGGGGCGAGGCCACGCTCCTCGTCCTCGGCGGCGGCGAGGTAGGCCAGGAAGCCCGACAGGGTGGCGCCCGGGGACTCGCCCGTGAACCGGGCCGCCACGTCCCCGAGGGCGTCCAGGTGACCCCGGGCCAGTCCGGCGTCGCCGGTGCCGTCCCGGCCCGCCCGCACGGCGACCTCCACGTCCAGGCCGATGGTGCGTTCCACGTCCGCGATCAGTTCCGGCAGCGTCTGGTCCAGCCGGTGGCGCAGCAGCGCCAACTCCTCGGCGTACGCGCGCAGCCGCGCGTACCCCTCGGCCGAGTACGCCTGCGCCGGCCCGAGGTCGGCCAGCGCCTCGACCAGGGTGGCCTCGTCGAGCAGGTCCACGGCGATCTCCGGCCCGCCGCCGGCGGCGAACTGCCGGCGGTTGCCGGCGAGCGCGCGGGCGCGCCGGTGCAGGGCCACCAGGTCGCGCGGCCCGATCCGCCAGCGCGCCCCGGTGAGCAGCCGCAGCAGCGCCGCCCCGTCCGTCGGGTCGGCCAGCACCCGCAGGGTGCACACGACGTCGCGCACCTCGGGGGTGTCCAGCAGGCCGCCCAGCCCGACCACCTCGACCGGCAGGCCCCGGGCGCGCAGCGCCGCCGCGATCGGCGGGATCTGGCTGCGCAGCCGGACCAGCACCGCCGTGGTGGGCCGCTGCGGCACCGGGATGCGCTCCGGTAACGCCCCCGGCATCCGGGCCGCGCCCCGCCAGGCGGCGAGCACGCCGTCGGCGATCCAGTCCGCCTCGTCGGCGTACGTCGGCAGCAGCGCGCAGTGGACGGTCCCGGCGGCCAGGCCGCCCGGGGTGCGGTGCGGGATCGGGTCCTTGACGCTCAACGCGGCGCGCAGCTCCGGCACCCGGGCGCCGGCCGCCCGCAGCGGGGTGGCCAGGGCGTTCGCCACCCCCAGGATCTCCGGGCGGTTGCGCCAGCTCGTGGTGAGGCTCAGCACCTCGGCCGGCGCGCCGCCGGCGCGGGCGAACTCGGCGGGAAACCGCTCCAGGGTGCCGGCGCTGGCCCCGCGCCAGCCGTAGATGGACTGGCAGGGGTCGCCGACCGCGGTCACCGGGTGGCCGCCGCCGAAGAGGGCGTTGAGCAGCACCACCTGGGCGTGGCTGGTGTCCTGGTACTCGTCGAGCAGCACCACCCGGAACCGGTCCCGCTCGATCGCGCCGACCGCCGGGTGGTCCCGGGCCACCCGGGCCGCCCGGGCGAGCTGGTCGGCGAAGTCCATCGCCTCGAAGTCCTCCTTGCGCCGGGTGTACGCGCGCACCAGCGGGAGCAGCTTCAGCCGGGTCTGCTGGAGCTGCAGCGCCTTTCGCACGTCGGCGTAGACCCGGCCGGGCCGGGCCTGCACCTCGGCGAAGAACCGGCCCGTCCAGGCGGCCAGCCCGTCGGGGTCGACCAGGTGCTCGTCCAGCTCGCCGGCCAGGGCCAGCACGGCGTCGGTGATCGTGCTGGGCATCCGGTCCACGCCCGACATGTCGCCGTCGTAGTTGCGCACCAGCAGGTCCACGAGCTGCCAGCGGGACGCCTCGGTGAGCAGCCGGGTCGACGGCTCGTACCCGGCGCGCAGGCCGTGCTCGGTGACGATCCGCCCCGCGTACGAGTGGTAGGTGGAGACGGTCGGCTCGCCCGCGAACGGGTCGTCGCGCGGATCCCGCCCGCGCCGCCCCAGCCGGCGCACCAACTGGTCCAGCCGGGTACGCACCCGGTGCGCCAGCTCGCCGGCCGCCTTGCGGGTGAACGTGAGCCCGAGGACCTGCTCGGGCCGGACGTACGCGTTGGCGACCAGCCAGACCACCCGGGCGGCCATCGTCTCGGTCTTGCCGGACCCGGCGCCCGCCACGACCAGCAGCGGCTCCACCGGCGCGGCGATGATCGCGGCCTGCTCCCGGGTCGGCGCCGGCAGCCGGAGCAGCCTGGCCAGCTCGACCGGGGTGTACCGGGGGCCGGAGTCGGCCGTCCGGGGCGCCGGGGTCGAGGTGCCGAACAGGGCGGGCTGGGTCATGCCTCGCGCTCGCGGGAACGCTCCGGACTGGTCACGGGTCCTCCGGGCTGCGGGTGGTCGGCGGCTCGACGACCTGGCGCCCCTGCCCGGACACCGGGCAGCTCGTGCGTACCGGGCAGACCCGGCACTTGGAGTTGGCGACCGCGGCGAAGGTGGCGGCGGCCATCGTATCGGCGGTGCGGCGGACCAGCGCCGTCGCCCAGCCCGCCTCCGGCCCCTGCCCGGCCGCCGGCTGGCTCTGCTCCTTCGCGTCCCTCGCCGCCGTGCCGAGCTGCACCAGGGCCGCGCCGCCGGACTCCTCCCCGAACTCGGTGAACGCCCCCGCCTCCACCGCCGCCTGGTACGCCCCGAGCTGCGGATGCTCGGCCACCTCGGGCTCGGTGACCGCCGTGGACCGGCCCGTCTTCAGGTCGACCACCACCAGCCGCCCGTCGGCGTCCACCTCCAGCCGGTCCACCCGTCCGGCCAGCTCGACGGGTCGGTGCGGGTCGTCCAGGCGTACGGCGAACTCGTGCTCGATGGCGAGCAGCCGGCGCGGGTTGGCGGCCAGCCAGCGCAGCAGCTTGTCCACCATGGTCTCGGCGCGGGCCCGCTCGGGGCCGACCATCCACCGGGCGGCCAGCTCGATCGCGTCGAACCGGGCCGCCACGTACTCCAGCAGGGCCGAGCGGTCGGCGCTGGCACCCTCCGCGAGCATCGCGGCGGCGTGCACCAGGTTGCCCACCCCCTGCGCGGCGCTGGCCGGCGCACTGCCGCCGTGCCGCTCCAGCAGCCAGCGCAGGCTGCACCGCAGCGCGCTCTCCATCGCCGACGGGGTGACCCGGACCGGCTCCCCCTCGTCGACCAGCGGCCGGTCGTCCGAGAGGGTCCGCAGCCCCCACCAGTCGTCGGGATGCGCACCGGGAACCCCGGCGGCGGCGAGGCGGGCCAGCTCGGCCGCCGCCGCGTGCCGCCGGTGGTGCGGCGCCGCCGGGTCGGCCACCACGGTACGCAGCTCGGCGACCAGCGCCGGCAGGGTCAGCGCCCGGGGCGCCCCGGCCACCGGCAGGGTGACCGGTCCACGCCCGGTCCCGTCCCCGGGCCCTCCGCCCGCCGGCCCTCCGCCCGCCGGATGCTCGTCGCCTGGTGCTCCCGGGTCGCCGCGCCCGCTCGGGCCGCCGCCACCGCTCGGGCCATCGCCACCGCTCGGGCCATCGCCACCGCTCGGGCCATCGTCTTCGCTCGGTCCGCCGCCTCCGGTCGGGTCGTCGCCACCGCTCGGGCCATCGCCACCGCTCGGGCCGCCGTCTCCGGTCGGGCCATCTCCACCGCTCGGGCCATCGTCTCCGGTCGGTCCGCCGCCTCCGGTCGGGTCGTCGCCTCCGGTCGTGGCCGGCGGCTCCGTGGGGTCGAGCTCGTAGAGGAACCGGCTGGGCTGCTCCTCGTGGTCGTCGCCGCCGACCGCCGCCGAGGCGACCGCGCTGACCAGCAGCCGTCGGCGGGCGCGGGTCACCGCGACGTGGAAGAGCCGCCGCTCCTCGTCCAGCAGGGCGGAGGTCTGCCCGACCAGGACGGCCCGCCCGGCGTCACCCTCCGCCCGACCCGCGAGCACGTCGACCAGCCGCTCGGAGCCGAGCAGGCTGCCGCGCAGCCGCAGGTCCGGCCAGACGCCCTCCTGCACCCCCGCGACGGCCACCAGGTCCCACTCCAGCCCCTTCGCGGCGTGGGCGGTGAGCAGGCGTACCGCCTGGCCCCGGTCCGCCGCGGCGGCCAGCGTGTCCGCCGGCAGTTCCTGGCCGAGCACGTGGTCGAGGAAGACCTCGGTACGCGCCCCGGGGAGCCGGTCGGCGAACCGGGCCGCGGCGTCGAAGAGCACCAGCACCGCGTCCAGGTCCCGGTCGGCGGCCTCCGCCCGCCAGCGCCGCGCGATCTCGTGCTCGCCCGTCGCCGTCCGGCCCCGGGTGATCGCCCCGGCCCAGCGCTCGGCCAGACCGCTGGCCCGCCACACCGCCCACAGCACATCCTCGACCGTGGCCCCCGGGCGGGCGGCGGCCTCCCGGGCCGTTGCCAGCAGGCCCGCCACGGTCTGCGCCGGCTCGGCCCAGCGCCGGTCGATGCCCGCCAGCTCCGCCGGGTCGCTCAGCGCCTCGACGATCAGCTCCCCGGAGGGGCGGCGGTCCCCGGCGGCCAGGGCGAGGGCCCGCAGGCCCTGGCGCAGCCGCCGCTCGGCAAGCGGGTCGGCCCCGCCGAGCGGCGAGTGCAGCAGGGCGACCGCCGCCTCCTCGTCGAGCCGCTCCGGCTCCAGCGCGCAGCGCAGCAGGAGCAGCAGCGGGGCCACCGCCGGCTGCAGGTGCAGTGGCAGGTCCTCGCCGTGCACCACGGTCGGCACGCCGGCGGTGTGCAGCGCCCGACGCAGCGACGGAAGCTGCCGGTTGGTGGACCGGACCAGCACCGCCATCCGCGACCACGGCACGCCGTCGAGCAGGTGCGCCGCCCGCAGCGCCTGCGCCAGCCAGACGGCCTCGCTGGTGGCCGAGCGGAAGGTGCGCACCTCGACCGAGCCGGGCGGGGCGTCGGGCAGCGGGCGCAGCCGCCGGTGGGCGCCGGGGCCGCGCAGCCGCGCGGTGAGCCGCCGGGTCGCGGCCAGCATCCCCGCCCCCGCCCGGTACGAGGTGGTCAGCACGACCTGGGCGGACGGCGCGCCGGAGGCGGTGCGGAACCGGTGCGGGAACGCGGCGACCCCGGCCGGGTCGGCGCCCCGGAACGCGTACGTGGAGGAGTCCGGGTCCGCGAACGCGACCAGTGACTTGCCGCCGCCGGCCACCGCGGCGAGCAGGTCGAGCTGGGCGGGGTCGGTGTCGGCCAACTCGTCGACGTAGACGTGGGCGAGGCGGCGGCGCTCGGCGTCCAGCAGCGCCGGGTCGTCGAGCAGCAGCCCGGTGGCGGTGCGGACCAGCTCCGCCGGGTCGTACGCGATCGAGCCGCGGTTGCTCACGTCACGCAGCGCCAGCACGGCGACGTACTCGCGGAGGAAGCGGGCGGCGGCCGGCCAGTCGGCGCGGCCCAGCTTCTCGCCGAGCCGGGCCAGCTCCACCGGCCCCACACCGCGCTCCGCGGCCCGCATCAGCAGGTCGCGCAACTGCTGCGCGAACGCCCGGGTACGCAGGGCGGGGCGCAGGTCGTCCGGCCAGCCGACCGGGTCGTCCTCCGGCTCCTCGCCGACCACGTCGAGCAGCTCGCGGATGATCAGATCCTGCTCGGGACCGGTGAGCAGCCGCGGGGACGGCTCACCCCGCTCGGCGGCGGCCCGGCGCAGCAGGCCGAACGCGTACGCCGGAAAGGTGCGCACCAGCGGCTCGCGCAGCACCCGGTGCCCGTCGCCGGCCACCCGGGCCTCGATCCGGCGGCGCAGCTCGGTCGCGCCCCGGCGGGCGAACGTGAGCACCAGGATGCGCTCCGGGTCGACGCCCTCGGCCACCCGCGCCGCCACCGCCTCGACCAGGACGCTGGTCTTGCCGGTGCCCGGGCCGCCGAGCACCAGCATCGGCCCGTCGGTGTGCGCGACGACCTCGGCCTGCACCAGATCCGCCCGCCACCCGTCAGGGCACGCCAGCCCCTTCCGCGCCAAGCCCTCCCGCGGCTGATCGGGCGGCTGGCCCTCCGCCGGCTGATCGGGCGGCGGCTGGCCCTCCCGCCGCTGATCCGGCGGCGGCTGGCCCTCCCGCCGCTGATCGGGCGGCGGCCGATCGGGCTGCGCGGCATCGCCGCCGACCCCGTCGGGCCGCCGCTCCCCCCACGCCGGCTCCCCGGATCGGCGGTCCCCCCGGGCCGCCTCGGCGGGCCGGCGCACCAGCCGGTACGCCTGCATCACTCCATCCCACCACGCCCCTCCGACACCCATCCGCCCCCACCCCACCCGGCCCGCAGCCTCCCCCGTACTCCCGGCCGTCCCGCCCGTCCCGCCCGTCCCCGCCCGGCAACGGCCGTCCCCGCCCGGCAACGGCCGCCCTGCCGGCCGTCGGGACGCACTGGACCGCCCATGGGGCCGCCGATCAAGAGATTTGTGTCCCAGCCGGGCGCGATCCCCGACGCAAACTTCTTGATCGCCGGGGCCGGGGAGGGGCCGGGCGGGGCCGGGCCGGGCCAGGCCGGGCCAGGCCGGGCCGGGCCGGGCCAGGCCGGGCCAGGCCGGGCCAGGCCGGGCCAGGCCGGGCCAGGCCGGGCCAGGCCGGGCCAGGCCGGGCCAGGCCGGGCCAGGCCGGCCAGGCCGGGCCGGGGGCGGGCCGGTGGGGTGGGGTGGGGTGGGGTGGGTGGGGGCGGGGTCAGGTCAGGTGGGATTCCAGGGTGTCCAGGGCGGCTGGGATCGAGTCGACGACCGTGAGCAGGCTGAGGCCGGCCGGCTTGAGGAAGTTGCGGTCGGCCAGCGTGGCGAGCCAGTCCAGCAGGGGCCGGTAGAAGCCGTCGGCGTCGACCAGCACCATCGGCTTGGCGTGCATGGTGAGGGTGGCGGTGGTCCACACCTCGAACAGCTCGTCGAGCGTGCCGAGCCCGCCGGGCAGCGTGAGGAACGCGTCCGACTTGTCGATCATCAGCGTCTTGCGGTCGGCCATCCCGGCGGTGACCAGCAAGTCGTCCGAGGCGAGGTCGGCCACCTCCAGGTCGACCAGCGCCTGCGGGATCACCCCGAGGGTCGGACCGCCGGCCGTCCGCGCCCCGTCCGCCACGGCGCCCATCATCCCGACGCAGCCGCCCCCGCTGACCAGCGTGTGGCCGCGGCGGGCGATCTCCGCGCCCGCCTCGGCGGCGAGGTCCAGCCAGCGCTGGTCGAGCGTACGGGAAGACGCGCAGAACACGCAGATCGCCGCCACCGGATCAGCCCTCCCCGCCCTGCTCGGCGGCGGCCCGCTGGTCCGCCTCGGTACGCGCCACGGCCTCCTCGCGGATCGCCTCCTGCTCGGCGGAGAGCGCCGCCTCGGCCGCCACGATGTGCCGTACCGCCGCGTCGACGTCGTCGGTGAGGCGGATCAGCTCCAGGTCGACCGGCCCGATCTTCCCGTCGACGGCCATCGTGTCGCGCAGCCAGTCGAGCAGGCCGCGCCAGTAGTCGACGCCCATCAGCACCACCG
This sequence comes from Micromonospora olivasterospora, assembly GCF_007830265.1. Taxonomy (NCBI): domain Bacteria; kingdom Bacillati; phylum Actinomycetota; class Actinomycetes; order Micromonosporales; family Micromonosporaceae; genus Micromonospora; species Micromonospora olivasterospora. The sequence goes on from NZ_VLKE01000001.1 coordinate 1,536,832, forward strand.
GGAACCGGGTGACCTTGCCGGTCTGCACCAGGGTCAGCGCCTCGAACAGCTCGTCCATCGTGCCGAAGCCACCGGGCAGCACGACGAACGCCTGGGCGTACTTGACGAACATGGTCTTGCGGGCGAAGAAGTAGCGGAAGTCGATGGCCAGGTCGACCCAGTCGTTGAGCCCCTGCTCGAACGGCAGCTCGATGCCGAGCCCCACGGAGAGCCCGCCGGCCTCGCTGGCGCCCCGGTTGGCCGCCTCCATCACTCCCGGCCCGCCGCCGGTGATCACCGCGTACCCGGCCCGGGCCAGGGCCGCGCCCACCTGCTCGGCCAGCCGGCACTCCGGGCTGTCCGGCATGCTCCGGGCGGAGCCGAAGACGCTGACCGCGGGCGGCAGGTCGGCCAGGGTGTCGAACCCCTCCACGAACTCCGACAGGATGCGCAGCGCCCGCCAGGCGTCCCTGGTCTTCCAGTCGCCGCGGCCCCGGGAGTCCAGCAGCCGCTGGTCGGCGGTGCTGCTCGGGATGGCGCCGCGGCGCAGCGTGACGGCGCCCCGGTGCCGCGTCCGGCCGGGATCACGGCCCGGCGCCCGACCGTTGCTGTCGCTCATGGGAGTCAACCGTAGTGGAGGGCCGCCAGCCCGGCCCGGCACCGGCGCGACGCGGCCGCACTGAAGAAATTTCCGGGGAGCGGGGCAACTAATTCGGTCGCACGTGCGTCTTAGAATTCACATACCGGGTATGCCCCGGGGTGCGCCTTCGGGGGAGGAGCAAGCGTGATCAGCAACAGCGAGATGATCCGGATCCGTCGCCAGATGCAGCGGCGGATCCGCGACGTGGTGGCCGAGCGCCGCCGCGCCCGGCAGGAGGCCGAGATTCACGGCCACACCGGCGACCCGGCCGACGCCCGTGCCGATTCGTCCCTGACCACCACCGCCTGACGGCACCGCCCGTGGGGCCTGACGGCCCGCGGACCTGCGAGCGACGGCGATCCTGGCGGCTCTGGCCACCCGTTGCAGCGGCAGAGACGGAGGCCCGCGTCACCGACCGCCGGCGACGCGGGCCTTCGCCGTCGCGGGGAGGGGCCCCGCCGCGTACGCCGACGGCTCAGGCGGGGGCGAGCCAGCGGTGCAGGGTGGCGGCACCGTCGCGGATCTTGCTGATCTCGACGTGCTCGTCGGGGTGGTGGGCCAGGTTGGGGTCGCCCGGGCCGAAGTTCAGGGCGGGAATGCCCATCGCGGCGAACCGGGCCACGTCCGTCCAGCCCAGCTTGCCGATCGGCGCGGCGCCGACCGCCGCCAGGAACTCCCGCGCCGGGGCCGCCTCCAGCCCGGGCGCCGCCCCGGCCGCCATGTCCGTCACCGTCAGGTCGAAGCCGGCGAAGACCTCCCGCAGGTGCGCCTCGGCCTCGGCCGGGCTCCGGTCCGGCGCGAACCGGTAGTTCACCTCGATCTCGCACCGGTCCGGCACCACGTTGCCGGCGACGCCGCCGTGGATCCGGACCGCGTTCATGCCCTCGCGGTACTCGCAGCCGTCGATGGTGACCCGGCGCGCCTCGTACGCCGTCAGGCGGCGCAGCACCTCACCGGCGGCGTGGATGGCGTTCACGCCGTGCCAGGAACGCGCCGAGTGGGCGCGGACGCCCGTGGTGGTCACCATGGCGCGCATGGTGCCCTGGCAGCCGGCCTCCACGATCCCGTACGTCGGCTCGAGCAGCACGGCGAAGTCGGCCTGGAGCCACTCCGGGTGCGCCTCGGCGACGAGGAACAGACCGTTGTACTTCGACTCGATCTCCTCGGCCTCGTAGAAGAAGTACGTCACGTCGTACCTCGGCTCGGGCAGGGTCACCGCCAGGTGCAGCGCGTACGCCACCCCGGACTTCATGTCCGAGGTGCCGCAGCCGTACATCAGGTCCCCGCGCATCGTCGACGGGAAGTTGTTGTTCAGCGGGACGGTGTCGAGGTGCCCGGCGAGCACCACCCGCGTGGCCCGCCCGAGGTTGGTACGCGCCATGACGGTGTTGCCGTACCGGTAGGTGGTCAGGTGCGGTACCCGGCGCAGCACCTCCTCCACGCAGTCGGCGATCGCCTTCTCGTCGAGGGAGACGGACTCAATGTCGACGAGCGCGCGGGTCAGTGCCACCGGATCGGCCAGGACCTCGGGGGTCAGCGGGTTCTCCATGATTCGCACGGTACCGTTTTGACGTGACGACCGAATCTGCCTGGGGCATCGGCCTGGCCACCGTTACCGCTGACGACCAGGTGCTCGACACCTGGTACCCGACCGGGAAGCTCGGCCTCGGCGCGCTGCCGCTGGTGCCCGGCGAGGACCAGGCCGACGTACTCGACCTGCCGCCCGGCGCGATCGGCGAGCGGGCGCTGCCCGGTCTGCGTACGGCGGTGGTGGTGACCGAGATCGGCTCGCTGGCCGACCCGATCAAGGACGCGACCGACGCGTACCTGCGGTTGCACCTGCTGTCCCACCGCCTGGTGCGGCCCAACGAGCTGAACCTCGACGGCATCTTCGGCAAGCTGGCGAACGTGGCCTGGACGTCGGCCGGACCGTGCCCGCCGGAGCGGGTGGACGAGCTGCGGGTGATCGAGCGGGCCGCGGGCCGCCACCTTGCCGTGTACGGGGTCGACAAGTTCCCCCGGATGACCGACTACGTGGTCCCGTCCGGGGTGCGGATCGCGGACGCGGACCGGGTCCGGCTCGGCGCGCACCTGGCCGCCGGCACCACCGTGATGCACGAGGGCTTCGTCAACTTCAACGCCGGCACCCTCGGCACCTCGATGGTCGAGGGCCGGATCGTGCAGGGTGTGGTGGTCGGCGACGGCTCCGACATCGGCGGCGGCGCGTCGATCATGGGCACCCTGTCCGGCGGCGGCACCGAGCGGGTCAGCATCGGCCAGCGGAGCCTGATCGGCGCGAACGCCGGCGTCGGCATCTCCCTCGGCGACGACTGCGTGGTCGAGGCCGGCTGCTACATCACCGCCGCGTCCAAGATCAGCCTGCCGGACGGGCGGGTGGTGAAGGCCCGCGACCTCTCCGGCGTGGACGGCCTGCTGTTCTGGCGCAACTCGGTGACCGGCGCCCTGGAGGCCCGCCCCCGCACGGGCCGGGGCATCGAACTCAACGCAGCCCTGCACGCCAACGACTGACCGGCGGGCGGTCCGGTCGGCGTTGACCCCGCCACGTCGCCGACATCGCGGGGTCCGGTCGGCAATGACCCCGCCATGTCGCCGACATCGCGGAGTCCGGCCGGCTCTGCCCGGGTACGGCAGAAGCCCTCAGCAGCTCGCTGAGGGCTTCTTCGTTCGGCTCAGGACTGTTTCGCGAACTCCAGGAACGAGCGCCAGGTCTGCGGGGCGAAGGTGAGCACCGGGCCGGCCGGGTCCTTGCTGTCGCGGACGGCCACCACGTCGCGCAGGTTGTCGGCCACCTCGACGCAGTCGCCACCGCTGGTGCCGCTGCGGGTGGACTTCTTCCACTTCGCGCTACTGAGGTCCATGCTGGCTCTCAACTTCCTTCATCAGAGCAACCGACAGGTTCTGCGGCAAGGCTACGCCCCGCACGCTCTCCCACCGAGCCAGGAGCGTAGCCATGCCATCCTCGCCATCCACGACGAGGCCGGAAAGCTGGTTCTCCAGGTGCCCTACCCAGCCGCCGTCCACGGAACGGGCCAAGGCCAGCGGACCCGACAGTCCGACATGCAAGCCGGCATCGAGCGGAATGACATGAATGTGGATGTGGGGCAGTTCGGCCATCCGCAGTAGGTGCGCGAGCTGTTCAGCCATGATCGCGTCGCGGCGGCGCAGAGCGGTTTCATCGATAACGGCAATAACCTGGGGTGGTCGCTCACGGCTCAGAATCTCCTGCCGTTCCAGACGGGAGGCGACCTGCTTCTCCACCTCCTCTTCGGGCCGGGTGTCGTCGAAGCGCAGTACCGCGCGGGCGTAGTTGGCCGTCTGGAGCAGGCCGGGAACCAGGGTGGGATTGAAGTACCGGAGTTGCTTGGCCGCCCGTTCAGCTTCCAGCCAGGGCTTGAACCAGGAGGGTTCCCGATCCCGTTCGGCCATCTTCAGCAGAGCCGTGAAAAGGCCGCCCGTCTTCAGCACCTCGTCAACCCGGCCGAGGAGCGCACGATCGAGCGGTCGTGAGCCGGTCTCGACGGCAGACACCATCGAGGCCGAGTAGTGGACCAGGCGGCCGAACTCTTCCTGACTCAGGCCGGCGTTGGTACGCATCCGGCGAAGCTGAGCACGAATCAAATCGACGGTCGACTCTTCCACAGCAACTCCACAGTAATTTTGTGAGCTTTACTCGCCATTCCTGCACGGCGGCCCACCTTCGACAGCCCGCCGTGACCAGGCTCGATGCCTTCCGACAGTAGTGGTGTCCTCACAAGACTGTCACGCAGGCAGGCTCGCTCCACGCCGAGATGGACCGGGGCGGGCTTCAGCCGGGGTCGCCCCGTCTCTCCCCGTGCGGGGCGGCCCCTTCCAACCACCCGAGGAGGTCGTTGTGCGTATCCGCTGGTTCCGATGTCGTACCGAGGCCCCGCCGTCGCTGCCCAGACGGCAGCGCGGCAGGTGTCTGCCGGACTGGATGACGCAGTCGACCGACGTCTTCCCGGCCTGCGACCCCGGCCGCGCCGGCCGGCTCACCCCGGCCCAGGAGTGGCGGGCGAACCGGGGGCGCTGGTGAAGATCGTCAAGCGGTTCCTGTGGTTCCTGCCCCTCACCGACTCCGACGCGCGGGCGACGGCGCTGAGGCTGCGACGATGAGACCGTCCCGTCCGCATCTCCCGATGCGCCCGCTGTGGCGGTGTCGCAACTGCGGCGCGGAGTGGCCCTGTCAACCGGCTCGGCTGTCCCTGCTCAGCGAGTACCAGGGCAACCGGACATCCCTGCTGATCTACCTCAGTGGGCTGATGGCCGAGGCGCGCGACCAGCTCGCCAAGCTCAACTCCCACCACGTCCCCGACCTCACGGACCGGTTCATCACCTGGGCCAGGACCCGAAACTGAGCCCGGGTGCGGGGATGTCCGGGCCCGGCGGGAGCGCCCCGCCGGGCCCGGGCGCCGGGTCACCGCAGGCGGTACGCCTGGATGATCCGCGTGGTGACGGTGTTGCCGGCGGTGTCCTTCGCGGTGGCCCGCAGCGTGACGTGACCGGCGCCGGCCGGGTGCTGGACAGTTGCCGCCCAGCCGGGGCCCGTCCGGTGCAGCGCCGCCTTGCGCCAGGTCCGGCCGCCGTCGTACGAGACGTCGACGGTCAGTGCGGCGACCCTGGCCGCCGGCGAGCCGGGCTGCCGCTCGACCGCCACCGGTACGACGAACGTCCGGCCCGCCGGGGCGCTGTTGTCGGCGCGCAGCGGCGGGGCGAAACGCACCGCCATCGCCGGCTGCGGGACGTAGTCGTCGCCGGCGACGTGCTTGGACCGGAACGTCCAGACGCTGCTGACCTCGGTGCTGAGGTCGGTGAAGCCACGCTTTGCCGAGACCTCCAGCCGGTAGTTTGCCGCGCCCGGCGGCACCGCGAAGGCGCCGTACCCGGCGTTCGGGCTCTCCCCGACCAGCTCGCCGTCGCGGTACAGCGCGGTCCGCTCGGAGTCGTTGCGCGACCCGCCCGGGTGTCCCGCCGCGTCGCTGTGCACCGGCAGGTCGACCACGATCGTGTCGCCAGCGCGGGTGATGCCCTCGTGCCCCCAGCGCCGGACCGGGAAGGACGGCCCGTACGGCGCTGCACCCCACGTCTCGTGGGACCTCCGCCCGGCCCGGTACGCGGTGAGCGGGCTGAGCAACACGGCCTCCGGCTCCAGCCAGCCGTCGGCGTCCCGGGTGCCGTACACCGTCTCGCTGCTCCACCGCACGCCGGTCGTGTTGTAGTGCTCCACCCGCCGGCCGGGCGCGGTGGGCAGCACCACGGCGGATCCGCCCGTGTTGTACTCGGGCTCGCCCATCACGGCCCGCTCGGCCTCCAGCCCGGGGTACGCGTCCCGGAAGGTGTGCACGACCGTGGCGAGGTCCCGGCTGCGGTAGTGCCGCTCGTAGCCGGTCGGCATCCGGCCGGGGAACGCCTCCAGCAGCGCGTACAGGTAGGGGCTGCTGTCCGCCTCCCGGTCGACCCACTGGCTGCCGATCGTGCTGACGAACGCCTCGGGCGTGCTGTCCGGGCCGAGCTGGCCGACGGTCAGGCCCTCGAAGCCGTCGTTCCAGAGACCGAACGAGTAGACGCTCTGGTCGGCGCCGTAGAAGACCGAGCTGACGTCGACCAGCAGCGGGGTCGCGCCGCGTTGCGGCACGGTGGTCACGACCGGCTTGGCGGTGCGGGCGTCCACGGTGAGCCGGAGCGGCCGGTCGACCACCAGCTCGGGCTGGCTGAGCGCGGTGGCGCCGACGAACTCCCCGGCGTCGAGGTGGAACAGGTAGCTGAACAGCCCGTACCGGCCTTTGGGGACACGGACCGTGGCCGTGCCGTCGGCGTCGTAGACGTCGTAGGGGAACGCGAAGCCGTCCAGGGCGGCCAGGGTGGTCCCGTAGTCGCCGGTGGGCGAGCCGTTGCGGTCGAGGTGGCTGATCGTGATGTCGTAGCTCTCCACCTCACGGTGCACGGCGACCGGGGTGACCGCCACGGCCGTCCCGGACCGGGCCACGATCCGGCCGGTGTAGTAGCCGTCCGGGCCGTCGACCCGCGTGTCCGCGGTGACCGTGGCCTGCGCCTGGCCGCCCGCCGGGACGGTGACAGTGGACGCGCCGAGCCGGAACGCTCCGGCCGGGGCGGGCTGGCCGTCCGGCCCGGTCGCCTCCACCGAGAGGTCGAGGGTGACCGGGGCGTCGCCATCGTTGCGCCAGGTGACCGTGCGCGTGATCGGCTCGTCGTCGCCGTGCGGCCACAGCGCCCGGCCGAACGACACGCTGACCGGATCGCTGGAGACCCGCTGCGTGATCGCCCGGGCCAGGTCGATCCGGCCCGCGCCCTGCTCGTACGCGGTCTGCCCCGGGTGGGGCTCTGCCGCGCCCATCAGGGTCGCCTTGAGCGCGCCGGCCCGCCAGTCGGGGTGCTGCTGGGCGAGCAGCGCCACCGCGCCGGCGGCGTGCGGGGTGGCCATGGAGGTGCCGGAGAGCGTCATGTACCGCTCGCCGACCGGTGCGCCGAGGTCGCTGCCGGCCGCCCGGGCGGCGACGATCTCCACACCCGGGGCGGTGACGTCCGGCTTGAGGGCGTCGTCGCCGACGCGCGGACCCCGGCTGGAGAAGTCGGCGAGTTCGTCGTCCCGGCCGACGGCACCGACCGCCAGGGCCGCGTCGGCGCTGGCCGGCGAGCTGACCGGAGCGAAGCCGCCGGCGTTGCCGGCGGCGATGACGAAGAGGGCGCCGGTCTGCTCGGTGAGGGACTGCACCGCCTGCTCCAGCGGGTCCACGTCCGGGGTGTCCGACCCGCCGAGGCTCAGGTTGACCACCCTGGCGCGCTTCTCCACGGCGGCCCACTGCATGCCGGCCAGGATGGCCGACTCGGGGCAGCCGTTGACCTCGCACACCTTCCCGGAGAGCAGGGTCGCGTCCGGGGCCACGCCCCGGTACTTCCCGCCCGACGCCGCTCCGCTGCCGGCGATGATCGAGGCGACGTGGGTGCCGTGCCCGACGATGTCGCCCGGCTCCGCCTCCTCGGTGAAGTTGCGGGACTCCCCGATCCGGCCGGCGAAGTCGGGGTGGTCGCCGTCGACCCCGGTGTCCAGCACCGCGACCGAGACGCCCCGGCCGGTGAACCCGGCCGAGTGCGCGGCGGGTGCGCCGATCTGCGGCACGCTGTGGTCGAGCGTGACCTGGCGCCTGCTGTCCAGCCAGAGCCGGTCGACACCCCCCGCCGTGTCGACCCGGGCCCCCGCCCGGCCGGTGGTCACCGCGCCCCAGACCGCGCCGGCCCGGGCCTTCTCGGCGGCCACGGCCGCGCCGCCGATGGCCGGCAGCTCCCGGGTCACCCGGGCGCCGTCGATCGCGGCCACGGCCCGCCGGGCCGCACCCGACCGGTACGACACCAGCAGCGGCAGGATGTCCCGGTGGGCGTCGTCGTAGCCGGCCTCGACCAGCCCGGTGACGTCGAACAGCCGCCGGTCCACCCGGCCGGACCGCAGCAGCGGCAGCGCGTCCTGGGGCAGCACGTCGACGCGCCCGGCGGCCCGCTGGACCAGGAACCGCAGCCCGTCCCGACCGGCGCCGGGGCGGACGCTGACCGCGCCCGAGGCGGTGAGGGTGACCCGGTCGCCGGTGACCAGGGTGACGGTGGACGGACGACCGGCCGCGGGCCCCGCCGGGGCGGTGCTGTTCGAACCGGCGGCGGGGACGGCCGGGGACGCGACTGCCGGCACGCTCAGCGGGGCGGCAAGTAGCAGGCCGAGGACCAGGCCGAGGCCGAGGGGCTTTCTTCCTCTTCGGTGCAACGAATCCTCCTAGGTGAGGCGTTATCACTGACGAGAGCCACACATTGACGTAGAGTAGAATTACATACTCGGTATGCACGGCGAAACCCCTGAATACGAGAATCTCGTACACAATGGAGAACGGATCGGGCACGATGCTCCGGTGACCTCCATGAAGGACCGGATGCTCGCCGGCGAGCTGTACCGCGACGATCCCGAGCTACGCGCCGAGCTGGACCGGGCCGCCCGGCTCACCGAGGCGTTCAACCGCGGCTCGGCGGCGGACCCCGAGGGCCGGCTGGCCGTGCTGGGCGAACTGCTCGGCTCGCTCGGCGAGGACACCTGGGTCCGGCCGCCGTTCCACTGCGACTACGGCTGGAACATCCACCTCGGCCCGCGCGGGTTCGTGAACTTCAACGCGGTCTTCCTCGACGTCGCCCGGATCACCATCGGCGCGGACGCCCAGATCGGGCCGAACGTGCAGCTGCTGACCGCCACCCACCCGCTCGACCCCGAGCCCCGGCGGCAGAAGTGGGAGGCGGCGAAGCCCATCACCATCGGGGACAACGTCTGGCTCGGCGGCGGGGTGATCGTCCTCGCCGGGGTCAGCATCGGCGACAACACCGTCGTCGGGGCGGGCGCCGTGGTGACCCGCGACCTGCCGGCGAACGTGGTCGCGGTGGGCAACCCCGCCCGGGTCGTACGCGACCTGGCCTGAGAGGCCTGTCAGGCCGGCGCGGGCTCGGCCAGCCGGACCACCAGGTCGGCGCGGCCGGCCGTGCCGGCCACCAGGGTCGCGTTGGCCTCGTCGCTGCCCAGCGCCCAGGCCCGTGCCTGTTCCGGCGTCCGCCCGTACGCCTCGTGGCGGGCCGCCAGGCGGCTCCGGCGCAGGTCGTCGTCCAGGTCGAGGAACCACGCCTCGTGCAGCAGGGTCCGCACCTCGTCCCAGGGGTACTCCGCCAGGAGCAGGTAGTTGCCCTCGGTCACCACCAGCCGGACCTCCGGCGGCACCTCGATCGCCCCGGCGACCGGCTCCTCGATGTCCCGGCGGAACTCGGGCGCCCACACCGAGGTCGGCTCCGGCCGGCGCAACCGGCGCAACAGCGCCACGTACCCGGCGACGTCGAACGTGTCCACGGCGCCCTTGCGGGCGTCCCTGCCGAGGCGGCACAGCTCGGCCTGGGCCAGGTGGAACCCGTCCATCGGCACCAGCCGGGCGGCCGGCCCCACCGCGGCGACGACGCGCTCGGCCAGCGTCGACTTGCCGGCCCCGGGGGCCCCGGCGATCCCGAGCAGTTGGCGGGGGCCGGCCACGGCGAGGGCCCGAGCCCGCGCCACCAGTTCCGCGACGGGCAGCACCCGGGCGGTGGGCATCAGCCGAGAACCGGCGCGGTGATCGAGAAGCGGGCCTCCACCGCCGCCTGCACCGTCTGCGGGCGGGGGTCGAGCTCCAGCTCCGGCGGCCCGCCGGCCATGGCGCCGCCGCCGTACGCGGCACGCGCCAGCATCGGCTGCGGACCCACCCCGGTGTCGGCCAAACTGAGCAGGGCCGTGACCCGGGCGCCCAGGGCCTCGGCGTACTCCCGGGCGCGGAGCAGCGCGTCGGCGATCGCGGCGTGCCGCGCCTCCCGGTGCGCCGGGCTGTCCGGGCGCAGCGCCCACCAGGGGCCGGCCACCTCGACCTGGTCCTGGTCGGCCAGCCGGAGCATCAACTCGCCCAGCGCGGTGAAGTCGGTGACGGTGACGGTGGTGGCGACGCTGCCGTGCCAGGCCACGACCCGCTCGCCGGAACGCCGCGTCTGCGGCCACACCCGCAGGTCGCCGGTCTCCCGCCGCTCCACGGCCGGCTCGGCGGAGTCCAGCAGCACCCGCACGGCGGCGGCCCGCTCGGCGAGCCGGGTCAATGTCGTCTCCCGGTCCCGGTCCCGGGCCGTCGCGGTCACCGTGAACCGGGCCAGCTCGGGAGGCACCTCCCGGTACGCCTCACCGCGCACCGCCACGACCGGCCCGTCCACCATGTCCTCACCCTATCGAGGAGGCCCGCTCGTCAACAGGGTTCCCTCCGCGCCCGTCAGGCCGGAGGGAGGTGCCCGGTGTAGGCGACCTCGCCGTCCGCCACCCGGCACGCCGTCAGGTAGCCGCCGGACGACCCGAGCGACAGCAGGTACTCCAGCTCGTCGTCGACGTCCGCGCCGAGCGCGAAGCTGCGCGGTGCGGGGCGCGTCGCCCGGTCGAGCAGGGCCAGCCGCAGTCCCTGGGCCCGGCGGTAGTGCGCCACCAAAGCGGCGGCGTCGTCGGCCCGCAGCGCGGCGGCCAGCTCGTCGAGGAATCCGGTCACCCGGCCCAACTGCGCGAGGACCTGCTCGCGGTTGTTCAGCAGCATGTCCGCCGTCCGGGTGGCCGGGGTCCCGGCGACCCGGGTGCCGTCGCGGAAGCTGCCGGCGGCCAGCCCCAGCACGGCGTCCCGGAGGTCGGTGCCGGCCACGGCGCCGGCCAGGCTGCCGGCCAGCAGGTGCGGGATGTGCGAGGCCAGCGCCGCCACCGCGTCGTGCACGTCCGGCGACATCGGCACGACGCGCGCGGCGAACACGTCGATGATCAGGGCGGCGAGCGTGCGGAAACCCGCCATTCCCGCCGCCGCCGGGCAGAGCACCCACGCCGCCCCGTCGAAGAGCGTCGGTGCGGCGGCGCCCAGCCCGGCCCGCTCCATGCCCGCCATCGGGTGCCCCGGCACGAACCGGTCGGTCAGCCCGTACGTCGCCGCGTGAGCGGCGACCGCGCCCTTGGTGCTGCCCACGTCGGTGACCACGCACCCGGGTTTGGTGTGCCGGGTCACGGTGCGCAGCGCCTCCGGCAGGGTGGACAGCGGGCCGCAGAGGAACACCACGTCCCGGTCGCGGACGGCGTCGGCCAGCTCGTCCGGGAAGCGCAGGCCGCGGGCCCGCCCCTCGGCGCGCGTCGCGTCGTCCGGGTCCCAGCCGGTGACGTCCGTCCCGTGCTCGTGCAGGCGCAGCAGCACCGAGCCGCCGATGAGCCCGGTGCCCACCACCGCGGCCCGCAGGGCGCGGCTGTCCACCATCGGCGTACCTCGGCGTCTCGGTCGGCACAGTCGGGACTCCCCCGACCCGGGGACCGAGGATAGCGCCCGCGCCCCCCTGACGCGGTTGCCCGGCGGCAGGTCCGCCCCGTACGGTCCCTGCCCCGCCCACCAGGTCGGTGGGCGTACGGGGAGGGGGAGGACCCAATGGCCGCCTGCTCAACGCCTGACAGACGCGGGCGCCCCGACCGGCTGGCCGGGGCGCCCGAAGCCGGGCGGCTGGCCGGGTCAGGGTTGGGCGAGCCGCCCCGCGACCGCCGCGATGTTCGCGTCGGACTCGGTCAGCGCCACCCGGACGTGCTGGGCGCCGCCCGGGCCGTAGAGGGCGCCGGCGGCGGCCAGGATGCCCCGCCGGGCCAGCCAGTCGACCGTACGCCAGCAGTCCTCGCCCCGGGTCAGCCACAGGTAGAGCCCGGCCTCGGAGTGCTCGACGGTGAAGCCGGCCTCCGTGAACGCGGCCAGCAGCCGCTCCCGTCGCCCCCGGTAGCGTTCCCGCTGTGCGTCGGCGTGCCCCTCGTCGGCGAGCGCGGCGATCATCGCCGCCTGCACCGGGGCGGGGACGATCATGCCGGCGTGCTTGCGCACCTTCAGCAGCTCGGCGACCAGCGCCGGGTCGCCCGCGACGAACCCGGCCCGGTAGCCGGCCAGGTTGGACCGCTTGGACAGCGAGTGCACCGCCAGCACCCCGTCGTACGACCCGCCGCAGACCTCCGGGGCGAGCACCGAGACCGGCTGGGCGTCGGGCGACCAGCCCAGCGGCAGGTAGCACTCGTCGCTGGCCACCACGGCGCCGCGCTCGCGGGCCCAGTCGACCACCTTGCGCATGTGGCCGGCGGGCAGCACCCGGCCGGTCGGGTTGCCGGGCGAGTTCACCCAGACCAGGCGGACCCGGGGGTCGGGGCCGAGCGCGGTCAGTGAGTCGGTGCGTACGGTGGTGGCGCCGGCGATCCGCGCCCCGTCCTCGTACGTCGGGTAGCAGACCGACGGCACGACGACGACGTCACCGGGGCCGAGGCCGAGGAGGGTGGGCAGCCAGGCCACCAGCTCCTTGGAGCCGATGGTGGGCAGCACACCGAGGCCGTCGACGCCCACGCCGCAGGCCCGGGCCACCCAGGCCGCGACGGCGTCCCGCAGGGCGGGCGTGCCGGCGGTCAGCGGGTAGCCGGGGGCGTCGGACGCCTCGGCCAGCGCCTGCCGGATCACCGGGGGCACCGGGTCGACCGGCGTGCCCATCGAGAGGTTGATGAGACCCGCCGGGTGCGCCGCGGCCAGGGTGGCCGCGGCGTCCAGGGCGTCCCAGGTGAAGTCGGGCAGCCGTGACGAGACCGGCGCGGGCCGGTTCAGTGGCCCTCTCCGCGCGGCGGCTGGGCGACGACGAACGCCGCGTCCTTCTCCACCTTGCCGAGCTTCGAGGCGCCGCCGGGCGAGCCCAGGTCCTCGAAGAACTCGTAGTTGGCCCCGGTGTAGTCCTTCCACTGCTCCGGGACGTCGTCCTCGTAGAAGATCGCCTCGACCGGGCAGACCGGCTCACAGGCACCGCAGTCGACGCACTCGTCGGGGTGGATGTAGAGCATCCGGTTTCCCTCGTAGATGCAGTCGACCGGGCACTCCTCGATGCATGCCTTGTCGAGCACATCCACGCAGGGCTCGGCGATGATGTATGTCACCGGTCTTCTCCTCCGCAAGACACGTCGCGATCACCCGCGACCGGTAAGAGCCTAGTATCTCGCCGGGGAGGGGGTCGATCGTGCTCCGACAGCAGGATGTGGGACACCGGATCGTGGTCCGGCGGATTGTGGGGATTCACGAAGGCCGGCCCCTGTTCTCCGACGCGCTCGGCGAACTCGTGGAGCTGAATGATACCCACGTCACACTCGTGACCGAGCAGGGGCGGCTGCGGGTGCCGGTCGGCGAGGTGCACCGGGCCAAGCGGGTGCCCGCGGCCCGGCGGCCGACGGCGGCCGCGGTGGTGGCGCTGGAACTCGCCGCCGACGAGGCGTGGCCGGCCCCGAACCGGGGTCGGCTGGGCGACTGGCGGCTGCGCAGCGCCGACGGCTGGACCGGGCGGGCCAACTCGGCGCTGCCGGTCGGCGACCCGGACCGGCCGCTGCCGGCCGCGCTGGACGCCGTCGAGCGCTGGTACGCCGAGCGCGGGCAGCCCGCCATGGTGAACACGCCGCTGCCGCTCGCCGCGCCGGTCGGCGCCGAACTGGACGCGCGCGGCTGGTCGGGCCGGCCGCCGGTGCTGGTGCAGACCGTGGCGCTGGCCGCGCTCCCGCCCGCCCCGCCGGCCCGCGCCGACCTGCCCCCGGTCGCGCTGGCCGCCGCGCCGTCGGACGACTGGCTCGCGGTCGCCGCCGGCCGCAAGGGGGGCCTGCCCGACGCCGCCCGGCACGTGCTCACCGCCGTGGACCGGGTCCGCTTCGCCGAGGTGTACGCGGACGGCGAACTGCTCGCCGTCGGCCGCGGCACCGTCACCGGTGCGGGGCGATGGCTCGGCCTGACCCTGATCGAGGTGCTGCCGCACGCGCGCCGGCAGGGCCTGGCCACCCGGGTCCTGCGTGCCCTGACGGACTGGGGTGCCGGGCTCGGGGCGACCCACGCCTTCCTCCAGGTCGAGCAGCGCAACACCGCCGCCGTGGCGCTCTACCGGTCGCTGGGCTTCGCCACCCACCACACGTACGTGACGCGGGTGCGGCCCTGAGACGGGCGGGGCGTCAGCGGCGGACCGGGCGGCGGGGCTTGGCCGCCTTGATCTCCGCGTACCGCTGGAGCTGCACGGAGCGGTGGTCGCGGCCCAGCGCGGTGAGGGTGAGAAAGCCGACCAGGACGCCGGCCCCGGTGGCCGCCAGGTAGAGCCAGACCTGGAGGAAGAAGGTGCCCGCGCCGTTGCCGAACGGGTTGGCCCCGACCAGCAGCGGCCCGACGAGGACGGTGAGCAGCAGCGCGATCGCCACGGCGGCCGCCACGTCACCGGCCCAGCGGGACACGGGGCGGTCCTGCCCCCAGCGGAACGCGGTCACGGCGAGGACCACCCCGATCGCGAGGAACATCGCCCACGTGACCCGGTCGGCGGCGCTGTCGTCGCCCTCGAAACCGAGCTTGATGACCACCCGGGCGACCACGTTGACCGCGAACAGCGAACCCGCGAGCACGCCGACCGCCCGCCACCGACCCTTCATCGCACGCCTCCCGCCGCACCGCCCGCCCCGCCGACGGGCTCCTGGCAGGAATGTCTACCACCGCGAGCCGAGCGCGTCATCACCCGTCGCGACGAACCGGCGGCGGGGCGAGGACCTGTCGGAAACCCATGACCGCGAACGTCATCGCCCCCGCGACGATCATCACCAGGCCGACCCAGTTGTCCCCGGAGAGCAGCAGATCCCCCTCGCGGGTCCGCACGGCCGCCGCGCCCATGAGCACGAACCACGGCGTCGCGGGCAGCGCCAACGCCCACCGGCGGCCGACCGCCGCGTGGGCGAACCACGCCAGCGCGACGTTGGCGAGCACGGCCACCGCCACCGACACGCCGATCAGGTGCCCGGCCACCCGGACGGTGGACAGGATCAGCTCCAGCACGCCGGTGACCGTTGCGGCGGCCACGGCCACCACCCCGCCGGCCACCCGCAGGGCCACGTCCAGCAGCCGCCGGTGCCCGCCCGGCGCGGGCGGGGCGGCTTCCGGCGGGACGACCGACATCGGCGCGGCGGGGAGCGTCACCGGACGCCGGCCGCCACGACCGGGGCCCGACCGGCCTCGCCGTCGAGGCCGAGCCCGGCGAAGAGGTCCTCCTCCCAGCCGTACGGGCCGACGCCCGGTCCCTTCTCGCCCACGGCCAGGGTGAAGTACTCCACCCCCATGAACTCGGCGCCGAAGTTCCCCGCGATGGCGTAGAGCCACGAGGTGGCCGGGATCTGGGTGGCGTGCGCCCGCATCGCCGCCTCCTTCGCGGCGTGCCGGTCGGTGGCGTCGACCCGGGCGGCGATCTCCGGGTCCGGGGTGCCGAACGGCAGGTCGTCGATGTGCTCGATGCCGGCGAACGGATTGTCCGACGACTCGGCGAAGTGCGTCATGCCGGCCTCCAGGACGCTGCGCGGCATCGCCGTCCAGTAGACCTTGGCCGGGGCGATCCCCTCGGCGGCGGCCAGCTCGACCGCCCGCATCGCCACCCGGTGCGCCTGGATGTGGTCGGGGTGGCCGTAGAAGCCGTTCGGGTCGTACGTGACCAGCACCTGCGGGCGCACCTCCCGCATGATCTCCAGCAGGTGTCCGGCGGCCTCGTCGAGGTCCGCCCGCCAGAAGGCCCGGGGGTGCTCGTTGGTGGCGAGCCCCATCATCCCGGAGTCGCGGTAGCGGCCCGCCCCGCCGAGGAAGCGGTGGTCGGTCACGCCGAGCGCGGCGCAGGCCTCGGCCAGCTCGCCGATCCGGTACCCGCCGAGCTGGTCGGCCTCGGCGGCAACCAGCTGGGCCAGCTCCGGCACGTGGACTTCGCCCTCCTCGCCGAGCGTGCAGGTCACCAGCGTGACGTGGGCGCCGAGCGCGGCGTAGTGCGCCATCGTCGCGCCGGTGCCGATGGACTCGTCGTCGGGGTGCGCGTGGACCAGCAGGAGGCGGCGGTCGGGCAGCGTCGTCACGACCGTCACTCTAACCGGCGGTTCACCCCCCGCCGTCCCCGACGCGTCCCCGCAGGTCGCCCACATCACCCCCGGGCCCGCTCTACGATCCGACGTGTGGACTTTCCGGAGCTGGCCGCCCGCACCCGCCGGTTCAGCCACGGGGCGCCGCGCGCCGTCTCCGTGGCCGACGACGGCTCCCGGGTGACGTTCCTGCGCTCGGCCGGCCCGGAGGAGCCCGCCGACGCGCTCTGGCTCCTGGACACGGCCACCGGCGAGGAGCGGCTGGTCGCCGAGCCCCGCGCCCTGCTCGGCGCCGACGCCGACCCGGCCGCGCTCTCCCCCGGCGAGCGGGCGCTGCGCGAACGGCTCCGGCTCAGCGCCGCCGGCATCGGCTCGTACGCCCTCGACGCGGCCGGCCGGGTGGCCGTCTTCGCGCTGGCCGGGCGGCTGTTCCGGGCCGACCTCGTGCACGGCGACGTGATCGAGGTGGCGGCCGTCGGGCCGGTGCTCGACCCGCGCCCCGACCCGACCGGCGAGCGGCTGGCGTACGTCACCGACGCGGCCGACGGGGTGCGGCGGGGTGAGCTGCGGGTGGTGGCGCCGGACGGCACCGACACCATGCTGGCCGGCGAGGACGGCGGGGTGACGTGGGGCCTGCCCGAGCACATCGCGGCCGAGGAGTTCGACCGGTACCGGGGCTACTGGTGGGCCCCGGACGGGCGTTCCGTGCTCGCCGCCCGGGTCGACGAGTCGCGGCTGCCGCGCTGGCACCTGCACGACCCGGCGGATCCGGCGAGCCCGCCGACCGTCGTCGCGTACCCCGTGGCCGGCGGGCCGAACGCCGAGGTCAGCCTGCACCTGCTCGACCTCGACGGCGGCTGGGTCGACGTGCACTGGGACCGGGAGACCTACCCGTACCTGACCTCGGTCGACTGGGCCGACGGCAACCCGCTGATCACGGTGCTGCGCCGGTCCCAGCAGCACGGCCTGGTGCTCGCGGTGGACCCGCGCACCGGCGAGACGCAGGTGCACGCCGAGCTGGCCGACCCGCGCTGGGTGGAGCCGATTCCCGGCACGCCGGCGCACCTGCCGGACGGCCGGGTGCTGGTGGGCGGCGAGCTGGCCCACGACGGGTACGACGCCCGCTGCCTGTTCGCCGACGGCACCCTGCTCACCCCGCCCTCGCTGTACGTGCGCCGGGTGGTGGGCCGGCTGCCCACCGGCGGCGGCCCGGCCGACCTGCTGGTCGAGGCGAGCGAGGGCGAACCGAGCCAGCGGCACCTGTACCGGGTCCGGACGCTGATCGGCGGCGGCGTGGACGCCCGGCGGATGAGCGGCGCCCCGGGCTGGCACACCGCCGCGGTGGGGGGCGACACGCTCGTGGTCGGCACGGCCTCGCTGGACCAGTCGGGCACGACCTGGTCGGTGTGGCGGGGCGACCGGGAGGTGGCCAAGCTCCGCTCGTTCGCGGCGACCCCGCCGTACGCGCCCCGGCCGCTGATGGTGCGGGTCACCGACCGGCGGCTGCCCAGCGCGGTGCTGTACCCGACCCAGCACGTCAAGGGCACCCGGCTGCCGGTGCTGCTGGACGTCTACGGCGGCCCGGGGCACCAGGAGGTGACGGCCACCCGGTCGGCCTGGCTGGAGCGGCAGTGGTGGGCCGAGAACGGCTTCGCGGTGGTGACGGTCGACAACCGGGGCACCCCCGGGGTGGCCCCGTCGTTCGAGAAGGCGGTGCACCGGCGGGTCGCCGACGTGGTGCTGCTCGACCAGATCGACGCGCTGACGGCGCTGGCCGGCAAGCACCCCGACCTGGACCTCGGGCGGGTCGGCGTCCGGGGCTGGTCGTTCGGCGGCTGGCTGGCCGGGCTGGCGGTGCTGCGCCACCCGGAGCTGTTCCGGTGCGGGATCGTGGGCGCCCCGGTGACCGACTGGGCGCTGTACGACACCGCGTACAGCGAGCGCTACCTGGGCATGCCGGAGGACGGGGCGGACGTCTACGCCCACCACTCGCTGGTGGAGTTGGCCGCCGAGCCGCCGGTCGAGGGGGAGCGGGCCCGGCCGCTGCTGCTCGTACACGGCCTGGTCGACGACAACGTGGTGGCCGCGCACACGCTGCGGCTGTCGGCGGCGCTGGTGGCGGCCGGGCGCCCGCACTCGGTGCTCCCGCTCACCGGCGCCACCCACATGGCGGCGGGCGGCCTCGCCGAGCGCCTGCTGAAGCTGGAGCTGGACTTCCTCCGCACGCACCTCGGCTGACACGGTGCGGCCCCCTCGCACCGCGTTGGGCGAGGGGGCCGGGTCCGCGCCCGAGGGCGCGGCGTCATCGCGGAACGGTCACTGCTTGACGTACGCGTTCACGAAGGACGGGTAGCCGAAGACGCTGGAGATGAAGATCCCGCCGACCCTGGACCCGTGCACGTTGTAGGCCACGTCCACGAAGAGCGGCACCACCGGGGCGTGCTCCTTCATGATCCGCTGGTCGAGCTTGGCCCACTCCGGCCCCTGCTTGGCCGGCTCCAGGGCGAGGATCCGGTCGAACTCGGCGTTGATCGCCGGGTCGTTGAAGTACGACTGGTTGCTGTTGCCCTCGGCCTTGATGGTCCGGCCGTCGTAGAGCACCGGCAGGATCGACGCGCCGCTCGGCCAGTCCGCCGCCCAGTTGCCGATGTACAGGTCCCAGGGGTTGTCCTTCTTCTTGACCTCGTCGAGCTTCGAGTCGTCCGGGATGTTCCGGACCGTGATCTTGAAGCCGGCCCGCTCCAGGTTGGCCTTGAGCTGGGTGCCCATCTGCTGCTCGGTCGTGTTGTCCGCGACGCCGAGGACCAGCTCCGGGGTCTGGCCGCCGAGCAGCTCCTTGGCCTTGTCGAGGTTGCCGGTCGGCCCGGCCGGGTACGCGTCGTACGCCTGGTAGCCGATGGTGGCCGGCGGCATCAGGGTGGTCAGCGGCTGGGCCACGGTCTGGCCGCCCAGCGCCTTGACCATGCCCTCCCGGTCGATGGCGTAGTTCAGCGCCTGCCGGATCTTCAGGTCGGTGATCCGCTGGTTGTTGATGACGAGCTGGTTGGCGCTCGGCGTCGGGGAGAGGATCGTCCGCGACTTCAGCGCCGCGTCCTGCGCCACGCGGGCGACCAGCGAGGCCGGCACGACGTTGAAGGCGATCGCGCTCTGGTCCGCGCCGTTGTCGGCGATCACCCGGTTGTTCGCCGCGTCGGCGGTCGGGCCGAAGCTCCACACGATCTGGTCCGGGTACTGGTGGCGCACCGCGTCGGTCTTCGGGTCCCAGTGGGGGTTGCGGTCCAGGGTGAGCTGGACGCCGACCTGGTTCTTCGCGACCTTGTACGGGCCGGAGGAGAACGGCCGCTGGTCCAGGTTGACCCCGGTGTCCTGGTCGGGCTTCAGCGGCGCGGAGGTGGGCAGCGACACCGCGAACGGCAGGTCACAGCGGGGCTTGGCGAACTCGAAGCGCAGGGTCTTCGCGTCCGGGGCGGTCAGGCCGGGCGGCAGGGAGCCCTTGTTCTTCTTGAAGTCCCACTTGGTGTCGAACTGCGGGCTGTCGGCCAGCCACTCCTGCACGTAGGTGGGGCCGCCGGTGAGGTCCGGGTCGAAGGACCGGGCGATGCCGTACGCGATCTCCTTGGCGGTGATCGGGCTGCCGTCCTCGAACTTCACCCCGTCCTTGATCTTGAATTCCCAGACCTTGCAGTCGTTGTTGACGTTCGTGCCCGGCGTCTCGGCCAGGTCGCCGACGAGGACCAGGCCGCCCTTGCCGTCGTCCTTCCACGTGGTCAGGTAGCGGGCGAAGAGCGGGTTGGTCATCAGGCCCGCGAACGAGTACGTCCGCTGCGGGTCCAGGTGGGAGATGGGGGTCTCCCGGATGATGGTGAGGGTGCCGCCCTTCTGCGCGCCGGCCACCTCGGCCGCCGGACCCTGCGAGTCCTTCGGGTCGCTGGCGATCACCCCGGTCTGCTGCCGGTTCGTGTCCACCGTGGTGCCCTCGCCCGTGTTCTCCGAGCACGCACCCAACGCCACAACCAGAGCGATCGCGCCGCCTGCGGCGGCCGCCACGCGTGGTCGCATATCCTACCTCCTCCACCCAAATGCCGCCGGGCGGAAACGCCGACGTCCCGAGGATCGTAAAGAAGAAAACCTGCAAGTTGTGTAACAGTTGGCGATAACTTTCATCGCCGGCGCGTGCTGGTCAGCGCAGCCGCACCCGGGGGTCGATGGCGGCGTACAGCAGGTCCACCACGATGTTGGCCACCACCACGAACACCGCGGCGATGAGCACGGTGGCCATGATGGTGGGCAGGTCACCGGCGCGCACCGCGTCCACGGCGGTACGCCCCAGCCCCTGGATGCCGAAGGTCGTCTCGGTGATGACCGTGCCGCCGAGCGCGCCGCCCACGTCCAGCCCGGCGATGGTCACCACCGGGGTGATCGCCGCGCGCAGCGCGTGCCGGCCGTACACCTTGGGTTTGTTCAAGCCCTTGGCCCGCGCCGTGCGGACGAAGTCCTCCGACAGCGTCTCCAGCATCTGGGCCCGCGACAGCCGGGCGTAGATCGCGGAGAAGAGGAAGGCCAGCGCGAGCCAGGCGAGCACCAGCCCGCTCGCCCACTTCACCGGGTTGTCGAACAGCGAGGTGTAGCTCGGCACCGGCAGCAGCCGCAGGTTGTAGACGAACACCAGCAGCAGCACCGCGCCGACGAAGTAGAGCTGCAACGACGCCCCGGTCAGCGAGAAGCCGATGGCCAGCCGGTCCAGCCAGGTGCCCCGGCGCAGCGCCGAGACCATGCCGAGGCCGACGCCGAGCAGCAGCCACAGGATCGCCGCCGGGATCACGATGCTCAGCGTCACCGGCAGCACCCGGGCGATCGTGTCGCTGACCGCCTCGTTGCTCACGTACGACCAGCCCAGGCAGGGCGCGTCGCACCGGCCGCCCTGGGCGCTGCCCAGGTCCCGCCCCGTGACGATGCCCTTCATGTAGCCGGCGTACTGGGTGACCAGCGGATCGCGCAGGCCCAACTCCTGGCGGACCCGCTCCAGCCGCTCCGGGTTGCAGTTCTTCGGGCACATGCCGCTGACCGGGTCCCGGGGCAGGGCGAAGAACATCAGGAAGCTCAGGACGCTGACCGCGAACAGGGTGAGCGTGGCGGACAGCAGCCGCTTGACCAGGAACCGCGCCATCAGAGCCTTCCTTCATTCGCGACTGCGGGGCTCCGCTTCGCTGCACTCCTCGCGCTCATCGGCAGCCTTCCTTCATTCGCGACTGCGGGGCTCCGCTTCGCTGCACTCCTCGCGCTCATCGGGACACCCCCTACCGGGACGACTTCGGATCGAGCGCGTCGCGCAGCGCGTCGCCGAAGAGGTTGAAGGCGAACACGAGCGCGAAGATCGTGATGCCGGGGAAGAAGACGTACGCCGGGTCCGTCTGGAGGTAGTCCAGGCTGCGGTAGATCATCCGGCCGAAGCTCGGCGTCGCGTCGGTCAGGCCGACCCCGATGAACGACAGCGCCGCCTCGCTGGTGATGAACTGCGGCACCGCGAGCGAGAACGACACCAGGATCGGCGCCCAGATGTTCGGCAGGAGCTGACGGAACAGCATGTGCCCCAGCCCGGCGCCGCTGGCCCGCGCGGCCTCCACGAACTCCCGCTCGCGCAGCGCGATGACCTGCCCGCGCACGAGCCGGGCGGTGCTGGTCCAGTTGAACAGCGCGAAGATGCCGATGAGCACGCCGATCTGGAACGCGGGCGGCACCGCCTCGCGCTCGCCGTAGAAGCGCAGCGCGACCGTCGGGGTGATCGCCAGCGCGATGATCAGGAACGGCATCGCGAGGGTCAGGTCCGTGATCCAGTTGAGCACCGCGTCGAGCCAGCCGCCCAGGTAGCCGGCGAGGGTGCCGAGCACGATGCCGATGGCCGCGGTGATCACCGCGGCGGTGAACGCGATGAACAGCGACGTACGCAGGCCGTGGACCATCCGGATGAAGATGTCCCGGCCCAGGCCCGGCTCCAGCCCGAACCAGTGCTCGCCCGTGACGCCCCCGGCGTAGCCGAGCGGCATGCCGAAGCCGTCGAGCCGGTGCTGGAACTGTTCCCGCGGGCCGACCCCGTACAGCGCCTCGATCAGCGGGACGGCGAGCGCCACCAGCACGAAGAACGCCAGCATGCCGGCGCTGATCATCGCCGTCCGGTCCCGGCGCAGCCGGGCCCAGGCGAGCTGGCCGGGCGACCGCCCGACGAAGCCCTTCGGATTCGCCTTCGGGTCGGCGCCGTCGCCGGAGGACTCGATCTCCGCCAACGCCACGCCCTCGACCGGGGACAGGCTCACCTCGTCACCTCCTCGGCGCCGACGCCGACCGCATCCAGTTCGGGAAAGTGGCAGGCGGTGTGCTGGCCGCCCGCCGCGGGCGGCTCCAGGGCCGGCTCCCGCGTGGCGCAGACCTCCTGCGCCTTCCAGCACCGGGTGCGGAACCGGCAGCCCGACGGCGGGTCCAGGGGCGTCGGCACGTCGCCGGCCAGCCGGATCCGACCGCCCGGGCCGAGCGCGGTCACGTCCGGGATCGCCGACAGCAGCGCCCGGGTGTACGGGTGCTGCGGCCGCTCGTAGATGTCCGCCCGGTCGCCGATCTCCACGATCTTGCCGAGGTACATCACCGCGACCCGCTGGCAGAAGTGCCGCACCACGGCCAGGTCGTGGGCGATGAAGACGAACGCCAGCCCCAGGTCGCGCTGCAGGTCGCGGAGCAGGTTGATCACCTGCGCCTGGATCGAGACGTCCAGGGCGGAGACGGGCTCGTCGGCCACGATCAGCTTCGGCCGCAGCGCCAGCGCCCGGGCGATGCCGATGCGCTGCCGCTGCCCACCGGAGAACTCGTGCGGGTAGCGGTTGTAGTGCTCCGGGTTGAGGCCGACCAGCTCCAGCAGCTCCTGCACCCGCTTCTTCACCCCGCCGGGCGGGTCGATGCCGTTGACCTGCAACGGCATCGCCACGATCCGGCCCACCGTGTGGCGGGGGTTCAGCGAGGCGTACGGGTCCTGGAAGATGATCTGGAGGTCCTGTCGCAGCGGACGCAGCTCGCGCCGCCCGGCGTGCGTGATGTCCCGGCCGGCGAACTCGATCCGCCCGGCGGTCGGCTCCAGCAGCCGCACCAGCATGCGGCCGGTCGTGGTCTTGCCACAGCCGGACTCCCCGACCAGGCCGAGCGTCTCGCCGGGGCGTACCTCGAAGTCCAGGCCGTCGACGGCGCGCACCACGCCCTTGGTGCGGAATCCGTCGCGCACCGGGAAGTGCTTGGTCAGCCCGCTGACCTTCAGCAGGGACTCGGTCATCTGGGCCTACCTATGTTCGCGACTGCGGGACTCCGCTTCGCTGCATTCCTCGCGCTCACTACTGGACCCGCCTTGTTCGCGACTGCGGGACTCCGCTTCGCTGCATTCCTCGCGCTCACTACTGGACCCGCCTTGTTCGCGACTGCGGGACTCCGCTTCGCTGCATTCCTCGCGCTCACCGAGCCACCCCCACGTGTGCGACGTCCTCCCGATACAGCCGGGTGCGCTCCTCGGCGGGCAGGTGGCAGGCGACCAGGTGGCCCGCCTCGCCGGCCGGGCGCAGCCCCGGCACCTCCGTCCGCGAGCGCTCGCCGTTGCGGTCCGCGTAGCGGCAGCGGGGGTGGAAGGCGCACCCCGGCGGGAGGTTGATCAGGCTTGGCGGATTGCCGGTGATGGGCACCAGGTCCGCGTCCGCGTCGCCGTGCAGGGACGGCACGCTGGAGAGCAGACCCCAGGTGTACGGGTGCTGCGGCCGCCGGAGCACCTGTTCCACGCTGCCGTGCTCGACGGCCCGGCCGCCGTACATCACCAGCACCTCGTCGGCGACCTGGCTGACCACGCCGAGGTCGTGGGTGATCAGGATGATCGCGGAGTGGAACTCGCTCTGCAGGTCGGCGAGCAGGTCCAGGATCTGCGCCTGCACGGTGACGTCCAGCGCGGTGGTCGGCTCGTCGGCGATCAGCAGGTCCGGGTCGTTGACCAGGGCCATCGCGATCATCGCCCGCTGCCGCATGCCGCCGGAGAACTCGTGCGGGTACTGGTCGTACCGCTTCGCCGGCTGCGGGATGCCGACCCGGCCGAGCATGTCCACGGCCCGCTGCCGGGCCTCCCGCCGGCCGGCGCGCGGGTGGTGCACCCGGTACGCCTCGGCGATCTGCCGGCCCACCGTGTAGTACGGGTGCAGCGCCGACAGCGGATCCTGGAAGATCATCGCCATGTCCCGGCCGCGCAGCCGGCGTACCTCCTCCTCGGGCAGGCCGACGAGCTGCCGGCCGCCGACGGAGATCTCGCCGGTGATGGTCGTGCGCTTGGCGTCGTGCAGGCCGAGGATCGCCAGCGAGGTGACGCTCTTGCCCGAGCCGGACTCGCCGACGATGCCGAGCGTGCGCCCCCGCTCCACGGCGAAGGAGACCCCGTCGACCGCGCGGACCGTGCCGTCCTCGGTGCCGAAGCGCACCCGCAGGTCGCTCACCCGCAGGTACGGCCCCTCACCGCCCCGCTGCTCCGGCACGCTCGGGCCGTCGTCCGGTTGGCCGGACGGCGCCGGTGCGGGCTTGTCCACGACCGCCTCCCTCAGTGACGACGTGAAGAGAACCTACAACACATCACTGAGGGCGAAAATAAGCTACAAGCGGCGAGCTGTCAGCGGGGCCCAGCGTAACGACTCCACAACGCCGTCACTACCCCTGAACTGGGCCTTCCCTCGCCACGACCTGTCGGCCTCCGCCGCACGTCGCACTGCGGGTGCGACGATGATGGTTGCTGACACAGGAGGATTTACGCCGCCGCCGGCATCGAGTGGTACCTGCTGGTCGAGCAGGACACCGGCTCGCTGCACCTCTACCGACGCCGGGGCGCCCACTACGCGGAACACTCGGCGGCGAAACGGGGCGAGGTGCTGGAGCTGACCGGGCCGGTGCGGGCCAGCATCCGCCCGGAGGATCTCGTCCCCTGACCGGCGGCGGTGAGGCGGTCGGGCTGGTCGCGTGACCCGCCCGTTCAGCAGGGGTCAAGATGATTCACCTACATCAAACCTCACTCCGCGCTCGTAATGCACTTGAACATCAAGCCTGGGCGCAGGATGTCGCGGTGCCGGAGTATCGCAGGGTAACTGATACAGAGTGGGTGTACAACGACTTCTGAATGAGGCTGCGGGCATGGCTGATCTCGTCCGATGGCAGCGCGGCCAAGACGTTCTCCAGCGGATTCACGCGGCGCGCGTGGTCGAACCCCTGGACGTCAT
This sequence comes from Micromonospora olivasterospora, assembly GCF_007830265.1. Classification (NCBI taxonomy): domain Bacteria; kingdom Bacillati; phylum Actinomycetota; class Actinomycetes; order Micromonosporales; family Micromonosporaceae; genus Micromonospora; species Micromonospora olivasterospora. Next base: position 1,562,249 of record NZ_VLKE01000001.1, read on the forward strand.
TTTCCGACATCCCCGTGATGCCTTGAGAGTTGTCGACCGCGAGCGTGGTCGTGGGCATGCCAGCACGGTCCGATGATTGCTCACGCTGCGGGCGGTACAGCATTTTGCGAGCCATCCCGTAGTGAGCTGCGGACAGCTTCCGCCGTTCTTCGTAAATGTCGTGCGCCGCGACCAGGACGGACACGGTCAGGTCGTCGAATGGTTGGGGTTTGGCCATGCTGCGCTGAATGACCTCGGCGAGCGTCGGCGCGTCGGCCGCCTGGTCCAAGCGCTTTCCTTCAGCGGACATCATCGACCCGGACCGAGCGCGCACCCATTGCTTGTGTCTGGTCTGCGGCATACCGAATATGGCGTCCCGTGCCAGCGACTCCACTTCATGTGGGCCGCTTGGAGCCTCCGCCTTAGATTCCCACGGCACACCGAACTGTCGTATCTGGTTCATAAAAACGTCAACGGAGAATTCTCCCCGTGGATCCTGCCCGCGGCTAAACGTCGCCATCCGCTGACGAAAGCTCCGCAGGAACGAGTGACTAGCGAGTAGACGCGACAGTGACTCTTCCGACAGCGCTGACACCGTGCCAGAAACGATCGGGTCCAGCGACCCGTTGGCCGCGGAGCCGAGTGCCGCGCCGACTTTGAATAGTTCCCACAGCATCACTTCGCTGGCAGTGCCGGTCCACGTACGTACCCGTGGGCCGTCGAATATGCCCTCGGACCGGCTGTGCAGGTCACCATCGAGGCGGACCTCGACCGTAGGAACGTTCCAACTGATGATCGACGTGAACGACTGCCACGGTGGGTGCCCAGAAGCAGATTGGACGGCGAGGCCGGCGTAATAGTGGCGGAAAGAAAGGTCGCCAGCCGTCGTACTGTCGAGCACAGCGTCGGTGCGGCCGTGGACTAGTGCGAGTCGTACCAGGGCACTGCCCCAGAAGCCGAGATCGACGAGTAGTCGCCGACAGGTCGGCGGGGGCACGTGGTCCGGGCGCGCCGGCAGCGCAGCGAGACGATGGCTCATGTCGGCGGCGAGCTGCCCGAACGCGGCAAGGCTGTCGAGTGCTTCGGTGATGCGCGCCGGTAGATGATCGAGAGTCCAGCGGGAGATCGGTTCGGAGTAGGTATCCATGCCGGGGCCGTCCATCGATAGAAGCGAGTGGGACGCGAAGGTCGGCGCATCAGGTGAGCACCGGTCATGCGATCGTCATCACCGACTGAGTGATCAGTCAATCATTCGATTGGCCCGTCTGTCTCGCCAGCTACCACCGCTCGCCTCACGGCCAACGCCGCCGCTCGGGCGCGACGAGGACACGTCGTCACGCGCGCGGAGCGCGCCGACCGCGGCGCTCTGCACAGTCTTTGGTTCCACGCCCGACAGCGGTCCTTCCACGAACTGCCCGGCGGTCGCACGTGGCTCCGCCCGCACGAAGACGTCGAGGATGCCGGTCCGGTCGCCTAGGGTCGGGGCCATGACCGGATTCGACGCGGCGTCCGCCGCCGTGCAGGCCGCCCTGGACGCGGGCGCCCGGTACGCCGACGCCCGGGTGATGCACCGCCGGTACGAGTCGATGTCCGCCCGCAACGGCGAGATCGAGGAGCTGACCCAGGACGAGAGCCTGGGGCTGGGCGTCCGGGCGCTGGTCGGGTCGAGCTGGGGATTCCACGCCGTACCCGAACTGTCGGGCCCGGCGGCCCGCGACGCCGGCCGGCGCGCCGCGCGGATCGCCACCGCGAGCGCGCGGGTCCCCGGCCCGCCGATCGACCTGGTGCCGAGCGCGCCGGCCACGGCGAGCTGGTCGTCCCCGTGCGAGGTCGACCCGCTCGGGGTGGCCCTGTCGGACAAGGGCGACCTGCTGGTCGGCGCCACCGCGACGATGGCCGCGCACGGCGCGGACGTGGCCGAGGGGCTCTACCAGATCTGGGACACGGCGAAGTGGTTCGTCTCCAGCGAGGGGCACCGCATCGACCAGCGCACGGCCTGGAACTTCACCGGCGGCGCGTCCGGCTGACCTGTCGGATCGGCGGTTTTCCGGCCCCCGGAGACACGGGGCAACACCCTGCGCGAACAGCCTGCGGAGATCGGCGTAACGTGTGTCAATTAGCTGCGCCGGTACGCCTGGTGCGGTCGGTGGGGCCGCGTGACGTGCAGCGGGATGCGGGTTCGCCGGTCCGCGTGCCGACCGGAACATGATGCCGCCCGTTGAGGGCCCGTCAGGGAGACGACTCGAATGACATCAACGGCAACGAGGCCGCGGGGAGCGCGAGCGCGCGCCGCCATAGCGGCGAAGACGTTGCGGACGGACCGCTGGTGGTTTGCCCCACTGATCACCGTCGTCGGTCTCACCGCCTGGGTCGCGTACGCGACGGTCCGGGTCTTCATGCACGACCACTACTGGGTCGACGCGTACCACTACCTGACCCCGTTCTACTCCCCCTGCGTCACCGAACGGTGCGTCGAGGGCTCCTCGCACTTCGGCAGCTTCCTGCCCGGCTGGTGGATCGTCCCGGACGCGGCGCTGACCCTGCCGTTCCTGCTGCTGTTCCGGCTGACCTGCTACTACTACCGCAAGGCGTACTACCGGTCGTTCTGGCTGTCGCCGCCGGCCTGCGCCGTGCCGGACGGGCACCAGTCCTACGGGGGCGAGACCCGGTTCCCGCTGCTCGGGCAGAACCTGCACCGCTACTTCTTCTACGCCGCCGCGATCATCTCGCTGATCAACACATGGGACGCGATCCTGGCCTTCCACTCGCCGAAGGGCTTCGGCTTCGGCCTGGGCAACATCATCCTGCTCGGCAACGTGGTGATGCTGTGGGCGTACACGATCTCCTGCCACTCCTGCCGGCACATCATCGGCGGCCGGCTCAAGCACTTCTCCAAGCACCCCGTGCGCTACAAGGCCTGGACGGGGGTCTCCTGGCTGAACGTCCGGCACATGCAGCTCGCCTGGATCACCCTCGGCACCCTGGCGCTGACCGACTTCTACGTCATGGCGGTCGCGGCCAACTGGTTCCCCGACCTGCGGTTCATCAACTAGAGGGCCTGACATGACCACCACGAATCGCATCGAACGACACCACTACGACGTGGTCGTGATCGGGGCCGGCGGCGCCGGCCTGCGCGCGGCCATCGAGGCCCGGCTCGCCGGCAAGAAGACCGCCATCATCTCCAAGTCGCTGTTCGGCAAGGCGCACACGGTGATGGCCGAGGGCGGCGCGGCGGCCGCCATGGGCAACGTGAACGCGCGCGACAACTGGCAGGTCCACTTCCGGGACACCATGCGCGGCGGCAAGTTCCTCAACAACTTCCGGATGGCCGAGCTGCACGCGAAGGAGTCGCCGCAGCGGATCTGGGAGCTGGAGACGTACGGGGCGTTGTTCGACCGTACGAAGGACGGGAAGATCTCCCAGCGCAACTTCGGCGGGCACGAGTACCCGCGGTTGGCGCACGTCGGCGACCGGACGGGCCTGGAGCTGATCCGCACCCTCCAGCAGAAGATCGTCTCCCTCCAGCAGGAGGACAAGGCCGAGTTCGGCAGCTACGACGCGCGGATCAAGGTCTTCGCCGAGACCACGATCACCGAGCTGCTGCTCGACGGCGACCGGGTCGCCGGGGCGTTCGGCTACTACCGGGAGTCCGGCGAGTTCGTCCTGTTCGAGGCGCCGGCCGTGGTGCTGGCCACCGGCGGCGTCGGCCGGTCGTACAAGGTCACCTCGAACTCCTGGGAGTACACGGGGGACGGTCACGCGCTGGCACTGCGCGCCGGGGCGACGCTGATCAACATGGAGTTCCTGCAGTTCCACCCGACCGGCATGGTCTGGCCGCCCTCGGTGAAGGGCATCCTGGTCACCGAGTCGGTGCGCGGCGACGGCGGCATCCTGAAGAACTCCGACGGCAAGCGGTTCATGTTCGACTACGTCCCCGACGTCTTCCGCAAGCAGTACGCGGAGACGGTCGAGGAGGCGGACCGCTGGTACACCGACCCGGACAACAACCGGCGCCCGCCGGAGCTGCTGCCCCGCGACGAGGTCGCCCGCGCGATCAACAGCGAGGTCAAGGCCGGTCGGGGTACGCCGGCCGGCGGCGTCTACCTGGACATCGCCTCCCGGCTGCCGGCCGACGAGATCAGACGCCGCCTTCCGTCGATGTACCACCAGTTCAAGGAACTGGCCGACGTCGACATCACGAAGGAGCCGATGGAGGTCGGCCCGACCTGCCACTACGTGATGGGCGGCGTGGAGGTGGACCCGGACTCGGGCGCCGCGTACGGCACCGTGCGCGGGCTGTTCGCGGCCGGCGAGGTCTCCGGCGGCATGCACGGCTCCAACCGGCTCGGCGGCAACTCCCTGTCCGACCTGCTGGTCTTCGGCAAGCGGGCGGGCGGCCACGCGGCCGCGTACACCGACCAGCTCACCGCACGCCCGAAGGTGTCGGTGGCGGCGGTGGAGACCGCGGTGGAGACGGCGCTCGCGCCGCTGCAGCGGGACACCGGGGAGAGCCCGTACAAGCTCCAGCAGGACCTCCAGGCGGTGATGGGGGATCTGGTCGGGATCATCCGGCGGGAGGGCGAGCTGGCCGACGCGCTGGAGCGGCTCGCCGAGCTGCGCGAGCGGGTGGCGAAGGTCAGCGCGGCTGGCGGCCGGCGCTACAACCCGGGCTGGCACCTCGCACTGGACCTGCGCAACATGCTGGTCGTCTCCGAGTGCACGGCGAAGGCGGCCCTGGAGCGTCAGGAGTCGCGCGGCGGGCACACCCGGGAGGACTTCCCGAAGATGGACCCGAAGTGGCGCCGGGTGAACCTGGTCTGCTCGCTGGACGGCGACGCCGTGCGGCTGACCCAAAAGCCGCTGCCGAAGCTGCGGCCGGAGCTGATGAGCCTGTTCGACCGCGCGGAACTGGCCAAGTACCTGACCGACGAGGAGCTGGCCGAATTCGACGCCCTCGCTGAGGAGGCGGGCAAGTAATGGGAACCAAGCGTCACTTCCGGGTCTGGCGGGGCGACGAGAGCGGCGGCGACCTGCAGGACTACCAGGTCGAGGTCAACGAGGGCGAGGTCGTCCTCGACGTCATCCACCGGCTCCAGGCCACCGACGCGCCGGACCTGGCCTGCCGGTGGAACTGCAAGGCCGGCAAGTGCGGCTCGTGTTCGATGGAGATCAACGGGATGCCCAAGCTGGGCTGCATGACCCGGATGTCGACCTTCGAGGAGAACGAGACGGTCACGGTCACCCCGCTGCGCACCTTCCCGGTGATCCGGGACCTGGTCACCGACGTCTCGTTCAACTACGAGAAGGCGCGGGAGACCCCGGCGTTCGCGCCGCCGCAGGGGGTGGCCCCGGGCGACTACCGGATGCAGCAGGTGGACGTCGAGCGCTCGCAGGAGTTCCGCAAGTGCATCGAGTGCTTCCTGTGCCAGAACACCTGCCACGTGATCCGGGACCACGAGGAGAACAAGCACGCCTTCTCCGGTCCGCGCTACTTCATCCGGGCCGCGGAGCTGGACATGCACCCGCTCGACGCCCGGACGGACCGCAAGGAGTACGCGCAGGCGGAACAGGGCCTCGGATTCTGCAACATCACTAAGTGCTGCACCGAGGTCTGCCCCGAGCACATCAAGATCACCGACAACGGGATCATCCCCATGAAGGAACGGGTCGTCGACCGCAGGTACGATCCCCTTGTGTGGCTCGGTAGCAAGATCTTCCGGAGGGGTCAGGTGCCTCAGACCAACGTGACCAGCGCCCAGCACGGCGGCGCGGGGCTCTCCGCAGGGCACTCTGGCGTCCAGCGTGGCGCGTCGGCGCACTTCAGCCCGGCGCCCGGCGGCGTGCACTCGCACGCGGGCGGTTCGCACGACCCGCACGCGGAGGAGCAGGCCCAGACGGGCGTCAACTGGCACCGCGAGGTGCCGCACCCGACCGCTCCGGCGGTGGGGGAGAACGGCCGGCTGCCGCTGACGGAGCTGACGTTCGACCGGGCCGCCGCGCCGTCGCCGTTCGGCGACGACGTGAAGTTCCCGCTCCCGCCGGGGCACCTGAACTTCGCCCACCCGGAGCAGGACAAGCACTGAGCGAAATGACGACGACGGGGGCCACGGCAGATGCCGCGGCCCCCGCCCCGTTCCCGGCCCCTCGTCCCGTTCCACCCCGCGCCGATCTTGCACTTACCGCCCCGACAAAAGCCGCATCGCGCCCATTTCGGGGGCCAAAAGTGCAAGATCGCGGGGAAGGGAGGCGCGGTCAGGGGTTGGTGAGCAGGGGGCGGAGGGCGGCGACGATCGGGGCGTCAGCGGGGAGCCAGGTGACGGTGTCGAGTTCGGCCGCGGAGAGCCAGCGCAGCGCGGAGTGCTCCAGGGCCTTGGGCTGGTCGCCGTGGAGCAGGCGGGCACTGTACACCTTCAGCACCGAGCGGCCGTGGGCCATCCGCACGTTGCGGCCGACCCGCTCGCCGACCTCGACGCGTACGGCCAACTCCTCGGCGCACTCGCGGACCAGCGCGGCGGTCTCGCTCTCCCCCGGCTCAACCTTGCCGCCGGGGAACTCCCACATCCCGGCGACCTCGGGCGGTGCGGACCGGGCGCATGCGAGCACGCGCCCGTCCGCGATGATCGCCGCCCCGACGATGACCTTGATGTCCCGCCGTTCGGCGTGTCCGTTGTCGCTAGCCCGTTCGGTCCGCACGGGCGTTCAGGGTGCCAGATCAATCGGCGGTTTGGGTAGCTTGACCGGCCGCTAGGGCAGTAGAAGTGGGAAGTGTGGGCGTGGACACACCCTCGGGTCGGACGGAAGACTGGAAGCACCGACAAGACACGGGACGGCGACGATTTGGCCACAAGCCGGCAACGACGCCTGGGAGGTGCGGTGATGCGGGTGCTGTTCAGGGGACGCGCGAAGCACGACTACCTGAGCGACGCCCTGAATCTGCTGACCGGGTGGACCAGGGAGGGCGAGCAGATCCGGCGCACGCTGGTGATCGACGACACGCAGCACGCCGCCCTCACCGAGCGGGTGAAGGTGGTCGCCGACGCCCTGCACCTGCGCCCCGAGATCAGCCGCCGGGACGACCAGACCCAGATCCGGGTCGGGCACGGCGACGGGGAGCCGCTGACCGAGGGCGAGGTCCTGCTGGCCGCCCGCATCGAGGACGCGTACCGGGCCGTGGCCGGCTCCTGACCGCCCCGCGACACCGAGCCTGATGCGCGACGGGGAGTTCCTCGATCCACTGCTGGTGCCCGGCTACGACGCCGAGTGCCGCTGGGGACCCGACGACGACTTCTTCCTGGCGGTGGTGAACGAGACGCCCGCTGCCCGCGTACTGGACCTGGGCTGCGGCACCGGCCGCCTCACGCTCGCCCTGGCCGCCGCCGGGCACACGGTCACCGGCGTCGACCCCGCCGGCCCGTCCCTGGCCACCGCGCGGCGCAAGCCCGGCGCCGACCGGGTCACCTGGGTCCAGGGGACGTCCCGGGCGCTGCCCGACCGGGCGTACGACGTCGCCCTGTTGACCAGCCACGTCGCGCAGGTCTTCGGGTCCGACGACGAGTGGAACCGTACGCTCGCCGACCTGGCGCGGGCGCTGGTGCCCGGCGGCCGGCTGGCGTTCGACTCGCGCGACCCGGCCCACCGGGCATGGGAGCGCTGGAACCCGGTTGACTCGCGGCGCCTGATCCGGCTGCCGGACGGCCGCCCGGTGCGGGCCTGGACGGAGGTCACCGGGGTACGCGACGGGGGGGCGGTCGTGTCCGCCGTCGTCCTCTGTGGCGCGCTGGTGGTCGGTTGCGGGGGCCTGTTCGCCCTCTTCGGCCCTGCGAACTACTTCGGCTGCGGCACCGAGCGTCCCGGCGGGATCACCGCCGCCGACCTGGTCGAGCTCTACCGGTTCGACCGCGTCTGACCGGCGGGCGGTTGGCGCAGGCCGCCTACCGTGGGGTGCATGGCCAACGCGACGTACGACCGCAAGGAGCAGTTCCAGCAGATCCAGAGCGGGCTCCTCGACGGTGAGCAGATCATCGCCGTCTACGACGCCATCGGCACCGGGACGGGCTTCATCGGCCTCACCGACCGGCGGGTGATCATCCAGGACCGGTCCTTCGTCGGCAAGCGGTACGCGATCACCAGCATTCCGTACTCGAAGATCACCAGCGTGAGCGTGGTGAGCAACAAGTCGTGGGGCGGGTCGTTCTTCTCCACCGGCGCCATCGCCATCCACGTCGGGACGCACACGTACGAGGTCGAGTTCCGGGGCGCCCAGAAGAGCCACCACGTGCACAACGTGATCCTGCACTACATCTCCTGACCGCGGGCAAGATCGGTTGGGTCCTGATGCAGGGATACTGGTCCGCATGCGCTGGCGAATCTCCACGCCGACCTGGATCCGGCAGGCCGCGGGCGCGCGGCGGCTGCGCCTCCTCGCCCTCGCGGCGCTCGCCGGGGCGGTGCTCGCGACGACCGGTACGGCGGCCAGCGTGGCGTGGGTACGCGGGGACGCCGAGGGGCACCTCTTCGCCGAGCGCGACGTCCCCGAGGCGCCGGTCGCCCTCGTGCTGGGCACCAGGGTCGACCCGGACGGGACCCCGTCGCCGTTTCTCACCGCGCGCCTGGAGATCGCCCGCCGCCTGCTCGCCGCCGGGAAGGTGCAGGCGATCCTGCTCTCCGGTGACAACATGCACCATGACTACAACGAGCCGGACGCGATGCGCCGCTGGCTGCTCGACCGGGGCGTCCCGGCGCGCCGGCTGGTGCCGGACTGTGCGGGCTTCGACACGTACGACTCGTGCGCCCGCGCGAAGCGGATCTTCGGGGTGGACCGGGCGACGGTGGTGACCCAATCCTTCCACCTGCCCCGGGCCGTGGCGGTGTGCCGGCGGCTCGGCGTCGAGGCCAACGGGGTGGGCGACGACACGGCCAGGGCGTACGCCAGGACGTGGCGGGTGAGCGCCACCCGCGAGTACGGCGCGTGCGTGAAGGCGGCGCTGGACGTCCTGTCCCGGCGCGACCCCGTGCACCTCGGCCGCCGGGAGACCGGCGTCGACGACGCACTGGCCGGCGGGTAGCCGACGGGGTGGGGCCTAGCGCGTCGGATCGGTCACGAGGGTGGGAGAGCGCTCGGCAAGCTCGCTGAGCACCTCGGCCGCCGTGGTCGCCTTCATGCGCTCCAACTCCTCGGTGGTGATCCCGACGACGGTCAGGAACCGCGCCGAGCCGTACGGGGAGTCGATGGGCGGCAGTTCGGGATCGGCGGCGAAGGCCACTGCGCGGAGTCGGGTTGTGTCCTCACCGGTGATCGGGCCGCCCGGGTCCATGCGATGCCCCTCGGCAAAGGACTTACCGCTGGTGAACACGTAGCCGACCAGTCGCTCGGGCAGACGCAGGGACCACGCGGGCGGCTGGTCGGCGTCCATGGGGACGCGCATCGTCAGCTCGTATCCCCAGCCGCTGACATCCGGGTTGTCGCTGCTCTTGGCGAACAGCTCGGTCATCCCGAGGGTCACCAGCAACCAGTGGCCGGCGGAGCGGTACGCGCCCAGGCCGTAGAGGCCGTGCCCTGGAAGGTTGTTGGTCCCCCAGTCCAGCGGGTCCTCATCGGCCACCCTGGTCGCCACGGCCGCCTCGATCGCGGCCCAGCCAGGAACCTCGTTTCCCCACCTCGGACATCAGCTGCCCTCGCTAGGCTTCGCGGCGCCGATCGCCTGGGCGCAGCCAGGCGAGATCATCTGTCGAGTGCACTGTGCACTCAGCCGCCATGCCGGTCAACCCGAGAAGGTGACGCAGTAGATCTGCCCTCGGCTGTTCAACCACGCGCCTTCGGCACGACAGTCCGACGGATGGCGCGCGGTCCGGGTGATCTCGGCACTGTGGGCGGTTCCGCAGCCGACCACCTTCGCCCGGCCACTCACCTCGCGCAGCCCGCCGGCCTCGGCAATGCCCGTGTCGTCGCCCGCCAGGAAGCACGTGCCGACGCGGAAGGGACCGGGGTCCTGGTACGAGTGACGGACGCCGAGGAACGCGACCACCCCGAGCGCCACCACCACCGCGGGCGGCGTGATCCACCATGCGATCCGCCGCCGGCGTGCCTTGTCGTGTTCGATGTGGTTACCCACTTCCACCGTCGGGTTGCGCCCCGGCGTGCCTCCGAGCGCAGAGGCAGCCTGCTGACCTGCGAGAACCGCCGGATTCAGACGTTGAAGCGGAACTCCACCACGTCGCCGTCCTGCATGACGTACTCCTTGCCCTCGATGCGGACCTTGCCGGCCGCCTTCGCCGCCGCCATCGAGCCGGCCGCGACCAGGTCGGCGTAGGAGACCACCTCGGCCTTGATGAAGCCGCGCTGGAAGTCGGAGTGGATCACACCCGCGGCCTCGGGGGCGGTGGCGCCGACCGGGACGGTCCAGGCCCGCGCCTCCTTCGGCCCCGCCGTCAGGTACGTCTGGAGCCCGAGCGTGCGGAACCCGACCCGGACGAGCTGGTCGAGGCCCCGCTCGGACTGCCCGATCGACTCCAGCAGCTCGCGGGCCTCCTCCTCGGGCAGGTCGACCAGCTCCGACTCGATCTTGGCGTCCATGAAGACCGCCTCGGCCGGGGCGACGAGGGCGCGCAGCTCGTCGAGGAACTCGGCGTTGGCCAGCTCGGCCTCGTCGACGTTGAAGACGTACAGGAACGGCTTGGTGGTGAGCAGGTGCAGCTCGCGCAGGTGCTCCAGCTCGATGCCGGCCGCCGCCGCGCCCGCGTACAGCGTGGTGCCGCCGTCGAGGACCTCGACGGCCTTCTGGGCAGCGGCCACCGCGGCGGCGCGGTCCTTGCGGAGCTTGGCCTCCTTCTCCAGGCGGGGCAGCGCCTTCTCCAGCGTCTGGAGGTCGGCCAGGATCAGCTCCGTGTTGATCGTCTCGATGTCGTCGGCCGGCGAGACCTTGCCGTCGACGTGCACCACGTTCGGGTCGGAGAAGGCCCGCACCACCTGGCAGATCGCCGACGCGTCCCGGATGTTCGCGAGGAACGCGTTGCCCCGCCCCTGCCCCTTCGAGGCGCCCCGGACCAGGCCGGCGATGTCGACGAACGACACCGGCGCCGGGAGCACCTTCTGGGAGGAGAAGATCTCGGCCAGCTTGCCCAGCCGCTCGTCCGGCAGCCCGACGACGCCGACGTTCGGCTCGATGGTGGCGAACGGGTAGTTCGCCGCGAGCACGTCGTTCTTGGTCAGCGCGTTGAACAGGGTGCTCTTGCCGACGTTGGGCAGGCCGACGATCCCGATGGTGAGGCTCACGGGCCGCCAGTCTACGCGGCCGTCCGGACCGGCCTCCGGCCGCCGCGCGCTCGGCGGGCGGCCGGGCCTCAGGGCAGGTGGCGGCCCCGCCCCCTCCGGCGCGGCGCTCGACAACTCCCGACCGGCCGACGCCGGCTCGGGGGCGCCGATCTGCCGGCGGACGGCCGGGGACAGCTCCCGCGCCGCGGCGGCCGGCAGGGTGAACCGGTGCGCGGCGGCCGGCCCGGCCGCCTCGGACTCGCCGAGCATCCAGCGCACCTCGTCCGCCGTCCAGCCGAGCCGGGGGCGGCCGGCGATCTCCCGGACCAGGCGCAGCCCCACCCGCGTGTCGTCGTCGTAGAAGCGCATACACCAGTGGTGTGCCCACATGCCGAGGGCTCGCCGGCCGGCGGCGTCGAGCGACGCGACGAGCCGCCCGCAGGCCGTGTCCCGGAACGGCCGCCCGGGCTCGGCCGCCCGGTCCCGCTCCAGTGCGCCGTACGCCGCCGGCGCGACCGCCCGCATCCGGTCGTAGAAGCCCTGGACGACCGTACGGTCGAACCGCGCCCGCCCCGACCGCATCAACGGACACCTCGCCCGGCCACGCTCGCCATCGCCGCACCCCTTCTTGAGTTGGTGGCGGGACCGTACCGGCCCCGACCGACACTTTCGGGGACACCGGGCGCGAACGATCCTCTTCCCCACCGGAAGCACCGAGAAGGCGCCCTCCCTGACGAGCCAGCACGGCGAGGTCCGATTTCCGCGAGCCGGGCGGGTCGGCGGCGGGGCAGTATCGGTGCCGTGGAGTTGGACTTCGAGCGTTGCTACCGGGCCGTCGACAGCCGCGACCAGCGGTTCGACGGCTGGTTCTACACCGGCGTGACGTCGACCGGGATCTACTGCCGGCCGTCCTGCCCGGCGAATACTCCGAAGCGGCAGAACGTCCGGTTCTTCCCCTCCGCCGCCGCGGCGCAGGGGGCCGGGCTGCGCGCCTGCCGCCGCTGCCGCCCCGACGCCGCCCCCGGCTCGCCGGAGTGGAACGTCCGGGCGGACACCGTGGGCCGGGCCATGCGGCTGATCGCCGACGGGGTGGTCGACCGGCAGGGCGTGCCGGGGCTGGCCGCTCGGCTCGGCTACACCGAGCGGCACCTGCACCGGATGCTGCGGGCCGAGCTGGGCGCCGGGCCGCTGGCGCTGGCCCGCGCGCAGCGCGCGCAGACCGCCCGAATCCTGATCGAGACGACCGGGCTGGGGATGGCCGAGATCGCGTTCGCGGCCGGGTTCGGCAGCGTGCGGCAGTTCAACGACACGATCCGGGAGGTCTACGCCGCCGCCCCGTCGGAGCTGCGGGCCGCCCGGGGACGGCGGCCGGCGGCCGGCGGGGCGGGCACGATCACGCTGCGGCTGGCGTACCGGCCGCCACTGCACGCGGCGGCGCTGCTGGACTTCCTCGCGCTGCGGGCGCTGCCCGGCGTGGAGGAGGTGCGCGACGGGACGTACCGCCGGGGGTTGCGGCTGCCGCACGGCGCGGCCGAGGCGGCGCTGACCCCGGCGGACGGGTACGTGGCGGCGACGCTGCGGCTGGCCGACATGCGCGACCTGGCGCCGGCGGTGGCCCGGTGCCGCCGGCTGCTCGACCTCGACGCCGACCCGGGCGCCGTGGACGACGCCCTGGCCGCCGATTCCGCCCTCGCCCCGCTGGTGGCCGCCGAGCCCGGGGTGCGTCTCCCGCGCGCCGTCGACGGCTTCGAGATGGCCGTCCGCGCCGTCGTCGGCCAGCAGGTCTCGGTACGCGCCGCCCGCACCACCCTCGCCCGCCTCCTGACGACCGCCGCCACCACCCCCTCGGGTGTTGATCATGGAGTCGACGGCCGTTCTGAGGATCCCGCCGACCGCCAACTCCGTGATCAACCCGGGAGGAAAGGTGGGCTGCGGGGGTTTCCCAGTGCCGGGGAGGTGTTGCGGGTCGGGGATGGCGGGTTCGGGATGCCCGTCGGGCGGCGGGAAACCATCCGGGCGGTGGCCCGGGGCGTCGCCGACGGGTCGCTGGACCTCGACCCGGGCGGGGACCGGGAGGAGAGCGTGCGGCGGCTGCTGGCGGTGCCGGGAATCGGGGCGTGGACGGCCGGGTACGTGGCCATGCGCGCCCTCGGCGACCCGGACGTCTTCCTCCCCACCGACCTGGCCGTACGGCGGGGCGCCGCCGCCCTCGGCCTGCCCGACGCCCCGAAGGCCCTCGACGCGTACGCGCAACGATGGCGCCCCTGGCGCTCGTACGCGGTCATCCGACTGTGGAGAGCAGCATGACGACTGTGGAGAACAGCATGGACAGCACGCTCGACGGCACCGTCGTCGACACGCCCGCCGGCCCGCTGAGCATCCTGACCGGCCCCGGCGGCGCGGTCCGGGCGGCCGGCTTCACCGCCGAGCCGGAGTCGCTCGTACCGCTGGTGCACCCGGCCCTGCGCGGCCCGGTGCGGCACCGGGCCGACCTCGGCCCCGTGACCCGTGCCGTCGCCGCGTACCTCGGCGGCGACCTGACCGCGATCGACGCGGTGCCCGTCGAGCAGCACACCGGGGGCGCGTTCATGGCGCACGCCTGGCGGGTGCTGCGCGAGGTCAAGCCCGGCCAGCCGGTGACGTACACCGGCTACGCCGAACTGGCCGGCCGGCCGGCGGCGGTACGCGCGGCGGCGGCCGCCTGCGCCCGCAACGCCGCGGCCCTCTTCGTGCCCTGCCACCGCGTGCTACGCACCGACGGCGGCCTCGGCGGCTACCGGTGGGGGCTGGACGTCAAGCGGTGGCTCCTCGCCCACGAGGCGACCCCCGGACGGTAGCCCACGGGACGACCCGCGGACAGTGGCCCGCGAGGCGACCCCCGGACGGTAGCCCGCGAGGCGACCCCCGGACGGCGGCGAGGCGCGCGCCCGTGCCGAAAGTTGACAGCTGCGACGCTCACATTTGACGCTACCGTCGGGTAGTGCCTGCGGACAGCGACGGCGACCGGCCACGGGTCGTGCTGCCGGCCGTCGCTGCGGGCCGGCGGGGCGGCGCCCGCCCGCTGCGCAACCTGTGGCGGCTGCGTCCCTACCTGCGCCCCTACGCCACCGAGTTCGGCTGGCTGCTGGCGGCGGCGCTGGCCGCGACCGCCGCCAGCCTGGCCGTGCCGCTGGTCGTGCAGCGGGTGGTCGACGGCCCCATCGCCCGGCACGACCAGGCCGGCCTGGTCCGGCTCGGCGGCCTGGCGTTGCTCCTCGGCCTGGCGGAGGCGGTGCTGATCTTCATCCGCCGGTGGACCCAGTCCTCCTCGTCGGTCGGCATGGAGGCGGCGATCCGGGCCGACGTCTACGCCCACCTGCAACGGCTGCCGGCCAGCTTCCACGACCGGTGGCAGTCCGGGCAGTTGCTCTCCCGGATCACCAGCGACCTGTCGGTGATCCGCCGGTTCCTCTCCTTCGGCCTGCTGTTCCTCGTGCTCAACCTGGTCACCTACGTCGCCGTGGTGGTGCTGCTGGTGCGGCTGCACCCGGCGCTGGGGCTGCTGGTGGCGGCCAGCGCCGTCCCGCTGTTCCTGATCAGCCGCAGGTTCGCCCGGTACTACCATGCCGCGTCCCGCCGGATGCAGGACCAGCAGGGCGACGTGGCGACCCTGGTCGAGGAGACCGCGCAGGGCCTGCGCACCATGAAGGCGTACGGCCGGGGCCCGGAACTGGCGGCCCGCTTCGCCGCCGCCGCCCGGGCGCTGCACGACACCGGCGTCCGCAAGGGGCGGCTGCTGGCCCGCACCTCGGCGCTGTTCGACCTGGTGCCGAACCTGACCCTCGGCGTGGTGCTGGTCGCCGGGGCGGTGGCCGCGGCCCGGGGCGTGCTGACCATCGGCGAGCTGGTCGCGTTCGTCAGCCTGCAACTGATGCTGATCTGGCCGGTGCAGTCGCTCGGCTGGATCATCGCCAACGGCCAGGAGGCGGCCACCGCCGCCGACCGCGTCCAGGAGGTGCTGGACACCCCACCCACCATCGTGGACGCGCCGTACGCGGTGGCCCTGTCCCGAGCGGCGGTCCGCGGCCGGCTGGCCTTCGAGGGGGTGTCGTTCCGCTACCCCGGCACGGCGGAGCCGGTGCTGCGCGAGGTGGACCTGACCGTGGAGCCGGGCGAGACGCTGGCCCTGGTCGGGGCGACCGGCTGCGGCAAGAGCACGCTGCTCTCCCTGGTCCCCCGACTGCACGAGGTCACCGGGGGGCGGATCACCCTCGACGGCCACGACCTGCGCGACCTGCGGCTGGCGTCGCTGCGCCGGCTGGTCGGGGTGGCCTTCGAGGAGCCCACGCTGTTCTCCATCTCGGTCTGGGAGAACCTCACCCTGGGCCGGCCGGACGCCGACGCCGACGAGGTACGGGCCGCGCTCGCGCTGGCCCAGGCCGACTTCGCGTACGACCTGCCGTGGGGGCTGGCCACCCGGGTCGGCGAGCAGGGGCTCTCCCTCTCCGGCGGGCAGCGGCAGCGGCTCGCGCTGGCCCGGGCGGTGCTCGGCCGGCCGGCGTTGCTGGTGCTGGACGACCCGCTCTCCGCACTCGACGTGCACACCGAGGCGCTCGTGGAGTCGGCGCTGCGGCGGGTGCTGCGGGAGACGACCGCGCTACTGGTGGTGCACCGCCCGTCGACCGTCGCGCTCGCCGACCGGGTGGCCCTGCTGGAGCGGGGCCGGATCACCGCCGTCGGCACCCACTCGCGGCTGCTGGCCACGGTGCCGGCGTACCGGGCGGTGCTCTCGGCCGAGCCGCCCACCCCGGTCGCGGGAGAGAAGGCGCACACGCCGGCCGCCGGGCCCGGCCGCGGGCTGGTGCGCTCGTGACCACGGCCGGACCGCGCCGCCCGGGCGCCGAGCCGGCCGGCGAAAGGGACGGCGAGAGGGCTGGCGGGACGGACTCCGAGCCGGTCGGCGGGACGGACGGCGAGAGGGCTGGCGGGACGGGCGGCGGGGACGGCCGTGCGGACGGCGGGTCGGCGGGCGCGCCCGTGGACGACCCGGACGGCAGGGCCGACTGGGACGTGGAGCGGTGGCGGGGGCGGGCCGTCGACCCGGAGGCGGACCGGAGCCGGGCGGAGGAGGGCACGCCGGAGGCGGTGGCGCGACTGCGCGCCCGCAGCCGCGTGCTGCTGCGGGACCTGCTGCGGCCGCACCGGCGCCGGATCGCGGCGGCCGTGGGCCTGCTGCTGGCGCAGAACGCCGCCGCGATGTCCGGGCCGTACCTGGTGATGCTCGGCATCGACCGGGCGATCGGCCCGCTACGGTCCGGGGACGCCCGCCCCCTGGCCGCGGTCGCCGCGGCCTTCGCCGGCGCGGCGCTGACCGAGTACGCGGCCCGGCGCGGCCTGCTCACCCTCTCCGCCCGGATCGGCCAGGCCGTCCTGCTGGAGCTGCGCGAGCGGGTGTACGCGCACTTCCTGCGGCTGTCCGTCGGCTTCCACGAGCGCTACACGTCGGGACGGATGGTCTCCCGGCTGACCAGCGACCTGGACTCGATCGCCGAGCTGGTCGACGGGGGCGTCGACAGCCTGGTCCTCGCCGTGCTGTCCATCCTCTCCGTGGCCGCCGTCCTGCTCTGGCTGGACCCGCCGCTGGCCGCGGTCACCCTGCTGGCGTTCCCGTTCCTGCTCTGGCTGTCCCGGTGGTTCGCCCGGGCGTCGGCCGGGGCGTACCGGCGGACCCGGGAGGCGGTGGCGCTCGTCATCGTCCACTTCGTGGAGTCGCTGCGGGGCATCCGGGCGGTGCAGGCGTACCGGCGGGAGGCCCGCAACCAGCGGATCTTCGAGGCCGTCAACGACGACTACCGGCGGGCCAGCCTGACCGCGTTCCGGCTGATCGCCACGTACTCGCCGGGGATCAAGGTGATCGGCAACGTGACCGTGGCGGCGGTGCTCGGCTACGGCGGCGCCCGGGTGCTCGCGGGCGGGGCCGAGGTGGGGGTGCTCGCCGCGTTCCTGCTCTACCTGCGCCGGTTCTTCGAGCCGATGCAGGAGCTGAGCCAGTTCTACAACTCCCTGCAGTCGGCGACCGCGGCCCTGGAGAAGCTGGCCGGGGTGCTCGACGAGCGGCCGGCGGTGGCCGAGCCGGCGAGCCCGCTGCCGCTGCCCGCCGGGTCGGGGCGCGGGGCGGTGGAGTTCCGCTCGGTCTCCTTCGGCTACCGGGCCGGCGCGCCGATCCTGTCCGCGCTGGACCTGACCGTGCCGGCCGGGCAGACCGTCGCGCTGGTCGGGCCGACGGGGGCGGGCAAGTCGACCATCGCCAAGCTGCTGGCCCGGTTCCACGACCCGGACGCCGGCACGGTCACGCTGGACGGGGTCGACCTGCGGGACCTGGCCGACGCCGACCTGCGCCGCGCGGTGGTGCTGGTCACCCAGGAGAACCACCTGTTCAGCGGCACGGTGGCGGAGAACATCCGGTTCGGCCGTCCGGGGGCCGACGACGCGGCCGTGGAGGCCGCCGCGCGGGCGATCGGCGCGCACGACTTCATCGCGGCGCTGCCCGACGGGTACGACACCGAGGTGCACCGGCGCGGCGGCCGCCTCTCCGCCGGGCAGCGGCAACTGGTGGCGTTCGCCCGGGCGTTCCTCGCCGACCCCCGGGTACTCGTCCTCGACGAGGCGACGTCGTCGCTGGACGTGCCCACCGAGCGGCTCGTGCAGCGGGCGCTGGGCACCGTGCTGCGGGACCGGACGGCCCTGGTGATCGCGCACCGGCTGTCCACCGTGGAGACGGCCGACCGGGTGCTCGTCCTCGACGGGGGACGGATCGTGGAGGACGGCCCACCCGCCCGGCTCGTCGCCGGCGGCGGCCGGTACGCGGCCCTGCACCGCCAGTGGCGCGACTCGCTGGTCTGACCCGCGGCCGGAGGGCCGGCGCAGGGCAGGCCGCCGGGCCCGGGCCGTGTCGCAGCGGGCGTTCCTGCGCAACCTGGCGCGGGGCGAGGCGTACCAGGCGGAGGCGCCGACGCTGTGGGACGTCGGGTTCGCCACCGCCGTCGCCCAGGCGGAGCTGGAGGACCGGGAGCGGCCGGGGGCGTACCACCGGCTGCGGTTCGCCGGCCCGGACGGCCGGGAGGTGCTGATCGACACCACCCGCCCCGAGCTGCTGCCGGCCTGCGTGGCGCTGGTCTGCCACCCCGACGACGAGCGGTACGCGGACCTGGTCGGCGCGGCTGTGCGTACCCCGGTGTTCGGGGTCGAGGTGCCGGTGCGCGCGCACCCGCTGGCGGACCCGGCCAAGGGCACGGGCATCGCGATGGTGTGCACGTTCGGCGACCTGACCGACGTGACCTGGTGGCGGGAGTTGGCCCTGGAGACCCGGGCGGTGATCGGCCGGGACGGGCGGCTGCTGCCGGTGCCGCCGGCCGGCGTGCCGGCCGAGCCGTACGCGGCGCTGGCGGGGCAGACCGTGGCCGGCGCCCGGCGGACGCTGGTCGACATGCTCGCCGACGCCGGCGACCTGGTCGGCGAGCCGCGCCCGATCACCCATCCGGTGAAGTTCTACGAGCGGGGCGACCGGCCGCTGGAGATCGTCACCACCCGGCAGTGGTACCTGCGCAACGGCGGCCGGGACGCCGCCCTGCGCGGCGAGCTGCTGGCCCGGGGCGCCGAGCTGCGCTGGGTGCCGGAGCACATGCGGCACCGCTACGAGCACTGGGTGGCCGGCCTGACGGGTGACTGGCTGGTCAGCCGGCAGCGCTTCTTCGGGGTGCCGGTGCCGGTGTGGTACCGGCTCGACAACGCTGGCGAGCCGGACCTCGCCCACCCTCTCACACCGCAGGAGGCGGCGCTGCCAATCGACCCGTCGAGCGAGCCGCCGCCCGGGTACGAGGAGTCCCAGCGGGGCCGGCCGGGCGGCTTCGTCGGCGACCCGGACGTGCTGGACACCTGGGCCACGTCGTCGCTGACGCCGCAGCTCGTCGGCGGCTGGGCGGACGACCCCGACCTGTTCCGTCGGGTCTTCCCGATGGACCTGCGCCCGCAGGGGCACGACATCAACCGCACCTGGCTGTTCGCCACCGTGGTCCGGTCGCACCTGGAGCACGGGGTGCTGCCCTGGCGGGACGCCGTGCTCTCCGGCTGGATCCTCGACCCCGACCGCAAGAAGATGTCCAAGTCCAAGGGGAACGTCACCACCCCGCTGGGCCTGCTGGAGCAGCACGGCTCGGACGCGGTGCGGTACTGGGCGGCCAACGGGCGGCCCGGGATGGACCTGGCGTTCGACCCGGCGCAGATCCGGGTCGGCCGGCGGCTCGCCACGAAACTACTCAACGCGTCGAAGTTCGCCCTCGGGCTGGGCGCCGCCGACGCGCTGCGGGCCCCGTGCGACAACTCCAGCTCGGCGCGTCTGACGCCGCGCCGCGACCTGGAGCTGTCGGCCACCGAGCCGCTGGACACCGCGATGCTCGCCGAACTGTCCGGCGTGGTCGCCGCCGCGACCGCCGCCTTCGACGCGTACGGCTCGGTGCACCGCTCCCCCTGGCCCACCACGTACGAGGTGGGGCGGGCGGTGCGGGGCGAGGGCGACCCGGAGCTGCTGCGGCTGGCCGGCGACCCGCTGAGCCAGGTGCGGCGGGCCAAGTCGGAGCGGAAGCTGTCGATGAAGGCGGAGGTGCCCCTCGCGGAGGCGCTCGGCCCGGCCGCCCTGCTCGACCGGCTCGGCCTCGTCGCCGGCGACCTGCGGGCCGCCGGCCGGATCGGCAAGCTCGACCTGCTGCCGGACCGCACGACGGAACTGGTCGTCGCCTGCGCCTTCTGAGGTGTCGGGCCCGCCGCCGCGCCGGGAGCGCTCACCAGCCGCGCAGCATGCGGACGCCGAGCAGCGCGGCGACGACGGCGGGCCCGACGAGCAGGGTGACGGCCTGGAGCCGGTACGGCATCCGGTGCCGGGCCAACTCCGCCGCGTTGCCGGCCACCACCACGCCGGCGAGCAGCACAAACGCGCCCCACCAGTGGAACGGGCCCGGCTCGTACAGCCCGGCCCGGATCAGCTGTAGGGTCGCCCCCACCAGGGCGCCGGCGACGGCGAGCAGGGCGACCGTCCGGTGCAGCCCCCGGGCCAGCGGGTCGTCCGGCCGCCACAGGTAGGTGCCGGCGACCGCCAGGCAGGGCAGCATCACCAGCGCGGGCCAGCCCCGCCCCATGACGCCGGCCATCAGCAGCGCCCCGTCGGCGAAGACCAGCGCCCCGAGGCAGGCGACGACGTACCCCGTGAAGGCCCGGCCGCCGCCGCGGGCCAGCAGCGGCCCGCCGCACGCGGCGATCAGCGCGCCGGGGGTCAGCACGAAGCCGGCCCACCAGTGGAACTGGCCGGTCGCCTGCGCGAGCGCCGTGGTCGCCGCCGCGGCCGCCCCGGCGACCGCCAGGCTGGTCGCCCAGTGCCGGGCGCCTGCCGGGTACGACCGCCGGGGCGCCGCCCGGCCCGTGTCCGCCACCATGGCCCCAGCCTGCCCGGTACGCCCGGCCGGGTCCATCCGGCCAGCCCTACCTTTCCCGCCGGGGCGCCCACCGCCGCCCCGGCATTTGGTGACGGTGAGGATTCCGTCGGCGTGCGGACCGTGACGACGGACGCCGCCGACGGAAGAATGGCGTCCATGTCTCTCGCCCTGTCGCGCCGCCGCGCGGTCGCCGCCGTCGCCGCCGTCCTCGCCCTCGGCGTCGCCGCCGGCCTGATGTGGTTCAAGCCGTGGACGTATGTCATCGACACCGAGGTCGACGAGCCGCTGTCGGCGGTCGTCACGGCGCCGCCGTCCTCCCCCACGGCACCCGGCGCCCCGACCGGACCGGCCCTGCTCAGCCAGGGCGAATTCGTCGCCCAGGTGTACGACACGTCGGGCACCGCGCGGATCGTCCGGGGAGTCGACGGCCGGCACCGGCTGGAACTGGTCGGGCTGGCCACCACCAACGGGCCGGACCTGCGGGTCTGGCTCACCGACCAGCCGGTCAGCCCGGGCGATCCGGGGTCGCGGGTCTTCGACGACGGCCGCTATGTCGAGCTGGGCCGGCTCAAGGGCAACCGGGGCAACCAGGCGTACGACATCCCGGCCGGCACGGACCTCACCGGGCTGACCAGCGTCTCGCTCTGGTGCAAGCGGTTCTCCATCTCCTTCGGCGCGGCCCCGCTGCGAGCCGCCGTGTAGCCGGTTCCACGCCACACGGGCCCCGCTGGCCGTCCACCGACGTGGGGTGGCACTCTCGACCGATCGCCGCACTGCTGCGAAACTGTGTGGCGGCCAGTGAGTGGGGGGTTCGATGAGCAACGGGTGGGCGCTGCCCGACGAGGTGCTTCGGGACGCGCCGGCGTACACGCCGCGTCCCGGCGAGCTGGCCGATCTCGAACTGCTGCTCACCGGGGCGTACGCGCCGCTCACCGGGTTCATGACCCGGGCGGACCTGGCCTCGCTGAACCGCCGTGGCCGGCTCGCCGACGGGACGCCGTGGCCCGTGCCGGTGGCCCTCCAGGTGCCTACGGCGCTGGCGGACGGCCTGGATCCGGCCGACCCGCAGCGCCGGGCGCTGGTGCTCACCGACGGCGAGGGCGCGCCGGTCGCGGCGCTGGAGGTCACCGACATCTGGACGGCCCGCGAGGGCGTCGCCGGGATCGGCGGCGCGGTGCGCCGGCTGGGCGACGGCGGCCACGGCCCGTTCCAGCGGCTGCGCCGCAGCCCGGAGGAGATCCGGGCGCTGCTGCCCCCCGGGCGGGTGCTCGGTGTCGTCGCCGACCGGCCGCTGCACCGGCCGCAGCTCGCGCAGATCGCCCACGCCGCCCGTACCCTGGCCGCGCACCTGCTGGTCATGATCCCGGTCGGCGAGGGCGTGACCAACGGGCTGCCCTCCGAGGCGCTGGTCCGGGCGGTCTTCGCCGCCCGGGACCGGATGCCCCCGGCGACGCTGGTCGCGGTGCCGCTGTCCCGGCGCCGCGACGAGATCAGCGACGCCCTGATCCAGGCCCGGGTGGCTGCCGCGTACGGGGTGACCCACCTGCTCTCCACCCGCGAGATGCTCTCCGGGGCCGGGCTGCGGGTGCTGGTTCCCCGCGAACTGGCCTACGACAACCGGGACGGGCAGTGGCGCTGGCGGGAGGACATCCCCCCGCGCAACCGGCGGCTGGCGCTGAGCCAGGCGGAGATCGACGACCTGCTCGACCGGGGCTTCCCGTTGCCGGAGTGGCACACCCCGCCGGCCGTGGCCAAGGAGCTGAGCCGGGCGCGTCCGCCGCGCCGGCACCGGGGCCTGGTGGTGTTCCTCACCGGGCTCTCCGGCTCCGGCAAGTCCACCGTCGCCCGGGGCCTGGCGGACGTGCTGCGCGAGAGCGGCGACCGGACGGTGACCCTGCTCGACGGCGACGTGGTGCGCCGGGAGCTCTCCGCCGGGCTTGGCTTCAGCAAGGCCGACCGGGACCTGAACGTCCGCCGGATCGGCTGGGTCGCCGCCGAGATCGCCCGGCACCGGGGAGTCGGCATCTGCTGCCCGATCGCCCCGTACGCCCAGGCGCGGGCGACCGCCCGGGAGATGGCGCACGCGGCCGGCGCCGGGTTCGTGCTGGTGCACGTGGCGACGCCGATCGAGGTCTGCGAGCGGCGCGACCGCAAGGGCCTGTACGCCCGGGCGCGCGCCGGCCTGCTCACCGGGATGACCGGCGTCGACGACCCGTACGAGGAGCCGACCGACGCCGACCTGGTGCTCGACACGACCGAGCTGACGATCGAGGAGGCCGTGCGGGCGGTCATGCACCACCTGACCGAGACCGGCTGGGTGGAGCCCCGCCTCCAGTCCACCTGATCCCCGCGCCGGTCCCGGTCCGGGTCCCCGGTTCCTGGTCCGGCGCGGCGGGAGACGACGCCGCTTCCGCGCCGGCCACCGTACGCGCTAGTGTTCGCATTTGTTGGAACACGTTCGACCGCGTGCGAGGCGGCGCGGAGAAAGCCGGAGGTGCGGGTGCTCGCGCGGCAGCGGCAGGCGGCCATCCTGGAGCGGGTCCGGGCGACCGGCGGCGTACGGGTGACCGAGCTGGCCGCCGAGTTCGGCGTCTCCGACATGACCGTCCGGCGTGACCTGGAGGCGCTGCACGAGCGTGGCCTGCTCGCCAAGGTGCACGGCGGCGCCACGGTGCCCGGCGCCGGCTCGACCGACGAGCCCGGCTTCCGCGCGAAGTCGGTGCGCCAACTGCCGGAGAAGGCCGCGATCGCCGCCCGCGCCGCCGCGCTGGTCCCGCCGGGCTCGGCGGTCGCCCTCTCCGCCGGCACCACCACGGCCGAGCTGGCCCGCCGGCTGGTCGACGTGCCGGGGCTGACCGTGGTGACCAACTCCCTGCCGGTCGCCGAGATCCTGCACGCCGGCGGCCGGCCGGACCAGACGGTCGTGCTGACCGGCGGCGTGCGGACGCCGTCCGACGCGCTCGTCGGGCCGCTGGCGGTCACGGCGATCCGCTCGCTGCACCTCGACCTGCTCTTCCTCGGCGTGCACGGGATCGGCGAACGGGCGGGCTTCACCACGCCCAACCTGATGGAGGCCGAGACCGACCGGGCCCTGGTGGCCGCCGCCGACCGGCTGGTCGTGCTCGCCGACCACACCAAGTGGGGCACCGTCGGCCTCTGCTCGATCGTCGAGCTGTCCGCGGCCGACGTGCTGGTCACCGACGACCGGTTGGCGCCGGAGGGCCGCCGGGTACTGGGCGAACGGGTCGGCGAGCTGGTGCTCGTGCGGCCGGGCCGGCCGGCGAGGGAGGGGACGACGGAGTGAAGCGCACGTCGATCGAGCTGGCCGACGGCCGGGAGCTGATCTACTTCGACGAGCGGGACGACGCGGTCCGCGACCAGCCGGACCGGCGGGAACTCCCGCCGCCGCCACGCGCGTCGCAGCTGCGGTACGACCCGCTCACCGACGAGTGGGTGGCGCTCGCCGTGCACCGGCAGACCCGCACCTTCCTGCCCCCGGCCGACCAGTGCCCACTGTGCCCGTCCCGGGGCGACCGGCTCAGCGAGATTCCGTCGCCCGACTACGACGTCGCCGTCTTCGAGAACCGGTTCCCGGCCTTCAGCGGACGCGTCGGCGAGGAGCCGGCGGAGATCACCCCGTTCACGCCGGTCCGGTCCGGCCAGGGCCGGTGCGAGGTGGTGTGCTTCACCGACGACCACGACGCCTCGTTCGCGCGCCTGCCGCCGAGCCGGGTACGCACGGTACTCGACGCCCTCGCCGACCGGACGGCGGCGCTCGCCGAACTGCCCGGGGTGGAGCAGGTGTTCTGCTTCGAGAACCGGGGCGTGGAGATCGGCGTGACCCTGCACCACCCGCACGGGCAGATCTACGCGTACCCGTTCGTCCCGCCGCGCACCCGGGCGATGCTGGGCGCGGCGCGCCGGCACGCCGAGCGCACCGGGGGCGGCAACCTGTACGCGGACGTGCTCGCCGCCGAGCGCGCAGCCGGGACGCGCGTGGTGGCCGCCAACGAGCACTGGACGGCGTACGTGCCGGCGGCCGCCCGCTGGCCGTTCGAGGTGCACGTCGCCCCGCACCGGCCGGTGCCCGACATCCCCGCGTTGACCGACGAGGAGCGGGACGCCTTCGCCCCGCTCTACCTGGACCTGCTGCGCCGCTTCGACGGGCTGTTCGACCTGCCGATGCCGTACATCGCGGCCTGGCACCAGGCCCCCGTGCGCGTCGAGCGCGAGCTCGCGCATCTGCACCTGCAGCTGTTCAGCATCCGGCGCGCCCGGGACAAGCTGAAGTACCTGGCGGGCGCGGAGTCGGGGATGGGCTCGTTCATCAGCGACGTCGCCCCCGAGCGGGCCGCCGAGCTCCTGCGCGCCGCCTGAGACCGCCGGCGTTCGCGGGAGAGAGCGGGGCCGGGACAGTGCGGGGGCCCGGGACAAGGGCGGGGACCTGGGCCAGGGCGGGGACTCCGGACAGGGCGCGGGGGGCCCGGGACAGGGCCCCCCGCAGGGAAGGGACGGCTTGGCTGTGCGCGACAGCCGGGAAAGCTGGCTGATCCGCACCCGCTCCGCGGGGCGTTCCCGGTCAGCCTCCCTGGACGCGACTGGCACCACGTCCAACCAGCTCAACGAGCCACGTCACCCACGGTGACGCCGCCGGCACGAGGCGGCGGTTCGGATCCGGCGCGGAACGACGGAGCCCGCCGGCACGGGCGCCGGCGGGCTCCGTCGCGGTCGCGGTGGATCAGGCGGCGAGCTTGCGCGCCAGGTTCTCGTCCAGCGCGTTCATGAACTCGTCGGTGGTCAGCCACGGGGCGTCCCGCGAGATGAGCAGCGCGAGGTCCTTGGTCATCTGGCCGCCCTCGACCGTGTCGATGATGACCTGCTCCAGGGTGTTGGCGAACTCGGTGACCGCCGGGGTGCCGTCCAGCTTGCCGCGGTGGGCCAGGCCCCGCGTCCAGGCGTAGATCGAGGCGATCGGGTTGGTCGAGGTCTTCTCGCCCTTCTGCCACTGCCGGTAGTGCCGGGTGACGGTGCCGTGCGCCGCCTCCGCCTCGACCGTCCGGCCGTCGGGGGTCATCAGGACCGAGGTCATCAGTCCGAGCGAGCCGAAGCCCTGCGCGACGGTGTCGGACTGCACGTCACCGTCGTAGTTCTTGCAGGCCCAGACGAAGCCGCCCTCCCACTTGAGCGCGGCGGCGACCATGTCGTCGATCAGCCGGTGCTCGTAGCTGATGCCGGCCGCCTCGAACTCCGCCTTGAACTCGTCTTCGTAGACCTCGGCGAAGATGTCCTTGAACCGGCCGTCGTACGCCTTGAGGATGGTGTTCTTCGTCGACAGGTACACCGGGTAGCCGCGGTTGAGGCCGTAGCGCATGGAGGCGCGGGCGAAGTCGCGGATGGAGTCGTCGAAGTTGTACATGCCCATGGCGACGCCGCCGCCGGGGAACTTGGCGACCTCCATCTCGACCGGCGCGGAGCCGTCGGCCGGGGTGTAGGTGATGGTCACCGTGCCCGGGCCGGGGACGACGAAGTCGGTGGCCTTGTACTGGTCGCCGTGGGCGTGACGGCCGATGACGATCGGCTTGGTCCAGCCCGGCACCAGCCGCGGCACGTTGGACATGATGATCGGCTCGCGGAAGACGACGCCGCCGAGGATGTTGCGGAT
Source organism: Micromonospora olivasterospora (assembly GCF_007830265.1). Classification (NCBI taxonomy): domain Bacteria; kingdom Bacillati; phylum Actinomycetota; class Actinomycetes; order Micromonosporales; family Micromonosporaceae; genus Micromonospora; species Micromonospora olivasterospora. The sequence goes on from NZ_VLKE01000001.1 coordinate 1,588,608, forward strand.
GGTGCCGTTCGGCGACCGCCACATCTTCTTCAGGCCGAACTCCTCCACCCGGGCCTCGTCCGGGGTGATGGTGGCGCACTTGACGCCGACGCCGTGCTCCTTGATGGCGTTGGCGGCGTCGATGGTGACCTGGTCGTCGGTCTCGTCGCGGTACTGGATCGACAGGTCGTAGTAGTGCAGGTCGACGTCGAGGTAGGGCAGGATCAGCTGCTCCCGGATCTGCTTCCAGATGATCCGGGTCATCTCGTCGCCGTCGAGCTCCACGACCGGGTTGTTTACCTTGATCTTCGCCATCGGCCGGCGCTCCTCTCGGGGGACACGTGCTCAAGCAGTACGAGCGTACTGGAAACCGGACGGCGCCCCCCAGCCGGCCTGGTGTCGGCGGCCGGAACCGGGGTGCGCGGCGCGGTGGACCCCTGGCACCATCGGCCGATGCCACTGAGCCGCACCCTCGGGTCTATCACGGTCACCGCGCTCGTCGACGGGGAGGGGCCGTTCTTCCAGCCCCGCGAGCAGGCGTTCCCGGGCGCCACGGCGGAGCACTGGCGGGCGGCCGACGCGCGGGACCCGGGCGCGGTCACCCCGGACGGGCGGCGGTGGCTGCCGTTCCGCTGGGTGGTCGACGGCGAGGCCCGGCTGGCCCCGGCGGTACGCCTGCTGCCCACCCCCGGGCACACCCCTGGCCACCAGTCGGTGCCGGTGGCGGCCGGGGACGAGCGGCTGCTGGTCACCGGCGACCTGCTGGTGCACGCCGTGCAGCTCGTCGATCCGGAGCTGGCGTACGCCCACGAGATGGACCCGGCGACCGCCCGCACCTCCCGGACGACCCTCCTGCGCGCCCTGCCGGGCACAACCACCCTGTCCACCCCTCACCTGAGCGCGGCCTTCGCCCCCCTCCGCGCGGGTTGACCAAGAGGTTTGCGTCGGAATTCGGGTGCCCGGACGACGCAAACCTCTTGATCGACGGTGCGAAGCCCGGGCGGGACGGGGCGGGCGGGAACAGCGGGAGGGGCGCGCCGCGTGGCGGCACGCCCCTCCCGTCGGCGGTGCTCAGGTCACATGGTGGCGATGTCGCCCTGCTTGGCGCGGACGGCCTCGGCGGCCTCCTTCAGGGCGGCCAGCTCGTCGGCGTCCAGGTCGGTCTCGACGACCCGCTTCACACCCTCAGCGCCGATCGCGGCCTCGACACCCAGGTACACGCCGGAGATGCCGTACTCGCCGTCGACCCAGGCGCAGACCGGCATGACCTCGCCCGAGTCCTCCGCGACGGCCTTGGCCATCCGGGCGGCTGCGGCCGACGGGGCGTAGTACGCCGAGCCGGTCTTGAGCAGCGCCACCACCTCGGCGCCGCCGTTGCGGGTCTTGACGACCAACTCCTCGATCTGCTCGGCCGGCATCACCTCGCGCAGCGGCTTGCCGTCGACCGTGCTGCGCGACGGCACCGGCACCATGGTGTCGCCGTGCGAGCCGAGGGTCAGCGTCTTCACGGACTTCACCGGCACGCTCAGCGCCTCGGCGACGAAGTTGGTGAACCGGGCGGTGTCCAGCATGCCGGCCTGGCCGAGCACCCGGTTCTTCGGGAACTGCGTGGCGAGCTGGGTGAGCGCGGTCATCTCGTCGAGCGGGTTGGACACGACGATGACGACGGCGTTCGGGGCGTACTTGGCGACGTTCTCGGAAACCTGGCGGACGATCTTGGCGTTCGTCTCCAGCAGGTCCATCCGGCTCATGCCCGGCTTGCGCGGCAGGCCGGCCGTGATCACCACGACGTCCGAGCCCTCGATGGCCTCGTAGCCCTCGCCGTTCGGGCCGGTGGTGACGCCGACGAGCTTGGTCTCGAAGCCCTCGATCGCGCGCGACTGGTTGAGGTCCAGCGCGAGACCGGCCGGCTTGCCCTCCACGATGTCGGTGATCACGACGGTGTCGAAGACGTCGTACTCGGCCAGGCGCTGCGCGGTCGTGGAGCCGTAGAAGCCGGCCCCGACGACAGTGACCTTCTTACCCATGGTCGTCCCACTCCCTGCTACCAGTCGGTTTTCCGGACCGTATCAGTCATCCTGACACCGGACAGGCCAGGGGCAACGGCCAACGGCCGGATGGGGTGAACGTCACCGCCCGTCCGGTTCGCCGGTCGTACGCCCGGCCGCATGGCCGCCGCGCCGGCCCCGGGCGGGCCTCAGCCGCGCTCGGCCCGCTCGACCACGTTGGTCAGCAGCATGGCCCGGGTCATCGGGCCGACGCCGCCGGGCATCGGTACGAGCTTGCCGGCCACCTCGGCGACCTCCGGGTCGACGTCGCCCGTGTAGCGGCCCTTGCCGTCCGCGCCGATCACCCGGGTGATGCCCACGTCGACCACCACCGCGCCCGGGTTGATCATTTCGGCGGTGAGCAGGCCCGGCACCCCGGCGGCGACGATGACGATGTCGGCGGCCCGGGTGTGCGCGGCGAGGTCGAGCGTGCCGGTGTGGCACAGGGTCACGGTGGCGTTCTCGCTGCGCCGGGTGAGCAGCAGGCCGAGCGGGCGGCCCACGGTGTTGCCCCGGCCGACCACGGCCACCCTGGCGCCGCGCAGCGCCACGTCGTGCCGGCGGAGCAGCTCGACGATGCCGCGCGGCGTGCACGGCAGCGGCGCGTCGTAGCCGAGGACGAGCCGGCCGAGGTTGACCGGGTGCAGGCCGTCGGCGTCCTTGTCCGGGTCGATCGCCTCCAGCGTCCGCTGGGTGTCCAGGTGGCCGGGCAGCGGAAGCTGGACGATGTACCCGTGGCAGGCCGGGTCGGCGTTCAGCTCGGCCAGCACCTCGTCGAGCTGCTGCTGGGTGGCGTCGGCCGGCAGCTCGCGGCGGATCGAGGCGATGCCCACCTCGGCGCAGTCGCGGTGCTTGCCGTTGACGTACGCCTGCGAGCCGGGGTCGGCCCCGACCAGGACAGTGCCCAGCCCGGGGATCGTGCCGCGCTCCGCCAGCGCCTTGACGCGTACCCGCAGCTCGTCCTTGATCTCCGCCGCGGTCGCCTTGCCGTCCAGGATCGTCGCCGTCACGCCCAGATCGTCTCACGGCCGGGGCTCGCCGTTCCGCCGACCCGTGTCCGGCGCCCGACCCGAACGGGCCGGGCCGACCGGACGGGCGGCACCGGACGGGCGGCACCGGACCATAACGATCCGTCACGTGACACTGGTCACGCAGGGTAATTCCCGCCATATGTCGGGATCGGGCGCCGAGTCCGGGAGTGCTCTGGACCCGACGGGCGGGCCAGCCTGGAGGGGCGGAACCGGTTCAAGGCGTCCGGGGCCGAGCTGCGCCGGAACATGCAGATGGTGATGCAGGACCCGTACCCGTCGCTGAACCCGCGGATGACGGTCGGCGACATCATCGGCGAGCCGTTCGAGATCCACCCGGACGCCGCGCCGAAGGGCAGCCGGCGCCAGCGGGTGCAGGAACTGCTCGACGTGGTTGGCCTCAACCCGGAGCACGTCAACCGGTACCCGCACCAGTTCTCCGGCGGCCAGCGGCAGCGCATCGGCATCGCCCGCGCGCTGGCCCTGCGTCCGGAGATCATCGTCTGCGACGAGTCGGTGTCGGCCCTGGACGTGTCGATCCAGGCCCAGGTGATCAACCTGCTGGAGAAGCCCGCCCGCGCCGCACCTGCCGGCGGCGGGGCGGCCCTGGCACCATGGGGGGATGCGACGGCATCGGGGCATCTCAATGATCGCGGTGGCGGCGGCCCTGACGGCGGCGAGCTGCACGGACGCCGGGGAGCGGCCCGACGGCGACAGCACCGAAGGCCGTACGACGGCGGTCGCCGCCCCGCCTTGCCCGGCCGACCACCGCTACGGCACCGGTCTCGCCGAGGTCGCGGGCACGCCTGGCGTCTTCTGGGCGCTGCTCTTCATCGACGGCGCGGAGCTGCGCGCGGGCCGGTTGACGAAGATCGCCTTCCGGATCACCGGCCACGGCGACCTGACGCTGGCCGCCGAAGGGCCGGACGGCGCCCGCGTGGAACCGGCGGACGTCACCGGGCACACGGGCGGCAGCACCTGGCAGCGCCCGGGCGACGAGTGGGGCAGCCAGTGGACGTTCCCCACGGCCGGCTGCTGGACCGTCCGGGCGGAGCGCACCGACGGCACCCGGGCCGCGCTCAGCCTCCGCGCCGGCTGACCAGCCGCCCGGAAGGCGACGCGACGGTGCCGCCGCCGGGCGGGCACACCTCGTGGGCGGCCTGTGGAGCTGAGTCGTCTACGACATCGCCTCCCGACGTGCCGTCGCAGGTCGGACGAGTCGCGCGCGACATCAGCTCCACAGCGCCGACGGCACAACCCCGCTGCGCTCCCGGTCGGGGTCATGTAAGGAACTCCGGTGCTTGATCAGCCCGGTGGTCCTGGGATTGGATGAGCATCCCGGTTGGTCCGGTGGGTGGCGACGAGTTGGGGTCTGAGGGAGAGCCTCGTACCGCTGATTGCTACCGCTGGTCTGGCCACGGATGTCCCGGATGAGGGAAGTGGGCCGGCCCTGCGAGGCCGGGTCCGGTTGCAGCACATGAGTGGGAGCCGTCGTCGGACTGCTCTGCCTCCTTGGGACCGTGGCTGGCGTGCGGTGTTGACCTGCGCGGATCGCCGGAGCAGGTAGATGTTTATGTGCCGGGGAGGCGGTAGATGCAGCGCAGGTTGGTCGGTATCGATTTGGGGATCGCGTCGGCGCACACGGTACGGGTGCGTGACGAGGCCGGACGGGAGGTGTGCCGGCGGCGGTGCGAGCCGACGGTGGACAGCTTGTCGATGATCGAGTCCGCGGCGTTGGCCGGGGCGGCGCCGGGCACGCGGTTGGAGGTGGTGATCGAGCCGACCGGGCCGGCGTGGCTGCCGATCGCGGTGTTCTTCACCGCTCGGGGGCACCTGGTGTTCCGGGTGTCGAGTGCGAAGGCGGCGGATCTGCGCCGGTTCCTGTCGCGGCATGCGAAGTCCAACGGCATTGACGCGGACACCCTGGCCCGCTTGCCGTTGATCGACCCGGACGGGCTACGGCCCCTCGAACTGCCGGATGCGGCAGCGGCGGCGTTGGACCGGCGGGTGCGCGCGTGTGACCGGCTGACCATGGCCGCGTCCGAGCACAAGGTGCGGATCAAGGACCTGGTCCGGCAGGTGATGCCGTGCACCCCGCTGACCGGTGATCTGGGCAAGGCCGACCTGGCGGTGCTGGAACGCTACGCCGACCCGCGTGCCCTGCTGCGGCTGGGCCGGGCCCGGCTGACCGCGCTGATCGTCAAGGCGTCCCACAACCACCAGGGCGCGGCGCGCGCCGAGCAGTGGCTGGTCGCCGCCCAAGCGGCGGTCGACCTCTACGGTGATCACCCGGCGGTCGCGTTCACCGACCTGGCCGCCGAGATCGCCACCGAGGTGCGGCTACTACGCGCCATCACCACCGAGCTGGCCGCGCACGCGGCCGAACGGGAGACCTGTTACCGGTGGGTCGACCCGATGCAGCTGGCCCGTAGCCTGCCCGGCCTGGCCGAGGTCGGCGGACCGGCGATGACCGCGGTCATCGGTGACGCCACCCGGTTCCCCACCGCGGCGCACTTCAAGTCATACCTCGGGCTGGCGCCGCGCGCGTCAGAGACCGGTGACACCGACCGCAAGGGCCAGCCGATGTCCAAGGCCGGCTCCCGGCTGGCCCGGGCCACTCTGATCCGGGCCGCGGACTGGGCTCGCAAGCAGGACCCGCAGCTCGCGCGCATCTACCACCAGCAGATGGTCGAACGCGGTGCCGAACACCTCAAAGCCAGCTGTGTGGTCGCGGCCCGGCTCGCCGAGCGGCTCTGGACCGTGATGCGCCGCCGCATGCCGTATGTCATCTGCGACGTCGACGGCACGCCGGTCACCCCACAGCAGGCGAAACAGATCATCGCCCAGCAGTGGACCGTGACCGAGGAGATCCGCCGCAGGCGGCGCAGCACCAAGCGCAGGGCGGGGAAGGCCCCTCACCAAGCCCTCACGGGACATGATCAAAAAGACGCTCGAAGCGTACGAACGAGGCGACCTTCCCCACCCGAATCCTCCGCGACACCGTCACGGACCGTCAAGCAACCCGCCCTCTTGACAACCGATCCTCGATAGGGAATCAGTGGAAGAAGTGGCGGGTGCCGGTGAGGTACATGGTCACACCGGCCTCCTTGCACGCGGCGACGACCTCCTCGTCCCGGATGGAGCCGCCGGGTTGGACGATGGCGCGTACGCCGGCCTCGATGAGGATCCGCGGGCCGTCGGCGAACGGGAAGAACGCGTCCGAGGCGGCGACCGCTCCCCGGGCCCGGTCGGCGCCGGCGCGGGTGACCGCGAGCCGTGCGGAGTCGACGCGGTTGACCTGGCCCATGCCGACCCCGACGGTCGCGGCGTCCCGGGCCAGCAGGATCGCGTTGCTCTTCACCGCGCGCACCGCCCGCCAGGCGAACGCCAGGTCGCGCAGCGTCTCCTCGTCGGCCGCCTCGCCGGTGGCCAGCCGCCAGGCGGCCGGGTCGTCGCCCTCGGCGTCGATCCGGTCGCGCATCTGGACCAGGATGCCGCCGGTGACCTGCCGCCACTCGGCCGGCAGCGGGTCGAACGCGGGGGCGTGCAGGAGCCGGATGTTCTTCTTCCCCCGCAGGATCTCGACCGCGCCCTCCTCGTAGCCGGGGGCGACCAGCACCTCCGTGAAGATGTCGGCGACCTGCCGGGCCAGCTCGACGCTCACCGGTCGGTTCACGGCGATCACCCCGCCGTACGCCGACACCGGGTCGCAGGCGTGCGCCTTGCGGTGCGCCTCGGCCACGTCGGCGCCGACCGCGATCCCGCACGGGTTGGCGTGCTTGATGATCGCCACCGCCGGCTGGTCGGCGAAGTCGTTCGCCGCCCGCCACGCGGCGTCCGCGTCGACGTAGTTGTTGTAGGACATCTCCTTGCCGTGCAACTGCTCGGCCTGGGCCAGCCCCGGCGGGCTGGCCGGGTCGGCGTACAGGGCGGCGGCCTGGTGCGGGTTCTCGCCGTAGCGCAGCACCGCGCCACGGCGCAGCGTCAGCCCGGCGAACCTCGGCCAGCCCTCGGCGTCCGGGGCCAGGGTGACGGCGCACCACTCGGCCACGGCCAGGTCGTACTCGGCGATCGCGGCGAACGCGCGGGCCGCCAGCACCCGGCGCTCGGCCAGCGTGTAGCCGCCCTCCCGCAGGGCCGCCAGCAGGGCCGGGTACGCCGCCGGATCGGTGACCACGGCGACGGAGGCGTGGTTCTTGGCCGCGGCCCGGACCATCGCCGGGCCGCCGATGTCGATCTGCTCCACGCACTCGTCGACGTCGGCGCCGGAGGCGACCGTCGCCTGGAACGGGTAGAGGTTGGACACGAGCAGGTCGATCCCCGCGATGCCGTGCTCGGCGAGCTGGGCGGCGTGCGACTCCTTGCGCAGGTCGGCCAGGAGGCCCCCGTGGATCTTCGGGTGCAGCGTCTTGACCCGGCCGTCGAGGATCTCGGGGAAGCCGGTCACCGACTCGACCGGGGTCACCGGCACGCCGGCGCCGTCGATGGTGGACGCCGTGCTGCCGGTCGAGACGATCTCCACCCCGGCCTCGTGCAGGGCCCGGGCAAGCTCGACGAGGCCGCTCTTGTCGTACACGCTGACCAGCGCCCGCCGGATCGGGCGGCGCTCGTCCTGAGTGGAACTCACGGGACCGTGACCTTTCTTCCGGTGATCGTCCAACCTTCGCGGACCAGACGGCCGACCTGCTCGACGAGCTGGCGCCGCTCGGCCTCCTTGATGCGCTCGGTGAGCGTCTCCTCGTCGTCGTCGTCCAGCACGGGCACGGCGACCTGCGCAACGATCGGGCCGGTGTCCATCCCGGCGTCGACGAAGAAGAGCGTCGCCCCGGTGACCTTCACGCCGTAGGCGAGGGCGTCACGGGGGCCGTGGATGCCGGGGAACGCCGGCAGCAGCGTGTTGTGGGTGTTGAGGTAGCGGTCGCCGAACGCGGCGAGGAAGTGCGGGCCGACCAGCTTGAGGAAGCCGGCGGAGATCACCAGATCGGGCCGGTGCTCGGCGACCCGCGCGGTCAGCGCCGCGTCCCAGTCCGCGCGGGTCGGATGGTCCCTGACCCGCTCCACGAAGGTCGGCACTCCGGCGGCGGCGGCCCGATCCAGGCCGGCGATCCCGTCCCGGTCGGCGCCGACCGCCACCACCCGCGCCCCGTACGCGGGGTCGGTGGCGGCGTCGAGCAGCGCCTGGAGGTTGCTGCCGGAGCCGGAGACGAGGACGACGAGGCGGGCGGCGGACGCGGGCTCGGTCACCCGGCAACCCTATCGGGCAGGTCGAAGGGGTCGACGGGCGGGCGCACGGACGGCGCGGAGGCGGCCAGGATGCGGACAGCGGAAAATCGGTGACAACCATTGTCGCCGACACCCTGTACGCTCCCGTCGCTCGGGGCCCGCCGCACGCCCGGCGCGCGTCCGGCCCCGCACCCGTCAGTGATCCGACACGTGCACTGTGTCGACGAAACAAGGAGTAGGCAGGAATGCAGCCCGGTTACCAGGCGCCCCAACCGCAACAGATCAATAACAACATGACCATGTCCATCGTGGCCATCTTCTTCTTCTGGCCGCTGGCCATCCCGGCCATCATCAACGCCTCGAAGGTCAACGGGCTGCTCCAGCAGGGCGACTACGCGGGGGCGCAGGCGGCGGCCGCCGAGTCGAAGAAGTGGTCCAAGTGGGCCCTCATCGTCGGCATCGTGTGGTTCGTGATCGTCATCGTGTGCTGTGCGCTGGGCGGTCTGGCCGGAATCATGGGTGCGGACACGAGCACCAGCAGCTACTGACAGCACCCTCAGGCAAGGAGCACCAGCGAATGCAGCCCGGTCAGGACCCGTACGGCCAGCAGCCCAACGACCCGAACCAGCCGCAGTACCACGACCCGTACGGCCAGCAGCCGCAGGCTCCGTACGGTCAGCAGCCCACGTCGGGGCAGCCGTACGGGCAGCCCACCTCCGGGCAGCCGTACGGGCACGACCCGTACGGCCAGCCGCCCCAGGCGCCGTACGGCCAGCAGCCCACCTCGGGGCAGCCGTACGGGCAGCCGACGTCGGGGCAGCCGTACGGGCAGGACCCGTACGCCCAGCAGCAGCCATACGGCGCGGCCCCGGCGTACCCGGGCGCCGGCTACCCGCAGCCGCAGGGGCAGCAGAACACGCTGGGTCTGGTGTCGATGATCCTCGGCATCGCGTCGATCCCGCTGGCATGCTGCCTGTTCCTGGGCATCCCCGTCGGCATCGCCGGGATCGTCACCGGCTACCTCGGCCGGCAGAAGGCGGCCCAGGGCCTGGCCAACAACGACAGCCAGGCCAAGACGGGCCTGATCTGCGGCGCCGTGGGCGCGGCCCTCGGCATCGTGGTGCTGATCCTGAACGTCGTGTTGAACGTCAGCCTGCCCACCAGCTGAGGCGGGCCGACGCGGCCAGCAGGGGCGCTCCGGATCTCCGGGGCGCCCCTCTCCGCGTCCACGACCCGGCCGCGCCCGGGCGGAGGCGTCAGGAAGGGGCCCTTCCCTTCGCCAGGGCGCGGGTGGCGGCGGCGCCGAGCAGGGCGCCGACCGCGATCACGGCGGTCGCCACCCCGGCCACCTGCCACGGCACCGGGCCGATCTCGGCCAGCCGGCCGCCGCCCAGCGACCCGCCGGAGGCCGCCGCGAGCGCCCCGAGCAGCAGCCCCGCGACCGGTCCGGCGAGCGCGGCCGGGCCGAGCACCGCCGGCCACGACACCTGGGCCCGGTCGTCGGCGGCCAGCCGGAGCAGCCGCCGGGCGAGCAGCCAGCCGGCGGCCATGCCGGCCAGGACCGGCACCGCGAGCAGGCCGGCGCCGAGCCCCTCGACCGGCCCGCCGGGCAGGCCGGCCAGCAGCGGTACGGCCGGCAGCGCGCCGACGGAGACCTCGCTGGTTCGTACGGCCGTGTCGGTGCCGACGGCGAACCCCGGCCCGAGCAGGTAGCTGGCCGACCAGATCGTGGCGTTGGGCGCGTAGGCGAGGCTGACCAGCGTGATCCCGGCCTGGCCGGCCACCCCGGTGCGGTACGCCCCGATCAGGTCCGCGGCGTCCCCGCCCCCGGTGGCCACCGCCAGCCCGGCTGCTGCGGCCCCCGCGCCGAGCAGCAGCAGGCCGGCGACCAGACCGGTGCGTAGGCCGTCGCGTGCCACGGCGGGCGCCCGGGCGGCGAGGAACCCGGCCACTCCCGTGGTGCGGACCGCCCCGGCCAGGGCCGCGAGCGAGCCGACGAGCGCGAAGGTCACCCCGGCGCGGACCGGGGACACCCGGAGCCCGCCCGCGCTGACCAGCACGGCGGCGAGCGCGCCGAGCAGGGCGTACCCGACGCCGACGGCGCCCGCGGCGGCGAGCGCCTGGCGCGGGGATCGCCCGCCCCGTGCGCCGATCGCCCGGCTCGTGTGCACACCGGCCCGGGTCAGCCGCCAGACGGCCAGCCCGGCCAGCGCCAACGGGGCCAGGCCGAGCGACCCGGCGTCGGTGGCCAGCGGCACGCCGTGGCCGAGCAGCCACCCGGCCAGCCCCGCGCGCAGCGCCCCGGAGACGGCGCCGGCGTCCTCGCTGAGCTGGGCGAGGCCGAGCACCAGCGCGACGGGCAGGTACGACGTGAGCGCGGCCCCCACGGCGGCGACCCCGGCGGCCACCGCGAGCGGCGCGCGGCCGCGGGACGCTTCGCCGGCCCGGGCGCGGGCACCCGGGCCCCGGGCACGGGCGTCGGGCCGGTCGTCGGCGCCGACCCCGGCGGCCGGACGGCGGGGCTGGTCAGGGGTGACGGAGGACATCGGCTCTACTCTGGCATGCCGCGCGGGCGTCGGCAGTCCGATACCCGCGCGGGCCCGCCACGAGTTCGGTGATCCACCGCTCCGCGCCCCGGATCCGGGCTAGCCTCGGCCCAGTACGCGACCTTTTCCCGTCGCGGCAGTGACCGCTCGGAGGAAGCCGTGAACACTCCGTATCCGCCGCCCCCACCGCCACCGGCGGCCGCCGGGCGCGACCGCACCACGCTGTGGGGCGTGCTGGGCATCGTCCTCGGCCTGCTCTGCTGCGGCATCCTGGGGATCATCTTCGGCTACCTGTCGATTCGGGACGCCAGGCGGTACGGCAAGTCGCCCGTGCTCGGCTATCTCGCCATCGCGTTCGGCGTGATCAACATCATCGCCGGCGCCATCCTGCGGTCCACCGGCAACCACCCGTTCTACCGCTGACCGGACGACGCGAGGGGGCCGACCGTGCGGTCGACCCCCTCGGCGCCTCGACTCGGCGGTTCAGCCGGCGGACATGATCTCCCGCATCAGCTTGGCGGTCTCGGTCGGGGTCTTGCCGACCTTCACGCCGACCGCCTCCAGCGCGTCCTTCTTCGCCTCGGCGGTGCCCGCCGAGCCGGAGATGATCGCGCCGGCGTGACCCATGGTCTTGCCGGGCGGGGCGGTGAAGCCGGCGATGTAGCCGACCACCGGCTTGGTCACGTTCGCCTTGATGAACTCGGCGGCCCGCTCCTCGGCGTCGCCGCCGATCTCGCCGATCATCACGATGGCGTCGGTGTCCGGGTCGGCCTCGAACGCGGCGAGGGCGTCGATGTGGGTGGTCCCGATGATCGGGTCACCGCCGATGCCGACGCAGGTCGAGAAGCCGATGTCGCGCAGCTCGTACATCATCTGGTACGTCAGGGTGCCGCTCTTGCTGACCAGGCCGATCCGGCCGGACCCCGTGATGTCGGCCGGGATGATGCCGGCGTTGGACGCGCCCGGCGAGGCGATGCCCGGGCAGTTCGGCCCGATGATGCGGGTCCGCTCGCCCTTGGCCACGTTGTACGCCCAGAAGGCGGCCGTGTCGTGCACCGGCACGCCCTCGGTGATCACCACGGCCAGCGGGATCCCGGCGTCGATCGCCTCGATCACGGCCGCCTTGGTGAACTGCGGCGGCACGAAGATGACGGTGACGTCGGCGCCGGTCTCGGCCATGGCGTCGGCGACGGTCGCGAAGACCGGCAGCGCCGTCCCGTCGAAGTCGACCGTCTGGCCCGCCTTGCGCGGGTTGGTGCCGCCGACGACGTTGGTACCGGCGGCGAGCATCCGCCGGGTGTGCTTGGAACCCTCGGAACCGGTCATCCCCTGCACGATGACCTTCGAGTCCTTGGTCAGCCAGATAGCCATGATCAGACCCCCGCAGCGGCCAGCTCGGCGGCCCGCTCGGCCGCGCCGTCCATCGTGTCGACCCGCTGCACCAGCGGGTTGTTGGCCTGGTCGAGGATCGCCCGACCGGCCTCGGCGTTGTTGCCGTCGAGGCGGACCACGAGCGGCTTGGTGACCTTCTCACCCCGCTGCTCCAGCAGGGCCAGCGCCTGCACGATGCCGTTGGCGACCTCGTCGCAGGCGGTGATGCCGCCGAAGACGTTGACGAAGACGCTCTTCACCGCCGGGTCGGACAGGACGATCTCCAACCCGTTCGCCATCACCGCGGCGCTCGCGCCGCCGCCGATGTCGAGGAAGTTGGCCGGCTTGACCCCGCCGTGCCGCTCGCCCGCGTACGCGACCACGTCGAGGGTCGACATGACCAGGCCGGCACCGTTGCCGATGATGCCGACCTCGCCGTCGAGCTTGACGTAGTTGAGGTCCTTTTCCTTTGCGGCCTGCTCCAGCGGGTCCACCGCGGCCTGGTCGACCAGCGCCTCGTGGTCCGGGTGCCGGAACGCCGCGTTCTCGTCCAGGCTCACCTTGGCGTCCAGGAGCAGCAGCTTGCCGTCCCCGGCCTTGGCCAGCGGGTTCACCTCGACCAGCGTGGCGTCCTCGGCGACGAACGCCTTCCACAGCCCGACGGCGGCCTCGACGACCTGGTCGGCGACCTCGGCCGGGAAGCCGGCGGCGGTCACGATCTCCCGCGCCTTGGCCTCGTCCACGCCGGTGTTCGCGTCGATCGGCGCCTTGACGACCTTCCCCGGGGTCTCAGCGGCGACCTGCTCGATGTCCATGCCGCCGGCGACGCTGGCGATGCAGAGGAAGGTACGGTTCGCCCGGTCGAGCAGGTAGGAGAAGTAGTACTCCTCGGCCACGTCCGCGGTCACCGTGATCATGACCTTGTGGACGGTGTGTCCCTTGATGTCCATGCCCAGGATGTCGGTGGCCCGGGCCACCGTCTCATCCGCGCCCTCGGCCAGCTTGACGCCGCCCGCCTTGCCTCGGCCGCCGACCTTCACCTGCGCCTTGACGACCACCCGGCCGCCGAGGCGGTCGGCGATCGCCCGCGCCTCCTCCGGGGTGTTGGCGACGCCGCCGGCCAGCACGGGCAAGCCGTGCCGCTCGAACAGGTCCCGCCCCTGGTACTCGTACAGGTCCACGATTGCGCGTCCCGTCCCGTCTCCGCGGCGCGCCGTCGCGCCGCCACCAGCGTTGTGAAAACAGTTTGACGCCTGTCATCAGTTGACACAGGCCATTGCCGCAGCCTAGCGAGGCCGGCACGGCGGGCAACCGAGCGGGTGCGCGGTGTGCCGTACTCCACACGCGCGGGAATCCCGGAGCGCCCCGGCTCGGGACGGCCCCCGCTGGTCCCGCCGGACGGGCCCGGCGGAAATCTCCGGAGGATGTTCACCCGGGTGCGTAACCCCGGCGTGAGGGCGTCGTTGAGTCTGATGTCGGAGCGCTGGTCAGCGCGATGACGGGAGACGGCCGATGCCCTGTCGGTCGAGGGGTGGCGGCGGGGCATCGTGCATAGAGGGGCCGGACGTGTGAGGGGTGCGTCCGGCCCCTCCCCCCGTGTCCGGGGAGAGATGACGGCGCCCGCTGGCGAGGGTGGGTCAGCCGACCGGCTGGGCCACGTTCGCCCGGACCCACTCCACGATCGACTGGGTGGTCGCGCCCGGGGTGAAGATCTTGGCGACGCCGAGCTGCTCCAGCTCGGGGATGTCGGCGTCCGGGATGATGCCGCCGCCGAAGACGACGATGTCCCGGGCGTCCCGCTCGCCGAGCAGCTCGATCACCCGCCGGAACAGCGTCATGTGCGCCCCGGAGAGCACCGAGAGCCCGACCGCGTCGGCGTCCTCCTGGATCGCAGTCTCCACGATCTGCTCCGGGGTCTGGTGCAGGCCGGTGTAGATGACCTCCATGCCGGCGTCGCGCAGGGCGCGGGCGACCACCTTGGCCCCGCGGTCGTGGCCGTCGAGGCCCGGCTTCGCGACGACGACCCGGATACGAGAGCTCATCAGCGGACACCTTTCCCGGCGCTACGACTGTCACCTGAACGAACGGTAACCCGCCCGGCCGCGAGCGGGGAATCCGGGCGGCGGCAGTGGGCAGCGTAGGCGGCGCGGGTGCGGCCGGGTAGGCCCAGCACGCAGCGTCACGCTCCGCTACACAGAAGACATGAAACGGGGCACACAACCAACGCGACGAAAGCTGACGATACAGGATGGAAACGGACAGATCGACACGCCAATTCCGCCGTTTGGCTTGTGACCGGCCTGCCGGTTGGCTACCGTGTCCACGGTTGTCATCAGGTCCACGGACGGGTGACGACGCGGCCAGCCGGGGTTCACCACCGCTTCACGGATGCCGGCCGGCCGTATCGGAACCCCGACAACGGAGGGTGTGCGTGCGCCAGCGCCTGTCGTCTGAGCCCGATAGATATCGCGGTCGCCGCCGCGTACCCACGCCTCCGCGGAGCCGCTACGCCGCCGTCGTCACCACCGCGTTCGTCGGTGCCGGCGTGGTGGCGCTCGGCGCGGGCGCCCTGCCGGACGCCAAGAGCGTCAGCCCAGCGGTCCTCGACGAGCTCAAGCAGGCCTCCGTCACCAGCCAGGACGCGGCCTCGCGCGCCGACTCCGCCGAGCGCGCCTCCCGGTCCGACCGGCCGGCGACCACCGCCGCCGCCGCCGAGCAGGACGTCTGGCTGCTGCCCCTGCAGGGCTACGACTTCAACTCCCCGTACGGCATGCGCTGGGGCAAGCTGCACACCGGCGTCGACCTGGTCGCCCCGGAGGGCACCCCGTACGTCGCGATCCACGACGGCACCGTCACCAAGGCGGGCTGGTTCGGCGGCTACGGCTACACGGTCATCGTCAAGCACGCCGACGGCAGCGAGGCCATCTACGGCCACTCCTCGTCGCTCACCGTGCAGGAGGGCCAGCAGGTCAAGGCCGGCGACCAGCTCGGCCTGGTGGGCAACACCGGGCACTCGTACGGCTCCCACCTGCACCTGGAGATCCATGTCAAGGGGGAGCCGCTGGACCCGGTGCCGTGGCTGCAGAAGCGCGGAGTGGACATCAAGCTGCAAGTCGAGGCGTTCTACACGGAGGCAGCGGCCTCCTGACGCTGCGCCTCGCCCGTTTGACCGCCCGGATCGAGCGATCCGGGCGGTTTTTCGTTGCCGGCCGCGGCCGAATGTCTACTGCGCCACAGCCGCGACTGTGACCGGCGACACGCCGTACATGATCACTTATCGGGACAGGGCGCACCCGTGGGGCACACAACGGGCGGAGGCCCGGGGGTGCCGCCGCCCGCGCCCCCGCCCCTGGACAGCGGCCGGGCCGACGCGGACACCAGTATTTCGGGGTCCGTCCCACCCCGAGACGTGAAGGTCCGCCCGTGCAGGAAGAGAACATCCTCGCCGAGAGCACCACCGACACCCCGGGCCGCCACCGGCTGCGCCCCCGACGCGGCCGCCGAGCCCTCGTCGTCGGCGCGGTCGCGCTGGTCGGGCTCGGCCTGGCCGGTGTCTCCGCCGTCACCGCCGGCCGCGGAGGCGACGAGCCGGCCCCCGCCGCCGTGACGCTCGACGCCCAGAACCGCACCGAGGACGCCGCCCGCGCCGACCGCTCCACCCGGGGTACGGCGACCCCGGTCACCCCCTCGGCCGACGCGGCCGCCCCGACGCCGAGCCCGTCGACCGCCAGCCCCAACCCCACCACGTCGGCCGTTGCCAAGCCCACCGCCAAGCCGAAGCCGAAGACGACCAGCAAGCCCGCCCCCGCCTGGGTCATCCCGATGAGGGGCGCCCAGATCACGTCCTGCTACGGCCCGCGGTGGGGCACCCTGCACGCCGGCATCGACTTCGCGATGCCCACCGGCACCCCGATCCACGCCGCCGCCGCGGGCACGGTGGTCAAGGCCGGCGACGTCGGCGACGGGTACGGCATCTCGGTCTTCGTCGACCACGGCAACGGCTACCTCACCCACTACGCCCACCAGAGCCGCACAGCCGTCAGCGTGGGGCAGAGGGTGAAGGCGGGTCAGGTCATCGGCTACGAGGGCGCCACCGGCGACGCCACGGGCCCGCACCTGCACTTCGAGGTGCACAAGGGCCAGATGTGGAACCAGATCGACCCGGCGCCGTTCCTGCGCGCCCGGGGCATCGACGTGGCCTGCTGACGCACCACGCCGGCTGAGCGGGCTCGCCCGGCCCGGCGCTACGCCGGACCGGGCCGGCGCCGGCTCAGAGCTTGTCGATCGGCGCGTGCCGCAGCACCAGCCACATTGTCTGGTCGCCGAAGTCGATCTGGGCGCGGGCGCCGGGGCCGTGCCCCTCGACGGCGAGCACCCGGCCCAGGCCGTACCGCTGGTGGTTGACCCGGTCCCCGGCCGCCACCTTCGGCGCCTGGGGCAGCTCGCTGGCGGTGGACAGCCGGCTGGCGTCCACGCCGAGCCGCTTGGCCAGCTGTGCCGCTCGGGGCGTACCGCCGGTGAAGCCGCCGCGCCCGCCGCCCGCGCCGCCCGCGCGGCCGCCGACCCCGCCGCCGCCCCCGGCCCACGACGTGTACGACCCCTCGGTGCGCTCCCACCGGACCAGCTCCGGTGGCAGCTCCTCCAGGAACCGCGACGGCGGGTTGTAGGCCGGCTGCCCCCACGCCGAGCGGGTCACCGCCCGGGACAGGTAGAGGCGCTGCCGGGCCCGGGTGATGCCCACGTACGCCAGCCGGCGCTCCTCCTCCAGCTCCCGGGTGTCGCCGAGGGAACGCAGGTGCGGGAACACGCCGTCCTCCAGCCCGGTCAGGAACACCACCGGGAACTCCAGCCCCTTGGCGGTGTGCAGCGTCATCAGGGTGACCACGCCCTGGTGGTCGGGATCGTCGCTGGGGACCTGGTCGGCGTCGGCGACCAGCGCCACCTGCTCCAGGAACCCGGCCAGCGTGGCCCGCTCCCCCTCGGCCCCCAGCGCCTCGACCCGCTCGGTGTACTCCCGGGCGACGCTGACCAGCTCCTGCAGGTTGTCGACCCGGCCCGCGTCCTGCGGGTCCAGGCTCTCCTCCAGCTCGGTCAGGTAGCCCGAGCGGGTCAGCAGGGCCTCCAGCACCTCCTCCGGGGTGCCCGACTCGGCCAGCTCCCGCGCGCCGTCGAGCAGGGCGACGAACTCGGCGATGCCGTTCGCCGCCCGGGTGGAGATGCCCGGGGCGTCCTTGGCCCGGCGCAGCGCGGCGCCGAAGGAGATCCGGTCGCGGCTGGCCAGCGCCTCGACGCACGCCTCCGCCCGGTCGCCGATGCCGCGCCGGGGGGTGTTCAGGATGCGCCGCAGGCTCACCGTGTCGTCGTCGTTGACCACCGCCCGCAGGTACGCCAGCGCGTCGCGGACCTCCTTGCGCTCGTAGAAGCGCACCCCGCCGACCACCTTGTACGGCAGCCCGACCCGGATGAACACCTCCTCGAAGACGCGGGACTGGGCGTTGGTGCGGTAGAAGACCGCGACGTCGCCGGGTCGGGCGTCGCCGGCGTCGACCAGCCGGTCGACCTCCCGCCCCACCCAGTCCGCCTCGGCGTGCTCGGTGTCGGCGACGTACCCGACGATCTGCTCGCCGGCCCCGGCGTCGCTCCACAGCCGCTTGGGTTTGCGCGAGGTGTTCCGGTCGATCACCGCGTTGGCCGCGTTGAGGATGGTCTGGGTGGAGCGGTAGTTCTGCTCCAGCAGGATCGTGCGGGCGTCGGTGTAGTCCCGCTCGAACTCCAGGATGTTGCGGATCGTCGCGCCCCGGAACGCGTAGATCGACTGGTCGGCGTCGCCGACCACGCACAGCTCGGCCGGATCGACGCCCTCGGTGCCGGAGACCAGCCCCTTGATCAGCACGTACTGGGCGTGGTTGGTGTCCTGGTACTCGTCGACCAGGACGTGCCGGAAGCGGCGGCGGTAGCTCTCCGCGACGTGCGGGTGGGACTGGAGCAGGTGCACCGTCGTCATGATCAGGTCGTCGAAGTCGAGCGCGTGCGCCTCGCGCAGCCGCCGCTGGTAGAGCGTGTACGCCTCGGCGAGCGCCCGCTCGTTGGGGCCCTTGGCCCGGGCGGCGAACTCGTCGGGGTCGACCAGCTCGTTCTTGAGGTTGGAGACCTGGGCGGCGAGCCCGCGCGCCGGGTAGCGCTTCGGGTCGAGATCCAGCTCGCGGGCGACGAGCTGCATCAGCCGGCGGGAGTCGTCGGCGTCGTAGATCGAGAAGGTCGACTTCAGGCCGGCGTGCTCGTGCTCGGCCCGCAGGATGCGCACGCAGGCGGAGTGGAACGTCGACACCCACATCAGCCGGGCGCGGGGGCCGACGAGCTGCGTCACCCGGTCCTTCATCTCGCCCGCGGCCTTGTTGGTGAAGGTGATCGCGATGATCTCGCCAGGGTGCACGTCCCGGGCGGCGAGCAGGTACGCGATCCGGTGGGTGAGCACCCTGGTCTTGCCGGAGCCGGCGCCGGCCACGATCAGCAGCGGCGAGCCGCCGTGGGTGACGGCGTCGCGCTGGGGGCCGTTCAGGCCCTCCAGCAGCTGCTGCGGGTCGCGGTGGACGACCGGGCCGGGCCGGCGCGGCGGGGCCGACGCCGGCTCGGGCGCGGGCGGGGACGCGGGGATGTCGAAGAGAGGCTGCATCGCACGGCGAGTCTATGCCTCCGGCCGGACACTTCCCGCCCGCGCACGGATGAGTTTCTGCGAGGTCCCGTGAACCCAGCACCCCGGATGCACCCGTTCCTACTGCGGACGCGTTGCGCGCGCGTCAGGCGCAACTGATCCACAGCAAGGTCCCAGTACATCACCGAACGCGAAGGGTGGAACCACATGAAGCGGATGCGCACGTTCCTAGCTACCGCGCTTACCGTCGGTCTAGCGGGTCTGCTTGCCCCTCTCGTCAGCCCGTCTCCGGCAAGCGCTGCTTGGTCGAGCTGCCCGGCGTCCGAGTTCTGCATCTTTGACAACATCAATTTCGGGGGAGCCTATCTCCGCCCCGCGCTCAACACCCCAAGCCAGTGGGGCAACTTCACTAACGCAAACTTCAACGACAGAGCCAGCTCTGCCGTGAACAAATCGGGTTACAGGTGGTGCCTTTACGAGCACGCGTATAAGGGTGGCAAACGCTTGGTGTTCCCGCCGAACACGCAGATCAGTGACTTTCGCCGGTACGGCTGGAACGACCGCGCCAGCAGCACCGCAATATGCTGACCCAGCGTGACGCGGACTAGCTAGTCAGCCGAGCACGAGACGGCGTCGCCGGCCGCCCCTTCGAGCCCAGTATGCCGCTCCCATCCAGCGACGCTGAGAGATCGTCGGGTAACCGGCTGGGTGTGATGGGTTACGACGAGACACCCCTTGGGCGCGGGGGCCCTTGTCACGGCCGCTGGACGGCCGGCGGACCGAATGGCGGGAATCCTTGCGAACCGGGAGCCGGGCTGGGCATACTCGACGGCGTGTTCGGTCAGCGCTACTACTTTTACTACGGCACCGGGAGTCCGGCAGCCGTGGGTCGCGCCTGATCAGATCAGACCTACGAAAGCCCCGGGCTCCTGGAGCCCGGGGCTTTCCGTTCCGGGATCCGGGCACCGGGCCCGACACCCGAGGGGTACGGCGATGATGACAGACGTGGTGGAGCAGAACAGCGGCGCGGAGCGGTCCCGTCCAGCCGGCGAGCGCACCGATGCGCCGGCCGCGGCGACCGGGACCGGCACGGACGACTCGGCCGCCGCGGCCCGGATCGTCGCCATCCGCGAGCGGATCGACGAGATCGACCGCACACTGATCGAGCTGTGGCACGAACGGGCGAGCCTCTCCCGGGAGGTCGGGGCGACCCGGATGGCCTCGGGAGGCACCCGGCTGGTGCTCTCCCGGGAGCGCGAGATCCTGGAGCGGTTCCGCCAGGCGCTCGGCGCCGACGGCACCCAGCTCGCCCTGCTGCTGCTCCGCGCCGGCCGCGGCCCGCTGTAGGCCGGCCACCCGGCCCGCTGTGGCCGCCACGCACGGCCCCGTGCCGGCCCGGGCACCGACACTTCCCGGCGCTGGTGGTCCCGAATCTGCGCTGTCGGTCGCCCGCCACCGCCGGGACGTGCCCCGCCTGGCGGGTCCGGATACGCGGAAGCGCCTGCCGGCGTCCCAGGGACACCGGCAGGCGCTTCCGATCAATCAACCCGCGAGGCTCACGCCTCGTGGGTGGCGACGATCTCGCGCTTCTCGGCGAAGTGGCAGGCGCTCGGGTGGTCCGAGCCGGAGCGGATCTCCAGCAGCGGGACCTGCTCGGCGCAGACGTCCTGCGCCTTCCAGCACCGGGTACGGAACCGGCAGCCCGAGGGCGGGCTGACCGGGGACGGGACGTCACCGGTGAGCCGGATGATCGCCTTGTTGTCCCGCAGCGTCGGGTCCGGCACCGGCACCGCCGACAGCAGCGCCTGCGTGTACGGATGGGTCGGCCGCTCGTAGATCTCGTCCTCGGTGCCGATCTCGACGATCTTGCCGAGGTACATGACCGCGACCCGGTCCGACAGGTGGCGGACCACCGACAGGTCGTGCGCGATGAAGATGTACGACAGCCCGAACTCGTTCTGGAGCTTCTCCAGCAGGTTCATGACCTGGGCCTGGATCGAGACGTCCAGGGCGGACACCGGCTCGTCGCAGACGATGATCTCCGGACGCAGGGCCAGCGCGCGGGCGATGCCGATGCGCTGCCGCTGGCCGCCGGAGAACTGGTGCGGGTACCGGTTGATGTGCTCCGGGTTCAACCCGACCAGGTCGAGCAGCTCCTTGACCTTGCCTCGCCGGCTGCCCTTCGGGGCCACCTCCGGGTGGATCTCGAACGGCTCGCCGATCAGGTCGCCGACCGTCATCCGCGGGTTCAGCGACGTGTACGGGTCCTGCATCACCAGCTGGATCTGGCGGCGCAGCCGGCGCAGCGCGCCGCCGGACAGCCGGGAGATGTCCTGCCCCTTGTAGTGCACGCTGCCGGCGGTCGGCCGCTCCAGGTTCATCAGGACCCGGGCCAGCGTCGACTTGCCGCAGCCGGACTCGCCCACCACGCCGAGCGTCTCGCCGGACTTCAGCTCGAACGAGACCCCGTCGACGGCCTTGACGTGACCGATGGTCTTCTTGAACACGATCCCCTTAGTGACGGGGTAGTGCTTGACCAGGTCACGGACCTCGAGGATGTTCTCAGTCACGGTTCACCAGCTCCTCAGCGAAGTGGCAGGCGCTGGCCCGGCCGCTGCCGATCTTCAGCAGCGGCGGCAGCTTCTCCCGGCAGACCGGCTGCGCCATGGGGCAGCGCGGGTTGAACGGGCAGCCCGACGGGATGTTCATCAGGTTCGGCGGCAGGCCCTTGATGGTACGGAGCTGCTGCCCCTTCTCGTCCATCCGCGGGATCGAGTCGAGCAGGCCGAGGGTGTACGGGTGCGCCGGCTTGGCGTACAGGTCGTACACGTCGGCTTCCTCGACGATCCGGCCGGCGTACATCACCGCGATCCGGTCGGCGACGTCGGCGACCACGCCGAGGTCGTGGGTGATCAGGATCAGGCCCATCTGCCGCTCGCGCTGGAGCTCGGCGAGCAGGTCCATGATCTGGGCCTGCACGGTCACGTCGAGCGCGGTGGTCGGCTCGTCCGCGATCAGCACCTCCGGGTCGAGCGCCAGCGACATCGCGATCATCGCGCGCTGCCGCATGCCGCCGGAGAACTGGTGCGGGTAGTTGCTGTAGCGGCCCCTGGCGTTCGGGATCTTGACCTGGTCGAGCATCTCGATCGCGCGCTTCTTGGCGTCCGCACGGCTCATGCCGCGGCGGAACCGGAACTGCTCGGCGATCTGGAACCCGACGGTGAAGACGGGGTTCAGCGCGGAGAGCGCGTCCTGGAAGATCATGGCGATGCCCTCGCCGCGGATGCGGCGGCGCTCCTCGGCGGACATGGTGAGCATGTCCTTGCCGTGGAAGCGGACCTTGCCTCCGGTGACGAAGCCGGGCGGCGTGTCGAGGATGCCCATGATGGTCTGCGCCGTGACGCTCTTGCCGGAGCCGGACTCGCCGAGCACGGCGAGGGTCTCGCCCGCGTCGACGTGGTAGGTGACGCCGTTGATGACCTTGGCGACGCCGTCCCGGGTGCGGAACTCCACCCGCAGGTCCTCGACCTCGAGGAGGCGCCCCGCGGCGCGGCCGGATCCGTCGGCGCCCGTCGCGGACTGCTCGGACACGAGAATGTCGGACATTGAAGAACTCCCCTAGCGCAGTTTCGGGTCGAGGGCCTCGCGGACCGTCTCACCGAGCATCACGAAGCTGAGGACGGCGGTGACCAGGAACGCGGCGGGGAAGAAGAGCAGGTAGGGCGAGACCCGGAGGTAGTTCTGCGCCTCACTGATCATGATGCCCCACGAGACCACCGGCGTCTTCAGGCCGATGCCCAGGAACGAGAGCGTGGCCTCCGCCCCGATGAACGACCCCACCAGGATCGTGCCGTAGACGAGCAGCGGAGCAAGGCAGTTGGGCAGCAGGTGCTTCAGGATGATCCGGCCGGTGCCGGCCCCCAGCGCCCGCGCGGCGACGATGTAGTCGGCCTCCTTGGTGGCCAGCACCGAGGAGCGCATCAGCCGCATCACAACCGGCCAGCCCAGCACGCTCAGGGACATGATGACCAGGCCCATGATCTGCCACTCGTTGTTGCTCGTCCCCGCACCGTTGAAGGTGGTGAGGATGACGATCGCGCCGAGCACGAAGGGCAGGCCGAAGAAGATGTCGGCGAACCGGGAGAGCAGGGCGTCCACCCAGCCGCCGCGGTAGCCGGCGATGATGCCCATCGTGCCGCCGATCAGCAGCGTCCCGATCACGGAGAGCAGGGCCACCAGGATCGAGGCGCGGGCGCCGTAGATGGTCCGGGCGAAGACGTCCCGGCCCTGCACGTCGTAGCCGAACCAGGCTTCGGAGGACGGCCCGACGCGGCTGTTCGCCAGCGTCCCGTTGACCGCGTCCCCGGAGGTGAACAGCGACGGGAAGGCCGCCATCAGCACGAAGACGACGATGAAGGCCGCGGAGATCCAGAACAGCGGCTTGCGGCGCAGGTCGCGCCAGGCGTCGCCGAGCAGGCCGCGGGGCTTCTCCTTGCGGGCGTTCTCCGGCAGGCCCGCGTTGACGGGGGCGCCGGCCCCCGCCTCGTTGGGGTTGGTCGACGGCGGGGTCGAGACGACCGATGCGGTGCTGGGGTCACTCATAGCGAATCCTCGGGTCCAGGGCGGCGTAGAGCAGGTCCACCAGCAGGTTCATCAAGAGGTAGACCAGCACCAGAACCACCACGATGGAGACAACCGTAGAGCTCTGCTTGGTCACGATCGCCCGAAGCGCCTCGCGGCCGATGCCGTTGATGCCGAAGATGCCCTCGGTGATGATCGCGCCACCCATGAGCGCGCCGAGGTCGGTGCCGAGCAGGGTGACCACCGGGATGAGCGAGTTACGCAGCAGGTGGACGCCGACGACCCGCCGCATCGGCAGGCCCTTGGCGATGGCCGTGCGGACGTAGTCGGCGCGCCGGTTCTCCGCGATGCTCGTGCGCGCCACCCGGGCGACGTACGCCATGGACGCGCTGCCGAGGACGAAGCCCGGGACGATCAGTTCGGTGAACGGCATGTCGCTGGAGACCGTCGGCTTGACGATCTGCCACTGCACGCCGAACAGCCACTGGAGTACGAAGCCGACGACGAAGACCGGCAGCGCGATCAGGAACAGCGTCGAGACGAGGACCAGGTTGTCGAGGAAACCGTTGCGCCGCAGGCCGGTCAGGACGCCGGCGCCCAGCCCGATGATGGCCTCGATCGCCAGGGCCACCACGGCGAGCTTCAGGGTGTTCGGGTACGCCGTCGCGATGATGTCGCCGACCGCACGGTTGTTGAACGTGGTGCCGAAGTCCCCCTGGAACAGGTTCTTCATGTAGGTGGCGTACTGCACCCAGATCGGCTTATCGAGCTGGTACTTCTCGGTCATCATGTTGACGTACACGTCCGGGCACCGGCGGTCGCCGCACTTGCCGGCGAACGGGTCACCCGGCACCGACCAGACGAGCCAGTAGATCAGGAACGTCGTGCCGATGAAGACCGGGACGAGTTGCAGTAGCCGTCTCAAGAGATAACGGCCCATGGGGTGGTCCTCCTGACAGGGGGCGCGTCGGGCGACCGGCGCGGGGGGCGTCAACGTTGCGAGGGTTGTCGTGCACCCCTCGCGCAACGGCCCCGGGCCGGGCCACCGGTAGGTGAGCCCGGCCCGGGGTCAGACCGTTCGGATCAGAGCTCGATCGAGGTGATGTCGAGCTCACCGACGTTGGTCAGCTCCAGCTTCTTGATCTTGTCCGAGCGACCGGACTGCTGCAGCTGGAAGTAGATCGGCATCGACGGGACGTCCTGGTCGATCTGCTTGACGGCCTCAGCGAACTTGGCGTGCGACGCCTCGATGCTGGGGGCACCGCTGGCCTCCTTGGCCAGGGCGTCGACGGTCGGGTTGCTGTACAGACCGTCGTTCGACGAACCACCGGTCACGTAGAGCGGGTTGATCCAGTTCTCCACGTCGGGGTAGTCCTGCTGCCAGCCGGCGCGGTACGGGCCCTTCATCTTGTGGCCGTTGATGTTCTGGCGGAACACCGCGAAGGTCGGCACGCCCTCGGCGCGGGCGTTGATGCCGAGGTTGGTCTTGACCTGCTGCGCGACGGCCTCCATCCACTCCTTGTGGCTGGCGTCCGCGTTGTAGTAGAAGACCATCTCGCCCTGGAAGCCGCCGGCCTCGGCGAGCAGCTTCTTGGCCTCTTCCACGTTGAGCTGGCAAGCGGTGCAGTTACCCGGCTGCGCGCCCGGGGTCAGCGGGTTGGCCCAGCTGTCGGCCGGCTTCCGGTTGCCGAAGAAGATCTTGTCGGTGATCTCCTGCCGGTTGATCGCCAGGGAGACCGCGCGACGCAGCTTCGGGTTCTGGAAGCGCTTGTCGTAGATCGGCCAGGCGATGATGCCGGTGGACGGGATGGTCGCGGAGACCGCCCGCTCGCCCAGGTCGGTCTTCCACTTGTCGCCCGCGAGGGCGGAGGCCGGAACCTGCTGCTGGAAGTCCAGGTTGTTCGAGACCAGGTCGCTGTAGGCGGCCGTGTCCTCCTGGTAGATCTTGACGGTGACGTCCTTGATCTTCATCTTGTCGCGCAGCGCGTAGTCGTCGAAACGAGTCAGCTTGATGGCGACGTTGTTCTCCCAGGAGACGAACCTCACCGGGCCGTTACCGATCGGCTTCTTACCGAACGCCTCGGCGCTCTGGGTGAAGAACGCGTCCGGCAGCGGCATGAAGGTGCTGTAGCCGAGCTTGGTCGGGAACACCGCGGTCGGCGCCGCCAGCGTGACCTCGAAGGTCCAGTCGTCGATGACCTTGAGGCCGCTCATCGTCTTGGCCTTCGGCTCCGGGGCCTTCTGCGGGCCGTCCGGGCCGTCCGGGTCCACGCTGTTGACGTCCGCGAAGCCCGCGATGTCGGCGAAGAAGCTGGAGTTCTGCGCGCCGTTCGGCCCGTAGGCACCCCAGTTCCAGGCGTCCACGAAGTTCTTGGCCTTGACGACGGTGCCGTCGTGGAACTTCGTGTTCTGCTTGATCTTGATCGTGTAGACCTTGGAGTCTTTCGTCTCGATCGACTCGGCGACGGCGTTCCGCGGAGCGCTACCGTCGTTGGGATACTCGACCAGACCGGTCCACATCCAGTCGACGATCGCGCCGCCACCGGTCTCGGTGGTGCTCGCCGGGATCAGCGGGTTCTCCGGCTCGGTGCCGTCGATGACGATGGCGCCGTCCCCGCTGTTGCCGGTCTCCTCTTCGGTACCGCTGCCGCTGGAGCAGCCGGTCGCGACGAGCGCGAATGCCGCGCCCACCGCGATCGCGCCGCTCGCCCGCTTCGAGACTCTCATTCCGAGGGGCCTCCTCTTTCTAACCTGGTTCCGTCGTTGTTCGACGCACGCGTTGGGGTGACACCGCCGGCGGCCTCGACCACCGACCACCGTTCCACCGCAGAGAAATCGGGACACGCGTGTACCGATCCGCCGGGCTACCGCACCGCCCGGCCTCGCCACCCGCGCACGGCTCATCAACCACGAAGCGTGACCTGTCGGTCGGATCCGTGGCCGTAAGACCGTACGGGGCGCCTCACGCCGGGGATGAGGTGCTGCAACTGTGACACCTACCGGCCCGTTGCGTGAAGGTGCCGTTATCAAGCCGTTAGTTGCCCGCAGCGTTGCCGATACTGAGAAAAGATCATGAAACGGACCGACCGGACCGCGCTGAACAGGCAAGACGACCCACCGACGGGGGACCGACGCGGAGCGTAGGCTCGGTTGCGTGAGCTTCCCCGCATCCGCGCCGACGCTCGCCGACATCCACCGCGCGCTGGCGGTTTTCGCCCATCCGGATGATATCGAATTCGGCTGCGCGGGCACCATAGCAGGCTGGGCGGACGAGGGCGTGGAGGTCGCCTACCTCATCGTCACGCACGGTGAGACCGGCGGTTTCGACGACACCCCGCGGGCGGAGCTGCCCCGGCTGCGCGAGGAGGAGCAGCGGGCAGCCGCGGCGGCCGTGGGCGTGCGCCGGGTCGAGTTCCTCGACGGGTACGCCGACGGGACGCTCGCCCCCACCTTGGACCTGCGCCGCGACATCACCGCAGCCATCCGGCGGTTCCGGCCGGACCGCGTGCTGACCAGTTCCCCGCTGCGCCGGTGGGAGCACCTCTCCGGGCCCAGTCACCCCGACCACCTGGCCGTCGGCGAGGCCACCACCTGCGCCATCTACCCCGACGCGCGCAACCGGTTCGCGTACCCGGAGCTGCTGGCGGCCGGGCTGGAACCGTGGGTGGTCCGCGAGGTCTGGTACGCCGGCGGTCCGGCGCCGGACCACGTCGTGGACGTGACCGACCGGTACGACCGCAAGGTCGCCGCGATGCGCGCGCACCGGTCACAGACCGACCACTTCGACGTCGAGACCTGGGTCCGGGACCGGCTGACGACGGTCGCGGACAACGCCGGGCTGCCGCCCGGCCGGCTGGCCGAGGCGTTCACGGTGCTGCGTACGGAGTGACCGCACGGGCAGCGGCCGGACGTCACACCAGGCGGCGGTCCGCGGCCCAGCGGGACAGCTCGTACCGGTTGGACATCTGGAGCTTGCGCAGCACGTTGGACACGTGCGTCTCGACCGTCTTGATCGAGATGTAGAGCTCCTTCGCGATCTCCTTGTACGCGTACC
This sequence comes from Micromonospora olivasterospora, assembly GCF_007830265.1. Lineage (NCBI taxonomy): Bacteria > Bacillati > Actinomycetota > Actinomycetes > Micromonosporales > Micromonosporaceae > Micromonospora > Micromonospora olivasterospora. The sequence goes on from NZ_VLKE01000001.1 coordinate 1,616,090, forward strand.
CCCGCGCGAGCAGCCGCAGCACCTCGCGCTCCCGGTTGGTCAGCTGGTCCAGCTCCGGGTCGGCCACCGGCGCGTCCGGCCGGGCCGCGAACGCGTCCAGCACGAACCCGGCCAGCCGGGGGCTGAACACCGCGTCCCCCTCGGCCACCCGGCGCACCGCCGCGGCCAGCTCGTCCGGGGAGATCGTCTTGGTGACGTAGCCCCGGGCGCCGGCCCGGATCAGGCCGATCACGTCCTCGGCCGCGTCGGAGACGCTCAGCGCCAGGAACCGCACCTGCGGATGGGTACGCCGCATCGCGTCCAGCACGGCCCGGCCGCCGCCGTCGGGCATGTGCACGTCCAGCAGCACCACGTCGGGCAGGGTGGCCGCGATCCGGCTGACCGCCTCCGTGACCGTCCCGGCCTCGCCCACCACCTCGACGTGCACCCCCAGTTCCGCGCGGACCCCCGCGCGGAACATGGCGTGGTCGTCGACGAGGAAGACGCGCAGCCGCTCGGGGCGGTCGCCCGCCTTCCCGACCGGCCCGGTCGCCTGCTCAGCCATGGTCATCTGTCCCTCTCCGCCGTGGCCTGGTCGCCGGTGATCGGCAGGATCAACCGGACCTCGGTCCCCTCCCCCGGCTCGGAGCGGATCTCCGCCCGGCCGCCGTGGCGCTTCATCCGTCCGATGATCGAGCCCCGGACGCCGTGCCGGTGGTCCCCCACGGTATCCGGGTCGAAGCCCTTGCCCCGGTCCCGGACGAACACGCTGACCTGTTCCGGCTCCACCTCGGCGTACAGCGAGACGGTCCGCACCCCGGCGTGGCGGGCGGCGTTGACCAGCGCCTCCCGGGCCGCGGCGACGAGCGCGCCCACCCGCTCGTCGGTCTCCCGGTCGCCCACCACCACCGCCTCCACGGTGATCGCGAAGGTGTCCTCCACCTCGGCCGCGGCCTGCTCCAGCGCGGCGGCGAGGCGCTCGTTGGGCGAGGCGGTGGGCCTGTAGAGCCAGTTACGCAGGGAGCGTTCCTGCCCCCGGGCCAGCCGCTGCACGGTCGTGACGTCGGCGGCGTTGCGCTGGATCAGGGCGAGGGTGTGCAGCACCTGGTCGTGCACCATGGCGGCCAGCTCGGCCCGCTCCTGCTCGCGGATCCGCCCCTCCCGCTCCGAGCGGAGCTGGTTGTACGTCCGCCACAGCACCGGCGCGGCCACCACGCCCACGCCGGCCAGCCCGACCAGCGCGAAGATGATGCCGTTGACCACGGCGTCGAAGTTCTGCACGGGCGAGTAGACCGCCGCGACCCCGATGATGCCGACAGCGACCAGCACCCCGCCGCCGATGAACCGCAGCACGAACGCGCGCCGGTCGCTCTCCTCCACCACCGCGCCCAGCCAGGGCACCGGCAGCGACTCGCCCCACCGGCGGCGGCGCTCCGGCGCCGACTGGTGCCAGATCACCCCGGCGCCCACCGCGATAATCGCGACCAGCCAGCCGGCGGTGCCCGCCGCGCCGACCGAGTCGAACACCGCCATCTGGATCATGAGCACCACGAGCCCGATCGCCACGAACGGCAGCAGCCGGGCGAGGTCCCTCCGGGCCGGTACGGCGTTGTCGCCCGGGCGCAGCGGGACCACCGCCCAGAACGCGGCGTAGAGCAGCAGGCCGAGCCCGCTCAGGCCCATCAGCACCATGAAGGCGATCCGCACCCGGACCACCGAGATGCCGAGGTGCTCGGCGATGCCGGCGGCGACCCCGGCGGCCATCCGGTGCTCGGGTGCCCGGTAGAGGCGGGGTGGCTGGGTCGCGGTGCTGATCGGAGACTCCCTGGTCGGGGCGGGCGGGGGGCGGGCGCCGCGACGGCGACGCGCTCCGATCGTCACACGCGGCGACCGCCGGGGGCCACGGGGACGCCCCCGACATTCGGGCCGCCCGGATCTCAGGGTGGGGTCAGGGTCACCTCCTGAGGTCGACCGGGCCGCCGGGGCAGCAGGATCGAGGCATGACCGAGGAAGCTGCCCCGTCGCCCCGCCCCGGGGCGGCCCAGCCGGGCGGACCGCCGCCGCCCCCGCCGCCGGCGCCCACCACACCCGCCGGCTGGGCCGCGCCGACCACGTTCGGCCCGGCCTCCGCCGGGCCGGAGCCGGCCACCGGGCCGGAGCCGGCCACGGATACCGGGACCGTGCCGCCGGCCGGCGGGTACGCCGCCCCGCCGCCACCCCCGCCGCCCGGCGGATCGGCCTTCACCTCCCGGTACGGGCTGGTCCGGCCCCGCGAGGGCCGCTACCTGGCCGGCGTCTGCGCCGCGATCGGCCGCGCCACGAACACCGACCCGGTGCTCTGGCGAGTGCTGCTGGCAGTGCTCGGCTTCTTCGGCGGCATCGGCATCCTCGTGTACGTCACGGCCTGGCTGATCATCCCGGGTGAGGGCGACACCGCCTCCCCGGTCGAGTCGATGCTCGGCCGCGGGCGCTCCAGCATGTCCCCGGTCACGGTGATCGTGCTGAGCATCCTGGTCGCGGTCAGCTTCGGTTTCATCGTCACGGACGCCTTCCGGGCCGTGCTGCTCGGCGCGGCCATCCTGGTCGGCGGCGCGCTGCTGCTCAACCGTGACCAGGGCGCGACCGGCCGGGCCGCCCCGACCGGCCCGGGACCCGTCCCCGGTCCGGCGGCCTACCCGCCGGGCCCGGTGCCGCCGGTGAGCTGGCCGGCGCCCGGAGTCGGCACCCCGCCCGCCGCGCCCCCGGCGCCCGGGCAGCCGTGGGCCCCGTCGGCCGCCGGGCAGCCGGCCGGCGTCCCGGGCCTGGGCCGCCCCTCGGGCGCCCCGGTCTCGGGGCAGCCCGACGCCACCTGGGCGGCCCCGCCGGCCCGGCCGTCGGCCGAGCCGACCGCCGAGCTGCCGCCCTGGCCGCCCACGCCGGCGGCGGGCACGTCGACCGGCTCCCTCCCCCCGGTCGGCGGGCCCGTGGCGGCGTACCCGCCCGTGGCCGCGCCCCGGCCGCCGGCCGGCTACCGGCCCCCGTTCGCCCCGCACGGCCCGTACGCCACGAGGCCGCAGCCGGCCCCGCCGCCGCCGGTGAGGCCGCCGAAGCGGCCCCGCGAGCGCTCCCCGCTGGGCGCCGTGACGTTCTCGCTGATCTTCCTGGCGCTGGGCGTGGTCGGCGCGCTCGACCTGCTCGACGTGATCCACGTCGGCGCGGCGGCGTACTTCGCGACGGCCCTGGCCACCATCGGCCTCGGCCTGCTCGTCGGGGCGTGGTTCGGCCGGGCCCGGTGGCTGATCGCGCTCGGGCTGGTCACCGCGGCGGCGCTCGGCGTAGTCACCGTGGTCGAGTCCTACGACCGGATCCGGGGCGTGGGCGGGGACGTGACCTGGGCGCCCACCGACTACCGCGACCTCGCCGACCGCTACGAGAACAGCTTCGGCAAGGCCGTCCTCGACCTGCGCGCGGTCGACCTCGACAAGCGGGAGACGCAGATCACCGTCGCGATCAACTTCGGCGATGCGACCGTGGTGGTGCCGCCGAACGTCGACGTGACCACGGTCACCGACGTGAACGCCGGGGACGCCACGGTCTTCGGCAAGCGGTCGGGCGGGCTGGACGGCCGGCTCCGGGAGAGTGTCGACCTCGGCCCGGACGGCCCCGGGGGCGGGAAGCTGCGCCTCTACGTCCACGTCAACGCGGGCAACCTGGAGGTGACCCGGTGAAGGCGCACCGTACCGACCTCGTCTCGCTCGTCTTCGCCCTGCTCTTCCTCGGCCTCGCGGCCTGGTGGCTCGCCGCCCAGCTGCTCGGCCTGGCCCTGCCGCCGGTCGGCTGGTTCCTTGCCGGCGGGCTGATCCTGGTCGGTGTGCTGGGCCTCGTCGGGGCGCTCCGCGCCGGCCGCGACGACCGGAAGGCCACCGCCGGGCAGGGCACGCCGGACACCGCGCCGGGTGCGACCGACGTCGACGCCGCCGTCACCGGGCCGGGCGCCGACGCGCCGACGACCGGCGCCGGCCCGGTACCCGCCGACGAGTGGCCGACGGCCGCGGTCGCGGACACCGGGACGGCGGCCGCCGAGGACCGGCCGCTGGGCGACGGTTACGACCCGGCCCGCTGGTCCCCGGCGGACCCGCTCGACGACGACCCGGCCACGCCCGGCGGGCGGTCGCCGGCCGGCCCGGAGCGGGCGGACGGCTGACCACGGGCGACCGGCGCCGCGGGACGCCTATGCTGGCCGGTGGAGTTCTCGCCTCCGCCGGCCGGCCCGCGCCGCCGGGCCTCGTCCGCGGCGAGCCGCCGGGTCGCCGGGCCTAGCCCGTGGCCGAGCCGCCGGGCCGCGGCCGGAGCCCGCGGCCCGGTCGAAGGCCGCCGTGGCGATCCCGCCGCGTATGTCGTCTCTACCTGTCAGGAGCCCGTCCGACATGACCCAGTCCCCCGCCGTGCCCGCCACCGGCCGGCCCGGTCCGGTCCACATCGGCGAGCGCGCCGCCCGTACCCTCGTCAGCGAGCTGGCCCGGCACAACGACCCGAAGGCCGCGCTGCTGGTCGGCGCCGCCCCGGAGTCCGCGGTGCTGGCCGCGGCGATCGACGCCCTGCTGCCCGGCGACACCCTCACCGTCGTGCCCGCCGCGACGACCGAGGCGGCCGGGCTGCGCGAGCACGTGACGGCCCAGGGCCGCTGGGTCGCCGACCGGGTACGGGTGGTGGACTCCCTCGCCGAGGCCGACGCCGCCGAGGTGGTGATCGCCGCCGAGGCGCTCGTCGGCACCACCGACGAGACCCGGGCGACCGTCGACGGCCTGGTCAAGTATCTGGCCGACGGCGCGGTGCTGAGCGTGGCCGCCCCCGCGGGCCCCGGCCGCACCGCCGGCGCCGCCGTCGAACTGGAGCGGCAGGCGGCGCTGCACGGCGTGGGCACCGACCTGGTGCTGCGCAACTACCCGCCGGTGCGGGTGCACCGGCTGCGGTTCACGCCGGCCAGCCCGGCGCTGGCGGCCCGCCTCGCCCCGGCGTACCGGCCGTCCAGTGTCCCGCTGACCCGGAGCATGCACATCGACTCCAACGGCGTGGCCGCGGCGGGGATCGCCCTCGGCCTGGCCGCGCTGGCCCGCGTCGCCCGGCCCAAGTCCCGGCTCTGGCTGCTCCCGGCGCTGGCCGCCGCTCCGGTGGCCGCGTTCTTCCGGGACCCGGAGCGGGACGTGCCGGAGGACCCGTCGGCCGTGGTGGCCGCCGCCGACGGGCAGGTGCTCTCGGTGCAGCGGCTGCACGACGAGCGCTTCGGCGAGGGCGAGTGGCTGCGGATCGCCGTCTTCCTGTCGGTGCTGGACGTGCACGTCAACCGGTCCCCGGTGGCGGGCAAGGTGGTGGACTACTTCGTCGCCGACGGCGGGTTCGTCAACGCGATGAAGCCGGACGCCGAGCACAACGTGGCGGCGTACACGGTGCTCGACACCGGGCACGGCACCGTGGTCGTCGCGCAGCGCACCGGGCTGATCGCCCGGCGCATCGTGCAGCGGGCCCCGATCGGTGCGCTGCTGGCCAGGGGCGAGCGCCTCGGTCTGATCCGGTTCGGCTCGCGTACCGACGTCTACCTGCCGGCGGACGCGGCCGAGCCGCTGGTCGGGCCGGGCGACAAGGTGGTCGGCGGCGCGACGGTCATCGCCCGCTGGCTCTGACGGCCGGCACGACAGAGGGGCGCCGCTGGTCAGCGGCGCCCCTTTCTGCGTCGGGTCTGCGTCGGGTCGGTCAGGCGGTGCGGCGCTGGTGCAGCCACAGCAGCGGGCCGCTGACCAGGTAGCCCACCACGACCAGGGCGAAGGTGAGCCGGATGTCGACGAGCGCGCCGATCACCGGGGCCAGCCAGAGCCACGGCGGCAGCTTCACCAGCCGGGCCAGCTTGGCGTACGGGAAGCTGCTGACCATGGCGAACGCCAGCAGCGCCACGCCGGCGATCTGCACCAGGCCCGGCAGCGGCAGCCCGAGCGCGACGGTCAGGGCCAGCACGGCCGCGGCCATCGTGGTGGGCACGCCGCAGAAGAAGCGGCCGTCCTTCGGCGAGACGTTGAACCGGGCGAGCCGGATCGCGGCACAGGCGGCGACCAGCGCGGCGGCGACGGCGGCGGCCGCGGGCGGGGCCGACCCCGCGAGCGAGGCGTACACCACGACGGGGGCGGCGAGGCCGAACGAGCACATGTCGGCCAGCGAGTCCATCTGGGCGCCGAACGGGCTGGCGACCTTGAGCTTGCGGGCGAGCGCCCCGTCGAGCCCGTCGAACGCCACGCAGGCGATCAGGAGGAACGCGCCGAGCCGCACGTCGCCCCGCATGGCCACGAAGATCGCGTTGATGCCGAGCATCAGGCTGGCCAGGGTGCAGGCGTTGACCAGGGCGAACTTCGCCCGGCGGGCCACGGTGCGCTCGCCCGGCAGCAGCGGGATCGCCATCGACGGCGCGTCGTCGTCGACCGCCGGGTGGGGAGCGAGAGCCGGGCTGACCGGCACGATCGCCTCGACGTCGGTGCGCTCGTACCGGTCGAGGCCGTACCGGCGACGCTGCCGGTCGAGGTAGCGGTGCTCGGGCGAGGCCAGGTCGGTGGCCGGGGCGGCGACGCCGTCGCGGCGTCCCACCCGGACGAGCAGCACCTGGCGGGCGAACGTGCTGCTGCGGCGCAGCCGGCCCGCCCAGCGACGCCCTGCGGGGCGCGGACTGTCAGTCGTACGACGCCGGCGCCATGGGGCTCTCGGCACGTTTCCTCCATCACCGGATCGGCTGGCCGCCTCGGGGCGGGCGTCCGGCTGTCTCGTGCCGGACCGCTTCTGGCCCGGCAGCCCGTTCAAGCGGAGTACACCATTGCACAGGGGGGTGGGGCTTGGCGATAGCTGCCGGCGGTCTGATATCTCCGTCAACCGCGCGAACCGCCTCTTTTATTCCCATCCCGGGCATCGTCGCCCGTTCCTCCATCAACCCCGCCCCCAGCCTACCGGAGCCGGTCGATGCGGGCCGAGCGAGCGCCCGCTATCCGACGCGACGTCCGGTTGCCAGCGCGACGACCTCCGTCACCCGCAGCCCGCCGAGCTGCTCCGGGGTGAACCACGCGGCGTCCGCCGTGGAACCGCCGGCCAGCTCGGTGACCCGGGCCTCGGTCGGCTCCTCGACCAGCACCCGGTAGATCACCCGGACCCCGTGCCAGTCCAGCGGCCGGCCCTCCGGCCCCAGCGCCGCGGGATTGTGCAGATTGTGCACGGCGATCAGTTCCCCACCCGGCCGAGCTGGCCGCCCTCCTCGACCAGCTCGCGGAGCAGGCCGGCGGCCGGCTGCTCGCCGTGGTCGGTGCCGCCGCCGGGCAGGTGCCACAGCCCCGCGCCCGGATACCCTTCGGCGATCTTCGTGAGCAGCACCCGCCCGGCCGGGTCGGTGACCAGCCCGTACGCCGCGAAGCGCGTCCGCCGGTCGACCGGGGACGGCGGCAGGGGCGCGCGGGGACGGCGCGGGACGCGGCGGGCGGCACCGGCACGACCGGCAGCCCCAGCACCTCGGCGGTGAACGGCAGGAGCGGCAGCGCGGCTGCCTCCTCCGGGGTCACCCAGCGCGCCAGGTCGGTGGCGCGGTCGCCGTCCTCGCGGAGCGCCTGACCGGCCTCGCCACGCAACTCCCCGCCTCGCCGTGGACGCCGTCCTCGCCGCCGCCCACCTCGCCGCCGCCCACCTCGCCGTGGAGCGCGCCGGTCGGCGCGACGGTGAAGACGATCCGGTCGGTGTGCAGCGAGACGCCCTCCTCCGGCAACGAGGTGACGTCCGCGACGGCGGCGACCAGGCCGGTCACCGCGACGGCGAGCCCCGCCTCCTCGGCGAATCCCCGCGCCACGCCGGCCTCGGGGTGCTCCGCGTGGGCCAGGGCGCCCCCGGGCAGCCGCCACGCTCCCGGGAAGTCGGCCCAGGGCGACTCCCGGACGAGCAGCACCCGCCCGTCACCGTCCCACGACACCCCGTACGCCCCGACCCGTCGCCGCTGTTCCACCCGTACCCTCCCCCGGCCCAACGACCCCGTCGATCATGAGGTTAGCGGCATCGGGACGGGCATATCGCGCCGTCAACCTCATGATCGACAAAGCGGATGCGGGGGGCTTCCGCCTGCGGGTAGCCGGCGGCAACCAGGAGGCCGCTGGGGGTGGGGTGGGGTGGGGGGTCAGGTGAGGCGGGCGGCCTGGACGGCCTCCGCCGTGACCTCCGTGAGGCGGTCGGTGGGCAGGGCGCCCAGCTCCTCGCGGGCGAACCAGCGGGCCTCGCAGGTGGAGCCGCCGACGTCCGACACGGTCGGTGGGGCGGGCTGGTCGACGACCACCCGGTAGAAGGCGCGTACGCCGTGCCAGTCGATCGGGTAGCCCTCGGGGCCGAGCGAGGCGGCGTCCCGGTGGCTGGCGACGCCCAGCAGCTCGACCAGGCGGCCCCGCTGGCCGGTCTCCTCCACCAGCTCCCGGATCAGCGCCGCGCCCGGCTGCTCGCCGTAGTCGGTGCCGCCGCCGGGCAGGTGCCAGCGGCCCGCGCCCGGGTACCCGTCGGCGACGCGGGTGAGCAGCACCCGGCCGTCCGGGTCGGTGGCCACCGCGTACGCGGCGAAGCGCTGGGCCCGGTGCAGCCCGTCCGGGCCGGGGACCGCGTAGAACGAGGGGAACTCGGGCACCTCGTCGGGCACCACGTCGGCCGACGGGGCGGGCAGTCCGAGGGCCCGCGCGGTGAACGACCGCAGCGGCAGCTCGCGGGCCTCCGCCAGGGTGAACCAGCGGGCCAGGTCGGTCGGGCGGTCGACCCGGTCGGTCAGCGTGCCGCCGCGCACCGAGACCTTGTAGATCAGCCGGTCGGTGTGGATGGTGATGCCCCGCTCCGGCAGCGCCCGCATGTCGGCGAGCACGTCGTCCAGGCCGGACACGGCCACCGAGAGGCCCGTCTCGGCGGCGGTCTCCCGGACGACGGTGTGGTTCGGGTCCTCGCCGTGGTCGACGGCCCCACCGGGCAGGGACCACGTGCCCGGGGTGCCGGAGCGCCCCGACGCGCGTACCAGTAGCACTCGGCCGGCCGAATCAGCACAAACTGCGTATGCCGCGATTCTGCGGAGCGGCTCCAGCATGGTGGTCACGGGGCCAAATTCTCCCCCGCGCGCGTTTCGTCCATCGAAAAGAGTCAGATTCCTGACCGAACGCTGGATCATCAGGGGTCGATCAGGGTAGGGATCCGGGCGCTCACCGAGGTCGCCGCGGCGCCGCGCACGGACCGTGGAGGCATGACCTCGACCAACAGCCACCAGGCCCCGTACAAGCAGCTCCGCCGCCCCACCACCGACCGGATGGTGGCCGGGGTGGCCAGCGGCCTCGGCCGCTACTTCGGAGTCGACCCCACCCTGGTCCGGGTGGTCTTCGCCGTCGCGACGCTGGTCACCGGCGGGATCGCCGCGCTCGCGTACCCGATCATGTGGTTCCTGATGCCGGAGGAGCCGGCCTGCGCGCCGGCCTGGCCGCACCCGGCGGACCCCGCGACGCGGCCCACGGCGTACGCCCCGCAGCCGGACTACCCGCCGGCCCCGCCGACGTCCGGACCGGTGCCGCCGACCGCCGGGTGAGGCGGCCGGGGCGGCGTCACTCCCACTCGATGGTGCCCGGCGGCTTGCTGGTGACGTCCAGGACCACCCGGTTCACCTCGGCCACCTCGTTGGTGATCCGGGTGGAGATCCTGGCCACCACGTCGTACGGCAGCCGGGACCAGTCGGCGGTCATCGCGTCCTCGCTGGAGACCGGGCGCAGCACCACCGGGTGGCCGTACGTACGGCCGTCGCCCTGCACGCCCACGCTGCGGACGTCGGCCAGGAGCACCACCGGGAACTGCCAGACGCCCCGGTCCAGGCCGGCGGCGCTCAACTCCTCCCGGGCGATCAGGTCGGCCTTGCGGAGCACGTCGAGCCGCTCCCGGTCGACCGCGCCGATGATCCGGATGGCCAGGCCGGGGCCCGGGAACGGGTGCCGCCAGACCATCGCCTCGGGCAGGCCCAACTGCAGCCCGAGCGCGCGGACCTCGTCCTTGAACAGCGTGCGCAGCGGCTCGACCAGGGCGAACCTCAGGTCCTCGGGCAGGCCGCCGACGTTGTGGTGGCTCTTGATGTTGGCGGTGCCGGTGCCGCCGCCGGACTCGACCACGTCCGGGTAGAGGGTGCCCTGCACCAGGAACTCGACGTCGCCGTGCGCGGCGATCTCCCGGGCGGCGGCCTCGAAGACCCGGATGAACTCCCGGCCGATGATCTTGCGCTTCTGCTCCGGGTCGGTCACCCCGGCCAGGGCCCCGAGGAAGCGCTCCTGCGCGTCGACCACCTTGAGCTTGATGCCGGTGGCGGCGACGTAGTCCTTCTCCACCTGCTCGGCCTCGCCGGCCCGCAGCAGTCCGTGGTCGACGAAGACGCAGGTGAGCTGGTCGCCGACCGCCCTGTGCACCAGCGCGGCGGCGACGGCGGAGTCCACCCCGCCGGACAGGCCGCAGATGACCTCCTTGTCGCCGACCTGCTCGCGGACGCGGGCCACCTGCTCCTCGATGATGTTCTCGGGCGTCCAGGTGGGCTCGATGCCGGCGATGTCGTACAGGAACCGGGTGAGCATCTCCTGGCCGTGCGCGGTGTGCCCGACCTCGGGGTGGAACTGCACCCCGGCCCGGCGGCCGGCCAGGTCCTCGAACGCGGCCACCGGAGCGCCGGCCGACTCGGCGGTGACGGTGAATCCGGCGGGGGCCTCGGTGACGCAGTCGCCGTGGCTCATCCAGACCGGCAGGTCGTCCGGCAGCTCACGGAGCAGCACGCCGGCGTCGGCGCGGGGGCGCAGCGGGGTGCCGCCGTACTCCCGGTTGCCGGTGCGGGCGACCGTGCCGCCGAGCGCCTGGGCCATCGCCTGGAAGCCGTAGCAGATGCCGAAGACCGGCACGTCCGCGGTGAACACCCCGGCGTCGATCTGCGGGGCGCCCGGGGCGTAGACGCTGGCCGGACCGCCGGACAGGATGATCGCGGCCGGGTTCTTCGCCAGCATCTCGGCGACCGGCATCGAGTGCGGGACGATCTCCGAGTAGACCTTCGCCTCGCGCACCCGGCGCGCGATGAGCTGGGCGTACTGGGCTCCGAAGTCCACCACGAGGACAGGGCGAGGCGTGCTCATGTGCAGAAAGCCTACCCACAGTCACCGCACCCCCGGGCAGCGGCCGGCCCTTCCGGCGCCGGACCGGTGCGAGCGGGACCTCTCATCCACCTCGGGCGTCGACAGGGGGCCCTTCCTCACCGCAACGCGGCGGGAGCGTGCGCGGGGACGGCCGGGCGCCGCCGACCCCGGCGCCGGACAGCACCAGCACCCCGCCGGCCCGCCGGTCGGCGGAGCGGAGCAGGTCGATCCGTTGCAGCCCGTAGCAGCCGAGCCTCGGCGCCCACAGGAACCGCCGCAGCCGCCAGGCGCCGGGAACTCGTCGTCGGCGAAGCGCCGCCCGGCCTCCAGCACGCCGACCGAGTATCCCTTCTCGGCGAGTCGGAGCGCGGTGACGCTGCCGCCGAAACCGGAGCCGATGACGAGCACGTCGTACCGCATGGACGCATCATTACCGACGAGTAGCTCTCGCGCCACAGGCAGTTCTCGCGGGATCATCCACGCACGACTCCGGCCGGGAGCCCGGCCCGCCCCGACGAGCGCGCCGGTGCCGGGGCGGCAAGCGGCGTCTCCGCCGGAGCGTGGCACGGGCGGGGGTGGGGAACATGGTTCGACGTACGGGACCTCGCCGGCGGTGGCGGCTGGTTCTGGCCGTCCTCGCGGCGGTCGCCCTGGTGACGGGCGGCGCGACCGTGGCCGCCCGGCTCGTCGCCGATCACGAGCCGCGGCCCGGGGCCACCCCGGTCACCGCCGCGCCCACACCGTCCGCCGCCGAGCCGAGCCCGACGCCCAGCCCCACGCCGCCGCCGGGGGCGGGGATCACGGGCCCGCTCAACCTCCTGCTGGTCGGGGTCGACACCCGGGTCAGCGTGCCCGGCTGGGAGCCGCACGGCGACGCCGTACTGATCGCGCACGTGCCGAAGGGCCTGGACCGGGCGTACCTCTTCTCGCTTCCCCGCGACCTGCTGGTCGACATCCCGGCGTTCCCGCCGGCCCGGTACAAGGGCGGGCGGACCAAGCTCACCCACGCGATGAGCTACGGCAGCCGGGTGCCCGGCAAGCGGGGTCGGCCCAGCACCGCCCAGGGGTACGAACTGCTGCGCAGCACCGTCAGCGGGTACACGGGGCTGCGGTTCGACGCGGGCGCCGTCGTCACCTTCCAGGGCCTGCGGAAGCTGGTGGACGCCGTGGGCGGGGTCGACCTGTACGTCGACCAGCGGACCCCCTCCCTGCACCGGCGGCCGGACGGCCGGCACCGCGACCCGGCGCCGGGCGGGGGCGGCTACGTCGGGCCGCAGATGGTCTACGAGAAGGGTGAGCGGCAGCTCAGCGGCTGGCAGGCGCTGGACTACGCCCGCCAGCGCTACATCGCGGGCGGCGACTACGCCCGGCAGCGCCACCAGCAGCAGCTGATCCGGGCGCTGGTCCGGAAGATCCAGGCCGAGGAGCTGGCCCGGCAGCCGGAGCGGGTCGAGCAGGTGGTCGCCGCGCTCGGCGACACCCTGACGTACGCGGGCGGGCCCCGGATCGTCGACCTCGCGTACGCCCTCGGCGGGCTGCCGGCCGACCGGATGGTCCTCGTCGGGCTGCCCGGCGACTCGGTCGGCTCCGGCGGGGCGTACCGGGGCGAGCAGCTCGAACCGGTCGGCCGGGGGTTCCTCACGGCGCTGAAGGCGGGCCGGGTCGACAGGTACCTCGCCGGGCACCCGGAGCTGGTGGTCCGGAGGTAGCGGCCGATCAGCGGGGCTCGGGGCGCGGCGGCCGCTCGGTGCCGTACAGCCAGGCGTCGAAGAGGACGTCGAGCTGCCGGCCGGCGACCTGCTCGGCGAGGGCCACGAAGTCCGCCGTGGTGGCGTTGCCGTCGCGCCGGTCGGCCGCCCAGGTGCGCAGGATCTCGAAGAACGCCGCGTCCCCGACCGTGCCGCGCAGCGCGTGCACGGTCATCGCGCCGCGCTGGTACACCGACTGGCTGAACAGGTTCGCCGCCCCCGGCCTGCCCGGCGGGATCCGCCACACCTGGCTGCCCGAGCCGACGTACTCGCTGTCGAACGACTGCTGCGCGGTCCGCCCGCCGCGGTGCTCCTCCCAGAGCCACTCGGCGTACGTGGCCAGCCCCTCGTTGAGCCAGATGTCCTGCCACCTCGTCAGGGCCACGCTGTTGCCGAACCACTGGTGGGCCAGCTCGTGCGCGACCACCCCGGTGTTCTCGCCCCGGCGGAAGAAGTTGGCCGAGTAGACCGGGCGGCTCTGGGTCTCCAGCGCGTACCCGATGCCCGGCTCGGAGATCACCACCCCGCCGTACGCGTCGAACGGGTACGGCCCGAAGACGCCCTCCAGGTAGTCGGCCACCTCCACCGTACGGGCGATCGAGGCGTCGGCGGCCCCCTGCGGCAGCTTCGTGGTGACCGCGCTGAAGACCGGACGTCCCCGGTGCTCGCCCCGGGTCACCCGGAACTCCCCGATCGCGACCGTGCTCAGGTAGCTGGCCATCGGCGACCGCTCGGCCCACTTCCAGGTGGTCCAGCCGTCACTGGTGCTCCTCCCCACCGGCACGCCGTTGCTGATCGCGGTCAGTCCCTTCGGGACGGTGATCTCGAAGTCGTACGCGGCCTTGTCGGACGGGTGGTCGTTGACCGGGAACCAGGTGCTCGCCGACTCCGGCTGGCCGAGGGCGACCGCGCCGTCGGAGGTGTGCCGGAACCCGCCCTCGCCGAGGGCCTCGTTGCGCAGCGGGGCCGGCTCGCCGTCGTAGCTGATCTCGGCGGTGAAGCCGTTGCCGGAGGTCAGCCCGGCGGCGGGGATGATCATCAGCTCGTCGCCGGTGCGACTGTGCCGGGCCGGCGCGCCGTCCACGGTGACGTTGCGCACGGTCAGCCCGGCGAGGTCCAGGTTGAACGAGGACAGGTCCGTGGTGGCGGTCGCCTGCACGGTGGTGATGCCGGAGAGCCGGTCCCGCGCCGGGTCGTAGCGGACCTTCACGAGGTACCGGGTCACGTCGTACCCGCCGTTGCCGTACTCCGGGAAGTACTCGTCGCCCGCCCCCGCGGCCCCGGGCTTGAACTGCCGGGCCCGGGTCGGCTGGGGGCTCTCCCCCGTCAGCGGCTCGGTCGGCGCCGCCTCGCAGCCGGCCACCGCGAGCGCGGCGGCCAGCAGCAGACCGGTGCCGAGGCGCGCGCCCCGCAGGCTCAGCGTCATACCCGTCGTCCCTTCCCCGGCCCCGGGCGGTTCCGCCCGCGCCGGCCGGCGCCCCGTTCCGCCCGCGGCAGCCTACCGAGCCCGGACACGGGAGCACCACGCCGCCACCACCCGCGATCTTGCACTTCCGGCCCCGACAATCCTGGCAAACCACTCAGATCAGGGGCACAAACTGCAAGATCGCGAACAGCTGGCGCGTTACGGGAGGGCGGGGGGTGTGGGGGCGGCTAGCCAGGCGGTGAGCAGGGCGGCCAGGGGTCGGTTGGCGACGCGCTCGGCGAGGGTGGCGAAGTCGGCCGTGGTGGCGTTGCCGCCGCGCCGCTCGGCGGTCCAGGTGCGCAGGATCCGGAAGAAGACGTCGTCGCCGACGGTGCGGCGCAGGGCGTGCACGGCCAGCGCGCCCCGCTGGTAGACGGCCGTGCCGAACATGTCCGCCCGGCCCGGGTCCACGGCGGGCCGCGACCAGTCCGTCGCGGCGTAGCGCAGCTCGAAGCTGCGCTGCGCGGTGGGGCCGCCGTCGTGTTCGGCCCAGAGCCATTCCGCGTACGTCGCGAAGCCCTCGTTGAGCCAGATGTCGCTCCACCGGGCCAGCGAGACGCTGTCGCCGAACCACTGGTGCGCCAGCTCGTGCGCCACCACCTCCGGGTCGGGGCGGCCGGAGTGGAAGAAGCCCGGCCCGTACACCGGCCGGGACTGGGTCTCCAGCGCGTATCCCACGCGGTCGTCGGCGACGGCGATCCCGCCGTACGACTCGAACGGGTACGGCCCGAACCTCCCGGCCAGGAAGTCGACGATCTCGCCCGTGCGGGCCAGCGACCGGGCGGCCGGCCCGTCCGCGGGCAGGCTCGCCGCCACGGCCGTCACGATCGGCCGGCCGGCATGGGTGCCGGTGTCGACCCGGTAGTCGCCGATCACCAGGAAGCTCAGGTAGCTGGCCATCGGGGCCCGCTCGGCCCAGCGCCACGTCGTCCAGCCGTCGCCGCTCGTGCGGCCCAGCGGCACCCCGTTGCTCAGCGCGGCGAGCCCGTCGGGGACGGTCACCTCGACGTCGTAGGCGGCCTTGTCGGCGGGGTGGTCGTTGACGGGGAACCAGGTGGCCGCCGAGTCGGGCTGGCCGAGGGCGATCGCCCCGTCGGGGGTGGCGAGGAACCCGCCGCCGCCCAGTGTGCTCGCCGCGACGGGTTCGGGCACGCCGGCGTACTCGACGTCGACCGTGAACCGGGCACCCCGGGGCAGGCCCCGGGCCGGGGTGACGACCAGTTCGCGGCCGTCCCTGGCGTGCCGGGCGCGGTTGCCGTCAACGCGTACGGAGGAGACGGTCAGGCCGGCGAGGTCCAGGTTGAACCGGGACAGGCCCTCGGTCGCCGTGGCCGTGACCGTGGCGTGCCCGGCGAGCCGTTCGTCGGCCGGGTCGTAGCGCACCCGCAGGCGGTAGTCGGCAACGTCGTACCCGCCGTTGCCGTACCCCGGCACGTACGGGTCGCCCGCGTCGGCCGCCCCCGGCCGCAGCCCGGACCGGTCGTCGGTCCCGGTGCAGCCGGTGACCAGCAGCGCCACCGCCAGCAGGGCGCCGCCCCACCGCCCGCGACCGCCGTTCATCCGCCGAGCCTAGAACGCGGTGCGCGGGCGCGGACCGGAATCCACGCCCGCGCGCCGATCGGCACCGGCCTGGCCGGTCAGGGGTCGAGGACCAGCCCGACCTTCTGGAACTCCTTGAGGTCGCGGTAGCCGCACTTGGCCATGGCCCGGCGCAGGCCGCCGAACAGGTTGAGCTGGCCGTCCGGCTCGTCGGCCGGGCCGAAGAGCAGCTGCTCCATCGAGCCGAGCGGCTCGCCGGCCGTCTCGAACGCCCCGCGCGGCAGCGACGGGTGGCTGGCCGCCGAGTGCCACCACGCGCCGCCGGCCGGGGCCTCCTCGCACAGCGACAGCGGCTCGCCGAGCATCACCGCGTCCGCCCCGCAGCCGAGCGCCTTGGCGATGTCCCCGGAGGTCTTGATGTCGCCGTCGGCGATCAGGTGCACGTACCGGCCGCCGGTCTCGTCGAGGTAGTCCCGGCGGGCGGCGGCGGCGTCCGCGATGGCGGTGGCCATCGGCACCCGGATGCCGAGCACCGAGTCGGTGGTCGACCAGTCGTCGCCGCCGATGCCGACGATCACGCCGGCCGCGCCGGTGCGCATGAGGTGCAGCGCCGTCTTGTAGTCGGTGCAGCCGCCGACGATCACCGGCAGGTCGAGGTCGGCGATGAACTCCTTGAGGTTCAGCGGCTCCTCGGTGGTGGAGACGTGCTCGGCCGAGACGATGGTGCCCTGGATGACCAGGATGTCCACGCCGGCGTCGAGGATGACCGGGGCCAGCGTCAGGGTGTGCTGCGGGGAGACCCGGACGGCCACCGTCCCGCCGCCGGACCGCAGCTCGCGGACCCGCTCGGCGATCAGGTCCGGGCGGATCGGCTCGGCGTACACCTCCTGGAGGCGCCGGGTGGCGCGGGCCTCCTCGCCGAGGGCTGCCAGCTCCTCCAGCACCTTGGTCGGGTTCTCGTACCGCGTCCACAGACCCTCGACGTTGAGCACGCCGAGGCCGCCCAGCTCGCCGAGCCGGATCGCCGACTGCGGGCTCATCGTGGCGTCGGACGGGTGCCCCACGCACGGGATGCCGAACGGGTACGCGTCCAGCTGCCAGGCGGTGGAGACGTCGTCGACGTCCCGGGTGCGGCGGCTCGGCACGATGGCGATGTCGTCCAGGTGGTAGCCGCGCTGCGCGGTCTTGCCCAGCCCGATCTCGACCACGTCACGCATGGGGGACTCCAGTTGTCTTGGTGGGGGACGGTCAGCGGGAGTGGTAGTTGGGCGCCTCGACGGTCATCTGGATGTCGTGCGGGTGGCTCTCCTTGAGCCCGGCCGCGGTGATCCGGATGAGCTGACCACGGCGGTGCAGCTCGGGGATGCTCTCCGCGCCGACGTACCCCATCGCGGCGCGCAGCCCGCCGATGAGCTGGTGGGCGACCTGGGCGAGCGGGCCCCGGTAGGGCACCTGGCCCTCGACGCCCTCCGGGACCAGCTTGTCCTCGGCGAGCACGTCCTGCTGGAAGTAGCGGTCCTTCGAGTACGACTTGGCCTGACCCCGGGACTGCATCGCGCCGAGCGAGCCCATGCCCCGGTACGCCTTGTACTGCTTGCCGTTGATGAAGATCAGCTCGCCGGGGCTCTCCTCGCAGCCGGCGAGCAGGCTGCCCAGCATCACGGTGTCGGCGCCGGCCACGAGGGCCTTGGCGATGTCGCCCGAGTACTGGATGCCGCCGTCGCCGATCACCGGGACGCCGGCCGGCCCGGCGGCCCGCGCCGCCTCCATGATCGCGGTGATCTGCGGCACGCCGACCCCGGCGACTATCCGGGTGGTGCAGATCGCGCCCGGGCCCACCCCGACCTTGACCCCGTCGGCACCGGCATCGACCAGGGCCCTCGCCCCGGCGTACGTGGCCACGTTGCCGCCGACGATGTCGATGACCGTGTCCTTCTTCAGCCGGGCGACCATCTCCAGCACGGCCCGCTGGTGGCCGTGCGCCGTGTCCACGATCAGCACGTCCACGCCCGCGTCGACCAGGGTGCGGGCCCGCTTGTACGAGTCCTCGCCCACGCCGACCGCGGCGGCCACCCGGAGCCGGCCGGCGGAATCCTTCGTGGCGTTCGGGTACTGCTCGCTCTTGGTGAAGTCCTTGACCGTGATCAGCCCGCGCAGCTTGCCCGAGCCGTCGACGATCGGCAGCTTCTCGACCTTGTGCCGGCGCAGCAGCTCCAGCGCCTCGTCCTTGCTCACCCCGACGGGCGCGGTGACCAGCGGCGTCGGGGTCATGATCTCGCGGACCCGGGTGGCCGGCTCGGAGACGAAGCGCATGTCGCGGTTGGTGACGATGCCGACCAGCTGGCCCTCGCCGTCGACCACGGGCACGCCGGAGATCCGGTAGCGGCCGCAGAGGGCGTCGACCTCGCGCAGCGTGTCGTCCGGGCTGGCGGTCACCGGGTTGGTGATCATGCCGGACTCGGAGCGCTTGACCAGGTCGACCTGAAGCGCCTGGTCCTCCACCGAGAGGTTGCGGTGCAGCACCCCGATGCCGCCCTGGCGGGCCATGGCGATCGCCATCCGCGCCTCGGTGACCGTGTCCATCGCGCTGGACAGCAGCGGCACGTTCAGCTCGATGTTGCGGGTCAGCCGGGTGCGGGTGTTGACCCGGCTGGGCACGACGTCCGACTCGGCGGGCTGGAGCAGCACGTCGTCGAAGGTCAGGCCGAGCGGGACCACCCGGGCCGAGCCGGCGGGCAGCTCCGGCAGCTGGCCGCCCAGCCCGCCGTGGTCGGCGGCGGTGGGAAGCCCCGTGCCACCCTCGGCGCCTACCGGAACTGCGGTGCTGGGCGAATTCTCCACGTTTGCTCTCCTGAGCTGTCTTCGGCGGGCTTCGAGCGGGATGGCGCGCGTGGGCACCGGGCACGCGGCGTGACGACGGGCCCGGTGCAATCGTACCCATCAGGCCCGGCCACCCTCGCCGTGCCGCCCCGCCGGACGACGCAGCGTGACGACGGTCGCGGTCCGCGCCCCGCCGTGGGTGACCGGCGGGACGGGGGCGGACGGGGCGGCGGCGCGGGGTCTACGGTGAGGGGGTGCACGACGAGCCCATCGACCCGTTTAACGGCGACCCGGCCGATCCGGCGGCGGAGCTGCACGATCCAGACGACGACGACCCGGTCGACCCGCTGACCGAGGTCGAGCGGCAGGACGTGCTCGAGGACCTGGCCGACCTGGAGATCTACCAGGCCCTGCTGGCGCCCATCGGGGTGCGCGGCCTGGTGATCGAGTGCGAGGACTGCCGGGAGCCGCACTACTTCGACTGGGACCTGCTCCGGGGCAACCTGCGCCACCTGCTCAGCTCCGGCCGGCCGCGGGTGCACGAGCCGGCCTACGACCCCGATCCGGACCACTACGTCACCTGGGACTACGCCCGCGGCTACGCCGACGGGGTGCACGACACCCTGACCGAGGGCACCGAGGACGACTCCGACCGGGCCACCTGACGCCCCACGTCGGCCGCCCGCGCCAGGCCGTGGTCGACTCCATGTCGGCGACACGGGGGTGTCCGAGCGGCCGCGTCACGCCCATGTCGGCGACACGGAGTGGATCTGGCCGAGCCGTCAGGCCACCAGGCCGGCGCGGAAGCCCGCGGCGACGGCGTGCGCGCGATCCCGGGCGCCGAGCTTGCGGAACAGCCGGCGGGCGTGCGTCTTGACGGTGTCCTCCGAGACGAACAGCTCCCGGCCGATCTCGGCGTTGCTCTTGCCCTCGGCCATGCCGAGCAGCACCTGTAGTTCCCGCTCGGTGAGGCCGATCGGGCTGCGACCGCCCCGGCCCCCGCCCGGTCGGGCCTCCTCGGGCATCTCGCCGGGCTCGCCGCCGCCCGCGTCCGGCTCGTCGTCGCCGCGCTGCACGGGCACCACGGCCGGGGCGGCGCCCGGCCCGTCCTGCGTACCGGACCAGGCCGGCGCGGGCTCGTCCGGGGCGCGGCCGGCGGGCCCGGGGCGGCCCGTGCCGCCGACGGCAGCGGCGTCCCGGGCCGGGTCGGCCACCCGGTGCCGGGGGGCCCGGCCGGGCGCGGAGAGCAGCAGCAGGGCCTTGGCCACGGCGCTGGTCAGGTCGTGGTCGACGCCCTGGATCAGCCCCCGCGCGCCGGCGCCGATCGTGGCGGCGGCCGCCTCGGACTCCTCGGCGCCCAGCAGCAGCACCGCGGCCTGCGGCGAGCGGGCCAGCACCCGGCGGACGAAGCCCGGGCTGTCCGGCCGGGTGAGCGCGGTGTCGGCGAGTACGACGTCCGCCGGGCGCTCCGCCAACCGCAGCATCACCTCGGGATCGGAGACGGCGGTTCGGACGGCGGCGGACAGTCCGAGACGGGCTGCCGCGGAGGTCAGTTGCTGCGCGGCAAGCGGTGTCCGAACGCACACGAGAACGGTACGCACTGTGATCTCCTCTCCGGACCTGAGCAGACCACGACGAGGTCGGGTCGGGTGGGGGTTCCCGGCAATCCTCCGAACTTTTCCGACAGATGGGGCATATGCCGCGTACCGCCCGCAGTTTCCGATCACAGTAGTGTGAGTTCGCGGCGATCCGGGTACGGGAGATCCCGAGCCGGACACGGTGCGCCAGCGCGGCCAGCCGGCCGGACGCCGGTCAAAGACGATCTCCGCGGTGCCGCGCGGGAGGAGGGGTGCTGATGTCGAACGTACGCAGACTGCCCGGACCCATCGTGGACCTCTGGGACTGGCAGCGGCTGGGCGCCTGCCGCGGCCGTGACAGCGCTCAGTTCTTCCACCCGGACGGCGAGCGCGGCTCCTCCCGCCTGCGCCGCGAATCCGGCGCCAAGGCGGTCTGCCGGGCCTGCCCGGTACGCGCCGAGTGCGCCGCCCACGCCCTGTCGGTGCGTGAGCCGTACGGCGTCTGGGGCGGCTTCAGCGAGTCGGAGCGGCTGCGGCTGCTCGCGCTGGGCTGGGAGGACCTGGCCGACCACCGGCACACCCGGGTCGACGTCGCCCGCCTGGAGGCGCGGCTCGGCGCCCCGCACAGGTCGACGGTGCCGGCGCAGCGCAACGTCGCCTGACAGCCCCGTACGCCACGGCGCCGCGCCCCGCCCCGGGCGCGGCGTCGCCGCGTACCCGGGGGTCAGCGGACCGTCACCCGGATCGTGTGCCAGCCGGTGGCGCCGTCCGGGGCCACCGGCTGCCGGCGCTCCGGCTGGGTCTCGCCGTCGGCGTCGGTCGCCCGTACCTGGAGCACGTGCTCGCCCGGCGTGGCCTCCCACCGCCAGGACCACTGCACCCAGGTGTCCGCCGACACCGCCGGGGCCAGCGTCGCCTGCCGCCAGGGCCCCCCGTCGACCCGCACCTCGACCGACCGGACGCCCCGGTGCTGGGCCCACGCCACCCCCGCCACCGGGATCGTCCCGGCGGTGAGCCGGTTACGCGGCCGGGGCACGTCGATCCGCGACTGGGTCTTCACCGGCCCCTGCGCCGACCAGCCCCGCGGCACCCAGTACGCGTCGAAGTCGGCGAAGCTGGTCAGCTCCAGCTCGGTCACCCACTTGCAGGCCGACACGTAGCCGTACAGGCCCGGCACCACCATCCGCACCGGGAAGCCGTGCTCCACCGGCAGCGGCTCGCCGTTCATCCCCACCGCCAGCAGGGCGTCCCGGCCGTCGCGCAGCACCGCCGTGGGGGTGCCGCAGGTCCAGCCGTCGACCGAACGCCCCACCACCTGGTCCGCGCCCTCCTCCGGGCCCGCCTCGTCGAGCAGATCCCTGATCGGTACGCCCAGCCACCGGGCGTTGCCGATCAGGTCCCCACCCACCTCGTTCGAGACGCAGGCGAGGGTGACGTACCGCTCGACCAGGGGGCGGGCCAGCAGGTCGGCGAAGCTCAGCTCCAGCGGCCTGCGGACCCGGCCGTGGACGCGCAGCCGCCAGGTGTCGGGATCGACCTGCGGCACCACCAGGGCGGTGTCGATCCGGTAGAACCCGAAGTTCGGAGTCACGTAGGAGACGAGCTGGGCGAGGGAGAGGTCGGCCCCGGCCGGCACGGCCGGCGCGGGCGCGGCCGGCGGCGGCAGGACGACGGCCCGGCGGGCGGCCGACACGCTCCGCCGGCCGGCCAGCCAGTGGCCGCCCAGCCCCACGACGACGGCCCCGCCCGCCAGCGCCCCGACGCCGCCGAGAAACCGCCGCCGCCCTTCCTGCTCGACCTCGGCGGCGGGCCGGGGCCAGGGTGAGAGGTCGGGCTGGAGCGGACCGGCCAGCAGCAGCCAGAGCGCCAGCGCCCCGAGGCCCGCCCCCACCAGCGCGGGCAGCGCGTCGAACGCGTCCGCGCCGGCGCGGGTCAGGGCGGCGGCCACCCCGAGGGCGGCGAAGGCCGCGATCCCGGCCAGCCCGGCCCCCAGGCGCCGCGCCGCGAGCACCCCGAACAGCGCCGCGCAGGCCGCCAGCAGCAGCGCCGTCCCGACCAGCAGGGCGGTCTTGTCGTACGTGCCGAAGGCGGCGATGCCGAACTGCTTGACCGGCTCGGGAACGGTGTCGACCACGAGCCCCCCGACCGCGACCAGCGGCGCCGACCGGGGGCCGGTCAGTACCGCCACCGGCTCGGCCGCACCGATCGCCACGGCGGCGGCGACGACCCCGGCCAGCGCGGCGTACCCGCGCGACGTGCTCCCCATGGCGTCAGTCTCGTCGATCCACCCGCTCGGGCGACACCCCGTCGGCACCCGTCCCGGGCCCGAACGGCGTGAAGGGCACGCCGTCGGACGACGGCGTGCCCTTCGACGGTGTCGTACGGCGTGGGTCAGAAGCCCGGGCCGTGCTGGTGGCCGTGGCCGTGGCCGTGGCCCCCGGCGGCGGCCGGCGCCGGCTTCTCCGGCTTGTCCACCACCAGGCTCTCGGTGGTGAGCAGCAGGCCGGCGATCGACGCGGCGTTGGAGACCGCGTTGCGGGTCACCTTCACCGGGTCGAGGATGCCGGACTTGACCAAGTCGACGTACCCGCCGCTGGCGGCGTCGAGGCCGTTGCCCCACTCCTGGCCGGCGACCTTCTGCACCACCACGTAGCCGTCGTGGCCGGCGTTCTGGGCGATCCAGCGCAGCGGCTCGACGAGCGCCTTGCGCACGATCGAGACGCCGACCTTCTCGTCACCGGTGAAGCCGAGGTCGTCGTCGAGCACCGGCACGATCTGCGCCAGGGCGGCACCGCCGCCGGGCACCGTACCCTCCTCGACCGCGGCCTTGGTCGCGGCGATCGCGTCCTCGATGCGGTGCTTGCGCTCCTTCATCTCGACCTCGGTCGCCGCGCCCACCTTGATGACCGCGACGCCGCCGGAGAGCTTCGCCAGCCGCTCGGAGAGCTTCTCCCGGTCCCACTCGGAGTCCGAGGCCTCGATCTCCTTGCGGATCTGGGCCACCCGGTCGGCGACCTCGCTCGCCTGGCCGCCACCGTCGACGACCGTGGTGTTCTCCTTGTCCACCACGACGCGACGGGCGGTGCCGAGCACCTCCACACCGACCTGGTCGAGCTTGTAGCCCAGCTCCGGGGCGATCAGCTCGGCACCGGTCAGGATCGCCATGTCCTGGAGCATCGCCTTGCGGCGGTCGCCGAAGCCCGGGCCTTGACCGCGCAAACCTTGAGGGTCTTGCGGATCGCGTTGACCACCAGGGTGGACAGCGCCTGACCTTCGACGTCCTCGGCGATGATCAGCAGCGGCTTGCTGTCCTGGAGGACCTTCTCCAGCAGCGGCAGCAGCTCCTCGATCGCCGAGATCTTCTGCGTGGTGATCAGGATGTACGGGTCCTCCAGGACCGCCTCCTGCGACTCCACGTCGGTGACGAAGTTCGGGGAGATGAAGCCCTTGTCGAACTGGAGACCCTCGGTCACGTCCAGCTCGGTGGTGAGGGCCGAACCCTCCTCGACGGTGATGACGCCGTCGCGGCCGACCTTCTCCATCGCCTCGGCAATCAGCTCGCCGATGGTGGCGTCCTGCGCGGAGATCGTCGCTACGTGCGCGATCGACTCCTTGCCGGCGACCTCGACGGCCCGGCCCAGCAGGGCCTCGGAGACCTTGGCGGCGGCCGCGTCGATGCCGCGCTTGAGGCCGGCGGGGTTGGCCCCGGCGGTCACGTTGCGCAGGCCCTCGCGGACCATCGCCTGGGCGAGCACGGTCGCGGTGGTGGTCCCGTCGCCGGCGACGTCGTTGGTCTTCGTCGCCACCTCCTTGACCAGCTGCGCGCCGAGGTTCTCGTACGGGTTGGTGAGCTCGATCTCCTTGGCGATGGTCACGCCGTCGTTGGTGATCGTGGGCGCACCGAATTTCTTGTCCAGGACGACGTTGCGCCCGCGCGGGCCGAGGGTGACCTTGACCGCGTCCGCGAGGGCGTTGACACCGTGCTCCAGCAGGTGCCGGGCGTCGTCCGAGAAGCTCAGGATCTTCGCCATCTGTATCCCTTCGAAGCGACGCTGCCCCGGCCCGGCGAGCCGGACCGGGGCAACGACACTGATCGGTTGCTTACTTCTCGATGACCGCGAGGACGTCGCGGGCGGAGAGCACCAGGTACTCCTCGCCGGCGTACTTGACCTCGGTGCCGCCGTACTTCGAGTAGATGACGGTGTCGCCGACCTTGACGTCAACCGGGATCCGGTTGCCCTTCTCGTCGACGCGGCCCGGGCCGACAGCGAGGACGGTGCCCTCCTGCGGCTTCTCCTTGGCGGTGTCGGGGATCACGATGCCCGACGCCGTGGTGGTCTCAGCCTCGTTCGCCTGGACCAGGATCCGGTCCTCGAGCGGCTTGATCGCAACCTTGGTCGCGGTAGTCACGGGCATACCCTCCTGGGGTACTTGGTTTCGTTGCCGGTCAGCATGCCGACCGGCGTCAATCTGCCACATGCCACCGGGCGGGGCCGTCGTCGCGGGTGCCGGTCCGCCTGGCGCTCAACCCCCGGGCACCAGGGCCCGGGCGTTGGCACCCTCAGGGTGAGAGTGCTAATCGCAGGTTATTCCTCGGCTAGCACTCCGTCAAGGAGAGTGCCAACTGCCATCGTCGTGTCGCGCCTCGACCGGGCCGGCACAGGGGCGCCGGCGCCCCTGTGGAGCTGCCCGCAGGAACGGGGCACGGTCGCCGGTCGCCACACTTCCGCCACTCGTTACCGCAACACGCCGGGAGCGCCTCGCCACGCCACGCCCAACTCCCTAACGTCCCTCGGGTTCCGCACCCCATGCCGAGGAAGGGAATACCGAGTGTCACGGATACCCACCCTGACGTTGCTGCGCGACCAGCTACGCCGGGCGCGCCAGGCGCGCGGGCTCAGCCAGGAGGAGCTGGGCAAGCTGGTCAGCTACTCGCCGTCGTACGTGAGCGCGGTCGAGACCGGGCAGAGCCCGGCCCGGCCGGACTACCTGGCCCGGATCGACACGGCGCTGGACACCGGCGGCCTCTTCATCGCCATGCTGGAGCTGATCCGGTTCCACGCCGCGCCGGAATGGTTCCGCCCGTGGGACGAGAACGAACGGGAGGCGACGGCGCTGCGCTGGTACGACCCGACCGTGGTTCCCGGCCTGCTCCAGACCGAGGGATACGCGCGGGCGATGCTCGCCCTGAGCGGGGAGCTGACCGCCGAGGAGGTCGAGACGCGGGTGGTGACCCGGCTCGCCCGGCAGGAGGTGCTGACCGCCACCCCGCGCCCGCAGTTCGTCGCGGTGCTGGAGGAGCACACGCTGCGCCGGCAGGTCGGCGACCGCGCCGTCATGCGCGAGCAGCTCCAGCACCTGCTGGCCGTCGGCGCCGAGCCGCACGTGCACGTCCGGGTCGTGCCGGCCGACGCCCCCTGGCACAACGGGCTCAACGGCCCCTTCATCCTGGCCCGGCTCGGCAGCGGCGCGGAGCTGGCCCACCTCGACAACCAGCTCCGGGGCCAGACCGTCGACAGTCCGAGCGACGTTGCCGCCCTGGAGCGGCGCTGGGAGACTGTGACGGGTGAGGCGCTGCCACGCCGGCAGTCCGCCCGACTCATCGAGGAAGTGGCGCAGACATGGACCTGACCCGAGCCACCTGGCGCAAGGCGTCCCGCAGCAACAGCAACGGCGGCGCCTGCGTCGAGGTCGCCGACAACCTGCCCGGCGTCGTCGCCGTCCGCGACAGCAAGGACCCGACCGGGCCGGCGCTCACCTTCACCCCCGCGAGCTGGCGCGCCTTCGTCGCCGACACCCGCGCCCGCTGACGCCGCCGTCCGAGGCGAGCCGGCCGAACTCGTCCCCACCGACCAACTGACAGCCCCGCCGCGCCGACACCACCGTCCGGGCGGCGCGGCGGGGCCGGGACAATGGCCGCGTGGATCTCGACCAGCTCGCCGCGCTGCGTACCCCCGAGGGGTCGGCCGCGCTCGCGGCGGCCACCGAGGTGGCCGGCGGCGATCCGCTGGCGGCGGCGGCCGCGCTCCGCTCCGCCGGGGTGCCCGCCGGGCTGGCCGCCGCCGCGCTGACCCAGGCCGAGCTGCGCCGCCGCGCGGCGGCCAAGTTCGGCCCGACCGCCGCCGGCATGTTCCTCACCCGGGCGGGGCTGGAGCAGGCCACCCGGGGGGTGGTGTCGGCCCGGCGGGCGCGGCGGCTGCGCGCCGCCGGGGTGCGCACCCTCGCCGACCTGGGCTGCGGCCTCGGCGCGGACGCGCTCGCCGCCGCCCGCGCCGGCATCCGCGTGTACGGGGTGGAGGCCGACCCGCTCACCGCCGCGATGGCCGCCGCGAACGCCGAGGCCGCCGGGCTGGCCGAACTGTTCACCGTGGAGTGCGGCGACGCCACGGAGTTCGACGTGTCCCGGGTCGACGCCGTCTTCTGCGACCCGGCCCGCCGCCGGGCCGGCACCGGCCGGCGGATCTTCGACCCGAACGCCTACTCGCCGCCGTGGGACTTCGTCGTCGGGCTGGCCGAGCGGGTGCCGCACACGGTGGTGAAGGTCGCCCCCGGCCTGGACCACGCGCTCATCCCGGCCGGCGCGGAGGCCGAGTGGGTGAGTGTGGACGGCGACCTGGTCGAGGCCGCACTCTGGTGCGGCCGGCTCGCCGAGGTCCCCCGCCGCGCGACGCTGCTGCACGGCGACGCCGCACACGTGTTGACCGGTGGTGGCGCGGCGGAGGCGCCGGTCGGCCCGGTACGGCGGTACGTGTACGACCCCGACGCGGCCGTGGTCCGCGCCCACCTGGTCGCCGAGCTGGCCGCCGCCCTCGGCGCGACACTGGCCGACCCGACCATCGCCTACCTGTACGCCGACGCCCCGGCCGCGACGCCGTTCGCCCGCTGCCTGGAGATCACCGACGTGCTGCCGTTCTCGCTGAAGCGACTGCGGGCCCTGCTGCGCGAGCGGCGGGTGGGCCGGGTCGAGATCCGCAAGCGCGGCTCGGCGCTGGAGCCGGAGCGGCTGCGGCGGGACCTGCGGCTGGCCGGCCCGGAGCCGGCGAGCCTGGTGCTGACCCGGGTCGCCGACGCGCCCACCGTGCTGGTCTGCCGCCCGGTGTGAAAGTCCGTTAGCTTGTCGGCATGGCGGGACAGGGCACTCCGGCGACGGCGCTGCTGACGAGGCGCAAGATCGCGCACAGCACCCACCCGTACGACGTCTCGCCGGACGCCCCGAACTACGGCGCGCTCGTCGCGGCGGCCCTGGGGGTGCCCCCGGAGCGGGTGTTCAAGTCCCTGGTCACCGAGGTCGACGGGGCGCTCGCCGTGGCGGTGGTGCCGGTGACCGGCGAGCTGGACCTCAAGGCCATGGCCGCCGCGCTGGGCGGCAAGCGGGCGACGATGGCCGACCGGGCCGTCGCCGAGCGGGCCACCGGATACGTCCGCGGCGGGATCAGCCCGCTCGGCCAGCGCAAGCGCCTGCCCACGGTGCTCGACTCCTCCGCGCTGGCCCACGACACGATCTACGTCTCCGCCGGCCGCCGGGGCCTCCAGCTCCAGCTCTCCCCCGCCGACCTGGTCGCCCTCACCGACGCGGCGACCGCCCTGCTGGCCGCCCGCTGAGCGCCGGCGCCCGCGCACCCTCGCCAGTTCCGTCCCCCTCGAAAGGAACCGTGCACATGCGCAGAGGGATCCTCACCGTCGCCGCGGCCGGCCTGCTGACCGCCGGCAGCTTGACCGCCTGCGGCGGGGACTCCGGCGGCGCCGCGGCCGGCCGGCCGAAGCCGAAGATCGGCGTCATCCTGCCGGACAGCGGCTCGTCGAACCGGTGGGAGACGGCGGACCGCAGGTACCTGGCGGCCGCGTTCAATGCCGCCGGGGTGGACTACGACATCCAGAACGCCCAGAACGACAAGGCGCGGTTCGTCACCATCGCGGAGCAGATGATCACCAACGGCGTGACGGCGCTGATGATCACCAACCTCGACTCGGGCACCGGCAAGACCGTGCTGGACAAGGCCACCCAGAAGGGCGTCGCGACGATCGACTACGACCGGCCCACCCTCGGCGGCTCGGCCCAGTACTACGTCAGCTTCGACAACGTCGCCGTCGGCCGGCTCCAGGGGGAGGGCCTGGTCAGGTGCCTGACCGACAAGGGCGTACGGAATCCGGTGGTCGCCGCGTTGAACGGCGCGCCGACCGACAACAACGCCGCCCAGCTCAAGGAGGGCTACGACTCGGTCCTCGGCCCGAAGTACGCCGCCGGGGGCTACGTCAAGGGCCCCGACCAGCCCGTGCCGGAATGGAACAACACCGTCGGCGGCACCATCTTCGAGCAGATGCTGACCCAGACCGGCGGCCGGATCGACGGCGTCCTCGCGGCCAACGACGGGCTGGCCAACGCGGTCATCTCGGTGCTGGCGAAGAACAAGCTCAACGGCAGGATCCCGGTGACCGGGCAGGACGCCGACGCGCAGGCGCTGCAACACATCCTCTCCGGCGACCAGTGCATGACCGTGTACAAGCCCATCAGGCAGCAGGCGGAGGCCGCCGCCGCGCTGGCGATCGCGCTGGCCAGGGGCGAACGGAAGAAGGTCGACCAGGTCTTCCGGGATCCCGAGGGCAACCGCGACGTGCCGGCGGTGCTGCTGGCCGCGCACCCGATCACCAGGGAGGCGGTGAAGAACGTGATCGCGGACGGCTACGTCAGCAAGGACGCCGTCTGCGCCGGGAGGTACGCGGCGCTCTGCGACTCGGCCGGCGTGAGCTGAGCCGCCGACCCGGACGCTCGCGGCCGCCGACCCGGACGCTCACGGCCGCCGACCCGGACGCTCACGGCCGCCGACCCGGACGCTCACGGCCGCCGACCCGGACGCTCACGCGAAGGAGAACCCTTGTCCGAGACCCCCCTGCTGGAACTGCGCGGAGTCGACAAGAGCTTCGGCCCCGTGCAGGTGCTTCGCGACGTCGCCTTCTCCGTCCACCCGGGCCAGGTGACCGCGCTCGTCGGCGACAACGGCGCCGGGAAGTCGACGCTGGTCAAGTGCATCAGCGGCATCCACGCCACCGACGCCGGCGAGTTCTTCTTCGAGGGGCGGCCGGTGACCGTCAACGGCCCCCGGGACGCCGCCGGCCTGGGCATCGAGGTGGTGTACCAGGATCTCGCCCTCTGCGACAATCTCGACATCGTGCAGAACATGTTCCTCGGCCGGGAGCGGCGCCGTTCGGGCCTGGTGCTCGACGAGGCGGCCATGGAGGAACTGGCCGCCGAGACGCTGGCCGCTCTGTCGGTGCGGACGATCGGCTCGCTGCGGCAGCACGTCTCCGCGCTCTCCGGCGGGCAGCGCCAGACCGTGGCGATCGCCAAGGCCGTGCTGTGGAACAGCAAACTGGTCATCCTCGACGAGCCGACCGCCGCGCTCGGCATGGCCCAGACCGCCCAGGTGCTCGAACTGGTCCGGCGGCTGGCCGACAACGGGCTCGCCGTGGTGCTCATCTCGCACAACATGAACGACGTCTTCGCCATCTCCGACCGGATCGCGGCCCTCTACCTCGGTCAGATGGTCGCCCAGGTCGGCACCGCGGAGGTCACGCACGCCCAGGTGGTCGAGCTGATCACGTCGGGGCGCAGCGGCAGGCTCGGCAGGACCACCGACGGGTACGGCGGCACCGGGACAGCGGGGGCCGGGGAATGACGACTCCGACGAAGACGGCCCGTCGCCGGCCGGCGGGCGCCGCCCCGCCGCCCTCCATCGGCAGCCATTTCCAGGGCTACCTCGCCCGGCTGCGGGGCGGGGACATGGGCGCGCTGCCGGTCCTGCTCGGCCTGCTCGTGCTCTGCGCATTCTTCTCGATCATCCGGCCCAATTTCCTCACCGCCGGCAACTTCGCCAACCTGTTCACCCAGGGGGCGGCCGTCGTACTGATCGCGATGGGCCTGGTGTTCGTCCTGTTGGTGGGCGAGATCGACCTCTCCGCCGGGTTCGCCAGCGGGGTCTGCGCGGCGGTGCTGGCCAACCTGCTGACGCTGCAGGGCCAGCCCTGGTACGTGGCCACCCTCGCCGCCATCGCCACGGGCGCCCTGATCGGCCTGGTGCTCGGCTTCCTGGTGGCGAAGGTCGGGATACCGTCCTTCGTGGTCACGCTCGCGGCGTTCCTCGCCTTCCAGGGCGTGATGCTGCTGCTGATCAAGGGCGGCACGAACGTGCCGGTCCAGGCGGCGCCCATCGTCGCCATCGAGAACAGGTACCTGCCACCGCTGGTCGGTTGGCTGCTGGCCGCCGTGGCCGTGACCGGCTACGCCGCCGCGCAGCTGCTGCGCCACCGCGACCGCTCCGCGCGGGGGCTGGTGACCGACCCGCTGTCGGTGGTGCTGCTCCGGATCGGCGGGCTCGCCGCCGTCCTGGGCGCGGGCGTGTACGTGCTCAACCTGGAGCGCAGCCTCAACGCCCTGATCAGCTCCAACCGCGGCATGCCGGTGGTCGTACCGTTGCTCGGCGTGCTGGGCGTCGCGCTGACGTTCCTGCTGTCCCGCACCGCGTACGGGCGGCACGTGTACGCGGTCGGCGGCAACCGGGAGGCGGCCCGCCGGGCGGGCATCGACGTGGACCGCATCCGCATCTCGGTCTTCGTGATCTGCTCGTCGATGGCGGCGGTCGGCGGCATCGTGGCGGCCAGCCGGTTCAGCTCCGTCGACGCCAACACCGGCGGCAGCGACGTGCTGCTCTACGCGGTCGGCGCGGCCGTGATCGGCGGCACCAGCCTCTTCGGCGGCAAGGGCCGGGTGATGGACGCGGTGCTCGGCGGGGCCGTGGTGGCGGTGATCGACAACGGCATGGGCCTGCTGGACGCGAGCTCCGGCGTGAAGTACGTCTTCACCGGGTTCGTGCTGCTGCTGGCCGCCGGGGTCGACGCGCTCACCCGGCGTCGCGTCGCCACCGGGAACCGCTGAGCACGCCATGCGCGCCGGGCCGAGCCAGGAGGAGATCCGCCGCCAGAACCTGGGGGCGTTGCTCCGCTACGTCCACATCCACGGCGCGACCTCGCGGGCCGAGCTGACCTCCGCCCTCGGCCTCAACCGCAGCACCATCGGGGCGCTGACCGCCGACCTCGCCAACGCCGGCCTGGTCAGCGAGGGAGCGCCGAAGGAGACCGGACGGGCGGGCCGCCCCTCGCCGGTCGTCCAGCCCGAGTGGGACCGCGTCCACGCGTACGCGTTCAGCATCGAGGTGGACCGGCTGCGGGTCGCCCGGATCGGCCTCGGCGGGGCCGTACTCGACCGCCGTGAGGTGACCCGGCCGCGCGGGCTGGTGGCCGCGGAGGCCGTCCCGCTGCTGACCGGGGCCCTCAAGGAGATGCGGGAGGCGGTGCCGGCCGGCACGATCTGCGTCGGCGCCGGGATCGCCGTCTGCGGGGTCGTCCGCCGCGCCGACGGCATGGTCCGGCTGAGCCCGCACACCGGCTGGGTGGACGAGCCGCTCGGGGCCACCCTGGCGGCCGAACTGGGTGCCGGGGCGACGGTGACGGTGGGCAACGTCGCCGACGTGTGCGCCTTCGCCGAGCACGCCCGGGGCGCGGCGGCCGGCTGCGACAACGTCCTCTACCTGTACGGGGACGTGGGCGTCGGCGCCGGCATCATCGCGGGCGGCCGGCGGCTGACCGGGCACGGCGGGTACGGCGGCGAGGTCGGCCACATGGTCGTCAACCGGGACGGGGCGCCCTGCGAGTGCGGCTCGCGCGGCTGCTGGGAGACCGAGATCGGCGAGTACGCCCTGCTGCGCGGGTCGGGCCGGGCGGCGGCCCACGGCCGGGAGGCGGTGCTCGCGGTCTTCGACGCCGCCAGCCGGGGCGACGCGCGGGCCCAGGCGGCGGTACGCCAGGCCGGCGACTGGCTCGGCTTCGGCGTGGGCAACCTGGTCAACATCTTCAACCCCGAGATGGTGATCTTCGGCGGGACGCTGCGGGACCTCTACCTCGCGGGGGCGGCCCAGGTGCGCAGCCGGCTCAACTCGGTGGCGCTGCCGGCCTGCCTGGAGCACGTCCGGCTGCGCACCCCATCGCTGGGTGACGACGCGGTCCTGATCGGCGCGGCCGAGCTGGCCTTCGATCGGCTGCTCGCCGACCCGCTGGACGCGGCCTGACGGGGACACCGGCCCGGTCGCGGGGCCGGTCCGGCGTCGTTGTCGGCGAGCGTGCCGATGAAGACGTGGTGCTCCTGGGTGACCAGCGCGACGTGCCGGCGCAGCTCGGCCAGGGGCAGCGCGTCCTTCGAGGGGGGAGATCATCGGCCGCAGCGGTGGGGCTAGGCTTTCGCCCGGATCTGCACCATCGACTGGGGACCGAGGTGTCCGACGTGACCGACCGACACGACCGACCGGGCGACCTGGTGGGCCGCTTCACCAGCGCGCGGGGGTCGGCGCAGGAATGGGACGGGCTCGTCCGCGTCGAGGTGGACGGCACCGGCGACCTGCTCGCCCTCGACCTGGATCCGCGCGTCATGCGGTACCCGGCGGCCGACCTGTCAGCGGCCATCCAGTCGGCGTTCCGGGCGGCCCGGGCCGAGGTGCAGGCGGCCCTTCAGGACCAGCTCGCCGCCTCGCCGGTACGGCTGCCGGACGGGCTCGGTCCGCTGCTGGACGACGTCGGCTTCGGCACGCAACGCCGGCTCGACGACATCACCGCCGCCGCGCAGCAGATCGCGGACCGACTGGACCGGCTCGGCTGAGGAACGGAACCGCGACGATGAAGCCGATGCACACCGAGCCCGAGGTGCTGGCCGGGGCGGCGCAGGCCGTCGCCGGCGCGGCGGTCGAGCTGGAGGGCGAGCTGTCCGCGCTGGAGAGCACGGTGACCACCGACAACCCGTGGGGCGCCGACGAGCCCGGTACCCTCTTCGGGGCCGCGTACACGGAGGTCCTCTCGCACGCGCTGGAAACCTACGGGTCGCACGTGCAACTGCTGCTCACGGCCGCCGAGGGGTTGTCCGACTGGGCGCAGCAGGTGGTCGAGACCGACCTGGCCGCCAGCGAGCTGTTCACCGGGCTGCACGGTCGGCTGGGGGCCTGAGCGTGGGCCTGGAGCTTCCCGCCGAGCTGACCGAGCCGCTGAGCTGGATCGGCCTGGAGTGGCCGCAGGCGGACGAGGAACTGCTGTTCGCCGCCGGGCAGCAGTGGCTGGCCTTCGGGATGCGGTTGCAGGGCGCCGCCGAGCGGGCGAACAGCGCGGCCGACGCGGTCTGCCAGCACAACACCGGCGACACGGTGGACGCGTTCCAGCAGTGGTGGAACCGCGACGACGGCCCGCGGCTGCGGCTGCTGGAGGACGCGATCGCGGCCCAGCTCATCGGCGCCGTCCTGATGATCTTCGCGGCGATGACGCTGGCCCTGAAGATCGCCTTCATCGTCCAGCTGATCATCCTGCTGGTGCAGGTGACCATGGCCATCGCGGCAGCCGTCGCCACCTTCGGCGCCTCCACCGCCACCGTGCCCGGGTTCGTCGCCGCCACCCGGATCATCTGCCAACGCCTGGTCAAACAGATCGTCAAACAGGTGCAGACGCTGCTCAGGCGCATCCTGGAGCAGGCCAAGCGGCTGCTGAAACTGGCCCGCAAGGTCGGCGCCAAGCGGGCCGCCCGCAAGGTCGAGCGGCAGATCGCCAACGACCTCAAGCGCGTCAACCCGAAGTTCGACACCAGCACCCCCGACTACTCGGCGAACTGCACCCACTGCGTGCAGACGTACGAGCTGCGGCGGCGGGGCATCGACGTCGAGGCGACGCCGCTGCCGAAGCCGTACCATCCCTACGGCGGCCGGCCGCTGGCCGACATCGAGAACACCTGGGGCCGCAAGTTCACCTCCGGCGGCCAGGGCGACATCGAGAAGGCGTTCGAAAACTTCGGCCCCGGCTCCCGGGGCGTCGTCGCCATCCAGTGGAAGAACGGCGGCGGCCACGTGTTCAACGTGGAGAACGTCGGCGGCAAGGTGCGCTTCGTCGACGGCCAGAACGCCGGCCGGGAGGTGTCCAGCTACTTCGGGCAGGGGCACGGCACCTCGTACGTGCGGCTCGACGACATCCCCATGCCCGGCGGTCTCACCCAGTTCACGCGACCCCCCGGATAGGATCACGCGTCATGGCTGTCACCTACGAACAGGCCCGGGAGATCGTGCGCCGGGCCACGGAGTCCGACTGGCCGGTCGGCACCTACTGCCTCGACGACCGGAACATCGTCGAGAACGACGCGTTCTACGTGTTCCAGGTCGGCGCTCGGGAGTTCCTGGTGGACGGCGACATGTCGTACGCCATGGCCGGCTCCGTCCCGGTGGTGCACAAGGCCGACGGCCGGCTGGAGTTCGTCCCGTCGTTCCAGGTCGGCACCGACCCGTCGATCCGCAACCGGCCGAACCCGGCCCCCACGCTGCGGGCCTGAACCCTCGACCGGCCGCCGGCGCTCACCTGTCGACCTGGGTGAAGTCCCAGGCGTGCGGCGGCCGGGCGACCAGGGTCGGCGGTGGGTCCGGCAGCGACCGTGGGCTGCTCCGCCACTTCGAGATCACCACCACCCGGTGGTCGGTCGAGCTGAACACCTCGCTGGACAGGTGCAGCGGGTCGTGCTCGAACTCCGGCAGCGCGGTCTCGCAGACCCAGGTGATCAGGTCTGCGAAGCCGTACGGCTCCGCCCGCGCCTCCCACATCCGTACGATCACGTCGTCCCTCCCCACCCGAGACGTCAGACGCTGACGGTGGTCAGCGGCAGGGCCGAGTCGGCCGGCAGGTCGAGCCGGCTCGGCGCGACGCCGGACGCGACCAGGTGCGAGCCGAGCGCCGCCACCATGGCCCCGTTGTCGGTGCACAGCCCCGGCCGGGGCACCCGGACCCGGACGCCGAGCTTCGCCGCCCGGTGCTCCGCCAGCGCCCGCAGCCGCGAGTTCGCGGCCACTCCCCCGCCGATCACCAGCGTCTCCACCCCGTGCGCCTGGCACGCGGCCAGCGCCTTGGCGGTGAGCACGTCGCAGACCGCCTCCTGGAACGACGCGGCGACGTCGGCCACCGGCACCGGCTCGCCCGCCCGCTCCCGGGCCTCCACCCAGCGCGCCACCGCCGTCTTCAGCCCGGAGAAGGAGAAGTCGTACCGGTGGGCGGCGAGGTCCCTGGCGGCGGTCAGCCCGCGCGGGAAGCCGATGGCGGCGGCGTCGCCGGCCCGGGCCTCCCGGTCGATGTGCGGCCCGCCGGGGAACGGCAGGCCGAGCAGCCGGGCCACCTTGTCGAACGCCTCCCCGGCCGCGTCGTCGATCGTCGCGCCGAGCGGGGTCACGCCCCGGGCCAGGTCGTCGACGAGCAGCAGGGACGAGTGGCCGCCGGAGACGAGCAGGGCCACCGCCGGCTGGGGCAGCGGGCCGTGTTCCAGGGCGTCCACGGCGACGTGGGCGGCCAGGTGGTTCACCCCGTACACGGGCTTCTCGGCGGCCAGCGCGTACCCCTTGGCGGCGGCGACGCCGACCAGCAGCGCGCCCGCCAGCCCAGGCCCGGCGGTCACCGCGATCGCGTCGATGTCGGCGATGGTCACCCCCGCCTCGGCCAGCGCCCGGTCCATCGTCGGCACGATGGCCTCCAGGTGGGCCCGGCTGGCCACCTCGGGCACCACCCCGCCGAACCGGGCGTGCTCCTGCACGCTGGAGGCGAGCGCGTCGGCCAGCAGGGTGTGCCCGCGCACGATGCCGACCCCGGTCTCGTCGCACGAGGTCTCGATGCCGAGGATCAGTGGTTCGTCAGCCATGGTCGTCCTGACTCCGTCGCATGACCAGCGCGTCGGTGTTGCTCGGTTGGTAGTAGCCGCGGCGCACGCCGATCGGCTCGAAGCCGTACGTCGCGTAGAGCCGCTGGGCGGGGGCGTTGTCCGCCGCGACCTCCAGCAGGGTGTGCCGCGCGCCGCGGCGGGCCGCCTCCGCGAGCAGCGCCTCCAGCAGTACCCGGCCGACGCCGCGCCGCTGGGCGTCCCGGCGGACCGCGATGTTCTGCACCCACGCCTCGTCCGGTGGCGCCACCACCAGCCCGGCGTAGCCGAGCACGCCGCCGCCATCGTCGGCGCCATCGGCGCCGAGGGCGACCAGGTAGAAGTGCCCGTTGGCCAGCTCGTTCCAGAACATCGCGGCCGACCACCGCTCGGCGCCGAACAGGTCCGCCTCGATCGGCAGCACCTGCTCGACGTGCCACCAGCGGAACCGCTCCAGCCGCACCCCGGCGGGGATCACGGCGCCACTTCGGTTGGCGGCGGAACCTCGGTTCGCGGCTGCGGGGCCCGCAAACCCGGCCCACTTCTCGCGCTCATGGCAGGACCGACTTGCGGGCGGTGGCCACCACGGCGTCCGGGCGGCGCAGGTAGAGCGGGGTGAGCGGGTCGCCGGGCGCGCCGGCCCGGACCCGCTCGGCGGCCAGCGCGGCGAGCGCGGTCGGGTCGGGGTAGCGGGGCTCCGCCCGCACGGGCAGGCCGAGGACGTCGGCGTACCGGTGCGCGCCGTCGCCGACCGCGACGGTGACGGCCAGGTCGCGGGCGCGCTGCGCGGCGACGGCGGGGGCGGCCACGTCCGGGCCGGCGATCCGCTGGCCCGCGCCGTCGTAGACCGCCCAGTAGACCTCCCGGCGGCGGGCGTCGCTGGCCGCGAGGACCGGCTCGCCGGCCGCCGCCGGGTGGCCGATCGCGTCCAGCGAGCAGACGCCGTACGTCGGGACGCCGAGCACCTGGCCCATGGTGGCCGCGGTGACCAGCCCCACCCGCAGCCCGGTGAACGGGCCGGGACCGAGCCCGGCGACGATCGCGCCCAGGTCGGCGGGGCGGGCGTCGACGTGGGCGAGGACCGCGTCGACCTGCGGCGCGAGCAGCTCGCCGTGCGCGCGGGCGTCGACGGTGCACCGCTGCGCGCGCGGTACGACGCCCTCCGCCGTGACCTCGACCAGCGCCGCGGTCACCGCGGGGGTCGAGGAATCCACCACCAGTACGAGCACGGATGCCACCCTAACCGGCCCACCGGTCACCCGGCGTGACCCCCCGCCCGGCGCCAAAAACACCGGCCCACCCGGCATACGCGGCGCCCGTCAGCTCGGCGTGCGCAGCACGCGGAGGAACGGCGGCAGGAGCCACGGCCGGCGGCCCCAGGCGACGACCCTGCCGCGCAGCACCGTCCTGGCCCGCCCGACCCGACCGAACATCATCAGGTTGAGCGCCGCCGGGTCGAACCGGACGCGGACGTCGGGCCGGGCGCCCGGCGCCGCGACCCGCACCCGCCCGCGGTGCAGGGTGAGGGTCACGTCCGCGCAGTACGCCGACCGGAACTCGACGGTGATCGGGCGCTCGCGGGGCGGCTCGTCGCTGTCGAGCAGCCGGCCGTATCCGGCACGGATCAGCCCGACGAGGAACAGCTCGAAGAAGAGCACGGCCTCCCGGGCGGGGATCTCCCACGGCGACCGGGCGGCCGGGGCGATGTCCCAGCCGTGCACGAGCAGCTCGTTGACCAGGTGGGCGAACAGGCCGGCGAGCGGTGCCCGGGCGCCGCCGAACCAGTCCAGTTGCTCGCCGGGGCGGCTGTCGGTGGTGGCGGCGAGGATGGTGTCCACGTCCGCGCGGAGCCGGGCCAGCAGCGGCCCCGGCTCGCGCTCGGTCAGGTGCGCCAGGACGACGTCGTTGAGGTCGGCGATGGTGTCCACGGTGACGGTCGCCAGCCGGGTGCCGAGGCCCGGGATCGGCAGCGGCTGGTGGGCCGGGTCGAGCTTGACCGCGTACAGCCAGGCGACCGAGACCACGTGGACGAGCGTGTCGGCGACGGACCAGTGGGCGGTGACCATCGTCTCCGGCCGGTCGACCGCCTCGACCAGCCGGATGAACCGGTCAGTCGCCCCGGCCAGCGCGTCCCGGGCCGCCCGCCACTGCCGCTCGGTGATGGTCGCCGCCGCCATGCGCCGCCTCCGATCCACGGTGCCTCCGGGTGGCGCACACTCTACAACGGACGGTCACCGCCCCGTCACCCCGCGACGGGGCGGTGACCCGGGTCAGCCGGCGGACCGCTCCCAGTCGATCGTCGGCAGGCCGGCGTCGGCGAGGGCCTTGTTCGTCGCGCTGAACGGACGGCTGCCGAGGAAGCCGCGCGGGTTCATCGGGCTCGGGTGGCCCGCCTCCAGCACCACGTGCTGCGGGTTGGTCACCAGAGCCGCCTTCTTGCGGGCGTACCCGCCCCAGAGCAGGAAGACGACCCGCTGGTCGAGGGCGTCCAGGGCGCGGATGGTGGCGTCGGTGAACTCCTCCCAGCCCTTGTTCGCGTGCGAGCCGGGGGTGGCCTGCCGGACCGTCAGCACCGAGTTGAGCAGCAGCACGCCCTGCGCGGCCCAGCCGTCGAGGTTGCCGCCGCTCGGCTTGGCCACGCCCAGGTCGTCGCCCAACTCCTTGAAGACGTTGCGCAGCGACGGCGGGACGGGCACCCCGGGGCGGACGCTGAAGCTCAGCCCGTGCGCCTGCCCCGCCTTGTGGTACGGGTCCTGCCCGAGGATCAGCACCCGGCAGTCCCGCGGCGCGCACAGCCGGTACGCCGAGAACAGGTCCTCGACCGGGGGGAACACGGTCTGGGTCGCGTACTCCCCGGCGACGAACTCGGCCAGCGCGGCGGTGCGGGCCGGGTCGAGGTGCGGGGTGAGCACGGCACGCCACTCGTCGGGCAGCAGGCCGAGCAGGTCGAGGGCAGGGGCGTCGTCGGGCATCGGCAACCTTTCGCAGTCGGTCGGCCCTCTTCCTACCAGCCCCCACCGACACCCCCGTCCGCGAGGATCGGCAGTCGCGGGCGAGACGCGGGACGGGGCCCTGACGCGGGCACGTCATCCCGTCAGGCGAGCGCGGCGATGCGGTCCGCCCAGTCCCCGCCGGCGGGCTCCAACTCGACCACCCGGGTGTCGTCGTCCCGGCGGTCGACCCGGACCCGCAGGTGGGCGTCGACCAACTGCTCCACCAGGCCCTCGCCCCACTCGACCACCGTGACCGAGTCCTCGACCGAGGCGTCCAGGTCGAGGTCGTCGATCTCGGCGCGCGGATCGCTCGCGTCCCCGAGCCGGTACGCGTCCGCGTGCACCAGCGCCACCCTGCCGCCGCGCCCGGGGTCGGGTCGGTGCACCCGGGCGATCACGAACGTCGGCGAGGTGACGTCGCCGTGCACCCCGAGCCCGGCCCCGATGCCCCGGGTCAGCGCCGTCTTGCCGGCGCCCAGCGGGCCGGTGAGCAGCAGCAGGTCACCGGCGCGCAGCACCCGGGCCAGCCGGCGGCCGAACGCGTGCGTGTCCTCGACCGTGGGGAGCGTGACGACGATGCTCACGACACCTCCGCAGAGCCGGCGCTCACAGGGCCTCCAGGAAGCGGGTCAGGGCGGCGTTGACCTCGTCGGCGTGCTCCAGCATCACCACGTGCCCACTGTCTGGGATCTTGAGGAACTCGGCGTGCGGCAACCTCCGCACGATCTCCTCAGAGTGGGCCACGGGAGTGATCATGTCCCGGTCGCCGACCACCACCAGCACGGGGGTGCCGGCCAGCGCGGCCAGCGCCGGGTGCCGCGAGTGGGTGGCGATCGTCCGCAGGTAGCGGGTGACCGTGTCGGCCGAGGTCCGGGAGTTCATCTGCTCGACGTACGACACCAGGGCCGGGCTGGGCCGCCGGGAGCCGAAGCCGTACCTGCGGGTGAGCAGCCAGGCGACGTCGGATCTGGACCGACGGGCCGCGTCGATCACCTTGCCGCCGTACCGGGTGGCGTTGCTCATCAGGTAAAGCGCCGGGCCGCCCACCCGGCCCAGCAGGGCGGGCGCGACCAGCCGACTCTCGGCGAGCAGGCCGCCCGAGGTGGCGATCAGCACGGTGCCCACCACCCGGTCGCCGAACAGCTCCGGATACAGCTCGGCGAACGCCATGATGGTCATCCCGCCCATCGAGTGGCCGACCAGCACCAGCGGCCCTTCGGGGGCGGTCCGGTCGATCACCCGACGCAGGGTGCGGCCGAGCGCGCCGAGGTCGTACTCGCCGGTCTCCAGCCGCCCCGACCGGCCGTGCCCCGGCTGGTCGTACGCGACGATCCGGTGCTCGCCCCGCTCGGCGAGCACCTTGCGCTGGAAGTGGAACGTCCCCATGTCGAGGCAGAAGCCGTGCACCAGGATCACGGTCGGGTTGCCGGCGACGGGGCGGGTCGGCTCCACCACCTCGACGTGGATGTCGGTGCCGTCCGGCAGCTCCAGCCGGAACGCCTCGTCGCACCGCTGCTCGCCGAAGACCTCGCCGGCGTACGGGTCGGCCGGGTCGGCCTTGAGCCGGCGGACGAGGACGCGCTCGCTGACGACGCCGGCCGCGAGCCCGGCGGCGGCGACGCCGACCGCTGCCCCGACCACTCCCGCCACCCGTCCGGCGGCGGTACGCGGCCGGGGGATGCGGAACCTGCGCTCGCTTCCCGTCACGGGCGCTCGCCGTCGTAGACGCGGGGCACCCGGACCCCGCCGAACCGGGTCACGATCTCGTAGTTGATCGTGCCGACGGCGTCGGCCCAGTCGTCGGCGGTGGGCTCGCCGTCGGTACCGGGCCCGAACAGGGTCGCCACGTCGCCGGCCGCCACCGGGTCGTCGCCGCAGTCGACCACGATCTGGTCCATGCAGACCCGGCCGGAGAGGGTTCGCCGCCGGCCGGCGAGCTGCACCGGCCCGACGTTCGAGGCGTGCCGGGGCACCCCGTCGGCGTACCCGAGCGGCACCACGGCCAGGTTCGCCTCGCGCTCGGTGACGTACGTGTGGCCGTAGGAGACGCCGGTGCCGGCCGGCACCCGCTTGGTGAGCATGACCCGGGCGCGCGCGGTCATCGCCGGGCGGAGCCCGAACCGCTCGCCGGCCACCGGCGACAGGCCGTAGGTGGCGAGCCCGGGCCGGACCAGGTCGAAGTGGGTGTCCGGGCGGGTCAGCGTGGCGGCCGAGTTGGCCAGGTGCCGGTAGCGCGGGCGCAGCCCGGCCCGCTCGACC
This sequence comes from Micromonospora olivasterospora, assembly GCF_007830265.1. Taxonomy (NCBI): domain Bacteria; kingdom Bacillati; phylum Actinomycetota; class Actinomycetes; order Micromonosporales; family Micromonosporaceae; genus Micromonospora; species Micromonospora olivasterospora. The sequence goes on from NZ_VLKE01000001.1 coordinate 1,657,383, forward strand.
ATGTCCAGCCCCTCGTGGAAGACCGCGAGCTGCCGGTCGGTGGTGGGGTGGCCGGGCAGGTCGGCGTACACGAAGTGGCTCCACACCCCGACCACCTCGACCAGGCCGTCGGCCTGGGCCTTCGCGGCGGCCTCCAGCAGTGCCGGCCAGTCCGCGACGGTGGCGCCACCCCGGGACAGCCCGGTGTCGATCTTCAGGTGCAGCCGAGCCGGCCGGTCCGCCCGCCGGCCCGCCTCGATCATCTCGTCGAGCTGCGGCAGGCTCGCGGCGGCCAGGTCGACCCCGGCGGCGACCCCGTCGTGCAACGGCAGCCCGGGGGCGAGCAGCCACGCCAGCACGGGTGCGGTGACCCCGGCCCGGCGCAGGGTCAGCGCCTCGTCGAGGGTGCAGACGCCGAGCCAGTCCGCCCCGGCGTCGAGCGCCGCGCGGGCCGCGGGGACCATCCCGTGGCCGTACCCGTCGGCCTTCACCACCGTCATCAGCTCGGCGCCGGTCCCCGACCGCAGCCGGGCCACGTTGTCACGGATCGCATCGAGATCGACGCGCACCTCGGACTGCCACATGACCCCAGCCTACTGACCACGGTGATCAACCCGGGCCGGAGCCGCCGGACGGGCGCGTTCCGCCGCGGTGGCCGCGCCGCCGGCGCGCCCCGGCCTCAGGTCAGCCGGCGCCGCCCCGGCCTCAGGTCAGCCGGGCGAGCACCGGCCGGAGGGCGGCGGCGACGTCCGGCGCGGTCACCGGACCGCCGCGGGCCGCCTCCCGGCCGGCCAGCCCGTGCAGGTACGCGGCAGCGGCCGCCGCCCGTTCCGGGGCCAGCCCGGCGGCCAGCAGCGAGCCGAGCAGCCCGGCGAGCACGTCCCCGGTGCCGCCGGTGGCCAGCGCGGCGGTGCCGGTCGGGTTGACGTACGCCCGGCCGTCGGGGGTCGCGATGATCGTGCGGTCCCCCTTGAGCAGCACCACCGCGTTCATCCACGCGGCGAGGCGCAGCGCGGCGGCCGTCCGGTCGTTGCCGGGCAGTTCGCCGCAGAGCCGGGCGAACTCCCGGTCGTGCGGGGTCACCACGATCGGGGCGTCCCGCCTGCGCAGCTGGTCCGCCATCGACCCGTCCACCAGCAGGGTCAGCGCGTCGGCGTCGAGCACCACCGGGACCGGGGCGGCGAGCACGGCGCGCAGCTCGGCGGCCGCGTCCTCGCCCGTGCCCAGGCCCGAGCCGCAGACCCACGCCTGTACCCGCCCGGCGTCGGCCACCCGGCCCGTGGCGATCACCGACGGATGGTGGTGCAGCACCTCGTCCCGGGCGCTGCCGGCGTACCGGACCATGCCGGTCGGCCCGGCGAGCGCGCCGCCGACGGAGAGCACGGCCGCCCCCGGGTACGTCGCCGAGCCGGTCGCCACCCCGACCACGCCCCGGCTGTACTTCTCCGCGGCCGGCCCGAGCTCCGGCCACCAGTCGACCACGTCCGACCACTCGGTGACCCGCAGCGCCGGGCTGCCGCGCAGCCACGGCCCCAGCCCGATGTCGACCAGCTCGACCTCGCCCGCGAGGGCGGCGGCCGGTCCGACCACCAGCGCCGGCTTCAGCGCCCCGAACGTGACCGTCACGTCCGCCCGGACCGCCATGGGTCGCCCGGACGCGGCCGGCGGGACGTGACCGGTGTCGACCGCCACCCCGCTCGGCACGTCCACCGCGACCACGGTCGCCCGGATGCCGTCCCGCCCGCTGCGCTCCGCCAGGCTCGCGGCGAGCTGGTCCGCGGTCTCCCGCAGCCCGCCGGTGCCGCCGATCCCGACGATGCCGTCCAGCACGAGGTCGACCACGGCTGGCGGCCGGTCCACGAGGCGGCCCCCGGCGGCGCGCAGCGCGGCCAGCCCGTCGGCGTGCGCCCGCCCCGGGGCGAGCAGCAGGGCCGCGACGGCGGCGCCCCGGCGGGCCAGGTGGGCGCCCGCGTACAGGGCGTCACCGCCGTTGTCGCCTGTGCCGACGAGCAGCAGCACGCGCGACCCGTACACCCCGCCCCGGTCGGCGAGCAGCAGCGCGCAGCGGCGGGCCAGCCCGGCGGCGGCCCGCTTCATCAGCGTCCCGGCGGGCAGCTCGGCCATGAGCGCGGCCTCCGCCGCCCGTACGTCCGCGACCCGCCACACCGGTTCCATGCCGTCCCGTCCCGTCCGTCCCCGTGCCGGCCGCGCCTCGGCCGGTCGTCCCTCACCGTTCCGCGACCACCATGGCGTGCCGGCAGCGACGGCCACGGCCTCACCCTACCGGCGGAAGGGGCCGCAGATTATCCGCCGGGTCGGCGGTGGGCAACACCTGTGGACAACCGGGGGTACGAGCACCCGCCCGTTGTCCACAGGGGCGGTCCGGGCCGACCGGCGCCGCCTAGCGTCGTCCGCGTCGCTGCCCCCGTCCCGCCGGCCCCTCGGCCGACGCGGTCGCCGCCCCGCCGTCACCGCTCGACGCCCCGCTGTCGCGGTTCGCCGCCCCACCGTCGTCCGCCGACGGCCCGAACCAGGAGGAGTTCCCGATGGAAGGCGAGCCGTTCACCGTGCGCCCGGACCTGCTGCGGGAGGTGGCCAGGGCGCTCGGCGACGACGCGTACCGGCTGGCGCGCGGGCTGGCCGGGGTGCCCGGGCTGGTGCCGCCCGCCGCCGGCTGGCGCACCGCGACCGCCCTCGCCGAGTTGGAGGCGGCGGTGCACGCCTGGTGTGGTGCGCTCGGCGCGCGGGTGGCGGCCACGGCCGGTGCGCTGGCCACGGCCGCCGACGGTTACCAGGCGGTCGACGAGCGGGTGGCCCGCCGGCTGACCGCGCTGCCCCGGTGAGCGGCCCGGTGGCGGGTCGCCCCGGCCCGACGAACGGCCCGACGCGGGGTCCGGGCACCCCGGCGAGCGGCCCGGCGGGCCGTTTGCGCGCCCCTGCCGGCGGCCCGGCGACCGCCGTCGCCGGCAACGGTTACGCGCGGCTCTGGGCGGCCGACCCGGCCGGCTGGGCTGCGGCAGGGGTGGCCTGGCTGGGGCTGACCGGGCTGGTCGACCGGCGGGCCACCGCGCTGGAGGAGGCCGCCGGCAGGCTGCGGGCCGGGTGGACGGGCGCGGCGGCGGGATCGGCCGGCGGGCGGGTCGACGCCCTGCGGGGCGAGCTGACGGCCCTCGCCCCGGCGGCGATCGAGGCCGACCAGGTGCTCGCCGAGTTCGCCGCGCGGTTGCGCCTGGCCAAGGCCCGGCTCGCGGAGGCGGTCGCCCTGGCCGACGCCGGCGGGGTGCTGCTGGACCGGCACGGGCGGGCGAGCCTGGATCCGGCGGCGGCCCGGCCCGGCGCACCGGCCCCCGTGGCGCGGGTCGCCGCCGCTGTGGCCGCCGCGCTCGAGTCGGCGGACGCCGCCGACCGGGAGGCCGCCGGCCGCCTCGACGAGTTGGCCGCGGCGGCCGGCGCCGGCTGGCTGGCCCCGCCGCCGCCCTGGCGGCCGCCCCCGGGCACCGACCCCGCGTCCGTGCGGTCCTGGTGGGCCGGGCTCACCCCCGCCCAGCGCCGGTGGCTGGTGGCCCGGGAGCCGGAGCTGGTCGGCCGCCTCGACGGCGTTCCCGCGACCGCGCGGGATCAGGCCAACCGGCTGCTGGTCGGGCGGCGGCGGGAGGTGCTGCTCGCCGAACGGCGACGGCTGCTGGGCCGGCTGCCGGGCGGGCCGCTGGAGCTGGCCGGGCTGGCCCGGGTCGAGGCGAGCCTGTCCGGGCTGGACGCGCTGACCGCGCGGCTGACCGACGGCGGGCAGCCCCGGGCGTACCTGCTGGGGCTCGACCCGGGCGGGGAGGGCCGGGCGATCGTGGCGCTGGGCGACCCGGACCGGGCGGACCGGGTGCTGACGTACGTGCCGGGGATGACCGCCGGCCTCGCCGACGCCTCCGGCGAACTGGGCCGGGCGGCCCGGGTGCGGGACCGCTGCGCGGCGCTGGACCCGACCGGGGCGACCGCGGCGGTGTTGTGGCTCGACTACGACGCGCCCGACTTCCTGCACGAGGCGGCCTTGCCGCGCCAGGCCGGGGACGCCGGGCCGGCGCTGCACCGGTTCCAGGAGGGGCTGCGGGCGACGCACGACGGGCCGCCGGCCCGGCAGACGGTGCTCGGGCACAGCTACGGGTCGGTGGTGGTGGGCACCGCCGCGCGCGACCACGGGCTGGCCGCCGACGCGCTGGTCTTCGTCGGCTCACCCGGCGTCGGCGTGGACGGGGCCGCCGGGCTGCGCCTGCCGGGCGGCGAGGTCTGGGCGAGCACCGCCCCGGACGACGTCATCCGGCTGGCCCGGCCCCCGGACGCGCTGGCCCGCCGGATCCTGGTCGGGGCCAGCCCGTTGGCTGCCGTGCTGGTCGGCGGCGAGGAGCACGCCCTGTGGTTCGGCCGGGACCCGACCGACCCCGGGTTCGGCGCCCGTACGTTCCCCAGTGGCCGGTACGGCCACACCGGGTACTGGGACCCCGGCAACCCGGCCCTCGACGGCATGGCCCGCATCGTGCTCGGGCGCTGATGGCCGGCGGGGCGCCCCATGTCGGCGACGTGGCGGTATCCGGTCGAGCGGATACCGCCGTGTCGGCGGCATGGTGGGCGGTAACCGGCCGCCGGCTACTCGACGGTGACGGACTTGGCCAGGTTGCGGGGCTGGTCGACGTCGTGGCCCCGGGCCGCCGCGATCTCCGCCGCGAGCACCTGCAACGGCACGGTGGTCACCAGCGGCGCGAGCAGCGTGGGCGTACGCGGCACGTAGATCAGGTCATCGGCGTACCGGACCACCGACTCGTCGCCCTCCTCGGCGATCACGATCGTCCGCGCGCCCCGGGCCCGTACCTCCTGGATGTTGGAGACGACCTTGTCGTGCAGCACGCCCCGGCCGACCGGCGACGGCACGATGCAGATCACCGGCGTGCCCTTGTCGATCAGCGCGATCGGGCCGTGCTTGAGCTCGCCCGCGGCGAAGCCCTCGGCGTGCATGTACGCCAGCTCCTTGAGCTTGAGCGCGCCCTCCAGGGCCACCGGGTAGCCGACGTGCCGGCCGATGAAGAGCACGGTCGGCTCCGACTTGATCTGCCGGGCCAGCTCGCGGACCGGCTCGATCCGGCTGAGCAGCTCGCGCAGCTTGCCGGGCATCTGGTGGAGCTGGTCCACCACAGCGGCCACCTCGTCGGCGAACTTGATCCCGCGCACCTGCGCCAGGTGCAGGCCGATCAGGTAGCAGGCGACGAGCTGGGTGAGGAACGCCTTGGTGGAGGCGACCGCGATCTCCGGCCCGCCGTGGGTGTAGAGGACCGCGTCGGACTCGCGCGGGATGGTGGAGCCGTTGGTGTTGCAGATGGCCAGCACCCGGGCCTTCTGTTCCTTGGCGTGCCGCAGCGCCATCAGGGTGTCCATGGTCTCGCCGGACTGCGAGATGACCACGATCAGGGTGGACCGGTCGAGGACGGGGTCCCGGTAGCGGAACTCGCTGGCCAGCTCGACCTCGCAGGGGATGCGGGTCCAGTGCTCGATGGCGTACTTGGCGACCAGCCCGGAGTGGTACGCGGTGCCGCACGCGACGATGAAGATCTTGTCGACGTCGCGCAGGTCCTGGTCGCTCAGGCGGACCTCGTCGAGCATGATCTCGCCGCTGTCGGTGAGCCGGCCGAGCAGCGTGTCGGCGACGGCCTGCGGCTGCTCCTCGATCTCCTTGAGCATGAACCAGTCGTAGCCGCCCTTCTCCGCGGCCGACGAGTCCCAGTCGATGTGGAAGTCCTTGCCGGCGGCGGGCTGGCCGGCGAAGTCGGTGATCTCGATCGTCTCGGCGGTGATGAGGACGATCTGGTCCTGGCCGAGCTCGACCGCGTCGCGGGTGTGCTCGATGAACGCGGCCACGTCGCTGGCGAGGTAGTTCTCCCCGGCGCCCCGGCCGACGACCAGCGGCGAGTTGCGCCGGGCGCCGACCACCGCGCCGGGCACCTCGGCGTCGACGGCGAGCAGCGTGAACGCGCCTTCGAGGCGCTGGCAGACCGCGCGCATCGCGGCGGCCAGCAGCTGCGGCCCGTTCGCCTCGCCGGCGGCGCGCAGCTCGGCCAGCGCGGCGGAGAGCAGGTGGGCGGCGCACTCGGTGTCGGTGTCGCTGCTGAACTGGACGCCGTCGGCCTCCAGCTCGGCGCGGAGCTTGGCGAAGTTCTCGATGATGCCGTTGTGGATCACGGCGACCCGGCCGTCCGGCGCGACGTGCGGGTGCGCGTTGCGGTCGGTGGGACCGCCGTGGGTGGCCCAGCGGGTGTGCCCGATGGCGGTGGTGCCGTCGCCGATGCCGATCGGGCTCGCCGCGCAGCCCTCGGGGTCGGTCGCCGCCCGCTCGGAGAGCACCTTCTCGAGGTTGGCCAGCTTGCCCGCCCTCTTCTCGGTCAGCAACTCGTTCTCGCAGACCACGGCGACCCCGGCCGAGTCGTAGCCGCGGTACTCCAGACGGCGCAGGCCGTCGAGCACGATGCCGAGCGCCGGGCGCGCGCCGGCGTAACCCACGATTCCACACATGGTCCGCAGCCTAACCCAGTTTCGCTCATCACGCGTGCGCAGAAGCCAGGTAAACAAGCACTGAATCTGATCGAACGGCCGGAAGTCATGGCTCGGGGCCGGTTTGCGGGGCACCGCGGCATCCCGCGGACGCCGAGCGCCGGAGGCGCCGGAACAGTCGGAGCCGGCCCGGGTGGGGCGCACGGTCGGAGGCGGCCGGGTGGGGCGCACCACGTACATTGGGGTCCCCTCGGGGAACGCGGCCCCGGCAGCGGGTTCCGGCGTCCCCACCCCCGCACCGCGGTCCTGGGCCGCGTCCCCTCTCCGGAGGCGTTGATTTCCGAGGCGTCGCCCTCCCCCGAGCCGACCCCGCCCGCCGGATCCGAGCCGGCGAGCCCGCCGGCTCCGGACCCGTCCGGCCCAGCGGGATCGCCGTGGTCGCCCCCGGACCCGATCGCCCCGGCACAGCCGTGGGCGGCACCGGAGCCGTGGTCGCCACCTGCCCCGGCGACCATGCCACCCCCGTGGACCGCGCCCGCCGCGTCGGGCGGCACCGAAGACCCGGTCGGGCCGGGCCCCGTCCCACCGGCCGACGGCGGGCAGCCCTGGCCGGGGTACGGCCCGACGGGCTGGCCGCCCGGGTACCAGCAGCCGGGGTACCCGCCGCCCGGCTACCCACCGCCGTACGCGTACCCCGGGCAACCGCCCTCCTCCGGCTCCGACCGCACGGTGGTGGGCCTGGTCATCGGGCTGGCGGTCGTGCTGGTGGTCGGGCTGTGTGCTGCGCCGGGCTGGCCGGCGTCCTCTCCACATTTCCCGACGACCAGTCGGTCGCCGAGGAGCCCTGGTACGACGACCCAGTCGACGACGGGTACGACGAGGAGCCCACCGAACCCGCCCCGACCACGTTTCCCGCCGATCCGAGCAAGAAGCCGATCACCCGGCCGACCTCCGGGCCGGCACCGGTGACCGTGGTGTACGAGGTCACCGGCGCCGGACGGGCCGACATCGCGTACTTCGACGCCGAGAGCGACCTCATCCACGTCGACGGGGCGAAGCTGCCGTGGCGCACCACGATCCGGACCGACGGCAAGAGCCGGGTCATGGTGGAGGCCAGCGAGGCCGACTTCGCCAGCGGATCGCCGGCCTGCCGGGTCACGGTCACCGGGGCCGGCAAGCCGGCGTCCGGCACGGACACGGGTTCCTGGCGCGTCACCTGTTCGCCCGAGTGAGGGTGGGCCCCGGGCGGGGACTGGCCGTAGGCTGGCCGACGTGACGACCACCGCCGATGTCGACCCGCTGGTGGCCCGGATGCGGCCGTTCGGGACGACCGTCTTCGCCGAGATGTCCGCCCTGGCCGTCCGCACCGGCGCGGTCAACCTCGGCCAGGGCTTCCCGGACGCCGACGGCCCGCCCGAGATGCTCGCCGCCGCCGCGGAGGCGCTGCGCGGCGGGCAGAACCAGTACCCGCCGGGTCCGGGCGTGCCCGCGCTGCGCGCCGCCGTGGCCGCCCACCAGCGCCGGTTCTGGGGCCTGGAGTACGACCCCGACGGCGAGGTCGTCGTCACCGCCGGGGCCACCGAGGCGATCGCCGCGAGCGTGCTCGCCCTCTGCGAGGCGGGCGACGAGGTGGTCTGCTTCGAGCCGTACTACGACTCGTACGCCGCCTCGATCGCGCTGGCCGGGGCGGTCCGCCGGCCGGTGACCCTGCGGCCCGGCCCGGACGGCCGCTACGCGTTCGACCCGGACGCGCTGCGCGCGGCGTTCGGGCCGCGGACCCGGCTGGTGCTGCTGAACTCCCCGCACAACCCGACCGGCAAGGTCTTCACCCCCGACGAGCTGGCCCTGGTCGCCGAGCTGTGCCGGGAGCACGACGCGTACGCGGTGACCGACGAGGTGTACGAGCACCTCGTCTTCGCCGACGCCGCCGCCGGGCACGTCCCGCTGGCCACCCTGCCCGGCATGCGCGAGCGCACCCTGCGCATCTCCTCCGCCGGCAAGACGTTCTCCTGCACGGGCTGGAAGGTGGGCTGGGTCAGCGGTCCCGCGCCGCTGGTGTCGGCGGTGCTGCGGGTCAAGCAGTTCCTCACGTTCGTCAACGCCGCACCGTTGCAGCCGGCGGTGGCGGTGGCGCTCGCGCTGCCGGACGCGTACTTCGCGGAGTTCGCCGCGGGCATGCGGGCCCGGCGGCACCAGCTCGTCGCCGGACTGACCGACGCCGGGTTCGACGTGCTCACCCCGGAGGGGACGTACTTCGTCACCGCCGACGTCACCCCGCTCGGCGGGCGGGACGGGATCGAGTTCTGCCGGTCGCTGCCGCAGCGCTGCGGGGTGGTGGCCGTGCCGACGCAGGTCTTCTACGACGATCCCGAAGCGGGCCGGCGGCTGGTCCGGTTCGCCTTCTGCAAGCGGCCGGAGGTGCTCACCGAGGCCGTCGCCCGGCTGCGCACACTGGGCACCGGCGGATGACGGCCGCGGTCGCCGGCCGGGCCCGGCGGCTGGCGGGACACCGAGGTCCCGGGGCTGGCCATGGCCGAGGTGACCGTGGCCGCCCCGGCGCTGGGCCTCGACGCCGCCCGGATCGCCGAGCTGGCGGCGCGCTTCCTGGCCCGGGTCTCGGCAGCCTGACCCGCCGGTCAGCCCGCCGCCCGGGTCGGCGCGGCCTCCGGCTCGGGGGGCGCGACCGGGCTCCGGTCCCGCGCGAGCGTGCCGAGCAGCGCGCCGCCGTCGGCAAGCAGCACCTGCTCGGCGTCGTCCACGAACGCGAGGTCGGCCTCGACGTGCCGGCTGGCGGCGGAGAGCAGCAGCCGTACGACGGGGTCCTCGGCCCGGCGCCGGAGACCGTCGAGGTTGCGCAGCTCGCGCATGAGGTGGCCGCGCTGGTTGCCGAGCACCGTGCGGACGGTCTCCGCCGCGCCTGAGCGCGCGGCGGCGGTGACCTTGAGGAAGAAGTCGTCCCGGAAGCCGCCGCCGCGCGCGCTGGGCTCGCCGAGCCAGCGTTCCAGCTCAGCCCGCCCCTCGGGGGTCAGCTCGTAGACCACCCGGTCGGGCTTCACCGGCTGGGCCTGCCGCTCGGCCACGACCAGGCCGTCGCGGGAGAGCCGGTCGAGGATCTGGTAGAGGTGCCCGATGTTCAGGGGCCCCCACTGCGGGCCGACCGCCTCCTCGAACGCGCCCTTCAGCCCGTAGCCGTAGCGGGTCGGCTTCGTCTTCCAGCGCTACCACCTGCTGCCGGCGCTGACCGTGCTGGACAACGTGATCGCCCCGGTGCTGCCCCGGCGCGGCCGGGCCGACCACGTGGCCCGCGCCCGGGAACTGCTCGACGCGGTCGGGCTCGCCGGCCGGGAGCGGGCGTTGCCGACGCAGCTCTCCGGCGGCCAGCAGCAGCGCGTCGCCATCGCCCGCGCCCTGATGGGCGAGCCCCGGCTGCTGCTGGCGGACGAGCCCACCGGCAACCTCGACTCGGCCACCGGCGGGCAGATCCTCGACCTGCTGCTCGACCTGCGCGACCGGCACGGCATGACGGTCCTGCTGGCCACCCACGACCCCGCCATCGCCGCGCGGTGCGACCGGCTGCTCCGGCTCGGCGACGGCCGGATCGTCGAGGACCTCGACCTCACCGGCGGCGAGGACCCCGCCGACACCTACGACCGGGCGACGCGTCTGCGCCTCTGACCGGCGACCGCGGTGCCCGGTCCCGGCGCGGTCCCGGCCCGGGGCCGGGCACCGACGGGTCAGGCGGTGGGGCTGGCGGCCCGGACCCGGTCGGCGATGCGCTCGGCGACCTCCCGGGCGGTCGTCTCCGTGGCCGCCTCGACCATCACCCGCACCAGCGGCTCGGTGCCCGACGGGCGCAGCAGCACCCGGCCGCTCTCGCCCAGCTCCGCCTCGGCCCGCTCGACCTCGGCCCGGACGGCCGGGGCGGCGGCGCCGACGGTACGGTCCCCGACCGGCACGTTGATCAGCACCTGGGGCAGCCTGGTCAGCACCGCGGCCAGCTCGGCCAGGGACCTTCCGCTGGCGGCCATCCGGGCCATCAGGTGCAGCCCGGTCAGCACGCCGTCGCCGGTGGTGGCGTACGCCGGCATGACGATGTGCCCGCTCTGCTCCCCGCCCAGGGCCAGCCCGGAGGCGCGCAGTTCCTCCAGCACGTACCGGTCGCCGACCTTGGTCTCGACCAGCCGGATGCCCTGTGCGGACATGGCCAGGCGCAGGCCGAGGTTGCTCATCACCGTGGCGACGAGGGTGTCGTCGGTGAGCTCGCCGGCCTCCCGCATGGCCAGGGCGAGAATCGCCATCACCTGGTCGCCGTCGACCTCGTCGCCGTCGGCGGTCACCGCGACGCACCGGTCGGCGTCGCCGTCGTGGGCGATGCCCAGGTGGGCGCCGTGCTCGACCACCGCGGCGCGCAGCGCGTCGATGTGGTTGGACCCGCACCCGTCGTTGATGTTGAGCCCGTCCGGCTCGGCGTGGATCGCGACGACCTCGGCCCCCGCCTCCCGGTACGCCACGGGGGCCACCTCGGCCGCCGCGCCGTTGGCGCAGTCGACCACGACCTTGATCCCGTCGAGGCGGTGCGGCACCGTGTTGACCAGGTGCTGGACGTAGTGGTCGGCGCCGTCGAGCAGGTCGTGCACCCGGCCCACCCCGGCGCCGATCGGCCGGTCCCACGCGCTGGCGGCGTTCGCCTCGACGGCCGCCTCGATCCGCGCCTCGATCTCGTCCGGCAGCTTGTGCCCGCCGGCGGCGAACAGCTTGATCCCGTTGTCGGGCATGGGGTTGTGCGAGGCGGAGAGCATCACGCCGAGGTCGGCCTTGGCCTCGGCGGTGAGGAACGCCACGGCCGGGGTGGGCAGCACGCCGACCCGGACGACGTTGGCGCCGGCGCTGGTGAGCCCGGCCACCACGGCGGCCTCCAGCATCTCGCCGCTGGCCCGGGTGTCCCGGCCGACGACGGCCAGCGGGGGATGGCTGCGGTCCGACTCGGCCAGTGTGTGTGCGGCGGCGACCGCCACCGCGAGCGCCAGCTCGGGTGTGAGATCCGCGTTCGCCCGCCCGCGTACGCCGTCCGTGCCGAACAACCGACCCATACCGCCAACCTCCGAAGAAACGGTACAACCAGAAAAAGCGGAAACGGCCGGGCCACCTCCCGGTAGAGGGGAGGCGGACCCGGCCGTCCGTCAGACGTACAACGCGAGGCTGATGATCAGCGCTTCGAGTACTGGGGCGCCTTACGGGCCTTCTTGAGGCCGTACTTCTTGCTCTCCTTGACCCGGGCGTCACGGGTCAGGAAGCCGGCCTTCTTCAGGGCCGGGCGGTCGTCCGGCTCGCTGACGATCAGCGCCCGGGCGATGGCGAGCCGCAGCGCACCGGCCTGGCCGGTGGTGCCGCCGCCCCGCAGGTTGGCGATGACGTCGAACGCCTCGGCCTTCTCGGCGGTCACCAGCGGGTCCTTGATGAGCTGCTGGTGCACCTTGCTCGGGAAGTAGGCCTCGAGGTCGCGGCCGTTGCAGGTGATCTTGCCGCTGCCCGGGACGATGCGGACCCGGACGATGGCCTCCTTGCGCCGACCCACGGTCTGGATCGGCCGGTCGCCACGGGGCGCGCGGGCGACGGGCGCCGGCGCCTCGGCGGCCTCGGGGGCAACCTCGGTGGCGGTGATGTCGGTCATGCTGATTCCTTCGCCCGCGCTCACTGCGCGATCTGCTTGATCTCGAACGGCACCGGCTGCTGCGCGCCGTGCGGGTGCTCGGCACCGGCGTAGACCTTCAGCTTCTTGATCAGCTGGCGGCCGAGCTTGTTGTGCGGGAGCATCCCCTTCACGGCCAGCTCGATGGCCCGCTCGGGACGCTTGCTGAGCAGCTCCTCGTAGCCGACCCGCTTGAGGCCGCCCGGGTAACCCGAGTGGCGGTAAGCGACCTTGGTCTGGCGCTTGTTGCCGGTCAGCGCGACCTTGCCCGCGTTCACGATGACGACGAAGTCGCCCGTGTCGACGTGCGGCGCGAAAGTCGGCTTGTGCTTACCGCGCAGCAGCGTGGCGGCGTGGGTGGCCAGGCGGCCCAGCACGACATCAGAGGCGTCGATGACGTGCCACTGACGCTCGATCTCACCCGGCTTCGGGCTGTACGTACGCACAGGTCTACCTTGTCTCGTCGTCGGTCTGGGGCTGCGCGCCGAGGTGACCAGGGCTTCCCGGCCGGACCAGCGCGCACGAACGACCAAGCGTACCTGATGTGGCACGCCTCTGGATGTCGTACAACAGCAGGCAACGATACCCGGCGCCCCATCGGCAGGTCAAAACGGGGTGCCACGCCGGGTGGCCCGCGCTTTGCCATGGTGCAGGTCACACGCCGGGAATCCTACGCGGCCCCGGCCGGAGGAACACCACCCAGGTCACGACGACGCAGAGGGCGTACCAGCCGATGAAGGTCAGGTAGGCCGCGTCCGCCGTTCCGGAGGAGAGGAAGGACTGCCGGAAGGCCACGTTCACCAGCACCCCACCCGAGGCGCCGACCGCCCCCGCGATCCCGATCAGCGCCCCGGACAGCCGCCGGCCCCGGCGCTCGGCCGCCGCCCGGTCCCCCGTCCGCTCGGTCTCCGCGACGGCACGGGCCCGGAAGATCGCCGGGATCATCTTGTACGTCGACCCGTTGCCGATCCCGGAGAAGACGAAGAGCGCCAGGAACCCGACGAGGTAGAGCGGGAACGACCGCTCCCGCGCGGCGTACAGCACCACGGTGGCGCCCGCGGCCATGGCGACGAAGTTCCAGAAGGTGACCCGGGCCCCGCCGAGCCGGTCGGCGAGCTGGCCGCCGAGCGGCCGGATCAGCGAGCCGACCAGCGGCCCGAGGAACGTCAGCCAGGCGGCGTCGACCGGGGTCGGGAACCGGTCGTGGAACTGGAGCTGGAGCACCTGGCCGAAGGCGAAGCCGAAGCCGATGAACGAGCCGAAGGTGCCGAGGTAGAGCAGGGACATCACCCACGTGTGCGGGTCGCGGGCGGCCGCGCGCAGCGCCCCCGGCTCGTTGCGCGCCCCGGGGACGTTGTCCAGCCAGCGCGCCGAGGCGAGGGCCGCGGCCACGATCAGCGGCAGGTAGACCGCCGGCACCAGCCGGGGGTACGCGGCCCCGGTGGCCGCCAGCACCGCCAGCCCGACGAGCTGCACCGCCGGCACGCCGAGGTTGCCGCCGCCGGCGTTCAGGCCGAGCGCCCGCCCCTTGAGCCGGTCGGGGAAGAACAGGTTGATGTTCGCCATCGAGGAGGCGAAATTGCCGCCGCCGACCCCAGTCAGGCAGGCCAGCACCATCAGCGTCGAGTACGACACCCCCGGCTCGATCAGCACCGCCATCGGGACCGCGGGCACCAGCAGCAGCAGCGCGCTGACGATCGTCCAGTTCCGGCCGCCGAACCGGGCGACCGCCAGGGTGTACGGCAGCCGCAGCACCGCGCCCAGGGCGGCCGGCACGGCGGTGAGCAGGAACTTTCCGGCCGGATCGATCCCGTACTCCGGGCCGAGGAAGAGCACCATCACCGACCAGAGGCTCCACACGGAGAAGCCGACGTGCTCGGCGAAGATCGAGACGTACAGGTTCCGGCGGGCGATCGGGGCGCCGGTGGTCTCCCAGAACCCGGGGTCCTCCGGGCGCCAGTCGGTGATCCGTCGCGGGCGCCCGACGGCGTCCGGGACCGCGGGCCTGGGGGAAGCGAGCGTGCTCACGGCAACTCCTCCTCGTCGGTGACGAGGAGGACGCTAGGAACGGATGGTTTCCCGGCTGTGCCCGTCCGGGGTCGGGTCGGAAACGGAGACCGCACGTCCGCCGGGAGCCGACGGTGAGCCCCGGACTCACAGCTCCTGGAGGATGCGCAACGCCCGCCCCACCCGCTGCATGGTCTCGGTGTCGGCCACGTCGACGCACTCGATGAACCACTGCTTCAACGGCGAGGAGAGACGGTCGGGCATCACCACGTGCCCGCCCATGGGCACGGCCAGGGGCGAGTCCCGCAGCAGCGACTCCTCGACCACCTCGGCCACGATCACGATCGGCACGTCGGTGGAGTTGTAGACGTCGGAACTGATCACCAGCCCGAGCCGTTCGCGGGCGCCGGAGATGCGCCAGACCTCTCCCCTACGCAGCACGCGGCCGCCCGCCGCCGAAGAGGACGTCGTCGACCATGGCGGCCTCCTGGGCGTCGGCCAGGGCGGCGGACTCCAGGTCCAGCCCCGCGCGTCCGACGGCGGTGGCGTGCGCGGTGAAGACCTCGCGCAGCGCCTTCTCCCGGGCGGCCTGGTCCATCCAGGCGGAGAGGGACAGCCCCTCCCGCTTGGCGAACCGGCGCGCCTCCTCGATCGTCTCGTCGGAGAACGACAGTGTCACCTTGGCGGTCATGCCGGAGAGATTACCCACTGGTATGACCGCCAGTCATCCCTGCTCGCGCCCGTCGACGAACGGGACACCCGGGCTTGCGGCGACCATGATCCTCGCAACTTCCCAGAAAATGTCGCCTGCCCGCACACCGAGGGGACACTTTCCGGGAAGTTGTTCGGATTTTGGCTCGCCCACCTGCACGCCGACTGATCGCCGGCCGCGTCCCGTCAGGGGCGGCGACCGCCGAAGACGGCGAAGCGCCACTCCTTGAAGAAGCAGTCCACGTCCGCCAGGCCGGCCTCGGTCAGCCAGCGGCACTGGTCGGCCACCGGCGCCGGGCGGTCGTGGCGCATCCGCTCCCGGGCCGCGGCGATCTCCTCGGCGCCCGAACCCAACTCGGTGATCCGGGCCGTCCAGACCTCGTCGTAGCGCCTGTCCAGCGCCGGGGTCGGGCCGGCGACCTGCTCGGCGTTGACGAACACCCCGCCCGGCGCCAGCGCCTCGGCCGCCCGCCGGTAGAGCGCCCGCTTGCCGTCGTCGGCGAGGTGGTGGATGGCCAGTGCGGAGACCACCGCGTCGTACCGGCCGGCGGGCAGCGGATCGGTCAGGTCGGCGAGCACCGTCCGGTGCGGCACGTCCCGGGCGGCCAGGTGCCCGGCGGCCACCGTGAGCATGCCCGCCGCGCCGTCGACCAGGGTCAGCCGGATGCCCGGGACCGCCGCGGCGAGCAGCAGGGAGAACAGGCCGGTGCCCGCGCCCAGGTCCAGCACCTCGGGGGTACGCCCCGCCGCGAGCGCCGCCCGCAGCGGGGGCGCGGCCACCTGGACGGCCGTGCCGTAGAACGCGTCGAAGCACGGCACCAGCCGGCGCCGAGCCTCGTCGTAGCTGCCCGCGACGGCGTCGAACGCCTCCGCCACACTCATCAGATCTCCCATTATCTAGGATTTTTGTCCCACATTCTAAACCGCGCGGTCCGGCCCGTCACTCCCGTGCGGTGTGAGGCGCTCTTGACAGGACCGAAACAGAAGGGACCCCGACCGGAAACCGCCCGGCGGCACGCTCTTCTGGTATGACACAGGGTGCGCGCGTGACGACACGACCCGGGGTCCCGCCCCGGGAGGCGGCCACGCACTGCCCGTACTGCGCCCTCCAGTGCGGCATGGTGCTGCGCGAGAACGGCCGGCGGGTCGAGGTGCTTCCCCGGCAGTTCCCCACCAACCGGGGCGGCCTCTGCCAGAAGGGCTGGACCGCCGCCGAGCTGCTCGACCACCCGGACCGGCTCACCACCCCGCTGGTGCGGGACCGCCGCGGCGGCGAACTGCGCCCGGCGAGCTGGGACGAGGCCCTCGACCGGGTGGCCACCGGGATCCGTGCCGTCCAGGACCGGTACGGGCGGGACGCGGTCGCGGTCTTCGGCGGCGGCGGGCTGACCAACGAGAAGGCGTACGCGCTCGGCAAGTTCGCCCGGGTGGCGCTGCGTACCCGGCACATCGACTACAACGGCCGCTGGTGCATGTCCTCGGCCGCGGCGGCCGGGCTGCGCGCCTTCGGCGTCGACCGCGGGCTGCCGTTCCCCCTCGCCGACCTCGGCCGGGCGGAGACCCTGCTGCTGGTGGGCGCGAACCCGGCCGAGACCATGCCGCCGCTGCTGCGCCACCTCGCCGACCAGCGCGCCCGGGGCGGCCGGCTGATCGTGGTCGACCCCCGGCTCACCGCCACCGCCCGCCAGGCCGACCTGCACCTGCAACCACTCCCCGGCACCGACCTGGCGGTGGCCAACGCGCTGCTGCACGTCGCGCTCTCCGAGGGCTGGGTCGACCGGGCGTACGTGGCCGAGCGGACCAGCGGCTTCGACGAGGTCCGGCGGACCGTGGCGGGATACTGGCCGGCCGAGGTGGAACGCCTCTCCGGGGTGCCGGTGGCCGACCTGGAGGCGACCGCCCGGGCGCTGGCCACCGTGGACCGCGCGATCATCCTCACCGCCCGGGGCGCGGAACAGCACGCCAAGGGCGTGGACACCGTCACCGCGTTCGTCAACCTGGCGCTCGCCCTGGGCCTGCCCGGCCGCCCCGGCTCCGGGTACGGGTGCCTCACGGGACAGGGCAACGGCCAGGGCGGCCGGGAGCACGGGCAGAAGGCCGACCAGCTCCCCGGATACCGGCGGATCGACGACCCGGCGGCCCGCGAGCACGTGGCGCGGGTCTGGGGCGTACCCGCCGAAGACCTGCCCGGGCCGGGCGTGCCCGCGTACGCCCTGCTGGACTCCCTCGGCACCGCGACCGGCCCCGGGCGCTGCTGGTCTTCGGCTCCAACCCGGTGGTGTCCGCGCCCCGGGCGGCCCGGGTCGAGTCCCGGCTGCGCGACCTGGACCTGCTGGTGGTGGCCGACTTCCTGCGCTCCGAGACGGCCGAGCTGGCCGACGTGGTGCTGCCCGTCGCGCAGTGGGCCGAGGAGGACGGCACGATGACCAACCTGGAGGGTCGGGTGCTGCGCCGGCGGGCGCTGCGGGAGCCGCCCCCGGGGTCCGTACCGACCTGGCCGTGCTCGCCGCCCTCGCCGCCCGCCTGGAAGAAGGGCCGCCGGGGGCAGCGCCGGCGGCGGGGCTTCCCGGCCGACCCGCGTACGGTGTTCGAGGAGCTCCGCCGGGCCTCCGCCGGCGGGCCGGCGGACTACGCCGGGGTGACCTGGGAACGGGTCGAACGGGACGAGGGCGTCTTCTGGCCCTGCCCGGATCCGGACGGGCCCGACACGCCCCGGCTCTTCGCCGGCTCCTTCCCCACCCCGGACGGGCGCGCCCGGTTCCACGCGGTGACGCACCGACCCGCCGCGGAGGAGGTGTCCGCCGAGTACCCACTGCACTTCACCACCGGCCGGGTGCTCGCCCAGTACCAGTCCGGCGCGCAGACCCGCCGGGTCGACGCGCTGCGCCGGGCCGCCCCCAACGGCTTCGTCGAGCTGCACCCGGACCTGGCCGGCCGGCTCGGCGTGGCCGAGGGCGACGAGGTGCGGGTGGTCTCCCGCCGGGGCGAGCTGCGGGCGCCGGCCCGGGTCAGCCCGGCGATCCGGCCGGACACCGTCTTCGCACCGTTCCACTGGCCCGGCGCGGCCCGGGCCAACTCGGTCACCAACGACGCCGTCGATCCGGTCTCCGGGATGCCGGAATTCAAGATCTGCGCGGTCCGGGTGGAGAGAGCATGAGCGAGCGAGTCGTCGTGATCGGGTACGGGATGGCGGGCGCGCGGCTCGCCGCCGAGCTGCACGCGCGGGACGGCGACCGGAAGGTCACCGTGCTCGGGGCGGAGCTACACCGGGCCTACAACCGGATCATGCTCTCCACGCTGCTCGCGGGAAAGATCGACGAGCCGGACGTGGAACTGACCCACGTCGCCGGGCAGGGCGTGGAGGTCCGGACCGGAGTGGCGGTCACCGCGATCGACCGGGCCGCCCGGGAGGTACGCACCGCCGACGGCGACCGGCACTGCTACGACCACCTGGTCCTCGCCACCGGCAGCCGGGCCGTGGTGCCGCCATTGCCCGGGCTCGACCCGCTGCCCGACCGGGTGATCCCGTTCCGCACGCTGGACGACTGCCGGCGGATCCTCGCCGTCGCCCGGGACGCCCGCCGCGTCCTGGTGCTCGGCGGCGGGCTGCTCGGCCTGGAGGCGGCCCGCGGGCTCGCCGCCCGGGGGCTGGACGTGACGGTGGTGCACCCGACCGGCTGGCTGATGGAGCGGCAGCTCGACCCGGCCGCCGGGACGATGCTCGCCGGCACCCTCGCCGGGCTCGGCGTACGGACCGCGCTGGCCGTCCCGGCGACCGGGGTGGCCGCCGACTCCGACGGCGTACGCCTCGACCTCGCCGACGGCCGCGCGCTCCGCGCCGACCTGCTCGTCCTCTCCTGCGGCGTACGCCCCGACACCAGCCTGGCCGCCGCGGCCGGGCTCGCCGTGGACCGGGGTGTGGTGGTGGACGACCGGATGCGGACCAGCGACCCGCACGTCTCGGCGATCGGCGACTGCGCCCAGCACGCCGGCGCGCTGACCGGGCTCGTCGCCCCCGCCTGGGCGCAGGCCCGGGTGGTGGCCCAGGTGCTGGCCGGGGACGACCCGGACGCCCGGTACCGGCCCCGGCCCGTGGTGACCCGGCTCAAGGCGGCCGGCATCGACCTGGCCGCGATGGGCGACGCCGCCGAGGCCGGGCGGGACGGCGGCGGGCTCCACGGTGGAGCGGTCGAGGAGCTGACCTTCGCGGACCCGGCCCGCGGCACGTACGCCCGGCTGCGGATCCGCGACGACCGGTTGACCGGGGCGATCCTGCTCGGCGACAACCCGGCCGTCGGCACCGTGGTGCAGCTCTTCGACCGGGGCGGCCCGGTGCCGGCGGACCGCCGGTCGCTGCTGCTCGGGCGGGCGCTCGGCGCCGCCCCGGCCACCCCGGCCGCGTCCCCGGCGCTGATGCCGGACGCGGCCACGGTGTGCCAGTGCAACGACGTCAGCAAGGGCGCGCTGGTGGCGTGCTGGCGCTCCGGGGCCAGGACCGTCGAGGAACTGTCGGCGGGGACCCGGGCCGGGACCGGCTGCGGCGGCTGCCGCGACGCCGTGGCCGGCATCGCCGAGTGGCTCGCCGGGGCGGAACCGGCGACGGCTGGAACGAGGAACGGTATGGAGGTGACGCGATGAGCGAGCGACGCGAAGGAAACAGCGGCGGCAGGGTGGTGGTCGTCGGCAACGGCATGGTCGGGCAGCGCTTCGTCGAGGCGTTGCGGGCCCGGGACCACGAGCGGCGTTGGCGGGTGACGGTGCTCGCCGAGGAGCGGCGCCCGGCGTACGACCGGGTGCGGCTCTCGGCCTTCTTCGACGGGGCCAGTGCCGAGGAGCTGAACCTGCACACCCCCGACGACGGGGTGGAGCTGCGCCTGGGCGAGCCGGCCACCGGGATCGACCGGGCCCGGCGGGTGGTGACCACGGCCGCCGGCGAGCACCCGTACGACGCCCTGGTGCTGGCCACGGGGTCGTACGCGTTCGTGCCGCCCGTCGACGGCACCGACCTGCCGGGGGTCTTCGTCTACCGGACCCTGGACGATCTGGAGGCCATCCGGGAGCACGCCCGGGGCCGGCGGACCGGGGCGGTGATCGGCGGCGGCCTGCTCGGCCTGGAGGCGGCGAACGCGCTGCGCCTGCTCGACCTGTCCACCAGCGTGGTGGAGTTCGCGCCCCGGCTGATGCCGGTGCAGGTGGACGAGGCTGGCGGGGCGATGCTCCGCCGCTACGTCGAGGAGTTGGGCGTCACCTCGTACCTCGGGGTGGCCACCACCGCCCTGCGCCCCGGCCCGGACGGCGCGGTCGCCGCTCTGGAGCTCTCCGACGGCCGTACGCTCGACGCGGAGCTGGTCGTGGTGGCCGCCGGCATCCGGCCCCGGGACGAGCTGGCCAGGGCCGCCGGGCTGCCGCTCGGGCCGCGCGGCGGCGTGCTGGTCGACGACGCCTGCCGGACGGCGGACGAGCGGATCTGGGCGGTCGGCGAGTGCGCCGCGGTGGACGGCACCTGCCACGGCCTGGTCGCCCCCGGCTACGCGACCGCCGAGGTGGTCGCCGACCGGCTGCTCGGCGGGGCGGCGACCTTCCCCGGCGCGGACACCGCCACCAAGCTGAAGCTGCTCGGCGTGGACGTGGCCTCGTTCGGCGACGCGCACGGCGTCACCCCGGGCTGCCTCGACGTCACCTTCACCGACCCGGCCACCCGCGCGTACGCGAAGCTGGTCCTCTCCGACGACGCGCAGACGCTGCTCGGCGGCGTGCTGGTCGGCGACGCGAGCGCGTACCCGACGCTGCGGGCGTGCGTCGGCGGGCCGCTGCCCGGTCCCCCGCTGGCGCTGCTGGCGCCGGCCGGCGGCGCGACCGCGGGGGTCGGCGCGCTGCCGGCCGCGGCGCAGGTGTGCTCGTGCAACGCCGTGACCCGCGAGCAGATCGACGCGGCCATCGCGGACGGCGCGGCCGACGTGCCGGCGCTGAAGGCGTGCACCCGGGCCGGTACGAGCTGCGGCTCCTGCGTCCCGATGCTGAAGCAGCTGCTGGACGCGGCCGGGGTGCGGCAGTCCACCGCGCTCTGCGAGCACTTCGCCGCCAGCCGGCAGGAGCTGTTCGACATCGTCCGGGTCCGCGGCATCCGCACCTTCTCCCAGCTCATCGCCGAGCACGGGCGGGGGCGCGGCTGCGACATCTGCAAGCCGGTGGTGGCCTCGATCCTCGCCTCGCTCGGCACCGGGCACGTGCTCGACGGCGAGCAGGCGTCCCTGCAGGACACCAACGACCACTTCCTGGCCAACCTGCAACGCGACGGCAGCTACTCGGTGGTACCCCGGATCCCGGGCGGAGAGATCAGCCCGGAGAAACTCATCGTGATCGGCGAGGTGGCCCGGGACTTCCGGCTCTACACGAAGATCACCGGCGGGCAGCGAATCGACCTGTTCGGCGCCCGGGTCGAGCAGCTCCCGCAGATCTGGCGCCGGCTGGTCGACGCCGGCTTCGAGTCCGGCCACGCGTACGGCAAGGCGCTGCGCACGGTGAAGTCCTGCGTCGGCGAGACCTGGTGCCGGTACGGGGTGCAGGACTCGGTCGGGCTGGCCATCGCCCTCGAACTGCGCTACCGGGGGTTGCGGGCCCCGCACAAGCTCAAGTCGGCGGTCTCCGGCTGCGCCCGCGAGTGCGCCGAGGCACGCGGCAAGGACTTCGGCATCATCGCCACCGAGACCGGCTGGAACCTCTACGTCGGCGGCAACGGTGGCTTCCGCCCCCGGCACGCCGACCTGTTCGCCACCGACCTGTCCACCGAGGAGCTGGTCCGGCTCATCGACCGGTTCCTGATGTACTACATCCGCACCGCCGACCGGTTGCAGCGCACCGCCGCCTGGATCGAGGCGATGGACGGCGGCCTCGACCACCTGCGCTCGGTGATCGTGGACGACTCGCTCGGGCTCTGCGCCGAACTCGACGCGGCGATGGCCCGGCACGTCGCGTCGTACTCCGACGAGTGGCGGGACGTCCTGGAGGACCCGGACCGGCTGCGCCGCTTCACCTCCTTCGTCAACGCCCCCGACGTGCCCGACTCGTCCATCACGTTCGCCGTCGAACGCGGCCAGCCGGTGCCCGTACGCGGGGCGCCACCGGCGGCCGCCGCCGACCGCCGGCGCCAGCCGGTCACCCTGGGACTTCCGGAGGTACGCCGATGACCGCGCCGACCATGTTGGACTGGGCAGTGGTCTGCCCGCTCGACCTGCTGGACCCGGACCGGGGCGCGGCCGCGCTGGTCGACGGCGTGCAGGTCGCCCTCTTCCGAACGGGCGGCGAACTGTACGCGGTCGACAACCTGGACCCGGTCGGCGGCGCGTACGTGATGTCCCGGGGGATCGTGGGCAGCCGTGGCGGCGTTCCCACGCTCGCCTCCCCGCTGCACAAGCAGGTCTACGACCTGCGGACCGGGCGGTGCCTGGACCTCCCGGACGTGGCGCTGCGGCGGCACGAGGTGCGCTGCCGGAACGGGCTGGTCGAGGTGCGGCTACGACAGGAGGGGTGATGCGGGAGGAACTGGCCGGCTTCACCATCGGCGTCACCGCCGACCGGCGACGCGACGAGTTGGCCACGCTGCTGCAGCGGCGCGGCGCCCGGGTGGTGCTCGCGCCGGCCCTGCGGATCGCGCCGCTGGCCGACGACACCGAACTGCGCGACGCCACCCGGGCGTGCCTCGACCGTCCGCCGGACGTCCTGATGGCGAACACCGGCATCGGGATGCGCGGCTGGCTGGAGGCCGCCGAGGGGTGGGCCCTGGGCGAGCCCCTGCGCGACGTGCTCTCCCGGTCGTACGTGGTCGCCCGGGGTCCGAAGGCGACCGGAGCGATCCGGGCGGCCGGGCTGCGCGAGCACTGGTCCCCGGCCTCGGAGAGCTGCGACGAGGTCGTGGACCACCTGCTCCGGCGTGGGGTGGCGGGCCAGGTCGTCGCGCTCCAACTGCACGGCGAGCGGCAGCCGGAGTGCACCGAGGCACTGGAGGCGGCCGGCGCCACGGTGATCGAGATTCCCGTCTACCGGTGGGCCCCGCCGGCCGACCCCGCCCCGCTGCACCGGCTGATCGACCTCGTCGCCGGGCGGCTGGTGGACGCGGTCACGTTCACCTCCGCCGCCGCCGCCGAGGCGTTGCTGCGCGCCGCCGGGGACCGGACCGAGACGGTGCTGGACGCGCTGCGCGGCGACGTGCTGGCCGGCTGCGTCGGCCCGGTGACCGCCGAACCCCTGATCCGCCGCGGCGTGCCGGTCAGCGCGCCGAGCCGGGCGCGGCTCGGCGCGCTGGTCCGGACCATCGTGGACGAGCTGCCCCAGCGCGCCGTCACCATTCGGGCCGCCGGACACCAGCTGACCCTGCGCGGGCACGCGGCCATAGTCGACGGCGAGTTGCGGCCGCTCGCCCCCGCCCCCATGGCGGTGCTGCGGGCGCTGGCCGTGTCCCCCGGTCGGGTGCTGTCCCGTACCGTACTGCTGCGCGCGCTGCCGCGCGGCGCCGACGAACACGCGGTGGAGATGGCGGTGGCCCGGCTGCGGGCCGGGCTGCGCGCGCCCCGGGCGGTGCAGACGGTCGTCAAGCGCGGCTACCGCCTCCGCGTCGAGTGAGCGCGACCATCGCCTCCGGGATCTGGCCGGACGCGGCCACCGCCGCCGGGTCGGCGGTCGGCGCGGCTCAGACCCGGGCGGGGTAGCCGCGGCCGTGCTCGGCCTGCAGCCGCATCATCGCGTGTTCCACGACCGTGACCAGGACCTGCTTCACCGCCTCGCGGTGCCGGGCGTCGGTCATGATCAGCGGCACCTGCGGTGAGATGGCCAGGGCCTCGCGCACCTCGTCCAGCTCGTACTGCGGAGCGTTGTCGAACCGGTTGAGCGCCACGACGTACGGCAGCCCGCGGTTCTCGAAGTAGTCCAGGGGCGCGAAGGCGTCGGTGATCCGGCGGGTGTCGACCAGCACCGCGGCGCCCACCGCACCCTTGATGATCTCGTCCCACATGAACCAGAACCGGGTCTGGCCAGGCGTTCCGAAGAGATACAGGATCAGGTCCTCGGCCATGGTGATACGGCCGAAGTCCATGGCGACGGTGGTGGTCTGCTTCCCCGGCACCTTCGACGGGTCGTCGATGCCGACGCCGGCCGCGGTCATCACCGCCTCGGTGGTCAGCGGAGTGATCTCCGAGACCGCGCCGACCAGGGTCGTCTTGCCCACGCCGAAGCCGCCCGCAATCACGATCTTCGCGGAGGTGATCCCGCGGTTGCGGCGCGCCCCGGCCGGGTCATAGCCTGCGAAGTCCACTTAGAGGTCGCGCAGATAGGTCAAGATCATGGGCGCCGGGTGGGACGGTTGTCCCAGCGGTAGAGGGTCCATGCCTGCCGGATCAGGCTACGTAGAGTGATGATCGCGTCGGCGAGGTCGAAGAACGCGTCGATGACGCGTTCTCGGCGTTCGTAGCAGCGTTGCAGGCGGTTGAAGGCGTTGTGCCAGGCGTTCGTCCGCTCGACATGCCACCTGCGGCCCGCCTGGATGGGTGCTTTGTCGCCCTTATGGGCTATTTCGGCGTGCAGGTTACGGCCGGCCAGAAGCTCGCGGGTGACCGCCGAGTCGTAGCCGGCGTCCAGGTGTACTGTCACCTTCTCCGGCAGCGGACCGAACACATCCAGCTTGTCCAGAGTAGACGCCAGTAGTGGTGAATCATGACGGTTCGCGCCGGCCAGAACCCGGTCGAGAGGGATCCCCCGGGCCTCGACCATGCTGGAGCGTTTCATCCCCTGCTTGCCCCGGTCGACCGGAGACCGGCCGGCGACCTCACCGCCACCGGGAGCCTTGGTGATACACCCGTCCACCGAGATATCGTCCAGAATCAGTCCGACAATCCGGTCATAGGTGTCCAATACGATGGCCTTCAATTGTTCGAACACGCCCAGCGTGATCCACTCGTCACGCCGGTTCCGGATCGTCGTCGCCGAACAACCACTGTCCGCGATCGACTCGTACGCACACCCGAACCGCAGCACCTGCAACAACTTCTCGAATATCAGCCGATCCGCCACCCGCGGCCGGTGACACCCCAGCGGATGCGACGGATCAACCCGCGGCCGCTCGGGCAACAGCGCGGCGAACTGGTCCCACAGCGGGGTCATCAGCCATGATGGAACAACGGGCACGGACACTCCTGGCGATCACGAGGCGTAAGCACCTTCATGATCATGGATGTCCGTGCCCGCCTCGTATCTGGGGCAGCGCGTCTGACCTATTTGCGCGGGCTCTTAGCACCCTTCCAAGGATTTCCATCCGCTCCTCGTACCCGTCGGGGGAAGCGGCAGTGTGTAGCGTCAGCAGGTTCTCGGCCACCATGTCGGCGACCAGCACCCGGGCGACACCGAGCGGCATCCGGGCGTACGCGGCGATCTCCGCCAGCGACTGGGGCCGGCCCTCGCAGATCGTGGCGATACGGTGCTTGTCGTGGCCCGCGAACCGGGATTCGGCGACCGCGGTCGGGCTGGCGGTCAGCACCGCCTCCAGCGCGATGTCCTGCCGCGGCTCGGTACGGCCGCGGGTGACCGCATACGGACGTACCAGCGCACCCCGCGGGTCCTCTCGCCGTTGGTCCATCCGCGATCACCTCCTCCCGGTCGGCGCCGTCCCTCGGCGCCGTCGATTTTCGTCCCTGCGGCCGCGCTACGCGCGGACCGCGTCGCGGGGCAGCGGCACCAGCGCGGCGCCCACCCGCTCGACCAGCAGCGCCATCTCGTAGCCGACCTGGCCGACGTCGCAGCTGCGCGCGGCGAGCACGGCCATCGACGAGCCGTCGCTGATCGACATGAGGAACAGATACCCGCTGTCCATCTCGATGACTGTCTGGAGCACCCCACCGGCGCTGAACATCCGGGCCGCGCCCTCCGTGAGGCTCACCACGCCCGACGTGATCGCGGCGAGCTGGTCGGCCCGGTCCTGGGGCAGGTCCCGCGACGAGGCGAGCAGCAGCCCGTCCGCGGACACCGCCACCACGTGGGCGATACCCGCCACGCTGTCGGCGAAGTTGGTGAGCAGCCAACCCATGTCCTGCATGGCCGCTGGCCTGTTCATCGGTTCGTCTCCTTGGTCGAGGTGCTGTTGAGGTCCGCGCCGGCGGACCGTCCCCGCTGCACGCCGCGGTGGTAGGCCGACAGCAGGCCGCGTACTTCGTCCGGGCTGCGCCGGGTGCGCCCGCGACTGCTCTTGGCCTCGATCCCGCCGGGGACGAGCTGCGCCTGCGGCACCCGCTTCGGCAGGCCGGAGCGGGTGGTCCCGCCGGCGTCCGGCTCGGCCGCCCGGCTGGCGCGGGACCAGCCCTCGTCGGCCGCGGTCCGCCAGGCGTCCGGGTCGATCGCCGGGGCCGGCTCCGCGGGCGGGGCGTACGCGGGCGGCGGCGTCGGCGCGGCGGTCGTGGGAGCCGCGGCCGGCGGGGCGGTGGGCATGGGAGCCGCGGCCGGCGGGGCGGTGGGCATGGGAGCCGCGGCCGGCGGGGCGGTGGGCATGGGAGCCGCGGCCGGCGGGGCGGCGGCCGTGGGAGCCGCGGCCGGCGGGGCGGCGGCCATGGGAGCCGCGGCCGGCGGGGCGGTGGCCATGGGAGCCGCGGCCGGCGGGGCGGTGGCCATGGAGGTGGCGCCCGGGACACGGGTGGCCAGCGTGGGCCGGGGCGCCTCCGGGGCGACCCGAGGCGCGGCCGGTGCCGGCTCGTCGTCGAAGCTGGGCCGCTGGAAGATCGCCGTGGCGTCGTTGCCGTGCGACCGGAACCAGACCGCCTCCATCTCGCGGAAGATCGGCGCCTCGGCCGGCCGGGCCGGCGGGGCCGGCGGGGCCACCGGCACCGCCGGGGCGCTCGGCACCGCCCCGGCGACCGGGCCGGCCGGCAGCACCGGCGCGGGGGCCGGGCCAGCCGGCAGCACCGGCGCGGGGGCCGGGGGCGCGATCGGCTTGATCGGATCGCCGCCCGGCACCCGCTTCGGCAGCGGGTCGATCGTCGGGTACGCCGTGGTCGGCCCCCCCGCCGACAGGCCGCCGCCGGCGAACGTCGACTGGGCCGGGGGCGGGGTGGGCGTCGGTGGCGCGACGGGCGGGAGGGCCGGCGACGCCGGGGCCAGGCCGCCGAGCTGCACCGGCGACGCGTTGTCGCGGGCGTCCGCCTGGGTCTGCCAGCGGGCCGGCGTCGGGGCGGACGTCCGCCACTGGTCGGTCAGCGTGGCCGCCGACGTACGGCCGGCGCCGGCGTGCGGCTCGCCGAGCCCCATCGGGCTCAGCGGCGACTGTTCGATGGGGGCCGGGTGCCGCGGCGGCGCGGTCAGGGCCTGCTCCCGTCCGCGCAGCGACGGCAGCACCACGGCCGAGTTGGGCAGCGTCACCTGCGCGACGGTGCCGCCCTCCACGTTGCGCCGCAGCTCCACCCGGATGCCGTGCCGGGACGCGAGGCGGCTCACCACGGCGAGACCCATCAGCCGGAACGCGGCCACGTCCACGGTCGACGGGGCGGACAGCCGGCGGTTCAGCGAGTCGAGCTGCTCGTCGGTCAGGCCGAGGCCCCGGTCCTCGACCTGGATCAGCACGTAGTCCCGGATCCGCCGGCCGTCGGCGACGACGACCGTGTTCGGCGGGGAGAAGCGGGTGGCGTTGTCGAGCAGCTCGGCGACCAGCCGGACGACGTCGTTGACCGCGTGCGCGGCGACGGAGATGTCGGTGTCGACGGTGCCGAACTCGATGCGGTTGTACTGCTCGACCTCGGACTGGGACGCTCGCAGCACGTCGATGACCAGCGCGTCCTCCCGGCGTGGCACGCCGGAGTCGGCGCCGGCGAGGACCAGCAGGTTCTCGTCGTTGCGACGCATCCGGGTGGCCAGGTGGTCCAGCTCGAAGAGCTTGGCCAGCCGCTTCGGGTCCTCCTCGTCGCGCTCGATCGCGTCCAGCTCGCCGATCATCCGGTCGACCAGGGTCTGACTGCGCCGGGCCAGGTTGAGGAACATCGCCGAGACGCTGGTCCGCAGGGCGGCCTGCTCGGCCGCGATCCGGACCGCCTCGCGGTGGACGACGTTGAAGGCCGAGGCGACCTGGCCCACCTCGTCCCGGTTGGTGAGTTGGATCGGGTCCCGGACCTCCCGGACGATCTCCTCCACGCCGCCGTCGCCGACGCTGCCGACGTTCTGCAGCCGCTGCACGGCCTCCGGCAGGTCGCGGTCCGCCACCTGCAGGGCGCCCTCGCGCAGGCGGCGCAGCGAGTGGTTGAGCGAGCGGGCCAGCACCACGGCCAGCGTGACGGCGATGACCAGGGTGAGCAGCACCAGCAGCGACTCGATGATGGCCTGCCGGATGACGGCGGAGCGGGCGTCCTCGGTCTCGGCGAGCAGTTTGTCCTGGAGGCGGATCTCCGCCCACCGCATCAGGTCGTTGACCGCGCCCATCGCCGACGAGGCGTCGGCGGCGGTGACCAGCGGGTCCTGGCCGACGGACCGGGTCACGTCGGCGGCCACCCGGTCCGCGAGCACCACCGCGTCGCCGGAGACCGTGCCGTCGACCAGGGCCCGCTGGGCCGGGTCGGCCACCAGCGAGAACGAGACCAGGGCCTCCTGCTGGCTGGTCAGGGTGGCGACGAACGAGGAGAACTGCTCCTCGTCGATGCGGCCGGCCGAGAGCGCGGTGAAGGCGACCGACTCCTCCTCGGCGACCGCCGCCTTCGCGTGCGCGAACGCGGCCACCGCCCGGCGCTTGTCCGCCAGACCCTCCTGGCCGGGTAGCTGGGCCAGGGTGTCGCCGTAGGAGACCAGGTCGGT
The DNA here is from genome assembly GCF_007830265.1 of Micromonospora olivasterospora. Classification (NCBI taxonomy): domain Bacteria; kingdom Bacillati; phylum Actinomycetota; class Actinomycetes; order Micromonosporales; family Micromonosporaceae; genus Micromonospora; species Micromonospora olivasterospora. The sequence goes on from NZ_VLKE01000001.1 coordinate 1,686,109, forward strand.
CAGGATGACGCCGTAGCGCAGCGCCGCCTCGGCGACCGGCATCTGCTGCCGGTCCAGCACCTCCTGCCGGGTGCTGTTCAGGGTCCGCAGGTGGTCGTCGATGGCCTCCAGCCGGTTACGCACCGCGGCCGGGACCTCGCCGATCTGGGCGCGCTCGGCGTTGTACGTCTCGATCCGGGCGTCCGTGCTGCGCACCCGCAGGTTGAACGCGTCGGGCTTCTCCCCCGGCCGGGCCAGGTAGTTGGCGGCCGCCATCCGCTCCTTGTGCAGTTCCTGCGTGAGCGCGGAGACGTCGGCCGACAGCGTGGTGAGCGCGCGGAGTTGGGTCGCCTCGACGGCGCCCTGGCCGGTCGAGATCAGCCGGATGGTGGCCAGCGCGATGACCGCGGCGACCGGGACGACCAGGATCAGCGCCAGCTTGGAACGGATGCGGGCGTCCCGGAGACGGGGCAGCCGGCGGCCCCGGCTCCGCCGTTCGGACTCGCCGCTCCTGGGCACGGTGGTGGGTCCGGTGCTCACGACATCGCCTCCGTCGTTCTTTCCACGCCTGAACCGCCGACCCGTGCCCGGCGCTCCGGAAGGCACCGCGCGCGGCACGGCCGCGATTTCACCAGAGAGGATCGTGTTTGGGAAGTCGCAGTGAGGCGGGAAACGGTCGGGCGCCACTCATCCCGTGATCCGGTCACCTTTTACCTTCATTTCCCCAAGCCCCTGAGCAGGGCATGTAACTCCAGAGTGGTCGCTTGATAATGCAGAGTAAGCGTTTGTAAACGTCGGGCAACCCCAACATGTGGGACGCTCGTCCCGAAAAAGCCGCAGGGGTCCGCGCTTGACCGCGGGGCCCGGCATTGGCAAGGTTTTGCAGGCTTCGCGCACACCGTACGGCAACCAATCTCGTTTCTCCACTGAGGACGAAACGGAACAAGCGGCGGTGACGGGGCATCGCCCGCGCCGCACCTGGAGGACTGAGTTGAGCCCCATCCGCTCCGTGACCATCGCGGCGCTCGCATCGGCCCTCGTGGCCACCACGCTCACCGGCTGCCAGCTCGGCGCGGAGGAGCAGGACACGAGCCCGATCGTGATCGCCGCCGACCTGGAACTGTCCGGCCCCGCGGCCGCGGTCGGGAAGGCGTTCCAGCGCGCGCTGGAACTGAAGCGCGACCAACTGAACGCCTCCGGCGCCCTGGGCGGCCGGACGATCGAGCTGAAGGTGAAGGACAACCGCTCGGACGCGAGCGAGTCGCTGCGCAACATCGGAGATTTCAGCAGCGATTCGCGGGTAAGCGCGATCATCATGGGCGGCTGCAACGAATGCGCGGTTGGCGCCGTTCGTACGGTGAACGAGAAGAAAATCCCGACCATCGCGCTCGCCGCGTCCAGCGCGGTCGCCAATCCCGTCGCCGAACGCCGGTACGTCTTCAAACTCGCCCCGAACGCGGCCGACAGCGCCGCCGCCCTCACCTCCGAGCTGCGCCGCCGCGGCGTCCGCAAGGCCGCCCTACTGCGCAGCGACGACAGCTACGGCGAAGAGGGGCTCACCGCGCTGCGCCGCGAGTTCGACAAGGTCGACATCAAGCTGGTTGCCGACGAGGCGGTCCGGACCACCGTCACCGACGTCAACGAGCCGGTCGCCACGGTGACCGGGGAGAAGCCGCAGGCGCTGGTCATCTGGACGCCGCCCGAGCAGGCGATGCTGGCCGCGACCGCCGCGCAGGCGGCGAGCTTCAAGGGCTCGCTCTTCTTCGACGCGGCGGCCGCCGGGGACCTGTTCCTCGGCGCCTCGGCCAAGTCCACCGAGAAGGCCACGCTGGTCTTCACCCAGACCATGGTGATCGACGACGTCATCGCCACCACCCCGGCCAAGGCGGCCCGCCGCCAGTGGTTCCAGGACTACACGGCCAGGTTCGGCGGCTACAACGGCTCCTCGTCGTTCGCGGCGGACGCGGTGCAGCTCATCGCCGACGCCGAGCTGCGGGCCGGCGGCCCGGCCGGCAAGGTGAACCGGGACGGCCTGCGCGACGTGCTCGAGACGTCCCAGCTGGACGGCCTGTCCGGCCCGATCCGGATGACGCCGGACAACCACTCGGGCCTGATGCCCCAGGCCCTGACCACCCTGGTCGCCCGGGGCGGCCGGTGGCGCCTCGCCGGCTGATCCCACGCGCGAGCGGAGAGAGTGTCCGTGCCGGGTCCGGCCGGGCACTCTCCCCGCTCGCGGGGCTCAGCGGGTGGAGGTCGTCTCCCGCACCCACGGCAGGGCCAGCCACTCGGCGAGCACCAGTGCCGAGTAGAGCAGGATGCTCACCAGCGCCACCAGCATGATGGCCGCCCAGGCGGTCGCGGTGTCGCCGATGCCCGCGTACTGGGTGACCACGTACCCGAGGCCACTCTCGCCGGCCTGGAACTCGCCGATCACGGCGCCGATCGCGGCCAGCGGCATGGCCACCTTCAGGCCGACGAAGATCTGCGGCAACGCGGCGGGGAGCCGCACCTTGCGGAACGCCTGCCACCAGGACGCGTTCAGCGAGCGGGCCAGCTCCGCGAGGTCCGCCGGGGTGGTGGTCAGGCCGGTCGCGGTGGACAGCACGATCGGGAAGAAGCAGAGCAGGAAGACCATGGTCAGGATCGGCCTCTGACCCCAGCCGAGCGCCACCACCAGCAGCGGCCCGAGGGTGATCTTCGGTACCGCGTTGACCGCGACGAGCAGCGGGGTGAACATCCGCTCGACCGTCCGCGAGGCGGCGAGCGAGAGCCCGATCAGGACCCCGGCCACGGACGACAGCGCGAAGCCGAGCAGGATCTCCCACAGGGTGTCGCCGGTGTGCGCGAGCATCTTGTCCGGCTTGTCGGTGAACGCCGTCAGCACCGAGCCGGGGGTGGGCAGGGCGGCGGTGTGGACCAGTTCCAGCCGGGCGGTGAGCCACCACACCGCGAACGCGACCAGCAGGCCGGTCGCGGGCAGCAGCGCCCTGCTCGCGCCGGCCCGCAGCCCGGCACCGAGGCCGGGGCCTCCGGCCGACGCGGGAACGGCGGGCCGGGACGCCACCGCGGGCTCCGGTGACCGCAGGTCGGTCATCTTCTCCTCCTCTGTGTCCGGCGGTGGCCGGGACGGAACGGGGGGTGCGCCCCGCCGGAGGCCGGCGGGGCGCACCCCCTTTCTGCTCGGTCGAACAGGTCAGGCCTTCGGCACGAGGTTGAAGTCGATGACCTGGTCAGGGGTGATGTTCTGCTTGAGCGAGCCCGCGCCCTGCAGGATCGCGATGGCCTTGGCGACCCGGCCGCCGTCCAGGGTGCCGATCGCGGTGCCGGAGTTGCTCGACCGGACGTACCCGGCCATCAGCTGCAGCTCGGCGGCGGCCGCCGCCGGGACGGTGGCGTCGACGTTCTTCTTCAGGATGTCGGCCGCCTCCTGGGGGTTGGCCAGGGCGTATTCCAGGCCCCTGAGCAGCGCGGCGGTGAACTTCTTGACCATCTCGGGCTTTTCCTTGGCCGTCTTCGACGAGGTGATCAGCGCGTTGCCGTAGAGGTCCTGCATCACGTTGCTGTACGGCAGGACGACCGGCGTCTTCTTGGTCACCGCGGCCACCGTGGGCTGGCCGACGACGAACTGGCCGATGCCGTCGACCTGGCCGGAGGCCAGCGTGCCCATCAGGGTCTGCGCCTCGCCGTTGACCCAGGTCACCTTGGTGGCGTCCACACCGGCCAGTCGGGCGTACGTCGGGAACAGGTTGCGGACCACGGAGCCGGGGGTGTCGGCGAGCTTCTTGCCCTCCAGGTCCTTCGGAGCGGCGATGCCCTTGCCCTCGACGCTCACGATGGCAGCCATGGTGCGCTGCTGGATCGCGGCGACCGCGACGAAGTCCTTGGCCTGGCCGTTGCCGACCTGGAGCAGGCCGCCGGTGAGGTCGATGACGCCGAAGTTGGCCTGGCCGCCGACGACGGTCTGGATCACGCCGCCCGTGCCCTGTCCGGGCTTGATGTCCACGTCGAAGCCGGCCTCCTTGAAGAAGCCCTTCTCCTTGGCCACCCAGGCGTACGAGTCACGGCCGAAGTTGCCGAACGAGGTGAGGTAGGTCACCTTATCCAGCGCCGTGCCGCCACCGCCCTTGGCCTCCGAGGAGTCCGAGCCGCCGCTGCAAGCGGACACCAGGGTGAGGGCGGCGGCGAGGGCGGCGGTGGCGACCGAGCGGGTCAGCCTTCTCATCTGTGCACCATGTCCTTTCCGGCCAGGGGCGACAAGCCGCCTGGACGGGTCGTCGAGAGCAGCGGCGTCGACAGAGGGGGGGCCGGCGCCGCCGTCGGAGGGGACTCTTAGCGGGCACAGCGTACGAGAAGGACCAGCCGGTGTAGCTAGATGTATCGGTTGCGGAACGGATACGAAGTGTTCTCCAGCCCGCACTGTGGTGCTAGAACACTCTCCGGCTACCCTTCCGGGGATCCGAACCTGACCACCTACTCAGGGAGGCCGCCGGCGATGATCCAACTGTCCGGGGTGTCCCGTACCTTCGACGGCCGCGCCGGCCGCGTCGAGGCCCTGCGGGGCATCGATCTCGACGTCGCCGAGGGCGAGTTCCTCGCCGTACTCGGCCGCTCGGGCTGCGGCAAGTCCACCCTGCTGCGGATGATCGCCGGGCTGATCCCGGCGACCGCCGGGCAGATCACCGTCGCCGGTACGCCGATCACCCGCCCCCGTCGGGACATCGCCATGCTGTTCCAGCGGCCCGCCCTGCTGCCCTGGCGGTCGGTGCTGGACAACGTCCTGCTGCCCGTGGAGATCTTCGGCTGGAGCCGGGCCAAGCACCGGGAACGGGCCCGTGAGCTGCTCGAACTGGCCGGGCTGGCCGGGTTCGAGAAGCGGCTCCCGCACGAGCTCTCCGGCGGCATGCAGCAGCGGGTCTCGCTGTGCCGGTCGCTGATCGGCGACCCACGGGTGATGCTGATGGACGAGCCCTTCTCCGCCCTCGACGCGCTCACCCGCGAGGAGCTCTCCGGCGAGCTCCAGCGGATCCACGTGACGAGCGGGGCCACCGTCGTCTTCGTCACCCACTCGATCGACGAGGCGGTGCTGCTCGCCGACCGGGTGGTCGTGCTCAGCCCCCGTCCCGGCCGCATCCGGTCGACGGTCCAGGTGGACATCCCGCGGCCCCGCACCCTCGGCCGCAACGCCCACCTGGCCGACGTCGCCCGCGTCAGCGCCGAGCTGCACGAGCTGCTGATGGAGCGCGACGCCCCCACCGGCCCGGCCGACGCCGTCGCGACGCCGGCCGGCAGCGGCGTACGCGAGGAGGCGCCGGCGAAGGCCGGCACCGAGGGACGCTGACCATGCGGGTGTCCATCTTCACCGAGCCGCACCGCGGCGCCAGCTACGACGACCAGTTGCGCTTCGCGCGCGCGGTCGAGGCGGCCGGCTTCGAGGGCTTCCTCCGCGCCGACCACTACCAGTCGATGGGCGCCGACCCGGGGCTGCCCGGCCCCACCGACGCCTGGCTCACGCTGGCCGCCCTCGCCCGGGAGACCACCCGGATCCGGCTCGGCACCCTGGTCACCTCGGCCACGTTCCGGCTGCCCGGGCCGCTCGCGGTGATGGTCGCCCAGGTCGACCAGATGAGCGGCGGCCGGGTGGAGCTGGGCATCGGCGCCGGCTGGTACGAGCGGGAGCACACCTCGTACGGCATCCCGTTCCCCTCCGTCGGGGAGCGCTTCGACCGGCTGGCCGAGCAGCTCGAAGTGATCACGGGGCTGTGGCGCACTCCCGTCGACGAGACGTACAGCTTCACCGGCGAGCACTACCGGCTGGCCGACGCGCCCGCCCTGCCCAAGCCGGTGCAGCAGCCGGGCCCGCCGGTCATCGTCGGCGGGCGCGGCCCCAAGCGCACCCCCGAGCTGGCCGCCCGGTACGCCGACGAGTTCAACCTGCCGTTCAAGAGCGTCGCCGAGACGGCGGTCGCGTACGAGCGGGTGGCCGAGGCGTGCGAGCGCCACGGCCGTACGGAGTCGGGGCGGGCGCCGCTGGTGCTCTCCACCGGGATCGTGGTGGCCATCGGGCGGACCGACGCCGAGGCGCGGCGGCGGGCCGCGCCGCTGCACGTCAAGAGCGCCCTGCCGCCGGAGGATCCGGTGATCGGCTCCCCCGCCCAGTTGGTCGACCGGATCGGCGAGTTCGCCGCGATCGGGACGACCCGCGTGCACCTGCGGCTGATCGACCTCGCCGACCTCGACCACCTGGAACTCGTCGCGGCGGAGGTGCTGCCGCAGTTGGGAGCGGACCGATGACCGACGTCGTCGACGGGGTCGAGCTGGGCCCGGTGGGCCAGGAGATCGTCTACGAGAACGACCGGGTGCGGGTGTGGCACATCCGGCTGGAGCCGGGCGAGCGCCAGCCGCTGCACCGCCACGACCACCCGTACCTGGTCATCGCCGTGCAGGGCGCGAAGAACGTCGTGCAGACGATCGACGGGAAGACGATCGACGCGGACGAGCCGACCGGCGGAGTGGTCTACCGGGATCCGGGGGCGGTCCACATGCTCACCAACGTGGGAGACACGACGTACCTGGCGCGGTTGGTCGAGCTGAAGCAGCGGTAAGCAGCCACGACGCCGCGCCGCGTCAAGGTGGCGATCGGGCGTACCGGGCCGTAACGTGCCCGATATGGCCTATCGCACGTGGGGCAGATGGCTGCTCACGGCGCTCGGGGTGAGCGTGCTGGCCGGAGCCGGCCAGCTCGGCGTCGCGTACGGGTTCGGCATCGTCCAACTCACCGGCGCCTTCACCGACGCCACCGTCAACCGCTGGCCGGCCCAACTGGTCTGGGTCGGCTGGTTCGCCGCGAGCGCCGCCGTGGTCGGCGCCATCGTCACCGAACGACTCGCCCGCGCCCGCGGTGCCATGGGCACCACGGCCGGGCGGCTCGGGACGGCTGGCGCCTCGGCGCTGGGCGCGACCGTCGTCGCGCCGCTGTGCATGCAGCCGGCGCGGGCCGCCGAGCTGAACAACGTGGACCCGGTCTGGGCGGTCGCCATCTGCGCGATCCTCGGCGCGGTGCTCGGCGCCGGGGCCGCCCTCGCCGTGCTGCTCCGCCCGCCGCTGGGCTGGAACGTCGCGACGGTGGCCTGCGGGATCTGGGCCATCGCCCTCCTCTCGTCCCTGCCCGGGCTGCTCGGCACCGGCCCACTGCACACCGTACGGCTCGGGGTGCCGGAGCCCAGGTGGCTGAGCGTCGACGCGGCGCAGCGGCTGGCGATGCTCGTACTGCCGCTGCTGGCCCTGCTCGCTGGCGCAGCCTCGGGCGCGCTGGCCCGCTGGCGCAACCACCCCCCGATCATCGGCGGTGCGGCCGGCGCGGCCGGCCCGGTGGTGGTCGCCTTCGCCTACCTGACCGCCGGCCCCGGCGACGCCGCCGACCGGTACCAGCTCGCGCCCTACTACGGTGCCCTGATCGCCGTCTTCGCCGGCGTGCTCGGTTCGACGGCCGCCACGCTGGTCCGCTGGCCGCTCACCGCCCACGACGCCGCCGACGGTGCCGCTGACCCGGCGATCGAGCCCACCGACATCCTCCGCCCCCTGCCCACCGGCCCCGCCAGGCCCACCGGTGACGAGCCCGATGCCGCCACCGTCGGCCTGGCCGGCACCGTCGACCTGGCCCGCAGCGGCGGCCCGGTCGACCGCGGCGGCACCGACGACCGGGGCGCCCGCCGGGTGGCCGCGACCGTCGGCGAGCCGCTGCCCCACCCCGCCGCCGAGCCGGTCCCGGCCGCCGATGTCGCCGATGTCGGGGATGCCGCCGGGCCCGCCCACGCGGCGACGGACGACCGGCCGGCGCGCACCGGCGGGCGCGGGGGCCGCGCGCCGGGCAGCACGCCCGACCCCGCCCCGGCCCACTGGGACTGGCCAGCGCCCGCGGACGCACCGGCCGCCGAGGAGAGGCTGGCCGCTCCGGTCGCGCGGCAGGAGACGAGTGCCTCCGTCGAACCGGCCCCGGTCACGCGGCAGGAAGCCGCACCCGCTGCCGGGGAGGAAGCGGCTCCGGCCGCGCGCGAGCAGGCGGCTCCCGCCGTGCGGGACGAGCCGGCTCCGGCCGTGCGGGACGAGCCGGTCCCGGTCGCGCGGGGTGGGGCGGACTCCCGCGTCGCGCCCGCCCCGCGGGAGAAGCGGACCCGGAAGCCGAAGGACTCCGCCGCGTCCGGTCCGGTTGGCCCCGGCCCAGCCGTGGCGGATCCGGCCGCCTCCGACCCGGCCAGCTCCGACCCGGCCGGGCCGAGCCCCGCGCTGGCCGACCCGGCCGCCTCCGTGCCGGCGGGCGGTGCGGCCGGTCGGAGCGGCGCCCGCAAGCGGCCGGGCAGGGCCACAGCCGACGCCGCCGCGTCCGCCGGGACGGACACCCGCCCGGGCGCGGCCGGCGCGCCGGCCGAGGTGACGGCCCCGGTCCCCGGGCCGGCGGCCGCCCCGGCCAACCCCGACGCCGCAGTCCCCGGCCCGGCCGCGAGCCCGGTGCGCCCGAGCGTCGATCACGACCGTACGGACGCGAGCGCCATCCGGGCCGCCGCGAGCCCGGGGCACGCCGACGCAGGCCAGCGCCGCACCGACGCGAGCACCGCCCGCGCGGAAGAAGACCCGACCGGCGCCGGCGCCCGCCCGGCTGTCACGGACAGGTCCGCCACCGGCACCGGCCCGGCCCATGCCGACCCTGGCCCGGTCACCGGGCACGCCCCGGCGGCCGGCGCGGACAGCAGCGCGCGGGTGGTCCACCAGGGGGCGGCTGGCTCCGTCGCCGGCCCCGGTACGCCGCGCGGCAACCCCGTGCCGCCCGCTCCCCGCAACCCGGCGACGGCTGGTCCGACGGCCTTCCCGGCACCGGGGCGCCCCGGTCCGGCGTACTTCGAGGCGCCCTCCATCGACGACCTGGCGCCGCCCGCCGTACCCCAGCCGACCTGGTCCGCCGCCGAGCCGGTTCCGCCGTACGCGCCCGGCGGGCCGACGGAGCCCGAGTTCATCGACCCGGCTTCCCTCCCCCGGCACCGGGCCCCCATGCCCGAGCCCGACCTGGACCGCGCCTCGAACTGGGACGCCCTGGCCAGCACCGCCCGCCGGGCCGGGCCCCAGCCGGTCGACTGGGCGGTCCCGGTCGCCCGTGGCCCCGTGGGACCCTCGGTCGGCCACGACCCGGCCTGGTCCGCCGCCTACCCGGGCGAGCCGCCGGCCGGCGACAATGGTTCGGCCGCCGGTGTTCCCGCCGGGGCAACCGAGGAATCGAGCGGCGGCCTGTCCCGGATCCGGCGGGGCCTGTTCCGGCGCAACCGGCCCCGGGCCAGCGAGGACGCCGGGACGGACCGCGACAACGGGGGCCGCGAGATGGAGCCGCTGCCCGCGCAGGACGCGGACTACGTGGACTGGGTCGCCGGCCTCTCCCACCCCAGGGCCGGTCAGGACGGCAGCCGCCGTCCCCCGGCCGCCACCACCGAGACTGACCGCGCCGCGCCCACGATCGGGCACCCGTCAGAGGATGGCGTCCAGGGCGTCGAGGTCGGCGTCGGTGGGCTGCCAGGTGCCGGCCTCGGCGTTGGCCCGCACCTGCTCCGGCGTGGTGGCGCCGGCGATCACCGAGGCCACCACGGGCCGGGCGGCCAGCCCGCCGATGGCCACCTGGAGCAGGGACAGGCCGCGCTCCGCGGCGTACGCCTCCAGCGCCTCGATGGTGTCCCAGTCCGCGGCGGCCAGGCGCTGCGCGTACCGGCCGCCGGCGGAGAGCCGGCTGCCGGCGGGCGGCGCCTCGCTCCGCTTGTACTTGCCGGTGAGCAGCCCGTTGGCCAGCGGGAAGAACGGCAGCATGCCCAGGCCGAACCGCTCGCAGGCGGGGATGACGTCGGCCTCGACGCCGCGCTCCAGCAGGCTGTAGTGGTTCTGCGCGCTGACGAACCGGGTCAGCCCCTGGGAGGAGGCGGTCCAGTCGGCGTCGGCGATCTGCCAGCCGGCGAAGTTGGAGTTGCCCAGGTAGCGGACCTTGCCGGCGCGGACCAGGTCGTCCAGGGCGGCGAGGGTCTCGTCGATCGGGGTGCCGGGGTCGGGCTCGTGCATCTGGTACAGGTCGATGTGGTCGGTGCCGAGCCGGCGCAGCGACGCCTCCACCGCCCGGGCGATGTACCGCCGCGAGCCCCGCGCGCCGAAGTCCGGCCCGTTGAGGCCGTGCATGTCCATGCCGAACTTGGTGGCCAGCACCACGTCGTCCCGCCGGCCCTTGAGCGCCTGGCCGAGCAGCTCCTCCGAGCCGCCCTGCGGCTCGCCGTAGATGTCGGCGGTGTCGAACAGGGTGATCCCGGCGTCGAGGGCGGCGTCGACGACCGCGCGGGTGCCGTCGGGGTCGAGCTTGCGGCCGAAGTTGTTGCAGCCGACGCCGACCGCGGACACCACGAGCCCGGAGTCGCCCAGCCGGCGATAGGTCATCTCAGTCACGAGATCAACCCTATGCCTCTCACCGGACGTCCCAGACCGGCTCCGGGGTCTCCACCACCTCGCCGTCGCCGCGGAACAGCACGAACCGGTCGAAGGTACGGGTGAACCAGCGGTCGTGGGTCACCGCGAGCACCGTCCCCTCGAACGCGTTCAGGCCGGCTTCGAGGGCCTCCGCGCTGGCCAGGTCGAGGTTGTCGGTGGGCTCGTCGAGCAGGAGCAGGGTCGCCCCGGACAGCTCCAGCAGCAGCACCAGGAAGCGGGCCTGCTGCCCGCCCGAGAGGGTGCCGAGCCGCTGGTCGCCCTGCCCGGCCAGCTCGTACCGGGACAGCGCCGCCATCGCCGCGTGCCGGTCCATCCCGGCCCGGTGCTCGTCGCCCCGCCAGAGGATGTCGACCAGCGTCCGCTCCATCAGCTCGGGGCGGTCGTGGGTCTGCGAGAAGTGGCCGGGGCGGACCCGCGCGCCGAGCCGCACCATGCCGTCGTGGGCCACCGAGGCGAGGGCCGCCGCGCCGTCGACCGGCCCGTTGGCCGGGTCCGGGTCGGTGCCGCCCCGCGCCAGCAGCCGCAGGAAGTGCGACTTGCCGGTGCCGTTCGCGCCGAGCACCGCCACCCGGTCGCCGTACCAGACCTCCAGGTCGAAGGGGTACGTCAGGCCGTCCAGCTCCAGCTGCTCGGCGACCACCGCGCGCTTGCCGGTCCGCCCGCCGCTCAGGCGCATCCGGATGTCCTGGTCCTTCGGCGGTACGGGCGGCGGCCCGGCCTCCTCGAACTTGCGCAGCCGGGTCTGTGCGGCCTGGTACCGCGAGGCCATCCCGTCGTTGTACGCGGCTTTCTGCTTGTACATCAGCACCAGCTCGCGCAGCTTCTGGTGCTCCTCGTCCCAGCGGCGGCGCTGCTCGTCGAGGCGGGCGTGCCGGGCCACCCGGGCCTCGTGCCAGCTCGCGAAGCCGCCCGGGTGCACCCAGGCGCTGCCGCCCTCGACGGCCACCACCCGGTCGGCGGTCTGCGCCAGCAGCTCCCGGTCGTGCGAGACGTACAGCACCGACTTGCCCGACTCCCGCAGCCGCGCCTCCAGCCAGCGCTTGCCGGGCACGTCGAGGAAGTTGTCCGGCTCGTCGAGCAGCAGCACCTCGTCGGTGCCGCGCAGCAGCAGTTCCAGGGCGAAGCGCTTCTGCTGCCCGCCGGAGAGGGTCCGCACGGGACGCTCCCGCGCGCCGTCCCACGGCAGGTCGAGCACGATCGTGGCGACGGTGTCGCAGAGCACCTCGGCGTCGTACCCGCCGACCTCTCCCCAGGCGGCGAGCGCGTCGGCGTACGCGAGCTGGGCCTTGCCGGCCGCGCTGCTGTACTTGCCGCGCACCTCGGCCGCCCGCATGGCCGCCTCGGTCTCGGCGAGCCGGTGGCCGGCGTCGCGCAGCGTCGGCGGGGCGAGCGACAGCGCCAGGTCGGCGAGGGTGGAGTCGTCGCCGATCATGCCGATGAACTGCCGCATCACGCCGAGGCCGCCGGAGCGGGAGACGGCGCCGGTCTTCACCGGCAGGTCCCCGGCGACCATCCGCAGCAGCGTGGTCTTGCCCGCGCCGTTGGGGCCGACGAGGGCGACCTTGGCCCCCTCACCGACCCGGAACGACACGTCGGTGAAGAGCTCCCGGCCGTCGGGCAGGATGTGCCCGACCGCCGCCACGTCCACGTATCCCACGCCGGCATCCTCCCGGAGGGACCGGGACGGGCTCCAGCCAATTACCGGGTGACCCGCAGCACCCGGAAGCCCTTTTGGCTGGCGTGCCGCTCCACCTGCCAGCCCTGCTCGACCAGCCACCGGTGCAGCGAGTCGCCGCCGAGGTGCCGCGCGATCACCAGCCACGCCACGCCGTCCGGGGCGAGCCGGGGCAGCCAGCGCCTGAGCAGCTCGTGCAGGCCCTCCTTGCCGACATGGATCGGCGGGTTGGACCAGAGCTGCGCGAAGGTCAGCCCGTCCGGCACCTCGTCCGGGGCGGCCACCCGTACCCGGTCGGCGGCGCCGAGCCGGGCCGCGTTGGCGGCGGTGAGTTCCCGGGCCCGCTTGTTGACGTCTACCGCCCAGACGGCGGCCCGGGGCGCGCGGTCGGCGAGCACGCAGGTGATCGGGCCGAAGCCGCAGCCCAGGTCGAGCAGGGGCCCGGCGACCTCCGGGGCCGGCAGCTCGGCCTTGCGCAGCAGCACGGCCGTGCCCGGGTCGAGGCGGTCGGCGGAGAAGACCCCGCCGGCCGAGGCCAGTGTGTAGGCACGCCCGGCGACGGTGAACTCGACCTCCCGGGGGCGGGCCGGGACGGCGGGCTCAGCGGTGAAGTAGTGGTCGCCGGTCACGCCCGGCATTCTCGCACTGGCGCCGCGCGCCGCTGCTCTCGGCCGCGCGCCAGTCGTTCCCGACCGCTCGCCGCCGCGCCGGGGACGCGCCGCCGTGCTCGCCCGCCTGCCCCGGCCCACTGCCAGGCGACACGCCACTCCGCCGCAATTTCTCATTATTACCCGCTAAAGGGATAATAAGTCCTACCCTGGGCGACATGGTGTATCGGCCCGAGTCCGATGAGGACGCATTCGAGGAGTACCCGGGGTCGGGATCCGACCCGTCGACGCGGGCCGGCCGCCCGCCCCTCCGCTCCAGGCCCTCCCCGTCCCGCTTCCCGACGCCGTCGCTGCCCCGGGTCACCCGCATCGCGCCGCCCGGCCCCGGCCCGACGGCCGGACGCGCGCCCGGCCCCGCGCCGGCCCGCGCCGCCGGACCGGCATACCCGGCCGGCGCAGCCCACCCCCCGCACGAACAGGTGGACCGCGCCCAACCGGAGCCGGCGGCGTACGTCCAGCACCACCCGCCGGCCTACCCGCAGCACGACCCCCAGGCCTACGCACGGCACCAGCCGCCGGCCTATCCGCAGCATGAACCGCAGGCGTACGTCCAGCACGAACCACCGGCGTACACGCACCCTCAACCGCAGGCGTACGTCCAGCAGCACCCGCCGGCCCACCCGCGGCACGATCCGCAGGCGTACACACAGCACGATCCGCAGGCGTACGTCCAGCACGAACCGCAGGCCGTTCAGCACCAGCCCCGGCCGCAGGCACACTACGACTCGCAAACGGTTCAGCACGACCCGCGGGCTCACGTCCAGCACGAACCGCCCGCCCACCCGCAACACCAGCCCCAGCCCCGCGCCCACCATGCACAGCAGCCGCACGGCCAGCACGAACCGGAGGTCGTCCAGCACCGTTCACGGCCCCCGGCACACCACGAGCCGCAGGCCGTCCAGCCCGAACCGCAGGCTCACGTCCAGGACGCACCGCCGGTCCAGGTCCAGCACGAACCGCCCGTCCACCCGCAGCACCACCCGCCGGCTCACGTCCAGCACGAACCGCCCGCCCGCCCGCAGCACCAGCCACAGCCCCACGCCCACCACGAACAGCAGCCGCGCACCCAGCACGAACAACAGACCGTCCAGCACCACGCGCAGGCCCACGCCGAGCTCGAACCACCCGCCCACCCGCAGCACCAGCCACAGCCCCACGCCCACCACGAACAGCAGCCGCACAGCCAGCACCAACCCGTCCAGCACCACCCACAGGACGAGCCGCAGGCCCAAGTCCGGCACGCACCGCCGGTCCAGGTCGAGCACCAGCCGCAGGCCCAAGTCGGGCACGCACCGCCGGTCCAGGTCGAGCACCAGCCGCAGGCCGTCCAGCACGAACCGCCGGCCCAACCGCAGCAGGAGCAGCCGGTCACCCAGACGCGGTCCGAGCCGGCGGCGCCCGCGCCGCAGGCCCCGGTGCCGGCCGAGCCCGAGCCCGAGCCGGCGGATGGTCCCCGCCCCCGCTGGCCCCGGACCGCCCGTCCGCGCGGCGGTCGGCTCTGGCAGACGCTCGTCGGGGGCGCTGCCGTCCTGGTGCTGCTCGCCCTCTGCGGGCTCGGCACCGCTGCGCTGGTGATGGAACGGAACGGCAACCCCCAGGGCACGCCGACCCAGCCGACCGGTGCCGCCCCGTCGCCGTCGCAGAACGACCGGCACGAGCTCGACTCCCGGGACAGCGACCAGGCGCCGCTGACGGCGAAAGAGGTCTTCCCCACCAAGCGGCTAACCGTCGCGGACGGCGAGATGTCGTACTCGGTCCTGAAGACCCAGTCCAGCGGCAGCTGCGCGGTCGCCGCCACCGAGGAGGTCGCCGACCTGCTCGTCCGGCTCGGCTGCAACCAGGTGGTTCGGGCGACGCTGCGCTCCCCCGACGGGGGCTACCTGCTCACGGCTGGCTTGTTCAACCTGACCGACGTGGCCACCGCCCAGCGGGTCCGGGACCGCGTCCGGGAGCTGCTGGACGAGCGGCAGGGGCGGTTCCGCGGCATGGCGGCGGGCACCGACACCGAGGCTCTCACCACCGCCTCGTCCCGGGTCGGATGGCAGACCCGGGGCCACTACCTCGCCTACTGCGTGGTCGTGCGGGCCGACGGGGACCCGGTTGGCAGCGACGATCCCAAGGCCCGCGAGATCCTCGTGGATCTCATCGAGTTGCACCTGAGCAAGGGGGTGCTGGAGCGCCGGGCCGCCGGCGGCTCGGCCAGCCAGCCGACGCCCGACGCCACCGAGCGCGACTGACGTCGGCCACGGCTCGGCGCTACGAGGAAGGGCCCCTTGCCCGACAAGGGGCCCTTCCTCGTCAGCCCTCGACCGGTACGCGGAGCCGGCGGGTGAGGTCGGCGCGGCGGGCGTACTCGGCAGGGTCGTCGGGGTAGCCGACGGCGACCAGGGTCAGGCCGTGCGCCGGCGCCACGGTCACCTCGCTGGACCGCTCGCGGCGGCTCAGCAGGCTGCCCGGCCACTCCACGGGGCGCCGCCCGTCCCCGGCCACCAGCATCGCCCCGACGAGGCTGCGCACCATCGCCTGGCAGAACGCGTCCGCCTGGACCGTGGCGACCAGCAGGCCGTCCGGGTCGCGCCGCCAGTCCAGCCGGGTCACCTCGCGCAGCGTGGTGGCGTTCTCCTTGCGCCGGCAGTACGCGGCGAAGTCGTGCTCCCCCACCAGCCCGGCCGCGGCGGCGTTGAGCAGGTCGAGGTCGAGCGGCTTCGGCCAGGCCAGCACCTCGTGCCGGCGCAGCGGCTCGGCGCCGTGCGGGGCGTCCGTCACCCGGTACTCGTAGCGGCGGTAGGTGGCCGAGAAGCGGGCGTCGAAGTCGGCGGGCACCGGGGTCATCGCGCGGACCCGCACGTCGGTGGGGAGCAGCCGGGCGAGCCGGCGCAGCAGGGAGCCCTCCCGCTCGCGCCAGACGTCGGACGGCAGGTCGAGATGGCACACCTGGCCGGTGGCGTGCACGCCGGCATCGGTACGACCGGCCACGGTCAGTCCGGTGGCGACGCCCGCACCGAGGACCATGTCGAGGGTCGCGGTGAGCACGCCGGCCACCGTCCGCCGGGTCGGCTGGGCCGCCCAGCCGGAGAAGTCTGTTCCGTCGTACGCGACGTCCAGCCGCAGCCGGGTCCGCTCGTCCACGCGTATCTCCCGTGACGGGTCGGGCCCGGCACCCCACGGGGGATGCCGGGCCCGACGGTGCCCTTGATCAGGCCTTGTTGTTCTCGGCCGCCTCGTCGCTGTCCTCGCGCGCCTCGGCCGCCTCGTCGCTGTCCTCGCGCGCCTCGGCCGCCTCGTCGCTGTCCTCGCGCGCCTCGGCCGTGTCACCGCTGGCCGACACCGGCGGCTCGGAGTCCTGGTCGGCCTGGGCCGACGCCGGGGTCTCCTCGGCCGGGGCGAGCGCCTCGACCTTGTCCTGCTGCGCCGACTTGCGGGCCGCGGTCTTCTTGTTCGCCTTCGGCTCGCTGACGACCAGCTCCTCGACCAGCTCGATGATCGCCATCGGGGCGGCGTCACCCTTGCGCGGGCCGGTCTTCACGATCCGGGTGTAGCCGCCGGGGCGGTTGGCGTACCGGGGCGCGATCTGGTCGAACAGGGTGTAGACCACGTCCTTGTCCTTGACGACCGCCAGCACCCGCCGACGGGACGCCAGGTCGCCACGCTTGGCCTTGGTGATGAGCTGCTCGGCGAGCGGACGCAGCCGCCGGGCCTTGGTCTCGGTGGTCTTGATCTTGCCGTGCTGGAACAGCGACATGGCCAGGTTGGCCAGCATCAGCCGCTCGTGCGCCGGGCTGCCGCCGAGGCGGGGACCCTTGGTGGGCGTGGGCATTCTTGGTGCTCCTCAGGTGTGGCGGCAGCCGGGACTAGAGCTGCTCGGTCTCGCGGTAGTCGTCGGTGTCGTAGTCGGCCTCACCGAAGGCGTCCACGACATGCGCCGGGTCGAAGTTGGGAGCCGAGTCCTTCAGCCCCAGACCCATCCCGGCCAGCTTCATCTTGACCTCGTCGATCGACTTCTGGCCGAAGTTGCGGATGTCGAGGAGGTCGGCCTCGGTACGCCCGATCAGCTCACCAACGCTGTTGATGCCCTCGCGCTTGAGGCAGTTGTAGGAGCGGACGGTCAGGTCCAGTTCCTCGATCGGCAGGGCCAGGTCCGCCGCCAGCTGGGCGTCCTGCGGGGACGGCCCGATGTCGATGCCCTCGGCGGTCTCGTCCAGCTCCCGAGCCAGGCCGAAGAGCTCCACCAGCGTTGACCCGGCGGAGGCCAGCGCGGTCCGCGGGCCCATCGACGGCTTGGTCTCGACGTCGATGATCAGCCGGTCGAAGTCGGTCCGCTGCTCGACACGGGTCGCCTCGACGCGGTACGTCACCTTGAGCACCGGCGAGTAGATCGAGTCCACCGGGATCCGGCCGATCTCGGCGCCGGCCTGCTTGTTCTGCGCCGCGGTCACGTAGCCGCGCCCCCGCTCGACGGTCAACTCCATGTCGAGCCGGCCCTTGCCGTTCAGGGTGGCGAGCTTCAGGTCCGGGTTGTGCACCGAGACGCCGGCCGGGGGCTGGATGTCACCGGCGGTCACGTCGCCCGGGCCCTGCTTGCGCAGGTACATGCTGACCGGCTCGTCGTGCTCGGAGCTGACGCACAGCTCCTTGATGTTCATGACGAGCTCGACCACGTCCTCCTTGACGCCGGGGATCGTGGTGAACTCGTGCAGCACACCGTCGATCTTGATCGAGGTGACCGCCGCGCCCGGGATGGACGACAGCAGCGTGCGCCGCAGCGAGTTGCCGAGGGTGTAGCCGAAGCCCGGCTCCAGCGGCTCGATGGTGAACCGGGACCGGGTCTCGTTGATCGACTCCTCGGAGAGGGTCGGTCGCTGGCTGATGAGCATGTCTTCTCTTCTCTTCCGGGGCGCCCGCTATATGACGCCCACGACACAAACTGTTCCGGTGGCCCGCCCCCGTCGGGGCGGACCACCGCAACGAGCCCTTACTTCGAGTAGAGCTCGACGATCAGCTGCTCCTGGACCTGGGTGTCGATCACCTGGCGGGCCGGGAGCGAGTGCACGAGGATCTTCATCTGGCTGGGGATGGCCTCGAGCCACGCCGGAACGCTGCGGGAGCCGGCCTCGGCCTGCGCCACCAGGAACGGGGTGAGCTCCTTGCTCTTGCCCCGCACCTCGATGATGTCGTGCTCCTTGACGCGGTACGACGGGATGTCGACCTTCTTGCCGTTCACCGTGAAGTGACCGTGCTTGACGAGCTGACGGGCCATGTCCCGGGACTTGGCGAAGCCGGCCCGGTAGACCACGTTGTCCAGCCGCGACTCGAGGATCTGCAGGAGGACCTCACCGGTCTTGGCCTGCTTGGCCACGGCCTCCTCGTAGTAACCGCGGAACTGCTTCTCCAGCACGCCGTACACGCGGCGGGCCTTCTGCTTCTCACGGAGCTGGAGCAGGTACTCCGTCTCCTTGGTGCGGCCACGGCCGTGCTGTCCGGGCGGGAACGGCCGGGACTCGAACGGGCACTTCGGGCCATCGCACTTGCTGCCCTTGAGGAACAGCTTCATCTTCTCCCGCCGGCAACGGCGGCAGTCAGCACCGGTGTAACGAGCCATCTCTCTCTAACCTCTCAGACCCGGCGACGCTTCGGCGGACGGCACCCGTTGTGCGGCTGCGGGGTCACGTCGGAGATCTGACCGACCTCCAGGCCCACCGCCTGCAGCGAACGGATGGCGGTCTCCCGGCCGGAGCCGGGGCCCTTGACGAACACGTCGACCTTGCGCATGCCGTGCTCCATCGCCCGGCGCGCGGCGGCCTCGGCGGCGAGCTGCGCGGCGAACGGCGTCGACTTGCGGGAGCCCTTGAAGCCCACCTGGCCAGCCGAGGCCCAGGAGATGACGGCACCGGTCGGGTCCGTGATGGACACGATGGTGTTGTTGAAGGTGCTCTTGATGTGCGCCTGCCCGTGGGCGACGTTCTTGCGTTCCTTGCGCCGGACCTTCTTGACGGCGGCTCCGGCACGAGCCTTCGGTGGCATGAGTCTGTGCGCTCCTAATTACTTCTTGCCGGGCTTCTTCTTGCCGGCCACGGTCCGCTTCGGGCCCTTGCGGGTCCGCGCGTTGGTCCGGGTCCGCTGGCCACGCACGGGCAGGCCCCGGCGGTGCCGGATGCCGGCGTAGCAGCCGATCTCGACCTTGCGGCGGATGTCAGCGGCGACCTCGCGGCGCAGGTCACCTTCAACCTTGTAGTTGGCCTCGATGTGGTCGCGGAGCTGGACCAGCTCCTCGTCCGTGAGGTCCCGAGCGCGCTTGTCCGGGGAGATGCCGGTAGCGGCGAGCGTCTCCAGGGCGCGGGTGCGACCGACCCCGAAGATGTAGGTGAGCGCGATCTCCATCCGCTTCTCGCGGGGGAGGTCGACGCCGACTAGACGTGCCATGTGCGGGCGTGCTCCTTGTGGTGTCTGGCGGAGGTCTCACCCGCCCCACCCCGCTCCGGTCGTCGGCTCCGGCGAAACGCCGGCGACGACCGCTGCCCGAGCGGGCCCCGGCCTCCGACCGGGGGTCAACCACGCAGTGGTACGCGACGCGCACCGCTCGCGGCTGGGACGAGCTGATGATGTGTTGGCTGGACCTGTGGCCCGGGCCCGCTCGACCGGCCGTGACGGGTCACGGTCGGCCGGGAACGGTTCAGCCCTGGCGCTGCTTGTGGCGCGGGTCGCTGCAGATGACCATGACCCGGCCGTGCCGGCGGATCACCCGGCACTTGTTGCAGATCCGCTTGACGCTCGGCTTGACCTTCACGGTTGCCTTACTTCCCAATCTGGCCCGGAGGCGCGGCTACGCGCGACACCGGACGTCGAGGACGGACACGGGGACGTCCCGGCCGTCGTCAGGTTCGGTTACTTGTAGCGGTAGACGATGCGCCCGCGGGTCAGGTCGTACGGCGAGAGTTCGACGACGACCCGGTCCTCCGGCAGGATGCGGATGTAGTGCTGCCGCATCTTGCCGCTGATGTGAGCCAGTACCTTGTGGCCGTTCGCGAGCTCCACCCGGAACATGGCGTTCGGCAGAGGCTCAATGACCCGACCCTCGATCTCGATGGCTCCGTCTTTTTTCGGCATGTCCTCCGCTGTCCTGACGTCGGTTGCTCCGGACGGCCCACAACGTCTTACACGGGCCCCCGAACCTTGATCGGGTGCCCGAGCCAGCCGCGGCTCCGGCCCCACCGAAGCGCAGGGTGGGCATGCCGGAGTGGACGCTGTGCGCCGATCAGAAAGTGTACGCCCGCCTGCGCGCCGTCGCCAAACCGACCACCCGTCCGGACAGCCAGCCGAAGAAATTCCGGCACCGCCGGGCCCGCTCCGTGGCCCCCGTCACACCAGACCGCCGCCGCTCGACCCGCGGCGCGGGCCGGCGCCGCGCGCCCGGCCCCCGGGCAAGTTCCCGGAAACTGTCGCCTCGCGGGCGCCCGAGGCCACAGTTTCCGGGCAAGTGTGGCCTCGGGCGCCCGCCGAGCGCGGCCCGCTCGGCACCGGGGCGGGTCGGGGGCCGTTCAGGCCGCCGGCGAGTCGGCCGGCTGGAGCGAGGTGACCAGGTCGCCGAGCCGGCCCCGGCCGCCGTCGAACGCGGTCAACACCCACACCCCGTCGGGCAGCAGCGCCATCGTGTGCTCGACGTGTACGGCCATCGAGCCGTCCCGGGTGACCACCGTCCAGCCGTCGGCCAGCTCGGCCGTACGCGGCGAGCCCATGGTGATCATCGGCTCGATCGCCAGCGCCATGCCGGACACCAGCCGGGGCCCCTTGCCCGGACGGCCGTGGTTGAGCACGTGCGGGTCCTGGTGCATCTCGGTGCCGATGCCGTGGCCGCCGTACCCGTCGACGATGCCGTACCGGCCGCCCTTGCGGACCGCGTTCTCCACCGCGTGGGAGATGTCCGTCAGCCGGCCCTTGCCGCTGGCCGCACCGCGGGCGGCGGCCGCGATCCCGGCCCACATCGCGTCCTCGGCGACGCCGGCCATCTTCAGCAGCGCCGGGTCGGTCTCGCCCACGCCGACCGTGATCGCCGCATCGCCGTGCCAGCCGTGCAGGATCGCCCCGCAGTCGATCGAGATCAGGTCGCCCTCCCGGAGCACCTGCTTCGGCGACGGGATCGCGTGCACCACCTGCTCGTTGACGGACGAACAGATCGAGGCGGGAAAGCCGTGGTAGCCCTTGAACGAGGGGACGGCCCCGGCCTCGCGGATCGTCGACTCGGCGATCGCGTCCAGGTCGGCGGTGGTGACCCCGGGGGCGACCGCCTCCCGCACCCGACGCAGCGCCTCGGCGACCACCAGGCCGGCGGCGCGCATCTTCTGGATCTGGTCGGGGGTCTTCAGCTGGATGTCCAGCTGGGGACGACGCATGGAGCCGTTACCTTTCGTCGCGCGGAACAGCGGGGCACGTCGGACGCACCCCGCTGTTCGCACTCTATCCGCCGGAGCCCCGGCGGCGCGTCAGCCGCCGTACGAGCGAAGGGCGTCGATGGCGCGGACGGTGACGTCCTCCACCGGGCCGGTGGCGTCGATGCCCACCAGCTTGCCCTGGGCGCCGTAGTAGTCGACCAGCGGCGCGGTCTTGTCGGCGTACTCCCGGAGCCGGGCCGCGATGGTCTCCGGCTTGTCGTCGTCGCGCTGGAACAGCTCGGCGCCGCAACGGTCGCAGATGCCGTCCCGGGTCGTCGCGTCGAACTCGACGTGCCAGATCTTGCCGCAGCCCCGGCAGGTGCGCCGGCCCGAGAGCCGCCGGATCACCTCGTCGTCGTCGACGACCAGCTCCAGGACCAGGTCCAGCGCGGTGCCGAGGTCGGCGAGGAGCTTGTCCAGCGCGGCGGCCTGCGGCGTGGTACGCGGGAAGCCGTCGAGCAGGAACCCCTCGGCGGCGTCCGGCTCGGCGAGCCGGTCCCGGACCATATTGATGGTGACCTCGTCCGGGACCAGCTTGCCCGCGTCCATGTATCGCTTGGCCTCGACGCCCAGCGGCGTGCCCTGGGAGACGTTCGCCCGGAAGATGTCACCGGTCGAGATCTTCGGCACCGACAGGTGGGCGGCGATGAACTCCGCCTGTGTGCCCTTGCCCGCGCCCGGCGGGCCAACCAGAACGAGTCGCATCTACCGCAGGAACCCTTCGTAGTTCCGCTGCATGAGTTGGCTCTCGATCTGCTTAACGGTCTCCAGACCGACGCCGACCATGATGAGCACAGCGGTGCCGCCGAACGGGAAGTTCTGGAACTGCTGGTTGTTCAGCCAGATGAAGAAGAAGTTCGGCAGGACCGCGATGATGCCCAGGTAGAGCGCACCCGGCAGGGTGATCCGGCTGAGGATGAAGTCGAGGTAGTCGGCGGTCGGCTTGCCGGGGCGGATGCCCGGCACGAAGCCGCCGTACTTCTTCATGTTGTCCGCGACCTCGGTCGGGTTGAACGTGATCGACACGTAGAAGTACGTGAAGAAGATGATCAGCAGGAAGTAGATCCCGATGTGCAAGGCGCTGTCCGGCGAGACGATGTACCTGTCGATCCAGGCCTGGGTGGGGCCCGGGTTCGTCCGATCGAAGAACTGCAGCGCCAGCTGCGGGAGGTAGAGCAGCGACGAGCCGAAGATGACCGGGATCACACCCGCCTGGTTGACCTTGAGCGGGATGTAGGTCGAGGTGCCGCCGTACATCCGCCGGCCGATCATCCGCTTGGCGTACTGCACCGGGATCCGGCGCTGCGCCTGCTCGATGAAGGTGACCGCGGTGATGACCACCAAGACCAGCGCGAGCACCAGGAAGAACTTGGGCCAGCCCTGCTCGGTCTTGATCTTCCAGCCCTCGCTGGGGAGGCGGGCGGCGATCGAGGTGAAGATCAGGACGGACATGCCGTTGCCGACGCCCCGATCGGTGATCAGCTCGCCGAGCCACATCACCACGCCGGTGCCGGCGGTCATCGTCATGACCAGGATGCCCAGCGTCAGCCAGTCCGGGATGCCGGTGTCCCGAGGGATGATCGGGAACTGGTCGCACTGGTTGTTGAACAGCTGCCCGGAACGGGCCAGCGCCACGAACGCCGACGACTGGAGGATGCCCAGGCCGAGGGTCAGGTAGCGGGTGTACTGGGTGATCTTCGTCTGGCCGGCCTGCCCCTCCTTGCGGAGCTGCTCCAGCCGCGGGATCACCACGGTCAGCAGCTGCAGGATGATCGACGCGGTGATGTAGGGCATGATGCCCAGCGCGAAGACCGAGAGCTGGAGCAGCGCCCCGCCGGAGAAGAGGTCCAGCAGGTTCAGCACCCCTGTGCTGCCGCCCTGCATCGCGTCGATGCACTTCTGCACGTTGCCGTACGAGACGCCGGGGCTGGGCAGCGTCGCGCCGAGCCGGTAGACCGCGATGATGCCGACTGTGAACAGCAGCTTCTTGCGCAGGTCAGGCGTGCGGAACGCACTGAGAAAGGCGGACAGCAACTTCTTCCTCCTGCGCGAGGCGGGCCGCCGGTGGTCCCTGGCGGATCGGGGTGGGCCGGGCGGAGCGCCCGATATCCATGGCTGGGATGGGACTCTAACAGTCCGACCCCGGTCCGGGCAGGTGTGCCCGGCTACATAAACCGAATCCGATGTTACCCGGCGCACACGCCCCAGGTAGACCATGGCGCCCGTTCAGTTGTTCACACTGAACGGGCGCCACGGGTGCTGCCTTACAGCTCGGTGACCGAGCCGCCGGCGGCGGTGATCTTCTCCTTGGCCGACGCGCTGAACGCGTGCGCCGACACCTGGAGCGCGACGCCGCCGAGGTCGCCGGAGCCGAGGACCTTGACCGGCTGGCCCTTGCGGACCGCGCCGGACTCGACCAGCTCCAGCGGGCCGACCTGGCCGCCGTTCGGGAACAGCTCGGCGAGCCTGTCCAGGTTGACCACCTGGAAGACCACCTTGAACTTGTTCTTGAAGCCCTTCATCTTCGGCAGGCGCATGTGGATGGGCATCTGCCCACCCTCGAACGCCGGCGAGATGTTCTTGCGGGCCTTGGAACCCTTGGTACCGCGACCGGCGGTCTTGCCCTTGGAGCCCTCACCGCGACCCACCCGGGTCTTCGGGGTCTTGGCACCGGGCGCCGGGCGCAGGTGGTGGACCTTGATCGTCATTACTCGACCTCCTCGACCTTCACGAGGTGGTTGACCGTGAAGATCATGCCGCGGATCTCCGGCCGGTCCTCCTTGACCACCACGTCGTTGATCCGCTTGAGGCCGAGCGAGCGCAGCGAGTCACGCTGGTTCCGCTTGGCCCCGATCTCGGACCGGACCTGGGTGACCTTCAGGCGAGCCATCAGGACGCCACCCCCGCCCGCGACGCGAGCATGGCGGCCGGTGCCACGTCCTCGACCGGCAGACCACGACGGGCCGCGACGGCCTCGGGGGACTCCAGCCCCTTCAGCGCCGCCACCGTGGCGTGCACGATGTTGATCGGGTTGGACGACCCGAGGCTCTTGGAGAGCACGTCGTGGATGCCCGCGCACTCCAGGACGGCACGCACCGGACCACCGGCGATGACACCCGTACCGGCCGAGGCCGGCTTGAGCAGCACCACGCCGGCGGCGGCCTCGCCCTGCACCGGGTGCGGGATCGAGGCGCCGATCCGCGGCACCTTGAAGAAGTGCTTCTTGGCCTCCTCGACGCCCTTGGCGATCGCCGCGGGCACCTCCTTGGCCTTTCCGTAGCCCACGCCGACGGTGCCGTCGCCGTCGCCCACGATCACCAGGGCGGTGAAGCTGAAGCGACGACCACCCTTCACGACCTTGGCGACGCGGTTGATCGCGACGACCCGCTCGAGGTGCGGGGTCTTCTCGACGGGCGCGTTTCCGCGGCCGCCCTCACGGCGGTTGTCGCGGCGACCACCCTCGTTGCCACCGGACCCGCCGCCACGGCGCTGTTGACCTGGCATCAGCAGCCTTCCTTCTCTCTCGTGACGGGGTTTCTAGAACTCGAGCCCGGCTTCGCGGGCGGCGTCGGCAAGCGCGGCGACCCGCCCCGCGTACCGGTTGCCACCGCGGTCGAAGACGACCTTGGAGACGCCGGCGGCCTTGGCCCGCTCGGCGAGCAGGGCGCCGACCTTGCCGGCCAGGGCGCTCTTGTCGCCCTCGGCGCCGCGCAGCGACGCGTCCAGGGTCGAGGCCGACGCCAGGGTGTGACCCTTGGTGTCGTCCACGATCTGGGCCACGATGTGCCGCAGCGAACGGGTGACGACCAGGCGGGGACGCTCGGCGGTGCCGCTGATGTTCTTGCGGACCCGGAAGTGCCGTCGCGCACGCCCGACGGCACGCTTGGCGGCGACGCCGCGGCGGCGCTTGAGCAGCGTGGCGCTCACTTCTTACCTGCCTTTCTCACGGCCTCACGGCCGGCGGAGGACCTCGCCCTGGTGCTGACGGCCGCGGTCACTTCTTGCCCGCCTTTCCAGCCTTACGGCGGATGACCTCGCCCTGGTACTTCACGCCCTTGCCCTTGTAGGGCTCCGGCGGACGGATCTTCCGGATGTTGGCGGCGACCTCACCGACCTGCTGCTTGTCGATGCCGGCCACGTGGAACAGCGTCGGCCTCTCCACCGTGAAGGTGATGCCCTCCGGGGCCGGGACCAGCACCGGGTGCGAGAACCCGAGCGCGAACTCCAGGTCCTTGCCCTTGGCGGTGACGCGGTAACCGGTGCCAGCGATCTCCAGGCTCTTGCGGTAGCCCTCGGTGACGCCGACGATCATGTTGGCGACCAGGGTCCGGCTCAGGCCGTGGAGCTCCTTGGCCTTGCGCTCGTCGTTGGGCCGGTTGACGTGCAGGTGGCCGTCCTCGCCCCGCTCCGCCGTGATCGGCTCGGCCAGAACGTGGCTCAGCTCGCCCTTCGGGCCCTTGACCGTGACGGTCTGGCCGTCGATCGTGATGTCGACGCCGGCTGGCACCGGGATCGACTTACGTCCAATACGCGACATTTCTACCTGTCTCCCGTTACCAGACGAAGGCGAGGACTTCCCCGCCAACGCTCCGCTTGCGGGCCTGCCGGTCGGTGAGCAGCCCCTGGGACGTCGAAATGATCGCCACGCCCAGCCCGCCGAGCACCCGCGGGAGCCCGTCCGACTTGGCGTACACCCGGAGACCGGGCTTGGACACTCGCTTGATGCCGGCCAGGCTCCGCTCGCGGTTCTGGCCGTACTTCAGCTCGACGACCAGTCGCTTGCCGACGGTGCCCTCCTCGGGCTCCTCGACCGACCAGGTGCTGATGTAACCCTCGGCCTTCAGGACCTCGGCGATATTCGCCTTGATCTTGGAGTAGGGCATCGTCACCCGGTCGTGGTACGCCTGGTTGGCGTTACGCAGACGCGTGAGCATGTCTGCGATCGGGTCGGTCATCGTCATGGATTTCGTCAGCCTTTCTCGCCGGGGTTCCCGGGGCGGTGAGCCCCGGGCCTACGGCGAAGAGCAATACGTGATCGGTGCAAGGGGGCCCCGGCCGTCGACCGGGGCGCGGTAGCCCTTACCAGGAAGCCTTGGACACGCCCGGCAGCTCACCGCGGTGGGCCATCTCCCGGATGCAGACCCGGCAGAGACCGAACTTGCGGTAGACCGCCTTGGGACGCCCGCACCGCTGGCAGCGGGTGTACGCGCGAACCGAGAACTTCGGCTTCGCGGCCGCCTTGAGGATCAGCGCCTTCTTGGCCATCTCAGTTCTCCTTGAACGGGAAGCCCAGGAGCTTCAGCAGCGCCCGGCCCTCGTCGTCGGTCGTGGCGGTCGTGACCACCGTGATGTCCATGCCCCGCTGCCGATCGATCTTGTCCTGGTCGATCTCGTGGAACACCGACTGCTCGGTCAGGCCGAACGTGTAGTTGCCGTGCCCGTCGAGCTTGCGCCCGTCCAGACCGCGGAAGTCACGGATACGCGGCAGCGCGATCGACAGCAGCCGGTCCAGGAACTCCCACATCCGGTCGCCGCGCAGGGTGACCTTCGCGCCGATCGGCATGCCCTCGCGGAGCTTGAACTGCGCGATCGACTTGGTCGCCCGGCGCACCTGCGGCTTCTGACCGGTGATGGTGGCCAGGTCGCGGACGGCGCCGTCGATCAGCTTGGCGTCCCGGGCGGCCTCGCCGACACCCATGTTCACGACGATCTTGACCAGCCGCGGCACCTGCATCGGGTTGCCGTAGTTGTGCTGCTCCTGCAGCTTGGCCACGATCTCGTTGCGGTACCGCTCCTTGAGGCGCGGCATGGTCTTGGTTTCGGTAGCCGTGGTCATCACAGGTCCTTACCGGTGCTACGCGCGATGCGAACCTTCTGGCCGTTCTCGTCGAACCGGTACCCGACGCGGGTCGGGTTGCCGTCGGAGTCCAGGACCTGCACGTTCGAGACGTGGATCGGGGCCTCCTGGGTGACGATGCCGCCGGTCTTGGCGCCACGCTGGGTGGTGCTGATGCGGGTGTGCTTCTTGACCCGGTTCACGCCCTCGACCAGGACCTTGTCCTGCCGCGGGTAGGCCGCGATGACCTTGCCCTTGGCGCCCTTGTCCTTGCCGGCGATGACGACGACCGTGTCGCCCTTCTTGACCTTCACGGTCACAACACCTCCGGCGCGAGGGAAATAATCTTCATGAACCGCTTGTCCCGCAGCTCGCGACCCACCGGGCCGAAGATACGGGTGCCGCGCGGGTCCCCGCCGTCCTTGATGATGACGGCGGCGTTCTCGTCGAAGCGGATGTACGAGCCGTCCGGCCGCCGCTTCTCCTTGGCGGTGCGGACGACGACAGCCTTGACGACGTCGCCCTTCTTCACACCGGCACCCGGGATCGCGTCCTTGACCGTGGCCACAATGACGTCGCCGATGCTCGCGTAGCGCCGACCGGAGCCACCGAGAACCCGGATGCACAGGATCTCCCGGGCACCCGTGTTGTCGGCGACGCGCAGTCGCGACTCCTGCTGAATCACGTCTATCTCCTATGTCTGCCGGTTCTCCGGCCGCCGGTGGCGGCCGGAGCCTGGCGGAACCTGCGCCCGGCTGACGCCGGGCGAGCTCGAGCCTTCGCTACTTGGCCTTTTCCAGGATCTCCACGAGCCGCCACCGCTTGGTGGCCGACAGCGGCCGGGTCTCCATGATCAGGACCCGGTCGCCGATGCCGGCGGAGTTCTGCTCGTCGTGCACCTTCAGCTTGCTGGTCCGGCGCATGATCTTGCCGTACAGCGCGTGCTTGACCCGGTCCTCGACCTCGACGACGACGGTCTTGTCCATCTTGTCGCTGACCACGAGGCCCTCGCGAACCTTCCGGCGGGCCCGCGCGGTGGCGGTGGTGGTGTTCTCACTCATGACGCAGTCACCTCAGTCGGCGCGGTCGAGAGACCCAGCTCGCGCTCACGCATGATCGTGTAGATCCGGGCGATCTCCCGACGGATGACCTGCAGCCGCCGGTTGTTGTCCAGCTGACCGGTTGCGGCCTGCACGCGGAGGTTGAACAGCTCCGCCTTGGCCTCGCGCAGCTTCGTGACCAGCTCCTCGTCGGAGTGCTCACGCAGCTCGGAGGCCTTAACGCCCGCTGCCATCAGGATTCACCCACTTCGCGCGTAACAATGCGGCACTTCATCGGGAGCTTGTGGATCGCGCGACGCATCGCCTCTCGCGCGATCTGCTCGTTGGGGAAGGACATCTCGAAGAGGATCCGCCCCGGCTTGACGTTGGCGACCCACCACTCGGGCGAGCCCTTACCGGAACCCATCCGGGTTTCCGCCGGCTTCTTGGTCAGGGCCTGGTCCGGGAAGATCGAGATCCAGACCTTGCCGCCACGCTTGATGTGACGGGTCATCGCGATACGCGCCGACTCGATCTGCCGGTTGGTCACGTACGCCGGCTCGAGAGCCTGGATCCCGAACTCGCCGAACACCACCCGGTTGCCGCCCTTGGACGCGCCGTGGCGGTCCGGGTGGTGCGGCTTGCGGAAGCCCTTCGGGGGCTTGCGCGGCATCAGCATCTGTCAGCCCTCCTGCTGCGTTTCTGCCGGAGTCGAAGCGGCCGAGGAGACAGCGGCGCTGTCGATCGGCTCGCCGCTCGGCGTCTCGGCCTGCTGCGCGATGGTGGTCGCGGCAGCCCGGCCGGCCTCGGTGCCACCGGCGGTCGTGCCGGCGGAGCCGGACCGACCACGGCGCGGCCGCTCGGGGCGGTCACCGCGCTCACGGCGCGGGCGCGACGGAGCCTCGGCCGGGGTCTCCCGACCCGGCACCGCGTCACCCTTGTAGATCCAGACCTTCACGCCGATGCGGCCGAAGGTGGTACGGGCCTCGAAGAGGCCGTACTCGATGTTGGCCCGCAGCGTGTGCAGCGGGACGCGACCCTCGCGGTAGAACTCCGTCCGGCTCATCTCAGCGCCGCCGAGGCGACCCGAGACCTGAACCCGGATGCCCTTGCAGACCGGGTTCTTCATCGCCGACTGCATCGCCTTGCGCATGGCCCGACGGAAGCTGACCCGGCTGGAGAGCTGCTCGGCGACGCCCTGGGCGACCAGCTGCGCGTCCGACTCGGGGTTCTTGACCTCGATGATGTTCAGCTGCACCTGCTTGCCGGTGAGCTTCTCCAGCTCGCCGCGGATCCGGTCGGCCTCCGCGCCCTTACGGCCGATGACGATGCCCGGCCGGGCGGTGTGGATGTCGACCCGGACCCGGTCGCGGGTGCGCTCGATGTCGACCTTCGAGATGCCGGCCCGCTCCAGCCCCTTGGACATCATCCGGCGGATCTTGACGTCCTCGCCGATGTAGTCCTTGTAGAGCTTGTCGGTGAACCAGCGGGACTTCCAGTCGGTCGAGATGCCGAGCCGGAACCCAGTGGGGTGAACCTTCTGACCCATTACTCGGCACCCTCCGTCGTGCTCTGCGCTTCCGCCGGCTCGGCCTGCTTCGCCGGGGCCGCCTTCTTCGCCGCCGCCTTCTTCGGCGCGGCCGGCGCCACCGCCTCGACCGCCACGGTGATGTGGCACGTCCGCTTGCGGATCCGGTACGCCCGGCCCTGCGCCCGCGGCCGGAACCGCTTCATCGTCGGGCCCTCGTCGACGAACGCCTCGCTGACGAGCAGCGCGTCGGGGTCCAGCCGCTCGTTGTTCTCCGCGTTGGCGATCGCGCTCGCGAGCACCTTGTACACCTGCTCGCTCGCAGCCTGCGGCGCGAACTGCAGCACCGTGAGCGCCTCCTTCGCGGGCAGGCCGCGGACGAGGTTGACCACCCGGCGCGCCTTCATCGGCGAGATGCGCACGTGCCGCGCAACCGCCCGCGCGCCCGGAAGCACCGGAGCGTCGCCCTTTCCTGGCATCGCTGTAACCCCTTGTTCCTCTATCCGTATGCCCGCGGCGTCAGCGCCGGCGGCTCTTCCGGTCGTCCTTCTCGTGACCCTTGAACGTGCGGGTCAGCGCGAACTCGCCGAGCTTGTGCCCGACCATCGCCTCGGTGATGAACACCGGGACGTGCTTGCGCCCGTCGTGCACTGCGATCGTGTGGCCGAGCATCTCGGGGATGATCGTCGAGCGCCGCGACCAGGTCTTGATGACGTTCTTCGAGCCCTTGTCGTTCTGCGTCTCCACCTTCTTGAGCAGGTGGTCGTCGACGAACGGGCCCTTCTTCAGGCTGCGAGGCATTAGTCAGCTCTCCTGTTAGCCGCGCTTGCGGGTGGCGTAGCGGCGGCGGACGATCAGCCGGTCGCTCGGCTGGCCCTTACGACGGGTGCGGCCCTCGGGCTTACCCTGCGGGTTGACCGGGTGGCGACCACCGGAGGTCTTACCCTCACCACCACCGTGCGGGTGGTCGACCGGGTTCATGGCGACACCACGGACGGTCGGGCGCTTGCCCTTCCACCGCATGCGGCCCGCCTTACCCCAGTTGATGTTCGACTGGTCGGCGTTGCCGATCTCGCCGATGCTGGCGCGGCAGCGCACGTCGACCCGCCGGATCTCACCGGACGGCATGCGGAGGGTGGCGTACGCGCCCTCGCGGCCGAGCAGCTGGATGCCGACGCCGGCCGAGCGGGCCAGCTTGGCGCCGCCGCCCGGGCGCAGCTCCACGTTGTGGATCGTGGTACCGACCGGGATGTTGCGCAGCGGCAGGTTGTTGCCCGGCTTGATGTCGGCGCCCGGGCCGGACTCGACGGCGTCGCCCTGCTTCAGGTCCTTCGGCGCGATGATGTAGCGCTTCTCGCCGTCGGCGTAGTGCAGCAGCGCGATGCGCGCGGTGCGGTTCGGGTCGTACTCGATGTGGGCGACCTTCGCCGGGACGCCGTCCTTGTCGACCCGCTTGAAGTCGATCAGACGGTACTGGCGCTTGTGCCCACCGCCGTGGTGCCGCGTGGTGATCCGGCCGTGGGCGTTGCGTCCGCCCTTCTTCGGCAGCGGCGCCAGCAGCGACTTCTCGGGCGTCGACCGGGTGATCTCAGCGAAGTCGGCGACGCTCGAGCCACGCCGGCCCGGCGTCGTCGGCTTGTACTTACGGATAGCCATTGTCTACACCCCTCAGCTGACCGGGCCGCCGAAGGCCTCGATACGGTCACCGTCAGCCAGCTTCACCATCGCCCGCTTGGTGGCCTTGCGCTGACCGAAGCCGGTCTTGGTGCGCTTGCGCTTGCCCTCGCGGTTGAGCGTGTTGACCGTCAGGACGCGGACGTTGAAGATCTGCTGAATAGCGATCTTGATCTCGGTCTTGTTGGCGTCCGGGTGCACCAGGAAGGTGTACCAGTTGCGGTTCAGCTCGCTGTAGCTCTTCTCCGAGACGACCGGCGCCACGATGATGTCGCGCGGGTCGGCGATCGTGCTCACTTGCCACCCTCCTCGGTGGTCTCGGCGGGCACGCCGAGGAACTCGTCCAGGGCGTCCTTGGTGAAGACCACGTCGTCGGCCACCAGCACGTCGTACGTGTTGAGCTGGCCGGCCTCGATCAGGTGCACCCGCGGCTCGTTGCGCAGCGACACCCAGTTCAGCTCATCGGTGCTGCTCAGCACGACCAGGACCCGACGGGCCTCGGTCACCTTGGCCAGCGTGGCCAGGGCCGCCTTGGTCGACGGCTTCTCGCCCGAGACGAACGCCTCGATGACGTGCACCTGGCCCGCGCGCGCCCGGTCGGAGAGGGCACCACGCAGGGCGGCGGCCTTCATCTTCTTCGGGGTCCGCTGGCTGTAGTCGCGCGGCACCGGGCCGTGGACCACGCCACCGCCGGCGAACTGCGGCGCGCGGATCGAGCCCTGCCGGGCACGACCGGTGCCCTTCTGCTTGTACGGCTTCTTGCCGCCGCCGGCGACCTCGCCGCGGGTCTTCGTCTTGTGCGTGCCCTGGCGCGCAGCCGCGAGCTGGGCCACCACGACCTGGTGCATCAGCGCGACGTTGGCCTGGACGTCGAACACGTCGGCCGGAAGCTCGACGGAGCCGCTCTTGGCGCCTTCGACGCTGAGGACGTCAACGGTGGTCACTTGGCCACACCGCCCTTCTTCGCCTTGGTCTTGGCCGCGGTACGGACCAGGACCAGCGCGCCCTTGGGACCGGGGATGGCACCACGGACGAGCAGGAGGTTGTTCTCGGTGTCGACCGCTTGGACGGTCAGGTTCTGGACGGTGTAGCGCACGCCACCCATCCGGCCCGCCATCCGGGTGCCCTTGAAGACGCGACCCGGGGTGGCGCAGGCGCCGATCGAGCCCGGCGAGCGGTGCTTGCGCTCGACACCGTGGCTGGCGCGCAGACCGTGGAAGCCGTGCCGCTTCATCGGGCCGGCGTAGCCCTTGCCCTTGGTCTTGCCGGTGACGTCGATGCTGACGCCGGCCGGGAACTCCTCGACCGTGACCTCCTGGCCCGGCGAGTAGTCCGCGGCGTCCGTGGTCCGCAGCTCGACGATGTGCCGGCGCGGCGCCACGTCGGCCTTCGCGTAGTGCCCGCTGACCGGCTTCTTCACCTTGCGCGGGTCGATCGTGCCGTACGCCAGCTGGATCGCGGAGTAACCGTCCTTCTCGGCGCTACGAACCTGGCTCACGACGCACGGGCCGGCCTGCACCACGGTCACGGGGACAACGCGGTTGTTGTCCCAGACCTGGGTCATGCCGAGCTTTGCGCCCAGGATCCCCTTGACTTGCCTGTCCATTTGTCCGGTCCCTACAGCTTGATCTCGATGTCGACGCCAGCCGGCAGGTCGAGGCGCATGAGCGAGTCGACCGTCTTGGGGGTCGGGTCGATGATGTCGATCAGCCGCTTGTGCGTGCGCATCTCGAAGTGCTCGCGCGAGTCCTTGTACTTGTGCGGCGAGCGGATAACGCAGAAACGGTTGATCTCCGTGGGCAGCGGCACCGGGCCAGCGACCTGCGCCCCGGTACGCGTCACCGTCTCGACGATCTTCCGAGCCGAGGAGTCGACGACCTCGTGGTCATAGGCCTTGAGCCGGATGCGGATCTTCTGTCCCGCCATGGTGGCTTCTGTTCCTTCTCTCGATGCCGCTGTGTTGCGGGCGCCTGCGCCGGCTGGCACAGGCCCACTTCCGCCGACCCCCGCGGTCGGGCGTGTCGCGCCCGTGGAACGGGCTCCGCCCCGGAGTCCCAGAGCTTTACCGACCACGCGGTGGGTCAGGGCGCCGATCGCGTGACCGCGACCCGGACGCCGTGCGAGGGTGGCTGGCCGCCAGGGGCAGGCCAACCACCCTACGCGCGACCGTTCTACGACCCGGAGGTCCAGCAGATGCCGGACGCGGGCGGCGAACTGTCGTTACGCAACCTGACTAGTATGCCGCACGACCCGCGGCAACGCTAATCGGGGTTACCGAACTCACTTGATGATCTTGGTGACGCGACCCGCGCCGACCGTACGGCCACCCTCCCGGATCGCGAACTTGAGGTTCTCCTCCATCGCGATGGGCTGGATCAGCTTCACGGTCATCGTGGTGTTGTCGCCCGGCATGACCATCTCGGTGCCCTCGGGCAGCGTGACGACGCCGGTGACGTCCGTGGTCCGGAAGTAGAACTGCGGACGGTAGTTCTGGAAGAACGGGGTGTGCCGGCCGCCCTCCTCCTTGGAGAGGATGTAGACCGTCGCCTCGAACTCCGTGTGCGGGGTGCTGGTGCCCGGCTTGACGACCACCATGCCGCGCTCGACGTCCTCGCGCTTGATGCCACGCAGCAGCAGACCGACGTTCTCACCCGCGCGGGCCTCGTCGAGCAGCTTGCGGAACATCTCGATGCCGGTGCAGACCGTCTTCTGCGACTTCTCGCGGATACCGACGATCTCCACCTCCTCGTTCGGCTTGAGGATGCCGCGCTCCGCGCGGCCGGTGACGACGGTGCCACGACCGGTGATCGTGAAGACGTCCTCGATCGGCATGAGGAACGGCTTCTCGGTCTCGCGCTCCGGCTGCGGGATCGCGGTGTCGACGGCGTTCATCAGGTCCAGGAGCTTGCTGGTCCACTCCGGGTCACCCTCGAGGGCCTTCAGCGCCGAGACCCGGACGACCGGCAGGTCGTCACCCGGGTACTCCTGCGCCGACAGCAGCTCACGGACCTCGAGCTCGACGAGCTCCAGGAGCTCCTCGTCGTCGACCATGTCGCTCTTGTTGAGCGCCACGACGATGTACGGCACGCCGACCTGGCGGGCCAGCAGCACGTGCTCGCGGGTCTGCGGCATCGGGCCGTCGGTCGCCGCGACCACCAGGATCGCGCCGTCCATCTGGGCGGCACCGGTGATCATGTTCTTGATGTAGTCGGCGTGACCGGGGCAGTCGACGTGCGCGTAGTGCCGCGCCTCGGTCTGGTACTCGACGTGCGCGATGGAGATGGTGATACCGCGGGCCTTCTCCTCCGGCGCCTTGTCGATCTCGTCGAACGGCGTGTACGGGTTCAGGTCCGGGAACTGGTCGTGCAGGACCTTGGTGATGGCCGCCGTCAGCGTCGTCTTACCGTGGTCGATGTGACCAATGGTGCCGATGTTGACGTGCGGCTTAGTCCGCTCGAACTTCGCCTTCGCCACTGGTGTCCTCCTGTGGACTTTCTTGGTTCGTTCGCCCCGGCGCGCCGGTCGGCGCTTAGGACTCTGTCGACAGCCTTTCCGACCTGACGGCCGGAGAGCCTTTGTGGGTTCTGCGGCGGTGAAGCCTACAGGCCCGGTCTCACGCAACCCGACCGAGGTGGCCGCGGGCGAGGAGCCCTCCCCCGCGACCCACCTCGAACCATCGGATCAACTCAGGTGAGCGTCACTCACCAGTCGCCTTGGCGATGATCTCCTTCGCCACCGAGGCCGGAACCTCGGCGTACGAGTCGAACTGCATGCTGTAGCTAGCCCGGCCCTGGGTCTTCGACCGCAGGTCGCCGACGTAGCCGAACATCTCCGACAACGGCACCAGAGCCCGGACGATGCGAGCGCCGTGACGCTCCTCCATCGCCTGGATGATGCCCCGCCGGGAGTTGAGGTCGCCGATGACGTCACCCATGTTCTCCTCAGGAGTGGTGACCTCAACGGCCATCATCGGCTCGAGCAGCGCCGGGTCGGCCTTGCGGGCCGCCTCCTTCAGCGCCATCGAGCCGGCGATCTTGAACGCCATCTCGGACGAGTCGACCTCGTGGTACTGACCGTCCACCAGCGTCAGCTTCACGCCGACCAGCGGGAAGCCCGCCAGGATGCCGTACTGCATGGCGTCCTGGGCGCCCGCGTCCACCGAGGGGATGAACTCCCTGGGGATACGGCCACCGGTGACGGCGTTGGCGAACTCGTACGTCGGCGAGTCGTTGTCCAGCGGCAGCGGCTCCAGGGTGATGATGACCCGGGCGTACTGGCCGGAACCACCGGTCTGCTTCTTGTGGGTGAACTCGACCTTCTCCACCTTGCGGCGGATGGTCTCGCGGTACGCCACCTGCGGCTTGCCGATGTTCGCCTCGACGTTGAACTCGCGGCGCATCCGGTCGACCAGGATGTCCAGGTGGAGCTCGCCCATGCCGGAGATGACCGTCTGGCCGGTCTCCTCGTCCAGCTTGACGCGGAAGGTCGGGTCCTCCTCGGCCAGCCGCTGGATGGCGGTGCTGAGCTTCTCCTGGTCGGCCTTGGTCTTCGGCTCGATGGCGACCTCGATGACCGGCTCCGGGAAGGTCATCGACTCCAGGATGACCGGGTTGGCCGGGTCGCACAGCGTGTCACCGGTGGTGGTCTGCTTCAGACCCTGGACCGCGATGATGTCGCCAGCCTTGGCGGAGCTGCGCTCCTCCCGCTTGTTGGCGTGCATCTGGTAGATCTTGCCGATCCGCTCCTTGCGGTCCTTGGTGGAGTTGACCACCTGGGACCCCGACTCGACCACGCCGGAGTAGACCCGGACGTAGGTGAGCTTGCCGAGGTGCTTGTCGGTCTGGATCTTGAAGGCCAGACCGGAGAACGGCTCGGAGGTCGACGGCTTCCGCTGCATCGGGGTCTCGCCGTCGGTCGCGGTGCCCTCGATCGCCGGGATGTCCAGCGGCGACGGCAGGTAGTCGACCACGGCGTCGAGCATCGGCTGGACGCCCTTGTTCTTGAACGCGGAGCCGCAGAGAACCGGGTTGGCCTTGCTGGCGATCGTGGCACGCCGGATGGCGGCCTTGATCTCCTCGACGGAGATCTCCTCGCCCTCCAGGTACTTCTCCATCACCGCGTCGTCGACGTCGGCCAGGGTCTCCATCAGCTTCTCGCGCCACTCGGCGGCGGTGTCGGCGAGGTCGGCCGGGATCTCCTCGATCGCGTAGTCCTCACCCTTCTGGGTCTCCCCGCGCCAGGTGAGGGCGCGCATGCCGATCAGGTCGACGACGCCGATGTGGTCGGCCTCGGTCCCGATCGGGATCTGGAGCACCAGCGGGGTGGCGTTGAGCCGGTCGATCATCATCTGGACGCAGCGGAAGAAGTCCGCGCCGGTCCGGTCGAGCTTGTTGACGAAGCACATCCGCGGGACGTTGTACTTGTCCGCCTGACGCCAGACGTTCTCCGTCTGCGGCTCCACGCCGGCGACGCCGTCGTAGACCGCGACCGCACCGTCCAGCACCCGCAGCGACCGCTCGACCTCGACCGTGAAGTCGACGTGGCCGGGCGTGTCGATGATCTGGATCGTGTGGCCCTTCCACTCACACTTGGTGGCAGCGGAGGTGATGGTGATACCACGCTCCTGCTCCTGCTCCATCCAGTCCATGACGGCAGCGCCCTCGTGGACCTCACCGATCTTGTACGTGATACCGGTGTAGAACAGGATCCGCTCGGTGGTCGTGGTCTTACCGGCATCGATGTGCGCCATGATGCCGATGTTGCGTACGTTGGCGAGCGCGTCTGCGGCGGCCACTTCAATCCCTACTTATCGTCGTCTCGACACAACTGGTTGCGGTTCCGGCGCCGCGCTCGGCGCCGGAACCAGGGTGTTACCAGCGGTAGTGCGCGAAGGCCTTGTTGGACTCGGCCATCTTGTGGGTGTCCTCGCGCCGCTTGACGGCGGCACCGAGGCCGTTGCTGGCGTCCAGCAGCTCGTTCATCAGCCGCTCGATCATGGTCTTCTCGCGCCGGGCGCGGGAGTAGGTGACCAGCCAGCGCAGGCCCAGGGTCGTCGCCCGGGCCGGACGGACCTCGACCGGCACCTGGTAGGTGGCGCCACCGACGCGGCGGCTGCGCACCTCGAGGGTCGGCTTGACGTTGTCCATCGCCCGCTTGAGGGTGACGACCGGGTCGGTGCCGGACTTCTCGCGGCAGCCCTCGAGGGCCGCGTACACGATGCGCTCGGCGAGCTGGCGCTTGCCGCGCAGCAGGATCTTGTTCACGAGCTGGGTGACCAGCGGCGAGTTGTACACCGGGTCAGCGACCAGCGGCTTCCGCGGAGCGGGTCCCTTGCGCGGCATCTCAGCTCTTCTCCTTCTTCGCGCCGTAGCGGCTGCGCGCCTGCTTGCGGTTGCGGACGCCCTGGGTGTCCAGCGAGCCGCGAACGATCTTGTACCGCACGCCGGGGAGGTCCTTCACACGGCCGCCGCGGACGAGCACGATCGAGTGCTCCTGCAGGTTGTGACCCACGCCCGGGATGTAGGCGGTCACCTCGATCTGGCTGCTGAGCTTGACACGAGCGACCTTGCGCAGCGCCGAGTTCGGCTTCTTGGGGGTGGTGGTGTACACACGGGTGCACACGCCGCGCCGCTGAGGGGAACCCTTCAGCGCCGGGGTCTTGGTCTTACTCGTCTTCGCCTGGCGGCCCTTGCGGACCAGCTGCTGGATCGTGGGCACCGGGTTTCTCCGCTCCCTTCGGCCGCCGAAGCGACCGCGCCGTCTGCCGTAGCCGACCGGGTGGTCGACCCTCCTACATTCCGGCCAGGGCCACCTTGCGGAGGTCCCGGCACCCGCGGTCGGGCGTGTCGCCCGGCTCACGGTTCCGGCGCCGTCGCTCGCGCGCGCACCGGGTTTCTGTCACCGGCGCGCGATCGCCGCGCACCGGGTCTTTGACTCTGTCGTGTCGCCGCGCGATCACCGGATCAACCGGGTCCAGCGCACGCACGAGTTGCCCGGGCAAGCCCGGGCACGAGGGGAAAGAGTACCTATCACAGCCGCACAGGTCAAAACGGAGAGGCCCCGGAGATCAGCGTCACCGCCCTGCCGGCCGAACCGTCGCGCCTGCCCACCCGCGATGGGCACCTACGGCAACAAGTGTAACGGCTCTCCCGCGATCCGGCCCGTCACCCCCGCGCGGACCAGATCTCGTCCGCCGGACCTACCCGCCGCCGGGCGAGGGCCGGTCGGTGTCGGGCCTGCCGCCGCCTCTGCGGTCACCCCACTCCCAGCAGCAGCGCCAGCCCCAGCCCGACCAGGCTGAGCACCAGCCCGGCCGCCCCGCAGCTGATCCCCGCCACCGCCAGCCCCCGGCCCGTGAAGCGCACCGCGGGCGGGGGCGCCGGCCGGCGGATCTGCCGCATGCCGAGCAAACCCGCCACGACCGCCCCCGCACCGACCAGCACGCCGAGCACGGTGAACACTCCGGCGGCCCAGACGCCCGCGGAGCCGGCCGCCGCACCGAAGCAGATCGCCAGGACGGACACGAGGATCGAGGCGATCCCGGCGACCAGCGACCCGACGGCGAGCCCGGACGTGACCGGGGGGACGTCGAGGTGCACCACGCCGAAAGGCGTGCCGGGCACCGGCTCGACCCGCTTCGGCGGCCGCGGGGCGTCCCGCGGCGGCGGGGGAACCCGCCCCCAGCTCGCGCCCGGTCCGCCCCAGGCGCCGACCGGCGGTTGCCCGGGGTGCCCCGGGTGCGCGCCGGCTGGCTGCCCCGGCCAGGCCGCCGGCCCCGGGTACGCCCCGGCCGGATGCGCGTACCCGCCGGGCTGCGGGCCGGGGTGCGGCACGCCCAGGTACGGCCCCGGCCCCGGGTACGGCCCCTGACCGACCGCCGGAAACTGACCCACCGACGGCGCGGCGCCGGGCTGCGGCGCGGACCCGGGCTGCGCAAAGGAACCGGCGGGGGAATCGGGACTCCCGGCCGGCGCGGGCGGCGCCCCGGCCGGCTGCGAGGCCGACGGCTCCGCTGGTGCGGACCGCTCGGCCGGTGCCGACGGGGGCGCGGACGGCGGGGAGACCGGTGGCGGGGCGTACTCCACGGAGGCGACCTCCGGAGGGACGCTGGCCGGGGACCCCGCCTCGGGCGTGGGCCTGGCCCACGGGCTCTCCCCCGGTGCCGGCGTGGGGACCGCCGGTTCAGGGGGCGCGGCGGGTCGCTCCGCCGGGTCGCCCGAGGGCGGCGCCGGTTCCGTCACGTGGGCCTCCTGTCGCCGGTCGGTGTCCACCGTCGCGCGACGGACACGGGCCAGGCTACCGCCGCCGGCCCGAGTCGGTGGGTGCGCGTGCGGGCATTCCCCGGCACGGTCAGTCCACGTTCGGGGCGTAGTCGTGCCCGTACGGATCCCCGGCGAGCCGGACCACGCCGACCACCACCGCCACGACCAGCGCCGTCGCGACCAGGACGAGCCCGGCCCAGGCGAGTCGCTCACCCCGGCGCAGCCAGTCCGCCCCGGTGAGGAAGCCCCCCGACGCGTACGCCTCCCGGCGGGCCTGCCGGGACAGCACGAGCGCGAGCGTTGCCGGCACCACCCCGCCGACGAAGAGCCCGGTGAGCGCGCCCATCAGGCCGAGGGCGAAGACCGCGCGGGCCTTGCTGGAGCGGACGGGGTCGGGGTCGAGCGGGTGGCGCGCCCCCTGCTGCGCGACGGGCACCTGCCCGGGTGCGGTCGTCATGCCCCCATCATGCCCGGCCCCGCCGGGAAGCCCAGCCCGCTACCGCCATCTGGCGGTGTCGGGCCGGAAACGCGACGAGACCCCCGACAGGTGCCGGGGGTCTCGTCGTTTTCTGCCTTAGCGGTACGACCCGAAGTCGAAGTCGTCCAGCGGAACCGCCTGCCCGCTGGCCGGCCCGAAGCCGTAGTCGGTCTCCGGGTACCCGGTCATCGAGTAGACCTTGGCCTTCGCCTCCTCGGTCGGCTCGACCCGGACGTTGCGGTACTTGCTGATGCCCGTACCGGCCGGGATGAGCTTACCGATGATCACGTTCTCCTTGAGGCCGATCAGCGAGTCGCTGCGGGCGTGGATCGCCGCGTCCGTCAGCACCCGGGTGGTCTCCTGGAAGGAGGCCGCCGACAGCCAGGAGTCCGTGGCCAGCGAGGCCTTGGTGATACCCATCAGCACCGGACGGCCGGCGGCGGGCTCGCCGCCCTCGGACACGAGCCGGCGGTTCTCCGACTCGAACAGCGCCCGGTCGACCAGCACGCCCGGCAGGAACTCGGTCGAGCCGGAGTCGATGACCGTCACCCGCTTGAGCATCTGGCGGATGATGATCTCGATGTGCTTGTCGTGGATGAGCACGCCCTGCGAGCGGTAGACCTCCTGGACCTCCTGGGTCAGGTGGACCTGGACCGCGCGCGGGCCGAGGATGCGCAGCAGCTCGTGCGGGTCGATGGTGCCCTCGGTGAGCTTCTCGCCGACCTCGACGTGGTCCCCGTCGTGGGCCCGCAGCCGGACCCGCTTGGAGATCTTGTCGTAGACGATCTCGTCGCTGCCGTCGTCCGGCACCACGATGATCTTCCGCGAGCGCTCGCCGTCCTCGATCCGGATGCGGCCCGGGGTGTCGGCGATGGGCGCCTTACCCTTCGGGACCCGGGCCTCGAAGATCTCCTGGACACGCGGCAGACCCTGGGTGATGTCCTCACCCGCGACGCCACCGGTGTGGAACGTACGCATCGTCAGCTGCGTACCAGGCTCACCGATCGACTGGGCGGCGATGATGCCGACCGCCTCGCCGACGTCGACGGTCTTGCCGGTCGGCAGCGAGCGGCCGTAGCACGCCCCGCAGACGCCCAGCTTGGACTCACAGGTGAGCACGCTGCGCACCCGCACCGTCTCCACCCCGGCGGCGACGATCTTGTCGACCAGGATGGAGTTGACGTCCTGGCCCCGCTCGGCGACGACGGTGCCGTCCGGCCCCTTGATGTCGTCGGCCAGGGTCCGGGCGTGCAC
This sequence comes from Micromonospora olivasterospora, assembly GCF_007830265.1. NCBI lineage: Bacteria > Bacillati > Actinomycetota > Actinomycetes > Micromonosporales > Micromonosporaceae > Micromonospora > Micromonospora olivasterospora. The sequence continues at coordinate 1,727,434 of NZ_VLKE01000001.1, forward strand.
GCTGGTCTCCGCGTGCTCGTGGACGTACAGCTTGCCGTCGCGCCGCTCGCCGATCTGCATCGGGATGGCCCGGTCGGTGCCGCAGTCCTCCTCGCGGATGATGACGTCCTGCGAGACGTCCACCAGACGACGGGTCAGGTAACCCGAGTCGGCGGTCCGCAGCGCGGTGTCGGCGAGACCCTTGCGGGCACCGTGCGTGGAGATGAAGTACTCCAGCACGGACAGACCCTCCCGGTAGCTGGCCTTGATCGGCCGCGGGATGATCTCACCCTTCGGGTTGGCCACCAGACCACGGATCGCGGCGATCTGGCGGAGCTGGAGCAGGTTACCGCGGGCACCCGAGTTGATCATCTTCCACAGCGGGTTCTCCTGCGGCAGCGCGGTGTCCATCTCCTTGGCGACCTCGTTGGTCGCGTTGGTCCAGATGGAGATCAGCTCGCTGCGGCGCTCCTCGGCGGTGATCAGACCGCGCTGGTACTGGCGGTCGATCTTGTCGGCTTCCTTCTCGTACCGCTCGAGGATCTCCCGCTTGCGCGGCGGAGCGATGACGTCCTCCATGCCGATCGTCACGCCGGACCAGGTGGCCCAGTGGAAGCCGGCCTCCTTGAGCCCGTCCAGGGTGGCCGCGAGGGCCACCTTGGGGAAGCGCTCGGCGAGGTCGTTGACGATCGCGGAGAGCTGACCCTTGCGGATCTCGTAGTTCACGAAGCGGTAGCCCGGCGGCAGCGTCTCGTTGAACAGGACCCGACCGAGCGTGGTCTCGACGGTCACCGGGGCGCCCTCGACCCAGTCCTCCGGCGCGACCCACGGCTCGGCGTTGGCACCGTTGTCGACCCCGACCAGCCCGCGCAGGCGGATCTTCACCGGCGCCTGCAGGTGCAGCTCGCCGCTGTCGAAGGCCATCCGCGCCTCGGCGTCCGAGCTGAACGCCCGGCCCTCACCCCTGCCACCCGGGGTGAGGTGGGTGAGGTGGTACAGACCGATGACCATGTCCTGGGTGGGCATGGTGACCGGCTTGCCGTCGGCCGGCTTGAGGATGTTGTTCGACGACAGCATCAGGATCCGCGCCTCGGCCTGGGCCTCGGCGGACAGCGGCACGTGCACCGCCATCTGGTCACCGTCGAAGTCGGCGTTGAACGCGGTGCAGACCAGCGGGTGGATCTGGATGGCCTTGCCCTCGACCAGCTGCGGCTCGAAGGCCTGGATGCCCAGACGGTGCAGGGTCGGCGCGCGGTTCAGCAGCACCGGGTGCTCGCCGATGACCTCTTCCAGCACGTCCCACACGACCGGCCGCTGCCGCTCGACCATCCGCTTGGCGGACTTGATGTTCTGCGCGTGGTTCAGGTCGACCAGCCGCTTCATCACGAACGGCTTGAACAGCTCCAGCGCCATCTGCTTGGGCAGGCCGCACTGGTGCAGCTTGAGCTTCGGGCCGACCACGATGACCGAACGGCCGGAGTAGTCGACGCGCTTGCCCAGCAGGTTCTGCCGGAACCGGCCCTGCTTGCCCTTGAGCATGTCGGACAGCGACTTCAGCGGACGGTTACCCGGGCCGGTGACCGGCCGGCCCCGACGGCCGTTGTCGAACAGCGCGTCGACGGCCTCCTGGAGCATCCGCTTCTCGTTGTTGACGATGATCTCGGGCGCGCCGAGGTCGATCAGCCGCTTGAGGCGGTTGTTCCGGTTGATCACCCGGCGGTACAGGTCGTTCAGGTCGCTGGTCGCGAAGCGGCCACCGTCGAGCTGCACCATCGGGCGCAGGTCCGGCGGGATGACCGGGACGCAGTCCAGCACCATGCCGAGCGGCGAGTTGCGGGTGTTCAGGAACGCCGCCACGACCTTGAGCCGCTTGAGCGCCCGGATCTTCCGCTGGCCCTTGCCCGTACGGATGGTCTCGCGCAGGCTCTCGGCCTCGGCGTCGAGGTCCATGTTCTGGACCAGCGCCTTGATGGCCTCGGCGCCCATGCCGCCGGTGAAGTACTCGCCGAACCGGTCGCGCAGCTCCCGGTAGAGCAGCTCGTCGGTGACCAACTGCTTCGGATCCAGCTTGCGGAAGGTGTCGAGCACCTCGTCCAGACGGTCGATCTCGCGCTGGGCCCGGTCGCGGATCTGGCGCATCTCGCGCTCTCCGCCCTCCTTGACCTTGCGCCGGACGTCCGCCTTGGCACCCTCGGCCTCCAGCTCGGCCAGGTCGGCCTCGAGCTTGGCGGCCCGCTTCTCGATCTCCGAGTCGCGGCTGTTCTCGGCCTGCCGCTTCTCGGCCAGGATCTCGTTCTCGATCGTCGACAGGTCGCGGTGGCGCGCCTCGACGTCCACGCTCGTCACGACGTACGAGGCGAAGTAGATGATCTTCTCGAGGTCCTTGGGGGCGAGGTCCAGCAGGTAGCCCAGCCGGCTCGGGACGCCCTTGAAGTACCAGATGTGCGTCACCGGGGCGGCCAGCTCGATGTGGCCCATCCGCTCGCGCCGGACCTTGGAGCGGGTCACCTCGACGCCGCAGCGCTCGCAGATGATGCCCTTGAACCGAACCCGCTTGTACTTACCGCAGTAGCACTCCCAGTCCCGCTGCGGACCGAAGATCTTCTCGCAGAAGAGCCCGTCCTTTTCCGGCTTGAGGGTGCGGTAGTTGATCGTCTCAGGCTTCTTGACCTCGCCGTGGGACCACTGACGGATGTCGTCGGCGGTGGCGAGGCCGATCCGCAGCTCGTCGAAGAAGTTGACGTCGAGCACTATGTCCCCTATGTCGTCGTCTGTACTGCTTAGCTATCGGGCGGGGTCGGGAGCCGGCGAACCGGCCCCCGACTGCCCACCTCAGACCTCTTCGACCGAGCTCGGCTCGCGCCGGGACAGGTCGATGCCCAGCTCCTCGGCGGCCCGGAACACCTCGTCGTCGGTCTCGCGCATCTCGAGGGCGACCCCGTCGCTGGAGAGCACCTCGACGTTGAGGCACAGCGACTGGAGCTCCTTGAGCAGCACCTTGAACGACTCCGGGATGCCCGGCTCCGGGATGTTCTCGCCCTTGACGATCGCCTCGTAGACCTTGACCCGGCCCAGGACGTCGTCGGACTTGATCGTCAGCAGCTCCTGCAGGGCGTACGCGGCGCCGTACGCCTGCATCGCCCAGCACTCCATCTCACCGAAGCGCTGGCCACCGAACTGCGCCTTACCACCCAGCGGCTGCTGCGTGATCATCGAGTACGGGCCGGTCGACCGAGCGTGGATCTTGTCGTCGACCAGGTGGTTGAGCTTCAGGATGTAGATGTAGCCGACCGCGATCGGGTCCGGCAGCGGCTCGCCGGAGCGGCCGTCGAACAGCTGCGCCTTGCCGCTGGAGCCGATCAGCTGCTTGCCGTCCCGGTTGGGCAGGGTCGACGCGAGCAGACCGGAGATCTCCTCCTCGCGGGCGCCGTCGAAGACCGGCGTCGCCACATTGGTGTCCGGCTCGGACTCGTGCGCCTCGATGGAGCGCAGCTGGCGCTTCCACTCGGCGTCGTCGCCCTCGACCTTCCACCCCGTCTTGGCCACCCAGCCGAGGTGCGTCTCCAGCACCTGGCCGATGTTCATCCGGGACGGCACACCCAGCGGGTTCAGCACGATGTCGACCGGGGTGCCGTCCTCCAGGAACGGCATGTCCTCGATCGGCAGGATCTTCGAGATGACGCCCTTGTTGCCGTGCCGGCCGGCGAGCTTGTCGCCGTCCTGGATCTTCCGCTTCTGAGCCACGTAGACCCGGACCAGCTCGTTGACGCCCGGGGGCAGCTCGTCGCCGTCCTCGCGGGAGAACGTCCGCACGCCGATGACCGTGCCGGTCTCGCCGTGCGGCACCTTCAGCGAGGTGTCCCGGACCTCGCGCGCCTTCTCACCGAAGATCGCGCGGAGCAGCCGCTCCTCCGGGGTCAGCTCGGTCTCACCCTTCGGCGTGACCTTGCCGACCAGGATGTCACCGGGGACGACCTCGGCGCCGATCCGGATGATGCCGCGCTCGTCGAGGTCGGCGAGCATCTCCTCGCTGACGTTCGGGATGTCGCGGGTGATCTCCTCCGGGCCGAGCTTGGTGTCCCGCGCGTCGACCTCGTGCTCCTCGATGTGGATCGAGGTGAGCACGTCCTGCTGCACGAGGCGCTGCGACAGGATGATCGCGTCCTCGTAGTTGTGGCCCTCCCAGGTCATGAACGCCACGAGCAGGTTGCGCCCGAGCGCCATCTCGCCCTCGTCGGTGCACGGCCCGTCGGCGATGACCTGGCCGGCCTCGACGCGGTCGCCCTCGAAGACCACCGGCTTCTGGTTGACGCAGGAGCCGGCGTTGGAGCGGCGGAACTTGTGCAGCAGGTACGTCCGGCGGTGGCCGTCGTCCTGGTGGACGGTGATGTAGTCGGCGCACAGGTCCTCGATCACGCCGCCCACCTCGGCGACGACCACGTCACCGGCGTCGACGGCGGCCCGGTACTCCATGCCGGTGCCGACCAGCGGCGACTCCGCCTTGACCAGCGGCACCGCCTGGCGCTGCATGTTCGCGCCCATGAGCGCGCGGTTGGCGTCGTCGTGCTCGAGGAACGGGATCATCGCGGTCGCGACGGAGGTCATCTGCCGCGGCGAGACGTCCATGTAGTCCACGGCCTCCGGCGCCACGTCCTCAGTTTCGCCGCCCTTACGGCGGACCAGGACGCGCTCCTCGGCGAACGTACCGTCGGACTTCAGCGGGGCGTTGGCCTGCGCCTTGACGAACCGGTCCTCCTCGTCCGCGGTCAGGTAGTCGATCTGGTCGGTGACCCGACCCTCGACGACCTTCCGGTACGGCGTCTCGATGAAGCCGAACGGATTGACCCGGGCGAAGGTGGACAGCGCGCCGATCAGACCGATGTTCGGGCCTTCCGGCGTCTCGATCGGGCACATCCGGCCGTAGTGGGACGGGTGCACGTCGCGGACCTCGAAGCCGGCCCGCTCGCGGGACAGACCGCCCGGGCCGAGCGCGCTCAGCCGGCGCCGGTGGGTCAGGCCCGCCAGCGGGTTGGTCTGGTCCATGAACTGGGACAGCTGCGACGTGCCGAAGAACTCCTTGATCGCCGCCACCACCGGGCGGATGTTGATCAGGGTCTGCGGCGTGATCGCCTCGACGTCCTGCGTGGTCATCCGCTCGCGGACGACGCGCTCCATCCGGGACAGGCCGACCCGGACCTGGTTCTGGATCAGCTCGCCCACCGTACGCAGGCGGCGGTTGCCGAAGTGGTCGATGTCGTCGGCCTCGTAGCCCTCCTCGCCGGCGTGCAGCCGGCAGAGGTACTCGACGGTGGCGACGATGTCGTCCTCGGTCAGCGTGCCGGTGGTGATCGGCACGTCGAGCTCGAGCTTCTTGTTGAACTTGTACCGACCGACCTTGGCGACGTCGTACCGCTTCGGGTTGAAGAAGAGGTTGTCGAGCAGGGTCTGGGCGTTCTCGCGGGTCGGCGGCTCGCCCGGACGGAGCTTGCGGTAGATGTCGAGCAGGGCCTCGTCCTGGCCGGCGATGTGGTCCTTCTCGAGCGTGGTCATCATCAGCTCGGACCAGCCGAACTTCTCGCGGATCCGGTCGGCCGACCAGCCGATGGCCTTCAGCAGCACCGTGACGGCCTGCCGACGCTTGCGGTCGATGCGAACGCCGACCGTGTCGCGCTTGTCGATGTCGAACTCCAGCCAGGCACCCCGGCTCGGGATGACCTTGACGCTGGAGAGGTCGCGGTCGGAGGTCTTGTCCGGCTGCTTGTCGAAGTAGACGCCCGGGGACCGGACGAGCTGGCTGACGACGACCCGCTCGGTGCCGTTGATGATGAACGTGCCCTTGGGCGTCATCATCGGGAAGTCACCCATGAACACCGTCTGGCTCTTGATCTCGCCGGTGGTGTTGTTGGTGAACTCCGCCGTCACGAACAGCGGGGCGCAGTAGGTAAGGTCCTTCTCCTTGCACTCCTCGATCGAGGCCTTGACCTCGTCGAAGCGCGGAGCCGAGAAGGAGAGCGACATGGTGCCGGAGAAGTCCTCAATGGGACTGATCTCGTCGAGGATCTCCGCGAGACCCGAGCGTGCGTGCGGGTCGTCCACCGACCGGCCCTGCCAAGCCTCGTTGCCGACGAGCCAGTCGAAGGACTCGTTCTGGATGGCGAGGAGGTTGGGGACCTCGAGGTGTTCGGTGATCCTGCCGAAAGAGACTCGGCGGGGCGCGAAAGCGCTCGACGTACGACTGGTCTTCGCAGGGCGGGAAGCTGCCAAGATGCGTCCTTCCGAGGACCGGTGCTGCAGAACGGCTGGTACGCGTGCACTCCAATGACCCCACCAGAAATATCCATAAACGGACATTTCCGAGCAGGGGTCAAGTCGGAAGGCAGCGCAAACTAGCAGTGTAGCCGAGAGGCTAACCGCTGTCCAGCCCGCCCCGCAGGTCGTCGCGGAACGTGCCTCGGGGCCCCTCGAACGGGGCCGCACCGGGCCGCTCGGAACGCGGCGAGCCTACGGACCGCCCGGGTGCGACGGAGGGTGGCACCGCCGCTGCCATTACCCGAGTGGTGGCCGTTGCAAGCGCGGAAGGTCTTGCTGGTGTCAGCGTGCCTGGCGGCCCGGGGCCACGTCAAGGGCCCGTCTCGTCCGGGCCCGTGTTTCCCGCTCCCGGGCGACCGGCCCGGTCCGCCACGCCGCCCGACACGCGGCGTCGATGCCCTGCTCACGCCGCTGCTGCGCGTGCCCACCAGCAACACGGCGGGCGACGACCCGTTCCCGGATCGTCGCCCGCCGCCACGCGGTGTGCCCTGGCTCACGCGAGCCGGACACGCGCCTGGTCCCTCGATTACTTGAGGGTGACCTTGGCGCCCTCGCCCTCGAGCTTGGCCTTGGCCTTCTCGGCGGTCTCCTTGTTGACCTTCTCCAGGACCGGCTTCGGCGCGGCCTCGACCAGGTCCTTGGCCTCCTTCAGGCCCAGGCCGGTCAGCTCGCGCACGACCTTGATGACCTGGATCTTCTTGCCACCGTCGGCGTCGAGGACGACGTCGAACTCGTCCTTCTCCTCCTCGACCGGCGCGGCGGCGGCGGCCGGGGCACCCGCGGCCACGGCGACCGGGGCGGCGGCGGTGACCTCGAAGGTCTCCTCGAACTGCTTCACGAACTCGGAGAGCTCGATCAGCGTCATCTCCTTGAACGCGTCGAGCAGCTCGTCGGTGCTGAGCTTCGCCATGTCTGGCGTCCTTTCCTGAATGCTTGACTAGGTATGTGGTGCGCCGCGGGGCCTCAGGCCGCCTCGGCGCCCTCCTTCTCGCGCTTGTCCTGCAGGGCGGCCGCCAGGCGGGCGGTCTTCGACAGCGGGGCCTGGAACAGGGCCGCGGCCTTGCTCAGGTTGCCCTTCATCGCGCCGGCCAGCTTGGCCAGCAGCACCTCACGGGACTCCAGGTCGGCGAGCTTCGTGACCTCGGCCGCGGAAATGGCCTTGCCCTCGAAGACGCCGCCCTTGATGACGAGCTTCGGGTTGGCCTTCGCGAAGTCGCGAAGCCCCTTCGCCGCCTCGACGACGTCGCCCGAAACGAAAGTCAGCGCGGTAGGACCGGTGAACAGCTCGTCGAGGCCGGAGATGCCCGCCTCGGTCGCGGCACGCTTCGCCAGCGTGTTCTTCGCGACCGTGTAGGTGGTCTCCTTGCCGAGCGAGCGCCGCAGCTGGGTGAGCTGGGCAACCGTCAGGCCACGGTACTCGGTGAGGACCGCCGCGCCCGCGTTGCGGAAGCTCTCGGTCAGCTCAGCGACGGCCGTGGCCTTGTCGGCCCGGATCGGCTTGTCCGCCATGTCCCTCCTCTCTCGTTGCTCCAGGCTGGTCCACCGGGAAGCCGACGGGCTTCGGCGGTTGCGGAGGGACCACGACAACGAGAAAGCCCCGGCGCAGGGCGCACGGGGCGAGGGCCGGCCGGACTCACCGCAGTCGGCGGACCACGGAAACACAGCCGCTTTTCGCTTGCCGCCCTGCGCGGGTCGCCCGTCGAAGCGGGACCTTCGACCGTGCCGGGGCACGGTGACCAGCGGTCTCTGGGTGGTACTTCGCGACAAGGCTACGCCACACCTGCAGCAAGGGCCAAATCGCCCCCGCGTGCTCCCGGTCACGTGGCCCGACGGCACGAGCCCGCCGCCGGACCGGGCGGACGTCAGGCCCGGGCCCGGCGGCGCCAGACGTAGCCGGCCAGGACCACCGCGCTCCACGCCACCGCCCAGGCGCTGAGCAGGGCCACGGCCGCCGCGGACGGGCCCTCGGCGGCGGCCCGGGCGGTCGGCATGACCGGAGGCGCCAGCCAGGGCGCCACCGAGCCGGAGAGGCCGAGAACCACGGCGCCCACCGCACCGAGCGCCAGCACGGCCACGGCGTACCCCGCGCTGCCCGTGACGGCGCGGCTGGCCAGCGCGCCGAGGGCCACCGCGGCGGGCAGGGCGAGCAGGTGTGCCCAGAGCCCGAGCGCCACCCCGACGACCACGGACCGGTCCCCCGGCCCGGTCGGGCCGGCCAACCCGCCGACCAGCCACGGGAACGCCAGTGCCACAGCCACCGTGCCCAACCCCGCCGCGGCCGCCGCGAGCAGCCCCGCGGCCCGCTCCCGCGCCGGGCCGACGGCCACCACGGCCAGCCGGCGCTGCACGTCCGGCTCGACGTCGAGCAGGATCCTGGTCTGCCAGGCCAGCACCGGGAAGAGCACCACCGCCGACACGCCGTAGGCCTCCCCCGGCTCGGCCCGGCCGCCGCCGTAGAGGACGCCGAGGGCCAGCAGGCCGGCCAGCAGCGGGGCGACGGCCCGCCCGGTGCGTAGGAAGCCGGCCAGTCGCATCCGGACCAGCCCGCTCACCGGCGCGCCCGCCCGGGCTCGGCGGCCCGCACCGCCGCGCCCTGCTCGTCGGTCGGCGGCACCGACCCACCCCCAACCTCGACGGAGTCGACGATCGGGGCAGAGCCGGCGGCCGAAGCAGTGTCGACGGCCAGGGCAGAGCCGACGGCCGGATGCTCCCCGGGCGGGACCGGGGCGTCGGGCGGGGCGGCGTCGGAGCGTACCCGTAGGACGTGGTGGCCGTCGGCGCGCAACCGGGCGACGGCGTGGGCGACCCGCGCGGCCGGGACCGCGATCTCCACGACCGCCAGCGGCCCGCCCGGCCCGGCGGACGGCCCCTCCGCGGTGACGGTGCCGTCGGAGACCGTCCAGCGGGCGGCACGGGGCAGCCGGACGGTCTCCCCCCGGTGGTCGCTGATCAGAACCGACCCGCCGGCTGCCAGCACCTCGTCGATCAGGGCGGGGACCAGCTCGCGGGCGGCCGCATCCAGCCCCTCCCAGGGCTCGTCGAGGACGAGCAGGCCCGGCCGACGCAGCATCGCCTGGGCCAGGCCGACCTTCTGGGCGGTGCCCTTGGACAGCTCGGGCAGCCGCACGTCGCGGAACCCGGTCAGGCCCAGCCGCTCGACCCAGCGGTCGGCCGCCGGGCCGGCCTCGGCGGGGCCCAGGCCGGCGACCCGGGCCATCCCGGTGAGGTAACGGCGCACCGTGAACGGCTGGTCAGCCGGGAACCGCTCCGGCACCCAGCCGACGCGCCGCGGGCGGTCGACGACCCGGCCCCGGGTCGGCCGGAGCACCCCGGCCGCGAGCTGGAGCAGCGTCGACTTGCCGACGCCGTTGCGGCCGAGCACCACCGCCGCCTCGCCCGGGCCGATGCCCACGCTCGTCGCCCGCAGCACCCACGGGCCGCGCCGGTGGTAGCGCAGCCAGACATCCTCACACCGCATGCCGCGAGCCTGCCACAGCGGACGAACGAACGGGGCCCCGCCACGAGTCGTGGCGGGGCCCGTCGAGGCAGCCGTGCTCAGCCCTCGGCCGAGCCCTCCTGGAGGTTCTTCACCACGTTCGGGTCGACCGGCACGCCCGGGCCCATCGTGGTGGTGAGGGTGACCTTCTTCAGGTACTTGCCCTTCGCGGCCGACGGCTTGGCCCGCAGCACCTCGTCGAGGACCGCCGCGTAGTTGTCGACCAGCTGGGACTCGGAGAACGAGGCCTTGCCGATGATCAGGTGCAGGTTGGAGTGCTTGTCCACCCGGAAGGTGATCTTACCGCCCTTGATGTCCGAGACGGCCTTGGCGACGTCCATGGTCACCGTGCCGGTCTTCGGGTTCGGCATGAGACCGCGCGGGCCCAGGATCCGCGCGATCCGGCCGATCTTGGCCATCTGGTCCGGCGTGGCGATCGCCGCGTCGAAGTCGAGCCAGCCGCCCTGGATCCGGGCGACGAGCTCGTCGGTGCCCACCTCGTCCGCACCGGCGGCCGCGGCCTCCTCGGCCTTCGCGCCGGCGGCGAAGACGATCACGCGGGCGGTCTTACCGGTGCCGTGCGGCAGGTTGACCGTGCCGCGGACCATCTGGTCCGCCTTACGGGGGTCGACGCCGAGGCGCATCGCGACCTCGACCGTGGCGTCGAACTTGACGGAGGTGGTCTCCTTGGCCAGCTTGACGGCCTCGGCGGGGGTGTAGAGCTTCGACCGGTCGATGACCTCGGCGGCCTTGCGGTAGCTCTTGCTGCGCTGCATTTCTCGATTACTCCTGTGGTCTCTGGCGGGCCGCGGCGTCCGCGCGCCCTCCCACGAACGGGTCCGGTCTCGGGTGGGCGACGTCAGTCGGCGACGGTCAGGCCCATCGACCGGGCGGTGCCGGCGATGATCTTCTCAGCCTGCTCGATGTCGTTGGCGTTGAGGTCGGCCATCTTCTTCTCGGCGATCTCCCGCAGCTGGGCGCGGGTGACACTGCCGACCTTCTCCTTGTGCGGGACGCCGGAGCCCTTCTGCACGCCGGCGGCCTTGATCAGCAGCCGGGCGGCGGGCGGGGTCTTCAGCACGAAGGTGAAGGTGCGGTCCTCGTACACGCTGATCTCGGCGGGGACGATGTCGCCCCGCTGGGACTCGGTCTGCGCGTTGTAGGACTTGCAGAACTCCATGATGTTCACGCCGTGCTGACCGAGCGCGGGGCCGACCGGCGGCGCCGGGGTGGCCTGGCCCGCCGGCAGCTGAAGCGTGAACGTCTTGACGAGCTTCTTCTTCGGAGGCATGTCTCTTCCTGGGGCTTGGAACTGGGAAATGTGCCGGCCGCGGACGCGCACGGTCAGCGCGATGCGACAGCGGCGACGTTCTAGGGTAGCGCAGCGTTCCGCCGCCTCCTTCCGCGAGGTCGGTGGAGGGCGGAACGAGTTCGCCGGCGGGGGCTCGCAGCCCACCGCCGGCGAGCCGGTACGTCAGATCTTGGCGACCTGGTTGAAGTTCAGCTCCACCGGAGTCTCCCGGCCGAAGATCGACACCAGCACCTTGAGCTTCTGCTGGTCGGCGTTGATCTCACTGATGGTCGCCGGCAGCGAGGCGAACGCGCCGTCGGTGACGGTGACCGAGTCGCCGACCTCGAAGTCGAGGACCTTGACCTCGGGCTTCGCCTTCTTCTGCTCGGTCTCGACCGCCGGGGCCAGCCACTTGAGCACCTCGTCGAGGCTCAGCGGCGCCGGGCGGTCGGCCCGGTCGGTCGCCCCCACGAAGCCGGTGACCCCCGGGGTGTTGCGCACGCAGGAGTACGACTCGGCCGTCAGCTCCATCCGGACCAGGATGTAGCCCGGGAAGACCTTGGCCTGGACCTGGGACCGCTTGCCGTTCTTGACCTCGACCTCTTCCCGGGTCGGCACCTCGACCTGGTAGATGTAGTCCTCCATGTCGAGGGACGTGATCCGGGTCTCGAGGTTGGTCTTGACCTTGTTCTCGTAGCCGGCGTACGAGTGCACCACGTACCAGTCGCCAGGCGCGTAGCGCAGCTTCTGGCGCAGCTCCGCCACCGGGTCGTAGTCCTCGTCCGGGGCAGGCTCGGTGGTCGGAAAGTCCGGCTCGCTGGCGGCCTCGACCGACTCGTCACTGGCCGCCGTCGCCACCGTGGACTGCTCGTCCGTGGTCTCGGCGGTCTCGTCGTACTCAGGCACGCTCGCTCACTTCCGTCACTATCGGCTAAGTCAGCCGGTCAGCTGGGGTTGCCGAAGACGAACAGCACGCCCTTTGCGAAGGCGTAGTCCAGGCCGGCCACGATCGTCAGCATCACGGCGACGAAGGTGACCACCACAGCCGTGTAGGTCAGCAACTCCTTGCGGGTCGGCCAGATGACCTTACGCAGCTCGGCGACGACCTCGCGGAAGAACCGCCCGATGCGGGCGAAGAGGCCCACCCGGTCGGTGTCCTTGCGGGTCTTCTTGTCGTCAGCCGACTCGGCCTTGGCCCGCGCCCGGGTGGCCGTACCGCCCCGGGAGACCGGCTCCTCCGCGTCGGTGGCGTCGTCGGCGGCCACGTCGTCGACGGTCTCGTCGTTCAGACGGTCGTCGCCGGCGTCCTCGCTGCGCCGCTTGCTCTCGGCCACTTCGCCCTCCGTCGCGGGAAATCGGGTCGCACACCGGTGCGGTGCGCGCGGCGCTGGTCACGCCGGCCGGACCAACCGTCCCGCGACGGGCCGCGGCCGGCGGATCGACGGACGGGCCCGATTGCCTCGGAACCACCCCGCCGATGCCACCACCACGGGCCGAACGCCGCCGGTTGGCGGCGCGACCCACGGGAACGGTCAGGCCTGAGGCGCAGGGGTGACAGGACTTGAACCTGCAGCCTGCGGTTTTGGAGACCGCTGCTCTGCCAATTGAGCTACACCCCTGTGCGGCACGCTCACCCGACCCGGCCAGCCAGCACCGGGCGGGGTCACTTGCCCCACGGCGGACCAGTGTACGGGTAGCGACGCCACTTTCCCAACCGGTCTGCCATCTCGCGTGGCGGAGCCCCGTCAGCGGGGCGTCCGGATCACCGCCCGGGCCTGCGAGAGCACCTTCTCCCCCCGGCACGTCGCGGTGATGTCGAGCCTGGTCAGGCCCTCCCCCGTGACCTCCTTGACCCTGGCGGTCACCTCGATCTCCGTGCCGGCGTCGTCGTCGGGGACGACCACCGGGCGGGTGAACCGGACCCCGTAGTCGACCACGGCGTCGGGCGCCCCGGCCCACTCGGCGACCGCCCGACCGACGAGGGCCATGGTGAACATCCCGTGCGCGATCACCCCGGGCAGGCCCACCTTCGTCGCGAACCGGTCGCTCCAGTGGATCGGGTTGAAGTCGCCCGAGGCGCCCGCGTAGCGGACCAGGTCGGCCCGGGTGACCCGGAAGGTCTTGGTGGGCAGCTCCATCTCAGGCCTCCCCGCGTACGACGAGCTTGGACCAGACGGTGACGACCGGCTCGCCGGCCGGCGTCCTGACGTCGGTGCGGGTCGTGAGGAAGTCGTGCCCGCCCCGGTGGTTGATGTCCTCGATGGTGTTCACGCAGACCAGTTCGTCCCCGGCCACCACCGGCCGGGCGTACGCGAAGCGCTGGTCCCCGTGGACCACCCGGCTGTAGTCCATGCCGAGGGCGGGATCCTCGATGATCTGCTGGCTGGCGGCCATGGTGACCACCACCGGGAAGGTCGGCGGGGCGACCACGTCCGGGTGCCCCAGCGCCCGGGCGGCGTCGGGGTCGTGGTGCGCCGGATCGGTGGCGCCGACGGCGGTGGCGAACTCGCGGATCTTTTCTCGGCCCACCTGGTAGGGGGCGGTCGGCGGATAGGTCCGGCCGACGAAGGACGGGTCCAAGGGCATGCCCGAGAACCTACACGGAAAGCGCGAAAGCCGACCCGGCGCGGACGGGCGGCCAAGGCCGCGCCATCCGTTGCCGGATCGGCGATCGAGGGTCGTGCTGCCGGCTCGCGCCGGCGATGGTCAGCGGGTCTCGCGGTGGACCGTGTGCCGCCCGTCCCGGGGGCAGAACTTCTTCAGCTCGATGCGGTCCGGGTCGTTGCGGCGGTTCTTGCGCGTGATGTAGTTGCGCTCCTTGCACTCCACACACGCCAAAGTGATCTTCGGCCGGACATCGGTCGCCTTCGCCACGGCGGAGTGCCTTCCTCGCTCAGTCAACAACTACGGCGCCACAGCGTACGCGCTGCTGACGCGGACATGCAAAGTGGGCGCCTGGGGCGCCCCTTCCACCGCCCACCGGAAGCGAGCCCGGAGGACGAGAGTAGCGGTGGCCGGACTTGAACCGGCGACACAGCGATTATGAGCCGCTTGCTCTGCCATCTGAGCTACACCGCCGTGGCGGGTCCAGCCGGACCCTTTGAGCCCCCTTACGGAATCGAACCGTAGACCTTCTCCTTACCATGGAGACGCTCTGCCGACTGAGCTAAGGGGGCCTGCGCGATCAACACCGTGGCCGCGCAGAGGTAAGAGTACACGGCCCGGCCCCGGAGGTGAAATCGGATCCCCCCGCACCCGGGGGGACCGCCGTTACCGCAGGTCAGAGCAGAATCGTGGAGCGATCCGGGACCACCCGCAGCCGAGGGTGCTCCACGCCGCCGGCCGCCTCGGGCTCCGCCTGGGCCCCGAACCAGGCCTCCAACCGCTCGTACGGCAGCGGCCGGCTGAACAGGAAGCCCTGGCCGATCTCGCAGCCGATGTCCTGGAGCAACTCCAGGGTCAACTCGCTCTCCACGCCCTCGGCCACCACGGCCAGGCCGAACTGCTGCGAGAGAGTCACCACCGCGTTGACGATGGCCAGGTCCCCCGGGTCGGTCGCCATGCCCTGCACGAACGACCGGTCGACCTTGACCTCGTGCACGGGCAGCCGCCGCAGGTACGCCAGTGACGAGGAGCCGGTGCCGAAGTCGTCCACGGAGAGCCGTACGCCGAGGTCGCGCAACCGGCGCAGGGCCGGGATGGGGCGGTCCGTGCCGTCCAGCACCCCGCCCTCACGGATCTCGAAGGTGAGCCGCTGCGGCGGCACCCCGTACGCGTCGAGCAGCTCGCGTACCTGGTCGGGGAAGTGCGGGTCGGTGAGCGTACGCGCGGAGAGGTTGACCGCGACGGCGAGCGGCTGCTGGGCGTGGCTCCAGTCCCGGCTGCGCCGCAGCCCCTCCCGGAGCACCACCTCCGTGAGCCGACCGAGCAGACCGGTGTGCTCCGCCACCGCGACGAAGTCCTCGGGGGCGACCTGGCCGTGCGCGGGGTGCTCCCACCGGGCCAGGCACTCCACCCCGACGAGGCGGCGGTCGCGCAGGGTCACCTTGGGCTGGAAGTAGACCTCCAGCTCGCCCTCGTCCAAGGCGCGGCGCAGGTCGCCGGCGAGGCCGAGCCTGCGCAGCGACCGGGACTCCAGGGCCGGGCTGAACAGATGGACGCTGCCCGGCATGGTCTTCGCCGCCATCGCGGCGAGGTCGACCCGTTGCAGCAGGGTGGCGGCGTCGCTGCCGTGGTCCGGGTGCACGGCCACCCCGACGGCCGTGTCCACGTCCAGGGTGAGCGCGTCGAAGACCATCTCGGCGCGGATCTCCTCCCGCAGCCGCGTGGCCAGCGCAAGCGCCGCATCGGCGTTCTCCAGCCGGAGGGTGACCAGGAACTCGTCGCCGCCGGCCCGGCCGACCAGGGCCGAGGACGGCGCGGACGAACGCAGTCGGTCGGCGACCTCGGCGAGGACCTGGTCCCCGGCGGCGTGGCCGAGTGACTCGTTGACCTGACGCAGCCCGTCGACGTCGAACAGCAGGACCGCGACGACCTCGCCCGGTGCCCGGATCTTGACGGCCTCGTCGAGCGCGCCGGTGATCCGCCGCCGGTTGGGCAGCTTGGTCAGCGTGTCGTGGTACGCGTCGTGGCGCAGCCGGTCGACCAGCCGGGAATTCTCCAGGGCCACCGCCGCGTGCGCGGCCACCGTCTCGAACACCGGCACGTCGGACGGCGTGAAGTGACCCACATCACTGAGCCGGTTGACGACCTCCAGGGTGCCGATCACGGCCTCCCCGGAACGCAGCGGCACGATGATCGCGTCCTTGGCGGTGGCCTGCCGCAGCACCGCCAACCCCTCCCGGTCGCCCCCGAGCCGGGCGCCGAGCGCCAGCGTCTGGCGCTGCCGCACGGCACGCTCCCGCAGGGCCGCCGGGATCAGGGAGAAGTCGAGCAGGCCGCGGCCGTCCACCCGGGCGGTCAGCAGCACCTCGGGGTGCCGACCCTGAACGGGCAGCCACAGGGTGGCGTACTCGGCCTGCATCAGCGAGCGGACCCGGCCGAGCAGCGCGTCCGGCAGCGTGCCGTCCTGGCCGCTGCTGGTCATCGCCTGGGTCAGCTCGTAGATGTCGGCGAGAGTGCGGTGCTGGCGCAGGAACTGGGCGTACGCCCGGTAGACCGCGGCGAGGGTCACCGCGAGCGCCCCGAGCAGCAGCATCGACCAGTAGGTGGTGGACAGCGCGAGCAGGGTGATCAGTCCCACCGCCACGTTCACCCCGGCCGCCAGCAGCGGCACGACGGAGGTGCGGATCACCTCCATCCCTGCCTGCCAGCCCTGGAGCAGGGTGATCACGCCTACCACCGCGGCGAGCGTGACCAGGGTGATGGTGCTGACGGCGGCGAAAAGGATGCCCCAGGTGCCGGGCCCGACGCCCCGGATCGGCGGCAGGGCCAGCAGGACCAGCCCGGCGAGCGAGGTCGCGGCGGCCGAACGGGCGACGTTGAAGGCGAACTTGGCCGGGCCGAGCCGGTGTCGGAACTGGGTGATCAGGGCGGCCAGGGTGGCCACCAGCACCAGGGTCAGCGGCGGCAGGTAATACAGTGCCAGGACCAGCGGGATCTCGGTGATCGTCGCCGACAGCGTCTGCCGCCGGATGATGAAGCTCAGCACCGGCAGCTGGGCCGCGACCAGGGCCACCAGGAACAGCACGGCCAAGCCCCAGTCGCCGTACGGCTCTCGCTCGACCAGTGCGATCAGCAGGCAGCAGATGACAGCCAGGAGCGCGAGTGGCCCGGTGATCAGCCAGGCGAGATCGGTCCCCCGCCGTCGTAGGGCTGCCTCACGGCTCGTCATCCTGCTCCCTTGTCGTCACGAGCGGAACTTCACGCCGACGCCTGGCAGCCCCCGCCGTCGCCAAGGCGACGGCGGGTGTCACATGAATTGCGAAGGACCTAGTGCCACTCGAACTCGAGACTCTTCGAGTCGCCTGCGTCCGGGCCCCCGGCGGCGCCCAGGGCACCGATCGCAAGGGCGAAGAGCATCAAGGTCATGCCGAGTAGCCGACCCAGCTTTTGAGTTGGCATCTGGGGTGCTCCTGTCATGAAACGGGCAGCGCGGGGGGCGTGAAGATTCCATGATGGTGCCACACGCGCCGAGGGCAACAAAGCCCTCGGCGCGCCGGCTCAGTCTGGATGGCAGCAAGTCCGACCGATCGGCAGAACGCCCTGCCTGGCGGGGTGATACCCGCGCAGTCCGCACCGGCCGCACCCCGGTGCAGTTGGCGAACACTCGGACTTTCGGCGTCAATGGTTGATTTTTCCTGACTGCCCCCTGAATCAACGAACGGGCCCGGATCGGCCCGGAACGCTCTGCCTCGCTCTGACTACCAGAGCGGCCTTTCCCACCGCTAGCCATCTATCGAAGAATTTAACTACGGTGCACCTCCGCCGTCGTCCGGGGAATTCGCGTATACCCCGTCGGGCACCGGAGGGGACGAGATGGCCAAAACGATCGGCCGGGAAGTGGAGGCGGCCGATCGTCGTACGCGTCACGCATCGACGCCCGGCGAGACTCGGCGCCGGCGGCAGGAGGCCCGCAACGTACCCGGGCGGAATCCCGTCGCCTCCAGCCTCCATCCGTGGAGAACCGGCCCGAACTTCAGGCTCTCATCTCGGCTGCCGTTCCGGCCGGACGCGGGAGGCACCCGGACCTCGTTTGGCCGCCTCGTTACAACCGGGGGCGATCTGCGCCTGAATGCGATGGCGGTCTGCGTGGCCTGCGGCACGACGTGACCGGCTGCGCGACCGAGGGCCATCCGACTGCACCGCCGACGGCCGACGTCCACCACCAGAGCCCACCGCCCCGGGACAACTCCGCGACATCGCCCCCGGGCCGTCAGATCATGTATCGATGACCAGTGGAGACGCGCTAGCCAGCCTCCGGGAGGCCGCCACCCTGTGGAGCGTCGGTTCCGCCCCCGCGACTGATGTGATCGACGCTGCCTGCGCCTGCCTGGTCGCAGGCGTAGACAGCCCGACCCTCCGCATCCTGGCCGGCATCTCGCCCACCCCCGGTAGCGAGAGTGACGAGCTGCGCCGCTGGCTGCGAGACGCACTGGAGGAACTCTCGTTGGCGTACTACCGGGAAGGAAGCCGGGAGGCCGACGAGGAAGGCCTCCGGATCATGGCCGGACGGCTGCTCGCCAAAAGCATCACCGCTCGCGACCTCACGTCCTGGGCATACGGCTTCATCACCTACGACGGAACTCCCCTGGCCCGGGAACTCATCGACCTTGAGAACACGTACGACTACCTTGACGCCGTCCACGAAGGGCGGCAGTACAGCGATACCGCGGCCACTGATGTCGACACGTGCGTGATCGCCGAAGCACGGCGTCTGCTCGGCGACACCAACACAGCCGAGAACGGCTGACCGGCGGACTCTCATCCGAGCGCGGCGCCGACTCCTTCCTGCCGGCATCAGTTCCGGAGCACAATTTGCTGAGCTTCCCGCCGTTCTTCGTCAGCAGGCACGAGTTGGAAACGCACCTCGACGAGAAACCGTCGACAATCAGCCAACTATCGGGCGGCACCGGCCCAGCGGAGGCGACAAGCAAGCCCGGCTGACTCGCCATCGCCGCCCATTCTGCGGATCAACCCGCCTCTGGGACCTCGACGTCAACCTCCATAATTCGCAAGCGGACGCCGGTGACGTTCTGCTCCACCATCTGCTTCAACGCCTGAGCGTTTTCCAGGGAGTCCAGCATCACGAGAACATGCATGACCTCCGGATCGGTGTCGTCCGCTCCCCACCAGCCCCGAACGAACCCCGGACTCTGCCGAGTGACCTCCGCCATGTGCTTGAGCCGGGCCGACCGCTCTCCGGCATCCGTCGAGAGGCCACGCTGCTCTCCGATCACCATCCACATGCGGCTGACGTTACAGGGGTGGCGCGTTCCCACCGGTCGGTCGTGTCGCCAGCCGGGTCACCGAGCGTCATCACGGTCAGCCGCAGAGGTCGAGCGGGGTTGATCCCAACGACAGGTGTACGACACAGCCAGCGGGCAGCGAGGCCCATGGGGTTAGCGTTCGTCTCTTCCTAGGCGCGCGAACTCATCGAGGGAAGCCTTCTTCTGCACCTCGCCGTTCTTCGCGCTGTCGGTGATCAGGACCGATCCGAGCTGCAGGCCGGCCGGATCAGCGAGCCGGAAGGTCACCGAATGGGAGGTGAAGCTGTTGCTGCTGGCGATGCCTCGCAGTCGAAAAGCCTCGCACCGCCCCGCAGAGCCATCGCTCAACCTCCAGCTTGTTAACTTGTCTGCCAAATTCAGACTCCAAGGTAAACGGCACTTGGCAGACAAGTCAACAAGCTTGGTGGGTGTCTCTTCAGTGAGTCTTAGACGAAGGGGGATGTGGACCTGCCCGGAAGGTGTCTCCCGGCGTCTACCGCTCTCCGCCGGTACCAAGCCTCTGCACTGGGTAAGTCGGCCGTTATGCCAGGTCATCAGAGATCAGTAGACGAGGAGCACTCACGTCCGGCGGGGGTCGACGACAGGACCATCGAGGCGCTGGGCGAACTGAGCAAGGCGCTGGAGACAATCCACCGGGTACGCGGTCACCTGTACTCGGCGCACCAGCTCGTCGGCGGCGCGGATCTGACCCTCGACCGGGTGGTAAAGCTGCTCCGTGAGGCAGGGCACGACGAGGTGGCCGGCCGGATCGAGCACGAACTGTTAGGGCGCAACGTGCTACCCGGCCGGTGGACGTTCCAGATCGTGGAGGAGTTCGACGACGGCTACTACGCCGCGTTCCAGGAGATCGAGCGGGACGCGCGGGAGAAGCTAGCCGGTGGTCGCCGGCACATCTACGAGGCCGAGATGAAGCAACGGCGGCGCACCCACGGCATGCCGGGGCACGAACCTACGCCGTAGCAGTGATCGGCAGTCCGTTGGGAAGCATCGAGGCCAAGGCGTACGCTCTGGCCTCGATGATCTTCAGTGTTGTGCGCCGGGCAGCGTGGTCGTGTCACTCGTTCCAGCGCACACCCCAGTATGCGGTGACCTTCCGGAGGTCTCCGCCGTACCTGCTCGCGCCTTCCCGCATCCAGCCGCAGTCAATTAGGCGCACCGATACGGAGCGCTGCTGGGGATAGCCGAAGACGATCGCGTGTTCGATGTTCTGCCCGAGCAGACACATCTCGTTCTGTAGTGGAGCGGTCGGCAGGTTATTCAGGTACGCGGAAAGGTCATCGACATGCTGGGTGAGCTTCCTGCTGGCGTCTAACCGTAGCGGGACCGCACTGTCGTACCGGTAGGTGCAGAGAAAAGCCTCGGTAGCCCCCGTCGGCACCAGATCAGCTTTGCCGCCGGACGGCGACGAGTGCTCGTCCCAGGCGTCAGGGCAACGAGCAGGACCAGCCTCGGTGTTGTCAATGGACGCCGCTTGGACCTGCGCTCGCACCGGATCCTCATTCTCGTACAGCAGAGCGAAGGCCGAGCCGAGGAAGACCACGGCCAAGACCATCGCGGCTATCGTGACGCGTCGCCGCGTGAGCGGGAGTCCTGCATTGCCGGCCATCTGCGCCACCGAGGACCACCCTTCATCGATTCTTACGCCATTGACATCATAGGGCACCTCATGGCCTCGACTCGGGGAAGCAGCCACCGGGACCACCGCTGCTTGATGGCCCCGGTGGGCTTTGAAGGGCCTTCAGGAAGTCGACGAGTTGGTGTTGGGGTAGGCCCCATAGACTCGGATGACGTCCGCCCAGTCCTGGAAGTACATAGTCGTACCCCCGCCGCCGGACACGATGCCCTTCGCTCGCACGCCGGTGCCGTCGAGCGTGAAGACGGGACCGCCGCTGTCTCCGCCCTGCGCTGGGGTGGAACCGTTCACCTGCGTGCTCTTGATCAGGCCGTAGATGGTGTAGTCGCAGTCACCGTCGGAGTCGGGCGCATTGCAGCTGACTCGAAGGTCGGTCGAACTCTGCTGCTTGATGCCGCAGACCGTGCCGCTTTTCATGCCGGACTGGCACACCAACTCGTTCGCCGCCCAGTACCCCCAGCTGCGGACCGCCTTGGTCGTTGATGTGGTGGCCGAGCCGTCAAAGATCAGATACCAGCCGGGCGCATTGATCAACAGTAGGTCAGAGCGCCAATCGTCGTCATACACCGGACCCATCTCTTTGAAGGTCCCGCCGTACGTGCCCTGGTACGCATCGTCCGGCGGAGTGGCACAGTGCCCAGCGCTCAGGACGTAGCTGCGTCCGCCGGCGTGTACGCCGAATCCTGTCGTGCAGCTCATTCGGTGATCAAGTCCTCGCCAGGACTCCCAACGACCGCCTCCGTTCCATGGTGAGGTGTCGTTGAGCCGGCTGGCGAGAAGGCTGAGCGGCTCGACTGCGTCCGTCACCTGTACCGGTACGTCCACCTGGGCCTCCGCGAGGATCTGCTCGACGGAGGCTTCCGAACTTTCGGACTGAATCAGGGCAGCTGGTTCACCATGAGTTACCTCCGGCCCGCGCGTGATCTGGAGACCGCTGCCATCGGGGGCGTAGCTGATCGACTGGATGTCACTACCGCCGTGCAGGTCAATGGCAGCGTGGATCTTTCTGCCAGCAGCATGCAACTCTGCCTCGGAATTGGTGGCAGCCTTGACCCTGACGAGACCGAACGCCCGCCCGGCGTCCAGCGCGGCGGACATGTCGGGGGTCAGTGCCCCCTTCCAGTACAGGGTGAGGCCGCCATCCTCGTACGCCAATCCAGCGAATCCGGAGTCCGGAGTCTGCACCTGGACGTCCCAGATCGCGGTTACCGCAGGTTGGAGCGCGTTCTGCCACCGCATCTCCGCCAAGAGCGCCGGGTCAAGATTATCGGTGGACTGTGGATCCTCGCTGCTGGCACTGGGGCTGGTCGGCGCGGCACTGGCCGCCATAGGTCCGGCCAGCAGCCCCGGCACTACAACAAGGGCCGCCATCGCTGCTGCTAGCGGTGCACGTGTCACGGACAGACGAGAGGGACTGACAGTGGGCATTCTGCTCCTCTGAGCTTCGATAAAGTAGGCGCAGAGTATCGGTGCAGCTACTCCAATGATGCCCGTCGTCCCATATCAATCGATCACGCTGTTTTCGGGCGAACTACTACAATCCAGTCGTTCATGCCGACGGAAACAGCCGGGGCACGTGGCTACGCCGTAGCTCCAAGCGGCAAGCCGTTCGGGATCATCGAGGCCAGGGCGGTGGCTCTGGCCTCGATGATCCTCATTCGCGCCTGGTACTCGGCCGGTTCACGGTGCGCGGCCTGGCTGGTGACCTGGCCGGGCCACTTGCGGTAGAGCAGGCCGTACTCCCGGGTGAAGTAGCCCTCGCTGACCGCGTTGGCGGCGAGCAGAAGGCCGGTGTCCTCCGAGGCGGGCAGGGCCATCCAGCCGCCCAGGGCGAAGACGAGATCCCGCCGCAGGCACAGGGTCGCCGGGTGCACGGATGCGCGGTACTCGTTGGCTTGCCAGAACGACAGGACCGCGCCGCGGGCGATCACCCCGCCGGCCGGGTCCTTGTCCCAGCCAGCGGTTGACCCGTCGGGCAGCAGGTCGAGTACCCGCGAGGTGGTCCAGCCGATCTGCGGGTGTGCGGTGAACGCGGCGATGTCCCGGGCGAGCGCGCCGGGGGTCAGCTGGTCGTCGGCGTCCAGGACCTTTATGAGGTCCCCGGACACCCGGGACAAGGCCAAGGTGCGAGCCACACCAGGCCCACCGGGACGGCCGATGCCGAGACTGATCCGAGGATCATCGGGCAGCGCGTCGACCAGGGCGCCGGTCTGCCCGTCCTCCTGGACGAGCCACTGCCAGTCCCACCCGTCGGGCATCTCCTGCTTGAGCAACGACGCGTAAGCGCCAGCGAGGTGCCCGATGCTGGGCGCGTGGACTGGAGTGATGACCGAGACGATCTGCGTCAAGTTTTCCACCGTTGGAGTTTGTGGGAGTACACAAGCTCTGTGCGGTCACCCGGCATCACCGCATCGGCGACCTCGACGACGCGGCCCGTGGTGTCGACCGAGGTCTTCCGCACGGTGAGCACCGAGACGCCCGGGTCGATGTCCAGCAGCTCGGCCTCATCAGGTGACGGCGGCCGGGCCCGAACCACGTCGTCGATCCGGTCCAGCTCGATGCCCAGCGTGTGGAGCTGGTGCTGCGTACCGCCGGGCCATGGTTCTTTGCTCTCGTCGAGCAGGTCCGGGTTCGCAGCCACCAGGTCGTACGGCAGGTAGGAGTACGACAGCGTCAGCGGCGGGTTCTCGTGGCGGGAGGACGTCCAGTAGACCCGGCGCAGCAGCGGCGTACCCGGCTCGACCTGCAAGGCCGCCGCCATCTCCTCGTCCGCGTCGACGCGGGTGTACTCGGCGTGGAACTTGAGGTCGTCGACGGTCAGGCCGGTGTCGTGCTCGATGGCGCCGGTCTTCAACCGCTCAGCCTCGTCGAGCAGGACCCGATCTTTCTCCCACTGGTACCGCTCGGTGTTGCGACGGCGTACCCGCTGGCGGGGTGCCCGCACGTAGGTGCCGCGCCCCTGCTCGGCCCGGACGAGGCCCCATTCCCGAAGCTGCCGGATCGCGTTGCGCACGCTGGTCCGGGACAGGCCGGACGTGTCGGCCAGCTCGGTTTCGCTCGGCATCAGCGTGCCGGGCGCCAGCTCACCGCTCATGATTTTCGCCCGCAACTCCTCCGCGAGTTGCAGGTAGCGTGGGCGCCAGTCCCGGCCATGCACACCGGTCACCGTACCCCCTAGACGTTCCAACGTCTGCCAGGTGGTCCCGCCGGCGGGCCGCTCGGGCACCGCGGGGACCGTTATCCCTGATCGCGGCGACCGGGTACGACGTGGGCCGGCGGTACGAGGTGCGGCCATGCCCTGACGGCTGTTGGTGTTCACCGGTTCTCTCCCTTCCGTCCGCGCCAACTCGCCGGTGCTCGCATCGCCTGCCGCGCCTCGGTCAGTTCCTCGATGAGCCGGGTCAACTGCGCTTCCGACAGGAGCACGGCCTGTGTCGCGCCGTACCGGGTGGTGTCGAGCTTGACGGCCAGGTCCCGGCGTGCGAATCGGTCGATGAGCAGTTGGACGCTGATCCAGCCGGTCCGCTCCCGGCCGATGGTGGCCATGAAGCCGCGGTGCATCGGGTCGTTCGGTCCGCAGCCCCGGCACCACGCCGGGCAACCGGCCGGCGCAGTCGACGCCGCCTGCCGACTCTCGGCCATGACCTCGCCCTCAGTCATCGCCGGCCTCGTGGTCGCCGCGCGCTTGCACCAGCAAAGCGCCCAGCCGCTCGACCAGTTGAGCAGCCTGCGACATGGAAAGCTCGGCCCAGGCGTTCCCGCCGCGGCACGTCGCGTGAACCGCGATCAGGGGCGCCTGGGCGTCGGCACCGATGAGGTAGGTGACGACCGTGCCGCTCGTCCGGGTGTCACCGAATCGGTAGATCGGGCCGCGATGGCGGCGGGCCATGTGCGTCATGAGCGGGGGCACGAGGTGGCCGCAGCGGTCCGGGGTGCACCAGTCCGGGTGGCTCGTGACCGCGGCCGGTTTGCTCGTCCGCCTCATCGCTGCCACCGCCCACCGTTGCCCCGGTAGGACTGCGCCAGCGTCATGAGCGGCGCGTACCGCATCGCGGGCAGTTCGCGCGTCGGCGCGGCAGACCACCAGTACGCCGGCGCGACAGAGTTCGTCGGACGCCGAACCGGCGAAACGCTGCTGCTGGCAGCCCGGGCCGGCTGACGCCTCCGGGACCACCAGGACGAGAACCAGCCGCGCCGACGATGAGAGCCAGACATCGCACCTCCACAGGTAGGCGGGGACCGGTGGCCAGCCACGGGGGAAGGTGGCCGGCCACCGGCCGGATGAAGGCACGGCGCACCGTCCGACGCAGACGGGTCGGGTATCGCCGAGCCAACTTTGTCCGCGCGGCTACCGCAACCGGTCCGACAGGACGCCGCGCGTCAGATGCGGCCAGGGCCGGCATGGCACCACCCCTGATACAAGCCGTCACTCTGGCCGCACACCCGGAAACGTACCTACAAGTGGACGTGTTGTCCATACGCCGAAACGGGTCATCTGGTTGGCACTTGGTAACACAAGTGCCAGGTACGGTGAGCGGGTGCCCACCCCGCACTACGGACAGCCCCGCTATCGCGTCATCGCGGACGAACTGAGGAAACGCATCGAGAGCGGCGCCATCCCGCCCGGAGCCCTCTTGCCAGCCGAAAGCGTGCTCACCGCCGAGTTCCGAGCCAGTCGCGGCACAATCCGGCAGGCCATCGCTGTTCTTCGAGAAAACGGGTTAGCAACCACCGAACACGGTAGAGGCACTTTCGCAAACGTTTACCCCAGCGACGACACTTCGGGCGGCCGACCCAACGGATTAGAAACCAGGCAACGCGAGGTTATTGCCGGTGCGGAGCTTGCAGCTCTGTTCGGCATCGAGGTTGGAACGGCACTAATCGAGCATGAGAGTGTCATGCGGAAGGGAAAACAAGTAGATACGGTTACCCGAGCCTATCGGCTCCGTCCACCTAGTCAAAATGCTGAGCCTTAGGGCGCATGCTCAGACTTCATCGTGTCGCCCACCCGCATCTGCAAATCCTCACGGCAGCCGTGCAAGCAGGGGCCATCCGCCCGTTAGGCGCTTACGCGGATACCTGGAAGCCAACCATGGCGTCTACCAGATCGTTCACGAGCTCTACGCCTGCTCGCCCAGAAACCGCGAACGCGATCTCGTCCAGACTGCTCCTGAAGAGCCTGGCCCGGCGGGGATTGTAAAGACTAATCTCATCCACCGTCTGGTTGGACGCATACTTCATAGCACAATAAATCAGCACCTGGCGCAAATCAGTTCCTCGGAATGGGCGCGCAACCGTCTTGACCTCAATGAGGTGATCCCCATCCGCCATGTCACCAAAAGCCGAACTCACTACCCCGCAGCCAGGAACGGGGTAAAAGTAGACTGGCCCATGCAGCGTTCCCGCAAGCCTCAACAGATTCTGCTGAATCAGCACAACCTCAAGTCTCTCCGACTCGGCTAGCGGGACATCGCCGAACTGACCACGCGGCAGCAGCGATATCAAATCGCTAGCAGCCCGTTCCGCGGCTTCGTCGTGTTCAAAGAGGGGCGCGTCGACTGCAGCGCGACGAAAAGCAGTTTCTGCAATCACGGCGCTCCTGCGGCCGTCGTGATTTAAGCGCACGGGCCTACCAAAAGGTGACTCGTTCTCATTGATCCAGCGAACGACCTGCTCCATCATAGGCGCATGCTGTCGCCAGATAGAGCCTTGAAGCGAGAATCGGCGAACGGAAATCATACGGGGATCATCCATCCAGGGCTGTTAAAACGATCAGCCGCCCATTTTTGGACAATATCATCGAAAGACCCAACCTCGGGCTTATTCGAGCGCCGCCAATGGCTTCCTTCATCGCCTAACGCATAGCTCGCAACTCTAAACGCCCGCTTAACCCAGGCGTGATCCGTGCCGAAGGAATGCTTCCTCTCACTGAGCCAATACCTTACGTTCCACCTCGCCAGTGCAAGCACAATATCACGCTGAATGTTGGGTGCGGACTTCATCCCATATCCATGGAACGAACTATAGGTTCGGATTAACATCCTTTCATTAAGGCTGTTCCGTCCAGCAGCGAGCACCCTGACGATATAGGCAAGGTTGAGGTCGTTCTTCGCGATGTAATGCTCCGCCTCTACCAGCCCTCTCACCGTCGCCTGAATCTCATCCACCGCGTCTCGATCGTCGATGTCATCGATACACTGACGAACGGCAAGCATAACCTGAGGGATGATAGGGGCAAGCGTCTCTACATTCTCCAAAAGCGATATGATCGCTTGGATCCGGCTTTCCTCATCCATATACCTCAAGGCGCCAACCAGCTTCCTCGTCAGGCTAACATGGATGCGGCCCTTCGTTATCTCGTCTCGCAGCAAGCTCAATACATCGAACTCGGATATCTGGGCCATCATGCGTTCGTAGTCGTCGACGGCAGTCGTAGAGTACGGGTCGAAGTGCAGCCGGAGTCCGAGGAATTTGCCAGCGCTGGCAGAATCCCCCTGCTGCTGCGACTCCATGATGAGTTGATACTCCGCCGACGTCATAATCCGCGTTTTGGCCTTCTGAAGGGAAAACCCCTCGTTTCTCATCAACTTCTCGGAAAGCATTCCGATGCATCGGTGGGCTGACTGCAAATCGTTGACGAAGAAGCGATAGTCGTCTGCATATCGGCAGAACTGTCCCGCATGAGCCTCAGCCAGCAGCAGCCTATCTACCTGATTAAGGACCAATTCCGACAGCAATCTCGCCGCATTCCCCCCGACCGGAAGCCCATAGGAGGTTCCGCCACTTAGCTTGGTGAGTATCGAGATGATCTGCTTAGAGCGTTCCTTGCTCGGATCGTCGATATCCCGTAAGGCGTTCTCAAGTCGGTGGTGGTAGATCCGGGAGTAGAAGTCGGCAATATCTACGCTGACGACATATGCGTGCCTAAGGGCTAGCTCATTGCATCTATCTTGGAACGACTTCCACCCGTCCAGCTTGAACATGCCTAGGCTGGGATCAGGCTCGTAGCGGTAGGAGAAAACTGTCTGCTCCTCAGGGCTGATCCGCGAGTCCTCGATGGCAGGAGCGAGTGACTCTACCACTCCGAGGAGGTAGGCGTTCCAGAGGGGATCTATTTGGGTGGTCCACCTGTAGCCGGCGTAGCCTACTGGAGCCAAAGATGAATGGCTGGTAATGGGCGAACGCGCCAAACTTCCCTGGAAATCCGCGGCTATACCCTCCAAAAGATCAACGATTGATTCTCGACAGTCATGGAAGACGTGGTTTTCGAAAGGAAACGGGAAGACATCCGTATCGCCTTTAGTGGCAACGTTCGCAACAGCTCGCGCAAGGGCCACGCGCTCAATCAGGGGCATTAGAACCTCGAATATCTTTCCCGTCGGACCGACCAAGATAACCCGAGCCCCACGGGAATATCAAGTGGATATCCGGCAAGCGCAAGGCTTCCCGGGTTCCTTTTGGGAGCTTCGCCTGATAGATCTGTTACGTCCAATAGTCGAGTGACGCCACCTATAATCTTTTGTGGATCCAGCAGCAGCGAGATTCAGTTACCAAAGGCGCCACACCAGGCAGATGACCATGCCCGAACCCCATCCTCTGGACTGCCGAATTGCTCTAGTCATGATCAAGGCACCGCGCTTCGCGCGGTGCAGGGGCGGTGAGCCCGGCCGGCGGCAAGCCGCCCCGGCCGCCTCCGGCGCCGGGGCGGTCAGCCACCGACAGCCGCCGGGTACCCGCCCCGCCCTGACCGAGAGAAGGCCGCGATCACGCCAGGCGGTACGGAAGCCGAACGGGTCGGCCTGGTCGCGGCTCGGGGCTTCCGGCTGCCGCGCCAGTCCAACCCCGGGACTGGCTTGCCCCCGGCCTGTCTCCCGCAGCCACCGCGGGCCGCCAGGCAAGCCTCTCAGCCGGCCCGTACGCCCGCGCCAGGCAGCCACCCACCCCGATCCTGGGCAGCGAGCACCAGGCCGTCAGAAGCATGATCGACCCGCCCACGATCTGCCCACAGCGAGTCGTAGAGGACTGGACCCAGCCGGACTCGGCGAGATCAACGACAACGGCCCCCGATCAGCATTCCTGCTGGTCAGGGGCCGTTCTCGCACCTGGTGGCGGGTAGAGGATTCGAACCTCTGTAGCTTTCGCGACGGATTTACAGTCCGCTCCCATTGGCCGCTCGGGCAACCCGCCAGGGCGTCGCCGCCTCGGCGTACCGCGGCAGCGGAGCCAAGGATAGCGGCTGCTCCCCGGCCCCGCGCAACCGGGTACCGTCAGAGGGTCGTACCGCTGGTCAGTGGACGACGCGTACGTGCAGACCGCCGGACAGCAGGAGCATGAGTATGGCAGCGAACCCGTCGTTCGACATCGTGAGCAAGGTCGACCGCCAGGAGGTCGACAACGCCCTCCGCCAGGCGGAGAAGGAGCTCGCGACGCGGTTCGACTTCCGGGGGACCGGCGCGGAGATCTCCTGGTCGGGCGAGGAGGCGATCAGCCTCCAGGCGGAGACCGAGGAGCGGGTCCGGGCCGCCCTGGACGTCTTCAAGGAGAAGCTGGTCAAGCGGAACATCTCGCTCAAGTCGCTGGACGCCGGTGACGCCCGTCCCTCGGGCAAGGTGTTCAAGATCGATGCCAAGGTGATCCAGGGCATCGACTCGGACAAGGCCAAGGCGATCAGCAAGAAGATCCGTGAGGAGGGGCCGAAGGGCGTCCAGGCCCAGATCCAGGGCGACCAGCTCCGGGTCACGGGCAAGAAGAAGGACGACCTCCAGGCCGTCATCGCCCTGCTGAAGGGCGAGGACTTCGGCGTCGCCCTTCAGTTCACCAACTACAGGTAGGGCGGCCTGGGCCGGCCCGCTCAGCGGGCTGGCCACGCCTTGTTACCTGGGCATACGTCGTCACCAGTGGTCGTCGTTGGTTGCTCGCGATCGGCCTCCGACGGCCTGGTGACGGCCTGGGCGTGGCCCTCGTCGACCCCTTGCCCCCCAGCCAACGATCCGAGCAAGCCGACCTGCGATAACAAGCGGCCACGCTGGCGCTTCCGTCCACCGTGGTCCATCGGCGTCCTGCCTTGTTCGTCACGGTCGTCACTCAGTTAGTCACTCGGGCACCTGGGCGACGGGATGTGCTGCAAGGCAGACCTCGCACCGGACGATCGCAGGCGGTATCGGTTTGGCCCATGAATCGCGTGCCGTGAACGCTTGGCTCTCGGCCGGGATGCAGCCCGGCCGCCGGGCCAACTGTCCCGCATGGGCACGCATCCGCCCGCTGCCCTCGAAGTAGAGGTTGCTGTAGTCATCGCGAATCGGCCCATGATCGTGGGTGCGTGCTACCAAGGGATCGACGACCTCAAACCAGGTGACCAGACAACCAGAGTCAACGAGCGGACGCGCCCCTTCATCGTCGGGCTCCATGCGGCGGTGACCTCCCTGGCGTGAAAGACCCACCACTGACCATACGCAGTCGGCAGCGACAATCATGCTGACCGCTTCGGTGTGAACTCTCGGCGGAGCGGTCTGATCAGGTGTCGTCCGAGGCGAACCGGCCTGCTGCGGGCCGTCTCGGTCCGGTGCGGTTGCCACCGTTGCTGTACTCCGCTGCTGTACTGCTGGCGTCAGCTCCTCACCGCAGCCAGCCCAGGAAGCGGCGATGCAGGGCGCCGGCGGGCGCCCACGTCAGATCCTCTGCGGCGCGGGCGAACTGCGCGCCCATGTACAACGCGAGGGACATCGGCGCATCCGCGTACTCCGCTTGCAGTTCCTGCCGGCGGGTCCGGCAGGGCCAGGGCGCGCCGCAGCCGCCGCAGCTCCAGATCGGCAGCACCGGGCCATGGGTGGTCACGCCCGCACCCCAAGGTAGCGCGCCATGATCGTCCGGGCCTGCCGGCTGGTCGCCCACTCCACCTGCCAACACGGGTACGGCACCAGCCGCGACCACCACGCTCGGCAGCCGACGCACATCCCGTCGAGCCCTCGGAACTGTACGGCGAGGATCGCCCGCTCTTGGTCGTCGTTCACCTGGCCTCCCCGTCCGGCCAGTGGCCACGGTTGATCGGGATCCGGTGCCGGGCACGGCAGGGCAGGTCGGCACCGCAGCGGCAGACCCGGCGCCACCTTCGCCAGCACCACACCGGCCGGTGCCGCCGGGCGAGGGTCAGAGCGACCGCCAAGACGTACTCGTCGTACGAGACACGCCGCACCGGGCTCCCTACCGTGTCATCGGAGCTGGCCATCTCGGCGTTCTCGGAAACTGGTGCCGCGACGCCGGAGCCAAATGGGCTGGTCATGCTGCCTCCCGCCGGTTCCCGAACGGTGCCGTGGGTGCCCGGTCGATCGTGATTCGGAGCTGGGCACCCACGGCAGGGCACCCGGCCGCCAAGCTGGGTAGCCCCACGAGCAACTTAGGACGCAATGTGCGCAGAGTCAACAGCTCATGACACATGGCGTTGTAGGTGGGGCCTGACCTGTGATCTGCTTGGACCAGCCGCCAAGCTGGGAGCACCACCAATGTCTGAAGCTGCCTACCTGCAAGTTGCTCGGGACATCCGCGAGCAGATCAGCTCCGGCCACCTGAAGCCGGGCGACAAACTGCCGTCCTTCGCCGCCCTGTGCGAGCACTACAAGGTCAGCAACACCGTCATCCGAGCCGCAATGCTTCTACTCAAAGCCGAGAGGCTCATCGACGGCCGGCAGGGTAAGGGCGTGTACGTCTCGGACCCGCTCCCCGAGTAGGAGCAGCAGAGCAGCCCGACCACAGCAGGCCCGGCCTTCCAGCACGAGCGACACCGGGCCTGATGCCTCGATCTCGCGCTTGTAAGTCCTGGGCGCTCTGTCCGGTATCGTCCGCGCACGTCTCTGACGTCGGGCGTTGATCCGCCGCCGGCTGGCTTCGGCTCACGCTGTTCTGCCCTGTTGCTGTCACCGTTGCTGTCGACAGCAACAGGGCCGACCGCTTCGGTGTGAACGCGGTCGCGGGCCACCGTTGGATGTCCTCGGATGCCGTTCTGCCTTGTACGGGCTGCTCTCCTGCCCTGTGTCGTCTGCTATCGGTCGATGCTGTTGCTCTCGCTGTCTCCTGGCTGCCTCAATCCGCCGTCTGCCGGTTGGCGTTGCGCAGGCGCCGGACACCACCGCGCAACAGCCAACCGCCGCCGTAGCACAGTGGGAATGCCAACCAGGACGGCCGCCATGACCAGCTCTTCGTCCACGAGTACAGTCCAATGCCGAATCCAGCGGCAGCCGCCAACGCGCCCGCCACTGCCAGTAGGAGATGAGCGAGACGCCGCCGACGCATGCCGGCAGTAGACCACGATCCCGCAAGGCCGGCCCAGAGACAGCCCAGGCACCGTCAGTTTGGAAGGTGCCTTGACTTCCAGACAAATCGTTGCAGCGACGCTGGTAGTGAAGTCTGTCGCAGGCTTAGGCCGTGATGGGCCGGGCTGGTAGAGGCCGTTGCTGACCCTTGTTGACCGTCTCGGCGGGCACGCAACGGGCACGGTGTCGACTTGTCACGCCCCAGTTCACCAACTACCGCTGGGACGCGCTCAGCGCGAGAAGATCAGGTACAGGACCAGGGTCACCAGCGCGCTGATCAGGATCGAGCCGAGGCAGCCGACACGGTTCGAGAAGAAGACGAACATGCCCGCCCGCGTACCCGTCGCAAGCGGCCCGCAATCAGGCCACGACGGCCGGCGAACACCGGTTCCGCCAGCCCGGTCGCCGCCGTCAGGCGGCGACGGTCTGCTCGACGCGTACCGCCGCGGTCTCCGCCCGGGCGATCGGCCCAGCGGGGAGCGCGGCGACCACGGCCCCGACGGCGACCGCCGCGCCGGCGAACAGGAACGCCCACGGCACCCCGCCCGCGTGGTCCACGATCAGCCCGGCGACCGCGCCGCCCGCGGCGCTGGCGGCCACGGACATCGTCACCACCCAGGTGTACGCCTCGTTCAGCATCCCGGCCGGGGCGATCCGCCCGACCAGGGTGTTCTCCAGGGTCAGCGCGGGCGCGATGGTGGCCCCGCCGACGACCAGCGCGACGCCGAGCGCCGCCGGGGCGGGCATCACCGCGAAGACGGCGAAGCTGGCGGCCACCGCGGCGAGCAGCCAGGCGAACTGCCGGGTCATGTTCGCGGCCGGCTTGCGGACGCCGAACCAGAGGCCGCCGACGGCACTGCCGATCCCCCAGACCGCCAGGAGCACGCCGGCGAGACTCTCCGGATCCCCGGTGGGTTGGTTTCCGGCGAACGCGGGCACGGTGACCCCGGCGGCGCCGAACGCGATTCCGATGCACGCGACGCAGAGCAGCAGGGCCGGGAAGCCGCCCGCACGAAGCGGGCCGAGGCCCCTGGCGTCGTGTTCGCGCGGGTGTGGCCGCCAGCCGCGCATGGCCCGGCCGAGCGCGACGGCGGTGGTGCCGACCAGGGTGACCACGGCAGAGCCGACCAGGGCCGCCGTCGCGTCGGCGAACAGGACGAAACCGGCCACCAGCAGCGGGCCGAGCACGAAGACGACCTCGAACAGGGAGGTTTCCGCCGCGAGGGCGGTGTTGCGCAGGTGGTACCGGTCGGAGGCGGGGCCGGTGAGGTCGTTCCAGGCGCCCCGGATCGCGGCGGTGAGCGGCGGGTACGTGGCGCCGGCGACCGCGGCGGCGAGGTAGGTCAGGGCGAGGCCGCCGGCGCCGGAGCGGCTCGCCCAGAGCAGCCCGAACAGGGCCAGCGGGTGGGCGACGGCGGTGGCCAGCAGCACCGGGGAGGGGCCGACCCGGTCGGCGATCCGACCGGCGACGGGGCTGAGGGCGGCACCGGCGAGGGCGTAGAGGCCGCCCGCGACCGCCGCGAGGGAGTACCGCCCCGTCACCTCCTCCACCAGGAGCAGCAGCGCCAGCGACGTCATGCCGATCCCGAGCCGGCCGACGATGCCGAGGACCAACAGCATCGGGGCGCCGGGAATCCGCCACACGCCCAGATACTGGCGCAGTGCGGCCACGGTGAACCTCCACGGGATGTAATGAGCGCGGGACGTTTCGACCCTAACGCCACCCCTCGTGCCCCGTGAACCGGTTATGGCGGGTGTCCCGTGGCGTACACGACGATCCGCGTACACGCCGATCCGCCCTTGTCCGGCGGACCGGGCACGGGCGGATCGGCGATCGGGTGGGTCAGCGCTGGAACTGCACGGGGCCGGCGCTGGCGGCCATCCGCTCCAGCCGGGCGACCCGCTCCTCCATCCGCGGGTGGGTGGAGAACATGGCGGCGATGCCGCCGCCCCGCCGGAACGGGTTGTCGATCATCAGGTGGGCGGTGCTGGTGAGCTGTCCCTGCGGGGCCAGCGGGCGTGCCTGCGTGCCGAGGTGGATCTTCCGCAGGGCGCTGGCCAGGGCCAGCGGGTCGCGGGTGAGCCGGGCGCCCGACTCGTCGGCCTGGAACTCCCGGCTGCGGCTGATCGCCAGCTGGATGATCGTGGCTGCGATCGGGCCGAGGATCAGCGTGAGCAGCAGCACCGCCGGGTTCGGCCCGTCCTCGTCGTCGGAGCTGCTCAGCGGGATGAACCAGGCGATGTTCGCCAGCATGGTGATGATGCCGGCGAGACCGGCCGCCACGCTGGAGATGAGGATGTCGCGGTTGTAGACGTGCGACAGTTCGTGCCCGATCACCCCGCGCAGCTCGCGGTAGTCGAGGATCTGGGTGATGCCCTGGGTCACGCAGACCGCCGCGTTGCGCGGGTTCCGGCCCGTGGCGAACGCGTTGGGCTGCGAGGTGGGGCTGACGTACAGGCGGGGCATGGGCTGCCGCGCCTCGGTGGCCAGCTCGCGGACCATCCGGTACAGCTCGGGGAACTGCGCCTCGCTGACCGGTTGCGCCCCCATGGAGCGCAGCGCGAGCTTGTCGGAGTAGAAGTAGGTGACGCCGTTCATCAGCAACGAGGCGACGACGGCGATGACGAGTCCGCCGCTCCCGCCGAACCAGTAGCCGACCGCGAGGATCAGCGAGGTCAACAGGCCGAGCAGCGCTGCGGTCTTGAGACGGTTGTGATGCACGATCGCTCCTTCGGTGCGCGGACCGCGCCGGGTCCGCCGACCGGTTCAACACACCGGTACCCGTCAACCATCCGGCTCATGGCTGGGAAATGCCTGGCAGCGGCTGTGAGTTGGCTGAACGCCCGGGCGGGCCCGACGCTGCCTCGCAGACCCAGGCGCCCCGGCCCGCCGGGCGTCAGCGCCGCCCAGGTCGAGCACCGGGCCGGGCGTCAGCGGCCGGCCAGGTCGAGTACCAGTTGCGGGGCGAGGCCCACCGCGACGGCGACCACCGTGGCGACGGCGAGCGTGACGGCGACCGCGCGGGCGGGCGGCCGCTGGCCGGCCCGGTCGCCGCCGGGCGCGGGCGCGTCGGCGGCTGGGGCGTACAGGAGGGCGGCCAGCCGCAGGTAGTAGGCCAGGCCGAGCACGGCGTTGACCGCCACCACCAGGGCGAGCCAGCCCGCTCCCCCGTCGAGCAGGGCCCGCACCACGGTCACCTTGGCGAACAGCCCGGCCAGCCCCGGCGGGAGGCCGGCGAGGCCGGTCAGGGCCAGCGCGAACGCCGCGCCCACCCAGGGCCGCCGCCGGGCCGCGCCGCGGAGGTCGTCGAGGGTGCCGCCGTCGGCGTCCGCCGGCCGCAACGCCACCACCGCGGCGAAGGCTGCCAGCTCCAGCAGTACGAAGAAGGCGGCGTACGCGACGGCGGCGGCGTACGCGGCCGCGCGGGCGTCCCCGGCCCGCCCGGCGGCCATCGCCAGCGCGCCGAGCGGGGCCAGGATGTAGCCGGCCTGGGCCACCGACGACCAGGCGAGCAGCCGGACCGTCCGGCGCTGGCGCAGCGCGACCAGGTTGCCGACGGTCATCGTCAGCACGGCGACCAGGGCCAGCACCGGGCCGGTCGTGGCCGGCGGAAGGGCGTGCTCGACCACAGCGAGCAGGGCGACCACCCCGCCGAGCTTCGAGGCGGTGGACAGGTACGCGGCCACGGGCAGCGGCGCGCCGTCGTACGTGGCGGGGGCCCAGGCGTGGAAGGGCACGGCGGCCACCTTGAACGCCAGCCCGAGCAGCACCAGCGCGACGGCGGCGGTGGTCAGCGGCACGTCCAGCAGCGCCGGCCGCTCGGTCAGCGCCGCGCCGACCCGGCCCAGGTGCAGGCCGCCCGTGACCGCGTAGAGCAGCGCCGCGCCGAGCAGGGTGAGGGCGGTGGCGACCACGCTCACCACGAAGAAGGTGACGGCGGCCTCGGCGCTGGCCAGGCTGCCCCGGCGCAGGCCGACCAGCACGTACAGCGGCAGGGTCAGCGTCTCCAGCGCCACGATCAGGGTGATCAGGTCCCCGGCCGCGCCGAGCACCACCCCGCCGGTCATGGAGCAGGCGAGCAGGAAGCAGTACTCCCCCACCGGCGTCCGGCCGGCCCGCAGCAGCGGCCCGGACAGCGCGAGCACGCCGAGCGTGAGTAGCGCGAACAGCGCCCCGACAAGGGCCGCCCGGCCGCCGAAGACGTACGAGCAGTCGCCGCCGACGCAGAACGTGCTGCGCCCGTCGCCCGCGCCCACCCAGGCGGCGCCGGCCGCCGTGGCGACCGCGCCGGCGGCCGCCACCGCCACCGTCGCGGCGGCCCGGGCCACCAGCAGGTCGGCCAGCAGCACCAGGACCGCCGTGCCGGCGGCCAGGTACGCCGGAAGCAGCGCCACGTTGTCGACGCTCTGCACGAGGCTCATCGGTTCCCCATGGTTTCAGTTGACCCGCTCACCGGGCCACCTGCGCTCGCGACTGCGGGGCTCCGCTCCGCTGCACTCCTCGCGCTCACCGGACCACCTCTACCAAGGCGGCCACCGGGCCGGACGCCACGCCGAGCACCAGGGTCGGGGCGAGCCCGACGGCGAGGGCGAGCAGCACCAGCGGGGCCCACGCGGTCAGTTCCGCGCCGGCGAGGCCGGGCGCGAGCCGGCCGACCGCCGGGCTGGGCCGGCCGTGGGTGATCCGGCGCAGCAGCCGCAGGAAGTACGCGGCGGTCAGCGCGCCGCCGACCGCGGCCAGCACGCCGAGGACGGTCCAGAACGCGCCGCCCCGCTCGACCGCGGCGACCACCGCGAACGCCTCGCCCCAGAACCCGGCGAGCCCGGGCAGGCCGAGCGAGGCGACGGCGGCGAAGCCGAGCAGCCCGGCGAGCCGGGGCGCGGTCTCCCGCAGCCCGGACAGCTCGGCCAGCGACCCGGTGCCCGTCCTGTCCTTCACGGCCCCGGCCAGGAAGAACAGCAGCCCGGTGATCACCCCGTGGGCGATGTTGCCGATCAACGCGGCCTCGACGCCGGTGGCGGTGAGCGTGGCCACCCCGAGCAGCACGAATCCCATGTGCCCGACGCTGGAGTATGCGATGAGCCGCTTCAGCTCGTCCTGGGCCAGGCAGACCAGGGCGCCGACGAGGACGGCGGCGACGGCGAGCACCCCGAGCACGGGGGCGGCCCAGCGGGCGCCCTCCGGGGCCACCCCGACCGCCACCCGGATCAGGCCGTACGTGCCCATCTTGAGCAGCACGCCGGCGAGCACCACGCTGCCGACGGTGGGCGCCTGGGTGTGCGCGTCGGGCAGCCAGGAGTGCAGTGGCCACAGCGGGCTCTTCACCGCGAACGCCAGCCCGAGCAGGGTGAACGCGGCGAGCTGCGTGCCCCGGGACAGGCCGGCCCCGCCGGTCAGGGCGACGATGTCGGCGGTGCCGGCGGCGGCCACCACCACGTACACGCCGACCAGCAGCAACACCGAGCCGAACAGCGTGTAGAGGACGAACTTCCGGGCCGCCCGCCGCCGGTCGGCGCCGCCCCAGCCGGCGATGATCGCGTACATCGGCAGCAGGACGACCTCGAAGAAGAGGAAGAACAGCACCAGGTCGAGGGCGAGGAACGTGCCGAGGATGCCGACCTCGACCACCAGCAGCAGCGCCACCAGCGCCCGGCCGCTGCCGCCGTCGGGCACCTTCCACAGCGTGTACGCGCAGCAGAGCAGCGTGAGCAGGGCCGTCAGCACCACCAGCGGGTACGAGATGCCGTCGACCCCGACGTGGAAGCGCAGGTCGAGGCCGGGTACCCAGGGCAGGTCGAGCTGGTGCCAGGGCCGCACCGCCGGCGGGGGCCCGTACGTCGTCCAGCCCCGGTCGCCGGCGGCCAGGGCCAGGGCGGCCAGCAGGGTGAGGGCGGCGACCACGGTGCCGACCAGGCGGGCCGCCCGGTCCCGGGGCACCGCCGCGACCACGGCCGCGCCGGCCGCCGGCAGCGCCGGCACGGCGACGAGCAGTACCTGTCCGAACGTCATGTCACCAGCCTCCGAGCAGCACGGCGGCGAGCCCGATCAGCAGCGCGCCGGCCAGCACCCCGGCCGCCGCCCGGGGCAGCGCGGCCCGGTGCAGCCCGGCCAGGGCCCCGCCGAGGCCCCGGGCGGCGCGCCCGCTGCCCTCCACGGCCCCGTCGACGACCCGCTCGTCCCCGGCGCGCACGACGCGGGCCAGGGCGGTCACCGGGCGTACCACCAGGGCGCGCTGGACGTCGTCGAACCGGAACCCGGCGGCGAACACCGGCCCCAGCGCGCCCAGCGCGGCCGCCGGGTCGGCGGCCTGGTCCCGGCGCCAACCCGCCCAGGCCAGGGCGGCGCCGGCGGCCAGCAGGGCCAGCGGCAGCAGCACCCCCGGGCCGAGGTGGGCGAGGTCGTGCCCGAACCCGGTCAGCTCCCCCTCGGTGGCGGGGGCGAGGAGCCGGTCGGTGAACGGGGGCAGGAACGCGGCCAGGCCGAGCAGCGCCGCGGGGACGGCCAGCAGCAGCACCGGCCAGCGCATCGGTGCGGGCGGGTCGTGCGGACGGACCAGCGGCATCCGGGGCTCGCCGAGGAAGGCGCGCAGCAGGAGCCGGGCGGCGTACCAGGCGGTGACGGCGACGCCGAGCAGCCCGGCCAGCCAGACCAGCCAGGCCACCCACGCGGCGGCCGGGCCGGCCCCGTCCAGGGCGGCGGCCCCGGCGGCGGCGAGCACGCCGTCCTTGCTCCAGAAGCCGGACAGCGGGGGCACGCCGGCCAGCGCGCCGAGGCCGACCACGGTGGCCCAGAAGGTCACCGGCATGGCCGTACGCAGCCCGCCCATCCGGGACATCAGCGTGGTGCCGACGGCGTGGATCACCGCCCCGGCGGCGAGGAACAGCAGCGCCTTGAACGCGGCGTGGCTGAGCAGGTGGAACAGGGCG
This sequence comes from Micromonospora olivasterospora, assembly GCF_007830265.1. Taxonomy (NCBI): domain Bacteria; kingdom Bacillati; phylum Actinomycetota; class Actinomycetes; order Micromonosporales; family Micromonosporaceae; genus Micromonospora; species Micromonospora olivasterospora. The sequence continues at coordinate 1,766,324 of NZ_VLKE01000001.1, forward strand.
GCGGTCGGCGCGCCGACGGCGAGCGCACCGGTCATGTACCCGATCTGGGAGACCGTCGACCAGGCGAGCACCCGCTTGATGTCGTCCTGGGCGGTGGCGGCGAACGCGCCGAGCAGCAGGGTGACCGCGGCCATCACCCCGAGCACGGCGAGTGCCGCCGGGGCCCGCTCGAAGAGCGGGAAGAGCCGGGCGACCGCGTACACGCCGGCGGCGACCATGGTGGCGGCGTGGATCAGCGCCGAGACGGGGGTCGGGCCGGCCATCGCGTCCGGGAGCCAGGTGTGCAGCGGGAACTGGGCGCTCTTGCCGGCCACCCCGGCGAGCAGCAGCAGGCACGCGGCGGTGAGCGTGCCGGTGGCGTGGTCGTGGGCGAGCACGTCGGCGATCCGGAAGCTGCCCGCCGAGACGCCGAGCAGGGCGATGCCGAGCAGGAAGCCGACGTCGCCGACGCGGGTGACCAGGAACGCCTTCAGCGCGGCGGCCGGCGCCTCGGGCAGCCGGCGGTCGTGGGCGATGAGCAGGTACGAGCAGAGGCCCATCACCTCCCAGCCGACCAGCAGCATGATCAGGTCCCCGGCGACCACGACCAGCAGCATCGCGGCGGTGAACAGGCTGATCTGCGCCGCGTAGGGGGGATAGCGGTGGTCGACCTCGACGTCGTCGTGCGGGCCGCGCCGCAGGTAGGCGACCGAGTAGACCTGCACCGCGAGGGCGACCGCGGCCACCGCCACGGCGACCAGCGCGGCGGCGCCGTCGAGGCGGACGCCGAGGGTCACCCGCAGCCCGCCCAGCTCCACCCAGGTGGTCGAGGTCTCCACCGGGTGGTCGACGAGGGCGAGCAGGGCTACCGCGACCAGCAGCGCGCCGGCCGCGCCGGCCACGCCGAGCGCGACCGCGGCCCGCCGGGCGCGGTCCCGCCGACGGCGGCGCCGCGCGGGGACGGCGGCAGCAACAGCCCGGTCAGGCCCACCACCAGGGGTACGACGGGCAGCAGCGGCCCGAGCACGCCGGTCACCGGGCCACCTCCCCGCCGGCCGCGCCCGCCCGGGTCTCCTCGGGGCGCTCGTCGACCGCCGGCTCGGTCAGCGGCACCTCGTCGACGGCGACGCTGGCCCGCAGCCGGTAGAGCTGGAGCACGATCGCCAGCCCGACGCCGATCTCGGCGGCGGCGAGGACGATCACGAAGAGGGCGAAGACCTGGCCGGCGTGGGGCAGCTGCGCCCGGACGGTCGTGTCGGCGGTGACCAGGACCAGGTTGACCGCGTTGAGCATCAGCTCGACGGCCATCAGGACGAGCACCGCGTTGCGGCGGCGCAGCACGCCGTAGACGCCGAGGCCGAACAGCAGGGCGGCGGTGACGTACGGGATGACGGGTCTCACCGCGACCGCCCGTCCTGCCCGGCGTGGCGGCCGATGTCGGGCCGGGAGAGCACGATCGCCCCGACGAGGGCGGCCAGCAGCAGCACCGACAGCACCTCGAACGGCAGCACCCAGGACCCGAAGACCTGCTCGCCGAGGCGCTCGGCGGTGCCCGGCTCGGGCAGCGCGACCCGGTACCAGCCGAACGCGTCGACCATCAGCCCGGTCAGCCCCAGCCCGACCCCGCCGCCGATCAGGGCGGCCGGCCAGCCCGGACGGTCCAGGTCGTCGGACGCGCCGATCGGGGCCCGGGTCAGCATCACCGCGAACAGCAGCAGCACCACCACGGCGCCCACGTAGATCAGCACCTGGACCCAGGCCACCAGCTCGGCGGTGAGCACCAGGTAGATCCCGGCCAGCGCGCCGAGGCAGACCACCAGGTACAGGCCGGCGCGGACCAGGTGCCGCGTGGTGACCACCAGCGTCCCCGCGCCGACGGCCACCGCGCCGAGGGCGAGCAGGAGCACGTCCGCCCCGGTCATGACGCCGGGCCCCGGTCCGGGGCGGCGCCGGGCTCCGGGCGTACCCGGGAAGGGGCCGGACGCGCGGCGGGGCCCGCGGCCTTGCGGGCGGCGGTGGTCTCCTCCTTCGAGGGTTCGCCGTGCGGGTCGTGGGCCGGCGGCGGCGGGACGGTGCCCATCCACTCCCCGAGGTGGTCCTTGTCGTGCAGCAGGTCCCGGATGTCGTACTCGGCGTACTCGAACTCCGGCGACCAGTACAGCGCGTCGAAGGGGCACACCTCGACGCAGATGCCGCAGTACATGCAGAGCGAGAAGTCGATGTCGAACCGGTCGAGCACGTTGCGCTGGCGGGGGCGGGCGGCGCCGGGCACCGCCACCTCCTCCTTGTGCGAGTCGATGTAGATGCACCAGTCCGGGCACTCGCGGGCGCAGAGCATGCAGACCGTGCAGTTCTCCTCCAGCAGCGCGATGACGCCGCGGGAGCGGGGTGGCAGCGCGGGGGCGACGTCCGGGTACTGCTGGGTGGTGGCGCGGCGGGTCATCGTCCGCAGCGTGACCGCCAGCCCCTTCACCAGCCCCTGGCCCGGGACACTCCGCTCACTCGCGGGTGTCGCCTCGCTGCGCTCACTCATGCCGCCCATCCTGCCCTGTGGCCCCGGCGCGCGCGACCACCACCCGGCGGCGGGCGCGTGGGGCCTCCGGGCTCAGGCCGGCGGCAGCAGCTCGACGCCGAGCTGCTGGAGGAGCTGGAACAGCTCGTTACAGCTCCACGAGGGGCGGCGGGCCGGCCGCGCGGCGGAGGATCGGCCAAGATGGAGCGGGAGACCTCGGGCGGACGCAGGGAGGCGACGTGGGCGACGAGGCAGGCGCGACGACCGGTGGCAAGTACGTCGAGCCGGGCGGGGAGTTCACGCGCGACCAGCGGTACATCGCCACGCGGATCACCGCGGACGGGCGGGACGGCTGGCCGGTCGAGCCCGGCCGGTATCGGCTGGCAGTCAGCCGCGCCTGCCCCTGGGCCAGCCGCCTGATCATCGTGCGCCGGCTGCTCGGCCTGGAGGACGCCCTCTCGATGGCCGTCGCCGGCCCCACCCACGACGCCCGGAGCTGGACGTTCGACCTGGACCCGGGCGGGCGGGACCCGGTGCTCGGCATCGAGCGGCTGGGTGCGGCGTACCACGCGCGCTTCCCCGGGTACGACCGGGGCATCACGGTGCCGGCGATCGTGGACGTGCCGAGCGGGCAGGTGGTCACCAACGACTACGGTCCGATGAGCCTGGACCTGTCGAGCGAGTGGACGGCGTACCACCGGCCGGGGGCGCCCGAGCTGTACCCGGAGCGGCTGCGTGACGAGATCGACGAGGTCAACGCCCTGGTTTTCAGGGACGTCAACAACGGCGTCTACCGGTGCGGGTTCGCCGGCAGCCAGGAGGCGTACGAGCAGGCGTACCACCGGCTGTTCGACCGGCTGGACTGGCTCAGTGAGCGGCTGTCCGGCCGGCGGTACCTGGTCGGCGACACGATCACCGAGGCGGACGTGCGGCTGTTCACCACGCTGGTCCGCTTCGACCCGGTCTACCACGGGCACTTCAAGTGCAACCGGAACAAGCTGACCGAGTTGCCGGTGCTCTGGGCGTACGCCCGGGACCTGTTCCAGACCCCCGGCTTCGGCGACACGGTCGACTTCGACCACATCAAGCGGCACTACTACGAGGTGCACCGGGACATCAATCCGACCGGGGTGGTGCCGCTCGGCCCGGACCTGTCGGGCTGGCTCACCCCGCACGGCCGTGAGGCGCTCGGCGGCCGCCCGTTCGGCGACGGCACGCCGCCCCCGCCGCCCCCGCCCGCCGAACGGCTGGACCCCGCACACACCCCGCTGGGCTGAGGGTCCCGCCCACATCAATCGACACACTCCGCTGGTTATTGCTTTATTCAATCGAAGCTGATCGAATTATGGGGATCCGTGCCGCCGGTCCCCGGGGGGCCGCCGCCGGACACCACAGTCCACAGTGGAGGAGGTGCTACCTTGCGGAAGTCAGGTGGCAGGACCGTACGCCTCGGCGTACTGGCCGGCGTGATCGCCGGTGCGCTCGTCACCACCGTCGGGGCCCCGTCAGCGGCCTCGACCGCGGCGGGGCCGGGCCGGCCCGCGCCCGCGCCGTTGCGGGCGGGTGGGCCGGAGACCGCGCCGGACCGGTACCTCGTGGTGCTCTCCGACACCCCGGCCGGCGCCGACCGCGCCGCACGGACCGCGCGGGCGGCCAGCATCGCCGAACAGGCCGGCGGCACCGTGCTGACCCGCTACGCGCGGGTCCTCGACGGGTACGCCGCCCACCTGCCCCCGGCCGCCCTCGCCGCGGTCCGCGCCGATCCCGCCGTGGCGTACGTCGAGCGGGACAGCCGCGTCCGGGGCGGCGGCGACGTGTCGACGCAGGCCACGCAGGTCAACCCGCCGTCGTGGGGGTTGGACCGCATCGACCAGCGCAACCTGCCGCTGAACAGCACCTTCGGATACACCACGACCGGTGCCGGCGTCACCGTCTACGTGGTCGACTCCGGCATCCGGGCCAGCCACGTCGACTTCGGCGGGCGCGCCAGCGGGGTCTACGACGCGGTCGGCGACGGCAACGGCACCAACGACTGCCACGGTCACGGTACGCACGTCGCCGGCACCGTCGGCGGCGCGACGTACGGCGTCGCCAAGGCCGTGACCATCAGGGCGGTGCGGGTGCTCATGTGCGACAACACCGGCTGGACGTCCGACCTGATCGAGGGCATGGACTGGATCGCCGTCAACCACGCCCCCGTCTCGGTGGCAAAATTCAGCCTCCAGGGCTACGGCACCGCCCCCAACACCGCCGCGCAGAACCTGATCAACTCGGGCGTGCAGGCGGTCTTCATCGCCGGCAACTTCAACACCGACGCCTGCACGAACGGCCCACGCTCCGCCCAGGGCATCACCGTCGCCGCGACCGACAGCGCGGACAACCGGGCGTCGTTCTCCAGCTACGGTACGTGCGTCGACGTCTTCGCCCCCGGCGTGAACATCACCTCCGCCGGCATCGCCTCGAACACCGCGGTCGCCTCCGGCTGGTCGGGCACCTCCATGGCCGCCCCGCACGTCACCGGCTGGCTGGCGCGCTACCGGCAGCAGTTCCCGAACAACACGATGGCGCAGGCCAAGAGCGCGTTGATCACCGCCGCCACCACCGGCGTGGTGAAGAACCCGGGCCCCGGCTCGCCGAACCGCCTGCTCTACGCCGCCCCGTGACCGAGCCGCCCGGCCGACCGAGCCGGGCCAGGAGGGGCCCCCGACCGGGGGCCCCTCCTCACATCGCCACGCGGACGGCGGCCGTGAGGACGAGCTGGCCGAGGGAGAGCGGGACGAGGACCAGCCAGCAGAGGCGCTGGAGCTGGTCCTCGCGCAGCCGGGGATACGCCACCCGGAGCCAGATGATCACGAACGCGACGGCGAAGACCTTGAGCAGGGTCCACAGCCAGCCGAGCTGCGCGTCCGCGAACGGGCCCTGCCAGCCGCCGAGGAAGAGCACGGTGGTCAGCGCCGCGATGACCACGATGCCGACGTACTCGGCGAGCAGGAAGAACGCGAAGCGCAGGCCCGTGTACTCGGTCATGTACCCGAACACCAGCTCGGAGTCGGCGACCGGCATGTCGAACGGGGGCCGCCGGATCTCGGCCAGCCCGGCGACGAAGAACACGACCATCGCGGGCGCCTGCCAGAGCAGCCACCAGGGCTCCCACGCCTCGACGATGCCGGGGAGACTCAGCGTGCCGGCCGCCATCGCCACCGACGCGGCGGCCAGCACCAGCGGCAGCTCGTAGCCGAGCAGCTGGGCCGCCCCGCGCAGCCCGCCGAGCAGGCTGTACTTGTTGGCCGACGCCCAGGCGGACATGAGCACCGCCACCACGCCCACCCCGACGACCGCGAGGACGAAGAACAGCCCGATGTCCAGCGGCTGCCCGACCAGGTCGCCGGGCCCGAGCGGGATCACCAGCAGGGCGAGCAGGTACGGGACCAGGGCCACCACGGGGGCGAGCCGGAAGACGGCGCGGTCCGCCTCGCGCGGGGTGACGTCCTCCTTCTGCACGAACTTGAGCCCGTCGGCGACGAGCTGCGCCCAGCCGTGGAAGCCGCCCGCGTACATCGGGCCGAGCCGGCCCTGCATGTGCGCCATCACCTTGTGCTCGGTCTGCCCCACGATCAGCGGCAGGGTGAGGAAGGCGACCAGCACCCCGGCCACCCGGAGGACCAGTTCCAACCAGGCGGGCATCAGGGCGTACCTCCGGTGTCGTCGTCCGACGGGGTCGCCAGCCCGGGCGCGCCGGGCGGCCGCCGGACGGGGCGGTCCCGGGCCGGGCGGGCCGGGGTGCCACCGCGCGGACCCTCGCCGACCCCGGCCGCGCCGGCCGGCGTGGGCGTCGCGCCCCACTCGCCGGGCGCGGGCACGCCGGGCGGGCGGATCGGGCGGCGGCCGCCGCCGGCCTCGGACTCGCCCGGCTCCTTGGCGCCCGGCCACGGCTTGGCCACCCGGGAGGCGAGCACGAACTCCTTGCGCAGCGGATGCCCCTCGAACTCCGGCGGCAGCAGCAGCGGCGCCAGGTTCGGGTGGCCGTCGAAGCGGACGCCGAACATCTCGTACGTCTCCCGCTCGTGCCAGGCGGCACCGGGGAAGACGTCCACCACCGAGGGCACGCTCGGCGCCTCCCGGGGCACCCGGGTGCGCAGCAGCACCCCGTGCCGGTGGCCCGTCGACCACAGGTGGGCGACCACGTCGAACCCGTCGGCCAGCTCGTCCACCGCCGACAGCCAGTCGAAGAAGTCACAGGCCAGCTCGGCGTCGTCGCGCGCAGCGCGCAGCGCGTCCCGCCAGGCGCCCGGGGGTACGTCGACCGTCGCGCGGGCGTACGCCTGGCCGCCCGAGCACCCCACGGTCACCGCGTCCTCGGCCAACCCGGCCGTTCGCGTCAGCACCGTCCGCGCCCGCTCGGCGACCTCTTCCGGCGTCATGCCCGCGATCCTACGGGTCGACCCGTCCGACGGCCGGTGTCAGGACGACGGACAGCTGACGCGCTGGAACAGGACGCCGGTGTTGGCCTGGCCCCGCCACACCGGATTCAGCTTCAACGGGAGGGCGGGGGGCTGCCACGCCACGAAGAAGTCCAGCCTCCCCCGGTAGCGCCGGCTCTCCGGGTTGGTCGTCAGTTCGCCGTTGAGGAAGTCGCCGACGACACGCTGCACGGACGGGCGGTGGATCAACTGCCCGTGGAGGCCGTACACCTCGATCAGCCGACCAGGCGAAGCGCCGGTAGGCCGCGCCACCAGTCGGCCACGACGCCGCCGCGCGCCAGCATCGGTGCCAGGATCAGCACGGGCACGAGTTCCAGGAACAGGAACCAGGCCAGCGCGAACCGGGAGGCGGCCACCGCGACCGCCGCCCAGGGCAGAAGGACCACGGCGACGAAAACGGCGAACAGCAGGCTGCGCCCGACGAGCCGGCGCAGCGGCGGCCGGGGAACATCCCCGGGCCAGGCGAGCGCGACGCACCCGGTGCAGAGCAGCCCGCGTACGACGACCGCGGCGACCAGTTCCGCCGCGAAGCTGAACCAACTGTCGTGGTAGACCAGCACCCAACGCAGGTCGTGGAACATGCCGAACGGCCAGGCGGCGCTGGACTGGGGCGCGATGGACCGGGTCCGTAGGAAGTGGCCGGGTACCCGCCTCTTCGCCGAGCATGCAGCCGCCGATCGACCGGCCGCACGGGCGTGGCGGTTTCGGCCCGGCGACGGCACCGGCCGGGGAAGAATTGGCCGGTGCGCGCTGTCACCGTCACACCCGGTAACCCGAAGTCGCTGCGCTGCGCCGCGGACTGGCCGGAGCCGGCCACGGACGAGGGCGCGGTCCTGGTCGAGGCGCTCGCGGTGGGCATCTGCGGCACCGACCACGAGATCATCGCCGGGCACTACGGCGAGGCCCCGCCGGGGGTGAAGGACCTGGTGCTGGGCCACGAGTCGCTGGGCCGGGTGCTGGAGGATCCCAGCGGCACCCTGCAACCGGGCGACCTGGTGGCGGGCATCGTCCGGCACCCCGATCCCGTGCCCTGCCCGAACTGCGCCGTCGGCGAGTGGGACATGTGCCGCAACGGGCGGTACACCGAGCACGGCATCAAGGCGCTGCCCGGCTTCGCCCGGGACCGCTGGCGGGTGCAGCCCCAGTTCGCTGTCGGCCTCGACCCGGCGCTGGCCCGGGTCGGCATGCTGCTCGAACCGACCAGCGTGGTGGCCAAGGCGTGGGACCACATCGAGCGGATCGGGAACCGGGCGGAGTGGCAGCCGCAGACGGTGCTGGTGACCGGGGCGGGCCCGATCGGCCTGCTGGCCGCGCTGCTGGCCGTCCAGCGGGGGCTGGCCGTGCACGTCCTCGACCGGGCCACCTCGGGGCCGAAGCCGGACCTGGTCCGGGCGCTCGGCGCGACGTACCACGCGGTACCGGTCAACGAGCTGGACTTCGAGCCGGACGTGGTGGTGGAGTGCACGGGCGCGCCGGTGGTGGTGCTGGACGTGATGTGCAAGGCGGGCATCAACGGCATCGTCTGCCTGACCGGGGTCTCCAGCGGCGGCCGGAAGATCGACTTCGACGCCGGCTCGCTCAACCGGGCCCTGGTGCTGGAGAACAACGTGGTCTTCGGCTCGGTGAACGCCAACCGCCGGCACTGGGACATGGCCGCCGAGGCCCTGGCCCGGGCCGACCGGTCGTGGCTGGAGTCGCTGATCACCCGACGCGTGCCGGTGGGGGCGTACGCCGAGGCGTACACCCCCCAGCCGGACGACATCAAGGTGGTGCTCGACTTCGCCGCGTGAGCCGACGGGCGGTGGCCCGCGGCAGCGCGGCGGGCGGCGGAGCGGCCCGGGCGGGGGGTCAGATTCCGGGCAGCCGGCCGTTGCGGAACAGGTCGACGAAGAGCTGGTGGTCCTCGCGGGCCCGCAGGCCGTACGCGTGGGCGAACTCGACCAGGTGCGCGACGAACCCGTCGGGGTCGGCGTCCACCGCGGCGACGATCGCCTCCTCCGTGGAGTAGTCGACCAGGTCGTGGCTGGACTCGTCGTCGGCCACCGAGTGCATCCGGGCCACGGCCCGGCCCAGGTCGGCCAGCACCCCGGCCAGCTCCTCCGGCTCGTTGACGTCCGACCAGTCCAGGTCGGCCGCGTACGGGGAGACCTCGGCGACGAGCTGGCCGGCCCCGTCCAGCTCGGTGAAGCCCAGCCACGGGTCGGCGTGCGCCTGCAGCGCCCGCTGCGACTCGGCCGTCCGGTGCCCCTGGTGCCGGAAGTACGCGCGGACCCGCTCGTCGTCGACGTACCGGGCCACGGCCGGGACCTGGGCCTGCTTCATGTAGATGACGACGTCGTTCTCCAGCGCCTGGGTGTGCCCCTCCAGCAGCAGGTTGTACGACGGCAGCCCGGCCGAGCCGATGCCCACGCCCTTGCGCAGCACGACGTCCTTGATGTGCGCCTCCACCGGACGCAGCCGGGCGGAGGACTCGGGCAGGGTGCCGAGGTAGTCCTGGAAGGCGGCGCACACCCGGTCGCGGGTGTCGGCGTCGATCTCGTACACGCCGTCGCCGAGGGAGAACCGGCGCTCGTAGTTGTCGATCGTGGTCTGCGCGGCCAGCAGGTCGACCCGGGTGTTGAGCCGGGCCTGCTGGAGCACCCGGCGCAGCACCCCGTCGGCGTTGTCGAGGGTGATCGAGCCGATGGCGTCGTCCCCGCCGGCGGCGATGGCCCGCAGCTCGGTCAGGTACGACCCGGCGAACCCGGTGACCAGGTCGCTGATCGCCCGGTCGGAGAGCGCCTTGGCGTACCCGAGCAGGGCCACGCTGGCGGCGAAGCGCTTCAGGTCCCACGTGAACGGCCCGACGTACGCCTCGTCGAAGTCGTTGACGTTGAACACGAGCTGCCCGGAGGCGTTCATGTACGTGCCGAAGTTCTCCGCGTGCAGGTCGCCGTGGATCCACACCCGGCTGGTGTGCTCGTCCAGGAACGCCTCGTCGGCGAAGTCGCCGCGCTGGTCGGCGTAGAAAAGCGAGGCGCTGCCCCGGTAGAAGGCGAACGGCGACGCGGCCATCTTGCGAAACTTGCGGCGGAACGCCGCCGGGTCGAGCGCCATCGACGCACCGAACTCCTCGGTGAACACGTCGACGATGAAGGCGGAACGCGTGTCCGCGAACTGGGTCATGGCCGCAGGCTAGTCTCGGCGCGCCACGGGCTCGGCCCTGGCCGCCCCGCCGGTGAAGCCAATTAGATTGGCGGACGAGCCGGCGCAGCCCAGACGCATGGGAGCTGCGGGCCATTCTTGGACAGTTGCCGTTCGGCTGGAACGGGAACTGTCCAAGAATCGGAGCTGCGACGAAAGCCGTCGACCAGCACAGACGGCAGAACGTCGGCCCTGACTAGGGGTGGGCGCTGGTCGGCGGACGTACCGGTGGGGCGGTGAGCGATTCCACCGGGCGGGGCGGCTGCCCACCGGCGACGTCGGCCGGCGAGACGAGCGGGTCCGGTCGGGCCACCCCGCCGACGCCGGACCGCTCGGCGGCGATCTTCTCCTGCAGGCGCAGGATGCCGTGCAGCAGCGCCTCCGGCCGGGGCGGGCAGCCGGGCACGTACACGTCGACGGGGATGAGCTGGTCGACGCCCTTGGTCACCGAGTACGAGTCCCAGTACGGGCCGCCGCAGTTGGAGCAGGCGCCGAACGAGATGACGTACTTCGGCTCGGGCATCTGGTCGTACAGCCGCTTGATCGCCGGGGCCATCTTGTCGGTGACCGTGCCGGAGACCACCATCAGGTCGGCCTGGCGGGGGCCGTGGGCGAACGGGATCACGCCGAGCCGCATGAAGTCGTGCCGGCCCATGCTGGTGGCGATGAACTCGATCGCGCAGCAGGCCAGGCCGAAGTTGAACACCCAGAGCGAGTAGCGGCGGCCCCAGTTCAGCACGAACCGGATCGGCTCCCCCAGCACTGCCGGCAGCTGCACGACCGTCCCCTTTCCGCGCCCCGCCCAGTCAACCACAAGCCCGCGTCCGCCGGCACCGGCCGCCGGAGGGGGCGGCGGGCAGGGCGACGGGACTGTCGGCTAGGCGCCAGACTCGCGCCGCAACCGTCCCGGGGGGCATCGAGTGTCATTCCCGTAACCCCGCCGGCGGCACGGGGTCACCGGCGGGCACGGGGATTCGGAGGAACAGACATGACCAGGACCATCACCCGTCGGCTCGTGGCCGGCTTCTTGGGCGCGGGGCTCGGCCTGCTCGGCGCGGCGCCCGCCGCGCAGGCCACCGCGCCGGGCGACACGTCCGTGTCGGTCGGCCGGCTGGTGCTCGACCCCACCGACCGGGGGTACGCCGGCCGCCTGCCGGTGACGGTCACCTACCGGGGGTCGGCGGCGGCCGACCTGGAACTGACGGTCACCGAGCCGGTGCCCGGGGCGTTCGCCGGGTTGACGCCGACCGGCATGTGTTTCACCGGCAGCCCGACCCCGGTGCGCAAGATCTACTGCACGGTGCCCGGAGGCGCCCTCCAGCCGGGCGAGCGGCGCCGGTTCACCGTCGACTTCCGGGTGCTGACCAGCCCGCGGGCCCACGCGATGTCCGCGACCGGCGGTCGGGTGACGGTCGGCGCCGCGAACGGGACCCCGGCCGACGACGCCAGCGACTTCCCGACGCTGTTCCGCTCGACCACCGGTTCGCTGGACGATCCCCGGCCGTACGTCTGGGACACGCTGACCGACGCGTCACTGGCGGTCGGATCCGCCGTCCTGGCCCGGCAGGGGGACGGAACCTGGCTGGGCCGGCTGCCGGTGACCGTACGGGCGGCCGGCGACGCGGCGCACGACGCGTGGCTGGAGCCGACGCTGCCCGCCGGGGTCAGCCTGGCCGGCATCGAGCCGACGGCGGTCTGCGGCAGCAGCTGCGAGGTGGCCGGCGGGCGGTTCATGGAGGGCGAGGAGCGCACGGTCGCGCTGCTGCTCCGGGCACCCGCCGAGGTCACGCCGGGTGACCTCGGCACGGGCTCGGTGCGGCTGGTCGCCACGTTCGGCTGGGGTGACGAGCTGGTCGACGTCGACCCGGCCGACAACACGGCCGCCTTCGGCGTCACCGCGGTCCCGGCCGGCTGACGACGATGACGCAGACGGATGCGCGGCCGTGGGTTGCCCCACGGCCGCGCACCCCCGCCCCGGCCGATGCGGGCATCCCGCGACGAGCACTGACGATCGAGGTGAGCAGCACGGTGCGGGAAGACGCCGGTCCGGGCTTCGACGAGGTGTACCGCCGGCACTTCCAGCCGCTGGTGGTGCAGCTCTACACGTTCGTCGGGGACCTGGGGGAAGCCCAGGACCTGGTGCAGGAGGCGTTCAGCCGGGCCTGGCCACGCTGGCACCGGATCAGCCGCTACGACGACCCGGTGGGGTGGGTCCGCCGGGTGGCCTGGAACGCCGCGGCCAGCCGGTGGCGCCGACTGCGTACGGCACGGCTGTTCCAGCAACGGCAGCGGCTGGAGTCGGTGGACGGCCCCGGCCCGGACCGGGTGGCGCTGGCCGCCGCCCTCCGGGCGCTCCCCGCCGACCAGCGACGCGCGGTGGTGCTGTTCTACATCGCCGAGCTCAGCGTCAACGAGATCGCCGAGGACTGCGGCGTGGCGCCCGGCACGGTCAAGTCCTGGCTGCACCGCGCCCGGACCACGCTGGCGGCGCGGCTCGACGAGCACGATCCTCAGCGACGGGACGGCGGCCGGCCCGGGACGTCCCACGCGGCCCGAAGGACGGTGGACTGAGATGGACCGTCGACACCAGGAAGCGGACCGGCTGGCGAGTGCCTTCGCCGACCTGCGCGCCGCGAGCCTTTCGCGGGTCGGCGAGCCCGACCCGGACGAGCCGCGCCGCCGGGCGTACCGCCGGCGGCGTAGCCGGGCCGTCGTCCCGGGCGTCGCGGCGGCGGTCGTCGCCGTGGCCGGAGCCGTCGGGCTCGTCGGCACCGGCACTCCGCCGCCCCGGACCTCCGGCACCGACGACTCTCCCGCCACCGAGCTCCCTTCGGCCTGGCCGAGCACCGGATCGACCACCCCCGCGCCGGGCCCGTCGGCCACCCAGAGCCAGGTTCCCTCGGCGACGCCCGGGAGCCCGTTCTCCCCGTCGCCGGCACCGACGCCGACGACCGCCGCCCCGACGCCGTCCGCTTCCCGCCCGAGCGGTACGCCGTCGGCGACCTCGACCCGCTACCTCGACCTGTCGATCACGGCACCGCGGTCGGTGACCCTGCAACCGTCCGGCGACGCGTACGCCGGTTGGCTCGACGTCACCATGGCCAACGCCGGCACCCGGACGTACGACAGCGGCGACCTGATCGTGGTGCTGCCGGTGGAGGCGACGATCGATTTGAACGGCACCGGGATCGGCGGCTGCTTCCACCAGGGGCAGGACGACGACACGAAGACGATGTTCTGCACGGGAGACGGGCGGATACCCGCGGGCGGCTCGCGGTCGTACCGGATCGGGGTGCGGGTGGACATCGCACCGGGCGGCCCGGCCCGCACGCTGTCCGGCCTCGCGCTGACGGTCCGCGCGAACGTCGACGGCGGGTTCCCCGCCGACCGCACCCCGGGCGACAACACCGCCCGGACGGACCTGGAACTGCCGGGCCGGGTGACCCGTTCCGGGTGACGCGGGACGCCGGTACTCACCAGACCGGGCGTTGCAGCAGGCCGACGAACTCGGCCAGCAGCCGCTCCCGCAGGGCCGGCGGGGCGGCGTTCAGCAGCGCGTTCACGGGGGCCATCCGGTCCGGCGCGCCGCCCGCGCCGGGCCCGCCCGGCCCCGGCCGGGCCAGGCCGAGGCCGGCGGCGAGGCCGGCGACCAGCTCCGGGGTGAGGGCGTCCGGGGTGAGCGAGGCCGCGCGGGCGGCCAGCTCCCCGGGCAGCTCCACCGGGCCGGCCGCCCGGGCCGCCGCCACCGCCTCGGCCAGGTCCGCGCGGAACTCCGCCACCCCGGGGGCCACCGCGGCGGTCACGGTGAGATGCACGCTGGCCGGCAGGCCGGCGTACGCGAGCTGCGGCTGGGTGTGCCAACCGCGCGCGGTCAGCTCGTCCACCAGCACGAACAGGTCGAGCCCCGGGTCGGCGGAGGTGAGGCAGACCACGGTCGACTCGGGCTCGACGAGCAGCCGCAGCCCGTCCGTACCCCGCACGGCGTCGGCGAGCCCCGCCACCGCGTCCCGGGTCGACGCGGCCAGCCGCAGGTAGCCGTCCTCGCCGAGGTGGCGCAGGGTGGCGTACGCGGCGGCGATCGGACCGCCGGACCGGGTGGCGGCGATCACCGGGTTGACCATGGTGTACCCGGGCCAGTCGGCGTACGCGAAGTACTGGGGGGCGCGCAGCGCCGGGTCGCGGTGCAGCAGCACCGAGACGCCCTTCGGGGCGTACGCGTACTTGTGCAGGTCCACGGAGATCGAGGTGACCCCGGCGACGGCGAAGTCGAACGGCGGCACGGGCGCGCCGAGCCGGCGCAGCCAGGGCAGCGTCCAGCCGCCCAGACCCGTCCATGGCGCCGAATGCTACTCACGCTGTGGGTGAGGTCACACCCCCTCGTTCGGGGACCAACCGGCTGCCGACATGTCCACCCCGGACGGGCGCAGCGGGCAGCCCTCCGCGCGCAGCCGGGCCCGCGCCTCGACCTCGTGCCCGGGTGGCAGCCGGCCGCCCGCGGTCACCACCCGGTGCCACGGCACCCCGCCGCCGTGCCGGGCCATGATCGACCCGACCAGCCGCGCCGACGCCCGGCCCGAGCGCTCGGCGAGCGCGTCGGCGACCGCCCCGTACGACATCACCCGGCCCGGCGGGATGCGCTCGACGAGCCGCAGCACAGCCTCGACGTACTCCTCAGGTGTCATGATCTGCCACGATATGGGATCACCGACGGGCCCGGCAGACCCGAGCGAGCAGAATGGGCGGGTGCGCGAAGCAGTCACCTCAGCCCGGAGGATCGTCGTCAAGGTCGGCTCGTCCTCGCTGACCACCGCGGCCGGGAGACTGGACGACGCGCGGGTCGACACGCTGGTCGACACGCTCGCCGCGCTCGCCGCCGACGGCCGCGAGGTGGTGCTGGTCTCGTCCGGGGCCATCGCCGCCGGGCTCGCACCGCTCGGGCTCCGGCGGCGCCCGCGCGACCTGGCCACCCAGCAGGCCGCCGCCAGCGTCGGCCAGGGCCTGCTGATCGGCCGGTACGCGGCCGGCTTCGCCCGGCACCAGCTGACGGTGGGGCAGGTGCTGCTCACCGTCGACGACGTGACCCGACGGGCGCACTACCGCAACGCGTACCGGACCCTGCGCAAGCTGCTCGACCTGCGGGCCGTGCCGATCGTCAACGAGAACGACACGGTGGCCACCGAGGAGATCCGCTTCGGCGACAACGACCGGCTCGCCGCCCTGGTGGCCGCGCTGGTGCACGCCGACCTGCTGGTGCTCCTGTCCGACGTCGACGCGCTGTGGACCGGCGACCCGGCCCGGCCGGGCTCCACCCGGATCGCCGAGGTCCACGACGAGCGGGACCTGGCCGGGGTCGAGGTGGGCGGCGCGGGCCGCGCCGGGGTGGGCACCGGCGGCATGGTCACCAAGGTCGAGGCGGCCCGGATCGCGACCGGGTTCGGCATCCCGGTGGTGCTGACCGCCGCGTCCCTGGCCGCCGGGGCGCTGGCCGGCGAGGCCGTCGGCACCCTGTTCCACCCCGAGCGGCGGCGGCCGGCCGCCCGGCTCTTCTGGCTGGCGCACGCCACCACGCCCCGCGGCCGGCTGCACCTCGACGACGGCGCGGTCGCGGCGGTGGTACGCCGGCGCAAGTCCCTGCTGCCGGCCGGCATCACCGCCGTGGACGGGGCGTTCACCGCGGGCGACCCGGTCGACCTGGTCGACGCCGGGGGCGCGCCGGTCGCCCGGGGACTGGTCAACTACGACGCGGTGGAGCTGCCCGGGCTGCTCGGCCGCTCGACGGGCGAGCTGGCGGTGGCCCTCGGCCCCGCGTACGAACGTGAGGTCGTCCACCGCGACGACCTGGTACTGCTATAGGAGGAGTGCAGGATGAGCGTGGTGGAGCAGGCGCGCCGGGCGCGGGACGCGGCGGAGGCGCTGGCCGTGGCCACCCGTACGGTCAAGGACGCCGCGCTGGTGGCGATGGCCGACGCGCTCGTGGCGCGTACCCCGGAGATCCTCGCCGCGAACGCGACGGACCTGGCCGCCGGGCGCGAGGCCGGGCTGAGCGCGGCCGTGCTGGACCGGCTCGCCCTCGACGCGGGCCGGGTGGCCGGCATCGCCGACGCGCTGCGCCAGATGGCCGCGCTGCCCGACCCGGTGGGCGAGGTGGTCCGCGGCTCGACCCTGCCCAACGGGCTGGAGCTGCGGCAGGTCCGGGTGCCGTTCGGGGTGGTCGGCATCATCTACGAGGCCCGCCCGAACGTGACCGTGGACGCCGCCGGGATCTGCCTGAAGTCCGGCAACGCGGCGCTGCTGCGCGGCTCCTCCTCGGCGGCGAACTCCAACGCCGCGCTGGTGGCGGTGCTGCGGGACGCGGTCGCCTCGGCCGGCCTGCCGGCGGACGCGGTGCAGCTGCTCGACGCCACCTCCCGCGACTCGGTCAAGGAGCTGATGCGCGCCCGGGGGCTGGTGGACGTGCTGATCCCGCGCGGCGGGGCGTCGCTGATCCGCACGGTGGTCGAGGAGTCGACCGTGCCGGTGATCGAGACGGGGGTGGGCAACTGCCACGTGTACGTCGACGCCGCCGCCGACGTGGCCAAGGCCGTCGCGATCACCCTGAACGCCAAGACGCAGCGCCTGTCGACCTGCAACACGGCCGAGTCGCTGCTGGTGCACGCGGGCGTCGCGGACGCCTTCCTGCCGCCGGTGCTGGCGGCGTTCGCCGGGGCCGGGGTGACGGTGCACGGCGACGCCCGGGTGGCGGCGTACTCGGACGCGGTGGTGCCGGCCACCGAAGAGGACTTCGCCACGGAGTACCTGTCGGCCGACATCTCGGTCGCCGTGGTCGACTCGCTCGACGCGGCGATCACCCACATCCGCCGGTACGGCACCGGCCACACCGAGGCCATCGTCACCGACTCGGCCGGCGCGGCCCGGGAGTTCGTGGCCCGGGTCGACGCGGCGGCGGTCATGGTCAACGCCTCGACCCGTTTCACGGACGGCGGCGAGTTCGGGTTCGGCGCGGAAATCGGCATCTCCACCCAGAAGCTGCACGCCCGGGGCCCGATGGGCCTGCCCGAGCTGACCTCCACGAAGTACGTGGTGACCGGCGACGGCCACCTGCGCTGACCGGGGCGGGGCCGGTACGACGAGGACCCGCACCCCGTGGGTACGGGTCCTCGCTGCGCCGGCCGGGCCGGCGGTGGATCAGTAGACGGTCACGCCGTACGCGCTGGCCGCCTCGGTGACGGGCTGGAAGAAGGTGGTGCCGCCGGTCCTGCAGTTACCGCTGCCGCCGGAGGTGATGCCGATCGCCTTCGTCCCGTCGTACAGCGCGTTCGCGGCGGTGAAGCCGCCGGGGTGGCTCAGCGCCGCGTTGTCGTAGCGGACCAGGGCGTAGTCGTTGCCCGGGAAGCTGGACCCGGCGGTCGGGCCGATGAGCGTGGTCTGGCTGGAGTTGGCGTACCAGGTGCTGACCACGTCGCCGCAGTGCCCGGCGGTGAGGAAAGGCCGCCGGTTGCGTCGGCGTCCCTGCCGCGCCGTCGAGGTCGAGACTCGGGGGGGCGCACCTCGGCGGACACTGTAGCGGAGGATCTACCGTGTTCGACTCGTGCGCAAGGCTTGGTCGTCCATGGACCTGCGTTGACCCGGGAGTCAGCGGCAGGCGCGGATCGCGGCGAGGGTCGTGTGCACGTCGAACTGGGGCCCGTCGTCGCTCTCCCAGCCGCCGTCGCTGCGCTGGGTCTCGGCCAGCCGGCGACGCGCGGCGACCAGCGTCCAGTGCTGCCCGCCCATGCCGACGCGGCACAGGGTTGCCGCCAGCCAGGCGGCGTTGGCCGGGGACAGCTGCGGCATCCGGTCGGCGAGCACCACCTGGATCCGGGCCGACTCGTAGAACATCTCCTGCCGGTGCAGCACCGCCGCGCTCAGCCAGCCCGTGGCCAGGTACGACGGCCAGGTCCCGTCCGGGTGCAGCCGGCCGGCGAGCGCCTGGGCGGCGACGTGCACGACGCCCGCGTACGCGCCGCCGACCCGGTGGTCCAGCGGCCCGGCGGCCCGCGCGTCCAGGCCCGCGACGGTCAGCCAGAAACCGGCGTTGGCGGTCAGGTAGAGACGGGCCTCCTCGTCGCCCGGCCGGGCCCACTCCGGCGCGGCGGGAGCGAGGGCCGGATCCTCCTCCCAGCCGCCGTCGGCGTGCTGGCGGGCGGCCAGCCAGTCCAGCGCCCGGCGAGCGGCCGGTCGGCCAAGGGCGCCGAGGTCGTCCAGCTCCGCGAGCCGGAAGCAGGTGGCGTCTACCGAGGCGACGTCGTCGCCCCAGACCGCCGGCCAGCCGCCGCCGGGCAGCTCGCCGGCCTCGACGCTGTCGAGCAGTTCCGGCGTCGGTGCGGCGCCCGCGCGCAGCCAGGAGAGCCGGGCGCGGTCCACCGCGTCGCCGTGCGCCATTACGAAGCCGATCGCGGCGTCCAAGTCGACCACGCGGTCACGCTACCGGCGCAAACGCGTTCCCACCTCGGATGGTCGGACGACCGACAACCGCGAAAAGGGGCCCCTCCGCGCCGGAAGGGCCCCATCCTTCGCTCAGTAGGCGGGCAGCGACGGATCGACCTGCTTGATCCAGGACAGGACGCCGCCCTGGACGTGCACCGCGTCCCGGAAGCCGGCCGCCTTGACGGCGGCGAGCGCCTCGGCCGAGCGGACGCCGGACTTGCAGTGCAGCACGATCTGCCGGTCCTGCGGCAGCCGGGACAGCGCCTCGCCGGAGATGATCTCGCCCTTGGGGATCAGCGTGGCGCCGGGGATGCGGACGATCTCGTACTCGGCGGGCTCGCGGACGTCGACCAGGAAGATGTCCTTGCCCGCGTCCTGCCACTCCCTGAGCTCCAGTGCGGTGATGGTCGCGTCGACCACCGCCTCCTGGGCCTCCTCGGAGACGGCGCCGCAGAAGTCCTCGTAGTCCTCCAGCAGGTCGGTGACCGTCGGGTTCTCGCCGCAGAGGGCGCAGTTCGGGTCCTTGCGTACCTTGATCTTGCGGTACGTCATCTCCAGGGCGTCGTAGACCATGAGCCGGCCGACCAGCGGCTCGCCGATGCCGGCGAGCAGCTTGATCGCCTCGTTCACCTGGATCGAGCCGATCGACGCGCAGAGCACGCCGAGCACGCCGCCCTCCGCGCAGGAGGGGACCATGCCGGGCGGCGGGGGCTCCGGGTAGAGGCAGCGGTAGCAGGGGCCGTGCTCGGCCCAGAACACCGACGCCTGGCCGTCGAACCGGTAGATCGACCCCCAGACGTACGGCTTGCCGAGCAGCACCGCCGCGTCGTTGACCATGTACCGCGTGGCGAAGTTGTCGGTGCCGTCGACGATCAGGTCGTACTGGGAGAAGATCTCCCGGACGTTGTCCCGGTCCAGCGCGGTGTTGTGGATCTCGACGTTGACCAGCGGGTTGATCTCGCGGATCGACGCGGCGGCGGACTCGGCCTTGGACCGGCCCACGTCGGAGACGCCGTGGATGATCTGGCGCTGGAGGTTCGACTCGTCGACGGTGTCGAAGTCGATGATGCCGAGCGTCCCCACGCCGGCGGCGGCCAGGTACAACAGGGCCGGCGAGCCGAGGCCGCCGGCACCGACACACAGCACCCGGGCGTTCTTCAGCCGCTTCTGCCCCTCGACCCCCACGTCGGGGATGATCAGGTGGCGCGAGTAGCGGCGGATCTCGTCTACGGTCAGCTCGGCGGCGGGCTCGACGAGCGGGGGCAACGACACGGTGGACTCCCCGGGACGACGGACGGTGACGCGCCATTGTCACCCGCCGCGGGGCCTGTCGGCCATGAGCAGTGACACGTCGCCCGACATGCGGGAGCGGGAATAACTCAGACCCCGTCGACCGGCTCGCCCTCGTACCGCGATCCGTCCAGGTAGGGCCAGGGGTTGGCGACGCAGCCGTCCAGCCCGTACGTCTGCTGCTGCATCACCGGCGCGGGCGCCCCCGGCCGGGGGCAGGCCTGGTGCACCTCGCCGAGCTCGTGGCCCACCTCGTGGTTGACCACGTACCTCCGGTAGACGTCCAGCGGGGCGCCGTAGTCGGGGACGGCCTCCATCCAGCGAGCCAGGTTGATGATCACCTGGCCGGGCAGCCGGCAGGAGGTGTACCCGTCCGTGGCCAGCCCGCCCAGCGCGCACATCCGCTCCGAGGTGGCCGGGGTGGCCAGGTAGACCGTGAAGTCGGCCGCCGGGTCGGCCACCCGCTGCACCCGCAGCTCGCCCGAGGCGATCCAGCTGCGCGGGTCGCTGAGCACCTCGTCGACCGTGGCCGCGAACGCGTCCGCGTCCTGCCCGGTGCCGTCCTCGACGGCCACCCGGTAGCGGCGCAGCGGCCCGCCGCCGCCCCGGACCGGCGACTCTCCCTCCGCCGTGGCGAACCGGCCGGCCCCGCTGCTCGGCCAGCCGCGCGGCGTCGCCCGGCCGGCCGCTCCGCCCGGGTCGTCCGGGCCGGTCCGACGCGCGACGTGGGTCGCGTCGGGGCCGGCCGGGCCGGGTGCCGCCCCGCCGCCGAGGAGCAGGGCCGCGGCGGCGACCACCGCCGCCAGCGCGGCGAGGCCGCCGAGCAGGGTACGCGCACCCGGGCGCCGCGACCGGGCACCGTCCGGAGTCGGACGGGCCGAGCCGGACGGCCCGGGTGGGGAGGAGACGCT
Source organism: Micromonospora olivasterospora (assembly GCF_007830265.1). Lineage (NCBI taxonomy): Bacteria > Bacillati > Actinomycetota > Actinomycetes > Micromonosporales > Micromonosporaceae > Micromonospora > Micromonospora olivasterospora. The sequence goes on from NZ_VLKE01000001.1 coordinate 1,787,146, forward strand.
CATGCCCTCAGGGTGCCAGGCGAACCGGGCGCATTCGGGCCGTTCCGGCGCGTACCGTGAAAATCACTCGGATTGGCGGCGTACCGGTCAGAGCGGCGGACCGGCGTACCGACGGCCGTCCAGGTACGGCCACGGGTTGGCCACGCAGCCGTTGAGGAACAGCGTCTGCTGCATCATCACCGGCGCCGGCCGGCCCCGCTTCGGGCAGCGCTCGTGCCGGTGCCCCAACTGGTGCCCCACCTCGTGGTTCACCACGTACATCCGGTAGACCGCCAGCGGCACCTTCGCCGACACGTAGTGCGGCACCGAGGCCCGCCACCGGTCCAGGTTGATGATCACCTTCCCCGGGGCGCGGCACGAGGTGTACGGCCGACCGCCGACGCGGATGTCCACGCCGCCCGCTGCGCACATCCGGCCCGCCGTGCGGGCGGTGGCGAGGTAGACCGTGAAGTCGTAGCGGGCGTCCCCGGGCACCCGCTGCAACCGCAGCCGGCCGCTGTCCACCCAGCTCCCCGGCCCGGCCAGCGCCTCCTCCACCGCCGTGCCGAAGGCGTGCACGTCCTCCTCCGAGCCCTCCTCGACGGCCACCCGGTAGTGCTGCAGCGTCCCCGCCCGGCCCAGCACCTCCCCGGCCCGGTCGTCGTACCGGAAGCTACCCTGCCCGGCCGAGGGCACCGGGCCGGGCAGCCGGAGCACCGGCGCCGCCTCGACCGGGTCGGGGCTCGCCGATGGCGACGCGGCGGCCACGGTCGGCTCCGGTGCCGGGTCGCCGAACTGGTCCGCCGCGGCCACCACCTCGCGGTCGGCCGGCGGCCCCTCCGACGCCCCGACGTCCAGCGCTGGCCGGGCCAGCAGCAGCGCACCGCCGGCCAGGAGGCTCGCGGCCAGCGCGACCAACGGGCACACGGACCGGCGCCGCCGCCGGGCGGCCCGGGTGGTCGGGTGGTAGGTGGCCGTCGGGAAGCGGTGACGGGGGCGGGGCGCGGACATCCCGGTCAGCCTGCCACGTCGGGCCGCACGGCGCTGTCCTCCGTTACGGCGAGCCGCGCGACGCCGTCCCGCGGCTCGGCCAGCAGCGCCAGCACCGCCCGGGCCACCGTGCGGGGCACCTCGAGTTGGGCCACGTGCCCGACCCCGCCGAGCATCAGCAGCCGGCTGTCCGGGATGACCCGGGCGGCCTGCGGGGCCACCCGCACGTCGACCAGCCGGTCGTGCGTACCGCCGATCACCAGCGTCGGCGCGCGCACCGCCGCGGCGAGCCGCCACAGCGACCCGGCCCCGGGCAGGTACGCGCGCAGGAAGCTGGAGACCAGGCCCCGGAACGTACGGACGTACGCGGCGGCGTGGTGGGCCGTCTCGTAACGCACCCGGATCTCCTCCAGCGCCTCCAGCCGGCGCTGCTCGCTGATCCGGGACAGGTCGGCCACGCAGGACTCCATCACCTGCTGCGCCATCACCTCCGGGTCGAGCCGGGCCAGTCGCCAGGCGGCCAGGCGCTCGCCCCGGGGCACCGCCAGCAGCGGCAGCATCCGGCCCTGCAACGAGCGGCGGAAGTCGAGGAACGGCAACGCCGGGGAGATCAGCGTCAGGGTGCGGACGAGGTCGGGGCGCAGCGCCGCCACCCGTACGGAGACCGCCCCGCCCAGCGAGTTGCCGAACAGGTGCACCGGCCCCCGGCCGGAGTGCTCGATCCAGCGCACCACCCGGTCGGCGAAGGCCGGGACCGTGTACCGCTGCCCCGGCTCGCTGCGCCCGAACCCCGGCAGGTCGATGGCCTGGCCGTCGAGCCGGCCGGCGAGCAGCCCGGCCAGGTCGGTCCAGTTCTGCGACGACCCGCCGAGCCCGTGCACGTAGAGCGCCGGCTCCGCCTCCGGGGCGGTGGCCGGGGTGTCCCGGACGTAGGTGACCGTGCCGTCGAGGCGCACCTCCCGGCCCGGCCACGGCGGCGGACAACCGTGCTCCGGGAGGAGGTGCTCCGGCCCGAGGGTGGCGCGCTTCATGCTCTCAGTCTGCCCGCCGCCGTACGTCAGGCGAGCAGCGCTTCCAGCCGCCGGTTGACCGCCGCCAGGGTGGCCCGGACGACCGCCTGCCGCGGGTCCCCGGCGACCAGCGCCGACCCGGCGAGCTGCTCGACCCAGCCGTCGCAGACCAGCAGCACCACGACGGTCGCCACCTCGCAGTTTCCGAACGGCACCACCGCCGCGTGGTCCACGAAGCACCGCCCCCGGTCGGCCTCCCGCTCCCCGCCGCGCAGCAGCTGGTCCACCGCCGCCGCGGCGGCGACCGCGCAGAGCCGCAGCACGTAGCCGTCGACCGCCGGCCCGGTGGCGTACCCGGCGGCGTTCTCCGTCCCGGCGAGGAGGCGCACCTCCACGTTGGCGTCCAGGCCGTACGTGCTCACCTGGACGTGGTCGATCACCACACGGGGCCCCGGCACCCCGCCGGTGTCCAGCGGTCGCGACGGCGCGGCCTCCGTCATGGTCAGCTGCGCGCCGGAGTACGAGGCGGCGAGCGTCGCGGGGCTGCCGGTGGCGGCTCCGGCCGGGGCGGACGCGGCGGCCGGCGGAACCTGGCCGGCCTCGTCCACGGCCGACCGGCCCCGCTGCATGGTCGTCTGGCGACGCCGGCGCGGCGGGTCCCCCGCCGGGTCGGCCCGGCGCTCGGCCCGGGTCGGCGCGTCGGCGCCCGCACGCCCCTCCCGGCTCCCCGTCCGGGCCTCCGGCCCCCGGTTGTCGGCGCGCGCCTCGGCGGCACGGCGACGCACGGGCGGGGGCGGGCCGCTGGGCAGCCCGGGGACGTTCTGCGGGGCGGCGGCCAGCCCCATCCGCTCCTGGAGCATGCGGGCGACGATCCGGCTCACCTCGGCCGGGTCCGCACCGTCGGCGAGGTCGAGCCGGAGGCTGTGCGCGCCGGCCGGCGTGCGCCGCAGCGAGGCGTCCCGCACCCCGGCCACGCCCCGGACGGCGTCGAGGATCGCGTTGACGTCGAAGCCCTCGGGCCGCTCCTGCGGCGGGGCGGGCTCGTCGTCGCGTCGTAGATGGGTGGCGATGCGGGCGAGTTGGGGGGTCTCGGCGTGGGGCTCCACGGCTGACGGCTCCGGCACGACGGGCACGTCCGGCTCGGCGGGGACGCGCTGCGGCAACACCGCCTGGTCCGGGCCCCGCCGCTGGTCCTCCCGCACGGGGGTGGCCGGGGGTGCCGGGTCGGGCGCGGAGCGGCGGGCCGCGTAGGGGGGCGCGCTCGTCGGGGCGGGCGTGGGGAAGCTGCGGTCGGGCCGCCCGATCCCGCTGGTGGCGGGTCCGGCGGCCGGCCCGGCACCCGCCACGGTCGGTGGGCTGCCGGGAAGGTCGGCGGGCGGCGGGTCCCCGGGAAACCGGGGCAGGCGGAACGGCCGCGCGGACCGTACCTCGGCCGGGTCCACGGCCGCGGTGGGCGGGTCGTCGGCCGGGGCGGACGCGGGGTGTCCCCCGGCCCAGGCCGACCGGTCGACCGGCTCCGGGGCGGGCTGGGCGGCCGGGTCGTACGCGGGGCGCGGCTCGGGCTCGGAGCGGTTGACGTCGGGACGGTTGACGTCGTACGGCCGGGGGGCCTCGGCGCGCAGCGGCTGGTAGGGCCGCGGCGACTCGTCCCGCGCCGGCTCGTACCCCCGGGTCGGCTCGGGCTCGTACCCCCGGGTCGGCTCGGGCTCGTACCCCCGGGTCGGCTCCGGGCCCAGCCGGCGGTCCGGTCCTCGCGGGACCGGCGGCCCGCCGGCTCGTCGTCCTCCCGGGACCGGCGACCGACCGGTGCGCTGTCCTCGCGGGACCGGCGACCGGTTGGTGCACTCTCCTCGCGCGACCACGGCGGCGCCCAGCCCCCGCCCCAGCTCGGTCGGTTCCAGTCGGGGCCGGCCCAACCCGGCTCGGGCGGCGTCCCGCGCTCGTCGGCGCGGTCCGCGGCGGCGGGCGGGTACCCGGCGCGGTCCTCCCCCGGCGGGCGGGACGGGCGGTCGTCGAGCGAGGGGTACGCGGACTCGGCGGGCGGGCGAACGTGGGGATCCGGCTCGTCGGGCGGAAGGCGATCCGCCCAGCCGGACGTGGGGACGGCGGACGCCGCGGGGCCCGGGCCGGACCGATCGGCGACGGAAGCGTGCAGGCCGGGCGGCACCTCGAAGCCGGACGCGGCGGTGCCGACCGGCGGCACCTGCATCGCCGGGGGCGCGGACGACGGGACGCCCGGATCCGACCAGCGGCCGGCGCGGGGCGCCGGCGGTTCCTCCGAGGCGTGTCGGGCGGAACCGCCGTCCGGCTCGGCGGCGCCGTGCTGGCCGGCCGAACGCTCCATGGCCGGGGCGGGCCGCTGCGCCGGGACCGCCAACCGGTCGCTGTCGGTCTCGCGCACCGGCGGCGCGCTCACCGGGGCCTGGCGGACCACCGGCGGCTCCTCCCCGGCGCGACGCACGTCGGGACCGTGCGAGTGGCCGTTGACCCGGCTCGGCGGCTCCGCGTCGGGAGCCGGCAGCGGGGCGGGCAGGTCGCCGTGGCGCGGCGACGAGGCGGCCCAGCCGGAGGCCCCCTCGGCCCGGCGCCACGGCAGGCCCTCCCGCGACCCGGCGCCGTCACCGGACCAACCGGCCGCCGCGGGCGCCCACCCGTTGCCGGAACGGGCCAGGTCATCCTGCTGACCCGTCCCGTCGCCGTGCTCTCCCGGGGTGGCGGCACCGGGTTGCCCTGTTTCACTCACCACGCGCTCCTTGGTCGCCCCCGCTGAGGCTACCGTGTGGTGACAGTGGCGATAAGTTACAGCGGCGGGCCAATTCCGGCCGGGGTCCACGGGCGCCGACCGGTTCGGGGGAAAAGTGCCGGCTCGTACGAACAAACTCGGAGGTTCCCATGACGGCTGTGGGGAACGGCGCTCACACCGCCGGCCGGCCCACGCGCCTGCCCCGCTCGGCGCGGCGCAAGCAGCTGCTCGCGGCGGCGCAGGAGGTGTTCGTCGCGCAGGGCTACCACGCTGCGGCGATGGACGACATCGCCGAGCGGGCGGGGGTCTCCAAGCCGGTGCTCTACCAGCACTTCCCGGGCAAGATGGAGCTCTACCTGGCGCTGCTCGACACGCACTGCGACGCGATCGTGGCCAAGGTCCACGACGCGATGCGCGGCACCAACGACAACAAGGAGCGGGTGAGCGCGTCGGTCCGCGCATACTTCGACTTCGTCGACCACGAGAGCGAGGCGTTCCGCCTGGTCTTCGAGTCCGACCTGCGCAACGATCCGGCCGTCCGGCAGCGGGTGGAGCGGGTCGAGCAGGGCTGCATCGCGGCGATCACCGACACGATCATCTCCGACACCGGGGTCAGCCGGGCGCACGCCGAGCTGCTCGCCTCCGGCCTGGTCGGGGCGGCGGAGACGGCGGCGCAGTTCTGGCTGGCCGAGGGTCGGCAGGTGCCCAAGGCCGACGCCGAGGCGCTGGTCGCCGCCCTGTCCTGGCGCGGCATCGCGAGCTTCCCGCTGCAGGGTGAGTCAGCCTGAACATCCGGCCCCGAGATCGGATAGCCTTCCCACGGCGGCTTTTTCGCCCCAGTTGAGGAGGCACCGTGGAGGTCAAGATCGGCGTGCAGTACGCGCCGCGCGAGCTGGTTCTGGAGAGCGCGCAGTCGCCGGCCGAGATCGAGCAGATCGTGACCGACGCCCTCGCCAAGGGGGAGGGGACGCTCTCCCTCACGGACGAGAAGGGCCGTCGGGTCCTCGTGCCGGTCGGCAAGGTCGCGTACGTCGAGATCGCCGAGGCGTCGCCGCGGGCGGTCGGGTTCACCGTCCGCTGATTCCCTATCGAGGATCGGTTGTCAAGAGGGCGGGTTGCTTGACGGTCCGTGACGGTGTCGCGGAGGATTCGGGTGGGGAAGGTCGCCTCGTTCGTACGCTTCGAGCGTCTTTTTGATCATGTCCCGTGAGGGCTTGGTGAGGGGCCTTCCCCGCCCTGCGCTTGGTGCTGCGCCGCCTGCGGCGGATCTCCTCGGTCACGGTCCACTGCTGCGCGATGATCTGTTTCGCCTGCTGTGGGGTGACCGGCGTGCCGTCGACGTCGCAGATCACGTACGGCATGCGGCGGCGCATCACGGTCCAGAGCCGTTCGGCGAGCCGGGCCGCGACCACACAGCTGGCTTTGAGGTGTTCGGCACCGCGTTCGACCATCTGCTGGTGGTAGATGCGCGCGAGCTGCGGGTCCTGCTTGCGAGCCCAGTCCGCGGCCCGGATCAGAGTGGCCCGGGCCAGCCGGGAGCCGGCCTTGGACATCGGCTGGCCCTTGCGGTCGGTGTCACCGGTCTCTGACGCGCGCGGCGCCAGCCCGAGGTATGACTTGAAGTGCGCCGCGGTGGGGAACCGGGTGGCGTCACCGATGACCGCGGTCATCGCCGGTCCGCCGACCTCGGCCAGGCCGGGCAGGCTACGGGCCAGCTGCATCGGGTCGACCCACCGGTAACAGGTCTCCCGTTCGGCCGCGTGCGCGGCCAGCTCGGTGGTGATGGCGCGTAGTAGCCGCACCTCGGTGGCGATCTCGGCGGCCAGGTCGGTGAACGCGACCGCCGGGTGATCACCGTAGAGGTCGACCGCCGCTTGGGCGGCGACCAGCCACTGCTCGGCGCGCGCCGCGCCCTGGTGGTTGTGGGACGCCTTGACGATCAGCGCGGTCAGCCGGGCCCGGCCCAGCCGCAGCAGGGCACGCGGGTCGGCGTAGCGTTCCAGCACCGCCAGGTCGGCCTTGCCCAGATCACCGGTCAGCGGGGTGCACGGCATCACCTGCCGGACCAGGTCCTTGATCCGCACCTTGTGCTCGGACGCGGCCATGGTCAGCCGGTCACACGCGCGCACCCGCCGGTCCAACGCCGCCGCTGCCGCATCCGGCAGTTCGAGGGGCCGTAGCCCGTCCGGGTCGATCAACGGCAAGCGGGCCAGGGTGTCCGCGTCAATGCCGTTGGACTTCGCATGCCGCGACAGGAACCGGCGCAGATCCGCCGCCTTCGCACTCGACACCCGGAACACCAGGTGCCCCCGAGCGGTGAAGAACACCGCGATCGGCAGCCACGCCGGCCCGGTCGGCTCGATCACCACCTCCAACCGCGTGCCCGGCGCCGCCCCGGCCAACGCCGCGGACTCGATCATCGACAAGCTGTCCACCGTCGGCTCGCACCGCCGCCGGCACACCTCCCGTCCGGCCTCGTCACGCACCCGTACCGTGTGCGCCGACGCGATCCCCAAATCGATACCGACCAACCTGCGCTGCATCTACCGCCTCCCCGGACACGTACACCAGCTACCACTCCGGCGATCCGCGCAGGTCAACACCGCACGACAGCCACGGTCCCAAGGAGGCAGAGCAGTCCGACGACGGCTCCCACTCATGTGCTGCAACCGGACCCGGCCTCGCAGGGCCGGCCCACTTCCCTCATCCGGGACATCCGTGGCCAGACCAGCGGTAGCAATCAGCGGTACGAGGCTCTCCCTCAGACCCCAACTCGTCGCCACCCACCGGACCAACCGGGATGCTCATCCAATCCCAGGACCACCGGGCTGATCAAGCACCGGAGTTCCTTACATGACCCGTCCGGTTCCGGGGGCGGGTGGGCCGAGACGCACCCGCCCCGGCACCGCGCCGGCCCGGTCGGTCGCCTGGCACGGCGACGACCACCAACCTGCCCGCTGCCGGCCGGGCACCGGCGACCTGGGCACCGGCGTCGACCCACTGGGGCCGACGGTCAGTTGTTCAGGCCGACCGCGGTCATCCGCTCGGTGTGCACGGCGGTCAACCGCCCGAACAGCTCCTGCGCATCCACCCGGCCGCCCTGCGCGACGAGCGCCGTGAGCGCGCCCCGGTCGGCCGCGGCGACCCGCCCGGCCTGGGACAGCGCCTCCCCGACCAGCCGTCGGGCCCACATCGACAGCCGGTTCGCCGCCCGCGGGTCCGCCTGGAGCGCGGCCCTGAACTCCGCCGCGGCGAACTCGGCGTACCGGGACTCGTGCAGCACGTCCAGGACCAGCCGCCGGTCCGGCTCGTCGAGCCCGCCGGCGATCTCCCGCAGGAAGTCGTCGCTGATCCCGTCACCGACGTACGCCTTGGTGACCGCCTCCAGCCAGTCCTTCGGCTCGGTCGAGTCGTGGTACGCCTGCAACGGCTCGACGTACGGCGCCATCGCCTCCTCTGGAGGCACGCCCAGCGCGGCGAGCCGGCCGGCGAGGCGCCGGAAGGTGCCGATCTCGGCGGCGGCCATCTCGCTGAGAACGGCCCGGCGGCGCAGGTCGGGCGCGAGCCGGGCGTCGGCGGCCAGCCGGTCGAAGGCGAGCAGCTGGCCAAAGGCCACCAGACCGAGCAGGTCGACCACGGCGGGGCGGTGCGCGTGGGGGTCGGACACGAGCGCAGGCTACCGCCCGGGCGCGCGGCGCAGGGGCCCCGGAGGGCCGACGCCGGCGAGTGACGCAAGTCACAGGGGCTGACCCCGGTCGACGGCACCCATCCCTGGAACAGGAACGACACCCGGACGGTTCAGGTAGTATGTAGCAGTTGCCGTGGGCCACCGACCTGGTCGAAGTACCCGATCCGATCGAGGTCCCGCCCATGGCGCGCGTGCGGCCCGGCCCGGCCCGGCGATCCCCGCCCCCCGACCGTGTGGCCCGCGCCATTACCGACCGCGCCCTGAGGACAGAAGGGGCGCACCACGAGAGGGCACCCCTAAATCCATATGAGCGAGCAGATTTTCGATCCCACAGAGGGCCAGGCGCTGGCCCCGACCGCTCCGGTCCGTCCGGAGGCTCCCACCTTCGCCGCGCTCGGCGCCCGGCCCGAGACCGTCGAGGCGCTGGCCGCGGCCGGCATCACCCGCGCCTTCGCCATCCAGGAGTACGCGCTCCCGATCGCGCTGCGCGGCAGCGACCTGATCGGCCAGGCGCCGACCGGCACCGGCAAGACCCTCGGCTTCGGCGTACCGCTGCTGGAGCGGGTCTTCGCCCCGTCCGAGGGCGGCGACGGCCTGCCCCAGGCACTGGTCGTCGTCCCCACCCGAGAGCTGGGCCTCCAGGTGGCCAAGGACCTGGACACCGCCGGCCGGACCCGGGGCGTCCGGGTGCTGCCGATCTACGGCGGCGTCGCGTACGAGCCGCAGATCGAGGCCCTGCGCCGAGGCGTCGAGATCCTGGTCGGCACGCCGGGCCGGCTGCTCGACCTGGCCAAGCAGAAGCACCTGCGGCTCGACCGGGTGCACGCGCTGGTCCTGGACGAGGCCGACCGCATGCTCGACCTGGGCTTCCTCGACGACGTCGAGAAGATCCTGGCGATGCTGCCGGAGGACCGGCAGACCATGCTGTTCTCGGCGACCATGCCGGACCCGATCGTCGCGCTGTCCCGGCGCTTCCTGCGCCGGCCGGTGACGATCCACGCCGGGCACACCGCCGAGACCGGCCCGTCGCCGCAGACCACGCAGCTGGTCTACCGGACCCACTCGATGAACAAGGCGGAGATCGTCGCCCGCATCCTGCAGGCGCAGGGCCGCGGCCTCACGATGATCTTCACCCGGACGAAGCGGGCCGCCGACCGGCTGGCCGAGGACCTCGACTTCCGGGGCTTCGCGGTGGCCGCGGTGCACGGCGACCTGGGCCAGGGCGCCCGGGAGCGGGCGCTGCGCGCGTTCCGGGCCGGCAAGATCGACACCCTGGTCGCCACCGACGTGGCCGCCCGCGGCATCGACGTCGGCGGCGTCACCCACGTCATCAACTACGACTGCCCGGAGGACCAGGACACCTACACGCACCGGATCGGTCGCACCGGCCGGGCCGGCGCCACGGGCGTCGCGGTGACCTTCGTCGACTGGGACGACATGCCCCGCTGGCGGATCATCGACAAGACGCTGGGCCTGGACATGCCCGAGCCGCCGGAGACGTACCACACGTCGGCGCACCTCTACACCGACCTGGACATCTCCCGCGACATCACCGGCACGCTGCCGACGGCGGAGCGTACCCGGGCGGGGCTGGCGGCCGAGGTCGAGGAGGACCTCGGCGGCCGTTCCCGGCACGGCGAGGGCGGCGGCCGGGGCTCCCGGCGCGGCACGCGCCGCCGGGGCCGGTCCGGCGACGTCGCCGGGCCGGACGCCGAGACGCCGGCCGAGGCGACCGAGGGCACCCGCACGCCGCGCCGCCGGCGCCGCCGCCTGGCCGGCGAGGTCGTGGCCGGCTCGCCGGCCACGGTGATCCCCACCGAGCCCGCCGCGAGCAAGCCGGTCGCGGTCACCGCCGAGGGCGAGCCGGCGAAGCCGCGCCGCCGCCGGCGCCGCCGCGGTGGCGGGTCCGGCGCCGGTACGCCCGTCGAGGCGACCGCCGACTGACCCCGCACCACACGTCGACATCCCCCGTCCCGGGCAGCCCCGGCGCGGGGGATGTCCCGTCTCCGGGGCCCGACGGGACGCTCAGCGGCGGTCGCCGTTGCCGCCCCGGGTGGTGAACCGCTCGGCGTCGGGGGACACCGTCGGGAAGGGCACGACCTTGCCCGGGGTCTCCGCGCCGAGGGCCCCGCCCGTGTTGCCGGCCGCGGCGAAGGCGTTCCAGGAGATGTCGACCAGCAGCCGCCTCAGCTCGGCGTGCCGGATCGCCCGCTCACCGGCGGGGCGGCCGGCACGGGCGGGACGGCTGGTCGCTTGCGCCCGCCGCCCGTGGTACTACGCTCGAAGGCACCCGACCGGGAAGGAAAGCCCCGCAGGGATGAGTCCGTCAGAGGTTTCGCCACAGATGGCCTTCGCGCGATTCGTGCGGCGCGCCATCGACGACGCCCGCGAGGAGCGCGGCTGGACCGTCAGCGACCTGGCGGCGCACACGGGGGTGGGCCGGTCCACGGTCTTCCGGTGGCTGGCCGGCGACTGGCAGGACTACCCCGAGCTGGCCAAGGTGCGCGGCTTCTGCACCGCCCTCGACCTGCCGGTGGCGGCGGCTTTCCGGGCGCTCGGCCTGCCCGACGCCGGCCCGGCCCCGCGTCGGCCCGCCGACGAGACGCCCGTCGAGGCCGACGTCCGGGTCATCCTTCAGCGACTGGCCGATCCGAGGGTGCCGGCCGAGGAGAAGCACCACATCCGCGACCTGCTGCGATACCTGGCCCGCCGGCCGATTCGCCGCGCCGGCTGACCCGCGCCGGGGCCGGTCAGGGCACGGCGAGCGTGAACTCGGCCGTCCGTACCACCCCGCCGACCTGGAAGTCCAGGTAGAGCCGGTAGCGGCCCGGCCCCGGCACGGTCAGCTGGAACGTGACCCCCTCCCCGGGCGGCCCCGCCTCCGGGTGGACGTGCAGGTAGCCCAGGTCCCCCTCGCGCAGCGCCACCAGGTGCCCGTACGCGCCCAGGTAGCGCTCCAGCGTCGGCACGGAGTCGCCGGCGCGGATCTGGAAGCGCAGCGGCCGGGTGACGCCGATCCGGGGCTCGCCGGACCAGCTCACCGTGAACCCGTCCGCGGTCGCCGTCGCGGCGGGCGCGGGCAGGGGCCGGGGCGCGTACCCGCCGGGGACGGCCAGGTCGACGCCGAGGGTGAGCGCGGTCTGGCCGCCGTCGTCGCCGACCACGGTGAAGTCCGCGTACGCCCGCCAGGCGCCCGGCTGCGGCAGGGTCAGCGGCACGGACCAGGTGCCGTCGGCCGCCATCGTGGGGTGCAGGTGCTGGTAGCCGGTGAGGTCCCGGCGCACCACGATCAGGTGCATCGGCTTGTCGTGCACGACCGCGAACCGGGTCACCGGCCGGCCCTGGACGTCGCGGACCTGCAACCGGAACTCGCCCGGCCGCCCGGCGGCGAAGCCCTCGGACAGCGGGGTCAGCGTCCAGCCCCCGGTGCTGACGGCGAGACCGCCGACGTCGGTCGCGCCGCCCCCGCCCACGGAGACGCCGTGCTCGTGCGCCCCGGTGCCCGGCGCGTGCGTGTGGTCGTCGGCCGCCACGGCCAGCCGCGCGGGGTCGGCCGGCGACGGGCTGAGCCGCCCGAGCCCGAACCCGAGCAGGACGGCGAGCACCAGCCCGCCCACCACCAGCGCGAGCCGCAGCGTGCCGCGGTCCACCAGCAACCCGCCCGCGCCCGGCGCGGGAGCCCCGTCCGGCTCGCGGACCACGCCCTGGGCGGGGGCCTCCGGCGCCGACGGGTCAGGCACGGCCGCCGCCCTGCTGATCGGTCATGGGCACACGGTACCGCCGGACCGCCCGCTGGCCGGGCCACGACGGCGGACCGTGGCGGCGGTCGCAATCCGCCCGCCCCGGGAACTTTCCCGGCCTCCCGTGCCGGACCTGGACGAGCGGCCGGGCGGGTCAGCCGGCCACGGCCAGGGCGAGCGGAAGCACGTCGGGCGCGCCGGCCCGGCGCAGCAGCCGGGCCACCATGGTCAGCGTCCAGCCGGTGTCGACCAGGTCGTCGACGAGCAGCACCGGGCCGTCGAGCCCGGCGAGGGCGTCGGCCAGCTCGTCCGGCAGGGCGAAGGCGTCGTGCAGCGCGCGTACCCGCTGGGCGCTGTTGCCGCGCGGCCCACCGGGCCCCGCCCCGCCTGTCGGAACGACCCGCCCGAGCAGCGGCAACCGGCCGACGGCGGCGATCCGCGCGGCGAGCGAGCCGACCAGCTCGGGCCGCCGCCGGGAGCCGACCGCGACCACGCCGACGGGACGGCGCGGCCAGGGGTCGTCGCTGTGCGCCCACGCCTTGAGCACCTCGACCACCGCCGCCGCCACGTCGTCGGGAAGTGCCGCGTCGGTCGCGTCCGGACCGACCAGCTCGCGCAGCCGGCCACCCCAGCCCAGGTCGGACAGCCGTCCCACGGCCCGTCCGGCCAGCGCCTGCTCCGCCGGAGGGATGCGCCCCTTCAGCGGTACGCCCACCGCCTCCAGCCCCGTCGGCCACAGCTTCTTCGGCGCGATCTGGACCCCGGGCCGGCCCAGGTACGCCTGCGCGGCGGCGAGCGCCGGCCCGGACACGTCCGCCGAGAACAGAGGACCGGCGCAGCGGTCGCACCGGCCGCAGTCGCCCGCCCCGGCGTCGTCCAGGCACTCGCGCAGGTACCGCATCCGGCAGTCGGGCGTGGTCGCGTACTCCCGCATGGCCTGCTGCTCGGCGGTGCGCGCCTGCGCGACGCGGCGCAGCCGGGCCTCGTCGTAGCGCCAGGGCTCGCCCGTGGCGAGCCAGCCGCCCCGCACCCGGCGCACCGCGCCGTCGACGTCGAGCACCTTGAGCATCAGCTCCAGCCGGGCCCGGCGCAGGTCGACGATCGGTTCGAGGGCCTGGGTGGACAGCGGCCGGTCGGTGTGCAGGGCGGCCAACACGGCGCGGACCTGTTCCTCCGGCGGGAAGGCGAGCGAGGCGAAGTACCGCCAGATCGCCGCGTCCTCCGCGCCGGGCAGGAGCAGCACCTCGGCGTGCTCGACCGCCCGGCCGGCCCGGCCGACCTGCTGGTAGTACGCGATCGGCGACGGTGGGGCGCCGAGGTGTACGACGAAGCCGAGGTCGGGCTTGTCGAAGCCCATGCCCAGCGCGCTCGTGGCCACGAGCGCCTTGATCTTGTTATCCAGCAGGTCCTGCTCGGCGGCCCGCCGGTCGGCGTCCTCGGCCTGTCCGGTGTACGAGGCGACGGCGTACCCCCGGGAGCGCAGGAACTCGGCGGTCTCCCCCGCCCCGGCGACGGTCAGCGTGTAGATGATGCCCGAGCCGGGCAGCCGGTCCAGGTGGTCGGCGAGCCAGCCCAGCCGGTGCGCCGGGCTGGGCAGGTCGAGTACGCCGAGCCGCAGCGACTCGCGGTCCAGGCTGCCGCGCAGCACCAGGGCGTCCCCCAGTTGCTCGGCGACGTCCTGGGTGACCCGGGCGTTGGCGGTGGCGGTGGTGGCGAGCACCGGGGTCCGCTCGGGCAGGTTGCCGAGGAAGGTACGCAGCCGCCGGTAGTCGGGGCGGAAGTCGTGCCCCCAGTCCGAGACGCAGTGCGCCTCGTCGACGACCAGCAGGCCGGTGGTCGCCGCCAGCCTCGGCAGCACGGCGTCCCGGAAGTCCGGGTTGTTGAGCCGCTCCGGGCTGATCAGCAGGACGTCCACCGCCCCGGCGTGGATCTCGGCGGTGATCTCGTCCCACTCCTCCAGGTTGGCCGAGTTGATGGTGCGGGCCCGGATGCCGGCCCGGGCCGCCGCCTCCACCTGGTTGCGCATCAGCGCGAGCAACGGCGACACGATCACGGTCGGGCCGGCGGGGCCATCGCTTCCACCGGCCGGCCCGGCACCCCCGGCTCGCTCCCGCAGCAGCGCGGTGGCCACGAAGTAGACGGCGGACTTGCCCCAGCCGGTGCGCTGCACGCACAGCACCCGGCGCCGGTCGACCACGAGCGCCTCGATCGCCCGCCACTGGTCCTCCCGGAGCCTGGCGTGCTCGCCGGCCAGCCGGCGCAGCACCGCCTCGGCCCGCTCCCGCACCGCCGCCCGATCCTGGCTCATCCGGCATTTCTACCAGGCGCCGGCGGGCCCGCCGGTCACGAGCCGACGGGGGCCGGCGGCAGGAAGATCAGGATGTCGCGGAGATGGTCGGTCACCGCCTGCGGGCCGTTCGCCGGCGGGTCCTCCGGCCAGACGGCGTCGATGATCTGCCCGGTCGGCACCGGGCGGCCCGCGGAGAGCAGCAGGACGGCCAGCACCGCGCGTTGCTTGCCGGGGCCGATGTCGATCTCCTGGTCGCCGTGCCAGGCCCGCTGGTGACCGAGAATCTCGAAGCGCAGCGTTGCCGACATGCGAATTTCCGCTCCTGACACCCCCGGTCGAGCCGGCGGCAGCCGCACGGCAGTCGGACGGCAGCATAGCGGCAGCGATTCGGCAGGGGCTGCCCACAGCATCGTCTCCGGCAACCGCCAGACGTGCGAGAAAGAGATCTGCCATGACACAGCACACCCGTACCGCCGGGCGCCTCCGCCGGGTCGTCGCCAGCACCGCCGCCGCCCTGGCCGCGACCGTCCTCGTCGCGGGGTGCGCGACGGGGTCCGATCCGGTTGCACCGGCCACGGGGGCCGCGCCGACGCCGAAGGACGCGTTGCTCGCCGCCGTCCCCGAGGACACGGACGGGAGGTTCCGCTTCGCTGGCAAGGATTCCGACACCGACCTCTCCGGCCTGGTCGACCCCGCCGCGAAGGGGGTGGAGCTGACCATGGCCGTCAAGGATGCCGAGTTGGGCCTCACCACCCGGATGACGTTCCGGGTCGTGTCGGAGCAGGTCTGGATGAAGGTGAAGTTCACCGGCGGGGAGGGCCTGACCGGCCTGCCGAAGCTGCCGGACCGCTGGCTGGAGCTGGACCGCGCCAAGCTCACCGACGCCGAGGCCGCGCCGGTCTGGGACGGCGCGGACGTGGGCAACGCGGGTCCGCTGATCGAGGCCGCGACGGCGGTCGAGGAGAAGGGCGACCGGAAGTACGCCGGCACGATCGACCTGACCGCCGGCGCGGCGGCCGAGGTGCTGGAGGCCGAGCAGATGACGGCGCTCGGCGCGGCGGCGAAGGCGGTGCCCTTCACGGCCGAGGTGGGGCCGGACGGCAACCTCAGCCGGCTGACCCTCCAGGTGCCGGCCGCCGGGGAGCGCAAGGCGTACGCGTACGTCGTGGAGTACAGCGACTACGGCAGCGCGCCACAGGTGACCGCCCCCACGGGCGCCGCCGCCCAGAAGGCCCCGAAGGCCGCGTACGACCTGCTCAACGGCTGACCGAGGGGGCGCTCGGGGCGGGGCGCGGCCACACGGGGGTCCGCGCCCCGCCCCCGTTCCCTCCCGCCTCCCTCGTTGATCAAGAGGTTTGCGTCAGCCTGCGCGAGCAGAGTGACGCAAACCTCTTGATCAACACGGCTCAGCGGCGGCTGGGGAGGGCGCGGAGCAACGGGGCCAGGCGGGACCGCAGGCTGGCCAGGCCGCCGGGGAAGAAGTACACCGCCAGGATGAAGACCGTGCCCAGGACGAACAGGGGCTGGCTCAGCGGGCGGCTGAGGATCGCCGGCAGGCTCTCCACCGCGTCGCTGGTGCCGAAGGCGGTGAGGCGATGGTCCAGGTACATGTAGAGGATGCCGCCGAGCACCGGTCCCCACCGGGTGCCCGGCCCGCCGAGCACCACCATGACCAGCCGCCCTGCTGGTCGAGGGTCTGCCACATCGCGGGGGCGGTGGTGCCGGCCCAGGCGACGAAGAGCAGGTCGGGCTTGGCGGCCTTGATCTGGCTGGCGAACGGGGTGAACTCCGTGGCGCTGGCCGGCGCGCGGACGCTGCTCACGGTCGCCCCGGCGCCGCCGATGACGGCCTTCACGGCCGCCTCGTTGGCGTCACCGAACGCGCCGTCCTGGGCGAAGACGACCACCTTCTTGCCGGTCGGGTCGCCGATGAACGACTTCGCGGTCACCACGTCCTGGTAGGACTGCCGCCCGGAGCGGAAGGTGTACCTGTTCGCGGCGGTCACCGCGTCGGTCGCGGCCGGTCCGGAGATGAACAGGACCTTGTTCTGGGCGGCGATCGGGGCCACCTGCAGGGCCACGCCCGACGAGGTCGAGCCGGCGATGATCTTCGCGCCCTTGCCGATCAGGTCCTTGGCCGCGGAGACCGCCTTGGCCGGGTCGCCCGCGTCGTCGACCTCGGTGACCTCGATCTTCCGGTCGCCGACCTTGCCCGTGCCGTTGGTGGCGAAGTCCAGGCCGGCCTTGAACCCTTCGATGTACCCAGCTCCCTTGCCCCCACCCCCGCCCCAGTCCGGCGATCAAGAGGTTTGCGTCGTCCCTGGGGCCGGAACCTGACGCAAAGCTCTTGATCGCCGGCCCCGGACGGCGGGCCGGGCGGGCCGGCGAGGGGTGCGGAATCAGGTCTGGTCAGCGGGCGGGCAGGCCGGCGCGGGCGGCGACGGCGGTGTCCGGGTGGTCGGAGAAGACGCCGTCGAGGCCGAGGCCCAGGAACAGCTCGTACTCGGCGGTGACGTCGCCGCGGGCGTTCGGGTCGGCGCCGATGCGGAAGTCGGCCGGCAGGAACTGGTTCTCCGCCCGGAACGTCCAGGCGTGCACGACCAGCCCGGCCCGGTGGGCGTCCCGGACCAGGGTCGTCGGCGCGAGCAGCTTCCCGGCGGCGTCCCGGGGGACGATCAGGTTCTTGTGCGCGCCCACCCCGTCGGCGTAGGAGGCGATCCACCTCAGGCCGGCGGCCGAGGCCAGGTCCGCGTAGGTGCGGGGGTCGCCCGCGACGGTGAAGTCGTACGGCCGGCCCGAGGCGTCCATCAGCTGGGCGAGCTTGACGTCGATCATCTTGTCCAGCTTGCGCAGGTTGGCCGTCTCGAAGGACTGGATGATCACCGGGTCGTTGCGGTGGGTCAGCCTGTTGGCCCGCAGCACCGTGACCAGCGGCTCCTCCAGCGGCAGCCCGATCGAGGCGAAGTAGCTGGGGTGCTTGGTCTCCGGGTAGATGCCGATGGCCCGGCCCCTGTTCCGGCTCTCGGCGCGGGCCAGGTCGATGACCTCCTGGAGGGTGGGCACCTCGAAGCGGCCGTCGAAGGCGGTGTTGGCCACCCGCACCTGCGGCAGCCGCTCCTGCGCGCGCAGCGTCTTCAGCTCGGCCAGGGTGAAGTCCTCGGTGAACCAGCCGGTCACCGCCACCCCGTCGATGGTCTTCGTCGCCCTGCGGGCGGCGAACTCCGGGCGGGCGGCCACGTCGGTCGTACCGGAGATCTCGTTCTCGTGCCGGGCGACGAGCTGTCCGTCCTTCGTCGAGACCAGGTCCGGCTCGATGTAGTCGGCGCCCATCCGGATGGCCAGCCGGTACGCCTCCAGCGTGTGCTCCGGCCGGTAGCCGCTGGCGCCCCGGTGGGCGATCACGAGCGGCCGGTCGGTGGCCCGGGACCGCTCGGGGCCGGGCTGCGGGTCGGCCGAGGCGCTCACGGCCGGCGCCACCACGGCCGGCGCCACCACGGCCGCCGCGAGCAGCGCGCCGGCCAGGCCGAAAGCGGAAAGGGTACGTCGCAACGCCGTCTCCTGTCGTCGAGGGATGGCGCTCAGCAGACCGGGTCCGGTTGACGGCCAGTTGGTCGCGGACTGACCGGGAGGTGAATCTCCGGGATGGGCGTTTCGGCACCCAGGCTCGGCCGGAAAAGGAAGATTGTTCCGTGCGCCGGTTTCTTCGTCATCCCGTGCGGCTGGTGCCGTTCGGCTTCCTGGCGGCGATCCTGCTCGGCACCGGCCTGCTCATGCTGCCGGCCGCGACGAGCACGCACCGGTTCACCCCGCTGTCCACCGCCCTGTTCACGGCGACGTCGGCGGTCTCGGTGACCGGCATGGCGATCAACGACACCCCGAACTACTGGAACGGCTTCGGGCTGGTGATGATCACCGTGCTCACCCAGGTCGGCGGCCTGGGCATCCTCACCGGCGCCGCCCTGGTCGGCCTGGCGGTGTCCCGCCGGCTGGGCCTGCGCAACCGGCTGCTGGTGCAGGCGGAGACCGTCGAGTTCGGCATCGGCGACGTCGG
Source organism: Micromonospora olivasterospora (assembly GCF_007830265.1). Lineage (NCBI taxonomy): Bacteria > Bacillati > Actinomycetota > Actinomycetes > Micromonosporales > Micromonosporaceae > Micromonospora > Micromonospora olivasterospora. The sequence goes on from NZ_VLKE01000001.1 coordinate 1,805,636, forward strand.
CTGGCTGCTGGTCCGGATCGCGGGCACCGTACTGGCCTGCGAGGCGGTGATGACGGCGATCCTCACCGGGCGGCTCTGGTGGACGTACGACTACCCGCCCGGGCGCGCGCTCTGGTACGGCGTGTTCCACGCCGTGCAGGCGTTCAACAACGGCGGCTTCGCCCTCTACTCCGACGGGCTGCGCGGCTTCGCGCGGGACCCCTGGATCTCGCTGCCGCTGGCGCTGGGCGCGATCGTCGGCGGCCTGGGCTTCCCGGCGCTGTTCGAGGCGGTACGCCGGTGGCGGCGGCCGGGCACGTGGCAGATCGCCACCAAGCTGACCGTCTGGGGCACCGTGGTACTGCTGGGGGCCGGATTCGTCTACCTGCTGTTCGCCGAGTGGGGCAACCCGCGCACCCTCGGCACGTACGACGTGGCCGGGACAGCGCTGGCCGCGTTCGCCCAGGTCGCGCTGAGCCGGACGGGCGGCTTCGACGTGATCGGCGTGGCGCAACTGAGCCAGGTGAGCTACCTGCTGCTCATCGTGCTGATGTTCATCGGGGGTGGCTCAGCCAGCACGGCCGGCGGGATCAAGGTCTCGACGTTCTTCCTGCTCGCCTTCGTGATGTGGGCCGAGCTGCGCGGCGAGCCGGACGTCACGGTGGGCCGGCGCCGGGTCGCCGAGTCCAGCCAGCGCCAGGCGCTGACCGTGGCGCTGCTCAGCGTGGCGCTGGTCGCCACCGGCACGCTCGGGGTCGTCCTGCTCACCCCCGGAGTGCGCTACTACCAGGCGCTCTTCGAGGTGACCTCGGCGTTCAGCACCACCGGGCTGACGATCGGGCTCGTCCAGCAACTGCCCGAGCCCGGCGTGTACCTGATGACCCTCCTGATGTACATCGGCCGGGTCGGGCCGCTCACCCTCGGGTCGGCGATCGCGTTGAACACCCGGCGACGGCTGTACCGCTACCCGAAGGAGCAACCCATTGTCGGCTAGGCGCGGAAGCGATAACGGGATCGTGGTGATCGGGCTCGGCCGTTTCGGCTCCCACCTGGCGGGGTCGCTGATCCACCTCGGCCACGAGGTGCTGGGCATGGACCGCGACGCCGAGCGCGTGCAGCGGTGGTCGTCCCGGCTCGACCGGGTGGCCCAGACGGACCCCACCGAGGAGGGGGCGCTGCGCCAGCTCGGGGTGGCCGACTTCCCGCGGGCGGTGGTCGCCATCGGCGCCTCGGTCGAGGCGAGCGTACTGACCGTGCTGGCCCTGGCCGAGCTGGGCCTGCCGCAGATCTGGGCGCGGGCGACCTCGGAGAAGCACGCGAAGATCCTGGACTCCGTCGGCGCCCATCACGTGATCTTTCCCGAGGCGGAGACGGGCGAACGGGTGGCGCACCTGATCGTCAGCAAGATGCTGGACTTCATCGAGTTCGGCGACGACTTCGCCATCGCCAAGGTACGGGTGCCGCCGCCCCTGGTCGGGCGGTCGCTGCGCGACCTGGCGCCGGCCGACCGCTTCGGGGTGCAGGTGGTGGGGGCGAAGCTGCCCGGCGAGCGGTTCCGGTACGCGGGCCCGGACATGGTGCTCGCCGACGGGAGCGTGCTGATCGTGGAGGGGAGCATCGCCCAGGTGCAGCGCTTCGCGGCGCTGGCCTGAGCCGAACCGAGCCAGCCCGAGCCGAACCGAGCCAGCCCGAGCCGAACTGAGCCCGGTCAGTCGCGCTTGTGCTTGCCCTTACCCTTGCCGGCCTCCTTTCCTTTCGTCACTGTGCTTTTCCCTTGTCACCGCCACCGGATCCCTTACCCTTCCCGGACTTGCCCGACTTGCCTGACTTGGCCTCGCCGTTCGACCCGCCCTTGCCGGCGGAGCCGCCGGCCTTCACGGTGGTGGTCTTCTTCGGGGCGGGTGCCGGCGGGGCCTTGGCGGGCGGCGGAGCGGTCGTCGGCATCGAGCCGGCCACCCCGGAGACCTGCACCCCGCAGGTGGCGCCGCCGAGGCGGAACTCCACCGGCAGCGGGTTCGCGCCCGTGTACGTGCCGGTCAGCGCGACCTTCTGGGACGCGCCGGGCGCCAGCGCGCCCGGCTGGGCGGCCGGTCGCACCTCGACGGTGCGGCCCTGCTGGCGTACCGCCGGGTCGGCCTTCGTGACGGTCTGCCGGCCGGGGAAGGTGAAGCTCATCGTCCAGTCGCGCAGCTCCCGGTCGCCGGTGTTGGTCAGGGTCAGCTCGGCGGTGAAGTCCTTGCCGGAGTCCCTGCGCAGCGCGTAGTCCACCGCGCACGGGGCCGGTTCCGGCAGCCCGATCCGGGCCTCGACGGGCCGCTCCACCCCGCCGCTGGCCGGGCTGCGGGAGGTCACGCCCCACATCGCCGCAGTCACCGCGACCAGGCCGGCCGCCGCCATGCCCGCCTCGACGGTGCGTCGCCGGGTCACCCGCCGGCCCCGGGTACGGCCGGAGAACGGCAGCGCGTCGGTGTCCGACGACCAGGGCAGGATCGTGGTGCCGGCGTTGGCCAGGACGGCCGGATCGAGCGTGTGCGGGCCCGGGGCCGGCGACACCGGCATGATCGCGAGTATCCCGGCGGCCTCGGCGAGGGTACGGGCCACCTCGGCGGTGACGGGGCGGTCCTCGGGCCGCTTGGCCAGGCAGCGGCGGACCAACCCGGCGATCTCGCCGGGGAGCCCCGGCACCTCGGGCATCGGCTCGGGGTCGTTGTACATGTGCGCGCGGAGCATCTGGGTGGTGGTGCTGGCCTGCCAGGGCAGCCGCCCGACGAGCATCCGGTACAGCAGCAGGCCGACGGCGTACACGTCGGTGGCGGGGCTGACCTGGCCGTTGTCCAGCCGCTCGGGGGCCAGGTACGCGGGCGTGCCGAGCAGCGCCCCGTCCGGGCCCTTCTCGCTCTCCCCCGCCAGCGCCGAGATGCCGAAGTCGACCACCTTCACGCCGGTCGACGTGAGCATGACGTTGCCCGGGGTCACGTCCCGGTGCACGACGCCCCGGGCGTGCGCGGTGGCCAGCGCCGAGGCCACCTCGGCGCCGATCGTCACCGCCTCCCGCCACGGCAGCGTCCCGCCCCTGCCCAGCCGGGCGCTCAGCGAGCCGCCGTCGAGCAGCTCCATGACGACGTACGGCACGGTCAGCCCGCCCTGCTCGGACTCGCCGTAGTCGTACACGTTGGTGATGTTGGGGTGGCACAGCCGCGCCGCGGCCTGCGCCTCGATCCGGATCCGGTGCCGGAACGCCTTGTCGCTGGCCAGCCGGGAGGCGAGCACCTTCACCGCCACCTGCCGGCCGAGCACCTCGTCGTACCCCCGCCACACGACGGACATGCCGCCCGCGCCCAGCTGCTCGATAAGCCGGTACCGCTCACCGAGCAGTTGCGTGTCCTTACCCACCCCACCGCCCATGGTCGGAGTTGTTGCCCGGGCCGCCCGTTCCTACACCTCGGCGGTCAGAATCGGTCAGTGAAGTCACCCGTTCAGGCGGTGGCGAGCAGCTGGTCCACCGGGGCGTAGTCGTCGGTGAGCACCAGCGCGTCCCCGACGAAGGCGGCCAGCGCGTCCCCGGAGAGCAGGGCGGCCGGCTCGGGCAGCGCCACCACCCGCTGCCCCAGCGCCTCCAGCGGCAGCGGCGCGTCGGAGGCGACGACGAGGAAGTTGGCCCCCCGCTCGCCCGCGATGGCGGCCGGCGGCGCGACCAGCGCGACGTGCCGGAACGCGGCGGCGACGGTGGCCAGCTCGCTGCGGACGAACCGGCCGGGCGGGTAGTCGATGACGTTCTGCACGTACGTCCCGCCGGGGCGGAGCACCCGGTTGATCTCGGCGGCCATCTCCCGCGTCGCCAGGTGCCAGGGCACCACGAGGTGCCCGAAGGCGTCCCCGACCACCAGGTCACGGCTGTCGGTGGCCTCCTCGCCGAGCAGCACCCGGGCGTCGCCGACGACCGCCCGCAGCTCCGGCCCGGTGCGCACGCCCAGCTCCCGGCGGTCCAGTTCGACAAGCCCGCCGTCGATCTCGAAGACCAGGTTGTCGGTGCCGGGCCGGGTGGCGGTCAGGTACCGGGGCATCGTGAAGCCGCCGCCGCCCAGGTGCACGGCGTCCAGCCGCCGCCCGGCCGGGGCGGCCACGTCGGCCGCCGCGCCGATCCACTGCGTGTACGCGTACTCCAGGTGGGTCGGGTCCGCCAGGTCCACGTACGAGTGCTGGGCGGAGTTCAGCAGCAGCCTCCGCCCGCTCGGCCGGTCGGGGTCGGCCTCGACGCGCGCGCAGTGGTACGCCGTCTCCACGTCGCACGGGTTCGGGGCGAGGATGGCCAGCCCCGTCCCGGCCATGCCGAGCACGGCGAGGGCGGCCCGGGTCCGGGCCGGGCCGGGCCGCCCCCGCCGGGGCAGGTACGCACCCAGCGCCACCCCGGTGACGACGAGCAGTGCCGCCACGGCGAGCACGATGGCGCTGCTGGGCAGCGCCGCGACCAGCACGAACCCGGTCAGCAGGGTGGCCGTGATGCCGCCGAGGGTGCCGATCCCGGAGAGCCGGCCGACCACCTGCCCGGTGCGGCGCAGGTCGGCGAGCTGGAGCTTCACCACCAGCGGGGTGACCGCCGCGAGCAGCGCCGCCGGCACGAACACGGCGAGCGCGGTGAGCAGCAGCACGGCGCTGGCCGCCCCGCCACGCAGCACCTCGCCGGCGTACCGGACGACCGGAAGGGTGACCGCGGTGGCGATGCCGGCGAGCACCAGCACGGGCGCGATCAGGGTACGCGGGTCCCGCCGGTCGGCCAGCCAGCCGCCGGTCCACGCCCCGTACGCGATGGCCGCGAGGGCGATGCCGATGACCGAGCTGGTCACCTGGAGGGTGACCCCGACGTACGGGCCGACGAGGCGCAGCGAGACGGTCTCCAGCACCAGCACCGCACCGCTGGAGAGGAAGACCAGGAACGCGGCGAGCCCGTTGGGCAACGCGCGGACGGGCGGCGGCGCGGGCCGCGGCGACTCGGTAGCGATGTCGGGCGATGAGCTGCTCACCGACGCGATGGTACGCAGCGGACCGGGCCGGCCGGGTCAGTACATCGAGAGGTGAACGTGGTTCGTGTGGTCGGCGGCCGGGCTGCCGCTGCCGCTGTACGCCCGCCAACCGGTGTTCGGCATCCAGATCTGCCGATACCAGATCACGTAGAGCACCCCGAGCCGGCTGGCGTTGTTCTTGAAGTAGTTCGCCAGGCTGTCGCCGTACGCCTTGTCCCCGCCCGTCGCCGTCTCGTCCTTGAAGCCGTTGGTGGCGGCGGAGAAGTCGCAGGCCCGGCCCTTGGGATGCTCGCCGCTGCCGCCGCTGCGGTAGCAGGAGACGTACCGCTTGTAACCGGCGGCCTTGGCCTGCTGGAGCGCGTGCAGGGTACGGGGGGTGATGCAGCCGGAGGTGGTGGGGTCGTTCACCGAGCAGGACTCGGACGGCCAGGACCCGTCGGAGTTGCGCGGGGCCGGCCGGGCCGAGGCGGAGCCGCCGCTGAACCCGGAGCCGGCGCCGGAGCTGACGGCGGCGAGCGCCTTCTCGGCGTCCCGCTTCTTCTTGGCCAGCACCGCGAGCTGCTTCTGCTGCTCGCGGACCTCGATGTCAATGGCGATCTTGGCCTGGCTGGCCTCGGTCCGGGCATCGGTCAGCTCGCGCAGCTTGCGGCCGTCCCGCTGGGCCATCACGTCCAGCTCCGCGGCGCGGTGCAGGAACGCCTCCGGCGAGGCGCTCTGGATCAGCAGCGCCGGCACGCTCATCCGCCCCAGCCGGTACGACTGCGCGGCAACCTCGCCGACCTGCGCGGTCAGCCCCACCAGCCGCTCCTCGACCGTCTTCAGCTGGCCGGCCAGCGTCTGCTGCCGGCGCTTGGAGTTGTCGAGCTTCGCCTTGGCCTCGATGTGCCCCTTGGCGGCGGCCTCCAGCGCCTCGCGGAGCTGCTTGCTGCCGCCCTCGTTGGGCTCGGCGGAGGCGGGCGCCGCCGCGAGGCCGAGCACCAGCGCCACGGCGACGAGCAGCGCGGTCAGCGGCCGGGCGCCGAGCCGCCGGATGAGGCTGATCCTGGACACTCCTGCGGTCCCTCCCCTCGGCCCCCGGCCCCGATCGTCCATGGCACGGCGGCGTCCCCGCCGGCGCCGGACGGCGGCCTGCTGGCGGAGACCGCCGGTCAGGATACCGGACGGAATGCTAGCCGCCATGCCCCGTGACCCGGCGCGACGCTGACATCGACGCACAGTCGCCAGCCGGTCGGGTCAGCCGCCGCCCGCCCTTCGTCAGGTCGTCAACAGCGCCTCGTGGACCTCGGCCCAGACCCGCTCGTTCGCCGCGACCAGCAGCCCGTCGCCCTCCTCGGCGGGGTGGTACTCCCCGCCGTCGAACCGCCGGGCCACCCCGCCCGCCTCGCGGACCAGCAGCACCCCGGGGGCGTGGTCCCAGGGCAGGGTGTGCCAGAACAGCAGGAACTGCTGGTCGCCGGCCAGCAGGTCCAGGTACTCCCGGCCGGCGCAGTGCTGCCCCGCGAGCAGCTCGCCGATCCGCCTTCCGCCGGCCTCGGCGGCCCGGCGGGCCGCGGGCGGCAGGAACCGGGTCATCGCGGTGCCGCGCAGCTCGCCCAGCGGCGGCACCCGGTCACCTGTCCGCACCGGCCGGCCGGCCAGCAGCGCGCCCTCCCCCACGCGCCCGACGCCCAGCGTCTCCGCCAGCGGGTCGAGCACCCACCCCGCGACCGGCTCGCCCTCGGTGAGCAGCGCGACCATCAGCACGAACGGCCGCCGTCCGGCGGCGAAGTTGGCGGTGCCGTCGACCGGGTCCACCACCCACACGTCCCCGGTCCCGCGCAGGTGGCGCAGCAGGCCCGGGTCCTGCGCGACCGCCTCCTCGCCGACCACCACCGAGCCGGGGCGCAGCCGCCGCAGCCCGGCGCCGATCAGCTCCTCGGCCCGCCGGTCCGCGACGGTGACCAGGTCGCCCGGCCCCTTCTCGGCGACGTCGGCGTCGTCCAGCCGGCGGAACAGCGGCAGCACCGCCTCGGCCGCGGCCCGGTGCAGCAGCTCGGCAACGTCGTCCAGCAGGGTGTCAGGCACGCGGCGGCAGCTTCACCACGCTGACGAAGAACTCGTCGATCTGCCGGACCACCGAGATGAACTGCTCGAAGTCGACCGGCTTGGTGACGTACGCGTTCGCGTGCAACTGGTAGCTGCGCAGGATGTCCTCGTCGGCCCGGGACGTGGTGAGCACCACCACGGGGATGCGGCAGAGCTCCTCGTCCTCCTTGATCTCCGCCAGCACCTCCCGGCCGTCCCGGCGGGGCAGGTTCAGGTCGAGCAGGATCAGGTCGGGCAGGACGGCATCCGCGTACCGGCCCTCCCGGCGCAGGTACGCCAGCGCCTCGGCACCGTCGGAGACGACGGTCAGCCGGTTGCGGAGCTTGTGCTCCTCGAACGCCTCCTGGGTCATCAGGACGTCGCCCGGGTCGTCCTCCACCAGCAGGACCTCGATCGGGCTCCTGCCGTCCGCCGGCGAGGTCATGCCACCGTCTCCTTCACGTCACCCGCGCTGTCGCTGTCCGGGGACCCGTCGGCCCCCTCCTCCGCCCGGGCCCGGCCTGCCGGGGCGGCTCGGCCCCGGTCGCGCCGTCCCCGGTCGGCTCCGTACCGTCGCCCGGCTCGTGATCCGCCGCTTCCTCGGCCGCCCGTGCCGCTGCCTCCGCCGCCTCGACATCCTCGGGCAGGGCCGGCAGGGTGAACCGGATCGTGGTGCCCTCGATGGTCTCGGTGTCCACCCAGACCCGGCCGTCGTGGTACTCGACGATCTTCTTGGCGATCGCCAGGCCGATGCCGGTGCCCGGGTACGCGTCCTTGGAGTGCAGCCGCTGGAAGATCACGAAGATCTTGTCGGCGAACTCCGGCTCGATCCCGATGCCGTTGTCCCGGCAGCTGATCTCCCACTCGTCGCCGACCAGCCGGGCGGAGACGTGCACCCGGGGCGGGACGTCGGCGCGGCGGAACTTGACCGAGTTGCTGACCAGGTTGGCCAGCAGGTTGGTCAGCAGCGGCTCCTCGCCGCGGATCACCGGCAGTTCGTCCCAGGTCAGCTCGGCGTCGGCGTACTGCCGGGCGGACTCGGTCTGGCCGGCCACGTCGCCCATCACCCGATTCAGGTCGACCTCGGTGAACCCGGTGGTGAGCCGGCCGATCCGGGAGAACGCCAGCAGGTCGTTGATCAGGCGCTGCATCCGCTGCGCACCGTCCACGGCGAAGGCGATGTACTGGTCGGCCCGCTCGTCGAGCCGCCCCGCGTACCGGCGCTGGAGCAGCTGGCAGAAGCTGGCCACCTTGCGCAGCGGTTCCTGGAGGTCGTGCGAGGCGACGTACGCGAACTGCTCCAGGTCCCGGTTGGAGCGGGTCAGCTCCTCGGCCTGCTTCTGGAGCTGGCCGTTGACCCACTCGATGCTTTCCCGGGCCTCGCGGACCTCGGTCAGGTCCTTGGCGATCTTCTGGCGCATCGCGTCCACGTCGCCGGCGAGCTGCTGGAGCTCCGGTGGGCCGGCCCCGGTGATCCGGTGCTGGTAGTCGCCCTCGGCGACCTCGCGGACCTGCTCGGCGAGGCGGGTGAGCGGCCGCACCACGATCCGGTCCAGCGAGACCAGCAGCACCCCGCCGGCGACCACCACCACCAGCGCCGCCACGATCAGCAGCACCACCAGCAGGGTGCTCGTGCGGTAGATGGCGGCGGCGCCCTTGTCCCGCTCGTCGAGGATGCCCTCCTGGAGGTCGGCCAGCGACCCGCGGATCGCCTCGAAGCGCTTGGCGGTCTCGTCGGTGATCAGCGCCCGCCCCGCCCCCGTGCCGTCCTCGGCGGTCGTCCGGATCACCGGCTCGGCGACCGTGGCGCGCCACTGCGCCGCCTGGGCCCTGACCGTGTCGAGCTTCGGAACCAGGGCCGGGTACGCGCTGATCAGGCCGCCCATCGACCGGTACAGCGCCTGCTCCCGCGCGCTGCCCTGGGTGTACGGCTCCAGCTCCCGCTGGTCGCCGGTCAGCGCGTACCCGCGGATCGCCGTCTCCTGGTCGACCAGCACGTTGAGCAGTTCCTGCGACTGATCGCGCAGCGGGCCCGTGCGGTCCAGCACTGCGTGGGTATGCTCCCGGTTCTGCGCCGCCACCGTGATCTCGGCCGCCACCAGGGCGCCGAGCAGCACGCTGACGACGGCCAGCAGCCTCACGACCCGGCGGCGCAGCGTCCAGTTGTCGGGCTGCGGCGTCACCGCCCACCGCCCCGGCTGAACGGTCACCGGCCACCGCCCCGCGTGACCAGCAGCATGGCCACGTCGTCGGCGAGCGGGCCGCCGTTGGCCTGCTCCGCCCGCCCGACCAGCCAGCCAGGCAATTCAGCCAGCGGCACGGCGGCGGTGGCCGGGTCGTGCAGCAGCGCGGCCAGGCCGGGCACGTCGAGCCGCTCGTCGCCGTCGCCCACCCGGCCCTCGATCAGTCCGTCCGTGTACATCAGCAGGGACCAGTCATCCGTGTCGAACTCCAGGTCGAAGGCCACCGGCCGGCGCGGCCGGACGCCGAGCAGCAGGCCGGCCGGCGCCGGCACGGGCGCGACCCTACCCCCGCTGAGCAGCAGCGGCGGCGGATGCCCGGCGAGCCGCACGGTCGCCGCGTTGCGGGTCAGGTCGAGCCTGGCGCTCGCCACTGTGGCGAAGATCTCCTGCAGCCGCCGCTCGCTCATCAGCACCTGCTCCAGGGCGGGCAGCACCTCGTCGTCGGGCACCCCGGCAAGCACCAGCGCCCGCCAGGCGACCCGCAGCTCGACGCCGAGCGCCGCCTCGTCCACCCCGTGGCCGCACACGTCGCCGACGATCAGGTCGACCCGGTCCGGCCGGGTCTGCACCACGTCGTAGAAGTCCCCACCGATCAGCGCGGCGTGCCGGCCGGGTCGGTAGAGCGTGTGCACGGCGATCTCGTCGGTCGACATCAGCGGCTGGGGCAGCAGACCCCGCTCCAGGCGGGCCGACTCGGCCTGGCGCAACTCCACCTCGCGCAGCCGCCGGGCGTTCTCGTCGGCCCGCTTGCGTTCCACCGCGTACCGCAGCGCCCGGGCCAGCAGCACGCCGTCGACCTGGCCCTTGACCAGGTAGTCCTGTGCGCCCTCGGCGACCGCGGCGATGCCCAGGTGCTCGTCGGAGCGGCCGGTCAGCACGCAGACCGCGGCGCCCGCGGCCATCTCCAGCACCCGGCGCAGCCCGTCCAGCCCCTGGGCGTCGGGCAGGCCGAGGTCGAGCAGGACGCAGTCCACGCCCGCCACCCGCTGCCGCGCCTCCCGCAGGCTGGTCGCGACCAGCAGGTCGATCGTCGAGTTGGTCTCGGCGAGCAACTCGCCGACCAGGAACGCGTCGCCCTCGTCGTCCTCGACCAGCAGCACCCGCAGCCGCTCCCCGGGCGGCAGCACGGGGTGGGCCCCGAAGCCGCCGGCCGGGTGCGGCACGACGGAGGAACCGGCCGGGCCGGTCCCCCGGTTCGGCCGGGTCACCGCCGCGAGGCGCGGGAGTTCGCTGGTGATGTCGGGCTCCTTCCGAGTGCCCTGCTGATCCTGTATCAGACAACGGTCGCACACAAACCGACGGGCCCGGCGCGGGCGGCACGCCCGGCTCACCGCCTGGCAACTAACAAAAAGTACAGCGTCCGGGGGTGACCCGCTCCCGGCCGCAACGGGCAGGATGGTGCCCACCTCGCCTCCATCCCCGAGGAGTCCCCGTGGGCGCACCACCCCCCACCCGCGCCGCCGACCGGGCGCTGGCCCGGCCGCGCCGACGGCCGCTCGCCGCCCTCGCCGCGCTCGCCGCCCTGCTCGCCGTCGCCGCCACCGCCTCGTACGACCTGGGCACCCCCGACCCGCGCCCGGCCGACGCGCCCGTGGGCGAGTTCAGCGCCGGCCGGGCGTACCAGAACGTGCGGGCGCTGGCGACCCGGCCGCACCCGGCGGGCAGCCCGGCCAACGAGCAGGTACGCGCCCACGTCGAGGGCGTGCTGCGCGACCCGACCTGCTCCGGGCACGGATCTTCGCCCGCACCGCCGCCCGGGTCCTCGCCCGACTCAGCGCCCGCGTCGAACCCGGCGGGGTGACCGTGTCGGCCGAGGACGAGCAGCACGTACGCCACTGGGTCTTCTGCGACCGACTCCTACCCGGCGGCGGCCGGTGCGCCCTGCCGGTCGACCACAGCGCGCCCTGCTCACGGCGGCTCAAAATCCGCACAACTTCAGGGAAACTGTCCCCTTGAACGGGCGAGATGGCGACATCTTCCCTGAAGTTGCTGGGCCGGCCATCGGATCGGGAGGACAGCGGCATTACTTCCAGCGGAAGTGGACGAAGAGGCGGCCGAAGTTCTTCGAGTCCTTCTCCACCCGGTGGTAGAGCTGCTTGACGTCCTTCTGGTCGAGGAACCGCAGCACCCGCTTCTTGAGCTGCCCGGAGCCCTTGCCGGGGATGATCTCGACGAGGGTGGCCTTCTTCGCCACCGCCTCGTCCATGATTCCGCGCAGCGCGCGGTCGATGTCGTGGCCCTTGTTGAAGATGTCGTGCAGGTCCAGCTTGAGCTTCATGCCGCCTCCACCACCTGCTCAGAGTCCATGGCAGCCCATGCTAGGCGGTCCACCGCCGGGCCGGCCGACCCGCGCCACCGCGCGGGCCGGCCCAGCTCCGTCTCAATGGCCGTTGCCGACCCGGCCCTGCACCCGGCGCAGCGCCTCCGCGTAGTCGGCGTTCGTCGAGTGCATCGCCGCCGCGATGCGCAGGTGCCGCAGCGCGTCCGCCGGACGGTTCAGCCGCTCCAGCGTACGGCCGAGCACGTGGTGCGCGTAGTGGTCGCTGGGGTCGCGGGCCACCAGCTCCCGCAGCTGCTCCTCGGCGCGGTTGAGCTGGGCGGACTGGAAGTACGCCCGGGCCAGCAACTGCCGTACGGAGGAGTTGGAGGGCTCCGCCTCGATGATCGGCTCCAGCAGCCGGGCCGCCCCGGAAGGGTCGCCCATCTCGAAGTACATGGTCGCCCGTCGGTACTCCGCCAGAAGATCCATGGAGCCACCTCCTCGTCTCGCGCCGGCACTGATCCGACGCTGACACAACACCGCGCGGGCCGCGAGTGTTCCTTCGCCTACCGCAGCTCCCAGGCGCGGACGCCGCCGACGATGCCGGCGCTGTTGGGCACCACCACCACGTCGTCGCCCATCCGCGCCAACTGCTCCGGGCGGATCAGCCGGGAGTTGCCCCCGCCCAGGTAGAGCCGGTCCCAGCGGAACACCGGCCGCAGCCCCTCCACTGCCTGCCGCACCCGGCGGGACCAGAACGCGTCCCCGAGCCGGCGGCGCTCCGGCTCCCCCACGAACTTGTCGTACGTCGTGTTCCAGCGCACCGGCGCGTGCGACAGCTCCAGGTGCGGGGCGAGCACGCCACCGTCGAACAGGGCGCTGCCCAGCCCGGTGCCCAGGGTGAGCACCAGCTCCAGCCCGGTGCCGGCGACCACCCCGGCGCCGTGCACCTCGGCGTCGTTGAGCACCAGCGCGGGCAGCCCGAACGCCTCCGCGACGGCGGTGCGCGCGTCGTACCCGGACCACTCGGCGAGCAGGTCTGGGTCGACCCTGCTACGCGGCCCGGAGCGGGTCACGTAGTGCGGGGTGGCCACCACCACGCCGTGCCGGATCATGCCGGGCATCCCCACGGTCACCCGGTCGGCCGGGGGCAACTGCGCCCCGAGGTCCACCAGCGTCTTGACGAACAGCTCCGGCGGCAGGGGGTACGGCGTGGGCACCCGCAACGGCCGCGCCCGCATCGTCCCCGCCTCGTCGAGCACGCACGCCTTGATCCCGCCGCCGCCACAGTCGATCGCCAGTGTCGTCACCACGCCCGTGAGTGTGCCTCGCGGTCGGGTGGGAAGCGCGACCGCTCGGCGGAATCCGGTGGACGCGGCGGATAGGCTCGGCGTTCGATGAGCGCCACGTTGGTTGTCAAGGATCTCGCCGCCGGGCACGGCGACAAACTGCTGTTCTCCGGGCTCGACCTGGTGGTCGCCCCCGGGGATGTCGTCGGGCTGGTCGGGGCGAACGGGGCCGGCAAGTCGACGCTGCTGCGTACCCTCGCCGGGCTGCTGCCCGTCGAGGCCGGCGGCGTCACGCTGAGCCCGCCCACCGCGACGGTCGGGCACCTGCCGCAGGAGCCGGAGCGCCGGCCGGGCGAGACGGTACGGGGCTTCCTGGCCCGGCGCACCGGGGTGGCGGCGGCGCAGGCGGCGCTGGACGCGGCGACCGAGGCGCTCAGCGCCGGGGCGGCCGGCGCCGACGACGCGTACGCGGACGCGCTGGAGCGCTGGCTCGACCTCGGCGGGGCCGACCTGGACGAGCGCGCGGAGCAGGTGGCCGCCGAGCTGGGCCTCACCGTCGACCTGGACCACCCGATGACCGGCCTCTCCGGCGGCCAGGCGGCCCGGGCCGGGCTGGCCTCGCTGCTGCTGAGCCGGTACGACGTCTTCCTCCTCGACGAGCCCACCAACGACCTCGACCTGGCCGGGCTGGACCGGCTGGAGCGCTTCGTCACCGGGCTGCGGGCCGGGACCGTGCTGGTCAGCCACGACCGGGAGTTCCTGACCCGGACGGTGACCCGGGTGCTGGAGCTGGACCTGCACCAGCAGCAGGTGCGCCACTACGGCGGCGGCTACGCGGCGTACCTGGAGGAGCGGGAGGTGGCCCGCCGCCAGGCCCGCGCCGAGTACGAGGAGTACGCCGATACCCGCGCCGGCCTGGAGGCGCGCGCCCGCACGCAGCGCGCCTGGATGGAGAAGGGCGTGCGCAACGCCCGGCGCAAGGCCAGCGACCCGGACAAGAACGTCAAACACTTCCGCGGCGAGACCTCGGAGAAGCAGGCGGCGAAGGCCCGGCAGACGGATCGGCTGATCGAGCGGCTGGAGGTGGTCGAGGAGCCGCGCAAGGAGTGGGAGCTGCGAATGGAGATCGCCGCCGCGCCCCGCGCCGGCGCCGTCGTGGCCTCGCTCCGCGACGCCGTGGTACGCCGGGGCGGCTTCACCCTCGGTCCGGTGCACCTCCAGATCGACTGGGCCGACCGGGTGGCGATCACCGGGGCGAACGGCTCGGGCAAGACGACCCTGCTCGCCGCCCTGCTGGGGCGGCTGCCGCTGGACACCGGGCACGCCGCGCTCGGCCCCGGCGTGGTGGTCGGCGAGGTGGACCAGGTCCGGGGGCTGTTCCTCGGCGACCAGCCGCTGCTGGACGCGTTCCGGCTGGCCGTACCCGACATGTCGCCGGCGGACGCGCGGACCCTGCTGGCCAAGTTCGGCCTGCGGGCGGATCATGTGCTGCGGCCGGCGGCGTCGCTGTCCCCGGGCGAGCGGACCCGGGCGGCGCTGGCGCTGCTACAGGGGCGCGGGGTGAACCTGCTGGTGCTGGACGAGCCGACCAACCACCTCGACCTGCCGGCCATCGAGCAGCTGGAGTCGGCGCTGGCCAACTACCCCGGGACGCTGCTGCTGGTGACCCACGACCGGCGGATGCTGGCGGCGACCGAGACGACCCGCCGGCTGCACGTGGACGCGGGGCGGGTCGCCGAGGAGTGACGACGTGCCGGCGGGCGCCGACGGGGTGACAATGACTCCATGCTCAAGTGGGAGTACGCGCTGTTGGTGCGCCGCCGCCAGGCGGCCAGCACCGACGTCGGTTGGGAGATCGTCTTCATCTGGTACGGCCCAGACGGCTCGATGGTCGACGTCACCCCGTACGGCGACACGGCGCTGGCCCATCTGAACCGGGCCGGCGATCAGGGCTGGGAGCTGGTCTCGATGAGCGAGGACCCGTCCCTGCCGGGTAACAGCGAGCTGCACCGGTACCACCTCAAGCGGCCGAAGACGACGGTCGCGCCGCCCCGGCAGCGCATCCGGGGCGCCGGCCGCACCGCACGCCGCCTCCCCCGCTGAGGTGTTCCTCCGGCGCGGGCATAGCGGCCGCGGGAGCGGGTAACGGGCGCACCGGAGGTGGCCCATGGTCGCGCTGGCCCTGACGCCGCCCTCGGCCGAGCGGCTGCGGGCGGTCGACGACTTCCTCGCCGAGGCGTGGGCGGACCAGGCGTCGCACGACGACCGGTTGCGCGACCTCGCGGTCCAGGTGCGCTTCGACCGGGGGTCGCCCACCTGACCGGCGAGGTCGCCGACGCCGGCCAGCTCCGGCTGGTCCGGGACCGGGTCGGCCGGCTCGCCGGGGTGTACGCGGTGTGGAGCCGGATCCGGGTGGCCGGCCGGGACCCGGTCGTGGTGGACCTGGGCTGCGGCGGGACCAAGCAGTACCCGGGCAATCTGGGGCTGGACCTCCTCCCCGCGCCCGGGGTGGACGCCGTGGCCGACCTGTCCGGCTCGCTGCCGCTGGCCGACGACTCGGTGGACGTGCTGTTCGCGGTGCACATCCTGGAGCACCTGATCGACTTCCTGCCGCTGGTGGACGAGTGCCACCGGGTGCTCCGGCCGGGCGGCGTGCTGCACGTGATGAGCCCCTGGTGGGGGCACGTGAACGCGGTCGCGGACCCGACCCACGTCCGGCTGCTGGACGTCCAGACGGTCAAGGGCGTCTGCCTCCAGCGGCCGCCGGGCACGCCGCGCTGGTACCCGCTGCACGCCGGTTGCGACGGCGCCAGCATCTTCGCGGACCTGACCCCGCTGGCGCCGGACGCCCCCCAGCCCACCCCGTCCCACCTGGCTCGCTTCTTCACCTGACCCACTCGTGGCGGCGGGCCCCGTCAGGCGGTGGTGCTCTCGCGGGGGGTGAGGCGGTAGGGGGCCGAGAGTTCCCTCGGGGGGCCTGGCGGTCGCCGTCGAGGCGGTTGGCGAGCAGTTCGACCGCCAGGCGCGCGATCCGCTCCTTGTCGGGGGCGATGGTGGTCAGGGTGGGGATCGAGAAGCGGCCGTCCTCGATGTCGTCGAAGCCGGCCACGGCCACGTCCGCGGGGACGCGCAGCCCCGCCTCGTGCAGCGTGCGCAGGGCGCCGAGGGCGAGGGTGTCGTTGAAGCAGAAGACGGCGTCGGGGCGTACGCCGGTGGCGAGCAGGTCGCGCATGGCGGCGGCACCGTCCGCGCGGTGCCAGGCCTGCGCGGACGCGACGAGTCGCTCGTCGTACCCGATGCCGGCGTCGTCGAGGGCGGCGGCGTAGCCGGCCAGCCGGAGCCGGGCGCTGGCGCCCTCGGGGGTGCGCTGCGCGCCGATCGCGGCGATCCGGCGGCGACCCAGGGAGATCAGGTGAGCGGTGATCTCCCTGGCGGCGGCCACGTTGTCGATCACCACATGGTCGGCCTGGCCGTGGTCGACGCGCTCGCCGAGCAGCACCATCGGGGTGCCGTCCAGGCCGGCCAGGTCCTCGGCGGTGAGCGCCAGCGGGCTGAAGATCAGCCCGTCGATGAGGTGGTCGCCGATGCCGGTGGCGGCCTTGCGCTCCTGCTCGCGCCCGCCGCCGGTCTGGTCGATGAGCACCGTCCAGCCCAGCCCGGCGGCGGCGGTGACGACGTGCCGGGCCAGCTCCGCGAAGTACGGGATGTCCAGCTCGGGCACGGCCAGCGCGATCACGCCGGTGCGCCCCTTGCGCAGGTTGCGGGCGGAGAGGTTGGGCCGGTAGTTCAGCTCGGCGATCGCCCGCTCCACCCGGGCCCGGGTGTCCGGACGTACGTGCTGGTAGCCGTTGACCACGTTGGAGACGGTCTTCACCGAGACGCCGGCGCGCTCCGCCACGTCCTTCAGCCTGTGTCGCACTCGCGTCCTCCCCGCTGGCCTGCCGGCACTTTACCGTGCCGGGACTGCCTCTTTACAACGTTGGTTACAACGTTGTAGAAACCTGGGGACACGGGGTGACGGCGGCCACTCGGAGCCCCGGACCGACGCGCCGAGGAAAGGTGGCCCCCTTGCGGACCGCGCAGCTCACCATCGACCCCGCCCTCGCGATCGGGCCGGCCGACCGCCGGCTCTTCGGCTCCTTCGTCGAGCACATGGGCCGCTGCGTGTACGGCGGGGTCTACGAGCCGGGCCACCCCACCGCCGACCCGCTCGGCCTGCGCGGCGACGTACTGGAGCTGACGCGGGAGCTGGGCGTGACCGTGGTGCGCTACCCCGGCGGGAACTTCGTCCCCGGCTACCGCTGGGAGGACGGCGTCGGCCCGGTCGGCGACCGGCCCCGCCGCCTCGACCTGGCCTGGAAGACGGTCGAGACCAACGCGTTCGGGCTGGACGAGTTCATGACCTGGGCCGCCGCGGCCGGGGTCGAGCCGATGATGACGGTCAACCTCGGCACCCGGGGCGTGCAGGAGGCCTGCGACCTGCTGGAGTACGCCAACCACCCCGGCGGCACCCGGCTGTCCGACCTGCGCCGCAAGCACGGCGCGGAGCAGCCGTACGGGGTGCGGTTGTGGTGCCTCGGCAACGAGTTGGACGGCCCGTGGCAGGTCGGCCACAAGACCGCGCACGAGTACGGCCGGCTCGCCGCCGAGACGGCCCGGGCGATGAAGCGGCTCGACCCGTCGATCAGCCTGGTCGCCTGCGGCAGCTCCAACCGGGGGATGCCGACGTTCGCCTCCTGGGAGGCGACGGTGCTGGAGCACACCTACGAGCACGTCGACTACATCTCCGCGCACACCTACTACGACCCGTCCGACGGCGACCGGGCCAGTGGCGACGGCCGACCACGTGGCCGCGAAGCAGCGACACCGCCGCAGGCTGAAGATCTCCTTCGACGAGTGGAACGTCTGGTACCAGTCCCGCCTCCAGGCCGACCTGGACCGGCGCGGCTGGGTCGAGGCGCCCGCCCTGATCGAGGACGACTTCACCGCCGTCGACGCGGTCGTCGTCGGCGACCTGTTGATCACGTTGCTGCGGCACGCCGACCGGGTCGGGGTCGCCTGCCAGGCGCAGCTGGCCAACGTCATCGCCCCGATCCGCACCCGCACCGGCGGGCCGGCCTGGCGGCAGAGCATCTTCCACCCGTTCGCCCTCACCGCCCGGTACGCCCGCGGCACCGTGCTGCGCACCGAGCCGGTCTGCCCGACGTACGAGACCAGCCGGTACGGCGACGTGCCGGTGCTGGACACGGTGGCCGTGCACGACGCGGAGAGCGGCGCGCTGACCGTCCTCGCGGTCAACCGCGGCCCCGCCGACCTCCCCGTCGACCTGGACCTTCGCGGTCTGCCGGGCCTGTCCGCCGCCGTCCACACCACCCTCGCCGCCGGCGACGACCCGACTGCGACGAACACCGAGGCCGAGCCCGAGCGGGTGACGCCCCGGGAGCTGGCCACCCCCACCGTCGACGGCGGCCGGTGCTCCGTGCGCCTGCCGGCGGTCTCCTGGAACCTGCTGCGCTTCGCGCCCGCCGGAGGGTGACGGCGCGCGTCCGTGGCGCCGCGGCACCCGGCGGACCGGCTTCCGAACAGGCACACTCATCCCGTCCCCCAAGGAGTGATCCACGATGATGCACAGCGAAATGAGCCGGCGCCGTCTGCTCGGCCTCGGCGTCGGGCTCGGAGCCGCCGCCACGTTGACCCTCGCCGGGTGCGGCGTTCCTGCTCGACGCCAACCTGGGCCTGGTCAACCGGCTGCTCGGGGCGGTCGGGCTGCCGGCGGACACCCCGTGGGTCACCGACGTGCCGTGGGCGTGGGTCTCGCTGGTCGGGGTGACCGTCTGGTGGACCTCCGGCTTCAACGCCGTCATCTACCTGGCCGGCCTCCAGGACATCCCGGCCGAGCTGTACGAGGCGGCGCGGATCGACGGCGCGGACGTCTGGGACCGGTTCCGCCACGTCACGCTGCCCGGGCTGCGCCCGGTGCTGCTGTTCGTGCTGACCACCACGATCCTCGCCTCGGCGAACGTCTTCGGCCAGTCGTACCTGATCACCCTCGGCGCGCCCGGCGAGCAGACCCGCACGGTGGTCTGGCGGATCGTGGACGAGGGGCTGCGGTACGACGACGCCGGGCAGGCCGCCGCGATGAGCATCGTCTTCGCGCTGGCGCTGGCCGTGGTCAGCGTCGTGAACTTCCGCCTCCTGCGCTACCGGGAAGACTGAGGGGACGACCATGACGACTGCCCGCCGCGCCGGCCGCTACGCGGTCCTGGTGTTCCTGGCCCTGGCGTTCCTGGTTCCGCTGGTCTGGATGATTCTGACGTCGCTGAAGACGTACGGCGGGGCGCAGCGGATCCCGCCGGACTGGCTGCCGAACCCGTTCTCCGGGTACGGCTACGAGCGGATCCTGAACAACGCCGAGAGCCCCGTGCTGCGCTGGTTCCTCAACAGCATGCTGGCCGCCACGCTGCACACGCTGCTGTCCCTGGCCACCGCGTCGGCGGGCGAACTGGAGGAGGCGGCCGTCCTCGACGGGGCCAACCACTGGCAGATCTTCACCCGGGTGCTGCTCCCGCTGTCGCAGCCGGCCCTGGCCACGCTCGCGGTGCTGTCGTTCCTCACCAACTGGAACGACTTCCTCTGGCCGGTCTACGTGCTGTTCAGCCCGGAGCAGCTGACCCTGCCGCCGGGGCTGGGCCTGCTCCAGCGCGCGTACAACACCGACTACCCGGTGGTGATGGCGGGCGCGGTGCTGGCCAGCGTGCCGGTGCTGCTGCTGTTCGTTCTCGCCCAGCGGCACATCATCCAGGGCGTCTCGCGCAGCGGGCTGAAGGGATGACGGCCCGCTCGTGGCGGCGCGCTGCGACCGCCCGCGCCGCCGCACCGCTCGCCGCCGCGCTGCTGCTGGCCGCCGGCTGCGCCGGCCCGACGACCCCTTCGGCCCCCCGGAGCGACGCCCGCATGTTCACCAACCCCGTGGTACGCACCAACGCCCCCGACCCGCAGGCGATCCGGGTCGGACAGACCTGGTATTTGTTCCACACCAACGGCGGCGGGCGCAACGTACCCGTGCTCACCTCCCCCGACCTGGTCGACTGGGCCGAGGCCGGGGACGCGCTGCCGGAGCTGCCGGGCTGGGCAAACAGGGGAAAGACGTGGGCCCCGGAGGCGATCCAGCTCGCCCCGGGCCACTTCGTGCTGTACTACACCGCGGCCGGGCGAGAGGCCGGCCGGCAGTGCGTCGGGCGGGCGGTGGCGAGCGCGCCGGAGGGGCCGTACCGGGACGACTCGGCGACCCCGCTCGTGTGCCAGGCGGAGCTGGGCGGGTCGATCGACGCCAGCCCGTACCGGGACGACGACGGCAGCCTCTGGCTGCTGTGGAAGAACGACGGCAACGCCGTCAGGATGGACACCTGGATCTGGGTGCAGCGCCTCTCGGCCGACGGGCTGCGGCTGGTCGGCGAGCCGACGCCGCTGCTGACGCAGACCGAGCCGTGGGAGGGCGCGCTGGTCGAGGGCCCGTTCTTCCACCGCCGGGACGGCCGGCTGTACCTCTTCTTCGCCGCGAACGCGTACAACCGGAAGGTGTACGCCGAGGGGTACGCGGTCTGCGAGTCGCCCACCGGGCCGTGCGTCAAGGCCGCCGAGAACCCGATCCTGCGCAGCAACGCGGTCGCGTCCGGCCCCGGGCACGCCTCGATGGTCGTCAAGGACGGCCGGACGTGGCTGCTGTACCACGCCTGGCCGCCCGGGCAGGAGGGCACGAGGGACCCGGGGCGCCAGGTCTGGCTGGACGAGGTCACCTGGGTCGACGGCCGGCCGGTCGTCCACGGCCCGACGGGCAGTCCCCAGCCGCGCCCGTAGGGGTGGTGGGAGGGGCGGATCTTGCGAGAACACTTGCGCCGCCCCCGCCCGGTGTGAAAATTTCCTACCAGCGACTGACGGCCTGCGGCGAATCTTGCCGGATATGCCCCGGTGTCGGTCGCCTCCCCCTGCCACGCCGAGCCCCAACGAAGGGACGCACCGGATGAAGGCAACTCGGCTCAGAGCCGCCGGGCTGGCCGTAGCCCTGCTCGGCGCGCTCGTCGCCGCCTCCCCCACCGCCGCCAGCGCGGCGGAGACCGACGCGACCGCGACCGCCACCACCTGCACGACGAACCCGGCCACGCCCAAACGGCAGTTCCGGGCCCTGTGGATCGCGTCGGTGACGAACATCGACTGGCCCACCAAGGCGTCGCAGACCGCACCCGACCAGATCGCCAAGCAGAAGGCGGAGTACCTGGCCTGGCTCGACCTGGCCCAGCGGCTCAACCACAACGCCGTCGTGGTCCAGGTCCGCCCCACCGCCGACGCGTTCTGGCCCTCGCCGTACGAGCCGTGGTCGGAGTACCTGACCGGCGTGCGCGGGCAGGACCCGGGCTGGGACCCGCTGGCCTTCGTCGTCGAGGAGGCGCACAAGCGGAACCTGGAGTTCCACGCCTGGATGAACCCGTACCGGGTCTCGATGCCGGCCCCGGGCGGTGCCGGCGCGGACATCTCGAAGCTGGCGCCGAACCACCCGGCCCGGCAGCACCCGGACTGGGTCTTCGCGTACCCGCCGGCCGGCGTCGCCGGCAGCCGGCTCTACTACAACCCCGGCATCCCGGAGGTCCGCGAGTTCGTCCAGACCGCGATGCTGGACGCCGTCGAGCGGTACGACGTCGACGGCGTGCACTTCGACGACTACTTCTACCCCTACCCGAGCGGCACGCACCAGGTGCCGGACGACGCGACCTTCGCGGCGTACAACCGGGGCTTCACCAACAAGGCCGACTGGCGGCGGGACAACATCAACCTGCTGGTCCAGGAGATGAACGCCAAGATCAAGGCGATCAAGCCGTGGGTGAAGTTCGGTGTCAGCCCGTTCGGCATCTGGCGCAACAAGTCGGCCGACCCGCTGGGCTCGGACACCACCGGCAGCCAGTCGTACGACATCATCTCCGCCGACACCCGTAAGTGGATCAAGGAGGAGAGGATCGACTACGTCGTGCCGCAGCTGTACTGGTACATCGGGCAGTACCCGGCGGCCGACTACGCCCGCCTGGTGCCCTGGTGGGCCGAGCAGGTGCGCGGCACCAACGTCCAGCTCTACATCGGCCAGGCCGACTACAAGAGCGGCGACCCCGCCTACGGGTCGTTCTGGATGAACCCGCGCGAGCTGTCGGACCACCTGACGCTCAACCGGTCGTACCCGGAGGTGCTCGGCAACGTGCACTTCTCGGCCGTCCAGGTGCGGGCGAACCGGCTCGGGGCCACCGACATCTACGCCGCCGAGCACTACTCCCGCCCGGCCCTGGTGCCGGCGATGCCGCACCTGCCCGCCAAGCCACTGCTGGCGCCCGTGGTCACCGGCGCCGAGCGGCAGGACGACGGCGTACGGCTGAGCTGGCGTCAGCCCGCCGACGGCAAGGGGCCGTTCGGCACGGCCACCTCGTACGCGATCTACCGGGTCGACGGGAACGGCGCGGCCGCGCCCTGCGACCTGGCCGACGCGTCCCACCTGGTCGCCACGGTCCGGGCCACCCCCGACGCCGTGCAGTCCTGGGTGGACACCACCGCCGGGGCGGGCCAGCGGTACACGTACCACGTGACCGCGGTCGACCGGCTGTACAACGAGAGCCCGGTCAGCCCGCCGCGCTTCGTGCGCTGACGGCACCGCGAATGCCCCGGGGCGCTGCCCGCGTCCCGGGGCATTCGTCTGTCTCGACTCGGACCGGTGACCCACCGGGCCCCTCGCACCGCCCACCCCCGCGGAGGTCCGCGCCGCCAAGATCAAGGCCGACGCCGAGCGCCGCGCCGCCGCCTGACCGGCAGGACGGGGCCCTGCGGTAGGGCAGGGCCCCGTCAACGGGCCGGCTCAGGCCCGCTCCGTGCGGCCCGCCGGCCGCCGGCCCGGCTCCGCGTGCCGGCGGGGGGTGGGTGCCCCGGTCGCGCCGAACCGCACCGAGTCCGCGCCCAGGTCCGGGTGCTCCACCCCCAGCGCCATCGCCGCCGCCTCCTCCAGGCCCAGCTCGCTGCCCTCGCCGTACGCGACGTCGAAGGCCGCGTCGCCCAGCGCGCCGCGCAGCTCCGCCTGCTGCTCCGCCCAGTACGCGCCGTAGATGCCGGGCGTGGAGCGCAGGCTCGCCCGCGTCGCCTGGGCCGCGCCGAACAGCCGCGCGGCGGTGAGCGGGTCGCCCCCTTCGGCGCAGCGCACCGCGACCGCGTTGAGCGTGTCACAGGCCCGCCGGTGGAAGCCGTGGGTCATCCGGGAGCGCAGCGCGACCAGCAGATGCTCGTGCGCCGCCACGAGGTCGCCCCGGGCCAGCGCCACCATGCCGAGCAGCATGTCCACGGACCGGCGGCCCCGTTCCGCCGGGCGGGACGCCTCGACCGGCCGCGCCGCGCCGAGCAGCTCCGCCGCCTCCGCCAGCGCGCCCCGCCGCCACAGCAGCTCGGCGAGGCGAAGCACGGCGAACAGCGCGTCGGACGCCACGTCCCGCTCGCGCGCCCAGTCGATGACCTCCCGGCAGACGCGCTCGGCCTCGGCGAACTGTCCCATGTCGATCAGCGGGGCGGCGCGCCCCGCCAGCACCCGGGCCAGCAGGCCCGCGTCGCCGGCCTGCCGGGCCACCGCCTCCGCCTGCTGGGAGAAGCGCAGCTCCTCGGTGAACTCGCCGTCCGCCCCGGCGTGCAGCGAGTGCATGTGGTACGCCGCGGCCAGCTCGGCGTCCGGAATGGACTCCCCGGTCTCGGCGATCCGGCCGTAGAGCCGGAACAGCCAGAGCCGCCCCTCCCGGGCCAGCCCGCGCTCCCGCCACCACTGGTCCAGCGCGCCGGCCACCCGCAGCCCGGCGCGCGCGCTGCCGCCGGTGACACACCAGCGCAGGGCGGCACGCAGCTCCTTGGCCAGCGGGTCGAGGGCGTACAGGGAGAGAGTGGCCGGGCTGCCGTCCGGCCCCAGCTGGGCGCGCGCCAGCGCGTGCGTGGCCCAGGCGAGGTGCCGGTCCCGGGCCGCCCGCTCCTCGCCCGCCTGCACCAGCCGGCGGGCCGCGTACGCCCGGATCGGATCGAGCATCCGGTAGGTGCTGCCCGACGCGTGCGGTTCGGCCAGGATCATCGACTTGTCCACGAGCACGGACAGCGGGTCGAGCGGGTCGTCGTCGAGCAGCCACTCCACGGTCGGCAGGTCGACCGGCCCGGCGAAGACCGCCAGCCAGCGCAGCAGCCGCGCCGCCCGCGCCCCCAACGTCCGGTACGACCACGTGACCGTGGCCTGCATGGTGAGGTGCCGCTCCGCGGCCGGGCGCTGCGCCGACCGGTCGGCCCCGGCGGGCGGGGCGTCCCCCGAGGACGACCCCACCCCGTCGAGCGGGTCCCGCGGGTCGCCCGTCCAGCCGCCCCCGGGCGCCGGCCCAAGGTCCTGCCGGCCCGCGTCCAGGGTGCCGAGGACGTCGTCGAGGCGTTCCGCGAGCTGCCCGACGGAGAGCACCCGCAGCCGCGCGGCGGCCAGCTCGATGGCGAGCGGCAGGCCGTCCAGCCGCCGCACCACCCGCCGCACGTCGGCCGACTCGGCCGGGTCCGGCGGCCGCCCGCCCCGGGCCGCCGCCGTCCGGTCCAGCAGCAGCGCCACGGCGTCGCTCTCCGCGCCGTCCGGCCGGGGCTCCACCGACAGCGGCGGGATCCGCCACACCACCTCCCCCGGCAGGCCGAAGGACTCGCGGCTGGTGGCCAGCACCCGCACGCCACCACCGCCGGCGAGCAGCCGGGAGATCACCTGCGCCGACGCGGCCGGCTGGGCGTCGCAGGTGTCCAGCAGGACCAGCATCCGGCGCACGGCGGCGTACTCGACGAGGGTGTCCACCATGGGCCGACCCGGCTCCGGGCGCAGCCCGAGCACGGCGGCGACCGCGAACGCCACGAGCCCCGGGTCGGTCACCGCGGCGACGTCGACGAACCAGATCCCGTCGGGGTACTCCTCGACCAGCCCGGCGGCCAGCTCGACGGCCAGCCGGGTCTTGCCGGCCCCGCCCGCGCCGAGCACGGTGACCAGGCGGTGGCGCTGCACCAGCCGGCGCAGCTCGGCCCGCTCGGCCTCCCGGCCGACGAACGAGGTGACCTGGGTCGGCAGGTTGTGCGCCGTCGCGTCGGCGGTACGCGGGCGCGGGAACTGCCGTTCCAGGCCGGGCGCGACGAGTTGGAACAGCCGCTCCCGGTCGTCGAAGCCGCGCAGCCGGTGCAGGCCGAGGTCGAGCAGGGACGCGCCCTCCGGCAGCGAGGCGGCGTGCCGCGCGGTGGCCGCCGAGCAGAGCACCTGCCCGCCGTGCGCCGCGGCCGCGATCCGGGCGGCGCGGTGCACCTCGGCGCTGGCGTACTCGCCGTCGCGCGGCTCGGCCCAGCCCGTGTGCAGTCCCATCCGGACCCTGGGCGCGGCCTCCGGGGCCGGCCACTCGTGGGTCGCCAGCGCCCGCTGCGCGGTCAGACAGGCGGTCAGCGCCGCGGCGGCGTCCGGGAACGCGATGAAGAACGAGTCGCCCTCGGTCAGCAGCTCCGCGCCCCGGGTGCCGGCCAGGGTGCGGCGCAGCAGGCGGCGGTGCTCCCGCAGCACCGGGCGGTAACCCGGACCGAGCATCTGGGCCAGGCGCGTCGAACCCTCGATGTCGGTGAACACGAAGGTCACCCAACCCGTCGGGAGGTGGATCCCTGGCGACATGCGTCGAACCTCCGCCCCGTGACGTTCGATACATGCTGCACTATGTTCGCGCGATCACGCATCGTGAGAACGGCCGGGCAGGCTCCGACCCGAGGGTGCCAGTGGTGGCCGACCTCGGTCAGGCGGCGGTGCGGGCGCCGGTCAGCAGCCGCAGCCGCCGCCGCAACAGCCCCCGCCGGACGGGGCCGGGGCGGTGGCGCCCGGGCCACCGCGACCGGTCACGGCCACCGTGGACAGCAGCTTGACCGTGTCGGCGTGCCCCTGGGGGCAGGGCGCTGGCTCGCCGGCCCGCGCCATGGGGCGGTTGACCTCGAAGGTGTCGCCGCAGGCGCGGCAGCGGAACTCGTACCGGGGCATGCCACAAGGGTACGACCGGTCCTGACGCGGGAGGGGACATGGGCGATACTCGACGGGTGGTGGACGGCGAGGAGAGTGCGACGGTTCGGCCCCTGCGACCGGCCACGCCGCCCGCGGAGCCGGGCGGCGGCCCGGCGTATCCCCGGCTGCCCCGCCCCCGCCGGCCGTGGTTGAGGCCGGAGGAACCGACCGAGGCGCCCACCCCGGCCGACGGGCCGGGCGCCGCCGAGGCAGCGAAGCCCGACGCCACCGCCGCGACCACGACGGCCGCCGACAAGCCCGGCCCGGCCGACAAGCCGGGCCCGGCCGACAAGCCGGGCGACGCCGGCAAAGCCGAGAAGGCCGGCGACGCCGACAAGGCCGGCGACGCCGACAAGGCCGGCGACGCCGACAAGGCCGGCGAGGCCGGCAGCGCCAAGACGGACGCCGCCGGGGAGGAGGAGGCCGGCGACGCCGGGGGCACCGCGGCGGGCGACGCCGAGAGCGAGAAGCAGGCCGAGGGCGAGAAGCAGGCCGGTGGCCGGCGGCGCCGGGTGCCGTTCTCCCACGCCGTACGACTGCCTCCGCCGCGGCAGGCGGTGGCGGCCGCCGCGCGCGCCACCCGTGCCTGGTCGCGCCGCCCGGGCGGGCGGCTCACGCTGTCCGGGCTGTTCCTGCTCGCCCTCGTCGGGGCGACCGCGGCCGCCGGGGCGCTCGTGGTGCCGGCCACCGCGCCGAAGTCCCGCGCCGTCCCGGTCGACGCCAGCGCCAGCGCGCCGGGGGTCGGCACGGCCGCCCCGCAGGGCGGCGCCCTTCCCGGGGTCTCCGGCACCCCGGTGCCGCCCGGGCTGCCCGGCGTGCCGGCGGCAACCGGCCGGCCCGCGGACGCCCTCGCCGCCTGGGCCCAGCAGACCGGCGCGAAGGTGGGCATCTCGCCCGTCGCGATGCAGGCGTACGGCTACGCCGAGCTGGTGCTCGCCGAGACCAACCGCAGCTGCCAGCTCAGCTGGACCACCCTCGCCGCGATCGGGTATGTCGAGTCCCGGCACGGGCAGGCCAACGGCGCCACCCTCGGGCCGGACGGCCGGGCGCTGCCGGAGATCATCGGCGACCCACTCGACGGCAGGGGCGGCCGGTCGCTGATCAGGGACACCGACCGGGGGCTGTACGACCGCGACACGACGTACGACCGGGCGATCGGGCCGATGCAGTTCATCCCGACCACCTGGCAGGAGATCGGGGCCGACGCGGACAACGACGGCCGCAAGGACCCGCACGACCTCGACGACGCCGCCCTGGCCGCCGGCAACTACCTGTGCAAGGGCGGCCGGAACATGACCATCCCCGGCGACTGGTGGGGCGCCATTCTGTCGTACAACGACGTGCGTCGGTACGCGCAGGACGTCTTCGACAAGGCCAACGAGTACGGGGCGGCCAGCCGGCGTACGTGACGTGATCGTCCGCGTACATTAGAGAACTGGACACTTCCCCCAAGCTGCCGTTGACGGCAAGCTAGACGGGTGATGGTTCGCGAGTGGGATCCCCGGACCGCCTCGTCCGCCGAGATCGCGTCGCTACTGGGCACGCTGAACGCGGTGTTCGCGGCCGACCTCCCGCAGGATCCGCCCTGGCGGGAGAGTTCGCTGCGGGAATACCTCTCCGAGGTGATGCCCGGCGAGCGGCGGATCTCCTGGGTGGCCCAGGCCGAGCCGAGCGCAGGAGGCCAGCCCGGCGCGATCCTCGGCCACGTCCACGTGCTCATGCTCGGCGACATCGGCGTCCTGGAGGTGCTCGTCCACCCGTCGGTGCGCCGCGGGGGCCTGGGCCGGGACCTGGTCCGGTTGGCCGCCCGCCGCGTCTACCAGGAGGGCTTCCAGTCCATCGGCGTGGAGGTCGTCGGCGAGACCCCGGCCGTGGCGTTCTACGAGGCGCTCGGCTTCAGCCGGGAGTACGTGGAGACGCGCAGCGTGCTGGACCTGTCCGCGGTGGACTGGGCGGCGCTGGGGGAGATGGCCACGGGCGTCGGCGCGGGCTACCACGTCGAGTTCTGCCCGGGCAGCCCGCCGGACCACCTGATCGAGGCGTACGCGCGGGCGAAGGCCGAGGTACGCGACCTCGGCGACGGCGAGCTGCGCCCCAGCTCGTACGACC
This sequence comes from Micromonospora olivasterospora, assembly GCF_007830265.1. NCBI lineage: Bacteria > Bacillati > Actinomycetota > Actinomycetes > Micromonosporales > Micromonosporaceae > Micromonospora > Micromonospora olivasterospora. The sequence continues at coordinate 1,833,703 of NZ_VLKE01000001.1, forward strand.
CGGAGCGGCTGCGGGACAGCCTCGACACGCTGCACCGCCGGGGCATGAAGCCGTACATCGTGCTCGCCATCCACGACCGGACCGGCGAGGTGGCCGGGCTGACCGAGCTGGTCGTGCCGGCGCAGCACCCGACCCGGGCCGACCAGTACGACACGATCGTGGTGCAGGACCACCGGGGCTACGGCATCGACCGGGCGATCAAGGCGCGAATGCTGCTGGAGCTGCGCTCGGCCGAGCCGGAGCTGACCGAGGTGCAGACATGGAACGCCCAGGCCAACGAGGCGATGCTCAAGGTCAACGCCGAGCTGGGCTACCGCCCCGACCGGGAGTGGTGCGAATACAGCGTGGACGTGGCGGAGCTGGTGCACCGCCTGGACGCCGGCCGCTGACCGGCGGACGTGCGGCCGGTCCCGCCCGGGCGCGGGCGGGACCGGTCAGTAGCGCTCGCGCAGGAGTTGGGCGGCCTCGACCGCCCAGTACGTGAGGATGATCTGGGCGCCGGCGCGGCGGATGGAGGTGAGCGTCTCCAGCACGGCCCGCTCCCGGTCGATCCAGCCGTTCGCGGCGGCCGCCTCGACCATCGCGTACTCGCCGGAGACCTGGTACGCGGCCACCGGGACGTCCACCGCGGCCCGCACGGCCGCCACCACGTCGAGGTAGGGCAGGGCCGGCTTGACCATCACCATGTCGGCGCCCTCGGCCACGTCCAGCTCGACCTCGCGCAGGGACTCCCGCAGGTTCGCCGGGTCCTGCTGGTAGGTGCGCCGGTCGCCCTCCAGCGCCGACTCCACCGCGTCCCGGAACGGACCGTAGAACGCCGAGGCGTACTTCACGGCGTACGCGAGCACGGCGACGTCGGTGTGGCCGGCGGCGTCGAGGGCCCGTCGGACGACCCCGACCTGACCGTCCATCATTCCGGACGGCCCGACGACGTGGACCCCCGCGGCGGCCTGGGCGACCGCCATCTCGGCGTACTCGGCCAGGGTGGCGTCGTTGTCCACGCCGCCGTCGGGGGTGAGCAGCCCGCAGTGCCCGTGCGAGGTGAACTCGTCCAGGCAGAGGTCGCTCATGATCACGGTGGCGTCGCCGACCTCGGCGACCACGTCCCGGATGGCGACGTTGAGAATGCCGTTCGGGTCGAGGCCGCCGGAGCCGCGCTCGTCGCGCGACGCCGGCACCCCGAACAGCATGATCCCGCCCACGCCGGCCTGCACCGCCTCCACGGCCGCCTTGCGCAGCGAGTCCCGGGAGTGCTGGAGCACCCCCGGCAGCGAGGCGATCTGCCGCGGCTCGGTCAGCCCCTCCTTGACGAACATCGGCACGACCAGCTCGGCCGGGTCGACGCGGGTCTCGGTGACCAGCCGCCGCACGGCCGCGTTGCGACGCAGCCGGCGGGGCCGGATCTCGGGGTACGGCACGGGAAGCCTCCTGTCAGCGGAACCTGAGGGCGGTCGGGCCCTGCACCTTCGAGCCCCGGCGCTGCTTGGCCGGCATGGCGGCGAGCTTCTCGCGCAGCTCGACGGCGTAGGCGGCGAGCGCCTCCACCAGGTCGGCCACCGAGGCGTGCTGCGGCTGCACGTCGACGCGCAGACCGAACTCCGTCGCCGTCTCCGCCGTCTTCGGCCCGATGACGGCGACGACGGTGCGCTGGTGCGGCTTCCCGGCGATGCCGACCAGGTTCCGCACCGTGGAGGACGACGTGAACAGCACGGCGTCGAACCCGCCCGACTTGATCGCGTCCCGGATCTCGGCGGGCGGCGGGGCGGCCCGGACCGTCCGGTACGCGGTCACGTCGTCGACCTCCCAGCCGCGCTCGGTGAGCCCGGCGGCGAGGGTCTCGGTGGCGATGTCGGCGCGCGGCAGGAGCACCCGGCCGACCGGGTCGAGGATCTCGTCGTGCGGCGAGAACTCGGCCAGCAGCCCCTCGGAGGACTGCTCGCCGGACGGGATCAGCTCCGGCTGGATGCCGAACGCCCGGACGGCGTCCGCGGTGGCCTCGCCGATGCAGGCGATCTTGACGCCGCCGAAGTGCCGGGCGTCCAGGCCGTGCTCGGCGAACTTCTCCCAGACCGCCCGTACGGCGTTGACCGAGGTGAAGACCACCCAGGCGTACCGGCCGTCGACCAGGCCCTTGACCGCCCGCTCCATCTGGGCGGGGGTACGCGGCGGCTCGACCGCGATCGTCGGCACCTCGCACGGGATCGCCCCGTACGCCCGCAGCCGGGCGCTCATCACGCCGGCCTGCTCCTTGGTCCGGGGGACGAGCACCTTCCAGCCGTACAGCGGCCGGTTCTCCCACCAGCTCAGCTTGTCCCGCTCGCCGACGCCCGCGCCGACGGTGAGCACGACCCGGCCGGTGAAGCCGAGCGCCGCCGCGACGAAGGAGTCCACGGTCGACGTGGTCGTGTACTGGGTCTCCCCCGTGCCGTCGCCGGTCACGCCGACGGCGGTGGTGCCGTCCACCCCGGCGGCGAGCAGCCCGTCGCGCACGGCGGCCAGGTCGCCGGCGTCCACGGCGATCGCGAGCGAGCCCCGGCTGACGGCCGCGGCCAGCGCCTCGAAGTCCAGCGTGGTGACGTCCTCGACGTCGGCGGCGGTACGCACGCCGGGCAGCGGCAGGCCCGCGTACGTGGCCACGCCCTCGGCCTGGCTGATGCCCGGGACCACCTCGAAGTGCGCGGCGGTACGCGCGACCGCCTGTACCTCCTTGACCACCGACTCGTGGCCGAACGGATCGCCGGCGACCAGGTGCACCGCGTTCTGGCCGGACCGGGCGGCCGAGATCAGCACCTTCGCCACATCCCCCGGCACGCCCTCGGCGGGGGTGAACTCGGCTTCGGGCTTGGCCTGCGCACGGACGGCGTCGAGCAGCGACTCGGGGATCCCCCGGTCGTACACCACCTGGTCGGCGTCGACCAGGGCGTCGTGCGCCCGGCGGGTCAGCAGGCCCGGGTCGCCGGGACCGGCCCCGACGAACGCGATGCGGCCTACGGGCTTACGGGTGCGGGTCATTCTGTGCTCCCAATGTGCTGGGTCCCCGGGCCGGCGTGTCCTTCTTGGCCGAGGATCGAGTCGGCGCCGAGTTCGAGGAGTTCGGCGGCGAGTGCCTTGCCGATCTCCGCCGCGTCGGCGGGCGTTCCGGTGCGGGACAGCCGGAGGTCTCGGGTACCGTCCGGGCTGATCACCGCCCCGCGCAGGTAAATCTCCTGAACAACATCGCCTTCGGCGCCCGAGCCGGCCGGCTCGCCTTCGGCGACGATGGCGTAGGCGGCGACCGGTGCGCTGCACCCGGCCTCCAGGGTGGCCAGCAACGCCCGTTCCGCGGTGACCGCGGCCCGGGACGGTGCGTGATCGAGCACCGCGAGCAGCTCGACCAGGTCGGCGTCGTCGCTCCGGCACTCCACGGCCAGCGCGCCCTGGGCGGGCGCGGGCAGCATGAGCATCGGGTCGAGCGTCTCGGTGATCACGTCGAGCCGACCGATCCGGGCCAACCCGGCCCGGGCCAGGACGACCGCGTCGAGGTCGGCGTCCGGGCCGAGCACCCGCGCCAGGCGGGTGTCCACGTTGCCCCGGATCGGGGTGACCTCCAGCCGCATCCCGAGCGCGTGCAGCTGCGCGATGCGGCGCAGCGCGCCGGTGCCGACCAGGGCGCCGGACGGCAGCTCGGCGAGCGTCAGCCCGTCCCTGGCGACCAGCGCGTCGCGCGGGTCCTGCCGGGTCGGCACGGCCGCGATGTGCAGCCCGGGAGCCGCGGCGGTGGGCAGATCCTTGTAGGAGTGCACCGCGAAGTCGATGGTCCGGGCGGCCAGGGCGTCGCGCAGCGCGGAGACGAACACGCCGACGCCGAGCCGGTGCACGGGGGCCGTCGAGCGGTCGCCGGCGGTGACCACCTCGACCAGTTCGATCTCGCGGCCGGTCGCGGCCGTGAGCGCGGCGGCGACCTGGCCGGACTGGGCCATCGCCAGCGCGCTGCCCCGGGTGCCGAGGCGCAGGGGGGCGGTCATCTCTCACCTCCGGGGTACGGGGTGGTGTCGGTGTCGACCACGTCGGGGACGGTGTCGACCGGGGACGTCTGCGGAACCTGGAGGCCGAACAGCTCGCGCAGCAGCGCGGCGTACTGGTCGCCGCCCGGCTCGGCGGCGAGCTGGCGGACCCGCACGGTGGGCTGGTGCAGCAGCCGCTGCACCACCCGGTGCACCGTCCGGGCGACCTCCGCGCGCTGCCCCTCGGTGAGGTCGGGGCGGCGCTGGGCCAGCCGGCGCAGCTCGGCGCTGACCACGTCCTCGGCCCGGCCGCGCAGCGCGGCCACGGTCGGGGCCACGTCGGCGCCGCGCAGCCAGGTGAGGAAGGAGTCGACCTCGGCGGTCACGATCCGCTCGACGGCGGCCGCGTCGGTGGCGGCGGGCTCGTCGGCGAGCAGCGCCGCCATCCGGGCGATGTCGATCACCTCGACACCGTCCAGCTCCGCCACGCCCGCCGCCACGTCGCGCGGGACGGCGAGGTCGAGCAGGACCAACGGACCCCGCCCGGGGTCACGGCCGGCGAGCCCGCGGGCCACCACCTCGCGGGTGAGGACCGGTTCGGTGCTCGCCGTGGCGGCCACTACGATGTCCACTGTGGAGAGCACGTCGGTCAGCTCGGCCATCGGCGCCGCGCTGGCTCCGTACGACTCGGCCAGCCGCACGGCCCGGTCGGTCCCCCGGTTGGTCACGGTGAGCGGCCCCGCGCCGCGCCGGGAGAGCGTCGCCACGCCCAGCGCGCCCATCGCGCCGGCCCCGACCACCAGGGCGGGACGGCCGGCGAGGTCGCCGTCGAGCAGCGCGGCGGCCAGGTCGAGCGCGGCGGTGACCACGCTCTGGCCGGCCCGGTCGATGCCGGTCTCCGCGTGCGCCCGCTTCCCCACCCGCAGCGCCTGCTGCATCAGCTCGTGCAGCAGCCGGCCGGCGGCGTCGGCCCCGGCGGCCCAGTGGTACGCGTCACGGAGCTGGCCGAGGATCTGCGCCTCGCCGACGACCATCGAGTCCAGCCCGGCGGCGACCCGGAAGACGTGGTCGACGGCGGCGGCGTCGTAATGCACGTAGAGGTGGTTGGCCAGGGCGGCCGGTGGTGTCCCGGCGTGCTCGCCGAGGACGGCGCAGATGTCGCCGAGCCCGCCGTGGAAGCCGGACACGGCGGCGTAGACCTCCACCCGGTTGCAGGTGGAGACCAGCACCGCCTCGCTCACGTACGGCCGGGCGATCAGGCGGTCCAGGGTGCGGGTGAGGTCGGCGGGGGCGACCGCCAGCTGCTCCAGGGCGGCGACCGGAGCGGTGCGGTAGGACGTGCCGACGACGAGGAGTTTCACGTGCCGGTCGCCTCCTGGGTGTCGGTGTCCGCGAGCCCGCCGGGCAGGGCGGTGAGGGCGGACCCGCCGGTGGCGGGCAACGCGGTCAGCGACGCCTTGCGGTGCTCGTGGAAGGACAGGATCTGCAGCTCGATGGCGAGGTCGACCTTGCGCACGTCGACGCCCTCCGGCACCGAGAGTACGCACGGCGCGAAGTTGAGGATGCTTGTCACGCCGACCTCGACCAGCTGGTCGGCGACGGCCTGGGCGGCGCCGGCCGGGGTGGCGATCACGCCGATCGCGATCGACTCCGCGGCGGCGATCCGGGGCAGCTCGTCGACGTGCCGGACGACCAGGCCGTTGATCTCCTCGCCCACCCGGGACGGGTCCGCGTCGAGCAGGGCGGCGATCCGGAAGCCGCGGCTGGCGAAGCCGTCGTAGCCGGCCAGGGCGTGACCGAGGTTACCCACGCCGACGAGGGCGACGGCCCGCCGCTGGGTGAGGCCGAGCACGAACTCGATCTGATCGATCAGCAGGGCCACGTCGTAGCCGACGCCACGGGTGCCGTACGAGCCGAGGTGGGACAGGTCCTTGCGGAGCTTCGCGGAGTTCACCCCGGCGGCGCTGGCCAGGCCCTCGCTGGAGATCGTCTCGTCGCCGGACTCGGCGAGGTTGTGCAGGGCGCGAAGGTACTCGGGGAGCCGCGCGACGGTCGCCTCGGGCAGGTCCGGAAGCGCCGGTACGGCACCGGCGCGACCGGGCGCGCCAGGGTGACGGTGCTGACTCATGAGACTCCGTGCGGTGCGATCCTCGGCCAGCTCCAGCGGCCGGCCGTGTCGGGACTCCCACTGGCGACCGAGATTGCCGGCTGTGCTAGCAGGACGCGTCGGAATCACAGAGTAGGCGCTTGTGAAGAGACGCACAAATCGCGATCTTGAAGACCGTCGACCCGTCGCCACCTGCCACTCCGTCCCACAAGATCGTTCGGCGGACCCCTGCGCCGCCGCGCGCCGATTATTGCTCAATCCCGACTTCCTTCACCAATCACACGCCCCGTCGACCCGCGTCCGGTAGGGCTGGCACTACCAGGAATGGGTGGGCGGCGGGATGGGACGCGGGAACCCGGCTGCCTAGCCTCGGACCCATGACCGCCGTCACCGTGGGCGATCCGCCCGCCACCACGCCCAGCGCCTCCCGCCAGCTGCTCCGCGACTCGGGATACGCCCTGCTCGGCTTCCCCCTGGCCCTGGCCAGCTTCGTGGTGCTGCTGGTGGGACTGGCGCTCGGCGTGGGGCTGGTGGTGACGGTGATCGGCCTCCCGGTGCTCGCCGGGACCCTGTTCGTCGCCCGCGGCCTGGCCGACGTCGAACGACTGCGGCTGCCCGCCGTGCTCCGGCAGGACCGGGTACGCCCCGACTACCGCCGCCCCGAAGCGGGCGCCGGCCCCTGGCGGCGGGTCCTCACGCCGATCCGCGACGCGCAGTCCTGGCTCGACCTGGCCCACGGGATCCTCAAGCTCCCCGTGGCCATCGTCACCTTCGTGGTGACCGTCACCTGGTGGGCCGCGGCGGTCGCCGGCACCCTCTACTGGGCGTACGACTGGGCCATCCCGAACCCGCCCGACAACGAGGGGCTGAGCGAACTGCTCGGCCTGGGCGACTCGGCCGGCGCCCGGATCGGCCTGCACTGCGCGATCGGCGTGTTCTTCCTGATCACCCTGCCGCTCGTGGTCCGGGGTTGCGCACTGTTCCAGGCCGCCCTCGCCCGCGCCCTGCTCACCGGGGTGGCCGAGATGCGCAGCCGGATCACCGTGCTGGAGGAGCAGAAGCGGGCGGCGGTCTCCGCCGAGGCGACGGCGCTGCGCCGGCTGGAGCGGGACATCCACGACGGCCCGCAGCAGCGCCTCGTCCGGCTGGCCATGGACCTGAGCCGGGCCCGCCACCAGCTCGCCACCGACCCGGAGGCCGCCGGCCGGACGCTGGACGAGGCGGTCACCCAGACCCGGGAGACGCTGGCCGAGCTGCGCGCCCTCTCCCGGGGCATCGCCCCGCCGATCCTGGTCGACCGCGGGTTGCCCAGCGCCCTGGCCGCCCTCGCCGGGCGCGGGCTGATCCCGGTGGAGCTGCGGGTCGACCCCCGGCTGGAGGCCACGGACCGCCGGCTGGACCCGGCGGTGGAGAGCACCGCGTACTTCGTGGTCGCCGAGGCGCTGACGAACGTCGCCAAGCACAGCGGGGCCACGGAGTGCGCGGTCGCCGTGACCCGGCACGAGCGCCGGCTGGAGGTCAGCGTGACCGACGACGGGCACGGCGGCGCGCACCTGGCCAAGGGGCACGGGCTGGCCGGGATCGCCGACCGGGTCCGGGCGGCCGGCGGCCGGCTGGAGGTGCTCAGCCCGGCCGGCGGGCCGACCGAGGTGCGCGCGGACCTCCCGCTGTGACCGGCGGCGCTCCGGACGAGGACGGCGTGGTAGACACACCGACCATGCGGGTGGTGATCGCGGATGACGCCGTGCTGCTCCGGGAGGGGCTGGTCCGGCTGCTGACGGAACGGGGGCACCAGGTGGTGGCCGCCGTCGGCGACGGGGACGCGCTGGTCGAGGCGGTGCTCGCGCACCGGCCGGACGTGTCGGTCGTGGACGTGCGGATGCCGCCCTCGCACACCGACGAGGGGCTGCGCGCGGCGGTGGAGGCCCGCCGGCTCGTCCCCCGTACCCCGGTGCTGGTGCTGTCCCAGTACGTCGAGGTGTCGTACGCCGACGACCTGCTGGCGACCACCGGCGGGGCCGGCGGCGGCGGGATCGGCTACCTGCTCAAGGACCGGGTGGCGGCGATCGACGAGTTCCTGGACGCGTTGGCCCGGGTGGCCGCCGGCGGCACCGTGCTCGACCCGGAGGTGGTGGGCCAGTTGCTCGTCCGGCGGCGGCGTGACGACCCGCTGCGCGAGCTGACCCCGCGCGAGCGGGAGGTGCTGGCCCTGATGGCGGAGGGGCACTCCAACACGGCCATCGCCCGGGTCCTGGTGGTCACCGACGGGGCGGTGGAGAAGCACGTCCGCAACATCTTCACGAAGCTGGACCTGCCGCCGGACACCACCCAGCACCGCCGCGTCCTGGCCGTCCTGGCCTACCTGCGCTCCTGACCGCCGCAGGGGAGGGTGGCGGCCAGGGTGACCGCCTCCGTGAGGGTGTCCGCGACCGGGTGGCCGGAGGCGCGCAGCCGGTCCGGGTCGGTGAAGCCGCCGGTGTAGAGGACGGCCCGGCCGCCGACCGACAGGGCGGCGTCGGCGTCGTCGAGCGAGTCCCCGATCAGCACCACCTCGCGGCCGTCCACCCCCAGCTCGGCGAGGTGGCGCACCAGCGACTCGGCCTTGCGGTCGCCACCGACCGTGGCGCGCAGGCCGTCCACCCGGGTGAACCGGGCCGCCAGGCCGTAGGTGTGCACGGCCGGGACCAGCTCCTCGTGGAACCACATGGACAGCAGCGACTGGCTGCCGGGCCACGCGGCCATCGCCACCGTCGCGTCGTCGGCCAGCGCGCAGGTGGTCAGCCCGTCCCGGTACGCGTCGTGGAAGATCCGGTCCAGCCGGCCGAACTCCTCGGCGTCGACGGCCCGCGCCAGCACCTCGGCGTAGTAGTCGGCGACCGGCCGGCGGAACCGCACCCGGTGCTCGTCCGCGCTCACGCTCGGCCCGCCCACGCTGGCGAACGCGGTGTTGGTGGCGGCCACCACCAGGCTGAGGTCGTTGAGCAGGGTGCCGTTCCAGTCCCACACGAGGTGGGGGCGCGCAGGGGTCATGGGCAGCACCATAAGGCCCCGCCCGCGCGCCGCCGGGCATGGGGCGTACCCCATGCCGCGCGACGCCGCCGCGCGGAGGCGCTCAGAGCTGGGGGGTCGTCAGGTCCCGCAGCAGCCGGTCCTCCTCCACCCGCCAGTAGCCGTGCTCCTTGCCGTCGAGCAGCACCACCGGCAGCCGGTCGCCGTACTCGCGCTCCAGCTCGACGTCGTCGGTCACGTCCCACTCCACCCACCGGTCCCCGGTGACCGCCACCACCCGGTCGAGCGCCGCCTTGGCGTCCTCGCAGAGGTGGCAACCGGGGCGGGTGATCAGGGTGAGCCGGGCGTCAGTGGCCATCGGATACCTCCGTGCTGGTGTCGGCCGGGAACGGCACCGACCTGAGCTGGGTCTTGCGCACCTTCCCGATCGCCGAGTACGGCAGCGTGTCGACGAACTCGACGGCGGTCGGGCACTTGAACCGGGCCAGGTTACGGGCGCAGTGGGCGAGCAGTTCCTCGCCGGTGACCGGACGCCCCGGCGCCGGCACCACGTACGCCCGGACAGTCTCCCCGGTCCGCGGGTGCGGCACACCCAGTACGGCCGACTCGGCCACCCCGGGATGCGCGCCGAGTACCAGCTCGACCTCGTGCGGGTAGACGTTGAAGCCGTTGACCAGGATCAGCTCGCCGAGCCGGTCGACCAGGAACAGGTCCCCGTCCGCGTCCGCGTACGCGACATCGCCCGTGGCCCACCAGCCGTCCGCGTCCGGGTCGCCCCGGCCGTCGGGCCAGTACCCGGCGAACAGGTTCGCCCCGCGCACCACGATCTCGCCGGGGTCGGTGCCGGGCGTGGCGTCGACCGCCAGGTCCAGCTCGTCGGCGTCGTCGTCCGGCTCGGCCACCCCGTCGCGCCACAACTCGGCCCCGTCCGCGTCGACCAGGCGCAGCTCGACGCCGGGCAGCGGGCGGCCGATCGAGCCGGCCTTCGGCGCCCCGCCGACCAGGGTGGAGGTGAGCACCGGGGCGGTCTCGGTCAGGCGTACCCGACGTGCACCGCGCGGCCGGTCGCCTCGGTGAAACGCGCGGCGACGGCGGGCTCCAGCGGGGCCGCGCCGGGTGACGCCACGTCCTCGGCCAGCAGCCCGGTCGCGCCGTGGTGGACGACCGCGCCCAGCCCCGAGTTCAGCCCGTACGCGTGGAACAGCGGCAGGGCCAGCAGCACGGTGTCGTCGGGCCCGACCACCGGCGGGGAGATCCGGTCCACCTGCGCGTGGTTGGCGGCGAGCGCCCGGTGCGACAGCATCGCCCCCTTCGGCCGCCCCTCGGTGCCCGAGGTGTAGAGCAGCGTGGCGAGGTCGTCGCCGCCGTGTCGCGGGAACTCACCGCCGCCGGCGCCCGTGGCCGGCACGCCGTCGCCCGCGTCTGCGGTGGGAGGGGCGGCGTGCACCGCGGCGAGCGCGGGCAACTCCCCGGCGTCGGCGACCAGGTCGCGGACCCGGTCGGTGCAGATCAGCACGGTGGTGCCGGAGTCGGCCAGGACGTGCCGCAGCTCCGGGCCGGTGAAGCCGTGGTTGACCGGCACCGCGACCAGGCCGGCGCGCAGCGCGGCCAGGAAGCTGACCACGAAGTCGGGCGTGTTGGGCAGGGCGATCGCGACCCGGGCCGGGTGCCCCGTGTCGCCGGCCGGCGGGACCGGCGGCGGCCCGGCGTCCGCCGGTGGCGCCTCGCCCGTCACGGAGGGTGTGCGGGCTCCCGGCCCGGCCGTGGCGGCCAGGGCGCGCGCGACCGCGGTGACGGCGGCGTCCAGTCGGGACCAGGTCAGGGTCGTGTCCCGCCAGTGCAGCGCGGGGCGGTCGCCGCCCGGCGCAGCCGGTCGGCGAGGTTCGGGGCGGAGCTGTCAGCTGCGTCCTGCACGGTCGCTGAGTCTGGCACAGCGCCGGGCCGCCGACCATGCCCGAGCGCGCCGCAGCCGGGGACGGACCGGCCGCGCGGCGCGCCGCCACGCGGCTGGACCTTCCCGCCGCGGGCACGCCCTCACTCCCCCGGCAGGCCGGCCGAGGGACCCGGATCAGCGCCCTGACCTGGGCCTGGCCCCTAACCATTCGCCGCGCCGAAAGTCAATCGCACGCGACGGACAACCGGTCCGCCATCGGTGCGACGGAGCGGGAAATACTTCCGCTCTGTGTAACGGACTTGCCACGCGCGGGTGACGTTGGCCCTATCATCACTCGGGTCGGCTCACCCCATTTGCCGTGAGTCGACACCCCTCAGCCCGAGGAGGCCCCCGTGCCTGTGAGCGCATTGGACCAGCACCTCAAGGGGATCTGCCGCACGTCGGCACGTCCCGGACGAGCCCTGCCCGACCACCGTGGACGCGCCCGCACCGCGGCGTCCCGGCGGCCGGCGTCGCACGGGACCGGGGAGGCACGGTGACCAGCTACGGCTACGCTGAGCGACTGAACGGGCTGACGGCGGCCGCCCGGGCCGCCCTCAACGAACGGCTCGCCGCCCGCGGCCCGGCCGACGACGCGTCGAGGCTGGCGGTCCGCGGGGACGGAACGTCCCGGCGGCTGCGCAACCGGCCGCACCACAACGAGGCCCCGCCCCGTCCGGCCGCGCCCGGCGGCAACGGCGGCCGGGTCGCGCTGCCCGCCCGGCCGACCATGCCGGCGCAGGGCCGGCGCAGCGCCGACACGCCGCCGGCCACCGATCCGTCCACGACGGAGACGGCGGTGCTGCCGGCGGTGCCGGCCGCCGCGGCGACGGGCGGCGGGCAGACCGGCTACCCCAGCCGCCCCGACCCCTCCGACCCGGCGACCGAGGTCTGGGCCCTCGTCGAGCGCGCCCAGGCCGGCGAGGCCGAGGCGTTCGGCCTGATCTACGACCGGTACGTCGACACCGTCTTCCGGTTCGTCTACTTCCGGGTCGGCAACCGCCAGCTGGCCGAGGACCTCACGTCGGACACCTTCCTGCGCGCCCTCAAGCGGATCGGCAGTTTCACCTGGCAGGGCCGGGACCTCGGCGCCTGGCTGGTCACGATCGCCCGGAACCTGGTCGCCGACCACTTCAAGTCCGGCCGCTACCGACTGGAGGTGACCACCGGCGACGTGTTGGACGCCGACCGCGAGGACCGCGGGCCGGAGGGCAGCCCGGAGGCCGCGGTGGTCGAGCACATCACCAACGTCGCCCTGCTCACCGCCGTCAAGCAGCTCAACCCGGAGCAGCAGGAGTGCATCGTGCTGCGGTTCCTCCAGGGCTTCTCGGTGGCCGAGACCGCCCGGACGATGGGCAAGAACGAGGGCGCGATCAAGGCGTTGCAGTACCGCGCGGTTCGGGCGCTGGCCCGGCTGTTGCCCGACGGCTTCCAACCCTGACCCGCGGCCGGCCGGCCTCGCGCCGGCCGGCCGCGGTCACCGTCCATCCGGTGCGGTCCAGCCCGGCCCGGCCCGCCGCGACGATCGCCCGACCCTGCGCCGCCCTCGGAGAGTCCGCTGCGGACCGTGCGCCCGCCAGGCCAGCCACGCTCAGCAAGCCGTGACGGCGATCACTCTTCGTGATTTCGGCTCCGCCGGCCCCGTAACCCGTGCCCGGCGCGGAGCGTTGCTCCGGGTGCGACCGGTGGTTGCCCCGGCATCTCCCGGGCCCCACGGTCCGGACAGCGCGCCCGGCCACGGCCCCTTGCCCGCGTCGGCGCACGCTCGCACCGGTCGCTGGTGACGACAGCGGCCGACCGGCCGTGACCAGCGAGAGGAGGTGCCTGCGGTGGACAGCGACCTCTTCTCCCGCCGGCGCGCCGAGCGCTTCGCGCAGCTTCTCGACGAAGCCAACGGCGGCCGGCGTCACCACGTCCGGTCCCGGGCCGACGACCAGCTCGCCGCGCTCGTCGCGGTCGCCCGGCAGGTCAGCGCCGATCCCCCGACCGTGGAGGTGGACCCGGGCTTCCGCACCGGGCTGCGCGCGATGCTCCTCGCCACGGCCGAACGGGAGGGCATCGGCGCCCCGGCGGCGGGCCAGCCCGAGCCGGCCGGCCAGCGCAGCGCCGTCGGCGCCGGCCAGCGGGGCTTCCTCCCGGCGGTGACCGCCCGCCGGGCTCGGGCCCGGGGCGCCATCCTGATCGGGGTGGCCGCCGGGGCCATCGCCGTCTCCGGCATCTCCGCCGCCAGCGAGAACGCCGTGCCGGGCGACGCCCTGTACGGGATGAAGCGGTCGACGGAACGAGCCCAGCTCGCGCTGGCCAGCTCGGATCTCAGCCGGGGGCAGCTCTTCCTCGACTTCGCCCGTACCCGGCTCGGCGAGGCCGACGTGCTGCGCGGGGACCGGCTCGGCTTCGCGGCCGTCCTGGACGACATGGACTCCGACACCCGCCAGGGCGTACGCCTGCTGACCACGACGGCCGTGCAGCGTGCCGATCCCGCCGGCCTGGACGCGGTGGACACGTTCCTCGCCGGACAGCGCCGGGCGGTCGGCGGCCTGATCGACGGCGCCGGTCGGGCGGAGCGCGAGCGGGTCCGAGGCTCGCTGGCCCTGCTCGAGGCGATCCGCGAGCGCTCGGACGCCCTGCGGGCCGCCATCGGCTGCGGGCTGCCCGCCCCGGCGGCCAGCGACGCGCTCGGACCGACCCCCGGCACCTGCCCCGGCGATCGCTGAGCGGCCCTCCTCCTTCTCGGTCACACTTCCCCGTCGGCCCGCCCCGGGCGCGGCCAGGTCCGGCTACCCTCGCGGGAGGCACGACTCGGGGTCGTCGAGCGAGGGAGGTCGCGTGGCCCGCACCCGAAAGGTCACGGTCAGCGTCGACGCCCACGGTCACACCGCCGGCTGGGCGGAGGCCGACGCGACCCCGGCCGCTCCCGACCCGGACGCCGCGGCCTTCTTCGACGTGGACAACACGATGATGCAGGGCGCGTCGATCTACTGGTTCGCCCGGGGGCTCGCCGCCCGCAACTACTTCACCACGGGCGACCTGGCTCGCTTCGCCTGGCAGCAGCTGCGCTTCCGGGTCCTCGCCACCGAGCACGCCGGGGACATGTCGCAGGCCAAGGAGGCCGCCCTCGCGTTCATCGAGGGCTGGCGGGTCGACGACGTGGAACGACTCGCCGAGGAGATCTTCGACGAGCTGATGGCCCCACGAATCTGGGCCGGCACCCGCCGGCTGGCGCAGCGCCACCTGAACGCCGGGGAGCGGGTCTGGTTGGTCAGCGCCGCCCCCGTGGAGATCGGCCGGGTGATCGCGTCCCGGCTCGGGTTGACCGGGGCGATCGGCACGGTGGCCGAGGTGGTCGACGGGGCGTACACGGGGCGGCTGGTCGGCGACCTGATGCACGGGCCGGCCAAGGCAGAGGCGGTCACCCAGCTCGCCGCCGTCGAGGGGCTGGACCTGTCCCGCTGCGTCGCCTACAGCGACTCCGCGAACGACCTGCCGATGCTTTCCACGGTCGGGCGGGCGGTCGCGGTCAACCCGGACGCCGCCCTGCTGCGGCAGGCGCGGCAGCGGGGTTGGGAGGTGCGGGACTTCCGCACGGGCCGGCGGGCCGTCAGGATCGCCGTGCCGTCGACGGCCGCGGCCGGGCTGGTCGCCGGCGCGGTCACCGCCGGGCTCGCGCTGCAACGCCGCCGAGCGCTGAGCCGGTAGCCGGGGCCTGCGGCGCCGGGGATCGGTGGCGCCCCAGCGGTCAGGGGCCGAACGGGTCCGGGCGGCGTTCGAGCAGGCTGTGCAGGGTCTGCTGGATGGTCTCCCGCACCTGGTCGGCCAGGTTGAACACGACCAGCGGGTCGTCGGCCGAGTCGGTCAGGTGCGCGGTCGGGATCGGCGGGCAGAACTCGATCAGCCACTTGCTCGGCAGCGGCACCAGGCCCAGCGGCCCCAGCCACGGGAACGTCGGCGTCACGGGGAAATACGGAAGTTTGAGCAGCCGCGCCAGCGGCTTGATGTCGGCGAGCATCGGATAGATCTCCTCGCCGCCGACGATGGCGACCGGCACGATCGGGGTGCCGGTGCGCAGCGCGGCCGAGACGAAGCCGCCCCGGCCGAAGCGTTGCAGCTTGTAGCGGTCGGCGTAGAGCTTGCCGACGCCCTTGAACCCCTCGGGGAAGACGCCGACCAGTTCGCCGGAGCGCAGCAGCCGCTCCGCGTCCGGGTTGCAGGCGACCGTGGCGCCGGTCTTGCGGGCGATCTCGGACATCACCGGCATCCGGAACACCAGGTCGGCGCCGAGCAGCCGCAGGTAGCGGCGGGCCGGGTGCTGGTCGTGCAGGGCGGCGGAGAGGATCAGCGCGTCCAGCGCCACCGTGCCCGAGTGGTTGCCGACCACCAGCCCGGCGCCGTCCGCCGGGACGTGTTCCAGGCCGGTGACCTCGGTGCGGAACCAGTCCCGGTAGAGCAGCCGCAGCAGCGGGTGGAACACGCTGTCGGTCAATTCCGGGTCGAAGCCGAACTCGTCCACCTCGTAGTCGCCGCTCAGCCGGCGGCGCAGGAACGCCAGCCCGGACGCCACCCGGCGGTCCCACACGTCGCCGGGCCGGTCCGGCACGGCCGGCTCGCGCGGGCCGGGCTCCGCCGGCCGCTCCGGCGCCGGGCTCGGCTCGGGAGCGTCGCCCGCGGCCTGCGGGGCGGGGTGATGGCCGTTGCGCCGCGCCGGCTCCGCGTCCGGCCCGGCCACGGTCAGCGGTACGTCGTACCGGCCGCCGGCCCCGGCGCGCCCGCGCTCCTCGTCCGACCCGCTCACCGCTGCTCCCGCACGGCCGCACGCACCTGGCGGATGCCGTCGAGGACAGCCTGCTCGGCGGCGGCCAACCGGCTCCGGGTCAGCACGGCACGGCCGGAGTGGGCGTGGATGAACTCGTCGAAGGCGGCGACGGTGGAGCGGGGTGTGAAGCCGAACTCCCGCTCCAGCGCGCCGATGTCGACCACCCGCCCGTGCACGAACAGGTCGACCTGGTCCAGGCCGTAGCGGCCGAAGCCGAGGCTGCGGGCCAGCGCGACGGCCCCGGACAGGCCCGGTTCGAGCACCGGTACGCCCACCCGGCCGGCCCGCCGGATCGCCTGGGACAGCGAGAGCACCCCCGGGCCGGCGACGTTGTACGTCCCCGGATGCTCCTCCGCGACGGACCGGTGCAGCACCTCCAACGCGTCGTCGAAGTGGACGAACTGCAAGCGGGGGTCGCGCCCGAGGACCGTCGGCACGACGGGTTGGGCGAAGTAGCGGGTCAGCGTGGTGTCGGCGGTGGAGCCGATGAACGGGGCGAACCGCAGCACGGTGGCCGTGACGTCGGGGCGACGGCGGCGGAAGCCGCGGACGTACCCCTCGATGTCGAGAATGTCACGGCCGAAGCCGCCGCGCGGCACCTCGCGCGGCTCGGTCTCCTCGGTGAAGACCGCCGGGTCGCGGAACGACGCGCCGTACGCGGCGGTCGACGAGCGGACGACGAGCTTGCGCAGCCGGGGCGCCCGCTGGCAGGCGGCGAGCAACTGCATGGTGCCGATGACGTTCTGCTCCTTCATCGCCGCGCGCCCGCCCTGCTGCGGGTCGGGGGCGGTGACGAGGGCGAGGTGGACCACGGCGTCGACGTCGAGGTCGGCGAGGAGGCCGCCGAGCGAGCCGAGGTCGATCCGGATCCGCTCGACCCGGTCGAGCAGGCCGGCGAGCTCGGGGTTGGGGGCCGCCGGGTCGACGCCGATCACCCGCTCGATCCGCGCGTCGGCGGCGAGCCGGGCGGCGACGTGCGCCCCGAGGTAGCGACCGACCCCGGTGACGACGACCACCCCCGGGGCACCTGGGGTGCCACCGGGGGTCATGTCGCGCACCTACCTCGACAGGCGGGATCGAGCCGGGACGACCACGGCCTGATCACCTGAGCCTCCGAGGGTCGACAGTGGCAGGTGGCGGGGTGCCGGGCGGACCCGGCCCCGGTCACTTGCCGAGACGGCGACGCTGGACGCGGGTCTTGCGCAGCAGCTTGCGGTGCTTCTTCTTAGCCATGCGCTTGCGGCGCTTCTTGACCACCGAGCCCATACGACAGCCTTTCGATGCAACGTGCGGGGCGGACCGGGTGACACCACGCCGTGGCGTCGACGACCGCTTGCGGACAACGGACCGGACCAGCTGGCGGGCGGCGGGCGCACCGGTGTGCGGTCACGGTCGGAGTACCAGGGTAGCGGCAGAGCGTCGGCGCGACCAACGCGCCCCCGCCGATGCCCGTTACGTCGCACTCGGCGGGTTCGTCGGCCCGGGGTCAGGCGGTCTCCTGAAAGGCGCCGCGCAGATACTCGTGGACCGCGTGCTCGGGCACCCGGAACGACCGGCCGACCCGCACGGCGGTCAGCTCGCCGCTGTGCACCAGGCGGTAGACCGTCATCTTCGACACCCGCATGACCGCCGCCACCTCGGCGACGGTCAGGAACTTGACCTCCGACAGCCGACCGTCGGACTGCGACCCGGCCATGGCTCACCGACCCCATCCCATGCCCGGCGCGTGCCCCCGGACAGGGACTCCCGCCCCGACGGGCTACGCGCGTGTTACCAGTACGGTAGCGGGACGGTTGTGACCGGCGCGATCCCTTCGTGCAACTGATCATGCTTCGATGGGTGATTCCACGCTCGTGACCTGGGAACATCCGCCCGGTTGCGCCGGGTGTCTTAATTACCCGGCGTGGCCAGGCCCCGTTCACTCGGCGCGCAGCGCCACCACCGGGTCCAGCCGGCCGGCCCGCTGGGCGGGCACCACCCCGAACACGATGCCGACCGTCGCCGAAACGCCGAACGCGAGCGCCAGCGACCACCAGGTGACCGCCGCCGGGACCGGGGACAGGGCCGCCACCAGCAGCGCCGCGCCCACGCCCAGCGCCATGCCGGTCACCCCGCCGACCGTGGTCAGCAGCACCGCCTCCAGCAGGAACTGCACGCCGATGTCGCGCGGCCGGGCGCCGACCGCCTTGCGCAGGCCGATCTCCCGGGTCCGTTCCCGGACCGAGACGAGCATGATGTTGGAGACGCCGACCCCGCCGACCAGCAGCGAGATCCCGGCGATGGCGGCCAGCACGCCGGTGAGCACCCCGAGGATGTCGCCGAGCACCCCGAGGATCTGCTGCTGGGTGACGGCGCTGAACTCGGCGTCCGGGTGTCGCCGGGTCAACTCGGCGACGATCCGGTCGCCCAGCTCGCCGATCCGTTCCCGGTCCGGGGCCTTGACGGCGATGCCGTCGATCCGCTGCGTGCCGTAGAGCCGGTGCGCGGCCGTGACCGGGATGTGCACCTCGTCGTCCCGGTCGACGCCGAGGCTCTGGCCCAGGGAGGCGAACACGCCGATCACCCGGAACCGCACCCCGGCGATGGCCACCTGCTGGCCGATCGGGTCCCGGTCGGGAAACAGGGCGGCCGCCACGGCGGCGCCGAGCACCGCGACCCGGCGGCTGGTGGCCACGTCGGAGGCGGTGAGGTAGGCGCCCCGGCCGACCGGGCGGGTGAACACCCGCGGGGTGGTCTCCAGCACCCCCTGGACGGTGGTGAAGTCGGCGCGGTTGCCGGCCCGGACCGTCTCGCCGGAGGCGACGGTGACGGCCACCCGGCCCGGGTCGCCGACCACCCGCCCCACCGCGTCCACGTCCGCGAGCGACAGCCGGGACACCGCCGGGGCGGCCCCGAAGTCGAGCCGCCCGGGTACCACCACCAGCAGGTTGGAGCCAAGGCCCTCGACCTGCTGCTCGACCTCCCGCTTCGCGCCCGTGCCGACGGCCACCAGCACGACCACCGAGGCCACCCCGATGATCACCCCGAGCATGGTGAGGGCGCTGCGCATCCGGTTGGCACGCAGCGCGTCCCACGCCACCCGCCACGCCTCGGCCACCCTCACGACGCCACCCCGGCGGGGTCGCCGCCCTCGCCCGGGGCGGACGGCGCGTCGGCGGGGTCGCGGTGGCGCGGAAGGCGCCCGGTGGCTCCGGCGGCGCCACCGGAGCCACCGGGCGGGCGCCCCGGGCCGCTTCCGGACGCGGACCGGGGCTCCGCGCTGGGAGCGGGCACCAGTGTGTCAGGTCCCCCGTCCGCGCCCGACGGCGGTCGATCATGAATTGTGTCGTCCGAGACCACGACCCCGTCCCGCACGGCGATCCGGCGGCGGGCCCGGGCGGCCACCTCCTGGTCGTGGGTCACCATCACCAGCGCCACCCCGGCCTCGGCGTTCAGCTCCTCCAGCAGGGCCAGCACCGCCTCGCCGGTGGCGCTGTCCAGGTTGCCCGTGGGCTCGTCGGCCAGCAGCACCGCCGGGTCGGTGACCAGCGCGCGGGCAATCGCCACCCGCTGCTGCTCGCCGCCCGAGAGCTGGTTGGGCCGGTGCTCCAGCCGGTGGCCCAGGCCCACCCGGCCCAGCACGGCCGCCGCCCGCTGGCGCCGCTGCCGGGCGCCGACGCCCCGGTAGACCAGCGGCAGCGCCACGTTGTCCACCGCCGAGGTGCGCGGCAGCAGGTGGAACGCCTGGAAGACGAAGCCGATGGTCCGGTTGCGCAGCGCCGCCAGCTCGGGGGCGGAGAGCGCGCCGACGTCCCGGCCGCCGATCACCAGCCGGCCGCCGGTCGGCCGGTCCAGCCCGCCGAGCAGGTGCATCAGGGTGGACTTGCCGGAGCCGGACGGCCCTACCACGGCCACGTACTCGCCGGGCGCGATGGTGAGCGACACGCCGCGCAGGGCCGGCACGGAGACGCCGTCCAGCTCGTACGTACGCGAGACGTCGACCGCCTCGATCGCCGGACGGGTCCCGTCGGGTTCCGCGACCCCGCTCACCGCACCTCCTGGCCGGCGCGGACCTGGTCGGTGCCGCGCACCACCACCCGCTCGCCGGCCGCCACCCCGTCGACGATCTGCACCAGATCCTGCCCCTGGACGCCCACCGTCACCGCCGCCCGCGCGGCGTGGCCGTCCCGGACCACCCAGACCGCGTCCCGGCCGTCGGCGGAGAACACCGCCGAGGCGGGGACGGTCACCGCGTCGGCCGCCTCCCGGACCCGCAGGTGAACGACGGCGTTCATGCCGGGCCGGGGCGTGGGGGCGGCTCCTTCTCCGGGCTCGGTCCTGGTTTCGGTCCCGGCTTCGGCCCCGGTCCCGCCGAACCGGCCGGCGCCGAGGGCCAGCCGCACCCGGTACGAGACGCCACCGCGCGCCGAGGTCGTCGGCAGCACGTCCACCGAGCGGACCGTCGCGTCGTACGTCGCGCCGGTCACCGCGTCCAACTCGACCGTGGCGACGAGGCCGGGGCGGACCAGAAGAATGTCGGTCTCGTCCACCTCGGCGAGCAGGCCCAGCGCGCCGGTGTCCACGATGGTCAGCACCGGCGTACCGGCGGTCACCCGGCCGCCGGCGGACACGGCGTCGTCCACGCCCGGCGGCGGGCCGCCCTGGGCGGGGGCGAGCACGGACGGGTCGATCCCGGCCGCCGCGCCGCCGGACTGGCCGAGCAGCCCCGCCAGGGCCTCGGGCGGGAGGCCGGAGGAGGCCCGGGTGCCGCCGGGCTGCACCACCCCGGCGATCGGGGCGCGCAGCGTCAACGCGTCGACGGCCGCCTTCGCCAGGTCGTACGCCTGCTGGGCCTGGACCCGCTGCGCGGCGGACAACGCGCCGACCGCGGAGTTCAGCCCGCCGATCCCCCGCCGCACCGCCCGGACGGCCTCGTCGGCGGCGCGCGCGGCGGCGGCGTACTGCTTCCGGGCGCTGCGGACCTGGGCCAGCAACGCGTCGCGCACCCTCGGGTCGCTGATCTTCTCGGCGGCGGCCTGCGCCCCGTCGAACGCCTCGGCGGCGGCCCGGTCGGTGCCCCGCCGGCTGCCGCCCAGGTCGCCGACGGAGATCCCGCCCCCGGCCCGCCTCGCGGCGGCCAGCGCCTCCCGGGCCTGGCGGAGCCGGTCCCGCGCGGACGGCGAGTCGACGACGGCGAGCACCTGGCCGCGCCTCACCCGCTGCCCGGGCTGGACGCGCAGGCTGGCCAGGGTGCCGTCGGCGGGGGCGGTGAGCGTGGCGGCGGCCCGGGCGGTGACGGTCGCCGGGGCGTCGATCACCTCGGCGACCGTGGACCGCTGCGCGGTCGCCGCGGCGACCGGGGGCTCCTCGTCGCCGCAGGAGGCGGCGGTGGTGGCGGTGAGGACGGTGACGGCGATCAGGGCGGTGAGCAGGCGGGGCCGCGTGGCTGCGCGCAGCCGCGGCTGGTCGGTGCGGCGCACCGCATCGATGCTATGAGGGCGCCGCCACCGGCACCAGGGCTACTTCTTCGACATCAGCGCCCGGCCGAAGAAGGCCAGGTTGGCGGGGCGCTCGGCGAGGCGGCGCATCAGGTAGCCGTACCAGTCGGTGCCGTACGGCAGGTAGACCCGCACGGTGTAGCCCTCGCCGACCAGCCGGGTCTGCTCCTCCGGCCGGAGGCCGTACAGCATCTGGAACTCGAACCGGTCCGGCCCCCGGTCGAACCAGCGGGCCCGGTCCTCGCCGATGGCGATCAGGCGCGGGTCGTGGGTGGCCAGCATCGGGTACCCGTCGCCGGACATCAGGATGTTCATGCACCGGACGTACGACTTGTCCACCTCGCGGGCGGACTGGTACGCCACGGACTCCGGCTCCCGGTACGCGCCCTTGCACAGCCGCACCCGCGACCCGGCGGTGGCCAACTCGCGGCAGTCGGACTCGGTCCGGCGCAGGTACGCCTGGAGCACCGCCCCGGTCGCCGGGTGGTCCTTGCGCAGCTTGGCCAGGATGTCCAGCGTCGAGTCGGTGGTGGTGTGGTCCTCCATGTCCAGGGTGACCGTGGTGCCCGCCTCGCCCGCCGCCGTGCAGATCGCCCGCACGTTGTCGTACGCGAGCTGCTCGTCGAACAGCTGGCCGAGCGCGGAGAGCTTCACGCTGATCTCGGCGGCCGGGGTGAGCCCCGCGGCGGAGAGCAGCCGCAGCAGGTTCAGGTACTCGTCCCGGGTGGCGGTGGCCTGCTCGGGGGTGACGGTGTCCTCGCCGAGGTTGTCGAGGGCGACCGCGAGACCGTCGTCGACGAGCTCGCGGGTCGCGCGCAACGCGTCGTCGGTGCCGGCTCCGGCGACGAACCGGCGGACGACGTCCCGGGTGAAGGGGGCCGTCGCGATGAGCCGCTCGACCTGGGATGACCGGGAGGCGGCGAGGATGACGGAACGGAGCATGAGCCGAGCGTAACGCCCGGACGCGTCCCCGCGCCGGGGGGCGGCGGCGCTCACGAGCCCGGGGCGGCGGGCGTGGCGTCCGTCCGCTACAACGATGTCGTGGAACGACACCCCCGACGCCGGCTCCGCTCGGCAACCGTGCAGCTCGGCGCGATGACCGCCCTGGCGCTCGCCCTCTCCGGCTGCAACATGACATCCGACGACGACGATGACGACGACTGCGCGCTCGGCCCGGCCGGCGGCGGCGGGACCGTCGCGCTGGCGATGCGGGTGCCCGCCGTCGGCGACGCCCCGCGCACCGAACAGCGGCCGGCCGCCACGGTCGTGCCCGAGCGCGGCGGTTTCGGCACCCACCTCGCCTCCTGCGGGGGCTGACGTGCGGCGCGAGGCGGTCACCCCGCGCCCCGACTGGGACGCCACCGTCCGCTCGCAGGGGCTGGTGTACATCGACACCGAGCTGCCCGACGGCGGGGTGATGTCGTACTGGGACGAGACGGCGGCGTACGCGTTCGAGCTGGACGAGGTGCTCCGGCTGGAGGAGGCGACCGAGGAACTGCACCGGATGTCGCTCGCCGCCGCCGCGCACGTCGTCGCCCGCGACCGGTACGCCGAGTTCGGCATCCCGGCCTGGGCGGCCGACGCGGTGGCCCAGTCGCTGCGCGAGGAGCCGCCGACCCTCTACGGCCGCTTCGACCTCTGGTACGACGGGAGCTGGCCCCCCAAGCTGCTGGAGTACAACGCCGACACCCCCACCTCGCTGGTCGAGGCGAGCATCGTGCAGTGGTACTGGCTGGAGGAGACCCGCCCGGAGGCGGACCAGTGGAACAGCCTGCACGAGCGCCTCGTCGCCGCCTGGGCGAGGATCGGCCGGGACCTGCACGAGAAGCAGGTGCACGTGGTCTGGTCGAACGAGGAGGAGTCCGGCGAGGACCAGATCACCGCCGGCTACCTGGCCGAGACGGCCCGACAGGCGGGGCTCCCCGCCGAGCTGCTGCCGATCCAGCGCATCGGCTGGGACGGCCGGCGCTTCGTCGACGCCGCCGACCGGCCCGTCACCACCTGCTTCAAGCTCTACCCCTGGGAGTGGATGCTGGCCGAGCCGTACGGGCCGCTGGCGCTGGACCCGGGCACCCCGACCACCTGGATCGAGCCGGCCTGGAAGCTGCTGCTGTCGAACAAGGCGCTGCTGGCGGTGCTCTGGGAGCTGTACCCCGGGCACGAGTACCTGCTGCCGGCGTACCTGGACTCGCCGCGCGGGATGACCGAGTACGTGGCCAAGCCGCTGCTCGGCCGGGAGGGCGCCTCGGTGCGGATCGTCACCGACGGCCGGGAGATCACCAACCCGGGCATCTACGGTGAGGAGGGCTTCTGTTACCAGGAGTTCCGGGCCCTGCCGGAGTTCGCCGGCAACCGGGCGGTGCTGGGCAGCTGGATCGTCGACGGCGAGTCGGCCGGCGCGGGGGTGCGGGAGAGCCCGAACCTGATCACCGACGGCTACGCGCGGTTCCTGCCGCACTACATCGACGCGCCGCGAATCCCCTGAGTCGTCTACGGTTGAGGGCGTGAACTTCGACGCGTACGCCCGGACCGGCGTCGACCTGGTCAACGCCCGGCTGGACGACCTCGACGACCTGCAGGCCCTCATTCCCGACGAGAGCGCGTGGATGCGCGCCGAGGTGGCGGAGCGGGACCTGGCGATCTTCCGGCGCGCGCAGAAGCGCCTGCGCGACGTCTTCGAGTACGGCACATCGGGCCGGGACACCGAGGCGGTGGCCGAGCTGAACGCGCTGCTGGAGGCGTACCCGGTGCAGCCGCGCATCTCCGGGCACGACTCCAGCGACTGGCACATGCACGTGACCAGCCGGGGCGCGTCGGTCAGCTCGGAATACCTGGCCGGCGCCGTGTGGGGCCTGTCGGTCTGGCTCTGCGAGTACGGCAGCGCCCGGTTCGGGGTGTGCGCCGACGAGCGCTGCGGCAACGTCTACCTGGACACCTCGTCCAACTGCTGCCGGCGGTTCTGCTCGGAACGCTGCGCCACCCGCTCGCACGTGGCCGCGCACCGCGCCCGCAAGCGCGCGGCCGTGGGCGAGCAGGCCGCCGCCCCGGCCGACTCGCTGACCCCGGTCAGCTGATCCCGCCCGCCCGGTCGGCGCTCGGGCGCGAACCGGCGCTCAGGCGTCGACCGGGGACGGGGCGGTGAGGTGGGCGCGGGCGAACTCCAGGGCCTCGCGCAGGTCGGCCTCGCGCACGGCGCGGCTCCTGGCGCCCCGGGTGGTCACCTCGACCGCCACCGAGCCGGTGAAGCCGCGCCCGGCCAGCGAGCGCAGCAGCTCGCCGCAGGGCTGGGTGCCCCGCCCGGGCACCAGGTGCTCGTCGCGCCCCTCGCCGGTGCCGTCGCCCAGGTGGACGTGGGCCAGGCGGTCGCCCATCCGGTCGGCCATCTCGATGGAGTCGGTGTGCGACGCCGCGCAGTGCGACAGGTCGAGGGTGTACGCCGGGTAGCCCGTCTCGGTCGGGTCCCACCCCGGGACGTACGGGACGAACTGCCGGCCGGCCATCCGCACCGGGTACATGTTCTCCACCGCGAAGCGCAGCCCGGGGAACTGCCCGGCGATCCGGTCCAGCCCCTCGGCGAAGTTGCGGGCGTAGTCGCGCTGCCAGGTGAACGGCGGGTGCACCACCACGGTGGGCGCCTCGAGGGTCTCGGCCAGCTCGGCCGCCCTGCGCAGCCGCTCCCACGGGTCGGGGCTCCACACCCGCTGGGTGACCAGCAGGCAGGGCGCGTGGACGGAGAGCACCGGCACGTCGTAGTGCCTGGCCAGCCCGCGCAGCGCGCCGGCGTCCTGGCTGACCGCGTCCGTCCAGACCATCACCTCGACGCCGTCGTAGCCGACCGCCGCTGCCATCTGGAACGCCGCCGCGGTGCGCTCAGGGAAGACCGAGGACGTGGACAGGAGAACCGGGACGCGGGAAGTCACACCTGCCAGGGTAGCCCGCCCCCGTTGCGGCATCGTGACGAGCAGTCGCAAAACCCCCGTAACGCCGCTGGGTCACATCGACCCGAGCTGATCCAGCCGGCGCAGGATGACCCCCTCGCGCAGCGCCCAGGGGCAGATGTCCAGCGACGCCAGGTCGAGCCGGCGCATGACCGCCTCGGCGACCAGCGCCCCGGCCAGCAGCTGGTGGGCGCGCCCGGCGCTCACCCCCTCCAGCTCCGGCAGCTGCCGGGGCGGGATGTGCCGGACGAAGCCGAGCACCTGCCGCAGGCCGTCGCGGGTGAGGCTGCGCCGGGCCCAGAGCCCCGCCCGGGACGGGGCCGCCCCGGCGAGCCGGGCCAGCGTGCGGAACGTCTTCGAGGTGGCGACCGGCCGCTCCCAGCCCACGTCGGCCATCTTCCCGACCACCGGGTCGAGCAGTTCGTCGACGTACTCCCGCAGCTCCTCGACGGCCTCGGGCGGCGGGGGCACGGCGCTGGCCGGGTCGATCCGGAGCCGGTCCCGGCTCAGCCGCCCGGCGCCGAGCGGCAGCGACACGGCGACGTCCGGCTCCTCGTCGATGCCGGCCGCGATCTCCAGCGACCCGCCGCCGATGTCCAGCGCCAGCAGCCGCCCCGCCGACCAGCCGAACCACCGCCGGACCGCGAGGAACGTCATCCGCGCCTCGTCCGCGCCGGAGAGCACCTCCAGCCGTACGCCGGTCTCCTCGCGCACCCGGGCCAGCACCTCACCCGCGTTGGTGGCGTCGCGCACGGCGGACGTGGCGAACGCGAGCAGGTCGTCGACGGCCAGGCCGGTGGCCGCCTCCCGGGCCGCGGCGATCGCCCTGACCAGGCCCTCCGCGCCCGCCTCGGTGAGCGCCCCGGCCGGGCCGATCTGCTCGGCCAGCCGGAGCACCACCTTCTCCGAGTGCGCCGGCCACGGGTGCGCCCCGGGGTGGGCGTCGACCACCAGCAGGTGCACCGTGTTGGAACCGACGTCGAGGACTCCCAGTCGCATGGTGACGACACTAGGGCCTGGCCGGATGGGCGGCTCGCCGGTGGGAACCCGGCACCGGGCGTACGCTGGGCCGGGTGACGGGCCAGATGGAGCTGCGGGTGCTGGTGGACGACCCCGACGATCCGCGCAGCCGCGAGGTGGAGCTGGACTTCCCGCGGGAGTGGATCGAGTTCGTCGACCCGGCCGACGCGAAGCACGTCGTCCGGGCGGACCTGACCTGGCTGTTGTCCCGCTGGACGTGCCTGTTCGGGAAGGGCTGCCACGGCATCATCGCCGGCCGGGCGGCGGACGGCTGCTGCTCGCACGGTGCGTTCTTCACCGACTCGGACGACGAGAAGCGGGTCCGGGCCGCGGTGAAGCGGCTCACCCCGCAGACCTGGCAGCACTACCGGCGCGGGTTCAGAAACTGGACCGAGAACGACACCGTCGACGGCAAGACCCCGGCCCGGCGCACGGCCACCCGGGACGCCGACTCCCCGTGCGTCTTCCTCAACGACGCCGACTTCCCGGGCGGGGGCGGCTGCGCCCTGCACGCCCAGGCGCTGCGCGACGGGGCGCACCCGCTGGAATACAAGCCGGACGTGTGCTGGCAGCTGCCGATCCGGCGGGACCAGGATTGGCAGAAAAGGCCGGACAACACGAAGGTGCTGGTCTCCACGCTGTCGGAGTTCGACCGGCGGGGTTGGGGGGCCGGCGGGCACGACCTGGACTGGTGGTGCACCTCGTCGACGGACGCGCACGTCGGCGCCGAGCCGATGTACGTCTCGTACGGCCCGGAGCTGACGGCGCTGATCGGCGCGCCCGCGTACGAGGAGCTGGCCGCCCTGTGCGCGGCCCGGCTGCGCCAGGGCCAGGTCGCCCCCCACCCCGCCACCGAGGGCTGACTGCCCTACGCCCGCGCGGGCAGGACGACGATGCCGTCGTCGTCGCTGTAGACCTCCGCGCCGGGCGCGAAGACGCAGCTGCCGAAGAACACCGGCACGTCCCGCTCGCCGGCACCGGTCTTGCCGCTCTTGCGCGGATTCGAGCCGAGCGCCTTGATGCCGATGGGCAGCGTCCGCAGGGCGGCGACGTCGCGGACCGCGCCGTTGATCACCACGCCCGCCCAGCCGTTCTCCGCCGCGGCCCCGGCGATGAGGTCGCCCATCAGGGCGGTGTGCAGCGAGCCGCCGCCGTCCACCACCAGGACCCGGCCCTCCCCCGATTCGGAGACGATCGACTTCACCAGGGCGTTGTCCTCGAAGCAACGCACGGTCACGGCCGGCCCGCCGAAGGCCCGGACGGCGCCGAACTGGCGCAGTTGGGCGTCGCACGAGCCGAGAACGTCGCCGTACCGGTCGTAGAGGTCGGCGGTCGAGGGCGTGTCCATGGTGGGTCCTTTCAGTCAGGGTCGGTTTCGGGATCCGCGGGCGGCGAACGGTGCAGGCCGGTGGCGGCGACCGCCGCGCCGGCCAGCCCCGCCGCGGTGCAGGCGAGCACCCCGGCCGCCCCGGCGCCGGCCGCCAGGACGCCGGCGGCGCTGGGGATCAGCACCTGGCCGAGCCGGTTGCCGGTGAGCCGCAGGGACATCGCCCGGCCGCGCAGCCCGGGCGGCGCCACCTCGGCGAGGAACGACATGGTCAGCGGCTGGCCGGCACCGAGCCCGAGGCCGGCGACAGTGACGACCACGGCCATCGCCCAGAACGGCAGCGGCGGCAGCAGCAGCGCGAGGCCGGCGGCGGAGAGGGCGACGGTGCCGACGAGCAACGCGCGCCGGCCGACCAGCGCGACCAGCCGGCCGAGCCCCAGCCGGGACGCCATCGACGCGACCGCGCGCAGCCCGAGCAGCAGGCCGATCGAGCCGGCGGCGATGCCCCGTTCGGCGCCGAGGGCGGGCAGGTAGACCAGGGTGATGTCGACCGCCGCCAGGACGACGCAGCTGACCGTGAGGGCGCGCACCAGCCCGGGCTGGCGGAGCAGGTCGCGCATCCCGCCGGCGCCCGGCCCGGCGGCGGCCCGGTGGTGCCCGGACGGGCGGAGGAACGCGGCGGCCACCAGCAGCGGCAGGGCGAGCGCGGCGGCGCCGAGGAAGATCGCCCGGGTGTCGGGGATCGGGCGGTCCCCGCCGAAGACCACGATCAGGCCGGGGCCGAGCGCCTGGCCCAGGGACGCGGCGAAGGTGTAGTAGCCGAACGCGGCGTCGTACCGGTCGGCCGGGGTGCGGTTGGCCACCAGCGCCTGCTGGGCCACCACCGCGCAGAGGTGGGCGGTGCCGAGCAGCATAGTGGCCACCACCAGGCCGGCCACGGAGCCGGCGAGCAGCACGAAGCCGACGCCGGCGGCGGCGAGCAGGGCCGACCCGGCGAGCGCCACCCGGCGCTCGCCGAACCGGTCGACGGCGTGCCCGGAGGGCACGGCCAGCACCAGCGGTACGACGGCGAAGCTGGCCCCGAGCACGCCCAGCCAGGCCCCTGGCACGTCCAGCTCCAACGCCCGGTACGCGGACGCCGGCCGGAGCATGAAGGTGACCGCCTGCACCACGATCGTGTGCGTGAGCAGCAGCGCGGTCTGGGCGCGTCCGGGGACCCTCGGGCCACCGGACGCCACTCAGTCCACCTTCACCGCGAGCACCGGGCAGGGCACCCGGAGCAGGATCTCCTGCGCGGCCGACCCCATGATCAGCTTGCCCACCGGGGTGCGGTGCCGGATGCCGATCACCACCAGCGAGACGTCCTCCGCCTCGACGATGTCGACGATCTCCTCGGCGGCGTCCCGGCCCCGTACGAGCTGCCGGACG
The DNA here is from genome assembly GCF_007830265.1 of Micromonospora olivasterospora. Lineage (NCBI taxonomy): Bacteria > Bacillati > Actinomycetota > Actinomycetes > Micromonosporales > Micromonosporaceae > Micromonospora > Micromonospora olivasterospora. The sequence goes on from NZ_VLKE01000001.1 coordinate 1,862,735, forward strand.
CTGTGCGGCACCCCGGCGGCGGTCAGCTCGCGGGTCACCCGGTCCAGGTCGTGCTCCTGGGCCAGACGCGGGTCAACGTACGCGTCGCCGCGCGAGGTGTTCACCACCAGCACCGGCTCGTCCCGGAACCGCGCCTGCTCGATCGCCGCCCGCAGGGCTGCCTCACCGAGCGCCGAGGGCACATACCCCACCAACACCGTCACAGCGCCACCTCGATTCGCGACTGCGGGGCTCGCAAGATCGGCTCACTCCGCGCGCTCACGCTGTCACCATCCTCTGCCGAAGGGGACGTACCACGAACCGGCGGAGCAGCGGCCAGAGCAGCGCGATCGCGATCGTGGCGTAGATCAGCCAGGACACCCATCCGCCGATCAGGCCGTGCAACTCGCCGCCGGAGAGCTGCAGCGCCCGCCGGCCCTGCAACTCGGCGCGCGGGCCGAGGATGAGGCCCACGATCAACGGCAGTACCGGCAGGCCGAAGCGGCGCATGCCGAAGCCGAGCAGGCCGAGGGTGAGCAGCAGGAACAGGTCGAACGGCTGGGCGTTGACCGCGTACGCGCCCATCGTGGCGAAGAAGATGATCCCGGCGTAGAGGTACGGGCGCGGAATCCGCAGCAGGCGCGCCCAGGCCGGGGCGAGCGGCAGGTTGAGCACCAGCAGCAGCAGGTTGCCGACGAAGAGACTGGCGATCAGTGTCCAGACGAGGGTGGACTCCCGCGTGAACAGCAGCGGGCCGGGCTGGATGCCGTACTGCTGGAAGGCGGCCAGCATCACCGCGGCGGTGGCGTTGGTGGGCAGGCCGATGGCCAGCATCGGCACCAGGGTGCCGGCGGCGGAGGCGTTGTTGGCCGCCTCCGGCCCGGCGACGCCCTCGATCGCGCCCCGGCCGAACTCGTCCTTGTGCTTGGAGAGCTTCTTCTCCGTCGCGTACGACAGGAAGGTGGGGATCTCCGCCCCGCCCGCCGGCAACGCGCCGAACGGGAACCCGTACGCGGTGCCCCGCAGCCACGGCTTCCACGACCGCTTCCAGTCCTGCTTGCCCATCCACGGCTGGCCGACCGGGATCACCTCGCCCGCCTTGCGGCGCAGGTGCGCGGCGATCCACAGCGCCTCGCCCACGGCGAAGATGCCGACCGCCACCACGACCACGTCGATGCCGTCGGCGAGCTGCGGGATGCCGAAGGTGAGCCGCTGCTGACCGGTCTGGTCGATCCCGATCACGCCGATGACGAGACCGATCAGCAGCGAGGCGAAGCCGCGCACCCGGGACGCGCCGAGCACCGCGGTCACCGCGATGAACGACAGCAGCATCAGCGCCAGGTAGTCCGGCGCACCGAGGCTGACCGCGAACGCCACCACCGGCGGCATGACCAGGACGAGCGCCAGGGTGGCGATGGTGCCGGCGACGAACGAGCCGATCGCGGCGGTGGCCAGCGCCTGGGCGGCCCGGCCCGCCTTCGCCATCTTGTTGCCCTCGATCGCGGTCACCACCGACGACGACTCGCCCGGGGTGTTGAGCAGGATCGAGGTGGTCGAGCCGCCGTACATGCCGCCGTAGAAGATGCCGGCGAACATGATGAACGCCTGGGTGGGCTCCATCCCGTAGGTGACCGGCAGCAGCAGCGCCACCGTCATCGCCGGACCGATGCCCGGCAGCACGCCGACGGCGGTGCCGATGGTCACGCCGAGCAGCGCGATCAGCAGGTTCATCGGGGTCACCACGTTGGCGAACCCGTCGAGCAGATTGCCCAGGTTGTCCATCACAGGATCCCTTGCAGTACGCCGGCGGGCAGGTTGACCCCGAGCCCGATGGCGAACGTGTAGAACGTGACCAGCGACAGCGCGACGGCGATCAGCAGGTTCCGGACGTAGTGGCGGTTGCCCAGCGCGTACGCGGAGCCCCAGAAGAGGATCGTCCCGCTGATCACCCAGCCGAGCCGGTCGATGAGCACGGCGTTGACCAGGAACGCGCCGATCAGCAGCAGCACCGTCCGCCAGTCGATCGGGGTGGTCAGGTCGACGTCCTCGCCGGCCTCCGGCTCACCGACGCCGCCCCGGAACACGTCCACCGCGTAGATCGCCGCGACGACGAGCAGCAGCACGCCGAGCAGGATCGGCACCGGCTTCGGGCCGATCGGGTCGGCCGCGTTCACCGCGTGCCCGATGCGCGTCGCCTCGACGATGACGAAGCCGCCGAGCAGGGCCAGGAACGCGCAGACGCCGTACTGGGCGCGGTCGGGGTGCCGGGCCGGCTCGGTCGCCACCGCCGGTTCCGGGGAGCCGGCCGGCGGCACGTCGTCCGCCGCCGGCCGGTCCGGCTCAACTTCGGGGTACGGCCGGGGCGGCGCGTCGCCGCCCCGACCCGAACCGGTCGTCATGCCGGTCATGCCAGCCCGAGCTGCTTGAGCAGTTCGGCCACCGTCTTGTCCTGCTCGGTGAGGAACGCGCCGAAGGCGTCACCGGTGACGAAGGCGTCGGTCCAGCCGCGCTTGGCCAGTTCGGCCTTCCACTCGGCGGAGTCGTGCATCTTCGTCAGCACGTCGATCCACACCTTCTTGTCGGCGTCGCTGATGCCGGGGGGCGCCACGATCCCGCGCCAGTTGGTGAACACCAGGTCGATGCCGGACGCCTTCAGCGTCGGGACGTCCTTGAGCGCGTCGATCGGGGCCTCGCTGGTCACCGCGAGGACGCGGATCTGGCCGGCCTCGACCTGGTCGAGGAACTCGCCGAAGCCGCTGGCGCCGAAGGCCACCTTGTTGCCGAGCAGGGCCGGCAGCAGCTCGCCGCCGCCGTCGTACGAGACGAAGTTGACCTGGCGGGGGTCGATGCCGACGGTCTTGGCGAGCTGCATCGGCAGCAGGTGGTCCGGGCCGCCGGGCGACGAGCCGCCGCCGACCGCGATCTTCTTGGGGTCGGCCTTCCAGGCCGCGACCAGGTCGCCGATGGTCTTGTACGGCGAGTCCTTCGGCACCACGATGGCGCCGGCCTCCTCGATCAGCTTGGCCAGCGGGGTGGTCTGGGTCAGCGTGGCCGCCGACTTCGAGGTGTACGAGGCACCGACGACGCCCAGGCCCATCTGCATGGCCAGCTTGCCGTTGCCCTTCTCGTTCACCGTCCGCTGGAGGCCCACGGTGCCGCCCGCGCCCGGCAGGTTGAACACCTGCACGCCGGTGGCGATCTTCGCGTCCTCCATCACCTTCGCGGCGGTCCGGGCGGTGGTGTCGTACCCGCCGCCCGGGGTGTTGGGAACCATGATCCGCAGCCCGGCGACCGGCTTGCCGTCGCCGGCGCCGTCATTGCTCTTGTCGGCGGTGGCGCCGCAGCCGCCGAGGGCGATCGCCGCGGCGGCGGCAACACCCATGACCAGCGCGTTTCTCCGAGTTGCCATCTTGTTTCTCTTCCGTTTCGGTGGGGTCCGGCGGCAAGATAGTGGCCTCCCGGCAGGCCCCACGTCTGCCTTCTGTTCCCAGCGGAAGTTGAGGTCTTTGTGGTCGCGGTCACGTCCCGGCGCCGTACGCTCGCCGGGCAGCTGCTCGTCCTCCAGCTCGCGATCATCGTCGTGGTGCTGGTGGCGGTGGCGGCCGTGTCGCTGGCCCAGTCCGCGGCGACCTTCAACCGGATCGAGGGGCGCCGGGTCGCCGCCCTCGGCGAGCAGCTCGCCGTGAGCCCGCTGCTGCGCGAGCGGCTCGGTCAGCCGGGCGCCGGGGAGATCATCGCCCCGTTGGTGCAGACCACCGCGACCCAGTCCAGCGTCACCTCGGTGACCGTGGCGGACCACCGGGGCCGGGTGATCAGCTCGACCGATCCGACCCTGGTGGGGAGCCCGCTGGTGCTCGGCGACCCGGACGTGACGCGGGGGCGGGGCTGGTCCGGCGAGCTGGAGATCGGCGGCTCCCGGGAGCTGGTGGCGCAGGTGCCGGTGCTCGGCGCCGACCCGGACAGGAAAAACGTCGGCCGGTACCTGGGCGTGGTGGTCGTCGGTGAGGCGTCGCCGACCTGGTCGGAACGGCTGGTCGGGGCCTCGTCCTACCTCCTGACCTACCTGGGCATCGCCAGCGGGCTCGGGGTGGTCGGGTCGTGGCTGCTGGCCCGGCGGATCAAGCGGCAGACCCTGGGCCTGGAGCCGCGCGAGATCGCCGGGCTGGCCGAGCACCGGGAGGCGCTGCTGCACGGCATCGCCGAGGGCGTGATCGCGCTCGACCCGCATCACCGCGTCACCCTGGTGAACGCGGTCGGCCGCCGGCTGCTCGACCTGCCCGAGGACTGTATCGGCCGCAGCCTCGCCGACCTGCGGATCTCCGGGCGACTGCGAGACGTGCTGGCCGGCACGGGCGGCCCGGAGGCCCGCGACGAGGTGGTCGTCCGTGGTGGCCGGGTGCTGGTGATGAACCGGATGACGGTGGTCAAGGACGGCCGCCGGCTCGGCTCGGTGACCACCCTGCGGGACCGCACCGAGCTGGCCCGGCTGGAACAGGAGCTGGGCTCGTTCCGGAGCACCACGGAACTGCTGCGCGCGCAGACCCACGAGTTCGCCAACCAGCTGCACACCATCTCCGGGCTGATCCAGATCGGCGAGCACGACGAGGTGGTCCGGTACGTCGACGCGCTGAGCCAGCACCGGGCGTCGCTGGACCTCACCGTCACCAGCCGGATCCACGACACGGCGGTCGCCGCGCTGCTCATGGCCAAGTCGGCGGTCGCCGCCGAGCGTCGGGTGGAGCTGCGGATCTCGGAGCGGACCGGGCTGGACCGGCTGCCGCCGGAGCTGTCGGCGGACGTCGCCACCGTGCTCGGCAACCTGGTGGACAATGCGGTCGAGGCGGTGGCGGGCGCCCGGGAGGCGGGCGGCGATCCGGCGGAGCGCCCCGCCTGGGTGGAGGTCGAGCTGCGCCAGGACGCCTCGTCGGTCGAGATCGTGGTCCGGGACTCCGGGCCGGGGGTCGCCCCCGAACTGGCCCAGGAGGTGTTCACCCACGGCTTCACCACGAAGGCCGCGCAGGGCGGCGAACGCGGCATCGGGCTGGCGCTCACCCGGCTGGTGTGCAAGCGCCGGGGCGGCGAGGTGGCGGTGCGCAACACCGAGGAGGGCGCGATGTTCACCGCCCGGATGTCGGCGTCCGCCGCGTTGGAGGGGGTCCGATGATCGACGTACTGGTCGTCGACGACGACTTCATGGTCGCCCGCATCCACCGGGGGTTCGTCGAGCGCCTCCCTGGCTTCCGGGTGGTCGGCACGGCGAGCACCGGCGAGCAGGCGATCGCGGCGGTGGACGAGCTCCGTCCCGACCTGGTGCTGCTCGACCTCTACCTGCCGGACATGTTCGGCCTGGACGTGGTGACCCGACTGCGCGCGGCCCGGCACGACTGCGACATCCTGGTGATCAGCGCGGCACGGGAAGCCGAGGCGGTCCGGCGCTCGGTCCGCTACGGCGCGGTCAACTACCTGCTCAAGCCCTTCCACTTCGACGAGCTGCGGACCCGGCTGGAGCAGTACGCGGGCCGGCGCACCGCCTTGCGCGCCGCCGTCGTCAGCGACCAGGCCGACGTCGACCGGGTGCTGTCCCGCACCGCCGCGCACATCCCCACCTCGGCGCTGCCCCGCGGCCTCAGCCCGGAGACCGCCGAGCTGGTGGAACGCGCCCTGCGTGAGCACTCCGGCACGCTCTCGGCCGCCGAGTGCGCCGACCGGGTCGGCATCTCCCGGGTCAGCGCGCGCCGCTACCTGGAGCACTTCTCTGACACGGGGCGGGCCGAGGTGACGCTGAAGTACGGCGTGGCCGGCCGCCCCGAGCGCCGCTACGCCTGGGTGGCCTGATCGACCAACGCGCGGGCGCTGCGCTTGGCCGCCTCGGCCAGCGCGGGATCGCCGTCGAGCACCCCGCCGGCCAGGCCGCCGTCGAGCAGCAGGGTGAGCTGGCGGGCCAGCAGCGCCGGATCGGCCCCCCGGCCCTCCGGGCCAGGTCGGTCACCCAGGCCCGGACCAGGTTCTTGTGTTCGACCGTACGGGCGTGGACCGGGCTGCCGGCGGGCGACTCGGCGGCGGTGTTGATGAAGGCGCAGCCGTGGTAGCCCTCCCGACGGCAGGCGCCGGCGAGCGCGTCGAACATGCCGACGAGCTGCTCGCGCGGGTCGTCGCCGGTGTCCCGGGCGGCGGCCCGCAGCGCCCCGAACCACGCCTGGTCGACCTTGTCGAGGTACGCCAGCACCAGGTCGTCCTTGCTCGGGAAGTGCTTGTAGAGGGGCGCCCACCGAGGACGGGATTCGACATGCGCATCGCAGTACTGGGCACCGGCATGGTCGGACGGGCGATCGCCGCACGGGCGGCGGAGCTGGGGCATGAGGTCACCGTCGGCACCCGCGACGTGGCGGCGACCCGGGCCGGCGACTGGGCCGACTGGGCGGCCTCCCACCCCCGCGTCGGCCTGGCCGGCCACGCCGACGCCACCCGCGGGTCCGAGTTGGTGGTGAACGCGACCAGCGGCGCGGGCTCGCTTACCGCGCTCGCGGCGGCCGGCGAGGAGAACCTGGCCGGCAAGGTCCTGCTGGACATCGCCAACCCGCTCGACTTCGGCAACGGCTTCCCGCCCACCCTGTCGGTGCTCAACGACGACTCGCTGGGCGAGCGGATCCAGCGGGCCTTTCCGCGCACCCGGGTGGTGAAGGCCCTCAACACGCTCACCGCAGACTTGATGACCCACCCGCGGCAGCTCGCGGACGGGGACCACAGCGTGTTCGTCTGCGGCGACGACCCGGACGCCAAGAAGACGGTCGCCGAACTGCTCGCCGACTTCGGCCACACCGACGTGATCGACCTAAGCGACATCACCACCGCCCGCGGCACCGAGATGCTGCTGCCGCTCTGGCTGCGCCTCTACGGCAAGCTCGGCACCGGCATCTTCAACATCAAGGTCGTTCGCTGACGCCGCTGGCCGGCACCCGTGTGGGGGTGCCGGCCGGCGGCTGTTCGTTATGCGGGTCAGCTGTTCCAGTACTGGGCGACCAGGTCGGCGGCCTGCTGCTCCCACTGCGCGTACGCGTCCGGGTACGCCGACACCTGCACCGTCTGCGCGGCCTCGGTCAGCGGCATGTCCTGCCACCCGTCGACCTGCCGCAGACCCTTCAGGAACGCGGTCGTCGAGTACTCCGGGTCGGTGATCTGCTCCGGGGTGCCCCAACCCGACGACGGCCGCTGCTGGAACAGGCCCAGCGAGTCGTGGTCGTTGGCGTCACCCAGGTGCCCCAGGTTCTCCAGCTTCGACTCCTGCAGGCTGGTGGCAATCGAGATCACCGCCGCCCGCTCCGGCAGACCGGCCTTCTTCGTCGCCGCGATGATCGCCTTCGCGTTCGCGGTCTGCTCGTCGTTCAGGGCGATACGCGACTGCTGGCCCTGCACACCGTGCGGGATCAGCTTGCCGCTGTCGGGCTTGTCGGCCTGCACCACGGCAACCGGCTTCGCCTCGACCGGCGAGGCGGTGGTGGTGCTCGTGGCGTGCAGCGGACCAGCGGCCAGCCCACCGGCGAACGCCAGACCAGCAACACCGAGAACGCTCTTACGCAGCATCGTGTTCATCATGATCAAAGCTCCATTCGGGGGTCGGCGCACACCGCCAAGGGGGCCGGGCAGGCGTGCGCAAGCACCGTCAGGCGCTCGAAAGCTCGAAAGGGGGAAGAGTTTCCGGCCGGTGCGACCGCGGGGCAGGGGGTGCCTCGTCACGGGCGCCGGGACCGCGGGGCAGGGGGTGCCTCGTCACGGGCGCCGGGACCATGTACAACGACCGGCGGCCCGCCATCATTCCCGGGGGCCCGGGTCACCCCAACCCGTGGGGCGCCCTCCTCGGCCGTGCACCCGTGTTCAACGCCCCCACCCCGGCCGATTCCGCCCCCACGATGCCGGGTCGGGTGGTCCACCCCATGTCGGCGACATGGCGGCATCCGCAGGGCTCGGACACCGCCATGTCGCCGACACCGAGTTGATCAAGCCCGTCACGGCTCGAACTTGTAGCCCAGCCCCCGGACGGTGACGATGAAGCGCGGCGCGGACGGCTCCGGCTCGATCTTCGAGCGCAGCCGCTTGACGTGCACGTCCAGCGTCTTGGTGTCGCCGACGTAGTCCGCGCCCCAGACCCGGTCGATCAACTGCCCCCGGGTGAGCACCCGGCCGGCGTTGCGCAGCAGCAGCTCCAGCAGCTCGAACTCCTTCAGCGGCAACTGGACGGCGGCTCCGTCGACCGTGACGACGTGCCGCTCGATGTCCATCCGCACGGGGCCGGCGGCGAGGGTCGGCGCGCCCGGCTCGGCGGCCTCGACGCTCTGCCGGCGCAGCACGGCCCGGATCCGGGCGACCAGCTCGCGGGGCGAGTACGGCTTGGTCACGTAGTCGTCCGCCCCGATCTCCAGGCCGACCACCTTGTCGATCTCGCTGTCCCGCGCGGTGACCATGATGATCGGCACGTGCGAGCGCTGGCGGAGCTGCCGGCACACCTCGGTGCCGGACATCTCGGGCAGCATCAGGTCGAGCAGCACGATGTCGGCGCCGGCCCGGTCGAACTCGGTGAGGGCGGACGGGCCGGTGGCCGCGACCGAGACCTCGAAACCCTCCTTGCGGAGCATGTACGACAGGGCGTCGGAGAACGACTCCTCGTCCTCGACCACCAGAACGCGGCTCAACACATTTCCTTTCATTGCGGTCAGGGTTCCGGAGTCAGGCCGGACCGGCCTCGATCCCACCGGACGACGGTGTCGGCGGGAGGGCGTCCGGCGGAAGTGCGGGCAGCCGGAGGGTGAACGTCGACCCACCACCAAGAGTGCTCGACACCTCGACCCGTCCGCCATGGTTGCTCGCGATGTGTTTGACGATCGCCAGGCCCAGCCCGGTGCCCCCCGTCGCCCGGGAACGGGCCTGGTCTGCGCGGTAGAACCGCTCGAAGATCCGTTCGAGGTCCGTCGGCGCGATGCCGATCCCCTGGTCGGCGACGGCGATCTTGACGTGGTCGTCGTCGGCCCGGGCGGTGATCCGGACCATGGTGTCCTCGCCCGAGTAGTTGACGGCGTTCTCGACCAGGTTCGCCACGGCCGTGGCGATCTGGGTGTCGCTGCCGTACACGGTCAGGCCGCGCTCCCCCTCGGTCACCACCTCGACCCGGCGGGCCGCCGCGGTGGTGCGCGTACGGTCGACGGCCTCGGCGACGACCCAGTCCACGGCGACCGGCTCCGGCACGGGCTGCGGCTCGGCCCCCTGGAGCCGGGTCAACTCCAGCAACTCCTGCACCAGCCGACCCAGGCGGGTCGACTCGTGCTGGATGCGTTCGGCGAACCGGCGCGCGGCGACCAGGTCCGCGGAGAGGTCGGGGGCCGCGCCGGCCGGCTCGGTGGCGTCCAGCAGCGCCTCGGCGAGCAGTTGCAGCGCGCCGATCGGTGTCTTCAGCTCGTGGCTGACGTTGGCCACGAAGTCCCGGCGTACCCGGGCCAGCCGGTGCGCCTCGGTGACGTCGGCGGCCTCCACGGCGACGCACCCGCCGCCGATCGCCATCGCCCGCAGGTGGACGCCGAGCGGGTCGGGGCCGACGTTGTCGCGGCCGCGCGGCAGGTCCAGCTCGATCTCGCGCCGCACGCCGGTCCGCCGCACCTGCCCCGCGAGGGTACGGATGAGCGGGTGCGCGGCCACCGAGCCGGGCGTCGGTCCGGTGCGGAGCAGGCCCATCGCCCGGGCGGCCGGGTTGACGAGGACGGGCACGTCGTCGGGCCCGAGCACCACGACGCCCGCCCGCAGCGAGTCAACCGTCCTGCGGCCGAGGCCGGAAAGCTGGGCCTGCTGATCGTCGACCACTGCGGGCCTCCCCCTGGTCCCGAGCCGGAGTCCGGTCCCGCCCGCGCTGGGGGCACGGCGTCGCCACGCCCGCACGAGGGAGGGCAGCAGCGACCCGACGGCCAGCCCGGCCACCAGGGCCAGGACCACCGCCACCGTCACCGCCCACTCCACGCGGCGATCGTATGGTCATCGTTCATCTTGGCTCCGCCCAGAAGGGGACGAACCACCCTCGCTTTCGGCAATGTTCACTCACCCGTCCCGCGTCGTTCACCACCGTTCACCTCTGGTCACCTCCCCCGGCCTACGGTTGGTCGCGCACCTGCTCAACCACCGCGCCGGGTCCCGACCACCGGGTCCGGCGGCCACCGACCACAGGACGTGATGATGCGCGACGAGTTCCGGGCCGACCTGCACACCGTCAGCCAGCTGCTGGTGGACATGGCGGAGGGGGTCCGCGCGGCGATGCGCGAGGCGACCCGCGCCCTGCTGACCGCCGACCGCCAGGCCGCCGAGACCGTGATCGAACGGGACGCCGAGATCGACGACCTGTACCGGCACGTCGAGGAGCGGGTCTGCGACCTGCTCGCCCGGCAGGCCCCGGTCGCCTCCGACCTACGGGCGATGATCACCGCCCTGCACGTCGCCGCCGATCTGGAACGGATGGGCGACCTGGCCGACCACGTGGCCAAGACGGCTCTGCGCCGGCACCCGTCGCCGGCCGTCCCGGCGGAGCTGCGGCCGGTCTTCACCGACATGGCGGGAATCGCGGACCGGATGGCGGTGAAGATCGGCTCGGTGCTGGCCAAGCCGGACGCCGACCTCGCCGCCGAGCTGGACCGCGACGACGACACCATGGACGACCTGCACAAGAGCCTGTTCGGGGTGCTGCTCGGCGACGACTGGCCGTACGGGGTGGAGACGGCGATCGACGCCACCCTGCTCGGCCGCTTCTACGAGCGGTTCGCCGACCACGCGGTGAACTGCGGTGAGCACGTGGTCTACCTGATCACCGGGCAGGCCGCCCCGTCGGCGGGCTGAGCACCCGAGGCGAGGGCCCCCCGCCGCGGCGGGGGGCCCTCGGTCGCGTCAGCGGCCCTGGTTGGCGACCGCGGCGGCGGCCTTCTTGGCGGCGGCCGGGTCGAGGTACGTCCCGCCCAGGGTGAGCGGGCGTAGGTGCGGGTCCAGGTCGTAGCGCAGCGGGATCCCGGTCGGGATGTTCAGCTTGGCGATCGCGTCGTCGCTGATCTGGTCGAGGTGCTTGACCAGGGCGCGCAGCGAGTTGCCGTGCGCGGCGACCAGCACCGTCCGGCCGGCCAGGATGTCGGGCACGATCGAGTCGTACCAGTAGGGCAGCATCCGCTCGACGACGTCCTTCAGGCACTCGGTACGCGGCATCAGCTCCGTCGGCAGCAGCGCGTACCGGGGGTCGCCCACCTGCGACCACTCGTCGTTGTCGTCGATGGGCGGCGGCGGGGTGTCGTACGATCGGCGCCAGAGCATGAACTGCTCCTCGCCGTACTCGTCGAGGGTCTGCTTCTTGTTCTTGCCCTGCAGGGCGCCGTAGTGCCGCTCGTTGAGCCGCCACGACCGGCGCACCGCGATCCAGTGCCGGTCGGCGGCGCTCAGCGCCAGTTCGGCCGTGCGGATCGCCCGGCGCAGCACGCTCGTGTGCACCACGTCCGGCAGCAGGTTGTGCTCGCGCATCAGCGCGCCGCCGCGCCGTGCCTCGTCCTCCCCCTTCTCGGTCAGGTCGACGTCGACCCAGCCGGTGAAGAGGTTCTTGGCGTTCCAGTCGCTCTCGCCGTGCCGCAACAGGACCAGCGTCCCCACGGTGGGCCCCTCGCTCGCAGTCATGCCGATCATCCTGCCGCACGCCGCGCCGGGACACGCGGGGACCGGCGGTGACGACCACCACGTGGAAAAGCCGGTGACCGGCGTTCCCGCCCGACACTAGTTTGTAAGGCGCTACAAATAGATCGGTCATTACCGAAGCGGGGGCGGACGTGCGCACGACGCAGGGTTGGTTCCGGGACACCACCGGCGGCTTACCGAGGACGTTCTGGTACCTGTGGACGGGCACCCTGATCAACCGGCTCGGCTCGTTCGTCCTGGTCTTCCTGGCCATCTACCTGACGCAGGAGCGCGGCTTCGACGAGCTCCAGGCCGGCATGGTGCTCGGCCTGTGGGGCGTCGGCGGGGCGGTCGGCACCACGCTGGGCGGGACGCTCACCGACCGGTGGGGCCGGCGGCCGACGCTGCTCACCGCCCACCTCGGCGCGGCGAGCATGATGCTCACCCTGGGCTTCGCCCGGGACCTCTGGGCGGTCGCGGTCGGGGCGCTGCTGCTCGGCCTGTTCGCCGAGGCGGCCCGCCCGGCGTTCGGCGCCATGATGATCGACGTGGTGCCGGAGCGGGACCGGCTGCGCGCGTTCTCGCTCAACTACTGGGCCATCAACCTCGGCTTCGCCAGCGCGGCGATCCTCGCCGGGCTCGCCGCCGAGGCCAGCTACCTGCTGCTCTTCGTGGTCGACGCGGGCACCACCGTGGTCACCGCCGCGGTCATCTTCCTGAAGGTGCCGGAGACCCGGGCCGTGGCCGTGGCCGCGCCGGGCGGCGCCGGGGCGGGGCGGCCCCGCGGCGCGCTGCGCACCATCGTCACCGACCGGGTCTACCTGGGCTTCGTGGCGCTCAACCTGCTCGGCGCGCTGGTCTTCCTCCAGCACATCTCGATGCTGCCGATCGCGATGGGCGAGGACGGGCTCGCCCCGACCACGTACGGGACGGTCATCGCGCTCAACGGGGTGCTGATCGTGGCCGGGCAGCTCTTCGTCCCGCGGCTGATCCGGGGGCGCAGCCGCTCGCACGTGCTCGCCCTGGCCGCCCTGGTGATGGGCGTCGGCTTCGGCCTGACCGCGTTCGCCGACGCCGCCTGGCTCTACGCGATGACCGTGCTGATCTGGACCGTCGGCGAGATGCTCAACTCGCCGTCCAACTCCACCCTGATCGCGGAGCTCTCCCCCGCCGCCCTGCGCGGCCGGTACCAGGGCGTGTTCTCGCTGTCCTGGCAGATCGCCGGGGCGAGCGCCCCGATCCTCGGCGGCCTGGTCCGCCAGCAGGCCGGCAACGCGACGCTCTGGCTGGGCTGCGCCGCGATCGGCGCCCTCATCGCCGTCGCGCACCTGGTCTCCGGGCCGGCCCGGGAGCGGCGCGCCGTCGCGCTGCGCCCGCCGGCCGCGCCGGTCGGCGAGGTGCGGCCCCCGGCGCCGCAGCCGGCCGAGGCCGCGGCCACCGCGCCCGCCGAGCCGATCGAGCCGGCCGCCGAGGGGTACGCCCCGGACGCCACCGACCCCGGCCGGCGCCCGGTCGCCCCGGTCGGGGCGCGGTGACCGGCGACACGCTGGCGCTCCCTACCGTCGGCGCCGGCACGGTTCCCAAACCTAACTGGAGGTCGGGGTGCAGGCCCTGCGGCGCTGGTGGCACGACACCTGGTCACCTGCTCGCCGGGCCGCCCCGGCAGCGCCGCGTCGCGGCCCTGCGCCGGGCCGCCACAGCGGGCCCAGCCCGCCGCGCAGCCGGTCGCTCACCGATGAGCCCGCCGCGCAGCCGGTCGCTAACCGATGAGCTCCCTGGACAAGGCAAAGCGCCCACCTCGACCCGTGGGCCGTGATGGGCGCTCGCATCGTGCCCCGGCGGCGGCGGGCGACACTCACCCCCGTAAGCGTCGCCCGCTCGCGCCGCCGGTCCAACGGGCGGCACCGTCCCCCAACGGTGGGCTCCACCCGTCCCCCACGCCTCACCCGTGCACGGATCTGATCGATCCGCCGCTCCCCCGAACGTTTCCGAGCGTGGCGCGGTGCAATAAAGTTTATTCGCCCTGATTGCGGATTCAACCTGGATCGGCTGTCTCGCCGGTCACAACACCGCCGTCCGATACCGGCCTTCCGCTTCGTCGGGCTCGTTGTTGGCCAACAGCGTCTACCCGCTCGCCATTCCCGCAAACACGTCAGGCGTCCTCGCGATGCGGGGCCTCCGTACGGAAGAAGTTGCTCTGCCGGCCGTCGCGCATCTGCTCCTGGTAGATGAGGTTCACCGCGCGCTCGTCGAACGTCCGGAACCAGTCGTCCCAGCTGACCTCCCGGACCCGGCTGCTCTCCCGGTAGCCCGGCATGTTGAACGTCAGGACGCCCGGCCGGCCTTCCCGCTCGGTGCCGGCGATCGTGGCCGGGCGAGCGTTGCGCTCCTGCGCCCAGCGCCGGATCACGTCGTGGTTGGTCGTCACCAGGCTGCGCCCCGGACGCTCCGGCCGGTCCTCGAGGGAGGTGATCACCTGAGACGAGCGCACCGACCGGGAAGACGCCGGGCCGGTCCTGGTGCCGGTCCGCGCGCCTGGCCCGGTCGCCGCCTTCCGCGCCGGCGCGGCAGCCGCCCGTTGGCCGCGTCCCCCCGTCGTCGCCTTCGCCGCCGCGGCCCTCTTCGCCGGGGCTGCCTTCCTGGCGGGGGCCTTCTTCGCCGCCGTCTTCCTCGTGGGTGGCGCCTTCTTCGCCGCCGCCTTCCTGGTTGGCGCCTTCTTCGCGGCAGCGGTCTTCGCCGCCGCCTTCCTCGCGGGCGCCGTCTTCGCCGCCGTCTTCCTCGCGGGCGCCTTCTTCGCCGGGGCCGCCCGCTTCGCCGCGGCCTTCTTCGCAGGCGCCTTCTTCGCGGGAGCCGCCTTCTTGGCCGCCGCCTTGCGCGCGGGGGCCGGCGCCGCCTTCGCGCGCGCCGTCGTCGTCTTCCGGGCGCCCCCGGCGGCCTTCCGCGCGCCGGCCGCGGCCTTCTTGCCGGGCGCCCGGCCCGCCGGCCCGGTCGCGCCCCGCGCCGCGCCTCCCGCCCGGCCCTCGGCGCGCAGCGTCCGGGCCAGGGTCTTCACCAGTTCCGGCTTGCGCAGGGCGGAGATCCCGGAGACGCCCCGCCGCCGCAACTGGCCACGGATGTCGTCCACCCTCATCCGGGAGATCTCCGACTCGGAGATCTGCGGGGTGCTCGGCGTCTGGTTGCCCGCCTGCCGCTTGGTCGCGGTCGCAGTCCCGCCGCGACCTGAGCTGTTCCGCTGAGCCATGGGACGCTCACGCTCCTCGACAGTCCGTCCTCGGCGCGCGGTCGGTCCCAGTGCCGCACCGCGCGGTGCGGCATACCCGTCAGGACGGCTCCGAACCTCCATCCGGTGACTTACCTGCCGCCGCTGCCCCCGAGGCGGACGAGGGCTCGAAGAGATGGGCGAACGCGGCGAGATTGGCCGTCGACTCGCCACGGCTGACCCGCCACTCCCACTCCCGCCGGATGGCGGTGCCGAAGCCGATCTCCAGCATGGTGTCGAAGGACTCGTCGGCGTACGTCAGCACGGCGCCGAGCAGGCGGTCCAGTTCGTCCTCGTCCAGCCCGGCTAGGTTGACGCGGCCGGTCAGGTAGACGTCGCCCACGGCGTCGATCGAGAAGGACACCCCGTACATCCGGGCGTTGCGCCGCAACAGCCAGGCCCACAGCTCCTCGCGCCGCTCGTCCGGCTGGCGCATCACGAACGCCTCGATCCGCAGCGCGTGCTCGCCGACGATCAGGTTGCAGACCGTCTTCAGCTTGTGCGTGCCCGGCAGGGTGACCGCGTACGACGCCTCGCCCGTCGACTCGGCGGCGAGCTCCCGCTCGGCGCAGACCGACTCGACCAGGGCGGCCACTTCGCTCTTCCGGCTCATCCGGCCCACTCTACGAGCGCGCCCCTCCGCGCACCCCTCACCAGGAGCAGGTGAGGGCCGGGTCGCCGGCGAGGCTGCTGGCCAGCCGGCCCCGGTACTCGGCGATCGCCTCGCCGTACACCCCGAGCAGGCGGGTCACCGTGCGGTCCCAGGAGAAGTTGCGGGCGTGCAGCTGCGCGCCCCGGCCCAGCGCGGCCCGGCGGGCCCGGTCGGGCAGCAGCCGCGCCAGCGTACGGGCCCAGTCGACCGGGTCGTGGCCGTCGATGAGCACGCCGCTGACCTGGTCCTGGACGGCGGTGACCAAACCACCGACGGCGGCGGCCAGCACCGGGGTGCCGCACGCCTGGGCCTCCAACGCGACCAGCCCGAACGACTCGTTGTGCGACGGCACCGCGACCAGGTCGGCGGCCCGGTACACGGCCGGCAGGTCGTCGCCGGTGCACGGCGGCAGGAAGCGCACCCGGTCCGCGACGCCGAGCGAGGCGGCCAGCTCGATCAGGGCGGTGGGCCGGTCGAGCCCACTGCCGCTGGGGCCGCCGACGATCACCACGGTCAGCTCCTCGGTGAGCCGGGGATCGCGCTCGCGCAGGGCGGCGGCGGCGCGGATCAGCACGTCGGGCGCCTTCAGGGGCTGGATGCGGCCCACGAAGGCCACCACGTACCCCCCGGTGGGCAGCCCCAGCCGGCGGCGGGCGGCCAGCGCCGCCGCGTGCCGGTCCCCGGCGGCGGGGCGGAACCGGTCCAGGTCCACGCCGGGCTCGACCACGGCGACCCGGGCCGGGTCGGCGTCGTACCGGTGCAGCAGGTCGCGGGCCTCGACCCGGGTGTTGGCGACCAGCCGGTCGGCCTCGGCCACCACCTGCTCCTCGCCGATCACCCGGGCCTTCGGCTCGGGCCGGTCGCCGGCGGCGAGCTGTGCGTTCTTCACCTTGGCCAGGGTGTGCGCGGTGTGCACCAGCGGCACTCCCCAGCGCTCCTTGGCCAGCCAGCCGACCTGCCCCGAGAGCCAGTAGTGGGAGTGGATCAGGTCGTAGTGGCCCGGCGCGCGGGCCGCCTCGGCGCGCAGCACCCCGGCCGTGAACGCGCAGAGCTGCGCGGGCAGCTCCTCCTTGGTCAGCCCTTCGAGCGGGCCGGCGGTGACGTGCCGGACGTGCACGCCCGGGGCCATCTCGACCACCGGCGGCAGGTCGCCGGAGGTGGCCCGGGTGAAGATCTCCACCTCGACGTCGGCCTCGGCCAGCCGCCGGGCGACCTCCAGGATGTAGACGTTCATGCCGCCCGCGTCGCCCGTCCCGGGCTGGTGCAGGGGCGAGGTGTGCACCGAGAGGGTGGCGATGCGCCGTGGCCGCGGCCACGGCCGGGCGCCCCGCTGACGACCGACACCGGTGTGCAATTCCGCCACGTCCGCTCCCTCTGTCACGGTTGCTGCCGTCCCGCACGACCGGCGCTCTCTCGGTCAACTCGCGCGCCGGATGTCATCTTCCCCATCGGGCACGGGAAATGCGTGCGGGCGCCCCCCGGGCGTGACGGACCTCATCACGGTCGCCGCCCGCCGGGCAGGTCCCGGGGGCGAGGGGTCGGCCCACCCGGGCGACAATGGTCCGATGACCTCCGTCGCGATCGTCACCGGCGCGTCCAGCGGGATCGGCGCCGCCACCGCCCGCCGGCTGGCCGCCGAGGGATTCCACGTGCTCGCCGCCGCCCGCCGCACCGACCGGCTCGCCGAGCTGGTCGCCAAAATCGAGGCGGCCGGCGGCGCCGCCACCGCCGTCGAGTGCGACGTGACCTCGGACGGGTCGGTGGCGCGCCTGGCCGAGGCCGCCGCGGCCGCCCCCGGGCCGGTCACGCTGCTGGTCAACAACGCCGGCGGCGCGCGGGGGCTCGACCCGGTGGAGTCCGGCTCGGTGGGCGACTGGCAGTGGATGTACGACGTCAACGTGCTCGGCACGCTGCGGGTCACCCAGGCGCTGCTGCCCGCGCTGGAGGCGTCGGGTGCCGGGACGATCGTGATCGTCTCCTCCACGGCGGGCTTCGTCGTGTACGAGGGCGGGGGCGGCTACAGCGCCGCCAAGCACGCCCAGACCGCTGTCGCCGGCACGCTGCGCCTGGAGCTGTGCGGCCGGCCGGTCCGGGTGGTCGAGATCGACCCGGGCATGGTGAAGACCGAGGAGTTCGGGGTGGTCCGCTTCGACGGCGACGCCGAGCGGGCGTCGGCCGTCTACGCCGGGGTCGCCGAGCCGCTGGTCGCCGAGGACGTCGCGGACTGCATCGCGTGGTGCGCCACCCGCCCGCACCACGTCAACGTCGACCGGCTCGTGGTGCGCCCGCTGGCCCAGGCCGCCCAGCACAAGGTGCACCGGGTGACCTGATGAAGCCGCAGGGCGTCGTCACGCGCGGGACGACGAATCCCAACCGCCTGCGCCGGGTGGACAACTGGATCGTCGAGACCTGCGGCGACCGGCTGCGGTCCGCGCCGGACCCGCTGGTGGTGGACCTGGGCTACGGCGGCACCCCGGTCACCGCCGTGGAGCTGCGGGCCCGGCTCGCGGCCGGGGTCCGCGCCGACGTACGGGTCGTCGGGCTGGAGATCGATCCGGTACGCGTGGCCGCCGCCCAGCCCGCCGCCGACCCGCCGGGGCTCACCTTCGCCCGGGGCGGGTTCGAGCTGGCCGGGCTGCGCCCGGCGCTGGTCCGCGCGGGCAACGTGCTCCGCCAGTACGACGAGGGCGAGGTCGCGGCCGCCTGGCGGACGATCACGGAGCGGCTGGCCCCGGGCGGGCTGCTGGTGGAGGGCACCTGCGACGAGCTCGGCCGCCTCGGCGGGTGGCTGCTGATCGACGCGGACGGCCCTCGCACGCTCACCCTGGCCGCGAAGCTCACCACCCTGACGAGTCCCGCCGAGCTGGCCGAGCGGCTGCCGAAGGCGCTGATCCACCGCAACGTCCCCGGCGAGCCCGTCCACGACCTGATCCGCGTCCTGGACGACGCCTGGCGCGCCGCCGCCCCGTACGCGCCCTTCGGCCCGAGACAGCGCTGGCTGCGCACGCTCGCAACGGTCCGCGACGCGGGCTGGCCGCTCCTGGGCGGCCCCCGCCGCTGGCGCCACGGCGAGCTCACGGTCCCCTGGTCCACGGTCGCCCCCCGCTAGCTCCCGCGATCTTGCACTTTGTGCCCCCGGTTCGGGGCTTTCATCCCTTATGTCGGGGCGGAAACTGCAAGTCACCCGGTCTTTTCGGGACGCCTCGCAGGCGTGAAAATGGTGGACAGGTCGCCCGCCGACGCCGATCGATCTTGGTCTAGTTGAGGCCGTCTGCAAGTCTGGCGCCGGGGCCCGGACTCTTGTGGGTCACGCACTGTTGCTTCGAGCACGCCGGTCAGATTTTCGGTTCCCGACCGAGGCCCCCGGGCGACCTACCCACTGGTCGATCACGGTGAGGAGGGACGCGGGCGGATGCGCGGGTTACCCGAAGAGATCCCGGACGCTGACAGCGAGAAGGTCTGGGAGCGGGTGTGTGCGGTCGATGTGGCCAAGGAGTCGGGGATGGTGTGTACCCGGCTACCCGCCGCGGGTGGGCGGCGGGTGAGCCGGGTGTGGCAGGTGACGGCGACCACGAACGCGGTCAGTGACCTTGCCGCCGATCTGGTGGCGGCGGGGGTGGAGAAGGTCACCGTGGAAAGCACGTCGGACTACTGGCGGATCTGGTTCTACCTGTTCGAGGCAGCCGGGTTGGACGTGCAGTTGGTCAACGCCCGTGACGTCAAGAACGTGCCCGGGCGGCCGAAGACCGACAAGCTGGACGCGGTGTGGTTGGCCAAGCTCACCGAGAAGGGCCTGTTGCGGCCCTCGTTCGTGCCTGCGGCTCCGGTGCGGGTGTTGCGTGACTACACCCGGATGCGGGTGGATCTGGTCCGGGACCGGACCCGCTACTGGTCGAGGTTGGAGAAACTGCTTGAAGACGCCCTGATCAAGGTGTCGTCGGTGGCCTCCACCCTGCGGACGGTGTCGACGCGGGACATGGTTGAGGCGTTGATCGCCGGTCAACGTGATCCGGCGACCCTCGCCTCGCTGGCCCACGGAGCGCTGCGCCGCAAACGCAACGCCCTCATCGAGGCACTCACCGGCCGCTTCGACGACCATCACGGCGAGTTGGCCCGGATCCTGCTCGACCAGATCGACCGCCTCGACACCGAGATCGCGAAACTCACCACACGGATCGGGCAGATACTCGACGACATCGACCCACCGTCCCAGCCGGGCGGCGGCGACGGCGACACCCCGGCGCCAGACGCCCGGCGGCGCCTGGCCGAGATCCCGGGCATCAGCACCGAGTCCGCGCAACTGATCATCGCCGAGATCGGTCTGGACATGACACGGTTCCCCACCGCGGCGCACCTGGTGTCCTGGGCGAAGCTGTGTCCGCGCACCATCCAGTCCGGTACCAGCCTCACCGCGGGCAAGACAGGCAAAGGCAATCCGTACCTCAAAGGCGCCCTCGGTATGGCCGCAGCCACCGTCGCCCGCGGCAAGGGAACGTTCCTGTCCGAACGCTACCGGCGTCTGGTCACACGTCGAGGCAGAGGCAAGGCCAAGGTCGCCGTCGCCCGCTCCATCCTCGTGATCATCTGGCACCTGCTCAACGACCCAACCGCCCGTTACCACGATCTCGGCGCCGACTTCCACGAACGCCGTATCAACACCACCCGGAAGATCAACAGCCTGGTCCGGCAACTCGAAGCCCTCGGCCACACCGTCACCCTGCAACCGACAACCTGACCCCACACCCCCACCCCGCCCGGGCTGGCCATCAACACCGGGCCAGCCCACCGCGCCCAAAACCCGTCGTGGTACAGGTCATTTACCGGTCAGATCGCGGAGAAGGGAGGGGTGGGAGGGTGGGGAGGGGTGGGGAGGGGGTGGGGAGGGGGTGGGGAGGGGGTCAGATGGTGCAGTTGATCAGGACTGGTTCCGGGTGGAGGGTCACGCCGAAGCGGGCGTGGACGCCGTCGCGGATGTCGCGGGCCAGGGAGACCAGGGCGGCCGTGCTGGCCGTGCCGCTGCGGTTGGTGAGGGCCAGGGTGTGCTTGCTGGAGATGGCGACGCCCTCCGGGCCGGGGTGGCCCTTGGCGAAGCCCGCGTTCTCGATCAGCCAGGCCGCGCTGAGCTTCACCGTGTCGCCGGGACCCGGCCAGTGCGGCACCTTCTCCAGGTCGGCGACCCGCCCGCGGAACAGCTCGTACGACTCCCGGTCCAGCACAGGGTTGGTGAAGAACGAGCCCACCGACCGGGTGTCCGGGTCGGCCGGGTCGAGCACCATGCCCTTGCCGGCCCGCAGCCGCAGCACGGTGGCCCGGGCGTCCGCCAGGGGCACCCGGTCGCCCACCTCGCCGCCGAGCGTGCGGGCCAACTCGGCGTAGCGGACGGGGCCGGACAGCGGCGAGCGGGCCAGCCGGAAGTCGACCGACAGCACCACCCAGCGGTCGGCGTACTTGAAGATGCTGGACCGGTACGCGAACCCGCAGTCGGCCGCGTCGATCCGGCCCACCGTGCCGTCGGTCCGGTCGTACACCTGGACGCCGGTGATCGTCTCGGCGACCTCCTGGCCGTACGCGCCGACGTTCTGGATCGGGGTGGCGCCGGCCGAGCCGGGGATGCCGGACAGGCACTCCAGCCCGGACCAGCCGTTGGCGACCGTCGCGGCGACCAGGTCGTCCCAGGGCTCGCCCGCCTCGACCCGTACGGTGACCGTCTCGGCGTCCTCGGCGACCGCGCGCAGCCCCCGGGACCGCACCAGGACGACGGTGCCGGGGAAACCGACGTCACCGACGACCACGTTGCTGCCCCCGGCGAGGATCAGCACCTCCTCGTCCCGCAGGCGCGCCTCCTGCACCTTTTGTACGATCTCCTCGGCGCTGGCAGCGGTCTCGAGCCGCCCGGCGGCGCCACCGAGGCGCAGCGTGGTGTAACCAGCAAGCGACATGGAGCGTTCCGCGTGGCTTTCGGCGGCGGGCTGGGCACTAACGTCTGGCACGCCTTTCACCCTAGGCTGAGGGAGAGCCGCGGCACCTACTGGTGGCCCGGTCGCCCGGGAGGATCGCGATGAGCAGACTGCACGGCACGAAGGACTTCTGGATCGGCGCGCTCCGGGCGGAGGGTCCCGTGTTCGCCGCCGCCGTCGCGGAGGCGCCTCCGGAAACACCCGTGCTCTCCTGCCCCGGCTGGACGGTCGCCGACCTGGCGCTGCACCTCGGCGGCGTCTACCACTGGGTCCACTCGTTCGCCGGCTCCGGCGCGACCACCCCGCCGGACCGCCGAGGGCTGGCCGAGCCGCCCGCCGGCGTCAGCCCGCTGGAGTTCTGGCAGCAGGGGTACGACCGGCTGATGGCCCTCCTCGACGGGCTGGACCCGGAGGCGCCGGCGTGGAACTGGGCGCCGCAGCCGAAGAAGGCGGTCTTCTGGCCGCGCCGGATGGCCCACGAGACGGCCGTGCACCGCTGGGACGCCCAGCTCGCCGTCGCCGCCGGCGAGCCGATCGAGGCGAAGCTCGCCGCCGACGGGGTGAGCGAGGTGCTGGACACCTGGCTCCCGGCCGGCCGGCGGACGACCGGCGGGCAGTGGCACGGGGTGGTGCACCTCAGCGCGCCGGACGCGGCCCAGGACTGGTACCTGCGGCTGCGCGGCGAGGGCGTCGCGCTGCTGGACACCGCCACCATCCTCGACCACGACGAGCACCACGCCCGGGTCGAGGTCACCGGCACCGCCAGCGACCTGCTGCTGGCCCTCTGGGGCCGGATCAGCTTCGACACCCTCGGCGTGAGCGGCGACCGCGGCCTGCTCGACGGCCTGCGCACCGGCTGACGCCGCCCGTCCGGCCCGGCCGGCGACGCGGGTGTCGACAGGGCCCCTGCCCTACCGAAGGCGTTGACAGGGGCCCTTCCTTCCTGGAGGGGTGCGTGAGCGAGCTTCGATTTCCCGACGGGTTCGTCTGGGGCGCGGCCACGGCGGCGTACCAGATCGAGGGCGCGGCCCGCGACGACGGTCGCGGCCCGTCCATCTGGGACACCTTCAGCCGTACGCCCGGCAGGGTGTTCGCCGGTCACACCGGCGACGTCGCCTGCGACCACTACCACCGGTACGCCGACGACGTCGCCCTGATGGCCGAGCTGGGGCTGAGGGCGTACCGGTTCTCGATCGCCTGGCCCCGGATCCAGCCGGACGGCACCGGCCCGGTCAACCCGCGCGGCCTGGACTTCTACGACCGGCTGACCGACGCGCTGCTGGCGCGGGGGATCGACCCCGTCGTCACGCTGTACCACTGGGACCTGCCGCAGGCCCTCGGTGACCGGGGCGGCTGGACCGCCCGGGAGACCGCCGAGCACTTCGCCACGTACGCCACGGCGGTGTACGCCCGGCTCGGCGACCGCGTCCGCACCTGGACCACGCTCAACGAGCCGTGGTGCTCGGCCTACCTCGGGTACGGCAGCGGCGTGCACGCTCCCGGCGAGTCCGGCGCCGGGGCGGCCTTCACCGCCGTACACCATCTGCTGCTCGCCCACGGCCTGGCGGCCCGGGCGCTGCGCGCGGCCGGCGCGGAGGTCGTCGGGATCACCCTGAACCCGGCCGACGTGCGCCCGGCGGACCAGGACAGCGCGGCGGACGCCGCCGCCGTCCGGCTGGTCGACGGGCTGCAGAACCGGGTCTTCCTGGACCCGCTGACCGGCGCCGGCTACCCGGACGACGTGCTGGAGCACGTGAGCCGGCTGGTCGAGCCGACGTTCGTCCGGGACGGTGACGAGAAGACGATCGCCGCCCCGATCGACCTGCTCGGGATCAACTACTACACGCCGACGTACGTCGCGGGACGCCCGGACGGGTCCGGCGACGCCGCGTTCCCCGGCACCGAGCGGGCGGTGGAGTTCCTGCCGCCGGCCGGGCCGCTGACCGACATGGGCTGGATGGTCGAGCCCGCCGGGCTCACCCGGCTGCTGGTGCGGATCGCCACCGACTACCCGGGCCTGCCCATGCTGATCACCGAGAACGGCGCGGCGTTCCCCGACGCGCCGGGGGCGGAGGGCGTCGACGACGCCGACCGGATCGCCTACCTCGACGGGCACCTGCGGGCCGCGCACGAGGCGATCGCCCGGGGCGTGGATCTGCGCGGCTATCTCGTATGGTCGTTGCTGGACAACTTCGAGTGGGCCGAGGGGTACCGCAAGCGGTTCGGGATCGTCCACGTCGACTACCTGACCCAGCGGCGCACGCCGAAGTCCAGCGCCCGGTGGTACCAGGAGGTGATCTCCCGGAACGGGCTGTGACGAGGTGGTGAGCACGGGGATGACGACGGCGCAGCGGCCGACCCTGGAGGCGGTGGCCCGGCTCGCCGGGGTGTCCCGGGCGACCGTCTCCCGCGTGGTGAACGGCTCGACCACCGTCGCGGAGCCGATCCAGGAGGCGGTCCGCCGGGCGGTGGCCGAGCTGGGGTACGTGCCGAACCTGGCCGCCCGCACCCTGGTCACCCAGCGGACCGACTCGTTCGCCCTGGTGCTGCCCGAGGCGGCCACCCGGGTCTTCTCCGACGACCAGGTGTTCCCGGGCATCATCCGCGGCGTCGGCCAGGAGTTGGAGGCGGCCGACAAGCAGCTCGTGCTGATGCTCGCCGGCTCGCCGGCCGGGCACGCGCGGGTGGAGCGGTACACGAGCGGGCGGCACGTCGACGGGGTGCTGTTCGCCTCGCTGCACGGGGCCGACCCGCTGCCCGGCAAGCTGGCCCGGCTGGGTATCCCCGTCGTGTGCAGCGGTCGACCGCTGGACGGCGCCGAGGTGCCCTACGTGGACGTCGACCACGTCGGCGGGGTCGCCCGGGCGGTGCGGTACCTGATCGACAGCGGCCGGCGGCGGATCGCCACCATGGCGGGCCCCCAGGACATGGTCGCCGGCATCGAGCGGCTGGTCGGGTACCGGGAGACGGTCGCCGCGGCCGGGCTGCCGGAGCTGGTCGCGTACGGCGACTTCACCCGGGAGTCCGGCACGGCGGCGATGCGGCAACTGCTCGCCGAGCACCCGGGGCTGGACGCCGTGTTCGCCGCGTCGGACCTGATGGCGCACGCCGCCCTGCGGGCCCTGCGCGAGGCGGGGCGGCACGTGCCGGACGACGTGGCGGTGGTCGGGTTCGACGACATCGAGACGGCCGCCTACACCGAGCCGCCGCTGACCACGATCCGGCAGCCGATCGTGGAGCTGGGTCGGGCGATGACCCGGCAACTGCTCCGGATCGCGGCGGGCGAGACGGTCGAGCAGGCGCTCCTGCTGCCGACGGAGCTGGTGGTCCGCGACTCCGCGTAAATGGCGTCGCGGCGGGGCCGCCACGGCGGCTAGCGTCGCGCGGATGAGCGATCCCGTGGCGCTGGTGCGCGTACCCGAGTTGTCCGATGTCGCCGAGTACGCCTACGCCGCGACGGTCGCCCCGCCCGCGCGGCTGGTGTTCACCGCCGGGGCGTGCCCGCTGGACGCCGAGGGTCGTACGGTGGCGCCGGGCGACCCGGCGGCGCAGGCCCGGCAGGTGATGGCCAACCTGGAAACCGCGCTCGCCGCGGCCGGGGCCCGCCTCGCCGGCGTCGTGAAGACCACCGTGTACGTGGCGTCCGGCCGGCGGGCCGACCTGGTGGCGGTCTGGGAGGTGGTCCGGGACGCGTTCGGCGACCATGACCCGCCCAGCACCCTGCTCGGGGTGGCCGTGCTCGGCTACCCCGACCAACTCGTTGAGGTGGAGGCGGTCGCCGCCGTCCGCGACCCGGAGCCGCCCCGGACATCGACGCTGGGGTCGGACCGGTGATCCGCGCCGCCCGGCCCGCGGACGCGCCCGCCGTGGTGGCGCTGCGGGCGATGTGGTCGGACTACACCGCCACCGTCCCCGAACATCGGGGCCGAGGGCTCGCCCGCCTGGCGAAGACGGTCGCCCTGCACCGGGCCGCCGCCGGGGGCGTCCGCGTCGCGTACACCTCGAACGACGCGGCGAACGCGCCGATGCTGGCGATCAACGAAGCGCTCGGATACCTGCCGGTCGCCAGCCAGTGGTCCTGCCTGCGGGGCGGGTGACCGACGCTCAGGCCGCGCGGGCGGGGCAGAGGCCGGCGAGCACGAAGTGGTCGGCCTGGCCGGCGATCGTCGCCGTCGCGCCCAGCAGGGTCCAGCCGGCGGGCACGCCAACCCACGCCACGCTGGCGCCCCGGTCGTCCGCGAGCACGCCGCCCTCGCTGGGCAGCGCCAGGGCCACCGGGCTCCCGTCCGGGGTGGCGAACAGGGGCGTCACGGCGAGGAACCGGGCCGTGGCGCCGTCGGCGGGCAGGCCGAACGCCCAGATGTCCTCGCCGGGCAGGGGCCCGCCACCCAGGCCCGGCGAGCAGAACGCCTCGCGTGTCCCCGCCCGCGCCGGCACCTGGCCGCGGCTGATCTCGATCAGGGTACGGGGGCCGGGCGGCGGCCACGCGGACGCCGTGGCGGCAGCGGACGACGTGGCAGCGGCGCCCGACGTGGCAGCGGCGCCCGACGTGGGCGACGCGGCGACGCGGGCCGCCGCGGGCGCCGGCCGCGGCTCGCCCCGGACCAGGCCGGCTGCCCCGAGTACGGCCAACGAGGCCGCCGTCGTCCGGACGGCCCGCGTCACCCGCGCCACTGTCACTTCGAGCACCCCATTGCCCAACCTATGCCCGATATAAGGCGTTTCGCCCCATTCTCTCGCACCATCCCACCTCGCACAGCCCGAACGCCCCGCAACTTCCGGGAAGATGCTGCATGCGCCGGCCGGCAGGGCAGCATCCTCCCGGAAGTTGTCCACGCGCCAGCGGCGCGGCCCGTCATGCCGAGATGAGTCGGCGGGCCACCCCGTACGCCGGGGTTCCGAAGAGGACCAGGCGGGCCTCCGTGACGCCCGAGGGGGACGCGGTCCGCAGCACGGCGAGCGCCTGGCGTACGGCGTCGGAGACCGGCCAGCCGTACACTCCGGCCGAGATCAGCGGGAAGGCCACGGTGGCCGCGCCCAGCCCGTCGGCGACGGCGAGGCTGTTCGTGTAGCAGTCGCGCAGCAGCGCCGACCGGTCCTCGGTGGACGAGTACACGGGGCCGACCGTGTGCACCACCCAGCTGGCCGGCAGGTCGCCGGCGGTGGTGGCGACCGCCTGCCCGGTCGGCAGCCCCCGGCCGTACCGGGACGCGCGCAGCGCCCGGCACTCGGCCAGGATGGCCGGCCCGCCGCGCCGGTGGATCGCGCCGTCCACTCCCCCGCCCCCGAGCAGCGACGAGTTGGCCGCGTTGACGATCGCGTCGACCCGCTGGGCGGTGATGTCCCCCTCGACCAAAGTGATCTCCATGTCAGCGCCCCTGGACGGATTCGATGGACTGGCCGAGCGACCGGCGGGCGAGCAGCGTGGCGCCGGCCACCGCGGCCGGCATGACCAGCACCGCCCCGAGCGGGACGAGGAAGCAGACGAAGACGGCGACGCCGAAGCCGAGGGTGGTGGGCCGGTCCGCCTTCAGCAGCGCGCGGCGCTCCGGCAGCCGCATCCCGCGCCGGTAGAACGGCGCCCCGGCCAGCTCCAACGCGAGGAACCAGCCGCCGATCGCCGCCCCGATCACCGGCACGACCGTCTGACCGACCACCGGGATGAAGCCCGCCACGAAGAGCGGGATGCCGACCAGCGCCGAGATCGCGACGAGCCGCAGCGAGTCGGCGACGCTGCGCCGCAGCGACGCCCAGAAGGGCACGTCGACCTCGCCCGGGGTGCCGCCGTGCCGGTCGTCCACCCGCTCCGAGATCTTCTCGTAGAACGGGTCGCCGATGGCCAGGGTGACCGCGGTGAAGGTGAGCACCCCGAGCAGCCCGCCGAGCCCGAGGAAGGCCAGCCCGGCGGCCACCCGCACCAGGCTGCGTACGGTGGTCGGCCAGTCGTCGGCGAACGGCGTGACCAGCGCGGCCAGGTCGTCCACGAAGTAGACCAGGGTGGCGAACGCCCCCACGAACAGCACCCCGGAGATCAGCGCCGGGACGACGCCGAGCAGCATCAGGCCGGGGCTGCGGACGTACAGGCCGATGCCGCGCAGCAGCAGCCCGACCCCGGCGAAGAACCGACGTACGGCGCTGGTGACGGGCGCGGCGAGGCCGTTGGCGGTGTCCACGACCGCAGAGCCTAATCGCCGCGGGCCAACCCGGCCGGACACAATGGGCGGGTGCGGGCGTCGCGGTTGATCTCGTTGGTGCTGCTGCTCCAGTCCCGGGAGACGATGACGGCCGCCGAGCTGGCCCGGGAGCTGGAGGTCTCCGAGCGGACGGTGTACCGGGACGTGCTGGCGCTGTCCGCCGCCGGGGTGCCGGTGTACGCCGACCGGGGCCGGGCCGGCGGCTACCGGCTGCTCGGCGGGTACCGGACCCGACTGACCGGGCTCACCCGGGACGAGGCGGAGGCGCTGTTCCTGGCCGGGCTGCCCGGGCCGGCCGGCGACATGGGGCTCGCCGACGCGGCCGCCTCGGCCGAGCTGAAGGTGCTGGCCGCGCTGCCGCCCGCGCTGCGCGACGCCCCGGCCCGCGCGGGGCAGCGGTTCCACCTGGACGTGCCGGGCTGGTTCCGGGACGCGACGCCACCGCCCTGGCTGGCCGAGCTGGCCCGCGCGGTCTGGCGGGACCGGGTGGTCGAGCTGCGCTACCGGCGCGGCGAGCGGGAGGTCACCCGGCGGGTCGAGCCGTACGGGCTGGTACTCAAGAGCGGCGTCTGGTATCTGGCGGGCCGGGTCGACGGCGGGATGCGCACCTACCGGGTCGACCGGGTGGTCGAGGTGGCGGCGGGCGAGGAGTCGTTCGACCGGGACGACGCCTTCGACCTGGGCGGGTACTGGCGGGAGCAGGCCGAGGCGTTCCTGCGGAGCATGCTCCGGGCCGAGGTCACCGTCCGGCTCAGCCCCGCCGGCCTGCGCGCGCTGCGCTGGGCGGCGGAGGCCCCTTTCGCGTACGCCGAGGCGGCGCACGCCGCCGGCGAGCCCGACGGGGACGGCTGGGTGGTCACCCGGCTGCCGGTGGAGTCCGTGGAGGTGGCGTACGGCCTGATGCTGCGGCTCGGGCCGGAGGCGGAGGTGCTCGACCCGCCGGAGCTGCGGGGGCGGATGGCCCACGCGGCCGCCCGGCTCGCCGCGCGGTACGGCGAACCGGACGGCGCGGCGTGACGGGCGGCGCGGCGTGACGGGCGGCGCGGCGTGACGGGCGGCGCGGCGTGACGGGCCGATGCGTCAGCGGTAGCCGGTGACGTCGGCCGGCCGGCCTGCCTCGACGACCTCCACGATGTACCGGAAGCCGTCCGGCTGGCTGCCGTCGAGGTCGGTGAAGCCGTACACCCGGGCCAGTTCGCCGCTGGACAGGGATTTGCCGTTCCAGCGGGCCCGGTCGGGGTCGGCGGCGAGCGCGGCGACGGCCCGCCCGACGTACGCCGGGGTCTCCGAGATGAGGAAGTGCGGGTCCTTGGCCGCGCCGTCGCGCCAGTTCTCCTCGGTGACCCCGAAGTGCTCCAGCATCGACTCCGACCGGATCCAGCCCGGGGTGAGGGCCACGGCCGTGCCGCCGTGCGGCTCCAGCTCGTGGGCCTGGGTGAAGGCGAGCCGGTTCACGCAGGTCTTGGCCAGGTCGTAGAAGACCGACAGCCGGTAGTGGCTGTCGTTGTACTCCCGCGTGCCGTCGCCGACCTCCACCACCAGGCCGCCGCGGTTGCGGATCAGCAGCGGCAGGGCGAAGTGGCTGGTGATGACATGGGTGTCGACCGCCAGCCGCAGGGTGCGGAAGCCGGCCTCCAGCGGCTGCTCCCACACGGGCTTCTCCCAGGTGATCAGCGGATCGCTGCCCCAGATGTCGTTGACCAGCACGTCCAGCCGGCCCTGCTCTGCGTCGATGCGGGCGACCAGGTCGCGGACCTGCTCGGGGACGAGGTGGTCGACCCGTACGGCGATGCCGGCGCCGCCGGCCGCGGTGACCAGTTCGGCGGTCTCCTCGATGGTCTCGGGCCGATCCATCTCGGACCGGCCTGCCCGGCTGCTGCGCCCGGTGGCGTAGACGGTCGCCCCGGCCGCGCCGAGCTGCACCGCGATCTGCCGGCCGGCGCCCCGCGTCGCCCCGGCGACGAGCGCGATCTTCCCTGTCAGGGGTTTCGTCGTCATGCGGCCGACCCTGCCAGCAATACCTGACAGCCGAAGTCCGGTTTCGCGGACGCGTGTCCTGCGTCATGCTCACCGGCATGCGCCTGCTGCTCTCCGGCATCGTCGGCTCGGTCGCGTACGGGCTGGCCGGCCCCGGCTCGGACGTCGACCGGATCGGGGTGTTCGCCGCCCCGACGACCGCCTTCCACGGCCTGCACCCGCCCCGGGAGTCGATGGTCACCACCGACCCCGACGTCACCCTGCACGAGTGCGGGAAGTACGCGCGCCTCGCGCTGAGCGGCAACCCGACGGCGACCGAGCTGATGTGGC
Organism: Micromonospora olivasterospora; assembly: GCF_007830265.1. Taxonomy (NCBI): domain Bacteria; kingdom Bacillati; phylum Actinomycetota; class Actinomycetes; order Micromonosporales; family Micromonosporaceae; genus Micromonospora; species Micromonospora olivasterospora. The sequence continues at coordinate 1,892,762 of NZ_VLKE01000001.1, forward strand.
TCCCGGACGACTGCTACGAGACCCGGACGGAGCTCGGCGAGCGGCTGATCGCCGTCCGGTCGGCGTTCCTCAGCGCGCCCCGCGTCCGGGACGCCTACCTCGGGTACGCCACGCAGCAGTTCCGCAAGCTGACGACCCGGGACGCCAGCGTCGGCGGCCGGCGGCGCTCGGCGAAGCACGCCCGGCACCTGGCTCGGCTGCTGCACCAGGGACGGCTGCTCTACGCGACCGGCCAGTTGGAGATCCGGCTGGTTGACCCGCGGTGGTTCCGGGACTTCGGGGAGCGGGTCGCCAGCGGCGCGCTGGACGAGGCGGAGGCGCTGGTCGCGGCGGCCGAGCGGGACTTCGACCGGATCCGCACGCCGCTGCCGGACCGGCCCGACGAGGAGACCGTGGAGCGCTGGCTGCTCGACGTGCGGGCCGCCCACCTGCCGCCGGAGCCGGCCCGGCGCTGAGGGTCCGGGCCCGCTCACTGCACGTCGAACTCGTTCCCCTCCGGGTCCGCCATGGTGGTGTGCACGCTGCCCCACTCCGCGACCTCCCGCAGCACGGTCGCGCCCAGCGACTCCAGCCGTTTCACCTCGGCCTCCCGGCCGTCCGCGCCGACGTGCAGGTCGAGGTGGAGCCGGTTCTTGACCTGCTTCGGCTCGGGCACGGCCTGGAAGAGCAGCCGTCGGCCGAGTCCCCTGCCTTCGGCCGGCTCGACCGGGTCCTCCGGGTGCCGGACCGCCGCCAGGTCGCGCCACGCCCTCCGGCCGTCGACCTCGACGTACATCTCCGGCGGCACCGTGCCCGTGGCGGCCAGCCGGTCGATGAGCGCGCTGTGGTCCTCGACCAGGTAGCCCAGCGCCTCGGCCCAGAACCGGGCGAGCCGGATCGGGTCCGCGCAGTCGACCACGAGCTTCCACTCCCGTGCCATGACGTCCTCCGTCGCCTGTCGGCGGACCGCCCCGCGCGCCCCGCACTCCGTAACCACTTATAGTAGTTACGTGGCCGACGTCGCAACCGGGCTCACCCTGACCTCGCCCGACGGCACCCGCTACCACTTCGACCCGGGAGCCCTCTGCCTGGAGTTCCTCACCACCGGCGGTCCGGGCCCGCTGGCCCGGCACGAGATCCTGCACCGACCGGCGGACCTCGCCGCCTGGCTGGCGCTGTCCCGGCTGCGCCTCGACCCGGGCCGCGTCGCCGTACGCCCCGGCGAGCTGGCGAACGCCCGACGGCTGCGGGACGCGCTGTGGCGCCTGGCCTGCGCGCGCACCGGCGGGCGACCGCCGACCGACCGGCCCGCCGACTTCGACGCCACGGCCGCCGACCTGGCCACGCTCAACGAGGCCGCCGCCGCGGCGCCCCTGGTCCCCGAGCTGACCCCCGAGGGAACCCGGCGGTGGGTGCTCCCGGCCCGCGCCGGCCAGGCCCTCGCGGCCATCGCCCAAGACGCGGTGGACCTGTTCGGCGGCCCGTACGCCGACCGGATCCGGGAGTGCTCCGGTCACGACTGCTACCTGGTCTTCGTGGACACCTCGCGGCCCGGCCGGCGCCGCTGGTGCGCGATGGAGCGGTGCGGCAACCGGCACAAGGTCCGGTCGCTGCGCGCCCGCCGGGCGGCCGACTGAGCCACCGGGAAATTCCCGTGCCGGCGCGGCGCTCGTCGGCTACCCTCGGCGGGCGTCCTCGACGACTCCAGGGAGGTGAGCACCGTGTCCGTCACGACATTCCTGTGCTCCCACCCGGCCACGAGGACGCGGGCGTCCTGACGGGAGCACCCGCATCCCGGAAGGAACCCATGACCGACCTGGTCATCCGCCCGCTCGTCGCGGGCGAGGAGAAGCTGTTCGACTCCCTGTCCGGCCCCGGCCTCGTCGGCCGCGCCGCGTTCGGTGAGACGTACCTCGACATGGCCGCCAGCGGCCAGTACCGCCCCGAGTGGAGCTGGATCGCGCTGCGCGACGGTGCCGTCGTGGCCCGCGCGGCCTGGTGGGGCGGGCCGGACGACGACCACCCGCTGGCGCTCGACTGGTTCGACTTCACCGACGCCGACGCGGCGGTCCGGCTGCTCCGCGCCGCGCCGCTGCGGGCCGAGTACTCGATCTCGCTACCCGTCGGCTGGCGCACCGACCCGGCAATCCGCGCCCAGGCCGAGGCCCGGATCGCCGCCGCCACCGACGCCGGCATGTCCGTGCTGGTGTGGCGGTACCGGTACCGCTGGACCCCGGACCGCGGGCTGCCCGACCGCCCCGGCCGGCTGGAGTTCCGCCCGGAACCGGACGACGCGGTCGTGCTGGACGTGCTCCGCCGCATCGGCGAGGGCAGCCTGGACGCCCACACGCGGCACGTCGCCGAGACGTCCGGCCCGGATGCCGCGGCACGGGAGGAGCTGGACCTGTTGCGCTGGTTGCCCAGCCCGCGCGACTGGTGGCGGCTCGCCTGGACGCCGGACGGGAAGCTGGTCGGCCTGACCGTGCCGGCCCGCAACCACAGCGTCCCGATCGTCGGCTTCGTCGGCGTGGTGCCCGAGCAACGGGGGCACGGTTACGCGTACGACCTGCTGGTCGAGGCGACCCACCTGCTGGTCGAGGCCGGTGCGACGGAGGTCGTCGCAGCCACCGACCAGACCAACCACCCGATGGCCGCCACCTTCGGACGGGCCGGCTATCCGGTCGAACGGGAACGCGTCGACCTGGTCTGAGCGACGACCGGCCTGAGCGCGGCTCCCGGCGTGCGAGCCGCGCTCAGGCCCTCAGCCGCACGCGCACCCGGGCGGTCGGCCCGCCCCTGCGCTCCACGCGTCACCCGTTGAGGAACCCGGAGATCCGCTCCCGCAGGTCGGCGCGTTCCGTCCAGAGCACGCCCGGGCGGTCGTACACGTGCAGGGTGGCCCGCGGCAGGGCGGCGGCGAGCTGCTCGGCGACCTCGACGGGGTGCAGGTCGTCGCCCGCGCACGCGAGCACCAGGGCGGGGGCGGTCACCGCCGCCAGCGCCGCCCCGTCCGGCAGGGCCACCTGGTCCGGCAGGGTGACCAGGCCCGACGCGAGGCCGTCGCGGAGCAACTGGTCGAGCCGCTGCCGCAGGTACGCCCAGCCGGCTGGGGTGTTGCGCACCGAGGGCGGCAGCTCGTACGAGACGACCTCGGCGACGGCGGAGGCGTCCCCGCTGCCCACCGCGTCGAGCAGGTCGGTGATCCGGTCCCGGGCGGCCCGGCCGCGCGGGCGGTCGAGCACCGCCGGCACGAAGAACACCAGCCGCTCGAAGCGTTCCGGGCTCTCGGCGAGCAGCCGGCAGAGGGCGCCCGCGCCCAGGCTGGCCCCGAACGCCCGGGTGGCCCCTTCGAGGTCGGCGACGGCGCGCAGGTCTCGGGCCAGGTCGAGGTAGCTCCACGGGCCGGGCGGCGAGTCGGAGCGCCCGTGCCCACGGAACTGGAAGAAGACCTTGCGGCCGGTGACCCCGCTGCCGAACGGGCGGGTGGTGGCGATGCCGCTGCCCAGCCCGTGCGCGAACACCGTCACCGGGTCGCCGGCGCCGGTGACCAGCCGCTCCAGCCGTACGCCGTGCGGGGTCGCGACCAGCTCGGTCTCCGGCTCCGGCAACGCGGGGCGGCCGGTACGCGGGCGCCCGGGCCGGGGCCCCAGGTCCGCGGCCCGCCGTCGGGCGGCGGTGGCCAGCGGAACCCTTTCACCAGGACGATCCCCGGCCGTCGTGCAGGTCCCGCAGCCCCACCCGCACGTCGAGCAGGTAGATGAGGGCGGCGGCGACGCCGATCAGCCCGAAGATGTTCAGCACGTTCCGGGTCAGCAGGGTGAGCACCAGGCAGACGGCGAGGATGGCGATCCATCCGCCCTTGGGCAGGGTGCCGATCGCCGAGAACGCCTCACCCCGCTGGATGATCGCGTGCACCAGGGCGACCCCCTCGATGACGAGGGCGAACACCAGCAGCAGCGTGGTGATCCAGTACTGGACCTGGAAGGCGAAGATCGGCGCGGCGTTGGCCATGCCGGCAAGCTTATGCCGACGACCCCGGATCCGTCCTCCAGGACGCATCCAGGGCCGTCGTCGGCACGGGCCGGATTGGACTACTCGGCCGCCGGCCGGGTGCGCCGGGTCTTCGGCAGCTTGGCCGACGGGGTCTCGCCGTCCGCCGGCTTGGCGCTCTTCGCGGCCGACCGGCCGGCCGTCGTCCGGGTCGCGGTCGCCTTGGTGGCGGTGGCCGTGGTCGCCCGGGTGCGCGGGGTCCTGGCGGCGGCCGGCTTGGCCTCGGCGACCTCGGCCACGTCGGCCGGGGTCGGGACCTCGGTCGCGGCGGTCTTCGCCACCGCCACGGCGGCGTCGCCGGTCGGAGCCGGGGCGGCCGCCGGGGTCGGCGCGGCGGTCAGGCCGGCCTCGGTCGCCTCGATGTCGGTGTTGACCGTGTCAGCGGCCTCCAGCACGCCGGCGCCGACGACCCGCTCGCCCCGGGCCACCAGCAGCGCGTACGCGGCCAGGGCCCGCTCCTGGGCGGCCTGCGCGCCGGCCACGACGGCGGCGGCGTTGCGGGCGGCCAGCTCGCGCAGCCGGTCGGGGTCGGCGACCTCGCGCAGGCGGTTGACGTCGGCCACCGCGCGCAGCTTGTTCAGGTCGGCCGCCTCGCGGAGCCGGTTCAGCTCGGCCGGGACGGACCCGCCGCGCAGGTCGGCGGCGGCCTGGTTCGCCGTGCGCAGGGTCTCGGTGGCCTTCTGGCGCAGCTCGAAGCCGGTCACGACGGCCTTGCCGCCCCACTCGGCGACGACCTTGCCGCCCAGGTCGGTGACCACCTCCGGCAGCCTGCGGAGCTGTTCGATCGCCAGGTCGCCGGCGCCGGCGGCGGCATAGAGCGGGGCCGGGATGCGGTTGGTCTTCGGCTGGGTCATCACTTCTCCTCTTCGACCGCCGCGGCGGTCTTCCGGGCCGCCTCCGCGGCGGCCTCCCTCGCGGTGGTGCCGCTGCCGGGCGCGGGCGCCGGGCCCGCCTCGGTGACGGCAACGGATTCCAGTACGGCCTCGGTGGGGCTGCCGTCCGGGCCGGTGGGCCCGGTGGCGGCCGGGTTGACCGTGGCGGGTGCCTCCGGCGCGGTGCCGGGCGTGGCCGCGGCCGGCGTTTCGGGCCGGGCGGCGGCGCCGCTCGTTGCGGCGTCGGCGGCTGCCTCGGCCGCCTCGGCGGCCGCTGTCGCCTCGGCGAGCCGCGCGTTCTCCCGCCGGAACGTCTCGTAGATCTGGCTGAGCGACTGCTTCTGGGCCATCGTCAGGTCGGGGTCGACCGCGATCGCCGCCAGCACGCCCTGCCCCTCCTTGTCGTCGAGCAGGCCGGCCCGCAGGTACATCGCGGGGGTGGAGACCCGCAGCGCGCTCGCGAGCTGCTGCAACACCTCCGCGCTCGGCTTGCGCAGGCCGCGCTCGATCTGACTCAGGTACGGGTTGCTGACGCCCGCCTGCTCGGCGAGCTGCCGCAGCGAGATCTTGGCGTTGCGGCGTAGGTCGCGAATGAACCCGCCGATGTCGGGTAGGTCCTTGGAGCTGGCCATGCTTAGACCGTAACCCCCGCCGCTAACAACTGCAAGCGGAATGCTTGCCATAGTTAGCGGCGTCTCACCAGGCTGTCGCAGCCGGCCTGTCCGGTCCGTACCGTCCCTCGTGACGAAGATCGAGGTCAACGGCGCCACCCTGGCGTACGACGAGGCCGGCAGCGGGAACCCGGTCGCGCCGCTGCACGCTGCTCGACTTCCTCAAGTAGGAGGAGGACCCCCTCCTTCACCTCACCAGGCGGGGCGGACCGACCCGACCGGTACGCCGCCGCCGAGCAGCGGCTGCTCGGCGTACTCGTCGAGGACCGGCGCCTGGACGCCCAGCCGGCGCAGCGCGGAAACCAGGACCGGCATCCGGGCCCGCCCCGCCCCATCGTCGATCTTCAGCGCGACCGCGCCGACGCCCGGCAGCGCGGCGGCGATGACGCCCTCCGCGCCGATCTTCGCCAGCACGCCGGGCAGCCCGCGCATCAGCCGGGTGTCCTCCGCCCAGGTGCCGCCGACGATCTCCGGGTGGGCCCGCATGGCGTCCGCGACGGTCCGCTCCACGGAGCCCGGCTCGCCGGACACCAGCCGCAGGTACGCCCGGGCCAGCCCGGTGAGCGGGACGGCGAGCACGGGGGCGCCGCAGCCGTCCACCCCGACCGCCGACACCTCCTCGCCGCAGAACTCCTCGACCGTCGCCCGCAGCCGCACCTGCAGCGGGTGCTCCGGCCGCCAGTAGCCGTCGAGCGGCCAGCCCGCCGCCACGCAGGTGAGCAGCATGCCCGTGTGCTTGCCGGAGCAGTTCATCTGCGCCCGGGTCGGCCCGCCGCCGGCCCGCAGCACCGCGTCGCGGGCCAACTCGCCGGCGGGCAGGTCGGGCGGGCAGTGCAGGGCCGACTCGTCCAGCCCGGCGGCGGCCAGCAGCGCGGCGACCCGGGCCAGGTGGAACTCCTCCCCGGCGTGGCTGGCCGACACCAGCGCCACGTCGGCCGGGTCGGTCAGCGACAGCCCGGCGCGCAGCATCCCGATCGCCTGCATCGGCTTGCTGGACGAGCGGGGGAAAATCCCGGACCGCACGTCACCGGCGGTGGCCACGGGCTCGCCCGCCGCGTCGAGCACCACCACCGAGCCGCGGTGCAGGCCCTCCACGAACCCGGAGCGGACCACCTCGGCGAGCGGGACGCCGCCCTCGTACGTCGTTGTCACGACGTGGACGGTACCGACGCGTCGGGGCGGCGCCGAACGGGGGTGACCAGGTCGGTTACCCGTGCGGCGACAGGGGTCCGGGGCCGAGGTGGTGCTTACCTCCGGGCCGGCACCGCCCGCCAACCGCGAGCGGGACCGGACAGGCTCACACCACCGTCGTCCGCTGGATCCCGAGCAGCTCACGGGCCTCGGCGGCGGTCAGCGGCGGGCGCTGGGCGAGCTGGGCGAAGCCGACCGCCCGGGCGATCAGCTGCATGTTCGACTCGACCGGCTGACCCTTCGCGTACGTGATGGTGTCCTCCATGCCGACCCGCAGGTGCCCGCCGGCCGACAGGGACGCCAGCAGCACCGGGAGGGTGGTGCGGCCGACGCCGGTGGCCGAGAAGGTGGTGCCCTCCGGCAGGTCCCGCAGCGCCTGGTGCGCGGCGACCAGCGCCTGCGTGGTGCCCGGCATGCCGCCCGGCACGCCCATCACGAAGTCGACGTGCACGTGCCCGCCGTACGGCAGCCCGTACTTGCCGAGCAGGCGCTGGAGGGAGGTCAGGTGTCCGAGGTCGAAGATCTCGTACTCGGGCACGATGCCGCGTTCCTGCATCCGGGTGTGCAGGTCGACGATGAACTCCCAGCGGTTGAGGAAGACGTCGTCGCCGAAGTTGACCGTGCCCATGGTGCAGGAGGCCATGTCCGGCCCCGCGTCCAGCACGGCCAGCCGGTCGGCCTCCGGGTCGGTCACCGCGCCACCGGAGGAGAGCTGCACGATCAGGTCCGTGCCCTCACGCAGCGCCGCCACGGTCTCCCGCAGCCGGCCCTGGTCGAGGGTCGGCTTCGCCTCGTCGTCGCGGATGTGGACGTGGATCACGGCCGCGCCGAGCGCCTCGCACTCCTTCGCCGTCAGCAGCAGCTCGGCGAGGGTGACCGGCAGCGCCGGCACATCCGCCTTGGCCGACTCCGCGCCGGTGGGGGCAACCGTGATCAACGTCCCTGTCGTCATGCCGGCGATCCTAGACGCCCCGGCCGGGTCGGGGCGGACACCGCGTCCGGCGGCCCGCTACCCCACGTCGATGGCGGCGGCGGTCTCGCCGACGAGCAGGCGGGCGTCGTCGGGGACGTTGCGCTTCACCACCGCCAGGGCGATCTGGCCCAGCTCGTGGTGCTGCACGGCGGTACCGACGAAGCCGACCGCCCGGTCGTCCAGGGTCACCGGCGTGCCGGCCGCCGGCGGCTGGTCGGTGGTCACGCCGTCCAGGTGCAGCAGTACGAGGCGACGCGGGGGCCTGCCCATGTTGTGCACCCGGGCCACGGTCTCCTGGCCGCGGTAGCAGCCCTTGTCCAGGTGCACCGCCGGGCCGATCAGCTCCACCTCGGCGGGGATGGTCCGGTGGTCGGTGTCCACCCCGACCCTGGCCCGCCGGGCGGCCACCCGGACCGCCTCGTACGCCCACAACCCGGCCACCGGCACGCCCGCGTCGCGCAGCCGGGCGACCACGTCGGCCATGGCCGGCCGGGGCACCAGCAGGTCCACGCCCAGCGGGCCCCGGCGGGCCCACCCGCCGCCGGGCAGCGGCGCGACCGCGTACCGGACGGTGGGCCGGGCCGGCAGCTCGCCGGAGCGGAACTTCGGGCCGGGGACCGCGAGCGCGTCGGGCTCGGCCAGCCCGGTCACGCCGAGGGTGCCGAGCGCGCCGGTCGCCTCCGGCCCGACCAGCGAGAGCAGGGCCTGCTCGGCGGTCGCGTCGCGCGGCTCGACCCGGCTGAAGAAACGCATCTTCTCCAGGTACGCCAGCAGGCCGTCGGTGGCCCCCGGCTCGGTGTCGAGCCAGGTGGTGACGCCGTCCTCGGCGACCATCGCGTGCTGCTCGACGTGCCCGTGCGGAGAGAGCACCAGCAGCTCCGTGCCCTCGCCGGCCCGCAGCGTGGCCAGGTGCTGGGTGGTCAGGGTGTGCAGCCAGCCGATCCGCTCCTCGCCGGACACCGCGACCACGCCCCGGTGCGACCGGTCGACCAGGCCGACGGCGGTGTCCAGGATGCGCTGCTCCCGCAGCGGGTCGCCGTAGTGGGCGGCGACCCCGCGTACGCCGGCGGCCCGGTGCTCCGGGTCGGGCTGGTCCCGGGTCGCCTCGTCGATCGCCTCGACGGCCACCGCTCCCGCGATGTCGATCATTTCTGCTCCCCGTCCTCGCAGCTCCCGCAGACGCCGAACAGCGCCACGTGCCCGATGTCCACCCGGAACCCCCGCTGCTCGGCCAACTGGTCGGCCAGCGGCCGCAGCAGCTCCGGATCGATCTCGTCGATCGCGCCGCACTCCCGGCACACCAGGTGGACGTGCTGGTGCTCGCCGGCGGCGTGGTAGGTGGGCGCGCCGTGCGAGAGATGGGTGTGGGTGACCAGGCCGAGGCGTTCCAGCAGCTCCAGCGTCCGATAGATGGTGGTGATGTTGACCCCGGCGGCGACCTCGCGGACCGCGCTGTGCACCTGCTCCGGTGTGGCGTGCCCCAGATCCAGCACCGCCTGGAGGATCAGCTGCCGCTGTGCCGTGAGCCGCAGCCCACGGGCGCGGAGCACTTCCGCGAGGGAGGATTCGGACACCCTCCGATCATAGTTCGACCGCCACCCCGCCCCACCCCCGCGACCACCCACCCACCCCACCCCACCCCACCCCACCGCCACCCCACCCCACCCCACCGCCCCTCGCCCCGCCCCACCCCACCCCGCCCCGGCGCGGCGATCAAGAGGTTTGCGTCACCCAAGCGCCCACCTCCCGACGCAAACCTCTTGGTCACCGCGCTGGGCCGAGGCCGAGGCGGGCGCGCGCAGGCCGGTCGGGGGCGCTCGCGGCCGGGCGGGGTCGGCGGGTTGGCGTGTGCCGGGCCGAGTTCCGGCGTTAGGCTTCGCGGTCGTGGTGGCGGCCAGGATCGCGGTGCTCGGGCGGGGCCTGCTGTCCGCGGGAGAGCCGACCCTGCGCGGCGACGACCTGGGCGTACTCCAGGGGGATGGGCTGTTCGAGACCATGCACCTGCGTGGCGGGCGGCCCTGGCTGCGCGACGAGCACCTCGCCCGGCTGGCCCGGGGGGCCACCCGGATCGACCTGTCGCTGCCGCCGACCGGCGTGCTCGTCGAGCTGCTGGCGACCACCTGCGCGGGCTGGCCCGCCGACGTCGAGGGCGCGCTGCGGCTGGTCTGCACCCGGGGCCCGGAGGGCGCGCGGGCCCCCTCCGTCTACGCCACGCTGACCGAGGTGCCGGCCGCCGCCCGGCGGGCCCGCCGGGCCGGGATCGCCGTGGCGACCCTGCCGCTGGGCGTGGCCGCCCACGCCCGCGCCGCTCTGGACTGGCTGCCGGTCGGGATCAAGTCGACGTCGTACGCGGTCAGCGCCGCCGCCCGCCGCTGGGCCGCCACGCACGGTGTGGACGACGTGCTGTGGATCTCCACCGACGGGTACGCCCTGGAGGGGCCCACGGCGAACGTGGTCTGGCTGACCGGCCGCACCCTGTGCACCGTGCCGCCGGCCGCGACCGGGATCCTGCCCGGGGTGACCGCGGCCTGGCTGCTCGAGCGGGCGGGCGAGCTGGGCCTCGACGCGGCGGAACGGATGGTCACGCCGGCCGAGCTGCGCGCCGCCGAGGGCGTCTGGTTCACCTCGTCGGTCCGCGGCCTGGCCCCGGTGCACACCCTGGACGGCACCCCCCTGCGCCCCGCCCCCCAGACGCCGGCCCTCCAATCCCTCCTGGCGTTCCCGCTCCCCGCCGAGGAGGAGCCGGGTTGACCAAGAAGTTTGCGTCAGGAAGAACGGGGTCCGCTGACGCAAACTTCTTGATCGCCGAGGCGAGGGGGCGGAGGCGGCGAGGGGGGCGGGAGGAGGCGAGGAGGGGAGGGGCGGCGGGTTAGCCGGCTACGCGGGTCAGGCGGGCGGAGAGGTGTGGGCTGAGGGGCTGGCCGACGGCGGCCATCTCCTGGGCGTAGAGCAGGGCGCCCTCGACGATGCCGAAGAGACGGTGGCCCGCGCTGACCGCCTTCGCGGTCGACGTACGCACCACCGCGTCCGTCACGAACTCGAGCTGGGTGCCCTTGCGCTTGCCGATGTGCAGCTCCATGACGCCGGTGGGCGTGGTCATCAGCGCCTCCAGCTCGTCGGTGGCCCGCTCGCCCGCCAGCACCGGCCGCCACCAGCCGACCTCACGGCCGGCGGGGCGCACCGGCCGGCTCTGCTCGTCGAGGATCCAGGCCCGCGACTCGTAGAACAGGAACGGCCGGCCGTCGTGGCTGATCCGGATCTCCTGCGCGTAGTCGAAGTCCTCGATCGTCGGATAGCCGCCCCGGCCCCGGCCCCGCCACACCCCGACGTACGGCAGCAGACCGTCCAGTGTGGGGTGCAGCTTCGGGCCCACGCGCAGGTCGTGGCTCTCCTCGTACGGGTACGGCCCGACCGGGGGCGCGTTCAGCCACGGCGGCGGCGCAAGCGGGTTGTCCTCGCTCACCAGATCATCTCCGTTCGCGACTGCGGGGCTCGCAAACCCGGCTCACTCCTCGCGCTCACCAGATCATCTCCGTTCGCGACTGCGGGGCTCGCAAACCCGGCTCACTCCTCGCGCTCACCAGATCATCTTCGTTCGCGACTGCGGGGCTCGCAAACCCGGCTCACTCCTCGCGCTCACCAGATCATCTTCGTTCGCGACTGCGGGGCTCGCAAACCCGGCTCACTCCTCGCGCTCACCAGATCATCTTCGTTCGCGGCTGCGGGGCTCGCAGGACAGGGCTCACCAGCGACCTCTCGAAATCTTGACTGCCAGATAGACCAGGCCACCGGCGAGCGCGCCCAGGCCGGCGACCAGCAGGCTGACGAACCCGATCTCGGTAACCATCCGGGCCATCCTATGCTGGGCGGCATGGCCCGCACTCTCGTCGTCAAGGCCACCGCAGGAGCCGATGCCCCGGAGCGGTGCGCCCAGGCGTTCACGGTGGCGGCCGCCGCGGCGGCCGCCGGGGTGGACGTCTCGCTCTGGCTCACCGGGGAGTCGACCTGGTTCGCGCTGCCGGGCCGGGCGCAGGAGTTCGAGCTGCCGCACTCCGCGCCGCTGGCCGAACTGCTGCACGTCATCATGGCGACGGGCAAGGTCACCGCCTGCACCCAGTGCGCCGCCCGGCGGGACATCGGCCCGGGGGACGTCCTGCCGGGCGTACGGATCGCCGGGGCCGCCGTGTTCGTCGAGGAGGCCATGGCCGACGGGGCGCAGGCGTTGGTCTACTGACCGCCGCGCCTCCACGCCGCGTCGGCCCGCCGAACGGGAGACGCCGCGTCGGCCGGCCGAACGGGAGACGCCGCGCCGGCCCGTCGAACGGGAGACGCCGGTCAGCCGGCGCCGAACGAGGTCCGCCGGACGAGGTCAGCCGGCGCAGCCGGTCGTGGCGGTCAGCTCCCCGCCGGTCAGGGCCACCGTCGCCGCGCCCTGGCGGTAGGCGTACACCTCGGGGACGTCGAGGAGGACGGCGCCGGCGGCGACCGCGGCGAGCGCGCGGGCCGGATCCGCCGGGACCGGGTCGAGCGTGACGCGGGTCGTGCGGGCCGAGCCGCCCCCGGGGCACGGCGCGGCGACCGCCTGGGAGGCGGGCGCGGCCGGGTTGCCCAGGGCGCGCAGCGCGGCGGCGAGCGCGTCCGCCTCCGGGCCGCCCTGTCCTGCGGGCGGGCGGTAGCCGTCGCCGACGGGCGGCACCCGGTGCGCACGGTGAGCCGGACCCGGCCGTCGCCGGCCGGCCGCCCGGCGACCGCCACGAACTCCCCGGCGTCGGCGCGCAGCCGGGGGCCCTCGTCGCTCACCAGGACGCCGGCGCGCCAGGCCGCCGGGAGTCGGTCGGCGACGTGCTCCAGCACCGCCCGGGGCTCGTCGGCACCGGTCATCACCTCGACGGCCCGCTCCAGCGTCGCGCCGTCCAGCAACGGGGTGACCCGGCAGCCGGACGCGACCCGGTCCGGCGCGAGCGTGACCACCCGTCCCCCGGCCGCGGCGACCAGTTCGCCGACCGCCCAGTCGGCCACCGGGCCGGCCTGGGCCAGGGTGCGCTGCTCGCGCACGGTGGGACCGTCGGTGCGCACCGACACCCAGGTGAGCGCGGCGAGCAGCACCGCCCAGGCCACGGTCGCGGCGAGCAGCCAGCGGGACCTGCGGCGGGTGGGCGTCGGCTCGGACGGACCGGTCGGCGGGGCATGGCCCGCGTGGACAGCACCACTCACCCGCTCATCGTGTCACGTCACGCATACGGGCCGGTCACCCCGTGGGGGCGACCGGCCCGTCGATGCGCGGCGTGGCTCAGGCGACCGTGACGGCCACCTCGTTGATCCCGCGCGCGGCGGTGACGACGGTGTCGCCGTTGCCGTGCCGGGACAGCGCCCGCAGCGTCCAGTTGCCGGGCGCGGCGAAGAACCGGAACTGGCCGGCAGGCGAGGTCACCACCTCGGCGGTGAACTCGCCGGTCGAGTCGAGCAGCCGGACGTACGCGCCCGGAACCAGCTCGCCGGCCTCGGACCGGACGACGCCGGTGATGACGGTTTCCTTCTCCAGGTCAAGGCTGGCGGGCAGCGGCGCGGCCTGGTCGGGCGCGGCGCAGCTGGCGGCGGCGGTCGGAGCTGTCATCTCAGGCCTCCCCAGGCTCGTCGCCGAGCGCGACCGGCACGCCGACGAGCGAGCCGTACTCGGTCCAGGAACCGTCGTAGTTTTTCACGTTCTGGTGGCCGAGCAGCTCCTGCAGCACGAACCAGGTGTGCGAGGAGCGCTCGCCGATGCGGCAGTAGGCGATGGTTTCCTTGCCGTCGTCGAGGCCGGCGTCGGCGTAGATCTTGCGCAGCTCGTCGTCGGACTTGAAGGTGCCGTCCTCGTTGGCCGCCTTGGACCACGGCACGCTGATCGCGGTCGGCACGTGGCCGGCGCGCTGCGCCTGCTCCTGCGGCAGGTGGGCGGGGGCGAGCAGCCGGCCGGCGTACTCGTCGGGGCTGCGCACGTCGACCAGGTTCTTGGCGCCGATCGCGGCGACGACGTCGTCCCGGAAGGCGCGGATCGAGGTGTCCGGCTCCTGCGCGACGTACTGCGTCTTCGGGCGCTCCACCTTGTCGGTGACCAGCGGGCGGGCGTCCAGCTCCCACTTCTTGCGGCCGCCGTCGAGCAGCTTGACGTCGCGGTGGCCGTACAGCTTGAAGTACCAGTACGCGTACGCGGCGAACCAGTTGTTGTTGCCGCCGTACAGGATGACGGCGTCGTCGTTGGCGATGCCCCGCTCGGACAGCAGCGCCTCGAACTGGCTCTTGTTGACGAAGTCCCGGCGCACCGGGTCCTGCAGGTCGGTCTTCCAGTCGAGCTTGATCGCACCGGCGATGTGCCCGGTGTCGTACGCCGAGGTGTCCTCGTCGACCTCGACGAAGACGACACCCGGGGCGTCGAGGTTCTTCTCGGCCCACTCGGCCGAGACGAGTGCGGTGTCGCGACTCATCGAATCACTCCCTGGTGAGGATGGACGGTGAGCCTGCGCGCGGAGATCGAAATGCGTGATTGTCGCACCACACGCGGGCCCTGGTTTAGGACGGGATCACGGGTTCGTGCGACGGCGCCGCTGCCGGGCGTTCAAGGACCGGAGGGTACGCGACCCTGTGGCCGGTGGCCGCTGGGCGGCCGAGGACAGCCCCGCCGTCAGATGACGGGGCGACACAGGCAGGTGGCCACGCGGCACAGGTCGACCGCGCGCCGTTTGGTGAGGAGCGTCCCCATGAGCAGGGAGCCTACCAGCCGTCCCGGAGAGTGCCACCGACCCGACCAGCATCCGGGACGCCCGTTCGGGCAGGGCCGACCAGGTACGCCGATCGGGTACGCCGGTCAGCCCGCCGATACGCCGGTCAGCCCGCCGAGTTGATCGGTACGTCCTTCGCCCCCACGGTCACCTCGAGCCCCCGCGGCAGCGGCTTGACCTCACGCACCTTCAGGTGCAGGGGCAGGTCCTGCAGCGGCACGTCGATCGAGATGCTCCGCGCGTAGTTGTTCAGCAGGGTGCGGGCCAGCGGCACCTGGGGCAGCCCCTCGGCGTCCAGGTCGGCGAAGCGCAGCGACACCTGGCCCTCCTTGCCGACGGTCACCTCGGCCGTACCGGTGACGGTGAGCTTCTGGCCGAGGACGTCCACGGGCGCGGTCACGGCGAGCTTGCCGTCCCGCTCGTTGAGGGTCAGCCCCGGCCGGTCGAGGAGCTTGGCGAGGCTGTCGTACGCGATGACGCCCCTGCCGTCGACCGTCTCGGCGACCACGTCCCCCTGCCGGGTGCGCAGGGTCTCCAGCGAGGCCCGGACGTCGCGCGCGTCGACGTTCAGCTCGGGCAGGCTGAGCGCGTCGCCCTCCACCGAGGCCCGCACGTCGCGCAGCCCGATGGAGATCCGCTCGTACCTCCCGTCGAGGACCTGGGTCAGGAAGGGGAAGCCGCCGACCTCGACGCTGGGCGCGGCGGACTGCGCGTCCTGCCTGGCGACCTCCTGGCGGACCTGCTCGGCGATGGCCCGCTCGGCCATCCCGGCCGCCACGCGGTCGGCCACCGCGAGGAGCCCGACCAGGACCAGCAGCAGCACCACGAGCGTGATGAGCACCTTGCGCCCGCGCCGCCGGGGACGCTCCTCGTACGCCGGGTGGGCCTCGGCCACGCCGCCTCCTTCTCTCGCGCCGGTGCCGCCGTCCGCGGCGCACCGGTCAATACCCGAGGGGTACGGATCCCAACCGCCGTCCGGGCCGGCCGGCGGTCACAGGAACAGTACGCACATCGCGTACGCCGCCGGCGCGGCCAGCGCGAAGCCCCCGAGCGGGCCCTGCATGTGCCGGGCGATCCACATCGTCGGCGGCTCGCCCGCCATCAGCCGGCCCGCCTCGGCGTACCCGACGGCGAGATCGGCCAGGACGGCGGTGGCGGCGGTGACCAGGCCGACCAGGGCGCCGCTGGTGGGCGTGAAGCTGACCAGGTAGCTGCCGAGGACGGCGCTGGCCAGCGTGCCGACCATCGCGCCGACGACGACGCCCGCCGCGCCCCGCGGCACCTGCGGCGCGAGCCGGGGCCAGGGCAGCACCGCGTCGGTGAGCCGGGCGACGGTGAGCGCGACGCCGGCGGCGGTGAGGCAGATGGTGATCGCCTGGGTGCCGGCCGGTACGCGGCCGAGCACGATCAGGGTGCCGAACGACACCACGCCGACCACGATCAGCAGGGTGCTGCCGAGCGAGTCGGTGACCCGGACCCGGTCGACCCGGCGGAACAACTGCCCGAGGACGCCGAGCAGGAAGCCGCCGGCGGCCAGGTAGCCGAGGGGGGCCAGGCCGGCGACGTCGGACTGCACCGCGGCCGTGTCGGCGGCGGCGGCGACCACGGCGCTGACCCCGGCGACCACCAGCAGCGCGGGCGGGCGGATCGCCATCGTCCAGGCGAGGACGAAGAGCAGTTGCACGCCGAAGATGACGAACGCGAACGGCAGCCGGTGCCCCGGCCCGGCGGTCTGCGCGCCGAGCACCAGGCCGACGCCGAGCAGCGCGGCGAACCCGGCGACGGTGAGCGAGAGCGGCCGGCGCACCTCGACCGGCTCGATCTCCTCCTCGTCGTCCGCTCCGTCAAGCGACTCGTCGTCGGGCCGCCAACCGGAGTCGTCGCCCCGGCCGCGCAGCCGTCGGGGGCCGCGTCGGCGCGGTCGGGGCCGGTCGTCGTCGACGTCCGGGCCGGTGCGCGGCGCCGGTGGGTGCGCACGACCGGACGGCCCCGGGCGCGCGTCGTCGGCCCACGGGTCCCGGCCGGCCTCGGGGGAGGTCGAGGGATACACGCCCCGATCGTGCCAGACCCCGGCGCCGGCGCGGTGGTCGCGGTTTCGGCAACGTTAAAATCTGCCGCGCGAGCGGGCACAATACTGGCAAAGGGGAAATCACGCCAGGGTGCGCTCGGGGCCATCCGTTACGCTCGACCCGTTACCCGCCCGTCAGCGACGCCGGGACCACGCAAGTTCTCAGCGCCACTCCCCGCCGGGAGTGTCGCTGGTCGCGCGCGGCCGAGGCCGCCCGGGACGGGAGGTGATCGTGTGGAGATCCTGCTGTTGGTGACCGCGCGCGCGGGCACAGCATCGGCGGTGCTGCCGGCACTCGACCTGCTGCCGCACTCGGTGCGCACCGCGCCGCGCGACGTCCGCACCCTGGTCGCCGGCCCCACCCCGGACGCCGTACTGGTCGACGCCCGGTCCGAGCTGAGCGAGGCCCGGGCCACCTGCCGGATGCTGCACGCCACCGGGCTCGGGGTGCCGCTGGTCGCGGTGGTCACCGAGGCCGGCCTGATCGCGCTCAACGCCGACTGGGGCGTCGACGACGTGATCCTCGCCGGCGCCGGCCCGGCCGAGGTGGAGGCCCGGCTCCGGCTCGCGGTCGGCCGGCTCAACAACGCCACGGCCGGGGCCGGCGGCGCGATCCGGGCCGGCGAGCTGACCATCGACCCGGACACGTACGCCGCGCGGCTGAAGGGCCGCCCGCTCGACCTGACGTACAAGGAGTTCGAGCTGCTGAAGTTCCTCGCGCAGCACCCGGGCCGGGTGTTCACCCGGGACCAACTGCTGCGTGAGGTCTGGGGGTACGACTACTTCGGCGGCACCCGGACGGTGGACGTGCACGTCCGGCGGCTGCGGGCGAAGCTCGGCTCCGAGTACGAGTCGATGATCGGCACTGTCCGGCAGGTCGGCTACAAGTTCGTCGTGCCGCCGTCGCGGTCGCTGCCGGACTCTGAGGCCGCCCCGCTGCCCGTCTGAGTCCTCCGCTCCCCACCGGCCCCGGGTCTTCCGATCCCGGCCGGCCCGCCGGCTTTCCGCTCGCCGGACCGCCCCCTCCTCGTTCGGGCGAAGTGTTTTCGCATGCCCTTTTTACCCAACTCGTCGCTTCTACGCTGACTGTCGGGTTGATGGATGAAAGGGCGAGGGTGCGTGCCATGAACACGGGGGCGAAGAAGGGCAAGTTCAGAGACCGGAAGGGCGGTGTCCGATGACGGGCACCGGGAGGGACAGACGTTTCGTCGCGATCGCCACCCTCGTGGTGGCCGCACTGCTCGGGTCCGCGTACGCGGTCGGCCGGAGCCTGGTGCCGGAACCGACCGGCACCTCGGCGCGGACGCCCGCGTCCACCGAACAGCCGCCCACGGACGGCACCGACCGGAGCCCGGGTCGCGGGGACACGGCCGGCTCCCCCACTCCCAGCGCCAGCGCGAGCGGGGCGGAGATCCCTGGGTTGGAGACCGCCATGGACGGGCCGTTCGGGACCCAGGTCACCACCGGCTCCACGAACGTGGCGCTCACCTTCGACGACGGGCCGGACCCGCAGTACACGCCGCAGGTCCTGGAGCTGCTGCGGCAGTTCCGCGTCAAGGCCACGTTCTGCGTGGTCGGCGAGATGGCCCAGGGCCATCCCGACCTGGTCCGGGCGATCGTGAGCGAGGGGCACACCCTCTGCAACCACTCGTGGAACCACGACGTCGAGCTGGGCCAGCGGTCCCCCGCCACGATCCGGGACGACCTGCAGCGCACCAACGCCGCGATCCGGGAGGCGGTGCCGAACGCCCGCGTCGCGTACTACCGGCAGCCCGGCGGGGCGTGGACGGAGCCGGTGGTGTCGGTGGCCGACGAACTGGGGCTGGTCCCGCTGCACTGGAGCGTCGACCCCACGGACTGGGAGATGCCGGGCGCGAGCGTCATCGCCTCGTTCGTCGCGGCCAACACCCAGCCCGGCGCGATCGTCCTGATGCACGACGCGGGCGGCGACCGACAGGGCACGGTCAACGCGCTGCAGACCATCCTGCCGGACCTGACCAGCCGGTTCCAGCTGGCGGCGCTTCCGGCGGGCACCACGTGAACGGCCGGGTGGTCGCCGGCGACGGCACCACCCGGGCGTCCGGCCCCGCGCCCGTTACGGTTACGGGGTGAGCAGCGCCGAGCCGACGACCGACCGGGTGACCCGGACCCACGTGCTGACCCCGGCCGAGGCGGCCGACGTGCTGACCCTGGCCCGGGCGGCCGGCGACGCCGACGGGGCCGACCCGTTCGACGAGCACACCCTGCTCCGGCTGCGCGACCCCGAGGCGCCGGCCGTCCACCTGACCGCCCGCGGGCCGGACGGAACGCTGACCGGGTACGCCCACCTGGACACGACCGACCCGGGCGCCGGCGTCGGGGTGGAACTGGCCGTCCGCCCCGGACACCGGCGGCAGGGCACGGGCCGCGCGCTGGCCCGGGGCGTACTGGCCACCGCCTCGGGTCCGCTGCGCGCCTGGGCGCACGGCGACCACCCGTCGGCCGCCGCCCTCGCCGTCGACCTGGGCTTCGCCCGGGCGCGGGTGCTCTGGCAGCTGCGCCGCCCGCTGACCGCCCCACTGCCCGAGCCGCGCCTGCCGGACGGGGTGGCGCTGCGCGCGTTCGTCCCCGGGGCGGACGACGCCGCCTGGCTCGCGCTCAACGCCCGGGCCTTCGCCAGCCACCCCGAGCAGGGCCGCTGGACCGAGGTCGACCTGCGGGTACGCCTCGGGGAGCCCTGGTTCGACCCGGCCGGCTTCCTGCTCGCCGAGGAGTCGGCCACCGGCCGTCTGCTGGGCTTCCACTGGACCAAGGTGCACGAGCGGCCCGGCTCGGCCCGGATCGGCGAGGTCTACGTGCTCGGGGTGGACCCGGCGGCGCACGGCGGCGGGCTGGGCCGGGCGCTCACCGCCGCCGGGCTTGCGTACCTGCGGGACCGGCGCGGGCTGGACCGCGCGATGCTCTACGTCGACGAGTCCAACACGGCGGCGGTCGCGCTCTACGAGCGGCTCGGGTTCGCCCGTTGGTCCGCCCACGTCAACTACCGGCTGGGCTGAGTCACCTCCGGCGCCGCCGTCACCGTCCGTAGCCGCTGCCGGCCGGGCGGGGAGCCCCTCCCGGCCGGCCCGGACGGCCGACGCCATTGTCACGGGGACATCACGCGGGCGCCTCGGCGCGATAACGAGCCGCCGGAAAAATCGCACTATTAAGGATAGTGGGCTCCGAGTTCACTTATTGGAAAACCCATCCTCAGCCCACGGCCATCTGCCCGGCCGCACCTGTTCACCCCGCGTTCACTTCCGACCGGCGAACCGGCTACCTGGCGCTCCTACCTTTCAGATCAGCCGGGAAGCGCCGGCTCCCCCCGGGGCCCCGATCCGGGCGCCGGTCCAGACGTGAAGGGAATCCCTCAGGTGAAGCTCCAGCGGCACGGCACTATCGCCTGCCTCGCTCTTACTGCGGTGCTCGGTCTCAGTGCATGCGGCTCGGACAACAACGAGCCCGCCACCGGCGCCTCGGCCTCCGGGTCGGCCGCCGCGGCCGACTGCGCCACCGGCACCCTGAACGCTCAGGGCTCGTCCGCCCAGAAGAACGCCATGGACGAGTGGATCAAGGCGCACCAGCAGAAGTGCAGCGGCGCCAAGATCAACTACGAGCCGTCCGGCTCGGGCGCCGGCATCCAGGCGTTCATCGCCGGCACCGCCGACTTCGCCGGTTCCGACTCCGCCCTCAAGCCGGAGGAGCAACCGCAGGCGGACGCCAAGTGCACCGACGGCAAGGCCATCCACCTGCCGATGGTGATCGGCCCGGTGGCCATCGCCTACAACCTCGACGGCGTGGACAACCTCCAGCTCAAGCCGGCCACCCTGGCGAAGATCTTCGCCGGCAAGGTCACCAAGTGGGACGACCCGGCGATCAAGGCCGACAACCCCGGCGTCACCCTGCCGTCGACCGCGATCAACGCCGTGCACCGCGCGGACTCCTCCGGCACCACCGACAACTTCACCAACTTCCTGTCGAAGACCGCCGAGGCGGACTGGACGTTCGGCAAGGCCAAGGAGTGGAAGGCCCCGGGCGGCACCGGCGCCAACAAGTCCGACGGCGTGGCCAGCGCCATCAAGGGCCAGGCCGGCACCATCGGCTACGTCGAGTGGTCGTACGCCGAGAACGGCGGCCTGAAGATGGCCAAGGTCGCCAACGGCGCGGGCGAGTTCGTCGCGCTGACCGCCGAGTCGGCCGGCAAGACCATCGCCGGCGCCAAGGTCGAGGGCCAGGGCGACGACCTGAAGATGTCGATCGACTACAACACCAAGGAGGCCGGGGCCTACCCGATCGTCCTGGTGACGTACGAGATCGTCTGCGGCAAGGGCCTCGCCGCCGACAAGCTGCCGCTGGTCAAGGGCTTCCTGGCCCACGCCGCCAGCACCGAGGGTCAGGCGGCCCTGACCGAGCTGGGCTACGCCCCGCTGCCGGACTCGGTGCGCACCAAGGTCGAGTCCGCGGTCAAGAACCTCTCCTGACCTAGGACTCCACACCACCACCAATCTCAATCGAAGCGAGCGAGCAGATGGGTGAAACCCCTCACCGCTCGGCCGACGCCGGCACCGGCGGGACCCGCGTGGCCTCAGGCCAGGAGCGGCCCGCCGGTGCCTCGGCGCGTGTGGCCGAGTCACCAGTCAGCACCCGTACGCCGGGCGGGGACGGCCTCGGCGGTGGCGGCGCGCTGCCCCGGGCCCGGGCCTTCGGCGCGGAGCGCGCGTTCCGGGGTCTGACCCTGGCCGCCGGCACCGCCGTCCTGGTGATCATCGCCGCCATCGCGGTCTTCCTGATCGCCAAGGCGGTGCCGGCCCTGCGCGCCAACACCGAGAACTTCTGGACCTTCGAGGGCTGGTTCCCGAACGACGCCCAGCCGAAGTTCGGCATCGGCGCACTCGCCTTCGGCACCGTGCTCAGCGCCGCGCTGGCCCTGCTGATTGCGGTGCCGGTAGCCATGGGCATTGCGCTCTACCTGTCCCACTACGCGCCCCGCCGGCTGGGCACCGCGCTCGGCTTCCTGATCGACCTGCTCGCCGCCGTGCCGAGCGTGGTGTTCGGGCTCTGGGGCCGGGACATCTTCATCAACCCGGTCCGGGACTTCTCGGCCTGGCTGAACACCTACTTCGGCTGGATCCCGATCTTCGGCGGGGACGGACCGTTCGGCAAGTCCGTGCTGCTCGGCGCGCTGGTACTGGCGATCATGGTGCTGCCGATCATCACCTCGCTCTCCCGCGAGGTGTTCCTCCAGACCCCGACCGCCAACGAGGAGGCGGCGCTCGCGCTCGGCGCGACCCGGTGGGAGATGATCCGCACCGCCGTCCTCCCGTACGGCCGACCCGGCATCGTCGCCGCGGTGATGCTCGGCCTGGGCCGCGCGCTCGGCGAAACCATCGCGCTGGCGATGACCCTCGGCATCACCTTCAACATCTCGTTCAACCTGATCGAGAGCGGCGGCAACACCATCGCCGCCAACATCGCCAACACGTTCGGCGAGGCCAACGCCACCGGGCGGGGCGCGCTGATCGCCTCCGGCCTGGTGCTGTTCACCATCACGCTGATCGTCAACATCACCGCGCGGGCGATCATCTACCGCCGCCGGGAGTTCACGGAGTCGGCCGCATGACCACTGTCGCCAACCACCGCACCCGGCCGCCGGCCCAACCGGACACGCTCCGGGCCAGGCGGCTCCCCCGGTACGCCGCCCCGGCGATCGCCCTGGCGGCCGTCGCGGTCGCCGCCGCCGTCGTGTACGGCACGGGCATCGGCGGCCCGGTGCTCACCGTCGTCGTCGCCGCGCTGCTCTACCTGGCCGGCCTCTTCGCCGCCAGCAACGCGGTCGAGGGACGCCGGGCGGCCCGCAACCGCACCTGGAGCGCCCTGATCCACTCCGCGTTCGTGCTGGCCGTGCTGCCGCTGGCCTCCGTGGTCTGGACGCTGGTCAGCAAGGGCGTCGAGCGCCTCGACGGCAACTTCTTCGGCACCTCGATGAACAACATCGGGGCGCGCGACGCGAACGGCGGCGCGTACCACGCGATCGTCGGGACGCTGGAGCAGGTCGGCATCGCCACGCTGATCACCGTCCCGCTCGGCATCCTGTGCGCCATCTACGTGGTCGAGTACGGCCGCGGCCGGTTCGCGTTCGCGATCCGGTTCTTCGTCGACGTGATGACCGGCATCCCGTCCATCGTCGCCGGCCTGTTCGTGCTGGCGTTCTGGGTGCTGATCGTCTCGCCGGTGTTCAACGACGGGCGGCCCGGCTTCTCCGGGTTCGCCGCCGCGCTCGCGCTGAGCGTGCTCATGCTGCCCACCGTGGTCCGCTCCACCGAGGAGATGCTGCGTCTCGTCCCGGCGCCGCTGCGCGAGGGGGCGTACGCCCTCGGCGTGCCGAAGTGGAAGACCATCCTGCGGATCGTGCTGCCCACCGCGCTGCCGGGCATCGTGACGGGTGTGATGCTCGCCATCGCCCGGGCGGCCGGCGAGACGGCCCCGGTGCTGCTCGTCGCCGGCGGCGGCGCGGCGATCAACTTCAACCCGTTCGAGAACAACCAGTCGTCGCTGGCCCTCTTCGTCTACCAGCAGGCCGGCGACGCCTCGAAGTACGCCCCGGCGCGGGCGTGGACCGCGGCGCTGACCCTGGTCGCCCTCGTGCTGATCCTGACGGTCGCGGCGAAGCTGCTGGCCCGTCGCAACCGGCTCGGCCGATGAACCCCGGAGGTACCACCACCATGGCAAAGCGCATCGAGGCCACGAACGTCACCGCCTACTACGGGGGCTTCAAGGCGATCGAGAACATCAGCATGACCGTCGAGCCGAAGACGGTGACCGCCCTGATCGGGCCGTCCGGCTGCGGCAAGTCGACGTTCCTGCGCTCGATCAACCGGATGCACGAGGTGCTGCCCGGCGCCCGGGTCGAGGGCAACCTGACCATCGACGACCAGGACATCTACGACCGGGACGTGGACGTCACCGCCGTCCGCCGGATGATCGGCATGGTCTTCCAGCGGCCCAACCCGTTCCCCACCATGAGCATCTTCGAGAACGTGGTGGCCGGGCTGCGGCTCAACGGCGTACGCAAGAAGTCGATTCTGGAGGATGCGGCCGAGAAGGCGCTGCGCTCGGCGAACCTCTGGGACGAGGTGAAGGACCGCCTCGGCAAGCCGGGCGCCGGCCTGTCCGGCGGTCAGCAGCAGCGGCTGTGCATCGCGCGCACCATCGCGGTCGAGCCGCAGGTGGTGCTGATGGACGAGCCGTGCTCGGCGCTCGACCCGATCTCCACGCTGGCCATCGAGGACCTGATGTTCCAGCTCAAGGACAAGTTCACGATCGTCATCGTCACGCACAACATGCAGCAGGCCGCCCGCGTCTCCGACCGCACGGCCTTCTTCTCGATCGAGAAGACGGGCGACCCCGGCCGCCTCATCGAGTACGACAACACCCAGAAGATCTTCAGCAACCCCAGCGTCAAGAAGACCGAGGACTACATCACGGGCCGCTTCGGCTGAGGTGCAAGGAAGTACAGGGAGTGCAAGGAAGGGCCCCTTCTTATCGCTTTTCGCATAGGAAGGGACCCTTCTCGACATGCCCGGTCATCGAGGGAGCCGCCGGGCGCAGGGCCCGTCGTGGTCCGGCCGGAGCAGGCAGCGGCGGCCGTTGGCGAGGTGCCGCGGGCAGAAGGCCGGATGTCGTACCGCTGGCTGGTCGGCCTCGCAGACGGTCGCGTCGTCGCATTCGACCAGGTTGTGGAAGCTGAGCGAGCGGGCGATCACGCGGGCGACCCGTACGGCCGTGGTCAGGTCGTCGGCCGCGACCGGCAGCTGGATGAGGTACCGGTGACGGGTCGCCGGGCGTCCGACCTCCCCGCTGCCGCGCATCGCCGCCGTGTCACTGCCGTTCACCGGGTGTCGCCTCTCTGTTGGCCTGGTGGGTCTGGAAGGGGCGGGCCCGTCCCACGGCCGGCTACGGACGGACCCGCCCCGCCCTGCCACCGCAGCTTCCATCAGCGGTACGGCAGCAGGGCTGGTCCGGGTGCGGGAGCCGGCCGGTAGCCGGCAGGGCGCTGGTTCGCATTCCGCAGCAGGTCACGGGCCTGCGCCTGCTCGGACTGCCACCGGCGGAGGGCGTCCTTGATTCGATGGGTCTCCCCGCGGGCCCGCTCGGCCGCCCGCTGGGCGTCGGCCAGTTCGGCGGCGACCCGGTCGAGGAAGGTCAGCACCTCGTCGGGATCGAGGCCGCGCCGCCCGAGGCGGGTGCGGCCGAACCGGCGGGTCCGCACATCGGCCGGCCGCAGGGGTACGCACGACGCGGACCGGTACGCGGTCCCGCCGGCTCGTTCCGGTACGGCGGAACGACGGCCGAGCAGCCGCTCGACGAGCTGCCTCATGGAGATCCTGCCTTTCGACGTCTGCCAGGGAGAGGGCGGCCCGCCCCTGAGTTGCCGCCCAGGGACGGGACCGCCTGCCGGACCGGCCAGGGGAACGGCGGCACGGCAGGGGGTTGAAGCCAACACGTTGCCGCCGGCCGCAGCCACAGACCCGCAGCACCCTTTCAATGTGCACGGTACACCATACAGGGGCACATTCAAGCTCCGTGCACCTTGCAAGGACAGGGCTGCCTACCGTCAAGCCATGGATTTGGTTGCCCTGTCTGACATCGCCAAGATGCTTGGCAACGTGTCCCGGACCCGGGCGACCGAGATCACCAACCGGAAGGGCTTCCCCGATCCCGTGGCCACGGTCGCCAATGGTCGGCTGCGCATCTGGCTACGGGCCGATGTCGATCGCTGGATCCGGGAGCACCGCCCACATCAGGCAGACTGAGCAGTGCTCCAGGTCGGGAGGTCGCAGCGTGCCACGTCAGCCGCTGCGCGTGATGGGAACCGCCGAGATCGCGGAGTACCTCGGAGTGCAACACCGTTGCGTTTAGCGCCGTGAGCGGGAGGCAAGCCCCTTTTCGAAGATTGTGATGTCGGCGTGGAAGGTGTAGGTCTGCGTGGTTGCGGGGTGCTGTCCGGCGTTCGGGCTGTACTTGCTGGTCGGGTTCTTGCGGGAGCGGGCCTTGATTCGAGGGCGGCGCCAGGCGGGTAGGAGGTCGGCCAGCGCGGCGTGGCCTATCGTGCCGAGGAGGTCGGTTGAGCTGCCGGGAAGGATTCCGCTGGCGGTGGTGATCGTGTCGGCGGCGGCGTCGATGAGGACGGTGAAGCTGATCCGGTCCATGTCCAGGCCGGGCTGGGTGCAGGTGGCGTCTGCTGCCGCGCGGATGAGGGCCTGGTAGGCGGTGAGCAGGGCGTACACCTCCTGCTCGATCCCGGGGATGCTGCGGGAGCGCAGGACGCGGCCGTCGAGCATGGTCGCTTTGATCGAGAAATACGTGGTTTCGGCCTGCCAGCGTTCGTGGTAGAGGTCCACGAGTTCGTGGGCGGGGTAGCGGGTGTGGTCTGTCAGGCTGGTGATCAGCCGCCACTGCTCGCGCCGCAGGCTGCCGTCGGCCAGTGTGACGGTGACCTGCGCTTCGATGACCCGCACCAGGATGAGAGCGGGTAGGCTGCCGTAGCCGATGCGGGCCAGGTAGGAGCCGTCGGGTAGGCGACGCTGGATGGTCGGGCAGCGGCGGGCGGATGAGCGGACCAGGAACTGCGCGCCGGTGGCGCCGACGTCGCGCAGGAATTCCGCGGCGTCGAAGCCGGCGTCGGCCAGCAGCAGCATCGTGCGGTCCAGGACGCCCAGAAGCCGCTGCGCGTAAGCCAGTTCGCCTTCTGTTTCGGGGCCGAAGGCCGCGGCGAGCAGGGCGCGGGTCCCGCACTCGATCATCACGAGCAGCCGTAGCAGCGGGTAGCCGAACTCCAGCTTGTCTCCTACGCGTGTGGGGTAGCGCCAGGTGACCTGTTCCTCGTCGGGCACGTGCAGGTGGGTGCCGTCGATGGCCACGGTACGCAGGCCCCGGTAGAACACGCCGGGCTGGCCGAGCAGACCGACGGCACCGGCCAGGGTCTCGAACAGGCGCCGTAGCGGCGCTACTCCGACCCGGCGGCGAGCGCGTGACAGTGAGGAGATACTCGGCCGCGTCAGGCACAAGCCGGCCAGGGCCGCGGTCAGCTTCCCCCACGTCGCTCGGTAGGAACAGCGGTCGAGCAGGGCGAGTGCGAGGACGAAGTACACCACGACCCGAGACGGCAGCAGCCGCAGCCGCTTCTCGCGTGTCCCGGTTTCTTCCAGCACCGCGTCGACCAGGTCGAAGTCGATGATCTGGGTCAACTCGCCCAGATGTCCGGGCGCGTGCACACCCCCGGCTACCTCGATCGACCGGGTGATGACAGACTTCTCCTGCAACGGGACTCCTGAGGCATGATCTTCTTGCTCGACACAAGTTGATCTATCAGAAGTCCCGTTCGCGTCTTCAAAGTCCCCCTTGACTCATCCGCCGATCGCCAAACGCAACGGCGTTGCCTCGGAGTGTCCCGGCAGTGGGTGGAGGTTCTGAGCAAACGTCGGGACTTCCCCGAGCCGGCAGCGGTTCTGAAGGCCGGCCGAATCTGGCGGACGGAGGACATCGAGCACTGGGCGACCGAGCACCGGCCGCAATCCGAACCCGACGAGCCCGCGTAGGGGTCTACAAAAAGATCAGTGGTTGAAGACTGACCAGCAGGGCCCCACTCGGGCGGGTGCCGCCCGAATGATTGCCCTGGCTCTGCTCTGGGGCTCCAGCTTCCTGTGGATCAAGCTGGCCCTGCGCGGCTTCAACCCCGTTCAGATCGTCTTCGCCCGCCTCCTGCTCGGCTTCGTGGTCCTGACACCGCTGGCCCTGTCCCGCGGCCTGCGATTTCCCAAAGGCCGGGCCACCTGGGCGCACCTGTTCGTCGCCGCGCTGGTCTCCAACGCCGTTCCGTACGTGCTGTTCGTCGCCGTTCTCCTGGGCTGGCTGGCTCTCGGCGAGGCCGTCACGCCCGCGATCCTGGCCGGCATCACCCTGGTCCTCCTCGGCGTCGCCCTCACCAGAAGTTGAAGCACCGGCCGAGTGCCGGCCGCTGCCGACGCACGCTCATGCCGAGAAGCGGATGTTCGATATGCGAGCGCGTTACCCCGCTTCGACGGCCTACCGGTCCTGGCCTGGGGCGGGGCCGGTGGTCCGCTACAGTCCGCCCGTGTCGACCGACGAGTTGCTGCTTACCCATCCCCGACTCGCCCGCACCTAGACATCTGCACCTCGGTCGACGGCGCTCGCCTGCTGCGCCGCCCGCCCGTGCGACCGCCGTCGTCGTACAGAGCGCCGCTGCTCGCCCCGGCCGAGGCCGAGACGGCCGCGCAGCATTTGGAGGACCTGGCCGACCTGGCCGACTCCGGCTACCGGCCGCCGCGCGGCCGACCCGCTACAGCCGGGCGGCCCGCCGTCTGCGGCACATCGTCGACGTCGACGCCGGCCCTGGCCGCTGAGTACCTGACCGCCGGAGACCAGGAGCTGCCGCTGACCGTGGGGGGAGCTGCTCGCCCTGTTGCACATCCAGGAGCCGGCCGGCGCAGGTCCGGCGACCCCGCCGGCACGTGGCCGCGCGGGCCTGCGAGCGGGCCGGCGGAGACACCGGCGCGGTCTGGATGGACATCGCCGGTTGACCTGCGCTGTGAGCCGGTGTGGGTCAGGGGTCAGGCCCCGCGGGGCCCGGCGTGGGGTGTGGATGTGTGGTGACGCACGTGTGGGCGGGATGGCTGGCGTCGCCGGTGTCGACTACCGTCACTTTACGGTGAGGGGTGCGTGGCTCTCGGCGATCAACACTGCCGGTGGTGGTGGGCGTCGGCCGGGTCGTGGGGCGAGGTGTGGGGGTTTTGGCCGCCGGGTGGGCGACGGGGTGGTGAGGTTGTCGCCGGCGAGGTGGTCGGGGGCTGGGGTGGGCGGCCTGCGGGGCTGGCTGATCCGTACTGGGTGTCCTTGGTTCGGGGGCGGGGAAGGAGCGTTGCGCGTTGGTCGCCGCCGCTTTTTCGACTGTTGAGCTCAGTGAGAGTTCGTTGCGGGTTTTAGAAGGGTTCACCGGGGTGCGGGTGTCCCGGGCGAGGTTGCCGTTGTTGTGGGATGACATCGGCACGCTGGAGTTGCTGGCGTATCGGGTGCGTACGGTGCTGGGTCCGTTGCTGGAGCAGACGGTCAGGGCGGTCCGGCAGGCGGGGGAGGGTGAGGCCTTCGACCGGTTCGTGGCGCAGACCGTTCCGTTCGTGGGGAAGATGGCCGAGACGGCCGATCTGATGCTCGCCGTGGTGGAGGCGGAGAAGAAGTTCTTCCTGGAGACGGAGGCCGGCAAGCGTACGACGGTGGCGATGTTCTCCTTCATGCAGGCCGAGTTCGCCGCCGCGGCCGCGATGTGGTTCTGGAATCCGGTGGGGGCGGCGGCGCACGTCGCTCAGGCGCGGACGGTCATCCAGGTGGTCCTGCGGTCGGCGTTGGTGCGGTCGGCGGCGAGTAGCACGGCGATGCAGATGTTGTTCATGCCGGGTTCCGCGCTGCTGGCCGAGGTGTCGATGATGACCGATGGTTTGCAGTCGGGGGTGAACTGGTCGGCGGTCGGTAAGCAGGCGGCGTTCGCGGGGGCGGTGGCGTTCCTGAGCACGGCGGGCGGGCCGGCGTTGGGCAAGGTCGCTGGCGTTGTCGCCGGCGCGGTCGGCAAACTCGGCCTGTCGGACAGCACCAGAATGCTGTTGACCGATCTGTTGACGCGGCCGGTGTTGGAGACCGGCACGGAGGGGCTGTTCGGTATCGGTGCCAGCTTGATGGTCGACGGGTACTGGGACACCGGCAATCTCGGTGCCGATCTTCTGTCCGGGGCGATTTCGGGGGCGGGCGGGTCGACCGCGAGCGGCCTCGGGATCGTCGTGAGTCGCGCCATGATGCAGCCCCGGGTGCAGATGCCTCGCCCCGACTTCACGTGGGATGGTAGGCCGGTCCTGCCGGTGGGGCCGACACCGGTTGGTGGGGACACATTCAAGGGGTACCGGGCTGGGGTCGATGATCCGAAGCCTGTGGTGGACGGCGGGCAGTCCCCGCCGCCGCCCCCGCCTGCGCTGCCGGCATCGAACATGCCCGCGCCGAGTCTGGACCTGCCCGCGCCGCGCCTGGACCTGTCGGTGCCGTCGTGGTCGGTGCCGAGCCTGTCGGTGCCGGTTGCGCCGGCGCCGCAGTGGGTTGTGGCAGCGGGTGGGCCGGTGGTCGAGCGGTGGTATCGGTTCCAGCAGGATCTGGTGGATCGTTACGGTGGGTTGCTGGCCGGGGTGGCTCGGGCGGGCGAGAGCATGGCCGCGCTCGCCGTGCCGGTCGAGGGGGTTTTCGCCGGGTGGGTCGAGGCCCGGCGGGGTGATCGGGTTGTTGCGGCTTTCCTGTCCGCGGTCGGTCTGCCCGCTGCCGCGCTGACCGAGGGGTTTCTGACGGGTGTTCGGCAGCGGGCGGTGGCCCGGATGGTCGAGGCGTTGGCGCCCGCGGGTGGGCAGGTCCCGGCCGAGGTGCGGTCGGAGCAGGTGGTCGCCGGGCTGCCGGCGGCGTTCGACCGGCAGGCGCTGCGCTCGATCGCGCACCTGGCCGTCCAACACCACATCGACCAGCACCTCGCCGCCGGCCTACCCACAGGCCCCGGCACGCCGACAGGCCCCGGCACGCCGTCGGCCGCTGGCGTGCCGGGGGGCGCTGGGGCGGTGGCGCCGTCCGCCGCCGTGCTCGATGCGGTCGTGGGCGGCGTGCGGAGCCAGGTGGACCGAAGGGTCGATGCGATCCTCGGTGCCCCCGCCGTGCTGCCGGCCGTGCTGCCCGCTGTGGTGGCCGGTCCCGACGCCGCGCAGGTGGCCGCCGTGGCGGACGCGGTCCGGCAGGTGGTCATCGACCTGCCCGCCCGTTTCTCGGCCGCGGCCGTTACCGGCGTCACCGGACCGGCCGCCGATGTGGCTACCATCGACGTTCCGGAAAGCGGGCGTACCGGCGCGCCGACAGTGCCGGTAACGCCCGAGCAGCACACCGCGGCGGCGGCCGGTCTGGCGCGGGCCCAGTTCACCGCGCTGGCCCACCGGTACGGCCTGGATCCGGCCGGTCACGACATCCTCGCCGGGTCGTTCCAACAGGAATGGAAGCACCGGTACCAGCAGGTCCTCGCCGAGGCCGCCGGCAGCGCCACGCCCGGCACGGCGGGGACGCCTGGCACCCCGGACGCGGCCAGCGCCGGTAGTACAGTGCCGGCTGGCGCCGCCTCCCGCGCTGATGGCACGCCGATCCACCACAACGCCACCGCCAGTGACAGCGCCAGCGCCAGCGACAGCGACAGCGCCAGTGGCAGTGGCAGTGGCAGTGGCAGTGGCAGTGACAGTGGCATGTCTGTTTCCAGCGACGACGTGTTCAGCAACCTCGACACCACCGACACCATGTCGATCAGTGATGTGTCCTTGCCGGACGAGTCGCTTGGCGGGGTGCCTGGCAAGCACGGCCTCAGCGACGCGGGTTCGTTCAGCGACGGGGATTCGTGGCGGGATGTGTCGTTGCGGGACGGGCTGGTCAGTGGCGGCCCCGGCAGGCACGGCGAGCCGGCTGTCGCGGCAACCGGGCAGGCCGTTGCGGCAACCGGGCAGGCCGTCGGGATGTTCGAGTCCGGGCAGCGGGTCGCCGACTGGGCCGCTGCGGAGCAGGTGCGTCCCGGCAGCGGTGACCTGTGGTGGTGCGTGGCGGCCACTCTCGATGTGTTCCACACCGTGTACAAGCGGTTGGGCAACCGGGCGGTGTTCGACGACCGGATCATCGGACCGGATGGCCGGCTCGCGCCCACCATGGGCTGGCCGCAACTGATGGAGATCCTCGACACGGTACCCGAGCGTGTCGCCCACCCCGACGGGGTCGCGGGAGAAGACGTGCTGGCCGCGTTGCGGACGGCGCCGGGGTCGATGGTCGTGGTCAGGGCCGCGCCACCGAACGAACCGCAGCACGTGTTCGCCCTACACAGCCAGCCACAGGATTCCGGGCCGCCGAGGATCCAGGTGCGGGACCCTCTGCTGCCCGGCGCCGCCGACCGACCCGAGCCGGACGACCCGATACGTGATCCGTGGCTGCGACACCTGTTCGCATCCAGCACCCGGGTGGCCGCGTTCGACCGGAACGGTCGACCCGCCACCATCACCGACCTGCTCGGCCAGACCACCGGCCACCCGCAACCGACAACCACGACCGACACCGACACCAGCGCGTTCCTGCTCGCCTCCACCAGCCCGCCACGCGGCCCGTCCCACGCGATGCTCACCACCTCCACCGACCCGGCCGACTCTCCAGGCGGACTGCCATCCGATCCAGCGGGCAACGGCGATCCGTCTGGCCTGGCGTCTGGTGATCAGGAATTCCAGAACGTATGGGACCCGGATCTGGATGGGATGG
Organism: Micromonospora olivasterospora; assembly: GCF_007830265.1. Lineage (NCBI taxonomy): Bacteria > Bacillati > Actinomycetota > Actinomycetes > Micromonosporales > Micromonosporaceae > Micromonospora > Micromonospora olivasterospora. The sequence continues at coordinate 1,924,717 of NZ_VLKE01000001.1, forward strand.
ATCTGGACACACCAAAGCTCGACGAGTGGGGGCCGCCGCAGGACACCGAACAGGTCCAGTCCCCGCTGTCCGGAATGCCAGGGGTGGATGTCGCGTGGGTGCCGTTGGGTGTGGGGGACAACGCGACCGTGGCGGTCCCGCAACAGCGGGATGCGGGAGACCACGACCCGTCTTATCTTGACCCGAGACTTCTTGACCCGGCATTCGTGGAGGATCTGTGGATGCCGTACCTGGACCCGGACCCGGACCTGGGTGTGGGTCTAGGTCCGGGAGGGGTGGAACTGTCGGCGCTGCCGCCCGGCTGGGGGTGGACGCCACCGGACGGCACCGAACAGGTCGATTCTTTGTACCCGCCGTCTGGGGTTGTGCCGGAGGTGGATGTCGCGTGGGCGCCGTCGGTGGTAGGGGACGACGTGACCGCGCCGGACGATCGGGACACGGAAGATCACAACCTGTCTTCTCTTGACCCGGCGCTTCTTCTGGATGGTGTGGATGGGGTTGGCCGGCCGGTGTTGGAGTTCGCGGTGCCGGCTGATGGGTATTGCGTGTTGTCGGCGTTCGTTGTCGCTGATCCGGTGTGGGTGCGGGACGTGTTGGCGCAGGCAGGGGTGCTGCCGGCGGATCTGTATGAGTGGCTGTCCGGTCCTGAGCGGGTGCGCGTCAGTGTGGGGTGGATGGCTGGTGAGGTGCCGGCCGGGTCTGAGTTGGCGCGGGTGAACGAGTTGTTGCAGGCCCGTGTCGGGTCGTACCTGGACATTTGTTTCGGGTGGTTGCCGGCCGATGTGGTGATGCAGCGGCGGCATCTGCCGCAGGGGCAGCCGTGGCGGCAGGTGCGGGAGCTCAGCGATGGGCAGGTGTTGGCGCGGCTGATGGAACGTGTCGGCGACCAGGGCGTTTCGGTGGGCGGTGTTGTCACCGAGGCTGGTTTCCTGGATGCGGGGCGGATCGGGCAGCGGTATGACGAGGCGCGTGCGGAGTTGATCGGGTTAAAGCAAAATCCAGGCGCGGTGACGGATGTGCCGCAGGAGCAGTTGGACTTCGTCAATGGGCGTGGCCGGGGTTTCCCGGTGGCGTTGTTGGCGCCGGATCGGGCCCGTGACTATCTGGTCCACGTGTTGAGCACGTCTGACGGGCCGCTCGAGGCGGACGAGTTTGCCGAGGTCGTCGACACGGTGGCGGATTGGGACCGCCGGTGGGCGGAGCCGGGTGGGGAGTTCCTGCTGCCGTTGCTGGCCCACGCCACCGGTAGCCGGATCACCGTTTGGCAGCGCACGGGGCGGGGGGCGAGCCCGGTGGCGGTGTTCGGGCCGCGGGACGGCCGGCGGGTCACCTTGTACTACGTCGCGGCCGACCCGGCGAACCCCACCCACTACAACCACTACAACGCCGCTGTTCCCGCTGCTGTCCCGTTACCGTCCGCGCCGGCCGAGCTGCCGCGGTCAGACGAGTGGGACGAGTTGTTCACGCGATTCTCCGGCGTGATGGGGCTGCCAGGTGCTGAGGATGTGCGCCGTGGTCTGCAGGCGGAGTTCGACCTCATCATCGACAGAACCAACTTCGCTGAAGAGAACGGCCTGTCCCCGGAGGACGTTCACCGGCTGCGGCAGGCCTTGGACACGCGCGGGACGTCCGTTCCCCACCTCAAGGGGGCGCTGCTACGCCTGATGTCCGAGGTGTACGAGGTCAACATCACCCTGGCCTCGGCCGCGTCGGGATTCCACGACAACGATGGTTTCGCACCCGGGTATCCCAGGATGGTCGCACTGGGCCACCCCGACACTCAGATCACGTCCGGCCCGGCATCTCCGCACACGCGATCCACACCGATCCGTACCGGCCAATCGGCAAGCCCGCACCCCACACCACAGCCGCCCCCAGCGGCCTCCACCACCAAGGCGCCACTACCAGAACCGCCAGATCACGTGGTCACTTGGCGGCCCGGCACGGACGGGCCTCAAACCTTCCGCGATTACATGGCAGAGCTGGAAGGAAAGGGTGAACTCCCCGACCGGGTATCCCTGCCCAAAAAGAAAAATGGGTCGTTTGGGCCGGGGATGGCCGTATGGGTGAAAGCCTGGGCACAGGGACTGCAGGGTAAGACCGCCCCCGACGGCCACCCCTACACCCAGGATGAGGTAGCCACACTATCCGGCAAACTGATCGACCAGACATCGGTCGGGAATTATTGGCGGGAGGCGGCGCCGCCGCTGCCCCCACCACCAGATCACGTGGTCACCTGGCGGCCCAGCAAGGACGGGCCCGCCACCCTCCGCGAATACCTGAAGACGCTGGAAGAAAAGGGTGAACTCCCCGACGGCGCATCCCTGCCCAAAAAGAAAAATGGGAAGTTTGGGCCGGGGATGGCCGTATGGGTGAAAGCCTGGGCACAGGGACTGCAGGGTAAGACCGCCCCCGACGGCCACCCCTACACCCTGGATGTGGTAGCCGAACTATCCGGCAACCTGATCAACCAAAAATCGGTCGGGAGATATTGGCGGGAGGCGGCGCCGCCGCTGCCCCCACCACCAGATCACGTGGTCACCTGGCGGCCCGGCAAGGACGGGCCCGCCACCCTCCGCGAATACCTGAAGACGCTGGAACAAAAGGGTGAACTCCCCGACCGGGTATCCCTGACCCCCGACAGAAAGGGGAGGCTGGGGCCGGGGATGGCCGTATGGGTGAAAGCCTGGGCACAGGGACTGCAGGGTAAGACCGCCCCCGACGGCCACCCCTACACCCAGGATGCGGTAGCCACACTATCCGGCAAACTGATCACCCACGTATCGGTCGGGAAATATTGGCGGGAGGCGGCGCCGCCGCTGCCCCCACCACCAGATCACGTGGTCACCTGGCGGCCCAGCAAGGACGGGCCCGCCACCCTCCGCGAATACCTGAAGACGCTGAAAGAAAAGGGTGAACTCCCCGACCCGGTATCCCTGACCCCCGACAAACAGGGGAAGCTGGGGCCGGGGATGGTCGTATGGGTGAAAGCCTGGGCACAGGGACTACAGGGTAAGACCGCCCCCGACGGCCACCCCTACACCCTGAATGTGGTAGCCGAACTATCCGGCAACCTGATCAACCAAAAATCGGTCGGGAGATATTGGCGGGAGGCGGCGCCGCTGCCCCCACCACCAGATCACGTGGTCACCTGGCGGCCCGGCAAGGACGGGCCCGCCACCCTCCGCGAATACCTGAAGACGATGGAAGAAAAGGGTGAACTCCCCGACCCGGTATCCCTGACCCCCGACAGAAAGGGGAGGCTGGGGCCGGGGATGGCCGCATGGGTGAAAGCCTGGGCACAGGGACTACAGGGTAAGACCGCCCCCGACGGCCACCCCTACACCCAGGATGAGGTAGCCACGCTATCCGGCAAACTGATCACCCACGTATCGGTCGGGAATTATTGGCGGGAGGCGGCGCCGCCGCTGCCCCCACCACCAGATCACGTGGTCACCTGGCGGCCCAGCAAGGACGAGCCCGCCACCCTCCGCGAATACCTGAAGACGATGGAAGAAAAGGGTGAACTCCCCGACCGGGTATCCCTGACCCCCGACAAACAGGGGAGGCTGGGGCCGGGGATGGCCGCATGGGTGAAAGCCTGGGCACAGGGACTACAGGGTAAGACCGCCCCCGACGGCCACCCCTACACCCAGGATGCGGTAGCCACACTATCCGGCAAACTGATCACCCAGGTATCGGTCGGGAAATATTGGCGGGAGGCGGCGCCGCCGCTGCCCCCACCACCAGATCACGTGGTCACCTGGCGGCCCAGCAAGGACGAGCCCGCCACCCTCCGCGAATACCTGAAGACGATGGAAGAAAAGGGTGAACTCCCCGACCGGGCATCCCTGACCCCCGACAAACAGGGGAAGCTGGGGCCGGGAATGGCCGCATGGGTGAAAGCCTGGGCACAGGGACTACAGGGTAAGACCGCCCCCGACGGCCACCCCTACACCCAGGATGCGGTAGCCACACTATCCGGCAAACTGATCGACCAGACATCGGTCGGGAATTATTGGCGGGAGGCGGCGCCGCCGCTGCCCCCACCACCAGATCACGTGGTCACCTGGCGGCCCAGCAAGGACGGGCCCGCCACCCTCCGCGAATACCTGAAGACGCTGGAAGAAAAGGGTGAACTCCCCGACCGGGTATCCCTGACCCCCGACAGAAATGGGAAGCTGGGGCCGGGAATGGCCGCATGGGTGAAAGCCTGGGCACAGGGACTACAGGGTAAGACCACCCCCGACGGCCACCCCTACACCCAGAAGGAGGTAGCCAAACTATCCGGCAAACTGATCACCCAAGAATCGGTCAGGAATCATTGGCGGGAGGCGGCGCCGCCGCTCCCTCCACCGCCACCCGGAACGGGTCAAGGTCTCGAGTTGCCGTTTGATTTACACCTTCTGCGTTATTAGTTCTCGAGTTTCACGGGCCTTAGGGGTTTCCTAACGCTCATGTCACCGGGGATCATTTGGTTGATATTTAGGGCGTGGGGTCGAGTGTCTGGCCGGGCACCCAGCATTCGTCCCGGATGTCTGTGTCGGCAAAGGACCATTTGACGACAGGTGCGCAACGGAGTCAATGGATCACTCCCGACCACGGGAATCCGACCCGCCGATCCAATGCAGGCCGATCCGAGTCGACGACAGCGTTTGATGACAGCCCCGGTTCGCTGGCACGTTGACGGCCCGCGCGAGCCAGCTTGTCGACGCGCGGGCGGCGGGGCAGGTGGCCGTGGGTCGGCCACCACGGCGCGCAGCGCGTCGAGGCTGACCACTTGTGATGGCCGCCGGTAGCGATAGGGTGGCCAACGGCAATCCGGACAAAAACGGCCCCCGCTGGGGGCCGTTCCTGCCGTATCTCTCGGGCGTCCTTCGGAAGCGAGTGCGGCCCGAAGGTTGCCGAGTAGCCTCCACGCAGATGCCCCCGCCCGATTGGGCGTCAGACGCCTCGGAGGCTCTGGATGGCTCGGATGATGAGCTGCCGGGCAGGCTCGTCGAACACCGCCTCGGCGTTGAGTCGGTCCATCGCGTGAGCGTAGGCCTCGGCCTCGTCACCGTGATGCATCGTCTCCCCGATGAACGTCTCCACGACGGCCAGGTCGTCGAACAGGATGAAGCCGTTCTGGGGTGCGGTCGGCAGGTACACCCCGAAGGGAATGATCCCGAACTGGAGGTTGGGCATCCCGGCGAGCGCCAGCAGACGGTCGAGCTGGGCGAGCTGAACCTCGGCCGGGCAGAGCAGCAGCCGCAGGGCCGCCTCGGTGACGACGAACTCGAACCGCTTCGAGGTGTCGTAGAGGATTTGGTGGCGGCGTACCCGTTCCGCTGTGGCGGCAGCGATCTCTTGTTCGTCGGCCCCATGGAGGCCGACGCCTTCCTGGATGCGGTGCCGGGCGTACTCCGCAGTCTGCAACAGCCCAGGGATGTAGACGATCTCGGCATTGCGAATCACTCTGGCGTTCCGAGCAAGGTCGTCATAGTTGCGTGGCCGGGGTGCTCGCCGTGGTTGGTTGGCGCCCGCGTGCGCGGCGCATCCTGGCAAAGCCCTCGTCGAGGGTGATTGTGTGGGTACCCGATCACCCTCGACGCGGACTTCATGCCGGTGCGCCCATCGAGCACGGGGAGTTACGGATATTACTCCCGCAAGCCGCTCCACTTCTGTGCATCGATGACAGGCAGGGGAGGTCGGCGGGGTATGGGATGCAGGACCGGTTCAGTTGCGGTGCGCGCTGTACAGCTGGTTGTTGAATACGGCCAGGCCCAGCCCAGCAGCCGTGTAACGGTGCGGGAGCATCGGGGTGTCCGGGATCCACTTGGTGCCGTCGAAGGACGTGTAGCAGACGGTGGGATTGTCGCCACCGCGGTGCACGCAGTACAGCTTGCTGTTGAAAACGGCCAGCGCTGGCGTAGTGGCCGTGTAAGTGTTGGGGATCGGAGCGTCCGCGCTCCAGCTGATGCCGTCGAAGGTCATATAGCGAAGGTTGGGACCATCGCTGGGGAGGAAGGCGCAGTACAACTGATTGTTGAATACGGCCAGGCCCGGCCCAACAGCCGTGTAACGGTTGGGGGCGATCGGGGTGTCCGTGCTCCACTTGGTACCGTCGAAGGACGTGTACCAGAGGAACCCATCGTTGCCACCGCGGTGCACGCAGTACAGCTTGCTGTTGAAAACGGCCAGCGCCGGTTCAGCAGCCGCCTGAGTGTTGGGGATCGGAGCGTCCGCGCTCCAGCTGGTGCCGTCGAAGGTCATGTACCGAAGGTTGAGGTCATCGCTGGTGCGGAAGACGCAGTACAACTTGTTGTTGAAAACAGCCAGGCCCGGCCCACCAGCCGAGTCGCGGTTGGGGACGATCCGGGTGTCCGTGCTCCACTTGGTGCCGTCGAAGGACGTGTACCAGAGGTAGTCAAGAGCCGCTTCGTTGCCACCGCGGTGCACGCAGTACAGCTTGCTGTTGAAAACGGCCAGCGCCGGCACAGCGGCCGTCTGGCTGTTGGGGATCGGAGCGGCCACGCTCCAGCTGGTGCCGTCGAACGATCCGTACTGGAGATCCTGGTCGGCCATCGGATACTTCAGCCCCTCTTCGGTCGAAAAGATAACGGCGTGGGATTCCCATATCTGCCACGAGATCGGTGTTGAAAGCAGTTGCGTGGCACCCATGCAGGGCCTGATCCGTACCCGGTTTTCGCAGAACCTCCTCGCAGAACATGATTCGACGGGTTCGGTCGGACTCCAGGACGGCCCCTCCGACAACCGAGCGTGACAGCTAGAACGATAAGCGCCCAGATTGGGGGAGCGCCAGGGATGCTGACTGGGTGACCGGTTTCTGACTCCATTCTTGACTTCAATGAAGTTAACAAATCAAGCTCCGCCTATCGGACTTGCCCGCAGCCTCCACAACCAGAGACCGGGACCAATGCCGCGTAACCAGAGGCAAAGCAAGGCTAGTTGCTCTTCGTTTGACCTGGTGAGGTGTGTGCTCGCGGGTCGACCCAGGGGTGGACAGGCGCGGCCTTCCTAAGCCGACGATGAATGTTCATACGCCGTTCATTGTCTCCGAAGAAAAGCCGTACGTGTCAGTCTCCATCGGCAGCGCCTGGACGGCCGCCTGCTGGCCTGTCCGAGCGGCCGGGTCGGGGCTGGCCGGCTGCGGGGACGCCTCGTAGGAGATGAACTCGAGCAGGCTTCCATCAGGATCGCGAAAGTAGACGCTTGCCCCTGTCCCGCCGGCACCGAACCGCCGAACAGGTCCTGTTTCCACCTCGACATTGTGTTGTCGCAGGTGTGCCACCGCCTCCTCGATCGGCCCCTCCCAGACGAAGCAGATGTCACTGTTCCCCGGGCGAACGGGGAGACGGGCAACGTTGTCCGCAAGGTCGACACCCGGCCCATGAACGTTCAACTGGTTGGGGCCGACTCGGAACGCAACGCGGTCGCCGCCAACGCTGATCACCTCAGCACCGACGACATCGCGATAGAAGTCGGTGGAGACCCGCCAATCCGAGACAGCGATGACGGCGTGGTCCAGCCGGGTCACGGGCACCATCTCACGACCCTACGGTTTCCCACTCAACCCCGGACGTCGCTGGTCGCGTCTCACTCTGCATCCGCTCGTGAACGCGAGACGGACGCGACCTGGAGGTGGCGTGAGTCGCTACGAGGACGACGAACAGTTCCGGCTGTTTGTACAACGACAGTGGGGGAGGCTGTTCCGAACGGCCTACCTGCTGACCGGCGACCGGGGGACAGCCGAGGACCTGGTGCAGTCGGCGTTGGAGAAGACCCATCGGCGCTGGGGGCGGGTACTGCGCAGGGATGCGCCCGAGGTCTACGTACGCCGGGTGATGGTCAACACGGCGATCTCCTGGCGGCGTCGGCGGCGGCCGCTGGAGGTGCCGCTGCTGACCTCCGACAGCGCGTCGATGCCGGACGCGTACGCGCAGGTGGAGGAGCGGCAACTGCTCCTCACCGCGCTGCGTCGGTTGCCGCCCAGAACCCAGGCGGTTCTGGTGCTGCGCTACTTCGAGGACCTCAGCGAGGCGGACACCGCCAGGGTTCTCGGCTGCTCCGTCGGCTCGGTGAAGAGCCAGGCGTCGCGCGGGTTGGCCCGGCTGCGGGTCGAGTTCGCCCCACCCGCCCCTCAGTCCCCGGTACGGCTCCAGGAGGAACCGGCATGACCGAGAGCTTCGCGCATTCGACGCTCAGTCCCGCGCTGTGGCAGGCCGCGCACGGTGTCGACGTACCTGAGGACCCGTGGCCGGGGTTCGCCCGGCGCGAGCGACGGCACCGGCGCACGCGGCTGATCCGGACGGCGGTGGCCGCCGCGGTCATGGCCGCGCTCGTCGGGGTCCAGACCAACGTGGTGCCCCTCCCCGGCTGGGCGCCCGGCATCGCGGTCGCCGCCGCCCCGACGGCGCTGCTCGACGCGCCGCCCCGGGGCGCACTGGCCGGCGACCATGCCTGGCTGGACACGCTGCGGGCGCGAATCAGCACCGATCCGTCGATGAGCACCGACACCTCGTTGGGTGGCTCGAACCCGGACGGCTTCTGGAAGGTCGGCGATCGCGACCGGATTCGTTTGCTCTACGGCAGTGACCAGCCGGGCCACCGGGTCGCGCTGGTCGCGGTGCCGCTGCGGTTCGGCCTACTGACCAAGGAGGCGCTGGTCTGGTACGTGGGTCCGGCCGGGGCCAGCGCCCAACAGATGCGCTACGCCGGCCACAGCGAGGGCGTCGACGACCCGGTGATGACCCTGATGCAGGCCGGCCCCGACCGGGGCGGATTCGCGGTTGTCGTCGGGCCCGCCGAATCCACCGTGATGATCAGTGGCGACCCTCGGTACACGCCGAGGGGAACCCTGGAGTACCAGGACCTCGCCAGGGCGGACGGCAGCGGCGTCGGGATCGCCGTCCTGCCCCCCGCGCCGCTCCAGCACGAACCCGTCGTTCGGGTCAGCCGCGACGACCACGTGCTCTACCAGGGCGGCCTGGGCGGCGGCCCGTACGCCGGGATCGGCCCGACCGGACCGGAGATGGACATCCTGCTCACCGCCGCCCGACGGGGCGACCGAGGTACGCCGCTGGACGACGCCAACCTGCGCAACTTCGTCGAATCGACACTCCTCGACAGTCGCCTCCCGGCTGCCGGGACGACGGTACGGATGCGTTGGTCGGGCAGCGAGCACGGCCAGTCCGCCGCGCTGCTCACCGTGCAGCCCGCCGGCGGCGGGGTGATCGCGTACGCCATGCACGGCGACAACCGAACCGGCTGGTGGACCGACCTGCGGCTGCTGCTGCCGGCCGAGGGCGCCGACCAGCGACCAATCGGCTGGCGGATCCGGGCCGACGACAGCACCCGCACGCCGACGGACCAGGTGCGGGTGATCGCCCCGCCGGACGCGGCCCGCGTCACGGTCACGGTCGGCGGCGCACCCCCGGCCACGGTCACCCTCGACGCGTCGAACGCCGGCACCACCCGGGTACCGCCGGACCAGCCGGCCACCCTCACCGCGTACTCCACCGACGGCAGCGTCCTCGGAACCACTCCGTTGCCGCCGGTCGAGGCCAACATGTCGGGCCTGCCGGGCGACAGCCCGGCTACCCGGGTGACCCCCTGACGAACCGCAAGCGTGGCCGAGCCGCCCGAAGACGGCTCGGCCACGCCGAGCAGGTTCATAACCGGGGCGGCCCGCTCCCCCAACCGCCCAGGTCGGCCAGTCTCGGAACCCACGGCTTGATCCGGTGCGCACATCTGCCGCAGACCGATCGGCGCGTAGCGTCACCGCCGGCCGATCAAGACGGGCGTGCGGTCGTGCCGAAGGTGGTGCATTCGATCGCGACAGTTCGAGGTGCTCGCGGACGTTCAAGACCGCTCTGGCGCGACCGTGGTGACCGTTAGTTGTCGATGTCGAGCAGGAACGTGGTCAGTGCCGCGGCGACCTCGGTCTCGCCTCGGTGGTGGGGTCCGAAGTGGTTCAGTTTCGGGAAGGTGAGTACCCGCGACGAGGGGAGCACCTCGGCGAGCCGGGCCGTGGAGGGGCCGACGTGCGCCAGGTCGCTCCGGCCGCCGGTCATCAGCAGCACGTCGACGGATACCTCGCGGTAGTGGGGGTAGCTGTTGTCGAGCCGGCCGACCTCCGCATGCTCGTGTAGGGCCGGCTCGAGCAGCTCGACGACCTTCGCCCGCTTTTCGCCGGGAAGGCCAGCCGCAGGATGGCGGCCATCAGCCAGCGGGGGTTGCGGCGTGCCGCGCTCGGGCCGGTGGCGATGGAGAACGTGGCGAACGCGTCGATCGGACGGCCTCGGGCCAGAAGCCGGCGGGCCGGTGGGATCCAGTCGGTGGGAATCAGGCCGTCGGCATGGCGAAACTCCTCACGGTGATCCGAGTGGGTGTTGTGGCGCGTCCGCCGGTGTCTCAGCCGCCGCCCAGGGCGGCGTTCAGCCGTCGGGTGTACGCGAGGTAGGTGTCGAACGGCACGCCGCTGGACTCGACCAGCTCGGTGAGCCGTCCGATCAGCTCGGTGCCCGCCCGCTCGACCAGCTCCCGGCCGGCGTCGGTGAGGGCGATCCGGCGCCGGTTGCCGCCGGCCGGGTCCGGTGTCACGGTGAGCAGCCCGGTGCCGGCGAGGGCGGCGATCATGCGGCTGATCGAGGGCTCGGTCACCGCCAGGCTGTCGGCCAGCGCCCGCTGGGTGCATGCCTCCAGCTCGCCGACCGTGACCAGGACCATGAACCGCCGGTACGACATGCCGTGGTCGGCTCGCAGGATGCGGTCACCGGCACGCTCTAGGCGGGACACCAGCGTGTGTAGCTCCAGCCCGAGGTTGTTCGGATGGTTCATGGGCAGTATCTTAGAACTATAAGTTAGGAATGCAAGTTTCTATCGACGGGAGGGCCACGAGATGGCACAGTCTTCTGCTGACGGAGTGATCACCGGACCCAACGTCAGTCCAGCACGAACCGGGGTGCGCCGCCCTCCGGCAGGTCGAGGCGCGGGGTGATCGGCGTGGCGGCATCGCGCAGCGCTGCCGCCCGGGCCACCCCGGCCAGGTCACCGGCGGCAGCCACCTGGGCCAGCGTGACCAGGGTCGGCGGCAGCATGGTCAGCTCGCCGGCCGCCGCCCGGGCCAGGGCGTCCGCCGGGCGGATCCACACCGTGTGGTCGGCCTCCCCGGAGACGTCCCGGGTCCGCTGCCCCTCAGGCAGCAGGGCCACGAAAAAGTACGTGTCGAAGCGGCGCGGCTCGAATTCCGGCGTGATCCACCGGCTCCACGGCAGCAGCAGGTCCGACCGGACGGTGAGCCCCCGCTCGGCGAGCAGGTCGGCGAAGCCCCGCCGACGCGCCTCCAGGTCCTGCCGCGCGGCCTCCCAGCCGTCGTCGCTGACGTCGCCCACCACCGTGTGCGCGTCCGGGCCGGCCAGCAGCACCCCGGCCTCCTCGAAGACCTCCCGAGCCGCGGCGCAGACGACCGCCTGCGCCGCGTCCGTGGCCACGCCCAGGCGCTCCCCCCAGATCGCCGGCCCGGGGCCGGCCCAGTCGACGTGGGCCTGGGAGTCGGAGGCGTCCACCCCGCCGCCCGGGAACGCGTACACCCCGCCGAAGGCCATCGCGGCGACGCGGCGGATGACGTACACCTCGAAGTCGGCGCCGGCCGGGCGCAGCAGCAGCACCGTCGCCGCGACCCGCGGGGGCGCCGGCGTGCCGCCCTCGGCCGCGAACCGCCCGGCGTGCTCGACCAGCGCCGGCGGGGCGGGGAAGCCGTCGGCGAAGATCGTCACCCCGCAAGCCTAGTCCAGGAAGTGCCCGTCGATCGCGGGCGTCACCGGACCCATTTTTCGGCCCCCGGCACTGCCCCCCGCCGGGCCGCAGGCCGCTGAGCAGCAACGTCTCAAATTACGACGATCACTGTTCTAACAGGTGAAACCATAGTGGATCGCAAATATCGCGGTATGTAGCGTCGCGGTCACTGATCGCGCCGGCGCCGGTCCCTCGCCTCTCCCGTCAGGCGTCGCTCGTCCATTGTCGGCAGCCCATGTTTCCGAAAGGGGTCAATCATGCTCAGTTCACTCACCTCAGACACCGTCGGAGACGGGCACACACAGATCAGCCTGAGCACGGCGGCCGCCCGCAACCTCGCGACCACCACCAAGTCCGTGCCGCAGATGCAGGAGATCAGCTCCCGCTGGCTGCTGCGCAACCTGCCCTGGGTACAGGTCTCCGCGGGCACGTACCGCGTGAACCGGCGACTCAGCTACCGGATCGGCGACGGCCGCGTCTCCTTTGTCAGCACCGGCGCGGACATCCAGGTGGTACCCCCGGAGCTCTGCGAACTCGCGCTGCTGCGCAACTTCGGCGACGAGTCCGTGCTGCGCGGCCTCGCCGGCCGGTTCACCCGCCGGGACTTCGAGCCCGGTCAGGTCATCGCCCGGTCGGGGACGGCGGCCGACCACCTCTACCTCATCGTGCACGGCAAGGTCGCAAAGCACGGTACCGGGGCGTACGGCGACCCCGTCCAGATCGGCGTGCTGGCCGACGGCGAGTTCTTCGGTGACCAGACACTCCTCGACCCGGACGCGACCTGGGAGCACAGCGTCCGGGCGCTGACCTCGGTGACCACCCTGGCGCTGCCCAAGCAGGCATTCACCCAACTGCTCGCGGACTCGCCGTCCCTACGGGAGCACGTCGAGCGGTTCCGGCTCGCGGCGAGCCTGCCCCAGAACAGGCACGGCGAGGCGGCGATCGAGATAGCGGCCGGGCACACGGGCGAGCCGACGCTGGCCGGCACCTTCGTGGACTACGAGCTCGCTCCCCGCGAGTACGAGCTGGCCGTGGCGCAGACCGTGCTGCGGGTGCACACCCGCGTCGCCGACCTCTACAACGAGCCGATGAACCAGCTCGAACAGCAGCTGCGGCTGACCGTCGAGGCGCTGCGCGAGCGGCAGGAGCACGAACTGGTCAACAACACCGACTTCGGTCTGCTGCACAACGCCGACCACCGGCAGCGCATCCACACGCGGACCGGCCCGCCGACCCCGGACGACCTCGACGAACTGCTCACCATGCGGCGCGGGACGCGACTCTTCCTGGCCCACCCGAAGGCCATCGCGGCGTTCGGCCGGGAATGCACCCGGCGGGGCATCTACCCCGATCCGGTGGAGGTCGACGGCCACCGCGTACCGGCCTGGCGCGGGGTGCCCATCTTCCCCTGCGGCAAGATCCCGATCTCCGGCGCGCACACCACCTCCATCCTGGCGATGCGGACGGGCGAGGACGACCAGGGCGTGGTCGGCCTGCACCAGACCGGGATCCCGGACGAGTACCAGCCGAGCCTCTCCGTGCGGTTCATGGGCATCAACGACCAGGCGATCATGTCGTACCTGGTGAGCGCCTACTTCTCGGTGGCCGTACTGGTGCCGGACGCCCTCGGCGTGCTGGAGGACGTGCAGCTGTCGCACTACGGCGACCAGGCGGCCTAGTGTCTCCGCGGTCCCTGACACCAGTGTCCGCCGCCGACGCCCTGAGCGGCTTCGCCGCCGACGCCCTGAGCGGCTTCGCCGCCGACGCCCTGAGCGGCTTCGCCGCCGCGATCCTGGCCGCCACCGGCCGGGCCCCCTCGGCGGAGCTGTCGCAGGTCGCCGCCGGCCCGACGGCGCTCGACCGGCTCACCGACAGCACCGGCCTGGGCAGATCCGCGTTCCGCATCCCCCGGTCGCCGATGCTGCCACCCCCGACCGACGACGGGGTGCCGGAGCTGTTCTGTCCCGGCCCGGTCCGGGACGACCCGGCGCTGGGCGAGACGGTCAACGACGGGATCGTGGAGTGGGCCGGGCAGGTCGGCATCTACCCCGGGCAGCTCGACCGGCTCCGGGCGTACAACTTCGGCCGCCTGATCATGCTCACCCACCCCGCCACCAACGACCCGGACCGGCTGCTCGCGGCGGCGAAATGCGTCGTCGCCGAGTGGGCGACCGACGACTACGTCGTGGACGAGGTCAGCCTCGGCGCGGACCCGGCCGTGGTCGGGTCCCGCCTGGCCAAGCTCCACGCGGTGGTCGACCCGGCCCGCCTTCCGGCCAGGTACGCGCCGCAGCTCGACGCGTACCGGCGGGACGAGCCCATCGCCACCGCCTTCCGCAGCGCCATGGAACACCTGGCCCGCTACACCACGGTGGCGCAGCTGGGCAGGTTCCAGCACCAGCTGGGCATCCTCTTCCTCGCGTGGAACCAGGAGGCGGACTGGCACGTCAACGGACGTACCCCGCCGGTGTGGGAGTACCTGGTGCAGCGGCACCTGAACAACTTTCTCCCGCCGATGGTCCTCGTCGACGCGGTCGCCGGCTACGAGCTCTCCCCCGACGAATTCTTCGACCCCCGGGTACGCCGTGCGTACACCACCGCCGCGCTGGCGAACGTGCTGCTGAACGACATCCATTCCGGCACATGCGAGTCGGACACCGACTTCAACCTGCCCCGAGTGATCTCCATCGAGGAGGGGTGCTCCCTCCGTGACGCGGTCACCCGGACCGTGGAGATCCACAACGAGCTGATGCACGCGTTCGTGGCCGACGCCGCGACGCTCAGCCTCATCGGCTCGCCCAACCTGCGGCGGTTCCTGGCCGACATCTGGGCCTGGCTCGGCGGCAGCCGCGAATGGCACGCGACCACCTCTCGCTACCACGGCGAAGCGACCACAAGGAGTTGAAGGGCATGACCATGCAGACGTCCACCATCGGCAAGCCGGTGTTGCGCACTCCGTACCAGCGTTCGGTCGCGGCGTACTGGAACACCAACCAGAACGACCCGGTCAACCTCAAGCTCGGGGAGATCGACGGCATCTACCACCACCACTACGGCGTCGGCGACTACGACCCCGCCGTGCTCGACGGCCCAAAGGAGACCCGCGACGAACGCGTCATCGCCGAGCTGCACCGGCTGGAGACGGCGCAGGCGAACGTCCTCCTCGACCACCTGGGCGACATCGCGCCGACGGACCGGCTGCTGGACGCCGGCTCCGGCCGTGGTGGCACCAGCCTCATGGCCCACCAGCGATTCGGCTGCCACGTCGACGGAGTGTCCATCTCCGAGTACCAGGTCGGGTTCGCCAACGAGCAGGCCGCCGTCCACGGCGTCGCCGACCAGGTCGCGTTCCACTTCCGCAACATGTTGGACACCGGCTTCGACAACGGGCGGTACCAGGCCGTCTGGACCAACGAGACGACCATGTACGTCGACCTCTTCGAGCTGTACGGGGAGTTCGCCCGGCTGCTGCCGTTCGGCGGACGGTACGTCTGCATCACCGGCTGCGCGAACGACGTGACCGGTGGTCGCTCGAAGGCGGTGAGCCGGATCGACGAGCACTACACCTGCAACATCCACCGGAGGAGCCAGTACTTCGCGGCGCTCGCCGCCAACCGGCTCGCACCGATCAACGTCGTCGACCTCACGGCCGCGACCATCCCGTACTGGGAGCTGCGGGCCAAGTCGTCGGTGGCGACGGGGATCGAGGAGGCGTTCCTCACCGCGTACCGCGAGGGTTCCTTCCACTACCTGCTCATCGTCGCCGACCGGATCTGACGCCTGATCGGGGATGACTCTCGGCTGCCGGCCGCGCCCCCGTCGGCGCGGCCGGCGGGGCGCGTGCGGTGCCGACGCGGGCCGGTAACGTACCGACATGACGCGTTGGGGCATCCTGGCCACCGGCAACATCGCCGGCCGCTTCGCCGAGGACCTGCGGCTGGTGCCGGGGGCAGAACTGGTCGCGGCCGGCTCGCGTACGCCCGAGAGCGCGCGGCGGTTCGCCGAGCGGCACGGGGCGCGGCGCGCGTACGGCTCCTGGGCGGAGCTGGCCGCCGACGACGAGGTGGGCGCGATCTACGTGGCCACCCCGCACGCGGCGCACCACGAGGCGGCCATGACCTGCCTGGCCGCCGGCCGGGCGGTGCTGGTGGAGAAGCCGTGCACCCTCGACCTGGCGACCAGCACCGAGCTGGTCGAGACGGCCCGCGCCCGCGACGTCTTCCTCATGGAGGCGATGTGGATGCGGACCAACCCGCTCGTCCTGCGGCTCGCGGAGCTGGTCGCGGACGGCGCGATCGGGGAGATCACGAGCGTGCAGGCCGACTTCGGGGTGGCCGGGCCGTTCCCGCCGGAGCACCGGATGCGGGCCCGGGCCCTCGGCGGCGGCGCCCTGCTCGACCTGGGCGTCTACCCGGTCAGCCTGGCCCACCTGCTGCTCGGCGTGCCGCAGCACGTCGGTTCGTGGGCGCGGCTCGGCCCGGAGGGGGTGGACGAGAACACCGGCATCGTCCTCGGCTACGGCTCGGGGGCGGTGGCCACGCTGAGCTGCGGCATGGTCGGGGAGACCCCGCGGGTCGCCGCGATCACCGGCACGGCCGGCCGGATCGACCTGCCCGCGCCGTTCTTCCGGCCGCCCTCGGCGACGCTGCGCCGGGCCGGCGCCGCCCCGGAGACGATTCCCGCCGACCTGACCGGCGGCGGCTACCAGTACGAGGCGGCCGAGGTGCAGCGCTGCCTCGCCGAGGGGCTGCGCGAGAGCCGGCTGGTGCCGCACTCCGCCACCCTGGAGGTGATGGCCCTGCTCGACACCGTCCGCGCCCAGATCGGCGTGCACTACCCGTGAGACGGGAAAGGGCCCCCTCGCGGGGGCCCTTTCCGACGAGGAGTCAGCCGAAGAGCGGCCGGACCACCAGGTACGTGAGACAGGCGATCAGCGCCGACGCCGGGAACGTGATGATCCACGCGATCACGATGTTGCCGGCGACGTTCCAGCGGACCGCGGAGAGCCGCTTCGTCGCGCCCACCCCCATGATCGCCGAGGTGATGGTGTGGGTGGTGGAGATCGGCGCCTTGAGCACCAGGGCGTTGAAGTAGAGCACCGCGCTGGCCACCGTCTCGGCGGCGAAGCCCTCCGGCGGGCCAAGATCGATGATCTTGCGGCCAAGGGTGCGGATGATCCGCCAGCCGCCGGCGTACGTGCCTGCGGCGAGCATGGCCGCCGAGGTCCAGAACACCCACCCGGGGATGTGGGTCTTGTCACTCTGGAAGCCGCCGGTGTAGAGGGCGAGGACCACGATGCCCATGGTCTTCGCGGCGTCCTGCATGCCGTGGCCGACCGACATCGCCGCCGCCGAGGCGGTCTGCGCCCAGCGGAAGCCGCGGTTCAGCCGGCCCGGCTGGCCCTTCCGGAACAGCCAGAGGATCGCCAGCATCACCAGGTAGCCCAGCACCAGGCCGACGATGGGCGAGAGCACCATCGGGATGAGGACCTTCTCGCCGATGTTGGCCCACTGCACCACGCCGCCGGCCGCCAGCAGGGTCGCCCCGACCAGGCCGCCGAAGAGCGCGTGGGAGGAGGACGAGGGCAGGCCGAAGTACCAGGTGATCAGGTTCCAGGCGATGGCCCCCAGCACCCCGGCGAAGACCACCCCCAGGCTCGCCACCCCCGTTGGCAGGGTGACCAGGCCGTCGCCGACGGTCTTGGCGACCCCGGCGCCGAAGTGCGCGCCGACGAAGTTGCCCACCGCGGCCAGGGCGAGCGCGACCCGGGGGGTGAGGGCGCGCGTCGAGACGCTGGTGGCGATGGCGTTGGCGGCGTCGTGGAAGCCGTTGGTGTAGTCGAACGCCAGGGCCACCACGATCACCGCCAGCACGGCGAGGAGTTCGGGTGTCAGTGACACAGGATCAGGACTCCTTGACCGCGATGGTCTCGACGGTGTTGGCCACGTGCTCGAAGGCGTCGCACGCCGCCTCCAACTCGTCCGCGACCTCCTTCATCTTGAGCACGGTCAGGGCGTCGTACTCGCCGGAGAAGAGGCGGACCAGCAGCATCCGGTACGCCTGGTCGCCGTCGTTCTCCAGCCGGTTGCACTCGATCCAGTAGTCCTCGAGGTCCTTCATCGACCGCAGCCGCGGCATCGCCTCGGCGGTCAGCTTGGCCTGCTGGTCGAGCACGTTGACCAGCTCGTGCAGCTCGCGCGGGAGCGCCGGGAGCTTCGTCAGGCCGTACAGGTAGAGCAGGTTGCCCACGGCCTCCAGGTGGTCCATCACGTCGTCGAGCAGCGAGCCCAGACGGTAGATGTCCTCCCGGTCGAACGGGGTGATGAAGGTAGAGTTGATCTTCTTGTACAGCTCGTGGGTGATCTGGTCGCTGTCGTGCTCGACCTCGGTGAGCCGCTCGCTCACCGACTGCACGTCGACACCCGGCAGGGCCAGCTCGTTCAGCAGCTCGGTGCCCCGTACCAGGTTCTGCGCCGCCCTGGTGAAGAGCTCGTAGAAGGCGCCCTCGGTGGGGCGGAAGGAAAACTTCACAGCCTGGACCTCGTCGTGTCGGTGGAAGGGTGGCGGACGCCCCGGGAACGCGTGCAGTGGGAATGCTAGGAGGCGACTCAAGCGCTCAGTCGCCGGCCCACCCCCGGTCAGCCGCCATTTACTGGCCGTTCACCTGCCGTTCACCTGGACCCGGTCGGTCGCCCCGCAACCGCCGCCGTTCCGCCGCCACGTCGAAGTCGGCGGGCGGATACCCCAGATGCAGGGCGTCGAACGTCTCCCGCAGCAGGTGGGCGACCGCCCAGTCCCGGTACCACTTCCGGTCCGCCGGGACCACGTACCAGGGCGCGGCGTCGGTGCCGCACCGCGCCAGCGCCTCGCCGTACGCGGCCTGGTAGTCGTCCCACCGGGCCCGGGAGTCCAGGTCGCCCGGGTTGTACTTCCAGTGCTTGCGCGGGTCGGTCAGCCGCTCCAGCAGCCGCTCCCCCTGCTCGGCGTACGAGATGTGCAGCATCACCTTCACCAGGGTCACCCCCGCGTCGACCAGCTCCCGCTCGAAGGCGTTGATCTCGTCGTACCGGGCGCGCCAGGTGGCCTCCGGCACCAGCGACTCCACCCGGGCGATCAGCACGTCCTCGTAGTGCGACCGGTTGAAGATCCCGACGTACCCGGGCGGGGGCAGGGCCCGGCGGATCCGCCACAGGAAGTCGTGCCGCAGCTCTTCGGGCGTGGGCGGGCCGAACGAGCGGATGTGCAGGCCGAGGGGGTTCATCGCGCCGGCCACCCGCTTGATCGTGCCGTCCTTGCCGCCGCAGTCCATGGCCTGGAGCACCAGCAGCAGCCGGCGCGGCGCGCCCGGCTCCAGGCCGGCCCGGCGGTCGGCCGGGGCGCCGGTGGGGGCGGTCCGGCCGGCGGCGCGCTGGGCGGCGGCGTACAGCATCTCCTGCTGGGGGCCCAGCCCCGCGCCGAGCAGGTCGAGCTGCCACCGCGCCCACGCCCTGCGCGCGGCGCCGCGGCCGGCCGCGGCGGGCAGCCCGGGGGTGGACCGGGGATCGACCGCACCCAGGTCGACCGGCGTACCCGCCGGGGACACCCGTAACAGGTCCCGCATCGTCCCGCCCACCGGCGGAACGATCTCCGTCTCGTCGACTGCGCCCATTCCCCGATCTTCACCCGGCTTGCCCGCGCCCGCCTCTTGAGCGGATCTCAAGATCCGTGTCACGTTTGGGGGACGACGCGCGTCCCCTGGGGGACGGGAGGGGTGTGGCGTGGATCTGGTGGCGGAGTTCGAGGCGGAACGCGGGCGGCTGACCGCCCTGGCGTACCGGATGCTGGGCAGCCGGAGCGAGGCCGAGGACGCGGTGCAGGAGACCTGGCTGCGGTACGCGGGCGCGCTCGCCGACCCGGCGGCCCGGGCGCAGGTCGGCAACCTCGGCGGCTGGCTGACCACGACGTGCGGCCGGATCTGCCTGGACGTGCTCCGCTCGGCGCGGGTGCGCCGGGAGACGTACCCCGGGGAGTGGCTGCCCGAGCCGCTGGTCGGCCCGTACTCTCCCGGGCCGGCCGCCGACGGGTTCGCCCCCGATCCGGCCGAGCGGGCGGTACGCGCCGACCAGCTCGGCACCGCGCTGCTGGTGGTGCTGGAGCGGCTCAGCGCGGAGCAGCGGGTGGCGCTGGTGCTGCACGACGTGTTCGCGGTGCCGTTCGACGAGATCGCCGAGGTGCTGGGCACGACGACGGTGGCCGCCCGACAGCTCGCCTCCCGGGCCCGCAAGGCGGTCGACGCGCCCGACGCCCCCGGCACACCGCCGACCTGGCCGAGCAGCGGCGGGTGCTGGAGGCCTTCGTGGCGGCGACCCGCTCGGGGGAGCTGGCCGAGCTGGTCCGGGTGCTCGCCCCGGACGTGGTGCTGGTCGGCGACAGCGGCGGGCACTTCCCGGCCGCCCGGCGCCCCGTCACCGGCGCCGACAAGGTCGGCAAGCTCCTCCTCGGCCTGTTCCGCCAGGCGGGCCGCTACGTCCAGCCGCTGCGGGCCCGGCCGGCGCTGGTGGACGGGTCGCTCGGGTTGCAGCTGGAGACCGTCCACCCCGACGGCCGGCCGCTGCGGCAGGTCATCGCGTTCACCGTTCACGGGGGGCGGATCACCGGCATCTTCAACCAGCTCAACCCGGAGAAGATGGCCCGCGTGCCGGCCCTGGCCGAGACCGACACCTGGCCGCCACGCTGGTGACGCCCGCGCCGGCCGCGACCGGGCGTCGGCGCCCCGGCGGGCGGGCTCAGACCACCAGGGCCAGCCACTTCCGGTACGACGTGGCGAACGGCTCGGTGCCGTCGCCGAGCGCGACGAACAGCCGCCGGGCGGCGGCCTCCGCCTCGGCCACGACGTCGTCGGGGTAGCCGAACCGCTCCCGGTGCTCGGCGAACTCGTCCTCGTCGCGCAGCTCGACGTTGCCGGTCGCCCGGCGGCGCACCACGTCCAGGTCGAGGTCGATCAGGTGGACGGTGTCGTCGCCCTCCCAGCGGGCGGGGGTGGTGATGTCGCAGTAGACCTCGCTGGTGCGCGGCGGCGGGTTGAACATCCCGGTCCACCAGGCCGCCCGAGGGACCAGCAGCACGAACGGGATCTGCTCGACCGAGGGCCGGCCGTGGTAGACCGACTCGGTGCCGGCGGGCACGCCGAGCCAGACGCCGAGGTCGTCCTCGGCCAGCCGCCGGGCGAGGTAGTCGCGGTGGGCGCTGCCGTCGTACTTGCGGTAGATCACACGGACCACGTCGCTCGGCATGAGTCCCCACCCTAGTCGATACCGGCCACTCGTCGCGCGGGGAAAGTTACGGGGCGCTGCCGTACCGTGACACCGCCACGCCGGGCGGGGCGCCCCGGGTGTCGGCGGCGGCGGGTACCGTCGCACGGTGACTCCGCCGCGCACCGCCACCGGTCCCGTCCCCCGCAGCACCGCCCGGCGGCGCGGCAACCGGCCCAGCGGCGTGGAGCTGCTCGCCGCCGCGGTCGGCGCGGTCCCCGGCGGGGCGGCCCGCCCCGGCCAGCAGCAGATGACCACCGCCATCGAGGAGTGCGTCGCCTCGGGCGACCACCTGCTGGTGCAGGCGGGCACGGGCACCGGCAAGTCGCTGGCGTACCTCGCGCCGGCGCTGACCGTCGACGGGCCGGTGGTGGTCTCCACCGCGACCCTGGCGTTGCAGTCCCAGCTGGTCGACCACGACCTGCCCCGGCTCGCCGACGCGGTGCGGCCGCTGCTCGGCCGCCGGCCCACGTACGCGGTGCTCAAGGGGC
This sequence comes from Micromonospora olivasterospora, assembly GCF_007830265.1. Taxonomy (NCBI): domain Bacteria; kingdom Bacillati; phylum Actinomycetota; class Actinomycetes; order Micromonosporales; family Micromonosporaceae; genus Micromonospora; species Micromonospora olivasterospora. The sequence continues at coordinate 1,946,297 of NZ_VLKE01000001.1, forward strand.
GGCACCACTACCTCTGCCTGGCCCGGCTGGACGGCTCCACAGAGGACGAGCCGCAGGACGGCCTCTTCGACGCGCCGGGCTCCGGGAGCGGCGGGAAGTGGCTCGGCGAGGCGGGCCGGCTCGGCAAGCAGATCCAGCGGCTGCGCGACTGGGCGATGGAGACCGAGACGGGCGACCGTGACGAGCTGGACCCGGGCGTCGACGACCAGGTGTGGCGGGTGGTGTCCATGCCGGCACGGGAGTGCGTCGGGGCGGCCCGCTGTCCGTTCGGCGCGGAGTGCTTCGCCGAGGCGTCCCGGGCACGGGCCCGGGAGGCCGACATCGTGGTCACCAACCACAGCCTGCTCGCCGTCGACATGCTCGCCGGCCGGCACATCGTGCCGCCGCACAAGCTGCTGATCGTGGACGAGGCGCACGAGCTGGCCGACCGGGTCTCCTCCGCCGCGCAGGCCGAGCTGGTGCCGGAGCTGATCGACCGGTCGGCCCGCCGGGCCCGCCCGCTGCTGCGCCCGGAGGTCGCCGAGCGGCTCACCGAGGCCGGCGACGCCCTCGCCGTCGGGCTGGCCGAGGCGCCCGCCGGCCGGCTCACCGCCGGGCTGCCGGGGCCGCTGCGCGAGGCGTGCACGCTGCTCGACGGGGCCACCCGGGCCGCCCTCGACGCTATCGGCGAGGCGAAGGCCGACGACCCGGACCCGGTCCGCAAACAGCAGGCCAAGGCGGTGCTGGACGAGCTGTCCACGACCGCCCAGCGGCTGCTGGAGGAGGCCGACCACGACGTCGCCTGGGTCGAGAAGCCGGACAACGGCAGTCGAAGGGCGCTCGTGGTCGCCCCGTTGTCGGTCGCCGGCACCCTCTCCGCCCACCTGTACGACGAGCGCACCGTCGTCGCCACCTCGGCGACGCTGACGCTCGGCGGCCGGTTCGACACGGTGGCCCGGGCACTGGGGCTGGAGGCGCCGCCGGTCGACCCGCCGTCCCCGGCCGCCGCCGCCCTGGCCGCCGCCACCGCGTCCGGCGGGTCGAGCGGCGCGGCGGCCGGTGGGAAGGCCGGCCCGGCCGCGGCCGGGCCGGGCGAAGGGCCCGCCGGCACCGCCCCGGCCACCGAGGGGCCCGGCTGGCGATCCCTCGACGTCGGGTCGCCGTTCGACTACGCCCGGCAGGGCATCCTGTACGTCGCCGCGCACCTGCCCCGCCCCAGCGTCTCCGGGCTGCCCGAGGCGGCCGGCGAGGAACTGCTCTCGCTGGTCGGCGCGCTGGGTGGGCGTACCCTCGGTCTCTTCTCCTCACGACGGGCCGCGCAGCAGGCGGCGGAGCTGCTGCGGGCGCGCACCGAGCTGCCGGTGCTGCTGCAGGGCGAGGAGTCGCTGCCGATCCTGGTGCGCAAGTTCCGCGAGGAGAGGTCGAGCTGCCTGTTCGGGGTGATGTCGCTCTGGCAGGGGGTCGACGTGCCCGGCGACTCCTGCCAGCTCGTGGTGATCGACCGGCTGCCGTTCCCGCGCCCCGACGAGCCGCTCGCCGCGGCCCGGGCCGCGGCCGTGGACGCCGGCGGCGGCTCCGGGTTCGCCGCGGTGAGCGTGCCGATCGCCGCCGTACGGCTCGCCCAGGGGGTGGGCCGGCTGATCCGGGCCACCGGGGACAAGGGCGTGGTCGCGGTGCTCGACTCCCGGCTGGAGACCGCCCGCGGCTACGGGCCGTTCCTGCGCCGCTCGCTGCCCCCGTTCTGGTACACCACCCGGCCGGAGGTCGTCCGCGGCGCCCTGGAGCGGCTCGCCCAGTCGTGACCCGGCGGCTACGGCGGGCGTCGCGTCAGGGGGCCTTGGCGGCGACCACCACGGCGTCCGGCGGCGTGTCCGGCACGGTGCGCGCGGCGAGCCGGCGGACGGCGGTGTTGAGCACCGCGATCAGCGGCACCGAGACCAGCGCCCCGGTGATGCCGGCGAGCACGACGCCGCCGGCGATGCCGATGATCACGGCGAGCGGGTGGATGGCCACCGCCCGACCCATGATCAGTGGCTGGAGCACGTGCCCCTCGACCTGCTGCACGCCGATCACCACGCCCAGGATGATCAGGGCGGTGACGGGGCCGCTGTCGACCAGCGCGACGAGCACCGCCACGCCGCCGGAGAGCGCCGCCCCGACGATCGGGATGAACGCCCCGAGGAACACCAGCGCCGCCAGCGGGAACGCGAACGGGATGTCGAAGATCACCAGGAAGATGCCGATGCCGACGGCGTCGATGAAGGCGACCAGCACCGTGGCCCGCACGTAGGCCACCAGGGTCTCCCAGGACGCCCGGCCGGCGTCGTCGACCTTCCACCGGGCGGCCACCGGCAGCAGCCGGACCAGGAAGCGCCAGATGCTGTTGCCGTCACGCAGGAAGAAGAACGTGGCGAACAGCACCAGCACCATGCCGGTCAGCACCTCGGCGAGGGTGGCGGCCGTGGCGATCGCCCCGCTGGTCAGGTTGTTGGTGTTCTCGTTGATCCAGTTCTGTGCCTCGTCGATGTACCGGTTGAGCTGGTTGTCCGAGAGGTGCAGCGGGCCCGTCTTGAGCCAGTCCTGGATCTGCCGCACGCCCTGGGACGCGTTCTTGCTCAGCTCCGGCACGCCCTTGATGAACTCGCTGACCACCAGGGTCAGCGTGCCGACGACGGCGGCCAGGCCGCCCACCAGCACCACCCCGGTCGCCAGGGAGCGGGGGAAGCGCGCCCGGAGCAGCCAGCCCACGGCCGGCGCCAGCAGCGCCGAGAGCAGCAGCGCGACGGCCAGCGGAATGATTACGACCCGGATGGTGCCGACGATCCTCAGCAGCGCCCACGCCACGGCCCCGATGACGATGAGCCGCCAGGACCAGGCGGCGGCGATCCGCAGGCCGTGCGGCACGTCCGCGTCGTCGCGGCTGGAGGTGGAGGCGTGCACCGCCGCCGGGGGCTGGGCGCCGGCCACCACGGCCGACGGCGGAGCCACCGGCCCGGGCGAGGCCGGCGAGGCCACCCCGCCCTCCTCCGGCCCGCCCGCGCCCACCGGGTCCGGACGGCCGCGCCGCACCGACTCCCGTCCGGGCCCGAACGCGCGGCGGAGCCGTCCGACCACCCGCTCCAAGCGGCTCAAGCGCACCTCCCGCATCAGGTAACCCGCCCGACCCGGACGACAGGGGGGCCAGCATACGTTTCCCGGCACCACCATAGGCCGGTTCCGCCACAGATGCCTCCGACCGTCACCGCGCAACCACCGGCGGGCCCGCCCGAGCCGACGGGGTACGGTTCCGTCGTGACCGCCGACAAGAATCTCGACTCCGGCCTGCCGATCCGCCTGCTGCACGACCGGGTGCTGGTGCGGACGGAGGGGAGCGAGGGTGAGCGCCGCTCCACCGCGGGCATCGTGATCCCGGCGACCGCCGCCGTGGGCAAACGCCTGGCCTGGGCAACCGCGGTGGGCGTGGGCCCGCACGTACGCTCGATCGTCTCCGGCGACCGGGTGCTCTTCGACCCGGACGACCGGTCGGAGGTGGAACTGCACGGCCGGGGGTACGTCCTGCTGCGCGAGCGGGACGTGCACGCGGTCGCCGCCGAGCGGGTCGAGACGGAGGCCTCCGGCTCCACCGGCCTGTATCTGTAAACACCCCTGCCCCGGGTCCGTCCCGGCTTCCGCCGTCGTTTGCGCGTGTCGGCGGCGGGAAGCCAGGCACGTCCGACGCCCTGGGGAGGGACCATGCCGGTATTCGTGAAGAAGCTGCTCGCCTGGGGAAGCGTCGCTTTTCTGATCTACTTCATGGCGTTCCGGCCCGAGGGCGCGGCGCAGATGGTCAAGGCGATCGGGGCGGGCCTGATGGCGATGGCGCAGGGCCTCGGCGACTTCCTCACCAGCCTGATGACCTGACCGGGGCCGGTCAGGTCGCCCGCCGGCGCGCGGGCCGGCCGGTGCGCGCGCCGGCCGGGCCGGTCAGGGGCGACCCGACGGCCAGGGGGCGGCCGGCCCGGGGCCGTACCAGCCCGGCGGCCCGTAGCCGGTCGGGTGGGCGGGCGGCGGTGGCGGCGCGAGCACCACGGGGATCGGCACGACCGGGTCCTCCGGGGCGTCGACCGGCCGCTGCGACCCGTCCGGGAACCGCAGGTGGTAGCGCTGGCCGTCCCAGCGCCCGACCGGGGCCTGCGGGTCACGGCCGACGAAGAACGACCGGTACGCGGTGATCGCGTCCAGCAGCTCCCGTTCCTCCCGCGCCGTCCGTTCCCGGTCGGCCTGGCTGCGGTCCAGTCCCCGGCGCATCCCGTCCCGCAGCAGGGCGAGGCGGGTGGCCGAGAACTGGTATCCGCGCATCGCCTTCACCCCGGCGTCCCCGGCCACCCGCCGCGCCCAGGTACGGGCGGCGTGCCGCCGGCCGAGGCTGCCCAGCGCCGCCACCTCGGGCGGGGTGAGCCAGCCGGCCCGCACGTAGTCCGGCAGGGTGCGCTCGGTCAGCCGCCCCTCCCAGCCGCGCAGCCACACGGCCAGGCCGACCATGCCGAAGAAGATCGGCACCATCACACCGAGATACCCGTACAGGGCGATCACCGCCTGCCCGGTGGCCTGGGCCAGCGACGGCAGCAGGTTCCAGGTGCCGTGCAGCATCATCGCCACCAGCAGCCCGGCGATCGGGGCGAGGAACCGGACGCGCCGGTCGGCCGTACGGGCGGCGATGCCCAGCCCCACCCCGGTCATCGAGGTGAACAGCGGGTGGGCGAACCCGAACAGCAGGATCCGCACGATGAAGATGGCGATGACCTGCTGGGCCCCGGTCGCCGGGCCGTACTCGTCGACGCCGGAGCGGTAGCCGTAACCGCCGAGGTAGAGGATGTTCTCCACCATCGCGAAGCCGACCGCCGACAGCCCGCAGTAGACCAGGCCGTCGGTGATCCCCGACCACTCCCGGCGGCGGAAGACCAGCAGCAGGATCGGCCCGAGCGCCTTGGTCAGCTCCTCGATGAACGGGGCGACCAGCACCCCGGTGAGCGCGGCGGGCAGGTGCCAGTCGGCGAACCGGGCGGCGAAGAACTCGTTGACGGTCAGCGAGGCGGCGGTGGAGACGAACGCCCCCCAGGCGAAGCAGAAGACCAGGTACTTCAGCGGCTCCGGCTCGTACCGGTCGAGCCAGAGGAAGGCGGCGACCAGCACCGGCACCGGCAGGATGGCGGCGAGCACGCCGACGAGGAGCGCCTCCGGGCCGAGGTTCGAGCCGAGCACGAACAGCATGTAGACCGCGCAGGCCGCGATCAGCAGCACCACCAGGCCCAGCACCAGGATCCGCCGCCAGCCCAGCCGGCGCGGCGGCATCCTGTCGGCCCCGCCGGGCGGCGACGGGACGGGGGGCGCGGTCCACGGCGAGGCGGCGCCGCCGCCGGACGGAGTGTCGGCCATCCCGTCAGCGTAGTCACCCCCGACCGCCGGGTCCGGCCGCATCCGCCCGGCGGTATGCTGCCGGCAGGTCACGAGCGCCAGCGTGAAGCCCCGGCTTGCTGGCCGGCAACCCTCGTCAAGTTCGCGGTGGGGTGCCCCGGGTGATGACCGGGCCCAGCCCCGTCCGGCGCTGGGCAAGCGCGGACCCCGTCCCGGTGCCCACCCCGGGGTCCCCGGACCTCGGAGGTAGGCCAGTGCCCGTCACCCTCGTATCCCCGCTGCCCCCGCTGCCGGCGCGGACCGCCCGGCCGCTCGACGTGCTCGGCGTGCCGGGCCAGGTCAACCTCGACCACGCCGCCAGCGCGCCGTGCGCGCGGGCCGCGGCCGACGCCGTGGCCGAGCTCCTGCCCTGGTACGCGAGCGTGCACCGCGGCGCCGGGGCGCTGTCGCGGCGCTGCACGCTGGAGTACGAGCGGGCGCGGCAGACGGTCGGGGACTTCTTCGGCGCCCGCGCGGGCGACCACGTGGTCTTCACCCGCAACACCACGGACGCGCTGAACCTGCTGGCCCGGGCCCTGCCCCCCGGGACCACGGTGGTCACCTTCGCCGGGGAGCACCACGCCAACCTGCTGCCCTGGCCGCGCGGCTCGGTGCGGCTGCCGGTGCCGGCCGCCGCGGGCGAGGCGGTCCGCGCCCTGGACGCCGCCCTGACCGAGCTGCGCCGGGGCACGCGGGCCGACCCGCCGGTGCTGGTCGCGGTGACCGGGGCGAGCAACGTGACCGGGGAGCGCTGGCCGGTGGCCGAGCTGGCCCTGGTGGCCCGCCGGCACGGCGCCCGGATCGCGGTCGACGCCGCCCAGCTCGCCCCGCACGCCCCGGTCGACGTGGCCGCGCTGGGCGTGGACTACCTGGCCGCCTCCGGGCACAAGCTGTACGCGCCGTTCGGGGCGGGGGTGCTGCTCGGCCGGGGCGACTGGCTCGACGCGGCCCCGCCCTACCTGGCGGGAGGCGGCGCCACCAGCCACGTCGGCGCGGCCACCCACGAGGTGCGCTGGGCCACCGGCCCGGCCCGGCACGAGGGCGGTACGCCCAACCTGCTCGGCGCGGTCGCCCTGGCGGCGGTGTGCGCGGCGCTGGCCGACGCGGACCGGGCCGAACTGCACGCCCACGAGCAGGCGCTGCTGGCCCGGCTTCGGGACGGCCTGGCCGCCCTGCCGCACGCGGTGGAGCTGCGCACCTTCGGCCCGGACGCGCCGCGGGTCGGCATCGTGTCGTTCGTCGTGGCCGGCCGGGACTCGGCCGAGGTGGCGGCGGAGCTGGCCGCGCGGCACGACATCGGGGTCCGCGACGGGCTGTTCTGCGCCCACCCGCTGGCCCGGCGGCTGCTCGCCGAGGCCGCCGCCCGCAGCGGTCGCGCCGACCTGCCGCCGACCGCCCTGCGGGCCAGCCTCGGGCTGGGCAGCACGACCGACGACGTGGACCGCCTGCTCGCCGCCCTCGCCGAGCTCCCGTGACCGCTCAGCCGAGGGCCGGTGCGGTGGGGGGCTGCGGGCCGGGCCTGCCCTCGGGCGCGCCCTCCTCCCGCTCCGGCCTGCCGAACGCCTGGCGGACCAGCCGGTTCGCCTCCTCCTGCTCGATGCCGGAGGCGACCATCAGGTCGCTGGCGGTCGTCCGCACCTGGGCGATCACCACGCTGCCCGAGAAGCCCACCCCCTGCCCGTACGCCCGGCCGGCCTCGCTGACGGCGCGCAGGGACCGCTCCCGGGCCCGCTGCGGCTCCGCCCCGACGGAGAACTCGTGCCGAAGCAGCCGGACGGACTCGGCGAGGTGGTTCACGGCGTCGGGCATCGAATCCGGCACCGGTTCCTCGTCCTCGATCAGGGTCACCGAACGCCGGATGAGCGTGCCGCTGTTGCGCATCGCCCGGTCGATCGGGTCCGCCGCCTCCGCGTAGTGGGTCAGCTCGCTGCGCCGGTGCCAGCGGGCCGGGGAGAGGATGGTCGTCTCCTTGGCGCCCTCGATGGCCTCCGTGAAGGTGGCCAGTTCCTCCTTGTTCTCCCGGAGCCGTTCCAGCGCGCGCTGGGCGCGGCCGCGGTCCTGTTCGCGCAGGGCCTGGGCCGCGTTGTCGAGCTGGTCGGCGAGCAGGTCCAGCGCCGGCCGGGCGGCCCGATTGATCACGCGCAGCGGGTTCAACGGCAGCAGGATCGCCGTCACCACCAGCGCGATGCCGCCGCCGACGGCGGCGTCGACGAAGCGCGGGATCTCCAGGTTCTGCGTGGAGGGGCTGAGCGTGACGATCAGCACGGCGGTGGCGGCGGCCTGGATGACGACGGCCACGCTGCCACCGAAGAAGATGGTCAACAGGATGGAGGCGGTCACCACGAGCCCGAGCTGCCAACTGCCGGTACCGAGGAAGTAGACCAGCCCGTCACCGAGGAACACCCCGACCGCCACCCCGACGATCAGCTCGACGGTCCGGCGCAGCCGCTGGCCGATCGAGGCGGCCAGGGTGCCGACGGCCGAGATCGGGGCGAAGACCGGCTGCGCGTTGTTCAGGATGTAGTGGGACACCAGGTAGGCCAGGGCGGCGGCCAGCCCGGCCTGGACGGCGAGGCCGACCGACATCCGGACGCGGTGCAGCCGGTCGTGCAGGGTGTCCCGGCCCCGGTTCCGCAGGTACGTCATGCCCTCGGCGATTCGCGCCGTATCGATGTCCTTGCCGTCGCGCTCCGAGGCGCGCCGCAGCAACGAAGGTCGCCGGTCCCGGGCCATGGCGGGGACTACCCGTACCGGAGGGGGTGAATCCTCGCGCGGGTGCGGCACACTCGGGCGGGTGACGGAGCTGATCGACCGGTGGCGGGCGGCGGCGCGGGGCGCGGGCGCGACCGACGGGCCGCTGCTGACCGAGGCCGGGGAAAGCCTGCTGACCCGCTGGCGGGAGCCCCACCGGCACTACCACACCCCCCGGCACCTGACCGCCGTGCTCGACGTCGTCGACGCGTACGCGGGCCTGGCCGACCGGCCGGACCTGGTCCGGCTCGCCGCCTGGTGCCACGACGCGGTCTACGACCCCCGCGCCCCGGGTGACGCCAACGAGCGGGACAGCGCCGACCTGGCCACGACGCTCCTGGCCGACCTGGGCCTGCCGGCGGGGGCGGTGGCCGAGGTACGCCGGCTGGTGCTGCTGACCGCCGGGCACGCGACCGCCGCCGGGGACGCCGACGGTGCGCTGCTCTGCGACGCGGACCTGGCCGTGCTGGCCGGCCCGCCCGAGGAGTACGACCGGTACGCGGCCGCCGTCCGCCGGGAGTACGCGCACGTGCCGGACCCGGACTTCCGCGCTGGCCGGGCCCGGGTGCTGCGGAACCTGCTGGCCCTGCCGGCCCTCTACCGCCTCCCCCCGCTGGCCACCACCTGGGCCCCCCGAGCCAGATCCAACCTGACCCGCGAACTAACCCACCTCACCTAACCCCCCACCCCACCCCGCGCCCCCACCCCACCCCCACCCCCACCCCCACCCCCACCCCCACCCCCACCCCACCCCCACCCCCGCGATCTTGCACTTTTGGCCCCGACAAAAGTGTCCAACCGGGACAAAGTGAGGGCACAAAGTGCAAGATCGGCGAGTGTCTAGGGGCGGGGGCGGGGGCGGGGGCGGGGGAGGTTCGCCGCGCGGAGCAGGCGGACCAGGTCACCGCTCGGCACCACCCTCGCGCCGAGCCACACCGCCATGGCGTACCGCTCCGCGGGGATGTCGTAGTGGTCCCGGTCGAAGGCCCGCCGGGGCGCGCCGAGCGCCTCGGCGAAGGCGTGCAGCTCGGCGTACGAGACGTAGCTGATCAGGTGGGACCAGAGCCGTCCACGCGCCGGCCAGGCGGGTCGGTCCAGGTACAGCATGGCCGCCAAGATAGCCGCCCGTTAGCCTCTTCCGCATGGCCGGAACCCCCCTCCTCGATGACCTGCGCGCCGTGCTCGGCGACGCCGCCGTCCTGACCGATCCGGACCTGCTCCGCATGCACGAGCGGGACGAGGCCGACCTGTGCGCCTCGGGCACCCCGCTGGTGGTGGTCCGCCCGCGCAGCACCGAGGAGGTGGCCGCCGTGGTGCGGGCGGCGGCGCGGCACGGCGTACCGGTGGTGCCGCAGGGGGCGCGGACCGGGCTGGCCGGCGCGGCGAACGCGGTGGACGGCGCGGTGGTGCTGAGCACCGTGGCAATGGACGCGATCCTGGAGATCGACCCGGTCAGCCGGATCGCGGTGGTCCAGCCCGGCGTGGTGAACGCGACCCTGGCCGGGGCGGTCCGCAGGCAGGGGCTGTACTACCCGCCGGACCCGGGCTCCTGGGAGTCGTCCACCATCGGCGGCAACGTCTCCACCAACGCGGGCGGCATGTGCTGCGTCAAGTACGGCGTGACCACCGAGTACGTGCTCGGCCTGGAGGTGGTGCTCGCCTCCGGCGAGGTGCTGCGCACCGGCCGCCGCACCGCCAAGGGCGTCGCCGGGTACGACCTCACCCGGCTCTTCGTCGGCTCCGAGGGCACCCTCGGCGTGATCACCGAGATCACGGTCGCGCTGCGGCCGGCGCCGGAGGAGTCGCTGACCCTCGTCGCGGTCTTCGACTCGACGGCCGAGGCCGGTACGGCGGTGGCGGAGATCGCCGCCCGGGGGCTCACCCCGAGCCTGCTGGAACTGCTCGACCGGACGCACCTGGGGGCGATCGAGGCGTACCAGCCGATGGGGCTGCGCACGGACGCGCAGGCGCTGCTGCTCGCCGCCGTGGACACCGGGTCCCGGGCGGCCGAGGACCTGGCCCGGCTCGCCGAGGTCTGCGAGTCCGCCGGCGCGGACGAGGTGTACGCGGCCACCGACGCGGTGGAGGCGGCGGCGCTGTTGCAGGCCCGCCGGCTGGCCCACCCGGCGATGGAGAAGTTCGCCGCCGACGCGTACCCGGGCGGCAACGGCGGGCTGGTCATCGACGACGTGGCGGTGCCGCGGGGCTCGCTCGCCGCGCTGCTCGACGGGGTGGCCCGGATCGCCGAGGAGTGCGCCGTGCCGATCGGGGTGGTCGGGCACGCTGGCGACGGCAACATGCACCCGAACATCGTGGTCGACCGGGCCGACCCGGCCAGCCTGGAACGCGGCCGGCGGGCCTTCGACGAGATCATGCGGCTCGGCCTGGAGCTGGGCGGCACCTGCACCGGCGAGCACGGGGTGGGGCTGCTCAAGCGGGACTGGCTGGCCCGGGAGATCGGGCCCGTCGGGGTACGGGTGCACCAGGCGATCAAGGCGGCGCTGGACCCGGCGGGGCTGTTCAACCCCGGCAAGGTGCTCTGAGCGACACGCGACGAGCGGCCACCGCGGGCCGGGGACCGGCGGGACCGGTCAGCGCGACGAGCGGCCACCGCGGGCCGGGGACCGGCGGGACCGGTCAGCGCGACGAGCGGCCACCCCGGGCCGGGGACCGGCGGGACCGCTCAGCGCGACGACGGCAGGGCGGGGTCGCCGTCCGCGCCCCGGTCCGCCGCGAAGCCCCGCACGTCGGGGGCGCCGAGCCGGGCCGCGTCGGCGGCGGCGTCGTCCGGCATCAACTGGGACTGCCGCTCCGCCTCCACCCGGGCCCGGTAGTGCGCGACCTCCCGCGCCCGGGTCGCGGCGTCCCAGCCGAGCACCGCACCCATCAGCTCCGCGGCGTGCTCCGCCGACTCCAGCCCGCGGTGGGCGGTCTCGAAGGAGATCCGGGTACGCCGGGTCAGCACGTCCTCCAGGTGCAGGGCCCCCTCCGCGCGGGCCGCGTACGTCACCTCGGCCGCCAGATACTCCGGCGCCCCGGCCAGCGGGGACGCGAGCAGCGGGTCCGCCTCGACCAGCGCCAGCAGGTCGAGGGTGAGGGTGCCGTACCGCTCCAGCAGGTGCTCGACCACCCCGACCGGCACCCCGTGCCGCCGGGCCAGGTCGGCCCGGTCCCGCCACATCGCGGCGTACCCGTCGGCGCCGAGCAGCGGCAGGTCGGCCGTGCGGGACGGGCGCACCCCGCCGAGCCGGCGGGCCGCCCGGTCGACCACGTCGGAGGCCATCACCCGGTACGTCGTGTACTTGCCCCCGGCGACCAGCAGCAGCCCGAGCATCGGCTCGACCACGGCGTGCTCCCGGGACAGCTTGGAGGTGGAGTCGGCCTCGCCGGACAGCAGCGGCCGGAGCCCCGCGTACACGCCCTCGATGTCGGCGGTGGTGAGCGGCCGGTCGAGCACGGTGTTGACCTGCTCCAGCAGGTATGCGATGTCGCGCGCCGACGCGGCCGGGTGCGACCGGTCGAGTCGCCAGTCGGTGTCGGTGGTGCCGATGATCCAGTGCCCGCCCCACGGGATCACGAAGAGCACGCTGGTGGCGGTGCGCAGGATCAGCCCCGCCTCGCCGGTGATCGCCGAGCGGGGCACCACGAGGTGCACCCCCTTGGACGCCCGGACCCGCAACCCCGGGCGCAGCCCGACGTCGTTGAGCATCCGGGACATGTCGTCGCTCCACACCCCGGTCGCGGCGATGACGGTGCGGGCGCGTACTTCGAACTCGGCGTCGGGCGAGCCGGCTGGCGCCTCCAGGTCTCGGACGCGGATTCCGGTCACCTCCCGGGCCTGCCGGATCAGCCCCACGGCGCGGGCGCTGTTGACCACGGTCGCGCCGAGGCTGGCCGCCGTGCGGGCCAGGGTGACCACCAGCCGGGCGTCGTCGACCTGCCCGTCGTAGTAGCGGATCGCCCCGGCCAGGATGTCGGCGCGCAGGCTGGGGAAGACCCGCCGCGCGCCCTCCCGGGTCAGGTGCCGGTGCAGCGGCATCCCCCGCCCGCCCCCGAACAGCCCGGCGAACGCGTCGTACGTCGCCACGCCAAGGCCGTAGTAGGAGCGGCGGAACACCCGGCCCGGCAACTCCCGGGCACCCCGGCCGGCGGGCAGCGGGACGAGGATCGGCACGGGCCGGACCAGGTGCGGGGCGAGCCGGGTGGCGAGCAGCCCCCGCTCGGTCAGCGCCTCGTGGACCAGGTGGAACTCCAACTGCTCCAGGTAGCGCAGGCCGCCGTGGATGAGCTTGCTGGACCGGCTGGACGTGCCGGCGGCGTAGTCCCGGGCCTCGACCAGGGCCACCTTGAGCCCCCGGGAGGCGGCGTCCAGGGCCGCTCCGGCGCCGGTGACGCCACCGCCGATGACCAGGACGTCGAACCGCTCGGCGCGCAGTCGCCGCAGGTCGGCGGCGCGGCGCGCCGGGGAGAGCTGACCGGCTACGGCTCGGGACACGTTCGGGTCACGCACCCGTCCACCGTAACCGTCGCGGCCGCCGGACGGGAGGTCGCGAACCCGCCGTACTGTCTGGGAATGGAGGTCGGCCCCCCACCCCCGCCCGGTCGTCCCGTCCCGCCGCCGGTGCCGGGCCCGCCGCCGGACCGCCCCGGCCCCTGGCCGGTGGTGGCGGCCGTGCTGGCCGGCTGCTGGACGGTCGCGGTCACCGTCCCGACCGAACTGGTCGGCTGGCTGGTCGACCAGACCCTGCTGGCCGCCGGGCTGGACCGGGCGGTCTGGCTGTGGCCGGCGGTCGCCCTGGCCACCGTCGTGCTGGCCGGCGTCCCGGTGCTGCTGCTCGCCCTGCTGCCCCGCGCCGGGGCGGTCCGGGCCGCCGGGTGGGCCTGGCTCGCCGGGCTGCTCGCCTTCGGGGCGCTCGCCCTGCTGCGCGCGCTCCCGCCGGTGCACCACGAGGGCTACCTGGCCGCGCTGGCCGCGACCGCCGCCCTGCTCGCCGTGGCGTTCGGCCGGCTGTCGCGAAGGCAGCCCCCGGTGCCGCAGCGGGCCCCGGGCGGTCCGCCGCCGCCGTCTTCCGTCAACGGGCCGCCGGCGTCGGCCGCCGCCGGAGGCGTTGGCCGGGTGGGCAAGCCGTTCCCGCGGCCCGCCCCGGCGACCCTGCTGGCGGTGGCCGCCGGGCTGGCCACGCTGCTGCCCTGGGCCCGGGTCGGCGCGCTCGGCGGGCTGCTGGAGACCCTGCTGGCGGCGGCAGCGGCGGCCGCCGTCGGCCTCCTCGCCGGGGCCGTGCTCGACGCCCGGTTCTGGTCGTGCTTCGCGGTCGGCCGCCCGCCGCGTCCGGCCCGGCTGGTGCTGGTCGGCGGCCTGGTCGCCGGGGTGGCGCTGCTGCTGGTCGCGGCCGGCGTCGGTCAGTCCGGGGCGCAACTGCCCGCGCTGCTCACGCTGCCGCCGCTCGGCTTCGCCCTGGCCGCTCTCCAGACCCCGGCCGCCCGGGAGGACGGTCCGGTCGGACCTGCCCCGGCGCGCTGGCTGGTCGGGCTCGCGGCGTTCGGGCCGCTGGCGTTCGCCGACCCCGAGGAGATCACCCTCCTCCTGGCCACCGACCGGGACGTGCCGTTCTGGGTGGCGGTCGGCGCCGCCGTCGGGCTCGCGGTGGCCGTGGTCCTGGCGGTCGCGTACGGCGTGCTGCTGGCCCGCCCGCGCGGCCGGACGCCCGACCGGCGGGTGGCGGCGGCGACCGCCGCGGTCCTGCTCGCCGCGGTGGCGGCGGTGTACGCCGTCCCCGGCCAGCCGGGCCTGCACGGGGAGCGGCTGCTGGTGGTGCTGCGCGAGCAGGCCGACCTGAGCGGCGTCCCCGCGGGCCCGCCCGGTCGGGTTGGCCGGGACGCCCGGGCCCGGGAGGTCTACCGGCGGCTGGTCGCGACGGCCGAGCGCACCCAGGCCGGCCTGCGCCGCGACCTGTCCCGGCTGGGGCTGCGCCCGAGGCCGTACTACCTGGTGAACGCGGTCGAGGTGGACGGCGGGCCGGGCGTGCGGGCTTGGCTGTCCCGGCGGCCCGAGGTGGGCCGGGTGCTGGTGAGTCAGCGGCTGCGCCCGCTCCCGGCGCCCGCCCCCACCAAGCGGGGTACGGAGCCCGCCCCGGCGGGGCCGACCTGGAACGTCTCGCTCATCGGCGCCGACCGGGTCTGGTCGCAACTGGGCGTGACCGGGGCCGGCGTCGTGGTCGGCAGCTCGGACTCCGGGGTGGACGGCCGGCACCCGGCGCTGGCCGACGGCTTCCGGGGCGGGGACGACTCCTGGTACGACCCGTGGTCGCACACGCGCACACCCACCGACCGAGGCGGACACGGCACGCACACCACGGGCAGTGCGGTCGGGCGGGGCGGCGTCGGGGTGGCTCCGGGGGCGAGCTGGGTCGGCTGCGTCAACCTGGCCCGCAACCTGGGCAGCCCGGCCCGCTACCTGGACTGCCTGCAGTTCATGCTGGCCCCGTTCCCGGCCGGCGGCGATCCGTTCACCGACGGGCGCCCCGAGCGGGGCCCGCAGGTGCTGACGAACTCGTGGGGCTGCCCGTCGATCGAGGGCTGCGATCCGGGGGCGCTGCGGGCGGCCACGGCCGCCCTGGACGCGGCCGGCGTGTTCGTGGTGGCGGCGGCCGGCAACACCGGGCCGTACTGCGGGTCGATCGAGGACCCGCCGGCGACGTACCCGGACGTGTTCACGGTCGGCGCGGTGGACCGGCAGCGCCGGGTCGCCACGTTCTCCAGCCGCGGGCCGGTGCCCGGCGCGGCGAAGCCGGACGTGGTCGCCCCGGGCGCGGGGGTGCTCTCCGCGATGCCGGGCGGCGGGTACGCCGTCCTGGACGGCACCTCGATGGCGACCCCGCACGTCGCCGGGGTGGTGGCGCTGATGTGGTCGGCGAACCCGGCCCTGGTCGGTGACCTGGACCGCACCCGCCGCATCCTGCGCGAGACGGCCGTCCCCGCCGAGGCGACGTACCGCTCCCGGAACCCGTCCGACGCCTGCGACGGCGACGCGAACATCACCGGGGCGGGCGTCGTCGACGCGTACGCCGCCGTGCGCGCCGCCCGCGCGCAGTGAAAGGGCGGGTGCCCGCCCCGGCGGCGATGGCCTAGGGTCGGCGACCATGGACGCGGAGACGATCGTCGCCGAGCTGGCCACCGACGCGCTGCCCGACGTGGTGGCCCTGTGCCGGCAAGCGCTGGACCTGCCCGAGGACGCGGCCGAGGCGGCGGAGATCGTCGACACCCTGCACACCCGCGCCCGCGCGGACCGGACGGTGCTGGCGCTGGGCGCGTACCGGGGGGCGGACCTGGTCGGGGTGCTGCTCGGCTCGCTGTCCGTCCGGGAGCCGGGCATCGGGCACGTCGACCTGGTGGCGGTGGCCCCGGACCAGCGCCGACGGGGCGTCGGCCGGGCGCTGCTCGACCGGGCCGAGCGGGTCCTGGCGGAGCGGGGCGCGGTGGAGGTGCTGCTGGCCGGCAACCCCCCGTACTACGCCTGGCCGGGAATCGACGTGCGGTACACGCCCGCGGTCTGCGCGGCGCTGGCGCTGGGCTACACGCAGGACCGGACGGCCCTGAACATGACGGCCGACCTGTCGTACGACGAGTCGCCGGCGCTGCGAGCGACGGAGC
This sequence comes from Micromonospora olivasterospora, assembly GCF_007830265.1. Lineage (NCBI taxonomy): Bacteria > Bacillati > Actinomycetota > Actinomycetes > Micromonosporales > Micromonosporaceae > Micromonospora > Micromonospora olivasterospora. The sequence continues at coordinate 1,962,110 of NZ_VLKE01000001.1, forward strand.
CGGCGGAGCGGCGGCTGGCCGACCGGGGCGTCACGGTACGGCGCGCGGAGCCGGGGGACCTGCCGGCGCTGGCGGCGTTCGCCCGGTCCACGTTCGGCGGCGCCTGGGACGCGGAACTGGCCGGCTCGGTGGGCCGGCCGGCCGCGGGGGTGCACCTGGCCGAGCGCGCCGGCCCGATCCTGGGCTTCGCCGCCTACGGCTCGTCCCGGCCGACCTGGTTCGGGCCGATGGGCACCGCGCCCGAGGCGGAGGGCTCGGGGATCGGCGGGGTGCTGCTGCGCCGCTGCCTGCGCGACCAGCGGGACGGAGGGGCCGAATCGGCCCAGATCGGCTGGGTCGGGCCGGTGCGCTTCTATTCGGGCAGTGCGGGGGCCCGGATCGGACGCGTCTTCTTCCTGTACCGCAAGGCGCTCGGGACGGTGACGGCCGGACCGGGAGGGCCGACGCCAGAGAGCGCAAACGGGATATAGATCCGAATAATCCCGTTCGACCCCGTGCCGTATCGACGGCCCCTACCGTTCCCGGTAGAGGAGGCAGTCATGACCACGGACGACGACCAGACCGACGACGTGCAGCCCGTCACCTGGGCGCCGGTCGACGAGCTCCCCGGGCAACTACCGTTCGACCGGTTGGACTACGGCGACGCCGAGCAGCTGGCCGAGATGGCGGGAGCAGGCGCGCCGGTGGCCGAGGAGCCACTCGCCCTGGTGGACGAGCCGGTCCGCATCCAGCAGCCGTACGACCCGGCGCGGAAGCGCCGCAACCAGCGGCCCCTGCCGACGTAGGGCCCGGCCGGTCTTCCCGCGACGGCGGCGACGGTACGGAGATGACGAAGGGGGCGGACCGCGTCAGCGGCCCGCCCCCTTCGGCGTTGGTGAACTGGACTCAGAAGTCCATGTCCCCGCCACCCGGGCCAGCCGGGGCGGCCGGGGTCTTCTCCGGCTTGTCGGCGACGACGGCCTCGGTGGTCAGGAACAGCGCGGCGATCGACGAGGCGTTCAGCAGCGCCGACCGGGTCACCTTGGCCGGGTCGATGATGCCCGCGGCCAGCAGGTCCACGTACTCGCCGTTGGCGGCGTTGAGGCCGTGGCCCGCCTCCAGGTTGCGGACGTGCTCGACGACGACGCCACCCTCGAGGCCGGCGTTGACGGCGATCTGCCGCAGCGGGGCGTCCAGCGCGATCTTGACGATCTGCGCGCCGGTCGCCTCGTCGCCGGTCAGGTCCAGCTTGTCGAAGGCGGTCTTGCCGGCCTGCACCAGCGCGACGCCACCACCCGGGACGATGCCCTCCTCGACGGCGGCCTTCGCGTTGCGCACCGCGTCCTCGATGCGGTGCTTGCGCTCCTTCAGCTCGACCTCGGTGGCCGCGCCGACCTTGATCACCGCAACACCGCCGGCCAGCTTGGCCAGACGCTCCTGCAGCTTCTCCCGGTCGTAGTCGGAGTCGCTCTTCTCGATCTCGGCCCGGATCTGGTTCACCCGGCCCTGGATCTGCTCGGCGTCGCCGGCACCGTCGACGATGGTGGTCTCGTCCTTGGTCACCACGACCTTGCGGGCGCGGCCCAGCATGTCGAGGCCGACGGCGTCGAGCTTGAGGCCGACCTCCTCGCTGATGACCTGGCCACCGGTGAGGATGGCGATGTCGGCGAGCATGGCCTTGCGGCGGTCACCGAAGCCCGGCGCCTTGACGGCAACCGACTTGAAGGTGCCCCGGACCTTGTTGACGACCAGGGTCGCCAGGGCCTCGCCCTCGATGTCCTCGGCGATGATCAGCAGCGGCTTGCCGCTCTGCATGACCTTCTCCAGGATCGGGAGCAGGTCCTTCACCGACGAGATCTTGCTGTTGACGATCAGGAGGTACGGGTCGTCGAAGACGGCCTCCATACGCTCCGGGTCGGTCATGAAGTACGCGGAGATGTAGCCCTTGTCGAAGCGCATGCCCTCGGTGAGCTCGAGCTCCAGGCCGAAGGTGTTGCTCTCCTCGACGGTGATGACGCCTTCCTTGCCGACCTTGTCCATCGCCTCGGCGATGATCTCGCCGACGCTGGTGTCACCGGCCGAGATGGAGGCGGTGGAGGCGATCTGCTCCTTGGTCTCCACGTCCTTGGCGAGCTTGAGCAGCTCCTCCGAGACGCTGGCCACGGCGGCCTCGATGCCCCGCTTCAGGGCCATCGGGTTGGCGCCGGCGGCCACGTTGCGCAGGCCCTCACGAACCAGGGCCTGGGCCAGGACGGTCGCCGTCGTCGTGCCGTCACCGGCCACGTCGTCGGTCTTCTTCGCGACCTCCTTGACCAGCTCGGCGCCGATCTTCTCGTACGGGTCCTCGAGCTCGATCTCCTTGGCGATGCTCACACCATCGTTGGTGATGGTGGGGGCGCCCCACTTCTTCTCGAGCACGACGTTGCGGCCCTTGGGGCCGAGGGTCACCTTCACGGCGTCGGCGAGCTGGTTCATGCCCCGCTCGAGGCCGCGGCGAGCCTCCTCGTCGAACGCGATCATCTTGGCCATACGGCGTTGTCCTCCTGGACACTCACGGGCCACCCGAGTGTTGTGCCCCGGATGGGCCGCCTGGTGTACGCACCTTGGGACGTCGCCACCTGGCGACGACGACGTCCTTCGGCCGGGCCGGATAGCCCGCGACGACCGGCCATGTGCCGCCCGGCGGTCACCCACCGGGAGGCCGTGACCCCACCGCCCCGACCATTGGCACTCGCCGTATGCGAGTGCCAATGACTTGTTTAGCACTCTGCCCTGCCGAGTGCAAGCACGATGGGCCAGTCGGGCCGGCCCGGCGCGGCCCGACCAGCGCAACCGATCCGGGCGGTCAGCCGAGTTCACCCGCCAGCCGGGTGGCCGTCACCGGACCCTCGCAGGCCCGCTGCTCGGCGTACGTCACGACGAGGCCGACAAGGTGGACCAGGCCGTACGGGAGCGTGATCACGGCGGCCACCACCGCGTACGCGACGTCCCACCCGCTGAAGCTGGCCGCGTCGGCGGGATCGCCGAGCAGCACGCCCGCGACCTGTACCGGGGCCAGGACCAGCGAGAACACGGACGCCGCGAGCCTGACCAGCGCGATCCGCCCGAGCACCGGCCCGAGGCGGGCGTGGAACATCTCACGGGCCCGGCCCAGCGGGGCGCCGCGCTCGAAGAGCAGCACCGGGCCGAACAGGCCCAGCGCGACCATCGCGTACAGGCCGGGCAGGTAGCACAGGACCAGCCCGACCGCCACCAACAGGCCGTAGACCAGGGTCCAGCCCCACAGCGCCGGGGCGCGGCGCAGGCCGTACGGGAGGGCGGCGCCGACCGGGGCGGGCTGGCCGGCCGCCTGGCGCGCGATCACCCAGCTGCCGGCCGCCCAGCCGACCGCCTGGACGAGCGCGAGCAGGCAGACGAGACCGAGCATGGCGGCGAGAAGGACGCCGAAATCGGCGAGGTACCCATCGGGCAGCGGGGCCGGCGGCGCGCCCGGCGCCGTGGGCTCCAGCGGCGGCGGGTAGAGCGGCACCACCGCGAGCAGCAGCGCGAGCGTCGGCAGGGAGTGGGTGAGCAGCAGGACGACGGTGAACTGCCGCCAGCTGCGGCGCACCGCGCCCGCGCAGCGCGCCCGCGCAGCGCGAGAACCAGCCGCTCAGGCCCTGCCCGGGCGGTGTGACGAGCGGGTCGGCCGGGTCGTACCCGGGCGGCGGCCAGGGCGCGGTACCCGGCGGGTAGCCCGGCGGCACGGCACCCGGGTGCGACGGGTACACGGGCAGTCCGGCGCACGGGCCCGGACCGGCGGCCGGCCGGGGAGCCGTCCACGCGCCCGAGCCATCCGTCCGTTCGAGCGCGGCCGGGTCCCAGTTCGTGGTCTGGCCGAACTCGCCCGGGTCCCAGGACCCGGGGGCAGGTCGGTCGGGTACGGGCGGCTGCGACATGAACCCTCCTCAGCGGCGACGCCGGAACGGCTCATGATCCTGCCTGGGCCCGGCCCGAATCCGCTGCCCCGTTTGGGGTGGACGGGAGCGGCGGGCCCCCGGGAACGTGGTCGGGGCCCGCCACGTGCGCGGGCCCCGGAACCGGTCGAGGGTCAGGCGACGACGCGGACCCGCTCGGCCTGCGGGCCCTTCTGCCCCTGGGCGATCTCGAACTCCACCCGCTGCCCGTCGTCCAGCGCCTTGTAGCCGTCCATCTCGATGGCGGAGAAGTGTACGAATACGTCCTGACCGCCGTCGACGGCGATGAAGCCGTAGCCCTTCTCGGCGTTGAACCACTTCACGGTGCCCTGTGCCACGGTGCACTTCCTTAACGTCGCGCGGCCTTTCACAACCCTCGGGACACCGGCCCAACCGGCAGCCCCGGACCACCGGTTCCGGTGTCGACGACGACCACGAAATCAGTGACCGAAATCGCACGGTACACGAGCGGTGACAGCAGCGCACGATCCCAAAACGGGCAATATCGGACCGACCCCAACCCGGCACAACATAGGCGATCGTCACTGCGATAGGCATGCGGGATGACAGCAGGTCCCCGCCGGCCGCCGGCGGCCGCACCGGGCCGGCCGGTACGGCAGCGACGGCCACGGTACGCCGCGTGACGCCCCAGGACGCGGCCCGGATGCGCGCGCTGCGGCTGGAGACCCTCGCCGGCGCCCCCGCGGGCCCGCGTACGGCCGCCGGCCGGCTCGTCGGCCGCGCCGGCGGCACCGTCGCGCCGAACGACCCCGGACTGACCGTCATCTACGCCGTCTACGTCACGCCGTCCTGGCGCGGCACCGGCCTGCTCGCCGAGCTGATCGAGGGGGTGGCCGCCTGGTCCCGCGCGTGCGGGCGGCCGGAGCTGATGCCCGAGGTGGTGGTGGGCAACGACCGGGCCTACCGGGCGTACCGGCGGCTGGGCTTCGTCGACACCGGGGTACGGGTGCCGCACCCGAAGTTCCCCGCGCTGCGCGAGCTGCAGATGCGCCGCCCGGCGTGAGCGCGCGGGTCACGGTGCTGGAGGCCGAGGTCGGCGGGGCCCGGTCGGCCCGTCGAGCGGGCCCCCTCCCACCCGGAAGGGGGCCCGTCCGCACACGTCAGGCGTGGCGGCGGCTCTGGACGACCCGGAACCGGTTCGCCACGTACGCGCCGTCGGTCAGCGCCGCGTTCGCCGCCGGGTTGGCGCCGCTGCCGTGGAAGTCGGAGAACGCCGCCGACTGGTTGACGAAGACGCCGCCGGTCAGGTTGCAGGACAGGTGGACCCCGACGTCGATCGCGACCGCCTCGGCCGCGTCCAGCACCGCCTCGTCGGTCGAGTAGACGCCCGCGGTCAGCGCGCCCTTCTCGCCGACGGTGGCCCGCATGATCTCCAGGCTGTGCGCCGTGGAGTCGGTGGCGATGGCGAACGAGATCGGCCCGAACCACTCCCGGGAGTAGGTCGCGGTGTCGTCGGCGGTCAGCTTGACGATGGTCGGCGTCCGCACCACCGCCCCGGGGAACGCCGGATGCTCGACCGTACGCGACTCCAGCACCGTCTCGCCGACCCTGGCGACCTCGTCGAGGCGCTCCAGCACGCTGTCGTTGACGATCGCGCCGGTCAGCTCGACGCCCCGGGCGGGGTCGGCGGTGAGCTTGCCGACCGCCGCGGCGATCCCCGCAACCACCTCGTCGAAGCTCCTGTGCCCCTGGTCGGTGTCGATCCCGGCCCGGGGGATCAGCAGGTTCTGCGACGTGGTGCACATCTGGCCGCTGTACAGCGTCAGCGTGAAGCCGAGGTTGCGGCACATCCCGGCGAAGTCGTCGGTGGAGTCGATCACCACCGTGTTCAGGCCGGCCTTCTCGGTGAAGACCGAGGCCTGCCGCGCGTTGGCCTCGAGCCACTCGCCGTACTCGGTGGAGCCGGTGAAGTCGACGACCTTCACGGCCGGATGCAGCGCGAGCGTCGTGGCCAGCTTCTCGCCGGGGGCCTCGGGCGCGAGCAGCACCAGGTTCGGGTCGAAGCCCGCCTCGGCGAGCACCTCGCGGGCGTACCGCACGGTGATCGCCAGCGGCAGCACCGCGAGCGGATGCGGCTTGACGATCACCGGGTTCCCGGTGACCAGCGAGGCGAACAGCCCGGGGTACGAGTTCCAGGTCGGAAACGTGTTGCAGCCGATGACCAGCGCCACCCCGCGCGGCACCACGTGGAAAGTCTTGGTCATCCGCAGCGGGTCGCCCTTGCCGACGGCCTTCTCCCAGCCGGCCGTCCCCGGGTGCCGGGTCATCTCCGCGTACGCGTAGGCGATCGCCTCCAGCGCCCGGTCCAGCGCGTGGGCGCCGCCGGCCTGGAAGGCCATCACGAAGGCCTGGCCGCTGGTGAACTGCACGGCGTTGGCGAGCTCGAAGACGTGCCCGTGCAACCGGGCCAGGATCTCCAGGCAGACGCCCGCCCGACCCTGCGGGCCGGCGGCGCGCCAGGCCGGCAGCGCGGCGGAGGCGGCGGCCACCAGCTCGTCGGCGGCGGCGTGCGGGTAGCGCACGTTCAGCTCCAGCCCGAACGGGCTCGCCTCCGTGGCGACCCGGTCGCCCGAGCCCGGCTGGTCGAGGGGGAAGTCGCCGTTCAGGTACGCCTCGAAGGCGGCCTTGCCCTCGGCGGCGGCGGTCTCGCCGTACACCCGTGGGCTGGGCGACTCCGGGTAGGCGGACCAGTACCCGCGCTCCGTGATGGCGGTCAACGCACGGGTGAGGGTGTCGGCGTGCCTGGCGTAGAGGGGGTGCGGGGTCTCCGTCATGCCCGCCATCATGCAACAGGAACCCCCGCGATCAGTAGGGCCGTGTCACAACTCAGATCGTCAGCTGCCAGTCGGTCCAACCGTCGACCGGGCGGTAGCCGAGCCGCTCGTTAATGGCGATCATGCGGGCGTTGGCCGCCGCGTTGAAGGTGTCGACAGCCCGCAACTCCGGCTCGTGGGCGAGCGCGTACCGCAGGTTTTCGATCTTGGTGAGCAGCCCGAGTCGGCGCCCCCGGTGGTCGGGGTCGACGATGGTGATCCGCTGGAACGCGTGCCACGGGGCACTCGCGCCGACGTCCAGCAGCGTCCAGGCGACCAGCCGGCCGGACGCGACGTGCACCGCCCCCTGGTGGTAGCGGCGCCGTCCCCGGGCGTCCAGCGCCCGTTCCGTGCCCCGCAGCCGCTCGACGTCGATGTTCTCCGGCTCCCACTCCAGGTCGCCCAGCGGCATGTCGGCGACCAGCCGGCCGTCGAGGTAGGCGACGTCCGCCTCGTACTCCACCGGGGTGTGGCCGTACCAGCGCACGACCCGGTAGCCGGCGGCGCGGGACCGGGCGTCGGCCAGTAGCCCGTCGAGCGCGGCCTGGTCGAGGCGGGTCGGGTCGAGCCGGCGGCGGACCTCGGCGAGCGCGGGCCGCGCGCCCGCCGCGGCGGCGAACGCCCCGCCGGCCCCGTGCCGCTCCGGGCCGCCGGGCAGGGCGGACACCGCCGGGGCGTACACCCGCTTGCGCCCCCGCTCGCGCAGCAGGCGCACGCAGTGCCCGTGCAGCGCCCGGCCGACACCGCGCCGCCGGTGCGCCGGGTGCACGGCCAGGTCGAGGCTGGCATTGTCGGTGTTGTCGAGCCGCGGCAGGTCGAGGCGGAGGTATCCGGCCGGTACGCCGTCGAGCCGGGCGAGCGCCGCCACGACCTCGATGCCCGGCATCGGGTGCCGGATCGCGGCCTCGAACCGCCGCCGGCACAGCGGCGGGAAGTCCGGCACGTCCGCCGCGTCGGTCGCCGCCCTGATCCGGTACGCCTCGTCGATGGCGGCCTGGTCGGCCCGGTCGATCGGCGCGATGTCGATACCCATGCGCCGAGCGTTACCCGGAGAAGACGATCGGGCCAGCGAATTTCTCGCCGGCCCGATCGGACGCTGGTCGGGAGGGACGATCGCACAACGCCTCCGGCGTTGGGTCGTAAGAACTTGAAAAGTCTCCGGCGAAACGCCCTCCCGCACGGAGCATCTTCCGCCCGTCCGGTTCCTGCCGTCAAGTCCTTACCGGCAGGTTTTTGGCACCGAACGCGAAAAGCCCGTTACCCAACGGATCCGCCCATCCCCCACCCCAACAGCTCCGCGATCTTGCACTTTCAGCCCCGACATACAGCACGAATACCGCGAATCGAGGGCCGCAAGTGCAAGATCGCCGTGGCGGGGGGTGGGGGTGGGGGTGGGGGGGTGGGGGTGCGGGGTGGGGGTGGGGGTGGGGGTGGGGGTGGGGTGGGGGTGGGGTTAGGTCAGGAGGCCGGCGTCGCGGGCGGCGCGGAGGGACGGCCTGATCCGGTGGGTCGGGCCGGCCTCGCCGGCTACCGCGTCGAGGGTCTTCAGGCCCTCGCCGGTGTTGAAGACGACGGTCTCCGCCGCCGGGTCGAGCCGGCCGGACTCGACGAGCTTGCGCAGCACCGCGACGGTCACCCCGCCCGCGGTCTCGGCGAAGACGCCGGTCGTCCGGGCCAGCAGGCGGATGCCCGCGCGGATCTCGTCGTCGTCGGCGTACTCCATCCACCCGCCGGTACGCCGGACGGCCTCCAGGGCGTACAGGCCGGCGGCCGGGTCGCCGATGTTCAGCGACTTGGCGATGCCGGTGGGCTTGACCGGGGTGATGGTGTCGCTGCCGGCGTGCAGGGCGGTGGCGATCGGGTTGCAGCCGGCGGACTGGGCGCCGAACACCTTCCAGCCGCCGGCCGGCGCCTCGACCAGCCCGATCTCGACCAGCTCACTGAACGCCTTGTCGACCTTCGTGAGCAGTTCCCCGCTGGCCATCGGGATGACCACCTGGGCCGGGATGCGCCAGCCGAGTTGCTCGGCCACCTCGTACCCGAGGGTCTTGGAGCCCTCGGCGTAGTACGGCCGGACGTTGACGTTGACGAACGCCGTGTCCTCGAACTCGTCGGTCTCCACCAGCTCGCCGCAGAGCCGGTTCACGTCGTCGTACGAGCCGTCGATGGCGACCAGGTCGCCGCCGTAGACGGCGGTGGTGACGATCTTGCCCTGCTCCAGGTCGCTGGGGACGAACACGACGGACGGGACGCCGGCACGGGCGGCGTGCGCGGCGACGGAGTTTGCCAGGTTGCCCGTGGACGCGCACGCGAACCGGGTGAAGCCGAGCGCCCGGGCCGCGGTGAGCGCCACCGAGACGACCCGGTCCTTGAAGGAGTGGGTGGGGTTGGCGCTGTCGTCCTTGACCCAGAGCGGGGCGGTGATGCCCAGCTCGGCGGCCAGGTGCGGGGCCGCGACCAGCGGGGTCAGCCCCGGGTCGAGGGTGACCCGGGCGGCCGGGTCCTGGCCGGCCGGGAGCAGGGCGGCGTACCGCCACAGGTTGTCGGGGCCGGCCTCGATCTGCTCGCGGGTGACCCGGGCCAGGGCGGCGGGGTCGTAGTCGACCTCGAGCGGGCCGAAACACTCGTAGCAGGCGTGCTGCGCGGCGAGCGGGTAGCGGGCCTGACAGGCCCGGCAGACCAGGGCGCGGGCGGGGCTGGCGGTGGTGTCGATGCCGGACGCGGCGAGGGTCGACGTCATGTCGAGGAGTCCTCTCATCTTTCCCCACATCGCACCCTGCGGCGGGGACGGAATTGGCACCTGCCCGCGCCGCTCGTCGTCGAGCGCGTGGGTGGTTGCCGGGGCGTCGTCGGGCCGTATCCCTCAGCCCCTCTGGATGAGGTATGCAGTTGTGCCGTCGAGTCTACGACGCGGCCCCCGGCCTCCGCCCGCCTTCCCACCCTGTGAGCCGGGATTCGCACGACTTCGGGGAGGTAGTGGCCTCGTCGCCGGCTGAGGCCACTACCTCCCGGAAGTTGTCGTCGCGGGGCGGGTCAGCGGGCGGGCGCGGGGCTGGGGACGGTCGGGGCGGCGCGCCGCCCCCGCAGGGTGTCGAGCGCCCAGCCACCGGGGCCGAGCACCGCCACGAGCACGAACGACCAGCAGAACAGCGCCGCGAGTTCGCCGCCGTTGCGCAGCGGCAGCAGCCCGTCCGGCTGGTGCACCACGAAGTACGCGTACGCCATGGAGCCGGAGGCGACGAGCGCGGCGGGCCGGGTGAGGAGCCCGACCAGCACCAGCGCGCCGCAGACGGCCTGGATCAGGGCCGCCCACCAGCCCGGCCACTGCCCGACCGGCACCGCCTGTCCGGTCCCCCGGGCGCCGCCGAAGACGCCGAACAGCGACGACAGGCCGTGGAACAGGAACAGCAGCCCGACGACCATGCGGAACAGCGACAGCACCGGCGGACCGAACCGATCGACTCTCATCTGGCAACCTCCGAGCAAGTAGTTGACTACGCAAGGATGCCCTATGCATTTGAGAGAATCGATAGACAGCCCGTTACGGTAATGTTTCCTGATGGGGTGCCCGTTCGGTCAGCTCGTGATGTCCTTGCGCGTGAACCGCCAGTACGCCAGCGACCAGAACAGCGTGGCGTAGCTGATCGCAGAGATGCAGCCGCGTACCACGTCGTCCGTCTGCATCGGCGTCGACAGCAGCCCGAGCCAGGCGCTGCTGTAATGGGTCGGCAGGAAGGCGCGCAGCCCGCCGAGCGCGGTGATCTGGTCCAGGATGCTGGAGAGGATCCAGAGCAGCACCGCCCCGCCGACCGCCCCGAGAGCCGCGTCCGTGAGCACCGAGAGCAGGAACGCCAGCCCGGCCACCGCCAGCAGGACGACCGCCAGGTAGCCGAGCACCGCCAGCAGCCGCAGCAGCCCCTCGCCCGGCTCCAACTGGGCCGCGACCTGGCTGCGCAGCGGCTCCCAGCCGTACCGGAGGGTGCCGGCGGCCAGGGCGGTGCCGGCGAGCAGCACCAGGGCCAGCCCCGCGTACGCGAGCGCGACCAGCAGCTTCACCGTCAGCAGCCGGGCCCGGGGCACCGGCACGGCGAGCAGGTACCGCAGGCTGCCCCAGCTCGCCTCGCTCGCCACCGTGTCCCCGAAGAACAGCGCCACCACCACGACCAGCAGGAACGACGCCGACACCAGCAGCGAGAACAGGGTGAAGTTCAGCCCGCCCGAGGTGGCCAGGTCGGACATGCTGGAGAACTCGCCCCGGCCGCCGCGGTCGTCGTCGCCGGAGTCGAACTGGAACGCGACCAGGATGATCAGCGGCAGCAGCACCATGAACCCGAGCGCGAGCTGGGTACGCCGCCGGGACGCCTGCCTGCGGAACTCCGCCCCGAACGGCAGGGTGGCCGACGGGCGGTAGCCGGCCGCCGCGCCCACCGTGGAAGACGACTGTGCCATCACCGGTCCCCGCTTCCCCGAGAGTTCTCGCCCACCAGGGCGAGGAACGCGTCCTCCAGGCGGCGCCGCGGCACCACCCGGTCCACCCCGATCCCGGCCCGGACCAGCTCGGCCACCACCTCGCTGCGCGCGGTGCCGTTGGTGTCCACCACCAGGTGCCCCGCGGAGTCCGGCAGCACCCGGACCCCGTCGAGCCGGCCCAGCACCGTCCGCGCCGCGTCCGGGTCGGTCACGTCGAACAGCACGCTCGGCGACTCGCCGACGATCTCCTCCACCGGGCCGGACGCCACGATCCGCCCCTTGTTGACCACCACGGCGTGGGTGCAGGTCTGCTCCACCTCGGCGAGCAGGTGGCTGGAGACGAGCACCGCCCGGCCGTCGGTGGCGTAGCGCTGGAGCACCCGGCGCATCTCGGCGATCTGCGGCGGGTCCAGGCCGTCCGTCGGCTCGTCGAGCACCAGCAGCTCGGGCAGGCCGAGCATGGCCTGGGCGATGGCCAGCCGCTGCCGCATCCCGTGGCTGTACTTGCGCGTCTTCCGGCGCACCGAGTCGCCCAGCCCGGCGATCGCCAGCGCCTCGTCGAAGTGCGCGTCCTCCCACGGTCGCCCGGTGGCCCGCCAGTACGCCCTCAGGTTGTCCAGCCCGGACAGGTGCGGCAGGAACCCGGGCCCCTCGACCAGCGCGCCGATCCGCGACAGCACCGGCGAGCCGGGCACCAGTCGCCGGCCGAAGACGTAGATCTCCCCCGCGGTCGGCTGGGTCAGCCCCATCAGCACCCGCAGCGTGGTGGTCTTGCCCGCGCCGTTCGGCCCGAGCAGGCCGACCACCTGGCCGGGGTGCACCTCGAAGTCGACGTTCGACACGGCGACGAAGCCGTCCGCGTACTCCTTGCGGAGCTGCCGGACGGCGAGCGGGGTGTCCGCGTACGCCGGATGCACCGAGCTGTCCTGCCGGCGGTGCCGGCGGCGGACGACCAGGACGACCACCGCGAGTCCGACCGCGATCGCGGCGAGCAGGCCGGCGAGCACCCAGCGCCAGACGGTGGCCGTGGTGGGGATCGGCTCGCCGGCCACCGTGGGCAGCACGACCGGGCCGTCGCCGGCCGCGACCGTGTAGACGACCGGCTCGGCCGGCGTGGCGTACGCCTGGTCGGAGCTGGCCACCACCACCCGCAGCCGGTGCCCGGCCTCGATCCGGCGGACGATCGCCGGCAGGGTCACCGTCACCGGCGCCGCCGCGCCGATCCGCTCGGGCAGGCCGGTCAGCCGGACCGGGGCGACCAGCCCGTTCGGCAGGGTCGCCGCGCCGGACGGGTCGACGTCGTAGAGCTTCACGAAGAGCACCGCCTCGCCGGTGGGCGACGCCGCCCGCAGCGAGACCGTCGGCGCGCCGGCCACGTCGACCGCCTCGGGCAGCGGCGCGGACTCGAACCGGGCGTGCTGGCCGGGGATGTCGCCGGCGACGCCGTCGAGCAGCGAGCCGAGCGCGCCCGCGAACGGCACCGCCGAGATCGCCGCCGGGTTGCCGTTCGGCGGGTTCGCGACCGGCTGGGCCGGGCCGGCCACCGCGACCTGGTGGCGGTCGTCGCCGGTGAGGCCGGGGTAGTCGCGGGTGCGGTAGCCGGTGGCGACCAGACCGCGGTTCAGCGCGTCGAAACCGGCGATCCGGGAGTACGTGAAGTCCCCGCCCGGCGCGGCCCCCTCGCCCCGGACGTAGTGGTCGAGCCACTGGGCGGTCAGGAACCGCACCCGGTCGGAGTCGTTGGCCGGCCCCTCGCCGCCGTCGTGGCCGCCGGTGAACCAGGCCACCCGGACGGGCGTCCCGTTGGCGGCGATGCCGCGGGCGTTGGCGTCGGCCTCGCCCAGCGGGAAGAGGGTGTCCGCCTCGCCCTGCACGAGCAGGGTGGGCGCCTTGATCCGATCGAGGACGCCGGCCGGGCTGGAGCGGCGCAGCAGGTCCACCGCCGCCTGGTCGGCCCGGCCGGTGGTGGCGATCCGCAGGTATGCGGCGCAGACGTCGGCGGCGAACCGGCCACAGGACGGGTCGGCCGCGCCGGTCGGGGCGCGCCCCGACCGGGTGCCCGGCCCCGCGCCAGGACCCGGGCTCGGGGGGCCGGCGGACGCGGGGGCGCCTTCCGGCTGGGCGGCCGAGCCGCCGGAGAGCCCGGCCGGGCCCGAGCCGGCGTTGCCGCCGCCGCCGAAGAAGATGCCGGCCCAGCCCTTCTTGAACACGCCCTCGGTGGCGGGCTTCCCGGTGCTCTCCGGCAGGAACGCGCGGGACAGGTCGTTCCAGGTGATCATCGGGACGATCGCGTCGACCCGCCGGTCCTGGGCGGCGAGCAGCAGCGCCAGACCGCCGCCGTACGAGCCGCCGACCACGCCCACCCGGGGGTCACCGCCGGCGTCCGTACGCACCTCGGGGCGGGCGGCCAGCCAGTCCAGCAGCCGCTGGGCGTCCCGGACCTCGTGGTCCGGGCTGTCCAGGTGGATCTGGCCGCCGCTGCGGCCGAAGCCGCGCGCCGTCCACGTGAGCACCGCGTACCCCCGGGCGGCCAGGTCCTCCGCGTCCGAGCGGACCGAGTCCTTGGTGCCGCCGAAGCCGTGCGCGAGCAGCACGGCCGGCACCCGGTGGCCGGCCGAGGCGCCCTCCGGCAGGTAGAACGTGGTGTCCAGGTCGACCGGCTCGTCGCCGGCCGGCCCCGAGCGCACGGTGAGCAGGGCGGACTCGGTGCGGAAGCCGGCCCGCTCCGGCCGGGCCGCCCACAGCGCGGCGGCGGCCACCAGCGCGACCACCACCGCCCCGGCGACGATCCGGCGGCGGCGGGTGGCCAGGGTCCGCCGGACCCGCGCGGCCGACAACGGCGATCTCATGCGGCAACGGTACGGCCCCGTTCCTGACCGTTGGCTGAGATCCTCCGTACGTCCGGCCGGCCCTCCCGGGCCGACCGGCGGTTACGCGGCAGGCGTTGACAAGGCCCTTCCTTCCCCCGGGCGGCTACCCTCGGGCGGGTGGCCGAGCCCGAGCTGACCCTGACCGCCAGCCTGCGACCCGCCGCGCTGGACGCCCGGCGCGGCGTGGTGCGGCTGCACCCGGAGGTGCTGACCGCGCTGGCGCTGCGCCCCGGCGACCCGGTCCGGCTGACCGGCCGGCGGGTGACGGCCGGGATCGTCGCGCCGGCCGCGGTGACCGCGAGCACGGCCCTGCTCTACGCCGACGACCTGCTGCTGGGCAACCTCGGCGTCCGAGACGGCGGGCAGGTGACGGTGCGCCGGGCGCCGGTGACCGCCGCGCGCCGGGTGACGCTGACCGGGCCGGTGCAGGTGGTCGCGGCGGTCTCCCCGGAGATGCTCCGGCTCGCGCTGCTCGGCAAGGTGGTCACGGCCGGGGACGACGTCTCCCTGCTGCCGCAGGACGTGCTGCCGGACGCCTCGGCGCGCACCCTCATCGAGGGCGCCCGGCGCAGCCTGTCCAGCACCGTCGGGTACGCGTGGACGAGCACGCTGCTCACCGTGGCCGGCGCCGAGCCGGACGTCGGCGCGCTGGTCACCATGGACACCGTCGTCGGCTGGGAGCACGGGCCGCAGACACGGACAAGCGCCCCGCCGGACGCGTCCGGGGTGGCCCGCACGGCGTGGTCCCCGGGTACCTGGACCGGGGCGGGCGGCACCGTCGGGCCCGCCGCCGTGCCGGCCGGAGCCGGGCTGGCCGGGCCCGGTACCGCCCCGGCCGAGCTGGAGGGGCCCGACGGCGCGCCGACCGTCGACGAGCTGCCCGGGCTGCGCGCCCAGGCCGAGGAGCTGACCGAGCTGCTGGACCTCGGGTTCCACCACCGCGACGTGCTGGACCGGCTGGGCACCGGCGTGTCGCTCGGCGTGCTGGTCGCCGGGCCGGCCGGGTCGGGCAAGTCCGCCCTGGTCCGGGCGGTGGCGGCCCGGGTGGGTGCCGGCGTCCGCCCGCTGTGGGGGCCCGAGCTGGCCGCGCTCACCGACGACGCGGCGGCGCGCCGGCTGCGGGCCGCCGCCGACGCCGTACCCGGCGACGGGCCGGCGGTGCTGCTGGTCACCGACGTGGAGGCGCTGGCCCCCGCCGAGAGCCCCGGACCGCTGGCCGCCGTGTTCCGTCAGGTGGTCGCCGCGACCGTCCGGGCCGGGGCGGCGGTGGTCTGCACGACCAGCCGCCCCGAACAGGTCGACCCGGCGCTGCGCGGGCCGGACCTGCTCTCCCTGCGGATCACCGTGCCGCTGCCCGACCAGGCGCTGCGCCGGGAGCAGTTGACCGTGCTGACCCGGCAGGTGCCGCTGGCCGGGGACGTCCGGCTCGACGAGGTGGCCGGGCGTACGCCCGGGTTCGTCGCCGCCGACCTGGCCGCGCTCGTCCGGGAGGCCGGGGTGCGGGCGGCGCTGCGACAGAAGGCGGCCGAGGGGCCGACGGTGGCGATGGCCGACTTCGCCGCCGCCCTGGAGGTGGTCCGGCCGACCAGCATGGCGGCGTCCACGCTGGAGCTGGCCGACGTCACCCTCGACGACGTCGGGGACATGGCGGAGGTCAAGGAGACGCTGACCGAGTCGGTGCTCTGGCCGCTGACCTACCCGGACACCTTCGCCCGCCTCGGGGTGCGCCCGCCGCGCGGGGTGCTGCTGTACGGGCCGCCCGGCTGCGGCAAGACGTACCTGGTCACGGCGTTGGCCGGGTCCGGGCGGGCGAACGTGCTCTCGGTGAAGGGCGCGGAGCTGCTGTCCAAGTGGGTCGGCGAGAGCGAACGGGCGGTCCGGGAGCTGTTCCGCCGCGCCCGGGAGGCCGCGCCCACGCTGGTCTTCCTCGACGAGGTGGACGCGCTCGCCCCGGTACGCGGCCAGGCCAGCGACGGCGGCACCACCGACCGCGTCGTCGCCGCCCTGCTCACCGAGCTGGACGGGGTGGAGACGCTGCGCAACGTCGTGGTGGTCGGCGCGACGAACCGCCCCGACCTGGTGGACCCGGCGCTGCTGCGCCCCGGCCGGCTGGAGCGGCTGGTCTACGTGCCGCCGCCCGACGGGGCGGCCCGGGCCGAGATCCTGCGGGCCGCCGCCCGCAACGTCCCGCTGGCCGACGACGTGGACCTCGCCGCGCTCGGCGACGGACTGGACGGCTTCTCGGCGGCCGACTGCGCGGCGCTGGTCCGGGAGGCGGCGCTCGCCGCGATGCGCGAGTCGCTGAGCGCGTCCACGGTCACCGCCGCGCACGTCGCGGCGGCCCGGCGCCGGGTACGCCCGTCGCTCGACCCGGCGCAGGTGGCGTGGCTGGCCGCGTACGCGGAGGCGCGGGCCGGCTGACCGGAACCCGGCCGGCTACAGCAGCGGGCCCAGCGGGCCGAGGTCGAGGTTGAGGTCTTCCGGGGCCAGGCCGAAGTGCTCCCGCAGCGCGGTCATCTGCTCCTCCAGCGCCATCAGGGTGACGCCGATCCGCTCCACCTCGTCCTCGGTGAGGTCGCCGAGGTCGACCCGGCGCAGCGCCTGGCGCTCCATCAGCTGGCGCAGCAGCTCGATCACGGTGAGCACGAGGCTGGCCAGCCCCCGCTCGACGGAGTCCCGGTCCACCGCGAGCCGCCGGTCCAGGGGCCGTACCCGGGGCGCCCGCCAGTCCGGCTCGCCCAGCGCGGCGGCCAGCTCGGCCGCCTCGTCCCGGCGCTGCGGGATCGGCCCGGTCATGCCGCGCCCCGGTCGGCGACGGGGGCCTCCGGGCCGGGCCCGACCGCCTCCCGCAGCTCGGGCGGGGTGAGCGCGCCGACCGAGGCGATCAGCGCCCGCAGCGAGATCCGGACCAGGTCGACCCCGGCGATGGCGAGGGTGATGTCCCCGGTGACCACCACGCCGGCGGCGAGCACCCGGTCGAGCAGGTCGACCAGCGCCACCGGCCGGTACGCCAGCGGGTCGTCGGCGCTGTTCGGGGCGAGGCTCGTGGTCACCGCGCCGCCTCCCGGAGCGTCCGCGCCGGCTCCGGCGGGTGCTCCTCCGCGAACGAGTACGCCGGCCAGGGGCCGGTCAGCTCCAGGCGCACCTCGGGGTGGCGTCCGGCGAGCGCGGCGACCAGCGCCGTGAAGCCGCTCAGCGTGGCCGAGTCCACCAGGTACGCCCCGTTGAGCACCATCGGGGTGGGCGCGCCGGAGAGCCGCCGGTCCTGCGGGGCGTGCCGGTGGGCGGCCACGGCGTACGCGGCGAGCGCCTCGTGCACCGTCGCGGCGGCCTCGGCGGCGGCCCGCTGCCCCTCGTCCCGGGCGGTCAGCTCGGCCCGGCGCCGCCGCAGGTACGCCGCCCCGGCCCCGCCGGACGCCGTACCGCCGGGGCGCCGGCGGGCGCGGACGGGGGGTTGGCGGCCGGGCCGACGTATCCCTTGACCCCCCACTCGGTGCGGCCGGTGAGCCGGTCGAGGGTGGCGGCCAGCCCGGCCCCGCGCTCGGCGAGCAGCCGGCCGACGCCGCCCTCGTCGCGATAGACGGTGGCGAGTCGGGCCGGGACCACCGCGCCGGCCCGGGCCAACGCGGCCACCACCTCGTGGTGCGTCCGCGCGGCCCGCTCCAGCCAGGTCAGGTCCTCCAGGTTCCGGCGCAGCGGCTCCTCGCCGTACTCGGTCAGCGGCGCGGCGCTGACCACCGCGACGAGGCCGACGCCGGGGACCGCGCGGACGGGCCCGCCGCCCATCCCGGTGATGCCGCCCAGGAGGGTCGGCTCGGCCGCCCGGACCACCCCGTGCAGCCAGCACCCGGCGTCGGCCCCGGACGCCACCGGCCCGGCGCCGGCCGGCGGTTCAGCCGTCGAACTCATCTCGCTCCTCCCTCTCCGCCGCCCGCCGCGCGACCCGGGGCCGCCGGCTGGCCTCCACCTCCTCCGGGTCCCGGGGACCCGGCTCGACCGGCGGGCGGGCCCGCGAGCTGAGCCACGGGTCGTGCTCCCACCAGTCGATGCCGACCTGACGCGCGGTGTCGACCGAGGCGATGACCAGGCGCAGCTTCAGGGTCAGCAGCTCGATGTCGAGCAGGCTCACCCGGATGTCGCCGGCGATCACGATCCCCCGGTCCAGGACCCGTTCGAGGATGTCGCCGAGGTTCGCCGGCTCGTGGCCGGCCGGCAGCACCTGGCCGGAGTTCTGCACCACGGTGGGTATCCGCCCGCTGGTCATGTCAGCCCACCTCCCCCTTGCCGCGCGGGTAGCGGCGCACCCGCCGGTACCCGAGCAGTTCGCCCTCGACGTCGAGGTCCACCTCGTACAGCCCGAGCAGGTCGGTCGAGGCGGGGACGCGGTGATCCTCGATCACCTCGACGCCCACCCGCCAGCCGTCCGACGTGGCCTCCAGCGAGGTGGTGCCCTGCACGTCCCGGTCGGTCAGCGCGGCGATGACGCGCAGCCCCTCGCGGGCCGCCTCGACGGCCGACAGCGGCTCGACGTACTCCTCTTCCTCGTCGTCGTACCGGTCGTCGTCGGGCTCCGCCGGGCCGCGCCGGCGTTCCCGGTCCCGTCCCTGGGTCATCGCGCTCACCTCCCTCGGCGTGGCTGCCCGCCGCGCCGCCGCTCGCCGTCGCGGGCCGGCCGCCGGGCGACGGGCGCGGCGGCGGTGTGCCGCCGCTCGCCGTCGCCGGTCCCCCGCCGCTCACCGGCGGGCGCGGGGCGGCGCACGCCGGTGAGCCGGTCGAGGACCTGCTGCTGGGCCCGGTCCCGCTCCCGCTCGGTGATCTCGCCGGCCGCCGCGGCCCGGTCCAGCTCCTCCAGCTCGCGCCGGATGTTCGCGGGGTTCCGCTGCCGGGACTCGGCCTCCTGGGCGATCACCTTCACCACCGCGGTCAGCCCGCGCACGGGGGCGTACGGGAGGGTCAGCAGCGTCCACAGGATGTCCACGCCTCACCCCACCAGCTGGTGGGCGTCGACGAAGTCGTACGGGGCGTGCGGGCCGAGCAGGCGCAGCCGGAGCAGTCCCCCGCGTTCCTCGGCGTACTTCTCCAGCGCGTCGACGAAGTCGTCGGCGCGGTCGGCCTCAACCAGGAACGCGAGGTGCACGGCGTCCAGCTCGCTGCTCGGGGCCCGGGCGGCGCTGTCCACCACCAGCGCCGCCACGGCGTCCAGGACCTTCCGGTTCTCCGCCTCGCGGCGCAGCTCCACGCCCTGGCTGATGATCTCGCCGAGCCGGATGCGCTCGGCTCGGGTGGCCTCCTCCGGCTGCCCGCGTACCTGCCGGGCCAGGTCGGCGGCGGCCGGATCGTCCGCCAGCACGTCGGCGACCAGCTCCCGCTCCTCGTAGCGGCCGTGCACGACGAACTCGGCCCGGCCCTCGAACTCGTCGAGGGCGGCGGCGAACCGGTCGTGGTGGGCCTCCAGCAGGTCCGCCACCGCGTCCGGCCCGGTGACCACCGTGCCGAAACGCACCGGCAGCACCGGCGCCACCGCCGCCGTACCGTCCAGCAGCTCCTGGTACGCCGTCAGGTCCGCCGGCCGGCCCAGCGGCTCCTCCAGCCCCACCTCGCTGACCAGCGCGGCCAGCTCGCCGTGCCGGATCGCCGCCACCTCGCCCGGCGGGTCGCCGACCCCCTGGGCGTCCGGGGTCGGCTCGACGTCGGACGGCACGATGCCGTAGACGAACAGCCCGGTCTCCTCCGCCATCTCAACGCTCCTCGTCCCGGCGCCGGCGCGACCGCTCGCGCCCGCCACCCTCGTGTCCGCCGTCCTCGCCGGTCCCGCCGACTACCTCGCGGACCGCGTCGCCGATCGCCCCGACCGTCTTGCCGAGCCCGGCGGCGGCCTTGGCCTTGCCGACGGACCTGGTGGTGTCCCCGATGAGGTCCGGCAGCCCCTTCTGGTTCTTCGGGGTGATGTCGAGCCGGTCGACCGCCTGCGCGAACCGCAGGTACGTGTCGACGCCCGCGATGACCACCCGGGCGTTGATCTCCAACAGTTGGATGCCGACCACGGCCACCGACACCTGGGCGTCGATCACCACGCCCTTGTCGAGCACGGTCTCCACCACGTCGGCCAGGCTCGTGCCCGAGCCCTGGCGCTCCAGTGCACCGCCGGCCTGTCCGCCGGTCGTCGCGACAGTCATTCCTCACGCTCCTCTCGCTTGCGCCGGACCACGGGTCGCCGCGGCGGCTCGGGGGATCGACGGACGACCGGGCGGGGGCGCTCCGGCTCCTCGCGCGGCTGGGGCGGCGGGCCCGCTCCGGCTGCCGCCGGCGGGCGGCGGGGGCTCCTCCTCCGGCTCCTCCTCGTAGCCCTCGTCGTACGCCTCGTACTCCTCGTCGTACTCGTCGTGCTCCTCCTGCTGGGGACGGCGACGCTCGGGCGGACGACGGCGGCCGCGGGCCGCGGGCCGCCGCTGTTCGCGCTCCTCCTCCGGCTCCTCCTCGGGTTCCGCCCGCGGTTCCTCGGGCCGGCCCCGCCCCGCGGGCCGCCGTCCCTGCCCCCGCGCGCGTTCCTCGCCCTCGCGTTCCTCGCCCTCGCGTTCCTGCTTGCGCTCCTCGCGCACGGCGGTCTCGTGGTCGCGCACCACGCGGGAGTCCTCGATCTCGCCGCGCCAGCCCTCCACCGCGTCCGGGTCGAGGACCGTCCTGGTCATCACGTGCCGCACGAAGTGCTTCAGCTCCAGCCGCACCCGGCGGCCCTGGGCCCGCCAGAGGTTGCCGGTGTGCTCGAAGAGGCCCTGTGGGTGGTACTCCAGGACGACGAGGATGCGGGTCAGGTCCGGGGCCAGTTCGTGGAAGCTGACAGTGCCGTCGACGGAGCCCTTCTCGCCCTTCGACCGCCAGTGGATCAGCCGGTCCGGGACCTGCCGGACGATCGTCGACTCCCAGGTCCGGTGCGACCAGAACACCCGGGCCTTCCAGGTCAGCTTCTCGTCGCTCACCGCCTCGGCGGACTCGACCTTCTTCATGAAGCTCGGGAAGTCGCCGAACCGCGTCCACTGGTTGTAGGCGACCCGCACCGGCACGCCCACCTCGATGGACTCGACGATGTTGGTGACCTTGAGCTTCTTCTTCCCGCCCCGGCCGCCCCTGCCGCCACCGAGAGCCGACATCAGCTTCTCCTTACCGCCGGCCAGGCCGGCATGGAACATCGCCTTCACCGGGGAGTCGCCCTCGGCGAGCCGCTGGGCGCCCGTCGCGGCGGCGATCAGGCCCGGGCCGCCGCCCTGGCGGGCGTACTCGCCGAGCCGCCCGGTCGCGCCGGTGACCTTCTCGGTCACCACGGACACGGCGCGCTCGCCGATCGCCGAGGCCAGGTTGCGCAGCTCGCCGCCGAGCTGGTCGCGGGCCTGGTCGACCAGGCCGCCGGGCTTGCGGTTCTCGGGCATGGTCACCGCCTCCGTCGGTGGGGGGTGGGCTCGGGCGCCTCGTCGTCCGGCTCCGACCGGTCCACCGGCTCGTCGTCCCGGTCCTCGTCCCAGTCGGCGTCGTCCCGGTCGGCGTCGTCCCGGTCCGTCTCGTCTCGGTCCCTCTCGTCTCGGTCCCTCTCGTCTCGGTCCCTCTCGTCGCGCCGGCCGACGCCCGCCGACCGGCGGCGCAGGGCGTCCGCGCCGCTGCGCAGGCTGCCGCTCAGGGCGTCGATGCCGCTGCTGGCGGCCGTCGTCACGGCGGTCCTGCCGGCCGAGGCGAGCGGGCCGCCGAGGCGGCCGAGGTTGCTCAACTGAGGGGACGACTCGAGGAGTTCCTGGCCGTACCGCAGGAGCCCGCCCGGGTTCCGGCTGGCCCGGCCGATCGCCACGGCGGCGGCCAGCGTGAGCGCTCTACCGAGTTTTTTCCGGCGGCCGAGGAGATATCCGAGGCCCACCGCGAGTCCGAATCGAACCTCGCTCTTCATCGTTTCTCCTTAGCTCCCCGGCCCGGAGACACCCATTGGAGAAAGGCCGGATACCAACTGCCGGGGATCAGCACTCAATGACCTCTACCTGGGCGTCCCGCTTCATCGGACCCGGCCGGCAGTACCCCGCGCCATATCTGCGAAACATCCGCGCTCCCCGGGCGCGGCAAGCGGTGCACGAGATTCGGAAGCCGGCGAGACTACATCGCAGCCGGCCACAAAACAGGCACGGGCCCCAGACGGAATAGCGTGGACCATAACGCCCACGAGAATTCGGGGAAGGTTTACGCTAAAGAGCCGGCGGAATGGCGTCGAGGCAGATTTCCGCAAAAACCGCGTCGCCGTCCTCGCGTAACTTGGCGCCACATCTCCGCAACGCCGAGACGGCCCCGGCGTTGTCGCGGGTGGTGCTCGCCACGACCGTGCGCATTCCGGCCGCCGCGGCGAGGTTCAGCAGCTCGCGCAGGGCGGCGCCGCCGATCCCCTGCCCCCGGGCGGAGCGCCCCAGCCAGATGCCGGTCTCCACCGTCCCCGGCTCGGGGCAGCGGGTCATCCGGATCATCCCCAGCACCTCGCCGCCGACGAGGATCGCGTACATGCGGGTGCGGGTCGGGCCGTCGAAGCCCGCGAAGCCGCTGCGGTAGTAGTCCCGGAACGCCTCCCGGCGCGCGAGCGACCAACCCGCCGGTGCCTCCACCGGAGGCATCACGTCGTCCGGCTCGGCCTCGGCGACGGCGACGGAGAGCAACGGCTCCAGATTCCGCTCGTCCACCGGTTCCAGCCGTACCGCACCTGCCACGTGCCGCAGTCTGCCGTCCGCATCCGCCCGAGTCCACCCCTTTGCCCCCGCGCCACCGGTCCGGCGGCGGGTTTGGGCCGGTCGGACGGGGTCGGGTGGTCCGCCTCACCGGGTGCCGCCGCCGCCCGGCCGCACCGCCTCGCACCGCACGGCCGGGCTCACGCGGGCGCGAACTCGCAGAGCACGACCGACGCGTCGTCCGTGGCCTTCTGCCGGCGCAGCCGGTCGGGCCGGTCGCGTTCGGCGGCGCGGACCAGGCCGATCAGCGCCTCCGGCCCCTCGGCGGTCACCAGGTCCAGCAGGCCGGCCCAGTCCAGGAGCCCGAACTGCTCCACCGCGCCGGAGGCGCCGTCGGTGAGCAGGGCAGCCCGGCGCAGTCCGGCCGGCCCGCGCAGCGACACCGTCCCGGTGACCGCGTGGTACGCGGCGTCCGGGTCCGCCGCGGCGACCCAGTAGCCGTGCGTGCGGTTCATCCGCTCCCGCTGCACCGCCACGGCCCGCCGGAAGCGGGTGGCGGGGTCGTCCGCGTCGCCGGCCGGCACGCTCGCCGCCATCCGGCGCAGGTCAGCCATCGCGGTCGCCAGCCGGTCGTCGGAGATCACGTCCACCCGGCCGCCGACGTCGAGCACGAGCGGGCTGTCGCAGAGCACCAGCCAGTCCGCCTCCTCGCCGCTCTCCCGCAGCAGACAGACGGTGGCCGAGGGCGTACCGGGGTGGTCGAGGTCGCACCTGCTGCCGTGGTCGGCCCGGACCGCGAGGATCGCCGCCGCGAGGTTGCTCATCAGGGTGGCCGCGGGGCGGGCGGCCACGGCCAGCCCGATCCGGGCGGCGAGGTGCCGGACGTACCAGACTGGGCCGTGCACGCAGCCGGTGTCGAAGCCCTCCGGCACGGTCGCGCCGTCGAGCACGCCGACCAGCGGCCCGTACCGGAAGACCAGATCCTCGTTCACCGCGCGGCCGGTGGCCGGCGCGGACGCCGACCGGACCCGCATCATCGGCCCCGCCGACCCGGCCCGGGTCCCGGGCGCGGCCGCGGCCTCCGCCGTCGCCACCGGCCCGCGCGCGGCCCCGCCCGGCCGGGCACCCCCGGCGGTACGCCCCCTGTGCTGCCGCCATGCTCCGCTCCCTCCGTCGCGGGCCGGCTACCCCGCCGCGCGGGGGACATGCCGGTACGGGACCGGCGGCTCAGCGGCGCCGGTTGCGCGCCCGCGAGGTACGCAGCCGGCGCAGCCGGGCGACCAGCACCGGCTCGGCGGCCAGCGCGGCCGGATTGTCCAGCAGCGCGTTGAGCAGCTGGTAGTAGCGCGTGGCGGAGAGCGCGAAGGTGTCCCGGATCGCCTGCTCCTTGGCGCCGGCGTGCCGCCACCACTGCCGTTCGAAGGCGAGGATCTTCCGCTCCCGCTCGGTCAGGCCGTCCGTACCGCCGGCCGGCGCGGCCGGCCCGTCCCCGGCGGCCGCCCCAGGCCCGGAAGCGGGCGCCGGGGTCGCCGCCTCGGGGGCGGAGCGGGGCGGGGGAACGGTGGGGCCGCGCCCTCGCGGGCGCCTGCGCCCGCACGCCCGCCGGAGCCGGACGGCTCGGGCCGGTCGGTGGCGGCCGGGGAGACGTCGGCAGGCGGCATGGCGCTCCTCACGCGGGCGTGCGAAGGGCCGGCAGGACGCGCCGACCGGGGGGAATCCCAGCCTAACCAGGGTCGACCAGGACCGCATCGGACGCGCGGTCCGGCGGCGGACGCGCGGCGGCCCCGCTCCCCGGGCCCGGTCGGCGAAACCGGGCGGACGGGAGCGGGGCCGCTCGACCGTCAGGCGATGTCGCGCCGACGCATGGTCACCAGCGCCGCGCCGAGGGCCAGCACCAGTCCCACGGTGAGCAGGATCGCGGAGTGCTGCCAGGTCAGCTCCAGGGTGTCCGGCTTGCACTCGCCGCCGTAGGAGATCGTGTTGCAGGACTGCCAGTTCTCCAGGGTCACCTTCTGGTCCATCCAGGCCAGCCCGTACGTCGGCAGCAGCCACGCCTCGACGAAAGGCGTCCCCGCCATCGACAGCACGATGCCGAGCCCGAACTGGCCGACCACGACGAGCCCGATCGCCCCGCCGAGGGCCATCGCGGTGTGCCGGCCGAGCGAGGCGAGCGCGAACCCGATCGTCG
The DNA here is from genome assembly GCF_007830265.1 of Micromonospora olivasterospora. NCBI lineage: Bacteria > Bacillati > Actinomycetota > Actinomycetes > Micromonosporales > Micromonosporaceae > Micromonospora > Micromonospora olivasterospora. The sequence goes on from NZ_VLKE01000001.1 coordinate 1,987,094, forward strand.
TGGCGACGGCGATCAGCGCCAGCCCGCGCAGCCCGGTCAGCGCGAACGACTGCCACACCCCGGAGGTCGTTTTCGCGGTGGTGCCGCGCAGCGTCCCGATCAGCCAGAATCCGGCCGTCCAGAGCACCGCGGCGGGCAGGGTCACGGCGAGCAGGCCGCTCAGCAGCGCCGCGAGCTTGGTCAGCAGCACCCTGAGCCGCTGTGGCCGCCACAGCAGCAGGTTCATCATCCCGCCGGAGCTCCACTCGGCACCGACGTAGGAGGCGCCGACCACGAACCCGACCAGCGCCAGGATCGCGGTGAACGCGGTGATCGTGTCGCCGAAGCTGGCGCGGAAGTCGAACGTCGACGGCAGGAACCACCGCGCCTCGACGCTCTCCGGCGGCGGCGGGCTGATCATCTCGCAGTCCGGCGGGTACCGGCCGTCCTGCGCCTGCCCGGACGCCTTGGCCTGCTCGCAGGCCGTCCGCTCCTGCTGCGCCCAGCGCACCTGCTCCTGGTACTGCTGCTGGGCCTGGCGCTGCGCCTCGGCCTGCTCGGCCGGGCCGATCTTGTGGTTGGTGAGGAAGATCCCGACCAGCACCACCCCGAGCACCAGCAGGCCCAGCAGTGTCATCCAGCGGGCGAAGCGCCGCTTGCCGAGCCGGCGCAGCTCCGTGCGATAGAGGCTCACACGCCCCACCCTCCTCCGGCGACGCTGGGCTGGCCCCCGTCGCCCACCTTCGTGGACTCGTCGACCTGGCGGTGCTGCCCGGGGACCGGGGCGGTTGCGGTCAGCTCCAGGAAGACGCTCTCCAGGTCGACCGTGACCGGCACCAGTTCGCTGACGTACAGGCCGTTCTCGGCGAGGAGCCGGGTCACGGCGGCCGGCTTGTCGACGCCGGCGAGCACCAGGTGGTCGGGCTGGGCGGTCACCTGGACGCCGGCCCGGGTCAGCGCGTCGGCCGCGGCGGCCAGGTCGGCGACCGCCTCCAGGCGGACCCGTACGGAGCCCTGAGAGTGCGCGGCGAGCACCTGCTCGACCGGGCCGAAGGCGACCCGCCGGCCGAGCGAGATGATCGTGACCGAGTCGCAGATGAGCTGGATCTCGCCGAGGATGTGGCTGGAGAGCACCACCGTCATCCCGGACGCGGCCAGGTCCCGCATCAGGGTGCGCATCTCCCGGATGCCGCCCGGGTCCAGGCCGTTGGCGGGCTCGTCGAGGATGAGCAGCTTCGGGTCCTTGAGCAGGGCCGAGGCGACGGCGAGCCGCTGCTTCATGCCCAGCGAGTACGTCTTGACCCGCTCCTTGGCCCGGTCCCGCAGGCCGACCAGTTCCAGCACCTCCTCGACGCGGGCCTGCGGCACCCCGCCCGCCCCGGCGAGCAGCGAGAGGGTGTCGCGGGCGGAGAAGTGCGGGAAGAACTGGGGGCTCTCCACGATGGCGCCCACCCGGCCGACCACGGCGGGCAGGGCGTCCGGCACCTCCTGCCCGAGGATCGCCATCCGGCCGGCGTTGGGCCGGATCAGGCCGAGCAGCGTACGCAGCGTGGTGGTCTTGCCGGAGCCGTTGGGCCCCAGGAAGCCGTGCACCTGCCCCTGCTCGACGAGCATGTCGAAGCCGTCGAGGGCGTGTCGTACGCCCCGGCGGCGGCTCCTGTACGTCTTACGTAGACCTTCTATCTCCAGGACAGCCGGCAAGGCTGTACCTCCCCCCGATGAGTGTCGGTGACGAGGCACACCATACGCGGTATACATCGGACCGCAATACCGGGTATACACGGCGGGCGTGTCGCTCAGGCGCAGATGACGTGGACGCCCGCCGCGCGGAAGGCGGCGACGACCTCCGGGGCGGCGCCGGCGTCGGTGACCAGGGTCTCCACCCGGTCGACGGGGCAGATCCGGGCGAAGGCGTGACCGCCCAGCTTGGACGAGTCCGCGATGACCACCACCCGCTTCGCCCGGGCCACCATGAGGCTGTTCATCGCCGCCTCGCCCTCGTGGTGCGCGGCGGCGCCGAGCTGCGGGTCGATCGCGTCCACGCCGAGCAGGGCCACGTCCAGGGTGACCTCGCGCAGCAGCGCCCCGCCCAGCGGGCCGACCAGCTCGAACGACTTGGGCCGGACGACGCCGCCGGCCACCACCACCTTCATCCGGGACCGGACCAGCAGCTCGTTGGCGATGTTCAGCGCGTTGGTGACCACGGTGAGCTGGGCGCCCTCGGCGCTGGTGTTCAGGTCGGGCCGGACGGCCAGGGCCCGGGCCACCTCCGTGCTGGTGGTGCCGCCGTTGAGGCCGACCACGGTGCCCGGCGAGACCAGCGCCGCGGCGGCGGCGCCGATCCGCTGCTTCTCGGCCGAGTGCTTGGCCGTCTTGTAGCGCAGCGGCAGGTCGTACGACACGCCGTTGGCGACCGCCCCGCCCCTCGTACGGGTGATCATCTGCTGCTGGGCGAGCTGGTCGAAGTCGCGCCGGATGGTGGCCTGGGAGACGTCCAGCCGCTCCGCGGCCTCCTCGACGGTCACCCGTCCGCTGTCGGTCAGCATCTCCAGCAGCGCGTTCCATCGGGCGTACCGGTCCACCGCGGGGGCCTCCACTGACTCTGCACGAACGGTGATTGATTGCGTGCACAGTAGTGCGCGAAACTGCGAAGGCGCAAAACTCCGGCCTGCGCGATCCGGGAGCCTGTTGCCAGGGCCCCTCCGGTTCGCGCAGAATGACGCGCGAAAGACGGCCCTAACGCGCCGTATCGCGCAGACCCTCCCCCGGCGAGGAGTTCTCATGGCTTTCGTCCACGCGGAGATCGCGAGTCAACCCGACTGTTGGCGGGAGGCGGCGCTGCTGGCCCCCACGGTCGCCGAGCACCTGCCGCGCCCCGGAGAGCGGGTCGCCGTCGTCGGTTGCGGCACGTCGTGGTTCATGGCGACGGCGTACGCCGGGCTGCGCGAGGCCGCCGGCCAGGGCGAGACCGACGCCTTCCAGGCGTCCGAGTTCCCGGCCGGCCGCCGCTACGACCGGCTCGTCGCGATCACCCGCTCCGGCACCACCACCGAGGTGCTGGACCTGCTCGCCGCGCTGCGCGGCCAGCTCCCCACCACCGTCGTCGTCGGCGATCCGGCCTCCCGCGCCGTGGCGCTGGCGTCCGCCGCGGTCACCATGCCGTTCGCCGACGAGCGCGCGGTCGTGCAGACCCGGTTCGCCACCACCGCGCTGGCCCTGCTCCGCGCCCACCTCGGCGACAACCTCGTCGCGCTCTCCGCCGACGCCGAGGTGGCCGTCCGGGCGCCGCTGCCGATCGACCCGGCCCGGATCGAGCAGGTCACCTTCCTCGGCCGGGGCTGGACCGTCGGGCTGGCCCAGGAGGCGGCGCTGAAGTGCCGCGAGGCGGCCACCTTCTGGGCCGAGGCGTACCCGGCGATGGACTACCGGCACGGCCCCATCTCCGTGGCCGCACCGGGCCGGCTGGTCTGGGCGTTCGGCGGGATCCCCGACGGGCTGCCCGAGGACGTCGCCGCCACCGGCGCCGCCTTCGTGCACAGCCGCACCCACGGCTGCCGCACGGTGCTGACGAGCTGGGCGGCCGGGCGTACGCCGCTGGACCCGATGGCCGACCTCATCCTCGCCCAGCGCTTCGCCGTCGAGCTGGCCACCAGCCGCGGCCTCGACCCGGACGCACCGCGACACCTGGCCCGCTCCGTGGTACTGGCGTGAGCCGAGCGCACGTCGTCGTCGCGCTGGACGTCGGCGGCACGGGGATGAAGTGCGCCCTGGTCCGCCCGGACGGCAGCACCCTGCACACCGAACGGCACCCGACCGACGCGGGTCGCGGCCCGGACGCCGTGGTCGACACCATCCTGGAGGTCGCCGAGGGGCTGGCCGGCAAGGCGCGGGCCGACGGGCTCGACCCGGTCGCGCTGGGCATCGCGGTGCCGGGCGTCGTCGACTCCGCCCGCGGGGTGGCCGTCTGGTCGGCGAACGCGGGCTTCCGGGACGTACCGCTGCGGGACCTGGCGGTGGCGCGGCTCGGGCTGCCGACGGCGCTCGGCCACGACGTGCGCGTCGGTGGCCTGGCCGAGGCGCGGCTCGGCGCGGGCCGGGGCACCGGACACGTCCTCTTCGTCGCGATCGGCACCGGGATCGCCGCCGCACACGTCGTCGCCGGGTCGGCCGCCGTCGGCGCGCACGGCGCCGCCGGGGAGCTCGGCCACATCCTGGTACGCCCCGACGGGCCGCGCTGCGGCTGCGGGCGCCCCGGCTGCCTGGAGGCGGTGTCCTCAGCCGCCGCGATCGCCCGCCGGTACGCGGAGCTGGCCGGCGCGTCGGCCTCCGCCGCCGAGGTGGCCCAGCGGGCCGCCGACGGGGAGCCGACGGCCGACCGGGTGTGGCGGGAGGCGATCGAGGGGCTGGCGGACGGGCTGGCCAGCGCGCAGGCCCTCTTCGACGTCGAGCGCGTCGTGATCGGCGGCGGCCTGGCCCAGGCCGGCCCCCTCCTGTTCGAGCCGCTGCGGGCGGCGCTGCGCGAGCGGATGACCTTCCACCGGGAGCCGGCCCTGGCCGCGGCGGCCCTCGGCGACGAGGCCGGCTGCCTCGGCGCCGCGCTGCTCGCCCTGGACGCGATCGACCTCGACAACTGGAGACACTGATGACCCTGCGGGTGAGCGGCAAGGTGGTGACCCCGACCGGCGTCGTTCGGCAGGGCTGCGTGGAACTGGAGGACGACCGGATCACCGCGGTCGCCGAGTACCCGGCGGCGCGCGACGGCCACTGGGTCGTCCCCGGCTTCGTGGACATGCACACCCACGGCGGCGGCGGGCACACCTTCACCACCGGCGACGCCGACTCGGCCCGCGCGGCTGCGGCGTTCCACCTCCGGCACGGCACCACCACGCTGCTGGCGAGCCTGGTCAGCTCCCCGTTCGAGCTGATGCGCGACGCCACGGCGGCGTTCCGGCCGCTGGTCGCCGAGGGAGTGCTGGCCGGCGTCCACTTCGAGGGGCCGTACCTGTCCGCCGCCCGCTGCGGGGCGCAGAACCCGGAGTTCCTGCGCGACCCGTCCACGGAGGAGCTGGCCGCCCTGGTCGAGCTGGGCGAGGGAGCCGTCCGCATGGTCACCCTGGCTCCCGAGCGGGACGGCGCACTGGAGGCGATCAGGCTGCTCACCGCCCACCGCGTGGTCGCCGCGGTCGGGCACACCGACGCCACGTACGACCAGACGCGCGCCGCCGTGGCGGCCGGCGCGAGCGTCGGCACCCACCTGTTCAACGGCATGCGCCCGGTACACCACCGCGAGCCCGGCCCCGTGGTGGCCCTGCTGGACGCCCCGAACGTCGTGTGCGAGCTGGTGGCCGACGGGGTGCACCTGCACGACGGGACGCTGACCTTCGTCACCTCGACCGCGGGACCGGAGCGGGCCGCCCTGATCACCGACGCGATGGCCGCCGCCGGGATGCCCGACGGCGAGTACGAGCTGGGCGGCCAGGCCGTCACCGTGGCCGACGGGGTGGCCCGCCTCGCCCGCGACGGCGCGATCGCCGGCAGCACCCTCACCATGGACGCCGCACTCCGGCACGCCGTGCATGCCGGCATCCCGATGGCCGACGCCTGCCTGATGGTCGCCACCACTCCCGCCCGCGCGATCGGCCTCGGCGACCGGCTCGGCGCGCTCCAGGTCGGGCTCCGCGCCGACCTGGTCGTCCTCGACGACGACCTCAACGTACTCCGGGTGATGCGCGGCGGCGCCTGGGTGGAGTGACACCAGCGACGTCGCCGCGTGGGCCGGCGGCGCCGTCAGTCGGCCGGGTGCACCTCGACGCCGAGGACGGCCTGCTCGTCCGGGCGGTGCACCAGCACGTCCGACAGGAACGACTGCACCGCGGGGCCCATGCCGACGTCCCGGCCGGCCTTCTCCGACAGCAGCCACTTGTGCTCGATGAGCTGGGTGAACAGCTCCTGCGGCTCCAGCTTGCGGCGCAGGTGCGCCGGCACCGCCCGGACCACCGGCTCGAAGACCTCGGTGAGCCAGCGGTGCGCCGCCTGCTGCTCGTCGGTCAGGTCGCTCTCGGCCCGGTAGGCGTCCAGGTCGTTGAGGAGCTTGCGGGCCTGGTTCTCCTCGGCGTCGAGGCCGGTGAGTCGGAGCAGCCGGCGGCTGTGGTAGCCGGCGTCGACCACCTTCGGCCGGACCAGGTAGCGGCCGTCGGAGACGGTCGACATGGCCACCTCGGCCACGTCGAAGCCCAGCTCGTTGAGGCGGCGGATCCGGCGCTCGATGTCGTGCCGGGCGTCCCGCTCGACCTGCTGCTCGTACGTGACCTCGTGCCAGAGCCGCTCGTAGCGCTGCACGACCTCCTCGCAGACCACCTCCGGGTCGATCGACTCGTGCAGCAGGCCCGCGGCCTGGAGGTCCAGCGCCTCACCGAAGATGTTGACCCGCGCGATCTCCACGTCCTCGCCCCGCTGGCCGTTGGAGAGGGAGGTGCGCAGGGCCCCGGTCTCGGCGTCGACGAGATACGCGGCGAACGCGCCGGCGTCCCGCCGAAACAGGGTGTTCGACAGCGAGCAGTCACCCCAGAAGAAGCCGGTCAGGTGCATCCGGACCAGCAGCACCGCCAGCGCGTCGAGCAGCCGGCCCATCGTCTCCGGGCGCAGCGTCTGGGAGAACAGCGCCCGGTACGGCAGGGAGAACTGGAGGTGCCGGGTGATCAGCACCGGGTCGAGCGGCTCCCCGTCGTCGGTCTGCCGGTCGGCGACGATGGCCACCGCCTCCACCGCGGGGAAGTCGATCCGCTCCAGCGCGCGGAGCAGGTCGTACTCCCGTTCGGCGACCCGCTCGCCGGTCTCCTTCACCGCGTACACGTACCCGCCGAGGCGGACGAACCGGACGATGTGCCGGGAGATGCCCTGCGGCAGCGCCACCAGGTGCTCGGCAGGCCACTCCTCCAGCGGGGTCGACCAGGGCAGGTCGAGCAGCGCCGGGTCCACGAGGGCAGAGGTGATCCGCACGTCGACAAGCATGACGGCTGGTTCCGCCGAGCGCCTCCCATCGTGGCTCGCCCCACAGCCCGCCGGTCGCGGGGCCGGTAGCGTGGTCGGGTGCAGAAGACCAGGACCGTACGGCTGCGGCCGGTGCGCCCGGCCGGCTGGTGGTTCGACGCGCTGCTGCTCGCCGGCTTCGCCGCGATCACCCTCGCCCTGGCCGAGGGAGCGCTGCTCGGCCTCGACCTAGCGGTGAGCCGGTGGGCCTTCGCCCACGACCCGGCGCCGCTCTACTGGGCCGCCCGGATGTTCAACCTGCTCGGGCAGGGCGGCTGGCTGCTCATGCCGGTGTCCGGGGCGCTGGCGGCGGCCGTCGCGTGGCGGCAGCACTCCGTCCGGCCGCTGCTGCCGCTGGCCGGGGCGTTCGTGCTGCTGTACCTGACCGTCGGACCGTTGAAGCTGTGGACCGACCGGGCCGCCCCGAGCGCCACCGTGAAGAAGCCGTTCCTGCCGCCCGCCCAGGCGGTACGGATCTTCAACGAGCAACTGCCCGCCGACGCGTACTCGATGTCGTACCCGTCGGGGCACGTCGCGAACGCGATCGTCTGGTACGGGGTGATCGCCGTGCTGCTCGCCGCGCTGACCGCCGGACGGCTGCACCCGGCCGCGTACCGGCTGGTCCGGTTCGCACCGCCGGCGATCCTGCTGGTCACCACCACCTACCTGAACTTCCACTGGCTCACCGACGGGCTGGCCGCGCTGCTGCTCGGGCTGTTCCTCGACCGGCTGCTGCACCGGGTGCCCTGGGACGACCTGCCGCTGCCCCGCCGGCTGGGCGGCTGGGATCGTCCCGCGCTGTTCACCTCGACCCTCTAGGGTCCGGTCTGTGGAAGGGTTGACGCGGCGGTTGGGCGTACCCGATGCGGTGGTCGTGGGTCTGGGGTCGATGCTCGGCGCGGGCGTCTTCGTGGTCTTCGCGCCGGCGACCGCGGCGGCCGGCGGGCCCGGACTGCTCGTCGCGCTCGCCGTCGCCGGCCTCGTCGCCTTCTGCAACGCGACCAGCTCGGCCCGGCTGGCGGTCCGCTACCCCGAGTCCGGCGGCACGTACGTCTACGGTCGCGAACGCCTCGGCCCGTTCGCCGGCTTCCTCGCCGGCTGGGGATTCGTGGTCGGCAAGACGGCGAGCTGCGCGGCGATGGCGCTGACCATCGGGGCGTACCTGTGGCCCGGGCGGGCCCGGCTCGTCGCGGTGGCCGCGGTGGTCGCGGTGACCGCCGTGAACCTGCGCGGCATCGGCAAGACCGCGACGGCCACGAAGGTCCTGGTCGGCGTGGTGCTGGCCGTGCTCGCCCTGGTCGCGACGACCGGCCTGGTCGGCGGCGGGTTCACCCCGGCCCGGCTCGGCGGCCCCGGCGATGTCGGGGCGCACGGCGTGCTCGCCGCCGCCGGGCTGCTGTTCTTCGCGTTCGCCGGGTACGCCCGGATCGCCACCCTCGGCGAGGAGGTACGCGACCCGGAGCGCACGATCCCCCGGGCGGTGCCGCTGGCGCTCGGCGTCGTGCTGGCGATCTACCTGGTGCTGGCGGTGGTCGCGCTCGGCGTGCTCGGGGCCGACCGGCTGGCCGGGTCGGCCGCGCCGCTGGCCGACGTGGTGACCGCCGCCGGGCTGCCCGGCCTGGCCTGGGTGGTCCGCGCCGGGGCGACCGTCGCGGTGACCGGCGTGCTGCTCTCGCTGCTCGCCGGGGTCGGCCGGACGGCGCTGGCGATGGCCCGCCGCCGGGACCTGCCGCACGCGCTGGCCGCCGTCGACGCCGTGCACCGGGTGCCGCGCCGGGCGGAGCTGGCGGTGGCCGCGGTGGTGGCGCTGGTGGTCGCGGCCGGCGACGTACGCGGGGCGATCGGCTTCTCCAGCTGCACCGTGCTGGTCTACTACGCGATCACCAACGCGGCGGCGCTCACCCTGGGCCGGGACCCGGCACGGCGGCTGCCCGTGCGGCTGCTCGCCGCGCTGGGGCTGGTCGGCTGCGTGACGCTCGCGGTGAGCCTGCCGGCGGCCAGCGTCCTCGCCGGCGCCGGCGTGCTCGCCCTCGGCGCCGCCTGGTACGCGCTGCGCCGCCGCCTCGGCCGCTGACCGGGTGACGCCGCCCCGGGGCGGTCGGCGCCGGCCGAGCCTCCGCTCACTGCTCGCCGGCCCTCGGCAGGGGCGCGCCACCCGGGGCGTCGGGCAGGTGGGCAGGCGGGGACGGGGCGGTCTCGCGGAGCAGCGCGGTCAGCCCGGCCCGGCGGGCCACCACGGTCAGCCGGTCCCCCGCCGTGATCACCAGGCGGGGGTCGCCGAACCAGTCCGCCTTCTGCCCGGCGCGGGCGTGCGCGAGCAGGCGTACCGCGCCGGGGCGGGCCACGGCGGCGAGCGGGCGCCCGTCCAGCGGCGACCCGGCGGCCACCGACACCTCCGTGACCAGCAGCGCGTGCCGGCGCACCGGGATGGTGGCGATCACCGCCCGGTCGAGCAGCGCGGCGGCGAACGACGGCGCGGCCAGGTACGACACGCTGCGCGAGATGCCGATGCCGAACGCCCTCTGGACGCGCTCGGCGAAGTCGCCGTCGAACAGGCGCAGCACCACCCGCAGGTCCGGGTTGAACCCCCGGGCGTTCAGCGCCGCGCGGAGGTTGGCCCCGTCGTCGGTGGAGACCACGACCAGGGCCTGGCAGGTCTCCACGGAGGCGGACCGCAGGGTCGCCTCCAGCGCCGCGTCGCCGACCACCAGCGGCACGCCGATCCGGTGCGCCAGCGCGGCGCCGCGCGCCTCCGGGTTCTTGTCGATGGCCACCACCTCGACGCCGAAGTCGTGCAGCTGGGCCATCACCCGGGTGCCGATGTTGCCGAGGCCGACCACCACGATGTGCCCGGACCGGTGCGGCTGGAGCCGGCCGGTGTGCAGGGCCAGCCGGGCGTTGACGATGCCGTCGACCACCACGGCGGTGATCAGCGGGATCAGCGCGAGCCCGGCCAGGTTCAGCACCACCTGCATGATCTGCGCGGCGACCGGCTTGTCGAGGTTCGGGTCCTCGCCGGTGAGCGTGGTGACCAGGGTGAGGTAGAGCGCGTCGGCCCAGCCGACGTGCGCGGCCCGGGCGTTGAGCCAGCCCAGCACGGTGATGACGGCGAGCAGCACCAGCACCGCGACGCCGACCTTGCGGGTGGCGAAGCTGCGGACCGCCCGCAGCAGCACCGCGACCGGCCGGCGGCGCCGCCTGGCCCGGGCCAGGCGGCGGGCGGCCCGCCTGGTGCCGGGCGACTGGCCGGTCGGCTCGGCGAGCACCAGGTCGGCGGTGGACTCGTCGGCGGGCAGCAGGTGGACGCGCGCCGGATCGCTGGTGTCGGCGACCCCGCAGACCACGTCCTGCGGGCGCACGTCGGCGCGGCGGGCGACGTAGAGGGTCCGCCCGGCGTGCCGGAAGTGGGTCAGGTCGACCTCGCCGAGCGCGGCGGCCACGAACGCGGGGGCCGCCATCGACGCGTCGGAGAGCACCGCCGAGTCGGGGAAGAGCTGCCGCAGGCCGTTGGCCAGGCTGGTGTTGAACATCCGCACGACCAGGCGCAGCCGGGGCTCGACCTCCTGGGCGCAGAGCGCGGCGTGCATGTTGCCCACGTCGTCCTGGTGCAGCAGGGCCAGCCCGTCGGCGCCGGCCAGCCCGGCCCGCCGGAACGTCGCCTCGTCGAGCCGGTCCGCCCGGACCACCTGGACGCCGTCGAGATCCCGGCCGTCCGGGCCGTCCGAGCGGCGGCGCTCCGGCACCACCAGCGTGATCCGTACGGGGCCGGACTCCAGCTCGGTGGCGAGCAGCGCCTTCACCACCCAGTACGCCAGCGGGTCGGACCCGCAGACGACGTAGTGGGGACGGTGTTCCCCGTTCATCCGTAGCCGCCAGCCCGTCGCGCGGCGTGCCCGGTCGCGCAGCGGCTCCCCCATGCGCCGAATGGTAGTCAAGGGCCGAAAGCCGGCGCAGCCCCACGATCAGGAACCTACCGGGTACGGCGGCGGGTAGAACGGTGGCATGCAGACGTTCCTGCCGTACCCGGACTTCCTGGCCAGCGCCCGGAGCCTGGACCAGAAGCGGCTCGGCAAGCAGCGGGTGGAGGCCATCCAGGTGCTGCGGGGGCTGACGTGGCCGACGTACGGCTGGCGCAACCACCCGGCGGTCAGGATGTGGGCCGGGTACGAGGAGGCACTGGTCCGGTACGGGCTGGACGTCTGCGCGGTCTGGTGCGAGCCCGGCCGGGCCGACACCTGCGCGACGACCCTGACCACCGACCTCGCCGCCGCCTGCGGCGTCGCCACGGTACGCACCCAGCCGGAGCTGGCCGAGGCCGGCGAGCTGCCGCCCTGGCTGGGCCGCGAGGACCTGCACCGCAGCCACCGCTCCTCCCTGCTGCGCAAGGATCCCGAGCACTACGGGCGGCTGTTCGGCGACGTACCGCCCGACCTGGAGTACGTCTGGCCCGCCTCGGACCGCCCCCGCCGCTGCCCGGCGTGACCGGATGGACGTGTCGCGGATCGTCGGCCGCCTCGTCGGCGTACGACAGCACGTGGTGGACCCGGGCGGCGGTGGTGCGCCCCGCGTGCCGGAACCGGTCGCGGCCCTGGTGGTCGGCGGCGGGATCGCCGGCATGTCGGCGGCCGTGGTGCTCGCCGAGCGCGGGGTGAGCGTGACGGTGCTGGAGGCGGCCGCGACGCTCGGCGGCCGGCTGGGCGCGTGGCCGGAGACACTGGCCGACGGCACGCCGCAGGCGGTCGAGCACGGCTTCCACGCGTTCTTCCGGCAGTACTACAACTGGCGCTCGATCCTGCGCCGGGGGGACCCCCGGCTGGGCTTCCTGCGGCCGGTCCCCGGCTACCCGGTCGTGTCGGCGCGGTGGCCGGAGGAGGAGTTCGGCCGGCTGCCGCCTGCCCCGCCGGCGAACCTGCTCGCCCTGCTGCTGCGCAGCCCCAGCGTGCGCCCGCGCGACCTGCGCGCGATGGACCGGGACGCCGCGCTGCCGCTGCTCGCCTACCACCCCGTGCGCACGTACGCGGAGCTGGACGGCGTCACCGCGGAGGAACTGCTCGACTCGTTGCGGCTGCCGGACCGGGCCCGGGCGATGCTCTTCGAGGTCTTCGCGCACTCGTTCTTCAACCACGAGGCGGAGATGTCGGCCGCCGAACTGGTCGCCCAGTTCCACTTCTACCTGCTGGGCAACCCGGAGGGGCTGGCCTTCGACTGCCCGGACGAGGACCACGCCACCGCGATCTGGCGGCCGCTGGCCCGGTACGTGGAGGGGCGCGGCGGGCGGGTGCTCACCGGGGCCGCCGCCGGCCGGGTGGAGCGGGGCCCGGACGGCTGGCGGGTGACCACGGCCGACGGCGCCTCGTACGCGGCCCGGCACCTGGTGCTCGCCGTCGACCCGCCCGCGCTGGCCGCGCTCGTTGCGGGCTCCCCCGGGCTGGCCGGTGCCGCGCCGCGACTGGTGGCGCGGATGCCCGCGTTCGGCGTGCCCGGCCCGCCGTACGCGGTGGCGCGGTACTGGTGCGACGGGGACGTCGACGCCGGCCGGGCGGTGTTCAGCGGGGTGTCCCGGCAGCCGACCCTGGACTCGGTGACCCTGTACCACCGGCTGGAGCGCGAGGCCCGCCGCTGGGCGGAGCGCGCCGGCGGTGCGGTGGTCGAGCTGCACGCGTACGCCTGCGAGCCGGACGTGCCGGCCGACGAGTTGGCCCGGCGGATGTGGGGCGAGCTGGCCGTGCTCTGGCCGGAGGCGGCCCGGCTGCGGATCCGGGAGCTGCGGGCCCGGGTGGCGGCCCAGGCCCCGGCGTTCGGCCCGGGCAGCCACGCGGGGCGGCCGGGGGTACGCACCGAGGCCGCAGGGCTCTACCTGGCCGGCGACGGAATCCGGACGGATTTCCCGAGCGCGCTGATGGAGCGGGCGGCGGCGACCGGGATCGTCGCCGCGAACCACATCCTGCGGGCCGCGGGCGCGGCGGCGGAGCCCGTCCGCTCGGTCCGCCCCCGCGGCCTGCTCGCCCGACGATGACCCGGCGGGCGTCACTTACCCGCGATCTTGCACTTGCTGCCCCGATAAAAGGCAGCAAATCACTCATATCGGGGGCCGGAAGTGCAAGATCGCGGGGACCGTGGGCGGGCTGCGGCGGATCGAAATGCGTTGCCCGCCTCGCGCTCGCCGACCTACCGTGATCGCGCAAGGTCAACCAGTACGCCGGGAGCAGGCCATGCCGTTGTCGCACGTCACGAGCGTGCCGTCGATGCTGCCCGTCGACGGTTGCCGATCCGAAGGTCCCCGGGGCGGGTGGCCCGACTGACGCGTGCCCGCACGCGTCGAGCCGCCCGTCCACCGTCGGACCGGGCGGCTCGTCGCTGTCCGGCCCGTGCCACCGTCGAGCTTGGAGGGAGAACCCGGTGGAAGCCGTACTCGTCGTCAACGCCGACCTCGGCCCGCTGCACCGGGTCACGGTCCAGCACGCGATCCGGATGCTCTGCCGCCGGGTCGCCGAGATCCACGAGGCCGAGCCGGACCAGGTGATCGGGGTCTTCCCGATGCCCCGGGTGGTCCGCCTCGTCCGGTACGTGGTGACCCGCTGGCGGTTCGGCGCCGGCCCGGCCTGGTCCCGGGCGGGGGTGTTGCGCCGCGACGGCGGGTGCTGCGCGTACTGCGGCGGGCCGGCCAGCACGATCGACCACATCCTGCCCCGTTCCCGCGGCGGCCGGAACACCTGGCGGAACACCACCGCCGCCTGCTACGGCTGCAACCAGCGCAAGGGCGACCTGACGCCGGCCGAGGCGGGCATGCCGCTGCGGAGCGAGCCGGTCATACCGGGCTGGGCGTCGCTGGCCGGGCGGTGACGGGCCGGCCGGCGGGCATCGGGGGACCGCGTCGGGAGTACGTCCCGACGCGGCGCCCGCCGGCCCCAGCCGTCTCGTCCGCCAGCGACGACGGCGACCAGGCCAGGGCCAGGCCAGGCCAGGCCAGGCCAGGCCAGGTCAGGCCACCGTCAGCCGGCGGGCGGGGTCCAGCGGAACACGGGCGGCCGGCGCTCGTTGGCCGCCGCCACCCCCTCGCGGGACTCGCCGCTGTCCCGCGCCCTGCGGTGCCACCAGGCGACCCGGGCCGGCCCGGCCCGGTCGTCGATGATTTCCTTCGCTGCGGCGATGCTGAGCCGCGAGCGCCCCGCGATCGTGGCGGTGAGCGCGTCCACCCGGGCGGCGAGCCCGTCGGGCGGCAGCACCTCGTCGACCAGGCCGATCCGCAGCGCCCGCTCGGCGTCGACCAGCTCGGCGGTGAAGAGCAGGTGCTTCGCGGCGGACGGGCCGACCAGCCGGGCCAGCCGCCGGGTGGCCGGCGCGGGGTACACCAGGCCCAGCCGGGCCGGCGGTACGCCGAACCGGGCGTCGGCGGCGGCGATCCGCAGGTCGCAGGCCACCGCGAGCTGGCAGCCGCCCCCGACGCAGGCGCCCTCGATCGCGGCCAGGGTCGGCCGGTTGCACGCGGCGAGCCGCTCCTCGGCCGCGACGGCGATGCTGGCGTCCCCGGCGGCCAGCAGCTCGTCGAGGTCCCCGAGGTCGGCGCCGGCGCAGAAGGTGCCGCCGGCGCCGGTGAGCACCAGCGCGCGGACACGCTCGTCCGCCTCCAGCCGGTCCAGCAGCACCGGCAGCTGCCGCCACATCGCCGGGGTCATGGCATTGCGCCGGCCCGGGTGGGAGATCACGATCCTGGCCACCGGCCCGGCCGTCTCCACGGTCAGCTCCGCGTCCGACACCGTCACCGCCCCTTCGCCTCGCCCGCCCCTCGGCCCGGCGCGGGAGCGCGCCGGCCGGTGCGGCGACCATAGCGGCGCGGGCCCGGCGACCACCCGCGTGGGGTGGCCGCCGGGCCCGCCGGCGGTACGGCTACGTCAGGAGACGTCGACCGCCGTGTCATCGACGACGAAGGAGGTCTGCAGCGAGGCGTCCTCCGTGCCGGTGAACTTCAGGGTGACGGTCTGGCCCGCGTACGCGGCCAGGGAGAACGACTTCTGGCTGTACCCGGCGGCCTTGTTCAGGTTCGAGTACGTGGCCAGGGTCGCCAGCACCGTCCCGGACGAGTTGAGCACCTGCACCCGCAGCGTGTCGTACGCCACGGTCGTGGTGGTCTCGGCCGAGTCGATGTGCAGCCAGAAGCTGAAGTTGTACGAGGAGCAGCCGGCCGGCAGGCTCACGGACTGGGAGACCGTGTCGGTGTGGCTGACGCCGTAGCCGTCCATCCAGGCGTTCCAGGTGCCGGTGCGCGGCGGCTGACCACCGCTGCCGTTCTGGCCGATGACGCCGGAGCTGGCCGTCCAGACCGTGTTGCCGGACTCGAAGCCGGGGTTGCCGAGCTTCTGGCCCGGGCTGGTGCAGCCGCCGGTGCCGTTGACGGTCAGCGAGTAGGTCGCCGTGCGGTTGCCCGAGGTGGCCGCGCCGGTGACCGTGACGGTGTAGGTGCCCGGCGCGGTGCTGGCCGAGGTGCTGATGGTCAGGGTGGACGAGCCGCCCGAGGTCACCGAGGCCGGGCTGAACGACGCGGACGCGCCGGCCGGCAGGCCCGACGCGGAGAACGTCACGGTCTGCGCGGAGCCGCTGGTGGTCGCGGTCGACACGGTGGTGGAGACGGCGCTGCCCGGATTCACCGAACCGGAGGTCGGCGACAGCGTCACGGAGAAGTCGTTGCCGGTCGGCGAGCAGGGCGCGTCGTTGCCGGCCACGTTCACCGCGGTCCACGCCGCCTGGACGGCCTTGTACTCGACCGAGCAGCTGCCGTACAGGTCGGTCGCCGCGCGCAGAATGTACGCCCGGGCGGTGTTGGCCGGGTTGGTGGTGTTGACGTACGACGTGCTGGAGGTGAAGTACACGTCGAGCGCGCGGTACCAGATCTTCTCCGCCTTGGCCCGACCGATGCCGGTCACCGCGGGGGCGGAGCCGCAGAGCGGCGAGGTGCCGTACGCGGTGGAGCCGGTGCCCTCGGCGAGGTTGAAGAAGAAGTGGTTGCCCGGGCCGGAGGAGTAGTGCACGTCGACGTTCTTGGTGCTGGTCGACCAGCAGGTGTGCGACGCGCCGTCCAGGCCGGGGTTGTACATGTAGCGCAGCGGCGTGCCGTTGCCGTTGATGTTGATCTTCTCACCGATCTGGTAGTCGCCCGGGTCGGCGCTGGTGTTGGCGTAGAACTCGACCGCGGTGCCGAAGATGTCGCTGGTGGCCTCGTTGAGACCGCCGGACTCGCCGGAGTAGGCCAGGCCGGAAAGGGCCTCGGTGACGCCGTGTCCCATCTCGTGGCCGGCCACGTCCAGGGCGACCAGCGGGCGGGAGTTGCTCGCGCCGTCACCGTACGTCATCTGGGAGTCGTCCCAGAAGGCGTTGACGTAGTTGTTGCCGTAGTGCACCCGGCTCGGCACGCCGGCGCCGTTGCCGAAGATGCCGTTGCGGCCGTGCACGAGCTTGAAGTAGTCGAACGTCTTGGCGGCGCCGAAGTGGGCGTCGACGGCGGCGGACTGCCGGTTGGAGTTGGCGCCGGTGCCCCAGACGTTGTCGGCGTCGGTGAACGTGGTGCAGGTCGACGTGCCGTTGTTCATGTCGCAGGTGCGGCCGTTGCCGTGCGACGGGTCGACCATCTGGTACGTGCTGCCGGAGAGCGTCGTGTCGACGCTGACCGTGCCGGAGTAGATGCTGTTGCCGGTGCCGGCGACCGACTCGATCTCGTCGTAGGAGCCGATGACCCTGCCGGTGACCGCGTCGGTGACGACGTGCAGGCGCGAGGGCGTCTGCTTGTCGGCCTGCCAGCCGGAGGCGACGGTCTCCCAGGCCAGCCGGCCCTTGCCGGTGCTGGCGTCGACGAAGAGCTCCGGGGCACCCACCTCGGTGAGCGAGCCGGAGAACTCCTGGCGGGCGGCCTCCTTGGCCTTCGCGGCGGAGACCTTCGGGGTGGTGCTGAGGGCCAGTGGTGCCGCGAGACCCACCGAGGAGCCGGCGTAGGCGCCGTCCGCCGCGGTGTGGATGACGAAGTCACCACCGTAGACGCGCAGCCCGTGGTAGGTCCGGGTGTACTTGGTGTGGGACGCGCCGTTGGCGTCCACCTTCGTGCGGACGGCCTGGTACGCCTCTCCGCTGGCGCCCTGTACGGCGCCGGGGTTGCTGCGGAGGATCGACTCGGCGCGGGCCGCGGGCGAGGAGTCCGGGGCTGCGGCGGTGGGCGCTACCGCCTGCGCCGTTGTGGCGCCGGTCAGCAGGCCGCCGGTCAGCAGTGCTGCACCGGCAGCGGCGAGGGTTCTCTTCACGTGCCCTCCTGACAAGGAATGTGTGACGGGGGTAATCACACATATAGATATAGGCATGCATCCAGGAAAAGAGAAGGGGGAAGACGGTTCCCGATATCAACACTGGCCGTTCGGTGGAGGAGCCGCAGGTGAGGAACCGGGCGGAGTCCGGACACGTCCGACGGGCATGAGCCCCATCCGCGCGCACCTGGCCCCGATCGCCGCGCTGATCATGGCGCTGAGCGGGTGCTCGGCGGCCCAGCCCGGCCCGCCCACGCCACCACCCTCGACACCCGTGGCGTCACCCCGCGTCACCACCACCGGCAGCCCCGCCACGCCCAGCGCCGGGGCGCCCACCACGCCCGCCCCCGGTACACCATCGGCGAGCACGCCCGCGGACAGCCCCTCGACCGCCGCCGTCCGGGTGGTCCTCCGCCGCTCCGGCGGCATCGCCGGACAGCACCGGACGGTCACCGTGGAGCGGGACGGCCGGTGGACGGCCGTGGACCACACCGGTGCCCGGCGCAGCGGCCGGCTGGACGCGGCCGACCTCGACCGGCTACGGCGACTCGCCGCCGATCCCGGGCTGAGGAACGTTGCCAGCCCGAAGCCGGACGGCCACTGCGCCGACGCCTTCGCCTACCGGCTCACCGTCGGCGCGACCGTGGTGAACTGGCTCGACTGCCCGACCGCGGGCGCGCCGCCCCGGGCCGCGTCGGCGCTTGCCGGCCTCATCGAGGAGACCACCGGCTGACCCGCCACCGCCCCGGCCGGGACGGGCGCCGCACGCGGGACCGGCCGCCGATCGCACGAAGCGCACCGACGGCCGGAACGGAGGCGTGTCGCGTGCCCGGGGTCAGAGTCGCCGCACCAGCCGGAACCGCTCGGCGACCGCCAGCGTGTCGTCGTCCACCGTGAACTCCGGGTCGCCCACGTAGCCGCGGTAGTCGGGGCCGTGCCAGTACTCCTCGTGGCCCGCCCGCCAGGCGGCGACCGAGTCGCACCCCTCGCCCTCGTCCCGCGCGTGGTCGAGGTCGACGACACCGAGCCGGAGCACGCGTACGTCGGTCACCTCGATCACCGCGACCGGGCGGTCGGCGGAGTCGACCACCACCGAGCGGTCGCCGACCGCCGGCAGCGGCTCGCCGTCCCGCGCATAGTCGTCGAGCAGGCCGGTGGTGGACGTCTTGTCCCCGGAGAGCACGGCCGCGACCAACTGGTCGCGCAGCGGCCCCGGGAAGGCGAAATAGCACGTCGGCAGGTCGGGGGTGGCCGGCGTCGTCACGAGCGCACCCCAGTCCGCGTCCACCCGCTCGCACACCCGATATTCGTCACCTCGCACGGGTAGGGAGGCGCGATGGTGACCCGCGCCTCCCTGGACCCCTCGTTGCCGTGCCGCCGCCCGTCAGGCCCGCGAAAACATCTGGCCGATGCGGATCTTGTTGCCGAACGGGTCCCGGATGCCGAAGTCGATGCCGTACGGCCGCTCGGTCGGCTCGTCGTAGACGTCGACGCCCTTCGCCACCAGTTCCTCGTACGTCTTCTGGGCGTCGTCGGTGGTCATGAAGAGGTGGCCGCCCAGCGCGCCCTTCGTGAGCAGCTCGCGGACCTGCTCCGCGGTGGCCGGGTCGAGGGCCGGCGGGCCCGGCTTCTCCAGCAGGATCTCGCGCTCCGGGTCGCCGGGCAGGTTCACCGTGAGCCAGCGCATGAAGCCGAGGTCCGCGTCGGTGTTGACTTCCATGCCGAGCTTGCCGACGTAGAAGTCGAGGGCCTCGTCCTGGTCGAGCACGTAGATCTGGGAGCGGGAGATCGCGTTCATCGTCATGCCCTAAACGCTAGGACACCGCCCTGACCTGCCGCTTATCCAAAACTGCTCGGTCGCATCCACGCCTTCACGAAGCACGACGGCACGTTCGCCGGGACCTTGCGCCGGCGGTACTCCGTCGGGGACTCCCCGACGATCTGGCGGAACGTCCGGCTGAAGGTGCCGAGGCTGCTGAAGCCCACCGCGAAGCAGATGTCGGTGATGTCCCGGTCGGTCTGCGTCAGCAGGTACATGGCCCGCTCGACCCGGCGCCGCTGGAGGTAGCGGTGCGGGGTCTCGCCGAAGGTGGCGCGGAAGGTGCGGATGAAGTGCGCCTCGGAGACATGCGCGATCCGGGCCAGCGCGGGGATGTCCAGGGGTTCGGCGTACGCCCGGTCCATGGCGTCCCGGGCGCGCAGCATCGCGCGGTTGGACTCCTCGACCGCCCGGCTCATCCCGCTCCCGTCCGCCCCGCTTCTGCCCACACCACGCTACCGCCCGGCTCTCCGGCCACGGCGGCGCCTCACGATCACCTACCATGTGGCCCCATGCGCCCGCCATGGAGCAGCGGCTGCGGTCGATGCCGAGCGTCAAGGGGGTGACCCTCGAAGGCCGCGGCCGGCGCGGCGGGCGACCGCCCCGAGCCCGGCTCCTGTCGGCGTCGCCGTCACCCCGTCGGCTCGCGGCGTCGCCCGTCGCGGGCCGCCTGATGGAGTTGGAGCCCCCGGCCGGGATCGAACCGGCGACATCTCGCTTACAAGGCGAGTGCTCTGGCCAGCTGAGCTACAGGGGCGCGTCGTTCGTGGCCAGCATAAGCGACGCAGGCCGGAAGATCCGCCTCGGCAGGCCCTCCGAGCACGGAAAACGCCGTTTTGCCTACCCCTTGCCGGCCATTCGTCGCCCGTCCGGCCGATCGGCGCGGAGATTGATGCCCGGCTGTGCCTGACTGACCGGAATGCCCATGCCGTCCGTCCCACCCCATGCTCCCCGTCTTGGCAGGTCACGAAAAGCCGTTTACCGTGCAGTGACACGGACGACATCCGGCTGCCGTGAAGCTGCCCGGGCTGCCGTCCGATGACCGGCGTCACACGGCGCCGGTCGCTCCTTCACTCGGATCGTCCGGCACGTTCCTGCCGGTGAAAGGAAGCGCTCCAGCATGGCCACGGTCACCTACGCGAAGGCGTCCCGGATCTACGCGGGCACCGAGCGTCCCGCAGTCAACCAGCTCGACCTCCAGATCGGCGACGGGGAGTTCCTCGTCCTGGTCGGCCCCTCCGGTTGCGGCAAGTCCACCAGCCTGCGCATGCTCGCCGGTCTGGAGGACGTCGACGACGGCGCGATCTACATCGACGACCGGGACGTCACCCACCTGCCGCCGAAGGCCCGCGACATCGCGATGGTCTTCCAGAACTACGCCCTCTACCCGCACATGTCGGTGTACGAGAACATGGCGTTCGCCCTGAAGCTGCGCAAGACCCCCAAGGACGAGATCGACCGGCGGGTCAAGGAGGCGGCCGGCCTGCTCCAGCTCGAGGAGTTCCTCAACCGCAAGCCGAAGGCCCTCTCGGGCGGTCAGCGCCAGCGGGTCGCGATGGGCCGGGCGATCGTCCGCGAGCCGCAGGTCTTCCTCATGGACGAGCCGCTGTCGAACCTCGACGCCAAGCTCCGCGTGCAGACCCGTACCCAGATCGCGTCGCTCCAGGCCAAGCTGGGCATCACCACGGTCTACGTCACCCACGACCAGGTCGAGGCCATGACCATGGGGCACCGGGTGGCGGTCATGCTCGACGGCAACCTCCAGCAGGTGGACACCCCCCGGGCCCTCTACGACACCCCGGCCAACGTGTTCGTCGCCGGGTTCATGGGCTCCCCCGCCATGAACATCAAGACGGTGCCGCTGACCGAGAATGGCGCCGAGTTCGCCGAGATGAACATCCCGCTGACCCGCGAGCAGGCCGAGGCGGCCCGCGCCGAGGGCAGCGACGGCAAGGTGACCATCGGCTTCCGCCCGGAGGACTGCGACCTGGTCAGCCCGACCGAGGGCGGCATGCCGGTCGTGGTCGAGCTGGTCGAGGACCTGGGCTCGGACGCCAACATCTACGGCCACGCCGCGCTGGCGGGCCAGAACGAGCGGTTCGTGGTCCGCACCGACCGCCGCAGCATGCCGAACATGGGCGACACCGTGTTCGTCAAGCCGCGCGCCGACCGTACCCACGTCTTCCACGCCGGCACCGGCAACCGGATCTGACGTACGCGCGGAAAGGGGCGGCCCGCCGGCCGGCGGGCCGCCCCTTTCGCCGTTCCCGGGTGGCGCGGCCGGGTCACGCCTCCGCGGCGCGCCGGCGGGCCACCTCGGCGAGGGTGACGGCGGCGGCGACGCTGGCGTTGAGCGACTCCACGTCGGAGACCATCGGGATGCGCACGGTCAGGTCACAGGTCTCCCCGACCAGCCGGGACAGCCCGCGCCCCTCGGAGCCCACCACGACGACCAGCGGGCCCACCGCCGCCTCCAGGTCGTACAGGTCGGTGCCGCCGTCGGCGTCCAGCCCCACGACCGTGAAGCCGGCGTCCCGGCAGGCCTTCAGCGACCGGGTCAGGTTGGTGACCTGGGCGACGGGCACCCGCGCCGCCGCGCCGGCGCTGGTGCGCCAGGCGGTCGCCGTGATCCCGGCCGCCCGCCGCTCCGGTACGAAGACACCCTGCGCGCCGAAGGCGGCGGCGGACCGGATCACCGCGCCGAGGTTCCGCGGGTCGGTCACGCCGTCCAGCGCGACCAGCAGCGGGCAGGGGTGCTCCAGCGCCGCCGCCGCCATGTCCTCGAACGGCTCGTACGCGAACGGCGGCACCTGGAGGCCGATGCCCTGGTGCAGCACGCCGCCGGTCATTCGGTCCAGCTCGGCCCGGCTGACCTCCAGGATCGCGATGCCCCGGTCGGCCGCGGTGCGGACGATCTCGTTGACCCGGTCATCGATGCCGATACCCTGGGCGGTGTAGAGCGCGGTGGCCGGCACCTGGGCGCGCAGCGCCTCCAGCACCGGGTTGCGCCCGACCAGCAGCTCGGGGCTGTCCTTTGCCGGATTGGACCTGCGGCCAGGTGCGACGCGGGGACCCGTGCGGCCGGTCGGCTTGCCGCCCCGGCCAGCGGCGGCCCCACCCCGGCCAGCGGCGGGGCGCCCCGCCCGCCGCCCTTTCCCCAGGTGGTGTCCTTGCTGCCCGGCTGGCCGATCTTGGCCGCGCGCCCCTCCTCGGCCGCCGCCCGGCGCTCCTTTTCCTGCTTCCAGGCGGTGCGCTGGGGCAGCTTCTCGGTGCCCGAGTACGCCTTGTGCCAGGGCCGCTCGTCGGCCGGCAGCGTCTTGCCCCGGCCCGCGAGAGCGCCCCGGTTTTTGCCGCCGGAGCCCTTGGGGGCGCCCGCCTTCGGCGTCAGTCGCCGGCCACGGCGCTGCGAGTTGCCGGCCATCAGTCCTGCTCTCCAATAGTCCAACGGGGGCCCTGCGGGGTGTCCTCGACCACCACGCCCGCCTGCTTGAGCTGGTCGCGGACCGCGTCCGCGGCGGCCCAGTCCTTGCGGGCCCGGGCCTGCGCGCGCTGCTCCAGGGCGAGCGCGACCAGCGAGTCCACCACGTCCCGCAGGTCGCCGGCCCGGCCGCCGCCGGTCCATACGGCGTCGAGGGGGTCGACCCCGAGGATACCCAGCATCGCGCGAACGTCGGCGAGCGCGGTGCGGACGGTCACATCGTCGCCGGCGGTCAGGGCGGTGTTGCCGTCCCGGATCGTCTCGTGCAGCACGGCGAGCGCCGCCGAGGTGTTGAGGTCGTCGTCCATCGCGGCGACGAAGCCGGGCGGCAGCGTGCCGAGCTGACCGCCGCCGACCCGCTCGGCCGCCCGCTGCACGAACCCCTCGATGCGCCGGTACGCCACCGCGGCCTCGCGCAGCGCGTCCTCAGAGTAGTCGATGCGGGAGCGGTAGTGCGCGGCGGCGTAGTAGTAGCGCAGCTCCACCGGGCGCACCCCGAGCGAGTCGACGTACGCCAGGTCGAGGGCGTTGCCGAGGGACTTGCCCATCTTGGTGCCGGCGATGCTGAGCAAACCGTGGTGCACCCAGTAGCGGGCGAACGGCAGCCCGGCGGCCTGCGACTGGGCGATCTCGTTCTCGTGGTGCGGGAAGGTCAGGTCGAGCCCGCCGCCGTGGATGTCGAACTCCGCGCCCAGGTAGCGCCAGCACATCGCCGAGCACTCGATGTGCCAGCCGGGCCGCCCGCGCCCCCACGGCGACGGCCAGTACGCATCGGCCGGCTCGTCGGGCTTGACGCCCTTCCACAGCGCGAAGTCGCGCGGGTCGCGCTTGCCCCGCTCCGGGGTGTCGTCGGCCGGCTGCATGGCGTCCGGCGACTGACCCGACAGCGACCCGTACGCGGGCCAGGAGGCCACGTCGAAGTAGACGTCGCCGGAGCCGTCGGTGGCCGGGTAGGCGTGCCCGGTATCGATCAGCCTCGCGATCAGCTCGTGCATCTCCAGGATGTGCCCGGTGGCCCGCGGCTCGTACGTCGGCGGAAGCACGTTCAGCGCCCGGTACGAGGCGGCCAGCGCCTGCTCGTTGGCGTACGCGATCGACCAGAAGGGACGGCCCTGGTCCATCGCCCGGACCAGGATCTTGTCGTCGATGTCGGTGAGGTTGCGGATGAAGGTGACCTCGAAGCCCGAGGCCAGCAACCAGCGGCGCAGCACGTCGTAGTTGACACCGGAGCGAAGGTGACCGATGTGTGGGGGCGCCTGGAGGGTGAGGCCACACAGGTAGACCCCCACCTTGCCGGCTTCCCGCGGGACGAAGTCCCGCACCGATCGGGTGGCGGTGTCATACAGGCGTAGCGTCACCGTACAAGGGTAGCCGCCCGCGCTTGCCCGGGTCGCCCGGAGCCGGGCCGTGCGCCGCCCCCGCGGCGCGCCCGGGCCGGGGCGGCCGGGAAGTCGGAGTCGGGCCGTACGCTGCCCCTCGTGGACGAGGCGGGACGGCCGGACGCGACGGCGCGCGCGGGCGAGACGGCCCAGACCCTGGACCGTGGGCTGCGACTGCTGCACCTGGTCGCCGACGCGCCGGGCGGGCTCACCGTGACCGAGGCGGCGCACCGGCTGGGCATCGGCCGGGCCGCCGTGTACCGGTTGGCCGGCGCGCTGAGCGGGCACGGCATGGTGCGGCGGGACGCCGACGGTCGGCTGCGCCTCGGCGCGGGCGTGCTGCACCTGGCCCGGCGGGCCCAACCGCTGCTCGCCGAGGGGGCGCTGCCGGCGCTGCGCCGGCTGGCCGAGCAGGCCGGGGCGACCGCGCACCTGACCGTGGTGGAGGGCGGCGAGGGGGTCGCCCTGGCGGTGGTGGAGCCGAGCTGGACGTCGTTCCACGTCGCGTACCGGACGGGAACACGGCACCCGCTGGAGCGCGGGGCGGCCGGACGGGCGATCCTCGCCGGGCGGGCGGGCTCGGGCGGCCCGGTGAACACGACGGGCGAGCTGCAGCCTGGGGCGTACGGGGTGGCCGCGCCGGTGCTCGGCGTACCGGGACTGGAGGCGAGCGTCGGGGTGGTGGCGCTGGCGCCGCTGGACGTCGCCCAGGTAGGCGCCCTCGTGACCGCCGCCGCCACCGACATCGCCACCGCCCTCGCCTAGCCGACGCTCGCCACCGCCCTCGCCCTCGCCCTCGCCTAGCCGACGCTCGCAGCCGGCGCCGCATGTCGGCGACATCGCGGTATCCGGCCGCCCGGGTCAGCCCCACGTCGCCGACATCGCGTCGCCTCTACCACATCCGGCGCCGGTCGGGGTGGTTGTCCACAGGGAGGCGGCGAGGCGGTGCCGACGGTTGTCCACAGGGGTGTCGCGGTGGGTCGCGGGGCGGTGACGCTGTGGACATGCCCCCACAACCTCACCGACCCGGCGCGCTGGAGTGGCAGGTCTTCCGCGGCTCGGAGGCCGTCCGCTCCAGGCTGCTCACCCGGCACCAGCTCCGTGGCGCCTCCTGGCTGCGCGTGCGCCACGACGTGTACGCCGACGTCCGCCTGCGCCGCGATCATGGGCTGGCCTGTCGCGCCGCCACGCTGCGGCTGCCGCCCGAGGCGGTGCTCGCCGGCCCCTCGGCGGCCTACCTGCACGGCGTCGAGCACGCCGCGTCGTTCGCCGACGACGTGCACGTGCTCGTTTCGAGGTCGGCACGGGTCGACTCCCAGCCCGGCATCCGCGTCCACACGCTCGGCGCGGACCTCCCGATCCCGACGACCGCCGGCGCGGGCGCGGCAACCATCGCCGGCGCGGGCGCAGCAGCCGTCGTCGGCACGGGCGCAGCAGCCGTCGTCGGCGCGGGCGCGGCAACCGCCGGCACGGGCGCAGCAACCATCGCGGGCGCAGCAGCCGTCGTCGGCGCGGGCGCGGCAACCGCCGGCACGGGCGCAGCAACCATCGCGGGCGCGGGCGCAGCAGCCGTCGTCGGCGCGGGCGCGGCAACCGCCGGCACAGGCGCAGCAACCATCGCGGGCGCGGGCGCAGCAACCATCGCGGGCGCGGGCGCAGCAGCCATCGTCGGCGCGGGCGCGGCAACCGCCGGCACAGGCAACCCGTCGGCGGGCGTCGGCGCGAGCCCGGGTGGCCTGCCGGCCGAGCCGGATCCGGCACCGGACTGCCCCTGCATGGTCGCCGACGACGCCGACGGGTTGCCGCGAAGTCAGCCGGCACAGGCCGCCTGGGAGACGGCGGTGTGGCTGGAGCCCGTCCGGGCCGTGGCGATCGTCGACACCCTGCTCGGCAGGGGCCTGACGACCCGGGCCGCCCTGGCGGCGATCGCCGACCACAACGCGGACCGGCCGGGCGGGCGGCGCGCCCAGTGGGTGTTCGGGCTCGCCGACGCTGGTGCCCAGTCACCGCCGGAGTCGTACCTTCGGGTCCGGCTCGTCCTGGCGGGTCTGCCCCGCCCGGTCACCCAGCACCCGGTGCGGCTGGCGTCCGGCCTGGTCCTGCACCCCGACCTGGCGTGGCCCGGCCTTCGGGTCGCGGTCGAGTACGACGGGCACTGGCACGCCGACGCCGAGCAACTGCACCGCGACCGGCAGCGACTCAACCACCTCGTCGCGGCGGGCTGGGTGGTGCTGCACGTGACCAGCCGGCGGCTTCACCAGGATTTCCCGGCCGTGGTCCGCGAGGTGCGCGCCGCGCTGGTGGCCCGTGGCTGGCGGCGCTGACCCGACGGAGGGGCACCTCGGCGCCGCCACCGCACGGCTCGGATCGCCGGCACCCCGCCACATTCCCGACATGGCGCAGGCCGGGCCGCCCGGATACCGCCATGTCGCCGACATGGCGCGGACCGACGCACCCGAACCCCGCCACGTCGCCGACATCGCGCGGACCGCGCACCCGAACCCCGCCACGTCGCCGACGCAGGCCGCCCGACATCGCGCAGGCCAACGCACCCGGATACCGCCATGTCGCCGACATGGCGCGGACCGACGCACCCGAACCCCGCCACCGCCGACGCAGGCCACCCGACATCGCGCAGGCCACCGCACCCCGATACCGCCATGCGCCGACATCGCGCGGACCGACGCACCCGAACCCCGCCACGTCGCCGACATCGCGCGCTCGCCTCAGAGACCGTCGGGTAACCAGCTCCGAGCGTTCTGTTACGGGGAGACACGTCGATGCCAGGTGCTCGACAAATAGATCATCCCCGCCATGATCGCGTTGTGTGCGCAACTGCAACTGTGGCGGGGATGACGCCCGTTCATGCTATCCGTCGAGCTTGACCGATGCGATGTGGGCGATCCTCGCGCCCTTGATGCCGGTACGCGACCTGCGTAAAGGCGGCCGGCCGCGCAAGTGGGGAGATCGGCTGATCCTGGATTCGATCTTCTATGTGCTGCGGTCGGGCTGTCCGTGGCGGATGATGCCGCGGGATCTGGCGCCACCGGACGCGGCACATCGCTGGTTCACGACGTGGCGGAAGAACGGAACGTGGGACGCGATCCACGACGAGCTTCGCCGGCAGGTGCGGGTAGCGGCCGGTCGTGAGCCGGAGCCGACAGCGGCGGTGCTGGACGCCCAGTCCATCAAATCCAGTGAGGGCGGCGAATGCCGTGGGTTCGACATGGGCAAGAAGACCACCGGCCGCAAGCGGCACCTGGTCGTGGACACGATGGGGCTGATCCTGGTCGTGATGGTCACCTCCGCCTCGGTCAACGACCGTCCCGGTGGCCGGCGGATCCTGGCGCGGCTGGCCGAGGCGTTCACCACCATCGCCCTCGTGTGGGCCGACGGCGGCTACGCCAACAGCATCGACTCCACTCTGCTGACCTGGGCGAAAGAGCAGCTCGGCATCCTGGTGGAGATCGTCAAGCGCAACGACGACGTCAAGGGCTTCAAGGTCCTACCGCGCCGGTGGGTGGTAGAGAGGACGCTGGGTTGGCTGGTCCGTAACCGACGCCTGGCCCGGGACTACGAACGGCTGACCGTCAACTCAGAGGCCATGATCAAGGTAGCGATGATTCGACTCATGACGATACGCCTGGCCGGTCAAACGATCCGCTGGGCCAACGCCACCGAGCGCGAAGCCGCCCAACGCATCAACGTCGAGCGACTTCTCGCCACGTAGTCACCCGGTTACCCGACGGTCTCTCAGGCGGGGCGTGCGGGGCGGGCGGGGCGGGCGGGCGGGGCTGGCGGGGCGGGCGGGCGGGCGGGCGGCGCGGCGGCGCGCGGGCCGGGCGGGGCGGCGCGCGGGCGGGGCGGGCGGCGCGCGGGCGGGGCGGGCGGCGCGCTGGCGGGGCGGGGCGGGGCAGGGGACCGTCAGCGGTCAGCGGCGAGCGCGGGCTCGGCTGGGCGCTCGGCGAGCCGGCCGGCGGTCCGCGCCGCGCGCAACTCGTCGAGGCGGACCACGGCGACCCCCGCGACGATCAGCGCCCCGCCGAGCAGTTGCACGACGGCCGGCAGCTCGCCCAGCACGAGCCAGGCGATCAGCACCGCGAACATCACCTCGGCCAGCCCGACGAACGACGACAGTCGGGCGCCGAGGATCCGGGCGCCGGCGATGCCCGTCAGGTACGCGACCACGGCGGCGACCAGCGCCAGGCCGGCGATGGGGACCAGCCAGCTGGTGCGCTGCCCGGCGAAGGTGACGTCGCCGAAGGCGGCCCGCAGCGGCAGCACCCCGACCAGGCCGAGCAGGAGCAGGACGGCCGCGCCGACGGCCATGCCGGCGCTGGCCATTGTCACCGAGGGTAGTCCGTCGTCGAGCCGGCCGGCGATCACGAAGTATCCGGCCAGGCCGACGGCGGCGCCCAGCCCCCAGAGCACTCCGACCGGGTCGAGGCGGCCGGCGCCGGTCAGGTCCAGCACGAGGGCGAGCCCGGCGAGGGCCGCCGCCGAGCCGGCCACGGTGAGCCGGCGCGGTCGCTGGCCGTGGACCAGCCACGTCCAGCCGACCACCAGGACGATGCCCAGGTACTCCAGCAGCAGCGCCACCCCGACGGGAAGGTAGCGGACGGCGTTGAAGAAGCACGCCTGCGCCGCGGCGACGCCGAGCAGCCCGAAGACCCCGATCGGGAGGAGGTTGCGGCGCAGCACGCCCATCCGGCCGCGCACGGCGAGCACCGCCGGCAGCGCGAGCACCAGGGCGGCGATGCCGACGCGGGCGACGACGGCGGCCTCCGCCGACCAGCCCGCCTCGATCAGCGACCGGGCGAAGGTGCCCGAGGTGGCGAACGTGACGGCCGACAGCAACGCCAGGCCGAGACCTGCGCCGGCGGCGGGTCGTGGACGCATCGGCTCTCCTCGGGGTACGTC
The DNA here is from genome assembly GCF_007830265.1 of Micromonospora olivasterospora. Taxonomy (NCBI): domain Bacteria; kingdom Bacillati; phylum Actinomycetota; class Actinomycetes; order Micromonosporales; family Micromonosporaceae; genus Micromonospora; species Micromonospora olivasterospora. The sequence continues at coordinate 2,015,984 of NZ_VLKE01000001.1, forward strand.
ACAAGCAAAGTATCCTTATGCTGATGACGCTAGGCCGGCCGAGTGACAGGAGTCAAGTTGCTCTTCGCTCATGACACCGAGTGCGGGCTGATCGCGGCCGCCGCCCTCGTCAACACCGCGAGCGCCCAGGGAGACGGGCTGCCGGACGTGGCCGCCCTGGACGCGTTCGTCACCGCGCAGGGCTGGACCGGCCGGCACGAGCAGACCGAGGCGGAGCTGCGGTCCGTCCGGGAACTGCGGCCCCGGCTGCGCCGGGTCTGGTACGCCGACACCGACGAGATCGTGACCATCGTCAACGCCCTGCTCCACGAGGCCGGGGCGCTGCCGCAACTGATCCGGCACGACGACGAGCCGTACCATCTGCACGCCGTGCCGAGGGACGCGCCGCTGGCCACCCGGATGGCGGTCGAGGCCGCGATGGCCCTGGCCGACCTCGTACGCAGCGGCGAGCTGAGCCGACTGCGCCGCTGCGCCCACCCGCACTGTGACAACGTGCTGGTCGACCTGTCGAAGAACCGGTCCCGGCGGTTCTGCGACACCGGCTGCGGCAACCGTGCCGCCGTCACCGCCTACCGCGCCCGCAAGGCCGCCGCGCGCTCCTGACCGGGCACCGGCGACAACGCCCGCTCTACCGGCCCGGGTCGCCGGCCCTCCACTCCGCGCGCAGGAGCTCGTACTCGACCTCACCGTGCTCCGTGCCCGGGATCGGGTCGTCCCAGTCGAGATGGAACGTGCGCACATTCCGTAGGCCCGCCTTCTCCATCACCCGGCGGGACGCGGCGTTGGCCGCCATCGTCTCCGCCCAGACCCGCCGCAGGCCGAGGGTGGCGAACGCGTACCGGACCAGCGCCACCGAGCCCTCCGTGGCCAGGCCCCTGCCCCACGCCGCCCGGCGCAGCCGGTAGCCCAGCTCGGCCTGCGTACCGTCGCCGTCGGCCGGCGCGTCGAGGGCGAACCAGCCGACGAAGTCCCCGCCCGCCCGGTCGACGGCCGCCCAGCGGCCCAGCCCGGGGTGGCGGTCGTAGCCGCTCAGCAGCCGGGGCAGCACCTCGTCCCGGACCGCCTCGGCCGGGGTCGGCCGGCCGCCGGTCAGGAACCGCATGACCGCCGGGTCCGAGTCGAGCTCGACCAGGGCGTCGGCGTCCGTCGGGGCGAACCGGCGCAGCCGCAGCCGGTCGGTCTCCAGCAGCACGGTCGCACCGGCGCCGGGGCCGGCGGTGCCTACGATGTCAGCCACGGCGTGGATCATCCTGGCGCCCGGCCTGGCGGTCGAGCGGTTATCGGCACCGGCAGCGGCCGGCGGAGACGTTCCGGGCCCTACGCACGTCGGGCCAGGTGCCGGACACGCCCTCTCCGGCTCGGTCAGGGGTGGGTCATCCGGAGCAGGTCGAGCGCCTCGTCCAGCTGATCGGCGCTGAGCTTGCCGTTCGCGACGTGGCCCCGCTCGATCACCACGTCCCGGATCGCCGCCTCCCTGGCCAGCGCCTCCTTCGCGATCGAGGCGGCCTCGTCGTACCCGAGGTAACGGTTGAGGGGGGTGACGATCGACGGCGAGCCCTCGGCGTACGCCAGGCAGACGTCCGCGTTCGCGACCAGGCCGGCCACGCAGCGGTCGGCGAGCAGGCGGCTCGACGCGGCCAGCAGCTTGATCGACTCCAGCAGGTTGCGGGCCATCACCGGGAGCATGACGTTCAGCTCGAAGTCACCCTGCGACCCGGCGAAGCCGACCGCCGCGTCGTTGCCGACGACCTGGGCGCAGACCTGCCGGACGGCCTCGGCGACGACCGGGTTCACCTTGCCGGGCATGATCGACGAGCCGGGCTGGAGGTCGGGGATGCGCAGCTCGCGCAGGCCTGCCCGGGGGCCGGAGCCCATCCAGCGAATGTCGTTGGCGATCTTGTACAGGCCGACCGCGATGGTGCGCAGCTGCCCGGAGGCCTCCACCAGCGCGTCCCGGGCGCCCTGCGCCTCGAAGTGGTTGCGCGCCTCGGTCAGCGGCAGCCCGGTGGACTCGCGCAGTCGGGCGATGACCGCCGCGGCGAAGCCGATCGGGGTGTTGATGCCGGTGCCCACGGCCGTCCCGCCCAACGGCAGCTCGGCCAGCCGGGGCAGGGTCGCCTCCAGCCGCTCGACGCCGTAGCGGACCTGGGCGGCGTACCCGCCGAACTCCTGGCCGAGGGTGACCGGCGTGGCGTCCATGAGGTGGGTACGTCCCGCCTTGACCACAGTCTCGAACTCGGCCGACTTTTCCTCCAGCGCCCCGGCCAGGTGCTTCAGGGAGGGGATCAGGTCCTCCACCACGAACTGCGTCGCGGCCAGGTGGATCGAGGACGGGAAGACGTCGTTGCTGGACTGCGAGGCGTTGACGTCGTCGTTCGGGTGCACGTCCCGGCCCAGCTCACGGCTGGCCAGCGTCGCGATCACCTCGTTGGCGTTCATGTTGGACGAGGTGCCCGAGCCGGTCTGGAAGACGTCGATCGGGAACTGGTCGTCGTAACCGCCGGCGGCCACGTGCGCGGCGGCGGCGGCGATCGCGGCGGCGACGTCCGCGTCGATCACGCCCAGCTCGCCGTTGACCAGCGCCGCCGCGCCCTTGATCTGGGCGAGGGCCTTGATCTGCGCCGGCTCGATCCCTCGACCCGAGATCGGGAAGTTCTGCACCGCGCGCTGGCTCTGCGCCCGCCACAGCGCCTCGGCGGGCACCTCCACCTCGCCCATCGAGTCGCGTTCGATCCGGTAGCCCGTCGCCTCTGGAGTCGTCACGCGTACCATCCTGCCCCGCCCGCGGCCGGCCCGCAGATGATCGCGGGACGCCGAAAAATCGACGAACGCAAAGGTCGAGAAAGTTAAGATCGCAGAACTCTTGACCACCGGACCGGAGGAATCAGAACTTGACGTACACAAACGGGGGTAACCGCGGCCGGCGCACGCCCGCGCCACGCCGCGTCCTGGCCACGGGCCTCGCCGCCCTGCTGACCACCGCGGGGGCGCTCGCCGTCGCCGCGTCGCCCGCCGCGGCCGGTCCGGTGCGGTGGGTGCCGCCGAGCAGCGTGAGCTACGCGGATGCCAGGCAGCCAAACGTCGCCTTCCCCGCCGCCACGGACGTCCCGGTCGGGACGTGGGAGGCGGACGGGGTGAAGACGACCCTCCGGGCCTACTTCACGTTCGACCTGACGCCCTACCGAGGCAGGCAGGTCATCAGCGCCGAGTTCTTGGCCGCCGAGGGCGCGGTCGCCGACTGCGACAAGCCGCGCGAGTTGGAGCTGTGGCGTACGGACCCGCCCGCCGCGACCCCGCCTGGAACAGTGCACCCGCGTTGCGCGAGAAGCTCGGGAACCTCGGGCCGGCGGCGCCCTGCTCGGCCGGACGCCTGGAGCTGGCGGTGACCGACGTCGTACGGCAGGCGGTCGCCGACGGGGCGGGACTCGCTCACCCTGATGGCCCGGATCGAGGGCGACCACGAGGAGAGCAAGCACTACGGGCGGCGGCTCTCGACGTTCGGCGTCTCGCTGCTGACCAACGCCGCCCCCGACGTGCCTGCCAGCGTGAGCATCGAGAGCCGCCCGTGCACGGACGGGCAGGCGATCTCCACCGCCACGCCGACCCTCTCCACCTGGCTCACGGACCCGGACGCGGACCCGGCGTCGGCGGAACTGGTGGCGGCCACCTTCGCCTGGTGGCCCGTCGACCGGCCCACCGAACGGACCGAGTCGACGTCCTCGAAGGAGGCGGCTCCCACGGTCTTCTCGTACCGGTTCCCCGACGGCTCGCTGGTCGACGGCGACCGCCGGGTACGGCGAGCCGCGGACACTGACCTTCTCCCCTCGGATGGAGAACGTGGTCGAGTACACGTACCGGCTGAACGGCGGGCCGGAGCAGACCGTGGCGGCGGCGGCCGACGGCACGGCCACCGTCACGGTCACCTCGACCCAGGTGCCCGCCGGCACGCCCGGCACGTTCGTCTTCGGGCCGGGGATGCCCGGGGTGACGGAGCACGTCTACTCGTTCGACGGCCGTCCCGCGCAGACGGTCGCGGCGGGCGCCGACGGCGCGGCGGCGGTGACCTACACGCCGACGACCGCGGGGCTGCACCGGGTCACCGTCTACTCGCGGACCGGCGACGGGACGGTGTCGGAGACCTTCAGCGGCACGTACCTCGCCGCCCGGGCCGCCTGACAGGTCACCGGGACGCACGACTGAGCGGCGGGCCGGCCGGGGCCGCACCTCCGGCCGGCCCGCCGTCGCGTCTCAGCGGCGGCCGACGGTGAGCACCGGCTTGGTGACCTCGGCGAAGAAGTCGTTGCCCTTGTCGTCGACGACGATGAAGGCCGGGAAGTCCTCCACCTCGATCTTCCAGACCGCCTCCATGCCCAGCTCCGGGTATTCCAGGACCTCGACGTGCTTGATGCAGTCCTGGGCCAGCCGCGCGGCGGGGCCACCGATGGAGCCGAGGTAGAAGCCGCCGTACTGCTGGCAGGCGCGGGTGACCTGGGCCGACCGGTTGCCCTTGGCCAGCATCACCATCGAGCCGCCGGCGGCCTGGAACTTCTCCACGTAGGCGTCCATCCGGCCGGCGGTGGTGGGGCCGAACGAGCCGGAGGCGTACCCCTCGGGGGTCTTCGCCGGGCCGGCGTAGTAGACGGCGTGGTCGCGCAGGTACTGCGGCATCGGCTCGCCCGCGTCCAGCCGCTCGGCGATTTTGGCGTGGGCGATGTCCCGGGCCACGACCAGCGGGCCGGTCAGGGACAGCCGGGTCTTCACCGGGTACTTGGACAGCTCGGCGCGGATCTCGTCCATCGGCCGGTTCAGGTCGACCCGGACGACCTCGGACGCGTCGAGCTGCGCCTCGGTGACGTCGGGCAGGTACCGCGCCGGGTCGGTTTCGAGGCGTTCCAGCCACACGCCCGACGGGGTGATCTTCGCAACCGCCTGCCGGTCCGCCGAGCAGGAGACGGCGATCGCCACCGGGCAGGACGCGCCGTGCCGGGGCAGCCGGACCACCCGCACGTCGTGGCAAAAGTAACGGCCGCCGAACTGCGCCCCGATGCCGAAGTCGCGGGTCAGCTCCAGCACCTCGGCCTCCAGCTCCAGGTCCCGGAAGCCGTGGGCGGTCATCGAGCCGGAGGTGGGCAGCGCGTCCAGGTACTTGGCGGAGGCGTACTTGGCGGTCTTCAGCGCGTACTCGGCCGAGGTGCCGCCGATGACGATGGCCAGGTGGTATGGCGGGCAGGCCGACGTGCCGATCAGCCGCAGCTTCTCCTCCAGGAACTGCATCATCCGCGTCGGGTTCAGCAGCGCCTTGGTCTCCTGGTAGAGGTACGACTTGTTCGCCGAGCCGCCGCCCTTGGCCATGAAGAGGAACTTGTACGCGTCCGGGTGCCCGTCCGGGTCCTCGGCGTAGATCTCCACCTGCGCGGGCAGGTTGCTGCCGGTGTTCCGCTCCTCCCACATGGTCAGCGGGGCGAGCTGCGAGTATCGCAGGTTCAGCCGCGTGTACGCCTGCCAGACGCCGCGCGAGATCGCCTCGGCGTCGCCGCCGTCGGTCAGCACGTGCCGCCCGCGCTTGCCCATCACGATGGCGGTGCCGGTGTCCTGGCACATCGGCAGCACCCCGCCGGCCGCGATGTTCGCGTTGCGCAGCAGGTCGAGGGCGACGAACCGGTCGTTCGGCGAGGCCGCCGGGTCGTCGATGATCGCCCGGAGCTGGGCCAGGTGGGCCGGGCGGAGGAAGTGGGCGATGTCGTGCATCGCCTCGGCGGTCAGCGCGGTCAGTGCGGCCGGCTCCACCGTGAGGAACCGGCGACCCCCCGGGCCGTTGACGACGTCGACGCCCTCGTCGGTGATCAGCCGATACTCGGTCTGGTCCGGGCCGGTCGGCAGCAAGGGGGCGTAGGAGAACGCGGCGGCACTGCTCATGAGCGGAAAGCCTAGGGCAGGCCGGTCGATCGTTGGCACCCACCGGGCGCGTCGTGGGACCACGCTCTCACCCCACCGCGCCCGCCACGCGTGCCGCACCGGGGCTCAGCCGTCCTTGCCCCGCTCCGGGCACAGCTCCCGCTTCGGCCCGCACGCGCCGCCGTCGTCGTCCGGGGCGCCGCCGGTGCTGCCCGGGCCGGGGCCACCAGGGGCGCCGGAGTCGCCGGCCGGCGGTTGCGCCGGCCCGGCCGCTCCCGCGCCGAAGCGGACGTACCCGATCTCGCGGCCCTCTCCGATGATCATGCCCGCGGGGCCGACGGCCAGGGCGTTCGCCGAGGTCCGCAGCACCACCAGCTCCCTTCCGGTACGCGGGTCCAGCGCCACCAGCCGGTTCGGCTTCTCGTCGGTCAGCACCGCCGCGTACGGGGTGAGCGCCGCGCCGCTCTTCCCGCCGGCGGGGCGGGTCCACCGGGTCCGGTCGGCGCCGAGCTCCCGGGCCAGGATCGAGCGCCGGTCGGCGGACCGGACCAGCGCGTACCGGTCGTCGACCGCGATCAGCCGTTCGCCCTCGGCGTTGACCTGGAGCAGCCGGCCGTCGTACCCGTCGAGCACCGCCTCCCGGCCGTTCGACCCGACGCCGACGAGCACGTTCCGCGCGCCCTGCGGGTCCTCCCGCTGTGCGCAGCCGGCGCTGTCGGCGGTGCGCAGGTTGATCCCGGTGCGCCGCCACACCTGCCTGCCGTTGGTCGGGTCGTGGGCAGTGAGGGTGAACTGGCACGCGCCGTCCTCGGACACCGCCCGGATGCGCAGCATCCGGCCGCCGACGACCGCCAGGCGCTCGTCCCGGCCCGGCTCGACGTCCTGGAGCACCCGGCCGGTCGCCGTGTCCACGACGTGCACCCGGCCGTCCACGGGGAAGCCGAGCAGCGGGGGCACCGACTCGGGGCCGGCCGCGCCGCCGTCGATCCGGGAGGCGGTGAGCCGGCGGGTGCCGAGCAGGCCCGGGTTGTCGGCGAAGAGGCCGGTGCTGACGCCGGGCAGGAACGCCGTCCACCGCGGCGACGTGCCGCGCGGATCCCAGGCGCGCAGGGTGCAGTCGGTCGCCGCGACGCAGCGGGCGTCGAGCAGCAGGTTCCGGTACGTCCAGACGCCCACCGCGTCGTCGTCGCGGCGGCGCACCGCCCCGGTGGCGGGGTCGAGCAGCTCGTACCCCTTGCTCAGGAGCTTGCCCACGGCGACGACCGGGTCGCCGTCGCCGCCGGCCACGGCGGACCAGTCGGCCTTGCGGTCCCAGAGCTGTACGCCGGTGGCGAGGCTGCGCGCCTCCACCCGGGTGCGCTGCTCGACGATGACCGTGTTGCCGGCGATGGTGACGCTCTTCGGGGTGCCGCCGATCCGCTGCTGCCAGACCACGTCCGGCTCGGAGATGGGCGTGCTCCGGTTGACCCGGTCCCAGATGCCGGGCCACGGGTTCCACACTCCGGCGGCCGCGAGGACGATCACCGTGACGAGGCCGAGCAGCAGCCAGCCACGCACGCCGAAGCCCCTCCGGTTCACACGGGACACGGTAACGACGATCACCAGCGTCCCGGGCGCCCCGGCGGCCGTGTCGCGGCGCTTTCTCCGCGCGGCGTCGTGTTGATAGGGGTCGCTGCGCCACCGGAGGCGTCGGGAAGGGCCTTGCTCAGCCGGTGGCGGCGGAGCGGGCCAGAGGCAGGACGCGGTACGGGATCTGCTCGGCGAGGGCGATGATCGTCGAGGCCCGGCGGATGCCCTCGTACGAGACGATCTGGTCGATCACCCGCTGCAGGTCGGTGTTCGAGCGGGCCACGATGCGGCAGAGCAGATCGCTGGAGCCGGTGATGGTATGCGCCTCCAGCACCTCCGGGATCGCCGCGAGGTGCCGGGTGACCTGGTCGTGACCGTGCCGCTGGCTGATCTCCAGCGTGACGAAGCTGGTCACCCCGAAGCCGATCGCGGCGGGCGAGACGTCCGGCCCGAACCCGGCGATCACGCCCCGGTCGACGAGCTTGTCGAGCCGGGCCTGGACGGTGCCGCGGGCCACCCCGAGCCGCCGCGAGCACTCCAGCACCCCGATCCGAGGCTCCTCGGCGAGCAACGTGAGGAGTCGTGCATCAAGGTCATCGAGCTGTACAGTTTGTACGGCATTCATGGGTGGGCACGGTACCGAATGCGCAACCTGACCAGCAAACAGGCCAACTGTTGCCCAACCCGCCGGGGGCGGCGATTCTCGCCACATCAGCAACCCACGGCGGCCCGCGCGGCCGGCCGGTACGCAAGGGAGGCCACCGTGACCCAGGCGATCGACCGACCCCAGTCGACCGAGGACGTCGACGTCGACCGGCTCGTCGGTGCCGTCGACCACGACATCAGCCGCGACCCGTTCCCCGTCAGGGGCCTCGACCACATCCGTTTCCTGGTCGGCAACGCCAAGCAGGCGGCGCACTACTACTCCACCGCGTTCGGCATGACCTGCGTGGCGTACCGGGGGCCCGAGCAGGGCTACCGCGACCACGCCGAGTACGTGCTGACCAGCGGTTCGACCCGGTTCGTGCTGACCGGCGCGGTCCGCCCCGACGCCCCGGGCGCCGAACACGTCACGAAGCACAGCGACGGTGTCTCCGACATCGCGCTGGAGGTGCCCGACGTCGACGCGGCGTACGCGCACGCCACCGCGCAGGGCGCGACCGGCCTGGTCCAGCCGCACGACGTCACCGACGGGCACGGCACCGTCCGGGTGGCGGCCATCGCCACGTACGGCGACACCCGGCACACCCTGGTCGACCGCTCCCGCTACCCGGGCCCGTTCCTGCCCGGCTTCGTCGCCCGCGGCCCGATCGTGGACCGGCAGCCGATGATCGACGCCGGCCTCCAGCCCAAGCGCTTCTTCCAGGCGGTCGACCACGTCGTCGGCAACGTCGAGCTCGGCCGGATGGACGAGTGGGTGGAGTTCTACAAGCGGGTCATGGGCTTCACCAACATGGCGGAGTTCATCGGCGACGACATCGCCACCGACTACTCGGCCCTGATGAGCAAGGTCGTCGCGAACGGCACCCGCCGGGTGAAGTTCCCGCTCAACGAGCCGGCGATCGCCCGCAAGAAGTCGCAGATCGACGAGTACCTGGAGTTCTACCAGGGCCCGGGCGCCCAGCACATCGCCGTGGCGACCAACGACATCCTGGCCAGCGTCGACGCGATGCGGGCCGCCGGCGTCGAGTTCCTGGACACCCCGGACTCGTACTACGACGACCCGGAGCTGCGCGCCCGGATCGGCAACGTGCGGGTGCCGATCGAGGAGCTGAAGTCCCGCAAGATCCTGGTCGACCGGGACGAGGACGGCTACCTGCTCCAGATCTTCACCAAGCCGGTGCAGGACCGCCCGACGGTCTTCTTCGAGCTGATCGAGCGGCACGGCTCGCTCGGCTTCGGCAAGGGCAACTTCAAGGCCCTGTTCGAGGCCATCGAGCGCGAGCAGGACAAGCGCGGAAACCTGTAACACTGTCGGGCGTGACGCACCCTCCGACGTACCCGACGCCGCCGGCCGGTGGGCAGCCGCCCGCCGGCCCCACCCCCCTGCGGCACGCCGTGCCCGCGCAGCACGCCCCCTCGCCGTACGCCGGGACGCCGGCCCACCCCTCGCCCCCGCCCGGGTACCCGCCGCACCCCGGGTGGGTCCCTCCGCCGCTCGCGCCGAACGGCCAGCCGCTGGCGAGCTTCGCCGACCGGTTGTTGGCGCTGCTCGTCGACGCCGCGATCATCGTGGCGGTCTCCATGGTCGTCGTTCTGCCGGCGGCGTTCGCCTTCACCCTGTGGATGATGAGCGGCCTGACCGCGAGCGCGGCGGACGGCAGATACATCACGCCGGACCTCTTCGGGGACTTCCTGCTCCCGTTGCTCGCGTTGGAGGCCGGGATCTTCCTGTTCACCCTCGGCGTCACCTACGTCTTCCACGTGGAGATGATGTTCAAGACCGGCCAGACGGTGGGCAAGCGGATGATGAAGCTCCGCGTGGTGCCCCTCGACCCGGCCCTGCCGCTCGGGCGGAAGGCCGCCGCCAAGCGCTGGCTCGCCCACCAGGTCGGCGGATCGTTCATTCCCGGCTTCAGCTACGTCGACGGGCTCTGGCAACTGTGGGACAAGCCCTGGCAGCAGTGCCTCCACGACAAGTTCGCCCGCACCGTCGTCGTTAAGGTTGCTCCGTGAGTGTGCAGCCAGGCTGGTACGTCGACCCCGCCGACCCGGAGACCAGGCGGTACTGGGACGGTGAGGGCTGGATCGGCGCGCCGATCCCGGTCGACGCCACCCCGCCGGAGGGGCCACCCCCGGTCGAGCCTCCTCCACCCCCGGTGGTCAGCCCGGCCGCCCCGGCGGGGCAGCCCACCGCCCCGCCCCGCCGGCCGGCCCGTTCCCCGGCCCGCAGCCGGGCCCTCCGCCCGGCCCCGGCGCGCACCCCGGCCCCGGGTACGGGCCGCCGGCCGGGTACGGGCAGCAGGGGCCGCCGCCCGGGTACGGCCACCCGCAGGGGCCGCCGCCCGGCTGGCCGTACCCCACCTGGCCGGTGCGCCCGCCGCAGCCGCGCCCGCACGGGCTGCCGCTGGCCGGCTACGGCGCCCGGCTGGTCGCCCGACTGATCGATCTCGGCGTCGTGTTCCTGCTCAACGTGGTGGTCAACGGCTGGTTCGTCTGGCGGTACGTGGAGGAGTTCACGCCGTACTTCCGCGAGGTGTTCCGCCGGGGGCTCGCCAACAACCCGTCCACCGAGGGGCTGCCCCAGCCCGGCGAGCAGGCCGGCGGCCTCCAGGTCGCCATCCTGCTCATCGCCACCGCGCTCTGGTTCGCGTACGAGGTGCCGGCGATGGCGGGCAACGGGCAGACCCTCGGCAAGCGGCTGATGGGCATCCGGGCCGTGCCGGTGGAGGCCGACCAGCCGCTCGGCTTCGGCCGGGCGCTACGCCGGTGGAGCACCCTGGGCCTGCCCACCCTGCTCTGGTACTGCTGTGGCCTCGGCCTGCTGCTCCAGCTCGTGGACGCGGCGTCGCCGCTGTTCGACCAGCCGCTGCGCCAGGCGCTGCACGACAAGCGCGCGCAGACGGTCGTGGTGCGGCTCCCCCACGCTCCCGGTGCCGGCACCGGCACCGCCACCCCGCACGACCCCGCCAACCCTCCGGGAGACACCCCATGACCGACACCGGACGCCACGAGCCGCCGCTGCGGCTGACCCGCGCCGACCTCGACGCCCTGCCGAACTACGTCCCCGGGCGCAGCCCGGCGGACCTGGCCCGCGAGCTGGGGCTGCCCGAGGCGATCAAGCTGGCCAGCAACGAGGTGCCGTACGGCCCGCTGCCCGGGGTGGTGGAGGCGGTCGCCGAGGCCGTCACCGCGTCGCACCGCTACCCCGACATGGGCGTGGTCGCGCTCCGGGAGGCGCTCGCCGAGCGGTACGGCGTCGACGCCGGCCGGATCGCCACGGGCTGCGGGTCCGTGGCGCTGGCCGAGCACCTGGTCCGGGCGACGTGCCTGCCCGGCGACGAGCTGCTCTACTCGTGGCGCTCCTTCGAGGCGTACCCGATCATCGCGGCGACCAGTGGCGCGACCAGCGTGCGGGTGCCCAACGACGCCGGGCACGGGCACGACCTCGCGGCGATGGCCGCCGCCGTGACCGACCGGACCCGGATGATCCTGGTCTGCAACCCGAACAACCCGACCGGCACGGCGCTGCGCCGGGCGGAGCTGGACCGCTTCCTCGACACGGTGCCGGACGACGTCCTGGTGGTGATCGACGAGGCGTACCGGGAGTTCGTCACCGACCCGGAGGTGCCGGACGGCCTGACCTACTCCGACCGGCCGAACGTCGCCGTGCTGCGCACCCTGTCCAAGGCGTGGGGGCTGGCGGGCCTGCGGATCGGCTGGCTGGTCGCCGCCCCCGAGGTGGCCGCCGCCGTGCGCAAGGTGGTCACCCCGTTCTCCACCAGCATGGCCGCCCAGGCCGGGGCGCTCGCCGCGCTGGCGCAGGCCGACGAGGTGCAGCGCCGCTGCGCGCTGGTGGTCGCCGAGCGGGACCGGGTCACGGACGCGCTGCGCAAGCTCGTCCCGGACGTGCCGTCCAGCCAGGCGAACTTCGTCTGGCTGCCGCTGGGCGAGCGGGCCGTCGAGTTCGGCCGGGCGTGCGAGGCGCGCGGCGTGATCGTGCGGCCGTTCCCCGGAGACGGCGTCCGGGTCACCATCGGCACGCCGGCCGAGAACGACGCCTTCCTCGCCGCCGCCGAGTCCGCCCTGGCATGAGAGGGGGGCCTCTTCCTGACGCCTGGCGTTGCGAAGGGGCCCCTCTCGACGGCCCTCACGCCGCCGGCATGGCGGCCCGGAGCCGGGTGCGCCGGCGGTACGCGTACGCGCCGAACAGGGCCAGCACCAGGCCGGACGCGACGAACCCCCCGGTGAGCGCCTGGGACGACGGGTCCGCCCCGCCGGCGACGACCGGCGCCCCGCCGAAGGTGACCGTGCCGGAGGTGCTGCGCTTCGTCCAGCCGCTGGCCAGGTCGAGCTTCGCCGCCCAGGGGCCGTCGGGCAGCCGGCGGTCCAGCGGCACCCGCACGGTGGTGGCGTCGCCCGGGGCGAGCGTGCTCGCCTCGGCCCGCACCGGCCCGACCGACAGCCCGCCGGGCCCGTCGGAGAGCCACAGCTCGCCGGCCAGGTCCAGGGCGCGCCGCCCGGTGTTGCGCACCTCGGCGCTGACCACCGGGGAGCCGTCGGCGTCCCGGCTGCCGCCGAGCGGCCCGATGTCGAAGCTCGACGGCGGCTCGCCGCCCGGCCCGACCGACAGGTAGACCCGGACGCCGGCGCGGCCGACCTGGCGCACGCTCTGCCCGTCGACGCCGGCCATCTCCGCCCAGACGACCGCGTACCGCTCGCCCGCGGAGGCCCGCTCCGGCACGGCGATCGTCACCGGGAGCACCGCCTCCTCGTCCGGCGCCGGCTCCACCTCGGCGCGGTCGACGCGGATCCAGCTGCTCAGCTCGTTCTCCGTGCGCCCGGGGGGCAAAGGTGAAGCCGTCCCCGGTCACCTCGGCCGCCGCCGCGTACACGGCGATCCTCCGGCGGATCTCCGAGGCGTTCTTGACCACGATGCGCCGCTTGATCGTCGTACCCGGGTGGACGTGGTCGACGACGTACTTGTGCGCCCGGCTGTCGTCCCTGCGGTCCAGCGGGGCGTCGAGCAGCCGAACGCCGACCGTGGCGGCCGGGCCGCTCGGCTGGGCGCTCGGCGTCCCGCTCGGGGCGGGCGTGGGCCGCTTCCCGTCCCGGCGGATCTCTGTGACGTCGGACCGCGCGGGCAGGGCGAGGCCGGCCGCCGGTGCGGGGCCGGGAGCCACCGCGCCGAGAGCGGCCGGCGCGGGGCCGGCCGCCCGCGCGGGATCGGCAGGCGCCGGCACCCCGGCCGCGACCACCACGGTCGCGGCCAGGGCGCGGGCGAGGGCCCGGTCACGCCACCGAATGGGTGATCACCCCCGTGTACGTGCCGCCGACCGCGCCGGCCGGGATCGTGACGATCAGGGTCGGGTTCCACGTCGCGGTGTTGTTGCCGCTGCCGGATGTCTTGGAGAAGGCGGTCCGGGGGACGTTGAGCGTCACGGCGCTGCCGGCGGTGGGCTGGCCCGGCACGAAGGTACCGGTGCCGGTGGTGGCGACGGCCGGGCCCGACCAGTACGACACCAGGTTCGGCAGGATCGTCTCGGGCCCCGTGCCGCCGCCGGTGGTGAACGACGTGCTGCTCACGGTGGTGACCCAGGTGGCCGACAACGCCGCCCGGCTGTCGGTGACCGTGACGTTGCCGAGTTGACCGCTGTCCGTCGAGCCGGAGAAGTTGGCCCCGAGGTTGACCGACGCGGGGACGCTGATGTCCAGGTTCGCGGTGGAGACGGTGAAGGTGACGACGGTGTCGCCGGAGGGCGCGGCGGCTGCGGGCGACGCCACGGCGAGCACGGCGGCTCCGGCGACCAGGGCAAGAAGTGGCTTCCTCATGACCACGACCCTAGAAACACATTCCTCCCTCGAATCAGGCAAAAGGCCCAAATCATCCCTTTAGGCGACGGAGTGGGTGATGGTGCCCCGGTAGGTGCCCGCGACGATGCCGGACGGGACGGCGATCCGCAGGGTGGGAGCCCAGCTCACGGTGTTGTTCCCGTTCCCCGCGGTCTTGCTGAACGCCACCCGGGCGGCGTCGAGGGGGACCGCCTGCGCCGAGGTGGGCTGCCCCGGCACGAGGGTGCCGCCTCCCGTGCTCCGCACCGCCTGCCCGGACCAGTACGACACCTGACCGTTCGCGATGGTGCGACCCGCACCCCCCGCGCCGGTGACGAAGGCGGTCGCGGTGACGGTGGTGACCCAGGTGTTGGGATTGACCGGCCCGCGGAAGTCCTCCACCGTGACCGTGCCGAGACTCCCGTTGAGGACACCCCCGGTGAAGGCGGAGCCGAGGCTGACGGACGCCGGCACGGTGATGTTCACCCCCTCGGTCCGGGCCAGCACCGTGGCCGGACGGCCGGCCACCCCGTCCAGCGGGGCGCGCCACCGAGGAGCAGCAGAGGACCGAGCACGGCCGGAAGCACACGCACGGGTGAGACTATAGGGGCCAATGTCCGTTTTGTCGAAAGTGTGCGCGGCTCAGGTGGCCGCCAGCACCACCGGTTCGGACATGAGGAAGTAGCGCTGGTCGTCCGCGTCCGGGTCGACCGGCTCGCGGAGCCGCTCCACCGCCACGTAGCCGTCCGCCGCGTACGCGAGGCCGGGCGCCCAGCCCAGCCCGTCCCGGCCCACCGTGAGCGGGAAGCGGGAGCGCTGCGCACCGGTCGCCGGGTCGAGGGTGACCAGGTCGTTCCCGTCGGTGAGCAGGTGCACCCGGCCGGGCTGGGCGGCCAGGATCCGGACCGGCCCGAGATCGCCCCTGCGCCACAGCTCCTCGCCGGTCCGGACGGACCGCGCGGTCAGCACCCCTTCGGTCACCCCGACGACCCGCTCGCCGGCCAGCTCGGACCCGGCCCCGTCGAGGCCCGGCGCGGCGACGGGCGGGCCCGCGCCGACGAGCCAACCCCGGGCCGGCGCGTCGGCCGGGCCGGCGGCGCGCAGGCCCCGGCACCGGGAGCGGTGGCTCACGCAGCCGACCAGGGTGGCGGACAGCTCCGCGGTGCCGCCCGGGGGCTGCCAGCGGGCCGTCGGCGTGCCGGTCGACACGTCGCGGTACTCGACGGCGGGCTGGCCGGCGCAGCGGTCGACCGCCACGAACTGCCCGGCCGCCGTGGTGCCCACGTCGGCGCGGCACCGGTCGTCCACACCGGCCGACCAGAGCTGCCGGCCGTCCGCCAACGCGAAGCCACGCACCCCGCGCCGCCCGGAGACCACCAGCACCGCCCGGCCGTCGGCGGACCGGGCGAGGAAGAGCCCCGGCGGGTCCCAGACGGTCCCGGCCCCGGTGCGCCGGGCGGCCGGGTGGTCGACGGGCGCCGGGCCGTCGGCCCGCCAGGCGACCCGTCCGGTACGCGCGTCCAGCGCCACCAGCTTCCCGTCCGACCAGTGGCTGACGACGGTGGTGCCCTCGGCCACCACCCCGCTCAACCGGGCCGGCCAGCGCCGGTACGACCAGTACGGGCTGGTGCGGTAGCGGCCGTCGGCGGGCTGGTCGGCGTACACCTGGCGGGCGGCCGTGTAGACGCGGAGCCGGCCGTCCACGATCAGCGGGGCCACCGGCAGCCGGCCCACCACCCCGCCGGCCGGGTTGACCGCCGACGGATAGCCGGCCCGGGCGACCGTCTCGACCTCGGCGGGAGCCAGCACCCGGTGCACGACGACCGCGACCGCCCCGACGCCGAGCAGCGCCGCGACCACCGCCGCGACCCCGCGCCGCCCCTTCGGGAACCCCAT
This sequence comes from Micromonospora olivasterospora, assembly GCF_007830265.1. NCBI lineage: Bacteria > Bacillati > Actinomycetota > Actinomycetes > Micromonosporales > Micromonosporaceae > Micromonospora > Micromonospora olivasterospora. The sequence goes on from NZ_VLKE01000001.1 coordinate 2,031,836, forward strand.
GCCGCACCTCCGTCCGGCACCCTACCGAGACAGACCCCGGTGGCCCCTGTCAGGTCGCGCGCCCGGCCCGGTGGCTCAGGCCGCCGCCGCGGCAGCCGGGGGCCGGACGGCGCGGGCGAGGTCGGCGAGGTCGCGGCGGAACGCGCCCTCGACCGCGCGGGCGGCCAGGCCGCCGAAGAGCAGGGCGAGGACCCGGCCGTAGGGGGCGGTGGGCAGCGCCTCCTGCCGCACGGTCACGGCGGTGCACGCCCGACCGCGCCGTCGCACCGGGCGCAGGGTCCAGGTCGTCCGGTAGTCCACGCCGACGCCGGGCGAGCTGAGCACCAGCCGCCGGGCCGGGACGGCCTCCACCACGACGAACTCCTCCGCGTGGGCGGCCCCGTCGGGCCGGATGCGGGTCTCCCGCCACGCGGTGCCGGGGGCGAGCCGGCCCGCCGCGAGCAGCTCGACCCCGCGGACCGTGGAGAGCCAGTCGACGCGGACCGGCAGGTCGACCAGCAGCCGCCAGAGCTCGACGGCCGGCGCCTCGATGATCTGGGTGACCGCGACCGTCGCCATGAGCACCTCCCGTGTCCCTCACGGTACGGAAGGTGAGGGCGCTGCGGGACCCCATTTTTCGCCGGCGGCGGGCCGGCCCGGGTCAGGCCCGGAACCCCCCGACCCGGACCGCCTCGACGAAGGCCGTCCAGCCCGCGGGGCGCACGGCCAGCGCCGGGCCGGACGGGTCCTTGGAGTCGCGTACGTTCCCCAGGGCGACCCGCGGCGCCGCGGCGTCGCCGGCGGACGCCCGCCGCGCGCGGTGCGGCGACGGGACCCGGGACGGTCGACGCGGCTGCACCCGACCCCGGTCGCACAGCGGGTGCGACCGCGGTCCGGGTTGCGGGGAGGCTCCGGCCGAGGTCAGCGGGCCGGACGGATGGTGCCGGTGACCTCGCCCAGGGCGATGGTGGTGCCGTCCGGTCCGGGCGCGGTGGCGGTGATGGTGACGGTGTCGCCGTCCTCCAGGAACGTGCGGGTCTCGCCGCCGCCGACCTTGACCGGCTCGGCGCCGCCCCAGGTCAGCTCCAGGAACGAGCCGACCTGGCCACGCTCGGGGCCGGAGACGGTGCCGGAGGCGTACAGGTCGCCGGTGCGCAGGGACGCGCCGTTGACGGTGAGGTGGGCCAACTGCTGGGCAGGTGTCCAGTACATGGTGGCGAACGGCGGCTCGCTGACCCGCTCACCGTTCCACTCCACGGCCAGCCGCAGGTCCAGCCCCAGGTGCGGCACGTCGTGCAGGTACTCCGCGACCGGCGGGTCCTGGTGGGGCGCGGGCACGAACGCGTCGGCGAGGGCGTCCAGGGGCGTCACCCAGGCCGACACCGAGGTGGCGAACGACTTGCCGAGGAACGGGCCGAGCGGCTGGTACTCCCAGGCCTGGATGTCCCGGGCGGACCAGTCGTTGACCAGCACCACCCCGAAGACATGGTCGGCGAAGTCGGCCACCGGGACCCGGCCGCCCAGCGCGCTCGGCACTCCGACGACGAAGCCGACCTCGGCCTCGATGTCGAGGCGTACGGACGGGCCGCAGACCGGCCCCTGCGGGGTGGCCCGCTGCCCGATGGGGCGGACGACCGGCGTGCCGGAGACCACCACCGTGCCGGCGCGGCCGTGGTAGCCGATCGGCAGGTGCTTCCAGTTCGGCAGCAGGGGCGGCTGGCCGGGGCGGAAGATCTGCCCGACGTTCGTCGCGTGGTGCTCGGAGGAGTAGAAGTCGACGTAGTCGGCGACCTCGAACGGCAGCAGCAGCGCGGCGTCGGTCAGCGGCACCAGCAGCGGCTCCACCGCGGGCCGGTGCGCCTCGTCGGTGAGTAGCTCGGTGACCCGCCGCCGGACGGCGGTCCACTGCGGGCGGCCCAGCGCCATGAACGCGTTGAGGGTGGGCCGGCGCAGCGCGCCCCGGCCAGCACCAGCTCCGCCGCCTCGGCGCCGGCCAGGTCCAGCACGAACTCGCCGATCCGCACCCCGATCCGGGGTTCGCCGCCGCCGGACCGGAACACCCCGTACGGCAGGTTGCGCACCCCGTACGCCGACCCGTCGGCACCCGTCACCCAGGTCATTCCTCGCCCCCGTTCACCAGCCCAAGCCGGATCAGATCGGTCAGTGGTTCCACGATGCTGCACGAGCCGAACCCGACCCAGAGTGGGCGGACGGCGTCCCGGGCCGCCCGCGCCCGCTCGACCAGCCGCGCCGGGTCGGTCGCGGCGAGCATGGTCGCCACCTCGTCCACCTCGGCGCCGTCGACGGCGGTGAGCGTGGCGACGAGCACGTTGCCGAAGCCGTGGTGGGTGAAGCCGGTCTCCGGCTCCAGGTGCCGGACGGCGTGGTGCAGCCCGGCGGTCAGCTTGAACGGCAGCTCCCGGTCCCGGCAGGCGCTGATCACGGCGGCCAGCTCGACCGGGGTCGGGAACAGCTCGGCGGCCAGCCCCCCGGTGCGGAACTTGGCGGCGATCGGCACGCCGGCGGCGCGGGCGGCGGCGAGCGCGTCCAGCGCCCCCATCAGCCCGAACGCGAGCGGCACCTCGGCGTACGCCCGCAGGCCGGTGGAGCGGGCGAAGGCGACCAGCGCGGCCAGGCCGGGCTGCGGATCCTCGCCGCGCTTGGCCACGGCCACCTCGACCTGCCGAATGTCGATCCGGGGGTCGGCCCCGGCGCGCACCTCGTAGAGCCGGTCCAGCGGGATGTCGGCGACCACCCCGACGGCGATCCGCTCGTCGGCGCCGAGCAGTCCGGCGAGGGCGGGCAGCGCCGAGGCGGGGACGAGCAGCGGCCCGACCAGGTCGGCGTACCAGGAGCCGCGGTGCCGGCGGTGCGCGGCGACCGCGTCGGGCAGCGTCGCGCTGCCGGGCGGGAAGACGGCGGCGTCGTCGACGAGGCCGGCGAGGAGGCGGGGCACCTGCGTTGACACGGAACAAGAACTTACGGGACGCTACAAGGAACGGACAACATCGTCCGATTATCGGACGCGGATGGCCGGTGAACGGGACGAATCGGGAGGCGACATGCCGTACTACCGCAGCGTCGGCGAGGTGCCCCGGAAGCGGCACACGCAGTTCCGCCAGCCCGACGGCACCCTGTACGCCGAGGAGCTGATGGGCCAGGAGGGCTTCTCCTCCGACTCGTCCCTGCTCTACCACCGCCACGCCCCGACCGCGATCGTCGCCGCCGAGGAGTACCGCCCGCCGGCGTTCACCCGGGCGCCGAACCTGCCGCTCAAGCCCCGCCACCTGCACACGCACAAGCTCGACGGCGGTACCGCCGACCCGATCCTCGGCCGGCGGTACCTGCTCGCCAACGACGACGTCCGGATCGCGTACGTGCTGGCCGACCAGCCGTCCCCGCTGTTCCGCGACGCCACCGGCGACCACTGCCTCTACGTGGAGTCGGGCACGATGCGGGTGGAGTCGCCGTTCGGCGTCCTCGACGCGGTGGCCGGCGACTACGTCATCATCCCCACCTCGGCCATCCACCGGCTCGTGCCGACCGGCGACGAGCCGGTCCGGCTGCTGGCCATCGAGGCGGCCGGGCACGTCGGCCCGCCCAAGCGCTACCTGTCGGTCCGGGGTCAGTTCCTGGAGCACTCGCCGTACTGCGAGCGGGACGTCCGGGGACCGGACGCGCCGCTGCTGGTCGACGGCGAGGACGTCGAGGTGCTGGTCCGCCACCGGTCCCGGGCTGGAAGCCCGGGTGGCAGCGGCACAGCTTGGACGCGTCACATCTACGCCAACCACCCGTTCGACGTGGTCGGCTGGGACGGGCACCTCTACCCGTGGGCGTTCTCCATCCACGACTTCGAGCCGATCACCGGCCGGATCCACCAGCCACCGCCGGTGCACCAGACGTTCCAGGGCCCGAACTTCGTCGTCTGCTCGTTCGTGCCGCGCAAGGTGGACTACCACCCGGACGCCATCCCGGTGCCGTACAACCACCACAACGTCGACTCCGACGAGATGCTGTTCTACACGGGCGGCAACTACGAGGCCCGGCGCGGCTCCGGCATCGAGCAGGGCTCCATCTCGCTGCACCCGTCCGGGTTCACGCACGGCCCCCAGCCGGGCGCGGCCGAGCGGGCGATCGGCGCCGAGTTCTTCGACGAGCTGGCGGTCATGGTCGACACGTTCCGGCCGCTGGACCTCTGCGACGCCGCGGGCGAGTGCGAGGACCCGGGGTACGCCTGGACCTGGGCGCGCCGGACCTAGCCGACCGGTGCCCGGCGGGTCGAATTCGGTGGACCGGACCGACCGGTGTCGGCCATCGTGACCGGATGAGCCGGGACGGTATGTCGGACGCCGAGCGGCGGGTCTGGGCGGCGCTGCCGAGCAGCGTACGCGAGGCACTGGACGCCCTGCCGGCCTCGGACCTGACCACGCTCCTGCTCTCCCTGGCCCGCACGCGGGCCGCGCGGGCGCGACCGGCGAAGGTGCTGCGCCGCTGGCGGGACGACCGTTTCGTACGCCTGGCCGACGGCGACCCGCGCGCGGCGGCGACCGTGCAGGCGCGGCTGTGGGACCTGCTGCCCCCCGGGGTGGAGGGTGTGGAACTCTCCCCGGTCGTGCCGTTGGGCACCTGCGCGGCGGTCACCCCGGCCGGCCAGAACCGGATCGTCACCGGGATGCGCCCGGTGGAGGTCGTCAGCGACCCCACCAACGCGGATTCTCGCGCGGCTGGTGCCGTCCGCCGCGCCACGGCTGCGGTTCACCGTCCTCGACTCCCCCGTGGTGCGGGAACGCATCGCCGACACGGTCCTGCCCGCCCTCGCCGCCGACGCGACCGACGCCCGTCCCGGCTGAGGCCCCGGCCTCAGCGCACGGTACGGGAGAACACCGCCAGCTCCGCCACGGCGGTGACGACGATCGCCAGGACCAGCGGCCACGGCGTACCCACGGCCGCGTACAGCAGCAGGAGGACAGGCGCGGCGGCCACCGCGTACACGGCGAGCGCCAGCGACCGGTCCGAACGGAACAGCTCCGGCAGGACGGTACGGGTCAACCCCGGCACCCGGGCCGCCAGCAGCCAGCCCACCACCGCCCCGCTGAGCGCCACCAGCACCGCGAGGAACCGGGACGGCCCGGACGCCCCGGCTGCCGCGACCGCCACCAGGACGGTGCCGACCAGCGACCAGCCCGCGCCGTACAGCACGAGCCGGCGCACGTCGTCGGAGACGCTCCGGCGCGGGTCGGGGACCGGCACGGGGACGACCGGGACGGTCTCCGACAGCTCCGCCAACGCCTCGGCGTACCGGCGCCGTTCCAGCCGGACGACGCCCGGCTCGTCGGCCGCGCCGGTCAGCTCCGGGTCGAGCCGCAGCGCCTCCCGGTACGCCCGCTCGGCCAGGTCGTACAGGCGCAGGCGGGCGGCGACGAGGCCGAGGACCAGGTGCGCCTGCGGCTCCTCCGGGGCCAGCTCCACGCCCCGCCAGGCGGCGTTGAGGGCGGGCTGCCCGTTGCGCGCGCCGGAGAGGATCGCCGCCGCGCTGCGCTGGGCGTACGGGTCGTCGGGGCCGGTGGCCAGCAACCGCTCGGCGGTGCGGGCGGACTCGGCGTACTCGCCCAGGTCGGCCAGCGCGAGCCCGCGCACGACGAGCGGGCCGGCCGTGTCCGGGGCGACGGTCAGCGCCGCCTCGGCGGCGGCCCGGGCCTCGTCGGGCCGGCCGGCGGCGAGGTGTACCCGGGCGAGCGTGGTCAGCGCGGTCGGGTTCGCCGGTTCCAGGGCGAGCGCGAAACCCACCTCGCCGGCGGCCTCGTCGTACCGGCCCAGGTCGGCCAGGAGCTGGGCCCGCTGGAGGTGGCCCTCGGCGGTGGCGTCGCTCGACATGCCGCGCACCCCTCCAGCTAGGCGGGGACCGGGTAGACCAGTGCGACCGCGATTCCGGCCAGCCCTTCCCCTCGGCCGGTGAAGCCCAGGCCGTCGGTGGTGGCCGCGGAGACACTGACCGGGGCACCGACCGCCTCCGACAGCACCGCCTCGGCCTCGGCCCGGCGCGGCCCGATCTTCGGCCGCTTGCCGACCACCTGCACCGACACGTTGCCGATCTGGAAGCCGGCCGCGCGGACCCGGCGGGCGGTCTCGGTGAGCAGCGCGACGCCGGGGGCGCCCGCCCACTCCGGCTCGGCCACCCCGAAGTTCGACCCGAGGTCGCCGAGACCCGCGGCGGAGAGCAGGGCGTTGCAGGCCGCGTGGGCGGCCACGTCCGCGTCCGAGTGGCCGGCCAGGCCGTCCTGGTCGGGCCAGTGCAGGCCGGCCACCCAGCAGGGCCGGCCGGGCGCGAAGGCGTGCACGTCCGTGGCGACGGCCACCCGAGGAACGATCATGACCCGAGGGTACGCCCGGATCAGTGGCGACCTGAAGGGGCTGACGATCGACATCGCGGAGGCGGCGCTGCCCCGGCTGCGGCGTTGTGCGAGGGGCGGCGCGGCGCTACTCCGGCTGCGGCGCCGAGCGGAGCAGGTGCTCGGCCAGCGCCAGGTCGAAGGGCCGGGTGACCTTGAGGGCGTACTCCGACCCGGGGACGCAGACCACCGGCACGCCCTGCTTCTCCACGAGGCCGGCGTCGTCGGTGAGCGCGTCGGCGGCCGCGGCGTGGGCGGCGGCCAGCACTGGGCGGCGGAAGCCCTGCGGGGTCTGCACGGCCCGCAGGGCGGACCGGTCGACGGTGCCGAGGACCAGCTCGCCCGCGCCGACCTCCTTGATCGTGTCGACCACCGGCAGCACGGGGATCACGGCGTCGTGCCCGGAGCGGACCGCCGCGGCGACCGCCTCGACCAGGTCGGGCGGGGTCAGCGCGCGGGCCGCGTCGTGGACCAGGACGATCTCCGGGCCGGCGGGCACGGCCGCGAGCGCGGCCGCCACGGACGCCTGCCGTTCCGCGCCGCCGGGGACGACCAGCGCCGGGGCGACCGGGGCGAGCAGTCGGCGGACCGCCTCGACCTCGGCCGCCGGGGCGGCCACCACGATCGTGTGCACGGACGGGGCGGCGGCGATCCGGCGTACGGCGTGCACCAGCAACGGCTCACCGGCGAGCACGCGCAGGGCCTTGGGTGCGCCCGGGCCGAGGCGTACCCCCGCGCCGGCCGCAGGGACGAGGACCGCGACGTCACCGCGCGGATTGAGCTGCGCGGTCACGTCGCGGTCCTCGGGTTTCTTTGCTTTGGGGCGGGTACGAGAGTGCTGTGGGAACTAGGCCTCGGTCAGCACCTTGTCGAGCAGCGTCTCCGCCTCGTCCTTGGTGCTCTTCTCGGCCAGCGCGACCTCGCCGACGAGAATGTCGCGGGCCTTGGCGAGCATGCGCTTCTCGCCAGCGGACAGCCCCCGCTCCCGCTCCCGGCGCCACAGGTCGCGGACGACCTCGGCCACCTTCAGCGGGTTGCCGGAGGCCAGCTTCTCCAGATTCGCCTTGTAACGCCGCGACCAGTTGGTCGGCTCCTCGGTGTGCGGAGCCCGGAGGACGTCGAAGACCTTACCCAGGCCCTCCTCGCCGACCACCTCGCGCACACCCACGATCTCGGCGTTCTCAGCGGGCACCCGGACCGTCAGGTCACCCTGCGCAACCCTCAGGACGAGGTACTGCTTGGGCTCGCCCTTGATGACCCGAGTCTCGATTGCCTCGATGAGTGCGGCCCCGTGGTGGGGGTAAACAACGGTCTCGCCGACACTGAAAACCATAGGTTCGAAACCCCTTTCGCTGTGTCTAGGGTAACACGCTCAGGCACCGATGTCCCACCGCTGTCCTGACCGTTGGCGCAGCTCAGGGGCCCTGTGAGAGGTATTTCTTCCGCTTGACAGGCGGCCAAGCCGATGGTTCGAACACGCTCCGTGATGGCCGTATGACAACCCGGCACGGGTGATCGGGGCGTGGATTTCTCGGGCGATGCGCTCGTCCCATGGTATCCCGCTCGGGCCGACCGCGCCCAGGTGTAGCGGGAGGAGCCGACGGTGCGGGACGCTAAAGGCGAACCGCTGTCCGCGCGCCGAGACGGTTCGAGGGGGTCCGATGGGCATGCCTGACGCAGACGGCTCCGGCCCCACCGACGGCCTCCCCGGCCTGCCGCCGGAGTGGGGCCGGGTGGTCGTGCCGGACGACGCGTCCGCGCTGGCCGAGGAGGCCGAGCAGGTCCGGCGCGAGCTGCGCCGACGGGCCGGCCGGACCCGGTGGCGTGGCCGGCTCGGCCTGGCGCCCCGCCCGGACGGGCGGCTCCCGCTCGGCCTGCCGCTGCTCGTCGTCCTGGTGGCGGTGCTCGCCACCGTCGCCGGGCTGTTCGCCGTCACCTGGCCCCGCCCGCCGCGCACCCCCGACCGGCCGACCGTCGAGCCGTACCCGACGCCGACCGACCTGACCGGCCGGCCGCTGCCCGCACTGGAGCTGATCGACGCCGAGAACGCGGCCGTCTCGCTGCGCGCGTCGCTCCCCGCGATGATCATCCTGGTGGACGCGTGCGCCTGCCCGCAGCGCGTGGCCGAGGCCGCCGCGCTCGCGCCGCCGGGGGTGACCGTGGTCACCGTGACCGGCGGCCGTACGGTCGATCCCACCACCGCCTCCGTCCCGCCGCCCGTCCGCGCGCTCGCCGACCCGGCCGGCGGCCTGCGGGCGTTCCTGCGCCTGCCGCCGCGGCCCGACACGGCGCCCGCCCTCCTGGTCGACCGCGGCGGGGCCGTGCTGCGCGTGGTGCCGGAGCTGCGCTCCGCCGAGGACTACCGCGCCGATCTGTCCCGTCTCGCCGCCTGATATCGCACGGGCGGGCGGCACCATGTCGGCGACGTGGGGGTGTCCGAACGTCACGGATGCCGCCAGGTCGGCGACACGGAGTGGATCATCCGGCTTAGGGAAACACGGTGGAGCAGGTGCGGGCCGCCGCGGGCGGCCACGACCCGGCGCTGCGCAGGCAGGCCGGGCGACAGCGTCAGCCGGGCCCGCCAGACCGTCCGGCTGAACTGCCCCGCGCCGCCGTGCGGGTCCCGCCGCCGGTCCCGCAGTACGGCGCGACAGGGCAGCAGGGCCCGCCGCGGTGGCCACGGCCCGCCGTCCTCAGCCCTGGCGGTCCAGCAGTGCCGCGTACAGGGTCAGGCCGGGGCCGAACGCGAGCATCATGACCCGCCCCGGTGGCCGCGCCGCGCGCAGCAGCCGGTCGAGGATCAGCAGCACCGTCGGCGAGGAGCAGTTGCCGTGCTCGTCCAGCGTCGCCCGGGACGCGGCCAGCCCTTCCGCCGGCAGGGCCAGCTCGCGTTCCACCACGTTGAGGATGCGCGGGCCGCCCGGGTGCACCGCCCAGCCGTCCACGTCGGCGGGGACCGCGCCGTGCCGGGCCAGCAGGTCGTCCACCAGGCCACGGACGTGCGCGGAGAGCACCTGCGGCACCTTCGGCGACAGCCCCATCCGGAAGCCGGTGTCGGTGACGTCCCAGGTCATGTGGTCGGCGGTCGACGTGTCGGTGACCGAGGTGACCTCGCGCAGCGCGTACCCCCGGCCGTCGGGGACGACGACGGCGGCGACGGCGGCGTCGGAGAAGAGCGCGTGGGAGACGATCTGCTGGGTGTCCACCCGCGCCGTGGCGGGCTGGATGTGCAGGCTGGTCAGCTCCGCGCAGAGCAGCAGCGCGGGACGCCCCCGGGCGGTGACGAAGTCGCCCGCCGCCCCGAGCCCCGGCAGGGCGGCATAGCAGCCCATGTGCCCGACGAACATGCGCTGGGTGTCCGGGGCCATGCCCAGGTCGCGGGCGAGCAGGATGTCCAGCCCAGGCGTGGCGTACCCGGTGCACGAGCAGACCACGAACAGCCCGACGTCTCCGGCGGCCAGGCCGGCGGCCGTCAACGCCCGGCCGACCGCCTCCTTGCCCAGCGGCAGCGCCTCGACCTGGTAGCGCCGCATCCGGCGCTCGGTCGGCCAGTCCGAGACGTCCTCCAGCAGGGGATTGACCGCCGCCTGGCGCCGGCTCACGCCCGAGTTGGCGAAGATCCGCTGGGCCAGCGCCCGGGTGGCGCCGGCGAAGTGCCGGGAAAAGAAGCTCTCCCAGAGCTCGTCCTGCGCCGCAGCCGGCGGCTGCGCCACGCCCAGGCCCGCGATCACCGGTACGGCCACGTCCCCCACCTCTCGTCCGCCAGCCCTCTTCACCACGTCGCATTCCGTTCGCGCTGCGGGACGGGCAACCGCGGCCCGTTCCTCGCACTCACCAACGAGGGGCGGTGCCGTCGCGGTCCGGGTCCCCGCCCAACGCGGCGACGCCCAGCCAGTCCGCGCACACGTCCGAGGTGGCCGGGTGCAGCGAGCCGCACCGGGCGTCCCGGTAGAGCCGCTCCAGCGGGTGGCCCCGGCGGGTCGCCGAGGTGCCCGCGGCCTCCAGCATGGACGCTGCCACCTCCGCCGCGGTGGTGCCGGCGAGCAGCTTGGCGCGCCACACCCAGCGGTTGGTCTCCGCGTCCCCGGGCGCCTCGTCGACCCGGCGGGCGGCCTCGGCGACCGCCAGTCCGGACGCCGCCACCGCCGCGTCGGCGCGGCCCAGGCGGGCCCGGACCGCCGGCAGGCCGGCGAGGTTGCGGACGTTCGCGTGCTCCGCCGCCGCGTCGACGGCGGCCCGGGCCACCCCGACGTAGACCGCCGCGTAGCTGGCCACCAGCCAGTGCGGCATGAGCTGGGCGACCACCAGGGCCAACCCTTCCACGCCGCCGAGCAGCCGGTCCGCTGGCACGGTCACGTCCAGGTGCAGGTCGTGCGAGGAGGTGGCGCGCATGCCGAGCGAGTCCCAGGTCGGCTCGACCGTCAGCCCGTCGCCGGCCGGCACCAGGAACTGGGAGACCAGCGACGGGTCGGCGGCGCTGCGGGCGGCCACCAGGTAGCCGTCGGCGTGCCCGGCGCCGGAGCAGAACGTCTTGCTGCCCTTGAGCCGGAAGCCGCCGTCCACCGGCTCGTACACCGTGCTGAGCTGGGAGAGCCGGGCGCCCGCGCCGCGCTCGCTCATCGCCACCGCGTACCAGGCGCCGTCGGCCGCCGCGCGCAGCAGCCGGTCCCGGGCGGCCAGCGCCTCGTCCGGCACGCCGAGGGCCCCGGCCAGCTCCTCCGTGACCGCGCCGAGCGCGCCGGTGACCGAGGCGTGCATGTTGAACACGAGCGCGGTCGCGCCGTTGCCCCTGGCCAGCTCGGTGGCCACGGCGGCGTACCCGGCGAAGGTCGCCCCCGAGCCCCCCAGCTCCGGCGGCACCATCAGCCCGAACAGCCCGGCGTCGCGCAGGTCCCGGAAGTCCTCGACCGGGAACGTGCCGTCCCGGTCGTGCTCCGCCGCCCGGGCGGCGAAACGCGGCGCCAACCGGCGGGCCGCCTCCAGCGCGTGCACAGTCATACCGTCCCCTCTCGGCGTCCCCTGACGTTCCCGCCCCGGCCCGGCTACCCGCGCCGGACGCCGCGCCCCTGGTAGAGCACCGCGGTGGACCAGGTGGGCTTGATCTCCGGCGCCGGCCCGGCCGGCGTCGACTGTGGACCTCGGCGGCCGGCGGCGCGCGCCCGGCGGACGAGCCAGCGCAGCGTGCCGCGTAGCCCCGGGCGCACGCCCCGGACCCGCAGGTCCACGCCGTGCCGGGCGCACTCGGCGATCAACTGCCGGTGGTCCACGAACAACCGTGGGTCGTGGATGCCCCGGGGCACGGTCGGCAGCCGCTCGCCGATCTCGACTGCCAGGAGCCGGCAGAGGACGGTGTCGTTGAGGGTGTCCAGCACCAGCAGGCCCCCCGGCCGCAGCAGCCGGCACGCCTCGGCGACCGCCCGCCGCCAGTCGGGGACGTGCTCCAGCACCTCCCCGGCGGCCACCACGTCGGCGCAGCCGTCGGCCAGCGGCACGGCGGTGGCGTCGGCGTTGACCACGGTCACCCCGTGCTCGGCGGCCTGGGCCAGCGCGGAGCGGGTGAGGTCCACCCCGACGTGCCGGTAGCCCTTCCCGGTCAGGTGGGGAGCGAGCAGCCCGGCGCCGCAGCCCAGGTCGACCAGCAGCGCGCCGGGACGCGGGGCCGGCGGCACCAGCGCCGCCCGGGCCCGGGCGAGCCAGTGCAGCATGGCGAAGACCCCGTCCGGGCGCCACCACTCGTCGGCCAGGTCGTCGTACTGCCGCGGATCGTTCGGCGGCAGCACGCGGCCACCGGCGGACACCGGGGACGAACCCTCTCCCATTGCACGAGCGTGGCACGACTGGGCGGTAACGGCCAGACTTCCCTTATGTCGACGATGGTGTTAGGGCTGGTCAGGGCGAGCCACCCGGAGCCCGCCGCGGCCGTCACCGCGGTCGCCGGGCTGCTCGCCTGGGGCGTGGGGCACCGCCCGGCCGGGGTCGCCGCGGTGACCCTCACCGTGCTGGCCAGCCAGCTCGCGGTCGGCTGGTCCAACGACCACCAGGACGCCGACCGCGACGCCGCGGTGGGGCGTACCGACAAGCCGGTGGCCGCGGGCACGGTGAGCCGGCGGGCGGTCGGCCTGGCCACGCGGGCCGCCACCCTGGTCACGGTCGTGCTCGCGGCGGCGGCCACCAACCGCGCGGCAGCGCTCTGCGCGGCCGCCGGTCTGGTCTCCGCGCTGTTCTACAACTGGCCGCTGAAGTCGACACCGGCCTCCGTGCTGCCGTACGCGGTGTCGTTCGGCAGCCTGCCCGCCTTCGTGGTGCTGGCCCTGCCCGGCGCGCCCGTCCCGCCCGCCTGGCTGGTGGCCGCCGCCGCCCTGCTCGGCGCCGGCGCGCACTTCGCCAACGTGCTGCCGGACCTGGCCGACGACGCCCGGACCGGGGTGCGCGGGCTGCCGCACCGGCTCGGCGCGACCGGCAGCCGGCTGGCCGCCGCCGCGCTGCTGCTGGCGGCGACCGGCACGCTGGTCGTCGGGCCGCCCGGGCCGCCGTCGTGGGCCGGCCTGTCGGCCCTCGCGGCGGCCGCCGTGGTGCCGCCCCTGACCTGGTACGTCACCAGCCGCGTGGGTGGGGCCGGCGTACGGGGGGTGGCGGCGTTCCGGGCGGTGCTGCTGGTGGCCCTGATCGACGTGGTGCTGCTGGTGGCGAGCGGCCGGGTCGTCTGACGCCGCCCCGGGCAGGTGGTGGTGCCGGGTCGCCGTCCGGGCCTCGATCAGCCCCAACTACCCTGGATCCCGGTCTGCGCGGGTATGGCCACCGCGCCCGGGAACAGCCGGGTGGGGATCGTGACGAGGAGGACCGACGTGACGCGCTCGATCAGGGGACCCCGGCGGGCGGCCCTGCTGCTGGCCGGCACGGCCGCGGCGACCGGCCTGCTGCTCTCCGGCTGCGGGTCCGGGCAGATTGCCGAGACCGCCGTCAAGCAACCGTCGGTGCAGGGCGTCAACGTCCAGACCCCGGACAACGAGCTCAAGGTGCGCGGCCTGTACGTCGAGTACCCGGGCCCGACCGGCTACCAGGCCGGGGCGAACGCCGCGCTCAACGCCGTCATCTACAACGACTCGACGGAGGCGGTGACGCTGACGGTCACCACGGACAGCGCCCGCGAGGTCGTCGTCTCCAGCGGCTCGGCCAGCCCGTCGGCCCCGGCCGGCGCGTCGCCGTCCGAGCACGCGTCGCCGTCGGAGCACGCCTCGCCGTCGGAGCACGCCTCGCCGTCCGCGTCGGCCAGCCCGTCCGAGAGCGCGGCGCCGTCCGAGTCGGCCAGCCCGTCCGAGAGCGGCTCGCCGTCGCCGGCGCCCTCGGAGAGCCCGGCCGCGCCGGCCGGCGAGCCGGCCCGGATCGAGATCCCGGCCAACAGCTACGTCCAGCTCAACGTCCAGGGCGGCCGGTTCCTCCAGCTCGTCGGGCTGAACGAGCGGCGGCTCGTCGGCGAGTCGGTCAACCTGGTCTTCGACTTCGGCAACGGCAGGACGATCAGCGCGGCCGCGGCGATCGGCGTCCCCCTGACCCCGGGCGCGCCGGCCTCCCCGATCATCGAGCGCGAGGGCGGGCACGGCGCGGAGGGCGGCACCGAGGCCGGCTCCGGCGGGCACGGCTGACCCGCACCCCCGACCGTCGACCGAACCGCCGGCGTGGCACCCGCCACGCCGGCGGTTCTTCGTCGTACGGGAACGCTAGCGTCCTGGTGTGACGACGTCCCGATCGACCTCCTCCCGGGCCACCCCGCGCGGCGCGGGCCGGGCCGCGCGCGAGCCCCGCCCGGCCTACGAGTGCGACGCCTGCGGTCACCAGCCCCCGAAGTGGGTGGGGCGCTGCCCCGAGTGCGGCGAGTGGGGCTCGGTGGTCGAGTGCACGGTGACCGGCCCGACGGTCTCCGGGCGGGTGGTCAGCTCCCGGATGCCGGCCGAGCCGGCCCGCCCGATCGCCACCATCAGCGCCGCCCCGGCGCGGGCCCGGCCCACCGGCGTCAGCGAGCTCGACCGGGTGCTCGGCGGCGGGTTGGTGCCCGGCGCGGTGGTGCTGCTGGCCGGCGAGCCGGGGGTCGGCAAGTCCACGCTGCTGCTCGACGTGGCCCAGCAGTGGGCGGCCAACGCCGGCAGCCCGTCGCTGGTGGTCAGCGGGGAGGAGTCGGTCAGCCAGGTGCGGCTGCGCGCCGAGCGGATGGGCGCCCTGCACGACCAGCTCTGGCTGGCCGCCGAGAGCGACCTGGGCGCCGTCCTCGGCCACCTCGACGCGGTCAAGCCGGGGCTGCTGGTGCTCGACTCGGTGCAGACCATCTCCATGGTCGGCACGGAGGGGGTGCCCGGCGGGGTGACCCAGGTGCGGGCGGTCACCGCCGCACTGGTGGCGGTGGCCAAGGAGCGCGGCATCGCCACGGTGCTGGTGGGGCACGTGACGAAGGACGGCCAGGTGGCCGGCCCCCGGGTGCTGGAGCACCTGGTCGACGTGGTGCTGCACTTCGAGGGCGACAAGCACTCCTCGCTGCGGATGGTGCGCGGCGTGAAGAACCGGTTCGGGGCCGCCGACGAGGTCGGCTGCTTCGAGATGCACGAGGGGGGCATCAGCAGCCTCGCCGACCCGTCCGGCCTGTTCCTCACCCGCTACTCCGAGCCGGTGCCCGGCACCTGCGTGACGGTGGCGATGGAGGGGCGGCGCGCCCTGGTCACCGAGGTCCAGGCGCTGATCGGGGCGACGGTCGCCGGCTCGCCCCGGCGTACGGTCTCGGGGCTGGACGGCGCGCGGCTCGCGATGGTGCTGGCGGTCCTCCAGCGGCGCACCGAGCGGCTGACCCTGCACGACCGGGAGGTCTTCGCGGCCACCGTCGGCGGCATCCGGGTGGTGGAGCCGGCGGCGGACCTGGCCGTCGCCCTCGCGGTGGCGTCCGGCGGCCTCAACCTGGCCCTCGACCCGCACCTCGTCGCGATCGGCGAGGTGGGGCTGACCGGCGAGGTGCGGCGGGTCGGCGCGGTGCCGCGTCGGCTGGCCGAGGCGGCCCGACTGGGCTTCCGGGTGGCCCTGGTCCCGCCCGGGTGCGGCCCCGCGAAAGCGGGCGCCGGCCCGGAGAACATGCGGGTGATGGAGGTCACGGATTTGCGTACGGCCCTGCAGTGTGCCGCCCGCGCTTCGGTGGAGTGACCGATGGTGGTCGTCGAGCGGGATCGCCCATACCATACCGGACAAGGCCGGCGGACCCGCCCGGCCCGATCATCGGGTCGCATCGTGACACATCACAGTAACCGCGACAGCACCCACCGCACGGCAGTCCGTAGACTGTGCCCGTGCCGATCGACCGCGATGCCAGCAGAACCGCAGGCGCGACACCCCATGCCCGCACCGGCGCCGTGGGCTCGCCCGCCCGTCCGATCAGCGTCAGCGTGACCGGGAGCATCGGCGGCGCGGGCGGCGACCCGCTGCGGGCCAACCTCGCGCTGATGGCGCCGGGCACGGCGCTCCGCGACGGCCTGGAGCGGATCCTGCGCGGGCGGACGGGGGCGCTGATCGTCCTCGGCTACGACAAGGTCGTCGAGCAGATCTGCACCGGCGGCTTCCCGCTCGACGTCGAGTTCTCCGCGACCCGCGTGCGCGAGCTGTGCAAGATGGACGGCGCGGTCGTGCTGTCCAGCGACGGCACCCGGATCGTCCGGGCGGCCGTGCACCTGATGCCGGACCCGTCCATCCCCACCGAGGAGTCCGGCACCCGGCACCGCACCGCCGAGCGGGTGGCCCGGCAGACGGGCTACCCCGTCATCTCGGTCAGCCAGTCCATGCGGATCATCAGCCTCTACGTCAACGGCCAGCGGCACGTGCTGGACGACTCTGCGGCCATCCTGTCCCGGGCCAACCAGGCCCTGGCGACCCTGGAGCGCTACAAGCTGCGCCTGGACGAGGTCTCCGGCACCCTTTCCGCACTGGAGATCGAGGACCTGGTCACCGTCCGGGACGCGGTCGCGGTGGTGCAGCGGCTGGAGATGGTCCGCCGGATCGCCGACGAGATCGCCGGGTACGTGGTGGAGCTGGGCACCGACGGCCGGCTGCTCGCCCTTCAGCTCGACGAGCTGATGGCCGGCGTCGACGCCGACCGCACCCTGGTCATCCGGGACTACCTGCCCAGCGGCCGCAAGCCGCGCACGCTGGACGAGGCGCTGGTGGAGCTGGACCTGCTCGGCGCCACCGAGCTGATCGACCTGGTGTCGGTCGCCAAGGCGATCGGCTACCCGTCGGCCTCCGACGCGCTGGACGCGGCCGTCAGCCCGCGCGGCTTCCGGCTGCTGGCCAAGGTGCCCCGGCTGCCGGTGGCGATCGTCGACCGGCTGGTGGTGCACTTCGGCAGCCTCCAGCGGCTGCTCGGCGCCACGGTGGAGGATCTGCAGGCGGTGGAGGGGGTCGGCGACGCCCGCGCCCGCGGCGTCCGGGAGGGGTTGTCCCGGCTCGCCGAGGCGTCCATCCTGGAGCGTTACGTCTGACCGGCCGGGCGGGCCACGGGGCCCCGCCGGTCAGTTCGTGATGGTGAGCTTGACCGGCTCGCTCAGCTTGGTGTCGACCCGCCCGAAGACCTGGTACGTCCCGGCCGGCACGAAGTCACCGCTGGCGACCCCGTTCGCGCACTTGCTGCTGTACTTTCCGTTCCAGTCCACCTGGTACGACCGCTCGAAGCTGGGCGTGAACGACTGCACATCGGAGCCCTTGGCGTTGCCGCAGGTATCGGAGGACCACACCTTCTCCGCGCCCGACTTGATGTACAGCTCCTGCATGTCCGCGCCGACGTCCCGGCTGCACGTGCGGTCCGACCTGTTCTTGATCTTCAGTTGCAGGCCGACCACGGTGCCCCGCTGGGCCCTCGCGGGCAGCGGCACCGGGGTCACGGAGATCTCCACGTCGGTACACGTGCTGCCGTCCGCCGCGGGGACGGCCGGCGCGGCGTTCTCGCCCGGCCCGGACGACGGCTCGCCGGAGCCGTCCGCGCCGCCGGCGGGCGGCGCGCCGGTCTGCGGAGCCAGCACCGAGGCGCTCGGGTCCGGCGACGCGGACTGGCCGGCGTCGGGCGTCACCGCGGTGGTCGGTGTCGTCTGGGCCTGCGGCGTGGTGCCGCCGTTGCCCGTCCTGCTGCACGAGTAGAGCAGGACAATCAGGAAGAGAAGCCCCGCTCCGAGCACGACGACGCGACGCCGCCAGTACACGGCGGGGGGCAGGGGGCCGACGGTCAGACGCATGATGCCCCCACCGTAGCGGCGCGACGCGCGCTCGTCCGGCGCGACGCGCCGAGCCGCCCTCCGCTCACCCCCGCAACCCTCCACTCACGACACACGCGGCCCGCGGCCCGGTGGGCGGCGACGTCCCGGCCACGGGCCCGGCCGACGGACCTGCGGACGGTGCGGGCGTGACGGCCGACCCGGTGCAGCACCGCCGCCAGGGTCTCCGCCGCACCGCCCGCTTTCCGGCCGGCGGACGGCGCGGCGGCGTCACAGGTAGACCTTGCGCTGGTAGATCGCGTGCGCGCCGGCCACCCGGTCCAGGAAGAGCAGCCCGGCGCAGTGGTCGATCTCGTGCTGCAACGCCCGCGCCTCGAACCCGTCCGTGACCAGCCGCACCGGCGCCCCCGTGCCCGGCAGCGCCCCCTCGACCACCAGCCGGCTGGCCCGCTTGACGTCCCCGGTGAGGTCGGGCACGGACATGCACCCCTCCCTGCCCGCCTTCCACCGGCTCGCCTCCACGACCCGCGCGTTGCACAGCACGAAGGTCCCGTGCACGGTGACCGCCTTCGGGTGGCCGGTGACGTCCACGGCGAACACCTGGGCACCGACCCCCACCTGGGGGGCGGCGAGGCCCACGCAGCCCGGCGAGACCCGCATCGTGGCGACCAGGTCGGCGGCGAGCTGAACCACCTCGGCGGAGGTGGGGTCCACCTCCGGCCCGGGGCGGCTGAGCACCGGGTCGGGCGCGGCGACCACCGGGCGCACCTCGCCGGGCACGCCGAGCGCGTCGGGGGCCCAGCCGCCGAGGCCCGTGTACTCGCCTGTCACAGCAGGTCCGGGTCGGCCGGGCGGAGGCTGACGCCGACGCCCAACTCCGCCGCCGTACGCGTCAACCTGCCGGCCACCTCGTCGCTGCTCCCCGGCGGCAGCTCGACCTCGGCGACCACCACGTACAGGGAGCCGGTGAGCCGGGTGCTCAGGTCGGTGACGTTGCCGCCGGCGTCGGCCAGCACGCGGGTCATCGCCGCGACGATGCCCATTCGGTCCGCGCCGTGTACCGCGAGCACGTACGGCTCGCCGGTCAGCGGGGTCGCGCCGTCGGGGGTGACCGCCCGTACGGTGGCCAGGAGTTGGCCGTCGGCGGCGAGCGGGGCCAGGGCGGCCTCGACCTCGGCGGTGGCCGGGCCCACGCAGATGAGGGTCATCGCGAAGTGGCCCCGCAGCCGGGTCATGGTCGAGTCGGTGAGGTTCGCGCCGAGCCGGGCGAGCACCTCGGCGACGTCGGCGACGATGCCCGGCCGGTCCCGGCCGATGACGGTGATCGCGAGCTCGTTCATCCGGGCATTCTGCCCGATCCGGCCCGCGACCCGGCGTCGCCCCGCCCGGCCCGCCCAACCTGCGGGAACCTCGACCGTGACATGATCGGCGACGCCATGTCTGAGCCCACCTTCGCGGCCCTCGTCAGCCGCTGGTACGAGAAGAACGCCCGCGACCTGCCGTGGCGCGAGCCCGGCGTCGGCGCGTGGGCGATCCTGGTCAGCGAGGTCATGCTCCAGCAGACGCCGGTGGCACGGGTGCTCCCGGCCTGGACCGCGTGGCTGGAGCGGTGGCCGACGCCCGCCGCGCTGGCCGCGGACACGCCGGCCGAGGCGATTCGGATGTGGGGGCGGCTGGGCTATCCCCGCCGGGCGGTGCGGCTACGCGAGTGCGCCGTGGCGATCGTGGAGCGACACGGCGGGGAGGTTCCGGACCGGCTGGACCAACTGCTGGCGCTGCCGGGGGTGGGCACCTACACGGCCCGGGCGGTGGCCGCGTTCGCGTACGGGCAGCGGCACCCGGTGGTCGACACCAACGTGCGGCGGGTGGTCTGCCGGGCGATCGCCGGCGAGCCGGACGCCGGTCCGGCCACCCGCCCGGCCGACCTGGTGGCCTGCGAGGAACTGCTGCCGGAGGAGCCTGCCGAGGCGGCCCTGGCGAGCGCCGCGTTCATGGAACTCGGGGCGGTGGTCTGCACCGCCCGGTCACCGCGCTGCGCGGTGTGCCCCGTGGAGGCGGTCTGCGCGTGGCGGGCGTCCGGCCAGGAGGCGCCGGCCGGCCCGACGCGACGCCCGCAGCGGTACGCGGGCACCGACCGCCAGGTACGCGGGCTGCTGCTGGCCGTGCTGCGGGAGGCCACCGGCCCGGTGCCGCACCAGCGGCTCGACCAGGTGTGGGCCGACGACGTGCAACGGTCCCGGGCCCTGGCCGGGCTGGTGCAGGACGGCTTGGTCGAGGCGGCCGGCGCCTCGTCGTTCCGCCTGACCGGCGACGGCCCGCCCGCACCGACATTCCCCGCGATCTTGCACTTTCGGCCCTCGGTATAGGGTGGTTTGCCGGATTTGCCGGGGCCGCAAGTGCAAGTCACCCGGTCTTTTCGGGACGCCTCGCAGGCGTGAAAATGGTGGACAGGTCGCCCGCCGACGCCGATCGATCTTGGTCTAGTTGAGGCCGTCTGCAAGTCTGGCGCCGGGGCCCGGACTCTTGTGGGTCACGCACTGTTGCTTCGAGCACGCCGGTCAGATTTTCGGTTCCCGACCGAGGCCCCCGGGCGACCTACCCACTGGTCGATCACGGTGAGGAGGGACGCGGGCGGATGCGCGGGTTACCCGAAGAGATCCCGGACGCTGACAGCGAGAAGGTCTGGGAGCGGGTGTGTGCGGTCGATGTGGCCAAGGAGTCGGGGATGGTGTGTACCCGGCTACCCGCCGCGGGTGGGCGGCGGGTGAGCCGGGTGTGGCAGGTGACGGCGACCACGAACGCGGTCAGTGACCTTGCCGCCGATCTGGTGGCGGCGGGGGTGGAGAAGGTCACCGTGGAAAGCACGTCGGACTACTGGCGGATCTGGTTCTACCTGTTCGAGGCAGCCGGGTTGGACGTGCAGTTGGTCAACGCCCGTGACGTCAAGAACGTGCCCGGGCGGCCGAAGACCGACAAGCTGGACGCGGTGTGGTTGGCCAAGCTCACCGAGAAGGGCCTGTTGCGGCCCTCGTTCGTGCCTGCGGCTCCGGTGCGGGTGTTGCGTGACTACACCCGGATGCGGGTGGATCTGGTCCGGGACCGGACCCGCTACTGGTCGAGGTTGGAGAAACTGCTTGAAGACGCCCTGATCAAGGTGTCGTCGGTGGCCTCCACCCTGCGGACGGTGTCGACGCGGGACATGGTTGAGGCGTTGATCGCCGGTCAACGTGATCCGGCGACCCTCGCCTCGCTGGCCCACGGAGCGCTGCGCCGCAAACGCAACGCCCTCATCGAGGCACTCACCGGCCGCTTCGACGACCATCACGGCGAGTTGGCCCGGATCCTGCTCGACCAGATCGACCGCCTCGACACCGAGATCGCGAAACTCACCACACGGATCGGGCAGATACTCGACGACATCGACCCACCGTCCCAGCCGGGCGGCGGCGACGGCGACACCCCGGCGCCAGACGCCCGGCGGCGCCTGGCCGAGATCCCGGGCATCAGCACCGAGTCCGCGCAACTGATCATCGCCGAGATCGGTCTGGACATGACACGGTTCCCCACCGCGGCGCACCTGGTGTCCTGGGCGAAGCTGTGTCCGCGCACCATCCAGTCCGGTACCAGCCTCACCGCGGGCAAGACAGGCAAAGGCAATCCGTACCTCAAAGGCGCCCTCGGTATGGCCGCAGCCACCGTCGCCCGCGGCAAGGGAACGTTCCTGTCCGAACGCTACCGGCGTCTGGTCACACGTCGAGGCAAAGGCAAGGCCAAGGTCGCCGTCGCCCGCTCCATCCTCGTGATCATCTGGCACCTGCTCAACGACCCAACCGCCCGTTACCACGATCTCGGCGCCGACTTCCACGAACGCCGTATCAACACCACCCGGAAGATCAACAGCCTGGTCCGGCAACTCGAAGCCCTCGGCCACACCGTCACCCTGCAACCGACAACCTGACCCCACACCCCCACCCCGCCCGGGCTGGCCATCAACACCGGGCCAGCCCACCGCGCCCAAAACCCGTCGTGGTACAGGTCATTTACCGGTCAGATCGCGGAGGGTTGGCGGGCATGGGAGGCGGCAAGGCGACGGCCCCGGTGGCTCTCGCCAGCCGGGGCCGTCGCCCTGTCGTTCGTCTTTACTCGTCGGCTCCTGTGGTGGCGGCGCCGCCGAGGTCGGCGGGGACGGCGTCCGGTACGTCGACCGGTTTGTCGGCTCCGCGGAAGACGAGTGTGGACTTGTCGGTGTTGTTGGGGTCGCCTTCGCAGTCGACGACGACGATCTGTCCGGGGGTCAGTTCGTTGAACAGGATCCGTTCGGACAGGTTGTCCTCGATGTCACGCTGGATCGTGCGGCGCAGCGGCCGGGCGCCGAGGACGGGGTCGAAGCCCTTCGTGGCGAGATACTTCTTCGCGTTGTCGGTCAGCTCGAGGCCCATGTCCTTGTTCCGCAGCTGGGTCTCGATCCGGGCGATCATGATGTCGACGATCGACAGGATCTCGGTCTGACGCAGCTGGTGGAACACGATCGTGTCATCGATACGGTTCAGGAACTCCGGCCGGAAGTGCTGCTTGAGCTCGTCGTTGACCTTCTGCTTCATCCGGTCGTAGTTCGACTCCTGGTCCTCCGACGCCTGGAAGCCCAACGACACGGCCTTGGCCACATCCCGGGTGCCCAGGTTCGTGGTCAGGATGATCACCGTGTTCTTGAAGTCCACGATCCGTCCCTGACCGTCGGTGAGCCGACCGTCCTCCAGGATCTGCAGCAGCGTGTTGAACACATCCGGGTGGGCCTTCTCGATCTCGTCGAACAGCACCACCGAGAACGGACGCCGGCGCACCTTCTCCGTCAGCTGCCCACCCTCGTCGTAGCCGACGTACCCGGGAGGCGCACCCACCAGGCGGGACACCGTGTACCGGTCGTGGAACTCCGACATGTCCAACTGGATCAACGCGTCCTCCGAGCCGAACAGGAACTCGGCGAGCGCCTTGGACAACTCGGTCTTACCCACACCCGACGGGCCGGCGAAGATGAACGACCCCGACGGCCGCTTCGGGTCCTTCAACCCGGCACGCGTACGACGGATCGCCTTCGACACGGCCTTGACCGCGTCCTCCTGACCGATGACCCGCTTGTGCAGCTCGTCTTCCATCCGCAGCAGCCGAGAGGTCTCCTCCTCGGTCAGCTTGTACACCGGGATACCGGTCCAGTTACCCAGCACCTCGGCGATCTGCTCGTCGTCAACCTCACTGACGACGTCCAGGTCGCCGGCCTTCCACTCCTTCTCCCGCTGCGCCTTCTGACCCAGCAACTGCTTCTCCTTGTCCCGCAACTGGGCGGCACGCTCGAAGTCCTGCGCGTCGATCGCGGACTCCTTGTCCCGACGCACCTGCGCGATCCGCTCGTCGAAGTCCCGCAGGTCCGGCGGAGCGGTCATCCGGCGGATCCGCATCCGCGCACCCGCCTCGTCGATCAGGTCGATCGCCTTGTCCGGCAGGAACCGATCCGAGATGTACCGGTCGGCCAGCGTGGCGGCGGCCACCAGCGCGGCGTCGGTGATCGACACCCGGTGGTGCGCCTCGTACCGGTCCCGCAAACCCTTCAAAATCTCGATCGTGTGGGCCAACGACGGCTCACCCACCTGGATCGGCTGGAACCGCCGCTCCAACGCCGCGTCCTTCTCCAGGTGCTTGCGGTACTCATCCAGGGTCGTCGCGCCGATGGTCTGCAACTCGCCGCGGGCCAGCATCGGCTTCAGGATGCTCGCCGCGTCGATCGCACCCTCCGCGGCACCCGCACCCACCAGGGTGTGGATCTCGTCGATGAACAGGATGATGTCGCCGCGGGTGCGGATCTCCTTGAGGACCTTCTTCAGGCGCTCCTCGAAGTCACCGCGGTAGCGGGAACCGGCCACGAGGGCACCCAGGTCGAGGGTGTAGAGCTGCTTGTCCTTCAGCGTCTCGGGCACCTCACCCTTGATGATCTTCTGGGACAGGCCCTCCACTACGGCGGTCTTACCGACGCCGGGCTCGCCGATCAGCACGGGGTTGTTCTTCGTGCGGCGGGACAGCACCTGCATGACCCGCTCGATCTCCTTCTCCCGCCCGATCACCGGGTCGAGCTTGCCCTCCCGGGCAGCCTGGGTCAGGTTCCGACCGAACTGGTCCAGCACCAGGCTGGTCGACGGGGCGGCCTCACCCGTCGCGGTACCCGCCGCCGCCGGCTCCTTACCCTGATAGCCGGAGAGCAACTGGATCACCTGCTGCCGCACCCGGTTCAGGTCCGCACCGAGCTTCACGAGAACCTGCGCGGCGACGCCCTCACCCTCACGGATCAGACCGAGCAGGATGTGCTCCGTGCCGATGTAGTTGTGCCCCAGCTGCAACGCCTCACGCAGCGACAGCTCCAACACCTTCTTCGCCCGCGGCGTGAACGGAATATGCCCGCTCGGCGCCTGCTGGCCCTGGCCGATGATCTCCTCGACCTGCTGACGCACACCCTCCAACGAGATGCCGAGGCTCTCCAGGGCCTTGGCCGCCACGCCCTCACCCTCATGGATCAGGCCCAACAGGATGTGCTCCGTACCGATGTAGTTGTGGTTGAGCATCCGGGCCTCTTCCTGGGCCAGGACGACAACCCGTCGCGCTCGGTCGGTGAACCGCTCGAACATGCCCTCGTGCTCCTCACGTGCCGTGCGCCTTGATGGGTCAGATCTCGGCGGGGCCGGTGCGCGGACGTCCGGGATGGGCGTCCGTGCCTCCTTACTCTATCGTCGCGGACCGACTCCGCTGAGGTCGTGTGTCCTCGGCGGAAGGCGGGTACGCGTCGTTACAGACAACCGTCCGCGCTCAGGAGGTGTTCCGGTACCTCCTGCTGTACGCGCAGAGCGAAATTCGGGATCGCCGGTGAGCCGGCCCGCTGGGGGCCCGGGACTCCTCCGCCACGGCCGGGCCCTCGCCGGGCCGGGCGGACCGCAATCCACAGGCTGTGGACAGAATCTCCACCGGCTGTGGACAACGCCGACGACGGCCGGGTTCTTCCCGCCCGGGCCGCTCGGTATGGGCGGCCGAGCCCTCGTCCTGACCGGCGGGGCCGATGGCGGCCCGGAGGCCGATAACCGACACACAGGCCGATGCCGCCTGCTGGACAGGGGTCAGCCGGCGGCTGCTGGCGGCACACAGGCCGATGCCGGCACGGAGGACCCCGGACACGGCGACGCCGGCCCGGAGATGTGCTCCGGGCCGGCGTCCGTGTCGCCCGTGTCGGGTCTGTCCCCGGGATCGCCCTACGCGCTCAGGCGGCGGGCGGAAACCCAGGCCGACGGCCGTCGGGTCAGCGACCGGCCTTCGAGTGGTACTCGTCGACGATCTCCTGGGGGATCCGGCCCCGGTCGGAAATCTCCCGGCCTTCCTTCTTGGCCCACTCACGGATCGCCTTGTTCTGCTCGCGGTCGGCGGTGGCACCACCCCGGCCGCGCGCGGCCCGGCCACCCACCACCACGCCGCCCCGGCCCACCTTGGCGCCGGCGCCGACGTACGGCGCGAAAACCTCGCGCAATTTCTCGGCGTTGGCGCTGGAGAGGTCGATCTCGTACTGAACACCGTCGAGCGCGAACTTGACGGTCTCGTCAGCGTCCCCGCCGTCCAGGTCATCGACCAGCTTGTGAATGATTTGCTTGGCCACGTCCCACATTCCTTTCGAGCAGGGTGTACCTGCACCAATCTGAGAGCACAATAACCCGCCCGATGCTTGTCACGTCAATAGGACGCGGTATCCGCCCGCCCGTGGGGGCCGGGTGGCTACTCCGGCCGGACCAACGGGAAGAGGATGGTTTCCCGAATTCCGAGCCCCGTGAGGGCCATCAACAGGCGGTCGATTCCCATTCCCATGCCCCCGGACGGCGGCATTCCGTACTCGATGGCCCGGAGAAAGTCCTCGTCCAGCCGCATCGCCTCGTCGTCGCCGCGGGCGGCGAGCTGCGCCTGGGCGACCAGCCGTTCGCGCTGCACGACCGGGTCGACCAGCTCCGAGTACGCCGTGCCCAGCTCGAACCCGAGCACGTAGAGGTCCCACTTTTCGGCCAGCCCCGGCTCGCTGCGGTGGCCGCGGGTCAGCGGGCTCGTCTCCTCCGGGTAGTCCCGGACGAACGTGGGCTCCTGCAGCCCCGGCACGACCAGTTCCTCGAACAACTCCTCGGCCAGCTTGCCCGGCCCCCACTTGGGGTCCACGGCCAGCCCGACCTTGTCGGCGTACTCGACGAGGCGGGCGCGCTCCGTGCGGACGGTGACCTCCTCGCCGAGCGCCTCGGAAAGGACACCGAACAGTGTGACCGACCGCCACTCCCCGCCCAGATCGAACTCCCGGCCATCCGCGTGCGTCACCACCGTCGATCCGCCGACGGCGATGGCGGCCTGCTGCACGAGATTACGGGTGAGCACCGCCATGGTGTCGTAGTCCGCGTACGCCTGGTACGCCTCCAGCATCGCGAACTCCGGCGAGTGCGAAGAGTCGACCCCCTCATTACGGAAGTTGCGGTTGATCTCGAAGACCCGGTCGACACCGCCGACGACGGCGCGCTTGAGAAACAGTTCCGGCGCGATTCGCAGATACAGATCGGTGTCCAACGCATTGCTGTGGGTCACGAATGGCCGGGCCGCCGCGCCGCCGTGCAGCAGCTGGAGCATCGGGGTTTCCACCTCGATGAAGCCCTCCCCGTGCATCGTGTCGCGCAGGGAGCGCACGGCCGCGGCGCGGGTGCGTACCATCTGCCGCGCCTGGGGCCGGACGACGAGGTCGACGTACCGCTGCCGGACGCGTGCCTCCTCGCTGAGCGGCTTGTGCGCCACGGGCAGCGGGCGCAGCGCCTTCGCCGTCACCGTCCACTCGTCGGCCAGCACCGACAGCTCGCCCCGGCGGCTGGTGATCACCTCGCCGGTCACCCCGACGTGGTCGCCGAGGTCGACCAGGCGCTTCCAGTCCTCCAGGCGCGTCGCGCCCACCCGGTCCAGCGAGAGCATCGCCTGCAGTTCGGTGCCGTCGCCGTCCCGCAGCGTGGCGAAGCAGAGCTTGCCGGTGTTGCGTACGAAGATGACCCGGCCGGTGACCGCGACCCGGTCGCCGGTGGCCGTGTCCGTGGGCAGCTCGGCGTACTTCTCGCGGACCTGCGCCAGGGTGCTGGTCCGGGGGTATCCGACGGGGTACGGCTCCACGCCCTCGGCGAGCATCCGGTCCCGCTTCTCCCGGCGGACCTTCATCTGCTCGGGAAGGTCGTCGGCGGGGTCGACTGGCACCACGTTCTGCTCGGTCACGGCACGCTTCCTCAGCTAAGGATTTCGGCGGGGTCAGCCCCCGAGCGTACTCAAGCCACCCGCGGGCCGTTACGCGATAACCTGCCCGGCATGACCCACCCCACTCAGGCGCTCTCGTTCGGCGCGGCGGCCGCCGACTACGACCGCTTCCGCCCGCGGTATCCGGAGGCGGCGGTACGGTGGGCGCTCGACGGGCTCGACGCGCCCGTCCGCGTGGTCGACCTCGGCGCCGGCACCGGCATCCTGTCCCGTGCCCTGCTCGCCCTCGGCCACGAGGTGGTGCCGGTCGAGCCAGACCCGGGGATGCGCGCCCAGCTCGCCGCCGCGACGCCCGGCGTGACCGCGCTCGCGGGCAGCGCCGAGTCGGTGCCCCTCCCCGACGGCGCCGCCGACGCCGTGCTGGTCGGCCAGGCGTACCACTGGTTCGACCGGGAGCCGACGCACCGCGAGATCGCCCGGGTGCTCCGGCCCGGCGGGGTGTTCGCCCCGATCTGGAACACCCGGGACGAGCGGGTCGCCTGGGTGGCCGAGCTGAGTCGCATCGCCCACCTCGACGACAACGCGGGCGACGTGACCGAGAGGTACGGCGAGTTCGGCCCGGCCTTCGAGGCGGCGGAGCTGGGCGAGTTCGGCCACGCGACCGTGCTGACCCCGGACGAGGTGGTCGGGATGCTGCACACCCGCTCGTACTGGCTGACCGCGTCCCGCCAGGAGCAGGACCGGATCGACCGGGAGCTGTGGGATCTCTTCGCCACCCAGCCCGACGTGGCCGGGCGGGCGACGGTCGAGCTGCCGTACCGGACGGTGGTGTTCCGCGCCCGGCGCCGGTGACCCGGAAGGGCCCGTCACACGTTGCGCTCGTACACCATGCGGAGCCCGATCAGGGTGATCATCGGCTCGTGGTGGGTGATGGTGGAGCACTCGCCGATGACCAGCGAGGCCAGCCCGCCGGTCGCGATCACCGCCTTCACCCCGCCCAGTTCCTCGGTCATCCGCTCGACGATCCGGTCGACCTGCCCGGCGAAGCCGAAGTACAGGCCGGACTGGAGGCACTCGACGGTGTTCTTGCCGATCACCGAGCGCGGTTTGGCCGCCTCCACCTTGCGCAGCTGGGCGGCGCGCGCCGCGAGGGCGTCGAAGGAGATCTCGATGCCCGGGGCGAACGCCCCGCCGAGGAACTCGCCCCGACCGCTGATCACGTCGAAGTTCGTGGTGGTGCCGAAGTCGACGACGATCGACGGGCCGCCGAACAGGGTGTACGCGGCCAGGGTGTTCACCACCCGGTCGGCGCCCACCTCCTTCGGGTTGTCGATCGCGAGCTGCACGCCCGTACGCACCCCCGGCTCGACGACCACGCTCGGCAGGTCGGCGTAGTAGCGGGCCAGCATCGTACGCAGCGAGCGCAGCGCGGCCGGCACGGTCGAGCAGGCGGCCACCCCGGTGATCTCCACGGCGTCACCGGCGAGCAGCCCCCGGAACATCAGGCCCAGCTCGTCCGCCGTGGAGCGGGCGTCGGTCTTGATCCGCCAGGAGTGCACCAGCTTGTCGCCGTCGAAGGTCGCCAGCACGGTGTTGGTGTTTCCGATGTCGATGCAGAGCAGCACGCCCGCAGCCTAGACGCCGGCCGCCCCTCATTCCGTCCGCAGGTCCAGTGCGATGTCCAGGATCGGCGATGAGTGGGTCAGCGCCCCCACCGACAGGTAGTCCACGCCCGTCGCCGCGTACGCCGCGGCCACGTCCAGGGTGAGCCCGCCGGTCGCCTCCAGCTCGGCCCGCTCCCCCACCGCGGCGACCACCGTCTTCAGCGTGGCCGGGGACATGTTGTCCAGCAGCAGGAAGTCCGCGCCGGCCTCGACCGCCTCCACCGCCTCGGCCAGCGTGTCCACCTCCACCTGCACCGGCACGTCGGGGAACGTCTCCCGGACCCGGCGGTAGGCCGCCGCCACGCCCCCGGCGGCGAACTTGTGGTTGTCCTTGATCATGGCGACGTCGTGCAGACCCATCCGCTTGTTGGTGCCGCCGCCGGCCCGGACCGCGTACTTCTCCAGCGCCCGCAGCCCCGGGGTGGTCTTGCGGGTGTCCAGCACCATCGCCTTGGTGCCGGCCAGCGCGTCCGCCCAGGCCCGGGTGTGGGTGGCCACCCCGGACATCCGGCAGAGCAGGTTGAGCGCGGTCCGCTCGGCGGTGAGCAGCAGCCGGGTCGGCCCGGTGACCGTGGCGAGCACGTCGCCGCGGGCCACCCGCTGGCCGTCGCGGGCCACCAGCGACACCTCGACCGCGGCGCCGGGTGCCGCGTCGACCGGGCCGGCCGCCGGCTGCGGCCCGCCCGTCGTCACGTCGGTCGCGCCCGCCTCGGCGCCGCCGGAGCCGGCCGGGAAGCCGGTCACCTCGCCGACCAGCTCGAACACCGCCGCGGCGACGGCCAGCCCGGCCACCACCCCGTCGACGCGGGCCACCAGGTCGGCCGTGTCGGTCTGGGCGGCCGGGATCGTGGCGACGCTGGTGACGTCGAGGAAGTCCGGGCCAAGGTCCTCCGCCAACGCCGCGACGATCACCCCGCGCACCTGTGCCGGGTCCAGCCCGCCGGCCCGCAACGCCTGCTCCGTCGACTCCCTCATGGATGACTCCTCATTTCGCCGCCGTGGGGCCCGCAGAACCGGCTCATGCCCCCTCCCACCGTGAGGTCAGCCTGCCCTGCGCCCCGATCGCCCCGACGATGTGGCCCAGCCACCGCTCGTCGGCCGTCGGGAAGTCCTCCCGCCAGTGGCAGCCCCGCGTCTCCCGGCGGGCGTACGCGGCCGCCACCAGCGCCGACGCGACGGTGACCAGGTTCGTCGCCTCCCAGTCCGCGGTACGCGGGGTGCCCCGGCCCTCGCCCAGTTCGCCGAGGGTGTGCGCGGCGGCGGCGAGCGTGTCCGCCGAGCGGAGCACCCCGGCGCCCCGGGTCATCGCCCGTTGCAGCACCGGCGTGCCCCCGGCCGGCACCACCCAGCCGGCACCGCCGACCCAGGCGCCCGTGGGCGCCGGGCGGGCCTGCTCGGGCAGGCCGGTGGCCACGTCCTCGGCGATCCGGCGGGAGAAGACCAGCCCCTCCAGCAGCGAGTTGCTGGCCAGCCGGTTCGCGCCGTGGACGCCCGTGCAGGCCACCTCGCCGCAGGCGTACAGGCCGGGGATGGAGGTGCGGCCGCGCAGGTCCGTACGGACGCCGCCGGAGGCGTAGTGGGCGGCCGGGGCCACCGGGATCAGGTCGGCGGCCGGGTCCACGCCGATGGCGAGGCAGGACGCGACGATGGTGGGAAAACGCCCGGCCAGGTAGTCCCCGCCGAGGTGCCGGGCGTCGAGGTACACGTGGTCCGCGCCGGTGGCCAGCAGCACCCGGTGGATGCCCTTGGCCACCACATCCCGGGGGGCCAGCTCGGCCAGCTCGTGCTGGCCGACCATGAACCGCTTGCCGTCCCCGTCGACCAGGTACGCCCCCTCGCCGCGCAACGCCTCGGAGACCAGCGGCTGCTGCGCCCTACCGGCCCCGGGCACGCCCGCGCCCGGCGGGGTGATCAGGGCGGTCGGGTGGAACTGGACGAACTCCACGTCGGTGACGTCCGCGCCGGCCCGCATGGCCAGGGCTACCCCGTCGCCGGTGGAGACCGCCGGGTTGGTGGTGGCGGAGAAGATCTGGCCCATCCCGCCGGTGGCGAGCACCACGGCGCGGGCCAGGATCGCGCCGACGCCGTCCTCGCTGCCCTCGCCGAGCACGTGCAGCGTGATCCCGCAGGCCGGGCCGAGCCCACCCGGGCCGTCGCCGGGGGCGCGCAGCAGGTCCAGCACGAGGGCGTGCTCGACCAGGCGGATCCACGGGTCGCGGCAGACGGCCGCGTGCAGGGCCCGCTGCACCTCCGCGCCGGTGGCGTCGCCGCCCGCGTGCACGATGCGGTCCGCCCGGTGCCCGCCCTCCCGGGTGAGCATGAGCGAACGGTCCGGGTTGCGGTCGAACTGCGCGCCGATCCGCATCAGCTCCCGCAGCCGGGTCGGCCCCTCCTCCACCAGCACCCGTACGGCGGCCGGGTCGCAGAGCCCGACGCCGGCGATCTCGGTGTCCGAGGCGTGCGCGGCCGGCGTGTCCGCCGGGTCGAGCACCGCGGCGATGCCGCCCTGCGCCCAGCGGGTCGAGCCGTCGTCGATGTTGACCTTCGTGACCACGGTGACGTGCAGGCCGGTCTCGCGCAAATGCAGCGCGGCGGTCAACCCGGCCACCCCGGAGCCGACCACGACCACGTCCGTCGTCTCCACCCAGCCGGGCGCGGGCGCGGCCAGCAGCGACGGCAGGGCGGGCAGGCCAACTGTCGGAACGTCCATGAGCACAGTCAACCCGAAGGATTCTCGCTCCGCGCAGCGGGGGCGGGACGAGTGGTTTGGGCTACGGGACGCGACCAGGGTCACTTCGTCCGGACGGGGAGCCCCGCCGGACCGGCGCCCCGGAGCGAGGCGGTGACCGTACGGTCGCTGAGCCACAGGTAGCAGCGGACGCCCCGGTCGCCGACCCGCCAGCGGCCGGCCCCCGGCGGGCGGACCACCACGCCGCTGCGGAAGCGCAGGTCGTCGTCGTCCGGCACGCCGACGTAGCGGGCGAGGACCGAACGGCAGCCGGCGTACAGCGGAATCCAGTCGGCGTCCCGGGCCGGGTACGGCTTGTCCGGTGCCTTCCACACCCCGACGAACTCGGCGTCGTGCCGGGTCCCGCACGCCACCGGCACCAGCGCCTGCGGCCCCCGTCCGGCGTCGGCGGCGGTGCGGTGGCAGCCCAGCCGCAGCGGTGAGGCGGGCGCCTTCAGGGTGTCCCGGAGGCTGCCGGTGCGACTCACCACCTTGGCTCCCGCCTCGACCGTGTCGACCTCGACCAGGTCGCAGCGGTACCACCGGGCGCCGGACGCCCACCCCACCGGCGACGGCAGCGCCACCGCCAGCCGCAGCCGGCCGGCCCGCCAGTCGTCCCCGACGTACCCGCTGGCCTGCGCGTCGCAGTCGGCGAACGCGGACCGCAGCTCGGCCGAGTCGGCGGCGGGCGGCCCGCCCCGGCCGGCCCGGAAGACCCCCACGTGCACGGTCTCCACCCGGTGCGCGACGGCGCACTCCACCGGCTCGTACGCCGCCAGGGTGACCACGTCGGTGAAGTCGGCGACCTGGCACACCCCGGCCGCCGGGACGAACGGCCCGGCGGGCGGCGGGACGGCCCAGTCGTCGGTCAGGTCGCCGTCGATTCCCGCGGCGGCGCCGCACCCGGCCAGGGGCGCCACCGCGACCAGGGCCGCGAACACAGCGGTCAGCGCACGGCGCATCGGGCCTCCCCAGCCACCAGCTTCCGACGGTGACCCAAGGGTAACCAGAGATGACCGTCCGGTGACAGACCGCGCAGGCGGGCGAAATCCGCCCCGCCTGGTCGGCGGGCGCCGGCTCCGCCGGGTCAGCCGACGACAGCGAGCGGGCTGGGGGTCGGATCGCCCGCCGTCCCGGGCGCGACCGCGGCCGGGTCCGCGCCCAGGTCGATCACCTTGTTGCCGGCGTCGACGTGCACCACCCGCGGCCGGTACGTCCGCGCCTCCGCGTCGTCCAGCTGCCCATACGCGATAAGGATGACCAGGTCGCCGGGGTGCACGAGGTGCGCGGCGGCGCCGTTGATGCCGATCACGCCGCTGCCCCGCTCACCCGGGATCACGTACGTCTCCAGCCGGGCCCCGTTGGTGACGTCCACGATCGCCACCTGCTCGCCCGGCAGCAGGTCGGCGGCGTCGAGCAGGTCCTGGTCGACGGTCACCGAGCCGACGTAGTGCAGGTCGGCCTGGGTCACCGTGGCCCGATGGATCTTGGACTTGAGCATGGTGCGGTACATGGGGTGCCCTTCAGGGAGAAGTCAGGAACGTGGGGCGAGCCGGATCGCCGCGTTGTCGATGAGCCGGGTGTTGCCGACCCAGGCCGCGACCAGCAGCCGGGCCGGGCCGGAGACCGGGCCGGGCTCCAGGTCCGGGTCGGTCAGCACGAGGTAGTCGAGCCGGGCGCCGGGCGCGCCCGCGCCGAACGCCCGGTGGGCGCCGGCCAGCACCTCGCCTGCGTCGTGCCCCCGGTCGGCGGCCTCCGCGCCGGCCCGCAGCGCGGCCGACAGGCTCAGCGCCGCCTTTCGCTCGTCGGGCGAGAGGTAGCGGTTGCGGCTGGACAGGGCCAGCCCGTCCGGCTCGCGGACGGTCGGCACGCCGACCACCCGCACCGGCACGTCGAGGTCCCGGGCCATCCGCCGGACCAGGGTCAGCTGCTGGTAGTCCTTCTCGCCGAAGAGGGTCAGGTCGGGGCGGGTGAGCTGGAGCAACTTCAGCACCACGGTCAGCACCCCGTGGAAGAAGCCGGGCCGGCTCTGCCCCTCCAGGTCCTCGCCGAGCGGACCCGGGTCGACCCGCACCCGGGGCTGGCCCTCCGGGTACATCTCCTCGCGGCTCGGCGCGAACACCACGTCGGCCCCGGCCCGCCGGCAGATCGCCAGGTCCTCGGCGAGGGTGCGCGGGTACCGGTCGAAGTCCTCGTTCGGGCCGAACTGGAGCGGGTTGACGAAGATCGTGACCAGCACGTGGTCGGCCTGCTCCCGGGCGGCGCGCAGCAGCGTCTCGTGCCCGGCGTGCAGCGCGCCCATCGTCATCACCACGCCGAGCGAGCCGGTCATGGCCGCGCGTGCCTTCGCGAGGTCCTCGCGGGTCCGCACCAACTCCGTCACGCTCTACTCACCTCTCGGTAGGTCCCACCCAGCACGTCCAGCAGCGCCACGGCGTCCGCCGGTCGCAGCCGGCCAGCGGCGATGGCCCGGTCCGCTGCCCGTCTGGCCAACGCCAGGTAGGGGGGCACGGATTCCGGCGCGGTCGCGGCCAGGCGCTCCAGGTGCCGGCGTACGGTGCCCGCGTCGCCCCGGGAGACGGGGCCGGTCAGCGCGTCGTCACCGAGCCGCAGGGCGTTCTCCAGCGCCGCCCGCAGCAGCGGGGCGAGCACCTTCTCCGGCTGGGTCACCCCGGCGTCGCGCAGCCGGTCGGCCGCCTCGTTGACCAGGGTCACCAGGTGGTTCGCGCCGTGCGCCAGCGCCGCGTGGTACAGCGGGCGGTCGGTCTCGCCCACCCACTCGGGCACCCCGCCGAAGTCGACGACCAGCCGGGCGGCGAGCGGGCGCAGCTCCGCCGGTGCGGTCACCCCGTACGAGATGCCGGCGAGCCGGTCGAGGTCGTCCGGCGTACCGGTGAAGGTCATCGCCGGGTGCAGGGCCAGCGGACGGGCCCCGACGGCGACGGCCGGGGCGAGGACGCCCAGCCCGTGCGCGCCGGAGGTGTGCGCGACCACCTGGCCGGGGCGCAGCGCGCCGGCCTCGGCGAGGCCGGCCACCACCCCGGCGAGCGCGTCGTCGGGTACGGCGATCAGCAGCAGGTCGGCGGCGGCCCGGGCCACCTCGGCGGCGGGACCGTTCCGGGCCTCCGGTAGCAGGAGGGCGAGCCGGGCGGCGGAGGCTCCCGAGCCGCCGGAGGCGGCGACCACCCGGTGGCCGGCGGCGGCGAGCGCGGCGCCCAGCACGGCGCCGACGCGGCCGGCGCCGACGACGCCGACGGTGAGTACGCGGGGAGGGGAGGTCGGGGCGCCGGTGACGGCGCCGCCCGGCGGTGCGGCGGCCCCGGACGGGGCGGCCGGACGCGGGCGCGACGGTGCGCTCATGGCGACGATCCAGTCCTCTAGGGGGTACCGGTCGATGGCAAGTATGCGCCGCAGGCACGGAACCCGAACAAGAATGTGTGAAAGCCGTCACCAGTGCCGCGACCGGGCGGCCCCGACCGGCGCGCGGCTGCCTGCCCGCCGGACGTAGGGTCGGCACGGTGCCAGTCCCCCGAACGAGGAACGAACTGATGCCGATCGGTTGGCGGGAGTCCATGCACCGCGCGCTGTACGGGCCGGACGGGTTCTTCGTGTCCGCCGGCGGGCCTGCCGACCACTTCCGGACGAGCGTGCACGCCTCCCCCGTGTTCGCCACGGCGCTGTTCCGCCTGCTGGAGCGGATCGACGCGGCCCTCGGCTCGCCGCCCGTGCTCGACCTGGTGGACGTCGGCGCCGGACGCGGGGAACTGCTGCGGGCGCTGGTCGCGCTCGCCGGCCTGCGCGGTTCCGGGGAGCCCCTGCCGCTCGCCCGCCGCCTGCGCGTGACGGCCGTCGAGCTCGCCCCCCGGCCGGCGGACCTGCCCCCGGGCGTCGGCTGGGTCGCCGAGGTGCCGGCGGGGATCACCGGGCTGCTGCTGGCCACCGAGTGGCTGGACAACGTGCCCCTCGACGTGGCCGTGCCCGCCGAGGACGGCTGGCGGTACGTGCTGGTCGACCCCGCCACCGGCGAGGAGGCGCTGGGCGCCGGGGTGAGCGCGGCCGACGCCGACTGGCTGGCCCGGTGGTGGCCCCCCGCCCCCACCCAGCACTCGTCGATCAGGAGCTCTGCGTCCGCCGGGGAGCCGGAGTCAGACGCAAACCTCTTGATCGACAGGGCGGGCTGCAGGGCGGGCGACAGGGCAGGCGGCCAGGCGGGCGGCAGGGCCGAGATCGGGCGGACCCGGGACGAGGCGTGGGCCCGGGCCGTCGGGCAGCTCGATCGGGGACTTGCCGTGGCCGTGGACTACGGGCACCTGAGGGAGGACCGGCCGATCGGCGGGACGCTGACCGGGTACCGGGGTGGCCGACAGGTGCCCGCCGTACCCGACGGGTCCTGCGACGTCACGGCGCACGTCGCGTTCGACTCCGTCGCCGCCGCCGGGACGGCGGTCGCCGGGGCGGCGTACACGCTGGTGAGCCAGCGCGAGGCGCTGCGGGCGCTCGGGGCCGACGGCGGGCGACCGCCGCTGAGCCTGGCCGCGACCGACCCGGCCGGGTACGTGCGGGCGCTGGCCGCCGCGTCGGCGGTGGCCGAGCTGACCGACCCGGCCGGCCTCGGCGGGCACCGGTGGCTGCTGCAACCGGTCGGCGTCGTCGTCGATCCGCTCATGGCACGATGACGGGCATGACCACGGAGGCCGGGGACCTGCGCGAGCTGACCGTCGGCACCGGTGCCGGCGGGGAGCAGCTCGGCACAGACATGGTGGTCAACATCGGCCCGCAGCACCCGTCGACGCACGGCGTGCTGCGGCTGCGGCTGGTCCTCGACGGGGAGCGGGTGGTCAGCGCCGAGCCGATCGTCGGGTACATGCACCGGGGCGCGGAGAAGCTGTTCGAGGTGCGCGACTACCGGCAGATCATCGTGCTCGCCAACCGGCACGACTGGCTGTCGGCGTTCTCCAGCGAGTTGGGCGTGGTGCTCGCCGTGGAGCGGCTGATGGGCATGGAGGTGCCGGAGCGGGCGGTCTGGCTGCGGATGGCGCTGGCCGAGCTGAACCGCGTGCTCAACCACCTGATGTTCCTCGGCTCGTACCCGCTGGAGATCGGCGCGATCACGCCGGTGTTCTACGCGTTCCGGGAGCGGGAGACCCTGCAGACGGTGCTCGAGGAGGCCTCCGGGGGCCGGGTCCACTACATGTACAACCGGGTCGGCGGGCTCAAGGAGGAGGTGCCGGCCGGCTGGACGCGGCGGGCCCGGGCCGCCATCGGCGAGGTACGCCGCCGCCTGCCGGACCTGGACAACCTCATCCGGCGCAACGACATCTTCCTGGCCCGTACGGTCGGGGTGGGCGTGCTGACCGCCGCCGACGCCGCCGCGTTCGGCGCGTCCGGGCCGGTCGCCCGGGCCTCCGGGCTCGACCTGGACCTGCGCCGGGACGAGCCGTACCTGGCCTACGACCAGCTCGACGTGCCGGTGGTGACCCGCACCGCCGGCGACTGCCACGCCCGCTTCGAGGTGCTGCTCGACCAGGTGTACGTCTCGCTGGATCTCGCCGAGCGGTGCCTGGAGCGGGTGGACCGGCTCACCGGGCCGGTGAACACCCGGCTGCCGAAGGTGGTCAAGGCCCCCGAGGGGCACACCTACGCCTGGACCGAGAACCCGCTCGGCATCAACGGCTACTACCTGGTGTCCCGGGGCGAGAAGACCCCGTGGCGGCTCAAGCTGCGCACGGCGTCGTACGCGAACGTGCAGGCGCTGGCCACCCTGCTCCCCGGCTGCCTGGTGCCGGACCTGATCGCCATCCTCGGCTCGATGTTCTTCGTGGTCGGGGACATCGACAAGTAGCCCGTCGGCCTTCCCCGACGGCGGCGACGATCCCGGGCTCGGCGGTCAACGCCAGCGGTCGGATGAGCGGCCGCCGGCGCGCGGCAGGTCGTCGCGCGGCGGATAGCCGTACCGCTCCTCGTCGGCGCGCTGGTGCCGGCTCGGCCGGGCCGGCTCCGGCTCGCGCCACCGGTCCCCCGAGCGGGTGCCGCGCCGCGCCGGCTGCCGCCACTCGGTCGGCACCGGCTCGCCGCCGGCGGGCAACGCCGGCGCGGCGGCGTCGGGCAGCGCCCGCCGATCCCGCCAGCCCCCGTCGCCCCACTCGGCGCCGGCGTCCGGCTCGTCGTGACGGCCGCGCTCCCAGTCGGCGTCGTGACGCCCGCGCTCCCAGTCGGCGTCGTGACGCCCGCGCTCCCAGTCGGCGTCCGGATCGTCGTGGCGCCCGCGTGCCTGGCCGGCGTCCGGCCAGGCACCCACCCGGTCCTCGCCGGGCCAGCGACCGGCCTCCTCCCGGCCCTGCCACGGCTCGCCCGGGTCCTGCCGGGAATCGCCGTGGCGGACCGCGGCCCAGCGGTCCTCCACCCGGTACGCCGTCCCGGCGGCATCCGCGTGCGCGGCCGCCCGGCGCTCGCCGACCCGGACCTCCCGGCCGCGCTCGTCCTCGCGTACCTCGGCCCAGCGGTCCCCGGCATGCGCCTCCGACCACTGCCCGCGCCCGGCAATCTCCCCGGCCGGGTACGGCCGCGCGCGCCCGGCCGGCGCCTCCTGAGCCGGATACGGGCGGGCACGCCCCGCGGCGGCCTCCCCGGCCCGGTACGACCGGGCGCCCTCCGTGCCGCCCTCCTCGACGGGGTCTCCCGTGGCCGCTTCCGCGGCGGGGTACGGCCGGGCACGCCCGGCGGTGCCAGCCCGCCCCGGCTCGTCGCGGCGGCCCGTCCGGCCCGGCTCACCGCGCTGGCCCGTCCAGCCCGGCTCGTGGCCGGCGGGCTGCCCCGGCCAGCGGTCTTCCGGAAGCGGCTCGGGGCGGTCGTGCGGGTCGGCGTAGCCGGCCCACGGGGACTCGTCCGGCTCGGGCGTCGTCGGGCCGCCCCACGACCGCTCCTCCGGCGCCGGGGAGCAGCCGCCGAGGTGGCCCGCCCCCGGGTCCGGCCCGTCCACCACGGTGTGTCGGGTGGTGACGTCCACGGTCTCGGTGTGCCGCACCACGGGACGGGCAGCGCGGCCCGCGTCCGGCGGCGCGAACCGGGGGTCCGGGTCGGCCGGGCGGGCCGCGCCGTACACGCCGGACCGGGCGGGATCGGGCTGGTCGTAGCGGGGGTTCGGCCGCGGGCGGCGGCCCGGCGCCTCGTCGTCCTCGCGGGCCACCCTGGCCCGGCCGGACGGCACGTCGTCGCCGACCCGGGCGCGGCCCGCGTCGTCGTACCCCTCGGAGGAGGCCAGCGGGGCGCGGCCCGCGCCGGCCGGCTCCGCGGGCGGGGGCGCCGGTTCTCCGCCGATCTCGCTCGCCGCGGCGTCGAGCCGGCGGCGCAGCGCGGCGACCTGCTCCTCGGCCCGCTGCGACGCGTCGAGCGCCTGGTCGCCGCGTTGGGTTACCGCGACGATCTCGCCGTGCAACTCCCGGCGCACCTGTTCGATCTCGTCCCGAAGCTCCTCCACCTCGACGGCACCGTCGGGGCGCAGCGCGATGGACAGGCCGATCAGCACGATGGCGACGATGGCCAGCACGGCGGCGAGCCGGAGCAGACCGTTGCCGTCGGCGACCAGCAGGATCAGCGCCGCCACCGGGGCGAACGCCACGCCGGTCCAGAAGAGCGCGGACAGCAGTCGGGGGTCACGCCTGTCGATGGCGGAGGCGGGCATGGGTGTGCAGCCTACCGAGAGTTGCGGCCGCGGGGAACGGGGGCGCGACTCTCTGATCAGCAGCGGTTGCCGACTGTTCACCGAGTAACGGTCACCGGCGGCTCAGCGCCGCCGGCGACCGGCACCCGGTGTCAGCTCGCCGCGAGGGCGCCGTCGCTGGAAAGGACCAGGCCGACGCTGGCGCTCCCCGTCTTCAGCGCGTTCTTGGTCTGCGGGCCGCCGGCGTCCAGCGAGCTGAACGAGCCGGCCTTGAAGTCGTAGACCTGGACGAGCCCGGCCTGGCACTTCGGGCGCTGCGGGCACTCCGGCGGACCGGCCAGCACGGTGGCGCTGCCGGAGCACTTGGCGGCCAGCTCGGAGAGCGTGCTCACCCCGTACTTGTCGGCGAAGGCCTTCGTGACGGCGAAGGCGTTCTGGTCCTGTGCGGCGGACGGCGTCCCGAAGACGATGCCGGCCTTCTCGCCCGCGGCCTTGAGCGCCGCGACCGTCTTCTCCAGCTCCGGCGAGGAGACCGCCGGGGCGTCCTTGCCGTTGGTCTTGGTGTTGAGGAACTCCGCCATGGTCGCCGCGTACTCCGGGACGA
The DNA here is from genome assembly GCF_007830265.1 of Micromonospora olivasterospora. NCBI lineage: Bacteria > Bacillati > Actinomycetota > Actinomycetes > Micromonosporales > Micromonosporaceae > Micromonospora > Micromonospora olivasterospora. The sequence goes on from NZ_VLKE01000001.1 coordinate 2,071,382, forward strand.
CCTGGATCTCTCCCTTTTCCAGGGCCGGCTCGTAGAGCTCCCGGTTGCCGATCTGCTGCACCTTGACCTGGTATCCGGCGGCGGTGAGCGTGATCCTGTACAGCTCGGCCAGGGTCTGGCTCTCGGTGAAGTTGCCGGCGCCGACCACGATCGTGCCGCCGGGGCCCTTGGCCACGCCCTGGGTGAGGTTGTTGGCCGCGGCGAACTCCTCGGCGGCGACCTTGGACGTCTTGCGGTCGACGTCGACGGCCTTGTTGAGCCCGATCAGCTTCGGGGTGTCCAGCGCCGCGGAGACCTTGTCCAGCGCCGCGAGCAGCTCCGGTTTGGCCACCTTGGCGTTGACCGCCGGGAGGATGTTGTCGGTGTTCTGGAGCTTCTTGTCGTCGGCCAGGACGACCAGCTGGTCGCCGGCCACGGGGGCGCAGCCCGCCCCCGAGGCGGCCTGCTGGGGCGCCTCGGTGCCGGACGAACCGGCCTCACCGCAGCCGGTGAGGACCCCGGCCGCGGCGAGGGCACCGATCGCGCCGATCGCCAGCCGTGTACGTGCGCGCATCTATAGAGCCCGCCTTCCGTGTCCCGGCGCGACCCGTCCGGGCCGGCCGCGTGTCCGACGGGCGATCCAGTGTGTTCAATCGCCCGTGATCTTTACACCCAACATCCTGCACGGCGGGACCGACAACTCAAGGCCGCCATTGTCACCAGATCGTCACACCGGCCGCGTACGGGTGGCGGCTCAGCTCCCGGCGACGGCGGCGGCACGCCGGCTCGCCCGGCTCCGGGCCGGACGCAACGAGCGCGGCGTGACCAGGCGCTCGACCAGGGCGAGCACCAGCTCGACCAGCATCGCCAGCCCGCCCACCAGCACGCCGCCGGCGATGATCTGCCCGCCGCCGGCGGCGATGTCCAGCCCGAAGCCGGCCCGGATGATCTGGCCGAGCCCGCCGCCGTTGACGAACGAGGCCAACGCGGCGGTCGCCACCACCTGCACGGCCGCGGTGCGGAAGCCGGCGGCCAGGTACGGCACGGCCAGGGGCAGCTCCACCCGGCGCAGCACCTGCCCGCCGGAGAGCCCCATCCCGCGCGCCGCGTCCCTGGCCTCGGGGTCGGCCTGGCGCACCCCCGTGTACGCGTTGGCCAGCAGCGGCGGCACCGCGAAGACCGCGAGCGCGACCACCACCGAGGGGCGGCCGAAGCCGAGGAAGGTCAGCGGCAGGATGGTCAGCAGCGCGAGGGTCGGCACGGCCAGAGTGACGTTGGACACCAGCACGACCAGCCCGCCGCCCCGGCCGGTGTGCCCGAGCCACAGGCCGAGCGGCCAGGCCACCAGGCAGCCGAGCAGCACGGCGGCCGCCGACATGCCCAGGTGCTCGCCGAGCCGGTCCAGGACGCCGCCCGGGTTGGTCCAGTTCAGCGGGTCGTTGAGCCAGCGCACCGCCTCGCCGACGGGGTTGCTCATCGACTCCTCCCGCGCAGCCAGGGGGTGACCGCCCTGCCCAGCCCGGCCAGGAGCAGGTCGAGGGCCAGGGCGAGCAGGACGCAGAGCAGCGTGCCGGTCATGATCTCGGCCTTGTAGAAGTTGTTCTGGAAGCCGGCGAAGATGAGCTGGCCGAGCCCGCCCCGGCCGACCACCACCCCGACTGTGACCAGCGCCACGGTCGACACCGTGGCCAGGCGCAGCCCGGTCAGCACGCCAGGCAGGGCCAGCGGCAGCTCGACCCGGAACAGCCGCCCCCAGCGGCCGTACCCCATCCCCTCGGCGGCCTCCCGGACCTCGGGGGGCACCTGGGCGAGCCCGGCGAGCGCGTTGCGGACGATCATCAGCAACGCGTACAGCACCACCACGCTGAGCACGGTCAACGCCCCGATACCCAGGTACGGCGCGAGGAAGGCGAACAGCGCCAGCGACGGGATCGTGTAGAGCACCCCGGTGAGTGCGAGAATCGGGCCGGCGAGCGAGCGGTACCAGTGGGCCGCCACGGCCAGCGGCAGGGCCACCAGCGCGGCGATCAGCACGGCCCGCGCGGTCAGCCAGGCGTGGTCGCGCAGCGCGGCGAGGATCGTGTCAGAGTTGTCCCGCACGTACTGCCAGGAGAACCACGGGTTACCCGGGTCGGCCCGGTAGCTCAGGCGGAAGGACATGCGTGGACGTTACCTCGGAGACCCCGATCTCCGCCGAACCCGACGGCGCCCACCCGCGTGCGGCGTCGATCACGCTGGAGGGCGTCGGCAAGCGGTACCCGGACGGCACCGAGGCGGTCCGGGAGCTGAGCCTGGAGGTCAGGGCCGGCGAGCTGACCGTGCTCATCGGCCCGTCCGGCTGCGGGAAGTCGACCGTGCTTCGGATGATCAACCGGCTGGTCGAGCCGACCGGCGGCCGGATCCTGCTCGGCGACGAGGACGTGACGCGGGTCGATCCGGTCGCGCTGCGTCGCCGGATCGGGTACGTGATCCAGAACGTCGGGCTCTTCCCCCACCAGACCGTCCTCGCCAACGTCGGCACCGTGCCCCGGCTGCTCGGCTGGTCGCGGGACCGGGTGCGCCGCCGCTCCGCGGAGCTGCTGGAGCTGGTCGGGCTCGACCCGAAGCAGTTCGGGCGGCGCTACCCGCACGAGCTGTCGGGCGGGCAGCGCCAGCGGGTCGGGGTGGCCCGCGCGCTCGCCGCCGACCCGGTGGTGCTGCTGATGGACGAGCCGTTCTCGGCCGTCGACCCGATCGTACGGACCCGGCTGCAGGAGGAGTTCCTCCGGCTCCAGGCCGACGTGCGCAAGACCATCGTGCTGGTCACCCACGACCTGGACGAGGCGGTCCGGCTCGGCGACCGGATCGCCGTACTCTCCGAGGGCGGCCGGCTGGAGCAGTACGACAGCCCCGCGGCCGTGCTCGGCGCGCCCGCGTCGGGGTTCGTCCGGCAGTTCGTGGGCGCGGACCGGGGCATCCGGGCGCTGGCGGTGACCCCGGTCACCGCGGAAGCACTGGATCCGGCGCCCGCCGACCCGGCCGGGCTGCCGGAGGTGGCGCTGGGCTCCTCGGCGTACGACGCGCTGGCCGTGATGCTCACCTCGGGGGCGGACCGGGTGCTGGTCACCGCCGGCGGGCGGCCCGCGGGGCTGCTCACCCGGGAACGCGCGCTCGCCCCCGCCCAGCGCCAGGGCTGAGCGGGGCGCCCCGGGGACGACCGGTCAGGCGCGGCCGCCGAGGCTGGCCGTGCCGATGATCCAGCCGGAGAGGAAGCCGTAACTGGCCCCGGCGCCGGCGGCCTGCAACGCCTTGAGCAGCGACGGGTCCGGCCCGAGCAGCGTGCCGAGCAGCGCGGCCAGGCCGGCGGCCAGCACGTACGCGCCCCAGCCGGAGAAGAACTGGCTGAGGCCACCCTGCACGCGGGCGACCTGCGCGGCGGGCAGTACGTAGAGCAGGGCCGCGGCGAGGACCACCAGCAGGATGGCCCGCAGGTCGGTGGCGAGCACCCCCGAGTCGCCGGAGCCGAGCCGCCAGGCGGGCCAGGCGAGCAGCCGCAGGAACCAGCCGCCCGTCGAGTTCGGGTCGGTGGAACCCTCGGCCCAGCCGACGTACAGGGGACTGCCGCAGACGGCGACGAGCACGAGCACCGCCAGCGTGCCGGTGCCGGCGGCCGTCCCGTACCGGCTGACGGCGCCGTTGGTGAGAGCCATGCGGCGCCCAGTTCCCGGCGCGCCCCGGCGGGCAAACCTGCGAACCACCACGGTCGGCGCCCGGTTCAGCGCTGCATCAGGTAGTCGACGAACTTTGCCCGCAGCAGCGGCGCCGACTCCTCGTAGCCGTGGCCGGTGAGCTCCCGCCACAGCGCCGCCGCCTCGTCGACGGTCGGACCGACCGAGTTCGGCGCGCCGTCCAGCGCCGCGGCCTCGTCGGCGTTCGGCAGGTGCCGCAGGACCGACCAGAAGAACCCGACGTCGCGGCGCTCCCGGGCCAGGGCGAACGCCCGCTCCCGCAGTTCCTCGGTGGACAGCGCGTCGAGCTCGTCGAACGTGTTCCCGCCCGGACCGGTGGAAGATGTCTCGGTCATTCGCCGAGCCTAACCGGCGAGATCACCACCGGCAGGCCGGACGCGGGCGCGCCGGCCTCAGCGGTCCCCGCCGTCCCAGCGGGGCGGGCGGGTCTCCCACCGGGACGCCTGCCACGGATCGGTGGGGGTGTCGTCGGTGCGGACGGGCAGCGCGGGCGGCCAGTCGTCCATCGGCGCCAGCCGGGGCACCGACCAGCCGGAGCTGATGCTGGGGTCGGCGGCACCCAGCGGCTCCGGGTCGGCGCCCACCACGTAGGGCCGCCCGTACGCCTCCACCAGCCGGGTGACCAGCAAACCGACGCCGAGCGCCGCGCCGCCGACCGCCCACCGGCTCACCACCCAGCCCCGGGTGTCCGCCCAGGCGAGCAGGACGCCGATCAGGCTCACCGCGAGCAGGGTGCCGAACATTCCGCCCCGCCGGCCGTACGCGCTGGTGCCGGCGAGCAGCGCCGCGCCGACGCCCAGCACCGTCCAGTCCAGGCCGGCCGTGGGGGCGACCGCTCCCTCGCCGTTGGTGGCGATGAGGACGCCGGCCAGCGCGGCGAGCACGGTGGACACGACGCAGGCGAGCGTGCTGACCGTCGCCGCCACCGCGCCGCGCCGCCGGGCCGGGTCGACCACGGGCCGGAACCGGCCGACCAGCCGGCGCACCGGGCGGATCGCCCCGAACAGCCCGCCGAGGACCGCCACGGCGGCGAAGCCGGCGAAGAGGTAGAACGCGCTGCCCCGGGGGTCGTACCCGCTCTGCACCAGGACGGGCGCGGCGCGGCGCTCGATGTACACCACCACCCCGGCGGCCCCGGCCAGGCTGGCCGCCCAGCCCGGCACGTGCAGGACGGCCACCGCGAGCCCCAGGGCCAGGCCGCCCAGTGCGGCCGCCGCCGCGACCTGGCCGAGCGCCGGGCCGATCCCCCGGTCGCCCTGCTCGGCGAGGTGCAGCGCGGCGGCCACCGCCACCGGTCCGATCGCCAGGTTCACCGCGGCGGTCCGCAGGCTCACCCCGGCGGCCAGGGCGAGCAGCCCCAGCGCCACCACGTCGACCAGCAGGATCCGCAGGCCGGGCTCACGCAGTACGGCCGGGTCGGCCTGCCAGAGCAGCCAGGCCAGCACGGCCAGGCCGGCGGCCAGCGCCACCTCCCAGGCGACGTGCACGGCGAGCCGGTCCCGCCCAGGCTCGCCGTGGTCCGGGTCGTCGAAGACGTTCTCCAGCACCGCCGCGGGCACCCCCGACGAGGGCTCCACCGGGGCGTGCCGCCCCGGATCGTCGTACCCCATGACGCGCGCCCTCCCCAGGTCACGGCCGCAGGGTCCGTCCCGGGCGGATCGGCGGCGGCCGTTGCTCACCGGTCGCCAGGCACGGTACCCGCGCGCCGCTGCGCGCGTAACCCCCGTGATCAGCGCTGGCCGGGTCGGCTCTCCCGCTGGTCGGGCTCGCGCTCGTCCTCCGGCCGCTCCGGCACGCGGCAGGACCGCTCCAGCCACAGGGCGGCGGCCACCAGCGCGAGCGAGGCGAGCAGGCTCGACGCGGCCGCCGGGCGGTCCGCCGCGGCGGCCTGGGTCGGCTCGATGACCAGCCACCCCGTCAGCCCGGCGGAGAAACCGGCGAAGATCGCCCCCGCCAGGGCCGACGCCTTCGCCAGCACCACGAACCGGGCCACCATCAGCGGGTTGACCGGTTCGCGGCCCGGCCGGCGCTCGATCCGGCCCCGGGTGTTCACCGCGGCGTACCCCTCGAGCACGGCCAGCACGGCGAGGGTGATCACCGGCAGCCAGGGCAACCGGGGGAACTCCCGGTACAGGCTGCTGATCAGCAGCCAGGCCACGGCAGCGGCCGCCAGACCGGCGACGACCAGGGTGGAGATCCTGGTGGGGCCCATCCTGAACCGGTCGGGATCCGTGCCACGCGGGGGTGGGGACTGCGCCTGCGTCATGCCGGCCGACTCCACTGGCTCATGCCGACGACTCTAACGCCAGATCGGGCCGCGGGCTCAGTTCCAGCGCGTCGCCGGCCACCGGTTCGGCGTTCAGCAGATCCGTCAGCCAGCCGTGGCCGGGCAGCCGTCCGTACGGCTGGATGTCGATCCACGGCCGCAGCACGAAGGCCCGCAGGTGGGCCCGGGGGTGCGGCAGGATCAGCTCCGGGTCGTCCCGGAGCACCGGCTCGCCGGCGTCGTCCCACACGGCGACGACGTCGACGTCCAGGGTGCGGGGCCGAACCGGCGGGCGGGGTCGCGCTCCCGCCCGGCCCGGCGCTCGGCGGCCCGGGCCCGCTCCAGCCAGTCCTCGGGGGCCGCCGCCGGGTCCTCGACCAGGACCACCGCGTTCAGGTACGCCGGCTGGTCGGCGTCGCCCCACGGCGGGGTCTCGTAGACGCCGGAGACCAGCAGCACGGCGTCGCCGAGCCCGGCCACGGCCGACCGGAGGTGTGCGTGCCGGTCCCCGAGGTTGCTGCCGAGGGAGAACAGGGCACGGGTCACCAGGCTCCCCCGTCCCGCGCCGCCGGCCCCGGCGCCCCGGATTGCGCTGGCGACTCCGGCGCCCCGGTTCCCGCGCCCGACGCGGGCGCCTCGGCCCGGGCGCGGGTCATGGTGACCGCGACGTCGGTGAACGCGTGCGGGACCGGGGCCTCGGGCTTGTGCACCGTGACCGTCGCGCGCGTCACCCGCGGGTCGGCCAGGCAGATCCCCAGGAGCCGGTCGGCGAGCGTCTCGATCAGGTTGACGGGTTCCCCCGTCACCACCGCCACCAGCCGCTCCGCCAGTTCCCCGTAGTGCACGGTGTCGGTCACCTCGTCGGAGCGGGCGGCCGGCGCGAGGTCCAGTTCGAGGACCGCGTCGACCACGAACTCCTGGCCCTGCTCGCGCTCGAAGTCGTAGACGCCGTGCCGGCCGTGCGCCCGCAGGCCGGTCAGCGTGATCCGGTCGGTCACCGGTCCTCCCCCTTCTCCGTCGTCCGGCCGGTCTCCGCCGCTCGGCCCGGCTCCGTCGTCCTGGCCGGCTCCGCTGTCCTGGCCGGCTCCGTCGTCCTGGCCGGCTCCGTCGCTCGGCCCGGCTCCGCCGTCGGGGCGGCGACGAGCCGTGGGCTGCCGCTGGCCCGCCAGACGGCCAGCGCGTCGACGGTGCCGAGGACGTCGTGCACACGTACCCCCCAGGCGCCCGCCGCCACGGCGAGCAGGCTCGTGGCGGCGGTGGCCGCCTCCCGGCCGCCGGTCGGCCGGGGGCGCCCGTCGGCGTCGGCCAGCAGCAGGCCCAGGTACGACTTGCGGCTGGACGCGAAAAGCAGCGGGAAGCCGAGCTCCAGCAGCTCGGGCAGGCGGGCGCTGAGCTGCCAGTTGTGCTCGGCGGTCTTGGCGAAGCCGAGGCCGGGGTCGATCACGATCCGGTCGGCGGCCACGCCGGCGGCCAGGGCCGCGTCGATCCGCTGGGCCAGCTCGGTCTTCACGTCGACGACCACGTCGGTGTAGGTGGCCAGCTCGCGCATCCCGCGCGAGTGCCCCCGCCAGTGCATCAGCACCCACGGGCAGCCGGCGTCGCGGACCACCCGGGCCATGTCCGGGTCAGCCAGGCCACCGGAGACGTCGTTGACGACGGCGGCCCCGGCCGCGAGCGCCTCCTCCGCCACCCGGGCCCGGGTGGTGTCGATGCTGGCCGTGACCCCGGCCGCGGCCAGTTCCCGGATCACCGGCAGCACCCGGGCCGCCTCGGTCGCCGCGTCCACCCGGTCGGCGCCGGGACGGGTCGACTCGCCCCCCACGTCCACCAGGTGCGCGCCCTCGGCCCGCAGTCGCACCCCGTGTGCGACGGCCGCGTCGAGATCGGCGTACCGGCCGCCGTCGGAGAAGGAGTCGGGCGTGACGTTCAGGATGCCCATCACCACCGGGCCGTGCGCCGTACCAGATCGGTCACGACTGCACCGTACCGGTCTGGCCTGCGGCTTTCGGCGCCCAGGTCGGAACGTCCCGCGGCAGCCCTGACATGCGAATTGGAACAGGTGTACGATCGGTCGCCTGGGCTGTTCCGGGACGAGTCTTCGCGGCTTGTCGCAAAGGGGGGCGGCCCGTACCCTTTGGAATTGCCCAGCAGCGAGATGGCGAAGCCTGGAGGGAGGGCCGAAGCGGGAAATATCCCCCCAAAGCTCACCACCCTCTGTGGTGGGCGCCAAACGCAGGGTTGCCAACCTTGCGCAGAGTGAGCACCATCCCGCCCAGGCTTGCCTACTGCACCGCCGCGGCTCCGCCGGCCGCGATTGGGGAGGTTCCAGTGATCGCCATCGAGCTCATGGAGACGACGTCGTCCGGCGTCGCCCACGCGCTCCACGCCCTGGCGTCGACTCCACTCGCCGAGCCGGCGCCCAAGGGCATCGACACCAACGGGGTCGTCACGTTCTTCGCGAGCAAGATCGCCCCGATCCTGCTCGCCGTACTCGGCGTCATCTTCATCGGCCGCGCCAGCCGGGGCGAGATCTCCAAGGTCCTGACGAGCTCCGCCATCGCGATCGTCGGCCTGGCCTTCATCGCGGGAGCGGCCACACTCTTCTTCATCGGCGACTACCTAATCGACCTGATCTTCGAATAGGCGCGGGCAGAGATGCGACTGCGGACCGACGACGACATCTACCGGGCCCGCCTGGTCTATCTCGGGCCGCCCGGGTACACCCTGCCCGTCCACCTGCCCTACGCCCAGTACGGCGTGTTCATGCTGCTCGTGCCCCTCTACATGTTCATCCACTGGCTGTTCACGCTGAAGGTCGAGCTGTTCCCGGCCTGGGAGATCGCGCTCGCCATCGTGAGCACCTCGTTCATCTTCCGGCACGTCGACCCGGACCGGCCGGCGCGCATGGTGATCCGCACCGCGCTGACCGACTGGCGACGGACCCGGGAGCCGGCGGCCGAGCAGCGCGACCCGCGCCTGGTGGCGAGCCGGATCAGGATCCGGGAGGAACTGGCATGACCGGGCGTACCCCGACCGGGCGGCAACGACGGCACTCGGGTGAGGCGGTGGCATGAGTCGCTCTTCCACGCCGGGCTCCCCGGCCGGACGTCAGGCCACTCCGCACGGTAACCGCGCGCGCTCGTTCGACTACCCTTCGAGCGAGGAGTTCGACGAGGCCGCCCTCGACCCGGCACTGGCCACCACGCCCGGGCACGGCCGGGTCGGGGTCTTCCAGGCGCCGCGGCCCGCTCCCGGGCGCGGCACGCCGACCACCCCGGAGGCCCCCGCCCCGACGGTCCCCGACAGCGCCGACATCGACTCACCGTTCCTCGACCTCTTCGGGGGCGCGCGTCCCGGCGCGTCCCGGCCGGCGCTCCCCGCGCCGCCCCGGCGGGCCGGCCGGGAGCATCCCGCGATCCCCCACCAGCAGCCCCCGGCCCTGGAGCCGCCGGCCGCGCCGCGGGCCCTGGAGCAGCCGGCCGCGCCGCCGGCCCGTAACCGCGTCCCCCAGCAGCCGGGCGACCGGCTGCCCGCGGTACGCCCGCCCGCCCAGCCGGACCTGCCGCCCCCGCCGGTGGCCGACCCGCCCGTCGACGACGAGACGTACGGCTGGCGCGACGTCGAGCCGCGCGCCGCCAACTTCGCCAGCAGCGCGCCGCCCGCGCCCCGGGAGCCCGGGCGCTCCGTCCGCCGGGACGCGGGCCGGACCGGTCCGCCCGTCCCGCCCCCGAGGCCGCACCGCCCCGGTGAGCCGCGAGGTCACGCCGCCCCGACAGCGGACCGTCGAGCGTCGGGAGCAGCCCGGCAGGCCGACCAAGCCGGCGGAGCTCACCAGACCCGCCAAGCCGGTACGGCCGCCGAAGATCAAGTTCGGGGACCGCGACCCGTCGGTCGAGCTGGCCATCACCGAGATCGCCGGGCACCTCACCTTCACCCCGAACACCGTCACCGCCTGGTACTGGCTGCCCGAGGTGCGCTGGGCGTTCCGGCCGGACGCCGAGCGGGAGGCCCTGCTCTCCGCGATCTCGGAGCAGTACGCCGGCCTGGCCGGCTTCCGGCTGCACCTGCGCCGCACCACCCGCCCCTTCCCGGCCGACGAGTGGGCCCGCACCATCGACGCGCACACCCCGACACCGCTGCCGGACGTACCGGACACCCCCGGCTGGGGCGACCACCTGGTGGCCGCCCAGCGGCACCTGCTCTCGGTGAACCACGCGGAGGGGCAGACGTACCTCGGGGTCACGTTCGCCCGGCGCTCGCTCGGCGACTCGCTCACCGAGCGGCTGCTGCGTACCTTCGGCCGGGGCGTCGCCGGGAGCGAGCGGCGCAAGCTCGGCCGCACGGTCGAGCAGTTCGACGAGGTGCTGGGCGCGTTCGGCATGCGCGGCCGGCGGGTGAGCGCGCAGGAGCTGGAGTGGCTGCTGTACCGCTCCGTCGCGCTCTGCATGGCGCCGCCCGGCGCGCTGTCCCCCATGACCAACGGCCGGTGGGAGCGTGGCGACCTGCTCGCCCTCACCGAGCAGGTCGAGCGGTACCGCACCCCGTACGGGTCGACGGTCAAGCTGGTCAACCGGATGACCGGCGAGGAACGGCATGTGGCCGTGCTCGCGGTCGGCCGCATGGAGCCGCTGGAGATCCCCGAGCGGCACGAGCCCTGGCTGCACTTCCACGAGCGGCTGCCCTGGCCCATGGAGATCTCCACCCGGGTCGACATCCTCGGCTCCGGCGACTCCTTCCGTAACCTGGAGCACCGGCTGCGGATGATCCGCTCCCAACAGCTCGACTACGCCGAGCACGGCATCGACGCCCCGCCGGAGCTGGAGCGGCTGGCCAAGCGAGCCCTGGTGATCGGTGACGAGATGACCACCGGGCTGCCGGTCGACTCCGCCCGCGCGCACGGCTGGCACCGCATCGCCGTGGGCGGCCGTACCCGGGAGGAGTGCCTGGAGCGGGCGCGCCGGCTGATCCAGCTCTACTCCCGGGAGCTGCGCATCTCGCTGCAGCACCCGAAGAACCAGGACTGGCTGGCTCGGGAGTTCATTCCCGGCGAGCCGGTCGCCAACACCGGTTACGTCCGGCGGATGCCCGTACACCTGCTCGCCGCCGCGCTGCCGCAGGCCGCCTCCACGGTCGGCGACCGGCGTGGCGACCTCATCGGGCGCACCGCCGGCACCTGCCGCCGCCCGGTCTTCCTCGACCTGCACTTCCCGATGGAGGTGCGGGAGCGCTCCGGCCTGGCGGTCTTCGTCGCCGAGCCCGGCGGCGGCAAGTCCACCCTGCTGGGCGCGCTCGGCTACCTGGCCGCCCGGCGCGGGGTGCAGGTGACCCTGCTCGACCCGTCCGGCCCGCTCGCCCGGCTGTGCGACATGCCGGAGCTGCGGCCGTACGCGCGGGTGCTCAACCTGACCGGCTCCGAGCAGGGGACGCTGGCCCCGTACGCGCTGATCCCGACCCCGCTGCGTAGCGAGTTCGGCGCCGGCGCGGCCGGGGACCGGGAGTTCGAGATCGCGGTCTCCAACGCCCGGGCCGAACGCCGGATGCTGGTCCAGGACATCTGCATGATGCTGGTGCCGCCGCAGGTCGCCCGGGAGGCGTCCACCGCCACCCTGTTCCGGCACGCCGTACGCCAGGTGCCGGCCGAGGAGGTGTCCACCCTGGACGACGTGGTCGCCTGCCTCCAGGGGCTGGACGACGACGCCGGCCGGGAGCTGGCCAACCTGCTGCTGGACACGGCCGAGATGCCGCTGGCGATGCTCTTCTTCGGCCGGCCGCCGGAGGGACTGCTCGGCGCGGACGCGGCGCTGACCGTGATCACCATGGCCGGCCTGCGGCTGCCCGACCTGAAGATCGAACGCGAGTACTGGTCGGCAGAGGAGGCGCTCGCGCTGCCCATGCTGCACACGGCCCACCGGCTAGCCGTGCGCCGCTGCTACGGCGGCTCGATGTCGTCGCGCAAGCTCGTCGGTCTGGACGAGGCGCACTTCATGGAGGGCTGGCGCTCCGGCCGATCGTTCCTGGTCCGACTCGCCCGCGACTCCCGCAAGTGGAACCTGGCCGCGCTCGTGGCCTCGCAGAATCCCCGCGACATCCTCGGCCTCGACGTGCAGAACCTGGTCTCCACCGTCTTCGTCGGCCGGATCGCGGAGGACAGCGAGATCGCGTCGGAGGCGTTGCGGCTGCTCCGAGTACCGGTCGACGACGGGTACGAGGCCACCCTCGCCTCGCTGTCCACAGCGGACGCCACCTCGGCCGCCCGGCTCGGCTTCCGCGAGTTCGTCATGCGCGACGTCGACGGGCGGGTGCAGAAGGTCCGGGTGGACGTGTCGTACGTCGACGGTCTGCTGGAGCACCTGGACACCACGCCCACCGCGGTCGCCGGGCAACTGCCGACCGCTCTGCCGGACCTGGAGGCGTGACATGGCGAGGGCCCGGGCACGGATAGCGGCATTTCTGCTCGCGATCGGCGTACTCGCCGGGGCCACCGTCGCCTGGCCGGTGGTGGGCGGCCCGCCCGCGTACGCGGCGGCACCGGTCACGCAGGCGCAGGCGCGAGCGGACCTGTGCAGCACCCAGGAGTGGCAGGCCGACTTCCGTACCTGCGTCGGGAAGCTGACCGAGGTCAGCAAGAGCGAGGTGCAATGCCGTAACGCCCCGGTCCCCGCGGCTCCGGACTCCGGGCTGGCCGGCTGGTTCGCGGGCCGCCCCGACGCTGCCAAGCTGCCTGGCCCGAAGGGCCTCTACAGCGACTACGGGTACGCCGGATACAGCTACCCCACGTACGACATCCCGGGCGGCTGCGCCTCGTCAGTGCTCCACCCGGACTACAAGTTCACCACCACGGTGGCCAACGGGGAGTTCATGATCGCTACGGCGATCATCGGCGCCTCGAACGCCCTGCGGGAGCGGGCGTGGAACCCTCGGTCGATGTGGGGCTGGGCCGACCCCCTGGTCGAGACGGCGACGAAGGCCGTCTACCAGAAGGTCTTCAGCGTCTTCGGCATCATCACGCTCTGCGTGGTGGGTCTCTACCTGCTCTGGCGGTCTCGCCAATCGGACATGAGCAACGCGATGACCACTGCCGGCTGGGCCTTGGTCGTGATGGTCGCGGTGACGGCTTTGGCGGCGTGGCCGGTCAAGTCCGCCAACATCGCCGACGGCACGCTCGTGACGACCCTCGGTGTCGTCCACGACGCTGTCGGTCCGGCTTCCAGGAATATCCCGCCCGATAAATGCGCTTTGCCCAACCCGGATGCATGTGTCGACAAGCGCCCACCGGCCGTTCGGGCTAGCGACACCGCTACCGAGGCGATGCTTTATCGCAACTGGCTGCGCGGGGTGCTCGGCTCGGCGGACAGTGAGACCGCCAAAAAGTACGGTCCGGCGCTCTACGACGCGAAGTCGCTGTCCTGGGAGGAGGCCGAAAAGCTCCGGGCCAACCCGAGGACCCGCGAGGCCACCATCGACGCCAAACAGCAGCAGTGGGCCCGGGTCGCAGCGCAGATCAAGGAGGAGGACCCGGAGGCGTACGAATATCTCCAGGGCGTCCGGGACATGGACCGAGTCGGCTCCGGTTTCATCGCGGTGCTGGCCGCGCTGCTGTTCGCGATGTTCGACCTGACTGCTTCCCTGTTGGTCCTCCTGGGCTTCCTGATCTTCCGGTGGGCAGTGATCGCGGCACCCATCCTGGGCACGGTCGGCCTGCTGCGCCCGGCGAGCGCCGGGCTGCGGCGGCTCGCCAACGCCGTTGTGGCGGCGGTCTTCAACATCGCGATCTTCGGCACCGGCGCCGCCATCTACCTCTTCGCGGTGGACCTGATCATGAGCACCGCCACCCTGCCCGGTTGGCTGCAGGTGGTGCTGGTCTGGCTGTGTGGGGTGGTCGGCTGGCTGCTACTGCGCCCATACCGGCGGATCACCCAGCTCGGCGGCAAGGACAACAGCGAGGCGGTCAGCTCGGCCGGTTCATGGCACCGCCGATTCTTCCGGGACATGCGCACGGCGGCGCGGCTCGACCTGGCCGAGCCCGGAGGCACCGCCGAGCCAGCCCTGGCCCGCCGCAGGGGCATCAAGCTGGAGCCAAGCACCCTCCGGCCCGAAGCCCGGGGGGAGGATCCCAGCCAGTCCGGCGCAGCCACCGCCCAGGCGAGCGAGCGGCAGCGGGCCGACGGCCGGGAGTACCGGGACGAGGCGACCGCACCGGAACAGACCACCGCCGGGCGTCCCACCGCACCGAAGCCGCGCCGTCGCCAACCGGCGGCGTGGGCCGAACCGGACGTGCCCGAGGAAAGCCCGTCCTTCGTCATCTACCGCCCCGGTTCGGCCGAGCCCGCCGCACCTCGTCCCGCCGCGCCCCGAATCCGCACCGAGGCCCGGTGACAGGCAATGCGGCGGGCGGTGGAGTTCCTGGTCACCAGGTTGTTGCGGTCCCGGCTGGGCATCGCCTTGGCGATCGCCGTCCTGGTCTTCGGCGTGATCGGCGCGGCCCGGCTGGTCTCGGGTCCCGTGGACCCCGAAGCCGGGCTCAGCGGCCGGCCGAGCCAGCCGATCACCACCGTCGCCCCGGAAGCCGGTGACGACGGAGTGGTCGGCAGCACCGCACCCCCGTCGCCCGTGACCCGGCCCGGCGCGCTGACACCCGAGCAGATCGCCGACCGGTTCATCGCCGCCTGGCTGGGAGGTCGTGGCGGCAGCTCCGACGAGTGGCACACCAGGCTGCGGCCGCTGTCCACACCGGAGCTGACCGAGAAACTGTCCGGCGCCGACCCGGCGGGCGTCCCGGCACAGCGGACGACCGGCAAACCGAGCCTCCGCCCACGGACGGAGAGCTTCGTCGAGGTGCTGGTCCCGCTCGACTCGGGGCAGCTCCGCCTCGAACTCGTGGCCCCCGACGGGCAGTGGCTGGTCGACGCGGTGGACTGGGAGCGGACATGAACGATCACGGACGGGAGGCGGGAGCCCCGGCCCGCCGTCGGCAGTTGCGTCTCGGCGCCCTGGCCGCAGCACTGACCGCCGCCCTGACGCTGCTCTGCTGCACCGGCGGCACGGCGGCGTTCTTCCTCACCGAGCTCAGCGGCGGCGCGGACGACTCGTCCGCGGAGTCCCTTTCCAGTTGCGGCCAGCGGCACGAGGTGAACGTCTCCGGGACCATGCCGCGCGTCGCCCAGTACGGCGACGGGCAGATCCGCAACGCCGCGGTGATCATCAAGGTCGGCTCGGACATGAAGGTCCCGCCGCGTGGCTGGGTGATCGCCGTCGCCACCGCCATGCAGGAGTCCGCCCTGCGCAACCTTCCCCACCTGGGGAGTCAAAACGACCACGACTCGGTTGGCCTTTTCCAGCAACGCCCGAGCCAGGGCTGGGGCTCGCCGGAGCAGCTGCAAGATCCGGCCTACGCCTCTCGCAAGTTCTACGAGAAGCTGGTCAAGATCCCCGACTGGGAACGGATGCCGCTGACCAGGGCCGCCCAGAAGGTGCAGGTCAGCGCGTTCCCGGACGCCTACGCTAAGCACGAGGAGCTGGCCAGCAAGATCGTCGACGCGTTGGCGGGCGGGGCCGCCCGGACGGTGCAGATCTCCCAGCGCAGCATCTGCAACGCGGCCGCGCGGGGCCAGATCGCCGCCTCCGGTTGGACGGCACCCATCCCGGGCGGCGTTGGCTCCGGATTCCGGACGGCGCAGCGGCCGAGCCACAACGGCGTAGACATCGCCGCGCCGAAGCACACGCTGATCCGCGCCGCAGCCACCGGCCGGGTGCTGGTCGCCCGCTGCGACCCGGACCACAGCGGTCGGAAGAGCTGCGACGTGGACGGTTGGCCGAACAAGGGCGGATGCGGCTGGTTCGTCGACATGCTGCACGCCGGCGGCTACATCACCCGGTACTGCCACATGATTGTCAAGCCGAGGGTCGCCCCCGGGCAACTGGTCACGGCCGGCGAGGTGATCGGGGAGGTCGGCACGAGCGGCAACTCTTCCGGCCCCCACCTGCACTTCGAAGTACACCGCGACGGAGACCGGTCCAGTGCCGGCGCCATCGACCCGGTGCCGTTCATGCGCGACCGCGGCGCGCCCCTGAACGAGAAGGCATGAGGCATCCAGCGCATGACCGGGCCACTTCCCGATCCCTTCGCGGGACAGCCCGACTGGGCGCCCCGCCCACCCCGCCCGATCGAGATCATGCCGGCGAGCGGCCGGATCGAGCTGCGCGGGCGGCGGGTCCTGGTCGGGCTGCCCGGGTTCGGCTGGCGCGGGGACCTGCGGGCGGACGAGCGGGTGGTGCAGAACAGTCGCACGTACGTGCCCGTCATCCCCGAACACGAGTGGTACCGGGCCGAGTCCGAGCAGGTCGAGGTGTTCGCGCCGCTCGTCCCAGTCGAGCGAGTGTGGGTGGAGACGCTAGGGGAGGTACGGAGCGCCACAGCCAGCGGCGGTTCGAGCGTCAACCTGGTGTCCCTGGACGCACCCACCCACCGGGCACCGACGCCGGTGTTCGAGACCGACGCCGTGAGCGGACGTCGGGTCGTGCACATGGCGGACTCCGGCGAGCAACGAGACCTGCGGGCCGTGACGGAGACCTACTCGGGCGCGGAGGGGGATATCTGCGTCCGCGTCACGCCGGAACTGGAGTGGTACCGGTGGGCCTGGCGCGGCCAGCCACCCACCACCCTGGAGGTCCCGGTCCACCTGCTCTGGATCGAGTGAAACGGTTCAGCTGACGGATGTCCCGTCGCATACTCTCCAACCGTCATCGGCGCGAGTGGTGCTGAACTGCCACGGCTGCCGATCGCTCTGCGACACGCCGTCGACAGATGCGGAGAAGATAAGGTCGACCTGAACGCGGGCGGCATCGCCCTGCTCCTGTAAGTCGAGCTTGCCCCAGCTCACGAAGATCGTCGTCGCGAATCGGGCCTCCCGCGCAACGAGCTCGCCACGTAGGCCACTGACCGCTTCTAGGGTGGCTTTCGTACAGGTGAACTGCTTCGCCTTAACGTCGTTGCGCTCGACGAGAAAAGCGCGCAGGTAGTTGTCGACCACGACGTCGGGGGCGCTGCGGTCCGGGGTCGTGGCGCGGTCGTACCAGACGAACGCGGCGACGACGCCGCCAAGGAGGAGCAGGGCGGCCACCCCGGCGACCACGGTGAGTGCGGTCCACAGCCGGCGCGGCGGGCGGACGGGTGCCGGTGCCAGAGGCTGGGGCGCCAACTGGTCCGGCGGGGTCCGCTGCGCCGGTACGCGGGACACCTGGGAACCGGCGGGGGGCTGCACTGATTCCACCCCCTGAGGCTATCGGCTGGACGCCTCGTACCCAATGCCCGGAACCGGCCGATCGCGACGCCGGCAGAGGACCAGGCCCGGCACACCCGAGGCGGGCCGGTCGGTGCCGGTAATCACCCGGCGCACCGCCGTGCCGCATCCCGGGGGACGGGCGGGACCTGGGATACCGTCACTGCTCGGGGAGGTTGCCAGCCTCGGGACGAGGGGGTGGACGCGGTGGCCGGTTCCAGAGCACGTACGAACCGCGCCGCTGCCCTGCACAGGCGGGCGGAGGCGACCACCGCCGCCGCGACGAGCATCTTGGACGAGACCCGACCCGCGCCCGCCGACCAGCGCCGCCAGTACGAGTTGGCGGACCGGCTGCGGTCGGCCGCGGCGCTGCTGGCGCCGGGTTGGGCCGGGGCAGCACTGGGGACGATCACCGGCGACGTTCCCTCGGGCGAGGGCCTGCCGTCGTTCGTTCGGGTCGGCACGGCCGCGCCGCTGGAGGACGCGCGTTTCCCGGCTCTGGTGCCACTGCTCGGCACGGGGCACCTGGCGATCGACGCCGACGCCCGTGATCCCCGGGTGGCCGGGCTGCTGCGAGCCCTCCTGCTGCGCCTGCTCGCCGCGACGCCCACCGGCTGCCTGCTGGTCCGCGCCGTGGACGCCACCCGATCCGACAACGGCGCGACGCCGGTTACGGCGCCGGGTGCCCGTACCGGTTTGGTGTCCGGCGCCGCCGCGAACCCGCGTACCGGCCCGACGCCCCGCACCGCCCAGGGCACGCGTGGCGACCCGACTGCCGGCGCCGGCCCGGACGCGGACGGCGGCACGTTCGCGCGGTTCGCGGCGCTGGCCGACGCGGGCCTGTTGCCGCCGCCCGCGGTGGATGTCGCGGGGCTGCGGGCGGTGCTGACCGAGGCGGAGCAGTGGGTGGCCCCGGGGACGGGACGACCGCGCCACCACGACCGGACGCTGCTGCTGGTGATCGCCGCACTGCCGGAGCTGACCGGGGCGAGCGACCTGGGGCGGATCGAGGCGCTGGCCGAGCAGGGACCGGCCGCCGGGCTGCACCTCGTCGTCGCCGGCTGGCCCCCGTCCGGCCCGTACGCGACCCGTCCCCCGCTGCCGCTGGCCACCGCACTGGCCCTGCGCAACGCGTACGCGCTGCTGGGCGACCCGCCCGGAACCTCGTTCGCCAGCCCCGGCGCGGCGCCGCCCGGCGGGCTGAACTCGCCCGTCTTCGTCGACGACGATCCGCCCCCGGAACTGGTCGAGGCCGTCTGCCGGCGGCTCGTTGAGGAGGTCGAGGCGGGCTCCCGGCTCAACCTGACCGATCTGTTGCCCGACCCGGACGAGCCGCTGTGGACGGCCAGCTCGGCCGAGGGCATCTCCACCACGGTCGGCGACGCCGGTGGCCGGCCGGTCAACGTCGGCTTCACGGAGCTGACCCCGCACTGGTTGGTCAGCGGACGGTCCGGCGAGGGCAGGTCGGCGTTCCTCACCAACGTGCTGCTGGGCCTCGCCGCCCGGTACGGCCCGACCGAACTGGCGCTGCACCTGGCAGACCTGGGCGACGGCGAGTCGTTCGCCGAGTTCCTCCAGACCGCCCGGGACCGCTCCTGGATTCCGCAGGTGCGTTCGGCCGGAATGGCGGCAGATCGGGAGTACGTGCTAAATCTGCTCGACGAGCTCGCGGCGGAGGCCCGTCGCCGCGAGGAGGCCGGGCAGCGGGCGGGCGGGCAGCGATTCACCGCCCTGCGGGAGCACCAGGACCTGCCGCGGGTGGTCTGCGTGATCGACAATCTCGCGCTGCTCTTCGCCGAGCGGGATCTGGTGGCGGTCGAGGCGGCGGCCCGGCTCGACACCGTCGCCCGCTCGGGCCGCGCGTACGGGATCCACCTGGTCCTCGCCGGAGAGGGTGACCTCGGTGTGGCCGGCGGGCCGACGACCCGCGACTCGCTGCCCGGGCAGTTCCCGGTGCGGGTGGCGCTGGCCGGCGGCGCGGTGTTGGAGCCGAGCAACGACGCCGCGGCCGGGCTGCCGGTGGGCAGCGCGGTGGTGAACACCGCGGGTGGGCTCGGCGGGCCCCGGGGCGCGACCCGCGGCCACGAGCGGACGGTCCGGTTCCCCGACCCGCAGGGCACGCCGGAAGGTATCCGGGAGCTGCGGCAACGGCTCTGGACGGCCCGCCCCGAGCGCTCGGCCCCGCCCGCAGTTTTCGCGGGCTGGGCGCGTCCGCAGCTGTGCAACGATCCCCGTTACCGCGCGGCCTTCGCCGGGCGGTCCAGCAATCCGGCGGCGCTGCTCGGCCGGGCCGTGGACCTGCCTCGGTCGACGGTGGCGGTGCCGCTCGGCCCGGTCGCCGGCCGCAACCTGGCCGTTCTCGGGCCGACCGCGGAGGCCGCCGCCCTGCTGGCGACCGCGGTCCGCAGCGTCGCCGCGCACCATGCTCCGGGCACCGGGCGGTTCGTGGTGGCGGCTCTGGCCGCCGACGCGGCTCCGGTGGCCGGCGCGCTCGCCGCGGACCTCGCCGGGCAGCACCGGGTGGACCGGGTGGACCTGCCGGGGCTGCTCGCGGCGCTGGACGCGGACGAACCCGGCTATCTGGTGGCCTTCGGGCTGGACGGGCCGGCGCCGGAGGAACTGCCCGCGGACCGGCTCCGGAGCCTGCTGCGGGATGGTCCGCCCGCTGGCCGGCACCTGCTCGGCTGGTGGCGTACGGTGCCGCCGTTCGCGGCGGCGGTCACCCAGCCGGAGCAGCAGGTCGGCAAGCTCGCCGCCGTGGTGGCGGTCGACGTGCCGGGGGCGCAGCTCGCGACGCTGTTCGGGCACCCGGTGCAGTGGCGGCCCCGGCGGGGCAGGGCGCTGCTCTGGGACGGTACCGCGGAGTCGGGCACCGTCTTCGTGCCGTTCGCGGAGCCCGGGGAGGAGGAGTGCTGAGCCCGGAACCTGCCCGCGCCGCCGCGCCGCCCGCGACCGGCCCGCTACGGCAGCGGGGCGCTGGCCGCTCCGTTCCCCCGCCGCCCCTCCCCGCCGAGCCCGGGGGCGGAGCGGGCGCCGCAGGCAGCCCGGGCGCCGGGGCGGGGGCGGGTGCCGAGGCCGCCTGGACGGCGTACGTGGCCGCGGCCCGCCAGCTCGACGGCGTGCGCCGGGGAGCGGCGGCCGCCGCGACGGAGCAGGCCCGGGCGGTACAGGCGGCTCGCGAGGAGTTGACCGGCGTACGCGAGCGGCTCGCCCCACAGCGGTCCCGGCTGCGTGAGTTGGGCGTACCGCCGATGGCGTTGGTGCCGACGCCGCCGGAGCTGTCGGAGGCGGCCCGGACGATGGCCGGCGGGCCGACGGCGGTGCTCGCGGCGCTGCGCGCGGCCCGGGGCTGGGCCGACGCGGCGGACGGGGTACTGGCCGCGCGGGCCCGGCTCCGTCCGGGCACCTGGCCGCCGCGGGCCCGCAACCTGCTCGTGTACGGGCCGCTGGCGTTGGTCGTACCCCTGCTCCAGTTGGCGCTGCACACGGCGGCCGACTCCGGCGCGGCGAGCGTGGCCGCGTTGCTCTTCGGCCTGCCGATGCCCGCGGTCGCATTCGTCGCTGGTTGGATCGGCGTCGGCCGGCTGTTCGGCGGGGGCTCCCGGGCGGGCCTCGAGGGCCCGGCGCCGGCCGAGCCGCCCGGCGCCGGGGCGGGCGGGCCAGCCGAGACGGACAGCGCAAACGGGGCGAGCAGCGCGGGTGGAGCGGACAGCGCGGGCGGAGCGGGCAGCGCGGGCGGAGCGGACAGCGCGGGCGGAGCGGACAGCGCGACCGGAGCGGGCAGCGCGGGCGGGGCCGGCGACACAGCCGTGGCCGGCGAGCCGGCGTCCGGCGCCGAGGGGCGGACGGGCAGGGCCGCCTCGATCACCGGTACGCGGGGCCACACCGCGCCCGCTCTCGCCACGGCCGGCGGGACGCTGGACCGGACGCCCCGCTGGGGGGCGCTGGTGTGCCTCGTCCCAGCGGTACTGACCACGGCCGGGATCGTCCTGTCGATGCTCGGCGGCTGACCGCGCCCAGCGGTGGCGCGCCCGGGGCCTCGCCGCCGGAGACGAAGACGCCGGGCCGGGCGGCTGCCCGACCCGGCGGTTTCCGGGATGGTCCCGCCGGTCAGCGGGGGATGATCAGGGCCATCGCCTCGGCCCGGGACTTCGGATCGCGCTGGAGCGTGCCCCGTACCGCCGAGGTGATGGTCTTCGCCCCGGCCTTCTGGATGCCGCGCATCGCCATGCACATGTGCTCGCACTCCAGCACGACCACGACGCCGCGCGGGGCCAGCCGGTCCATGAGCAGGTCGGCGATCTGCGAGGTGAGCCGCTCCTGCACCTGCGGGCGGCGGGCGAAGACCTCGACGAGCCGGGCCAGCTTGGACAGCCCGGTGATCCGGCCGTCGGGCCCGGGAATGTAGCCGATGTGCGCGCTGCCCCGGAACGGGAGGAGGTGGTGCTCGCAGAGGCTCATCACGTCGATGTCCCGGACGAGCACCAACTCCTCGTGGTTGGCCTCGAAGGTGGTGCTGAGCACCTGCGCCGGGTCGACCCGCAGCCCGGCGAACAGCTCGGCGTACGCGCGGGCCACCCGGGCCGGGGTCTTGACGAGCCCGTCGCGGTCGGGGTCCTCCCCGACCGCGATCAGGATCTCGCGAACGGCCTTCTCGATCCGGGCCAGGTCGACGGACTCCTCCACCGGGCGCCCGGTCAGCCTGCCGTTGACCAGGCGCGCGGCCAGATAGTCCAACTCGTCAATGTCGGGCTCGGTGGACGAGGCGGCGAGCGCCCCGTCCACCTGCCCGGCTGTCGATTCCGTGCTCAGTGCGTACCGTCCGAGTTGTTGGGGCTGCCGCCGCTGACGGACGCGCCGTCGGCCTGGGCCTGCGCCTTGAGGGCGTCCTTCTCCGCCGGCGTGAGCACCGGGGGCTCGGTGGACGGCTGGCGCTTGCCGAAGCCGTTGTACGGGGCCATCGGCGGGCGCTTCACCACCCGGCCGCAGATCCGGGCCATGTCGGCGGTGGAGAGGGTCTCCTTCTCGATCAGCTCCAGGACGATGTTGTCCAGGACGTCCCGGTACTCGACCAGGATCTCCCAGGCCTCGTCGTGGGCCAGCTCGATCAGCGCCCGCATCTCGGCGTCGATCTCGGCGGCCACCGCGTCGGAGTAGTCCCGCTCGTGGCCCATGTTGCGGCCGAGGAACGGCTCGTCGCCGCTGGTGCCGTACTTGATCGCGCCCAGCTTGGAGCTCATGCCGTACTGGGTGATCATCGCGCGGGCCAGCTGGGTGGCCTTCTCGATGTCGTTGCCGGCGCCGGTGGTCGGCTCGTGGAACACGAGCTCCTCGGCGGCCCGCCCGCCCAGCGCGTACGCCAGGGTGTCGACCATCTCCGCGCGGGTCTGGGTGTACTTGTCCTCCGTCGGCAGGACCAGGGTGTGGCCCAGCGAACGGCCGCGGGACAGGATGGTCACCTTGTGCACCGGCGCGGCGTGCGGCAGCGCCCAGGCGACCAGCGCGTGCCCACCCTCGTGGTACGCCGTGATCTTCTTCTCCTGGTCGCTCATCACCCGGGTCCGGCGCTGCGGACCGGCGATCACCCGGTCGATCGACTCCTCCAGGGAGTCGTTGGTGATCGCCCGCTGGTCCTTGCGGGCGGTGAGCAGCGCGGCCTCGTTGATCACGTTGGCCAGGTCGGCGCCGCTGAAGCCCGGGGTGCGCCGGGCCACGGAGTCGAGGTCGACGTCGGGGGTGAACGGCTTGCCCTTGGCGTGCACCCGCAGGATGGCCTTGCGGCCCTCCATGTCGGGGGCGTCCACCGGGATCTGCCGGTCGAACCGGCCCGGGCGCAGCAGCGCCGGGTCGAGGATGTCCGGCCGGTTGGTGGCGGCGATCAGGATGACGCCGCCCTTGGTGTCGAAGCCGTCCATCTCGACGAGCAGCTGGTTGAGCGTCTGCTCGCGCTCGTCGTGACCGCCGCCCATGCCGGCGCCGCGGTGGCGGCCGACGGCGTCGATCTCGTCGACGAAGACGATCGCCGGGGCGTTCGACTTGGCCTGCTCGAAGAGGTCCCGGACCCGGCTGGCGCCGACGCCGACGAACATCTCGACGAAGTCCGAGCCGGAGATCGAGTAGAACGGCACCCCGGCCTCGCCGGCGACGGCGCGGGCGAGCAGGGTCTTGCCCGTTCCGGGCGGGCCGAACAGCAGCACGCCCTTCGGGATCTTGGCGCCCAGGGCCTGGTACTTCGCCGGGTTCTGCAGGAAGTCCTTGATCTCCTGCAACTCCTCGACGGCCTCGTCGGCGCCCGCGACGTCCGCGAAGGTGGTCTTCGGCGTGTCCTTGGTGATCATCTTGGCCTTGGACTTGCCGAAGTTGAGCACCCGGGAGCCGCCGCCCTGCATCTGCGACATGAAGAACAGCAGCAGCAGCACGAGCAGCGCGATGGGCAGCAGGTTGACCAGCAGGCTCACCCAGACGCTGTCGCTCGACACCTTGGTGTCGGCCGGTCCGGTGACCCGGTTGGCCGCCTTGGCCTGCAGGACCTCGTTCCAGATCTGCTCGCCGGCCTGGTACGGGAACTGCGCCTCGATCCGGTCGGTCGTGGTGTCGTCGAACTTGGTCTTGCTTTCCAGGTCGAGCTGGAGCGTCTGCTCCTTGTCCTGGTAGACCGCCTTCTTGATCTTTGCGGTGTGCAGCTGGTCGAGCGCAACGGACGTGTCCACCCGGTGGTAGCTGGGACCAGCGGTGAACAGTTGACTGAGCACAACGGCGCCGAGGATGACCAGGATGATCCAGACCACCGGTCGGCGGAAGAAACGCGTACGTTCCATACTGTCGTCGGGCGAAGAACGCCCGCATCCTCCTGATCGACGTCCTGACCGTCTTCATTGGCTGTCGCCGCCGTGGCGGCGGCCGGAGCCGCCGTGCGGGCCGGCCTCGACCCCGGGCGCGTCACTGCCGCGCCACGGTCATTCGACGGTACACCGTGTGCGCGAGATGTGAGCTTGCGAGCCCAGCAGTTACGCGCACGGCGAACCGGGACGGCCGGCGTGCCGGGAGCTCCGCACCCGACCATCCGACCGCCCGGTCACGCGGTTCGAGGGGTCGGGCGTGGAGAGAGCCTCCACGGCACCAGCCCCTACGGTAGTCCGGTTCGCTGAGAGCGCGCTGAACGTCCGCTTGACGAGAGCCGGCGCGAGCCGCGTCCAGCCTGCTCGCGGCCGCACCGGCCGGGGTCACGGACGCGCCGGTCGCGCTCACGGCCGTGTCGTCCGGCTCACGCGCGTGCGTAGACCTCGGGCTTGAGCACGCCCACGTAGGGCAGCTCGCGGTAGCGCTCGCCGAAGTCGAGGCCGTAACCGACGACGAACTCGGTCGGGATGTCGAACCCGACGTACTTCACCGGCACCTGCACCTTGACCGCGTCCGGCTTGCGGAACAGGGCGACGACCTCGACGCTGGCGGCCGACCGGGACTCCAGGTAGCGCAGCAGCCAGGACAGGGTCAGCCCGGAGTCGACGATGTCCTCGACGACCACCACGTGCCGGCCGGCGATGTCCCGGTCCAGGTCCTTGAGGATCCGCACCACGCCCGAGGAGGTGGTGCCCTGACCGTACGAGGAGACGGCCATGAACTCCAGCTCGGCGGGCGGGCCCTGCCGCCCGAGCGCCCGCGCGAAGTCGGCCATGAACATGACCGCGCCCTTGAGCACGCAGACGAGCAGGAGGCCGTCCTCGACGTGCGCATAGTCCGCCGAGATCTGCTTGGCCAGCTCCGCGGTCTTCTCGCGGATCTGCGCCTCCGAAATGATCACGTGGTCGATGTCGGCGTCGTACCAGGAGCCGTCAGCCATGGCTCCTAGCCTGCCGTACGCCGGATGCCCCCTGTCGGCGGGGCCGCCCCTTTCGGCGCGTCCCCGCCCCGGATTTTTCAGCACGAACGGCGTGAATCGGGTCAGCAGGTGCGGGACCGCCATCGCCGACCCTCCTCGGTGGGTTTCCAGTCCGCCGAGTCCCTGGTGTCGGCGGCGAGGCCGGCCGCCGAGGCGGCGGCGAGAAGAAGCAGGAAGAGCAGGAGCAGCAGGAGTTCCATGGCGGCGCTCGCTTTCGCGTTGTTTTCTACGGTTTTCGCCGCCGGTGCGCACCGGACTGCACCCAGTCTGCGCGGCATCCTGACCGCCGGACAGTGGCAGCAATGCCAGAGGGCATCGATTTTCTGCCAGTCGTCGGGTTACCCTCGTCACATGCTGCGCTCGGTCGCCGTCCTCGCCCTGGACCAGGTCGCCGCGTTCGAGCTGGGGGTGCTCGCCGAGGTCTTCGGCACCGACCGCACGGCCGACGGCTTCCCCGGCTACCGGTTCGACGTCTGCACCGTCGACGGCGGCCCGGTGCGGACCAACTCCGGGTTCCACCTCACCCCGCACTCCGACCTCGGGCCGATCGAGGACGCCGACCTGGTGGCCGTACCCGCCCACGGGAGCAACGATGCCGCCACGCCACCGCCGGTCCTGGACGCGCTGCGCCGGGCCGCCGCCCGGGGCGCGTACGTGATGAGCGTCTGCTCCGGCGCGTTCGTGCTCGGCGAGGCCGGCCTGCTCGACGACCGGGAGTGCACCACCCACTGGCGGCACGTCGACGAACTGCAGCGCCGCACCCCCCGGGCGCGGGTGTGCTGCAACTCACTCTACGTGGCCGACGGCCGGCTGCTCACC
This sequence comes from Micromonospora olivasterospora, assembly GCF_007830265.1. Taxonomy (NCBI): domain Bacteria; kingdom Bacillati; phylum Actinomycetota; class Actinomycetes; order Micromonosporales; family Micromonosporaceae; genus Micromonospora; species Micromonospora olivasterospora. Next base: position 2,097,332 of record NZ_VLKE01000001.1, read on the forward strand.
AGCGCGGGCACGGCGGCCGGCATCGACGCCTGCCTGCACCTGGTACGCCAGGAGCACGGCTCGGCCACCGCGACCCGGCTGGCCCGCCGGATGGTCGTCCCGCCGCACCGTGACGGCGGCCAGTCCCAGTACGTCGAGGCGCCCATCCCGAAGGCCCCCGAGGCGCCGACACTGGAGCCGGTGCTCGCCTGGCTGATGGGGCGGCTGGACCGGCCGGTGACCGTGGACGAGCTGGCCGCCCGGGCGGGAATGTCGCCGCGCACCTTCGCCCGCCGGTTCCGCGCCGAGACGGGGACCACCCCGCACGACTGGCTGACCAACCAGCGGGTCCTGCTGGCCCGGCGGCTGCTGGAGGAGACCGGGCTGAGCGTGGAGAGCGTCGCCGGCCGGGCCGGCTTCGGCGACGCGGCGGCGCTGCGGCACCACTTCACCCGCCGGGTCGGCACCACCCCGAACGCCTACCGGACCACCTTCCGCGACCGCGTCGGCGCCCACTGAAAGCCTCGACCCGACCCGGCAGCTCGGGTCAGCAGCCGACGGCGGCGCCGTCCACCCGGGGCTCGGTGCCTGCCACGTAGCCGCCCGCCGGCGACCGCCACACCGCCTGCCCGTACCCGAAGACCGAGGGCTCGTCGGCGACGGTGACCTCGTGCCCCCGGGCGCGCAGCCCCGCGACCAGCCCGGGCTCGGCCGCCAGCTCCGGCTCGACGAGCAGCGACCGGCCGGCGTGCCAGAACCAGCGCGGGGCGGCCAGCGCGGCCTGCGGATCAAGCCCGCCGTCGAGGGTCGCCGAGACGAGCTGGACGTGCCCCTGCGGCTGCATGTGCCCGCCCATCACCCCGAACGGGCCGACGGGCTCGCCGTCGCGCGTCAGGAAGCCGGGGATGATCGTGTGGTACCGCGAGCGCGGCCAGGCCGGCCGCGGCGGCCAGGGGGTGGCTCGTGGCCACCGCGCCGTTCGGGGCGTGGAGCGGCTGTCGGGGGTGCGCCATCCGCCATGTCTACCGCGCGGCACACCGGGAGGGGAGCCCGCGCCGGCACGAACCCCGCGATGTCGGCGACGTGGCGGGGTTCCAGCCCCGGCGACGCCACCATGTCGGCGACGTGGCGGCATTCCAACCCCGGCGGGGCGCTACCGCCCGTCGTCGGCGACCAGCCGGCCGGCGCGGCGGGCCACCTGGATCCCGCCGGGGAGGTGGGCGGCCCCCTGCCCGCGCCAGTCGGTGACCAGGGCGTCGAGGGCGACGACGTGCCGGTGCGACAGTGCGGCGGGCGACGCGCCGAGTTCCCGGGCCCAGGCGTGCAGCACCCGGGACCGGACCGCCGGCGCCAACCCGGCCAGCGCCACGACCGAGAGCCCGCCCCCGTGGGCTCGCACCCCTGCCGGCAGGCCGCTGCCGGCCAGCGGCGCCGACGCCGGACGGACCAGTCTCCCGAGGGCGTCCGACGGTGGGACGGGCACCGCATCGCGTCCGCCGTCGCCGCCCGAGCCGTCGATCACCTCGTCACCAGCCAGGGCGGCCAGATTCCCGAGGGCATCCGACGGCGGGACCGGTGCCGCGTCACCCGCCAGGGCGGCGGCGGCCAGATCGTCGAGGGCGGCGGCATCGGCGGCCACCAGCCGGGCGGTGCGCGCCAGGTTGTCCACCACCCCGGGGCCGAGCGCCCGGACCAGCGCGGGCAGCGCTTCGGCGCGGACCCGGGCGCGGGCGTACGAGGGGTCGGTGTTGTGCGGGTCCTCCCACGGCGTCAGCCCGAGCGCCGCACACGCCTTGCGGGTCTGCTCCCGGCCGACGTCGAGCAGGGGGCGCAGCAGCGGCACCCCGGCCAGGTCCCGCCGGGGCGGCATCCCGGCCAGCCCGCGCGGGCCGGCGCCCCGGGCGAGCGCGAGCAGCACCGTCTCCGCCTGGTCGTCCCGGGTGTGCCCGGTGAGCAGCGCGGCGGCCCCGTGCCGCCGGGCCGCCTCGGCCAGCGCCTGGTAGCGAGCCTGGCGGGCGGCCGCCTCCGGGCCGCCCGGGCGGCCGGCGACCTCGACGCGTACCGCCTCGACCGGCGCGAACCCGGTCGCCGCGGCCCAGGCCGCGACATCGGCGGCCCGCCGGTCCGAGCCGGCCTGGAGGCCGTGGTCGACGGTGACCAGGCCCGCCCGGCGGCCGAGCCGGGGCGCGACGAACGCGGTGGCGGCGGCCAGGGCGAGCGAGTCGGCCCCGCCCGAGCAGGCGACGAGCACCGGGCCGTCCCCGGTCAGCCCGGTCAGCGCCCGGCGGACGGCGGCCCGCAGCGCGGCGACCGGCGGGGCGAGCGCGGCCATCGGCGTACGGTCAGCCGACGGTCGGGGTGGCGCCGGTGGGCCCGTGCACCCGGGCCACCCAGGCGTCCGGGTCGCCCAACTCCTCCAGCCGGGGCAGGGTGAGCGGCGAGCCGAAGATCTTGTTGAAGCCGTCCATGCCGACCCGCTCGACGACGCCGTGGACGAACTTGCGGCCCTCGGCGTACTGGCGCATCTTGACCTCGATGCCGAGCAACCGGCGGACCGCCTTCTCGAGCGGGTTGCCCGCCTCCCGGCGCCGGTTGAACGCGGCCCGGATGCGCTCGACGCTCGGGATCACCTGCGGCCCGACGCCGTCCATCACGAACTCGGCGTGCCCCTCCAGCAGCGTCATCAGCGCGGTGAGCCGATCCAGCACGGCCCGCTGGGCGGGGGTCTGCACGAGATCCAGCACGCTGGTCCGGCTCTCCGGATCCCGGATGGCGTCCGAGAGGGTGCCGACGCCCCGGCGCAGCCGCTCCAGCAGGTGCTCGCCGCCCTGCGAGGCGTCCACGAACGCCTGCACCTCGCCGAGGAAGTACGCCCGCACCCAGGGCACGGCGGTGAACTGCGTCCGGTGGGTCACCTCGTGCAGGCAGACCCAGAGCCGGAAGTCGCGCGGGTCGGCCTCCAGCTTCCGCTCGACCTCGACGATGTTCGGGGCGACCAGCAGCAGCTGGCCCGGGTCACCGGAGAAGACCTCGTACTGGCCGAGGACCCGGCCGGAGAGGTACGCCAGCACGGTGCCCGCCTGCGCCCCGGTCAGCCGGGAGCCGATCGCCTCGGTGAGCGGGCCGGGCCGCTTGTCGCCGGAGAGCCGGCTGACCAGCGGGCCGATGACCTCGCGCAGGCCGGCGATGTTGGCCGCCGCCCAGTCCCGCCGGTCCACCACCCGCACGGGCGGGTGCGCGACCTGGGAACGCAGCCCCGTGTAGTCGGCCACGTGCCCGGCCGCCTCGTCGGTGAGCCGCCGCAGCTCGGAAACCACCTCGGTGGCCTCCGCGTACGACACCCGGGGCCCCGACTTACCCAGCGCCCCCGCGGTCGCGGCGGCCAGATCCCAGTCCACGAACTGCGCCATGGACCCACCGTACCCGCGTCGGAACACCCCGGCCGCCGACGATCAGGCGCATACCGCCCGCAACCGCCACCAACCGGCCGCGAGGGCGGCGGTCAGCGGCAGCCGCAGCCGGCGAGGGCGGAGGCGATGCGGTCGAGGGCCTGGCGCGTCTCGTCCGTGGTGCCGGCGGGGGCCTGGTCGGTGAGCACGGCGAAGCTGAGCAGCCGGCCGTCCCTGGTGGTGACGAGCCCGGCGATGGCGTGGACGCCGGTCAGCGTCCCGGTCTTCGCCCGCACCACACCGGCCCCGGCCTTCGTCTCCGTCGCCTGGTACCGCCCGTCCAGGGTGCCGGACCAGGCGGCGACCGGCAGGCCGCCGAAGACGGCGGCCAACTCCGGGTGGCTGCCGTTGCCGGCCAGCGCGATCAGGTCGGTCAGCAGGGACGGGCTGATCCGGTTGTTCCGGGACAGCCCGCTGGCGTCGGAGAGGCTGATCTCGTCGGCCGGCAGGCCCAGCTCGCCGATCACGGCGTCCATCGCCGCCGCGCCGCCCGCGAACGACCCCGGCTGGTTGCGGGCCAGCGCCACCTGCCGGGCCAGCGCCTCGGCGATCACGTTGTCGGAATCGCTGATCATGATGTCGACCAGCCGGATCAGCGGCAGCGACTCCACCCGGCCCAACTCGGCGCCGGGCGTGGCGGCGCCGGCCGGGCCCCGTTGGTCGCGGGCGCCTTGCCCCGCTTCACCTCGGCGGCGTCCCCCGAGAGCCCGAGCAGCCTGGCGAACGCACGCCCGGCGGTCAGGTCCGGCTGCGGCGACCGCTCGGCCCACCCGTGCGAGTCGTCGAAGTTCTTCCGGGCATCCTCCGGGTCCGTGCGCGCGCCGTCCGTCATCAGCGCGGTGATCGCCGCGCCGAAGCCACCGGTCGGGATGTCGGAGTCCCAACCCGGCCCGTACACGGGGCCGGGGAAGAGCGAGGAGTCGACGGTGACCTTGGTCGGCTCCGCGCCGCCGAGGGCGTGCTTCACCTGCTCGGCCAGGTCGTCGAGGCGGGCGGCGCCCGGGTAGAAGCCGTCGCCGTCCACCGCCAGGGTGGGATCGCCGCCACCCACGAGCACCACCTCGCCGGGCGCGGCGCCGGCCACCGCCCGCGTCGGGATGCGGTAGCTGGGGCCCCGGGCGGCCAGCACGGTCACCGCGGTCGCCAGCTTGGTCACCGAGGCGGGCACCGTGCCGTCGTCACCGCCCCGGGTGTAGAGGGAGTCGCCGTTCGCCACGTCCGCCACCGACACGTTGACCCGGTCGCCCAGCTCGGGGGCCCGGACCAGGGGGTCGAGCGCGGCGCGTACCCCGTCGGGGGTGGGCGCCGGCGCGGCCGGGTCCGCGGCGGCGAGCACCGGCACGGGGGCGGGCTCCGCGGCGTCGGCGGTCGCCTTCGGGTCAGCGCCGCCCCCGCCGAGCCAGCCGGCCACCGGGCCGGGCCGGACCACGGCCAGCCCGGCCCCGACCAGGGCGAGCAGCAGCACCACGGCCAGTACGGCCAGCGGGAGCCGGCGGCGCCGTCGGGCGGGCGCCGGGGGAGGCCGGGCGGCGGCCCGGCCTGGGGAACGGCCGACGTCGGGGGCGGGACGTCCACCGGGATGCGCGAGGAGGCGGTGAGGTCGGCGGCCGCCGGGCTGGTCGGGGCCGCCACGGGGGCGGCGGCGGCAGGTCGCCCGGCGCGGTCAGGGCACCGCCCGCGGACGCCGCGGCGGCCGGATCGGGCGTACGGGGCAGATGCGCCCCGGGCACCGGAAACCGGCCGTTGACGCGTCCGGACGGCGAGCGCCCGTTCTGCCGTCCGTCAAGACCCTCCGGGCGGTAGTGTGAATCTTCCCTCCCCACGGCCCCCTCCTCCCCGTGCGGAAACAGCTTGGGTGACACTACTTCGGTCCGAACACTATGCGGCGGCCGGAGCCCGCGGGTGCATTCACCCGTACGGGGGGCGGCGTCACTGGTTTCCGTTAGCCAGCGTGGGCAAACGAGGGAGCGTGGGAAATGGATTTCGACGTCACGGTTGAGATCCCCAAGGGTCACCGGAACAAGTACGAGGTGGACCACGTGACCGGTCGCATCCGGCTGGACCGCACCCTCTTCACGTCCACCCAGTACCCGGCGGACTACGGGTTCATCGAGGGCACCCTGGGCGAGGACGGCGACCCGTTGGACGCTCTCGTGCTGGTCCCCGAGCCCACCTTCCCGGGCTGCCTCATCCGCTGCCGCACCATCGGCATGTTCCGGATGACCGACGAGAAGGGCGGCGACGACAAGGTCCTCTGCGTGCCCTACGAGGACCCGCGCCAGGAGCACCTGCGCGACATCCACCACCTGGGCGAGTTCGACCGGCTGGAGATCCAGCACTTCTTCGAGGTGTACAAGGACCTGGAGCCGGGCAAGTCGGTCGAGGGCGCGACCTGGGTCGGCCGGGTCGAGGCCGAGGCCGAGATCCGGGCGTCCTACCAGCGCGCCAAGGAGGCCGAGGAGCGCGGCGAGTCCGCGCACTGAACCCAGCGGGAGCGCGGCGAGTCCGCGCACTGAACCCAGCGGGAGCGCGGCGAGTCCGCGCACTGAAACCAAACGACGTCGACGGGCCCGGGGGCCGCTCAGCCGAGCAGCCCCCGGGCCCGTTCGTACAGGTCGAGCACCGCGCAGGCGACCGGCACGACGGCCACCACCAGCGCGGTGTCGGCCAGGTCGGCCGCCCGACCGACGTACGGGGAGACGGGCCGCCGGGCGTACGCGGTGCCGGCCGCCACGGCGGTCAGGGCCACGGCCGCCCCGCCGGCGGCCAGCAGCAGCCGGTCGGTCGGCCCGGAGCCCGCGGCGAGCACCCCGCCCAGCAGGGCGTACCCGGCCAGCCCGGCGGCCACGGCGGGCACCCGCTGGCGCACCGCCACGAAGAGCCGGGAGCGCAGCAGCAGCACGGCGGAGGCGACCGCCACGAGCAGCCGGCCCGCCGTTCCGCCCACCGTGGCGAGCACCGCCGCCGCCCCGGCCACCAGCACGGCGTGCCCGAGCAGCATGCCCGTGAGCATCTCCTCGGTCCGGGCCACCGCCGCGTGCACCCGGGCCCGGTCCGGCAGGTCCCGCGCCGCCGCCGCCCCGGGCGACGCGTCCCCGGGCAGGGTGATCGGCGGCAGCGGCAGCTTGCCCAGCCGGATGGCAACCAGTGGCAGCGCGCCCAGCGCGAACACCAGGGCGGACAGCAACACCGCCGCGGCGCCCTCCGGTGGCAGCGCCAGCGCGCCCAGGGCGGCGAGGGCGGCACTCGCCCCGACGGTCGCGCCGGCGACGAAGACCCGGACCCGGCTGGCCACGCCGAGCAGGCCGAGCACCGCCGCCAGCAGCAGCGCGACCGCGCCGGCCAGCAGCTCGGGGGCGCCCAGCCAGGGCAGCGCCCGCAGCGGGCCCACCGGGTCGCCGGAGCTGACGGCCAGGGCGCCGGCCACGGCGGCGTACGGCAGGGCGTAGCCGCCGAGGGTCGCGCCGGCCGCGCCGTCGCCGTACGCCCGGGAGGCGGCCGTGCCGGCGAGGGTGAGCAGCAGCGCCACCGCGACCGCGACGGGCCAGCCGGCCCGGTACCCGGGCCCGGCGGCGAGCACGGCGAGCAGCCCGACGGCGAGCGGCACCCCCGCACCGGCCAGCGCGGCGGCCCGGGTGGCGGTCGGGGACCAGGCCGCGCCCCGCCGGCGGGCGCCGTCGACGATCGCCTCGACCACGTCGTCGTACTCCAGCTCCGGCCACTCGGCGCGGGCCGGCACCAGGTGCAGGACCTCGCCGTCGCGGACGCCCTGCGGCAGCAGCGCCTGGGCGGTCAGCAGCGCGCCGCCGTCGGCCCGCCGCAGCAGCCAGCCCCCGTGCCGCTCCCCGTCGTCGGCGAGCCCCTCCCCCGCGTGCCGCAGCACCTCCGGCAGTAGTTCGGCCAGCGGCACCTGCTCAGGCAGGGCGATGTCCACCCGCCGTCGGGGGGCGCTGATCGTGACGCGGGCGAGCCCGGTTGCCATCGGTCTGTCTCCATGTCGAACGGAATGGGTGCGGCGCGGACGACAGGACTTTACCTACGATGAGCCAGGCTCGGGTTACCGAGCGCTGTGGGGAGGCCGAGTGTCCACTGTCGTCGTCAAGCGACCGCCCCGGCGTCCGGCGCCGGAGATCCCGGTGGGTGAGCTGCCCGTCGACGCGCCGCCGGAGATCCCCGCCGTCACCGGCGGGCGCTGGCAGCAGGCGCTGATGGTGCTGCCAATGCTCGGCGGAACGGTGGCCATGGCGATGATGTTCGGCCGCGGCGGCGGGGCGTACTCGTACGTGGTCGGCGGCATGTTCGGGCTCTCCTCGCTGGCGATGCTGGTGACCTCGTGGGGCAGCGCGTCCGGCACGCCGAAGAAGTCGGAGATGATGGCCGCCCGGCGCGAGTACCTGCGGCACCTCACCGGGCTGCGCCGCCGGGTCCGGCAGGCCGCCGGGCAGCAGCGGGCGGGGCTCTGCTACCGCCACCCGGACCCCGGCCGGCTCTGGTCGACGGTCGACAGCCACCGGGTCTGGGAGCGCCGCCCGACCGACCCGGACTTCGCGGTGGTCCGGGTGGGCGTCGGGCCGCAGACGCTGGCCACCCCGCTCGTGCCCCCGGTCACCCGCCCGCTCGAGGAGTTGGAGCCGATGACCGCCGACGCGCTGCGTCGGTTCCTCGACGCGTACTCGGTCGTGCCCGACCTGCCGGTGGCGCTGTCGCTGCGCAGCTTCGCCCGGGTGTACGTCCGGGGCGAGCCGGCCCGGCACGACGCGGACGGTACGGTCCGGGCCGGCACCGGGTCGCCCGACGCGCAGGCGCTGGCCCGGGCGGTGCTCACCCAGCTCGCGGTGTTCCACGCCCCCGACGAGCTGCTGATCGCGGTCTGCGCCGGCCCGGAACGGCGGCCGCTGTGGGAGTGGGTCAAGTGGCTGCCCCACGCCCAGCACCCCACCCGCTCCGACGCCCTCGGTACCGTCCGCCTGGTCACCAGCTCCGCGGTGGAGCTGGAAGGGCTCCTCGACGAGGTGCTGGCCACCCGGTCCCGGTTCAGCCCGGCCGGCCCCGCCACCGACGGCCCGCACGTCGTCGTGGTGCTCGACGGCGGAGACCTCACCGGCGCGACCGACCTGACCGGCGACGGCGGCATCGACGCGGTCACCGTCGTCGACCTGGACACCCCGCCGCCCCGCCTGCTCGACCGGTACGCCCTCCTGCTCGACCTACGCGGCGGCCGGCTGTACTCGCACTCCGCCGACGGGGTCGCCGAGGTCGGCGTCCCCGACCGGCTGGCGCCGGCCGACGCCGAGGCGGTCGCCCGACGGTTGGCCCCGCTGCGGCTCGCCACCGCCGTACGCGGGCCGGACGCCCCGGTCAACGCCGAGCTGGGCCTGCCCGAGCTGCTGGGCGTGGGCGACCCGGGGAACTTCACCGCCGAGCAGGGCTGGGCGCCCCGCTCGGCGCGGGACCGGCTGCGGGTGCCGATCGGGGTGGGCACCGACGGTGGCGCGATCGAGCTGGACCTCAAGGAGTCCGCGCAGGACGGGATGGGCCCGCACGGCCTGCTGATCGGGGCGACCGGCTCCGGCAAGTCCGAGCTGCTGCGCACCCTGGTGCTCGGGCTGGCCGCCACGCACAGCTCCGAGCAGCTCAACTTCGTGCTGGTCGACTTCAAGGGCGGGGCAACGTTCGCCCCCTTCGAACGGCTGCCGCACACCGCCGCGGTGATCACCAACCTGGCCGACGCGCTGCCCCTGGTCGACCGGATGGTCGACGCGATCAACGGCGAGCTGGTGCGCCGCCAGGAGCTGCTGCGCCGGGCCGGCAACTTCGCCAGCCTGCGGGACTACGAGCGGGCCCGGGCGGCCGGCGCCCCGCTGGCCCCACTGCCGTCGCTGCTGCTGATCTGCGACGAGTTCTCCGAGCTGCTGTCGGCCAAGCCGGACTTCATCGACCTGTTCGTGCAGATCGGCCGCCTCGGGCGGTCGCTCGGCGTGCACCTGCTGCTGGCGTCGCAACGGCTGGAGGAGGGGCGGCTGCGCGGGCTGGACACGCACCTGTCGTACCGGATCGGGCTGCGCACCTTCTCGGCGCTGGAGTCCCGGACGGTGCTCGGGGTGCCCGACGCCCACGAGTTGCCCCGCTCGCCCGGCCACGGCTACCTGCGCTTCGGCACCGACCCGCTGGTCCGCTTCAGGCCGCGTACGTCTCCGGGGCGCTGCGCCGTGCCGGCGGCGCGGCGGGTGCCGGCGGGCCGGCGCGCCGCGGCTGCTCGCCTTCTCCACGCACGTCGTGCCGGTGCCGGAGCCGGCCGCCCCGGCCCCGCCTCCCGCCGAGGAGGAGACCGGCGCGGAGAGCCTGCTCGACGCGCTGGTGGGCCGGCTGGCCGGGCAGGGCCCGCCGGCGCACCAGGTGTGGCTGCCGCCGCTGGACGAGGCACCGACCCTGGACGAGCTGCTCGGGCCGGTCGGCGCCGACCCGGCCCGCGGGCTGACCGTCGCCAACCCGGAGCTGCACGGCGCCCTCCAGGTGCCGGTGGCCGTCGTCGACAAGCCGTTCGAGCAGCGTCGGGACCTGCTCTGGCTGACCCTCGGCGGGTCGGCCGGGCACGTCGGGGTGGTCGGCGGCCCGCAGAGCGGCAAGTCCGGCCTGCTGCGCACGCTGGTCTGCGCGCTGGCGCTCACCCACACCCCGGCCGAGGCGCAGGTCTACTGCCTGGACTTCGGCGGCGGCGGGCTCGGCGCGCTGCGCGACCTGCCGCACGTCGGCGGGGTGAGCGGCCGGACCGATCCGACCGCCGTCCGGCGCACGGTCGGCGAGCTGGTCGGCCTGCTCGCCGACCGGGAGCGGCGCTTCGCCGAGCTGGGGGTGGACTCGATGGGCGCGTACCGGCAGCGACGCGCCGCCCTCGCCGCCGCCGGGCAGCAGGCCACCGACCCGTTCGGCGACGCGTTCCTGGTGGTGGACGGCTGGGACGCCCTGCGCAAGGAGTTCGAGGACCTGGAACCCCTGGTCACCGAGCTGGCCAACCGGGGCCTGTCGTACGGGGTGCACGTGGTGGCCAGCGCCCACCGCTGGATGGACTTCCGTCCGGCGGTCCGGGACCTGTTCGGCTCCCGCCTGGAGCTGCGCCTGGGCGACCCGACCGACTCGCTGCTGGTGCGCCGGAACGTCGCGGCGAGCGTGCCGGAACAGACGCCGGGTCGGGGCATCACGGCCGAGAGCCAGCACTTCCTCGCCGCGCTGCCCCGCCTGGCCGGGCTGGGCGGGGAGACCGGCGACCTGGTCAAGGCGGTCGCCGCGGCGTGGGCCGGCCCGGCCGCGCCCGCCGTCCGGCTGCTCCCGCCCGTGCTGCCGTACGCGGAGCTGGACCTGACCGCGTCGGCGGGGCTGGCGCTGCCGATCGGGATCGCCGAGGCCGACCTGCGGCCGGTGGCGCTGGACTTCGCCGCCGAGCCGCACCTGTTGGTCTTCGGCGACGCCGAGTGTGGCAAGTCGTCGTTCCTGCGGGCACTGGCCACCACCATCGTCGGCCGGTTCACGCCCAAGCAGGCCCGGGTGATCCTGGTGGACTACCGGCGCAGCCTGCTCGGTGCCGTCGAGACGGACCACCAGATCGGGTACGGCATCGACGCCGCCCACACCACCGCCCTGGCCGAGTCGGCCGCCGGGTACATGCAACTCCGGCTCCCCGGCGGGGACATCACGCCGGCGCAACTGCGGGAGCGGTCCTGGTGGTCGGGGCCGGAGCTGTTCGTGCTGGTCGACGACTACGACCTGGTCGCCAGCGCCCCGGTCAACCCGCTGCGGGCGCTGGAGGAGTACCTGCCCCAGGCCCGGGACATCGGGCTACACCTGGTGCTGGCCCGGCGGGCCGGCGGCGCCACCCGCGGGTACGACCAGTTCCTGCAGCGGCTCAAGGAGCTGTCCACGCCGGGGCTGGTGATGGCCGGCAGCCCCGAGGAGGGGCCGCTGGTCGGCCAGGTCCGGCCCGGCGCGCTGCCCCCGGGCCGGGCCCGGCTGGTGACCCGGCGCGAGGGCGTACGGCTGGTACAGCTCGCGTACCTTCCTCCGCAGTAGACGTTGTCCCCGGTTCGCCCCGTGGCGGACGGGAAAACCGGTAATCTCCGAGCAGCATGTGTCGGTGGTGAGGAATGGCTGGGGATGTGACTGGGGTTCGGCGCGGCCGCCCGCCGACGGGGCGGCGGTTCACCGGCCGGGCACTGCTCGGCGCGACGGTGGTCGCGGTGTCGGTCGCCGGTTCGGTGCCGCCGCCGGTCCATGCCGCCGCGCCCCGCCCCGCCGACCGCGCGCCGGTCGCCGCGGCGCCGGCGCTGTCGGCGCTGCCGGCATCCTGGTGGGCCGCGCCGGTCGACACGACGGCCCGCGCCGACGAGATCCGCGACGAGCAGTGGCAGCTCGACGAGCTGCGGGCGGCGACCGCCTGGCAGCACTCGACCGGGCGCGGTGTCACGGTTGCCGTGATCGACTCCGGAGTGGACGGCTCGCACCCGGACCTCGCCGGCCAGGTGCTGCCCGGCATCGACCTGGTCGGCGGCGGCGAGGGGGCCGACCCGGTCGGGCACGGCACCACCGTGGCCGGCCTGATCGCCGGGCGCCGCGACGACAAGCGGGGCGTGGTCGGGCTAGCCCCGGACGCCAGGATCCTGCCGGTGCGCGTCCTCGACGACGAGAACCGGTACGACGACGCGATCATCGTCGCCAAGGGCGTGCGCTGGGCGGTCGACAACGGCGCCCGGGTGATCAACCTGTCCCTCGGCGGCAGCGGCGACAGCCCCGCCCTGGCGGCCGCGCTGGACTACGCGTTCGCCCGCGACGTGGTGGTTGTCGCCTGCACCGGCAACCTGGCCACCTCCTCCGACGCCCGGGTCTGGTACCCGGCGCGCGAGCCGGGCGTCATCGCGGTCGCCGGCCTGGAGCGCGCCAGCGACGACCTCTGGCTCGGCTCGGTCACGGGTCGGGCCACCGTCCTCACCGCCCCGGCGACCGGCCTGGTCGGCGCCCGGCCCGGCGGATACTGGCGGGTGCAGGGCACCAGCTTCGCGTCCCCGCTGGTCGCCGCGACGGCCGCCCTGGTCCGGGCGCGCTGGCCGCAGTTGTCGGCCGGCGAGGTGGTCAACCGCCTGATCAGCACCGCCCGTGACCTCGGCCCCGCCGGCCGCGACGACAGCTTCGGGTACGGGCTGGTCGACCCGGTCGCCGCGCTCACCACCGACGTGCCGGCCGTGGGGCGCAACCCCCTCGACGACCAGTCCTCCCCCGGCGTGGTCGGCTTCGGCCCGGCCCCCGGCACCGCCCCGGACGGCCGGCTGGCCGGCGCGGGCAGCCCGCCCCCGACCTGGCCGCCGCTGGGCAGCACACCGGCTGGACGGCGCGGCCGGCCGGCGGCGGGCACGACTCCGGCCGGGAACGGCTGTGGGCGGGGACGGTGTTCTTCGTCGCCGTCCTCACCGGGACCGCGCTGATGGTTCGGCGCCTGCGTCGGTGGGGCCACTGACCGGCCCCCGTCGGCCCCGTCGCAGCCGCCCGGCCTGATCGGGTGCTGGGCGGGGTAGGGATGGGGGCATGAACGAATCAGGTCGCCGCGTCGAGGTGTCGACACGCCCGTCGTGGCCGGCCCGCCGGCTCGACCCCGACGCGTCCCTGGGGCTGCGGCTCACGCTCGCCGCCAGCGCGGCCTTCCTCATCCTGGTGCCGTTCGCCCTGCTCGCCGTGCTGGTGGTCGGATCCTGGCCGCCGCTGCACCGGCTGGACGCCGCGGTGACGCACGCCCTGCACGGGTACGCCCTCGGCCATCCGGCGTGGGTGCGCTTCATGACCGTGTGGACGAACGTCTTCGGCCCCGGCCCGCTGCGGCTGGCCACACTCGCGGTGGTGGTCTGGCTGTTCCACCGGGGCGCGCGACGGCTGGCCGGGTGGGTGGTCACCACGATGGTCGTCGGTGGCCTGCTCGGGCCGCTGCTCAAGCTGCTGGTCGGCCGCCACCGGCCGGATCTGCTCGACCCGGTGGCCTCGGCCGCCGGCTACGCGTTCCCCTCCGGGCACGCGCTGAACGCCACCCTGGCCGCCGGGGTGCTGCTGCTGGTCCTCCTCCCGTACACCCGGGGGCGCCCCGCCTCGCGGCGGGCGCTGTGGGCCGGTACCGTGCTGCTCGCGGGGCTGACCGGGCTGAGCCGGGTGGCGCTGGGCGTGCACTGGACCAGCGACGTGGTCGGCGGCTGGCTGCTCGGCGCGGCGACCGTGGCCGCGACGGCCGCGGCCTTCCGCACCTGGCGGGCCCGGACGGGCCGGCGGCCGGGGCACCTGGTCACGGAGGGCGTCGAGCCCGAACTGGCCGACCGGGGCGAGCCGCACCGGCCGGACGACGGCCGAGCGTAGCTCGGCGCGGGCCGGGGTAATGGGCGGGCCATGTCCGATTTCACGGTTGGGGCGCTGCGGCGGGTGGTGCTGCCGGTGGCTCTGCTGCTGTCGGCCATGGTGCTGCTGGGGGTCCTCGTCACCCGGGTGCTCGACCGGACGTGGCCGTTCACGGTGGAGGACGCGGTCAACCGCGAGCTGGCCGCCGACCGGACCGAGGGCTGGAACAACGTCTCGCTGGTGTTCAGCACCCTGGCCAGCACGCAGCTGATCGTCGTGGTCACCGTGCTGGTGGCCCTGGTGCTCTATCTGGTGCTGCGCCGCTGGCGGGAGCCCGTCTTCCTGTGCGCGGCGGTCAGCGCCCAGGCGCTGGTCTTCCTGTTGACCACGCTCGCCATCGACCGGCGTCGCCCGGCGGTCGAGCACATGGACGTCTCCCCGCCCACCTCCAGCTTCCCGTCCGGACACACGTCGGCGGCGGTGGCGCTCTACGTCGGCATCGCGGTGCTGCTCGCGGCTCGGGCGAGGGGCACCCGGGCGAAGGTCGCCTGGTGGTCCTTCCTGCTGCTGGTGCCGGTCGGCGTCGCGCTCACCCGGATGTACCGGGGCATGCACCACCCGAGCGACGTGGTCGCGTCGTTCCTCAACGGCGGCACCTGCGTGGTGATCATGGCGCGGGCCGTGCTGGACCGCGGGGTGCGGTGGGGGCGGCAGAAGCTGGCCACCGTCACGGGCCAGGCCGATGCAGCGGCCCGCGCCACCACTCCCGCCTCCTGAACCCGGCTCGGGGGTCGGTCAGGTGCACTTGCCGGTGCCGACGGCGCGGGTCCGCTCGGCGCCGGCGAGGGCCACCGGACGGGCCTCGGCGGCGGTCACCGCGAAGCCCGTGTGCGGGTCGTCCGCCGCCGCCGCGAAGATCACCCCGAGCACCAGCCCGTTCGAGGAGAGCAGCGGGCCACCGGAGTTGCCGCTGCGGACCCACGCCCGGATCGTGTAGATCTCCCGGGTGACGTCACCGGAGGAGTAGATGTCCGGTCCGGTGATCCGGTCGACGTCCCGGACCCGGGCCGACTGCGCGTTGTACGGACCGTCCAGCGGGAAGCCCAGCACGATCGCGTCCGCCCCGCTGCTCGCGTTGCCGGCGGCGAAGCGCAGCGACGGGCCGGGCAGCCCCGGCACCCGGAGCACGGCGAGGTCGCGGTCCGGGTCGTAGACCACCACGTCGCCGTCGTACCGGTCGCCGTCGAGTTCCACCGACACCGAGCGGGTGCCGGCGACGACGTGCGCGTTGGTCATCACCCGGTCGTCGGCGTACACGAAGCCGGAGCCCTCGATGCGGCGCGCGCAGCTCGGCGCGGAGCCCAGCACCTTGACGACCGAGCTCCGGCCGTTGGCCACCACCTCCGAGCCGGCGAGCGCCGGGTCCGGCGGGTCGACCTGCCGGGCGCGGGTCGGCGCGAGGTCGCCGAAGACGTCGGGGAAGCCGTTGGTGTCGACGGTGTCCCGCAGCGCGTTCGAGAGCTGTTTGGCCCGCTCGGGCATCACCTCGTCGACCACGGTCAGCAGGGCGCTGTTGCGCACCGAGGCGGCGAGCCAGGGCAGCGACGACGAACCGAGCGGCACCACCACCAGCCAGGCGGCCAGCAGGACGGCGACCGCCGAGACGAACACTCCGCCCACGTCGTCGGCGTGTCTGCCGATCTCACTGGTGATCGTCTTTCGCAGATGGGAGCCGACCCAGCCGGCCAGCGCCTGCCCCACCACCGCGAGCCCGAAGACGGCGGCCAGGGAGACCAGCACGCGCGTGCCGGGTTCGGCGAACTGCCGGGCCAGCAGCGGTCCGGTCTGGAGGCCCACGAGGACGCCCAGGAAGAAACCGGACAACGACAGCAGCCCGACCACGAAGCCCTGGTGGTATCCGCTGATCGCGAACACGAGCATGAGCAGGAGCAGGACGACATCCACGGCGGACACGGGTCAAGGGTACGGGCAGAGCGCACGGCTGACCGTCGGTCGCGGAACGTGACGGTCAGGTCAGCGGGCCGGCCATCTCGTCGACGGCGTCCGTGCCGGCCGACGGCGCTGGGGCGGCCCCGGTCGGCGGCAGGTCGACGACGCGGTCGCGCGGCCACGGGCGGGCCCAGCCGCCCATCTCCAGCAGGGTGGAGAGCACCCCGGCGGTGAAGCCCCAGACCAGCATGCCCCGGACGGAGAAGGCCGGGCCGATCCAGCCGCTCGGGTGGCGTACCCGCATCCGGTTGTCCGGGTCGACCAGCTCGTCGATCGGCAGGCGGGCGACGTGCGCGACCTCGGCCGGCTCCCGGGGGCGCACCGGGTGCGGCCGGTGCCACCAGCCGAGCACCGGGGTCACCACGAAGTCGCTGACCGGGATCCACAGCTTCGGCAGCTCGGCGAGCACGGTCACGCTGGCCGGGTCGAGGTCGACCTCCTCGTTCGCCTCGCGCAGCGCGGTGGCGGCGGCGTCGGCGTCGCCCGGGTCCGCCGCCCCGCCGGGGAACGCCGGCTGCCCGGCGTGGTTGCGCAGGGTGGCGGCGCGCTGCAGGATCAGCACGTCCGGGCCGGCCCCCGCCTCCTCGCCGAGCAGAACCAGCACGGCGCTCTCCCGCCCGCCGCTGGCCGGGGTGGCGATGCGGGTGAAGTCCTCGGCACGGGCGGTGCCGAGCCGGGCCAGCAGCGGGTCCAGCCACGGCGGCGGCCGACGGCTCAAGATCCCACCGCCACGCCCAGGTGCTCGCGGACGAGGGCGGCCAGGCGAGCGTCGTCCAGCGCGCCCGAGGTGTCCACGTGCCGGATCCGCCCGTCGCCGTCGACCAGCACGGTCAGCGGGACGGCGTTGCGTTCGAGCCCGCGCCGCAGGCTCTCCCCCTGGTCGAACAGGACCGGGAAGCGGATGCCGAAGTCCTCGCCGATCGACTGGGCGGCGTCCCGGGTGTCGCGGGTGTTCACGCCGATCACCTGGAGGCGCCCTGCCGCGCGCTCGCTGAGCCGCTGGAACGCGGGCAGCTCCTTGCGGCAGGGCGGGCACCAGGACGCCCAGAGGTTGATCACCGCCGGCCCCCGGATGTCGCGCAGCGCGACCGGCTCTCCGCCGGTGAAGCATGGCAGCGCCAGCTCGGGCAGCATCGCGCCGGCCGGCGCGGCGCCGGACGCCGTCCCGGCCGGACCGGGCGCGTCCGAACCCGCGGGCGCGGCCGAAGCGGAACCCGCGGGCGCGGCCGAAGCGGAACCCGCGGGCGCGGCCGAAGCGGAACCCGCGGGCGCGGCCGAAGCGGATCCTGCGGGCGCGGCCGAGGCCGGCGGCGCGGTCAGGTCCGCGCAGGGGCCGAACGGCGACGGCCGGGTGTTCTTCCGGGCCGCGCTGGGCGACGGCTCCTCCGCGGTGGCGGTGCAGGCGGCGGCGAGCAGGGCCACCGGCAGGAGCAGTGCGGCGAGGCGACGCTTCACGGCACCTCCGCCAGGATCGCCTGCTGCGGCACGAGCGCCGGGTCGACGCCCGCGGCCGCGGCCAGGTCGCGGGCCCGGGGGCCCTTGAGCAGCTTCGCGGCCACAGCCGCCTCGGTCGGCCCGGTCCCGTACGACGGGCAGAGCTTCGCCAGCGTGCACGCGCCGCAGGCCGGCTTGCGGGCGTGGCAGACCCGCCGGCCGTGGAAGATGATCCGGTGCGACAGCATCGTCCAGTCGCGCTTCGGGAACATCGCGCCGACCGCGTGCTCGATCTTGACCGGGTCGGTCTCGGCGGTCAGCCGCCAGCGGTGCACGAGCCGCTGGAAGTGGGTGTCGACGGTGATGCCGGGGACGTCGAAGGCGTTGCCGAGGATGACGTTGGCGGTCTTGCGGCCGATCCCGGGCAGCGTCACCAGGTCGACCAGCTTCCCCGGCACCCGCCCGTCGTACCGCTCGACGAGCGCCTGGCCCAGCCTGATCAGCGAGTTGGTCTTGTTCCGGTAGAAGCCGGTCGGCCGGATCAGCTCCTCCAGCTCCGCCCGGTCCGCCCCCGCGTAGTCCGCCGCCGTCGGGTAGCGGGCGAACAGCTTCGGGGTGACCTCGTTGACCTTCTTGTCAGTGCACTGCGCGGAGAGGATCGTGGCGACGGCCAGCTCCAGCGGGCTGGAGTGGTCGAGTTCACAGTGCGCGTCCGGGTGGGTCTCGGCCAGCACCCGGCCGACCTTCCGCGCGCGTCGGGTGCGCCCGAGGTCGGTCTCGGTGGCTCGGGAGGGACTGGTGGTCACGACGGCCAGCCTACGTCGGCCGGCCCGTGGGCCGGCCGGCCCGTGGGCCGGCCGACCCACGCCTACCCCTGCGTGATCCGGCCCCGGTCGTCGAAGCGGGCGCCGGTCTCCGGGAAGTCGCTGCGGCCGAGCTCCCGGACCAGGCCGAGGCCCCGGTCGTCCGGGTCCATGGTCGGCTTGCCGATCGAGTTCATGTACGTCGAGGTGAACGACCCCCCGGCCCAGCTGCCGTCGGGCTTGAGCGACACCTTGAGGACGCCGCCCCAGCCGAGCCGGCCGTTACCGCTCAGCTGGTTGCCGCCGCCGGCGAAGTTGCCGAGGCTGTACGCGATCAGCCGGCCCTTGTAGAACTCCATGCCGCGCAGCACGTGCGGGCCGTGCCCGACGATCAGGTCCGCCCCAGCGTCGATCATGGCGTGCGAGAACTTCATCGGGTCGCCCCGGTTCTCGCCCAGGAACATCTCGGTGCCGGGCCGCACCCGGGTCTTCTCGGCGCCCTCGCCGCCCATGTGCACCTGCACGACGACGATGTCCGCCATCGTGGCCGCCTTCTTGATCACTTCCTGGGCGGAAGCGATGTCGACGAGGCTGTTCGACCAGACGTACGACGAGAAGCCCGCCACCGCGACCTTGACGCCCTCGACCTCGACGACCGTGATCTGGTCGGGCGCGCCGGTGTGCCGCAGGTCGTACTTCTCCAGCGCGCGCTGGGTGTTCTGGTAGCCCTTCGGCCCGTAGTCGTAGCCGTGGTTGTTGGCCTGGTTGAGCAGCATGAAGCCGGCGTCGCGCAGGTGGGCGGCGTACTCCGGCGGGGCCCGGAACTGGAAGCAGCGGGTCGAGTTGGCGCCGCACTTGCCGGTGCCGGTGTCGACCGTCAGCGGCTCCTCCAGGTTTCCCATCACCAGGTCGGCCTCGAGCGCGTTCTTGACGGAGTCGAAGAAGCCCCTGCCCCCGTTGGGCGGGAGCCGGTTCGGGGCGTTTCCCATGATGATGTCGCCGGTGGCCGAGAGCGAGATGCTCTTCGCCTCGGCCTTCGGCGTGGTCGCGCCGGGGGTCGGGGAGCCGGTGGCGCCCGTCTTGCCGGTGGCGCCGCCCTCCGCCCCCGACTGCCAGACGGGGCCGTCGTCGGGGCCGGCGCAGCCGGTGGTGAGCAGCGCGGTGAGCAGGACGCCGAGCGCGAGCACGAGGCGGTGGCGCGGGCGGTTTCCGGAGCGGGCGGAAGCGGACATCGACCGCGACGCTACCGGCTGGGCGGCGCGTGGACGAGAACCGATCGGTCGGGAATTCATCGCGCCCACCGGTCCGACCACGGGACGACGGTGCCGGCCCCGCCGGCCAGCACGGCGGCGTACACGGCCCGGGCCAGCGGCGCGCCCCAGGTCGAGCGTGGCCCGCCGTACGCCGCCGGCGGACCGTCGGCCGGGCAGAGGACGGCGACCGCGTCGGTGGGGGTGCCGGTGGCGACCAGGCCCAGCTCACGGATCGCCTGGGCCTTCGCCTCGGTCGCGGTGGCCACGGCGTTGACCAGCGCCGCGTCGCCGAGCCGGGCGGGCACCTGGACCACGAGGTTGACCGTGCCGACGGGGTACCCGGCCGGCTCGGGCTCGCAGGCGGCGGCCTGCACCGGGGTGCCCAGCCCGACAGTCGCCCAGACGCGCACGCCGCCGTCGACACGGGCGACCACCTCGGCGACGTCGACCCCGGTCAGCAGGCCGACGCCGGGCCCGTCCAGGCCCAGCTGGTCGGCCAGTTCGGCCAGGTGCGCGGCCGGGTCGTCCCGGTGGTACGACATCGGCACTGTCGCGTTGACCGCCCAGTTCCGTACGCCGATCCCGCCGCCGAGCGGCGCGGAGCTGACCGCGAGCAGCGGCCGGTCGGGGCGCCAGACGAGCAGCGGGACGTCCCGCCCGTCCTCGCGGCGGCTGGTCAGGATGGGCTCGGTCAGCACGCGGCCGACCCTATGTCCCGGCCCCTCGGCACGGGCGTGCAGGTCCGGGGGGCGGCGGGGATCAGGGGTGCACTCTGATTACCGCTCACGTGCGCCTAGACTGGCCACGCGCGAGGGATCAGCGGACGGCATGCGCAGGCGGAGGTGCGGGATGGACGAGGTACTGGCTCGCAGCGGGATCTTCCAGGGCGTCGACCCGGAGGCTGCCGAGGCGCTCGCCAAGGAGATGGAGACGCTCGAGGTCCGCAAGGGCGAGGTCGTGTTCAACGAGGGCGAGCCCGGCGACAGTCTCTACATCCTCCTGTCCGGCAAGATCAAGGTCGGCCGCCGGGCGGCGGACGGCCGGCAGAACCTGATCGCCGTGATGGGCCCGTCCGACATGGTCGGCGAGTTGTCGCTCTTCGACCCCGGGCCGCGTACGGCGACCGCCACGGCGGTGACCGACACCCGGCTGGTCCGGCTGCGTAAGCAGGCGCTGCGGCCGTGGCTGAACAACCGGCCGGAGATCGCCGAGCAGCTGCTCCGGGTGCTGGCCCGCCGGCTGCGCCGGACGAACGACTCGCTGGCCGACCTGATCTTCACCGACGTGCCCGGCCGGGTCGCGAAGAACCTGCTCCAGATGGCCGGCCGGTTCGGCACCCGGGACGGTGGCGTGCTCCGGGTGACCCACGACCTCACCCAGGAGGAGATCGCCCAGCTCGTCGGCGCCTCCCGCGAGACGGTCAACAAGGCGCTGGCCGACTTCGCCTCCCGCGGCTGGCTGCGGCTGGACGGCAAGAGCATCATCATCCTCGACCCGGAGCGCCTGGCCCGCCGCGCCCGCGTCTGAGCCCCGCGTCCGAGCCCGGCCGCGCTCTGCCCGGCGCAGAAACGCTGGACGGGCCCGGCCGGCGGGCAGGACGGTGGGGCCATGCTGGAACGTGTCGCCGTCCTCTCCGACAGCCACGGTGCGCTGCCCGCGCTGGAGGCCGTACTGGCCGAGCCGGACGTGGCCGCCGCCGACCTGATCGTGCTCACCGGCGACATCGCCGCCGGCCCGCAGCCGGTCGAGGTGCTGGACCTCCTCGCCGACCTTGGCGACCGCGCCTGCTGGGTGGGCGGCAACGCCGACCGGGAGCTGGTCGAGGCGCGGGTTGGGAAGCCGTGTGGGATCGAGGTCACCCTGTCGGTGGCCGGGCTGGGGGACGTCCTCTTCTGCCACGCCACCCCCCGCGACGACGAGGAGGTGGTCCTCGTCGACACCCGGATGCCCCGGTGGGCGGAGGTCTTCGCCGACCTCCCGGCGGAGGTCACCACGGTGGTCTGCGGCCACACCCACATGCCGTTCACCCGGCTGGTCGACCGCCGCCTGGTGGTGAACCCGGGCAGCATCGGCATGCCGTACGGCGGGGCGGGCGCGTGGTGGGCGCTGCTCGGGCCCGGGGTGCAGCTGCGGCGTACCCCCTTCGACGTGGACGCGGCGTGCGCCCGGGTGGCGGCGGAGTCGGCGTACCCCGACGCCGCCGCCTGGGCCGACGAGTACCTGCGCTCCCGGCACAGCGACGCCGACGCGCTGGCCGTCTTCGGCCCCCGCGACGGCCGCTGAACCTGCCGGCGGGGGCCGGCCGCCGTGCTCGACCGTGCCTTACTCGGACGCTGTGGACCTGCCCCGTCCACGCTCCCACCTGAGGGGCAGGGCGCGCCGGACCTGCGACTTGGGGCGCGGCGAGCCGAGGGGTGGCCCCGTCCGCGGCTGCCCCGTCTGTGCGGGCAGCTCCACAGCGCCGCCGACAGCCACCCGCACCCCCGGCCGGGCCGGGCCGGGGCGGGCGGCGGGCGACCACGACCGTCGTGGCGGCCCGGGCCGGGTATCCCGGGGTGCCCAGCTGCACCACTACCCCACCAGGGCGGCCCTGGTCACCGCCGCCGTCACGCACCTGACCGAGCGCCGGGCGGCGGAGCTGCGCACCGAGGCGGAGGCCCTGCCCGCCGGCCCGCAGCGGCTCGACCGGGTGATCGACCTGCTCGGCGCGGCGTTCACGGGCCCGCTGTTCGTCGCGGCGCTGGAGCTTTGGGTCGCGGTGGAACTGGCCCGCCTGATGATCTACAAGGCGGCGAGCCTGTACGACGCCGGGCGGGACCTGGAGGCCGGGGTCTCCGCCAACATGGCCAAGTACGCCGCCGGCGAGGCCGCGGCGCTGGCCGTCGACACCGCCGTGCAGGCGCTGGGCGGGGCCGGCATGACCACCGAGTACGGCGTGGCCACCCTGCTGGGCGGGGTACGCGCCGGCCGGATCGCCCCGGTCAGCCGCGAGATGATCCTCAACTTCGTCGCCCAGCACGTCCTGGACCTGGAGAAGTCGTACTAGGCGGTGGTGCGGCAGCCGGCGTCGATGCGGTGCACGGGGCGTACCCGCCGACCCAACGCCTCCAGCAGCGAGTCCTCCACGTGGAAGTCGTGGACGCGCAGCCGGTGCCGGGGCAGCTCCTCCTCGCTCGGGCAGAGGACCTGGCCCTGCACCTGGTCGATCGGCACGTACCGGACGCCGCCGCGCTCCTGGAGGAGCACCATGTTGACGTCGTCCACGACCACCACGTGCCCGCGGACGTCCTCGGTGACGCCGGGGCCGTTTCCACGGTGGTGACGGTCAGCGGCAGCACCGGCGTGGTGATCACCGGCAGCGCCGCCCAGACCAGCATGGCGAGCACGGCGGCCTCGGTGATCGAGGCGAGCGGCCGGATCACCGCCCCGGGCAGCGGACCGGCGATGGCGAGCGCCAGCACCGGCGGCGCGAGGAGCAGCGCCAGGACCAGGTGCTCCCCCTGGCGCCAGGCGTCCAGCAGGGTCGGCGCCAGGAGGAAGAGGTACCCGCCGAGCAGGGCGGCGACGATCAGCACCCGGGCCGGCATCAACTCGTGCAGCCGCTCCGGGCGGAGCTGGAACGCGGCGACGAACGCGGGCAGCAGCAGCGGAAGGTAGAGCAGCCGCCAGGTGACCAGCGCCAGCAGGAAGCTCGCCACCACGAACCAGGCCGGGGTGATGTCCGCCCAGCGGGCGAACAGCGGGCGGCGGTGCCCCGGCAGCCGGTCGACGCTGACCCCGAGCACCGCGCCGAGGGCGAAGACGGCGACGAGGCCGGTGGAGAGCAGCCGGGCGGCCGTGGTGAGGAACCCGGCGAGCAGGTTGACCGGCCCGACGTTGGCGACCAGCAGGAGGGTGGTCTGGAGCTCGCCGCCGGCCTCCACGCCGAGCCGGAGCACCGAGAAGACGGCGGGCACGCCGACCACCGCCGTCCAGAACGACTGGCTGGCCCGCGCCCTGCGCTCGTCCGGCGTCGGCGTCGGAACGGTCCGGGGCGCTGGCGGGCCGGCGTCGACGTCGCTGCCAGCGGTGGCCGCCGGGACGGTCATCGCCGGGGCGCCTTGTCGTCGAAGTCGACCAGCTCCGGCACGTCCAGTGGCTGCGGCTGGCTCTTCGGGACCTTGAGCCACGGCCCGAGGGTCCGGTGGTACGCGGTCAGCCACGGGCTGCTCAGCCCCTGACGCCCCTGGAGGTAGCTCTTGTTCAGGAAGAACGCCACCAGGTCGCGCAGCGCCGGGTCGCCGATCGGCACCCCGACGCCCAGCAGCTCGCTGGTGCCGAAGGGCATGTCGACGATGAGCAGGTCCTTCGGATGCTGGGAGAGGAAGCCGGCAAGGATCGTCTCGTCCGAGCTGACCGCGTCGTAGCGCCCCTCCATGATGCCCTGCACGCAGTCGCCGACGTCCTTCACCACGGACGCCTGGATCTGGTGGTTCCGCAGCTCGGCCTGGGTGGTCGAGCCGCCGCTGGTGCAGACCCTGATCTCCTTGTTCTGGAGGTCCTCGATGGTGCGGACCCTGTCCCGCAGCCGGACCGGGATCATCGTCTCCTGGGTGGTCACGAAGTAGGGCCCCGCGAAGGTGACCTGCGTCTCGCGCTGCTCCGTCATCGAGAAGCTGGAGACCACCATGTCGACCGTGCCCCCCTGGAGGGCGGGGATGCGGTCCTCGGTGGCCAGCGACACCCACTCGATCCGCTGGTCGCCCTCGAAGCCCAACTGGGCGGCGAGGTACCGGGCGATCTCGATGTCGAAGCCGACGTGGGCGCCGCCGCTCAGCTCGCCCATCAGCGGCTCGGTGGTGGACACCCCGATGCGGATCTTCGGCTGGCCGTAGACGTTCGACTCGCGCAGCTTCTCCGCCACGGACGGGAGCTTCGGGGGCTGCCGGCTGTCGCACCCGGCGGCAGCGGCGAGGGTCAGGGTTAGGGCGACCGCCGCGGTGGTGGCGACGGACCGGATCCGGGACCGGGTGAGGAACTGGCTCATCGGTGACCTCGCTGACCAATGCACCTGCGGAAGACCGAGAGTAGCGGTTCCCGTCCATCCTCGTGGTCACCGGGCGGTCGCGCCGGTCGTTTGTGGACGATAGGTGGAGCGCGCCGTGGCCCGGGGGTACGGCGGACGCCCCGCGGGTCCCGTTTGGTCGGTTGGCCGGTTGACAGGCGCGCCATCCTTGACGGGTGATTCGAATCCCTCGGCCAACCGCACTCGCGGTGGCGGTCGCCACGTCGCTGGCGGCGGCAGCCCTGGTCGCGGCGCTGCTCTCGTGGCGCCCGAGCAGCATGGTCAGCGTGGTCCTCGCCCTGCTCTGCGTCCTGCTCGCGATGATCGCCGGAGTGGCGGCGACGGACGTCCGGCAGCGCCGCGAGGAGGGCCGCTCGGGCGCCGACTCCGAGCCGGCGCAGTGGCCGGGCCGGCCGGCCAGCGGCGGCGTGGACGCCGACACGCTGGAGGCGCTGGACAGCCGGGACGCGCTGCGCGCGGTCGAGGAGCGCCGCCGGGCGAGCGGGCTCAGCGACCGGTGAGGGTCGGCTCGTACAGCCGGTCGACCCCGCGCCCGGCCAGGCAACGGTAGGTCCGCTCCGGGTCGGACTCCGTCGGCGGCAGGACCTCCAGGTGCCAGCCGCTGGTGTACGGGATTCCGCTGGTCAGCCGGAACGTCACGGGGTTGCAGACCTGGCGCACCGCAGGGTCGGCGGTCACCTCGTCGTGCCGCGCCCCGACCAGTGCGGCGGGCAGCTCACCCTCGGCGTACGTCTCCCAGGTGTGTCGGCCGTCGCAGGGCAGCCGAGGCGCCTCGGCCCGGCTGCCGCGTACCCGCATCGGACCGAAGCACTCCAGGTCGGCCGTGCAGAACGCGCCCGCCGGCAGGGCCTTCGCCCCCGGTGAGCCGGCAATGCACCCCGGCAGCGTTCCCCAGCCGCCGGCCGGGGACGTGGCCGCCGTGCTGACCACCGGCTCACCCGTCGGCGTGGCCGGTGCGCCGCCCGCGACCCAGGCGCCGGCGCTGGCCGAGGCGGCCAGGGCGAGCGCGCCGGCTCCGCCGAGGAACCACCGCCGCCGCCACCGCCGGCGGGGGCTCGGCACGGTGGGGTGGGCGTGGCCGGCGGAGGCCGGGCCGCCCGCGGACGGACCGCCCGAGACGGGGGCGCCGCTGACCGGCGCGCTCACCGGGTCCAGCGGCAGGGCGGCGAGCAGGCCGCGCAGCTCCACTGCGGACGGCCGCTCCCCCGGGTCGTTCGACATGCCCGCCCGGAGCACGTCGATCAGCTCCTCGGGCACCCCGGGGAGCCCGGGGATCGGCTGGTGGAACATCTCCAGGACGGTGACCAGGCTGGGGTTGCGCTCGGACTGCCAGCGCGGCGGGCGGCCGTACATCACCGCGTAGAGGGTGGCGCAGAGGGCGTACACGTCCACGGCGGGCGACGGCGGGCTGTGGTTGAACATCTCCGGCGGCGCGTACGCCGGGGTCAGCACCTCCAGGGTCACCGACGCGTCGCGCACCTCGGCCAGCACGGCGAGCCCGAAGTCCGCCAGCACCGCCGGATTGAAGTGGGAGTACAGGATGTTGGCGGGCTTGACGTCGCGGTGCAGCACGCCGTTCGCGTGCGAGTGGGCCAGCGCGTCGGCGATCTTCACCCCGAGGTCGCGGGTCTCCGCCGGGCCCAGGGGCGAGGTGCGCATCCGCTCGGCGTACGACCCGTCGCAGAGCTCCATGATCAGGTACGGGTGCCGGTCGACGGTGACCCCGACGTCGAAGAGGTCCACCACGTGTGGGTGGGACGACATCTTCCCGGCCGCCCGCGCCTCGCGCAGGAACCTGGCCTGGTCGCGCTCGTTGTCGAGCGTGCGGTTCTCGACCTTGACCGCCACCTCACGCCCGACGGAGATCTGGGTGGCTCGGTAGACGGTGGCGTAGCCTCCCCGGGCAAAAACCTCCAGATCGGTCAGACCGGGCACGATAGGCAGCCGCAGGGCGCCGGGCGGGGTGTCGGTCACGGCTCGAAAATACCCAATCGCCCCGGGGACTCAGTTGTCCGCACTCGCCGGCGGGCCCGCCGGGGCCGCGGCGCCGCGGGCGTCCCAGCGCAGCGCGAGGGCCGTGGCCAGCGCCCCGACGCCCTCCCAGGCGGCCACCGCCAGGAACCGGGCCGGCGCCACCTCGGCCAGCACCACGATGATGAAGACGACGAACGTGACCAACCGGAAGAAGACCGTGAACCGGTAGAAGGGCCGCCACTCGGTGGCCGTCGCCAGCAGGTAGTAGACGCCCATGTTGAACGACGCCATGGCGGACGCGGTCAGGAACGTGCCCGTGTAGTCGCCGGCCGCGCGGCTCTCCGGCACCTCGAAGCCGAGCATCCGCAGCTGCGCCTCGGGCCAGAGCAGCCCGAGCGCGCCCAGCAACAGCGCGAGGACGCCGAAGACCCCGATCGTCCAGCCGGCGCTGGAGCGCGGCAGCCTCATCACGTCCTCCCCGTGGCCGGCACGGGGCCGCCGCAGCGGACGCCGTGTGGACCTGACACGGTATCGGCTGCGAAGGATGTCCGCATCGGCGGAACCGGCAGATTCAGGACGCCGCCGCGCCCTCGGCCGGGTCGGCCATCGCCGCCAGTCGGGCCCGCAGCGCGTCCGCCGCCGCCCGCTCGCTGCGCTGCTCCGTCGCGTACGCCAGCCGGACGGCCTCGTCGGCGCTGGCCAGCGCCTCGGCGGGGCGACCGCAGGCGGCCAGCGCCTCGGCCAGCACGCTCGCCGCGATCACCTGGCTGCGCACGTCCTCGGCCGGGGCGGCGACCGCCCGCCGGGCCCAGTCGAGGGCCTGCTCGCGCTGGCCGTGCGCGAGCAGCGCGTCGGCGTAGCGGGCCATGGTCTGGCGGCGGGAGACGAGCATCGACGGCGAGTTGGCGGCTCCGGTGGCCACCGGAGCCAGCAGGCCGACGGCGGTGGCCGGGTCACCGGCGGCCAGCCTGGCGGTGGCCAGCAGCACCCGGGGGCCCACCTGCACGGGCGCCTGCGGATTGTGCGGCTCGACGGCCGTCAGCACCGTGCGGGCCGCCTGCTCGGCCGTCTCGTGGTCGCCCATGTCCAGCGCCACGAAGCCGCACAGCGTGCCGGCCATCCCGGCGAGCAGCGGGTGCGAGGTCCGCGCGGCGTACGACAGCGCGTCGGTGAGCAGGTCGGCGGCGTGCGCCGGCTCGCCGAGCCCCCGGGCGACCACTCCGCGCACCACCAGGGCGAAGCCCTGCCCCCAGTCGTCGGAGACCTCGGCGAAGTCCCGGTACGCCCGGCGGGCCGCCCGGTCGGCCTCGGCCAGTTCGCCCAGCTCGGCCGTGGCGAACGCCTCGACCGCGCGCAGCGTGCCGACCGCCCACGCCTCGCCCACCCGCTCGCCGAACGGCAGGAACACCCGCGCCAGCCGGCACGCCTCCCGCAGCCGGCCGGCGAGCAGCCGGGCGAACGCGGTGGTGCCGCGCAGCCACGCCCGCCCGTACGGGTCCTTCAGCTCGGCGAAGAGGCGGGCGGCGCGGCCGAGCACGGCGTCCGTGCCGGCGAAGTCGCCCCGGGTGGTGGTGACCCAGGCGAGGTTCTGCAGCGACCAGGCCTGCCCGCGCCGATCCTCCGAGGTGAGGCTGACCTGGTACGACGCCGCGAGCCGGCTGCTCGCCTGGCTCAGCCGGCCGGCGACGAAGTCGGCCATGCCGAGCCGGCGCATCGCCGAGGCGCGCAGGTTCGGCAGCTCGCCGGCCGTGGCCACCTGCAACGCCTCCTGCCAGCAGGCCGTCGCCCGGGCCTGGTCGCCGAGAGTCTGGTGGGCCTGGCCCGCCAGCAGCAGGGCGCTGGCCTGGGTGCCCGCCTCGTCCCCCGCGTTGGCGGCGATCTTCTCGGCGTACGCGAGCGCGTCGGCGGCCCGGCCGACCTGGAGCAGCGCGCGGGCGTGCAGCACCCGCAGCGCCGCCGGGACCGAGCCCCGGGCCAGCTCGGCGGCGCGCTCCGCGTACTCGACCGCGACGGCCGGCTCCCCGGCCTGCAGCGAGCGGCGGGCGGCCCGACCCAGCGCGGCCACGCCCAGCGGGCCGACCGTGCGGGCCGGCGCGTCCGGGCGCAGCTTCACGGCGTCGGCGAGCGCGGCGGCCCGCTCGACGTGCTCGGCGACGAACGCGTCCCGGGCCGCGTCGGTGAACCCGCCCGGGGCGGCCGGCTCGCCCGGCGCGCCGGGCGCCGCCCAGCGGGCCAGGGCGGCGTGCCGCTCGGCCAGCTCGGCCTTGCTCACACCGGAGTACGCGGCCTCCCGCATCAGCGGGGTGGCGAAGGAGTACCCGGACCGGGTGCGGTGCAGCATCCGGCGTTGCAGCAGCTCCTCGACGGCCCGTTCGAGCTCGACGGCCACCACCGCGGCGGGCCGGCCGTCCCGCCCGGCGCGCTGCTCCCGCAGCGCCGCAAGCGCCCCGCCGGGGACGGTGTCGCCGACCACGGCGGCGTCCCGCAGCACCGACCGGGCCTCCGGTGGCAGCGCGTCGATGCGCGCCGCGAGCACGGCGGCGAGGTCCCGGGAGAGCAGCCGGCTGCCGAGCGAGCCGGGCGCGAGCCGCCAGTTGCCGCCGGCCGGCCCGCCCCGCTCCGGGCCGACGGTCAGCGCGCCCCGCTCCATCAGCAGGGTGACCAGCTCGGCCAGGTAGAACGGGTTGCCCTGGGCGGTGGCGAGCAGCCGGTCGGCGTCGGCCTGGGGCAGCTTCCCGCCCGCGAGGTAGCTGGTGAGCAGCCGGGCCGCGTCGGCGCCGCGCAGCGGGGGCAGCGCGTGCACCTCGGCCTCCGAGAGCCGGGTCAGCGCCCCGGCGGTGCGGACCAGCTCGGGGCGGCCGAGCAGCAGCACCAGCACCGGGCCGGCGAGCTGGTTGAGGGTCAGCGCGAGCGCCTTGATCGTCTCGGCGGTGGCGTCGTGCAGGTCGTCGACGACGATCACCAGTGGCGCCTCGGCGGCCATGGCGGTGAGCAGGCCGGCCACGGCGTTCGGCACGGCCTCCGCGTCGGCGGGCTGTCCGGCGGCGGCCCACTCGCCCTGGTCGGCCGGGCCGCCGCCGGCCAGCTCGGCGTACCCGAGCAGGGCCAGGAGCTGGTCGGTGGCCACCGGCGCGGGATCGTCGCGCAGCCGGGCCAGGCGCTGGTTGAGCCGGCGCAGGCGCTCCTCGACGGCCGGCCGGGTCAGCGCGGTCGCCGGGTCGTTGGGCAGGCCGACGGCGGCCCGGACCAGGTCGGCGAGCGGGGCGAGCCGGCGGCGCTCGCCGAACGCGGCGCAGCGCACCGAGAGCACCCGGGCGCCGGAGTGCGCGGCGTACCGGCCGGCACCGACGTCGTAGCCGGCGGCGAGCCGCTCCACCTCGGCGGCGAACCGGGACTTGCCGATCCCCGCCTCGGCGGTCATCAGCAGCACCCGGGGCTCCCCCCGGTCGATCACCTCGGCGAGCCGGCCGGCGACCCGGCCGATCTCGGTCTCCCGGCCGACGAACGGCGCCTCGTCGCCGAGGCCCGACCGGGTGCCCGGGGCGTCCAGCAGCCCCAGCAGCTCGTACGCCTCGACCGGCTCGCGCTTGCCCTTGAGCCGCAGCGGGCGCAGCGCCCGCCAGGAGGCCACGTGCCGGGTGGCCGCTGAGGTGCGGGCGCCCGCGTAGACCGCGCCGACGGCGGCGGCGTCGGCGAGCCGCGCGGCGGTGTTCACCGTGTCGCCGATGACCGTGTACTCGATCGCCGCCTGGATGCCCGCGATCACGTCCCCGGTGTTCAGCCCGACCCGCAGGCCCAGCGGCGCGCCGCCGCCGCGCTCGTCGTCGAGCACCCGGCGTACCGCGCGCTGCATGGACAGCGCGGCCCGGACGGCTCGCTCGGCGTCGTCCTCGTGCGCGACCGGCGCGCCGAAGACCGCCATGATCCCGTCGCCGGTGAGCTTGTCGACGTGCCCGCCGAACGTCTTCACCGCACCGGCGAGGGCGGCGAGCACCCGGTCGGTGACCGCGCCGACCCGCTCCGGGTCGAGGTCCTCCGACCAGGAGGTGAAGTCGGACAGGTCGCCGAAGAGCACGGTGACCACCCGCCGCTCGGCGGCGGGCAGGGTGGCGGCGGCCGGCAGGGCCGCGCCGCAGCTGTGGCAGAACCGGGCACCGGGCACGGCGACCGTGCCGCACACCGGGCAGGTCACGGCTGCTCCACCCCGAGGTACTCCAGCTGGGCCCGGACGGACCACTCGGCCGCCCACCAGAGCGAGCGGTCCACGTCCGCGTACACCTTGGCCACCACCTCGCCGGCGGTGGTCGCGCCCTCGGCGACGGCCTGCCGTACCTGGTCGAGGCGCGCCCGGCGGTGGGCCAGGTAGAACTCGGCGGCGACGCCGCAGTCGGTCAGCGCGGGGCCGTGCCCGGGCAGCGCCGGCACCCCCCGGTACGTCGACAGCAGCTCCAGACTGGCCAGGTAGTCGCCGAGGTGCCCGTCGGGGTGGGCCACCACGGTGGTGCCCCGCCCCAGGATCGTGTCGCCGGTCAGCACCACCCGCTCGTCGCCGCACCCGACCAGGAAGCAGGCAGAGTCGGCGGTGTGCCCGGGAGCGGGGAGCACGGTGACGGCGAGGCCGCCCTCGTCGAGCGCGGCGCCCGGGCCGAGCGGCGCGCCGCCGTGGCAGTGCGCGGGGTCGACGGCCCGGACGGGCGCGCCGCCGAGCAGCTCACGCAGCCGGGGCGAGCCCTCCGTGTGGTCCGGGTGCCCGTGGGTGATCAGCACGGCGGCGACTGGGCCGTGCGCCGCGATCGCGGCCAGGTGGCCGTCGTGGGCGGGGCCCGGATCGACCACGACCGCCGGCTCGCCGGGCCCCGACCGCAGCACCCAGGTGTTGGTGCCGTCGAGCGTCATCGGCCCCGGGTTCGGCGCGCGCAGCAGCGAAACCCACCCCGGCAGCTGATCAGCCAGCGCCGCCACCGCCGCAGTGATGTGCCCGGTCATGCCAGCGATCGTACGACCCCGACCGCCACTCCCCGCGATCTTGCAGTTGCGGCCCCGGATATGTGCCCGTTCACGGCTTTCGCCCGGGCCGAAACCGCAAGATCGCGGGGGCGGGACGGGTCAGGCGACCTCGACGATCAGCTCGACCTCCACCGGGGCGTCGAGGGGGAGCTCCGTGACGCCGACCGCGGAGCGGGCGTGCCGGCCGGCCTCGCCGAAGACGGCCCCGAACAGGTCGGACGCGCCGTTGATCACGGCCGGCTGGCCGGTGAACCCTGGCGCGCTGGCGACGAAGCCGGTCACCTTGACGATCTTGACGACGCTCTCCAGGCCGACCAGCGCGTCGACGGCGGCGAGGGCGTTCAGCGCGCACCGGGCGGCCAGGTCCTTGGCCTGCTCGGCGGAGACCCCGGCGCCCACCTTGCCGGTGGCCAGCAGTTTGCCCTGCGCCATGGGCAGCTGGCCGGAGACGTAGACGTGCTGCCCGGACTGGACGGCCGGCACGTAGCTGGCCACCGGGGGCACCACCTCGGGCAGCTCGAGCCCGAGCTCGGCGAGCTTGGCGTGCGGTCCGTTGCTCATACCGCTCACGCCTTCGGCCGCTTGAGGTACGCGACGAGCTGCTCCGGGTTGGGGCCGGGGACCACGGAGACGAGTTCCCAGCCGTCCTCACCCCAGTTGTCGAGGATCTGCTTGGTCGCGTGGACCAGCAGCGGGACGGTGGCGTATTCCCACTTCTGCATCGGTGCAGGGCTCCCTAGGAGGCGACGAGTTACCGCGCACAGCCTACGATCCGGCACCCGCCGCCCGACGCGGCACGCCGCTCACCGGCCGCTCGGCGGCTCCCCGCAGGCTCCCTCGTGGTCGTACGGCTGGGGGCAGCGGGAGCGGTCCGGCAACAGCAGGTCGCAGAAGACCCGGTGCCGGTTGTTCTGGTCGTCGGCGGTCGAGACGGTGGTCTCCCCGGCGTCCAGCTCGCGCAGGAAGCCCAGCGAGACCGCGACCGTGCCGGCCAGCGCGGTGGCCGCCGCCAGGTCCGCGACCCGGACCGGCAGGTGGATGACGTACCCGGGCCCCTCGTCGTCCCGGGGCCGCTCGGCCGGCCGGCCGAGCACGCGCAGCGGCTCGCCGGGGTCGGCGAACCGCCGGTACGGCCGCTCGTTGACCGGGTACGGCCGCTCGGCGGCCGGCCCCTCCCCGGCGGCCGCGGCGGGCCCGCCGCGGCGGGCGTCGCCGAGGGGCGGGATCTGGGCTCGGGAGATGTTGTCCGTGTCGCGCATGCACTACCTCCGGGCCTCTCGCCTGATCGGGGTCGTCATCCGGCTCGGACGACCCGTCCGATTCGGCCCCGCACACCGGCCACGAACGTAGGACCCGATCCGGACCGGATCAAACAGGCCACGCACGAAGGGTCACTGTAAGTCACATATGCGACACATCTCCGGTCGGGCAGCCGACCGCGCCGGACGCGCTCCCATGGTCACCGCCCGGCACGGCCGCCCCGGGGACCCACCCTGGCAGCGGTTCACCGCTACCCTTCCGGTCGAGGAAGGCGCGTACCATCCGCCCGCCTTCGCCCGACCAGCCCGTCGCGTCCGATGCGGACGTCGACGCGCCGCACCCCCGGGGGACCGACATGACCCAACCACCCAACGGCGGCACCACCGGATCGCCCGGCGACCCGCCCACCGGCGACCGCGCCCCGGGACCGCTCGGCGGCCCGGTTCCCCCGGCCCGCCCGGCGCTCCCGCCGGCGGCCCGGTCAGCCCCGGACCGGCGGCCCGGGCACCGGCGGCAACCCGCTCGGCCCCGGGCCGCACGGCGCCCCCGGCCCGATCGCCACGCCGCCGCCCGTGGGGCCGTTCGCCGCGCCGCAGCCGGGCGTGCCGTACCCGGGCGTCCCCCAGCCCGGTTACCCACAGGCGGGCCTTCCGCAGCCCGGTCATCCCCAGGCGGGCGCCCCTCAACCCGGCTACCCACACGCGGGCGCCCCCCAGCCCGGTCATCCCCAGGCGGGCCCTCCGCAGCCCGGCGCTCCCGGAGCCGCGCCCCGCCGGGATACCCGCCGTACCCGGCGCCGGCCCAGCCCAGGAAGAAGCGCGGCGTGCTGATCGCCTCGATCGTGCTCGCCGTGGCCGTCCTGCTGTGCGGCGGTGGTGGCCTGGCCGCGTTCCTGACCCTGCGCAACGTCGAGAGCGGCGAGGGCGCGAAGGAGCCGACGGCCGCGGTGGAGAACTTCCTCACCGCCGTCTACCAGCAGCGGGACGCGAAGAAGGCCGCGAGCCAGGTCTGCTCCGCCGCGCGGGACGACAAGGAGATCGCCGCGAAGGTGGCCGAGGTCAAGCGGTACGCCGAGGAGTACGAGAACCCCCGGTTCCGGTGGACCAGCCCGAAGCTGGAGAACCAGACCGGCGAGCGGGCCACCGTCACCACCAAGGTGACCATGACCACCTCGGACGAGAAGCTGACCGAGCAGGACCTGCGCTTCACGGTCGTGCAGACGACCGGCTGGTGGGTCTGCGAGGTCGCCTGACGCGGGTGGGGCCGCCGCGCCCGGCGTGACCGGCCGTGGCGGTCGCCGTCACCGGTGCGGCCGGGTGGATAGGCTCGACGGGTGCGAGCAGCTGAGCGGCCGGCCGACCCGGCCGGTACGGAGTGGGCCGCCCGGCTCCACGTGGTGACCGGCAAGGGCGGCACGGGCAAGACCAGCGTGGCGGCGGCGCTGGCGCTGGCGCTGGCCGCCGGCGGCCGGCGCACCCTGCTGGTCGAGGTCGAGGGGCGGCAGGGCATCGCCCAACTCTTCGGCACCGATCCACTGCCGTACGAGGAGCGGCACCTCACCGACGCCCCCGGCGGCGGCGAGGTGCGGGCCCTGGCGGTGGACGCCGAGGAGGCCCTGCTGGAGTACCTCGACATGTTCTACAAGCTCGGCGCGGCGGGCCGGGCGCTGCGCAAGTTCGGCGCGATCGACTTCGCCACCACCATCGCCCCCGGCCTGCGGGACGTGCTGCTCACCGGCAAGGTCAAGGAGGCCACCACCCGCACGACCGGCCAGCGCCGGGTGTACGACGCCGTGGTCCTCGACGCGCCGCCGACCGGCCGGATCGGTCGGTTCCTCAACGTGACCGCGGAGACGGCACGGCTGGCCAAGATCGGCCCGATCAAGACGCAGAGCGAGGGTGTCGCCGCGCTGCTGCGCTCCCCGATGACCGCCGTGCACGTGGTGACGCTGCTGGAGGAGATGCCCGTCCAGGAGACGGTGGACGCGATCGCCGAGCTGACCCGGTTCGGCTTCCCGGTGGGACAGCTGATCGTCAACGCGGCCCGGCCGCCGCTGCCGGCGGGACGGGCGGTCGGCACGGCCGAGCTGCGGCGCGGGCTCCTCGCGGCCGGCCTGCCGGCGGACCGGGCGACCGTCGCCGGGCTCGCCGAGGAGGCGCGTGACCAGCTCATCCGCCGGGAGCTGGAGGACTCGCTCCGGGCCGACCTGGTGGAGCTGGGGCTGCCGCTGACCGAGCTGCCCCTGCTGCCCGACGGGGTGGACCGGGCCGGCCTGGAGACGCTGGCGCGGGTACTCGTCCGGGCGGATTGACTCACACTGGCGCCGGCACGGCGCAGCGAGCCCCGAGAGCCCGATACGCTCGATTGGTGCCTTCCGAAGACGCGGCGCCCCAGCTGGACGTCGACCAGATCCTCGCCGACCCCGGCGTGCGGATCGTGGTGTGCTGCGGGGCGGGCGGAGTGGGCAAGACGACCACCGCCGCGGCGCTGGCGCTGCGGGCCGCCGAGCGGCACGGCCGCCGTACGGTGGTGCTCACGATCGACCCGGCCCGCCGGCTGGCCCAGTCGCTCGGCCTCACCGAGCTGGACAACACCCCCCGGCAGGTCAAGGGCATCGACGCCGAGGCCAGCGGCGGCGAGTTGCACGCCATGATGCTCGACATGAAGCGCACCTTCGACGACGTGGTGCTCCAGCACACCGACCCGGCGAAGGCCGCCGAGATCTTCGCCAACCCCTTCTACCAGGCCATGAGCTCGACCTTCGCCGGCACGCAGGAGTACATGGCGATGGAGAAGCTCGGGCAGTTGCACGCGCGGGGCGAGTGGGACCTGATCGTGGTGGACACCCCGCCGTCCCGCTCGGCGCTGGACTTCCTCGACGCGCCGGCCCGGCTCTCGCGGTTCCTCGACGGGCGGATGCTGCGGCTGCTGCTGGCCCCGGCGCGCAGCGGGGGCCGGAGCATGTTCAGCCTCGTCACCGCCAGCTTCGGCATGTTCTCGCGGGTCGTCCAGAAGGTGCTGGGCGCACAGCTGCTCACCGACCTGTCCGGCTTCGTGGCCGCGCTGGATTCGATGTTCGGCGGCTTCCGGCAGCGCGCCGAGCAGACGTACCGCATCCTCCAGGCGCGGGAGACGGCGTTCCTGCTGGTCGCGGCGCCGGAGCCGGACGCGGTCCGGGAGGCGGCCTACTTCGCGGGCCGGCTCCGGGAGGAGCGGATGCCGCTGGCCGGCCTGGTGCTCAACCGGGTGCACCGGCCGACGGTGGGGTCGCTGGACGCGGCGGAGAGCCTGGCCGCCGCGCAGCGGCTGGCCGACCTCGGCGGGCACGAGGGGACGGTCGACGTGCTGCGGGCCCACGCCGCGCTGGCGCAGCAGGCGGTACGCGAGCGGCGGGTGGCGGCCCGGTTCACCGAGGCGTTCCCGCAGGTGCCGTCGGTGTCGGTGACGGCGCAGCCCGCCGACGTGCACGACGTCGACGGGCTGCGGACGATCGGCGCGGCGATCAGCCGGTCGTGACCGGCGTCAGCCGGTCGTGACCAGGACCTTGTCCTTGCCGGGCTTGTTGTCCTTGGCGTTCTTCTTCATGGCCGCCTCGAACATCTTCCGCCAGCTGGCGACCTGGGGGTGACGGCGCAGCAGGGCCCGGCGCTCCCGCTCGGTCATGCCGCCCCACACCCCGAACTCGATCCGGTTGTCGAGCGCGTCGGCCAGGCACTCGTACCGAACTGGGCAGCTCCGGCAGATCCGCTTCGCCACATTCTGTTCAGCGCCTTGTACGAACAGCGCGTCCGGGTCTCCGTTCTGACACGCCGCCAGCGACGGCCAGTCAGTGATCATGCCCATGTGTACACGTCCCCCCTTGCAGTACCTACCGACTTCGCGCGACCAGCCGTCGATTCCCCCCGGTCGTCCGCCCGGCCTCCCCAGGGCGGCACGGACGACCCGCGGCTCAGTCGCCGCCATCATCATGCTCTGTAGTCGGCTGATTACGCAACGTTGTCGGCGAAATCCATCATTACGGACACTCCCGGCTTCCCGGGCCCTCGGCCCCCGTCTACCCGGCCGGAGTACGTGAAAACGCTGCGCGTCTCCACCGATCGGTGGAGACTCGGCGCCAGGTTCACGCAACCACGCACCGGGGTTCGTGCGTTTAGCACAACGAGGTCGGCGCGCGCAGGAAATGGGGAAAGTACGCCGCAGCGCCCCTCCTGACCTGTTCGCGTACCCTGTCGAGGTGACCTGGATGCGGAAACGTGACCACAATGTGCTGACCAACGCCGCATCGCTGCTCGTCTGTGGCCTGCTGGCCGGCGTGGTGGTCGCGGCGGCGGCCTTCCCCGCGGTGGCGATGTCCGGGCTGGCCGCGAAAGCCGGAGCCGAGACCTTCGGGGCACTGCCCAAGGAGCTGATGGTGGCCCGCGCGCCGCAGATCAGCTATCTGGTCGCGTCGGACGGCAAGACGACGCTCGCGGCGATGTACGACGAGAACCGACGCGACGTGAAGCTGTCCGACATCTCGCCGTACATGCAGAAGGCGATCATCGCCGCCGAGGACCACGACTTCTACAAGCACAACGGCGTCGACCTCAACGGCGTCGCCCGCGCGTTCGTCAACAACCAGTCCGGCGCCAGCTCCCAGCAGGGCGCGTCGACGCTGACCATGCAGTACGTCCGGCTGGCCATCGCGTACTCGGCCACCCACCCGGCGGACGTGGTCGCCGCGACCGAGGACACCAGCGCCCGCAAGCTGCGCGAGATGCGGCTGGCCCTCCAGGTCGACAAGGAGTTCTCGAAGGACGAGATCCTCAACCGCTACCTGAACCTCGCCTCCTTCGGCAACGGCGCGTACGGCATCTACGCCGCCAGCCAGGTCTACTTCGGCAAGCCGCCGAGCAAGCTGAACATTTCCGAGGCCGCGCTGCTCGCGGGCATGGTGAAGGCGCCCAGCACCAACGACCCGACCACCAAGACCGGCTACCCGCTCGCCCTCGACCGGCGCAACTACGTCATCGAGAACATGGTGAAGACCGGCGCCATCACCAAGGAGGAGGGCGAGGCGGCCAAGGCCACCACGCTGGTCGTGAAGGACAAGACCACCCCGAACGGCTGCGTCGCCACCAACAAGAAGGAGTGGGGCTTCTTCTGCGACTACTTCTACCGCTGGTGGCTGCAGCAGGAGACGTTCGGCTCGACGACGTACGACCGGGAGCGGCGGCTCAAGAGCGGCGGCTACACCATCACCACCACCCTCGATCCGCAGGCGCAGAACGCGGGCGACAAGGCCGTGCGCAAGAACCTCGGGGTCAACAGCAAGGCGGCCCGGATGGTCGCGGTCGTCGAGCCGGGCACGGGCCGGGTCCGGGCGCTGTCGGTCAACCGGAACTTCAAGATCGACGACCCGAAGCACCCGCAGAACAAGGTCTCCACGGATCCGAAGAAGGCCAAGCGGGGCATCCGCGGCAACGTTCCCAACACCGTGATCCCGCTGCTCACCGGCGGCGGTGACATCAAGGGCTACCAGGCCGGCTCGACCTTCAAGATCTTCACCATCGTGGCCGCGCTGGAGAAGGGCATCCCGCTCAGCTACACGATCAACTCGCCGAAGCAGTTCAAGTCCGAGTACATCATCGACAGCGGCAACCCCGCGGCCTGCCAGGGCACGCACTTCTACTGCCCGACCAACTCCAACGAATCGATGGCCGGCGTGCACAACATGTGGAGTGCGTTCGGCCGGTCGGTGAACACCTACTTCGTCCCGCTCCAGCAACAGGTGGGCGCCGAGAACGTGATCAAGGCGGCGCAGAAGCTGGGCATCCAGTTCCGGGACAGCGACGACGCCAAGCGGGCCACCAAGGATGGCGGCGCGAACCAGTGGGGCGCCTTCACCCTGGGCGTCTCGCTCACCACCCCGCTCGACCTCGCCAACGCGTACGCCACCCTGGCGGCGGACGGCAAGTACTGCGAGCCGATCCCGGTACAGAAGATCGTCGGCCCGGACGGCAAGTCCCTCGACGTGGCCAACCCACGCTGCGAGCAGCGAATCAGCACCCAGGTCGCCCGTGCGGCCGTGGACGCCGCCCGCTGCCCCGTCGGCGACCGTTCCTCCACCTCCAAGTGCACCGGCGCCACCGCCGGCCAGGCGCGGGGGATCGTCGGCAAGCCGGTGGCCGGCAAGTCCGGCACCACCGACTCCGAGAAGACCTCATCCCTGGTCGTGATGACCAAGCAGTACTCGGTGGCCGGCATCCAGGCCGACCCGGACTGGCCGCAGACCAACCAGAAGATGGGCCACAACGAGGCGACGGGCATCAACCCGCCGGTGTGGGAGACGCTGCGCGACGCCATGAAGGGCAAGCCCGGCATCCAGTTCACGCCGCCCAGCGGCAAGATCATGGAGGGCGACCAGCGCCCCATCCCCGACGTGAAGTGCGTGGACATCGAGGCCGCGAAGTCCCGGCTCAAGGGCGCCGGCTTCGAGCCCGTGGTCTCCTCGAACCGGGTCCCGTCGAGCTGCGCCGCCGGCAAGGCCGCCGGAACCAGCCCGAGCGGCCGCACCATCAAGGGCGGCGTGGTGACCATCGAGGTCAGCAGCGGCGGCAGCAAGCCGGTCAACCCACCGACCAACGACGGCACCGGCGATTTGCCCGGGACCGGAAACGGGAACGGGAACGGCGGCCGCCCGGGTCGCCCGGGCTGACCGATCGAGCCATCCGCGAACGGGCGGGCACCCCTTCCGGGGTGCCCGCCCGTTCGGTTACGGCGTCGTCGAGAGCGTCAGAGGCCGAGCTGGCGGCGTACCTCGGCGGCGACCCGGCCACCCTCGGCCCGGCCGGCCACCGCGGCCTGGGCCGCCCTCATCGCCGGGCCCATCTGCGCCTTGCCGCTGAACCCGCCCGCGGCGAGCGCCCCCGCGACCAGCTCGGCCAGCTCGTCGTCGGAGAGCTGCTTCGGCAGGTAGCGCTCCAGCACGTCGCCCTCGGCGGTCTCCTTCGCGGCCTGCTCGGCGCGGCCCGCGTCGGCGAACGCGGTGGCGGCCTCGCGCCGCTTCTTCGCCTCCTTGGTCAACACGGCCAGCACCTCGTCGTCGTTGAGCTCGCGCTTCTCCTTGCCGGCGACCTCGGCGTTGCCGACGGCCGCGAGGGCCATCCGCAGCGTGGAGGTGGTCAGCTCGTCGCGTGCCTTGAGGGCGGCGCGCATGTCGGCGGTCAGGCGGTCCTTCAGCGTGCTCATGGACGGTCAAACTACCCTGAACGCCATGCGAAAGCGCACACTATTCCGGCTCACGGCGGGGACCGCCGCGGTCGGCGCGGCCACCCTGGCGTACGCGTCGCTCGTCGAGCGCAACATGTTCACCCTGCGCCGGTTCGACGTGCCGGTGCTGCCGGCCGACACCGAGCCACTGCGCGTCCTGCACCTGTCGGACCTGCACATGACGCCCGGACAGCGGCGCAAGCAGGAGTGGGTGGCGTCGCTGGCAGCGCTGGACCCGGACCTGGTGGTGGTCACCGGCGACAACATGGCCGGCCCCGGGGCGGTACCGGGCGTGCTGCGGGCCCTGCAACCGCTGCTCGACCTTCCCGGCGCGTTCGTGTTCGGCTCCAACGACTACACCGGGCCGGTGCTGAAGAACCCGTTCAGCTACTTCCTGCCGGACCGGGAGTACCGGGAGGGGGTGGAGCTGCCGTACGAGGAACTCCGGGAGGTCTTCGCGGGCTCCGGCTGGGCCGACCTCAACAACGCCCGGACGACCCTCAAGGCCGGCGGACGGCTGGTCGAGCTGGTCGGGGTCGACGACCCGCACATCGAGCGGGACGACTACCCCTCCGTCGCCGGCCCGGTCTCCGCCTCCACCGACCTGTCGATCGGGGTGGCGCACTCGCCGGAGCCGGCCGTGCTCGACCAGATGGCCGCCGACGGGTTCGCCCTGCTGCTGGCCGGCCACACCCACGGCGGCCAGGTCTGCGTGCCCGGCGTCGGGGCGCTGGTGACCAACTGCGGCCTGCCCCGGTCGATGGCCAAGGGTCTGCACCGCTGGCCGGGCTCCGACTCCTGGCTGCACGTCTCGGCCGGCCTGGGCACCCACCCGACCGCGCCGGTCCGGTTCGCCTGCCGGCCGGAGGCGAGCATTCTCACCCTGATCCCGCGCTGAGCCGCCGCCCCTCACCCCGCCCGCGCGCTCCGGCCGGGGGAGGTGTGACGTGAGCCGCCTCTGGAGTTGCCCCGGCTGCGCTACCGGCGCTCGGGGCGAGGGTCCCGCGCCGGCCCGCGCGCCTGCGCGGCCGGGCCCGGCGCGGCGGGAGGGGGTACCGAGTTTGACCCTCGGGGTCGGTGGGCTACTATTTCTCAGCACGCCTCGGGGTGTGGCGCAGTTTGGTAGCGCGCTTCGTTCGGGACGAAGAGGTCGTCGGTTCAAATCCGGCCACCCCGACCAGAGGTACGGCCAGGCCAGGGTCGGTTTCCTGAGAAGGAAACCGGCCCTGACTCGTCTGCCGGAAGTGCCCCCGGGAGACCGCTACCCCTGCCACAGCCGGGCCGTCTGGTCGTTGCCGGCGGTGGCGACGGTGCGCCCGTCCGGGCTGAACGCGACCGTCTGCACCGGGCCGGCGTGACCGGTGAGGGTGGCGGTGTGCGTCGGCCGGGCCGGATCGGCCACGTCCCACAACCGCGCCGTGTCGTTGCCGGCGGTGGCGAGGGTACGCCCGTCCGGGCTGAACGCCACCGACAACACCTTGCCGGTGTGCTCGGTCAGGGTGGCGGTGTGCGTCGGCCGGGCGGGATCGGACACATCCCACAACCGAGCCGTCTTGTCGAAGCTGGCGGTGGCGAAGGTGCGCCCGTCCGGACTGAACGCCACCGACCCCATCGGGGCGGCGTGACCGGTGAAAGTGGCGGTGAGCACCGGCCGGGCGGGATCGGACACCTCCCAGAATCGAACCACCTTGTCGAAGGCGACGGTCGCGAGGGTGCGCCCGTCCGGACTGAACGCCACCGATGCCACCCAGCCCTTGTGATCGGCGAGCGTGGCGGTGAGCACCGGCCGGGTCGGATCGGACACATCCCACAACCGCGCCGTCTTGTCGAAGCTGGCGGTGGCGAGGATGCGCCCGTCCGGGCTGAGCGCCATCCCTGCCACGCCCTTGGTGTGACCGGTGACGGTCGCGGTGAGCGCCGGCCGGGCGGCGCCGGCCACGTTCCACAACCGGGCCACCTTGTCCTGGCAGGTGACAGCGAGGGTGCGCCCGTCCGGGCCGAACACCACCGACCCCATCACGGTCAGCCAGTAGATCCCCCACGGCCTGTCGGGGCGGCCGGCGAGAGTGGCGGCGAGCGCCGGCTGGGCGGAGTCGGCCAGGTCCCACAACCGGGCGGTCCTGTCCCGGCCGGTGGTGGCCAGGGTGCGCCCGTCCGGGCTGAACGCCACCGATATCACCGTGCCGACGTGGCCGGTGAGAGTCGCGAGGGGCGTACCGGGTGTTCCTCGACGCGCCACCGGGGTCGGCGCGGGCTGAGACGCTGGCGACGCCGCGGACGCGGCCAGCCGCCGCACGTAGTCGGCGGAGGGCATCCGTCCACCGGTGACGTCCTCGTACCGCACGTCGCCGAGGCGGAGGAACGGCTCGCCCGCCAGCAGCAGCGGCAGGATCGGCCTACCCAGCTTCTCCGCCCGGTCGATCGCCCGCTCCACCCCCGGCGACGCCTCCGCTGCCGGCGTCATCACCACCACGAGCGCGGCGCAGGAGTCGACGCGTTCCTCGAAGCCGTCACCCTCCCGCTCCTCACCGACGATCCCCTGGTCGAACCGGACCGCCACGCCAGAGGCTTCCAGATGGGCAGCCAGCCGCTCCACGTACGCGCTGTCGGAGGCATGGCTGCAACTGATGAACACGTGATCGCCCACCCCGGCAATCTACCGAAGGACATCGATCTAGTGGGATCAGCCGGAAAGACCAGGAAGCCCACGGGGCCAGGAGTTCGTGGCGCTACACCGGCGCGGACGGCGTCCCGTCGAGCCGGGCCCGGACCTGCGCGGCGTCCGGGTGACCGAGCCGGTCGAGCACGTCGAGGGCGCGCCGCCAGGCGGTACGGGCGGACCGGGGCTCACCCGCGGCGTCGTGGCTGTCGCCGAGGTGCGTCAGCGTCGTGGCCTCGTAGTAGCGCTCGCCGACCTCGTGCCACAGCGCGAGCGCGTGCTCGTAGCAGTCGATGGCGTCGCGGTGCCGGCCGAGCTGGTGGTGGGCGTAGCCGAGGCTGTCCCACGCATGGGCCTCCCAGTACCGGTTCCCCGTCCGCTGCTGCTGAGCCAGGGCCCGCTCGCAGTAGTCGAGCGCGCGCCGGTGGTCGCCGAGTTGGATGTGGTACCAGCCGATGTTGTTGAGCGCGTTGGCCTGGCCCTGGGCGTGGCCGGCGGCCTCGAACAGGCGGTGGGCCCGTTGCGCGTGGTCGAGGGCCCGCCGGTGGTCGCCCCGGCGCTCGGCGAGGATGCCGAGGTTCAGCTCGGTGCGGCCGCCGCCGACCCGGTCGCCGAGTTCGGCGTACAGGCACAGGGACCGCTCGAGGTGGTCGCGGGCGTCGTCGTACGCGCCGAGGCGCAGGCAGGCGATGGCGCGGTTCCGGTGGGCGCGGGCCTGGCCGTCGCGGTCGCCCGCCCCGGTGGCGGCGCGCAGCGCCAGCTCCTGTGCCGTGGACTGGTCCTGCCAGGCACCCACCCGGTCGAGGTACGTGTTGACGCTCCACGCGAGCTGCCAGGCGTGGGTCGGCAGGCCGCTGTCGGCGGCCAGGGCGATCGCGGCGAGCAGCGCCCGGTGCTCGGCGGCGAGCCACTCCCACGCCTCGTCCCGGTCCCGCAGCGCGGGGATCGCGACCCCGGGCTGCGCCACCGGCAGGTCGATCTCGTCGCGGTGCCGGTGGAGCAGCATGTCCGCGGCGTAGGCGGTGTGCAGGTAGTGGTCGAGCAGCCGGTGCAGCGCGGCCCGGCGGCGCTCGTCGGAGTCGGTGGCCTCGGCCTGCTCGACGGCGTACGCGCGCAGCAGGTCGTGCAGGGCGTACCGGCCGGGGGTGTGCTCGGCGAGCAGGTTCGCCCGGGCCAGGTCCGCCAGCGGCCGGCGCACCTCGGCGACGGGAAGGGCCGCGAGGCTGGCGGCGGCCGGGACGGAGACGCCCGGGCCGGGGTGCGTTCCGAGCAGCCGGAACAGGTCGGCGGCCGCCGGGTCCAGGCCCCGGTACGACCAGGAGAGGACGGCGCGGACGTCGGTGGCCGCCTCTCCGCCGCTGAACCCGTCGAGGCTCCCCCACGCGCCCGCCAACTCGTCGGCGAGTCGGGCGAGACCGAAGTCCGGATACGTGGCGGCCCGCGCGGCCACGATGGCCAGCGCGAGCGGAAGCCCGGCCGCCGCGGCCACGATGCGGTCCACCGCGGCCGGCTCGGCCGCGACCCGGTCCGCGCCCAGCCGGCGGGACAGCAGCTCGCGGGCCTCCGCCGGGG
Source organism: Micromonospora olivasterospora (assembly GCF_007830265.1). Lineage (NCBI taxonomy): Bacteria > Bacillati > Actinomycetota > Actinomycetes > Micromonosporales > Micromonosporaceae > Micromonospora > Micromonospora olivasterospora. Next base: position 2,141,410 of record NZ_VLKE01000001.1, read on the forward strand.
ACAGGAGGTCCAACAGGAGCGGGCGGGCGCCCTCGGCGGTGACCAGTCCCGGCAGCTGGTTGCGGCTGGTCACCAGGACCAGGCACCCGGGCGTGCTGGGCAGCAGCGGGCGCACCTGGTCGGCGTCCCGGGCGTTGTCCAGGACCACGAGCATCCGCCGGTCGACCAGCAGGCTCCGGTACAGCGCGGCCTGCGCGGCCAGCCCCGCGGGGATGCGCCCCGGAGGCACCGCGAGGGCCTCCAGGAAGCCGGCGACCGCCTCGGCGGGGCTCAGGGCCGGCGCTTCGGGGTCGAACCCGCGCAGGTTGACGTAGAGCTGCCCGTCCGGGAACCGGTCGGCCACCTGGTGGGCCCAGTGCACGGCGAGGGCCGTCTTGCCGACTCCGGCCGTCCCGCCGATGGTCGAGATCAGCACCGTGCCCGGGGCCCGGCCGGCTCGGCGAGCAGCGCGGTCAGGGCGGCGAGCTGCGCCGACCGCCCGGCGAAGTGTCGTACGGCCGCCGGCAGCTGGCGGGGCACGACGGGCTCGGGCCAGGCGGCCGGCCGCACGGCGGACCCCGCGGGCCTGCCGGCCCAGTTCGGCGCGGGCGGCGGCGGCGAGCCGGTCGCCGGCCCGCGCCGCGTCCGCCGCCCGCAGCATCCGCCAGTACGCCGGCTCCCACCGGGCCGGGTCCGCCAGCTCGGCGGGCAGCCGGGCACCGGACCGCCCGGCGTACGCGGCGCAGGCGGCCACGTACGCGGTGACGAAGTCCCAGTCGGGCAGCGACTTGGCGTTGAGCTTGTCGCTGAGGGTGGAGCGGGCCAACGGCTGACCCAGCCCGGCGGCGACCGCCACCAGTGCGTTCAGCGACGGCCCACCGGCCAGCTGCCGCAGCCGCCGCAGCTCGTCGACGAACCGCAGCAGCGCCTCCCGACCGGCCTCCGCCACACCACACCCTCCTTGGCATCGGGACGTGCTTCGAAGAGTCGGAGCCAGGATAGCCCGCATCGACGACGCACGATTGCTCTTGTCGGCGCGTCGCGGCGCTCGGCGGCCGGGGCAGCCCGCGCCGCCGACCCGACAGTTGCGCCGGGCCGGCGGCGCGCGGCGCTCAGAACGCGTAGGTGACCGAGATGGTGCTGTTCGGGCAGGAGTTCGCCCAACTGGTCAGGGCGTTCTTCTCGGCGGTGTCGACGGTCAGCCGCCAGCGGATCTTGATGGCCACCCACTCGTTGACGTAGCGGCAACGGGCGCCGCTGTACGAGGGCGTCCAGGTGGCCGGGGCCTGGTCGCCCTTGGCCTGGTTGACGTTGTCGGTGACGGCGACCAGCGGGCGGGAGTCGCCGAGGTCGTTCGCGTACGACTGGCGGCGGCTGGTGGACCAGTTGCGGGCGCCGGAGTCCCCTGCCGTTCCTGTTCATCTAGCTGACCGACGTACGGGGCCTCACCGACACCCGCGCCGGCCTGGTGATCGGCTGGTACGGCGCGGTCACCCTCGCGCTGTCCCCGCTGGGCGGGACGCTGATCGACCGGTTCGGCGCCCGCCGGGTGGTGCTGCCCTGTCACCATCCTCGCCTCGCTGACCGACCCGGGCGAGCGGCAGCGGGTGTACGGGCTGAACTTCGCCCTGCTCAACCTCGGCATCGGGGTGGGCGGGCTGATCTCGGGCGCGATCGTGGACATCGCCCGCCCGACGACGTTCCAGCTGATCTACGTCCTCGACGCGGTGAGCTACCTGACCCCGGCCCTGATCCTGCTGACCCTGCCCGGGTCGGTCACCGGCTCGCCGACGCCGCGGCGGGCGGGCCGGCGGCGTCGCGCGGGGGCTATCTCGCCGTGCTGCGCGACCGTCCCTTCCGCCGTCTGGTGATCTTCGGTCTCGTGCTCACCACCTGCGGGTACGCCCAGATCGAGGTGGGCTTCACGGCGTACGCGGTCCGGGTGGCCGAGGTGAGCCCGCGGGTGGTTGCCTGGGCGCTGGCCGGCAACACGGTGATGATCGTGCTGGCCCAACTGCTGGTGATCAAGCGGCTGGAGGGGCGCAGCCGCACCGGCGCGCTGGCCCTGGTCGGGGCCGTCTTCGCGGGCGCCTGGCTCACCCTCGGCGCGGCCGGCCTCGTCGGCAACGGGGACGCGCTGCTCGCCGCGCTCGGGGTGGTGGCCCGCTCGGCGATCTTCGGCTTCGGCGAGACGATGCTGTCGCCGGTGATGCCCGCGCTGACCAACGCGCTGGCCACGGACGAGCTGCGCGGCCGGTACAACGCGATGAGTTCGATGATCTCCGGGATCAGCGGCGTGATCGGCCCGGTGACCGCCGGTCCGCTGATCGGCGCGGCCGACGGGATGGTCTGGGTCGCGTTCGTGGCCGGCGGCTGCCTGGTGGCCTCGCTGCTCGCCCTCTCCCTGCGCGGCCTGCTCACCCCGGCCCAGGACGGCCGGCCGCTCGCCGCCCCGCCGGCCCCCGTCCCGGCGAACTCCTGAGCCGCGTCGGGCCCCGGAGCGTGCGCTCCGGGGCCCGACCCGCGCCGGTGACGGCCGTCAGGCGGCCGGCACCTCGGCGGTGGTGCGGATCCGGTCGAGGGCCGGGGCCGAGACCGGGGACTGCGCGGTCAGGTACGCCACGAAGGCGTCCAGGTCGATCATGCCGGTGACCTGGTTCGTGCCGCCGGTGAGGACGCTGAACCCGTCACCGCCGCCGGACAGGAAGTTGTTCACCGTGACCCGGTAGGTGGCGCTGTCGACGACGGCCGTACCGCCGAGCGTCAGGCTGCCCCGGACCACCCGGGTGCCGGCGCACGGGGTGGCCGCGGGCGCGGTGGTGCCGTTCGGGTCGACCGTGTAGCGCACGGTCGCGGACGGGTAGAGCGTGCGGTTGGTGACGAACTGCTGCTCCAGCAGGCAGTAGAGCTGCGCGCCGGTCAGGTCGAGCGTCACCAGGTTGTTGGCGAACGGCTGGACCGTGAACGCCTCCTCGTAGGTGACGACGCCGGCGTCCAGGTCGGCCCGGACCCCGCCCGGGTTCATGAACGCGGCGACCGCGCCCTGCTCGTTGTCGGTGGCGGCGAGCTGCGCGTCGGCGATCAGGTTGCCCAGCGCCGACTCGCCCATGGACGTACCGAAGAGGGTCTCCTGGGTCCGGGTGATCGCCGCGGTGGTCTGGCCCACCTCCTTGGTGGCGACCGGGCCGAGGGCGGTCTTGTACCGGCCGATCAGCGCGGTCTGCGCCGGGTCCTTGGCGACGTCCCGGGTGACCACGACGTTGTTCGCCGAGGCGGTGAGCACGTCACCCGTACGCCGGTCGATCTGGAGGTCGATGTCGGTGACCAGGCGGCCGAAGGAGCTGGCGCTGGTGACCAGCTTGGCGTTGATCTCGCAGTTGTACGCCTGGTGGGTGTGCCCGCTGACGACGACGTCGATCGACGGGTCCATCCGGTTGGCGATGTCGACGATCGGGCCGGTGAACCCGGTGCAGTCGTTGATGCCGCCGCCGGCCGCCTGCTGGCCGCCCTCGTGCAGCAGCACGACGATGGTCTCCACGCCCTGGGCGCGCAGGATGCGGGCGTACCTGTTGGCGGTGTCCGCCTCGTCGGCGAAGGTGAGGCCGGCGACGCCGTCCTGGCTGACGATCTGCGGGGTGCCCTCCAGGGTCATGCCGATGAAGCCGACCTTGACGCCCTGGACCTTCTTGATCGCGTACGGCGGCAGCAGCGGCTGGCCGGTGGCGGTCTTGAAGGCGTTCGCGGAGAGGTACTGGAAGCCGGCGCCCGCGTACGGGGTGCCGTCGGCGCAGCCGTCGACCGGGTGGCAGCCACCGTTCTGGATGCGCAGCAGCTCGTTGGCGCCCTCGTCGAACTCGTGGTTGCCGACGCTGGCGAAGTCCAGCCCGGCCATGGAGAGCGCCTCGATGGTCGGCTCGTCGTGGAACGCTGCCGACAGCAGCGGGGACGCGCCGATCAGGTCACCGGCGGCGACCGTGATGGTGTTCTCGTCCTCCCTGGCCGCCTGCCGCAGCGCGGCGAGCTGGGTGGCCAGGTACTCGACACCGCCGGCCGGCTGCCCGGCGATGGTACCGCTGGAGCCGCTCGGCGGCTCCAGGTTGCCGTGGAAGTCGTTGATGGCGAGCAGCTTGACGTCGACCGGCTTCGGACCGGCCTCCGCCTGGCTCGGGTTGACGGCGACCGTGCTCAGCGCGGCCGCGGCGAGTGCGGTCAGGCCGACGGCGGCCCGACGCATCCCGGGGACGGACATGGAACTCCTCGTGAGGTTCGGCATGGGGCGCGGCCGGGCGCGGGTCGGCCCGGCGACCCTGCTGCGTGCCGTGACAGGGGTCGATCGCTCGGAGCGCGGCGGTCGGGGGTCGCCGCTGTCCTCACGGACAGCGTCTCATCTTCCGCGGTCCAGGTCGACGGGGGGAAGCCCATCACAACCGCCGGTACGGCGGATGGCCCGGACCGGGCGGCTCGACCGCCCTCGCGTGACGGAGAGGTGAACGTGCCGGGTGATCCGGCGCGTGCCGTCCGGTGCCGCACGCCGGCCCAGGGGCGCCGGCTCCCGGTGCGAGGAGCCGACGCCGGCTCCCGGGACGGTGGGCTGCCGGTCCTGGCGGTACCGGCGCGGAGCTGGCCTGAGGCTATCGATGTCGCAGGGCGATTGTGGAGAGCGGGATCTCTGCGTCGGCAAGTACCGACCGCCTGGCCGACCGGTCGCGGCCGAACCGGCGACCGGATCGCGGCGAACAGCGCGGAACGACGTCCGTACCGCGGGACGGACACGGCCCGTCGACGGAGCACCGCAACCGAAAGCGGGTGGTGCGCGGCCTCCCGCGACGCCACCCCGGCCGGTCAGAACCCGCCGGTCAGACCGGCCGCGTGGCTGACCTGCACGGTGTGCGTGGCGCAGCCGGCCTCCGTGACGAGGTGCAGCAGGAACGCGGTCGGTTCGAGGACGTACCCCAGCCGCTCCCCGGCGTCGAGGGTCAGCGACGACTGCCGCCAGGTGCTCGGCGCGGTGGTCAGCACTGTGCCGGCGAAGTCGACCGTGACCGCCCGGTGCACGTGCCCGGCCAGCACCCGGACGACGTGCGGGTGGGCCGCGACCACCTTCGCCAGGTCGTCGCCGTCGAGCAGCCGGATGCCGTCCAGGAACGGCAGGCCCACCGGGGCGGGCGGGTGGTGCAGGCAGACCACGGCGGGTAGCCGCGGCCGGCGGGCCAGCACCTCGTCCAGCCAGGCGAGCTGCTCGGCGCCGAGCCGGCCCGCACCGTCCTCGCCGACCGTGAGGGAGTCGAGCACCACGAGGGTGGCGTCCGGCCGCTCCACCGCGTAGTGCGCGGAGTAGCCGCCGGCCAGGCACGGCGTCCCGCCGAAGGTGTCCAGCAGCGACTCCCGGTCGTCGTGGTTGCCGGCGACCAGGTGCACCGGCACCGGGAACCGGCCGATCACGTCGCGCAGCGCGACGTACTCGTCGGGGCGGCCGTGCTCGGTCAGGTCGCCGGTGATTACGACGTGGTCCGGTCGGGGGGTCAGGCCGAGCACCCGGCCCAGCGCCCGGTGCAGCCCGGCGGCCGGCTCCGCGGCGAGCGGACCGGTGGTCAGGTGGGTGTCGCTGAGCTGGGCGATGAGCATCGCGTCCTCCAGGTCGACCGGCACGTCCCAGGCTATCGCCGGGCGGGCGCGTCGGGTGATGCCCTGTGCACAGGCCACGTCCACAGCCTGTGGATAGCACATGTGTACGACCATCATGATCTTGATAAATGGGCACTGAGCTGCGGTGAGTACGCTTGATCGGACGACTCCGCCCCTCCCCTCCCCTGGAACGACGTGCGCGTGGATCACAACCGGGTCATCCGGGACGTGACGGTCCGCCTACCGATGGCGTCGACCGCCGCGGAGGCGTGCCAGTGGACCGTCACGGCGCTCGCCCGGTACGCGCCGGCCACCATCACCGTCCTGCTCCAGGTGGCCGACCGGCTCCGCTGTGTGGCCGCCACCGGCGCCTGGCAGGTCTTCTCGACCGTTCCGCCGAAGACCGGCATCGTCGGGCGGGTGTACGCCTCCGGCGCGGGCGCCACCGTTCCCGACGTCGCCGAGGACCCCGACTACCTCCCGGTACGCCCCGACGTCACCTCCGAGGTCTGCGTGCCGGTGCTCGACCCCGCCGGCCGCCCGCTCGGGGTGCTGGACCTGCAGTGGAGCGGGCCGGTCGAGCTGGGCCCGTGGCGGGAGACCGCCGAGCGGGTGGCCGCCCACCTCGGCGCCCGGATCATGGCCCTCGGCGGCCCGCCGGCCGAGAGCCGCAGCGAGAAGCTGCTGCGCCACGCCGCCGCGCTGACCGCCGCTCCCACCGCGGCGGACCTGAGTACCGCGGCGATCCGCGCCGCCCGCGAGGTCTCCACCCTCGGTGCGGCCGTACTGGTGCTGGCGGACGGGTCGGGTCCCCGGCTGAGCGAGCCGGCGGACTCGCCGGGCGAGCTGGAGTCGCGCATCCGGGCCGCGCTGACCGAGGCGGGCGGGCCGGCCCTCGGCCTGATGATCAGCCGGGCGCACCGACACGGCGCGGGGTACACGCTCGGAGAGGCGGGACACCCGCCGACGGAGGAGTACCGGCCCCTCGCCGACGCGGGGGGGCGGACCCTGGTGGCGGTGCCGGTGGGTCCGCCGGAGGGCGGCGGCGTGCTGCTGGTCGCCGACGAGCGCCTGCTGCGGCCCGACCCGACCACGGTCAACCTCATGGAGCTGCTCGCCGGGCAGGCGTGGACCTGCCTGGACCGGCTGAGTACCCTGGCGCGGCTGCGCGAGCAGGCCAGCTCCGACCCGTTGACCGGGCTGCGGCACACGGGCGCGTTCGAGCAGCGGATCGCCCGCGCCACGCCGGGGCGTACGGCGCTGCTCGCGATCGACGTGGACGGCTTCAAGACCGTCAACGACACGTACGGCCACCAGGCCGGCGACCGGCTGCTGGTCGGCCTGGCCCGGGCACTGGAGGCGGCGCTGCGCCAGGGCGACGAGCTGTACCGGACCGGCGGGGACGAGTTCGTCGCGGTGATCGAGGTGAACCGCCCCGAGGAGGCGGTCCGGATCGCCGAGCGGCTGACCGAGGCGGCCCGGCGCACCGGCCGCACGATCAGCGTCGGCATCGCCCTGCCCCGGTCGGGCGAGCTACCGAAGCAGACGCTCCAGCGCGCCGACCAGGCCCTCTACGCGGCCAAACGCCAGGGCCGAGACGCCGTCCGCCTGTCCGCCGCCTGACGCGCCCCCGACTCTCCCCGCGATCTTGCATTTCCTGCCCCGACATATGGCCCCATAAGGGGCATAACAGGGGCCGAAAGTGCAAGATCGCCGCGGGCGGGGGGTGGGGCGGGGGCCGGGTGGGGGGTGGGGGGTGGGGGGGTGGGGGGTGGGGGGTGGGGTGGGGCGGGTGGGCTAGGGCGGGGGAGGTCTCTGGCTAGGAGTTCGGCGATCTGGGCCGTGTTCAGGGCGGCGCCCTTGCGGAGGTTGTCGCCCGTGACGAAGAGGTCCAGGGCGCGCGGGTCGTCGACGGCGCGGCGGAGGCGGCCGACCCACGACGGGTCGGTGCCGACGGCGTCGATCGGCATCGGGAACTCCCCGGCGGCCGGATCGTCGACCAGGATCACGCCCGGGGCGTTGCGCAGCACCTCGCGGGCGCCCTCGGCGTCCACCTCGGTGGCGAAGACCGCGTGCACGGCCACCGAGTGCCCGGTCACCACCGGCACCCGGACGCACGTCGCGGAGACCTTCAGATCGGGCAGACCGAGAATCTTGCGCGACTCGTTGCGCAGCTTCAGCTCCTCGGACGACCAGCCGCCGTCGCCGAGCGAGCCGGCCCAGGGCACCACGTTGAGCGCCAGCGGGGCCGGGAACGGGCCCAGCTCGTCGCCGACCGCCTGCCGTACGTCGCCCGGACGGGAGCCGAGCACCCGGTCCCCGGCGATCTTGCCGAGCTGGGAGTGCAGGGCGTCCACCCCGGCCTGCCCCGCGCCGGAGGCCGCCTGGTAAGAGGCGAGCACCAGCTCACGGAGGCCGTACTCGCGGTGCAGCGGGGCGACGGCCACGATCATCGCGAGGGTGGTGCAGTTGGCGTTGGCGATGATCCCCTTCGGCCGGTTGCGCACCTGCTCCGGGTTGATCTCGGGGACGACCAGCGGGACGTCCCGGTCCATCCGGAAGGCCCCGGAGTTGTCCACCGCGACCGCGCCCCGGCCGACCGCGATCGGCGCCCACTCGGCGGAGACCTCGTCGGGCACGTCGAACATCGCGACGTCGACGCCGTCGAACGCCTCCGGGGTGAGCGCGCCCACGGTCAGCTCCTCGCCCCGGCAGCGCACCCGCCGCCCCACCGACCGCTCGGACGCGAGCAGCCGGATCTCGCCCCAGACGTTGGCCCGGGACGAGAGCAGCTCGCACATCACGGTGCCGACGGCACCGGTCGCCCCGACCACGGCGAGGGTGGGCAGCGACGACACCGCGCTACCGCCCGGTGCCCGCGTAGACCACGGCCTCGGACTCGCCGCCCAGCTCGAAGGCGTCGTGGATGGCCCGGACCGCCTTGTCGAGGTCGGTGTCGCGGCACACCACGGAGACCCGGATCTCGGAGGTGGAGATCATCTCGATGTTGACCCCGGCGGCGCCGAGGGCGGCGAAGAAGCCGGCCGCCACGCCCGGGTGCGACCGCATCCCGGCGCCGATCAGGGACACCTTGCCGACGTGGTCGTCGTACAGCAGGCCCTTGAACTTGACCGACTCCTGGATCTTGCTCAGCGCCGCCATCGCGGTGGGACCGTCGGTCTTCGGCAGGGTGAACGAGATGTCGGTGCGGCCGGTGCCCTCGGTGGAGACGTTCTGCACGATCATGTCGATGTTGATCTCGGCACCGGCCACGGTGTCGAAGATCCGCGCGGCGGCACCCGGCTCGTCGGGCACCCCGACGATGGTGATCTTCGCCTCGCTGCGGTCGTGGGCGACCCCGGTGATCAGCGCCTGTTCCACGGAAAGGTCCTCCATCGATCCGGTGACCATCGTGCCGGTGTTGGTCGAGTATGACGAACGGACGTGGATCGGCAACCCCGCACGCCGGGCGTACTCCACGCTGCGCAGGTGCAGCACCTTTGCGCCGCAGGCCGCCAGTTCCAGCATCTCCTCGTACGTGATGTGCTTGATGTGCCGGGCGTTGGGCACGATCCGGGGGTCGGCGGTGAACACGCCGTCGACGTCGGTGTAGATCTCGCAGACGTCGGCGTCCAGCGCTGCGGCCAGCGCCACGGCCGTGGTGTCCGAGCCGCCCCGGCCCAGGGTGGTGACGTCCTTGGTGTCCTGCGAGACCCCCTGGAAGCCGGCCACGATGACCACCGCACCCTCGTCGAGCGCGCCCTTGAGCCGCCCCGGGGTCACGTCGATGATCCGCGCCTTGCCGTGCACCGAGGTGGTGATCACACCGGCCTGCGAGCCGGTGAACGACCGGGCCTCGTACCCGAGGTTGTGGATGGCCATGGCGAGCAGCGCCATGGAGATCCGCTCCCCGGCGGTGAGCAGCATGTCCAGCTCGCGGCCCGGCGGCAGCGGGCTGACCTGGTTCGCCAGGTCGAGCAGCTCGTCGGTGGTGTCGCCCATGGCCGACACGACCACCACCACGTCGTCGCCGGCCTTGCGGGCGGCGACGATCCGCTCGGCCACCCGCTTGATCCGCTCGGCGTTTGCGACGGAGGACCCGCCGTACTTCTGCACCACGAGTGCCACGACGGTGCACTCCCTCCCCAGCGTCCCTGAGCGTGCCGACGCCGCCGGGATCCGGCCCGGCGGCGCGTGTCAGACCACCTCAGGGTATCCGGCGGCCGGCGCGCCGGGGTCGGGTGATCCCACGATCCGGCCCCGGCGGACCGCGCCCGCCGCCGCCCCACCAGCCCTCCCGGGGTACGCGCGACGGCCCCGGCGGGTCCGCGGCCCGCCCCACGGAGCAATGCTCGGGCGCTGCGCGACCCGCCCCACGGAGCAATGCTCGGGCGCTGCGCGACCCGCCCCACGGAGCAACGCTCGGGCGCTGCGCGACCCGCCCCACGGAGCAACGCTCGGGCGCTGCGCGACCCGCCCCACGGAGCAACGCTCGGGCGCTGCGCGACCCGCCCCACGGAGCAACGCTCGGGCGCTGCGCGACCCGCCCCACGGAGCAACGCTCGGGCGCTGCGCGACCCGCCCCACGGAGCAACGCTCGGGCGCTGCGCGACCCGCCCCACGGAGCAACGCTCGGGAGCCACGCGACCCGCCCCACGGAGCCGTGCCCGGGTGCCACGCGACCCGCCGCGCGGAGCCGTTCCGACGGCCGCGCGACGCGCCGCAGCAGCCGGTGCCGACGGGTATGCAACACGCCGCACGGGCGGATCGTCGCGGGGCCCACCGGCGGTGCCGGCGCACCGCAGAATGACCCGGTGCATCCCCACCTCCGCGTGGCCCGGCGCCTGACCGGCGTCCTCGCGCTCACCCTTCCGGCCCTGCTCGCCGCCTGCGCCGACGGCCCACCGGCCGGGCCGGCCCCGACGCCTTCCGGCGACCCCACGCCCGCCGCCATTGACGCGGCGCGGAACGAGCTGGCCGCCCTGGCCGCGGCGGCCCGGGACCGGCACTTCACCGCCCGCTACGCCCTGTCCGGGGTCGACGGCCCCGACCGCTCGATCGTGGTGACCCGGGCCGACGACGGCACCTGGCGGGTCGACGTCCCGGGCGGGGCGCTCGGCGGTACCGCCGACATCGCGCTCGTCGCCACCGGCGACGGGCTCTTCCAGTGCGGCCTGCCGTCCGCCGGGCGGCCGGAGCCGGCGAGCTGCGTACGCCTGGGCGGCCGGACGGACGCCGTTCCGCGCCACCTGGACCCCTGGGTGCAGCACCCGTTCACGGACTGGCTGGAGGTGCTCACCGACCGGCGGGCCCCGCTCGCGGTCTCCCCGGCCAGGCCGCCCGCAGGGGCGACCGGCGCCTGCTACTCCGTCGACTCGACCTCGGCGTCGCTGACCGCTCCGCTGGGCGTCGGGATCTACTGCTACGCCCCGGACGGCACCCCGACCGCCGTGCGCACCGCCTCGGGGACCCTGACGCTGTCCGGGCCCGCCGGTCCCGCGCCGGCCTCCGTACGGCTGGCCGGGCCGGTCACCGACGCCGATCCGCTCGGCAGGGCCGCACCGAGTCCGGACGGCTCGACCCCCGCGGGCACGGGTACGGGGTGACCGTGGGCGCCCGCTCCGAGCCGTCCACCTCGGGAGATGCGATATCGGTCTCATATTCCGGACCCGCCTTCCCGCCCCTCACCTGATCACGTAGTGTCACCTTGTCATGTGGCGGGCGCACCTCCTCCTTGGTCGCCGCGACGGGGCCTGATCGGCCGGCACCCCGTCGCGGAGTCGAACCGCGCCGTCCAGCACATCCGAACTTTCGATCGGCACCGCCCGCCGCCTCGGCAGCGTCGCCGAAACCTTCCGATTGCTGACGCCACATGTTTCAGGGGGAACAGTCCGCCATGGCTCAACCAGCCACCGACGTCGAGACCGATCCGATCGCCCGGCAGCGCTCCAGCCGGATGCCGTACCGCCGCTACCAGCCGTACCAGCAGCAGTTCCGGATCGACCTGCCGGACCGCACCTGGCCGACCCGGCACGTCGAGGCCGCGCCGCGCTGGTGCGCGGTCGACCTGCGCGACGGCAACCAGGCGCTGATCGACCCGATGTCCCCGGAGCGCAAGCGCCGGATGTTCCAGCTGCTGGTGCAGATGGGCTACAAGGAGATCGAGGTCGGCTTCCCGTCGGCGAGCCAGACCGACTACGACTTCGTCCGGCAGTTGATCGAGCAGGACATGATCCCGGAGGACGTGACGATCCAGGTGCTCACCCAGTGCCGGGAGCACCTGATCGACCGGACCTTCGAGTCGCTGCGCGGCGCCCGACGGGCGATCGTGCACTTCTACAACTCGACCTCCACCCTCCAGCGGCGGGTGGTCTTCGGGCTGGACCGGGACGGCATCGCCGACATCGCCACCACCGGCGCCCGGCTCTGCCAGAAGTACGCGGAGATCCACACCCCGGACACGGACATCCACTACGAGTACTCCCCCGAGTCGTACACGGGCACGGAGCTGGAGTACGCGCTGGAGGTCTGCGCCAAGGTCATCGAGGTGGTCGACCCGACCCCGGCGCGGAAGCTGATCGTGAACCTGCCGGCGACCGTCGAGATGGCCACGCCGAACGTGTACGCCGACTCGATCGAGTGGATGCACCGGCACCTGCCCCGGCGGGACAGCCTGGTGCTCAGCCTGCACCCGCACAACGACCGGGGCACCGGGGTGGCCGCCGCCGAGCTGGGCCTGCTGGCCGGCGCCGACCGGATCGAGGGCTGCCTGTTCGGCAACGGCGAGCGCACCGGCAACGTCGACCTGGTGACGCTGGGGCTGAACCTCTTCTCCCAGGGCATCGACCCGATGATCGACTTCTCGAACATCGACGAGGTGAAGCGGGCGGTCGAATACTGCAACCAGCTCCCGGTGCACGAGCGGCACCCGTACGCGGGTGACCTGGTCTACACGGCGTTCTCCGGGTCGCACCAGGACGCGATCAAGAAGGGCTTCGACGCCCTGCACGCCGACGCCGCCGCGGCCGGCGTACCGGTCGACGAGTTCGCCTGGGCCGTGCCCTACCTGCCGATCGACCCGAAGGACCTGGGCCGCACCTACGAGGCGGTCATCCGGGTCAACTCGCAGTCCGGCAAGGGCGGCGTCGCGTACATCATGAAATCCGAGCACCAGCTCGACCTGCCGCGCCGGCTCCAGATCGAGTTCTCCGGTGTGGTCCAGCAGGTCACCGACCACGACGGCGGCGAGGTCGAGCCGGGCACCATGTGGGGCATCTTCGCCCGCAACTACCTCGTCGACCACCAGCCCGACCCGTTCGTCGCCCTGACCGGCTACGTGATCGGCACCGCCGACGGCAAGGTCGAGTTCGAGGCGCAGGTGGCCCTCGGCGGGGAGAGCCGGTCGCTGACCGCGGTCGGCAACGGCCCGATCGACGCGTACGTCAACGCGCTCCAGGCGGTCGGCGTGGCCGTACGGGTGCTCGACTACCACGAGCACGCGCTCTCCTCCGGCGGGGACGCACAGGCCGCCGCGTACGTCGAGTGCGAGGTGGACGGCCGTACGGTCTGGGGCGTCGGAACGGACGCGAACATCGTCACCGCCTCGATCAAGGCGGTCACCAGCGCCGTCAACCGCGCCCACGCCTGACGTCGCGCGCAGGGGCCCCGCGTTCGTGGGGCCCCTGCGGCTCATTCGTCCGGCGGGGTCGAGGCCGGCAGCGAGGGACAGGGCTGGGAGCCCGCCGCCCTGCGCGCCGGTCGGTGGATCAACAACCCCGCCAGCGCCGCCCCGACGAGCAGCAGGACCGCGCACCACAGCATCGCCCCGCGGAACGCCTCGCTCAGCGCCGCCTTCTGCTCGTACCCGGTGCCCCTGAGGCCAACGGCCAGCGGCAGCGCGGCCACCGCCAGCAGGCCGCCGGCCCGGGAGGCGGCGTTGTTGAAGCCGCTGGCCACCCCGGCGAACCGGTCCGCGACGGCGGCCAGGACCGAGGCGGTCAGCGGCGCCACGACCAGGGTCAGGCCGAGGCCGAACAGGGCCACCCCGGGCAGCACGTCCGTCCAGTACGACGCGCCCGGCCGGACCCGGCGCAGCAGCAGCAGGCCGACTGCGGCGACGACCGGGCCGACGGTCAGCGGCAGCCGGGGGCCGATCCGGGCGGACAGCGCCCCGGCGCGGGACGACCCGACGAGCAGCAGCAGCGTCATCGGCACGGTGGCCAGGCCGGTGAGCAGGGCCGACCAGCCCACCACGTTCTGCAGGTACACGGCGAGGAAGAAGGTGAAGCCGCCCAGCGCCGCGTACACCACCACGGTGAAGACGTTCAGCACCGAGAAGAGCCGGCTGTGGAACAGGCCCGTGGGGAGCATGGCGCTGTCCCCCCGGCGGCGCTCCACCAGCACGAAGGCGACGATCGCGAGCACGCCGACCAGCGCCGACACCAGCACCGCCGGCGAGCCGGGGCCGCGGGCGGGAGCGTCGATCAGGGCGTACGTCACGCCGCCCAGGCCCAGCGCGCCGAGCAGGGCGCCCAGCACGTCGAATCGCCGCCCGGCCCCCTTGCGGGAGACGTCCTCGTCCCGGCTCTCCGGCACCCAGCGCAGCGCGGCGAGCACCACCGGGACGGCCAGTGGCACGTTGAGGAAGAAGATCCACCGCCAGGAGAAAGTGTCGATCAGCCAGCCGCCGACGAACGGGCCGAGCGCGGTGGAGACCCCCGCGAGGCCCGACCAGGTGCCGATCGCCCGGCCCCGGTCGTCCGGGTGGAAGCTGGACTGGATCACCGACAGCGAGCCCGGCGTGAGCAACGCGCCCCCGGCCCCCTGCAGGACGCGGGCCGCGATCAGCCACGAGGTGCCCTGGGCCAGGCCGCAGAGCACCGACGCGGCGGTGAACCAGACGACCCCGAGCAGGAAGACCCGCCGCCGCCCGAACCGGTCGCCGAGCGCCCCGCCGAGCAGCACGAACGCCGCCAGCATGAGCAGGTAGCCATTGATCGTCCACTGGAGATCGGCCACGGTCGCCCCGAGGTCGGCGCCGAGCCGGGGCAGGGCGACGTTGACCACCGTGGTGTCCAGGAAGACCATGCCGGAGGCGAGGATCGCGGCGAGCAGCGTTCCCCGGCCGGCGGGGGTGCCCATCCGGAGCGCGGGCGCGGGTTCGGTCACGGGTATCCATCCTGCCCGGGTCGATTTGCCGGACGCCACGAATCACGGAAACGCCCTCGGGGTACTGTGCGCAATCGCCGGAAGCCCGCAAGCTGGAGGGGTGTCGTCTGTGCGTACCAGATCAGGACGTCGCGCGGCCGGGGCGGCCGTGCTCGCCGCGGCGCTCGCGGTCGTCGCGGCCGGTTGCGCGCCGGTCGAGGAGCCGGAGGCCCCGCCGGGCGGCGGCGGCAACGTCGGCGAGAAGCTCGACCAGCTGACGGTGGCGAGCGCCGGCTCGATGCGGGGCTACAGCCGGAACCGCTTCCCGCACTGGCGGGACACCGGCAAGAACTGCGACGTGCGGGACAGCGTGCTGAAGCGCGACGGCCGGGACATCCGGCTCTCCGGCTGCAACGTGGTCGCCGGGCGGTGGGAGAGCGTGTACGACGGCCGCGTCCTCACCGACCCCTCCGGCGTGGACATCGACCACACCGTCCCGCTGGCCAACGCGTGGCGCTCCGGCGCCGACGAGTGGGACGACCAGAAGCGGGGCGACTTCGCCAACGATCTCACGAGACCGCAGCTCATCGCGGTTTCCGCCTCCTCCAACCGGGCAAAGGGTGACCAGGACCCGTCCCAGTGGAAGCCGGCGAACCGGTCGTACTGGTGCCAGTACGCCGAGAACTGGGTGACGGTCAAGCACCACTGGCGGCTGACGGTGACCAGCGCCGAGAAGGCCGCCCTGACCGACATGCTGGAGGGCTGCACATGGGCGAGCAAGCCGTGACCGGGCGATCCGGGGGCACGACGGCCGGGATGGAGGCGGACGGGGCCCCGCGCGCTCCGGCCGACGTCCCTGGGGCGGGGATGTCCGCCGACGCGGGCCCGGTCAGCGCCACGGCGGCCCCGCCGGGAGCGGCGACCCCTCCAGGGGCGGCGGCCCCGTCGGGAGCGGCTGCGGCCCCTCCGGGAGCGGCGGCCCCTCCGGGGGCGGCGGCGCAGAGCCGCACCGCGGACATCGTGCCCGGCCCCGGCGGGGTGATGACCGACGAGGTCGGCGTGGTCACCGGCGAGCTGACCCTGCGCACGGAGTACGCCGACGGCCAGGTCATCCTGCGGGTGCAGTACCGGGAGGCCGACGAGTGGTACGCGGTCACCGGCGGGCGGGCCCCGCTGGCCGACCCGGCCGGGCTGGACGCGGTGCACACCATCGCGGTCGGCCTGCTCAACCGACCGGAGGGCTGACGCGCCCCAGGTGCCGAGAGGGCCCCTTGCCCGGCAAAGGGGCCCTCTCTCACACGTACGAGCCGGGCTCGTTGGGGGCGGAGACGACCGCCGGGGCCTCGCCCTCGTCCTCGGGCCGGACGAGCTGGGCGCTGACCTTGTGCGGGCGCAGGTCGCCGCTGGCGATCTGCTCGGCCCAGTGGCAGGCCACCCGGCTGCCGCCGATCTCCCGCAGCGCCGGCCGCTCGTCCGAGCAGCGCGTCGGCTGGGCCCACGGGCAGCGGGTGTGGAACCGGCAGCCCGCCGGCGGGTTGGCCGGCGAGGGCAGGTCACCGGCGAGCAGGATCCGCTCCCGCCGGTCCTCCACGTCCGGGTCCGGCACCGGCACCGCCGACATCAGCGCCCGCGTGTACGGGTGCAGCGGCTCCCGGTAGAGCCGGTCGCTCGGCGCCTCCTCGACCAGCGCCCCCAGGTACATCACCCCGACCACGTCGGAGATGTGCTTGACCACGGCGAGGTCGTGCGCGATCACCAGGTACGTCAGGCCGAGATTGTCCTGCAGCTCGTCGAGCAGGTTGACCACCTGCGCCTGGATCGAGACGTCCAGGGCGGAGACGGGCTCGTCGGCGACGATCAGCTCGGGGCCCAGCACCAGGGCGCGGGCGATGCCGATGCGCTGCCGCTGGCCGCCGGAGAACTCGTGCGGGTACCGGGACAGCGCCCACCGGGGCAGCCCGACCGCGTCCAGCGTCTCGCCGATGATCCGCCGGCGCTCGTTCCGGTCGGCCCCGATGCCGTGGGTCTGCAACCCCTCGGTCAGGATCGACTCGACGTTCTGCCGGGGGTCCAGGCTCGACATCGGGTCCTGGAAGATCATCTGCATCCGGCGACGCATGGTGCGCAGCTTTCCGGCCGGCAGCCTGGTCAGTTCGGCGCCGTCGAACCGGATCTCGCCGCCGGTGGGCGGGGTGAGTTGGAGCAGCGCCCGGCCGAGCGTGGACTTGCCGCAGCCGGACTCGCCGACCAGCCCGTACGTGCGCCCACGCGGGATGCTCAGGTCGACCCCGTCGACCGCCTTGACGTGCCCGACCACCCGGTCGAGGAACACCCCCCGCTTGATGGGGAAGTGCACCTTCAGGTCGCGGACCTCGACGAGGATGTCGCTCTCGGTCACGGCTTCTCCTCCTCGCGCGGGGCCGGCACCGGGCCCGCGGTCGCGTCGCCGGCGGCCGGTTCCGGCGCCCCGGCCGAGCCGGTGTCGACCCGGGCTGCGCTGCGGGCCGCCGCCGCGGCCTGCGGAGGCACGGTGCCGGGGATCGGGGCCGGGTTCACGCACCGGTAGCTGCGGCCGTCGTGGGTGAGCACCAGCTCGGGCGGCTCCCCCACGCACTCGTCGAGGCGACGGGCACAGCGCGGGGCGAACGCGCAGCCGTCCGGCCACGCCAGCAGGTCGCGGACCGAGCCGGGAATGGGGTTGAGGCGCTCGCCGCGCCCCGCGTCCAGGCGCGGCACCGAGCCGAGCAGGCCCACGGTGTACGGATGGCGCGGCTCGCGGAACAGCGGGCGGCGGCGGGCCGTCTCGACCACCCGGCCGGCGTACAGCACGTTGATCGTGTCGCACATGCCGGCGACCACGCCCAGGTCGTGGGTAATCATCACGAGCGCGGTGCCGGAGTCCCGGACCAGCTCCTTGAGCAGCTCCAGGATTTGCGCCTGGATGGTGACGTCCAGCGCGGTGGTCGGCTCGTCGGCGATCAGCAGCCGGGGCCGGCAGGCCACCGCCATGGCGATCAGGGCGCGCTGGCGCATCCCACCGGAGAGCTGGTGCGGGTACTCCTTGAGCCGGCGGGTCGGGTCGGGGATGCCGACCCGGTCGAGTAGCTGGGCGGCCTCCTTGCGGGCCGCCTCGCCTTTCAGCCCCCGGTGCCGGGTCAGCACCTCGGTGACCTGCAACCCGATCGGGATCACGGGGTTCAGCGAGGACAGCGGGTCCTGGAAGATCATCGCGACGTCCCGGCCGCGGATGTCCCGGCGGGACCGGTCGTCGAGCTGAAGCAGGTCGGTGCCGTCGAAGACGGCCTTGCCGCCGACGCGGGTGCCGGGCTGCTTCGGCAGCAGGCCCATGATCGCCAGCGAGGTGACGCTCTTGCCGCAGCCGGACTCGCCGACCAGCCCGACGACCTCACCCGAGTCGACGGAGAAGGAGACGCCGTCCACGGCGTGCACGGTGCGCTGGCCGCGCCGGGCGAACGTGACGGAGAGGTCGTCCACTTCGAGCAGCGCCATTACCGGCCTTCCGTTCGCGACTGCGGGGCTCGCAGGCTCGCTCCTCGCGCTTCACAGCGGCCCTCCGTTCGCGACTGCGGGGCTCGCAAGCTCGCTCCTCGCGCTTCACACATGCCTGACCTACTTCCGCAGCTTCGGGTCGAGGGCCTCGCGCATCGCCTCGCCGAGCAGGGTGAAGCCGAGCGCGGTGACGATGATGGCGAGGGCGGGCAGGATGGCCAGCCGGGGCGCGGCGTCGAGGTAGCGCTGCGCGTCGGCGAGCATGACCCCCCACTCGGGGATGGACGCGTCGTTGTTGCCGAGGCCGAGGAAGGACAGCGCCGCCGCCTCGATGATCGCGGTGGCCAGGGTCAGCGTGGCCTGGACGATCACCGGGGCGAGCGAGTTCGGCACCACGTGGGTCAGCGCGATCTTCGGCTTCTTCACGCCGAGCGACGTCGCGGCGAGCACGTAGTCGCTGTTGGCCTGGGAGATCATCGAGCCGCGCAGCAGCCGGGCGAAGACCGGCACGGAGACCACACCGACCGCGATCATCACGGTGGTCAGGCCGGCACCGAGCAGCGCGGCGACGCTGATCGCCAGCAGCAGGCTCGGCATGGCCAGCAGCATGTCGACGAAGCGCATCAGGGCGTTGTCGACCGCCCGGCCCCACTTGCCGCCGAGGCCGGCGGCGGCGCCGGCGACCCCGCCGATCACCGAGCCGACGGCCAGACCGATCAGGGTGGAGACCACGCCGACCAGCAGGGTCTGCCGGGCGCCGACGATCATCCGGCTGAACTCGTCGCGTCCGATGTGGTCGACGCCGAACCAGTTCTCCGCCCGGGGGCCGGGGAAGTAGCCGATGTTGTCCCGGATCTCGCCCTTCCAGAGCTGGGCGTCCGCCGGGTGCGGGACGAGGAACGGGCCGACGATCGCAACGAGCAGGAACAGGCCCAGGATGACCGCGCCGACGATGGCGGCGGGGTTGCGCCGCAGCCGGCGGAACGCCTCCTGCCAGAGGCTCACGCCGCGTTCGTCGTCACGGGCGGCCAGCTCGGCGAGCCGGTCGATCTTCTCGCGCTTCTTGCCGGTGACGGCCGTCATCGCACCCTCACCCTCGGGTCGATCACGCTGTAGGAGAGGTCCACCAGGAGGTTCACCAGCACGTACACCACCGCGATGATCAGGATGAAGCCCATCAGCACGGGGTAGTCGCGCTGGCTGATCGCGTCCGCGACGAACGCCCCGATGCCGCTGAAGGCGAAGACGGTCTCGGTCAGCACCGCGCCGGAGAGCAGCAGGCCGGTCTGCAGACCGATGGAGGTGACCACGGGCAGCATGGCGTTGCGCAGCACGTGCCGGCGGCGGACGGTCCGCTCGGTGAGGCCCTTGGCCTCGGCGGTGCGGACGAAGTCCTCGTTGAGGACCTCCAGCACGCTGGCTCGGGTGATCCGGACGATGATCGCCAGGGGGATGCTGGCCAGCGCGATACCAGGGAGTATCAGGTGCCACAGCGCGTCGGCGGCGGCGTCCCACTCCCGGGTCATCAGCCCGTCGAGGACGAAGAAGTTCGTGATGCGGGTCGCGCCGATGGTCGGGTCCTGCCGGCCGCTGGACGGGAACCAGCCCAGGTTCTCCGAGAAGATCGCCTTGAGCACGTACGCCAGGAAAAAGACCGGGATGCAGACCCCGAGGAGCGAGCCGCCGACGGAGAGGTGGTCCAGCAGCCGGCCCCGGCGGCGGGCGGCCAGGTAGCCCAGCGGGATGCCGATCCCGATCGCGATCAGCATGGCCATGACGGTCAGCTCGACCGTGCCGGGGAAGCGCTCGAAGAACTCGGTGACGACCGGGCGCTTGGTCGAGGTCGAGGTGCCCAGGTCCAGCTGGACCAGCCGCCGGACGAAGCGGCCGTACTGAATCAGGATCGGCTCGTCGAGGCCGAGGTTGCGCCGGATCGCGGCGCGCATCTCCGGAGTGCCGCGCTCACCGAGGATGGCGGTCTCGGGGCCGCCCGGCAGCCTGCGCAGCCAGATGAACAGCAGGAGGGAGAGCCCGATCAGCGTCGGTATCAGCTGGAGCAGGCGTCTGACGATGAACCGGAACACGGTGGCCTCGAAGGGGGTGCGGAGGGGTGCGGGCGGGCGCCGTGGTCACGGCACCCGCCCGCTTGCCCTTGCCGTCAGGTCAGGACTTGAACTCTGCGGTGGCGTACCGCTCGTCGGTGAGCGGGCTCGCCTTGATCCCGGTCACGTCCTTGGCGAACACGATCGCCGGCGGCGAGTGCGAGACCGGCACACCCGGCAGGAAGTCCATGATGGCCTTGTTCAGGGCCTTGTACTTCTCCACCCGGGCCGCCGGGTCGGCGGTGGTGTCGGCGTCCTTGAACTGCGCGAAGAGCTCGGGGTTGTTGAAGCCCCACTCGTCCTTCTGCCGGTCGAAGAAGGTGCCGATGAAGTTGTAGGCGTCGCCGTAGTCACCGGTCCAGCCGAGGAAGTGGATGTCGTGCTTGTTGCCGGAGGTGGTGGCGTTCAGGTAGTCCGGGCTCCACTTCAGCGGGATGGCCTGGACGTTGATGCCCACGGCCTTCAGGTCCGCCGACAGCAGCTCGAAGATGTCCTTCGGGTTCGGCATGTACGGCCGGGTGACCTCGGTCGGGTAGTGGAACCGCAGGGTCAGGTTCGACGCACCGGCCTCGGCCAGCAGCTGCTTGGCCTTCTCCGGGTTGTAGTCGTACTTGGTGACGTCCGGGTTGAAGCCCTCGACGGTGTCCGGCAGGAAGTTCAGCGCGACCTTGGCGCCCGGGGGCAGCTTCGAGTCGACCAGCGCCTGGCGGTTCAACGCGTACGCGATCGCCTGGCGGACCTTGATGTCGGCGAGCTTCGGGTTCCCCTTCTGGTTGATCGCCAGGTAGAGGATGTTGAAGGCCGGGCGGGTGAGGACGTTGAAGCCCTCCTTCTTCAGCGGGTCGACGTCGGCCGGGCCGACCAGGTCGTACCCCTGGATGTCGCCGGAGCGCAGCGCCTGCTTGCGGGCGTTCTCGTCCGAGATGGTCTTGTAGATGATGGTCTTCAGCTTGGCCTTGTTGCCGTAGTAGTCGTCGTTGCGCTCGATGGTGAGCGTCTTGTTGGCGACGTCCCAGGACTTGAACTTGAACGGGCCGGTGCCGGTCGGGTGCTCCATCGCGTACGACGGGTACTTGATGTCCTCGGCGGTGCCGCCGACGTTGCTGGCGTCGTACTGCTGCAGCGCCTTCGGGCTGTGGATGGAGAACGACGGCAGCATCAGCGCGGCCGGGATCTTGCTGGAGACCCGGGTGAACGCCAGATCCACAGTGGTGGCGTCCTTGGCCGTGCAGGACTTGAAGAGGCTTGGCGGCAGCGCCTCGTCCTCGTTCTTGGCGAAGCCACCCATGACGTCCTGCCAGTACGGGGTCACGTCCGGGCTCTGCATGAGACCCTTGGCGTTGTACCACCGGTCGAAGTTGGCGCAGACGGCCTCGGCGTTGAAGTCCGCGCCGTCGTGGAACTTCACTCCGGAGCGGAGCTTGAAGGTCCAGGTGGTGCCGGCGGCGTCCGGGGTCCAGGACTCGGCCAGGCCCGGGGTGACCTTGGTGCCACCCTCTTCGGGCCGGACCAGGGTCTCGAAGACCTGACGCGCGAAGCGCAGCGACTCGCCGTCGCTGGCGAGGCTGGGGTCGAGGACCTTCGGGTCGCCGGCGACGCCGAAGACCAGGGTGTCCTTCTTGCTACCGCTGGAACCTTCTTCGCGGTTGCTCTCGGCGCAGCCTGCTACCGCGAGGGCCGCGACCGCGACGGCCGCTACAGCGACCTTCGGCCTGGGTGCACGCATGGGTGCTTCACCTCGTCCTTGGGGGTACGGACAACGTGGTGACAGGGTCACCGATGGCGGTGACCTTAGCCCCCGTTCGGACCGTCCGGGAACCATCGATGAACGGGTTGGTATCGGATCGTGTCCCAGCGGCAACACCACCGACGATTCGAAGGTCGGTGACCTGCGTAGTGGAAGATCCGAAAGCGCGATGCCAAACTGTTACATCGCCTCGTTCGTTGCCACCACCAGGTGTCAGATCACCGACCGGACGCGGCCGGGGCCGGGGCGGCGGTGACGGCCGGCGCCGGGCGGCCGGCCCGTCCGGCCCTCGTCGCATGCCTCCCCGAGGGGTCAGACCGCCCGGCGTCCCTCGAACGCGCGGCCGAGGGTGATCTCGTCGGCGTACTCCAGGTCGCCGCCGACCGGCAGGCCGCTGGCCAGCCGGGTCACCGCGATCCCCATCGGCTTGACCATCAGGGCCAGGTACGTCGCGGTCGCCTCGCCCTCGGTGTTCGGGTCGGTGGCGAGGATCAACTCGCGGACCGTCCCGCCGCCGAGCCGGGCCATCAGCTCCCGGATGCGCAGATTGTCCGGCCCGATCCCCTCCAGCGGGTTGATCGCGCCGCCGAGCACGTGGTAGCGGCCCCGGAACTCGCCGGTCCGCTCGATCGCCACCACGTCCTTCGGCTCCTCGACCACGCAGAGCACCTCGTCGGTGCGGCGCGGGTCGCGGCAGATCCGGCACTGCTCGGACTCGGCGACGTTGTAGCAGCTGGTGCAGAAGCGCACCAGATCCTTGACCTTGCGCAGCGCGCCGGCCAGCCGGTTGACGTCGGCCGGATCCGCGGACAGGACGTGGAAGGCGATCCGCTGGGCGCTCTTCGGGCCGACGCCCGGCAGCCGCCCCAGCTCGTCGATCAGGTCCTGGATGGCACCCTCGTACATCTGTCGGCCGGCTCAGAAACCGGGCAGGCCGAGGCCGCCCATGCCGCCCGCGACCGGGCCCATCTTCTTCTCGGTCAGTTCCCGCGCCGCCTCGGCGGCGTTGTGCACGGCCGCGACGACCAGGTCCTCCAGGGTCTCCACGTCCTCCGGGTCGACCGCCTTCGGGTCGATCCGGATCGCCTTGAGCTCGCCCGTGCCGGCGACGGTCGCGGTGACGAGGCCCCCGCCCGCCGTGCCGGTCAGCTCCGCCTCGGCCAGCTCGGCCTGCGCCTTGGCGATCTGCTGCTGCATCTTCTGCGCCTGCTTCAGCATCTGCTGCATGTTCGGCTGTCCACCTGGGCGCACGGATGGCTCCTTCTCGCACTCGTCTGCTCGGCCGCGCCCAGCCTAGTCGGCACACGACCCGTTCCGCGGCACGGGCGACGCCCCGATGTCGGCGGCATGGGGCCATCCGCGGTTCCCGGGTGCGCCGTGATCGACTCCATGTCGGCGACGTGGGGTGTCCGAGCCACGCGGATGCCGCCATGTCGCCGACACCGAGTGGATCAATCCGCCCGACCGCGCCCATTCGCGTCGGATGTCCGTCCTCGGGGGCGCGGCCGGGTTGTCAGCGGGCGTCCACCTCGTCGATCTTCTCGGCCCCGAAGACCTCCCGGAGCAGCCGCACCGCCTGCTCCTCACTCGACTGCCGGGCGGTCCGCTCGTCGATCACCTCGTCCAGCGGCTCGTCGCCCGGGTCGAAGCCCTCGTAGGTCGGCGTCGTCGGGGTCGCCGGCGCCGTCGGCCCCGGACGTCCCGCGCCGGGCAGCGGCCCGTCGTAGTCCGGGTCGTACGGCGGCTCGCCGGCCCAGTCGGCCTCCGCGGTCCTGCGCGCCGCGTCCGCGTTCCTCCGGGCCCCGTTCTCGGTACGCGGGCCGCGGCCGGCCGCGGCGGCCCGCGCGGCGGCGAGGCCGCTGCTGACCGGTCTCCCTCCGACACCGCCGCCGCTGCCGCCGGCGCCGCCAGCCGGACTGGCGGCCGGTGCCGGGCCCGCCGTCGCGGCGGAGCCGGCCGGGGCGGTGACCGGAGCCGCCGCGGCGGCCGGCCCGGCCGCCCTCGGGGGCCCGACCGACGCCGGGGGCACGACCGACGCCGGGGCGGCGGAGCCCGGGCGGGCCGGCTCCGGCCATTCCTCGTCCTGGGCAGTGCTCGCGGTGGGAGCCGCCCCGCCGGGGCGGGCCGGCTCGGGCCAGTCGTCGTCCGCGTCGCCCGAACCGCCCGGCGTGCCACCCGACCGGGCCGCCCCGGTGCCGCCACGGCCCGCCGGGCCGGCAGAGGGGCGGGCGGGCGCGGAGGCTCCCTGGGCGGAGGCACCCGGAGCCGCGGTGGCCGGGGGCGTGGCGGCCGGAGCCGCGGTGGCCGGGGGCGTGACGGCCGGGGGCGTGGCGGCCGGGGGCGTGGCGGCCGGGGGCGTGGCGGCCGGGGCGTGGCGGCCGGGGCGTGGCGGCCGGGGCGTGGCGGCCGGGGCGTGGCGGCCGGGGCGCCTGGCGAGCCGGCGCGGGGGCCGCCGGCCGGGGACCGCCGCCCAGCGCGACGCCGCCCCGCTCGCCGGAGACCTCGCAGCGGATCTGCCAGCGCCCGCCCAACTCCTCGTAGAGCGCGTCGGTGAGCACCGCGGCGTGGTCGGACATCATCTTGGCCAGCACCGTCGACTTGACCGTCAGCACCAGCGTGTCGCCGTCCAACTCCCGGACGACCGCGTCGCGCATCAGCGCCGCGATCCGCTTGTTGGTCCGGTTGACCTTGCCGACCACCTCCGGCCAGGCCCGGCGCACCGCGACCGCGTCCAGCGCGCCCGGCGTCTCGCTGCCGGGGCGGGGCGGCTCGGGGGTGACCGGGTCGGGCATGACCGCCTCCGGCGGGACCTCCCGCCGGGGCGCGACCGGGGCCGCCTGGGCCGGAGCACTGGACGGCGGCGGGTCACCCGCCGGGGCGGCGGACGCCGCCGCCGGCGCGACAGGCGCGGCAGCCGCCGCAGGCGGGGTGGCGGGCTCCGGGCGTACCGGGACCGGCGGGGCGACCGGCGCGGAGCCGGCGGAGGGCGGGGCGACCGGCGCGGAGCCGGCGGAGGGCGGAGCGACCGGCGCGGGGTCGACGGCGGCCGGCGGCGGCTCGGCGCCACCCAGCGTGAGCCGGCGCTCCATCCGCTCCAGGCGCTGGAGCAGGCCGCCGGTCGAGTCGTCCGCGCCGGGCAGCAGCATCCGGGCGCAGATCAGCTCCAGCAGCAGCCTCGGCGCGGTGGTGCCGCGCATCTCGACCAGGCCGTTGTGCACGATGTCGGCGCACCGGGACAGGGTGCCCGGCCCCAGCCGCGCCGCCTGGGCGGTCATCCGCTCGATCTGGTCGGCCGGGCCGTCGATCAGGCCCTTCTCGGCGGCGTCCGGCACCTGCTGGAGGACGATCAGGTCGCGCAGCCGCTCCAGCAGGTCGGAGGCGAACCGGCGCGGGTCGTGCCCGGCCTCGGCGACCCGGTCGACGGTGGCGTACGCGGCGGCCCCGTCCCCGGCGGCCAGCGCGTCGCACATCTCGTCGATCAGCGCGGAGTCGGTGACGCCGAGCAGCGCGGCGGCCCGGGCGTAGCTGACCCCCTCGGGCCCGGCGCCGGCGATGAGCTGGTCGAGCACGGAGAGGCTGTCCCGGGCGCTGCCGCCACCGGCGCGCACCACGAGGGGGAAGACCGCCGGCTCGACCGTGACCCCCTCGGCCTCGCAGAGCTGCTCCAGGTACGGCCGGAGCACCTTCGGCGGCATCAGCCGGAACGGGTAGTGGTGGGTCCGCGACTTGATCGTGCCGAGGACCTTCTCCGGCTCGGTCGTCGCGAAGATGAACTTGACGTACTCCGGCGGCTCCTCGACCAGCTTCAGCAGGGCGTTGAAGCCGGCCGACGAGACCATGTGCGCCTCGTCGATGACGTAGATCTTGAACCGACTGCGGGCCGGCGCGAAGAACGCCTTCTCGCGCAACTCCCGGGCGTCGTCGACGCCGCCGTGGCTGGCCGCGTCGATCTCGATGACGTCGATCGAGCCGGCCCCGTCGGTGGCCAGCGAGCGGCAGGACTCGCACTGGCCGCACGGCTCGGGGGTGGGGCCCTGCTCGCAGTTCAGCGAGCGGGCGAGAATGCGGGCGCTGGAGGTCTTGCCGCAGCCGCGCGGGCCGGAGAAGAGGTACGCGTGGTTGAGCCGCCCGCTGCGCAGCGCCTGCGACAGCGGCTCGGTGACGTGCTCCTGCCCGATGACCTCGGCGAACGTACGCGGCCGGTACTTGCGGTAGAGGGCCAGTGTCACCCGTCCCGCCTCCTCTCGACCGAGCCATTCTGCGCCGGTCAGGCGCGGGTGACCACCCACCACCCCGTGACCGGACAGGCAGGGAGACTACCGGGCACCAGAGACAAAAAGGCCTCCCGTGCACCCGGCAGAGCTCGCTTATCCTTGCTGCCTTCCGGCCCTGGGGAGGTTCACGAGGTACCGCCGCACGGGAGGTGCCACCCAGCCTACCCGACGTTCCGTGGATCTTCAGGGGGTGGTGGGGTAACCGCCGCGCCGGGTACCTGTATCCTGGCTCGCGGAGGATTCGCCTAGAGGCCTAGGGCGCACGCTTGGAAAGCGTGTTGGGTTCACACCCTCACGAGTTCGAATCTCGTATCCTCCGCTCTGAGCAGCACAGGCGATAAGGCCGGCCCGCGGGGACCGGCCCTCTGTCGTCTCCGGGGTTACTCCCGTCCTCATCAGTTGTTGATTCACGCCCCCGCCGATCTTGGATCGGCTCCCACCACCAGCCAACCGCGCACCGGCATAAGCAATTGTCGATGCCTGCGTGCGCGCCCGCTCACTCACTCTCCGGAGATGCGCATGCGGGGCGTACGGCTGCCAGTCTCGCGCGCGTGCAGTCGCCGCGGCGCTGATCGCATCGGTCGCGTCTCTCGCGCGACTCCATCGACCCTGACACCCGGCAGGCCGTGAGCTGGTGTGAGCCCCAGCCACGACGCCAACGACGAGGGCTCCGGAACCATGCGGGGACTCGCAACTTCAGGAAAGTTGTGGCCTCGAAGCGCCGTTGAGGCCACAACTTCCCTGAAGTTGCTCCTCGGCCCCCGCCGCCCCACGCGCGCCACGCCGCACTTCCCATTTGCAGACCCACCGACCGGCCAGCCGACGGTACCGTCGACAGTGGCCCGGCCGGGTAATGCCGGCAAGGCCGCTGCCCAGTCCTCTCCCTGGGAGATCCCATGCCGGCCCGTATCCGTACCGCCGTAGACCAACGATTCCCCGCCGAACTGGCCCGACTACGCCGCGAGCGCGGCATGTCGCTGCGCGACCTGGCCAGACGCGTCCACTACAGCAAGAGCTACCTGCACGATCTTGAGGTCGGTCGTATCCGGCCGACGTGCGACGTCGCCGGCCACCTCGACGACACCTTGCAGGCCAACGGGACGCTCACAGCAATGGTCGCCGAAACGCCGGCCGTGACCACACCCGACGACGATCAGCGGATCGCGTACGCGATTGCGCAACCGACCCGGCTGGACGCCGCGACCGTTCGCCTGCTCGCGGACGTGCTGGCTGCGCAGCGACGCCTTGACGACGCCATCGCGGCACCAGTGATGCTGCCGTCGGCCGTGCCACAGTGGCGCACCATGCAGGATCTGGCCGCGCGAGCCCGGGGCCCGCACGCACCCGAACTGCAAGCCATTGCCGCAGAGTGGACACAGTTCGTGGGCTGGCTGCACGCTGAAGCGCGCAACGACGCCGAGGCGGTACGGGTGCTGATCGAGGCCGCCGACGAAGCCGACGCGGTCGACAGCGGCCCGCTCGCCGCGCAGGTGGAAAACTTCCGCGGCTACCTCGAACGCCAGCGCGGCAACCCTCGCGGCATCGTGCGGCACTTCCTCGCCGCGTACCACACTCCAGGATCGTCCGCCCTGCAACGGGTCGGCGACGCGGTGCAGGCCGCGCACGGATACGCCCTGCTTGGTGATCGGGCTGCCGCCGAACGCCTGCTCGGTGAGGCAAGCGATCTCACTGAGGCCGCCGAGTCTGAGTCCCCGCCGGCCGCCGCGTACTGGCTGACGCCGACTTTCTCCCGGATGGGTCTCGGGCTGGCGTACCTGGCGCTCGGCGACAAGGCCACCGCAGCGGACAACCTCCGCGCCGGCTTGCAGGGCCTGCCGGACGATCAGCGCGACGCCGAGTGGACGACGGAGTACCGGCAAGCCTTGACGGTCGCCGCCGCCTGATCTGTCTGCGGACAGGTGTGGACAGGTGGCGGACGCTGCACACCTGCCCTGGACGCATTCCGTAACCGCACGATGCTCGTGGGTGGCGGCGGTGTCCAGTCATTGACCCGAACGATGTATGCGAGCACCGTCGCCGCCCTCCCCCGGTTACGAGGATGAGGGAGGCGATCTGGTGGCGATCTGGTCCGAGGTGCGCAACATCGTGCGGTGGCTGCTGCGGCGGTCCGACCCGCCCCCGCCGCCCGGGACCGGCCAGCGTCACCAGGCCGCCGAGCAGGCAGCCGCCCGGCAGCGGCTCCTCGACCAGGCACAGCGGGCGCGGGACACCCGCTGGTACTGCGAGCCGACGCAGATCGTCCCGACCGTGCGGATGACCCTGGGCCAGCTCACCTGCTACGGAACGAGGACCGAGCGGTGAGCCGGGTCGAGGACCGCATGAACCCGAACGACGTGCTGTTCGTCGCCAGCCTCGTCGTCGGCGACCACGACGCCGGCCGGCCCTGCCAGCGGTGCACCGAGCAGGGCTGCGACCAGCTCGCCTGGGCGAGGTCCCTGGTCGACCTGGCCGCCGCCAACATGGCGCAGTTCCGGGCGCTGGTGGGGTCATGGTGACAGCAGGGGTGGTCCGCTGGGAACGGCCACCCCCGCCGGCTCGACGCGGCAACAACGCACTCATGACCGGGGCCGCCCGGCGCGCGGCTGCCGAGCTGCGCGAGCAGCCCGAGGCGTGGGGTGTGGTCGTGGAGGGCGCGGGGGCGCGGGTGCTGGTGACCCGGATCCGGCAGGGCCTGGACCTGGCGTGGCAGCCGGCCGGCGCGTACGAGGCGGTCTGCCGGACCGTCGACGGGCGGATCACCATCTACGCCCGCTACGTCGGCCTGGAGGAGTGACGGTGGAGATCAGGCTCCCGGCCGACACCCGGCTGTCCCTGCGCGCCGGCGAGTGGGCCACGCACGGCGGGCAGCTCGGCACGACGTACCTGGATCTGCGGGTCGTCGATGTCGGCGGCGAGCCGACCGACGTGCCCGGCTGGGTGCGGGTCCGCGGCCACGGCCTGGAGTGCCGGTGGGCTTCGGTCGACTGCCCGGAGCCGTGGTGCATCGAGATCACGGCGCGCAGCGAGGCCCTCTACGACGCGGCGAACCGGTAGGCCGGCGTGCGTCGGAGCCGAGCACCGCCGCCCCGCCGGTAGACTGACCCGGCCCGTGAGCTGCCACGATCCCCGACAGATCAGGAGAGCATCCGTGCAGGTAACCCAGGCCCTGGACATCATGGAAGCCCTCTTCCGGGCCGCCGAGCACCCGGACGTCACCGCCGTCGAGCGGTACGGCCGAGACGCACAGCCCGGCGGCCAGTCGCCCCCGGGCGTCAAGGTGCTGCACCGGTCGGGGTCCGCCGCGATGCTGTGGGCCGCGCTGCCGCCGCGTGATGTCACGCCGGTGCCGCTGCCCAGCGAGCCGCTGCCGCCGAAGTGGCGTGCGGCTCGCATCCTCGTGCTCGCCCACCAGCTGCTCGACGTCGCACGGCCGGACGCCATCCGGTCGTGGGAGCTGTGCCGGCAGGCCGGCGTCGAGTCACCGGTCGCCGCCGCCCTGCGCATCACCGCCAGTGACGGGTCCGCGATCTACCTGCGCGCGACCTCGGCGTCCGGCTCGGCGGCCGAGCCCGAGACCGACCCCTACCCGGACTACCAGATCCCCCAAGGAGTCCGTGAATGGCACCTCAAAGTCAGTGCTCCGTCTGCGGAGCCCGTGTCGGCGTAGCCTGCGGCGGGTCCTGCCCGCCGCACCAGGCGATAGGTAGCCGTGGCACCTGCCCCGGCACCGGCCGAGCAACCGTGTAGCAGCACGCGGCCCCGCTCCCGCCGCCAATGGGAGCGGGGCCGCATTGTTGAGTACCGCTGACCATCGGGCCAAGCACACACCTGCTCGACCCGCAACGCTTCCTGATCGCCTGCTGCTCAAGGGAGACGACACGCGGGCGGGACTGTCGCCGGGCAGCAGACGATCAACAGGCTCCCCGGCCCGACTCGACGGGGGCGGCAAGCACTCCACCCGACGGCGACCGCCTCGCGCGCCGCCCCCGCGCAGCGCCCAGCCGGAGAGCACCACGGCGACCAGCGCCGCGGCCAGCAGGATCGCCGGGTGGCCGGCCAGCGCCAGCAGGCTCGCGCCGGTCGCCACGGCGACCGTGCCGAGGCCGAAGGTGAGCATGTTGACCGTGGCGGAGACCCGACCGACCAGCGCGCCCGGCGTCTCCCGCTGCACCGCGCTCCAGACGGTGACGAGCGCCAGCGGCACGCCGAGCCCGACCGCCAGGCTGCCGGCGACCACCGCGGTGAGCGAGGGCGCGGCCCGCAGCGCCAGGCCGGCGGCGAACACCGCGACCGCCGCGGCCATCACCCGCCGGTCGCCGAGGCGACGCAGCAGCGCCCCGGTGGCCAGGCCGCCGACCAGGGAACCCACGCCCTGGACGGTGGCGAGCACACCGTTGAACTCCGGCGGCCGGTGGAGGCCGGCATCCACGACGGCGTACCCGACGGCCCCGCGGAGTCCACCAGCAGCAGTGCCGGAAGCAGGCCCGCCATCACGGCGTGCAGGGCGATCAGCAGCGGGCGGCGGCGGACCCGGTCGGCGAGCACGCCGATCAGCGGGGCGATCAGGGCCGGCCCGGGCGCCGGAGTCGGCGGGCCTGACGACCGACGCCGAGCTGTGGGTCTCCCCGGCGGACTGGGCGGCCGCCCGGCAACGCCTGCACGCGATCCTGACCGAGCTGCACGACGCGGCGCGCCCCCCGCACGCCCCCGGTACGGTCCGGGTGGGCGCGACGGTGCTGGCCTTCGAGATGACGGACCCGGCGCAGCCCGACTGACGTCACCCACCCGCCCGAGAGGTCCGATGAGTTACCAGCTCAGCGCGGTCGTCGCCGACGTCGAGTTGCTCCGCGAGCAGACCGCCGACCTGGACCACGCGGTCCTGGCCGCGTTGCGCCAGGACTTCGCGCTGCTGCCGCTCACCCCGCAGTTGGTCGAGGAACTGACCGGCGCGCTGCCGGACTTCGCCGTCGGGAAGCCGAGCCCCGAGCAACCGTTCGAGCTGGTGCTCTCGCCGGCCCTGACCGGGTTGCTGGCGCGGTGGTCCCGGCAGGGGCCGGTGGCGTACCTGGAGGCGGAGTTCTCCGGCGGCCTCGGGCGGCAGGCGTCGATGGTCTGGCTGGGCGGCGCCGTGAGCTGGGGGCCGCACTTCGACGACGTGCTCGACGCCCCGCGCGAACGGTGGCCGCTCAACGCGGCGCTGGTCCGCATCGGCGCGGAGCCGGGCCGGTGGATCGACCCGTTCGCCGAGCTGGGCCTGCACCTGGAGCGGAACACCGCCGGGTGGCTGGCGCACGGCCGGCGCGGGCTGTCCGCCGACTACTGGGACGACCTGGCCGAGGAGTGGGAAAACCGGCAATCCGCCGATCGGCAGCAACCTGAGCGCCCCGGTCCCGTTGTGGACTGGGGGATTCCATGAAGTTGCGACAATTCGGATTCATCGCGGCGCTGCTGACCGCCGCGTCCATCGCCGGCAGCGGCGTACGTCCACACCGGCCGGTCGACGACGCGAGACCAGCCGGCAACGACCAGGTAATGGACCTCAACGGCCTGCCCGACGTCGAGTTCGGCGACACCGAGCAGGACCTGACCCGCCGAGGGCTGTTGCAGGCGGGGGTCGAGGCGTGCGGCCTGACGCTCGCGGGCCACGCGGCGGCGAGCCCGGTCTTCGTCGACGACCGGCTGGTGCTGCTCTGGGTCGACGACTCCTTCCGCACGCCGGAGGGGATCACCGTCGGCACCCCGGTCGCCGAGGTCCAGGCCCGCTACCGGACGACGCACCGGCTCGTCGCCCCACAGGGGACGCACCGCTTCGACGGGCTGCTGGCCGCCAGCGGTGACCGCGCGTACCTCTTCCTGCACGACGGCGGCACGGTCCGGAAAGTCATCGTCGGGTACGCCGACTGGGCCCGCCGCCTCTTCGACGAGGGCCACGGCCCCTGTTGACGACGGAACGGACCCGACGAGAACCTTGTTGTCGGTGATCGACCACCATGGAATGATTCCCCCGCCCGCACAGGTCGTGCGGGATGCTTCACGGGGAGTGCGGCCGGCGCCACGGTGACCACCGGGGCCGACCGGTTCGCCGTCTGCTTCTCGATCCCGGCGGACCAGCGCGGGGCCGGGGAGTCGATCACCTGGAAGCGGACCGCCGGCAGCGGTGACGCCCGGATGTCGGTCTTCGATGCCAGCGGCATCCGCTACTGCGGGCCCACCGGGTACGCCGTCGAGCGGACGATCACCTGCTCCCTGCCCGCCGGCCCGGTCACGGTGCTGCTGGAGGCCGACTCGGTCGACGCGGCGTACCAGCTCACCCACCGGGACGCGAGCCTCCCGGCCGCGTGAGTTGCCCTGTGTCAAGCCGCCACTTGATGATCTTGTTTGAGCAGGTGTTGGAGGGCTCGGTGGCGGTCCGGGTCGTAGGGGGTGTTGGTGGTCCAGCATTTCCAGATGATGTCCAGCCAGGCGCGGGCCAGGATACGGACCGCGTGGGGATGGTCGTGGCCGCGGGCTCGGGCTCGTTGGTAGAGGTCGGCGGCCCAGGGGTTGGCGTGGCGGCTGTCGCCGGCGAAGTCGCAGACGGCGTCGCGCAGTTGTTTGTCCACGGCCCAGCGGAAGGTCACGATGCGGACTTTGCCGGATTCGCGGGTCGAGGGTGCGACGCCGGCGAGGCAGGCCAGGGACGCTGGGGTGGGGAACCGGCCGCGGGCGTCGCCGATCTCGGCGAGCAGCCGGGCGGCGCGGACGGTGCCGGAGCGGGGCAGGCTGGTGAAGATGTCCCGGTCGGGGTGCAGGTCGAGGGCTTCGGTGATCTGCTGGTTCAGGGTGTCGATCTGGGCCACGATGGCGGCCAGGGTGGCGAGGTAGGCGCGGGTGATGCCGGCCAGGGTCTGTCCGTAGTCGCCGGTGGCGCCGCGAGGCGCGGCGTTGATGCGGGTGTGCAGCACGGCTGGGTCGGTGCGGCCGCAGTAGCTCACGCTCTTCAGCCAGGCGGCCAGGCGCTTGGGCGACAGCCAGTCCAGGGCGTCCTGGGTGGTGAACCGGGTCAGGAACTGCCGGCTGATCGACGAGTCGATCTCGTTGAACAGCTCGACGGTGGCCGGCAGCGCCGTGGCCAGGTGGGCGCGCAGCTGGTTGGCGACCGCGATGCGGTGGGCGACCAGGTCTTTGCGAGCGCGGCACAGCTTGCGCAGCCCGGTGGTTGTCTCGCTGTCCAGCACGAGCGGGGTCAGCCGGCGCCGGTCGGTGCGGACGGTGTCGGCCAGGACGTAGGCGTCGAACCGGTCGTCCTTGTTCCCGGCCGAGCCGTACCGTCGGCGCAGTGCCTTGACCTGCGAGGGTGGGATCACGTACACGGTCGCCTCGGCGGCCAGCAACGCATCTACGATCGGCCCGTCCGGGCGTTCGATGCCGACCGCGTCCACCCGATGCCGGTCGAGCAGGTCGATCAGCCGTCTCAGGCCGGTCCTGGTGTATTTCAGCGTCAGCCGCTCCAACGGCTCACCGTCGGCGTCGACCACGCAGACCGCGTAGTCGTCCTTGGCCCAGTCCACCCCGGCCGAGTTCCCTCGCGCCGACGCGGCGGTGTCGGTCACACTCATAGTTGCCTCTCCGCTGCGCTACCAGTGGGGAAGCACCTGGCGGTTCCGGGACACCACTGCCGGTCGCTCATTGAGCGGCGCTCGATGGCGCATAGCCCTGTTGCCAGTCGGGGTGTCCCGGGCCGCCGGGCCTCGCAGAACTCACGCTGGACCTCGAAGGTCGAGCGAGCTGGGCGATGGCCCGACGGTCACCGGTGCACTCGAACCAACGTCAGCTCGAGTGAGACAAGGGTGCACCAATGAGCCACGGCGGGCCGGCCCTGCCGGGGCCGGCCCGCCGACCATGCCCTACACGTGACAACGCCCGGCCGGTCCGTGATGGACCCGACCGGGCGTTGCCATCTGGCAGGGTTGCGTTCGTCCCGGTCCTGCGGACCGCGGCGGCTCAGTACACCGGGCCTCCGCCCTGCGGCCCGGCGACCTGCAAGCCGTACCGCTTGGGCCAGAAGCGGTCGGTGCGCAGGGTCGCACCGCTCCACGAGGTGGACTGCGGCACAAGCCCGCCGGTGGAACCGTGGAACACGGTCATGGCCCCGGACGCGTACCCGCGAATGTCGTCGGGCACCTCTTCCCCGTAGGACCCCACGACGGCGTCCAGCCCGCCGCTTCCGTCGAGGTTCAGCAGTGCGACGGAGCCACCGAACTTGTCCCCGCGCTCCGCCGCGTCCGGGACGACCGGGTGGTTCTGGTCGAATCCCTGGGCGCCGCTGCCGGTCAGCCCGGCGGCGGAACCCTTGAGCAGGACGACCGTGCCGGCCTCGGCCGTCGAGCCGATGGCCTCGCCGGGCGCGCCGACCAGCACGTCCGCCTTGCCGTCGCCGGTCACGTCGCCGACCGCGAGCGTCGCGCCGAAGCGGTCGTCGTCCTCGGGGTCGCCCGGCACACCGGCCGTGCGCTGCGTGACGACCTTCACGGCGCTGCTGGACAGGCCACCGGACCGGCCGGTGAAGGCCGCGACGAGACCAGCGTTGATGTGCGGGGTCTGGGCACCGGGCACCCCGGCGATCACCTCGCCCAGCCCGTCGCCGTTCACGTCGCCGACCGCGAGAGTTCCACCCAGGTACCAGGCGATGGTGTCGGGATGGCCGGTCGCCTCGTAGATGGCCGCACCGGTGACGGAGGTCGCACCGCTGAACGACACCCCGCTCGCCGAGCCCCACATCAGCGTGACCATGCCGCTGCCGTACCAGCTCGTGCCCTCGTTCTCCCGCGGCGCGCCGATGACCAGGTCGGCGTACCGGTCGCTGTTGACCCTCCCGATCGCGAGCCCGGAGCCGAAGTGGTCGTTGCGCTCGGCCGCGCCGGGCACCGCGGCCTGGTCCTGGTGCAACTGCCGGGCGCCGGTCGCGGTGAGGCCACCCGAGCCACCGAAGAGGACGGTGACCGCGCCGGCCTCTGTCTTGGTGCCGATCGACTCCCAGAACGCGCCGATCGCGAGATCGTCGCGGCCGTCCCCGTTGATGTCGCCGGCCGCGAGCGCTGCCCCGAACGAGTCGTTGGTCTCCGACTCGTCGGGAACGCCCGGCGAACCCTGGTTGAAGTGGCTCGCCGAGTCGACCACGAGACCCGTCCTGCTGCCCGGGACGATCCAGACCCCGCCGCCGTGAATCCTGTTGCGCGGATCGACCTCGTCCGAGTCACCGATCGCCAGGTCGTCGTAGCCGTCGCCGTTGAAGTCACCCGCCGCGAGTGCCGCGCCGAAGCAGCTACAGCCGCCCTCCACCGGCGGCAGAACGCCCATGAAGTAGTCGACCTGCGGGGCGGACGAGTACCGCACGACGACCACGCCGGTCGGGTAGTGGGGCAGGTTGGGGTCGAAGGGGTCGCCGGTGACCGCGACGTCGTCGACACCGTCGCCGTCGAAGTCGGAACGGGTGACACCCGTCCCCGGCGCTGGGCGGGTACCGATCCTCTTCACCGGAACGCCCTTTGTCGCCACCCGCTGGTACTGCAGGACGACCCCCTCCCGGGTGATCGTCCGGAAGTCGTCGGCCGCCTCCGCCGGGGCGCTGATCCCCAAACCGGCCAGGACGGCCAGGACCGACACACTCACAGTCTTCCGACGCACAGAACCCCCGTTCGTTGTTGGCGCTCCGACACGATAGAGGGGTTGATCGATAGCCGTAACCGGATGAACGGGCACGCTGAACGACGAACGGGCGGCGCGGTCCATCGAACGGTCGGCCTGGCCGCGCAGCAGGACCCGAACCGAGACCGGAAGCGGAACGCCCGGCCGATCCTCACGGACCTGCCGGGCGTTCTCGCGTTCCCCGAGCGGTGGCGGCGGGATTTGAACCCGCGGAGGGCGTAAACCCTCACACGCTTTCGAGGCGTGCTCCTTAGGCCACTCGGACACACCACCGCCGAGTAGGGTACAGCACGCCGGGCGTGGACGCCGAACCGGTACGTCGCCAGCCGGCCTGGCAGGATCGTCGGCATGAGTACGCACATCGGCGCGAAGCCGGGAGAGATCGCCGAACGGGTCCTGATGCCGGGCGACCCCCTGCGGGCCAAGTGGATCGCGGAGACCTACCTCGAGGACGCCAAGTGCTACTCGACGGTCCGGGGAATGCTGGGCTTCACCGGCCGCTGGAACGGCGTCGAGGTGTCCGTCCAGGGCTCCGGCATGGGCATGCCGTCCGCCTCCATCTACGCGCACGAGCTGATCAACGAGTACGGCGTGCAGAGCCTCATCCGGGTCGGCTCCTGCGGCGCCCTGAGCGAGGACCTCCAACTGCGGGACGTCGTGGCCGCGATCGGCTCGTCCACCGACTCGAACATGAACCGGATGCGCTTCGACGGGCTGATCGACTACGCCCCGGTCGCCGACTTCGGGCTGCTGCGTACGTCCGTCGAGGTGGCCGAGCGGCGGGGCGTCAGCATGCGGGTCGGGCCGATCCTGGCGGCCGACGCCTTCTACACCGACCGGCCGGACCTCTACGACACCCTCGCGGACTACGGCGTGCTGGCCGTGGAGATGGAGTCCGCGGCGCTCTACACGATCGCCGCCCGGTTCAAGGCGCGCGCGCTGACCATCCTGACGGTCAGCGACCACATCAAGACCGGCGAGAAGACGACGGCGCAGGAGCGCGAGCAGACCTTCTCCCAGATGGTCGAGATCGGCCTGGACACGATCGTCGCCTGATGCCCGCCGCGCCGCGCCCGCCGAGCCCGCCGAGCCCGCCGGGCGCGACGGTCCGGAGCGTCGACCGGGCCCCTTCCGGTGCGAGCTGCGTCAGGAAGGGGCCTTGTCCTTGAAGAACGCGCGGAGCAGGACGGCGCTCTCGGCCTCCAGGACGCCGCCGTAGGCCTCCGGCCGGTGGTTGAGCCGGCGGTCGCGGACGACGTCCCACAGCGACCCGACGGCGCCGGTCTTCGGCTCCCAGGCGGCGAAGACGACGGTGGAGACCCGGGCCAGCACCAGCGCCCCGGCACACATCGTGCAGGGTTCGAGGGTCACGACCAGGGTGCAGCCGTCGAGCCGCCACCGGCCCAGCCGCTCGGCGGCCCGCCGCAGGGCCAGCACCTCGGCGTGCGCGGTCGGATCCTGGGTCAGCTCCCGCTCGTTGCGCCCGATCGCCAGCTCGGCGCCGTCCGGGCCGTACAGGACCGCGCCGACGGGGATGTCGTCCGCGCCGGCCGGGCCGTCGGCGGGGAGGTCGGGGCCGGTGACGGCGACCTCCAGGGCGCGGCGCATCCAGAGTTCGTACCGCTGCCGCCGCCCCGCGCCGGTCGGGTCGACCAGGCCCTCGTCTGCGCCCGGCCCGGCCCGGCCGACCGCACCGGGCGTCGGCTGCCCGGGCCGGAGCCCTTCCAGGGCGGGGTCCGTCGCGTCGGCCGGCTCGGCGCCGCCGGTCCAGCCCGCGGCGGAGCGCGCCGCGCCGACCCAGCCGCCGGTGCCGGCGCCCGCCGGACCGCCGTCGCCCGCCGACCGGTCAGACGCCACGCAGTTCCTCGACCTCGTCGGCGCAGCCGAGCACCTGGCAGATCTCGGCGGTCACGTCCGCCGGCAGCATGCCCTCGTGCGCGCAGAGGTTGAGCAGCCGCTGCGGCGAGACGCCAAGGTCGGCGAGGATGTCCGCCTCGCCCACCGGGTCGGCCTCCGGGTCCACGGCCGGCTGCTCGCCGTCCTCGTCGCCCCCGGCGGCGCTCGGCCGCGCCTCCTCGGTGTCGTCGAACCCGGTGACCGACGTCTTCAGGTC
The DNA here is from genome assembly GCF_007830265.1 of Micromonospora olivasterospora. NCBI lineage: Bacteria > Bacillati > Actinomycetota > Actinomycetes > Micromonosporales > Micromonosporaceae > Micromonospora > Micromonospora olivasterospora. The sequence goes on from NZ_VLKE01000001.1 coordinate 2,179,594, forward strand.
GCCGACCAGCAGGGCGCCGAGCCGGGACTCCTCGGCGTACGCGGAGTCCGAGCCGAAGACGCGCAGGTCCTCGCCCTCGTCGAGCCGCAGGATGACCAGGTACGCGTCGTCGGCCTCGACGAAGAGCAGCGACAGGTCGGCGTCCGGGTCGACGTCGCGGAGCCGGTCGGCGACCTCGTCGACGTCGGCGGCGCCCCGCAGGTTCACCTCGGCGGCGGTCCAGCCGCCGTCGTCGCGCACCACGGCGGCAGCGAAGTACGACACGGTCCCCCCAAATTGGCCTCGGCGCAGCACGCCGACTCGTTACGCGTGCACGTTATCCGGTCGGGTCGGCAGGCGACCGGTCAACGCCCCGAAGGGCCGGTCGGATCCTGTGGAAAGTGTGGTCGGCCGGGGCCGGTCAGCCCGCGAGGCGGCGCCGGGTGGCGATGAGCTGCCGCAACTGCTCGGTGCGGGCGCGCCGCGGCCGCTCCCGCTCGCGTACCGCTCGGGCTCCCGCCAGCTCGGCGAGGATCTGGAGGCGGCGGCGGCTCCGGTCGGGGTCGAGCCGCGGGGTGGTCCAGGTGGTCCAGGCCATACCGCCGAGCGTGCGCCGTCCGCGCGGGTACGTCAAGCCGGGCTTCACTGCGCAGCCGAGCGACGACCGAGGGTGTTCGCCCAGGCCGGGCGGCCTTTTACCACAGGGGCCAGTCGCCGCTGGCGGCCCATCGGACGGCGACCACCGCGGCGGCGATGCTCCAGCCGCCGGCGGTGACGATCGCGACGCCCGTGGCGACCCCCCGGTCGCCGAACCGCACCAGCGCCAGGGCGGCCAGCCAGGCCAGCCCGCCGGCCAGGACGGTCCACCAGGCGTACCCGGAGACGTCGCGGCCGAGCAGGCCGAACAGCACGAGCCAGGCGGCGGCGAGGGCGCCGCCGGCGGCGACCCCGGCTCCCGTGACCGGGTGCGGTTCCCGCCACGTCGGCCGCGACGGCGGGCCGGAGGGGAAGAGCCCGGAGGGGGTACGCGCGCCGGGGCTGCCCGGCTGCGGCTGGCCGGGGAGGGCGGGCTGCCAGGCCATCGGCGTCACTCCTTTCCGCACCGCGGTCCGCGCCGGGCGGACCGTTCGTCCCACCGTAGCCGTTCTGTCAGGATGATCGGATGGCCTCGCGTCCCACCCGTCGCCGCCGCCCGCGCGCGGCGTACCCGGTCCTGCTGCTGCTCGCGCCGGTGCTGGCCGCCGGCTGCGGCGCGCCGCCGCCGGCCGCGGCGCCCGGCGGCGGCTGGGTGGGCACGCCCGGCCCGACCGGCGCCGGGCAGCCGGCCACGACGGGCGCAACGCCCGCCGCGCCGACCGCCACCCCGCCGACCGCCGCGCCGTCGCCCGCGCCGACCCGCGCCGGCCTGCGGCACGTCTTCCCGGTACGCGCCGGCAACGTCGACTACCACCCCACCCACTCCGCGTACCCGGGAACGGACATCTTCGCCGACTGCGGCGAGCCCGTGGTGGCGGTGACCGACGGGACGGTCCTGGAGGTGAGTCGGGTGGACCGGTTCGACCGGCGGGGGCCGTTCGGGCCGTACAACGGGGGCCTGTCCGTGTCCCTGCTCGGCGACGACGGCGTGCGCTACTACGGCTCGCACCTGAGCGTCATCGCCTCCGGTGTGGACGCCGGCGTCCGGGTCCGGGCCGGCCAGCAGCTCGGCAAGGTGGGCCGGACGGGGAACGCCAACAACGTCTGCCACCTGCACTTCGGCATCTCGCCGGCCTGCCGCGGCCACGACGACTGGTGGATCCGGCGCGGGGTGGTCTGGCCGGCCCGGTACCTCGACTCGTGGCGCCGGGGCGGCAACCGGGAGCCGGCCGCCGAGGTCGCCGCGTGGCACCGCAGGCACGGCTGCCCGAAGGCGCCGGCGACGACCGGCGGGGCCGGCTGACCCGACGCGCCGGAGGGGCCGGCTGACCCGCCGCCGCGCCGTCGGTCGTACCCCGGCCGGCGGCGTGGGCGCGTAGGTTGCAGGGCATGAGCCCCCGCGACCCGATCGCCGACCTGCGCCGCATCGCGTTCCTGCTCGAACGGGCCAACGAGGCCACCTACCGGGTGCGGGCCTTCCGGTCGGCGGCGAAGGCCCTGGCCGTCCTGCCGGACGGGGAGGTCGCCGAGCGGGTGCGCACGGGGAAGCTCACCGAGTTGTCCGGGGTCGGCGACGTGACGGCCCGCTGCGTCGCCGAGTCGCTGGCCGGCGAGGAGCCCGTGTACCTGCGCCGGCTGCTCGCCACCGAGGGCAGCGACCTGGACACGGAGGCCACGGCGCTGCGCACGGCGCTGCGCGGGGACTGCCACACCCACTCCGACTGGTCCGACGGCGGCTCGCCGATCGAGGAGATGGCGCTCGCGGCGGTCGAGCTCGGCCACGAGTACGTGGTGCTGACCGACCACTCGCCCCGGCTCACCGTGGCCCGGGGCCTGACCGCCGCCCGGTTGCGCAAACAGCTCGACCACGTGGCGAAGGTCAACGAGGCGCTGCCCGAGGGCTTCCGCATCCTCACCGGGATCGAGGTGGACATCCTCGCCGACGGCTCGCTGGACCAGGACGAGGAGCTGCTCGCCCGCCTCGACGTGGTGGTCGGCTCGGTGCACAGCGGCCTGAACGACGAGCGGGCAAAGATGACCCGGCGGATGCTGACGGCCATCGCCAACCCGCACCTGGACATCCTCGGCCACTGCACCGGCCGGATGGTGTCGTCCCGCCCCGTCGGGGTGAGTGGCCCCGGCGACCGGGGGCACCGGGCGCGGACACGCAAGGAGAGCGACTTCGACGCCGACGCGGTCTTCGCCGCCTGCGCAGAGCACGACGTAGCCGTCGAGATCAACTCCCGCCCGGAGCGGCAGGACCCGCCGAAGCGACTGATCCGGCTCGCCCTGGAGGCGGGCTGCCGCTTCGCGGTCAACACGGACGCGCACGCGCCCGGGCAGCTCGACTGGCAGCGCTTCGGCTGCGAGCGGGCGGCGCGCTGCGGCGTACCCGCCGACCGGGTGGTCAACACCTGGCCGGCGGAGCAGCTGCTGGAGTGGGCGCGCGGCTGAGCGCCGGGGGGCGGCCGGTGGACTGCCCGCGCAGGTGACGAACCGTCAGCGGGGCGCGGCGGGTTCGGCGGCCGGCAGCACCGGGACGCCCGCGCCGGCCCGGCGCCGGCCCAGCAGGCCCTGCGTCACGGCGACCCCGGCCAGGACGACCAGCGCGCCGACGGGCTGGTCGCCAGTTCAGCCGCTCGTCGAGCGCCAGCGCGCCGATGAGCACCGCGAAGACGGGGATCAGGTAGGTGACCGTGGACGCGGTGCTCGCGCCGGCCACCCGGATGTTCCGCATGTTGATCACGAAGGCCAGGCCGGTACCGAGCGCCCCGAGCGCGAGCACGCTGGCCAGCACCCCTGCCGAGAGGCGGGCCGGCGCCGGCGGCGCCCCGGCCACGAGCGGCGCGACCACGAAGAGGTGGGCCCAGACCCGGGGCTCGCGGGGCAGCCGGTCGCGCAGCACCAGCAGCACGACGAGCAGCGTGAGCGCCCCGGCGGTGACCCGGTAGAGGGTGAGGTGCAGCGGGTGCAGCTCCCGCACGCCGACGTTGATGAAGAGCAAGCTGGAGCCCCAGATCGCGGCGAGCGCGACGAAGCCCGGCAGCCAGCTGCGCAGCGCCGGCTTGTCAGGAGTGAGGTGCGCATTCACTCCTGACACTTTGCCGGAGGGGTACGACGGGGTCTCGCGCTTTCCGGCCACCGCGCCCTCCGTCACAGAAGCCGTTCACGTCGACTTCGACCTGCTGCCCTGAACACGGCAAACACGCTCGACAGCCGGGGCGGGACGGTCGCGTAGGGTCACCCTGTGGGACGAATCGATGACCTCGCCGACCGGTACGTCGCCGACTGGGCGCCGCTGAGCCCGACCGGCGCGACCTACGTCGGCATCTCCGGATACGACGACCAGCTGGACGACCTGTCGCCGGAGGGCTACGCGGCCCGGGCCGAGCTGGCCCGGCGTACCCTCGCGCAGCTCGACGTGACCGAACCCGACTCCGAGTCGGAGCGCACCGCCAAGGAGGCGATGCAGGAGCGCCTCGGCCTGGACCTCGCCCGGTACGAGGCCGGCGAGACGACCAGCGAGGTCAACGTGATCGCCAGCGGCCTGCACGACCTGCGCATGGTGTTCGACCTGATGCCGACCGAGGGCGCCGACGCGCAGGCCAGTTTCGCCGCCCGGCTCAACAGGTTCGCCAGCGCCCTTGAGGGCTACAAGACGACGCTGCGCGAGGCGGCTGCCGCCGGCCGGGTCAGCTCCAGGGCGCAGCTGATCGAGGTCGCCAAGCAGTGCGACACCTGGACGGACCCGAACGGCGACAACTTCTTCCACGGACTGGTCGAGCGGCTGGGCGCGGAGGGCACGCTGGACGCCGACCTGCGCCGGGGCGCCGCGGCGGCCACCGCCGCGACGGCCGGGTTCGGCCAGTTCCTCCGGGACGAACTGGCGCCGATCGGGCGGGACAAGCAGGCCGCCGGCCGGGAGCGGTACGAGCTGGCCTCGCAGTACTTCCTCGGCGCCAAGGTCGATCTCGACGAGACGTACGCCTGGGGGTTCGCGGAGCTGGCCCGGCTGGAGAGCGAGATGCGCGCGGTGGCCGCCCGGATCGTCGGGCCGGGCGCCACGGTCGACGAGGCGGTGGCGGCGCTGGACGCCGACCCGGCCCGCACGATCCAGGGCAAGGAGGCGTTCCGGGACTGGATGCAGGCGCTGGCCGACAAGGCGATCAGCGAACTGCACGGCACCCACTTCGACATCCCGGAGCAGGTGCGCCGGATCGAGTGCTGCCTCGCCCCGACCAGCGACGGCGGGATCTACTACACCGGCCCGAGCGAGGACTTCTCCCGCCCCGGCCGGATGTGGTGGGCGGTGCCACAGGGCGTCACCGACTTCTCCACCTGGCGGGAGGTGACCACCGTCTACCACGAGGGCGTCCCGGGTCATCACCTCCAGGTCGCGCAGACCGCCGTCCGGGCCGACCTGCTCAACCGCTGGCAGCGGCTGCTGTGCTGGGTGTCCGGGCACGGCGAGGGCTGGGCGCTCTACTCCGAGCGGCTGATGGACGAGCTGGGCTACCTGGAGGACCCGGGCGACAAGCTCGGCATGCTCGACGGGCAGGCGTTCCGGGCGGCCCGGGTGATCGTCGACATCGGCATGCACCTGGAGCTGGAGATCCCCAAGGACAACCCGTTCGGCTTCCACCCGGGCGAGCGGTGGACGCCGGAACTGGGTTGGGAGTTCATGCGGGCGCACTGCCGGGTGCCGGACGAGAACCTGCGGTTCGAGCTGAACCGCTACCTCGGCTGGCCGGGACAGGCCCCCTCGTACAAGGTGGGCGAGCGGATCTGGCTCCAGGCCCGGGAGGACGCGAAGGCCCGCAAGGGCGCCGACTTCGACCTCAGGGAGTTCCACCGGCGGGCGCTCGACCTGGGCTCGCTGGGGCTCGACCCGCTGCGCCGGGCGCTGGCCCGGATCTGACGACGACTGGGGCCGGGGGCCGGTCGATCGAGTCGACCCGCCCCAGCGGCTTTCCCGCCGCCACCCGTTCGCGCAACTCGTCCCGGGTGAACCAGCGCGCCTCCAGCAGCTCCACGCCGTCCACCCGCACCTCCTCGGAGCTTGCGGTGGCTCGGAAACCGACCATCAGGCCGGCCGGGAACGGCCACGCCTGCGAGCCCCGGTACGACAGGTCCGTCACCGTCACCCCGGCCTCCTCGGCCATCTCCCGCCGCACGGCGTCCTCCAGGCTCTCGCCCACCTCGACGAACCCGGCCAGCGTCGAGTACGACCCCTCCGGGGCGCGGCCGTGCCGCGCCAGCAGGCAACGCGCCGGCGGGTTGGGCGCCTCCACCAGCACGATGATCGCCGGCTCGATCCGGGGGAACAGCAGCCGCCCGCAGTCCGGCCCGGCGCATGCCCGTACGTGCCCGCCGTCGCGCGCGACCGTCGCCGCGCCGCAGGCACCACAGTGGCGCTGCTGGCGGTGCCAGTGCAGCAGCCCCCGCGCGTACGCCTGGGCGGCCGCCTCGGCCGGACCCAACCGGCCCGCCAGGGCGCGCACGTCCCGCGCGGCGGCGGCCCCGGCGAGGCGCAGCGCGTCGGGCTCCGCGTGGCCGGACAGGTCGGCGGCGAACACGGCCCCGCCGTCGTCGGCCAGACCGAGGAAGACCACCTCGTCGGCAACCCCGCTGATCTCCGCCGCGGTCGCCCCGGTCAACCCGACCGGCGCGTCGTCGGCCGAGACCAGGCAGCGGTCCCGCCACAGCGCCAGCAGCACGCTGCCCGTCCCGGCCAGCCGCTCCGAGAGCCACTCCGGGTCCCCGCGCAGCGCGCCCGCCCGGTCCAACCATCCGCCGCCGTACGCCAGCGTCCGCTCGTCCGTCCGCACCCGCACACCGTGCCACGACGGGCCGCCCGCCCGCACGCCGGCGCCCCGCCCGCGTACCGCGGGCCCCGACACGCTGCCCGGGCACGGCCTTGGCGCAGACTGTCGATCGGCTCGCCCGTTGGTTACGGTAGGTGTCTTTGGGACCCGCCCCATGTGGTACGTACCGATCGAGGTTGCTGTGACTCTGTACGGCGATACACGACCGCCCGCCGACGACCGGCCCACCGTCAAGGTGACCGCGGTGAGCTGGCCGGGTGACGAGCCGGAGACAGCCGCCGCAGCCGCCCCGGACGCCGGCCCCCGACGCCGCCCCCGCCGGCTACGCGTCCTGCTCGCCGTCGGCTCCGCCGCGGTCGTCCTCGGGGCGGTCGCCGGCGCCGGCGCGTACGCATACGCCGGCGACGTGCCACGCGGCACCACTGTGCTCGGCGCCGAACTGGGCGGTCGCAGCCGCGCCGAGGCGGTACGCGAACTGCGCGCCGAGCTGACGCGGTCCGGCGCGTTGAACGCCCCGCTCCGGGTCGTCGTCGGCGAGAAGAACGTCGAGCTCAAGCCCGCCGACGTGGGGCTGGCGGTCGACGTCGAGGCGACCGTCGACGCGGCGGCGAAGGCGTCGGCGCACCCGGTGAGCCGCCTCGTCGGGTCCCGGGCGGTCGCCCCGGTGGTGACCGTCGACGCGGCCCGGCTCGACGCGGCCCTGCACAGGGCGGCGGGGGACCAGACCCGGGAATGGACGGTGCCGGCGATCATCTTCACCGGCACCACCCCGAAGCCGGTGCACCCGAAGCCCGGGCTCGCGCTGGACCGGGAACGCACGGCCCAGGTCGTCCGCGTCGGCTGGCTCTCCGGCCGGCCGGTGACCGTCCCGCTGGTGGAGCGCGCGCCGGCGACCACCAGCGAGGAGGTGGACCGGCTCGTCGCCGAACTGGCTCGCCCGGCCGTCGCCGCCCCCGTCACGCTCCGTACGCCGAAGGGCTCGGTCACCATTCCGCCCGCCGCCATCGCCCGGAGCCTGCGCTTCGCGGCCGACGACGCGGGCAGGCTCACGCCCAGGATCGACGTGAAGCGGCTGCGCACCTCCCTCGACAGCCGGTTGGACGCCCTCGAGGTCGAGCCCCGCGACGCCCGAATGACGATCGTCGACGGGAAGCCGAAGGCGGTGGAGGGTCACCCGGGCCAGCAGCTCGACGCCGCCGCGCTGAGCCGGGACCTGCTCGCCGTGCTGCCCCGTACCGCCGACCGGACGGTCACCGGCCAGCTCAAGGAGACGCAGCCGAAGCTCACCACCGAGAAGCTGGCCAGCCTCGGGATCAAGGAACGAGTCTCCCGCTTCACCACCCACTTCACCGGCGGGCTCTCCTCGCCGCGCAGCCAGAACATCGCGCAGATCGCCAAGGAGGTCGACGGCGCGGTGGTGCTGCCCGGGGAGACGTTCTCCCTCAACGGTCACACGGGCGAGCGCGGCTACGCCCAGGGGTACCGGGACGCGCCCGTGATCCTCGACGGCAAGCTCGTCCCGGGCGTCGGCGGCGGGACCTCCCAGTTCACCACCACGCTGTTCAACGCCACGTACTACGCCGGCCTGGAGGATGTCGAGCACAAGCCGCACTCGTACTGGTTCAGCCGGTACCCCCCGGTGATCGAGTCCACGATCTTCTGGCCGAGCCTCGACTTCAAGTTCCGCAACAACACCCCGCACGGCGTGCTCATCGACACCTCGTACACCTCCAGCTCGGTCACCGTGTCGATCTGGAGCACGAAGATCTACGACAGCGTCAAGACCGAGTACGGGCCGCGCCGCGACATCACCAAGCCGAAGACGATCCACCTGACGCCCGGGCCGTCCTGCATCCCCAGCAACGGCATCGACGGCTTCACCCAGGACGCGTTCCGGGTCATCAAGAAGGACGGCAAGGTGGTCAAGCGGGAGAAGTTCAGCTGGCGTTATCTGGCTGAGCCCCGCTACGTCTGCGGCCCGGCCCAGAGCTGAGGCCGGTCCCCGGGACCCCGATGCCCCCGCCGGCCACGTCGCCAGCGGGGGCGTTCCATCGGGTACGCCGGGGCGGACCCGGCGCGTTCCCCCGAGCCCTTCCAGTCACCGCCGCGGGCGCCCGTCCAGATGCCGGCGGCGGGGAGAAGCCCAGGGCGTCCACCGGGTCCGTCACGGCGTGCTTCGCCACGGCGTGCTCCGCCTCGGCGTGCTTCGCCACGGCGTGCTCCGCCTCGGCGTCATCGCCGGGCCGTTGGCGGCGCGATTCGGCTGGCCCGGCCCAGCGGAGCCCTCGTCAGGGCGGGCGGTCCGCGCATGTGGCCGAGCTCCCGAAAATGGGGCGGAAATGCGTTCAGGGCCACCCCGGATGGGGTGGCCCTGAACGAAAGAATGTCCGGCGGTGTCCTACTCTCCCACACCCTCCCGAGTGCAGTACCATCGGCGCTGGAGGGCTTAGCTTCCGGGTTCGGAATGTAACCGGGCGTTTCCCCTCCGCCATGACCGCCGTAACACTATCGACATATCAAACAACACCAAAAACATGGTCTGCTGTTCGCTTGTCGGGAATCACACAGTGGACGCGTAGCACCTTTGATAATCAAGTCCTCGGCCTATTAGTACCGGTCAACTCAACCCGTTACCGAGCTTACATCTCCGGCCTATCAACCCAGTCGTCTAGCTGGGGGCCTTACCCCCTCAAAGAGGGGTGGGATACCTCATCTTGAAGCAGGCTTCCCGCTTAGATGCTTTCAGCGGTTATCCCTTCCGAACGTAGCCAACCAGCCGTGCCCCTGGCGGGACAACTGGCACACCAGAGGTTCGTCCGTCCCGGTCCTCTCGTACTAGGGACAGCCCTTCTCAAGTATCCTACGCGCACGGCGGATAGGGACCGAACTGTCTCACGACGTTCTAAACCCAGCTCGCGTACCGCTTTAATGGGCGAACAGCCCAACCCTTGGGACCTGCTACAGCCCCAGGATGCGACGAGCCGACATCGAGGTGCCAAACCATCCCGTCGATATGGACTCTTGGGGAAGATCAGCCTGTTATCCCCGGGGTACCTTTTATCCGTTGAGCGACACCGCTTCCACATGCCAGTGCCGGATCACTAGTCCCGACTTTCGTCCCTGCTCGACCCGTCAGTCTCACAGTCAAGCTCCCTTGTGCACTTGCACTCAACACCTGATTGCCAACCAGGCTGAGGGAACCTTTGGGCGCCTCCGTTACCCTTTAGGAGGCAACCGCCCCAGTTAAACTACCCACCAGACACTGTCCCTGAACCGGATAACGGTCCGAAGTTAGATACCCAAATCAACCAGAGTGGTATTTCAACAATGCCTCCACCCATACTGGCGTATGGACTTCACCGGCTCCCACCTATCCTACACAAGCTAATTCAGATACCAATGTCAAGCTATAGTAAAGGTCCCGGGGTCTTTCCGTCCTGCCGCGCGTAACGAGCATCTTTACTCGTAATGCAATTTCGCCGGGCCTGTGGTTGAGACAGTGGGGAAGTCGTTACGCCATTCGTGCAGGTCGGAACTTACCCGACAAGGAATTTCGCTACCTTAGGATGGTTATAGTTACCACCGCCGTTTACTGGCGCTTAAGTTCTCCGCTTCGCCCCAAAAGGAGCTAACAGGTCCCCTTAACGTTCCAGCACCGGGCAGGCGTCAGTCCATATACATCGAATTACTTCTTCGCATGGACCTGTGTTTTTAGTAAACAGTCGCTTCCCCCTGCTCTCTGCGGCCATACAACGCTCCACCCGCAAGGGGCTTCACGTCTCCGGCCCCCCTTCTCCCTAAGTTACGGGGGCAATTTGCCGAGTTCCTTAACCACAGTTCGCCCGATCGCCTCGGTATTCTCTACCTGACCACCTGTGTCGGTTTGGGGTACGGGCCGCTCAGAACTCGCTAGAGGCTTTTCTCGGCAGCATAGGATCACTGACTTCACCTGAATCGGCTCGGCATCACGTCTCAGCCCACATGTGCTGCGGATTTGCCTACAGCACGGCCTACACGCTTACCCCGGCACAACCACCGGCCGGGCTCAGCTACCTTCCTGCGTCACCCCATCGCTTGACTACTACCCACCAGGATCCCACGCTCCCCACCCTCAACCCGAAGGTCTTGGATGGCTTGGGTGGTTAGCACAGCAAGGTTCATCAGGGACGCTCTTTCGCGGGTACGGGAATATCAACCCGTTGTCCATCGACTACGCCTCTCGGCCTCGCCTTAGGTCCCGACTCACCCAGGGCGGATTAGCCTGGCCCTGGAACCCTTGGTCATCCGGCGGAAGGGTTTCTCACCCTTCATTCGCTACTCATGCCTGCATTCTCACTCGTGCCGCGTCCACGACTAGGTCACCCCGTCGCTTCACCCCCGGCACGACGCTCCCCTACCCATCCACACACCTGCACCAGATATCAAGACCTGGCGAAGTAAAAATGTGAATGCCACAGCTTCGGCGGTGTGCTTGAGCCCCGCTACATTGTCGGCGCGGAACCACTTGACCAGTGAGCTATTACGCACTCTTTAAAGGGTGGCTGCTTCTAAGCCAACCTCCTGGTTGTCTATGCGACCCCACATCCTTTTCCACTTAGCACACGCTTAGGGGCCTTAGCTGGTGATCTGGGCTGTTTCCCTCTCGACTACGAAGCTTATCCCCCGCAGTCTCACTGCCGCGCTCTCACTTACCGGCATTCGGAGTTTGGCTGATTTCGGTAAGCTTGTGGGCCCCCTAGACCATCCAGTGCTCTACCTCCGGCAAGAAACACGCGACGCTGCACCTAAATGCATTTCGGGGAGAACCAGCTATCACGGAGTTTGATTGGCCTTTCACCCCTAACCACAGGTCATCCCCCAACTTTTCAACGTTGGTGGGTTCGGCCCTCCACGCGGTCTTACCCGCGCTTCAGCCTGCCCATGGCTAGATCACTCCGCTTCGGGTCTAGAGCATGCGACTCAAACGCCCTATTCAGACTCGCTTTCGCTACGGCTCCCCCACACGGGTTAACCTCGCCACATGCCACTAACTCGCAGGCTCATTCTTCAAAAGGCACGCCGTCACCCCGCAAGGCTCCGACGGATTGTAGGCGAACGGTTTCAGGTACTATTTCACTCCCCTCCCGGGGTACTTTTCACCATTCCCTCACGGTACTCGTCCGCTATCGGTCACCAGGAAGTATTTAGGCTTACCAGGTGGTCCTGGCAGATTCACGGCAGATTACAGGAGTCCGCCGCTACTCGGGAACACCCACAGAAGACCAGCCACTTTCACCTACCGGACTCTCACCGCCTACGGTCAGCCTTCCCAGACTGTTCGGCTAGCAACTGGCTTTGTAACTCCTCAGGTGGTTGTCAGCCCACCTCGCAGGGTCCCACAACCCCGACCACGCAACCCCTGACAGGTATCACACGCAACCGGTTTAGCCTACATCCGCTTTCGCTCGCCACTACTCACGGAATCACATGTTGTTTTCTCTTCCTACGGGTACTGAGATGTTTCACTTCCCCGCGTTCCCCCCATACACCCTATGTGTTCAGGTGCAGGTGACATCACATGACTGATGCCAGGTTTCCCCATTCGGACACCCTGGGATCACAGCTCGGTTGACAGCTCCCCCAGGCCTATCGCGGCCTCCCACGTCCTTCATCGGCTCCTGGTGCCAAGGCATCCACCGTTCGCCCTTGACAACTTGACCACAAAGATGCTCGCGTCCACTGTGCAATTCTCAACAAACGACCAACCCACAACCCACAGCCCCACACCAGCCCGACACACGTCGACGGTATGCGAGACCAGGCCATGCCTGGCAGCCCCCAGAACTCACGTCCTGGCCAAGGCTCCGAAAGAAACAACCCACGGTTGTTCCTTCAGGACCCAACAGGGTGCTATCCATCCTCCCCAGCCGCACCACAACCAACCGTTCCACACCACCGAAGTGGCCGTACCAGGCGTCGTAGCCGTTGCCAGGATCGAACTCACCAGTGTCTCCGCCATCGAGCACCCCGACCCGACATTCGCAGGTCGCTGGCTCCATACCGTCCTTCGACGGATGGTGCTCCTTAGAAAGGAGGTGATCCAGCCGCACCTTCCGGTACGGCTACCTTGTTACGACTTCGTCCCAATCGCCAGCCCCACCTTCGACGGCTCCCTCCCTTACGGGTTGGGCCACCGGCTTCGGGTGTTGCCGACTTTCGTGACGTGACGGGCGGTGTGTACAAGGCCCGGGAACGTATTCACCGCAGCGTTGCTGATCTGCGATTACTAGCGACTCCGACTTCACGGGGTCGAGTTGCAGACCCCGATCCGAACTGAGACCGGCTTTTTGGGATTCGCTCCACCTCACGGTATCGCAGCCCATTGTACCGGCCATTGTAGCATGCGTGAAGCCCTGGACATAAGGGGCATGATGACTTGACGTCATCCCCACCTTCCTCCGAGTTGACCCCGGCAGTCTTCGATGAGTCCCCGCCATAACGCGCTGGCAACATCGAACGAGGGTTGCGCTCGTTGCGGGACTTAACCCAACATCTCACGACACGAGCTGACGACAGCCATGCACCACCTGTCACCGGCCCCGAAGGACCCCCCATCTCTGGAGGATTTCCGGCGATGTCAAACCCAGGTAAGGTTCTTCGCGTTGCATCGAATTAATCCGCATGCTCCGCCGCTTGTGCGGGCCCCCGTCAATTCCTTTGAGTTTTAGCCTTGCGGCCGTACTCCCCAGGCGGGGCGCTTAATGCGTTAGCTGCGGCACAGGGAACCGGAGAGGCCCCCCACACCTAGCGCCCAACGTTTACAGCGTGGACTACCAGGGTATCTAATCCTGTTCGCTCCCCACGCTTTCGCTCCTCAGCGTCAGTATCGGCCCAGAGACCCGCCTTCGCCACCGGTGTTCCTCCTGATATCTGCGCATTTCACCGCTACACCAGGAATTCCAGTCTCCCCTACCGAACTCTAGCCTGCCCGTATCGACTGCAGGCCCGCAGTTGAGCCGCGGGTTTTCACAGTCGACGCGACAAGCCGCCTACGAGCTCTTTACGCCCAATAAATCCGGACAACGCTCGCGCCCTACGTCTTACCGCGGCTGCTGGCACGTAGTTGGCCGGCGCTTCTTCTGCAGGTACCGTCACTTGCGCTTCGTCCCTGCTGAAAGAGGTTTACAACCCGAAGGCCGTCATCCCTCACGCGGCGTCGCTGCATCAGGCTTTCGCCCATTGTGCAATATTCCCCACTGCTGCCTCCCGTAGGAGTCTGGGCCGTGTCTCAGTCCCAGTGTGGCCGGTCGCCCTCTCAGGCCGGCTACCCGTCGTCGCCTTGGTAGGCCATCACCCCACCAACAAGCTGATAGGCCGCGAGCCCATCCCAGGCCGAAAAACTTTCCACCACCAGCCATGCGGCCAGCAGTAATATTCGGTATTAGCCCCCGTTTCCGAGGGTTATCCCAAAGCCTAGGGCAGGTTGCTCACGTGTTACTCACCCGTTCGCCGCTCGAGTACCCCGAAGGGCCTTTCCGCTCGACTTGCATGTGTTAAGCACGCCGCCAGCGTTCGTCCTGAGCCAGGATCAAACTCTCCAACAAAAACTTGGAAAATCATCCTGACAACAAAAATGTTGCCAAAGGAATCCACACCAGCCGAACCAAAGCTCGACCAGCGCGGGGGTAAATCATAATTGGCACTGGCTTATCAAGCACCCTGTTGAGTTCTCAAAGAACAACCACACACCAACCAGCAACCCCCCATCAGGAGGACCACCAGCCGGGGCATCTCGTCCCGCACCCGCCGCTCCCGCGCCGGGCACTTTTACTACGTTAGCTCACCGTCTCGGCCGTGTCAAACCGTGTATCCCGGTCTGTCATGCTTTGTACGGGTACCGCGCCGACGACCGCGCGCAGTGGCGAACCGCTGTCGTGATCATCGGATTTGGCAGGCCGGCCGCTGCGGTGTCCCGCTAGCGCGCCCGGGGCCCTGCCGGCCGTCAAGCTTACCCGGTCGGCTTCGCCGCTCCAAATCCACCTCGCGGCAGATCCGGGGGCACCGCCCGGTCCGGCTCCGGCGGTGTGCAACCCGCCCGACCCGGAAGTCGTTCCCGCGCTCCGACCTTCAGGGCTTTCGCCCCGTTTCGTCCGTTCCGCGCTGGCAGAGAGAAAGTTACGCGTCCCGGAGTTGATCGTCAAATCCGGAGGTGGCGTCCCGCGTCACACCCTCCACCCGTCGACATATCCCCAGGTCAGAGTCGACCCGGTCAGCCACGACGCCGTCCGGCGGCCCGCAGACCGAGGATCCCGAGGACGGCCACCGCGGTGCCGATGGCCAGGGACGCCACGATCAGCAGGGCGTGCACCCACAGGAAACCCGTCGGCGCTCCCTCGCCCGAGACCCCGCTCGCCCACGAACGCGGATCGTCCCAGATCGCAAGGCCGAACCGGGGCCAGATCAGCCAGGTCCAGACGCCGACCCCGACCAGGAAGAGGGCCCATCCACGTGACAGCACCATGACTGGCGAGTATGCCAGCGGCGTCGGCGCGAACGTCGGGGCGACCGGCACCGGGCGAAGCTCGCCGCCGCAGGTCAGGGCCTCGTGCACCCGCGCATGCGACCCACAGTGCGGACCGTAGCCCGGCCCGGGCCGGCCGAGGGCCGGATGCGCGGTCTTTCCGGGTGCGAGGCGTGCGGACCGGCTCACCGGACCGGGCCGCGGGTGGTTACGGTGGGGGCATGGTCCGGCTGTACATCTGTGCGCCCGAGGCCGTCGACCCGGTCGACGGCCGTTCGGCGAGCGCCGTGCCGGCCACGCCGACCCGCTCCGGCGACGGCCGTGAGCGGATCCTGGACGTCCTGCGTGCCGGCGGGCTGCGGTTCCGCGACGGCGGGCGATGGCGCCCGGCTCTGGTCTGACGAGCCGATCCACCTGACCTCAGGGGCGTGTCCGCCCGGGTCAGCGCGCGCCCGCGCGTCTTCCACCGCTTCCCGGCACAGAAAGGCGTACCACCATGTCCGCAGTACGGATGCTCACCGGCGACCGGCCGACCGGGCGGCTGCACCTCGGCCACTACGTCGGCAGCATCGCCAACCGGGTGCGACTGCACCAGCGGTACGAGAGCTTCTTCATCATCGCCGACCTGCACATGCTGACCACCCGCAACACCCGCGAGGACATCGACCGGGTCTCCCACAACGCCCGCGAGATGGTGACCGACATCCTCGCCGCCGGGGTGGACCCGGCCCGGGCGACGTTCTACCTGCAGTCGGCCATCCCCGAGGTCGGCGACCTGAACACCCTGTTCCAGAACCTGGTGACCGTGCCCCGCCTGGAGCGGGTGCCCTCGCTGAAGGACATGGCGCGCGCCGCCGGGAAGGACGAGATGCCGTACGGGCTGCTCGGCTACCCCGTCCTCCAGGCGGCCGACATCCTCTGCGTCAAGGGGCAGGTGGTGCCGGTGGGAAAGGACAACGCGCCGCACGTCGAGGTGACGCGGGAGATCGCCCGCCGGTTCAACCACCTGTACGGGGAGGTCTTCCCCGTACCGGAGATGATCGCCTCGGAGACGCCGACGCTGGTCGGCACGGACGGCCAGAGCAAGATGAGCAAGAGCCTGGGCAACGCGATCTCGCTCTCCGACGACGCGGAGACCGTCCGCCGGGCCGTGATGGGCATGTACACCGACCCGAACCGGGTGCGCGCCGACGTCCCGGGCATGGTGGAGGGGAATCCCGTCTTCACCTACCACGACGTGTTCAACCCGGACCGGGCGCAGGTCGCCGACCTCAAGGAGCGGTACCGGGCCGGTCGGGTGGGTGACGTGGAGGTCAAGGAGAAGCTGGCGGTGGCGCTGAACCGGTTCCTGGACCCGATCCGGGAGCGCCGGGCGCGGTTCGAGGCGGACCGCGGCATGGTCGACCAGCTCATCGTCGACGGGACGGAGCGGACCCGGGCCGAGGTGCGGCGCACCCTCGTCGAGGTCCGCCGGGCGATGGGGCTGACCGGCGCGTACCAGCAGGTCCGGCGGCGGGCGGAGCGGGCCCGGCGGGCCACCGCCGCGCCGGCCTGAGCCACTGGTACGGCGGCCTCCGAGGGGCGCGCCGACCGGCCCGGAACGGCGTGGCCCGCTCCCGGTCCGGTCGGCTACGCTCCCGGCGTGACCAGCTGCGGCAACCACGCCACCGCCGACGCGCTCCAGGGCGTCCCGGCCGGGTCGGTGCGCCGCGAGCGACGCCGGGCTCGTTCGAGCCCCCGTCGACCCTGAGCTGACACACGTCCTCCTGCGACCGGCGGATCGAGCCGCCGGTCCCGCCCGATCGACACCTCGGTCCGTCCGGACTCCTTCCGGCGACCCGCCCGACGCGGGTCCGAGCGAGATCGGCGTACCCATGGATCTGGAGAAGTTGCTGGCCGACCGGCTGGCGCCCGCGTTCGCGACGGTGACCGGCGGTCCGGTCGACCCGGTGGAGCGGGCACTGGTGTTCGCGCTGCTCGGGTTCGCTCCGGTGGTGGCGGAGGTGGAGCGGACCCTGGCGTTCCATTCCCTGGCCGGCCACCTGTACCGGGTCGCCACGGCGTTCAGCGCGTTCTACGAGCGCTGCCCGGTGCTGCGCGCGGAGGAGCCGGTGCGCGGCGGGCGGTTGCTGCTGTGCGGGCTGACCGCGCGGGTGCTCCGGCAGGGCCTGCGCCTGCTCGGCATCCGCACCCCGGAACGGATGTGATCCCCCGGCCCGCCGAGGCGTCCGTGGGAGCCCGCGCGCGTCCCCGCGCGGCTGGCACCCGTCCGGTCCGCCGGCCCGGTAGGTTCAGCCGGCACCATTCCGTTCGTGGATCGGGGGAGGCGGCCCGGTGTCGCACGTCGAGAAGATCACCGGTGAGCTGCGCGCGCTGACGACCGGCGTCGAGCGGGCGCAGGGGCTGGCCGCCGCCGCCCACCAGCAGGCGCAGGAGGTGGCGCTGCGGGCCGCCGGAGCCGGCTTCGCCGCCGTGGCCGCCGGCGTGGCCCGGGTGCAGGGCGCGATCTCCGAGATCCAGGGTGGCCTGGGCGGGTTGGGCACGTCGATCGGCGCGGCGACGAAGGCCACCGCCACGATTCCTCACCAGGCGACGCCGCAGGAGACGATCACCGGGCTGGCGCCGGTGCGGGATGCCGTCGACGGCGCCCGCGACGCCACCGCCAGGACGATCGCCCAGGTCGGCGAGGCCCAACGGCTCGCCACCCTGACCCTGCAGGGTGGGCAGCCCGGCCCGCTGCTGTCGGGGCTGGAGAGCGTCAGGCAGGTCCTGACGCTGGTGCTCCAGCGGACCGGCGCGGCCCGGCAGGCCGTGGAGGCCGCGCTCGCCGAGGCGCGCCGCCTGGGATCGGGCGCCTGACCGGGGCGGGCCGGCTTCGACCAGCCCGCCCCGGCAACCGGCGACGAGGCCCGGCGCCGACCTGCCCACCGCCGCCACAGGCAGGAAACCGCGGCGACGAGGCCCGGCGTCGCCGGCCCGACCGTCAGGCGTGGCCCACGAAGCGCCACTCGCCGTCGTCCCAGTGCTCCTGCACGTCGGAGCGGAGCAGCGGCGCCACGCGCCGGTAGGCCTCGCTGAGCTGAAGCTGCTGCACGCTCGCGAGCAGCGGCACCCCGGAGCCCCCGCGCAGCGGATGGGTCAGCCGGACGCGCAGCTGGCGCAGCGGCAGCAGCCACCTGCGGTCCAGCTCCGGCGAGAGCGCGGCGCAGGCTCCTCGGCCTCGCGAACTACCTTTGTTGCCATGCCGCTCGACGCCGATCCGGACGACCAGCGAAGCGACGGGCGCCACCGCGTCGTGCTGCTCCACGCGGCCGGCGACGGCGCGCCGCTCGCCCGCGTACACCTGGAACCCGACGCCGCCCAGGTGCGACCGTTCCCCGGGGTACCTCCGCAGCGGGTGGCCGCCGAGGCCCGCCGGGACCTCGCCGGACTGCGGCTCGACACGCCGGACGAGCCGCTGGTGGCCGCCCTGGTGGCCGGCGGGCTACGAATGCACCGGGCCGCCACCGAACTGCGCCACGACCTGGCGGACCTGCCGATGCCGGCCCCGTTGCCTTCCGGCTGGTCCCTCGCCACGCCCGGCTGGGACGACGACCTGCACGACGCGCTCGTGGCGGCGTACGGGCCGGGACACCCCGACGGTGCCTGGCGCGACGACCACACGGCCCAGGTGCGGGCGATGTTCGACGACGGCGGCCCCGTCCCGCCGCTGCTGCCCGCCTCGGCGCGCGTAGTCGGTCCGGACGGACGGAGCGCCGGCCACGTCCTGTCCACCGGCCCCGCCCCCGACCGGCCCTACGGCTGGGTGGTCAACCTCGGCGTGGCGCCGCGCGCCCAGGGCCGGGGACTCGGCCGGGCCCTGCTCACCCACGCCCTGTACGGCACCCGAACCGCGGACCTCCCCGCGCTCGCCCTCCAGGTCGCCGACGGAAACTCCGCCCGCCGGCTGTACGACGCTGCCGGGTTCCGGCCGGTCAGCCGGATGTTCTCCGTACGGCTACCGGCTTCGGCGGACCTGCCGGACAGGCCAGCGTCCTGAGGCTCGGCCCACGTCCAACATCGCCCGGCGAGGGCTGCCGCCATCGCGACGAGCGGGCCGCGGGGTCGGGTTTCGGTCGGGTTTCGGTCGCGGTGGACGGGGTAGCCAGCGCCGGTACGGCGGCGACGGGAGGCGACCGTGGGATACCAGGCGCGTTACGGTGAACTGCCGGTCGACCCGGAGCACGCCGAGGACGAGGACGAGCAGGCCCGGCTCGTGCAGGTCGAGGCGGACACCGACGTCCCGGCCCCGGACGACACCGACGCGCGGCCGGACCTGGTCACCGAGGACGACGGATCCGGCGTGGCCGGCGGCTCGTCCGGCAGCAGCAGCGGCGGATCGGGAATGCCCGGACACCCCGACGCGGCCCGCTGATTTCCCGCCCGCCTCCCCCTGGGCGTCTGACGAACTGCGCCCGGTCGCGCCGTCGGCCGGTCCACCCGTCCGGCCCACGTAGTCGCTGCCGGCGGCGGTCCACAGGAGACCGGGCGAACCCGCCCTGACCAGTGCAGACGATAGGCCCCAATCCGTCTCCGGCTAGGTCGGGTAGTGCTAGACCGGACAGACCGGTAGGGTTGCGCCCACATCGCCGTCGGCCGGCAGAGCCCGGCCGCTGGTGCCTTGTGGGCTGCCCATGATTGGAATTCAACTTGGCGCACGAACAGGCCGACCGCGAAAGCAGGCACCGTGATTCGGACGAACACGGCCAGCCAACGGCGTCGAACCCGCGCCGGGGTCAACAGCAGTCCATCAAACGGCGCGTCATCAGGCTCGTGCTCATCCCCAGTGTCGTCGCACTGGTCATGTGGCTCGTCGCGTCCGGATACCTTATCTTCCAGGGCTTCTACAACCGCGAGGTCGCCAACAGCGTCCGCCAGGTGTCGATCCCGGCGGTGTCCGCGCTGGCCTCGCTCCAGCAGGAACGGCGGCTGAGCGTCGCCTACCTCGCGCAGCCGTCGAGGGACCTGCAGAAGCTGCTCGACCGGCGGCAGCAGACGGACCAGCGGATCGCGGCGATGCGCAGCGCGGCCGACTCGGCGTTGGGCAACGCTCCGCAGTCCATCGCGACGCAGTGGAGGACGCTGGCGGGCCACCTGGACGAGCTACCGGGCGTACGGAGCACCATCGACGCCCGGTCCGCCGACCAGCAGGGCGTGTACGACTTCTACAACGACCTGCTCGACGCCGCGACCGGGCTCTTCGACACCCAGGCCCGGATCGTCCCCGACGTCACCGCGGCCCAGGGCGGCATCGCGGCGACCGAGACCTTCCGCGCCAGCGACCTGATGTCCCGGGCCGGATCGAAGATCGACGGCGCGTTCGGCTCCCGCTCGTTCGGCCAGCAGGACTACCTCGAGTTCGTGAGCCTGGTGGGCGCCTACCACGCCGGCCTCGCCAACGTCGCCCCGCACCTGCAGGCGGATGTGCGCAGGCGCCACGAGGGGATCACGGCGGGCAGCCCCTGGAAGCAGTTGGTCGCCGCGGAGAACGCGCTCATCGCCGGCGGCCCGTGGCGGGACGGGATGCCGCGCGCGCTGCCGTTCACGAGGGCCGAGTGGGACACGCTCACGCAGCAGGTCTCCGACGACCTGATCAACCTGACCGTCGAGCAGGCCGACAAGGTCTCGGCGGAGACCCTCCGCACGGGCAACGGGCAGCTGCTGACCGCGTCCCTGGGCAGCCTCCTGGCGCTGTCCGTCGCCGTCGCCGCGATCCTGTGGGCGATCCGCCAGTCGCGGATCCTGGTCGACCGCGCGCTCTCCGTCCGCCTGGCGCAGTTGGGTAGGGACGCCGCCGCGATGGTGGACGAGCGGCTGCCGGCCATGATGGAACGCCTCCGGCGGCGCGAGAAGGTCGACGTCGCGGTCGAGCTTCCGATGCAGGACTACGGCAGCGACGAGATCGGCCAGGTCGCGCAGGTCATCAACAGGTCGCTGCAGGCCGCCGCAGGCGCGGCCGTCGACGAGGCGAAGACCCGGGCCGCCGGTGTCGCCATGCTGATGGGCGTCGCCCGCCGCCCGCAACGACCCCTCCAGCGGGGCCTGAAGGTCATCGAGGACCTGCAGATCCGGATCGGCGACGAGGAGCTGTTGACGGAGCTGTTCGACATCAACCACCAGCTCACCCAGACCCGGCGCTTCCTGGAGAACCTGGTCATCCTGGCCGGTGGCCAGATCGGCCGGCGTTTCCAGAACCCCGTCCCGGTACGCCGCGTGATGCTGGCGGCGTTCGCCGAGGCCCAGCACTACCAGCGGATCACCCTGCGCAACGCGCCCGACGTGGCGATCGTGGGGCCGGCGGTCGCCGGGACCATCCACCTCCTTGCCGAGCTGCTGGACAACGCGCTCGCGTTCTCCTCGCCAGAGACGACGGTCTGGGTGACCTGCGTCGAGGTCAAGAACGGCGTCGCGGTCGAGATCGAGGACGCCGGCGTGGGCATGAAGCCGGAGTCCCTGGAGCGCGCGAACGAGCTGCTGGCCACCGCGCCCACGCCGGACGTGACGGCGCTGAAGGACGGCGCGCAGGTCGGTCTGCACGTTGTCGCGGAGCTGGCCAAGCGGGAGGGCATCCAGGTGAGCCTCCGCGCGTCGGCGTACGGCGGCCTGCTCGCGATCGTGCTCCTGCCGGACCGCGTGCTCGCCACCGACCCGGTGACCTCCGACCTGGAGCGTACGGCCCCCGGCATCAGGCTGCCCGTGGCCGCCGCGCCGGTCGCCGCGCCGCCCCGCGCGGGTCACCCGGGTGGGCGGCCCGTCGCCGGCGCCGGCGGGGTCACGACGGCCGTTCCGACCCAGTCGGCCCGGCCGCTGGTCCGGCCCCAGACCGACCGACCGCACCGCGTGGGGGGCATGATGAGCGACTCCCAACCGACCAACGGCACCGCGGCCATCCCTTCCTGGCAGCTGGACTCCCCCGTCCCGCTCGGCCTCGGCAGCGGCGCGCCCACGGCCGGCAGCGGCTTCGGCAACGGTCTCGGCCACAGCACGCCCACGGCCGGCAACGGTCTCGGCCACAGCACGCCCACGGCCGGCAACGGCAACGGCAGGCACACGCTCGGCGGCAACGGCACGGCCGGCCCGGGCGGGAGTTCACCCACTCTCGGCGGCTCGGCCGCCCTGGGCAACGGCGCCCCCGGCCAGCGGAACCCCGCCCGGCCGCCCCTGCCCCACCGGCAACCGCAACAGCACCTGGTGCCCGAGCTGCGCGACGACGACGTGCCAGGACGCGCCCCCCGGACGGCGGAACCAGCCAGGTCGCCGGAGGAGGCCCGGGCGCGGTTCGCCAGGTACCAACAGGCCTGGGCGGCCGGCCGGGCAGCGGGCACCGACGAATCGGCAACCAGAGACGATCAAGGCAGGAAAGCGTGACCAACTCGACACCTCAGACCGATCTGACCTGGATCCTGGACGATCTCGTGGAGGTCCCCGACGTCGTCTACGCACTCGTCCTGTCCACCGACGGGCTGATCGTCCAGAAGTCCACGTCGCTGGCGCAGGACGCCGGTGAGCTGCTGGCGGCCGGCGCGTCGTCGCTGTACAGCGTGGCGGCCGGTATGGGTCGCCGCTTCGACAGCGGGCCGGTGCAGCAGGTCATCATCGAGTACCGGGGCCGCACCCTGTTCGTCGCCGCCGCCGGCCAGAACGCGCGGCTGGCCGTGCTGTGCGAGCAGTCGGTCGACATGGGCACGGTCGCCTACGAGATGAGCCGGCTGGTGACCCGCATCGGCGAGTACCTCGGCTCGGAGGCCCGACCGCCCGTCCTGCCGCTCAGCGAGTCCGTCGGGCTACGACCATGACGTACGACGTGTGGGACGGCGACGACGAGGCGGAGGCCGGGCGGCTCGTTCCCCTGTACATCCTGGTCAACGGCCGGACGAGTCCACGCAACAGCAACCTGGACCTGGCCACCCAGGTCATCGCGCTGCCCGCCGACACCACACGTTTGGAGTTGGAGTACCGGGAGATCGTCAGCCGCTGCGCCACCTGGATCTCCATTGCCGAGATCGGCGCCTACCTGCACAGACCGCTGACCATCACCAAGGTGATGGTCGACGTGCTGGTCGAGCAGGGGTTCCTGGACATCGGATCCCCGGCGCAGCAGAAGATCGCGGATCGTCGGCTGCTGGAAACCGTTCTCGCCGGCCTGCAGCGGCTCTAGAAGAGGGACTGGTGTACGTGGATCGGAAATCGGTCAAGGTCGTTGTGGCGGGCGGCTTCGGCACCGGCAAGACCACCTTGGTCGGATCGGTCAGTGAGATCCCGCCGTTGGTCACGGAGGAGGTCCTGACCCAGGCCAGCGTCGGCGTGGACGACATCACGGGCATCGAGGGCAAGGCGAGCACGACCGTCGCCCTGGACTTCGGGCGCATCACCATCGCCCCGGACGTCGTGCTCTACCTGTTCGGCACGCCGGGGCAGGACCGGTTCTGGTTCATCTGGGACGAGCTCGCGCAGGGCGCGGTGGGCGCGATCGTGCTGGTCGACACGAGGAGGCTCGGGACGAGCTTCCCCGCCATCGACTACTTCGAGCGGCGGGGCATCCCCTTCCTGGTCGCCGTCAACCGGTTCCACAGCGAGTGCCTGTACAGCGCCGACGAGATCCGGGCGGCGCTGGAGCTGGACCCGGCCGTACCGCTGCTCTGGTGCGACGCCCGGGACCGGGAGTCCAGCAAGCAGGCGCTGATCGAGCTGGTCCGGCACGCCCTGTCGCGCCTGGCGGTCGGCGCCTGACGAGGCGGGGGCCCGCACGGGGACGTCCCCGGCTCCGCTGCGCCGACGGTGGCGCGGGGAGCCGGGGACGTCGTGGCGCTCAGCCGTAGCTGGCCACGGACCTGCCCGCCGCCGGCGGCAGCGGCTCCAACCGCACCTTGAAGTGGCGCAGCAGGGGCGGCGCCGAGACGATCCGGTACCCGCTGACCTGCTCGGGGTCCTTCGCGATGTCGGCGAGGACGGCGGCCACGTACTCCAGGTGCGTGTCGGTGTAGACCCGGCGCGGGATCGCCAGCCGCACCAGCTCGAAGGGAGCGGGAGTGAGCAGCCGGTGGTGCTCGTCCATCTCGCCCAGGTAGAGCGATCCCAGCTCGGCGCAGCGGATCCCGCCGTCGAGGAAGAGCTGGCAGCCCAGGGCGTGCCCGGGGAACTCCCGCGGGGACAGGTGCGGCAGCAGCCGGCCGGCGTTGAGGTACAGGGCGTGGATGCCCGCCGGTCGGACGGTGTCGACGCCCACGTCGTCGAGCAGCTCGGCCAGCCGTTCGGTGGACGCGGCACGGGCGCGCAGGTACGCGGGATCGACCACCTCGCGCAGCCCCTGGGTGAGCCGTTCGAGGTCGTGGCCGGCGAGCCCGCCGTAGGTGGAGAATCCCTCGGTCGCGATCAGGTTCGCCTCGCACGCGGCGTGCAACTCGTCGTCGCGGAGCCCGATGAACCCGCCGATGGCCGCCAGGCCGTCCTTCTTCAGGCTCACCACGCAGCCGTCGGCGAGCTGGAACGCGCGGGTGGCGATCTGCCGCGGGGTCCACGTCCCGTAGCCCGCTTCCCGCTGGTTGACCAGCCAGGCGTTCTCGGCGAAGCGCGCCGCGTCCAGGAAGAACGGCACGCGGTGGCGCCGGCACAGCTCCCGTACGGCCGCGAGGTTGGCCATGGAGACCGGCTGCGCGCCGAGGCCGTTGTTGGTGATGGTCATCAGCACCAGGCCGACCCGGTGCCCCTCGGGCCCGGCAAGGGTGCGTTCGAGCGCGGCCAGGTCGATGTTGCCCTTGAACGGTTCGTCGCTGTCGAGGTCGGCCGCCTCGTTGCACGGGAGGTCCCGTGGTTCCGCCCCGGCGAGCAGGACGTTCGCGTGGGTGGTGTCGAAGTGGGTGTTGCTGATGCAGATCTGGCCGGGCTTCAGCAGGCTGCCGAACAGGACCCGCTCGCCGGCCCGGCCCTGGTGGACCGGCAGGATCCGCGGGTATCCGGTGAGGTCGCGCACCTCGTCCCGGAACCGGAACCACGATCGCGCGCCGGCGTACGACTCGTCGCCGAGCGCGGCGGCCGCCTCCTGCGCCGCCGACGTCGCGCCGGTGCCGGAATCGGACAGCAGGTCGATGGTGATCTGGTCGGCGCGCAGGTTGAACGGGTTGTATCCGGCATCCGCGAGCGCCCGCCGGCGTTCCTCCGCGGTGAGGAAGGGGATCGGTTCGACGACCTTGATCCGGTACGGCGGCAGGGCCTTTCGCACGTCCATCGGGCAACTCGCTCCTCGCGGGGGTCAGGGTCGGGTACGGCCGACCGGAGCCGGCGACACGTCGCGGCCGGCGGGCATCCGCCGCGGACGCGGCGGGCTCACCCGGTACGCCTCGGCCGACAGGTAGACGGTCACACCCGGCCGGGGCGCGCCCAGCCGCAGCGAGACGTGCGCGATCAGTCCGACGCCGTCGCGGAGCGGCCGGGGCGTCACGGCGGCGATCGCCCGGTCCAGCCCGTCGGTGTCGAACCCGTAGCGGACCAGCAACGCCGCGACCCGGTCGCGGGCCTCCTGGTCGTCGGTGACGTAGCTGCGGATGGGCACGTAGATGCTGTAGCCGACCGGCCGGTCGGCGCCCTCCGTGAAGGTGTAGCTGCCCACGAGCGGGCGGCCGTCGAAGCGGCGCGTGCCGCCGCCGGCCACCACGCAGAACTCCTCGATCTCCGCCACGTCGACGCCGTCGACCACGCTGGCCGCCCGCGTCACGTCCCAGACCTCGGCCTCGTGGTGGGTCAGGTAGAGCTTGACCCGGGCCTGCGGCCCGTCGTGCAGATCGACGGCGAAGAACGTCAGCCGGTCGCCGCGGCCCAGCTCCCCCGGCCGGACGCCGTGGTCGAGCAGCGCCCGGTACGACGCGCCGAGCCCGAGCCGGTGCAGGGCCTCGGACACCAGGGCGGGCGACCGCTCGACCCCCTTGACCTCCGGGTTGAGGTAGACCTTGAACTCGGGTCGCCGGCTGCTGCGGAAGACCAGCGAGCACCACATGGCGAAGTCGCCCTGCGGATCATCGGTGGCGAACAGATCCCGCACCGAGTCCAGCCGGGACGTCGACAGGCCGGCCCGGCGGGCCTGCGCGTCGAGGAAGCCGCGCGTGGCGGACAGGTTGGCCAGCGGGCCGGGCGGCGATCCCAGCGTCTCACCCAGGATCCGCAACGTCGGGGGCTCCGCCTCGTTGAAGGCGATGGAGAACTCGACCGGCGTATGGTCGTCGGAGACGCCGGACGGCCAGGCCGGCGGTTCGTACAGTGGACGCGGGCCGACGGGGCCGAGCAGGCCCGCCAACAGGTTCCGAGGTTCGACAGGATCGGCCCCGGCAACCTCGCACAGGCGCGCCAACTGACCGTCCAGGTGGTCAGAGACGGACAAGCCGGCCATTCATTCTCCCCCTCGGCGATTCAGGCCCGGAAAAACGAGACTTTAGTGATCATGTCGCAAAAAGGTCAACATCGATCACGGTCTGTCACTACATGAGCGGACGGAAGGCCGGAGAAGGCCACCGTAGGTAACAATTCCCATCGGCAGACATCCTTCGGGCACCGAGGCGGCACCGTCCGCTCGGACGGGCACCGGTCGCGCCCCCTCGGATCACCGCGGCAGCAGGAAGTCGCCGGCCGCGGCGGCCCGGCGCAGCCCGACCGGCGGTGGGGCCCGCGCCGCCCGGACAAGTATCCTGAAGCGTCCATCCCGCCCCTGCCGAGGAGCTGCCATCCCATGACGCCCGCGGACCGATCCGCCCCGGCGGGCCCGTCGCTGGACACCGCGCACGGATCGGTGGCCCTGCCGACCTTCCTTCCCGACGCCACCCGGGCCTCGGTCCGGGCGGTCGACACGCTGGACCTGGCCACGGTGGGGATCCAGGCGGTCATGGTCAACGCGATGCACCTGGCCCAGCGCCCGGGGTTGCGTACGGTCAAGCGGGCCGGCGGCCTGCACCGCTTCATGGCCTGGGACGGTGTGATCGTCTCCGATTCCGGCGGGTTCCAGGTGCTTTCCCTGCTCCGTAAGCAGGGCAAGACCGGGGCGATCCGGTCCGGCGGGGTGACCTTCCAGGAGTCGCCGAGCGCGAAGAAGATCGTGCTCACCCCGGAGAAGGTCATGGAGTGGCAGTTCGGTCTCCGCTCCGACGTGGTGGTCGCCCTGGACGACTGCACCGGCCCGGAGGACTCCCCGGCCGAGCAGTTCGCCTCGACCGAGCGGACCATCCGCTGGTTCCGCCAGGCGCGGGAGGCGTACGACCTCCAGTGCCGCCAGCGACGCTCGGCGGAACCGCCGCTGCTGGTCGGGGTGGTGCAGGGCGGCACCGACCCGGAGCTGCGGCAACGCTGCGTGGACGCGCTGGTCGAGTCGGGGGCGCAGGGGTTCGGGTTCGGCGGCTGGCCGCTCAGCGCCGAGGGGAAGCTGGAACGGGAGATGTTCGCGCTGCTCGCCCGGATCACCCCGCAGGACGCGCCGCTGTTCGCCCTTGGGGTGGGCCGCCCGGAGCACCTGGTCACGCTCTGCGAGCTGGACACCCGGTGGGTCTTCGACTGCACCATCCCGACCCGGGACGCCCGGCACGGCCGGCTCTACGCGTTCGTGCCGGACATCGCCGACCGGCTGCTGACGCCGGACCGGGCCTTCTACCAGAACGTCTACATCCTGGACGAGGAGAACTCCTGGAAGGACGAGCCGATCTGCGCGACCTGCGACTGTCCGACCTGCCGTCGGTACAGCCGTAGCTACCTGCACCACCTGTTCCGGGTGAAGGACGGCCTCGCGGACCGGCTCGCGACCATGCACAACCTGCGCTTCTACACCCGCCTCCTGGAGATGATCAAGGGCGGTCGGATGGCCCGGCCGACCCTGCGCGAGCCGATCCGGCTGGGGTGAGGCGACCGGTGACGACGTCCCCGCCCGCCGTCGAGAAGGTCCTCGCCCGGCTCACCGCCGCCGCCAAGTACCGGAACGTGCACCCGGAGACCATCGCCGACCTGGTCCGATGGGAGGCGCGGGCCACCGGTGACCCGGCCGAACTGGAGCGCCTGGTCCGGGCCCGGCTGCACAAGGTGGCCGCCCTGCACCTGCTCACCGCGCGGCCCGCCGCGCTGCGCAAGGCGCTGGACCGGGCCGACCTCGCCGACCCGGGGGCCCGGCGGGAGTGGTGCCGGCAGGTGCTGGCCGGTCACTTCTCCTCGGCCGAGCGCCTGCCCGACCTGGACGCCTTCTACCCGGCCCTGTTCGGGCTGGTGCCGCCGCCGCGTACGGTGGCCGACCTCGCCTGCGCGCTGAACCCGTTCAGCCTGCCGTGGCTGCGGGACGTGACCGACGCCCGGTACGTCGGCTACGACTTCAACTCGTCGTTCGTCGCGCTGGGCAACGCCTTCCTCGCCCGCGCCTGCCCCGAGAGCGAGGTCCGGCACGGGGACGTGCTCAGCGGCGACCACGAGGTGACCGCGGACCTGGCGCTGCTGCTGAAGACGTACCACTGCATGGAGGGACGCAGGCCCGGTGCGGGCCTGGCGCTCGTCGACCGGCTGGCGTGCCGGCACGTGGTGGTGTCGTTCCCGACCCGCGCCATGAACGGCCGGGCGGCGGTCTTCGTCCCCCGGCACCTGGAGGAGCTGGCCGAGCTGGCCCGCGACCGGGGTTGGAGCTGGTCGCGGGTCACGCTCGACACCGAGGACCTGGTGGCGATCGGCAAGGGCTGACGCCGGCGGAGGGCCGGGCCGGCCCCCGCCGGGGTCGCCGGTCAGTCCTCCCAGAGGCGCTCGACGATCGCCGTGGTTTCCTCCCGGGTTCGAGCCGAATGATCTGCTCGTCGGGGCGCAGCCGGAGGGCCTCCTCCGGCTGGGACTCGATGATCAGGCCGCCGAGCCCGCCGGGCGCGTCGTCGGCGGTGTAGTAGTCGGTGATCGCGGCGGTGGAGAAGGGGCCGGGGCCGACACCGTCCACGGTGGTGGCGTCCCGGCGGAGCACCCGGACGGCCTTCAGCCCGGCGAAGAGGCGCAGCCCGGCCTTGCGGGCCGGGTCGAGGAAGACGGTGGAGAGCTATTTTTGGACGATGTAAATCAGCTCGTTGCCGATCTCCAGTCGGTGAATTCGGCACGACCGCTCTTTGGCCTGCAACTCAAAACTCTGTGAGTAGTTCTGCGACATGCCCTTCGATTGCCGCCCAAGCGACCTGGTCGGGAGGGTTGCCACAACAATTGGTGAGTTGACAATGTCAATAACTTCCCATCCGCCACCGCGTTGTTGAGTGTCCAGACAGGGGGGGCGTCTTGAGCAATAGCGTGACGTCGGCCGGCTCGTCAAGGCGACTGGCCGGCGATCCGGGAGCGGTACGGCGAGCGGATCTCCCCAACCGCGTTCCACCTCCCGGTCGCGGAGCGGATAGCATGGGACGAGGCGGTATGATCCACCACCCCCTGCTGTCCATGGAGCCGGAAGACGTCCAGGACGTGTTGGATGCGGTGGTCAAGGTCCGAGACGATCTGGGGAGCGACGAAGCGGAGCCTATGATCGGTCCATGGCTCTGACGAAGCTCGGTCGGGCGAACACCCCGCCCGACCGATCCCTCGAAACCTTCCCGATCGGCGACAGCTCGCAGGAGATCACCATCGACTGCCGGGAGTTCACCTGCCGCTGCCCCATCACCGGGCAGCCGGACTGGGCGACGATCCGGATCGACTACCGCCCCGGGGACCGGGGAGTGGAGACGAAGAGTCTCAAGCTCTACCTGGAGACCTTCCGGGACGAGGGGATCTTCCACGAGCACCTGGCGACGAAGATGCGTGACGACCTGGTGGCCACTCTCGAGCCGGTCTTCCTGAAGGTCACGGTCAACTTCAACGTCCGGGGCGGCATCGCGCTCGCCGCGTCGAGCACGTACGAGCGCTGACCCCGGCCGATACGACCCGGACAGACGGCGGCGGCCCAGTAACCACTGACCGTCGCCGTTCCCGTCGTCCTCCGTCCGCGGTCAGGCTGGTGCCCGCATCCAGCCCTCCACACGCTTTGTGAGATGCACTCCGGACACATAGCGCCCTGCCTAGTGCACGCTCCGGCATTCCGGCCTGGCCGCGCTGAGGCGCCAGCAGTCCGCGTAACACGTCGGGGGGTGGCGGTAGGCATCACGAGACAATCGTCGTGCCGCGTCTCGTAAACGCTGTTCCGCACTGCCGCCGTCGCGCGGTGTTGGCGGGTTCGGGCACCGGCCAGGGGGTGATACGCCGCGAGCGGTGGCTGGTCTGCGCAACCGGGACCTGCGACACCTCTTTCCGTTCACCTATGCCGCGCCCTGGCTGCGGTGCTCCGGCCGTCCCTGGCCGTCGCACCGCTCACCACCAGGGCCGGTCGCCGTCCCGCCCGGCCGGGCGGAGCGGTGCCTCGCACTTGGCGGGGCGCCGGCTTCCGGCCTCTACCGGCGTCCGTGCCAAAAGAGCCGAGGAACCCAGATGGATTCCGTACACTCCGACCTTGGTGCTGATGGCCCTCGTCACCACGGCCATGGCGGTGCCGCTGCTGCCCAACGGCCTGCCCCGGGTCCCGGGGAACCTCTTTACCATGCCGGCGACCGCCAGGCCGTTCGATTCGGCAGCGGCGGCCCGACCCGAGCCGGCGGAGCAGCCCGTCAAGGCCGGCAAGTCCTGACCCGGGGGCGGCGGTGGCGTCCGGCCACCGTCGCCCCCGGCCGACCCGGTGTGTCGCCCACCGCAGCCCGTCGCCCTCGGCCGGCCTTCACCTGAACCATGAGTAGGCTTAACCGCCGGCACGACGCCGTGCCGGCGAGGTGAAGGGGGGTGTTGGCGCATGCCGACGGAGAAGCGCAAGGCTGTGGTGCTGCTCAGCGGCGGGCTCGACTCCGCCACGGTGCTCGCCATGGCGGTGCACGAGGGGTACGAGGCCCACGCCCTGAGCTTCCGCTACGGCCAGCGGCACACCGTCGAGCTGAAGGCCGCCGCCCGGGTGGCCAAGGCGCTCGGCGCGACCCGGCACGTCGTCGCCGACATCGACCTGCGCGTCTTCGGGGGCTCGGCGCTGACCGACGACTCGCTCGCCGTCCCGCACCACGCCAGCGCCGACGAGTTGGGCGGCGACATCCCGGTCACCTACGTGCCGGCCCGCAACACGATCTTCCTGTCGTTCGCTCTGGCCTGGGCGGAGACCCTCGACGCGTCCGACATCTTCATCGGGGTGAGCGCGCTCGACTACAGCGGCTACCCGGACTGCCGCCCGGAGTACATCGCCGCCTACGAGGCGATGGCGAACCTGGCCACCAAGGCCGGTGTCGAGGGGCGGCAGCGGCTGCGCATCCACACCCCGCTGATCCAGCTGACCAAGGCCGAGACCATCCGCCGGGGGCTGGAGCTGGGCGTCGACTACGCCTGGACGCACAGCTGTTACGACCCGGTCGACGGCCGGGCCTGCGGCACCTGCGACTCCTGCCTGCTGCGGGGGCGCGGCTTCGCCGAACTCGGGCTGACCGACCCCGCCCTGTCCGCTGGCGGGTGACGCCCCGTGTACCGGGTCAAGGAGATCTTCTACACCCTGCAGGGTGAGGGCAGCCACGCCGGCCGACCGGCGGTGTTCTGCCGCTTCACGAGCTGCAACCTCTGGACCGGGCGGGAGGAGGAGCGGCACCGGGCGATCTGCCAGTTCTGCGACACCGACTTCGTCGGCACGGACGGCCCCGGCGGGGGCCGCTTCGCCACCGCAGCCGAGCTGGCCGCAGCGGTCGTCGCCGCCTGGCGGGGCGAGGACCACCCGCGCAGCCGCCCATACGTGGTGTGCACCGGCGGCGAGCCACTGTTACAACTCGACGAGGCGGCCGTACGGGCCCTGCACGACGCGGGCTTCGAGGTCGCGGTGGAGACCAACGGCACCCGCCCCGCGCCGCCCGGCATCGACTGGGTCTGCGTCAGCCCCAAGGCGGGCGCGGACCTGGTGCTCACCCGTGGCGACGACCTGAAGCTCGTCTACCCGCAGCCGGGTGCCGAGCCGGCCCGCTTCGAGGGCCTGGACTTCGCGCACTTCATGCTGCAGCCGATGGACGGCCCCGACCGGGTCGCCAACACCGAAGCCGCGGTGCGGTACTGCCTGGAGCACCCGCAGTGGCGATTGAGCCTGCAGACCCATAAGTACATAGGAATCGCCTGATGGAGATCTTCCGGGAGTTCACCTTCGAGGCCGCGCACCGGCTGCCGAACGTGCCCGAGGGGCACAAGTGCGCCCGGCTGCACGGTCACTCGTACCGGGTGACGGTGCACGTCAGCGGCGACGTCGACCCGCACAGCGGCTGGGTGATGGACTTCGGCGACCTCAAGAAGGCGGTCGAGCCGATCCGCGACCGGCTCGACCACCACTACCTGAACGAGGTGCCGGGGCTGGAGAACCCGACCAGCGAAGTGCTGGCCCGCTGGATCTGGGACCGGCTGGCCGGGTCGCTGCCGCTGTCGGCGGTGGGAGTCCGGGAGACCTGCACCTCTGGCTGCGTCTACCGCGGCGACCGCTGACCCGTTCGGGCGGCAGGGCGGCCTCGGGCAGGTCAGCTGTTCCCGAGGGGACCCGACCGTTCGGTGGCCAGCCGCACCTGCTCGTACACCCAGTTGCGCGGTAGCCCGGTCACCTCCCGGACCACCTCGCGGATTAGCCGGGCCTCGGCACCGTGGCGCACCAGCGTCTCGGTGAGGCGCGCGGCCAGGGCGCGGTCCTCGTCCGCATGCGCCTCGGGGGAACCGGCGACGACCACCGTGAACTGCCCCCGGACCACCTGCTCCACACGGAGCCGGGCGGTCAGTTCGTTGAGCCGGCCGCGGAGGAACTCCTCGTCGTCCTTGGTCAGGTTGCGGGCCAGCGCCGCCGGCCGGTCACCGAGCACCGCGGCGAGGTCGGCCAACATCGCGACGATCCGGTGGGGTGCCTCGAAGAAGATCAGCGTGGCCGGTGTCGACCGCAGGGCGGTCAGCGCAGCCCGGCGCGCCGCCTCCTTCCGGGGCAGGAACCCGACGTAGTGGAACTGGTGGTTGGGCATCCCGGAACCGATCAGCGCGGTCACCGAGGCGGTCGCGCCCGGCAGCGGCCGGACCGGCACGTCGGCCTCGACCGCAGCCGCTACCAGCCGGTAGCCCGGATCGTTGACCAGAGGAGTCCCGGCGTCGGAGACGAGCGCGACGTCCGTGCCCTCCCGGAGCAGACCCAGCAACTGCCGGCTGCGGGACTCCTCGTTGTGGTCGTGGTAGCTCACCAGGCGGGCGTCGATCTCCAGGGACTGGAACAGCCGGTAGGTGTGCCGCGTGTCTTCCGAGGCCACGACGCCGACCCGGCGCAGCACCTCGATGGCCCGGAGAGTGATGTCCCCGGGGTTGCCGATGGGGGTGGGCACCAGGTAGAGGGTGCCGGAACCGGCCTCGTCTGCCTGCCGCGTTCCGTCCGCCCTTGCCACCCCGTCGCCCCCCCGTGTCGTCCGGGCCAACTGTATCGAAGCCACCGGCAGGGGCCGTCCGGGTACCCGTCGGCGGCCCTCAGGACCCGGCGGTCCTGGATTCAGGCCGGCCGCCGCCGGCGCCCACGAGGGTGAGGACGGCCTGCCGGGCCCGCCTACCCCGTCGGGTCCACCCGATCGGCGTCGGGTCGCGCGGTGGCCGGCACGTCGACGACCGGACGGGTGGCGCCCGGCTCCGCCGCGCCCTCCGCCGGAGCGGGGCGTCCGGCGGTACCGGCCAACGGCACGAGGTGGTACAGCGCCTCGGTGCCGAACGCCGCCTCGTCGACGACCTCGTATCCGGTACCGTGCACCGCCCGTTGGACGATCGCGTCGGGGTCGTCGGCGTACCCGCGCCGCCCGGACAGGCTGCGCCGGGGCAGGCTCACCACGACGTGACGGCAGTCGAGCGCGGCTATGAGCCGCTGCGCGGCACCGCCGCGCTGCTGCTCCACGGTGGTGAGGGTCTTGAGCACGAGCGCGACGTCGACCCCCGCCGCCGGCACCGCCGCGACCAGGTCGACGGCGGCGGCGTTGACCCGGACCGGGTAAACCGTGCCCAGAGCGCGCAACGCCTCGGCCATGGTCCGGTCCACGTCGTAGCAGGCGTAGGTGGCGCCGGGAGCGAGCGCCATCCACGGCACGGCCAGCGGGTTGAGGCCGCAGGCCAGGTCGATCACGGAGGATGCCGGGCCGCACCACTGGGCGACGCGCTCGTAGAACGGCTCCAGCCAGTCGACCCGTTCCGCCGAGGAGGCGTGTGCCCGCATCGCCTCCCGGCCCGCCTCCTTCGGCTCCGCTCCGGCGGCGATCTTCGCGACGCAGGCGGCGACCGCCTGCGCCGGCGTGCCCGCGACGAATGCGCCGAATGCCTGGTGCAGCTTCCGTTTGGCGTACTTGACCGCTTGGCCGCGGTCGCGGAATCGCTCCGCCGCCTCCTGCGCCAGGCGCTCGACGAACGCCGGGTCCAGGTTGCGGTACTTCGCCGCGGCGAGCACCTGTCGGGCCACCTCAGCGGCCAGGTCTACCCGCGTCTCAGTGCTCCGTGCCACCGCGCTCCTTGTCGACGTCCACGAACTCCTCGGTGCTCAGCCGGGCCCGGCGCACCGCCCACCCCCGCTCGTCGGCGAGGCGCGACAGCGCGTCGTTGTGGGGGCGGGTGAACACCGCGGCCCGGCCATTCATGACGCGCAGCGGGAACGACACCACCACCTTGTTGGCCGCGACCTCGGCGACGAGGCGCAGCCCCGCGCCGGACAGCCGGTCCTCCACGCAATGGTACGTCTTGAGCAGCAGCGCCCCGTCGGCGGTGATCGGGTCCCGTGTGACCAGCATGTCACAGTGGCGGACCTCGGCCGCGTGGTCGATCCGCTCCGCAAACGCGCCGGTCGCCCCGCGAGTGCCCGGTTGAAGTCGTAGCCGACGTACGGCATAGCAAAGTGGCCCCGCCAGCCCGCCGGACCGGCGATCACGTCGGTTGACGTCATCGAGAATTTCCGACAGGAAATACGACCGGACATGGACACGGGCGCGTCGCCACGAGACGATATGAGGACCCGCCCGAGCGGCGGGGGCGAGTCGGGCCGTCCCCGAAACGAGCCGAGCCGAGCCGGCAGCCGCGAATTTCCGGCCACCGCTTTCGGAGAATGACCCACCAGGCTCCGCGAATTACGCAAAGGAGACCGCTGTGACCGCCGAGGGTGTGCCGATCTGGGACCGCTTCCCCAGCCACCAGCGCCTGTGTGTCAACTTCACCCTGACCTGCAACATCGCCTGCGACCACTGCATCGTCGAGTCAAGCCCCCGGCGCCGGGAGCGCCTTAGCACGGACGAAGTCCGGGCGACCCTTTCCGAGGCATGGGAAAACGGCCGCCGGCATGTGACGTTCAGCGGCGGTGAAGTGTTTCTGTATCCCCGCGAGATGCGCGAGGTGATCACGTGGGCACGGGAGCTGGGATACGTCGTCGATGTCGAGTCCAACGCATTTTGGGCACGGTCGGACGAATTGGCGCGGGAGAAGCTCACGCCATTTGTGGAGGCCGGCATCTCCGGTCTCGCTTTGAGCGCCGACATCTACCACATGAAGTACTTCCCGGTGGAGCGGCCGATCACCGCGGCCCGTACCGCGCGGTCGTTCGGACTGGCGACGGAGATTCAGTTCTGCCGCTCGCATCACCGCGAACGCGACGAGGAGATCATCGCCGCACTCGCCGCGGCCGGTGAGCCCTACGTGGTGCTCGAGCTGCTGGACCGGGGGCGCGCCCGGGAGATGCTGCAGGTGTGGCGCGGGCACCGGGTCGAGGAGCTGTCGGAGTGCGATGACCTCACCACCACGCTCCACGCCACCGGCGACGTCTACGCCTGCTGCCAGCTCGACATCGGGGTCGACCAGATGAAGCGCACGCCGGTCTTCCTCGGCTCGATCCGCTCCGCCGACTCGGACGCGGCGGCCCGCGACCGCCGGGAGCAGCTGGTGCGCGCCTTCTACGACCCGGAATCGCCGATCTACTTCCGTACCATGGTCCGGCAGCACCCACTGTTCCAGCCGTTGGACGAGGAGTCGTTCTCCAACATCTGCACGTTCTGCATGCGGGCCCTGAGCGATCCGGCCCGGGTGGCGGCGCTGGAGGAGCTGCTGCACGCAGCGCCGACCGCGGCATCCTGAGCGAGCCGGACGGCGGTGCGGCAGCGGGCCGCACCGCTGCCGGTGGCGCGTCGCGTTCCCGGCCGCGCACGGTCAGGGGCGCCGGAGCACCGGCAGTGCGGTCGTGCTGGTGTGCCGCACCACCGTCGCATGCACACTCGGCGAACCGGCCACGATGTGCCCGGTGTCCAGCCAGCGGCCGGGGTCACCCTCCCAGTCGGTCACCACGCCGCCCGCCTCGCGGACCAGCAGGGCCCCGGCGGCCACGTCCCACGGGCCGAGGTCGAGCTCGAAGAAGGCGTCGAACACCCCGCACGCCACCCACGCCAGGTCAAGGCTGGCCCCGGCCGGCCGACGCACGTCCTCGACAGCCGGCAGCAGGCGGCCCAGCAGGTCGAGGTAGGCGCCCATCGCCTCGGGGCGCTTCACCGGCAGACCGGTCGAACACACCGCTCGCGCGGCCGGGCGGGTGCCGACCGCGATCGGCCGGCCGTTGCGCAGGGCCCCGCCGCCGGCCACAGCCGTGAAGGTCTCGCCCCACATCGGTGCGTGCACGACGCCGACGACGGGCCGCCCCTCGTGCACGAGCGCGATCGACACCCCTACCGACGGATAGCCGCGCAGGAAGTTGGTCGTACCGTCCAGCGGGTCGACCACCCAGCACAGCGTTCCCAGCACACCACCGGACTCCTCGCCGACGAACGGCACCTGTTCAGGCGCGTGCCGGTGCAGGTAGTCGTGGATGAGGTCCTCGGCGGCCCGGTCCACCTCGGTGACGTAGTCGCGCGGACCCTTGTCCTCGACGACGGTGCGGCCCTCGTGAAACGCGGTCCGCACGACCCTGCCGGCGGCGCGGGCCGCCCGCACCGCGGCGCGGAGAAACCCGTCCAGCGGCAGTGCCCGGGACTCCCGTAACGGCAGGATCTGCTCGGTGGTCACTGCGCCTCCTATTCGATGGGCTGACGGAGCACCAGCAGGACGTCCCGGGCGCCGACCCGGGTGGGCCTGCCGCGTCGGGCCGTCCAGGTGGCCGCCAGCTCGGCCGGGGTCACCTCGCGCAGGTGCTGCGGATCGAACGCGGGCAGCCGCAGCTCGTAGTCGAGATGGTGCGAGGCCCGCGCCTCCACCAGGTCGAGTCCGCTGTGCAGGACGGCCTCGACGTAGTCCTCGAAGAACAGCCGGTTGACCGTGGCGCTGTCGTACACGTGCCACACCAGCAGGTCGGCGAGGTCGTCCGGCAGCGCGGTGCCCAGCAGCTGCCGCAACTCGGCCCGGTCGTAGGCCAGATGCGCCCACGGAGGCAGCAGCGTGTCCTGCCAGAAGAGCAGGTCGCGGCCCTCGTACGAGACGTATTCGAGCTGGTGGCCGTCGACAGCGCTCCAGATCGGGCCGAAGTGAGCGTAGAGCAGGCCGCCGGGGCGCAGCACCCGCCGTACCTGAGCCAGGGTCGCGGTGACGTCGATGAACTGGAAGGCGTTGCTGGAGAACACGGCGTCGGCGGACGCGTCGGGCAGCGGCATGTCCTCGGCCCGCGCCCGTACCACCTCGGTGCGGCCGGACGGGCCGGCCCCGGCGGGCCGGTTCGGATCGACCGACGTCCACCGGCCGACACCGTGCAGCTCCGCGAGGTTCTCGGACAGCGAGCCGCCGATCTCCACGACGTGGGCGCCAGCGAGCGGCACCCGCGCGGCGAAGTCGGCAAAGACCGCGTCCTCGGACAGGGCAAGGCCACCGGTCGCCGCCGTGAGCGCCGTGGCGCCTGCCCCGGCCGCCGGGGCGGGCGCGTTCACGCGGCCGCCGTCCCCACCGGCACGACCGGCGCTATCTCGTTGCCGACCTCGGCCAGGAGTACCGGACGCCGCTCGCGGCGCGACGTGGCGGCCGCCTCGGCGATGAGCAGCGCCTGCAACGCATCGTCGACGGTACAGTGGCCGAACAGCCCGGTGGACGATCCAGCCGTCGACGCCGCGACCAGGCCGAGGAAGGCCGCCACCTCCGCGCGGTAGGCAGCCGCGAAGCGGTCCAGGAACCCCGACCAGGCCGCCGCGGCGAACGGTGGCGCGTCCGGCTCGACGGAGCGCAGCGGCACCCTGGTGTCGAGCCCGACCGCCAGCGTCGCACTGCTGCCCGCCAGCTCCATCCGCACGTCGTAGCCGGCCCCGTTGTAGCGCGACGCCTGCATCGTGGCCAGGGTGCCGTCGTCGAGGGTCAGCACGGCCACGGCCTCGTCGGCGTCCCCCGCGGCACCGATGTAGCCGGCGCCACGGTTGGCGCCGGTCGCGTAGACCTCGACCACCTCGCGCCCGCTGATCCAGCGCAGCACGTCGAAGTCGTGGATCTGGCAGTCCCGGTGGATACCCCCGGAGACGGCCACGTAGGCCGCCGGCGGCGGCTCCGGGTCGGCGGTCACCAGATGCATGCGCCGGAGCTGTCCGACGGCGCCGGAGCGCACCGCCTCATAGCCGCGCAGGTAGCCGGGGTCGAAGCGGCGCTGGAAGGCGACCTGCACCGGCGTGCCGATCTCGCGCACCTGCGCGGCGACCCGGCGGGCGGTGGCCAGGTCAGCGAAGACGGGCTTCTCGCACAGCACGGGGATGCCCCGCGCGGCGAAGCGTACGACCAGGTCGGCGTGCGTGTGCGTCGGCGTGGCGACCACCACGGCGTCCGGTGCATCGTCCAGCAGCGCATCGACGCTGTCCGCGACGTGGCCGCCGACCGCCTCGGCCACCCGCCGTCCGCGATCCGGGTCGGCGTCGACCACGTCGACCCGGCGCACGCGCGGGTCGCCGGCCAGCGACTGGGCGTGCACCGCGCCGATCCGCCCCGCACCAATCAGACCGACCCGCATGTCAGACCTGCCCGGCCGGTGACTGGTCACTGTGGGGGCTCATCGCGGCGGCTCCACTCACGCCACGGGCCACGGGTGGGCGGTACCGGCGATGCGGTTCCACACGTTGATGACCGCGATCGACCACAGCAGCTCCGCCAGCTCGGTCTCGGTGAAGTGGGCACCGACCTCGGCCCACAGCTCGTCGGTGACCGGCGCCTGGTTCACGAGGGTCACCGCCTCGGTCAGCAGCAGCGCGGCGCGCTCGCGGTCGGAGAAGAACGGCGCCTCCCGCCACGTCATCAGCGTCGCCAGCTGCTGCGGCGTGGCGCCGTGCTCGCTGGCGGCCTGCGTGTGCGCGTTGACGCAGAACGCGCATCCGTTGAGCTGCGACGCCCGCGTGCGGGCCAGCTCGAGCAGCCCCTGGTCGAGGCTCACCTTGTCGGCGGCCCCGTCGAGGGCCTCCATCGCCTGCATGATGTGCGGCGCGAGACGGTCGACTCGCAATCGGAATTTCGAGACGCCGGAAGAGTTGGCAGCGGCCATCGTCACTCCTGTCTGCACGCCAAAGGGCGTGCCGGTATTGCGAATATCTTCTCTGCCCACACAGAAATTGCGCGACGCATCGTTGCGTGTCAGACAACACGGCAACCCGACTCCGCGCCCCCCGCTCCGCCTAGACGCTCTTTCTACTGGAACACCGCCGCCCGGCGCAAGGCCGCCGGATGTGTGTAAAAAGCCAGACACTCGCCGGCGACGGTTCGGAACGCATTCCTGCCGCTCACGCACACAATGACCCGCACTGCGGGCAGCTATGAGGTCGCTGCCGCCGCCGGGGCCCGAGGCTACCACCGCCGTACAACCCGGACGGCTACCTCGGACACCCTCCACCGGCTCGCCCGGCAGCGCCCACCGCAGCCGGGACCAGCTTCGACAATTCCCTTTGAGCTGCTGAAACAGGCGCAGTGAGGGATGCCGCCCGTCGATGCCACCCGCAGCTCCAGGCGCCTACCCATCGACCGAACGGACATCGATTCCGCCAGGACCGGTCGGACACGCTAGCGCGTTCGTCCCTCCAACCCACGGCGAACCGCCGGTTTTTGCTCCATTTGCCGCCACTCGCGTCAATCCGCTGCGCAACCCGGAAGCCTAATCTTGGGCGCAATCCAGGGGTGGTTGCGCCGGTTGCGCTGGGGTAGCATCCTTGCCCAGTATCGGCATCATAATTGTTTTCCGATCACCGCCAACGGGTTCGATCGCGAACCCAGGAAAACAACTACGGCGCCGCCGGAGTTGGCACGCAAGGTCCTGCGATCGAGATGGTAATTGACGTGGTTGATGCTGCCCCAAATTACGACGTGGTCGTCGCCGGTAACGGCGCACTCGGGTTGTCGCTCGGACTGGTCCTGGCGCGGCGGGGCCTGCGGGTGGCGGTGGTCGGCCGGGCCGACCGGCCCTACGCCGCCTCCGCCGCCGCCGGTGCCATGAACGGGTGCTTCGGCGAGGTCACCCCGCACCTGCTGCGCAGCGAGCACGGCCGGTTGAAGCTGGCCATGGACTACCAGGCGACCGGCCGGTGGGACGCCTGGGAGCAGGGTCTGCTGGAGGAGTCCGACGAGACCGCGATCCGCACGGCGAACGGCACCGTGGTCATCCTGAACACCGTCGGCGTCCACGAGATCGACACGGAGGGCTTCCGGGCCATCCGCGCGGCGCTCGACGAGTACAAGGAGCCCTACGAGGACCTCGACCCGGCCGAGGTGCCGTGGCTGCACCCGGCGCCGACCGCCCGGCCGCTGCACGCGATGTTCATCCCGGGCGAGCACGCGGTCGACGCCCCGGCGCTGCTCCGGGCGCTCTCCGCGGCGTTCACCCGCAACGGCGGCACGCTCGTCGACGACCTCGTCGGCGAGGTGCTGCTGGTCGGTGGTCGTGCCGTCGGCGTACGGCTCACCAGCGGTACGACCCTGTCCGCCGGCCACGTCGCCCTGGCGACCGGCGCGGCCACCACGAAGCTGCTGGACTGCCTGCCCGAGGACGTCCGCCACCGGATCCCCGCCATCGTCGCTGGCCGCGGGGTGGCCCTCATGGTGCGCACGACGGACGGCGTCGTTCCGGAGTCGGTGATCCGCACCCCCAACCGGGCGTTCGCCTGCGGGCTGCACGTGGTGCCGCGCCGCGACGGGCTGATCTACCTGGGCGCCACCAACGAGGTGGAGTCGCAGCTCGGTACGACGGCCGCGATCGGCGAGCTGAACCTGCTGCTCAGCGGCACCAGCCAGATGCACGACGACCTGGTGAACGCCTGGGTGGAGCGGATCATGGTGGGCAACCGTCCGGTCCCGCTGGACGGCTTCCCGCTGCTGGGCTCGGTCGGAGTCGAGGGTCTGTGGCTCATGACCGGCACGTACCGCGACGGCTTGCACCAGTCGCCGCTGCTGGCCGCGGACATGGCGGCACGGATCCTCGGGGAACCGCACGACAGCGAGCTGGACGTCTTCACGCCGGTACGCCCGCCGATCGAGGCGATGACGCGCGAGGAGTCCCTCGAGATGGCCGTGCGGCACACCCTGGGCAGCGGTTACGAGCACGAGTGGCGGCTGCCGGACGACTGGCCGCCGATGATCGAGAAGCACTTCCGGGCCGCGTTCGGCCGAACGCTGGAACAGGTCGATCCGGAGTTCGTCCCGCCGCCGGAGATGTTCATCTTCGCCGACGAATCCATCCACGCCGCGCTGCGCACGTACTACGAGGCGCACCGGGGCGCGTCCGGACGGTAGAGCCAATGTCGGAAGGGGTTCAAGTGTGTCGACCAGGACGGATACCGGCGTGACACGAGTGCTGCTGATCAAGCCGCCCATTCGCGCGTGCATGATCGAGATCGGCCGGCACATGCCGATCGGGCTCGCCTACCTCGCCGCCCAGCTGCGCAACAGCGGCATGGAAGTCGACATCTTCGATTCCCTGGCGTTCAGCGAAGACAACCATGTCGTGCCACCGTCGCAGTACACGGACATCGACCGGGCGAAGGTGGCGGCGCACCCGCGCTGGGACCACCTGGTGCACTGGGGCGCCGACTGGGCGCGTGTCGAGCAGGTGCTGCGGCGCGGTTATGACGTGGTGGGCGTGTCATGCATGTTCACGCCCTACTACGAGCCGGCGTACGAGCTGGGCCGGCTGGCCAAGCAGATCCTGCCGCAGGCGCGGGTGATCCTCGGCGGGCAGCACCCGACGGTGGCGCATCCGCACGCGCTGGCCGAGGAGGCGTTCGACGCGCTGGTGCTCGGTGAGGCCGAGGCCAACGTGGTAGAGATCGTCGAGGCGCTCGCCGCCGGGCGCAGCCTGCGCGGCATGCCGGGTCTCACGTTCCGCTGCGGCACCGGGCTCTGCGACTGCCCGCGCCCGTCGGGGGTGCACCTGCAGCCGCGAGCCGAGTTCCTCCAGGACCTCGACGGCCTGGCGCTGCCCGCCGTCGACCTGCTCGACATGGGGAGCTACGACGAGACCGCCACGCTGATCACGAGCCGTGGTTGTCCGTTCTCCTGTTCGTTCTGCACGGTGCACGCCACCGTCGGCAAGAAGTTCCGCGCCCGCGCACCGGAGAACGTGGTCGACGAGATCGAGCACTACGTGACCGAGCACGGTATCCGGCGGTTTTTCATCGAGGACGACAACTTCACCTTCGACATCGCCCGCGTGCACGAGATCTGCCGGGCCATCACGCGTCGCGGCCTCGACGTGGAGCTGCACCTGCCCAATGGCATGACAGTGGTGAAGCTGGACAAACCGCTCGTCGACGACATGGCCGCCGCCGGCTTCCAGAGCCTGTTCCTGGGCTTGGAGACGACCGACGTCAAGCGGCTACGCCAGATCCGCAAGGGCTTCACCTCACTGGAGAAGGTCAACGCGGGGGCCGGCCTGTTCACCGACCACGGCATCACCGTCGGGGCATCGCTCATCGTGGGGCTGCTCGGGCAGACCCCGGCCGAGGTCGCCCGCGACTCGATCAACTTGATGCTCGCCGGCATCCGGTTCTGGACCAACCCGTTCTACCCGATCCCGGGCTCGCCGGACTTCCAGCAGTGCCTCGCCAACGGGCTCATCACGCACGACACCGAGCTGGCGCTCTACGACCAGTTCAACTTCGCGATCGGCTCCGACCACCTGTCCC
Source organism: Micromonospora olivasterospora (assembly GCF_007830265.1). Taxonomy (NCBI): domain Bacteria; kingdom Bacillati; phylum Actinomycetota; class Actinomycetes; order Micromonosporales; family Micromonosporaceae; genus Micromonospora; species Micromonospora olivasterospora. The sequence continues at coordinate 2,222,679 of NZ_VLKE01000001.1, forward strand.
CGGCGGAGCTGTACTGGTCCGTCGTCATCACGCAGGCCATGGCGCACTGGCCGGACTACGTGCTGGAAGGCGCGCGAGTCCGGCGTGAGCGCGGGACGGTCGGCCTCGACGAGGCGCTGCAGCGGCTGCTCGCCCACAGCGACAGCCTGTTCGGCCCGAACGGTGAGCTGGAGGTGCCGGCGGTGCCGGCGTCGATCGACGGCAACGTCGTGCACGGCCACCCGGAGGGCTGCTTCCACGCGGCGCAGCGCATCAGCCCGCAGCGACTGCCCGGCGAGGTCTGCACCTTCACCGGTGACGTCTTCGCCGCCGCAGTGAGCCTCTACACCGGCGTGGCGTACCGCTCCGACCAGCTACCGCGCAGCCTCGGGGACGGGTGCGCCTTCGCCCTCGACAACGCCAACGTGGACAGCGACTTCGGCGGCGTCCACAAGACCGTCCTCGACGAGCTGGACGACGCCATGATGACGACCGAGACGGAGAACGTATGAAAAACCTGGAGACCATCGACCGGGCGCGGCGGGTCACCGCGGCCGAGCAGTACGACATCGGCACCCGGTTTCCCTCAGTGTTCGTCAAGGCGCAGGGGTCCTGGATGGAGGACGTCGAGGGACGGCGCGTCCTCGACGTGACCGCCGCGAGCGGTGCGCTGCTGCTGGGCAACCGGCACCCGGCCGTGGTCGAGGCGATCACCCGGTACATCGCCGAGCACGGCACCGTGTTCGCCAGCACGCTGTCGCTCCCGCGCATCGAGCTGGCCGAGCGGCTTTGCGAGCGCTACCCGGCCGGCGAGAAGGCGGTGTTCAGCAAGAGCGGCTCGGAGGCCACGACCGCCGCGATCCGGATGGCGCGCGCCGCCAGCGGTCGGGACATCATCGTGACCTCCGGCTACCACGGCTGGCACGACTGGCACCTGTCCTACCTCAACATCGGGTACAACCCCGGGACGCGTATCGCCTGCTACGGCTACAACGAGACGGCGCTGCGCCGGATGCTGCACGAGTTCGCCGGCGAGATCGCCGCGGTGATCGTGACGCCCGAGCCGGCGTGGTTCGACGAGGCGTACTACCGCCGCGTGTCGCAGCTGTGCGCGGAGCACGGCGTATACTTCATCATCGACGAGGTCATCACGGCGTTCCGGTACGGCCATCGGGGGCTCAACGGCACCGGCGAGGTGCCAGCCGACGCCATCACGATGAGCAAGGGCCTGGGCAACGGCCACTCCATCTCAGCCGTCGTCGGGCGCCGCGAGATCCTCGACGCCTACGACAAGGCCGGTGTCGCCGGCACCTACACGCGGGAGGTGCCGCCGATGGCGGCCGCCCTGGCGGTGCTGGACGTCACCGAGGACGGCTCGGTGCACGAGCACACCCAGCGGATGGGTGCGACGCTGCGCGACGGGATGCGCGACATCCTGGCCGCCGTGGGAATCCCGGCGTTCGTCAACGGGCCGCCGATGATGTTCGACGTCGTCGTGCCGTCCGAGCAGCTGTCGTGGGACATCTACCGAGCCGCCTACGACCACGGCGCCTACTTCGAAGACAGCGGCACGCACATGGTGACGGCGGCGTTCGGCCAGGCCGAGGTCGACCACGCGCTGGAGGCGTTCGAGAAGGGTGCGCGCGAGATCGCCAGGATCACCTCGTTCGACTTCGACGCGCTGCCGGAGTCGCGGCTGCACCAGTTCGCCTCGGAGGCGTTCGGCGGGGCGCTGCACGACGACGAGGCCGTCCTGCGCCGTATCGACGACACCGTGCATGCCATCGCCAACCGCGACCCGGCGCTGGCCCGCCTCCTCGACCCGTCCTGCGGCTGAGATGTTCCCACCATCCCGGCCGCCGGCCGCCCTCGCCGGCCGTCTGCGGCTCGACGGGGCGTGGACGCATGTGGCAAGCCGCTCGTACGGCACGGTGATCCACCGGGTCGACGGCCGGCGCCACGCGTTCTACGTCAAGACGACGCCGCCGCGGCGCGACAACGACCTGCGGTTCCACCCGGGCAGCGAAGCCGAGCGTCTGCAGTGGCTCGCTGCCCGGGGCTTCCCGGTCGCCGAGGTGGTCGACGTGGGCGGTGACGACGAGCTGATGTGGCTGGTCACCACGGCCGTCGAGGGCCGCTCGGCGGCTGGGCCGTGGGCGACGCACGAGCGGCCCGTGGTGCTCGACGTCGTCGCCGACGTGGTCCGCGCGCTGCACGAGCTGCCGTTGACCGACTGCCCCTTCGACCGGACGCTGGCGGTGACCTTGCCGCTGGCCCGGCTGGCGGCCGAGATGGGCTGGATAGATCTCGACGACCTCGACCCGCAGCACCGCGGGTGGTCGGCGCGGCAGTTGCTCGACGAGCTGACGGCCACGCCGCCTCCCGCGGTCGAGGACCTGGTCGTTTGCCACGGAGACCCGTGCCTGGACAACTTCCTCGTCGCGCCGGACACGCTCGCGCTCACCGGCATCCTCGACGTGGGCCGGCTCGGGGCGGCCGACCGCTGGAAGGACCTGGCCATCGCCGTGCGCGACGTGACCGAGCAGTGTGCTGACGAAGGGGACGAAGGGCAGGCCGCCGCCGCGCGGTTCCTGGCGCGGTACGGCGCCCGCCCCGACGCAGGAAAAGACCGTTTCTACCGCCTTCTGGACGAGTTCGTCTGATGAGCACAGCCCAATCCCTCGACCACCCGGTCCCCGGCGCCCTGCGGCTCCCCCGGCCGGCCAAGGTGCTGCTGGTGTCCCCGCACCCCGACGACATCGCGTGGTCGCTGGGCGGCACGGTGGCGCGCGTCGCGGCGGCCGGGGCGGCGATGTCGGCGCTGACGGTGTTCGGCCGCACCAGCTACGCACCCGGGTCGGCGGCCCACGGCACGAGCGCGGCCATCGCGGTACGCGCCCGGGAGGACGTCATGTGGGCCACCGCGACCGGCGTGCGCCTGCACCGCGGCGACCTGCCCGACGCGAGCCTGCGCGGCTACGACGACGACACCGAGATGGGAGCGCAGCCCGAGCCGGCGATCGTGTCGGAGGTGGCCGACCGACTCACCCCCGTGCTGCGCGCGGCCCGCCCGGACCTGCTGCTCGTGCCGCTGGCCGTACGCGGGCACGTCGACCACCTGGCCGCCCGATCGGCCGCCGAGTACGTGGCGGCGGCCGAGGCGCCGGACTGCGCGCTGCTCTACTACGAGGACCTGCCCTACGCCGCCGGCGTGGACCACTCGCACACCGAGCACCCGGTGCTGGTCGACGTCGCGGGTTACCACGCCCAGCGCGAAGCGGGTGTGCTCTGCTACCCCTCGCAGGAGCCACACCTCATCCTGCCGATCATCGCCGCACACACGTCCGTGACGGGCGGCGAACGGCTGTGGGGCGCCACCGCCTCGGCCGCTCAGCGCCTCGCCGAGCTTCTCGCCGCCGCACCGCAGTCCGACCAACAGCCCGACCAACGGCCCGCCGAGCGCGGCTCAGGGCACCGGCCGCGCCGCGCGCCGGTCGTCGTCCACGCCTCGGCGCCGGCGGACCAGACCGCAGATTCGCCGCTCCGCAGAATGGAGTCCCAACCATGGTGACACAGTCACTACCGGTCATTCCGCTGACGATCCCGACGGTGCCGCGCCATGTCACGGCGTTCGTGAACTGGGCGTGCAACCTGACCTGCCGGGAATGCTGGATGTACGGCGACTCGGCGGCGGAGAGCACCTGGCTCCCCGAGGTCAAGCGCGACCAGATGAGCATCGAGATGTGGACGGCGCTGGTCGACGAGTTGGCCGCCGGCAACCGGGAGAAGGTGTACCTGACGATCATGGGCGGCGAGCCGCTCATGCATCGCGACGTCGTCGAGCTCATCCGCATCGCGAAGACCCGGATGCCGAACAGCAACCTCGACATGAGCACCAACGCCACGTTGCTGCCCCGCTTCGCGGACGACATCGTGGCCGCAGGCATCGACGACGTGTACATCTCGATCGACGGGCCCAGCCCGGAGGTGAACGACCCGATCCGCGGGCGCGACGCGTTCGAGCGGGCCGTCGCCGGGCTGCGCTCGCTGCAGGACGCCAAGGCACGGGCCGGCCACGGCCCGAACATCGCCCTGAACTTCGTGGTCACCGGCATGAACTACACGCACCTGGTCGACATGGTGCGCCTGTGCGAGCAGCTCGGCGTGGAGGAGATCACGGTCGGGCTGTCGAGCTTCTTCACCCGCGAGGAGGGCCACGCGTCGCGGGCCGCTTTCGAGGCGGTGACCGGCCGACCCTTCCTGTCCTGGGCCGGCTACTGCAACGAGCACCAGCACGCCGACCTCGTCCCGGAGCGGCTGGAGGAGCTGCTCGACGAGGCCGATCGGCTCAGCAACGGGGTCCGCGTGCTGGTGGCCCCGACCCGCTACACCAACCGCGAGAAGAGCCGGTTCTTCGCGAAGGACTGGCGCCGGATCGTGCGGGAGACAACCTGCGTCAAGCTGTGGGCGCAGACCACGGTGCTGCCCAATGGGCAGATCATCAGCTGCACCACGTTCGCCGACACGGTCATGGGCTCCATCCGCGACCAGTCCCTGAGCGAGGTGTTCCACGGCGACAGCTACACCCGGATGCGCGAGATGATCCGCGAAGGCCTGCAGCCCATCTGCCACCGCTGCTGCGAGCTCAACATGGACATCGACGTCGATCCTGCCCTCTACGACTCCGCCACTGTGAAGGGGTGAGTTCGAAATTCGTACGTCCGAGCAAGTCACCAACGCCACGTATCTCGATCAGCGGCGGGCCGCAAAGGTCTACGGCGACGCTTTCCGCACCGTATTCGAGTACGTCTACGGCTGCCACATCCCCGGCAGCGTCGCCGAGTTCGGCTGCTTCGAGGGGTTCAGTTCGCTGCTGCTGGCGGACCTGATCGTCGAGTTCGACGCGGAGACCGACTTCTACGCCACGCTGCACCCACGCCACCTCTACGTCTACGACTCCTTCGCCGGGTTCCCCAAGAGCACCAACAACGTCGACTCGATCTCCTACGAGGTGGTCGACACGGGGTACTGGCGGGAGAGCGAGGATGCCTCCCCGCCGGGCACGGAGGAGATGCTGCGGCGGGAGTTCACCCGCCGCTTCGGCGACAGCGGCTGGACCATCGTGCGAGGCATGTACGAGCAGTCGCTGGTGTCCGACCCGCTGCAGCGGGAGGTCGCCATCGCCAACCTCGACTGCGACCTGTACGTCTCGAGCGTCCAGGTGCTCGACCACCTGCTGGGCAACCGGCTGCTGCCCGACGGTGCCGTCCTCCTGCTCGACGACTACAACTGCAACCGGGCGAACCCGCGTTTCGGGATGCGACGGGCGATGCGGGAGTGCTTCGCCCGCACCGACGGGTTCTACGACTACAGCGAGTTCCTGAGTTACGGCTGGCACGGCCGCGCGTTCTTCGTGCACCGGCTCGGCGACAGCCCGAACCCGGACGCCGAGGTGGGCGCATGAACGAGCAGGACATGCTCGCTCTCGTGGTGCGGGGGCCCAAGGAGCACGCCGTCGAGCGCGTGTCCCGTCCGGTCCCCGCCCCCGGCGAAGCGCTGGTGGCGGTCACGGACGTGGCGATGTGCGGCACCGACCTGCGGCTGCTGCGCGGGACGCTGCACGACGCGGAGTACCCGGTGATCCCCGGGCACGAGTGGGCCGGTCGAGTTGTCGCGGCGCCGACCCGGCCGGAGCTGGTGGGCCGGGCGGTCGTGGCGGACAACATCCTGCCGTGCCGGGCCTGCCCGCAGTGCGCGGCGGGCCGGTTCAACCTCTGCACGGCCTGCGACGAGCTGGGCTTCACCCGGCCGGGGGCGTTCGCGCAGCTGCTCGCCATCCCGGCGGAGCAGCTCGAGCCGCTTCCGGAGCAGTTGTCCGGCGCGGAGGGCTGCCTCCTGGAGCCGCTGGGCGTGGCGCTGCACGCCTGCGAGCGCGGCCCCGACGTGCGGGGCCGGCTGGTGGGGGTCGTCGGCGGCGGAACGATCGGGCTGCTCGTGGCGCAGCTGGCCGCGTCGGCCGGGGCGGCGCGGGTGAGCGTCGTCGACCCGGTGGCGGCCCGGCGACAGCTGGCCACCACGCTCGGGCTGGACGCGCGGGCGGCCCTGAGCGACTGGGACGATGAGCAGCCCGAGGTCGTGTTCGACAGCACCGGCGTGGCCGACGTCTTCCCGGCCGGGCTGCGGGCCACCCGCCCGGGCGGCGCCTACGTGCTGGTCGGCTACTCGGGTGAGGAGGCAACCCGCTTCGAGCCCAGCACGGTCATGCTGCGCGAGCTCACGGTGTACGGCGTGCTGTCCGGCCAGGGACAGTTACGCCGCGCGCTGGCCGCGGCCACGTCGGGCGCGGTGCGGCTGGCGCCGCTGGTGAGCGAGCCGCTGCCGCTGAGCCAGTACCGGGCGGTCCTCGACGACACCGGCGAGGACGCACCGCTGCGTCGGTTCTTCGTGCTTGACCCGATCACCGAGGAGACCTCGGGCATCACCAACGCCCCGCCAGTACCGCAGGAAGGTGGACGTTCATGAGCGCACTCGCTCTCGCCGGGGGCACCCCGGTACGCCAGGACCGGTCGTGGCCGGCGTGGCCGCAGTACGACCAGGCGACCGAGCAGGAGCTGATCGCCGCCCTGCGCTCCCGCCGCTGGGCGATCAGCTGGCCCAGCGACGGCACCCAGGCACGGGAGCGGCGTTTCGCCGACAAGTTCGCCCGCTACAACGGCGTGCCGTACTGCGTCAGCGTCGACCACGGATCGAGCGCCCTGCTCGTCGCGCTGGAGGCACTGAACATCGGTCCCGGCGACGAGGTCATCGTGCCGGACATGACGTGGGTCGCGCCGGTCACTGCGGTGCTGCGCGTCGGCGCGCTGCCGGTGCTGGTCGACTCCGACCCGCGCACTGGCTGCATCACCCCGGACACCATCCGTGCCGGGATGAGTGACCGCACGCGCGCCGTCATCGTGGTGCACCTGGCGTGCACGGTCGCGGACCTCGACGGCATCACCGCGCTCACCACGGAGGCGGGCATCCCGCTGATCGAGGACTGCGCGCAGGCACACGGCGCCCGGTGGCGCGGCCGTGCCGTGGGCACCCACGGCACGGTGGGCGTATTCAGTTTCCAGAACGGCAAGGTGCTCACCGGCGGTGAGGGTGGCGCGGTCATCACGGCCGACGAGGGCATCTACCGGCGGGTCCAGCAGCTCCGTGCGGACTCGCGCTGCTACCCCGAGGGTGGCCCGGTCGCCGGCCGGATGGAACTGATCGAGGCCGGCGAGATCATGGGCACGAACTACTGCATGTCGGAGCTGTCCGCGGCGATCCTGCTCGATCAGTTGCCCCGGCTCGACGCGCAGCACCAGCATCGGGAGAAGGTCGCGGGCGAGTTGGAGCGGGGCCTGGCCGAGCTGGGCGGGTTCGCGCCGGTACCGCTGCCGGAGCAGGCCGACGCCCGGTCGATCTACGAATACGGCATCCAGGTGGAGCCGGGCACCTTCGGCGCGGCCCCGCTGAGCCGGGTGGCCGAGGCGCTCACCGCCGAGCTGGGCATGACGTGGTACCCGGCCGACGCACCGCTGCACCGCAGCATCATGCTGCGACCGCAAACCAAACGGCGCTTCGCCACGCTGTGGGACGATCACGGCCGGGAACGGGCCCTCGGCCGGGACTTCAGCGGCGCCGAACGGTACTGCGACACGACCCTGCTGTTCCACCACTCGCTGCTGCTCGGTGACTCCGCCGACGTCAACGACATCGTCCGGGCGCTGGAGAAGGTGCGCGCGCACCATGCCGAGCTCTGACCCGGCCGTTATGCACGTGCTACGGCTGACGCCGTACTACTACCTCGCGGGTCGCGAGCTGACCCACCGGGAGCTGCAGTACGAGCCGATCGGCGGCATGCAGGTGCAGATCATGCAGACCACCGAGCAGCTGTCCGAGCTGGGGATCCGCCAGACGGTGGTGTTCCCCCAGCGGCCGGGCATGCCCCGCACCGTGCAGCTCGACGCGCGCACCAGCTTCGAGCTGCTGTCACCGCCGGTGGCGCCGATCCCCACTCGGTCGAAGGGCTACGTGGGGCTGCTGGTGTCGTGGGGGCTGGCGCTCGTCGCCTGGTGCGTCAGGCAGCGGCTGCGGGGGCAGCACCGGCAGTACTCGGTGATCCACATGCACTGCAGCGAGCTGCCCTGGACGTTCCTGTTCGCGGTGCTCGCCCGGTGGCTGCTGCGCCGGCCGCTCGCGCTGACGGTGCACTGCAGCGCCCTGGTGACGTTCCATCCGGAGACGCTGGCGGGCCGGCTGCTCATCGGGCCGGCCCGGTTCTTCGAGCGGGTCGCGATACGCCGGGCGGAGGCGGTGGTGGTGCTGACGCAGCGGGTCCGCGACGCCTACGTCGGGCTGGGCCTCACCGACGCCGAGCGGGTCCACGTGGTGCCGGACGGGGTGCGGCTGGCCGACTTCCGTCCGGACCGCGCCGCCCCGGCCGGAACCGCCGAGGCCGAGTCCGAGCCGATCGTGCTCTACTGCGGACGCTTCGCACCGGAGAAGGGCTGGGCCGACTACGTCGACGCGGCCGGGCTCCTGGTCGCCGAGGGTACCGACGCGCGGTTCGTCATGTGCGGCGACGGCAACGAGCTGGCGCGGTGCCGGGTCCAGCTGCGGCGACTGGGCATCGAGGACCGGGTGGAGCTGCTGGGCCACCTGGACCGGCCGGACATCGCCCGGACGATGCGCCGCGCCGCCGTGGTGGTGATCCCGTCCCGGCACGAGGAGATGGGCGGCACCGTCCTGGAGGCGCTCACCGCAGGCCGGCCGGTGGTCGTCACCGACGTGGGCGGGCTGCCCACCGTCGTCGGGCACGGCGCCGCCGGGCTCATCGTGCCGCCGTGCGACCCGCCCGCCCTTGCCGCGGCGATCCGCCAGTGCCTGGCCTCGCCGGAGCTGGCGGAGCGGCTCGGCCAGGCCGGGATGCAGCGCGCCGCGGGCTACGACCTGGAGAGCGTCACGCGGCGGCTGCTGGATGTCTACGCCGCCGTCGCCGGTGCGGCGGCGCAGGCCCAGCAGGCAACGCCGGCCGCCGGGGTGCGCGCCGGCTGACCCGACGACCTGGGCCGCGGCCCGCGTCGCGCATGCCGGCGATGCGGGCCGCGGTGCGCGACAGCGCTGCAACAGCCCGGCAGAGGGTACGAAAAGGACGCGGGAGGAAACGCGTGGAGATGTCGATGCGGCAGCAGCCGGACCTGGTGGTGCTCGGCGGCGGCGGCGCGGGCGCGATGGCAATGCTGTGGACGCTCGCGGCGGGGCGGCGCGCCGTGGGCGTGCCCGGCGCCGACCCGCCCAGCGACCCGCTGCTCGGGCCGGGCGCCACGTGGTGTCTCCCGGCCGGCGTGCACCGACACCTGGAGCTGCTCGACCGGCTCTTGCTCCGCCGCTACGGCCCCGACGGCGTGCCGGCCCGCGCGGACGGCTCCCGCTGGCGGCTCGCCGACGCGCTGCGCCCGACCGATCCTGCTCTGGCGGGCGGCGCCGTCGAGGTACGCGAGGAATGGACGGACGGGGAGTCACGGGCGACCGTCACCGCCACCTGGCCGGCAGTACTGCGCGTGCCCGCCACCGAACTGCTCGCCGAGCTGTGGGGCTACCTGGCCGCGGTGGAGGCGACGGACCGTCACGCCGGGCGGGCGCCCCGGGTGCGGGTGCTGTCCGGGCACGCCGTGGCCGGACAGTCCATGGCGGGGCGGGTGCGGCTCACCGCGCCGGACGGAGCCACGGTCGACCTCGGCGACTCGGAGCTGGTGCTGCTCGACGACCACCCCGCCGGGGCCGCCGCCCGGGCCTGTGGCGTCACGGCCGCGCCACTCGTCGTGGACCACGGCGACGGGCGGGGCCCTACCCTGGCCCGCGCGCACCTGGTCGTGGGTGCCCTGGATACTTCGGTGGGTGACCTGTGCCGCCGCCGGGTCGCGCCCGCGTTCGATGAGGACCACGACGAGTACCGGGTGCGGCAGGTCGCTGTGGGCCGCGGCCCGACCGGCATGCCCGCCTGGCTGGCGGTGCAGGTGCCCGAGTACCACGTCTTCGACCCGGTCGAGGCGGGGCTGGTGCCGCCCGGCACCCCGCCCGACTCCCCTGACCACCTCGACGCGGTCCGGCTGTTGGTACGCCGGCTGTTCGTGACGGCCGCGGCGGAGCTGCTGCAACGGCCGGAGGCGGCGCTGGACGGCGCGATTCGCGGCGGCCCGGACCGGCCCCGCCTCGTGTCGGCGACGGCCTGGCGCCCGGTCGGCCCACCCTCGGACGGCGCCGGCCAGCTCATCGCGGTGGGTGACACGGTGGGCGGCGGGCATCCGCTGCATCCGCTGCGCCCCGTCACCGGTCCGTTCCGCCACGGCCACCGGGTCCGCCGCTACTGGCGGCGACGCGCGGCGGGCACCGGGGCGGGGGAAGCCGCGCTCGCCCTGGCCGTCGAGGTGGCGGCCGACACCGCCGAGTGGATCAACGCCAGCATTTCCGACTTCGCCGAGCCACCGCAGTTCCACTTCAACGCCGACTGCTTCGCCGAGCTCGCCTACGCCCGGGCGCACCGGGAGCACTTCGCGGCGCTGGAGGCCGGGCGGCCGGCGCACCCGGCACTGCTCGACGGGGTGCCGCGATGACCGGCACCGTGCCGGCATCGGCCGGCACGCGCTGTGCGGCGCACCCGGACACCGACGCGGTGGTGGCCGCGCCCGGCGACTTCTACCGTCGCTGGGTCACCGACAACCCGCTGCTCGGCGAGCGGCGGGCACTGCTGGCGCGATGGCTGGACGACCCGACGCCGCGGGAGGAGATCGCCGAGGCGCTCGGGCTGCCGCTGGGGGCGCTGCTGCGCGCCTTCAACGACACGGCCCCGCTCGACGCGCCGGTGCCGTTCCGCTACCGGGGCGTCCGGTTCGCCGTCACCGGCATGGCGGGGGTGTGCGACGACATCGTCGGCGACCGGTTCCCCCGCTTCGGCACGCCGGTGACGCTGCGCTGCCACCTCGCGGAGCCGAACCTGCTGCCGCAGGCGATGTTCGAGGCGGCCGATTGGAACTTCATGGACGCCGACCGCCCCGGGTTCCTCGGCTACGCCTACGGGGTGCGGGAGGGCGACACGCTTTACCTGGCCGGCATGCAGAGCGACCTGGCCGCCCGGTACAGCTATCTGTTCCAGGGCCGCGGCGAGGGCACCGACGTGCGGATCGGGGACGAGGTGGCGTTCCAGCCGACCGAAGAGCTGGTTGCCCGGTTCGGCGACTACGTGCCGGTGCTGCGGCGTACCTTCCAGCGGTACTGGATAGACGTGCTGCTCGGCGCTGTGGCCGCGTGGGCAGCCACCGAGCCGGCGCTGCGCACGCTGGGCCTGCTGTGGTTCGACCTGGAGCCGCAGGAGGACGCGCACGGGCACCTGGTGAACCGGGTGTACCGGCAGCTGCCACAGCGGCTCGCCGCCGACGTGCGGCACGTGCACGCCGACGGACGGTGCCACAGCTACCGGACAGCGCCGCTCAGCCGTGTGGCAGCGTTGCTGGGGGAGCGCTGGAGCGCTGGGCCGGCACCACAACCGTCGGCGGGCTGACCACCTCGCCGACGGGGGTCGCCGGGGCGCCGAACCGGTCGACGAGCAGGCGTTGTGCCACTCGCAGCGCCACCGCCTGGATGGTCAGCGTCGGGTTGACCGCGCCGGGGAACGGCAGCAGCGCACCGTCGGCGACGTAGACGTTGTCGGCGTCGTGCAGCCGCCCGTTCGGGTCCGTGACGCTGGTGGCCGGGTCGGTGCCCATTCGACAGGTGCCGTGCAGGTGGCCGCTGCCCAGTTCCCAGCCGGACGGCTCGCGTACCACCACGCTGCACCCACTTGCGCGCAACAGCTCCTCGCCGCGGCGCAGCATGTACTCCAGCCTGGCCAGGTCCCGTGGGTGCGCCTGGTAATCCATGACGATGTCGGTGACGCCGTGACAGTCGGTGCCGGTGCCCAGCCGCACCCGGTTGGTCGGCTGCGGCTCGTCGGGCACCAGCGCCTCGATGCGCAGCAGCTGCTCGTTGGTACGCACCCGGTACGTGCGCTCGGGCCGTACCTCGTAGAGCACGCCGCCGAGCCCGCCCGGGGCGGCGGGGTCCTCGTAGAAGTCGGTGATGGCGGCCGTGGATACTGGGCCGAGGCCCATGACCTCGCTGCGCGGCGGCTCGTCGCTGCCCCGGTGCCCGTAGCCCACGAGGTACTCGCTGAGCTTGAAACACAGGCCTCGACCGACCAGGTCGTGGGAGTTGCCCAGCCCGCGCGGGTGTCGTTCGGTGGTGGAACGCAGCAGCAGCGCCGCGCTCTGTACCGCGTTGCCGCAGACGACGAACTGGCGGGCGCGGAACTCGTACCAGCGGCCCGTGTCGACCCTCACGCAGCGCAGCGCGCGGGCGTCGTGGCGCTCGTCGCCGAGGAGCGCGACGGCCTTGAGGCCGGCGAACAGCCGGGCACCGGCGCGCAGCGCGGGGGTGAGGAAACGGTTGACCGCATCGCCCTTCGCGCCCACGGGGCAGGTACGCGAGATGCACGGCGCGTCGGCCACGCAGCCGTGGTGGCCTCGGTAGGCGTCGGTGAGCACGCCCAGCGGCGTGGGGAACGGGTGCCAACCGAGCGCCTTGGCGGCCCGGGCGATCACGGCGCCCTCGGGCGAGGTGGGCACCGGCACGAGCGGGTACGGCGCGGAGCGTGCCGGGATGCCGGGGTCGGCCCCGGCGAGCCCGGCCACGCCGATGATGTCCTCGACGGCCGTGTAGTAGGGCTCCAGCTCGTCGAAGTCCCATGGCCACCGCAGCGGCAGGTCGGCCTGTCCGAGCACCCGCTCAGGGTCGAAGTCGATGGGGCGGTGGCGGAACAGCACGCCGCCGTAGAAGACGGTGCCGCCGCCGACGTTGCAGGTGGTCCACGGCGAGCCGACCTTGCCCCACGTGCCGTTGGACTGGCGCACCCAGGCCGATTCGGCGGCGGCGAGGATGTCGTCGTAGCTGGTGTCGGCGGTGACGTGGCCGCCCTGCTCGACGACGGCGACGGAGAGGCCGGCGCGGCTCAGCAGCCACGCGACGGTCGCGCCGGCCGCGCCGCTGCCGACCACACACACGTCGTATTCCGTGCGCACGTCGCCGTCGGTCGGTTCGGGACCGTACCTCGCGTCGGTGCTCGTCGTCACGCCGTCCTCCGATGCTCGCGCGGCCGCCCGCGGCGCCATGGCCGCGGGCGGTGGTGCCGGCGGCGGACCGGGGTCCGCCGCCGGCGTGTTGATCACATCCGTGTTGCGCCAGCCATATCGTCCGCTGCCATTTCGTTGGTCGCCATGGCATCGGATGACATGCCGCCCGACCCGCCGGTGCGAGTCATCGAACCGGATGCCATGGAAGTGGCCGCCGGCTCCGTGCGCAGCGCGGGCGGGACCGGGTCGATAGGCGGCAGGCCGTATGCGTAGATCCGGCCGGTACGCAGTTGGATCCTGCTCCACTCGTCCGGGTAGCGCTGCGGCACGATCGAGCGGCGGTAGCGGGTCGCCTCGGCGAGGGCCCGCTGCCGCTCCCGCTCCTGCGGCTCCGCGACGGTCGCCCGCGGCGTCGGCCGGGCGAACAGCTCGGCGCTGTGCGCCAGCCAGTCGTCCGTGTCGGCCTTGATCTCGTCGGCCAACTGCCGGATCGCCGTGCGCTCGTCCGTGCCGGCGTCGACGGCCTGCCAGAAGCGCAGCACCCGCCAGGCATGACCGACGATGCCGGTCATCACCCCGCCGCTGTGCACGAAGTGCCCGTTGCCGAACGAGTCGCCCGCCACCACGCCGTTCGGTGCGACGAGGGCGTCCTGCCCGACCCGCTCGGCGATGGTGAACAGCTTCGGCCCGTAGGAGAGCTGGTTGCGCTCCATTTCCGCGCGCGGGATCTCGGTGATGAGCGAGACCTGGTCGAGGAAGTACTGCCGCAGCAGCAACTGGTGCCCGGCGAAGAACCGCTTGGAGCCCTTCGGCGTGCCCGGCGGCACCAGCCCGGCCAGGATCGGGTCGAAGGTCCTGTACTCAGGAACCTCGGCCAGGACCCAACCGATCTGCGCGTCGCCCTCGTGGCCGATGGCAACCTGGCGCACCCAGTACTCGTTGCCCGCGGCGTCGAAGTCGGAGGCCACCCGGTGCCGGATCCGGTCGGCGAGGTAGATGTCGACGTTGCCGGCCAGGTAATCGGTCTCGGCCGGAACGGCGCCGCGCCCGTCGCCGTGGTCGATGAGCACCGGCTGCTGCCGGAACCCCAGCCGGCGGGCGTCGCGGCTGTCCAGTCCCTGCGCGATCATGAACAGGCGCGGGGTACCCAGATCGATGACCCGACTGTTGGGCACCCGGACCCGGCGGAAGCTGCCCTTGTAGTCGAGCTCGCGCACCGCCTCGACCCGGACGCGGACCCGACCGTCCGGCCCCACGACGAAGCCCTCCTCGGTGTGGGCCCGCCGCCGCGGCAGCATCCGCCGCCACCCCGAAGGCTCGTTCTCGTCCACCGCGACCGCCCGGTGGTAGTTCAGGATGCGCACCCGCGGCGGCACACCGCGCGCCAGGTCCATCGCCTCGATGCCCTCGAGGTAGCGGCGCAGTACCACCAGCAGCTCCTCGGCGCCGACCTGGAAGGCCGACGGGCTGTCGAGCACCTCGCGCATCGGACGACCTTGCAGGGCCGGGTCGACCTGCGTGGGCGCCACGATCGGCTCCGGCATCGACACCTCGCGGTGCGGCCGGCCGTCGCGGAACCGGTCGTCGATGTGCTCGTGGTAGCGGGCGATGCCACCGATGTGCGAGTCGGCGGCGAAGCCGGTGATGATCTCGTCGCCGCGCACCGAGCCCGGGTCGGTGTAGGACGTGTAGAAGCAGTCGGCCAGCTTGAGCAGCACCCCGTCGCCACGGCGGGGGACGCCCTCCTCGCCGTAGCGCTCCAGCATCATGCGGTCGATCAGGGCGAGGTGGTGGTACACGTCCTCGCACACCGTCCAGCGCATGACCGACACGTAGGGCGAACCACGCAGCTCCACACCGACGGCGCGGCGGCCCATGGCCACCGACCACAGCATGGACATCATGCCGGTGCCACCCATCCCGAGGGTGAGGAAGTCGGGGTCGGTGACCCCCACGTCGTCCTGGTCGCTGTCCTGCCGGGTACGCGCCTCGTCGAGCACGTTGGGCGCGCTCCGCGGCACCGCCGGCTGCACCACCAGCAGCGTGAGCACGATGCCGGCCGCGGCGAAGCCCGCGCCGACCAGAAACGCCAGGTGGTACCCGGCGGTCAACGCTTCGACGGTCGGGCGGCCGTCACCCAGCAGGCCACCGGTGTGGTGGGCGGCCAGGGTGGCCAGGACCGCGAGCCCGATCGCCGGGCCGAACTGCTGAGTGGTGTTGACCAGGCCGGAACGCAGGCCCCGGTCGCTGGTGGTGGCGTCGGCGAGCACGATGGTGAGCGCCGCCGGGTAGCCCACCCCGGCGCCGACGCCGAGCAGCAGCATCGCCGGCAGCACGTCGGTGAAGTAGTCACCGTCGGCCGGGACCCGGCTCAGCAGCAGCAGGCCCGCGGTGATGCACAGCAGGCCGGGCAGCAGCACCGTACGCGCGTCGACCTTCTTCATGAGCTTCGGCGCGACCTTGATCGAGCAGATGGCCACGACGGTCGCGGTCGGCACGAAGGCAAAGCCCACCTCGAGCACGCTGAGCGCCAGCACCTGCTGCAGGTAGAGCGCGCCGAGGAAGAACATGCCGCTCATCCCGGCGACCATGAGCGCCTGGACCAGGTTCGCCGCCGACACGTTGCGCGCTCGGAAGATCGACAGTGGGACCAGCGGGTTGCTGGCGAGGGCCTGCCGCACGAGGAACGCCACGAGCAGCAGCACCGACACGCCGGTCAGCACCCAGGTACGAACGGCGCTGCCCTCCGTACCGGAGGTCTGCACGATCGTGTAGACGGCGAGCATGAGGCAGGCGGTGATGAGTACGGCGCCGAGCGCGTCGATGCCGCGCTCCCCCGCCTCCCGCTCGTCGTCGAGCAGCCGGTACCCGAGCACGATGGCCGCTGCGCCGATCGGCAGGTTGACGAAGAACACCCAGTTCCAGCCGAGCGCCTCGGTGATGGCAGCGCCGCCGATGAGCCCGAGCGCGGCACCGACCGAGGAGACCAGCGAATACAGGCCGATCGCCTTGGCCTGCTCCCCCGGCTTGGGGAACATCGCCACGACGATGCTCAGCACGACGGCGGCGGCCAACGCGCCGCCGACGCCCTGCGCGAACCGGGCGGCGATGAGCATTCCCCCGCTCTGCGCCAGCCCGCAGGCCAGCGACGCGGCGGTGAACAGCGCCATGCCACCGATGAACAGCCGTTTCGGCCCGATGAGGTCGCCGAGCCGGCCGGCGAACAGCTGCAGTCCGCCAAACGGGATGACGTAGGCGTTGACGACCCAGGACAGCTCCGAGGCGGAGAAGTCCAGGTCCTTGGCGAGGAACGGCAGGGCGACGTTGACCACCGAAGTGTCGATCACGATGGCGAGCGCGCCCGCGCAGACCACGAGCAGCGCCAGCTGCCGTTCTCGCAGGGAGCGGTAGCGGCCGACGATGAGCCGCCGGGGCTGGACCGTCTCGGCGAGGCTGCCGAACGAGTCGCCCTTCGGTTGCCCGAGCTTCATCGGCTTGTTACCTCCATGTCGGCCAGCATCGCGCCGTCGTCGGCCATCCCGTCGCCCGTCGTGCCGTTGCCCGTCGTGCCGTTGCCCGTCATGCCGTCGCCACCCATGCAGGCGGTCGCCTTGGCGTCCATCGGCATCATGTCCGGACCACGCAGGTCGGGGTGGGTGTCCTGGATCGGCGGCAACGCCAAGGCGTGCATGCGGCCGCTGCGCACCAGCAGCCGTCGCCAGTCCGACGGGTCCAGCGGGACGAGCGAGTGGCGGTGCCGGCGGGTGGCGTCGATGGTGCTGGCGCGCGCCGCCGAGTCACGACCGGTCGCCTTCTCGATCTTGGCGATCCGCTCGGCGCCGAAGTTGATCGGCACGGCCTGGCTGAACTCCTGGGCGCTGACGTGGAACCACCAGTCCGTGTCCTGCTTGATGCCGTCGGCGAGCTCGCGCACGGCCACGTCGTGCTCGACGCCGGCGTCGATCGCCTCCCAGTACTTCAGCACCCGGTAGGCGTGCCCGATCATGCCGGTAATCGCCCCGCCGCTGGTGAGGAAATGCCCGTTGCCGAACGTGTCACCGCCCACGACCCCGTTGACCGCCACGCGGGCGTCGACGCCGGCCTTCTCCACGAGGCTGAACAGCTTCGGCCCGTAGGGCAACTGGACCTTCTCCAGCTCTGCGACCGGCATCTCGGTGATCAGCGATACCTGCTCCAGGTAGTACTCGCGCATGAGGTGCTGGACGCCGGCCCGGTATTCGTTGGACTTGCGGTGGGTGCCGGGCGGCACGAGCCCCGCGAGGATCGGGTCGAAGGTCTTGTAGTCGGGCACCTGCACCAGGATCCACCCGACCTCGGCGTCGTCCTCGTGGCCGACGGCGATCTGGCGGACCCAGTACTCGTTGCCCTCCTTGTCGAAGTCGGAGGCGATGCGGCGGCGCAGCCGCCCGTCGACGAGGATCTCCAGCAGCCCGGCGAGGTAGTCGGCCTGGGCGACGACGGCGCCACGCCCGTCGTGGTGGTCGACCTTGACGTCCTCCTGCTTGAAGCCGAGCCGTTCCGCGTCGCTGCTGTTGAACCCCTGGGCGATCATGAACAGCTTCGGCACGCCGAGGTCGATGGTCTTGCTACCCGGCACGCGGACCCGGCGGAACTTGCCGTTGTAGTCCAACTCGCGCACGGCCTCGATCTGGATGCGCTTGCGCCCGTCGGGGCAGTTGACGAACCCTTCCTCGCGGCGGAGCCAGCTGAGGTAGCCGGCGTCCTCGTCGGTGCCGGTGGACACCACCCGGTGCGAGGTGAACAGGCGCACCCGCGGGGTGACACCGCGCTCGAGGTCCATCTGCTCAATCATCTCGAGGTAGCGGCGCATGAGCACCATGACCTCGGACGCGGCGCACTGGAACGTCGACGGACCCTCCAGCGCCTCCAGCGCCGTGCGGCCCACCTTGGACACGTCGGGCTTGTCCGGGGGCGCCGGCGGCTCCAGGACGGTGACGACGCGGTTGGGCTTGCCCTCCTGCCAGCGGTCGTCGATGAACTCGGTGTAGAAGATGCGGCCGCCGATGTGCGACGGTTCGCCGATGAGGGTGTCGAGGAAGCCCGTCACCACCTCGTCGGCGGTGACCGCGCCGGCGGCGGTGCCCGGGTCGTAGAAGCACTCGGCGAGGCGGAACAACTTGCCGTCGCCGCGGTGGGGGAGGTTCTCCTCGCCGTAACGCTCCAGCATCAGCTTGTCGATGAGGCCCCAGTGGTGGAACAGGTCCTCGCGGATGTTCCAGTGGACGCCCAGCGACGGGTCGCCGCGCATCTCCACGCCCACCACTCGCCGGCCGAGGGCCAGCGACCACAACATTGCCATCATGTTCGTCGCGCCCAGGCCGAGCGCGAGGAAGTCCGGGTCCTTGACCCCGTCGAGGTTCTCCTCCGGGGCGGCACCGTCGCGGGTGCCGTCGAGCGTGGCCCACTTCTGGCGCACACGTTGATTCCGAACACGCAGGAAGTCGAGAGTCATGCGCTCCTCCAGTAACACAACCGGGATGGTTGTGAAGAGCGCGGAGCGTGCAGCCGCCACCAGACCACCGTCAGGAAGGGCGCGGAGCGCGAAGCCGCCAAGCCGGTCCGCTCATTCACCAGGTGCAGATTAACACCTTAGCATCGTGGCGCACCAACGCCACGGGAATTTCATCGGGACAATTAGGGTGATGCTGTAACTAAGCGTATGACATGCCCTCTGAGCCGGGAAGACAGCATTCCCCGACACAGCCGGGGACGATACCGCAACCCGTTGTTGTCGAATTGTTGTCCGGAACCGCCGAACGGACGGATCCGCAGCACGCTATTTGGCAACAGCTATTCGACGGTCCTCTCCGTCACTTTCGGCCCATGGACATCACCTGAACGGCCGACCCGTCGGCGGGCGACCAGTTCGGGCGCCTTCGGCGCCGGGTCGCGCCGTGCCAGCAGGGTCAGCAACGGCCCGGTCGCCGCGGTCGTCAGCAGCGCCATGAGGACGAACACCGTGTACAGCCGGCCGTTGACGAACCCGGCCTGCAGCCCGACGTTGAGCACCACCAACTCGGTGAGCCCACGCGTGTTGAGCATGACCCCGATGTTCGTCGACTCGCGCCACGACAACCCCGACACCCGGGCGGCCAGCGACCCGCCGCCCAGCTTGCCGGCCGTGGCCGCGACGCAGATCACCACGAGCAGCCCCAGGTCCGCGGCGTGTAGCGCACCCAGGTCGGTCGACAGGCCCGACACCACGAAGAAGACCGGCAGCAGCACGCTGCCCGCCTTTTCCACGGCGGTCAGCAGCGCCGGATCCGGGTGCCCCGTCTCGCCTCGCGGCATGATCAGCCCGGCGATGAATGCACCGAGGATGACGTGCAGGCCCATGGCCCCGGTCGCCCAGGCCGAGGCCATCGCGAACGTCGCGGCAACCGGCAGCAGCGAGGCAGCCGACCGGCCCGACGCGAGGGCCTGACGGCGCAGCCAACCCAGCGCCGGCCGGGCCACCACGACCATCACCAGCAGGTACGCCAACAGCAGGAGCAGGGTCACCGACCACGGGCGCTGGCCACCGACCTTGCCGTGCAGCATCGCGGCGGTCAGCGCCAGCCAACCCAGCGCATCGATGACCCCGGCCGAGGTCAGGGCAACGACCCCGGTCATCGCGCCGGCCAGCCCGCGCTCGTTGATGATGCCGGCCAGCACCGGCACCGCCGTGATCGACAGTGCGACGGCCACGTAGAGCACGAATGCCCCGTGCGGCACCTCTGGCGTGCCGGTCGCGGCGTACCAGTCGGCGAAGGCGACCGTGGAGCCGGCGCCGAGCAGCATCGGCACCACGAACGCGGCCGCGGCGACCAGCGGGACGGCCTGCACCCGTTGACGCAGCAGCCCCCGGTTGAGCTCGTAACCGACGTAGAACAGGAACAGCACCAGCGCCAACTGGGCGACCACCGTGAGGTAGGGCCGGATCGCCATCGGGAACAGCGCCTTGCCGAGGTCCCCCGGCAGCTGACCCAGGACGCTGGGGCCGAGGGCGATGCCGGCAAACATCTGACCGATGACGGCCGGTTGGCCGAGCCGTCGGGCGACGAGCCCGAGCAGGTAACTGAGGGCGGTGATCACGGCGACCGCGAGCACCACCTGAACGACGGTTGCCTCCATTTCAGCAGCCCCGCAACGCTTTTCGCCGCATCACCACTGTCCCTTGCGTAGTAGGTAGTCCGACTTTGATTCTTCGAAACACCATGGGTTACTCCAAAGTGCCGAGGTCACGGCCCGCCCGGACCGTGACGGGCGTACAAGCCCGTGCACTCTACATCGGCGCGCCATCGTCCTTTGTCTAAATATTTCGGTGTTTGCCCGACTCTTGTTTGCCGTTACGAAGGCGCTCCGCCAGCACATTTTCACCTCGCACACGGCACGTGGCGTCCATCCGGGCGATCCGCGGCGACCTCAGAAGCCGGCGGCATTCCCGCCGAAACGAGGTAGCAGCCTGCCACACGGGGCGTGGGACACCGCCCGTACGCCCAGACAGGCGAGCCCCGGTAGCCCGACGGTGACGGACGTCGGCGGACAACGCCGGCGGGGATCCACAGGAGAGCCGCCATCGGCGCTCCGGCTCATAGCGTGCTGAGTCGTTAGTTCGTTGGTAGATTGTGGGTATGGGTGATGGCCGTGGTCCGAAGCTGGCGCCGCTGGAGTTGACCGCCGAGGAGCGGGAGGCGTTGCGGGGGCTGGCGCGGCGGCCGAAGACGGCGCAGGCGTTGGCGATGCGGGCGCGGATCGTGCTGGCGTGCGCGGAGGGCCTGTCCAACAGCGAGGTGTCTCGCCGGCTTGGGGTGTCGCTGCCGACGGTCGGCAAGTGGCGTAAGCGGTTCGTGGCCGATCGGGTGGACGGGCTGCGCGACGAGCGGCGTCCGGGTGCGCCACGGAAGATCGGCGACGCCCAGGTCGAGGCGGTGATCACGAAGACGCTCGAAGAGCCGCCACCCAATCAGGACGGTCACTGGTCGACCCGGTCGATGGCCGCGGCGGTGGGGCTGAACCAGACCGCGGTGTCGCGGATCTGGCGGGCGTTCGGCCTCAAACCGCACCAGGTTCAGAGTTGGAAGCTGTCGACCGACCCGCTGTTCATCGACAAGGTCCGCGACATCGTCGGGTTGTACCTGAACCCGCCCGAGGCCGCCATGGTCCTCGCCGTGGACGAGAAGTCGCAGATCCAGGCCCTCGACCGGACCGCGCCGATGCTGCCGATGATGCCCGGTGTCCCGGGCCGGGTGACCCACGACTACGTCCGCCACGGCACCACCAGCCTGTTCGCCGCCCTCGACGTGGCCACCGGCAGGGTGATCGGTCAGACCCAGCGCAAACACCGCCACCAGAGGTTCCTGCGTTTCCTGCGCACCATCGACCGGGCAACCCCGCCCGAGCTGGAGTTGTCGCCGCGCTGGAAGCCGACGTCACCGCCTGGATCGAGGCGTGGAACGCCGACCCGAAACCGTTCGTGTGGACCAAGACGGCAGACGACATCCTCGAAACGATCGCAGCATACTGCCAACGAATTGACGACTCAGCACACTAGCACCGCGCGGCCTACAGGCGCCGGAGCCCGATAGTGGCACCGCCGCCCGGGCGATCAGCTTGGGCGCTGGTCCCCGGGGGCTTCCGTCGGTCGCCGCCCGGCCGGCGGCGGGCCCCGTGCCTCACCCCGCATGCCCTCCGACCCCACCCGCCAGCGTCCCGGACACGGGCACGGCTCAACTACCCTCGCCGCCGTGAACACAGCGGAGATCGAAGCACCCATCGTCGGCGTCACCGTCTACCCGGACCGGGCCCGGATCACCCGTCGGGGCAGCACCCGGTTGACCGCCGGTGAGCACCGGGTACGTGTCGCACCGCTCCCACTGGGCCTGCGCCGAGACTCGATCCGGGTCGGTGGCCGAGGTGCGGCAACCGTGCTCGGCGTGGACGTGACGACCTGGCGGCAGGCCCGCAGCACCGACGGGCAGATCAGCGGCCTGGAGCAGCGGCGCCGCGAACTGGCCGACGAACTGGCCGAGGTCGACGACGCGGACGCGATCGAGGAGCAGCGGGGGCAGTTCCTCGCCCGGCTGGCCGAACGGGCCGGTGGCACGTACGCGCGCGCCCTGGCCTCCGGCGACGCGGCCCCGACCGACGTGGCCGCCTTCACCGACTCGGTGGCCGGTCAACTCGCCGACTCCCGCGGCCGGCGGCGCGGCCTGGCCCGGCGGCGCACCGACCTGGCCGAGGAACTGGCGGTCGTCGAGCGCCACCTCGCCGCCGCGAACGGTAAGCGGGAGCCGGACCGGCTGGCCGCCGAGGTGACCGTCTCGGTGGACGCCGACGACGCCGAACTGGACCTGGAACTGACCTACCTGGTGGACGGGGCACGCTGGCAGCCCACCTACGACCTGCGGCTGGTCGACGACACCATGACCGTCACCTGGTTCGGGCTGGTCAGCCAGGACACCGGGGAGGACTGGCCGGAGTGCGAACTCCAGCTCTCGACCGCCCGGCCGGCGGCGGCGACCGCCGTACCCGAACTGTCGCCCTGGTATCTCGACCGGCTCCGGCCGGCGCCGCCGGTGCCGGTCCCGGCGGCGGCCTCGTTCGCCGGGATGCCGCCGCCCCCGGCGCCCGGCGCGGCGCCGGCCGCCGCCGGTGGCGCGGCCCGGTCCGGCCCGCCACGCCCGAGAATGCGGGAGAACGTCGCCGAGGTCGAGCAGGGAATCACCGCGGCCACCTACCGCCCGGCCCGCCCGGTGGCGGTACCGGCCGACGGCAGCGCGCACCGGGCCACCATCGCCGTGCTGGAACTGCCGGCCCGGCTGGACCACGTGACCGTGCCGGTCCGCACCGCCGAGGCGCACCTGCGCGCCACCGTCCGTAACACGTCGGCGCACACGCTGCTCCCGGGCCCGGCGGCGGTGTTCC
Source organism: Micromonospora olivasterospora (assembly GCF_007830265.1). Lineage (NCBI taxonomy): Bacteria > Bacillati > Actinomycetota > Actinomycetes > Micromonosporales > Micromonosporaceae > Micromonospora > Micromonospora olivasterospora. The sequence continues at coordinate 2,245,799 of NZ_VLKE01000001.1, forward strand.
ACGGCGCCGACTTCGTCGCGGCCACCCGGCTGCCGATCTGGGCACCGGGCGAGGAGACCGAGCTGGCGCTCGGGGTGGACGACCGGCTGCGGGTGGAACGGAAGCTGAGCCGGCGCTCCGAAACCAAGGCCACGCTCGGCTCGACCCGGCGGCGAGAGGTGGAGTACAGGATCAGCGTCGCCAACCACACCCCGCGACCGGCGACGGTCGAGGTACGCGACCAACTGCCGGTGTCCCGCGACGACGGGGTGCTCGTGCGGGAGACCACCCTCGTGCCACCGCCGGCCGAACGTACCGAGTTGGGGGAGCTGACCTGGCGGCTGCGGCTCGGGCCGGGGGAGAGCGGCGAGATCGCCATGGGATTCCGGGTGGAACTCGCCAAGGGGGTCGAGTTGACCGGCTGGCGGGAGTAGGTGTAGGGAAAGCGCCAGGTCAACGGCGACGACCGGAGTTCGGCGGGGCGCGGGGTCAGCACCCCGCCGAGATGAGCGCGCCCGACTCCATCGCGACCCAGATCCTGCCGTCCGGCCCGACCGTCAGGCCGTGCGGTTCCGCGCCCGCGAGCGGGTACTCCTCGATCGTGCCGCCGGTGGTGATGCGCCCCAGCTTTCCGGTGCCCCACTCCGTGAACCAGAGGGCGCCGTCGGGGCCGGCCACGATGCCGTGCGGTCGCGCCGCCCGGTCCGGCAACGGGTATTCGGTGACGGCCCCGGCACCGTCGATGCGGCCGACCTGGCCGGCGCCGATCTCCACGAACCACATCGCCCGGTCCGGGCCGGCGCAGATGCCCACCGGTGCCGCGGCTCTGGTGGGCAGCGGATGGATCGTGACCTCGCCCTCCGCCGTGACGCGGCCGATCGCGTTGCCCTGGTTGAGGGTGAACCAGAGCGCCTCGTCGGGCCCCGACGCGATCGCCGACGGCATCGCGTTCCTCGTGGGGAGGTCGACGAAGCGCATCTCGCCGGCCGGATCGATCCGGCCGATCCGGTCACCCTCGAGCTGGGTGAACCACATCGCCCCGTCCGGACCGGCGGCAATGCCGTACGGTGCGGCGACGTCGAACGAGCGGACCCTCCCGTCCGCGGTGATCCGCCCGACCCGGCCGCCGGCGTACTCGGTGAACCACATCGCCCCGTCGTGCCCTGCGGTGATCATCGTGGGCTGGCCGTCAGCCGGATCCAGCGGGAAGACCGTGGGCTCACCGCCCGGTACGACCCGCCCGATCTGCCCCTGCCGTACCAGGGTGAACCACAGGGCGCCGTCGGGCCCGGTGGTGACGCCGTACGGCGAACCGTTGATCAACATGTCCGACCCCCCAGGGCGAGCGACAGGTGTTGGTGGGCTCGTCGAGCAGCAGGATCTCCGGCGAGCTGTGCGGCCAGGGCGGAACGTCAATCGCAACTCATGTTGCGTTAAGCTAGCGCGACGGGCGGCCTGACGCAACTGGAGGAGACTTTGGAGAAGCGCCCGGGGGGACGCAGCGCCCGCGTACGCGACGCCGTACGCCAAGCCACCCTCGTCGAACTGGCCGAACACGGCTACCACGGCCTCACCGTGGACAACGTGGCAACCCGGTCCGGTGTTCACAAGACGACCGTCTACCGGCGCTGGACGAACGCCGAAGGGCTGATCGCCGACGCACTGGAACTCGCCCGGGACGAACCGTGGCCCGTGCCCGACACCGGTTGCGTCCAGGAGGACCTGCGGGAGATCGTCCGGCTGGTACTGCGTGGCTTCACCGATCCCGTCGAAGGCCCGATCGCCAGCGCATTCGTGGCAGCCGCCGTACAGAGCAGCGGCGCGGCTCGCGCACTGCACGATTTCTTCGTCGCGCGCCTCGACCAGGCCTCGGCCGTGGTACGCCGGGCCGTCGAACGCGGCGAGTTACCCGCCCCCACGGATGTCGGCGACGTGGTCAGGATGGCCGTAGCGCCCGTCTACTACCGGCTCTTCATCACCCGGGAGCCGGTGACCGAGCGCGACGCCGAACGAGCCGCCGACGCTGCCGTCGCAGCGGCCCGCGCCGGGGCCGTCTAGTCAGCCACGCGTCAACGAGGGCGTGTATCGAGCGCGGGCATCGACCATCAACCGTCCTGTGGGCGGCCGGGGCAAGAGGTGACGTCAGGATGCCTCGGCAAGGACGCGAGGGCATCGTGTCTCCCGCCCTCGTCGCACGGTAGATCGACAGGCTGGACCAGCTACCGCTGATCTGTCGGCAGTAGACGGCATACGCACTCCCGTCCCCCTCCCGGTCGGCTTCCTTCCAGGCGCTGATACCCAGCATGAGCAGCGGAAAGCTCAGAACCAACAACACGAACCCGGAGCTTCGGTTGGACATCTGCCCCCCAGGGCGACTCGCGACCGCCTTCGATGGTCCCAGGCCGCTGCAACCGCCGGCTGGTCCTCGACCCACCGCCGGCCTACCCCGTCGACGCTCTCAGCCACTTCCGCCACCCATGCCTGTGTACGCCGGGGCACCGTCCGGCACGCATAACAGCCGCCGACATGGGCATTCGCCGGTCGGCCTGAGGTGAATGCGAGGAAGGGAAAGGCATGACTGCATCGAATCCGTCGGCGGGCGGTTCCGCGAACCGCCCGATCCATCCCATGGGACGAAGCAGGGGCGAAACCGGCGCAGCGGCGAAGACCAGCACGGCAGCCACGTTCGCACTGGTATTCGGTGTTTCGGCACTGATCTGCGTGCTGACCGCCATCCTGGCCCCAGCCGGACTGGTGCTCGGGATCATCGGCATCGTCCTCGGCATCATCGGACTCCGCATGACCCGTCGCCCCGGCGTCACCGGTCGCGGCGTCGACATCGGCGGTCTCGTCCTCAGCGTCATAGCGGTCGGGCTCGCCCTCGCTTTCGCCGCCGGCCTCACCACCTTCCTCAACAACGAAGGCGCGGTGAGCCGCCTCGAACGTCGCGTCCAGGACCTCCGCCACGACCTGCCACGCTGACCTCGCCCGCGCCCAAGCCTCCCCCGACGTTGGATGGCGCGGGGCCCCTCACAGCAGGCGCGAATCAGCGGCACGGCAGCCCGAGCGCCCTCATCAAGGATGGCCGATTCGAGACTGATGACCACCCGGCTGCCCGCGGGCACTGGTACACCGTCGACCTTGGTGTCCTTCTGACGGCGTTGCGCATCACCCACCGGATGGCGGTGCAGTGCCGCAGGCCCTCCTCGCGTACCCGGTCCACGAGAAGGCGGTCGGCCAGGACCGCTTCCCAGCGGGTCCGCTCGGCCAGCAGTCACCCGCAACGTGGGCGGCCATCTCCAGAGCCAACCGGGACGCGCGTGCCCGGTCCCCGTCGGGGATGCCGATGAGTCGCGCGATGACCGCCGAGGTGAGCGGCAACGCCACCTCGCCGACGAGGTCCGCCGGTCCGCCGTCCGGCAGCGTGTCGAGCAGATCCTCGACAAGTTCTCTGATCCAGGGCGCCGCGTCGGTCATCGACGCTCGCTGGAACGCCGGACGCAGGACACCGCGCAGGAACGTATGCTCGGGCGGATCGCTCTGTGTGATGAGCGACGGCGCCTCGCCGTTGCCACTGTCCAGGATGAAGTTGCCGGCGTTGTCGAGCGCCTCGTTGTCGAGGAGGGCCTCGCGCCCCGCTGTGGGTCGATACGAGCAGGAGACCGGGAGCAAGCTCCACCACGGGGCACCCTGAGGCTCGATGCGCTGCGAGACCGGCCCGGGCCTGCGGGTACGAGTCCTCCAAGAGGGGGCAGTAGGCCGCATCCACCGTGTTACCTGGTCCGATCTCCGGGTCGGGTCCGGATGCGGGGATTCCGAACGTCACCGATTGAACAAGGTTCTGCCCCGCGGCGAGGGCCCGGGCTGGTGGGATCGCGGAACGGTCCTGGTATCGCTGGCGGTGGCGATCGTGCTCGGCGCGACCAGCATGTCCGATATCGCGCTGCTCGCTCATCAGGGGCTGGTGTTCGGTGATCCGCCGTCGGAGGCGACCGTCCGGCGGGCCCTGGCCGGGCTCGACGAGACCGCGCTGAAACGGATCGGGAAAGCGCGGGCGAAGGTCCGCGCCCACGTGTGGGCGCTGCTCGCCCGCCGGCCGCAGGGATTCCCGTGGCTGACCGTCGCCGGGAAACTCCTTTCCGGGTGGGTGGTCATCGATCTGGACGCCACCCTGATCACCGCCCACTCGCCCAAGCAGGGCGCGGCGGCCACCTTCAAGAAGGGCTTCGGCTTCCACCCGCTCGGCGCGTGGTGTGCCAACACCGCGGAATGCCTGGCCATGCTGCTGAGGCCCGGCAACAGCGGGTCGAACACGGTCACCGACCACATCCGGGTCCTCGGCGACGCGATCGCCCAACTGCCGGTCGCCTACCGGCGCAAGATCCTCATCCGCGTCGACGGCGCCGGCGCCACTCACGAGCTGCTCGAACACCTCCAGCAGATGAACCGGTTGTGGCGCAGCGTGCGCTTCACCGTCGGCTGGAGCATCACCGCGGCCGACGAGACCGCGATCGAACAACTACCCGCCGGCGCCTGGTCTGACAGCCTCACCCAGGACGGCTGCGCCACCGACACCGCGCACGTCGCCGAACTGACCGGCCTCAACCCGCGCCTGCACGCCTGGACCGGCACACTACGGCTACTCGCACGACGCACGAAACCCTCCGCCCGGCACACCAAGAACCTCACCGACCTGGAGAAACGCACCGGCTGGCGCTACGCCATCGTCGCCACCAACATCACCCGCATCGCCGGGATGCCCGGCTCCCACCAGCCGCAATGGCTCGACGCACTGCACCGGGCGCACGCCGGGGTGGAAGACCGGGTACGCACGAACAAGGCCATGGGCCTGCGTAACCTGCCCTCGAAAGCCTGGACCGTCAACCGCGGATGGGTCCTCACGGCCAACATCGCCGCCGACCTGACCGCCTGGACCCGGCTACTCGGCCTACACGACCAACCCGACCTCGCCCACGCCGAACCCGACACCCTGCGCTACCGGCTGCTGCACCTACCCGCGAAACTGGCCACCCACGCCCGCCGCCGCGTCCTGTCCATCCCCGACACCTGGCCCTGGGCCGAAGCGTTCGCCCTCTGCTGGCAACGCCTCACCCTGCTACCACCGGCCACCTGACCACCCGCCCCTGCCTCTACCAGCAGAAAGGCCATTCCCCCGGGACCCGGAGACCCCGCGCGCCCACAGCGCCACGTGGCTGATCAACACCCACCACAGACGGACAAAACGGTCAAGCCAAGACGCTCAGGCGGGCAGCAAAGCCCTCTGACGAATCGAGGTCAAGGCTTCCACGTGACGGGGATTTTCCTAGGGCGCGACAGTCGATACCCGACGGTCCTTTCGATCGACTGGCTGCGCGCGGTCCACAAACAGAACCCCACTCGACCGCTGTCGTCTGGCGCCATCCCAGGTGAACGATATGCCTCACTTGGACTTTCATGAACCAGGCCACCGGATGGATCCGTTTTCCCGTAGACGGACGCGATAGCGCATCTCAGGCGCAAGTGATCCGCGGCAATGTCCCACTTCAAGGCCCCAGGAGGCCCAGATGACAGCTTTGACTCGCACGCGCAAGGCGTGGCGACCAGTCCTGATCGGCGCCCTGGCCCTGGCAGGGATGGCCACCACCGCGACGCCGGCAAGTGCGGCGACCACCAACCGCACCGGACTCTGCAACAAGTCGACGACCTACTCGTCGACCCTGGAGTTCCCCTCGTCGCCCATGAGGTCCCCCTCGCGTGGCGCCGCCGCCCAGGGCCTGCCGGCGGGTGAGGGGTTCTCCAGCCCCTTGGTCGCGCCCGGCAAGTGTTGGAGCATCGAACTGCGCGCCGGCAGCACTCAGACTGTCCAGGTGTATGCCCACAGGAACGGCTCGACCGTCCGCATCGGCTCGTGGACGATCAAGACGGGCGCGCACAACGTGTTCCGGACCTACGGCACGATCTGCTCGCCCTCCCTCACGTATCGCACTAGCTGACGGCCGAAATCGCCCCGCGCGCCCTTCGTGGACGCGCGGGGCCGGGGCGAAATCGCGTACTACACCCGACTCGGCCCTGACCGCCATGCGTGCTCGGTCAACGCAGTCCGGCGAACAGGTCGTCCTCGGGCGTCGGCGAATCCGTGGTGTCGCGGACCCGGACAAAGGTCTCCACGCCCATCAGCTCGGTGAATCGTTCCTGACCGAGTTGCAGGAAGAAGATGTTCTCGGCCTGACTGGCGTGCGCGGCCAACGATTCGAACTTCTGCGCGCCGTAGGCGCTCGTGTCCACCCAGGTGGTGATCTCGTCATCGGGCAGGCCGAGCTGCGGCATATCCTCCGACGGCCCGTCCGGCTCCGGAAACTCGACGCCAATCTCCTTCATGACGCGGCCGAACTCCTGAAACGCGCTGCGCGGCACGGTGGTCCAGTACACCTTTGCGGGGATGTCCGTCCGCTCGACGGCGGCCATCGTGATGCGGTGCGCCTGGATGTGGTCCGGATGGCCGTAGAAGCCGTTTTCGTCATAGGTGACGACGACGTCCGGCCGATAGCGCCGAATCAACTCGGTCAACCGGTCGGCCGCCTCGGCCACCGGCGTGTTCCAGAACGAGCCGGGCGCGTCGTTGGCCGCCCAACCCATCATCCCGGAGTCGGCATAGCCGAGCGTCTCCAGGTGCGTGACCTTCAGCGCCTCGCAACTGGCCGCCAACTCGGCCCGGCGCATCGCTGCCACGGCCTCCGGGTCGTGCCCCGGGTCGCCCGGTTTGACCCCGCCGGGCCCATCGCCGCACTGCCCGTCCGTGCAGGTCACGAGCACCGTCGTGATCCCCTCCGCCGCGTACCGGGCGAGGATGCCGCCAGTGCTGGTCGCCTCGTCGTCGGGGTGCGCGTGCACCGCCATCAAGGTCAGAGATCGCTCAGCCACCCCACCACCATACGATGGACGTCCGACGCACTAGCATTGCCGCGGTCCGCGACGGCGGCTGAATCGAGGCGAGATGCGTTGGCTCCGGCAGTTGCTGGGTAGCAGGCGAGTCCAGCTCGATCCGGGGCGGCAGCAGGCACTGCTGCGGGACGTCCGGCACGGGTACGGCACCCACTCGCAGGTCCGGTTTCCGGAACAGGTCGAAGCGATCACTCGGATCTTGAACGACGACGACGGCCTGGTGGTGGCGGCCCGGATCGTGAGCGAAGCAGCCGACGAGGCCCACGCGGACCTACAGGCCCAAGCCCAGGACGTACACCGACGGACGGGCCGGCGGCTCCTGGTGCACCGCCGTAACTACCGGCCGCTGTGGAAGGAGGCCGGACCGGCGCTGCGGTGGCCCCTGTTCGCGCTGCCGTGCGGCTTCCACCCGTACGCGCAGGTGGCCGCCGCCGTCGTGGTGGTCGGCAACCGGGCGCGCCGGCTCGGCCAGGTGACCGACCCGAACCTGCTCCTGACCCGCGTGTTCGAGGTGCTCGACGTCACCACCGTCGGCTTGGAGTACGGTCAGATACGGGTGGACACCGATGCCGCGGCCCTGGCCGAGCGACTCATCTCGACCGCCGGGCAGGTTCTCGTGGCCATCGACGACCCGCCCCGGCTGCCGCCCCCGGTCCGCGAGGTGATGCGCCGCAACAACACCCTCGATGTCCACGACCCAACCGGTCCCCGAGTGGTCGGCAAGATCAATCTGGGCGCGAGGATGCGGGAGACTCTCCTGGTCTGAAACGCCGCGGCGGGACTCACCGGGGCGGGAGCCCGCCAACACGATCCCGTAGCGCAAGAGAGCTACCGGCGGCATCCTGCTCGGGCCCGGAGACATCGACGGTCACCGGTGTGGGCCCTCTCCTGCGGCTGTACATCACAGAAGGCGCCGGTGAGCCGCGGTCGTACGGGCGACCATGAACGGTATGGGGGATCGGGAAGGCGGTGGACAGGGTCAGGACCTGTTGCAACGTCGCGAGGACGTGCGGCAGGCAAACTTCCTGGAACTGTTCGTCGATCTGGTGCTGGTGTTCGCCCTGGCCGGGGTGGTAGCCCGGGTCGCGCGGGACATCGTCAGTCAAGACGTTGTCATCCGGTGGCGGTCAATGGCCTACCTACTGGTGCTGTCGCTGCCGCTGATCTGGGTGTGGACCACGACCGCGCAGGTCACCAGCTGGTTCGACCCCCGCCGTCCCAAGATCCAGTGGATCGTCCTGGCCAGCGCCTTCGGGATGCTGGTCATGGCGTCATCAGTGCCGCACGCGTTCGTCGGCCGCGGGTGGGCGTTCGTCCTGCCGTACGTGATCCTGCAGTGCGTTCGGCCGCTCGTCCTGATGCCCGCGCTACGCGGACACCCCCTGCGGCAGCTCTACCTCCGGTCGGTGCTGTGGTTCGCGGCCTCGGCGGTGATCTGGTTCGCCGGCGTCACCGTCAGCGGCGGCGCCCGGGCCGCCGTGTGGGGAACCGCCGTGGCCGTGGACATCATCGCCGCACAGCTGCGCTGGCCGGTACCAGGGATGGCCCGACCGCGGGTCAGCGCGTGGGCCATGGAAAGCACCCATCATCTCCCCGAGCGCTACCAGCAATTCCTGATGATCGCCCTCGGGGAGACCGTGCTCGCCGTCGGCATCAGTTTTGCCGGGCAACGAGACACTCCGCTGGCCTTCACGGTACTGGTGGTGGCGTACCTGTCGATCGTGCTGATGTGGCGCATCTACTTCTACCGCTCCGGCCAGGTCCTCGCCGAAGCCGTCGCCGCCGCGGAAGACAAGTACGGCGCCGGCCGCGCCACCGGCACCGCCCACATCCTCATGGTGCTCGGCATCCTCGCCACCGCCGTCGGATTCGATATCATATTGACACATCCGGGCGGCTCGCCCGAGCCGCTGTGGCTCGTTGCGAGCCTCGGTGGCCCGGCACTGTTCCTCTACGGCCGCATCCGCCTGGAGCGCGTCGTGTTCAACCGGCTCTCCCTCCGCCGCGTCATCGCCATCGCCACCCTCGCGGTCACCGCCATCCCCCTGTACTTCGTCCCGCCGCTGGCCGCCGCGATCGTGGCCGCGCTCGTACTACTCGCCGTCGCCCTCGCCGACGCCCGCCATGCCGCCGGCCGTCCCCCCGAGGCCCCCTCCCCGGCGCACTAGCCAACTAGAAACTACTGACCAGCTTGACGAATGCGTCGTCGATCTTCGCCGGGTCGCGGGCGTCGAACGCCTTGCCCGCAGACGTCTTGGCGATCCGGTCCAGCGTCCCGAAATCGGACTGCTCATCGAAGGCGATGCAGAAAATCTTGACCGGTCGTTCCGGATCCAACGTGACGTCCTTGAGCAACTGGGCGAGATTGTTGTCCTTGTTGTACTCGTTCTTGCCGTCGGTCAGCACGACCACCGCGTTGATCCGGGACTGGTCGTAGTGGTCGAGCATGTGACGGTGTGCCGCCCGTACGGTGGCGTACAGAGCGGTGCCGCCCTCGACATGGAGATTGTTGATCTCATTGGTGAGCGCCTCCTGGTCGAACGCCGACAGCCGGACCTCCTCGCTGTACGGCGACTTCGGCCGCTGTTTCGTCTCGGACGAAAACGACCAGAGCGCGACCTGGTCCTCGGAGTTCAAGAGGCCAAAGCCCTTGGCGGCGGCCCTGGTCGCCACCTGGAACCTGGTCCGGTCACCGATCTTTGCGTTCATCGAACCGGACGTGTCGACGGCCACGAGGATGTTCGCCTTCTTGCGCAGCGTGCCCCAGCCCGCGAGGATCGCCTTGACCACGGTGGGATCCGGCGGGTCGAAGTAGGTGAGATCTTGGGCCCCGCGCCCGCCGACGGAGGCGACCAGCGGGCCGGACGCGTTCCGCTCGTGATCGCGGAACCCGAGCCGGCCGAAGCTCCGCTGCTGCGGCGACTCCTGGAGGAACGCCAGGAAGTCGGCAGCGGCGGCACGTTGCTCCGGGCTGGCCGAGGGGAGGACCACGTACGGGTGGTCGAGGTTGAACGTGCCCTCCTTCGGATACACCGCGACCAGCGGGACCCTCGGCTTCTCGCCCCGGGTCGGGCTCAGTTCCCCCTCGTTGTACTGGTAGACCAACTCCTCCTGCGTCACCACCGCGCTCATGTCGGTCTGGGCCGCCGTGCCGGCGCCGAGCAGGTCCGCCTCGGCGCGGTCCTTCAGCAGATCCACGATGTCGTCGCTGTAGTGGGACACATTGGCCTCGATGCGGCGGACGAACTGGGTCACCGCCGGATTCGCGAGGTCGCTCTCGGTAAGGTCGCTGGCCCGGTTGATGGCGGCGTAGTACGTCGCGATCGTGGCCGCCAGCCCAGAGGTGGACAGGTACGGGTTGACCTTGCCGAAGGTGAACCGCCCCCACTCGGGGCGACCGAAGGTGGCCCAGCCCGTGCGCCCGGACAAGCCCAGGATCTCACCCCAGCCGAGTGGGCCCTGCTGTTGGAGCAGCTTTCCCTTCGGTTGCGGCATGGCGATGACCAGCGGGCTGTTCGCGATCGACGGGTACCGGCCGGGGGTCTGCGCTGGGCGCCCGGCGGCCTCGTCCAGCAACTTCAGCTGCCCGGTCCACAGGGTCGACGTCGGCATCCACACCTGCGGCCGTGGCAGGTTGGGCTGCTTGACTGCCCAGTCGCCGGCCAGCGCGTCCATCGTCGCACCAGAGGTGAGGCCATGTACGGTCACCACGGCGCACCGGTCGCCGACCCGCCGATCGCTCTTGTTGTAGCGTTCTGCCAGCTCGCCGAGCAGCACGTCCTTCTCGGTCGACGAGCTGACCTCCAGCGGCGTGCACCCGACATCGGCCGCCGGCTGGACGATCAGGTAGGCCGCCGTGACGACCGCGACTCCGGCCACGATGGCCGCGGTGTACGGCAACCACGGCCGGGCAGTCGGTCGACCTGAAACCATGTGGTCCCTCCAGGGTGTCGGCTGACGGCGTCGACTTCAGCCGCCAGCCCGGCCGAGCCGCGGGGTGCGGACCGACCGGATCGTGTTCGTGGGTCAGGGCCCCTCGCGGAGCACGGTCGTGGCCTGGTCGACTGTCGACGCCTCCGGGGGATCCGGCTCGGTGCTTGGAGCCAACGCGGCGCCGACCAGCAGGCGGACGACGTACACCACGACGAAGGTCACCGCGCCGGTGAGTGCCGCGGCGTCGACCGCCGTCGACGCGACGTAGCCGGACGCCATGCCGACCGCACCGAGGAAGATCGCGATCGAGATCCCCCACGGGTCGCCGGACTCCCGACGGAGCCGAGCCGGCCAGGGGCCCCGCCGTACCGGGGCGATGGGCTCGCTGTCCTCGCGCCGCGTCGGGGCGTCGGCCACGCGCGTGACCGGCGGGTGCTGGGGGATGTCGGGCAGGCTTGGCCTGGCCGCATGGCCCAGGGGCGGGGATCCGGGCGCCGGGTACGACGGCGCCGGTGCGGTGGCGGCTTCGTTGCCCTGCTTGAGGACGGTCTCCAGCAGCAGGTCCGTCGAGGGCCGCGCGGTGTGCCCGAGCAGCCGCAGCAGGACCTGTTCGGCGTTCGGCCGGGCATCCTGGTCCTTCTCCAGACACTGCCGGATCAGGTCGTCCAGCGCGTCGGAGAGGCCATGCAGGTCCGGTGGCTCGTGCAGGACGCGGTTCATCACCGCGACGATCGAATCGTTGCCGAACGGTGGCCGGCCCGCTGCGGCGAAGGCGATGGTCGCCGCCCAGGCGAACACGTCACAGGCCGGACCCACCCGGTGGTTGTGGAACCGCTCCGGTGCCATGTACGGCGCGGTTCCCATGACCTGCCTGGTCATCGTCTCGGTGACGTCGAGTGCGCGCGCGATGCCGAAGTCGATCACGCGTGGGCCGTCCCGCCCGAGAATGACGTTGTCCGGTTTCAGGTCGCGATGGACCACGTCGGACTGGTGGATCGCGGTCAACGCGGTGGCGGTGCCAACGGCCAGTCGGTGCAACGCGTTCCCGGAGATCGGGCCCCGCTCACGGACGTGCCGCTGCAGGGTCGGGCCCTCGATGAACTCGCTGACCACGTACGGTGGGTCCGCGTCGACATCGGCGAACAGGATCTGAGCCGTACAGAAGGGGGCGACCCGTCGCGCGGCGGCGATCTCCTTCGCGAACTGAGACTTGATCCGGGGGCTCTGGCGCAGGTCAACATTGATCATTTTGACCGCCACCCGGTTACCGTTCCCGTCCATGCCCAGGTAGACGGTGCCCTGGCCGCCCGCCCCCAGCCGCCCGATCAACTGGTACGGCCCCGCCGTGCGTGGATCATGCGAACTCAGCGGCGTGGTACCCGGCATCGCTGCCCCCTGTCAGCCCGGCCATTGTGACTCCATCGAAACCGTTGACGAGCCGCGCCGATGCGACGGACGACACGGGTATGGTGTCACGCCTCCGCCAGCACGAAAACCCGCCTCACCTCCCGCCGGTCGAGTAGCGGTTCCGGTCGAGTAGGACTGCCCGGTTCCCGGGCCCGAGCCCTGGGCCGTCGAGCGCCAACTCGACGGCCCAGGAAGAAGAAGCATCACCCTCGCCCACCGGGCGAGTCTCAGCGCAACGCTCCTTCAGTGAAGGGACAGCATTTCATGCTGTGGAAAGGCAACCCGCCCCGACGACGGGTGCCGGCCCGGCCCGGCACCTGGGGGACGGCGCTCGCGACGGTCGGCATTGTGGTGGTCGGCATGGTGACGGCTGACACGACCCCCTCCGCCGCGAGCGCGACGACAGCCCAGACGCCAGCCATCGACTGGCGGCCGTGCGCCCAGGACGCCGACGCCCAGTGCGGCACCCTGTCGGTGCCGATCGACTGGGACCACCCGAAGGGACCAAGGTTCGACCTGGCGCTGGCCCGCCGTCCTGCGAAGGAGCCAGCCGCCCGGGTGGGAACCCTCGTCTTCGGCCCCGGCGGGCCCGGAGACTCCGGCGTGAGCCGCGTGGTGAACGGCATCAGCCGATTCAGTCCCGAGATCCAGCGCCGGTTCGACATTGTCAGCTTCGACCCACGCGGAGTCGGCGCCAGCAGCCCGGTCCGCTGCTCTACTGATCTGCTCAACCAGCGACCCGCCACCGGGTACAACTGGGCCACGAACGTAGCCCGACAACTCGGCCGACGCGGAGTGCTTCTCACCTACCTGGGCGCCGGCCACGGCATCTACAACGCCACGGAGTGCACGAGGGGGACGCTCGACCGTTACCTGATCGACCTGGCCGTGCCCGCCCCGGGCACCAACTGCCCAGCCGCCGAGCCCGTGCCGACCACCGCCGGATAGTCGAGGGATGACGGATCTGGTCGGGGCTTGAACCACAGACCTCGCCGCATTTCGATCTTCGACCCGCGCCGACCGCGTCGCGCCAGCTCAGGCGCCAGCCCCGACCTTGACACGGGCCCTATAAAGCGATGGCTGGGCCTGGCTCGCCGGGGCGCGGGACCGCCACCCTGTGATCGCGCGCACCGCTCAATCTGGTGCGCACTTGATGCAGGTTTCGGTCATTATGCCCAGAATCGGCCTTTACGATGAGGTCTCTTCATGGAGGTGAAGGACCATGCCGACGTATGTCGCCTTGCTGAACTGGACCGATCAGGGGATCCGAGGCTACAAGGACACCGCGAAGCGCGCCGAGGCCTTCGCCGCAGCGACCCAGAATCTCGGGGCGAAGCTCCTGAAGATTTACTGGACCGTCGGTCCGTACGACCTCGTGGCCGTCGTCGAGGCGCCCGACGACGAAACCGCCGCCGCGGCGCTCCTGCAGCTCGGCGGAGCGGGCAACGTCCGTACCGCGACCCTGCGGGCCTTCGATCCGGAGGAGATGGATCGCATCATCGCCAAAACCGCTGGCTAGGGCCTTCCACACGCTGCCTACGACAGGTGGGGCGTGCGGCACCTACGGCAGCCCCGGCGGTGCCGTACTCTGGCACGGAACTACTACAGGTCGTCGTTTTTGAAGGCGAGCGGCTGCGTGGCGGGTCCGACGCGGAGGTATCAGGGTGACTGATGACGCGGATATCACCCTGTGGGCGCTAGCGGCGGGCCGCGGTGACCGGGACGCGGCGGCCCGGTTTGTCGGGGCGACTCAGCACTCCGTGCGTCGTTTCCTTGCCGCGTTGATCTCTCCAGCGGAGGCCGACGACCTGGCGCAGGAAACCTATCTGCGGGCGATGCGGTCGCTGCCGTCGTTCGCCGCACGCTCGTCGGCGCTGACGTGGCTGCTCGTTATCGCCCGGCGGGTCGCTGTCGACCATGTCCGCACGGCATCGGTCCGGCCCCGCACGGTGCCGATGTCGGACTCCTTCGACATCCCCGATGCCTCGCGTAGCGGGTTCGATCGGCAGGTGGTGTTGGAGCGCCTGATCGCGGCGTTGCCTGCGGACCGGCGGGAGGCGTTCGTCGCCACGCAGGTCCTGGGGCTGTCCTACGCGGAGGCGGCGGAGGTGTGCGGTTGCCCGGTCGGGACGATCCGCTCCCGGGTGGCCCGGGCCCGCGCGGACCTCGTTGGCTCGGTGAACTCCCAGCCGGTCGGTCGGCGGCGGGAGCCGGGCGATTCCGCGGGCTGAGCTGGGCCCGACCTGCTGCGGAGTGACCCGGAACGCACCGCGTGTGGGAACCAGTCGGGCTGCGGCCGCGACTACCGGTACGTGGGGTGTGAGCAGTGGCGTGAGATTCTGTCGGCACAACTGGACGGTGAGGCGACCGCCGCCGAGCAGGTCGGGGCCGACGCGCACCTTGACGAGTGCGCCGGCTGCCGCAGCTGGCTGGACCAGGCCGCGGCGATAACGCGGCGTGCCCGGCTGACCGTCACCGCCCCGGGGCCGGATCTGTCCGACACGATCCTCGCCCTGCCGCCTGGGGCCGCACCCTCCCGCTGCGGTCTCCGGAAGCGGGTCATGCTCACCCTGCGGGGCCTGCTGGGACTCCTCGGCGCCCTGCAACTGGTGCTCGGGCTGGCGCAGGTCGGCCGGGGGCCGGCCGGTGGGCACAATCACGCGGGTGTGCTCGGCTCGGGGCATCTGTGGCACGAGTCGGCGGCGTGGAACGTGGCGGTCGGCGCCGGGTTCCTGTTCGTGGCGGCGCGGCGCACCCGGCCGACGGGGCTGGTGCCCATGTTGAGCGCGTTCGTGGGCACGTTGGTGCTGCTGTCGGTCAACGACCTGCTGACCGGGCGGGTCGACACGACCCGGCTGGTCAGCCACGGCTTCCTCCTCGCCGGGTACGCGATCGTGGTGGCGCTGTCGTGGTCGCGGCTGCGGCCCGACGGCCCGCAGGCGCGGGGGCGGGGCGACCGTCCGGGCTGGCGACTGAGCGTCGACGAGCCAACGGAACCGGCACCGGCCCAGCTCCGGCTGCTCCCGCCGCACCCGGGTACGGCGCAAACCCGCGACCGCCGGGTGGCCTGAGCCCACCGCCCCACCCAGGGCTGGGATATAAATCACGTTCGTCCCGGAACTTTCCATTTGTCGGGGTCGACCAATCACCCGACGGAATCAATCAGCGAAGGGGACCACCCATGCCCCGCACCACCGCCGCCAGCGCCCGTCGTCGCCCGGCAACCCTGCTCGCCGCTGCCGCGGCCTCCCTCGCGGTCGGCGTCGCCGGCTGCGGCTCGTCGGACGGGCCGCCAGCGCAGCCGAGCCCGTCGGCGTCGGTGTCCTCAAGCGCCGCACAAGGGGTCCTCGGTATCCGGGACCCGTGGGTGAAGGCCGCCGACAAGGGCATGACCGCGGCGTTCGGCACCCTCGTGAACGACGGCGACACCGACGTGACCATCACCGCCGCCACCACCGACGTCTCGCCCATGGAGCTGCACGAGATGACCATGAAGGACGGGAAGATGGTCATGCAGCCCAAGCAGGGCGGCATCATGATCAAGGCGCACAGCAGCACGACGCTGCAGCCCGGTGGCGAGCACCTGATGCTGATGGGCCTGAAGCAGCCGGTGAAGGCCGGCGACGAGCTGACCTTCGCCCTCACCTTCGCCGACGGCCGTACGCAGACGTTCACCGCCGTGGCCAAGCCGTTCACCGGCGCGCAGGAGACCTACTCCCCCGGCCACGACCAGCCGACGCCGAGCATGAGCCCGGCGGCATGACTCCCCCCACTCGCCCGGTGAGCAGGCGTGGCCTGCTCACCGGCGGCGCCCTGACTGCGGGTGCGCTCGCCGGCGCCGCCGCCGTCACCGCCGCCCGCCCCGACGACCCGAAAGCCCGGCCCGCGGACGCGGTGCCGATCGCCGAGGTCGGCACCGCGGTCGAGCCGTTCCACGGGGCACGGCAGGCCGGCGTCGCCACCGACCCGCAGGCGCACGCGGCGTTCGTCGCGTTCACCCTCAACCCTGGCACGGACCGGGCCGCGTTGGGTCGGATGTTGCGCCTGCTGTCCGACGACGCCGCCGGGCTCACCCAGGGCCGCCCGGCGCTGGCCGACACCGAGCCCGAGCTCGGCCTGCTGCCCGCCCGGCTGACTGTCACCTTCGGCTTCGGTCCCGGCCTCTACGCCGCCGCCGGTCT
The DNA here is from genome assembly GCF_007830265.1 of Micromonospora olivasterospora. NCBI lineage: Bacteria > Bacillati > Actinomycetota > Actinomycetes > Micromonosporales > Micromonosporaceae > Micromonospora > Micromonospora olivasterospora. The sequence goes on from NZ_VLKE01000001.1 coordinate 2,262,241, forward strand.
CGCCGACCGGCGGCCACCGTCGGTGGCAGACCTACCGCCGTTTCGGATCGATCGGCTCCAGCCCCGCTGGTCCGGTGGGGACCTGCTGCTGCAGATCTGCGCCGACGACCCGCTCACCGTCGCCCACGCCCAACGCGTTCTGATCAAGGACAGCCGCCCGTTCGCCACTGTCCGTTGGGTGCAGCAGGGCTTCCGCCGCGCCGCAGGCACCGAACCCGGCCGCACCCAGCGGAACCTGTTCGGCCAACTGGACGGCACCGCCAACCCCAAGCCGGGCGGGCCGCTCGAGACCGCCGTGTGGGTGCCCGACGGACCGGCCTGGCTGCGGGACAGCACCACCCTGGTCGTCCGCCGGATCAGCATGAACCTGGAAACCTGGGACCTGCTCGGCCGCGCCGACCGGGAACTCGCCGTCGGCCGGCGCCTCGACACCGGCGCCCCGCTCACCGGCAGCGCCGAGCACGATCAGCCCGACTTCGCCGCCACCGACCCCGGCGGGCTCACCGTCATCCCCGACTTCTCCCACCTCAGCCGCTCGCACGTCACCGACGGCCGGATGAGGATCCTGCGCCGCCCCTACAACTACGACGGCACCCCCACGCCCGAGGGGCACGCCGACAGCGGGCTGATCTTCACCTCGTACCAGGCCGACGTCACCCGACAGTTCCTGCCCATCCAGCAACGGCTGGCCGAACGTGACCTGCTCAACGAATGGACCACTCCGATCGGCTCCGCCGTCTTCGCCATCCCACCCGGCTGCCCCGACGGCGGCTGGGTCGGCCAGCAGCTACTCGGCTGACCACCATCAACCAAAGGGAAGAACCGCCAGTCATGCCCACTCGAATCCGCTGGCTGAGCTGCGCCGGCCTCGTCGTCGCCGTGCTGGCCGCCATGGCGGTGCTGCTGGCGCCGGCCACGCCCGCCGCCGCGCACAACAGCCTGCAAGCGGCCGACCCGGCCCGGGACGCTCGTCTCTCCGCCCCGCCGACGGAGATCACCCTGAAATTCCTGCAGAAGCTGGATCCGGCCTTCACCACCATCGTGCTCAGCGACGCCAGCCAGCGGAAGGTCCCCACCAGCGAACCTGCCGTGAGCGGGGCCACGGGCACGGTGACGATCCGCCAGCCGTTGGCCAACGGCGGCTACACCGTCGCCTACCGGGTCGTCTCCGCCGACGGGCACCCCGTGCAGGGCTCGTACTCCTTCACCGTGGCCGACCCCGCCGCCAGCGCCAACGCCCCGACCGCCAGTGCCACCCCGGGCCTGGCCGCCTCTGCCGCCAACACCGGCGCCGGCTCGCCCGCCTCGGTCAGCCCGGCGGCCTCGGCCCGCCGCTCCGACGGCTTCGGCCCGATCCTGCTGGTGGCCGGCGGGGTCGCCGTCGCGGCCGTCGTCGCCGGGGCCGCGCTGGTGCTGCGTCGCCGCCGCGTGACCTCCTGACCGAGACCGCGCGGGCTCCGTGTATTGGTTTCGCCTGCCCTCCACCTGATAGGGGCGATTGACGTGCCAGAAATCCGTTCGGGCCAGGATCGCCCGCACCGTGTCCCGGAAGGCCCTCGCGCCATCCGGACGTCGGCCGGAGACGACCAAGCCCTAGAGACGCCCGGCGCAAGGATCCACCCCATCGGCCGGATGGGCTCGATCATGGTTCCGGTCGCGGCTGCGGTGTCGGCCGGGGCGGCACTCGTGTTCGCCTTGCGAGCCGGCGGGGCGCTCGCGGCCGCGATACCCGGCCTGCCGGATCCAGGACCGGTCACCACCTGGGCGATGCCCCTGGTCCGACTGCTCGCCGACGCGCTCGCCACGCTGACCGTAGGCATGCTGGTCACGGCGGCGTTCCTGCTACCCGGGGACGGGCCGAGCGTCTCCCCGCACGGCTGGCTGCTGCTGCGTCGCGCCGGTGCGCTGTCCGCAGGGTGGGCGGTCGCCGCCCTGGCGCTGATCGTACTGACGGTCTCGGACCTGCTGGGTGTCCCGCCGCAGCGGCTCGGCGCGGCCACCGTCAACAGCTTCGCGTCGTCGATCTCCCAGGGACGGGCCCTGCTGCTACAGGCCGGGCTGGCCCTGACCGTGGCGGCGCTGGCCCGGGTGGGCGTGTCCCGCGGGCTCGCCGCCACAGCGGCGGTGCTGGCGCTGATCGCGGTGGCGCCGCCGGCGTTCACCGGACACGCGGCGGGGGCCGGCAACCACCAGATCGCGGTCAGTAGCCTCGTCGTGCACGTGCTGGCGGCGGTGCTGTGGATCGGCGGCCTGGCCGCTCTGCTGATGGTCCGCCGCAGCCGGCACCTCGCCGACGCCGCCAGCCGGTACAGCCGCCTCGCCCTGGGCTGTTTCGCCGCCGTCGCGGTCAGCGGGCTCACCAACGCCGCAGTGCGCCTGGGCACCCTGGACCAGCTCTGGCAGACCCGGTACGGGTGGCTGGTGGGCGGCAAGCTCGTCGCGCTGGTGATCCTCGGCGCGGTCGGCGTCGCGCACCGGTCCCGGGCCCTGCCGGCCCTGCGCGCCGGCCGGCGTGGGGCGTTCGCCCGGCTGGCCGCCGGGGAACTGGTCGTGTTCGCCACCACGCTGGGGCTTGCTGTGGCGCTGTCGCGCAGCCCCACTCCGGTGGCGGGCAACCCCGCCGACGCCGACCCGCTGACCGAGCTGCTCGGCTTCCCGATGCCCGCCGCCCCCACCCCGGGCAACCTGCTCGGCCAGCCCCTGCCGGACCTGTTCTTCCTCACCCTCACCGCCTGCGGCGCCGCCGGCTACCTTGCCGGCGTACGGCGGCTGCGCCGGGCAGGGCACCGCTGGCCGATCGCCCGGACCGCCAGCTGGCTCGCCGGCCTGCTGCTGCTCGCCGCGTTCACCGGCCTCGGCGTCGCCCGCTACGCGTACGCGCTGTTCAGCGTCCACATGGCGCAACACATGGTGCTGTCCATGCTGGTGCCGATCCTGCTCGTCGGCGGCGCCCCGATCACCCTCGCGCTGCGCGCCCTGCGCCGCCCGGCCGACCCGCAGGTCCGTGGCGCCCGGGAGTGGCTCCTGCTCACCCTGCACAGCCGGCCCACGAAGCTGCTCACCCACCCACTGGTCGCGCTCGGCGTCTACACCGGCAGCCTCTTCGGGCTGTACTTCAGTGACCTGCTCGGCACGCTGATGCGCTCCCACCTCGGCCACCTCGCCATGCTGGTGCACTTCGTGGTGTCCGGCTACCTGCTGCTCTGGGTGCTCATCGGCGTCGACCCGGGCCGGCCGAGGGTCCCCCACCCGATCCTGGTGCTCATTCACCTGGCGGCGATGATGGCCCACGGGTTCTTCGGCCTGGTGCTCATGCAGACCACCACCGTCATCGCCCCGGACTGGTACACCGCCGTCCACCCCGCCTGGGCCCCGTCACTGCTGGTGGACCAGAACCTGGGCGCGGGCATCGCCTGGGCGTTCGGAGAGATCCCCGCCGCCGTCGTCATGATCCTGCTCGTACGCCAGTGGATCCGCGCCGACCAGCGGGAGCAGGCCCGTCTCGACCGCGCCGCCGACCGCGCCGAGGCCACCGCAGTCACCGCCCCGCTCAGGCCACGCTGATCGTGTACTGCGCGGTGTGCCCTTTCTCGTCGACCTGGAAGTCGAAGAACGCCCGGTACCGGCCGGTGCTCGGCGCGGTCAACCAGAACTTGACCGCCCCGTCGGCCAGATCCTGCTCCGGGTGCACGTGCACGAACCTGGGCCGCGTTTCCGCAGGTCAGGCTCTTGTGATCTCGCGCGCCCGCGATGCTGCTGCCAGACGCCGGCACCCCGGTGGGAACCAGGCTGCCCGGCGGATCACCGTCGGTGGCACGACACAGGCTTGTCGCGTGGCGTCTATCCAACGACCGCCAAGAAGTCCGAGTAGAACAGGCCCAGGCCGGCCGCCACACAGACGCCGGCCACGATCCAAAACCGGACCACAATATTGACCTCGCTCCATCCGGCCAACTCGAAGTGGTGGTGCAACGGCACCATCCGGAAGACACGTCTACCGGTGGTCCGGAACGAGACGATCTGGATCACCCAGGTCGTCGTGATGATGACGAAGAGCCCGCCGATCATGATCGAAAGCAGCGTCGTGCGGGTTGCCACCGCGAGCCCGCCGATCAGGGCGCCGAGCCCGAGCGAGCCCACGTCACCCATGAAGATCCGCGCCGGGGACGTGTTCCACCACAGGAAGCCCACGCACGCGCCGGCCGCCGCCGCCGCGATCATGGCGATCTCCAGAGGGTCCCGGACCTGATAGCAGTAGTCGGTCACGCGGGCGTACGCGTCGTCGGCGCACCAGTGCCGGTACTGCCAGAACCCGATCAGTGCGTACGCGCTGAGCACCAGGATCGACGCGCCGGTGGCCAGGCCGTCGAGGCCGTCGGTGAGGTTCACGCCGTTCGACATCGCCATGATCACGAAGACGATGACCAGGACCGCGCCGACCTTGCCGACGTTCAGCCAGCTGATGTCGCGGATGAGCGAGATGTGCTCGCTGGCCACGGTCTGGCCGTCCCTGCTCGGCACGTAGAGCGCGGCGATGCCGAACCCGCCGCCGACGAGCGCCTGGCCGAGCAGCTTGCCTCTGGCGGACAGTCCGTCGGAGTTGCGCCGGCGCACCTTGAGGAGGTCGTCGAAGAAGCCGACCGCGCCGCAGAAGACGAACAGCCCGAGCAGCACCAGGGCCGTCATGGTCGGCCGCTCCTGCGCGATCTGCCGCTCGGGCAGGGTGGTCAGGGCGATATGCCCGGCGACGTAGGCGAAGACGGTCGCCACAATGAAGACGACGCCGCCCATCGTGGGCGTGCCCTTCTTGCCCTGGTTGCTGGCGAGGCCGATGGATCGGATCGGCTGGCCGGCCTTGAGGGCGGTGAAGACGCGAATCGCCACCGGCGTGCCGAAAAGGGAGATGATGAACGCGACCGCGGCCGCGACGATGACCGCCCTCACGGGCGAACCTCCACGAGATCCGGATTTCTCACGGCGTCCCCACCGAGCTTCCGGATCGGCGCCTGACGTATCGACCTGAGCAGGCCGTGTAGATAATCCTCAGCGAAGTCATCGATCACGAGACACGAGCTTGCCACCCGACGGCGAGCGGAACACCCCTGGACCTCACAGCGCGTGGTTCGTAACTCGCCGACACGCACCGACGACGATCTCGCAGGCTAGCTCACCCCGACGATGAGCTCGTAGCGGTCGCCGCGGTAGATGGAGATGGTGTCCTCGACGATCAGGCCGTCGGTCTGCTTGCTGCTCGACCTGGCCTTGATGCAGGGGATGGCTTGCGGGTCGATGCCGAGCAGCTTGGCCTCCTCGGCGCTGGCCATGACTGCGGTGATCCGCAGCTCGGCGCGCGACAGCTCGACGTCGAACCGCTTCCGGAGCAGCTCGTAGAGCGAGCCCTCGAGGTTGAGGCCGAGGATGCCCGGGAACTGATCGGCCCGCAGCACCGAGTATTCGAGGCAGAGCGGGGTGCCGTCGCCGAAGCGCAGCCGGGTCAGGCTGATGACCTGCTCGCCCTCCTCGATCTCCAGCCGTTCGGCCACCTCCTTGCCGGCCCGGTTGAGGCCGGCCGAGAGGACCTCCGTGCGGGCGGACATCCCGGCGGCGCGCATCGACTCGGTGAAGGAGGCGAGCACGAACTTCGAGACCGTGGGCTGGGCCACGAAGGTGCCCCGGCCACGGATGCCGATGACGCGCTTAGCGTCGATCAGGACCTGCAGCGCGCGGCGTACGGTCATCGCCGAGACGTCGAAGTCCTTGGCGAGTTGCTGTTCGCTCGGCAGCCGCTCCCCGGGGGTCATGTCGGCGATCCGCTGGGACAGGTCCTGCAACACGGCTTCGTACTTCGCGGGCATGGCCTCTCCGGTCAGGTCCTCCAGGAATTCCTCAGACTAGTCGGCGTGGGCCCACGAGCGATTCACGGAACTCGTTTGCGGCCCGGACCATGTCGCCGGCGAGCGCGTACGCATCGGTGACCGCGCGGCCGACCACTACGACGGCCGCGCCGGCCCCGAACGCGGCGACGATGTCGCCGGGCGTCGCGAATCGGCCCTCGGCGATGACCGGCAGGCCCCAGTTCGCCTCGACCAGCCGCCGGATGACGGCAACATTGGGCCCGCCCGGCCGTACGTCCTCGGCGCTCGCCGGAACCAGGGTGGTGCCGAGGTAGTCCACGCCCGCGTCGACGGCGCCCTTGGCCTCCTCGGAGCCGGACAGGTCGGCCATCACCTTCAACCCGCGCCTTTTGGCGTGGGCGACCACCTCGGCCAGCGTCTCACCGCCGGGCCGGGGTCGCGGTGTGGCATCCAGCGCGACCAGCTCGGCGCCCGCGTCTGCCACCGTGTCGACGTCGGCCTTGGTGGGAGTGATGTAGACGTCGCTGCCCGCGTACCAGTGCTTGCGGATGCCGATGACAGGCAGCGAGCAGACCGCCCGGATGGCGGCGATGTCCGCTCCGCCTTCCGCGCGGATGCCGACGGCGCCTGCCTTCTGCGCCGCGAGGGCCAGCCGCGCCATGACGTGACTGTCGCGCAGTGGGCTACTCTCGGGTGCCTGGCAGGAGATGACGACGCCGTGGGCCCCCGGCTCGTTGAACGGCATGCTGCTGTCCCCTTCATCCATGGTGATATTCGGCAACCAGGGCCGATTCGTGTAGCGCTCTGCCGGCGCCGGGCAGGTGGCGTGCACCGTCCAGCGCCGTGCCTTGCGGGGTGACCCGGCACGCCTGCGGGAACCGCTGTGCCACGGCCGTCGTCAGGGCCGGTTCCAGCAGGTCACCGGCCTCGGCTATCCGACCGGTCAGCGACCAGGTCAGTTCCGGGCCGAGGTTCGCACCATCGGCCGCCGCGCATACCGCGTTCGCGATGTGCGCGGCCGCAGCGCGCCAGACGCCGAGGGCGATCTCGTCGCCCGCTCGGGCCGCCGTCGCGACCTCGACCGCGAAGGAGGCGACGACGGCGATCGGTGCTGCGGCGCAGGCTACTTTTCCGGGTACGTCGTCCACGTCGCCGAATTGCTCGCGCAGCCGCTCAAGGAGTGCCGAGGAGCCGCCCGTACGCCCGTCGCGTGCGGAGAGGGCGGCGATGATGCCCTCCCGGCCGATCCAGAAGCCCGCGCCCTTGTCGCCGATCAGCGGGCCGACGCCGTCGACGCGGGCGACCCCTTGACTTCCGGCGCCCAGGGCCACGAGACCGGTGCCGACAGCGGCGAGCACGCCCGGCTCGCCGGCGAAGGCGCCCAGGTGCGAGGTGACCGCGTCGTCCGCGAGGTAGAGGTGGCGTACGCCGGCGGCCGCGTGCAGCCGGGCGCCGAGTTTCTCCAGCGGCGGGATGCGGCCGTGCAGGCCCGTGCTGCCGCCGGCGGCCGTGTCGAAGGCATCCACCGGCGAGCGCGAGGCCGCAGATTCAACAACTCGGGCAATGTGCCCTTCCGGGCTGCCACCCGCCGAGAAGCCCTCGATTTCGCCTTCCCAGAGCACCTTCTCGGAGTCCGAAACCCGGGCGCGGGAGCGCGTCTGCCCCACGTCGAACGACAACTGCATCCTCCGCGTCACCCCCTTTCGCCAGCTAGTGCACGGTGCTACCGTACGGCTCTCTATGGTACATGTAAAACCCTAGGGTTGAGCCCGTCGAGTGAATGAGGAGTCTGCGGATGGGCAAGGGATCGATCACACGCCGGCGCCTGACGCGCCTTGCCGGAATGGCCATCGCGACGACGGTCGGCCTGAGCGGCGCCGCCTGTTCCACCAGCGGCCAGTCCTCCGGCGGTGACGGCAAGACCATCACCGTGCTGGCCGAGGACATCTCGTACACGGACAACATCAAGGCACTGCTGCCGCAGTTCGAGAAGGAAACCGGGATCTCGGTCAAAATCGAAACCGTCCCGTACACCGACCAGGCCTCGAAGATCCTGCTCAACTTCTCCCAGAAGTCCAGCGCGTACGACGTGGTCTTCACCGACAACGTCTACGGCACGGGTTACTACGACTCCAAGTACGTCGAGGACCTGAGCAAGTACGAGCAGTCCGCCACCAGCTACAACAGCTTCGACAAGTTCTACCCGCCCTACATCAAGCCGATGACCAAGGACTCCGTCACCTTCGGCCTGCCGGTCTACGGGGAGAGCACCTGGCTGATGTACCGCAAGGACCTCTTCGAGCAGTACGGCATCGCCAAGGCGCCCACCACCATGGAGGAACTGCTGGCCGACGCCAAGACGATCACCGAGAAGTCGGGCGGCAAGGTCGCCGGCATCACCCTGCGCGGTGCCAACGGCATCCAGAGCGTCTACCCCTGGTCGGGCTTCCTGCGCGCGTTCGGCGGCGACTACTACGGTGCCGACGGCAAGATCGCGGTGAACTCGCCACAGGCCGTGCAGGCCACCGCCTTCTGGGCCGACCTGCTCAAGAAGTACGGCGTCAAGGGCGTCGGCAACTTCGACTGGGAGCAGAACCGCATCGCCTTCACCCAGGGCAAGGCGGCCATGACGATCGACGCCACCGCGAACGGCCCGTACAACGAGGACACCAAGGCCTCCGTGGTCGCGGGCAAGGTCGGCTACGCCGCCGTCCCGTACGCGATCGCCAACCCGCCCGCCACCGGCAACACGAACAACTCACTTAACGTCCACGCGCTGTACCTGAGTTCGTTCAGCAAGAACAAGGATGCCGCCTACAAGTTCATGGCGTGGGCGACGAGCGAGCCCGTGCAGGCGAACGCCGTGAAGACCACCGAATCGGTCGGCGTGACCCTGACCGCCGTGCTGCAGGGCGCCGACTACAGGGCCAAGTACGGCCCGTTCCAGGACGCCGTGCTCAAGCAACTGGAGACGGGCAACGTCAACTACCTGCCCAGCGGCCAGTCGGCCAACACCATCATCACCCGCGTGGGGCAGTCGCTGTCGCAGGTGCTGGCAGGCGAGCAGACCGCCCAGGCGGCCATGGACGCAGCGCAGAAGGACCTTTCGGCCCAGCTCAAGTAGCCGCAGTTCCCAGCAAGGTCGAAGGGAGTACCCGTCATGCCGGCCGCCACGGCAAGCAAAGCGCCCCCGGCGCAGCACCAACCGACGTCGCGAACCGGTCGGCGTAACGCCAGGGCCCGGCTGGCGCGGGCCTCGTTGCTCGTGCCGGCCGCGGTCGTGGCCCTCCCGCTGCTGGTCATCATCCTGATCCAGGGCTTCCGGCTGGTCACCCACGCCGAGAACCTGATCCAGCCCGGGTCGGAGAACCTCTGGGTGGGCCTCGGCAACTTTCGCCGCGCGTTCACCGACCCGACCCTGCTCAGCTCGATCCGGGTGACCGTGATCTACACGGTCGCCGGAGTCGCGCTAGAGATGATCATCGGGGTCGGCATCGCCCTGCTGCTCAACGGCCGCATCCCCGGTAAAGGGGTGCTGCGCGCGCTGATCCTGATCCCGATGGTGCTGACCCCGGTGGTCGCCGGCCTGATGTGGCGGCTGCTGCTCGACCCCACCTCGGGCTTCATCAACTATCTGCTCGGGGCCGTCGGACTCGGCTCGGACCACGCGTTCCTCGCCGATCCGCACACCGCGCTGCCGGCGGTCATCCTGGTCGAGGTCTGGCAGAACACCCCGTTCGTCGTCATCATCGTGCTGGCCGGGCTGGAGTCGCTCGACCCGGCTCCGTTCGAGGCGGCCCAACTGGACGGGGCCTCCGGCTGGCGGCTGATCCGGCACGTCACGCTGCCGATGCTCGCCCCCGTGCTGTCGATCGTGGTGATGCTGCGGGTCATCGACAGTGTAAAGACCTTCGCGATCATCAATGCGATGACCCAGGGCGGCCCAGGCACCTCCACGCTGGCGATCAGCAACTACGTCTACCGGGTGGGCTTCCAGACGTTCGACATCGGCTACTCGACGACCCTCGGATTCCTGGTCTCGCTCGCCATGCTCGTCCTGCTCTTCCCCACCGCCACCCGCCTCATGGGCCTCCGCATCCGGAAGGGGCGCCGATGAAACGGTCCGTCAAGAACGCGGTCGTCTACCTGTTCGTCCTCTGGTGCGTGGCACCGATCCTCTGGCTGATCAGCACCTCGCTCAAGAGCGACGTCGACGCCTTCAGCCCGCAGTACGTGTGGTTCTTCACTCCCGACTTCAGCAGCTACCGGGAGGCCTGGGTCGACGGCGCCATGGGGTCCGCGATGGTCAACAGCGCCACGGTCGCCGTGGTCAGCAGCGTGCTGGGCATCGTCGCGGGGCTGCCGCTGGCGTACCTGATCACGCAGGTCTGGCCGCAGCAGTCGGCCGGCGCCGCGCGCCTGGCCCTGGCCACCCTGCTACTGACGACTGTGCCGCCGGTGCTGAGCCTGACGCCGTTCTACCGCACGTTCTTCCACGTCGGGCTGACCGGCAACGTGGTGGGCCTGACCATCGTCCACACGTTCTACGCCACGCTGCTCGCGGTGCTCATCTTCCGGTCGTTCCTCGTCAACTTCCCGCTGGAGATCCGCGAGGCGGCGCTGCTGGACGGCCTCGGCGAGTGGGCCACGCTGTTCCGTACCGTGCTGCCGAACGCGTGGGGCGGCCTGTTCGCAACGTTCGTGCTGGCGCTGATCCAGTCCTGGAACGAGTTCCTCTACGCCCTGGTGCTCACCAGCGGCGGCACCCAGACCGCGCCGGTCACGATCGCCGGCTTCCTCAGCTTCTTCGGCACCAACTGGGCACGACTCACCGCGGCCGGCGTCATCGGCGCGCTGCCGATCGTCGTGTTCGCGATTCTCGTGCGCAAGCACATGGCACGCGGCCTGTCGTTCGGCGGCGTGAAGTGACCATACAAGGAGAGACAATGCTGCGTGTCGGTGTGATCGGCCTCGGCGCGATCGGACGCGAACACCTGGACATCTACCGCAACCTGCCCGGCGTACAGCTCACCGCGGTCGCCGACGCCCGCTTCCCCGGATCGGACGAGTTCGGCGTCCCGAGCTTCGGCTCCACCGACGCGCTGCTGGGCTCCGGCCTGGTCGACGCGGTCAGCCTGTGCACCCCGGACGATATCCACTACCAGGACTCGCTGTCCATCCTCGAGGCCGGCGTGCACCTGCTGCTGGAGAAGCCGGTCTCGACCAGCGCCGAGGAGGCCGAAAACCTGGTCAAGGCCGCCGAGTCGAGCGGCCTGACCGTGATGCCCGGCCACACGCTGCGCTTCGAACCCAAGTACCTGACCGCCCACCGCCTGGTCGAATCCGGCCACATCGGCGACGTGGTCCACGGCTACGTACGCCGCAACAACAAGACCTCCGTCGCCGACCGCGTCAAGGGCCGCACGTCGGTCACGTTTTTCCTCGGCATTCACGACATCGACGCCGTCACCTGGGTCGCCGGCCGCCGCGTCACCGCCGTACAGGCAATGGAAACGACGCAGCGCACCTCCGACGGCGGCCAAGCCGTCGCGGTCACCGCCAACCTGCGCCTGGACAACGGTGGGATCATCCAGCTCGAGGCCGCCTGGGGCCTGCCGGACGACTTCCCCACCGACATCGACGCCCGCCTGCGCCTGGTCGCCGATCGGGGCGAACTGTCCATCGACATCCACGAGCAGGGGATGCGGGCCTTCGGCGACACGCTCGGCTACCCGGTGCCGGTCGCGGCTTCCATGTACGGCAAGACCCAAGGCGCCCTGCACGAGGAGCTCGACGCCTTCGTCCGGGCCGTGCGCGGCGAAATCCCGCTGCCGATCACGATGCGCGAGGGGGCGGACGCCGTCCACGTTGCTACCGCGATCGACAAAGCAATCCGGACGGGCTCGGTCGAAGAGGTCACCTATCGTTAGCTTCCCTTGGGGTGCCCGCATGCCCTCGGTCCCGGCCGCAATCCGTACCGGGTTTCACAACGTGTCCGTCTCGTCCCCGGGGGTCGTCGTCGACCTCGTCGAGAAGGTACGCGATGCGGCCGGGTGGCAAGCACGGCGTCGGCCTGCGAGGAATCCTGACCGCGGAAGGTCGGGTAAGTGCGCGGCGAAGTTCGCATCCACGTGTGCCAGGTACACCGAACGGGTCCGCCCCAGCGCTGTCGTCGATCCTGCCGACCAGGTCCAGGGCCGCTGCCCGGCGCGGCCGTGGACGGCGAGGCGCTGTGCGGCGCTCGCATCGCCACCGGTCCGGTGTTCCTGGTCGCGGCGATCGGGCGCGGCACCGGTGTGATCCTGGAACAGCGCCAGGTCCGCCCCGAAACTGCGGGCCTACCTGCGCTGGCACAACGCCAACGCCCGCCACCCCGACCTAGACCCATCCGAACACCGCCGAACGGGCCGAAATGCAGGGAATGCTCGTCGGACGAGCAGCCACACCTCCACAAGGGATGAGTGAGCAAAGAGCCTGACCGGCGTTTTCCCTTGGAACGGCAGCGCCCCCATCGACGCATCATCCGGCGAACAGGTACGACACCGACTCTCTCTTCATGCCCGGACATCGACCCCTGACATCGGCACCACTCGTCCTAGTCGAGTTCCGGAAGCGTGGCCTTGCCGTTGTCAACGAAGGCGAAGGTCGTGTCCGGCCCCTCGTCACCCGCCGGCTGGGCCACCAGACCGCTGCTGGCGATGGTCCGCAGGTGGACACCGCCCTCGCCACGGATCTCGTACGTCGGGCGGCCCTGCTTGTCCGTGGCCCGCATCCGCTCCAGCGTGAAGAGCTGCCCGGCAGTAGACGTGTCGCAACCGGCCGCCACGACGGTGGTCGGGCTGGTGCCGTTGTCCCGCAGGCCCATGCAGAAGGACTCACCGCCGCTGCCGGCCTTCGCCGTCTTGATCTGATGCCGGCCGCCGCCCGCCGGGTCGAGGACGAACAGGGAGTACTCCGCCGACCCTTCGGTCAGGTTGAGCCGCCCCTTGTCGTCGACGGCCAGGATCGACTCGGACGAACCGACCGGTGCGATGACGACCTGACGTTCACCCCGCAGGATGGCCCCGTCTCCATTGCCACCACCTCCCGTCGTTGGCGAACCGGTGGTCGCCGACGGCGTGGCCTGCGGGTCGCCGGCCGGGACGCTTGACGTCGGGCCGGTCGACGCCGCCGGCGGGTTTTCGTCCGGGTCGGCGGCGCAGGCCTGCTGGGTCAGCAGCAGACCCGCGCAGAGCGCCGCCATCCTGCCGCCACGGATAAATTGGTCGGTCGAACCCTGCATCTGTGGTGCCTCCTCGATCAGCGGGAGCCGCCTGGTTCAACGGCACGTCGTCGGACATTCCGTACGTGTATTCAACGGTTCCAAACCCGGTGGAGTTCATCCACCAGCCGATTCCCGCAGACCCCGCGTCGTCGACGGCGATACCCGCGCGTCGCGTCGCACGGTCGGGCGGGACATGCCGCACGGGATCTTTCGTTGCGGGGCCGGTGAGCTCTGCTCATCTTTCATGGTCATCACCTCCACGTACCCGCCCCCTGGCGGGATCATCACCGGATGATGTGGCCACGGTTCGGCGGTCGGCTGGTCGATCGCCGGCGCGTGTGGCGGGTGCGTGGGGTGTTGGGAGCAGGCGGGGCGCTGGAGAGAATGCCGGGCCGCGCCCCGTTCGACGGCGGTGTCGGTGCGGGGATCCCCGCTGGAAACGACAGACGGTCCCTGCCTGGACCAGGCCGGGACCGTGTGGCGGTTCGCGTCGCCTCGGCGTTGCCACCGGGCGGCGGTGGTCAGTGGGTGGGGTGGGATTGGTTGTGTCGCCGGGCTTCGGCGAGTTGGTCTTCGAGGATGATGATGCGGCAGGCGGCCGCCATGTCGGTGCCCTGCTCGCACATCTGGTGGGCGCGGGCGGCCAAGCGTAGCTGACTGCGGGAGTAGCGACGGTGGCCGCCGGCGGAGCGGTGCGGGTCGATCAGTCCCGCCTCACCGAGCCGGCGCAGGAAGTCCTGCGAGCAGCCGACGATGTCCGCGGCGCGGCCCATCGTGTAGGCGGGGTAGTTGTCGTCGTCCAGCATGTCATCGGGTTGGCCCATGCCACCTCCAGAACGAGGGCCCCGGCGCGGGAAGCGCCGGGGCCCAGGGTTTACGGGTCAGAAACACCATCACCGACCAGAGTGTCGGTTTGTCATGTCCGCGCCGGGCCAGACAGCCTCGGGTGCGGGGATCGCATAAGCGTGACCGGAGAACCACCTCTCGTTCGATGGAAACTGCGGTGTCCGCGTCCGGCCCGTTACCTGCGGCCGGCGGCGGGCGATCCAACGGTGTACGGCCCTCCCTTTCCTCTGTCTTCCTTGTCTCGAACTGTGCCTGTTGTCCGCCGGTGCCGGGCCCACAGGCCGCGGCACCGGCGGACCGGTACTGCTCGCGGGGGAGCCCTGAAACCTGACGCTTGGCCCCACCGCGCCGGTGCGCCCGGGCGCAACTTCACACCCGGGGTACTTCCGTACTACTTCAACTTCCACTTGCGTACTGGTCGTGCCGAGCGGGAGCCGCGTGAACCTGGCCCCTGCTCCATCGCCCGTCGTGGGCGGCGGTTCCGTCGGCGTCTTTGTTGAACCTCGCACTCAACGGTAGCTAGCTTAGTCGGGAGCGGCAAGGATGTCTAGCGGTCGACACATAGATTTTCTGGTCGACGCGTCCCCGGTTCCGCACCGGAGCCCGCAGGTCGACCGGCAGTGGCTGCGGCGCAGCGAAGTCGGGCGTGTTGTCGGCTTCGATGCTCCAGCCGTGGCGGTGTGCAGGTGCAGGCCGAGGAGCCGGCTGAGGACCGCGACACCATGCAGATCGCCGGGATCAACGAGTGGCTGCGACCGACTTCGACACAGGCCCTACCGCACTGAACAACACCCAAACACATGCGCACGGGACGAATGGCCCACGCCTACGACAGCCCTCCAGGCATGCGCTGGGCAACCTCGTCGTTGCGGAGCAAATCTCCAGCCCTGGGGCCACCATCCGTAACGGAACGTTGCCTACCTGTCAGCTCCCGATACGAGCTCGTTCACACTCTTGACACCGTCGTCAGACAACACAAAACTATCGTCCATCGACTTGCCAAGTCATCAGACAACCGAGGTCGGTGATGCGTTGCAAGTCAGGGACAACAGGGCGGAAGCCCGATCGCTCAGCGCGAGCACCGCGCGTTCCGCACGAAAGTGAGCCAGAGCTTTGCTGAACTTCGACGAAGACCGTTTCGTGGCCATCCAGGCGTCCGCGGTCGCCCTGGCCGAGTCGATCGACGCCCTCGTCGGCCGGCTGCTGAACGCGGGCGCCCAGAATCTCTTCTTCCTCGGCGCCGGCGGCGCCGGTGTCCTCATGCAACCGGCGGCGCAGCTCATGCAGCGTGAGTCGGCGTTCCCCACGTTCCTCGAGAACGCGGCTGAGCTGCTGGCCGTGGACTCGAAGAACCTGGGCCCGCAGTCCATCGTCGTCATCCCCTCGCTGTCGGGCACGACCAAGGAGGCCCTGGCAATCAGCGAGTTCGCTCAGAAGCGGGGCGCCACGGTCGTCGCGCTGACGGGGAACGACGAGTCCCCGCTGGCGAAGGCGGCCGATCACAACTTCACCGTCCGGGCCGCCGACGACACCTCGTCCGAGTCCTTCTATCTGCAGTCGCTGCTGATCGCCCTCTCGATCCAGAAGCACCGCGGCGAGCGGGAGGACTACGCCGAGCTGGTGAGCGGACTGAAGTCACTGCCGGGCCACCTGCTCGAGATCAAGCGCGCGTTCGAGGATCGCGCCGCCGAGCTGGCCATCCAGTTCGCCGACGAGCGCTACCACATCTTCACCGGGGCCGGCCCGTCCTGGACCGAGTCGTGGTACTTCGCCACCTGCATCCTGGAGGAGATGCAGTGGATCCGGACGCGTCCGGTGCACGCCTCGGACTTCTTCCACGGAACGCTGGAGCTCGTCGAGAAGGGCGTCAGCGTCTTCCTACTCAAGGGGGAAGGCCCCACCCGTGAGCTCGCCGAGCGGGTCGAGCGCTTCGTCCCGACCGTGACCGACACGTTCACCGTCATCGACACAGCCGACTTCGCGATGCCCGGCGTCGGCGCCGGACTGCGCGCCCTCGTAAGCCACGTCGTGCACGCGACCGTTCTCGAGCGCTTCAGCGCGCACCTCGAGAAGGTCCGCAACCACCCTCTGACGACCCGTCGGTACTACCGCCGCATCGACTACTGACCCAGATAAGGACCCCCCATGGTTAATCGGAAGGCCCTCGCCGCCTCCAGCGCGGTGCTCCTCATGATGGGCCTCGCGGCCTGCTCGTCGGACAGCGGCTCCTCAGCCGGTGGTGACAACAAGAAGGTGTCGGTCTCACTGATCATCAAGACCCAGGGCACCTCCTTCTTCAAGAAGATGGCCGACGGCGCCACGAAGGCCTCGCAGGACCTGGGCGTGCACCTGACCGTCGCCGCCGGCAAGGTGGATGGCGACGAGGACACCCAGATCCAGGCCATCGAGAACGCCATCTCCCGCGGCGATCAGGGCATCCTCATCACCCCGAACGGGCCGGGAGTCTTCGACGCCATCGCCAAGGCGCGGGATGCCGGCGTGAAGGTCATCGCTCTCGACACGGTGCCGGACCCGGCGTCGCTGGTCGACACGACTTACGCCACCGACAACTTCGAGGCGGGCCGCCTGGTCGGCGAGTGGACGGCGAAGAAGCTCAACGGCAAGGACGCCACCATCGCCCTTCTCGACCTGTTCGGCGACAAGGTGCTGACCGTGGACTACGCCCGGGACCAGGGGTTCCTCACCGGAATGGGAATCGACGTAGCCGACCCCAAGGTCAACGGCGACGAGGCCAAGACCGGCAACTACACGGGCGGCAAGGGCGGCAAGTACACCATCGTCGGCAACCTGCCGACGAAGGGCACCGAGGACGGCGGCCGCACCGCGACCGAGACGCTGCTCAGCAAGAACCCGAACATCAACGTCATCTACGGCATCAATGAGCCGGCCTCGTACGGCGGCTATCAGGCGCTGAAGGCGGCGGGCAAGACCGAGGGCCTGATCACGGTCTCGATTGACGGCGCCTGCGACGGCGTGAACTACGTCAAGGACGGCATCCTGCAGGCCACCGCCCAGCAGTACCCGCTGAAGATGGCGGAAATGGGCGTCAAGGCCATCCACGACCTGGTGGTCAACGGCACGGAACCGAAGTCGGACGAGGGCAAGGACTTTGTCAGCACCGGCGTCAACCTCGTGACCGAAGACCCTCAGGACGGCGTGAAGAGCATCGACGCGACCGAGGGCCTCAAGGATTGTTTCTGACGGCTGGAGGGCGGGGGTGCGCGAGCACCCCCGCCCGGCACAGTTCTGGAGAACTCAGATGACCAACACGGTACCGCCGCCGACCGCGGCACCAGATCTGTCTTCGGCCTTTCTCGACCGCTCGACGCCTCTTTCTCGCGTGCGCGATCTGCTACACCGGCATCCCGCCATCAGCCCCGCCGTCGTCCTCGTCGTCTCGGTGCTCGTGTTCGGACTGCTCAACGACCGCTTCCTGGCTCCGGCCAACCTTTCCCTGATCACCCAGCAGGTCGCCGTCGTCGGCACCCTCGCGATCGCACAGACCCTGGTCATCCTGACCGCGGGGATCGATCTCTCGGTCGGCGCGGCCATGATCCTGGCCGCCATGGTCATGGCTCAGTCGGCGTCGTCCACCGGTGTCCCGCCGACGCTCAGCCTGGTGCTCGGGCTCCTCGCCGGCACCGCCGCGGGCGGCCTGAACGGGCTTCTCGTGACCCGCCTCAAGCTTCCGCCGTTCATCGTGACACTGGGGACGCTGAGCATCTTCACCGCTCTGACACTGCTCTACACCAGCGGCAACACGGTGCGCGGCTCGCAGTTGTCCGACACGCTCACCCTCACCGGCAACACTCTCCCGGTGCTCGGCATCAAGGTCAGCGTCGGCGTGCTCATCATGCTCGCCCTCTACATCCTGATCGCGTACGTCTTGAACCGGACGGCGTGGGGACGGCACGTCTATGCCGTGGGCGACGACAAGGAAGCCGCGCGGCTCTCGGGTATCCGCGTGGACCGGGTGCTCGCCTCGGTCTACCTCGTCGCCGGGGCGATCATCGCGGTCACCGCGTGGATCCAGATCGGGCGTACCAACGCGGCCAGCCCGAACTCCGGCATCGACCTCAACCTGGACTCCATCACGGCGGTCGTCATCGGTGGGACGAGCCTGTTCGGTGGCCGGGGCGCCATCTGGGGCACGCTGCTGGGCGCCCTCATCGTCGGTGTGTTCCGCAACGGTTTGGCGCTCGCCGGCCTCGACGTCCTCTATCAGACCCTGACGGTCGGAGTCCTGGTGATCGTGGCCGTGGCAGTCGACCAGTGGATCCGGAAGGCGAAGTCATGACGGTCGAGACAGTTGCCGGCAAGCCCGTCCTCGAGGCACGGGACCTGGTCAAGACGTACGGACGGGTGGTCGGCCTCGACGGAGTCGGGCTCCAGCTCTTCCCGGGTGAGATCCTCGCCGTGGTCGGCGACAACGGCGCCGGCAAATCCACGCTGATCAAGTGCCTGACCGGTGCGGAGATCCCGACCTCGGGTGAGCTGTTCATCAACGGCTCGCCGGTCAGTTTCAAGCGGCCCCAGGACGCGCGGGACGCGGGGCTGGAGACGGTCTACCAGACGCTGGCGGTCTCCCCGACGCTCGACGTCGCCTCCAACCTCTTCCTCGGGCGGGAGATCCGGCGCAAGGGCTTCGCAGGGACGATGTTGCGGGCCCTCGACGTCAAGGGAATGCGCGAGCGGGCTCGGGCCGAATTGGCCGAGTTGGGAATCTCGACGCTGCAAGACGTGACCGTGCCGGTCGAGAATCTCTCCGGTGGCCAGCGTCAGGCCGTCGCGGTGGCCCGGGCCGCGGCCTTCGGATCGAAAATCGTCGTGCTGGACGAGCCGACCGCCGCGCTCGGGGTGCGCGAGTCCAACCAGGTGCTCCAGCTGATCAGAACTTTGCGCGACCGGGGCACCGCGGTCATTCTGATCAGCCACAACATGCCCCAGGTGTTCGAGGTCGCCGACCGCATCCACATTCAGCGCCTGGGGAAGTGCGCCGGCACCATCACCCCGCAGAGCCACTCGATGACCGACGCCGTCGCGATCATGACCGGAGCACAGACCTTATGAGCACCGGACGACAGCCCTGGGTCGCGGTCGTCGGCGACAACTGCGTGGACCGCTACCGGGGCAGCGAGGACCGCGACTACTCCGGGGGCAACGCCTTCAACGTGGCGGTTCAGCTCGCCCGGGCCGGAGTGGCGGTGCGCTACTTCGGCGCGGTGGGCACCGACGCCCTGCAAGCGGTCATCCGGTCCGGGCTCGAGGTCAACGGGATCTCCACCGACGACCTCACCGTGCTCGACGGACCCACGGCGGTCACGGAGATCAGCGTCGCCGCCAACGGCGACCGCATCTTCGACCGGGAGGACTTCGGCGTGACCGCGGACTATTTCCCCACGGAGGCGCAGCTCGATCAGATCGCCGAGGCCGTCTGGGTGCACATCGGCATGCTGCCGGAGGCGACCCGGCTGCGGAAGGCGCTGGCCGGCCGGATCACCGTCAGCCAGGACTGCGCGGTCGCCACCGGGCTGACCGACCTCGATGTCGCGTTCCTCTCGGCCGGTGAGACCGG
The DNA here is from genome assembly GCF_007830265.1 of Micromonospora olivasterospora. Lineage (NCBI taxonomy): Bacteria > Bacillati > Actinomycetota > Actinomycetes > Micromonosporales > Micromonosporaceae > Micromonospora > Micromonospora olivasterospora. Next base: position 2,281,802 of record NZ_VLKE01000001.1, read on the forward strand.
CGACGCCCGCGAACTCGCCGCCGGCGCGGCCGCCGCCGGAGTGGGAGTGGTCGTCGCGACGCGCGGCGCCGAGGGCTCGGTCTGTCTCAGCGGGGACCGCTGGTACGAGCAGGCCGCCCTACCGGCGATCATCGTCGACACCACCGGCGCCGGCGACAGCTTCATCGCCGGCTTCATCGCGGCCCGCCTCAGCCGCCGATCCCTGCCCGAGGCGCTGGAGACGGGCGCCCGCTTCGCGGCGGCCGCCTGCGCCTACCGCTCGGGCTGGCCCCACCTGCCACTGGACAAGGAGTCACGGTGAACGACCTTGACGGCACCCTGGCGGCGATCGACGCCTCGATCGCCGCCTCCGCCGGCGACGCCGAACAGCTGCTCGTCGACCTCGTCGCCTGCCGCAGCGTCAACCCGTTGCAGCCCGGCGTCGACGCAGCGGATTACGAGGGCGGGGAACGCCGCGCCAACCAGGTCCTGGCCGAGGCATTGCGTCCCCTGGGTTTCGACCTCAACTGGGTCGAGGAGGCCGAGGGCAGGCCCAACCTGGTCGCCGTGCGGCCCGGCCGCGGCGGCGGTCGCTCCCTGGCGCTGAACGGGCACATCGACACCGTGGCCCCGCAGCAGGGCCGCTTCGACGACCCCTGGAAAGCGGTCGTCGAGGACGGCTACCTGTACGGGCTCGGCGCCACTGACATGAAGGCCGGGCACGCGGCCATGTGGCTCGCCGCCAAGGCCCTCCGGGACACCGGCGTCACGCTGGCCGGAGACCTGCACATCCATTCTGTGGTCGGCGAAGAGACGATGAGCCACGAAATCGGCACAACCGCTGTGCTGAAAGCCGGCTACACGGTGGACGCTGCTCTGGTGCCGGAGCCCACGTCGCCGGAGCCACGGGTTCTTGACATCTCCAACGTCGCGGCGGGCAACTACCTCTTCTCGCTGACCGTTCGCGGCAAGTCGGCGCACTGGGCCGCGCGTAATCTCGCCATCCGGGCCGGCGGCTCGGGCGACGCGATCGGCGTCAACGCCATCGACAAGGCGGTCTACGTCTACCACGCCATGCGCCAACTCGAGGAGCAGTGGGCCTTCAGCAAGGCGCATCCGGCCTTCCCGCCGGGCGCCTTCATCATTCATCCCGGTGTCCTGCGCGCGGACGTCGGCGTCGAGGCGGCGCCGTTCTTCCCCGACCGGGCGCGCATCGACTACCTGCTGTCCTTCCCGCCCGGGAACACCTCCGAGCAGATCCGCGCGGAGATCGAGCACCACATCCGTACGGCCTCGGAGCTCGACCCGTGGCTGCGCGAGCACCCGGTCGAGTTCACCTGGACCGACACCTGGCCCCCGGCCTACACCGACCCCGACAGCGAGTTCGTCCGCCAGATGATGGCGGAGCGGACGCGTCTGGCGAGTGCCGACGCGAGGGTCAATCCGCTGGCCGCGCCGGTCACGGCCGCAGCGCAGTCCGACGCCAACTTCTACGAGGCCATGGGGATCCCGGCCCTGGTGTGCGGGCCCGGCGACGTCCGTCGTGCTCATGCGGCCGACGAGCGCGTGCTGCTTGGGAACATCGCCCTGTCCGCTGCCTTCCTCGCCCGCGCCGCGCTGGCCTGGTGCAACAGCCAGCAGCAGTCTTCAAACGGCCGGCTCGGCCACCGAACGTAAAGTGGCCCATGCCTGCTTCCCCGTAGCCGCGCTCTGACGAGGAGAGAACCTTGACGTCCCCAGCCGGCGCTGTCCCCGCCAAACGCTCGACCATGGCTCCCCAGCTCAAAGAAGCAATCCGCCAGCTCATCACCCAGGACGAGATGGGGCCGGGCGATCAGCTGCCCACCGAACCCGAGCTGTCAGAACACTTCGGAGTCTCCCGCAACAAGATCCGGGAAGCGTTGAAGCTGCTGGAGCAGGACGGATTGGTCACCGCCATCCAGGGACGAGGTCGGTTCGTGTCGGCCCTGGGTTCACTGCCGATCGAGCGGCCGGTGAACGTCTACGAGAGCATCACCGCGTTGCTGCAGGGACTCGGCTACAAGGTCACCAATGTGGTGCTGAGCGTGGAAGAGGGAACCGCGGACGCCCGGGTCGCCCGCGAGCTGCAACTGAACGAGGGCGACCCGGTCATCCGGCTCGTGCGCCTGAGGCTCGGCGACGACCAGCCCATGGTCTTCAGCATCAACATCGTCCGGCGGGACGCACTGCCCGGCCCGCTGAAGTTCCGCAACTGGGGCGCGTCCGTCACCAAGAGCCTGGAAGGGCACGGGCACTACATCGCCTTCTCGATCGCCCGGCTGTCCGCCGCGAACCTCCCGGCCGAGTACTCGGAGGCCTACGATCTGGCCCGGTACGACCCCTGGCTGCTGGTCGAGGAGACCTGTGTGACCCGCGAGGGCAAACGGCTGCTGTACGCCATCGACTACCACCGCAGCAGCGAGATCGCCTTCAACGTCGTCCGCCGCCGCTAGCCCGGTCACCCCCCAACAATCTGGAAGGACACGGCAGTGCAACGCATCCTTGGTGTCGCCCGGCACTACGACTGGGGATCGCCGACCGCCATCCCCGCGTTCCTGGGCGATCCGCCCGATCCTGAACGGCCGGTGGCCGAGGTATGGTTCGGGGCCCACGAGGACGCGCCCAGTCCCGTTGCCGGCAGTGACCAGACCCTTCTCGACGTGGTCGGCAACCGGCTTCCGTTTCTGGTGAAGCTGCTCGCCCCGGGTCGTTCCGTCTCGTTGCAGGTGCACCCCGAGCCGCACCTGGCCGAGGCCGGCTTCCGCGAGGACGAGGCGTCGGGCATTCCGCGGGACGATCCCCGGCGGCGGTTCAAGGACCCGGTCCACAAGCCCGAGATGGTTTTCGCCCTGACGCCGTTCACCGGCCTGGTCGGCTTTCGCCCCGTCGCCGAATGCGTTCGCGACCTCGACCGGCTCGACGCGGACCTCGCTCGCCGCATGCGGGCCGAGCTCACCGGCCCGGGACCCGATGGCGACCGACGGCGCCGCGCGTTGCAGACCGCCCTGGACGCATCCGCCGACGAGGTGAAGGGATTCGGCGGCGAGATTCCGTGGCTGGCCGACCTCGCCGAGCAATACCCCGGGGACCCCGGAGTCGCCGCCGCCGTCCTGCTGCGCCGGTTCGTCCTGGCGCCCGGGGAGGCGGTCTTCGTGCCCTCCGGCATGATTCACGCCTATTCCTCGGGCCTGGCACTGGAAGTCATGGCCAACTCCGACACGGTTCTGCGGGCCGGGCTGACGACCAAACTCGTCGACGTGGACGCGCTCATGCGGTGTGTCGATTTCGACAGCGAAGCGGCCGTCGAGGTTTCGCGGCACCACAGCGCAGGACGGCTTTATTCCCCTGCGGTGACGGAATTCGCGCTTCTGGACGCCACGGCGGCGAGCCCGGAGCCCGTGCCGATCTCCTTGGCCGGACAGCAGATCGCCCTCTGTGTCGAAGGGCCGGTCGAACTCATCGACGGCGCGAACCGGCTCGAGCTCGGCCCGGGCCAGGCCGCCTACCTGGCCGACGCGAAAGGCCTGTCGATGCGGGGGCCGGGCCGTCTCGTGCTGGCCGGTCCCGGCCGCGAATCCTGATCCGGCCGGAATCGTCGGTCTCCAGGCCGTCGGAGCCGCCGCCCTTGTCACCCTCGTCCGCCACCGTGGCGGCGACCAGGTCCTCGGTGAGGTCGCGGTCGGCGAGCGCGTCGGTGGCGACGCTGTACCAGCGGCGGGAGGCGAGGGGACAGTAGTGCAGCCGGGAGCCGTCGGCGGAGATGGCGATCCCGTCCGACCCCATCGACAGCGGCTTCGGCGCTCCGTCGGCCGGGCGTTCCAGGAACGGCCGTCCCTCGACGCTGGGCCGGTAGGTGGACAGCGGCTCGGCCTTGGTGGACGGGTGGTCGTGCAGCCGCCGCCAGGACGCGCCGCTGGCCAGGTCGACCACGACGATCCCGTTCGGCCCGGAGTCCGAGGAGTCGGTGATGTAGGCCATCCCCGCGTCACCCCCTGGCCGCCGTCGCTGAGCCTATCGACGCCAGCGGACCCGGCGTGATTCGACCAGCGGTGCTGACGGGCCGCACCTCTCAGCCCAGGCGGCCTGCGAACGGGGCGAGCTCTTTCGGGCTAGTCATCGCGGCGATGCGCCGGCCCGGGTCAGCGTAACGGGCTTGCGGTCGCGCGTAGGGTCCAGCGTCCGGCACCGCCGCGCAGCACCGTCTTCGTGAGCGGAGCGATGTCGATCCGCCAGAACGACGCGGGGGTGGCGGCGATCGCGTTGACGACAAGCGCGCGGATCACCATGGGGTGCGTGACCGCGATGACCGTACGGCCCTTGTCCGGCACCGCGCGTAACCAGCCACCCGTCCGGTCGAGCAGGTCGTGGAGGGACTCGCCGCCGTGTGGTGCGGCCGCCGGGTCGGTGAGCCAGGCCGCGACAGCGTTCGGTTCGTCGGCGGCGACGTCGTCCAGGGTGCGGCCGGCCCACCGGCCGAGTTCGCCGTCACGCAGCCCTTCGTCGACGGCTGGAGTCAGCCCGAGCGCGGTGGCGGTCTGCGTACAGCGCAACGCCGGGCCGCAGCGCACATCGTCGGCGCGGGGCAGCGCACCAGCCAGCGCGGTGGCATCCGCCAGACCGTGCGCGTCGAGTGGCTCGTCTCGTGGGAAGGCAGGGGACCGGGTCGCTGCGGTGGGTGCGTGGCTGATCAGGATCAGGCGATTACTCACGCTGATCGCCCCCTTCTTCAGGACCCAATCCACAATGAGAAGGTCATCGATATCAATCGTGCCCGTGATATTGACACCGCGACGTTGCCGCCCGTAGCGTCCAGGCCACAGCGTGACGGTGGGAGGAAGCCGGTGCAATCCCGGCACGGTCGCGCCACTGTAACCAGCCCGACGGGTGCCTCACCTGACCGGCTGGGAGTCAGACCCTCCACCGTCACGGAAACCGCTAGGGGACGCGTGATCCCAGGAGGTCCTTGTCATGGCCGACATGTCGCTGCCCGCTCCCACCGCCGCGCCCGCACCGGTCGCCATACCGCTGCGGCAGATCCTGCCCTGGGCGGCCTTCGCCGCGGTGATCGCGCTCGTACTGCTCTACTTCGTCGGCGTCGAACAGGGTGTCCTGTCCGTGTTCGCCGGCGAGACGGTGCACGAGTTCGTGCACGACGGACGCCACCTGCTCGGCTTCCCCTGCCACTGAACGCGGCGAGGACCCTCATGCTGTCCACCCGCTCGCTTCTCGTCCGCGGCATGCTCGTCGGCCTCGCCGCCGGTGCCGCCGCCTACCTGTTCGCAACCGTCTTCGGTGAGGGCCCCGTCGGGCAGGCCATCGACTTCGAGTCCGCCCAGGCCGCCGCCCACACGCATGCCGCTGCCGCCGCCCACCCGCACGGCGAAGCCAGCGAACCCGAGCTGGTCAGCCGCACCGTGCAGAGCACGGTCGGTCTGGCCACTGCCGCCCTGGTGTACGGGGTCGCGCTCGGCGGTCTGTTCGCGCTCGCCTTCGCCATCGCGTACGGCCGGATCGGGCGCTTCAACCCCCGGGCGACCGCCGCGCTCGTCGCGCTCGGCGGCTTCGTGACCGTCGCGCTCGTACCGTTCCTCAAATATCCGGCCAACCCACCGGCCACCGGCAACCCGGACACCCTCGGGCAACGAACCGGCCTGTACTTCCTCATGATCGTGATCGCGGTCGGCACCGGGCTCCTCGCCGTCAACCTCGGACGCTGGCTCAACCCGAGGTACGGCGCCTGGACCGCGACCCTCATGGCGATCGCCGCGTACGTCGTCCTCATCGGGGTCATCCAGACCGCACTGCCCACGATCAGCGAGGTACCCGACGGCTTCCCCGCCCTCGTGCTCTGGAAGTTCCGGCTCGCCTCACTCGGCACCCAGCTCGTCACCTGGACCACCCTCGGGCTGCTCTTCGGCGCGCTCACCGAACGCAGCCTCCGCACCCGGTCCGCCCCGGCCGCCCGTCCGACGGTCACCGCCTGACGACATCGGCGTCGGTATCGCGAACAAACAGCGGAACGCTCAGCTCGGTGTCCGCCCCAAGCGCCAAGCAGCCAGGGGCGGACACCTTGGCACAGTCAAGGATGCGGCGGGCCGGAAAAGCAGTTCCCACCGAGTTGGCCGGCGGGCCGTAAACACGGTCGACGAGCACACAACAGCTACTACGTGACCGGCCACAGGTAGCCACCTCGCCAGAGGCGACAGGGACTAGGGCGTGTCTCGTGGATCTTCGGGGCGGGTTTTGGTAGATAGATTGGCGTGTCTCGACGGCATGAGTTGACCGATGACGAGTGGGCGCTTCTGGCGCCGTTGCTGCCAGCGGATCCGCCGCGTGGGGGCCGATGGCGTGACCATCGGACGACGGTCTCGGGGATCTTGTACCGGGAACGTACCGGGATTCCGTGGCGTGACCTGCCGGAGCGGTTCGGTCCGTGGAAGACGGTCTACCAGCGCAAACGCAGGTGGGCGATGGACGGGACCTGGTCGCGGATCTGCGCGGCGTTGCGGATCGACTGCGACGCCGAGGAAGGCGACGAGTGGACGGTCGGGGTGGACACCTCCTCGATCCGGGCGCACCAGCACGCGGCGGGTGCTCGGCACGCCCCAGCGGCGGATCACCCAAAAAGGGGGAAGCCGCAAGGGACGAAAAGGGCGGAAGGGAAGCCCTCGGCCGGTCCCGTGGCGGGTTGACCACCAAGCTGCACCTGGCCGCTGACCGGCGTTGCCGTCCGATCGCGCGGCACACCACGTGCGGGCAGCGGGCCGACTGCACCGGCTTCACGCAGGTCATGGCCGCTATCCGGATTCCCCGCCGGGTCGGCCGGCCGCGTACCCGTCCCGGGCATGTCCTGGCTGACAAGGCGTACAGCTCGAAGGCTATCCGTTCTCACTTACGCCGTCGCGGCATCAAGGCCACGATCCCGATCAAGGCCGATCAGGCGGCCAACCGTCGCGAGAAGGGATCTCGCGGCGGCCGGCCACCGAACTTCGACCGGGAGCGCTACAAGCAGCGCAACACCGCTGAGCGGGCGTTCAACAAGCTCAAGCAGTTCCGGGCGGTCGCGACCAGGTACGACAAGCGCGACTACATGTACCAGGCCACCGTCGACATCGCCACGATGAAGATCTGGCTACGTGACCTCACCCAAGATCGACGAGACACGGCCTAGGCTCAAGGCCGGGTAGTTAGGCGGCGGGCGTGGCTGTCAAGCCGATGGGCCCGGGGGCGGTAAAAGCAACGGAACTCCGGTAGAACTGGCGGTCGACCAAGATCCACCGTTTCTGCCCGGGAGTTCCGTTGCCGGATCATTCTGCCCTGTCCCGCACTGTGGCCGCCATCACCCGCACTGTCCGGGTCGCGGCGGGAGTGTTCGCCCCGGGCCATCTCGGGGAACTCACCTCGATCGTGCCCTTTGAACTCGTCGATGCGGTGCTGGCCGAGACCGGTACGGTGCAGGCAAGACTACGGAACCTGCCGTCCCGGGTCGGGGTGTACTTCGTGCTGGCGATGTGCCTGTTCCCGGAGGTCGGCTACCGGCGGGTCTGGGCCAAGATGATCGCCGGGCTGGTGGGGCTGGTCGTGGTCGTCCCATCGGGTAAAGGGCTACGTGACCTGCGCCGCCGCGTCGGTCCCGCTCCGGTGAAGGCCCTCTTCGAGGTCCTCGCCGGGCCTCTCGCGCAGCCACACACTCCCGGGGTGCGGTTCGGCCGCTATCGCACGGTGTCCTTCGACGGTTGTACCTCCCAACGCACCGCCGACACCGCCCGCAACCGTGCCTGGCTCGGCAAACGCACCGGAAACGGCTACCCGGCGGTGGAGTTGATGACGCTGGTCGAGACCGGCACCCGCGGCATGCTCGGTGCGGTGTTCGGACCGACCGCCGAGGGCGAGACCAGCTACGCCAGCAAACTGCTGCATCTGCTGGATGCCGGCATGCTCGTGCTGTGGGACAAGGGCTTCGACTCCAACATGTTCCTGACCGCGGTCGCCGGCACCGGCGCCCAATTCCTGGGCCGGCTGCGCGGCAACCGCCGCCTGCCGGTCCTGGCCCGCCTCGACGACGGCTCATACCTGAGCGTCCTCAACCACGTCCCCGTCCGGGTCATCGACGCCACCGTCACCGTCACCTGCGCCGACGCCACCACCTACACCGGCGTCTACCGCCTCGTCACCTCCCTGCGCGACCCCCGCCGGCACCCGGCACACCGCCTGGTCGAGCTCTATCACCAGCGCTGGGAACACGAATCGGCGTACTACGCCCTGCGCCACACCATCCTGCACGGACGAATCCTGCGCTCCGGCGACCCGACCGGCATCCAGCAGGAACTGTGGGCACTGCTGACCGTCTACCAGGCGCTGCGCACCGCGATGGTCCACGCCACCGAAACCCGGCCCGGGACCGACCCCGACCGGGCCAGCTTCACCATCGCCCTGCACACCGCCCGGGAACAACTCACCAACGCCGCCGACGTCCTGCCCGAGAACACCGACCTCACCGGCGCTATCGGCCGCGCCGTCCTCGCTGAACTCCTCCCACCACGCCGAGCACGCACCAGCACCCGCCGCGTCAAATCACCACTGTCCCGCTACGCCAAACACCCACCCGGCAGACCCACCACCAACCAGAAGATCACCAACCTCGCCATCACCATCCACGACGACACCACCGAACCACTCCCACCACCCACACCATCCCCACCCCGCAAACCCCGCAAACCCCGCTTGACAGCAGCCGCAACGCCCTAACTACCCGGCCTTGGGCCTAACCCTCGAGGTTGACGACCAGGTCGGCCAGGCCGCGTTGCACGAGCTGCTCCCGATAGGACGGCTCGGACGCTAGGGACATCGCGGGAAAGCGCCCGAGCAGCTCGGCGAGCGCGACGTCGACCAGCAGCTTGGCGAAGCTCGCGCCCAGGCAGTAATGGGTGCCGAGCCCGAAGGCCAGCGGCGCGTTGTCCAATCGGCCGACGTCGAACTCGTCCTGCCGCCCGAACCGTCGAGGATCCCGGTTCGCCGCCGCCAGGGTGAGCAGAACCCGTGAGCCGGCTGCGATGTGGACGCCGCCGAGCTCGAGGTCGCGGGCGGCGACGCGGGTCAGCATGTGGATGGCGGGGTCGATGCGCACGGCCTCGGTGATGAAATTCGACAGCGTTCCCGGGTCCGCGACCAGGTCATGGGCGGGCAGGCGCCGGGAGACGACGAGCTGGACGGCGTTGCCGATGACGTCGCTCGGTGTCTGCGTGCCGGCGATGAGGAACAGGACCAGGCTGGCGACGAGCTCCTCCTCGGAGATCGCGCCGGTGGCCTCGCCGTCCCGGACCATGGTGCCGGTGAGGTCGTCCGAGGGGTGCCGCCGCCGGTGCCGGATCAGCTCGCGGAAATAGTCCGTGAGCACGTCCATGCCCGCGTCGGCGGCGACCAGCTCGTCCCGGGTGAGGATGGGCTCGAACGCCGTTGTGCAGGCGAGTACGGGTACGCGCAGGGCGTCCCGGTCGCTCGAGGGTATGCCGAGCAGGTCGCCGGTCACCGCCATCGTGAACGGATACGTGTACGTCGCCACCAGGTCGACGCGTCCCGACAGGTCGGCGATCAGCGTCCTGGCGTGGTCGACGGCGGCCGGCCGAAGGCGCGCGACCTGCCGCGGCGAGTAGGCGTCCCCGGCGAACCGGCGCAGCCGTCCGTGGTCGGGCTCGTTGCTGAACATCATGATCTTGGTGAAGCACTGCCAGGTGGAGTGCGCGAGCAGACCGGTACGCAGGTGCGCGTCCGCGTCGGTGACCAGCAGGTCGCGGTGGCGCAGCGCGGCCGCGCACTCGTCGTACCCGAGGACCATGACCAGCTCTGGCCCGAGCCGGAAGGCAGGCCCGAGCGGCCACAACGCGTCATACAACGGGTAGGGGTCCCGTTTGCCCTCGCTGGTGAACAGCCTCGCCAGCGCCTCACTCGGTCCCATTCCGACCAGCGTCACGAACCGCTCCCCCCGGGTGGCACCGGCGCTCCGGAGAACGTCTCGTAGAAGCCGTTCCGAGCGTCGTACAGGTGCAGGTTCCGCAGGATCCGCCACAGGCTGAGCGGGCGCAGCCTCTCCTCGCGCACCATGCCGGGATAGGCGTCCCGCAGGGCGGCCTGGGCGTGGGGCAGGTTATAGAACGGCACCGCCGGAGCCACGTGATGTGCGGTGTGTACCGCGATGTTGTGGGTCAGGAAGTTGAGGAACCGCGGATAGATGAAGTCGGTGGTGAGCAGCAGCCGACCGGCGTTTCGGGTCCAGTGCTCGGAGGTGAGGAACGGCAGGTCGCTGGCGCTGTGGTGCATCAGAGTGGTGGCGCTGAACCACAGGTGGATCGCGAGCCACGGCACGAGGAAGCAGACGACGAACCCGTGCCATCCCGCCAGCACGAACAGGCCCGCGACCAGGAGCAGGCCGGCCGGGGCGGTGAAGGCGATGGACCGGCGTACCTCACGGGCCGTCGACGCCTTCGGGAAGAAGCCGGGACGGAACCCCGACACCAGCCAGTAACGGATGCTGCCACCCCAGAACGCCCACGTACGCGTCGCCGAGTACATGGCCCGCTCCCACCACTGCATCCGGGCGTACATCTGCGCCGGTACCGGACGCCAGTCGGTGTCGAGCTCGAGGTTGTTCGTGTGGGCGTGATGCATGTTGTGCACGTGCCGCCACGATTGGTACGGGTACAGCAGCGGCAGCAGCGCCACGTGCCCGACATAGGTGTTGAGCCGCCGCGAACGGGAGAAGGACCCGTGTCCGCAGTCGTGCGCGATGCAATGCAGACCCCAGCCGCCCAGTCCGGCCAGGGCCCAGAGCGGCGGGTAGAGGTACCAGTGCGGTGCGATCACGATCCCGGCAATCGAAACGGCGTACAGGGAAAGGCTGACGCCAAATCCGAGCAGGCCCCGACTGGTACGGGGGGCGAAAAGCGCCCTGGGTATCGCGGTCGTCAGATTCTCGCCCTCGAGCCGGCGGGACTTCTCCATGAAGTGGTGGAAGTCCGCCCCGGGCGAGGTGGGCACGCTAACCGCCGGCATGGGCCAGCATTCCTTGCGACTCGAGGTGTTCCACCACAGCGTCGATCGATCCGTGGTCGAACAGCAGCGCGGGCGAGAGGCGCTGCTCCACGAGATGTTCGAGCTGCCCGGTCAGCGTGATTCCCGCGCGCGAGTCGAGACCGTAGTCCTCGAAGTTCTTGGCGGTGTCGATCTCCTCGGCCGGCACGCCGACCCGCTCGGCGACGTAGTTCGTCAGCCAGGTCCGCAGCGTGTCCGCGGTCAACGGGCCCTGCGGTTTCTTCACCTTCTTGAAGAAGGCCATCGTCAATCTCCCATCCGTCGGCGCGCGACCGTCGTCGCGCTCGGCTCGTGCAGGTCCCAGGCGAGGCGCAGCCGGCCGAGCCCGGCGATGAGCCAGCCACTGAGGTCGGGCTCCCACCACCGCACGGCGTGCCGGTACGAGCCGGGGAACGCGTGGTGGTTGTTCTGCAGCCCCTCGCCCATGGTCACCACGGCGACCCACCAGTTGTTCGTGCTCTGGTCGCGGGTGGCGAAGGGCCGGCTGCCGAATGCGTGGCAGATCGAGCCGACGCACCAGGCCGCCTGGTTCGCGACGAAGATGCGCGCCAGGCCGCCGAACACCAGCGCGGTCCCCGCGGCCTCGAGGCTCCCGCCGACCACGAGCCCGACCGCGGTGGGCAGGGCGAGGCCGAGCAGCACCCAGGCGGGATACATCCGGTGATGGGCCACGAGCCGCCGATCGTGCAGGACGTCGGGCGCGAAGACGGACCACTTCGAGTTCTCTTCGCTGAGCATCCACGGCATGTGTGCGTACCAAAGGCCTCGTGCCCTTGCCTTCAAGTCCGTGCCGTGGAGGTTGGGCGAGTGCGGGTCGCCCTCCTGGTCGGCGAACTTGTGGTGCCGTCGATGCGTGGCGACCCAGAAGAGCAGTGGACCCTGGGCGGCCATCGAACCGGCCACCATGAGGACGTCGCGCACCCACGGCCGCGTCTTGAACGCACGGTGGGCGATGAGCCGGTGCAGGCCGATCGTGACGCCGCCGAGATGTACGAGGTACATGACGCCGAACAGGATCAGGTCGAGGGCGGTGACGTGGCCGGTCACGAGCAGCCAGACCGCTACGGCCGTACCGATCAGCGGCAGTGTCATGGTGGTGAGCGCGGAAAACCGTTTGATCCGCAGGCTCTGCGGGTCGAGCCGGACGATGCCCGCCTCAGCCAAGTTCATGCTCCTCCTCCCTCGCTTTTCCCGCGCGGTATCGCACGTCGTGTGCGAGGCCGAGCTTCTCGAACACCCGGATCACGCTTCCGGTCAGGTCCAGCTGCCAGAAGCTCTGGCGGTTGTGGGCGATCGACGGCTGCGCGTGGTGGTTGTTGTGCCAGGAGCCGCCGACGGTGATCGGCGCGAGCCCGGCGATGTTGCCGCTGCCGTCTCGCGTCGGATGCGGCCGGTTGCCGATCAGGTGCCCGAGCGAGTTCACGGTCCAGGTGACGTGGTCGAGCACGAACATGCGGGCGAACCCGCCCCACAGCAGCCCCGCGAGGGCGTCGACTGGGCGGCCGGTGACCGCGAAGGCACCCAGAGCCGGCAGGACGAGCCCGGCACCTACCCACCAGGCGTAGTAGCGGTCGATCGTCATCACCCGCCGGTCGTGCAGCAGGTCGGTGACCCGGCGGTCCCAGCCGGTCTGGTCCACCGTGAACAGCCAGCCCATGTGGCCGTGCCAGAAGCCGGCCAGCGCACCGGCCAGACCCGGACCCCGCGGCCTCGGCGAATGCGGGTCGCCGTCACGGTCGGCGAAGGCGTGATGCTTGCGGTGCACCGAGACCCAGAACAGAATCGTCCCCTGCGCCGCCATGCTCCCGGCGCCTCCCAGCGCGGCGGTCAGGACCGGCCCAGCCCTGAAGGACCGATGCGTGAAGAAGCGGTGCAGGCCGCCCTCGACGCCGATCGAGGTCACGAGGTACATGCCGGTGAAGACCGCGAGGTGCCACCAGTGGAAGCCGCTGAGGACCTCGAGCACGATCGCGCCTGCGAAGCCCGCGGTCGAGAGCAGGACGTGGAGGTACGCCCACCGGCGCATCATCGGGTGCCCGCCGACAGGTACTCCTCGCGGGTATGCCGGCGGCGTGGCTTGCCACTGGTGGTCATCGCGATGGCGCCGGGCCGTACGAGCCGTACGTCCGAGGGCCTTACGCCGTGGTCCGCCGTGACCGCCGCGACGATGCGGCCCTCGAGCTGTGCGAGTTCGTCGGCGCGTCTGACCTCGGCCATGACCACCAGCCTCTCCTCGGTCGGGCCGGGCACTGAGAAGGCGACCGCCCGGCGGATCCGCGCGTCGGTCGCGAGGACGGACCGCTCGATGTCGTGCGGGTAGAGGTTTCGTCCCGCGATGATGACGAGATCGCTGAGCCGGCCGGTGACGAACAGCTCGCCTCCGCGCAGATAGCCCAGATCCCCGGTGCGCAGAATCCCCGCCTCGAACGTCCGGGCCGTCAGCTCCGGCCTCTGGTAGTAGCCGGCCGCGACTCCGGGCCCGGACACCCGGATCTCCCCGACCTCGCCCTCAGGAAGAGCGCGTCCGGACTCGGGCTCGACAATGCGTAACTGAACGTCGCTCGCCGGGCGGCCACAGCTGACCACCTCGGTCCCGTCGAGGCGCTCGAACCGGAGCGGATCGCCTTCGGCCCGGGCGGTCACCATCAGGGTCGCCTCGGCCAGCCCGTAACAAGGGATCAACGCGGCGGGGTTGAAGCCGTACGGCTCGAAGCGTTCCTGGAAGCGGCGCAGCGCGGCGGGTGAGATGGGCTCCGAACCACAGAAGAGGTGCCGCAGGCTCGACAGGCCGACCGCGTCTTCCGCGTCGCACATCTCGAGGGCGAAGTTGGGCGCGACCGAGATCGTGGCCCGATAGTCCGAGACCGCCTGTAGCCACCGGGACGGTCGCTGCACGAAGTGCCCGGGCGACATCATCACCAACGGCCAGCCTCCGTACAGCGCCAGCATGAGGGTCCCGATCATCCCCATGTCGTGATAGGGAGGCAGCCAGGAAACCCCTACCCGGTCCGGGTCCTCACCGATCCGCACCGAGATCGAGCGACAGTTGCTCACCAGATTGGCGTGGGTGAGCGCGATGGCCTTCGGATCGTCCGTCGACCCTGAGGTGTACTGCAGAACGGCCGGTGCGGACGGTGGCTCATCCGGGACGCGGCGGGCAGGCTCCGACCTTCCGACCGGCGCGACGATGACCGGTACGCCGAGATCCGCCACCGCCTCGCACGACTCCGCGATCACCACACACGGGGCACAGTCGCCGACGATCGCGGAAACGCGCCGGGTCGTCCGCCGCGACGCCGGCGGATAGGCGGGTACGGCCGTAGCGCCGGCCAGCAGCACCCCGAAGAGCGCAGCCACGTAGTCAAGCCCCGGCGGCAACGCCAGTACAACTCGCGTCCCGGGCTCCACAAACCGGGCAACCGCCGAAGCCCGCTCGTACAGCTCAGCATAGCTCCAGCTCACGGCGCTACCACTCGTACCGTCAACCAAAAACCGGTAGGCAACCCGAGCCGGCTCCTCCGCGGCCCGGGCAGCCAAGATCCCCGGCAACCATCCAGCCGCGGCCATGGTCCTCCCTCTCCCCGTTATGGAGACGCGTGCTCAAGAGTATCGACTGATACCGACGTTGCTGCCCAGCGCGAACCGGGGGTTGAGGAACATCGGAACGAAAGTCACGCAGCTTCCCCCTCTTCATAGTCGACTTTGGCGTTTGTGCTGATTTAGGTTTTTTGTGGGGCCCGGGTGTATTACGACTTGGTGCGCGAAAACTGAGCTAACCGCTTCGATCATGAGAGTGGTTGGCGGGAAGATCACGATCGGGCGCTGTTACGTTGGCGGATCGGTGGACACGCCGAGCCGCGCCACCGGGCACTGTCAGATGGCTCGGGCCAGTTCCCGTAGACGCGGCGGCCACCCGCAGACCGGGCGGGGCGTCAGCGGCGAGTTCGTAGTGTCCGCGTCGGAGATTACCGCTCGACCAGCGACTCCTCCACATCCCGGCACGAGAGGTTGAACCGCCAGATACCAACGGACCGCCAGCACGATCACCTCGGGCGGGAACCGGAACCCGACGAACGCCGACGCAGGCGGAGACCAGGACCGGACACGAGTCGACGACCTCACCGATCCAGCAGACCACACCCGGCAAACCGGAGTCGATCATGCTTTCGCCCGGCGCAACAGACCCCGATCAGGTTGCAGAGACCCGAGCTGCCACCCACCGCTCACCCGAAGACGGGAGCCGGACAACGCCGTGTCGGGCCACTCCAGGGGTGTTCTGTCAGCCGGCGCTCGACGGCGACTACCCCAGGTCGTTTCCAGCATGGCGAGGGCTGCTGTTCAGCTTGGAGCGGCGGTAGCCGTACAGGGCGTAGATGACTATGCCGAGGAGGAACCAAGCGGCGAAGCGGAGCCACGTCACGGGGTTGAGGAAGGTGACCAGGCAGATCGAGAAGAGCGCCCCGAGCGCCGGGACCACCGGCATCCCGGGCAGCCGGAACGTTCGCGGCGCGTCCGGACGGCGGTAGCGCAGCACGATCACCGCGATGCAGACCACCACGAACGCGAGCAGGATGCCGATGTTGGTCAGCTCGGCGGCCCGCCGGATCGGCAGGAAGCCAGCGAGCAGCGCCGAGCCGGTCCCGACGATCCAGGTGATCCGGGTCGGGACTCGGCGGACCGGGTGAAGGTTGGCGAACCAGGCCGGTAGCAGGCCGTCGCGGCTCATTGAGAGCCAGACCCGGCTGACCCCGAGCATGTAGGTGAACATCACCGTCAGGATCCCGATGATCGCCCCGACCGCGACGACACTGGCCAGCCCGGACAGCCCCGCCGCGGCGAACGCCGAGGAGAAGCCGCTTTCCGGGTCGATGTCCCGGTAGTTCTGCATGCCGGTGAGGACCAGCGTGGCAAGCACGTACAGCACCATCGAGATGACCAGCGACCAGATGATCGCCTGTGGTACATGCCGACGTGCCTCCCGCGACTCCTCCGCGGCGGTGCTCAACGCGTCGTACCCGAAGACGGCGAAGAAGACCGTGGCGGCGCCGGTGATCGTGCCGCCGACCCCGTACGGGAAGAACGGTGAGTAGTTCCCGGCCTTCACGTAGAAGAAGCCGACCGCGATCACCAGCAGCACCACGCCGACCTTCAGCCCGACCACGATGGCCTCGATCCGCGCCGCCGTCTTGATCCCGCGGTTCAACAGGTACGCGATCAGCAGGCAGAGCAGCATCGCGAACAGGTCGACCACGTGTCCGTCGCCGGTGCCCGGTGCCCCCAGCATCCAGGCCGGCAGGTTGACGCCCAGCTCCCCGACGAGGAAGCCGAGGTAGCCGGAGATGCCGATGGCTACCACGGCCACGATCGCGGTGTACTCCAGCAGCAGGTCCCAACCGATGAACCAGCCGACCAGCTCACCGAGGACCGCGTAGCCGTAGGTGTAGGCAGAGCCGGCCTTCGGGATCATGCCCGCGAACTCGGCGTACGACAGTGCCGCCGCCGCGCTGGCCAGGCCCGCGATCAGGAACGACACCAGGACGGCCGGGCCGGCGGTCTGGTTGGCGACCGCCCCGGCCAGGGCGAAGATGCCGGCGCCGATGATGCCGCCGACCCCGATCGCGGTGAGCTGCCACAGTCCGAGCGAGCGGGACAGCCCCTCCTCGGTCTCCTCGGTAAGTTCCTCGACCGGCTTGCGCCGGAAGATCGGCGGCAGACCTTCACTCGCTGCTCCCTTCTGGTGCATGCCGCTTTCCTCTCCCGCGTTGAAGCCGGACGACCTACCACGTTGGCCGTTGACGCCCCAACTCAGCAACGAGAGGAGCTGCATTCGGATGCGGTGTGTTGCCCCTGCCCGCCGACACACGACGCATGCAAATGCTTTTAGCTATGCAGGCAACGTTCGATCCATACGATTGCCCTCCGGGCTCATAGTCCTTTGGAGCCGGGAGGGAAGGAGCGAGCAAATAAGCTGCACGGGTGTCTTCCGGATTTCCGGGGGCGCCCTATCCAATCTCAAGCGCGGTGGGCAGTCAGCCGGTGCTGCATGCGGTGCTCGACACCCGCATAGTTGATACCAATGGATCTCAAGGCGATCGACTCCGGCGGGTAGAACTGGTGCGAATGTCAGGCGAGCGTCGCGGGGCTCCATTCCAAGCATCGTTCGAAGCAGGAGTAAGGGCGCGCCCGTGGACCAGGCTTGCGGGCTGCAGGCCGTGGGATACTCCACGGGATAGTTGGTTAGCGAGCGGTCGTATCCGGCGAAGGCCTCCGGGAGGCGCCCATTAAAGTATTTCGCTGCCGTAAACATGCCTTCGGCGATCGCTGCGGCCTCGGCGTCGAAGCAGTACCGGCGCAGCCCCCATGCGATTACTGAGTTATCGAACGGCCATACGGTTCCGACGTGGTATCCGATGGGATTGTAGCGAGCCTCTCCCTCGGCCAACGATCGTACGCCCCAGCCGTTGAACAGGCGCTTTCCCATTAGATGCTGAACGAGTTGCGGAGCTTTCTCCTCATCGACGGTGCCGCTCCACAACAAGTTGCCGATATTCGAATGACAGGATGCTCAGCTGGCGCCCGCCGGGATCTTTCCATTTCTAGCTCTTTGACCAGCGCTTCATCCCCAGTCCAGAGTTCGTATTCATCAAGGAAAATTGCGAACAGGGGGTGCGTCCACGAATCCATAGTATGGCCCGTGCGGTTGTTCCTCGAAGGCCGCCGTCTCGCCGTATCGCACCTCATGCATGATTTTTCCTGGCTCGACCGCCCCATCTATCTGGCGGAACATCCAGCCCACGTCGAGCCGCACGATCACCGAGGTACCCGACGGCTTCCCCGCCCTCGTGCTCTGGAAGTTCCGGCTCGCCTCACTCGGCACCCAGCTCGTCACCTGGACCACCCTCGGGCTGCTCTTCGGCGCGCTCACCGAACGCAGCCTCCGCACCCGGTCCGCCCCGGCCGCCCGTCCGACGGTCACCGCCTGAGACAGCGGGCGTCGGTATCGCCGGCCATCGCACCACGGCGCAGCACCGTCGTTGCCGGGAACGAGCGGTGGGACGTCAGCCCGACTGGTGTCCGCCCCTGTGCGCCACGCACTCAGGGGGCGGACACTGCGGCGTTGTCGACTTGATCCCGTACGGTGCCGCGCCTGTGACGCCGCACGACCATGCGGGTCCACGCGCTGAGCCCGCTGATCCGGTCGGCCAGCCAGAACGGCGGCAAGGAATCTCCGCCGCGAACGACACGGGGACCCGGGCCGCTTGAAGTAGGCCGCCCCGTCGACCACCCAGACCCGACCGTCACGTACGGCCGGCAGGTCCGCCCAACCGGGCCGAGCTATGCCGCGGACAGCTCGTCCAAGGTCCGGTCGGCCGTAGCGCCACACGGGCCGAAACCACCAGGTCGGGGCTAGGTCCGCGATCGCGGACCGCTCGTGGGGACGGCGCGCAGAAGCGGCGAACCGTGCAGCGTCAACGTGTGGACGCGGAACTGGCCGTCGGGATCGCCGAGATCCACGACGCCTCGCCGCCTGCGGCAGCCCGCCGGTTCAGGAAGGGCTGGCGAGTCGGCTGATCGCCCGCCGGCGCCCGATTCGCGCTCGTCCATGCGGGGCGTAGTACGCGGCTGCCGTGCAGCGCTGCCGTTACGCTTACCGACCGCCGCCGCACTTAGTTGAGCGCTGCCAGGTTCCGGGGCGCCCCTGCTCGGCTTCGTCGTGATCGGCGCGGTCGCCTGCCGACGCCATCGAGTCATGCTGATCTCGCCGGCCTGCGCCGGCGGGGCGACGTGTCGGCTGTCCGGCCGCCGCGCGTCACGGACGGCCGGACAGCTGCTCCGCTACTCGCGCACGGTGCCGGCAGAGAAAGCACCGCTGGCTGCCGAGACAATCACCGCCGGGAAGGGACGGCCACCCGACTTCGCGCGTTTGGCCGATGCCCACTCAGGCCGTATGCGGGTGTGCCGTCTCTGCCACAACCAGGGCCAGCTCCCGCACCACCTCTTGCAGGGATTGGCCGGTCTGCGCGCCGACCAGGCTCAGCGCGAGGTCCGCGAGCAGGTAGAAGCCAAGGGTCCGGGCTTGCTCGGACTCGAATGAGGCGAGGAGTTCCTCCGCGCCCGCAAGGTCACCGCAGCGCTTCGCAGCGATGACCCCGGCCGCACGTTGAACGAGGTCTGCCGCGACAGGGACCGAGTCCGCCGCTCCGGTCACAGCTTCGGTGCCGCGGCGCGGGCGGCATCGAAGCGGGCGGTGACGTCGGCCCAGTTCACCAGGTCCCACAGCCGGTCCACGTAGTCCGGACGCACGTTGCGGTACTGCAGGTAGTACGCGTGCTCCCAGGCGTCGAACACCAGCAGCGGAGTGGCGCCCTGCCCGACGTTGCCGTGGTGGTCGTACACCTGCTCCACGATCAGCCGCTGGCCCAGCGGTTCCCATGCCAGCACGCCCCACCCAGAGCCCTGCACGCTCTTGGTCGCCGCCGAGAGTTGCCCGGCCATGCCGTCGAACGAGCCGAAGTGCTCGTCGATTGCTGCGGCCAGCTCCCCGCCTGGGCGGTCGCCGCCGTCCGGGGACAGGTTGTTCCAGAAGATCGAGTGCAGCACATGCCCGGACAGGTTGAACGCGAACGTCTTCTCCAGCCCGACCAACGCCGCGAAGTCGCCCTTCTCCCGGGCCTCAGCCAGCTGCTCCAGGGCATCGTTGCTGCCCTTCACATAAGCCGCGTGGTGCTTGCTGTGGTGCAGCTCCAGGATCTCGCCGGACATCGCCGGCTCCAAGGCGCCGTAGTCGTACGGCATGTCGGGCAGCGTGTAGACGCCCACCAGCGGCTCCTCATCTCGCGGTCCAGGGTGCGAGCGGACGGATGCCCCAGCAAAGGTCCGGATCATCGCAAGCCGAGGCACCCGTCCGCTAATACCACTCTCTCGTAGTTGCCAGCTATTTGCAACAAGCTCCCTGACTGTCGTCCGGATCCCGCCGTCGCCCCGCCGCTGCCGTCCCGGGCACCTTGGGCGATCCGAACGTTCTCCACACTCGCCGCCAACCTCATCGGGACCGACTCGCCATGGAAGGCCACGCGACCGGAGACGAAAGTCATGAGCAGTCACTGAAATGTGATCTTCAGGCGTGTGGTTGCCGGGACACCACCGGCAGCTGACTGGAGAGGCTCTGCCACAAGCTGGTAGGACGTAGATGTCCCAGATGCCGTCGGGCAGAAGGACGACGCCCCGCCGCCGGTCACCGGCACGGTACGCCTGCGCGCGGCTGTGGTCATGGCATCAGCGCCGGGTGCATGATGCTGAGTTGACTGACCTTCGCCGGGTCGCGGTGATCGAAGAACAGCAGCAGTGGCTGCGCCTCGACGACGGTCAACTGCGCGAGGTCCCGGACCTGCGGCGGGTGACCACCGGCTTGCTCTGCCGCCCGCGCGCTGTCAGCCCTCCTGCCGCACGCGGGCATTGCATAGGTTCGACAACTATCGCCGTAAAGATCCACGCCCGGGCAGGACCAACATGCCCGGAGTGGTTCTCGTGCACCCTCCGCGCAAATGAGCGTGACCGGTGAGACGATCCTGACACGTGGACACGACATCTGGTGTTGCCCATTCGGTGGCGGCCACATATATGGTGTTCGGCGCAGCTGGTTCGGCCGGGTCCGAGTGGTGCGGTCGAGGCAAGAGGGAACCCGGTGCGAGTCCGGGACTGCCCCGCAGCGGTGAGTGGGAACGACCGCCGTCATCAAGCACTGGGCCCGGCCGGGCCTGGGAAGCGACGGCTAGTAGACGACCGGCGGCCCCGGTCAGGCCCGCGAGTCCGAAGACCTGCCAGCGCGCCGCACGTGCCGCGTGCGGCGGTCGGAGGCCGCGCGGGACGGCCGACGCCAGCAACCGGCCCGGCTCTGCCGCCGGGTCCGTTGGCGTTCACTCGCGCGTCCGAGGGCTATCGGCGACAGCGCGAGGAGAGATCATGACAGACGTGCAGGAGCTCGCGTCCGGTTCGGGCGCGGAGCATCGCCGGGCGGGGATGCGGGTCCGCAGGGGTACCGGTGACACCGAACTGGTGGACGTCAACAAGATTGCCGGGGCGGTCGAGCGGTGGGTGGCCGACCTGGACGAGGTGGACCCGCTGCGGGTGGCCACGAAGACGGTCAGCGGGCTGTATGACGGGGCGACCACCGCCGAGTTGGACAAGCTGTTGATCCAGACGGCAGCGGAGTTGATCGGTGAGGAGCCGCAGTACTCCAGGCTGGCGGCGCGGTTG
This sequence comes from Micromonospora olivasterospora, assembly GCF_007830265.1. Classification (NCBI taxonomy): domain Bacteria; kingdom Bacillati; phylum Actinomycetota; class Actinomycetes; order Micromonosporales; family Micromonosporaceae; genus Micromonospora; species Micromonospora olivasterospora. The sequence goes on from NZ_VLKE01000001.1 coordinate 2,303,147, forward strand.
CTGGCTGCGTCCGTGGACAAGGAGGTCCGCGGGCATGGTGTGGCGAGCTTCAGCCAGTCCATCCGGTGTGCCCACGGCTTGGGTTTGATCGGCGATGGCACCGCCGCGTTCGTGGCCCGTAACGCGGGCACGTTTGACGACGCGGTGGACCCGGCTGGTGATCTGCGCTTCGAGTACTTCGGCCTGCGTACGGTGGCCGACCGGTACCTGCTGCGTCACCCCGAGTCTCGGCTGGTGGTGGAGACGCCGCAGTACTGGCTGCTGCGGGTGGCCTGCGGGTTGTCGCAGACGCCGGCCGAGGCGATCGGGTTCTACCGGCTGATGTCGTCGCTGGCGTACCTGCCGAGTTCTCCGACGCTGTTCAACTCGGGGACCCGGCACACGCAGATGTCGTCGTGTTTCCTGGTCGACTCTCCCCGTGACGAGTTGGACTCAATCTACGAGCGGTACCACCAGGTCGCGAAGTTGTCGAAGTTCTCCGGCGGCATCGGCATCGCCTGGTCGCGGGTGCGCGGTCGGGGCGCGCTGATCCGCGGCACGAACGGCCGGTCGAACGGCATCGTGCCGTTCCTGAAGACGCTCGACGCGGGCGTGGCGGCGGTCAACCAGGGTGGCCGGCGTAAGGGCGCGGCCTGCGTCTACCTGGAGCCGTGGCACCCGGACATCGAGGAGTTCCTGGAGTTGCGGGACAACACCGGCGAGGAGTCCCGTCGTACGCACAACCTGAACCTGGCCAACTGGGTCCCGGACGAGTTCATGCGCCGCGTCGAGGCAGACGAGGAGTGGTCGCTGATCGACCCGTCCGACGCGCCCGAGTTGCCCGACCTGTACGGGGAGGAGTTCGATGCCGCCTACCGGGTCGCGGAGAAAAAGGCCGTCCGGACGGTCAAGGCTCGAGACCTGTACGGGCGGATGATGCGCACTCTGGCGCAGACCGGCAACGGGTGGATGACGTTCAAGGATCCGTCGAACCGGCTGTCCAACCAGACCGGGGCGCCGGGCAACGTGATCCACCTGTCCAACCTGTGCACCGAGATCCTCGAGGTCAACAGCGACACCGAGACCGCGGTGTGCAACCTCGGCTCGATCAACCTGGGCGCCCACGTCACGGTCGACGGGGTCGACTGGGAGAAGCTGCGGGCGACCGTACGTACCGCGGTGGTGTTCCTCGACCGGGTGATCGACATCAACTACTACCCGGCCGAGCAGGCAGCGGTGTCGAACCCGCGCTGGCGGCCGGTCGGGCTCGGACTGATGGGCCTGCAGGACGCGTTCTTCGCCCTACGCCTGCCGTTCGACTCGGCCGAGGCCAGGCACCTGTCGACCCGGGTGCAGGAGGAGGTCTTCCTGACCGCCCTGGAAACCTCGGCGGGGCTCGCCGAGCGGTTCGGCCCTCATCCCGCGTACGTCGAGACCCGCGCCGCCCGCGGTGAGCTGCACCCGGACCTGTGGGGCGCGGCACCCGTGCAGCAGGAGCGGTGGGAGGGGCTGCGTTCGGCGATCGCGTCGCACGGCCTGCGCAACTCGCTGCTGGTCGCGATCGCTCCGACCGCCACGATCGCCTCGATCGCCGGCTGCTACGAGTGCACCGAGCCGCAGGTGTCCAACCTGTTCAAGCGCGAAACCATGTCCGGTGAGTTCCTCCAGGTCAACACCTACCTTGTCGGTGAGCTGAAGGCGCGCGGACTGTGGACGCCGGCGATCAGAGACCAGATCAAGCGCGCCGAGGGATCGGTGCAGGGCATCACGGAACTGCCCGTCGAGGTGCGGGAGGTGTTCCGCACCGCGTGGGAGCTTCCGCAGCGGGCGCTGATCGACCTGGCCGCCGCCCGAGCGCCGTACGTCGACCAGTCGCAATCGCTGAACCTGTTCATGAGCGCGCCGACCATCGGCAAGCTGTCGTCGATGTACTTCTACGCCTGGAAGTCCGGGCTGAAGACCACCTACTACCTGCGTTCCCGTCCGGCGACGCGGATCCAGCAGGCCACCGTCGCCGTCACCGCCGCCGCGGTGGTGCCCACCGTCGTCGGTTCGAGCGCCGACGCAGTGGCCTGCTCCCTCGAGAACCCCGAGAGCTGCGAGGCTTGCCAGTGACCACCGTCCCCGAATCCCGCGCCGCCAGCACCGGCGAGCGGCACATGCTGCTCGATCCCGGCATGGACCTGACCCTGCGCCCGATGCGCTACCCGCACTTCTTCGACCGGTTCAAGGACGCCATCCGTAACACCTGGACTGTCGAGGAGGTCGACCTGCACTCCGACCTCGCCGACCTGGCCAGGCTTTCGCCCGCCGAGCAGCACCTGGTGTCCCGGCTCGTCGCGTTCTTCGCCACCGGGGACACCATCGTCGCCAACAATCTGGTGCTCAATCTCTACCAGCACGTCAACTCCCCGGAAGGCCGGCTCTACCTGTCCCGGCAACTGTTCGAAGAGGCCGTGCACGTGCAGTTCTACCTGAACCTGCTCGACACGTATGTCCCGGATGAGAAGGAGCGGTTCGCGGCGTTCGCCGCCATCGAGAACATCCCGTCCATCCGACGCAAGGCCGAGTTCTGCTTCCGCTGGATCGACTCCGTCTTCGCGCTGCGCGAGCTGCGGACCCGCGAGGACCGCCGGGCGTTTTTGCTCAACCTGGTCTGCTTCGCCGCGTGTATCGAGGGGTTGTTCTTCTACGGCGCCTTCGCCTACGTCTACTTCCTGCGGTCCCGGGGCCTGCTGAACGGGCTCGCCTCCGGCACCAACTGGGTGTTCCGTGACGAGTCCATGCACATGGCGTTCGCTTTCGACGTCGTCGAAACCGTCCGCCGCGAGGAGCCGGACCTGTTCGACGACGAGATGACCCGCCAGGTACGCGAGATGCTGGCCGAAGCGGTGGAGTGCGAGGCCCAGTTCGCCGAGGACCTCCTCGAACAGGGTGTATCCGGGCTCTCCCTGGCCGAGATGCGCCAGTACCTGCAGCACGTGGCCGACCGTCGGCTCGCCCAACTCGGCATCGCACCGCTCTACGGCTCGACGAACCCGTTCCCGTTCATGGACCTGCAGGATGTGCAGGAGCTGTCAAACTTCTTCGAGCGGCGGGTGTCGGCCTACCAGGTCGGGGTGACCGGGAGCGTCACCTTCGACGACGACTTCTGACCACCGGTCGAGCCACGCCCGGGCCATGCAGGACCGAGTTGAGACGCTCGCATACACAGTCGGCCGGGTCCGCCTCGGCGAGGATCGCCTCGATCCGCGCCAGGCGGGCCCGTGTCTGACGCACCTCGTGCTCCAGCCGGGTCGCCCGTGCGGCGCTCGCGCCGACCTGCCGGCGTGAGGCGTCCAGGCGATCGAAGTCCTCCGGCCGTATGGCCACCCAGTCGGAGCCGTCCACGACCACCGCGATCCTGTCGATCTTCCGACCCATCCGTCACCTTCTCGTCGCGCGGGGACTCTCCTGCTGCGGCGTCCTGGTCCCTCAGGGCGGACGCGCCGACCACAACCGCTCAAGGACCAACACGATAGACAACGGCGTTGGCTAGTTCTGTCCACTTTGGGCGGCGCGCCGGACGAGGAGGCCTGGTGCACCCGGCCGGGATTGCCCTACGCGGCCCAACGCGGCTGGTCCGTTACGCCGACGACTTCGTGGGCCTGGTCCACGGAACCCGGGACCACACGGCCGCAGTGCGCAAGGACGTCGCCGCCGTGCTCGCTCCGCTTGGCCTGCGCCTGTCGCCGACCAAGACGCGGATCGTGCACATGAGCGACGGGCTCGACTTCCTCGGCTTCCACATCCAGTGGCAGCGCAAGCGAGGCTCGAACCGCTGGCACGTGCACACGTTCATCGCCGCCCGGCCGATCCGGTCATTGAAGGCGAACATCCGAGCACTGACCCGCAGGACATCACAGCAGGACCTGAGAACCGTGCTGACCAGGCTCAACCAGGTCACGCACGGCTGGGCCAAAGGCCCTCCGCAAACAGTTCACCACGCCGACCGGCAGGTGGCTGCCCATCACCGCGGACGGGACCGCGCACCAACCGATAGCGGCCACCCCGGTGACCCGCTACCGGCAACGCACAATCCCCACCCCTGGCCCACACCCGACAACGCCTGACGACAGCAACCGTGGAGAGCCCGTTGCGCGGAGACGCGCACGGCGGGTTCGGCGAGCGGCCTGGAGAAACGGACCAGCGGCAACGCGGCACCGCACTCCAGGCCGACTCAACTAGCGAGTCCCTGACCAGCTGCCCAGGCCCGGTCTCGGTGAACGGCCGATCGTCGTCGGCGTCGAGCGATCCGGGTTGCAGCTACGGTGCCGATCCGACATTCCCGGGCGGAGGAACACCGCCTCGATCATCATCGCCGTCGTCGGGGCTCCGCCCCTGCGGGGAGTCGGTGGCTGGCCGGGATGGCACCTGCCCCCGCGGCCGCTCCATCCGCATCACGCCATACCCGACGCGCGAGACCGTACGGCCGACCGGCCTTCAAGCGCCTCCGGAACGGGAAGTCATGCACTGTCTGCCGCGGCGGTGGATTCGACTGCCATGTTGCAGCCGACGCCCACCCGTTGGCGACGATCATCATGAGGTGGTCCGTGGTTCCGGCAGGACGAGGGGCGTTCCGGTCGTGGGGTCGGTGATGATGCGAGCGCGTACGCCGAACACCGCCTCGACCAGTTGCGCGTCCACGACGTCGGCGGGCGGCCCCTGGGCGATCACAGCGCCGTCGCGCATCGCGACGATTTCGTGGGCGTAGCGGCAGGCCATGTTGAGGTCGTGCAGGACGGCGACGACCGTGCGGCCGGCGGCGTTGAGGTTGCTGAGCAGGTCCAGGACCTCCAGCTGATGGGCAAGATCGAGGAACGTGGTCGGCTCGTCGAGCAGGAGCAGGTCGGTGTCCTGGGCGAGCACCAGGGCGATCCAGACGCGTTGGCGCTGGCCTCCGGACAGCTCGTCGACGGGACGGCCGGCCAGCTCGGTGACGCCGGTGGCGGCCAGGGCGGCGGTCACGGCCTGTTCGTCGCCGGCCGACCACTGCCGCAGCCACTTCTGGTGCGGGTGTCGGCCTCGGGCGACCAGGTCGCTCACGGTGATGCCGTCCGGGGCGATGGGCTGCTGCGGCAGCACGCCGATGCGGCCGGCGACCTCGCGTGTCGGCAGCCGGTGGATGTCGCGGCCGTCGAGCAGAACCGTTCCGGACGCCGACGGCATGAGCCGGGCGAGGCCGCGCAGCAGCGTCGACTTGCCGCAGGCGTTGGGACCGACCACGGCGGTGATCTTTCCTGGAGCGATCTGGAGGTCGAGGCCGGCCACCACGGTGCGGCCGTCGTAGGCGAGGCGCAGTCCGGTGGCACGCAGGTCGGTCATCCTGTTCTCCCGATCCGGTTGGCTCTGGCCAGCAGCCAGATGAGCAAGGGGGCGCCGAGCACGGTGGTGAGCACGCCGACGGGCAGTTCGGCCGGGGCGAGAACCCGGCGGGCGGCCAGGTCCGCGCAGGCCAGCAGCGCGGCGCCGACCGCGGCCGAGGTGACCAGCGCGAGGCCACGCTCGCGGACCAGGCGGCGGGCCAGTTGCGGCGCGGCCAGCGCGACGAAGGCGATCGGCCCGGCCGCCGCGGTGGCCACTGCCGCGAGAGCGACGGCCGTGGCCAGCAGCGCGACCCGGGCCGGCTCGGCCCGGGTGCCCAGGGCGAGAGCGAGGTCGTCGCCGAGCTCCAGGGCCCGTAGCGATGCCGCCAGCCGCAACGCCACCGGCAGCAGCACCGCGACCGCGAGCAGCACGGGCAGCACGTGGCCCCAGGACCGGCCGGCGAGGCTGCCGGAGAGCCAGATCGCGGCCTGCTCGGCGGTGTAGACGTTGGCGGTGTTGAGCAGGTACGCGGTCACCGAGGTGAGCATCGCGGTGATCCCGATGCCGACCAGTACGAGCCGGTAGCCGGTGACACCGCGACGCCAGGACAGCAGATAGATCCCCACCGCGGTCGCGAGCGCGCCGGTGAGGGCGCCGGACGCGACCGTGACCGGGCCGGCCGCGACGATCACCACGAGGAAGACCGCCGCGGCTCCGGCGCCCGCGTTGATGCCGATGATGTCCGGGCTGGCGAGGGGGTTGCGCACGACGCGTTGCACGATCGCCCCGGACAGGCCGAACGCGGCGCCGACGGCGATCGCGGCGAGCGCGCGGGGCAGCCGCAGTTCGAGGATCACGTAGGCGCTGCGGCGGGTCGAGCCGTCCCCGCCGGTCAGGACCGTGAGCACGTCGGAGATCGGCAGCGGGTAGTCGCCCATGGTCAGTGAGGCCACCATCGCGACCACGGCGATGACCAGAGCGACCAGGCTGACCACGGCGGCTCGCCGGTCGGCGCGCATCACAGCTCGGCCAGCCTGCGACGGCGTACCAGGGCGATGAAGAACGGCGCGCCGGCGATCGCCGTGACGATGCCGGCCTGCAGTTCCTGCGGCTCGGCGACGACGCGGCCGAGCACGTCGGCGGCGAGCAGCACGACCGGCGCCAGCACCGCCGCGTAGGGAAGCAGCCAGCGGTGGCCCGGGCCGGTCAGGGCGCGGGCCATGTGCGGCACCGTCAGCCCGACGAACGCGATCGGCCCGGCGAGGGCCACCGCGGTGCCGGCGAGCAGCACCACGGCGAGGGCCGCGGTGGCCCGGCCGGCGGCCAGGCGCTGCCCGAGCGAACGAGCCATGTCGTCGCCGAGCGCGATCGCGTCCAGCGCCCGCACCGACATCGCCGCCAGCAGCGCCCCGGTGGCCAGGAACGGCAACGCCGTGCCGATGACCGAGATGTCCGCCGCGGTCAGCGCCCCGACCGACCAGTACCGGTAGGAGTTGAACGTGTTGATGTCCAGCAACGTCAGCGCCGTGGTCAGCCCACCGAGCAGCGCGGTCGCGGCAGCACCCGCGAGCGCCAGTTTCACCGGGGTGGCGCCGCCGCGGCCCAGCGAGCTCAGCGCGTACACGCCGGCGCCGGCCAGCGCCGCACCGGCGAACGAGAACCACACCCAGCCGCCGAAGGTGTGCACCCCGAACACCGAGATCCCCAACACCACACCGAGCGCGGCGCCGGCGTTGACGCCGAGCACCTCCGGTCCGGCGAGGGCGTTGCGGGTCAGGCCCTGCAGCAGGGCGCCGGCCACGCCGAGGGCTGCGCCGGCGGAAACCCCGACGAGGGTACGGGGTACGCGCAGGTACTCCACGATCCGCTGCGCGTCGGAGCCGTCCGGGTGCAGCCAGGTACCGGCGACCGTACTCATGCTGATCGTCTCGTTGCCGATCAGCAGGGAACCGAGGACCGCCGCCACGAGTACGACGACGGCCCCGGCCAGACCGGCAGCCCGAGCGTTCAGAACTTCTCCGGGTGCAGCAGCTTTGCCAGATTCGCCACCGCGTCGGCGTTGCGCACTCCCGGTGTGATCTCGGCGAACGTCACCGCGTAAATCCGGTTGTCACGGATCGCGGGCACGTTCGCCAGCGCGGGGTCGGACTTGAGCCCGTCGATGACCCCCTGCGCGCCGTCCGGGCCGACGTCGGCCCCGCAGCAGGCCGGGATCACGATGACGTCGGGCTTGCGCTTGATCAGCTCCTCGGTGCCGATCCGGGCGAGCCGGCCGGGCACGTCGTCGAACACCTGAATGCCGCCGGCCTTCTCGATGATCGTGGTGGCGACGTCCTCGCTGCCGAAAACCCGCAGCTCACCGCCGCCCGGCCGGTTCAGCATCGCGACTGTCGGCCGCTTCACCCCGGCGAGTTCGCTCTCGACGCCGGCGACGGTCTGCTTCATCTTCGTGACAAGAGCCTCGGCCTGCGTCGTCGTGCCGAGAACACGGCCGAGGTCGGTGAGGTCGCCGTAGACGCTGTCAAGCGAGACGTCGTTGTCGGCCAGGGATTTCTGCCCCTCGCCGTCGGCGGTCGGGCAGTACTGGGTGAACAGGTACGAGCCGATGCCGATCTTGTTCAGTTCGGCGCGGGTGCCGAGTCCCTCGGTGGTGAAGGCCCCGGTGAACCCGGAGACCACGAAGTCCGGGTCGAGGCGCAGCACCTCCTCGCGGCTCGGATACTCCTCCGGGTAGTAGGTCGGCTCCTGCTGGTCCGGGTGGAACTGCGCGGCATATTCGGGCAGCAGCGGATTGTCCAGGTAGGCGGCGCCGACCAGCTTGTCGCCGGCGCCGAGGGCGTACACCGCCTCGATCCCATTGTGGAAGGCCGCGAAAATCTTGGTGGGCGGGGCGCCGGCCGGCACGGCGACACCGCAGTTGGTGACGGCGGTCGCGCCGCTCCCGGCGGTCACCTCGGGTTCGGTGTCGCTGCCGGAACAGCCGGCGAGGGCGACGATGAGAACGGACAGCGGCGCGGTGATGCGCCAAGGCATGGGGAACCGCACAGCGGGACCGCCTTCCAGCACCTCGTGGACGGGTCGAAGCGTGCCGTGGCCGGTCTCCTGGCTGACGGGACAAGCAACCACCGGCCGGCCTTCCTAGGCGCAAATGCCCAGTGACCTCGCGAACGACGAGGGCCAGCGGTCTCCCGATCACAGTGGCGAGGGCCGCGCCGGCATCACACCGGCTTCCCGAACACCACGGCGCCCACACGATAACCGCTCACCTCCGGCCAGGAACCGCTGCGGGGTGCCGGGGGTGGGGATCGACGCACCGAACCCGCCCGCCGCCGCGTGGCCGGCACAAACCAGAAACGCCCCGGGAGAGGATCTCCCGGGGCGTTTCTGATGCATCCGATCAGCTTGTTGTTTAACCCTTCTGATCTCGTCGTTCGGCGATGGTGAGGGCGCGTTTCACGGTCTTCCCGACGTCGTAGCTGGGTGCGGGCTGTCGGTTCTTCCCCATGGACAAGCCCGTACGACGCCGACTACGACTCAGCGGGGTGATCAACGAGTACCACCGGGCGGCCTGAAATGATCTTCAAAATGCCAGGTCAAAGCCACTGAACGAGTTTCGGCACGGTGCAGGCTGCGGCGTAGCCGAGGCGTCGCAGCCGGGCGCCCAATCGTGCGGAGCTCAGCGACGTGCCGGGAGCGGCGCCGGGGAACAGCCACCGGTTAGCTAGCGGACGAGGTTTTCGGCACCCGCAGGGGCCTCCGTGGTGCGTATCTCGATGATGCCGGCGACCCAACGGGTTCCCCTGGGACCGCCGACCCGGATCACGGCGACCGCGGCGAGCTGGTATCCCGGTGCGCCGTTACCGTCAGCCGATTCGATGGGGGTACCGAACCGGATGATCTCGCGCCATATGTCGAACCCAGGCCCGAGATCCCGAGCGACCTGCGCGATCGGCTTGCCGGTCTCCCGCACGATCCGCACCGTGCCCTCGCGGAACTTTCTATCGAACCGCTTTCTCGTTTCAGCCATGACCGTCTGTCCCCTTGGGTTTGGTCTCCACGCTGACGGGGGAACCTCACCCGACGATGATGATCTTCCCCGCAGCGGAGCCGCCGCCGAACGGGACAACGCCGGGGCCCTGTCAGGTCGATGGGGGCGCGGTGTCGGGTTCCTGTTTGATGGGTTTGGTGGGGTTGATGGGTGGGAAATTCTCTTCCTTGTCGTAGTAGTGAGGGCCGTAGTCGGCGATGACGATGCGATGGGGGTTGATAACGAGGTTGAATAGGTTGTTCAGACCGAAAAGCACCATGATTTCTTGTCGGCGGATTCTGTTGTTGTTGTCGGGGATCCTGACGGTGAATTGCAGGTACACCGAGTTGGTGCGGTAGATGTCGGGTTCCCTGGTGTCGGGTTTGAGTGCGGTGTTGGCGAAAACAATGGAGTTTGCGAAGCCTTCGGCGCTCATGGCGATGGTGCGCTTGACTCGGCGTGGAGCCACAAGTCGCCGACCGCGAGACCGACGACCACGAACTCCGTAGGAAGGACGGGAGGTTTCGAGGCTAATCGAATAGGATGGGTACAGCCGGTAGTCTCGTTCCCAGGCCGCCATTCGTCGCTGATTCTCGAGTACGGCGCCGGGGTACACGCCGAGCAATTCCAGAAGGAAGCGTTGCACGAAGGCATCCTCCAGGGCCAATCCCAACCTGCCTTCGAGTACGTCGGGTCCGCGTTCGTGAGGCTCCAGGAGGTCTGCGGTCATGCGGAGGACTTTGACTCGTGGGTTTTCCAATGATTCGCCGAGGACCAGTCGGCGGATCTCCGCTGCGACCATCCGCTCGAGCAGGGGCCACAGGCGCTCCAACTCCTCGTCCGGTACGTGGGGTAGCCGGGGATCGTTCGGGTTTCTGGCGATGCCACTCAGGAACTGTTTGTCCGAGTCCATGCTGGCGGTGATGCGGTCGACGTTGGCACGCACGACGGGGTGCACCTGGCCGTTCTCGTCGGCGAAGGGCGCATAGACCCGTCCGCGCGGGTCGTCATCGTCGCGCCAGGGAAAGGCGTCGTCCATTGCCGGGTCTGGTTCGATGTTGTGGGTGATCTCTCGCATCAACACGACTTCTTGTTCGGCTGACACCTCGTCGGGGTCGGTCCAGATGACCTCGGTCCGTCCCTGATCGAGGCGATGCCGCTCCAGTGGTGTGGTGCGTGGTTCCGGGTTCGGTTGGTCGGGCTCGGGCCGCGAGCTGATGGTGGCCGTCAGTTGGGAATGCGACGAGGTCTGCGCTGCCGGCTGCCCCTGACCGACCTGCGCCCGCCACGGCGGGGGGTCGACCGGCGCGGCCGTCGCAGGGGAAGCCCCGGCGCCCTGTCGACCGTCGTGGACCGCGGCCGCGTTGTAGTGGTTGACGATGGTCGGATTGTGCGGGTCGGCCGCGACGTGGTACAGGTCGACCGGCCGGCCGGCGGCCGGACCGTACTCGTCGCTCATCTTCGGTGGCGCCCCCCACCCGGATTCCCGCCAGATGGTGACCCGGCGGCCGGTCGCGTGGGCCAGCAGAGGGCCGAGAAACTCCCCGACCGGGGCGCCCCACTGCTGTTTCCAGTTGTCCACCGCCGCTCGGACCACCGCCAGCTCGTCGGGTTCGAGCTGACGGTCGGACTGGCTCAACACGACGACCAAGAAGTCACGGGCCGTGCCCGGTTCCAGGACGTCCACCGGGAAGCCCTGGCCGTGCCGGTTGAGGAAGTCCAGTTGCCGCTGCGGCGCGTCCGTCGCCTCGCCGAGGCCCAGCGGCCCGCCGGACAGCATCGCCGCGGCACGCACCGCCTGGTACCGGTGCGCGATCACGGCCGCAGGCAGCATGCCGGCTTCGGTGACGTAAGGGCTGTCAAGGTAACGCAGCCAATCCAGCACCTGCTGGTGGTCGTTCAGGGCCGCCACCTGCCGTACACGCTCTTCGCGGAAGTTGATCCGCTGCCTGGTCACATCGGTGGGCAACCGCCCGGCGTTGCTGTCCAGGTACCCCCGGACGTGGCCCTGCAACAGCGCGCTCACCTGCGCGAGCGGGGACTCACGGGGCACCTCCGAGCCGACCAGCCCCACCGCGCTGGCACGCACCCGGCCGGGATCGGACAGGAACTGGTACAAGTCCACGGGCAGGTGCGGGTGCAGCACGTCACGGACCCAGATCGGATCGGTGGCGATGAAGGCGTACAGCATGCAGTACCCGTCAGCCGGCACCGGCAACATCGGATCCGGACCGGCCACCGACGCGACGGCCGGCCGCTGCAAAGACACCAACGACGACCTGTCCACCACAACATCCCAGAACGCGCCGGCTGGTCTCTGCGTAGCGCCAGCCTCGCCGGCCGCCTGCGGCCAACCCTCCAGCGGCTGCGGCTGCGGCTGCGGCGCGGGGGCGGCCGTCGGAGTCCGCACTGCCGGTTGCCCCCGGTCGACCTGCGCGCTCGCCACCCCCGGCCGCTGCTGGCCCTGCGCCGGAATCCCGACCACCGGACGGGCCCACGACCCGGCGACCGGTGGGATCGCGTCGTCCGTGTTGGGTCCGGGGACAGCTACCGCGTCGTCCTGCGCCGCCCGGTATGCCACGCCCACGGATCCGGTTGACGCGGGTATCACCGCGGCGGCGTTGTCGCTGGACCCACCGGTCAGCTGCGGCGGGTCCCCCGCCGTCCGCCCGCCCGCATTCACGGGCTGGTATTCGTAGGTCTTCAGCCTCTTCAGGTCGTTCTCGGTGGGGGCCGGGTCCAGCCACCGCCAGAACGGGCCACCCTTCCGGTCCTTTAGCCTCCCGACCATGATCAACGCGGCCGGCTCACCCTCAGGCCGCCGGTCCGTGCGGTAACCGAACCAGACCGTCGCCTTCTCGCCCACAGCGCCAGTACCTACAAAAGGCCTTCTGTTGCTCACCGTGAACGGCAGCTGCGCTCGCGGGCTGACCGGGACGCTTTTGATGTACCCACCGGTTATCTGCGGCGGGTACCCCGCCGTCCACTCGTCCGCATGCACAGTCTTGCTCTTGTAGTCCTTCAGCCTGTCCAGGTCGGCGCGGGTGGGGGCCGGGTCCAGCCACCGCCAGAACGGGCCACCCTTCCGGTCCTTCAGCCTCCCGACCTTGATCAACGCGGCCGGCTCACCCTCAGGCCGCCGGTCCGTGCGGTAACCGAACCAGACCGTCGCATCCTGGCCCGCAGCCTCCGGACCGGCAAAAGGCCTTTTTTTGCTCACCGTGAACGGGAGCTGCGCTCGCGGGTTGAGCTGGACGCTTTTGGTATACCCGCCGGTCAGCTGCGGCGGGTCCCCCGCCGTCCACCCGGCCGCGCGCACGGCCTGGCTCTTGTAGGTCTTCAGCCTGTCCAGGTCGGCTGGGGTGGGGGCCGGGTCCAGCCACCGCCAGAACGGGCCGCCGCCGTCATCGTCCTTCTGGCCCCCCAGGCTCGCGACCTCGATCAACGCGGCCAGCTCACCCTCAGGCCGCCGGTCCGTGCGGTAACCGAACCGAACCGTCGCCCTCCGGCCCGCAGCGGCCGCACCGACAAACGGTCTCTTGTCGTTCAGCTTGAACGGCAGCGTGTTACGGGTGATCTCGACCGTTTTGTCGTAACCGCCGGTCAGCTGCGGCGCGCTCCCCTCCGTCCACCCGTCCACACCCACGGTCCGGGGCTCGTGGGTCCGCAGCGTGCCCAGGTCCTCCTCGGTGCGGGCCGATTCCAGCCACCGCCAGAACGGGCCTCCGTCCCGGTCGTTCAGGCTCTCGACCTCGATCAAAGCGGCCGGCTCACCCACATGCGACTCGTCCGTGCGGTAACCGAACAAGACCCTCACCTCCTGGCCCGCAGCCGCACTGAAAACCGGCCTCTTGCCGCCCACCTCGAACGGCAGCCGCCCTTCCGGGCCGAGCTTGATTGTTTTGGTGTCCCCGCCAGTCAGTTGCGGCGCGTTTTCCTCCGTCCACACCTCCGAATACACAGTCCGGGGCGCGTAGGTCTGCAGCCTGTCCAGGTCCTCTTTGGCGGGGGCCGGGTCCAGCCACCGCCAGAACGGGCCTCCGTCCCGGTCGTTCAGGCGCCCGACCTTGACCAACGCGGCCGGCTCACCCACATGCGACTCGTCCGTGCGGTAACCGAACAAAACCCTCACCTCCTGGCCCGCAGCGGCCGCACCGACAAACTGCCTCTTGCCGCCCACCTCGACCGGCAGCCGCCCTGCCGAGAGCTGGAGGGTTGCGGTGCCCCCGCCGGTCAGCTGCGGGGGTTCCCCCTCCGTCCACTCGCCCGCATGCACGGTCTGGGGCTCGTAGGTCCGCAGCTTGTCCAGGTCGTCCTCGGTGCGGGCCGATTCCAGCCACCGCCAGAACGGGCCTCCGTCCTGGTCCTTCTGGCCCCCCAGGCTCGCGACCTCGATCAACGCGGCCGGCTCACCCTCAGGCCGCCGGTCCGTGCGGTAACCGAACCAAACCCTCACCTCCTGGCCCGCAGCCGCACTGAAAGTCGGCCTCCTGCCGCCCACCTCGAACGGCAGCCGCCCATCCGGGCCGAGCTTGAGCGTTCTGGTGTTCCCGCCGGTCAACTGCGGCGGGTCCCCCGTCGTCCACCCGTCAATCCAGTCGGTCTTCAGCCTGTCCAGGTCCCCCTTGGTGGGAGCCGGGTTCAGCCACCGCCAGAACGAGTCGCCCGTCCGGCCCTCTAGGCGCTTGATTTTGATCAACGCGGCCGGCTCACCCGCATGCGGCTCGTCCGTGCGGTAACCGAGCGCGAGCGTCGCATCCTTGTTCGCAAACTCCTTACCGACAGACTGCCTCTTGCCGCCCACCTTTAACCGCAGCCGCCCTCGCCGGTCGAGCTCGACCGTTTTGTCGTACCCGCCGGTCAGCTGCGGCGGGTCACCCGCCGTCCACTCGCCCGCATACACGGTCCGGGGCTCGTCGGTCCGCAGCCTGTCCAGGTCCTTTTCGGTGGGGGCCCGGTCCAGCCACCGCCAGAACGGGCCGCCGTCCCGGCCGTCCAGCTCTTCGACCTCGACCAACGCGGCCAGCTCACGCCCATCCGGCCGGTCCGTGCGGTAACCGAGCCAGACCCTCGCCGTCCGGTCCGCAGCCTCCGCACCGGCACCCGGCCTCTTGCCGTTCAGCTTGAACGGCAGCTGCCCGTCCTGGTTGAGCTCGACCGTTTTGTCGTACCCGCCGGTCAGCTGCGGCAGGCCCCTCTCCCCCCTCTCCGTCCACTCGTCCGCAAGCACGGTCTGGGGCTGGTAGGTCCGCAGCCTGTCCAGGTCCTTTTCGGTGGGGGCCCGGTCCAGCCACTGCCAGAACGGGCCACCCGTCCGGCCCTCTAGGCTCCCGAGCTTGATCAACGCGGCCGGCTCACCCGCATGCGGCCCGTCCGTGCCGTAACCGAGCACGAGCGTCGCATCCTTGTTCGCAGCGGTGTCACCGAAATACGGCCTCTTGCCGCCCACCGTGAACGGCAGCCGCCCTCGCGGGTCGAGCGGAACCTTTTTGGTGTACCCGTCGGTTAGCTGCGGCGGGTCCCCCTCCGTCCACCCGTCCGCATGCACAATCCGGGGCTCGTAGGTCCGCAGCTTGTCCAGGCCCCTTTCGGTGAGGGCCGGGTCCAGCCACTGCCAGTACGAGCCGCCCTCTCGCTCCTCTGGACTCCCGAGCTTGATCACCGCGGCCGGCTCACCCGCACGCGGCCCATCCGCGCGGTAACCGAACCAGAGCGTCGCCTCCTGGCCCGCATACGGTCTGAAAATCGGCCTCTTGCCGTCAACCTCGAACGGCAGCCGCCCATCCGGGCCGAGTCTGACCGTTTTGGTGTCCCCGCGGGTCAGGGGCGGCGGGTCCTCCACCGTCGACTCGTCCGCCACCTCAGCTGGGAGTCCTGCCCGATCACCTGCGTCCTGGACCATCGACTCGGAGCCGAACCCACCGGAGTCGGGCCCGCCGTGCGCTGCCGCCGGTCCCCGGCCCGCAGACCGGCGCAGGCGCCCCTGACCCGTGCCGGCACCAGCAGGGCCAGCACCCTGATCGTGCCTGACGGTCTCGCTGCCGGACACCGCGAAATTGATCCCGAACGCCTCCGAGACCAGGTGCGGCAAGACATGCGTCAAGCCGGGCACAGAGCTCCCCCTGGAATCCAACGCCTGCCGCAACACCTCCAAGGAAGGACTGGACAACTGCAGACGCTGCCGGAAATCCGTACGCTGAACGATCCGGTCAAGCTCGATGGCCAGATAGTGGCGGACATCATCAACCTCCACCGTCGCCAGACCGAGCGTCTCCGCCACCTGGCCCCCCGCCCTGTCCAGCACCCGCTGGAAGAAGCCATCCCACGCCCGGGATGCCACGATCTCGGGCGGGGCCAGGGCCGTCGTCACCGGCGGTGGCACCGGCGTCCGCGGCTCGGCGTCCACCTCCATCACAACAACCCGCCCGGCGCCGGTCGGTGGCTCACCACCGCCGGGATTCAACCGCGCGTCAGAAACCCCCGACCCGTAACCGGGGAATCCTGGTGGCACGGCGTAACCATCGCCGTCCGACAGCTGCCCGCCCGCATCAGAGCCGACGTCAGCCGGGGGGTGCCACTCCATCGCCGCCGGCCGGCCCGGCAACGAATCAGAGACCGGGTCCGACGACCCCGAGACCGACTCGGGCGGCCGAGCCGGCCGGTCGGACGGCTGCCAGGGGAAGCCGGCCGGTTCGGGGGAGGTGGCGTCCGCCTGCATGGCTTGGGACGGGCCGCGGGGTGGGGTGGTGGAGGCGAGCAGGATGGCGCTGGGGTCGATGCTGGTCGTGGTGGTGGGCTGCGGGTGTGCGGTGGTGCGGTCGGGAAGGAGGCTGGTGATGGTGGTGGGTCGTCCGGTGTTGTCGAACGCGGCGAGTCGGGTGCTCGATGCGAACAGGTGCCGCAGCCACGGGTCGGTGGTCGGGTCGGGTGGTTCGGGTCGGTCCTCGGCGCCGGGCACCAGGCCGTCGCGCACCTTGATGGTCGGTGGTCCGGATGGTTGTGGTTGGCTGTGGAGGGCGAACACGTGTTGTGGTTCGTTGGGTGGTGCGACCCTGACCACGACCATCGAGCCCGGTGCCGCCCGTAGGGCGGCGAGTACGTCCTGTGGTGTGACTCCGTCGGGCCAGCCGTCGGGGTGGGCGACGCGTTCGGGTGTCGCGTCGAGGATGTCCAGGAGTTGCGGCCAGCTCGTGGTGGGGGCGAGTCGGCCGTCGGGTCCGAGGATCCGATCGTCGGATACCGTCCGGTTGCCGGGCCGTCCGTAGGCGGTGGTGTAGGCGTCGAGGGTGGCCTGGACGCACCACCACCACGGGTCGCGGCTGTCGGGGGCCACCGGTGTCTGATCGATCCAGTCGGCGACCCGCCGCGCGGACTCGGCCGCCGCGGCCGGCCCGGTCGCCGCGACCGCCGGTTCCGGTGCAGCGCTGGCCGGCTCGCCGCGTCCGACCGGGTCACCACCGACCGAGTCACCCAACGAGGACACGTCACCGAACGGATCCCTGTCCCCGCTGTCGCGCCCGACCGGGTCGCCGCTGATCGGCTCGTCCAGTGAGGAGAGGTCACTGACCGTGAAGGTGCCGTTGGGCCTGCCATCGCGGCTGAACACGTCATCGCCGGAGGCGGACAGGTCACTGACCGATGTCCTGTCGCTGGTGTGGTCGTGGTTCGGCGTGCCGTCGGTGCGGGGGGCAGCACCACCCGGCGCCGTAGTACGGGCACCGGCCGCAGCCGGCGTGCCCGGAGTGCCCGGCGCACCCGGCGCGCTGGGCGTGCCCGGCACGCTGGGCACAGCCGGCACGCTGGGGGTGGCGGGCGTGGCGTGGCCGGTGGCCTGGGCGAGTACCTGGTGGTATCCGTTGACCCAGTCCCGTCGGAAGGATCCGGCGAGGGTGTCGTGGTTGGCCGGGGCGACGTCGTACTTGCGGGCCAGGGCGGTGAACTGATCTTCTGCGTGGCTGGTCGCTGCTGCGGTGTGCTGCTCGGGAGTCACCGGCAGCGTCGGCAGGTCGGTACGCCGGTGTGCCGGGGTGTCCGTGCCGGATGCGGTGGTGTCCGGTGCGGTGGTGTCGGGGATGGCCGCGGCCGTGACACGGGCCGGCAGGTCGGTGACCGCCTGCCGGACCACGTCCGCCACGGCGCTCACCTGCGCGGCGTCGGGCCTGACCACCGCAGCCGACGGCACGGCGGGCGGCACGGCCAGTGGTGCGGTCAGTGGTGCGGCGGGTAGCGGAGTGGCGCCGAGGATCGCGTCGAGGCTCCGGTCCACGTGGACCCGCACGTCCCGCTCGACCGCGGCGCGCACGACCTCCGACGGCGGTGCCGCCGCCCCGGAACCCCCCGGCACGCCAGCCACCCCCGGCACGCCAGCGCCCCCCGGCGGGACGACGCCCCCTGGCAGGGGGACGGTCGCCGGTGTGCCCGTGGTGAAGTACTGGTCGAGGTGATGCCCGACGGCCAGGTGCGCGATCGAGCGCAACGCCTGCCGGTCGAACTCCCCGGGCAGCGCCGCGACAACCTGCTCCGGACGTACCGCCGCCGGGATCTGCCCGCCCGCCGGGACCTGCCCCGCGAGGGTTTCGGTGATCCGGGCGACCGCCCGGTCCCGGACACCGAACAGGAACTGGTCGGTCAGGGCGGTGGCGGGCAGACCGACCTGAGACAGGAAAACGGGCACGGCCGGATCACCCTGCCGGGCGTCGGCCCACTCGGTGAACACCCGCTCGACCGGCACCGGAAGCCCGGCCAGGAACTGCCGCGCCTGCCCCGTCCCGGCCAACAACCCGCCATAGCGGTCCGCCAGTTCCTGCTGGAACCGATGCCACTGCTCCACCACCGGCCCACCCGCTGCCGCGACCCACGCCGGCACCGGCGCAGCCGGCATCGACAGGTTCGACACCGACCACGACGGCACCGACAGATCCAGGTGCGGCACCGACAGGTCCAGGTGCGGCGCGGGCAGGTCCAGGTGCGGCGCGGGCAGGTCCAGCGCCGGCGTGGGCAGGTTCGACGCCGGCAGCAGCGGCACGGGCGGGGGCGGCGGGGCCTGCCCGCCGGTCACCACAGGCTTCGGATCGTCGACCCCAGCCTCGTACCCCGCGGACGTGTCCCCACCCACCGGTGTCGGCCCCACCGGCAGGACCGGCCTACCGTCCGACGTGAGACCGATGTGAGGCACCCGCACCCGGGGCTGCACCACGGCGCGACTCACGACGAGCCCGAACCCGCTCGCGGCCGCCCCGCCCGCCCCCGAAATCGCCCCGGACAGAAGGTCCGCACCGAGATTAGTGGGGTCCCACTTCTGATCGACCATCAAGCTGGCGCCGATACCGAACAGCCCCTCCCCGAGGGTCTCCGTCACCGGCCGCGTCAGCACATCGGTCAGCAGATGCTTGGTGGTGTCCGACACGCCCAGCTTGCCGACCGCGCCCGCGACGACGCCAGCGGCCCTGCCCAACGCCGGCCCGCCCACCGTGGTCAGGAACGCCACCGCCCCCGCGAACGCCGCCTGCTTACCGACCGTCGACCAGTTCACCCCCGGCTGCAGACCATCGGTCATCATCGACACCTCGGCCAGCAGCGCAGAACCCGGCATGAACAACATCTGCATCGCCGTGCCACTCGCCGCCGACCGCACCAACGCCGACCGCAGGATCGCCTGAATGATCGTCCGCGTCTGCGCGATGTGCGCCGCCGCCCCCACCGGATTCCAGAACCACATCGCCGCGGCGACAGCGAACTCGGCAACCATGAAGTTGAACATGGCCAACGCCGTACGCTTGCCGACCTCCGTCTCCACGAAGAACTTCTTCTCCGCCTCGACCACGGCGAGCATCAGGTCGGCCGTCTCGGCCATCTTCCTCACAAACGGAGCGGTCTGCGCCACGAACCGGTCGAAGGCCTCACCCTCCCCCGCCTGCCGGACCGCCCTGATCGTCTGCTCCAGCAACGGACCCAGCACCGTACGCACCCGAAGCGCCAGCATTTCCAGCGTGCCGATGTCATCCCGCAACAACGGCAGCTCCGCCCGGGACACCCTCATCCCGGTGAACGCTTCCAAAGCCCGCAACCAGCTCTCGTCGAGCTCAAGGGTCGGAACGGCGGCGGCCAACGCGCAACGCTCCTTCCCCGCCCCGGATCAGCCGCGCCGACCGCCGCTCATATCCGGAACCACCTCAGCGCCGGCCCCCTCCGTGGCGACCCCGATTACGGTGATGGAGGCCCTGCTCACCGCCCACAGGCCGACCGGCGAGATCGCCCACACGGGCGTCAAAAGCCCCGGCCCAGGCCACCCGGCGGCGGCACATCGAGCGCACGAACGCCCGACACAACGCCCTCAACCCGCTACAACGCTGCCACGAACGCAAAGAAGACGTGGCCAACGCTCACTTCAACCTCGCCGACGCCATCGTCACCATCCGTAGCCTCATCCGTCAGGCATGGTTCTTGTACCGGTGGAACACCCGCTCCACCCGCCGACCATGAAGGCCACCCGCCTGCGCGGCCGCTCAGCCAGTTGGCCGAAGAGGCCGAGCGCGATGCTGCCCCAGCAACTCCACCCGCTGCGCCAGCCTCGTTGAAGGGCACCTCTTCACTCATAACGCCGCCCGCATCTCGGCCCGCAGTCCCTCGTCGCCCGACACGCTCACCCTTACCTCCTCTGCTATCTCACGGCCGGGCCGTAGCAACGGGTTCATTGCGGCAATACGTTGTTCAACGGCCCCGGCAGCGTCCGTCCCCGCCCCATCGTCGCCTGCCAGATCGGCACCGCCCTCGCCGCCCGCACCGAACGGGCCCCGCTCCGCTCCATCGGCCTGGCGACCAACCGCCTCCTGCTTCGGGGAATCGCGTTCGAACTCGCCTTCGCCGCCACCATCGTCACCGTGCCGCCGCTACAGACGATCTTCGGCACCGCCCCGCCCGACCCCCTGATGCTCGCCATCCTGATCACCTTCCCGATACTCGTGTGGGCACCGGACGAGCTACGGCGAGCGTTACTACGCCGCGCCGGACGCCGCTGACGTCAGCTCGCTGTGGCTTCGCAGCGGCGACGGACAGCCGGGAAACATCGCCAGCACTAGCCCCAACGTCGCTCGGTTAAGGTCCGGCGGGTGTTTCGCAATGGTTTGTGATGATGTCGGTCGCGATGGTGGCTTTGTAGCTATGCCGGTCTACGTTGGGTCCGCGGGCTTGGTACTTGGAGTTTGAGCGTTTGATCATCCGGGTTTCACCCGGATCCGGCGGTCGGGTAGCAGGTGGGCCAGGACCGCGCGGCCGATGGCGCCGACCAGGTCGATGACGGTGTCGGCGATGACGCCGGTGGCGTTGGTGATCTGGTCGCGGGCGGTGTGCAGGGCGGTGGTGAAGCTGGCTCGGTCGGGGTTGGTGGCGGGCTGGCTGTCGGTGGCATCGGTCATGGCGGTGCGGAGGGCCTGGTAGACGGTGAGCAGGGCGTAGATCTCCTGGTCGACGCCGTCGGGGGTGCGTGCGCGTAGGACCCGGCCGCCGAGGATGCTGGATTTGATCTCCAGGTAGGCGGTTTCGATTTCCCATCTGCGGTGATACAGCTTTATCAATTCGCCGGCGGGGTGGGTGTGCGGGTCGAGCAGGGTGGTGATCAGCCGGTAGCCGCTGGTGCGGGTGCCGTCGCTGGTTCTGATGGTGATCTGGGCGTCGATGACCCGCACGCGCAGGGTGCCGATGGTCGATAGCCATGAGCCGTCGCGGTAGCGGGTGATCACGGGTAGGCGGCGGCCGTTCTTGCAGCGGATCAGCAGGTCGGCCTTGGTCGCGGCGAGGGTGGTGATGAGGTCGGCGGCGGCGTAGTTGCGGTCGGCCAGTAGCAGCATCCCGGCCCGCAGGCTACGGGCCAGGGTGTGGGCCTGGTCGAGTTCACCGGTGCTGATCGGGCCGAACACGGCGTCGATGATCGAGCGGGTGCCGCAGGTCAGCAGGACACTCAGCCGCAGGGCCGGGTAGCCGGCCCCGCCGTGGTTACCCCGTTGTTTGCGGTAACGGGCCCGGACCGCCTCGGCGTCGGCTACCGACATCGTGGTCCCGTCGATCGCGGCCACCAGCAGCCCCCGCCAGCGCACGGCGTGGTTCGCCGTGGTGACCGCCGGGCCGCGGAGCAGGTCGAACAACGCCCGCAGCGGCGCAGACCCGAGCCGCTGCCGTGCCTCACGTAACGTCCCCGAGGACGGCTCGGCCAGGTCCAGCCCGGCCAGACCGGCGGTCAGTTTCCGCCACACCTGCCCGTAGCCGAGTTCGGCGAACAGGCAACCCGCCAGGACGAGATAGACCACCACCCGGGCCGGCAGCAGTCGGATCCGCTGCTGCGTACGGCGGGTCGCCGCGAGGATCTCATCGACCATCTCGAAAGGTATGAACTGGGTCAACTCACCCAGATGACCCGGTGCGAACACCCCCGCGGCTACCCTCACCGTACGGGTTATGGCAATCTGATCGACCAAAGCGGAGTTCCTGGTCTCGAGGGTGTCTTGGAGTGACTCACCTCAATACCGGAACTCCGCTTCTGTTTGCCTGAGCGACACACCCCTCGACAGCCGCCACAACGCCTTAACCGAGCGACGTTGGCACTAGCCCGGGGAGGACGGCGACAATCTGGAGACAGCCCGCAAAATCCATCAACTGCATCCCCGGCCGCCGGTCCGGCCCAGATCACGACGGGCCCGCCGTGTGGCCGGCTACAAGTTCAGCGGGGCCGAGCAGATCCGCCCCCCGTACTGAGCCACCCCTGTGTTCCCCAGGCGGATGGCGAGATCCACCTCACCGATCATCCCGACCAGGAGGTGAGAGTCGTCCATCGCCGGCAGCCGCTGCATGAATCCGGCCTTGACCATCCTTCTCCTCCTGGTCGCCGAGCTAAAGATCGTGGGCATCGACGGCGTCGGATAGCACCGCACCAGCGACGGCAGTTCATCCCGTACCCGGGACTTATGAAGACATCCGGCCAGCCGTCCGACGGGCCGGCTGGGCCAGGCGCCGCAGTTCGTCGGCGAGCCGGCCCGGCAGGGCCGCGACCGTCGCGGCCCGGCGTTCCAGCTCGGCGTCCGTCACGGTCCGCAGTCCGGCGCGGCACCGGTCCAGCACCGCGGTCACGTCCAGGGCGGTCGGGGTCGTCATCCCGTCACCCCCAGCACCCGCACCAAGGCCTGTGCCGTGCCACAACTCGTCGCACATGCTGTGAGAGACCGTCGGGTAACCGGGTGACTACGTGGCGAGAAGTCGCTCGACGTTGATGCGTTGGGCGGCTTCGCGCTCGGTGGCGTTGGCCCAGCGGATCGTTTGACCGGCCAGGCGTATCGTCATGAGTCGAATCATCGCTACCTTGATCATGGCCTCTGAGTTGACGGTCAGCCGTTCGTAGTCCCGGGCCAGGCGTCGGTTACGGACCAGCCAACCCAGCGTCCTCTCTACCACCCACCGGCGCGGTAGGACCTTGAAGCCCTTGACGTCGTCGTTGCGCTTGACGATCTCCACCAGGATGCCGAGCTGCTCTTTCGCCCAGGTCAGCAGAGTGGAGTCGATGCTGTTGGCGTAGCCGCCGTCGGCCCACACGAGGGCGATGGTGGTGAACGCCTCGGCCAGCCGCGCCAGGATCCGCCGGCCACCGGGACGGTCGTTGACCGAGGCGGAGGTGACCATCACGACCAGGATCAGCCCCATCGTGTCCACGACCAGGTGCCGCTTGCGGCCGGTGGTCTTCTTGCCCATGTCGAACCCACGGCATTCGCCGCCCTCACTGGATTTGATGGACTGGGCGTCCAGCACCGCCGCTGTCGGCTCCGGCTCACGACCGGCCGCTACCCGCACCTGCCGGCGAAGCTCGTCGTGGATCGCGTCCCACGTTCCGTTCTTCCGCCACGTCGTGAACCAGCGATGTGCCGCGTCCGGTGGCGCCAGATCCCGCGGCATCATCCGCCACGGACAGCCCGACCGCAGCACATAGAAGATCGAATCCAGGATCAGCCGATCTCCCCACTTGCGCGGCCGGCCGCCTTTACGCAGGTCGCGTACCGGCATCAAGGGCGCGAGGATCGCCCACATCGCATCGGTCAAGCTCGACGGATAGCATGAACGGGCGTCATCCCCGCCACAGTTGCAGTTGCGCACACAACGCGATCATGGCGGGGATGATCTATTTGTCGAGCACCTGGCATCGACGTGTCTCCCCGTAACAGAACGCTCGGAGCTGGTTACCCGACGGTCTCTGAGCCGGGAGTTCTCGGCTCGGGCTGATGATCTCTGGTATGACCGTGCGGATGCTGTACCTGGGAATGATCAGCCTGTTCAGCGGACTGGGGTTGTTGATCCGGGGCGACAGGGCGTTGCTGGTCGAGGTTCTCGCGCTGCGGCATGAGGTAGCGGTGCTCCGCCGGCAGGTTCCCGGCCGGCCGCGGCTGTCCTGGCCGGACCGGGCGATCCTGTCCGCCCTGGCCCACCCTGCTGCCCCGCCGGATACGGGAACATCGGATCGTCACCCCGGCCACGTTGCTGAACTGGCACCGCCGCCTGGTACGACGCCACTGGACCTACCCCAACCGACCCGGCCGACCACCAGTCAGCGACGAGATTCAGGACATGGTGCCACGGCTGGCCGGCGAGAACCCGCGATGGGGACACCGCAGAATCCAAGGCGAACTACGGCGGCTCGGCCATCGGATCGGAGCGGGCACGATCTGACGGATCCTGGCCGGCTGGCGGGTCGGCCCGCCGCCCCGCCAGCCAGACACCAACTGGCGCACCTTCCTGCGCAACCAGGCCACTGGCCTTCTGTCCATCGACTTCTTTCACCTCGACACGATCCTGCTGCCGCGCCTGTACGCGCTGGTGGTCATGGAGGTGTCCACCCGACGGGTCCACCTTCTTGGCGTCACCGCGCACCCCACTGGGCAGTGGGTGGTCCAGCAGGCCCGTAACCTCGCTACGGAGCTGGGCGAGCGTGCCAACCCGTTCCGGTTTCTCATCCGCGACCGCGACGGCAAGTACACCGCCGCCTTCGATCACTGCGGGGCTTCATTCACTCAGCGTCCGATGACGCGCTGCATCCGTACCTTGACCGTCAGGCGCCGGCGACGTGCACCACCTGACGATCATGGTTGTCCCCCTTTCGGCGGGACGCAGGGATTACGCGGGACGGCCGAGGCTCGAGTTCGCCGATGTCACGGGCAGTCCGGTGAGCCGGATTCCGGCGTGCGTCTTGTAGCGCCGGTTGACACCGACCAACAAGGCGGTGATCCGTTCACAGACACCGCTCATGTCCAGGGGGCCGCAGTCGACCGCGCGTAATCCGTGGATGCTTTCGATGAGACCAGCTGCGACAGCCTTGTCGGCGCTCTTGTCGCCGCAGATCAACACGTCCTCGTCGAGGCGCTGTCCGAGGTCCTGCAGGACGGCGGCGCTGACCGTCTGCATCGCGGAGATGACCGAGACGCCGGCCGGGAGCAGGTCTTGGGCCTGCTCGGCAGCTGAGCCCGCCCACGGCGTGATGGGCCGAAGGCCTCGGCGCCCTGGCGCCATCGGCGCGGTCGTGTCGATCAGCAGCTGCCCGGGCTGGATGACCTTGGCGAGCGACCGCAGAGTCTCGACGTGGGCGCTGAACGGGACCGCGATGACGACGACTGGCGCTCCATCGATCATCACGGCGTTCTCACCGCCGGACGCTCGTGGTAGCTGCGCAGCAACGGCCTGCGCGGCGTCCGCGCGGCGAGAACCGATGCGGACATCGATACCGGCGTGCGCCCACCGCCTCGCGAGTCCGAGCCCGAGGGCACCGGTGCCGCCGACGATGGCGACGGTGCCGACGCGCTGGGACGACTCGTCGAGCCGTGGCGCGGGCTGAGGGGATGTCATGGGAGCTCCTTCGATCTCGGCCTGGTGGTTCATTCGCTGAGCGGGTGGTCTTGGCCGTTCTGCGCAGGCCCGACCCAGACGCTCTTGACGTTGGTGAACTGCCGGATCCCGAAGACACCCAGCTCACGCCCGTAGCCGCTGCGCTTGACGCCGCCGAAGGGCAGGCGCGGGTCGGACGCGACGATGCCGTTGACGAACACGGCGCCTGCGTCGATGCGGGGCACGAGGAACTCCGCGCGGTCGAGGTCTGACGTCCACAGGGCCGCACCGAGACCGAACTCGGTGGCGTTGGCGATGTCGACGGCGTCGAGCGCGTCCTTCGCCCGGACGACCGCGGCGACCGGTCCGAAGGTCTCCTCAGCCGCCACGGCCATCTCGGGCGTGACGTTGTCGAGAACGGCGGGCCGGAAGTAGAAGCCCGGTCCCTCCGGCACCGTGCCGCCGGTGACGATCCTGGCGCCCGCTGAGACGCTGCGGCGCACCTGGTCGAGCACGTCCGCGCGGATGCTCGCCCTGGCCAACGGGCCGATCCGCACGTCGCGGTCGAAGGGGTCGCCGACGGTCAGCGCGGCGACGCCTGCGGCGAACGCTTCGGTGAACTCCTCGACGACCGCGTCCTCGACGATGAAACGCTTGCCAGAGATGCAGCTCTGCCCGGCGTTGAGCATCCGCGCCGTGACGGCGGCGGCCGCGGCGGCGGGGATGTCGGCGTCCGCGAGGACGATGAATGGGTCGGAGCCGCCGAGCTCGAGCACCTGCGGCTTGAGGTGCGCGGCGGCTATGGCCGCGACCTGCGCGCCGACCTCGGTCGAGCCGGTGAGGGTCAGGGCGTGGACGCGGTCGTCGGCGACGAGGCTCGGCACGGCATCCGGTCCGACCAGCAGCGTGGTGAACAGCCCGGTCGGGCAGCCCGCCTGCTCCCAGATTTCGGCGATCGCGAGGGCACAGCGCGGGACGTTCGACGCGTGCTTCAGCACGGCGCCGTTGCCCGCGAGCAGCGCGGGCGGCGCGAACCGGAACACCTGCCACAGTGGAAAGTTCCACGGCATCACGGCGAGCACCAGACCCAGCGGGTCGTAGGCGATGTGGCTGCGCGTGGCGGCGGTCTCGACCGACTCGCGGGCGAGCATCGCCGGACCGTGCTCCGCGTAGTACTCGCAGCACCAGGCGGACTTTTCGACCTCGGCTTCCGCCTCGGCGATGGGTTTGCCCATCTCCTGGGTGATCAGCGTGGCGAGCCTGTCCCGGTCGGCGCGCATGATGGCGGCGGCGCGATGGAGGTGCTCCGCGCGGACCTCGATCGGAGTGGACCGCCACTGGGCGGCCGCGCCGGCCGCCCGGGCGAGGGCCGCCTCGATCTGGTCCGGGGTGTGCGGGTCGAAGCGACCCAGGACTTCTTCGGTCGCGGGGTTGACGGAGGTGATCTGACGAACGGACATGGTGGTGTCCTTCTCGGGTCAACGGGGAACGCGGCGGAATCACGGTGGCGCGACCTGGACGCCGCGCCACCGGGGGGAAGATCAGGCGACGGCCTGACGGCTGACGAGCTCGGGGTCCGGCCCGCTCCACAGCACGTCGTCGGCGGCGACGCGCTCGTGCGCGGCGGTCGACTCGAGCGCGTCGAGCACCTCGCGGGCCACGCGCAGGTACCAGTCCGCGACCTCGGCGGGGTAGTCGGCGTAGCTGCCGTTCTCCCGCAGCACCGGGCCCTCGACGGTGGGGATGTCGGTGTGGCCGTCGTAGTCAACCGCGTACGGCTTGCCGAGCTTGGAGGCGGTGGGCGCGTCGATCGTGGCGTCGAGCTTGACCCACCGGCCGTCGACGAACGCCTCTCCGAGCGAGTGCCACGGCAGCGGGCGCCCGACCGGCCCGCCCCACAGCACGCGGACCTCGGGCGAGAGGAACTCCATCTCGGGGGCGTCCAGCGCCTGGAAGGCGACGCGCGCCGGGATGCCGGCGGCGCGGGCCAGCGCGACGAACGAGCTGGCCTTGCCCATGCAGAACGCAACGCCGTTCTCGAGGACGTCGCTGGCCGCCGTCTGCCCCGTCGCGAGGTAGCGGAACGAGGCGAGGATGTCGTAGGGCAGGTCACGGACATAGTGGTAGATGCGGCCCAGACGCTCGACGTCGGTCGTGGCGCCCTCGGTGATCCGGCGGGCAGTCTCGACGACGGTCGGGTGGTCGGAGTCGATGTACTTGGTCGGGCGGAGGTACTCCTCACCAGCGGTCTCGGTCGACCGGGAGGTCACGTCGGAGGTCATCGTGCGGCTCGCTTTCAGCAGGTGTGTGCGGAGGTCAGGCGGGGCTGGGGGCGCGGGAGGTGTCGAGGTGCGGAAGGATCTGCTCGCCCACCACGTCGAGGTAGTCGGAGTCGGCCACGTCCGGAATCGTGAACAGGAAGTGGTTGACCCCAGCAGCCTGGTACTCGCGAATCCGCTCGAGGCAGGCGTCGGCAGAGCCGGTGATGAGACCGCTTTCCGGGATCGACTTGAACCGCGCGCGCAGCTGCTGCTGGACCGTGGGCGACGCGGTGGGTGCGAGCAGCGTCGTCACCGACAGTTCGAGGGTCGAGGGATCACGGTCGATCGCCTCGCACTCCCGATCGAGCAGCGCCCGGCGCTCAGCGCACTTCTCGGCGGGCCACCACCGGACGTTGACGCCGTTCGCGTGCCGGACAGCGATGCGGTTGACCCGCAGCCCCTCGCCGCCGATCCACAGCGGCGGGTGTGGCTTCTGGACGGGCGGCGGGTCGCAGATCGCACCGTCGATCGTGTAGAAGTCGCCGCTGAATCGGGGGTTGGCCTCGGTCCAGACGCTGCGCATCACCTGCAGCGACTCGGCGAGCGCCGAGACGCGGTCGCCGGTCGACGGGAACGGGATCCCGTACGCCTCGAACTCCTGCTGGAACCAGCCTGCCCCCAGCCCCAGGTCCACGCGCCCGCCCGAGATCACGTCGAGGGTCGCGGCCATCTTGGCGAGGACGGCGGGATAGCGGTACGAGTTGCACAGCACGCTGGTGCCCAGCCGCAGCGAGGTCGTGTCACGCGACAGCGCCGACAGCGCCGTCCAGCACTCCAGGAGCGGGATCGACGACGGACCCTGCGCCGCCGGCGCGTCGCCGTTCGCGTCGTCGGTGATCCCGGCGTCGCGGACGTAGTCGTCGGGGCTGAGGGTCAGGAAGTGGTCGCACAGCCACACCGAGTCGAACCCGTGGGACTCCGCCGTCTGCGCGACGCGGGTCATGTCCGGGTAGTTGCCCACGGACAGGCCGCGGATGGTGAGGGCGAGGATCAGCCCGACGTGCGGGCCGTCCCTGCCGGGGTGCCCTGGCGTGCCGGGATCGGCGTTAATCATGGACGCAACCTTTCTGTTCTCTCTGTCATGCCGACCGTCTCGTTCGCGATGACGCGGGGAAGCGTCACCGAGAAGCCGTAGCGTTCCGGCCGGTAGTGGAAGACCACGACCTCCAGCGGCCGGTTGTCGTGGTCGAAGCTGACGCGATCGAGGACGAGGACCGGTGCGCCCTCGTCGATGCCCAGCGCCGTCGCGACGTCCGCGGACGCGCCTGCGGCGTGGATCTCGTGCCGGGCCTCCGCGATGCGCGTGCCCAGCCGCTGCTCCCACATCGTGTAGGTGGTCTCGGTGGCCGGTTCGGCCGAACGCAACGGCTCGGCGGCATCGAGCACCCGGGGCGGGAGGTGGATCGTCACCAACGCCACGGGCTGCTCACCGTCGCCGTAGCGGCGGCGGATGGTGAGCACCTCACGCTCCCCCAGCGTCCGCGCGACGTACGCCGACGCGGGCTCGACTCCGAAGCTCATGACCTCGATCTGCGGCGTGACACCGCGGTCGAGCAGCACCTCCGTGATCGTGCGGACCCCGGACGACAACTCCTGGTCCAGTGGTTCGGACACGAACGTGCCCAGCCCTTGCTTGCGCACGACCCAGCCCTGACTCTCGAGGGCGCCCACTGCGGCGCGGACGGTGACCCGACTCAGACCGGACTGCGCGATCAGCTCCTTCTCCGTGGGCAGCCGTGCGCCCGGGGGCAGTTGCTGCTTGATGATCAACGCCTTGATCTGTTCGGCCAGCTGTGCCGTAGCCGAGGTTCGACCGCGCTGGATCCGCAGGTCAGCGTCCGTCAGGTCGAGGCGCGGTTCGGAGTCTTCAGGGGATGTCATACCCGCCGTGCCTCCGACATGCCTGCGAGATCAGGCGCCGGGTGGGCTGCCTGCGTTTCCTTGACAACGATCACAAGACGTTTTATAACGTATTACCCGTAGGGACGCAAGAGGCGCCCCGCCGTAACCGACTGGAGACGTCATGGCCGACGAGAACCCTGTGACCGTGATCGCCCGCTTCACCCCGACGCCCGAGAGTGCCGGCCGACTGCAGGCACTGCTCGAGGGGATGGTGGCTCCGACGCGCGCCGAGGCGGGCTGCCACTTCTACAACCTGTTCGTCGCCCAGGGAGACGATGCAGAGTTCGTGCTCCTCGAGTGCTACGAGGACTCCTCTGCACTAGAGGCTCACCGCGCGTCGACGCACTACAAGAACTACCGCGCCCAGCTGCCGGACTTGCTTGCGTCGCCGATCAGCGTCACCGTTCTTGCCCCGGTCGACGCGCTCACCTGACCACCCCCGATGTCGAGTCTTCAGCTCAAAGGAGAGCACTGTGTCCGACTTGGAGAGCGACGTACCGCCGCTTGACACCCGCGATCGACCCGTGACCCTGCGTAGCATCGACAACACCAGCCGCCAGGCACTCGTAGCGTCGTGGCTCGGATGGACATTCGACGGGTTCGAGACCTACGCACTCGTCCTCGCGGGTTCGGCAGCTGTCACCAGCCTGGGGACCAGCGGCCAGCTCCAACGGCTTCCCGCTTACGTCGGCGCACTGGTCGCCGCGACGCTCCTGGGCTGGGCCCTAGGCGGGATCGTCGCCGGCTTCGCCGCCGACTACCTCGGCCGTCGACGTACCCTGATGATCTCAATTCTCTGGTATGCGGTGTTCACAGGCCTGACCGCGTTCGCGCCCGACTACTGGTGGCTACTGGCCTTGCGCTTCGTCACCGGCATGGGCCTGGGCGCCGAGTGGGGCAGCGCGACGGCCCTCATCGGCGAACTGTGGCCCGACCGCTCCCGCGGACGGGCAGCCGCCGTACTGCAGTCCGGGTTCGGGGTCGGCGCCGTGCTCGCGGCCCTGACCTGGTTTCTCCTTCAGCCGGTGGGAACCGAGGCCTGGCGGTATCTGTTCCTCGTCGGCGCTCTGCCCGCACTGATCGTGCTCTACGTGCGCCGAACGGTCCACGACCCGGAGATGTGGACAGAGATCCGCGACCGCAGGCGCAAGGCCAAGGCCACCGCGGCAGGCGGTGGACAGGTCAGCCCGGCGGACCGAGAGCTCCTGCGGTCTACGTTCACGTCGGTGTTCAGCCAGCCGCACCTGCGTCGCCGGGCTCTACGCCTTCTCCTGATCACCGTGGTGTCGGTCATCGGCCTCTACAGCGTGTCGGCCTGGATCCCGCAGTACGTCGGCCAGCTCGCGAAGAACATGGGACTGCCCGCCGGCGCGTGGGCCGCGAACGCGGGCCTGGTGTTCAATGCCGCGTCCGTGCCGGGATACCTACTGTTGGGCTACCTTGCCGACAAGTGGGGCCGCAAACCCACCATGCTCGTCTACTACGCGGGTTCGGCGTTGATCCTGCCGATCTTCTTCTTCGCCGTTTCGACGCCGGGGGTTGCCCTCGTCGCCGCAGGCGTCGCCGGGTTCTTCATCCTGGGGCAGTTCGCGTGGATGCCGATCTACATGCCTGAGCTGTTCCCCACGGCGGGACGGGCGACCGCGATCTCGACAGTGTTCAACTCTGCCCGGATCGCAGGCTCGCTCGTCACGCTCGCCGCCGGTCTGCTCATCAGCCTGCTCGGGAGCATCTCGACGGCGGCGACGACGATCGGTGTGGCGTCCTACGTGATCGCACTCGGCCTGATCTGGTTCGTCGGACCGGAGACCAAAGGACAGCCTCTCCCCCGCTGAGCCCACCGTCTCACCCGCGACGCCTTGGGCACAGGCGTAGCTCTCAGCCCGGAATCAACGGTAACGCTGGTCAACTGGTCGTCGGCACGAGCGGCCCCGCCATCCTGCGGGACCAGCTCTGACCAGCGTTGTCGTTGGTTTTGCGCCGATTACTACCGGGAGGCCAACTTGCTCCGTGCGCAGCAGGACGGCGGAGCACGGAGGTGGCCACGCACCCGGGCGGCCCGGACCACGGCGGCGGCCAGCGTGGTCCTGGTCGACGTCAACCGCACCGGGGCCGCGGGCCAACAACGTCCTCCGGTTACCTGGACGTGTACGGTGCCAATACCTGTCGCACCTGCAGTGAGCTGGGGCTTCATGGGAATGAGGCACCTTCGTGGTCATGGTTTTCCAGCTGATCTATCTGGTCGCGATCCGCCTGTCCGACGCTCTGCTCCTCGCGGCTCGCAGCGACCGCGCGGTGCTCGCGGAGCCGCTGGCCCGCCGCCTGCCCCGCGCGGTCCCGCATCCACCGGATCGTGACCCCGGCGACTCTGCTGGCCTGGCACCGCCGGCTGGTCCAACGCGGCTGGACCTACCCCCACTGCGGCGGCCAACCACCCGGCAGCGACGAGATCCGCGAGCTCATCCGCCGGATGGCCCGGGACAACCCCCGCTGGGACCACAAGAGAATTCAGGGCGAGATGCTCGGACTGGGCCACCGCGTCGGCCTCGGCACCATCCGCCGAATCCTGGCCCGTGGCCGCCTCGCCCCCGCACCCCGCCAGACCGACACGTCTTGGCGAACGTTCCTGCGCGCCCAGGCCACCGGTCTGCTGGCCACCGACTTCTTCCACGTCGATACCGTGTGGCTGCGCCGGCTGTACGTGCTGGTCGTCATGGAGATCGCCACCCGCCGGGTACACCTGCTCGGCGTGACCGAGCACCCGACCCAGGCATGGGTGACCCAGCAGGCCCGCAACCTGCTCATGGACCTCGGAGAACGCACCAACGACTTCCGGTTCCTAATCCGCGACCGCGACACCATCAACGAGTACCATCGAGCCGCCTGAACGAATCCTTGAACCCGCTGGTCAGCAGCCGGAATCTAGTTTTGGCACCGTACAGGCGCGGAAGTCGATGCAGCCGATGGCGGAACGCCTCGGCGTCGATCATCAGCAGTTGCAGCAGTTCATCACGTCCTCGACGTGGGACTACACGGCGGTGCGGGCGAACGTGGCACGGTGGGCGGTCGACGCGATCGACCCGGCCGCGTACTTTATCGACGACTCGGGCTTCCCGAAGGACGGCACCGCCTCGCCGTGTGTGGCCCGCCAGTACTCGGGCACCCTGGGCAAGACCTGCAACGGACCAGTCGACTCCATCGCCGTCCGCGTCACCCCGCACTCGGCCAGCCAGGATCCCATCGCCAACAGGTCCGCGTAAAACGTGCGGAACGTGCGGGTCTTCTCCCGCCGGACCGGCCGCCGCGGATCCGGTGTCCGTACCGTCACCGTGACTTGCTTCTTATGCACGTCGATCCCCGCGACATGCGTATACAACACGTCCAAACAGCCGCCTCCGTCCCGATCACCAGCCAGGGACGATGCCGCTCGCAGAGCCCGTCATAGACTCATGACACTGAGACACGTGCACGGGAAGGCAACAACCTGGGGTACCAGGGACGGGCTCCCACACCATTCTTGGTTTCAGGCACCACGAGGGCACCAAGCGCAACCGGCGACGGCGAGCGACACCGCCGACCGAGTTTCACCTACCTGTGGGTGGCCCCGCCAGGGGCCATGGTTTTCTTGGTTGATCGCGAAGACTCGGGAGGGGAACCGACCGAAGCCGGTGTCCTTACCTGTACGGATGCGGTCCTCCACCGGGGCGTGAGCGCGGTGGCGGGCTTCGAGGTACTTCAGCAACCCGCCGCCGATCGGGGTGTCCGTCGCGGTGACCTGGTGGCGCATGCCTTCGATGGTGTCGAACAGGGTCAGCTGCGCGCCGGGGTGGGGGCGTTCACGCCGGACGATGAACCGGGTGCCGGGCGGGTAGGCGGCCCGCCAGCCGCCCGGCAGCAGACCGGTGATCTCGCAGATCTCGGCCCCGTCACGCAGGTCACCCTCGGCGTCGAGGGCGCCGACCCAGGCGGTGACGGCGCGGATCGCCTCCCGGACCGGTTCGGTGATCGCCACCCCGACGGAGAACCGGACGTCGATGCCGTGTTCACGCAGACCGCGGATGTGGGCGAGGAACCCCTGCGTGCAGCCGGCCGAGTCCGAGCGGACCAGGACCGGCGTGCCGTGCCGGTGGACGTCGGGGATCTGCGCGAGGGCCCGGTCGAGCACGAGGATGCGGTCGGCGGTCGTGTTCGACCCAGCCCGCCCCTGCCGCAGCAGCCCGGACAACGCCTCACGGGTGCCGTCGAGGAAGCAGAACAGGATGAGTCGGCCTGGGGCGCGGTGCCGGTGTTACCACTGGTCCGTTTCCCCAGGCCGCTCACCGAACCCGCCGTCGGGCGTGGTGTCGGGTTCTTGTTTGATGGGTGGGAAATTCTTCTCCGCGTCTTCCCCCTTGAAATAGAGAGGACCGTAGTCGGGGATGACGATGCGACAGGGGTTGATGTCACGGTCAAACAGGTTGTCCAGAGCGAACAATATCTTGATCGGTTGTCGGCGGATGTCGTTGTTGTTGTCGGGGATCCTGATGGTGAATTGCAGGAACACCGCGTTGGTGCGGTAGGTGTCGGGTTCCAGGGTGCCGGGTTTGAGTGCGGTGTTGGCGAAAGCAATGGAGTTTGCGAAGCCTTCGGCGCTCATGAAAATGTCGCGCTTGCGTTGTCGTGGAGGCACAAGTCGCCGACCGCGAGACCGACGGCTATCGGCGAGAGGGCGGGAGGTTTCGACGTTCATCGTATAGGATGGGTACAGCCGGTAGGTTTGTTTCCAGACTGCTTCTCGTTGCTGATCTTCGAATACGGCGCCGAGGTACGGGCCGAGCATTTCCATGAGGAACCGCCGCACGAAGGCGTCGTCCAGGACCAATCCCAACCTGCCTTCGAGTTTGTCGTGTCCGCGTTCGTGATCCTTCAGGTGGTCTTTGGTCATGGGGAGGACTTTGACTCGCGGGTTTTCCAATGATTCGCCGAGGACCAGTCGGCGCACCTCCGCTGCGACCATCTGCTCGAGCAGGGGCCACAGGCGCTCCAACTCCTCGTCCGGTACGCGGGGTAGCCGGGGGTCTTCCGGGTTGTTGGCGATGTTCTTCAAGGTCTGTTTGCCCGAGTCCATGCTGGCGGTGATGCGGTCGGCGTTGGCGCGGACGACGGGGTGCACCTGGCCGTTCTCGTCGGCGAAGGGCGCATAGACCCGTCCGCGCGGGTCGTCATCGTCACGCCAGGGAAAGGCGTCGTCCATTCCCGGGACTGGTTGGACGCTGTCTGTGATCTCTCGCATCAGCACAACGTCTTGTTCGGCTGACACTTCCTCGGGCGTGGCCCAGATAATCTCGGTCCGTACCTTATCGAGGTGACGCCGCTCCAGCGGTGTGGTGCGTGGTTCCGGGTTTTCTGGTTGGTCGGGGTGGGGCCGCGACCTGATGGTGGCCGTCAGTCGGGGAGGCGACGAGGTCCGCGCTGCCGGCGGCCCCTGACCGACCTGCGCCCGCCGCGGCGGGGTGTCGACCGGCGCGGACGTCGCAGGGGAAGCCCCGGCGCCCTGTCGACCGTCATGGACCGCGGCCGCGTTGTAGTGGTTGACGACGGTCGGATTGTTCGGGTCGGCCGCGACGTGGTACAGGTCGACCGGCCGGCCGGCGGCCGGACCGTACTCGGCGCTCACCATCGGTGGCGCCCCCCACCCGGATTCCCGCCAGATGGTGACCCGGCGGCCGGTCGCGTGGGCCAGCAGCGGGCCGAAGAACTCCCCGACCGGGGCGCCCCACTGCTGTTTCCAGTTGTCCACCGCCGCTCGGACCACCGCCAGCTCGTCGGGTTCGAGCTGACGGTCGGACTGGCTCAACACGACGACCAAGAAGTCACGGGCCGCGCCCGGTTCCAGGACGTCCACCGGGAAGCCCTGGCCGTGCCGGTTGAGGAAGTCCAGTTGCCGCTGCGGCGCGTCCGTCGCCGCGCCGAGACCCAGCGGCCCGCCGGACAGCATCGCCTCGGCACGCACCGCCTGGTACCGGTGCGCGATCACGGCCGCAGGCAGCATGCCCGCTTCGGTGACGTAAGGGCTGTCAAGATAACGCAACCAATCCAGCACCTGCTGGTCGTCGCGCAGGGCCGCCACCTGCCGCACACGCTCTTCCCGGAAGTTGATCCGCTGCCTGGTCACATCCGCGGGCAACCGCCCGGCGTTACTGTCCAGGTACCCCCGGACGTGGGCCTGCAACAGCGCGCTCACCCGCGCGAGCGGGGACTCGCGGGGCACCTCCGAGCCGACCAGCCCCACCGCGCTGGTACGCACCCGACCGGGATCGGACAGG
Organism: Micromonospora olivasterospora; assembly: GCF_007830265.1. NCBI lineage: Bacteria > Bacillati > Actinomycetota > Actinomycetes > Micromonosporales > Micromonosporaceae > Micromonospora > Micromonospora olivasterospora. The sequence continues at coordinate 2,338,879 of NZ_VLKE01000001.1, forward strand.
AACTGGTACAAGTCCACGGAAAGGCGCGGATGCAGCACATCACGCACCCAGATCGGATCGGTGGCGATGAAGGCGTACAGCATGCAGTACCCGTCAGCCGGCACCGGCAACATCGGATCCGGACCGGCCACCGACGCGACGGCCGGCCGCTGCACAGACACCAACGACGACCTGTCCACCGCAACATCCCAGAACGCGTCGGCTGGTCTCTGCGTAACGCCAGCCTCGCCGGCCGCCCGCGGCCAACCCTCCAGCGGCTGCGGCTGCGGCTGCGGCTGCTGCGGCTGCGGCTGCGGCGCGGGGGCGGGGGCGGGGGCGGCCGTCGGAGTCCGCACTACCGGTTGCCCCCGGTCGACCTGCACGCTCGCCACCCCCGGCCGCTGCTGGCCCTGCGCCGGACTCCCGACCACCGGACGGGCCCACGACCCGGCGACCGGCGGGATCGGGCCGTCCGTGTTGGATCCGGGGACATCTACCGCGTCGTCCCGCGCCGCCTGATATGCCATGCCCACGGATCCGGTTGACGCGGGTGCCACCGCGGCGGCGACATCGCTGGACCCACCGGTCAGCTCCGGCGGGTCCCCCGCCGTCCCCCCGCCCGCATTCACGGGCTGGTACTCGTAGGTCCGCAGCCTGTCCAGGTCCTTCTGGGTGGGGGCCGGGTCCAGCCACCGCCAGAACGGGCCTCGGTTCCGGCGATCCAGGCTCTCGACCTTGATCCACGCGGCCGGCTCACCCTCAGGCGACCCGTCCGTGCGGCGGCGGCCGAACCAGACCGTCGCCTCCCGGCCCGCAGCGACCACACCGACATGCGGCGTCTTGCCGTCCACCGTGATCGTCAGCCGCCCTCGCCGGTCGACCTGGACCTCTTTGGTGTACCCGCCGGTCAGCTGCCGCGGGCTCCCTTCCGTCCACCCGTCCGCATACACGGTCTGGGGCTTATAGGTCTTCAGCCTCTTCAGGTCGTTCTCGGTGGGGGCCGGGTCCAGCCACCGCCAGAACGGGCCGCCGTCCCGGTCGTTCAGGCTCTCGACCTTGATCCACGCGGCCGGCTCACCCTCAGGCAACCCGTCCGTGCGACCGAACCAGACCGTCGCCATCTGGCCCGCAGCGGCCACACCAGCACCCGGCGCCTTGCCGCTCACCGTGATCGGCAGCCGCCCTCGCCCGTCGACCTGGACCTCTTTGGTGTACCCGCCGGTCAGCTGCGGCGGGCTCCCCGCCGTCCACTCGCCCGCACGCTCGGTCGCGCTCTTGTAGTTCTTCAGCTTCTTCAGGTCGTTCTCGGTGGGGGCCGGGTCCAGCCACCGCCAGAACGGGCCGCCCTTCCGGTCGTTCAGGCTCTCGACCTTGATCCACGCAGCCGGCTCACCCTCAGGCAACCCGCCCGCGCGGCCGAACCAGACCGTCGCCATCTGGCCCGCAGCGGCCACACCGGCATCCGGCTTCTTGCCGCGCAGCCAGATCGGCAGCCGCCCTCGCCCGTTGAGCGGAACCTTTTTGGTGTACCCGCCGGTCAGCTGCGGCGGGTCGTCCGCCGTCCACTCGGCCGCATGCACGGTCTGGGGCTTATAGGTCTCCAGCTTCTTCAGGTCGTTCTCGGTGGGGGCCGGGTCCAGCCACCGCCAGAACGGGCTGCCGTCCCGGTCGTTCAGGCTCTCGACCTTGATCCACGCGGCCGGCTCACCCTCAGGCGACCCGTCCGTGCGACCGAACCAGACCGTCGCCATCTGGCCCGCAGCGGCCACACCAGCACCCGGCTTCTTGCCGCTCACCGTGATCGTCAGCTGCCCTCGCTCGTTGAGCCGAACCTCTTTGGTGTACCCGCCGGTCAGCTGCGGCGGGTCCCCCGCCGTCCACTCGCCCGCATGCACGGTCTGGGGCGTGTAGGTCTCCAGCCTCTTCAGGTCGTTCTCGGTGGGGGCCGGGTCCAGCCACCGCCAGAACGGGCCGCCGTCCCGGTCGTTCAGGCTCTCGACCTTGATCCACGCGGCCGGCTCACCCTCAGGCAACCCGTCCGTGCGACCGAACCAGACCGTCGCCATCTGGCCCGCAGCGGCCACACCAGCAACCGGCGCCTTGCCGCTCACCGTGATCGTCAGCCGCCCTCGCCCGTCGACCTGGACCTCTTTGGTGTACCCGCCGGTCAGCTGCGGCGGGTCCCCCGCCGTCCACTCGGCCGCATGCACGGTCTGGGGCGTGTAGGTCTCCAGCTTCTTCAGGTCGTTCTCAGTGGGGGCCGGGTCCAGCCACCGCCAGAACGGGCCGCCGTCCCGGTCGTTCAGGCTCTCGACCTTGATCCACGCGGCCGGCTCACCCTCAGGCAACCCGTCCGTGCGACCGAACCAGACCGTCGCCATCTGGCCCGCAGCGGCCACACCAGCACCCGGCTTCTTGCCGCTCACCCTGATCGTCAGCTGCCCTCGCCCGTCGACCTGGACCTCTTTGGTGTACCCGCCGGTCAGCTGCGGCGGGTCCCCCGCCGTCCACTCGGCCGCATGCACGGTCTGGGGCTTATAGGTCTTCAGCCTCTTCAGGTCGTTCTCGGTGGGGGCCGGGTCCAGCCACCGCCAGAACGGGCCGCCGTCCCGGTCGTTCAGGCTCTCGACCTTGATCCACGCGGCCGGCTCACCCTCAGGCAACCCGTCCGTGCGACCGAACCAGACCGTCGCCATCTGGCCCGCAGCGGCCACACCAGCAACCGGCGCCTTGCCGCCCACCCTGATCGTCAGCCGCCCTCGCCCGTCGACCTGGACCTCTTTGGTGTACCCGCCGGTCAGCTGCCGCGGGCTCCCTTCCGTCCACCCGTCCGCATACACGGTCTGGGGCTTGTAGGTCTTCAGCCTCTTCAGGTCGTTCTCGGTGGGGGCCGGGTCCAGCCACCGCCAGAACGGGCCGCCGTCCCGGTCGTTCAGGCTCTCGACCTTGATCCACGCGGCCGGCTCACCCTCAGGCAACCCGTCCGTGCGACCGAACCAGACCGTCGCCATCTGGCCCGCAGCGGCCACACCAGCAACCGACTTCTTGCCGCCCACCGTGATCGTCAGCCGCCCATCCCCGTTGAGCCGAACCTCTTTGGTGTACCCGCCGGTCAGCTGCGGCGGGTTCCCCGCCGTCCACCCGGCTGCCACATCAGCTGGGAGTCTTGCCCGAGCGCCTGCGTCCTGGACCATCGACTCGGAGCCGAACCCACCGGAGTCGGGCCCGCCGTGCGCTGCCGCCGGTCCCCGGCCCGCAGACCGGCGCAGGCGCCCCTGACCCGTGCCGGCACCAGCAGGGCCAGCACCCTGATCGTGCCTGACGGTCTCGCTGCCGGACACCGCGAAATTGATCCCGAACGCCTCCAGGACCAGGTGCGGCAACATCTGCGTCAGGCCGGGCACAGACCTCTCCCTGGAATCCAACGCCTGCCGCAACACCTCCAAGGAAGGACTGGACAACTGCAGACGCTGCCGGAGATCCGTACGCTGAACGATCCGGTCAAGCTCGATGGCCAGATAGTGGCGGACATCATCAACCTCCACCGTCGCCAGACCGAGCGTCTCCGCCACCTGGCCCCCCGCCCTGTCCAGCACCCGCTGGAAGAAGCCATCCCACGCCCGGGATGCCACGATCTCGGGCGGGGCCAGGGCCGTCGTCACCGGCGGTGGCACCGGCGTCCGCGGCTCGGCGTCCACCTCCATCACAACAACCCGCCCGGCGCCGGTCGGTGGCTCACCACCGCCGGGATTCAACCGCGCGTCAGAAACCCCCGACCCGTAACCGGGGAATCCTGGTGGCACGGCGTAACCATCGCCGTCCGACAGCTGCCCGCCCGCATCAGAGCCGACGTCAGCCGGGGGGTGCCACTCCATCGCCGCCGGCCGGCCCGGCAACGAATCAGAGACCGGGTCCGACGACCCCGAGCCCGACTCGGGCGGCCGAGCCGGCCGGTCGGACGGCTGCCAGGGGAAGCCGGCCGGTTCGGGGGAGGTGGCGTCCGCCTGCATGGCTTGGGACGGGCCGCGGGGTGGGGTGGTGGAGGCGAGCAGGATGGCGCTGGGGTCGATGCTGGTCGTGGTGGTGGGCTGCGGGTGTGCGGTGGTGCGGTCGGGAAGGAGGCTGGTGATGGTGGTGGGTCGTCCGGTGCTGTCGAACGCGGCGAGTCGGGTGCTCGACGCGAACAGGTGCCGCAGCCACGGGTCGGTGGTCGGGTCGGGTGGTTCGGGTCGGTCCTCGGCGCCGGGCACCAGGCCGTCGCGCACCTTGATGGTCGGTGGTCCGGATGGTTGTGGTTGGCTGTGGAGGGCGAACACGTGTTGTGGTTCGTTGGGTGGTGCGACCCTGACCACGACCATCGAGCCCGGTGCCGCCCGTAGGGCGGCGAGTACGTCCTGTGGTGTGACTCCGTCGGGCCAGCCGTCGGGGTGGGCGACGCGTTCGGGTGTCGCGTCGAGGATGTCCAGGAGTTGCGGCCAGCTCGTGGTGGGGGCGAGTCGGCCGTCGGGTCCGAGGATCCGATCGTCGGATACCGTCCGGTTGCCGGGCCGTCCGTAGGCGGTGGTGTAGGCGTCGAGGGTGGCCTGGACGCACCACCACCACGGGTCGCGGCTGTCGGGGGCCACCGGTGTCTGATCGATCCAGTCGGCGACCCGCCGCGCGGACTCGGCCGCCGCGGCCGGCCCGGTCGCCGCGACCGCCGGTTCCGGTGCCGTGCTGGCCGGCTCGCCGCGTCCGACCGGGTCACCACCGACCGAGTCACCCAACGAGGACACGTCACCGAACGGATCCCTGTCCCCGCTGTCGCGCCCGACCGGGTCGCCGCTGATCAACCCGTCCCGCGAAGCGGCGTCACCGAACGAGTTCGTGTCCCAGAAATCGCGCCTGGCCGGGTCACCATCGACCGAGTCGGCCGACGAGGACACGTCACTGAACGGATCCGGGTCCCCGCTGTCGGGCTTGGCCGGGTCGCGGCTGATCGGCTCGTCCAGTGAGGAGAGGTCACTGACCGTGAAGGTGTCGTTGGGCCTGCCATCGCGGCTGAACACGTCATCGCCGGAGGCGGACAGGTCACTGACCGATGTCCTGTCGCTGGTGTGGTCGTGGTTCGGCGTGCCGTCGGTGCGGGGGGCAGCACCACCCGGCGCCGTAGTACGGGCACCGGCCGCAGCCGGCGTGCCCGGAGTGCCCGGCGCACCCGGCGCGCTGGGCGTGCCCGGCACGCTGGGCACAGCCGGCACGCTGGGGGTGGCGGGCGTGGCGTGGCCGGTGGCCTGGGCGAGTACCTGGTGGTATCCGTTGACCCAGTCCTGTCGGAAGGATCCGGCGAGGGTGTCGTGGCTGGCCGGTTCGACGCCGTACTCGCGGGCCAGGGCGGTGAACTGGGTTTCCGCCTGGCTGGTCGCTGCCGCGGTGTGCTGCTCGGGAGTCACCGACGCCAGCGGCGCGTCGGTACGCCGGTGTGCCGGGGTGTCCGTGCCGGATGCGGTGGTGTCCGGTGCGGTGGTGTCGGGGATGGCCGCGGCCGTGACACGGGCCGGCAGGTCGGTGACCGCCTGCCGGACCACGTCCGCCACGGCGCTCACCTGCGCGGCGTCGGGCCTGACCGCGGCAGCCGACGGCACGGCGGGCGGCACGGCGGGCGGCACGGCGGGCGGCACGGTCAGTGGCACGGTCAGTGGTGCGGTCAGTGGTGCGGTCAGTGGTGCGGCGGGTAGTGGAGTGGCGCCGAGGATCGCGTCGAGGCTCCGCTCCACGTGGGCCCGCACCTCCCGCTCGACCGCGGCGCGCACGACCTCCGACGGCGGTGTCGCCGCCCCGGCGCCCCCCGGCACGCCAGCGCCCCCGGCGGGACGACGCCGCCTGGCGGGATGACGCCGCCTGGCGGGATGACGCCGCCTGGCAGGGGGGCGGTGGCCGGTGTGCCCGTGGTGAAGTACTGGTCGAGGTGGTGCCCGACGGCCAGGTGCGCGATCGAACGCAACGCCTGCCGGTCGAACTCCCCGGGCAGCGCCGCGACAACCTGCTCCGGGCGTACCGCCGCCGGGACCTGCCCGCCCGCCGGGACCTGCCCCGCGAGGGTTTCGGTGACCTGGGCGACCGCCCGGTCCCGGACACCGAACAGGAACTGGTCGGTCAGGGCGGTGGCGGGCAGACCGACCTGAGACAGGAAAACGGGCACGGCCGGGTCGTTCTGCCGGGCGTCGGCCCACTCGGTGAACACCCGCTCGACCGGCACCGGAAGCCCGGCCAGGAACTGCCGCGCCGGCCCCGTCCCGGCCAACAACCCACCGTAGCGGTCCGCCAGATCCTGCTGGAACCGCTGCCACTGCTCCACCACCGGCCCACCCGCTGCCGCGACCCACGCCGGCACCGGCGCAGCCGGCATCGACAGGTTCGACACCGACCACGACGGCACCGACAGGTCCAGGTGCGGCGCGGGCAGGTCCAGGTGCGGCGCGGGCAGGTCCAGGTGCGGCGCGGGCAGGTCCAGGTGCGGCGCGGGCAGGTCCAGGTGCGGCGCGGGCAGGTCCAGGTGCGGCGCGGGCAGGTCCAGGTGCGGCGCGGGCAGGTCCAGCTTCGGCGTGGGCAGGTTCGAAGCCGGCCGCGGCGCCGGGGTGGGCGGCGGGGCCTGCCCGCCGGTCACCACAGGCTTCGGATCGTCGACCCCAGCCTCGTACCCCGCGGACGTGTCCCCACCCACCGGTGTCGGCCCCACCGGCAGGACCGGCCTACCGTCCGGCGTGAACGCGAGGTGAGGCACCTGCGCCCGAGGCTGCATCACGGCGCGACTCACGACGAACCCGAGGCCGCTCGCGGCCGCCCCGCCCGCCCCCGAAATCGCCCCGGACAGAAGATCCGCACCAAGATTACCGGGGTCCCAGTACCCATCGACCATCAAGCTGGCGCCGATACCGAACAGCCCCTCCCCGAGGGTCTCCGTCACCGGCCGCGACAGCACATCGGTCAGCAGATGCTTGGTGGTGTCCGACACGCCCAGCTTGCCGACCGCGCCCGCGACGACGCCAGCGACCCTGCCCAACGCCGGCCCGCCCACCGTGGTCAGGAACGCCACCGCCCCCGCGAACGCCGCCTGCTTACCGACCGTCGACCAGTTCACCCCCGGCTGCAGACCATCGGTCATCATCGACACCTCGGCCAGCAGCGCAGAACCCGGCATGAACAACATCTGCATCGCCGTGCCACTCGCCGCCGACCGCACCAACGCCGACCGCAGGATCGCCTGAATGATCGTCCGCGTCTGCGCGATGTGCGCCGCCGCCCCCACCGGGTTCCAGAACCACATCGCCGCGGCGACGGCGAACTCGGCAATCATGAAGTTGAACATGGCCAACGCCGTACGCTTGCCGACCTCCGTCTCCACGAAGAACTTCTTCTCCGCATCGACCACGGCGAGCATCAGGTCGGCCGTCTCGGCCATCTTCCTCACAAACGGAGCGGTCTGCGCCACGAACCGGTCGAAGGCCTCACCCTCCCCCGCCTGCCGGACCGCCCTGATCGTCTGCTCCAGCAACGGACCCAGCACCGTACGCACCCGAAGCGCCAGCATTTCCAGCGTGCCGATGTCATCCCGCAACAACGGCAGCTCCGCCCGGGACACCCTCATCCCGGTGAACGCTTCCAAAGCCCGCAACCAGCTCTCACTGAGCTCAAGGGTCGGAACGGCGGCGGCCAACGCGCAACGCTCCTTCCCCGCCCCGGATCAGCCGCGCTGACCGCCGCTCATATCCGGAACCACATCAGCGCCGGCCCCCTCCGTGGCGACCCCGATTACGGTGACGGAGGCCCTGCTCACCGCCCACAGGCCGACCGGCGAGATCGCCCACACGGGCGTCAAAAGCCCCGACCCAGGCCACCCGGCGGCGGCACATCGAGCGCACGAACGCCCGACACAACGCCCTCAACCCGCTACAACGCTGCCACGAACGCAAAGAAGACGTGGCCAACGCTCACTTCAACCTCGCCGATGCCATCGTCACCATCCGTAGCCTCATCCGTCAGGCATGGTTCTTGTACCGGTGGAACACCCGCTCCACCCGCCGACCATGAAGGCCACCCGCCTGCGCGGCCGCTCAGCCAGTTGACCGAAGATGCCGAGCACGATGCTGCCCCAGCAACTCCACCCGCTGCGCCAGCCTCGTTGAAGGGCACCTCTTCACTCATAACGCCGCCCGCATCTCGGCCCGCAGTCCCTCGTCGCCCGACACGCTCACCCTTACCTCCTCTGCTATCTCACGGCCGGGCCGTAGCAACGGGTTCATTGCGGCAATACACTGTTCAACGGCCCCGGCAGCATCCGTCCCCGCCCCATCGTCGCGTGCCAGATCGGCACCGCCCTCGCCGCCCGCACCGAACGGGCCCCGCTCCGCTCCATCGGCCTGGCGACCAACCGCCTCCTGCTTCGGGGAATCGCGTTCGAACTCGCCTTCGCCGCCACCATCGTCACCGTGCCGCCGCTACAGACGATCTTCGGCACCACCCCGCCCGACCCCCTGATGCTCGCCATCCTGATCACCTTCCCCATACTCCTATGGGCATCCGGCGACGGACAGCCGGGAAACATCGCCAGCACTAGTAGTGCTTTGTTAGGTTGTGTCGTCGAATGGGCGGTTGCAGGTGTGGCAAGCGCCGGCCATGACGACGAGCAGTTGTTGTAGCTCGCGTACTACGGCGTAGTACGGCAGCCGCCATTGGTGGTCTGACCTCGCGGGACGCGGTGGGGGCGTGCAACGTGGACGCAGCCGCCTGTCGATCATGTGTTTGTGAGGACTACAAGATCGAAGGCGGCTGCGGTTGCCAGGGTAGCGGCTGGGCGCGCGGTGCGGGAACGGGCCGGGCTGTTGCAGCGGCTGCGGTCGTGCTTCGCCCGAACGCAGACGTGGCAGCACGCGGGAAGGTACATATCGGCGCTGGTCAGCCAGGTGCCGAAGCGCAACGGGTGGACCATCGCCGAGCAGGTCGGGGACGCCACGCCGGACCGCACGCAGCGGCTGCTGAACCGGGCGGTGTGGGACACGACGGCCGCGATGAGCCAGGTCCGGCGGTTCGCCGCTGCGGGTCTGGACGAGGCGGCGCGCCGTCGGCGGCGGCGTGGCCTGGTCGTCGGCGCGTTGGACGAGACGGGCCAGCCCAAGCAGGGCAAGGCGACGTGCGGGGTGAAGCGGCAGTACATGGGGTGCGCGGGCCGGGTCGCGAACGGGATCAACACGGTGCACCTGTCCTACGTTCGGGAGAAGACAGGGCACGCGTTGATCGGGGCGCGTCAGTGGATCCCGGCCGAGCACATCACCGACCCCCGGGCCTCGGCCGGTATGGGACTGCCGCCGGAGGTGGAGTTCCGCACCAAGGGCCAGCTGGCCATCGATATCTGTGCTGATGCGTTCGCCGACGGCCTGGTATTCGACTTCGCCTGCGGCGACGAGGTGTACGGCAACTGCACACAACTACGGGAGTTCTTCGAGCAGCACGGGCAGGCGTACGTGCTGCGGGTCGCTGCCACCTTCATGATCGACCTGCCCTCCGAAGCGAAACTGACCTGCGCACAGGCCGTCACGCTGCTGGTCAAGGACAAGCGTCGGTGGGAGGTCCGCTCGGCCGGTACCGGGTCGAAGGGACAGCGCTGGTATGCCTGGGCGTGGATCGCCACCGCCTCGCCCCGCCATCATCTGCTCATCCGCCGTCACCTGCGCAGCGGTGAACTGGCCTTCCACTACTGCCATGTGCCCGAGGGGCAGATCCTGACCAAGACGAGGCTGATCCGCGCTGCCGGGCTGCGCTGGCCGGTCGAGGAAGATTTCGAGTTCAGCAAGGACCACTTCGGCCTGGATCAGTGCCAAGCGAGGCTCTACACCGCGATCCAGCGGCACACCGTGCTGGTCATGGCCGCCCTCGCGGTCTGCGCGGTCACCGCCGCCCACCTCGCCGACCGCACCGACACCCAGGCACCGCCGCCAAGCACACCGGACCAGCCGCCGCCACCCGAGCCCGGAATGATCCCGCTGACCGTCCCCGAGGTCAAACGACTACTCGCCAACGCCCTCCAGCATCCGAAACCACCCGGCCACGCCACGCACTGGCTCAACTGGCGACGCCGTCACCAGGCCCGCGCCCGCTGGTTCCACCAACGCACACGGCTGAACCGGGACTACACCCTGGTCAGCTAGCAACTGGCGGCTGCCGTAGTAGAGGGTCAGGCCGGCGCATCCGCTTTTGGGTCCAGGCGTAGCAGGGTGCAGAAGGCTTGGGCGAGCACGGTGAGGGTGACGTGGCGATGCCAGCCGGTGAAGCTGCGGCCTTCGAAGTGGTCGATGCCCAGGCCTGTCTTGAGTTCGCGGTAGTCGTGTTCGACCCGCCAGCGGATCTTTCCGAGTCGGACCAGTGTCTTGAGTGATGTGCGTGGCTGCATGTTGGACAGCCAGTACTTGACTGGCTCGTCGGCGCCGGGTGGCCATTCGGCGATCAACCAGCATTCGGGCAGGCTGCCGTCGCCGCCGCGGGGGATGTCCCGGTTCGCGGGGCGGATGCGTAGCCGTAGGAAGTGCGGACGCATCGCCGCGGTCGGGTTCGTTGTGCTGCGCCGGCTGCCGCGCCGCCAGGTGACCTGCCGTGCGGTGCCGCGGCCCGCGGCCAGGACCAGGTCCTTGAGGGTGACCGGCGGGTCGGGGTAGGCCGGGCGGGGTGGGCGGCCCCGTCCGGAGTGGGCCGCGGTGACCGGGACCGCGTCGGCGGGGTGGGCGGTGGCGGTCGGGTCGACCTGGACCACGTAGCGCAGGCCACGTTCGGCCAGGCCGAGCCGGAACAGGGTGCAGTCGCCGTAGCCGGAGTCCGCGGCGACCGGCAGTCTCGGCAGCCCCCACTGGTCGATCATCTGGTCGAGCATGTCCAGCGCGAGGCGCCATTTCTCCCGGTGCCGCACATCGTCGGGCAGGCGGGCCCGGCCCCGCCGAGCCCGCACCGCCGCGGCCCGGTCGGGATCGGCGAACATGGTGTCAACGCCGTTGCGTTTGGCGATCGGCGGATGAGTCAAGGAGGGCTTTGAAGACGCGAACGGGACTTCTGATAGATCAACTTGTGTCGAGCAAGAAGATCATGCCTCAGGAGTCCCGTTGCAGGAGAAGTCTGTCATCACCCGGTCGATCGAGGTAGCCGGGGGTGTGCACGCGCCCGGACATCTGGGCGAGTTGACCCAGATCATCGACTTCGACCTGGTCGACGCGGTGCTGGAAGAAACCGGGACACGCGAGAAGCGGCTGCGGCTGCTGCCGTCTCGGGTCGTGGTGTACTTCGTCCTCGCACTCGCCCTGCTCGAACGCTGTTCCTACCGAGCGACCTGGGGGAAGCTGACCGCGGCCCTGGCCGGCTTGTGCCTGACGCGGCCGAGTACCTCCTCACTGTCACGCGCTCGCCGCCGGGTCGGAGTAGCACCGCTACGGCGCCTGTTCGAGACCCTGGCCGGTGCCGTCGGTCTGCTCGGCCAGCCCGGCGTGTTCTACCGGGGCCTGCGTACCGTGGCCATCGACGGCACCCACCTGCACGTGCCCGACGAGGAGCAGGTCACCTGGCGCTACCCCACACGCGTAGGAGACAAGCTGGAGTTCGGCTACCCGCTGCTACGGCTGCTCGTGGTGATCGAGTGCGGGACCCGCGCCCTGCTCGCCGCGGCCTTCGGCCCCGAAACAGAAGGCGAACTGGCGTACGCGCAGCGGCTTCTGGGCGTCCTGGACCGCACGATGCTGCTGCTGGCCGACGCCGGCTTCGACGCCGCGGAATTCCTGCGCGACGTCGAAGCCGGCGGCGCGCAGTTCCTGGTCCGCTCATCCGCCCGCCGCTGCCCGACCATCCAGCGTCGCCTACCCGACGGCTCCTACCTGGCCCGCATCGGCTACGGCAGCCTACCCGCTCTCATCCTGGTGCGGGTCATCGAAGCACAGGTCACCGTCACACTGGCCGACGGCAGCCTGCGGCGCGAGCAGTGGCGGCTGATCACCAGCCTGACAGACCACACCCGCTACCCCGCCCACGAACTCGTGGACCTCTACCACGAACGCTGGCAGGCCGAAACCACGTACTTCTCGATCAAAGCGACCATGCTCGACGGCCGCGTCCTGCGCTCCCGCAGCATCCCCGGGATCGAGCAGGAGGTGTACGCCCTGCTCACCGCCTACCAGGCCCTCATCCGCGCGGCAGCAGACGCCACCTGCACCCAGCCCGGCCTGGACATGGACCGGATCAGCTTCACCATCCTCATCGACGCCGCCGCCGACACGATCACCACCGCCAGCGGAATCCTTCCCGGCAGCTCAACCGACCTCCTCGGCACGATAGGCCACGCCGCGCTGGCCGACCTCCTACCCGCCTGGCGCCGCCCTCGAATCAAGGCCCGCTCCCGCAAGAACCCGACCAGCAAGTACAGCCCGAACGCCGGACAGCACCCCGCAACCACGCAGACCTACACCTTCCACGCCGACATCACAATCTTCGAAAAGGGGCTTGCCTCCCGCTCACGGCGCTAAACGCAACGGTGTTGACCATGGTGTCGTCCCACGATCGCGGACAGAACAACCGCCAGTTCGCGGCCACCGACGCGGTGTCGGTGACCGCCTGGACGCTTACCCCGATCTGACAGTTGCCGGTCTTGCCCAGGGTGCCCGAGTACTGGCGGGCCACACACGGCGAGGCGGTGCCGTCCTTCGGGAAGCCCGAGTCGTCGATCACGTACGCGGCCGGGTCGATCGCGTCGACCGCCCACCGTGCCACGTTCGCCCGCACCGCCGTGTAGTCCCACGTCGAGGACGTGATGAACTGCTGCAACTGCTGATGATCGACGCCGAGGCGTTCCGCCATCGGCTGCATCGACTTCCGCGCCCCATCGGTGAGCAGGCCACGCATGTACAACTCGCCCTTGACCCGCTGATCCGAACGCCGAACCGCACCATCCAACATCGCCGCGGTGAACTCGACCAGCCGCGGACGCACCTTCTCGACCTGCTCCGGAGTCACACCACCAAGCCAAACACCAACCACAATCGGCAGCTACGCGACACGCCGTGAACCTAACAAAGCACTACTACCACCCGTCCGATTAAAGCCTCCTCAGTCCGTCCACGTCCGGCCGGGTTCTGGCTGGTCCAGGCGCTGACTGCGGCCGGCATCTTCGATCGTCGATAACGGGCGGGTCTTCCGACAGCCATGAAATCCGGCTGCGTCCCGGTACGTCTGTGCCAGTTCCCCGACGTCCGAGCAGCCACCGAGCAGCCACCCACCCGACAACCACCGGCGAGGCTGCGAGTCCACCTTCGGCCGGGCTTCGTTGAGTGGCGTCCCTGATAGTGGTGTAACGCGGTTGGCGTGATCGCCGGACAGCCTGTCCGGCATAGAGCGCGGCCATCGCGTGATCTTTCGAGTGAACCTTCGACAGCACTCTCGAAAGGGACTACCGCGATGACCGCACCTCACATCATCGACCCTGCCGGCCTGCTGGGCCAGGCACTGACCGACGCGTCACCGGATCTGATGCGGCACCTGCTGTCCACGGTGATCAACTCTCTGCTGTCGGCGGAGGCCGACGCGGTCTGCGGCGCCGAGTACGGCATCGCCTCGCCGGAACGGATCAACTCCCGCAACGGCTACCGGCACCGCGAGCTCGACACCCGCATCGGCACGATCGACGTGGCCATCCCGAAACTGCGGTCGGGCTCCTACTTCCCCGAGTGGCTGCTCGAACGGCGTAAGCGGGCCGAGGCCGCGCTGGTCAGTGTGGTCGCGACCTGCTACCTGCTCGGCGTCTCCACCCGACGCATGGACAAACTCGTACAGTCGCTGGGCATCACCAGCCTGTCCAAGTCACAGGTCTCGCGGATGGCCGCCGACCTGGACGCCCAGGTCGCGGCGTTCCGCACCCGGCCGCTGAGCGAGTCGGGGCCGTTCACGTTCGTGGCCGCCGACGCGCTGACCATGAAGGTCCGCGAGCAGGGCCGGGTCGTCAACGCGGTCGTGCTGGTCGCGACCGGCGTCAACGCCGACGGCCACCGCGAGGTCCTCGGCGTCAAGGTCGCCACAAGCGAGACCAAGCAGGCATGGAACGCGTTCTTCGCCGACATGGTCGCCCGCGGCCTGACCGGCACCCTGCTGGTCACCAGCGACGCCCACGCCGGCCTGGTCGACGCGATCGCCGCGAACCTGCCCGGCGCGTCCTGGCAGAGGTGCCGCACGCACTACGCCGCGAACCTGATGGCGGTGTGTCCGAAGTCCGCGTGGCCGGCGGTCAAGACCGTGCTGCACTCGGTCTACGACCAGGTCGACGCCGCTACGGTCCACGCCCAGTTCGACAAACTCCTCGACTCGGTCAGCAGGTCGCTGCCGGCCGTGGCCGCCCACCTCGACGACGCCCGCGCCGACCTGCTCGCCTTCACCGGCTTCCCGCAACAGATCTGGCGCCAGATCTGGTCGAACAACCCCAACGAACGACTCAACAAGGAGATCCGCCGCCGCACCGACGTCGTCGGGATCTTCCCCGACCGCGACGCCGTCATCCGCCTCGTCGGTGCCGTCCTTGCCGAACAACACGACGAATGGACCGAAGGCCGCCGCTACTTCGCCCTCGACATCCTCGCCAAGGCCCGCGAGACCGCCAGAACCACCACGACGAGTCCGGACCTGCCCCAACTGGAGACCGCAGCATGACCGACGTGACCGGCGACCACACCATCCCCACCCCGGCCGAACGCAAGAAGCTCAACGCCGCCCTGGCCGCCACCGGCACCGAGACCGGCTTCTGGGACGGCCACGGCCGTCCCGCAGCCTGGCCCGACGACATCGACCGCTGGCAACCCGAAACCAACGAACCCGCCCCTGAGCAGCCCGGAACACAACCCTTCTAACCAGTACAACTCGAAAGATCAGCCGTTACACCACTTCCAGGGGCTTGACCGCTCGTTGGCGTACGTAGTTGGCCAGTCGGCCCGGACGAGGGGTCAGGATGATCACCATCAGCTGCGACCACGCAGCGGTATGGTCTGCCTTGGAGGCGAGCACCGTTGGTGGCCTCCGTGACCTGCTAACCGGATGTGCCGGCATTGGGCACCGGTGCGGCGAGCGCGGCCGGCTGCGGGTCAGCCGGCGTTAGGTGACCATACGGATGCCGCACACCTTCGAGCGCTACCTGCGGGCTCCCGAACATCCGCAGCAGGCGACCTTCCTGGAGCTCTTCTTCGACCTGGCGTACATCTTCGCGTTCACCCGCATCTCGGGGCGCCTGGTCGACGACCTCGACCTGATCAACGCCGCGCAGACGCTGGTGCTGCTGCTCGCGATCTTCTGGGTCTGGACCTTCACCGCCTGGTCGACCAACTTCTTCAACCCGGAGCGGGTCCAGATCCAGCTCCTCGTCATCGCGAGCATGTTCGGCACCGTCGTGCTGACGATCGCGGTGCCCGGCGCGTTCGAGGCGCGGGGGCTGCTGTTCGCGGGCACCTACCTGCTCATTCACATCGCCCGCTCGCTCACCCTGCGGTACCTGCTGCGCGGCCACGAGCTGCAGCACGTCCCCTACCTGGTGCTCTCCTGGTTCGGCCTATCCGCCGTACCCTGGATCGTCGGCGCGTTCGCGCCGAGCCCGGTCCGACTGGCGCTGTGGGCGCTGGCGATCGCCATCGACTACCTGGGCGGGATCCTGCTCTGGCCGACCCCGAAACTCGGCCGGATGCGGGAGTCGCAGTGGGCGTTCGCCCCGGAGCATCTGGCCGAGCGGTACCGGCAGTTCTTCAACATCTCGCTGGGCGAAACGATCCTGGTCCTCGGTGCCACCTTCATCGCCGCCAAGGCGACGTTCCTCCGGACCGGCGCCCTGATAGCCGCCTTCGCCACCACGGCGCTGATCTGGCGGATCTACTTCTACCAGGCGGCGCACACGCTGGCCGACACCCTCAAATCGTCGAACCAACCAAACCGGCTCGGCCGGGCAGCGGCGGACGCCCACCTGATCATGGTGGCCGGAGTCGTCGTCACCTCGGTCAGCTACCGGGCCGTCATCGACGGACCGAACGGGCACACGCCAATCTCGTGGCTCCTGGTCATCCTCGGCGGACCGGCACTGTTCCTCGCCGGCCGCGCCCGCTTCGAGTACACCGTGTACGCCGGCGTGTCCCCGACCCGGCCGATCGGGGTGCTGGTGCTGGGAGCTCTCGTGGCACCCCTGCTCCTCGCGCCGCCGCTGGTGGCCGCCGCCGCGGTGGTCGTCGTGCTGACCGGCATCGCGCTGGCCGACGCGCTGCGCGTCCGGCATCGGCCGCCAGCCCAACCCTCCCCGCCGCCCCATTGAGTGTGTCCAGACCTTCGCCCTCGCCGCTCGTTCGGAGAGGATGAGCAGGTTGGACGAGCCCGGCTCCCTGCTGCTCTCGTCTCCGTCGAGCCGACACGGCAACTGTCCGCACGCTGGAGAGGGCGGCCCGGGAAGGTGCCATCGACGGCTTCGTCGGAGGCGAAGAAGCCCGGGCAGCTTGGTCCCGGTGTGGGGTCTTGACGATGACGTAGCCGTCGGGGTTGCCCGCGGGGGCGATTGCCGTAGCGACGGAAGACAGCAGCTCCGTCGACCAGCGACAGAGACCAGGCTTGCTCGGGAGGGCTGGCTCTGATATTCAGAGAGAGCTGGTTACGCGGCTGGGGTCGAACCCCAGCAGGCAGCCTTAATCTCTCCCGGGCAACGGCGTCGTGGACGTACCTCGACGTGCAGCCCTGAAATGCACTCTCTCGCTCGCGGGGCGCGCGCTACTTGCGTGTGCCCGCTCGTCCGAAGGACTCCCAGATGAAGACGGTCTATCACGGCTTCCTGCCGCAGCACACCGCGAGCACCCACCGAGTGTTCGCCGTCGTCGACCACGGCGGCGGGGAAACGGTGGAGGCCTTGGCCACGTTCCCCACCGCGGAGCGGGCCGACACGATCGCGGACCTGCTGAACCTCTTGACCGCTGGGCACCCGCCGGAGCGGACCCATGACCGGCTACTGGCAGCGCTCGACGCCGAGCCAGGCCCGGTCCGCGCCTCGGTCACCTCAATCCTCGATACCCTCAGCCACAACAAGCACGCTCTGGCCGCCCACCTGCGGCGCCGAACGGCTGCGGGCATCGCCAGCTTCTCGGTCAGCGGCTGCCCGTCAGGTGGGTGCGGCACCTGCACGACATGCAGCGAGGGGTGCCTCGACTGCCCTGCCTGCGATAGCGGTGAATGCGATACCTGCATGGCGCCCGTAATCACGCCGCGGACCGCGCTGCTGCTGCACGCCACAGCGGAGATCTTCAGCGACGAGGTCCGCATGACCGCGAAGGACCCCGACGGCTGGTATGACTTCCCGCCGTTCGTCCAGCACCTGTCCCCCGAGGCGGCGAACCGGTTCCGGACCGCGTTTCTCAACCTGGCCGCTGACCTCGCCCACGGCATCGAGCCCCACCCACGCACCAACGCCGAAGAGATCGCACTGCACCTAATGACCGACCGCGCCAACGTCATACTCGAACTCGGCACCTTCGACGACGAACTGGAGCGGCTGCCCGAATCGACCGCCGACTACGACTGGGAGGGCATCCTGGATGTGCTCTTCCAAGACGACGACTACGCCGGGCTGATGGCCCACCGGGGCAAGCTGCCCGCCAAGACGGTCGTCAGCATGTTCGAACGGTTCGACAACATGCCCGAGCGTCCGCACGCGGCGGCGCCGTGACGGCCCCCAGTAGGGGTCCTGCACTGGCGCGGTGTACCAGGGGCACGATGCGCTGCCTCCTCGAACTGGTCGGCCCGCAATGCGGCTGGGCCGGCAGACGCGCCAGGACCTTACATACAGTTCGTGCGGCGCCGACGCCGACGTCCCAGCGCCGATCTTCGTCGTTGTACCAGCCTTCTACATACTGGAAGATCGCCTAGCTAAAGGATGTCTCGTAACTGGGTGAAGGCGTTGCCTGGCAACGGTGCCGGTGTCACCCGGCGAGGATGATGTTGTGGAGATGGGCGATGCCGGAAGCGGTGTCGGCCAATGTGTTGGCGGCGCGGCGGTAGTCGCGCAGGATCTTGAACGTCTTCATGCGGGCCAGGGCGTGTTCGACCTGGGCGCGGACGGTGCGGTGTTGCTTGTTCAGGTCGGTCTTCCAGTCGGGTAGCTCGCTGCCGTCGGTGGGTTTGCGGTACGGGATGATCACCTCGGGGTTGCCGCGGTAGGCGCCGTCAGCCGTGACCGGCCGTCCGGCCAGTTCCTGGTCGATGCCGCTGGTGCGGTAGACGATGGTGTCGTTGCGGTTGCCGGGTTGAGGGTCGCCGAGGGCGACGACGAGGCGGGTGTGGGCGTCGATGGCGACCTGCAGGTTGGTGCTGTAGCGGTAGTTCTTGCTCGGGGGGGGCGATGGTCCCGGGTCGGGACCAGAGTGCCGTCGACGATGGTGATCTGGTCGACCCGACGCCGGCGTCCCGGCGTCAGAGCGAGCAGGGGGCCGACGGTGTCGATGACCCGATGCGCGACGGAGTGCGACACCCCGAACAGCGGGCCGATCTGCCGCATCGTCAGGTTCGTACGCCAGTACGCGGCCGCCAGCAGCACACGGTCGGCGAGGTCGAGCGACCACTGCCGTCCCGGCCGACCGTCGGCGATGGCGTCACCGCCACGCTCGGCGACCAGCCGGACCAGCCTGCGGAACTGGACGGGCTGCAGCCCGGTAAACGGGAAGATCCACTCCGGGCGGGCCGCTGAGATCACCTGCACCCCGACATGATCCACCATGGACCTGGCACCGAGTTACGAGACGTCCTTTAGCGGGCGGGCACGGATGGTCAGGGCTGCCGGTTCAGCAGTTCGATCTTGAGAGTGGCGAAGAACGACTCGACGACGGTGTTGTCCCAGCGCTGCTCGCGCCGGCTCAGCGACAGTCGGATACTGCGGCGATTGGCGAGGCGGGATTACTGGGTGCTGGTCTTGACAGCCGCGATCGGAATGGAGGATCAGCCCCAGGCGGGTCGGCGGGGCGGCGATGGTGACGGTTCGCCGCGTGCGTGGGCAGATGCCGCGCAATCCCGGCAGTACGCATCAGCCGGGCACCGCGTTTGCGGCCGCGGCGGACTCTGCTGCCGAATTCGTGACACGCCGTCGGGATCGTTCTGGCTGGCTGGTTCTGGGGTGATGATCTCTGTTCGCGGTCGTGTTCTCCTCGTTGGCGGCCGCGGGATGGGGGTGTACGGGTGTCGATGCAGCCGCGGTCGCGGGTGGAGATTCCGGAGCAGACGGTGCTGGTGGCCCGGGCGGCGTTCCCGCAGGGCAGCGTGGCGATGTTTGCCCGTGACGAGCTGGGTGAGGTGTTCGCCGATGAACAGTTCGCTGCCGCGTTCGGCGTTCGGGGCGCCCCAGCCGAGTCCCCGGGTGTGCTGGCGTTAGTGACCGCCCTGCAGTACGCGGAGAACCTGACCGACCGGCAAGCCGCGCAGATGGTGGCCCGGGGCCATCGACTGGAAGTACGCCCTCGCGCTGGAACTGACCGATCCCGGGTTCGATGCCAGCGTGTTGAGCAAGTTCCGGGCCCGGCTGGTCGAACACGGCCTGGAGGAACAGGTCTTCATCAGGATGCTCGCGGTGCTGGCCGACAAGGGCCTGGTCAGTGCCGGCGGTAAGCAGCGCACCGATTCCACCCACGTGATCAGCGCGGTCCGCGACCTCAACCGTCTGGAACTGGCCGGCGAGTCGGTACCTCAACCCATCTGGGAGGAACGAACGTGTCGCCTCGATCGAAGCTGTCTCTCTTGCGGGGGAACATCTGAGCAGTAATCAGAGGGTCGAGCCGACCGGGTCTCCTCCAGTGCGCAACAAGCCAAGGCCGCCACCTGCGGAAACAGGTGCACCGCCTTCTTGGCTTTCCATTTTTCGCATCCATGGGTCCCATCTGATGGGATTGGCTGCTCCGTGGCTGCTCGGCTGTCGGAAGTCGCCCGAGGGGTGCGACTGCAGGGAAAACCGCCCCTGACCTGCGCAAACGTGGGCCACAACCGTGACCCACACGTGACCCAGGCGAAAGCAGGGAACATAGCCGGTTGGCTATATTCCCTGCTCAAGTGGTGCGCCCGAAGGACTCGAACCCCTAACCTTCTGATCCGTAGTCACATGTTTCAATGTGACTACGGAGAAGGTCTCCATTCGTCCGAACCCGTCCAACAGAGTCCGGCCGCAACCTGCCAAGTCCTAGCAGGTCCGGGCGCTATATCGCTCATGGTGGATTTCCAAGAGCCTTTGTGAGTAAGAGCTTCGTACGGGGCAGTCCCTACACGTCGGCGACAGTTCGCCGGCGTCCGAGCAGCCACGGAGCAACCATCATGACATACCCCGGCGACTTCCACCACCAGAGATGGCAACACGATCAACGGCGCTGTTGCGTTGGCGGCTCGGTGGACACGCCGAGCCGCGTCACCGGGCACTGTCGGATGGCTCGGGCCAGTTCCGTAAACGCGGCGGCCACCCGCAGACCGGGCTGGACGTCAGCGGCGAGTTCGTAGTGTCCGCGTCGGAGGTTCTGAACGAAGGCATGGCCGGCGATGATCGTCTGCGCGGTGCGGTCGGTGCGGAGTCCGCGCATCGGTCTGAAGCCTGTGGCACCTGCCGAGACCTCACCGGGTTCCTGTCGCAGCAGGGGCCCAGAAGCAGGGGGCAGCCTGATCCGGGAGGTGCCGGTGAGGGCGGGAGCAGCCCCGACGATGTAGCGGGGGCGTGGTACTGCCAGACGCGTCGGCCGCGCTAGCGAGGTGGAAAGGGATAGCGATCGCGAACGAAGGTCTGATCCCCCGTGATTCGAAAACGACCCTGAACCTGGCGGATGTGGGTCGATGCAGTGCTGGGCGGGCTTCAGTTGGTGGCCCGTCCGCTTCCTGGCCGTCCAGTCTGTGCGGTCAGGGAGACCACGAGGAAGGCCTGCGGCGTACTCGTGGTGATGCTGCCGGGGTAAAGCTCGATCCCGACCCCACCCAACGGTGGCCAGTGAACGTGGGAAGCGGGCGCTGTTGCGTTGGCGGATCGGTGGGCACGCCGAGCCGCGTCACCGGGCACTGTCAGATGGCTCGGGCCAGTTCCGTAAACGCGGCGGCCACCCACAGACCGGGCGGGACGTCAGCGGCGAGTTCGTTGTGTCCTCGTCGGAGGTTCTGAACGAAGGCATGGCCGGCGATGACGTTTGCGCGGTGCGGTCGGTGCGGAGTCCGCGTATCGGTCTGAGCCTGTGCTTGAGCTGGCTGTGGTCGGCCTCGATCGGATTGTTGGCGTGTCGTTCGATGTGGTGCCACGCCGACGGGACCAGGTCGTCGCGCACCCTCGGATAGACCGGGTTCGCGTCGGTGACAACCTCGCCGGGCGTGACCTTCAGCGTGGTCGGCGCCCGGTGAAAACCGCCGGGCCGCTGCGGCGTCCCGACGGGCCGAGACGAGCAGGTCGATGACCTGACCATGCTGGTCCACGGTTGTACGCGTACCGCCACACCCCGTTGACCTTGACGTTGGTCTCGTCCACGAACCAACGGTCACCAGGTGAGTGACGAGCGAAGCGAGCGGCGTCGGCCAACAGCGGGGTGAACCGCCGCACCCGCCGGTAGACCGTAACGTGATCCACCTCGACACCCCGCTCGACCAGTAACTCCTCCACATCCCGGTACGAGAGGTCGAACCGCAGATACCAACGGACCGCCAGCACGATCACCTCGGGCGGGAACCGGAACCCGACGAACGCCGACGCAGGCGGAGACCAGGACCGGACACGAGTCGACGACCTCACCGGCCCAGCAGACCACACCCGGCAAGCCGGAGTCGATCATGCTTTCGCCCAATGCAACAGATCCCTGCCGGTGGAAGGCGTGTAGCGCGTTCGGCGCCGAGTTGATCATTCGGAGACATGTCGACCCCAGCGGGCCTTCGCCTGATCGGGGAAGGACGGCTGTGGGGTCGGGTCGGTTCCGGTCACCACCGCATCGAAGCCTGGCAGGAAGCTCGTCTTGCGGCCGTGCTGCGCATACACCTCATCGACGACCTGCTGCCACTGGTCTGGCTGGTCTGCCTGCTGGTAGCAGCGCTTGGCGTGGTCGAAGTACCGCAGCG
Organism: Micromonospora olivasterospora; assembly: GCF_007830265.1. Taxonomy (NCBI): domain Bacteria; kingdom Bacillati; phylum Actinomycetota; class Actinomycetes; order Micromonosporales; family Micromonosporaceae; genus Micromonospora; species Micromonospora olivasterospora. The sequence continues at coordinate 2,360,980 of NZ_VLKE01000001.1, forward strand.
CGGCGCCGTAGTACTTGCTCGTGCCGGCCTCCAGGATACGCATGCCCGCGGCCCGCCAGATCCGGGCGGCCTCACCGGGGTGGCCCGGTTCCAGCGCGGTACCGGCCTGTTCTGCCGCGTGGTGGCCGACGCCCTCCCATGAGCTGTCGGAGGTGCGGGCGGCCAGTTGCCCGAGGCGTCCAGTCTCGTCGGTGTGCAGCAGCAGCTCGATCACCGCGGGCAGGTAGCGGTCGCCGTCCAGCGCCTCGGTGATGGCTCGGTCGTGCCAGCCGGGGCGCTCAGCGTGCGGGACGAACGTCATCAGGTGGTCGTAGGAGTACCGGTCGGGGTGCTTGCGGTAGTCGGCCCAGGCCGTCTCCAGCGCCTGATCGCCGTGACCCAGGTCGGCCAGGAGCCGCGGCTTGAGCTCGGTGAGGCTGTGCGCGGCGAAGGACGGGTACGGCCGCTCGGCGTCGAGTTGCAGGCCACGCTCCACCCAGGCCAGCGCCTGGGCCGGGTCGCCCCGGGAGACCAGCAGGTTCGCGACCGTGAGGCAGTCGTCGGCGGTCAGGCCCGTGCGTTCGGCGAGTTCGACGTACGCGTCGAGGTCTCCTCCGGCGGCATACAGCGACCGCAGCACCTCGGCCCACCGTGTCGTCTCGGCCCGTCGCCGGCGCGCGTCCCGGTCGGCTTGGTCCGACCCGACGGAGGCCGGAGTTGCCTGATCGGCGGCCTCGAACCGGCTGCGGATCTGGTCGATGAACGCCGCGAGGCCGGCCTCGTCGAAGACGGTGGCGATCTGGTGTTCCAGCCGGTGGCAGAAGCCGTACTGGTCGTCGTCCATCCAGGCCAGCAGCCGGGCCGTAGTCTGCTGCGGGGACGCCTGCGCGGCCTGGCGGGCGGTGATCCAGCCGCTGATCAGGCTCTGGGCGAACATGCCGAAGCTGCCGCTGGAGTCGTCGACCTCCTCGGCCTTCTCGTAGCACCCGGCCAGGAACGTCTCGTACAGGGTGGCAGCCCGTTCGGCATCGTCGGCGACGAGCTGGCCGACGGTCGCCGTGACCTGTTCGAGGCCGTCGACGAACCGGAAGCAGCCGCGGTCGGACACGAACCGGCCCGGGTCGAGGGCGTGTTCGATCTCGGCTTCCACGGGATCCGGGTGGTTGCTCTTGGTGCTCACCGGGACCTCCGGCGGGAACGGGTGCTGGCCGGCTCGGGTTCGGCGCGGGCCGCGTGGAAGCCCGAGTCGTCGCCGAGGTGGAAGAAGATCCGCCCGTCGAGCGTGCCGTCGTCGGCGAGGCTTGCCCAGCCACGACCGGTGACCTGGTCGCCCTCGTCGCTGCCCTCCCAGGTGAACTCGACGCAGGGCCGCCCGTCGCGGGTCGTCTCGCGGCAGTCCATCCACCCATCGACGACGATGAACCCGAACCGCCCGGTCCGGTCGCGGTCGAACTCGATGAACGCGGGCGCCACCAGGTCGATGGCGTCGGTGTCCCACAACTCCATCGATACGATCCGCCACCGGCCGGTGAAGTCCGCCATGCTCGTCATCCGAGTCCCTCCACGTCGCTGCGAGGTCGTAGGAATGCCCGTTGACGGTTGCTCAGCGGGGTGACGCCGGGTAGCGGAGTTCGGTCGAAGAAACCCGCCTTGTACCGCCGCAGCAGCGCCTCGCCGTCGCGCTGCCAGGTGAAGCGGGGCTTGCCCAACAGCCGGGCGAAGACCCGGCCGGCCCGGTCGGGATCCTGCTCGGCCAGCCTGCGTAGCGCGATCGGGGGAAGGGTCTGGCTCTTGAGGTACCCGCTGACCGCCTCCCGGTAGCGGCGACCGGTGATCAGGGCTGGGTCGGCGAACACCTCCTGTATGAGCCGGTACTCCGGCAGGAACCACAGCCCGTCGACCTCGTCGAACATGACGCCGACGGTCTCGGCCTGTTCAAGATCGGGTGATATCGACATCCGGGGTACCGAGGGTGGCTGCTCTTCGTCGGGGGCGTCCTGGGACGCCGGTCTGTGGAGAGCACTGATCCGGGTGGCGTGGTGGTTCCAGAACCCGGCCATCCGGTCGGCGAGTTCGTGCCCGGTGACGATGGCCAGGTCGGCACCGAAGAACTCGATGAAGTGCCCGCGGAGCCGGTGGTGAAGCTCCCAGCCGAGGGCGATCTTGTCCGGGTTGCGGAACACCGCGGCCGGGCAGGTGTTGGCCATCTCGGCCGCGGCCCGGCACATCTCGCGGCGAGCTTCGAGCGGTGCGGCGTTGAGCGCCCCGGACAGCAGCCAGTCCTCGCCGAGCGGCACCAATCTGGCCCACAGGATCGTTTCGGGGGTGAGCTGTTCGAGCAACTGCGGACCCGCGTTGGAGCGAACCCGGTAGGTGAGTTCGTCGGCCAGGTTGACCATGACGGCGGCGTCGCCGTCATGACGTTCGACCTCGAAGATGCCCTCCACGACCGTCACCCAGCAGCGAAGCATGGCGCGTTCGGCCTCCGGCAGGTCGGGCCGGGACGCGATGAACTGTTCCACGACCGTACGGCCGTCGCCGGAACGGTGTTCCAGCACGAAGCGGTCCAGGAAGTTGATGTAGTCGACCTGGTTGCCGGGCTTGGCTGTGCCGAACCGGTTGGCGTAGGCCGAACGGAACTCGCCGGTGAAGCGTTGGCTCTGCCCGAAGGCGACGAGTGCCGCCTTCAACGGCGCGCTGCGGTGGAGCAGATCGTCGGCGGCTGCGGTGACGGAGGGGCCCGGGATGCCCTGGTTCACCTGGCGATTCTGTCAGAGCGCTCGATGTGTCCTCGTGGCCGGTGGGTCGGCTGCCGGTCGCGGCGCGCCGCATGGCATGCTCGCCCGGATGGGCGGACGAGAGGGCAGCCGACGTGCCAGCCGCCGAGGGCTGCCGGCGCAGCGCCCCGGTCGGGGTAGCCCCGGCAGGCGGCTGCGCGTTCCCGAGGCGCGCGCGGCGTACGCCGCCGCGATTGCCGACAGCGCCGCGTTGCTGGCGGCTGCGGACGCGTTGGACGCCGAGGTCTGGGTGGCTTCCAACATCTCGGCGATGCGCAGCGATGTGCCGACCGACGAGGTGTTCACCGTGCTGCTGCTGGACCTCATCGACGAGGCCGAGCGAGACGGCCGTGCCGGCTGCGCGGTCCTGCTGACGGCGATCGCGGCGGTGGGTCCCCGCGAGGTCGCCGGGGCAGCTGGTGCGGCGGCCGGCCGGGTGACCGGCCGGGCCGGCAGGCGTCATGGCGCCACCGCCGCGGCCGAGGCGCCGCTGCCGCCCTGGACCGGCCTGCTGGGCAAAGCCACGGTCGGGCAGTGCTGGCTGTGGACCGACGAGTTCGGCGAGTGCAGCCAGGTGTTCTGCGAGTTCGCGCACGCGGACGGCCACCGCAGGCACGGGCTCACCGTCACGATCGACCTGGCATTCCACGGCGTGGTGTCGGCGATCGCCATGGTGTCCCAGCCGGCCAACCTCGATCGGACCATCGCGGATCTGCGACGCGGGAAGCCCGGCCGTGGCCGGGTCGAGTCGATCGGCGCGCAGCGGGCCCGCAGCCTGGTCCTGGCGGCGATCGAGACATCGCGTGCCCGAGAACGCCCGACGCTGCGCAGCGGGCCGGAGCCGGACGAACTGTGCTACGCCTACCTGCCGCTGCTGACCTGCCGGATGCTCGGCATTTCCGCCGGCGAGCCGGCGTCCCAGGCACCGTCGGCGCAGGCGGCACCCGCCACGCTGGCCGAAGCGTGGCCGGCCAGCCGCCGTACCGAGCTGGTCGAGGCATTCCTTGCCGCGCACCCGCACGGGTGGAGCCACCCGGCGACGGACCGAATGTTCGTCGAACGCGTCGTGGACGCGAGCGTCGAGGTGCTCGGGTTTCCACCCGACCGGATCGGGCCGATCACCGCCACCAGGCTGTTCGGCGAGGTCCTACCGCGTACCTTGATCGCCCCGAAGGTGGTCCTGCGCAGCGCCCGGAGGGTGGCCAAGGCGTGGGTCGCCTGGGTTGCCGCGTCCGGGGAGCTGTCGTGGCGGGCCCGGCTGCGCCTGCGGCGGCGGATGGTCCTGGTTCAGGTGATGTTCGAGCGGATAAGCAGCGACCGGCGGGTCAACCCGCACTTCCCCTATGTGGCTGATCTACCGGCTCACCGGGCGGGTGGCGACGACATCCAGACGACGCTGGACCGGCGCTGGTTCGCGGTACCAGAACCCGGGCACCGCGGTGGGATCACGTTCGAGCGCCCCGGCCCCAGGCGACGCGGGTCGTCGACCACGATCGACGTCGACGACTACGACGCGGCCGACCCCTCGCACCGCAAGGCACTCACGACGATCGAACAGGCGTTGCACGGCACCGGGCCGGACGTCATGCCAGCCTGCGTCACAGTCGTCGAGCAACTGTGGGCCGACGAGCCGGCTCAGGTCTGGCAGGCCGCCGGACGGTTGAGCGCGACCGGGGTACCCCGGCAGCAGGTGATCAGGCGGCTGGCGCAAGTGTGGCAACACTGCGACGCCGCGGACCCGGCAGCGTACGCCGCCGCCCTGGAATCCGTCGGCCGGCCGGTCACCCGGTGACGCCACAGCGAACATCACCGCCTGCCCTTCCTGGACCGAAGCGGACGTACCCGTGAACTGGATGGGAGCCCGATGTCCGACGACCTGACCCTGTTCGACCTGCCCGCGCCGCAGCCGTCGCCAGCCGCCAGCCGCTCCGATCGGGGCCGGGCCGGATACCGGTACGCCCGGAGCGTGACCGCCGAGGTGACGGTGCAGCGCATCCCGCTCCTGCTCGACACCGCCGTCCAAGCGTTCGACGACGGCACGATGATCGACATCGGCGAAGTCGACGCCGACGACGAGGCGCCGGACACCCGGGAACAGATCGGCAGTGACCCGGCCGCGGCACTGGGCTGGCTGCTCGACCCGACCGACGGGATGTGGCCGCTACTGGAGACCGGCTCCGCCACGGTGCGCGAGGTCGACATCGACACCTCCGAGGTGTCACCCGCGCGGTACCAGGTGCGCTGGACGGTGACGATCCAACTCCGCGACGTTGTCGCGTTCCGCCGGGTCGCGACGGACGCCTGCCCGGCCGAGGACATCGCGGCACGTGCCGAGATCGCGGAGAGCCTGGCGGCGGCGTGGCAGCGGGCCGCCCCACCGTTCGCCCCGCTGCACCGCATTCCCGGCATCACCTGGTCACCGGTCGAAGCGATCGTCGCGCACGTGCCCGCCCGCTGAGGCCGGGCCCCCCGGTAGGCCGCTGTGGGGCCCACGGCGTCCGAGTCAGACCTCACCAGCAGGAGGGCCGCGGCGCGTCCCAGTGGGGTCAGCGCCTCCACGTACACATCCGGCGGGCCGCCGAGGCGCAGCGGCCGAAGCGGACCAACACGCCGACGGCGGCGCGGACATCCCGGTCGTTGCACGGCCGCCAGGTGTCCCGGTGGGCGGCCGAGACGTCGGCGACCCGAACGCCGCGGCTGACCGCGTGCCAACCCCACCGGCACACCCGGTCCGATCCGGCCGGGCAGTCGTGCCCGGAGAGTCCATGCAACATCGCCCGGATGCCGTCGGCGAAGTGGACGCGCAACAGCGACTCACCCCACGTGGGCGGGCAGGCAGAGCGCCGGCCCGAGCGCCCGAGCGTGGCGACATCCGCTCCCACAGCGACACCGGTCGCTCCAGCAGCACGGCGTTCTTCTGCACGGCGACCAGCTTGCCGCCGGTGAACCGCACCAGCCGCGCCGCCTTGGCCCACGCGCAGGTGGTGTTCAGCTCGGGCAGCTCCTCGGTGCTGGTGGTGCGGTGCACCCGACCATGGACCACCGGATCGATGACGTCACCGGTGTCCAGCGCCGGCACGAACTCGCGGGCCTGCGCCAGGGTCAGCCGCCCGGTCTGGGTCACCTGGCGTCCCGGGCCGACCCTGCGGGTGAACGCCGCCACCCGGGTCGCCCACTGGGAGACCGCGGCGTCGCCCGTATCCGTCCCCGGGTGGGGGACGGCCATGCTCCTTCTCCTCGTGTCACCCGAACCGGTCCACCGCGCCCGACCTGCGGCAGCGGTACCTCGTTGCCCTCGGCTGCCTGCGCGGCACCACCGCGGGCAGCGCCGTCCGTGCCGACTTCGCCTCCGAAGCCGCCAGGCACTCGCTGCACGAGACCAGGAACCGCACTGAACTCAGCGCCGTCGGCGCGGAAGATTCTCGGGAGGCTCGCCGCCGCGAGGGAGCCGGTTGTCCTCGCCACGACTCCGACGCGACCACCAGATCAGCTGCAAGACCCGGAAAGCAGCATCACGACGCGACGGACGCTTGGACAGCGCGGAGATCAACGCCAGAACGGCGACCAGCAACAAGTACCCGCCGGGAAGGACCAGCGCCCACCCGGTAACGCCGGGCAGAGAGGCCAGGAACGCCACGACAACTCCGTCAGCTGCTCAAACTCCTCCGCACTGACGGGGCGGCTCACCGCAGACATGGACGAACAGGATCGCCCGGCCATTAAGGCCAGTTAGGGCGTGTCTAGTGGATCTTCGGGGCGGGTTTTGGTAGATAGATTGGCGTGTCTCGACGGCATGAGTTGACCGATGACGAGTGGGCGCTTCTGGCGCCGTTGCTGCCAGCGGATCCGCCGCGTGGGGGCCGATGGCGTGACCATCGGACGACGGTCTCGGGGATCTTGTACCGGGAACGTACCGGGATTCCGTGGCGTGACCTGCCGGAGCGGTTCGGTCCGTGGAAGACGGTCTACCAGCGCAAACGCAGGTGGGCGATGGACGGCACCTGGTCGCGGATCTGCGCGGCGTTGCGGATCGACTGCGACGCGGAGGAAGGCGACGAGTGGACGGTCGGAGTGGACACCTCCTCGATCCGGGCACACCAGCACGCGGCGGGTGCGCGGCACGCCCCGGCGGCGGATCACCCGAAAAGGGGGAAGCCGCAAGGGACGAAAAGGGCGGAAGGGAAGCCCTCGGCCGGTCCCGTGGCGGGTTGACCACCAAGCTGCACCTGGCCGCTGACCGGCGTTGCCGTCCGATCGCCCGGCACACCACGTGCGGGCAGCGGGCCGACTGTACCGGCTTCACGCAGGTCATGGCCGCCATCCGGATCCCGCGTCGGGTCGGCCGGCCGCGTACCCGTCCCGGGCATGTCCTGGCTGACAAGGCGTACAGCTCGAAGGCTATCCGTTCTCACTTACGCCGCCGCGGCATCAAGGCCACGATCCCGATCAAGGCCGATCAGGCGGCCAACCGTCGCGAGAAGGGATCCCGCGGCGGCCGGCCACCGAACTTCGACCGGGAGCGCTACAAGCAGCGCAACACCGCTGAGCGGGCGTTCAACAAGCTCAAGCAGTTCCGGGCGGTCGCGACCAGGTACGACAAGCGCGACTACATGTACCAGGCCACCGTCGACATCGCCACGATGAAGATCTGGCTACGTGACCTCACCCGAGATCGATGAGACACGGCCTAGTCCTATTCAGTTAGGCCCGGCTTCTCGGCTACCGGATGCCATCCATATCTGCGTGCCGTGCCGCGGCCACGAACCGCGCGCCGGCCTCGAAGCCGGAACAGGCGAACACGACCATGATGCCAGCCACAGACCGGCACCTGCCACCTCTCCCACCCGCCGGACACCCACCGCCATCGGCATCCGCGAATACCCAGGCGAAGGACAGTCCGCAAGGATCACCCCGCAGAGTGACTGCCAACGGCGGCGCGAGCCTCTGGCCAGCCTGCACCTGACGCTTGAGCCAGGCATGGGTCAGCGGCGGTGCGGGTCAGCGGTGACTGCGCGCAGCTGAGGGTGGCTGCGACGAAGCCGGTCTTCCAGCCCCTGGCGCAGGGTGGTGCGGGCGGCGGGGCAGCCGTGGCAGGCGCCGGCGAGCGTGACGGTGACGGTGCCGTCGCGCACGTCGACGAGCTCGATGTGCCCACCGTGGGAGCGAGCGAGGTCGCCGACGGGCCCGTCGAGCAACTCCTGGGCGGCGACTCGCAGCGGCCCGTCGTCCGGCTCGCCGCGGACGTCGGCCGGGGTCCAGCCGGACGGGTCGGCGAGAGCAGTGTGCAGCGCCGTACGGACGCGGGCGCCGTCGCGGGACCACTGCCGACCGGGGTGCAGTGTGGTGACGATCGCCGTGGGATCGACGCGGACCTTAGCGAGGGTGCCGTCCTCGCGTAACGCTGCGAGTGGAGCCGGCAGGGCGGCGGCGACGCCGGTGAAGGGCAGCACCCCGGCCGGGGTGATCCAGCGCAGCTGCTCGGGGTGATCTGCGACGGGCTGGGGGTGGATGGGGATCATGACCTCAGCCCGCCAGGAGTGCGGTGATGGTCCTGGCGACGTACGCCATGATCCAGGCCAGCGCGGTCAGGTAGCCGAACGCGATCAGGGGCCACTTCCAGCCGCCGGTCTCCCGGCGGATGATGCCGACCGTGGCCATGCACTGCAACGCGAAGGCGAAGTAGACCAGCAGCGCCGCGATGGTCGGGGCGGTGAACAGCGGTTGCCCGGCGTGCGGCCCGTGGGTGTATTTCATCGCCTTGAGGGCCTTGGCCGGTTCGTCGGGGTTCTCCGCGGCAGCGACCTGGCCGAGGGTGGCGACGAAGGTCTCCCGGGCCGACTGCGCCGACAGCACGCCGATGTTGATCCGCCAGTCGAAGCCGAGGGGGTCGAAGACCGGCGCGACGAGGTGGCCCAGGCCGGCGGCGTAGCTGTGGTCGGCGACGTAGGCGGAGACCGCCGTGTCGTTGCCCGGGTCCACGCCGTGAGCGCGCAGGTCGGCGCTCGAGTGCAGGGGCAGGTTCAGCAGCAGCCACAGGCTGACGGTGGTAACCGCGATGATCGTGGTGCACTTGCGCAGGAACGACCTGGCCGAGTCGCCGACCGCGATCAGCACCGAGCGGGCCGAGGGGATCCGGTACGGGGGCATCTCCATGTAGAACGGCAGCAGCGGGCCGCTGCGGTCGCCGAGTTTCTTGAACACCCAGGCGGCGGTCATGGCCGAGACCGCGCCGAGCAGGTACATGCCGAACATGACCAGCCCCTGCGCTCCGAACGGCCCCCACCGGGCGGACGGGTCAACCAGCAGGCCGATCAGCAGCACGTACACCGGCAGCCGCGCGGAGCAGGTCATCAGCGGCGCCGCCATCATGGTGGCCAGGCGGTCCTTGGCCGACGGCAGGGTGCGGGTGGCCATGATGCCCGGGATCGCGCAGGCGAACGAGGACAGCAGCGCCACGAACGCGCGCCCCTCCAGGCCGGCGCGGGCCATCACCCGGTCCATCAGGAACGCGGCGCGCGACATGTAGCCGACGCCCTCGAGCAGGGAGATCAGCAGGAACAGCAGCATGATCTGCGGCACGAAGACGAGCACCGCGCCGACGCCGCCGATGACGGCGTCGCCGAGCAGTCCGGCCAGCCAGGGGTTGCTGATGTGGGTGGTCACCAGCCCGGACAGCCACCCGAAGAACGTCTCCACGTAGCCCTGCAGGGGCGCGGCGAGAGTGAACACCGTCTGGAAGAAGGCCACCATCACGGCGAGGAACACGATCGTGCCCCACAGCGGGTGCAGCAGCACCGCGTCGACGCGCTGGGTGACGCGGTGACGTTCCGGGGCCCGGTAACGGGCGAAGCTCAACACCGACTCCGCCCAGGCGTCCGCCTCGGCCGGGTCGTCAGGTGGCGGCAGGGCCGGCGTCGGCCACGTCGGCCACCGCACGATCTGCTCGCGCAGCTCGTCGATGCCCTGCCCGCGGTTACCGAGCACCCGCACCACCGGCACACCCAGCGCCTGCTGCAACGCCGACAGGTCCACCTGGCCCTGCCGTACGGTCATCTCGTCGGTGAAGGTCACCACCAGGCAGGTGGGCAGGCCGCGGCGCAGCACCTGCGCGACGAACCGCAGGGACCGGCGCAGCGTGGTGGCGTCCACCACGACCAGCAGCGCATCCGGCGGCGCCTCGCCGTCGAGGCGGCCGTCGAGCACGTCGACCATGATCTGCTCGTCCGGGCTGATCGGGTCAAGGCTGTAGGTGCCCGGCAGATCCTCGATCAGGTACCGCCGGTCGCCCGCCTGCAGGGTGCCGACGAATCGGGACACCGTCACACCGGGGTAGTTGCCCGTCTTGGCGTGCAGACCGGTCAGCGCGTTGAAGATGCTTGTCTTACCGGCGTTCGGGCTGCCCGCCAGGGCCAGGCGGGGCAGAGCCGTGTCAACGGCGCCACCCCCGGCCCCGGTGTGGCAACCGGCGTCCGTCACCGTGCGTCCCGGATCAGCACGTGCGCGGCCTGCGCGCGGCGCAGGCACAGGTCATAGTCCTTGACCCGATACACCACCGGATCCCGCAGCGGCGCGCGACGCACGACCTGCACCAGCGTGCCGGCGGTGAACCCGAGGTCCGCGAGCCGGTGGGCCGTCGAAGGCGGCGCCCCATCGGCCAGGCCCACGATCGTGGCCCCGCTACCCGGGGGCAGGTCGGACAGCCGACCCGCTGACCCGGTGGACGCCGCGGCGTCACTGACCACGGCCTCGGGCTGGGCGAGCGCAGGAGTTCTCACTGACACATGCTCACCATAAGGTAAGGCTCGCCTCACCTGCTACCGGGCGTTGCGGGCAGGGTAAACGGAGGCGACGACGGGTTCGGCGATCATCCTGCCGCCGAGCGAGGGTGTTCGCCGCCGGCACGGCGATGATCAGCGATAGCGCGCAACCCCTGCGGCGGCCACCGCCTCAGCCTCTTCTCCGCTCGGGGCAACCACCCTTCGGCCATGACCTCTCCCATCGGGCTGGGCCTGGATGTGATCGGCACCCCAGCCGCGCCCTCCCCCTGGCGGTTGCGCTTGTCGCGTGGCTGCGGGCCCGCCGGTGTGTACCTTGGCCGTCCCGGTCGGCGGCCGTCGTAGTCGGCGTCGTCCCGGGCGGACGGGGCTGCCGCGGTGACACCGTCCTCCTCTGGCACGGCTCGCGCTGACCCACCTGTCCGCGTCATCATCGAGGGCGACGCGCCCACGACGCTGGACGCGGAGGATGAGATGCCGGAGGGGGTGGGCGGGGTGCGGGTGCTGGTCGTCGAGGACGAGGCCGCCCTGGCGCAGGTGCTGCGCGCCGGCCTGACGGACGAGGGTTTCGCCGTGGATGTGCAGCACACCGGGACCGACGGGCTGTGGGCGGCCACCGAGAACCCGTACGACGTGATCGTGCTGGACATCATGCTGCCGGGCCTGAACGGCTACGAGGTGTGCCGGCGGCTGCGGTCGGCGGGCGTGTGGACGCCGGTGTTGATGTTGACCGCGAAGGACGGGGAGTACGACCAGGCGGACGCCTTCGACCTCGGGGCCGACGACTACCTGGTCAAGCCGTTCTCGTTCGTGGTGCTGGTGGCCCGGCTGCGGGCTCTGGTGCGCCGGGGCGCGCCGGCCCGGCCGGTCGTGCTGACCGCCGGGGACCTGACCGTGGATCCGGCCCGACGGCTGGTCAGCCGGGCCGGCCAGGCCGTCCGGGTCACCGCCCGGGAGTTCGCGCTGCTGGAGTTCCTGATGCGCCACCGCGGTGACGTGGTGTCCAAACGGCAGATCATCGACAACGTCTGGGACGCCCACTTCGACGGCGACCCCAACATCGTCGAGGTGTACGTCGGCTACCTCCGCCGCAAGATCGACCAGCCGTTCGGGCGCCGGGCGATCCAGACCGAGCGGGGCATGGGCTACCGCCTGGCAGCCGACGGCGGATGACCATGCTCGTCCGGTGGGCCAGACGGCACCTGGGGGTACGGCTGCGGTCGGCGCTGGCCGCCGCCGTTGTCGTGGGGGCAGCCTTCGCCGTCGGCGCGGTGGCGTTCGTCTACCTCGCCCGCGTGGATCTCGCCGGCAACATGGATGCCGCGGCGAGGCAACGGGCGGCCGAGGTGGTCGCGGCGGTGGCCGCCGGCGACCAGGAGGCGCTCGGCCAGACGCTGAAGCCCAGCCCGGGAGAACAGACGTTGGTGCAGGTCCTCGACCCCTCGGGGCGGGTCGAGGCGGCCTCGGCCGTGCTGGGCGACGCCGCGCCCTTGTCGCCGCTGCGGCCCCGGCCCGGTCAGCTGCTGGGCGAGCAGCGGCTGCTGCCGTTCGCCGACGAGGACCCCTTCCGGATCGCGGCCGTTGGGGTGGCCACCGGCTCGGGCACCCGCACGGTGCTGGTGGCGCAGTCGCTGCGGCCGGTCAACGAGAGCACCGAGGCGGTCGCGGCGATCCTGGCCGCCGGACTGGCGCCCATGCTGCTGGTGGTCGGCGCGGCCGTCTTCTGGTTCGTCGGACGATCCCTGCGCCCGGTCGAGGCGATCCGCCGGCGGGTCGCCGGCATCACCGCCCGTGACCTGCACGCCCGGGTGCCCGTGCCGGCCGCCCGAGATGAGGTCGCGGCGCTCGCCGAGACGATGAACCGGATGCTCGAGCGCCTGGAGACCGCCGCGGCGAGCCAGCGCCGCTTCGTCGCCGACGCCAGCCACGAACTGCGCAGCCCTCTGGCCACCCTGCGCGCCGGCCTCGACCGCCTGGCGCTGACACGCCCGCCCGACGTCCACCACGACCTGGTCGAGCTGCTGCGCCGCGAGACCAGCCGGCTCGGCGACCTCGTCGCCGACCTGCTCCTGCTCGCCCGCATCGACGAGCGCGGCGCCGCCCGCCGCTGCGACGACGTCGACCTCGACGATCTCGCCTACACCGAGCAGGAACGGCTCGCCGCGCACCACCCGGAGCTGGCCGTCCGGGCCGACCTCGCCCCGGTTCGGGTGACCGGAGACGCCCACGATCTGGGTCGGGCGTTGCGGAATCTGGCGGACAACGCCGCCCGGCACGCCCGTACCCGGGTGATCCTGCGCGTGTCGGTGCGTGACGGCTGGGGGTGCGTCGAGGTCACCGACGACGGACCCGGCGTCCCGGAGGCTGACCGGGAGCGCATCTTCGACCGGTTCGTCCGTCTGGACGACAGCCGCGCGCGCTCTGAAGGCGGCAGCGGCCTGGGCCTCGCCATTACCCGGGAGGTGATCGCGGCGCACGGCGGGCGCGTGGAGGTCATGCCTGGTCCTGACATGACCGTCCGGATCCTCCTGCCCCGCAACGGCGACGTCTGACACGACTGAAGCCCCGCTCCGGCCGCTTCAGGCTCCTCTCAGGTGGCGGGCGGCAGCCTGACACCAGGCGGGTCCGAAGGGCGGCCGGCTGTCACGGGGGAGCCATGAACTATCACCTGTTCCAGATTGTCAACGACACAGCCGGCCGCAGTGACCTCGTCGACGACGTCTTCGAATGGTCGGCGGTGTGGCTGATCTACGTGCTCGCCGCCACCGCGGCCGTCCCGGTCCTGGCTCACCTGCGGCACGGGCGCGCCGCCCTGGTGCGCGTCGTGGCGTCTCTCGGGCTGGCCTTCGCCGTCGGGCAGGCCGTCGCCGCGCTCAGCACCGAGGTGCGGCCCTTCCAGACCCATGCCGTGCATCAGTTGATCCCGCATGCCGCCGGAGCGTCGTTGCCCAGCGACCATGCCACCGCGGCGTTCGCGGTGGCGTTCGCCGTCGGGGCGTTGCTGTCCCGTCGATGGGGGGTAGCGCTGAGCGTGCTGGCCACCATCATCGGCTTCGCCCGCGTCTGGACCGGCGTGCACTATCCCGGCGACATCCTTGCCGGCGCGCTCATCGCCGCCGCGGCAGTCGCCACCATCGGCATCGTCGGCCGCGTCTACGACCGCCGTACCCGCCGCCGCCTCGACACCACCGCCTGAGCACACCCCGCCCCCTCGGAGGTTCCCGCCATGTCCACGCCTCAAGCGCTGCTCGCCGCCGGCCCCAGCTTCATCGACCCGGAATGGCTGATCTCCACCTTCGGGCTGATCGGGATCCTCGCGATCGTCTTCGCCGAGTCCGGGGTGCTCATCGGGTTGTTCCTGCCCGGCGACTCGCTGCTGTTCACCGCCGGCCTGCTCGTCGCCGACGGCCGCTACCTGCATCAGCCGCTCTGGCTGGTCTGCCTCCTCGTCGCCGTCGCCGCCGTGGTTGGCGACCAGGTCGGCTACCTGTTCGGCAAACGGGTCGGCCCGAGCCTGTTCCGTCGCCCCAACTCTCGGCTGTTCAAGCAGGAGAACGTGCACCGGGCCAACGCCTTCTTCGCCCGCTACGGCGCCCGCTCGATCGTGCTGGCCCGCTTCGTGCCGGTCGTGCGGACCTTCACGCCCGTCATCGCCGGGGTGAGCCGAATGCACTATCGCACCTTCGTCACCTACAACATTATCGGTGGCGTTCTCTGGGGCACCGGCGTCACCGTGCTCGGCTACTTCCTCGGACAGATCAGCTTCGTCAAAACGAACATCGAGCTCATCCTGATCGCCATCGTGCTCATCTCCGTCGTGCCGATCGGCATCCAGTTCCTGCGCTCTCGCCGCCGTTCGGCAACCACCGCCGCCGACGCGACGGCGTCCAACAGCGCATCCGGCACCAACTGAACAACCCGTCGGCGCCGAGGCGACACTGGCCGGGTGACCTCGACGATGCTGGTGCTCGGGCCGAAACTCGCCGTCGCGCTCGTGCTGCTGACCGCCGCCGCAGCCGCCGTCGCCACCGTCGGACGGCTCGGGCACGGCCGGCAGATCGCAATCGCCGCCGGCCGCGCCGCGCTGCAACTGGCCGCCGTGTCACTGGTGATCACCGCGATCGTCGGCTCGCTGTGGGCCACCGGGGCGTTCGTCCTGCTCATGTGCGCGGTCGCCGCCGGCACCTCCGGTCGACGGATCACCGGCGGCCCGTACGGCTGGTGGGCGGGAGTCCCGATCGCCACCGCCAGCCTGAGCGTCGTCGCCGCGCTGCTCCTGGCAGGTCTGGTGCCCCTACGCGGCATCGCGATCATCCCGATCGCCGGCATCCTGACCGGCGGCGCCATGACCGCCACCAGCCTGGCCGGGCGGCGCTTCAACGACGACCTCCGCGACCGGCGCGGCGAGGTCCAAGCCGCCCTCGCGCTGGGCCTGCTGCCCCGCGACGCCGCGCTGCTCGTCTGCCGCCCCGCCGCGAGCCAGGCACTCGTCCCCGCCCTGGACCAGACCCGCACCGTCGGCCTGGTCACCCTCCCCGGCACCTTCGTGGGCGTCCTCCTCGGCGGCGCCAGTCCCCTTACGGCGGGGATAACCCAACTGTTCGTTCTCGTCGGTCTCCTCACTGTCGAAGCCACCGCCATCGTCGTCACCATCGAGGTGATGGCCCGGGGACGTCTACGCCCGCGATCACCGTGAACCCAGCGAAACGCTCGGCCTTACGCCTGCCCCGCACCCGCATTCGCGGCAGCGACGGTGACGGCGACCTGTCCTGATTCCCACCCCGGTCGGTACCGCTTGACGCTCGGCTCCCGCGCGTCACTGCCGACCAGGTCGCTCGGATCCACCTACACCGCCTCGCCCCTGGCCGCCAGCTCAACAGTCGAGCCGGGATGGGAGTCAGCTGATGCCGTCGAACTGATTCAGGGTCGTCATCAGGGTGTCCACCGCCGAGGCGCAGTCGCCCCGCACCGGACGCGACGCCCGCAGAGCCGTCAGGACCGCATCGATCTGGTCGTCGAGTTGGTGCCATCTCGCCGAATCGCGCGGCTTGAGCCCCGCCTCGGCGTCGTCCCAGGCCACCTCGAGATCCTTCGCCCGGGCCTTCCCGCCCACCAGGTCGTTCTTGGCGACCTTCTCCTTGATGTCGGTGACGATCACCGTGAACTCGCCCAGGTTGCCCAGCTTCGTGGTCGGATGAGCTTTCCGCGGGAGGGCGGCGTGGGCGCTGGCCGGGGCGCCGGCCTGTGCGGTCGCCACGGGCGCAGGCTCGGCGGTCGGCGTCGTGTCCGCGGCCGGCCGCAGCACCCACCCGAGCAGCGCGACAGCGACCACGGCCCCGCCGGCCCACAGGTAGTCCTGCCGGTAGCCGCCCAGCGGCCCCCCACCCTTTACCGCCACCCCATGACGCGTGACCAGAACCTGTTCACGGATGACGAGGACCACGATCGTGCCGAAGAACAGCCCACTGGTCACGCTCGCACCCAGCCCCAGACCGCCGAATTCCTTGTCCTGCGTCAACAGGTCACCGAGCGAGGCGCCGAGCGGGCGGGTGAGCACGTAGGCGATCCAGAACGTCAGCACCTGTCCGGCGCCCAGCCGGTAGGCAACCCACGTCGCCAGAATCAGGCCCCCGAAGATCAGCACCCCGTTGCGGAACCCCAGGCTGAGTGCCTCGGTGGCGAGGTCACCGGCGGCGGTACCGAGCGCGAACGTGGTGAGGATCGCGCCCCAATAGAACGCCTCTCGGCGCGGAGTGTCGATGGAGGTGATGGCGAGAGTGCGCTCCTGGCGATACCAGACGGCGAACACGACCGCGAGGATCACCATGAAGACGGCGGTGCTCAGATACAGGCTCACGCCCAGCGCATCGGTGAAGAAGTCCGTTAGCTGCGTGCCGACGATGCTCACCAACACCACACACAACCAATAGATCCACGGCGTGCATGCGCGGGTGCGGAACTGGATGACAAGCGCGACGACGAGCACCGCGATCATGACCGCGTCGGTAACGGCAGGTCCGAGACCGACGTTCACGGTCAGATAGTCCGCGAACGTCTCTCCGATCGTCGTCGACAACACCTTGATGACCCAGAACGTCGCAGTGATCGCCGGGACTTTCGTCAACCACCCGCGCGTAGCTCGTGACCGGTCGATGGCAATGGACACAACTCTCCCCTTCGTCGAGGACTGCGGCGAGCAGCATCGGCCACCGGCCCTGAGACCACGCTGAAAGGCTCCTCGAGCGATCCGTCCACCGCGGCCTCTGCGTTCGCGGCGACCGGGCCGGCAGGTTCGACCAGCCGGCACCCGCCATCCGACGCGACAGCGCGATGATCGCGACGGAGCCGGGATGTCCGAGACGGGCACTGCCGGCAACACGGCCCGCTGATTCGGCTCGTCGACGGTCGAGTGCGTCGTGTCCGGCCGATCGCCCGTCCCACCGTTGAGCGCTGTCAACCTCACCTGGTCCTTGGCACGGGCGTCACCGGCTCGCACACTCAGGCCAAAGACCGTGAGGGGGACATGTCATGGCCGGTACGGGCAAGATCTATAAGCGGTGCGGCTGCCGCGACGCCGTCAGCAGCAAACGGCTCGAGCAGCACTGCCCGCGCCTGTCGGAGCGCGGGCACGGCAGCTGGTACTTCGACTGCTCCGCCGCCGACGCGTTCGGCGGCCCGGCGCGCGCACGCCGCGGCGGCTTCCCGTCGAAGGCCGCCGCGGGCCGGGCCCGGGACGAATGGCTGACCCGCACCGGCGAAGCGCGCACCGCGCGGGGATGGACCCTGGAGCGGTGGCTGCGGTACTGGCTGTCCACCCGCACAAAGATCCGGCCAACCACCAAGGCCGCGTACACCCGCGACGTCGAACAGTTCCTCATCCCCCACCTGGGCAGGATCACGCTCGAGGACCTCAACATCCGCCGCATCCGCAAGGGCTTCGACGAGATCGCGCAGAGCACCAACGGCCGGGGCCAGCCGCAGACCCCCTCGTGCCTGCACCACCTGCGCACCACCCTGCGGGCAGCGCTCAACCTCGCCGTCCGTGACGGACTGCTCGAGGCCAACCCGATCCGCCACCTCGAACTGCCGTCCTACCGCAAGCCCCACGCCCAGGTCTGGACCCCGGCGCGCGTCGCGGAGTGGCGGGCAACCGGCCGGCACCCGGCGGTCGCGGTGTGGACAGCGCCGTACCTCGCCGCGTTCCTCGACGCGGTCACCGCCGACCGGCTGTTCGCCCTGTGGTGGCTCATCGCCCTGCGCGGCCTGCGCCGCGGCGAAGCGTGCGGCCTGCGCTGGTCCGACATCGACCTCGACCACGGCGTGCTGTTCATCGTCCGCAACCGCGCCACCGTCGGCTACCACGTCATCGAAGGCGAACCGAAGTCCGCCGCCGGCATGCGCGCCGTCGCCCTCGACAAGCACACCGTGGCCGTGCTCCGCGAGCACCTGCGCCGCCAACACCTCAACCAGGCCGCCCGCACGGTTGCGGGCAAACCCTGCTACGACAGCGGCTACGTGTTCATCCGCCCCGACGGCAGGCCCCTGCACCCCCAGTACGCCACCCGACACTTCGCCCGACTCGTCAAACGAGCCGACCTGCCACCGATCCGGCTGCACGACCTGCGCCACGGCGCGGCGTCCCTCGCCCACGAAGCCGGCGCCGACCTCAAAACCGTGCAAGACCTCCTCGGCCACGCCAGCATCCTCACCACCGCCGACACCTACACCACCGTCTTGCCGCCTGCCCAGCGCCACTGCGCCGAAGCCACCGCCCGACTCGTCCTAGCCGCAGCCCGACGCACCCGCGAGAGAATCAGGAAGACAGCCGGCCGCAACCGCCCTGCCCGGCGCCCACACAACAAGCGCCGCACCGCGAAGAAGCGGTAGCTCACCCACAAAACGGCAGGTCAACGAGCCACGTCTACCAGTTCGATTACAGAGAGTGACGGTGCATTCATGACACCCGCGCGACACCCACCATCCAGATGGGACGATCAACAAAAAACGCCTGACCGCGTTTCCGCAGGCCAGACGCTTTCTGATCTTGTGCGCCCGAAGGGACTCGAACCCCTAACCTTCTGATCCGTAGCGCAGGTCCGGGCGCTATATCGCTCATGGTGGATTTCCAAGAGCCTTTGTGAGTAAGAGCTTCGTACGGGGCAGTCCCTACACGTCGGCGACAGTTCGCCGGCGTCCGAGCAGCCACGGAGCAACCATCATGACATACCCCGGCGACTTCCACTACCAGAGATGGCAACACGATCAACTCACGCTGCTGCCATTCGATGAGCGGTTACTGTAGCGACCCGACTCGTATCCTAACCTCATCGGCCAAGCCCAGCCGGCCTTCCCCGCCTCGCAACTGAGGGCTGTACCTGGCTCCCTCGATCAACAGAAGCCGAGGGTGCTCAGCCAGCCACCGTTTGGTGATGCCACTGTGGTGGGTGGTGCCGTTATCGCAGATCACCGCCACGATCGGAGCCTCGGGGTAGGCCGCCAGCAGCATGTCGAGGAAGTAGCAGAACACCACCGACACGTTCTTGACCGAAACATGGTAGTGCCAGGCCCCGGTGGCCAGGTTGACCGCGCCGTGCAGGGTGCGACGCAGGTTGGTGCCGGGGGTCAGGACGTGGTGGCGGATACCTCGGGGCATCCAACAGGCACGCACCCGGGCGAGCAGGTCGAGGTGCGTCTCGTCCTCAGCGAGGACGACCGCCCCGGCGGGCAGGGCCTCGATCTGCGCACGGATGTCCGCGCAGATCGTGTCGTGGTGGGGATCGCCACGGGCGATCAGGCGGGGTCGGCACCAGCGTGCCTGTTCACGGAGCCGGCGATAGACGGTGCGCAGGCTCAGCGGTGGGCGGCCCAACGCCCGCCAGATCCGGGCGGTGGTCCACGCCTTCGGCGTGCCAAGCAGGGAACGGATGCGGGCACCGAGACCGGGACTACCCAGCCGAGGCCGCCCGGAGCGGGGCCGGTCGGCAGCCCATCGAGTCCTTCCAGATCGTGGCGGATGATCCATCGCCGGACGGTGGCCGGGTCGTAGTGCAGCAGGGCGCCGATCTCGCTGGCGGGCATCCCACCAGCGGACAGCAGGATCATCACCGCGCGGGTGGCGACCCGCCACTGCCGGTGCAGGGCGTCCACGATTTGGTGGTACTGCTCGTCGGGCAGGTTGGCGTACACGTGCGGGGGGCGCATACTGGCGAAGACCTCGTCGGGCTGATCTTGTGTGGAAACTCGATCAAACCCCCGACGAGTCTTCATGTTGGTACCACGCCAACTCGGGCGAGTTACGGACAAAACTTCCGGCAACCCGCTTAGGGCGTGTCTCGTGGATCTTCGGGGCGGGTTTTGCTAGATAGATTGGCGTGTCTCGACGACATGAGCTGACCGATGACGAGTGGGCGCTTCTGGCGCCGTTGCTGCCAGCGGATCCGCCACGTGGGGGCCGGTGGCGTGACCATCGGACGACGGTCTCGGGGATCTTGTATCGGGAACGTACCGGGATTCCGTGGCGTGACCTGCCGGAGCGGTTCGGTCCGTGGAAGACGGTCTACCAGCGCAAACGCAGGTGGGCGATGGACGGGACCTGGTCGCGGATCTGCGCGGCGTTGCGGATCGACTGCGACGCCGAGGAAGGCGACGAGTGGACGGTCGGGGTGGACACCTCCTCGATCCGGGCGCACCAGCACGCGGCGGGTGCTCGGCACGCCCCGGCGGCTGATCACCCGAAAAGGGGGAAGCCGCAAGGGACGAAAAGGGCGGAAGGGAAGCCCTCGGCCGGTCCCGTGGCGGATTGACCACCAAGCTGCACCTGGCCGCTGACCGTCGTTGCCGTCCGATCGCCCGGCACACCACGTGCGGGCAGCGGGCCGACTGCACCGGCTTCACGCAGGTCATGGCCGCTATCCGGATTCCCCGCCGGGTCGGCCGGCCGCGTACCCGTCCCGGGCATGTCCTGGCTGACAAGGCGTACAGCTCGAAGGCCATCCGTTCTCACCTACGCCGCCGCGGCATCAAGGCCACGATCCCGATCAAGGCCGATCAGGCGGCCAACCGCCGCAAGAAGGGATCCCGCGGCGGCCGGCCACCGACCTTCGACCGGGAGCGCTACAAGCAGCGCAACACCGCCGAGCGGGCGTTCAACAAGCTCAAGCAGTTCCGGGCGGTCGCGACCAGGTACGACAAGCGCGACTACATGTACCAGGCCACCGTCGACATCGCCACGATGAAGATCTGGCTACGCGACCTCGCCCAAGATCGACGAGACACGGCCTAGCACCTGACCACTGACACGATCAGACGTCGCGGAGCGCCGAACCGAAGCGCTAGACCACCGGTCTCTTCCTGCCGGTGGTCTTCGCTTGTGACGACCTCCAACTCGGACTGCGAAGCTCGCCCCCATCGCTAGACGCCCGCAGGCGTCAGCCTGAGGACAGGATCGCGGTGGTTGGTCGCGCTGCGCATGGTGCGCAGGAGCGCCAGCAGGCCGTCGGCCAAGCGGCCTATGTCACGGCAGAGCTGAACAGGCAGAACGAATCGTGAGGTCGGCAGGAGTGGGTCGACCTCCGACTGACAAGAACCCGACAGTAGGCGTTCGTAAGATCCTCTACTCTGAGCGTTCGCCTGCACTCGGACAGCGACGGGGGTAACCGATGGCAGAGATTCTTCTTTCAGTCGGTGAGCCCAAGATTAGGCAGTTCCAAAACAAGAAGCAGATCGCCGCGATAGCCGAACTTGTTTGGAATGCGCTGGATGCCAACGCGACGTATGTGGAAGTTGAACTCGAACGCACCTTGACTGGTGCGGTCGATCGAATTTTGGTTAGCGACAACGGCGAAGGCATCACCCCTGAGCAGGCTCAGGAATCCTTCCGTGAATACGGCGACACCTGGAAGTCGAGTCGCACTCACACTAGCGGACATCAACGCATTCTCCACGGACAGAATGGCGAGGGGCGTCTGTACGCCTTTTCGCTGGGAGAGCATCTCACGTGGACTTCGATAGCGAAGGTCGATGGCCGCAATGTGCAAACCCGTATCACCGTCAGCCGCAACCGGCCAACGGTCTGGAACATTGGTGATCCGGTCGAGACAACCGAAAGCACAGGGACCAAGGTCGCCATTACCGTGCCTCAGGGTAAGCGGCACCGGGCTCTAGAAAGCTCAGAAGCGCCGGACAATCTGGCTGCAAGGCTTGCGTTCTACCTGAGGGCGTACCCCGGGATCAAGGTCGTGTACGACGGAGTGATCCTCGATCCGGAAAACATCATTCAGGACATCGTTGACCTCCGTCTAGACCTGCCTCCGGAGTATGTTTCCGAAGCGCCACCGATCGTGACATTTGTAGAGTGGAAGACTCGCATAACCGATCGGAAGATGCTCATCTGCAATGCGGAGGGGATTGCGCTCGCTGAGTACGGGGAAGACTGGCATGACGCTGTAGTTTCTTTCACTCCTTACCTGCGTTGGCGCGGCTTCAGCGACATGACCGCTGACGGCATTCATATGTTAACTATGAGCCACGCACCTTTGCTGTACGCCGCTGAGCAGGCAGTTCGAAAGCATGTATCAAGGCGGCGGAGCGAGATTTCTAGTCAGGTCGTCGAGCAGTTGAAGACCGAGGGTCTGTACCCGTACGACTTGACGGAAACGAGTCCTACTCAGATGGTCGAGCGCCAAACGTTCGACCTCGTCGTTACGGTGGCACGTACCGCTCTGCCGCCACGTGGGGCGCCCCGCCAGCTCTCCGTTAACCTGATTCAGGCTGCACTCGAACGAGATCCCAGCGATCTTCATGGCATCCTTGATCGTGTTCTATCCCTAAGTCCTGAAGAGCGATCGCATCTAGGCCGTCTCATTGACGACACCCAACTGTCGAGCATCATCAGCGCGACGAACACGATCATCGACCGGCTCAATTTCATCGGAGGGTTGCGCAAGCTGCTCGCAGATCCGCAACTTCGCCGTGAGTTGAGGGAGGTCGACCAACTCCATCCGATGATCGCCAAGAACTTGTGGCTCTTCGGCGAAGAGTGGACACTTGCTCGCACGGAGGTTGGGTTGACCTCGGTGCTTCGAGAGTATCTCCACAACCTAGGTGAAGCGGTTACCCTCGAAAACGAACTTGAAAGAGTGGCGCGTGAAGATGGGCGCAGCGGTCGGGTCGATATTCTGCTATTTCGAGGCATAGGCGACGAGCGACACAACGAACGGCTTGTTGTGGAACTCAAGCGCCCAACGGTCAAGGTGGGTCGGACCGAGCTGGATCAGGTGAAGTCGTACGCTAGAGCGATTGTGGATGACCCGCAGTATCGCGGTGTAAAGTGTAAGTGGAAGTTCATTCTCGCAACTTATGACTACGACGAAGCGATTAACCGCGATATCCGCCAGCGCGACAAACCTCCGGGACTAGCTGACGACCAGGAGGAGTACGAGCTGTGGGTCTATAGCTGGGGTGAACTACTGGACGCCGCGGAGCGCAAGCTGTTCTTCTTCCGCAAACAGCTTGAATACGAGGCCACCGATGAGCGTGTGACGCGCTATCTCCGGGAGAGTTATCAGGAGTACATTCCTGAAACGCTCCATGCGCCGTCCGCCCAGGAGTAGGTCGAGGGCCCCCGCGCCCAGTACCGAGCACCCGCAGACGACCCCCCCCCCCCCCCCCCTCGGGGTGGAGGGAGTGCGTGTCGCAGGCTCGTGCTGGCGGTCCGTTGGTATCTGCGGTTCGACCTCTCGTACCGGGATGTAAAGGAGTTGCTGGTCGAGCGGGGGTCGAGGTGGATCACGTAACGGTCTACCGGCGGGTGCAGCGGTTCACCCCGCTGTGGGCCGACGCCGCTCGCTTCGCTCGTCACTCACCTGGCGACCGTTGGTTCGTGGACGAAACCTACGTCAAGGTCAACGGGATGTGGCGGTACGTGTACCGAACCGTGGACCAGCATGGTCAGGTCATCGACGTGCTCGTCTCGGCCCGTCGGGACGCCGCAGCGGCCCGGCGGTACTTCCACCGGGCGCTGACCACGCGGAAGGTCACGCCCCGGCGAGGTTGTCACCGACGCGAACCCGGTCTGTCCGAGGGTGCTCGACGACCTGGTCCCGTCGGCGTGGCACCACATCGAACGACACGCCGACAATCCGATCGAGGCCGACCACAGCCAGCTCAAGCACAGGCTCCGACCGATGCGCGGACTCCGCACCGACCGCACCGCGGAAACGATCATCGCCGGCCACGCCTTCGTTCAGAACCTCCGACGCGTACCCTACGAACTCGCCGCCCGCCCGGTCTGCGGGTGGCCGCCGCGTTCACAGAACTGGCCCGAGCCATCTGACAGTGCCCGGTGACGCGGCTCGGCGTGCCCACCGATCCGCCAACGCAACAGCGCCAGCCCACGTGTGCGGGGAGGCACTTCGCGACCTCGAGCTACGCCTCGACTATGACTCGCGGAGCAGCTTCCGAGCCTGCGGACAGGACTACCTGGAGCAGGTCGGCTGACATGCCGGCCTGCCGCGCTACGGAGGTCAGAGTGTGCTGCTGTTCAGCGAGAACAGCAGCTGCCTTGCCTAAGAGTGAGGGCTGTTCGCGGGGGCCCAGTTCTGCGGGCTCCGGGTAGCCCCACTCGGCGAGCTTGTTCATGGCGCGCCGGTATGTGTAGTCGCTGTAGACGCCCATGGCGTGGCCTCGGTACACGAGCGCCTTGAGCGAGAGGCCCCAACGGCGTTTGGTCTTCCGGAGCTGCTCGAAGTCGAGTCGGGCGGGAAGCTCGTCTCGGAGCTGGCTGTCTGGCGCGAGGATCTGGGAGCCGAAGGCTGTCGCTTCCCGTTCGAGGATCTGGGAGCCGGGTTCGGCGTCGTGGTGCAGCAGCAGGTGAGCCAGCTCGTGGGCCGCGTCCATGCGGGAGCGAGCCTTGTCGTTCTTGCTCGGGTTGAGGAATACGAACGGTCGCGTTCCGTACCAGTGGGAGAAGGCGTCAACCTGTTCCGAGACGTCCGGCAGCGTGAGCACGACGACTCCGGTCGCCTCAAGCAGGCGGACCATGTGAGGCACAGGTTCGTCGCCCAGACCGAGGGCGTGGCGGGTGGCCACTGCTGCCGTTTCGAGGTCGCGGCTGCAGGCGTCCTCCGGGAGATCAATCGATGGCAGACGAAGTACCGGTAGCTCTAGGTGCTGTTCGATGGCGTCAACGACGCGCCACGCGATTTGACCGAATGCAAGGGCTTGATCCCGCTCAGCCTGCGTAGTGGTGCGCAGGCTGCGGAAGTGCGGGTGTCCTGCTGTGGCCGGGGCGGGTATGCCGGTGGCGAAGAACCGGACCGGGACGGCGAGGGCGAGGGCGAGGCGGGCCAGCGTCGCGGGTGCCGGGCGGGACTGCGCCAGCTCGTACTGGCTCACTGCAGCAGCAGTGACACCCACTTGGCGGGCCAACTCCTTCTTGCGGATCCGTCGCCACTGCCGCGCGAGCGTCAGCGCGTGCGGCTGAAATGCCGCTGCTGCCAGCGCCGGCGCTTCTGCCCGCTCGCGGGCGGCCGTCACGCGAGCGCTGACAGCGGGACGCCGTCGCCGCGTCGCTTCGGGCGGACCAGTATGTCGAGGTCCGGGATCGGCACTTCGCCGGGAAGTGCAGGGTCTGGGACGGTCGGGCCGTCGCCGGCCTGTGCAAGCACCGAGTGAGCCGGCTGGCCGAGCCAGAGCTGCACTTGGAACCAGGGCGATCCGCCGTCGCGGTTGTCGCGCGGCAGCCCGAGATATGCCAGCGCTTCGCCGGTGTCGATATCGCCGGCGTGCGCGATGCGCACGTGGCGCCTGCGGGGAACTACTCCGGTGAAAGCCTCGGGGAACTGCTCCTCGTCGTCGAGAGCAAGCTGGCCGCCTCGGCTGTTCTCCACGGCCCCGCCTAGCCGTGCTTCGCTGCCCTCCCAGCGGATCGACTCGACGCTCGCGCCGGCACCGCCCTGCAGGGAGTACAACCGCACGATGTAGCCGGCGCAGAGGATCTCCAACGAGTTGTCTTCGATCCGGGCGTCCACGCCCGGGAGCCCGGCGAACTGCGCGGCTCCCAGGTTCGTCAGGTTGCGCCAGACCGTGGTCCCGAAGCTCATGGCATCGTCGCCCAGGTCTGGCTCGTGCCGGTCCGCTGCCCTCCAGTACACCTGCCGGATTAGGTCTGCCAGGGGAGCGAGGACACCGTTCTTGCCGAGGGTCGCGACGGCTTCGCTCAGGTGGTCCACGGACGGAAACATAGCAGGTGCTCCAGTTGATGTTGCGGAAGTAAAGTCCGCGGCATGCCAAGCCGAGTCCGTCAGGGGCTCTCTGCGGCCCGTTCCTGGTCGCTGCACAGAGGACGGTCGCAGCGCGTAGACTGCGTGCGGGCCGGCCCGCCTTCTGTCGGAGGCTGCCGATATGGTGCACCCCATGCTCAGGAAGACCCCGCAATACGCGACCTCTATGTTCGTCGACAGATACCGATGGACTGCTGCAGGCAGTGGGCGCTCCGTTGGGTCGGGCGGCTGGCTCTGATGGCGCGGCCAACTGGTCGCTACGCTGCGGTTTCCATGTTCTCCGGCTGTGGCGGCATGGACCTCGGCGCCGAGCAAACCAAGCGCGTAGGCGTCGTCTGGGCCAATGACATCGAGCCATGGGCCGTGGAGACGTACAGGCGAAACCTGGGACGGCACATCGTTGCCGAGGATATTGCCGAGCTCGACGTGCCGGAGGTGCCCTGCGACATCCTGCTCGCCGGGCCGCCGTGCCAGGACTACTCCACGCTGTGGAACCACGATGGGCTGAAGACCGCGCGGGGCAACCTGTTCCGCCACGTCGCGCGTTTCCTGGACGGGCTGCGTCCTGCGGCGTTCGTGCTCGAGAACGTGCCTGGCTTGCTCTCCGCCAACCACGGGGCGGCGTGGACTCTCGTCAGGCACGCCCTGCGTTCGCCGTCGAGCTTCGTGAGTGGCCCAAGGAACGGGCCAGGGGTGCGGTACGACCTGTCTGCGCAGGTTATCGACATGGCGGACCTGGGCGTTCCGCAGCACCGAGAGCGCCTCATTGTCGTGGGGGTGCGCCGGGACCTCAAGGTCCGCCCGCCGATCATTCCGGACACGTATGCCGGGCGACACGTGACAGTCGCCGATGCGCTCGACAGAAGTCCGCTTCCCGACGACGCGCCGAACCACGAGCGCGGGCTCGACGGCCCCGAGGTAATCAAGAGGCTCGAGCTCATTCCACCAGGGGCGAACTACGGCGTCATCCCGGAAGGGCACCCGTCTGCGGTCAAGGGGCTGATCAGCCACGTTTACCGGCGGCTGGACCCGGACAAGCCGGCGTACACCATGATCGCGGGCGGCGGCGGGGGAACACACGGCTACCACCACGTCGAGCCGCGGCGGCTGAGCAACCGCGAGAAAGCGCGGCTGCAGGGTTTCCCCGACGACTTCGTCTTCGAACACGGGACTGTGCGCAACCGGGCGTCGGCGTACGCTCGCGTCCGCCGGCAGATCGGCAACGCGGTCCCGCCTCCGGCGGCCAGGGAGATCGTCGACGCGCTGACGCAAGTCCTGCTGTCGGCAGGCGTGCCGACGCGCAAGGCAGCCGAGCTGTCCGCAGCGCGCCGGCTGGCAAGCCGTACCACCCCCCATCGCGAGCGCCAAGCCGAGAGGAAGGCAGCCGGCCAGTGACAGACCCCCGAGACCTGCCGGACGAACTGCCCGTTGTCGCCGCCCTGAGGTCGCTGTCGGTTTTCAGCGCCGACCAGGCGGGTGCCTATCGTGAGCACTTCCAGCGCCTCGCCGAGGCGCTCGGTGCTGACGTGCCCACCCGCCTGGCGCAGCACGTTGCCGCGTGGGCCGAATCCGGGCAAGCTGGGGCCGTCGTGTTGACCGGCAACGCCGGCACGGGCAAAACTGCAGTGGCAGAGACGTACTGCCACGCTGTGGGTGGCGACCTTCCCGCAGGTGACGACCTGCATCAGGTCGCCGAGGGCCGCTGGGTGGTCAAGGACCTCTCAGGACTGCCGGACGACGCAGCGCGGCGCTCGACGCTCCAGGCGGTCCTCAACGGCCTGGAGACAGGATCGGACCAGTACCTGGTGTGCGCAAACGAGGGCGTCCTGCGCGACGCGCTCGACATCCTCGACCACGACGGCCTCGCCTCGGCCCTGGAGCAGGCGCTGCGCAGCGGGGCTGCCGAGGTCGGCAAGCTAGTGGTG
Source organism: Micromonospora olivasterospora (assembly GCF_007830265.1). Classification (NCBI taxonomy): domain Bacteria; kingdom Bacillati; phylum Actinomycetota; class Actinomycetes; order Micromonosporales; family Micromonosporaceae; genus Micromonospora; species Micromonospora olivasterospora. Next base: position 2,388,717 of record NZ_VLKE01000001.1, read on the forward strand.
GTCAACGTCAACCGCCAACGCCCGACAGCGCCCGGGCTGTGGGACGCCCTGCTGGACTTCCTCGTGCGCGAAGAGCTGTGGTCCGGCTGCGACGGCTGCCCGTTCGACCTCGGCATCTGCCCCATGCGCAGCAACGCCGACGCGCTGCGGAATCCGCGCGTGCGCGAGCAGCTGCGGACCCTGGTCCGCCTCGGCGCTGGCGAAGCCGTGCCGACGATCCGGGAGGTCTTGTCGGTGCTCGCCTGGGCGGTCGTCGGTGACCGGACTTGCAAGCACGTCAAGACAGCGGCGCGGGACATGGAAAGGGCCGCCTTCACCGCCACCGACGGTTACTTCACCCGAGTGGTGGGCGGAGGGCTCACTCTCGAAGCGATCGAGCGCTCACCGCTGATGTCGGGGATGCGCACCGCGCAGCTGGGGCACGTCAGCGACTTGGAAATCGACGGCTGGCTGCGGGACACCACCGGGTCACCCGACGAGGTTCGGCTGCTCGCCGGCGACCCTTCGCTGCTCGATGACGGGCCCGACGGCAGCCTCGCCCTGGCTGGGAGCCGCTCGCCGCTGGACAGGGTGCGGACGAAGCAAGGGACCATGACGTTCCACCACCTCGGTGAGCTCGTCAGTACCAGCGAAGACCCGACGAAGGTCGACGACGGGTTGGACGCGCTCGTGTCCGGAGACAGGGACAGCAACGCGCCCGCCCAGGTGCTGTGGCGCCAGCGCCTGTACTTCGAGGCGAGCCAGGCGTTGGGCAGCGCAGACGTCGCGTCGAGGCGGCTGCTGGGGTATCGCTACGTGGCAGACCTCGTCCGCTTGGCGCAGAAGGCCGCCCGCATCGAGGATGTCGTCCTCGAAATTTCAGAGCTGGTCCGTGGCCTCAACTTCCTCGTCACCGGGTTCTCCAGCCCGAACGAGGGGCTCGTCGTGCCGGACCCCGCGTGCCTGTTTGCCCGCGACCCCGGCTCCTTCCGGCCGGCGCGACCGTCGCTGGTGTACGGGCTCGTGCCGCTGGAGCGGCTGTCGGTGCGAGTCCCTGACCGCGGGCTCGTGGAGCGGCTGCTCGACGTCGACCACGTCGACGTCGAGCTTGCCATGAACGGTCGCGACGACCTGTCCTTGCGGATTCGGCCAAAAATGTACGAGGCCATCCGCGAGGCTGCCGACTTTCAGGGACCCGTCGGGCAGGGCGTCGCCGAGATGAACGACCTGCGCGGCTTCTACAGCCGCCTCGCCTCGGCGGAGGTCGCGGGCGATGCCATTCGAGTCGCCGACCCCGACTCCGACCCGCCGGCCCTGGTCAAGGTCAACTTGCCGTACTTCGCGACTTCCCGGAGGGCGTAGTGCTCCTCGACAACCGGAACCTCACCCCCGGGCGGGTCGCACAAGTCTTGTTCGGCTTGGACCCCGACCGGGACGAGCGGGCTCCGCAGCTGTGTGCGGAGACCCTGCTCACCCTCGCCCAGAACCGATACCGCGCCCCGGCCCGCACCGACGATCTTCGCAGCCCCAAGCGGCAGCGATTCGCGCTCCGCAGCTTGGCGCTCGCCACCAACTTCCTGGCGGGCAGGGAGGGCCGCGCGGGCGAGGACAACATGACGCCGCACCTGTACGGCAAGATCCTCGCCTCGGGTTCCGACGTCCGCAACAGCGCGAACCTTGCGCTGGCCCAGAGCGCCCTGCAGGGTCTCGTCGACCCCGACACGCAGCGGGGCCAGCCGGGGGCATGGCTGCTGCGGCCCTTCCACGAGTCGCTGCTCTGGTACGACGCGCGCAAGGCGCCGAGCCGCCCAGACTGGACGGTGCGCAAGGTATACATGCGCGGCAGCGGGATCACTCTCGCTCGGCTGCTCCTCGCCCCGACGGACCCGAAGGCGGCCGAGCAGGGCGCGTCTGCGGTCTCCGCCATACAAGCGGCTCTGACGGGGCCGAGCCCGCTGGCAGACATCAGCCGTCGTCTGGAGTCGGCACTGCAGACCGACGTGCCGTTCACCACCAAGACGCCGGACACCGAAGACGACGAGAAAGCCGCCTGGGAGCGGGGCGAGGACGAGCTGCTGCAGCCCCTCGCGTCCAGCCTGTGCCGCCACGCCGAGGGGGTGATGTGCCAGGGCGGCGCCAGCGGGCCGGCCAAGCTGTGGCAGCTGCGCACGATCCTCGCGCTGGACCTGGCGGTGCACGCCCTGCGGGTGGCCTGGGACACCACCTCGACACCCGAGGAAGACCGTTTCCTCCTGCTGAGCTTCGGCGGGGGACCGCGTGCGCAGGACCGGATCCGGCAGCGGTCGGAGGAGTCGTACCGTCGGGCCCGGATCCGGCTCAACGAGGCAACCATCTCCACAGTCGCCCGCATCATGCGCCAGCTGGTCGAGAGGAAGACGGTCGTGTGGGCCGACGAGTTCGAAAATCGGCGCAACAAGCTTGACGGGGAGAAGGGCCCGGACGGGCTGCTGCACCAGCTCACCAAGCTGACTGCCCGCAGCTCCGACGACGACTACCTGCGGCTGGCGCGCACGTCGGTGGAAAGCGCGAACTACGGACGGGCGGAAGACGGGTTCCGGGTCCTTCTGGAGTCGGTAGGGCTAGTCGCCGGCACCCGCTACCGCTACCTGACGGCTACCCCCGACCTGCTGGCTGCCCTCGTGGGCGCGCTGTCGAGCCGGATGCCCATGCCCAGCAACGAGTTCTTCGCAGCAGTGCGACAGGAGTGGGGACTGGTGATCAACCAAGAGTCAGCGGCGTCGACGAGCCTGCGCGGCCAGGTCGACGGCGCTGGCCTCGAACGCAACGCCCGCCGCGCTGAGAGACTGATGACCGAGGCAGGACTGGCTCTCAGCCTGTCCGATCGCACCACCGTGGTGGGCGAACGCGCGCAGAGGCGGCCCAAGTGAGTCAGAGGCTCGGCGGCGCCTTGGCCGCCCACATCAGAGGCATGAGGGGCACCTCGAAGTTCGTCCTCGTCGAGGGCGTCCCGACCAGCCTCGCTCTAGGTATGGCTACGGCTTGGACCGAGGAGCTCCCGCCGCTGGCCGTGGTTTCCGACTCGCCCCGCCGCTTCGGCATCCACGCGCTGACGGGCTCCGGAACGGGGCTGCGCAACCGTTACCCGCAGGGAATCGTGCTAGTCCTTTGCGAAGGGCTGCAGGTCCCGGACCGCAGCGGCCTTAACCTCTTCGAGAACGTGTCGCCCGGCGTGCTCCTGGAATCCCCCGAAGGTCTGGTCACGATAGCCCGCCAAGAACCGGCAGCAAGCCTCGACGGCCCGGTGCGAGCGGTGCGAGAAGCCATCACCCGCGTGGGCAGCGCCCACAAGCCGAGTGCCGCCCAAGTGGCGGCATACTTCGACCGGGTCGCCGCTGGCGAGGACCCGCTGAAGTGCCTGCCCTACCTGGGTGCCTTCGCTGACACCGCCACTGGCGACAGGGTCGACGCCGACCGGATCGGCGACAACCTCGCCCTGGCCGCCCGCCGCACCAGCGACGACGTCCTGCGGCCGACTGCCTACACCGAGATTCGGCGGCGCGCCGAGACGGTCCTGGGCCGGCGGCCCAGGCTGCGAAACGAGCCCTCGGAGGCTTCGGCCGCTGCAGCGGCGGTGATGACGATGCTGCAGTCTGGGAGCGAGCAACTGCTGCAGGAACTGGAGTTCGACGAGGCCCGCGAGATCCTCGAACAGCGCACTAAGGACCTCGCGGACGTCGCACTGCAGGCGCTGGTCGACTACCAGCGGCGGCACGAGGACGAGCGGATTTCGCTGCTGCCTTGGCCTAGGTACCACTCGCGCACTGAGGAACTGCGCCGCTCAGCCCAGCAACGAGACGCCGCGCGGGACCTGCTCGACCTCGACGAAGCCCAGGCACACGGCATCTTCGACAGGCAGACCAGGATCAAGCTCGAAAAGCTGCTGCGCGACAGGGCCATCAGCGGCAGCAACCCGTCTTGCCCCGAGAGCGCCCTGATCAGGGCGCTGCAGCAGCTCGGTGGGCCGTTAAAGCGCATCAGCCTCCTCAGCCCGAAGCCACCAGCAGAGAACGCGAAGGCGAACCGCAGCGGCGCGGTGCGGATCATCACCCTCGGCTGTGCACGGCTTCGGCTGGGCGGATTGATGCGCCGGCTCGAGAGCCGGGGGGTAGAGGTCGACGGCCTCCTCCTCCAGCCGGCTGACACCGACAAGACTATCGAGGCATCGTTCCACGACGCTGACCTCGCGTCGGGAGAGCTCGCCCTGTTGCAGCTGCGGCTCTATGCCTCTGACGGCACTACCGTCCAGGTCGACTGGCGGCCCGACCTCGACGACGCCGCGCTGCTGCGGGCCGCGCTGCTGTTCGCCGAGGAGACCGCCCTCACCTTGGCGACTTCAGAGGAACCGACCCTTTCGTCGTTCTGCAGCGACGAGGCACCGAGCGCGCAACCGGTATCGAGCGAGCTCAAGCCGCTCGCGCACGAGCTACGCGAGCTGGCACGGCTCTCGCTTCAGGAAGGGCTCAACCCCCAGCCCCTGCGAAGGTGGGCTGCCAGCTGGGCCACCGCCAGCAACGAACGGGCGCCCGGCGTTGAGGCCGAGTCGGCGGAGGCACTCTCGCTGGCGGGCGCGGTCGCAGGCCGGGCCCACTGTGTGGCCCTCACCGGCTTCGCGCCCCTGAAGGCCGAGTGGCTCGCCCAGTACCTCGACGCGCTGTGGTCTCTGCTTGACGCCGCCGCTGGAACGGCTGAGGACAAGCCTGTGGCCGCGACAGCCGCCGGCATCGCCCGCGCGACGGCCACGCACCACCCCGCACACGTCCGTGCCTGCCTGCGGGACAAAGCCATGCTGCCCACCAGCGAGGGCCGGCTGTGGAGCCTCTACGGCGGAACCAACACCCGCGACGAAAGCGGTTACGCCGGCGCAGCGCTCACCTCGGTCGTCGTCCGGCTGCTCACGCTGCAGCCCGAGGCCGCCGGTCATCTGCGCTGCCTCGCCTACGGCCCAGGTGCAGCGGACCTCCTCGTCTCGCAGGCGGTCAAGCTCATCGGCCGCAGGACCGGCCGCGGCACGGTCGCAAAGATCGAGGTGTTCTGCATCGGAGAAGAGCCCAGCGACCGGCCACACTGGCGGACGCTCGCGCGCGCTGACGAGGAACTGCGCGACAGCCGCGACGTGCTGGAGCTGCGCTACCTCGACAGCCTCGCCCGTGCCCGGGATGTCCTGCAGCAGCCCGGGTCCCCGAACCCGGCGGTGCACCTCGCGCTGGTAACCGGCATCAGCGACGGCGGCAACCGGCTCCAGATCGAGTTTCCCGAGGTACCAGCTCCGCGAGAGGACTCTGAGGTCCTCTTTGCTCCCAGAACCTCCCAGCGGCCAGGCAAGGAACGGCGCATGCTCCTGATGCCGCCCGCGACGACGCAGGCCGGCATAACCTGGCTGAAGCTGCAGGCAGCCGTGGACGAATCCTGGCCGGAAGAAGGCGAGAAGATCCCGGTCCCGGAGGTCCGCACCGGAGCCATGGACATCGCCGAGCAGCTGCGGAAGGTTCACGACCTCGCGCTCTGGGTGGCCACCCTCGACCGCTATGCCACCCGCGACAGTCTCGAGCAGGCCCTCGGTGCCGACCGCATCGCCATCCTGCACCAGGAGCGCCGCCTCGGTGGCGACAGCCCGCTGTCCCTGGTGCTGAGCCAGAAGTCGGGCGGCCCCGCCGACCGCGCCATCGGCCGCAGCCTCCGGGCGGCCAACATCGTCGCCGACCGAGACGTTGCCTTCAGCGTCGGAACAGACCTCCGCAAGGTCGCCAGCCAAGGCTACGGAATCCTGGCTCTCGAGGCCGCCACCAGCGGCACAGGCATCAACGAACTCGTCGGCCACGTCGTGGCCTTCTCGCTGCTCGCCCGCACCACCACGCCCTGGCCCCTGCCGCCCGGGTGCCGCGTCCTGCTCGTCAGCCTCGACGAGTACCGGCACTGGTTCCCCGGCCGCCGCGCGGACCTGCTCGCGATCGCACTCGACCCCTGCGAGGAAGGGGTCCACGTCGCGGCCATCGAGGTGAAGGCGAGGCGCAGCGACGAAGCCGACGCCGCTGCCGGCGCGCTCGACCAGCTCAACCAGACGCTCGCCGCCACGAGGTGGGCCGCCTACCCGGAGCCCGGCTCGATCCACAGCCGCCTGTGGCTCAACCGCATTGCGGAGGCCGCCTACTCGGTCGCCCGCGAGTCGCGCTTCAAGCTCGACGCGGGTGAACTGGCGGCGCTCGAAGCGTTCCGCACCGGCACCGGCACTCTCGAATGGGCGGGCGTGGGCCTGGTATTCGGTCCAAACGTGGAAGTGTCCGACAAGTACTACCCGAGGGAGGTGGCCAGCGACATCGTCCCAGTAGTGCTGCACAACATCAAACTCACCGAGGAACTGCTGCTCGAAGCCGCCCGGGTGCGTATCACGGACTTGAGGACCGTCGAGGCCGAGCGCCCGCCTCTCAAAGGCGGACGCACGCGACGCAGGCCCGAGGCCAAGCCCGCAGAGCAGGCGCAGCCAGCAACCGCCGCTAGCCCGGACGACGAACCGCCCCAGCCTGCCCGATCTGCGCCAGGCGAGACAGCGGCTGCCGTCGCGAGCGGCCAACCTACTGGCCCAGAGCAAACCAGCACTGCCGAGCCGGCCCTAGCCGAGGAACCCCACAAGCAGTCGCAGCCTGCAGCAGCTGCCGCAGAACCAGCTGCGTTCCGTGCCCCGATCCTGGGCTGGGACGCCACCACCGGCGAGGAAGTGCGCTGGCATCCGGCCGGCCCGGAGCAGGGTGTCCTGCAGAACGGCCACATGGAAGTCTGGGGCAGCTCGGGAATGGGCAAGACGCAGTTCACGATGAGCCTGCTCGCACAGCTCGCCCACCACAGCGGAAGCAAGTTCGGCATCGCCGACTTCAAGAACGACTATAGCGACGAGACCGGCTTCCCCCATCTGGCCGGCGCGACGTTCCTCGACCTCTGGAACGACGGCGCCCCGTACAACCCCCTCGCGCTCGACGACTTCACCGACCGCTCGGTCGACACCGCCGTCATCGAGCTGCGAGACACCGTCGAAGTCGCCACCAAATCGTTCACCCGGATCGGCGTCAGGCAGCGCGGCAAGCTGGAGAAGGCGTTGCGAAGCGCCTATGCGACCGGCCGAAAGGAGGGCCGCTGGCCGACACTCCGGCTGCTAGACGACGAGCTCGACGACGACCTGAAGGGGGTCATCGGCGACCTCACCCGCAACGAACTGTTCCGCGAGGGCCCCCCGCTCGGCGAGGTCATCGACCAGAACGTCGTCTTCGGGCTGAGCCGCATCCCAGGCAACGGTCAGACGACTGTCCTGGCCGCCGGGTTCATCCTCTCGGCCCTGCTCCTGCGAGTGCAGTCGCTGCCGCCCGTGCCAAACTCCGTCCGCTATATCGCGGTGGTGGACGAAGCCCACCGGGTCGCCGCCTTCAAGGCCGTCGATACCATGATCCGGGAAGGCCGTTCGAAGGGGCTAGGCGTCGTGCTCGCCACTCAGCAGCCCGGAGACCTGCCCGATGTGGTCGCCACCAACGCCCAGACCAAGGTGTGCTTCCGCCTGCCAGACGCCACCGTCGCAGCCTCAGCAGCCCGCAAGCTCAACCCGAACGACACGCGGCTAGCCGAACAGATCCGCACACTGGGCAAAGGCGAGGCCCTGGTCAGCTTCGGCGGAACCAAGCCGCGCCTGCTGCGCATGGCACAGGCATACCGCGACCGCCGCGATCTTGAACTCCCCGACGAGGACGCCACAACCACGCGATGAAACCGCGCCAAGGGCGTCCTGTCACCGCACGTCGAACACCGCGCAGCGACACGTCCGCGTACTCCTGGGCAAGCACCCCAGAAGTACGCGGACGGATGCAACGGCAGCAGACCCGCGACACTCAACCCGAACTCGCAATACGACGACTGCTACACGCGACCGGACTGCGGTACCGGGTCGATGCCGCCCCTGTGCCGGCGCTCCGTCGCCGAGCTGACATCGTCTTTGGCCCAGCCCGTGTCGCCGTCTTCGTCGACGGGTGCTTCTGGCACGGGTGCCCGCACCACGGCAGCAGAAACACAAAGGCCAACACCGCCTACTGGTCCGACAAGATAGCGCGCAACCGGGCACGCGACGCTTCCACCGACGAGCTACTGACGAACGATGGTTGGCTCGCCATCCGCGTATGGGAACATGAAGACCCGCAAGAGGCAGCAGAAGAGCAATGCTCGAAACCTGTGGATGAGCGCCGTGGGGGCGTACTCTTCCGGCGAGTTCCACGTCCAAGGAATCGAGTAGAGCCCGCGCGCTAACGCGGGTCGGGAAGGTACGCCCGTGCTTACCGTAGTCAACCCGGAAGAGCCCACGCCATCGGCGGTGCCGCAACTGGCCGCGCCCGGCGGGTCGTTGATCGACGAGATCGTGCGTGATGGTGCGCGACGGATGCTGGCCGCGGCGTTGGAGGCCGAGGTCGCCGCGTACATCGCCGCGCACGCCGACGAGCTCGACGCCGACGGCCGCAGGATGGTGGTACGCAACGGCCACGCCCGGCCGCGTCGTGTACCTGGGCGATAACGTCCGCGTTCTTGAGTGGTCCGTTGCAGACTGCAGCCCACGTGCAGGTGGCATCGGTCGAGCGGCGGGTGGCCGACCCGACGGATACCGCGTGAAAGAAGCGGACGAGCGCCTCGGCGACGTGGTGCCGGAGAGCAAGTGCGTCGAGCGCACGCTGCCGTTCCCGGTCACGTCGACCAACCCGCATAACGCCCGATATGTCGCGGATCCCTAGGGCGGCGGCGAAGCCGGACTCGAGGTCTGACGTGGAATCGAGGGTGTCTGGCTGGGGTACCTCGAGGAGCGAGGCAATGCGGGAAACGAAGAATGCGAACGGTCGTGACGTGAAGAAGTCGTCGTCCAAGGCGCGTGCCTGCTCGACAGTGAGGTGCGGCCCCTGAGGCTTAGTGAACATGTACCGAGTGTCACCTCAACCCGCCAGGAGGTACAGCGATTACCAGCGATCGAGGAAGTGTGCCTAAAAGTCGATCTGCCGCGCCACGAAGTGATCTGCCGCGACTACTCGGCCGAGCAACACCATGCATTCGTCAGTCAACGAGGTAGTGGGCTTCGATGTAGGCGACGGTGGAGTCATACGGCTCTCCCACCGGCTTCAACATGTACCGGCGGAAGACCGCGGCGGTGGCGCGGCGGACACCTCGGTTGCGGGCTTCTGCGTTGTCCCATGATTGGGCGAGGGTTCGGGTGACGACCTGATCGATCTCCTCGGCCAGGTTCCGCTCGGTGACGGTGAGGCCGGGCGGTGCGTGGTCGTGGATGATCCGCGACAGGACGCCCACGTGGTCGTCGTCGAGCACGACGATGGCTTCGTCGGGGTGCTTTTCGGCGTTCACGATGGCGCGGGCGATCCGGAGTGCTTCGGACAGGAAGTCCAGGGCGTCCTGGGCGTTCTGAATGATCCGGTCCCGCAGCAGCCTGATCCGTTCTGCGAGGGCGGTGTACTTCGCGGACCCTGGGTCGACGCCCTTCTCGAGGGCGGCCTTGATGCGGTCCAGGATCTCCGCCGCGGACGGCGGCGCCTTGTCCTCGCCGTCGTCCTTGTCGGGATTGGGGCGGACGAGGGTCATCAGCTCTTTGAGGATTGCGATGCCCTGGGCGTCCAGGACGAGGGGCTCTTCCTGGGAGGTGACGACGGTGAAGGAGTGGACGTGGGCGTTGATGATCTCAAGGACCATCGGTCCCAGCTCGGCCAGCCGTTCCTTCCTCTCCTCGTCGGAGGACTTCTTGAACAGGGTGGTGTACACGGACCCGAACAGCCCGAACCCGTCCCGGTACTTGGCGATCCGCTTGTCGGTGTTGATGAGCGGGTACAGGCGGGCCAGGAGCCGGTAGTCCTTGGCGAACACCTCGGCGGCGCCGGGGTTGGCGTCCAGGAAGACGTTGATGGCCCGCACGGACTCGTATCCGTGGACCGTGAGGTCCAGGTCGTCCACGTCCGCGAGGAGGTCTTCGATGCGGGCGAAGGTGGTGCGGAACTCGGCGACCAGCTCGGACGGGTCGGTGACGAACCCGCCGCCCTTCTTGCCTGCCCCCTCCGAGGTGGGGTCGACGACGGCCCGCTGGACCTCTTCGGCCAGGCCGATGTAGTCCACGACCACGCCGGAGGTCTTCACGAATCCGGTCGGGGACACCCAGGTGCGGTTCGGGCGGGTGATCGTCTGGAACAGGGTGTGGGCCTTCAGTGGCTTGTCCAGGTAGAGAACGCCCTCGTTGGGGGCGTCGAACCCCACCATCAGTTTCGCGGTTACCACCAGGAAGCACAGCGGGTCGTCCGGGGTGAGGAACCGCCGCTTCTGCTCCTCCTCCTCGTTCTCCGAGAGCTGGAACGGCCGCATGGCGGGGTCTTCGTCCTTCGAGTTCGAGACGGAGATGTTCACCTCGGCGGTGATCCGGTCGTGCTTCCCGACCTCGGCGAGTACCTGTGACGCTTCGAAGCCGGCCAGCAGCTCGTTAATCTTGTCCGTGTATGCCACGGCCAGCTCGCGGTTGTAGGCGACGACCTGGGCTTTGAGGCCGTTGCGGTAGGCGCCGGCCAGGTAGTGGTCCACGATGTCTTGGCAGACCGTGTGGATGCGGTCGGGGTTGGCGAACACCGAGGTGAGGCGTCCGAACTTGCGGGACAGGGTTTCACGATCGGGGTCGTCGAGGTCGAAGTCGTCGGCGAACTGGTCGAACTCGGCCTGCAACTCCTGGTCGTTCATTTCGAAGGAGACCGGGTGCGGGTCCAGCATGACTGGGACGGTTGCCTCGTCCCGCAGAGACCGGGACACCGAGTATCGGTGCAGCACCCTGCCCGGGTCGGTCTCCTCGCCGAAGAGGGCAAAGGTGTCGGTGGCGAGGTTCCTGATGGGGGTGCCGGTCATGCCGAAGAACTTCGCGTGCGGCAGTGCTGTGCGCATTTGCCCGGCCAGGGACTTTGACTTGTCGGACTGGGTGCGGTGTGCCTCGTCGACCAGCACGATGATGTTGTCCCGGGTCGACAGGTTCTTGCCGGCGTCGGCGAACTTGTGGACGGTCGTGGAGATGACGCCGCGTACGTCGTTGGCCAGCAGGGAACGCAACTCCTGGCTGGTGGCGGGTTGATGGAAGTAGGCGTCTCCCATGGCGGAGGTGAACACGCCGGAGGTCTGGCGGACGAGCTGGGTTCGGTCCGAGAGCAGGATGATCGTGGGTGACTCGGTGCGGGTGTCGGCCAGCAGCAGTGAGGCGGCGAACACCATCAGCAGGGTCTTCCCGCTGCCTTGGTGGTGCCAGATCAGGCCCCTCTGGCCGCCGGTTAGGACGCGTTCGTGAATGAGGTGGGCGGCTTCCCTTTGGGGGTAGCGGGGCAGGTACTTCTTGTCCACCCCGCCTCCAGAGGTGTCGAAGAGGGCGAAGTTGGCGAGCATGTCCAGGACGGTTGCCGGGTTGAGCAGCAGCTGCACGGATCGCTGCACGTCGGCCTGGCCGGACAGGTTCTCGTCGTCGCCGGTGGACCGGAACGGCTGCCACAGGTTCAGGGGCGCGCCAACGGCGCCGAATCGCAGCTTTAGCCCGTCGGAGGCGACCGCGAAGACGTTGGGGGTGAAGAACCACGGGTACTCGTTGGCGTACACGTCGTTGATCTCAGAGGACGCCGTTAGGCAGGACGACGCCAGCGCGCCCCTTCTTCGGGTCCATGCTGGCGATCATGTGCTGCACGAACGCCCAGTCCGCCGACGACTGCGGAGCGACACCGCCGATGGCGCGAGGGTCCTTGGTCCAGGGCTTCCACTTCAGGCTGTAGGGCGGGTTGGCGACGATCACGTCGAATTGCGCGAGCGACCCGTCCGGCTTTTTGAAGCGCGGGTCCTTCAGGGTGTCGCCGACCTCGACCTGGAACTGGGTGAGGTTGTGCATGAAGAGGTTCATGCGTGCCACACCCGCGGTGTCCGCTACGGCCTCCTGCCCGTACAGGCGGAGCGTGTAGCCACGCCCGCCGTGGGCCTTCAGGAGGTTCGCGGAGGCGATGAGCATGCCGCCCGACCCGCAGGTCGGGTCGTACACCGACTCGAAGCTCTTGGGGGCTAGAACTTCGACGATTAGCTCGACGACCTCGCGCGGGGTGAAGAACTGACCGGCGCGGGTGCCGGACCCGTCAGAGAACCGCTTCAGCAGGTACTCGTACGCCCCACCGAGCACGTCGTGGGACATGTTGCCCTCGTGCATCTTTGGGGTGCGGTCCATCGCCTGCATGACCGCCGCCAACACTTCCCCCGACAGCACCTCTTCAGAGGTCCAGGTCATGGACCCGAACAGGCGGGAGAACTTGTCAGGGTTGGCTGTCTCGATGGCTTGCAGGGAGGCACGGACCCGCTGGCCGAGGCCGGGCTGGGTGATGGTAGCGAGAATGGACGACCAGGAGGCACGACGCTGCTGGACGGTGCCGGGATGGATGAACGGGATCTCGAACGACTGGTAGTCGCGGTACTCGATCTCGTGGGCTTCCTCGGCGGAGAGGCCGCCCAGGCCCTCGTTGTCGGCCAGGAACTCCTGGTGGCGGTGCTCCCAGGTATCCGACAGGTACTTCCAGAACATCAGCGGGAAGACGACCGAGGAGTATTGCGCTTCAGGCATCGCCACGCGCAGCTCGTCGGCGGCGTCCCACAACCGGTTCTCGATCTCCTGCTGGGTCACTGCCATCAGTCGTGGTGTCCTTGCTCGTCAAAGGGTGGCGACCCGAAGGCCGAAGTGTTCCTGCTGGCCAGCCTATTTCGGGCGTGCCCGACATGTACACGCCGGGCGTGTCCTGCCGGGTGAACACACGCGGCGCATTTTATCCCCGTGCGGACGACTCACCAACGAGGCACCGAGCATCCGCCATCGCAGCAGGCGACCACTACCCCGCTGCCAAGATCTCGCTCAAGGCACCGGGAGCGGCACCGGGAACCGCGATGGCTCGTGTCCGATAGAGGCGGTTGGATCCGGGGCGTACTATCCTCCGTCGCATGGCCCAGCAACCCCGCCGAGTCAAGGTAAGCGCCGATGTGATCGTCGAGGTCACAGACGAGGCAGCCCTCGAAAGGGCGGTCCTGGACGACGTAGATGCCAGCGAATTCTCCGTTGAGCCGGGACAGAGCCTCGCGGACGTTCGCGCCGAGGTCCGGCGCGACATTCAGGGTGATCTGGCCGCTGCCGTCGAGTGGATCGCCGACCCCGCCGGCATCATTCTCGACAGGCCCGGCGTGCAGGTCGCCGTTTCGACCCAGACCGCCGTCGAGGTTGACAAGTCCGGCTTCGAACTCGACACGAAGCCGGACTTCGCCAAGCTCTTCCCGCTGTGCCACTGCGGGCGGGATAGTTGTGACGCCTGCTCTGGGTTCCAGCTGACACCGCGGACCGCAGCGGTGCTTTGGACAGTCGCGCAGATCCTCGCCGACCACGGCTACGACGATGTGCAACTGCACGGTGATGAGCCGATTACCGACGGAGGCGAGTGGAGGGTCTTCGGGGATTACCCGCGGATCACGTGGCGGCAGGATGCGGTGTGGCGCAGGCAGGCCGCTCGGGCGTTCGACGACCTGGCCGAGGATCTCGAAGCTGGCAGAGAGCCTCAGCCCACGTGTCCGGGCGAGGAGATGGCCTTCCACCTGATGCTTCAGGCCGCGCAGGCGGCACTTGCCGACGGGTGGGGGCCGTCGGGCGATCTGCTGGCGCGGCTGCCGGAGCACGCGGACGACTACGACTGGGACATGGTCTCCGAGGTGCTTCTGCAGGACGACGACATTCTGCACCTGTTCGACGTGCACCTGGATGGCATCGAGGATCCGGAAACGGAGCAAAACCGGTATATGGGAATCGGTGACTACCGGCCTGATGCGTGGTTCCGCCCCTTCTTGAACGTGACGCCGCGGGACGGCCGCCGCGCCTTTCGAAGGTGAGCGGATGCGGGCCGTCGCGTAACGCCCGACAAAGCAAGGTCGGACTTGGTAGCGACCGGTGCGGCACATATGTATTCAACGGGTCGTGGTCGATGTGGCGGCCAGGGGACGTTTCCCTGCCGGATGTGAAGGCCTCGCCGTTGAGCAGGCCAACGTCGGGCGGGTGCTGTTACTCCGCAACAGTGGGCACATGAGGCGCCTCGCCTCCTGTCTTGAGATAGGTGGCTGCGATCTGTATGGCCGTTTCGGGCCGGATCCGCAGGTGCTCGGCGGGGTACTCGGTGGGTACGCCGCCGAGGTCGAAGCTGAGGCCCCCGCTCGGGGACTGGACTGTTGGATCGGTGAGGTAGCCGCCGTCGTCGGCGATGTGTACCGCGAAGGCGTGAGTGGGGTGGCCGAGCCCGATCTGCAGGCCTGGTGGCAGCTCATCAGGGTCGTCGGTCGTGTCGCTGAAGATGGTGATTGCGACGGGCTCGGCAGCCTCGTGGATCTCGTGGAGGAGTGCCTCTAGGGCGGCGGGGTCGGTCAGGTCGGCCTCGTGGTTGTCGCGGTGGTCGCCTCGGTCGTATGCCCACGTCACCTTCATGCGATTGCCTTTCCGTTGCCTGTGTAGGTACGCCAGAGACGTACCTGCCCGTCATCGTCGCGTACGTACACGGTCAGCTGCGCGCCGGCCGGTAGCAGCCGGGAGAGGATCTTCTCGCAGCCGTAGGGCTCGTAGTCGCACGGCGGGTTGTTGGTCAGCACGACCGCGTGCATGACCTGGTCGCGGCGCATCCGGGCGGCGAGCTTGGCCTCGAGGTGGTCGGTCGTGGTGGCGATGAGCTTGTAGGCCGGCTTGAGGTCAGCGGCGGCGTCCGGGTCGCGGCCAGATCTCATTGGTATCCGCTCGCCGTTGATCAACGCCACGCCGGACGTGGGGTCCTTCGCTCGTCGTCGAGGCAGGTCGCGGGCGGCGTCCGCCAGCCAACTGGGGAGCTGCTCCGATGCGGCCGGTTCTTGGTTTGGGCTCGCGGTGGTGTCGCGCGTGGTGGGCGGTCGGCTGACGCCGCCGCCCGTGGTCAATTTCCCAGCTCACCGACCTGCCGGGCCTGCGCCAGCGCCGCCTCTACATGCTGCCGTGCCTCGCCTCCCCGTGTCCTGATGGTCGCGAGGCTCTGGCCGAGTTGCTGCAGGCGGGCCAGTGTTGGGCCCGGCTGGCCTCCCTGCAGCGTCGCTGCGACGAGCCGCCGGGCTTCCTCGATCCCGCCTGCCGCCGCCGAAAGTCCGCCATCGGCGGAGGAGAGGGCGGCCAGCAGTGGCGTGAGCGCGCTGATGATTTCCTGGGGTGACGGCTGCTGCGGCACCGCGGCGACCGAGCGTGACGCCTCGCCCAGGACTCCGCCGGCCGTCGTCAGCCGGGTGCGGACCTGCCCGACCAGCTCGCGTACCCCAGCCAGCCCCACCACGATGCCCGCGAAGCCCGCCGCGACAGCCCGGCCGGCGATCTGCTCGACGGCGTCGTCGACCCTGGCAGCTTCCTGCTGCGCCGCGCCCACACCCGCGGCCATCGCCTGCAGATCACCACGGATGCTGTCGGTCAGCAGCACGGACCCATCCCTCACTCTGGCGGCTCTTACACCTCACGAACGGTGACAGCCTAAAGATCGCGCTCGATCCGGCACAACCGGCCGAGGCCCGCAGGAACGAGCCGCTCCTGGACGACGCTGTCTGCGCCGAGCCGACGTCCCCGTGGTGCCGGAGCCGACACACCAACAGCACCTGTCGGAGCCCGGCCAACCAACGGGTCTCGGCCACCGCCGGCCAGCATCCGCTTCAAGCCAAGAAAGCAGCCCAGCTCACCCAATCGGGCACGTCCAGGCCGCCCACTCGACCTGTTGCCGGCGAACCGACGCACCCATACAGTTACGGATCACCGGCCAGAGCGGCTCCCCCCGTGGTCGCTCTGACCGGCCTGGTCGGGCACCGGGCAAAAGCGCAGCAGCACCTGGCCGCGTAGCTCAGGATTGGTCCGCGTGGAACCAGACCAGGCGGTTCTTCTCCGAAGACGCCTCTGCTCGGACGCTTCGCCCGTTCACTCAATCGATCCCGCACGGAACACCATCCATTGGGCACAGTCGTGCTTGGAGGGCCAAGTTCAGCCAATGCGGCGACGAGCATGGTGTCCCAGTCGCTGCCGACGTAGGCGAAGGGGTTCACGGTCCTCGTCATCCATGCGTCCGACGGAGTCGACGATGACATCACGTAGCGCAGGTTGTCGGGTGCTGTCCCTCCGCGCGTCGGGCGCGACACGGCAGGCGGCTCACGGCGCCCGCGGAACTCGGCCGATTAGCACAAATGATCGAATCGCAGGGTATTGTGATGGAGTGACCGTGCCCAACGCGCTCCCCGATCCGCCTGCGTTGTCCTATCGGCAGCAGCAGATCCTCGCGATGATCCGAGAATGGGTCGAGCAGCATGGCTACCCGCCGACGGTGCGGGAGATCGGCAAGGCGGTTGGTCTCGGTTCTCCCTCGTCGGTCGCACATCAGCTGAAGGCCCTGGAACGACACGGTGTACTCCATCGGATACCGGGCGGCCCACGTGCCGTCGACGCCCGCCCGCTGGCCACTGGCGACACACCACCCAGCTCCGACGCCCACCGCGGGACACCGGTCCCCCTGCTGGGAGCCATCGCCGCCGGCACACCGATCCTCGCCGAGGAGCACGTCGAGGAGGTCCTTTCCCTGCCCGTCGAGTTGGTCGGCCGGGGCACCCTGTTCGCGCTGCGTGTGCGCGGGGACTCGATGATCGAGGCAGGCATCGCGCACGGGGATGTCATCGTCGTGCGCCAACAGTCGGTGGCCGACAACGGCAACATCGTGGCCGCCATGATCGATGGGGAGGCCACCGTGAAGGAGTACCGAATGCACGACGGCCTTGTCGAGCTCGTCCCTCGCAACCCGGCCTATCCGGTGATCACTAGCAACGATGCAACGATCCTCGGCAAGGTCGTGTGCGTGCTTCATCGCCTGTGAGTGCCTCTTCTCCCTCAACGGCAAACGGCGGACCTGCGGATCCTCGCCAGCCTTGAAGTCGCCCTCGGCGCGAAGCTGATGGGCGTGGGCGTGTCGGCGGCTACGCACAACTTGACTCAGCCAACCCACGTCGCCGATAGCTGTCGGGGTACGGCCTGGAGTGCAGAGCTAAGTACAGCTGATCTTGCAGAGGTGCGCACTGTTTGTCCGTCGTCAGCGGGTGACTGAGGGTGAGGCTGCTCGGGTCGTGATCGGGCAGACGTGGGGCGGCTGGCGATGGGAGCGATGGATGAGCAGCGGTGGCTGGATGTGCGCCGGTTCCGGGCGTTGCACGAGGCTGGTGCGAGTGTCTCGGAGATCGCTCGTGAGACGGGCCTGAACTGGCGGACGGTGAAGAAGTACCTGGCTGCTGGTAGCGGCGAGGTGGTGCCGCCGGTTCGGGCGCGGCCGGCTCGGGGGCAGTTGATCGACGTGTTCGCGCACGTGGTCGATGCGTGGCTGCGGGCGGAGTTGCTGCTCAAGGGCACGGTGATCCATGAACGCCTTGTCGAGCAGTACGGGTTCACCGGCAACTATCAGCGGGTGAAGCTGTATCTGCAGCAGGCCCGGCCGCGGATCGCTGCGGAGTTGGGGATCAGTCCGGATCAGCTGGCCGGGCTGCACCGCCGGTTCGAGGTCGTTCCGGGCGCCCAGGCGCAGGTGGACTGGGGCGACGAAGGCGGCATCCTGGCCCATGTCGGGATCCCGAAGGTGTACTCGTTTCACATGGTGCTGTCGTACTCGCGGGACCCGTTCTGCTGTTTCACCACCAGCCGGGACCTGGCCGCGTTCTGGGAGTGTCACCGGCGGGCGTTCGCGCACTTCGGCGGGGTTCCCGGGGCGATCGTCTACGACCGGACCAAGACCGTGGTCCGCCGGCATGTCGCCCCGGGCCAGGCGGTGCCGCTGCACCCGGAAGCGGTCGCGTTCGCCGGGCACTACGACTTCGACATCGATGTGCTGGCCGCCTATCGGCCGACCGGCAAAGGGCGGGTCGAACGGCAGGTCACCACAACACCGTTGCGTTTAGCGCCGTGAGCGGGAGGCAAGCCCCTTTTCGAAGATTGTGATGTCGGCGTGGAAGGTGTAGGTCTGCGTGGTTGCGGGGTGCTGTCCGGCGTTCGGGCTGTACTTGCTGGTCGGGTTCTTGCGGGAGCGGGCCTTGATTCGAGGGCGGCGCCAGGCGGGTAGGAGGTCGGCCAGCGCGGCGTGGCCTATCGTGCCGAGGAGGTCGGTTGAGCTGCCGGGAAGGATTCCGCTGGCGGTGGTGATCGTGTCGGCGGCGGCGTCGATGAGGACGGTGAAGCTGATCCGGTCCATGTCCAGGCCGGGCTGGGTGCAGGTGGCGTCTGCTGCCGCGCGGATGAGGGCCTGGTAGGCGGTGAGCAGGGCGTACACCTCCTGCTCGATCCCGGGGATGCTGCGGGAGCGCAGGACGCGGCCGTCGAGCATGGTCGCTTTGATCGAGAAATACGTGGTTTCGGCCTGCCAGCGTTCGTGGTAGAGGTCCACGAGTTCGTGGGCGGGGTAGCGGGTGTGGTCTGTCAGGCTGGTGATCAGCCGCCACTGCTCGCGCCGCAGGCTGCCGTCGGCCAGTGTGACGGTGACCTGCGCTTCGATGACCCGCACCAGGATGAGAGCGGGTAGGCTGCCGTAGCCGATGCGGGCCAGGTAGGAGCCGTCGGGTAGGCGACGCTGGATGGTCGGGCAGCGGCGGGCGGATGAGCGGACCAGGAACTGCGCGCCGGTGGCGCCGACGTCGCGCAGGAATTCCGCGGCGTCGAAGCCGGCGTCGGCCAGCAGCAGCATCGTGCGGTCCAGGACGCCCAGAAGCCGCCGCGCGTAAGCCAGTTCGCCTTCTGTTTCGGGGCCGAAGGCCGCGGCGAGCAGGGCGCGGGTCCCACACTCGATCACCACGAGCAGCCGTAGCAGCGGGTAGCCGAACTCCAGCTTGTCTCCTACGCGTTTGGGGTAGCGCCAGGTGACCCGTTCCTCGTCGGGCACGTGCAGGTGGGTGCCGTCGATGGCCACGGTACGCAGGCCCCGGTAGAACACGCCGGGCTGGCCGAGCAGACCGACGGCACCGGCCAGGGTCTCGAACAGGCGCCGTAGCGGCGCTACTCCGACCCGGCGGCGAGCGCGTGACAGTGAGGAGATACTCGGCCGCGTCAGGCACAAGCCGGCCAGGGCCGCGGTCAGCTTCCCCCACGTCGCTCGGTAGGAACAGCGGTCGAGCAGGGCGAGTGCGAGGACGAAGTACACCACGACCCGAGACGGCAGCAGCCGCAGCCGCTTCTCGCGTGTCCCGGTTTCTTCCAGCACCGCGTCGACCAGGTCGAAGTCGATGATCTGGGTCAACTCGCCCAGATGTCCGGGCGCGTGCACACCCCCGGCTACCTCGATCGACCGGGTGATGACAGACTTCTCCTGCAACGGGACTCCTGAGGCATGATCTTCTTGCTCGACACAAGTTGATCTATCAGAAGTCCCGTTCGCGTCTTCAAAGTCCCCCTTGACTCATCCGCCGATCGCCAAACGCAACGGCGTTGCAGGTCACCATCATCCGCGATCATGTCCTGGCCGGGCGGGCGTTCTCGTCGCTGGCCGAACTCGACGCCACGTTCATGGCCTGGGTGCCACAGCGGCGGGCCGTAAGGCATCGCACCCACGGCGAGATCATCGGCGTGCGGGCGGTCCGCGACCACGCCGCGCTGCGACCGATCCCCGCCCGGCCGTATGTGGTCGCCGACCGGCATCTGCGGCACGTCGGCAAGGACTGCCTGGTCGCCTACGCCGGCAACCTCTACTCCGTGCCGGCCCGACGGGTCCGCCACCGCCAACTCGTGGAGATTCGGGCGACCGCCGCCACGATCACTATTCACGCCATCGTGCCCGGTCTGGACGGCACCACGCTGCTGGCCACGCACCAGCGGGCCGTGGGCCGCGGCGCCCGCGTGGTCGACGAGAGCCACTGGGACGGTCTGCCCGACGGACACACCCGGGCCGTCACCATCGGCGACCCCGACAGCGGGCAGTCGACCGCACGCCGACCGGCCCGTCACGACGGCGGCCAGGGGCCGCTGCAAGCCCTGCTCAACCGGGCCGCCGCCGCCCAGATCGCCGTCGAGGCCCGGCCGCTGTCGGTCTATGAGCAGATCGCTGCGGCCAGCCCGTTCACCAACCGCCCACACCTGAAGGACGTCTCGAAGTGAGTGAGCTGGTCACCAACCGCATCCACGCCAGCGCCACCAAACTCGGCCTGCCTCACCTGGCCAAGACGCTGCGGGAACTCACCGGCCGGGCCGACACCGAAGCCATGGGCTACCTGGAGTTCCTCGACCTCGTCCTGGAAGAGGAACTCGCCGTCCGCGACGAACGCCGCTTCCGCGCCGGGCTACGCCTGTCGAAGCTGCCGCACCACAAGACCCTCGACGACTACGACTTCAGCTTCCAACCCGACCTGGACCCCCGCAAGGTCCGTGACCTCGCGACCCTCGCATTCGTGCAGGCCAAGGCCAACGTCGCTCTCCTCGGCCCACCCGGCGTCGGCAAGACCCACATCGCCGTGTCCCTCGCGGTCGCCGCCTGCCGAGCCGGATTCACCGTCTACTTCACCACCCTCGACGACATGGTCCGCCACCTCACCGCCGCCGACGCGATCGGCCGCCTGGCCCGCAAGCTGCAAACCTACCTACGCCCCACCGTCCTGGTCATCGACGAAGTGGGCTACCAACCCCTCGAACGACCCGAGGCCAACCTCGTCTTCCAAGTGATCTCGAAACGCTACGAGAAGGGCTCCACCCTGCTGACCTCGAACAAAGGCTTCGGCGAATGGGGCCAAGTCTTCGGCGACGAGGTCCTGGCCACCGCCATCCTCGACCGGCTCCTGCACCACTGCGACGTCGTCCCCATCAACGGCCCCAGCTACCGACTCAAGAACCGCCTCACCGCCATCGAGAACGTCGCCTGATGCCCACCCCGGCCACCCCGGACGACCCCGCAGCCACCAGCGACACCAACCGCGGCGACCTGCTGCAACTCCTGCTCCAGATCTGCGAGGACTTCCTCGCCCGCACCACTCCGGCGACCCACCACGAGGTCGACACCCTCCTACGCGCCCGCGGCATCACCGGCGGACCCGGATGGCTGATCGACATGCTCGGCCTCACCCGCCTGCGCCTGCAAGACGCAACCCACCGTGACGAACAAGGCGCCCACCGCGACACCTGACCTCTGCAAGATCAGCCGTACTCACCTCTGCACTCCAACGAGTACCCCGACAATAGCGGGCGAGCCTGCTTGAGTGACGGGCCGCCGGTGGAGGCTGCGTGACGCTCCAGACCCCGGGAGCAAGGCATCATGGCTCTTCGAAGTTAGACGGGGTTGAGGTGTCCGCGGTGGCGGCGGGTGGTGGCGGCACGGGTGCGTAGGCGCTGGTTTTCGGGGTTGCGGAAGCCGTAGGCGTCGCGGGCGATCGTCTTGATGACGCGGTTGGTGCCCTCGCTGCCAGCGTTGGTGATTCCGGTATGCAGGAAGGCGAGGATTTGCGGCCACCAGGTCTCGATGGTGGTGGCGAGGCGCTGCAGTTCGGGCAGGTCCGTGGTGGCGCAGCGGGTGTAAAAGCGGTGCAGCAGTCGGCTGATGGCTTCCCGGTCGGGGTGGGTGCGGGCGGTCGCGAGCAGGTCGAGCAGGTCTTCTTTGGCGTTCCATGCGGCCAGGATCGGTGCGCCGATGCGGGTGGGTAGGGCGGTGAGGGTGTCGACCAGACGGTCGACGTGCCGGGCATGCATCCGGGCCGCTGAGCGGGTCAGGCGGTTGCGCAGCTGCCATTCGGGGTCGCTGGCCCGGCCACGGCGGCCCCGATGGGTAGCGGTCATCCGGCGGCGGACCTCGGTGACGGCCCGGTTGGCCAGTTGCACGACGTGGAAGTGGTCCACCACCAGGATCGCGTGGGGCAGGGCCTCGCGGACGGCGGCCTTGAACACGGTGCACATGTCGATCGCGACCGCCTCGATCTGTTTGCGCCAGGCGGCGGGACGTTGCCGCAGCCAGTCGGTCACCGCACTGCTGGTACGACCCTCGATCTGGGCGAGAAGCCCTTGCCCGTCGGTCAGATCACAGAACCCGACGTGCCACCGGTCGGCGGTCGTGGTCCACGACTGCGTGGCCTCGTCGAACGTCCACCGGGGCTTGCCGCGGCGGACCTCATCGATGCCCAGCACGGTGACGGGATCGGGCTCGTCCGGTAGCACCTGCTCGGCGTGGGCGGTGAACGCTGCCGCGACCACCGGCCAGGACAGGCCGTGATCGCGGGCGGCCTGCACGATCGTGCGGCCGGCGTCGGCGACGGCTGCCCCGGCGGCCTGCCGTAACCGTGCGGTCAGCCGGGCTCTTGCCGGAACCTGCGCCACGTGTTCGGTGAACGTCCGGCGCGGGCAGCCGGCCTGGTCACAGTGCCAGCGGCGTTTACGCCACCGCAACCGCGTCGCTCGGCCGGCCACGGGCAGGTCCCGTGGCCGGGTCGTCACCCATCCCTTGACCCGTTGTGCTCGCACACCGCAGTCCGGGCAGCATCGCGCCTGCTCATCGGCGGTAGACAAGCCGACCACCGGGACGCCGTCAGAATCCAGCTCGACCCGATCGGCAGCCAGCCCGTCCAGGCCCAGCAGCCGGGTCGTATCGTTGACCATGCTCGCAGCTCTTCACATGTGACCATCCGAACCAGACACTCAGATGATCACCGACGGGCTGCGAGCCCCTCACGCTCAGGTCGGCTCATCCGCGAACCCCGCTCAACTTCGAAGAGCCGGTACTGGCCGGCGGTCTGGCGTCGGTAGCCGGAGTGGGCCGCCGACGCCAAGCCGCCGCGGGGCCTTGGGTCACTGGCCAACAACCATTACCGACAGCAGGGCACCGGCCAGCAGGTACGGGCCGAATGGGATGTCGGGCCGGCGGTTCAGCGCCAGGCGGGTCAGCGCTTCGGGAACGGCAAACGCGTAGGGCAGCAGAGCGCCCAGGAGCACCGCGGACCAGCCGAGAGGTCCCAGAGCCGCGCCGAGCAACGCGGCAGCGGGCCAGCTCCCGGAACCCGGCACGCTCCAGCGCCGGGATCTTGGACGAGGTGGCCGGGTCGCTGAACATCCGCGCCCCGGCCTCGGCGGTGAGCCCGGCCTCGTCAAGCAGGTGGGTCTGCCGCTGGGTGCTCTGCTCGTCGGTCGACACCCGCGTGTAGACCAACTCCGTCGTTGCCTGTCCTGTTCATCCGATCGTCGCCGACACCGCTGATCCAACTGTCATCAAACGCTGTCGTCAACTCGGATCGGCCCGCATTGGATCGGCGGGTCGGATTCCCGTGGTCGGGAGTGATCCATTGACTCCGTTCCGCACCTGTCGTCAAATGGTCCTCTGCCGACAGACACATCCGGGACGGATGCTGGGTGCTCGGCCAGACACTCAAACCGCCCGCCCTAAAGATCAACTACAGTAAATGATCTCCGGTGGCATGAGCGTTAGGAAACCCCTAAGGCCCGTGAAACTCAAGAACTAAAACTAAAGCAGAAGGTGTAAATCAAATGGCAACTCGAGACCTTGACCCGTTCCGGGTGGCGGTGGAGGGAGCGACGGCGCCGCCTCCCGCCAATATTTCCCGACCGATGTCTTGTCGATCAGGTTGCCGGATAGTTCGGCTACCTCCGTCTGGGTGTAGGGGTGGCCGTCGGGGGCGGTCTTACCCTGCAGTCCCTGTGCCCAGGCTTTCACCCATGCGGCCATCCCCGGCCCCAGCCTCCCATTTCTGTCGGGGGTCAGGGATACCCGGTCGGGGAGTTCACCCTTTTCTTCCAGCGTCTTCAGGTATGCGCGGAGGGTGGCGGGCCCGTCCTTGCCGGGCCGCCATGTGACCACGTGATCTGGTGGTGGGGGCAGCGGCGGCGCCGCCTCCCGCCAATATTTCCCGACCGATGTCTTGTCGATCATTTTGCCGGATAGTTCGGCTACCGCATCCTGGGTGTAGGGGTGGCCGTCGGGGGTGGTCTTACCCTGTAGTCCCTGTGCCCAGGCTTTCACCCATGCGGCCATCCCCGGCCCCAGCCTCCCATTTCTGTCGGGGGTCAGGGATACCCGGTCGGGGAGTTCACCCTTTTCTTCCATCGTCTTCAGGTATGCGCGGAGGGTGGCGGGCCCATCCGTGCCGGGCCGCCAAGTGACCACGTGATCTGGCGGTGGGGGCAGCGACGGCGCCGCCTCCCGCCAACATTTCCCGACCAATGTCTTGTCGATCAGGTTGCCGGATAGTTCGGCTACCTCATCCAGGGTGTAGGGGTGGCCGTCGGGGGCGGGCTTACCCTGCAGTCCCTGTGCCCAGGCTTTCACCCATGCGGCCATCCCCGGCCCCAGCCTCCCCTGCCTGTCGGGGGTCAGGGATACCCGGTCGGGGAGTTCACCCTTTTCTTCCAGCGTCTTCAGGTATGCGCGGAGATTGGCGGGCCCGCCCTTGCTGGGCCGCCAAGTGACCACGTGATCTGGTGGTGGGGGCAGCGACGGCGCCGCCTCCCGCCAATATTTCCCGACCGATGTCTTGTCGATCAGGTTGCCGGATAGTTCGGCTACCTTCTTATGGGTGTAGGGGTGGCCGTTGGGGGTGGTCTTACCCTGTAGTCCCTGTGCCCAGGCTTTCACCCATGCGGCCATCCCCGGCCCCAGCCTCCCCTTTCTGTCGGGGGTCAGGGATACCCGGTCGGGTAGTTCACCCTTTTCTTCCAGCGTCTTCAGGTATGCGTGGAGAGTGGCGGGCCCGTCCTTGCCGGGCCGCCATGTGACCACGTGATCTGGTGGTGGGGGCAACGGCGCCGCCGCCTCCCGCCAATAATTCCCGACCGATTCTTGGGCGATCAGTTTGCCGGATAGTTCGGCTACTTCCCTCTGGGTGTAGGGGTGGCCGTCGGGGGCGGTCTTACCCTGCAGTCCCTGTGCCCAGGCTTTCACCCATGCGGCCATCCCCGGCCCCGACTTCCCATTTTTCTTCTTGGGCAGGGATACCCCGTCGGGGAGTTCACCCTTTTCTTCCAGCCCCTTCAGGTATTCGCGGAGGGTGGCGGGCCCATCCTTGCCGGGCCGCCAAGTGACCACGTGATCTGGTGGTGGGGGCAACGGCGCCGCCGCCTCCCGCCAATAATTCCAGACCGATACATGGTTGATCAGTTTGCCGGATAGTTCGGCTACTTCCCTCTGGGTGTAGGGGTGGCCGTCGGGGGCGGTCTTACCCTGCAGTCCCTGTGCCCAGGCTTTCACCCATGCGGCCATCCCCGGCCCCAACTTCCCATTCTTCTTCTTGGGCAGGGATACCCCGTCGGGGAGTTCACCCTTTTCTTCCAGCCCCTTCAGGTATTCGCGGAGGGTGGCGGGCCCATCCTTGCCGGGCCGCCAAGTGACCACGTGATCTGGTGGTGGGGGCAGCGACGGCGCCGCCTCCCGCCAATATTTCCCGACCGATGCCTGGTTGATCAGTTTGTCGGATAGTTCGGCTACCTCCGTCTGGGTGTAGGGGTGGCCGTCGGGGGCGGTCTTACCCTGCAGTCCCTGTGCCCAGGCTTTCACCCAAACGGCCATCCCGGGCCCCAGCTTCCCCTGTTTGTCGGGGGTCAGGGATACCCGGTCGGGGAGTTCACCCTTTTCTTCCAGCGTCTTCAGGTATTCGCGGAGGGTGGCGGGCCCGTCCTTGCCGGGCCGCCAAGTGACCACGTGATCTGGTGGTGGGGGCAGCGACGGCGCCGCCTCCCGCCAATAATTCCCGACCGATTCATGGGTGATCAGGTTGCCGGATAGTTCGGCTACCGCATCCTGGGTGTAGGGGTGGCCGTCGGGGGCGGTCTTACCCTGCAGTCCCTGTGCCCAGGATTTCACCCATGCGGCCATCCCCCGCCCCAACTTTTTCTTTTTGGGCAGGGATACCCCGTCGGGGAGTTTACCCTTTTCTTCCAGCTCCGCCATGTAATCGCGGAAGGTTTGAGGCCCGTCCTCGCCGGGCCGCCACGTGACCACGTGATCTGGCGGTTCTGGTAGTGGCGCCTTGGTGGTGGAGGCCGCTGGGGGCGGCTGTGGTGTGGGGTGCGAGGTTGCCGATTGGCCGGTACGGATCGGTATGGATCGCGTGTGCGGAGATGCCGGGCCGGACGTGATCCGAGTGTCGGGGTGGCCCAGTGCGACCATCCTGGGATACCCGGGTGCGAAACCATAGTTGTCGTGGAACCCCGACGCGGCCGAGGCCAGGGTGATGTTGACCTCGTACACCTCGGACATCAGGCGTAGCAGCGCCCCCTTGAGGTGGGGAACGGACGTCCCGCGCGTGTCCAGGGCCTGCCGCAGCGTCGCCACGTCCGCCGGGGACAGGCCGTTCTCCTCAGCGAAGTCGGTTCTGTCGATGATGAGGCCGAACTCCGCCTGCAGACTACGGCGCACATCCTCAGCTCCTGGCAGCCCCATCACGCCGGAGAATCGCGTGAACAACTCGTCCCACTCGTCTGACCGCGGCAGCTCGGCCGGCGCGGACGGTAACGGGACAGCAGCGGGAACAGCGGCGTTGTAGTGGTTGTAGTGGGTGGGGTTCGCCGGGTCGGCCGCAACGTAGTACAGGTCGACCCGCCGGCCGTCCAGCGGCCCGAACACCGCCACCGGGCTCACCCCCCGCCCCGTGCGCTGCCAAACGGTGATCCGGCTACCGGTGGCGTGGGCCAGCAACGGCAGCAGGAACTCCCCACCCGGCCCGGCCCACCGGCGGTCCCAGTTGGCCACCGTGTCGACGACCTCGGCAAACTCGTCAGCCTCGAGCGGCCCGTCGGACGTGCTCAGCACCTGGACCAGATAGTCACGGGCCCGATCCGGCGCCAACAACGCCACCTGAAAACCCCGGCCACGCCCGTTGACGAAGTCCAACTGCTCCTGCGGCACATCCGTCACCGGACCGGGATCGAGCCACAACCCGATCAACTCCGCACGCGCCTCGTCATACCGCTGCCCGATCCGCCCCGCATCCAGGAAAGCCGCCTCGGTGACAACACCGCCCGCCGAGACGCCCTGGTCGCCGACACGTTCCATCAGCCGCGCCAACACCTGCCCATCGCTGAGCTCCCGCACCTGCCGCCACGGCTGCCCCTGCGGCAGATGCCGCCGCTGCATCACCACATCGGCCGGCAACCCCCCGAAACGGGTGTCCAGGTACGACAGGACATGGGCCTGCAACAACTCGTTCACCCGCGCCAACTCAGACCCGGCCGGCACCGCACCAGCCATCCGCCCCACACTGACGCGCACCCCGTCAGCAGAGGAGAGCCACTCATACAGATCCGCCGGCAGCACCCCTGCCTGCGCCAATACGTCCCGCACCCACACCGGATCAGCGACAACGACCGCCGACAACACGCAATACCCATCAGCCGGCACCGGGAACTCCAACACCGGCCGGCCAACCCCATCCACACCATCCAGATCCAGAACCAGATCCGGGTCCAGAACCAGGTCCAGGTCCGGGTCCAGAACAAGATCCGGGTCCAGATCCGCATCCGGGTCCGGGCCCGGGGCCGGGTCCGGCATCGATAGATCCTGGGTGAATGCCGGGTTAAGAAGCGCCGGGTCAAGAGAAGACAGGTTGTGATCTTCCGTATCCCGATCGTCCGGCGCGGTCACGTCGTCCCCCACCACCGACGGCGCCCACGCGACATCCACCTCCGGCACCCCAGACGGCGGGTACAAAGAATCGACCTGTTCGGTGCCGTCCGGTGGCGTCCACCCCCAGCCGGGCGGCAGCGCCGACAGTTCCACCCCTCCCGGACCTAGACCCACACCCAGGTCCGGGTCCAGGTCCAGGTCCAGGTACGGCATCCACAGATCCTCCACGAATGCCGGGTCAAGAAGTCTCGGGTCAAGATGAAACGGGTCGTGGTCTCCCGCATCCCGCTGTTGCGGGACCGCCACGGTCGCGTTGTCCCCCACACCCAACGGCACCCACGCGACATCCACCCCTGGCATTCCGGACAGCGGGGACTGGACCTGTTCGATGTCCTGCAGCGGCCCCCACTCAACGAGCTCTGGTGTGTCCAGATCCATCCCATCCAGATCCGGGTCCCATACGTTCAGGAATTCCTGATCACCAGACGCCAGGCCAGGACCAGGCGGATCGCCGTTGCCCGCTGGACCGGATGGCAGTCCGCCTGGAGAGTCGGCCGGGCCGGTGGAGGTGGTGAACATCGCGTGGGACGGGCCGCGTGGCGGGCTGGTGGAGGCGAGCAGGAACGCGCTGGTGTCGGTGCCGGTGTCGGTCGTGGTTGTCGGTTGCGGATGGCCGGTGGTCTGGCCGAGCAGGTCGGTGATGGTGGCGGGCCGACCGTTCCCGTCGAACGCGGCCACCCGGGTGCTGGATGCGAACAGGTGCCGCAGCCACGGATCACGTATCGGATCGTCCGGCTCGGGCCGGTCGACGGCGCCGGGCAGCAGAGGGTCCCGCACCCGGATCCTCGGCGGCCCGGATCTTTGTGGCTGGCTGTGGAGGGCGAACACGTGCTGCGGTTCGTTCGGTGGCGCGGCCCTGACCACCACCATCGACCCCGGCACCGCCCGCAACGCGGCCAGCACGTCCCCTCCCGCGACCCCGTCCGGGTGGGGGGCGACACGCTCGGGCACCGCGTCGAGGACCTCCAACAGTTGCGGCCAGCCCATGGTGGGCGCGAGCCGGCCGTCCGGTCCGATGATCCGGTCGTCGAACACCGCCCGGTTGCCCAACCGCTTGTACACGGTGTGGAACACATCGAGAGTGGCCGCCACGCACCACCACAGGTCACCGCTGCCGGGACGCACCTGCTCCGCAGCGGCCCAGTTAGCGACCCGCTGCCCGGACTCGAACATCCCGACGGCCTGCCCGGTTGCCGCAACGGCCTGCCCGGTTGCCGCAACGGCCTGCCCGGTTGCCGCGACAGCCGGCTCGCCGTGTCTGCCGGGGCCGCCACTGACCGGTTCATCCCGCGACGAAGCCGCGTCGCTGAGACCGTGCTTACCCGGCACCCCACCAAGCGACTCGTCCGGCGAGGACACGTCACTGATCGACATTGTGTCGCTGGTGTCGAGGTTGCTGAACACGTCATCGCTGGCGACAGACATGCCACTGTCACGGCCGCTGTCACTGTCGTTGGCGGTGGCGTTGTGGTGGATCGGCGTGTCATCGGCGCGGGAGGCAGCGCCAGCCGGCACCGTGCTACGGGCGCTGGCCGCCTCCGGCGTCCCAGCCGTGCCGGGCGTGCCGGGGGTGCCGGGGGTGGCGCTGCCGGCGGCCTGGGCGAGGACCTGGTGGTATCCGTTGACCCAGTCCCGTTGGAAGGATTCGGCGAGGCGGTCGTGGCGGGCCGGCTTGACGCCGTACTGGTGGGCCAGGCCGGTGAACTGCTCTACTGCCTGGCTGGTCGCTGCTGCGGTGTGCTGCTCGGGCGTTATCGGCACGGTCGGCGCGCCGACGCGCCCGCTTTCTGCAACGCCGACGGTAGCCCAGTTGGCGGCCGGTGCGGGGGCGCCGGGGATGGCCGCGGCCGAGAAACGGGCGGGCAGGTCGACGACCGCCTGCCGGACCACGTTCGCCACGGCACTCACCTGCGCGGCGTCGGGACCGGCCACCACAGCGGGCAGCACGGCCGGCAGGACGGCGGGGGCACCGAGGATCGCATTGAGGCTTCGGTCCACCCGGTCCCGCACGGCGCTCTTGACCGCCTCGATCGCGGCGGCGGACGGCACCGCCGCCCCGGCACCTGCCGGCACGCCGGCACCTGTCGGCGTGCCAACGGCCCACGACGTGCCAGCGGCCGTCGGTAGGCCGGCGGCGAGGTACCGGCCGATGTGGTGTTCGGCGGCCAGGTGCGCGATCGCGCGCAACGCCTGCCGGTCGAACGCCGCCGGCAGCCCGGCGACAACCTGCTGCGCCCGCACCTCGGCCGGGATCTGCTCACCCGCGGACGCCAACGCCTCGGCCATCCGGGCCACCGCCCGCTGCCGGACACCCGTCAGATACCCCTCGGTCAGCGCGGCAGCGGGCAGACCGACCGCGGACAGGAAACCCGCAACAACCCGATCACCCCGCCGGGCGTCGACCCACCCGGCGAAAACCCCCTCGACCGGCACGGCAAGCGCGGCCATGCTCTTGCCCGCCCGAGCCACCCCGGCCAGCAACCCACCGTAGCGGTCCACCAGATCCTGCTGGAACTGTTGCCACCGCTCGACCACCGGCCCACCGGCTGCCACGACCCACTGCGGCGCAGGCGCGGCCGGCACCGACAGGCTCGGCACCGACCACGACGGCACCGACAGGTCCAGGCGCGGCGTGGGCAGGTCCAGACTCGACGTGGGCATGTTCGAAGCCGGCAGCGGCGGCGCGGGCGGCGGCGGGGCCTGCCCGCCGGTCACCACAGGCTTCGGATCGTCGACCCCAGGCTGGTACGCCGTGAATGTGTCTCCACCAACCGGTGTCGACGCCACCGGCAGGACCGGCTTACCGTCGGGCGTGAAGTCGGTGCGAGGCATCTGCACCCGGGGCCCATTCATGGCGCGACTCACGACGAGCCCGAGCCCGCTCGCGGCCGACCCGCCCGCCCCCGACAGCGCCCCGGACAGAAGATCGGCACCGAGATTGCTCGGGTCCCAGTACCCATCGACCATCAAGCTGGCACCAATACCGAACAGCCCCTCCGTGCCGGTCTCCAACACCGGCCGCGTCAACAGATCGGTCAACAAAATCTTGGTCGTGTCCGACAGGCCGAGTTTGCTGACCGCGCCGGCGACAGCGCCAGCGGCCCTGCCCAACGCCGGCCCGCCCACCGTGCCCAGCAACGCCACCGCCCCCGCGTACGCCGCCTGCTTACCGACCGCCGACCAGTTCACCCCCGACTGCAAACCATCGGTCATCATCGACACCTGCGCCAACAACGCAGAACCCGGCATGAACAACATCTGCATCGCCGTGCCACTCGCCGCCGAACGCACCAACGCCGAACGCAGGACCACCTGAATGATCGTCCGCGCCTCCGCCAGGTGCGCCGCCGCCCCCACCGGATTCCAGAACCACATCGCGGCCGCGGCGGCGAACTCGGCCTGCATGAAGGAGAACATCGCCACCGTCGTACGCTTGCCGGTCTCCGTCTCCAGGAAGAACTTCTTCTCCGCCTCCACCACGGCGAGCATCAGATCGGCCGTCTCGGCCATCTTCCCCACGAACGGAACGGTCTGCGCCACGAACCGGTCGAAGGCCTCACCCTCCCCCGCCCCCCGGACCGCCCTGACCGTCTGCTCCAGCAACGGACCCAGCACCGTACGCACCCGATGCGCCAGCATCTCCAGCGTGCCAATGTCATCCCACAACAACGGCAGCCCCGCCCGGGACACCCGCACCCCGGTGAACCCTTCCAAAACCCGCAACGAACTCTCACTGAGCTCAACAGTCGAAAAAGCGGCGGCGACCAACGCGCAACGCTCCCTCTCCGCCCCCGAACCAAGGACACCCAGCGTGGATCAGCCAGCCGCGCAGACCGCCCACCCCAGCCCCGACCATCTCCTCGGCGACGACCTCGGCACCGTCGCCCGCCCGGCGGCCGAGACCCCAACTCCTCGCCCCACGATGCGACCGACGCCCTCCACCGCCACCGACGGTGTTGATCGCCGAGAGCTACGCACCATCACCGTAGAGTGACGGTAGTCGACATCGGCGACACCAGCCATCCCCGCCCACACGTGGGCCACCACACATCCGCACCCCGCGCCGGGCCCCGGCGGCGTGTCACGCGAGAACTGGCTCCATGCGATTCACGGTCAGGAGTCCCTCCTGCCGTGACCGAGCTGATCCACCTCGGCTTGCGATCACGCGCGGCTTACCTTGAGGTTCCCCCGGTAGCTCGACGACTACGCCGCCTCGACACCTCTTCGTCGAGCATTGCCAGGCGCCACGAGGCCAGCATTCGGACAGTTCTGATATCCCACATCGCCAGCAACCTTCCCGGCCGCGGAGTCGGTGCGCTGCGTGGTGAGAACCTGTACGTCACCGGAGACACGCTGCTCGAAGACGTGTGGCGGGCGTTCGACAGCCACGGTCTGGAGCCGGCCGCATGTCCGCCAGTGATCACGAGCCAGACGGTCGCTGGCGCGCTCGCCACCGGCACCCACGCACAGGGTCTGTCCAGCGGCACCTTCTCCGACTGCGTGGCCGCCGTCGAGTTCATGGACGGGACTGGCACCCTGCACCGGCTCACCCCAGCTGACGCCGAGTTCGACGCGGCCGTGCTCAACCTCGGGTGCCTCGGCGTGGTCGTCGGCCTGGAACTTCGCGGTCGACCGGCAAAGGAGTTGCACTGCACCCGTTTCACCGCCTCGGAGGACAGCCTGCCCGAGCGCTACGCCGCCTGGAACCGCGAATCCGTGGCCGCCAAGAGCTGGTGGTTCACCGAGCACCAGGTCGCGCACACCTGGGTCGCCGACGACGACAGCTGGGCACCTACGGCCTCCGAGGCCCAAGGTCCGGCTGACCTGGACCGCATCGTGACCCGCACCCGCCGCCAACTGATGGCCGACATCGGCGACGGCCAGGGTCGGACGCCGGCCGCCCAGACGCTGGAGAAGTTCCTCGGCGCGAGGGACTCCAAGGGGACACTCCACGAGATCTTCAGGAACGGCATCCCGGCCCCGCAGCTGAACATGGAGATCGCCGTTCCCCTGGACGCCGTCCCCCGGGCGTACGCCGGTCTCAAGGAACTCCTGCGCGCCTCTCCCTACAAGCTGCACTACCCCGTTATCCTGCGCACCACCGGCCCAGCCCGCGGCCACCTGAGTCCCACGCTGGCAGTCCCGGCCACCTATTTCGGCTTCGTGTCCTACATGACCGCCGTCGGGTCGATCACCACCGCGCGTCCCTTGTTCGATGACATCCAGCGCCTGCTCTACGGTCTGGGCGGCAGGCCGCACTGGGGAAAGTACTTCACTCCAGAACTGCTGCCCGCCTCCAACACCGACGGCTTCCACCGGTTCCGGCGCGCTCTCAGCAGGTTCGACCCACACCGACGCTTCGAGAACGACACCTTCTACCGCACGCTCGGGCTCTCCCCGGCACGACCCGGAACTGCTGGATCGGCGCCGTTGCGCCGCACCCGCCTGCCGGGCCAGCGGACGGAGCCCCGCCCGACTGCGCCTACCCGACACCAGGGGTAATCACACCAGCGCTACCGCCACGTTGTCAGTGGCAGTCAGGAGAATGGGCGGCATGACGCAGCCTTCCACAGCGGCGCCCGCTGTCGACCTTACTGATGAGGCCGCCTACCTTGAAGCCGTCGCGCAGGCGCGGAAGGCCGCCGATGCCTACTACGGCTCCGGCGAATCAGGCCTGGACGACGAGACCTACGATCGGCTGCTACGCGGTATCACCGCCTGGGAGGACGCGCACCCCGGGCAGATCGCGGCCGATTCCCCATCCCAGCAGGTCGCGGCAGGAGTGACCGCTGGCGACGTCGAGCACACCGTTGCGATGCTCAGCCTGGGAAACGTCTTCTCCGACGAGGAGCTGACGGCGTGGGCCGTCTCGCTGGAGCGGCGGCTGGGCGGAGCGGTGGCAGGCTGGGCGGTGGAGCCCAAGCTCGACGGTGTGGCCCTGGCAGCCCGCTACCGCGAGGGTCGACTGGTTCAACTGGTCACCCGGGGCGACGGGACGACCGGGGAGGACGTGTCCCACGCGATCGGGGACATCATCGGCCTGTCCATGACCTTGACCGAACCGGTCACGATCGAAGTGCGAGGCGAAGTCCTCATGACCGAGGAACAGTTTTCCGCCGCAAACGAGCTGCGCACCGCGCACGGCGCTACGGCCTTCGCCAACCGCCGCAACGCCTCCTCGGGCTCACTGCGCGCCAAGGACCGGGCCTACAGAATCGGGCAGACCTTCCTGGCCTACACCGCACTAACCGACCCCGGACACACGGACGACCCCGCCCTCGCCGGACTCACCCACACCCAGCTCGTCGCCCGCCTGGCCGCTCTCGGACTGGGGACGACGGCCGACACCCCGCTCGCCACCCGGGCCTACGCGACCCTTGACCAGGTCGTGGACCGGGTGCACGAGATCGGCGCACTGCGCGCGCAGCTCGACATCGAACTCGACGGTGCCGTGATCAAGGCCGACAGCCCCGCCGACCAGATCCGGGCCGGAATGGGCTCCCGCACCCCGCACTGGGCCACCGCCTTCAAGTTCCCGGCCGCCCAGAAGATCACCGTGCTGTGCGCCGTGGAGTGGAGCGTGGGACGCACCGGCGTGATCGCCCCACGCGCCGTCCTCGACCCCGTGGACGTCGCCGGCACCACCATCACCTACGCCACTCTGCACAACCCGGCCGACATCGCCCGCCGCGGCCTGATGCTCGGAGACCACGTCATCGTCTACCGAGCCGGCGAAGTCATCCCCCGCGTCGAAGGCGCGGTCGCCGGCCTCCGCACCGGCAACGAGCGGCCCATCGACTTCCCCGACCTCTGCCCGCGCTGCGGCTCCGGCATCGACCGCAGCCAGGAGCGCTGGCGCTGCGCGCGGGGACGCGCCTGCGGCCAGAAAGAGGCGATCCGGTACGCCGTCGCCCGCGACGCGCTCGACATCGACGGCCTCGGCGAGAAGATCATCGTGCAACTCGTCGACAAGGGGTTGATCGAGGACTTCGCGGACCTGTTCACCCTCACCCGCGATCAGCTGCTCACCCTGGACCGCATGGGGGCCAAGAGCGCCGACAACCTCATGGCCGCCATCAAGGCCGCCAAGACCAAACCCCTTAATCGCGTCTTCTGCGCCCTCGGCGTCCTGGGCACCGGCCGTTCCATGTCGCTGCGCATCGCCGCGCACTTCGGCTCCATGCAGGCCATCCGAGACGCCGATGCCGTCGCTCTAGGGCAGGTCCACGGCATCGGGAACGAGAAGGCCCCAGTGATCGTAGAGGAACTGGCCGACCTTGCCCCGGTCATCGACAAGCTCGTCGCCGCAGGTGTGAATATGAACCAGCCCGGCTTCGTTCCCTCTGCCCCCACAGATGCCGAGGCCGATGCGGAGACGTCCGCCCAAAAGGCGAAGAACGAGCTGCCATTGGCGGGGATGACCGTGGTGGTAACCGGCGCGATGACCGGGCCCCTCTCGGACCGATCCCGGACTGAGATGACCGAACTGATCGCCAAGGCCGGGGGACGCGCGTCCTCAAGCGTCTCTGCCCGCACCCACCTCGTCGTCGCCGGAGAGAACGCCGGCAGCAAGCTCGACAGGGCCCAGGCATTGGGCATCGAAACCATCACACCCGAGGAACTCGCCCAGCGCCTCGCTGGCCATCTGGCGTGAATAGGGGTGAATGACCGTCTATGGCTACTTCACCGCATGGAGCAGCGCCGACATCTTCACCCAGCTCAACTACCAACTCACCGGACTGGCCCGCGCCCTGGTGGGCGCCCGGGTTTACGGTGCCCACCAGGGGTGGTGTCCCGGCCGTGGCTTGGTGGTCAGGCGGGGCAAGACCTCAATAGCTCGGGTTTTTGGCTAGCTCGTTGGCGTAGGCGCGCGCGTCGATGGCGTCCAGGACGGCCAGTTCGGCGTTGTCATCGACGTGCCCGAGGCCGGTTGGTCCAAGACTGGGTCCAGGACATGGAACTCGCGGGAGTCGACGGCTTCGCCATCACCACGAACATCGACCTGGGCATAGCCGGCTTCCACCCTCTCGACCAGGCACAACTCATCAGGTCGTGGACCAAACTTCCGGTCGCGGTCTCCGGCGGCTTCGAACCAACCGACGTCGAAGCCAGCAGACGACGCTCTGGGACATCCTCGTCGTCGGTCGCGGAGTCACCGACTCCCTGGACCCCGCCGTCGCCGCGCGGGACCTCGCCGCATCGATCGCGCTCACCGAAGGAAACCGCTCATGATCATCACCCCGCTCACCGTCGACCGGATCCCCGACCTCGAGAAACTGCTGGCACTGGGAGAGCCGTACATCAGGCTGCGTGGCTCATCGGACTACTGGCTGTACGCCACGCTGTTCGCCAACACCTGCCCACTCGCCATCACCGACGGACAGGTCGTCGGCAGCGTGATCGCCTTCCGAAGCCAGGTCGACCCGTCAGAGATCTACCTGCAGGACGTGATGACGCACCCCAACCACCGCCGCATAGGAATCACGCGGGCGCTCGTAGAAGACGTTCACCGCCAAGGCTCCCTCTGGGGATGCCAGCGCCTCTTCCTCACATCGGAACCCGACAACCACGCCGCGCACAAAGCCTGGCTCGCCATGGACTTCAGCAACGTTCCCGGAGACACCACGGAGCAGGGCGTGTCCGTGATCTACAACTACAAGGGGCCAGGGAAACACCGCGCTGTATATGAGCGACAGATCGGCGCCTAGCATCAAGCAACCCGCGCAAACCATCGCCAGCAGTCCCCCATCGCGCTGCGAGCCGGTGATCAAACTCAGGTTGGATCAGGAGGCCGATTCCTTCGGCGTCGGAATCGACAGGGCCGAGCGAGAGTTCCAGGGACGAGATGCGCCACTGGTACACCCACCGCGACCTGCTCGATGTCCCGGCGAGACCGTCATCCCCGGGACCAGCACTCTCGAACAGACCGTCATCACGATCCTGCACGCCAGCGGCCTAATACTGCAACGGGGTCGCGGCGCGTGAACGACGCGCGCAGCCACGACCGCGCGGTAGGGTAACCATTCGCATCGAAGGCCGCCTCTTACGGTGTTCGTCCCCTACGCAACGCCGACCGAGGCGCGATGGCCCGGGGAGGCGACGGCGATGGCAGACCCACACGAGGTGAGCGAGGCGTGGCGCGCGCTCGGCCAGCAGTTGGCCGGGTACCGCAAGGCAGCCGGCTACACCCAGCACTCACTGGCGCCCAGGGTGCTCAGCGGTCGCAGCACGATCGCGAACACCGAAGTCGGACGGCAGCACCCGGACCGAGCCTTCTGGAGACGCTGTGATGAGGTCCTCGACACCAACGGCGCACTCACAGCCGCGTATGACCAGGTCGCTGCCCTCCAGCAGCGGTACCGGCGGGCCAGGGGAACGGCAGCCTTCACCACTGCGCTGACCGAGGCGGACACGGCCCTGGTGTCCGGCGCACACGGCGGTCCCGCAGGCGAGACGGATATCGTGATGGCTGTGGCAGACGGGCGAGGCCGACAGGTTCAGGTCAGCTGCCGTGCGCTCCTGCAGGCGGTCCCCGGCGGTGTGGTGGCGTGTCAACGGCCAATCAGACTTGGCTCTGGCACGGTCTTGATGATCGCGGATGGTCGATCTCAGTCGGCGAGCAGGATGCGGCGGCGGAGTAGGTCGTGGTTTGCGCGGCCGTACATTTGCCGTTTGAGCATTTTGATGCGGTTGACGGCGCCTTCGACAGCGCCTGAGCTCCATACCATGCTCAGGCCGGCCTTGACCGCGTCCCAGTCCTTGCGCAGTCCGCTGGCGAATGAGCGGATCTCGGCGATTTTGCCCTGTTCGGCCTGCTCGACCCACGCGGTCAGGCGTTCGCCGCCGCGGGTGCGCACGAGGTCGGTGAATCCGCGGGCCAGGTCACGGATGGCGGCCAAATCGGGACACAGGTCGCACAGCCGCTCCAGTTCCGCTTGGTGTTCGTCGGTGAGCTTGTCGACAGGGCGCATGATCCAGCCGGTGATGTCCCGGGTTGGCGGGGCCGGTGGCGGCACCGGTGCTGGTTCGTTGCGGCCGCGGATGCTGATCAGGTAGCGGCGCAGCGTCCGCTCGCCACCTTTGTAGCCACGCGCCCGGATTTCGGCCAGGAGCTGGTTGGTGCCGGGGACTCCTTCGGCGCAGCGTTGCTGCAGGTAGGGCTTGAACGGGTCGAGGATGCTATCCCGGGCGGTGCCGTTCGGGCCGAGCAGCGTCTCGGGATCGGCGGCGTCGGCGTAGCGGCGCACGGTCTTGGGATCCAACCCCAGCCGGCGGGCGATCGTATACACGCCCAGGCCCTGCTCGCGTAGGGCGTGGACCTCGGCGTGCCGGGCCCGGGTGCGCTGCACCCGTAGCCCGTCGGGCGCCGCCGGCACGGCGGCCGGGGTGGGGTTGGCCTGAGCCGGTGCCTCGGGCGGGGGTTGCAGGCAGCGGCGGTGATGGGCGACGGCCTTGTTCACCGCGTCGGACAGGTTGTGCAGCAGGTGCCAGCGATCTGCCACTTGGATGGCGGCGGGCGCGCCGCGGGCGGCGCCTTCGGCGTAGCAGCCGGCCCGGTCCCGGCAGATCACCTCGATCCCGGGATGGGCGTTGAGCCAGGCGGCCAGGGAGTCGGCGGACCGGTCATCGAGCACGTCGATCACCTGGTGGGTGGCCATGTTGACCAGCACCGTGCCGTACGTGTGGCCACGGCGCCAGGCGAAGTCGTCGACGCCCAACACGACCGGCGCAGGTGTGGGCGGCTCGGGCAGGGCGCGGACCAGGCGCAGCAACGTCATCCGGCCCACCTGCGGCCCGAGACGGCCGGTCAGCCGGGCGCCGGCCCGGCCGCCCAACGCCAGGGCAACGGCCTCCAGCATCCGGCGGGCCAGGGCGCTGTGGCGGCCGTGTCGCACGGTCAGCCCGTCGACCTGCTCGGCGAAGACCCTGCGCACGCAGCCGGCGAAGGTGCAGAAGAAGCGCCGTACCCGCAGGTGGAGCACGGTCTCCCGGCCCGCGACCGCACCGTCGAGCAGCCGCCGCTCATACCGGCTATGCACCCGCCGCGACACGCTGGAGCAGGCCGGGCATCTGGCCGCGGCGCTGTTGGTCTCGGCATGGACCCGCACCGTCGAGCCCTTGGCCAACACGTTCGTGATCCGCAGCCCGGCCAGGTGCGGGAAGAAGACCGCTAGAAGCTCCACTATAGACACAAAGCAGGATCTACCATCAACGATCCGCGATCACCAAGACCGTGCCAGAGCCAAGAAAATCCTCGACCTCGGGCCGGTAGTACGCCGGACTCCCCGAAACCCGACCCATGATCGGCGGGAAGTCCTCGCGCTGCGCCCACTGGCGCACCGCCTCCCGGCTGACCTTTCCGCCAGCCATCTGCGCGATCTCGGCAAGGCCTACCAGCGGCGGGTTCTTGACATCGAACGTCGCCGCAGCCATGTCGCTGTAGGTGCCCACATGGAACTTTGCCAGCATCGGCGGCCGGCCCTCGCCGCCGTGTCGACTGGCCGTAAACCCGGCCAACGCGTAGGCCTGCCGACGGGCGGCGTCGACCGCCTGAAACAGGTTCGCGCCTTCCACCTCGAAGCAGGCGATCACCGCGCTCCCCGAGGACAGCGTCGTCGACAGCGGCTTCACCGCCGCGCAGCTCGGCGCGCTGGACCAGCGGAACGACGGCAAGGCCGCCAACAAGGGTGAGTTCGACAAGCTGAGCAAGCCGTACTCGGACGCCAAGCCCGGAAAGCTCGCCTACATGGTCGAGTACAAGCAGTTGCACGGCCTGAGCTAAGGCCGAGACAGTGGTCGCGGCGGGCGTCGAGCGGGTCATGCTCGACGCCCGCCAGCGCTCCGGGCAACGAGGCACAGGGATCGGGACAGCTATGGCCTCGGTCAACTCCTCAGGAACGCGAGCAGATCACCGTTGACCTGGTCCTGGAGGGTGGACGTGATGCCGTGCGGCGCGCCCGGGTAGTAGATGTCCTTGGCGTTCGCGATGAGCTGGGCGGTCTTCCTCGCCGAGTCTTTGACCGGGACTATCTGGTCGTCCTCGCCGTGCAGCACCAGGGTGGGGATGTCGAACTTGGCGAGATCGTCGCGGAAGTCGGTCTCGGAGAAGGCCTTGATGCTCTCGTAAGCGTTCAACAGGCCGGCCTGCATGCTCCACAGCCAGAACTGGTCGAGGATCCCCTTCGAGACCTTCGCCCCCTGCCGGTTGGCGCCGTAGAACATCTGCGCCAGGTCCTGGTAGAACTGCGATCGGTCCTTCATCAGGTTGGCGCGCATCTCGTCGAAGACGGCGATGGGTAGGCCCTCGGGGTTGTCCGGCGTCTGCACCATGATCGGCGGCACGGCGGAGATAAGGACGGCTTTGGCGACCCGTCTCGTCCCGTGGCGGCCGATGTAGCGCGCGACCTCACCACCGCCGGTCGAGTGCCCGATCAGTGTGACGTCGGTGAGGTCGAGCGCCTCGATGACCGCCGCGAGGTCGTCTGCGTAGCCGTTCATGTCGTTACCGCCGGAGGCCTGGCTTGACCGGCCGTGACCACGGCGGTCGTGCGCGACGACCCGGAAACCGTTCTGCATGAGGAAGAGCATCTGGCCGTCCCACGCGTCCGCGTTCAGCGGCCAGCCATGGGAGAAAATGACAACGGGGCCCGCACCCCAGTCCTTGTAATAGATCTCGGTGCCGTCCTTGGCGGTGATGTAGCTCATGCCGCTGTCCTTCCGATTCGTCCCCGTCGGGCATGCCGGCCGGACCGGCCGGTACCGCAGAACCGCCGAAGAGTCGCGAGAGAGGTGCAGTAGCTCGCGCCCGTGATGTCGGCTTTACCCGATTTTAGGCGGCAGCGCGTAACCCATGGGCCCGGATCGGGCGAACACGGGAAGGACTCCACGAGCCGCGTCAACCGACGCGCAGCGATGCACCCTACCTCGGCCTCTCGACCCGTCCGGGATCAGCGCGGACGTGCTGCACCGAGCTTGTAAGCGGGCAGTCAGGCCGTGTCAAAAGATCCGGAACAGGTACGCAATGATCTAGGTCTCGCTCCCTGTCAAGGGTCAGGACGAAGTCCTGTCCGATGGCCTTGAGCTCTCCTTGTGGGCGGACAGCAGAAATCCATGCTGGTGGTCAGGTGATCTCCGTGTGGGTGGTCAGGTCAGGGCGTGTACCCCTTTGCCGGTGAGGGCTTGTTGCAGCCGGTGGGAGTCGCCTTGGGTGGTGATCAGGTGGGCGTGGTGCAGCAACCTGTCGACCGTGGCGGTGGCGAGGGTTTTGGGCATGAGGGTGTCGAAGCCGGAGGGGTGGATGTTGCTGGTCACGGCGATGGAGCGGCGTTCGTAGGCGGCGTCGACGATGCGGTAGAACGCTTCGGCGGCGTCTTGCCCGGCGGGCAGCATGCCGATGTCATCGACCACGATCAGATCGGCACGGCAGATCCGGGTGACGGTGCGGGCGGTCGAGCCGTCGGCTTTGGCCCGGCTGATCGTGCCGGTCAACGTTTCGAGGGTGAACCAGGCCACCCGCAGGTCGGCCTCGATCGCGGCGTGGGCGAGGGCTTCGACGAAGTGTGATTTCCCGGTGCCGGACGGGCCGGACACGGCAAGGTTCTCCGCCCGGCCGATCCATTCCAGAGTTGCCAGGGCCTGCTGGGTGGCCGCGGGGATCGACGAGTCGTCGGGTCGCCAGGTGGTCAGGGTCTTGCCGGTCGGGAAGTTCGCGGTCTTGCGGCGCATCCTTCGGGTGGCGGCGTCGCGGCCGATGACCTCCTCGTTGATCAGCACGCGGAGGACTTCGGCGGGGTCCCAGCGTTGAGCCTTCGCGGTGGCGATGACATCCGGTGCGGCGGCGCGCAGGTAGGGCAGCCGCATCCGGCGCAGGAGCTTGTCCAGGTCGTCGGGCAGGGCCGGTGCCGAACGGGCCGGCGTCGGGGTGGGGCGGGTCATCGGGTGGTGGCCTTCCGGAGTCGGCGGTGCAGGGTCGTGGCGTTGTGTCCGACGAGGGCGGCCAGGCCGGCCGCGGCGAGGTGGCCGTGGCCGCTGCCGTCGAGGAAACCGGCCAGGTCTGCTCGGACGTCGTCGTCGGCGTGCAGGAGGCAGTCCTCGATGAGGTCGAGCAGGCGGGCCAGATCGGCGGCCTCGTCCGGGTCGAGGACCACACCCTGATCGGCTGTTGCGGCGGGTGTGTCGGTCATCGGCCGAACCTCTCCCAGGAGGCGGTGCCGGGCTGCGCGGAGTAGGTTTCGTCGGCGCGGACCAGGTCACCGGGCTCGCCTCGAGTGGCGAGGTGGTCCAGGATCGCGCCGAGATCCGCGTCGTCGAACCGGCCGGCCGCGGCGG
Source organism: Micromonospora olivasterospora (assembly GCF_007830265.1). NCBI lineage: Bacteria > Bacillati > Actinomycetota > Actinomycetes > Micromonosporales > Micromonosporaceae > Micromonospora > Micromonospora olivasterospora. Next base: position 2,430,785 of record NZ_VLKE01000001.1, read on the forward strand.
CCAGGCCGAGGGCCTGGTCGACGCGGGTGGCATCGAGGATGGTGGCGAACTCGACCGCGCGGGCCATCTTCGCCCGGACCCGGCTGGTGCCGGTCGCAGCGGCCTCGACCAGCCATGCATGGGCGCCGTCACCGATGGAAAGGAAGTCGGCCTCGGCTTTGCTGCGGGCCCGTGGCCGCGGTGGGCGCGGGTGGTTGCCGCCGGGGTGGTGCGGGTAGTGCTCGTCGAGGATGCGCGGGTTGCCTGGGGTGGACCGTGGGTGTCGGGCGATCTCGGCGGTGCCCGTGTTCGTCATGGCGACGATGACCAGTTCCTCACCGACGGTGCGGCACCACACCCTCGTGCCGACGTGCCCGGGCGGCGTCGAGTAGCGCACCGACCCGACCCGGACTGTCTGGTCGTCGTTGACCAGACGTTCCTCACCCAACGCGGCGGTGTGCGGGTCGGCCGGCAGCACGTGCAGGTGGCCCCGTTCGATGGCGAGGCGGTCGACCGGCGCCGCACCGGTCTCCCGATGGATACGGGCGTTGATGTGCTCACACCACTGCTCACACGCCGCAACGAGATCGGCGAACGTGCTGTAGGCGCCGCGCGTAGGTTGGTCTCGGTGGGCACCAGATCGGCCTTGGCGACCCGCACGGTGGCCTCGACGCCGCCCTTGGACTCCGGGTCGAATGGCTCACACGAGTGCACCGTCGCCCCGTAATGCCGGCCCGCCGCGACCACGGTCGGATGCCGGACCGCGACCCCGGCGACGTGCTCGACGGTGACCGTCTTCGCGTTGTCGCCCAACAGATACGCCGGCACCCCACCGAGGCGGCGCAGCGTCGCGTCCAGACAGGCGATCAAGCTACCCATCGTCTGATCGAAGACCGGGATCACCACCCGGAACCGCGACCAGGCCAGCCACGCACAGAACAGATACGTCTTCCGCCCGTCGATCCGCGGACCGTCACCCCAGTCGAACTGCAACCACAACCCAGGCTCGGGCACCCACGGCCGATACGTGCGCCGCCGCCCGGCCCGCCACGCGATCTTCGCCTCCCGGACCGCCCGCCTCGTAGTGCGCTCGGTGCCGGTGAACCCCATCGCGATCAGGCGTTCATGCACCTTGTCCGCGCGGATCTTTGCCTTCGAGGCGTCGACCAGCTCTTCCACCTTCGGCAGGAACGCGTCGATCAGCTTCGGTCGCGGCGCTGTCCGGGCCAGCAGCGGATCCCCGCCACCCGCGTCGCGCAACGCCACGTACCGGCGCACCGTTTTCGGGTCACACCCAGCCAACTGCGCCGCGGAATGCGCACAACGAGTCGCATCGTACGACTCCAAGATTTCCATGATCTCCCTGTCAGACTTGGTCACGGTCTCTCCGGTCCGGGTGGGTTGCGAAGGTCAGCAACCAGCAGCCAACCGGCCGGAGAGATCCACTTTCACGTGCCCGAGACGGAGATCACCTGACCGCCCAGCAGGATTTCTGCTGTCCGCGAGCAGGGACTCAACTGTCCGCCAACAAGGATTTTTCCGGCTCTGGCACGGTCTTGATGATCGCGGATGGTCGATCTCAGTCGGCGAGCAGGATGCGGCGGCGGAGTAGGTCGTGGTTTGCGCGGCCGTACATTTGCCGTTTGAGCATTTTGATGCGGTTGACGGCGCCTTCGACAGCGCCTGAGCTCCATACCATGCTCAGGCCGGCCTTGACCGCGTCCCAGTCCTTGCGCAGTCCGCTGGCGAATGAGCGGATCTCGGCGATTTTGCCCTGTTCGGCCTGCTCGACCCACGCGGTCAGGCGTTCGCCGCCGCGGGTGCGCACGAGGTCGGTGAATCCGCGGGCCAGGTCACGGATGGCGGCCAAATCGGGACACAGGTCGCACAGCCGCTCCAGTTCCGCTTGGTGTTCGTCGGTGAGCTTGTCGACAGGGCGCATGATCCAGCCGGTGATGTCCCGGGTTGGCGGGGCCGGTGGCGGCACCGGTGCTGGTTCGTTGCGGCCGCGGATGCTGATCAGGTAGCGGCGCAGCGTCCGCTCGCCACCTTTGTAGCCACGCGCCCGGATTTCGGCCAGGAGCTGGTTGGTGCCGGGGACTCCTTCGGCGCAGCGTTGCTGCAGGTAGGGCTTGAACGGGTCGAGGATGCTATCCCGGGCGGTGCCGTTCGGGCCGAGCAGCGTCTCGGGATCGGCGGCGTCGGCGTAGCGGCGCACGGTCTTGGGATCCAACCCCAGCCGGCGGGCGATCGTATACACGCCCAGGCCCTGCTCGCGTAGGGCGTGGACCTCGGCGTGCCGGGCCCGGGTGCGCTGCACCCGTAGCCCGTCGGGCGCCGCCGGCACGGCGGCCGGGGTGGGGTTGGCCTGAGCCGGTGCCTCGGGCGGGGGTTGCAGGCAGCGGCGGTGATGGGCGACGGCCTTGTTCACCGCGTCGGACAGGTTGTGCAGCAGGTGCCAGCGATCTGCCACTTGGATGGCGGCGGGCGCGCCGCGGGCGGCGCCTTCGGCGTAGCAGCCGGCCCGGTCCCGGCAGATCACCTCGATCCCGGGATGGGCGTTGAGCCAGGCGGCCAGGGAGTCGGCGGACCGGTCATCGAGCACGTCGATCACCTGGTGGGTGGCCATGTTGACCAGCACCGTGCCGTACGTGTGGCCACGGCGCCAGGCGAAGTCGTCGACGCCCAACACGACCGGCGCAGGTGTGGGCGGCTCGGGCAGGGCGCGGACCAGGCGCAGCAACGTCATCCGGCCCACCTGCGGCCCGAGACGGCCGGTCAGCCGGGCGCCGGCCCGGCCGCCCAACGCCAGGGCAACGGCCTCCAGCATCCGGCGGGCCAGGGCGCTGTGGCGGCCGTGTCGCACGGTCAGCCCGTCGACCTGCTCGGCGAAGACCCTGCGCACGCAGCCGGCGAAGGTGCAGAAGAAGCGCCGTACCCGCAGGTGGAGCACGGTCTCCCGGCCCGCGACCGCACCGTCGAGCAGCCGCCGCTCATACCGGCTATGCACCCGCCGCGACACGCTGGAGCAGGCCGGGCATCTGGCCGCGGCGCTGTTGGTCTCGGCATGGACCCGCACCGTCGAGCCCTTGGCCAACACGTTCGTGATCCGCAGCCCGGCCAGGTGCGGGAAGAAGACCGCTAGAAGCTCCACTATAGACACAAAGCAGGATCTACCATCAACGATCCGCGATCACCAAGACCGTGCCAGAGCCATTTTTCCGCGTCCGCTAGCACTCCCCGGTGAACAACCTGTTCTACCTGGTAGATCCACCCGTCGGCAGCTTCCCGGCAGGGGCGTCTACACCTACCCGCGCGCTAACTCGCGTTCTCGTTGCGAGGGGGAAGCTTCCAGTTCGGCCGGACGTAGTGGCACGTGTAACCCCCGGGATTTCGCTCCTGGTAGTCCTGGTGTTCCGGCTCGGCCTCAAGGGGCCAGCGGGGGTGACCTCGGTGACCACCTTGCCCGGCCACAGGCCGGAGGCGTCGACGTCGGCGATCGTCTCTTCGGCGACCTTTCGCTGCTGCTCGTCGCAATAGAAGATGGCCGACCGGTAGCTGGTTCCCACGTCGTTGCCCTGGCGATTCTTCGTTGTCGGGTCGTGGGCCTGGAAGAAGAACTCGAGAAGCTCTCGGTAGGCCAGTTTCGCGGGGTCGAAGACGACCTCGACCGCCTCGGCGTGAGATCCATGGTTCCGATACGTCGCGTTCGGCACGTCTCCGCCGGTGTATCCGACCCTGGTGTCGACTACGCCCGGGTGTTTCCGGATGAGGTCTTCCATGCCCCAGAAGCAGCCGCCGGCCAGGATCGCCTTCGCAGTCGTCCCGGTCATCGTCGCTCCCCGTCCGGGTGCTCGAAAATTCTGCGGTACTCGCCGTAGCCTTCACGCTCGAGGTCGTCGCGTGGGATGAACCGGAGCGCCGCCGAGTTCATGCAGTAACGAAGTCCGCCAGTTTCTGGGGGACCGTCGTCGAACACGTGGCCCACGTGGCTGTCCCCGTGCGCCGACCGGACCTCGGTGCCGAACATGGCGTGGCTCGACTCTCGGACCTCGACCACGTTCTCCGATTCGATCGGCCTGGTGAAGGTCGGCCAGCCGGTGCCGCTGTCGTACTTATTGACGGAAGCGAACAGCGGTTCACCCGACACGATGTCGACGTAGATCCCCGGCTCCTCGTTGTCCCAGTAGGCGTTGTCGAAGGCCGGCTCCGTCCCCGCCTCCTGAGTGACTCGGTATTGCTCCGGCGACAGCCGAGAAACTGCCTCGGGGCTCTTGCGGTACTCGTGTGACACCGTTCTTCCCCTCCAGGGGTCGGCAAGAATGCTCAGGGTCTACACACGCCTGCCCGAGTGCGTACCCCGCCTAGAATCGACTAACCACGGGGCTGGTAAGCGGACCACGGCCAGGCATATGCGAGGCCCTATTAAGCCCCCCGACTAAGCCCCTTGGGCGCAATGGGTCGAACAGGGCTGAGCGGGCAGTCGTTCGGGCGGGCGCCACCGATACCGCAGGAAGACTCATCGATAGCCTTTAGTGGCCTTGACGATCTGCGGGCTGACCACGATCGCGTACCCGACGAGAATCGCCGAGGTGAGCCCGAGCAGCAGGCCAGGTTCGGTGACCACCAGCGTCACCACGATGGCCAGCGTGATTCCCACCAGGCCAACGATGAACCGGCGCCGGGGCATGCGACCGAGAGCGAAGCGGTGCAGACCCAACCCGCACAGCATCCACGTGACGATCGACCCGCCCAGCACGAATCGCGCGTTGACCGGCATCTGACGCGACTGACCGATCTCGTACACCACAACGCCCAGCGCCCATCCCAGGAAGAGCACGGCCGCGCCAGCGGGTGAGTGGAGATAGGCGTAGCCCTGACCGCTGCCCAACTGCGGCACGGCGAGCCTGCTGTTCACGTAGGTGGTGTAAATCCACCAGATGCTGGCGGGCAGAAGGAAGGCCGCAACGGCGGCGGCCACCACGCGGGCGGGCGGGTGGGCGGTGGGTACCGCGTCACGCAGGTTGGTCAGCGTGGCGCCGAGCAGAATGATGGTGAACTGTCCCAGCCGTTCAGGCAGGTGGGTGCTGTGTACGGGATGGCGGCGCAGCCAGCGGCGGCCGAGCCACGGGGTGAGCAGCTCAACAGCCAGGGCGGTGATCCACACTGCCGGTCGTACGGTCGGGGAGATGGCCAGTGACCCAGCCCAGAGCAACCACCCGGTACCGAATCCGGTGAGATAGACGGCGACCAGATCCCAGGCGGACCGGTCGGCTGCGAGGACTCGCAGGTACATCAGGAGCAGACAGCCACGCACGATCAGGTACCCGACCGGCAGCAGCAGCCCGGAGGGGGCCTGCTGCACGCCGAAGGTAATGGCGCCAGCACCAACCGTCGCAGCCAGCACGAGCAGTCGGTGCAGAGTGTCGTCCGGGTCGTAGCGGGTGTCGTAGAAAGACTGGCCGATCCATGACCACTGAATGAGCACGTAAAGCACGATGGCAACGGCGAGTTCTTGCACACTCGGCGATGCCCGGATGTCCAACCGCGCGGTCACGCCCAGCAGGGCCAGGACGAATACCAGATCGAAGAAGAGTTCAAGCCAGGTGGCATGCCGCTCTTCGTTCAGCTCCGGCCCGCCGGGGTAGCGTAGCCCCAGCAGACCCACAGTACGGGACAGCCGGGCCAACCTGCCACCTCCGGCCAATCGCCCACCCCCACGCCGTCACTACCATTGGTAATCATTACCTAACGGGTCGTGCCACCGCGCCGAGACCCGCCCTGCTGCACCGGTTCCTGCCGCGGCTGAGCCACCGAGTTGCGCAGCGTCTCGTGGTCGACACCCGACTCCGGGGCCCACGTCCCGAATCGTTGCGGCAGGAAACGAGCACCAGGCCGGCATTGCCGCAGCGCTCGACGGCACAGGCGCCCGATCCAGCGGTCCCCCCGTCGGGCTGCCGGACAAATCCGGTACCCACCCGTCTCGGCTCGGCTCGCCGAACTCATGCGACAACCAGGTGTAGGCCCCGATCGAGGTGGTACTCGGATGCCCTGGCGAGGAGCGGAGGCCCGTGTGGCTGTCAAGACCGAAGAGCGGGTGGGCATCGCAGGTGTCCGGCCGTTCACGATTGAGGTCCCCGAGGCGGAACTCGAGGCGCTGCGCGCGCGCATCAGGGCCACGCGCTGGCCCGAGAGGCAGACCGTCGATGATCAGTCGCAGGGCGTACCGCTCGAAACAAGCCAGGCGCTCGCGCGCTATTGGGAGAAGGAGTACGACTGGCGCAAGGTCGAGGCGAGGCTGAATGCACTACCGAACTTCATCACCGAGATCGACGGGCTCGGCATCCACTTCATCCACGTCCGATCGAAACACGAAGACGCCCTGCCGCTCATCGTCACACACGGCTGGCCCGGCTCGGTCATCGAGCAGCTGAAGATCATCGGTCCGCTCACCGATCCCACGGCACACGGCGCGAGCGCGTCGGACGCCTTCCATCTGGTGATCCCGTCCCTGCCGGGCTACGGGTTCTCCGGCAAGCCGACCACGCCAGGCTGGGGCCCGGAACACATCGCACGCGCCTGGATCGAACTGATGAAGCGCCTCGGCTACACCCGATTCGTCGCCCAAGGCGGCGACTGGGGCGCGCTCATCACCGACCTCATCGGCCTGCAGGCGCCTCCGGAACTGCTCGGCATTCACACCAACATGCCTGGGACGGTTCCCCCCGACATCGATGCACTGATCCAGTCCGACATCACCGGGATAAACAAGGCACTCAGCAAGCTGCCCTCCGACCTCTCCGAAGAGGAGAAGCGCGCCTGCGGGCAGCTCGACTTCTTCTGGAAGCATGGAGCGTACGCCCTCGTGATGGGGACGCGCCCCGAGACGTTGACTGGACTCGCGGACTCGCCCATCGCATTGGCGAGCTTCATGCTGGACCATGACGCAGCCAGCCTGGAGCTGATCTGCCGAGCCTTCGCCGGCCAACCCGGTGGCCTCACCCGGGACGACATCCTCGACAACATCACCCTCTACTGGCTGACAAACACGGGCGTTTCTGCGGCTCGTCTCTACGCGGAGAACAAGCTGTCCTTCTTGTCCGCGAAAGGCGTCTCCGTCCCGACCGCCGTGAGCGTCTTCCCCGACGAGCTCTATCAGGCGCCGCGCAGCTGGGCGGAGCGGGCGTACTCCAATCTCATCCACTACAACCGGCTCGACCGGGGCGGGCACTTCGCGGCCTGGGAACAACCGCAGCTCCTCGCCGAAGAGCTTCGTGCCGGTTTCCGGCCGCTCCGCTAGCCGAGGCGATTCGGGCATGCCGACCGTGGTGTCGGGTACGCGGAACGGACTGACGACTGCGAGGGGGAGGCATGGACGGCGCACGGATCCCACCCGGATTCACGGAACAGACGGCCCGGGTCGGCCAGATCACGATCAATTACGTACGGGGTGGTCAGGGTGGGACATTGGTCCTGCTGCACGGCTATCCGCAGACGTGGTTCATGTGGCGCAAGGTTCTGCCGGAGCTTGCCAAGCGGTACACCGTCATCGCGCCCGACCTGCGCGGCGCTGGCCGCAGCGACGCCCCGGCAAGCGGATACGACAAGAAGACCCTCGCCCGGGACGTACACGACTTACTCGCCCAACTCGGGCTCGAACGAGACATCTGCCTGGTTGGCCACGACATCGGCACCATGGTCGCGTACGCGTACGCCGCCGCCTATGGCGATCAGGTGAGCAAGCTCGTCCTCACCGAGGCGCCCATCCCGGACCAGGGCCTGTATCAGGCTCCGTCGCTCACTCCGAGCGGGCCGGGCCTGTGGAATTTCGGGTTCTTCAGCCTCCCGAACGGCCTTCCGGAGCAGATCGTGGCCGGCCGGGAAGAGCTCTGGGTGGATCGGTTCACCGACTCGATGGAGGTGCAGAAGACCGCCATCGGCGCGGACGAGGTCGCGGAGTACGCCCGGTACCTTCAGGACGACGCCCACCTGCGGGCGAGCTTCGAATATTTTCGCGCCCTTCCACAGGACGTCGCCGACAACGCCGAGTACGCCAAGACGAAACTCGCCATGCCGGTGCTCGCCCTCGGCGCCCAGGCGAGCCTAGGGGACGCCGTATCCCAACAGGCCGCCCATTACGCCTCCAGCGTGAGCGGCGGCGTCATCGAGAACTGCGGCCATTGGATCTTCGAGGAACGGCCCGCCGAACTCACGAGCCAACTGCTGGAGTTCCTCCAACCGGCCTGACCTGACCCGTTCATAGCCGTGATGCAGGCCCAAGCCCGCGAACAGGGACGCTACCTCGGCGGCCGGCCACCAACGCGTCCGGGCGTACACGTCGCTTCCGCTTCCGGGTGATGTGCGGACGGCTAGGATTTCATGGAAGCGACCGGCGACCCGGAGGCGGCGCAGAGCGTGCGCCGGCGGGCCGCGACTGCCTCCCTGCGGCGTGAGGTTGCCGCTGTCCGAGGGTTCCGACGATTGCTGCAGCCCTCGGAAGGAGCATCATGAGCGAGCCGACGACGAATGCCCTGCCGATCGTGCTGATCCATGGGCTGTGGATGACTGCCCGAAGCTGGGACTGCTGGGTGGAGCACTACCGGGCGAAGGGCCATGAGGTCTTCGTGCCGACGTACCCGGGATTCGAGATCGAGGTAGAGGCGTTGCGGGAAAGACCCGAGGTCATCGCCGAGGCCTCGGTTCCCGCAACGCTCGACCATCTCAGCGAGGTGGTCGAGAGCCTGGACCGTCCGCCGATCATCATGGGCCACTCCTTCGGGGGGACCTTCACCCAACTCTTGGTGAACCGCGGGTTGGGTGCCGCCGCGGTGGTGATCGACTCGGCGCCACCCGAGGGCGTGCGGGTGAACCCGCCGGCCCAGATCAAGTCCCTGTTCCCAGTCCTCAAGAACCCGGCCAACCGGCACCGCGCGGTGGGCTTCACCAAGGAGCAGTTCCACTATGCCTTCGCCAACACGGTCAGCAGGGAGGAATCCGACGCCGCGTACGACCGCCTCCACATCCCGGCGCCCGGCAACTGGGTCTGGACCTATGGCCTGACAGCCAACTGGAAGCCGGGGCACCAGGAGACCTGGGTCGACTACGACCTGGACGATCGTGCTCCGTTGTTGTTCATCATTGGCGGCAAAGACCACCTGATGCCGCCCTCGGTGATCCGCTCGAACGCGAAGAAATACCGCAACTCCGAGGCGACGACTGAGATCTACGAGTTTCCGGACCGCTCACACTTCACCGGCGTCGAGCCTGGCTGGGAGCAGGTGGCCGACTACGCGCTCGAGTGGGCGACGAGCCACGCGCGAACGTGAAAGGGCTGACCAACCGCAGACAGCGGCGAGCTGTGGTCCCGTCCGGCAAGCGCCGTGCCCGCACTCGGGCTGGGATGCCACGTATTGCGGGTGCCTCACGCCCAGGTTTGGCGACGGCTCCTTCGTGGCATCGCCGGGTCAACCCACGCTGACCGAGCCTCTGCAGTTCAGGGCCGGCCATGGTGACGGACGACAAGACCATGCCTCAATGACGGACGGGGCGGCCCGGGACTCGTGGATACGGGCCGCCCCCTTCACATCCTTGAAGATAAGGAGTCGACCTCGCGGGAGATCGCAGGGATCAGACGGCCGCCCGCGGGACCCATAGGTGTCAGGGTTGGGTGAGACCAGCGGTACAGAGCAAGCAAGCCAGAGCCCGTGGACGACCCGTGGGCGCGACCTCGCGAAGTAAGGTCGAGAGATGGCGCCCGTGACTCGACTGGACCACACAGTCATTGCTGTCTCGGATTGGCGGGTCTCCACCGACTTCTATCGGGATGTCGTCGGCGCTGAGGTGATCGGCGTTGGCGGCGACCGCGTCGCGTTCCGAGTCGGCCCCAACCAGTTGAACGTTCACGGGCCGGGTGTCGACCTTTCGGACAATGTTGCCCGTCTCCCCGTTCGCCCGGGCAACAGTGACATCTGCTTCGTCTGGGCGGGGCCGATCGAGGAGGCGGTGGCACACCTCCGACGACACAATGTCGAGGTGGAAACAGGACCTGTTCGGCGATTCGGTGCCGGCGGGACAGGGACAAGCGTCTACTTTCGCGATCCTGATGGAAGCCTGCTCGAGTTCATTTCCTACGAGGCGCCCCCGCGGCGGGTCAGCCCCGACCCTGCCGACGCCGACATTATCGTCGACGCGTGAAAACTGATCCACTTTTCAGCCGTCGTTGACCGACATGCCAGCAGGCGACCATCTGGGCGTAGCCGATGCCCCGCGCTCGTAACGGACCACCTCTCCGCGCAGAAGGCCGCAGGCCCGAACCTGGCTCAGCATGATCAGATATCCGCTCATCGGCACAGCGGGCGCGCGGCCGGCGGCAGATCCAGACGACCGGCGCGACCTCGCCGAAGTGGTTCTCTGCACCGACCGCCGACCCTGAGCAGCGCAACCGACATGGATTGTTCAGCCGAGAGGTACGCGACGGCGGGCCGAAACCGCAGGGACCTCAGAAAGGCAGCCCGACGCCCACCACAGCATCGACAACCGATGATCAATTCAGTGATCATCGACCCCAGCCGCCCGCCGGCCCGGACCGGACGCACCCGAAACCCACCGGACTGGGCCAGACGGAGGGGATGCTCGTCGGACGAGCAGCCACCGAGCAGCCACACGTCTACAAGGGACGGAAAAGCAAAGAGCCTGACCCACGTTTCCGCAGGTCAGGCTCTTTTGATCTTGTGCGCCCGAAGGGACTCGAACCCCTAACCTTCTGATCCGTAGTCAGATGCTCTATCCGTTGAGCTACGGGCGCTTGTTGCTCGGCCAGTCTACACACCCGGCTTTCGCGCGGAGACTCCGGGATTCGAACCCGGGAGGGGCTTTAAGACCCCAACCGCATTAGCAGTGCGGCGCCATAGACCAGACTAGGCGAAGTCTCCCCGGTGGCCCGTAGACCACCGGGCCCGAGGATACAGCCCCGGACCCGCCCGGAGCAAAGCGACTATCGGTACGCCGCCCCGTCGACCTCCGTGGGCCGGCCAGCCAGGTCCGGTCCGCCCAAGCGGGTAAGGCGGCGCTCGCGCTGTGCGGGCCGCCGATCCGGACTACGCTCCATCGACATGGACGAGCAGCCGCCGAGCGTCCCGCCCCGCCGCGAGCCTGCTGAGGCGCGCCGACGCCGTTCCGCCCGCCCGACTTTCACACCCCCCATCCTGCCCGACCCCGCTCCGGCGCCCGCCGAGGAGACGACTTCGCGGGACGAGCCGCCGCGGCCTCGCCGGGCCAGGGTGGCTCCCGCGGTGCTGTTCCAGCCGCCGGAACCGGGCCACCCGGTGTCCCCGGCACCACCCGGCCGGGCGGCGCTCGACCCAGCCGCCTCGGCCGACCCAGCCGCCTCGGCCGACCCAGCCGCCTCGGCCGACCCAGCCAACCTCGCTATCCCAGCGGCCCCGGCGGACCCAACCAACCTGGCCAACCCAGCAGACCCAACCGCTCCGGCGGACCCAGCGGCCCCTGCCGACGCCGCGATCCGGCGGCCGCCCACCGGCTCCGGAATGATCGAGCGCTCCGACGGCGGCCAGTTGCCCGAAGCGCCGGCACCGGCACCGGCACCGGCGGAGCTCACGGCCGCGAAAAGTGATCAGGCACACGGTGGGGCGATGGCGGGGACGCCAGCTCTGGCCGTACCGGCGCGACCCGACGGCGAGGCGCCGGACGGCCGGGGTGACTCTGCACCCGGCTCGCCTGAGATGGAGGTCACTGACGCCGGTCGGGCTCGCCGGAGGGCGACGGATGCCGATGGAGGAGGCCGCGGCGACCACGCCGGGCCGGAAGACCGCAACACCGCGGAAGACCTCCGACTCGGCGAGTGTCGCAGCCGCCCAGAAAACCGCCCCGCAAAAGACCGCCGCGCCGCGAAAGACCGCCGGTGCTGCCCGGCCGAAGAAGGCCGCCGCCGAGAAGGCCGCCGCCGGGTCGGAGCTGACCCGCGGGCCCGCCGCCGGGAGGGAGTCGGTGCTCCGGCCCCTCGCTGAGGCGGAGCCGAGCGCCCCGCCCGTCGCCGCGCACACGGGGGTTGCCCCCGAGCCCCCGACCTGGCCTCTGGCCGCCCCGCAGGGCGATGCCGCGGCGCAAGCAACTGGTCGAACCCCGGCTGCCCCGTCGGCGCGTACCCCCGGACAGGATCTGCGGTCGACGGCCGCGCGCGTGCTCGACCACCACCCCGGGTTCGCCCCGGAGCTGCTCGCCTTGGCGGCGGTACGGGCGCTCGGGCCGTCCGCGCGCGACTGGGTCGCGTGGCACCTGGCCGCGTACCCGGATGCCACGGCGGACGGCCTCGCCCGGCTCGCCACCCGGCGGTTCGTGCGGCTGGCGGGGGCGGGCGGGGCGGGCGCCGCGCTCGCCGGGGTGCTGGCGCCGGTGGCTGAGCTGGCGGCCGTGCTCTGGACGCAGGCCAACCTGGTGCTGCACCTGGCGGCCGCGTACGGCCGGGACCCGCTGGACCGTGACCGGGCGGTGGAGCTGCTGGTGCTGACCCGGGTGCACCCGGACGCGGAGAGCGCCCGGTCGGCGCTGGGGGTGGCGGGGCGGCGAGCGGCCCCGGAGAGCAGCCTTGGCCACGGGCGGTCGAGGCGGCTTGGCGGCTGGCCGCGCCGTTGGCGGCGCAGGCCGGCGGCTGGCTGGGGCTCCGGCTGGCGTCGCGGCTGGTGCCGGGGCGGCGGCGCTGGCCGCGGCGGCGGGGACTCCGCCGCCGCCGCGCGGCTGGCCGCCCGGGCGGTCGCCGCCTACCGGCCGTCCCCGGCCCGGTCCATCGGACAGGCGGGGTGATCGACTCCATGTCGGCGACATGGCGGTGTCCCGGCCGGCCGGTTGCCGCCATGCCGGCGACATTGTGGCAAGCGAGCTGTCAGAGCCAGCCGAACCAGGACTTCGGCAGCAGGGCGTAGCCGACGAAGGCCACGATGTCGAGCAGGGTGTGCGCGACGATCAGGGGCATCACCCGGCGGGTGCGCAGGTAGAACAGGCCGAACACCACACCCATCACGGCGTTGCCCACGAACGCCCCGAAGCCCTGGTAAAGGTGGTAGGAGCCGCGCAGCAGGGCGCTCGCGGTGAGCACCGCCCCGACCCGCCAGCCGAGCTGCCGCAGGCGGGTGACCAGGTAGCCGACCACGATCACCTCCTCCAGGACGGCGTTCTGCGCGGCGGCGAGGATCAGCACCGGCACGGCCCACCAGACGTCCGGCAGGCCGGCCGGGACCACGGTGGCGTTGACGCCGAGCTGGGCGGCGGCCCAGAACAGCGCGAGGCCCGGCAGGCCGATCAGCGCCGCGAGGCCGGCGCCGCGGGCCAGGTCCGTCCCGGGCCGGCGGAAGTCCACCCCGAGGGTCCGCGCCGGGTCGCCGGGGTCCCGCGCCAGCAGGTGTACGGCGAGCAGCACCGGCAGCAGGGCGAACCCGATGCCGAGCAGCTGGTACGTCAGGTCCAGCCAGGGGCGGCTCGGCGAATGGGAGGTGTTCAGGGCGGCGGTCTGCTTGGACAGCGGCCCCTCCGCGGTCAGCTTCGCGATGATCGACACCACGGCGTACACCGCCGACTTCCCGAGCGAGAGCCCGAGTACCAGCAGCGTCTCCGTGCCGAGGACCCGGCGGGACACCGGGCGGGTGAGCTCCTCAACGGTCACCGCACCACTGTGCCCGACCAGACGGCCGCCCGGACACGACCGCCCGCATGCCGTCCGTGAGACCTGACCGGCTCGCGGTGCCCGGACACAACCGCCTCACGCTGCCCCAAGCACACCCGCCTCACGCTGCCCCAAGCACGACCGCCTCACGGCGCCGCGCAACACGACAGCCTCACGCCGCGCAACACGACCGACGGGCGACGTGAGGCGGTCGCACACTCTGTGCGACCGGCGCACACGCTGCGTGGACATTCTGTGGGTGCCCGATGCACCGGCAGGAGGAGGAAACCCGTGGACAACTTCGCGCGGTTGCTGAAGGAGAGCTGGGCCCTGGTCGAGGGAAACCGGGAGCAGATGGGCGAGTACTTCTACGCCCGGCTGTTCCGCCTGGATCCCGCCCTGCGCCAGCTCTTTCCGGCCGACATGGCCGGCCAGGGCAACCGCCACCTGGACGCGATCGTCACGGCGATCCAGGCGGTGGACGACGTCGAGAGCTTCGAGGAGTACCTGCGGTCCCTCGGGCGGGACCACCGGAAGTACCACGTCGACGCGGGCCACTACGAGACCGCGGGGATCGCGCTGCTGGACGCGCTGCGCAGCACGGCCGGGGACGGCTGGAACCTGGAGTACGACCAGGCGTGGCGGGACACGCACGCGACGATCGTCGAGAGGATGCTGGCCGGGGCGGAGGCGGACGAGAACCCCCCGTTCTGGCACGCCGAGGTGCTGACCCACGAGCGGTACGGCCCGGACACCGCCGTGCTGACCGTCCGGGCCCTCCAGTATCCGCTGCGCTGGCGGGCCGGGCAGTACGTGAGCGTCGAGGCGCCCCGGCACCTGCCCCGGGTGTGGCGGACGTACTCGGTGGCGAACGCGCCGAACGACGACAACGTCCTGGAGTTCCACGTCCGGACGCCGCCGGGGGCGGGCTGGCTCTCCGGGGTGCTGGTCCGCCGGACGAAGCCCGGTGACCTGCTCCGGGTGGCCGCGCCGATGGGGTCGATGACGGTGGACCGCGCCTCGGAGCGGGACATCCTCTGCGTGGCGGGCGGGGTCGGGCTGGCCCCGATCAAGGGGCTGATCGAGGAGCTGACGACCTGGAACAGGACCCGCTGGGTGCACGTCTTCTACGGCGACCGGCGGGCCGAGGACCTGTACGGGCTGCCGGGCCTGCGGGAGCTGGTGGCCGCCCATCCCTGGCTGTCGGTGACGCCGGCGTGCAGCCAGGACCCGGACTTCGAGGGCGAACAGGGCGACATCGCCGGCGTCGTCGGCCGGTACGGTCCCTGGACCAATCACGACTGCTACGTGTCCGGCTCGGCGCGGGTCGTCCGGAGCACGTTGCGGGCACTCGCCGGGGACGACGTCGCGCCGCCGCACATCCGGTACGACACCTTCGGCGAGTTGTAGCGGCATCCAGCGGGGCCCGAGAGGCTTTCCTCCCCCCAAGAACCGGGTCGCGTGCCCCTGCCCCCTTGGGCACGCGACCTGGTTCCCCGGCGTTCCGTCAGTACCGCCAGGGGCTGCCGGTCTCGCGATACTCCTCGACCGGGACCAGCGGCACGCCCGGGGTCATCCGGTCGACGTACAGCCTCCCGTCGAGGTGGTCGATCTCGTGCGCCACCAGCCGGGCCATGGCGAACTCGAAGGCGGTGATGACCCGGCCGCCGTCCCAGTGGGCGTGCTCGACGCCGATCCGCAGCGGCCGGGGCACCAGGCCCCGCTGGTCGAAGAAGGAGAGGCAGCCCTCGTACTGCTCGTCGGCGTCGGGCGACGACTCGACGACGCGGGGGTTGAGCAGCACCACGGGCTCGGCCGCGCGGTCGGGCGGGCGTACGACGGCGGCGGCCCAGGGGAGGCCGAGCTGTGGGGCGGCGATGCCGACGCCCTTGCTGAACGGGTGCAGCTCGTCGAGGCGGACCAGCGCCGCGCAGAGCCGGTCGACGACCTCGCGGGCGGTCGCCTCGTCGGCGGGCAGGTCGAACCGGCGGCTGGGCTGGCGCAGCAGGTCGGCGCCGCGTTGGACGATGCCGAGGGCGCGCATCCGGTCGCTGGCCCGGGCCCGCCCGCCGGCGGCCGGCCCGCCGGGGTCGGACTCGGGCGGGCGGCTGCGGTACCGCCACTGCAACCGGTAGCGGGCGTTGAGCGGCGGGTCGTCGGTGCCCCAGTCGAAGAGCACCCGGCCGTCGCGTTCGGCGCGGCTGACCGGGCGGCGCAGCGGCCCCTCCTCCGCGGAGAGCGACGTCTCGACCCCCCAGACCTGGGGGTCCAGCTCCGCGGGGAGGTCCAGCCGGACCGCCAGGCGCCGGGTGGGCAGGCGTACGGCCCGCTGGAACCAAGGGCCCCACTTGTCCCGGCCGACGCGGTACGCGTACTCGATGGTGACGCGGTCGCCTGGGTAGAGCGGGAACCGGCCCTCGTCGTTCTCGAAGAGCAGCCAGATCTCCTTGAACGCGTCCCGGTCGTGCTTGGCCCGCCAGTGCATGGGCTCGGGGTCGCCGCCGTCGTCCCGGTACGCCCGCAGTTGCAGCTCGGCGAACGTGAGTGGGTGCTCCCGGTGGTGCCGGTTGGAGCGGCCCGGGTCGTTGGGGTACCGGTCGACGGCGACCCGGACGAGGTAGCGGGTGACGGGCTCGGTGCCGGCGTTGTACAGCTCGCGGCGGATGACGCACCGGTAGCTGTCGTCGACGTAGGTGAGGGTGGCCTGCTCGCGTTCCACGATCAGGCCGGTTCCCGGTGGCATCCACTGGCCGGGGGCGGGGTGGTCGCGGTAGGGCGGCGTGGTGCGGCGGTGGCGCAGCTCGTCGTACTCCCGGAAGCGCTGCCAGATCGCGCCGCCGGCCTCCAGGACGGCCTCCGCCCGGCGGGCGAAGTCCTCCGTCGGGCGGTGCCGTCGCCCCTCGACGTGGCTGACGTACGACGGGTCGAAGCCCATCATCGTCGCCAACTGTTTCTTGGACAGCCCCCGCTGGGTCCGGTGCCGGGCGAGCTCGGCAGCGAACGAGTCGGCGGCCCGCTCGATGGGGGAGGTCGTCATGAGCTTCCTCAACGCCGGGGAATACCAGTTTCACGTTCAGTAAGCGAACGCGCACAGAATTGGCACCTTCTCGACACTCGCCTTGACGACAATTCACCGAAAGGCATCAATGCGACCAGCCGCCCGCCAGCCACCCGCCGTTTCCCGCACCCGCCACCGGGTAGTACGCGGGCGCGGCCGGTCGGAAGGTGCGGGCAGGACCGACGCGACGCCGCCGCGCGTACGGAGTGACCCACGCCTCCCCCCACGCACCGAGGTGAGGCTTTCCTTACCTGGCGAGCGGCGCTTAGGCTAGCCTTAGCTCACGGTCCGGACGTTCGGTGGAAGGAGATGCTGGTGACGGCGGTGATGCCCGGGCGGACGACCGCCACGACGCCGCTCGCCCCGGTGACCGCCACCATGCGCGCGATGTTCGGCACCGACGACGTGCCCGGCCTCGCGCCCGGCCTCCTGGTGACCGACGACCGGTTCCGTTGGGCGCCGGCCAGCACGCTGGTCGACGGCACCCGGCTGCCGGAACTGCTGCACGCCGCCACCCTGCGCTGGGGCGGCATGCCGCACGCCTGCGCCGCCCTGGCCTGGAAGTCGTACAGCTACTGGGTGGCCCTGCCGGCCGTGCTCGGCTGGGCGGCGGCCCGCCGGGTCCCCCTGCTCGACCCTGCCGACGTGTTGCTCCACTTCGAGGACCACCGCCCGCTGGTGACCGTCGGCCTGCGCCGCTCGACCACGGTCGCGGTGCTCCCGAACGACCCGCTGGCGCTGGCCGGGCTCCCCGAGGTCCGGGTCGTCGCCGACGAGGCCGCGCTGCTGGCCGCGCTGCGCGGCTCCCTGCTCGACGCCCACCTCGCCCCGATGATCGCCGCGATCCAGGCCGAGGTCCGCATCGGCGGGCGTACGCTGCTGGGCTCGGTCGCCTCGGGCATCGCGCACGGCGTGCTGCGCGCGACCGACGCGCTGCCCGGCTCCGCGGCCCGGCACGTCGAGACGCTGCTCGGGGCGCTCGACCTCGCGGACCTGGTCGAGCTGGTGCCGGGGCCGACCGGCGAGCCGACGGTCCAGCGGCGCACCTGCTGTCTCGCCTTCACCCTGCCCACGCCGAAGGTCTGCCAGGGCTGCTGCCTGCGCTCGGCCTGACCCGGCGCCGGCCTCCCCGCGCCGTCGGCGACCCCGTCGCGGAGTTCCCGCCCGAGACACACCGGTGCCCGGCCCTGCCCTCGGACCTCGCGCTCAGTCGGTCAGCGGACGCACGTCCCACAGCCAGACGCCGCCGGTGTACGTCGGCGTGACGCCGGTCAGTTCCGTCATCCCGCGGCGCAGCGCCTCGGCGTGCTCGTGCGGGCCGAGCACGACCACCCCCGCCCGCCAGTACCGCAGGTCGTCGACGGCGGCCACCCGCGCCTGGGGCGTGATCGGCGGCACGGCCCCGGTGCGCCGGATCGTGTTGAAGAAGCTGCTGGTGGGGCGCGGCGGGGCGGTGAACAGGGCGATCCGCCCCTCCGGCGCGTCGGGCCGGGTGTCGGGGCCGAGGAAGTAACCCCGGGCGAGCGGCATGTCGAGTCCGGTCGCCGCGGACCAGCGCAGCGGGTCGACGTAGTCGTTGTCGGGCAGCGGCAGGCTGACCACGCTGCGCCCGCCGGTCACGTACGGGCGCCAGGCACCGGAGGTGACGAAGCGGGGCACGGGGTCGAGGCGTACCGAGGGCAGCGGGGTCGGAAACGCGGGCAGCAGCGCCATGGTCAGCACGGTGGCGGTGGCGAAGCGGATCTGCGGCCGGGCGGCCGGGTGCTCCCGGGCGAGCCGGCGGGCGCGTTCGGCGCCGAGCGCGAGCAGCACCCCGACGACCGGGGTGATCGCCAGCGCCCACCGGGTGGGCACCACCGAGTGCAGGATCGGCAGGTTCTCCAGCGCCGCCCAGGGGCCCGGCACGCCGGTCGCCCGCCCCTCGAACTGGATCTCCCGGCCGAGGGAGAGGACGGCGAAGAGCAGGCCGACCGCGGCGAGCCCGAGCACCGCGGGGCTGCGCCGCAGCCACCACACCAGCGCGCCGACGAGGACGACCAGGGGCCAGCCGAGGAAGCCGTTCTCCTCGGTGGGGTTCTTCACCAGGTGCCGGGTGACGCGAGCGTCCCCGGCGACCGACTCGCGGGCGAAGGCGGAAAACGAGGCGAGGTCGGTGCGGTAGCCGCGGATCAGCCGGGACAGCCCCTCGTACGCGCCGGGCGCGAAGAACTGCACGTACAGGGGGTACGCCAGCAGGGCCCCCGAGACCGCGGCGGCCACCCCGAGGCCCGCGAGGAAGGGCCGGGCCCGGCGCCGGACATCCGGCCGGTGCAGGGCCAGCGCGGCGATCACCACCCCGAGCCCGATCGCCGCCATCAGCAGGATCTCCAGGTTGACGAAGGCCTGCCAGACGATGACCAGTCCGAGCAGCACGCCGTTGCGCAGCCACCGGCCGCCGTCGGGCAGCCGCAGGGTGCGCCAGACGATCAGGGGCACCACGAACTGGCTGACGATGTTGGGGTGGGCGTTCGCGTGCGAGACCATCGCGGGCGCGAACGCGCAGAAGCCCGCGCCGAGCCAGGCGGGCGCCCGGGACCCGACCAGCACCCGGGAGAGCAGGAAGTACCAGGCGGTCGCGGTGGCGATCAGGCCACCGGTGAGAAAGACCAGGAATGCGGTACGCGGCCCGAACAGGACGGTGACCGGCGTCATTGGCAGCGAAATGGATAATACGGACGTGTTGGCCATGAGATTCACACCGTCCGGCACGTTCATCCGGTCCGAGGCGAACGGATAGGCGAAATCGGTGACGACGCGGGCACCGTGCGCCATCATCCACTCGAAGAGCGCCTGGTCCGACCTGTTGTCGCGCACCCCGGCGGCGGGATCCACCCAGAACCGGGCGGTCACCCAGAAGCCCAGCAGCACGAAGCTGAGCACGGCCGCGGCGTCCACCCACCGGCCGCGACGGGACGCCGCGGCGCCGGCCCGCCCACCGCGGGACGCACCCACGGGGCCCGTGCCGTCCCCCGCGGTCTCGCCGGCGCCGCCCGGTTGGGGAGTAGTCATGACAATTCGTAGCGTAGTCAGGGAATCGCGCCGGCGTGGCACGTTTCTGGGGACTGGCGTAGTATGTGCCGGGTTCGCCGACCGCCGAGCTCGTGCCCACCCCCGACGACAATTCGGCTCCCACAGTGTTCCAATTTGCCGCCGTCCCCATCGGATGGTTCACTCTGTCGGTCCCGGGTCAGGTCGAGTCACACCGTGAGGAATCGACGCATGGCAGAAATCACTGGGGATCAGCGTGTCCAGGCGGAGGTCCTGGAGGGCCTCGCCACCGCGGTCAACCACCGCAGGTGGTTCGTGGAGCTGGCCGTCCCGTACCTCGGTGACAACCCCATCGAGATCGGCAGCGGGCTGGGCGACTACGCCCTGGAGTGGGCCGCGCGCCTGCCCCGGATCACCGCCACCGAGGCCGACCCCGACCGGCTGGTCGCGCTGAAGGAGCGCCTCGCCGACGAGCCGAACATCGAGGTCCGGCAGATGCTGCTGCCGCACTCCGAGCGCGGCGACCACAGCGCCGCGGTGTCGTACAACGTGCTGGAGCACATCGAGGACCACGTGGGCGCCCTGCGCAGCATGCGCGACCTGGTCCGGCCCGGCGGCGCCGTGGTGATCATCGTGCCGGCGTTCCAGTTCGCGATGAGCCCGGCCGACATCGCCACCGGGCACGTCCGCCGCTACACGAAGAAGACCCTGGCCGCCGCGATGACCGAGGCCGGCCTGACGGTGGAGAAGATCCACTACGCGAACGCGCTCGGCCTGATCGGCTACTTCATGGCGACCAAGGTCTTCCGGCTGATGCCGAAGGAGGGCCCGATGGTGAAGGTCTACGACACCCTCGTGCTCCCGGCCACGAAGGCCGCCGAGCAGCTCGTCCGGCCCCCGTTCGGCCAGTCCGTCTTCGCGGTCGCCCGCGTCCCGTCGTAGCCCCCGCCGGCGGGCCCCCCGGTATCACTCCTTGATTTGGTACGTGGGGCGGATGGCCGACCGGGCGAGGGTGTGGAACGCCAGGTTGAAACCGACGGCCGCCGGGGAGGCGCTCGGCGGGATGTCGAGGCGGTCGACGTCCACCGCGTGTACGGCGAAGACGTACCGGTGCGGGCGGTCGCCGGCCGGCGGAGCGGCGCCGCCGTACCCGGTGTCGCCGTAGTCGTTGCGGACGCTGAACGCGCCGCCGAGCTCGCTCTCCTTGACTCCGCGGGGCAGCTCGGTCACCGACGTGGGTACGTTGACGAGCGCCCAGTGCCAGAAGCCGCTGCCGGTCGGCGCGTCCGGGTCGAAGCAGGTCACCACGAAGCTCTTCGTCTCGGCGGGGAAGTCCGACCAGGCCAGGTGGGGCGAGACGTTGCCGCCGCCGACGCTGCCGTGCGCGTACCGCGCGTCCATCGGTTCGCCGTTGGGCACGTCGTCACTGCTCAGGGTGAACGACGGAACGGTCGGCAGCAGCTCGTACGGGTCGGGGGCGATCGGGCGTTCCAGGGTCATCAGGGCGGCTTCCTTTCGGTCGGCGCGGTTTCCTGCGCACCTTCTTACCCCGCCGCGCCCCGCGCGTCGCGCCGGACGCGCGATCTTCGCGGCGGTCCGGCCGACCGCCGACGGAGCCGACCGCTGAGGACGGGGCGACGGCGCCTGGTCGCCGCCGGTACAGTGCCGCAGCATGGGCGCGATCAGGCCGTGGCACGTCGTTCTGCTTCTCTGCTGCCTCGTCACCTCGGCGGCGCTGCTCGGCGGCCTCGCCTGGTACGTGACGAGCCGGCGAAACCGCCACTAGCGTGATACCGCAGGGAGGCGGCGACATGTCCGGCGCGCAGCTGTACGACACCATCGGAGCCACTTACACCGTGACGCGGCGCACCGAGCCACGGATCGCCGCACAGGTCTGGGCCGCGCTCGGCGACGCGCGGACGGTACTGAATGTCGGGGCTGGTACCGGTTCCTACGAGCCCGCCGACCGCGACGTCACCGCGGTGGAACCGTCGGCGCTCATGCGGGCGCAGCGCCCCGCAGGCGCAGCGCCGTGCGTGGCTGCCGCTGCGGAGAGCCTTCCGTTCGAGGACCAGTCCTTCGACGCAGCGATGGCATTTGCCACCATCCATCACTGGCAGGACCCGATCGCGGGCCTGCGCGAGATGCGGCGCGTCGCTCGTCGCGTGGTGGTGTTCACGCACGAGACCAGTGACACCGGATGGCTCCGCCGGTTCTGGCTAACGCGCGACTACCTTCCTGAAGTCGCGGACATCCTCGTCGGCCGGCCTTCGCTGACCGAGCTGGCCGGCGCGATCGGAGCCCGCGTGGAGCCGGTGCTCATCCCGTGGGACTGCGCTGACGGCTTCTTCGAGGCCTACTGGCGCCGGCCCGAGGCGTACCTGGACGAGAACGTCCGTCGCGGGGTATCGGTCTGGGCCAGAGTCGGGCCGGACGCCGAGCGGAGGGCAGTGCACAGCCTCCGTGCCGACCTCGCCTCAGGTCGGTGGGCAGAACGCAATCGCGACCTCGTCGATCTCGAGGCAGCAGAGCTTGGCCTCCGCCTGCTTGTCGCCTGAAGCCGCCACATCGACCGGCGCCGAAACTTCGCCGCCCATGTGCCGCGGCGAGCGAGCCTCAGCTACCCGTGACGAGACGGAGAGGCTGATTCGCTAGCACAAGATTCGCCCCTGACCGGCGTTCGCACTGGTCAGGGGCGTTTTTGCTGTTCGGGTGAGCGGAGGGTGTGGGATTCGAACCCACGAAGACATCGCTGCCTTACCGGTTTTCAAGACCACGAAGCTCACGGCGCTGACCTGCTGTTAGGCGAGCCCTCGCCCACCCGGCGACACAGATACGACACGAGCCTGGGCGACATGGAAGGACAGCCCATAGGACTCGACGGCCACTGAACGCCTCGCCTGCGACCTTGCGCCGGCCGTGTACAGGGCCGTGCGAAGAGGACCGGCTTCCGTGGATGGCGAACACAGCCGACTGGCGCCTGTGACGTCCTCAGTCAGAGGTCCCGCCCGCACGCTTTCCAAGTCTGTCGTCTAGCGTTCCCCGAGTGTCGTAGCGGAACTTTTGAAGCTTTCACGGCATAGGCAAGATTTGCTGTTAAAACCGTCGATATCGGCCAAGCTCCGGCAAGGCTCCGTTTGACGGTAAGATGCTCCAGTGGATGAGCTTTCTTTTGGTGTCGGCTGCCTACAGTTCGAAACACCCTCCAGCGCCAACGACCAAGCCGCATGGGAAAGAAAGGTACGGCGCGCACTAGAGGCAATTCCGAGCGTCCGAGACGTCGAGATAGACTTCCCCGGCGCGGACGATTTTCCACGCATCGAGCGCCGAGGCCCGCTATTCTTTTCCCCTCATCCCACCAGCGGAATGCTGCGGTTCAGGGTAGTTATCCCCAAGCGAATCCACAAGGAAGTAATGCCATTCGCAGTTGGGGATCATTCGGAGAATTTTACGGTATTAACCTGGTATTGGTCACATTTCCCGGTAACCTTTGTAATTGAGGATCAGCCTTCTCCCTCGGCCGATGCAACGAACGTGGCGATTGTGCGAGAATTTCTGCGTCGAGAAATCAAGCGGCTAGGCGATGATGCGGAGGGAGTTAGGCTTGCATGCCTAGGACCAAGCCCCTTTCACGCAAACTTCCGACTAGCCCCCAGCGCTAGCCCGATTCCAGACGATGGGCTTTCCATACAAAAGGAGGCCCGGTCGTATCCAACCATCGTAATTCACTACGATACCAATCGCTTCAAGGCGGGCAGCGAAGCTTTCGCACAGTTCGTAAAGATGACAGTTGAACAGTTTAGCTACTTTTATTACGAAGTCAAGCTGCGCAATCAGCGAGTGAGGAAATCGCAGGAGGTAACCGAATTGGCCGCGCAATTGATCGCGCTCCATCGGACGCCCGGCCTGCGAGGCTGGTGGGTCAGGGCCACGCGAGCTGGTCGCCTCTCTCGTGAACTCACACTCTATGCGATCAGTTACGAATTCGATTTCGCCAGACAGCAACGAGAAGTAAAGCAGTACGTTGAAGACCTCTACGAGCGCTCGACCGTCAAGGTCCTGCGCCCCTGGCTTGAGGCAGAGATTGATGATGACGACTCCAGCGCCGACCTTAAGACTAGCCGCGAAACTGCCGAGTTGTTGGAGCCCAGACGTCTTCGAGAGGCGAACATGCTGCTTGTCATAGTCGTCGCCGCGCTTTCTGCGTTCCTGGGCGCTGCCGCCAAGGCCCTGATCGGATAGAACTCACCTTCAGGCAACAGCAATTGTCACCACGATAGCCACCACGGCCGCCACGGCGCTAACCGCCGTGAGCCACAGCATCGAATAGTGGCGACGATCTTTTTCGGCTTTCTCCCGTGCCGCAGCTCGCGTCAGGTTGGACAAGCGCACTGAGTAAGGGTTCGGCCGCTTCAACAAGTAGGTAAGCCTCGAAGGCTGCGGAATTCGATCGAGCGTCTTAAAGAACTCGGCGAGCCTGCGACGGTCTTGATACTCCAAGGGAAGGTTGAAGTACAAACGACCCGCATTTAAATCGACAGCGAATTTGAAGGGAACTTCTAAGCGAACAACCGAATGTAGGTCGACGTCTTTCAGAGGAACGTCCCGTAGATAGGTCGACTGATGCCGGTACTGCACATTCAGCTTGCCAACACCACCGCCCCCCTGGCCTACAGTTTCGCTATACAACCGCTCAACGTCGTCGCGGTAGAGCACAACGCCATCGATCCAAATCTGCTCATTGGGTACGACCAAGGGCATCGCCTAATACCTCCCCGACTAGGTGCCCGACATCGCGATCAGGATACTCGCAATGTCACCCATGCTGGTAATTACGACATGCGCACCGGCGGAGCGAAAGGCAGCGACCTTGGTAGGACGGTTGGCGTAGCCAATGACCTTAACTCCCGCCGCATACGCCCCCTCGATATCTGACAGCGAGTCGCCGACAAGGACACAACGTTCGGGACGTTCCCGCAGGGCACGAACGGCCTGCAATATCGGATCAGGGTGAGGCTTCATACGCTCTGGCTTCGCGTAGGCGCGTCCGACCACCGGAGATACGTACCCAGCAAGCCGGCGTGCTGCCAGGTACGCGGCCACCGCACCGGCAGAGTTGTTGCTGACGACGGCCACCGGTAACCCGGCCTGCCGGGCGGCCACGATGACTTCCCGGCCGTACAGCGTCGGTTCGGCAGTCTCGGCGGCCCGGCGCTCGGCAGCGCAGAGCGCATCCTCTACCGCCTCCGTAGCGCCCTGGTCGCCGGTCGCCCCGGTGCGACGGAGCACCTCAAGCGGGTCCGGCTCGCTGGCGAGATCTGGCGACACGTCGACGCCGTGTCGCCGCAGGACGTCGACCAGCTCGGCGGCAACCTGCGGCGCCGGGTAGCGGGCGAAGATGCTGCACACCGGCCCGTCGAAGTCGAGCAGCACCGCGCCGACTCCGGCGAGCAGTCGGCCGAGGTCGGCGGTCATCCGTCGTACCGGTAGGCGATGGTCGACCACACCGAGTCGAACCACTGGCGGGAAGCTTCCACGAACTGCGTGCCGTGGGACGTGTCGTCGTCGGTCACCGCGTAGTGGAACAGCGGCACGTCTTTGCCCATCAGGTCGTAAATCGCCATGGGCTCACCCTTGATCGAGACGGTGCGCTCCACGACCGGGTAGAAGCCGTAGAAGACTTCCTCGCCGTTCAAGATGTAAAGCTTGAACAGCGGGGACGCTCGGTGCATCCGTACCTCAATGTTGGCCGAGCGGATCAGGCCGAGGTCGCCCAGCTCGGTGACCTGATCGATGATGCCGTCCGCCGCTCGGCGGGTGATCCGGTCGGCGCGTTCGCGTACGGCCGGGTCGTCGGCCTGCGTCTCGGCTCGTGCGGGCAGCGCCATCGCGACGGTCATGTCGGAGATCAGGACTCGCACGGCGATCGTCTCCGGCGCGAGGCGGCCCACCCGCACCTTGTCGAGCGCTTCGGCGAGCGCGTTACGCAGCGTCTCGCCGGAGAACCCCGCGAAGTCGATGGTCACGTGGGGCCGCTCAAACGCGGCTTCAATGTGCGGGCGCAGCCCAACGGCCCGCTGTGTCTGCGCGCGGACGAACGCACCGCTTCCCTGCCGGGACACGATCAGCCGCTCTGCCCGGAGTAGGTCTAGTGCCCGCTTGACCGTCTCCCGCGCCACGCCGTAGCGCGCGGCGAGTTCGGGCTGCGACGGCAGCTTGTCGCCGGGGGCAAGCCGGCGCGTAAGGATGGCCGCCCGCAACTTGTTCGCGATCTGCTGCGAGGCCTGTTTGGGGTCGTCGGGATCTAGCTGACCGAGGAAATCGAGGTTGTCGCTCACCCGCCCACGGTAGCTCTGACTAGCCAAGTTAGGAAAGTTCCGCACTTCGCCTTGACCTGACTAGCCATGCGCATCTACCTTCATCTCATCGCGCCTGGCTAGCCAGGTACGACAAGCCGGCCGGACGGCCCGGGGAACGGCGGCACGTCGTTGCCGTACGCCCATGGGCCGCCGGATCAGGTCGTTCATTGACCAACTCCACAGCGACAGGAACAAGCGCGCGTGATGCCGTGAGCGGCATTCCCTGCATTGAGCCACCTGGTGGTCGACCCCGGTAGGTCCCGGGCGAGCGGGGCGAGCGGAGCGGATAGCGCGCGCTGCACAGCACGACCTCGGGGCGCGGCCACGGCTGCGCCCTGGGGCTTCCCCCGCTTCGTCAACCTGTCCCGGAGGTTTCCCGTGAGGAAGCGTCTCGCCCTCGTCACCGCCGAGCCGACCGCTGCCGACCTGGCCGCGATCGAGGCGGAGTGGCCGCTGATCGCGGCCGAACTCGACCTGTTGGACGCCGAAATCAGGCTCATCTACGCCGAGGACCACGGCGGCCCGACCGTGCTGGACTGGCGGCGGCTGCGCCGGGCCGAGGCCGGTGTTACCCGCGCCGCCGCCGAGCTGGCCGACCGCACCGCCGACCCGCGCCGCGTCGCCTGATGTCGCGCATCCGCGCCGCCTACTGGGATCCGGACGGGGCGCGGTACGGCATCCCCACCTACTGGTGGCGAGGTGCCCCGCCCGGCTACGCCACCCGCCGGCAACTGCGCGCCGCTGGCCTACGGCCCGGTGGTCAGCCGATCGCCGCCCAAGTGCTGTGGCGCGGTGTCGGCGGTACCCGCGCCGCTTACCTGTACCGGGTCGACCTGGCCCGGCCGAAGCGCACCGCCACCCCCGCCCAACGCGCCGCCATCGGCAAGGCGTTGGCCGCCCGCCGGAAGTGCCCGACCTGCGGCACGGTCCGGCCCTACTACATCCCGCGCTCGCTGGGCGAATGCCTCGCGTGCGCCTACCCGCTGGAGGACGCAGCATGAGCGCGCACACCTTCACCCACCCATCCGTCCTGGCCGGCATCGCGGCCGGGGCGAGTTGGGCCGACCCGGAGATGGTCCCGACCCGTATCGACTGGGCGCGGCGGCAGGCCCGCGCCGCGATCCCGTTCGACGTGATCGATGGTCGGCCGGTCAACCCCTGCGAGCGGACCGCCGTCCGCTACGGCCGTAACGAACTCGGCCACTGGGGCGAGCAGCTTTGCGCGGATGCCCTGGTCATCGCCACGGACGCCATCGGCCATCGGTACGTCTTGATGGTCGAGCGTGGCGATGGGCACGGATGGGCGCTGCCCGGCGGCTACGTCGACCCGGGTGAGGACCCGACCGACGCGGCAGTACGCGAGTTGGCCGAGGAAACCGGCCTGACCGTGAATCCCACGGACCCGTGGGTGACGACGCTGCCGGCCCGGTACGTGCCCGACCCCCGCGCCTCCGATGAGGCGTGGATGGTCACCGTCGCGACCCGCTTCGACCTCGGCACGTTCCCCGACTGGTCGCAGATGCCGAAGGTGACGGGCGCGGACGACGCCCGGCGGGCCGCCTGGGTCTTCGCCGACACCTACTTCGAGTTGCGCCGCGAGCTGGCCTGCACCTACGCCGGCACCGTCTTCCGCGCCCACCGGGCGCTGCTGGCCGACGTGTTGGCGGCCCGGTGAGCGAGCACCCGCCCAAGCGCACCCGCCGGCCCTGGTCGACCAGCCCCGACGTGTTCCACAGCAACGGCCGTGACGGCTTCACCGGCGACGCCAAGGGCGGCCGGACGCGCGGCGTCAGCGAACACCGCCCCTATCCCACCCCCCGCCCCGCCAACCGGAAGGACACCCACTGATGGGCCTGTTCAGCAAGAAACCGAAGTCCGAGCCGACCAGCTACAAGCCGATACCCAGCAACGCCCGCACGGTCACGCAGTGGCAGCAGTGGGAAGCCGCCAGAGGGTGCGTCGCCTGCGAAAAGAAGGGCTGCCACCGGATGAACCACTCCTACTCGATGTGCACCAGGTGCGGAAGCGCCTACTGCAACGGCGACGCCTGCCCCGGCCGCCGCCGCTGACACCAGAGAGGACCCGAGATGACCGTCCCCACCGCCCCGGAGCCGGACGAGACGCAGCGGGGGATCGCCGAGCTTGAGCGCTACCTGTCCGAGGTGGCACCGGCCAAGCCGGAACGCGACGGCGAGCCCAGTAGCCCCGGCGGGGAAACTCGCCGCGTCCGCCAGTTGCGCGCCGAGGTCAGCGAGGCGCACCTCCTGGCCGAGCTGCAAGACGACGACACCCCGTTGATGCTCGACACCCGCCGCGTCCGCCGTCGCCGCCGGGCCGCGTACGAGGCGGCGCGGCTGCACGAGCTGGCGCAGAGCCCCGTTATGCGGGCGTGGCAGGCGGCGCGGTTCCGCCGGCTGCTCGTGACGGCCGCGATGGTGTCGCTGGCGTTGGCGCTGGCGTGGTCGACCGCCGGTGTTCAGGCGTTCGCCGCCGACAGCGCCGCCCCGTGGTCGCCCGCGTGGCTGTTCGCGTGGTTCGTC
Organism: Micromonospora olivasterospora; assembly: GCF_007830265.1. Taxonomy (NCBI): domain Bacteria; kingdom Bacillati; phylum Actinomycetota; class Actinomycetes; order Micromonosporales; family Micromonosporaceae; genus Micromonospora; species Micromonospora olivasterospora. The sequence goes on from NZ_VLKE01000001.1 coordinate 2,459,423, forward strand.
GAGCCGTTCATGTCGCTGGCGCTGCTGGTCGTGGTCGGTGCCCGCGCCTACATGGGCACCCGTGGGCAGCCCATCAAGTCGCAAACCCTCACCCGCATCGAGCGGCTGTTCCTCGCGTTGACGCTCGGCATGAACGCGTGGCCGTACCTGCCGTGGGTGGCCGATGAGTTCGTGTTCTCCCGGCTGGTGCTGCACCTGCTCGGCCCGATCGTCGCGGTCGCTGTCGTGACCGCCCTGCCGATCATCCTGGCCGCGTTCGCTGGCCTCGATCACGGCGGGCCGACTTCCCTTACTGGCCTTACGTACAGGCAAAACACGCCCACTGGTCGGGCCGATGTGGCCGCCCTGGTGGCTCAGGCGCGGCAGTTGATCGACGCCGGCACCCTGCCCGGCGAGCCGTCCGCGAACGCCCTACAGCGGGCGCTGCACTGCGGCATGGACGCCGCGCGGCAGGTACGCGACGAGTTGCGCAACCGCTAACCCCGCCCGGCGGCGCGGCCACCTGGCTACCAACCTGCGCCGCGCCGCCGGCCCTCAACCCCTCAGCCAACAGACCTCGGGAGAGACCACCTATGTTCGCAGATCCGACGGGCGTCCACGCTGCCGCGTTCGCCGCCGTGTTCGCCGCCCTCTACGTCGCCCATCAGGTAGCCGATCACTGGGTGCAAACCCAGCATCAGGCCGACTGCAAGGGCCTGCCCGGCTGGCCGGGCCGCATCGCCTGCGCCGCCCACGTCGCCACCTACACCCTCACCGCCCTGGTCGCCCTGGCCGCCCTGATCCTGGCAACCGGGCTGCGGCTGGACCCGTGGGGCGTCACGGTCGGGCTGACCGTCTCAGCGGTGTCGCACTACATCGCCGACCGCCGCACCCCGCTACGGCGCATCGCTGACGCCCTCGGCGCGGGCCGCTTCTACACCCTCGGCACGCCCCGCCCCGGCCACGACGACAACCCCTCACTCGGCACCGGGGCCTACGCACTCGACCAGTCATGGCACATCGCGTTCCTGTTCGCCGCCGCCCTGTTCTGCGCCGCCTGACCGCCACGACACAAGGAGAAATCACCCGTGAGCACCCTCATCTGCCACGACTGCGGCAACTACAGCGTCTGGCGCAACGCCCGCCAGGACCGCAACGGCAACCAGAGCGCCACCTGCGGCGACTGCGGCGCGACCGTCACCAGCAGCGGCGGCACCTCCATGGGCACCGTCACCGGCGGCATGCGCCAGACCCGCTAACCCCCTGCCCGGCGGCGCGGCCCACGGCCTGGACAACCCGGCCGCGCCGCCGGCCCCCTACCCGACCCGCATCGGATCAGTTGGAGGAACACCCATCATGACTTCCCCCCGAGACGACGACCGTTTCGACTGGCAGGCCGCCGAGGCAGACCTCACCATCGGCCCCGACGCCGAGGTGGTCGACCTGGCCGCCGCCCGCCGCCGCAAGCCCGACGCGCGGTCGTTCGCCGTCGACCTGGACGATGAGGCGGACGACCTGGACGACGACGTGCCGCCGCCGGTGGACCCGCCCGCGGTTTCCGAGCCGTCCGGCATGGCGGCGGTGCTGGCAGGCCGGTCGGCGATGCGGCGGCCGATCGTGCCGCCGTGGCTGCGCTCGCGTTCCGAACTGGTCACCGCCGGCCGGTGGGCGCTGTCGCACGTCGCCCACGTCAGCCTGTACCACCTGACCCGCATCCCGAAGTACGCCGCCCGCCTGACGTGGCGTGCCCCGTTCGGCATCGCCCGCCTGATCGGGGCGACCGTGCGGTGGGCGACCGACGCGGAGGGCATCCCCGTCCGGCTCGCCGCCGTCCGCCGCGAGGATGCCGAGCTGTACCTGAAACTCTCCCGGCAGCGGGACGCGCGGGTCCGGTGGCGAGGCATGGTCGTGGCGGCGGTGCTGCTGCTCGGCCTGCCCACGGTCGCGGTGCTGGCGGTGTTGGCCGGGTCGTGGCAGCGGTGGCTGATGCTCGCCGCCGCCGTCGCCGTGTTCGGCCTGGCCGGGTCACCGAAGGACAAGCCGCTACTCGACGTGGCGGCGGTGACGCCCAGGGCGCGGCGGCTGTCCGCCGACGTGGTGACGCGGGCGTTCCTGGCCGCTGGGCTGTGCAAGCCCGATGACCCGATCACGTTCCCGATGCCGATCATGCGTGACGGTCCGGGGTGGCGGGCCGTGGTCGACCTGCCGTTCGGGGTCACCGCCGACAAGGCCGTGAAGCGGCGCACCGACCTGGCCGCCGGCCTGGACCTGGATGAGGTGCAGGTGTGGCCGGAGCGGGTACGCGGCACCGCCGGGTCGGCCCGCCGGCTGTCGCTGTGGGTCGCTGATGAAGACCCCTACGCCAAGTCGTCCGGGCTGTGGCCGCTGATCGACAAGGGCACCGTCGACATTTTCGCTCCGTTCCCGTTCGGTGAGGATCAGCGTGGCCGGGCCGTGCCGCTGCTGCTGATGTTCACGTCGCTGCTGGTCGGCGCGATTCCGCGCATGGGTAAGACGTTCGCCGCCCGCCTGCCGGTGCTGGCCGCCGCCCTGGACGCCAGCGTGGAGCTGCACATCTACGACGGTAAGGGTGGGCAGGACTGGCGGGCGTTCGAGCGCATCGCCCACCGTGCCGGGTTCGGTGTCCGCGATGACGTGGTCGCCGCCCTGGTCGATGACCTGCGGACGCTGGTGGCGGACATGAACCGTCGTTACGACACCATCGCGACCCTGCCCCCGGACCTGTGCCCAGAGTCAAAGGTGACCCGGCAGATTGCCGACAAGCGGTCGTTGAAGCTGTGGCCGGTGCTCGTGGCGATCGATGAGTTCCAGCGGTACTCGGGGCACCCGGAACACGGCAAGGAGATCGTGGAGTTGCTGACCGAGCTGTGCAAGGTCGGCCCGTCCGTCGGCATCATCATCCTGCTGGCCACGCAGAAGCCGGACGGCAAGGCCGTGCCGACCGACCTGCGCGACAACATCGGTACCCGCTTCGCGCTGAAGACCATGACGTGGCAGTCATCCGAGGCGGTGTTGGGTGCCGGGTCGTACCCGGCCGGCTACGACTCGTCCCGCTTCCAGCGCGCTCACAAGGGCGTGGGCATCCTGCTCGGCGCGGACGACTCCGGCGCGGTGGAAGAGGCCGTGACCGTGCGGACGAAGTTCGCCAAGACCGAGCACGTCGAGAAGGTCATTGCCCGCGCTTACGCGCTGCGGGAAGCGGCCGGCACGCTGACCGGGTACGCGGTCGGGCAGGCCCCCGAGACGGTCGGCGGCCCGGCGGACACGCTGTTGGACGACATCCTGACCGTCGTGCCGGCCGCCGAGCCGAAGGTGTGGTCCGAAACCGTCGTCGCCCGGCTGGCCGAGCTGCGGCCCGAGGTCTACGGCGGGTGGGAGCCGGCGCAACTCGCGGCGGCGCTCAAGCCGTACCGGGTGCCGGTCGGCCGGCAGGTGTGGGGCACCGACCCGGCCACCGGCAAGGGAGCCAACCGCAAGGGCATCCACCGCGACGACATCACCACCGCCGTAACCGAGCGTGACCGGAAGCGGAAAGCCGGATAGCCCATCACGGGCCGCTAGGTCTAGCGCCTAGACCCGCTAGACCTAGCGGCACCGCTAGCCCCCCACATCAACCCCCATCAGGACGCTAGCGACCTAGCGCCCTACCTGCTCTGCACCCTGAAACCGCCCGTGGAGGCACTTGTGGACTCCCGCACCATGATCGCTAGCCTGCCCTGCCTCGCCCTAGTCATTGTCACGCTCGGTTACCTCGGGCTGTGCGTGGTTTCGCCGTTCGGGCGCTGCCGCGCCTGCCACGCCACCGGCCGTACGCGCTCCCGGCTCGGCCGCATCCGCCGTGACTGCCGGCACTGCGCGGGCACCGGACTGCGGTTGCGCGTCGGCCGGCACGTCATCAACCACCTGCACGACGAGTACGAAGCGGCCAAGCGATGAACCGCCGCACCGGCTGCGCCGGTCACACCGACTGGTGCGCCCGTGGCCACCGCTGCAACCTCGGCGAACACCGCAGCGAGGAAATCGTGGTCGACCTGCCCGGCCGAGCCCGCGCCGTGCTGGTCCGGGTCCGCACCACCGCCGGGCGGGAGCACGCCGAGGTGCGCGTACGCGTCGCCCTGGCCCCCGGTCAGATCGCGGCCCGCCGGCAACTGGTCGGACTGCTCGGCGACCTGCGGCACACCGTCACCCGGGCCGCCATCGCCGCCCGGCCCCGACCGAGGCGGGGCGGGCGGTGACCGGCGGGCGGTGCGGCCACTGGATTGGCACCGCCGGCCGCTACTGCCACAGCCCGGACAACCTGCGTCCCTACCTGCAAGGGCTGCGCTGCCCGGCTCACACGCCCTCGGCGGTGGCCGGGCGGCCCGAACCCCCGTCGACACCGATTCACGCCCCGACCTCACCGGAAGGGAGACACGACGTGTCTACCGATGACCTGCTCGCCGCCGCGCTCGCCCAGGCCGCACGCGGCTGGCACGTTTTTCCGCTGCGCCCCGACGACAAGCGCCCCGCGTTCCCCGACCACAGCGCGGACGACTGCACCGGCCGTGACCCGCGCTGCCGCGCCGCTGGCCGGCACCTCGGGTGGGAACCCCGCGCTACCTGCGACCTGGACCGCATCCGGCGGGCGTGGTCGGCCCGCCCTTACGGCATCGGGCTCGCGTGCGGCCCGTCCCGGCTCGTGGTGGTCGACCTGGACACCCCGAAGGACCCGGCCGAGGTGGGCGGGTGTGACGGCCTGGCCGTGCTCGCTGACCTGGCCGCCGCCAACCGGGGCGGCATCGACGCTACCTACACCGTGACCACCGGGCGGGGCGGCACCCACCTCTACTACCGGCACCCCGACGCCGGGCCGGCACTGCGCAACACCGCCGGCGCCCTCGGCCCGATGGTCGACACCCGCGCCCACGGCGGCTACGTCGTCGCTGCCGGCAGCACCGTCGCCGGTCGTCCGTATGTGGTCGACCTGGACACCGACCCGGCCCCGCTGCCCGACTGGCTCGCCGCCCTGCTGGCACCCGCGCCGCTGCCGCCGCAACGGCCGGTCATGGTCGCCCTGCCCGGCGGGCGGGAACGCGCCTACGTCCGGGCCGCCGTCGAGCGGGAGTGCGCGCGGGTGACCGACGCCCCGGACCACCACAACGACAACCTCTATCGGGCGTCGGTGGCCCTCGGTCAGCTTGTCGCGGGTGGTGCGCTGTCCGCCGATGAGGCGTCTACTGCGCTGGAACACGCGGGGATTTCCGCCGGGCTGCGGCACCGGGCGGTGCTGCGGACCATCGCATCCGGGTTCAAGGCCGGCGCCGCTCGTCCCCGGCAGGTGGCCGCGTGACCCGGCCCGGCGACAACCGCAGTTGTCACCGCGCGCCCCAGCTCCACGCGGCAACCGGTCACGTCGCCGACCACGCCGCCACGCTGGCCGCCGCCCGCACACCCTCGGAAGCCCTCGCCGCCCTGGCCGCACTCGACGCGGCGTGCCGGGAAGCGCGGGAGTGGCTTGCGGTCGATCTGGTGCTCATCGACGGGTGGTCGTACGCCGACGTAGGCCGGGCGCTGGGCACCACCCGGCAGGCAGCTTGCAAGGCATACGCCGACGCGGTGAACACGCGGATGCGCCGCAGCGTGGTGGGCCGGGACGACGCCGTGGTGGTCGTGCCGTGCGGTAGCGCGAAGCTCGACCGTCCCGCACCCGCCGGCCTGATGTACACCGGCAGCTACCACCGGGCGTGCCGCCGCGCCGCCGACCGGCTCGGCGGGCGGCTGGTCATCCTGTCCGCCCGCTACGGGCTACTCGACCCCGACACCGTGATTGAGCCCTACGACCTGCGCATGGGCCAACCCGGCACGGTCGGCGTGCCGACGCTGCGCGCACAGGCTCGCCGGCTGGGCATCGACGTGGCCGGCAGCGTGACCGTGCTGGCCGGCCGCGAGTACGCCGACGCGGTGTCGGCAGTGTGGCCGCACGCTGTCCGGCCGCTGGATGGCACGCGCGGGATGCCCGAGCAGATGGCGGTGCTGGCCGAGCTGGCACGCACGCCGACAACCCCGGTTGTCACCAGCCCCCGTTTCCCCGCTTCGTTCATGGAAGGACGTGCTGCCGCATGACGCCCGCCCGTCTGCACCTGGTCACCGACCACCCGCAAGCCACCGGCGAGGAAACCGCGGGCGGCCCGCTGTGGGATGTTCCAGTGCCCTTGACCGGCCCCACCGCCGCGCCGCCGCCGTTCCCGGTCGACGTGTTCCCCCGTTGGCTGGCCGACATGGTGACCGGCGTCGCCCGGTTCACCGCCACCGACCCGGCCATGGCCGGAACCCTCGCCGTCGCCGTGCTGTCCGCGTGCGCGGGTGGCCGGTTGGAGGTGGAGCCGGTGGCCGGGTGGCGGGAGCCGGTGAACGTGTTCGCCGCCGTCATCGCCGGCCCTGGCGAGCGCAAGTCACCCGTTCACCGGACCATGACGGCACCGCTGTTCGCGGCGCAGTCGACACTCGCCGAGGCGATGCGACCGAGGATCGCCGAGGCCGCCGCGCTACGCGACATCGCCGACCGGCAAGCCGAACAGGCCAAAGCCCAAGCAGCGAAGGCCACCGACCCCGGCAAGCGCGACGACGCCGCCGCCGAAGCCGTGGCCGCCGCCATCGCCGCCGAAGCCATCACCGTGCCGACCCTGCCCCGGCTGATCGTGGACGACGCCACCCCCGAAGCCCTTATCGGCCTGATGGCCGCCAACGGCGGACGCATGGCGATCATCAGCGATGAGGGCGGCATCTTCGACACCCTCGCCGGCCGCTACTCCGGCACCCCGAACCTCGACCCCTACCTGAAAGGCCACGCGGGACAGCCGATGAGCAACGAGCGGCAGACCCGCGAAGGTGCCTCGGTCGACAAGCCCGCGCTGACCGTGTGCGTGATGGCGCAACCGGTCGTGCTGCGCAAGTTCGGCGGAAACGCCGACCTCGCCGGTCGTGGCCTGCCGGCCCGGTTCCTGTTCGCGCTTCCGCGCTCGCTGGCCGGATACCGGCCCGTGGACACACCACCGGTCCCGGAGCAGGTGGCCGCCGGCTACCGGCACCACGTACACGGCCTGGCCGCCACCCTCGCCGAGTGGGAAGACCCGGCCGTGGTCACCCTCACCGAAGAGGCCGGAAAGGTGCGCCGCGCCGCCGCCGAGCAGGTCGAGGCGGAACTACGGCCCGGCGGGAGCCTCTACGACGTGCGCGAATGGGGCAACAAGCTCTCCGGTGCCACCCTCCGGTTGGCCGGGTTGCTGCACGTCGCCCACCACCCAACCGACGCATGGCGACGGCCCATCGACGCCGACCGAATGGCCGACGCCGTGCGGCTCGCGGAGTTCTTCGCCGCCCACTACCGGGCCGCCATCGCCACCATCGGCACCGACACCGCAGCGGAAAACGCCCGATACGTGCTCGGCGTACTCACCGCCAAGGGCATGACCACCTTCACCCGCCGCGAACTACACCGCCGGGTGTCCCGCCGCCTGCCCAAGTCCGACGAGGTGTCGGCGGTGCTCGCCGAACTGGCCGCCCTCGGGTGGGTCCGACAGGGGCCGGACGGCCGGTACGAGCTGCACCCCCGCGCCGTCGCCGAGGACCCCGGAAGCGTTGACACGCTGACACCCGCCCCCGACGGCGACATATCCGCAGGTCAGCATGGTCGGGAAGGTGTCAACGGGGCGCGTTGACAGCCGTCGACAGGCGTTGACACCCCCACCGCCGGCCCGCCCGGTGTCAACGGGTGTCAACGCCTGTCAACGGGGGGCGTTGACACCCCGGCACCCACTCTCACCTGCGGAAACGCTCGTGTGTCGGCCGATTGTCAACGTGTCAACGCTTCCCGGCCTCTCCCGGCCGCGCCCGACCCGCCGCCCCCACCGCCGGCACCTCGGAACGACCCGCTGAGAGCCACCGAGACGGTTTCGCCCTACGCCTTACACCGGGCCGCCTCTGATCTTGGCTCTACGACACTCTCAGCGGGTCGTTGTATGCCCTTCTGTGGCGATGCCTCCCCGATCCTCCGCAAGTAACCCGCATCGACTGAAAGGCCCTCAGCGTGCGAATCAGGCTCCATGGCACCCCTGCTGAAACAGCCGCAGCGCTCGCCGCCATCGCCCAAGTGCTGCACATCCGCCAGGTCAGCCGGCCCTACCCCGACCGCCGATCCCCGATGTTCCAGCGCATCTACCTCGACGCCACCCCGAGGAAGGACGCCCGCCGATGACCACCCGCCGCACCCCGACCGGCAACCTGCTCACCCTCGCCGAAGTCCTGGACGAACTCCGCGTACCCCGGTCGACCTTCTTCCGCTGGAAGGCCACCGGCCGCGCACCCCGAACCATCAAGTACCCGAACGGCAGCCTGTACGTCCGCCGTCGCGACCTGGACGCCTGGCTTACCGATCACGAGGAAGAGGCAGCCGCTTGAGCAGCTACAGCGTGCGAATCCACGCGATCCTGGCCAACGAACTGTCCGGCAAGAAGAAGTCCTACACGGTTCGATGGAAGGTCGCTGATAAGCCGTTTCGGAAGACGTTCGCCACCCGCGCACTGGCCGAGAGCTTCCGATCAAAGCTGGTCGTGGCGCAGCGCGAGGGAACCGCGTTCGATGAGAAGAACGGGCTACCCGAACCGATGGCCCGAGAGCTGACCAGCCGTAATTGGTACGACCTCGCCATCGCTTTCGTGGACATGAAGTGGCCGCGCGCCGCAGCCACCCAGCGCAAGAGCATCGCTGACGCCCTCACCACGGTTACGCCCGCCCTGCTCGCCACATCGCGCGGAGCGCCGGCCGAAGCGGATATCCGCCACGCGCTCTACGTCTGGATATTCAACAAGTTGCAGCGCGACCGCGACAACGGCGTGCCGCCCGAGCGCATCGCACCGGTTGTCCGGTGGCTCGGCGCGAACACACTGCCACTGGCGGAGGTGGCAAACCCGGCCACCATTAGAAAAGCGCTCGACTTGCTGACGACTCGGATTGACGGACGACCGGCCGCCGCAAATACCGTCGCGAGGAAACGCGCAGTCTTCTACAGCGCGTTGAAGTACGCCGTGGAACTGCGTTATCTCGACGCCCACCCGATGGACTTCATCCAGTGGCGAGCGCCGAAGAACACCGATCAGGTCGACCGAAAGGTGGTAGTCAACCCAAAACAAGCCCGTGCGCTGCTCACGGCGGTCGGCCAACGCGATCCACACTTGGAAGGCTTTTTCGCCTGCATGTACTTCGCCGCCCTCCGGCCGTCTGAGGTGATCCACCTACGCGCCGATGAATGCGAGCTACCCGAGCAGGGATGGGGGTGGCTTCACCTCAGCGGCTCCACACAGCAGGTTGGCGAGGATTGGAGCGACAGCGGCGAATCGCTGGAAGATCGCGAGTTGAAGCACCGGGCGAAGAAGGCGACCCGCGACGTGCCGGCCTGCCCGGAACTGGTTCGCATCCTGCGGCACCACCTACGGACGCACTGCCGGGACGCCAACGGCCGCATGTTCAACGCCGCTGGCGCTCGCGTCGCTCCGGTGTCCAAGAGCACGTATCTACGCGCATGGCGACAAGCGCGGGAGGCTGCGCTGACGCCAGTTCAGCAGCGGTCGCCACTGGCGCACCGGCCATACGACCTGCGGCACGCTGCCGTGTCGCTCTGGCTCAACGCCGGCGTGCCGGCTACCCAGGTCGCCCAGTGGGCCGGGCACAGCGTGCATGTGCTGTTGAAGGTCTACGCGTCGTGCATCGACGGACAGGACGAGGCGGCGCGGAAGCGAATCGAGGGAGCGTTGGGCACCGAGCAGCCGGAAGTGGCCGAGAGCGAGCCGGAGACGCCGACACGTATACGACACGACCAGTGAGACGCGACGGCCCCGAGCGGGACGAAGTGAGACTGATTCACCATCCATAGACACGCCCCCTGACCGGCGTTCGCGCTGGTCAGGGGGCGTTTTTGCTGTTCGGGTGAGCGGAGGGTGTGGGATTCGAACCCACGAAGACATCGCTGCCTTACCGGTTTTCAAGACCAGCGCCATCGGCCACTAGGCGAACCCTCCCGGCGCACGCCCCGAGGGACGCGACCGCTGCCTAGTCTGCCAGAAGCCGACCAGTAACCGAGCCCGCGTCCCATCGTTGGCGCCGGGATGACGGATCGTGGGACACCCCGACCGTCGTGCTGGTCACCGGGCTCATGGGCCATCGGCAGATCCACAGTGGCCGAGCTGCTGGCCCGCGCGATGCCCCGCTCGATGCACCTGCATGGCGGCCCGGCGCGCCCCGACCAGACGGTGGAGGAGATCCTGGCCCGGGCGTGGACGGCGGGGCGGGTCGGGTAAGACTGGTCCATGCGTGCGATCACGATTCCGGAACCCGGCGGACCCGAGGCGCTCGTCTGGGCGGAGGTGCCCGATCCCCAGCCCGGCCCCGGCGAGGTGGTCGTGGACGTGCGGGCCAGCGCGGTCAACCGCGCCGACCTGCTGCAACGCCAGGGGCACTACTCGCCCCCGCCGGGCGCGTCGCCGTACCCCGGTCTGGAGTGCTCGGGGGTGATCAGCGCGATCGGGCCGGACGTGGCGGGGTGGGCGGTCGGCCAGGAGGTCTGCGCGCTGCTGGCCGGCGGCGGCTACGCCGAGCGGGTGGCCGTGCCCGCCGGGCAACTGCTGCCGGTGCCGGACGGCGTCGGCCTGGTCGACGCGGCGGCGCTGCCCGAGGTGGCCTGCACGGTCTGGTCGAACGTGGTGCGGCTGGCGGGGCTCGCGACGGGCGAGACCCTGCTGGTGCACGGCGGCGGCAGCGGGATCGGCACGTTCGCCGTCCAGCTCGGCACGGCACTCGGCGCGACGGTGGTGGTGACCGCGCGGGCGGCGAAGCACGAGCGACTGCGCGAGCTGGGCGCCGCGCACACGATCGACTACGGGGAGCAGGACTTCGTCGAGGAGCTGCGACGGGTCACCGACGGCCGGGGCGCGGACGTCATCCTCGACATCATGGGCGCGGCGTACCTGGCCCGGAACGTGGCGGCCCTGGCCACCGGCGGCCGGCTCGTGGTGATCGGCATGCAGGGCGGCCGCAAGGCGGAGCTGGATCTCGGCGCGCTGCTCGCCAAGCGGGCCTCGGTGGCGGCCACCGCGCTGCGGTCGCGGCCGCTGGCGGAGAAGGCGGCGATCGTGGCGGGCGTACGCGAGCAGGTCTGGCCGCTGGTGTCGGCGGGCGCGGTGCGGCCGGTGGTCGACCGGCGGCTGCCGATGGCCGAGGCCGCCGAGGCGCACCGGCTGGTCGAGTCCAACGCGCACCTCGGCAAGGTGCTGCTCACGGTCGGCTGACCTCAGTCAGGGTCGCCGTTGGGCAACATCAGGCGGGCGCCGGGCCCCTCGCCCGACAGCTTGTCCTCCGGGTTGTACAGGGTGCAGCGCTGCAGGGACAGGCAGCCGCAGCCGATGCAGGAGTCGAGATCGTCGCGGAGCTTGGACAGCAGCCGGATCTTCTCGTCCAGCCGGGCCCGCCAGGCGGTGGAGAGCCTGGCCCAGTCGGCCGCGGTCGGGGTGCGGGAGGCGGGCAGGGAGTCGAGCGCCTCGCGGATCTCCTCCAGCGAGATGCCGACCTGCTGCGAGATCCGCACGAACGCCACCCGGCGCAGCTCGCTGCGGGCGTACCGGCGCTGGTTGCCGCCGGTGCGCTCGGCGTGGATCAGGCCGAGGCGCTCGTAGTAGCGCAGCGCCGAGGGCGCGACGCCGCTGCGGGCGGCGAGCTGCCCGATCGTGAGTGACTCCTGCATCAGGTTCGCCTTGAGTTGAAGTGGACTTCAACTTGCAGGCTAGCCGCATGACCATCATGCCCGCCACCGCCCCGGCCCTCACCGGCGGTCCGCCCCCTCGCCCGCCGGCCCGCCGGCCCCTCCGGCCCAGGTCGCGCCGCTGATCGAGCGGGTCCGCGCCGGGCGGGAGTTCGGCGCCAACGTGTACTCCACGGTCGACGTGCTCTGGGTGCTCTACGACCGGGTGCTGCGGATCACCCCGGAGACCGCCGACGACCCCGACCGGGACCGGTTCCTGCTCTCCAAGGGGCACGCCGTCGCCGGCTACTACGCCGTGCTGGCCGCCAAGGGCTTCGTACCCGTCGAGTGGCTGGACGACCAGGGCGGCCCGGACAGCCGGCTCGGCGACCATCCGGACCGGCTGCTGGTGCCGGGGGTGGAGATCGGCTCCGGATCGCTGGGCCACGGCCTCGGCCTGGGCGTGGGCACCGCGCTCGGGCTGCGGGCCCAGGGCCTGCTGACCCCCCGGGTGTACGTCCTGCTCGGCGACGCCGAGCTGGACGAGGGCTCCAACCACGAGGCGATCGCGTACGCGGGCGCGGTCGGGCTGGCGAACCTGACCGCCGTGGTGATCGACAACGGCTCGGCCACCCACGGCTGGCCGGGCGGCGGCGCGGCGGCCCGGTTCGCCGTCAACGGATGGACCGCCGCGACGGTGGACGGGCGAGACCACGACGCCCTGCACGCCGCCCTCACCGGGCAGGACGGGAACCGGCCGCACGCGGTCGTCGCGGTCGTACGGGACGGGGAGCGAGCATGATGCGGGAAGCATTCGTCGACGCCACGACGGCGCTGCTGGCCGAGATGCCGCGCACCGCGCTGGTGCTCGCCGACATCTCGGCGGCCTCGTTCGCCCCGGCCGCCGAGCGGCACCCCGACCGGGTGCTGAACGTCGGCATCCGGGAGCAGCTGATGGTGGGGGTGGCGGGCGGGCTCGCCCTGACCGGGCTGCGCCCGGTGGTGCACAGCTACGCGCCGTTCCTCGTCGAGCGGGCGTACGAGCAGATCAAGCTCGACCTCGACCACCAGGGGGCCGGCGCGGTGCTGGTCAGCGTCGGGGCGTCGTACGACCGGGCCGCCGCCGGCCGCACCCACCTCTCGCCGGCCGACGTCGCCCTGATCGACACCCTGCACGGCTGGACGGTGCACGTGCCCGGCCACGCCGACGAGGTGCCCGCCCTGCTCCGGGCGGCGGTCGACGGCGACGGGCCCGCGTACGTGCGGCTGTCGACGCAGGCCAACGCCCGGCCGCGCGGCGGCGACGGCGCGCTGGACGTGGTGCGGGACGCGGGGCCGGGGGCGCCGCTGCTGGTCGCGGTGGGACCTACGCTGGACGCGGCGCTCGCGGCGGTCGCGGGACTTCCGGTGACGGTGGCGTACACGCATCGGCCCCGGCCGTTCGACATCGCCGGGCTGCGGGCGCTCGCGGGCGCCGAGGTGATCCTGGTCGAGCCCTACCTCGCGGGCACGTCCGCGCGGGTGGTGGGCGACGCGCTGGCGGACCGGCCGCATCGGCTGCTCGCGCTGGGGGTGGGGCGGGAGGAGCTGCGGCGGTACGGCTCCGCGGAGGACCACACCCGCTGGCACGGGCTGGACGCGGCGGGCCTGCGGCGCTCGGTCGGCGCCCTCCTGGCCTCGCCGCGCGGCTGAGCGGAGGTCAGTCGGGACGGCGGCGGGTGCGCTCCCGGCCGAGGATCCAGAGCGCCTCGACGCCGTCCTTCCAGGTGATCTTCTTGCCCTCCTCGCGGCCCCGCGCGCGGTAGCTGATCGGCACCTCGTACGGGCGGATGCGCCGGCGCAGCAGCTTGCCGGTCACCTCCGCCTCCATCCCGAAGCCGCGGGAGCGGATGTCGAGGGAGCGGTAGAGGGCGACCGGCATCAGTTTGAAGCAGGTCTCCAGGTCGCCGATGTAGGAGTTGAAGAGGATGTTGGCCGCCATGGTGACGCCCTTGTTGCCCATCACGTACCAGAAGCTGTACGCGCTGTGGCTGCCGAAGGTGCGATTGCCGTAGACCACGGTGGCGCGGCCGTCGAGCACCGGGTCGAGCAGCTTCGGGATGTCCTGCGGGTCGTATTCCAGGTCGGCGTCGAGGATGACCATGTACTCGCCCTCGGCGTTGTCGACCGCCGTCTTGATGGCCGCGCCCTTGCCAGCGTTGCGCTGGTGGGTGATCACGCGCAGCCGCGCGTCGTCCGCCCGGCCGAGGATCTCGGCCGTCCCGTCCCGGCTGCCGTCGTCGACCACGACCAGCTCGATCTCGCACGGGTAGTCGACCGCCAATGCCTGCTTGAGGGCATCCGCGATGCGTTCTTCCTCGTTGTAGACCGGCATGAGGATCGAGAGCTTCACGGAAATCTCCACGGTGGCGACGACACGTCATACCTAGCCTAGCCTGGCAGGTCAGCGCGGGGGGTTCGCCACCGCCGGGCATCGCCGCCGCGTCCTCAGCCGCATGGTGAATACTTCGCGCCATGTCGGCAGCCGGCTCCCTGCTCGTGGCGGCCCCACCCGCCGCCGTCGTGTCGTTCGTCGTGGCGCTGCGCCCCCGCGCGGCGGACGCGATCGCTCCGCTGCGGCTGGCCGTGCTGCGGGCCGCGGTGGTCACCGGCGCGTTCGCGGTGCTGACGGTGGAGCTGCTCGGCGCACTGCGCCTGCTGACCCTGCCCGCGTTCGCGGCGGCCTGGCTCCTGCTGCTCGCCGTCGCGGTGCTGGCGGCCGGGTGGCGGCTGCGGCGCGACGGCACGTCCGTGGCCGGCTTGGCGGCCGCCGTCCGCGCGCGCCGCGCCGGGCTGGCCCATTCCTGGCGTACGGCCGGACGCGGGGAGCGCCTGCTGCTCGGCACGGTCGGCGGGCTGGTGCTGGTCGAGCTGCTGATCGCCCTGCTCGCCGAGCCGAACAACTTCGACTCCCAGACCTACCACCTGCCGAAGGTGGAGCACTGGGTGGCCCAGCGGAGCCTGGAGTTCTGGCCGACGGCGATCCACCGGCAGGTGACCATCCCGCCCGGCGCGGAGTACCTGCTGCTGCACCTGCGGCTGTTCACCGGCGGGGACGGGCTGCACAACCTGGTCCAGTGGGCCGCCGGGGTGGGCTGCCTGCTGCTGGCCACGCGGATCGCCGCCCAGGTCGGCGGCGGCCGGCGGGCCCAGGCGCTCACCGCGTTCGTGCTGGCCACCACGCCGATGGTGGCGCTCCAGGCGACCAGCACCCAGACCGACCTGGTCTGCGCCGCGTGGGTGGCCTGCGTCGCGACCCTGGCGCTGGACGGGCTGCGCCGGCGGGCCGGCGTCGGCACCCTGCTGCTGCTCGGCGCGGCGACCGGGTTGACGGCCGTGACGAAGACGAGCGGGCTGATCGCGGTCGGGCCGCTGCTGCTGCTCTGGGGCATCGGCCAGCTCCGGCTGGCCCACCTGGGGATCGGCCAGGTAACGGCGGCGGCCGTGGCGGACGGGTCAAGGCCCGGCGGTAGGGCGCGGCGGGCCGGGGCGGGGCCGTCGGGGGCTTCCGGGGTCCTCCGGGCCGGTGCCGGTTCGGTGCTGGTGCTGCTGGTCGCCCTGGTGGTGGTCGGCCCGTTCCTGGCCCGCGTGCAGGCGGAGTTCGGCCACCCGCTGGGACCGCCGCGGCTGCGCGAGTCGATCCCGACGGAGCGGCACGACCCCGCGTCCGTGCTGGTCAACGCGCTGCGCATCGGGCACACCGCGCTGGACACCCCGCTCGCGCCGGTGCGCTCCGGCACCGCCGAGGCGATCATGGGCGGCGCCCGGGCGATCGGGGTGGACCCGCAGGACCGGGCGATCACGTTCGGTCGGGAGAACTTCCCGGTGCCGGCCTGGTACCCGGACGAGGACCGGGTGGCGTTCCCGCTGGCCGGCGCGCTGGTGCTGGTCGGGGCGGCGCTGGCGGTGGCCCGCCCGGGCCGGGTCAGCCCGGCGGCGGCCGGCGCGCTGCGCGCGTACGCGGTCGTGGTGGTGACCGCCGTGGCGCTGCACACCGCGATGATCAAATGGCAGCCGTGGGGCAACCGGCTGCTGCTCTACGCCCTGGTCCTGGCGGCCCCGCTGGCCGGGCTCTGGCTGGACGCGCTGTTCCGCCGCCGGCTCGCCCCGGTCCCGGGACCGGGCTCGGCGGGGCGGCGGTCCGTGGCGGCCGGGCTGGCGGTGACCGTGCTCGCCACGTCCGCGCTGGCCGGGGTCCTCGCGCTGTCGTACGGCTTCCCGCGCCGCCTGGTCGGGGCCGGCTCGGTCTTCACCACCTCGGAGTGGGACACCCGCTTCCTGCGCCGGCCGCAGTGGGCGGAGGAGTTCCGCTGGGCGGCCGACGCCGTCCGGGCCTCCGGCGCCCGGCGGGTCGGGTTGGTGCAGCAGAACGACAACTGGGAGTACCCATGGTGGCTGCTCCTGCGGGACGCCGACGGCGGCTCGCCGGATCTGGCGGCGCTCCAGTCGGTGCTGCCGGACCGCCCGCCGGCCGACCCGGCCTCGGTGGACGCGATCGTCTGCACCGGCAGCCGGAAGGCGTGCGCGGAGCTCGTGCCGGCCGGCTGGGCGCTGGAATGGCGCGGCTACGTCGGCTACGCCCTCCCGCCCCGCGGCTGACGCCGCCCCGCCGCTGACGCCGCCCACCTCCGGGTGGCACAACTTCCTGGAAGTTGTGCCCTCCGTCGCCGGTCGAGGGGACAACTTCCACGAACTTGCGCGGATCTTGGTCCGGGGCGCGCCCGAGTTCGCGCCCGCTATCGAGACGTATTCACATATATCGACGTAGGCGTTACCGTCTGGTAACTCGGTCGACGTCCCGCGATCGAGTGGAAGGAGTGCGTCTGATGTCTGGTCCCCCCGCCAGGCGCGCCCGGCGGTCCCGGCGACGGAGCCTGGCCGTCGTCCTCGCCACCGCGCTCGTCCTGCCGATGCTCGCCGGGCCGGCCACCCCCGCCGCCGCGGCCGACCGACCGCCCGTCCAACCGCTCCCCGCCAACCTCGAAGCCGTCCGCGCCACCGAGGCCACCGCCCTGTACGGCAGCCCCGAGCTCCGGCCGATCGAGCAGCGGCGCACGTCGCTGGTCACCATGGGCGACAGCGAGATCTCCGGCGAGGGGGTCGGCAACTACGTCCCCGGCACCCACCAGCCGGGCAACTGGTGCGACCGGTCGTACGACCAGGCCGTGTTCCGTACCGGCATCGTGTCCGACACGCAGTACAACCTGGCGTGCTCCGGGGCCACGCCGTGGAACCTGGTGGCCGGTGGCCCGACCCAGCACGACGAGCTGAACCAGGGCGACTACCTGGCGATCAAAGCCCGCAACACGCGCGTCAGGCTGATCTGGGTGGTCGTCGGCGCCAACGGCGACGGCACGATCCAGTTCGGCCCGGTGGCCACCGACTGCGCACTGCGGCGGGTGTTCTTCATGGGCACCTGCTGGCCGACGTACACCGACCAGTGGACCGTCCGCACCGACGGCAGCCGGCAGGCCGTCGAGGAGGCGCTCACCTCGATCCGGCAGACCATGACCAACGCCGGCTACCTGCGCTCGGACTACGAGCTGGTGCTGATGTCGTACCCGAGCCCCGCCAGCCCGGACGTCGAGGACAACCCGAACTTCCCGGGCTGGTACTCGGGCGGCTGCCTGCTCTACCTGGCCGACACGGCGTTCGCCCGGAACAAGGCGGTGCCGCTGTTCGAGTCGGCGCTGCGCGCCGCCGCCGCCAACACCGGCACCCGCTACCTGGACGCCAGCCGGCTCTTCCACGGCCACGAGGTGTGCACCGACAACACCTCGGTACGGGGCCTCTACATCGAACTCGGCATCTGGGACGAGAACGCGGCCCGCCAGTCGTTCCACCCCAACTTCCGGGGCCACGGCATGTTCGCCCAGTGCATCACCCAGTTCTGGAACTCCGGGCAGCAGCAGGCGACCTGCGTCGACCCGGCCAGCACCGGCGCCGGCGTCCTGTACAGCGGGCTCATGGAGTTCCGGCAACTGCGCAACCTGGCCACCGGCACCTGCGTCGACGGCAAGGGGTACGACTCCCGAAACGGCACCGTCCAGCAGTCGTACGCCTGCCACGGCGGCCGTAACCAGGGCTTCTGGTACGACCCGACGCGCCAGTCGCTGCACTCGGAACTGTCGCACGACCGCTGCCTCGACGTGTCGGGTGGTTCGCTGACCGCCAACACCACGGTCAACATCCACGACTGCCACGGCGGCGCCAACCAGAAGTTCGTGTTCGCCGGCAACCAGCTCAAGCCGGCCGGCGCGGCCAACCTCTGCGTGGCGTTCGACAGCCCGTTGCTGGGCACGCCCCGGCTGCGGCTGGCCACCTGCTCGACCAGCAGCCGGCAGCAGTGGTCGTTCGAGTCGCGCAGCTTCGCCAACCCGGTCGGCTACGGCCACGACGACTTCATCGGCTCGCGCGTCTACTGACCAGCGCCGGGGCTGACCCGGCTGGCCGGGGTCGTGTCGGCAGGTCCCCTGGAAACGCCAGGCGTTGCCGGGGGACCTGCCCTTCACCTGATCAGGACGAGGCGGGCCGTTGCGGTGTCGCCGTTCTTGGCGCCGGCCACCCCGACCGTCGTGCCGACCTTGACCGCGCTCGGCTGGATCGTCGTACGCCGCTCGACCACCCGGAGGTTCTCGCCGAAGGCCCAGGTCATGGTGAAGCCGTCGGTCGACTTCACGGTCATCGAGTCGCCGTCGATCGCGGTCACCTCGCCGCGCTGGACGGCCACCGTCCGCGTACCGCCGTCCTTCGTCCGCACGACCGCCTCGCCGTGCAGCGTGCCGCGGCGCAGCAGCACCCGGGCCCGGTGGCGCTTGCGCCACTCCTCGGCCCGCTCGCCCCGCCTCGCCTTCTCCCCCGCGCTCGGCGACGGCTCGCCCGAGGCGGCGGGCGCGGGCGCGGCGACCCGCTCCAGGTCCAGGTCACCGGGGTCGAAGCCCAGCGCGGCCAACGCCTGGCCGTCCTCGCCCAGCGCGGCGGACACCTCGACCGCGGCCTCCTGCCGGCCGGCTTCGGTCACCTCGGCCGGGCCGCACCCGGCCACGCCGAACGCGAGCGCCGCGAGCAGCGCGCTGGTGCCGGCGACGAGTCCGTGACGTGCCATGAGTCTCCCTTTCCGTCGGTTGGTCCCCAGCGTCGCGCGTCGGGGCTCAGGCGAGGTCAGCGTGATGTTCGGGTCAGGTAAGGATCCGCCGGCAGCCGGACGGTGAACGCCGCCCCGCCCTCCGGTGCGTGCCCGGCGGCGATCTCCCCGCCGAGCCGGCGGACCAGTCCCGCGGCGAGCGCCAGGCCGAGCCCGCTGCCGACCTTGCGCACCCCCCGGTAACGCTGGTGCAGCGCGCCGCGCTCGAACGCCACCGCCAGGTCGTCGTCGGTGAAGCCCGGGCCGCCGTCGCGCACCTCCAGCACGCCGCCGGCGGCCGGACCGGAACCGGCCGGCCGGGCCGCGAGCACCACCGGCGCCCCCGGCGGTACGACCCGCAGCGCGTTCTCCAGCAGCCCGTCGACCACCTGCCGGATCCGCCCCGGATCGGTGTAGGCCGGCACGGGCCGGTCGGCGATCTCCGTGCGGAACGGCACCCCGACGGCGGCGCACCGGCCCGCCCAGGTCCGCTCCGCGTCCGCCGCCAGCCGGGCCAGGTCGACGGGCACCGGCTCCAGCGGGAAGTCGGCGGCCTCCAGCCGGGCCAGCGCGAGCAGGTCGCGGACCAGCCGGTCCAGGTGCTCGGCCTCGGCCAGCATGGTCCGCCCGGTGTCCGGGGCCTCGTCCGCGCCGACCACCCCGTCGGCGAGCGCCTCGGCGTACCCGCGGATCGCGGTGAGCGGCGTGCGCAGCTCGTGCGATACGGAGAGCAGGAACTCCCGCTGCCGCCCCTCGCTGGTGGCCAGCGCGGCGGCCAGCCCGTTCAGCGCGAGCGCCAGCTCGGCGACCTCGTCGGGCGGCTCGACCGGCACCCGGACCGACCGGTCGCCGGCGCTGAGCCGGGCGGCGGCGGTGGCGGCGGTGCGGATCGGGCGGGCCAGCCGGCGGGCCAGCAGCGATCCGGCGGCCAGCCCGGCGGCGAGTCCGGCGAGCAGCGGCAGCCAGAGGCTCAGCAGGACCCTGCCCCACAGCCCGGGGGTGGCCGGGCGGGTGAGCACGACGCCGTCCCCGCCGGGCAGCGCCCGCCCCTCGACCAGGGCGCGCTTGCCGGCCACCAGCCGTCGACCGGAGACGTTGCGCCCCTCGGCGACCCGGTTCACGACCTGGCGGGGCAGTCCTGCGCGGTCGACCGCGCCGGCCCGGACGACGTACACGTCGACGTTCTGCGCCCGGAGCTGGCGGATCAGCCGGTCGCCGGCGGCGTCCCGCTGCCGTACCGACCGGACGCGCAGCACGTCGGCGGCGAGCCGGGCCTGCGCGGCGAGGGCGTCCTGGTCGCGCCGCTCCGCCCCGCGCACCGCGAGCGGCACCGCCACGAGCGCGGTGACCAGCACCGAGACGAGCGCCACGGCGCAGGTGACCAGCACCGCCCGCGCGGTGAGCGTACGGCCGGGACGGCGGCCCGGCGACGCGGTCGGACGGGCGCCGATCACCGGCAGCGCGACGGTCGGCTGAGCCGGGACGGGCGTCTCCGGCGAGGCCGCCCCGGGCCCGTCCGCGGGCGGCGGGTGCTCAACCATCGGCGGCGTACCCGACGCCCCGGTGGGTGCGGATCACCCCGGCCGCCGCGCCCAGCTTGGCCCGGACCTGCGCGACGTGCACGTCCACGGTACGGGTGCCGGCGTGTGCGGCGTACCCCCAGACGCCGGCCAGCAGTTCCTCGCGCGTGAACACCCGGCCGGGGCGGGCCATCAGGTGGGCGAGCAGGTCGAACTCCGTGGAGGTGAGCTGGACCGGGGCACCGGCCACGGCCACCGTCCGGCGGGTCGGGTCGAGGGTCACCGGGCCGACCACCCGGCTCCGCTCGGCGGTCTCGGGCGCGCCGGCCGCGCGGCGGAGCACGGCGCGGACCCGGGCGACCAACTCGCGCGGGCTGAACGGCTTGGTCACGTAGTCGTCGGCGCCGAGTTCCAGGCCGACGATCCGGTCCACCTCGTCGTCCCGGGCGGTGAGGAAGATGACGGGCGTCCAGTCGCCGGCCGCGCGCAGCCGCCGGCAGATCTCGGTGCCGGCGAGGCCCGGCAGGGCGATGTCGAGCACGCAGGCCACCGGGCGCAGCCGGCGGGCGGCGGCCAGGCCGGCGTCGCCGTCGCGCTCGCGGTGTACGCCGAAGCCGTCCCGGGCCAGGTAGAGCCGGACCAGGTCGGCGATGGCCGGCTCGTCCTCGACGAGGAGGATCAGCCCGCGCCCGGGTGCGTCGACGGTCACCGCCCCATGATTGCCGACCGGCGCCGACGCGGAACGTCGGGCGTGTTCGAATCAGGTAAGGATCGGTGCCGGCTCAGTGCATGGTCGGGCTCAGTGCATGATCGCGGGCTCAGTGCACCACGACGGGCCGGGGCGCGCCGGCACGCGGGCCGGCCGACAGGTCCCCGATCGTGGCGACGAGCCGCTCGCGCGGCGTCCGCAGCCGGGTACGGAACGCGTGGTGCAGCAGCGTGTCGAGCTGCCACACCTGCTTCGGGTGCTGGGTGCGGATGAGGAACCGCTCCCGCACCCCGTCGATGGCGGTGGCGGCCAACTCCACCCCGGGCAGCCGGGGGTCGGGGCTCCACGTGACGTCGCTGAGCTCGCGCAACTCGGCGTTGAGGTGCAGGCGCAGCCGGTGCAGCACCCGGGACTGCCGGGTGACCACGAGCCGCCGGTGGGTGAGCAGCAGCAGGTACTCGCCGACCGGCCGCTCGGGGCGGCTGCACCGGGTGACCAGAACCGTGGCGTCGCCGGAGCCCACGCACCGGCGGAAGATCGGCATGTGACGGCTGGCGGTCTGCACCGCCAGCCCGGTCTCGGCGGCCGCGGGGAGGAACGTTCGGGAGAAGACGTCCATGACCTGCCCAACGACCGCCGACGGCGACGTGATATGGGTCACCGCCGGGTTGCGGAACTTCCACGCCCTTGAGTCGCACTCCCGGTCCGTTTTGGTGTAAGGAGAGGCCCGGTCAGAGCAGCTCGAGGATGGTGGCGTTGGCCATGCCGCCGCCCTCACACATGGTCTGGAGGCCGTAGCGGATGCCGTTGTCCCGCATGTGCTGGAGCATCGTGGTCATGATCCGCGCGCCCGACGCGCCGAGCGGGTGGCCGAGCGCGATGGCGCCGCCGCGCGGGTTCAGCCGCTCCGGGTCCGCCTCCGTCTCAGCCAGCCAGGCCAGCGGGACCGGGGCGAACGCCTCGTTCACCTCGTACACCCCGATCTCCTCGATACCCAGCCCCGCGCGGCGCAGCGCCTTCGCGGTTGCCGGGATGGGGGCGGTGAGCATGGCGACCGGGTCGTCGGCGGCGACCACGGCGGTGTGCACCCGGGCCAGCGGACGCAGGCCGTGCCGGCTGGCCCAGTCGGACGTGGTCACGGCGAGCGCCGCCGCGCCGTCGGAGATCTGGGACGCGGAGCCGGCGGTGACGACGCCGTCCGGACGGAACGGGGTGGCCAGCTCGCCGAGCTTCTCCAGCGAGGTGTCCCGGCGGATGCTCTCGTCCACGGCGAACTTGCCCCCGTCGGGCAGGACCACCGGGGCCAGCTCCGGGTCGAACGCGCCCGCGTCCTGGGCGGCGGCTGCCTTGACGTGGCTGGCCAGGGCGTACTCGTCGAGCTGGGCGCGGGAGAAGCGCCAGCGGGCCGCGATCAGCTCGGCGCCGACGCCCTGGTTGAACGGCAGCGGAGCACCTTCCGCGACGCCCTCGACGCCGCGGTAGCGGTCGAGGATCTGGTCGCTGAACGGCATCGCGTCGCCGACGCTGGAGCCCATCGGCACCCGGGTCATCGACTCGACGCCACCGGCCACCACCAGGTCGGCCTGACCGGACAGGACGGTGGCTGCGGCGAAGTGCACGGACTGCTGGCTCGACCCGCACTGCCGGTCCAGCGTGGTGCCGGGGACCGACTCGGGCCAGCCGGCGGCGAGCACGGCGTTTCGGGCGACGTTCCAGGCCTGCTCGGCGACCTGGGACACGCAGCCCCAGATCACGTCGTCGACCTGCTCGGGGTCGATCCCGGTGCGCTCGGCGAGGGCGCGCAGGACGTGGGCCGAGAGATCGACCGGGTGCACGCCGGCGAGGCTGCCCTTGCGCCGCCCGACCGGGGTTCGTACCGCACCGACGATGACCGCGTCACTCATGTTTACTCCCCGGTAACTTGGCTGCCCCGATACTACGTCCTACCCGGTCCCCTCGTCCGCCCCGCGTCCGGTCCTGCGGACCCGCGAGGCTCGGGCGGGTCGGGCATGCTTTACCGGTGCGAGCAGAGCTGGATCCGGAGTCGTCGGCGGTGCAGTGGCGGGTGCCGCGCGCCCTGCCCGCCCTGAAGCTGGCCGGCGCTGCGGCCCTGGTCGCGCTCGGGCTGCTCTTCGCCGAGGGCGACCAGGTGCGGCTCGTGCTGGCGGGGCTGGCCGCCGCCGCGCTGGCCGGCTGGGCGCTACGCGACCTGTTGGCGCCGGTGCGGCTCGCCGTCGATCCGGCGGGGATCACGGTGGTCAGCGGGTTCGCCGGCCGCCGGCGGCTCGACTGGGGCTCGGTCGAGGCGATCACGGTGGACCGCCGGCCCCGGCTGGGTCTGACCACCGAGGTCCTGGAGATCGACACGGGCGACTCGCTGCACCTGTTCGGCCGATACGACCTGGATGCCCCGCCGGGCGAGGTGGCCGAGGCGCTGCGCGCGGCCCGCCCGGGGCCGCGCTGACCGGGCCCCACCCGGTCTGGCCGGCGGCGCGGGGCGGATACCCGTCGGGGCTGCGCCGGTCAGCCGACCAGCATCGCCGTGCGGACGAGCGCCAGGCCGAGCAGCGCCACGACCACGACCGCGCCGCCGGCGAGCTGGAACAGCCCGCGCCGGGACCTGGGGGCGTACGCCAGCGCGAGGGCCAGCACCCCGCCGGTGACCAGGCCGCCGAGGTGACCCGGGACGGAGATGCCCGGCACGGTCAGGGTGAAGACGAGGTTGATCACCAGGATCGGCAGGACGGACGAGATGCTCCGCCCCATTCGGCGCTCGATCACGATCAGCGCGGCGAAGAGGCCGAAGATGGCGGTCGACGCCCCGGCCGTGGTGCCGTTCTCGGGACTGAACAGGTAGGCGGCCACGTTCCCGCCGAGCCCGGCGACCAGGTACAGGGCGAGGAAGCGCAGCGGACCGAGGTTGGCCTCCAGCGACCGGCCGAGCACCCAGAGCGCCCACATGTTGAGCAGCAGGTGCACCACGCCGTAGTGCAGGAACATCGCGGTGACCAGGCGGTACCACTCGCCGTGCGCGATGCCGTGCACGCTGCCGTCCGGGAAGAGGGCCTGGCCGAGCACCGAGCCCCAGTCGGTCAGCGGGGTGCTGCCGCCCATCAGGCCACCGAAGCCCGCGCCGCCGGCCGCCGCGTCCCCGCCCCGGTCGGAGGCGATGGAGAGGATCATCAGCAGGACGTTCAGCGCGATGAGGGTCTTGGTGACGTAGCCGAGGCGGCCGGCCGCACCGCCACCGAAGGCGGTACGCGCCGGCCGCACGCTACGGCGTCCCTCGTTCACGCACTCGGGGCACTGGTGCCCGACGGAGGCGTCCCGCATGCAGTCCGGGCAGATCGGCCGGTCGCAGCGGGTGCACCGGATGTACGTCTCCCGGCCGGGGTGCCGGTAGCAGGCCGGGGTGGTCGGCGGGGACTCACTCACGGCCGCTGCCTCCCGGTGCCGGCGGGGCGCTCAGTCATGCGAGCAAAGGTACCTCGCGGGCGCGTCAGGCCGGGTTGCGCTCGATCTCGACGCGCTCGATGACGACGTCCTGCAGCGGACGGTCGCTCGGGCCGGTCGGGGTGTTGGCGATCGAGTCCACCACCTTCGCCGACGCCTCGTCGGCCACCTGGCCGAAGATGGTGTGCCGGTTGTTGAGGTGCGGCGTCGGCGCGACCGTGATGAAGAACTGCGAGCCGTTGGTGCCCGGCCCGGCGTTCGCCATGGCGAGCAGGTACGGCCGGTCGAAGCGCAGGTCCGGGTGGAACTCGTCGGCGAACTTGTAGCCGGGGCCGCCACGGCCGGTGCCGGTCGGGTCGCCCATCTGGATCATGAAGCCGCTGATCACCCGGTGCGAGATGGTGCCGTCGTAGTACGGCCCCTTGCCCGGCTGACCCGTACGCGGGTCGATGTACTCCTGGTTGCCCTCGGCCAGGTCCACGAAGTTGCGGACCGTCTTCGGGGCGTGGTTGGGAAAGAGCTCCAGCCTGATCGGGCCAGCGTTGGTGTGCAGTGTGGCGTAGACAGCCTCGCCCACGGGTACTCCTCACTCGTTGGTCAGTTCCATGCGGATCCTCCCATGTGCCCGTTCTGGCAGTGCGGAGGCATCCGAAGGTGGAGGATGACGGAGGAACAACTCCCAGGAGGTGGGACCGTGTTTGGAATCGGGCGGCGCAAGACCCGGGGGCAGTTGGCCAGGGCCGAGCTGAACCTGGGCATCGGTCACCTGCGGCAGGCGGCAACGTACGCGGCGAAGGGTGCCGGCGCCACGGTCGGCCCGCGGGTCCAGGCGGCCCGGAGCGTCGTCGCGCCGACCGCCGTCATGGTGCGCGACCGGGCGTCGAACGGCCTCGCGTCGACGGCCGCGGCGCTCGCTCCGCTGGCCCTGGCCGTGCGCAACGCGCAGGCCGAGGCCGCCGGTCGGGCCACCGCGGGCAGGAGGGCCGCCGCCGCGAAGCAGGCCGCGGTGACCCGGAAGGCCAAGGCCAGGAACCTCAAGGCCGGGAAGCGGAAGTCGCGGCGGGGCGGCCGAATGATGACGGGCCTGTTCGCCGCCGGGGCGGTCGCCGGGCTGGCCGGCGCGATGGCGATGCGCCGCCGCCGCGAGCGGCAGGAGTGGACCGAGTACGACCCGACCGTCGCGATCGAGCCGGCGCGCGACGAGGTGGACACCCTGGTCGTGCAGACCCCGTCGGCCAACGGCGACAGGCCCGGGGCACCCACCGGGTCGAGCGGCTCCCCGGCCGCGAGCGGCCCGGCCGGAGGCTCCGCGGCCGCGAGCGGCCCGGACGGCGGCGCCCGGCCGGCCGGTGCCGGCAGCTCGGCGGTGGCGGGCGGCGACGGTGCCTCCACCACGAAGCCGGGCGGCAAGCCGACCGCGCGGCCGACCGACAAGGTCCCCTCGGTCGCGGAGGGCGCCCGGGACGCCTCGGGCCGCCCGGCCGACGACCTCGGCAAGGCGCTGGGCAAGCAGGACCAGACCCGGTCCGGCGGCCGGCGCTGACCGCCGGAACAGCGCCGGGAGCGCGGCGACGACCACTACCCGCGGTGGAGAAGGTTCCTTCTCCACCGCGGGCGTCGAGCAGGGCCCCTACAGCCAGCCGTTGCGGCGGAGCCAGCGGTAGAGGGTGAGCGAGACGGCCAGCATCAGGGCGAGGACGACCGGATAGCCGTACGTCATCTTCAGCTCGGGCATGTTCTCGAAGTTCATGCCGTAGATGCCGGCGATCGCGGTCCAGACCGCGGCGATAGCCGCCCAGGACGCGATCTTGCGCATGTCGTTGTTCTGGTCGACGGTGACCTGCGCCAGCCGCGCCTGGAGGATCGAGTTGAGCAGGTCGTCGTACGAGTTGACCTGCTCGACGGTGCGGCTGAGGTGGTCCTGCACGTCCCGGAAGTAGCGCCGCACCTCCTCCGGGACCTGCCGGTTGACCTCGGCGGTGAGAGTCAGCAGCGGCCGTTGCAGCGGCACCACCGCCCGCTTGAACTCGACCAGTTCCCGCTTCATCTGGTAGATCCGCTGGATCCGACCGCTGCTCTGCCGGTCGAACACGTCGGCCTCCAGCACGTCCAGGTCGTCCTCCAGCCGGTCGGCCACCTCCAGGTAGAGGTCGACGACGCGGTCGGTGATGGCGTACGCCACCGCCCACGGGCCGTGCGCCAGCAGCTCGTGCCTGGCCTCCAGGTCGGCCCGGACGGGAGAGAGCCGGCAGGCGTCGCCGTGCCGGACGCTGATCAGGAAGTGCGGGCCGATGAAGAGCATCACCTGTCCGGTCTCGACGACCTCCGAGTTCTCGGTCAGCTCGGCGTGCTCGCAGTATCGCGCGGTGCGCAGCACGAGGAAACTGACGTCGCCGAAGCGCTCCAGCTTGGGCCGCTGCTGGGCCTTGACCGCGTCCTCGACGGCCAGTTCGTGCAGGCCGAAGGTCGCGGCGATCTCGGTCATCTCGGCCAGCTCGGGCTCGTGCAGGCCGAGCCAGACGAATCCGTTCCGGCTGCGGGCGACGGCGAGCGCCTCGGCGTAGTGGCACTCGCCGGGCTGCCGCCTGCCCTTGACGTAGAGCCCGCAGTCCACGACGGCGCTGCGGCCGGGACCGGCCGGCTCGGGGGTGCGCTGGCTGCCGTCGGCGTTCAGGATGCGGGTCATGGCCCGGACTGGCGCCCAGGCCCGGGGCTTGATCACCCGCCCCCCGTCCGGCGACGCGTCCCGGCTCCGCTCCACCCGGTCCGTCATGGCGACCCCCTTCCCGCGCTGCGCGTGGCGGCCCCATGCCGCGCGTTGCAGGGTACGCCCGCCGCGCGCGGCCCTGCCGGCATCGCGCTCGGACAGGCCGGGCCGACGGTCGACCGGGCGGTTGGCGCCGCGCGGACCGCGTCGGGCCGGGACCCGTTCGGTCTGCTGGTTGGCGCCGGGCGGGCCGGGCCGCGTCGGGGGGTGAGGGGGCGACACGGCCCACCCGGCGCCCTTTGGGGGCGGGGGTTGTGCTGAGCGCGCCGCTGGTCACCGGCGGCCGGGGTGGGCACCCGCATCGGGGCAGGTCGGCCCGGCGGCCGAGGTGAGTGGCGCTCGCAGCATTGTGGGCCGCCGGCCGGCCGGGCGGGAGCCCTGAGCCGGCCAGCATCGCCATTCTGTCGGAAATCCGACAGGAAATCAGCCCCGGACGGCTTCCATCGCCTCCGCCAGCCGCCGTACGCCCTCGTCGATCCGGTCAGCCGTGACCGCCGAGAAGGCCAGCCGGAGCGCGTGCCTGCCGCCGTCGAGGACGAAGTCGCTGCCCTTGACGACCGCGACGCCCCGCTCGGCGGCGGCCGGGGTGAGCCGGTCGACATCCACGTCCTCCGGCAGCTCCACCCAGAGGAAGTAGCCGCCGTCCGGCTCCACGAACCGCGCCTGCGGGATGTGCCGGCGCAGCGACTCGGCGAGCACCCGGGCCCGCTCGCCCAGCGCCGTGCTGACCGTCTCGATCGAGCGGGCGATGTCGCCGGAGACGCAGAACTGGTGCACGATCGCCTCGGAGACCATGCCCGGGGAGATGTAGAGGCTCGTGGCCTTCCTCGCGATCTCGGCGATCAGGTCCGCCGGCCCGACCAGGTAGCCGACCCGCACGCCGGGGCAGACCGTCTTGGTGAAGCTGGAGGCGTGCACCACGAGGCCACGGGTGTCCAGCGAGAGCATCGACGGCAGCGGCTCGCCCCGGAACCGGATGTCGGCGTACGGGTCGTCCTCGAAGATCGTGAAGTCGTACTCGGCGGCCAGGTCGAGCAGCTCCCGCCGCTTCTCCAGCGACAGGGTGACCCCGGCCGGGTTCTGGTAGTTCGGGATGACGTGCGCGAGCCGGGGCCGGACCCCAGACTCCAGCAGCTTGCGCAGCTCGGCGGTGTCGAGGCCGTCGGGTTGGATCGACACGCCGTGGATCTCGCCGCCCATCCGCTGCAGGTTCAGCAGGGTCCGGTCGTACGTCGGGCGCTCGACCACGACCGCGTCGCCGGGGCGTACGAGGTGGTCGAAGAGGAATGCGTCGGCCTGGAGCGAACCGTTGGTGACCAGCACCTGGGCGGGCTCGACGCCGTGCTTCTCGGCGATCCACCTCCGCAGGGGCGGGTATCCGACGGAGGTGCCGTACGCCGTGATCCCGGCGGGGTCGGCGTCGAAGGCGCGGACGGCGGCGGCCTTGAGCCCCTCGATATCCACGATGTCCAGCGAGGGAGCCCCACGGGCGAACGAGATCAGCTGCTCGGCGGTCATGCGGACGAGCCTAGGGCCTGGCCGGGGCGGTCCGGCCGGCATACACGCCAAGTTCAACATGCGGGCAGCCGATCGGCGGGGGTCGGCGGCGGCGCAGCTGAACGGCGCTTCCGTTTGTCGGCAATCGGACCGGTGTCTGGCCATGTCCCGACAGCCCCCGAAGGATGGAGCGCTGGTGACGCCGAAGAAGTGATGAGGTTCACGTGATCGAGGACGGGACGGGCCGCCGCGACGACCAGGCATTCGCCGAGTGGCTGGCCGGGCGTGCCGGCGCCGCGCTGACGGCGCTGCGCGAGACGCAGGGCTTCGCCGACCCGGCGGCGCTCAAGGACGCCGGCGACAAGGTCTCCCACGACCTGATGACGACGGCGCTGGCCCGCTGGCGGCCGGCCGACGCGGTGCTCTCCGAGGAGCAGGCGGACAGCCGGCGGGCCTGGGCCGGCGGAAACAGGCCGGCCCGGCTCGACGCGGACCGGGTCTGGATCATCGACCCCCTGGACGGCACCCGGGAGTTCTCCGAGTCCGGCCGCACCGACTGGGCGGTGCACGTGGCGCTCTGGCAGCGCTCCGCCGCGCCGGACGGTGCGCTGGTCGCCGGCGCGGTCGGCATGCCGGCCCGGACCACCCAGCACGGCGAGCCGCTGGTCCTCGGCACCCGGGAGCCCGCCGCGCCCCCGGTCGACGGGCCGCTGCGGATCGCGGTCAGCCGCACCCGCCCGCCCGCGTTCGTCAGCGAGCTGGTCGCCGGGATCGGCGCCCGGGCGGTGCCGATGGGCTCGGCCGGAGTGAAGGTCTGCGCGGTGGTGACGGGCGAGGTCGACGCGTACGTGCACGCCGGGGGCCAGTACGAGTGGGACTCGGCCGCCCCGGTCGCGGTCGCCCTCGGCACCGGCATGCACGCCTCCCGGATCGACGGCTCGCCGCTGCGCTACAACCGGGACGACCCCCGCCTTCCGGACCTGTTGGTCTGCCGGCCGGAGCACGCGGACACCCTACTGGCGGCCATTGACCGCTACCGTTGACCCGCCGGTCCGGCGCCGCCGCCGCGCTGGCGCACCACGGCCGATGATCGGTCGTTGCAGTAGCAGAGCCCACCGGGTCGGTCCGACCGGCGGGCCTGACGCCGCCCGAGCCGAGGAGTGTCATGAGTCCCGGCCCCACCGCCGCACCCACCAGCGCCCCCGCGCCGGCCGCCCCCGGCCCGTCCCCACGTCGCCGGTCGGGCCGCTGGTGGCTGCTGCCGGTGGCCGCCGGGGTGGTGGTGCTGAACGTCACCGTCGCCCTGGCCACCAACGGCGACCTGCCCGGCCAGCCGGCCCCGGTGGCCACCGACGCCAGCCACGACGCGGGCCTCGGCCCGGCGGCGCCGGGCGCCCGGCCGACCCCGAGCGGGTCCCAGGGCTTCGGCAGCAACCCGAGCCCGTCCGTCTCGTCCAGCCCGAGCGCCAGCGGCGGCGCGTCGTCCGGCGGGTTCCCGGGTGGCCGCAACACCCTGCCGGGGGCCGGCATCCACCTGCTCGACGGGGAGAGCTTCGCGGCCGCGCTGGCCCGCTCCGACCGGGCGTACGGGCCGCTGCGCATGGTCCGGGTCTTCTACCCCGGCCTGCCGCCGACCTGGCGCGGCAGCCGCGCGGACGTCGCCGGCCGGACCGTGGTGGTCTCGTTCAAGGCCGCCCCGGCGGAGGTGGCGGCCGGGCGGCACGACTCCCGGCTGTCCGCCTGGTTCGCCTCGGTCCCCCGCGACCTGGACGTCTACTGGTCGTACTTCCACGAGCCGGAGGACGACATCGCCCGGGGCGCGTACACGGCCGCCCAGTACCGGGCGGCGTGGCAGCGGCTCGCCCGCCTCGCCGACCAGGCCGGCAACGGCCGGCTGCGGTCCACCCTGATCCTGATGTGCTGGACGCTGAACCCCCGCTCCGGGCGCACCTTCGAGCACTACTGGCCGGGCGGCGACGCCGTCGACGTGCTCGGCTGGGACTGCTACAACAGCGGCGGCAAGTACGGCCGCTACACCGCCCCCGAGCAGGTGTTCGGGCCGATGATCGCGAAGTCGCGGGCGCTGAGCAAGCCCTGGGGGCTCGCCGAGACCGGCAGCCTGCGGATCCCCGGGGACGCCGGCGCCGGGCGGGCCGCCTGGATCCGGGCGATGAGCCGGTACCTCGACGCCCAGCGCCCGCTGTGGGTGGCGTACTACGACTACCAGGTCCCGGACGGCGACTTCCGGCTCACCGACGCGCCGAGCCGGGAGGCGTGGCGGGCCTGGTGCGCCGCCGCCTGAGGCTCAGATCCCCCGGCCGCGCTTGTGCAGCGTACGCAGGACGCGGTCGGGGTCGACGGCCCGGCTGGCCACGGCCAGGGCCAGGTACGCGCGCGGCTCCCGGGGGTTACGGGACAGCGTGCGCCGGGCCCACCGGACGGCCTCCCCCCGGTTGCCCAGCGCCGCCTGGGCGAAGGCGATCTGCCCGCTGACCCGCGCCTCGCCGTGCGGCACCGTGGCGAACTCCGGGTACCGGCCGAGCAGCCACTGCAACGCGGTCGAGATCGTCTCCCAGCGCTGCGCGAAGTACGACCGCTTGTGCCAGCGCACCGTCACGTACGGCTCGGCCAGGTTGACCAGCGGAGCGTGCCGGGCGGCCCGGAGCAGGAACTCGTAGTCCTCCGCGTAGCTGCCCGGGATCTCCTCGTCGACCAGCCCGATCCCGTCGAGCAGGGCGTCCCGCCGGATCAGGAAGGTGGACGGGTGCAGCTCGGTGTGCCGGTCCCGCAGCAGGGCGGCCAGCGGCACCCGGCTCACCGGCAGCACCCGGTCGACCTGGCGGCCGTCGTAGTCGACCCGGATGCCGCAGCTCACGAACGAGCCGTCGGGCGCGGCGTCGAGGGCGGCCACCTGCGCGGCGAGCTTGCCGGGCAGCCACTCGTCGTCGTCGTCGCAGAACGCCACCAGCTCGCCGGTCGCCGCCAGGATTCCCGTGTTGCGGGCGCCGGCCAGGCCCGGGGCGCGCTCGTTGACCAGGACGGTGACCCGGGGGTCGTCGGCCAGCGAGCGGTCCGGCTCGGACTGGTCGTAGACGACCACCACGTCGACCGGGCCGGGGTGGTCCTGGCCGAGGATCGCGTCGAGGGCCTTGCGCAGCAGCTCCGGGCGGTCCCGGGTGGGGACCACCGCGGTCACCGACGGGGCGCCGGTGCTGGTCGTCGGCTCGGTCATCGTGCCTCCGTGGAACCGGGCCGGCCGAGGCCGACGTATCCGTACCGCAGCCGCAGCGGCAGCGTCGCGGCGCTCACCACCGCCCGGCTGCGCGACGGCAGGGCCGTCCGCCAGGCGTCGTCCTGCCGCACCCGCAGCGGCCCCGAGTTGAACCGCAGCGGGTTCCCGGCGATGCTGTGCGCCCTTCGCAGCGGTGGGGGCGACGGGTCCAGCACCCGCAGCGCGCCGGGGTCGTCGGCCAGGCCGGCGAAGCGGCGGACCCGGGCGACCGTGCCGCGCGGGTCGGCGGTGAAGTCCTCGTAGCGCAGCCGGACCACCGGGGCGCGGGTGGCGAGCAGGTGGAACGCCGCGTTCTGCGCCGTCCACAGCTTGCTCACGGTGACCGGGGAGAAGGTGGGCATGTACGCCTCGGCGTCGACCACCTCGGGCCGGCGCACCTGCTTCGCCCACGAGTACGCCACGGCCCGGCTGTCCCGGACCAGGTGCACCACCCGCAGGTCGAGGTCGTCCGCCCAGCGCAGGGCGAACGCCGTCGAGGCGTGCTTGCTGGAGTCGACGACGGTCTGCGCGCCGGTCACGGCCATCGCGGCGGCGTAGATCCGGGTGTAGAGGTCGGCGTACCGGCGCACCTGGTCGAGCTGCCCGGCCGACAGCTCGCCCCGGGCCAGCCGGGGGATGTGCCGGGTCCGGTCGACGGCGTCCTTCAGCGCGAGCACCTCGGCGCGGTCGACCGCCGACCAGCCGCCGAAGGCGTGCTCCCCGACCCGCTGCCAGAAGTCGCAGGCCGAGAAGCGCTCCCCGCAGCCGCACCGCTCGTCGCCGCCGAGCGCCCGCTCCCACAGGTGCACCACCTCGCCGACGGCGCAGACGTCGGGGTGCTGGGCCAGGACCAGTTCGAGCAGGGTGGAGCCGCTGCGGCCCAGCCCGCCCACGAACAGCACCCGGGCGCTCACCCCCACCACCGCCGCTGCCTCGGCACCCGCCGGCCACAGACCAGGTCCTCCACGATCCGGCCGACCGCCGTCGCGGCCGCCACCCGGGGGTCGGGCCGGTCCGGATCGGCGGTCAGGGCGTACGCCTGCGGGTCGGCGACGCCCTTGTCCAGCGCCTCGACCAGGTCCGCCTCCGACTCGACCAGCCGGACCATCCCGGCCGCGCCGAGCCGGCGCGCGAAGAGCTGCTGATGGTTGTCGACGTGCTCGTCGTGGGCCGGGTCCCGGGGCACCACGATCGGCAGGTGCTCGTGCCGGCGCGCCTCGGTGATGGTGGCCGGGCCGCCGTGACAGACCACGAGATCCGCCTCGGTCATCGCCCGCTGGAGCTCCTCGTGGGCCAGGAACGGCACCGCGTCGGGCAGCCGGGGGGCGCGGCTGCGCCCGTACTGGACGACGAGCCGGACCTCGGGGACGCTGCCCGCCAGGCCGGCGTGCCAGCGCTCCAGCCACTCGACGAGCCGGTCGAACCGGTGCACGTCGGTGCCGACCATGGCGAGAACGGTGCGCTGCTCCGGCGAGGCCGCGCGCGGGCGGGGAATCGGCGGGGTCACAGAAGGTTTCCCACCACGGTCGACTTCGGGTACAGCCGGCGCTGCTCCTCCCACTGCACGAGCATCGCGGAGAGGAAGGGCCGGCACAGTCGGGCGGAGAGCGTCGGGGTGTCGATCCGGTCGTACACCTCGATGTAGACGGTGGGGATGCGGCGCAGCCGGGCCACCACCACGAACGGGACGGCGACACCCGCCCCGGTGGTGACCACCGCGGCCACCTCCCGCCCGCGGAACACCCGGACCGCGAGCCAGAGGTTGCGCAGGAGGTTCTTCACGTTCCGGGTGGTCGGGTGGTGCGCCCAGACCACGTCCTCGCCGTCGAGCAGCGAGCGGGCGTCCGGGGTGTCGAAGGTGACCCAGGAGCGGGACCGGTCGCGGTACCACGGCTCGAGCGCCACCAGCTGGGCGAGATGCCCGCCGCTGGAGCCGACGAGCATCACTTCACCAGAATCCACGTCCACCCGCCTCCCACGGCCCCCGGTCACCGCCCCGACCGGTCACCGGGGACGGTCGAGCGACGCCGCCACAATCTATCGACGCCCGACCGCGAACATAAATAGCTCTCCCCATCATCGGGACTGTCGGATGGTTGGCTGCGGACCCTTCCGCCAATCCCCGGCTCCGTCCGTCGCACCTAGACTGCCGCTGGAGATCGCAGCCGACGAGAGGGATCGCGCATGACCGGCCAGGTGTCCGAGGCAGAGCAGGCCGGCGGCGAGTCGAGCACCGCCCCCGTCACCGTCCTCTACGTCTGCGGCATGCCGCGCAGCGGGTCCACGCTGCTCGACCTGATGCTCGGCCAGTTCGTCGGGCACTGCGACGTCGGCGAGCTGTTCTACCTGTGGCAGTCCGGCGTCGAGCGGAACTTCCGGTGCGCCTGCGGGGAGCACTTCGACGCCTGCCCGTTCTGGGGCGAGGTCGGCCGGCGGGCGTACGGCGGGTGGTCGCGGATCGACGTGGCCGACGTACGGGCGCTGCAACGCCGGGTGGACGCGACGGCGCGACTGCCGCTGATCCTGAACCCCGGCCTGTCCCCGGCCTTCCGGCGCGACCTGGACCGCTACACCGAGCTGCTCAGCCGGCTCTACCGGGCGGTGGCGGAGGTGTCCGGGGCGCAGGTGGTGGTCGACTCGACCAAGCGCCCGTCGCTGGCGTACATCCTGGCCCGGGCCCCCGAGATCGACCTGCGGCTGGTGCACGTCCTGCGCGACCCGCGCGGGGTCGCGTACTCCTGGAGCCAGGTGGTCGAGCTGCCCGAGGGGACCTCGGCGAAGGGCCGGATGAACCAGCGCTCGGCGCGGCTGACCGCCCGGCGCTGGGTCACGGTCAACGCGATGGTTGCCGCCCTCGCCCGGTCGGGGGTGCCCAGGGTCGTCGTCCGGTACGAGGACCTGGTCCGCGACCCGCGCGGCGAGCTGGGCCGGATCGCCGCGCTCACCGCCGACGTGACCGGCGTGGTGGACCCGCTCGCGTTCCTGCGGGACAACGAGTTCGAGCAGGCCGGCTCGCACGCGGTGGCCGGCGGGCGGATCCGGATGCGCACCGGCGCGATCAGCCTGTCGCTGGACGAGAAGTGGCGCCGCGAGTACGCCCCGGGCCGCCGCCGGCTGGTCGGCGCGATGACCTGGCCGCTGCGCCGCCGCTACGGCTACCGCTGACGGGCCCTCACCGTCCCGCGGCGGCGGCCAGGTGGGCGTCGAGCGTGTCGAGCAGCTCCGGGGCGGCCTCGTAGTCGAACTTGCGGGCGAAGTGCGCCCGGCTGGCCAGCGCGCGGGGCAGGTCCTCGGCGGTGAGCGACTTCGGGTGGTTGAAGGTGCTGTCGCGGAAGTCGAAGTAGCGCTTGCAGTCGGGCACCAGGTTGAACCGGTCCGTGCTGCACACGATGGTCTGGAAGACCGCCTCGACCGGGGACAGGCAGCGGCGGAAGTAGGCCACCACGTCGGGCCGCCGGTCGAAGTACTCCCGCAGGTAGGCCACCACGGGCCAGCTCAGCGACGAGAACGCCGACCCGCCGTGCAGCCGCAGGTCGGGCCCGAACGGGGTACGCGCCCGGCGGCCGACCGCCAGCCCGTACGACACGTGCACCCGGACCAGCGGCTGCACCCGGTTGACCGCCTGGATCGGGCGGAGCAGCCGCTTGCCGCGCGAGCTGAGCGGGAGCAGCCGGCGGTGCTGGAAGTGGTACCTGGAGTGGACCCGGCTGCGCGGCCAGTGGCTCTCCGGCCCGTATGCGTCCCAGTACTCCATGAACCCGTCCGCGCCCGAGCCGACCAGCTCCGCCTCACACTGCCCGAGCGGCCGGATCGGGTAGTCCTGTCCGGTGATGTTCACCAGCCAGTCGACCCGTACGCCCTCGGCGTTCAGCCAGTCCACTGCCGCCATGTAGCGGTCCACGTGGCTGAAGTCACCGTAGCCGCCCTCATGTGTCTGAATCACGACATCCGGCAGGGAACGCAGCTCGGTGAGGTCCAACGGCGTGCCGTTGACGTCGTGGCTGATGTGGACGACGCAGCCAGGGCTGTACCGCTTGACCGCGTGGACCAGCCGGTTCACCTGCTCGGGGGACCGGTGGCTCTGGATGTGGTAGCAAAACCGCACCCGCCCATCCTGCCCGGCCGGGGAAACGGTGAGAACCCGGCTGCCGGACCGGTGGGAAGCGGACCTTTCGTCCGCTTCCCCTGACCGGGCGGATCAGGGAGACTCAAGTTTCCGCCGTGGTGAACTGGTCCACGGCCGACTGGACGGTCCGGTCCAAAGGGAGCGACACAGCCCGATGCCCTCGCCTCACCACGCCGATCTGCGCGACTCAGACGGTCCCACGCTGATGGCCTACCTCGAGTGGCTCCGCCGCCGGTGGTGGATCCTCGCGGTGGCCGCGCTGCTCGGCGCGGGCGCCGGCCTGCTGGTCAGCCAGGTGCAGACCCGCACCTACGTCTCGACCACGTCCCTGCTGGTCCGCCAGGTCGGCCCGGACGCCAACCCGGGCACCAAGGTCAACCTCGACACCGAGGCGCAGGTGGTCCGCTCCCTGGTGGTCGCCGAACGGGCCGAGGCCCTGCTGAAGAGCGGCACCTCGACCGAGGACCTGGTCCGCTCCCTGTCGGTCACCGTGCCGCCGAACAGCCAGGTGCTGCAGATCGTGTACGAGGCGGAGAGCCCGCAGGCGGCGCAGGCCGGGTCGCACGCGTTCGCCCAGGCGTACCTGGACCTGCGGCTGGCGACCGCCACCCGCTCGGTGGAGAACGAGACGACCGCGCTCAGGCAGCAGATCGCCGAGACCAACAAGCAGCTCGCCGCCGTGGCGGGCAAGATCGCCGGCACCCCCGCCAACTCCGTCGAGCGGGCGCGGGCAGAGGCCGACCGGAACGTGCTGACCAACCAGCTCGCCAGCCTCAACAGCAGGCTGAGTCCGCTGCTGAGCACCGCGCTGGACCCGGGCGAGATCATTTCGGACGCCGCGCTGCCCCGGAAGCCCAGCTCGCCGAACACCACCCTGAACCTGGCCTCCGGGATCGGCGCCGGACTGCTGTTCGGCATCGTCGTCGCCCTGGTGCTGGACCGGCTGGACACCCGCGTCCGGCGCGGCCGGGACGTCTCCGACCGGCTCGGCCTGCCGATGCTGCTGGAGCTGCCGGCCCGCCCGGCCGACCTGACCATCCTCCCGGCGGCCCACGCGGTCTCCCGGGAGCTGGGCCGGCTGCGCAACGTGCTGCTGTCCACCCTTCCCGAGCCGCGGCCCGGGAAGGGCCGGCTGCTGCTGCTCACCGACACCTCCCCCGGGCCGGCGGCCGGCTTCGTGGTCGGCAACCTCGCCGCCGCGTACGCCCGCACGGGCGCGCAGGTCGCGGTCGTGACCACCAAGCCGGACTCCCCGCTGGGCGCGATGCTGGGCAACCCGAAGCCCCGGCACACCCTCGCCGACGTGCTGCGCCACGACGTCTCGGCGCTCACCGCGCTCACCCCGGCCCCCAGCCTGAGCCAGCTGCGGGTACTGCTCCCCGGCGCCCTCGACACCGAGGTGGAGCTGCCGGTCGCCACCATGCTGGAGGTCCTCGGCCAGTTGGCCGCCCGCTTCGACCACGTCCTGATCGAGACGGCCCAGCCGACCGCCGCCGTGGAGGCGCAGGCACTGGCCCGGCACGTCGACGGGGTGATCCTGGTGATCGAGGGCGGGCAGACCCGGAGCAGCGAGATCACCACCGCCATGCACCAGTTCGAGCAGGTCGACGCGCCGGTGCTCGGCTCGGTGCTGGCTCCCCGGCTGCCCGCCCCGGCCCCCGGCGCCCCGGCGGCGCGGCGCGAGGGCCCGCCGTCGCCCCGGCCGCGGCCCGCGCCGAACGGCCGACCCCAGTCCGGCGCGCCGAACATCGAGACCACCATGATCCTGCCCCGCCCCGCCGCCGGCACGCGCGAGGCCGGCCCGGCTTCGGCCCCCCGCCCCACGGCACCGACCGCAGGCTCCGCCCCGACCGGCCACGTCACCGCACCGGTCGCCGGAAAGCCGACGAACCAGCCGAAGGCGGGGGGCGTGTACCGCTCCGTGCGGGACACCGACGGCAGGGAGCCCGGCCGGTACTCGATGAGCCGCGACGCGTTCGAGGACCGGGAGTGAACCGCCGGCGGGCCCTGGGAGCGACGGTGGTCGCGGTGCTCGTCGCCGTGGCCGGGGCAGGCTGCACGGAGGGGCAGCCGCCCGGGGCGACGAACCTGGTCGACCCCGGCTCCCCGGCGCCCCAGCCCAACCCCACCCCCATTCTGCCCCCGGCCCCCCTGTCCGGGAAGCCCGTAGCCGAGACGGTTGCCAGCCGCCAGGCGGTCGTCGTGCCGGTACGGGTGACCGCCCGGACCACGCCCGTCGGGCTGGCTGAGGCCGACCTCGTCTACCAGGAGTTCGCCGAGTCGGAGAGCCTGCACCTGACCGCCGTCTACCAGTCCCAGGACGCCGCCCGGGTGGGGCCGGTGGCCGAGATCCGCCCGGTCGACATCCGCACGGTCGGCGTGCTGCACCCGTTCATCGGGTACACCGGCGGGCCGACCGGCTTCCTCGACCAGCTCGCCGCGGCCGGGCTGCCGGGGGCGACCCCGGCGCGACGCAAGGCCGCGTTCCCGTCCGGCCAGGCGTCCACCGCCGCGCTGCGGCAGGCCGCCCCGACCGGCGGCGTGGCGCCGACGCCGGTCTTCGACCACGCCGACTCGGGCACGCCCCTGGCCAGCCAGGGCGTCACCCCGGCCAGCCGGCTCACCGTCGCCGCTCCGGGCCACCCGACGCAGACGTGGACGTACGACGCCGCCAGCTCGACGTGGCGCGGGAAGATCGGCAAGACGACCGTGAGCACCGCGTCCGTGGTGGTGCTCACGACGGAGTACCGCACCCTGAACGTCCGCAAGCCCAGCCCGCGCTCGCTGCCGGGGGCCAAGGTCTACGGCTCCGGCACGGCCGTGGTCGTGTCCGGCCCGTCCAGCGTGTCCGCGACGTGGCGCAAGCCGGGGCAGCGGCTGGTCTGCAACGTCATCGACCCGGGCGGCTACCAGGTGCGGCTGCAGCCCGGAACGGCCTGGGTGATCTACGCCCCCGAGACCGCCCGGGTCAACGTGGCATGAGCACCGTCGCCCCGCTCCGGCCCACGCCGGGGCCGGAGCCGGCTGGACGGCACCCGGCCGGCCCGGCGTACGCCCCGCCGGCCGAGGCCCGACGTCGCTGGTCGATGCGGCTGCCCGCCGCCTGGCCGGTGACCGCGCTGTTCGTGCTCTACCCGCTCTGGTGGGCGCTCGGCCTGCCCTCGTTCATCTTCGCCATCCTGGCGGTTCCGATGGCCGTGCAGCTCTTCCGGCGCGGCAACGTCCGGGTGCCCCCCGGCTTCGGGCTGTGGCTGATCCTGCTGGCCTGGGTCGTCCTGTCCGGGCTGATGCTCGACATCACCGCCCCCAACACGCTCACCCCGAACGGGTTCGGCCGGTACATCGGCTGGGGCATCCGGGCGATGAACTACACGGCGCTGACCGTGACCATGCTCTACGTGCTGAACCTGAGCGAGCGGGAGCTGCCCCGGAAGCGGCTGCTGCGGCTGTTCGGGTTCATGGCCGTGATCACCGTGATCGGCGGGTACGTCGGCGCGCTGATGCCGCAGCTGAAGTTCGTCGCGCCGCTCAACTACCTCCTCCCCGGCGTGATCGCCAAGGAGCCGTTCGTCCACCGGCTCATGCACGTCGAGGTGGCCCAGGTGCAGGAGGTGCTCGCCGGGGAGGCCAGCTCGCCCCGCCCGGCCGCGCCATTCGAGTACACGAACACCTGGGGCGAGAACCTGGCCATCCTGCTGATCTGGTTCATCGTCGCCTGGGTGGTGCTCGGCCGTGGGACGCGCCGGCTGTTCGGGTACGCGGTGGTGCTCGCCTCCCTCTTCCCGATCGTCTACTCCCTCAACCGAGGGCTGTGGATCGGGCTGGTCATCGGCGCGGTGTACGTGGCGCTGCGGCTGGCGCTGCGCGGGCGGATCGTCGTCCTGGTCGGGCTGTCGCTGGCCACCGCGCTCGTCGGGGTGGCCGTGCTGGCCTCGCCGCTGGGCACGCTGCTCGACGAGCGGATGTCCAACGGGCACAGCGACGACATCCGGGCCACGCTGTCCAGCGGCGCCGTGGCGGCGGCAAACCACTCCCCGGTGCTCGGCTACGGCGGCAACCGCGCCCTGATCGGCAGCAACCGGTCGATCGCGATCGGCAAGTCGGCCGACTGCCGCCAGTGCGGCAACCGGGAGCTGGGCAGCAACGGCCAGCTGTGGAACCTGCTCGTCGGCCAGGGCTACGTCGGGGCGTTCTGCTACAGCGCCTTCTTCCTGTGGTGCCTGTGGCGGTTCCGCCACGACCACACCCCGATCGGCATCGCCGGCAGCCTGGTGCTGATCCTGATGCTGTTCTTCCAGTTCCTCTACGGCTCGCTGAACACCACCCTGGCGTACGGGCTGATCAGCGTCGCGCTGCTCGCCCGCAACGATCTTCACCTGCGCGCGCAGCGCCGCGAGGCACGGCTCGCCGCCGCCGAGGCGGCCGGCCCGCGCGCCCTGACCGAACGGCGGACGCGCTGATGCTCACCCCGCCCCCCGGCGCCGACGCGCGCGGCGCGTATCTGCCCGAGCTGGCCGGCCTGGTCTGGCCGGCGCCGAGCCGACCGGCCCTGCGGCGCGGTGGCCGGGCCGGGTTCGCGGTGGTCCCGTCGGCGGCCCGGCCCCGGCTGCTGGTTCCGGTCGGCTCCCGCCGGGCGGCGGCCAGCGCCGTCCGGCACTCCACCGAGGCCCAGGGGGCGAAGGCCCGGCTGCGCCGCGCGGTGCTGGCGACGGCGTTCCGCACCGGGCTGGGCGGGCTCGCCTTCCGGGACCGGCTGGTGGTCGACGGGGCCGACGGCGCGCTCGACGCGCACCTGGCCGCCGTGCTCGGCCGGCCGGCGCTGCTGAGCATCCACATCGGCCCGGCGCGGGCCAACCGCAAGCCGGTGGTCCAGCTCCTCGACGACGCCGGCGCCCCGATCGGGTACGCCAAGCTCGGCGTCGACCCGCTGACCCGCGCCCTGGTCGACGCCGAGGCGGCGGCGCTGGCCCGGCTGGCGACGCTCGACCTGCCCGGCGTGGAGGTCGCCGAGGTGCTGCACCACGGCGCCTGGGACGGGCACGCCCTGCTGGTGCAGAGCGCCCTGCCGGTGGGACTGCCCCGGGCCGCGCCGCCGCGGGCCGCCGAGGCGGAACGGGCCGCCATGGTCGCGGTCAGCCGCTGCCTCGGCGTCGACCGCCGGCCGTACGCGGACAGCCCGCACGCCCGGCGGCTCGCCGACGAACTGACGGCACTCGGTGACCGGCCCGAGGCGGCCCGGCTGCGCGCCGCGCTGGCCGTGGTCCGCCGCCTCGACCCGGTGCTCGACCTGGGCGCCTGGCACGGGGACTGGAACGGCGGCAACAGCGCGACCCTGGCCGACGGCCGGACGCTGGTCTGGGACTGGGAGCGGTTCGCCGGCGACGTGCCGGTCGGCTTCGACGCCCTGCACCGCCAGGTGCAGACGGCGATCACCCGGGCCGGCGTCGAGCCCCGGACGGCGGCGGGCCGGCTCATCGCCGGGGCGGGCGAGGCGCTCGCCCCGTTCGGGCAGCCCGCCGGGGTCGCCGACCTGGTCGCGGTGCTCTATCTGGTGGAGCTGGGCGCGCGCTACCTGCGCGACCGGCAGGCCGAGGCGGGGGCCCGGCTGGGACACGTGGCCGCCTGGCTGTTGCCGGCGGTCGAGGATCACCTGGCCGGCCGGCCGGGCGCGGGAGGGATGACGAAGTGACGCTGGTCAAGACACAGGCGCGCCGCGCGGTGCGGTCGGTGAGCCGGACGTACGGGCGGTGGACGTCCGGGTCCCGGCTCGCGCCCGACTTCCTCATCGTGGGCGCCCAGCGCTGCGGCACGACCTCCCTGTTCAAAACCCTGTCCCAGCACCCCGGAGTGCTGCCGGCGAATTACCAGAAGGGCGTGCACTACTTCGACGTCGCCTACGACCGGGGGATGGACTGGTACCTCGGGCACTTCCCGACGGTGCGGCGGGCCGAGGCCGTCCGGGACCGGATCGGGGTGCGCGCGGTGACCGGCGAGTCGAGCCCGTACTACATGTTCCACCCGCTGGCCGGGGAGCGGATCGCGAAGGACCTGCCCGAGGTCCGGGTGCTGGTGCTGCTGCGCGACCCGGTGGAGCGGGCGTACTCGGCGCACGCGCACGAGCGGGCCCGGGGCTTCGAGACGGCGAGCTTCGAGCGGGCCCTGGAGCTGGAGCCGGAGCGGATCGCCGGGGAGCGGGAGCGGCTGCTCGCCGACCCGACCGCGGACAGCCACCACTACCAGCACAACGCGTACCTGACCCGGGGTCAGTACGTCGAGCAGCTCGAACGGCTGGAGTCGAGCTTCGGCCGGGAGCGGCTGCACGTGATCGACGCCGACGACTTCTTCGCCGAGCCCCGGCCGGCGTTTGACGCGGTCTGCGACTTCCTCGGCCTGCCGCGCTGGGCCGACATCTCGTTCGGCAAGCACAACGCGCGCTCCCGCTCGCCGATGAACCCG
This sequence comes from Micromonospora olivasterospora, assembly GCF_007830265.1. NCBI lineage: Bacteria > Bacillati > Actinomycetota > Actinomycetes > Micromonosporales > Micromonosporaceae > Micromonospora > Micromonospora olivasterospora. Next base: position 2,502,151 of record NZ_VLKE01000001.1, read on the forward strand.
GCGCTGCGCGCGCGGCTGGAGGAGCACTTCGCCCCGTACGACGAGCGGTTGAGCGCCTGGTGGGGACGCGTGCCGTCGTGGCGACGGTAGCGCCGGCCCGGGCGGACGCCGCCGAGCTGGGCGGGGCGGCCCGGCACGGGGTGGCCAACCTGCTCGGCGTCGCCGTCGCCGCGGTCGCCGGGTTCGGCCTGAACATCGTCGTCACCCGCGGCTGGTCCATGTCGGAGGCGGGCCTCTTCTTCGCCGCCACCAGCGCCTTCATGATCGCGTACGCGGCCGCCCGGCTGGGCACCGGCGTCGGCTCGGTGTACTTCATCAGCCGGTACCGCACCCTCGGGCAGCCCGAGCGGATCCGGGCGTCGGTGCTGGTGGGGCTGCTGCCCGTGGTGCTCGTCGGCACGGCGATCGCGGTGGCCGGCTGGTGGGCCGCGCCGCGGATCGTCGCGCTGACCTTCACCGAGCCGGTGCCCGGCGCCGTCCGGGCCCTGCGCGCGCTGCTGCTGTTCGTGCCGGTCGCCGCGCTCTGCGACTTCGCGCTGGCCGCCTGCCGGGGGTTCGGCAAGATGCGGCCCCTGCTGCTGGTCGAGCGGCTCGGCCGGACCGGGCTGCAACTGGCCGGCGTCGGCCTGGCCGCCCTGCTCGGCCTCACGGCCACCACCGCGCTGCCGCTGGCCTGGGCCCTGCCGTACCTGCCCGCGGCCCTGCTCGGCACGGTCTGGCTGGCCCGGCTGGTGCGCCGGGCCGAGCGGGCCACCGAGGCCCCGCCCGTCCCGCTGCGGGAGGAGTTCGGCCCGTACTGGCGCTACAGCGGCCCGCGGGCGCTCAGCGGGCTGGCCCAGATGGCGGTGCAGCGCCTCGACATCGTGCTGCTCGGCGCGCTGCGCGGGCTCGCCGACGCGGCGCTCTACACCGCGGCCACCCGGTTCCTGGCGCTCGGGCAGCTCTCCGGGCAGGCGCTGTCCACCGCCGTGCAGCACCGGCTGGCCACGCACCTGGTCCGCGACGACCGGGCCGCCGCGGGCCGGCTCTACCAGGCCGCGACCGGCTGGCTGGTGCTGCTGGCCTGGCCGGCGTACCTGCTCTTCGCGGTCTTCGCGGGGCCCATGCTGCACCTGTTCGGCGACGGGTACGCCGCCGGTCAGCGGATCACCGTCTTCCTCTCCCTGGTCATGCTCGTGGCGACCGGTTGCGGCATGGTCGACACGGTGCTGAACATGGCGGGCCGCACATCCTGGACGTTCTACAACGCGCTGGCCGGCACGGTGGTCAACGTGGTGCTGAACGTGCTGCTCATCCCCCGCTTCGGGGTCATGGGGGCGGCCGCCGCCTGGTCGGCGTCCATCCTGTTGACCAACCTGGTGCCGCTGGCCCAGCTCCACCACGCGTACCGGCTGCACCCGTTCGGCCGGGGCACGCTCACGGCGGCGGGGCTCGCGCTGGCCTGTTTCGGCGTACCCGCGCTGCTCGCCCGGACCCTGCTGGACGCCGGGCCGCTCACGCTCGCGGTGCTGGCCGCGGTCGGTGCCGCCGGCTACGCCGGGGCGGTCTGGCGGCTGCGTCGGGTGCTGCAGCTCGACGCGCTGCGGGCGCTGCGCCGCAGCCGGGGGCGCTGAGGTTCGTTCACGGAACACGTCCACCACCGGCCGTTGTCGGTGGCCATCAGCACGGGGAGGTACGCAACGATGAGGCGGGTCCGCACGATGGCCCTCGCGCTCGGTTCGGCGCTGGCCGTGGCCGGGTGTTCCGAGCCGGCCCCGGCACCGCCGCCGGCCGCGGCCAGCTCCGCGCCGCCGGCGGTGAGCCCCCGCCCGGCGGGCGGCCTGAGCACCACCGGCCGTGGCCCGGACCTGCCCGAGCGGGGCGCCTGGCTGGGCGCCTGGGTGAAGGCGGACTGGCAGACCCCGGACGGCCGGGTCGACGCGCTGGACGCCTTCGCCGAGCAGACCGGCGGCACGATCACGCTGGCGCACATGTTCCACGAGTGGGGGGACGACTTCCCCGGCCCGACGGAGCACGCGTTCCAGGCCAGCGGACGGCTACAGATGATTTCCTGGTCCGGCGCCGACACCCGGTCCATCCGCGACGGTGTGTACGACCAGCTGATCCGGCAGCGGGCCGAGAAGATCAAGCAGTTCGGGGTCCCGCTGCTGTTGCGCTGGCGCTGGGAGATGGACCGGCCCAACCTGGCCCAGAGCGTCCACTCGCCGGAGGACTACGTCGCGGCGTGGAAGCGCATCAGGGGCATCTTCACCGAGGTCGGCGCCACCAACGCGGCCTTCGTGTGGTGCCCCCACGTCCAGGGTTTCGTCAACAGCACGCGCAACGCGGCGGCGTACTACCCGGGCGACGACCAGGTCGACTGGCTCTGCACCGACGTGTACCCGGGGCGGGAGTTCGAGGGCTTCGCCGCGCAGATGGACACGTTCATGGCGTTCGCCGCGAAGCGGCCCCGGCCGGTGGTGATCGGCGAGTTCGGCGTCACCACCGAGGGCGCTCCCGGCCAGCGCGGCGGGTGGCTGCGCGAGGCCGGCGAGTACGTCAAACGGCACCCGCAGATCAAGGCCGTGGTCTACTTCGCGGCCAAGCAGACGAAGAAGCCCGCGTACGACAGCACCTTCGACGCCGACCCGGAGGGGCTGGCGGCGTTCCGGGAGCTGGCCGCCGACCCGTGGTTCGCGGCACCGCCCCCGCCGGTTCCGCCGCTCGGCCCGCGGTGAGACCCGGGCGCGCCGGCCGGACGGCCGGTGTCCCCGTCCGATCGCCCGAGCCCGGGCCGTCCGACCTCCGGGAGGATGTACGGACACAAGGGAGTCGGCGGGGTGGACACCGCGCGTAGACTGCGACGTGGTTTCCTGACACTCGTGTCCCCGGCCGCACGCCTCCGCGGCCGGCGGTCAGCCGACCGGTTCGCCTCCGGTCGCTGAAGGCATTCCACATCGTTCTCCGTCGTCTCTCCGGAGTTGTCCGTGGTCCATTCTCCCGTGCTCCGCCGCCGGCCTCTCACGGCTCTGACCTGCGCCGCGCTCACCGTCACAGGCGTCCTCGCCGCCACCCCGACGTCGGCCGCCCCCGGGCACACCACCGTGGTCGCCGCAGCCCCCTCCGCCCTCACCCCGGACATCGTCGACGGCACCGTCTTCGCCATCCACGACGCCGGCAGCAAGGTGATCGTCGGCGGTTCGTTCACCGGCGCGCGGAACCGGAACTCGACCGTCACGATCGCCCGCAAGTACGTGCTGGCCTTCGACAAGGCCACCGGCGCGGTGGACACCGCGTTCGCCCCGCAGGTCGACGGCGAGGTCCTCGACATCGTCGCCGGCCCCACCGCCGGGACGGTCTACCTCGCCGGCAAGTTCAACACCGTCGGCACCACCAGCCGCCGCAAGCTCGCCCTGCTCAACGTGAGCAACGGCAGCCTCGTCACCAGCTTCCCCAACGTGGCGTTCGACGGCCTGATCAACGACGTCGAGAAGGTGGGCAGCCGGCTGCTGGTGGGTGGCATCTTCACCAAGACCGGCACGCTCACGCGCAACGGGCTGGCCTCGCTGAACGCCTCCACCGGCGTGGTGGACAGCTACCTCACCGCCAGCCTGACCGAGAACCACAACTACCGTCCCACGGAGACCGGCGGCGCGAAGGCCGGCGTCGGGGCCGAGAAGCTGGCCGTCTCACCCGACGGCACCCAGCTCGTGGTGATCGGCAACTTCAAGAAGGCCGACGGGGCGCCGCACGACCAGATCGTCCGGCTCACCCTCGGCAGCACCGCGGCGACCGTCTCCACCTGGAACACCACTCGCTACCAGGACCGGTGCAAGTGGACAATGTTCGACTCGTACGTGCGGGACGTGAGCTTCTCCCCCGACGGGAAGTACTTCGTGGTCGCCAACACCGGCGGACCGTACGCCGGGACACTCTGCGACGCGGTGGCCCGCTGGGAGACCTCGTCCACCGGCAGCACGGTCCAACCCACCTGGATCAACTACAGCGGCGGCGACACGTTCCTCTCCGTCGGCATCACCGAGCGGGCCGTCTACGTCGGCGGCCACTTCCGCTGGCTGAACAACACCGGCGCCAGCAACTCGGCGTACCCCGGCGCGGTGGCCCGCCCCAGCATCGCCGCGCTCGACCCGCTCAACGGCCTGCCGCTGTCCTGGAACCCGGGCCGGCACCCGCGCGGGTACGGCGTGGCCGAGCTGCTGGTCACCCCGGCCGGCCTCTGGCTCGGCTCGGACCAGCCCTGGATCGGCAACTTCAAGTACCGCCGCGAGCGGATCGCGTTCTTCCCGCTGACCGGCGGTGCCACCCCGCACTCCACGACCACGGCCGCCCTGCCGGGCAACGTCTACCTCGCCGGGTTCAGCTACGGAACGGTCGACGCGGTGCGCACCCGGACGTACGACGGGGTGGGCGCGGTGGGCGCCGCCGCGACGGTCACCAGCACCGACGGCACCGCCTGGTCGACCGTCCGGGGCGGCTTCTGGGTCGGCGGCACGCTGTTCTACGGGATGAACGGCGCGCTGTGGCGACGCACCTTCAACGGCACCACCTTCGGCACGGCGACGAAGGTCGACCCGTACCACGACGCGCTCTGGGACACCGTGGTGACCGGCTCCGGGCCGTCGGGGCAGACGTACGCGGGGTCGACGGTCAGCTTCTACCCGGAGATCGCGAACGTGACCGGCATGTTCTACAGCAACGGCCGGCTCTACTACACGCTCAGCGGCTCCAGCGCCCTGTACTGGCGCTGGTTCAGCCCGGACAGCGGCACGGTCGGGGCGGACAGGTTCACCGTCGCCGGCTCGACCGGCTTCGCCGACTCCGCCGGGGTGTTCGTCTCGGGCTCCAGCCTCTACCTGGTCAACCGCCTCACCGGCAACCTCTCGTCGACCGGCTGGGTCAACGGGGCGCCGTCGGGCACCTGGACGGTGCGCAGCGGCCCGGCGCTCGACTCGGTCGACTGGCGGGCCAAGGCGATCTTCACCGGTCCCGCACTCTGACGCGGCAGCTCGATGGCCCGGCCCCCCGCGCGGGGGCCGGGCCATCGCCTTCCCGGCCGAACGCCGGGCGGGCCACCGGTTGACGGCGGGCCCGATCTTCCGCGGCGCTATCCTCCACCGGTGACCCAGAGTCGTACGAGGGAGGACTCAGCATGATCGGGATGGTGCTCGCGGCCGGAGCGGGACGCCGGCTGCGCCCGTACACCGACACCCTGCCCAAGGCGCTGGTGCCGGTGGACGGCGACACCACCATCCTCGACATCGCGCTGCACAACCTCGCCGAGGTCGGGCTGACCGAGGTCGTGGTCGTCGTCGGGTACGCCGCCGAGGCGGTCCGCGAACGGCAGGACGCGCTGGAGAAGCGCCACGGCGTGCGGATCACCCTGGTACACAACGACCGGGCCGAGGAGTGGAACAACGCGTACTCGCTGTGGCTGGCCCGCGAGCACTTCGCCCGGGGCGTGCTGCTGGTCAACGGCGACACCGTGCACCCGGTGAGCGTGGAGAAGACGCTGCTGGCCGAGCGCGGGCCGGCCATCCTGCTCGCGGTCGACACGATCAAGGTGCTGGCCGAGGAGGAGATGAAGGCCACCTTCGACGCCGCCGGCCAGCTCACCCGGATCACCAAGCTGATGGACCCGGCCGAGGCGTACGGGGAGTACATCGGGGCGACGCTGATCGAGCCGCAGGCGGCCGACGCGCTCGCCGACGCGCTGGAGGCGACCTGGCGCCGCGACCCGAACCTCTACTACGAGGACGGCTACCAGGAGTTCGCCGACCGGGGCGGGGAGGTGCGGGCGGCGCCCATCGGGGACGTCTCGTGGGTCGAGGTCGACAACCACGCCGACCTGGCCCGCGCCCGGGAGATCGCGTGCCGCTACTAGCCCGGACGGTCCTCACCCCGCTGCACATCGACGTACGGCGGGGCGCGGTGGCCGATCTCGCCGCGATCCTCGCCGACGGTCGGATCTCCGCCGGGGGCGACGTCGCGGTGGTGGTCGGTCCGGGGCAGGGCGAGCAGATCGCCGAGCTGATCCGCCCGTCGCTGCGCTCGGCGGACGTGTTCACCGTGACCGGGGGCACGCTCGACGCCGCCGACGACCTGGGCGCCAAGCTGCGCGACCGGTCGTACGACGCGGTGGTCGGCATCGGCGGCGGCAAGACCATCGACGTGGCGAAGTACGCCGCCACCCGGCGCGGCCTGCCCATGGTCACCGTGGCGACCGGCCTGGCCAACGACGGAATCGCCTCCCCGGTGGCCAGCCTGATCACCGACGGGATCAAGGGCTCGTACGGGGTGCACATCCCGATCGCCGTGATCGTGGACCTGGACTTCGTGGAGGCCGGCCCGGAGCGGCACAACCGGGCCGGGATCGGCGACGTGGTCAGCAACATCAGCGCGCTGGCCGACTGGGAGCTGGCCCGGCAGGTCCGCGGCGAGCCGGTCGACGGGCTGGCCGCCTCGCTGGCCCGGATGGGCGCCGAGGCGGTGCTCGCCCACCAGGGCGACATGAGCGACGACGGGTTCGTCACCGTGCTGGCCGAGGCGCTGATCTCCACCGGCCTCGCGATGGCGGTCTGCGGCACCAGCCGCCCGGCCAGCGGCGGCTGCCACGAGATCATGCACGCCGTCGACGCGCTCTACCCGGGCACCGCCTCGCACGGCGAGTTGGCCGGGCTCGGCGCGCTCTTCTGCACCTTTCTGCGCGGCGACGAGCGCCGGTTCGTGGAGATGTCGGCCTGCCTGGCCCGGCACGGCCTGCCCCGGCTGCCCGCCGAGGTCGAGCTGACCGACGACCAGTTCGTGGCGGCGGTGCAGTTCGCGCCGGCCACCCGGCCGGACCGCTACACGATCCTCGAACACCTCGCGATGTCGCCTTCCGAGACGCGGGAGCGGCTGGCAGACTACGCCGGTGCACTCCGCGACCACCTTGGCTGAGCCGTCCCGCCCCTCCGTCGCCGACTTCCACCGGGTGAACCGGGGCGGCGGCCTGTTCAGTGAGTCGGTCAGCCAGTGGTTGGGAGCGGCGTTCGCGCTGGTCGCGCAGCGGCTCGGGCTGCGCCCCACCGCCCTGTCGATGACCAACCTGGTGCTCGGCCTGGCCACCTCGCTGACCGTGGTGGTCCTCGCCGGCCCGGTCGCCGCGGGGGACGCACCGGCCTGGGTGGTCGGGCTGGTCGCGCTGGTCGGCTGGCAGGTCGCGTACGCCCTGGACTGCGCCGACGGGCAGCTGGCCCGGGTGACCGGGCAGGGCAACCCCGCCGGTGCCCGGGTCGACGTGCTCTGCGACGTGGCCGCCCAGATCGCCCTGGTGGCCGCGCTGGCCGCCACGGCCGTGGCCCAGCACCCGTCGACGCCGACCTGGCTGGTCGCGGTCTTCGCCGGCACGTGGATGGTCAACCTGGTGACCTCGGTGATGCAGGCCGGCCCGAACGCGGCCAGCATGGTCACCTCGACCAGCCTGCCGGTCCGGCTGGTCAAGCTGGTCCGCGACTACGGCGCGGTGATCTTCGGCGCCGCCCTGGTGCTGCTGTTCGCCCCGGCCCTCACCCTCTGGGTGATCGTGGCGTTCACGGTCGTCAACGGCGGCTTCCTCCTGGCCAGCATCGCCTTCTCGGCCCGCGCCTCCCTCCGCTGACCCCGCGCCCCGCGCAGGGGCCGCAGAGAACGCGCGCGGGAGCATCCGCGAAGAGCAGAGACGGTCGGTCAGCGGCGGGCGGTGGCGGCGAGGTCGGCGTAGACGTCGATGAGGCGCTTCGTGACCACGTCGGGGTGGAAGGTGCGCTCGTAGCGGGCGCGGGCGGCCGGCGCCAGCCGCGCCGCCTCGGCGCGGGCCACCGACAGGGCGGCGGCCAGGGCGGCCGGCTCCGGCGGCACGACCCAGCCCGTCTCGCCCGTCACCACGCCGGTCGGCAGGGGCACCCGGCCCGCCCCCGGGGCGGCGGAGGCGACGGCGGCCGGGCCGGTGCCGGCGGGCTCCCGGGGGGCGTCCGCGCCCACCAGGTACGGGATGCCGCCGAGGGCGGTGCCGAGCACCGGCCGGCCGCTCGCCAGCGCCTCGATGATCACGGTGGGCAGCACGTCGTGCCAGGTGGAGGCGGCCACGACCACCGCGCTGGCCTCGATCGCCGCGCGCACCCCGGCGCGGTCCAGCGGCCCGAGGAAGGTCACGTCGGCGCGCTCGGCCGCGGCGGCCTCGGCCAGCGGCCGCAGCTCGCCGTCGCCGGCGATCCGCAGCGGACCGAGCGCGCCGTCCGGGTGCCGCCGCCAGGCGTCCAGCAGCAGGCCGAGCCCCTTCTCCGGGGTGAGCCGTCCCATGAACAGGAAGCCGTCGCCGAGCGGCGCCGGGCGCCCGGGGTCCGGGATGCCGTTGGGCTTCACCACGATGCGTTCGGCGGGCACGCCGTAGTCGCGCAGGTGGTCGGCGACCGCCGAGGTGAGCGCGATGTAGCGGTCCACCGAGTGCCAGGTGCCCCGGTGCACGGCCAGCGTGGTGGCCATGAGGGCGCTCTGCGCCCGGGACCCCCGGTAGCAGCGGTGCACGATCGCCGGCACGCCGAGCGCCCGACCCCGGCAGTCCTGGCAGATCATCCCGTCGCGGAAGTACAGGCCGGAGGAGCAGACCTGCCGGTAGTTGTGCACGGTCTGCACCACCGGCACGCCGTGCCTGTGCGCGGTCCGCACCACCCAGGGCGAGAGCAGCGGGTACGGGTTGTGCAGGTGCAGCACGTCCGGGCGGTGCTCGGTGATCAGCCGGCTCAGCTCCTGCTGGGCGCGCGGGGCGTAGATCGGGGACAGCGGCAGCAGCGCCTTGGCCGTCTTCGGCAGGCTGGGGATCTCGTCGGAGCTGCGCAGGAACGGCAGCACCTCCATCCCGGCGGCGGTGAGCTGGGCGATCTCCGCGTCGACGATGGTGTTCTCGCCGGACGGCTGGGCCTCCCGGTACCGGTTGTGCGCCACCACGATTCTCACGGGCAGAAAGGCTACCGTGGGCTGATGCCAGAGCTACCGGAGGTGGAAGCGCTCGCCGGCTACCTGCGCGAGCGCGCGGTGGGGCGGCGCGTCGACCGGGTCGAGGTCGCCGCGATCAGCGCCCTGAAGACGTACGACCCGGCGCCCGCCGCCGTGTCGGGTCGCGCGGTGACCGACGCCCGGCGGCACGGCAAGTTCCTCGACGTGGTCTTCGACGGCGACCTGCACCTCGTGGTGCATCTGGCCCGGGCCGGCTGGCTGCACTACCGGGAGTCGTTCCCCTCCACCGCCCCGCTTCGTCCCGGCAAGGGGCCGATCGCCCTGCGGGTCCGGCTCGACGACGGCTCCGGATTCGACCTGACGGAGGCGGGCACCCAGAAGAAGCTGGCCGCGTACCTGGTCGCCGACCCGGCGCAGGTGCCCGGGGTGGCCAAGCTCGGCCCGGACGCGCTCGCCGCCGACCTGCCCACCTTCGCCGAGCGGATCCGCGGCCGCCGGGGCCAGGTCAAGGGCGTGCTGACCGACCAGGCGGTGCTGGCCGGGGTGGGCAACGCGTACTCGGACGAGATCCTGCACGCGGCAAGGCTGTCGCCGTTCGCGCTCACCGACCGGCTGACCGACGCTCAGGTGGCCGCCCTGCACGAGGCGACCCGGCGGGTGCTCGGGGACGCGGTGACCCGGTCGCTGGGGCAGAAGGCGGCCGAGCTGAAGGGGGAGAAGCGCTCCGGGCTGACCGTGCACGCCCGGACCGGGCTGCCCTGTCCGGTCTGCGGGGACACGGTGCGCGAGGTGTCGTTCGCCGACTCCAGCCTCCAGTACTGCCCGACGTGCCAGACCGGCGGCAAGCCGTTGGCTGACCGACGGTTGTCGCGACTCGTACGGTGAGTAACGCCACTCGGGGACTACCGAGCGGAATGACCCATCGCGTGCCGATCATCCCGCTCGACGCCTCTACCCCGACCCTCATCCATCGGTATAGTGGCTCGGTCCCCGGCTTTCGCACCTGAGGTGGAGCCGGCCGGATCCCAGCGGCTACACGGGCCCCCGTCCCTCGGGTCGGCGTCCGGTGCGGGTTCCGCGTGGGAAACTGAACGGTGGGCGACCCGGGCCCTCACTGCGAGTGAGCGGCACGCGTCATGCGGGAGGACATGGGTGAGGTGACGACAAGCCTCCAGCGCCCGGTAACCAACACAGGCCGGAGCAAACACGTGCGGCACGTCGACAGCTTCGAGATCCAGCCGCCGACACCGCCGTCGCACAACGGCGTACCCCGGTCGGCCTGGGCTCGCGCCCGCCGACGCGTCTCCCGCTGGCACCGTCCCTACACCGCGGCCCTGCTGCTGCTCGACTCGGGCGCGGCGGCGTTGGCCAGCTTCCTGGCCATCCAGATCTTCCAGCAGGCGGCGTCGGGCTTCAGCAGCGCACACGAGTCGTGGTTCTACACGGTCGCGTTCGTCCTGCTCCCGCTCGGCTGGTTGATCATCCTGTGGGGCAACCGGGCGTACGACCGGCGATACCTCGGCCTCGGGCCGGACGAGTTCAAACGGGTGATCCGGGGCGGGGTGGCCGTCGCCGCCACCGTCTCCTTCATCGCGTTCGCCCTCAAGGCCGACCTCTCCCGGTGGACGGTCGGCTTCGCGCTGCTCGGCGCGCTGCTGCTGATCCTGCTCGGGCGGATGCTGGCGCGGCTGACCCTGCACCTGATCCGCCGCCGGGCCGGCCAGGCCGGGCACCGGATGGTCCTCGTGGGCACCCTGCCGGAGTGCCTGGAGGTCTACGCGGCGGTCACCCGCAACCCGAGCGCCGGGCTGGTGCCGGTGGCCATCCACATCACCGACGGGTACGCGGCGGCCCGCGGCATGGACACCCCCGTTCCCGTGTACGCGGGCCGGGACGTGCTCGCCCTCGTCCGCGAGGTCGGCGGCGACACGATCGCGGTCTGCGGCTCGGCCAGCGCCGAGCCGGGCGAGTTGCGCCGGCTGGCCTGGCAACTGGAGGGCTCCGGCGTCGACCTGGTGGTCGCCCCGCAGCTCACGGACATCGCCGGCCCCCGGGTGCACATCCGCCCGATCGAGGGCCTGCCGCTGCTGCACGTCGAGGAGCCGACCCTGTCGGGCCCGGCGCTGCTGGCCAAGAACCTGATGGACCGGGTCGCCGCCGGCCTCGGCCTGGTGCTGCTGATCCCGGTGTTCGTCGCGATCGCCGTTGCCATCCGGCTCTCCGACCGCGGCCCGGTCTTCTTCCGCCAGCCCCGCGTCGGCCACGAGGGGCGCACCTTCCGGGTGTGGAAGTTCCGCACCATGTACGTCGACGCCGAGGATCGGCTGGCCAGCCTGGTCGACCAGAACGAGACCGACGGCATGCTGTTCAAGATGAAGCAGGACCCGCGGGTCTTCCCGGTGGGCCGCTTCCTGCGGGCCTCCTCGCTCGACGAGCTGCCCCAGCTGATCAACGTGCTCAAGGGCGAGATGTCCCTGGTCGGGCCGCGCCCGCTGCCGGCCGACGACGGCGACTTCCTCGGCGACGTGCGCCGCCGGCTCCTGGTCCGGCCCGGCATGACCGGCCTGTGGCAGGTCTCCGGCCGCTCCGACCTGTCCTGGGACGAGGCGGTCCGGCTGGACCTCTACTACGTCGACAACTGGTCGCTCGCGTACGACCTGAGCATCCTGTGGCGCACGGTGGGCGTGGTGCTGGCCCGCAAGGGCGCGTACTAGCGCACGGAGGGCCGCAGCCGTCAGGATCGCTGCGTGGCAGGCAACCTCTCCGCCGTCGTCGGCGTGGTCTCGCTCGGCACGGCACTGGCCGCGGCGCTGTACGCGGTCGCCCGGCTGCGCGCCCGACGGGGCATCGCCACGGCGACCCAGCGGGCCACGTACGAGGTGCTGCACACCGCCGGGCTGGCCGCCGAGCCCCTGCGCGCGGGGCTGACGGAGGCGGGCGCGGCGAAGGCCGTACGCCACCTGCGGGCCCTGGTGGGGGCGGCCGGGCTGGCCCTGACGGACCGGGACCGGCTGCTCGCCCTCGACGGGCGCGGCGGGCACCACGCCGACCAGCTGCTCGCGGCGGCCCAGCGGGCGACGGCGGGCGGGCGGTCGACGGTGCTGGGGGAGTCGGAGCTGCACTGCGACCGGGTCGACTGCCCGGTCCGCGGGGCGGTGGTGGCCCCGCTGCGCGCCGACGGCCGGGTGGTCGGGGCGCTGGTCGCCGTCGCGGACGGTCCCCCCGCCCCGGGGTTGGTCCAGGCCACCCTGGAGACCGCGCACTGGGCCGGCAACCAGCTCGCCCTGGCCGAGCTGGACCGCTCCCGCGAGCGGCTGGCCCGCGCCGAGGTACGCGCGCTGCGCGCCCAGATCAGCCCGCACTTCATCTACAACGCGCTGACGGCGATCGGCTCGTTCGTCCGCACCGACCCGGAGCGGGCCCGGGAGCTGATCCTGGAGTTCGCCGAGTTCACCCGGTACTCCTTCCGGGCGCACGGGGAGTTCACCACGCTGGCCGAGGAGCTGCGCTCGATCGACCGCTACCTGACCATCGAGCGGGCCCGGTTCGGCGACCGGCTCCAGGTGCGACTCCAGATCGCCCCGGAGGTGCTGCCGGTGACGCTGCCGTTCCTCTGCCTCCAGCCGCTGGTGGAGAACGCGGTCCGGCACGGGTTGTCACGCAAGCCCGGCACCGGCATGGTGAGCATCGAGGCCCGGGACGCGGGCGCGGAGTGCCACATCACGGTGGAGGACGACGGAGTGGGCATGGACCCGACGACGCTGACCGCCGGCATCGCCGAGCTGGCCGGCGCCGGCAGCGACCCGACCGACGACGCGGGCCAGCACGTCGGCCTCTCGAACGTCGACGAGCGGCTGCGCTCGGCGTTCGGGGACCGGTTCGGCCTGGTCGTCGAGACGGGGCTCGGCTCCGGTACGCGGGTGAGCCTGCGGGTGCCGAAGTTCCACCCCGGCGTACGGGCCGGTTCGTGAGCGTGACTCCGCCCGGCTTCCTCCGGGTGCTGGCGGTGGACGACGAGCCGCCGGCGCTGGACGAGCTGGCGTACCACCTGCGGGCCGACCCCCGGGTGGCCCGGCTGCACACGGCGGGGGACGCGACCGAGGCGCTGCGGGTACTCCGCGACGGCGACGTGGACGTGGTCTTCCTGGACATCCGGATGCCCGGGCTGGACGGCATGGAGCTGGCCCGGGTGCTGCGCCGGTTCGCCCGGCCCCCGGCGATCGTCTTCGTCACCGCGTACGACGACGGCGCGGCGGACGCCTTCGACCTGGGCGCCACCGACTACGTGCGCAAGCCGGTGCGGGCCGAGCGGCTGGCCGAGTCGCTGCGCCGGGTGATCGGCTCCCGGGTGGTGCCGTCGCACCCGGCGGCCCTGGCCCGCGCGGAGGAGGACCCGACGATCCCCGTCGAGCTGGCCGGCACCACCCGGATGCTGCCGCGCTCGGCGGTGCGCTGGGTCGAGGCGCAGGGCGACTACGCCCGGCTGCACACCGCCGACGGCTCGCACCTGGTCCGGGTGTCGCTGGCCACCCTGGCGGAGCGCTGGGCGGACGCCGGTTTCGTCCGCATCCACCGCTCGTACCTGGTGCAGCTGAAGCTGATCGCCGAGCTGCGACTGGTCAACTCCGGGTACGTGGTGGTGGTCGACTCCACCGAGCTGCCGGTGAGCCGCCGGCACACCCGGGAGCTGAAGGACAAGCTGGTCCGGGCGGCGAAGCAGGACTGGAACCGCTGACCGGGCCGGCTGCGGTGTCATCGGGACGGCGACCCGTCACGGCAGCCGCAGGGGAGCCCAGGTCGTGCCGTCCCGGCTCACCTGAGCCGTCGCCGTCCCGGCCACGGCGTCACCCGGCTCGGTCAGCCAGGCCAGCCCGGGGCTGGATCCTGCGATGCCACCCTGGGTGACGACCGCGCTCCGGGTGAAGTGGCGTCCACCGTCCCGGCTGACGTAGAAGAAGGCAGCACTGGCGTCGTGGGTCCGGTCTCCGACGAGGAGTGACCCGTCCCGCCCGACGGTGAAGGGCCGAACAATAGTGTTGGTGGGTAGGTCGGTGCCCATCTCCGTCCAGGTACGCCCCCCGTCCAGGGTGTGCAGGAGCAGCGCGGAGCCCGAGGACCGAGGCCGGTCCGGGGCGCTCGTGCGGGGCAGGGCCAGCAGGTACGCCTCGCTCGCGCTGACCCCCGCGACCGCAACCGTCCACGCGCCGTCCGGTTCCCCGGCGGTACGCCAGGTAGCACCCCTGTCCACGCTGCGCGCGATCCGCGGCGATTCATCGGCCGATTCGGAATGGTAGGTGACCCAGATCGTCCCGTCCGGGCTGGCCTGGACGCTGAACGGCCGCTGGGACGACGGTGGTTCGCCACTGAGCCGGAACACGTCCCCGGTCTGGGGGTCGACGGCCAACGGCCCGGAAAGCGCGTGGCAGCCCGCCTGGCAGGAAACAAGCAGCGCCGTCCGCGGGAACGCCGGCACCTCGATCATCGCGTCGGTGGCGTCGCGCCACGTCTGCCCACCGTCGGTGGAGAGAACGCGGTGGCCGTCGAACTCCACCAGGTAGCTCCGCTCACCCAGCACGGTGTATCCCACGGTCGACGGATTCCTCTCTGGGCCGTCGGCCTGCTGGCGGCAGGGTGCCTCGGACCGGGCCGGACGAAAGTCCGTCCAGTGCCGCCCGCCGTCGCTGGTCGAGGAAAAACGGATGTCGCACCGGTCGTCCCCCCGGACCTGGACGGCGACAGCCTTGTCCTCGGACAACACGAAGAGCTCGCTGACCGGGCTGTTGATCGGGGTGGGCAGGACTCCGTCTGGGCTGAAGCTGCCGCCTGCCGTCCGGTAACCGCCGAACGGCACGGACGCCGCCCCGGCCAGAGAGACAACCGCAGCCAGGGCGATCCCGGCCCGGTGCCGCCGGCGGGAACGGGCGGCGGAGCGAAGCGCTGCCAGTGGTGGCTGCCGGACGGCGTCGGCGACGATCTCGGGGTCGAACCCGGGGAACTCACGAGCGGACATCGATCCTCCCGGTGCGATTGGTGTCGGTGAGGTCGGATTCGGTGAGGAGTTCCGCGAGCGCCCGCCGGCCCCGCGACAGGCGGGACTTGACCGTCCCGGCGGAGACACCCAGGGTCGCCGCGACCTCGTCCACCGGCAGGTCGACCAGGTAGTGCAGGGCCAGGGCGTACCGCTGCCCCTCGGGGAGCCTGCGGAGCGCGGCCAGCAGCGCGAGGTGCTCCGGCGCGGTGTCCGCGACGACCGGCGGCGGGCCGATCCGGCGCAGCAGCCCGTCCAGCACCCGCCGCCGCCGGTGCCGGCTGCGGGCGACGTTCACCGCCACCCGCCGCAGCCAGGCCTCGGGGTTGTCCAGCCCCGCGAACCGCCGGGGCGCGGCGAGCGCCCGGGTGAACGCCTCCTGCACCGCCTCCTGCGCCTCGCTGAGATCGCCGGTCACCGCGTACAGCTGGACCACCAGTCGCCGGAAACAGCCGGCGTACAGCTCGCTGATCAGGTCGCCCTCGGACACCGTCACCTTCTCTCTTCCCTCTTCCACTCCTGGGCGGGGAGGAAGGTTCCGACGAACGGGCCGTCGTTGTCTACAACGATCCGCCTGAACGCGGCTACCCACAGCGTTGTCCACCGGGTTATCCACAGGTGTGGAGAGTTCTCCACAGGTTGTTCACAACGCACCCCACTGATCTCCACGGCCGCTGCCTACAGTTCCTTCCCATGAAGGAGCGCAGGGTGCTGGTGGTCGAGGACGAGCGGACGATCGCCGAGTCGGTCGCCACCCGGCTACGGGCCGAGGGCTTCGCCGTAGAGATCGCCGCGGACGGGCCCGCCGCCGTAACCCGGTTCCGGGCGTGGCAGCCCGATCTGGTCGTCCTCGACGTGATGCTGCCCGGGTTCGACGGGCTGGAGGTGTGCCGGCGCATCCAGGCCGACCGCCCGGTGCCCGTCCTCATGCTCACCGCCCGGGACGACGAGACGGACCTGCTGGTCGGGCTCGCCGTCGGCGCGGACGACTACCTCACCAAGCCGTTCTCGATGCGCGAGCTGGCCGCCCGGGTACACGTGCTGCTGCGCCGGGTCGAGCGGGCAGCCGCGGCGCCGCCCGCCACGGTGGCCCTCGGCGACGTGGAGATCAACCAGGCCGAGCGGCGGGTGCTGCGGGCCGGCGTCGAGGTGCACCTGACCCCGACCGAGTTCGACCTGCTGGTCCATTTCGCGGGCCGGCCACGTACGGTGCTGCCCCGGGAGCGGCTGCTCGCCGACGTGTGGGGCTGGGCCGACGGCTCCGGCACCCGTACGGTGGACAGCCACGTCAAGGCGCTGCGCCGCAAGCTCGGCGCCGACCTGATCCGCACGGTCCACGGCGTCGGCTACGCGCTGGAGGTGCAGCCGTGATCGAGCGCCTGGTCACCTGGCTGAACCGGGTGCTGCCGCGGCCGCTGGACCCGGTCCGCTCGATCAAGGCGAAGCTCGGCCTCCTGCTGGTCGCCTCGGGGGCGGCGGGGATGGGCTACTTCTGGTACGCCATCGGCTGGCTGCCGCCGATGACCTCGGCGACCGCGATCGGCGTGGCGCTGCTCACCTCGCAGGTGCTGGCGCACGGGATGACCTCCCCGCTGCGGGAGATGACGGCGGCGGCCGGGGCGATGGCCCGGGGCGACTACTCCCGGCGGGTCCGGGCCACCTCTCGCGACGAGGTGGGCGAGCTGGCCCAGGCGTTCAACAAGATGGCCGCCGACCTGGCCGCGGCCGACCAGCGCCGGCGCGAACTGATCGCGAACGTCTCGCACGAGCTGCGTACGCCCATCACGGCGTTGCAGGGTGTCCTGGAGAACCTGGTCGACGGCGTCGCCCCGACCGAGCCGGCCGCGCTGCGGGCCGCGCTGGCCCAGACCGAGCGGCTCGGCCATCTCGTCGGCGACCTTCTCGACCTGTCCCGCCTGGACGCCGGCGTGGTGCCGCTGCGCCGGACGAGCATCGACCTGGGCGACTTCCTTGAGGATGCGGTGGAGCAGGCGGCGGCGACCGCCGCCGGGGTCGGGCGGGACGTCCGGTTCCGGCTCCGCCCGCTGCCGGCTCCGCTGACCGTGTACGCGGACCCGTCGCGGCTGCACCAGGTCTTCGCCAACCTGCTCGACAACGCCGCCCGGCACAGTCCCGCCGGTGGAACCGTGCTGCTCGGCGCGGAGGAGCGGGCCGGCCAGCTGCACGTCGAGGTGAACGATGAGGGCGAGGGCATCCCGGTCGCCGAGCGATCCCGGGTGTTCGAGCGGTTCACCCGGGGCGACCGGTCCGGCGGCGGCGGGACAGGGCTCGGCCTGGCGATCGCGCGCTGGGTGGTCGAGCTGCACGGGGGAAGCATCGCCGTCCTCGACCCCCATCCGTCGGCGGCCGGTCCCCACCTGGGCTGCCGCATCCGCGTCACCCTCCCGGTGACCGCCTCCGCCTGACCCTCTTCTTTCTGCGTTCCTTCCCCCCTTCGTGGTCCCTCCAGGAGTCGTCGTGCCCGAAAAAAGCGAAATGCCCGCAGCGGATGATCGCGGCAAGAGATCTTGGAACGAAACGGCCCCCGGGCCGGTCACGCCCCCGCAACATGTGCCGGTCACGGCGCCCCCGCCCGGCACGCAGGTCGCACCGCCGCCCGGCGGGCAGGTCGCACCGCCGCCCGGCACGCAGGTCGCACCCTGGCCCCTGGGACAGGCCGCGCCGGGGGTCGCCGGGCCGGTCGCCCCGGTGCCGTACCGGCCTGGGCCGCCGCCGCGCCGACCGTTTGGCTGGCAGCGCCGCTGGCCGGGGCCGACGGCGCCCGCCCGACCCGTCGTGCTCGGCGCGGTGGCCGTCGCCGCCGCAGTGGCGGCGTCCGTCGTCCCGCTCGACCGCCCCGGCCTCGGCTGGTTGCTGGCCGCGTTGACCGCCACCGCCGCCCTCGTCCCGGCATCTCGCACCGCCGCATCCGCCAAGACCGGCGCCGGGCCGGCCGGAACCGCATCGACCCGAACCGTCCCGGACAAGACCCCGCCGACCGGAACCACACCCACCGGCACCACCCCGGACAAGACCCCGCCGGCCGCTGCGGCGTCCTCCGGCGGGCGCAGTGCGGAGAAGGGCGACAGCCCAGCCGCCGTCCGTCCCGACGCCACGGGGGCGCCGGGCCGGACGGCGATCCGGCTGGTCTGGGCCGCCGCCACGGTCGCCCTCGTCTCCGTCGGGTACGTCCGGGCCGCCGGCTGGCTCTTCGTGCTCTGCCTGCTCGCCGCCCTGGTCACCGGCGCGCTCGCCGTGACGGGCGGCCGGACGCCGCTCGGCATGCTGGCGGCCGCCGTACTCACCCCGGCCGCCCCGTTCCGGGCGCTCCCATGGGCGAAGCGCGGACTGCCCCGCTCCGGCCCCGCCGCGTCCGCGGTCAAGCGTGGGCTGGCCACCGTCGCCGCCTCGGTGGGCCTGCTGGTGGTCTTCGGCCTGCTGCTCTCCTCGGCCGACGCGGTCTTCGCCGACCTGCTCGCCAGCGCGCTGCCCGAGGTCTCCGGGGGCGGGACGGTCGGCTGGCTCTTCCGCTTCGGGCTGGTCGGCGCCGGCCTGCTCGGCGGGGCGTACCTGCTGGCCGCGCCGGCCGACCTGGACGGGCTGCGGGTGACCCCGGCCCGGCCCGTACGGCGGCTGGAGTGGGCGGTCCCGCTGGCCCTGCTCGACGCGCTCTTCGCCGCGTTCGTGCTGGTACAGCTCACCGTGCTGTTCGGCGGCTCCGGTCACGTGCTGCGCACCGCCGACCTCAGCTACGCCGAGTACGCCCGCAGCGGTTTCTGGCAGCTCCTCGCGGTCTCCGCGCTCACCCTGCTCGTGCTCGCCGGGGCGGGCCGCTGGGCGCCCCGGTCCACCCGGGTCGACCGGCTGCTGATCCGGTTCCTGCTCGGTACGCTCACCGCGCTCAGCCTGGTCGTCGTCGCCTCGGCGCTGTACCGGATGCAGGTCTACGCCGACGCGTACGGGGCGACCCGGCTGCGGCTGGTCGTGGCGACCGCCGAGCTGTGGCTCGGGGTGCTCTTCCTGCTGGTCGGGGCGGCGATCGTACGGCTGCGCGCCGGCTGGCTGCCCGGGCTGGTCGTGGGCACGGCGGTGCTCGCCCTGCTCGGCCTCGCGGCGGTGAACCCGGACGGGCTGATCGCCGAGCGCAACGTCGACCGGTACCGGCAGATCGGCCGGATCGACGTGCAGTACCTCTCCCTGCTCTCCGCCGACGCCGTTCCGGCGCTGGCCCGGCTGCCGGAGCCGATGCGCACCTGCGCCCTGCGGCACATCGCGGCCACGCTGCCGGACGACGGGCTCGGGACGGCGAACCTGGGCCGGGCCGCGGCCGGGAGGCTGCTCCGCCCGGCGCTGATGGCGGCGAGCCCGCAGGACTGTCCCGTACCCCCGCCGCGGCGGACCTGGTGACCCGCCCTTGACAATCCCGCCGATCGGGCGAGACTGCCGGGGTGGCCGCATCCGAGGAGTCCGTACCGGCGCCCCGGACGCCGGCCCCGGCCGCCGGACGGGCGCCGGCTCCGCCCGGGGCCTCGGCCGCCGGACGGGCGGCGGCCGGGCGGACCCGGATCGTGCTGGCCGAGGTTTCCCGCCGGGACACCGGCGTCGACCGCACGCGCGCCGAGCTGGCCCAGCAGACGCAGGTCGGCGAGGCGCTGGTCCGCGGCCTCGTCCGGGCCCAGCTCGCCTTGGCGCTGCGGCTGAGCCTGGTGGTCGCGATCGGGCTCGGCGGCCTGCCGTGGCTGTTCGCCATCGCGCCCTCGGTGGGCCGGGTGACCGTGTTCGGGGTGAACCTGCCCTGGCTGCTGCTCGGGGTGGTGGCCTTCCCGTTCCTGATCGCCGTGGGCTGGGCGTACGTGCGGCTGGCGGAGCGCAACGAGCAGGACTTCACCGACCTGGTCCAGCGGCCGGAGCGCTGAGATGCACAACGGGTACGTCGTCCCGGCGATCGTCGCCGTCACCCTGGCCACTCTCGGGATCGGCTTCTACGGGCTGCGGCTGGCCCGGACCACCTCCGATTTCCTGGTCGCCTCCCGGGCGGTCAGCCCGACCTGGAACGCCGCCGCGATCGGCGGGGAGTACCTGTCGGCGGCGTCGTTCCTGGGCGTGGCCGGCCTGATCCTCAAGTACGGCGTGGACGTGCTCTGGTATCCGGTCGGCTTCGCCGCCGGCTACCTGGCACTGCTGCTCTTCGTGGCCGCCCCGCTGCGCCGCTCCGGCGCGTTCACCCTGCCGGACTTCTGCGAGGTGCGGCTCGGCTCGCGCCGGCTGCGTACCCTGGCCACCGCCTTCGTGATCTTCATCGGGTGGCTGTACCTGGTGCCGCAACTCCAGGGGGCGGGGCTGACGCTGACCACGGTGACCGGTTCGCCGTACCCGGTGGGGGCGCTGGTGGTGGCCGGGGTGGTCACGGCGAACGTGGCGCTGGGCGGGATGCGGGCGGTCACGTTCGTCCAGGCGTTCCAGTACTGGCTGAAGCTCACCGCGCTCGCCGTACCCGCGATCTTCCTGATCCTGCAGTGGCAGGCCGACGGCCGCCCGGCGGTGACCCCGCCCGACGGGCCGGCGTTCCGCACCGCGACCACCGTCGTGGTCGAGCACCGCGCGACCCTCACCCTCGGCGACGGCGAGATCCGGGAGGTACGCCCCGGCGACCGCCTCGACTTCGCCGCCGGCGACCCGGTGCCGCGGGTCTCCGGTACGGCCACCGACGCCGCCGACTGGCTGCTGCCGAGCGCCGCCGGGGACGACGACCGGGGGCTGTTCGCCACGTACTCGCTGATCCTGGCGACGTTCCTCGGCACGATGGGCCTGCCGCACGTGCTCGTACGGTTCTACACCAACCCGGACGGCGCGGCGGCCCGGCGCACCACCCTGGTCGTGCTGGCCCTGGTCGGCGCGTTCTACCTGCTGCCCACCCTGTACGGCGTGCTGGGCCGGATCTACACCCCGCAGCTGCTGGTCACCGGGCAGACCGACGCGGCGGTGGTGCTGCTGCCCGGGGCGGCGCTGGGGGACGGGACGACCGGCCGGCTGCTGGCCGCCCTCGTCTCCGCCGGGGCGTTCGCGGCGTTCCTGTCCACGTCGTCCGGGCTGCTCACCAGCGTCGCCGGGGTGATCTCCACCGACGTGCTCGGGCACGGCTCGGTGCGCGGCTTCCGGATCGCCACGCTGATCGCGGGCGGGGTCCCGGCGGTGCTCGCACTGAACGTCTCCGGGATGGACGTCTCGCAGGTCGTCGGGCTGGCGTTCGCGGTCGCCGCGTCCAGCTTCTGCCCGCTGCTGGTGCTCGGCATCTGGTGGCGGGGGCTCACCGACGTGGGAGCGGCCGCCGGGGTGCTGGTCGGCGGCGGCGCGGCGGTCGGCGCGGTGCTGCTCACGGCGCTGGGCGCGCCGCTGACCGGCTGGCCGGCCACGCTCACCGCGCAGCCGGCCGCCTGGACCGTTCCCCTCGCGTTCACCGTCATGGTGGCGGTGTCGGTGGCGACCCGCCGCCGGCTCCCCGCCGACGTCGGGGCGACGATGCTCCGCCTGCACGCCCCCGAGGCGCTCCGTTTGTAGGGTGGCCGCCGATGGTGACTACGGGGCGCGGACGCCGGCCTGACGACCCGCGTCGATCATGGGTTGGCTGGACGAATTGTCGGGCTCGTTGCGACGAACTCCATGATCGGCGCGGCAGGGCAGATACGTCTGGGGGATGACGGCGGATCGTCCTGCGGCGGGAGCGGGTGCGGGCCACGGGCCGATACGGTCGGGGCATGACTGGTGAGCACCCCGCTCTGGCGCTGCGTGGCCTGGCCAAGCGGTTCGACGGCAAGGTCGCGGTGGCCGGCGTCGACCTCGACGTCCCGGCCGGATCGTTCTACGGCCTGCTCGGCCCGAACGGGGCCGGCAAGACGACCACGCTGTCCATGGCGGTCGGGCTGCTGCGGCCGGACGCCGGGGGCGCCTGGGTGCTCGGGCACGACGTGTGGGCCGACCCGGTCCGCGCGAAGCATCTCTTCGGGGTCATGCCCGACGGCGTGCGGCTGTTCGACCGGCTCAGCGGGGCGGAGCTGCTGGCGTACCACGGTCTGCTGCGCGGCATGGACCCGGCGGTGGTCGACCAGCGGGCGGCGGAGCTGCTCGACGTGCTCGCCCTCGGCGACGCCGGCCGGACGCTCGTGGTCGACTACTCGGCCGGCATGAAGAAGAAGCTCGGCCTGGCCTGCGCCCTGCTGCACGGCCCCCGGCTGCTGGTGCTCGACGAGCCGTTCGAGGCGGTCGACCCGGTGTCGGCGGCGCTGATCCGCGACATCCTGCAGCGGTACGTCGCCGGCGGCGGGACGGTGATCTTCTCCAGCCACGTCATGGCGGTCGTGGAGCGGCTCTGCTCGCACGTCGCGATCCTCGCCGAGGGCACGCTCAAGCGGGTCGGCACCCTGGCCGAGGTGCGCGGGGACCGCTCGCTGGAGGACGTCTTCGTCGAGGTGGTCGGCGGGCGGACCGCGACGGGCGAGGAGCTGGCGTGGCTGTCGCGGTGAACGCACCCGGCCTCGATCCGCAGCCGGCGCCGCCGGTCGGGCCGGCGCGGGCCGTCTCCGCCCGGCACTTCGTCCGGCTCAAGCTGAGAGTGCTGCGCAACAACTTCCGCGGGCAGGGCTGGCGGATCGCCCTGTACGTGCTCGGCGTGCTGTTCGGGCTCTGGTTCGCCGGCACCGGCTTCCTCCTGCTGGCCGCGCCCGGGCTGGCCGACGAGCCCCGGTACGCGACGATGGTCGGGGCGTTCGGCGGGGGCCTGCTGGTGCTCGGCTGGCTGCTGCTGCCGCTGGTCTTCTTCGGCGTGGACGAGACGCTCGACCCGGCCCGGTTCGCCCTGCTGCCGCTGTCCCGCCGCACCCTGGTCCGGGGCCTGTTCGCCGCCGCGCTGGTCAGCGTCCCCGTGCTGACGGTGCTGGTCGCCACGGCCGGCCTGGTGCTCAGCGCGGCGCTGCTCGGCGGGTGGGCGGCGGCCGTGGTCGCCGCCGTCGGGGTGGTCGCCGGGCTGCTGCTCTGCGTCGCGGCAAGCCGCGCGGTGACCAGCGCCTTCGCCACCATGCTCCGCTCGCGCCGGGTACGCGACCTCGCGGCCGTGCTGCTCGCGGTGCTCGCCGCGCTGCTCGGCCCGGTGCAGCTCGCGCTGACGGCCGCCCTCCGGCAGGCGGACTGGGATCGGTTCGCCGGGGCGGCCCGCGTGGTCGGCTGGACGCCGTTCGGCGCGCCGTGGACGGTCGGCTTCGACGCGGCCGAGGGGCGGCTCTGGGCCGTACCGGTGAAGCTGCTGGTCACCGCGCTGGCCGTCGGGGCGCTGCTGGCCTGGTGGTCCCGGTCGCTGGAGTCGGCGATGGTCGGGGCGGCCAGCGCGGGACGGGCCAAGGAGCGGCGCGGCCCGGCCGGCGGGGCGGTCGCGCAGCTCTTCCCCGGCGCGGTCGGCTGGCTGCGGCGGGACCGGTTCGGCGCGCTGGTGGCCCGGGAGTGCCGCTACTGGTGGCGGGACGCCCGGCGGCGGGCCAACCTGATCACCATCGCGGTCGTCGGCATCTTCGTGCCCGTGATGGTCAACTTCGGCGGTTCTACCTTCGCCACCGAGGACGGCCCGCGGTTCACCGCCGACGCGTCCTCCCCGGTGCTGGTCAGCCTCTCGATGGTCTTCGTCGGGGTGCTCGCCTCGGTCACCCTGGCCAACCAGTTCGGCCTGGACGGCAGCGCGTACGCGGCGAACGTGGTCGCCGGGGTGCCCGGCCGACTGGAGCTGCGCGCCCGGATGGCCGCGTTCTCGGTGTACGTGGTGCCGCTGCTGGCGCTCGCCGCCGTCGTCCTGGCGGTGCTGCTGCGCCGGCCGGACTGGCTGGGCGTGATGGCCGGCGGCCTGCTCGCCTCCTACGGGGCGGGGCTGGCGATCAACGCGTACGTCTCCGTGCTGGCGCCGTACTCGCTGCCGGAGACGAGCAACCCGTTCGCCATGAACACCGGCGCCGGGGTGGCGAAGAGCTTCCTCACCCTGCTGTCCATGGTCGCCTCGGCGGTCGCCGCCGTGCCGATCGTCGTCGCGGCGGCGCTGCTGGGCGACGCCTGGCTGTGGCTGGCCGCGCCGGTCGGTGTGGCGTACGGGCTGGGCGCGGCGCTGCTCGGGGCGTACATGGCGGGGGACGTGCTCGACCGGCGCGCGCCGGACCTCCTGACGGCGGTGACGCCGCGCCGCTGACGGCGCGCCCTCTCAGCGCGCCCCCATGTCGGCGACATGGCGGTATCCGCACCACCCCGACCCCGCCATGTCGCCGACATGCAGGCGACCCTCCACCTCGGCGCAGGCATGGTCCGGTGGACTCAGCTCGCCGGGCCAGTCCTGGCCTCGTCCAGCCCTGTGCGGCGAATCTTGCCGAGCTGGTTGTCGGCCTGACCGTTCGTCACGATCGCGATCCGCCAACCCCGCTGCCGCAGCGTAGTCAACAGGCTCAGCACCCCCGTACGGCAGCTCACCAGTTCCGGCATCCGGCGCCGGTACTCCCTCCACAGGCGGTCGGCCGACGCGGCGAGACCAAAGCGCTGCCGCACCTCGCCGAAGAACCAGTCGCGCGGCACGGAGCCGTCCCGGTCGGTGGCGAGCAGCCAGGCGAGAGCGTCTTCCGGGAGGTCGTGCTCCGCGCAGAACCCGGCCGCCCAACGCTGGAACGCCTCGCTCCTGTCGACCAACGTGTTGTCGAGATCGAAAAGCGCCAGTCGCTGCACGATCATCGAGGTCTCACCGGCGTCGCATGAAGGCGTACACGAGGTCGCTGCGGTTGACGCTGGTAACGTTGACCAACTCCCACCCGTAGTGCGACAGGTACTCGACGGCTTCCATCAGCTGCGTCACGCCGCTGCTCGTGAACCCGGGACGGGCGACCAGGGCGAGGTGCCGGTGGGGGTACGTACGCAGGTCCACCTCGTTGCGGAGCAGGGCGTCCGCGTTGGCGATGCGGGTCTGGGCGAGTGGCTGCGGGGTGAACGGAGACATGCCCGCACGGTAGATCGCCCGCGCACGATCGCCGGCCACGGTCGCCGCGCACGATCGCCGGGCGCGGGCAGAGGACGCGGGCGGCTTGGCCGGCGGCTGCACAATGGGCCGGTGCCCGTCGTCGAAGCGCTAGCGACCGTCCCGGTGCCGCCCGAGTTGGCCTTCGCGGTGTCGCAGACCGTCGCGCCGGTCCGCTACCGCTGGGACCCCTTCGTACGGGAGCAGCACTTCAAGGGCGGCGCCACGCGCCCGGGCAAGGGGGTCCGCACCTTCACCCGGTCCCGGCACGGCCTGACCATGGTCAGCGAGTACGTCTCGTTCGCGCCGCCGAGCCACGTGGGCATGAAGATGGTCCAGGGCCCGTGGTTCTTCGAGATGTTCGCGGGCGGGTGGCGGTTCGCGGCCGGCCCCGAAGCGGGTACGACGATCGCGACCTGGCGATACAGCTTCCGCTGCCGGCCCGCGTTCCTGCGTCCGGTCACCGAGCGGGTCGGGGTGTGGCTGCTGGGGCGGGACATCCGCCGCCGGATCGCCGGGTACGCCGCCGGCTGCATCGACCCCGAGGTTCTCGCCGCCGCCCGCCGCTCGTTGTCGGCGGGCGACTGAGGCTCGATCGTCTGCTGGAAACGCAGACCGAAGCGGCGTGTCGTTCTGCCTCAGCAGCAGACGATCAAGGCGGCCTCAGCTGCTTCGATCCTCGCCTCGGGTCAGCCCGACGAAGCGGCGCCAGGAGTCGGGGCGGAAGGTCAGCACCGGGCCGGACCGATCCTTGCTGTCCCGCACCAGCACCACCCCGGGCACATTGCCCGCCACCTCGACGCAGTTGCCCGTATCGTGCGAGCGGGTGGACGTGCGCCAGCGGGGAACAACATCGATCATGGCGTTACCTTCAGCTTGTTGATCAGATCCACTGATGCGCGCTGCGAAAGCGCCTCACCTAACAGACTCTCCCACTTGCGCAGCATCGTGCCAATCCACTCGGGATAGTCCACGATCTGCCCGCGAGCCGCGTTGTCGAGGCAAAGCATGCCCTCGTTACCTGGGAGTTCCGCGATCACGAAGCCGCCGCCAAGCGAGACGTGCGCACCGACATCGAGCGGGAGGACGTGCAGACTGATGTGGGATACCTCGGCGACCTCCATCAACCGACCGAGTTGGCGGTCCATCGCAGCCGGTCCCCCAATCGACCGGCGCAGGGCGCTCTCGTCGATGACGAAAACGCACTCCGGCGGATCTTTTCGGTGCAATACCTGCTGCCGGCTCATACGTTGAGCGAGGCGTTGCTCCACCTCCTCGCCGCGCTGCAGGCCCCCGGCCGAAAAAATCGCTCTGGCGTACTCCTCTGTCTGAAGCAGGCCGGGGACCAGGCAGGGCTCGAAGTTTCGCAGCCGGACCGCTCTCTCCTCGTGGTCCCGCCAGCCGGTGAACCACAGATGAGAGCGATCAGTCTCGGGTTCTTCGAGCAGGCCGGCCAGTAGTCCGCCGGTGCCCAGGGCCTCGTCGGCGGCGATGGCGAACTCCATCGTGGGCCGGCGGCGGCCGGTCTCGATCGCCGCCACCGTGGACGGACTCCACCTGATCAGGTTCGCCAGCCCCTCCTGCGACACCTCGGCCCCGGCCCGGGCGGCCTTCAACGCCCTGATCCACTTCTCGTAGTTCATCGCTTACCTCTCCGGTAAGTACGCGACCGCGCTGCGTAGTAAGCCCTGGCATCCTCCCCTGTTCGACGCTTCGAGTCCAGGGTGGAGGGCACGCGGCCCGGCCGGTGGAGGCGACGACCCGGCGGCCGGTCCTGCGCGGGCCGCCCCGGTCACTCCCCCTGGGCGGGGCGGCCCCTCTACCGAAGGAGGCCACCATGTTCTCGCTGCTCCGTCGACTCCGCCGGCGTAACGCCGCCGCGCACGCGTACCGGACAGCGGTGCCGCCGGCCCGCCGGAACCCCGCGCCGGACTGGGCGTCGTGGCCGACCGTGGCGTACCCGCAGCCGGGCCGGGCGGGCTGGCTCACTCCGGCGCAGACCTGGCGGGCGAACGGTGGCCGCTCGCCGTCAGCGAACCCGGCGGGGCAACCGCGCGGTGAGCCGACACGTCCCGCACACGGCGATGCGCCCACTCTGGCGCTGCCGCGCCTGCGGCGCGCCGTGGCCCTGCCAGCCGGCGCGGCTGGGTCTGCTGGTGGAGTACCGGGGACAGCGGACGGCCCTGCTGGTGTACCTGGCCGGGCTGATGGCCGAGGCGGGTGACCAGCTCGCGCAACTCGGGGGGCACGCCCGCCCGGCCGACCTGCACGACCGCTTCCTCGGCTGGGCGCGCGCCCGGTCGACGCCCGATGGGCTTGATCGTTGGCGGAAGAACCACCCGAACGCGGCGTGTCACTCCCGCCCAGGCGTCAACCTCCCGGAGGCGCCGGGCGACGCGCAGCCGAGCGGCGAATCCCGCGTCGCCAGCCGGGTCACAATGTTTCACGTGAATCATGAGCCGGGTGCCGAGATCCACCACACCGATCCGTTCGCCGTACCTCTGGGGCAGAAGTCCCCGGCGCGGCGGCTGCGGGGGCGCCTCGCGGCGCCGGTGACGCTCTGGACGGCGCCCGGCCCGGCCGGGCTGACAGTGTCGTCCACACTGGTCGCCGAGGGCGAGCCGGACCGGCTGCTCGGGCTGGTCGACGCCGAGTCGGACCTGTGGGCGGCGGTGGAGGAGGCGGGGCGGTTCGCGGTCGCGCCGCTGGGCCCGCCGCACCGGCAGCTCGCCGACCGGTTCGCCGGGCTGTTCCCGTCGCCGGGCGGCCTGTTCGCCACCGGGTCGTGGACCGACACGGAGTACGGGCCGGTCCCGGCGGACGCGGGCGGCTGGGCGGGCTGCCGGCTGGACTCCGCCCGCGAGTACGGCTGGGCGCTGCTCGTCGAGGCCACGATCGAGGCGGTCGACCTGTCGGAGGAAACGGCGCCCCTCCTGCACTACCGGGGGCGCTACCGCGAGCTGACGTGATCGGCGCCGTGTCGGCGACATGGCGGTGACCGGGGACCGTCGATCCCGCCATGTCGCCGACATGACGTCGGCACGGCGGCGGCGCGCGGCACGGCGACGCGGCGGCGGCGCCGGCGGCGCCGGCGCGCGGCGGCGGCCCGCGCCGGTCACCGGAGTGACCTGGGTCACTCGGCGCAGTCAAGGGACCGTTCGGCGCAGGGGGTGACCGGGCTCCATCTGGACCTTCCCGGGCGAGGGGCGCGGTTCCTACCGTGCGCGAAAACCCCCTCGCCTGTGAAGGTGGTGATCCACAGATGTCCACGGACACACCCGCGCCGGACACTCCGGCGCCGGCCGAGTCCGCCGCCGAGCGGTACCTCGCCGTGCAGCGGTCGGACGAGTTCGCGGGGCTGCGTCGCGCGCTGCGCGGCTTCATCTTCCCGATGACCGTCGCGTTCTTCCTCTGGTACGCGCTCTACGTGATCCTCTCCGCGTACGCGCGGGACTTCATGGGCGCGAAGCTGTTCGGCAGCAACATCAACGTCGCCCTGGTCTTCGGCCTGCTCCAGTTCGTCTCGACGTTCCTGATCGCCTGGCTGTACTCCCGGTTCGCCGATCGGCGGATCGACCCGGTCGCCGACCGCATCCGCGCCGAGATGGGGGGAGGTGACCGATGAACACGGTCCTCGCGGCTGAGGCGGGCGGCAGCACCGCCCGGAACCTGACCATCACGCTCTTCCTGGTCTTCGTGGCGATCACGCTCGCAATCACGATCTGGGCCAGCCGGCAGACCAAGACCGCCACCGACTTCTACGCGGGCGGCCGGTCGTTCTCCGGCTTCCAGAACGGCATGGCGATCGGCGGCGACTACATGTCGGCGGCGTCGTTCCTCGGCATCGCCGGCATCATCGCCCTGTACGGCTACGACGGCTTCCTGTACTCGATCGGCTTCCTCGTCGCCTGGCTGGTGGCGCTGCTGCTCGTCGCCGAACTGCTGCGCAACTCCGGCCGGTACACGATGGCGGACGTGCTGGCGTTCCGGATGCGCCAGCGCCCGGTGCGTACGGCGGCGGCGGTCTCCACGATCACCGTGTCGATCTTCTACCTGCTGGCCCAGATGGTCGGCGCGGGCGCGCTGGTGGCGCTGCTGCTCGGCATCAAGCCGGGCACCACCTTCCTCGGCATGGACGCCGACACGGCGAAGGCCGCCACGATCATCATGGTCGGCGCCCTGATGATCATCTACGTCACCGTGGGCGGCATGAAGGGCACCACGTACGTCCAGATCGTCAAGGCGTTCCTGCTGATGTCCGGCGCGCTGCTGATGACCCTGCTGGTGCTGGCGAAGTACAAGTTCAACCTGTCGTCGCTGCTCGGCGACGCCGCCGCGTCCTCCGGCAAGGGCAGCGCCTTCCTCGAACCGGGCCTGCGGTACGGCGTCGAGGTCGCCGGCAACGCCACGCAGACCTTCTACAACAAGATGGACCTGCTCTCGCTGGGCATCGCCCTGGTGCTCGGCACGGCCGGCCTGCCGCACATCCTGATCCGCTTCTACACCGTCCCGACGGCCAAGGCGGCCCGCAAGAGCGTGCTCTGGGCGATCGGCATCATCGGCGCGTTCTACCTGCTCACCCTGGCGCTGGGCTTCGGCGCGGCGGCGCTGGTGGGCGGCAAGGAGATCGTCGCGCAGGACAAGGCCGGCAACACGGCCGCGCCGCAGCTCGCCGAGGCGCTCGGCAACGACTTCCTCGGCGGGAACCTGGGCGGGGCGACCCTGCTCGCGATCATCGCCGCGGTCGCCTTCGCCACCATCCTCGCCGTGGTCGCCGGCCTGACGCTCGCCTCGTCGTCCAGCCTGGCGCACGACTTCTACGCCAACGTGGTGAAGAAGGGCCAGGCGTCGGAGCGTCAGGAGGTGACCGTCGCCCGGGTCTCCGCGCTGGTCATCGGGGCGGTGGCGATCGCGTTGTCGATCTACGCGCAGAGCCTGAACGTGGCCTTCCTGGTGGCGCTGGCCTTCGCGGTGGCCGCCTCGGGCAACCTGCCGGCGATCCTCTACAGCCTGTTCTGGAAGCGGTTCAACACCTCCGGCGCGGTGTGGGCGATCTACGGCGGCCTGCTCTCCGCGGTGATCCTGGTGTTCTTCTCGCCGGTCGTCTCCGGGGCGCCGACCTCGATGTTCCCCGAGCACGACTGGCACTGGTTCCCGCTGTCCAACCCGGGCATCCTCTCCATCCCGTTCGGCTTCCTGTGCGGCTGGATCGGCACGGTGATCTCGAAGGAGCACGACGAGGAGAAGTACGCCGAGCTGGAGGTGCGCTCGCTCACCGGAGCCGGCGCGCACTGACCCGAGCCCGCCCGGCGCCGCACCTGCCGGGCAGGTGGAGGGCCCCCCGCCGCGCGGCGGGGGGCCTGCCCACATCTCGTACCCACACGGCCGATGGCAGGTCGGCTGAGTAGGCTGGCCGGCATGAAGGTAGCTCCGCGCTTCGGCTCCGGCCACCGGGTCCTCGTCACCGGCGGCGCCGGCTTCGTGCCGTCGCACCTGGTGGACTCCCTCATCGCCCGCGGCTGCACGGTGGTGGTGCTCGACAACTTCGTCACCGGGTCCAAGGACAACGTCGCCCACCTGCTGGAGAAGCCGACCTTCACCCTGGTCGAGGCGGACGTCTCGGACGGGCTGCCGAGCCACCACCCGGCGCTGGCCGAGCGCTTCGACGCCATCCTGCACATGGCCTCCCCGGCCAGCCCCACCGACTTCGAGAAGCTGCCGGTGGAGATCCTCCGGGTCGGCTCGGTGGCCACCCTGCACCTGCTGGACCGCGCGCTCGCCGACGGCGCCCGGTTCCTGTTGGCGTCCACCTCCGAGGCGTACGGGGACCCGAAGGAGCACCCGCAGCGGGAGACGTACTGGGGCAACGTCAACCCGATCGGCATCCGCAGTGTCTACGACGAGGCCAAGCGCTTCTCCGAGGCGGCCACCATGGCCTACCACCGCAGCCACGGGCTGGACGCGGCGATCGTACGGATCTTCAACACGTACGGCCCGCGGATGCGGCCGGACGACGGCCGGGCCATTCCGACCTTCATCTCGCAGGCGCTGCGCGGCGCGCCGATCACGGTGCACGGCACGGGCAACCAGACCCGGTCCATCTGCTACGTGGCGGACCTGGTGCGCGGCATCCTGCTGCTGCTCGACTCGACCGAGACGGGGCCGATCAACTGCGGCACCGAGCACGAGCTGAGCATGCGGCAACTGGCCGAGTTGATCGTGTCGCTCTCCGACAGCAGGTCGGAGGTGACCTATGTCACCCGCGCCGCGGACGATCCGGAGATGCGCCGCCCCGACCTCACCCTCGCCCGCGAGCTGCTGGGCTACGAGCCGATGGTCGCGCCCGAAGACGGCCTGCGACGCACGATCGAGTACTTCCGCGAGCGGCTAGGGTAACCCGACGCGCGCGGCGGCGCTTCCGCTGCACGGCGGGACTCGACGGGGCTACGTACTCTCGGTTACATGTCAGCGACCACTCCCGCCGGTGCTTCCCTCCCCCACCTGCACCGCAGCTCCGGGCGCGCCTCGGTGCCCGGCCAGGGCTCGCCGGGCCGCACCCGCACGGCTGAGGCCCAGTGGCGTCCCTCGCGCGACGACCGGCCGCGCTCCGGCGGGCCGGGCGGCCCGTCGGGACCGGGCGGCCCCGGCGGCCCGCGTGACCCCGGCGGGTCGGGCCGGCCCGGTCCGCGGCCGCGGTGGGGCCGGATCGGCCTGGTGGCCGGCGTGGCGGTGCTGGTGCTCGCGCTGCTCGGCGGGGCCGGCGCCTGGCTCTACGCCCGCAACCTCAACGACGACCTGGCGCGCACCGACCCGTTCTCCGAGCTGACCGGCGGGCGGCCGGCCAAGCAGGTGGACGGCGCGCTGAACATCCTGCTGGTCGGCAGCGACTCCCGGGACCCGGACGCCCCGGTGGACCAGAAGAGCCAGTGGCGGGCCGACACGATCATCGTCATGCACATCCCGGCGGACCACAAGGAGGCGTATCTGGTCTCGATTCCCCGGGACCTGTACGTGCCGATCCCCGAGAACGCCCAGGCGGAGTGCGGCTCCGGGCAGCACCACAAGATCAACGCCGCGTTCGCGTTCGGGGGCCTGCCGCTGGCGGTCAAGACGGTGGAGTGCGTCACCGACGTCCGCATCGACCACGTGATGGCGATCGACTTCGCCGGATTCAAGGAGGTCACGGACGCCCTCGGCGGCGTCGACCTGAAGGTGGAGCGGACCATCACCTCGATTCACAAGCCGTACCGGACGTTCACCAAGGGCACCAATCACATGAACGGCGCCGAGGCGCTGGACTGGATCCGGCAGCGCAAGCAGTTCCCGGACGGCGACTTCGCGCGGATGCGCCACCAGCAGGAGTTCCTGCGGGCGCTGATGGACAAGGCGGCCAGCAGCGGGACGCTGAGCAATCCGGGCAAGCTGAACGCGTTCCTCCAGTCGGTCACGAAGGCGGTCACGGTGGACGAGGGCTTCTCGGTGATCGACATGGCGCTCCAGTTCCGCAACCTGCGCGGGGAGAACCTGACGTTCGTCACCAGCCCGAACCTCGGCGGCCAGATGGTCGACGGCGAGTCCGTGGTGGTCTCCGACCGGGAGAAGGCGCTGGCCATGTACCGGGCCATGTCGGCGGACACCATGGCGGACTGGGTGAAGGCCAACCAGCCGGCCGGTGCGGGCAGCGAAAACTGAGCCGTCACTTCGACGGGCGTCATCGCCGGTCGGCGGTCGGATACCTTTCCTCAGGGCTCCAACCGCCGACCGGTCGCATTCACCTGGACGTTCGGGCGATTGCCGTCGGCGACGACCCAAGAAGACGAAAAATGCCCGGCTGACGAACTCGCCATGACGGGAAGCGGTACGTACAGTTGTGCCGCCCCCCGACCACGCGAGCTGGAGCACGTATGCCGGTTCAAGCCAGCCGTCGCCCCTCGTCACTGGAGCCCGCCGACGCGTTCCCCTCGCAGCGCTCCAGCGGCGGCCGGCGACCCCGCGGCACCGCGAAGAAGCACATTCGCCGCAAGGACCCCCTCTGGGCCCGCCTCACCCTGATCTTCGGCGCGGTCCTGATGCTGAGCAGCGGCGTCGCCATCGTCGGCACCAAGGTGCTGATCAACCAGGCGACCAAGAACATCGCCCAGGGCAACCTGCTCGGCGACGCCGGAAAGTCGAGCGCCGAGGGCGGCAAGAACCTCGACGGCCCGGTCGACATGCTGCTGCTCGGCGTGGACGCCCGCGAGCGCTGGGCCCCCGACGACGTCCGGTCGGACAGCATCATCGTGCTGCACATTCCCGCCTCGCACGACCAGGCGTACCTGATCTCGATCCCGCGCGACACCCAGGCGGAGATCCCGGGCCACGGAATCGACAAGATCAACGCAGCGTTCCAGTACGGCGCCCAGAACGGGGGCGGCTGGGAGGGCGGTGCCCAGCTCATGGCCAAGACGATCAAGAAGATGACCGGGGTCAGCTTCGACGGAGCGGCGATCATCAACTTCGGCGGCTTCAAGAAGATCATCGACACCCTGGGCAGCGTGCGGATCTGCGTCAGTCAGGAGGTGGCGTCGCACCACATGTCGTACGTCGACGGTAAGCCGATGTGGAACGCCGACGCGAAGAAGACCGGCAAGGAGATGACCCCGGTGGTGCACAAGAAGGGCTGCCGGGAGATGGAGGGCTGGGCGGCGCTGGACTACTCCCGGCAGCGCTACGGCCTGGACGGCGGCGACTACGACCGCCAGCAGAACCAGCAACAGCTGATCAAGGCGATGGCGAAGAAGGCGACCGAGGACGGGACGCTGACCAACCCGGTGAAGCTCAACGAGCTGATGAAGGCGGCCGGCAAGGCCCTCGTCCTGGACGTCGGCGGGGTGTCGATCGCCGACTTCATCTTCACCATGCGCGGGGTCACCGGCAACGACCTCACCATGCTTCGCACCAACGGCGGCAAGTTCAACTCCACCGCCGACGGCAAGGAAGTGCTGAGCCCGCTGACCATGCAGATGTTCCAGGCGGTCAGGGACGACAAGCTGGCCGAGTTCGTGTACGCGAACCCGAGCGTCCTGTCGACCCGGAAGTAGCCCGACGAGGCCGCTCCCACCGTCCGGCCCGCGTCAATCCCGGGCGGCCGGCCTGCCCGAAAGCCGCCCGGGGCGCGGAGGCCTCCCCGTAGCCTGACGTGAGGGGGTCTCACGTATGGGCGCGGGGAGGACGTCACGGCCAGGTCAGGGCGAACCGGACGGGACCGAGGCGGGCGCGCGCTCCGGTGGAGCCGGACCCTGCTCGGGGTCGGCCTGGCCCTGGTGCTGCTGGCCGGCGCCGCGGTGGCCGCGATCGAGATCCTCCACCGACGCTACGACGGCGCGGTGGCCCGGGGGACGCTGCTCGACCCGAGCGCGCGGCGCGACCGGACGGACCTCGACGGCACGCTCAACTACCTGCTCGTCGGGTCGGACCGCCGCCCCGGGGAGAGCGGGCCGGACCAGCGGTCGGACACCATCCTGCTGGTGCACGTACCGGCCGGCACGAAACGGGCGTACCTGATCTCCGTACCCCGGGACCTGCTGGTCAGCATCCCGCCGGCGCCGAACGGGTACGGCGGCGGCAGCGACAAGATCAACTCCGCGTACGAGCACGGCGGGGGCGGCGAGGCCGGCGTCCGGCTGCTCTCGGCCACCCTCGCCCGGCTCACCGGCCTGCGCTTCGACGGGGCGGCGCTGGTCGACTTCGCCGGGCTGCGGCAGGTCGTCGACCTGCTCGGCGGGATCCGCATGTGCGTCGACACCCCGGTCCGCTCGATCCACACCGGGCGCCTCTTCGAGCCCGGCTGCCAGCAGATGGACGGCACCCGGGCGCTGGACTACGTCCGCCAGCGGTACGACCTCCCCGACGGCGACTACGGCCGGCAGCGCCACCAGCAGCAACTGCTCCGGGCCATGCTGGACCGGGCCGGCGAGACGAACCTGCGCGACGACCCGGTACGCCTGGACCGGCTGATCCGGGCGGTCGGCGCGTCACTGACCGTCGACACCAACGGCGTACCCCTGCAGGACCTGGCGCTGACGCTCCGCGGCCTACCCCCGGACGGGCTGACCGGGGTGCAGATCCCCTCCCACCCCGAGACCATCGACGAGGTGTCGTACGTGGTGCTGGACGACGGGGGCGACCAGCTCTTCGCGGCGGTCCGGGGCACCCGCGTGCCCGGATGGGTCACGGCCAACCCCCGCTGGGTCACCCGGCTCTGACCGCGAGACGGGCTCCCGCGTACCCACGGCGGCGCCGCGAGGATCTAGGCTTGGTAGCCGTGTTCGGAGGACCCCAGATTCCCAGCATTCCCGTGACCGAGATCAGCGACGACACCTACCTGCTCGACGTCCGCGAGGATGCCGAGTGGGCCGCCGGGCACGCCCCCGGCGCCCACCACCTGCCGATGATGGAGCTGCCCGGACGGCTGGCGGAGGTGCCGAAGGACCGGGACGTGGCCGTCATCTGCCGCTCCGGGGGCCGGTCGGCGCACGTCGTGGCGCACCTGGTGCAGAACGGGTGGGACCAGGTGCGCAACGTCGACGGCGGGATGTACGAGTGGGCGGCGGCCGGGCGGCCCGTGATCGGCGAGGACGGGCAGCCGGGCCAGGTCGTCTGAGACGGCCCGGCAGATGGGTGACCCCCTCGTCTTCGCGCACCGCGGCTCCTCGGCCGATCTGCCGGAGCACACCCTCGCCGCCTACCTGCGGGCCCTCGACGAGGGCGC
Organism: Micromonospora olivasterospora; assembly: GCF_007830265.1. NCBI lineage: Bacteria > Bacillati > Actinomycetota > Actinomycetes > Micromonosporales > Micromonosporaceae > Micromonospora > Micromonospora olivasterospora. The sequence goes on from NZ_VLKE01000001.1 coordinate 2,537,929, forward strand.
CGACGGGCTGGAGTGCGACGTCCGGCTGACCCGCGACGGTCACCTGGTGTGCGTACACGACCGGCGGCTGGACCGCACCAGCAACGGCACCGGGCTGGTCAGCGCGCGCACGCTCGCGGAGCTGGAGGCGCTGGACTTCGGCTCCTGGCATCCCGGCTGCGCCCCGGCGGACGGCGACGAGCCGCCCGACGAGTCGCACACCCGCCTGCTCACCCTGGAGCGGCTGCTCGACGCCGTACTGGCCGCCGGCCGGCCGGTCCGGCTGTTGATCGAGACGAAGCACCCCTCCCGGTACGGCGGGAACGTGGAGCGCCGACTGGTGACGATGCTGCGCCGGTACGGGCTGGCCGAGCCGGGGCCGGACGACCCCGTCCGGGTGACCGTGATGTCGTTCTCGCCGCTGGCGGTACGCCGGGTCCACGACCTGGCCCCGGCGCTGCCCACGGTGCTGCTGCTGGAGGTGCTGCCGGGCTGGCTGCGGCTCGGCCGGCTGCCGTTCGGTGCCCGGATCGCCGGGCCCGGGATCGCCCTGGTCCGGGCCCGCCCGCAGCTCGTGCCCGCACTGCGGGCCGCCGGCAACCAGGTGTACGTCTGGACGGTCAACGAGCCGGCCGACCTGGAGCTGGTGCTCGACGCCGGGGTCGACGGGATCATCACCGACCGGCCCGCCCAGGCGCTGGCCCGGCTGGCCCGGTGAGCGGGGCGACGGGGTGGAGGTGCGAGACCAGGCGCCCGGCCGGCACCGCTCACCCGACACCGCGCACGCCCCGGGCCGCCCACCCGGCCAGCACCGCTCCGCGGACGACAGGCAGGTCTCGGCCCACCCGTCCGGCCAGCACCGCGCGGTGGACGTCGCGCAGTTCCCGGCCCGCCCGTCCGGGCGGCACCGCGAGCGTGATCGGCCGGGGGTGTCGGCGAGCCGGCCGGCGCGGCACACTCGGGACATGCCGGAGCGCCCCGACCCCGCCGCTCTCATCGCCGGTCACGCCGTCGTGATCGACATGATCGACTCGGGTGGTGCGGGACTTCCGGCCCTGGCCCGGCTGCTGGAGGTGGTCGGGCCGGCGATCGGGGCGGCCGGCACCGTGTTCGTGGAGTTCACCTCGACCGGCGGCCGGGTCGTCGCCGCGACGGGGAGCGCGGAGTGGGCCGTCGGCCGCCCGGTCTCGCCCACCGATCCGGCCACCGTCCGCCTGCTCGCCGGCCCCCGCGTACGCGAGGTCGACGTGGCCCGGCTTCCCGGCCCGTTCGCGGACGAGCTGGCGGGCCACGGGCTGCGGCGGATGGTGGTCGCCCGGGCCGAGATCGGCGGGGTCACGGTCGGCAGCCTGCACGCGTTCTACCCGGACGGGGACGACTCGTCCGGCGCGGGGCGGCACGAGATGGTCGGGTACGTCGCCTCCTGCATCGCCCAGATCTACGGCGACCAGACCGGCCCGCCGGCGCACGGCGACGGCCCCGTGGTGGCGGCACTGGCCGACGGGCTGGCGGTGGCCGACCGGGACGGCCAGGTCCGGCTCTGGAATCCGGCCGCCGCCCGGGTCACCGGCCGGTCGGCCGCCGAGGCGCTGAACCGTCCGCTGCCGTTCCCGCTGCCGGAGCCCGGCCAGGGCCTCGACCACCGGCTGCCGGACGGGCGGTGGGTACGGATCACGTCGGGAGAGGTGCCGGGCCCCGCCACGCTCCGGGTGGTCACCCTCCGGGACATCACCGAACAGCAACTGCGCGACGAGGACCGCGACCTGTTCGTCGCGGTCACCAGCCACGCGCTGCGCACCCCGGTCACCGTCATCAAGGGGTACGCGGACACCCTCACCGACCACTGGGACTCGCTGACCGAGGCCGACCGGCGGGAGGCCGCCCGGATCATCGGGCAGCGGACCAACGAACTGGCCCGGCTGGTCGACCGGCTGCTCACCTCGGCCACCGACCAGCGCCCCGGCGAGCCGCCCGCGCCGTTCGACCTCGGGGACGCGCTGCGGTCGGCCGTCGCCGACCTGCCCGCCGACCTTCGCCGCCGGATCGTCCTCGACGTGCCCGCCGACCTGCCCAGGGCGCTCGGGGACCGGCAGAGCATCGCCACCGTGCTGATCGAGCTGGGCACCAACGCCGACAAGTACTCCCCGCCGGACTCCCCGATCGAGCTCGCCGCCACGATCACCGGACAGTACGTCTCGTTCCGGGTCAGCGACCGGGGGATCGGCATCCGACCGGAGCACGTCGAGCGGGCGTTCGAACGGTTCTGGCAGGGGGAGACCGGCGGCCGGCGCGGCTACCCGGGCGCCGGTCTCGGCCTGTACCTCGTCCGCCGGATCGTCGAACAGCAGAATGGATGGGTGTCGCTCCGGCCGAGGCCCGGTGGCGGTACGGTCGCAGAGGTGCGGCTGCCGTGCCGGTGACCGCCGGCGAGCAGGGCGACTCCGCGCGGGCGAGATAGGAGCGGCGGTGGCGACAGGGCCGGTCGAGCGTTCGTGGTGCGTCGTCGTGCCGCACCACGCCACCGGTGCGCGGCTTGCCCGGCACCGGCTCGCCCGCGAGCTGGCCGGCCTGGTCCCCCCGGTCCTGCTGGCCGACCTGGTGGCCGTCCTGGCCGAGCTGGTCGGCAACGCGGTCCGGCACGCCGACCCGCTTCCCGGCGGGGTGGTCCGGGTGGCCTGGCGGCTGCGCCCGGTGTCCGGCGGGCAGGCGGTCCAGCTCCGGGTCACCGACGGCGGGGCGGCGGCCGGTCCCCGGCTGCGGGCCACGGACCCGGACGCCGCCGACGGCAGGGGCCTGCACATCGTCGCCGGCCTGGCCAGCCGGTGGGGTGTCGACCGGGACGGGCTGGGCCAGAGCGTCTGGGCGGAGTTCGACGCCGCCCACGCCGGCCAGCCGGACCTGGTCGTCGCGGGCTGACCGGCGATCGTTGGCCGGAAAGCGTATCGTCCCCACGCCGTCCGGCTTCGGCCTCTAGGCTGTCTCGCCGTGAGCAAGCGTCGAAAGAGCCAGCGGGCCGCCGAAGCCACTCCCAAGCGGGAGAAGGTGCGTGATGTCTTCGTGCCCCGCCCGTTCGAGGGGTTGACCGACGAGCCCGAGTGGATCGCCCTGCGCGAGCTGGTCCCGGCGGCGTCCGCGCCGCTGCGGCTCGCCCCCGCGCTGGTCGAGGAGTACGGCGACCGGCAGGTGACCCTGGCGACCGTGCTGCCGATGGCCGCCCCGGCGATGATCAAGCCGGACGGGCAGGTGTTCGTCGGGCTCCAGCGCCACCAGCAGTCCGGCGACGTCTCCCGGGACCTGGCCGACGCCCTGATCTGCGCGCTGCGTACCGAGCCGGGCAGGTCGGTGTCCGTGCCGCCGCTGCCGGGGCCCGGCCCCCGGCTCCAGGACATCCTGGTGGACGGGCCGCTGGAGATCACGATGCACGACGGGTTCGAGTTCTGGCTGGACCCGGGCGCCGCCGACGACGCGACCGTCCAGGCGTCGCTGGAGCGGGCCAACGCCGCGATCTACCCGACCGTACGGCTCGCCGCCGCCCGCGCCGCGTACTGGTGCCAGGTGCCCGAGAAGGCGCACGTGCGCTGGGTGCTCCCCGACGACGAGGACGCCGCACTGGACGCGCTGGCCCGGCTGAGCGCGGCCGGCACGCTGACCCTGGGCGCCGACACCCGCTTCGCCGGCATGTTCCGCGCGCACGGCCGCCTGGCACCGGTCTGGGACCTGCCCGAGGACGTGCCTGCCGCCGACTGGGAGGAGCCGGTGACGGAGTTCGCCAAGCGGTACGCCGAGGCGCTGGAGGACAGGGAGCCGCTGGACGCGGCTGCCCGGCGGGCACGGCAGGGGCTGCTCGGTCGGCAGCTCACCCTCCGCTGACCCGCTCCCGTCAGGAGGGCCTCCTGATGGCGCCAGGCGCCAGGAGGGGGCCCTCCTCACCGCTTCAGCGGCTCGCGGACCAGCGGGCAGGACATGCACCGGGGGCCGCCGCGGCCGGAGCCCAGCTCGGAGCCGGCGATCGGGATGACCTCGATGCCCGCCCGCTCCAGCTGGGCGTTGGTCTGGGTGTTGCGCTCGTACCCGACGCAGAGTCGGGGGGCGAGGGCGAGGGTGTTGTTGCCGTCGTCCCACTGTTCCCGCTCGGCGGTCACCGGGTCGAGGCCGGTGTCGATGACGCGGAGCCGGTCGAGGTCCATCGCGTCGGCTGCGGCGCGCAGGAACGGCGCGGGCCCGTCCACCTGGGGCTCGCCGTCCGGGTCGGCGATCATCGTGTACGCGGACAGCGTGTTCGCGATGTTCGGGTACATCAGCACGGCGTCGACGTCGACCATGGTGCAGACCGTGTCGAGGTGCATGGTGGCCCGCTCCTGGGCGATCGGCACCACGAGGATCGTGTGCGCCAGCCCGGCGGCGAAGACCTGCCGGGCGAGGCGCTCCGCCCCGGCGGGGGTCGTCCGCTCGCCCACCCCGACCGCCAGCACGCCGGGGGCGAGCAGCAGCACGTCCCCGCCCTCCAGGTGCTCCAGCTCCGGCCCGTAGACGAACTCGGTGCCGGCGAAGCGCGGATGATACCGGTAGATGGCGTGGGTGATGGTGCTCTCCCGGCGGCGGGCGGGCATGGCCAGGCTGGTCACCCCGACCCGGTCGCCGATCCACAGTGCGGAGTCGCGCGTGAACAGCAGGTTGGGCAACGGGTCGATGACGAAGTCGTGCCGGTCCATCAGGGCGTAGACCAGCCCGCCGGGCCGCTCCTGGCTGACCCGCAGCTCCTCGTGCGCGAGGCCGGCGATGAGCACGCCGGCCAGGGCGACCGGGTCGAGGTAGCTGAGGTGGTCGGCGACCCGGCGACGCAGGGCGTCGCCGAGCCGGGGCGAGCGCAGCACCTGCTCGGTCAGCTCGGCGCGGGCCTCGGTGACGGCGAGGGTCTCGGCGAGCAGGGTGGCGAGGTACAGCACCTCCACCCCGCGTTCGCGCAGCGCCGCGGCGAACGCGTCGTGCTCCTCCTGCGCGCGCCCCACCCATGGGATAGCGTCAAAGAGCAAGGAGTCGTTGTTCCGGGGGGTGAGTCGGGCCAGCTCCGGGCCCGGCCGGTGCAGCAGCACCGTGCCGAGTCTGCCGACCTCGCTGTCCACGTAGTGGGTCACCCGCCCAAGCGTAGGGCAGGGATTGGCGGCATCCGGTAAAACCTCTGTGGATGAATATGGCATTCATCCACACTCACTCCGACCCTCCGACTTGCCGGGCACCCGGTCTGTCAACGTAGGGTAGTGAGAGGATAACTTCGAGGGACCTTTTGCCGGAGGTCGCGATGACTGTCTTTCCCGCACGCCGCGTCGCACCCACCGCTCGGGCACTGCCGCCCATAGCGGTGCCGCAGCCCCGGGCCGAGGCGCCGGGGGCGCTGGAGCCCGTACGCCCGAACCCACTGGAGTGGGCTCGCCGCCGGCGCGCCGAGCGGGGCGCCCGCCGGTTGGAGGCGGCCGGGGCGCGGGCGCTCAGCCGCCTCGACCACCTCGGGCCGGCCTGGCACATCATCGAGTGGCCCCGCACCGACGCCGTGGAGCTCCTCCTCGACCAGACCCAGGACGACCGGGCGGGCTTCCTCGCCATCGGCCCCAGCGGGCTGTACGCGGTGACGATCGCCGACCACGGCAGAGCCCGTGTGCTGGTGGCTGGCGACGTCGTCCAGATCAACGGCAAACGACCGGCCTATGTGGCCGAGGCCCGAAGGGACGCCAAGCGAGCGGCCAAGGCCCTGTCCGACGCGGTGGGGCTGCCGATCCCGGTGGCGCCGGTGCTGACCTTCGTCGGCTCCGGCGTCATCAGTGTGTACGGCCTGCCGAAGGACTGCCTGATGGCCACCCACCGCGAGCTGGACCGCCTGCTCGTGGCCGGTGGCAACCGGATCAGCCCCACGACGGCCGAGAAGCTCGCCCGGGTGGCGCAGCACCCCTCCACCTGGATGAACGGCACGTACCGTCCAGCGGGCGACTACCGGTGGTACGACGCGGGCCGAACGGCGGCTGACAAGCCGGCCAACCGCCGGTAACGTCTCCGGCGACGCCACGCGTTCCGGTCAGTACCCAGAGCATCAACCGGCCCGCGCCGTCGCCGGCCGCCCAGGTCAGGGCAACCGATGACCGCCGCTCGGTGGTGCCGGTGCGGCCAGCGGTCGCCGCGTCGACCGGCTAGCGTGGACAGACAGTCGGTGCATATAGGAGGTGCGGTGGCCCACGTCGAACTCTCGCTCTCGGAAGTGTTCGTGCCCGCCGCCCGGACACTGCCGGAGCAGGAGTCCGACAACTTCGGCCAGTGGTCCGTCACCGTCTCCCGAGCAACCGAGCCCTGCCTGCTCATCGACGCCGACACCCGGGTCGTCGCCGTCTCGACGTCCGGCTGCGAGCTGCTCTGCCTCGGCTGCCCGGAGGACGTGATCGGCCTGCCGCTGCTCGACGGCTGCCTGCGCCTGCTCGATTTCACCGCCCACCGGGGTGAGCTGACCGAGCAGGAGACCGACAAGATCCCGCCGTTGCTCGCCCTGCACTCCGGCCGCCTCGCGCGCGGTCTGCTACGGGTGCAGGCCACGGCGGCGGGCTGCTCCGACCCGACCGTGGACGCCATCTCCACGCCGGTGCTGACGGGCGGCCAGGTCGCCGGGTCGCTCACCTTCTTCGCCGAGGTCTGATCCGCCCATCGCCGCCTTGACCTGCACAAATGTGGCCTTCGCCGCACCTTCTGGAGGTGGGGCGCCGGGCCGCTCAGGCCGTAAGGTGCCATCATGCTCGATGTCGCTCTGCTGCCGGGGGAGTACGCGGTGTGCCGGCTGACCGCCGACGCCGCCCTCCGGCCGGCCCTCTGGGGCGAGCTGGGCGACGGCGAGGTGGTGAGCGTGAGCTGGTCCGCCGACGGGATCTCGGTGATCTGCCCGGCCACCCGTGCCCCGGCCGAGGTCGAGACCGACTGGCGGTGCCTGCGGGTCGTCGGGCCGGTCGGCCTGGCGGTGACGGGCACCCTCGCCGCGCTGGTCGACCCGCTGGCTCAGGCCCGGGTCAACGCGGTGGCGTTCTCCACCTACGACACCGACCACGTGCTCGTGCCGGCCGTACGGTTGGACGAGGCGACGGCCGCACTGCGCCGCGCCGGCCACCGCGTCCTCGACTGACGGGCACCGGCGGCCACGTCGCTGCCCTTCACCCCCACGCCGGCAACTTCTACGATGGGCTCGGCCATCCGGCCACAACGACGTTCTCCGATGCAAGGATCGGCTCGTGCCGCCCACCGCCCCACACCGCTCCGCGACCCGCCGGCCGCCCGCGACGGTCAGGCTGCTGACCGTCGTGTCCCTCGCCGCCGTCGCGCTCGCCGGCTGCGGGGTGCCCCCGGAACTCCGCCAGCCGGCCCAGCTGCCGAGCCCCGGGGCGGACGCCTCGCCCACCCCGGCACCGTCCACCCCGCCGACGGCCACGCCGCCCCCGCTCGCACCGCCGACCACCGCGGCCCCCGACCTGGTCGCCACCGAGTGCCGCAACGGCCCCTCGGGCGACCGGGTGGTGGCGCTGCTGCGGGGCACCGCCGGGGTGCTGCCCAGGTCGGCTCAGGTGCGGGTGCGCAGGGGCCCGCTCTGCGCCGGGGACTGGCAGTACACCGTGCTGCGCGTGACCGGACACGAGGAGCTCCAGGTGGTCACCCGGCGCCGGCCGGGCGCGCTGGAGCTGGTGACCGCCGGCACCGACGTCTGCACGATCGAGGTACGGGTGGCCGGGCCGGGCGGCATCCGGGCGCTCGCCTGCGACGGCGGGGCGGCCGGCGTACCGGGTGCGTAGGCTGACGGTATGCCGGGAACACCGCCCACCCGCTTCGTCTACCTCGGCCCCGAGGGCACCTTCGCCGAACAGGCGCTGCGCACCGTGCCCGCCGCCGAGCACGGCACCCGCACGCCCGCGCGCAGCGTCGGCGAGGCGCTGGAGAGCGTACGGGCCGGGGACGCCGACGCCGCCCTCGTGCCCATGGAGAACTCGATCGGCGGCGCCGTCGGGGTGACCCTCGACGAGCTGGCCGAGGGGGAACCCCTGGTGATCACCCGGGAGGTGATCCTGCCGGTCGAGTTCGTGCTCGGCGCCCGGCCGGGGACGCCGCTGGCGGCGGTCCGCTCGGTGGCCGCGCACCCGCAGGCGTCCACCCAGTGCCGGGGCTGGCTGCACACGTACCTCCCCGACGCCGTGGTGGTCGACGTGCTGTCCAACGGGGCCGCCGCCGCGGGCGCGGCCGCCGGCGAGTACGACGCGGCGATCTGCGCCCCGGTCGGGGCGGCCCGGCATCGGCTGGCCGTGCTGGCCGACAAGATCGCCGACCACCCGGACGCGGTGACCCGGTTCGCCCTGCTGTCCCGGCCCGGCCCGCCCCCGCCCCCCACCGGGGACGACGTGACGTCGCTGGCCGTGTACATCGCCCACGACCGGGTGGGTGCCCTGCTGTCGGTGCTGATGGAGCTGGCCGTACGCGGGGTCAACCTGACCCGGATCGAGTCCCGCCCGACGGGCGAGGCGCTCGGCCGGTACGTCTTCTTCCTCGACTGCACCGGGCACGTCGCCGACGTCCGGCTCGGGGAGGCGCTGCAGGGTCTGCGCCGGGTCTGCGCGGACGTGCGCTTCCTCGGGTCGTACCCCCGGCACCGCTGGGCTGAGGGGGCGGGCGAGCGACCCGTCCCCCGCCCGCCGGCCTGTCGGACACCGACTACGCCGACGCGGCGGCCTGGCTGGCCCGGCTACGCGCCGGCGAGCTGAGCTGACGTCGGCCGCCCGTGCCCGGAGCGGCGGGCGCCCGGGTCCGGCGGCGAGCTGAGCCGCGCACCCGGGGCGCCCCGGTGGCCGGAGCGCCCCGCCGCTGGTCAGCTCAGGAGGCCACCGAGCAGACCGCCCTGCTGTTGCTGGTCACCGCTGCCCCTCATCGGCGGCTCCTCCGAGGGCTGCACCACCACGAAGCCCTGCCCAGCGAAGCTCATCGTGAACGCCTCGCCCGTGGAGCGGCCGAGCAGCGTGCCCAGGCCGAGTTGCTCGGCGCGGTGGTAGCCGGTCTGGAGGTTGGCCGACCAGCAGACGGCGGCCTGCGGGTCCACGTACGTGGGAGCGTCGACGTTGAGCACCACCGGGGTGCCCTTGGTCGTGATCGCGATCCGGCCGTAGCCGGTGAACACGCAGTTGAACAGGCCGGACGCGGCCATGCCGGCGCCGCCGACCATGCGGACGTCGTACTGGAGGGTGGAGTCGAAGGCCAGCACGCTGGAGCCGTTGATGGAAAGGGCGTCGCCCGGTTCCAGGTCGATGATGTGTACGTCCTTGGCCAGCTCGGCGAGGAAGACGTCGCCGCGGCCGGTGAGCTTCATCAGCGGGACGCCCTCGCCGGTGAGCTTCTGCTTGATGAACTTGCCCAGCCCGCCGGAGCCGAGCGCCTGGAACTGCACCTGCCCCTGGTAGGCGACCATCGACCCGACGCGGGCCATCGCCTCGCCGTTGAGCTCGATCTTCAACATCTTGGAGTTCTGCAGCCGCATGCCGGGCTGGGCGGACTCCTTCTCCAGGTTCTCTGCCGAGAACAGCGCGCTGCGCATCGAGGTGCCTCCTGACGGGGTATGTGCCTGTCCGGAGGGTAGGCGACGACCGCAACGGGGCACATCACCCAAAGCGACGCCCGGGACAGACTCAGGCCCAGCCCAGGTCGTGCAGTCGGTCGTCGTCGATGCCGAAGTGGTGGGCGATCTCGTGCACCACCGTCACGGCCACCTCGTCGACGACGTCCTCCTCGCTGTCGCAGATCCGCAGGATGGGACGGCGGTAGATGAGGATGCGGTCGGGCAGGACCCCGGCGTAGTCCCAGCCACGCTCGGTGAGGGCGTGCCCCTCGTAGAGGCCGAGCAGGTCGTCGTCGCCGGGGGGTGGGTCGTCCTCGACCAGGATCACCACGTTGCTCATCAGCCCGAGCAGCTCCTCGGGCACCTCGTCGAGGGCCTCGCCCACCAGTTCCTCGAAGCGCTCCCGGCTCATCTCCACCGCCACGCCACCCATTCTCGCCGACCCGAGCCGCCGCCCGTACCCCAAGATCCACGGAGGGCGCGGAAACCTCCGGGCGGCGCGGCCGGGACGCGTGGCGCCCGCGCGGAGTGGACGCGTCCACTCCGCGCGGGCGCTCAGGAGGCGAGGCGGGCGGTGAGGCTGATCTGGGCGCCCGGGGAGAGCAGCCGCGAGATCGGGCAGTTCTCCTTGGCCGTCTCGGCCAGCTTGGTGAACTGGGCCTCGTCCAGGCCCGGGCCTGGCCGACCGTCTCCAGGTCGATCCTGGTCACGGTCATGCCCGCGTCGGTCTTGTCGAAGTGCACCTTGGCGGTGGTCTCGACGGAGGTGCCCGTGGCGCCCGCGTCGGCGAGCTGCTTGGACAGCGCCATCGAGAAGCAGGCGGCGTGGGCGGCCCCGATCAACTCCTCGGGATTGGTCCCCTCGCCCTCCTCGAACCGCGACTTGAACGAGTAGTTCCCCTGGAGCCCGCCCTTGCCGGTACGGACCGTGCCGGAGCCCTCGGCGAGATCGCCCTGCCAGCGTGCGGAAGCGGTACGGATAGGCATGCCCCGACGCTATCCGAAAGGCGGTCGCCGAGCGACCGACCGCAGCCGAATCCATCCACGGAAGCCCAGACCGCACGAGCCGGCCGACGGCTGCCGCCTGTGTCATGATTCGGCCAGGCCCGCGAGCGGCGGAGAGGTGGCCCATGTCCCAGGATCTCCCCATCCCCCGGCAGGACGACCGGTCCCCGGACGGAGCGGCCGTCGTGGAGTGGGGCGGCGCGGAGCCGACACCACCGGGCCGGGCGGGTCAGGCGCTGGCCGGGCTGACGCGGGACCACCGGTTCCCCCTGGTGCCCGCCGGCCTCGGCGCGGTGGCCGCGTTCGCCTCGCTGGCCGGGGAGTGGCTGGTGATGACGGTGCCGAACAGCGGCCCCGAGGGGAACAGCCTGCGGGTGCCGTTCGGGGTGTCCGACCTGGGCGGGTTCGGGACGACCTACCTGGTCGGACTCATCGGGCTGGTCGCGGCGGTGGCCCTCGCCCTGCGCGGGACGGCCGCCGCGCGGCGGAACGCCCGGGTGGCCGGCCTCGCGCTGGCCGCGGCCGTGCTCGGCCTCCTGATCGCCACGACGTCCACGCTCGACGACGCGGGTAAGCGGGCGCTGTTCTACACGTCCGAGGGCGGCTTCATAGTCGAGTACGGCCGGGGGCTGGGGATGGCCTTCGTGGCGTGCGCGCTGCTGGCGGCCGCGCTCCACCTCGCCGGCCGGCTCGACGCCCCGGGCGACGCCACGACGGGACAGGGCGCCCCCGGGAGCGACGCGCCCGGGGGTGACGGTTCGTCCGCCGACGGGACCGGGCCCGGTCGGGAGCCGGGCCGGGCCTGGCACCGGCGACGCGGGGCGGGCCGGTCGCGGGCCGACGACCTGCCGCCCGCGCCGGCCGACCTCACCGTCCAGCCGACGACGCCCTTCGCCCGCCCCGAGCCGCCGCGCTGACCCGGTCGGGGGAGACACGCGCCCGCCGCCCTCCGTTGGCGCCCGATTCGCCGGGAAGCCATGGCTGCGGCCTGTTCGGCGAGGTACGGTTGCTGCCCGCCGTCCTGCCGGTCGAGGCACCGACGACCGAGGAGCGGCTGGTACGACGGCGGCGGGCGAAGGAGGAACGATGACCCGCCCGGGGCTGCCCAAGCTGATCGCCACCGACCTCGACGGCACGTTGGTCCGCACCGACGAGACCGTCTCCGCGTACACCCACGGGGTGCTCGACCGGGTGCGGGCCGCCGGCATTCCGGTGGTCGGGGCGACCGGTCGCGGGCCCCGGCTCACCGAGCTGACCCGCAACGACATCCGCGCCGCGGACTACCTGGTGATGGCCGGCGGCGGCCGGGTGGTCGACCAGAGCGACCCGGCCGGGCCGGTGGTGCTGCGCGACGAACGGCTGGCCGGCGAGGTGCTGGCCCGACTGCTGGCCGACCTGGAGGCCGAGGTCGGCCCGCTGACCGTGATGGTCGAGGCGTCCGACGAGCACGACGCCCCGCTGTGGGGCGACCACGACCCGAGCTGGCCGTACCCGGACCGGTGGGAGGCCCGCACCCGCGACGAGTGCCTGGCCGGCAACGTGATCAAGGCGTTCGCGCGGACGGCCGACCACCACGTGGACGTCCTGCTGGAGACCGCCCGTCGGATCGTCCCGCCGGAGGTCGCCACGCTCACCCAGGCCGGGCTCGGCTTCGTCGAGATCTGCCCGCCGGGGGTGGACAAGGCGTCCGGGCTGAGCGTGGTGGCGCAGCGGCTCGGGGTCGACCCGGCCGAGGTGCTGGTCTTCGGGGACATGCCCAACGACCTGCCGATGTTCGAGTGGGCCGGCTGGGCCCGGGTGGCCGTGGCGAACGCGCACCCGCTGGTCCGGGCCGCCGCCGACGAGGTGACCCTGCGCAACGACGACGACGGCGTCGCGATCTACCTGGACCGACTACTCTCCCGGTGATGGGAGAGACGCCACGGCTGGTAGCCAGCGACATCGACGGCACGCTGCTCGACGACGAGCGGACGATCAGCCCGCGCACCCGGGACGTGCTGGCCCGGCTGGCCGCGCGCGGCACGCCGGTCGTGCTGGTCACCGGCCGTCCCATCCGCTGGCTCGAGCTGGTGTACGAGCAGCTGACCGAGCCGCTGCCGGCGATCTGCGCGAACGGCGCGGTGGTGTACGACCCGGCCACCGACGAGGTGCTGCGGGCCGACCCGCTGGCGCCGGACCTACTCGCCGAGGTGGCCCGCCGGCTGCGTGCCGAGGTGCCCGGAGTGAGCTTCGCGGTGGAGATCGTGGACAGCCGCGAGATGCGGCACGAGGCGCACTACCCGCTGCGCTGGGACGCCGACACCGACCTGATCAGGGCGATCGAGTCGCCGGAGGAGCTGCACTCGGCGCCTGCGGTGAAGCTGCTGGCCCGGGCCGGCGAGCAGGATCCGGACGCGTTCGTCCAGGTGGTGGCCGGGGCGCTGCGCGGGCTTGCCGAGGCGACCCACTCATCGTACTCGGGGCTGGTGGAGATCTCGGCGGCGGGCGTCACGAAGGCGGCGGGCCTGGCCTGGTACTGCGCCCGGCTCGGGGTGGACGAGCGGGACGTGCTGGCGTTCGGGGACATGCCGAACGACGTGCCGATGCTGACCTGGGCCGGGCGCGGGGTGGCGGTGGCCAACGCGCACCCCGCCGTCCTGGAGATCGCCGACGAGGTCACGGCGGCGAACTCGGAGGACGGCGTGGCGGCGTACCTGGAAAAGGTCTTCGGGGTGGGGTGAGCCGGCCGGGCCGGTCGGCGGCCCGGCCGGCCCGACCCGTCAGAGGTACTGGCCGGTCCCGTGGCCCTCGCCGCCCTGCGGCTGGCCCATGCCCGGCATGCCCGGGATCATCCCGCCCGGGCCGCTGGGCAGCGCGGCGCGGCCGGAGCGCATCTGCTCCAGCTGCACCCGCGCGGCCATCTGCTGGGCGACCAGCGCCGCCTGAATGCCGTGGAACAGCCCCTCCAGCCAGCCGACGAGCTGGGCGTGCGCGATGCGCAGCTCGCTCTCGCTGGGCGCCTTGTCCTCGGTGAAGGGCAGCGAGATGCGCTCCAGCTCCTCGCGGAGCTCGGGGGCCAGGCCCTCCTTCAGCTCGACGATCGACCGCTCGTGGATCTCCCGCATCCGGTGCCGGCTGGCGTCGTCCAGCGGCGCCGCCTTGACCTCCTCCAGCAACTGCTTGATCATGCTGCCGATCCGCATCACCTTGGCCGGCTGCTCGACCAGGCGGGTCGGGTCCTCGCCCGCGCCCTCGTCGGTCTGCACCGTGCCGACGGGCCGGCCGTCCGGGCCGACCACCACCACGGTGCCGGAGTGACCGGTGCCGTCGTGGCCCGGCTCGTCGTTGTGTCCAGCGGAATGCGCTTCGGTCATGCGTTCCATCTTGGCGCAGCGGGTGCGGCCGACGCTCGCCGGGACGGGTAAGGATGGGCCGGAGCACGCTACGGTCGCTCGCATGTCCGCCGATCCGCGCGCCGTACTCAGCCGCCCCGCCCCGCCCCCGGACGCCACGGTGGCGTACGGCGGGCACCCGGACCAGATCGCCGACCTGCGCTGCCCGGCGGGCGACGGACCGGCGCGACCGCTCGTCGTCGTCGTGCACGGCGGGTTCTGGCGGGCCGAGTACGACCGCACCCACACGGGTCCGCTCGCGGCCGCCCTGGCGGCGCTCGGCCACCCGGTGGCCCAGTTGGAGTACCGGCGGACCGGGCAGCCGGGCGGCGGGTGGCCGAACACGCTGACCGACGTGCTGGCCGGGGTGGCGGCGCTGCCCGGGCTGGCCGGTCCGGTGCTGGGCGACCGGATCCTCTCCGGCCCGCCGCTGCTCGTCGGCCACTCGGCCGGCGGCCACCTCGCGCTGTACGCCGCGGCGTCCGCCCCGCCCACCGTCGGCGGGGTGTTGGCCCTGGCCCCGGTCGCCGACCTGGTCGAGGCGTACCGGCTGGACCTGGACTCCGGCGCGGTGGCCGCGCTGCTCGGCGGCGGTCCGGAGGAGCACCCCGAGCGATACGCCGCCGCCGACCCTCGCGCCCTGGTGAACGGAGCGACACCTACGGTGATCGTGCACGGTCTGCTGGACCGTCAGGTGCCGGTGGCCTTGAGCCGCTCGTACGTCGCGGCGGCGCGGGCGGCGGGCAGCCCGACGCGCCTGATCGAGCTGGCGGAATGCGAGCACTTCGGGCTAATCGATCCGGAGTCGGCCGCCTGGCCGACGGTGGTCGATACGCTGCGGTCCTTTTGAGTAATTACGGAGCATTGACGCAGCGTCGCCTGACCGGGTAGGAACGCCGAGGGGCGTATCTGCCCTGCTCAGCTCCCGGAAGGAACGCGGTGTCCCAGATGAACCGTAGGCGGGCACTCCAGCTGCTGGCCGCTCTCGGTACCACCGGCCTGACCGCGGCGTGCGGCGAAGCCGGCGACGACGGTTCCGCCCCGGCGGGCAGCCCCATCAAAATCGGTCTGATCGCACCGCAGTCCGGCGGCTACCAGGCCATCGGTGAGGAGATCGTCAACGGCTTCCAGCTCTACCTGAGCCTCCACGGCCAACGCCTCGGCGGCCACCCGGTGACCCTGCTGACCGCCGACGAGGGCGACAGCGCGAAGACCGGCACCGCTGCCGTGGAGAGCCTGCTGAGGCAGGGGGCGTTGGCCCTGACCGGGGTGGTCGACTCGGCCGTGATGGTGGGCATCCGGGACACCGTCGAGAAGGCCCGCGTGCCGCTCATCGGCTCCAACGCCTCGCCCAAGAGCCTGCAGAGCGTCGTCTACATCTGGCGCACCTCGTACGTGCTGGACGAGCCGGGGCGGGCGCTCGGCCCGTACCTGGCGCAGAAGCTGAGCGCGGGCAGCAGGGTCGCGATCATCGCGCCGGACACCCTCGGCAGCCGGGACGTGATCGAGGGCCTCAAGGGGCAGTTCGGTACGGCGGGGTCGGCCGACCCGCGCCTCTCCGCCCCGGTGGTCTGGACCAATCCCACAGTTTCGCCGGGGAGCACCACCTACACCGCCGACATCCGCGAGGCGCTGAGCCGGAAGCCGGACGCCGTCTTCTGCCACTTCGCCGGCGCGGCGGCGGCGCAGTTCCTCAAGCAGCTCTACCGGGAGGGGTACCGGGGCCCGATCTACGCCCCCGGGTTCCTCACCGAGGGCACCGTGCTCGGCGACGCACCGGAGGCGGAGGTGAGCAACGTCGTCACCGCCCTGAACTACTCCGCCGACCTGAACAACACCGCCAACCGCATCTTCGCCTCGGCGTACCGGAAGAACCACAACGCGTCCCCACCACGTACGCCATGGCCTCGTACGACGCGGCGCAGGTGCTGGACAAGGCGATCCGGCTGGCCGGGTCGAACCCGACGGCGCAGCAGGTGAACCTGGCGCTGGGCAAGATCGGCCAGATCGACAGCCCGCGCGGGGCGTGGCAGTTCAACCAGCCGCGCACCCCGCAGCAGAAGTGGTACCTGCGCAGGGTGCAGCGGGACGGCCGGCTGCTCTCCAACGTGCTGATCAACGAGCTGGCCACGCTGGGCTGACCCTGGCCGGGAACACGGGGGCCTGACCCGGGCCGGGAACGCGGGGCTGACCCCGGGCCGGGAACGCGGACGGACCGGCCCTCCGCGGGGAGGGACCGGCCCGTGCCGTCAGGTGACCCGCGGGGTCAGTGGCGCAGCTCGGCGATGCAGCACTTCACGCTGCCGCCGCCCTTCTTCAGCTCGGCCAGCTCGACCGGCACCGGGTTGTACCCGGCGGCCTTGAACCTGCCGGCGAGCCGGGTCGCCTCGCTGTTGAGGACCACGTTCAGCCCGTCGCTGACCAGGTTCAGGCCGAAGGCCAGGGCGTCCGCGTCGTCGGCGATCACCGCGTCCGGGAAGAGCTGCGCGAGGACCTTCTGGCTGGCCGCCGAGAAGGCGCCCGGGTAGTAGACGACGTTCGCGTCGTCGATCGAGGCCAGCGCGACGTCCAGGTGGTAGAAGCGCGGGTCGACCAGGCGCAGCGACACCACGGGGCGGCCCAGCGCCTCCTGCGCCTCCGCGTGCGCCGGCAGCTCGGTACGGAAGCCGTGGCCCGCGAGGATCAGCCCGCCGTGCGCCTCCGGCAGGTACGCGAAGTCGCCCTCGCCCTCGTTGGTCTCGTTCGAGGCGATGAACCGCCAGCCGCACTGCTCGTAGAAGGCCCGGTGGACGGCTGCCTCGGCGGCCCGCTGCTCGTGCTTGAACCGGGCGCCGTAGACCGTCCCGTCCACCACGAACGCCCCGTTGGCGGCGTACACCATGTCGGGCAGCCCGGCCTGGGGCGTCAGCAGGTGCACGTCGTGGCCGAGACCGACCAGCGTCTCGCGCAGCCGGTCCCACTGCTTGACCGCCAGGTCCGCGTCGACGGGCGTGGTGACGTCCATCCACGGGTTGATCGCGTACTCGACGGCGAAATGCGCGGGCGAGCACATGAGATATGTCCGCTTTCGCGGGACTCGCTGCTGGTTCACGGTGACCAAGAGTAGGTACGGTACAACTTTGGTAACAGCCACAACCGTTGCTTCCCGAAGGCGGAACGTTGCAGATAGACGCGGTAGACCAGCGAATCATTGCGTTGCTCGTGGCCGACGCCCGGGCGTCGTACGCCGACATCGGCAGCCGCGTCTCGCTGTCCGCCCCCGCGGTCAAGCGCCGGGTCGACCGGCTGCGCGCCGCGGGCGTGATCCGGGGATTCACGGCGGTCGTCGACCCGGCCGCGGTCGGCTGGACGACGGAGGCGTTCGTGGAGCTGTTCTGCGCCGGGCGGACCACCCCGGCCCAGATCGGGGTGGCCGCCCGCCGGCACCCGGAGGTCGTCGGGGCGTACACCGTCTCGGGGGAGGCGGACGCGCTGGTCCACCTGAGGGCGGCGGACATCGCCCACCTGGAGGAGGCGCTGGAGCGGCTGCGGGCGGAGCCGTTCGTCACCTCGACCCGGAGCACCATCGTGCTCTCCCGCCTGGTCGAGTCCCCCGGCGTCGGCCCGTCCACCGTCTGACGCGGCCCACCCCCACGATGCCGGCGGCTCCCGCCCGCGCGGTGCCCCACCTCCGGGGCGCAGCCCGGGAACCGGAACCGGACGGCCGGCGTCGAAGCGGGCATGACACGGGCGACAGTCACCGCCGCGGCCGGCACGCTGGTCGCGTTGACCCTGCTGGCCGGGAGCGCGGCCGGGCTGCCGCACCACGCGGCGGAGCCGCCCTGGGCACCCCCGGTGGGGGCCGTCCGGCTGGTGTCCTTCGACTCGTGCGCCGACGCGCTGGCGCGGCTGCGGGCGGCGGCCGCCGAGTCGGTCAGCCCGTGGGGCCTCGTGCCCGAGGCGGTCGACCTGCTGGGCGGGCCCGTCCCCGCGATGGGCGATGTGCGGAGATCGCGCGCGGACGCGTCGGCCGGGCAGGCCGCGCCGGCGGAGCACTCGACCACGAACAACCACGAGCCGGACGCCGACGAGCCGGACCTGGTCAAGACCGACGGTCGGCGGATCGTCACCGTCACCGGCGGCGTGCTGCGGGTGACGGACCCGGCGACGCGGCGGATCACGGGCCGGCTGGACCTGGCCGCGGGTGACGACCCCGGGTTGCCCACCAACTGGCCGGCCGCGACCCTGCTGCTGCACGGCGACCGGGCGCTGGTGCTGGTCCGGTCGGCGCCGCGGATCCCGCTCGTGGGCGGGAGACGGCCGGTCGACGAGGGGGAGCCCGGCCCGCGGCTGCTGCTGGTGGACCTGACCGGGTCGCCGACGCTCGTCGGGACGTACCGGATCGACGGGAGCCTGCTCGACGCGCGGCTGACCGGCGCGACGGCCCGGGTGGTGGTCCGCTCGCACCCCCGGCTGGTCTTCCCGTACCGGCAGGAGGGCACCGACGAGGAACGGCTGGCGGCGAACCGGGCGGTGATCGCCGACGCCGACCTCGACGCCTGGCTGCCGGCGTACGAGTGGACCGAGGGTGACCGGCGCGGAGCGGGCCGGGTGGGCTGCGACCGGCTGAGCGCGACCGCCGACAGCACCGGCACGTCGCTACTCACCGTGCTCAGCTTCGACCTCACGACCGGGCACCTCGGCGACGGCGACCCGGTGAGCGTCGCCGCCGACGCGGACACCGTCTACGGGACGGCCCGCAGCCTCTACCTGGCCGGCGTGCGCGAGCGCGCCGGACGGCCCTGGCGGACCGGCTGGGTCCCCTCGGCCGGGCCGGCGGCCACCGCGATCTACCAGTTCGACACCGCCGCGCCGGGCCGGCCCCGCTACCTGGCCGCCGGCACCGTGCCGGGCACGCTCGTCAACCAGTACGCGCTGTCGGAGTGGCAGGGCCGGCTCCGGGTGGCCACCACCAGCGGCGACAGCTTCGGTCCGCGGCCGGCGACCGAGTCCGCCGTGTACGTGCTGACCCGCCGCGACGGCACCCTGACCCGCACCGGGGCGGTCACCGGGCTCGGCCGGGGCGAGCGGATCCACTCGGTGCGCTTCCTCGGCGCCACCGGGTACGTGGTGACCTTCCGGCAGACCGACCCGCTCTACTCGCTCGACCTGACGAACCCGGCCGCGCCCCGGGTCACCGGGGAGCTGAAGATCACCGGGTACTCGGCGTACCTGCACCCGGTGGGCGAGGGCCGGCTGCTCGGGGTGGGCCAGGAGGCGAACGACCAGGGACGGGTGCAGGGCCTCCAGGTCTCCCTGTTCGACGTGGCGGACCCGGCCCGGCCCGCCCGGCTGGCCCGGTACCACGTGCCGGGGGCCGCGTCGACGGTCGAGTTCGACCCGCACGCGTTCCTGTACGACGCCGGGACCGGCCTGGTGGCGCTGCCGGTCGACAACGCGCTGCGCCTGCTGCGGCTCACCGGCTCGTCCGTCGCGGAGGTCGGCCGGGTCGCGCACACAGGCGGCGCTCCGGTCACCCGGTCGCTGCTGGTCGGCGGCGTCCTGTGGACCGTCTCCGACGCCGGCCTGCGCGCCAGCGACCCGGCCGGCGCCGCCGAGCTGGCCTGGCTGCCGACAACCTGACCTGACTCACCCTCCCCCGGCGGGTGGGGCCCGGACTCGGGTCCCACCCGCCCTCGACCGCACGGGCCGTCGAGGGCGTCGGCGGGACGCCGGGCGCGGGTGGGTGAGATCCCCCGCAGGCGTTGCGAAGGGCCCTTCCTTACAGGTACATGCCGGTGCGGTGCTCGCCCTGGTCCCGCCGGCCCGGCTTGTCGCCCTCGCCGAAGAAGCGCCTCCCGCCGAACTCGCCGTGCAGCCGGTCGTCGAGCTCGTCGGCGAGGCCGGTCATCACCTGCACCGCGAGCATCAGGTGGCCCGCCTGGAAGTTGCGGCCGAACACCGGGATGGACGCCCACACCGTGTCGTCGGCGCAGTAGAGCCGGCCGATCGGCATCCGGTTGGTCAGCTCGGAGAGCTTCACGTAGAGCCGCTCGGTGGGCTCGACCTCGGTGAGCACCGGCGAGAAGACGTCGACCAGGGGCGGATTGTCGCGGACCCGGACGAACACCATGGCGGACCCGGCCCGGATGTTGATGTCCCCGTCCGAGTCGACCTGCAACTGGTCGGCGTTGGACTTGAGCATGGTGGAGACGACCGTCCTGACCCGCTCCGCCAGGTCCAGCACGTCGCCCTCCACCGCCTGCGCGGCGGCCAACGCCTCGTCGAGGTCGGCCTCGGCCGTGCGGTCCGTGCCGAACTCCCCGCGCGCGGTGCCCAGCGCCTCCACGGCCACGGGCTCGCCCTCGGCGTCCTGAATTAGGTAGACCAGGAACGCCGGGTGCGGCGCGCCGTACACGTCGCGCAGGGTGCGGGAGAGCAGGGCGGCGATCCGGGTCGCCTCGGCGGTCTCGCCCGCCAGGCCGAAGTGCTCGCCGGAGCCGGCGAGCACCCCGGGCGGGGACCAGCCCAGCGCGACCATGTCGGCCACGGCGGCCCGGTCCAGCCGGTAGCCCTGCGGAAGCGTCGCGTTACCGACCGCCCGGGCCGAGAGCCGGCCGGAGTCCGCGATGTCCACGCTGATCGAGTAGACGGCATCGCCGGTGCCGGAGGCGGTCGGGTCGAGGGTCAACTCGACGTGGGACCCGGCGGGCAGCTCGCGCAGCCGGTCGGCGAGGGCCCGGGCGAACTCCCGCCAAGCCTCCGCCACCTTCGCCCGCAGGTCAGCCGTGCTCGGCTCGTCGAGCAGGATCGGCTCGAACTGCTCGGACGCGCCGCCGGGCGGGCCTCCGGCGGGGGTCGAGGGGTGGCCTACCGACATGATCGCCTCCGTCCGTCCCGATCACCCTACCCAGCCACCCGGGGGACCGAATCAGGCCCGGACGGCGATGGGACAGCGGGCCCGGAACGGGCCGCCGGACCCGCTCCGGCCGGAGATCCCGCCGGCCGGCTCGACCTCGGTCGGTGGGCGGGGCCCAGCTCGACCTCAGTCGGAGGGCGGGCCGCCCAGCTCGACCGGCCAGGCGCCGGCCAGCTCGCCGAGGCGGGCGGCGGCCGCCGTCGGCTCGGCCCCCGTCCCACGGCCAGGCCGAGCAGGTACGCGGTGACCGGGGCGCCCGGTCGCAGCACCTGGTGGGCGACGTCCCTGGCCAGGTCGAGCACGACCGGCACCGGCACCTCGGACGGGTCGAGGCCCAGCTCGGCGCAGGCCGCCGTGACCCACTCGTCCATCACCGTCATCGCGTCCACTCCTCCGCCCGGCGTACGTCCTCGTCAGTGTCGCAGTCGAACCAGGGCGGCGGGCCGCCGCCGGGCCAGCGCACGTCGCGAACGGCGAGGCCGCCGAGCAGCGCCCGCAGCGACGCGCCGTCCACCGAGCCACCCCGCGCGGCCGCGAGCCGGTCCACGGCGGCCCGCAGCGCGGGCACCCGCCAGACGCCGCACAGGGTCTGCCGCCGTCCCTCGTCGTCGACGTAGCAGGCGCCGTCCACGCCCGGTTCGGCGAGCCGGTCCCGCAGCGCACCGATCGCGGGGGCGGTCAGGAGGGGCAGGTCGCCGGCCAGCACGGCGACGACGGTCGTACCCGGGGGGAGCAGAGTCAGGCCGGCGGCGAGGGCCGCGACCGGGCCTCCGCCGGGCGGGCGTTCCCTGGTCGACCGGACGCCCTCGGGCACCGGCCCGGGCGGCCCGACCAGCACCCGGAGGTCGGCGTCGGCCACCGCGTCCAGCACCCGGTCGCGCATCGGCCGGCCGCCGACCCGGAGGGCCGGCTTGTCCGCGCCGCCCATCCGACGGGCAGCCCCGCCCGCCAACACGACCGCCGCGTAGCCCGTCACCCGGCCACGGTACCGCCGGCCCCGACACGTGCCCGCCACCGTCTCCCGGCGATGCGTCGGCGTCGCCCCCGCCGAGCGGACCGGGCGG
This sequence comes from Micromonospora olivasterospora, assembly GCF_007830265.1. Taxonomy (NCBI): domain Bacteria; kingdom Bacillati; phylum Actinomycetota; class Actinomycetes; order Micromonosporales; family Micromonosporaceae; genus Micromonospora; species Micromonospora olivasterospora. The sequence continues at coordinate 2,559,864 of NZ_VLKE01000001.1, forward strand.
TCGGGCCGTCCCGCCCGCCGCGAACCCGGCGGATCTTGGTTTCGCGCGATGGGAACGATTCGCGGCTCCGGCGAATCGCCATTTTCGCCGCGATTCAGCGGCTCTGCTTTCCGGCGACCCGAAGTCGAACATCCATCCCGCCGGCCACCCCGGGCAAAGGCAGTGACAAGGGCGTCCGCCCGCCGACCCCCGAGGCAGGACGGCCCAGCCACGCCGGACGCCGAAGCCGGCTAAGGCCGACATCTATGGATAAAACCTATCACCTAGCGCACCTACTCGACCACGTCGGGTGCGATGGCTTTAAAATTCAAGACTATGAATTTCCCGTAATTCTTTTTACAGTGACGGCGCCGGGACGGCCAGCCTCGATTCCCCGTGGCGCCTGTCGGATACGCGTTACAACGGTTCGGGGCGCGCAGGTGGTCCCATTCTTGTCGCGACGGACAGGAAGGTGCGCATGCCCGAAGAAGACAATTTCCCACTGCCCGTGCTGGTCGGCCGTGACCGGGAACGGGACATCCTGTACGAGGGGCTGAGCCAGGCCCGCCACGGGCACGGCGGATGCGTCATCGTGGTCGGCGGGGACGGGACGGGCAAGTCCCGCCTGGTGCGGGAGGCCGTCCGCCGGGCACGGCACGGCGGCATGTCGGTGCTGCTGGGGCGGACGGGCAGCACGGGCCCCGCCGTGCGGCTCCGCCCCCTCACCGAGGCGCTGGCCCACCTGTTCCGCACGGAGCCCATCCTGGAACATCCCAGCCTGCGCCCCTACCGGTCCGCCCTGGGCGGGCTCATCCCGGAGTACCGGTCCCCCGGCGCCCCACCCGTGCCGGCGTCGCCGGTGCTCCTCGGCGAGGCGGTGCTGCGGCTGCTGTCGGTCACGGGCGCCGACCGCGGCTGCCTGCTCGCCCTGGAGGACCTGCACGACGCCGACCCCGGGACCCTCGCCGTGGTGGAATACCTCGCCGACAACGTCGCCGGCCAGGGCACCCTGCTGCTCGCCACCGTTCGGCAGGGCCCCGGGTCGGCATGGGATCTGGCGCAGGCGCTCAGCCGGCGGTGCAGCGGCACCCTCCTGCCGCTGCACCCGCTCGACCCGCCGGCCGTGCGCCTGCTCGCGGCGTCCCGACTCGGCCTCGCCCCCGAGCACGTACCGGAGCCGGTCGTGGACCGGCTCTGCCGGGACAGCGCGGGCAACCCGTTCCTCGCCGGAGAACTGGTGCGCGCCATGCTGGACAGCGGCACCCTCGTCCTCGATCCGAGCGGATGCCGGCTGGTGGACGAGGTACGTACCGAGGTGCCGTCGGCGGTCCGGCACACCGTCGCCGGTCAGGCCACGCGGCTCGGACCCGCCGGACGCCAACTGCTCACCGCCGCTGCCGTGATCGGCGAGCGGTTCCCGGTCTCGGTGCTCGGGCAGGCCCTGCGGCTGGACCGCGACGACCTGCTCCGACACGTACGCGCGGCGGTCACCGCGGGGCTGATCGCCCCCGGCGGCGACGACCACGACTGGTACGCCTTCCGCAACCCGACGACCGCGGTCGCGCTGCTCGGCCTGCTCACCCCCGCCGACCAGGCCGCCCTCGCGCAGCGGTCGGCCGAGGCGGTACACGAGCTGCACCCCGACCTGCCGGGGGAATGGTGCGCGTTCGCCGCCCGCCTCGCCGGCCGCGCCGGGGACGTGCCGGAGGCCGCCCGGCTGCTCGTCCTCGCCGGCCGCCGGGCGCTCAACGCGGGACGGCTGTGGGCGGCTACCGAGACCCTGGAGCGGGCATGGGAGCTGGCGGAGACGTCCCTCGACGGCCCGCTCCGCGTCGACGTGCTGCACGAGCTGCTGTGCGCGCTCGTGGAGAGCGGCGATGCCGGGCGCGGGCTGCGGCTCCTCGACAGCCTCGACGACCTGTGCCACCCGGCCGTCCCGCCCGAGCGGCTGGCCGCGGTGCACGTCCAGTTCGCCCGGCTCGCCTGCCTCGCGGGCCGGCGGGCCGATGCCGTCGTACAGCTCGAGGCCGCCCGGGCGGTGCTCGGCCCCGACGCCCACGGACGGCAGACGGCGCACGTCGACGCCGTCGCGGCCCACCTCGCGGTGGACACCCCGGAGCAGGCCGCCCGGCTCGCCGACCGGGCGGTGGACGAGGCCGAGCGCGCCGGGCTGCCGGCGGTCGCCTGCCTCGGCTGGCAGGCCCGCGGCGTGCTGGCCAGCCGGCGGGAGACCGACGAGGCGCAGGCGTGCTTCTTCCGGATGCGGCAGCTGGCCGACCGCCACCACCTCCCGCTGTGGCGCGCCCGCGCCACGGCGCTGCTCGCCGAGCAGCGGTGGCTGCTGACGGGGGACGCCGACGCCCTGGTCCGCAGCGCCGAACGAACCCGGCGGATCGGCGCGCAGACGCTGCGCCACACGGTCGGCTCCCTGCTCGCCTGGGACCAGGCCCTGCGCGGCCGGTACGCCGAGGCCGAACGCCTCGTCACCGAGAGCGCGGCCGAGGCGCAGCGGCTGGGGCTGCACGACGCGGTCGCGCGATCGATCCTGGTGCGCGCGATCTGCGCCGGGCACCAGGGCCGGCGGCGCGAGGTGGACGAGGCGCTGGCCGAGCTACGGCACGCCGGCGGGACCGGATCGCCGTACGCGGCGCTCGTGCACGGTATGGCGTACGCGGTGTGCGCGCTGCTGGAGGAGGACCCGGACCGGGCGCGTGACGAGCTGGCCCGGGCCGCCCGGTGCGACAGCCAGCGGGCCGCCCCGTACCCGCTGGCCGGGGAGCACGGGCTCGGGTTGCTGCTCGACGTGCTGCGCGGCGAGGCGGACTGGCGCCGCTGCCGCGAGGTGGGCGAAAGCGGCCCGGGCCGGCTGCGCTGGAACCGGCAGTTCGGGTTGCTGGCCGAGGCCGTCCTGCTCGGCAGGCAGGGCAGGCGGGAGCAGGCGGAGGCAGCCGTGACGGCGGTGCGGCGGGGGCCGCACCCGGTGGCGGTCCACCTCGGCCTGCGCCTGGTCGCCGAGGCCGCGCGGACGGACCGCTGGGGAGAGCCGGTCGACTGGCTGCGGCAGGCGGAGGAGTACTTCCGCCAGGCCGGGCTCCCGACTCCGGCCCGCGCCTGCCGGGCCGAGCTGCGCCGCTCCGGCGTGGTGGTGCCCCACCGCCGCGACACGAGCCGGGTCCCGCCGCCGCTGCGGCTGAAGGGGGTGACCGAACGGGAGTACGAGGTCCTGGAACTCATGGCGGACTGGTCGGACAACCGCAGCATCGCCAGCGAGCTGTTCATCTCGCCGCGCACCGTGGAGAAGCACGTCGCGAGCCTGATCGCGAAGACCGAGCAGGCGAACCGGGCGGCGCTCAGTCGCTACGCCGCCCGGTTCCGGCAGTAGGTCAGCCCGGACTGACGGCCCGGTAGCCGCCGCCGAAGAAGACCGCCGGCTCGGCGCCGGGCCGCGCCTGGCACCAGTACGGCGCGCCGAGCACCAGCGCGTGGTCGGCCACCCCGATCACCTGGGTCACCGTGCACACCGCGACGGCCATCGCCCCGTCCAGCAGCGGCAACCCGTCCCGGATACGGTGGGGCACCCCGGCGAAGCGGTTCGGGATCGGGGCGGCGAACTGGTCGGCCAGCTGGCACTGCCGCCGGTCCAGCAGGTTGACCGCGAACGCCCCCTCGGCGGTGACGGCGGCCAGCGTACGGCTCGCCCGGCCCAGCGAGACGAGCAGCAGCGGCGGACGCAGCGACACCGAGGTGAACGCGTTCACCGTGCAGCCGACCGGTCGCCCGTCGACGTGGCTGGTGACCACGGCCACGCCCGTGGCCCAGTTCCGCATGAACTCCCGCAGCACCGGGCCGCTCACCCCACCGGGCCGGGTCGGGTCGGCGGGCGTCGTCGAGTCCCTGGGCGAGGCGGTGGTGGTCATCGCGCGCCGGCCAGGTCCAGTTGCTCGGCCGCGCTGGCCGCCTCGTCGGCCCGGCTGGCGTCGGCGTCCCCGAGTTCCGCGTGGCAGCGGGCCCGCCGGCTCAGCAGCTCGCCCCGGTCGGCCCCGGGCAGGTCCAGCGCGCGGCTGTAGTCGGCCACCGCGTCGGCCCACCGGCCGGCCGCCTCGTGGACGAAGCCCCGGTTGTACAGCAGGTCCGGGTTGTCGGGCGTGCTGGCCAGCGCCGTGGTCAGGTCGGCGACCGCCGTCGCGTGATCCCCGCCGTCGAAGGCGAGCGCGGCCCGGCTGGCCAGCGCGGCGACCAGTCCCGGATCGGCACGCAACGCCGCGTCGAAGTGCCGCCGCGCCTCGTCGCCCTCGTCGTCCGCGAGCGCGAGCACGCCACGCAGGTGCAGCAGGCGGGCGTCGTCCGGGTGCCGCAGCAGCCCCTCGTCCAGGTGCGGGCGGGCGTCGTCGACCAACCCCTCGTCGAGCAGCAGGCTGACCAGGTTCACCCGGGCGTCGATCTGGTCGGGCTCCAGCTCGACGACGTAGCCGAAGTCGGCCACCGCGCCGGCCAGGTCGCCCAGCTCGGCCTTGATGTCCGCCCGGTTGTAGTACAGCTCGTAGAACGGCGGGGACAGGCTGATCGCGGTGTCGCAGTCCGCGATCGCGCCCGTCAGGTCGCCCAGCCGCCGCCGCACGTCCGCCCGGTCGAAGTAGTAGTCGGCGTAGTTCGGGTCCAGCTCGATCACCTTGGTGAGGTCGGCCAGCGCCTCGTCCAGCCGGCCGAGCGCGAGGTACGCCTTGCCCCGGTTGTGCACCAGCACCGACCGGTGCAGCCGGTGCTTGTCGCCGGGCAGCTCCCGGTCGAGCCGCTGCAGTCCCTCGTCGACGAGCCGCAGCGCCGCGGGCAGCCGGCCCAGCCGCATCTCGATCAGCGCCAGCCCGTTGTTCTGGAACACCGAGTGGAACGCCCGCTTCTGCGGGTCGGGCAGCAGCGAGGCGAGCGCGATCGAGTTGTTGATGTAGCCCCGGGCCAGGTGGTGGTCCTTCAACCCGTCCGGGTGGAAGCGGGTGTAGAGCATCGCCAGCGCGTACCCGGTGGACATCTGCAGCTCCGGGTCCGAGTACCGGCTGCGCAGATCCAGGTAGGTCGGCTCGGCCTCCACGGTGCGCCCGAGCACCACCATGGCCGAGCTGGCCCGGGTGCTCAACAGCCAGAACCGCTCCATCTGGGTGTCCGGGTCCACGATGGCCCGGCCGCGGGTCCCGTAGTCGATCACCGCGTGGTAGTAGCCCATCGCGCCGCAGTGCCGGGCCGCCTCGTACAGCGCCTCCGCGCCGGCCCCGGCCGGGTCGCTGCCGCGCTCCAGGTGCCAGGGGATCGCGCCCAGTTCCAGGCTCCACTCGCCGCGCTCGCGCAGCAGCGCGGCACGGGCGTCGTGCAGGGCCACCCGCACCTCCGGGGCGGCCTGCTCGTACGCCGCCAGCTCCGCCGGGTCGGTGGACGTGCCGTCCGCGTCGACGTACGCCCGCAGCAGCTCGTCGGGGCCGCGGCCGGCGGCGGGGCCGGGCCGGTGCGCATCCGGCAGCCGGATCGCGTACCGGTCGAGCGCGGCGGTCAACTCGGGCTCCAGGGACCCGCCGCCGGTGCCGATGAGGACCCCGATCCGCTCCGGTCGGGCGCGGCGCAGGAAGATGGCGAGGAACTCCTGATCCGTCGGGTCCGCCTCGTCCACCCGGTCGAACGCCAGCCGCAGCGGCAGCCGGCCGGCACGGGTGGCGTACCCGGCGAGGAACTCGGTCGCCCCGTGAGCCAGCCGGCGGGTCCGGTTGGCCGGGTAGATCCGGGTCCGCTCCTCCGGCACGGCGAGCGAGGTCAGGGTCTCGGGCGCGGCGTCGATCGCGCCGCGCAGCTCCGGCGCGGCGGAGAGGATCTCGGTCAGGTAGCCCCGGACGAGGTCGGGCCAGCGCTCGTACGCCTCCGGCACGACCAGCCGCAGCACGCTGCCCAGGCCGGTGTACGGGCCACGCAGGCCCCGGTGGGAGTCGACCGCGAAATCGGCCCGCTCGCCGTCGGCCGGTGAGGGCCCGACCCGCCATTGGTGTGCAGTCATGCCGTTGCTCCTCGGTTCGGGATGGATCTGGCGGCGCGGTGGCCGTGGTGTGGTGGTCGTGGTGGGACGGGCCGCCGGACGCTGAGGCGGTCAGCCGGCGGGGGCGGGGCTCGGGGTCGCGGCGCGCCGGCGCCGGGTACGCCCGGCCAGCAGCGGCAGCAGCACGATCTCGAAGACGACGAGCAGGAGGGAGGCGACCGAGTCCCAGAAGCCGGGCCCGGTGGGGGTGCCGTTCGCGAGGGCGGTGCAGACCCGGGTGCCGAACTCCCAGATCAGCGGTGCGGTCCAGAGCGCGACGGTGACCAGCAGCACCCCGACGCCGGCGCAGGTGATCAGCGCGAACCAGGGCGCGAGCTGCCGGTCGCGCGGCGACCAGTCGCCGTCGGCCCAGTCGGACCGGCGCACCCACGGCAGCCAGCGGAACCTGTCGCGCAGGTACGCCCGGCTCACCTCGTCCAGGTTCGTGCAGCCCAGCGCGGTCGTTGCGACGTAGTACATGTCCGTGCGCAGGAAGACGTAGAACTGCCAGGACATACGCAGCAGCACGGTGTAGGCCACCGCGAGCGCGAGCCGTCCCGGCCAGGACAACCCGCCGGACAGGTCGGCCGCGGCGGCGAGCACGAGCGCGCCGAAGAGCACCGCGTCGGCCAGCAGCCCGGCCAGCATCGGCAGGTAACGCTGCCGCGCCGGCACGGTGAGCAGGGCGTCCAGCTCGGTCTCGACCACCGCGTAGTAGAGCCGGCGGCCGACCCGCATCCGCGTGGGCAGGCCGAGCCGGCGGGCCGCGAGCAGGTGGTACCACTCGTGCCACAGGATGGCCGGCGACTGGCAGAGGGCCAGGCCCAGCTGCACGGCGAGCAGGGACGGCACGAAGAACACGTTGCCGGCCTGCGGGCGCAGCTCCGGCCGGCTCACCATGGCGACCGCGGCGGCGGCGATGATCAGGGCGTACGCGGCCCAGGCGAGCGGGGAGAAGGCGGCCCTGCCGAGCCGGCGGAAGCGGACCTTCGGGGGCGCGGCCAGGGGTTCCCCCTCGGCGCGGACGAACCCCAGCTCGCGCATCGCGTCCACGAAGTCCGCCATGTCGACGGACTCGCCGTAGGTGCGCCGGTACCACTGCTCGGCGTCGGCGAGCGGCATTCCGTCGGCGAGGCGGCGCAGCAGCGCCACGCCGTCCTCCGGCAGCACGGCGAAGGAGGCGGCGTCGACGCGGCCGACCGTGATGCCGTCCCGCTCCTGGACGTACGTGAGCGGGTGGAACTCCAGGCGGGTGGTTGACATCGGTCCCCCTTCGCGGTGACGGCCGGTGACGGCCGCCCCGGCGCCGGAGACGCCGGGGCGGCCGGACCGGTCAGCAGCAGTCCGTGCAGTACAGCGGCGCAGACGTGGTGAGCTTGATGGAACCGGTCTTGCGGATCGTGATCTTCTTCATGACGTTCACCTCCTCGGACGGCGTCGTGGGGGGTGGCTGGCCGGCCTGGGCCTGGGGAAGAACCTGCCAGGCCGGCGGGCCGTGCGGCATGGGGAGCGACCCCCAAACTCCGGGCGGCCCGGGCCGCCGAAGATGGGGCCGTTCCCCCATGTCCGTGACCGGCCCGTCACGCCACGCTGTCGCCATGCGAGATGACGCGCTTTCGGTGATCGTCTGCGGTTCCAGCGCCGCGATGGCCACCTCGGGGTACCTGTCCTGGCTACGTCAGGAGATCGACCTGCCGCTGCGGGTGCTGCTCACGGCGAGCGCCGAGCGCTTCGTGCAGCCGCAGGTGGCCGCCTGGTACGCCGACGAGGTCTACACCAGCGCCGACCCCACCCTGAATCCGACGGAGTTCGCGAAGCGTTCCCTGGGGATCGTGGTCCTGCCGGCCACGGCGAACACGCTCGCCGCGGCGGCCCTCGGGCTGGCCGGCAACCCGGCGCAGACCGCGCTGCTGGCCAGCGACCGCCCGGCGATCTTCTTTCCCAGCATGAACCGCTCGATGTGGGTCAAGCGGGTCACCCAGCGGCACGTCGAGGCACTGCGCGACGAGGGCCACACCGTGGTGGAGCCACAGGAGCGGGTCATCTTCGAGCTGTGGCAGCGGGAGAACGCCGTCGGCATCGCCATGCCGCCGCCGGACGCCGTGGCCGAGCTGATCGTCAGCTGGCTGGAGACGACCCTGTCCGCCGGGGCCGAGGCCGCCGGGGCCGAGGCCGCCGAGGCCGAGGCCGCCGAGGCCGGGGCCGCCGAGGCCGAGACCGCGACCGGCGGGGTCGAGGGGGTCGAGGGGTCCGTCGGCCGCGCCGCCACCGCCTGACTCCCCCCCGGCCCTTCCGTACGGGAGGCCACCGGCGGCGGTCGCCGGTGTGCGGGGTGGGCCGTTCGGGCAGGATGGCGGGATGGGACGGGCGACGGACCGAAGGAGCGTGCTCCGGGTCGACCTCGACGTGACGGCGGACGGGCGGGCCGCGGTACGCCGGCCGGACACCCTCGCGGTGGAGGAGCCGCTGGAGATCCGCGTCGGGCCGGGCGGCCCCGGTCGGCGACGCCCGCTCGCGGTGACCATGCGCACGCCCGGCGACGACCTGGACCTGGCGATCGGGTTCCTGCTGACCGAGGGGCTGATCCGCTCCGACGCCGACGTGCACACCGCCCAGCTCTGCGCGGGCGCGGAGACGCCGAACACGTACAACGTGGTGGACGTGGTGCTCGCCCCCGGCGTGCCCGAGCCGACGACCGACCCGGCCCGGAACTTCTACACCACCAGCTCGTGCGGCGTCTGCGGCAAGGCCAGCATCGACGCCGTGCGAACCCGCTCGCCCTTCGCCGTCGCCGACGACCCGCTCGCCGTGCCGGCGGCGCTGCTGGCCGAGCTGCCGGACCGGCTGCGGGCGGCCCAGCGCGCCTTCGACCGCACCGGTGGGCTGCACGCGGCCGGGCTGTTCACCGCCGACGGGGAACTGGTGGCGTTGCGCGAGGACGTCGGCCGGCACAACGCCGTGGACAAGCTGGTCGGCTGGGCGGTGCGCCAGCGCCGGCTGCCGCTGGCCGGGCACCTGCTGCTGGTCTCCGGCCGGGCGAGCTTCGAGCTGACCCAGAAGGCGTGGATGGCGGGGATACCGCTGCTCGCGGCCGTGTCCGCGCCGAGCACCCTGGCGACGGACCTCGCGGAGGAGGCGGGGATGACCCTGGTCGGCTTCCTGCGCGGCCGCACGATGAACGTCTACACGGGAGCCCAGCGGGTGACCGTCGACCGCGCCTGACCGGCCCCCGGCGCCGACCTGACCGGCTCCCGGCGGGATCTGGCCGAGCTCCCGGCGCGACCTGGCCGAGCTCCCGGCGGGATCTGGCCGCGGTCGGCCGACCGGTCACGTGATCGACTCCGTGTCGCCGACATCGCGGCATCGACGACGGCGTGACCACCCCATGTCGCCGACATGGCGCGGGCAGCGCCCGACAGCGCGCGCGGGCAGCGCCCGACAGCGCGCGCGGGCAGCGCCCGACAGCGCGCGCGGGCAGCGCCCGACAGCGCGCGCGGGCAGCGCCCGACAGCGCGCGCGGGCAGCGCCCGACAGCGCGCGCGGGCAGCGCCCGACAGCGCGCGCGGGCAGCGCCCGACAGCGCGCGCGGGCAGCGCCCGACAGCGCGCGCGGGCAGCGCCTGGCGGGACGCGCCGCCCCGGTCAGGTGGGACGGCGGGGCCCGCGGGGGCGGCGGCGTCTCGGGCGCAGCACGGCGGGCGCGTTGACCGCCGGCCAGCCGTCCAGCCGCGACGGCGGCACCCCGCCGCGGAGCAGCTCGTCGAGGAGCAGCGCGAGCGAGTAGCCCGGATGCGCCGACAGGACGCGCTCCAGCGCCACGGCCGCCAGCGCGCCCTGCCCCGCCCGCCACGCGGCGAACGCGAGCAGGCAGCCCGGCGCCGCGATCAGCTCCGGGGCGGCGCGGCGGAACACGTCCGTCCAGAGGGCGATGTCGGCGTCCCGCCCGTCGGTGCGTTCCCACGCGTGGTCGCGGATCGGCAGGTGGGTCAGGAGCAGCGTCAGCCAGGCGACCTCGTCGTCGGGGAGCCGGTCGCCCCGGCGGTGCTGACGCAGGGCGGCGCGGACGGCGGCGACTCCCGCCCGACGCAGGGTGCGCCCGCCGATCAGGTCGGCGGCGGGCGCCCCGGCCAGCAGGGCGTCCCGGCGGCGCTCGGCGCGGGCGACCGCCGCGCGCATGGCCGGTGCGGCCGGGCCGCCGAGCGGGGCCACCTGCGCGGTCAGGGCCGCCCGGTCGGGTAGCGCCACCTGTCCGGCGAACACGGCCGCCGCGCTGACCTCGCTGGCCCCGACGTCGTACGGGGTGCCCTCGGCGGGACAGCAGGCGGGCTCGGCGCACAGGTACGACCAGTAGCGCCCGTCGGTCACGCGCAGCGCGTCGAGCACGGCCAGGCCGGCGGCGGCCAGCGACCCGCGTACCGCGTCGACCGCGGGGGTGACCCGGGCCGCCTCGCCGTACCCGAGCACGGTGGCGGACTCGGCGCCCTGCCGCGCGATCACGCCGGCCAGGTGGACGGCCGGGTCGAGCGGGTCGGCGTCCGGGCCGGGTAGGTCGGTCCGGGCGGCGAAGACGATCCGCGGGCCCCGCAGCGCGACCACCACCACACTGTCGGCGGGATGGAAGCCGAGCAGGTACGGCACGGCGGCGATCAGGTCGGCGGGCGAGCGGACGGCGAGCCGGGGGCGGTCGGTCGGGGTCATGGGGGCAGCCTGGGCCGCCTCGACCCGCCCCGGCAGGCCCTGTGGACGACACGCGGGTTATCCACAGCTACGGAGAGTATCGACGCAGGTCAGCGCGGATCGCCGACCGACGGAAAGGCGCTCCGGCAGCGCGGGGCGCCCGCCGGTGTGGCACCGCACCGGCTACCTTGCGCTCATGGACCTGGCGTACCTGCGGGCGCACCCGGAGCACCTGCCGACGTTCCTCACCCACCAGCGGATCAGAGAGACGCCGGTCTCCGGCGGCAGCATCTGCACCGCGTCCCGGCTGACCCTGGACGACGGGCACTCCGTCTTCGCCAAGTCCTGGCCGGAGGGGTCCGCGCGGCCGGTGCCGGCCGACTTCTTCGTCACCGAGGCGGCCGGGCTGCGCTGGCTGCGGGAGGCCGGCGGGGCACCCGTACCGGAGGTGGTGGTGGCGCTGCCGGAGCTGCTGGCGCTCGACTGGGTGGAGCCCGGCGAGCCGACGCCCGAGGCCGCCGAGCGGTTCGGCCGCGAGCTGGCGGCGACGCACCGCGCCGGGGCACCCGTCTTCGGCGCCGGGTGGACCGGCTTCATCGGCGCGCTCCCGCAGGACAACACCCCCGACCCGGGCCCCTGGTCGGGCTGGTTCGCCCGGGCGCGGCTCGCGCCGTACCTGCGGATGTCGGTCGACAACGGCGCGCTCGGCGCCACCGAGGCCGCCCTGGTCGAGGAGGTCGTGGACCGGATCGGCGAGTTCGGCGGCGACGAGCCGCCGGCGCGGGTGCACGGCGACCTGTGGCCGGGCAACCTGCTGTGGGGGGCGGACGACCGGGTGTGGCTGGCCGACCCGGCGGCGCACGGCGGCCACCGGGAGACGGACCTGGCCCTGTTGACGCTGTTCGGCGGCCCGCCGCACGCCGACCGGATCCTGGCCGCCTACCGGGAGGCGTGGCCGCTGGCCGACGGGTGGCGGGAGCGGGTGCCGCTGCACCAGCTCCACCTGCTGCTGGTGCACGCGGCTCTGTTCGGCGCGGCGTACCGCGAAGCGGTCGGCAACGCCGCCCACACCGCGCTGCGCGGGGTCGACCGCGCTACGGTCGAACGGTGACCGCCGCGCCACCGACTGACGGCGTCCTCGTCGACCGGTACGGCCGCGTCGCCCGGGACCTCCGCGTCTCGCTGACCGACAAGTGCAACCTGCGCTGCACGTACTGCATGCCGGCCGAGGGGCTGCCCTGGCTGGCCGGGCCGCAGCTGCTCGACGACCGGGAGATCGTGCGGCTGGTCCGGGTGGCGGTGGAGCGGCTCGGGGTGACCGAGGTGCGGTTCACCGGCGGCGAACCGCTGATCCGCCGGGGGCTGGTCGGGATCGTCGCCGCCGTCGCCGCGCTGGAGCCCCGGCCCCGGATCTCGGTGACCACCAACGGCATCGGGCTCGACCGGCTGGCGCCCGCGCTGCGGGCCGCCGGGCTGGACCGGGTGAACGTTTCGCTGGACACCCTCGACCCGGAGCGGTTCGCCCGGCTGACCCGGCGGGACCGGCTGGCCGACGTGCTCGCCGGGCTGGCCGGGGCCGCCGCCGCCGGGCTCGCCCCGGTCAAGGTCAACAGCGTGCTGATGCGCGGGGTGAACGACGACGAGGCGCCCGCGCTGGTCCGCTTCGCGCTGGCGCACGGCTACGAGCCGCGGTTCATCGAGCAGATGCCGCTGGACGCCCAGCACGGCTGGGACCGCGGCAGCATGGTCACCGCCGAGGAGATCCTCGCCGCGCTGCGTGCCGCGTTCGAGCTGACCCCCGATTCGACCGAGCGGGGCGCCGCGCCGGCCGAGACGTGGCTGGTCGACGGCGGGCCGGCCCGGGTGGGCGTGATCGGCAGCGTGACCCGCCCGTTCTGCGGCGACTGCGACCGCACCCGGCTGACCGCCGACGGTCAGGTCCGGGCCTGCCTGTTCGCCACGGAGGAGAGCGACCTGCGGGGTGCGCTGCGGGCCGGGGCCGGCGACGACGAACTGGCGGCGCGGTGGCGTACGGCGATGTGGGGCAAGCGGGCCGGGCACGGCATCGACGATCCCGCGTTCCTTCAGCCGGCCCGCCCGATGTCGGCGATCGGGGGTTGAGCGTGCTGACCGTCCGCTACTTCGCCGGGGCGCGGGCCGCCGCCGGCACGGCCGAGGAGACCGTGCCCGCCGGCCGCTGCCTGGACGAACTGGTCGGCGAGCTGGCCGAACGGCACGGCGAGCGGCTCGCCGCCGTACTGCGGGTGGCGAGCTTCCTCGTGGACGGCGTCGCCTGTCATGATCGTGGGACACCGCTGCCGGCCGGGGCCACGATCGACGTGCTGCCCCGTTCGCGGGCGGCTGAGGGAGGATCCGGTGATGGCGGCTGTGGTGTCCGTGGTCGTGGTGCTCCTCGTCCTCGGCCTGATCCACTTCTACCTGTGGAAGCGGCTGGTCCGGGACACCACGGGCCCCGGCCGGTGGCGCCGGGTCGGCGCCGTCGCCGCCGTGGTCCTGGGGCTGCTCATCCCCGCGACCCTGGCCAGCGTCCGGTCGAGTTGGTACTGGCTGTCCTGGCCGGGGTACGTGTGGCTCGCGCTGATGTTCTACCTGCTGGTCGTACTCGTCGTGCTCGAGGTGCCGATGCTGGTCACGCGGCGGGTGCTGCGCCGCCGGGTGGCGGCCGCCGAGCCGACCGCCGCCGCGCCCGAGCCGGTGCTGGTGGGCGCCGCCGGCCCGGCGGATCCGCCGGCGGCCGCGGCCGTGGACCAGCCCGACCATGATCCCGCCCGCCGGCTGCTGCTGGCCCGCGGTGCGGCGATCTTCGCGGGCCTCACGGCCGCCGGCATCACCGGGTACGGGGTACGCAACGCGCTGGGCCCGCCGCGGCTGGACCGGGTGCAGATCCCGCTGGCGAAGCTGCCCCGGGGCATGGACGGCCTGCGCATCGCCACCGTCTCCGACATCCACCTCGGGCCGTTCCGCGGCCGGGCGCACACCGAGCGGATCGTCGCGATGATCAACCGGCTCGACGCCGATTTCGTCGCGGTCGTCGGCGACCTGGTGGACGGCTCGGTCGCCGAGCTGGGCGAGGCGGCGGCGCCGCTGCGCGATCTGCGTTCCCGCTACGGCAGCTTCTTCGTCACCGGCAACCACGAGTACTACTCCGGCGTCGAGGAGTGGGTGCCGGAGGTGGACCGCCTCGGGCTGCGCGTGCTCCAGAACGTCCGGCAGGAGATCCGTACGCCGGGCGGCGTGCTCGACCTCGCCGGGGTGAACGACGTGAGCGCCGCCGGCACGGGGCTGGCCGCCCCCGCCGACTACGCCGCCGCGCTCGGCGACCGGGACCCGAGCCGGCCCGTGGTACTGCTGGCCCACCAGCCGATCGCCGCTGTGGAGGCGGCGAAGTTCGGCGTCGACCTGCAACTGTCCGGCCACACCCACGGCGGCCAGATCGTCCCGTTCAACCTGGTGGTGGCGATGCAGCAGCCGGTGGTCTCCGGCCTGGGCGAGGTGGACGGCACGAAGGTCTACGTGACCAACGGGGCGGGCTTCTGGGGCCCGCCGGTCCGCGTGGGCGCGAACCCCCAGATCACCCTGGTCGAGCTCCGCACCCCCTGACGGGCCGGGCGGGACCGGTCCGCGCATAGCGGCGGGGGGCCCGGCGTGTCCAGAGATGGATTGCTCAGGTCACGCGTACGCGTGGCGGGAGGCGGCGCGTCAGGGCGGCGTGGCAGGATGCGGCGTGCCTCCGTTCAGCGCCGCACCCCCCGGTGGCCCCTCGCCGTTCGTCGCGGACCTGCACATCCACTCGAAGTACTCGCGCGCGTGCAGTCGCGACCTGACCCTGCCGAACCTGGGCTGGTGGGCCCGGCGCAAGGGCATCGGCGTGCTCGGCACCGGCGACTTCACCCACCCCGCCTGGTACGACCACCTGCGCCAGACGCTGCACCCGGCCGAGCCGGGCCTGTACCGGCTCAGCCCCGAGGCGGAGCGCGACATCGCCCGCCGGCTGCCGCCCCGGCTGGCGAGCGAGGCGGAGGCGGACCCGGTCCGGTTCATGCTCAGCGTCGAGATCTCCACCATCTACAAGCGGGACGACCGTACCCGCAAGGTGCACCACCTGGTCTACCTGCCCGACCTGGACGCGGTGGAACGCTTCAACGCCGCCCTCGGCCGGATCGGCAACATCGCCTCCGACGGCCGACCCATCCTCGGCCTCGACTCCCGGGACCTGCTGGAGATCACCCTGGAGTCCAGCCCGGACGGCTACCTCGTGCCCGCGCACATCTGGACGCCGTGGTTCTCGGCGCTGGGCTCGAAGTCCGGCTTCGACGCGATCGCCGACTGCTACGCCGACCTCGCCGAGCACGTCTTCGCCGTGGAGACCGGGCTCTCCTCCGACCCCGAGATGAACTGGCGGGTCGGCAGCCTGGACCGCTACCAGCTCGTCTCCAACTCGGACGCCCACTCCCCGCCGGCGCTGGCCCGCGAGGCGACCATCTTCGCCACCGGCCGGGACTACTTCGCCATCCGCGAGGCGCTGCGCACCGGCGACGGGCTGGCCGGGACGATCGAGTTCTTCCCGGAGGAGGGGAAGTACCACGCTGACGGGCACCGCCTCTGCGGCGTCAACTGGTCCCCCGAGCGCACTCGCGCGGCCGGCGGGCGCTGCCCGGAGTGCGGCAAGCCGCTCACCGTCGGCGTGCTCAGCCGGGTGGAGGAGCTGGCCGACCGGCCCGAGGGGCACCGCCCCGCGCACGCCCGGGGGTCACCCACCTGGTGCCACTGGCCGAGATCCTCGGCGAGATCCACAAGGTGGGTCCCCGGTCGAAAAAGGTCGAGGGGAAGCTCAACGACCTGGTCGCGGCGCTCGGCCCCGAACTGGAGATCCTGACCCGCGCCCCGCTCGACGAGCTCGGCCGGGTCGGCGGGAAGCTGCTCGCCGAGGGCATCGGGCGGCTGCGGCGCGGCGACGTACGCCGCGTCCCCGGCTACGACGGCGAGTACGGGGTGATCACCCTGTTCGACCCGGACGAGCTGGGCGGTACGGCGGCGGGGCCGCAGGCGGAGACGCTGTTCGACGTACCCGTGCCGGCGCAGCGGGCCCCGGAGCCGGCGGCGCGGGCCAAGGCCCGGCGCCCGGCGGCGGCGAAGGCCGAGCCGAAGCGCAAGGCCGCCCCGCCGCCCCCGCCGATCGCGCCGCAGCCGTCGCCGCACGAGCCGTTCGAGCCGATGCTCGCCGGGATGGAGGAGGTCGGCACCGGGCTGCTGGACCGGCTGGACGCCATGCAGCGGGTGGCCGCCTCCGCCCCGGGCGGGCCGCTGCTGATCGTCGCCGGCCCCGGCACCGGCAAGACCCGCACCCTGACGCACCGGATCGCGTACCTGTGCGCCGAGCTGAACGTCTTCCCCGAGCGCTGCCTGGCGATCACCTTCACCCGGCGGGCCGCCGAGGAGCTGCGCCACCGCCTCGACGGGCTGCTCGGACCGGTGGCCGAGGACATCACCGTCGGCACGTTCCACTCGCTGGGGCTGACCATCCTGCGGGAGAACGCGGGGACGGCCGGGCTGCCGGACGACTTCCGGATCGCCGACGACGCGGACCGCGCGGCGGCCCGGGACGAGGCCGGCGACGATCAGGCCGGCTACACGGCGCTGCTGCGCAAGCGGGACCTCGTCGACCTCGACGAACTGCTCACCCTGCCGGTGGAGCTGCTGCGCGCCGACCCGAAGCTGGTCGACCGGTACCGGGACCGGTGGCGGTGGATCTTCGTCGACGAGTACCAGGACGTCGACGCAATCCAGTACGAGCTGCTGCGGCTGCTCAGCCCCGCCGACGGCAACCTCTGCGCGATCGGCGACCCCGACCAGGCGATCTACTCGTTCCGCGGCGCGGACGTCGGCTACTTCCTGCGCTTCTCGCAGGACTTCACCGACGCCCGGCTGGTGCGGCTGAACCGCAACTACCGCTCGTCGGCGCCGATCCTGGCCGCCGCCGTGCAGGCCATCGCGCCGTCGTCGCTGGTACGGGGCCGCCGGCTCGACCCGGCCCGGCTCGACCCGGAGGCCCCGCTGGTCGGCCGGTACGCCGCGGCGACCGTCGCCGACGAGGCCGACTTCGTCGTACACACCGTCGACGAGCTGGTCGGCGGCCTGTCCCACCGGTCGCTGGATTCGGGGCGGATCGACGGCCGGTCGACGAACCTGTCGTTCTCCGACATCGCCGTGCTGTACCGGACGGACTCGCAGGCCGCCCCGATCGTGGACGCCCTGGCCCGGGCGAACGTCCCGGTGCAGAAGCGCTCGCACGACCGGCTGCGGGACCGGCCCGGGGTGGCCGCGATCGCCCGCGAGCTGCGGCACGCCGACGGCCTCGGCGGCGGGCTTCCCGCCCGGGTCCGGCTCGCCGGCCAGGTGGTGGCCGACCGGTTCGCCGCCCCCACGCTGGACGGCTCCGGCACCGTACGCCCCGAGGAGGTCCGGGCGGCCGTGGACCTGCTCACCCCGCTGGCCCGGCGCTGCGGCGACGACCTGGGGCTGTTCCTGTCCCAGCTCGCCACCGGGGCGGAGGTGGACGCCCTCGACCCGCGCGCCGAGGCGGTCACCCTGCTCACCCTGCACGCCGCGAAGGGGCTGGAGTTCCCCGTGGTCTTCCTGGTCGGCTGCGAGGACGGCCTGCTCCCGCTGCGCTGGCCCGGCACCACCCCGGACGACGACGCGATCGCCGAGGAACGCCGGCTCTTCTTCGTCGGCCTCACCCGGGCGCAGGACCGCCTCTACGTCAGCCACGCCGCCCGGCGCAGCCGGCACGGCACCGAGCGCGACTGCCGCCCGTCCCCCTTCCTGGACGTGATCGACCCGGGCCTGTTCGAGCGCCTCGGCGATACGGAACCCCGCCGCCCCAAGGACCGCCAACTCCGCCTGCTGTGACAGGACGCGGGGCGGCGGTAGCCGCGCGCGATGCGGTAGCCGCGCGCGATCTGACCGGTAAATGACCTGTACCACGACGGGTTTTGGGGGCGGTGGGCTGGCCCGGTGTTGATGGCCAGCCCGGGCGGGGTGGGGGTGTGGGGTCAGGTTGTCGGTTGCAGGGTGACGGTGTGGCCGAGGGCTTCGAGTTGCCGGACCAGGCTGTTGATCTTCCGGGTGGTGTTGATACGGCGTTCGTGGAAGTCGGCGCCGAGATCGTGGTAACGGGCGGTTGGGTCGTTGAGCAGGTGCCAGATGATCACGAGGATGGAGCGGGCGACGGCGACCTTGGCCTTGCCTCTGCCTCGACGTGTGACCAGACGCCGGTAGCGTTCGGACAGGAACGTTCCCTTGCCGCGGGCGACGGTGGCTGCGGCCATACCGAGGGCGCCTTTGAGGTACGGATTGCCTTTGCCTGTCTTGCCCGCGGTGAGGCTGGTACCGGACTGGATGGTGCGCGGACACAGCTTCGCCCAGGACACCAGGTGCGCCGCGGTGGGGAACCGTGTCATGTCCAGACCGATCTCGGCGATGATCAGTTGCGCGGACTCGGTGCTGATGCCCGGGATCTCGGCCAGGCGCCGCCGGGCGTCTGGCGCCGGGGTGTCGCCGTCGCCGCCGCCCGGCTGGGACGGTGGGTCGATGTCGTCGAGTATCTGCCCGATCCGTGTGGTGAGTTTCGCGATCTCGGTGTCGAGGCGGTCGATCTGGTCGAGCAGGATCCGGGCCAACTCGCCGTGATGGTCGTCGAAGCGGCCGGTGAGTGCCTCGATGAGGGCGTTGCGTTTGCGGCGCAGCGCTCCGTGGGCCAGCGAGGCGAGGGT
Organism: Micromonospora olivasterospora; assembly: GCF_007830265.1. Lineage (NCBI taxonomy): Bacteria > Bacillati > Actinomycetota > Actinomycetes > Micromonosporales > Micromonosporaceae > Micromonospora > Micromonospora olivasterospora. The sequence continues at coordinate 2,578,367 of NZ_VLKE01000001.1, forward strand.
CGCCGGATCACGTTGACCGGCGATCAACGCCTCAACCATGTCCCGCGTCGACACCGTCCGCAGGGTGGAGGCCACCGACGACACCTTGATCAGGGCGTCTTCAAGCAGTTTCTCCAACCTCGACCAGTAGCGGGTCCGGTCCCGGACCAGATCCACCCGCATCCGGGTGTAGTCACGCAACACCCGCACCGGAGCCGCAGGCACGAACGAGGGCCGCAACAGGCCCTTCTCGGTGAGCTTGGCCAACCACACCGCGTCCAGCTTGTCGGTCTTCGGCCGCCCGGGCACGTTCTTGACGTCACGGGCGTTGACCAACTGCACGTCCAACCCGGCTGCCTCGAACAGGTAGAACCAGATCCGCCAGTAGTCCGACGTGCTTTCCACGGTGACCTTCTCCACCCCCGCCGCCACCAGATCGGCGGCAAGGTCACTGACCGCGTTCGTGGTCGCCGTCACCTGCCACACCCGGCTCACCCGCCGCCCACCCGCGGCGGGTAGCCGGGTACACACCATCCCCGACTCCTTGGCCACATCGACCGCACACACCCGCTCCCAGACCTTCTCGCTGTCAGCGTCCGGGATCTCTTCGGGTAACCCGCGCATCCGCCCGCGTCCCTCCTCACCGTGATCGACCAGTGGGTAGGTCGCCCGGGGGCCTCGGTCGGGAACCGAAAATCTGACCGGCGTGCTCGAAGCAACAGTGCGTGACCCACAAGAGTCCGGGCCCCGGCGCCAGACTTGCAGACGGCCTCAACTAGACCAAGATCGATCGGCGTCGGCGGGCGACCTGTCCACCATTTTCACGCCTGCGAGGCGTCCCGAAAAGACCGGGTGACTTGCAGTTACCGCCCCGACACATCCGCACGAATGGGACAAGACGAGGGCCGAAAGTGCAAGATCGCGGGGCGGGGGGTGGGGGGCGGGGGGCGCGGGCGGGGCGGGGGGGTGGGGTGGGGGGTGGGGTCAGGCGAGCAGGGCGGCCAGCCAGGCGCCTGCCAGGAGGGCCGGCCCGAGGGGCAGGAGGGTGTCTCGGCGGACCCGGCGGGCGGCCAGCAGGGCGAGCACGGCGAGCCCGTGCAGGACGTGCGGCAGGGCCAGCCCGGCCAGCAGGGTCGGCCAGCCCAGCCAGCCGAGCGGCAGCCCCAGCACGGCGGCGAGCTTCACGTCGCCGAACCCGAGCCGCGAGCCCGGCAGCAGCGCCAGCAGCGAATACCCGGCGAACGACAGCGCCGCCCCGGCCAGCGGCGCGAGGAGCCGGTCCGGCCGGCCGGCGATGCCCGCCGCCGCTCCCAGGCCGACCACGGCGGCCAGCGCGGCGGCGCCGACCAGCCGGTCCGGCAGCCGCAGGCAGGCCAGGTCGACCACGGCGAGCACCAGCCCGATCGCGGCCACCGCCAGGAACGCCGGCAGCGCCGGGCCGGCGCCCGGCGCGACGCCGAGGCCCGCGAAGACGACGGCCCCGGCCACCGCCGTCACCCGGGCCGCCGGCAGGTGCCGGTCGCCGGGGGTGAACCGCCGGGCCAGCCACGGTACGGCGGCGCCGGCCGCCCCGCCGAGCGCCCCGACCGCGGGCAACCACGGGTGCGCGGCAAGGTCGGCCAACGGGCCGGCCGACGCGACGAGGATCAGCGGGCCGGCGGGCACCGGCCGGACGTTACCGGCGGGTCTCCCCGGCCGCCGCCCCGGTTGGCCGTCCGGGGCGTTCGGTGCTGACCACCAGCGCCACCCCGGTGACGATGACCGCCCCGCCGAGCAGCACCTGGGCCGTGACCGGCTCGGCGGCCAGCAGCGCGCCGAGCGCCACCGCGACCGCCGGGTTCACGTACGCGTACGTGGCGACCAGGGAGATCGGCGCGTGGTGCAGCAGCCAGACGTACGCGGTGAAGGCGATCAGCGAGCCGGCGACCATCAGGTACGCCAGGGCCAGCCAGGACCGGCCGGTGACCGCCGCCGGGTCGAAGTTCCGCAGCTCGCCCCGGCAGGCGGCGAGCACGGTCAGCGCCGCGGCCCCGGCGATCATCTCGTACACCGTGGCGACGAAGGGGTCGGCGGGCATCCGCAGGCGCCCGGAGAGGAGCGACCCGACCGACCAGCAGGCGGCCCCGCGACCACGGTCAGCGCCCCCACCAGGGGCACGGCCGCCGACCCGCCGGGGGGCAGCACCAGCAGGACCAGGCCGAGGAAGCCGACGCTCACGCCGGCGAACGTCCAGAACCGGGGCCGGTCCCCGGTGGCCGCCCGGAGCAGGACGACCAGCAGGGGAACGATGGCGACGAGCAGCGCGGCGACGCCGGAGGGCACCGCCGTCCCGGGCGGGCCGGACTCGGCGAGCACCACCAGTCCGTTGCCGCCGGCCAGCAGCAGCACCCCGACCAGCGCGGCCGAGGCGAGCTGACGCCGGTCGACGCGCAGCGCGCCAGGCCCCCGGCGTACCCGCAGGACGAGCCCGAGCACGGCGGCGGCCGCGGCGAACCGGAGGCCGGCCGAGGCGAGCGCGGGCAGCGACTCCACCGCGACCTGGATGGCCAGGTAGGTCGAGCCCCACAGGACGTACACGACAGCCAGCGCCGTCCAGATCAGCGCTGGCCGGGCCGACGGTCGCCCGGCCGGAGGGGCGGGTGGGCCGGACGGGTCAGCGGGCGAGATCACGGACGGGAAAGATGAGCTCATCGGTGGACCACGCTACGGTGACCTGGGCGTCGGCGTCCCACATCGGTGGCCGGCCTCACCACCTGGGCAGGAGGCGGCGCATGTCGAACTACGGACCACCGGGCTCGGGCCCCGGGCCGTGGCCGGGACGACGGCCCGAAGAGGGGTACGGCCACCCGACCCCACCCTGGCCGGGACAGCGACCGGACGACGGGTACGCCCAACCGAACGCGCCCCGGCCGGAACAGCGGCCCCACGAGGGATACCGCGACCCGGGCCCGCCCTGGCCCGGCGACCGGGGGGCGCCGCAGCGGGCGTACCCGCCCCGCCAGCCCGCGCACGACCCGGGGCACACCGAGGCGTACCCGCCGTACTCCGGCGCCCGGTACGCCGACGACCCGTACGGCGCCGCGCCGCACCAGCGGTTCGCGGCCGGGCAGCCGTATCCCGAGGAGCCGGTGCCGGAGCGCCCGCGCGGCCGGGGCCCGCTGATCGCCGTGCTGGCCACCCTGGCGGTGCTGCTGGCCGGCGGGTCGGTGGCGTGGTATCTGCTCGGCCGGGACGACACGTCCCCGGCGGCGGGCCCGGCCCTGCCGGGCACCGACGCCGTGCCGGAGGACACCGAGGACGCCTCCACGGCCGCCACGCCGACCGCCGCCGCGCCCGAGTCGTCGGCTGACCCCCGGTTCGCCAAGGTCGGGCAGTGCGTCCGCAACGACGGGCCCGCGGGCGGCAAGCCCAAGCTGCTCATCGCCCCGTGCGCGCCGAAGACGTACGAGGTGCTGCGCCGCTTCGACGGCCAGACCAGCGGCGAGAAGGACGCCGAGGCGAAGTGTGCCAAGGTGGAGGGCTACACCAACTGGTACTTCTTCGACAGCCAACTGGACACCCTCGACTTCGTGCTCTGCCTCAAGCTCCGCTGACCGACCGCTCGTCGATCGCCACACCCCTGGGAAAGAGATGTCTTCATACGGACCACCCGGCTCCGGCTCGCCCGACGACCCGTACGCCCGGCCGCCAGGCGGTGCCGGCGACGGCCCGGTCGATCCGACCCTGCCGCAATGGGGCCCACCGCCTGCCGGCGGCGCCGAGCCCCGACCGCCCCGCTGTGGAACCAGCCGCCCGGTGGCGCGTACCCGCCGCCCCCGCCGCCCGCCGGTAACCAGCCGCCGGCCCCCGGTTACCCGCCGCCCCCGCCGGGCGGCGGCCGGCCCGGCGGCTACCCGGCCCCGACGAGCAGTCAGCCGGGCGGGTACCCGCCGCCCGGGACGTACCCGCCCGCCGGCCCCGCGGGCACCGCTCCCGGCGGTGCCGTGCCGCCTCCCGGGCAGCCCGCGCCGGCCGGGCCGTGGGGTCCGCCGCCGCCACCCGGGTACGGGCCCGGGCCGGTCGCCCCGCCCGCCAAGAGGAACGGCCGGCGGGTCGGTCTGATCATCGCCCTGGTGGTCCTGCTGCTGCTCTGCCCCTGCCTCGGCCTGGCCGGCTGGGGGATCTACCGGGCGGCCGACGTGGCCGACAGTTCGGCGCCGCCGGCGAGCACCTCCCCGGTCCCGGTCGAGCCGAGCGACGAGCCGACGGCGGCCCCGACCACGGCAAAGCCGAGCCCGAGCGAGGACGACGACGACTTCGCCAAGGGCGACTGCGTGGTCAACGACGGCACGGACGACGACGCGGAGTTGCGCAAGGTGCCGTGCGGGCCGGGCACGTACGAGATCCTGCTGCGCATCCCGGCGACCTCGGACGGCGACCGCTGCGAGACGCTGGCACCCAAGTCGACCGCCAACTACGTGCACGACAACTCGGTCGACTTCCTGGACTACGTGCTCTGCCTCAAGAAGCGCTGACAGTTCCGGATAGCCGAAACTAGGGCTGTCTAGCATCCACGCTAGACAGCCCTAGTTTCGCCTCGACGGCCCGACGCTCCGGCGGCTGGACGGCCGCCGCCGGCGACACGCCGGTAGCCCCGTCTACGGATGTCTAGCCTGGCAGCTAGACGGCCCGATACTGTGCGATTCGTGGATCCGGTCCGCAACCCGTACGCCCCGGGCGCCGGCCAGCGCCCGCCCGAACTCGCCGGGCGGGCGCGGGAACTGGACGTCTTCGACGTGGTGCTGGAGCGCATCGCGCGCGGCCGCCCGGAACGCAGCCTGATGCTCACCGGCCTGCGCGGCGTCGGGAAGACCGTGCTGCTCAACACCCTCCGCTCGCAGGCCATCGGGCGGCTCTGGGGCAGCGGCAAGATCGAGGCCCGGCCGGACCAGTCGCTGCGCCGCCCGATCGCGGCGGCCCTGCACATGGCGGTCCGCGAGTTGGCCCCCCGACACCGGGCCCCGGACCGGATCGAGGCGTTCCTCGGGGTGCTGAAGGCGTTCGCCCAGCGGTCCGCGCCGACCGGGCGGGCCGGTGCCGCCCCGAGGCTGCGCGACCGCTGGCAGCCCGGCATCGACGTGCCGGCGGCCACCGGCCGCGCCGACTCCGGGGACATCGAGATCGACCTGGTCGAGCTGCTCAGCGACGCCGCCGCCGTGGCCGGCGACGTCGGCACCGGCATCGCCATCTTCATCGACGAGATGCAGGATCTCGGCGCCGAGGACGTCTCGGCGCTCTGCGCCGCCTGCCACGAGCTGTCCCAGCTCGGCGCCCCGCTGATCGTCGTCGGCGCCGGCCTGCCGCACCTGCCGGCCGTGCTCAGCGCGGCCAAGTCGTACTCCGAGCGGCTGTTCCGCTACCAGCGCATCGACCGGCTCGACCGGATCGCCGCGGACCAGGCGCTCTGCGCGCCGGCCGAGCGCGAGGAGGTCGAGTACGAGCCGAAGGCCCTCGACCTGCTCTACGAGAAGTCCGGGGGCTACCCCTACTTCGTCCAGGCGTACGGCAAGGCCACCTGGGACCATGCGCCGCGCTCCCCGATCACCGCCGCGGACGTCCGGGTGGCTGCCCCGGAGGCGGAGGCCGAACTGGCCGTCGGATTCTTCGGTTCCCGCTTCGAGCGGGCCACCCCGGCCGAACGCGAGTACATGCGGGCGATGGCCACGCTGTCCCTGGTGGAGGGGGACGCCGGCGGCCGGGACGACATGGACGCCGCGGTACCCACCGCCGAGATCGCCCGTTCGCTGGGACGCAAGCCGGCCAGCCTCTCCCCGGCGCGGGACGCGTTGATCAAGAAAGGGCTGATCTACTCCGGGGAGCGCGGCACGGTGGCGTTCACCGTCCCACACTTCGGCCGGTACCTGCGCACCCAGCCCGCCTGACCGCCGGGCTGCCCGGCCGCGGCGTCACACCTTGGACCAGGGCGAAGGGAAGAGCACCTCGCCGCGCGGCGCCAGGCCCTCGCCGCCGGTGCTGGCCGGCAGGACCAGCGCCTGCCAGGGATCGCCCAGGCCGGACCAGGGGCTGGTCAGCCCAAGCCGGTCGGCGCGGGTGAAGCCGAAGCGCCGGTAGAAGGCGGGGGACCCCAGCACCACCACCAGCCGCTCGCCCAACTCCGTGGCCGCGTCCAGGCCTGCCTGCACCACCGCCGTGCCGTGCCCGATCCGCTGCCGGTGCGGCGCGACCGCCACCGGGCCGAGGGCCAGGGCCGGGGCGTTCCCGTCGTCGCCCCGTACCCGGACCCGGGTCAGCAGGGCGTACCCGACGACCTCCCCGCCGTACTCGGCGACCATGGCCAGCTCGGCGATCCACGCGTCGGTGCCGCGCAGCTCCTCGACCAGCCCCACCTCCGGCGGCGCCAGCACGTCGGGGCGGGCGAAGGCCGCGGCCAGCACCCGACCGACCGGACCGGTGTCGGCCGGGTCCTCCGGGCGGAGCCGTAGCGTGGTCACCCGGGCGAGGTTACCGCCCGGAGCGGTTCCACCAGCGACGGTCGCCGAGATCGGCGTGGCGGTCGAGCCCGGTCCGACGTCCATGTCGGCCGGTCGGATCGCGCCGTTGCGGGGGTAGACGACCGGACGAGAGGGTATGACTGGTTTATGCAACCCGTGCGCTCCCTCGCCCGCGTCATGTTGAGCGGCATCTTCGTGGTCAGCGGCGCCCGCAACCTCCAGAACCCCGGCCGGCTGGTGCCGGCCGCGAAGCCTGTCACCGACCGGCTCACCCCGTTGATCCAGCAGGTCGTCCCCAGCCTGCCCACCGACGCCGAGAAGCTGATCCGGGTCAACGCCGCCACCCACGTCGTCGGCGGCCTGCTGCTGGCCAGCGGCAGGTGCACCAGGGCGGCGGCCCTGGTGCTCGCCGGCACACTGATCCCGACCACCGCCGCGGCCCATCCCTTCTGGAGCAACGACGACCCGGCACAGCGGGCACAGAACCAGGTCCACTTCCTGAAGAACCTCGGGCTCTTCGGCGGGCTGCTCCTCGCCGCCGCCGACACCGGGGGCAGGCCCGGGCTGCGGTGGCGCGCCGGTCACCGGATCGACCACTCGCGACGCTCCGTGCAGCGCGCGGTCCGCACCGCCCGCCGCGAGGCCCGGATCGCCGTACGCTCGGCGGCGACCGCCCGCCGCCTGCCCGGCTGACCTGCGGCTCTTCACCCCCTCCCCGCCCCCGCCCCCGGCAACACCGCGAATTACCTGAACCACCCGCTAGGCGTTAACGCGGTGGAAATGTCAAAAACATGTGTGGGATCGGACACGGTCGCATAACGCGGGAGGCATCAACGTGAGGCGCCGTTCTAGGCTCCCTGCTGGACCTGGACGGGTAGGACGACCTTGGTACGGGGGTGGCCACGCCATGCCGGCGACCGTCGGACGACGGATGGACCGCCTCGCCCCGGTCCGCCGCATGACCCGTGGCCTCGACCGCAGGACGGCCGTGCGCGCCGGGGTCGTGGCCACCGTCGCCTACGCCGCGTGGCTCGCCATCGGCACCTTCGGCCGACCGTACAACTTCTTCGACATGAAGATCTACCACGGCGCTGTGGTGTGGTGGGCGAGCGGCCACGAGCTGTACGACTTCATCGCTCCCTCCACCACGCTCGGCTTCACGTACCCGCCGTTCGGGGGCCTGGTCATGCTGCCCATGGCGCTCGTCCCGGTCGAGGTCGCCGGGTGGCTGAACGCGCTGGCCAGCATCGCCGCCCTGGCGCTGGTCCTGGCCGCGCTGCTGCGGCCGATCGTCGACCGGCTCGGCTGGCCGCTGTGGTTCACCGTCGGCATCGCGACCCCGATGGCGGTGGCCATCGAGCCGGGCCGGGAGACCCTCGGGTACGGGCAGGTCAACCTGCTGCTCTTCGCGCTGGTCATGGCCGACCTCGTCGGGCTGCGCTGGCGGGCGCGCCGCGGCACCCGGTTCGACCCGTCCGACGGGCCGCTGCGCCGCTTCGTGTTCGGCGGCGTCTGGGCCGGGGCCGGCATCGGCCTGGCCACCGCCGTCAAGCTGACCCCGGCGCTGTTCATCGCGTACCTGGTGATCACCCGGCAGTGGCGGGCGGCGGCCACGGCGGTCGGCACCGCGGTCGGCGTCACCCTCGCCGGCTTCGTCCTCGTCGGCACCGAGTCGCGGACGTACTTCGGCGGCGTGCTCTGGCAGACCGAGCGGGTCGGCGCGGCCGACATGACCCCGAACCAGTCGCTGGCCGGCCTGCTGGCCCGCCTGTACGACTCGATCGAGACGCCCGGCCTGCTCTGGCTGTCGTTCTCGGTGCTGGTCCTGGCGCTGGGGCTGTCCCGGGCCGCCAGCGCCCGCGGGGACGGTGACGAGCTGACCGCGTTCACCCTGGTCGGGCTCACCGGCAACGTGATCAGCCCGATCTCCTGGTCGCACCATCTCGTGTGGGTGATCCCGGCGATCATCGTGCTCGCCGACGCCGCCGTACGTCGCCGGGAGGCGAGCCGCGGCCTGATGCCGCGGGCCGGCCAGGCGCCCCCGTACGGGGGGCTGCCGGGGGTCAACGGCCTGCGCCCGCCGATCTGGTACCCGACGCTGACCGGGCTCCGGCACGGCGTGGCGGCGGTCGGGCTCTACCTGCTGTTTCTCGTCTCGCCCATCTGGCCGTACGAACACCAACTCCCCGAGGTGTCGCACTACCAGGACGGCCTCTTCGGGGCGCTCATGGAGAACTCGCTGGCCCTGGCGCTGATCGTGCTGGTCGCCGCGCTGCCCTGGCGGCCGGGCGCCGAGCCGGCCTTCTACGCCGACCGGCTGGGCCGCACCGCCCCGGCGTACGCCCGCCGCTGACCGGCGCCGGCACGCGGAGGCCGGAGCGGCTGTGGAACGCCCCGCGGGCCAGGGCGGCGAGCCCCTCCTCGACGCGCCGGCGCGACGCGGCGGCGGTCAGGGGCAGTTGACCCACTCCTCCGTGCCGTCGACGAAGACCTGCCGCTTCCAGATCGGCAGCCGGGCCTTCACCTCGTCGACCAGCCGGGCGCAGGCGGCGAACGCGGCGGCCCGGTGCGCGGTGCTCACGGCCGCGACCAGGGCAACGTCGCCGATCCCGAGCGGGCCGACGCGGTGCGACACCGCGACCGCGTAGACGTCGGGGTCGGCGGCCACCTCGGCGGCCACCTCGCGGAGCACCTCGGCGGCGCTCGGGTGGCCCTCGTACTCCAGGCTGGTCACCGCGCGGCCGTGGTCGTGGTCGCGGACCACACCCTGGAACGACACCACCGCGCCGGCCCGCCGATCGGCGACCGCCGCCTCGTGCGCGGCCAGGTCCAGCGGCTCCTCCGTCACCGTGCCGAACACCGTCGCCGCGCCCGTCCCGGCGGCGGGTGGGGCGGGCGGGACGCCGGCCTCCCCGGGGGTTGCCGTGACCACGCCCGCCGCTTCCGGGGTCTGGGCGCCCGTCACCACGCCCGCTCCCCGGGCAGGAGGGGCAGCGGCACGACCGGCACGCGGGCGCCCGGCTCGCCGGTGGTGCCGGGGCGAACGACCGCGAACCCGTCCGCGCCCGCGAGCCCACGCAGCATGGCCGAGCCGACGTGGCGTACGGGGTGCGCGGTGCCGGCCACCCGGTCCAGCCGGACCAGGGCCAGGTGCGTGTAGTCGCCCCGCCCCGGCACCGGCTCGGCGAGCGCGGCGTGCGGCAGCACCGGCTGCGGCCGGCCCGCCAGGCCGGCGAGCAGCGGCGCGACCAGCGACACGAGGGCGACGATCGCCGACTGCGGGTTGCCGGGGAGGCCGGCGACGAAGCGGGTCCGGCCCTCCGGGCCGGTGAGCCGGGCGAGCAGCATCGGAAATCCGGGACGGACCGCGACCGTGTTGACCACGTACTCCGCGCCGAGTTCCGCGAGCGCGGGGTGCAGGTGGTCGACCGGCCCGTGCATGGTCCCGCCCGTCGTGCAGACCAGGTCGGCGTCGGCCAGCGCCGTCCGCAGCGCTCCGACGTGCGCCGGCAGCGTGTCCGCCACCGGTCCGGTCACGTCGGCCGGGCGCACCTCGCAGCCGTACCGGCGCAGCCAGGCCGGGACGGCGGGGCCGAGAGCGTCCCGGACCCGGCCGGCGGCCGGCGGGCCCGAGGTCAGCAGCTCGTCGCCGAAGACCAGCAGCGCCGCGCGGGGCGCGCGACGCACCCGCAGGGTGTCGTGCCCGCAGGAGGCGGCCAGGCCGATCAGCGCCGGGTCGACCGGGGTGCCGGCCGGGAGCAGTTCCTCACCGGCGTACGCCTCCTCGCCCGGTCGCCGCCACTCCGGCTGCGGTCGGGGCCTGCCCGTGATCCGGCCGTCCGCCGTCCGGGTGGACTCCTCGACCCGCACGATCGCGGTGACCCCCTCGGGCACCATCGCGCCGGTGGCGATCTCGGCCGTCGTGCCGTCCTCGGCGAGCGGCGGCGGGCTGTTGCCGGCCAGCACCCGGCCGACGATCCGCCACGGCCCCTCGCCGCGCACGGCCCAGCCGTCCACGCTGCTGGTGGGGAAGGCGGGCAGGTCGGTGCGGGGCGCCAACGGCTCGGCGAGGGTGAGTCCGTCGGCGTCGGCCAGCGGCCGGTCGACGGCGGGCAGCGCGGCGGCGAGGCCGGCGGCGTACGCCCGCTCACGGGCCTCCGCCCAGTCCGTCACCGGCAGTGCGGCGACCTGCTCCGCGGCGGACGCGGTCTCCGTGCTCACCGGCGCGATCCTCCCGTTCGCGACCGCGGGGCGACTCCCCGCGTCCACCGGCCGAGCCTATCGCCGGACGGCCCGCCGCGGCGGGTCAGCTGGTCGCCGCCGCGGGGCTGGTCGAGGACGTGGGACAGAGGCGGCCGGCCGCCGCGCCGGCTCGCTCGTCCGCGCCGCGTGCCGGCCAGGGTCGGGGGCGAAACAACCTGCCGGGTCAATGGTCGCCACCGCCCAGCTGGTCGACGGCGTGGGCCAGGATCGGGCCGAGCACGGCGAGGCCGTCGCGGGCGCCGCCGGTCGAGCCGGGCAGGTTGACCACCAGCATCCGGCCGATCACGCCGGCGACGCCCCGGGACAGCGCCGCCGCGGGCACCCTGTCCCGGCTGTGCGCCCGGATCGCCTCGGCGATGCCGGGAATCTCGTAGTGCAGCAGCTCGCGGGTGACGTCCGGGGTCCGGTCGGTGGGGGTGATCCCCGTGCCGCCGCTGGTCAGCACCACGTCGATCCCGTCGGCCTGGGCGGCCCGCAGCGCCGCGCCGACCGGCTCGCCGTCGGGCACCACCACCGGCTCGTCCACCTGGCAGCCCAGCTCGCGCAGCCCCGCCGCCAGCAGCGGGCCGCTGGTGTCGGCGTAGATGCCGGCGGAGGCGCGGTTGGAGGCGACCACCACCCGGGCGCGAATCACGGCCGGTCCTCCGGCCGCAGCCACCGACCGGTCTTGCCGCCCTCCTTGCGGAGCACCCGTACGGCGTCGACCGACGCCGCCGGGTCCACCGCCTTCACCATGTCGACCAGGGCGAGCCCGGCGACCGCCACGGCGGTGAGGGCTTCCATCTCCACCCCCGTCCGGTCGGCGGTGCGCGCCGTGGCCGTGATCTCGACGGTGTCCTCGGTCAGCGTCAGGTCGACGGCCACCCCGTGCAGCGCGATCGGGTGGCAGAGCGGGATCAGGTCGGGCGTGCGCTTCGCGCCCATGATGCCGGCCAGCCGACCGACGGCGAGCGCGTCGCCCTTGGGCAGCCCGTCCCGCCGAAGCAGGTCGATGACCTGGGGCGTGGTACGCAGCCGGCCGGCGGCCACCGCGAGCCGGCCGGAGACCTCCTTGGCGGAGACGTCGACCATGCGGGCGGAGCCGGCCGCGTCGACGTGGGTGAGCTGCGCGGGTTCGGTCACGGCGGCGAGCCTATCGTCCGGCTGCGACGCTCGCCGGCTTCCCGGTGTCCGCTTGGTCACGTGGGTCGGGGGTGCCAGGGGCGACGGCGCCGGGGAAATGCACCGAGGGCGGCCTGCGGCGGCCCGCACGTGCCCCCGCGACGTGCGGAGGCGGGTAGGGCGGGGTGAGTCCGAGGTGGTTGAGGGCTCCGCACTCGACCGGGCCGCCGTACTCCTTGGCGAGTTCGAGCGCCAATTCGTGCTGGCGTCTCGACTCCGGACCTCCGTGCCGCCTTGTGAGAAAAGGCTAACGAAGACGAAACAAAGACGAATTCTATGCGAATTGGCCGCGAACCAGTGGTATGCCCGGCATACCAACACAACCCCGAGCAAAGCACTGCAAAAGTGCGGGCAAGACGGCGACCCGGGAACGTCAACAAGAAGCTACGACAATTCTCCGCTCCGTTAACGTCCGCACATCAAGAGATCCCGCCGCCACCGCCCGCAGCAGTTACCGGATGCTCTTGCTGGAGCCACACCCCAACCACTTCGATAATCATCGCAGGAGTTCACACAGGCCTGGCGTTGAGTTTTCGCGCGGGAACGGTAGGTAACAGAGCGGCCTAGTCTTGCCGCATACTGCGCATATGGACATGGAATGCCCCGAAGGCGGTCGAAAGGTCATAACATCTGCGCGTCGGCCAAGCCGGGCAGGCGTCGGCCTCGAAGATCCTCAGACGGAAGGTGGCAGCCATGAAGGCTCACGACTGGCTCTGATCGAGCCCTTCACCCGAGGCCTGACCGGCCGTAAAGTCCGAGACACGTACTGCCAGGAATGGGCTGCGGCAGAGGATGAGACGTGACTCGGACCGCCAACAACGACAGTGAGACCGATCGGCGGCTACTGCTGCTTGTCGGTCTCGTCGTGTTCACCGCCGCGGTGGCGCTCTTTCTGAGCATTCGTTCCCTCGGGCTCCGAAGTGCGCCGAGTACCCACGATCTCGCCACGGCGGCGACGGTCACCTTCCTCGTTGCCGTCGGAGCGACCGTCAACGTCCGGGTCCGCATCCGGGCCACGACCCACGGCATCTCCTGGACCGAGGTCGCGGCAGTGATCGGGCTCGCGGTGGCGCCCGTGCCCTGGGTGATCCTCGCGACCGGCCTCGGCGTCGGGATAGCCCGTGGGATCGTCCGCGTGGCACCCATCAAGCTCGCCTTCGGGGTGGCGAAGGACACCGTGACCGCCGCGGCCGGAGGACTCGTGCTGCTGCTGGCCGGCTGGGCCTGGCCGACGACCGGGTCCCTCAGTCACGCGGTGCTGACCCTCGTCGCGGCGTACCTGGTCGTGGTGGTGCTGGACGAGGCGCTGACCTTCCCGGTCATCGCCCTCGCCACCAGGACCCGGGTACGGGAACTGTTCACCGAGCACTACGACCTGCGCATCGCGAGCGCCATCGCCAGGTTCCTGGTGATCACGTCCACCCTGCTGATCCTCAACCACAACCCCAGCTTCCTCATCGTCGTGCCGCCGCTGGTGTTGAGCCTGCACCTCGCCTATTCCAGTCGGGTCCGCAACCGGGCGGAACGGGACGCGTGGCAGCGGCTGGCGCGCACCACGGACGCGCTCAACGTCGTCGACCTCGACAAGGTCCTCACCACCGCCGTCACCCAGGCCGCCGAGCTCTTCTCCGCCGACGAGGTCGAGATCGCCCTGCGCGAGGGCGGGCGGACGGTCCGCGGCGCCGCCGGCACCCTCACGTACGACGGCCCGGCCGAGCGGACCAGCACCGTGGACGGGTCGGTGATCGAGGTACGCCTGGAGGGGCACGACCGCACCGTCGACCTCGGCGCGCTCCGGCTGCGCTTCCGCGGCCCGGTCCAGCTCTCCGAGCGGGAGCAGTACACCCTGCGTACCTTCGCCTCGGCGCTCTGCACGGCGGTCCGGAACGCCCAGGCGTACGCCGAACTGGCCCGCGTCGCCGGGGAACACGCGTACGCGGCCACCCACGACGCCCTGACCGGGCTGGCGAACCGCCGGCACCTGCTGGAGCAGGGCGGCGAGCAGCTCGACGCCCGACGTTCCGACGGGATCACCGCGCTGGTGCTCGTCGACCTCAACCACTTCAAGGAGGTCAACGACACCCTCGGCCACGCCGCCGGGGACCGGGTCCTCACCCAGGTCGCCGACCGGTTGTGCGGCGCGGCCCGGTCAGGCGACCTGGTGGCCCGCCTGGGCGGCGACGAGTTCGCCGTGCTGCTGCGCGGCCTGCCCGCCCCGGCGGTGGCCGCCCACCGGGCGGAGGCCCTGCTCGCCGCGCTGCACGAGCCGCTCGACGTCGACGGCATGCGGATCAGCGTGGAGGCCAGCGGCGGCATCGCCGTCGCCCCGGCCAGCGGCGGTATGCCCGAGCTGCTGCGCCGCGCCGACGTGGCGATGTACCAGGCGAAGCGCGCCGGCCAGCGGATCTCCACGTACGCCCCGACGCGGGACACCGCCGACCTCGGCCGGCTGACCCTCGGCGGCGAGGTGCCCCGGGCCGTCGCCGACCACGAGTTCACCGTCAACTTCCAACCGATCGTCGACCTCGGCACCGGCGAGGTGACCGGCGCGGAGGCGCTGGCCCGGTGGCGCCACCCGGTCCACGGCCTGATCGACCCGCTGCGCTTCCTGGAGGCGGTGGAGCGTTCCGGCCTGCTCCCGGCGTTCGCCGAGGCAATCCTCGACCAGGCGCTGATCGCGGCGGGCAGCTGGCGCAAGGCCGGCTTCGACCTGCCCGTGGCGGTCAACGTGTCGCCGCGCAGCCTGCTCGACGCCCGTTTCCCCGGCTCCGTACTGGCCCGGCTGCGCGCCCACGACCTGCCGCCCGACCGGCTCATCCTCGAACTGACCGAGACGCTGGCGCTCAGCCAGCTCGACATCGTCGACCGGGTGCTCAGCCGGCTGCGCGACGAGGGCGTACGCCTGGCCCTGGACGACTTCGGCACCGGCTACTCCTCGCTCTCCCTGCTCTCCCGAATCCCCGTGCACGAGCTGAAGATCGACCGCGGCTTCGTGGCGGCGATGGAGGGTTCGGCCGAGGCCGCCGCGGTCATCCGGTCCACGCTCGACCTCGGCCGCGGCCTCGACCTCGTCGTGGTCGCCGAGGGCGTGGAGAGCGAGCCGCAGCGCCGCGCGCTCTGGGACCTGGGCTGCGTCGCCGGGCAGGGTCACCTGTTCGGGCGCCCCGTACCGGCCGGATCGCTGCTCTCGGCCCTGCGGCGCGGCTTCGGCGGGCGTCCCGGCACGCTGGCGCCGCCGCTGCAGGGCGCGGGCGAGGTGGTCCGCCTCCCGGCCGGCCGGCGCCAGGCCGGGCGGAGTCGCGGGGATCGTCTGCCACACTTGCCCGCGTGACCGCCGCCGTCGACCGCACCTCCCGTACGCCCGGCACCTGGCGGCGGGTCGACGCCGCCGCTGGCGGCCTCGGCCTGGACCTGGGCCTGTACGCCGTCTCCGCCGCGTTCGCCGCGGTCACCGCCGGCACCTCGACGCTGCTGCCGCACCGCGCCTGGGGAGCCGTCGCGGCGGTCGGCTATCTCCTCGCCGCGCTCGCCGTCGCCGCCCAACTGGCCGCCCGCCGCCGGGGCCCCGGCTCGGCGCTCGCCGGGCTGCCGGCCCGCTGGGCGGTCACCGGCTTCGCCTGGGCCACCACCGCCCTGCTGCCCCTGGTCTGGCAGGGCGCGCAGCGGGCGGCCGGCCGCACCGACCGGGCGCAGGAGGAGGTGGTCGTCGTCGAGCACGCCGCCGCCCGGCTGGTCGAGACCGGCACCCCGTACCTCGGGCACGACGCGATCGCCGCGCTCCCCGCCGACGAGCGGCTGCTCGCCTACAACCCGTACCAGCCGGGGATGGCGCTGTTCGGCCTGCCCCGCGCCCTCGCGGACGGCTGGTGGACCGACGCGCGGGTGTGGTTCGCGGTGGGCACCGCCGTCGCCCTCGCGCTGGCCGTGCGCGCCCTGCGCTCCGCGTCCGCGGCCGGCAGCGCCCCGCAGCCGGCGGTCCTGCGCGGCGTGCAGGCCGCGACCGTACTGCCCGTCTGCGCCCTCACCCTGGCCACCGGCGGCGACGACCTGCCCGTGCTCGCTCTGTGCCTGCTGGCCCTGGCCCTCGCCGCCGCCGGCCGCCCCGGCCGGGCGGGCCTCGCGATCGGGGCCGCCGGCGCGCTGAAGCTCTTCGCCTGGCCGGTCGCGCTCGTGCTGATCGCCTGGGCGGCGACCCGTCGGTCCGCGGTACGGCTCGCCGTCGGCGCGCTCGGGCTGCCGGCGCTCGCCCTGGTCCCGGCCCTGCTCGTCGACCGCGACGCGCTGGTCGAGAACGTGCTGCGCTTCCCCCTCGGCCACGGCCTGGTCACCAGCCCGGCGCAGTCCCCCTTCCCCGGGCACCTGATCGCGACCGCGCTGCCCGCCGGCCGGGTCGTCGCCGCCGCACTGCTCGTCGCGGTCGGCGTCGGGATCGCCGTCCGGCTGCTGCGCCGCCCGCCCCGCACGGCCGTCACCACCGCCACCATCTGCGGGTACGGGCTACTCGCCGCGATCCTGCTGATGCCCTCGACCCGCTTCGGGTATCTGCTGTACCCGGTCGCCCTGCTGGCCTGGGCCCCCGCCCTGGTCGGCGGCGGTCGGCGCCCCGCCACGGCACCCTGAGCCGGCCGGTTCCCCGGACTGCCGGCGCGGCTCGGCCCGCAGGGCGTACACCTTTAGGCATGAGGATCTACCGCAACCGGGACGAAGCCGGCCGGGTGCTCGCCCACCGGCTCGCCGGACCGGCCGAACAGCCGGACGTCACCGTGCTCGGGCTGGTTCGCGGTGGGGTGCCGGTGGCCGAGGTCGTCGCCGAGCGGCTCGGCGCGCCCCTCGACGTGCTGGTGGTACGCAAGCTCGGCGTGCCCTGGGCACCCGAGGTGGCCTTCGGCGCGCTCGGCCCGAACGGCGTCCGGGTGCTCAACGAGATGGTGGCCGCCCGGCTCGAACCCGACGACGTCGCCGAGGTGCAGCGCCGCGAACAGGCGGAACTGGAGCGGCGGGAACGCCTGTACCGGGCCGGGCGACCCCCGCTGGAGCTGACCGGACGCACCGCCGTGGTCGTCGACGACGGCCTGGCCACGGGCGCCACCGCCCGCGCCGCCGTCGCCGTGGCCCGGCAACTGGGCGCCCGCCGGGTGGTGGTCGCGGTCCCCGTCGGCTCCCAGGAGGCGTTCGAGATGCTGTCCGCCGAGGCCGACGAGGTCGTCTGCGACCAGCGGCCCGTCGACTTCGGCGCGGTCAGCCAGTACTACGAGGACTTCCACGAGGTCTCCGACGCCGAGGTGACCGAGGCGCTTTCCCCGGCCGGGTGACGGCACCGGGTACCTTCGGGTAATGCAGCTCACCTGTCCCAAATGCCACGGAGACATGCGCCAGTACGAGCGCAGCGGAGTCGTCATCGACCAGTGCGGCGAGTGCCGGGGGATCTTCCTCGACCGCGGCGAACTGGAGAAGCTGTTCGAGGCGGAGGCAAACTGGAACCGCCAACAGGCGACGGCCGCCCCGACCTCGGCGCAGCCGGCCCACGCGCCCGGCGGGTACCCGCCGCCGCCCCCGCCACCGCCGCCCGCGCACCAGGCGCACCCGCCGCACCAGCCCGGCTACGGCGCGGTGCCCCCGCCCCCACCGCCGCCAACGCACGGCTACCCGCCCGCGCCCGCGCCCGCGTACGGCGGGCACTACGGGTACCACGGCCACTACCGCCGCAAGAAGCACCACGGCTTCCTCGGCGAACTGTTCGACTGAGCCGGTCAGGACCAGCGGCGGCCGGGCGGGTGTTGGTGGCCCGGTCCCGCGCCGGTCGCCGACCGTGGTTCTGGCCGCCGCTTGGCCCTGGCCTGCCCCTGACCTGGCCGCCGCCCGGCCCTGGCCTGGTCGCCGCTGGTCGCTGAGGGCGTCCCGGGCGGGTGGGCCGCCGATGTGCCGCGCGGGGCGGTTCGTGCGAGGCTGCGACACATGACGGCCGTCGACCAGCACGAGGCCTTGGCCCCCGCGGCCGTCCGGGCGGCCGGCGCGGCCGACCCGGCTGGCTTCGTCACCACCCAGGGGCACGTGCTGTGCGTGCCGGACCTGCTCGCCACGCTCACCACCGAGGCGGTCGTGCACCACCTCGATCTGGTGGTGGATCTCCCGGACGCCGTGCCGCCCGCCGAGCTGCCGGTCCGGGTCGCGGTGACCGCCTTGGCGGGCCTGCTCCCCGACGACGCGGTCCGCCCGGCCGACTGGGACGACCGCGAGTTCCTGCTGAAGGCCGCCGGCCGGGTGCCCCTGACGGATTCCGACCGGCTCGCGCTCGGCGATGCCGCCGGCTGGTTCCCGTTGATCGGCTGACAGCCCGTCGAGTCAGACGATGGCCATGTCGACGAAGCGGGACAGATGCAGTTGCGCGGCCACGGTGATGCTGTCCGTGGGCCCATTTCGGTGCTTGGCGACAATAAAATCCGCTTCACCCGCCCGCGGGGATTCCTTGTCGTAGTAGTCGTCCCGGTGCAGGAGGATCACCACGTCGGCGTCCTGCTCAATCGAATTGTGAGTCGCGATGCCGTTGGCGACGAAGTTGTGCTTGCCCAACACCGTAGCGTCATATACATCACGCTCGCCGATCGACTCGATCGAGATGACCTCATCCCAGAAAATGTCGTTCGTGGCCTGGAGTTCAAGGTCGGCAGAGTCCAGAGCCGCAGCGATCTTGGCAAGCCGGGTCCTGCTCGGTGCCTGCTTCCAGAGGGCGCTCCCACCGAATTCGGTGCCAATTGCCTCTGCGACCTCCCGATGACTCATACCCTGGTCAAGCAGGATCTCCCGAACCTTGGACCACACCTCCTTGGGGACCGTGTCCACGTTGGTGCTGCTCTTCTGTGACTCCAGCGCAGCCAGCAGCTCAGCGCAGTTGCCCGACCGCTCGCCATGAACCCCTATCTCACGCAGGAACCGAAGCTGGTCGTCCCGCCCCGAGATGTCCAGCGTGTATTGCGTGCGATAACGACCGACAGGTACAACCTTCAAACGGGCGGTGATGCCGTACCGCAGCAGAAGACGAGAGATGTCTTCGAGCATTCGTCGGCTAGCGGAAGAGAAGTAGATCCGACCGCCCCGGCCCGACTTGTTGGGACAGACCGACCCCTCGGTTGCCCACAGATGACGAAGGAAGATCGTGATCTGCTCCTTGGGCAGCCCGAAGACCCCCTGCGGCACGAACTTCTCGTGCGACCTGAGGCCGAACAATCCAAGCCCGTCCAGCCACTCGGCGACCGGGTTTCGCCGCCCTCGGGCCGACCGGTAGGGCGCGGGCAGCCGGAGGGTGGTCACGCGGGCAGCGGCACACTCATCCCGCACAGCCGAGACGCCGAAGTGCTTAGCCGCTTCCGCGACGGCCTGGAGATTCTCCTCGTCACAACTGGCGTACCGGATGGGCTGACGCCGGACGAATGAGCCGTCGCCCAGCAGATGGGCCAGCAGCACCACCTTTTCCTCGGCCCAGGGCCTGGTCATCAGTGGCGGAGGGACATGCCTCGGCGCCGCGATACGTGCCCCGGCAGCCAACTCTCCCAGCGGCAGCCAGCCCGCGAAGGTCAGGAAAGGATGGTTGGCTGTGGCATCGATCTGCTTCCCCGATGCCAGGGTCAACCGGAACACCTCGCGGCTGCCGCTCGGGAAGACGTGAGTCATGGTGCGCGGCGTGTAGCGAAGGCCCTCGTCGAGTGCCCAGACCGGGACGTCCCTGGCCTCGCTGGCAAGCAGTTCGCCGAGAGTCACCTCGGCGTTGTTGTCAGCGCGAAGAACCCGGGTCTCTGCGGTTAGGCACCCCGACTCACGCAGATCGGACAGTTGCGGTCGCTTGTCCGTACGCTGCTCCGGCCCACGGTTGAGCTGGCTTACCGCGATGACCGGGCACTCGACCTCCTTGGCCAGCAGCTTGAGGCCACGGGACAGGTCCGCCACTTCCTGCTGCCGGCTCTCGGTGCGCTTCGGCGACGTCATGAGCTGGAGATAGTCGACCACGATCAGCTTGAGGTCGTGCTTCTGCTTCAGCCGGCGCGCCTTGGCCCGGATCTCCATCAGGTTCATACTCGGCGTGTCGTCGACGAAGAGCGGCGCCTCGCTGATCTCGCCCATGCAGCGGGCAAGCTTGGTCCAGTCGTCGTCCGAGAGCTGCCCGCTGCGCAGCACGTGCAGCGGCACCCGGGCCTCGGCCGAGAGCAGTCGCATGACGATCTCGACCTTGCTCATCTCCAGCGAGAAGATCGCCGACGCCTGGTTTGCCCTGATGGCCGCGTTCCGAGCGAAGTCCATGCTCGCCGTGCTGTTGTGCGTCGGAATCATGGAACGACCGGCCAGGTAGAGGTGGTCCGGGTTGTCCACCGTCACGCAGCGGACCGGGACGCTCGGCACCGGCCGCACATCGACGATGTACCGGTGGCCGGTGCGGGCAACGGTGTCGGTGTGTCGCCGCTGCGCGTGAGCCTGACGCTTACGGGTCAACCAGAACACGTCGTCCGAAGTGCTGAAGTTGAGGTTGTACGCCACCGATGACTCCGGGCGGCGCCCCTTGACGGCCTTACGGGAAATGGAGCACCGGTAACCGAGGCTGACAACAAGTTCATGCACGTCGTCGGCTAGGCGGGCCGACGTGGTCGTGAACTGGACGCTGCCACTGTTGGTGGCGGTGCCGTCAGTGTCGAGAAGGCCGGCCAGCAACGCCCGCCGCTGGCCCTCGGATGAGCGCAGGTACGCCGGTGGAATGTGCTTGTTCCCGAGGACGCCTGCGGACCTTAGTAGGCCGGTGAAGGAGCCGCGTGCCGAACGGCAGGTCTGGCAACTCCGAGAAGCGCCCGACATGTACTTGAACGGCCTGCCGCAGAACGAACAGTGGGCGCGGGCTGAGGCGTCCACCAGACCTCTCGATTTCCCGCCGCACGACCTGCCACAGGCCCAAACGCCGGGGCCCTCGGGGGTGAACCGGGTACCGCAGACGACGCACTCGCGGTTCGCCAGCGGCGGAGCCTTCGGAAGCCTGATGCTGTAGCGGTACCGGGTTACGGAGGACTCCACGACATAGCCGTCCGATTCGATGAACGTCAGGATTTCGGGGTCCGCTGTGGTGAAGGACGACCCAGCAGTGGTTCCGTCCCCCAGCCACGCGCCGAGCGTATACGGCTCTACCGGCAGGTCTTGGGCCGGCAGCACCAGCGGCCGGGTGTTCTCGACGGCATGGTTGAGCCGCCCGTCGGTCGGGTGCCGCAGCGTCGCCGCAATGTGTTCGGTGGTCACCGCCCCGTCATGGTTTGCGGTCGTCTCGGCGTTCATCAGCCGGTTCACCCGGTCGAGCAGAGCACCGAACGGCGCGTGAGCCGAGTAGGCGTCGATGGTTCGCTGCCACGGCTGGCCGCGCCTGACGTACTCCCGCCGAACCTTCCCCGCCATGCCCACCTGGCGGCCTGCGCTGTGCAGGACGTTGCGGAATCGGTCGCCCGCGATCTCGACCGCTTCCCGGTAGGTGAGGAGCCGGTCGGGGGCGGCCATGACCGCGCGGTGTGCAGCGGCACCGCCGACCCGCGCGTCCTCGCTCCATTGGTGGGACGGTCGCGTCTCGGCGCGCTGGCGGCGTGAGGCGCGGGTGGTGGTTTTCCACAGATGCTCAGCGTCGGCGACGATGACGGAACCGTCGGAGAACTCGACCTCGTAGCAGGGGCGGTCGTGCACGACATCGAAAGCGTTGGTGATGGTGGTTGGTTGCCCGTCCGCGCCGAGAAGTTGGTCGCCCGCCTTGACTTCGCCCATGGTGGTCCAGCCGGTGGGCGTCGGCAGGGGCGTGTCGAGGGCCAGCGCCTTCCCGAGACCTGGCCTGCCTGCAACGATGATGAGTTGGCCGGGATGCAGGCCGTTGAGCAGCCGATCCAGGTCGGTGAAGCCGGTCGGCACGCCGGTCATCACGCCGCCCTGCGCGCCGACCGCCTCGATCTCGTCGAGGGTCGGCTGGAGCATGTCCGCGAGGATGGCGAAGTCCTCGCTGACCCGGCGCTCGGTGACCTCGTACACGGCCTGCTGCGCCAGGTCGACGACGTCGTCGACGTCCCGGCTTCCGCCGTTGCCGGTGCCGTATCCGAGCTGCACGATCTTGGTGCCGGCCTCGACCAGGCGGCGGAGCACCGCCCGCTCGCCCACGATGCGCGCGTAGTACGCGGCGTTCGCGGCGGTCGGCACGCTCGCGATCAGCGTGTGCAGGTAGGGGGCGCCGCCGATGCGGGCCAGGTCGCCGGAGTCGGCCAGGGCGGCGGCCACGGTGATCGGGTCGGCGGGCTCGCCCCGGCCGTAGATGTCGAGGATCGCGTCGAAGATGGTGGCGTGCGCCGGCCGGTAGAAGTCGTTCGACTTCAGGATCTCGACGACGTCGGCGATGGCGTCCTTGGACAGCAGCATGCCGCCGAGGACGCACTGCTCGGCGGCCACGTCCTGGGGCGGGGTCCGCTCGAACTGGGCGTCGCGTTGGACGGGGGCCGACGACTGGCCATCGCGCTGTTCCGTCCGCATGTCGTCGGTGACCGACACGGGTCCCCCCCTCCACTGCGTCGGCTTGCGTTACCGCTCGGCCTCCGGCAGCCGCCGCAGGTCGTCGTCCGCCGGGCGCGACTGCTTCCGATCGGACCGGTCGGGTCGATCGGGGGGTCATCGCACCGGCGGTCGAGAGGCAACCATACGGAACCCGACGTCAGGGACTCAACCGCAGCGGTGGACGAGCCTCGGGACAACCTGTGGACGCCGGTGGACAAGCATGTGCGCAGGGTGTGCACATGCTGTGGACAACTGTTGGGGAATTCCCGCCCGCAACGCAGTGAGCTGCAGAAACGCAATCCACAGCCTGTGGATGGCAGATTTCCGGCGAACTCGCTCAACTCTTCGTCCCGTCCATCTCCCGCAAACGGCCACACCTCGACGGCGCGTCGCCCTGTTCTGGTCGGGAAGGGTCACGCTCCGGCCGTGAACACCGGGGTCTGGGCTCGGGGAGGTCGGCCCGCGCGAGCGCCGGTCGGCAGCTCCGTAGGGGGACTCCGGCGACCAGGCCCGGTCGACGCGTACGGCGCGGGCGTCGCGTGGCCACCGCACGTCGAGCCGCCGCGGGCCGCGGCGCCCGGGCAACGAGAGCCGGTTCAGAGGCATCTTCCGCGGTGGGCGCGGGACGTCGGGCGACAGGGCTCGCATTTGTCCGGCCGCATCCGCTGGGCAAACAGACAGGGCCCGCACCGGCAAACCGGTGCGGGCCCTGTCTGTGGTGCTGCGGGTGTCAGCCCTTGACGACGTTCAGGTCGAACTTGGCGGTCACCTCGGGGTGCAGCTTGACGCTGACCGGGTGCGCGCCGAGCGACTTGATCTGGCCGGACAGCGCCAGCCGACGACGGTCCAGGGTCGGGCCCCCGGCCGCCTTGACGGCGTCGACGATCTCGGTCGGGGTGACCGAGCCGAAGAGCCGGCCGCCGTCGCCAGCGCGGGCCTTCAGGCTGACCTTGAGGCCCTCGAGCTGGGCCTTGACCTCGTTGGCGTGCCCGAGGTCGCGGATCTCGCGGGCCGCGCGGGCCCGCTTGATGACCGTGACCTGCTTCTCCGCGCCCTTGGTCCAGGCGATCGCGAAGCCCTGCGGCAGCAGGTAGTTACGGCCGTAGCCGTCCTTGACCTCGACGATGTCGCCCGGGGCACCGAGGCCGGACACCTCCTGAGTCAGGATGATCTTCATGTCGGTGCCTCCTCTCAGCGGGCCGTGGCCGTGTACGGCAGGAGCGCCATCTCGCGGGCGTTCTTGACCGCACGGGCGATCTGCCGCTGCTGCTGCGAGGTCACGCCGGTCACCCGCCGAGCGCGGATCTTGCCGCGGTCGGAGATGAACTTGCGCAGCAGCGCGGTGTCCTTGTAATCGATGTAGGTGATCCCGTCCTTGTCGAGCGGGTTCACCTTCTTCTTCGGCTTGCGAAGTGCCGCAGCCTTGGCCATTGCTCTTGCTCCTGGTTTGCGATCGCGGGCGCTCGGCGCCATTAGAACGGGGGCTCCTCGTCGAAGTTTCCGCCACCCGAACCACCGCGCGAGGGTGCCGGAGCGGCCGAGGCCCAGGGGTCGTCGAAGTTGCCTCCGCCGCCCTGGCCACCACCGCCGCCGAAGCCACCGCCACCGCCGCCGGAGCGGGACATCTTCTGCACCTTCGCCGTGGCGTAGCGCAGCGATGGGCCGATCTCGTCGACCTCGAGCTCGATGACGGTGCGCTTCTCACCCTCGCGGGTCTCGTACGACCGCTGACGCAGCCGGCCCGACACGATCACGCGGGCGCCGCGCTGCAGCGACTCGGCGACGTGCTCGGCGGCCTGCCGCCAGACGGTGCACGAGAGGAACAACGGCTCGCCGTCCTTCCACTCGCCGGACGCCTTGTCCATGAACCGGGGCGTCGAGGCGACCCGGAACTTGGCGACCGCGGCCCCGGAGGGGGTGAACCGCAACTCGGGGTCATCGGTCAGATTGCCGATGACCGTGATGGTGGTGTCTCCTGCCATGACCATCTCCTCGCGCACTCATCGTTCGCCGTACAGGCTCTCAGAGCCCTCTGACAGCGTCGATGAGGCTGGTCCGGGTGAACCGGGTGTGGATGCTTAGCGCATCTCCGGCCGGATGACCTTGGTGCGCAGCACGGACTCGTTGAGCCGCAGCTGACGGTCCAGCTCGGCTACCGCCGCGGGCGTCGCCTGCAGGTCGATAACGGCGTAGATGCCCTCGGCCTTCTTGTTGATTTCGTACGCGAGGCGCCGGCGGCCCCACACGTCGGTCTTCTCCACCGAGCCACCCGCGGTCCGGATCACGTTCAGGTACGTGTCGAGCGACGGGGCGACGGTGCGCTCCTCGAGGCTGGGGTCGAGGATCACCATGATCTCGTAATGACGCAAGACGTGCTCACCTCCTGTGGGCTAGCGGCCACGGTCCTTCCGTGGCAGGAGGTCGTGCGTCGTGGCCCGCTCCGGGGACGGGGGAACCCGGCCGGACGCGGACAACCGGACCAGGATACCCGGCCCTGACGATCATGCCCCGGCAGGTTCGCGGGGCCCCCGCGCAAGCGACGCCGGGGGCCCGGACCGACGGCGCGCGTCGGACCCGGGCCCCGGCCACGAGGCCGCGGGGCGTCCCGTCCGCATTCCTTGGGTGGGACCTGGGGAGGAACGACCACACCGATGAGGTTGGACCGGAGACGCCCCGCGGAGCTTTGTTGCGTTGTTATCTGACGGTACTACGGCTCTCGTCACATGTGGGCGAAAACGGAACTTTCCCCCGACATTCTGTGGCGATATCCCTGGGTGGTCGAGCGCCGGAAGGGCCCCCGCCGCGCCGGGCCGCGCGCCGGGCGTCCCGCCGCTCCGCCGGCCTGGGCCCGACGCGCGTCGTGGTCCGCGCGCCGAGAGCTGGCCGTCGATCCCACCCGGTCAACGACCGCGCCCGGCCCGCGGTGACGCCCGCCGGCCGCACCGGCTCGTCGCCGGATGGGGACACCCTCACCCGGCCCCACCGGCACACCGGGCGTCGGCCCCGGGACGTAGGCTCGCCTGCATGCGTATCGGAGCCCACGTCGATCCCGCCGACCCGCTGTCGGAGGCGGCCGCCCGGGCGGCCGAGGCCGTGCAGTTCTTCCTCTCCGACCCGCAGGGCTGGAAGGCCCCGACACCGCGGAAGGACGCCGAGCGGCTGCGCTCGGCCGAGGTCGACCTCTACGTCCACGCGCCGTACGTCATCAACGTGGCGACACTCAACAACCGGATCCGGATCCCGAGCCGCAAGCTGCTCCTCGGCCACGCCACCGCAGCCGCCGAGATCGGCGCGAAGGGCCTGATCGTGCACGGCGGCCACGTCAACGCGGGCGACGACCTGGCGATCGGGTTCGACAACTGGCGCAAGACGTTCGCGTACGCGGCGGACTCCGGCGGCTTCGCCCTGCCGGTGCTGATCGAGAACACCGCCGGCGGCGACAACGCCTGCGCCCGACGCCTCGACGCGCTGGCCCGGCTCTGGGACGCCGTCGGCGAGTACGAGGTGGGCTTCTGCCTGGACACCTGCCACGCCCACGCGGGCGGCGAGGAGCTGCTCGACCTGGTCGACCGGGTCAAGGCGATCACCGGGCGGATCGACCTGGTGCACGCCAACAACTCCAAGGACGGGTTCGGCTCGGGCCGGGACCGGCACGACAACCTCGCGGGCGGCACGATCGACCCGGATCTGGTGGTGGCCGTGATCCGGGCGGCGGGCGCGCCGGTGATCGTGGAGACCCCGGGCGGGGCGGACGGTCAGGGCGGCGACATCGCCTTCCTGCGCGAGCGGCTCGGGGTGGGGAGTTCGGCCGCATGACGACCGACCAGTCCGGCACGACCGGCAAGGAGACGGTCCAGCAACAGCCGGCCGCCCCGGCGGGTGAGGAGCCGGGGCCCCCCGGAGCCGCCGAGGGCGCCGACGGGGGGAGGACGCCCGGCGGGAGGACCGCCGAGACGGCGGCGGCCCGCACGGACGCCGCCGCGCCGAGGCCCGGGGTCGAGGAGGCCGCCGACGCCGCGAAGGCCACCGACGGCGAGCAGAGCGGCCCCGAGAAGACCGGCCCCGGTGGAGAGGACGCCGACGCCGGGAAGACCGGCGGTGACGGAAAGACCGGTAGCGGCAAGACCGCCGACGCCCGAAAGAGCGGCGATGGCGCGAAGGACACCGACGCGGACAAGGCGGATCCGTGGCAGGCGTTCGCCCCGACGCCCGAGCCCGTGCCCGGGCGGGTGCGTCGGGTGCTGCGCGCGGTGGGCCGGTTCCTCGTCCACGAGTGGACGCTGGCCGTGCTCGCCGCGCTGGCGCTGGCCGTCGCGCTCACCTGGCCGACGCTGCGCTACCCGCTCTACACGCTGCCGCAGGACTACTGGGACCCGAGCCTCCAGGCCTGGCAGATGGCCTGGTCGGGGCACATCCTGCTGACCGATCCGGCGCAGCTGTGGCACTCCAACACCTTCTTCCCCGAGCCGTGGAGCTTTGCCTTCTCGGACACGCTGCTGGGCTACGCGCCGGCCGGCATGATCGGGGCCGGCCCCGAGGCCGCGGTGCTGCGCTACAACATCATGTTCGTGCTGGCCCACGCGCTGGCGACGCTCGGCGCGTACGCGCTGGCGCGGCAGCTCGGCGCCGGCCGGGCTGGCGCGGCGGTGGCCGGGGCCAGCTACGCGTACGCCCCGTGGCTGCTCGCCCAGGCCGGGCACCTGCACGTGGTCTCCAACGGCGGCATTCCGCTGGCACTGGCGATGCTGGCCAGGGGCCACGGCTGGTCGCTGCGGCACGGCTACCGCCCGGAGCGGCGGCGCGCCGGCTGGGCGTACGCCGGGTGGCTCGTGGCGGCGTGGCAGCTCAGCCTGGGCTTCGGCGTCGGGTTGCCGTTCGCGTACGTCCTGGCGGGGGCGACGCTGGTCGCCACGGTGGTCTGGTTCGTCCGGCGCCGGCCGGTCCGGCGGCCGTTCGGGGCCCGGCTCGTCATCGCCGACGTGCTCGGCGCGGCGCTCTTCGCCGGGGTGGGCGGGCTGCTGGCCGTTCCCTACTTCAAGGTCGCCGAGCTGCACCCGAACGCGGCACGGACCCTCGACGACATCGGCGTCTACTCCCCGCCGTTCTCGGGCTTCTTCACCGCTCCCGCCGAGTCGCGGGTCTGGGGCAGCCTGCACGAGGGCGCCCGGGCGGCGCTGCCCTGGCACCCGGAGATGACCCTGCTGCCCGGCTTCGTGCTGTACGCGCTCGCCGCGGGCGGGCTGTTCTTCTCCGTCTGGCGGGTGCGGCACCGCCTGCTGCTGCTGGCCGGGGTGCTGGTGACCGCCGTACTCGCGATGGGCACCCGGTTCTTCGGCGGCACCTTCACGTACGGCCTGCTGTTCGAGTACCTGCCGGGGTGGAACGGGCTGCGCACCCCCGGCCGGATGATGCTATGGACGACGCTCCTGCTCGGCCTGCTCGCCGCCGGCGCGGTCAGCGCCTTCGCCGTCCGGGTACGCGAACTCGCCGCCGAGCGGGTGCCGCCGTGGCCCGGCCCGTGGCTGCGGCTGGCCACCGTGCTGCCGCTGCTGCTCGTGATCGCCGAGGGGCTGAACACGACGCCGCACCCGGTGGTGCCGGCCCAGCCCGCCGCGATGCGACTGGTGGACGGCCCGACGCTGGTGCTGCCGAGCAGCCAGAACCTCGACCAGCCGGTGATGCTCTGGTCGACCAGCCGGTTCCAGGACGTCGTCAACGGCGGCAGCGGCTTCACCCCCGTCCGGCAGGCCGAGATCCGTCAGGTCACCGAGACCTTCCCGAGCCAGGCCAGCGTCACCTACCTGCGCGATCTCGGCGTACGCAACGTGGTGCTGCTGCGGAACCAGATCGCCGGCACGCCGTGGGAGACGACGATCGACGCCCCGGTCGACACGCTCGGAATCACCCGCGAACAGATCGAGAACGCGGTGGTCTTCCACATCCCGCGGTGAGGACGTCCGGGGGGCCGACGGTCCCGGCGTGCCGGTCGCCGGTCCCCGCCGTCAGGCCGCCGGCACCGCCCCTCGCCGGACGGGCTCGGACGCTCGGGGGGCCGGCCTGGCCACTGCGCCGGCCGCCAGTTCCCGGAGGCGGAGGTACCAGGGCGCGTCCAAGGCACCGTCCAGCACCCCGCCGTCCGGGTCGTCGGCGTACGTGTGCCGCACGACGTCCCGCTCGGGCCGCAGGATGTCCCTGATCACCAGCACGCAGAGCAGCACCACCGTGCCGAGCCGCAACGACGACGCGAGGACGAAGACCCCCTCGGGAAAGACCGGCCGCCCGGTGGACGCGCCGAGCAACTCGCCGTAGAAGGCGGCGAAGTAGCAGACCTCGGCCAACTGCCAGGCGAGGAAGGCACCCCACCGGGGTCGGGCGAGCACCGCCAGCGGCAGCAGCCAGAGCACGAACTGCTGCGACCAGACCTTGCTGAAGATCAGGAACGCGGCGACCACCAGGAAACAGAGCTGGGCCAGTCGGGGCCGGCGGGGCGCCACCAGGACCAGCGCGGCCACGCCGAGGCACGCCAGGACGAAGAGGGCGTACGAGAGGTGGTTCAGGGCGGGAGTGTTGGCGTTCAGCCACTGGAACGGCCCCTGATCACCGGGCGCGCCGGTGTTCACCCTGCCGTCCAGGTACCGCCCGATGTACCAGAGGGTGCCCCAGTCGATCGGTCGGGTGGTGTTCAGCTCGAAGAAGCGGTCCCAGTTGTCGCGGTAGGAAACCGCCACCGGCAGGTTCACCGCCACCAGGGCGACCGCGGCGGTGCCCAGCGCGGTCAGCGCGGCACGGAGCTTGTTGGCCCGCAGCGCGAGCACCAGGATCGGCCCGAGCAGGAACAGCGGCCACATCTTCGCGGCGCCGGCCAACCCGAGCAGCACCCCGGCCACCGCCGGCCGGCGTCTCGCCCAGGCCGCGAGCCCGAAGGCGGCCAGCCCGATGGCGAGGAAGTCCCAGTTGACCGTGGCGGTCAGGAACAGCGCGGGCGCCAGCGCGAAGAGGGCGGCGTCCCAGGGCCGTCGCCGGCGCAGGGCGAGGATCACCGCGGCGGTGGCGACGGCGAGCGCGCTGAGGGTGAGCGCGTTCAGATTGTAGAACCACTGGCCCTGGTTGATCTGGGGATCCCGGCTGCCGAGGGCGTGCACCGGCAGGCCGAGCGCACCCATGAAGTAGCCGGTGAGCACCGGATATTCCACCGGGTGGTCCCGGTACGGGACCTTGCCCTCGTTGAGCCCCTCCGCGTAGTAGAGCGCCAGCACGTCGGTGTAGCACATCCGGGTGTACTGCGCGTTGTTCTGCCAGGCGCCGTCCTGGCAGGGCGACTTCTGCACCCAGTGCAGCGCGAGGGTCAGGCACGCCAGGGCCAGGACGATCCGGGCGGCCGTCCAGAACCGTCGGTCCCGGCCGGCGGGGCGGTCGAGGGCCACCGCGTGGTCGCCGACGGGGCCACCGATCGCCTCGGACGCGCCGCGGACGAATCCGTCGGAACGTGACGGGTGGTCGTTGCCCCCGGCGTCGTCGATGCCGGCCGTCGACTGGCTGCTCATGGAAATGCATCCTGCCGTACGTCGGCCGGCTGGACGAGCAGACGCCGCCCCATCAGTAACCGCGAACGGCGGCCGGACGCAGGGTCCGACCGCCGTTCGGGATGAGGCTGGGCGTCGCTAGTCCCGGGCGCGGGGCGCTGTGGTGGGCAGCAGCCCGCCGCCCTGCCCGCCGTCCCGGGGACCGGGCGGGTTGTCGGGGCCACCGGTTCCGCCGCCCGGGCCGCCCTGGTTGCCGCCCTGGTTGCCGCCGGGGTTGTTCGGGTTCTGCGGGCACCCGAAGATGTCCAGCGGCCCGCAGTTCCGTCCCGGCGTCGGCGGCGGCGGGGGCGGCTGGGTGCCGTTGCCGGCGTCCTGGTCACCCACGCCCGTGACCGACGGCAGGCTCTCCTTGTCCTTGCCGTCCAGCGCCGCGTTCATGTACCGCTGCCAGATGGCGCCCGGCAGCTTGGAGCCGCCGATGTCGTTGCCGTTCTTGTCGATGATCTCCGGCTTCTTCGGGTCCCGGCTGCCCACCCAGACGGCGGTGGCGAGCTGCGGGGTGTAGCCGACCATCCAGGCGTGGGCGTTGTGCCTGCTGTCGTACTTCTCCCAGGTGCCCGTCTTGGCCGCCACCTCCCGGCCGTTCTCCAGCGACCGGCCGTTCGGCGCGGCGATCTGCTTGAGGACGCCGGTGACCTCGTTCGCGACGTCCTTCCGGATGCGCTGCTGCGGGCTGAGCTTCTCGCCGTCGATGACCTTCCACTTGCCGGTGTCCTGGTCCTGCTGCTCGACCTTGAGCACGAAGTGGGCCTTGTTGTACTTGCCGTCGTTGGCGAGCGTGGCGAGGCCGTTGGCGTGGTCGAGCACGGTCACCGGGTACTGGCCGTAGCCGATCACGTGGTAGAAGGGCGCGGGCGCGACGTCCGCGCCCTTCTTCTTGGTCAGGTCGACCGCCTTCGGCGGGTTGTCGGAGGTGGTCCACATGGTGGTGATGCCCGCCTGCCGGGCCATGTCCACCACCTTGTCCGGCCCGATCTTCTCGCTGACGTGGAAGAACGGCACGTTGTACGACTGGATGGTCGAAGACTCCAACGTGCACCACTTGCCGCAGGTCTTGCTCACGTCCCGACCGGCGTTCTGCACCGGGTTCTTGAAGCCCTTCGGCTTGAACGGCGTGGCGTCCCAGTGCGACTTCACGGAGATGCCGGCGTTGATGGCGGCGGCCAGCGTGTAGACCTTGAACGACGAACCGGGGGGGTGGCCGCCGGTGATGTTGCCGCTGGCGTCGGTGTTCTTGCCGGCGTAGTCGAAGTCCGCGCCGCTGTCGCCGCCGTAGTAGGCCAGGACCCGGCCGTTCTTCGGGTCGATCGAGACCACCGCCGCCATCAGGTTCTTCGGCTGGTCGGCGAGCTCCGAGTTCTTCTTGGCCCGCATCGCGGTGTTCTCCGCGGCGGTCTGGAGCTTCGGGTCGATCGTGGTCTGGATCCGGTAGCCGCCGTCGCGCAGCGCGTCGACGCAGCTGATCTTTCCGGCCGCCCCGGAGTTGGTGCAGATGCCCATCTGCTCCATCTCCTCGCGGACGTAGTTGATGACATTGCCACGCGGGGTCTTCACGCCGAAGGCGGCCGAGCCGGCGTCCTTCGGGCTCAGCGTCTTCGGGTACTGGTCGTCGGTGGGCCGCTGCGGCCGGTTCGGCGCGTTGAGCCAGCCCTCGGCGACCATGCCGTCGAGCACGTACGTCCACCGCGCCTTGGCGTCGGTCGGGTTGACCGCCGGGTCGTACCCCTTGTGGGTCTCGCTCGCGACCGGCTGCTTGATCAGCGCGGCGAGCACGGCCGCCTGGGCGACGGTGAGCTTCTTGGTCGGTACCCCGAAGTAGGTCTGCGCCGCCGCCTCGATGCCGTACGCGCCGCGCCCGAAGTAGATCACGTTGAGGTAGTGCTCCATGATCTCGGGCTTGGAGTACTTGTCGTTCAGCTTGGAGGCGAGGATCGCCTCCTTCACCTTCCGGGCGTACGTGTCGTCCTTCAGGTTGTCGTAGGCGTTGCGGGCGTACTGCTGGGTGATGGTCGACGCGCCCTGCTTGTCGCCGCCGGTGAAGTTGTTCCAGGCGGCCCGGGCGATGCCCTTGTAGTCGACGCCGGAGTGCCGGTAGAAGTTCCGGTCCTCGGCGGCGGCCACCGCGTCCTGCACCCACTGCGGGATGTCGTCGATCTTGACGAGCTGGCGGTTCTGGGTGCCGAGCTTGGCCAGGACGGTCTTGTTGTCCTTGGCGTACACGGTGGTGGACAGCGGCATCGGCACCTGCTCGGGCAGGACGACCGTCGTGGAGTAGTAGGTGAAGCCGACGACGCCGATGCCGGCGAGCATGATGAACACCGCGAGGCTCGCGATCATCAGGTTGACCCGCCGGCGTTTCTTCGCCCGCGCGACGGCGTCCGGGTCGCCCGCGCCGCGGCGGCCGCCGCGGCCCGGCCCGGTCGGTCCGCCGGGTCCGCCCGGCCCGCCTGCACCGCCGCCGGGGACCGACGCCATCCCGGCCCGGCCCACGGAGGCCCGGCCGGCAGGCCCGCCCACGACCGCGGCGCCCACGCTCGCCCGGCCGGCGCCGACCGAGGCACGCCCGGCCGGCCCGCTGCCCGGCGCGGGCGACACGGGCACGGACGCCCGGCCCGCGCCGGCACGACCGGCCGCGGGCCCGCCCGGTGCCGGGGACACGGGCACGGACGCCCGGCCGGGGCCCGCGCGCCCGACCGAGGCGGAACCCACGGAAGCGGAACCCACCGACGCCGAGCCGGAGGCGCCGCGCGGCGGGACGGACGCGGAGCCGCCCACCGAGGCTCGGCCGCCGGCGGCGGCACCCCGGGGCGCGACGGAGGCACGGCCCGGTGGTGCCGCACCCTCTGCTGACCAGCCGCCGCGGGCGTCACCGCCCCGGTGGTAGGCGTCGGCCGCTCCCGCGCCCGGGTCGCCGTTGGCACCCGGGATCTGGGCCCGCCCACGCGAAGAGCTGGGATCGCCGTACGAGTTCATTCCTCACACCCTGCCGGTCGCGGTGGGACGCGGCTGCGTCGCCACCGGGTTGCCGTGAGCTGAAACACGCGATGTAGCCGCCCAGGCCCGCCGGGTCGGCCGCGCAGTCTCCGGACCATTTGGACTATTCACGTCAAAGAGCCGCCGGTCGTCCCGCCTCCTCCACCCCGGGCCAACCGAGTCAGCTGCGTTCACCGTTGCGCCTCTCGCCTCCGCCGAGCGGCCGAACCCGCGCCCGTGGCCGAGGCAGCCGGGCTTCCGGCCGCGTCCTGCTCCACTCCGCCCTCCGCGCCGCCGGCCAACCCGTCCCGGCCGAGCAGGAACTGCTCGACGAGATGGTTCCACTCACAGCCGAGGCACACCTCCACCACGAAGACCTGAAACTCACGCAGCGTCATCGCCAGGACGGACAGCTCGGCCAGGTTACGCGCCTGACCGGCGGACTGCTTGAGTTCGTCGCCGTAAATGTAGTGGACATGGACGAGGTTCTCGCTGCGGCAGATCGGGCAGCGCTCCTCGGTCGGCTCACCGTGGAACCGGGCGGCGTTCTTCAGGTACGGCGACGCGTCGCACACGTCGTGCGTGCTCACCCGACTGGTGAGGAGCTCGCGCAGCACCGCTCGCTTCCGGAGCGAGTAGTCGACGACCTGGCGCTGCGTACGCATGCCGAAGAGGGTACGCGGTCCGGCCCGACGAGGCGACCGCCGTCACATTCCGTAACCCCCGGGATCCGAAAACAGGGGTTTGCCTTGATCATGGGTGAACCGCTAACGTGCGATGTATCGGACCGATACATCGCGGAGGTTACCTCTCCGCGTCGGGGGTAAGAGGGGGTGGCCCGTGCTCGAGCTCGCCATCCTCGGTCTCCTGCAGGAGTCCCCGATGCACGGCTACGAGCTCCGCAAGGAGTTGGCGGCCAAGTTGGGCGCGATCCGGGCGGCGATCAGCTACGGCTCGCTCTACCCGACCCTGCGCCGGCTGCAGGCGGCGGGATGGATAACCGAAGCCGCCGAGACACCCGCGACCGCCGAGGAGGTTCCCGCGCTGACCAGCCGACGAGGTCGGGTGGTCTACAAAATCACCGCAGAGGGCAAGGAACGCTTCGCCCAACTGATCGCGCAGGCCGGTCCCGAGACGTACGACGACACCGGGTTCGGCGTGCACTTCGCGTTCTTCGCCCGCACGGACCAGGCGACCCGCCTCCGGATACTGGAGGGTCGCCGCCGCAAGATCGAGGAACGCCGCGAGGGGCTTCGCGACGTGCTGGCCCGCGCGGCCGAACGCCTCGACGCGTACACCCTGGAACTGCAACGCCACGGCCTCGATGCCTGTGAGCGTGAGGTCCGCTGGCTGGAGGAGCTCATCGCCAACGAGCGCTCCGGCCGGGCCCCGACGGCCCCCCAAGCCGGGACGGCCGGCGGCCGAGAAAACGAAAGCCCGCCTCCGCCTGGAGAGTCCAGGAAAGAGCGGCCGTGATGAAAGAAGAAGGAGGCAGACGCTATGGGCTCCGTCCGCGTCGCCATCGTCGGTGTGGGTAACTGCGCCTCGTCGCTCGTCCAGGGCGTGGAGTACTACCGGAACGCCGACCCGACCGACCGCGTCCCGGGTCTCATGCACGTCACCTTCGGCGACTACCACGTCTCGGACGTGGAGTTCGTCGCGGCGTTCGACGTGGACGCCAAGAAGGTGGGCATGGACCTCGCGGAGGCGATCGTCGCCAGCGAGAACAACACGATCAAGCTGTGCGACGTGCCGCCGACCGGCGTGAGCGTGCAGCGCGGCCCGACGTTCGACGGCCTGGGCCAGTACTACCGCGAGATCATCGAGGAGTCGGACGTCGCGCCGGTCGACGTGGCCCAGGCGCTGCGCGACGCCCAGGTCGACGTGGTCGTCTCCTACCTTCCCGTGGGCTCGGAGGAGGCCGACAAGTTCTACGCCCAGGCCGCGATCGACGCCGGCTGCGCGTTCGTCAACGCCCTGCCCGTTTTCATCGCCTCCGACCCGGTCTGGGCGAAGAAGTTCGAGGACGCGGGCCTGCCGATCGTCGGCGACGACATCAAGAGCCAGGTCGGCGCCACCATCGTGCACCGCGCGCTGGCGAAGCTGTTCGAGGACCGCGGCGTCGAGCTGCTGCGCACGTACCAGCTCAACTTCGGCGGCAACATGGACTTCATGAACATGCTGGAGCGCAACCGGCTGGTCTCGAAGAAGATCTCGAAGACCCAGTCGGTCACCTCCCAGATCCCGCACGAGATGAGCAAGAGCGACGTGCACATCGGCCCGTCGGACCACGTGCCGTGGCTGGACGACCGCAAGTGGGCGTACATCCGCCTGGAGGGCCGTTCCTTCGGTGACGCCCCGCTGAACGCGGAGCTGAAGCTCGAGGTGTGGGACTCGCCGAACTCGGCCGGCGTCATCATCGACGCGGTCCGGGCCGCGAAGATCGCCCTGGACCGGAAGATCGGCGGCCCGATCCTGTCGGCCTCGTCGTACTTCATGAAGTCCCCGCCCGTGCAGTACGCCGACCACGAGGCGCACGCCGCCGTCGAGGCGTTCATCGCCGGTGAGGTCGAGCGCTGACCCGCTGACCGCAGCACCGCCGTGGGCCGGGTCCGTCTGGACCCGGCCCACGGCATGTCAGCCGCGCGAATCGACCGTCAGGACCAGGCGCGGCGCAGCGCCACGCCCGCTTCCAACTCCAGCAGCGTCACCTTGCGCGGCAGTCCGCCGCCGAAGCCGACCAGCTTGCCGCCGGCCCCGACGATCCGGTGGCAGGGCACCAGCACCGGAATCGGGTTGCGGTTGCAGGCCACGCCGACCGCCCGGGCCGCACCCGGGTCCCCGACCGCCTTCGCCACCTCGCCGTAGGTCAGCGTCTCGCCGTACGGGATGCGGGTCATCTCCCGCCAGACCGCGCGCTCGAACTCCGAGCCCCGGCGCGCCACCACCGGCACCGTGAACCGGGTCAGCTCACCGGCGAAGTACGCCCGCAGCTCCGCCAGCGCCCGCCCGGACAGCTCGTCGACCGGGGTGTCGGCCGCCGTCTCCACCCGCCCGAAGTGCGCGCCGCACACTCCGTCGTCGTCGGTCGCCACGGAGAACTCGCCGATCGGGGAGTCGAGCACGGTCCAGCGCACCCGTCGATTATCCCTCCGGGTCCCGCCCGGCGATCGGCACCAGGGTCTCCCCGGCGAGGGGCCTGCCGGCCGCGTCGAGCGGGGTCACCGGGACGGCCTCGTCGGACTCCGCGACGACGGACACGGGGACCAGGAACACACGTCCGCCACCGGCGGTGTCCCCGGGAGCGCCGGCGGAGGCGTTGCGCGGCGTCGTTACCGTCGGGTCGTGGCCACGGGCACCCTCACCTTCCTCATCATCGGCGGCGCGGGCGTCGGCGTACTGGCGCTGGCCCTGCTCGGCACCGAGCTGCTCCAGTTCGGCCACGCCGACGTCGACGGGCCCGTGTCGGTCGAGGCGGTGGCCGGGTTCGCGGGCGCGTTCGGCTTCGGGGCGGCGATCGTCAACGAGTTGCTCGGCGGTCGTACCCCCGGGATGATCGCGGCGGCGGTGGCCGGCGGCGCGCTCGCGGCGGTGCCCACGGCGTGGCTGGCGGCCCGGCTCAGCCGGTCGGCGCGGAACATGCGCACCGACCCCACCCCGACCCGCAGCGACCTCGTCGGCGCGCTCGGCCTGGTCGTGACGCCGGTGCCCGTCGGCGGCTACGGCGAGGTACGCGTCCGCGTCGCCGGACAGCCGGTGAAGCTCAACGCCCGCGCCGACGAACCGATCGCCGTAGGCGCCCGGGTCTTCGTGGTGGAGGCCCTGAGCGAGACCAGCGTGCACGTCGAAACATACTGAGAACCCCCCGCAGAGACGGAAAATCCATGCCTCTCGTCATCGCCATCGGCGGCGCGATCCTCCTCGCCGTCGTCCTCGTCCTGTTCGTGCTCTCCCGGATCAAGGTCGCCGGGCCCAACGAGGCGTTCATCGTCACCGGGCGCAAGGGCCGGACCACCCAGACGGCGGACGGCGGTCGCTCGACCGACATGTCCGGCCAGAAGGTCGTCCTCGGCGCGTCGGTCTTCGTCCTGCCGGTGGTGCAGAAGCTCCAGTCGCTGGACCTGTCCAGCCGCCGGATCGACGTCGGGATCAAGGGCGCCGTGAGCAAGCAGGGCATCCGCACCGAACTGCACGGCGTGGCCATCGTCAAGGTCGGCGGCACCGAGGACGCCATCCGCGCCGCCGCCCAGCGCTTCCTGCACCAGCAGTCCGAGATCGACAACTTCACCCGGGAGGTGCTGGCCGGCGCGCTGCGCTCGATCGTCGGCCGGCTCACCGTCGAGGAGATCATCCGCGACCGGGCGGCGTTCGCCAGCGCGGTGGCCGAGGAGGCCGAGCACTCGATGACCAACCAGGGGCTGGTGCTCGACACGTTCCAGCTCCAGGACATCCTGGCCGAGGGGTCGTACCTGCAGGACCTGGGGCGGCCGGAGGCGGCGCGGGTCCTCAAGGACGCCTCGATCGCCGAGGCCCGGGCCCGGCAACAGGCCGAGCAGGAGCGGCTGCTGGCCGAGGGGGCCATCGCCGAGGCGAACCGGAACCTGGCGCTGAAGCAGGCCGCCATCCAGGCCGAGATCGACGCCGCCAAGGCGAAGTCGGCGGCGGCCGGGCCGCTCGCCCAGGCCGAGCGGGACCAGGCGATCCTCTCCGAGCAGCAGAAGGTGGCCGAGCGCAACGCCGAGCTGAAGCAGCGCCAGCTCGACACGGAGGTGCGCAAGCCCGCCGACGCGGCCCGGTACAAGGTCGAGCAGGAGGCCGAGGCGGCCCGCAACGCGGCGGTGCTCAACGCCGACGCCCAGCGGCAGGCCACGATCGCCGCCGCCCAGGCCGCCGCCGAACAGGCCCGGCTCACCGGTGAGGGCGAGCGGGCCCGGCGGGCCGCGCTGGCCGAGGCGAACGCGATCGAGGGCGCCAAGGAGGGCGAGGCCGAGCAGCGCCGGCGTACCGCCATCGCCGAGGCGGTCGAGCGGGAGGGCCAGGCCGAGGCCGCGGCCATCCTGGCGAAGGGCCAGGCGGAGGCCGAGGCGATGGCGCGCAAGGCCGACGCCTTCGCCGCGTACGGGGAGGCCGCGGTGCTGGACCTGCTGGTCCGGGTGCTGCCGCAGGTGGTCGAGGCGGCCAGCGCCCCGATCGGCGCGATCGACAAGATGACGGTGATCTCCACCGACGGCGCGTCGTCGCTGACGAAGTCGGTGGCTAGCAACGTGGCGCAGGGCCTCCAGCTCGGCACCGACCTGACGGGCATCGACCTGGCCGGCCTGCTCGCCAAGCTCGGCGCCGCCCAGCGCAACGGCGCCGCCCCGCCCGCCGTCGACGCCTGACGTGAGAAGAGGGCCCCTGTTCAGAGAGCTTGAGCAGGGGCCCTTCGCAATGCTCTCGGGGCCCGTCTCAGTCGGTCAGGCCCTGCTCGCGGGCCCAGCGGAGCAGCTCCGCCTCGGCCTCGTCGCGGTCCAGCGGGCCGCGCTCCAGGCGCAGCTCCTTCAGGTGCTTCCAGGCTTGCCCCACGACCGGCCCCGGCGGCACGCCGAGCAGCTCCATGATCGCGTTGCCGTCCAGGTCGGGGCGGACCCGGGCCAGGTCCTCCTCCGCCGCGATCCGGGCAATCCGCTCCTCCAGCGCGTCGTAGTCGGCGGCGAGCTGGGCGGCCTTGCGACGGTTGCGGGTGGTGCAGTCCGAGCGGGTCAGCTTGTGCAGCCGGGGCAGCAGGTCACCGGCGTCGGTGACGTACCGACGCACCGCCGAGTCGGTCCACTCGCCCCGGCCGTACCCGTAGAACCGCAGGTGCAGGCCGACCAGCTTGACCACCTGGGAGGTGACGTCCTTCGGATAGCGCAGGGCCTTCATCCGGGCCTTGGTCAGCCGGGCGCCGACCACCTCGTGGTGGTGGAAGCTGACCCGGCCGTCCGACCCGACCGCCTTGGTGGCCGGCTTGCCGACGTCGTGCATGAGCGCGGCCATCCGCAGGATGAAGTCGCAGCCGTCCGTCTCGTACGACACCGCGTTGCGGACGACCGTGAGGGTGTGCTCGTAGACGTCCTTGTGCTGGGCGTGCTCGTCGATCTCCAGCTTGAGCCCGATCAGCTCGGGCAGAATGCGGTCGGCCAGCCCGGTGTCGACCAGCAGCCGCAGCCCGGTGACCGGGTCGGCGCCGCAGAGCAGCTTGGTGAACTCGTCCCGGATCCGCTCGGCGGTGATCCGGTCCAGGTCGGCGGCCATCCGGGTCATCGCCTCGCGCACGTCGCGGTGCACGGCGAAACGCAGCTGGGCCGCGAAGCGGGCCGCCCGCAGCATCCGCAGCGGGTCGTCGCGGAACGACTCGGCGGGGGTGCCGGGGGTACGGATCACCTTCGCGGCGAGGTCGTCGAGCCCGCCGTGCGGGTCGGTGAACCGGTGCTCGGGCACGCTCACCGCCATCGCGTTGATGGTGAAGTCGCGCCGCCTGAGATCCTCGGTGAGGCTGGTGCCGTACTCGACGATCGGGTTGCGGCTCACCTGGTCGTACGCCTCGGCGCGGAACGTGGTGATCTCCAGCCGCAGCCCGTCGCGCTGGCAGCCGATGGTGCCGAACTCGCGTCCGGTCTCCCAGACCGACTCGGCCCAGCCGCGGACGATCCGCAGGGTCTGGTCGGGGTGGGCGTCGGTGCAGAAGTCGAGGTCCTCACCGAGCCGGCCGAGCAGCGCGTCGCGCACCGAGCCGCCCACCAGGTGCAGCTCGTGGCCGGCCTTGGCGAACCGGCGACCCAGTTCGTCGGCGACCGGGGAGACGCGGAGCAGTTCGGCGACGGCGTTGCGCTGGGCGGCGGTGAGTTCGCGGCGGTCGGCGGCGTGGGCAGCGGAGGACTCGGACATGGGATCGCCAGACTATCGGGCCCGTTCGGGAACTGGTCCGCCGGGCGCGGTTGACACCCGGGAGTTGACTAAGGTCTGGGGATGCGGGCCTGCGCCCGGCACCGACGTACCCCTGGAGGCTGGAGATGAGCGGCGGTCTCTACCGCAGCGCGAACGCCGCGCAGGGTCGTGGCCGGCCGCCGGGCGACGACGCCACCTTCATCTCGGCGGAGCCGCTGAACCAGCCCGCCGCGGAGGCCGTCGCGCCGCCGCAGGAGGTGGTCGCGGAGACCAGCGCCGCCGCCAACAGCGCGGTGATGGCCATCGGCAGCCTGGTCAGTCGGGGTACGGGCTTCATCCGCAACCTGATGATCGGCGCGGCGCTCGGCAACCTGATCGGCAACGTCTACACCACCGCCCAGTTCCTGCCGAACCAGGTGTACGAGTTCCTGCTCGGCGGGGTGCTGACCAGCGTGCTGGTCCCGGTGCTGGTGCGGCGGCGCAAGCTCGACCCGGACCGCGGCGAGGCGTACGCCCAGCGGCTGCTCACCCTCGGGGTGCTCACGCTCGCCGTGGCCGCGCTGATCGCGACCGCCTCGGCGTCGGTGCTGACGGCGATCTACGCCAGCGGCAAGGACAAGGCGTACGTCGACCTGGTCAACCACCTGTCCTACCTGATGCTGCCGATGCTGTTCTTCACGGGCCTCAGCGCGTTGGTCACCGCCGTGCTGAACACGCGGGGCCACTTCGCCGCGCCGATGTGGGCGCCGATCCTGAACAACCTGGTCGTCATCGGCACCTGCGGGCTCTACATCGCCACATTCGGCGCGAAGCCCCTTCAGCCGGACCAGATGGACGTCGGCCGGATCCTGCTGATCGGCGGCGGCACGCTGCTCGGCGTGGCGGTGCAGACCGCCGGGCTGCTGCCGGCGCTGCGCAAGGTCGGCTTCCGCTGGAAGTGGCGGTTCGACTTCGGCAGGCTGGGGCTGCGCGAGCTGGCCCACCTCGGCACCTGGATGTTCTGCTACGTGGCGGTCAACCAGGTCGGCCTGTTCGTGGTGGTCAACCTGCTGACCCGGGCGGCCGGCGAGAACAGCGCCGGCCTCCTGATCTACAACAACGTCTTCCTGCTGCTGATGATGGCGCACGGCATCATCGCCGTCTCGATCATCACCGCCCTGATGCCGCGGATGAGCGCGGCCGCCGCCGACGGTCGTTTCGCCGACGTGACCGCCGACCTGTCCCGCGGCACCCGGATGGTCACCGCGGTCCTGGCGCCGATCGCGGTCTGCTACGCCGTGCTGGCCGGCCCGATCTCCGTGGTGGTCTTCCGGTACGGCGCCTTCACCGGCGAGAACGCCCTGGCCACCTCGGTCGTGCTGCTGGCCGCCGCGGTGGGGCTGGTGCCGTTCGCGATCAGCCAGCTCTTCACGTTCGCGTTCTACGCGCTGCCGGACACCAAGACGCCGGCGATGATCAACATTCCGGTGGTGGCGCTGCGGGTGCTGCTGCAGGTCGGGCTCTACCTCGCGTTTTCGGCCACCTTCGCCGCTGCGGGGATGATGCTCGGCAACGCCATCTCGTACGTCGCGGCGGCGGTGGCCTCCGCCATGCTGCTGCGGCCGAGGGTCGGCCGGATCGGGCTGGGTCTGATCATGCGGACCATGGGCAAGGTGGTCGTGGCCGCGCTCGGGGCCGCCCTGGTCGGCCTGCTCGTGGTCAACCTGCTGCCCGGCGACCCGGGCCACCTGAGCTGGTTGGCCGCCGCCGTCCGGCTGGTCGTCGGCGGGGCGGTGATCGGGGGGACGTACCTGGGGCTGGCCATGGTGCTGCGGATCGGCGAGATCACCGAGGTGGTCGGGATGGTCCGTCGTCGCCTCGGCCGCTGACCGGTTTCCACGACGCGCCGGCCGTGCCATCCCAGTACGGAGAGTCACCCTGGATCACCAACGCTGGGGATGAGCCTGTGGATAACTCCGCGATTCGCCGCTCGGCGGCCGTACGGACCTGTGGACAACCATCCGTACGGCCGAGCATGGCGGGCCGTTCGGAGGGAAACCGATCGGCGCCGACCGGGCCGCCACACCGACTCGGCCCCTGCGACGACTACTTGCGGTCAACCTCTAGATTGGCTAGTACATGTGCCAGCAACGTGGCTGACAACGGTCGTAACCGGACGAGCGCCGCAAGTCCCGGCACCTCAGCCGGGTCCGGCGGGAAGATGACATGTCGGGGAGGCGGGCAACCCGGGTAAGGTCGCTCTGACGGGTACGGCTGACCCCGGCGCTCGCGTCGACCCTGTCAGCCGTTACCTGAAGAGGCAGAGCGGGAAGCCACATGCCCAGCAGCGCGGGTCCATCGATCGACACGATCACCGAGGGAGGACGGGTGACCCAGGTCGGCGAGGGTCAGGAGGCGGAGGAGAGCGCTCCGCCCGTCATGACCTTCGGTGCTCCCACGGCCGGTGAGATCCTCGCCGAGCGGTACGAACTGGTCGAGCACATCAACAACGACAGTGCGGGCCGGCTGGTCTGGCGCGGGGTCGACGTCGTGCTACGCCGTCCCGTCGCGGTCGTGCTGCGCTACCCGGGTGGCGACTCCGCCACCGAGATGCTGCAGGCGGCCGTCGCCGCCAGCCGCGTCATCCACCCCAACCTCGTCGGCGTCTACGACGCGATCGACGAGGGCGAGCGGGCGTACGTCGTCCGCGAGTGGGTCGACGGCCGGTCCCTGCGGGAGCTGGTGACCGACGGGCCGCTCGACCCGGGCCGGACGACCGCGATCGGCAATGCGGTGGCCAGCGCACTGGCCGCCGTACACGCCACGGGCATGGTGCACGGCAACGTCCACCCCGGCACAGTGATGATCAGCGACGAGGGCCGCGTGGTCCTCGCCGACGCCCGCACCGACGGCGCCGACAGCCAGCAGAACGACGTCCGGGCGATCGGCGGCATCCTCTACTTCGCGCTGACCGGGCACTGGCCGCATTCCGAGGCTCCGCTGCACGGCGCCAAGGCCGGACACGGCCGCGCCGCGATCCCGGACGCCGTACGCGACGGCAGCGGCACCATCGCGGCCCCCCGTCAGGTCCGGGCCGGCGTGCCGGCCTACCTCGACGACCTCACCATGGACCTCCTCGACGTGGGAGTCGCCCCGCCGCCGTCGGACGTGCTCACGGCCGAGCTCGCCCGGCTCGACATCCCCGTCGAGGACGACCACTACCTCGAGCCGACCGGCCCGCTACGGTTCGCCGCCGAGCCCGGCGACGAACCGTCGCCGCTGGCGTCGGTCGGCGGGCGCAAGGTGGCGATCGGGATCGCCGGCCTGCTGGCGGTCGCACTGGTCGGCCTGCTCATCGGGATCAGCGCGCTCGGCGGGGACGACAAGAACCCGCAGACCGAGCCGGTGGCCAAGCCGGCGACCAGCGGCCCGGCCACCGGGGCCCCGCCCCCGGCCCAGGTGCGCAAGCTGACCGTCGCCGACGTGCGGATCATCGATCCGGACAGCCAGCTCCGGGACGAGCTGGGCGGCGCCGAGAAGGTCATCGACGGCGACCAGGACAAGGGCTGGGAGACCGACACCTACACCCAGCCGAAGTTCGGCAACCGCAAGCGCGGCATGGGGATCTGGATCGACCTGGGCGAGCCGCACACGGTGAAGTCCGTGCAGGCCGAACTCTCCGCCACCGGGGCGTCCGCACAGCTCTTCGCGGGCACCATCGACCCGCCGCCCACCTCGGCGGGCGACAAGCAGCTGTTCAACAGCTACAAGAACAGCCCGATCGGGCAGCCCTTCGAGCAGCACGACGGCACGCGGATGACCTTCGACGGGTTCAACGCGGACGCGAAGTACCAGTACCTGCTGCTCTGGATCACCGAGCTGCCCGCGAACGACCGGGGCTTCCAGATCGGCGTCCAGGAGATCACGGTCCAGGGGTCGTGAAGCGGCGGCCGGGAACGGTGCGCCACACCGAGCGGGCGCGGTGATGGACGGCCACGGCGAGCAGACGACCGACGCGGCGGCGCGCGGCGTGGGCGGCGCACCGGTCGCCGTACCCACCGCCTCGCTGCCGGGTACGGCCCCGACCGACGCGGAGCTGCTGCGCGCCCACGCGGCGGGTGACCGGGACGCCTTCACCGAGCTGTTCCACCGGCACCGGGACCGGCTCTGGGCGGTGGCCCTGCGTACGGTCGGCGACCGCG
Organism: Micromonospora olivasterospora; assembly: GCF_007830265.1. Taxonomy (NCBI): domain Bacteria; kingdom Bacillati; phylum Actinomycetota; class Actinomycetes; order Micromonosporales; family Micromonosporaceae; genus Micromonospora; species Micromonospora olivasterospora. The sequence continues at coordinate 2,622,458 of NZ_VLKE01000001.1, forward strand.
AGGAGGCGGCGGACGCCCTCCAGGACGCGCTGCTCTCCGCCCACCGCGCGGCGGCCCGTTTCCGGGGCGACTCGGCCGTCACCACCTGGCTGCACCGGATCGTGGTGAACGCCTGCCTGGACCGGATCCGCCGCCGGCAGGCGCACCCGACCGTCCCGCTGCCGGATGGGACGCACGGCGCCGAGGGCGGTTCGTCGACCGGCGGCGTCGAGCCGGCCGCCCCGGCGCAGGACCACGACACCGCCCTGGTGGTCCGCCAGGCACTTGCCGAACTGCCCGTCGAGCAGCGGGCGGCGCTGGTCCTGGTCGACGTGCAGGGCTACCCGGTGGCCGAGGTGGCTCTGATCCTCGGCGTGGCGGAGGGGACGGTCAAGAGCCGCTGCGCCCGCGGGCGCGCCCGCCTCGCCCTCGCCCTCGGTCACCTACGCACCGACCACACCCCGGGCGCGCCGGAAGGGGGCCGGGACGTGCCCACCGTCACGCGCGGGAACCCCCGGCCCACGCAGGACGTCCGATCGGGGTCGGGACGCTCCCGGCGCGACGCCAACCAGGAGGAATCGTGACTGCCGGGGGGTTCAGGGAGGTCGACCACGACCTGCTCGCCGACTACCTCGGCGGCGCGCTGGACGGCACGCCGGACGAGGCGCTCGTGGCCCGGCTGGTCGAGCAGGACCCTGCCTGGGCCCACGCCCGCGACGCGCTCGCGCCCGCCGTGGCCCGGGTCTCCGACGACCTCGCCGCCTGGGCCCTGCCCGCCCCCGAGATGCCGCTGGCCGTGGCCGACCGGATCGCCGCAGCGCTGGCCGGTGCCGGCCCGGCGGCGGCCGGCGACGAGAATCCGGACATGGTCGACGGCACCGGGCGCGCGGCTGCGGCTGACGGGACGGACGAGGCAGATCGCCCGGCCGGGCGCGGCGCCCCGGCCACGGTGCCCGCACAGCCCGGCTCGCGCCGGGCACCCGGGGGAACGCGCCCGACCGCCGGGCGTGCCGCCGGCACCGGCCCGGGTCGGCGACCGCGACGCTGGGCCCGGCTCGCCGGTCCGGTGGCGCTGGCCGCGGCCTCGGTGGTCGCCGTGGGGTTCGGGATGAACCAGCTCGTGCGGACCGGCGCCCGGGAGGACGCGTCGACCCTCAGCGAACGCGCCGGAGCGGCGAACGCCGGCCCCCCGTTCCACACGACCGTCGCCCCGCTGCACAGCGGCGCGGACTGGACGCCTGAGGCCCTGACCGGCGGCCCGTTGACGATGGCCGGGCCGACCGGGTCGTTCAGCCCGGGGCCGGACCCGAAGGCGCCGCCGGCGGGCGACGTGGGAGGGCGACTCCCGGCCGTCGGCGGGCTGGACCGGATCGTCGGGCAGGACGCGCTGGCCGCCTGCCTCGCGGCGGTCAGCGCCGAGCACGGAGCCGGCCCGATCACCGTCGACCTGGTCGACTACGCCCGCTTCCAGGGCGCTCCGGCGCTGGTCGTACGCTTCGTCGACCCGGCAAGAGAACGGTGGGCCTGGGTGAGCGGCCCCGAGTGCGGCATACCGGGGTCCGGTGCCGACACGCGATACCACACACGGGTAGGGTGAGGTCCCGGTTCGCTCGCCGGCCGTCCTCAGGGCGACCAGCGGGGTGACCGGCCCGGCGGGGTCGACGCCGGGTGGTGCGAGGAACGTCCTTCCACGTGACGTGACCCACCGGATGACCGGCTCGGGAATCCCCACTTCGTACGATGACGTTCTGCAAGTCAGTAGTCGGCGTTCGTGCGGCGCCGGCACTCCGACCGGCATCGGTGCGCCCCGCCGATGGCGACCACACACATCGGGAGACGGCAGTGGACGAGGTCCGCAACCTGATCATCATCGGCTCCGGGCCGGCCGGTTACACGGCGGCGGTCTATGCCGCACGCGCCAACCTCAAGCCCCTGGTCATCGAGGGCGTTCAGTCCGGCGGTGCGCTGATGACGACCACCGAGGTGGAGAACTTCCCCGGCTTCGCGGACGGCATCCTCGGCCCCGAGTTGATGGACAACATGCGCAAGCAGGCCGAGCGGTTCGGTGCCGAGTTCCTCACCGACGACGTCGCCCGGGTCGAGTTGAAGGACACCGGCGAGGTGGGCTCGGACGCGGTCAGCACCGTCTGGGTCGGCGAGACCGCGTACCGGGCCAAGGCCGTCATCCTGGCCACCGGCTCGGCCTGGCGGCCGCTGGGCGTGCCGGGCGAGCAGGAGTACCTCGGCCACGGCGTCTCGTCCTGCGCGACCTGTGACGGCTTCTTCTTCCGCAACCAGCACATCGTGGTGGTCGGCGGCGGCGACTCGGCGATGGAGGAGGCCAGCTTCCTCACCCGGTTCGCCGACTCGGTGACCATCATCCACCGCCGCGACTCCTTCCGGGCCAGCAAGATCATGGCTGAACGGGCTTTGGGCAACGACAAAATCAAGGTCGAGTGGAACACGGTCGTCGAGGAGGTCCTCGGCGCCGACGGCAAGGTCTCCGGCGTACGGGTGCGCAACGTGCACACCGGGGAGAGCAAGGTCCTCGACGTGACCGGTGTCTTCGTGGCGATCGGCCACGACCCCCGCAGTGAACTGTTCCGCGGCCAGGTGGAACTGGACGACGAGGGGTACGTGAAGGTGCAGGCGCCGAGCAGCCGCACCAGCATCCCGGGCGTGTTCGCCGCCGGGGACGTGGTGGACCACACGTACCGGCAGGCGATCACTGCGGCCGGGACGGGCTGTGCGGCCGCCCTGGACGCCGAGCGCTTCATCGCCACGATCGCGGGCTGAGCCCCGGCGCGTGGCGCGCGAACGAGAGAAGAACGACAACCGAAGCCCCGGAGGAGGGTCATAGTGGGAGCGACAAAGGCGGTCACCGACGCCAGCTTCGCCACGGACGTGCTGAAGTCCGACAAGCCGGTACTCGTCGACTTCTGGGCCGAGTGGTGCGGGCCGTGCCGCAAGGTCTCGCCGCTGCTCGAGGAGATCGCCGGCGAGATGGGCGACCAGGTCACCATCGTCAAGCTCAACATCGACGAGAACCCGGAGACCGCCCGCGCCTACCGGGTGATGTCGGTGCCGACGCTGACCGTGTTCAAGAACGGCGAGCCGGTCCAGTCGATCGCCGGCGCCAAGCCGAAGGGCGAGCTGGTCAAGCTCATCCAGTCCGCGCTCTGACGCACGGAAGCGCGAAACCCCGCACCCGACGGTGCGGGGTTTCGCGTTTGCGGCCCCGACCTCGCCGGACACCGCCACCTCGGCCGGTCGAACCGCATAACCTCAACCGGGGGTGGCCGGCGGATCGGGCACGGCTCGCCCGGGTTGGCGTCCGACCGGGTCCCTTCTCCCGCGCCGCGGGGTGGGCGGCCGGCTTGCGTGCGGAAGGGGGTCGAGGGTGCGTACGATCCGCCCCGGCGACCGGGGACCGGCGGTGAACGAGATCCGCGCCGTCCTGACCGGCCTCGACCTGCTCACCGCCCGGCCCGGCGGTGACGAGTTCGACGCCGAGATCGAACGCGCGGTCCGGGCGTTCCAGCAGTCCCGGGGGCTCAGCGTCGACGGCCGGGTCGGCGCGGAGACCTGGCGGGCGCTGGACGCGGCGCGCTGGCGGCTCGGCGCGCGCACCCTCTACCACGCCGTGCCGGAGCCGCTGACCGGCGAGGACGTCCGGTCGCTCCAGGAACGCCTGCTCGAGATGGGGTACGACGTCGGCCGCGCCGACGCCATCTACGGCATCCGCACCTCCCGCGCGGTGGCCCAGTTCCAGCGGGAGATGGGGCTCATGCCGGACGGCACCTGCGGCCCACACACGATGGGGGCGTTGCGCCGCCTCGGACGCAAGGTCGTCGGCGGCCGGCCGCAGTGGCTGCGGGAGTCCGACGCCATCCGGCAGGCCGGCCCCACCCTGGTGGGGCGGACGGTGGTCATCGACCCGGGGCACGGCGGCACCGACCCCGGGGTCGTGGTGCCCGACGGTCCGCTGCGCTGGACGGAGGCGGACCTGGCGCACGACCTGGCCAGCCGACTGGAGGGACGGCTGGCCGCGGCGGGCGTGCGGGTGCAGCTGACCCGCGGACCGGCGTCGGGCAGCTGCCTGTCGGACGTGGAGCGGGCGCACCTTGCGAACTCGCTCGGCGCGGACGTGTTCATCTCGCTGCACACCGACGGCCACGTCAACCCGGCGGCGGATGGTGTGGCGACCTACCACTACGGCACGGACAACGGGGTGACCTCGGCGACGGGCGAGCGGCTGGCCGGGCTGGTGCAGCGGGAGATCGTGGCGCGGACGGGCCTGCGGGACTGCCGTACCCACGCCAAGTCCTGGGAGTTGCTGCGGCTGACCCGGATGCCGGCGGTCCGGGTGGAGGTGGGCTACCTGACGTCGCCGACGGACCGGGAACGCCTGGTCGACCCGCGATTCCGGGACCGGGTCGTCGAGGCCATCGTGGCGGCCGTCCAGCGGATGTACTTCCCGATCGAACGGGACGTGCCCACGGGCTCGATCGACGTCAGCGAACTGCGCGCGGCGATCGCCGCCGACCGGGTGGGCGTGGCGGAGCCGGGGCTGGTCCGGCGGGCGGGCTGATCCCGTCGGGTCTGCCCAGGCGGGGGTCGCCCCAGCTCGCCCCTGTCCAGCCTGCTCGGGTGAGCCCACCCACCCGCCGAGGACGCCCTCCTCGGCAGGTGGGTCAGCCGGCGGTGGACCGGGTCGCCGGTGCGGGCCTGACCGGCCGGAGCAGCGTCTCCGGACTCATCGAGCCGAGCAGCTTCTCCAGCGCGTACTCGACGTCGGACTTCCAGCTCAGTGCCGTGCGCAACTCCAGCCGCAGCCGGGGGTAGCGGGGGTGTGGGCGTACGGTCTTGAATCCCACCGAGAGGAAGTAGTCGGCTGGCGCGACGCAGGCGCCCGGACGCTCGCCGTCGTCGCCGAACTTCGCGTCACCGAACGCCTCGATCGCCTTGATCCCCCGCTTGGTGAGATCCCGGGCCACGCCCTGAACCAGCATCCGGCCCAGCCCACCGCCGGCGAAGGGGGCGACCACGTGCGCCGTCATCAGTAGCGCGGCGTCGGCGGAGACCGGGGAGGTCGGGAACGCCATCGAGCGCGGCACGTAGGCCGGCGGGGCGTACATGACGAAACCGGCCGGCATGCCGTCGACGTACGCGAGCTTGCCGCAGGAGCCCCACTCCAGCAGGGTCTGGGAGACCCATGCCTCCTTCTCCAGGCCGGGGTCACCCGCCGCGCAGGCGCGGTCGGCCGAAACCGGGTCAAGCTCCCAGTAGACGCACTGCCGGCACGGACGAGGCAGGTCTTCCAGGGTGTCGAGGGTCAAGCTGACCAGACGTCGCGACATTTGGCGCATCCCCACAATAGGCTCAGAGGGGCGACCAGCGCGGAACAACGCCGCCGCCTTTCGGTCCCCCCGACGAGCGATCGTACGCCGCGAGCCGACCGTACGGGAGGGGACGCGCGAACGCACCCGGAAGGGCAGCCGAACGGCCGGGTGGGCCCCGACCTCCGGGTCCGGGATGTGGACGCACGCCACCGCGCGAAGCCGCTGGTCAGGATCGCGGACTACGATCGGAGACCAGCGTCCCGAGTCGGACCGCCGGCCTACGCATCACGAGTGCGTCGCACTCCCGGTGATCGCCATGGTCTGCGGCCTCCTGGGTACCCCTGGTGGCGGGAGCCGCCCGACACGCGATCGAGGTGATGTCATGACCGGCACGACGCTCGACGACTACACCGACCGGTACGCCCGCCGTGTCCGGGGCATGACTGCCTCGGAGATCCGCGCGCTGTTCGCGGTGGCCAGCCGGCCCGAGGTGGTCTCCCTCGCCGGCGGGGCGCCGTACATCGCCGCGCTGCCGCTCGACGCGGTGGGCGAGATGCTCGGGCGGCTCGGCGCCGAGCACGGCATCACCACCCTCCAGTACGGGATCGGCCAGGGCACCCTGGAGCTGCGCGAGCGGATCTGCGAGGTGATGGCGCTCTCCGGCATCGACGCGTCCTGCGGCGCCTCCCCCGAGGACGTGGTGGTGACGGTCGGCGGGCAACAGGCGCTGGACCTGGTGGCCCGGCTGTTCCTCGACCCGGGTGACGTGGTGCTCGCCGAGGGGCCGACCTACGTCGGCGCACTCGGGGTGTTCCAGGCCGCCCAGGCCCAGGTGGTACACGTGCCGATGGACGACGAGGGGCTGATCCCGGAGGCGTTGGAGGCCGCCGTCGCCGAGCTGGCCCGTGCCGGCCGGCGGGTAAAGTTCCTGTACACCATCCCGACGTACCAGAACCCGACGGGCGTGACGCTCAACGAGGACCGGCGCGAGCGGGTCCTCGACATCTGCGAGCGCGCCGGCCTGCTGGTGGTGGAGGACGACCCGTACGGTCAGCTGGGCTTCGAGGGGGACGCGCCGCGCCCGCTGCGGGCCCGGCGCCGCGACGGAGTGTTCTACCTCGGCACGTTCTCCAAGACGTTCGCCCCGGGCCTGCGCGTGGGCTGGATCCTCGCCCCGCACGCCGTCCGCGACAAGCTGGTCATCGCGAGCGAGGCGCAGATCCTCTGCCCCAGCGGCTACGCCCAGGCGGCCGTCGCGACCTATCTCGGCACGATGCCCTGGCGGGAGCAGCTCAAGGTATACCGGGAGGTCTACCGCGAGCGCCGGGACGCCCTGCTCGCCGCGTTGGAGGACCTGATGCCGGAGGGCACCAGCTGGACCAGACCCGGCGGCGGCCTCTTCGTCTGGGCGACCCTGCCCGACGGGCTGGACTCGAAGGCGATGATGCCCCGTGCCATCGCGGCCCGGGTGGCGTACGTGCCGGGCACGGGTTTCTACGCGGACGGCAACGGCAGCGGACACATGCGGCTCAACTTCTCGTTCCCGACGCCCGAGCGGATCCGGGAGGGCGTGCGCCGGCTGGCCGGCGTGATGGAGCAGGACATCGCCACGCGACGGGTGTTCGGCGCGGTGGGGCTGCCCGACGGGCGGCGGGGGCGGGCCGGGTCGGACGCCCCGGGACCCGACTTGGCATGATTTCCGGCATGGCCGCGAACCCTGCCGAGCATTCCCTCACCGATCCTGCCGTGACCGACGAGCTGCACGTGCTGGTGCTCGCCGGCGGTCTGTCGTACGAGCGGGACGTCTCGCTCCGATCGGGCCGCCGGGTGCTCGACGCGCTTCGGGCCGTTGGAATGGACGCGGAGCTGCGGGACGCCGACGTCGCCCTGCTGCCGGCGCTGACCGCCGACCCGCCGGACGCGGTGGTGATCGCCCTGCACGGGGCGACCGGCGAGGACGGCTCGCTGCGCGGCGTGCTCGACCTCTGCGACGTCCCGTACGTCGGCTGCGACGCCCGGGCCTCCCGCCTCGCGTGGGACAAGCCTTCCGCGAAGGCGGTGCTCCGGGAGGCCGGCATCCCCACGCCGGACTGGGTGGCCCTGCCGCACGACCGCTTCTCCGAGCTGGGCGCCGTGGCTGTGCTGGACCGGATCGTGGACCGGCTGGGGCTGCCGCTGATGGTGAAGCCCGCGCAGGGCGGCTCCGGGCTGGGCGCCGCCGTGGTTCGGGATGCCGCGTCGCTTCCGGCCGCGATGGTCGGCTGCTTCGGGTACGACGCGACCGCGCTCGTCGAGCGGTACGTTTCCGGCATGGACGTGGCGGTCTCGGTGGTCGACCTGGGGGCCGGGCCGCAGGCGCTGCCGGCGGTGGAGATCGTTCCTCGCAACGGCGTGTACGACTACGCGGCCCGGTACACCGCCGGCCGGACCACCTGGCACGCCCCCGCCCGACTCGACCCCGAGGTGGCGAGCACGGTCGCGGAGGTGGCGGTGGCCGCGCACACCGCACTGGGGCTGCGGGACCTCTCCCGCGTGGACCTGATCGTCGACACGGACGGCCAGGCGCACGTGCTGGAGGTCAACGTGTCTCCAGGGATGACCGAGACCTCCCTGCTGCCCCTCGCGGTGCAGGCGGCCGGCCTGGACTTCGGCCGGGTCCTCGGGTCGCTGGTGACCCGAGCCGCGGCCCGCCGCGCCTGACAGCCCCGCCCCCCGGCTGAGGGGCACGGCGTTTCCGACCGCCCGGCGCGCCGCCACGTCCTGCGGGCGCCGCACCGGCAACCGGTGGGCTGCGCGCCGCCACCGATCGCCCCCACCGGCTGGTGCGCGGCGCGCCGCCAGTCCGGCCTCGTCCGGTGCCCCGGTCTCGTCCGCGCTTCGGTCTTGTCCGTGCCCCGCGGTCTTGTCCGTGCCTCTCGGCCTCGTCCGCGCTTCGGTCTTGTCCGTGCCCCGCGCTCTTGTCCGTGCCCCGGTCTTTGTCCGTGCCCCCGGTCGCCGCCGGCTCACCGCTCGACGGGCCCCTCCTCGTCGTCCGGTTCACCGGTCTCCGCGGCCGCCTCGATGACCCCGACGCCGTCCGCCGCCACGGTGCCGTTTTCCGGGTGCGACGGCGGTGCGCCCAGGCTGGACGGCGCCTGCCAGTGGATCCGGGGCGGCTCGGCCAACGGACGGCCGCCGAACTCGGCCAGCCAGGCGGCAACCAGGGCCAGGTTCTCCCGCCACTGCTCCTCGGAGATCGGCGGGAGGATCGAGTCCCACAGCGACAGGAACGTCCCCCGCAACTGGAGCCGCCCGTACGGCCGGGCGAGGAACCACAGGTGCAGGTGCGCCGAGCCATCACCCCACCGGTTCACATGGACCCGGGCGACGCCGTCGAGGGATCGGATGGCTCGTTCCAGCCGGACCGTCATCACGCCGAGTTCCGCAGCAAGGAGGTTGGGCAGGTCGCCGAGGTCGAGATGAGACCGGGCCTCCAGAATCAGCACCATCGGCAACCCGGTCGGTCGGTCCATGGCGCGAACCCGCCACCGCTCGCCGACCCAGATGTATGCCTCATCGGGCGCACCGCATGCGGTGCACTCCCGGTTCTCCTCGCCCTTGCGGGGAGGTTCCACCGAGACCGGATCGTCGAGCTTTTTGACGCGGATATCGCCCTCGAAGGGGAAGGAGGGCCAAGAGGTGAAGTCGGGGGCTGAGGGAGGGGTGTCGTGCACGACGCTGACCCTAACGGAGCGAACGACGGCTGTCCCTACCTGATTTTGTCCACCGCCGATTACTCCACCAGGGCAGTTCGGCTCGGCAACGGGGCCCCCAGGCGGTCACCGATCGCCGTTGTCCACACGTTATCCACAGGCCGCCGAGATTAGCAGTACCGCGCGTCATCCACAGGCTGACGCGGTGTTTCACGCGGGGTTTCACGTGAAACGAGGCGACCCTGTGGACAAGGGCTGTGGATAACCGAGGGGCATCTGGCTCGCCTTGTGCACAGCCGCGCCATGACACCGCTCTACTTGCCGAGGCTGACGGGATCGGCTCCTGAGCGTGCCGGGAACACCTGCTGAGCGTGGGCGGGTGCGGCTGCTGAGCGCGGTGACGCCCCCGTGGCCAGTAACAGGCCCAGCCGAGATCGCCTGCGCCCGTCTCCATCCTCTGTTCGGCAAGTCGCGCGACGACCACGTCGTTTCACGTGAAACCCAGGGGAACTGAGCGTCGGCGTCCTGCGTCACCGTGGAGCATCGTTCCCGCCCCGGCCTCCCGAACGCGGGCAATGCGAAGCGGGGATGCCCTCGAACATGTGCTGTGTCCCGGGCACTACGTCACTACCCGCCGCCGGTCAGTCGCCGGGGCTACCCCGGTAGGCAGCCCCTTGTGCCTAGCGCGCTTGAGGTCCGCGGCCGCTCGCGGTCGATCGAATCCACCCGGTTGGCCTCCGCCCCGGCGTTTGCGTCGAGGCTCTTGCCGAGCCGAAGCCGCCCCGGCCATACGCAGCGGCCCGCTCCCTCGCGTCGGCGTTTCGAGGCATGGGCGTCTCGGGCGGCTTTGCTCTCGTGCCGGGCTTCCGCTATCGACTTGCTGTGACCTTTGAGCAGGCCTCTGGCGGGTACGGCGCGGTGGAAATCCATGAGGGGCCGCAAAGGCGCGGGCAGGGTGCCCACGGCGCGGCGGCCCGGGTAAGGGTCCGGCAACGTACTGCTCCGAATTCCGCGCTGCGGATTTGTGGGTCGGACCTGGCGCTCTGGGTCGCGCTGCGGGCCGGCGTGTGAGCGCCATCCCAGGCCCGGCGCCCCCGGGTTCGCGGCGCGCCGGCACGCAGGAGCTAAGCCTCCCGCCGGCACCGCCGAGAACGCGGGACCCCGTTGGTCTGAGGGCCTTGCCGGGGCGGCCTCCTGAGCCACCTCCGCATCGGATTCCGCGTCCGACGGCCCGATCCCCTGCGGATGGCAGCTGAAGAGAAGAGGTTCGGCGCGGCGCTCGCCGAGGGAGCTGACCGCAATACGGAACCCCGAACAGCAATGACCGGGCTCCTCGGACTGGCGGGGCAATCGGGCTCGCGGCGTTGGCCCTCCAACAGGCGCTCGTTCGAGCCGTCCTCGTTCGGTGCCCGGGATGCCGGCGGCGGCCCCAGTGTCCGCGGGCGCTGTCGACGGCGGCTCGACGCCGGGAAGTCAACCGACGAGGCGACGTTCTACGTGAACCCACCGGTCTACAGCCAGCCGGTTTCACGTGAAACGGCAGTCATGGAGGTTTCCCAACAGCTCAAGAGCGGCGCCGAGCACGGATGGCCGCTACGCCTACGGCTCGGGCGCGGGGTGGGGAAGCCAGAGGCGGTTCCGTCGATCGTAGGGGTCCGCCAATGGCCGAAAGGGTCGACTGGTATCTGACCATGCACAGCGGTCGAGCGACGGTGACCTCAACGCGGTGGCGGAGGACGACTTCATGGTGAGGTTGAGCCGGGACGAGGCGTTGGCTGCTCTCGGACTGGCTTCACCGGAACGATGGGCACTGCCGACTTCGACCGGCTGGCCGATCGTGACCGCGCGGCGTCGTCACCGCTGGATCGCATCCGGGGCGCCGGAACCCTCGCTGGCAGCGGTGTTCTGGCCCGACTGCACCGTCCGGCTACGGAAGGCGAGGCGCCAGCCTTGGATGTGCTTGGGAAGGTGGGGCATCGGCCGGCTGGCGAGGCTTACGGCCCGGATGCACGAACCGGCTCGGCGTGGGCCGCGGTCCCGGCCGATGTGCTCTCGCCGCGGCCTCGGCGGCCGGCTTGCCCGCCAGCACGTCGCCGATGTTGTCGTCGGTGCGCGGACGCGGCGGCATCTCGCAGGCGGTGCCTCGCGGCTAGTGCCGCATCAGGCAACGTTCGCCCTGTAGAGAGGCCCTGCCTGCCGACGGTTCGGACGCTGGCGATAATCAACCGATGAGCGCCATCGATCGCCCTATGCCGCCCCTGAACGCCGACGAGCGCACGACGCTTGAAAGCTGGCTCGACTTTCACCGCGCCACACTGGCCATGAAGTGCGAGGGGCTGGACGATGAGCAGGCCGCCGTGGCGTCCGTGCCGCCGTCCGGCTTCACGTTGACCGGTCTGGTCCAGCACATGGCGGAGGTGGAGCGGAATTGGTTCCGTCGCGTGTTCGCCGGAGAGCAGGCTCCGCCTATCTACGACCCGCAGGCCGACCCGGATGGCCCCGACGGTGGTTTCGATTTAGCTGAGGGTGCCACCCTGAGTGAGGCCCTCGCCATCTGGCACGGGGAGATCGCCCGCGCCCGTGAAAACTGCGCCGAGCGTGCCCTGGCCGATACGGGTCGCTTCATGGAGCAGGACGTCAACCTTCGCTGGATCTACGTCCACATGATCGAGGAGTACGCCCGCCACAACGGCCACGCCGACCTGGTCCGGGAACGCATCGATGGCGCTACCGGCGTGTAGCGCCGGATCAGGCAGCGTTCGCCATGCCCGGATCAGGCAGCGTTCGCCATGCCGACGACGGCGCGTAGGCGCTGGTCGTCGGCATCGCGGTTCCGCCGGAGGATGTAGCGGCGGATCATGCAGCCCTGCTCCTTGTGGCTGGCGTGGTCGGTGCCGTCGAGGATGACGTAGCGCAGCGCCGTGAACTGGACCTCGATGCGGTTGAGCCAGGAGCTGTTGGTCGGGGTGTAGGCGATCTCGACGTTGTTCACCGCGGCCCAGGTGGCGACCCGCTGGCATCTCTTCGTGTTCAGGTGCGGGAAGAAGTTGTCGCAGACGATCGCGATGCGGACCTGCGGCGGGTAGCGGCTGCGCAGGTAGCGGCAGAACTCCAGGACCTGGACGGCGCGTCAGTTCCCAAGAGGGCAATCGTTGCCTGGTGCGGCACCAGAACATCGGAACGGCGTGCGTTGGCGTCCGCAGTACAGGTAGGCATGCAGTCACGGCTGAGAACGGTGCGGCTCGGGTAGTCGGCCCCTGCGACCATCAAAATCCGCAGGGCCATGGCCTCCGCCGAGTTGGCGCGGAACCACGCGTTGAAGGTGAGCGCAGTGCGACCCGCTTCCTGCACGGCTGAAGGCTGGCCACCCCACCCGTTTGCCGGTGGGTGGCTCCGCTCAACCTCGATGCCCCGAAAATGGAGCCGGCCGCGCGCCCTCTCGGGCGTGCGGCCGGCGGAAGCGGTAAGCGGTCAGCGGGTCAGCCCTCGGACTCCGGCTCCTCCTGGCCGACGCCGATGATGCCGACGATCCGCTCCAGGTCGTCGACGGTGGCGAACTCGATTGTGATCTTGCCCTTGCGCTGGCCGATGTCCACCTTCACCCGGGTGTCGAAACGGTCTGAGAGCCGGTTTGCGAGATCCCCGAGGGCGGGGGCGTGCGGCTTGGGACGGCGTTTCGCGGCCGGGGTCTTGGCCGGGACGTCCGCCAGCGCGAGCGCCACGATCTCCTCGGTCGCCCGTACGGTCAGCCCCTCTTTGACGATCCGCGCCGCCAGCTGCTCCTGTGCCTCTGCCTCGTCCAGGCTCAGCAGAGCGCGGGCGTGACCGGCGGAGAGCACCCCGGCGGCGACTCGGCGCTGCACCTGGGCGGGCAGGTTCAGCAGCCGGATCGTGTTGGAGATCTGGGGGCGGCTGCGGCCGATCCGGCGGGCCAGCTCCTCGTGCGTCGCGCCGAACTCTTCCAGGAGTTGCTGGTACGCGGCGCCCTCCTCCAGCGGGTTGAGGTTCGCCCGGTGGATGTTCTCCAGTAGCGCGTCCCGGAGCATCGCGTCGTCCCGCGTGTCCCGGACGATGGCGGGGATGCTCTCCCGGCCGACCGCCTGAGCCGCCCGCCACCGGCGCTCGCCCATGACGAGCTCGTACTTGTCGCCGTCGAGCGCGCGTACGACGATCGGCTGAAGAAACCCGACCTCCTGGATGGAGAGCTTCAGCTCCTCCAGGGCGTCCTCGTCGAAGACCTGCCGGGGCTGCTTCGGATTCGGCACGATTGCGTCGACCGGGATCTCCGCGAAGCGGGCGCCGGGCACCGGACTGAGCTGAGGCTCGGGCGGTGTCGCCACAGCCATGGCACTCACCGGCGCCGCGGCAGCGGGCGAGGCCGGTGGCTCGCCGACGGCATCAGGAGCGGCCGTCATCGTTCCGGCGGGTTGCACCGGCCCGGTGGGGATCAGCGCCCCGAGGCCCTTACCCAGACCGCCCCGAGGACGGTTCTTCATACGACGCCTCCCAGCGACTCGTCGGCACTACGCATTCCGGCTCACCGGCTCCTTGATGCCACGTTCGGCGATCTCCTGGGCGGCCTCGAAGTAGCTCGTCGCCCCCCGTGAACCGGGATCGTAGGTCATGACCGACTGGCCGTAGCTCGGCGCCTCGGAGACGCGGACGTTCCGCGGGATGACCGCCTGGAGCACCTTGTCGCCGAAGTGGTTCCGGACATCCTGCTCCACCGCGTCCGCCAACCGGGTACGCCGGTCGTACATCGTGAGCAGGATGGTCGAGACATCGAGACTCGGGTTGAGGTGCTGGCGGACCAGGTTGATGTTGTTGATGAGCTGATTCAGCCCCTCCAGGGCGTAGTACTCGCACTGGATCGGAATCAGCACCTCCTGCGCGGCCACCAACGCGTTCACGGTGAGCAGGCCGAGCGATGGCGGGCAGTCGATGAAGACGTAGTCGAAGTGGCCCGGGTAGGCGGCGATTGCCCGCGCCAGGCGGGACTCCCGTGCCACCACCGACACCAACTCAATCTCGGCGCCCGCCAAGTCGATCGTGGCCGGCACGCACCACAGGTTGGGGATGCCCTCGACGCCCTGGGCCACCTCCTCAAGCGGCACGGCGTTGATCAGGCAGTCGTAGACGTCCGGCACCCCGGTGTGGTGCGGGACGTTCAGCCCGGTCGACGCGTTGCCCTGCGGGTCGAGGTCGACCACGAGGACCCGGTTGCCGTGCAGGGCGAGCGCCACCGCCAGGTTCACCGTGGTCGTGGTCTTGCCCACGCCACCCTTCTGGTTGGCGACGCACATCACCCGGGTCCGTTCGGGACGGGGCATGGTCACCTCGCCACTGGGATTAAGGATCTGCACGGCGCGCATAGCCTCCATAGCCAACGGTGGGTCATCCTCTTCGCGCGTCGGGGTTTCACGTGAAACGTACGCGGCATCGGCGGAATCGGCCCCGCAGGAGCCGGCCTGCGGCGTGTCGGGGGGAGCGGCGTTGCCCGGGGCCGCGTCCGGCACCGAGTGTGGCGCGGGTTGCTGGGGCAGGGCCGCCGCAGCCGGACCAGCCGGCGACTCGAAACGAACGGGCTCCGCGGCGTTGCGGTGCGCCGCCCGCCGCCCCGCTCGGCCGCCGCGTCATCCAGCCGGCCAGGACTGCCGTAGAGCGCCCCGGAGTCGGCGGTCCAGGGGGAAGGGGCACCCGGGCCGGTCGACAACGCCTCGCGATGAACTACCGGATCGCTGCCGGCCGAACGTGACGTGGCATCCCGGGCGCTGGCCGTCCAGCCGTAGTGGTCGGTTTCACGTGAAACGGGGTCGGCTGCGGAGTGCCCTCCGGGGCCGGTCGCCCGTGGATCGTCGTACCTGCCGTCGTCATGCACCTGTCATCCCTACCCGCTCCGGATGGTCGGTCCGCACCCCGTCGTCCTGGCCACGCTCACTCGCACCACGGAGCCTACGGCCCGGCGGGAACGGCCGGGACCCGGTGGGGACCAGATGCCGCCCGCTCCACACTATCGACGCGCGGCCAGCCTACGGCGGACAGGCGCGGCCGGTCCACGTCGGGTTGTCGCGCCCTCGGGCAACCTCCTGCCGAACAACAGCCCGACCTGCGGCGGGACGCCGGCGGCGGCGGAGCGGTGTGGAAATATTTCAGCGGCGTCGGCCGCCACGGGAACGCTTCGACGCCGTCTGGACGCGCGGTGCGGCGACAACGCGCTCCCGGACGATCTCCACGACCGTGGCCGGCGGTTCGATCACGCCGACCCCGCAGCGGTGCACGGTCGGCTCGCCGCCGCCCAGCCTGGCCACCGCCTCCGCGTGCTCGGCGATCTCATCGGCGGCAGACGCGCCCTTCATGGCCACCACACGCCCACCTGGGGCCGCCAGCGGCAGGCACCAGGCGGAGAGCCGGTCGAGCGGAGCGACCGCCCGAGCGGTGACGATGCCCGCGGTCAGGGGTCCCATCCCGGCGGACCCGGCGGCCGCCTCCTCGGCCCGCCCCCGGAACACCCGGACCGTCTTCGTCAGCCCCAGGCCCTGAACCGCCTCCACGAGGAACGAGGTACGCCGGGCCAGCGGCTCGACAAGGGTCATGGCCAGGTCAGGGCGTGCGATGGCGAGCACCAGGCCCGGCAGACCGGCGCCCGAGCCGACGTCCAGCACGGACGCCCCCTCCGGAATCCGTTCCGCCACGGCCGCGCAGTTGAGCAGGTGCCGGTCCCAGATGCGGGGGGCCTCCCGGGGCCCGATCAGGCCGCGGACCACGCCGTCGGTCGCGAGCAGTTCCGCGTACGCGGCGGCCAGGTCGAGCCGGTCACCGAAGAGCGTACGGGCCGCCCCGGCCAGCTCGGGGGGAAGCGCCGCCGCGGTCGGGTCCGGGGCGTCCCCGGACCGCTCGGCCCGGACAGGCGACGGCCCGGGCGGCATGCCACCCGGGCCGGAGACGGCACCAGCCGTGCTGTCGTCGCGGTTCACCCGGTCAGTCCGCCACCGGCCGGACGACGATGCGCCGGTTCGGCTCGACGCCCTCGGACTCGCTCTCGACGCCGCTCATCGCGTTCACCACGTCGTGGACGCACTTGCGCTCGAACGCGGACATCGGCTCCAGTCGCACCGGCTCGCCGTACTCCTTGACCTTCTCCACGGCGTTCTTGGCAACGGCCGCGAGCTCCTTGCGGCGGTTGGCCCGGTACCCACCGACGTCGAGCAGCAGGCGGCTCGGGGTGCCGGTCTGCCGGAACACCGCCAGCCGGGCCAGCTCCTGGAGCGCCTCAAGGGTCGCGCCGCGCTGGCCGACCAGGTTCTGGAGCCGACCGCCGACCACCTCGACCACGGGGCGCCCACCGGACACCAACTCGTCGATGTCGCCGTCGTAGTCGAGGATGTCGAGGAGTCCCTCCACGTAGTCGGCCGCGATCTCGCTCTGTCGGAACAGCTCGCTCTCGGCCGGCACCTTCTTCTCCCGCGCGCCCGTGCCGGCCTCGGCCTCGTCGGCCTCCTCGGCCTCGATGTCCTCGGTGGCCGCGATCTGGGTGGGCTCCTCGTCCACGGACTGGTCAGCGCTGGGGATGCTGGTCTCGGTCACGGTCTCATCTCCGTACTCGCTCGGCCGGACCGTCGGGTCCGCTGGTTTCCCGGGGCCGGCGGGAAGTCGCCGGTGCCCACGGGCACGTCTGTACGGGCAGTTTCGCCCGTGACCGCGCTGGGCGCGGCGGTTCCGGCCCGGCGCCTGCCTGATGGGGCGGCTGCCAGAGGCCGTTCCGTCCGCCGCCGGTCGGGCCGGCGGCGGACGGGGGGACGAGTTCAGCCCTGCCGCTTGGCCGGGCGGCCCTTCTTCGGGTTGACCGGCTTGGCGCCCGGCTTCGGGGCGGCGACCTTCGGCGCGGACGGGGCCTGCTTGGCCGGCGCCTGGGCGGCCTTGCGGCCGAACAGGCCGCCGCTCTTGGCCGGCTGAACCGGACCGCGGCCCACACCGGCGCCCTTGGCGGGCGTGGTCACCAGCGGCGGGTACTTGCGCAGGACCCACTGCTGCTGGCCGAGCGTGAAGAGGTTGTTCGTGACCCAGTAGATGATCACACCGATCGGGAAGATCGAGCCGGACACGAGCAGCGACAGCGGGATGCCGTAAAGCATCAGGCGCTGCACCATCCGCTGCTGCGGGTCCTCGGCCCAGCCGGTCTTGAGGATCATCTGGCGGCTGGTGAGGTAGGTGGTGCCCATCATCACCAGGACCAGGATGCCGGCGATCACCTTCACGGTGGTGCCGTTGGCGCCGAGGTTGGTCAGCTCGTCGGCGGTCGAGCCGAACTTGCCGGCAATCGGGGCGGTGAACAGCTTCGCGTGGGAGGCGCTGTTGAACTGGTCGACGGCCCAGCCGTACAGGGTCTTCTTGTCCTCCTCCTTGAAGGGATTAAGTCGCTTCAGTACATGGAAGAGGCCGAGGAAGACCGGGATCTGGAGGAACATCGGAAGGCAGCCCATCAGCGGGTTGGCCTTTTCCTTCCGGTAGAGCTCCATCATCTCCTTCTGGAGCGTCTCCCGGTCACCCTTGTGCTTCTCCTGGAGCTCCTTGACCTTCGGCTGGAGCGCCTGCATGGCCCGCTGGGACTTGATCTGCTTGACGAAGACCGGGAACAGAATCACCCGAACGGTGACCACCAGGAAGACGATGGCCAGGATCCAGGAGAAGTTCGTCCCGATCACCGCCTCGGCGGGCACCCCGATGGCATCCCAGGCCGAGTGCCAGGTCAGCAGGATCCACGAGATCGCGTAGTAGATCCAGTCGAGGTTAAACACTCAGGCTCCAGTCACGTCGGCGCGGCGGCGGCCGCCCGGCTCTGGCACCGGGTCGTATCCACCTGGGTGAAAGGGGTGGCAGCGCAGCAGCCGCCAGACCGTCAGGCCGGCTCCCCGGATGGCGCCGTGCCGGGCCACCGCCTCGAGGGCGTACGCACTGCACGACGGGTAGAACCGACAGCGGGCCGGCAGCGCCGGGCTTATCCAACGACGGTACGCGACGATGGCCATCATCAGCACCCGGCCGCCGAGGCTCGCGGGCCGCGACGCGGCGGAACCTCCGCTCACCGGGGCCGCCGCGTCCGGGGGGACCGGGCCGCGGCGAGCGTGGCGTCGAGGTCCGCGCCCAGCCGCGCGTACGACGCCTCGGCCGCGGGCGGCAACGCGCGTACGACCAGGGTGCTGCCCGGTGGCAGGGCCGCCAGCCGCTCGCGGACCAGGTGCCGGAGCCGGCGCCGGACCGTGTTGCGGACGACGGCCGGGCCGACGGCCTTGGACACGACGAAGCCGGCGCGGGTCGGCGGGGAGGTCTCCTCCGCACCGGTATTCCGCGCCGGCTCAGGCGTGGCCTCGGGCGTGGTGGGCAGGGTCAGATGGACGACGACGGAGCCTCGGCCCACGCGTCGGCCACTCCGGACCGCTGCGGCGAAGTCGCTGCTGCGCCGCAGTCGTTGCGCGGCGGCCAGCACGACTGCCCACGTCCCCCGAACCGGACCCGGTCAGCCTCAGGCCGACAGGCGGGCGCGGCCCTTGGCGCGACGGGTCGAGATGATGGCGCGGCCGGCACGGGTGCGCATGCGCAGCCGGAAGCCGTGGGTCTTCGCGCGCCGGCGGTTGTTCGGCTGGTAGGTGCGCTTGCTCACGTCAGGCTCTCCGTTTTCGTACGCCCCGGGCGCGGGACCGCCGGGGTCGTGTGGTGGTCCAGGCCACCTCGGCGGTGGCCCCCGATCGGTGCTGCCCGGCGGCGCGCAACCCGGCGATGCGGGGGCGGGCCACGCGGACAGCAAGCACACACCACCCTAGCAGAGGGCGGCAGAGCAGCCGCTCCAGCCTACGCAGGGGCGCAATGACCGTCAAACACCTCGGCGTCGGGCACACGAGCGCCCTGAGCGCGACCGATGGGACGGTTTTCGCTGATGCCGACAAGGGTGCCGGGGCGACGGCGGTTGATGTTTGCGCCCTCCCGCTGTTACCGTGCGCGTTTGCGGTCAGCGTCGTCGCCCGGTTGTCGTCGTCAAAGGCAAGGCCGGTTCTCGTCGGCAGAGGCAAGACCGGACAAGGCAGTGAATCGTTCGGCACGGTGAGCCCGCTTCAGCACCCGTCCAGACAGGGGGCAGGTCCGACCCGCGTCCGGCGGGAGGCCACAATCGGTCGGTACACACAGGCTGTGGATAACTTGTGGATGACGACCGGTCAGCCATCCGGGGCTGGACCAGCGGCGGTCGGGAGCAGAGGCGAGGGGGTGGCACGACGGTGGCCGGTACGACCGACCTTGCCGCGGTGTGGACGGCGACGACCGACGAGCTCGCCGACGAGATCATCTCTGCCCAGCAGCGCGCGTACCTGAGGCTCACCCGGCTCCGCGCGATCGTCGAGGACACCGCGCTGCTCTCCGTCCCGGACGCGTTCACCCGGGACGTGATCGAGTCCCGGCTGCGGCCCGCGATCACCGACGCGCTGACCCGGCGGCTGGGCCGGCCGATCCAGGTGGCGGTGACCGTACGGGTCGCCGAGGACCCCTCGGGCCGCCCGGCGGGCACCGTCTACCGCGCCGCCCCGGAGGCCGGCCCGGGTGGGCCACCCGGCTACGACCCCCCGCAGTTCGACGCCCGGGGGTACGACGGCGACGCCCGCGGCTACGAAGGGCCCGGCGGGGGCCGGCCCGAGCCGGAGGACGCCTTCTCCATCACCGGCTACCCGGGGCCGGGTGACCAGGACCACGCCCGGCCGGGGCGCGCCGAGGGAGACGACGCTCCCGAGCTCGGTCCCGCCGGGCCGGGCCTGGACGCCTCGCCCCGCCCGCCCGCCGCCGGCGGCCACCGGCCGGGGCTGATCCCGGCCAGCCGGGACGCCCAGGAGCCGCTGTTCAGCGCCAGCTTCGCCGACCCGCTGCCCACCCCCCGGTCAGCGCAGGAACGGCACGGCTTCGAGGACCGGCCCCGGGTCGACCCCGACGCCCGCCCCTACGAGCCCCGCTACCGCGACGGCGGCGCGCCGCCGCGACTGCCGCGGGACGGCGGCACGGACAGCGGCCCCGGTCGCGGCGCGCCCGATCACCGGCCGGGCGTACGGGACGACCGGAGGCTCCCCGGGGGCGCGGACGCCGGGGGCAACCGGCTCAATCCGAAGTACATGTTCGAGACGTTCGTCATCGGCTCGTCCAACCGGTTCGCGCACGCCGCGGCGGTGGCGGTGGCCGAGTCGCCCGCGAAGGCGTACAACCCGCTGTTCATCTACGGCAGCTCAGGCCTCGGCAAGACGCACCTGCTGCACGCCATCGGCCACTACGCCACGACGCTCGGCAACGCCCGCTCGGTCCGGTACGTCTCGACCGAGGAGTTCACCAACGACTTCATCAACTCCCTGCGGGACGACAAGACCAGCGCCTTCCAGCGCCGCTACCGCGACGTCGACATCCTGTTGATCGACGACATCCAGTTCCTGGAGAACCGCGAGCGGACCCAGGAGGAGTTCTTCCACACCTTCAACACGCTGCACAACGCCAACAAGCAGATCGTGATCACCTCGGACCGGTCGCCGAAGCAACTGGCCACCCTGGAGGACCGGCTGCGCACCCGGTTCGAGTGGGGCCTGCTCGCCGACATCCAGCCGCCGGACCTGGAGACCCGCATCGCGATCCTGCAGAAGAAGGCGGCCCAGGAACGCCTGTTCGCCCCGCCGGACGTGCTGGAGTTCATCGCCTCCCGGGTGTCGAACTCGATCCGGGAGCTGGAGGGGGCGCTGATCCGGGTCACCGCGTTCGCCAGCCTCACCCGGTCGACCGTGGAGCTGTCGCTGGCCGAGGAGGTGCTGCGGGACTTCATCCCCGACGGCGCCGGGCCGGAGATCACCGCCGACCAGATCATGGTCTCCACCGCCGACTACTTCGGCGTCAGCCTGGAGGACCTGCGCGGCCACTCCCGGTCGCGGGTGCTGGTCAACGCCCGCCAGGTCGCCATGTACCTGTGCCGGGAGCTGACCGACCTGTCGCTGCCCCGGATCGGGCAGGCGTTCGGCGGCCGGGACCACACCACCGTGATGCACGCCGACCGGAAGATCCGGCAGCAGATGGCGGAGCGCCGCTCGCTGTACAACCAGATCGCCGAGCTGACCAACCGCATCAAGCAGACGACCTGACCCGTACGCCCGGATACCGCACGGCGGGCGCAGCCCTGAGCCACGGCGGTGATCATGGGGGATGGCGGCAACAAATCGGACGTCGCACGGCCAACCCCCATGATCAGCGGACCGTAGGTGGCCGCCGGCCCCCGGGACGGTGGCCGGCGACTTGACCCTCGACCCGGTCGAGGCCTCACGATCGGGCCGTGACTGTCCACAGCCACCGCTCGTTGTCCACATCCCGTTATCCACCGACCGTGGAAAACTACCGTATGCGCCCTCCCGGTTACCCACAGCCTGTGGACAAACCCTGGGGACGGGGTGTGGACGACTGGGGATAACGCCGACGTTGTCCCCAGGCCGAAGGGGTGGCTGTGAGTTTCCTGTTGAAGGTTCTGGGGACAACGTCGATCTCACCGGCCCGGCCTGTCCACAGGACTGGGGAGAAAGTCGGTGGATAACCGGTGGATAACCGGTGGACAACTGTGGACAACCCGGTGGATCGGGCCGCCTGTGGATCGCGAGGCCGGTTGTACCCCGGGTTATCCACAGCGAACCCACCGGTGGATAACAGGTCTGACCTGCTCGAACGCGAGTTCTCCACAGTTTGCACAGGTGCGATGAAGACGATGAGTTATCTCTTCTAAGAGAACAAAAACCAATCATCACCGTTGGACTTCCTGTGGATCGGATCGGAACGGCCGCCCAGAGCCGGCCGGCACCGACGCGAACCACGGGGCCGGGCGCACAGCCGATGCCCCCGCGCCCTAAGGTGCGATGGGTACCCGCACGGTCGGGCGGGACGGTAAGCAGCGGTCGGCATGAGAGAGTTGTCGCTGACGTCGACGCGGAGGCATTGATGAAGTTCCGAGTGGAGCGCGACGCGCTCGCCGAGGCCGTGGCGTGGACCGCGAAGAGCCTGCCCAGCCGGCCGTCCGTACCGGTGCTGGCTGGTGTGATGCTGCGGGTCACCGACGGCAACCTGCAGGTCTCCGGGTTCGACTACGAGGTCTCCAGCCAGGTGACGGTCGAGGTACAGGGTGACGCCGACGGCGCGGCCCTCGTCTCCGGCCGGCTGCTCGCCGAGATCACCAAGGCGCTCCCGGCCAAGCCGGTGGACATCGCCGCCGTGGGCGCGCACCTCGAACTCGTCTGCGGCAGCGCCCGGTTCACCCTGCCCACCATGCCGGTGGAGGACTACCCGTCCCTGCCCGAGATGCCGGAGAGCGCCGGCACGGTTGACGCCGCCGTGTTCGCCGCGGCCGTCGCCCAGGTCGCCGTCGCCGCCGGCCGGGACGAGACGCTGCCGATGATGACCGGCGTGCGCATCGAGCTGAACGGCGGCATGCTCGCCATGCTCGCCACCGACCGGTACCGGCTCGCCCTGCGCGAGATGGAGTGGAACCCGGACGACCCCGAGGTGAGCATCAACGCCCTGGTGCCGGCCCGGACGCTGCACGACACCGCCAAGGCCCTCGGCCCGCTCGGCGGCCAGGTGACCATGGCCCTGTCCCAGGGCGCGGCCGGCGAGGGCATGATCGGCTTCTCCGGCGGCACCCGGCGCACCACGAGCCGGCTGCTCGACGGCGCCAACTACCCACCGGTGCGCTCCCTGTTCCCCAGCACGTACAACGCCGAGGCCCGGGTGCCGGTCAGCACCCTCATCGAGGTCGTCAAGCGGGTCGCGCTGGTGGCCGAACGCACCACCCCGGTGCTGCTCAGCTTCAGCTCCGACGGGCTGGTAGTCGAGGCCGGCGGCACGGAGGAGGCGCGGGCCAGCGAGGCCATGGAGGCCACCTTCACCGGCGAGCCGCTGACCATCGGCTTCAACCCGCAGTACCTGATCGACGGCCTGGCCAACCTGAACGCCCAGTTCGCACTGCTGTCGTTCGTCGACGCCTTCAAGCCGGCGGTGATCTGCCCCGCCGGTGAGGATGGCGAGGTCATCCCTGGGTACCGGTACCTCATCATGCCGATCCGCGTCTCCCGCTGATCGTGCTTTCCCCTCACCCAGACGCAGCGGAGGTAGAGACAAGATGCAGCTCGGCCTGGTAGGACTCGGCCGGATGGGCGGCAACATGCGCGAGCGGTTGCGCGCCGCCGGGCACGAGGTCGTGGGCTTCGACCAGAACGCGGAGTTGAGCGACGTCGCGAGCCTGGCCGAACTGGCGGAAAAGCTCGAGTCGCCGCGCGCGGTCTGGGTGATGGTCCCGGCCGGCGTGACCGACGCGACCATCGACGAGCTGGCCGCGGTGCTGGGCGAGGGCGACATCGTCATCGATGGCGGCAACTCGCGGTTCAGCGACGACGGCCCCCGCGCCGAGCGCCTGCACGAGCAGGGCATCGGCTACCTCGACGTCGGCGTCTCCGGCGGCGTCTGGGGCAAGCAGAACGGGTACGCCCTGATGGTCGGCGGCGCGCAGGAGCACGTCGACCGGCTCATGCCGATCTTCGAGGCGCTCAAGCCGGCCGGCGAGTTCGGCTTCGTGCACGCCGGCCCGGTCGGCGCCGGCCACTACGCCAAGATGGTGCACAACGGCATCGAGTACGGCCTGATGCACGCCTACGCCGAGGGCTACGAACTGCTCGCCAAGTCCGAGCTGGTGACCAACGTGCCGGGGGTGTTCAAGTCCTGGCGCGAGGGCACCGTCGTCCGCTCCTGGCTGCTCGACCTGCTGGACCGGGCGCTGGACGAGGACCCGGAGCTCGCCGAGCTCAGCGGCTACACCGAGGACACGGGCGAGGGTCGGTGGACGGTCGACGAGGCCGTCCGGCTCGCCGTGCCGCTGAACGTCATCGCCGCGTCGCTGTTCGCCCGGTTCGCCTCCCGGCAGGACGACTCGCCCGCGATGAAGGCCGTCGCCGCGCTGCGTCAGCAGTTCGGCGGGCATGCCGTCGTCCGGCGCAAGAGCTGACCGGTATCCACAGCCTGTGTACGTCCGCCGGCTCGAACTGGTCGACTTCCGCTCGTACGAGCGGGTCGGTGTCGATCTTGAGCCGGGGCCGAACGTCCTGATCGGCGCCAACGGCGTCGGCAAGACCAACATCGTCGAGGCGCTGGGCTACGTGGCGACCCTGGACTCGCATCGGGTCGCCACGGACGCCCCCCTCGTCCGGATGGGTGCGTCCTCGGCCGTGATCCGCTGCTCCGTGGTGCACGAGGGGCGCGAGCTGCTGGTCGAGCTGGAGATCGTTCCCGGCAAGGCCAACCGGGCCCGGCTCGGACGCTCGTCGGCCCGGCGGGCGCGGGACGTGCTCGGCGCGCTGCGGCTGGTGCTCTTCGCCCCGGAGGACCTGGAACTCGTCCGGGGCGACCCGTCGGAGCGCCGCCGCTACCTCGACGACCTGCTGGTCAGCCGGCAGCCCCGGTACGCCGGGGTGCGCGCCGACTACGAGCGGGTGGTCAAGCAGCGCAACGCCCTGCTGCGCACCGCGTACCTGGCCCGCAAGACAGGCGGGTCTCGGGGCGGCGACCTGTCCACCCTCGCGGTCTGGGACACCCATCTGGCCCGGCACGGCGCCGAGCTGCTCGCCGGCCGGCTGGAGCTGGTGGCCGCGCTCGGTCCGCACGTCGCCAAGGCGTACGACGCGGTTGCCGCGGGGCGGGGCGCGGCGAGCATCGCGTACCGGCCGTCGCTGGAGTTGCCCGACCCGGCGCCGGACCGTGCGGCGCTGGCCGAGGCGCTGCTCGCGGCGCTCGCGGAGTCCCGATCCGCCGAGGTCGAGCGGGGCATGACCCTGGTCGGCCCGCACCGCGACGACCTGGCCCTCGCCCTCGGCCCGCTGCCCGCCAAGGGGTACGCCAGCCACGGCGAGTCGTGGTCGTTCGCGCTGGCGCTGCGGCTGGCCGGGTACGACCTGCTGCGCTCCGACGGCATCGAGCCGGTGCTGGTGCTCGACGACGTCTTCGCCGAGCTGGACGCCGGCCGCCGGGAACGGCTGGCGGAGCTGGTCGGCGGGGCGAGCCAGCTGCTCGTCACCTGCGCTGTGGACGACGACGTGCCGGCCGGCCTGCGCGGCGTCCGGTACCAGGTGGGCGAGGGGACGGTACGCCGTGCCGGCTGAACCGAGGCGTCCGCCGTCGGGCGACCCGCCCACCGGCCCGACCCCGGCCAACGCAGCGGGTTCCGCGGGCGCCGACGCGTCTGCCGCCGGGCCGCGAGCCGGGAAGGCCGACGCGCCGGACGGCGTCTCCGGGCCGGAGCTGGCCCGCGCGGTGCTGGACGCCGCAAAGGCCCGGCGCGAGGCCGCGGCCAGGACGCGCCGGCGCGGCGCCGTGTCGGGGGACGGCGCGGGCGGCCGGCGGCTGCGCGGCTACTCCGGCCCGGGGCCGGACCCGCGCGACCCGCAGCCGCTCGGCGCGGTGCTGGCCAAGCTGGTCAAGGCACGCGGCTGGGAGCAGCCGGCCGCCGAGGCGACGGTCTTCGGCTCGTGGGAGCGGGTGGTCGGGCCGGAGGTGGCCCAGCACAGCCGCCCGGTCAAGTTGGAGAACGGCGAGCTGACCGTGGAGGCGCGGTCCACCGCCTGGGCGACCCAGTTGCGGCTGCTCGCCGGCTCGCTGTTGCAGCAGATCGCCCGTGAGGTGGGGCACAACGTGGTGCGCAAGCTGCACATCCACGGCCCGGCCGCGCCGTCCTGGTCCAAGGGGCCGCGCCGCGTCCGCGGCCGGGGGCCCCGCGACACGTACGGCTGACCGAGGCCGGTTACGGGCGCCGGGAGCGCGATCCGGCCGACGAGCGCAGCCTGGCCGTCACGCTGACGGCCAGCGGGCAGGCGCCGCGGGCCCGCGCGGAGGAGATCCCCCGCGTCTGCTTCGCGCAGAGGACCGGGCGAGGGGATCAGGCGTCGGCGTACACCGCGAAGCCGCAGTCGGCGCAGCGGCGGTAGAAGGCCGCCAGCACCCCGAGCTCGGCGCAGGCGAAGTCCCACTGCGGGGGGTCACCGTTCTCGTCGCGCAGCCCGTCGAGCCGGCTGTCCAGCCAGCGCAGCTGCTGCTCGGCCAGGCGACCGTCGGCGAGCAGGCCGCGCAGCACGGTGCTGACCGAGTCGAAGGTGACCGCCTCGCCGTGGGGCCGGTGCCCGGCGACGAAGCGCTCGATCCCCCCGGCGATCCACGCGCAGCCGTCCGGGTCGATCACCGGGTCCTCGTCCTCGGCGGCCGCGTCCGTGGCGTACAGCACATTTTCCAGCCCGAGCAGGAGGTCGACCAGCTCCGTGTACGCGGTCGCCCGGACGGTCCCGGTCTTGGCGATGTGTTCCGCGAGGGCGGCGGTCCGCGCCGAGATCCGCGGCATGTCGACGATTTCGCCGAAGTCGACGAACTCGGCCGGCGCGACCGGGTCGTAGAAGCGGCCGGTCCGCGGCCAGTGCACCGCGACGTTGTCCAGCCCCACCTGGCGTCACCCCTTGAGAGCACGTGTCGAAGCGTCCGCGTCGATCGTCCGGTTCCGACCGGAAAAGATCAAGACCGCCCGCGCGGGGCGCCGCGCTAAGGTACGCCCCCAACCGTCCCCGGCGCGACCCCGACCTTCGAGGGCCGACGCCGTCCGGCAGCGGCGGGGCCTCTCGATCCGGGCATCGCGTGTAGGGGGAGTCGCGGGGGGCGCAGTTCGGCCGGCTACGGAGTTCTCAGCCGCCGCGCAGGGGTGCCGAGTGGCGCTTCTGTCGTTGGCGCACAGTAGGATTGACGGCGAGACGAAGACCCGACACGGAGCGACGGACACGGGCCCGGCAGGGCCCGCGATCATTGTCCCACGTCGGGTCGAGCCGATCGCGATCCGCGGGCAACCGCGGCGACCGGCGCATCGGCCCGTACCCGGTTGTCCCCGGTGCCGGTCCGCGCGTCGACGTCGCGTCCTGTCCGCCGAACCCGCGCCCGACGCGCCGCTTGCGGCGCCGGTGGCGCGAGAAAGTGGCCGAGGGTGGCAGCGCAGGACAAGCAGGAGTACGGCGCCGAGTCGATCACCGTTCTCGAGGGGCTGGAGGCGGTCCGCAAGCGGCCCGGCATGTACATCGGGTCGACCGGCGAGCGTGGTCTGCACCACCTGGTGTGGGAGGTCGTCGACAACGCGGTGGACGAGGCGCTGGCCGGATACTGCGACACCATCGACGTGGTGCTGCTGGCCGACGGCGGCGTCCGGGTCACCGACAACGGCCGCGGGTTCCCGGTCGACCTGCACCCCAAGTTGAAGAAGCCCGGCGTCGAGGTGGCGCTGACCGTGCTGCACGCCGGCGGCAAGTTCGACGGCAAGGCGTACGCCGTCTCCGGCGGTCTGCACGGCGTCGGCGTGTCGGTCGTGAACGCCCTCTCCACCCGGATGTCGGTGGAGATCCACAAGTCGGGTCACGTCTGGCGGCAGCAGTACACCAACTCGAAGCCGACGCCGCTGGAGAAGGGCGAGACCACCGACCGCACCGGCTCGGCCGTCTCCTTCTGGCCCGACCCGGACGTCTTCGAGACCGTCGATTTCGACTTCCAGACCATCTACCGCCGCCTCCAGGAGATGGCCTTCCTCAACCGCGGCGTGACCATCCACCTGCTGGACGAGCGGTTCCAGGACGAGGACGGCAAGCCGCGCGAGGTCACCTTCTGCTACCAGGGCGGCATCGCCGACTTCGTCCGGCACCTCAACGCCTCGAAGAACCCGATCCACCGCACGGTGGTGGAGTTCGGTGCCGAGGAAGAGGGCATGTCGGTCGAGATCGCCATGCAGTGGAACGAGTCGTACGGCGAGTCGGTCTACACCTTCGCGAACACGATCAACACGCACGAGGGCGGCACCCACGAGGAGGGCTTCCGCGCCGCGCTGACGAGCGTCGTCAACCGGTACGGCACCGAACGCAAGCTGCTCAAGGGCGACGAGAAGCTTTCCGGCGAGGACATCCGCGAGGGGCTCGCCACGATCATCTCGGTCAAGCTGGCCAACCCGCAGTTCGAGGGCCAGACCAAGACCAAGCTGGGTAACACCCCCGTCAAGAGCTTCGTGCAGCGGGTCTGCAACGAGTGGTTGGTGGACTGGTTCGACCGGAACCCGACCGAGGCGAAGGTCATCATCCAGAAGGCGTCCCAGGCCGCCCGGGCGCGCATCGCCGCCCAGCAGGCCCGCAAGCTGGCCCGCCGCAAGTCGCTGCTGGAGTCCGGCTCGATGCCGGGCAAGCTGGCCGACTGCCAGTCCACCGACCCGCGCGAGTCCGAGGTCTTCATCGTCGAGGGCGACTCGGCCGGCGGCTCGGCCAAGCAGGGCCGGGACCCGCGTACCCAGGCGATCCTGCCGATCCGCGGCAAGATTCTTAACGTGGAGAAGGCCCGGATCGACCGGGTGCTGAAGAACAACGAGGTCCAAGCGCTGATCACCGCCCTGGGCACGGGCATCCACGACGACTTCGACATCGAGAAGCTGCGGTACCACAAGATCGTGCTGATGGCCGACGCCGACGTCGATGGCCAGCACATCCAGACCCTGCTGCTGACCCTGCTGTTCCGCTTCATGCGCCCGTTGGTCGAGCTGGGGCACGTCTACCTGGCCGCCCCGCCGCTCTACAAGATCAAGTGGAACAAGAAGGGCGACGACGCGCAGTACGCGTACTCGGACCGGGAGCGGGACGGGCTCATCGCGCTGCGCCAGCAGAAGAAGCCGAACGCCCGGCCGGACGACATCCAGCGGTTCAAGGGTCTCGGCGAGATGAACTACCCGGAGCTGTGGGAGACCACGATGAACCCGGCCACCCGCACGCTGCGCCAGGTCACGCTGGACGATGCGGCGGTCGCCGACGAGCTGTTCAGCGTGCTGATGGGTGAGGACGTCGAGGCGCGCCGCTCGTTCATCCAGCGCAACGCCAAGGACGTCCGCTTCCTGGACATCTGACGGGCCGGCGGGCCGTCCACCGGGCGGCCCGCCAATCCACAGAGTTATCCACAGCGCGCCCGGTTTCCACAGTCGTTATCCACAGCACAAAAACGACTCTCAGTCTGATAAGGGTTAACAGTGACCGATACCCCCGAGTCCACCCCGAGCGAGCCCGAGGTCCCCGAGACCGCCGCCGCGGTCGTGGCGCACGACCGGATCGAGCCGGTCGGGCTCGAGGTGGAGATGCAGCGCTCCTACCTCGACTACGCCATGAGCGTCATCGTGGGGCGGGCGCTGCCGGACGTCCGGGACGGGCTCAAGCCGGTCCACCGCAAGATCCTGTACGCCATGTTCGACTCCGGCTACCGGCCGGACCGCGGCTACGTGAAGTGCTCCCGCGTCGTCGGCGACGTCATGGGTCAGTTCCACCCGCACGGCGACTCGGCGATCTACGACGCGCTGGTCCGGATGGCGCAGCCCTGGTCGCTGCGGTACCCGCTGGTCGACGGCAACGGCAACTTCGGCTCGCCCGGCAACGATCCAGCAGCCGCGATGCGCTATTGCCTGTCCGGCGACGCCCGGATTCGTACCGCCGACGGGTCGGTCCGGATCGACCAGATCGTCGCCGACGCGGCGCCGGGCAGCGAGACCGACATCGAGCTCAAGGTTCGCGACCGCAACGGCGACCTGGTCCGCGCCTCCAAGTTCTTCCACTCCGGCGAGCACCCCACGCTGCGGCTGCGCACCCGCGATGGGTACGAGCTGACCGGCACCCACAACCACCCGGTGCTCTGCCTGGTGAGCGTGGCCGGCGTGCCGACCCTGCTGTGGAAGCTGCTCGCCGAGATCACCCCGGGTGATCGGGTGGTCCTGCAGCGCACGGTGCCGGACGAGATCGGCTACCCGATGCTGGAGCACGTCGAGGCCGCCGTCCTCGCCGGCGCGTTCGTCAGCGAGGGCTGGGTCTCCGAAGGGCGGGCCGGCTTCAACAACGTGGACCGGGAGTTCTTCGTCCGGGTCCTCGCGGCCTACGACCTCGCGGTCGGCGGTCCGCGCTACGTCGGTCAGCGCACCGTAGCCTCGGGCAGTGTGCTGCACGAGCTGGACATCCAGGATCCCTCGGCGCTGCACAGGAGCCTCCTCGGCGAGCTGGCCGGGGCACGCAGCGCGGGGAAGTTCGTGCCCGAGTTCGTCTGGCAGGGGCAGCCGGCGGTCAAGCGGGCCTTCCTTCAAGCGTTGTTCGAGGGCGACGGCTCGTCCTCGCTGCTGCCGCGTGACACCATCCAGATTTCGTACTCCACCCGCAGCGAGCGGCTTGCCCGCGAGGTGCAGCAGCTTCTGCTGGAGTTCGGCGTGGTCAGCCGGCAGATCCGGTACGACAACGGCGAGATCAAGATCGTGGTGACCAACCGCCGTGACGCCCGCGTCTTCGCCGCGCACATCGGCTTCCTCGGCCGCAAGCAGGCGAAGCTGGAGGCCGAACTGGCCAACGTCCCGGCCAGCAGCACGGCGCTCTCCAGTGACCACGTCCCGCTGGTCGGCGACTTCATCCGGGAGCACGGCGCCACCCGCTGGACCGAGCGGGACTGGCTGCGGCGGCACAACGTCGACCGCGTCGAGCGCTGGGAGCGGGACCGGGACGAGATCGCCGTCCGGATCACCGAGCGCGAGGTGCTCGACGTGGTCGAGCCGTTGGTCGACGGGCGGTTCTACTACGCCGAGGTGGCGAGCGTCACCGACGCGGGTGCGCAGCCGGTCTACAGCATCCGGGTGGACACCGACGACCACTCCTTCGTGTCCGACGGCTTCGTCAGCCACAACACAGAGTGCAAGCTCGACCCGCTGGCGATGGAGATGCTGCGGGACATCGACGAGGACACCGTCGACCTGCAGGACAACTACGACGGCCGGGCCAAGGAGCCCACGATCCTGCCGTCGCGCATCCCGAACCTGCTGATCAACGGCTCCGAGGGCATCGCGGTCGGCATGGCCACCAAGATCCCGCCGCACAACCTGCGCGAGATCGGCGCGGCCGTGCAGTGGTGCCTGGAGCACCCGGACGCCGACGAGGCCACCACCCTCGACACGCTGATCGACATCGTCAAGGGCCCGGACTTTCCCACGTACGGCCTGATCGTCGGCACGCAGGCGATCCAGGACGCGTACCGCACGGGTCGGGGCTCGATCCGGATGCGCGCCGTGGTGGAGGTCGAGGAGGACAAGCGCGGCCGCCCGGCGCTGGTGGTCAGCGAGCTGCCGTACCAGGTCAACCCGGACAACCTCGCCGAGCGGATCGCCGAGCTGATCAAGGAGGGCAAGCTCGGCGGCATCGCCGACATCCGGGACGAGTCCTCCGGGCGTACGGGCATGCGGATCGTGCTGGTGCTCAAGCGCGACGCGGTCGCCAAGGTGGTGCTCAACAACCTCTACAAGCACACCCAGCTCCAGGAGACCTTCGGCGCCAACATGCTGGCGCTGGTCGACGGGGTGCCGCGCACGCTGAACCTGGCGCAGTTCATCCGCCACTACGTCGAGCACCAGATCGAGGTGATCCGGCGGCGGACGGCGTTCCGGCTGCGCAAGGCCGAGGAGCGGGCGCACATCCTGCGCGGCCTGTCCAAGGCGCTGGACGCCCTCGACGAGGTGATCGCCCTGATCCGGCGCTCGCCCACGGTGGAGGACGCGCGGCAGGGCCTGATCCGGCTGCTGGACATCGACGAGGTCCAGGCAACCGCGATCCTGGACATGCAGCTGCGCCGGCTCGCCGCGTTGGAGCGGCAGCGGATCCTCGACGACCTGGCCAAGCTGGAGATCGAGATCGCGGATCTCAAGGACATCCTGGCCAAGCCGGAGCGGCAGCGGAGGATCGTCTCCGAGGAGCTGGGCGAGATCGTCGCCAAGTGGGGCGACGAGCGGCGGACGAAGATCGTGCCGTTCGAGGGCGAGGTCTCGATGGAGGACCTCATCGCCCGCGAGGACGTCGTCGTGACGATCACCCGCACCGGGTACGCCAAGCGCACCAAGGTCGACCTCTACCGGTCCCAGCGGCGCGGCGGCAAGGGCGTCAGCGGGGCGACGCTGCGGCAGGACGACATCGTCAGCCACTTCTTCGTCTGCTCCACTCACGACTGGATCCTGTTCTTCACCAACAAGGGCAGGGTGTACCGGGCCAAGGCGTACGAGTTGCCGGAGGCCAGTAGGGTGGCCAAGGGCCAGCACGTGGCCAATCTGCTCGCCTTCCAACCCGACGAGCAGATCGCACAGATCATCGAGATTCCGGACTACCAGGTGGCCCCCTACCTGGTACTGGCCACGAAGAACGGCCTGGTGAAGAAGACGCGGCTCGAGGAGTTCGACTCCAACCGTTCCGGCGGCATCATCGCGATCAACCTGCGCGATGAGGACGAACTGGTCGGTGCTGCCCTCGTCGCCCCGGAGAACGACCTGCTGCTGGTCTCGAAGAACGCCCAGGCGATCCGGTTCAACGCCACGGACGAGGCGCTGCGGCCGATGGGCCGGGCCACCTCCGGCGTGATCGGCATGCGGTTCAGCGAGGACGACGAACTGCTGGCCATGGAGGTCGTCCAGGAGGGGATGGACGTCCTGGTCGCCACGAACGGGGGCTACGCGAAACGTACCCCGATCGAGGAATACCCGGTCCAGGGCCGGGGAGGTAAGGGCGTGCTGACTGCGAAGATCACCGAGCGACGCGGTGGTCTGGTCGGTGCGGTGGTGATCGACCCGGACGACGAGCTGTTCGCGATCACCAGCAACGGTGGTGTCATCCGGACTCCGGTGAAGCCTGTACGCCGTACGCGTGACCGGAACACAATGGGGGTAAAGCTGATGGACCTCCCGGACGGCGTGACTATCGTGGCGATTGCTCGCAATGCCGACGAGCCTGACGAACAGGACTAGTTGATGACGGAGACACAGGCGAAGTCGGGGAACAAGGGGACCTCGGCCAACCCGGTCGACGAGGAGGCCGCCGGAAAGGGCGGCGCGGCCGCGACCGGCCGCGCGGCAGTGGGCCGGGCGACAGTCCCCGCCGACGCGCCTGCCCCGAAGTTCACCCGGGCCCCGGCATGGCACCCCCGCCGGACAAGCCCGGCGACGAATCGGGGGCGAGCGACAAGCCCGAGACAGTCGGCGCGGACAAGCCCACGTCCGCGACCGCACCGGTGGGGTCGATGGGCGGTGCCGCCGGCCCGGGCGCGACTCAGCCGATCAAGGCCGGCGGCGGCCAGGCTCCCGGTGCCGCGGTCACCGGCACCCTGCCCCGGCTGGGCCTCGGGCCGGCCAAGCCGCCGCCTGACGGCGCGCGGTCGGCCGGCACAAGCCGTCCCGTCAGCGGCGGGGACTGCCGCCGGGGGTTCCCGGCGCGGCCGCCGTCGGGCCGCGCGCGTGGGTGAGGCGGTACGCGCCGCGCGTACCTCGGTCAGCTCGGCCGCCTCCCGCGGGCCTCGCCGGGCCCGGCTGAACCTCAAGCGGATCGATCCCTGGTCCGTGATGAAGTTCGCCTTCGCCGTCTCCATCGTGCTGTTCATCGTGGTGGTCGTCGCCACCTCGGTGCTGTACCTGGCGCTGGACGCGATGGGCGTGTTCCAGAGCGTCAACGAGAGCCTGACCGACCTGGTGAACGCCGGCGGGCAGGGCGGCGGCGGGTTCCGGATCACCGCCAAGGGCGTGATCCTCAGCTCCGCTCTGATCGGTCTGGTCAACGTTGTCCTGTTCACCGCGCTCGCCACCCTCGGCGCGTTCGTCTACAACGTCTGCGCCGACCTGGTCGGCGGGATCGAGCTGACGCTCGCCGAGCGCGACTGACCGCACCCGACGCCGGGGCACCGTAAAACGGTCGCCCCGGCGTCGGCTATACGGGTACCTTCGTGGTGGCACGGGCGGAGGCGCGCCACGGGCACCCCGATTTGGGGCCGACCGTGGCGATGGGTTAACCTTGCTCGTCGCCATGCGGGGCTATAGCTCAGTCGGTTAGAGCGCAGAGCTGATAACTCTGAGGTCGCTGGTTCGATTCCAGCTAGCCCCACCGCACATCGGTCCGACGTTCTGTCGAGCGCAAGGGGTCGTCCCATGGTCAAGAAGCTCCTGATTGTCGCTGGCGTTATCGGCGTGGCCGCCCTCGTGGCCAAGAAAATCAAGGCTTCGAACGACGAGCGAGCCCTCTGGCACGAGGCGACCACCTCGCCGGACCTGCGCTGAGCGTCCCTTTTCGGACTGCCAGATCCCGGGCGGCCACGTCCGCCCTCGGGGCCCTAGCTCAACTGGCAGAGCACTGCCTTTGCAAGGCAGGGGTTAGGGGTTCAAGTCCCCTGGGCTCCACTCTTACCGCCTCTGACCAGGCGTTTAACCAAAGTAAGATCAACGGGCACAGTCTCGGCACAACCCAGCGTTGATCTTGATTCGTCTCAGGTTGGCGACGTGCGAGTCGCGGCGGCTTGCAGGACCGTCCCGACCAGACCACGCCGACGCTCCCGCTTCGGCCACCAGTGGACGTACGTCTCCAGCGTGATCCGCAGCGTTTTGTGCCGAAGCATCCGTTGGACTTCCTGCGGTTCGGCGTGGTTGGTGATGAGCGTCGTAGCGAAGAAGTGCCGCAGCGCGTGAAAGGTGCCGTGTTCCTTCGGCCAGCCGGCCGCGTCGCGCCAGTCGGCCCACTCCCGCGACCAGGTCCGATCGGTCAACGGGTTTCCACGCGTGGTGGTGAACAGCAGCGGCACCGACCGGCAGACCGGGTCGCCCGCGGTGATGTCGACCAGCTCCACCGCGACGGGCGGGAAGTCGCGGACGTGTTCGGCAAGGACCTTGCCGACGACGGGGTCCAGGTCGACGGTGCCGGACGATCCCGCTTTCGGCTCGCTGAGGTAGAACCCGCCGTACTGCTGGGGCGCGTACCGGAGCTGTTGAGCGATGTGCAGCTCTGCCCGCTCCTGGTCGACGCAGCGGGAACCGTCTTCCATCCCGAGCGCCTCACCCAGACGGCAGCCTTGACCAGCACCAAGCCAAATGGCCGCCCGGTAGCGGGGCGGTACCGCATCGAGCAGGGCTAGGACTTCGCCCTCTGTGGGAACCCACTTCGGAGCACGAGAGAAGCCCCGCAGCATCTGAGCCAGCTTGACACCGTCGCACGGGTTGTCCGCAATCATCTTGTCGGTCACGGCCGCGCTCAGCACCGCGTCAAGCAGCTCGAAGTACAGCTTGAGCGACGTCCGGGGCGTTCCCTCGTCCAAGCGCCGGGTCAGCCACTCCAACACCGAGGTCAGATGAATCGTCCGGAGCGGCCGGTCACCGAACGCCGGGTAGAGGTGGCACCGGAGGTTGGACTCCACCCGCTTACGGGTTTCCAGCGCCCAGCCGGCTTCACGGGAGAGCCGCCACCGTTCCCCGTACTCCCGCAGCGTCACGTTCCGCTCGGACTGCTGGACCTTCATCTCTTCGGCCACGCCGGCACGGACGCGGGCGTCGAAGGCTTCCGCGTCGGTCTTGCGCTCGAACAGCTTCTCTCGGGACTTTCCGGCGGCGTCGGCGTAACGGACCCGCCAGCGTTTGCCCCGGCCGTGTCGCTTGGAGGGGAGCCGCTTCTTGTCTGGCCCGCGTGTGGTCAGGTACCACAGGTCATCGATCGACATGTCAGGCCGCCTTCTTGTCGAACCAGGCCCGCACTTCGGCGGGGTCGTATCGGAGGTGCCGGCCGACGCGGGACGCGCGGGGGCCGATCCGGCGGTGCCGCCATTGGTAGAGGGTGCCGACCGGGATGCCGAGGAACGCCGACACGTCGGTGACGCTCCACAGGCGTTCGGTGGGGGTGGCGCTCATTCGGGTTCCTTTCTTGTCTGTCGTGCCGCCCGAATGCGATCACCGATCGCGGTGGCGAGTTCGAGTTGTTCGGGGGTGTCGTAGCCGATGCCGAGGATCTGCCAGTCGTTGACCACGATCACGTCGGTGTCTTCGGGAAGCCCGGCTTCGGTGAGCGCGGTTTGGAGCTGGTGCGCGCGACGTTCGGCGCGAAGGTGCTTAAAGGTCGTGCTGTAGATGCGGGACTTGGTGAGGAAGTGGCCGCGGAAGCCGAGCATGTGCGCCCAGTGGCGGAGTTTGAGTTCGGCGTATTGGTCGAGGCCGCCGAGGTCCCACGCGGTTTGGATCATGGCCCGGTGGTGGTCGGAGACCCGTAGTTGGTCGATGTGCATCTGTGAGCGGATGCGCCGGTCTCCGGTTTCCGTCGCCCCGGTGCCCTTGGTGGCGTACTTGGCGATGTAGCCGGCGAGCCTGGTGTCTGCCACCGCCTGGTCCTCGTCGTCGCTTCCGTCGCCGGGGATGTCGATGTCGGTGGCGGTGATGTCCTTGACGTCGACCTGAGTGCCCCAGCGCAGAGGCAGCGCGGACCCGTCGGGGCGTACGGTGCCCAGCTCGACGGACGAGGCCGCGGAACGGACCGCGTCGGCCAACACGTCGGGGGTGAGCCAGACGGGGGGCGACGAGTCCGGGCCGGACGGGCCGTCCGCGCGAATGACCGCGTGGAAGTGGACCAGGCCGCGCCCCTGATACTCGGCAACCTTGGCGTAGGAGATCCGCAGGTGCGACCCGGACTCGCGGACGGTGAGGCCACCAGCGGCGGCGACTGCCCGGCGTAGGGCGATGGTGAACCGGTGCCAGAGTTGGCCGCTGTGCGCCTGCCACAGCACCGCGCCCGTGTAGTCGTACGAGTCCGGATCGACCGGGCTCCCCAGCAGCCGATGCCCTTCCGGGTGCCAACGCCCGCAGGAGCAAGGCCGCTTGCCGGGCCGGTTGTGCACCGCGCCGAAGGACGGAGCTGTGAGCGTCACGAACAGCCGGGTAGACCGGGCGACGGACGACGGGACGCCCTTGCCGCCGGACATGCCCGCGTGAATCAGGTGCCAGGCGTCAGCGGCGTACCGGTCCGCGCACGTCGGGCAGACAGCCGCACGACGAGTGCCGCAGGAGGCCCACACCCGGCCCTGCCGAGAGGCGATCAGGTCACCGCTGCCGAGGTGTCGGACCTCGAACTTGCCGACCAGCCGGACCGGCTGGAGACAGCCCTTGACGCTCTCGACGCCGGCCCGCCATTCCTTGTAGGCCGGCGAGCGCATCCACCGGGCCAACTCCGCCTCAGGGTCGTATCCGTCGTGCGCCTGTCGAGGCGCGCGAGGTGGTGATGACATGGGGGTTCCCTCCGAAGACGGCCCTGCCGTGCCCCCGGTGGTGTCGGTGGGAGCACGGCAGGCCAGAGCGAGCGAGAAGGTACGAAGGTCAGTGCGCGTAGCCGTTGACGGCGACCGGAGCGAGCCGATCAGCGACCTTCGACGCGATCGACAGCGGTAGCCGAGTGGCCTGCTGGATGTCAGCCGCGGTGACCGGTCGATCCAGGTCCGCGACGAGCCGCCGGATCTGGGCTTGCATCCCGGTCGGGATACCCAACCCGTCCAGCGCCAGGGCCGGAGGCTCGGCAGCGGCGTCACTCGCCGGCGTTTCCTCCACCAGGCGGACCGGGACCGAGGGCGGAACCGTCACGGGTTCCGGAGCCGGAGCCGGGGGCGGGGCAGGCGGCGGGGGTGCCGGGGCGGCGGGTTCCGCGACGACGGCCGGCATGGTCACCGGTGCCGGTGCCGGTGCCGGGGCGTTCGTGGGCAGAGTGATGGCCCGTCGTGCTTGGGTGCAGCGTGCCTGCACGATCGGCATGACTTCGGCCAGGAAGAACACCAGGACCGGCACCATGATGTGCGCGGCCAGCATGCCCGCCCTGATTCCGCCCTCACGGGGCCACAGCGCCGGCACGACGTTCATGACGAGGGTGGAGCCGAGCAGGAACCGTTTGAGCCAGTCGACCGCCTTGGAGTCGATGTCGATGTCTCGGGCGATCATCGCGGCTTCCCACCGCAGGACAGTGATGAGGATGCCGACAAGGCAGGGCTCGACTCCCCAGCAGCCCCACCACACCGGATCGGCCGGGGTGAGGTGACCGGCCAGGAAGTCCTGAACGCCGGTCGTGGTGAACACCGACCCGACCGCCAGGAACAGCCACAGGGAACGGGTCACGCTCACCCGCAGCCGTTCGATGTCCACGATGTCCAGCGCGGCATCCTGCTCCAGGTCGTGAAGCTGCCGCGCCACATCAAGGCGCTTGCTCAGCTTGCGGACCGGGCGAGGCAGGCGAGCCGGTTTGTCATCCCGCCGTATGTCGCTCATCCGTGCCTCGCGGCGGCCAGCTCGGACACCGGCCAGCCGGCGACGCGCACGAGTTCGGCAATGTCGGAGTCGTCGCAGTAGGCGGCCCGGACGCGCACCGGAGTACGGGAACGCTGCTTGACGACGAAGCCGATACCGGCCGACTCCGGCACGTTCGGGATCTCGTCGGCCAGCGCGCCCCGGCGGCGCATGTCCTCACCGAGGACCATGTCGACGTGTCCGGCGGAGGTGGCCCGCAGGCACACCCGCAGGGAGAACAGGTCCCGCTGCGGGATCACGTCCTTGGTGGGTTCCTGGAGCGCGCCGATCACGCTGCCGCCCAGCGCCCGAGCCTGGGACAGGATCAGCGGCAGCGCGGCCTGAGCGCCGCGGGTCAGGGACCTGTCGCCGTACCCGGTCACCGCGCCCAGCTCATCGACCACCAGAAGATCGAGGGGGGTTTCCCGCGACATGGCGAAGGTCCGCCGGCCCTGCTCCGCCAAGACCTGCTTGCGGTCCTGCATCGTGCTCCAGAAGCCCTGGATGACATCCACGATGTCGGCGTCCGTCTCGGCGTACCGGTAGGACACCGGGCGCAGGGCGTTGAGTTCCGTGCCCTTCGGGTTGACCACGTGCAGGCGCACCAGGCCGTCGCGGATCAGCGGAGCGCACGCCCGAAGCGCCATCCAGGTCACCGAGTTCTTGCCCGAACCGGTGGCCCCCGCGATGAGCCAGTGTTGCCCGACCAGCGGCGCGTACCAGTCGGTACCGTGCTCCGTCTCGCCCAGGTACACCCGCGACAGGTCCACCGCGTCGGAGTCGGCCAGGATGTCCGGCGGGATGATCGACTCGGTGAACGGCTCACTGCGCTGGACGATCAGCGCGATCACCTGAGGACGTACCCGCTCGACGCCGACCCGCTCAGCCCGCAGCGCGACGGCCAGGGCGTCAGCGGCTTCCTCCCACATCTTCGGCGTCTGCCCGAGCAACAGCCGCACGTACACCGTCTCCGTTGACGGGGAGTGCGACCGCACGCGGATGATCCGGGGAACGTTGATCACACCCGTCGTCCGGTGCACCGTCACCAGGTTGCACGCCTCCACTACGCGGCTCCACCACGGCCCGAGGTAAGCCCTCGACAGCCAACGCCGGCGCACCGCCCGCAGCCGCGGAGCCGCCAACCGCGACCACGACTCCGGGTGACCCCGGTACCAGCCCACACCCGCCGCCACCGCACCCGCCACCACACCACCCGCCGTCACCGGCCCGAACTGGACCACGCCGGCAGCGGCAGCAGCCGGAGCCGCCACGAACCCCGGATGCCGAGCAGCCCACCCCGCCACACGCCATTCCCAACCCTGAACGCGCTTACCCATCTCTCGCACCTACCTTCACCAGTTGATATGTGATTTCGTCACGTCTGATTTTTGGGGCAAAGGAAAGGCCCGGATCGGATTACCAACCCGGGCCTTTCCGTCGAACAACTACCGGTCAGCGGACCGCCGAAAACATCTTCTTCGCGACCGCCGTGGCCCGCTTCGCCTTCTCCGTCTCCTCCATCCACGGCGTTGCCTCTTCGAGGAGGATCAGCAGTACCGCGACCGCCCGGCGAAGCTCGTCGTAGTGCTTCATGTAGCGGTACCGCTCCGGCATCCCCTTCATCGACCTACGCAGCAGCCGCATCGCCTGATCGATACCGTCGTAGGTGTCACTGATCCGATACGACGACATCAGCTCACCTTCCACGGCTTCGCGATCAGGTCCGCCTCATACGTCTTGACCCGCAGGTGAAACGCCCGCAGCGTTTCCACGGCCTGCTTGTGCGCGTCCTCCAGGTCGTCCATCCGGGCCGCGAACTGGTACAGCGTTCCCGGCGGCGGCTCACACGCCTTGATCAGGCTGTTCACACCGTCGAGCAGCATCGCCAGACCCTGCACGTTGCCCACCAACGCCTCATACCTGGCCCTGCCGGTCCACGCCTTCACCATCTCCGGCACCAAATCCATACCGACTCCCGTCCGGTCTGCAACCCACACGATCGGTGGGCACCACCCGCCCCCGGAAACGTGCTCCAAGGGGCGGATAGAAACCACCGAACAGCGGCGGCTACTCCCGACCGGTCAGACGCCACACCCGACGCCACCGACGCGTCTCACGACGGATCAACCCGACGTTCACAGCGACCGACAGCATCAGCAACCCGATAAGGGCCAGCTCGAAATCCGACATAGCAACCTCCCTCCGAAGAATCAATAGCGGCAATTCGCAAACGGCGACATTAGACCTGTTTCAGGCAAGGGTGTATTCACTGTGGAATTCTCAAAGAACAACCAGCCAAGGATGCAGCCAGACCACCGACCGCATTACCTCAACAAAGCGCCCCGACCCGACTCGAACGGGTCACCCACCAGAAAGGGGCGGGGCAGAGTGCCTACGAAGAACGCGACTGCCCGCGACTGCGCCGGGGCATCTCCTGCTCAAGGTGCCGCACCACCGCAGCCGGGCTAATCGGCACATCACCAAGGCCGTCCAGCAGGGCCGCGACCTCGCGCAACGTGTCGGCAAGCTCCGAACCGGTCGGATCACCCCTGTCGGCTACCATCGGGTACAGCATCTCCGGTCTCCTTTCAAGGACTGGTCTCTACGAACTGATGTCGGGATGCAGAGCCCCCGGACCGTTGCAGCGGCATGGGGGCTCAACCATCACCGCGACGCCGGCTTGAGGCCTTGCGCCTTCCACGACAACCCGGACCGGCCGTCCTTCTCCCAGTGCGACACCGTCGGCGCGATCAGTTCGACCACGTCGCCCTCCTCGATCCCCTCAGGGTTGGCCGAGAGCGTGACCTTGAACTCGTCACCCTTGCCCCGGTAGCCGTCCTCCGTCGCCACCGGCTTGGCGAACACGCCCACCACGTACAGCGGGTCATCCGTCCCGTAAGCCGTCTTGACCTTCCCGTCCTGATCCGTCTTGATCGACGGCTCCTCCACCACGCGCAGCTTGAAGCCAGCCAGGTTCACCGGAATGTTCCGCATGTCGCCTCGTTCTCCTTCGATGCCTCGTGCTTGTGTCGTCCCGCAGATGGGGAATTCGGCCCCGATCAAACCCGCCGTCCGATGTAACAGAGCGAATCAGCTTGGAGCAGAGGCTAACAGTTTGATTCAGTCTGCGTCAACAGATACACTCTGGTTCACGTAGACAGGCCGTTGACCTGCGAAAACATCAACCCGCGGGGTTGGCTCGAACACCCTTCGTAGTCGCAGGCTGTACGAAACGAGGAGTCGGATGACCACCCAGGCAGACCCCCGGGGCGAGTTGCAGCGAGGGACGAGCGCACTCGTCATCGCTCAAGCCATCCGGAACGACATCCAGTCCGGCCGGCTGGTGCACGGGCGGCAACTGCCCGGCACCAGAGCTCTTGCTGCGTCCTGGAGTACCAGCGTCGCCACCATCAACCGGGCGATGGCGATCCTGGCCGAGGAAGGGCTCGTCATCAACCGTGCTCGTTCAAGTCGAATCGTTCACAATCCCGGTGGAGCCCCGGGTAAGCCAGGACCCCGAGTGATCCTCATTGGAGGCTATGCGGGTTCGGGAAAGACGGAGCTTGGTCGCATCATCGCTCGCCAGACAGGCTGGGCGATTCTCGACAAAGACACAACCACCCGGCCCGTCGTTGAAGTAGCGCTAGAACGTTTGGGGCAATCTCCGCACGATCGAGAATCAGAGACCTATCTGTTGGGTATCCGGCCCGCCGAATATGAAGCACTGATGGCAACCCTTATCGAGAATTTGGAGTGCGGGGTGTCAGTAATCGTGACTGCGCCCTTCATCAAGGAGTTGCGAGACGAAGCGTGGTGTGATCGGCTAGCGGCCACGGTGGCAGCACACAACGGAACTCTTCAAGTTGTCTGGGTTTCCTGCGACGCCGACACGATGCACACCTACATTCGCCGCCGTGGTGCCGCCCGAGATGACTTCAAGCTTGGAAACTGGACCAAGTACGTCGATGGTCTTGACCTTATGTTCGAGCCCAAGATTCCGTACGTGAGCATCGACAACTCCGCAGGTGCTAGACCGCTACAGGAGCAAGCCAAAGAGCTGCTCGGCAAGATGGCTGCACTGTGA
The DNA here is from genome assembly GCF_007830265.1 of Micromonospora olivasterospora. Classification (NCBI taxonomy): domain Bacteria; kingdom Bacillati; phylum Actinomycetota; class Actinomycetes; order Micromonosporales; family Micromonosporaceae; genus Micromonospora; species Micromonospora olivasterospora. The sequence goes on from NZ_VLKE01000001.1 coordinate 2,664,773, forward strand.
AAAGGGGACTCATTCTCTACGGCGCGCCCGCTACTGGCAAGGACACGGTAACCGCCGAACTTGTCCGCCGGGAGTCCAGACTTGAGCACTTCAAACGGCTGAAGCTCGGCCCTGGAAGAACCACCGGCTATCGGATGATCAGTGCGAGCCAAGCAGACGATCTACGCCATAGGCCAGGCGCGATTCTGTGGGAGAATAGCCGCTACGATGCTACCTACTTCGTTGACCGTTCTGGGCTGGAGCAGCTATGGACCTCAGGTTACGTGCCAGTTGTGCACCTGGGCCAGGTTGAAGCAGTCGAAGCAATAACCGGCGATGTAGAGACTGGGGCAAGTTGGACCGTTGTCGAGCTGTACTGCCGGCCCGCGCTACTGCGTAGCCGAATCCGGTCTCGGGCTACTGGCGACGAAGAGCAACGCTTCGCGGCCATCGAGCAGACACCGCACTTACCCAACGCGGATATCAGGATCGACACTGAGTCCGTGCCAGCAACCGAAGCAGCGAGGATGATCGTCCAACGGATGTTTGATCGGTCGTAGACGCTTGGAACGAGGCCAGCGCGCGGCCATGCCGAAGCAAGTCCGTACCGTAGTTGAGCGGTAATGAATAGGAGAGCCCGGAGTGACCACCCCGAGAGAGCGGGACGAATTCGAGCGGATGAGGCTTGTTGCCCAGATTGAGCGGGCTCGCGCCTTCATCACGCAGTACGAGGAGCACCAAGAGTTCTACCGACAGCAAGTCGAGGACAGCCGGTACGAGCTTGGTAGGCTCGACGAGCGGCTAGGAGGTTCGGACCATGACCGTTGACCAGCACATCCAGGCGCTACGCGACCTGCTGCGCGCCGACCATGAGGCATGGATCGCCGAGGTTCAGAGCTGGGCCGACGACGCGGAAGCCGCCGGTGACGTCGAGCGGCACCGACGCCATGCTGAGCACGTGGCACGGCTCAAGGCAATGCCCTACCCGTGGGAGCAGTCACGCGCCGCATAGCCGGTCATCGCTGTAGCCGGAGCGTAGTGTGTTCAGACTTTCTTTACTTGGTCAAGGGCGGGCCTTCGGCCCGCCGCCGTGTCGCGCCGGGGCGCGCGTGCGGCCTGGCGGCCGGTCACGCCCCGGCGCACGGCGCGACAGTGGGGAGCCGTAGAGACAGCCACACGGGCCAAGCCAGCCGGCGTCGACCGCGACCAGGAGCACGCGCGGCTCTGGCGTCAGCCTCGACCGGACGCCGCGGCAGTGGACACGGCGGGAGCGCGGTGGTCGCGCTGGCTGGGCACGCCTCCGGTGCCGTCGTGGTTCAGCTCTCGAAGACCGGGAAGAGTGGTCGCCCGGTTGCCGACTCGCGGTGACTCCTCACGCTGGCACCGATGCCGCCGGGTCCGCCGAGGTCATCAGTCGGTGGCTGGGGTTGCCCGATGTGAGATAGACGAGCTGTTGCCCGGTGAGCGCACGGGAGGACCGGCAAGCCCCAAGCATGGGGGCGGTGTCCGCCGTGCCCGAGCAGATGACCCCCACGCCAGCCGCTACCGCAGTCCGGGTCAGGTCAAAACCGGCACCTGGGAAGGGGGTGGTGGCCGCCGTGGTCGTGCCGGCCACCCAGGAGTCGACGCCGTAGCCGGTCGTGGTCAGGTCAAATGCGCCGCTGTGGCGGTGTCCGCCGGGGGCCGGGTCCGCGACACGAGAGCCAACAAATCTGCCAAGATCGAAACTAGGTTGTGCCCTGGTTTAGAGGTCGCGCAGATAGGTCAAGATCATGGGCGCCGGGCGCGCGGACCCGGTCACCGCCGCGGCGTTCGCGCAGCCGGGATTCCTGCTGGGCGGTCCACGGGTCGGCCAGTTCAGCGATCAGCTTGCCCAGCCTGCGCCGTGGGATGCCGGTACAGATACGATGAGAAAGGCAGTGCGGGCCCATCTTGACGTCACAATCATGATCGTCCCGCACGGCCGTTTCCATGATCGAAGCGGATCAGTCAGCTATCGCGCACTTCCGTCATCCAGCGCGTACGCGGCGGTAACGAGGCTGAGTTTTCGGAGCCGTCCGGTATGTCTTCCGTCATCCAGCGCGTACGCGGCGGTAACGAGGCTGAGTTTTCGGAGCCGTCCGTTATGTCTTCCGTCATCCAGCGCGTACGCGGCGGTAACGAGGCTGAGTTTTCGGAGCCGTCCGGTATGTAAGGTATCCGAGACAGACCGGGGACAGGCTGTTCCCGGGCCCAGTTGCCGGCCTGCATGGCGTTGTCGTCTTCGGTCGTGGTGGTCAGATGCGAGTACTGCTGCATGCTCTGGTTGAGCTTGTCCAGGCCCTGCTGGACCTTCCGCCAGCCGGCCAGCCACATCTTGACGGCCTCAAGGAACCGCGGCGAGGCCGTGTCGCTCGTCCACGATTTGATCAGCGCCTCGGTTGCGGCCACGACGTTCCGGTGGCTGTCACTGGCCTCGGTCTGGGCCTGAGCGAACGCCTTGACCATGCCGGTGATGGTCGCCTCGTCGGCCATCAGGCCGAACTCGCCACCCACGACCCGGTGCGGTGGACCTGCCCAACCGGATTCACCAGGCAATCTGTTGGGTGTTGTCATAATGACTCCTTGTCTGTCATTCGGCGGCTGTCGCGCCGGAAGGTCCGTGACGTGGTCGCGCCCGCCACGTCCGTCGGGTGGGTCGGGCCGCGGCGGCAGCAGCCGGGCCGGGACTCCGGGTCGGGGTGCCGCCAGGCCAGCGCGGCCTGCTGTTCCGCCGCGTACTGGCGGATCTGCCTCCTGGTCTGGGACAGGTAGCGGAAGGGGCCAGCCGCCGGAAAGGGTCTGGTGCTCACATCCCTTACACGGCTGTGAGCCGGAAAGGGTTGACCGGTACCGGGATCGAGACTGTTCGCACGGCTGATATGCCCCTAAAGCCCCCTAGCCCGTCCGATCGACAAGTCGATCTATGGTGCGGGAATGATCATGAGGGAGGGGATCGGCCGTCGCCGGCCGCGCAGGTGGTTGCTGTACCTCGCCGCCGGCCTGGCGCTGTGCACCGGAGCGCCGGCCGCCGCTGGCGTGGGCTGGACAACGGCGAGGACGTACGAGGCGGACCAGGGCCAGCCGTCGCCGGACAGTGCCGCAAACGTCTTCATGCTGGCCGTGTCGACGGGCGAGGAAATTGGGCTGCGATCAGCACTGGCACCGCAGCGCCGTGACGAGCTTCTCAACGAGTGGCGAGGCATCCGGCGGGACATCACCCGAACCGACCCGCAGCCGTCGAAGGTCAGCACGGGTGTCTTCGTCGTCGAGCACCAGGACGACGACCGCGCCCAAGTCGTGACCGACGTTCAGGCAGTGCGGTGGGGCGAGGGGTTTAGCGGGTCGATCACCGGCACTCCGCGCCCGTGGCGGTTCGAGGTGCACCGCGACGGTGGCGGGTGGCGCGTGTGGGCCGTCGACCCGCATCCGTGGTGCGGTGGGCACGTCCGCGCCAGCGCCTGCCAGCAGCCGTAGAGCCAACCTAGCCTCATCAGGAGCCCGCGCGCTGCCGGTCGGAGCCAGCCCGTTGAGCGGGGCGAAGACCGGCCAGCCGAACGAAGATCTCCCGCTTGTCCACCGCAGTGCCGCGGCTGTCGAGGACGTATCCGGTCAGCCAGGCCCACCCTTGATAGGTGGGCTTGGGACACACCGAGATGACCCGAAACAGGAAACGCTGGCTCACGAACTGCACCGACGCCTCCCGAGTGATCCACAGCTCTTGACCGGGCGCCGGGGGCCGAAGTTCTGTCATGGTGCCGCGTCTCCTCACCGCCTAGCCCTGCCCTGCCCGGCTAGGTCCGGGGAGCCCAGCCGGGCAGGGAGTACCGCCGCACCGGGGCGGGTTCGGGTCCTCCACGGCCAGCACAGCGGGATAACCGCACCGTACCCACGCTGGTCTACATACGTCTAGGTACGTAGAAGGATGAGGCTGATCGTGTCGAGACTTCTACCGTCAAGTGGTGGAGTTCGACCCGGATGCCAGCATCGAGCACGGCGCGCCCCTGCCGCCCTACCGCCAACTGGCGGGCATCCTCGCTGCCCGGATCGGACGCGGTGACTGGCAGCCGAACCGGTCGATCCCGTCAGAGTTGCGTCTCGTTCAGGAGTACGGGGTGGCCCGCGCTACGGTGCGGCGTGCCGTCGCCGTATTGGTGGATCAGGGCGTGCTGTTTGTGGTGCCGCAGCGCGGAACATTCGTGAAGCCGTAGAGGGATAGCCCTCGATGCCTGCTCAAGATCATCGGGCACAGATCCGGCACAACTGAGACCGAAAACCCGTGTAAAACGTCGAAAGACGCTGAGTGCTCCGACCCTGGTCGGAGGCCAGATCTGCCCGATTCCGGATGATCTTTACCCGGCCTGTGGCATTAGGGGTTCAAGTCCCCTGGGCTCCACCATCCAAGCTCCCTACCTGCGGTTTTTCATCGCGCTTGATCGACTAGTACAACGTCAGTACAAATCAGTTCTGATCTTGGCCTAGCGCGGACCGTAGGACGCCCCCGACGATGCCACGGGGCCGGTCCCGCTTCGGCCACCAGTGCACGTACGTCTCCAGCGTGATCCGCAGCGTCTTGTGCCGGAGCATCGACGGCAGAATGTCCAGTATGGAATTTACCGTCGACGTCCAGCATCCGTACCGCCTGTGGGCACGCGCCGTCGGCCCCGTCGACGCCCCGCCGCTGCTTCTCGTGATGGGGGCGAACGCCAGCGGACTGACCTGGCCGACGGCCCTGGTCGACCGGCTCGCCGCCCGGCACCGGGTCATCGTCTACGACCACCGGGACGCCGGCCGTTCCACCTGGGCGTTCGACGAGCATCCGTACGACGTCAAGGACCTGGCCGAGGACGCGGTCGCGGTGCTCGACGCGGCCGGTGTGGCGCGGGCCCACGTGGTCGGCATGTCTCTGGGCGGGATCCTGGTCCAGTTGCTCGCCCTCGACCATCCCGACCGGCTGCTCACCGCGACCGCGTTCTGCACCGCCGCGCTCGGCACCGCCTGGGGAGACGGTTCCGCCCTTCCCGACCCCGATCCCCGGCTGCTGGAACTCTGGACCTGCCTGGCCGACGAGCGGGACCGCGAGGCGGAACTGGACTTCCGGGTGGAGCACTGGCGGATCCTCAACGGCGACGTGCTTCCCTTCGACGCGGCGTACTTCCGCGCGATGGAGGAAGCCTGCATGGACCACGCCGGGACGCACCGCAACCCGGCCGCGCACGCCCGCGCCGGCCTGGACGGGCTGGAGCGGGGCGCGGAGTTGGCCGGGATACGCGTGCCGTTCCTGGTCGTCGAGGCCCCGGAGGATCCCATCAACCCGCCGCCCCACGCCCCCCACCTGGCCGGACTGATCCCGTCGTCGCGGCTGGTCACCATCCCGGGGATGGGACACGCCCTGACCGCGGAGGTGCTGGAGCCGCTGGCCGGGGCGGTGCTGGAGCACACGGCCGGCGGCGGTGCGAGTGCGGGGCGGCGGTAACCGGAAATCAACGTCCCCCGACGGAAGCGCGACGGACCCCCGACAGGGCCGACCGGGCCGCACGTTAGCGTCGGGGTGTGAGCACCGGAAATCCGCGCGTCCTGCCCGTCGACGGCGGCATCGCCGAAGCCGCCTCCGTCCTGCGCGCCGGGGGGCTCGTCGCGTTCCCCACCGAGACCGTCTACGGGCTGGGCGCCAACGCCCTGGACGCCCGCGCGGCGGCCCGGATCTTCGAGGCCAAGCAGCGGCCGAGCTTCGACCCGCTGATCACGCACCTGGCCGACGCGGCCGACCTGACGCCCCTGGTGGGGGCGGTGCCGCCGGCGGTGGCCGAGCTGGCCGCGCGGTTCTGGCCGGGGCCGCTCACGTTGATCGTGGACCGTCCCGCCGCGATTCCGCCGATCGTCACCTCGGGGCTGGAGACGATGGCCGTGCGGGTGCCGGACGAGCCGTCCGCGCGGGCGCTGATCGCCGCGGCCGGGGTGCCGGTGGCGGCGCCCAGCGCCAACCGGTTCGGTCAGTTGAGTCCCACCCGCGCCGAGCACGTGGTGGCCGGGCTGGGTGCGGCGGTCGACGTGGTGCTCGACGGCGGGCCGACCCGGTGTGGCATCGAGTCGACGATCGTCGACGCCAGGGAGGGGCAGCCGGTGGTGCTCCGGCTGGGCGCGCTGCCCGTGGAGGCCCTGGTCGAGGCGGTCGGCCCGGTGACCGTACGCCCGGGCAGCTCGGGCCAGCCGGTGGCGCCCGGCACGCTGGCGGCGCACTACGCCCCGCGTACGCCGCTGCGGGTCGTCGCGGGGGCGGAGTCGGCGGCCGGCGGCGGCGGCCGACGGGGTCTGCTGGCCTTCCGGGAGCGGCCGGTGGGTGGTGCCTGGGCGGCGGTCGAGGTGCTCTCGCCCGAGGGCGACCTGACGGTGGCCGCCGCCCGGCTGTTCGACGCCCTGCACCGGCTGGACGCGGCCGGGGTGACCGAGATCGTGGCCGAGCGGGTCCCGGACGTCGGGGTGGGGCGGGCCGTGAACGACCGGCTGGGCCGGGCGGCCGCCACCTGGCACCAGGACTGACTGTGCGCGGGCGAGCCGCCGGGGCGCCGCTGGCGCCAGGGGCGACGACCGGGCGGAGCGCAGCGCATGGGACGCCGGGGTCGGGGTAGGAGGAACGGCGACAACTCTCCCGGAAGTGAGGTGTGCTGCCGATGCCGACCGCGCGCGACATCATGACGAGTGACGTGGCCTGCGTACGCGAACAGGACGACCTGCGGACCGCCGCCCGGCAGATGGCCCGGCTGGGAGTCGGCTCGCTGCCGATCTGCGGCGACGACAACCGGCTCAAGGGCGGGCGGTGGGACACGGGCGCGCGCACCTCACGGCAGGAGGCGCGCGCCCGACCGTGTTCCGGGCGTCAGGGGTGGCGGCGTACGTGGACCTCGGCGGGCGGGTTGAGGCGGTCGATGTCGCCCACCACCGGCGGGGCGAGGGCAACCGTCTCGCCCCGGGCGATGGCGCGCACCCGGTCGCCGAACCCGCGCCGCCGGATCTCGGCCAGGAAGTGGCCCAGCGGGGACCGGAACACCGGGTAGTCGTCGTAGTGGATCGGCAGGGTCAGCCGGGGCCGGATCAGCTCGGTCAGGTCGGCGCCCTGGCGGGCGTCCATGGTGAGCAGGATGCCGGCGATCCTGGTGCCGCCGAGATGGACCAGCATGGCGTCGATGTCCGGGTAGCGCCGCGGGATCTCGGCGAGCATCGGCCGGTTGAGGGTGTCCCCCGTGACGTACAGCCGGAACCCCGGGCAGCCCGGCCGCTCCAGGTCGATCATCGTGCCCATCACGTCCGGCAGCAGCCAGTCGATGATGCCGGGCCCGTGCCGGCCGGGCATCGAGGTCAGGCGCAGGGTCTCGCCGTCGCGGCGCATCTCCCGCGTACGCCAGGTGGGCAGCCCCTCCGCCGCCCGGAACCCCCAGCGGCGCAGCTTCCGCTCGGCCGAGGGGGTGGTGACGATGGGCAGTTCCCGGTCGAGTTCCCGCCTGGCCACCCGGTCGAAGTGGTCGCCGTGCAGGTGGGAAAGGACCACCGCGTCCAGGGCCGGCAGCTGGGCGATCCCCAGCGCCGGGTCGGTGCGGCGGCGCGACCACAGCCCCTTGCCCAGGTACGCCCGCTGCCCCCGGTGCAGGAAGTTCGGGTCGGTGAGCAGGGTGAACCCGCCGAGCCGCAGCACGGTGGTGGCGGTGCCGATGAACGTGACACTGGGCTGCTCCGTCAACTTTCCACCTCCGGGTGAGGCGTTACCCGGGATCAGCCGGGGCATGCGGCGGGCCGGGAGGGGCTGTCCCCGTACCGTCGGCAGGGCCGCTGCCGGACTGGGGCAGGCGTTCGAGGAGGCGGGTGAGGGCGCCGTTGGCGAACGTGGCGCCGAGCGCCGACCCCGTGGCGATGCCCCAGCCGACCGGCCCGAGCGGGGTGCAGCCGAAGAACTGGCTGACCCCCGGGGTCTGCACCACGGCGACCAGCACCCCGATCGACGCGGCCGTGGAGGCGAGCACGGCCGGACTGGTCCCGCCGGCCAGGACGGTCTGCCCGAGCTGGGTGCCGACCAGCGAGGCGAGCGCGATGGTGCCGGCCCGGCGCGGCGTGCCGCCGGTGTACCGGGCGAGCGTCCAGCCCGCCGTCGCGCCCAGCGTGGTGGACGCCGCCCGCAGCCCGATCTCCCGAATGAGCGTCTCGCCGAGCGAGGTGTCCGGGCCCTCCCGCAGCAGGTGGTCCGCGTGGTCGGAGGCGGGCGGCCGGACCGCGATGGCCAGCGCCGGCGCGAGGTCGGTGAGCAGGTTGACCAGGAGCAGCTGCCGCCCGGTGAGCGCGGACCGGCCGGTGGCGGCGGCGCTCAGCACGCTGAACGCGATCTCGCCGAGGTTGCCGCCGACCAGGATGCTCAGTGCGTGCCGGACCGACGACCACATGGCCCGCCCCTCGACGAGCGTGGCGATGATGGTCTCCAGCCGGTCGTCGGTCACCACCAGGTCGGCGGCGGCGCGGGCGGCCGGGGTGCCCCGCTGGCCGAGGGCGATGCCGACGTCGGCCAGCCGGATCGCCGGGGCGTCGTTCGCCCCGTCCCCGGTCATCGCCACCGTGCGGCCGACCTTCTGCAACGCCTGGATGATCCGGACCTTGTGCGCCGGGGTGCAGCGGGCCACCACGTCGGTACGGGCCAGCCGCTCGGCCAGCGCGTCGTCGTCGAGGCGGTCCAGCTCGGTGGCGGTGACCACCCGCTGGCCGTCGTCGGGGCTGATGGTGGCGGCGATCGCCTCGGCCGTCGCCGGGTGGTCACCGGTGATCATGATGGTGTGCACGCCGGCCTGCCGGATCCGGCGGACGGCGGGCGCGGCCGACTGCCGTACGCCGTCGGCGAGCGCGAGGAGGCCGACGAAGACCAGCCCGTCGACCTCGTCGTCGGTCACCGCCTCCCCGCCGACCGGGCGCTCGGCGACGGCCAGGATGCGGTGCCCGGCCCCCGCCCGGTCGGCGAGCATCCGGTGCAGCTCGTCGCGGCCGGCGTCGTCCAGCGGCTCGTCGCCGCCGTCGACCCGCCGCCGGGCGGCGCAGCGCGGCACCACCGTCTCCGGCGCGCCCTTGACGCTGAGCAGCAGTCCGTCCCTGGTCCGCCCGATGGTGGCGTGGTAGCCCCGGGACGGCTCGAACGGCAGGCCGCCCACCGCCCGCCACCCGTCCGCACCCGCCTGCTCGTCGACCCCGGCGGCCAGCGCGCCCCGCCGGACCGCCCGGTCCGTGTGCTGCGGCAGCTCGTCCGGGTCGTCCGCCTCGGGGGTGGCGCGCAGCGCGGCGGCGAGGGTCAGCCGAGGCGACCCGTGCAGCTCTTCCGGCCCGGTGCAGCGGGTGCCGGTGGCGTCGCCGACGCCGGCGAGCCGGAGCTGTCCCTCGGTGAGGGTGCCGGTCTTGTCGAAGCAGAGCACGTCCACCCGGCCCAGCGCCTCGATGGTGCGCGGGTTGCGGACCAGCGCGCCGTGCTCGGCCAGCCGCCGGGCGGCCGCGAGCTGGGCGGCGCTGACCAGGAACGGCAACCCCTCCGGCACGGACGCCACGGCCAGGTTCGCGGCCGTCGCGGCCGTCTCCGACAGCGGTACGCCGCGCAGCAGCCCCGCCCCGGCGACCGCCACGGCCGACCCGGCCGCCAGCGGGATCGCGGCGTTTGTCAGCCTGCCGAGTCGGGCTTCCACGCCGCCGGCCGGGGGCGCCTGCCGGGCCATGGCCAGGCTGCGGCCGGCCTCGGTCTGGGCGCCGGTGGCCACCACCACGGCGGTGCCGTGGCCGGCGGCGATCGTGGTGCCCTCGTACACCATGGAGTGCCGGTCGGCGACGGCGGCGGCGACCACCGGCTCGCTGTTCTTGCCGACCGGCAGCGACTCGCCGGTCAGCGACGACTCGTCCGCCTCCAGCCCGTCCGCGGTGAGTACGCGGCAGTCCGCCGGTACGGCGTCCCCCGGGCCGAGCACGACCACGTCCCCCGGCACCAGGTCCTCGGCGGCCACGGTTCGCTCCTGCCCGTCCCGCCGGACCAGGGCGGTGACCGCCGAGCGGGACAGCAGCTCGGCCAGCGACCGTTCGGTGTTGCGCTGGTGCACCGCCCCGACCAGCGCCGATCCGGTGACCACCCCGCCGACGAGGGCCGCGTCGACGAGCGAGCCGAAGCTCGCGGAGAGCACCGCCCCGGCGGCGAGCACCGGCGTGAGCGGGTTGGCCAGCTCGTCGAGGAACGCGCGCAGCAGGCCGGCGGGGCCGGGCGCGGCCGCAGCGTCACCGCCGTGGCGGCGTTCCGCCTCGGCGGAGCTGAGCCCGTCCGGGTCCGAGCCGAGCTGGCTGAGCACCGCGTCGGCCGGCATCAGGTGCCACGCGGTGACGGCCGGCGCCGGGCCCTCCGCGTGGTCGGACAGCCGGCCCGCGCGCCACACCCCGTGCAGGAAGGACAGGGCCGCGGCGCCGTTGACCGCGGCCAGCGTCCGCCCCGGCAGCAGGTGCGGGGGCGAGATGAACGCGTTCAGCGCGCCGAGCCCCGTCCCCGCCATCGACAGCCGGATGTTCTGGGCGGTCATCCGGCGGGCCACCCCGGCCGCCTCGATGATCAGCGCGGGGATCCGCAGGTCGGCGCCGACGAGCAGGTGGGCGCCCCAGGGCGGCAGGTCCTCCGGGTCGGCCAGCCCCAGCCCGCAGTCGGATGCGCCGAGCGCCGCCCGGTCGGCGGAGAGCAGCATCACGACGCCACCCTCGCGCTGCAACTGCCGTACGGTCTCGGCGAGCCGGGGGCCGCCGGGCAGCACCGCGTCGGCGAAGCCGTATCGGCCGTCGTCGTCCCCGGCCACGACCAGGCGCAGGCCGGCGCGCCGGGCTGCGGCCGGCAGGGCGTCGACCCCGGGGGCGGGCTCCGGCGCCACCCGGAGCAGGGCGACCAGGGTGTCGTCCTCGGCGAGGCCGAGCAGCGGGCCGTCGCCCGCGCGCAGCCGCCGGCTGTCCGGGGTGTCGCCCGGGTCGGCGGCGTCGATCTCGTCCAGCGGGCCGAGCTGCCACCCGTCGGCCCGGTGCATCCGGTCCGGCGCGTCCGGGTCGAACAGCGCGAAGGCGCGGGCCGCCACCTGCCCGGTGTCCGCCCCGGCCAGCGGGGCCAGGTCGGCGAGCACGTCCCGTTCGGAGCCGAGGACCGCCGCGTCCAGCACCACCGTGTCGATCCGGTCCAGCTCGCGCAGCACCCGGCGGTCCATGGCGATGACGCCGCGCCGGGCGAGCATCCGGCCGAGCTGGGCGGCGTATCCCTCGCGGCCGCTGCCGGGGGCCTTGGGCAGGCTGGACAGCGCCACGGAGGCGGCGCGTTTCGGGCCGACCACGGGGATGGCCGCCGCGCCGGCCGCCGCGCCGGCCGGCAGGATCCGGGTGGCGTACCGTTCGACCGGGCCGTCCGGCTTCGGGACCACGCGGGTGGCCGTCGGGGCGCGGGCGACGGCGCGCTCCGGGTCGCCGGTGAGCCGGGGCTCGGCCTTCGCCCAGGCGGCGAGCTGGGCGCGCGCCTCGCCCCACTGCACGACGCGTTGCGCGCCGTCGAGCACGATGCCGGCCCAGCCGCCGGTCAGGCCCTGCACGACCGCCTCGGCGAGGGGGAACAGCACGTCGGCGCGGGGGTCGGCGCGCAGCCCGCGGTCGGCCAGGGCGTGCAGCTTCGGGTGCAGGTCGACGGCGCCGAGCAGCCCGGCCACCTCTCCGGGCACGGGGGTCAACGGCAGGATCCGCATTGCCGCGGAGATGGTCAGGCCGAGCGCGTCCGAGGCGAGCCCGCCGAGGGTACGCGGCGTGCGGGGGCCCTCCTCGGGCGGGTGCGGGGGCGGGATCTCCGGGTTCGGCTCGTGTTCGCAGGTCTGCTCGGTCCGGGCGACGGTGGCGATCAGGTCGCGCAGCCTCGGCTCCGGCGGCTCGACGGCCACCACCACGCGGCCGGAGGGGGCGTTCACCCGGGCCCAGGCGACGCCGGGCAGCCGCTCCAGCGCCGCCTCCACCTGCCGGGCCAGTTGGTCCCCGCCCTGCTGGCAGACGCCGTGCACCTCGATGTGGTGCCGCCCGTCCCGGGACCAGACCCGGCGCTTGGCCAGCCCGGACGCGCGGGCCAGCCGGGTGGCGGTCGAGCCGACGGTACGGGACGCGTCCCCGACGAGGTGCGGTACGGCTCGGGACACCTCGCCGACCAGGTGCGGCACCGCCACCGACAGCAGGCGGCCGGGCAGCCGGCCCAGCAGGCTCATCGAGCGGTACGGCCGGAGCATCGCCGGCCGGGCTTCCCGGTGCCGTTGCTCCCGCCGTACGCCATCTCGCCTCCCACGCTCGGTTCCGGCGGCCTGCCTTCCCGGCCGGGCGTCCGTTATGCCCCCTGTCCAGGGGGAAGTTTCCGTCGACCGTGGGGCATGGACGGGGCCGGCGGTGGAACCCGGACGAGGTCATCACCAGCGCGGACGAACCGGGGAGGCCGGGATGAGTGCGATCACGCGAAACCTCAGCGGCGCGCGCGAGATGGTCGAGACGTACTGCCGCCGGGTCGAGGTGCCGGTGCTGGGCGAGGTGGCCGTGCCCCCGCCCGACAAGGTCGCCTACTACGCCGGGCTCGGGGTGCTCGCCGCAGTCGGGGTCATCGAGTGGCCGATGGCGCTGGTCATCACCGCTGGCCACCTGCTCGCCGACCAGCATCTCTCCGGGCTGGCCAAGGGGCTCGGGCAGGCGCTGCAGTCGGCCTGACGGCCGCACTCGGGCCGACATCCGTTCAGCTTCGGGAGTTGACCTCAATCCAGGTTGAGGTCGCATGCTGGACGGTATGCCGTTCGAACTGCTGAGGCGCGAGGCGAGCCGGGAGCCGGGGCCCGACGACGGGCGCCGCCGTCGGGGCGTCCCCGGTCCGGGTCCGGCCCGGGTGTTCCGTACGGCCGGTCGCCGGTGACCGCCGCCGTCGCGCCCCCGGCCGCGCCCGAGCACCTGTTCGCGCCGCGCCTGCGGGCCATGACGGTCGGCGTGGTGGCCCTGGTCTCGCTGCTGGCCTTCGAGGCGCTGGCGGTCGGCACCGCGATGCCCACCGTCGCCCGCGGTCTCGACGGGCTGTCGCTGTACGGGCTCGCCTTCGGCGGGGCGTTCGCGTCCGGCGTGCTCGCCATGGTGGTCTCCGGGATCTGGTGCGACGTGCGCGGCCCCCGGCCGCCGGTGTGGCACGGGGTGGGCTGGTTCGTGCTCGGGCTGGTCCTCGCCGGGACGGCGTCGACGATGGGCATGCTCGTGCTCGGCCGGGTGGTCCAGGGGTTCGGTTCGGGCCTGCTCTCGGTGGCGCTGTACGTGGTGGTGGCTCGGGTTTACCCGGAGGCGCTGCACCGCCGGATCTTCGCCGCCTTCGCGGCGGCGTGGGTCGTACCGTCGCTGGTCGGTCCCGCGCTGGCCGGGCTGATCGTCGAGCATTTCGGCTGGCGCTGGGTCTTCCTGGCGGTGCCGGCGCTGACGGTTCCGGCGGTGCTGCTGATCCAGCCCGGGCTGCGGACCGTCGACCCGCCCGTCGGAGTTCGGCTGCCGGCGGGCGCGGCGGCCCGGATCGGCTGGGCCTGCGGGGCGGCGGCGAGCGCCGCACTGCTGCACTACGGGGGGCAGCAGCGCGGCGCCCTCGCGGTGGGCCTGGTCGGGGTGGCCCTGGCCGGACTGCTCAGTTCCGCCCCGCGCCTGCTGCCGGCCGGGTTCCTGCGCGCCGGCCGGGGCCTGCCGACGGTGGTCGGGCTGCGCGGCCTGGCGTCCGCCGCGTTCGCCGGCGCGGAGGTGGTGATTCCGCTGATGCTCTCCCGGGAACGGGGACTCTCGCCGACCGCCGCGGGGATGGTGCTCACCGTCGGCGCGCTCTCCTGGGCGGCCGGCTCGTGGCTCCAGGGCCGGCTGCCCGCGCCCGGCTCCGCCCCGAGGGACGGCCGGCGTTGGCCGCCCGCGCCCCGCTCGGCCGCGACGCTGGTGCGCGCCGGGCTGGCCTGCGTCGCCGCCGGGACCGTCGTGGTGGCTTTCGTGGTACGGCCGGAGGTGCCGGTGCCCGTCGGGGTGCTCGGCTGGGCGGTCGCCGGGTTCGGCATGGGGATGCTCTATCCGTCGCTGTCGACGCTCACCCTGGAGCTGTCCGCCCCCGGCGAGCAGGGGCGCAACAGCTCCTCCCTGCAACTGTGCGACTCGCTGTTCGCCGCGACCGTGCTGGCGCTGGTCGGCGCGGTGCTCGCGATCGGGTCGGCCCCCGGGCCGGGTAGCTATACCGTGACCCTGGTGCTGGCGGCCGGCCTGGCCGCGGTCGGCGTGCTGCTCTCCGGCCGGGTGCTCCCGGCCCGCGTCGGCGCCGGCGTCGCCTGACGCCGATGGTCCACGCGGGCGGGCGACACGTACGGGGGAACCGGCCGGAAGTGAGAAGTTTCCCCGTTCATGTTCGGCCTACGGTGACGCCATGTTGGTCTTCGTCACCGCCGTCATCCTGTACGTATTCGGTTTCGTCTTCCTCTACGGGGTGATCCGGATCGCCGTCCGGCACGCCTGCGAGGATCTGGAGATCCGCCGCGCCCAGATGCTGCACGACGAGCGGGCCGCCTCCACCGACGACCGGACGTTCGTCCGGGCGAACCCGTTCGTCACCAACGGCTGACCCGACCGCTGGACACCCGGGGGGCTCGGGCCGGTGGCCTACCTGCGCGGGTGCGAGGATCGCACCCGTGATGGGGACGCTGAAGACCGAGCCCGCCCGGACCCGACCCGACCTGCTGGCGCCCCCGGTCGCCGCCGCGATCGGGCGGTGGCCCGCCGACGCGCCCGTGGACGTCGACGACGTGCTCGTCGCGCCGATCGACGCGGAGCTGGCCGACACCGCCGCGTTCTGCGCCGCGTACGACGTGGGGCTCGACGTGTCGGCGAACTGCGTGGTGGTCGCCGGCAGGCGGGAGGGCGAGATCCGGTACGCGGCCTGCGTCGTGCTCGCCACCACGCGGGCCGACGTGAACGGGGTGGCCCGCCGGACGTTGGACGTCCGCAAGGCGAGCTTCGCCCCGATGGCCGACGCGGTCGAGTTGACCGGCATGGAGTACGGCGGGATCACGCCGATCGGGCTGCCGGAGGACTGGCCGATCCTGGTCGACGCGCGGGTGATCGCCACCCCGTACGTGATCGTCGGCTCCGGCGTACGGCACAGCAAGATCACCCTGCCCGGCCCGGCGCTCGGCGCTCTTCCCGGCGCCCGCGTGGTGGAGGGGCTGGCCAGGCCGGCCTAGACCTTCACCATTATCGATACCGTTGCACGTGAAACATCGCGCCCGGCGGTGATCAGGGTGCCGTCGACTCCAGGCGCTCGACCTCGGCCAGTGCGGCGAGCAGCGTCTCCGGCTCCTGCGCGCCCGTGACCGCGTACTTTCCGGCCAGCACGAACGTCGGAACGCTGGTCACGCCGAAGTTCCGGGCGGCGGCCAACTCGGCGGCCAATTCCGGTGCCCCCCGCTCCGAGTCGAGGTAGGAGCGCGCCTCCGTCTCGTCGAGGCCGACGTCGGCGGCGATCCGGGCCAGCGCCTCGCGCGACCCCACGTCCACCCCGTCGGTGAAGTGCGCCCGGTACAGGGCGTCCACGGTCTCCGCGGCGCGGCCCCGCTCGGTGGCGTACCGGACGAGCCGGTGGGCGTCGAACGTGTTGGCCATCACCGCACGGTCGAAGTGCAGCCGCAGCCCGGCGTCCGCGGCGACCCGGGTCACGTGGGCGAACATCTGCTCGGCCCGCTCCCGGCCGCCGAACTTCGCGGCCATCCCCTCGACCAACGGCCGGGGCGCCGGCACCGGCGACGGGTCGAGCTGGAACGGGCGGTACCGGACGCTCGCCTCGCCGTCGTACGACGCCAGGGCCTGCTCCAGCCGGCGCTTGCCGATGTAGCACCAGGGGCAGACCACGTCGGCGTAGATCTCGATCTCCATGACCCGCCACAACCTCCCGGCCAGCGGTTCTGTTCCCGCCCGGGGCGCGAGTCTCAGCCGGCCGCCTGCTCGCGGACCTGGCGCTTGAGGCGGGCGAGGATCGCGCTGCCGCCCCGGATCCGCAGCGGGCTGATCGCCTGGGCGAGCCCCATCCGCTGGTAGAGGTCGTCCGGCACGGCGAGCACCTGCTCGGCGTTCGCCCCCGCCAGCCCCTCGGCGAGGATGCCGGCGAACGCGCGGGTGGTCGGCGCCTCCGGGGGGCAGTCGAACCAGGTGGTCACCGTCCCGTCGGGGGTCACCTGGGCGCGCAGGAAGAACGGGGTCTGACACTCGACGACCTGCTCCATGCCCTCCCGGCCGGCCAGCTCCGGCGGCAGCGGCGGGATGACGTCGGAGAACTCCAGCAGCATCTCCAGCACCACGTCGCGGGGCGCGGCGGCGAACTCGTCGACGATCTCGGCCAGCTTGCTGGGCATCTCCGACATGCCGTCAGGCTACCGCTGCCCGGGCTGCTGCCCCCTCCGCCGCCGCTGCGGGAGATGGGCGAGGCGGCGGCCCGCGCGAGGCGTCGCGGCGGGGGCAGCGAGGTTCAGCTGGTCGGAGACTTCTCGCTGATGTCGCTGAGCGCCGACTCGGGGTCCAGCCGCATCGCCAGGTCGCCGAGGGAGACGATCCCGACGAGCTTGCGCTCGGCGTCGCAGACCAGGACCCGGCGGATGCCCCGCTCGCGCATCAGCGCCGCGGCCTCCCCGGCGGTCGAGTGCTGCTCGATCATCACCACCTCCCGGGTGACGATCGACCCGATGGTGGTGACGGCCGGGTCGCTGCGCTCGGCCACCGCCCGGACCACGATGTCACGGTCGGTCAGCATGCCGGCGAGGCTGGCGCCGTCGGTGACCACCACGTCGCCGATGTCCGACTCCCTCATCACCCTGGCCGCCTCGTCCAGGGTGGTCTCCGCCGGCAGGTACACCACCTGCTTCGTCATCACGTCGCTGACCCGGTAACCGGTCATGAGAGCCCTCCGCGTATGCGCCTGCGCCGATTCAGGGACCCGTACCCAGTGACACCGTCGCTACACCAGGTTTCCGGGTCGGGACAGCAGTCGGCCGACCAGCCCGTCCACCGGCACCTCGGCCCGCTCGCCGGTGGCCCGGTCGCGCACCTCGACGTACCCGTCGGCGAGACGGCGGCCGACCACGACGGCGCGTGGGATGCCGATCAGCTCCGCGTCGGTGAACTTCACCCCCGCCGAGACGTGCGTGCGGTCGTCGACCAGCACCCGCAGGCCGGCGCCCGCGAGGCGCCCGCCGAGGTCCAGCGCCGCGTCGAGCTGCGGCCCCTTCCCGGCCGCCACCACGTGTACGTCGCACGGCGCGACCGCCGCCGGCCAGACCAGTCCCCGGTCGTCGTGGTGCTGCGCGGCCACCGCCGCCACGGCCCGCGAGATCCCGATGCCGTAGCAGCCCATGGTCGGCCGGACCGGCTTGCCCTCCGGGCCGAGCACGTCGACGGCGAACGCGTCGGTGAACCGCCGGCCGAGTTGGAAGATGTGCCCCACCTCGATGCCCCGGCGCATGGTCAGCTCGCCGGTGTCGCAGGCCGGGCACGGGTCACCCGGGCGCACCTCGGCCGCCTCGATCGTGCCGTCCGGGACGAAGTCCCGCCCGCAGACCACGTCGACCGCGTGGCGGCCGGGCTCGTTCGCCCCGGTCAGCCAGGCGGTGCCCGTCACCACCCGCGGATCGACCAGGTACCGGACGCCGAGCTTGCCGAGGATCTGCGGTCCGATGTAGCCGCGGACCAGCTCGGGCTGCCCCGCCCAGTCCTCGAAGACGGCCACGGTGGCCGGGTGCAGGGCCGCCCCGACCCGCTTCAGGTCCACCTCCCGGTCCCCGGGCAGGCCGATCACCAGCAGCTCCGCCGCCTCCGCGCCGGGGCGGCGGACGGTCAGTACCACGTTCTTGAGCGTGTCGGCGGCGGTCCAGTCCGTCCGGCCGCCCAGCTCGCGCGCGTTGGCCAGCTCGACCAGCGAGGCGATGGTCGGCGTCTCCGGGGTGTCGTGCACCTGCGCCGACGGGTGGGCGTCCGGGTCCCCGGCGGCCGGGGCGCAGGTCACGACGGCCTCCGTGTTCGCCGCGTACGCGCAGGCGGTGCAGCCGACGAACGTGTCCTCGCCGACCGGCGTGGCGGCCAGGAACTCCTCCGACGCCGAGCCGCCCATCGCCCCGGACATCGCGCGCACCACCGTGTAGTCCAGCCCGAGCCGGTCGAAGACCCGCTGGTACGCCTCCCGGTGCCGGTCGTACGCGGCCTGGAGCCCCGCGTCGTCCAGGTCGAACGAGTACGCGTCCTTCATCAGGAACTCGCGCCCGCGCAGCAGGCCGGCCCGGGGCCGCGCCTCGTCCCGGAACTTCGTCTGGATCTGGAACAGCGTCACCGGGAAGTCCCGGTACGAGCTGAACAGGTCCTTCACCAGCAGTGCGGCCATCTCCTCGTGGGTCGGGGCGAGCAGGTGCTCGGCGCCCTTGCGGTCGGCCAGGGTGAAGATGTCGTCGCCGTACTCGGTCCACCGGCCGCTGGTCCGATAGGGCTCGGCCGGCAGCAGCGCCGGGAAGTGCACCTCCTGGTCGCCGATCGCCGCCAGCTCCGCCCGGACGATCTCGGTGATCCGATCCAGCACCAGCTTGCCCAGCGGCAGCCAGGTGTAGCCGCCCGGTGCGGCGCGGCGGACGTAGCCGGCGCGGAGCAGGAGCCGGTGGCTCGGCACCTCCGCGTCGGCCGGGTCCTCGCGCAGGGTCCGGAGCAGCAGAGTCGACATGCGCAGGAGCATTGCCGCAGCGTACGACCGGTGCCGCCGGCCGGGCGATCCAATTCCGGGCGCGTGGGCCCGGTCGTGGGCCATGGCGGCGGGCGGGGATGCCGCCACGTCGCCGACATTGCGCTGTCCGTGGGCGGGGATGCCGCCACGTCGCCGACATGGAGTGGATCAATCTCCGGTCACGCGGATCTCGCAGCGAAGTAGGTGGTGTTCAGAGGTGGATGTGGTTCCGGATGTCCCGGGCGAGGGCTGCCTGGCTGTCGTCGTCGACACCCAGGACGCCGTTCTCAGCCATCACGGCATGGAACTGCCGCTGGTGGTAGGGCACCCCCGGCGGTAGGGGTGCGAGGTGCCAGTGCGGGTGGGCGTTGCCACACTCGGCGCATGTACTGCTCGAAGTCGAACGCGGTCTTCTCGGGTTGTTCGTACGACGGCCCGACACCGCGAGAGCTGTTCGACCGTTTCGTCGCCTGGGCCCGTACCGGAGAAGGGGCGGCCGACCGATGACCGCCCCTTTCCGTGCTCGGCGTCGCCCGACCTCAGCGCGCCTCGGCCTTCACGTATGCGGCCCACTGCTTGGCGAAGTCGCCGTACGACACGCCGAGAACCTCCCGCGTGACGTCCTCGACGGTCTTGCCCCGGTAGTGCTCGATGACCAACTGGAAGACCTTCTGCTCGCCGTACCGCTCGGCGACGTAGCTCATCGTCGAGTGGGCCAGCCAGTAGTGGTAGCTCCCGCGCCCCGCCATGTTCCACCCGCCGTTGCTCGGCAGGGGCAGGTCGTAGTTGAGGGAGCGCAGCACCTCCTTGCCGGAGGCCGCGCGGTCGCTCGCGGTGAAGGGCTGCTGCCCGTAGCCCAGGTACTCGGCGAACCCCTCGACCACCCAGTGTTCGCGGCGGTCCAGGGCGGTCGCCCGCGGCCCGTGGTCGGCGAAGTTGTTCATGATCGCGTGGGCCAGCTCGTGCCGGAACAGCACGGACGGCGACTCCTGCGCGCCCGCGCCGAAGAAGGACCGGTCCGTGACGTCGATCAGCACGCGGCTGCCCCCGACGTCCGGGCCCTGGTCGTCGTCGACCGCTGACGCCGGCGGGAAGCCGAGGGCCAGCCCGGACTCGCCGGTCGCCGGCTCCTTCCTCGTCTGGTAGAGCGCGGCCAACTCCTTCTCACCCTTCACCAGGCTGATGACGAAGCCCTGGGGGAACTCGGCGGTCACCCCGCCGTCCCGTACGGCGGCGAGGGTCTGCGCGGCGGCCCGCTCGGCCACCGGCGCGTACCGCTGGGCCTCCGCCCGCAGCGACGCGTCGACGATCAGCACCGTGTGCGGCGTCTTCTCCACGTGGAGTTTCTGCCATTTGTCCCAGGGCGCCGGGTAGTAGCTCAGCTCGGTCTGCCTGAAGCCCTGCGGGATGTGGCCGGCCTCGGTGATCTTCAGCGGGGCGCCCTTGTGGGGGCGGACGACGGTCCAGGTGTACATCTCCCCGACCGGCGCGCGGTCGTACTCGAACCGGTGGTTGAACGACACCGTCAGTTCGACGCTGTGCCCCGCGCCGACCGGCGTGAACTCGCCCGTCCGCAACCGCACGAACCCGGCCTCGGCCAGCGGGACGTCGCTCAGGTTCCGGAACAGGGTGGTCTGCTGGGCGACCAGCTTCTTGTCGGCCGGGTCGAACGGGGCCAGGAACGCCTTCAGGTCCCGGTCCTTGAGCGCCCGGGTGTGCTCGGCGAGCAGGGCCTCGATCTCGGCGGGCCGGATCGGGTCGTCCCCCTCGTCCAGCGCCGCCGACGTGGCGGTCTGCCGGTCGACGTAGGTCTTCAGCGCGAACGCCGACCCGGCGCAGAGCGCCAGGACCACCAGCACGGCCGTGAGCGAGATCCAGAGCCAGCGCCTCGACCGCTTGGCCGGAGGCGGCGGCGCGTACGGCCCGGCGGGGCCGAACTGGGCCGGAGGCGGCGGCGCGTACGGCCCGGCGGGGCCGAACTGGGCCGGCGGCGGGTACGGCGCCGGCGGTCGGTACGACCCGGGCGGGGCGGGCGGCCCCACGCTCCCGGCACCGGGGGACCCGGCGGGGGCGGGACAGGCGCGGAGGGTGGTCCCTCGGTCATGTCGGATCCTCGCTGCTGTTCGTCGGACCGGGAAGCGCGCACACGCGAGCGTCGACGCGTGACCACACCCGGACGGGATCGGCGACATTATTGCCAGCGACCCGCGGCCCTTCTGCCCCGTCCCGCCCACGATCGGCGTTCGCTGGTGACCGTGGGCGGTCGCCGGCCGGTGACCGCCCCTCCGGCCGTGATCCGCAAGAATTCCTCCCGAACGGCGTCGCCGCTCCGGCCTGGGACATCGGACACGTCCCCTCGGGCCGGTACCCCTGGCCGCGCCCGTCGGTGCCAGACTGGGCGCCGCGGGGCGATCCGAGGACGCGGGAGGGACGCAGTGCGCTGGCGCAGCTTCGTGGCGGTGGGCGACAGCTTCACCGAGGGCATGGACGACGCGTACCCGGACGGCACCTACCGCGGCTGGGCGGACCTGGTCGCCACCCGGCTGGCCGCCGAGGCCGGCCCCGACTTCCGGTACGCGAACCTGGCCATCCGGGGTCGCCTCTTCCCCAACGTCGTCGCCGAGCAGGTGCCGGCCGCCGTGGCGATGAAGCCCGACCTGATCAGCTTCGCGGCGGGCGGCAACGACGTGCTGCGCCGTACGTTCGACCCGAACGCCCTGGTGGCCCGCTTCGACGACGTCGTCGGTGAACTGCGCTCCACCGGCGCCGACCTGGTGCTGTTCCGGTTCGCCGACCTGATGGCCCGGCTGCCCGGCCAGCGCCTCGTCGCCCCCCGGATCGCGCTGCTCAACAAGGCGGTCGGGGAGACCGCCGAGCGGCACGGGGCGATCCTCGTCGACCTGTACGCCGACGACACGTACCTGAACCCGATGCTGTGGAGCACGGACCGGCTGCACCTCTCGCCGGCCGGGCACCGGCGGGTCGCCGGGCAGGTGCTCGCCGCGCTCGGGGTCGGCTGCGACGAGGAGTGGCTGATGGTCCCGCCGTACCCGGCCCCGACGCCCTGGCTGGCCGCCCGCGCCGCGGACCTGCGCTGGGCGGGGCAGCACCTGATGCCGTGGGTCAAGCGCCGGCTGACCGGCCGCTCATCGGGCGACACCATCACCGCGAAGCGCCCGTCGCTGACCCCGATCGGCGACTGACCGGTCCCGCGGCGCGATCCGGCGTACCTTGGGGATCATGGCTGTGCCGAGTGATCCCGACCCCCGCCTCCAGTCGTACGCCGACCCCCAGCGGCTGGTCACCACCGAATGGCTCGCCGAGCACCTGGGCGACGAGGGACTCGTCGTCGTCGAGTCCGACGAGGACGTGCTGCTCTACGACACCGGGCACATCCCGGGCGCCGTCAAGGTCGACTGGCACACGGAGCTGAACGACCAGGTCACCCGCGACTACCTGGACGGTCCCGCCTTCGCCGAGTTGTGCGCCGCCAAGGGCATCGGCCGCGACGACACCGTCGTCTTCTACGGCGACAACTTCAATTGGTGGGCCGCGTACGCCCTCTGGGTCTTCTCCCTGTTCGGGCACCCGGACGTGCGGCTGCTCGACGGCGGCCGGCAGAAGTGGGTGGCCGAGGGGCGGGGGCTGACCCGCGAGCGGGTGGCCCGGCCCCGCGCGCAGTACCCGGTGCCGGTGCGCGACGACGCGCCGATCCGGGCGTACCGGGAGCAGGTGATGACGCACGTCGCCGCCGGCCGGCCGCTGGTCGACGTCCGGTCGCCGGGCGAGTACACGGGCGAGATGCTGCACATGCCGGACTACCCGCAGGAGGGGGCGCTGCGCGGCGGGCACATTCCGGGCGCGGTGAACAAGCCGTGGAAGTCCGCGGCCAACGACGACGGCACCTTCAGGTCGCCGGACGAGCTGCGCGGCATCTACGCCGACCAACTCGGGCTGAGCCCGCACGACGACGTGATCGCGTACTGCCGGATCGGCGAGCGGTCCAGCCACACCTGGTTCGTGCTGCGCCACCTGCTCGGCTGGCCGCAGGTGCGCAACTACGACGGCTCGTGGACCGAGTGGGGCAACCTGGTCCGGGCCCCCGTGGTGCGGGGCGACCAGCCGGGCGGCCTCGCCGGCTGACTCAGCCGCTGCCGACCCGGGCCGCCGGTTCGGCGGCAGCGACATCAGCGGTGGCGACATCAGCGGCGGGGACATCGGCGGCGGCGACATCAGCGGCGGGGACATCGGCGGCGGGGACATCGGCGGGGGCGTCACCGGCGGGGCGGAGGGCGCGCCAGCCGACGACCGTGGCCAGGGCGAACGTCGCCGCGGCGGCCCAGCCGACCGGTGCCACCCCGTACGCGCGGCCGGCGAGCCCGGCCAGTGCCGCGCCGACCGGCGCGGTCAGCAGCCCCGCCACGCGCTGCGCCGCGCCGACCCGGCCGAGCAGCGCGGGCGGCACGTGCCGCTGCCCGTACGACGCCGAGAGGCTGTTCCAGACGGACGTGCCGGCGGCGAGGCCGGCGAGCGCGAGCCCGCCCGGCACCGGGTGCCGGGACAGGGCGAACCCGACCAGCGCCAGCGTCTGCCCGGCGAGGACCAGGCGTAGCACGGGCAGCGTGCCGTACCGGGCCGCGAGGCGGCCGGCCCCGAGCGCGCCGGCCAACCCGCCGAGCACCACCCCGGCCAGGAACACCCCGTACGCCCGCTCGGGCACGTGGAGCACGTCCAGGGCGTAGAGCACCAGCACCGCCATCAGGCCGCTGATCGCCAGATTGGTGATGGCGCCCACCCCGGTAGCCCGCCCCACCACCCGATCCCGCCCCACCCAGACGACCCCCACCCAGGCCTCCCGCCACACCGCCCCCCACCGCTCCGCGATCTTGCACTTTCGGCCCCCGTCTTGTCCTATTTGTATGGATGTGTCGGGGCAGCAAGTGCAAGTCACCCGGTCTTTTCGGGACGCCTCGCAGGCGTGAAAATGGTGGACAGGTCGCCCGCCGACGCCGATCGATCTTGGTCTAGTTGAGGCCGTCTGCAAGTCTGGCGCCGGGGCCCGGACTCTTGTGGGTCACGCACTGTTGCTTCGAGCACGCCGGTCAGATTTTCGGTTCCCGACCGAGGCCCCCGGGCGACCTACCCACTGGTCGATCACGGTGAGGAGGGACGCGGGCGGATGCGCGGGTTACCCGAAGAGATCCCGGACGCTGACAGCGAGAAGGTCTGGGAGCGGGTGTGTGCGGTCGATGTGGCCAAGGAGTCGGGGATGGTGTGTACCCGGCTACCCGCCGCGGGTGGGCGGCGGGTGAGCCGGGTGTGGCAGGTGACGGCGACCACGAACGCGGTCAGTGACCTTGCCGCCGATCTGGTGGCGGCGGGGGTGGAGAGGGTCACCGTGGAAAGCACGTCGGACTACTGGCGGATCTGGTTCTACCTGTTCGAGGCAGCCGGGTTGGACGTGCAGTTGGTCAACGCCCGTGACGTCAAGAACGTGCCCGGGCGGCCGAAGACCGACAAGCTGGACGCGGTGTGGTTGGCCAAGCTCACCGAGAAGGGCCTGTTGCGGCCCTCGTTCGTGCCTGCGGCTCCGGTGCGGGTGTTGCGTGACTACACCCGGATGCGGGTGGATCTGGTCCGGGACCGGACCCGCTACTGGTCGAGGTTGGAGAAACTGCTTGAAGACGCCCTGATCAAGGTGTCGTCGGTGGCCTCCACCCTGCGGACGGTGTCGACGCGGGACATGGTTGAGGCGTTGATCGCCGGTCAACGTGATCCGGCGACCCTCGCCTCGCTGGCCCACGGAGCGCTGCGCCGCAAACGCAACGCCCTCATCGAGGCACTCACCGGCCGCTTCGACGACCATCACGGCGAGTTGGCCCGGATCCTGCTCGACCAGATCGACCGCCTCGACACCGAGATCGCGAAACTCACCACACGGATCGGGCAGATACTCGACGACATCGACCCACCGTCCCAGCCGGGCGGCGGCGACGGCGACACCCCGGCGCCAGACGCCCGGCGGCGCCTGGCCGAGATCCCGGGCATCAGCACCGAGTCCGCGCAACTGATCATCGCCGAGATCGGTCTGGACATGACACGGTTCCCCACCGCGGCGCACCTGGTGTCCTGGGCGAAGCTGTGTCCGCGCACCATCCAGTCCGGTACCAGCCTCACCGCGGGCAAGACAGGCAAAGGCAATCCGTACCTCAAAGGCGCCCTCGGTATGGCCGCAGCCACCGTCGCCCGCGGCAAGGGAACGTTCCTGTCCGAACGCTACCGGCGTCTGGTCACACGTCGAGGCAGAGGCAAGGCCAAGGTCGCCGTCGCCCGCTCCATCCTCGTGATCATCTGGCACCTGCTCAACGACCCAACCGCCCGTTACCACGATCTCGGCGCCGACTTCCACGAACGCCGTATCAACACCACCCGGAAGATCAACAGCCTGGTCCGGCAACTCGAAGCCCTCGGCCACACCGTCACCCTGCAACCGACAACCTGACCCCACACCCCCACCCCGCCCGGGCTGGCCATCAACACCGGGCCAGCCCACCGCGCCCAAAACCCGTCGTGGTACAGGTCATTTACCGGTCAGATCGCGGGGCGGCTCCGGTGAGGGTGAGGGCGAGGAGGGCGGCGGTGGCGAAGGTCAGCGCGTCCAGGGCGAAGGGGAGGGGCGGGGCGGCCGTGAAGAGGAGCCCCGCCACCGGGGCGCCCAGCAGGCCACCCGCGACCGCCGTACCGGCCTGGAGGCGGCCGTTGGCGGCGGCGAGTCGGTCCGGACGCACCACCGAGGGCAGGCACGGCGAAGCTCGCCGCGTCGAACAGCGTGCCGAGCGCGGCCAGCAGGAACGCGGCCAGCGCCAGCATCCCCGCCCCCGCCCGACCGGTCGCGACGAGGACGGCCAGCGCGGCCACCACGGCGGCCCGCAACCCGTCCACGGCGGCCATCGTCCGCCGCCGGTCCCAGCGGTCCGCGTACACGCCGCCGAGCAGGCCGAACAGCATCGGCGGGAGCTGCGCCGCGATGGTCACCACGACCACCGCGCGGGGGTCGCGGGTCAGGGTCGCGGCCAGCAGCGCCAGCGCGGGCGTACGCAGGCTGTCGCCGAACCGGGAGGCGACGGCGGCGGACCAGAGCAACCGGTAGTCGCGGCCGAGCCGGTCCGAGCGGGAGCCCTCGGCGGGGGCGCGGGTCGGGGCAGGAGGCGTCATGCCCGGCACCCTTGGGCCTCGACCAGGTCGAGGGCCAAGCGGAACGGGCCGCCCGGCAAAATCGGGGCAGCCGAGCGTCGGTGCTCACCGGTACGGTGAGCGCCGGCATCGGACCGGGGAGCAGACAGCGTTGGACCGCACCTTCCAGGTCGACCTCCGCGGCGTGGTCGACCTGCTCAGTCATCATCTTTACGGCAGCCCGCGGGTCTACGTCCGCGAGCTGATGCAGAACGCGCTGGACGCGATCACCGCGCGCCGCGCCACCGAGCCGGACGCCCCGGCGCTGGTCCGGATCGAGCCGCCGGAGCTGACCGGCGACGGCACGCTGCGGGTGCATGACACCGGCATCGGGCTCACCGAGGCGCAGGTGCACGAGCTGCTGGCCACGATCGGGCGCAGCTCGAAGCGGGACGAGCTGGGCTTCTCCCGGCACGAGTTCCTCGGCCAGTTCGGCATCGGGCTGCTCTCCTGCTTCCTGGTCGCCGAGGAGATCCGGGTGGTGACCCGGCACGCCGACCAGCCCACCGTCCTCTGGACGGGCCACTCCGACGGCCGGTACTCGGTGGCCCTCGCCCCGGCCGGCGAGCAGCGGCCGGAGCCGGGCACGACTGTGATCCTCGCGCCGCGCCGCGACGCCGACCAGTGGTTCGCCACCCCGACCGTCACCGAGTTGGCCCGGCTCTACGGCTCGCTGCTGCCGGTGACCGTCCGGGTGGGCGACGTGGTGACCACGACCGGCGAGCCACCGTGGCCGACCACCCCGGGCGCGCCCGTCGACCGCCCGGCCCTGATCCGGTACGCCCGCCAGGTCCTCGGCGTCGACCCGTTCGACGTGGTGCCGCTGTCCGTGCCCGAGGCGGGGCTGACCGGGGCCGCCTTCATCCTGCCGACCCCGGTGAACCCGGCGGCCCGCGCCGGCCACCGGGTCCACCTCAAGCGGATGCTGCTCACCGAGCACGCCGACGGACTGCTGCCCGACTGGGCGTTCTTCGCCCACTGCGTCGTGGACGCCACCGAGCTGCGGCCCACCGCCAGCCGCGAGGCGCTCTACGAGGACACGCTGCTCGCGGCCACCCGGAACGCGCTCGGCGAGCAGGTGCGCGGCTGGCTGGTCCGGCTGGCCCGGCACGACCCGCGCCGGCTGGCCGAGTTCCTCCAGGTGCACCACCTCGGCGTCAAGGCCCTCGCCCTGCACGACGACGAGATGCTCCGCCTGGTCGACCAGTGGTGGCCGATGGACACCAACGTCGGCACACTCACGCTCGCCGAGTTCCGGCAGCGGCACGGCGTGCTCCGGTACGCCGCCAGCCTGGACGAGTTCCGCCAGCTCGCGGCCGTCGCCGCCGCGCAGGACCTGGCCGTGGTCAACGCCGGCTACACGTACGACGCGGAGCTGATCGAGCGGCTGCCCAGCGTGGACCGGTCGGTGCTGATCGAACGGCTGGAGCCGAGCGACCTCACCACCCGCTTCGACGGCCTGGATCCGCAGGTCGAGCTGGCCCTGCGGCCGTTCCTCGCCGGGGCGCAGCGGGCCCTGGAACGGCTGGGCTGCGAGGTGGTGGTCCGGGCGTACGATCCGGTCTCGCTGCCCGCGCTCTATCTGGTCAGCCGGTCGGCGGCGTTCCACGACCAGCTCGCCGCGAGCCGGGACCGGGCCGACGAGCTGTGGGGCGGGGTGCTCGACGCCCTGGCCGCGTCCGCCCCGCCGGACCGGCCGCAGCTGGTGCTCAACCACCGCAACCCGCTGGTGCGCCGGGTCACCACGCTGGACGACCCGGAGCTGGTCGCGCTCGCGGTCGAGGCGCTGTACGGGCAGGCCCTGCTGCTCGGGCACCATCCCATCCGCGCGGCGGACGCCGCGCTGCTGAACAGTTCATTCCTCGGCCTGCTCGGCCGGGCCGTGCCGGGACGGGAGGTCGGGCGATGAACGACGACGAGCTGTGGCGGATGCTGCACGAGGCCAGCTCCATGCCGTACGGGGCAGGGCAGACGGCCGCCGTGGAGCAGTTGCTGCGCCGGGCCGACGCCGGCGACGACCGGCACCTCGCCTTCGCCGCCCGGATGCAGGCCACCACCTCCTACGTCTACGGCGGCGAGCCGGCCAAGTCCTTCGTCACGTTCTCCTGGTGCCTGGCCGAGTTCGACCGCGACCCGCAGCCCTACCACCGGCGCTACAGCCACCAACTGCTCTGGCACTTCAAGTACATGGTCAACGCGATGCTGAAGTTCCCGGAGCTGCCCCTCGACCGCACGTACGCGGCGCTCGACGACATGGAGCGCCGCTACCGGGACTCGGGGCACAGCCTCCAGGCCGTGTACAAGTACCGGTACTGGGTCGCGGACCACGTCGGCGACGCCGAGGCGGCCGAGCGGTGGTACCGGCTGTGGATGACGACTCCCCGCGACGAGCTGTCCGACTGCGCCGGCTGCGACCCCAGCAGCCAGGTCGGCCACCTCAGCTCTCTCGGCCGATACGAGGAGGCGGTGGCGCTGGCCGAGCCGGTCCTCGCCGGCCGGCTGAGCTGCACCGAGCAGCCGCAGGCGATGCTCACCAGGCTGCTCGTGCCGTACCTGCGCACCGGCCGGCACGACGCCGCCCGGGACGCGCACCGGGAGGCGTACCGGCGGCTGCGCGGCAACCTCTCGGACCTGTGGGAGATCGCCGACCACGTCGAGTTCTGCACGCTGACCGGCAACGAGGCCCGGGCCGTCGAGATCGTCGAGCGGCACCTGGACTGGCTGGACCGGGCGCCCACCCCGGCCGCGGCGATGCACTTCGCGGCCACCGCCGCCGCCGCGTTGCGCGGGGCGGCCGGGGCCGGTGACGTCGTGCTGCACCGCCGCGCCTCCGGCGACCGCCCGGCGGGCGACGTGTCCGCCGACGTGCTCGCCGCCGAGCTGGCCGACACCGCGACCGCGCTGGCGGCCCGCTTCGACGCCCGCAACGGCACGACGAAGCAGTCCGGGTGGATCGCGCGGCGGCTGGCCGTCCGGCCCACCGGGGAGCACCTGCCGCTGTCGGCCAGCCTGCGCCGGCCGGCCCGCCCGGGTGGCCCCGTCCGGGTGCCGGCGGCCGCCCCGGCCGTCGAGGTGGCCGTCCCGGCCGGCGCCACCGCCGAGGAACTGCTCGACCTGGCCGACGAGTGCCTGCGTACCCATCGGCGGGAGGGGCTCCTCGCCGCCCTCGCCGCGTACGACGAGCGGTTCGGCGCGGTCGAGCTGTCGCCCCGTACGACGGTACGCCGGCTGGAACTGCGCGCGGGCGAGCTGACCCACGCCGACGGCCCCGAGGCGGCGCGGCAGGCGAACCGGGCGGCGCTGGCCGCGTACCGGGAGCTGCCGGACCCGGTCCGGGAGCAGGTGGTCGCGGGCCGGCTCGGGGTGCTGCTCTGCATGGGCGGGGAGGAGCCCGAGGAGGGGCTGTCACTGGTTCGGGGTGCGGCCGACTTCTTCGACGGGCACGGCGACGCCAGGGAGCGGGCCGCCGCGCACGACCGGGTCGCCCTGGCGCTGGTGCACCTCGGGCGCTGGGAGGAGGCGCTCGCCGCCGTCGACCGGGCGGCGACCGAGGCGGACGTCGACCCGTGGCTGGCTGCCCGGGTGGCGGTGCACCGGGCCCACATCCTGGAGGAGCTGGAGCGGCCCGAGGAGTTCCGGGCGGCGGCCGAGCGGGCCTGCCGGCTGGCCCGGGAGCTCGGCGTCGGCGAGCTGATCGTGGACGCCGCGCTGGCGTACGCGCGGGCGGTGGACGACCCGGCCGAGATGGTGGCCGCCTGCGACGAGGCGCTGCCGCACGCCCCGGCGGAGAACCGCCTGCCGGTGCGGTTGTTCCGGGCCCGGGCGCTGCTCGCCGCCGACCGGCCGGCCGAGGCGGTGGAGGACTTCGTCGAGGCGGTGACCCTCTGCGTCGAGCAGGGCGCCGACGGGGACGCCTTCCTGCGCTGGGAGTTGGCGAACGCGTACCGGGTCGCCGGGCGGCCCGCCGAGGCCGCCGAGGTGGCCGAGGAGGCGGTGCTCGGGCTGGACCGGCTCGGCGCGCAGGCCGAGGCGGACCGGTGCCGGCACCTGCTGGCGGGGATCTACGTCGACCTCGGCGAGCTGGATCCGGCGCTCGACCTGTTGGAGCAGCTGGCCCGCAACCTCGACGGCCCCGACAACCTGCCGCACCGGGCGCAGGTGCTGGAGGAGGCCGGTGACCTGCTCTACGACGCCGACCGGGACGCGCTGGCCGCGCAGCGGTTCGCCGAGGCGGCGGTCGCGTACCGGCTGGCCGGGGCGGCGCTCGACGAGCTGCGTGCCCGGCGCCGGGAGGCGGACGCGCTGTCCTGGGCCGGCGACGTTCCGGCGGCGGTACGCGCAATCGACGTGGTGGACGGGCTGGCCGCCGCGCTGACCGGCCAGCCGGAGGAGCCGCCGGTGGTGACGTACGAGGTGGCACTGGCGGCCGAGGTCGCGGCCCGGGTGCTGGCCGGTGACGGGCGTCCCGACGAGGCACTGGACAGGCTGGCCGGGGTGCCGGCCCGGCTTCGGTCGATCGAGGCGTTCGGGGAGGCGGCGCGGGTCGAGCTGCTGACGGGTGAGCTGCTGGCGCGTGCGGGCCGGCTCGGCGAGGCGGAGCCCCTGCTGCGCGAGGTGCTCGGCGGGCTGCCCCCGGGCTCCCGACCGGCCGCCCGGGCTGCCTGGCTGCTGGCCGGGGTGCTGGACGAGATGGGCCGCCCCGACGAGGCGGCGGCGGTGCGCGAGGAGCACGGCCTGACGGCCGGTGAGGGCTGAGCCGGCACGCGGCGACCGACGGGTAACCGAGCGACCACGCCGGACCGGCGCGGGTCTACGCTTGCCCCGTGACTGTGGAACAGCAGGCTCGGGGAGCGGCGGGCAGCGGGCGGCGACGGTCCCGACGGGACGAGATTCTGGAGATCGCGGTCGGTCTCTTCGCGGCGCGGGGCTACCACGGGGTCTCGATGGACGACATCGGCGCCGCCGCCGGTGTGACCGGTCCCGCCCTCTACCACCACTTCGCCGGCAAGGAGGCGATGCTGGCCGCCGCGTTGATCCCGGTCAGCGAGGAGCTGCTCGCGGGCGGCCGGGAGCGCTCCGCCGGCCACCCGGACGACCCGCGCGGCACCCTGGAGTCGTTGATCGATTTCCACGTCGACTTCGCGCTGGCCAACCCGGCGGTGATCGCTCTGCACCTGCACGAGCTGGACCGGCTGCCGGACGAGCCGCGCCGCCGCATCCGCCGGCTCCAGCGGCTGTACGTCGAGGAGTGGGTGACCGTCCTGACCGCGCTGCATCCGGGCCTGCCCGACGGGGAGGCGCGGGTGCTGGCGCACGCCGCGTTCGGCCTGATGAACTCGACGCCGTTCCTCGGCGGTGAGGTCGACCGGCGGCGGCGGGCCGCGCTGCTGCGCGCCGCCACGCTGGCCGCCCTGCTCGCCGAGACGGGCGCCTGAGCCGGAACATGCCCCACCCGGGCCCGTGCCTGCCGCTGCCGACCCATGGGCAGCGAGGCGGTCACGGTCGCCCGCCATCCGTCCCCACCCCGGACGCTGACATCCGTCCCCACCCCCGGACGCTGGAGGAGAACATGATCGAGTCGCTGCTGGTGGCCAACCGGGGCGAGATCGCCCGCCGGATCATCCGTACCGCGAGGCGGCTCGGTGTCCGTGCGATCGCGGTGTACTCGGAGGCCGACGCCGACCTGCCGTTCGTGACGGAGGCCGACGAGGCGGTGTGTGTCGGCCCGGCCAACCCGGCGCAGAGCTACCGCAACGTCGAGGCGATTCTTGCCGCGGCCAAGTCCACCGGTGCGCAGGCCGTCCACCCCGGGTACGGCTTCCTGTCGGAGAACGCCGAGTTCGCCCGTACCGTCGAGGCCAGTGGGCTGATCTGGGTGGGGCCCGGCGCGGACGCGATCAGCGCCATGGGCGACAAGATCAACGCGCGGAACCTGATGGCGGCGGCCGGCGTGCCGGTCGCGCCCGGGACCACCGACCCGGCCGCCGACCTGGACGCGGCCGTCGCCGCCGCGGCCGAGATCGGCTACCCGGTGATGGTCAAGGCCGCGGCCGGCGGCGGTGGCATGGGCATGGGCGTGGCGAACGACGAGGCCGCCCTGCGCACCGAGTACGACAAGGTGCGTTCCTTCGCCGAGCGGATGTTCGGCGACGGCTCGGTGCTGATCGAGCGGTACTTCCCCCGGGTGCGCCACGTCGAGGTGCAGATCCTGGGCCTGGCCGACGGCCGGGTGACAGCCCTCGGCGAGCGCGAGTGCTCGGTGCAGCGGCGCAACCAGAAGCTGGTCGAGGAGTCGCCGTCCCCGGCGGTCTCCCCGGAGCTGCGGGCGCGCTTCCTGGCCGCCGCGGTGCGGGCCGGCGAGGCGGTCGGCTACCGCAACGCGGGCACGGTGGAGTGCCTGTTGGTCCCGCGCCAGCGGGACTTCGATGGCGATGGCCGTGCGTCCGAGGAGTTCTTCTTTCTGGAGATGAACACACGTTTGCAGGTCGAGCACCCGGTGACCGAGCTGGTCTACGGCGTGGACCTGGTGGCGGAGCAGCTGCGGGTGGCCGCCGGGCTCGCCCCCGGGTTCGACCCGGACGCGCTCGCGCCGCGCGGGCACGCCATCGAGCTGCGGATCAACGCCGAGGACCCGAAGCGCTTCCTGCCCGGCCCCGGCGCGGTCACGACGTGGAACGAGCCGGCCGGTGAGGGCGTCCGGGTCGACTCCGGGTACGTCGCGGGGAACACGGTCACCCCGTTCTACGACAGCCTGATGGCCAAGCTGATCGTCACCGGCGCCACCCGCGCGGAGGCGATCGAACGGGCGAGGGCAGCGGTGGCCCACTTCGAGATCGCCGGCCCGAAGAACAACCTCCCGTTCTTTGCCGAGCTGCTGACCAACGAGGAGTTCCTCTCGGGCGACTACGACACGAGCATCGTCTCCCGCATGCGCTGACGCCTTCGCTGGCTCCCGCCAAGCTGCGGCGATCAAGAGGTTTACGTCAGGGTTCGCGCCCGGAACGACGCAAACCTCTTGATCGCCCTCGTTGCCCGCCCGGCGGGCGGGTGGGTTCGTCCCCGACCGGGGGGGCGGGTGGGGCTCGTCCCCGCTCGGGGGCGGGTGGGGCTCGTTCCCGCTCGGGGGCGGGTGGGAGGCTGGGGGTAATCAGCCAGCACAGTCTGCGTCACAGTGAGGTGACCCCCATGACGGAACTGCCGGACCACGTGTCCATTCGCGAGGTCGGGCCCCGCGACGGGCTCCAGAACGAGGACCCGATTCCCACCGACGCCAAGGTGCGGCTGCTCGACGCGCTCTCCGGCACGGGCGTACGGCGGATCGAGGCGGTCTCGTTCGTGCACCCGAAGGCGATCCCGCAGATGGCCGACGCCGACGAGGTGTGGCAGCGGGCGGCGAAGGCGGACGGCGTGCGCTACTCGGCGCTGGTGCCGAACACCCGGGGCGCGCAGCGGGCGCTCGCCGCCGGGTTCACCGAGATCGAGGTGGTGGTGTCGGCCAGCGGCACGCACAACCGGCGCAACGTCAACCGGTCCACGGCGGAGTCGCTGGACGACATCGCCGAGCTGATCGACCTGCTGCACGGCGCGGGCGCACGCGCCGAGGTGATCGTGGCGACCAGCTTCGGCTGCCCGTACGAGGGCGACGTCGACCCGCAGCGGGTCGCGGGCATCGTCGACCGCGTCGTCCGCGACGGCGCCGACCGGGTCGCGTTCGGCGACACCACGGGCATGGGCACGCCGCGCCGGGTCCGCGAGCTGATCACGGCGGTACGCGACCGCAACGCGCACATTCCGGTACTGCTGCACTTCCACAACACCCGGGGCACCGCGCTGGCGAACCTGCTCACCGCCCTGGAGCTGGGAATCACCGAGTTCGACGCCAGCGTCGGCGGTCTGGGCGGCTGCCCGTACGCCCCGGGCGCCAGCGGCAACCTGGCCACCGAGGAGGCGGTGCACATGCTGCACGACATGGGCATCGACACCGGCATCGACCTCGACGCGCTGGTGGAGGCGGCCGAGTTGGCCGAGGAACTGGTCGGCAAGAAGCTGCCCTCCGGCGTCCTGCGCGCCGGCCCGCGTACCCGCCTGACAGTGCTGCCGGCGTAGGCGCGCCGGCTCCCGCTGCCGGCCGGCCCGCTTCCCGTCGACCCGATCAAGAGGTTCGCGTCAGGTTCCAGCCCGGGCCTGACGCAAACCTCTTGATCGACGCGTTCCGGCGGGGCGGGTGCGGTGGGTCGCCGGGGGGTGTCCCCATGCGCTAGCCTAACGATCGTTCAGGTCACTTGCCGTGCCGCTCCTGGGGCGGTACGGCCGGGTCAGGCGGCGAGGGAGTCGGCGTGACGCTCGACGGTGAGGCACTGGAGCAGCTGCGCAAGCGGGCCCGGGCCGGTGGTGCGGACAAGTACCACGCGGCGAACGCGGCCAAGGGCAAGCTCTTCGCCCGCGAGCGGGTGGCGCTGCTGGTCGACGCGGGCTCGTTCGTCGAGGACGGCCTGTACGCCAACGCGCTCGCCGAGGGGCTGCCCGCCGACGGCGTCGTCACCGGCACCGCCACGATCGACGGCCGCCCGGTCTGCCTGATGGCCAACGACTCCACGGTCAAGGCCGGCAGTTGGGGCGCCCGCACGGTCGAGAAGATCATCCGGATTATCGAGCGCGCGTACACGGCGGGCGTGCCGATGGTCTACCTGGTCGACTCGGCCGGCGCGCGGATCACCGACCAGGTCGAGCTGTTCCCCGGCCGGCGCGGCGCCGGGAAGATCTTCTGGAACCAGGTCCGCGCCTCCGGCTCGATTCCGCAGGTCTGCGCGCTGTTCGGGCCGAGCGCCGCCGGCGGGGCGTACATTCCGGCGTTCTGCGACGTGGTCGCCATGGTGGACGGCAACGCCAGCATGTATCTCGGCTCCGACCGGATGGTCGAGATGGTCACCGGCGAGAAGACCACCCTGGAGGCGATGGGCGGGGCCAAGGTGCACTCCGCCGAGTCCGGCGTCGGGCACTTCCTCTGCAAGACCGAGGCCGAGGCGCTGGACGTGGTCCGGCGCTACCTGTCGTACCTGCCGGCGAACTGGACCCAGCAGCCGCCCACGGCGCCCGCGGTCGAAGCGCCCGAGAAGGCCGACCTGGCCGCGCTGGTGCCGGCCAGCGAGCGGCAGGCGTTCGACATGCGCCGGTACGTCAAGGGCCTGCTCGACGAGGGGTCCTTCTTCGAGATCCAGGCGCTCTGGGCCAAGGAGCTGACCATTGGCTTCGGCCGGCTGAACGGCGAGGTCGTCGGCGTGGTCGGCAACAACTCGATGTTCAAGGGCGGCGTCCTCTTCGTCGACTCGGCCGACAAGGCGACACGCTTCGTGCAGCTCTGCGACGCGTTCAACGTGCCGCTGCTGTTCCTCTCCGACGTGCCCGGGTTCATGGTCGGCAGCGCGGTGGAGAAGCAGGGCATCATCCGGCACGGGGCCAAGATGATCACCGCGATCTCCGAGGCGACGGTGCCGAAGATCTGCGTGGTGGTCCGCAAGGCGTACGGCGCGGGCCTGTACGCGATGGCCGGCCCGGGCTTCGAGCCGGACGCCACCATCGCGCTGCCGACCGCGAAGATCGCCGTGATGGGCGCGGAGGCGGCGGTCAACGCGGTCTACGCCAACAAGATCGCGGCGATCGCCGACGAGGCCGAGCGGGCCGCCTTCGTGGCCGCGAAGCGCGAGGAGTACGAGCGCGACATCGACATCGTCCGGCTCGCCAGCGAGTTGGTGGTCGACGCCATCGTCGAGCCGCACGAGCTGCGCGCCGAGCTGGTCCGCCGGTTCGCCGCCGCCCGCACCAAGGACCGCCACTTCTCCCGGCGCCGGCACGGCGTCACCCCGGTCTGACCGGGCCGCCACCGCGCCCGCCCGACCCGACCCGGCCAGCACCCCGCGCCACCCCGACAGAGGCCGTACCAAAGCGGCGTCACGAGCGCCCGGCGGAGGAACCCGTACAGGAGGAACCGATGGACTTCCGGCTCACCGAGGAGCACGAGGCGCTGCGGGAGAGCGTGCGGGAATTCGCCCGCGAGGTGGTCGCCCCGGTCATCGCCGAGCACTACGAGAAGCACACCTTCCCGTACGAGATCGTCCGGCAGATGGGCAAGATGGGCCTGTTCGGCCTGCCCTTCCCAGAGGAGCACGGCGGCATGGGCGGCGACTATTTCGCGCTCTGCCTGGCCCTGGAGGAGTTGGCCCGGGTCGACTCCAGCGTGGCGATCACCCTCGAGGCGGCGGTCTCCCTCGGCGCGATGCCGATCCACCGTTTCGGCACGGCCGAGCAGAAGGCGCGGTGGCTGCCGAAGCTCGTCAGCGGCGAGGCCCTGGCCGGCTTCGGGCTGACCGAGCCGGGCTTCGGCTCCGACGCGGGTGGCACCCAGACGCGGGCGGTCCTGGACGCCGACGAGTGGGTGATCAACGGCTCGAAGGCGTTCATCACCAACTCGGGCACCGACATCACGGCGCTGGTCACGGTCACCGCCGTCACCGGCACCCGCCCGGACGGCGCCAAGGAGCTGTCCACGATCATCGTGCCGTCCGGCACCCCCGGCTTCACCGTCGCGCCCGCGTACTCGAAGGTCGGCTGGACCGCCTCGGACACCCACGAGCTGACCTTCGACGACTGCCGGGTGCCGGCCGCCAACCTGCTCGGCGAGCGCGGCCGGGGCTTCGCCCAGTTCCTGCGCATCCTCGACGAGGGACGGATCGCCATCGCCGCCCTGGCCGTCGGCCTGGCGCAGGGCTGCGTCGACGAGTCGGTGAAGTACGCGAAGGAGCGCCAGGCGTTCGGCCGGCCGATCGGCAACTACCAGGCGATCCAGTTCAAGATCGCCGACATGGAGATGAAGGCGCACACGGCCCGGCTCGCGTACTACGACGCCGCCGCCCGGATGCTCGCGGGCGAGCCGTTCAAGCGCCAGGCCGCGATCGCCAAGCTGCACGCCAGCACGGTGGCCGTCGACAACGCCCGCGAGGCCACCCAGATTCACGGCGGCTACGGCTTCATGAACGAGTACCCGGTGGCGCGGTTCTGGCGGGACTCCAAGATCCTGGAGATCGGCGAGGGCACCAGCGAGGTGCAGCGAATGATCATCGCGCGCGACCTGGGCATGTGAGCGGAGGCCCCGCACGGACGGGGCTGCTCTCGCCGCAACCCGCTGTCGGATATCCGCCCCGAGGGGCGTCGGCAGGGCGACGCTTGGCTGCCCACCGTCGTACCCGATCCGTACCCTTCCTGCCCATGGCTTCCGATCATGATCGTCCGCCGGCTGCGGGCGGTCGTACCGGATTGTCGGACCTGCTGCGCGCGTACCGCCGCGTCGCCGGCCTCACCCAGGCGGAGCTGGCGGCGCGGGCGGGCATCGGCGTGCGGACGGTCCGTGACCTGGAGCGCGGCCGGTCGGCGCGGCCCCAGCGGACCACCGTCGACCTGCTCGCCGGCGCCCTCG
Organism: Micromonospora olivasterospora; assembly: GCF_007830265.1. Classification (NCBI taxonomy): domain Bacteria; kingdom Bacillati; phylum Actinomycetota; class Actinomycetes; order Micromonosporales; family Micromonosporaceae; genus Micromonospora; species Micromonospora olivasterospora. The sequence continues at coordinate 2,702,266 of NZ_VLKE01000001.1, forward strand.
ACCTCGCCGGCCAGGCCCGCGCGGAGTTCGTCGCCGCCGCGCGCGGCGGCGTCCCTCCGGCCGGTGCCCCGGCACCGCCCGGCGGCCGGCCCGCCGCGCCACCGTCGTGGACCCGGCGATCCTCCGCGGGCGGCGGGCCGTCGCCCGTCCCCCTCCCCGCCGGTACGCCGATCGCGCTCCCGCCCCCGGTCGAGCTGATCGGCCGGGAGCGGGACGTGACCGAACTGGTCGAACTGCTCACCGCCGACCATGCCCCCGGGGTGGTCAGCCTGGTCGGGCTGGCCGGGGTAGGCAAGACCGCGCTGGCTCTGACCGTGGCGCACGCCGTCGCCGAGCGGGCCCCGGCCGCCGTCGCCGGGGTGCTCGTCGGGGAGGGCTCGGACGTCGCCGACGTGCTCTCCACGGTGGCGGCCGTCTTCGGCGCGGCCCGCCCGGGCGACCTCGCCGCCCGGCCCGCCGGACGGCCGGCACTGCTGCTGATCGACGCGGTGGAGCGGGCGCCGGACCCGGTGGCGGAGGCCCTGCACTGGCTCGCCGGGGCCGTTCCGACGCTACGGGTGCTGGTGACCGGCCGGCACCCCGTCGGCCTGTCCGGCGAGCGCGTCTGGCCGGTGACGCCGCTGGACGTACCGCCGCCGGAGCTGGACCCCGCCGGGCCGGAGGCGCTCGCCGGCTACCCGGCGGTGGCGCTGTTCGCCGCGCGGCTGGCCCAGGTGCGGCGCGAGCCGCCGGAGCCCGCGGAGCTGCCCGCCCTCGCGGCATTGGTCCGCCAGCTGGGCGGGCTGCCGCTGGCCATCGAGCTCATGGCCGCCCGGGGGCGCATTCTCGACCTCAACGAACTGCTCGACCGGTACGGCGACCGGGTGCTCGACCTCGCCACCCCGCCCGCCCCGGCGCCCGGGTCGGGCTGGGCGGCGGCCGAGCCCGTGGGCGCGCACCTCCCCCGACCGCGTGACCCCGCAGCCGGGGTCGTGCCGGGCGGGTCGGTCGTCGGCACGGGTTCGGCCCGGGGCGGGGCGGTCACCCTGCGGGACGCGGTGGCGGCGAGCTACCGGCTCCTCGGCCCCGACGAGCGCGCGGCGCTGCGGCGGCTCTCGGCGTTCCGCAACCGCTGGTCGGTGGAGCTGGCCGAGGAACTGCTCGCCGACGCCCCCGAGCCCGCCGTCCCGATCGATCCGGTGCCGCTGCTGGACCGGCTGCTCCAGCTCGGCCTGCTCAGCGTCCGGGGGACCGGCCCGTTCCGGTTCCGGCTGCTCGACGCGGTCCGGGAGTTCGCCGCCGAGCAGGCCGCCGGCGCCGGGGAACTGCCCAATGTCCGCCGGCGGCACGCCGAGGTGGTGGCCCGGCTGGTGGCTCGTACGGCCGCCGAACTGGTCGGCCCCCAGTCGGCCCCGGCGCTGCGCCGGCTCGACGAGGCCACCGGCGACATCAGGGCGGCACTGGCCCATGCCGCCGTGGACGACCCGGTCACCGCGCTGCGGCTGGCCACCGGTCTGGTGCGCTGGTGGCGGTACCGGGGCCGGGACGTCGTCGGGCGGCAGTGGCTGGGCCGGCTGCTGGCCGACCCACGTACGGCGGACGTCGAGCCGGTGCTGCGCGCGTGGGCGGCGCTCGGCGCGGCCCGGCTGGCCGTCGAGCACGGCGCGGCGGAGCAGGAGCTGCCCGCGGCCCGGGCCGCCTGGGCGGCGTTCCACCGGGCCGGCGACGTCGGTGGGGAGGTGGAGGCGCGGACGGTGCTCTGCGCGCTGTTGGCCGCCACCGGCGCGCACGACGAGGCGCGGGAGCAGGCGAGCGGCGTCCTCGCCCTGGCCACCCGCCACGGCCGGGTACGCGACATGGCGGTGGCGCAGCGCGAGCTCGCCCGGCACGAGCTGCGGAGGGGTGACCTGCCGGCCGCCCGCCGTCGCCTGGCCACCCTGGACCGGCTGGCCGCCCAGTGCGGGGAACGGCGACTGCGGGTGCTGGCCCGGGCCGACCTGGCCGAGGTGGCCCGGCTGGAGGGCCGGTACGCCGACGCGGTGAAGCAGGGACGACGGGTGGCCTCCGCGTTGGCGGAACTGGGCGATCCGGGGCACCGGCGCCGGGTCCTCGGCACGGTCGGGCTGGCGCTGGCCCAGGACGGACGCCCGGACGAGGCCGGTCAGGTGCTGGCCGACCTGCGCTGCTACTCGGAGGGGGAGGCCCTGCCCGGGCGCGCGGGGGTGCGCCGACCGACCGCTGTCCGCCCCGAGGACGGGATCTGCGCGCTGATCGAGGCATACGTGGCCCTGCACCGGGGTGACCGGGAGGTGGCGGCGGAGTGGTTCGCCGCGGCGGCGGAGGCGGGCGTCGAGAACCGGGTGGGCCCGTCAGGGGGGTGAAAGCGGGGGTGGCGCGAGCGAAGTAGCCCCCTGGCGAAACCCCTCACTCATCGCTCGCGCCGGCACCCCCAGTGCCCCCCCGCTTGAGAGCACAGTAACCACAGCGGGCGAGACGGTTCGTCCGCTACGCCCGGATAACTCCGGCTGAACGGGCAGGTTCTGCCGGTTTTTCTGCCGGTGCCGGGCGGACTTGGGGTGGCGACGCGAGCGCGGCCGGGGCGGCGGAATCAGCAGCCGTCCTCGCCGACAGTCCCGGTGCTGCCCGCGGTCGCTCCCGGGTGTACGGCGTCGCGTACCTGCCGGAGGCCTTCGAGGAGGACGCGCAGCACATCCGGCTCGAGTTGCCCGGTGAACCACTCCTCGATGATGCGCAGGTGCCCCGGAAGGGTCTGGTCCAGGCGCTCCAGGCCGGCCGCGGTGACCACCGCGTACGAGCTGCGCCGGTCTGACGGACAGGCCCTGCGGCGGATGAGGCCGTCGCGTTCCATCCGGTCCACCACGCGGGTGACGCCGCTGGTGGAGAGCGAGGTCTGCGCGGCCAGGTCGGTCATCCGCAGTTGGTTGCCGGGCGAGCGGGCGAGGCGGGTCAGCACCTCGAACTCGACCGGCGAGAGCCCGTGCTGCTCGAACTGGGCGGCGAACCGGGCGGACAGCCCGGCGTGCGCCTCGACGAGCAGGCCGACCGCGGTGATCCGCGGGTCCTCGAACACGTTCTGGTCCACGCGCCCATCCTAGCAGTCCTTGACGCGGGGAATATTGTTATGGCTATAGTTGCTACGTCAGCCGTTGGGCTACTCAAACACCCCCTGGAGGAGAGCACCATGACCAGCAGCACCGGATCGGTTACCCGCGAGTGGGACGGCCTCACCATCCCGACCGCCGGCACCTATCTGCTGGACGCGGCGCACAAGCGGGTCGGGTTCGTCGCCCGGCACATGATGGTCAGCAAGGTCCGCGGTGAGTTCGCCGAGGCGACCGCCACGATCACCGTCGCCGAGGACCCCCTGGAGTCGTCCGTCGTCGCCACCATCCAGGCCGCGAGCATCAACACGGCGCAGGCCGACCGCGACGCCCACCTGCGCAGCCCCGAGTTTCTCGACGCCGAGTCCTTCCCGACCCTGGAATACCGGAGCACGGGCGTCAAGTCCCGCAACGGCAACGAGTTCGTCCTCTCCGGCGAACTGACGGTCAAGGGCGTCACCCGGCCGGTCGACCTGGAGGTCGAGTTCGAGGGCGTCGGCCGTACGCCGTTCGGCACCGACGTCTTCGGCTTCACCGCCACCACCGAGATCGACCGCGAGGAGTTCGGCCTGACCTGGAACGTCGCCCTGGAGACGGGTGGCGTGCTGGTGGGCAAGAAGATCAAGATCGAGATCGAGGGCGAGGCTGTCCGCCAGGCCTGACCACAGCGAACCACGAGGCCCCGGGCCCGCGCCGCACCAGTCGGCGCGGGCCCGTCGCCGTCTCCGCCGCCCGCGCCCCGCAACCACCAGCCGGTGGTGCGATTCGTCACGCGTCGCTCACCGCCGTGGATGGTGGCGGGCCCGGTGAGCTGGGTAGAGATTCCGGCCGGGAGCGCGTTCCGGTCGGGTCGTGGTCGTCCGCCGCGGTGATCGCCCGGCGTCGACCTCTGGCCCGGCACGGTGGGCGCTTTTACCCTAGATGGTTCACAATCCGCTGCGGGGAAGCTCCAGCCCGTAGCGCCTCGCGCCGGGAGGGCACATGGGCAAGGACGTCGAGCAGGGTGCCTTCTCCCGGGAGGACCGGGTCCGCTACCGGCAGAAGGTCCGGCGGTGCCTGGACGTCTTCGCGCTGATGCTGGACGACTTCGGGTTCGACGCCGACCGGCCGATGACCGGCCTGGAGATCGAGCTGAACCTCGTGGACGCGGCCGCCGAGCCGGCCATGCGCAACGAGGAGATTCTCGCCGCCATCGCCGACCCGCTCTTCCAGACCGAACTGGGACAGTTCAACCTGGAGCTGAACGCCCAGCCCCGGCTGATCGAGGGAACCGGCTTCGCCGACTACGAGCGCGAGCTGCGCAACAGCCTCGACCGGGCCGACGAGCGGGCGGCCCGGTCCGACGCCCGGATCCTCCTGGTCGGCATCCTGCCCACCCTCACCGAACGCCACCTCGTCGTCGACAACCTCTCCACCAACGCCCGGTACCGGGTGCTCAACGACCAGATCGTCGGCGCCCGGGGCGAGGACATCGAGCTGGACATCCGGGGTGTGGAGCGGCTGCGGACGCACACCGACTCGATCGCGCCGGAGGCGGCCTGCACCAGCCTCCAGTTCCACCTCCAGGTCGCGCCGGACAGCTTCGCCGACTACTGGAACGCGTCCCAGGCCATCGCCGGGGTGCAGGTCGCGATCGGGGCCAACTCCCCGTTCCTGTACGGGCGGCAGCTCTGGGCCGAGACCCGCATCGCCCTGTTCCAGCAGGCCACCGACACCCGTCCCGACGAGCTGAAGGCCCAGGGCGTCCGTCCCCGGGTCTGGTTCGGTGAGCGCTGGATCACCTCGATCTTCGACCTGTTCGAGGAGAACGTCCGCTACTTCCCGCCGCTGCTGCCCGTCTGCGAGGACGAGGACCCCGTCGAGGTGCTGCACGCCGGCGGGGTGCCCGAGCTGAGCGAGCTGCGGCTGCACAACGGCACCGTCTACCGGTGGAACCGCCCGGTCTACGACATCATGAACGGCCGCCCGCACCTGCGCGTGGAGAACCGGGTGCTGCCCGCCGGGCCGACCGTGGTCGACATGCTCGCCAACGCCGCGTTCTACTTCGGACTCGCCCGAGGGTTGGCCGAGGCGGACCGGCCGATCTGGAGCCAGCTCACGTTCAGCTCGGCGGAGGAGAACTTCCACGCGGCCGCCCGGCGCGGCATGGACGCCGTCCTGCACTGGCCCCGCCTCGGCGACGTACCGGTGACCAAGCTGGTGCTGGACACGCTGCTGCCGACGGCCGCGACCGGGCTGGACCGCTTCGGCGTGGCCCCCGCCGAGCGGGACCGGCTGCTCGGCATCATCGAGCAGCGCTGCCGTACCGGCCGCAACGGCGCGGTCTGGCAGACCGAGGCGGTCTGGGCCGCCGAACGCCACCGGCGCATGGACCGCGACACTGCCCTGCACCACATGGTGCGGCGCTACGCGGAACTCCAGCGCGGCAACGAGCCGGTGCACACCTGGCCGGTCGACTGACCGGCGGTCAGCGGGCGCGCCGGGCGCCGCGGGACCTCGGCGCCGGCCGCTCCGCCGCCACGTCACCCCCCGCCGCGGGTACGCCGCCCGCGTCGCCGGGGCCAGTTTCGCCGGCGGCCCGGGCCGTGCCGGTCGTGGCGCTGCCGCGGGGCACGGCCGATCCGACCGGCACGGGGGACGTGAGCGGCTCGGCCGGCCCGGTGGACGGCACAGCCCCGCCCGACCCGACCGGCTCGGACGGCGGCCCGGCGGGGGCGTCGTCCACCTCGCCGGTACGCTGCCGCGGTATCGCCACCGGCACGTCCGGGACCGCCACCGGCACGTCCGGGACCGCCACCGGCACGTCCGGGACCGCCACCGGCACGTCCGGGACCGCCACCGGCACGTCGGGGCGGCGGCGCGCCGCCCGTTGGGCCAGCGCGGCGGCCAGTACCGACCCGGCGAAGCCGGCGACGACGGCGTACGGCGCGACGAGGTGCGCCGACACCTGCTCCCGGCCGATCGCGGTGAGCCCGGGCACGGCGAGCAGGTAGGCGAGCGCGACGAGCAGCGGGCCGGCCGCGCCCGAGGCCGCCGCCCCGAGCCGGCGCTGCGGCGACCGGGCGGTACGCCGGGCGGCCAGCGACCCGATGAGCACCGCCGAGCCGAGCGCCAGCACCGCCCCCGGCCAGTAGAACCAGCCCCGGATCCAGAGGCTCGGGCTGTCGGCGCCGAGCTGCCAGATCCCGAGCTGCGCACTGCTCAGCCCGCGCCCGGACAGCACGCCGTCGAGCACGGCGACCACCGCGAGGACCCAGAGCCAGCCGACGGTGGCGATCACGTTCGCGGCGGCGGCCGGCGAGCGCAGCGCCCAGACCGCCGTCAGCAGCCCGACCAGCAGGCCAGCCCCGGCGTAACAGGCGGCCACGGTCTGCGGCGCCGCGACGCCCGGCACGGTGACCGCCCGGGCCGGCACGGCCACCAGCAGCATGGTGAGCAGGGCGCCGACGGCGCCGGCCAGCGCCAGGGCGATCGCCGTCGCCGGGCCACCGTCGTCCATCCGCCGGGTCGCCGGGTCCTCGGCCGTCGTACGACGGGTCGCCGGGTCCTCGGCCGGCGAGGGTGCGTCGACGGGGCCGACCGCGACCTCGCCGGGGCCGGCGGGCGCCCGCCGCAGCCGCTGGGCGCAGACCGCGCCCGCGATCGTCGAGGTGCCCGCGATCCAGGTCGACCAGGCGAGGCTGGCCAGCCAGGCCGCCTCACCCGTGGTGGCGTCCGTCGCCCAGTCGATGATGCCCAGCCCGTAGCCGAAACCCAGTTGGGCCGCGCCCGCGCCGGCGGCGACGCCGGCAGCGGTGGCGATCGATCCTCCCCAGCCCAGTCTGGCCATGCCGGGCAGCGTAACCCTCCTCGGCCGGCCCGGCGAGTCGCGGCGGAAGAGCCCCGGCCGGAGCGCTTGGCGCGGTCCCGGTACGGTCGCCGGTGAATGAGGTGGTGGGCGCGATGACCGACGGGATCACCGGTGGGGAGACGTACCCGGGCGAGCCGGCGACGGACGGGCCGGGACGGCTGACGAAGGCGCTCGGCGCCGGCCTCGCCGTCGCGCTGCTCGCCACGATCGGCGCGACCGGCGGCTGGCTGCTGGCCGGCGACGAGGGCACCCCGCCCGCGCCACCGGACGCGGGCGCCGGCGCGCGGGTCACGCCCTCCGAGGCGTCGCCGCCGACCGTCCGGACGCCCGCGCCGACGCATCGGACCAGCGCGCCCGCCCAGGCCAGCGGCCTGACCGTCCCGCCCGTGGTCGGCACGGACTTCGAGGACGCCCGGGACGAGCTGCGGGACCGGCGCCTCGGCTGGCGGCTGGTCTTCGGCACGGGTACGGGGCGGCAGGTGGCCCGCAGCACCCCGCCGCCGGGCGCGCCCGTGAGCCGGGGCACCACCGTCACGCTGTACGTCGCCGGACCCGCGCCCACGCTCACCGTGCCGGACCTGCTCGGCGACGACTGCGACGACGCGGCCGACGAACTGGTCGACGAGGGCTTCTACCCGCGCTACCGCACCGGCCGCAAGGGCACCGTCACCGCCCAGCACCCCGGCCCCGACACCCCCGCCTCCTGGAACGACGAGGTGGCCCTGACCTGCGGTGACGAGCCGTCCGACCCGACCGGGGAGCCCACACCCACCCCGTGACGGGGAACGCGGTGCCGATCCCGGCCGATGTGGCGCGCAGCGACTAGCGTGGATTCCGAGCCGCCCGGTTGGGAAAGGACTTGCAATGAGCGACGACCGCGACGAGTCCTCCCCCGCCGACGAGCCGACCCGCCCGCTGCCCCGACCCGGGGAGACCGCCCGTCAGGAGCCCGCCCCCGCGGTGTGGTCCGGGCGGGCCGGGGTGCCGGCACCGCGCCCGACGGAGTACCGCGAACCGGCCGGCGGCGGCTGGTACGCCGAGGAGCAGGCCGGCGGGCGCTGGTGGGCACCGATCGTGCTGGGCATCGTGGCGCTGCTGCTGCTCGGCCTGCTCGGCGTCGGTGTCTGGCTGATCCTCCGGGCGGAGGAGAGCCCCGGCCCCCGGCAGGGTGCGTCCGTCCGCCCGACCACCGCCCCGGCGAGCAGCGGGGCGCCGACGACCGAGGCGACGACCGGTGGCCCGAGTACCACCCCGCCGGCCACCACCCCGGCCGCGGTGCCGATGCCGCCTCTGGTGGGGCTGTCCCGGGCCGACGCCGAGCGGATCCTGGACGAATTGGGCATCGACCACCGGGTCGAGACGCGGGCGTCCGACCGGCCGGCCGGCACCGTGATCGAGACCGAACCGGAGGCAGGGCGACTGGTGCCCGCCGGGCAGGAAGCCGTCCTGGTGGTCGCCGCACCGCCCGCGCCGACGACCAGCGCGGCGCCACCGACCACCGGGGAACCGACCGCCACCCCGACGCCCTGACGCCCTAGCGGGCCGAGGGCCGACCGCCACCCGGACGGCCCCGGGAGCCTCACCACATCCGGCGTCTGGTTCCCACCAGCCCGAGCCCGGCGAGGGAGATGGCCAGGCCGATGACGCCCGACCAGAACAGCGAGCGGCTGACCTGGTCCCGGCGGACGTCCGCCGCCGCTGTCGCCGTGCCGCCGCCGGTACCCGCCTCGGCCCAGTCCGCCACGCCGGCACCGGCCTCGGGCGGCTTGGCCGGGTCGGGCCAGCCCGGCTCGGCGGATGCCCACCATCCCGGGTCGGCCCGTTCGTCGATCACGGTGATCTCCGGCGCCGGGACCGGGGTGCCCAGTTCGGTGGCGGACGTGGCCGGGTACCGGGCCGCCATCACGAGGATGGTCGCGGCGCCGAGGAGCGCCAGCAGGGCGAAGGCGTAGAGAGTACGGGACCTGTGGTGCCGCCGCGCGGTGGGCAGAGTGACCATGACCATCCCAGGTTCAGGGTCCGGGATGCGCGGGGTGGAGACGTTTCGCCGGGGTGGCGTACCGATTCTATGGCGTCGCCGCGCGCCCTGACCTGGGATTGGGCCGGGTCAGCCCACCCGGACGGGAGTGCGGACCAGTGGGCGGCGCGGCCGGACGGTGTGCTGCCGGGGCTGTGGTGTGACGCGCAACTGGCGCAGCCCGGCCGCCTGCACGAAGATGGACCGCCGGCTGACCGCGTCCCCCGTCGCGTTCAGCTCGTAGCCGTCGAGCCACATCCAACCGTCGTACGTGGGCCAGTCGTGTACCCGGATCACCCGGAACATGATGGGTCTGAGGAACTGGACACTCGCCGCGCGAGTCACGTGCAGTACGTCACCGGAGCGGGGAAGCACAAAGGGCTCCTGGGAAGATCGGCCGGCGGCGGGCCGGCGGGAGCGGGCTTTTCGGGGGATCGTGCGGCCCGGCGTCGGAGTCGTGCCCCTGGACGGGTCGTGCGGGTGGTGGTGGTCGGGTCGTACCCGCTGGTGGCGTGCCGTCGCCCGACCATCACCCGGCTGCTCCCGGTCGTCGCGCCCGCCGCCACAGCCGTCCGGCGTCCAGCGGCGGGGTCTTGAGCCCGAGGGCAGTCTGTCGTGCGGTGCCCGGGCCGGGACGCTCGACCGGCGCCTTCCGTCGCGACGGAAGACCCCCCTCCCCGGCGGCCGACCGGAACGGTGAGTGACCCGAGCCCTACGGACAGACTGCATCAGTGGCGTGCCTCATGCAAGTTGCATGTCGACTTTTGCCGATACGTGAACGCCCCCCGCAAATAGACGCTTGATACCCTCGTCGCGAGGGCGGCAGACTGGACGCCGGTTTCGCCCGCCGCGGCCGGCCGACGACCGGCACCATCCCCGCCGCGAACGCTCGCCCGCCGCTCGACGGTCGCGCCCCCGGCGGGCGTCGAGCCCCGAGCGCGATCGACCGGAGGTGGCCGGGTGAGCCCGAGCAGCGAGCGGTCCCGACAAACGATCCGACAGGTGACGCCGTGAGCGAGCGGCGCAGCCCCACCATCCGGCGTCGTCGGCTCGGCGCCGAACTGCGCCGCCACCGCGAGGCGGCCGGCATCACCATCGAGGGGGTCGCCGAGCGGCTGGAGTGCTCCGCGTCGAAGATCTCCCGCATCGAGACCGGTCACACCACGGCCACCCCGCGCGACGTCCGCGACATGCTGCTCATCTACGGGGTGACCGGCGTGGAGAGCGACGAGCTGGTGCAGATCGCCCGGGAGGCGCGGCAGAAGGGCTGGTGGCACCCGTACAGCACCGTGCTGGTCGGGGCGTACGTCGGCCTGGAGGCGGCGGCCAGCTCGATCCGGGCGTACGAGCAACAGGTCGTGCCGGGGCTGCTCGAAACAGAGGAGTACGCCTCTGCGATGATCCGGGCCGCACGGCCGGATTTCACGGCCGAGCAGGTTCAGCAACGGGTGCGTGTCCGTCTGGGCCGTCAGTCGTTGTTGACCCAGGACGATCCGGTCGATCTGTGGGTGGTGCTCGATGAGGCGGTGCTGAGCCGGCCGGTGGGCGGCGACGCGGTCATGCGTGGTCAGCTCCAGCGGCTGGTGGAGGTGGCGGAACTGCCGAATGTGACGCTCCAGGTCCTGCCCTTCGAGGTCGGGGCGCACGCCGGCATGGACGGCACGTTCACCATTCTCAGCTTCCCCGAAGCGGGTGATCCCGATGTCGTGTACGCGGAGAACGCCACGGGTGGGCTCTTTCTCGAGAAGAGCGACGAACTGCAGAAGTACAGCTTCATCTTCGATCACATTCGAGCAGCGGCCATACGCCCGGAGGAATCCGTGGCACACATCGCGAAACTGGCAGAGGAGCCGTTGTGGAAGTGGCGACCAAGGGGTCCCTGGACCTGACGCAGGCAGCATGGTTCAAGAGCTCGAAGAGCGGGCCGAACTGCGACAACTGCGTCGAGGTGGCGTACGTGACCGGTGCGGTCGGGGTGCGGGACTCGAAGGACAAGACCGGGCCGGCCCTGATCTTCTCGCCGGCTGACTGGCACGCCTTCGTCGCCGGTGCCAGGGGCGGTGCGTTCGTCCGGGAGTGATCGACACCCGGACAACGGCGGGCGCGGCCCGTCCGGCAGCGCCGCCGGGCGGGCCGCGCCCGCCGCGCGTACGGCCTGGATCGCCCGGAGCTCGCCCTGCTCACGGCCGCGACCAATCGCGCGGGAGCCGTCGCCCCCGCCGTCCCGGCTCGTTGTACCCCTCGGTACGGCGCTGGTCGACAACCCGCCGCACGGATCGGCAACCGAGCGAGGCAGGCGAGACGATGACGACGATCGGGTCAGACAACCTCACCAACGGTCCGGGCAAGCCGGAGCGGTTCGGCGGCAAGTACCGCGGGGCCCGGCGGGACACCGTCCTGACCGAGGTGGTCTCCGGCGACACCGAGATCGGCGATCGGGACGGCGGATCGGGGGTCGCCGACCAGTCCGCGCCGCTGTCGCTGCCCTCGCTGGACCCGAACCCGCTCACCGAGCCGTCGTTCCCGCCGGCGGGCTGGTCCGTCGAACCGACGGTCACGGAGTCCCTGGCGGACCATCCGTTGCTGCGCGGCCTGCTCCTGGAACTGCCGCCGCGGGGCAGCGTGCCGCCGCCCGGCTGGCTGGACCGCTGGTTCGAGGCGACGCGGGCCATCCTGGAGCTGCTGTACGTGCAGGGGACGGGCCGGTCACGCTGACCAGCGCCGACGGTGCCGGGCAGGCCCTGGCTGCCGCTCGAGGTGGCGGGCGGGTGAGCCCGGTCAGACGGCGAACGTGGCGGGACGGTCGGTGGCCGGGGTGGGCGGCTTGGCCTTCCACAGCCCGCTCTTCTGCGCCGCCAGGCGCCCGAGGTAGGCCGGGTTGAGGATCACGTAGCGGCGCCAGAGCCGCTTGGGCTCCAGGCCCAGCCGCCAGAACCACTCCAGGCCCGCGCGCTGCATCCAGGCGGGTGGTCGCTTGAGCAGGCCGGCGTGGTAGTCGAAGGCCGCCCCGACCGCCATCAGCGGCATGTCCAGCAGGGGCCGCATGGCGTACGCGAAGATCTCCTGGCGCGGGCAGCCGAGCCCGACCAGGACGAGCCGGGCGCCGCTGGCCTTGATGCGGTCGGCGATCTCCACGTCCTCGCCCGGCTGCACGGCGCGGAACTTCGACGGCTCCACCCCGGCGATCTTCAGCGCCGGGAACATCCGCTCCAGCGTCGGGATCAGCCGGGACAGGGTCTCCTCGGTGGAGCCGTAGAGGTAGACGGGCAGGCCCTCGTCGGCGAACCGCCGCAGCACGTGCAGGGTGAGCAGCGGGCCGTAGACCCGGTCGGTGAGGTTGGCGTGGTGCAGCAGGTTCAGCGCCCAGCGCACCGGCTGCCCGTCCGGGGTCACCACGTCGAAGGAGTTGAGCCGGGCGTTGTGCGCCGGGTCGAGGACGCCGGTCATGACGCCGTGCACGGCGAGCGCGGTCAGCGCCAGCGGCCGGCGCTCGCGCGCCGCCGTGACCACCTGCTCTGTCGCCGTGTTGTAGTCGGTGGCGTCCACGAGCACACCGAGGACGTTGCGCTTGGTGGAGCTCATGCGGCCGGCACCCACTTGTCCACGTTGGCCTCGTAGATCTCGCGCATGATCATGGGTACGTCGTAGACCTGCTTCCACTCCGGATAGTCGGCCTGGAACGCCTCGTTGGAGCCGATCCACCACTTGTGGTCGCCGATCCGGTTCGCCTCGACGTACTCCGTGACCATCTCCTGGCCGGTGATCTGCTCGGCCAGCGCGAACGCCTCCCGGTTGGAGGTGTTGGAGTGCCGGCCGCCGCCCAGGTTGTAGACCGCGGCCGAGCGCGGGTTGCGGAAGAACGCCTCGAACGCGGAGACCACGTCGGAACTGTGGATGGCGTCCCGGACCTGCTTGCCCTGGTAGCCGAAGATCCGGTACGTCCGGCGTTCCATGTTGGCCCGCATCACGTACCCGAGGAAGCCGTGCAGCTCGGTCGCGGAGTGCGCCGGGCCGGTGAGCGTCCCGCCCCGGAAGCAGGCCGTGCGCACGCCGAAGTAGCGGCCGTACTCCTGCACCATCACGTCCGCGGCGACCTTCGAGGCGCCGAAGACCGAGTGCAGGCAGGCGTCGATCGACATGTCCTCGCGGATGCCCTGCTCGTACGGGTGGCCCGGCTCGATCTCCCAGCGGGTCTCCAGCTCGACCAGGGGGAGGCTGTTCGGCCGGTCGCCGTACACCTTGTTGGTCGAGCAGTGGATCACCGGCGCCTCGATGCAGTGCTCGCGGACGTTCTGGAGCACGTTGAGGGTGCCGACGGCGTTCACGTCGAAGTCGGTGAACGGGTCGCGGACCGCCCAGTCGTGCGACGGCTGGGCGGCCGTGTGGATCACCACGGCGACGTCGCCGCCGTACCGCGCGAACAGCTTCGCCAGCGAGTCGCGGTCCCGGATGTCGATGCTGTGGTGGCTGTACGCCCCGCCCAGCTCGTCGGCGAGCCGGCGGACGTTCCACGCGGTCGACGCCTCCGCGCCGAAGAACTCCTGCCGCATGTCGTTGTCGATGCCGACGACGTCGAGGCCGAGGCCGGCGAAGTGCCGCACCGCCTCGGAGCCGATCAGGCCGCCCGACCCGGTCACCAACGCGACACTCACACGCCACTCCTGGTTCATCTGAGGCAGCAGGGAACGATTCGGAGCATAGCGTGACGTCCGGCACGGCCGCCGATGCGTTGCGGAGCTTGACAACGACGCAAGGGCCCCGCATTCCTGCGGAGCCCTTGTGCTGGTGGGGAAGGAGGGAGTTGAACCCTCACGCCCTTTCGGGCACACGGACCTGAACCGTGCGCGTCTGCCATTCCGCCACTTCCCCGTGGCCTGACCTGGGAAACTGTAGCCTGCCCCGGTTCCGCTGTCTCCAGCGGGTCCGGCACATCCTACGGCGTTTCCGGCCCTCGCCGCGACCTGTTACCGCTCGCGGCGGACGAAACTGTAGCACGCCTGAAGTGGCCCCTCCGGACGGGCCGGTCGCGGACGGCCGAGCGGCGTGTGAGCTGCGAGCGCGCCGGCCGGATACCATCATGTCCTCGGGACCCGAGGAGGAGCCGGTGAGCGTGCTGCAACGCTTCGAGAAGCGTCTGGAAGGCCTGGTCGAGGGAGCCTTTGCCAAGGTCTTCAAAGGGGTGGTCCACCCCGTGGAGATCCTCAACGCCATGCAGCGGGAGGCCGAGGCGCACAAGGCGATCCTGGCCGGTGGGCGCACGTTGGTGCCCAACCGCTACGTGATCGATCTCTCGCCGTACGACCACAGCCGTCTGGCGCCGTACGCCGCCGCGCTGGCCCAGGAGTTGGCCCAGTCGCAGGCGGAGTTCATCGGCGAGCAGGCGTGGACGGTCTACGGCGACGTGATCGTCGAGATCGAGCGCGGCGAGGGCCTGGACACGGGCATGTTCCGGGTCACCGCCGAGGTCTACACCGGCGGCGACGTCGCCCCGGTCTCGGCGCCCGGCGGCTACGAGCACGGCGGCTACGACCAGGGCGGTTACGACCATGGCGGCTACGACGCGGGCCCGCCCGCGTACCCGGCGTACGACCAGGGCGGCGGCTACGGCCCCCCGCCCGGGCACGGCGGTGCGCGCAACGTCCGACTGGTCTCCGGTGACGGCCGCACCTACCCTCTCCAGATGGGCTCCACGGTCATCGGTCGCGGCGATCAGGCCAACCTGCGCCTGCCCGACGTCGGCATCTCCCGCCGCCACGCGCGGCTGGACTTCGACGGCGGCCAGGTCGTGCTGACCGACCTCGGCTCGACCAACGGCACCATGGTCAACGGCCAGCGGGTCTCCGCCGTGGCGCTCAACCCCGGCGACATGATCCAGCTCGGCACCACCACCCTGACCTTCCGCGTGGACGGCTGATCCGCCTTGCCCGAACTCGTCATCACCGTCGCCCGGTTCGGGTTCCTCATCCTGCTGTGGATCTTCGTGTTCACGGTGGTCGGCGTGATCCGTCGGGACCTGTTCGCCGGCGCCCGGTCGGGTCGACTCGTCGCCGCGCCCCGGGGCGTGGGGGCATCGACCGGGCAGGGAGCGAAGCCGGCGAAGGTGAAGCGGGGCAGGGCCGCCCACCAGCTCGTGGTGACCGCGGGCCAGCTGGCCGGCACCCGGATCACCCTGGGCGAGTCCCAGATCACCATCGGCCGGGCCGAGGATTCCACCCTCGTCATCACCGACGACTACGCCTCCGCGCGACACGCCCGACTCGTGCCGCGCGACGGTCAGTGGTACGTCGAGGACCTCGGTTCGACTAACGGCACCTACCTGGATCGCGCTAAGGTCACCGGACCGACCCCCGTCCCCCTCGGCGTGCCGATCCGAATCGGCCGCACCTCTCTCGAATTACGGCCATGACTCTGACCCTGCGCTATGCGGCCCACAGCGACCGCGGTCTGATCCGAGACGGTAACCAGGACTCCGTCTACGCCGGGCCGCGGCTTCTCGCCGTCGCCGACGGCATGGGCGGCATGGCCGCCGGTGACGTCGCCAGCAACATCGTCATCGGTGCCATGGCGCCGTTGGACGAGGACGTCCCGGGCGACGCCCTCGTCGACGCGCTGCGTTCCGCCGTGGGCACCGCCAATCAGCAGCTCCGCGACACCGTGGACGCCAACCCGCAGCTGGAGGGGATGGGCACGACGCTCACCGCGACCCTCTTCTCCGGCAGCAAGCTGGGAATGGTGCACATCGGCGACTCGCGGGCGTATCTCCTGCGCAACGGCGAGTTCGCGCAGATCACCAAGGACGACACGTACGTCCAGATGCTCGTCGACGAGGGGCGGATCAGCGCCGAGGAGGCGAGCAGCCACCCCCAGCGCTCGCTGCTCACCCGGGCGCTGGACGGCCGCGACATCGACCCGGAGTACAGCGTCCGGCAGGTGCTGCCCGGCGATCGCTACCTGATCTGCAGCGACGGCCTCTCCGGCGTGGTCAGCGCCGAGACGATCGCCGACACCATGCGCGAGTACACCGATCCGCAGAAGTGCGTCGAGCGGCTGGTGCAGCTCGCGCTGCGTGGCGGCGGCCCGGACAACATCACCGTGATCATCGCCGACGCCACCGACGCGGACATCGTCGAGGCGAGCCCGATCGTCGGCGGCGCCGCCGCCCGCGACCGGGGCATGGCCACGTCCGCCGACGTCTCCACCCCCGCCGCCCGCGCCTCGGCGCTCTCCGCGCCGCGTCCGCCCGCGCCGGAGGATCCGGGGGACGGCGACGACGACGCGGACCGGCCGCGGCGCCGCCCGCTGCGTACCGCCGCGATGGCCGTGGCGCTGCTGGTCATCCTCGGCGGCGCGCTCCTCGGCGGGTGGAGTTACACCCAGCGGCAGTACTACGTCGGGGCGACCGAGGACGGCCAGGTGGCCGTCTTCCGGGGCGTCCAGGGGCAGATCGCCGGCCTGGACCTCTCCACCGTGCACTCGCGGAGCGCCACGAAGCTCGACGACCTCACCCTGGCCGCCCAGGAGCAGGTCAAGCAGGGTATCCAGGCCCGGAGCGAGCCGGACGCCGAGCGCCGGCTGGCCGTTTTGATCAGCGACAGTCCGACCAACCCGAACCTCAAGCCGATCTGCCCGCCCAGCCCCACCGCCACGCCCGCCCCGGTGACGGCCGCCCCGACCCCGGGCGCTGCCACCCCCGGCGCGACCCGCACCGCCGCGAACGGCCCGTCCGCCGCCCCCAGCCCCAGCTCCTCCGCCACCCCCGCGCCCACCACCACACCCGACGCGTCGCACTCCGACACCGTCCCGCCGGCCGACCCGGCCGGATGCCGGTCGCCGGAGTGAGCGTCGGCTGAGAATCCGAGGACGCATCCGTGACCGCAACGGCCACCCCGGCAGCCTCGCCCGGCACGACGGGCGAGCAGCCCGGCGTACGCCTGGCCCGGTCCCGCCGCAACGCCGAGCTGTCGCTGTTGCTGCTGGCCCTGGTGCTGGTGGCCGCGTACGGTGCGACGGTCGAGGCGACCGTGCTCGACACGGTCACCCCGGACTTCTGGGTACCGACGGCGGTGCTGGCCGCGGTCTTCCTCGCCCTGCACGTGGCCATCCGGTTCCTGGCGCCGTTCGCCGACCCGGCCCTGCTGCCGGCGGTAGCGCTGCTCAACGGCATCGGCGTGGGTTTCCTGCGCCGGCTCGACCTGGGCAGGGCCGCCCCGGAGGACCGCGAGTCGCTGGCCATCTTCGCCGGGCAGGGCGGGCGGCAGTTCGCCTGGACGCTGGCGGCGGTGGTCCTCGCCGCCGCGCTGCTCGCGATCATGCGCGACCACCGCTCGGTCTCCCGGTACGCGTACACGCTGGGCCTGGCCGGCATCGTGCTGGTGATGATCCCGGCGGTGCTGCCCCCGAAGTACTCGGAGATCTACGGCGCGAAGCTGTGGATCAAGATTGGCGGCTTCACCATCCAGCCGGGTGAGTTCGCCAAGCTGGCGCTGCTCGCCTTCTTCGCCTACTACCTGGTGCGCAAGCGCGAGGTGCTGTCCCTGGCCAGCCACCGGGTGCTCGGCATCGACTTCCCCCGCGGGCGGGACCTCGGGCCCGTGCTCGCGGTCTGGGTGCTGAGCCTGCTGGTGCTCGTCTTCGAGAAGGACCTCGGCACCTCGCTGCTGTACTTCGGCATGTTCGTGGTGACCCTGTACATCGCCACCGAGCGGGTCAGTTGGCTGCTGATCGGCCTGCTCCTGTTCTTCGGCGGCGCGTACCTGGCCTACGTGCTGGGCGGCACGGTCGGCGGGCCGTTCGCGAACTTCCACCTGCGGGCCGAGATCTGGCTGGACCCGTTCGCCAAGCCGTACGACGACGGCTACCAGCTTGTCCAGGGGTTGCTCGGGCTCGGCAGCGGCGGCCTGTTCGGCGCCGGGCCGGGTGGCGGGGAGCCGCTCGAGATCCCCGAGGTGCAGAACGACTTCATCTTCGCCGGCATCGGCGAGGAGATCGGCCTGTTCGGGCTCTCCGCCCTGCTGGTGGTCTACCTGCTGATCGTGGAGCGGGGGCTGCGCGCCGCGCTGGCCGTCCGGGACTCGTTCGGCAAGCTGCTCGCCGGCGGCCTCGCCTTCACCCTCGGCCTCCAGGTCTTCGTGATCGTGGGCGGGATCAGCAAGCTCATCCCGCTGACCGGGCAGACCACCCCGTTCCTCTCCGCCGGTGGCTCGTCGCTGATGGCGAACTGGCTGCTCATCGCGGTGCTGCTGCGGGTCTCCGACGCCGCCGGTCGGCCGGTGGCTCCCGGCGGCCCGGCGGCCCGACCCGGGGGCGGCCCGCCGGAGCAACTGCACGGGGCCCCCACGGAGGTGATCCGGACATGAACGCACCCCTGCGCCGCGTCGGCGTGGTCGCCATGGTCCTGTTCGGCCTGCTGTTCGCGAACCTGAACTGGATCCAGGCGTACAAGGCCGACGAATACCGCAACAGCGACTACAACGGCCGCGTCCAGGTGGCCGAGTACAAGCACCGGCGGGGCAACATCGAGGCCGGCGGCACCGCCCTGGCCACCAGCAAGGAGACCGAGGGCAAGTACAAGTACCTGCGCACCTACCCCGGTGGGGAGAAGTACGCGCACGTGCTCGGCTACAAGCCCGTCAACCTGGCCGAGACCGGCATCGAGCGGGTCGAGAACGAGTACCTGGCCGGCACCAGCGACGCGCTGATCGCCAACCGGATCAAGGACATGTTCACCGGCAACGAGACGGGCGGCGGCAACGTGCTGCTGACCCTGTCCAAGCGGGCCCAGGACGCGGCGTACAACGGGCTGGCCGACAACCAGGTCGGCGCGAAGAAGGGCGCGGCGATCGCGATCGACCCGCGTACCGGGGCGGTGCAGGCGCTGGTCTCCATGCCGAGCTTCGACCCGAACCCGCTGGCCAGCCACGACTCGGACGAGGCGCAGGCGGCGTACGACAAGCTGGACAAGGACGCGGGCCGCCCGCTGACCAACCGGGCGCTGGAGGAGGTGCTGCCCCCGGGCTCGACCTTCAAGATCGTGATGGCCGCCGCCGCGCTGGAGAACGGCATCGGCAAGAACACCAAGATCCCGGCGGGCTCCAGCTACACCGCGCCCACCTCGGGCACCCCGATCCGCAACGCCGCCGCGTCGATCTGCCCGGAGTCGGAGGTCACCCTGGCCGAGGCGGTCCGGGAGTCCTGCAACACCGGCTTCGCCCAGCTCGGCGTGAGACTCGGGGCCGACAAGGTCAAGGAGAAGGCCCGCGAGTTCGGCTTCGAGCAGGAGGACCTCTCGGTCGGCCAGCTCGGCGAGGGCGGTTTGCCCGTGGCGGCCAGCCGCACCGGCGACATGCAGAACCCGGACGGTGGCACCGACCCGGCCGCGCTGGCCCAGTCCTCGATCGGGCAGAACAACGTGCGGATGACCCCGCTGCAGGGCGCCCTGATCGCCGGGGCGGTCGCCAACAACGGCACGCAGATGCGGCCGTACCTGGTCAAGCAGCTCCTCGCCCCGGACCGCACCACCACGTACACCGCTGACCCGAAGAAGCTGCGGGAGCCGGTGAGCGCGCAGGTCGCGTCGGACCTGCGCGACATGATGGTCGGCGTGGTCGAGGGCGGCACCGGTCGCAACGCGCGTTTCAACGGCTACACGGTCGGCGGCAAGACCGGCACCGCCCAGTCCGCCCCGGACCGTCCCGACCACGGCTGGTTCATCGGGTTCGCGCTGGACAAGAACGGCACCCCGGTCTCCGCGGTCTGTGTGGTGCTGGAGCAGGCGGGCAGCGGCGGCAGCGCCGAGGCGGCCCGGATCGCCGGCAAGATCATGCAGGCGGCCGCCGCCGACGCCGGGGGCCGCTGACATGCTCAGCCCCGGCGTCCAGCTCGGCAACCGCTACCGTCTCGACGAGCGGATCGCCAGCGGCGGCATGGGCGACGTGTGGCGCGGCACCGACCAGGTGCTGGGGCGTACGGTCGCGGTGAAGAGCCTGCTCCCGGCCCTGCTCGACGAGCCGGGATTCGCCGAGCGGTTCCGGGGCGAGGCCCGCACGATGGCCACCATCAACCACCCGGGCGTCGTGGACGTCTACGACTTCGGCAGCGACCAGCAGATCGCCTTCCTGGTCATGGAGTACGTGGAGGGCGACCCGCTCTCCGCCACGCTCAGCCGGGTGGGCCGGCTCACCCCGGCCCGCACCATGGCCCTGGTCGCCCAGGCCGCCGACGCGCTGCACGCGGCGCACGTCAAGGGGATCGTGCACCGCGACGTGAAGCCGGGCAACCTGCTCGTCCGGCCCAACGGCACGCTCGTGCTCACCGACTTCGGCATCGCCCGGTCCGACCTGGTCGGGCAGCTCACCGCCGCCGGCTCCGTGCTGGGCACCGCGTCGTACATCTCGCCGGAGCAGGCCACCGGTGCGGTCGCCACGCCGGCCTCCGACGTGTACGCCCTCGGCGTGGTGGCGTACCAGTGCCTGGCCGGGCGGCGACCGTTCGAGGGGGACAACCCGCTCGAAATCGCCATGAAGCACGTCCGGGACAGCCCGCGGCCGCTGCCGGTGGACATCCCACCGCAGGTCCGGGCGATCGTCGAGCGGGCGATGGCGAAGGACCCCACCGCCCGCTGGCCCAGCGCCGCCGCCCTCGCCGGGGTGGCCCGGCAGGCGAAGCTGGCGCTCGGCCAGCAGTCGCGCACCAGCGGGCACCTCGGCCAGGTCTCCGCCGTGCCGGCGCCCCCGGCCGGCCCTCAGGCCCGCGCCCAGGTCTCCGCCGTGCCGGCGCCCCCGGCAGGCCCTCAGGCCCGCGCCCAGGTCTCCGCCGTGCCGGTGTCGCCGGCCGGCGCTCAGGCCCGCGCCCAGGTGCCGCCCGCGTCGCGCCAGCAGCCCCGCCCGCCCGCGGTCGCGCAGCGGCCGGTCACGGCGTCCGCCCCCTTGCAGTCCCGCCCGCCCGTCGCGGCACCCCGCCCGCCGGTCGCCCACCAGCCGGCGCACCCGCCGGTGGCCGCGCCGCGCCCACCGGTCGCCGCCAGTCCGGCGTACCCCCGCGGCGCCGCGCCCGTGCCGGCGGCCCCGGTCCACCCGGTCGGCCCGGCGGCGTACGCCCGCCAGCCCGGCCCGCCGCCCGTCCCGCCGGCGCGTACCGGCTCGGGCCGGGTGCTGCTGGTGGTGCTGCTGGCCGTACTGGTCCTGATCTGTTCCGGCGTGCTTTCCTACAACCTGCGGAAGAACACCGGTGCCGGTGACCTCGGCCCGCGGACAGTGACGTCCGGCGCGCTGAGGGCCGACGGACGCGACGATGCGCCCGGCACGTCGTACCGTCGGATGGAACGGCTCCTGCCGGGCGGCGGCGAGACGACGACGAGCGAAGGACGACAGACGCGATGACAGCGCAGGCCCGCCTGCTCGGTGGCAGGTACCAGGTCGGCGAGCTGCTCGGCTACGGCGGCATGGCCGAGGTGCACCGCGGCCGCGACCTCCGGCTCGGTCGGGACGTCGCGATCAAGATGCTCCGGACCGACCTGGCCCGGGACGCCACGTTCCAGATGCGGTTCCGCCGCGAGGCACAGAACGCCGCCTCCCTCAACCACCCGGCCATCGTCGCCGTGTACGACACCGGCGAGGAGACGGCGCCGACCGGCGAGACGCTGCCGTTCATCGTGATGGAGTTCGTCAACGGGCGGACCCTCAAGGAGGTGCTGGGCGCCGAGGGCCGGCTCCAGCCGCGCCGCGCGCTGGAGATCTGCGCCGACATGTGCGCCGCGTTGGAGTTCAGCCACCGGCACGGCATCATCCACCGCGACATCAAGCCGGGCAACGTGATGCTCACCCAGACCGGCCAGGTCAAGGTGATGGACTTCGGCATCGCCCGGGCGCTGGCCAGCGGCGCCACCACGATGACCCAGACCAGCGCGGTCATCGGCACCGCGCAGTACCTCTCCCCGGAGCAGGCGCGCGGCGAGGCGGTCGACGCCCGCTCCGACGTGTACGCCGCCGGTTGCGTGCTGTTCGAGCTGCTCTGCGGGCACCCGCCGTTCGTCGGGGACAGCCCGGTCAGCGTGGCGTACCAGCACGTGCGCGAGGCCCCGCCGACTCCGAGCGACATCAACCCGGACGTGAACCCGGCGGTCGACGCGATCGTGCTCAAGGCGCTGTCGAAGAACCCGCTCAACCGCTACCAGAGCGCCGGCGAGATGCGCGCCGACCTGCTCCGGGCCGCCGCCGGTCGGCCGGTGCTGGCCACCCCGGTGTTGCGCGAGAGCGAAACCGTCCCGATGGCGCAGGCCGCGGGCTACCAGACCCAGGTGCTGGGCCCGCAGGCCCGGCAGCAGGTCCCGGCCCGGGTCGGGGACCCGCGCAAGCGGAAGAGCTCCTCCTGGGTGATCGCCGTCTTCGCCGCCCTCGGCGTGCTCGCGGTGATCGCCCTGGTCGCCGGCATCCTGCTCAGCCAGGGCAGCGGCAAGGTCCGGGTGCCGAACCTGGAGGGCAAGAGCCGGGACGCGGCCGTCGCCGACATCCAGAGCGCGGGGCTGGTGCCCACGGTCGGCGATGCCGTCTTCAACAGCACCTGCAAGGTCGACACGGTCGCTCAGCAGAGCCCGTCACCGGACACGGAGTTGGAGAAGGGCCAGGGGGTCACCGTCCAGCTCTGCGGCGGCAAGCCGGAGGTGACCATCCCGCGTGTCATCGGGTCGCCGTTCGACAACGTCGAGCAGCAGCTAAAGGACCTGAAATTTGTGGTGAAGGAGAAGCCGGTCGACAACGACGCGCCGGCGGGGACGGTCGTCAAGGTGACCCCGAAGGAGGGCACCAGGGTTGCCGAGGGCAGCGAGGTGACCGTGGAGGTCTCCCGCGGCAACATCCGCACGGTGCCGCGCGTCACCGGGCTGACGGAGGCCGAGGCGAAGCGGGAACTGGAGCGGGCGGGCTACCAGTGGAAGGTGCGCGACGGCAACGAGGTGCCGGCGGACCAGGCCGGCAAGGTGAGCGACCAGAACCCGCGGGCCGGCGAGAAGCTGGAGAAGGGGAAGACCGTCACCATCGAGGTCGACGTCCCCCTGCCGACCGCGGAGCCGTCCGAGCCGACGCCGACCCCGTCGAACACCCCGACCGAAGGCGGCGGGGGCGGTCTGTTCCCGCCCCCACCGGGCCGCAGTGAGGAACGCTGACGCGAACCCGGCCTCCTCGGAGGAGCGGGCGAGACGCCCGCAGGGATCCAGCGATCGGCGGTGCCGGCCGTCGGCCGTGCGGTTCGCCCAGGTTTGGGTGGCGGTGACGCGTACCGGAAGGACGAACGGGGTGGATGCCAGCGTTCCCGCCGGATACCACTGGTGAGAGCAGCGGCGGGCCGGGAGGGTCGGGCGAACCGGCGGTGGCGACGCCTGGCCCGCGCGGCGTTTCTCAGTCTGGCCGCGCTGCTTCTCGCCAGTCTTCCCTGGATGTGGACCACCGTCGCCGCCCGCGGTCATCTGTACGACGAGGCCAGCGCACCGGCCGCCGACGTCGTGATCGTCCTGGGCACGGCTGTGGCGGCGGACCGGCGCCAACCGGGCGACCGGCTCACCGGCCGCCTGGAAACCGCCGCCGAGCTGGTGCGCAGCGGGCGGGCACGGGTGATTCTCGTATCGGGCGACGGGGGCGGAACTTCCGGTGACGAGCCGGCGGTGATGACCTCCCACCTGACCGACCGGCTGGGTGTCGATCCCCGTCGCGTCGTGGCCGACCCGTTCGGGCTGGACACCTACGACAGCTGCGCCCGAGCACGCGGCGTGTACGGCGTCCGGCGCGCGCTGGTCGTGACCCAGTCGTACCACCTCGCCCGGGCGGTTACGCTGTGCCGGCAGCTCGGGCTCGATGTCGACGGGGTGACCGCGCGGTGCCCCGGCTGCGGGCGGGCACTGCTCGTCGAGAAGGCGGTACGGGACTACTTCGCCAGTGGCAAGGCGGCGTGGGACGCGGTCCGACGCCGGCCGCCTGCGGTCAGGTCGCCGGCCGACCCGGCGGTTGCGGACGCGCTGAAGGGCTGACCGCCCCCTTCGCGGGCCTACTCACGCGATCATCCGGTCTGAAGACGGCCCGTCTCAGCCGGTGGCGAAGGCGGCCCGTCTCAGCCGGTGGCGAAGGCGGCGCGGCGGCGGGCGTCCACCTCGGCGGCCAGCTCCGGGGCGCGCTCCAACGCCTCCGGATGGCCGCAGCTCGCCAGCCAGTTGGCCAGCATCAGGTGCCCGCCCTCCGTGAGCACCGACTCCGGGTGGAACTGGACGCCCTCGACGGGCAGCGTCCGGTGTCGCATGGCCATCACCACCCCGGAGCCCGTCCAGCCGGTGACCTCCAGCTCGTCCGGCAGGGTCTCGGGCAGTACGGCCAGCGAGTGGTAGCGGGTGGCGGTGAACGGGTCCGGCAGCCCGGCCAGTACGCCGACCGAGTGGTGCCGCACCTCCGAGGTCTTGCCGTGCAGCAGCTCCGGCGCGCGGGCCACGGTCGCCCCGAACGCCTCTCCGATCGCCTGATGCCCCAGGCAGACGCCGAAGATCGGCAGCTCGCCCGCGTACCGGCGGATGACGTCGAGGCAGATGCCGGCCCGGTCCGGGCTGCCCGGCCCCGGGGACAGCAGCACCCCGGCCGCCCCGACCCGGCCCACCTCGTCCAGCTCGATCTCGTCGTTGCGCCGAACCTCGCAGTCCACGCCGAGCTGGCCGAGGTACTGCACGAGGTTGAACACGAACGAGTCGTAGTTGTCGATCACCAGGACGCGCATCGGTTCACCTGCTCGGGGAGGGGGGCGGGGTGTTGTTCTGCTCGGTGTCGTAAGGCAGCTCGTGCCCGTCGCCCGGGGTGTCCCCCGGCACGCCCGGGTCGGAGGCCGGGTCGCCGGAGTCCTGGGTGACCTGCACGTCGTCGAAGGGGAGCAGCGGCTCGGCCCACGGGAACACCACGTACCAGAGCAGGGCCACCGTGGCGGCGACGAGCGCGAGCGAGCCGATCAGCTTGCCGGGCAGGCCCAGCGGAAGCTTGCGCCAGATCCAGGCGTACACCGTCAGGCCCCCAGCTCCGCCGGGCGGCCGGACGCCTTGGGCTGGGTGCGGTCCAGCTCGGCGTGGACGATCAGCCGCTGATAGTTGTCGAACTTCGGGTTGCAGGTGGTCAGGGTGAGCAGCCGCTGCTTCGGCTTCGCGCCCGGCTCCATCGGCACCGGCGCGACCACCTCGACCTGGTTCGGCCGGACGATCCGGCTCTTGTAGACCTTGTAGACGTACCACTCGGTCTTGCCCTCGACCACGATGGCGTCGCCGGGGTGCAGCTCGTCCAGCCGCCAGAAGGTGGCCCGGTTGCGGTGGCCGGCGACGGAGAAGTTGCCCAGCTCACCCGGCATCGCGCTGTCCGGGTAGTGGCCCGGGGCGTACCGGATGTCCTGCTGGGTGACCCCCTGCACGACGACCCAGTGCTTGTCCAGCTTCGGGATGTACAGCCCGGCGAGTGGCTTGCCGTGGGCCGGCGGCTTCGGCTTGGCCGTCGGGCCGGTCGGGGCCACGGTCGGATCGTCGCTCGGGTCCCACGCCTGGGCGAGTTGCTGGTTGAGGTCGTTCTGGTGGGCGTCGACGATCGCCGACTTGCCCCACACCTCGTAGCCGGCGAAGAGGAGCACCACGAGGCCGAAGGTGATCAGCACCTCGCCGGTGACCCGTACGCCCGTGCGCAGCCGCGACCAGACGGAGGGGCGGGTCAGCTCGGAGTAGACGCTCTTGTAGCCCTCCCCGGTCTGCGTCGCCCGGAGCTGGATCACCCGCTCGCCGCGCCGTGGCCTGGGCGGCTCGGTGGGCCCCGTCTCGGCGGGATCGTTGACGGCCGGGAGCCGTGGCACGGCGCCCATCAGCGCGGTCGAGTCGAGGCGGGGGTCGGGGGCCGGTGGCCCGCCGGGGACCGGCGGGATCAGCGCGGTGGCCGCCGGGTCGGCGGGGCCCGGGGGCGGGCCCGATCCCGGTGCGCCCGATCCCGGTGCGCCCGGCGCCGGGGCGCCGGCGGGCGGCGGGGGCGACGCGGGACGGGGGCCGACGGTCGGGATGAGGGCCGTGGGCGCGTCCGTCGGGGCCGCCGGGTGGCGGCTGCCCGACCCGGCGCCGGAACCGCCCCCCGGGCCGTACGGCGGCGCGCCGGCCGAGGCCGGGCCGTACGGCTGCGGGGCGGACGGGTCGCCGGACCCGCGTCCGGCCGGGCCGGGCCGGGAGGCGGCGGAACGTCCTGCGGTCCCCGGGGGTGGCTGGGCGGCCGGCAGCGTCGGCGGCTGGGTCGCCGGATACGGCGCGGGCGGCTGGGCGGCCGGGCGCAGCGGAGGCTCGCCGGGGCCGGCGCCGGGCCACGGCGGCGGGGCGGCCTGCCGGTGCGGCTGCGGTGAGCGGGGGGCCGCCGCGCGGGGCGGTAGCACCGGGTCTGGCCAGGTGCCGCCGGAACCGTGCGGCGCCTGGGCGGAGTGGTCGACCGGGGCACCGAGACCGGGGCCGGCTGCGGGCCGCGCTGCCGGCTGTCCGGCTCGTGCTGCCAGGCGTCCGGCTGGTGGCGCCAGGCGTCCGGGTGGTGCCGCCAGGCCTCCGGGTCGCTCGCCCGGCTCAACGGGGCACCGTCGCCGAGCGCAGGGCGGTCGAGTCCTCGAACGCCGGCACCGTGACCGTCGATGTGGTCTCCCGGTACCCCAGGTGGAAGTCGCGGACGTCGTCCATGAACCACTGGACTCCCTCGGAGGCGGCGAGGGCCTGCTTGAGGGCAGCGGGATCGCCGATTGCTACGATCTTGAATGGTGGGGAGTACACCCGGCCGTGGAGCAGCAGGGTGTTACCCACGCAGCGTACCGCGCTGGTCGTGAGCACGCGGACGTTCATGATTGACATCGCCTCCGCGCCGCCGGCCCAGAGCGCATTCACCACCGCCTGGACGTCCTGCTGGTGGACCACCAGGTCGTCGTTCGTCGCCCCCGGGGGCAGACCCTGGTCGGGGCGCCGGGGAGCGTCGTCGAGCTCGACGGTCACCCCTGTCCCGGTCAGCGCCGTGAACCCGGCGGCCTGCCGGCTCGCGGCCGCCCGGTCCCGCTGCTCCCTGATCGGGCCGTCGGAGTCGGCCAGTGCGGCGGTCTCGTCCTCGACCTGGGCCCGTAGCTGCGCCGCCTGCTGCTCGCTCGCCTCGACCTGCTTCCGCCGGTCCTCGATGAGCTGCGTGAGTTGGGGGCGGC
Source organism: Micromonospora olivasterospora (assembly GCF_007830265.1). Classification (NCBI taxonomy): domain Bacteria; kingdom Bacillati; phylum Actinomycetota; class Actinomycetes; order Micromonosporales; family Micromonosporaceae; genus Micromonospora; species Micromonospora olivasterospora. Next base: position 2,729,444 of record NZ_VLKE01000001.1, read on the forward strand.
GGTCCTCGCGCAGCGCGGTGCCGTCGGCGGTCGTCGCGCTCGTGGTGAACAGCAGCCCGGCCGCGACGGCGATCAGGGGCACGCCCACCGACCAGCCTGGGCGCCGTTGCCGTGGGCGCCGGGGCAGGAGGACGGCGACCGCCCGCCGGAGGGCCTTCTGCCAGGAGGCCGCGCCGGATGTGTACTCCACCGAGCGTTCCTTCCGCGTCGTCTGGTGTCGGCCGTCAGGGCGAGGGCCGGTGCTGCGGTGACCGAACAGTCCCGCCAATTTCGGTCACTCCGTGCATCGGTCTGACCCCATTCATGGCTAGGGCGGCCCTTCCGGACTACGCTAGCTGTCGAACATTATTGGCCATGGACCGTCGCCCCCGCGCCCGGTTGTCAGGCCGGACGAGGTCGTCACCCCTGGAGAGCGTCGTGCCCAAGTCTCAGGTCCGCAAGAAGAAGGTGTACACCCCGCCGACGGACGTGCGTCCGACGGCGACGGCGGCGACGCGCAAGCCCAGCCCGGTCTGGCTCCCGATCACGGCGGTCGCCCTGATCGTCGCCGGAATCGGCTGGCTGGTGGTTTACTACCTCTCCGAGCAGGCGTACCCGGTCGCTTCGTGGGGTTACTGGAACCTCGCGGTGGGCTTCGGCGCGATGGTCGGCTCCCTGGTGCTGCTCTCCCGTTGGCGCTGACCCGTCTCGCGCCGCCGGCCTGATCCATTCCGCCGTCCGGCAGGCGGCGGACCATGCCTCCACCGGGCATCCGGCCCCGTGATGTCGCACTTCGCGCGGCCCCTGCCGGGTGCTTCGGCGCCGGGGCACCCTATGGTGTCCGCAGGGCGGCGCGGCCGGCTGCGAGAAGACTCACGTTACTGCTGGGTAACCTTGCGCGTAGGCTGCACTGCATGACCGAGTGGAGCGAGGTCATCGACCGGTCCGGTCGCAGGGCGCGGCAGCGGCACCACGCCGCCATGCCCTGACCCGGGCCCGATCGCCGAGCCGCTCGACAGGCAGCAGACCGGGAGGCCAACTCGATGGGCAGCGTCCAGATCGTCACGACGATCCTCGCGGCCGCCATCACCGCGGTGGCGGTGTGGCTTGCGGTACGCGCGGTCATGAAGATGGTGGCAGTGATCCGCCTGGGTCAGCCGGACCCGCAGCGGTTCACCGACAAGGGCGCCCGGACGAAGACCGTGCTGGCGGAGACCGCCGGCCACACCCGCATGCTCAGGTGGAGCGTGGTGGGTGCCGCGCACTGGTTCGTGATGGTCGCGTTCATCGTGCTCTCGCTGCTGGTGCTGGAGGCGTACTTCGAGGTCGTCAGCCCCGGTGGCGGCCTGCCGGTCGTCGGGCACTGGACGGTCTTCGGCCTGGCCACGGAGCTCATCGGCGTGTTCGGCCTGGCCGGCATCCTCGTGCTGATGGCGATCCGGCTGCGCAACCGGCCCACCCGGCCCGGCGGGCGCTCCCGGTTCACCGGCTCGACCATGTGGCAGGGCTACTTCGTCGAGTGGGTCGTGCTGCTGGTTCTGATCTTCGGGTTCCTGATCCGCGGCTTCAAGGTCGCCACCGACCAGTTCGAGTACCCGGTCTGGGCCACCCCGGTCAGCCACGCGCTCGGCGGCGCGCTGCCCGCGTGGGAGGCCGGCGTGAGCGTCGCCGCGCTGATCAAGATCGCCATCTCGATGACCTGGCTCATCGTGATCTCGCTGAACGTCACCATGGGCGTCGCCTGGCACCGGTTCCTGGCGTTCCCCAACATCTTCTTCAAGCGCGAGCCGGCCAAGCCGGCCGGCTCCGGACTCGGCGCGCTGCGGCCGATGATGAGCGAGGGCAAGCCGCTCGACTTCGAGGAGGCGGACCCGGAGTCCGACCAGTTCGGCGTCGCCCAGGTCGAGCAGTTCACCTGGAAGGGTCTGCTGGACTTCAGCACCTGCACCGAGTGCGGCCGGTGCCAGTCGCAGTGCCCGGCCTGGAACACGGGCAAGCCGCTGTCGCCGAAGCTGCTCGTGCTCAGCCTCCGCGACCACGCGTACGCCAAGGCGCCGTACCTGCTGGCCGGTGGCGGCAAGGACCTGACCGGCGAGGAGAAGGCGACCGCCGCCCAGCTTGCCCACCTGGACGTGCTGGCGCTGGCCGAGGCCGACAAGCCGCTGATCGGTGGGGCCGAGGAGGGCGGCGTCATCGACCCGGACGTGCTCTGGTCCTGCACCACCTGCGGCGCCTGCGTCGAGCAGTGCCCGGTCGACATCGAGCACGTCGACCACATCGTCGACATGCGCCGCTACCAGGTGCTGATCGAGTCGAGCTTCCCGTCCGAGGCCGGCGTGATGCTGCGCAACCTGGAGAACAAGGGCAACCCGTGGGGCGCCCCGCAGAACACCCGCGAGGACTGGACCAAGGGCCTCGGCTTCGAGGTGCCCCGGGTCGGCGAGGTCGACGACTTCGAGTACCTGTTCTGGGTCGGCTGCGCCGGCGCGTTCGAGGACCGGGCGAAGAAGACCACGCGCGCGGTCGCCACGCTGCTGCACGAGGCCGGCGTCTCCTTCGCGATCCTCGGTGAGGGTGAGACCTGCACCGGCGACCCGGCCCGCCGGATCGGCAACGAGTTCGTCTTCCAGATGCTCGCCCAGCAGAACGTCGAGACCCTGAACGAGGCGTTCGAGGGCAGGGAGAAGAGCAAGCGCAAGATCGTCGCCACCTGCCCGCACTGCTTCAACACCCTCGGCAACGAGTACGGGCAGCTCGGCGGGGAGTTCGAGGTGGTGCACCACACCCAGTTGCTGGCCCACCTGGTCAGCGCCGGCAAGCTCACCCCGGTGCAGCCCGTCGACGGGGGCGTCACGTATCACGACCCCTGCTACCTGGGCCGGCACAACCGGGTCTTCGCCCCGCCGCGCGAGGTCCTCGGCAGCTCCGTCCGGGGCGAGCTCACCGAGATGCCGCGCAACAGCGAGCGCTCCTTCTGCTGCGGCGCCGGCGGTGCCCGGATGTGGATGGAGGAGAAGATCGGCAAGCGGATCAACGTGGACCGGGTCGAGGAGGCCATGTCGACCGGGGCGAAGACGATCGCCGTCGGCTGCCCGTTCTGCTCGACCATGCTCAACGACGGCGTGAACGGCAAGGGCGCCGGGGAGCAGGTCGAGGTCGTCGACGTCGCGAGCGTGCTGCTGCGCTCGGTCAAGCCCGACCAGACGCACGGCGACAGGGAGGCCGAGCCGGTCGCCGGCTGACGCCCGGCCCGGGCACGGTGCCAGCCCCGCGCCCGTTGACCAAGAGGTTTGCGTCAGACCAGCCCCGCGCCCGTTGACCAAGAGATTTGCGTCAGATTGGAGATCAGCTCTGACGCAAACCTCTTGATCATCCGTTCCGGGGGGTCGAGCGCGCACGTCCACCCGCGCGGGGTTGTGTGCGGGGCGGGCGGGCCGTGGAACAATCGCGCCGAGGTGAGCGCATTATCGACAGTCCGCTATTGACCACCCTGTTGCCCCTTGTCGGCTTCGTGCTGCTGACCGCGGGCAACGCGTTCTTCGTCGCGGCCGAGTTCGCCCTGGTCACGGTGGACCGGCCGGAGATCGACCGGCGGGCCTCGGCCGGCGACGCCGGGGCGACGACCGTACGCCGGGCGCTGCGGGAGCTCTCCTTCCAGCTCTCCGGGGCACAGCTCGGCATCACCATCACCGCCCTGCTCACCGGTTACCTCGCCGAGCCCGCGCTGGCCCGCCTGTTCGCCCCGCTGCTGCACCCGCTCGGGGCGACCGCCGAGCGGATCAGCCCGTTCCTCGCACTGGCCCTGGCGACCCTCGTCTCCATGCTCTTCGGCGAGCTGGTGCCGAAGAACCTGGCGCTGGCCCGGCCGATGCCCGCCGCGCTGGCCACCGCCCGCGGCATGCGCGGCTTCTCCCGCGCGTTCGGCTGGCTGATCCGGGGCCTGAACGGCTCGGCGAACGCGCTGGTGCGGCGCCTCGGGGTGGAACCGCAGGAGGAACTGGCCAGCGCCCGCTCACCGGAGGAACTGGGCCTGCTCGCCGCGATCTCGGCCCGCGCCGGGGCGCTTCCCCCGGACACCGCGATGCTGCTGCGCCGCACCATCCGCTTCGGCGAGAAGCGGGCCGCCGAGGCGATGACCCCCCGGGTCGACGTGATCGCCCTGCGCGCCACCGCCAGCGTCGCCGAGCTGCTCACCCTCGCCCAGCAGACCGGCCGCACCCGGTTCCCCGTCTTCGAGGAGACCCTCGACCTGGTCACCGGCGTCGCGGGGGTGTCGGACGCGCTCGGCGTACCGCCGGCCCGCCGGGCCGCCACCAGCGTCGCGTCGGTCGCCCGGGAACCGGTGTACGTACCGGAGAGCCTGGACCTCGACGGGGTCCTGGCCGCCCTGCGGGCCGCCGGCGCGGACCTGGCGATCGTGGTCGACGAGTACGGCGGCACCGACGGCGTCGTGACCGTCGAGGACCTGGTGGAGGAGCTGGTCGGGGAGATCGCCGACGAGTTCGACCCGGACGCGGTCGACGACGGTGGCCCGGTCGAGCTGACCGTGCCGGGCGGTGAGCGCACCGCGCTCGTCGACGGCGTGCTGCGCGAGGACGAGCTGGCCGAGCAGACGGGCTTCCAGCTGCCCGAGGGCCCGTACGAGACGCTGGCGGGCTTCCTGATGGCCCGCCTCGGGCACATCCCCGTGGCCGGCGAGTCGGTCGAGGAGAACGGCTGGGAGTTCACCGTGGTCGAAGTGGAGCGGCACCGCGTCGAGCAGGTGCGGGTGGTCCGCCCGGAGGAGCCCGGCGACGATGCTTGAGCTGCTGGTGACCGTGCTGCTGCTGCTCGGCAACGCCTTCTTCGTGGGCAGCGAGTTCGCGCTGATCGCGTCCCGCCGGACGGTGATCGAGCCGCTGTCCGCCACGTCGAAGCGGGCCCGGTGGGCGCTGTCGGCGATGAACCAGATCCCGCTGATGATCGCCGGGGCGCAGCTCGGCATCACGATCTGCTCGCTGAGTCTCGGCGCGATCGCCGAGCCGGCGCTGGCCCACCTGCTGGAGGTGCCGTTCCACGCCGTCGGCCTGCCGCGCGGCGCGGTCCACCCGGTGGCCTTCCTGCTCGCCCTCGGCATGGTGGTCTTCCTGCACACCGTCGTCGGCGAGATGGTGCCGAAGAACATCACCCTGGCCGGGCCCGAGCCGTCCGCGCTCTGGCTCGGGCCGGCGATGCTGGCGTTCTGCACGGCCACCAAGCCGCTGTTGCTGGCGATGAAGTGGTCGTCGCGGCAGGTGCTGCGGCTGTGGCGCGTCGAGGCGACGGACGCGGTCAAGACCGTGTTCACGGCCGAGGAGCTGGCCGGCCTGGTGTCCCAGGCGCGGACCGAGGGGCTGCTCGACGCCGAGGAACACGCGCGGATCACGGGCGCGCTCGCGCTGCACAGCCGCACGGCGGCCGACGCCCTGCGGCCCTGGTCGACGGTGACCACCGTCGCCGAGGACGTCTCCCCGGCCTCCCTGGAGGTGCTGGCCACCCGGACCGGCCGCTCCCGTTTCCCCGTGGTGCAGCGCGCCACCCGGCGGGTGCTCGGCTTCGTGCACGTCAAGGACGTGCTGGGGTACGCCGGGGCGGACCGCCGCTCGCCCGTACCGCCCGAGGTCTACCACCCGCTGGCCGTGGTGCCGCCGGACCGTACGCTGGCCGACCTGCTCCTGTCGATGCGCCGGGAGCGGCGGCACATGGTCCTGGTGAGCGACGGTCGCCGCCCGCTGGGCGTGGTGACCCTCGACGACGTGTTGATGGCCATCGTCGGCTGACCCTCGCCTCGGTTTTGTCGCACCCGGTGTGCGCACACCGTTGCCGGCGCATGACGGTCCGCCGGGCCGCCTTGATTCCCCGCGTGCGCTTCCCTAATGTGGGGCGCTGACCGCTGTGGGTTGTCTGCCTCGATCTTCCCCCTCGCGAGGCTCCCGGCGGTCGGTTGCGAAGGAGTCGATGCCGGTGGCAACCATGCCCCCTCATCGTCGTGCGCCGGGACTGCCGCCCACTCGTGGCCGCGCCCGCCGGGTCGTACACCGCCTGCTCACCGTGGTCGCGGCGGTCGCCGTCGGCGCGGGCATGCTGACCGCGCCCGCGTACGCGGCGCCGTCGGTGGACGAGATCGAGGCGCAGATCGACAAGCAGTGGGAGCAGCTCGAACCCACGATCGAGCAGTACAACAAGGTGCGCGCCCAGCTGAGGGTCAACAAGCAGAAGTCGGACGAGCTGCAGAAGAAGATCGAGCCGCTCGCGCTGGAGACAGACCTGGCCATGAGCCGGGTCAGCGACCTTGCCTCCCGCTACTACATGTCCGGCCCCTCCCAGGAGCTCAGCGCGCTGCTGGTCAGCACCAAGCCGGGGACGCTGGCCGAGCAACTGACCCTCCTGGACCGCCTCGCCGCACACGAGCGCAAGCAGCTCGAGGGGGTCATGGCGGTGCGCGCCAAGTACGACGCGCAGAAGCAGAAGCTGGACGCGCTGATCGCCGACCAGGAGAAGAAGACCAAGGAGCTGGCGGCCAAGAAGACGCAGATCAACGCGGAGATCAAGCGGTTGCAGGGCCTGATGCCGAAGACCGTGGTGGTCACGGAGGGCTGCCCCACCATCACGGGCGTGGTCAGCTCGGCGGCACGCACCGCCATCCGCACCGCCTGCGCCCAGGTCGGCGACCCGTACGTCTGGGGCGCCACTGGCCCGAACGCGTTCGACTGCTCCGGCCTCACCCAGTACGCCTACAAGGCGGCGGGGATTCACCTCACGCACTTCACGGGTGCCCAGTGGAACGAGGGCCGGGCCATTCCGCGCTCCGAGGCGCGCCCGGGTGACCTGGTGTTCTTCTTCAGTGATCTGCATCACGTCGGGCTCTACCTCGGCAACGACAAGATGGTGCACGCGCCCCGGGCCGGCAAACCGGTCAACGTGAGCAGCATCAACACGATGCCGGTCGCCGGCTTCCGCCGCCCCGGCTGACGCCGACGCAGCTACGAGGAAGGCCTGCGCTCCAAAGCAGCGAGCGGGGGCCTCCCTCGTGCGGGTGTAGGTCAGCGCGGCGCGCCCACCGCCGAGGGCAGCAGGTCGACGTCGTTCTCGTTGACGAACATGACCCGGTGACCGAACTGGATCTGCACGTACCGGTTCTCGCCCCGGATCACCGTCCAGTCGCCGGGGGACGAGCCGTCGAACGTCACGGCCCGGTAGTACTCGCCGGGCAGCACACCGCCGACGGCGTACCGCTGCCCTGCCGAGAGGGTGTACTGCAGCGGCGAGACCGCCTGGTACGGCACCCCGGCCGGGTACGCCGCCGCCTCGGGGTACGCCCGGCCGTACACCGGGATCGTGGCCTTGCCGGCCTTCGGGACGGCCACGAAGCCCTGCGCCCACTTCGCGCTCGGCGCCGAGGCCGGGTTGTAGAACCAGGCCTTCTGGCCCAGGTACCAGATCGCCGTCCAGTCACCCTCCTGGCCCGCCAGCGCGTACGTCTGGCCGGCGGCGGCGCGGGCGCCGTGGTCGGAGATGTACATCGTGTTCGGCGTGCCGTTCGGCCGCAGCCCGCGGTCGTTCACCAGCGGCGCGTCGGCGCTCGGCGCGGTGCGCAGGATGACCGAGGACGCGGGGCGCAGCGGGCAGGGCGCGATCGGCGGCGGCGGGGTCGGGACCCCGGGCGGCTGCCGGTTGCAGCCGGTGAACGCCGGCTGGTTGTTCGCGTAGTCGGGGTCGATGGTGACCAGCCCGGTGCGCGGGGTGCCGGTCGAGTGGAACGGCGCCTTGAGCAGGTCGAAGTAGTGCGACCAGTCCCAGTACGGCCCCGGGTCCCAGTGCATGCCGGCGACCGTCGACGCCACCGTGCCCGGGACGTTGTCGTGGCCGAGAATGTGCTGCCGGTCCAGCGGGATCTGGAACTTGTGCGCCAGGTGCCGCACGAGCTTCGCCGAGGTGCGGTACATCGCCTCGGTGTACCAGGTGCCGTGGCCGGCGAAGCCCTCGTGCTCGAGGCCGATGGACTTGGCGTTGACGTACCAGTTGCCGGCGTGCCAGCCGACGTCCTTGGCCTTGATGTGCTGGGCGATGTAGCCGTCCACCGAGCGCAGCGTGTAGTGCCAGCCCAGGTAGTCGGCCCGCTTCACCAGGTTGACGCTGGGGGTGAAGTAGCCCTCCGTGTCGTGGATGATGATGTACTCGATCTTCTGGTCCGCCGGCCGGTTGGCCAGGTCGTGGTTGCCGTAGCTGCCGGCAGCGGGGCCGGTCTTCGCGTACGGTGCCGGGATCCACTCGCAGGGGAGCCCGACCGGGCACTCCAGGCCGTCCGGCCGCTCCGCGCGCCGCAGCCCGAGCCGGTTCACCGCGGACTCGTCGGGGTCGACCGCCCGCGCGGCCAGCGTCACCCGGTGACCGTCGTCGGTGGTCCGGCTCGCGCCGAGGCTGATCTGGTCGTACACCTCTGCGGCGAAGGCCGCCGCGGCGTCCTCGGTGTCCGCGCCCGAGTAGCGGGCCACCGCGCCGTACCAGGACGCCGGGTCGCTGTCCGCGCCGACCGGGCTGTTCAGTTCCTCCTGGTACGACGCGAGCAGCGCCGCCCCGCCCCGGATGTTGGTGGCCGCGTCGGCGATGAGCGCCTCCTCGCTGGCGCCGGTGAGTTCCGCGGCGGTCTCCAGGGTGTGCAGTCCGGGCAGCGCCGGGGCCGGCTCGGCCGGGCCGGACTCGGGGACCACCAGCGGCCGGGAGTCGTCGCCCCGGGGGTCCTCGCCCTCGTCGACGTGCGCGCTGGCGGCCTCGTTCGAGGCGACCCGCTCGGCGTCGGTCAGGTGCATCGGGCCGAACCCGCCGCTCGTGCTCGGGTGGCCGGCGTGGGTGTCCCAGCGGGACTCCAGGTAGGAGACGCCGAGCAACACGCTCTCCGGCACGCCGTACTCGGCCGCCGCGGCCGCGTACTGCTGCTGCCTGTCGCTGATCGCGTCGGCGGACCCGGTGCCGATCGGTTCGGCGGCGACGGGCCCGGCGGCGAAGGGTAGGACCGCGGTGGCCGCTGCCACCACGGTGGCGAGCAGGACGCGTCTGCTCGCCGGTAGGCTGGATCGGGGCATCGAACCTCCCGAGTGAGGGTCTGGGTGAGGTCACCCTCCCGCCGCCGCCCCTCGCGGTCAATACCTTTCCGGCTATCGATATTGGATGAAAAAAAGCTACGGCTGTCGCAGCCGTACGGAGTGTCACCGCCGGGCGGGTTGCGAATCGGTAACGGCCGTCTCTACTCTGGTCAATCGTCGGCCGGTCACAGCGCCGCCCATACGGGGCGGTGACGGTCCGACACCGTCGAGTCGCCTCCGGGCGATCCGGGGACCCAGGTACGCCGGGGTGAATCCGCAGCCTCGCTGCGGTAGGGCGCTCTCCCTTCCCGCCCGAACCCGTCAGCTAACCCGGTAGGCGGTACGGGAAGAAGGAGAACGGAGCCCGGTGGCACACCATGCCCCGCGGCGCCCGTCGCGCCGGTCGGCCCACGCCGACCCGGTGCCGGTTGCGCCGCGTCCACGCTGGTCACGCTTCACCACCGCCCTCGCCGCCCTCGCCGGCGCCGCCGTCGTCCTGACCGGCGCCCCGCCCGCGGCCCACGCCGAGCCGTCGGTCGCCGAGATCGAGCGGCAGATCGACGAGGACTGGAACAAGCTCGAACCGCTCATCGAGCGGCACAACGCCACCCGCCAGGACCTCGCCGCGAAGCGGAAGCAGGCCGACGCGCTCGCCCGGCAGATCGGGCCGCTGGAGCGTCAGGTGGACCAGGCGATGGCAAAGGTCAACGGCCTCGCCGTCGAGGCGTACAAGGGCGAGAACCTCTCGGCCGTGAACGCGCTGCTCGGCAGCCGCTCCGCGAGCCAGATGCTCGGGCAGTTGGAGATGCTCGACCAGTTCGCCCACCGCGAGCAGCGCGGCGTCCAGGCGGTCGTCGACCTGCGCGACCGGCTGGCCGCGAAGAAGCAGCCGCTGGACGAGATGGTCGCCCAGCTCACCCGCACCGAGGCCCAGCTCGCGGCGAAGCGCAAGCAGATCGACGACGAGATCGACCGGCTGCAGAAGCTCCGGATCAAGGTGTACGGCAACGGTGGCGGCGGGCCGCTGCGGCCCGCCCCCTGCCCGGCGACCTACCCGGGCGGCGGCGCCGGGATCGCCGTCAAGTTCGCCTGTGCCCAGATCGGCAAGCCGTACGTCTGGGGCGCCGAGGGCCCGAACGCGTACGACTGCTCCGGCCTCATGCTGGCCGCGTGGGCCAAGGCCGGCGTCTCGCTGCCGCACAACGCGGCCCGGCAGCGGGCCGTGACCGCCCGGGTGAGCCGCGCCGACCTGCGCCCCGGCGATCTCGTCTTCTACTACTCCGACCTGCACCACGTCGGCATGTACGTGGGCGGCGGCTGGGTCGTGCACGCCTCCCAGGCCGGCGCCCCGATCAAGATGAAGCACGTCGACGACGGCCAGGTCAACAGCTACGGCCGCCCCGGCTGACGGGTACGGGGCCCCTGCGGGACGGGGGCCCCTGCTCGCCGCCGGGCCGGCGTCAGCGGGTCGGCCAGGTGCGCCAGTTCTGCCAGGACCGGCTCGGGGTCGGGCCGCGTTGCCCCTGGTAGCGCGAGCCGTAGACGGCCGACCCGTACGGGTGCTCGGCCGGCGACGAGAGCCGGAAGATGCACAGCTGCCCGATCTTCATTCCGGGCCACAGGGTGATCGGCAGGTTCGCCACGTTCGACAGCTCCAGCGTGACGTGCCCGGAGAAGCCGGGGTCGATGAAGCCGGCGGTCGAGTGGGTCAGCAGCCCGAGCCGGCCCAGGCTCGACTTGCCTTCGAGGCGGCCAGCGAGCTGGTCGCCGAGCGAGATCACCTCCAGTGTCGAGGCGAGCACGAACTCGCCCGGGTGCAGCACGAACGGCTGGCCGTCGGGCACCTCCACCACCGACGTCAGGTCGTCCTGCTGCACGGAGGGGTCGATGTGCGTGTAGAGGTGGTTGTTGAAGACCCGGAAGAGCTTGTCCAGGCGTACGTCGATGCTCGACGGCTGCACCAGGGTCGGCTCGAACGGCTCCAGCGCGAGGGCGCCAGCCTTCAGCTCGCTGACGAGGTCGCGGTCGGAGAGCAGCATCGCCACACCATAGCGAGCCTGGCCGTGGGCATTGCGACCGGTTCGGGTGACATGCGTGTCGTGGACGGCGTGTCGAACATTTGTTCGATAGAATGCCGGCATGGCTTCCTGGTCCGAATTCGCCGCTGACGAGCCACGACTCGCCGACGGGATCCGCCTCCTCATGCAGCAGTACGGGCCGGGCTTCGGCTACCTGGCCACCGTCCGGGCCGACGGCGGGCCCCGGGTGCACCCGGTCTCCCCGGTCATCACCGACGAGGGTCTCTTCTGCTTCGTCATCGACTCGCCGAAACGGCGCGACCTGGAGCGCGACGGCCGCTACGCCCTGCACTCCTTCCCGCCGGAGGACAGCGACGACGAGGCGTACGTGGCGGGGCGCGCCCGGCCGGTGACCGACGAGGCGCGCGTGGCCCGGCTCGCCGAGATCGGGCGGGCCGCCCCGCAGGTCGACTGGCGGCTGTTCGAGTTCACCGTCGACGTGGCGATGCTGACCCGGCGGGGTCAGGGCGTGGGCGTGGCCGGCCCGGGCGACGGCGCGGGGCGGCCGGCCGTGCAGGTCTGGCTCGACCCCGGGCGGCCGGGGCCGCGGGTGGTGCCGCCGTCGACGTACCCGATCAACGGCCGGCCCGGCGCGCACATGGCGCCCACCGGGCGGCGGCCTGACCCCGAAGACGCCGATGCCGGCCCCGTCGTGGGCCGGCACCGGTGTGTCAGTAGCGGTGGTGCGTCAGGCCGCGCGGTAGGCGTTCCACGCGGTCAGCATCCGGCTCGCCTGACCGGGGGTGAACTGGTACATGCACGAGTCGTAGGTGTAGTCCATGAAGTTGGTGATCGGGTCCAGGCCCGTCGCGGTGCAGGTGTCCCGCCCGGTCGGGCACTGGAACGCCGGCGAGGCCTCGGCCGGGGTGTCGCCGACGCCGTCGCCGGAGCCGGTGCAGCCGCCCTGGAAGGTGTGGTACAGGTTCAGCCAGTGGCCGACCTCGTGGGTGCCCGTGTCGCCCTGGTTGTAGTTGGTGGCGGTGCCGCCCGGCAGCGACTCGCTCAGCACGACCACGCCGTCCATGCTGTTGAGCTTCTTCTGCGGGAACGTCGCCCAGCCGAGCAGGTCGTCGCTCAGCTCGCCGAGGTAGATGTTCAGCGTGTTCTTGCCGCCCTCGCGCAGGGTGGTCTTCATCGAGCGCTCAGCCGACGAGCCCTGCACGATCGGGTACCAGGCCGGGTTGGTGACCCGGTTGATCCTCTGAAGCTGGAAGCCGAAAGCGGTGGCCGCGCCGCCGGTGGCGCCGGCGTAGGCCTCGTTCAGCACGCTGATCTGCTGGGTGATCATCGAGTCCGGGATGTTGCCGCCGGCCCGGGTGCTGTCCCGCTGGATGACGTGGACGACGACCGGGATGGTCACGCTCGCCACCGGCGTGGCCCCGGCGCCGGGGCGGAAGTTGGCCCGCTCGCGCAGGGCGGCGGCCAGGTCTGCCTCGCGCTCACGGACCTGGGCGGAGGTCAGCTCGTTCGGCTCGTGCTTGGCGTGGCCACCGGCCTTGATCCGGGCGTCCGTGTGGACGTCGGCCGGCTCGACGCAGGCGTCCGACGGGGCGGCGGAGAAGGCCGAAGCGGTCGGGACGACGCCCACTGCGGCCGTACTCAGCAGCAGCGCGAGGGTCGTCGACGCGACGCCGGCGGTACGCCGGGTCAGCAGGTTGGGACGGAGTCCCATGGGCCCACCTCTTTCTGACGGCGCGACAGGGGGTATGTCACACCGGGGCTGAAATGTGAGGGTGACGCTACATCCGATCGAGGAATTTGAGAACGGCTATGTGTTGCCGGGACGAAAACTTCTCCTGGTCGAGCCGGGTGGGATGTCCGGTTTAGGGGTGCTGCGAGGGTCGGTGACGCGCCCGAGGGGGGTACCTGGGTGCAGCGCGCCGGCGAACTCAGGTACAGTGGTGCCGCCTGCGGGTGTAGTTCAATGGCAGAACATCAGCTTCCCAAGCTGACAGTGCGGGTTCGATTCCCGTCACCCGCTCCACGATCGAGGCCCTGGCCAGGACGACAGTCCCAGCCAGGGCCTTCGATGTTCCAAGGTCGAAGGATCATGCGGCGTGCCATCGGGCATCCCTGGCCGGGCAGCCCGCCGCGCCGTGGTCAGACGTCGAGATCTTGTCGGCGGCTGTGGGGTGGCGGCTGCGCCGATCGTTTCGGCAAGGCCGTCAGAGTGGGTCGAGGCGGCGCCTGAGCAGGCAAAACTCGTTGCCTTCCGGATCGGCGAGGACGTGCCAGGACGCCTCGGCGGGCTGACCGATGTCGACGAGTTTGGCCCCGGCGGCCAGGAGGCGCTCGAGCTCGGCGTCCTGATCGCGGTCGGTGGGGTTGACGTCGATGTGCAGCCGGGCACGCCCGTTCTTCGGCTCGTCGTCGCGGATGAGGAAGATCGTCGGCTGCGGGCCGCCGAACCCTTCGCGCGGGCCAATCTCCGGCCGCACGAGGATCTCATGGGCTCCCTGCAGCGAGAACAAGCTCGCAAGCTAACGGGCGAGGCGAGCGGGGGTCGAACCAATTTCGGGCTCTCGCCTGGCCGGGGCACCGGGCGAGGACCGTAGGGCGCGCAGTGGGGCAGTTTGTGAACACGGTGAGCGACGCATCCGAGCGGCGGAGCCGGGCCATGGTCTACCCCGGCCCTCGAAGCATGGAACCTGTGGCCCGAGCAGTTCCTGCACCTCTGGCAGACGGGCGGTCCGAAGTAGCAGCCAGCCTCGCCGCGAACCCGCCGCCAGGGGGCCGTGTCCAACGCCCAACTCGATTCCCGTCACCCGCTTCGGGCTTGCCGTCGAGCCGCACGATGCGGCACATGCCGGACCGGGTGCGACCGTACGGTTACGAAGGCGTGCGGTACGTCGTCGCCGTTGGCCTGTCGGCAGCCGGTCTCCTCCCGCTCTGCGGCCTTCCCGAACTCGGCCTGCCTGGGCCGCGGTCCTGGACGCCCTCAATTCGTACCGCTGACCGCCGCTCGGACCAGCACGCCAAGACTCGGATGCCGATCCGGCGGGAACGGGTACGGCGATGGCCGCAGCAGCGTGCGGCCATCCCCGGCAGAGTCGACGGTTCAGCAGGTGGTGTTGCGGGCCGGGACCCAACCGTCCAGTGCGGGGTCTTCGGCGCCGTGCCCGTAGATCCAGACATCGTCGTCGATGCCCCAGGCCTGGCCGTGCCAGCGGAACCCGCGCCCTGCCGTCAGGGTGCGCAGAATGAACGAGCTCTGCGGCGCGGCCCGGAGCCAGGTGTTCTCCCTGAGGTTGCAGACGAAGCCGGGCGCGTCGCTGGCCGAGGCCGGGGCGGCCGCCACTGCCGTGCCGGTGAGAATGACAGCCCCGGCCGTCAGTGCGTGCAAGAGTCGGCGTTTCACTCGTGTCCTTTCGGTCTGGCCCGTGACGCTGTCCATTGTCGACAATGCGCACGTAGGCCGGTATGGCAGCCTTCACCAAGTCAGCTCTCGACGAAGAGGCAGAACGGGTGGCCGGCCGGGTCGAAGTGCACCCGTACGTCCTCCTGCGGCTGGAAGTCCGCCACCGTCGCACCGGCGGCCACCGCGTGGGCGGAGGCCACGTCCAGGTCGTCGACCTCGATGTCGAGGTGCGCCATCAACCGCGGCTCGTGCGGGCCGCCCGGCCAGACCGGTCGGACGTACGCCGGCTCGGTCTGGAAGGACAGGCCGGTGCCGCCGCCCGGCGGTCGCAGCACAACCCAGTGCGGCTCGTCCTGCTCCCGCGACCAGCCGAGCAGTCGCTCGTAGAAGGCGGCGAGCTCCTGGGCGTCGGGCGCGTCCAGCACGGTGGTGGCCAGCGCCAGCCGAGGTCGATGCGTCATGGCATCGCCCGTACCCGCGGATCGGCCCTCCGTACCGCCCCTCGGCCGGGCGGGCGGTACGGAGAGTCCCCCGCCGGTACAGTGCGCTGGTGTTCGCGATCAATCTGGACGAGGGGGCCGAGCTGCGCCTGCTGGAGCCGTGGCAGGCCGAGGAGTTCCTCGCCCACATGGACCGGGCCCGCGCCGCGGTGGACCCGTGGATCCCGTGGGCGACCCGGAGCACCGACCTGGACTCGGCCCGGGCCACCCTCCAGCGGTTCGCGGACCTCGCCGCCCGCGACGCCGGCCGGCTGTACGGCATCTGGCTGGACGGGACGCTCGTCGGCGGGGTCATGTTCGTCTCGTTCGACGCCGCCGCCGGCAAGTGCGAGGTCGGCTGCTGGCTGGAGCCGGCGGGGCAGGGCCGGGGCTGGTCACCCGGGCGGTCGGGCACCTCGTCGACTGGGCGGTGCGCGTGCGGGGCATTCACCGGATCGCGTGGCTCTGTCGCCCAGAGAACACTGCCAGCAGCAACATTGCCCGGCGGCTCGGCATGCGACGCGACGGGGTGCTGCGCGAGGAGTTCCTGTACCAGGGTGTCCGGCACGACACCGAGGTCTGGTCACTGCTCGCGCCCGAGTGGCTCGCCCGCACCCCCGCCGACGCCGCCTCGTGACACCGGGCGGATCAGCCACGTGGTGAAGAAGCTGGAGCGCCGGGTCGGCGCGCCGCTGTTCGCGCGTACCAGCCGGGTCGTGCGGCTCACCCCGATCGGCAGCCGGCTCGCCGACGACCTGCGCCCGCTGGCGGCGGGAATGGAGGAGGCGGTCCGCCGGGCCGTCGAGGCGGGTCGGGGCGTGACCGGGCAGCTGCGGGTGGCGTTCTTCGGTGAGTGGACCGCCCCGGTGCTGCTCGACGCGGTGGCGCTGTTCACCGAGCGGCACCCGGACTGCGAGGTGCATGTCCGCGAGGTGCAGCTGGGCAACTCCCGGGCGAGCCTGCTCAACGGCTCGGTGGACGTGCTCATCGCCTCGTACCCCTTCGACGGGATGGCGTGCGGCCCGCCTCTGCTGACGGAGAACCGGGCGCTCGCGGTGGCCGCCGGGCGTCCGCTGGCTCGCGAGGAGTCGGTCTCCCTGGAGGTCCTCGCCGAGCACCCCGTGGCTGGTACGTGCTGGTCGGCGCCCGCGACCAGCGGATCACGCCCGACCCGGCGGAGATCCACGGCGTGCGGTGGTGGACGCCGCGCGAGGTGGCCGAGGCCGCCCCCGGGACCGTGGAGCCGCACCTGGGGCGGATGCTGGCCAAGCTCGCCGTGCTGTGAGCCGGGCACCGCGGGCCGTACGCTGGTGATCATGCGGATTGGCATCGTGATCCTGCCCGACCAGCGCTGGTCGGAGTCGCAACGCCGGTGGCGGCAGGCGGAGGAGTGGGGCTTCGACCACGCCTGGACGTATGACCACCTGGGCTGGCGGGACCTGGTCGACGGGCCGTGGTTCGACTCGGTGGCGACGCTGACCGCCGCCGCCACGGTGACCTCCCGGATCCGGCTGGGCACCCTCGTCGCGTCGCCCAACTTCCGGCACCCCGCGGCGTTCGCCCGCCAGGTCACCGCCCTCGACGACGTCTCCGGTGGCCGGTTCCTGCTCGGCCTCGGCGCGGGCGGCATCGGCTTCGACTCCGCCGTCCTCGGCGGCGAGACGCTGCCGCCGCGCCACCGGGTCGACCGGTTCGCCGAGTTCACCGAGCTGCTCGACCTCATTCTGCGCGAGGACGGCACGACCTGGCGCGGTGACTGGTTCGCCGCCGTCGACGCCCGCAGCAACCCGGGCTGCGTCCAGACCCCGCGGGTGCCGTTCGTGCTGGCCGCCAACGGTCCCCGGTCGATGCGCCTGGCGGCCCGGTTCGGCCAGGGGTGGGTGACCACCGGCGCGGGCGGTGATGACCTGGAGGGCTGGTGGGGGACGGTGGCGACGCTGTCCGACCGGATGGACCGGACGCTGGCCGAGGCGGGCCGCGACCCGGCGATGCTGGACCGCTACCTCTCCCTGGACTCCGCCCCGGTGTTCTCGCTGAGCAGCGCCGACTTCTTCGCCGCGCAGGTTCGGCGGGCCGCCGACCTCGGCTTCACCGACGTGGTGACGCACTGGCCGCGCGTCAGCAGCTGGTACGCCGGGGACGAGGCGGTCCTGGTGGACGTCGCCACCCGCCTCCTGCCGGAGCTGCGTGGAACTGGTGCCCGGGGGTGAGAGGGGCTGCCCTCCTCACCTGCCGAGGTCGCCTCAGCCGAGCCGCTCGGCGTCGACCAGGCCGCGTACCCGCAGTTCGGTGGCGAGGGCGGGCGGGCAGTCGACCACCACGGCGGACGTGCCGATGACCCGGGCGCCCCGGGCGGCGCAGATCGCGTACAGGGCCTGGAGTTGGGCGCCCGTGGCCACCCAGTCGTCGACCACCAGCACCCGGTCCCCGGGCCCGAGGTGCCGGTCCCGCACCCCCAGGTCGACCCGGCGCCCCCGGAAGTCCGGCGGGCTCTGCGCCCAGGTCGTCGGTCCGGCCGGCGCCCGTCCGTCCCCCGCCTTGTACGCCGGCACGAACCCGACCCCGAGCGAGGTCGCGGCGAGCGGGCCGAGTAGCAGCCCGGTGACGGCCGGGGCGAGCACCACGGTCGGCCGGGCGTCCCGGAACGGCGCGGCCAGGGCCGGCCCGAGCCCCGCCAGCACGGCCGGGTCCCGCCACCAGCCGGAGACGTCGCTGACCAGGTGGTCGCTCTGCGGGCCGGGATCGATCCACCGGAACAGCTCGACCAGGCGTTCGCTCAGCTCAGCGGGCATGCCGACCATCGTCCGGCATCGCCGCGAGCCGGCGGGGACGGCCGGGGCCGTGCGGCCCACCTCGCCTCGGATGATCGGGTACACGTATGCGGGCAATTTCGCACATACCACAATGATCACGTTGACTTCGGAAGTGCTTCTCTCGTTACGGTCCGGCCGGTTCATGCAGTCGACGAAAGGACCGGACCGGTGGCTGGCAGGCACGCCCGTACCCGCTTCTCCTCCTCGCCCGCCGCGATCGCGGCCAGCGCCGCCGTCGGCCTCGCGCTCGTCGTCGGCGGGACCGTCGGTGCCGTGCACCTGACCTCCGACGAGGCGGCCTCGCCGACGGCCGCCGCGGAGACCCCGGCGGACATCCTCGCCGCCACCCCGGTCGCGCCGACCGGGTCGCCCAGCCCCAGCCTCTCGCCCAGCCCCAGCCTCTCGCCCAGCGCCAGCCCGTCGCCCAGCGCCAGCCCGAGGGCCACCCGGAGTCAGGCCGTCTCCCGGAGCAAGCCGCGGACCGCCGCGCCGAGGCCGACCGCCACGACGAAGAAGGCGGCACCGACCAGCAAGGCCGTCGACAGCGGAACCTGCGGCGCGTCCTTCTACGACGAGGGGCAGATGACAGCCAACGGGGAGACCTTCGACCCGAGCGCCCTCACCGCCGCGCACAAGACGCTGGCGTTCGACACGAAGGTCCGGGTGACCAACCCGGCGAACGGAAAGTCCGTCACGGTGCGGATCAACGACCGCGGCCCGTTCGTCGCAGGCAGGTGTCTCGACCTGTCCCGAGCCGCGTTCGCGGCCATCGCGTCGGTCGACCTGGGCGAGCTGACCGTCCGGTACGAGGTGTTGGGCTGACGCTCCATGCTCGATCGGCGGTGGCGCGGATGACCGGTGTCGATCAGCCTGCCGTCCCCGTCCGCCCGGGTAGAACATCCTCGGACGACGGGTCAGGTTCATTCACCCGTCCATCTGGATCAGGCATGCTGTCCCTCGTACGTACGCATGCCTTCCAGTCGGGCCGCCGCCCGCTGAGCCCAGGGTCCCGCGCCGGCCTCGGCGCGGCCCTTGTTCTGCTCGCGATCGTCTCGGCGGTGGAGCTGGCGGACGGCCGCCCGGCGCACTACATCGCGCTGATGGTCGCCGCGCCGTTCCTCGCCGCCGCGCTCGCGTCCTGGCGTGTGGTGCTCGGCGTGGGGGCGGTCGCGACCGCGATCGGGTCCACGTTCGCCCTCACCGAGCCGAACACGTCTCTGGTCACCGCGGTCAACGTGGCGGGCATCGCGTTGGCCACCGGGATCGCCGCGGCCGTGGCGGCGGTGCGGCAGCGCCAGGCCGAGCGGATCGCCGAGCTGTCCAAGCTGGCGGCGGTGGCCCAGCAGGCGGTGCTGCGCCCGCTCGGCCCGCAGGTCGGCACCCTCATGGTGGCCGGACGGTACATCTCCTCCAGCACCACTGCCGAGATCGGCGGCGACCTGTACGAGGCCATCGACACCCCGTACGGGGTGCGAATAATCATCGGCGACGTACGCGGCAAGGGGCTGGACGCGGTCCGGCTGGCGAGCATCGTGCTGGGCTCGTACCGGCACGTGGCGTACGAGCGGGCCGACCTGCGGGCCGTGGTGGCGGACCTGGACCGGGCGGTGGCCCGCAACGTCGGTGACGAGGACTTCGTCACGGCCGCCCTGGTCGAGGAGCGGGGCGGGACGCTCACGATCGTCAACTGCGGCCACCCGCCGCCGCTGCTGCTGCGCCGGGGCGCGGTGATCCCGCTGGAACCGCCGGCCCCGGCCCCGCCGCTGGGCTTCATGCCGGTGGTCCGGCCCCGGGTGGAGCGCCTGGAGCCGGGCGACCGGTTGCTGCTGTTCACCGACGGCCTCGGCGAGGCGCGGCGGGACGGCGAGTTCTTCCCGACGGCCGACCGGGCGTGGCGGCTGCTCGGCCACGGCACGGTCGGCGACGGGCTGGCGTCGCTGGAGACCGCCCTGGTCGAGTGGGTGCACGGCCGGCTCGACGACGACATCGCGCTGGTCCTGATGGAGTACGCGGGCCCGGTGAGCGACGCGACCGCCCCCGTGCCGAGCTGGGAGGTCGGCGCCGCCGAGGGGTAGGCGCGACGGCCGGCGGGCTGCCTGACGCCGGGTCGGACGCGGCTTCCCGCTCAACTTTCTGCCGGGCGTCCGGGCAGGTCGGTCGGCAAGCCTCGACGGGCCGTCCCGGCAGGTGTAATCGCCGTCACTTCCGTGAGTGGCTTGTCGCTTCCTACCGACGAGTAATACAGTCGGGGTTACTGATCGGTAACACGTGTCCGGAAGCGGGGCCTGCGAGCATGACCCACTACAAGAGCAACCTTCGGGACCTCGAGTTCAACCTGTTCGAGGTCTTCGGGGCGGACCGGACGTTCGGCCAGGAGCCGTACGCGGATCTGGACGTCGACACCGCCCGCAGCTTCCTCTCCGAGGTCGACCGCCTGGCCCGCGAGGACCTGGCCGCCAGCTACACGGACAGCGACCGCAACCCGCCGGTCTTCGACCCGGCCACGCACACGGCGCCACTGCCGGAGTCGTTCGCGAAGTCGTACCGGGCGTTCATGGACTCCGAGTTCTGGCGGCTGGACCTCCCCGAGGCGTTGGGCGGCACCAACGCCCCGCGCGCCCTCTGGTGGTCGCTCGCCGAGCTGGTGCTCGGCGCGAACGCCCCGATCTGGATGTACGCCTCCGGCCCGTCCTTCGCGCACGTGCTGCACGTCGAGGGCACCGAGCGGCAGAAGAAGTGGGCCAAGCTCCTCGTCGACAAGCAGTGGGGCTCCACGATGGTGCTCACCGAGCCCGACGCCGGCTCCGATGTCGGGGCCGGCCGTACCCGCGCCATCCCGCAGCCGGACGGCTCGTGGCACATCGAGGGTGTGAAGCGCTTCATCACCTCGGGCGAGCACGACCTGTCCGACAACATCGTCCACTACGTGCTCGCCCGCCCGGTCGGCGTCGAGGGCGTGGGCGGCCCGGGCACCAAGGGCCTGTCGCTGTTCGTCGTGCCGAAGTACCACTTCGACGAGGAGACCGGCGAGCTGGGCGAGCGCAACGGCGTCTTCGCCACCAACGTCGAGCACAAGATGGGCCTGAAGGTCTCCAACACCTGCGAGATGACCTTCGGCGAGCACGGCGTGCCGGCGAAGGGCTGGCTGCTGGGCGAGAAGCACGACGGCATCCGGCAGATGTTCATGATCATCGAGTACGCCCGGATGATGGTCGGCACGAAGGCCATCGCCACCCTCTCCACCGGCTACCTGAACGCGCTGGAGTACGCCAGGAACCGGGTGCAGGGCGCGGACCTGGCCCGGTCGGCCGACAAGGCGGCCCCCCGGGTCACCATCACCCAGCACCCCGACGTGCGGCGCTCGCTGATGCTGCAGAAGTCGTACGCCGAGGGGTTGCGTGCCCTGGTCTGCTACACGGCGTCCTGGCAGGACAAGGTGGCCATCGCCGAGACGGCGGGCGACGAGAAGGCCACGAAGCTGGCCAAGCGGGTCAACGACCTGCTGCTGCCGCTGGTCAAGGGCGTCGGCTCGGAGCGGGCGTACGAGCTGCTCGGACACGAGTCGCTGCAGACCTTCGGCGGCTCCGGCTTCCTCCAGGACTACCCGGTGGAGCAGTACGTCCGGGACTCCAAGATCGACACTCTGTACGAGGGCACCACCGCGATTCAGAGCCTCGACCTGATCTTCCGGAAGGTCGTCCGGGACAACGGCAAGGCCCTGATGACGGTCGCCGGGGAGATCCAGGAGTTCATCACCTCCGAGGGCGGCAACGGCCAGCTCAAGGAGGAGCGGCAGGCGCTCGGCAAGGCGCTCGCCGAGGTGCAGGACATCCTCGGCGTGCTGACCGGCTGGCTGGGCGAGGCGCAGGGCGGCGAAGCCCGCGCGCTGTACAAGGTCGGCCTGGGCAGCCGGCGGTTCCTGCTGGCGGTCGGCGACCTGGTCGTCGGCTGGCTGCTCCAGCGGCAGGCCGACGTCGCGCTGCGCGCCCTGGCCGGCGAGGTCTCCACCGCCGACAAGGCGTTCTACACCGGTAAGGTCGCCGCCGCGAGGTTCTTCGCGCGCGAGGTGCTGCCCCGCATCGGCGCCGACCGGCGGATCATCGCCAACGCCGACCTGGACCTCATGGATCTTCCGGTGGAGGCGTTCTGAGCCGCTGAAAAGCCAGCTCAACGACACCGGCGGCCGGCGGGCGGACAGCTCGCCGGCCGCCGGTGTCCGGCCTTTCCGTCGCGTCGCCCACGTGCCGGTCCGCGTGGCCTGTCCGCTATTGCGGACGCCGTCCCGGGTAGTTGCCGGCCCCGGCGGGTAACCGTGGCCCGGACGTAAGTGAACGCCCAGAGCCACCGCACGGGGGAGTGCAGCGCACATGGGCATTGGTAGCGGAATCTTCCTCATCGCCATCGGCGCGATCCTGACCTTCGCCATCCGGGCCAACGTCTGGTGGATCGACCTACGCGCGGTCGGCTGGGTGTTCATCCTGGCCGGGCTGGCCGTGCTGCTCACCACGCTCTGGTTCTGGCAGGACCGGCGCAAGCGGGCGCGCACCCTGATCGTCGAGGAGAACCGGCTGTCGCATCCGACCGCGATGATGCCGCCGCCGCCCGACCCGCCGCCGCCCACGGCGCCGCCGTCCTGATCCACCCCGAGACGCAGGGGCCCCGGTCGCACCGGGGCCCCTGCCGGCTCTGCGACGGCCGGCGGACGAGCCGGGCGGCGGGTGCCGACAGGGCTGCCTACTCGCGCCTCAGCCGCGGGCGGTGTGGCGGGCGGTGATGGCGGCGTTGTCCAGCTCCGCCCAGGGCTGCCGCGTCCGGTGCACGACCACGTCCGTGGTACGCAGGCCCTCCTCGTCGGCGCGCACGGGGTCCAGCAGGGCGGAGAGCAGCGAGATCCCCGGGTTGTGCGCGATCAGCAGCACCGTCGCCGCCTGCGTCGGCAGCGACCGGACCAGCGTCAGCAGGTCCCCGGGGCGTGCCTCGTACACGGCCGCCTCGTAGCGCACCACCGGTGCGGATCCGGCGGGCCCGGCCTCGTCCGGCGAGCCGGTCATGCCCAGCGCCACCCCGTGCCACGTCTCCCGCGTACGCCGCGCGGTCGAGCAGAGCACCAGGTCGGGTAGCAGGGCGTGCCGGGCCAGCCAGGCGCCGGCCGCCGCGGCGTCGGCCCGCCCCCGCGCGGTCAGGGCCCGGTCGGCGTCCGGGGCGTCCCCCGGCGGCTCCGCCTTCGCGTGCCGCACCAGCAGCAGCGTCCGTTCCGTGCCTCCGGGGTCCGTCATGGCACCAGCTTGCCCGATTGACGATCACGCCGCCTGGGTATGTCGATGCGTGCCGCAACCTCATCCATGGCCGCGGCGGGTAGAAGCGCCAGCTGATAGCCAAGGAGGCGACAAGATGGGCATCGGTGCCAGCATCTTCCTCATCGCGGTGGGTGCGATCTTCGCGTTCGCCGTGCAGGCTGACCTGGGGTGGCTGGACGTCAGCGTCGTCGGCTGGGTGCTGATGCTCGCCGGTGTCGTGGGCCTGCTCACCACCCTCTACTTCTGGAACAACCGGCGGCGCACGGTGGTCGCCACGCCGGTGCGCGAGGACCGCGTGGTCGCCGACCGGGTCGTGCCGGTGCAGGACGACCGCGTCGTGGAGGAGTACCGCGAGGTGCGGCGCCCGCGCCGCACGGTCTGACTCCCCAGCCGAGACTGCGGGGGCCCGCGAGGGGGCGGGCCCCCGCACACGCGTCCGGGTCGGCGGCCCGGCGCCCGGGTGCCGGGCCGCCGCTCAGGCGAAGAGGGCGAAGTAGATCGCGATGTGGTGGCAGATCGCCGCCAGCAGCGTGCAGGCGTGGAAGAACTCGTGGTGGCCGAAGACCGTGGGCCACGGGTTGGGCCGGCGCAGCGCGTAGAAGACCGCCCCCACGGTGTAGACGGCGCCGCCGACCGCGAGCAGTACCAGCGCCGTCACCCCGCCCTCCCGCAGGATCTGCGGGAGCATCGCCACGGAGACCCAGCCGAGCGCCAGGTACAGCGGGGCGGAGACCCAGCGTGGGGCGTGCGGCCAGACCATCTTCAGCGCGACGCCGGCCAGCGCGCCGCCCCAGACCACGGCCAGCATGACCGTTGCGTGCCCGGCGTCCAGCAGCAGGAGGCAGAACGGGGTGTACGTGCCGGCGATGAACACGAAGATCATCGAGTGGTCCATCCGGCGCATCACCTGGTATCCGCGCTCCGACCACACCCGACGGTGGTAGAGCGCGCTGGTGCCGAAGAGCCCGCAGACGGTGAGGCTGTAGACCAGGCAGCTCACGAGGGGGGCCCAGCCGGGGCGGGTGGCCGCGATCGAGCAGAGCACGATGCCGCAGACGAGCGCGACGAAGAACGCGTACGTGTGCAGCCAGCCGCGCATCCGGGGCTTACCGATGTCGACCGGCCTGAGTCGAGGCGGTGCGGAGGTCGTCACGCACTCAGGTTACGACACCGTAGGTTACTTGCAAGTAGTGACATGCGTCGCCGTCCCGGAGGCCCCTGGCCCGGCCGCCGATCGGGGATCATGGCGGGATGCGGATGCGGCCCGTCGGCAGGAACGGCCTGCTGCTCGACTGCGACGACCCCGACCAGGTGGAGGCGTGGCGCGCCGAGCTGTGGCGCCGCCGGGCGGCCGGCGAACTGATCGCCGTCGACATCGTCCCGGCGGCCCGTACCGTGCTGCTCGACGGCGTCCCCGACCCGGACCGGACGGCCGCGCTCGTCGCCGGCTGGACCCCACGCCCGGCCGACCCCGCCGCGCCCACCGCCGAGGTCGAGGTTCCCGTCACGTACGACGGGGAGGACCTGCCGCTCGTCGCCGGCCACTGGGGCGTGGACGTGCCCGAGGTGATCACCCGCCTCACCGCCACGCGGTTCCGGGTCGCCTTCTGCGGCTTCGCACCCGGGTTCGCGTACCTCACCGGACTGCCGCCCGAGTGGGCGGTGCCCCGGCTGGCCACGCCCCGGCCCCGGGTGCCGGCCGGCTCGGTCGCCCTGGCCGGCGAGTACGCGGGCATCTACCCCGGCGCCTCGCCGGGCGGCTGGCTGCTCGTCGGGCGGACCGCGCTGACCCTGTTCGACGTACGCGCCGACCCGCCGGCCCGGCTCACCCCCGGCACCCGCGTCCGGCTGGTGTCCGCGTGACCCTCGCCGGCCGGCTGGAGGTGCTCCGCGCCGGGGCGCTCACCACCGTCCAGGACCAGGGCCGGCCCGGCTGGGCACAGCTGGGCGTACCCCGGTCGGGAGCCCTCGACCCGGCGGCCCTGCGGCTGGCCAACCGCCTGGTCGGCAACCCGGAGGCCGCCGCCGGCCTGGAGATCACCCTGACCGGCTGCGTGCTGCGGCTCACCCGGGCCGGCACGGTCGCCGTCACCGGCGCGCAGGCGGACGTGCGGATCGGCGAACGGCCCGGCGACGTGGGCCGCCCCCTCGCCGTGCCGGCCGGTACGGTGCTGCGGATCGGCCCCGCCCGGCGCGGGCTGCGCAACTGGCTCGCGGTGGCCGGCGGGATCGCCGTCGAGCCGGTGCTCGACAGCCGGTCCACCGACACCCTCTCCGGCCTCGGCCCGCCCCCGCTGTCCGACGGCGACACCCTGCCGCTCGGCACCCCGTCCGGCGACCCCGCGCCGGTCGACTTCACCGTCGGGCGGCCCGCCGCGGCGGAACTGCGGTTGGCGCTGCGCCCCGGCCCCCGGCACGACTGGTTCACCCCGGCCGCGCTGGATCTGCTGCTCTCCACCCCGTACACGGTGAGCCCGGTGGGCAACCGGGTCGGCGCGCGACTGACCGGCGCGCCGCTGCACCGCGCGGTGCCCGGGGAACTGCCCAGCGAGGGACTGGTGCTCGGTGCTGTGCAGGTGCCGGCGGACGGTCAGCCCCTGGTCTTCCTCGCCGACCACCCGACCACGGGCGGCTACCCCGTCGTCGGGGTGGTGGACGACGTGACCCCGCTCGCGCAGGCGCGGCCAGGCACTACGGTCAGGTTCCATGGACCTGAACGCTGACCTCGGCGAGGGATTCGGCATCTGGCGCCTCGGCGACGACGAGGCACTGCTCGACGTCGTGACCTCGGCGAACGTCGCCTGCGGCTTCCACGGCGGCGACCCGTCCACCATGCGCCGGGTGTGCGCCGCCGCCGCCGAGCGGGGCGTCGCGATCGGCGCGCAGGTCGGCTACCGCGACCTCGCCGGCTTCGGCCGCCGCCACATCGAGTACGGCTTCACCGAGCTGCGGGACGAGGTGACGTACCAGATCGGCGCGCTCGACGCCTTCTGCCGGATCTTCGGCACCCGGGTCCGCTACCTCAAGCCGCACGGCGCGCTGTACCACGCGGCGGCCGTGGACCAGGCCCAGGCCGCCGCGCTGGTCGCCGCGGTCAACGACTACGACCGCGAGCTGCCGGTGCTCTGCGCGCCCGGCTCGGTCCTCGCCCAGCTCGCCGCCGGCGCGGGCGTACAGGTCGTCGCCGAGGGCTTCGCCGACCGGGGCTACCTGCCGAACGGGTCGCTGGTGCCCCGCACCGCCCTCGGGGCGCTGGTCACCGACCCGGACCAGGTGGCCGAGCGGGCCGTCCGGATGGCCACCGAACAGACGGTGGTGGCCGTGGACGGCACCGTCATCCCCTGCCCGGTCGACTCGATCTGCCTGCACGGGGACACACCCGGCGCGGTGGCCTCCGCCGCCATGGTGCGCGCCGCGCTGCTCGACACGGGAGTGCAGCTGACGCCGTTCGCGTGACCCGGCGCCGGCACGGGCCGGCCGGGCCGGGCGCGGTGGCGGTCAGGCGTCCAGGCCGCGCAGGACCAGCGGAAGCCGCGCGACGGCCCCCTCGACCACCCGGACCGGTACGCCCCAGTCCTGCCGGGTGAGGTGGCAGGCGGCGTGCTCGACGTCGGCGTCGCACGTCGCCGCCTGCGCGGTCACCTGGAGCACCCCGCTCGGCACCGCGCCGTTGAGCACCAGCCGCCGGGACAACTCCGTGCCGGTACCGGCCCCCTCCAGCAGCAGCTCCGGCGGGGACGCGGAGACCACCAGCCGGGTCGACGGCCCGAACGTGTCGTCCAGCTGCTGCCCCGGGGCCGGAGTGAAGACCACGTCCAGCGTGACCTCGCCGGCCGCCACGTCGGTCGGCTTCCGCTCCGTACGGTGCCGGGGGCCGTCCACCGTGCTCGCCCCGGCGGCCGTCAGCGCGCCCGGGGCCAGCCGGGTCAGCCGGTGCGCCGCCGACTCCACCACCAGCACCCCGCCGTCGGCGGTGAGTACCAGGTCGCTCGGCTCGGCCAGCCCGTCGGCGACCGTGCCGACGAGGCCCGTCCCGGGGTCGTAGCGGCGGACGGCGCCGTTGTACGTGTCGGCGATCAGCACCGAGCCGTCCGGCAGCGCGCAGACGCCCAGCGGATGCTGCAGCAGCGCCGTGCCGGCCGGGCCGTCGACGTGGCCGAAGTCGAACAGCCCCTGCCCGACGGCCGTGCCCATGACGCCGTTCTCGACGTACCGGATCGCGCTGGTCTCGCTGTCGGCGACCCAGAGCCGGCTGCCGTCCGCCGAGACGGACAGGCCGGACGGCTGGGCCATCCACGCCTCGGCCAGCGGGCCGTCGCGCAGTGCCTCGACCGTGGTGCCGGCGTACATGCCGGCGGTGCGCTTGATCGGGTCGAACCACCAGAGCTGGTGGATGCCGGCCATCGCGACGACCACCCGGTCGTCGTACCAGGCCAGGTCCCACGGGGAGGAGAGGTCGACCGAGAGGGCGTCGTGGGCGTGGTCGTCGACGGTGGACCGCCACTGCCGACCGGTGCCGGCCACGGTGACCACCTCGCCGGATCCCCGCCGTACGCCCCGCAGCAGGTGGTTGACGGTGTCCGCCACCACCAGGTCGTACCCGGCGATCTCCGCCACGTGCTCCGGGAGCAGGCACACCCCCTGCGGCTCCGAGAAGCCGGCCGTGCCGGCCGGGCCGTCGGCGCGACCCCGGCTGCCCGAGCCGATCCGGCGCAGCACCGTCTCGCCGTCGGGAGCCAGCTCGACCAGCGAGTGCCGGGCCGAGTCGGACACCAGCAGGTTGCCGTCGCGGAGCACGACGGCCTTGCCGGGGAAGCGCAGCGTGGTCTCCGGCTCGGCGGGCGGCACGTACGGGCCGTCGCCCCGGTGCAGGGTGCCCTTCGCCTCGTGGGTGGCGATCAGTTCGTCGATCAGCCGGGCCAGCCCCTCGGCGTGCCCCTCGCCCGCCATGGTGGCCACGACGTAACCCTCGGGGTCGATCACGGCCAGCGTCGGCCAGGCCCGGGCCGCGTACTGCTGCCACATGTCCAGCTCGGGGTCGTCGAGTACGGGGTGGTGCACGCCGTACCGCTCGACGGCGGCGGCGAGGGCGTCGGGGTCCTTCTCGTGCTCGAACTTCGGCGAGTGGACGCCGATCACGACCAGCACGTCGGCGTACTTCTCCTCGAGCGGGCGCAGCTCGTCGAGCACGTGCAGGCAGTTGATGCAGCAAAAGGTCCAGAAATCTAGGATCGTGCAACGACCTTTTAGCGACTCGATCGTCAGGGCCTTACCGCCGGTGTTCAGCCAAGCCCGGCCGCGAAGCTCGGGCGCACGCACGCGAGGAGACATAACCCCATCGTGCCGCACCATCGGCCCCCAGCCGGCCCGACGGGGCTGCGGGAGAGGCGTACGCGACACCGCCTCGCCGAAGGTCAGCACGGCGGACGCCGTCCGATACCGGCCGTCTTGCAGGCGGTAGACCTCTGGAGGGCCGACGGGGCGCGACAGGTCGCCGGTCGCAACTAGCGCGGTGTGGTCGCGGTTGCGGCGCGGCTCGCCGTGCTCGACGCGGCGAACGGTTACGGCCGTGAGGCCGGCTCGGATCACGACAGCCGGGTAGGCGTCGTCGCCGACGACGATCGTTGCGGCCGAGCCGATGGCCGGGTGATCGTCCACGCCAGCAAAGGGCGGGGTGACGGTCCGTCGGCGCACAGAGGAAGCAACGGTGACGGCGGAGGGCATATGGGACAACGTAGTCGGGGGCGCCGACAAGCGTGGGGCGGCGCACGTAGCCCCGTGTACGGCGCATAAAAGGGCCCGCCCCGGGACGTCTCCCGCGCAGGTGGGAGACGTGGCCGGGGACGGGCGTCGAAGAGGCCCTACGCGCGAGCGCGGGCCCAGGTAAGGAAGCGGTCCGTCAGGTCGCCGGGCGGGTCCGCCGGGGTCAGCTCGGACAGTTGCGCGGTTGCCTCTTCCCTCAGTGTCGCGAGGTAAATCAACAGGCCGTGCGGTCCTCGCGGTACTCGGCCAACAGCGACAGCCGCGCGGCGCCACACGGCCAGGTGTGCCCGCAGACGCGGCACAGCCAGATCGGGCGGACGGGTAGGTGAGGGCGGGCGGTACGGCTCATGACGCCCACCGTCCGCCGTTGCCGCGCCGCTCCTGTCCCAGCGTGCGCAGCTCGCCGGCCAGGCCCCACAGGACTTGCGTCGCGATGTCGTTCCGCGGCGGCGCGGGGCGCATCGACGCGTGCTCGGCTTTCGGCTTCGCCGCCCGGCGCTCCCGGCACGGCACACACGCGCAGTGCCGGCCCCGCCGGGACCTGTGGCGCCCTCCTCGGTGTGACATGGGACCCCCTCCGTCGAGTCTGGAAGAGGGGCCGCCCCGCGGTTTGCCGGTACCTGAGGGCGGCCCCTCGACGAACGCGACCGCCGGGTTTCGGGTCCTCCACCGGCCGCGCCGTCCTGGTTCCACCCTCTACCGTGATTGCTTGATGGCGGAAGGTGTCCGACCATGGTGGAGAGTCGTTGGCGGCCCGTCTTTGCCCTGGTGAGGGGCTGTGAGGGCCACGCCGACCCAAACTGAGGGAGGCTTGGGGAAGTGGGCATGACGGCCGCGGAGATCCTGCTAGACGAGCTACGCCACGCCCGAACCTCGCGGGGGCTGAGTCAAGATGAATTCGGGAGGCTCATCAACTACTCAGGCACGCACGTCAGCGCCGTTGAGACAGGCACCCGCCCGCCTACCGCGGACTACGTCGCGGCCATCGACCGGGCCCTTCAGACAGGCGGGATGTTCACTCGACTCCTCGACCGCCTGTCTGACCTCGACGCCGACCCGCCATGGTTGCGCGAGTGGATCACCTATGAGCAGCAAGCGCGGGCGCTGCGCTGGTATGAAGTCGCGTGGATACCCGGCTTGCTTCAGACCGAGGCGTATGCCCGCGCCGTGTTCGGCAGCGACGGGCGACTCAGTGTCGCCGAGGTTGAAACGCGGGTTGCGGCGCGGCTGACGCGACAGAAGATCCTCTCGGGCGACGACCCGCTGCAGCTCGTGGTGATAGTGGACGAAACCGCCCTGCGTCGCCCCGTCGGCGGCGCGGCAGTCATGCGGGAGCAGCTTTTCCACCTGGTGCACCTCAACCAGAGCAGCCGGCGCGTGAGAATCCACGTCGTTCCGCAAGAAGTCGGCGCGTACGCTGGACTTGACGGGCCGTTCGTGATTGCGACCCTGCCGGACCTGACCGACATCGGTTACCTGGACAACCGGCTTCAGGGCCAGATTGTCGAACGGGTCGCGGCGGTGTCAGCGCTGCGGGAGCAGTGGGAAGCCACTCTCGCCGAAGCGCTGACTCTGCAACAGTCCACCGACCTGATATTGGAGTTGGCGAAGTCATGGACCTGACCGGCGCACGTTGGCACAAGAGCACTCGCAGCGGCAGCAACCAGGGGGCCTGTGTGGAGGTCGCCGACAACCTCGCGGCTGCGGTCTACGTCCGCGATACGAAGGACAACGGCGCGGGGCCAGTGCTGGCCTTCCCCCGCGAGTCCTGGCGGACGTTCGTCGCCCAGGTCGCCGAGCGGCGCTGACCGCTGCCGACACCTCGAAGCGCCCGTCTCAACCGTGAGGCGGGCGCTTCGTCGTGGGCGGGACGTGGGCGGGGCTAGGCACGCTACGGGCGGCGGTTGGGGCGTGTTGCGGGCGACGGCTGGGCGTACGCCCGGCCCGCCGCGGGCGTGCGGGCGGCGGTGTGTGGAACTCACGGCGGAGATGGCGACCAGCGCAACCACCCACGGCCGCAAGCTCCGTACGGTCCTCCGGCCATCTCTGTCGAAGATCCCTGCCCGGAGGGCAAACAGTCCTTGCCCGTCTACGACAAAACCGCTCAGTCCTACTGAAGCGGCCGTCGCCCTCGCATCACTCCTGATGTGGGCGTGAAGGCTCACGAACCAACTCAGTCCATGTCCTCTTCGTCCTCATCTTCCTCCGTGCTCTCGTTCCCGGACATGCTCTCGTACCCGGAGTGGACCAGCGCGGAGAAGCTGGGGTACTCCGTCGTGTCGCCGTACTTCGGTGCGAACTCGTAGGCGGCCCACTCGCCGTCCGGCCCGACGTCGGTCGGATCGAGCAGCCAGAAATCCTCTCCCCGGGCGATTTCGATAGACCGGCGAAACAACTGAACAATGTCCTCGTTGCCGGGTGTCGAGTCGTAGATCTCGGTCACGCGCCTGCCGGCCTCGCTGTCCCGCATCCACACGACGCGGCCGCACGGATGGACACCGTCCACCCAGGCATCCAGGCGCGTCCACCCGTCGCTCGCCAGGAAGAATCCCCGCAGGCTCGGTGGGAACCGCACTCCGAGCCGCTCCTCGGATGCCACCAGAGCTTTCTCCCGAGCAGGGGCTTCACCCAACCACGGCTCAACCCGCTCCCCTCGATCCAGAGCCTCCAACTGATCGTCGTCCAGCAGGTCGACCAACTCTTCACCGTCGGCCCGGACCTTCACGTACAGCTCGCCGTATCGCTTCAGAAAGACACGCCACTCCTCCGGCGTGGTCAGAACAGCGGCAACTTTATTCTTTTCGGGATCAGTTGTCTGACTCACGCCGACCATGGTGCCAGGTGGCTATGCCAATGCCGATGGCTGCCGACCGTACCGCGTGCGAGGGCCAGCACGTAGTTGCTGCCTCTGATGCGGGCGTGGCATTTGACGACACCGCCGAGCGTGCGCCCGCAGACTACCGAGCGGTAGACGTTGGCCGGGCTGGCCTGGACGCGGGCGCGCTGGCCAATTGTCGATGCCGGCCGCGGCTTGGATCACCAGACCCGTACGACGGGGGCGGGGCCACGGTGATCCGTGGCCCCGCCCTCACGCGTCGCGTTACTTGCCCGCCGGCTTGAGGCAGAGCACCCGGTCCGCCCCGCTGCCGGGAAGGACGACGTACGGCTGGCCGGGGTCGGCGCACTTGTCCTTGTTGGCGACCCGGGAGACCACCGTGAACGAGCCCGCCTCGCCGCAGGTCGCCGCCGCCGCGGTGTCGCCCGAACGCTTGACGCACGAGCCGACGGCCGGGTTGAAGCCGGCCGGCTTCTCGTCACCGCCGACCTTGCCGAGCAGGAACAGCAGGCCCAGCGGCACGGCGAGGATCAGTACGGCAGCCAGCAGCACCACCGCCAGCACCCGGCCGTTGCGGACCTTCGGCGTCGGCGCCTCGGTCTTCGGCTCGCCGGCCTCCGGCTTGAACGCGTCGAACCGGTTCTGCTCCGGCTCCGCGCCCCAGGCCGGGGCCGCCTGGGGCGGGCCGGAGTGGTGCGGCCCGCCGGGCGGGTACCCGCCGTGGTCCGGCTCACCGAACGGGTTCGGGCCCGGGGCGGGCACCGCGCCGTGCACGGCCGTTCCGCCGCCGGCCGACGGACCGGGGCCACCGAAGTGCTCACCCGGATGCTCGGAACCGCCGTGCGGGCGGGTTCCGTTCATCGGCCGGTTGCTGGGCACCGGGTCCGCGAACGACGGCACGCCGGGCGGGAAGGCGGGCGGGGCCACCCCCGGCCCGTCACCGAAGCCGTGCTGCTGCCCCGGCCCGTCACCGAAGCCGTGCTGCTCCCCGAAGCCCTGCTGCTCCCCGAAGCCGTGCTGCTGCGGCTCGTCGAACCGCTGCGGTCCACGGTCGTCGAACCGCCCCTGGCTGCCCGGGTCGTCGAAACGTCCCGCGCCCGGGTCGTCGTACCGCCCGGGCGTGCCGGCGTCGTCGTAGCGGCCCGGCGCGGCCGGGTCTTCGTACCGCGGCGGGGGCGGGTTGTGGTCCGCGTGGAACCCGTGCTCCTCCACCTGCGCCGGCTCGTCGACCGATTCCGGGCGGGCGGGGCGGCCGTACACCCGGGGCTGGGGCGTGGGCGTGCCGCCCGGGTGGACGGGCTGGTCGGCCGGGGGCATCACCCGGCTGGCCATCGGCACGGAGGCGCTCGCCGAGACGCTCCCGGCGCCGCCGGCGGGCACCTCACCGCCCGATACGGGTACGGCGGCCCGGGCGGCCGCGCCGGACTCCGCCGAGACCCGCGGAGTGGGCACGACCGGACCGGCGGGCGGCTGGGGTTCCTCCGTCCGGCCCCACCCGGCGTCGACGCCGGTCGACTCCGGGCCCGGCTGCTCCGAGCGCGCCGGCGGCTCGCCGGACGGGGTGAACTGGGCCGGCGGCAGGTAGTCGGCCGGCGGGGCGCCGGCCAGGCTGGCGCCCGGTACGCGCTGCTCCTGCGGCGGCAGCGGCACGGCGTTGGCCGGCGAGATGCCGGGTGCCGGGGCCGGCTGGTACAACGGCCGGTCCTCCGGCTGCCCGGGCTCCCAGCCGCCGGCCTGCTGCGGCGCGGCGGGTTCGGCCTCGGTGCGCCCCCACGCCTCACCCGGCGCCCAGGGCTCGACGTCCGGCACGGCGGGCCGTTCCGCGGACCACGGCTGCTGGCTTCCCGGGGCGCCCCAGGCCGGTGGCCCGTCCACGCCGGCGGTCGCGGTGGTCCGGGCCGGCGGCACGGAGGTCGGCTCCGCCGACGCCCAGTCGGGCTTATCCGGGCGGGTGTCCTGCGGCGGCGGCACGGGGGCGCCGCCCCACGCGCCGGTCGGGCCCGGCTCGTCCGCGGCGGGCCAGGCGCTCGTCGTGGGCTGGCCGCCGCCCTGCCCCGCAGGCCAGCCGCCGGAGCGGGCGGGGTCGTCCTGGTTGTTCCAGGCATCCTGGGGCAAGCTGGCCGGGGCGGGGACGCGGGCTGCGCCGCGGACGGCGGGCTCGGCCTGGCCCCACGCGGGCGGAGGCTGCTCGGCCACTCCGGTCCAGGCCGGCGCCGGCTGTTCGGGCTGGGCGGCGCCCCAGGCCGGCTGGGCGGCACCGTTCGCCGCGGGCTGGGCGGTGCCCCAGGCGGGGCCGCCCTGCTCGCCCGGCGCCCACGCCGGCTGGTCGGACTGTGCCCAGGCGGGTTGTGCCGCGGCGGTCGGCTGCGGCCCCCAGGCCCCGGGCTCACCGGGCTGTGGGCCCGGCGTCTGGGCGGCGCCCCAGGCCTGGGTCGGCGGCTGGTCGTTCTGCGGCGGGGCGGCGCCCCAGGCCGCCGTCGGCGGCTGATTCTGCTGTGCCGCCCAGGCTGGCGCGGGCGGGCTCGGCCGGGCGGCGGGCGGCGGGGGCGCCCAGCCCAGATCCGGGTTGGCGACGCCGTACGGCGCCGGTGCGCCGGTGCCCGGCGACACCTCGTCCGGCTGCTGGCCGGGGTGGTGCGGGCCCTCGGACGTCATCGGTGCGCCTCCTCCATGACATGTCGGCCGCCGATGCCGACCGGGTGCGTCGGCGAAGCCGGCGGTACCGGCCGTGCGGGCTCCCCGCACCGTATCCGGTGGCCTCCCGTGGCATCCGGGGAGCACCGGTCGTCACTCCGCGTGGCCGAACGGTGTCGAACAGCTTCTATCGAGCGCGACGGTCCGGATGGGCGGTTGACGACCGAGTCCCCACCGTACCGGGCGCTGTCGTGGTGCGGAATCCCGGTGTCAACCAGTCCGAAACGCCGATGACCCGCCCGGGGTCCACCGGGCGGGTCATCGGACTGGAGGAGGTGAGGAAAGTTTGTGTGGGTCAGCTCATGTGACGCTGGGCGATGGCGAGAAGCTCCTCGCGGACCGCGGGCGAGTTGGCGGAACGCAGCGCGTGCTCGATGGCACGGGCGCGGCGGTTGGCGTCGCGGCGGTTGCGGATTCGCTCGATCATGCTCATCTGGGTCTCTCCTCCTGGCTATTCGGTTGTCGGCCCCGGATGTCTCTATTGAAGCGCATGGCGCCGCGGACTTCCATCGATTATTAGGTGAGCTGAGACACCTGCCTAAGGATCGTAGGCCGTGGAGGCTGCAAGCCGAATTTTTATTCGCCAAATGGACACGGCCGGTGTGCCGGGTGTTCACCCGTGGCACACCGGCCGGTGGCTGGTGGCAGAGACCGTCAGGTCCAGGCCAGCAGTGCCGCCTCCGGGTCGGTCAGGAAGTCCCCGATGTCGCGCAGGAACTTCGAGCCCAGCTCACCGTCGATGATCCGGTGGTCGAAGGAGAGGCCCAGCGTGGTGACCTGGCGCGGGCGGACCTTGCCCTTGTGTACCCAGGGCTGCTCGCGTACCGCACCGAAGGCCAGGATCGCCGACTCGCCCGGAGGCAGGATCGGCGTGCCCGTGTCCACCCCGAACACCCCGACGTTGGTGATCGTCAGGGTGCCGCCGGACATGTCGGCCGGCGAGGTGCGGCCGGCCTTCGCCGTCTGCACCAGGTCGGTCATCGCGTCCGCCAGCTCGCGCAGCGAGAGCCGGCCGGCGTCCTTGATGTTCGGCACGATCAGACCACGCTCGGTGGCCGCCGCGATGCCCAGGTTGACGTACTCCTTCACGACGATCTCGTCGCCGGCCCAGGTCGAGTTGACCATCGGGTGGCGCCTGACCGCCAGCAGCACCGCCTTGGCGACCAGCAGCAGCGGCGAGATCCGGACGTCGCGCCACTCGCGCCGGCCGCGGAGCCGGTCCAGGGCCTTCATCGCCCGGGTCACGTCGACCGTCAGGAACTCCGTCACGTGCGGGGCGGTGAACGCCGAGCGGGACATGTTCTCGGCCGTGAGCTTGCGTACCCCCTTGACCGGGATGCGCCGCTCGCGGTCCGCGCCGAAGCTCGCCGCGGCGGTGGTCGGGGCCGCGGCCGTCAGCGGCTCCGCCGCCGTCGTGGCGGCGCTCGCCGCCCGCTGGACGTCCTCCCGGGTGATCGAGCCCTGCGGGCCCGAGCCGGTCAGCGCGGCCAGGTCGACGCCGAGGTCCTTCGCGAGCTTGCGCACCGGCGGCTTGGCCAGCACCAGCCCGCCGGTTCGGCCGCCGCCGTTCATCGCCGGGGCGGGCGGCGCCGGCGACGCGGGAGCGACCGGAGCCTCCGCTGCCGGCGCCGGCGCCGCCGTGGCCTGGGTCGGGACGCTGCCCTTGCGGGGCCGCCGCTTCGCCGCGGTGGTACGCGGGCCGTAGCCGACCAGCACGGCGGTCCGCCCGCCCGGGGCGGCGCCACCGATCAGACCCGGCTCGACCATGCCCTCGCTCGGAGCCACCTCGACCGCGGCCAGCGAGGCCGCCGACGGGGTGGGCAGCGCGGCGGCCGGGGCGGCGGTGGTCGACGCCTCGATCGGCCCGGCGCCGGGGTCGGTGTCGATCGCGATGATCGGGGTGCCGACCTCGACCGTGCTTCCCTGCGGGTGGAAGATCGCGTGCACCTGGCCGGCCCACTTCGCCGGGATCTCGACGGCGGCCTTCGCCGTCTCCACCTCGACGATGGGCTGGTTCAGCTCGATGACGTCGCCCACCTTCACCAGCCAGGCGAGGATCTCGCCCTCGGTCAGGCCCTCGCCCAGGTCGGGGAGGTTGAACTCCTTGATCCGCGACATTGCGCTCACCAGCCGAAGGTGCGGTCGACGCCGTCGAGCACCCGGTCGAGGTCGGGCAGATACTCCTCCTCCACCCGGGAGGCCGGGTAGGGAATGTCGAAGCCGGTCACCCGCAGCACGGGAGACTCCAGGGAGTAGAAGCACTCCTCGGTGATCCGGGCCGCGATCTCCGCGCCGAGGCCGAGGTTGCTGGGGGCCTCGTGGACGACCACGCAGCGGCCGGTGCGCCGCACCGACTCGTACACGGCCGTCAGGTCCAGCGGGGAGAGCGTGCGCAGGTCGACGACCTCCAGCTCCCGGCCGTCCTCGGCCGCGGCGGTCGCCGCGTCCAGGCAGGTCCGCACCATCGGCCCGTACGCCAGCAGGGTGGCGTCGGTGCCGGGCCGCACGACGCGGGCCGCGTGCAGCGGGTACGCCTCGGACAGCGGGCCGTCCAGCTCGACCGGCCCCTTCTCCCAGTAGCGCCGCTTCGGCTCCAGGAAGACGATCGGGTCGTCCGAGGCGATCGCCTGCTGGATCATCCAGTACGCGTCCTGCGGGTTGCCGCAGCTCACCACCTTCAGGCCGGCCGTGTGCGCGAAGTACGCCTCGGGCGACTCGGAGTGGTGCTCCACCGCGCCGATGCCGCCGCCGTACGGGATGCGGATGACCATCGGGATGTCGAGCATGCCCCGCGAGCGGTAGTGCATCTTCGCCACCTGCGACACGATCTGGTTGTACGCGGGGTACACGAAGCCGTCGAACTGGATCTCGCAGACCGGTCGGAAGCCGCGGATGGCCAGGCCGACCGCGGTGCCGATGATGCCGGACTCGGCCAACGGTGTGTCGATCACCCGCCGGTCGCCGAAGTCCTTCTGGAGCCCGTCGGTGATCCGGAAGACGCCGCCGAGCTTGCCGACGTCCTCGCCCATGATGACGACCTTCGGGTCGTTCTCCAGGGCCCGGCGCAGGCCGGTGTTGAGAGCCTTGCCGAGGGTGAGCGTCTCCGTGGCCATCAGTGGGCGCTCCCCTCGAACGAAGCCAGGTAGGCGGCGAACTGCTCGCGCTGCTGGTCGAGCTCGGGCGAGCCGTTGGGGTAGACGTGGTCGAACATCGTCAGCGGCTCGGGGTCGGGCATGGCCAGCACCCGCTCGCGCAGCTCCACCGACTCGGTGCGGGCCTGCTCGTCGACCTCGGCGAAGAACGACTCGTCGACGATCTGCTGCTTGGTCAGGAACGCCCTCATCCGGGCGATCGGGTCCTTGGCCTGCCAGGACTCGACCTCACTGGCGATCCGGTAGCGGGTCGGGTCGTCCGAGGTGGTGTGGGCGCCCATCCGGTACGTGTACGCCTCGATCAGGCTCGGGCCCTGGCCGTGCCGCGCGTTGTCCAGCGCGTGCCGGGTCACCGCGTACGAGGCGAGCACGTCGTTGCCGTCCACCCGTACGCCGGGGAAGCCGAAACCGCCGGCCCGTCGGTAGAGCGGGACGCGGGTCTGCCGCTCCAGCGGCTCCGAGATGGCGTACTGGTTGTTCTGGCAGAAGAACACCAGGGGAGCGTTGAAGACGCTGGCCCAGACGAAGGACTCGTTCACGTCGCCCTGGCTGGTGGCGCCGTCGCCGAAGTACGCGATCACCGCTTCGCCCTCGTCGCCGCCGGTCTTGCCGTCCATCGCGACGCCCATGGCGTACCCGGTCGCGTGCAGGGTCTGCGCCCCGATCACGATCGTGTACATGTTGAACTTGAACTCGTTCGGGTCCCAGCCGCCCTGGTCGACGCCGCGGAACAGGCCGAGCGGCATGATCGGGTCGATGCCCCGGCAGTAGAGGACGCCGTGCTCCCGGTAGGTCGGGAAGGCCATGTCCTGCGGGCGCAGCGCACGGCCGGAACCGACCTGCGCGGCCTCCTGGCCCAGCAGGCTGGCCCACAGGCCGAGCTCGCCCTGCCGCTGCAACGCGGTGGCCTCGGCGTCGAGCTTGCGGACCAGCACGAGGTCGCGGTACAGCCCGCGGTACTCGTCGTCGGTGAAGTCGACGCGGTACTCCGTCCCGTCGGGGCCGAACGCGCTCTCGATGCGCTCGCCCTCGGGTGTGAGCAGCTGTACGAGCTCCGGGTCACCGGTGCCCGCGGTGGCCTTTGGCTTGGAGCGGGGTGCAGCCCGCCGGCCGCGGGTGGTGACCCCGGGGTCGCCCTTTGCCATCCGTCTCTCCCTGTCGTTTATGCGTCGGCGCCGGGGGTGACCCGTCCGCGCAAGTGGTGGGCCCGCCCGGCCGGGTGCCGGGCGGTTCCTGGCAGCCGCGCCTAGCCCCGGTCGGGGTTGCCGCGCGGCGTGAGCCGGGCTCGGGGGAACCCGGTTCGGGAGCGCCGGCGCTCAGCCGTGCCTGCCGCCGGGGGTGCGCGGAGGTCGCGGCTGCGTTGCCGTCGTGGTCCATATTCGCAGAGGAGGTGAGTCGGCCCACAGTACGCCCGGCCTGCTCACCGGCCGCTGTCAGCTTGGCGGCAGTTCGGAGGTGTTTGTCATATCCCGACACTCGACCTCCAGGGGTGGCGGACAAAATGTGTGTCGACACGCTGTGGCACCTGGTGAACTGAGCGTGACTAGGCCAAGCTGTTTCTGGTCCGGCGAGCGGTTTAGTTGCTTATGTCCGTTTAAGGCTGACTTTGTCAGGCTGCGGTGCCGAGCGGTCAGCGGCCGCCCGCCGGCTGTCGACTGCCAGTGCTCGGCTGTCGGCGGTGGCGGCGGCTGTCAGCGCTCGGCTTCCTGGGCTGTCGGCGCTGTCGGCGCTGTCGGCGGTGGCGGCCGGTGGCGGCGGTGGCGGCGGTGGCGGCCGGTGGCGGCGGTGGCGGCGGCTGTCGGTGCTCGGCCGGCGGCCGAACGAGGAGGAGGGCGCGTGTCCGAGCCAGGTGAGGGTCCTGCCGTTCCGTTCATCGGCCGGCACCGGGCCGCCGGCGGCTACCGCCGGATCGTCGGCGCGCACCGGGCCGCCGGCCCCGGCCCGGGCCGGGGGTACCTCCTCACGGTCGCCCTGCTCGCCGGGACCGCCTCCATGCCGATCCTCGCCGCGATCAGCGCCGGGTCGGCCACCGTCGGCAGCAGCGCTTTGCCGGACAGCGGTACCCCGTTCATCCCGACGCCCTCGGTGGGCCCGGTGGTCGTTCCGTTGCCGGCGACCGGCCAGCCCGCGCCGGCCGCCGCACCCGCCGGGTGGCGGGTCACCACCGTCCCGGCCGGCCCGCACCCCCCGCCGGCCCGCGAGCCGGCCCCTCCCGAGCGCCCCCTTCCGGACGCCGCACGTCCCACTCCGCCCCACACCACCCGGCCGGCGGAGCCGCCGCCGACCCGCCCGCCGCGCCCGACTCCGCCCCCGTCCCCGCCGCCGTCGCCCACCGACCGGCCGACACCAGACCCGTCGCCCACGGCCGACCCGACGAGGAGCCCGTGTCTCCAACTCCCGTTGCCGCTGCCGCTGCCGCTGCCGCTGCCGCTGCCGCTCCGGTCGCCGCTCGGCGTCGGCCTGCCCATGCTCCGGGACTGACCAGGCCGGACGGGTCTCTGGCAGAGATCTTGGACGGTTTCGGCCTTTCCAGAGCCGAAACCGTCCAAGATCTGCGCCGGTGCATAGGCTGTGTCGGTGAGCGAGACGCCGACCGGGGGTCGACGAGGAGCCGTCGTCGCGCCACCCGGGTCCGGTCTGCGGGCCGCCCGGCTGGTCACCGAGCTGACCGCGCCAGCCGTGCTGGTGGCCGTGCTGGCGGTGCTGGTCGGCTGGCACGGCAGCCGGGGCACCGCGCACGGGCTGGCCTGGGGGCTGCTCGTCACCGTCTTCGCCAGCGGCATCCCGTTCGCGTACATCGTCGGCGGCGTGCGGCGCGGCCGGCTCACCGACCATCACGTGGGCGTACGCGAGCAGCGCTGGCGTCCGCTGCTGTTCGGGCTGGCCTCGGTGGCGGCCGGCTGGGTCCTGCTCGCCGCGCTCGGCGCGCCCCGGCCGCTGCAGGCGCTGGTCGCCGCCGGGATGATCGGGCTGGTGGTGGCGGTGACGGTCAGCCACTGGTGGAAGATGTCCATCCACACGGCGGTGGCCACCGGGGCGGTGGTGGTCCTGGTGCTCACGTTCGGCGCGCCGCTGCTGGTCGTCGCCCCGCTGCCGGCGCTGGCGGGCTGGTCCCGGGTACGGCTGCGCGACCACACGGTGCCACAGGTGGTCGTCGGCGGGATCGTGGGCGGCCTGGTCGCCGGCCTGGTCTACCCCGCCCTCACCTGATCCGCCGTTGTAGCTGTCAGCCCCGCTCGGCATCCGGGCGTCCGCCCAGAGCGCCTCGAAGTGCTCCACGTACCGGTCGAAGGGGCCGCCCGCCTCGCGGCGGCGGAAGTGCAGTGTCACCGAGTCCTGGCCCAACACCCCGGCGGCCCGCACCCGCGCTTGACGAGCCGCCAGGGCTCGACGGTCAGGCGCCCTCGTCGGCGAGTCGGTGGCGGTTCGCCTCGATCCAGGCGTCCAGGGCGGCCGGGTCGTCCGGGTCCACCCCGTCGGCCATGAGCTGGGCGACCGCCGCCGTGGCCGGGCTGCGCCGCTCGCCGGTCGAGTAGAGCCGGGCAAACTCCGGGACCATCTCCTCGATCGCCGTGTCGGTCCGGGCCGACGCCGCCGCGGGCAGCCCCTTGCGGCGGGCCGCGTACGCCGCCCAGCCGCGCAGCACCCGGGGGAGCATGGCGGCGTCGTCCATGTCCAGCACCGCCCGCCGGTGGACCCAGTCCAGCAGGAACAGCTCCGCCACGGTGGGGCTCCAGCGCAGCGGGTCGGCGTCCGGGAAGCTCGCCGCGTGGTCCAGCAGCAGGCTGAGGCAGAAGTGCAGCGAGGCCAGCCCGGCGTCGTCGGACGGGTCCAGGGCGAACCGGGCCGCCTCGGGCGAGGCGAGGAAGGCGCGGACCAGCTCCGTCCGTTCGTCCCCGGACAGGGGCCGGGCGTCCCGGACGGTGCCGGGGGCGGGCAGGGGCAGCAGCGCCAGCCGGGCGCCGGCCAGGGCCCGGTCCGTGGCGAGCGACCCCTCGGCGGGCAGCTCGCCCAGGCCGTCGGTGATCGCCAGGTGCCGGCCGACCTCGCCGCGCATCCGCGCCGGGTCCTCCTCCCGGAACCAGGTCAGCTCGTCGGTCGCGACCAGCTCGCGTACCTGCCCGACGATCCGCTCGGCCGGCCCGCCGACGAAGACGTCCTTGGTGATGCCGATGTTGTGGTCCACCAGGGCCACCAGCGCGTGCTCCGGGCCGCCGGCCGCGTCGTCGTAGGCGAAGGTGGCCAGGTAGGAGGTCTGGTCGCCGTACACGTCGCCGTACGACCAGGTGCCCGTGAGGTGCACCCGGCCGAGCTGCTCCGACCAGGCCGGGGCCAGCGTGCCGGGGCGTACCCGGGCGGCCCCCTCCGCGTCCGGCACGAGGGCCGCGAAGACCGAGCGGATGGTCCGGGCCGCGGCGGTGCGGCGGCGGGAGGTGGCGGCCAGGAAGCCGGCGACGAACTCACGGACGGCGGCGTCGCGGTCGGTCTCCGCGACGGCGTAGACGCTGCCGAGCAGCGCCGCGCCGAGCATCTCGGCGTCGAGGGCGGTGTCGAGCCTGGTCACGTCGCGTGCGGCGTGCAGCACCGCGTCGTAGGGGGTCTGAGGCGTGGCCATGCATCGACCCTACGCCGCCGGAGGGGTCCAGGCAGCGAAGGCGAACGCGCCGCGCCACACACCTGGGTCGGGTGGCGGTGAGAAGGCCCCCTCGCTACCGGAAACGTCGGCCGGGGCCCCTTACACCCCCGCGGCGTCGCGCAGCGCCTGCCGCGCCCGCCCGTAGCGGGCCAGCACGGCGTCGGCCGGCGTCACCACGTACTCCCGGCCGACCGCGCCCACCGCGGCGACGAGCCGCCGCTCGGCCCGGCTTCGGGCCCGGCGGGCCGCCCACCGCACCACGGGCCGGGTCAGCGCCGCCAGGAGCAACCCGGCGAGCAGGCCGCCGAGCAGCAGCACGGTCGGCAGCGGGACCACGCCGACGCGCGGGGGCTCCAGGGGCGGCAGGCCGAGCGCGCGCAGCGCGTAGCCGAACGCCAGCCAGCCGAGGCCGGCCACGGCCGCGACGGTGACCAGCCACTGCAACCCGCCGACGATGCGCCACCAGGCGGGCCGGCGGTCCATTCCCAGGTCGGTGCCGGCCACGGCCCGGTCCAGCGCGTCCGGCAGGTCGCCGAGCCGGGAGCGGGCGGCGGCGCTCACCGCGCCCGCCCACGGAGCGGGCAGACCCGCGCCGGCCCGGTCGGCCACCGCCCGGACGGCCAGCCCGAGCGCCGAGCGCTGCGCGGCGGTCGGATCGGGTACGGAGGTCGCGGCCACCAGGCTCTCCGCCGGGTCGCCCGGCTCGGCGTCGGCGGTCGGGCCGGGCAGGTGCAGCCGGCGCAGCGGGTCGGGGCGTAGCCGCCGCCAGCCCCGCACCAGCGGCCAGCCGGTCGCCCCGGCGGCCCGGTGCCGGTAGGCCGCCTCGACCGCGTCCGCCACCGCCGGCACGCCGGACGCCCCGGCCAGCGCCCGGTCCAGGCCGGCAACCGTGTCGGCGGCCGACCCGGCGGCGGGCGCCTCGGCGGCGACCAGCTCGTCCAGGCCGGCGACGACGTCGGCAACGTCGCCCGCGAGGCGGCGCAGCGCGGCCTGCCGCTCGGCGACCGTACGCTCCAGCGCCCCCCGCAGCTCGACGATCCCGGACGGGTCGACGGCGGCGGTGGCCAGCAGCGGCACGCCCTCCAGCCCGTCGGCGTCGAGCAGCCGGCGCAGGTCGGCCAGGACCCGGGGCAGCTCGGCGGGGGGCAGCCGGTCGGCCTGGTTGAGCACGACCAGCGTCACGTCCCGGTGCCGGTGGAACTCGCGCAGGTAGCTGGTGTGGATCACCCGGTCGGCGTACTTCTGCGGGTCGACCACCCAGACCACCAGGTCGACCAGGCCGAGCAGCCGGTCCACCTCCAGCCGGTGCGACCACTGCACCGAGTCGAAGTCGGGCAGGTCGAGCAGGACCAGCCCGTGCAGGTCGCGCTCGTCGTCGCCGTCGAGCACGCTCTCCCGGACGAACCGGTGCCGGGGCAGCACGCCGATCCAGTCGAGCAGCTGGTTGGCCCCGTCGAGCGGGCCCCAGACGCAGGCGTGCGCCACGCCGGTGGTGGGGCGACGCACCCCGACCGGGGACAGGTCCAGCCGGGCGAGCGCGTTGAACAGGCTCGACTTGCCGCTGCCGGTGGACCCGGCGAGGGCCACGACGGTGTGGTCCCGGGACAGCGCGAGCCGGGTGCCGGCCCGCTCGACCAGGGTGTGCGCCGGCACCAACCGGGTGTCCGGCAGTTGGCCGTCCGCCGCGTCGAGGAACCGGCGGACCGCGTCCAGGCGGGCGGCGAGCGCGTCCGCGTCGACCCGCTGGTCGCCCCGGAACGCCTCGCGCATCCGGCCGACGATGCCGGTCATGAGCTCCCGTCCTCCTTCGGCAGCGGCAGGGGCGCCGCGTCCGACCCGGTCAGGCCGCTGTGCTGCCGGGCCGCCTCGACCCGCTCGGCCGTCGCTCGCAGCGTCTCGCCGGTGCCCGCCGCCGGGCGGGCCTCGTCCGTCCGGGCGAGGAAGCGGGCGGCGTCGGCGTGCAGCAGGTCCCGGACCCGCTCCAGCAGGTCACCCCGGGCCTTACTGGCCAGCGTACGCACGGCCTGGTCGCCGAAGATCGCCTGGAGCACCGCCTGCGCGGCGACCGTGGTGCCGGCCCCGGTGGCCACCTCCAGCCCCGTCGGGAT
Organism: Micromonospora olivasterospora; assembly: GCF_007830265.1. Taxonomy (NCBI): domain Bacteria; kingdom Bacillati; phylum Actinomycetota; class Actinomycetes; order Micromonosporales; family Micromonosporaceae; genus Micromonospora; species Micromonospora olivasterospora. The sequence continues at coordinate 2,773,738 of NZ_VLKE01000001.1, forward strand.
GAACGCGGTCGAGGCGAACACGGCGATCATCACGGCCAGCCCGGTGGCGTTCACCGCGTACGCGGCCGTCCGGGCCACGAACCGGCGGTCGCCGCCCTCGGCCCGGACCAGCTCCAGCACCCCGCGCTGCCAGTCGCGGACCAGCCGCTCGGCGCGCTCGGGGAAGTCCTCGGCAGGGTGCGCGAGCGCCGGGTCGAGCAGCGCCGCGCCGGCCGGATGCGCCCGCCACCCGGTGTACGCGTTCTCGGCCGCCTCGGCGGCGACCCCGCGCAGCAGCGTGACGAGCTGGGACTCGATGGCGGTGCGCAGCTCGGCCGCGGGCGCCGGTCGGCCGGTCACCGCCGCCACCACCCGGTCCCGCAGCCGGCCGATCCGCGCCTCCAGGGTGCGGAAGAACTCCCCGGTGCCGACGAACTCCTGCCACCGGGCGAGCACCTCGCCGCGCAGCAGGCGGCCGTCCGAGAGCCCCTGCTCGACGGTCCGCTCCGCCCCCCGGTACGCGGCCCGAACCCGCTCGTCGAGGGCCTCCGCGGCGGTCTCCTGCTCGTCGGCGGCCTCGGCCAGCCCCGCGACGGCGGGGCGCAGGGCGGCCAGCGCCCCGTCGAGGGTCTGCCGGACGACGGCCGCCCGGGCCTCGGCGTCGGCGGCCAGCTCGGCGAACCAGGCGCTCAGCGGCGCGGTGACCTTCTCGGGGAGCAGACCCTGCCCGTCGACGCACGTCTCGGGCAGGACGAACAGCGGGGCCGCGCCGAGGCCCTGGGCGGTGAGCATCTCCGCCAGGTGGGCGGCGACCTCGTCGGCCGCCTCGGCGGGCACCCGGTCGAGCACCATGGCGATCACCACGCCGCGGGCGCGGGCGGTGTGCAGCAGCTCCCAGGGGACGGCGTCGGCGTACCGGGCGGCGGTGGTGACGAAGAGCCAGAGGTCGGCGGCGGCCAGCAGTTGACCGGCGAGCGCCCGGTTGGCGTCGACCACCGAGTCGATGTCGGGGGCGTCGAGGAACGCCAGGCCGGGGGGCAGCGCCGGGGCGGTGACCAGGTGCAGGGTGCCCGGGTCCTCGCTGGGCTCGTTGGTGCGGGTGAGGCCGGGCAGCAGCTCGCCCTGGCGGAACCAGGCGGAGTCGGCGGGGCTGCACACCAGCACCGGGGAGCGGGTGGTCGGCCGGAGCACGCCGGCGGCGCTGACCCGGGCCTGGACCAGGCTGTTGACCAGCGTCGACTTGCCGGCCCCGGTGGAGCCGCCGACCACCACCAGCAGCGGCGCGTCGAGCCGGGCCAGCCGGGGCAGCAGGTAGTCGTCGAGCTGGGCGGTGAGGGCCGCGCCGGCCTGCCGGGCCGGCTCGGCCGAGGGCAGGGCGAGCGGGAACCGGGCCGCGCCGATCGCGGCCCGCAGGCCGGCGAGCGCGGCGGGCAGGCCGTCTCCGGGGGGACCGGACGAATCCTCCCCGGCGTCCCCAGCGCCGGTACGGGCGGCGACGGCGGGCGCACCGGTACGGGCGGTGGGATCCCCCTGCGTCGTCACCGCTAAAGCGTGCCCGACCGACGCAAGTGAAGACAACCGGACTGGCCGTGGCGTGAACTTGCGTCGGGTCCGCTCAACCCGACTTGACGATCGGCGTGGGCGTGGCACTATTGAGTCCGGTTCACTCAACTTGAGGCGAGTGCATGAAGGGTGGCCCCCGCCACCTGGGCCAACGTAAGAAGCGAGGAAGCGAACATGGCACGTGCGGTCGGTATGGACCTCGGCACGACGAACTCCTGCGTCAGCGTTCTCGAGGGCGGTGAGCCCACCGTCATCGCGAACGCTGAGGGCTCGCGGACGACCCCGTCGATCGTCGCGTTCGCCCGCAATGGCGAGGTGCTCGTCGGTGAGGTCGCCAAGCGCCAGGCGGTGACGAACCCGGACCGGACGATCCGGTCGGTCAAGCGGGAGATCGGCACCAACTGGACCGTCGACATCGACGGCAAGAAGTACACCCCGCAGGAGATCTCGGCGCGCACGCTGATGAAGCTCAAGCGGGACGCCGAGGCGTACCTGGGCGAGCAGATCACCGACGCGGTGATCACCGTCCCCGCCTACTTCAACGACGGCCAGCGGCAGGCCACCAAGGAGGCCGGCGAGATCGCCGGCTTCAACGTGCTGCGGATCGTGAACGAGCCGACCGCGGCCGCCCTGGCGTACGGGTTGGACAAGGGCTCCAAGGAGCAGACCGTCCTGGTCTTCGACCTCGGCGGCGGCACCTTCGACGTGTCGCTGCTGGAGTTGGCCGAGGGCGTCATCGAGGTCAAGTCGACCAGCGGTGACAACCACCTCGGCGGCGACGACTGGGACCAGCGGATCATCGACCACCTGGTGAAGACCTTCCGGGGCGAGCACGGCATCGACCTGGGTCAGGACAAGATGGCCCTCCAGCGGCTCCGCGAGGCGGCCGAGAAGGCCAAGATCGAGCTGTCGGCGGCCACCACCACCAACATCAACCTGCCGTACATCACCGCCGGCGCCGCCGGCCCGCTGCACCTCGACGTGACCCTGAGCCGCGCGGAGTTCCAGCGGATGACGCAGGACCTGCTGGACCGCTGCAAGGGCCCGTTCGAGCAGGCCGTGAAGGACGCCGGGATCAAGGTCTCCGACGTCGACCACGTCATCCTGGTCGGCGGCTCGACCCGGATGCCGGCCGTGACCGACCTGGTCAAGCAGCTCACCGGCAAGGAGCCCAACAAGGGCGTCAACCCGGACGAGGTCGTCGCCGTCGGCGCCGCCCTGCAGGCCGGCGTGCTCAAGGGCGAGGTCAAGGACGTCCTGCTGCTCGACGTGACCCCGCTGAGCCTGGGCATCGAGACCAAGGGCGGCATCTTCACCAAGCTCATCGAGCGCAACACCACCATCCCGACCAAGCGCTCCGAAATCTTCACCACGGCGGACGAGAACCAGCCGTCGGTGCTGATCCAGGTGTTCCAGGGCGAGCGGGACATCGCGGCCTACAACAAGAAGCTCGGCACCTTCGAGCTGACCGGCCTGCCCCCGGCCCCGCGCGGCGTGCCGCAGATCGAGGTCACGTTCGACATCGACGCCAACGGCATCGTGAACGTGCACGCCAAGGACATGGGCACCGGCAAGGAGCAGAAGATGACGATCACCGGCGGCTCCTCGCTGCCGAAGGACGACATCGAGCGGATGCGCCGGGACGCCGAGGAGCACGCGGAGGAGGACAAGCGCCGCCGCGAGGAGGCCGAGACCCGCAACCTGGCCGAGGCGCTCCAGTGGCAGACCGAGAAGTTCCTCGCCGAGAGCGGCGACAAGCTGCCCGGCGAGAACCGGGACCAGCTCAACGAGGCCCTCGGCGAGCTGCGCTCCGCGCTCGGCGGCCAGGACATCGAGAAGATCAAGGCGGCCCACGAGAAGCTGGCGCAGGTCTCCCAGCAGGCCGGTTCGCTGCTCTACGCGTCCCAGCAGGCCGAGCAGGGTCAGCAGCCGGGTGCGGCCGGCCGGGCGCCGGCGCGACCGGCGGCGCGCAGGCCGGCGGTGCCGACGACGTGGTCGACGCGGAGATCGTGGACGAGGACAAGAAGTGACGATCCGCCTCGGACGCGCCCGCGGAAGGGATGAGGTGACCGCATGACGGAGAAGCCACGAGCCGCCGACCCGGGCTCCGGGTCGGCGCCGGGTGGCTCCGCGGCCGCCGGGCAGGCCGGCGGCGAAGAGCCGCGGGTCGTCATCCGTGACAATCGCAAGATCAAGTCGGACGGTCCCGCCGCCACCGACGCCGGGGCGGACGTCCCGGCGGAGGGCCTCGTGGAGGAGGCCGAGGTCGTGGTCGACGAGATCAAGGTCGAGTCCACGTCCGTGGAGGGGCCGCCCGTGGTCGACGCCCCGGCCGAGCCGGCCGAGGGCGAGGGCGCTCCGGCCGTCGGCGGGCCGCTCGGCGCCGAGCTGGAGGCGCTGCGGGCCGAGCTCGACGAGCGGACCCGGGACCTGCAGCGGGTGTCGGCGGAGTACGCCAACTACCGCAAGCGGGTGGACCGGGACCGCAGCCTGGTCCAGGAGCAGGCGACCGGCTCGGTGCTGGCCGCGCTGCTGCCGATCCTGGACGACCTCGACCGGGCCCGCGAGCACGGCGACCTGGTGGGGCCGTTCGGCACGGTGGCCGAGCAGCTCACCACGGCGCTCGGCAAGTTCGGCCTGACGGCGTTCGGCGAGCAGGGCGACCCGTTCGACCCGACGCGCCACGAGGCGGTGGCCCACCAGACCTCCGCCGACGTGACCGAGCCGACCTGCGTGCAGGTCATGCGCCGGGGCTACCAGCTCGGCGAGCGGCTGCTGCGACCCGCCATGGTCGCGGTCGCCGACCCGGAGTAAGTGCCGACCCGTGACGTCCCGTCCGCCCCCGCCGGGCGGGCGGGACGACCGGGGTCCGGCCCGTGGAAGGGGGTGGACCGGTGAGTTCCAAGGACTGGCTCGAGAAGGACTACTACGCCACGCTGGGCGTGCAGAAGTCCGCCTCCTCGGACGAGATCAAGAAGTCGTACCGGAAGCTGGCCCGGGAGTCGCACCCGGACCACAACCCCGGCGACCCGAAGGCCGAGGAGCGGTTCAAGGTCGTCTCCGAGGCGTACGCGGTGCTCGGCGACGAGGCCAAGCGCCGCGAGTACGACGAGATGCGCTCGCTGTTCGGCTCGGGCGCGTTCCGGCGCAACGCCCGCGGCGCCGGCGGGCAGCCGTTCGACGTGTCCGACCTGTTCGGCGGCGGGGCCGGCGGCGGCCGCTTCGGTGGCGGTGGTGGTGGCGGCTTCCAGGACCTGTTCAGCTCGATCTTCTCGGGCGGCGGACCCGGCGGCCCGTCCCGCCCGCGCGGCCCGGCCCGGGGCCGGGACGTCGAGACGGAGGTCGCGCTCGACTTCGGTGACGCCGTACGCGGCGTGACCCTTCCGCTGACCCTGCGCGCCCCCGGCATCTGCGACACCTGCCACGGCAGCGGGGCCAAGCCCGGCACCCAGCCCGTGACCTGCCAGGTCTGCCACGGCGCCGGGATGACTACCCGCAACCAGGGGTCGTTCAGCTTCTCCGAGCCGTGCCGCAACTGCCAGGGCGTGGGCACGATCGTCGAGGAGAAGTGCCCGGAGTGCCAGGGCACCGGCGGGGTCACCAAGACCCGCACGCTGAACGTCCGCTTCCCCGCCGGGGTGGCCGACGGTCAGCGGATCCGGCTTGCCGGTCGGGGTGAGCCGGGCGAACGCGGCGGACCGGCAGGCGACCTGTTCGTACAGGTGAAGGTCCGCCCGGACGAGCTGTTCGGGCGTACCGGGGACGACCTGACGCTGACCGTGCCGGTCACCTTCGCCGAGGCCGTGCTCGGCGCCGACCTGCGGGTGCCCACCCTCGACGGCGCGGTGACCCTGCGGGTGCCGCCGGGCACGCCGAGCGGGCGGGTGCTGCGGGCCCGGGGCAAGGGCGTGGTGCGCAAGGACGGCCAGGCCGGCGACCTGCTGGTCACCCTCGACGTGGTGGTCCCCGCGCGGGTGTCCGACGAGGCGCGGGCGGCGCTGGAGGCGTTCGCCGAGCAGACGCCGCCGGCGGGCCGGGAACATCTCGACGCGCGGGTGCGTCGGATCAGTTGAGTTCGCTGGAGTGCGTGCGGAGGTGAGCGGGGATGTCGGGGAACTTCGTCGGCTCGGATGACCCTGCCTACGAGGCCAAGGTGCTGATGATCTCGGTCGCGGCGCGGATGGCGGGAATGCACCCCCAGACGCTGCGCCAGTACGACCGGCTCGGGCTGGTGCAGCCCGGGCGGACCGCCGGCGGCGGGCGGCGCTACAGCGTCCGGGACGTGGTGCTGCTGCGCGAGGTGCAGCGGCTCAGCCAGGACGACGGCATCAACCTGGCCGGGGTCAAGCGCATCATCGGCCTGGAGCGCCTGCTGGAGGAGGCACAGCAGCGCATCGCGCGGCTGGAGGCGGAACTGGACGCCGCGTACCGGCGGGTGGCCGAGCTGGAGTCGCTGGCCCGGTTCCCCGGCCGCGACCTGGTGCCCACCAACCGCACCACCACCGCCCTGGTGGTCTGGCGTCCCCGGCGCGGCGGCGAGCGCGACCGCTGACCGTCCCGCCACTGCTTCCGGCCGCACGCCGGCCCGGCCCGCTTCCCCGGAATCCCGGCGCGGGCCGGGCCGGTTTCGTTAGCCTCTGAACCAAGGTGCCGTCGGCGTGACACGGACCTGTCGCACCGGCGGATCGACCGCACCGGCGAGGGAGAGCCATGTCGGAACCGAGCAAGGAGAAGGTGGCGCAGCAGGCGGAGGAACGACTCGACCAGATCAGCGAGTCGGTCCGGCAGAGGTTCGACGAGATCACCGAACGACGGTTCAACGACAAGATGAGCGACAACCGGTTCGCCGAGAAGATCAAGAATGGCCTCTTCGCCGGCCAGGCCGACCACGGGGCCGACAAGGCGCGAATCGACGCGCGGCGGCGCCAGGAGCAAGTCCGGCAGGGCGGATCGGCCGCCTGACGGTCGGTACGCCGACGTGCGGGCCGGGACCCACGGGGGGTCCCGGCTCGTTCGTCGTCGGGATGCGGGTGAATCGCCGCGCCCGGGCCGGATGACCCACTCCGTATCGCCGACATCGGGGCCTCCGGAGGGCTCGGATATCCCCATGTCGCCGCCATGGAGTCGCTGACTGTGGGACGGGCCACAGCCAGGGCGCGGACCCACCTCGTACGTCCTTCTTGTCCTGCTGGCCGACTTGCTGGCCTGACAGCCCGGATCACACGTCAGCCGGCCCGAATGGTCGAGCCGCCCGGGCGGCCCACTCTGGCAGCATGCCTCCGGCGTGCCGGTTTGCGCGCGACCGGTGGGAGGTGCGACGTGGACGGAGCGACTGGGCAGCGGATCGGTGCGCTCGGGGTCCGCGTACTCGGACCCGTCGAGGTGCGCGTCGGGAACCTGCCGCTCGATCTCGGCGCCGCCCAGCTGCGAACGCTGCTCGCCGCCCTGCTGCTCGACCTCAACCGGGTGGTGCCCGCCGCGGCCCTCGTCGACCGGCTGTGGGCCGACAAGCCGGTGGCGAGCGCCCGGGGCAGCCTCCAGGCGTACGTCTCCCGGCTGCGCCGACTGTTCGACCAGGCCGGCGTACCGGCCGCCGAGGTTCTCGCCACCCGGCCGTCCGGTTACCTGCTGGCCATACCCGAGGCCGCTGTCGACGTGACCGGCTTCGAGCGGGCCGTACGCGCCGCCCACGAGCTGCGCGCCGCCGGCCGGTTCGCCGACGCCCGGCAGACCCTCGACAATGGACTCGCCCTGTGGCGGGGCCCGGCCTACGCCGACATCTCCGTGCCCGCCGTACGCGCGGAGGCGGTGCGCCTGGACGAGGGGCGCTGGTCCGCCCGGGAGTTGGCGGCCGAACTCGACCTCGCCCTCGGCCGGCATGCGCGGCTCGCCGACGAACTGCTCGCCGCCGTGGCCGGGGCTCCCCTGCGGGAGCGGCTGCGCGGCGCGCTCATGCTCGCGCTGTACCGGAGCGGCCGGCAGGCCGACGCGCTCGCGGTCTACGTCGAGGGTCGCACGCTGCTCGCCGACGAGCTCGGCGTCGACCCGGGCCGGGAGTTGCAGCAACTGTACGAACGGATGCTCCGCCAGGACCCGGCACTCGACCTGCCGGTCGCCGCCGTCACCGCGGCTTCGGTCCCCGTTCCGCGCCCCGCCGCGCCGGCCCGGCAGACCCCCGCAACGCCGGCCAGGGCTTCCGTGGTGGGGCGCGACGAGGAACTGGCCCGCCTCGACGCCGCGCTCGCCGCCGCCCGGACCGGCGTCACCACCGTGGTGACGCTGACCGGTGAGGCCGGCATCGGCAAGACCCGGTTGGCCGAGGAGGCCGCGGCACGCGCCGCCGCGGCCGGCGCCCTGGTGGTGTGGGGCCGCTGCTGGGAACACGAGGGCGCGCCGGACCTGTGGCCGTGGACGCAGGCGCTGCGCGAGATCGTCGAGGACGGCCCGGACGGGCGGGAGCTGCTGTCCGGTCGGGCCGCCCCGGTGGCGCTGCTGCTGCCGGAACCGGACAGCCGCGGCGCGAGCCTCGACACGACCAGCCCGGCCCAGGCCCGCGCCCAGCTCGTCGACGCCGTCGTGGCGCTGCTCGCCGCAGCGGCCCGCAGCCGGCCGCTGCTCGTCGTGCTCGAGGATCTGCACTGGGCCGACCAGGAGTCGTTGCACCTGCTCGAACTTGTCGCCGCTCACCTGCGCGACGCGCCCGTCGCCATCGTGGCCACGGTACGGCTGCCCAACGACGTCACCGAGGACCCGAGCGGGCACCTGCTCGCGGGTCTCGCCCGGATCGGCGCTCACCGGGTCACCCTCCACGGCCTCGGCGTCGACGACGTACGCACGTACATCACCGAGACCACCGGCCGGCCCGTGTCGCCGGAGGTGGCGAGCGCGGTGGCGGCGCGTACGGACGGCAACCCCTTCTTCATCACGCAGGTGGTGCGCCTCGGCGGCCCGGACGCGGTCCTCGACGGCCGCGTCGTGCCCCGGGGAGTCCGGGAGGCGGTGGCCCGGCGATTGCGCCGGGTCGAGCCGGCGGACCGGGCGGTGCTGGAGGCGGCCGCCGTGGCCGGGCGGGTCTTCGACCTGCCGCTGCTGGAGGCGGTCTCCGGGGTACCCGCGCCGACCATCGACGCCGCCGTGGACCGGGCCCTGCGCTCGGGCCTGCTCGGCGAGGAGCAGGCGGCGGTGCCGCGGTTCCGCTTCGCGCACGCGCTGGTCCAGGAGACGCTGCTCGCCGAGGTGCCCCGGGCCCGCCGCGCCCGGCTGCACGACCGCGCCGCCGCCGCGATCGAGGCCCGGTACCCGGACAGCCTGCCGGAGCACGCGGCCGTGCTCGCCCACCACCTGGCCGCCAGCGGCAGCGACCCGCAGCGGTGCGTCGCGTACACGCTGCTTGCCGCCGAGCACGCCCGCGGTCGCTGGGCCTTCGACGAGGCGGAGCGCCACCTGCGGGCCGCGCTGGACCGGATCGTCCTGGTGCCCGGCCAACCGGGCCGGGAACTGGAGTTGCGGGCCCGGACCGCCCTCGGTTCCCTGCTCACCCTCTCCCTGGGCTACGACGCGCCGGCCGTCGCCGAGCAGCGCCGCCTCGCGCTCGCGCTCTCCCGCGCGGCGGGCTCGGTGGACGACCTGCTCTCGGCGCTCTGGGGAATCTGGGGAACCGCGCTGGTCAGCGGGCGGATCGGGGACGCCGACCTGGCGGTGGCGGAGCTGGACCTGGCCGCCGCCGAGCGCGACGACGCCATGCTGCGCATCGCCGCGCTGCACGCCAGGGGGCAGGTCCGCTGGCACCAGGGCCGGCTCGCCGAGGCACGGGCGGAACTGGAGGCGTGCGTGCCGCTCGCCGACCGGCACGCCGCGGCCGTCCGGCTGGACATCTTCCTCCAGCACCCGGCCGCCACGAGCCGGGGCTGGCTCTCCATCGTGCTGGCGATGCTCGGCCTGCCCGACGAGTCGGCGCGGACGGCCGCGGCGGCCCGCCGCCGCGGCGAGGAGCTGGGTGATCCGTACACGAAGGCGTACCTGCAGGTGCTGGAGTCCTGGCGGCGGCTGTGGCTCGACGACGCGGCGGGGGCGTTCGACGCCGCGGCCGAGGGCCTCGCGATCTGCCGGGAACGGGGCTTCGCCCAGCTCGAAGCGTTCTCCCTGGGGCCGCTCGGCTGGGGTCGCGTCCGCGGTGGCGACCCGGCCGGGATCGACGAGATCCGCGCCGCGGTCGAGGTGTTCGCCGGCGCCGGCGCGATGTTCAGCCACCTGCTGCTCGGCGTGCTCGGCGAGTTGGAACTGCTCGCCGGCCGCCCCGAGCAGGCGCTGGCCGCGATCGACCGGGGCATCGCCGCGTCGGACCGTAACGGCGAGGAGTTCTTCCTGGTCGAGCTGTACCGGCTGCGCGCCCGGACGCTCGAACGGCTGGGCGACCGCGAGGCGGCGTCGGCGGCGGTGCGGCGCGGGCTGGAGATCGGCCAGCAGCAGGGCGCGGCCCTCTTCGTGGACCGGCTGCGCGGCCCCCGTCCGCTGTACTCGGTGGACCGGCCCGCCTGAGGGCACGGCGAGACGCATGGTTCGGCGCTAGCGCCGCGCAAGCGTGCCGCAAGCGCCGGCTGACAGGGTCCGCATGTTGCCTCACCATGCCCGGAGACCCGCATGCCCATCACCCTGTCCGCCCGCCGACGCCTCGCCGCGCTACTCGCCGGCGTGGTGGCCGCGCCCCTGCTCGGGGTGGTCGCGGCGCCGCCACAAGCGGTCGCCGCCCCCACCACCCCCACCGTCACGATCGTCGACCTCGGCGTCATGGGGCGGCTCAACGACGTCAGCACGGCCGTCGGCGAGCTGAACGACGCCGGGCTCGTCGCCGCCGGCCGGTGGATCGAGGGCGTCGACTCGCACACCAGCGCCCTGCTGCTCCAGGCCGGAAAGCCCGCCGTCGACCTGCATCCCCTCATTCCCGGCGCCGGTGGCAGCACCACCCGGGACGTGAACGACGCCGGCGACGCGGTCGGCTTCTGGACCGGCTCCGGCGAGAGCGCGGGCTCGTTCCTCTACCGCGACGGCGCGGTCACCAGGCTCGACCTGCTGAGCGCGGAGGCGATCAGCGACACCGGCTTCGTCGCCGGTGGCGACTGGGTCCGGGACCCGCAGGGCAAGGTGCTGCGCCTGGGCAGCCTCGGCGGCGGGCAGACCCACGCCGACGGGGTCAACGACGAGGGTGTGGTCGTCGGCGTCTCCGACACCGACCCGGCGCCGGACGTGCTGTCGCCCCGCGCCTTCCGCACCAGGCCCGGCAAGTCGATCTCGGCCGACGACGCCCTGGGCTCCCCGCTCGGTGGGCGCTCGCAGGCCTTCGACGTCAACGACGCCGGTCAGGTCGCCGGCTGGGGCGGCGAGCCCGGCAGTGGCGGCCACCAGCCGGTCGTCTGGCAGGCCAACGGCCTTCCGGTCCTCTACCGCACCAGCTACGGCGGGGAGGTCAACGCGCTCAACGAGGCCGGTTCCGGCGTCGGCGCGATCCGGATGCAGAACCTCACGTACGACCACGCGGCGCTGTTCCAGGACGGCGCGGTCACCGACCTCAACACCCTGCTGCCCGAGGGAAGCGACTGGGAACTCGTGGCGGCCACCGGCATCAACGACGCCGGGCAGATCAGCGGCTACGGCCGCCGCAACGGCGACTGGGCCCGGCACGCGTTCGTCATGACCCTGGGCGAGGGGCCGGTGCTCGACAGCGTTCGCGTCGAGCACCAGGAGTACCCGAGCGGCACGTGGGTGGACGCCACCCGCAACGGCACCACCGACGGCAACACGGTCCGGGTGACCGTTCGGTTCACCAACCGCAGCAAGCTGGCCAGCATCACCGCCATCGAGCTGGTCGACGCCGAGACCGGCGAGGTGGTGGAGAACGGCAAGCGGCTCGACGTCCTCGACCCGGGGGAGAGCCTGACCCGCCAGTTCCGCTGGGACACCGTGGGCCTGGCGTGGAACCGGGACGGCAGCGCCCACCCCGACCCGCGGCGCCTGATCGTCCGGCTGCGCGTGTCGGACCGGGTCCGCGACGCCAGGGAGATCCCGCTGCTGGTGAAGCCTCGGCCGGTGATCCTGGTCCACGGCTACAAGAGCAACGCCACGTCGTCGTGGGGCAAGTACCAGCCGTTCCTCGAATCGGCGCACCCGCTGCTGCACGGCTGGGCGGTCGGCGACAACCAGGAGGTGGGGGTGCTCCGGACCGGCTCGCTGGACGCGCCGTTCGAGCGTACGAACACGATCTCGGAGAACGCGCGGCAGGAGGCGGCGTACATCGAGGGCGTCCGGGCGCGGACCGACGCCTGGCACGTCGACGTCGTCGCCCACTCGATGGGCGGCCTGATCTCCCGCTGGTACGTGCAGGAGCTGATGCCGGAGTCGAAGGACGCCCGCCCGGTGGTCAACCGGCTGATCATGATGGGTACGCCCAACATGGGCTCGCCCTGCGCGGACCTGGTCCTGGACACCGCGGCGATCGCCGGTGAGGAAGCCCCGCTGATGCCCGCCACCCAGCAGCTCAGCACCGCCTACGTGGCGACCTCGTTCAACCCGAACATCACCGACCGGCGCGGCGTGACCTTCTCCAACATGGTCGGGGTGGGGCACGTGGTGCCGTGCTACTTCCACGGGGTGGGCGACGGCGTCGTCACCCGGGACAGCGCCCGGTACGTCTTCGAGGACGTGCCGGAGTCCGACACGTTCCACACCTCGATGACCGAGGAGCTCTCCGACTTCACCTCGTACGTCCTGCCCCGCCTGGCCCGCGATCCCCGGCAGAACGACACCCCGGACCGCACCAATCTCGTATCCGGGGAGGAGCGGGCCCCGATCGTGGCCCCGCAGGGTATCGGCGCCGCCGTTCCGGCCGTCCCGGCCGGCGCGACGGTCGACGTACCGCTCGACGTGCCCACCGGCGAGCAGGCCGGCGTGGTCGCCATGGCGCCGCCGTCGGTCGGCCTCACCCTGCTCGACTCCTCCGGTGCCGAGCGCGGCAGCGCCCCGGCGGCTGCCGACGCCGACCAGCCCTTCCGCGGCCTCGTCGTCGACGATCCCGCCGCCGGTCGCTGGACGCTCCGGCTGACGAACACGGGCACCGGCGAGGCCCGGGTGCCGCTGAGCGCCTGGATCGCGGGCAACCCGCTCACCGTCGAGGTGACGGCGGCTCAGGTCGCCCCGGACGGCACCGTGCGGGTGTCCGCCCGGCTCGACGACGACGGCACGGCCGTGCCGGGGGCCGACGTCGACGCGGTGGTGCTCGGTGAGCGGGGCGACCGCGCCGAGCTGGCCCTGCACGACGACGGCGGCCACGACGACGGCGCCGCCGGTGACGGGGTGTACGCCGGCACGACCGTGCTGGGCGCCGGCGCGCACTCGGTCGTCGTCACGGCGAGGTCCGACCGGGGCACCCGGGTGGGCCGTACCGCCGTGGAGGTCGAGCCGGTCGACACGGGCTCGTACACCCTGTCGGCCGAGGCGGGGCCCGGCGGTCAGGTGACCGTCGAGCCGCGGCAGGACGCGTACCCGGCCGGCACGGAGGTGACCCTGCACGCCGCGCCGAAGCCCGGCTTCCTGCTCCAGGGCTGGACCGTGGACGGCAAGCCCGCGGGCGCGACCCGGGACCTGAAGGTGAAGATGGACCGGGACCACGCGGTGGTCGCCCGCTTCCTGACCTACGCCATCACCGACCTGGGCAGCCTCTCCCCGGATCCGCAGGACTCGGTCGAGGGCGTCGCGCTCAACGACAGGGGCCAGGTCGTCGGCCGGACGATCGTGGTACGCCGGGACGGCAGCAAGACCGCCCGCGCCTTCCTCTGGGAGGACGGGACGATGCGCAACCTCGGCACCCTGCCCTGCACCACCAGCACCGGCGCGGACGGGCAGTGCGTCAGCTTCGCCGGCGACATCAACAACGACGGCGTCGTGGTCGGCACCAGCGAGGAGGTCGACCGCGGCAGCGACCACAAGGGCGGCTGGCACGCCTTCCGCTGGGCGGACGGCCGGATGACCGCGCTGCCCGCCATGCCGGACGCGGTCGGCGACGGCTTCGCCAGCGCGTACGGCGTCAACGACGACGGTGAGATCGTCGGGTACTCGATGGAGCAGGACCCCGACTGGGACTACCGGTGGTGGGCGGTCCGCTGGAACGCCTCGGGCGAGCGGGTGGACGCCACCCAGGACATCGCCTTCGAGACCGCCCCGACCAGGGCCGGCATCAACGCCTCCGGGGCGGTGGTCGGGCACGAGTACGTGCCGGACGGCTGGCGGGCGGCTGTCTGGGCCGACGGCGAGGTCAGCCCCGTCGCCGTCCCGACCGCCTGCACGAACGGCAGCCGGGCGCACGACATCGCCGACGACGGCACCGTGGTCGGGGAGTTCTGCACCCTGGAGGTCTTCGGCCAGAAGAACGCCTTCGTCTCGCGGAACGGCAGGACCACCGACCTCGGGCGCGGCATCGCGTACGCGGTGAACGAGTCCGGCCTGGTGGTCGGCACGGGGCAGACCCTGTCGTGGGACTCGACCGGCCGGGCCGTGCTCTGGCAGGACGGCGTCAAGTACGAGCTGGCCAGCCTGGCCGGCGGCGCCTGCCAGGGCGAGGGCGAGGAGGTCTACAGCTCGCCCTGCGTGGGGCTGACCTCGGCCGTCGACGTCAACGAGCGCGGACAGATCCTGGTGAACGGATCGGTGACCACCCGCAAGCCCGGTGATCCGAAGACGGTGCTGCGGGTGGCTCGGCCCCTGCTGCTGACGCCGGTCACGGCGACCGCCGACCTCGACGTCGAGCAGGCCGTCTCGGCGACCGCCACCGCCCCGGGCGCCCCGGTCACGTGGACGACCACCGTGACGAACGCCGGGCCCGACACCGCCACGGCCGTGCACCTGGAGACGCTCCTGCCCGACGGGGTCACCGTCACCGGTTGCACCGTGAGTACCGGGGAGGCCTGCGACGCCGACGCCACCCTGCGCTCGGTGGTCCTGCCCGAGCTGGCAAACGGCGAGTCGGTGACCCTCACGGTGCGCGGAACGGTGACGGCCGGGCCGGGCGCCACGCTGACCGCGACGGCCCGGGCCTGGTCCCGACCGGTGCCGGACCTGAGCCGCGACAACGACTCCGCGACCGCCACGACGACCGTGGTCCAGTTGCTCGACAAGACCGCGCTGAAGTTCTGGGACCAGCGGCTGGGCTCCACCAGCAGCCCGTCCACGGTCACGCTGACCAACCGGACCAGCGTGCCGCTGCCGGTGACCGGGGTGTCCGCGACGGGCGACTTCGCCGCGTCGACCGGCTGCCCCGCCGTCCTGGCGCCCGGAGCGTCGTGCCCGGTGCAGGTGATGTTCACGCCGACCACGCTGGGGACGCGGACCGGCACCGTGAAGATCACCACGGAGGTGGGCACGCTGACCGTGGCGGTCGACGGCAACGGCATCGCCGCGAACGCCCGGCCCGTCGTGACGAGCCCCGCCCCGGTGACCGTGCCGGAGGGCTCCGAGGTCGTCCTCACGGTGCCGTTCACCGACGCGGACACCGCGGACACCCACACCGCGCAGGTGGTCTGGCCCCGCCAGCCGATGCCGGGACCGGTCCCCGCGAAGGTGGTCGAGCGGGACGGCAGCGGCACGGTGACGGCGACCTGGACGTACACCGACAACTTCTCGGACACGGCGGCCGTGATCGTGACGGACAGCAAGGGTGAGGTGGGCTTCGCCCCGGCGCCGTTCACCGTGGTGAACGTCGCGCCGACCGTCTCGGCCGGGCCGGACGCGACCCTGGAGCCGGGCGGCACGCTGACCCGGAACGGCTCGGTCACCGACCCGAGTGCGGTGGACGCCGTGACCGCGACGGTGGACTACGGCGACGGCACCGGCGCGCAGCCGTTGCCGCTCGGTGCGGACCGCGCCTTCGCGCTCTCGCACGGCTACGCCGCCGCCGGCACGTACACCGTGACCGTGACCGCCCGTGACGACGACGGCGGGGTCGGCACGGCGCGCTTCACCGTCACCGTCCGGGCCCGCAACGAGGCGCCCCACCTGGAGTGGATGCCGCCGGCCGCCACGCCGGCCGAGGGCGAGCCGCTGTCGATGCCGGGCTCGGTCACCGACCCGGACGGCGACCCCGTGACCGTGACGGTGGACTACGGCGACGGTACGGATCCGGGGCCGGTCGAGGTGCGGGACGGCCGGTTCGTCCTCGACCACACCTACGCCGAGGACGGCGAGCACATCGTCACGCTGCGCGCGGACGACGGCCGCGGGGGCACGGACAGCGGCACCGTCCGGGTCGTCGTGCTCAACGCCGCGCCGCGGGTACGCATCGACGCGCCCACCTCGGGCCTGGTCGTGCCCGTCGGCACGGAGGTGCGGCTGGCCGGGTCCTTCACCGACGCCGGCCGGAAGGACACCCACACGGCGCGGTGGCTGGTGGACGGCGCGGCGGTGCCGGGCGTGGTCGACGAGCGGGACGGGTCGGGCACGGTGACGGCCATTCGGAGGTTCACGGAGCCGGGGGTGTATCCGCTGCAACTGACCGTAACCGACGACGAGGGCGGCAGCGGGAGCACGGTCGACGTGGGGGACGCCGAGGCGTACGTGGTCGTGTACGACCCGGACGGCGGCTTCGTGACCGGCGGTGTCCGCCTGACCGTGGGCGACCAGAAGGCGTCCCTGGGCTTCGTCGCCCGGTACGCGAAGGACGCGACCACGCCCGGCGGGGAGACGCAGCTGGCGGTGCGGGCCGCCGGGCTGGACCTGCACAGCACCAGCTACGAGTGGCTGACCGTCGGGTCGGGCCGGGCGCAGTACCGGGGCGCCGGAACGCTCGGCGGGCGCAGCGGCTACGCCTTCCTGGTCAGCGTGGTCGACGGCGCGGTGGTCGGCGGCCCGGACCGGATCCGGGTGAGGGTGTGGGAGGTCGCCACCGGGACCGTCGTGTACGACACCCAACCCGGTGCCCCGCTGACCGCGGATCCGACCACCGCGATCGACGGCGGGAACCTGGTCGTGCACCCGTAGCGGGGTGTGCGACGGACTGGCGGGGCGCACCGGAGGGGGGTGCGCCCCGCCAGTCGTTACGTACTAGGCGTGTGGTTGACCGGTGCGGACATGGCCAGGGCACAGGCCAGTGGCAAGCCGACCCGGACCGGTGTCCCGGACTGTAAGCAGCGAAAACCAACGACAACGCTGGCCAGAGCGGGGTGCCGCACGGCAGTGCTCGTGCCGGAACCGGTTGGCCAGTGTTGTCGTTGGTGTTGGGCTCTGGAAGCTACGGCTGGGTCTACGGGCAGGGCGTCGTGAACTGCACGCCGTCCAGGAAGTTCCCGACCGCCGGGTTGTTACCCGCCGCCGACACGGATTCGAAGGCGAGTCGTGTGGTGGTCTGTCCCGGTGGGACGACGTATACGCCGGTGTAGTAGCCCCAGGCGGTGTTGTCGTCGGAGATGTCCGGGGAGGTGGCCCCGATCGGGGTTCGCGGCGTGGTCGCGCCTGGCGCGCCGATGAGCACGTGCATCACGTCGGTGCCCAGGCGGCCGCGGTGGTAGAACGACCAGGTCATCACTGTGCCCGGAACGGTGGGCAGGTCCTGGTAGAGCGTGGAGGGCTGGTTGGCGTTGAGTTCGGCGAACTGTTGCCCGTGGGCCGATGGAACACCAGAAGCACCGCCGCGCCAGAACTCCAGCAGCCCGTCGCTGGCGGTGGTGTGCCAGCCGACGCTCGGGTTGGTGGAGGCGTCGGGGATGTTCCAGTCGAGCGTGGCGACGGGTGGCGTTTCGAAGCTGCCGTTGACCAGGTTGACGGGTGTGGGGTCACAGGCGACGGTGACGGTGACCGTGGCGGTGCTGGTTCCGCAGGCGGTGGTGATGGTGTAGGCGAAGGTGTCGGTGCCGGCGAAGCCTGGGGCGGGCGTGTAGACGATGTTGCCGCCGGAGACCGTCGCGGTGCCGTTGCTGGGCGTGGTGACGTTGCTGAGCGTCGGTGAGGTCGCGACGTCGTTGGCCAGGACGGGCACGCTGACGGCCTTGTTCTGGATGGTGGTGGCAGTGTCGTTGACGGCTCTGGTTGGTGAGATGGACTGCCCGTCGACGATCCGGATCGGCGGGGCGGGTGTGCTGTTTCCGAGCTCGCCAGGAGCGGAGATGACGCTGCTGATCCCGGTTGGCCGGATGGTCATGCTTCCCCCGATGGTGCCTTGCCTGACCCGGAAGGTGATGACCTTCGTAGACGGGTCGGTCTTGACGCCAGGCGAGGTGATCGACAGGGTGTTGCCGCTGATGGTGCCGGCTCCCGACTGGCTGACGACATCAGCGTAGGCCAGCAGTGAGGACACGTCCCAGGTCGTGGTGTACGTGGTGACCAGCAACGGCCACTGGGTCGTCCGGTGGGTCAGCGTGACGGTAAAGGTGCTGCCCGGCGCGATCTGCCCGCCCCACAAGGGTGGGACGGTATCGACTGAGACCGACCCGCTGCCCAGCCGCGTCCCCAGTATGTTTTTCCAGTAGTAGCTGACGGGGTAGGTTGCCTGCCCCTGCTGGACACAGGGCGGTTCGGCAGCTTTCGGGGCGGCGGCGTGCGCACCGGTACTGACCAGCATCTGCATCCCCAGTGCGGCCAGCACGGTCGACACGGCGCAAGCGAGCCGCCGTGTAGCCAGCCGGGTTTTGGATCGATGTGACATCAACGATGAACCCTCCGTTCCGGACAGGGCGAGGGCGGCGGCCCGCCCGAGGGCGATGCGTCGCATCCGCATGAGCAACCTCCATAGAGGGGTGTTAATGGGTCGAGTGTGAGGTTGCCACTGGCGACGAAGTCATGTGTTAACGCCGCGTGTCGACGCGTGTCCGGAAAGTGACGGACAAGGTAAGCCGCGGCGCCTGTGGAGACGGGTGGGGAGCCGTCAGCGGTGCACGATGCCTTCTACCGTGAGTCGTCGTCGCTCGGCACTGGATCGGCAGGCCGTCGGGGCAGGCGTCGGATCAGCCACCAGCCGTATCCGACGAAGAACAGCGCAACGGCTGCCTGCCACCACAGTGGGGCTGCGCCCGGGCTGCGGAGCTGGACGAGATTGTCGGAGGCGTGCAGCACGACCAGCGGCCATATCGTGCCGAGGTGCCAGCGCAAGGCTGCTAGCCCGAACCCGTAGGCGGTGGTGCTGATCACCTGTGCGACCGTGTCGTCCCAGGGACGTTCGAACCACAGGCCGCTCAGGGCGTGCCCGAGTCCGAACAGCACGCCCACCCAGACAGCCGCGCGCGTTGCGCCGAGCGAGGCCAGCACATGCTGGTTGATACCCCGGCTGAGCGACTCTTCGGCGACGCCGACGGCCAGCATGGTCACGGCGGTACTGATGAATGCGTTCGTCGGCCCGGTGAGGCCTGGAGTGGCGTAGGACACGGTGACGGCTACGACCGGCAGGCAGTACCACCACGAACGATTGGGACGCGGCCAGCCCAAGGCGGCATCGCGCCACCAGCCCATCGATGCGGCGAACGCGAGCGTCGCAGCTGCGGCGCCAACGTTGACCAGTGCGGAGCCCAGGTCCGGAAACCAGGAGGCGGAAAGGCCACCGACAAGCTCCGCCAAGGCGAACAGCACGACGTGCCATGCCAGCGTCAGCTCGGCCGCGACAACCACCGGAATCCGGCACGCCCGCTGCTCGATGCGTCCACGCACGCGCAGACCATACGGCAGCGGGTCGCGGTGGATCGATGCGGTCGGTGGCGCTCGGTGTGGTGGCCACTGTGGCCACCAGTTGCCGAATTGGCCTCTATGGGATCAAGGCGGCCCGCGCGGGCGGGCCGCTCGTGCCCGCTCGTCAGGGGCGCGTGGCCCGGCCGCTCCGCTCGCGCTCCACGCCGGCCACGTCTCCCCCCACGACGGGCACGAGGACCAGGAACTGCGTCCCACAGGCCCACCCGACTGGTGAGGTCTCCTAATCAACTGTCGCCGGTCCGCTGGTGAAACGGGTCATCGGAATTTCGGTTGGCTACTTTCCGCGTGGTCGCCTCGGGCGTAGTTGGACCAGGTGGTGCCGGCCTCGGTGGCGAGACGGGCGGTGGTGGCGTGGTGGTAGCCGAGCGCGGTCGCGACGATCGGGGCGGGCATGGTCAGGACGTGCTGGCGGATCGCGGCGGCGCGGCCAGCGGTGGTCGGGACGTTAAGGGAGTGGACCAGCGCGGCGAGGGTGCTGGGGTGCAGTGGCTGGCCGGCACGGCGGCCGGGAAAGAGCCAGCGTGAGTCTTGGTTGGTGGCGGTGGACGGGTTGGCGCGGGGCGTCCGGGCCGTGTCGAGTGGTCCCGCCGGAGGTTCGGCGGGACCACTCGTGCCGGCATCAGGGCAGCCGGATGGTCCTGGTGTTGGGGAAGCTGCCGGGGCAGGATGTCGACGAGCCCGTGCCGACCACGACGTATCCCGGTGGGATCGGCGAAACCGAGCAGATGACCGTCGTGCCAGAGGCCGCCGGAGTGCGGATGGTCCAGGTGTTGGGGAAGCTGCCGGGGCAGGATGTCGACGAGCCCTCGGCGATGATGACGAACCCGCTCGGGACGGCGGAGACCTTGCACATCACGGTGGTTCCGGTGGTGGACGGGGTGGTGATCGTCCAGGTGTTGGGGAAGCTGCCGGGGCAGGATGTCGACGAGCCCTCGGCGATGATGACGAACCCGCTCGGGACGGCGGAGACCTTGCACATCACGGTGGTTCCGGTGGTGGACGGGGTGGTGATCGTCCAGGTGTTGGGGAAGCTGCCCGGGCAGGATGTCGACGAGCCCTCGGCGATGATGACCTGCCCGGCGGGTATGGGGGAACTCTTGCAGATGGTCGTTGTCGCCGCGCTGGCTGGCGTCGCGACCGTCACCGCCGAGATGATCCCGAGAGTGATGGCGGCCACCGCGACCGCCCCGAGGCGGCGCAGCGCCTTCGCAACCCGTCCACCTGTTTGCGAACGTCGCGGCAGCCGCCGGACCCGTTCCGGTCGAGTCATGCTGGTCCCTTCGATAGATCCCATGGCAGCGGAAGGTGCTGTTGCTATTACTCGATGCGATCATGGGCTGAGTGCCCCGGGCTTCGCAATAGCTACCGTGATGGATGAACAAACGAAGTCGGCGCGGGCCGACGCACGGCTCTGACCTCCATCAACGCGATCCGGGACTAGCAACCACTCGTCAACAAACGTCCGCGACGTGCGCGGGCATGTTCCTGACCGGGCACGCAGTGTGTCGATGGCGTGAAGCTCTCAAGCTCACTTACCGATACCCGTCCGGAGACGACGCCCCAGCGCCCCGTTACCTAATGAGCCCGAACGGCCCGCCGAGGTCCGCGGAATCTGCGGAGCAATAGTCAAGACCCGCGCCTGGGACCGGTTGCACCCACGGTTGACCCACCGATCCGCCTGGGTCGACGCGGCGAAGGTGTTGCCGGTCATTGAGGGAACTGTCTTCCGTTTGGAGGTCGAGCACCTGCCCAGCGGCGCGACCCCGAAGCCGGTGTGGCTGTGGTGGTCCGGCGTCGACGCCACCCCGGCTGACGTCGACCGGCTCTGGCAGACGTTCCTGCGCCGCTTCGACATCGAGCACACGTTCCGCCTGTTCAAGCAGACCCTCGGCTGGACCTGTCCGAAGATCCGCACCCCGTAGGCCGCCGACCGGTGGACCTGGCTGATCCTGGCCGCCTACACGCAACTGCGTCTAGAGGCGGCGGTTCTCCCGCACCAGGCCGCCCTCGCACCAGTCCCGGTAGTCGAAGAGGCCCGGCCGGGCCAGCAGCACGCGGCTGTTGTACGCCCAGGTCCGCATCAGCTGGTCACCGTCGCGCTCGGCCTGCTCGACCAGCTTCCGGAAGCGCCGCTTGGGGTGGGCGCGGAAGTTCGTCCGGATACCGTCGGCGGCGTAGATGTAGAGGCAGTGCAGGGCGAACCGGCGGGCCGGGCAGGCCGGGTCCATTGCCAGCCCGAAGAGGGTCTGCACCAGGTGGTCCCCGGCGACCAGCAGGTCCCAGTCCGGGGGCATCGAGGCCAGCGGCACCGAATCGGGCTGGTACGCCCACGCCCGCAGCTCCGCCGGGGACGGGTCCACGGGGTTGGCGAAGCCGTGGAACGTCGACTCCTGCACGCGCACCGGCCAACCTTCCGCTCGCGCCCGCGGGGGACCGACCACCCGCGGACCCTGGCTGTTGGGGCGAAACCGTAACCCGGGTTGCCGAGCGCTGGAAGGGTTGAACACATTCGGTGACCCGACGGACAGGGCCGGGCCGACCGTACGGTCGACCCGGCCCTGTGCGGTCCGGCGGCCCGGCGTCAGTCGGTGGTGGCGGTGACCGCCGCCTCCATCCGCTGGCGGGCGGCCCGCTGCCGCAGCCACTGCTTGAACCAGGCGAAGTCCGGCAGCCGGGCCAGCATCGGCCCGGTCACCACGGTGATCAGCACGTACGCCGTCGCCAGCGCCGCCAGCCTGGGCTCGACGCTGCCGGCGGCCACGGCGAGCCCCGCGATGACGATGGAGAACTCCCCGCGCGGCACCAGGGCCAGGCCGGCCCGCCACCGGCCGGGTTCCTTGATGCCCACGCGCCGGGCGGCCAGGTAGCCGGTCAGCGTCTTCGTGCCCATGGTCACCACGGCCAGCCCGAGCGCCGGCAGCAGCACCGGCGGGATGTCCCGCGGGTCGGTGACCAGCCCGAAGAAGAGGAAGAAGACCGCGGCGAAGAGGTCCCGCAGCGGGGAGAGCATCTCGGTCGCGTGGTGCGCGACCGGCCCCGAGAGGGCGATGCCGACGAGGAACGCGCCGACCGCCGCCGACACCTGGAGCTTGGCCGCGACACCGGCGACCAGCAGGGTCAGCCCGAGCACGCCGAGCAGCAGCGCCTCCGGGTCCTTGGCCGACAGGGCCGAGGAGATCAGGTGGCCGTACCGGATCGCGACCACCAGCACGAGCAGCACCGTGCCGACCGCCACGGCGAGCGCGATGCCGCCGCCCAGCAGGCCGGTGCCGGCGAGCACGGCGGTGAGCAGCGGCAGGTACAGCGCCATCGCCAGGTCCTCGATGACCAGCACCGACAGGACGACCGGGGTCTCCCGGTTACCCAGCCGGCCCAGGTCGGCCAGCACCTTGGCGATCACCCCGGACGAGGAGACCCAGGTGATGCCGGCCAGTACGACGGCGGCCACCCAGTTCCAGCCGAGCAGCAGGGCGAAGGCCGCGCCGGGCAGCGCGTTGAGCACCCCGTCGATCAGCCCGGCGGGTGCCGCCGAGCGGAGGTTGCCGACCAGCTCACCGGCCGAGTACTCCAGGCCGAGCATGACCAGCAGCAGGATCACGCCGATCTCGGCGCCGACGGCGAAGAACTCCTCGCTGGCGGCGAGCGGCAACACACCGCCGTGCCCGAAGACGAGCCCGGCGAGCAGGTAGAGCGGAATGGGCGAGAGGCCGATCCGGCGGCCGAGCCGGCCGAGGAGCCCCAGCAGGAACAGCAGGGCCCCGACCTCGATGAGCAGTGTTGTGGTCTCGTGCATCCGCGCCTCAGCCGTCCGGGTCGCTGTCGGCGAGGATCTCGCTCACGCCGTCGAGCCCCTGGCGGGTGCCGACCACGACCACGACGTCACCGGCGTCGAAGCGGAAGGTGGGGTCCGGCGAGACGATCACCTCGCCGCGGCGGAGCACGGCCACGATCGAGGCGCTGGTGCGGGTGCGCGCCTTGGTGTCGCCCAGCCGCCGGTTGACGTACTTCGAGCCGGCCGGGATGGCGATCTGCTCGGTGAGCAGCCCGGCCGCCTGCTCGCGCAGGCCGGAGAGCTGACCGAGCATCAGCGACGCGCCGAGGATGTCGGCCAGCGCCTCCGCCTCGTCGTCGGTGAGGGGTATGTCGGCCTGACATGAGTCGGGATCGTCCGGGTCGTACAGGACAAGATCGCGGCGGCCATTGCGGTGGGAGACCACGCCTAGCCGGTGCCCGGATTCCGTCACCAGGTCGTGACGCATTCCGATCCCGGGTAGGGCAGTCTGTTCGACACGTACTCGCACGTGGCAAGGCTACCGAGTGAGGTAAAGGTCGATGGTCGGTCGGGTTCCGCTCCGGGTGGTCGCGCTACTGGTCGTACCGCTGCTGGCCGGTTGTTCGGTCGGCGACGTCCGCCGCCGGCCGCCGGACCGGTCGGCGCCCTCGTCCGCGCCGTCCGCGCCGGCGCCGTCCCCCACGGCCGCCGCCGTCGAGGTACGCGAGGTCCGGGTCGCCGTCGGCCGGCGGTACGACCCGCCGTTCGTTGATTTCGTCACCGCCGACCGCGGGTACGCCCTCTTTGCCGCCTGCGACCACCGCCCGCCGGGCCGGGACTGCCCGGCGCAGCTCTACTCCACCGTCGACGGCGGGCGCTCCTGGCGGCACCTGCGGCATCCCCACCCGGTCGCCGACAACCACCAGCT
The DNA here is from genome assembly GCF_007830265.1 of Micromonospora olivasterospora. Taxonomy (NCBI): domain Bacteria; kingdom Bacillati; phylum Actinomycetota; class Actinomycetes; order Micromonosporales; family Micromonosporaceae; genus Micromonospora; species Micromonospora olivasterospora. The sequence goes on from NZ_VLKE01000001.1 coordinate 2,797,695, forward strand.
CTACACAGCCGGAAACCTGCTGCTCGTGCTGGCCGGCGACGGCGACTGGTACACCTCCACCAACGGCGGCGGCACCTTCGCCCACACCCGCGGAGAGCAGGCGCCGGCCTCGTGGCGGGCGGCCCAGGGCCGCTTCCAGATCGACGAGAGCGACGGCCGGGTGGTCCGGTGGGCCGGCCAGCGGGCGGAGCCCCTGCCCGCCCAGCCGCCCCTGCCCGGGCTGAACACGGTCGGCGAAGCCGGCGGCCTGCTGGTCGCCGCCGGCGTCCAGGACGGCCGGCCGCGCGCCGCGATCTCCCTCGACGGGGGCCGGACGTGGAGTGACACGCCCGTGCCCGGGTCGGCCACCGACCTGCACGTGCTGTTCGTCCGGTCCAGCCCGGACGGCGAGGCGTGGCTGGTCGGTGACCGCCCGGACCGGGGCGGCTTCCCCTCGGTCTGGCGGTTCCAGGGCGAGTGGGTGCCGGTGCGCGCCGACGGGCATCCCGAGGAGATCACCTCCGTCGCGCCGATCGGCGGGGGCCTGCTCGCCGTCAACGGGCCGGCCGGCTGCGGCGTGGTCGCCGAGGGCAGGTACCACGCGCTCGGCTGGCCGCCCGGGCGCGACCACTACCTGATGGTCCTGCCCGACGGCACCCTCGCGGCTCGTGGCCCGGCGGACGTCCTGCTGGCCACCGGCCGGTACGCGGACCGCCGCTGGGTGCGCGTGCTGCTGGAGGCGGCCGATAAGTGACTCAGGTCACACCTCCAGGGTTGAGCGGAATAGGCTCAAGTCTGGTTGTGTCGTTTCCCAGTGGACACGCCGATCCGGGGGAGCCCATGAACACGGAACGTCTCACCACCAAGAGCCGCGAAACGATCACCGGTGCCGTCGCCCTGGCGAACCAGCGCGGTCACGCCACCGTGGAGCCCTGGCACCTGCTGCTGTCGCTGCTGGGCACCGAGGGCTCGACTGCCGCCGGCCTGCTGCGCGCCGTCGGCGCCGACTCCGCCGAGCTGCGCCGGGTCGCCCAGCGCACGGTCGACGCCCTGCCCGCCGCGCGCGGCTCCAGCATCGCCGAGCCCACCCTGGCCCGGGAGTTCGTCAACGCCATCGGTGCCGCCGAGCAGATCGCCCGCCCGCTGGGCGACGAGTACACCTCGACCGAGCACCTGCTCGCCGGCCTGGCCCGGGTCGGCGGCGCGGTCTCCGTCGCGCTGCGCAACGCCGGCGCGACCGAGGAGAACCTGGTGGCCGCCTTCCCGACCGTCCGGGGCGGGGACCGGCGGGTCACCAGCGCCGACCCCGAGCAGACCTACCAGGCCCTGGCCAAGTACGGCGTCGACCTGACCGCCAGCGCCCGCGCGGGGAAGGTCGACCCGGTGATCGGCCGGGACGCCGAGATCCGCCGGGTCATCCAGGTGCTGTCCCGGCGTACCAAGAACAACCCGGTGCTGATCGGCGAGCCCGGCGTCGGCAAGACCGCGATCGTCGAGGGCCTGGCCCAGCGCATCGTGGCCGGCGACGTGCCCGAGTCGCTGCGGGACAAGAAGCTGGTCTCGCTCGACCTCGGCGCGATGGTGGCCGGCGCGCAGTACCGCGGCCAGTTCGAGGAGCGGCTGAAGTCCGTCCTGGAGGAGATCAAGAACTCCGACGGTCAGGTCATCACGTTCCTCGACGAGTTGCACACCGTGGTCGGCGCCGGCAAGGGCGAGGGCTCGATGGACGCCGGCAACATGCTCAAGCCGATGCTCGCGCGCGGCGAGCTGCGCATGGTCGGCGCGACCACGCTGGACGAGTACCGCGAGCACATCGAGAAGGATCCGGCGCTGGAGCGCCGCTTCCAGCCGGTGCTGGTCGGCGAGCCGACGATCGAGGACACCATCGGCATCCTGCGCGGACTCAAGGAACGCTACGAGGTGCACCACGGCGTGCGGATCACCGACGCCGCGCTGGTCGCTGCCGCCGCCCTGTCCGACCGCTACATCACCGACCGGTTCCTGCCCGACAAGGCGATCGACCTGGTCGACGAGTCGGCGTCCCGGCTGCGCATGGAGATCGACTCCCGCCCGGTCGAGGTGGACGAGATCGAGCGGGCCGTGCGCCGCCTGGAGATCGAGGAGATGGCGCTGGCGAAGGAGCCGGACGCCGCCTCCGCCGAGCGGCTGGAGCGGCTGCGCAAGGAGCTGGCCGACAAGCGCGAGCAGCTCACGGCGCTGTCCGACCGCTGGAAGCTGGAGAAGGACCACATCACCAAGCTCTCCACCACCAAGGAGGAGCTGGAGCGGCTCGGCGGCGAGGCCGAGCGGGCCGAGCGCGACGGCGAGCTGGAGCGGGCCGCCGAGCTGCGGTACGGCCGCATTCCCGCGCTCAAGGCGGAGCTGAAGCAGGCCGAGGAGGAACTGGCCCGGCTCCAGGCCGACGGAGCGATGCTGAAGGAGGAGGTCGGCGCGGACGACATCGCGGCCGTCGTCGCCTCCTGGACCGGCATCCCCGCCGGCCGGCTGCTCGAAGGCGAGACGGCGAAGCTGCTCCGGATGGAGGAGTCGCTGGGCGGCCGCGTGGTCGGCCAGTCCGAGGCGGTGTCGGCCGTCTCCGACGCGGTCCGCCGCGCCCGGGCCGGCGTCGCCGACCCGGACCGCCCGACCGGCAGCTTCCTCTTCCTCGGGCCGACCGGCGTGGGCAAGACCGAGCTGGCCAAGGCCCTGGCCGAGTTCCTGTTCGACGACGAGCGGGCCATGGTCCGCATCGACATGAGCGAGTACGGCGAGAAGCACTCCGTCGCCCGCCTGGTCGGCGCCCCGCCCGGGTACGTCGGCTACGAGGAGGGCGGCCAGCTCACGGAGGCGGTGCGCCGCCGGCCGTACTCGGTGGTGCTGCTGGACGAGGTGGAGAAGGCCCACCCGGACGTCTTCGACGTGCTGCTCCAGGTGCTCGACGACGGCCGGCTCACCGACGGCCAGGGGCGTACCGTCGACTTCCGCAACTCGATCCTGATTCTCACCTCCAACCTGGGGTCGTCGGTGATCAGCGACCTGACGATGGCCGAGGAGCAGCGCCGCGAGGGGGTGCTGGCGGTCGTGCGTTCGCACTTCAAGCCGGAGTTCCTCAACCGCCTCGACGACATCGTGGTCTTCGCCGGCCTGCGGGGCGACGACCTGCGCGCCATCGTGGACATCCAGCTCGACCGGATGCGGCGGCGGCTCGCCGACCGCCGGCTCGGCCTGGAGATCACCGAGGCGGCCCGGGGCTGGCTCGCCGAGCACGGGTACGACCCGATCTACGGCGCCCGCCCGCTGCGCCGGCTGGTGCAGTCCGCCATCGGCGACCAGCTCGCCAGGGCGCTGCTCTCGGGTACGGTCCGCGACGGCGACACGGTCAGGGTCGACCTGACCGACAACAAGGACGGCCTGACGGTCACCGCCGCCTGAGCCGTACCGACCCGCCCGCCCGGCCGGCCCTTCGCGTGGGCCGTCCGGGCGGCCCCGTCTCCGGTGATCAAGAAGTTTGCGTCGTGGAGCCGCGCGTCGGTGACGCAAACTTCTTGGTCAACAGGGTCAGGCAGGGCGTGAGCGGGCAGTAGGGAGGCATGGTGGGGATCGGGCGGAAGGACCGGGAGCTGGACGCGGCCGTCGAGGAGCTCGCCGAGGCGGACACGCTGGCGTTCGGCGGGGTGGGGATCGCGGGCACGCTGCTGCCCGCGACCGAGGCGTACCGGTACCTGGAGCGGGCGCTCGACGAGCGTCCCGAGGCCGCCCGGGAAAAGATCGACTGGCTGCTCGGGCACGGGTCGCCCGCCGGGAAGGCGTACGCCGCCACGCTGCTGGACGCGGTCGACGCGGGGGCGGGCCGGGCGGCGTGGCAGCGGCTCCGCGAGGACGGGGGCGAGTTCACCACGTTCAGCGGATGCCTGATGGGGCGGGCGACGCTGGGCGAGTACGCCGCCGCCCAGCTCGCGGGAAGCTGATCAACCAGCCAGGGGCACGCTGGCCGATCGGGGCTGCCGCCCGTGGAACGCGGGCCGTACCGTCCAGGGCCATGACCGTACCCGTGCCCGTCCCGGTCCGCCCGCCCCGACCGACCTCGGTGACCGTCGCCGGCTGGCTCCAGGTCGTCACGGTGGCGGTGCTGCTCGGGCTGGCCGGGATGGTGGCGTTCGAGGCGGTGTGGTTCGACGGTCAGATCGACGAGGTGACCCGGCTGGTGCCGGACGCCGACCCGGCCGAGGTGCGGGACGAGCGGACGGGCAACGTCGTCGGGGCTCTCGTCCTCGGCGTGCCCGCCCTGCTGCTCGCCGGCTGGCTGGCCGGCACGGCCCTGCCGCTGCTCCGGGGCCGGAACACGGCGCGCATCCTGGTCTACGTCTCCAGCGGCGCGCAGCTGCTGCTCTGCCTCGCCCAGGCGTGCTCCGGGGCGCTGGTGATCCCGTTCGTCCTCGCGCTCGGCTTCGAGGAGGGGATGGACGCCGAGCCGGCGCCGTTTCCCGACGACGTCCCGTGGCAGGAGTCGAGGTTCCTCGAGACCCTGTACGACCGGCAGCAGGCCCACGACGACGTGATCTTCCCGGTCGGCGGGATCGGCGTGCTGACCGTCTTCCTGCTCACCGCGACCGTGGTGCTGCTGCTCTCCCTGCCGGCCGCGAACCGGTACTTCCGGCCCCGCGCCGAGCAGTGGCCGGTCGGACCGGTGCCGTACGCCGGCTGGCCTGGACCGCATCCGATGGTGGCGCCGTATCCGATGATGGCGCCGTATCCGATGGGGCCGGCGGTTCCGCAGCCCGGCGCCTGGGTACCGGCCGGTTGTCCGGTCCCGCCGGGCTACCTGATCTGCCCCGACCCGGCTGTGCACGTGGCCTGCGCGCCGGCCCCCGCCGAGCCGCCCGGCACCGACCGCCCCGAGACTCTGGGTAGCTGAGCCTTCACTCAGTCATACGAAGGTTTCCCGCCGTGTGCGGGGTTGTTACCGTCACCGCCGACGCGACTGGGGGAGGCGATCGGGGTGAACGGTTCGGTGGCGTACGTGGTGACGGCGCTGGGGTGCCTCGTCGGGGTGGCCGGTGTCGTGATCGCCGTGGTGGCGCTGCGCAGGTCCCGCACCGGGCGCCGCCCGCAGGCACCCGGTGATCCGTTCCGCGACCGGGACGCCGACGCGCTGCGCGGTGACCCGCGACGGCTGCGCCCCGGCGACATCGTCGAGGTCCGCGGCGTGTCGTACGCGGTGCGCGGCTCGGTGCGGCTCGACGAGGGCGGATGGAGTTGGTCCGAGCATCTGCTCGACGACGCCGCGGGCGGCCGGCGCTGGCTCTCCGTGGAGGAGGACCCGGACCTGGAGCTGGTGCTCTGGACGGCGGAGCCGAGCGCCACGCTGGCCCCGGGCGCCCCGACCGTCGACTTCGACGGGCGCCGGTTCGCCAGCCACGAGTCCGGCTCCGCGCGCTTCACCGCCACCGGGACGACGGGCCTCGACCCGGCCGGCACCATGCGCTACCACGACTACCGCTCCCCGGACGGCGCCCGGCTCTCCTTCGAGGCGTACGGCAACGCGGGGTGGGAGGTCGCCCGGGGTGAGCTGCTGCACCGCGCCGAGGTGATGGTGTATCCGCAGGGCGACCCGGGCAAGGTGGACTGACTGTGCTGGTCACCCTGGACGCCCCGTACGTCGACACCCGCGCCGCCGACCTCAGCCTCGCCCTCGGTGACGCCGAGCGCCCCGCGCTGCACGTGCTCGACCTCGACCTGCCCGCCGGGCTCCGGCTGCGCCTGCGCCTGCTCGGTGCCTCGCATCAGGTGGTGCTCCGCGCGGTGGGCGCCGAGCTGACCGAGACCGTCGCGTGCCTGCCCGGCCGGCCGCCGGAGCTGCCCGCCACGCTGCTCGACGCGGCGAACGGCTACCGGTTCGCCGCGACCGTGCTCCGCCCGCCGCCCGGAGAACTGCGCGACCGGGTCGGCGCCCTCCGCGCGGAGCTGGCCGGCGACCCGTATGCGCTGGTCGGGGTCTTCCCCGGCGACGTCGACGCGGTGACCGCGCTCGCGGTGCGGCCCGACCCGCCCGGCGGGACAGTCGGCTGGCACACCTGGCACGCGTACCCCCAGACCAACGAGCTGGTCCTGACCGAAACGGCGGTGGTCCTGTGAGCGCGAGGAGTGAGCGGGGTTTGCGAGCCCCGCAGTCGCGAACCGAGGTGGTCCTGTGAGCGCGAGGAGTGAGCGGGGTTTGCGAGCCCCGCAGTCGCGAACCGAGGTGGTCCTGTGAGCGCGAGGAGTGAGCGGGGTTTGCGAGCCCCGCAGTCGCGAACCGAGGTGATCCTGTGACGTACCGACGGTGGTTCGTGGTCGGAGCGGCGTTCGCCGTCATCGGCGCGCTGATCGCCGCCTTCGCGATCTTCTACGGCAACTTCTCCCCCCGCGGCTACGTCGAGGACCGCTACACCCGGGCCGTCAGCCGGGACATCGGCGCCGACGCGGTCGCGTACACGTCGGCGAAGGCGCCGAGCCAGGTCGCCGAGGAGGTGACCGACGCCTGGCAGCCGGCCGACCAGTACGTCGACGGCAGCGGCGTCTACCTGCGCTACGACGACGACTCGGTGGTGATCCTGCCGATCGCCGCCGGCTCACTGATCCTGCTGGAACGGCTGACCACCGCCTACCCGCGTTACCACAGCACGGTGGGCAACCACTGGGGCTGGGGGCGGGGCAGCACGGTCCGCGGCGGTGGCCCCGGCTCCGGCAAGTGACCGACCCCTCCCACCCCGACGAATCCTGGAGTCCCCTGTGCAGTCCCTGGTCACCGACCTGCTGGTCACGCTCGCCTACGGCGTGGTCGGCGTCGTCCTGATGGGCATCGGCTACGTCCTGGTCGACGTCGCCACCCCCGGCAAGCTCCACGAGCTGATCTGGACCGAGCGCAACCGCAACGCCGCGCTGCTGCTCGCCTCGAACCTGGCCGGGGTCGGCACCATCGTGGTCGCCGCGATCGCCGCCAGCGCGGACGACTTCGTCCTCGGCCTGGTCGGCGCGGCCGCGTACGGGATCGTCGGCCTGGTCATCATGGCGGCGGCGTTCGTGCTGCTCGACGTGGCCACCCCGGGCCGGCTCGGGAAGATCCTGGTCGACCCCGAGCCGCACCCGGCGGTCTGGGTGTCCGCGGTGGTGCACCTGGCCACCGGCGCGATCATCGCGGCGGCGATCAGCTGATGGCTGCGGGGAAGCAGCCCGACGGCGGGCGGCCGGGGAAGCCGGCGACGAGGGACGCCGGCGGCCGGCTCGTCCGGATCTCCACGGTGGTCGTGGCCTCCACCTGCATCGGGTTCGGCGTGGCCGGCTGCGACTCCGGCGGCGCGGACGTGCCCGCCCCGACCGCGGTCGAACGCGGCGACACCGTGCCGATCCTCCAGCGCTCCTTCGCCAGCCAGGGCATCTGCTACGGCTGGCAGCTCGAGGACAGCGGCGAGGTCGTCAGCGTCGGCTCCAACCTGGGCGGCGGGGTGTCGGCGTCGACCGAGGACAGCCGCTGCCCGCGCTGGGTGGAGGTGATCGCCGACATCAGGTACACCAGCGAGAGCAGCGAGGCGAACGACTGGGCGACCGTCTACCTCAATGGCTCCTCCGACTTCCGGCCCCGGGATCTGACGACCATCCAACTGAACCTGGGCCGGTTCGGGCTGACCAACGACGTCTTCCTCGACGATCCGGGCTGGGCGATCACCCGGGCGGCGGTGACCGTTCCGCTGCTGATGGCCGAGGCCGGCTTGACCCAGCCCGCGGCGGTGCCCGCCGCCTCGCCCGTCGCCTCGGTGGCCCCGCTGCCCGACGCCGGCACCGACCTGTGGCGGGACCGTCGGGCCTACCTGATCGCCACCGGCGCCCTGCTGCTGGTCACCGCGCTGTTCGTCACCGTGGGCCTGGTGCAGCGCCGCCGGCAGCTCCGGGCGGCCGTGCCCGCGCAGCGCCCCGAGGCGGACCGGGCGAGGTCGCGTACCCGGGAGAGCGCGTGACCGTCGACGCCCCGGCGGCGACGGACGGCGGCCGGGTCGCGGGACGCCGTTGGCGGCTGTCCCGCGCGGCGGTGCTGGTCGCGGTGTTCGTCTGCGCGGCCTGCGGCCTGGTGTACGAGCTGGCCCTGGTCGCGCTCGGCAGCTACCTGATCGGCGACACCGTCGGGCAGGCGTCGATCGTGCTCGGCGTGATGGTCTTCGCGATGGGCGTCGGCGCGCTCGCCGCCAAGCCGTGGCAGTCGCGGGCCGCCGCCGCGTTCGCCGCGATCGAGCTGACCCTCGCCCTGCTCGGCGGGCTCTCCGTGCTCGGCCTGTACGCCGCGTTCGCCTGGCTCGACCTGTACGGGCCGGCCCTCGTCGGCACCGCGTTCGTGCTCGGTCTGCTGATCGGCGCGGAGATTCCGCTGCTCATGGTGCTGCTGCAACGCATCCGCGAGCAGTCCGCCGGCAGCGCCGTGGCGGACCTCTTCGCCGCCGACTACGTCGGCGCGCTGCTGGGTGGGCTGGCCTTCCCGTTCCTGCTGATGCCGGTCTTCGGGCAGCTCAAGGGCGCGCTCGTGGTCGGGGCGGTGAACGCGGTGGCCGGCGTCGCGCTGGTCTTCACGGTCTTCCGGGCGGAGCTGGGCCGCCGGGCGCGCGTCGCGCTCACCGCCGGCTCCGTCGTGGTCGCCCTCTGCCTGTCGTACGCCTGGATCACCGCCCGCGACTTCGAGGTGACCGCCCGGCAGCAGCTCTACCGGGACCCGGTGGTGCACGCCGAGCGCAGCCGATACCAGGAGATCGTGCTGACCCGCTCCGTGCGCGAGGCCGGCCACGCCGACACCGACCTGCGGCTCTACCTCAACGGAGACCTCCAGTTCAGCTCGGTCGACGAGTACCGCTACCACGAGGCACTGGCGCACCCGGCGCTGAACGGCCCGCGGGGTGAGGTGCTGGTGCTCGGGGCGGGGGACGGGCTGGTCGTCCGGGAGATCCTGCGGTACGGCGACGTGCGCCGGATCACGGTCGTCGACCTCGACCCGGCGGTGGTGCGGCTCGCCCGCACCGAGCCGCAGCTACGCCGCCTCAACGGCGACGCGTTCGCCGATCCCCGGGTGCGGGTGGTCAACGTCGACGCGTTCGGCTGGCTGCGCGCCGCGACGGAGCGGTTCGACGTGGTGGTGGCCGACCTGCCCGACCCGGACGAGACGGCCACGGCCAAGCTCTACACCGTCGAGTTCTACGCGCTGGTCAGGTCGGTGCTCGCCGAGGGCGGCCGGCTGGTGGTGCAGTCCGGGTCGCCGTACTTCGCGCCCCGGTCGTACTGGTCGATCGAGGCGTCGGTGCGCGAGGCCGGCTTCGCCACCGTGCCGTACCACGTGGACGTGCCGAGCTTCGGCGACTGGGGCTTCGTGCTCGCCGCGTCGGGGGACGTGCCGCCTGCCCTGGCGCTGCCGGCCGACGCCCCCCGGCTGCGCTTCCTGGACGCCGGGACGCTGCGCTCGGCCGCGAACTTCCCCGCCGACCGGGGTCGGCTGGACGTGCCCGCGTCCACCCTGTTGCAGCCCCGGGTCCTGGAGTACGCCCGGACGGAGTGGCGCGGCTACTGACGTGTGACCGCCCGCCCGTGACGTGTGACCGCCCGCCCGCCGCCCACCGGCCGGCGCGCCCGGGTGTCGCCTCCCGTGCCGCGCTGGCCAGCAGTCGATACGGTGTGGGCGCGATCTAGGGAAGGAGAACCGTGGTCGACCCCCACAGCCCACCGGCCCGGACACGTCCGGCCGTCGTCACCGTTTCCAGCTACCTGTTGATGTTCTTCGGCGTGATCCAGGTGATCAACCTGATCCTGACGCTGGCGTTCATCGGTAAGACCCGCGACGTGCTGCGGGACGCCTACTCCGGCACCTCCGCCAACGGGGCGGAGGGGCTGGCGGACGTCGCGTTCGCGGTCGGCATCGGCGGCGCCGTCCTCGTGCTGCTGCTCGCGGTCGGGCTGGTGGTCCTCGCCGTACTGAACAACCGGGGCAAGAACGGCTCCCGGATCACCACCTGGGTCCTCGGCGGCATCCTGGCCTGCTGCACGGGCACGAACCTGATCAGCGGCCTGGCCGGCGGCCTCGCCGGCGCCGGCGGCCAGAGCTCCGGCGACCTGCCCAGCTCCGAGGAGATCCAGCGCCGGCTGGAGGAGGCGCTGCCGTCCTGGCTCGGCCCGGCCGGCGTCGCGCTGAACCTGATCGCCCTGCTGGCCCTGCTGGCCGCGCTCATCCTGCTGGCCCTGCCGGCGGCGAACGAGTTCTTCCGCAAGCCGCAGCAGGGCTGGGAGCCGCCGGTCCCGGGCGCCGCCTACCCGGCGTATCCGCAGACCCCCGGCTACCCCCAGGCCCCGGGCTACCCCCAGGCCCCGGTCAGCCTCAGGCCCCTGGCTACCCGCCGGTCTCCGGCCAGCCCACCTCGCCGTACGCGCCCCCGTCGTCCGCCCCGCCGGCCGCCGGCCCGGCGCAACCGGGGCAGCCGCCCGCCGGCGGCGGAACCCGCCGACCGACCGCCCGGGCGGCGAGCCGCCCGCCGCGAGCTGACGTACGGGCGGCGCCGCGACGCGGGTCGACCCGGCGCGGTGGGCACCGGATAACAGCGACACCGACGGTCCCTCCGAGTAGGTTCCTTCCGGACGCCTACCGGAGGGATCTGTCGTGTCGTACCCCGATCAGGTGCCGGCCCGCCGGCCCGCGGTGGTGGGGCTGGCGGCCGCCGTGCTGCTGCTGATGGCCGTCGGCGCCCTGGCCTACGCGATCGTCGGCCTGGTCGCCCTCGGCGGCACCGTCGACCGGCTCCGCGCCACGGCGCGCGGCACGGCCGCCGGGCCGGAGGAGGTCGACGGGGTGGTCACGCTGCTGCGATCCGTCGTCGTCGCGTCGGCGGTGCTGACCGTGCTGGTCGGGGCCCTGCTCGTCGGCCTGGCGCTCGGGCTGCTCGCCCGGCGCAACGGCGCCCGGGTGGGCGCCTGGGTCGTCTGCGGGCTGGGGCTGCTCGCCGGCTGCTGCGGCCTGGCGGCGCTGGTCGGCCAGCGGGCCGCGCCGCTGCGGCTGGGCGGCGGCGAGCCGGCCACGGCCGAGCTGCTCGGCCTGCTCGGCGACGCGTACCCGTCGTGGTGGGTCCCGGTCAACGCGGCGCTTTCGGTCGGCCAGGCACTCGGTTACGTTGTGGTGGCCGCGCTGCTGGCCCTGCCGGCGGCGAACGCCTGGTTCCGTCGTCCCCGGCCCGCGCCGGTCCCGGTCGGGTTCCCGCCGGCCGGGCCCCCGTACCCGACCCGCTGAGGACGGCCGGTGGCAGAGCAGGTACCCGCCGAGCGCCGCGCGCTGGTCACCGGGGCGACCAGCGGCATCGGCGCGGAGTTCGCCCGCCGGCTGGCCGCCGACGGATGGGCCCTCGTGCTGGTGGCCCGCGACGCCGCCCGGCTGGCCCAGGTCGCCGCCGAGCTGACCGACCAGCACGGTCACCTCGTCGAGGTCCTCCCGGCGGACCTGTCCACCGACGACGGTTGCGCCGCCGTGGAGTCCCGGCTGCGCGACGGCTCCCCGGTCGAGTTGCTGGTCAACAACGCCGGCATCAGCCTCAACCAGCCGTTCCTGCGCTCGTCCGTTTCGGACGAGGAGCGCCTGCTGCGGCTCAACGTGCACGCCGTGCTGCGGCTGACCCTGGCGGCGGTCGGCCCGATGACCCGGCGCGGGCACGGGGCAGTGATAAATGTCTCTTCGGTTGCGGGCTTCGCCCCGGTCATGCCCGGTTCGACGTACCCGGCGAGCAAGGCTTGGGTGACCGCCTTCAGCGAGTCCGTCGACCTCACCACTCGCCGCCGCGGGGTCCGGGTGATGGCGCTCTGCCCCGGCTACACCCGTACGGGTGCGCACGAGCGTGTCGGCATCGACACCTCCGCGATGCCGGGATTCCTGTGGCTGCAGCCGGCGCAGGTCGTCGACGAGGCCCTGCGTGACCTGGGAAAAGGCCGCTCGGTGAGCGTCCCCTCGGGGCGGTACAAGCTGGCCGTGGCCGGCATGCGGTACGCGCCCCGGAGTCTGCTGCGCCGGTTCGCCCGGGACACCCGCGGTCGCGGCGAGCGTCGTTCGGGCTGAGCTGCCGCACAGCATCGCGCCATCAGGCGGCCTCGGCCGCCCGCCGCGGTCGCACAGAGTAGCCGGACATCGCCACCCGTCGGTCGCCCGCAGGGCTGAGTGAGGTGGACCCGGCAGACGGCTTCCAGAGTTGCGGCGTACCCTCTATCGCCATGGAGGACCACGACGACCTGCGTAAATTCATCACCGACCTGGCCGTGGTCCACGGGCGGGTGGTGCTCTCCTCCGGCCGGGAGGCGGACTGGTACGTGGACCTGCGGCGCGTCACGCTCCATCACGGGGCGGCGCCGTTGGTCGGTCGGGCGCTGCTCGACCTGACCTCCGACTGGGAGTACGAGGCGGTCGGCGGTCTGACCCTGGGCGCCGACCCGGTGGCGCTCGCCATGCTGCACGCCGCGTCGGCGATCGATCGCCCGCTCGACGCGTTCGTGGTCCGCAAAGCGGGAAAGACACATGGACTGCAACGTCGCATCGAGGGACCTGACGTGGCCGGACGACGGGTATTGGCGGTCGAAGATACGTCTACGACGGGTGGCAGCGTGCTGACCGCGGTGGAGGCACTGCGTGAGGCCGGGGCCGAGGTCGTGGGCGTGGCGGTTATTGTTGATCGCGGCGCCGGGGACGCGGTACGAGCCGCCGGACTGCCCTATCGGGCGGCCTTTACGTTGGCTGACCTCGGCCTTGTGGCCTAAAAGTTTGCCGATTCGGATCTGCTGATATGCAGGCGGATCGATGCTGCTGGTGGAAGGATGGAATACGTGGGAACTGCGTTGGCTGAAATGACCATGCCTCAGATCTCGCCGCTTGCCGGCGAGCCGATCGAACGTGCCGACGCCGAGCGTCTGGCGGGGGTCCTCAAGGCCCTCGCCGATCCCGCCCGGCTGCGGCTGCTCAGCCTGATCCAGTCGGCCCCCGAGGGCGAGGCCTGCGTGTGCGACCTGACCGCACCGCTCGGCCTGTCCCAGCCGACGGTCAGCCACCATCTGCGTATCCTCACCGAGGCCGGCTTGCTGGAGCGGGAGAAGCGCGGTGTGTGGGCGTACTACCGGCTGGTGCCGACCGCGATCGCCACGATCGCGGATCTGCTGACCCCGCCGCGCAAGCGGGGCACCAAGAAGGCCCGCTGAGGCTCTGCGCCGAGCCGTCCCGTATGCGGGACGGTGCCGGGTGGCGTGTCAGGGGTGGCGCCACCGGGCGGTGACGCCTGCCCGTCACCAGCAGCTGTCTCTCCGAGTCGGCCGGAGCCTGCCCGGCCGCGGCACGACGACGGCCGGTCCCTTTGGCGGGGACCGGCCGTCGTCGTGCCGTTCGCCGGTTCCGACCCGTCGATACGGGGTCAGCGGCTCTCGCCCTGCTCCGGCCACCGCCCCCCGCCCTGCGGCGGGTACGGCGGCTGCTGCGGCTGCCCGTGCGGGTGCTGCTGGTACGGCTGCTGCGGCTGGTCGTTGCGTCGGTGCTCGGCGGCGTCCCGGACGGCCTCGGCAGCGCCGGCGGCCGTCGCCGCGGCGACCACCGTCACGGCCTCGCCCCGCTTGCGCGCGCGCCGGTCGCGGAGGAACTCGAAGAAGATCGGCAGCACCGAGATCACGATGATCACCGCCACCACCGGCAGGATGTACCGGTCGATCTTGTCGCCGATGGCGTTGTAGATCTGGTCGGCGAGCAGGTAGCCGATCAGCAGGATGCCGTCCACCCAGAGGATCGCGCCGACGACGTTCCAGAGGAGGAACTGCTTGGCCGGCATGCCGAGCACCCCGGCCACCGGGTTGAGGAAGGTGCGAACGATCGGGATGAACCGGGCAAGCACCACGGCCTTGGCCGGGCCGAACTTCTGGAAGTAGTACTCGGCCTTCTCCACGTACTCCCGCTTGAACAGCCGGGAGTTGGGCTTGTCGAACATCCGCCGGCCGTACCGGGCGCCGAGCCAGTGCCCGAGCTGGGCGCCGACGATCGCGCAGACCGGCCCGCCGATCAGCAGCCCGGCGAGCGAAATCCGGGTGCCGCTGCCGAAGATCGCGTCGGCCACCGGCGAGGCGGCGACGCCGGCCAGGAACAGCAGTGAGTCGCCCGGGAAGAAGAACCCGACCAGCAGACCCGTCTCCGCGAACAGGATCACCCAGACACCCACCAGCCCGAAGGTGTGAATCAGGTCCTTCGGGTCGAGGGGGTTCAGGGCGACGCTCTCGGAGACCACCCGGGCCTTCTCTGCTGTGTCCACGGCCACACAGGTTACCCAACCCGCCCGGGCCCCCGCGCCGGACCGGCCAGGGCCGGCGCGGGGGTGGGCTCAGAGCCGGGGGTCGACGGGCTCGGACTCGCAGGCCAGGATCGCGAAGACCAGCTCGTGGCGGCGCCAGAGCGGCGCGTCCGCCGCCAGCGCGTCCAGGGCGGCCAGCCCCAGGGCGTGCTCCCGCAGCGCCAGCCCCCGCTTGCGGCCGAGCGACCGTCGGCGCAGCGCGGCGAGCTGCTCCGGCTCGGTGTACCCCGGCCCGTAGATGATCCGCAGGTACTCCCGGCCCCGGCACTTGATCCCGGGCTGGAGCAGGGAGCCCCTCGGCGACCTGGCCGCCAGCCCGGCGTACGGCTTGACGACCATGCCCTCCCCGCCGGCGGCGGTGAGCGCCAGCCACCAGTCGGTGGCGGCGGCCTCGGCCGAGGGGTCGGCCAGGTCGACGACCTGCCGGCGGGTGGCGGTGAAGAATCCCGGGTCCGCCGCCCGCAGCCGGTCGGCCAGGTCGAGGTGCCAGCCGTGGTCCCGGTCGGCGTGACTGCCCCCCGCGCCCGCGAGCACCGCAAACGGGGCGAGGGTCACCCCGCGCAGCCCGTCGGTCGGCCCCACGTACGCCCGGTACGCCGCCGAGTACGCCTCGACGTCCGCGCGCCGCCCGGCCATCCGCTCCCGCAGGCCGGCCACCGGCAGGCCCCGGCCCGCCGCCGCGTCGAGCGTGGCGAGCGCCGCCGGCAGGGCGGCCCGCCCCGCCGCGCCGACGCTCGCGTACTGCTCGCGGATCAGCCCGCCCGCCTTCGCCGACCAGGGCAGCAGCTCGCAGTCGAGCAGCAGCCAGTCGGTGTCCAGCTCGGCCCACAGCCCTGCCGCGGTGACCGCCGCGCGGACCCGGGCCAGCAGTTCGTCGTCCAACGGCGGGCCGAAGAACGGCCGGCCCGTGCGGGTGTGCACCGCGCCGCCGCCGAACCTCCCGCCGGCCTCGTCGCGCTCGACCAGCACCACCGCCCGCGAGCCCATGTGCTTCTCCTCGCAGACCACCCGGTCGACGCCCGCCGCCCGGTAGTCGGCGAACGCCTGCGCCGGGTGCTCCAGGAACCCGTCGACGGTCGACGTCGAGCAGGGCGCCATCGTCGGCGGCAGCCAGACCAGCCGGGCCGGGTCGACGGCGAAGCGGCTCATCACCTCCAGCGCGGCGGCCGCGTTCTCGGCCGGCACGGTCAGCTTCCCGTACGCGTGCTCGACGTGCCGGCGCCCCGTGACGTCGCCCAGGTCCAGCACCGCGTCCGGGCGGGCCGGTGCCGACGCGACGAGCGGCCGGGCCGGGGCGTACCACTCCTTGACCGCCGGAACGGACACCAGCTCCCGCTCCGGGTAGCGCAGCGCCGTCAGCCGCCCGCCGAAGACGCAGCCGGTGTCGACGCAGATCGTGTTGTTCACCCACTCCGGCTCCGGCGTGGGCGTGTGCCCGTACACGACCATCGCGGAGCCGCGGTAGTCGCGCGCCCACGGGTAGCGCACCGGCAGGCCGTACTCGTCTGTCTCGCCCGTCGTCTCCCCGTACAGCGCGAACGACCGGACCCGTCCCGACGCGCGGCCGTGGTACTCCTCCTTCAGCCCGGCGTGCGCGACGACCAGCCGGCCGCCGTCGAGGACGAAGTGGCTGACCAGGCCGTCGACGAACGCGGCCACCTCCGCCACGAACTCCGCCGGCTCCGCCTCCAGCTGGGCCATCGTCTCGGCCAGGCCGTGGGTGAGCCGCACGTCCCGGCCCCGCAGCCTGCGCAGCAGCTTCTGCTCGTGGTTGCCCGGCACGCAGATCGCGTGGCCGGCCGCCACCATGCCCATCACCAGGCGGAGCACCCCGGGCGAGTCCGGGCCGCGGTCCACCAGGTCACCCACGAAGACGGCGGTACGACCAGCCGGGTGCACCGCGTCCACCGGGCGGCCCGCGTCGTCGCGGCGCAGCGACCAGCCCAGCCGCAGCAGCAGCGCCTCCAGTTCCTCGCGGCAGCCGTGCACGTCCCCGACGACGTCGAACGGCCCGGTCAGCTCGCGTCGGTCGTTGAACAGCCGCTCGTACCGGACCTCGGCGGCGTCGATCTCCTCGACGCCGCGCAGCACGTGCACCTTGCGGAAGCCCTCCCGGGCCAGCAGCCCGTACGACCGCCGCAGGTCCCGCTGCATCCGGGCGAGCACCTGCCGGCCGTGGGTGCGGTCGGCCCGGCCCTGCGTCCGCTCCCAGGCCAGCGCCTCCGGCACGTCGAGCACGATCGCCACCGGCAGGACGTCGTGCTCCCGGGCCACCCGCACCAGCCCGGCCCGGGCGTGCGGCTGGAGGTTGGTGGCGTCCACGACGGTGAGCCGGCCCCGCCGCAGCCGCAGCCCGGCGACGTGGTGCAGCGCGTCGAAGGCGTCCGAGGAGGCCGACTGGTCGTTCTCGTCGTCGGAGACCATCGCCCGGAAGACGTCGGAGGAGAGCACCTGGCTCGGCGCGAAGTGCCGCCGGGCGAAGGTGGACTTGCCGCAGCCGGAGACCCCGACCAGCGCCACCAGGGCCAGCTCGGGGATGTCGAGGGTGGTCATCGAATCGGCTCCTCCTTCCGGATCGTCGTTGTCTCCGTGCTGGTCAGCACCGCCAGCTGGGTCGGGCTGCCCACCTCGGGGTCGTCGTCGCCGACGCCCCGGATCTCCGCCGTGTAGCCGTACGCCGCGCCGACCCGGTCGACCCAGGCGGCGAACTCGGCCCGGGTCCACTCGAAGCGGTGGTCGGCGTGCCGGAACCGGCCCGCCCCCAGCCCCTCGTAGCGGACGTTGAACTCGGCGTTCGGCGTGGTCACGACCACCGTGGCCGGTCTGGCGTGGCCGAACACGGCGTCCTCCAGCGCCGGCAGGCGGGGCGGGTCGACGTGCTCGATCACCTCCATCAGCACGGCCGCGTCGTACCCGCGCAGGCGGTCGTCCCGGTAGGTCAGCGCCGACTGCCACAGCCGGATCCGGTCCCGCTGCCGCTGCGGCAGCCGGTCCAGCCGCAACCGGTGGGCCGCGATGGCGAGGGCACGGGTGGAGACGTCGGTGCCGACGATCTCGGCGTACCGGCGGTCGCCGACCAGGGCGGAGAGCAGCGCCCCGCCGCCGCAGCCGAGGTCCAGCACCCGGGTCGCCCCGCTGGCAGCCAGCGCGGCGAGCGCCGCCTCCCGGCGGCGTACCGCGAGCGACGGACGGTGCGGGGTGGCCTCGTCCTCCTCGCCGGCCACGCTGTCGGCGGGCGGCTCGTCGGCCAGCCGCTGCTCGGCGAGGCGGGCCAGGGCCTCGCCGGCCAGGGCGCGCCGGTGGGCCAGGTAGCGGCGGGTGATGGTGCCCCGCTCCGGGTGGTCGGCGAGCCAGCCCGCGCCCGCCCGGAGCAGCTTGTCGATCTCGTCGGGCGCCACCCAGTAGTGCTTCGCGTCGTCGAGCACCGGCAGCAGCACGTACAGGTGGTTGAGGGCGTCGGAGAGCCGCAGCGTGCCGGTCAGCGTCAGGTCGACGTACCGGCTGTCGCCCCACTCCGGGTGCGCCTCGTCCAGCGTGATCGGGGTGGCCGTCACCGTCCAGCCCAGCGGGGCGAACACCCGCGCGGCCAGGTCGGCGCCGCCCCGGCAACGCAGCACCGGCACCCGCACCTCCAGCGGGATCGGGCGGGCCGCCAGCTCGGGACGGTCGCGGGACTCCCCGCGCAGGGCCGAGCGGAACACCCTGCCCAGCGCCGAGGAGAGCAGGCTCGACGCGGCGTACGGGCGGTCGTTGACGTACTGGCCGAGGGTGAAGGCGTCCGGGGTGCTCGCCTGCGCCTTCGCGCCTCCCCGCCCGCGCCCGCCGGCCAGCCGCAGGGGATCGACCTCCACCAGGAGGGCCGCCGTGCAGCGATGCTCGTTCGCCTCGGGGTAGAGCACGTGGGCGGCGCCGGCGGGCAGGTCGAAGCTCTGCACCCGGTCGGGATGCTTGACCAACAGGTAGCCGAGGTCGGTCGCCGGGTGGTGCGTGGTGGTGAGGGTGAGCAGCACGTCTCGATGGTGTCAGGTTTGTCGATCTTATGTCCTCCAGTTCCGCTCCCGTCCGGGTGCCGCGCTGCTCGGTGGGATGCCGGATACGGCGGTGCCCCGCCGACCGGGATGGTCGGCGGGGCACCTGTGTCGTTGCTGGTTGCCTCGGCTCCTGTCAGGCGACGAAGCGGGTCCGGCGGCGCTTGGCCACCAGGTAGCCGCCGACGCCGGCCACGAGCAGCAGGGCGCCGATGCCGGCGACCAGGCCGATGGAGGTGCCGGTGATCGGCAGGGTCCCGCCGTCGTCGTCACCGTCTCCGCCGCCCTGGCCGCCGTCGCCGGCGGCCGCGTTGACCAGGATCTTCGCGGTGTCGTTGGCCGGCTTGAGGTCCTTGTAGAAGCCGCCGTCGCACTCGCACGGCACGTTGACCTTGACGAGGCCGGTGGCGTTGGCGATCACCTTGTCGATGCGCAGGCGGAACTCGCCGGTCAACTCCTCGCCGGCCGGGGCGATCGGGCCCGGGTAGCACCGGTACTCGCGCCCACCCGGCTTACCGGGCTCGTCCCAGTCGTTGGCGTTGCCCTTGCGGGGAGCGCACTCGAAGGGAACCTCGACGGCCGTGGTGCCGGTCGGCACCGTGACGTCCACGTAGGTGACATCCATGTCGGTACGGAGGTAGTCGAGGGTGGCCGGGCCGTTGTTGCGGAAGCCGACGGTGGCGGCGACGACGTCGCCCGCCTTGCCGGTGAGCTTGGCGCCGATCGCCTCGAGGTCCGCACCGTTGTCGCCCGAGACCGTGATCTGCCACTCGGTGAAGTTGTTGGTCGGGTCGGTGTCCGTCTGCGCGGCCCGGGTCACCTTCGTCGGGGCGTCGCGCAGGGTCAGCTTGGGCCCGCTGCCGCGCTTGGCCGCCCGGGCGCCGGCCTCCTCGCGCACGTCGAACAGGTCCTCGAAGTCGCCGTACGTCAGGAAGCGGGCGTTGCCGTACTCGTGCCCGGGGGCGTACGTGTCCTTGCCGAGCTGGAAGTTCAGCGTCGCGGTGCGCCCCTCGCCGGCCGGGATCTCTTCGTCCAACAGGCAGGCGATGAGGTGGTCCTCGACGTAGAAGCAGTTGCTGAACCGATCCTTGGTGCGGATCGAGTAGTCGAGGTCGAACCAGGCGACCACGTCCTTGACGGGCTTCTCGCCGACGTTCACCACGGTCAGCGGCGCCTCGAACGCCCCGCCGGGCTTGACGGTGAACTCCGTGTTCGGCCCGCCCGCCAGGTCGACGCCCTCGCCGATCCGGATCCGTGAGGTGTAGCTGCCCCGCCCCTTGCCGGCGACCTGGAGGCTGATCTTGAGGTCACCGGAGTCGTCGACCGCCGCCTTGTCCGTGGGGACGATGGTCACGTCCTCGGTCCAGGTGCCGTTGAGGTCGTCGACCGAGACGGGAAAGTGCTCCTTGCAGAGCAGCACGCCCTCTTCCGGGGTGGTGCAGTCGCCGTGCTGCGCGGCAATGGTGACCTTGCCAACGAGCGAGCGGTAGTCGTACCGCACGGCGACGTCGTGCAGCACGGTCGGACGGTCGCTGAACAGGTGCAGCGCGTCGGACTTGCCCGGCGAGCCCGGAGCCAGGGTCATGTTCTGGAAGTAGAGCTCGACCTGGGCCGCGGGTGCGGCCACGGCGGGGGTGGCGGAGGCGGCGACGAACGCGCCTGCGACGCCGAGCCCGGCCAGCCAGCGCCGGGTGGAGTGCTTGAGCATGAGGGGAATCCTCCCGTGGGGGATCAGGGTGGAGCCCGTGGATCTTAAGGATCTTTTAAGTCCGCAGGTCAACCCGATCCGTCGATCCCATCGGGAATGGGCCGAACGGTTGATCACATCTGGCGTAAGGTTCGACCGCCCTGTCCACCCGGAGTGATCCCGGCGCCACTGTCCATCGCCCCATCGGCACGTCGTTCACCACAGCCGGAGTGCGGCCACGTTCGTCGCAACGATCCGCCCGTCCGATTCCGTCATCACAGGCAGGACAGCGGGAGGTGCAGTGACCTGCGAGGAGTTCGCCGACTCGCGGCTGGCCGCGCTGCGCCAGGACCGGCTCGCCGAGTGGACCGCCGCCCACCCCGAGCACGTCACCGTCCCGCGTCAGCGGTAGTCGTCCTCGTCGGCCGCCACCACCCGGGCCTGCTCCATGGCGTCCCAGTCGGCGACCTCCAGGCCCCGGCTCGGCTCGGGCTCGCCGTCGGCCGGGTCGGCCGACATGGCCTGCTCGACGGCGTCGGCCGGGGGCGCCTCCGGGTCCCGCTCCTCGGGAGCGAGGTGGTCGCTCGGGGCGAAGTCCTCTTCGGGCTGAGCCATCGTCCCTCCCGGTGGATCGGCGGAAACCTACCCACACCGTACGGGGTGCGCGGGGTCCACGCTCGTCGGCGGCGGAAGCCCAGTCGCCCGAATCGCCCCTCCGGACCCGATCCGCGGTGCCAGGATGGGTGCCGTGGGCTTCCTGATCCGGCTGGCGATCACCGCGGTCGCGCTGTGGATCGCCACGTTGGTGGTGCCCGGCGTCCACGTGACCGCCCGGACCGGGGGCGACACGGCGCTGACCCTCGTCGTGGTGGCACTGATCTTCGGCGTGGTCAACGCCGTGCTCAAGCCCGTGATCAGGGTGGTGGGCTGCGCCTTCTACCTGCTGACCCTGGGGTTGTTCGCCCTGGTGGTCAACGCGCTGCTGTTCCTGCTCACCGGCTGGATCGCCCGCGAGCTGGACCTACCGTTCCGGGTGGACGGTTTCTGGGCCGCCTTCTGGGGCGCCGTCGTGGTGGCGGTGGTGAGCTGGCTGATCAGCGTGGTGATCCCGGACGGCCGGAGGGAGCGGTGAGCTCCGCGACCGGCGCGTCCGCCGCGCGGGGCGTACGGGAAGGGTCGGTTGTGCCGGCGGGCGGCTGCTACGGGATACTGCCGGCGGAGGACAGCGCGGTCCGGCGCACCACGGAAGACAGCGGCCAGTACGGCCGAGAGCGGTAAGTAAGGAGCGTTCGACAATGCCCATCGCTTCCCCCGAGGCTTACGCCGAGATGCTGGACCGGGCCAAGGCCGGCCGGTTCGCGTACCCCGCGATCAACGTGACCTCCTCCCAGACCCTCAATGCGGCGCTGAAGGGCTTCGCCGACGCGGAGAGCGACGGCATCATCCAGGTCTCCACCGGCGGCGCCGAGTACCTGTCCGGCCCGTCGGTCAAGGACATGGTCACCGGCTCGGTGGCGTTCGCCGCGTACGCCCACGAGGTCGCCAAGAACTACCCGGTCAACATCGCCCTGCACACCGACCACTGCCCGAAGGACAAGCTGGACAAGTTCGTCCGGCCGCTGATGGGGATCTCGCAGGAGCGCGTCAAGCGCGGCGAGGAGCCGCTGTTCCAGTCGCACATGTGGGACGGCTCCGCGGTGCCGGTGGCGGAGAACCTGGAGATCGCCGAGCAGCTCCTCGGCGAGGCCGCCAAGGGCAAGATCGTCCTCGAGATCGAGGTCGGTGTCGTCGGCGGTGAGGAGGACGGCGTCGAGAACGCCATCAACGAGAAGCTCTACACCACCGTCGAGGACGGCCTCGCCATGGTGGAGGCGCTCGGCCTGGGCGAGAAGGGCCGCTACATGGCGGCGCTGACCTTTGGCAACGTGCACGGCGTCTACAAGCCGGGCAACGTCAAGCTCCGCCCCCAGGTGCTCCACGACATCCAGGTGGCGGTCGGCGCCAAGTACGGCAAGGAGAAGCCGCTCAGCCTGGTCTTCCACGGCGGCTCCGGCTCGCTGCTCTCCGAGATCCGGGAGGCGCTGGACTACGGCGTGGTGAAGATGAACATCGACACCGACACCCAGTACTGCTTCACCCGCCCCGTCGCGGACCACATGTTCCGCAACTATGACGGCGTGCTCAAGGTCGACGGCGAGGTCGGCAACAAGAAGATGTACGACCCGCGCGTCTGGGGCAAGGCCGCCGAGGCCGGCATGGCCGCCCGCATCGTGGAGGCCTGCGAGGCGCTGCGCTCCACGGGCACCAAGATGAAGTAGGGACGTCCGCGACGGCGGCCGGCACCCGGGGCGGGTGCCGGCCGCTTTCCGTAGCGGGCTCAGCCGGCCGTCAGCAGCCGGATCGCCTCGTTCACGTCGTCGGTGAGGTGCACGCTGCCGGACAGGTCGCCGAACGGCGAGGCGGCCAGCAGCGGGCGCAGCAGCGACTCGACCGGCAGCTCCCGCGTCCAGTACGCCCGGTCCAGGAAGACGTACGCGCCGCTCGCCCCGTCCGTGCCGTAGTACGTCTTCGTGGCCGCCTGGAACACCTCCTGCACCGTGCCCGCCCGGCCGGGCGCGAAGACGATCCCGCCCCGGGCCAGCCGCAGGATGGTGTCCTCGCGGATCGCGTTCGAGAAGTACTTGGCGATCCGCCCGGCGAACAGGTTCGCCGGCTCGTGGCCGTACAGCCAGGTGGGGATCGCGAGCCCGCCGGTGCGCGCCCAGTCCAGGTCCTCGCCGCGCTGGCGGGGCACCGTCGACGGCGGAGCCCACCGGGCCCGGACCTCCAGCGCGGCAGCCGTGTAGCGCTCGTGGTCGGTGAAGTCCGGCGCGGTCGCCAGCAGGTCGATCGCCGCCGTGAGCTCCTCCGCCGGCCGGGTCGACAGGTACGCCCCGAGGTTCGCCGCCTCCATCACGCCAGGCCCGCCGCCGGTCACCACCAGCCGATCGGCCCGGGCCAGCTCCCAACCCAGCACCGCGGCCATCCGGTACGGCACGCTGCCGCGCGGCACCGCGTGCCCGCCCATCACGCCCACCACCGACTGCGGCCCGCGCGCGGCGAGCCAGGCGCGGGTGGCGTCGACGAGCGCGTTGTCGACACCGTGGTCGTGCAGCCGCTGGCCGAGCGCCTCCCGGACGTCCGGCAGCGCCCCGCCGTGCGCCCGGAAATGGTCGTAGACCCGGGTGTCGTACATGGCGGCGAAGCCGCCCTCGGCGAAGCCGGCGGCCAGGTCGTCCGGGGTGTAGAGGTGCGACGGCTGGGTCGGGTAGGGCAGCCCGGAGAACGGCGGCACCACGTTCGCGCCGCGCCGGACCAGGTCCGCGCCGATCTCCCGGGAGGCGAACCGGCAGCCGACGAAGAGGGTGCCGGTCACCTCCGTCCGGGTCAGGTCGGGGACCGGGTCGAGGTCGAGGCGCAGGCCCTGGACGGTCAGCCCGGCCAGGGTGCCGGTCGTCAACCGCCGGTCGAACGCGTCGCGGGTCTCGACCTCGAGGGTGCTGGTGTCGTGCGGCTCGATGACGTCCGCAGGAGGTGGGGTCGGCACCACGCCATCCTGCCCGCCCGGGGCAACCCGCCAAACCGCCTCCGGGCCCCCCGGCGATCGGAGCCGGACCGACAGGAGCCCGGCGGCCAGGCCGCCGGGCTCCTGCGTAACCGGGTCCTGGGGAGGCTCCGGACCAATAGTTGTAGTGGAAACCACCGCCGGGCGGCATGGGCCGCAGGTCCGGCGGCTGGAGCCGCAGGCGTGACCAACGCCTCAGCCGTTCAGCCAGGCGGGTCCGCCGACCCCCTCGCGCGCCGGATCTGGAAGCGGGTTGAATGGGACGATGCAGAACCTGTTGCCCGAGCCGCCGGCCACCCATCTGCCGGATCACGCCGATGCCGACGCCGCGCTCGCCGCCGCCGAGGCCGGCGGCGATCAGGCGTACGAGGCGGTCGCCGCCCGCTTCCCGACCTACAGCGCGGCCTGGGGTGCGCTCGCGAGTCGGGCCCTGGCCGCCGGCCAGGTCGTCCCGGCGTACGCGTACGCCCGGACCGGGTACCACCGCGGCCTCGACCAGCTGCGCCGCACCGGCTGGAAGGGGCACGGCCCGGTGCCCTGGTCCCACGCGCCCAACCAGGGCTTCCTCCGCTGCCTGTACGTGCTCTCCCGGGCCGCGGGCGAGATCGGCGAGGCGGACGAGGCCGCCCGCTGCGCCCAGTTCCTGCGGGACTGCGACCCGGCCGCCGCCGACGCGCTGGCCAGCAACTGACCTTCCCTGCTGACCGGCCACGGCCGGCCCGACAAGCTCGTCGGGCCGGCCGTGACGCTGCTCAGAGGCCCTCGGCCACCGCTGCCGCGATCTTCAGCCAGGCGTCCCTGGTGGCCGAGGAGAGCTGCCCGTACCGGATCGGCTCGCCCGTGTCGATCAACCGCTCGTACGGCGCCAGCAGCACCGCCCGGGTCCGGGCGGCGAAGTGGTTCTGGATGGCCGGCAGGTCGATCTCCTTACGCGACGGTGGCATGGACACCACCGTCACCGCCTGCCGGACCAGCCGCTGCCGGCCGCTCTGCTCCAGGTGGTCCAGCATCCGGGCGGCGGTCTCCGCCGAGTCGTTCCGGGCCGACATGGTGACCACCAACTGGTCGGTGGCGTCCATCGCGGCCTGCCAGTTCTGCGCCCGGACGTTGTTGCCCGTGTCCACGAAGATCAGTTTGTAGAACCGGCTGACCACCTCCCGGAGCTCGGCGAACGCCGAGGCCGTGAGCATTTCCCCGCCCGTCGCCGACTCGTCCGAGGCGAGCACGTCGAACATCCCCTCGCCCTGCGAGCGGACATACTGCGACAGGTCGCCGACCCGCCCGTGCGCGCCCTGAAACTGGCCCAGGTCGCGCAGCAGGTCGCGCACCGTACGGGAGTGGAAGTCCTGCTGGGCACGCATCCCGAGGGTGCCCTGGGTCTCGTTGTTGTCCCAGGCGAGCACGTAGCCGCCGCGCTTCTGGCCGAACGTCATGGCCAGCAGCAGGATCGCCACCGTCTTGCCGGCGCCGCCCTTCGGGTTGACCACGGTCACCTGGCGCAGTCCGCCGAAGTTGCGGCGCACCATCTCGATGTCGCGGCGCATCTCCTGCTCGTGCCGCCCCGGCGGGAGCCGGACCAGACCCGTCCGGTTCACCACCGCCCGTACCCCCGTCGTGGCCAGCGGCTCGGCCGGCCGCGCCTGCCGGCGCCGGGCGAAGTCCTCCGCGGTCGGCGGGGCCTGCGCGCCCGGGGCCCAGGCCGGGTCCGGGTAGCCCGGCGGCACCCGGGTCACCCCGTCCGCCTCCTGGTACGGCGGCTGCGGCGCCGGCGGCTGGCCCTGCTGCGGCCAGGCCGGCGGGTACCAGCCCGGCGTCGCGGGCTGGGCTGCCTCGCTCTCGCCGGGTTGGGCCGGGCCGGGACGCCACCCGACCGGCGGGCCGCCCGTGTACCCGGGCGCGTACGGGTCGACCGGCGCCCCCGCGGCGTGCGGGTGCGGGGCCGGCGGCCCGGGCGGGTTCATCACCGGCGGGAACGGTCCGGGCGGAGGCGGCGAGGCCTGCTGCCCGAGGGCCTCGACCGGCTGCCTACGCGCCTCGGCCGGCGGAACGGCTGCCTCGACGGCTGCCTCGGTCGGCGGGACGGCTGCCTTGACGGCTGCCTCGGCCGGCGGGACGGCTGCCTCGGTCGGCCGGCTGGCCTGCGGCGGCGGCTCCGCCGCCCACAACGCCTCCGGCCCGCCGTCCCCGGACGGGCCCGCCTCCGGGCTGGCGGCCGGGGACGGGCTGACCGGCTCCGCGCCGCGGTTCGCAAACGGCCTCGCCTCGGGCCCGCGGTTCGCCGACGGGCTGACCGGCTCCGGGCCGCCGTTCGCGGTCCGCTGCGGCGGCAGCGCCCACGGCGACTCGCCGGGCCCCGCCCGCCGCCGTCCGTCCCGCCCGTCCCTGCCGGCGGGTGCGCGTCGGCCGGAGGGTCCGCCACGGCCCGGTCCGGCTCGGCCGGCCCGTGCACCGCCACGCGGACCGGCTCTGCCTCCGCGACCTGCCCGTGCGCTCCCGCACGGTCCGCCTCGGCCGGCGCGTCCTCCACCGCCCGGCGCCCCTCGACGGTCGTCCGGCCGGCGTCGGCCAGCGCCCGTCCGCCGTCGGCGGCGCCGCCCACCGGTCCGCCGTTGGCGGCGCCGCTCGCCGGTCCGCCGGCCGCGGACGCCTCGGCGGGCGGTACGGCGGCGACCGGCCCGTCCATCGTGAAGGGAAGGTTCAGATCCACCGGCGCCGGTTGGGCGACGCCCTGCGCCGCAACGCCGGGCTGGTGCGGCCGGTGCGGCGCGTACCCACTGCGCGGGTCGAGCGACGGGTACATCTGCGCGCCCAGGCTCGGGTAAGCGCTCTGCGGGTCGATCGCGCCCGCGTACGCGTTCGGCGGCTCGGCGTACCCGTTCCCGGCGGCGTGCGGCGGCGGGACGGTGGCCGGCGGGCGACCCGTCTCCGCCCAGGGCGGCGGGGCGGGGTCGGCCGGCCCGGGATCGGTCGGGTCCGGTCGCCACAGCGGTTCGATGTCCCGCTCCGGCGCCGGCTGCTGGCCGGGTACGTGGACCCGGTCGACGTTCTCGTCCACGGCGGTTCCTTCCCATTCCTCCTGCCGAGGATAGGCCCCCGCGGCCGAACCGCCCGGCTGTCGACGTCGATCTTCGCCGGCCCAGTCAGCGCGTCTCCTTCGCCGCGCCCGCCCGGCTGCCCGCGGGGTCAGGCCGTCCAGACCGCCCAGGCGCCCGGTTCGACCCACCAGGACCGCTTGCGGCTCAGCTCACCCTCAACCCCGTCGTCGAGGTACGGCACCCGCTCGTCGCGCGGGATGACCGCGACCGCGCGTCCCCGGGCCCGGCGCACCTCGAAACGCACCCGCTTCCTGCCGAGCACGGAGCGGGTGACGACGGGCAGAGCCACCGCGACCTCCACCACACCGTCGGCCGGGTCGGCGGCGGCGAGCAGCGGCAGCCCGTCGAGCTGGGCGTACCCGCCCGCGTTACCGACCGCGCAGGCCAGTAGCGGGTCGTCGCCGTCCGAGAGCACCGCGTCGTCGACCTCCACCCGCCCCCGCCAGTGCAGCGGCCGGCCGGCCTCGTCGGTCGCGCCGAGCAGCGCGCCGTCCAGGGTCACCGAGCCGCCGTCGTTGCGCAGCAGGTCGAGCCGGCGCGGGGTGCCGTCGAGCACCGCGGCGGCCACCGTCGCCGGGTCGCGCGGCAACCCGAGCTGCGCGGCCAGGTCCCGCTGCCCGCCGCCCCGGGCGGGGTCGAGCGGGAGTACGCCCACGGGCGGCAGGTCCGGCACCGTACGGTTGCCCGGCAGGTCGTCGGGTCGGCGGCTGGGCGGCGGAGCGTACCGGCGGACGAGCCGGCGCAGGACGGCGCGCAACTGGGCGTCGCTGGCCGTGGCGACGACCAGCCGGGTCTTGGAGTCCGGATCGGGCCAGGTGAGGCCGTCGGGGCGGGGCGGGGCGTCGAGCCGGGCCAGCACCTCGTCGATCTCGGCGTCGGAGCGGGCGGTGACCGTCTCGACCCGGGCGCCCCGGGCGGTGAGCGCGTCCGCGCAGGCCAGCACCGGTACCCGGGGGGTCTCGCAGCGCTCCTCCGCCGTCCCGGCGCCGGTGGTCTTCCCGGGGTCCTCCGGCGCGCCGCCGCAGCAGGCTCCGCCGCTGCCGCAGCCCCCACCGGGAGCGTCGCGCTCCGAGCCGAGGGTGAGCAGCACCACGTCGTACACGAAGCCTCCTGCCTCCCGGCACGACCCCTGCCGGCCGCGCCGTCACTACTTGTTAGCCTGACACCCCGGGCTCGCTGACCGGTCGCCACCTGGCACCCGAGCCTTCGGGAGGCGGTGGAGATGCCAGCGATCGTGCTCCTCGGCGCCCAGTGGGGCGATGAGGGCAAGGGCAAGGTTACCGACCTGCTCGGCGAGCGGGTCGACTACGTCGTGCGCTACTCCGGCGGTAACAACGCCGGCCACACGGTGATCACACCGGACGGGCAGAAGTACGCCCTGCACCTCATGCCATCGGGCGCGCTCTCGCCCAGCGCGATGATCGTCATCGGCAACGGCGTGGTGGTCGACCCGAAGGTGCTGCTGACCGAGATCGACGGGCTCGCCGAGCGCGGGGTCGACGTGTCCCGCCTGCGGATCTCCGGGGACGCGCACCTGATCATGCCGCACCACCGGGCGCTGGACCGGGTGGTCGAGCGCTACCTCGGCTCGTCCCGGATCGGCACCACCGGCCGGGGCATCGGCCCCGCGTACGGGGACAAGGTCGCCCGGATGGGCATCCGGCTGCAGGACCTGCTCGACCCGGGCATCCTGCGCAAGAAGCTGGAACTCGCGCTGCGCGAGAAGAACCAGATCCTGTTCAAGGTCTACAACCGCAAGGCGATCGACGTCGACGCGACCGTCGAGGAGTACCTGGGGTACGCGGAGCGGCTCCGGCCGTACATCGCGGAGACCCGGGTCATGCTCTGGGACGCCCTGGACCGCGGCGAGACGGTGCTGCTGGAGGGCGCCCAGGCCACCATGCTCGACATGGACCACGGCACCTACCCCTTCGTCACGTCGTCGAACCCGACGGCCGGCGGGGCGTGCGTGGGCGCCGGCATCCCGCCGACGGCGATCGGCAGGGTGATCGCGGTGAGCAAGGCGTACACGACGCGGGTCGGCTCCGGCCCGTTCCCCACCGAACTGTTCGACGACAACGGCCAGCACCTGCGCAAGGTCGGCCACGAGTACGGCACCACCACCGGCCGGGAGCGCCGGTGCGGCTGGTTCGACGCGGTCGTCGCCCGGTACGCCTGCCGCCTGAACGGGGTCACGGACCTGGTAGTCACGAAGCTGGACGTGCTGACCGGCATGCCCAAGGTGCCGATCTGCGTCGGGTACGAGATCAACGGCGAGCGCTTCGACGACATGCCGATGACGCAGACCGACTTCCACCACGCCAAGCCGATCTACGAGGAACTGGACGGCTGGTGGGAGGACATCACGCAGGCCCGTACGGAGGCGGAACTCCCCGAGAACGCGCGGCGCTACATCGCCCGGATCGAGGAGCTGTGCGGCACGAGGGTCAGCGTGGTCGGCGTCGGCCCGGGCCGCGAGGAAAACGTCACCCGCCACCCCCTCCTCCCCTAACTGCCCCCACCCCCATCCCCCATCCCCCACCCCCCACCCCGCCCGCACGCTCCCCGCCCCGCCCCCGCCTCGCCCAGCTCGCCCCGGCAGGCCGGCTCGCTCCGGCCTGCCGGCTCGCTCCGGCCTGCCGGCTCGCCCCGGTGATCAAGAGGAATGTGTCAGGAGACGGGCTGCTGATGACGCAAATCTCTTGATCGCCGAGGGTTGGTCATCGGGGGCTGGGGGAGGCGGCCGGTTTTCCACACGGTTATCCACAGGGGTCGAGTCGGGTCGGCTTGCTGGGGCAGTTTGGGGCATGTGACGTCTCTCGAACTCCTCTGGCGGATCGCCGCCAGGCAGGACGGAATGGTCACCACGGCCCAGGCGCTGGCTGCCGGGCTGACGAGGGACCAGGTCCGCCACCTGTGGCGTTCCGGCCGATGGACGCGAATCGCGCGCGGGTGCTTCGTCCCGGTCGGGACCAGCACCGAGGGGGCCCTCGGCGACGGGCTGGGCCTCACCCCGGCCGGCATGCGGAGGGCCCGGATCCGAGCCGCCGTCGCGTGCCTTCGCCGTTCTCGACACGGCGCTTGAGCTGCACCGCGTCAACGGGCTGCCCCGGAGTCCGACGATTCATGTCTCCGTGCCGGTGACCCGCCCACGGCCGCAGCGACTCGGCGATCCTTCGATCGTCGTCCACCAGTTGACGACGACGCCCGGCGAGATCGTGGACGTGGCCGGCGTCCCTGCCACGTCGCTGCTGCGTACGGTGACCGACGTGATCCTTCGCCAGGGCCGGTATCCGGCCGTGGCGGTGCTCGACTCAGCGCTGAACCGCGGGCTCCTGACCGACGAGGACGTGGCGGCGCTCCCGGCGCTGATCCGCGGTCGGCGGGGCGCGGTGGCCGCGCGTACGTACCTCGCCGAGGTGGACGGTCGGGCGCAGTCGCCGCTGGAGACACGGGCGCGCCTGCGGTGCGTCGACGGTGGCGTCCCGCCGGACGAGCTTCAGTTGGAGGTCCGCGACGAGGAGGGGCGCCTGCTGGGCATCGGCGACCTGGGCTGGCGCGCGGCGAGGCTGATCGCCGAGGCCGACGGCAGTGATCCGCACGCCGCGCCGGATGCCCTCTTCGCCGACCGCCGTCGCCAGAACCGACTGGTCAACGCGGGTTGGCGGATTCTCCGCTTCACCTGGGCCGACACCCTCTGCCCGGACTACATCCCCCGGACCGTCCGCCACGCCATGTCCACCTACCCGTGACGCCCCCACCCTCCAACCCGGCGGCGGACGGCGTGGGCGCGGCGGTGAACCGCGTCGATCAAGAGGTTTGCGTCGGATTCGGAGCTCCACGCCGACGCAAACCTCTTGATCGACGGCGCGGTGCCGGCCCGCCGGCCCGCTGGCCCGCCGGCCCGCCGGCCCGCTGGCCCGCGGGGGGCGCTGGCGTGGGGGTGGCGGGTGGGGTGGGTAGAGTTGGGCAGCGTGCGGGTACTTCTTCTGGGTGGTGGGGGGCGCGAGCATGCGCTTGCCCTCGGGTTGGCCGCTGATTCCGGCGTCGAGGCGCTGATCGCCGCGCCCGGAAACCCCGGCATCGCCGGCGTGGCCGAGTTGCGGCAGGTCGATCCCGCCGACCCGGCCGCCGTCGCCGCGCTGGCCGTGGAGACCGCCGCCGACCTGGTCGTGGTCGGCCCGGAGGCGCCGCTGGTGGCCGGGGTCGCCGACGCCGTACGGGCCAAGGGGATCGCGGTGTTCGGGCCGTCTGCCGAGGCGGCCCGGCTGGAGGGCTCGAAGGCGTTCGCCAAGGACGTGATGACCGCCGCGGGCGTGCCGACCGCCCGCGCGTACACCTGCGCAGACGAGGCGGCCACCGCCGCCGCGCTGGACGAGTTCGGGCCGCCGTACGTGGTGAAGAACGACGGGCTGGCCGCCGGCAAGGGGGTCGTCGTCACCGACGACCGGGCGGCCGCCGAGCGGCACGCCCGCGAGTGCGGTCGGGTGGTGATCGAGGAGTACCTGGCCGGACCGGAGGTCTCCCTCTTCGTCGTGACCGACGGCGAGGCGGCGGTGCCGCTGCTGCCGGCGCAGGACTTCAAGCGGGTCGGTGACGGCGACTCCGGCCCGAACACCGGCGGGATGGGGGCGTACGCGCCGCTGCCCTGGGCCCCGCCCGGCCTGGTCGACGAGGTGATGCGGGACGTCGTCCACCCGACCCTGGCCGAGATGCGCCGCCGAGGCACCCCGTTCGCCGGGCTGCTCTACGTCGGGCTGGCGATCACGGCCGCCGGCCCCCGGGTGATCGAGTTCAACGCCCGCTTCGGCGACCCGGAGACCCAGGTCGTCCTCGCGCTGCTGGAGACACCGCTCGCCGGCCTGCTGCACGCCGCGGCGACGGGCACCCTCGCGGGGCACCCGCCGCTGCGCTGGCGCGACGGCGCGGCGGTGACCGTGGTGCTGGCCGCCGAGAACTACCCGGCCGCCCCGCGCACCGGGGACGTGATCACCGGCGCCGACCGCGCGGGCGTCATCCACGCCGGCACCATCCGAAGGGCGGCCGACGGCGCGCTGCTCTCCGCCGGCGGCCGGGTTCTCTGCGCCACGGCCACCGGCCCCACCCTGGCGGCCGCGCGCGACGCCGCGTACGCGCTGGTGGGCGGCATCGACCTGGCCGGCTCGCACCATCGCACGGACATCGCCGCCGCGGCGGTCGAGGGGCGGATCACGCTCCCGGTGAGCTGACCGCGCCGCCATCAGCGGGACCCCCGAGGAGCCGGGCCGGTCGGGAACGGTCGAGGGTCAGCCGTAGTAGCGGCGCAGCTCGCGGGTCAGCACCTTGCCGGTGGCGTTGCGGGGCAGGTACTTGACGAAGATCACGTCCCGGGGCACCGAGAACCGGGCCAGGTAGTGCCGGACGTATTCCCGGACCGCCTCCGGGTCGAGCGTCTCGCCGGGACGCAGGGCGAGGAACGCGGCGAGCCGCTGGCCGTACTCCGCGTCCGGTACGCCGATCACGGCCGCCTCCCGGACCTGGGGCAGCCGGGCGATCAGGTCCTCCACCTCGGACGGGAAGACGTTCTCCCCGCCCGAGACGATCATGTCGTCGGCCCGGCCGTCGACGAAGAGCAGGCCGTCCGGGTCGAGCCGGCCGACGTCGCCGGTGTCCAGCAGCCCGTCGCGGGACTCGCGCCCGGCACCCGGCGCCCCGCTCGTCGACGACGGCGATGCGGCCCGGGTCCAGGGCGGCGGCCTGGCGCAGCTCGCCGGCGAGGCTCCAGCCCCACCGGCGCAGCGCGTTGAGCTGGGAGACGACCCGGACCGGGCGGCCCGGGGCGAGCAGCCCGCGCCGGGTCAGTGTGGCGACGGTGAACGGCAGCTCCAGCCGGGCCTCCTTCGATGCTGAACGGAGGGCCCCCGGTCGGGGACTTTTTCGCCGGGCGTTCCTTCGATCATGCGTCGTGGGCGCGGGTGCCGCTCGGTGGGCGGCGCGGCCGGTGCCGGGCGGTGGCGCGGTCAGCGGACATGGACGCCGGAGATGGCCCGCGAGATGACCAGCCGCTGGATCTCGGATGTGCCCTCGAAGATGGTGTAGATCTTGGCGTCCCGGTACCAGCGTTCGACCGGGTGGTCCCGCAGGAAGCCGGCCCCGCCGAGCAGCTGCACCGCCTTCCCGGTGACCGACACGGCAACCTCGCCGGCCTTCAGCTTGGACATCGAGCCCTCGCCCGCGGTGAACGGGCGGTTGTTGCGGCCCATCCAGGATGCCCGCCAGACCAGCAGCCGGGCGGCGTCGATCTCCGTCTTCATGTCGGCCAGCGCGAACGCGACCGCCTGGTTCTCGATGATCGGCCGGCCGAACTGGACCCGGTCCTTCGCGTAGTCCAGCGCGTACTCGTAGGCGGCCCGGGCCACGCCGAGCGCCTGCGCGCCGACGGTGGGCCGGGACAGCTCGAAGGTGCGCATCGCGGCCTGCCCGGCGGACCGCTGCCCGGAACGGGCCCGGTCGAGGCGTTCCAGCAGGGCGTCCCGCCCGCCGAGCAGGCAGCGCCCCGGCACCCGCACGTCGTCGAGGAAGACGTCCGCCGTGTGCGAGGCCCGCAGGCCCAGCTTGCGCAGCTTCCGGGTCGCGCTCAACCCGGGGGTCCCCGGGGGTACGACGAACGCGGCCTGCCCGCGTGAGCCCAGCTCGGGGTCGACCGAGGCGGTGACCACGTGCACCCCGGCGATGCCGCCGTTGGTGGCGTACGCCTTCTGCCCGTTCAGCACCCACTCGTCGGTGGCCTCGTCGTAGACGGCCCGGGTACGCATTGCGCCGACGTCCGAGCCGGCCTCCGGCTCGGTGGTGCAGAACGCGGCGACGGCCGGCTCGTCGGCCGAGCCGAAGCACTGCGGGACCCACTCGACGAGTTGGTCGGGGGTGCCCGCGCCGTAGATGGCGGCCACCGCGAGCGAGGTGCCGAAGATGCTCAGGCCGATGCCCGCGTCACCCCAGAAGAGCTCCTCGTTGGCGATCGGCAGGGACAGCCCGGTGGGGTCGGCCCAGCAGGTGGCGAGGAACTCGAAGCCGTACAGGCCGACCTTCGCCGCCTCCTGGATGACGGGCCAGGGAGTCTCCTCCCGCGCGTCCCATTCGGCCGCGGCGGGGCGCACGACCTCGGTGGCGAAGCCGTGCACCCAGTCCCGCAGGTCCCGCTGTTCCCCGTTCAGGTCGAGCGAGAACTCGGCCATGTCAGGCCTTGGGGATGTCGAACAGGTTGGCGATGTTGGCGGCGAGGCCCAGGTCGCCCTTTGCCTTCAGCTTGCCGGTCATGAACATCATGACCGGGTTGCCGCCGCCGGAGACGACCTTCAGGAACTCGACCGGGCCCATGGTGAGGCTCAGCTTCGGGTCGTGCTGCGGGGTCTCGTTGACCGCGCACGCGCCGTCGGCGATGACGACCTCGTACGTGTCGGTGCCGCCGTCCGGGCGGCCGGTGATGTTCCAGTGGATCACGGCGTTGGTGGAGCCCGCCCGGTCGGCGCGGAACAGCGACGGCATCCGGCCGAAGACCTCGTCCAGGATCTTGCCGCGCAGGTCGCCGGACATCACCTCGGCGACCTTGTCGTCGGGGGTGGACTTGACCAGCTGCGCGAACTCCTTCGGGCCCACGTTGGCGAAGTCGGCCGGGTCGAAGTCAGTCATGGGGTTACCTTCCGGGCGAGACAGTGGTTACTCTCGCGTAACCTTACGCACGGGTAGGTATGCTTGCAAGGTGTCCGGCACACCCACCTTCAAGCGCCTTCCCCGGGCCGTACGCGAGCAGCAGATGCTCGACGCGGCCGTCCGGGTCTTCTCCCGACGTGGCTTCCACGCGGCCAGCATGGACGAGATCGCCGAGGACGCCGGCATCTCCAAGCCGATGGTGTACGCGTACCTGGGCACCAAGGAGGAACTGTTCGTCGCCTGCCTGCACCGGGAGGGCACCCGGATGACGGAGGCCATCGCCGGGGCGGCCGCCCCCGACCTGGCCGCCGACGAGCGGCTCTGGCGCGGGCTCCGCGCGTTCTTCGGCTTCGTCGGCGCGCACCGGGACGGCTGGGCCGTGCTCTACCGGCAGGCCCGGGGCTCGCAACCGTTCGCCGCCGAACTGGCCGCCATGCGGGCCCGCCTCGTCGAGGTGGTGGCGGGGATGCTCGACCACGCGCTGCGCGCCAGGGGGCGCGAGGTCGGCGAGAGCGACCTGGAGGTCGTCGCGTACGCCCTGGTCGGCGCGAGCGAGTCGCTGGCCGACTGGCTCGCCGACCACCCGGACGCCGACCCGGAGAGGACCGCCACCCGGATGATGAACGTCGCCTGGCTCGGCGCCGACCAGCTGCTGCGTGGCATCACCTGGCGCCCGCCCCAGGGGTGAGGGCCGTCCGGTTCCTCACCGCCTTCCCCTCGGCCGTGGGCGAGTGGGAGGTGAGCTCGACCGGGGTGCCGAGCGCGTCCTCCACGGCGGCCGGCCAGTCGGCCGGCGCGTCGTCGTAGACGGGGCGGGCGCGCAGCAGGCGGGCGGTGAGCGCGGCCTGCCGGTCCAGGTCGCCGGGCGGGCCGGGCTCCAGCCGGTCGATCGTGTCGTAGCGGCGGCACAGCCGCAGCCGGGGACGCCGACGAGGCCGATCGTCCGCGGATCGCGCCGGGCCGGCGAGGTCGAGGTGGGTCAGCGCCAGGCCGTCGACCCCGCCGGCCACGTCGAGGGCGTACCGGTGGGCGACCGCGTCGAAGTGACCGAACCGGAACCGGCCCTGCCATGGGTTGGTCGGGTTGCGCGGGTCGGTCAGCGGCAGCGTCGGATCCTCGGTGACCAGCGGCCCCGGGCCGTGCCGGGTGGTCACGACCCGCAGTACGCCCAGCCGCCGCGCCTCGCCCGCCAGGCCCGCCTCGGCGAGCAGGCCGTCGGCGTTGGCGAAGGTGGTGGTGCTCCACGTGGTGTACGGGTGGAAGCCGTGCCACTCGTCGAGCAGCACGCCCTGCGCGCCCTCGAAGACGCAGGTCCCGGCGCGCAGCACCCCGGCCAGGTGCGCCCGGTCGACGATCGCGACCCGCCTGGCGAACCCGGTGAACGCGGGCAGGCAGTCCTCCACCGGGGGCGCGTCCAGCGGGCCGAGTTCGGCGGTCAACCGGTCCCGCAGCGCGGCGAGCCGGCGGCGCAGCAGCGCGGGGCTGCGGCAGTCGGCCACCCGGGGCGCCTCGTCGGGGTGGGCGAGGCCGTACGCGACCGCCTCGCCCACCCCCAGCCCGCAGGAGCCGTGCCGGTCGGCTCCCCGGGCGATCTCCCGGGCCCGGTTGGCGGCCCGGTGGTACGGCGTCGCCAGCAGCGCCTCCCCGTCGACCGTGAGCCGGTCGAGCGCGTCGGGCACCCCCACCGCGGCGAGGTGGTCGGCCTCGGCGGCCAGCGCCAGCGGGTCCACCACCACGTGCCGCGACAGGTGGGTACGCACCCCGGGGCGGAACGTCCCCGCCCCGAACTGCGCGAACGTGTGGTGCCGCCCGTCGGGCAGGACGACGTTGTGTGCCGCCTGCGCGCCCCCGTTGAAGCGGACCACCGTGTGGACGGGCCGGGTCGCGCAGAGCCAGTCCACGACGGTGCCCTTGCCGGCGTCGCCGTAGCCGAGGTCGACCACCATGGTGTGGTTCACAGCCGGCTGACCCCGCCCCGCTTGGTGCCCGGCGCGGGCAGCGGCGAGACCTCGGTGCGCCGGCCGCCGCCCAGCCGGGCCAGCGCCTTCGACACCGTGCCCGTGGCCGCCGAGCCGGCCCGCCGCAGGTCGCGCAGCCCCTCGTCCAGGTCGATGGCCTGCTCGCCGAGGCCGATCGTGAGCGCGATGGTCTCGCAGACCGCGTCCAGGTCGTCCAGCTCGACGGCGTTCTGCCCGAGCAGGCCGCGCCAGAAGTCGAGCACCTTCCGGTTGCCCGCGTACGCGCTGCCGGCCGGGAGCAGGTAGTACGTGTCCCAGCGGCGGGTCACCTCGTCCACGACCTGCCGCAGCGGCACGTCCTCGCGCAGGTCGTCGCCGATCAGGCGGGCCACCTCGCGGGCCTTTGCCCGGGGGTAGGCCAGCTCGTCGCCGATGACGAACAGGTAGCCGCGCCGGCCCCGCTTCTCCCAGCAGTCGATCGCCGTGTGCCGGGCCATGAAGTACAGCGCCAACTCGTACGACTCCGTCATCTGGCCCCCACCGCCGCCCTCCAGGACGATCCGGCCGAGGTCGTCGTCCATGCGGTTGTCCGACTCGAACTGCCCGACCTGCAGAGGCACCCGATCGCAGGTGGCGTCGCCGATCGCCCCGAACATGATCTGCGGGTCGCGGGCGTAGCCCTGCCGCAGCAGCAGCCCGAGCAGCTGCGGCAGCTTGGTCTGGAGCACGCGCGGCACGTTCCCCATCGAGCCGGTGACGTCGAAGAGCACCGTGATCGCCAGCGACTGCGGGTGCTCGGCCGAGTCGCGGCTCTCGCGTACGGCGCCGCGCGGGTCGAGCGCGGCGTGCACGGTGCGGGCGCCGCTGTCGCTGTAGGAGAAGGCGCTGGCGCCGGTGGCCCGGCGGTAGCGGTCGGCGGCGTCGTACACGTCGGTGGACCAGATTCCGCTGCCCATGGCAGCCTCCTTAGGGGTTGAGGGTGAGGGGTCGGAAGGTGCGCGGCCCGTACAGCCGCTCCAGCACCTCGTCGAGTTCGCCGAGCAGCCGCCAGGCGTCGTCGGGTCGGGCCCTGAGGGTCGGTCGCGCGCAGCCGGCGGCGAAGGCGCGCAGCTCGCGCGGGGCGCGGTCGGCCATCAGCCAGGTCATGCAGCGGGCGGCCATCGTGAGGTCGGTGCCGGGGCCGCAGGGCCGCCGTGCGGGGACCTCCGGCGGGTACCAGTCCTCGTGGCCGGGGACCAGCGCCGGCACGGTGCCCCCGTCGACCGCCGAGAGGCACCAGTCGACCAGCACCACGCCGTGCGCGTCCGGCTCGATCAGGACGTGCCGGGGCAGCACCGCGCCGTGCACGACGCCGGCCCGGTGGGCCAGGCCGAGCGCCACCAGCAGCCGCCGCCACATCCAGGCCGCGTCGCGGGCGTCCAGCCCGTCCGGGTACGCCCGGCGCACCTCGTCCAGGCTGTGCAAGTTCGACGCGGCAGCCAGCACGTTGATCCGCCGCTCGGCACCCGTCGCGGCGTCCCGGTGCCGGAACGAGTCCACCAGCCGGGGCACGTACGGCAGGTGCCGCGGGTCGCCCCGCTCCTCGATGGTGCGCAGGGCGTGCGCCTCACGGGCCATCAGGTCGTTGTCGGCCGGATCGCGGGGCAGCTTGAGCAGCCGGTCCGCGCCCACGTCGTACAGGTCGGCCAGGTCGCCGACGTGGGCGAGCGGGCCGAGGCGGTAGCCGCCGAGGACGACGTCGCGGCCGGCCCGCCAGCGGGTGGTGACCCGGACGAACGCGTCGGTGGCGTCGGCGCGTACCCGATCGTCGACCGCGCCCAGCCGGTCGGGGTGCAGCGCCGCGACCAGCTCGCGGTAGCGGCGGGCCGGCGCGTCGGTGCCGAACAGGTCGGCGTCGGTGCGGGCCGCCGCGACCAGGCGGATGGCCTCGTCGGTCCTCACCGCACCGTCTCCTCCCGGGCGGGGCGCAGCAGCGCCGGGTGCAGCAGCCGGGCGTCGCCGGCCCGGTAGAGCTTCGCCCGGGGGCCGCCGCGCGCCCCGCCGCGCTCGGTGCTGGCGCCGGTGCTCTCCACGAAGCCCGGGACCGAGAGCACCTTGCGGTGGAAGTTGCCGGCGTGCAGCGGGTGCCCCCAGACCGTCTCGTAGACCTCGCGCAGCTCGGTGACGGTGAACTCGGCGTCGAGGAAGCGGGTGGCCAGCGGCGTGTACTCCAGTTTGGAGCGGGCCCGCTCCAGCCCGTCGTCGATGATCCGGCCGTGGTCGAAGGCGAGCTGGCGGCTGCTCAGCGCGGTCACCGGCAGCCACGCGGCCTCGTCGGCGTCGCTGCCGGCGGCCGGGTCGGGCAGGTCGGGGGCGAACGCCAGGTGGGCGATCGAGACGATCCGCATCCGCGGATCCCGGTCGGGTGCGCCGTAGCTGGCGAGCTGTTCCAGGTGTACGCGGCGCAGCCCCTCGCCGCCGAGCCCGGTCTCCTCGGCCAGCTCGCGGCGGGCCGCGGCGGCCAGGTCCTCGTCGGGCCGGACGAAGCCGCCGGGCAGCGCCCAGTGCCCCGCGTACGGGGGCGCGCCCCGGCGGACGAGCAGCAGGTGCAGCGCACCCTCGCGGATGGTCAGCGCGACCACGTCCACGGTGACGGCGACGGCCGGGTAGTCCCGCGGCTCGTACGCGGCCAGGAAGTCCTGCTCGTTCACGGTGTCGCCCTCACTCCGATGTAACTCTCAGCTTGAGAAGAACTCGATCTGAGAATAACTTAGCGCACGAAAGGGTGGACGCCAACCCCTGGCTCGTCTCAGCGCACGGCGCCCGCCAGGTGGGGGCGGCCCGACCGCGCGTCGTGCAGGGCGAACTCCCAGGACCCGCCCGTCCGCGCGGCGCTGAACGCCACCGTGGACGGCAGCCGCACCGGCAGCTTGAACGCCACGTCCACCGTGCACGCGTCCGGCAGCCGGTTCTCCAGCGCGGCCAGGCAGCGGGCCTTGCTCCACATCCCGTGCGCGATCGGGCGCGGGAAGCCGAACAGCCGTGCGCCCAGCCGGGACGTGTGGATCGGGTTGTGGTCGCCGGAGACCCGCGCGTAGTCCGTGCCGACCCGGGGCGTCGCCCGCCACAGCGCGGACGCGGCCGGCGCCGGGGACCGTTCGCCCCGGTCGGGTCGCCCGCCGCCGGCCCCGCGCTCCTTCCTGAGGCACGTCGAGACGCCTCGCCAGACCTCCTCGCCGCCGGCCGACGCGACCAGCACCACGTCGACCTGCCGGCCCCGGTCGTGCGGGCGCAGGTTCTCCGCGTACGCGCGAAAGTCCAGCGTCTCGCCGGCGTCCACCGGCCGGCGCACGGTGATCCGGTTGGCCACGTGCACCAGGCCGACCAGCGGCATCGGGAAATCCGGGGCCGCCATCAGGCGCAGCATCAGCGGAAAGCCCATGACGTACGGATATGTCGCCGGCAACCGGTCGGTGATCCGGAAGCCGCAGACCCGGTCGTAGTCGGCCAGGTGCGCCCGGTCGACGGTCGCCCCGGCTACGGCCAGCTCGACCTCGGGCAGCGCGGCGGCGCGCCGGCGGCCGGCCCCGGGCAGCGCTCCCAGCACGGCCCGGCGGTAGAGCGGGCCGGCCGAGGGCAGCCGCGGCAGTTCCACCACCTCCCGGCCGGCCGGCGTGCCCGCCCCCGGCGCCTCGGCGCGGCTCGACAGGTCCCGCGTCGCGTCCGCGGCGTACGCCGACAGGTCCCGCGTCGCGTCCGCGGCGTACGCCGACAGGTCCCGCGTCGCGTCCTGGGCGTACCTGGACAGGTCCTGGTTGCCGGCGGCGGCCAGGTCGTACGGGTCCGGACCGGTGGCCCGGACGGCGGCCAGGTCCCGCTCCGGGATGATCTGGGTCGGCCCGTCGATCAGCTCGTGCACCGACAGGTCGTCGTCGTCTTTCCTGGCCATCATGCCCCCAGCAGACTCTGGCCGCACACGCGGACGATGTTGCCGCTGACCGCGGCGCTGGCTGGCCAGGCGAGCCAGCCGATGGTCTCGCCGACATCCACCGGCAGGCCGCCCTGCGCCACGCTGTTCATCCGGCGGCCCGCCTCGCGCAGCATCAGTGGCATGCGGGCGGTCAGCCGGGTCTCGATGAATCCCGGCGCGACCGCGTTGACGCTGATCCCGCGCTCGCGCAGCACCGGGGCCAGCGACTGCACCAGGCCGATCACGCCCGCCTTGGACGTGGCGTAGTTGGTCTGCCCCCGGTTGCCGGCGATCCCCGCGATCGAGGAGACCGAGACGATCCGCCCGCCGGACGGAATCAGCCCGCGCTCCAGCAGCACGTCGTTGATCCGCTCCTGACTGGACAGGTTGACGTCGAGGACGGAATCCCACCGGTCGGCGTCCATTCGGCCGAGGGTCCTGTCCCGGGTGATGCCGGCGTTGTGCACGACCGCGTCGACCCGGCCGTGCCGGCCCGCCAGGTGGTCGGCGAGCCGCGTCGGGGCGTCCGGGGCGGTCAGGTCGAGCTGCACGGCCGTCCCGGCGATCTCGTTCGCCACGGCGGCCAGCGCGTCCCCGGCGGCGGGGACGTCCAGCGCCACCACCCGGGCGCCGTCGCGGGCGAGCACCCGGGCCAGCGCCGCGCCGATGCCCCGGGCCGCCCCGGTGACCAGGACGACCTGCCCGTCCAGCGGGCGGTCCCAGTCGGCCGGCGGCTCGGCCGCGCCGGCGCCGACGCGGATCACCTGGCCGGAGACGTACGCGGAGCGGCCGGAGAGCAGGAAGCGCAGGGTGGCCTCCAGGCTCGTCGTCGTGCCGGCGTCGGCGTTCGGCGTGACGTGGACGAGTTGGGCGGTGACGCCCCGGCCGAACTCCTTGCCGATGCTGCGGGTCAGCCCCTCACACGCCCGCTGGGCGGTGGCCTCGCGGGGCGTGCCGCACTCCTCGGGCGGGGTGCCCAGCACGATCACCCGGCCGCTGGGCAGCACCGAGCGGGCCTGCGGGTGGAAGAAGTCGTAGAGCTGGCGCAGGCCGGTGGAGTCGGTGATGCCGGTGGCGTCGTACACCAGGGCGGCGTACCGGGCGGTGGCGTCGGTGGCGGCCGCCGGGTCGCGCAGCTCGACCCCGGCGAACGTGAGGATCTTGGTGACCGGCGCCGCGAGCCGGCCGTCGCCGGCCGCGCCGAGCAGCACCGGCCCGGTGACCAGCGGGTCGCCCGGGCTGTGCCGGCGCAGACGGGGTGGGTCGGGCAGCCCGAGGCGCTTGACCAGCGCGCGGCCGGCCCCCGATCGGACGAAGCTCGCGTACCTGTCGGTCATAGGCGTAGCCTACTGGCCAGTAGGTTGTGGGCAAGTCCTGAAATTTGGAGGCGGGATCGTGCAGAGCATCCGGCGGGTGGCGGTCATCGGCGGCAACCGCATCCCCTTCGCCCGGTCCAACTCCCGGTACGCCAGCGCGTCCAACGCGGACATGCTCGGCGCGGCGCTGGAGGGGCTCGTCGCCCGGTTCGGGCTGGCCGGGCAGCGGGTCGGCGAGGTGGTCGCCGGCGCGGTGCTCAAGCACTCCCGCGACTTCAACCTGACCCGCGAGGTCGTGCTCGGCTCGAAGCTCGACCCGCGCACCCCGGCGTACGACATCCAGCAGGCGTGCGGCACGGGCCTTGAGGCGGCGATCGTGGTCGCCAACAAGATCGCCCTCGGCCAACTGGAGGTGGGCATCGCGGGCGGCGTCGACACCACCTCCGACGCGCCGCTGGCGATCAACGAGGACATGCGCCGCACCCTGCTCCGGATCAACTCCGCCCGCACGTTGGGCGGGCGGCTGAAGGCCGCGACGAAGCTGCGCCCGTCGCAGCCGTTCCGGCCGGAGATCCCGCGCAACGCGGAGCCGCGTACCGGGCTGTCGATGGGCGAGCATGCCGCCCGCACGGCCCTGCGCTGGAACGTCGACCGGCAGAGCCAGGACGAGTTGGCGCTGCGCTCCCACCAGCGGCTCGCCGCCGCGTACGAGCGCGGCTTCTTCGACGATCTGCTGACGCCGTACCTGGGGCTGACCCGGGACCAGAACCTCCGTCCGGACACCAGCCTGGACAAGCTGGCCTCGCTGAAGCCGGTCTTCGGCCACCGGGGTCCCGACGCCGAGCGCGCCACCATGACCGCCGGCAACTCCTCGCCGCTCACCGACGGGGCGTCGACCGTGCTGCTCGCCTCCGAGGAGTGGGCGGCCGAGCACAGCCTGCCCGTGCTGGCCTTCCTCACCTGGTGCGAGACCGCGGCCGTCGACTTCGTGCACGGCGACGACGGTCTTCTCATGGCCCCCGCGTACGCCGTGCCCCGGATGCTGGCCCGGGCCGGGCTGACGCTGCAGGACTTCGACTTCTACGAGATCCACGAGGCGTTCGCCTCCCAGGTGCTGGCCACCCTGGCCGCCTGGGAGTCGCCGGAGTTCGGCAAGGACCGGCTCGGCCTGGACGGCCCGCTCGGTGCGATCGACCGGGACCGGCTCAACGTGAACGGCTCGTCGCTGGCCGCCGGGCACCCGTTCGCCGCGACCGGCGGGCGGATCGTGGCGACCCTGGCCAAGCTGCTCGCCGAGAGGGGGAGCGGGCGCGGCCTGATCTCCATCTGCGCGGCCGGCGGCCAGGGCGTGACCGCGATCCTCGAGCGCTGAGGCTCTGGCAACCGGACGCTCCGCCGTTCCGGTAACAAATCGGACAATCACTCACATTGGGGGGCCGGTCAGTTC
The DNA here is from genome assembly GCF_007830265.1 of Micromonospora olivasterospora. Taxonomy (NCBI): domain Bacteria; kingdom Bacillati; phylum Actinomycetota; class Actinomycetes; order Micromonosporales; family Micromonosporaceae; genus Micromonospora; species Micromonospora olivasterospora. The sequence continues at coordinate 2,840,807 of NZ_VLKE01000001.1, forward strand.
CGGATAGGGTCCAGCCTGCGCGGCGCGCTCGGGGCCGCCGCGCGGCGGCCCCGAGCGCCCCCGGGTCAGGCGGTGGAGCCGCCGTCGACGGCGAACGACGCGCCGCTGATGTGCCGCCCGCCCTCGCCCACCAGGTGGCTGATCGTCGCCGCGACGTCGTCCGGCGTGCCGTACCGGCCGAGCGCGATGTGCGCCCGCTGCGCGTCGGCGTACGCGCCGTCCGCCGGGTTCATGTCGGTGTCGGTGGAGCCGGGGAGCACCACGTTGACGGTGATCCCGCGTGGGCCGAGCTCGCGGGCGAGTGCCCTGGTCAGGCCGTTGACCGCGATCTTGGTCATGGCGTAGACGCTCACCCCCGGGTCCGGGACGCGGCTGGCGAAGCTGCTGCCGATGTTGACGATCCGGCCGCCGTCGCGCATGTGGCGTACCGCCGCCTGGGTCGCCAGGAACACCCCGCGTACGTGTACGGCGATGGCCCGGTCGAGGTCGTCGAGGCTGACGGTCTCGATCGGCCCGGCCGAGAACACCCCGGCGTTGTTGACCAGGATGTCCAGCCGCCCCAGCTCGGCGACCGTCCGGTCCACCGCCTCGACCACCGCCGTCGCGTCGGCGCTGTCGGCCTGGACCGCCAGGCCGGTGCGGCCGTACGACTCGATGTCGGCGACGACGGACTTCGCACTGTGCTCGGCCTCGCGGTAGGTGATCGCGACGTGCGCACCGTCCTCGGCCAGCCGGCGGGCGACGGCGGCACCGATACCGCGGCTACCGCCGGTCACCAGGGCGACCTTGCCGGTAAGTCTGGACACTCTTCTTCCATTCCCATCAGTCGACGCAGTAAGAAAGATCACCCTATCCAGCAGCGTTGCCGGCCGTTTCTACCGTGGACGCCAGCCCGCGCGGGCCCCACCGGCGGCGGCACCCGCGAGCAAGTGGCGATGTCTCGTCAAGCCCTGCTCCGTACCACCGTCGTCGCCCTGGCCGTCGTGCTGGTGGCCAGCCGCTGCGGCGGGTCCGGCGGCAAGAAGTCCAGGAAGTCCGGCGCGAAGACCTCGGCGGCCGAGGGCTCCGACTACGTCGGGAAGTCGACCGTCGGCGGCACGACCGGCTCCGGCCGGGCCGCCATGTCGCCGACATGGCGGTAACCACGCGGGGTGGATACCGCCATGGCGCCGACATGGAGTGGATCAACCCAGGGCTGGTGGGGCCGTGACCGGCGCGTACGGGAGAATGAGCTGCGTGACGACGATCCCGAACGTGCTCGCCCACCGCTACGCCTCACCCGAGCTGGCCGCCCTCTGGTCGCCAGAGGAGAAGGTACGGATGGAGCGGCGACTCTGGCTCGCCGTCCTCCGCGCCCAGCGGGACCTGGGCGTCGCGGTGCCGGACGGCGTGGTCGAGGCGTACGAGCGGGTGCTCGACGATGTCGACCTGGCCTCGATCGCCGAGCGTGAGCGGGTCACCCGGCACGACGTGAAGGCCCGAATCGAGGAGTTCAGCGCGCTCGCCGGGCACGAGCACGTGCACAAGGGGATGACCTCCCGCGACCTCACCGAGAACGTCGAGCAGCTCCAGGTGCGCCGGTCGCTGGAGCTGATCCGGGACCGGGTCGTCGCCGCGCTGGCCCGGCTGGCCTGGCTCGCGCACGAGCACTCCGGCCTGGTGCTGACGGGCCGCTCGCACAACGTCGCCGCGCAGGCCACCACGCTGGGCAAGCGCTTCGCCTCCGCCGCCGAGGAGCTGCTGATCGCGTACGAGCGGCTGGAGGACCTGATCGACTGGTACCCGCTGCGCGGGATCAAGGGCCCGGTGGGTACGGCGGCCGACCAGCTCGACCTGTTCGACGGCGACGCCGGCAGGGTCGCCGAGCTGGAGCGCCGGGTGGCCGAGCACCTCGGCTTCCGCCGGGTGCTGGACAGCGTCGGCCAGGTCTACCCGCGCTCGATCGACCTGGCGGTGCTCTCCGCGCTGGCCCAGGTCGCCGCCGCGCCGTCGTCGCTGGCCACCACGATCCGGCTGATGGTCGGCCAGGAGCTGGTCACCGAGGGGTTCAAGCCCGGCCAGGTGGGCTCCAGCGCGATGCCGCACAAGATGAACACCCGGTCCAGCGAGCGGGTGAACGGCTTCGCGGTGATCATCCGAGGCTACCTGTCGATGGTCGGCGAGCTGGCCGGCGACCAGTGGAACGAGGGGGACGTCTCCTGCTCGGTGGTCCGCCGGGTCGCACTGCCGGACGCGTTCTTCGCCGCCGACGGGCTGTTCCAGACGTTCCTCACGGTGCTGGACGAGTTCGGGGCGTACCCGGCGGTGATCAACCGGGAGCTGGAGCGCTTCCTGCCCTTCCTCGCCACCACGAAGATCCTGGTCGCGGCCGTGCGCCGGGGCGTCGGCCGGGAGGTCGCGCACGAGGCGATCAAGGAGCACGCGGTCGCGGTGGCGCTGGCCATGCGCGAGCGCGGCACCGCCGAGAACGACCTCTTCGACCGCCTCGCCGCCGACTCCCGGCTGGGCCTGACCAGGGCGGAGATCGAGGACTTGGTCGCCGACCGGAGCGCGTTCGCCGGCGCGGCGGCAGCCCAGGTCGACGCGGTCACGAAACGCATCACGGACGTGGTCACCCGCCACCCGGAGGCGGCCACCTACTCCCCACCCCCCATCCTCTGATTGCCCCACCCGGCCCCGCCGGCCCCACCGGCCCGGCGGGTTTCGCCTCGGCGATCAAGAGCTTTGCGTCATCGGTGAGATCAATTCCGACGCATTCCTCTTGATCGCCGGGGTGGACCGGGGTGGGCCCCGGAGGGGCCGGGCGGCGGGGCGGGTGGCGGGTGTCACGAGTCGCGGGTGGGGGTCTCCGCGGCGCTGCTGAGGTCCGGCGCGCTCGCCGGTTCCGCGATGCCGCCCGGGGACTCCGCGATGCTCGGCTCCTGGGCCGTGTCGGCCGCGATGACCGGCTGGTCCGGGGGCATGACGTCGGGCGTCTTGGGCGCCACGATGACCGCCGTGCCGTAGGCGCAGATCTCCATCCACATCTCGCCGCAGTCGCGGCTGTCGAAGCGCATCCCCACCACGGCGTTCGCGCCGAGGCGGCGGGCCTCCTCGCCGAGCCGGGCCACCGAGTCCGTACGCCAGCGGGTCAGGTTGTCCGGCGCCATCGGGTCGTACGCGCCGCCGCGCAGGTTCTTCACGCCCTCGCGGTACGGGTTGCGCGTCCTCGCCATCGAGGACACCACTTCGCCGAGAATCTGGCGGATCTCGTAGCCAGGCAGTTGATCCGTCGTCACGACCAGCACGTTTCCGATGCTGTCGCACCTTCGGGCGGCGGTTCGGCAGCCGTCGCCAGCTGAGCGGATGCTGAGAAACGAGTCGGCGCGGACGGCCGGCGCTCCACCGACCATCCGCGCCGTACACGGCGTCAACCGGACCAGATCACCCAGACGTGGAGCCGGAGGAACGGATCGTCAGACACCGGCCACCGAGGTGATCCAGGCCCGGTTGAACGCGACACTGCCGTAGTTCTGGATGCTCACGCCGTCGGCGGTCGAGGCGACCCCGACCTGGAGCCCGTTGTAGAACTGCGGGCCGCCCGAGTCGCCGCGCCACGCGTTGCCGCTGATCCGGCTGCTCCGGATGGCCTGGCCGCCGTACGCGTCGGTGGCGCTGTTGCTGGTCACCTGGACGGTGGCGGTCTTGAGCTGGCTGGACGCGGAGCAGCCGCTGTAGCAGGTCATGCCCCAGCCGTAGATCGAGTTGGTGGAGCCGATCGGCGGGTTGGTGCTGGCCAGCGAGACGGTGGAGGTGGTCACCGGGCTGGAGAGCCGCATCAGCGCGAGGTCGTAGCGGGGTGTAGGTGGCGCTGACGGTACGGGTGGTGCCGCCCGAGGCGTAGTAGACGCTGCCGATCCGGACGGACATGCTGCCGTTGATGCAGTGCCGGGCGGTGAGCACCCACGACGAGGCGATCACGCTGCCGGAGCAGGTGAACGAGCCGTTGCTGAAGACGGCGGCGGCCCAGGGCGCGGACGAGACGGTGCCGCCGCCGATGATGGGCTGGGGGCCGGCCGGGGCGGCGACGGCGCCGCTGGCGGCGCCCAGTACGCCGACGAGCGCGGCGCCGAGCACGGCGAGCAGGGAACGGATACGCATCGGGACGTACTCCTTGCCTCACGGACCCGGGGGTCGCCGGGTCGGTCGAACCGGCGGGGGCTGCGGTGACCCGCCGGCGCCTTTTGATCGAGTTGCGTCGATGTAGACTAGGGACCGGCGATCTCCGTGGCAAGGATCCGATAGAGGCGAGGCAATGTAACGATTCTGCGTCGCCGGGGGCGACGAACGCCCTGCTCCGGGAGGTTCCGTACGCTTCGGTGCCCCGTGTGGCCCCCTGTTCCGCCGGTAGTGTCGATCACCACCCGAACTGGCCCCGGCCGATGCGGCTGAGGCTGTATCTGCCAGGTAGGCTGGCTGCGCTCGCCCGTTGTGGGTCGGCACCCAACTGCGTACACAGTCAGGAGTGCCCCGTGCCTCGCGTCGTCGTCGACGTCATGCTCAAGCCCGAGATCCTCGATCCGCAGGGCCAGGCCGTCGCAAACGCGCTGCCCCGGCTCGGCGTCAACGACGTCGCCTCCGTCCGGATCGGCAGGCGGATCGAGATCGAATTCACCGGTGAACCGGACCTGGACCGGGCCCGGGAGATCGCCGACAAACTGCTCGCCAACCCGGTCATCGAGGACTTCACGGTCCGTGTGGTCGAGGCCGACGACACCGCGGACGCCCGCTCGTGACCGCGCGGGTCGGTGTGGTGACGTTCCCCGGCTCGCTCGACGACGGCGACGCGGCCCGGGCCGTCCGGATCGCCGGCGCCGAGCCGGTCCGGCTCTGGCACGGCGACCCGGACCTGCACGGGGTGGACGCCGTCGTCCTGCCCGGTGGCTTCTCCTACGGTGACTACCTGCGCTGCGGCGCCATCGCCCGGTTCGCCCCGGTGATGGAGACCCTGGTGGACGCCGCCCGGGGTGGGCTGCCCGTGCTCGGCATCTGCAACGGCTTCCAGATCCTCTGCGAGGCCCACCTGCTGCCCGGCGCGCTCACCCGCAACCAGCACCTGCATTTCCGCAACCGCGACCAGGTCCTGCGGATCGAAACCGTCGCCACGGCATGGACGAACGCCTTCCAGCCGGGCCAGGAGGTGCTGATCCCGGTCAAGAACGGCGAGGGCTGCTACGTCGCCGACGCCGCGACGCTCGACCAGCTCGAGGCCGAGGGCCGGGTCGTCGCGCGCTACGTCGGCGGCAACCCGAACGGGTCGCAGCGCGACATCGCCGCCATCACCAACTCCGCCGGCAACGTCGTCGGCATCATGCCGCACCCCGAGCACGCCGTGGAGGCGCTCACCGGCCCCTCCCTGGACGGCCTCGGCTTCTTCACCTCGGTGCTCAAGCACCTGGTGGGGGCCCCGGCGTGACCGTGCCCGGCATCATCGGTCGGCTCCACCGCCCCGGCGGCGGGGAGCGCAGCGAGGAGAGTCCATGACCACCCATCCGGATCCGGCGGTACGGGCGAACCCGCACGCGGCGGCGCCCGTCGTGGCCGCCGTGGTGCCGCAGGCCGGCCCGGTCGACCCGGCCCGGCCCGTCGACCCGGTCGCGTACGCCCAGCCGGCCCCGGCCGGCGACTGGGCGCACTCCCTGGACACCGTGCCGCACGCCGCGGACACCCCCGGCGAGCTTCAGCCGTACGCCGAGCTGGGCCTGCGCGACGACGAGTACGACCGCATCCGGGACATCCTCGGCCGCCGTCCCACCCAGGCCGAGCTGGCCATGTACTCGATCATGTGGAGCGAGCACTGCTCCTACAAGTCGAGCAAGGTGCACCTGCGCCAGTTCGGCGAGAAGGCCCCGCCGAGCGACCGACTGCTCGCCGGCATCGGCGAGAACGCCGGCGTGGTCCGGGTCTCCGACGAGCTGGCGGTGACCTTCAAGGTCGAGTCGCACAACCACCCGAGCTTCGTCGAGCCGTACCAGGGCGCGGCGACCGGCGTCGGCGGCATCGTCCGGGACATCCTCGCCATGGGCGCCCGCCCGGTCGCGGTGATGGACCCGCTGCGCTTCGGCGCCGCCGACCACCCCGACACCGCCCGGGTGCTGCCCGGCGTGGTGGCCGGCGTCGGCGGCTACGGCAACTGCCTCGGCCTGCCGAACATCGGCGGCGAGGTCGTCTTCGACCCCTGCTACCAGGGAAACCCGCTGGTCAACGCGCTCTGCCTCGGCGTGCTGCCGGTCGACCGGCTGCAGAAGAAGGAGGCCGCCGGCCCCGGCAACGTCGTGGTGCTGATGGGCGCCAAGACCGGCCGCGACGGCATCGGCGGCGTGTCGGTGCTGGCCAGCGCCACCTTCGACGACGAGAGCCAGCAGCGCCGCCCCTCGGTGCAGGTCGGCGACCCGTTCATGGAGAAGCTGCTCATCGAGGCGTGCCTGGAGCTGTACGACGCCGAGTTGGTCGTCGGCATCCAGGACCTCGGCGGCGCCGGCCTGACCTGCGCGCTGACCGAGACCGCGGCGGCGGCCGGCACCGGCATGCGGGTCTGGCTGGAGCAGGTGCCGCTGCGCGAGCCCTCGATGGAGCCGCACGAGATCCTGGCCAGCGAGTCACAGGAGCGGATGCTGCTGGTCGTCGCCCCGGACAAGCTGGACGCGGTGCTCAAGACCGCCGAGAAGTGGGGCGTCTGGGCCACGGCCATCGGCGAGGTGACCCCGCCGGCCGCCGACGGGCAGCCGGGCCGGCTGGTCATCACCTGGCGCGATCAGCTCGTGGTGGACGTGCCGCCGGGCTCCCTGGTCGACGACGGGCCGGTGTACGCCCGCCCGATGCGCGAGCCGGCCGACCTGATCCTGCTCCAGGCCGACCGGGCGGAGACGCTGCCCCGGCCGAGCAACCCGGAGGCGCTGCGCGAGACCGTGCTGCGCATGATCGCGTCGCCGAACCTGGCCGACAAGACCTGGGTCACCGAGCAGTACGACCGGTACGTGCTGGGCAACACCGTGCTCGCCCAGCCGGAGGACTCCGGCGTGATCCGGATCGACGAGCGGACCGGACTCGGCGTCGCCCTCTCCGTCGACGGCAACGGCCGGTACGCGCGCCTCGACCCGTACCAGGGGACGAAGCTCGCGCTGGCCGAGGCGTACCGGAACGTGGCGGTGACCGGGGCGAAGCCCATCGCCGTCACCAACTGCCTCAACTTCGGCTCCCCCGAGGACCCGGGCGTGATGTGGCAGTTCGCCGAGGCCGTACGCGGCCTGGCGGACGGCTGCCTGGAGCTGGGCATCCCGGTGACCGGCGGCAACGTCAGCTTCTACAACCAGACCGGCCCGGCGGCGATCCACCCGACCCCGGTGGTCGGCGTGCTCGGCGTGCTGGACAACGTCGCCGACCGGGTGCCGATGGGCTTCGTCCCGCGCCCGGCGGGCGACCACGACCAGCTCTTCCTGCTCGGCGAGACGAACGTGGAGCTCTCCGGCTCGGAGTGGGCCTGGGTGACCCACCAGCACCTCGGCGGCATCCCGCCGCAGGTCGACCTCGCCCGGGAACGACAGCTCGCCGACCTGCTGGCGGAGGCCGCCCGGGTCGGTCACCTCAGCTCCGCGCACGACCTGTCCGACGGCGGTCTGGCGCAGAGCCTGGTCGAGTCCTGCCTGCGGCGCGGCGTCGGCGCGCGGATCGCGCTGCCGGAGCAGTTCGCGGGCGGCTCGCTGCCGTTCGTCTTCCTGTTCAGCGAGTCCGCCGGGCGGGCCCTGGTCTCGGTGCCGCGCGGCCACGAGAGGGCGTTCACCGCCCTCTGCGCCGAGCGAGGCGTGCCGTGGGAGCCGATCGGCGTGACCGACCCGTCCGGCGGCGCGCTGGAGCTGGTCGGCCAGTTCCGGATCGGTCTGGACGAGCTGCGCGCCGCGCACACCGCCACGCTGCCCCGGCTCTTCGGCGGGGCGGAGGCGGTCGAGGCGGCCCACCCCACCCAGGCCGCCCCGACCCCGCGGGGCCCGGCCCAGGCCACGGCGGCCGTCACCGCTCCGGCCGACGAAGGGCCGCCGGCTCCGGCTGCGGTCGAGCCGCCGGCCGGTACGGCGGACGCGGAGGCCGGGGCCGACCGGGAGCCGATCGCTCCCGCTGGTGCGGAGTCGTCGGCTCTCAGCGGGCCGGCGACGGCCACGGAGCCCGGGTCCACCGTTCCGGTTGAGCCGGAGGCCTCGGCCTCGGCGCCGGGGGACGAGACCGGGCCGGGCGAGGCCGTGACCGGGCGCGACGACGAGGCGGGCCGGGCCGAGGCGACCGACCGCGACCCCGGCGACCTGGGCCAGCGCGCGGCGACCGACGAGCGCTGAGGCGTTGGCCGTCGCCGTCTTCGCCCAACCCGGCTCCGGCGCCCGCTTCGACTGGGGGCTGACCGGGGCGGCGGAGCTCGGCCGCGTCTGCGCCGTTCTGGTGGTGGTGGACGTGCTCTCGTTCACCACCGCCGTGGAGGTCGCGGTCTCCCGGGGGATGCGCGTCCACCCCTTCCCGTGGGGGAAGCAGGCGGCCGAGTACGCCCGCCGGGCCGGCGCGGTCGCCGCCGTGGGCCGCCGGCAGATGACCTCGGAGCATCCGTGGTCGCTGTCCCCGGCGGCGCTGCGCACCGCGCCCGTCGTCGCCGATCTCGTGCTGCCGTCGCCCAACGGCTCGGCCATCAGCGCCGCGGCGAGCGCCACCGGGCTGCCGGTGGTCGCGGCGTGCCTGCGCAACGCGGGCGCCGCCGGGCGCTGGCTACGCGACCAGGGGTACGGCTCGACGGACGCGCCGGTCGGAGTGATCGCCGCCGGCGAGCGCTGGCCGGACGGCTCGCTGCGCCCCTCCGTCGAGGACCAGCTCGGGGCCGCCTGTGTGCTCGACGCGCTGTCCGGCGTACCGGGCGGGCTGTCGGTCGAGGCGGCGATGGCGCTGGCCGCGCTGGCCAGCACGCCGGACGTGCCGGCCGCCGTGCGGGGCTGCGTCTCCGGCCGGGAGCTGGTCGAGGGTGGTTTCCCCGACGACGTGGAGGTCGCTGTCGAGGTCGGCGTCTCCGAGGTGGTCCCGGTGCTGCGGCAGGGCGTCTTCTCCGCCGCGTGAACTGTCGGCAGCGCCGCCCGGCCCGGGGCTTGATCGACTCCATTACGCCGACATGGGGGTATCCGGGCTGCCGGGATACCCCCATGTCGGCGGAACCGTTCCTTTCCTGCGGGCACGTGCCCGCAGGCGTCAGTCGTCCAGCCAGTCCAGCCGGCGACCGCCACGGTCCTGCTGCGGCGGGCCGTCGGGCCGGCCCCGGCTTCCCTGGGTCGCCTCGCCGTAGTAGCCGCCGCCCTGCTGGCCGTACCCGTCCTGCTGGTCGTAGCCGCGGTCGTCGTAGCTACCGCGCTGCCGCGGGGGCTCCTGGCCGTAGCCGCCCTGCTGGCTGTAATCGCCCTGCTGACCGTAGCCGCCCTGCTGGCTGTAATCGCCCTGCTGACCGTAGCCGCCCTGCTGGCCGTGATCGCCCTGCTGACCGTAGCCGCCCTGCTGGCCGTGATCGCCCTGCTGGCTGTAGCCGCGGTCGTGGCCCTGCCGGCCGCCGGAGTCGTAGCCGCCGCGCGGGCCGTCGTCGTAGCCGCCCTGCTGGCCGTACCCGGCGCCGTAGCCGCCGGCGGTGTCGCCGCCCCGGCCGTACTGCTGGGTCTCGCCGTAGGCGTGCTCCTGCCCCGGCTGGTAGGTGCTGGTCGGGTACGGGTCGGCCGCTGGAGTGTACGAGCCGGTCGACTCGCCGGTGTAGCGGCCGGTCGGCTCGTCGTAGCGCTGGCCGTAACCGCCACCCTGGCCACCCTGGCCACCCTGGCCGCCGTAGCCGCCCGCGGCCGCACCGGCCGGCGCGCCGTAGTCCCGGCCGCCGTAGCCGCCGCCGGACGCCGGGGCGTCGCCGCCGTAGCCGCCGCCCGAGGCCGGCGCGTCACCGTATCCGCCGGCGGACGGGGACCCGCCGTAGCCTCCACCGGAGGACGGGGCATTTCCGTATCCGCCGCCGGAGGACGGGGCATTGCCGTAGGCGCCGGCCGAGCCGTAGCCGCCCCGGCCCTGCGGCTCGTCGCCGTAGCCGCCGCCCGCCCAGCCCTGCTGGCCGCCGGGGCCGTACGGTGGCGCCGGCGCGCCGTACGGGTCGGGTGGCACGTCGTCGACGACCGGCTGGTGCATCATCGTCGGCGCGTCGGCGAGCGAGGCGCCGGCGATCATGGTCCGGTCCGGCGCCGCGCCGGGCCGGTTGACCACCCGGGTCTGGTCGTCCGCCCCGCGGAAGGCCCCCCGAGCGGCCGGCACGGCACCCGCCGCGGCGGCGCCGGTCGGCGCGTCGTCGCTGTCGTCGCCGTTCTCGCGGCGCTTCATCCAGAGCAGCACGATCGTGCCGACGCCGACCGCCACGAACAGGCCGCCGAGCAGGATCAGCAGCCAGTTGCCGAAGCCGGAGCCCTCCTCGGCGGCGGCGTTCTGCGCGGCACCCGGATCGGCCTCCGCCGTCGGCTCGGTGGCCTCCTCGGTGGGCTCGTCGGTCGCCAGCGGCTCCTCCGTCGCCTCGGGGGTCGCGCTCGGTGTCACCTCGACCCTGATCGCGAGGCTGATCCGCTGGCCGGTCACGGTCTGCCCGGCGTTGGCGCTGAAGCTCTTGGTGGCGCGGATCTCGCCCTGTACGGCGCCGAGGGTGAGCCGGCCCGGGGCGATCGGGTTGGCGGTGCTGCCGGTGAACCGGAAGTTGCCGCTGCCGTCGCTCGTGGTGTCGAACCGTCGGCCGGTGCTGTCCTGGAGCATCACGACGGCGTTCGACACGGGATCGCCGTTCGCGGCGGCGACCACCTTGCCGGAGACAGACTTGACCGTCTGCGCCTGCGTCGGCTCGGGCTCGGGCTTGGCCACCAGGTTGACGCTCGTCGACCCCTGCTTGGAGTCCTTGAGCGGGCCACCGCCGGAGTCGACGGCCTTGACCGTGATCCGGGCGGACCCGCTCGACGCGTCGTCCGCCAGCTTGAACGTGGCGGTGTAGGTGCCGCTCCTGTTCACGCTGCCCTGGTCGCAGCCGTCGATGCAGGTGAGCTTCCCGCTGTTGGAACTGACGCTGACGTCGGCGGGGCCGCCGTCAGCGTCGAAGTCGAGGGTGTAGGTCACCTTCGTGGTCCCACCCGCCTCGACCGAGCTGGGGGAGGCCGAGACGTTGGTGACGCTCGGGGCGGCGAATGCGGGTGTGGCGGGGACGGCGAGCAGGGCGCCGGTTACCAGCGCTACGACCACACCGGCCCGCTGCTTCCAGGCACGTCGGTGTGTTGACACGTCCACCGCCTTCCGGTCTGACCTCCCCTGACCGGCGGGTGCCGGGCCGGGGATCATCACGGTACGAAATACGCCGTCGGCAACTATGCCTTGTCCGGCTCCGTCGGCGCGACCCAGGGCCAGCGTCGAAAGCGCCATACCCGGGTCGTATTGTCCCGTCGTGTCCTCTCCGCACATAAAGTCCGCGGCGGTCGCCGCGGCGTTCGCCGCCCTCGACGAGGGTCGTACCCCCGAACGGCCGGTGTTCCGGGAGGCGGTCCGTGTCCTGTTGACGGCCCTCGCGGAGCGTGCCCCCGGCCGATCGGTCGAGGTGCGTGTCCCACCATACGGCGCGGTGCAGTGCATATCCGGCCCTCGACACACCCGCGGCACCCCGCCGAACGTGGTGGAGACGGATCCGGTCACCTGGCTGGAGATCGCGACGGGCCGCCGAGGCTGGGCCGAGGTGGTCGCCGAGGGCCGCGTTCGGGTCAGTGGCGCCCGGGCTGACCTTTCCGCTCACCTTCCGCTCCACCTGGGCGAATAGTCCTGGGAGACAAGTCACACAGAGCGGCCGAATCGTGACTTTCTGTATTGACGCAGGTTCGCGTACACTGTCAGGCGACGACAGGGTCCCGGCCGAGAAGTGCGGACCCACCCCCGTGATCCCGCCAGAACCAGTCCCGACCAGCAGAGGGAGCGGCAGGTGCCCCGAGGCGACGGCCGGCTGAGCCACGACCTTGACCCCCAACGACCCGGCCCGCAGGACGCGTGTGGCGTCTTCGGCGTCTGGGCGCCGGGGGAGGAGGTCGCCAACCTGACCTACTTCGGGCTCTACGCCCTCCAGCACCGTGGCCAGGAGGCCGCCGGGATCGCGGTCAGCGACGGCTCCGGCGTGGTGGTCTACAAGGATCTGGGCCTGGTCGCCCAGGTCTTCGACGAGCCCACCCTGGCCAGCCTGCGCGGGCACGTCGCCATCGGGCACGCCCGCTACTCGACCACCGGCGCCTCGACCTGGGAGAACGCCCAGCCGACCATCAGGTCCACCAGCGCCGGCACGACCATCGCGCTGGCCCACAACGGCAACCTGGTCAACACGGCCGACCTCCAGCGCGAGGTGAGCGAGCGCGGACTGGTGGCCGACGGCGCGACCAACGACACCTCCCTGGTGACCATGCTGCTGGCCAGCCGGCCCGACCTCTCGGTCGAGGCCGCCGCGCTGGAGGTGCTGCCCCAGCTGCGCGGCGCGTTCAGCTTCGTCTTCATGGACGAGTCGACCCTCTACGCGGCCCGCGACCCGCACGGCGTACGCCCGCTGGTGCTCGGCCGCCTGGAGCGCGGCTGGGTGGTGGCCAGCGAGACGGCCGCGCTCGACATCGTCGGCGCGAGCGTGGTCCGCGAGGTCGAGCCGGGCGAGCTGATCGCCATTGACGAGGACGGCCTGCGTTCCGCCCGGTTCGCCGCGCCGGAGCCGAAGGGCTGCCTCTTCGAGTACGTCTACATCGCCCGCCCGGACGCCACCATCGCCGGCCGCAACGTGTACGCGGCACGGGTGCAGATCGGTCGCCAGCTCGCCAAGGAGCACCCCGTGGAGGCCGACCTGGTCATCCCGGTGCCGGAGTCGGGTACGCCGGCCGCGATCGGGTACGCCGAGGAGTCCGGCATCACCTACGGCGCCGGCCTGGTGAAGAACCCGTACGTCGGCCGGACCTTCATCCAGCCGTCGCAGACCCTGCGCCAGCTCGGCATCCGGCTCAAGCTCAACCCGCTGCGGGCGAACGTCCGCGGCAAGCGGCTGGTCGTGGTCGACGACTCGATCGTGCGCGGCAACACCCAGCGTGCCATCGTCCGGATGCTGCGCGAGGCGGGTGCGCTGGAGGTGCACGTCCGGATCTCCTCCCCGCCGGTCAGCTGGCCGTGCTTCTACGGCATCGACTTCGCCACCCGCGCGGAACTGCTGGCCAACGGGCTCGACAACGACGGCATCCGCCGGTCGATCGGGGCCGACACGCTGGGCTACGTCTCGCTCTCCGGCCTGATCGCCGCGACCGAGCAGCCGAAGACCCGCCTCTGCCGGGCGTGCTTCGATGGGGAATACCCGATCCCGCTGCCGGACGGGAACCTGATCGGCAAGCACGTGCTCGAAGGAGTGGGACGCCGGATCGCCAACGCGGCGCCGGAGGATCCCGACCGCAATGTCCCACCGCTCGTCGCCACCTCGGGCGGCGCGACCGTACACCGCCCATAGCACCGCCCGACGCGGTTACGGCCGGCCACCACCGGCGCCCGCGAGAACCACAAAGGGGAGAACCGTGACGCACGTGTCCGAGCGCAGCGGCACCGGAAGCAGCCCGACCGGCACCGGCGGCGACCGCCAGCCCTGGACGGCCGGGTCCGGCCGCCCCGCGCGCAAACGCTCGGTCTCGTACGCCGAGGCCGGCGTCTCGATCGAGGCGGGCGACCGCGCGGTCGAGCTGCTGAAGTCCAAGGTGCGGCAGACCAGGCGGCCGGAGGTCCTGGGCGACCTCGGCGGGTTCGCGGGCCTGTTCCGGCTCGACACCGCGAAGTACCGCAACCCGATCCTGGCGTCCTCGACGGACGGGGTCGGCACCAAGCTGGTGATCGCCCAGCAGCTCGACATCCACGACACGATCGGCATCGACCTGGTCGCCATGGTCGTCGACGACCTGGTCGCCTGCGGTGCCGAGCCGCTGTTCCTGCTCGACTACATCGCCTGCGGCGAGGTCGTTCCCGACAAGGTCGCCGAGATCGGCGCCGGCATCGCCGACGGCTGCCGGTACGCCGGCTGCGCGTTGCTCGGTGGCGAGACGGCCGAGCACCCGGGCGTGCTGCGCCCGGACGAGTACGACGTCTCGGCCACCGGCGTCGGCGTGGTGGAGGAGAGCGAGATCCTGGGCCCGGAGCGGGTCGAGGTCGGCGACGTGGTGATCGCCATGCGCTCTTCCGGCCTGCACTCCAACGGCTACTCGCTGGTCCGGCACGTGCTGCTCGGCGCGGGCCGGATGCGGCTGGACGTGGTGATCGAGGACTTCGGCCGGCAGCGCACCCTCGGCGAGGAGCTGCTGACGCCGACGAAGATCTACGCGCAGGACTGCCTCAAGCTGATCGCCGAGGCGGAGGTGCGGGCGATCGCCCACGTCACCGGCGGCGGCATCCCGGGCAACCTGGTCCGGGTCCTGCCGGAGCACGTCGACGCCGTGGTCAACCGGTCCACCTGGAAGCCCCAGCCGGTCTTCGACCTGATCCAGTCCAAGGGCCGGATCGAGGACGCGGAGATGGAGTCCACGTTCAACATGGGCGTCGGCATGTTCGCCGTCGTCTCGGCCGAGGACGCCGACCGGGCCCTGGCCACGCTGACCGGGCGGGGCGTCGACGCCTGGCAGGCCGGCGAGATCATCGAGGGCACCGGCAAGGTGCAGATGGTCGGGCAGCACACCCGGGGATGATCACGCTGCGCTGATCATCCGGGCACCTGATCGGGGGTTCACCCGAGTGGCCATCGCCGCCTAGCCTGAAGGGCGCCTTCAGGCCAGGAAGGAGGGCGATGGCTGCTCGGGAACGGTCGGTCGGCGGGATGCGCGGCATCGCGGCGGTCCCGTCGTACGTCGTCATGCAGCCAACCACGCTGTGTAACCTCGACTGCGCGTACTGCTATCTGCCGCTGCGGGCCGTCGACCGGCGGATGCCCGTGGCGGTGGCCGAGGCGGTGGCCGCCTCGGTGAACCCGTGGGCGGCGGCCGGGCGGTTCTCGGTGGTCTGGCACGGCGGGGAGCCCCTGGCAGCCGGCCGGGAGCACCTGGCGGCCCTGCTCGCCCCGTTCCATCCCGGGGTCGAGCACCACGTGCAGACCAACGCCACCCTGGTCGACGACGCCTGGTGCGAGTTCTTCGCGACGCACCGGATGCGGGTCAGCGTCAGCGTGGACGGCCCGCGCAGGCGCAACGACGAGCGGGTCACGCGGGCGGGCCGGCCGGCGTACGACCGGATCGTGCGCGGCGTGGCCGCGCTGCGCCGGCACGGGCTGCCGTTCTCGGCGCTGGCCGTGGTGAACGACCCGACGCCGGGGCGGGCCACCGAACTGTACGACTACTTCCTCGGCCTCGGCTGCGACGTGCTGGGCGTCAACATCGAGGAGACGGAGGGCGTCAACACCCGCGGCAACGCCCACGAGGCGGCGGCGGTGCGGGCGTTCTGGGCCGAGCTGGTGGCCGCCTGGCGGCGGGCGCCCCGCATCCACCTGCGCGAGGTGGAGTGGTCGCTGCGGTACGTCGGGGCGGTCCTCGACGGCACGGCGGACGACCTGTTGCCCCGGCGGCTCGATCCGATCCCCACGGTCGGCCACGACGGGTCGGTGACCGTGCTCTCGCCCGAACTGGCCGGCTTCACCGACCCCCAGTACGGGGACTTCAGCAGCGGTAACGTCCTGACCACCCCGCTGGCGGAGATCCTCGCCGGTGCGGCGGGGACGCCCTGGGTGGGCGAGTTCCTGGCGGGCGTCGAGGCGTGCCGGGCGTCCTGCCCGTACTTCGGCTTCTGCGGGGGCGGTCACGCCGCCAACCGTTACTTCGAGCTGGGGCGTTTCGACAGTACGGAGACCGACCACTGCCGCAACAGCAAGATCCGCCTACTGGAGGGAGTGTTGGACCATGCCCGAGACCACCGGACACCGGCCGTCTGAGCGCGCCGGGGCAGCCGTCGTCGACCGGGTTGCCGAGCGGGTGCGGGAGGGCGCCGCGGGGCTCACCGCGCTGCTCCGCGAGGCGGAGGACGCGCGCCGGCTGCGGGCGGAGGTGGCGGTAGGCGAGGGCACCAGTGCGGTCTGCGCCTGGAACCACTTCGAGAACATCCCGACGTTCTACAACTGGAACAACCGCCCCCGTTGAGAAGTGCCCGCGATCAAGGGCCTGCCGGTGCGCCCGGAGGCTCCGGCACGGCAGGCCCCTGATCGTCGGTGGACACGCCGCCTCGCGATGGGCACATGCGTGAGCACGCGGGGCTCACCGCGTGCTCAGATGTGACCGGGGGTCAGCGGGTCGGGCGGACCCAGGGATCCGGGTCCTCGTCCGCATGATCATCGTCATCGTCGTCGACATACTCTTTGTAGTCGTCGTCGAAGTCGTGGTCCGACTTGCCAGCACCCGCCAGTTCGCGCTGCAAGGCGGTGAGGTCGGTGTTCGGGGAGTGGTACTTCAACTCCCGGGCCACCTTTGTCTGCTTGGCCTTAGCACGGCCGCGCCCCATGGCTCGACCCCCTCGCACAGAATGCGGGGCAGCCCGAAGGCGGGCCCCGATGACGTCAGGCATCTCTCGTGGCTCTTACGGTACATGGGGATGCCACCGTTCGGCACCTCGGGTTACCGTCAGCCGGCACCGCGCGTCGCGGTGATCCGACCGTCACCAAGTGTACTCGGGTAAGGGGCGTACGCCGACTCGCTCGTGACGCCGGGCAAATCGGCAGGAATCTCCCCAATTTCCAGCTTAACGCGGGCGTGCCATCCGGTTTCACCGGCTCGCCGTTCCGGGGGGCGGGAACGCTCCCGCCCCCGGACGTGAGGCTCACCGCAGATGGATCGTGCGCAGCCGGCCGACCTCGGCCATCCGGCGCTCGGCGAGCCGGTCCGCGGCCGCCGCCGGCGGCACACCCTCCTCGTCGGCCAGCCGCAGGATGTCCCGGGTGGTGTCATAGATCTTCGTGGCGCGCAGCTTCGCCCGCTCGAAGTTGAAGCCATCGATCTCGTCGGCGACCTGGATCACGCCGCCGGCGTTAACCAGATAGTCGGGGACGTAGAGGATGCCCCGGTCGGCGAGGACCTTCTCGATGCCCGGGTGGGCGAGCTGGTTGTTGGCCGCCCCGGCGATCACCTTGGCCCGCAGCGCCGCCACCGTGTCGTCGTCGAGGGCGCCGCCCAGCGCGCAGGGAGCGTACACGTCGATGTCGGAGGCGACCAGGGCGGCGGTGTCGTCGACCAGCTCGACCTGCGGGTGGGTGGCGCGCACCCAGGCGAGGGCCTTCGGGCTGACGTCGGTCGCCACGACCTCGGCGCCGTCGTCGATCAGGTGACTGGTCAGGTGCTTGCCGACCTTGCCCAGGCCGGCCACACCGACCCTGCGGCCCTTCAGGCTCGGCGCGCCCCACACGCGCTCCGCGGCGGCCCGCATGCCCTGGAAGACGCCCCAGGCGGTGAGGATCGACGAGTCACCCGCGCCCCCGTGCTCCACACTGCGACCGGTGACGAACCGGGTCTCCCGCGCGATCACGTCCATGTCCGCCACGTACGTGCCGACGTCGCAGGCGGTGTAGTAGCGGCCGTTCAGCGACTCGACGAAGCGGCCGTACGCGCGCAGCAGGGGCTCGCTCTTGATCTGTTCCGGGTCGCCCCAGATGACCGCCTTGCCGCCGCCGTGGTCGAGCCCGGCCAGGGCGTTCTTGTAGGCCATGCCGCGGGACAGGTCCAGCACGTCGGCGAGCGCCGCCTCCTCGCTGGCGTACGGATAGAAGCGGGTGCCGCCGAGGGCGGGGCCCAGCGCGGTGGAGTAGATCCCGATGATCGCCTTGAGTCCGGTTTGCTTGTCCTGGCAGAACACGACCTGTTCGTGACCGGTGGACAACGGGTCGTCGGTGCTGGCGAATACGCCCATGGCTGGCTCCTGTATCGGTGGGCATCCTTGTGGGACGCGGCCCTGGTGGCGCGCCGGCGGGATGTTGCCGGTGCTGCCGAGCCTAGTATCGGCCGACACCGTACTGCCGCTGGCGGGTGCGGGCACAAGGGCTACCCGGGGTGCCTGAGCAGGCATGCCAGCCGTGTTCCGGGGGCGCTGCGGGCGTCCGGGTTCCGTCTCGTGGGAGGATCGCGCCGTGCCGTCGCTCTTCGCTTCGTATCTGCGCATGTACGAGCCGCTGACCGCCTTCGACCGGGAACGCCAGTCGTTCTGGCGGCGCTACGCCCAGGAGGGCCGAGCCGTCGCCCCCTCCGAGGGGCCGGTGCGGCAGCGTACGGTCGTTATCGAGGCGCTCGGCGCGGGTTGGACCCGGCTGCCCGACCTGCCCGACGAGGCGTACGTCCTGGAGACCGACGACACCCTGCTGGTCTGCCCGTGGAACCTGCGGGTCCGGGTGGCGGAGGCGGCGCTCAGCGCCCGGGACGGCGTGCCGCCGGTGCTGGCCGACGCGTTCGTGCCCCCGGTGCTGGCCGGGCAGGCCAAGGCGGTCGTGGAGGACTGGCGCAGCGGGGCGCGGGTGCTCGAACACGGCGTCCCCCGGGTGCACGAGCAGATCGCGACGTGGGGCGTGCCGCTGCGCTGGTTCGTGCTGTTCGAGCCGGCGGAGCGGCACTTCGTCACCGAGCCGGGCCGGCGGGCCCTGCGTTACCGGACGGAGATCTCGCGGGCCCGTCGCCGCTCCTCCCGCGCGCTGTCGGTGCTGCGCAAGACCGTCGGCGAGGCGCCGATCACCGAGGCGGTCGAGGAGGCCGCCCGATGGCTGGAGGAGTTCCACCCCCGCTCTGTCGTGGAGTTGGACTACGGCGGGCTGGTCCAGTTGCTCTCCGACGAGACGCTGGAGGCCGACGACTCCCCGGCGCTCGTGGCACGAGGTCTGGCCGGGCTCTCCAACGGGGAGACCGAGGCGGCCTCGGCGGCGTACGACAAGCTCGTGGCACGGTGGCGGGCCGTTCAGCTGCTGGAGCGTTGGAACTAGCCCTGACCTGGGTACGGAGTTCCCAAGGGGTTGAAAACCACCCATGGGAAGGCTCCCAACCCGAGGGGTGCTCGTAGTTTACGCATCACGAACCGTGATCATGAGTCCTGATAAGACACTTTCTGAGGCGTATTAGTCGTATAAATCGGGCATGGTTCATCCGTCCGTCTAGGGACCTTCGGCCGTTCGGCCCATGTCGGACATCGGGGACTAGCCGGACCATGGGAGACGCGTCGGCCGGCGGGACCCCGGCCGATGTCTATACCTGTGGAGGAGTGACCGATATGGCATCGCGAACGCACGAACCGGAGCCGCTGCTCACACCGGCCGAGGTGGCGTCGATGTTCCGTGTCGACCCGAAGACGGTGACCCGGTGGGCCAAGGCCGGCAAGCTCAGCGCCATCCGCACCCTGGGGGGCCACCGTCGTTACCGCGAGTCGGAGGTTCGGGCCCTGCTGCAGGGGCAGATCCCGCAGCAGCGCCAGGGAGACTGACCGACGAGAGAAGCTCCGAGACGTTCAGAGGTCAGGGGCGGCGAGCGTATCGCGACAGCGAGGCTCTGCCGCCCCTGACGCTGTCTGGGACGACCCGCGCACGGCTCACTCGGTCAGGGTGACCCGGACGCCCACCGTGCCGCGCTCACCCCGCCGCAGCCGGCTAGCCAGCAGGCTCAGCCGGCCGAGCATCCGGTATTTCTGCTTCATCAGCTCGCGCACCCGCCGGGTGCCGGCCAGGTCGTAGAGTGTCGCGTGGCCGGGCACCCCCTCGCCGTGCGGCCGGCCCCGGACGTCGCACGGGGCCACCGTCACCTCTCCGCTGCGGCGGATCCGCTTCACCTTGCCCGAGTCAGCGGCCGTCCAGACGGCCAGCGCGTCCCCGTCGCGGACCGCCCAGACCGGCGTCGGCACCGCCCGGCCGTCCCGGCGGAACGTGGTGAGCAGCAGGTACTTCTCGGCGGCGAGCCGATCCAACGTGCTCATTCGGCCAGGATACGACGGGGCGGGCCGGCGGGTGAGCCCGTCGGGGCCCTCCTTCCACGTCAGACCTGGACGGTCGGGGGCAGCTGCTCGGGCGGGAGGCCGCCGTCGCCGTCGACCACCTCGTCCGGGGTGCCGTCCTCGTCGAGGTCGACCATGGTGACGTCCACCTTGC
Organism: Micromonospora olivasterospora; assembly: GCF_007830265.1. NCBI lineage: Bacteria > Bacillati > Actinomycetota > Actinomycetes > Micromonosporales > Micromonosporaceae > Micromonospora > Micromonospora olivasterospora. Next base: position 2,861,001 of record NZ_VLKE01000001.1, read on the forward strand.
CGTCGTGGTCGGTGTCGAACTGGAACAGGTCGGCCCGGCCGTCGCCGTCGGTGTCGACCACCCAGACGTCCGTCCGGCCGTCGTTGTTGGTGTCCGCGCGGAGCAGGTCGATCCGCTCGTCGCCGCGGGTCTCCACGGTCTCCGCGTTGTCCACATTCTGCGGTGCCTGGCTCATGTTCGGTCCTTCCCTTGGTTGTCGCCCGTCCTACCCGCGTCGGCGCGCCCCCACGCATCCTGCCGCCGACCGTGCTGCATAGGGTCGCACCCATGAGCCAGCGGAGCGGGCGGCCCGGCACGGCGGAGACCCCGCGAAGCCGCCGTACGCAGCGAGGAGACGTCATGAACGGTCGTTTTGTCGTCGTCGGGGCCGGCACGATGGGCCTCGGCATCGCCTACGTGGCGGCGGGCGCGGGCTACCGCGTCGAACTGGTCGAGGTGGACCCGGGCAGGGCCACCGCCGCCGGCGAGCGCCTCGACGAGCTGTGGGAGCGGGCGGTGGGGCGGGGGAAGCTCACCGCCGACGAGGCGGCGGCGAACCGGGACCGGCTGACGCTGCGGTCCGCCCTCGCCGAGGTCGCGCCGGAGCCCGAGGTGGTCGTCGAAGCGGTCCCCGAGCGGCTGGACCTCAAGCGCGCCGTCCTGCGCGACGCCGCCGCGTTGCGCCCCGCGCTGCTGGGCAGCAACACCTCCAGCATCCCGATCGCCGACCTGGCCGCCGGACTGGACCGCCCGGAGCGCTTCCTCGGGCTGCACTTCTTCAACCCCGTCTGGGCCATGGCGCTGCTCGAGGTCGTGGTCGGCCCGGCCACCGCCCAGGAGACCACGGCGGCGGCCGTCGCGCTGGCCGGCCGGCTCGGCAAGGCCCCCGTCGTCGTACGCGACATGCCCGGCTTCGCCACCTCCCGGCTCGGGGTCACCCTCGGCCTGGAAGCGATCCGCATGGTCGCCGACGGGGTGGCCAGCCCGGCCGACATCGACAAGGCGATGGTGCTGGGCTACCGGCACCCGGTGGGCCCGCTGGAGCTGACCGACCTGGTCGGCCTGGACGTCCGGCTCGACATCGCCCGTACCCTCCAGGCGGCGTACGGGGACCGGTTCGCGCCGCCGCCGCTGCTGGAGGAGATGGTCGCGGCCGGCAGGCTGGGCAAGAAGTCCGGACAGGGCTTCTACACCTGGGAAGGGGGCGTGAGGAAATGAGCGGCCTGCGGCTGGAGGAACACCCGGACCGGCTGGTGGTGACGTTGGACCGGCCGGAGAAGCGTAACGCGATCGACGCCGACCTGATCGGCGAGCTGCACGCGGTCTGCGCCGAGCTGGAGGCCCGCCCCCGGCTGCTGCTGCTCACCGGGGGCGCGGAGGGCATCTTCGCCGGCGGGGCGGACATCGGTCAGCTCCGCGAGCGGGGCCGGCTGGACGCGCTCGCCGCGATCAACTCCGCCGCGTTCGCCCGCATCCGGGCGCTGCCGATGCCGACCGTCGCCGCCGTGGACGGGCCGGCGCTGGGCGGCGGCGCCGAGCTGGCGTACGCGTGCGACCTGCGGGTGTGCACGGCCCGCGCGGTCTTCGGCCAGCCCGAGGTGCGGCTGGGCATCCTGGCCGGGGCGGGCGCGACCCACCGGCTCCCAGCGCTCGTGGGCGAGGCCCGCGCCAAGGAGCTGCTGTTCACCGGCCGGCGCGTGGACGCCGAGGAGGCGCTGCGGATCGGACTGGTCAACCGGGTGGTCGCCGAGCCCGCCGAGCTGCTGCCCGCGGCGCACGGCCTGCTGGACGAGATGGCGACGGCGTCCGCTCTCGCGCTTCGCCTCACCAAGCTGGCCGTGGACGCGCCACCGGCCGCCCATCCGCAGCTCGACCTCGTCAGCCAGGCGGTGCTGTTCGAGGACGAGGAGAAGCGGCGGCGGATGACCGAGTTCCTGGAACGCCGCCGCCCCCGCTGACAGCCCGCGCCCCGGCGACGGACCCGCGACGGCCGCCCCCGGAGGACTTCCGGGGGCGGCCGTTCGTCGTCGTCAGTGCCGGAACTGCACGCCCGAGTCGGCGAGCGCCCGGATCACCTGTGCGGACTCGCCGAAGCCGATGACCAGCACGGCGTCCGCGCCGTACTCCTTGATCTCGCGGGCACCGGCGGAGAAGTCCAGCGGCGGGGCCTGGGCGTCGGCCGGCGGCTCGTACGTCAGCAGCTTCACCCGGTCGTCGCCCATCCCGGCCCGCTCCAGCTCGGCGCGGACGGCCTCCCGGAAGCCCTCGCCGTAGGAGTCCTTCCGGGCCACCAGCACGATCCTGTGCGGCCCGTCGCGCAGGATCACGTCCGCCAGCGCCCGGCCCTGCAGGCTGTCCGGGGGCGCCGTACGGAAGTAGAGGCCCTTGTCCTCGATCGAGGTCAGCCCGGCGTCGGTGTTGGACGGTGAGAACAGCACCCGGCCGGCGGCCACCACGTCCGGCAGCACCGCCCGAGAGATGCCCGAGGCGCCGGCGCCGATGATGACGTGCACGCCCTCCTTGATGTGCGAGGCCACCGTGGCCCTCGCGACATCCGGGTTGGTGCCGTCGTCGCCGGCGATCCAGGTCACCGGCTCGCCGAGCACGCCGCCGGCGGCGTTGACCTCCCTGACCGCCAGGGTGGCCCCGGCCGCGAGTGGCGGGTACGCCATGGCCAGGTCACCGCTGCGCGGCAGCAGGCCGCCGAGGACCAGCGGCGCGTCGGGGGCCTTGCTGTCGCCGCGCTGCGGGCGCGCCCGGGGCGGCTTCCTGGTGCTCGCCGCCGACTCGTCACCGGCGCCGACGAACTCGGTCTTGCCCTCGTCGAGCTTCTGGTACCCGAAGGTCAGCGTGGCGTAGCTGGCCGTCGCCGGCTCGCCGGCGTCGGTGAAGCCCGCCCGGTTGAGCGACACGCCCCGATACTCGATGTCCTGACCTTTGCGGGCGAGTTCGAGGCAGGCCACCGCCTCCTCGCAGCGTTGCCCGCCGTTGGTGACCCCGACGATCTGCTTGGCGATCGCGGCCGGCTCCGTGGTGCCCGCCAGTTGCGCGGCCAACGCGCTGATCAGCACCGCGTCGTACGACTCCGCCGCGTAGAGGAAGTCGTTCAGCTTCGGGTCGACGGCCCGCAGCCTGTTCTTGAAGGCGTCCGGCAACGGCGTGGACGGGGTCGTGCCCTTCATGCCGTCGATCAGATCGGCGCGCTCCTTCATCCCTTCGGCGTACGAGTTCTGCATGTTGCCGTCGGTGCCGTAGAGGCGGACCTGTGGGGTGGTGGTCCTCTCCTCGGCCTTGTCGGTGCCGCAGCCGGCACCGGCCAGGAGCAACGCCCCGCAGGCCACCAGAGCGGCGGCGCGCGGACCGTGTGATGGGAGCATGGTCGTCCTTCCTCGGGCGAAGGTCCGCTGCGCACATTAGCGTGCCGGACCCGCCGGTGGGACCGTGGAGGACGGTGATTCTCCTGCTCGGCGCGTGCGGACACGGACGGGCCACGACCAAACTGTCCGGTGGTCACCGCTTGACCACTCGTCGTACTCTTCGCCAGGTGACTGACGTACCGCAGCAGATGCTGGACGACGCAACCGCCGTGCTTCACTCGGCACTGTCCGGGGACGGCGCCGCGGTGGTGGGTACCTTCGACGCGGTCGTCGACCGGTCGGGCCTGGCCGGGGCGTACGGGGTGGCCTGGTGCCTGGCGGCCACGATGGTCGGGGACGTACCCCGGTCGGGTGGCGCGGCCCTGGAGTTCCCCGGCATCGACAACGCTGGGTACGACACCCGCTGGGTGGCCCGCTTCGTCAGTGCGTACGCGAACGCGGACGCCGACACCGGGGAGGCCCTGTTCGGGGCGGCGGTCGCCGACGGTCTGCTGCCCGACTGCCTGCTCACGCTCGCCGGCTCCACCGTGGCCACCCTGCGCAGCCGGGTCCGCTGACGCCCCGGCGCCGTCGCCCACGGCCCGCGCCGGGTGTCCGCGACGGTTCCCGGCCAGCGCCGGTGTGATAGCTGTGGTGGCATGTCGGAGGCCATGCTCGCCAAGGTGCGCAAGCTGCTGGCGAAGGCCGAGGACCCGGCCTGCACGCCGCAGGAGTCCGCGGCCTTCACGGCGAAGGCCACCGAGCTGATCGCCCGCTACGGCGTGGACCGGGCGCTGCTGGCCGCCCGCGACCCCGCCAGCGATCCGGTCGGCGACCGGGTGGTAGAGGTCGTCGCCCCGTACGCCCGCGACAAGGCCGGGCTGCTCGCGGCCGTCGCCGACCCACTGCGCTGCCGTTGCGTGCGCCGCCGCCACGGCAGCGGGTTCGCGATGCACCTGTTCGGCTTCACCAGCGACCTGGAGCGGGTCGACGTGCTCTTCACCTCGCTGCTGGTGCAGGCCGCGCACGGGCTGGCCGCGACGGCCGTCCCGCCGGGCGAGCACCCGGCGGCGTTCCGGCGTTCCTGGCTCGCGGGTTTCGCCCAGGTCGTCGGCGCGCGGCTGCGCGACGCCGAGGCCAGCGCCGTCGCCGACGTCGGTGGGCCGTCGGTCGCGCTGGTGCTGGCAGACCGCTCGGACCGGGTCCAGCGCCGGGTCGCCGAGGTGTACCCGCGGCTGCGCTCCGCCGCCCCGCGCCGGCTCGCCGGCACCGGGTTCCGCTCCGGCGCCGCCGCCGGTCACCGGGCGGAACTGGGCGGGCGGGGAGCCGTCGGCGACGTTCGGCCGGCCGGGGGGATCGGCCGCTGATCGCCTACCCGGGCCGTCCCACCGGTTGCCGGCGGCGCGGGAGCTGGACGTCGGGGGCGGCCGTGATCGTCAGGACAGCGGCGGGTGGTTGCGGGCGACGGCGGTGACGAAGCGGGACAACAGCTCGTGCCAGCCCGCGGTGAGCGCCTGCCGGTACCCCTCGGCCGCCTCGCCGTGCCGGTCGAAGTGCCGATGCTCGACCTCCACCCGCACCCGATCCGCATCCGGCAGGAACAGCACCTCCACCTCGCTCGCCTGCGCCGGGTCGGGCACCGGCACCCGGTCGGGGCCGATCTGCCAGGTGAACACGAGCCGGCGCGGCGGATCCCAGGTGAGCACGCGGCCCCAGTCGTTGCGGAAGCCGTACGGGCCGATCTCGTAGAGCATGCCGCCGGCGTGGGGCTCGATCCCCAGCTCGGCCAGCGCCACGGGCCCGGACCAGGTGTATTCGGCGACCCACCAGTCGGTCAATGCGCCGGTGAACACCGCGAAGGCGTGCTCGGCTGAGGCGGGGACGAGGAGCGTGCTGCGGAGCGAGAACTGCGCGACATCCTGCCGGACGTCTGTCGGCCCGGTCATCTCCTGTCCCATAGGGCCGGACCCTACCGGCTCGGAAGCGCGGGCGCACCGGTGTGAGTGCCCGCTTCCGGACACCCGTACGACCGGATGCCGGACAGCGGCGTTTGTCCTCCGGACGCGCTTGCGGCCCCGACACCGCCGTGGTCAGGTTGCCGTCGCGTTCGTGGAGATACGCCGCGTTTGGCTTGTCGCGCCGCGCCCACCGACGCGGCGGTCGGCATGCCGCTAAGGCGACCGTCGCTCATGTGCTGTCGGGAGGTTCACAGCCGGCGGCCATCCGGGAGCGGCCGGTGTTGTGGACGCGGACGGACAGGACGCGGGGCCTGTCGCGCATCGCTGCTCTTCCTGTCAGCCGATGGTGGGGCTACGGCGTTCGATGAGGGTGACGTCGCGCCAGGTGCCGTGGTGGCGGCCGATCCGCCGCCGGATGCCGGCGGTGCGGAAACCGCAGGCGGCGTGCAACGGGGCGACCGGCGGCGAGGTCGCCTTCGCAGTCGCGATGGAGGCGCGGCACGCGGAGCGGACGCACGCCGGCCCGGCGCAGCGCTGCACCGCGTGCCGGCTCGACGTGGCCAACGAGCTGGCGTCGTTCTCGGGCCGCCGCTGCGACGAGTGAACCCTCGGCACTCGGCGGGGATCAATCCGCCGCGCGTCATGGTTCACCATGGGTGGCGACGACCGAGAGGGTCGGGCGGGGCCTGGCCAGGCGAGTGCTCCCGCCGCCGCCCGCGCCGGAGGGGCTGGCGGATGCCGAGGTGGGGCATCCGCCGGACTCGCGTTGCGACCTGGGTGTTCCTTGCGGTTACCGCCGCCTCGACCGCGCTGCACTGGTACCCGGTGTACGCGGCGGGGCTGCTCAGGGTTGTGGTCGCCAACGGGCGCAACGACTGGTACCGCGGCTGGGTCAAGGGCTATGAAGCTCGCCGCACGCAGCACCTGCGGGAGCTGAACGAGTAGCCGAGGGCGCATCGCCCAATCGGCCTTTATTGTTGGGTCTGGTCGCGCACGAACACGCCCTTGCCCTGCTGTCCTTCCACTAGTCCGCGCTCGGACAGGATACGCAGGGCGGTCTGCACGGTGGTGACGCTGACCTCGTACCTTTTGGCCAGCTCAGCGTAGGTGGGCAGGCGGTCGCCGCCCTTCAGCTCTCCGACCTCGATCAGCCCGGCGATGTCATTCACGACGCGCACGTAGTCAGGGACTCTGGCCATGGGGAACTCCTTGCTCGGCTCCCAGATCGTGGCATGTGAAGTGACACTCTTTGGCCACAACCTTGACTTAGGTTTCCAAGGCACCTAGCTTGCACGCGGGGGCCCTGCTCGGCATTCGCTGGCCATCCCCGGCGCAGCGACCGGTCTGCCGTTCCGGTCGCTGCGTCCAAACGGCTGCAACAAGAAATGGAGATCATCCTGATGTCTGGTGGATCGCTGCCCAAGACTGGAGCCGGAGCGGTGACGCTCGGCGGCGGGGTGCTGGGCCTGGAGGGAAGCATCACGATGCCGCGGGAGGTGGCCATCGTGGGCGTCGCCATCGGCGTCATCCTACTCGGGTCGCTTCTCGTTCGCCTCGGCTGGCGGCGCGGACGCCCTGCGGGCCAGTGACGGCCCGGATCGTCCGGGGGCGGCACCTCTTCGTGGCGGCGGTCGTTCTGGCCGCCGCTGCGGCGTGGATGGGCCACCACGTGCTGGCCGCTCTCGGCACTCTAGAAGGCGGCGGCAGCGGCCTGACCCTGGCCTACGCGGTGATGTTCCTGTTCCTGGTTATTCAGTTCGGCGCCGCGTACCTGGAGCGGCCGGCGAAGGTCACCGACAGGGTGCAGAAGCAGCTCGACCAGCTGTGCGTCGTCGCCCTGGTCCCCGCGTACAACGAAGACGCGAAGGCGCTGCAAGAGTGCCTCATGTCGATGATCTTCCAGACCCGCAAGCCTGACACGATCTACGTCGTCGACGACGGATCCAAACACACCGATGGCTACCGGAAGGTTCAGCGCTGGTTCCTCGAAGTGGCGCCGATGCACGGCATCCGCCCTGTCTGGCACATCCAGTCCAACGCCGGCAAGCGTCATGCCCAAGCCAAGGCGGTCATGGACACCCCCGAGGCGGACGTCTACTGGACCGTCGACTCCGACACCGTCTCCGACCCCAGCGCCCTCGCCGAGCTGCTCAAGCCCTTCGGCAACCCGGAAGTCCAGTCCGTCGCCGGGATCGTCATGGCAGCCAACGTCCGCGTCAAGCAGGACTGGGGCAAGCATAGGACCAACTTCCTCACCCGCTTCACCGACCTTTGGTTCGTCGCCGGCCAACTCACCGACCGCTCCTCGCTGTCGGTGCTCGGCAGTGTCTGGGTCAACTCCGGGCCCATCGCGGCATACCGCGCCGACCTCATCCGCAACAACCTGCACTCCTATTTGGCCGAGACGTTTTTCGGCCGACCGGTCCCGTTCAGCGACGACTCGATGCTGACCCTGTTCGCCATGCTCCGCGGCAGAACCGTCCAGCAACCCACCGCGTTCGCCTACTCCCTGATGCCGGACCGGATCGGCCACTTCAACCGCATGTTCCTGCGCTGGATGCGCGGCTCCTTCATCCGGAGCTGGTGGCGGGTGCGCTACCTGCCGATCCGCAGCTTCGCTTGGTGGGCGCACATCCTGCGCTGGACCCAGAGTGTCGCCGCGACCGTCCTGTTCGTCGCCGTCATGCTCGTCTCCCCGGTGATCGACTTCCGGATCGAGGCACTGCCCTGGATGCTGGGCGTACCGATCGTCGTCGGCTACGCCCAGACCCTGCGGTACATGACCATTCGGCGCTCGGACCAGCCTCTGCTCTACCAATGGGGAACGTGGGCGCTCTCGCCCGTCGCCGTCTTCTTCGCCCTCGTGTGGCTGCGCGCCATCCGCTGGTACGGCGTGGCCACCTGCTGGAAGACCGGCAGCTGGGGCACCCGCCAGACCGTCGAGGTCGCCATGAACTGACCGTCGTCGCTCGGCGGTCAAGCGGCCCGCCCGATCCGACTGGATCAGGCGGGCCGCGTCATGTCTGGCCGCGATCCACGTTGCCGAATCTTGGCCACCGCCGTACCTTCCCGGCCGTGAAGACCACCGCCTGACGGGCGCTCCCCTGCTGAGCCGGGAGAAGGGCACGCCCCCGACTCCACTCGTACCGGCATTTCACCCACTCGACCAGGAGGCGCCGCCCGAGATGGCCTGCAACGTGGGCGCCATGCTCCGCATCTACGAGGAGCCCGGCCGGACGATCGGCCTGCGGATCACGGCCGTGCTGAAGGGCAGGTCGTCACCATGGCCCGTACCGATGTCCACCGACCCTTCTGGGTCCAGGAGCGCGACCCGTACTGCCGCCGCGAGTTCCGGGTGCGCCACAACCACTGGTTCCTCGACGAGTGGGACCCCGAGCTGAAGCGCTACCTCGTCAAGCTCTCGATCCCCTGCGATCTGCACGAGCGCGACGGCAAGCCGCGCAAGGTCTGGACCCGCTGCGGGCCAACCTTCACCGGCACCCGCGGCTGCTGCGGTCTCTGCGCCAGCCAGCCCGGCCGGAAGCGCCGGCGGCGGCAGGAGCACCACGGCTGGCGGGCGATGCGCCACCAGCTGCTCGCCGCCCACCGCGGCGGCCACCGCGACCTCGACGTCCCTCCGATCAACGGGAAGGCCTGGCGGTAGATGACCGACGATCAGCGGCGGCACATGCTGCTGCGGTTGTGCGAGGACGACGGCGTGGTCCGCGCCGGCGGCATGCACCACGGCACGGACTACCCGTGCACCGGCAGCGCCCACTTCGCCGGCGCGCACCTGTTCTGCACCAACCCGATGCACAACAGCTACGGCCTCAGCCGCGCGGACCTGCTGGCCAAACCGGGGTGGCCGTGCAGCGCTGTGCAACGACGGTGAGCCGCACCGCTGGCAGCCGGTGTCCTTCGTCTTCGAGTCCCAGCTGCTTGACGACGGCGGCGCGTCATCATCCGCCAGCCCAACACCCGGGGTGGCCGGGTGTACCTGGTGTGCATGGGCTGCCACACCCACACGTACATGCAGACCGAGTTCGTCGGCTACTGGCTGGCCGGCCCCAACGATCCGGAAGGGGCGTGATGGCCGACAGGCACGTGATCATCCACCTCATCGAACACGACGACGGCGGCCTCACCAGCAAGCGGTGGCCCATGGACGCCGAGCAGGCGAACCTGGCCGTCGCCGCGCTCGGCGACCCGGCGTCGACCGGCTACCTGGCCGGCGAGGACCGCGACCGCCTGGCGCCGTTGGTCTCCCGCGCGTCGATCGTCGATCAGCACGAGCGAGGCGAGGCCGCGTGAAGCAGAAGCTCAAGACCGGCGACGAGTACGACGCCGTCCTCGACCGCCGGACCTACAAGTACCTGCGGCGCGCCGGCGTCGCCTCGCGAATCAAGCGGGGGCTGGTGAGCCCACACGGTCGGTAGCGGGGGAACCTGTCGATGAATGGGCCGGAGAAAGACTTAGGGCGGTGACCGCGTTTCCGCTGGTCACCGCCCTAATAGCCCGGCGAAAGGCTATGTGGCCAGGGGCGGGGTCGAACCGCCGACCTTCCGATTTTCAGTCGGACGCTCGTACCAACTGAGCTACCTGGCCGTGCTGCTCGGCTCATGGTACCCAGGTGACGGCCTCACCGCCCGAAGGGCACCTGCTCCGATACGCAGAACGCCGCGCAACATGCGCGCGGCGTCAGCGCTTGCGGTCCTGACGGGACTTGAACCCGCGACCTCCGCCTTGACAGGGCGGCGAGCACTCCGACTGCTCCACAGGACCTAGCTGGTGTTTACCGGTGTTGCTCCGGCTTGCGCCGGTCGTGCCCCCAACGGGATTCGAACCCGTGCTACCGCCTTGAAAGGGCGGCGTCCTGGGCCGCTAGACGATGAGGGCGGCCCCGCTATCATTGCACACTCACAAATCTAGCGGACTTGCTCCCATCCGGCCCCGCCGGAGGCTTGGAAAGCATACGTGACGGCCGGCCCCCGGACCAAATCGGTATGCCCCTGGGGCCGGCCGCGCGCGAAACCGCAGGCCAGGGCCGGTCTAGCGGAGCCGGACGAGCCCGTAGCGTCGCTTCAGCTCCCCGATCAGGTTCGCGCAGGCGGCGACCGTGGCCGCCCGGTCGCCGCCACCGTCGTGCAACAGGACGATCGAACCGGGCCGGGTCGCCTTGACCACCCGCTGCCGGATCGTGGGGGCGGTGGGCTTGGCCCAGTCCTGCGGGTCGACGGCCCAGTGCAGCGGGCGCATCCCGAGCTGCCGGGCAACCGCCACGACCTCGGGGGTCCACCGCCCACCCGGCTGCCGGTAGAACGGCACCTTGGCGCCCGGCACCGCCGCCTGGATGGCCCGGTTGGTGCGTACCAGGTCGGCCTTGATCTCGCCGACGGGCCGCCGGCCGAGGTTCAGGTCGTGCTGCCAGCTGTGGTTGCAGAGCTGGTGGCCCTCCCGGACGATCCGGGCGACGAGCTGGGGGTAGCGCCGGGCCCGGGTGCCGATGACGCAGAAGGTGGCCTGCGCCTTGGCCGCCTTCAACTGGTCGAGGATCTTCGGCGTCCAGACCGGGTCCGGCCCGTCGTCGAAGGTCAGCGCGACCGCGTGGCTGCCGGTGGTGCGCCGCAGCCCGGCCGGGAGCGTGGTGGGAAGCGGCCGGAGCCGGGGCGGGGCGGTCCGGGTCGGCTTCGGCTTCGGCTTCGGCGAGGTGGTGGGCTTCGGAGTCGCCGGCGGCGTCGGCGTCGGCATCGGCTTCGCCGATCCGGTCGAGGCGGGGGCGGCCTCCGGGCGCGGGGCGTTCGCGCGCTCGGCGCAGCCGGCGAGGAAGAGGACCAGGCTGAGGCCGAACGCCAGTACGGCGCGTGCGCTCATCGTCGCTCCGAGGGGTGGGGTCCGTGGGCGACTCGACGCTAGTGGAAGCTTCGCGAAATGGGCAGACCCGTCAGGCCCCTACCGGGTCGTCCAGCTAGTCGCACACGGCCAGGGTCAGCGCGAGCGCCTCGGCGAGATCAGCCGGCCGGAGCACGCCGGCCGGCAGCGCGTCCGCCTGCCAGCCCGGCCCGGCGGCCAGCACCAGCAGCGGCCGGCGGGGGCCGGAAAGCAGCGCGGCGAGCTGGGCCGGGCTGGCGGTGTCCCGGGTGTGCGACCAGAGCACCACGGCGGCCGGTCCGGTGCGGTTCACCGCCTCGACCAGCGCCGCCGCCGGCACCCGGGCACCCAGCGTCCGGTACGCGACGCCGGCCTCCGTCAGGGCGGCGGCCAGCGCCTCCAGCGGCAGGGTGTGCTGCTCCTCGTCCGCGCAGGAGAGTAGGATCCGCGCGGGCCCGGCGGCCGTCCTGCCCCGCGCCACGGCGGCGAACGCCTCCGAGACGCACCGGGACACCAGGTGCTCCACCTCGATCAGGCCGGCGGTGGCGGCGTGCCGGTCGCCGATGCCGGCGAGCACCGGCCGCAGCAGCCGGTCCCAGGTGGCGACGACCCCCTCGGCGGCCAGATGACGCCCGATCGCCTCCGCGATCGCGACCGAGTCCAGGCGTACCGCGGCCCGGGCGAGCCCGCGCGCCGCCGGGCCGGCGCGGCCGACCGGGACGCCCCGCCCGCCGCGGGCCGACCGCCCCTCGCCGACCCGCCCCTGCGCCGCTTCGCCCACAGCCGGCACGTGGTTCGGGTCGCCGTGCGGCGGCCGTTCGTACGGGCTCGCTGTGGGCGTCTGCGCGGCCGGGGCCCGGCGGGCCCACCGGGCCGCCTCGACGGGGGGCACGCCCTCCGCGGTGAGCCTGCGCATGACCTCCAGGCGCGCGAGGTCCGCCGGCGTGTACCGCCGGTGCTGCCCCGGCACGTGCTGGCTGGGCCCGAGCCCGTAGCGCTGGTGCCAGCTGCGCAGCGTGGTGACCGCGACACCCAGCCGGCGGGCCACCGCCCCCGCGCTCAGCGCCTCATCGGCCACCCGGCCGCTCCGACGCGTCGCCGGTGGGGGCGTCGGACCGGGTCACGCTGGTGCCGGGGGCGCCCTCCGCGGGCGGGGACGGGTGCAGCAGGCGGTGCAGCACCCCGCCCAGCCACGGTGCGTACGCGTCGGGGTCGGTGTCCAGGGCGCCCGCCAGCTCCACCGGGTCGACCCAGCGCAGCTCGGCGACCTCGTCCGGGTCGGGGCGCAGCGGCGTGTCGGCCGGTACGTCCGCCCGCAGGACGTGGTCGTACTCGAACTCCACCCGGAGGGTGGCGGGGTCGTCGGCGCGGTAGACGTACACCCCGACGGGGGTGAGGTCGACGGGCCCGGCGCCCAGTTCCTCGGCCAGCCGCCGGTTGGCGGCCTCCGCCAACGGCTCCCCGGGGCCGGGGTGGCCGCAGCACGAGTTGGCCCAGCGCAGCGGGAATCGGGTCTTGACGGCGGCCCGGCGCTGGAGCAGCACCCGGCCGGCCGGGTCGACCAGCAGGACCGAGAAGGCGCGGTGCAGCTGGCCGGGCGGCTGGTGGGCGGCGGCCACGGTCGCCTCACCGTGCGCCCGACCGGCGTCGTCGACCAGCTCGACGAGGTGCGCCTCGCGTGCCCCGATCATCGCGCACCGCCGGTGACCCGGGCGGCGGCCAGCTTGCCGGAGATGAGCACCATCGGCACGCCGACGCCGGGCTGCGTGCCGGAGCCGACGAAGACGACGTTGGGCAGGGACCGGTGCAGGTTCGACGGGCGGAACGGGCCGGTCTGGAAGAGGCTGTGCGCGGACGCGAACGGGGTGCCGGCGGCCATGCCCTGCTCGGCCCAGTCCGCCGGGGTGACCGTGCGCAGCACCTCGACGCCGGCGCCGAAGCCGACGTACCCGCGTTCCTCCAGCGTCGCGACGAGCTGGTCGGCGTAGCGGCCGCTCAGGTCGCCGCGCCAGTCGAGCGGGGCCCGGTCGAGGTTGGGCGCCGGGGCGAGCACGTAGTAGGTGTGCCGGCCGGTCGGGGCGACCGACGGGTCGGTCCGACTGGGGTTGGTCACCAGCAACGACGGGTCGGTCATCAGCTTCCCCCGACGGATCACCTCGTCGAACGTGCCCTTCCAGGACCGCCCGAAGTGGATGTTGTGGTGCGCGATCTTCTCATAGCCCTGCCGTGATCCGACGTGCAGCACCACGCAGGACGGCGAGTAGGTGAGCCGGCGTCGCCGGGCCGGCGGGAGCAGGTCCCGGTAGGCGACCGGCAGGTCGGGGTTGAGCACCACCACGTCGGCCGGGACGAACTCGCCGTCCGCCGTGGTGACGCCGCTCGCCCGGCCGCCGGCGGTCTCGACCCGGGTCACCGTGGTCCCGTACCGGATCTGCACCCCGTGCTTCTCGGCCGCGCCGGCCAGCGCCCGGGAGACCGCGTGGACGCCGCCGCGCGGGAAGTACACCCCGGCCACCGAGTCGAGGTACGCGATGACCGCGTAGATGGCCAGCGCGTCGTGCGGCGCGAGCCCGGCGTACATCGCCTGGAAGGAGAAGATCCGCTGGGTGCGCGGGTCCCGGAAGAACTGCTCGATCTTCGTCTGGAGCCGGCGGAACGCGCCGTTGGCCAGCAGCCGCAGCAGGTTGCCGGTGAGCAGGTCGGTCGGCGCGTCGAGGTTGCGCTCGATGAAGTCGGCCCGCTCCAGCCGCCACAGCTCCCGGGCGTAGTCGACGAAGCGCAGGTAGCCGTCGGCCTCCCGGGGACCGCAGAGCGCGGCGATCCCGGCCGCCATGCGGGTCGTGTCGGTGACGACGTCCAGCGTGGAGCCGTCGGCGTAGTACGCCCGGTACGCCGGGTCGAGCGGCGTCAGGTCGAGCCAGTCGCCCAGCTCCTCGCCGACCGCGCCGAGCGCCTCGGCGATCAGGTCCGGCATGGTGAGGACGGTGGGTCCGGTGTCGAACTCGTACCCGTCGACGTCGAGCCGGCCGGCCCGGCCGCCCGGCACCGGCTCGCGCTCCAGCACCGTCACCTGCCGGCCGCCGCCGGCCAGATGGAGCGCGCAGGCCAGCCCGCCGAGCCCGGCGCCGACGACGACCACCCGGTCCGTCGGTCCCGTCACGGTTCGCACGTGGTCACCTCCTTCGGAACGTCGGCCGCCGGCGCTCCACCATTCCAGCGGCAGGCCGCCCAGTCGCGCCCGACAAACCGCGTCGCCGCCCGCCCGGCGAGCGTACCGTAGGGTTACGAGTTGCGTCGATTGATGCGTCGCTTTGCCGAGGAGGGCCGTGGACACCGACCTCGCCGCCGCCTACGACCGCTGCCGCGAGCTGCACAGGCGTCACGGCCGCACCTACTATCTCGCCACCGGCCTGCTCCCCGCCTGGAAACGCCGGCACGTGCACGCCCTCTACGGCTTCACCCGGTACGCGGACGAGATCGTCGACCGCATTGAGGACACGTCGCCGGACGAGCGGGCGGCCCGACTCGACGACTGGTCGGCACGCTTCCTGGCCGGGCTCGGCGGCGCACCCGTCGACGACCCGCTGCTGCCCGCCGTCCTGCACACCATCGCCGTGTTCGACCTGGACCGGGCCGACTTCGCGGCGTTCCTGCGCAGCATGGCGATGGACCTGACGGTCACCTCGTACCGGACGTACGACGACCTGCTCGACTACATGGAGGGCTCCGCCGCCGTCGTCGGCACGATGATGCTGCCGATCCTGGGCAGCTCCGACCCGGCCGCCGCCCGGGAGCCCGCCCGCCAGCTCGGCCTCGCCTTCCAGCTCACCAACTTCATTCGGGACGTGGCCGAGGACCTGGGCCGCGACCGGACGTACCTGCCGGACGAGGACCTCGCCGCGTTCGGCGTCACCCGGGAGGACCTGCTCGCCGCCGTCGCCGGGCGCCGGAGCACCCCGCGGATCCGGGACCTGATCGCGTACGAGGTGACCCGTGCGCAGGCCCACTACGCCGCCGCCGCGCCGGGCATCCCCCTGCTGGCACCCGGCTCGCAGGCGTGCATGCGGACCGCGTACGCGCTCTACGGCGGCATCCTCGACGAGGTGGCCGCCCAGGGCTACGACGTCTTCGCGCGCCGGGCCCGCGTATCCGGGCGACGGCGGCTGGCCGTGGCGGGGCGCGCGCTGCTCGCCCCGGCCGGCACCCCGGTCACGCTCCCCGGCCCGAGGCCCAAGGAAGGGCTCCCTGTCCACGCATTCGGTCGCGCAGGGGCCCCGTCCTAACCACCGCCGCCCCCGGTCATAGGCACGAGTGCAGCGCCTCGACCAGTTCGTCCACCCGGTCGTGGTCGGCCAGCCGGGCCGTGGCGTACGCGAACGTGTAGCCGCGCGCCGGGTCCGCCCAGGCGCTGCTGCCGCCGATCCCGCCCATGCCCCAGCTGCCGTCCGGCTCCCACTGCATGCCCAGCGTCCAGCACGCCCGGCGGTCCAGCACCACGTCCGGCCCGTCGTACTGGACCCGGGTCGCCTCGGCGACCAGCTCGGGGCTGAACAGGCGTACCCCGTCGAGCGTGCCGCCGGCGAGCAGGCCGGCGTAGAGGCGGGCCAGCCCGGCGGCCGTCGCGTGCAGGTTGACCGCCGGCACCTCCGCGCCCCGCCACACCGGGCCGTTCAGCACCGCCGGGTCGAGGCCGCCGGCCGGGTTGCCCAGGGCCCGCGCCCGCGGCGAGCCCGGCTCGCCCAGCGTCCGGGCCGGCCAGCCCGGATCGCCGTACGACAGGTCGGCGCACCGCCGCCGGTCCGCCGGCCCGAGGCCGAAGCCCAGGTCGAGCCGCCACGGCCCGGCGATCTCGTCCGCCAGGAACCGGCCCACCGACCGGCCGTCCACCCGCCGGACCAGCTCGCCGACCAGGTGCCCGTACGTCCAGGCGTGCTCGCCCGCGACGGAGCCCGGCTCCCACTCGGGCTCGGCGGCGGCCAGGTCGGCGCAGAGCAGCGCCCAGTCGGCGACCGCCTCGGCCGGACGGGGCACCGGGAACGCCGGCAGCCCCGCCGTGTGGCTCAGCACCTGCCGCACGGTGGCCCGGGCGCGGAACGCCGGCCAGTGCGCGGCCACCGGGTCGTCCAGGCCGAGCCGGCCCCGGTCGACGAGCGCCAGCAGGCACAGCGCCGCCACCGGCTTGCCGACCGAGTACACGTTGACCAGGGTGTCCGGCCGCCACTCCCGCCCGCCGCCGGCGGCCCCGCCGACGACGTTCACGACCGGCCGCCCGTCGTACCAGACGGCGAGGGAGGCCCCCGCCTCCCGGCCGGTGGCGAGCAGGTCGTGGAAGCAGTCCAGGACCGGGGCGAAGCGTGCGTGCATCCGGCCACGGTAGGGCCTGCCCGCCGGGGCGGGCGCGGCAATTCCGGCCCGGCGGGGGTGGCCGCGGCCCGCCCGGTACGGAATGCTGGCGTGGTGGTGCAGCCGGAACTGGTGGACGTGGTCGTGGTCGGGCTCGGCGTCGGCGGCGAGGAGGTGGCCGGGCGGCTCGCCGAGGCCGGCCTGCGGGTCGTCGGGATCGAGCGGGGCCTGGTCGGCGGGGAGTGCCCGTACTGGGGCTGCGTCCCGAGCAAGATGATGATCCGGGCCGCGAACGCCCTCGCCGAGGCCCGCCGGGTCGACGGGCTCGCCGGCACGGCCCAGGTCCAGCCGGACTGGGCGCCGGTGGCGAAGCGGATCCGCGAGGAGGCCACCGACACCTGGGACGACACGGTCGCGGTGCGGCGGTTCACCGACAAGGGCGGCCGGTTCGTCCGGGGCGACGGCCGGCTCGACGGCCCGGGCCGGGTACGCGTCGGCGACCAGGTCTTCCAGGCGCGGTACGGGATCGTGCTCGGCACGGGCACCCGTCCCGTCGTCCCGCCGATCGACGGGCTGGCCGACACCCCGTACTGGACCAACCACCAGGCGATCGAGGTCGAGGAGCTGCCGGGGTCGCTGCTGGTCCTCGGCGGCGGCGCGATCGGGCTGGAGCTGGCGCAGGTCTTCGCCCGGTTCGGGGTCGCGGTGACCGTCGTCGAGGCGATGGACCGGGTGCTCGCCGTCGAGGAGCCCGAGGCGTCCGAGGTGGCCGCGGCCGCGCTGCGCGCCGACGGGGTGCGTGTCGAGACCGGCCTGCGGGCCGAACGGGTCAGCCACGACGGGCGGGTGTTCACCCTGCACGGCGCGGGCGGCGTCACGTTCACGGCCGACGAGCTGCTGGTGGCGACCGGCCGGCGGGCCGACCTCGACGAGCTGGGCCTGGAGACGGTGGGCCTCGACCCGTCCCGGCGCCACCTGGCGGTCGGCGACCGGATGCGTGCCGCCGAGGGGATCTGGGCGGTCGGCGACCTGACCGGCGAGGGCCCGTTCACCCACGTCGCCATGTACCAGGCCGCCGTCGTGATCGCGGACGTGCTCGACCACGCCCGGCAGGCCCAGCCCGGGCCGGACGCCGGCAGCGCCCTGAGCGGGGTGGCGGGCCCGGCCGGGGTGCCCCGCTCCGACTACCGCGCGCTGCCCCGGGTCACCTTCACCGACCCGGAGGTCGGCGCGGTCGGGCTGACCGAGCGGCAGGCGCGGGAGCGCGGGATCAACGTGCAGGTGGGCGTCAGCCAGCTCGGCTCGTCGACCCGGGGCTGGATCCACCGGGCGGACGGGCTCATCAAGCTGGTGGCCGACGCCGACCGGGGCGTGCTGGTCGGGGCGACGTCTGTCGGGCCGGCCGGCGGCGAGGTCCTGTCGGCGCTGGTGGTGGCGGTCCACGCAGCCGTGCCGATCGGCCAGCTGCGTCAGATGATCTACGCGTACCCGACGTTCCACCGCGCCATCGAGGACGCCCTCCGCAACCTCCGGTAGCGCCGCTATGCCGGGGTGCCGTGCCGGCCCGCGCCGGCCGCGAAGCGGGCCGCGCCCGCCGCCGCATCGGCGGCCAGCGACTCGACGCCGTACGCGAGCTCGACCGCCAGCGCCTGCGCCTCGGGCAGGCCGGCGCAGGCCAGCACCGCCGCCCGGTCGTTGCGCAGGCACGTCTGCGGGTGGCGGGCGATTTCGGCGGCGAGTCGCTCGGCCTCCGCCCGGGCCTCGCCCGGCGCGACCAGCCGGTTCACCAATCCCATCCGGTACGCCTCGTCCGCCGGCACCGGCCGCCCGGTGAGGATCAGGTCCAGCGCCCGGCTCTCCCCGATCAGCCTCGGCAGCCGGACCGTGCCGCCGTCGATCAGCGGCACCCCCAGCGCCGGCAGAACACCCCGAGCACCGCGTCGGACTCGGCGATCCGCAGG
Source organism: Micromonospora olivasterospora (assembly GCF_007830265.1). Lineage (NCBI taxonomy): Bacteria > Bacillati > Actinomycetota > Actinomycetes > Micromonosporales > Micromonosporaceae > Micromonospora > Micromonospora olivasterospora. The sequence goes on from NZ_VLKE01000001.1 coordinate 2,879,466, forward strand.
TCGCACCAGAGCGCCAGCTCCAGCCCGCCGGCCACGGCGTACCCGGAGATCGCGGCGAGCACCGGCTTGGACAGGCGCATCCGGGTCGGACCCATGGGGCCGTCGCCGTCCGGCTCGACGCGGTTGCCGCTCGGGGTGCCGATCGCCTTCAGGTCCGCGCCGGGGCAGAACGTGCCGCCGGCGCCGCAGAGCACCGCGACCGCCGCCGCCGGGTCGGCCTCGAACGCGCGGAACGCGTCGGCCAGCGCCCGCGCGGTCGGGCCGTCGACGGCGTTGCGGGCCGCCGGCCGGTCCAGGATCACCGTGGTCACCGCGCCCGCGTCTACGGGCATGCCGGTCCTGCTGCGGGCTCGACCCGTACCCCCATCGGGACAGCATGCCGCCCCGGGGCGCCGGCGCGCCAGGGCGGCGCATGCGTGGGCCTCAGCCCTCGTCGCGGCGGGCCAGCTCGCCGCGTCGGCCCCGAGCGCGGTGGCGGTCCCGGCGCTCGTCGCGGCGGGCCAGCGTGGCGCCTCGGCCCCGAGCGCGGTGGCGGTCCGGCGTTCGTCGCGGCGGGCCAGCGTGGCGCCGAGGGCGGCGGCGACCACGCAGCCGACGCCGGCCAGCTGCGGCCAGGCCAGCAGGAGCGACCGCATCTCCACTACGATCGGCGGCGGCACGATCATGTGAGGTGCCCCACGCGAGTGGGGAGAATCGGGAAGCCGGTGCGAATCCGGCACGGGCCCGCCGCGGTGACCGGGGAGCCACCGTCCACGCGCGCAGAGCGCAGCCACTGGCCGCACGGCTGGGAAGGCGGGCGGCCAGGCGTCGATCCGGGAGTCCGAAGACCGGCCTCGCGTCGACCGCCCGCCCGTACGGGTGGGCCGAGCGCAGCGGGAGCCTGCCGTGGAACTGTACGACGCCATCCACCGTCGCCGTGACGTCCGAGCCCAGTTCACCGGGGATCCGGTGCCCGAGGAGACCCTGCGTCGCGTCCTCGCTGCGGCGCACGCCGCGCCGAGCGTCGGCTATTCGCAGCCGTGGGACTTCATCCTGGTCCGGGACGCCGACACCCGCCGCCGCTTCCACCAGCACGTCCAGGCCGAGCGGGACACCTTCGCCGCCACCCTGGACGGCCCGGCCGCCGAGCGGTTCGCCCGGATCAAGATTGACGGGGTGCTGGAGTCGACGCTGTCGATCGTGGTCACCTACGACGCGGCCCGGGGCGGCCCGGCGGTGCTCGGCCGGCATGCCATCGCCGACGCCGGCCTCTACTCGGTGTGCCTGGCCATCCAGAACCTCTGGCTCGCCGCCACGGCCGAGGGGCTCGGCGTCGGCTGGGTCTCCTTCTACCGGGAGCCGTTCCTCGCCGAGCTGCTGGGCGTACCGGACGGCATCCGGCCGGTCGCGTGGCTCTGCGTCGGGCCGGTCACCCACCTGGAGGCCGTACCGGACCTGGCCCGGCACGGCTGGCGCCACGCGCGCCCGCTCGCCGAGGCCGTCCACCACGATCGCTGGCCGGGCTGATCCGCTGGCCCCCATGGCGGCGGTATGGCGGTATCCGCGCCGGGAGGATGCCCCCGTGTCGGTGACATGCTGGTGTCCGTTCCCGGCGCGGCCGGCGCGAATTGTCGCCGTCGCCCGGTTTGCGGCCGCTTCCGCCGGGAAGTCGGACGGCATGCGGGCACTCTTGACGAAACTCGAACAGAACTCGGCGCTGGACCGGGCCGGCGACCGGTTGCAGCGCGGTGTCCAGGCCACCCTCCGGCCGCAGCGGGTCCGCGACCTGCTGCACGGAGTGTTCCTCGGGCACCCGTTGCATCCGGCGATGGTGCAGGTGCCGGTGGGTGCGTGGATCAGCGCGGCCGTGCTCGACCTGATGCCGGGGCAGCGCCGGGCCGCCACCGCACTGGTCGGGCTGGGCACGGTCAGCGCCCTCCCGGCGGCGGTCGCCGGGCTGAACGACTGGGCGGCCCTCGCCCGCGACCAGCGGCGGGTCGGCCTGGTCCACGCCGCCGCGAACACCGTCGCCCTCGCCCTGTACGCGGGCTCGCTGGCGGCGCGGCGGCAGGGCCGGCACGGGGCGGGGCGGATGCTGGCGTACCTCGGGCTGACGGCGGCGAGCACCGGCGCGTACATCGGCGGGCACCTGGCGTACAAGCAGGCGGCGCAGGTCAACCAGAGCGTCTCCGAACTGCACCGGATCAGCGACGGCTGGAAGGCGGTGGCGGACATGGCCGCGCTGCCGCAGCGGAAGCTGATCACGCGCGAGGTGGACGACGTCTCGGTGATCCTCTACCGGCACGGCGACGACGTCACCGTGATGCTGGAACGCTGCCCGCACCAGAGCGGCCCGCTCGGCCAGGGCGAGGTCACCCAGGTCGACGGGCACGACTGCGTGGTCTGCCCGTGGCACGGCAGCACGTTCCGGCTCAACGGCGGCGAGGTCGTGCACGGCCCGGCCGCGAACGACCAGCAGATCCTGTCGAGCCGGGTGATCGACGGGGTGCTCCAGGTCCGACTGCCCTGACTGCGCCGCCCGCACCCCGGCGTCGGCTCCGGGACGGGGCGTGGGTGGTGGCGGCAGGTGCGGGGCAGCGGTGTGCGGGTCAGTCCCGGCGGTGCCGGCCGGTGACGAAGGCCCGCGCGCCGGCGGTGGCGCGCGCGGTGGTGGTCCGGGCGGCGGAAGCGGCTCGGGCGGTGCTGGCTTGGGCGGTGCTGGCTTGGGCGGCGGCGGGCCGGCGGCGCAGTCCGAGAACCGCGCCGATCTGCGCACCGACGATGCTGGCGACGGCGAGCACCGCCGACACCGCGAGCGGCCGGTTCACCCGGTCCTCCGCGCCGGCCCGGGACGCCCCGGCGGCCATCGCCGGCTGCCCGCCGGCCGGCGGCTGGCCCACCTGCTGCGTCGACTGGGACGACCCGGCCGCCGGCTGACTGGCCGACGGCCCCGGCGAGGGGCGGGTGGCCCGAGGCGACGAGGGCGTGCCGGGAGCGCCGGACCCAGCCGGGTCGGCCGGGGACGCCGGAGCCTCGGACGGCGCGGCCGGGGACGCCGGCGGGCGACCGGGTCGCCGGGGGCGGGGGCCGCCGGCCGGGCCACGAGCCGGCCGGTGGCGTGCGGACGCGCCCCGCCGTCCTGGCTGCCGTCGGGGAGCCGGATCAGCTGTCCCGGGCGGATCCGGTCGGGGTCGCGCAGCCGGTTCAGCTTCGCCACGTCCCGGTAGCGGTCGAAGTCGTCGAGATAGCGCTCGGCGACCTTGCCGAGGTAGTCGCCCCTGGCCACCCGGTAGACCGTCGGCCCGGCCTGGTCCGGCGCCCCGACGGCCGTGGCGGCCGTCGCCGCTGCTGCCTGGGCGGCCGCCGGAGGCGTCGCGGCGGCCGGAAGGGCAGCCGCCAACCCGTGGGCCGCCGCCGGGTACGCCGCCGCTGCCGCCGGGGCAGCTGCCGCGTACGGGCCGGTCAGGGCGGTGGCGGCGCTCGCGGCCGGGCTCGCCGCGATGATCAGCGCGACCGACCCGACCAGGGCGGCGGCGGCCCGCTGCTGACGGCTCATGCCGGGCAGCCGGGGAGCCGGCCGGCGCACCGACTGCGCGCCGAGTTCCACGAGCACGGAGAGGGCGAAGGTGGCCCACCCGAACCAGCCGACCAGGGCGAGCGCGCGCAGGAGGAGCCGCCCGTCGTCGCGGCTGGTGAGCGTGGTGCCGATCTCGGCGAGGGTGGGTAGGTGGTCGGGCAGCGGGTTGCCGGCGAACGCGATCAGCGCCACCGGCGCCCCGACCAGCACCGCGACCAGCACGACCAGCGCGCCGAATCCGGTGAGGACCTGCCCGGCCCGCCGTGCGGCGGAGCGACCCCGTGCGGCCATGGCGTGCCTTCCCTTCCTACGGGCCCTCGGTGAGCGCCCGCGCGGTGGCCTCACCGGAGACGGTGACGGTGTTGCCGAAGCCGAAGAGGCCGAGCATGTACCGGTCGTAGGTGACCGTGACGTGGACGCGGATGTGCTTCTCCCCGTCCACGACCGGGAATTCGACGGAGTGGTTGGTCACCCCGGCCGCGGCGAGGTAGCTGCCCACCGTCGCCCGGGCCGCCGCCTCGTCGATCTCCTTGGGGCCACCCTCGATGGCCCGCGCCCGGTCGATGGACTGCCCGCCCGTCCGGGCCGCCTCGGCGGCGAGGTTGTCAGCCCGCTGCGCCGACCGCAGTTGACCGGCGCCGTCGAACGCCAGGCCGATGATCGCGAGCACGCCGATCATGGCGGCGGCCAGGAACAGGCTGACCCGGCCGTCGTCGCCGCGCAGCCACCGCGCCCGGCGGGATCGGGGGTGGGCGGGGGCCGGGTCACGACCGGCTCCGGTAACGGTCCAGCGGGGAGGTGAACGTGGCGGAGACCGTCCGGCTGCCGGGCATGCCGGGCAGCAGCGACAGGTGGATGTCCGCGAAGGAGACCGTGCAGCTCACCTGTACGGTCACGGCGGCGGGCTGCCCGGGGTCCGTGGCGTACGCCTGCTCGAAGGTGGCCGGCGTGCCGTTCACGTTGCCGGTGAGAGCCAGCGCGGGCTGCCCGACACAGTTCGCCCGCTGCCAGTCCAGCTGGGAGCCGGCTGCGGCCCGGGCCGCATCGCGGGCGGCCTCGGCGTCCCGGGAGATGGACGCGGCCCGGGCCGCGTCGTGCGCCGCCGACTGGACCGCCTCCTGCGCGATCGCGGTACGCCCGGCGACCCCGGCCAGCACCATCAGGGCGATGAAGGCCGGGGCGAGGACGGCCACCTCGACGGCCACCGAGCCGCGCTCGGATCGATGGCCGCCGGGCACCGGCCGCCGCCACCTCTCCGAGCGTTCGCGCAGTTGGCGAACCCGCCGCACGACGCTCATCCCGTCCACCGTTCGGCCGTGCCGTGGGCGGTCTGCCGTACCGCGAAGTCGACGCCCGGGACGACCGACAGGGACCGGCCGGTCACCGTGCAGGTCACCTCGGTGGTGTCGGTCACGCACGCCGGGCCGGGCTGCTCCCAGCCGACCAGCCAGTCACCGGCGGTGGTGAGGAACGCGACGGCCCGCGCCTCCCCGGCGCCCGGCGGGGCCAGGTGGACGCGCTGCGCGTTGACCGCGGACTGCGCGGCGTTCAGCGCGGTGGCCCGGGCGACGAACCAGGCGGCGACCTGGATCGAGCCGAAGAGCAGCACCAGGATCGCCGGCATGACCACGGCCAGTTCCACCGGATTGGCGCCCCGGTCGGTTCCGTACCGGGTGAGCCGCCGCCCGGCGGCGGTGCGGCCCCGGCGGATGCTGAGCAGAGCGCGGCGCAGGGGCCGCCCGACCCGCGCGGGCCGGGCCGGTCGGCGGGTGCCGGCCGGCTCCGCTCCGCGAGCGCGGGTCGAGCCATGCGGGTCAGCTCCCGGCGCCGGGGGCGGTGTTGTTCGGGATGGCGTTCATCCAGTCGTTGGCCTTGGTCAGGGCCAGCGCGGTGACGGCCATCGCGACGGCGACCAGGCCGAAGATGATCACGGCGGTCGGCACGGGACTGTCGCCGCGCTCGCCGTCACGGCGCAGCTCGGCCAGCCGTGTCCGCAGCGCGACGTGCAGGTAGGCGATAAAACTCATGACGGTGCTCCTTCTCGGGGTGGGTTCACAGCCGGGCGACGAACGGGTAGACCATGAAGCCGAGCAGGACGAAGACCAGCAGCGACCCGGGGATGTCCAGCCGACTGGTCACCGCCTCGGCGCGGGCGAGGTTGTCGGTGCGGATCTGGTCGCGCAGCGAGTCGGCCCGGCTGCGCAGCGTCTCGTGCACCTGCGCCCCCTCCCTGCCGGACGAGCGCATGATCGCCCCCACGTCGCCCAGTTCCGGGATGCCGATCTTCTCGGCCAGCTCGCGCAGCTCGTCCCAGGGCGAGTGCATCTGCATCTGGGCGATCCGCAGCGACTCCCGGATCCGGTCGAACACCCAGCCGTCGCAGATCGCCGCCGCCCGTTCGAGGGCCTGCACCGGGCCGTGCGCAGCGGAGAGCTGCAACGCGACCAGGTCCAGGTAGGTGCAGACCGCCTGGCGGAACTCGTCCCGGGCGGCGGCCGCGCGCACCAGCACGGCGCGGTGCGCCAGCAGGGCGGCGACCAGTGCCATCCCCAGGCTCCCCAGCACCGGTACGACCACCGGGACCGACCCCCCGCCGAGGAACAGCAGGGTCGCCGCGAGGGTCGGCGCGACCAGCCCGACGAGCGCGGACAGCAGCACGGACAGGGCGTACTGCTCGGGGGTCTGGTCGATCAGCGCGAGCTGCCGGTGCGGCGGGCGCAGCCAGCGGGCGAACCCGCCGATCCAGTCGAGGCTCCGCCCGGCCGGGGCGACCCGGGCGGCGCCCGGCGGCTGGTGCAGCCGGCGCAGGGCGGGGCCGAGCGCGGGGGTGGCCGGCAGCGCCTCGCGGACCACCAGGAACACCCCGAGCCCCACCGCCGCGCCGCCGCCGACGGCAAGGGTGAGCTGCCAGTTGAGGATCATCGGCGCCCCCTTTCGTTCGCGACTGCGGGGCTCCGCTTCGCTGCACTCCTCGCGCTCACGGTGCCTTCTTTGTTCGCGACTGCGGGGCTCCGCTTCGCTGCACTCCTCGCGCTCACGGTGCCTTCTTTGTTCGCGACTGCGGGGCTCCGCTTCGCTGCACTCCTCGCGCTCACGGTGCCTTCTTTGTTCGCGACTGCGGGGCTCCGCTTCGCTGCACTCCTCGCGCTCACGGTGCCTTCTTTGTTCGCGACTGCGGGGCTCCGCTTCGCTGCACTCCTCGCGCTCACGCGATCGCCTCCGCCGGGTCGGGGGCGGGCAGGAACCGCGCCGGCCTGGGCGGCTGGCTCATCGACCGCACCCAGGCCAGCAGGCCGACGAACGCCGCGCCGAGCACCGCCATCACGAGCTGCCCGACCGGCGTGCCGTACGGGCGGACGTACTCGGTGTTGACCAGCCCGTACGCCAGGGTCAGCAGGGTCATGCCGGTGAGGAAGCGGACGGCGAACCGCGGCTGGGTGCGCTTGGCCTCGATCTCCCGCCGGGTGGCGACCTCGGCCGCGGCGGCGCTCGCGATCGAGCCGAGTACGTCGCCGAGTCGTTCGCCCCGGTCGCTCAGGTGCAGGATCAGCGCCGCCACCACCTGGTCGCAGACCGGGTCGGCGATGTCGTCCGCGAACGCGAGCAGGGCGGACCGGGCCAGCCAGCCGGCCTGGAGCCGGGCGGCGAGCAGCCGTACCTCCTCCTCGATCTCCTCCGGGACGGTGGCGATGGTGCCGATGATGGCCTGCTGGAGGCCCTGGCCGGTGGCCGAGACGTCCTTGAGCCGGCGGGTCCACTCGCCGACCGCCTCGATCCGGGCGATGGCCCGCTGTTCCGTCCGGCCGACGGAGAACAGCCACGGCGTGCCAGGCACCGCCACGCCGACCAGCAGCCCGACCACCGGCAGCCCGGTGAGCAGGAAGGTCAGCGCGCCGGCCAGCACCGCGCCGCCGAGCAGCAGTTGGTGGTGGCGTTGCTCGCGGGGGGTGGCGCCGGGGCCGAGCCAGAGCCGGCGCAGCCCGCGCCCGGCGCCCGGGGCCGGGCCGGACGGCCGGGTGGTGCCGACGAGCGCCACCACGGCGAGCACCAGACCGGCGACGCAGGCGGCGCCGGAGACCATCGCGATCAGCTCGACGTTCGCGCTCACCGGGCCACCGCCGGTGTGAGGCGGCTGTGCCGGGGACGCTGCCAGGCGCCCGCGCCGGCCTCGATCCACCGGCCCAGCAGGCGGGCGTCGTAGCCCACCCGGAGCAGTTGGTCGCGGACGCGTTCGGGCAGGTGGCGGGGGATCGCCCGGCCGTCCGGGCCGGGACCGAAGACGGTGGTGGTGACGATCCGGTTGCCCTCGCCGACTCCGATCACCTCCTCGACGTGGGAGACGAACCGGTGCTTGCGCCCGCCGATCGCGGTCTCGTCCTCGACGGAGACGTAGACGATCAGGTCGAGGGCGTTGCCGGCCATCCGGCGCGCCTGGTCGACCGTCATCTCCCGGCCGTGGGCGAGCGCCAGCTCGACGATCCGCTCGCCGACCCCGGCGGGGGTGCGGGCGTGGATCGTGCACATCGAGCCCCGGCTGGTGGTCATCGCCTGGAGCATCGGGACGATCTCCCGGGACCGCACCTCGCCGACGACGATCCGCAGCACCCCCATCCGTAGCGCGACGGGGATCAGGTCGGCGATCGTCACCTCACCGGCCGGCCGGCCGTCCAGCCCGCGTTCGCCGTGCCCCTCGCGCGCCTCGAAGCTCATCACCGCCCGGTGCCGGGAACCGCGCCGGGCCGGCAGCAGCTCCCGGCTCTCCTCCAGCAGCACGTACGGCTCGTCGGCCGGGATCTCGTCCATCAGGGCCCGGACCACCGTGGTCTTGCCCGCCCCGGCCAGCCCGGCGACCATGATGTTGAGCCCGGCCCGCATGGAGGCCCGGAGGAAGTCCCGCAGCAGCGGGTCGATCATCTCGTCCAGGTCGCCCCGGCCGCCAGCCAGGTCGTCGAGGCTCACCTCGAGGGTGTTGTGCTTGCGGATCACCGCGTACGGGCGGTGGCTGACCAGGAACACCGCGGCCAGCCGGCTGCCGTCCGGCAGTTGCAGGTCCAGCGTCGGCTTGGACGTGGACAGCGAGCGCTCGGTCGCCCCGGCCCGGCGGGCCGCCGCCTGCAGGATCTCCACCAGTTCGTCGTCGCTGTCGGCGATCGGTTCGGCCCAGTCGACTCCGCCGCCGTGCCGGGTGATGCGCACCTGGTCGCAGCCGAGGATGTGCACCTCCTCGATGGTGCCGTCGACCAGCAGCGTCTGGAGCCGGCCGAGGCCGGCCAGCTCGGCGGTCACCTGGTCGAGCAGCAGCCGCTCCTCCCCGGCGGGCATCGGCGTGCCGGCCCGGCGGACCGCGTCGGCGTACTCGGCGACCACCGCGACGGCGAGCCGGGCCCGCTCGACCTCCTCGGCGTCGGCGTCGAACTCCCGGCCGCGCTGCCACAGGGTGAGCCGCTCGCTCAGCTCCCGGCGCAGCTCCCGCACCACCGCGAAGTCGACCCGCGGCCGGGCCGCCGGGGGCGCCGCGGGCGGCGCGGAGACGGAAGATGGCGCGGGCTGGTGCCGCCCGTTCGGCGGTGGCAGCGGCGGCGCGGTCGAGGTCGCGCCGGGCTGCTGGGGGCCGCGGGGGTCGTGCGAGACGGGCTCAAAGCGCATGCGGCACCCCCTGCGCCGCCGGCCAGGCCAGCCGGGCCCGGCGCCGGTCGAGCAGCGCGCGGATCGGCACCTCCAGGGCGCCGGCGGCGCGCATCAGCGGCCGTCCGGCCCGCACGGTCCCGCCGAGGGTGAGCACCTCGGCCGTACGCGGGTCGTCCGGCAGTCGCGCGATCACCGGCAGCCCCAGCGCCTTGCTGATCTCGCCGCTGGCGTGCCCGTCGCCGACCGGCAGCAGCCGCAGGGTGCCCGGCGGGACGCGGTGCTCGGTGAAGTCCCGCTGGATCGTCCGGACCATCGCCCGGGTGGCGGAGAGGTCGGGCAGCTTCGCCCGGGTGACCAGGAGCACCACGGCGGCGGCACGCAGGATCGGCCACGGCGGGCCGGTGACCTGGAGCCGGCCGCAGTCCACCAACACGTCGTACGGCGGCTCGCCGCGCTCCAGCCCGAGGAAGTAGTCGGTGAACCGCTGCCAGAGCGGGGTGACGCTGCCGGCCTGGGCCGGGTCGACGACCCCGGGCAGCAGCAGCCGTTCCCGGCGGGGCGCGTCCAGGTCGACGAGCTGCGACCAGAACGCGCTCTCCAGGCTGCCGTCGCGCAGCTCGCCGACGGCCAGCTCGCCGATGCCCCGGGGGCCGTCGAGCGCGCCGCCGAGGTAGCCGGCGAGGACCGAGCCGCCGGACGGGTCGCACTCGGCGAGCACCAGCCGCCGGTGCCAGGTCAGGGCGCAGGCCAGCGCGGCGGTGGTGACGCCGGGCGAGCCCTTGGCCGAGACCAGCGCGATGACCGCCATGCTCAGGCCGCCTTGGTCAGCACGACCGCCACCCGGTCCTGGGCGGCCAGCGCCACCACGGCCGGCACGTCCCGGGCGGCGAGCGCCACGTACAGCACCACCTTGCTGGTCTCCGGGGTGGCGGTGTCGATCACGGTGCCCTCGAACCGGGTGCCGCCCGCCGACTGGCCCGTGGCCCCGCGGTCGGGGGTGCTGACCAGCAGCACCCGGTCGCCGGGGTGCAGCCGCTTCGCCGGCACCTGGCCGTGGCCGAGGTCGAGCGCGATCTGCTGCTGGCCGGGGCCGAGCAGCGGGTCGTCGGTGAGCTGGCCGAGGGTGAGCAGGGTGCCCGGGGCCAGCGCCACGGCGGCCCGCTTGCCCACCACGTCGCGCAGCCTGCCGGCCGGCACCGGCCGCAGCCCCTGACCGCCGGCCACCTGCACCGTGATCAGGTCGTCCGCGCTGAGCGTCCGGCCCACCTCGACCGGGCGGGCCACCGCGAGGTAGCTCCCGGTGGCCCGGACGGAGGTGACCGCGAACGCCGCGCCGAGTCCGCCGAGGGCGATCAGCAGGACGGCGAGGCCGAGCAGGCCGGGGCGGACCCGGCGCTGCCGGACCACCCTGGGCGGGGCGACCGGCGCGTCCACCGGGCCCGTACCGTTGCGCGTCGCGAGACTCACCGGGTCACCACCTGAAGTTCGTCGATCTGGATCTGTGCCGTGCCGCTGGTCCGGGTCTGGGTGATCTCGCCGCTCTGGCCGCCGCCTTCCCACGTCACGGTCCAGAACGTGGTGGCGCTGACGTCGTACGTGTCGGCCCGCGGGTAGCCGTCGTAGCCGCAGTCCGGGGAGGGCTGGCCGGCATGCGCGCCGTTCACCTCGTACGGGGTGCCGGGGCCGTGGCATTCCACCTTCTCGCCGTTGTCCATGTCCCAGACGATCCGGTCGACCTTCGCGGTGATGCTCACCGTCAGGCCGCGGTCGGAGGCGGACGCGTCCAGCGGGCCGAAGTAGTGCACGCCCGGGCTGGCCCACATCCACACGGGCAGGCCGACCAGGCCGGGGCCCTTGCTCTTGCGCGGGGCGACGCTCAGCCGGGGCGGCAGCAGCGAGATCGAGGCGAGCGCGCGCCGGGCCAACTCCTCCGGGTCGGGCGGGGTGCCGTACCCGGGCGGCGGGGCGTCGCGCAGCTCCGCGTGCCAGTTGCCCAGCTCGCCGCCGTTGCAGGTGACCTCGTACCACTGCTTGCCCTCGGGCGTGTCGGGCGGCTGCTGGGCGAACAGCTTGTAGTAGCAGCCGCTGCCGTTGTCGAACCAGCCGAGGAGGTCGTCGTAGCAGGGGATGACGCGGCCGTTCCACTGGCACTTGCCGCCGCCGTCGGAGCCGCCGCCGTCCCCGGGGTCCCCGCCGTCGCCGGGCCTGGCCGGGGTGCCCGGGTCGTCGTCCCAGACGTTGCAGTCGTGCTGGCCGACCGGGCACTCGATGCCACCGGCCCGGGCCGCCCGCGCGGTCGTGGCCGCGGCGGCGGGCGGCGCGGCCGCCGCGGCGAGCAGCAGGGCCAGGCCGATCCCGGCGAGCCGCCGTGCCGCGCGGAGCCGCGCGTCGCCGGCCGTCCGGGCAGCCGCGAGCCGGCCGGGCCGGCGGGACGCCCCGGCCGCGCGGGACCGGGCGGCCGGCGAGCCGACGCCGGTCCCCGGCGCGGTGCCCGGGACGTCCCCTCCTCCCCAGGTCAGCACGGCTGGTCCTCGTGGGCGACGCCGGCGCTGATCAGCCAGCGGCCGTCCGGGTACCGGGTGGCGGTCGCCGTCGCCAGGTGCCGGCCCCCGCCGGAGCCGGGAACGACCCGTTTCGTCTTCGCGTAGACCAGGCGGTAGCCGGTGGCGTCCAGGCAGTCCTGGATCTCGACGGTCGCCGGGACGGTGTCCAGGCTGACGGCGGTGACGGTCGGGTCGGAGACGAGCGTTCCGGTACGCATCGCGCCGTGCTCCTTCGCTTCGCGAATTGACAGACGAACCCGGGTCAGCAACGGATCGGCCAGGAATCTGGCCAGTTCCGGATCGTGCGGATCGGCGCGCCGGCTGGCCGTACGGGATGCCGCGAGATATCCGGAATAGGCGGCGAGCGCCGCTTCGCGGGCCGCCCGTTCGTCCGCCGCGGAGTGCGTCGGGGTGGCCGTCTCCGCCACCGGGAGCGGCTCGGCGGTCGCCTCGGGTGCCGTGCCGCAGGCGGCGACCGGGCCGGCGGCCAGGGCCGCGACCAGGAAAATCGTCCACCGGCCGGGATGCCGTGCTCGCAACGCCGCGCCTCCTTGCTGGCGACCCGGGGCCGGCCCACCCGCTGCCTCCGGGTGTGCGGCAGCGCGACCGGATGTCAGTCGCCCGGCCTTTCCGCGCCGCCACTGCATTTACCTGCGCTGATCTTTTTGGGATTCGTGAATCGGTATCCTCGTTCGGCCTCCGACGCCTTGTCCGGGGTTGCGTCGTACCCAAGGGGCGAGCATAGGCTGACGCTCAGCGATGCAACAGAGGTAATTTGCGCGAACACGCTGAGTGATGATCGGTGGTGGTGGCGGATGGCGCGACTCGGCACCGGTCGGGCGCGGTCATGGCGGTTTCCGGGCCGGGTGGCGATGGCCGTCGCGCCCGCTCCGGGTGTCCGGCAGAGGCGTCCATTCCGGGTGAAAGGTCGACCCGCCGGGGGTGATCGGCCCGCCCTGTCCCGATCGGTGGGGCGCGCCGGCCAGTTCGCGTACCGGCCCGCCTCGTCGGGCGCAAGGGCCTCCGGCGAGGCGGCGGCGGGCGGGTTTCCGCGCCATCCGCTACACGAAGGTCAGCGCAAAACTACCCAGCGTGATGTCCGCGAGGTGTCCCGGTCGGGAGGCAGCCGTGGCCGTTGACCGCCTGCGGCCGCCCCCGGCCGCCCCCGATCCTGTTCCGATCGCGCCGGCCACCGCGCTGTCGCCCCGACCCTGGGTACGTCTGTCGGCCGCCCTGGCGCTCGTCCCCGTCCTCCGGCTGGCGGTCGCCCGGTACGCCGTACCGCCCGGGGAGCCGGACCGGGCCGGCTGCGCGCGGTGTGGCACGGCGCTCGGGCTGGACCGGCCCTGGCCGGCGCTGGGCCCGGCCGCGCGCTGTCCCGGCTGCCGCGCCCGGGTCGGCGCCCCGCCCTACGCGGTCGAGTTGGCCGTGCTCGCGGGGCTGGCGGCGCTCGCGCTGGCCGGCGGCGCGCCAGCCGAGCGGGCGGCCCTGGCCTGGTGGCTCGGCTGGGCTGTCCCCCTCGTCTTCGTCGACGCGGCCGTGCACCGGCTGCCGGACAGGCTCACCTGGCCGGCGGCCCTCGGCGTCCAGGCCCTGCTCGGGGTGGCCGCCCTGGTCTCCGGGGAGGCCGGCCCGTGGCTGCGCGCGGCGCTGGCCGGCGTCGGGCTGGCGCTCTGCTTCGCCGCCACGACCCTCCTGCTCGGCCGGCGGGGCTTCGGCCTGGGCGACGCCAAGCTGGCGCTCGGGGTGGGCGCGCTGCTGGGCTGGCACGGCTGGCCGGTGCTGGTGCTCGGGCTGGTGCTGACCTTCACGCTCTCCGCGCTGACCAGCCTGGCGTTGCTGCTGGCCCGCCGGGTCCGCTGGTCGAGCCACCTGCCGTTCGGCCCGTTCCTGGCGCTCGGCACCCTCGCGGCGCTGCTGCTGGCGACCTGACCCGCCGCTCGCGCGGCGTCAGGAAGGGGCCCGTCCCTTCAGCGCCACCGGGCCGGCGGCGCGGCGTTCCCGGCGGCGCAGCAGTTCGGCGACGGGCCGGGCCAGCAGCGGTGTGCCGACCGTGCCGACCAGCGCGCCGAGGAGGAGGCCGGCGGCCACGTCGTGCGGGTAGTGCACGCCGACGAAGGTGCGGGAGAAGGCGGCGAGCACGGCCAGCGGGACGGCGTACCAGGCGAGCCGGCGCGAGAGCAGCAGGATCGCCGCCGCCAGCGCGCCGGCGATCGTCGAGTGGTTGCTCGGGAACGACCAGTCGCCCACCGGTGGGCAGTGCCCGGCGATGATCACCAGATCGGCCGGCGTACGGCAGGGACGGTCCTCGTCCACCACCGACTTGAGCAGCTCGCTGCCGCCGTACGCGAGGACCACCGCGACCGGCGCGGCCAGGGCGAGCGCGAGCCTGCTCGGGCCGGCTCCGAGCCTCGGCACCGCCGCCGCCACGAGGAGGACGCCGAGCATGATGATCGACCACTCGGTGAAGTGCATGGCGAACCACCGCACCGGCTCGGGCGTGCCGTCCGCGAAGTCGACGATCTCGCGGTACAGACTGGTGCTTACCTCCGGAATATCTGACAAACCAATGTCAATCACGACTCATCCTATCAAGAGTTCACACGCCGTTTATCTGACCGCAGGCTAGGAAACTGACCGGACCACCGCAGTGGACGAAGGTCGGGTGCGGGCTACGACCCAGCTTCCCGGCCAGCGCCGACCTGGCCCCGCTGGTGGCCATCGGCGCCGGGTGACCGGCCTTCGCCCTCGTCGACGCGGGGCCGGGAGGCGTGGCGGGGCGATCGCCCACCGGCCGTCCGCCGCGGTGATGATCGACCGTCGACCCGGGGAGGCGCCGTGCACAGCCATTCGACCGCCGACCGGACGGCCGGCGGGGCGGGCGACGACGGCTGGCGCATCCGCCGGACCGGGGCCGACCTGGACCGGCTCGGCGAGACCGAATCGGTCTTCGCGCTCGGCAACGGCTGGGTGGGCTGGCGCGGCAACCTCGACGAGGGCACCCCGTACGGAATGCCGGGAAGCTACCTCAACGGCTTCCACGAGCAGCGCGAGCTGACCTATCCCGAGGACGGGTACGCCTTCCCGCAGCGCGCCGACACCGTGGTCAGCGCGCAGAACGCCGCGCTCGTCCGGCTCTGGGTGACGGGCCCGGTCGACGTCCGCGGTTCGGGCGGCGCTTCGGACGGGGAACCGCTGGACCTGCGCACCGGCACGCTGCACGAGCACGAGCGGGTGCTCGACCTGCGGGCCGGCGTGGTGGAACGACGTACCGACTGGAGCTCGCCCGCCGGCCACCGGGTCCGGGTCTCCAGCACCCGGCTCGTGTCGCTGCCCCGGCGCCCCGTCGCCGCCGTCCGGTACGTCGTCGAGGCGGTGGACACCCCGGTCGACGTCCGGGTCTGTGCCGACCTGCTAGCGAACGAGCGGGTGCCCGAACGCTCCGACGATCCCCGCGCCGCCTCGGTGATCCACGACCCGCTGACCGCCGAGGCCCGCCGCGCCGACGGCCTGGACGGCGTGCTGGTGCACCGGACCGACCGCAGCGGGCAGCGGGTCGCCACCGCCGTCGCCCACCAGGTCTCCGCGCCCGCCGGGTTCGCCACCGAGGCGGACTTCGTCCCCGACCGGTTCCGGCTCGCGGTGACCGGCCGGCTGCGCCCCGGCGACCGGCTGGAGCTGACCAGGTACGCCGCGTACGAGTGCGCCCCCGTCGGCGGCGTGTCCGCGGCCGAACTGGCCGACCTCGTCGCCGCCGAGGCGCACGCGGCCCGGGCCGAGGGCTTCCCCGGGCTGCTCGCCGCACAACGGGCCGCCCTCGACGCCGCATGGGCCACCGCCGACGTGGTGCTCGACGGTGACCCGGAGCTCCAGCAGGCGGTCCGGTTCGCCGTCTTCCACCTGCTCCAGGCCGGTCGCCCGGACGGGGACCGGACGATCCCGGCGAAGGGGCTGACCGGCAACGGTTACGACGGGCACGTCCTCTGGGACACCGAGGGCTACGTGCTGCCGGTGCTGACGTACCTGGCCCCGGAGGTGGCCCGTTCCGCCCTGCGCTGGCGGCACGCCCACCTGCCCGAGGCCCGCGAGCGCGCCGCCGAGCTGCGGCTGGCCGGGGCTGCCTTCCCCTGGCGCACGATCGGCGGCCGGGAGTGCTCCGGCTACTGGCCGGCCGGCAGCGCCGGGCTGCACGTCAACGCCGACATCGCCGACGCCGTGCTGCACTACGTCGCCGCCACCGGCGACCGGGAGTTCCTGGCCGGGCCGGGCGTCGACCTGCTGGTGGAGACCGCCCGGCTCTGGCACCGGTTCGGCCACTGGTCCGACGACGGCGCGTTCCACCTGCACGGCGTCACCGGCCCGGACGAGTACACCGCCCTCGTCGACGACAACCTCTTCACCAACCTGATGGCCCGGCGCAACCTGCGGGGCGCGGCCGACGCCGCCGAGCGGCATCCCGAGGCGGCGGCCCGGCTCGGCGTCGACGCGGCCGAGATCGCCGGCTGGCGGGCCGCCGGCGACGCCATGTTCGTCCCGTACGACCGCAAGCGCGGCGTGCACCAGCAGGCCGCCGGGTTCACCGAGCAGCCCGAGTGGGACTTCGCGAACACCAGCTCCGACGAGTACCCGCTGCTGCTGCACTACCCGTACCTGGAGCTCTACCGGCGGCAGGTGATCAAGCAGGCCGACCTGGTGCTGGCCATGCTGCGCTGCGCGGGGGAGTTCACCGCCGCCGAGAAGGCGCGCAACTTCGCCTACTACGCGGCCCGTACCGTCCGCGACTCCTCCCTCTCGGCGGCGCCGCAGGCCGTGCTGGCCGCCGAGGTCGGCCACCTCGACCTGGCGTACGACCTGTTCGCCGAGACGGCGTTGCAGGACCTCGCCGACCTGGGCGACAAGAGCGCCGACGGGCTGCACCTGGCCTCGCTGGCCGGGGCGTGGCTCGTCGTGGCGCAGGGCTTCGGCGGGCTGCGCGACGACGCGGGCGTGCTCTCCTTCGACCCGCGGCTGCCCCGCCGGCTCCGGCGGGTGGCGTTCAGCCTGCGCTGGCGCGGCCACCGGCTCCGCGTCACCCTCACCCCCGAGGGGGCGCGCTACGAGCTGCCCGACGCCGGCCCGGGGGACGCGGTCGAGCTGTGGCACCACGGCGAGCGGCTCCAGGTGACCGGGGACGCCGCGGTGACCCGTCCGCTGCCGCCGCTGCCCGACCCGGGCCCCGAGCCGCCGTCCCCGCCCGGCCGCCGCCCCGCCCGGCGGTGAGCTTCAGGCCGTGGCGGCGGGGCGGGAACGGGCCGGCTGGTCGGTGGCCCCGGACATCCGCTCGACGACGGCCTCCAGCTCCTCGAACGCGTACGCCCAGTTGTGGCACTTGAAGCTGCGCAGCCCCGCTATCGGGGTGCGGCAGTCGACGCAGTACACCCCGGCGATGGCCGCCGGGACCTCGGTGTTGACGTACCGGCGGTCGCCCAGGATCACCCGGGCGATCATCGCCGGCTCGTGTACGCCGTGCAGCGCCGACGAGACGATGTCGAGCCAGGTCACCCGGCGGGCGCACTTCGGGCAGTCCGGCTCGTCGCCGCTGACCCACAGCGGCGCGCCGATGCTGCGCGGCGGCATCCCGAGCAGCTTCTCCAGCCGCCGGACGTCGTGCTCCGGCGTGACCCAGCGGTGCCGACCGGGCAACGAGGCCGGTGAGTCGTACACGGCGCGGAACAGAACGGGATCGACCTCCACGGTCTGTTGTTGACGGGTCATCGCGTACCTCCTCGACCTGGGGGCCCCCGGACCGCGCCGGCGGCGTCGGCCCCGTCCACCCGCCGGCCCGGCGCCGGCACCCATCCGTCGGCGGAGCCCCACCATTGCCCGGCGGGACGGCCGACCCAACCGGATCAACGACACGACGGCCGGTGCGTCGTCACCCTGAGTGTCGGATGTTGGTCCTGACGCCACGCTTCGCGGCACCGGCCCGGCCGTGCTGCGTGCCGCCGCCTCGCGGCGGCACGCAGCGGCTCCGCTCCGCCCCGAACTACTGGCGGGGAGCCGGCGTCGGGAATCCCCAAAATCCCGGTCGATGTTCCGCTGGCGGCGCGGTTGGTCGCCGGTCGTGGCGTGACCGAATCCGTCGATCATTCGGGAAATGCGGACGTCGGGTGGCCGGACAACGGAGTCCGAGCCCCCACTCGCCACCCTTGACCCATTGACGATCAGTCCTGCCCGGATCCATATAGTATCGATAGTCCCCACACTCCGAAAGACCATGGATATTGGACGCAGTCGTTTGAGCCGCGACGATGGGAGCCGTCCCGACGAGCAGCAGGGTCGGCCCGACCAACCCGGATCCGGGCGGGTCAGTGCGGCCGGCGACCGGTCGGTCGCGGGCGGAGCCATCAGGAACAACGTCATCGCGACTGGCGACCGGGCCACGATAAACATCAATCGCTATCCGGCGAATCTGCCTCAGGTCGAGGAGGTCGGCCGGCGAAAGGTGTGGATGGCGCCCCGACGTCCCGCGCCGGTGTTCGTCGGCCGGAACCGCGCCCTCGCCCAACTGGAACTGGTCATGCGATGGCGGCGGGGTCGTCGGGCAGAGCGTCGCCGGGCTGGGCGGGGTCGGCAAGCCTTCCGCGCCGCCCACCCTGACGACCTCAGCCACGAACTCCTCGACGAGCTCCCCGGCCGTCCAGCGTGATTCAGCGCGCGCGGCGGTAGTGCATGGCCACCGCGCCGTTGCGGAGCGGCTCCGCTGAGAGCAGTTCGAGCTGGCGCGTGCCGGGCAGCCCGCCCTGGTACAGCGTCGGGCCGTGGCCGGCGATCCTGGGTTGGACGAGCAGCTGGTACTCGTCGATCAGGTCCAGCCGGTCGAGCTCGGTCGCGAGCTTGCCGCTTCCGAGGAGGACCCCGGCCGGGGCCGCGTCCTTGAGCTTCTGCACGCCCTCGCGCAGATCGCCGGCGATGTGGTGGCTGTTGGTCCACGGGAAGTCGTTGCGCGTCGACGACACCACGTACTTGGGTTTGGCCTCCAGCTTGACCGCCCACTCGCGCATGGCCGGCGGCGCCTCCTGGTCGCCGCGCGCGACGGCTGGCCAGTAGCTCTCCATCATCTCGTAGGTGACGCGACCCCACAGCATTGCCCCGCACTCGTCCAAAAGACGGGTGAAACGGGCGTGCGTCTCATCGTCGGCGATCCCCTCCTGATGGTCGACGCAACCGTCCAGGGTGAGGTTGAGGCTGAAGGTGAGGAGACCCATAGCCGGCGAGTCTAGCGCCACGAGAGCCCACGCCCTCGCCAGGGAATGCGGCGACATGCGTCGCCTCGCGACACCGGGACGCACCCCCGACCAGCAGCTACGCGTGATGTCGCCAGGCGTCATTCCAGAGTTGGGTGCTCGATGGGTGCTCGGACACTAGCTAGGGCCAAAAATCCAACAAATGCCCCAACGGAAGGAGGCCAAAATAGTGATGCGGGGCTATTTCCCCAGTTGAAAGGGTGGGCCGGACGTACCACCATGCGAACCAACCGGCGACCATCACCGGTAACCCGCTCCCACTACGTCTGCGCAGGTCACGCCGCTGGTAGACAGGGCTCTCTTGCCGAGGCCGGTCGACGGGCTCGACACAACAGCCGACTATTCGTGTGCGACCGGTTGCCGCCTGTGCAGTGCAGCCCGGTCGGCCGCGGCCCGGCCCGAGGCCCAGCCCTCCCGGTTGTTGATGGCCGTCGCGTGCTCTGTCAGGTCGGGGAACTGCCTCTCGAAGGCATCACGCACCGCGCCGTCACGCGCAGCGAGTACAGGCAGCAGCTGGGCGGCGCCCGCCGACGCGGTCATCTCCCGGTCCACCCCCTCGGTGGCGGCGCTGAGCCGTTCACCGATCCGCGACGCGTACGCCGTAAGGAATGACTGTCGGAACGATCGGGTCGTGTTGCGTCCGTACTTGTCAATGCTCGGCTTGGCCTGCGTCATCGCCCTCGTCGCCTGCACGAGCAGCGAGGTGAACAGCAGTTCGGTCGACTCCAGATCGGCCGGAAAGCCGACGATGGTGGTGAAGCCGAACCGCTTCATCCACACCGCCCGACAACTGTTGGCCTCCGCGACGACCTGCAGCAGCAGCGTCTTCGGCGCCTCGTACGGATTGTCGATGCTCACCCGCCGGGTCACTGGTTGGTCGCGTTCGCCCGACGCAGCGACGAGCAGGGCGTGATCGATGCGATGACGGGCCATCAACTCCTGTGCCTTCGCCGTGAAGGCGTCGGCCTCCTCCGGGAAATCGGTGGACTCCGCCTTGGCCAGCAACGCCCGGACCCGATCGATCATCCGCTGATCGAGGTCGTCAGGCGGTACCACTGCGGCGGACATGGCAGTGCCCGGCATCGGGCCGACCTGCTCGATCGCCGGCAGCGTCGCGAGAAGATGAAGTACCTCGACCATGATGGCGATCACCCCGACGCGGTCGAGGGCCTGCCGTTCGCCCCAGGCGGTCACATAGTGGTCGTCGTGCGCCCACCACACCTGCGCGTCGAGGGCAGCCAACTGCGACTGCCACCGCCGATCGACCGTCGCCGTGGAATAGCTGCGCATCTGCGCCGCGATGGCGTCGACCATGAGCCGGCCGTGCCGCGTGGTGTACTCGCGGCGGGCCACCCGTGCCAGCTCGGCCGGCTGCCAGCCGCGCCGCCACGCGTGCTCCACCTCGCGAAGCAGGAAGGCCAACAAGGCCCGGTTGACGACCTGGATGCCGGTAGCACCGCCGGGGCCAGTGGTCAGCAGGGCGCGGCAGCGGTCGAGCTCGGCGGTCTCGTCGCGGTGCTGGGCGTGGACCGCCTGGTCGATGATCTGTTCGGCGATCCGACGCTGGGACGGAACATGTGGCACGCCGAACAGGCTCAGCGGGTCGTCGGGGCCGGACTTCCCGGCGGCCCTTCGACGCTGAGCCGCCTCCGCGGCCTTCCGCTTGGCCTTGTGCCGTTCCCGACTGTTCTTGCCCACTGGCCTCTGCCCGGCTCGACGATACGAAACCCACAGAGGCTACCAACCGGGCCGACGGGGCAGCCCACGGCGCGACGACGAGAGCAGCAGGTCGGGCCAATGAGTGGGTACGAGACGCCGTCTCGGTGGAGATCGCCTCGTCAGTCCGGGCTATCGGACTGGTAGGGCATAGCCCAGCGCCTGTAGCGCCCGGCGGAAGGCCGGTTCGTGTTCCGCCGTGACGGCGAGGTGCCGTTCGCCGATCGGGGTGCAGAGCGGCCGGAGCCGACGGTCGTGGTGGATCAGTGCGGCCAGTGCCGGGTCGGCGCATTCGATGAGGCGCACCTGACCCAAGTCACGTAGCCGCCGGACGCGAGCCGTCACGTCGTCGAGCAACACCAACAGGGTGGCGGGCAACTCCGACTGCTCCATACGATCAACCAGGAAGTCGCGGAACTGTTCGGCGGTGCGACCGGCGGCGACGGCGGCGAGTACGGTGTCCGGGGTGAGCGCCCAGACCCGCTCGGTGGTCCGTTTCGCATAGGCGTCGAGGACGAGGCGGTCGGCCGGGCTCAGCTCGCCAATGGCGACCACATCCAGGTTGGACAAGACCTTCAGGCTACGAATGGGTGCTGCGTCGACCGGCGTCCGGTACGACGCGGTCAGGTCGAGAGCGTACGCCCCGAGCCCGGTCAGTCGCAGCGCCCGCAGTCCGTCGTAGCGGCTCAGGTAATCGAGATCGTCGGCACCCCAGTTGCCGTGGTAGTCATCGCGAGCACCGGCCGGCCCGTCATAGGCGATGTCGACAAGGCCCAACGTGGCCGCGTACTCGAAAATGACCGCGAGGGTGTACCGACCCTCCAGGATCTCCCACTCACCGAATCCGGCATAGCCGAGACTGCCGTACTGAGCGTCGACCAGGTACAACTTCCACAGCGCCCGATCGCTACGCGCGACCGTCGGCGACAGGCCCGCAGCACGCATCGAGGCGAACAGGTCATCCACCTCGACCCAGACACCGGGGCGGCAGGTGGCCAGCGCCGCCGACACCCGCTGCCGCCGGGTCTTCGCCGAGGTCAGCACGTTGGTGGCGCGCTGGCCCTTGATGTGCTCAACCCGGCTCAACTCGTCAAGCACCGCCTTGTCGACCCAGGAACGCCACAGGCCCCTGATGACCTCCGCAGCCGGTTTCCCGAGTGCCGACCGGCCCCGGGTAGTCAGCTGAAGTTTCCCGCCCACCACATCGGCCAGGCCGCCGGCCTGCACGAGCAGCGGCCACGCGTACGCAGCGATCGCCTCGTCCGGGTAGAAGTCGCCGCCCGACAGCGCATCGGCGATCATAACGACACTGGCCGCAGCCGGACGTCGGGTCTTGTCACTGCAGCGCAACCGCCCCGAGTCACACAGTCGCAGCACGGCGTGCACATCAGCCAACGCATGACGCTCGGTCGGGCGCAGCTCGCCCGCCTCCGGACAGTGGTCGATCAGTGCGACCGCAGGTTCAGACACGCGGCAATCCTAGTCACCGCCTGCGACAGACAGGCCATCGGCTGATAACGGCGACGGACGGTTCGCGCATAAGATCATCTGTGGACCGGAGGCGCCACCATGCGAACCACACCGCCACCATCGCCGGCGACCCACTGCCACTGAATCCGCCCAACTCGCCTCGCTGAGGGCCCACAGCCAAGGAGTGTCATGCCGTCGCGGCCACAGCGGCGGCATCGCCGGACCCGACCTGGAAGGTGTCCTACGAACGGTAGGCGTCACGCCGGTGGCGGATCGAGTGGATCTCCACGACTCGTTTCGCCTCGTTGATCCGATAGACGATCCGGTACGTGCCGCGCCGGGCGGAATGGAAGCCGTCGAAGGGTTCGTCGAGAGGCTTGCCCACTCGATACGGGTTGATCGCGATCGCCCGCTGGATGGTTTCCGTCGCCGCAACCGCCACCTCCAACGGCAGGTCCTCGTGCAGATTGCGGCGAGCCTGCCGGGAGAACATCACCGTGTATGGGCTGAGGGGTTCGTTGGTGCGGTCGTCCACCCGCTTGCCCCCCGGAGGCATCAGGCTGCCCTGCTTCGACGCCGCTCCAGCTCGGCACGAACCTCGTCCACCGAGAACGTGTCGCCGGCTGCGAAATCCTCCCGCGACTGGCGCAGGTCTGCGAGGGTCTCGTCGTCGGACAGCAGGTCGAGCGTTTCCCGCATCGACTCGTACTCGGCCACCGAGATCAGCATCACGTCGGCCCGGCCGTTACGGGTGATCGTGAAGTGGTCATGCTCCCGGGCGACCCGGTCGGCGAGTTCGGCGATCCGGGCCTTGGCTTCCGTGATCGGAATAGTCTCCATGCCAACCACTTTAGCGACCGGTCGTGATTATGGTCAATCCGAATCCCTATCGCGACCCGGCTCCTGCCCGCTCGTTGAGCGTCCGGGCCAGCAATCGATGCCTCGGAGGACCATGGATGTCCGGCCCCGCCCCGCCACCCCATGTCGCCCAGGCTCCCCGACTCTGGCACCGCCGCGGCCGAGCGTCGGTGCCCGAGCAACGTCGGTTGATTGAGCTCCGGTACCTGCACGACGCTGGACCTGACCGGCATCGGACCGTCCGGCGCGGCCCGCCTGCTCGGCGACATCGCAGACATCGCCCGGTTCACCAGCCGCGCCCACTTCGCCTCGTGGAACGGCACCGCACCGATCGACGCCTCCTCCGGCGAGCAGAACCGCCACCGACTCTCCAGAGCCGGGAACCGGCGCATCAACCGGGCCCTACACATCATGGCCATCGTCCAGCTACGCCGTGACACCGAAGGACGCCGCTACTACCGGCGCAGACTGGCCGCGGGCAAAACCCCGATGGAGGCCCTACGGGCACTGAAACGGCGCCTGTCCGACATCGTCTACCGGCAGATGGTGGCCGACGCGAAGCTGATCAGGACGGGCCCGGAAGGACACGCGGGGGCGACTCTGCAATCCAGCGCGGCCGACCCAAACCCCAAGATCGACACTTCGGAAAAGCCACTTCCCGGACCCGCCGCACCCCAGCCTAGGCCCAAGGCCGGGTAGTTAGGGCGTTGCGGCTGCTGTCAAGCGGGGTTTGCGGGGTTTGCGGGGTGGGGATGGTGTGGGTGGTGGGAGTGGTTCGGTGGTGTCGTCGTGGATGGTGATGGCGAGGTTGGTGATCTTCTGGTTGGTGGTGGGTCTGCCGGGTGGGTGTTTGGCGTAGCGGGACAGTGGTGATTTGACGCGGCGGGTGCTGGTGCGTGCTCGGCGTGGTGGGAGGAGTTCAGCGAGGACGGCGCGGCCGATAGCGCCGGTGAGGTCGGTGTTCTCGGGCAGGACGTCGGCGGCGTTGGTGAGTTGTTCCCGGGCGGTGTGCAGGGCGATGGTGAAGCTGGCCCGGTCGGGGTCGGTCCCGGGCCGGGTTTCGGTGGCGTGGACCATCGCGGTGCGCAGCGCCTGGTAGACGGTCAGCAGTGCCCACAGTTCCTGCTGGATGCCGGTCGGGTCGCCGGAGCGCAGGATTCGTCCGTGCAGGATGGTGTGGCGCAGGGCGTAGTACGCCGATTCGTGTTCCCAGCGCTGGTGATAGAGCTCGACCAGGCGGTGTGCCGGGTGCCGGCGGGGGTCGCGCAGGGAGGTGACGAGGCGGTAGACGCCGGTGTAGGTGGTGGCGTCGGCGCAGGTGACGGTGACGGTGGCGTCGATGACCCGGACGGGGACGTGGTTGAGGACGCTCAGGTATGAGCCGTCGTCGAGGCGGGCCAGGACCGGCAGGCGGCGGTTGCCGCGCAGCCGGCCCAGGAATTGGGCGCCGGTGCCGGCGACCGCGGTCAGGAACATGTTGGAGTCGAAGCCCTTGTCCCACAGCACGAGCATGCCGGCATCCAGCAGATGCAGCAGTTTGCTGGCGTAGCTGGTCTCGCCCTCGGCGGTCGGTCCGAACACCGCACCGAGCATGCCGCGGGTGCCGGTCTCGACCAGCGTCATCAACTCCACCGCCGGGTAGCCGTTTCCGGTGCGTTTGCCGAGCCAGGCACGGTTGCGGGCGGTGTCGGCGGTGCGTTGGGAGGTACAACCGTCGAAGGACACCGTGCGATAGCGGCCGAACCGCACCCCGGGAGTGTGTGGCTGCGCGAGAGGCCCGGCGAGGACCTCGAAGAGGGCCTTCACCGGAGCGGGACCGACGCGGCGGCGCAGGTCACGTAGCCCTTTACCCGATGGGACGACCACGACCAGCCCCACCAGCCCGGCGATCATCTTGGCCCAGACCCGCCGGTAGCCGACCTCCGGGAACAGGCACATCGCCAGCACGAAGTACACCCCGACCCGGGACGGCAGGTTCCGTAGTCTTGCCTGCACCGTACCGGTCTCGGCCAGCACCGCATCGACGAGTTCAAAGGGCACGATCGAGGTGAGTTCCCCGAGATGGCCCGGGGCGAACACTCCCGCCGCGACCCGGACAGTGCGGGTGATGGCGGCCACAGTGCGGGACAGGGCAGAATGATCCGGCAACGGAACTCCCGGGCAGAAACGGTGGATCTTGGTCGACCGCCAGTTCTACCGGAGTTCCGTTGCTTTTACCGCCCCCGGGCCCATCGGCTTGACAGCCACGCCCGCCGCCTAAGGGGCTGCAGATCATCAACACGCGGCTTTGGGCTCTGGCGGGGTGGTGATGCCTTCTGTGGTGGCGAGGGTGTAGAGGTCGTTTAGGGTGGCGAGTCGCTGTGGGCCGGGTTGGATGCTGTGTCCCGCCTGTTGCAGGAGTTGCCGGGTCTCGCGTATCCGCCTGTTGATTGTTTCGGGTCGGACGCTGAACAGGGCGGCGACGGCGACCTGGGACAGGGCGAGTCGGTGGTGCAGGATGGCGGCGATGAGCCGGTCGGCGAGGGTGAGGACGGGGCGGCGGCCGGTGCCGGGCGCGGTCAGTCGGGGACGGTGACCGCGTCGCTTGTTCAGGCGTGTTTCCCGCTGCTGGTCGTGCAGTGTCATCAGGGTGGTGATCAGTGCGTCCCACTCGTCGGGGGGTAGTCCGGTCAGGGCCGGATGCGCTAGCCAGGCCAGGTCGGGGCTGGGCTGGTCGAACGGGTCGGGGGCGTTGTTGACCTGTTCGTATTCCTCGGGGTGCAGGGTGTAGTTCCACTCACCGTGCCAGTCGTGGCGGCTCAGCGGTAGCGCGTCGTGTTGTCGGTCGCTGAGGCGTACGCCGGTGTCGTAGGTGTTGGTGTCGAGGGCGGCGTGTACGCGTAGGCCGGTGCGGGTCGTGGTGGCGGCGATGCTCTGCACGATCACGTCATGGCTGGTCAGCGGCCGGCCCCGCCAGTTCATGGTGATGTGGGAGAACAGCCGGTGTTCGACCTTGTTCCACTTTGAGGTGCCGGGTGGGAAGTGGCACACGGTGATGTCCAGCCCTGTCTGCACGGCGAGGGCGGCCAGTTCCGCTTTCCAGGCGCGGGTGCGGTAGCCGTTGGAGCCACCCGCGTCCGCGGTGATCAGCAGCCGCCTGGCGTGCGGATAGTCGCTGGAGCCGATGCTGTTCCACCAACGGCGGATCGACTCCACGGCGAACGCGGCGGTGTCGTGGTCGGTGCCGACGTTGACCCAGCCGGTGTTGGCGGCCAGGTCGTAGATGCCGTAAGGCACCGCCTTGCCCAGCTCGCTGTCGGGGAAGTCGTGAGTGCGGGTAGCGACCGGTTCACCGGCCGGCCGCCACTGGCGGCCGGCGTTGGCGAACGGGCCGACCAGTTCCTTCTTCTTGGTGTCCACGCTGACGACCGGGTCACCGGTGTCCTGATGGTCTCTGACCTGGTCGTTGATGTAGCGGAACTGCGCGTCGCGGTCCGGATGCTGCTTACCCTCGATGGTCTTGGCGTTGGCCTGCAGGCTGAACCCGTCGGACCGCAGCAGGTCGGCCACGGTGTCGGCGCCCACCGGGTGGCCCTGACGGGTCAACTCCGCGGCGAGGGTGCGGGTCGACTTGGTCGTCCACCGCAGAGGCGACATCGGATCGCCCCGCTCGTCCGGCTCGACCAGAGCCAGCAACGCCGGGCGCAACCGCGGATCCGTCTCGGACAGGCTTCTGCGGCCTCCGCCCAGGCGGCGTGCCCTACCCAAAGGGGGATCGCCCGCGTCCAAGTCGGACACGCCGCGAGAGACCGTGTTCTCGGCGACCCCGGCAGCCCGGGCCACCGCCCGGATCCCGCCGTGCCCCAACGCCCGCGCCTCAGCGCCCATCAGCAGGCGACGCTGCCGCTCATCCAGATGCGGAAAGATCGCTTCGAACTTCGCCGCCAGCATTTGTTCGGTTTCCACCGTCACGGCCATACCACATCCAACACGGCCGGACAGGAAAACCTCTACTTATTTCTCGGCAGACCCTAACTACCCGGCCTTGAGCCTAGGCCGTGTCTCGTCGATCTTGGGTGAGGTCACGTAGCCAGATCTTCATCGTGGCGATGTCGACGGTGGCCTGGTACATGTAGTCGCGCTTGTCGTACCTGGTCGCGACCGCCCGGAACTGCTTGAGCTTGTTGAACGCCCGCTCAGCGGTGTTGCGCTGCTTGTAGCGCTCCCGGTCGAAGTTCGGTGGCCGGCCGCCGCGAGATCCCTTCTCGCGACGGTTGGCCGCCTGATCGGCCTTGATCGGGATCGTGGCCTTGATGCCGCGACGGCGTAAGTGAGAACGGATAGCCTTCGAGCTGTACGCCTTGTCAGCCAGGACATGCCCGGGACGGGTACGCGGCCGGCCGACCCGGCGGGGAATCCGGATAGCGGCCATGACCTGCGTGAAGCCGGTGCAGTCGGCCCGCTGCCCGCACGTGGTGTGCCGCGCGATCGGACGGCAACGCCGGTCAGCGGCCAGGTGCAGCTTGGTGGTCAACCCGCCACGGGACCGGCCGAGGGCTTCCCTTCCGCCCTTTTCGTCCCTGGCGGCTTCCCCCTTTCGGGTGATCCGCCGCCGGGGCGTGCCGAGCACCCGCCGCGTGCTGGTGCGCCCGGATCGAGGAGGTGTCCACCCCGACCGTCCACTCGTCGCCTTCCTCGGCGTCGCAGTCGATCCGCAACGCCGCGCAGATCCGCGACCAGGTCCCGTCCATCGCCCACCTGCGTTTGCGCTGGTAGACCGTCTTCCACGGACCGAAACGCTCCGGCAGGTCACGCCACGGAATCCCGGTACGTTCCCGGTACAAGATCCCCGAGACCGTCGTCCGATGGTCACGCCATCGGCCCCCACGCGGCGGATCCGCTGGCAGCAACGGCGCCAGAAGCGCCCACTCGTCATCGGTCAACTCATGCCGTCGAGACACGCCAATCTATCTACCAAAACCCGCCCCGAAGATCCACGAGACACGCCCTAGAACCAAGGCCGGGTAGTTAGGCGGCGGGCGTGGCTGTCAAGCCGATGGGCCCGGGGGCGGTAAAAGCAACGGAACTCCGGTAGAACTGGCGGTCGACCAAGATCCACCGTTTCTGCCCGGGAGTTCCGTTGCCGGATCATTCTGCCCTGTCCCGCACTGTGGCCGCCATCACCCGCACTGTCCGGGTCGCGGCGGGAGTGTTCGCCCCGGGCCATCTCGGGGAACTCACCTCGATCGTGCCCTTTGAACTCGTCGATGCGGTGCTGGCCGAGACCGGTACGGTGCAGGCAAGACTACGGAACCTGCCGTCCCGGGTCGGGGTGTACTTCGTGCTGGCGATGTGCCTGTTCCCGGAGGTCGGCTACCGGCGGGTCTGGGCCAAGATGATCGCCGGGCTGGTGGGGCTGGTCGTGGTCGTCCCATCGGGTAAAGGGCTACGTGACCTGCGCCGCCGCGTCGGTCCCGCTCCGGTGAAGGCCCTCTTCGAGGTCCTCGCCGGGCCTCTCGCGCAGCCACACACTCCCGGGGTGCGGTTCGGCCGCTATCGCACGGTGTCCTTCGACGGTTGTACCTCCCAACGCACCGCCGACACCGCCCGCAACCGTGCCTGGCTCGGCAAACGCACCGGAAACGGCTACCCGGCGGTGGAGTTGATGACGCTGGTCGAGACCGGCACCCGCGGCATGCTCGGTGCGGTGTTCGGACCGACCGCCGAGGGCGAGACCAGCTACGCCAGCAAACTGCTGCATCTGCTGGATGCCGGCATGCTCGTGCTGTGGGACAAGGGCTTCGACTCCAACATGTTCCTGACCGCGGTCGCCGGCACCGGCGCCCAATTCCTGGGCCGGCTGCGCGGCAACCGCCGCCTGCCGGTCCTGGCCCGCCTCGACGACGGCTCATACCTGAGCGTCCTCAACCACGTCCCCGTCCGGGTCATCGACGCCACCGTCACCGTCACCTGCGCCGACGCCACCACCTACACCGGCGTCTACCGCCTCGTCACCTCCCTGCGCGACCCCCGCCGGCACCCGGCACACCGCCTGGTCGAGCTCTATCACCAGCGCTGGGAACACGAATCGGCGTACTACGCCCTGCGCCACACCATCCTGCACGGACGAATCCTGCGCTCCGGCGACCCGACCGGCATCCAGCAGGAACTGTGGGCACTGCTGACCGTCTACCAGGCGCTGCGCACCGCGATGGTCCACGCCACCGAAACCCGGCCCGGGACCGACCCCGACCGGGCCAGCTTCACCATCGCCCTGCACACCGCCCGGGAACAACTCACCAACGCCGCCGACGTCCTGCCCGAGAACACCGACCTCACCGGCGCTATCGGCCGCGCCGTCCTCGCTGAACTCCTCCCACCACGCCGAGCACGCACCAGCACCCGCCGCGTCAAATCACCACTGTCCCGCTACGCCAAACACCCACCCGGCAGACCCACCACCAACCAGAAGATCACCAACCTCGCCATCACCATCCACGACGACACCACCGAACCACTCCCACCACCCACACCATCCCCACCCCGCAAACCCCGCAAACCCCGCTTGACAGCAGCCGCAACGCCCTAACTACCCGGCCTTGGCCCTAGAACAACCCCCGCCGCCGCCTCTTGACACAGAGGGGTGCCTACCTGCTCAAGGCCCCGGGTGTGTCCGTGGAACGGATTGGTCCTTGCTTATGCGCAGGATCAGGGTCACCGCGTCCTCCGAGTGGGCTGTTGGTGTCAGAACCTCCTGCAAGAGCAGGCCACGCATCGCGGCAATGGTGACGGTGGCCAAAGCCAGCGCTTCCTTGGCGTCGAGCCCTTCGCGTTCCGCCAGCGAGGCCAGCATCTTGGTCAGGTCATCGAGCGAGTCGATGAACTCACGAAAGTCCTCCGGGCTGTGCGCGGCCAGTCCTACGACGTGGAAGAAGCCACGGACACGCGACAGCTGCTCCGGCCGAGTGTAGGCCCGCCAGATCGCCACGACGAGGTCGTCGAAGCTGCCTTGCTGGGCGGCCTCGAAAAGCGCCTCGTTGTCACGAGATCGCTGTGCCTTGAGCATGGCCGCCAAGACACCCGAGAGCGACCCGAAGTGGTACCGCAGGAGGGCGTGGCTGGTCTGGGTCCTGGCGGCGATCTCACGGAGCGACACCGCCGGTGAGGGAAGCGCCTCCTCGTAGGCGTCGAGAAGCCGGGCCAAGAGACGCTCGCGTGCGTCGCCTTTGCGTTCCGTGCTTGACAGGATCACTCCCACAGTTTATCCATTGGAAAAGAACGACTGCGGTGTCGTGGTGCTTCACACATGGTCTCAGTCGGCTCGCAACGACGGAGGGGACGACTGGTGGGAAGTTTTCAGGTAGTCGGCGCGGCGGTCGTCGACGGGTCGGGTCGCGACCCCGTCAACGTCGACGTCAGCATCGAAGACGGGCATATCGCCCGGCTTGGTGCCTCCAGCGCACACGGCGAGCGCCTCGATGCCGAGGGGCTGACGATGACGCCTGGCCTGATCGACGCTCACGTTCACCTGGGCTTGTCGAGCCTGATCCGGCCGCAGTTCTCGTTTCAGATCAGTGCCGCTGAGATCGCGGCGGACATCTTCGCCACGGCTGGCGCGACACTCGATGCCGGCTTCACGACCGTTCGAGACACCGGCGGGATCGACGGCGGCGTCGTCACCACGATCGCGAAGGGCAAGGTCAGGGGACCGCGCGTGTTGTCATGTGGACCTGTTCAGTGCCAGACAGGCGGGCACGGCTACTACGGAGCCGACTGGGAACCCACCGAGCTGTGGAGCAGCCATCACGTTCCGGGTTTGTGCGCCCTGTCCATGATGTCGGGCAACGCCGACGAGCTGCGAGGCAACGTGCGCGAGGCCTTCCGTCGCGGAGCCTCCTTCCTGAAGCTATGCGTGACAGGCGGAGTGGTCGGCGCTCGCGACCGGCTGACCGACACCCAGTTCACTGTGGAAGAGATCGCCGTCGCTGTTCAAGAAGCCGCGGCACGTGGCACCTACGTGACTGTTCACGCCCACAACAACGAAGGCGTTCGGAACGCCGTCGAGGCCGGGGTACGTTGTGTCGAGCACGGCACCGACCTAGATGCGTCCACGGCCACCCTGATGGCCACTCGCGAGGTCGCCCTCGTGCCCACGTTCGCCATCGTCGAGCAACTGCTGCACGACACCGCTGGAGCGGGCCTCGACGAATCGACCCGCGATCGTGTGATGGGTGTTCGTGAGCGGATGACCGAGGCGCTCGCTGTCGCCAAGGAGGCCGGAGTACGGATCGGGCTGGGTTCCGATCTCATCGGTCCGGCTCAGAACCGTCGAGGCGAGGAGCTCAGATTGCGCGCGGAACTTGAGACACCGATGGAAGCTCTCGTGGCGGCCACGAAGACCAATGCCGAGATCCTCGGCCTGTCCAGCGAGGTGGGGGGCATCGCTCCCGGCATGCAAGCAGACCTTGTGCTCTGGAAGGGCGACCCGCTTGAAGATCCGACGCTTTTCGCCGACCCGTCCAACGCCATCGTCGTCGTCCAGGCCGGACGCGTTGTGAAGGACCTGCGATGAGCGCCATGTGGCAGGGCTGCCTCGCCGACACAGACTATTTCGAGACGCGTTCCAGCGGAGGGCACGACTACGGCGTCTGGGTCACCACGCCACCGGGCTACGACCCCGCCACGACGCGAGCGCCTGTCGTGTACGTGCTCGACGGCAACTGGGCCGTGGGCATGACGGCTCCGCTCATCGTCACCCAGCGGGACCCCATGCAGCGGATCCAGCCCTACATCCAAGTCAGCGTCGGCTACGCGGGCGAGAAAGCCCGGCACTGGGAACGGCTGCGCAACAGAGACCTCGTGCCACCCGGCGAGCCCATCGCCAAGGAATTCGTCGATGCCGTGGAAATGGCACTCCAAATGGGCGCGATGACACGCGAGGAAGCCGATGCCTATCTCGCCGAGCTACGCGCCTCCCGCGCCGACGCGTTCCTGAGCTTCCTTACTGCGGAACTGCACCCACGGATCGAACACGACTACGGCACAGCCATGAGCGGTCACGGCCTCTTCGGCTACTCCTACGGCGGACTCTTCAGTCTCTATGCCTGGCTCACCGGCAATACGCTCTTCGAGAGCA
The DNA here is from genome assembly GCF_007830265.1 of Micromonospora olivasterospora. NCBI lineage: Bacteria > Bacillati > Actinomycetota > Actinomycetes > Micromonosporales > Micromonosporaceae > Micromonospora > Micromonospora olivasterospora. Next base: position 2,911,638 of record NZ_VLKE01000001.1, read on the forward strand.
TCGGAGCAGGCAGTCCCGGCGTTGCCAGTGAAGACAGTCAGGTCTTCGCCCAGCTCGAAAAGATGGGCGACAACCTGCCTACCGCCAAGCTTCACCTGACCGTAAACGACCGAGAGCTTCTCGGAGACCTGGCCGTCTACCAGACCCTCGCGAAGAACACGGCCACCGTCCTGCACCGCCTGACCGCCCGCGGCGGAGCCGTCACCAGCGCGGTCCTGCGCGAAACGCACGTGACCGGCCTGCAGGCCTCGTTCCTCAGCTACCTCAGGACCTGCCGTGCGCTATGAGAGAGGACGACATGCGAGTACCGATATGGTCGTGATCGGGGCAGGTGTGATCGGTTCGTCGATCGCCCTTGAGCTTGCGCGGGCTGGGCACCGCGTTATCGTGCTCGATCGGACCCCGGGGGCCGGACAGGGGTCGACCTCGGCATCGAGTGCGATCGTCCGATTCAACTTCTCCACCACCGCCGGGGTGGCGATGGCGTGGGAGGCGCATTTCGGCTGGCTCGACTGGGCCGGCCACCTCGAGCACGATGTCGGCGACCTCGCGATATTCCGCAAGAGTGGGCTGGTCATGCTGGACGTCGAGGCGGCTCCGCGTACGTCGTGGCTTCCGTTATTCGATGAGGTCGGTGTTCCCTACGAGGAATGGGACAGCGCGACATTGGCCGAGCGCGTTCCAGGCATCGACGCCGGCCGCTATTGGCCGCCGAAGCGGCTCGACGACGACGAATTCTGGAAGGACGCGAAACACTCGCTCGGTGGCGTGTACACCCCGGACGCCGGTTACGTCTCAGACCCGAGCCTCGCCGCCGTAAACCTCGCCTCCGCGGCCTCGGCGTGCGGGGCGGAGTTCCGCTTCCGCAGCACGGTGTCAGCGGTGGATATGGCCGGCGGGCGCGTGACATCGGTGCGACTGTCGGACGGCACCCGGATTCCCTGTGCCGTCGTGGTCAACGCGGCCGGACCGTGGTCGGGCGCGTTGAATCGGTTGGCCGGCGTGGGTTCCGACTTCACGGTCGGAGTGCGCCCGATGAGGCAAGAAGTAGCGCACGTGCCGATCCTGGAGGGCTATGAGGGGCCCGTGGTGGCCGACATGGATCTGGGCACCTATTTCCGCAGTGAAGTAGGAGGGAACCTGCTCGTAGGCGGAACGGAACCGGAGTGTGATCCGATGCAGTGGACCGACGACCCGGACACCGTCGACATCCACCCGACGGCCGCAGTCTTCGAGGTTCAGGTGACGCGGGCCGCGCGGCGGTTGGCCGGTCTGCCGGTGCCCAACCGGGCGCGCGGCGTGGTGGGCGTTTACGACGTCGCCGACGATTGGACTCCGATCTACGACCGCACCGAACTCGAGGGCTACTACGTCGCGATCGGAACGAGCGGCAACCAGTTCAAGAACGCGCCGGTCGTGGGGCAGTTGATGACGGAGTTGATCAACCAGGTGGAGAACGGCGTCGACCACGACGCGTCGCCTGTCCGGTTCCGGGCCCCGCGCACCGGCCTGGAGATCGACCTAGGTGCGTTCTCTCGTAAGCGCAACCGAAACACCGCGAACTCGGGCACGGTGATGGGCTGAGCCGGAACTCAGACGAGGCGTTGCGTCCGGGTGACCTTGATGCCCAGATGCAACGCCAGCCGCTGTTCTCCGTCGGCAAGTTGTCGAGCAGCCGTGACGCCGCGCCATGCAGCACTGTCGGCAGCTCCGGGCAGCCAGCCCGGTCACCGAGGAGGTGCGCTTCGTCAAAGACACACAGGGCCAGTTCCGAGCCCAGCCCCAGACCGATCCCTTCCGAGTCCCGGCAGTCGGTCAGCGTCCATATGTTGCAGCCCCAGTCGACGAGCCAGATCAACCCGTGAGGTGCGAAACCCTCGGGGTCGGCGGTGAAGGCCTGGTGGACGTCGAGGATGTCTTCCCAATCGCCGATCCACTCGCCTCCGGGAACGCCGAGAGCGCCGACGGAGGGTCCGAAGCCGCCGTTGGCCACTTCCAGGTACAGGCGGCGCAGCAGCGTGGGGAGCGGATAGCCGACCACCTTTGCGGCGTCGCTGACAGCCTTCGTCAACGCGGGCGGCGGTAGGTCGGCTGCGCGATCACGTACCGCTGCGATGATCTCTTCTTCGGTCACTGCTACTCCGCTCGGCTCTCGGACCGACCACGTGACAGCAAGTTTTCCCGCTTACTCGAAGATCGTGTCGCCAACGCCGTAGTTGTCCCACCACGACGGTCGGTGCTTATGTACTGTCCCGGCGACTCGTGTGAGCAGTAGCCAGTTGCCGTTCAGTACCAGCGCCGCGTCTTCCGCCTGGCTGGCGAGTACGCGGCCTACAGCCGACACCATGGTGGGGATCGCGGCCTCGGGCTGGTCGTTCTTGCTCATGTGGAAGACGACGTTGACGTACGCGTCTGGCTCCCACTCCCACTGGGTCCCGTCGTCGTCCTCGGCGTCGAAGTAGCCGTGGCTGCCCCCGGAGACAGTGACGGTGTACCCGAGCTCATCCTCGAGGCCGCCGCTGAGCAACCGAGGGTAGCCGGGCAGGGCAGACTCTTCGACGCCTTCCGGGGCGACGACCGAGGCGACCTGCTCCAGCGGGATGTCACCCGCCAGCGTCAGTCGGTATTCGATACCCACGTGCTGCCTGCCTTCTCAGTCTCGCCGGACGATCTGAATGATCGCACCGCTTCGGGTCACCGCCGCCAGTTCCTTGAGGTGCTCGATCGGCCAGTCGTCGAACTGCTTCTGCAGGGCGGCGAGGTCACCGCGCCAGTCCTGCAGGTTCAACACCACGCGTTGGGTCTGTTGGCTCGAAAGGAGGCGACTGGAGGCGATCGGCTGCGTTTGTTGATTCCGAGGCGCGGTGGACCGAGTTTTTCAGGCTCTTGTGATGTTCTCGTGGGTGGGTTGACGCCCTGATCGACAGGGCACGCCGTGTCCCGTCTAGGTTTCTGGCTTGTCGAAGGTCAGAAACTGAAGATTGGGAAACGGCGTGCGTTTGACCAGGGTATTGACTCTGCTGCCGAATTCGGTTCAGGCGGCGAGGGCGAGGTCGAGGCGTTGGAGGTTGCTGGTCCGGCCTGGTTGGAGGGGGTGTCCGGTTGACCAGGCGTGGAGCCGGATGAGGTTGAGGGCGGTCGCGGAGAACACGTGTTGGAGGTGGGTTTTCGCGGTGCCGCGGTAGCGGGCGTGGCGGATGCCGGTGATTGCGAGGGCCTGGCTGATTGTGCTTTCGATTCCGGCGCGCAGCTTGTACTTGTCTGGCCAGTCTTCGGTGGTCTGCCGGGCGCGGGCCTGGGCCAGGGCGTGGTGCAGGTCGCGGGGGTAGAACGTGAGCTGTCGGCCGCCGCGTTTCGCGGTGGTGCACTGTGCCTGTGCGGGGCAGGGCCGGCAGGTGGTGCCGGCGAACTTCACCACGATGACTTCGGTGCCGCGTTGGGTGGCCGGGCTCCAGCAGGAACTGGTGCGCCCTTGCGGGCAGGTGACCTGCCGGGTGTCGAAGTCGATGGTGAAGGCGGTCTTGTCGTATCCGGTGCCGGCGCGGGCCTGGGCTGACTGGTCGAGCAGGGCGGGGGTCACGAGGGTGACTCCGTAGGTGGTCGCGGCGGTGGCGATGACCTCGGCCGAGGGGTAGCCGGAGTCGAGGTAATGCTCGGCGGGCAGCAGTTCACGTTCGTGTAGCTGCTGGTGGATGCCGGTGGTGGCCTTCACATCGGGGACGGTGGCCGCGGTGGTGGCCACGTTCGTGATCAGGTTCGGGGTCCGTGGCTTGCGGTCAGCGGGCTCGGCTCGTTCGTCCTGGCCGGCGGGTGTGTAGGAACCCCGGTCATCATCGCAGGTCTCCGTCAGGTGAACCTTGAATCCGTTCCAGAACAGGTCCTCACCCTTGGCGGCCCACCGGGTATCCGTGTCGTAGGGGGAGGTGATCCGTGATCTGGCGGGCGGGAGACCGTCTGTGTCTGCCTCCCGCCGCCGGATCACCTCCCGCCCTCGCGTGTCGATGGTGATGTAGTAGTTCTGCACCAGCACGATGCGCAGCGTCTGCACGGCGGGCAGTTCACGCAGCCAGGCCGGGGCGCTGGGGGCGAATACCGCGCGGAGCAGGGCTACCGCGTCGGCGCCGTAGACCTGCGCGAGGCGGTCCCGCTTGGCCGCCGAGGCGGGTAGCCGCCAGGAATCCACGCGGGGTCCGTACCGGTGCGCCCACTCGCCGACGTCGATCACCGTAGCGAGCCAGGACCCGGCGGCCACCGTCAACGCTTCCAGGCAGGCACGTACCGACTCGCCGGCCAGTTCCAGACGGTTGAGGTCGCGGACCGCGCTGATCACGTGGGTGGAATCGGTGCGCTGCTTACCGCCGGCACTGACCAGGCCCTTGTCGGCCAGCACCGCGAGCATCCTGATGAAGACCTGTTCCTCCAGGCCGTGTTCGACCAGCCGGGCCCGGAACTTGCTCAACACGCTGGCATCGAACCCGGGATCGGTCAGTTCCAGCGCGAGGGCGTACTTCCAGTCGATGGCCCGGGCCACCATCTGCGCGGCTTGCCGGTCGGTCAGGTTCTCCGCGTACTGCAGGGCGGTCACTAACGCCAGCACACCCGGGGACTCGGCTGGGGCGCCCCGAACGCCGAACGCGGCAGCGAACTGTTCATCGGCGAACACCTGACCCAGCTCGTCACGGGCAAACATCGCCACGCTGCCCTGCGGGAACGCCGCCCGGGCCACCAGCACCGTCTGCTCCGGAATCTCCACCCGCGACCGCGGCTGCATCGACACCCGTACACCCCCATCCCGCGGCCGCCAACGAGGAGAACACGACCGCGAACAGAGATCATCACCCCAGAACCAGCCAGCCAGAACGATCCCGACGGCGTGTCACGAATTCGGCAGCAGAGTCGAAACGCCGTGCGGGCTGGTGCGGCAGGGAGCTTGTCGGGCTGGCGATGGCCCACTGCGATGCGGTCGCTCCCGCCGTTGGGGCGCTTGTGAGTGCCACATGACGCCGACGTCGCCGAGCCTGGCAGGTCGTGCGCCCGCCGATGGGACGCACGCCAAATCGATCAGGTCCGACGCCAGGGAGACGGCCGCAGCCAAAGTGCGCCGGTGACGTTTCGTAGTGTTCAGGCGGTGGTGGCGACGGTTGTCGGTGGGAGGGGGAGCGGTGGCGCGTACCTGGCTGTCCGTACGGGTCGAGCTGGTCTCCGGTCGGGGCGTCGACCTGTGGCCTCGGCCGGGCAGGGTCTTCGCGGCGAGCCGGTCGCATACCTTCGCCCAGCTCGCTGACGCGATCGACCTAGCGTTCGCCCGCTGGGACCTGGCCCACATGCACATGTTCACGCTGGCCGACCACACCCAGGTCACGTCGCTTGAGCTGTGGGACGGCGATGCCCCCGAGGGCAGCGTCGACAGCGACCGAGCCAAGCTGAGTCATCTGGGTGGCGGCGAGCAGTTCGCGTACGTGTTCGACTTCGGTGACGACTGGGCGCACCTGTGCACCGTCGGCGAGTCCCGCATCGATCCGCTGGAGACGCTCGGCGGCATGCCCAGCGAGCCGATGCCGTACTTCGGGTGGGGTGACCTGCCCGATCAGTACGGACGGCGGTGGTACGGCGACGACGGCGAGGCGGCGCCGCCGGAACGGCCGCGGCGACCGCTTGCTGAGCTTCCACCGCTGCTGCCGGGGTGGGGACCCCGCCAGCGCGGACAGTAGCGATCCCGAAGTCACCGGGACGGCACGCACCGTGGCGGGTTCACCTGTCAGCGCGCGAGCAAGTCGGGCGACGGGCTCGTGATCGACGAGATGCGCGGCGGGAAGAGGGAAAGGGCAGCCTGTTCGCCGGCCAGGCTCTGATCGCATGCCCCGGCCTGGGCGCCCGGCGACAGGTCACATCTACTGGACGGCGTGAGGACTGCGCTGCCTGCCCGCGCCGCAGCTCGGCTCGGACGGACGTGGACGGCGGCAGGGCAGGACCACCGATGGCGGAACGGGACCGTTCGAGGTGCGCTGGACGACTGCGGGGACTGCGGCCGTGGGGCGGGAACCCTCGCTTGGAGGCGTGGAGCGGTGCCGCACCGTGCCGACGTGACGGTGGGTCGAGACTGACCCGCTGTTCCGGGTGCTGGCCCGCTCGGCGCGCCAGCGACCGATCTTGACCCGCCCACGGGCGTCTCGTCGCCGGTCGCGGTTCACCGCCCGACCGCGGTGCCGCTCCGTCCGGTAGCGCCGCAGCCGTCAGTGCTGAGCAGGCGGGGCCCCAGTGATGCTCGGGAACGATGCTGTCCGCGTCGAGGAGGTCGGGTGCCTCGCTTTCTGCGCATCGTCTACGTCGCGGGTGCGGTTGGCGCTGGACACGCGGCGGGCCGTCGCAACGGTAGAAGCTGATGTGCTCAGTTCATCGTGACCGGCCGGGATCACCAAGTCCACGATCAGGGCTCCAGGCCCGGCCGAGCAGCGTGGTGGCGGGGCGGCAACCGGCCGACCGGCCGCGAGGGCGGGTGGGCAAGGCGACGCGGGCGACGCCGAGCTGCGGGCTGGCGTGGAGTTGTTGCTGGTCATCTGAGAGTGGGTGGTCTTCGACGATCGCTCTGGTGCGACAGGAAGTCAACGGCTTGCGTCGGTCACCTTCAGGCGGCGTCTGGCGACGTCGTTGTCGTCCTGGCGGTCGCGCCTGTTGCCGCCTGTCAGATCCGGCCGGTCCGCTGGGATGTTCAGCCTGATCATGGGTCACCAGGAGGAGGCTGTCTCGACCCGCCGCCGTGGAACGCCGGCAGCCTCCTCTGGGGGAGCAGCGGAAGGGAACTCCCTCCTACGGAGGGAGTCTGGAAATGTCACCGCCGGTGACGAGCGACGGTCACCGGCGGTGTGCTGCACTGACAGCCGCATGCGGCCGTCACGCCGGGTGCGATGGTCGTGAGCAGTGGTGAAGGCGCGGTGAAGTCCCAGGGGAAGACGTTATGGAAGACCCAGAACGAGCTCGCCAGACGGCCGCTCACCGACGATCTCTCCACACCTCACCTGCCGGCCGTAGAGCGCCGCCCTTGTGCAGACGGTCGTAGACCAGCCCGACGCCGACCTCCCGGGCCCAGTCGACCCGCTGGGTACGGGTCCGGCCTTGTGGCCGCCGCGTGGAAACTCCCCGCGCCCTCAAACCGGCTCCTGTCAGCTCTGGCGAACGCCCCGGGCGTCTAACAACGATCTGACATGGCTCCGACAAGGCGCCGCCAGGTTGTCCTTTCTCAGTTGACCTGCTGGGAGGCACGGCCACCGGCTTTCAGGCGTCTCCGTCCCCGCACCGCGGTGTCCGGCGGTAGCGTCAGGGTCCAGCCGTGATGATCTGACATTCGGCACCGCCCGTCGAGCCGGTGAGGCCGGCGTGCGAGGCGGCGAGCCTCCGACCAGGGCTGTCAGATCAGCCCCTCCGCTGTCAGAGGTCTGTCAGATCCGGGGGGCGTTCGCCAGAGCTGACAGAGCCCGGTTTGAGGGTGTCGGCGCACCACGCCCCACCGAAGCGACCACAGACCCCGGTGCCGCGGCCACCGGCGATCAACGTACCGCGCCCCTACCGCGCTCCCGTGTGTAAAACCGTCGTTTGTGTGCTCTGGCGAACGCCTGCGGAACTCACAACCACTCACAGTGCTTCGCGGTGCCGGGCGGGCCAGCGGCCAGGCGGATCGTTGATCGGCGTTCTGAGCAGGGCTGTGAGAACGAGCGGCGCCCGCGCCGGGGTGCCCAACAAGGGGTATCCGGGAACGTACACGTCGGCGCTCACAGCGACCCACAGCGGCTCACGGACGCTCACACGGTTCTGCTCGGGTGGGTGGCGAAGAGGCTGGCGTACCTCGGAGATGGCGGCGGCGCCCGGGGCATACATCGGATCTCGATCATGGCGGCTCTGCCGCGCTCACCGGAGCATGGTGTCGGCGTCTTGCCCGCGCGTCGAACGCCGTTCCTCGGCGGAGGCAGGATACGCCCACCCCGAGACGCAACCGGACGCGTGCGTCACGCCACCCCCGATGTCAACGATGTCTGCCGATGGACACGGCGTGATCGCACGGCGGACGCCGGCAAAGGCCAAAGGTGGCCGCGACGGGCGCGGGTCACCCGCCGCGTGTCCGGACATGTACGTGACCGCGCGACCATCGAACTGCCATCGTCGATTGACGCGGACGTGCGCGGACATGGCGCCAAAGTGGCATGCCGCCCATGTCCGCGACGCGGCTCGCCAGCGGCCACGGCGTTGGTCGACGCGCACGGAGCGGTGCCGAGGCTTGACCGTGTCATCGACGTAGGCCGTTGACAAATGTCCGGCAGGGTCGCTGAACAGGGATTGGACACGCTCGCGGACACGGGCCACGCGTGCCCGACGACGTGCGGTGGCCACACGCCCGCCTTCGCGCCGACGGCGGCCATACCCGAGCGGCACCGACCACGCCCACGCGGACAGGCGTGTCAACGACCGGTGGCCATGGCGTCCCTCTGCGCCGCCGACGTGTCCGAGGGGCACCGTGTCCATCCACCGACATGAGTGCCAGGCGGGCCGTCACGTCATAGGCCGAGTGACATGTCCGGGCCGCGATGACATCTCCGTAACCACGGCGTCGGACGGCGCGGACCATACTCCACCCTCCTTGTCATCGGCGGAAGCCACTGTCACGGCGACCGGTGCCGGCGCCGGCGGTCTGGCGCCAGGCGCGGGCGCGTACCCCAGCGACGCGGCCCAACAGGCAGCTCTGTGAGCGGCTGTGAGTCGCTGTGAGTGGGGCAGGCGTTCGCCAGCGCACACAAACGCGGGTTTAAGGGTGTCAGCGCACGGCTTACGCGACGCGGGAGCCGACGACCGATCAGCGCGCGAGCATCCGCCGCATCACCACACCCCGTCGACCCCACCAGGTCGACCCGACCCCGACCGATCCGGTCGCTGGCGGTCTGTCGACAACGTCAGCGTACGGCGCGCCGCCGATGCCTCGGCCGGCCTTCGCTGCGGTGTCGCTACCAGGTCGGCCTGCCGCCTCACCGTCTCCGCCCACATCCAGCCGGGCGACACTTCCACTTTTTGATCACCGGAAGGACCACTGCGATGACCACCCCTGAACACCACTCCGACCCCGTACCTCCTGCCCGCCCGTCCGAGAACCACTCAGACGCGTGGACCGCCGAGCGGATCCGCGCCCTGGGTGCGGTCACCGACCTGGCCACCGCGGCCCGGATCTTCGGGCTGTCCCGGTCCGTCGCCTACGACCTGGCCAAGCGCGGCCAGTTCCCGGTCGCGGTGCTGCGTTTCGGCAGCCGCTACCGGGTGCCGGTCGCGGCCATCCTCCACGCCCTGCACCTGCCGGCCGCCGACGAACCCGAGCCGGCCAGCCCGCCGCCGGACGGCGACTTGATCCCGGGCGGAAGGCACGCGTGGATCACCCCGCACCGAATCCGCAGCCCCCGGCTGCCGCACACCCCGACTGAAGGGAACACCTGATCATGGCGGAAGGATCCGTCTTCAAACGCTGCTCCTGCCGCGACGGCAACGGCCGCAAGCTCGGCAACCGCTGCCCGCAACTGCGGCGGGCGGGCGGGGCGTGGAGTCCCACCCACGGCCGGTGGGCCTACCAACTCGAACTGCCCACCCACCCCGGCCAACCACGCCGGCAACTGCGTCGCAGCACCTTCGGCACCCGCGACGCCGCCGTCACCGACCGCGACCACGCGAAAGTCCTTCTCGCCCTCGCCCTCGCCGGCGGCGACGCGGCTGTCGCGGCCGAGATCGCCGACCTGCTCCTCGCCGTCACCTCCGGCGCCCCGCTACCGGACCGCGACACCATCGCCCGACGGGTCCGGGCCGGGCTGCCCGCCACCGCCGCGACGACCGTCGGCGAGTACCTGACCTCGTGGCTGGCGTCCCGGCGCGGCATCGAACCCGCCACCGTCCTCGCCTACGGCTCACACATCCGCACCCACCTGGTCCCGCACCTCGGCGACATCCCCCTCGTCAAGTTACGGGTCGAGCACATCGAGGCGATGTTCACCGCCATCGCCGACCGGAACACCGCCATCGAGATCGCCCGGCAAAGCGACAAGCCGTGGATCCGCGCCACCGTGCGCGGCATACGCCCCACAAGGCCGTCCACCATGCACCGCATCCGCGCCACCCTGCGCAAGGCACTCAACGACGCCATCCGCCGAAGCAACAACCGGCTGATCGACTTCAACCCCGCAGCCCACGTCGAACTGCCCTCCAGCGCCCGCCCCAAGGCCCGGGTGTGGACCGCCAAGGCCGTACAGAAGTGGCACGACACCGGCGAGCGGCCCAGCCCGGTCATGGTGTGGACCCCGCAGCAGGCCGGGGAGTTCCTCGACTACGCCGAGGACCACGACATCGCCCTCTACCCGCTGTTCGTGCTCATCCTCCACCGCGGCCTACGCCGCGGCGAGGCCATCGGACTCACCGACACCGCCGTCGACCTCGACAACGCGCTGGTCAGCGTCACCCAGCAGCTGACCACCCACGGCTACACACCGGTGGTCAAGAAGGTCAAGTCCGAGTCCGGCAACCGGGTGCTGGCCATTGACAGCTTCACCCACGCGGCGCTGCGCGCCCATCACGCCCGCCGCGCCGGATGGAAACTGGCCTGCGGCACCGCGTGGCCCGACACCGGGTTCTTCTTCGTCCAACCCGACGGGCAGCCCTGGCACCCCCAGGCCGTCACCGACCGGTTCGAAGCCCTCGTCCGCGACGCCGGGCTACCCCCGATCCGGCTGCACGACCTACGGCACTGCGCCGCCACCTACCTCAAGGCGGCTGGCGCCGACCTCAAGGACATCCAGGAACTGCTCGGCCACTCCTCCCTCGCGATGACCGACACCTACACCTCCGTCATCGCCGAACTCGACGTCGAACGCGCCAAAGCCGAAGCCGCCGCCAAGCTCGTCCCCCGCCGACGCCGACGAGCCGCGTAACGCACGCACCGTCGGTGGTACACGACGCCGGATGCGGTCGGCACGCCAGAATGTCCGACCGCATCCGGCCCACCACCACACGCACCCCAGACACCCGCAACTCCGCCGGCCGAGACGCCCTCGTCGCCCCTCGCCCTACGCTCCCAACACCGACGCCACAGCTGGCTTGGCGCAGGTAGACGGGAGCCCAGGCTCTCGCCGCGGAATGCGGCGACATGCATCGCCTCGCGGCACCGGATCACACCCCCGACCGGCGACGTCGCGCGGCGTCGCATGGCGTCATTCCAGAGCTGGGTGCTCGGTGGGTGCTCGCACGCTAAGCCGAAAAATCCGACAAATGCCCCGACCGAGGGAAGCGGAAAATAGTTATGGTGGACTATTTTCCCAGTTCAAAGGTGGGCCGCCTGGGACTCGAACCCAGAACCTAAGGATTAAAAGTCCTCAGCTCTGCCATTGAGCTAACGGCCCGCTGCGTCACCAGGTTACCCGATCACGGGCACCTGGCTTGATATCCGCCTGGGTGGGCATGAGCGGGTGGTTCTGGTCTGTGTCGCTGCGAGGCAGGCTACTGCTCGTTCAGGGTGGTGCGCTACTGGTCGGGACGGGCTGGCCCGAGAGGGCACCACGTTCGTCTCACGCCGGCCCTGGTCGGAGGTCTCAGCCGCCGTAGTAGGCGGCCTGAACTGGCGTCAGCTGCGCTGGTGCGGGGTCAGATGAGGCCGGTGCGGAGCGCGTATGCCACGGCGTGGCAGCGGTTGCGTAGGTGGAACCGGTTGGTGACGTCGTACAGGATGTTCTTGATCGTGCGTGGGGAGTAGCAGAGTTTCGCCGCGATCTCGGCGGTGTCGTAGCCGTCGGCGACCAGGCGCAGCACTGCCGCCTCCGGGCCTGTCAGGCGCAGGATGGTCATTCCACGTGGCCCGAGGGTGTCCCGTTGCAGCGCCCCGACCTGCTGCAGGAGCCGGCCGAGCAGGTCGGCGGGGATGCTGCCCTCGCCGGCTGCGGCGGCGCGGATCGCCGTGACGAGGCGTTCTGGGCTGGCCTCGGCTCGGCGGACGAGCCCGAGGACCCCGTGTTCCACCGCGGCGGCCAGCCCGGCGTCATCGATGTGGGTTACCACCAGCACCAGGCCGGGAGCTTTCCGGATGCGCAGCGCCCGTAGTGCCCGCAGGGTCGGCTCGTCGACGCTGTCGGCGATGACGAGTGTGGCCTGGGCCTGGTCGCCTTCGGTGTCGTCGAGCAGCAGCACCTCCGGACGGGGCCGTAACTGGCCGATCACCCCCATGCGGGAGATGACGTCGGCGGAGATGAGGGTGACGGGTAGCCGGCGCATGGGCTCGTGTGGCCTGGCTTCCGGCTGCGGCTGTTTGGGGAGGACGGTGACTCTGCTGCCGAATTCGGTTCAGGCGGCGAGGGCGAGGTCGAGGCGTTGGAGGTTGCTGGTCCGGCCTGGTTGGAGGGGGTGTCCGGTTGACCAGGCGTGGAGCCGGATGAGGTTGAGGGCGGTCGCGGAGAACACGTGTTGGAGGTGGGTTTTCGCGGTGCCGCGGTAGCGGGCGTGGCGGATGCCGGTGATTGCGAGGGCCTGGCTGATTGTGCTTTCGATTCCGGCGCGCAGCTTGTACTTGTCTGGCCAGTCTTCGGTGGTCTGCCGGGCGCGGGCCTGGGCCAGGGCGTGGTGCAGGTCGCGGGGGTAGAACGTGAGCTGTCGGCCGCCGCGTTTCGCGGTGGTGCACTGTGCCTGTGCGGGGCAGGGCCGGCAGGTGGTGCCGGCGAACTTCACCACGATGACTTCGGTGCCGCGTTGGGTGGCCGGGCTCCAGCAGGAACTGGTGCGCCCTTGCGGGCAGGTGACCTGCCGGGTGTCGAAGTCGATGGTGAAGGCGGTCTTGTCGTATCCGGTGCCGGCGCGGGCCTGGGCTGACTGGTCGAGCAGGGCGGGGGTCACGAGGGTGACTCCGTAGGTGGTCGCGGCGGTGGCGATGACCTCGGCCGAGGGGTAGCCGGAGTCGAGGTAATGCTCGGCGGGCAGCAGTTCACGTTCGTGTAGCTGCTGGTGGATGCCGGTGGTGGCCTTCACATCGGGGACGGTGGCCGCGGTGGTGGCCACGTTCGTGATCAGGTTCGGGGTCCGTGGCTTGCGGTCAGCGGGCTCGGCTCGTTCGTCCTGGCCGGCGGGTGTGTAGGAACCCCGGTCATCATCGCAGGTCTCCGTCAGGTGAACCTTGAATCCGTTCCAGAACAGGTCCTCACCCTTGGCGGCCCACCGGGTATCCGTGTCGTAGGGGGAGGTGATCCGTGATCTGGCGGGCGGGAGACCGTCTGTGTCTGCCTCCCGCCGCCGGATCACCTCCCGCCCTCGCGTGTCGATGGTGATGTAGTAGTTCTGCACCAGCACGATGCGCAGCGTCTGCACGGCGGGCAGTTCACGCAGCCAGGCCGGGGCGCTGGGGGCGAATACCGCGCGGAGCAGGGCTACTGTTCCGCACCGGGTTTGATGGAGACATCGAAACCTGGGAGGAACACCAGCGATGCCCGCACCGAAGAAGTACAACGATGAGCTGCGTGAGCGTGCGACCCGGTTGGCCGTCGAGGCCCGCCGGGATCCGGCGTCCGCGGTCGGAGCGATCCGGCGGATCGCCGGTCAGCTCGGGGTTCATCCGGAGGCGTTGCGCACGTGGGTGAAGAAGGCCGAGACCGACGCCGGTGAGCGGCCGGGCACCACCAGCAGCGACGCCGAACGCCTCGCCGCGTTGGAACGGGAGGTGCGTGAGCTGCGGCGGGCGAACCAGATCCTGAAGTCCGCGGCGTCTTTCTTCGCGGCGGAGTTGTGCGCCATGTAGCGCTGATTGATCGAGGAGGGGTGGGAGACCTTTCCCGCCGGGTCGTCGCAGCGGCCTGGTGAAGCCTGAGGGCAGCCTGATCCGCAGCAGCGGCGGTGAGGGTGGCAAGCGGCCCTGACGGGGGCGGGACGTGCCGGGACTGCCAGACGGTGCGGGCCTGTTCGGCGAGGCCAGACGGTGTAACGCGAGTGAACCAGTGGTTGAAGCTCCGTAACAGCGAAGCCGGCTCGAAACCTGGTGGATCTGGGCCGGTGTGCAGTGCACGACCGCCGCGGTCTTGTGGTGGTCGACTCCGAAGCCGTGTGGCTCCGACGGTGGGGAGGCCGTGGTGAAGGTCTGCGGCGTAGCCGCGGCGATGCTGCCGGAGTAGAGCTGGGCGCCTCGCTGGCCGATCGATCGATAAGTGAACGTGGGAACCGACCGGCTGTCCGCCCGCTGGCTGTCTATCCAGGACGGTTGTGGGCAGGTGAGTTGCCGCTGACGGGTGGCTGGTCGGGGCGGAGGCCTCGTAGTAGTCGCGGGCGTGACGACCCGCCGTCGGGGTCCGGGAGAGCCGGACGCAGGGCGAAGGGGGCCAGCAAGTCGAGCAGTACGGATGCGGGAATGCCAGGAGGTTGTCGCCGGTGAATACCGACGAGCTGGAGTCGGCCCTTCGCCGGGCCGAAGACCGGGTACTGGGGATCCAGGCCACGCTGCATCGTTGGGCTCGTGATGATCCTCGTCGCGTGTTCGATGACCTGTTCAACCTCGTCACCGATCGAGCGTTCCTGTTGGTGGCGTGGGATCGGGTGCGCAGTAACAAGGGCGCCAAGACCGCTGGGGTGGACGGCGCCACGGCGCTGTCCATCGTCGTGCGGGTCGGAGTCGAGGGGTTCCTCGACGGGCTGCGGGCCTCGTTGAAGGATCGCAGTTTCCGGCCGGTGCCGGTGCGGGAGCGGATGATCCCCAAGCCCGGTGGCAAGTTGCGCCGGTTGGGGATCGCGACGATCACCGACCGGGTGGTGCAGGCGTCGATGAAGCTGGTGTTGGAGCCGATCTTCGAGGCGGATTTCCTCCCGTGTTCCTACGGGTTCCGCCCGGGACGCCGGGCCCATGACGCGGTGGCCGAGATCCGTTACCTGGCCACGAGACCACGCAGCTACGAGTGGGTCGTGGAAGGTGACATCAAGGCCTGCTTCGACGAGATCGACCACACCGCCCTGATGGGCCGGGTACGTGGCCGCATCGCCGATAAGCGCGTGTTGGACCTGGTGAAGGCGTTCCTGAAGTCGGGCATCCTCGGCGAGGACCGCCAACTGCGGGAGACCAACGCCGGCACTCCGCAGGGGTCGATCCTGTCCCCGTTGCTGAGCAACATCGCCTTGTCGGTGCTGGACGAGTATGTCGCCCAGCGCCCCGGTGGCCCGGCCACCGGCAGGTGTCGGGGTACGGCCTGGAGTGCAGAGCTAAGTACAGCTGATCTTGCAGAGGTGCGCACTGTTTGTCCGTCGTCAGCGGGTGACTGAGGGTGAGGCTGCTCGGGTCGTGATCGGGCAGACGTGGGGCGGCTGGCGATGGGAGCGATGGATGAGCAGCGGTGGCTGGATGTGCGCCGGTTCCGGGCGTTGCACGAGGCTGGTGCGAGTGTCTCGGAGATCGCTCGTGAGACGGGCCTGAACTGGCGGACGGTGAAGAAGTACCTGGCTGCTGGTAGCGGCGAGGTGGTGCCGCCGGTTCGGGCGCGGCCGGCTCGGGGGCAGTTGATCGACGTGTTCGCGCACGTGGTCGATGCGTGGCTGCGGGCGGAGTTGCTGCTCAAGGGCACGGTGATCCATGAACGCCTTGTCGAGCAGTACGGGTTCACCGGCAACTATCAGCGGGTGAAGCTGTATCTGCAGCAGGCCCGGCCGCGGATCGCTGCGGAGTTGGGGATCAGTCCGGATCAGCTGGCCGGGCTGCACCGCCGGTTCGAGGTCGTTCCGGGCGCCCAGGCGCAGGTGGACTGGGGCGACGAAGGCGGCATCCTGGCCCATGTCGGGATCCCGAAGGTGTACTCGTTTCACATGGTGCTGTCGTACTCGCGGGACCCGTTCTGCTGTTTCACCACCAGCCGGGACCTGGCCGCGTTCTGGGAGTGTCACCGGCGGGCGTTCGCGCACTTCGGCGGGGTTCCCGGGGCGATCGTCTACGACCGGACCAAGACCGTGGTCCGCCGGCATGTCGCCCCGGGCCAGGCGGTGCCGCTGCACCCGGAAGCGGTCGCGTTCGCCGGGCACTACGACTTCGACATCGATGTGCTGGCCGCCTATCGGCCGACCGGCAAAGGGCGGGTCGAACGGCAGGTCACCACAACACCGTTGCGTTTAGCGCCGTGAGCGGGAGGCAAGCCCCTTTTCGAAGATTGTGATGTCGGCGTGGAAGGTGTAGGTCTGCGTGGTTGCGGGGTGCTGTCCGGCGTTCGGGCTGTACTTGCTGGTCGGGTTCTTGCGGGAGCGGGCCTTGATTCGAGGGCGGCGCCAGGCGGGTAGGAGGTCGGCCAGCGCGGCGTGGCCTATCGTGCCGAGGAGGTCGGTTGAGCTGCCGGGAAGGATTCCGCTGGCGGTGGTGATCGTGTCGGCGGCGGCGTCGATGAGGACGGTGAAGCTGATCCGGTCCATGTCCAGGCCGGGCTGGGTGCAGGTGGCGTCTGCTGCCGCGCGGATGAGGGCCTGGTAGGCGGTGAGCAGGGCGTACACCTCCTGCTCGATCCCGGGGATGCTGCGGGAGCGCAGGACGCGGCCGTCGAGCATGGTCGCTTTGATCGAGAAATACGTGGTTTCGGCCTGCCAGCGTTCGTGGTAGAGGTCCACGAGTTCGTGGGCGGGGTAGCGGGTGTGGTCTGTCAGGCTGGTGATCAGCCGCCACTGCTCGCGCCGCAGGCTGCCGTCGGCCAGTGTGACGGTGACCTGCGCTTCGATGACCCGCACCAGGATGAGAGCGGGTAGGCTGCCGTAGCCGATGCGGGCCAGGTAGGAGCCGTCGGGTAGGCGACGCTGGATGGTCGGGCAGCGGCGGGCGGATGAGCGGACCAGGAACTGCGCGCCGGTGGCGCCGACGTCGCGCAGGAATTCCGCGGCGTCGAAGCCGGCGTCGGCCAGCAGCAGCATCGTGCGGTCCAGGACGCCCAGAAGCCGCCGCGCGTAAGCCAGTTCGCCTTCTGTTTCGGGGCCGAAGGCCGCGGCGAGCAGGGCGCGGGTCCCACACTCGATCACCACGAGCAGCCGTAGCAGCGGGTAGCCGAACTCCAGCTTGTCTCCTACGCGTTTGGGGTAGCGCCAGGTGACCCGTTCCTCGTCGGGCACGTGCAGGTGGGTGCCGTCGATGGCCACGGTACGCAGGCCCCGGTAGAACACGCCGGGCTGGCCGAGCAGACCGACGGCACCGGCCAGGGTCTCGAACAGGCGCCGTAGCGGCGCTACTCCGACCCGGCGGCGAGCGCGTGACAGTGAGGAGATACTCGGCCGCGTCAGGCACAAGCCGGCCAGGGCCGCGGTCAGCTTCCCCCACGTCGCTCGGTAGGAACAGCGGTCGAGCAGGGCGAGTGCGAGGACGAAGTACACCACGACCCGAGACGGCAGCAGCCGCAGCCGCTTCTCGCGTGTCCCGGTTTCTTCCAGCACCGCGTCGACCAGGTCGAAGTCGATGATCTGGGTCAACTCGCCCAGATGTCCGGGCGCGTGCACACCCCCGGCTACCTCGATCGACCGGGTGATGACAGACTTCTCCTGCAACGGGACTCCTGAGGCATGATCTTCTTGCTCGACACAAGTTGATCTATCAGAAGTCCCGTTCGCGTCTTCAAAGTCCCCCTTGACTCATCCGCCGATCGCCAAACGCAACGGCGTTGCAGGTCACCATCATCCGCGATCATGTCCTGGCCGGGCGGGCGTTCTCGTCGCTGGCCGAACTCGACGCCACGTTCATGGCCTGGGTGCCACAGCGGCGGGCCGTAAGGCATCGCACCCACGGCGAGATCATCGGCGTGCGGGCGGTCCGCGACCACGCCGCGCTGCGACCGATCCCCGCCCGGCCGTATGTGGTCGCCGACCGGCATCTGCGGCACGTCGGCAAGGACTGCCTGGTCGCCTACGCCGGCAACCTCTACTCCGTGCCGGCCCGACGGGTCCGCCACCGCCAACTCGTGGAGATTCGGGCGACCGCCGCCACGATCACTATTCACGCCATCGTGCCCGGTCTGGACGGCACCACGCTGCTGGCCACGCACCAGCGGGCCGTGGGCCGCGGCGCCCGCGTGGTCGACGAGAGCCACTGGGACGGTCTGCCCGACGGACACACCCGGGCCGTCACCATCGGCGACCCCGACAGCGGGCAGTCGACCGCACGCCGACCGGCCCGTCACGACGGCGGCCAGGGGCCGCTGCAAGCCCTGCTCAACCGGGCCGCCGCCGCCCAGATCGCCGTCGAGGCCCGGCCGCTGTCGGTCTATGAGCAGATCGCTGCGGCCAGCCCGTTCACCAACCGCCCACACCTGAAGGACGTCTCGAAGTGAGTGAGCTGGTCACCAACCGCATCCACGCCAGCGCCACCAAACTCGGCCTGCCTCACCTGGCCAAGACGCTGCGGGAACTCACCGGCCGGGCCGACACCGAAGCCATGGGCTACCTGGAGTTCCTCGACCTCGTCCTGGAAGAGGAACTCGCCGTCCGCGACGAACGCCGCTTCCGCGCCGGGCTACGCCTGTCGAAGCTGCCGCACCACAAGACCCTCGACGACTACGACTTCAGCTTCCAACCCGACCTGGACCCCCGCAAGGTCCGTGACCTCGCGACCCTCGCATTCGTGCAGGCCAAGGCCAACGTCGCTCTCCTCGGCCCACCCGGCGTCGGCAAGACCCACATCGCCGTGTCCCTCGCGGTCGCCGCCTGCCGAGCCGGATTCACCGTCTACTTCACCACCCTCGACGACATGGTCCGCCACCTCACCGCCGCCGACGCGATCGGCCGCCTGGCCCGCAAGCTGCAAACCTACCTACGCCCCACCGTCCTGGTCATCGACGAAGTGGGCTACCAACCCCTCGAACGACCCGAGGCCAACCTCGTCTTCCAAGTGATCTCGAAACGCTACGAGAAGGGCTCCACCCTGCTGACCTCGAACAAAGGCTTCGGCGAATGGGGCCAAGTCTTCGGCGACGAGGTCCTGGCCACCGCCATCCTCGACCGGCTCCTGCACCACTGCGACGTCGTCCCCATCAACGGCCCCAGCTACCGACTCAAGAACCGCCTCACCGCCATCGAGAACGTCGCCTGATGCCCACCCCGGCCACCCCGGACGACCCCGCAGCCACCAGCGACACCAACCGCGGCGACCTGCTGCAACTCCTGCTCCAGATCTGCGAGGACTTCCTCGCCCGCACCACTCCGGCGACCCACCACGAGGTCGACACCCTCCTACGCGCCCGCGGCATCACCGGCGGACCCGGATGGCTGATCGACATGCTCGGCCTCACCCGCCTGCGCCTGCAAGACGCAACCCACCGTGACGAACAAGGCGCCCACCGCGACACCTGACCTCTGCAAGATCAGCCGTACTCACCTCTGCACTCCAACGAGTACCCCGACAGCAGGGTTGAGAAGGCCAGACGGCTTCGGCGCGGTCTGCCGAACTTCAAGCTGGTCCGGTATGCCGACGACTGGTGCCTGATGATCAAGGGCAGCCGGGCGGATGCCGAAGCGCTGCGGGACGAGATCGCCGGGGTCCTGGCCACGATGGGCCTGCGCCTGTCGGAGGCCAAGACTCTGATCACCCATATCGACGAGGGGATGGACTTCCTCGGGTGGCGCATCCAGCGTCACCGCAAGAGGGGCACCAATCGGCACTACATCTACACCTATCCGGCCAAGAAGTCGCTCAAGGCGGTGATGGCCAAGGTGAAGACCCTATGCCGGCAGGTCGAGGTGAACCAGCCGCTGGATGACCTGATCCGCAGGCTCAACCAGGCGGTACGGGGCTGGTGTGCCTACTTCCGGCCCGGTGTGTCGTCGGCGACCTTCGCCTACCTCAGCCACTACCTGTGGCAGACGGTCTGGCGATGGCTCCGGCGCAAACACCGCCGGAGCACCTGGAAGGAACTGCGCCGCCGCTACTGCGACGGCGGATGGTGGCCCCACGGCCAACGGGAACTGTTCGACCCGGAGAAACTGAGCACCACTCGGTACCTCTACCGCGGCGCGAACATCCCCACGCCCTGGCCAGCCACCTGACGACGAGACACGACGACTCTGCTGCCGAATTCGTGACACGCCGTCGGGATCGTTCTGGCTGGCTGGTTCTGGGGTGATGATCTCTGTTCGCGGTCGTGTTCTCCTCGTTGGCGGCCGCGGGATGGGGGTGTACGGGTGTCGATGCAGCCGCGGTCGCGGGTGGAGATTCCGGAGCAGACGGTGCTGGTGGCCCGGGCGGCGTTCCCGCAGGGCAGCGTGGCGATGTTTGCCCGTGACGAGCTGGGTCAGGTGTTCGCCGATGAACAGTTCGCTGCCGCGTTCGGCGTTCGGGGCGCCCCAGCCGAGTCCCCGGGTGTGCTGGCGTTAGTGACCGCCCTGCAGTACGCGGAGAACCTGACCGACCGGCAAGCCGCGCAGATGGTGGCCCGGGCCATCGACTGGAAGTACGCCCTCGCGCTGGAACTGACCGATCCCGGGTTCGATGCCAGCGTGTTGAGCAAGTTCCGGGCCCGGCTGGTCGAACACGGCCTGGAGGAACAGGTCTTCATCAGGATGCTCGCGGTGCTGGCCGACAAGGGCCTGGTCAGTGCCGGCGGTAAGCAGCGCACCGATTCCACCCACGTGATCAGCGCGGTCCGCGACCTCAACCGTCTGGAACTGGCCGGCGAGTCGGTACGTGCCTGCCTGGAAGCGTTGACGGTGGCCGCCGGGTCCTGGCTCGCTACGGTGATCGACGTCGGCGAGTGGGCGCACCGGTACGGACCCCGCGTGGATTCCTGGCGGCTACCCGCCTCGGCGGCCAAGCGGGACCGCCTCGCGCAGGTCTACGGCGCCGACGCGGTAGCCCTGCTCCGCGCGGTATTCGCCCCCAGCGCCCCGGCCTGGCTGCGTGAACTGCCCGCCGTGCAGACGCTGCGCATCGTGCTGGTGCAGAACTACTACATCACCATCGACACGCGAGGGCGGGAGGTGATCCGGCGGCGGGAGGCAGACACAGACGGTCTCCCGCCCGCCAGATCACGGATCACCTCCCCCTACGACACGGATACCCGGTGGGCCGCCAAGGGTGAGGACCTGTTCTGGAACGGATTCAAGGTTCACCTGACGGAGACCTGCGATGATGACCGGGGTTCCTACACACCCGCCGGCCAGGACGAACGAGCCGAGCCCGCTGACCGCAAGCCACGGACCCCGAACCTGATCACGAACGTGGCCACCACCGCGGCCACCGTCCCCGATGTGAAGGCCACCACCGGCATCCACCAGCAGCTACACGAACGTGAACTGCTGCCCGCCGAGCATTACCTCGACTCCGGCTACCCCTCGGCCGAGGTCATCGCCACCGCCGCGACCACCTACGGAGTCACCCTCGTGACCCCCGCCCTGCTCGACCAGTCAGCCCAGGCCCGCGCCGGCACCGGATACGACAAGACCGCCTTCACCATCGACTTCGACACCCGGCAGGTCACCTGCCCGCAAGGGCGCACCAGTTCCTGCTGGAGCCCGGCCACCCAACGCGGCACCGAAGTCATCGTGGTGAAGTTCGCCGGCACCACCTGCCGGCCCTGCCCCGCACAGGCACAGTGCACCACCGCGAAACGCGGCGGCCGACAGCTCACGTTCTACCCCCGCGACCTGCACCACGCCCTGGCCCAGGCCCGCGCCCGGCAGACCACCGAAGACTGGCCAGACAAGTACAAGCTGCGCGCCGGAATCGAAAGCACAATCAGCCAGGCCCTCGCAATCACCGGCATCCGCCACGCCCGCTACCGCGGCACCGCGAAAACCCACCTCCAACACGTGTTCTCCGCGACCGCCCTCAACCTCATCCGGCTCCACGCCTGGTCAACCGGACACCCCCTCCAACCAGGCCGGACCAGCAACCTCCAACGCCTCGACCTCGCCCTCGCCGCCTGAACCGAATTCGGCAGCAGAGTCCAGCCAGGCGTCGAACTGGGAGGGCCGGTCATCGTCGAGCAGTCCGACGAGGGTGAGGATCTCGGCGGTGCGTCCGACGCTGAGGCCGTGGGCGCGTAGCGCGGGGATGATCTGGCTGTAGCGGACCTTCTCGCCAGCGGTGTGGTGGGAGAGCAGGATGACCAGGGCGCGGTCGACATCATTGGCGATCCAGTGGGTCCAGCCGTGGGCCTCGCCCCACCTCCTGGCCTCGTGCTGGGCACGCAGCAACCACGGGTTGGCGAGGTCGGCGTGGCGGCGCGGTCGAACGCGGTGAAGTCGCGGTGCGCCTCGAACATCGGCGGCTGTGTCCAGCCGCAGACCGGCGCCGACGTGATCGGTTTCGATGTGGACTTGCGGGGTTGCCGGCCGCGTTTGCCTAATCGTTGCTGGCCGTTGCGGGCTTTCTGGCGCTGCATCTTCGCGAAGAACAGCTGATGGTGGTGGACCCGTTGGAGATAGGGCAGCAGGGTCGGCGTCCACACGCCCTTGGCGTCGGCGCTGGCCTGGCACCAGCACAGGCGGCAGTAGTCGTTCTTCAGGGGCACGGTCCGGCCGCAGCCGGCGCACTGGGCGTCGTCGGGGTGCTGTTGTCGGAAGCTGCGGCAGGCCACGCAGCGGCGGCTGGGTAGTACGCCCCAGGCGAAGCACTCGGCGCAGCCGATCGCCAGCGCGCCAGCGCCGCGTGGCCGTCGTGGGATGCTCACGCGGGCGGTAGTGACCGGCCGTCGCGTCGTTGCGGCACCACCGCTGTCGTGGCGCCGCCGACAGCAACAACGGGTTTCCCTTGTCCCGCAACGGGTTTGGTGACCCTCTCCGGTTCGGCGACGAGGAGGTCGGCGACGGTGCAGCCGATCGTGACGCAGATGACGTCCAGGTCATCGAGTTTGATACTGGCCGGCTGCCCGGACCACAGGCCCGACATCTTCCCGGCGGAGATGACCAGGCCGTGCTCGGCCAGCATCCGCTGCAGGTCGCTGGCCTTCCAGATCCCACGCTGAGCGGCGGCCAGCCGCAGGTTCCACTTCACGCCAGCAGCCCCTTCAATCGTTGCGCGGCACGCTCGTGCCCCGCGGCCCAGGCATCCTCGACATGGGTGCGGTGAACATGGACATATCTCATAGTTGTGGCGATCCAGGAATGGCCGAGGACCTCCTGGATCGAGATCAGATCAAGGCCGCCCTGATAGAGCCGCGAGGCCGCATAGTGGCGCAGCACGTGCGGAGTGAGCGTGTCCGCCCAGCCCGGCAAGTGCTTGGCGGCGGCCTCGGCCAGCCCCGCGCGCAGCGCGTCGTCACCGACCCGACGGCAGGTGCCGTCGGCGTGCTTACGCTCGGAGGGGAACAGTGGCGCGCCGGGCCGGACGTGGTCGTCGTCGAAGTGGCCCCACACGTCGGCGACGAACCAGGCGAGGGTCCGCCGCGCGTTGTTGATCAGCGGCACGATCCGCTCCCGCGGCCCGGAACCCCGCGCGCCCTTGCCGTGACGCACGTGCAACTTGCCGAACCGGCCCAGGTCCCACTTGACGTCGTGCAGGTCCAGCCGACACGCCTCGTCGACCCGTAAGCCCACCTCGGCCATCAGCCGGGCCGCGGCGTAGTTGCGGGCGGTGGGCGCGAACTTCCGGCAGGTCGCCAGCTCTTCCCGCCACCCCGCGAACAGCACCTCGACTTCCGCGTCGGTCGGTGGGATACGCAGCATCGCCTCGGTGCCACCGCGCGGCCGGTTGAGCTCGTCGATCGGGCACTCGACCACCCGACCGGTCAGGTTGTGGATCTCGACCTTGTGACGCAGTTCCAGGAACAGGAAGTACGTCTTGAGCGCCTGCGCCCGCGCCAGCCGGGTGCCCTTGGCCGTCTCGCGCAGCACCCGACCGAAGTAGGCGTCCGCGTCGGCCGGCTCCATCTCCCACAGCGGCCGGCCGAACCAGGTCCGTACCTGCTCCAGGTGCCCGACGTCGCCGCGGATCGTCGCGTCCGCCAACCCGGCCGACGCGCGGGCCAGCACGAACCCGGCCAGCACGTCGGTCTCGAATTCGGCGATGTCCTCCGGCCCCGGCTCGGCCCGGACCACCCGCAGATCCCGCACGACCGCCAGTCCCAACCCGAGCCTCCTCGCCTTCACCGGCGACATCAATCAGTCACCGACGACGACAACGACTCAGAATTTCTGAAGTGACGTCAACCCCATTCAGTCGCGCGGAAGACCCGCAGACTCCCGCCCTGGCCAGGGGAAACAGGATCAGACCTCAGACCACCACGTGAGGAACTGGCGGGTTGTTTCTTAGAGACCGTCGGGTAACCAGCTCCGAGCGTTCTGTTACGGGGAGACACGTCGATGCCGGGTGCTCGACAAATAGATCATCCCCGCCATGATCGCGTTGTGTGCGCAACTGCAACTGTGGCGGGGATGACGCCCGTTCATGCTATCCGTCGAGCTTGACCGATGCGATGTGGGCGATCCTCGCGCCCTTGATGCCGGTACGCGACCTGCGTAAAGGCGGCCGGCCGCGCAAGTGGGGAGATCGGCTGATCCTGGATTCGATCTTCTATGTGCTGCGGTCGGGCTGTCCGTGGCGGATGATGCCGCGGGATCTGGCGCCACCGGACGCGGCACATCGCTGGTTCACGACGTGGCGGAAGAACGGAACGTGGGACGCGATCCACGACGAGCTTCGCCGGCAGGTGCGGGTAGCGGCCGGTCGTGAGCCGGAGCCGACAGCGGCGGTGCTGGACGCCCAGTCCATCAAATCCAGTGAGGGCGGCGAATGCCGTGGGTTCGACATGGGCAAGAAGACCACCGGCCGCAAGCGGCACCTGGTCGTGGACACGATGGGGCTGATCCTGGTCGTGATGGTCACCTCCGCCTCGGTCAACGACCGTCCCGGTGGCCGGCGGATCCTGGCGCGGCTGGCCGAGGCGTTCACCACCATCGCCCTCGTGTGGGCCGACGGCGGCTACGCCAACAGCATCGACTCCACTCTGCTGACCTGGGCGAAAGAGCAGCTCGGCATCCTGGTGGAGATCGTCAAGCGCAACGACGACGTCAAGGGCTTCAAGGTCCTACCGCGCCGGTGGGTGGTAGAGAGGACGCTGGGTTGGCTGGTCCGTAACCGACGCCTGGCCCGGGACTACGAACGGCTGACCGTCAACTCAGAGGCCATGATCAAGGTAGCGATGATTCGACTCATGACGATACGCCTGGCCGGTCAAACGATCCGCTGGGCCAACGCCACCGAGCGCGAAGCCGCCCAACGCATCAACGTTGAGCGACTTCTCGCCACGTAGTCACCCGGTTACCCGACGGTCTCTTAGAGCC
Organism: Micromonospora olivasterospora; assembly: GCF_007830265.1. Lineage (NCBI taxonomy): Bacteria > Bacillati > Actinomycetota > Actinomycetes > Micromonosporales > Micromonosporaceae > Micromonospora > Micromonospora olivasterospora. Next base: position 2,936,904 of record NZ_VLKE01000001.1, read on the forward strand.
CGCGCAAATAGGTCAGACGCGCTGCCCCAGATACGAGGCGGGCACGGACATCCATGATCATGAAGGTGCTTACGCCTCGTGATCGCCAGGAGTGTCCGTGCCCGTTGTTCCATCATGGCTGATGACCCCGCTGTGGGACCAGTTCGCCGCGCTGTTGCCCGAGCGGCCGCGGGTTGATCCGTCGCATCCGCTGGGGTGTCACCGGCCGCGGGTGGCGGATCGGCTGATATTCGAGAAGTTGTTGCAGGTGCTGCGGTTCGGGTGTGCGTACGAGTCGATCGCGGACAGTGGTTGTTCGGCGACGACGATCCGGAACCGGCGTGACGAGTGGATCACGCTGGGCGTGTTCGAACAATTGAAGGCCATCGTATTGGACACCTATGACCGGATTGTCGGACTGATTCTGGACGATATCTCGGTGGACGGGTGTATCACCAAGGCTCCCGGTGGCGGTGAGGTCGCCGGCCGGTCTCCGGTCGACCGGGGCAAGCAGGGGATGAAACGCTCCAGCATGGTCGAGGCCCGGGGGATCCCTCTCGACCGGGTTCTGGCCGGCGCGAACCGTCATGATTCACCACTACTGGCGTCTACTCTGGACAAGCTGGACGTGTTCGGTCCGCTGCCGGAGAAGGTGACAGTACACCTGGACGCCGGCTACGACTCGGCGGTCACCCGCGAGCTTCTGGCCGGCCGTAACCTGCACGCCGAAATAGCCCATAAGGGCGACAAAGCACCCATCCAGGCGGGCCGCAGGTGGCATGTCGAGCGGACGAACGCCTGGCACAACGCCTTCAACCGCCTGCAACGCTGCTACGAACGCCGAGAACGCGTCATCGACGCGTTCTTCGACCTCGCCGACGCGATCATCACTCTACGTAGCCTGATCCGGCAGGCATGGACCCTCTACCGCTGGGACAACCGTCCCACCCGGCGCCCATGATCTTGACCTATCTGCGCGACCTCTTATGCACGGCGTGGCACCGACCACCAGGTGAGGTGGGCGGCGCGGGTGAGCGCGCCGGTTTCGCGGAGGGCTGGCATGACGGGCCCCGACGCCTCGGAGTACCGCTGCGGGTTGGCTCGGGTCGGGGGTCAGGCCCCCGTCCGGGGCCCGGCGTGGGGTGTGGGTGTGGGGTGGCGCACGTGTGGGTGGGGATGGCTGGTGTCGCCGGTGTCGACTACCGTCACTTTGCGGTGAGGGGTGCGTGGCTCTCGGCGATCAACACTGTCGGTGGTGGTGGGCGTCGGTCGGGTCGTGGGGTGAGGTGTGGGGGTTTTGGCCGGCGGGTGGGCGACGGGGTGGTGAGGTTGTCGCCGGCGAGGTGGTCGGGGCTGGGGTGGGCGGTCCGCGGGGCTGGCTGATCCGTACTGGGTGTCCTTGGTTCGGGGGCGGGGAGGGAGCGTTGCGCGTTGGTCGCCGCTGCTTTTTCGACTGTTGAGCTCAGTGAGAGTTCGTTGCGGGTTTTGGAAGGGTTCACCGGGGTGCGGGTGTCCCGGGCGAAGTTGCCGTTGTTGTGGGATGACATCGGCACGCTGGAGATGCTGGCGGGTCGGGTGCGTACGGTGCTGGGTCCGTTGCTGGAGCAGACGGTCAGGGCGGTCCGGCAGGCGGGGGAGGGTGAGGCCTTCGACCGGTTCGTGGCGCAGACCGCTCCGTTCGTGGGGAAGATGGCCGAGACGGCCGATCTGATGCTCGCCGTGGTGGAGGCGGAGAAGAAGTTCTTCCTGGAGACGGAGACCGGCAAGCGTACGACGGTGGCGATGTTCTCCTTCATGCAGGCCGAGTTCGCCGCCGCCGCCGCGATGTGGTTCTGGAATCCCGTGGGGGCGGCGGCGCACCTCGCCCAGGCGCGGACGATCATTCAGGTGGTCCTGCGTTCGGCGTTGGTGCGGTCGGCGGCGAGTAGCACGGCGATGCAGATGCTGACGATGCCGGGTTCTGCGTTGTTGGCGCAGGTGTCGATGATGACCGACGGTCTGCAGTCGGGGGTGAACTGGTCGGCGGTCGGTAAGCAGGCGGCGTACGCGGGGGCGGTGGCGTTCCTGAGCACGGTGGGCGGGCCGGCGTTGGGCAAGGTCGCTGGCGCTGTCGCCGCCGCGGTCAGCAAGCTCGGCCTGTCGGACACGACCAAGATGCTGTTGACCGATCTGCTGACGCGGCCGGTGTTGGAGACCGGCACGGAGGGAATCTTCGGTATCGGTGCCAGCCTGATGGTCGACGGGTACTACGACACCGGCAATCTCGGTGCCGATCTTCTGTCCGGGGCGCTGTCGGGGGCGGGCGGGTCGGCCGCGAGCGGGCTCGGGCTCGTCGTGAGTCGCGCCATGAATGGGCCCCGGGTGCGGGTGCCGCATATCGCGTTCACGCCCGACGGTAGGCCGGTCCTGCCGGTGGCGTCGACACCGGTTGGTGTGGACTCGTCCACGGGCTACCAGAGCGGGGTCGACGATCCGAAGGCTGTGGCTGCCGGCACGCAGGCCCCGCCGCCCACCCCGCCGCCGCCGCTGCCGGCATCGAACATGCCCACGCCGAAGCTGAACCTGCCCACGCCGAACGACCCGTCGGTGCCGTCGTGGTCGGTGCCGTCGTGGTCGATGCCGGCCGTGCCGGCGCCGCAGTGGGTTGTGGCAGCGGGTGGGCCGGTGGTCGAGCGGTGGCATCGGTTCCAGCAGGATCTGGTGGACCGTTACGGTGGGCTGCTGGCCGGGGTGGCTCGGGCGGGCAAGAGCATGGCCGCGCTCGCCATTCCCATCGAGCGGGTTTTCGCCGGGTGGGTCGACGCCCGACAGGGTGATCGGGTTGTTGCGGGTTTCCTGTCCGCGGTCGGTCTGCCCGCTGCCGCGCTGACCGAGGGGTATCTGACGGGTGTCCGGCAGCGGGCGGTGGCCCGGATGGCCGAGGCGTTGGCGTCCGCGGGTGGGCAGTTCCCGGCCGAGGTGCGGGCGCAGCAGCTGGTCGCCGCGCTGCCGGCGGCGTTCGACCTGGAGGCGCTGCGCGCGATCGCGCACCTGGCCGCCGAACACCACATCGACCAGTACCTCACCGCCGGCCTACCCACAGGCGCCAGCACGCCGACAGGCCCTGGCACGTCGTCGGCCGCTGGCGTGCCGGGGGGCGCTGGGGCGGCGGTGCCGTCCGCCGCCGTGCTCGAGGCGGTCGTGGGCGGCGTGCGGAGCCAGGTGGACCGAAGGGTCGATGCGATCCTCGGTGCCCCCGCCGTGCTGCCGGCCGTGCTGCCCGCTGTGGTGGCCGGTCCCGACGCCGCGCAGGTCAGTGCCGTGGCGGATGCGGTCCGGCAGGTGGTCGTCGACCTGCCCGCCCGTTTCTCGGCCGCGGCCGTTCCCGGCGTCACCGGAGCGGCCGCCGGTGTGGCTACCCTCGACGTTGAAGAAAGCGGGCGTACCGGCGCGCCGACAGTGCCGGTAACGTCCGAGCAGCACACCGCGGCGGCGGCCGGCCTGGCGCGGGCCCAGTTCACCGCGCTGGCCCACCGGTACGGCCTGGATCCGGCCGGTCACGACATCCTCGCCGGGTCGTTCCAACAGGAATGGAAGGACCGGTACCAGCAGGTCCTCGCCGAGGCCGCCGGCAGCGCCACGTCCGGCGCGCCCGGCACGGCGGGGACGCCTGGCACCCCGGACGCGGCCAGCGCCGGTAGTACAGTGCCGGCTGGCGGCCGTGACATCGCCAGCGCCGGCGGCCGTGACAACGCCACCGCCAGTGACATGTCTGTGTCCAGCGATGACGTGTTCAGCAACCTCGACACCAGCGACACCATGTCGATCAGTGACGTGTCCTTGCCGGACGAGTCGCTTGGCGGGGTGCCCGGCAAGCACGGCCTCAGCGACGCGGGTTCGTTCAGCGACGCGGGTTCGTGGCGGGATGTGTCGTTGCGGGACGGACCGGTCAGTGGCGGCCCCGGCAGGCACGGCGAGCCGGCTGCGGCGGCGACTGAACAGGATCTCACGCCGTTCGGGTCCGGGCAGCGGGTCGCTAACTGGGCCGCTGCGGAGCAGGTACGTCCCGGCAGCGGTGACCTGTGGTTGTGTGTGGCGGCCACTCTCGATGTGTTCCACACCGTGTACAAGCGGTTGGGCAACCGGGCGGTGTTCGACGACCGGATCATCGGGCCGGACGGCCGGCTCGCGCCCACCATGGGCTGGCCGCAACTGTTGGAGGTCCTCGACGCGGTGCCCGAGCGGGTCGCCCACCCGGACGGGGTCGCGGGAGGGGACGTGCTGGCCGCGTTGCGGGCGGTGCCGGGGTCGATGGTGGTGGTCAGGGCCGCGCCACCGAACGAACCGCAGCACGTGTTCGCCCTCCACAGCCGGCCGCAGGATTCCGGGCCGCCGAGGATCCGGGTGCGGGACCCTCTGCTGCCCGGCGCCGTCGACCGACCCGAGCCGGACGATCCGATACGTGATCCGTGGCTGCGACACCTGTTCGCATCCAGCACCCGGGTGGCCGCGTTCGACGGAGACGGGCGGCCCGCCACCATCACCGATCTCCTCGGCCCGACCGCCCGCCACCCGCAGCCGATCACCACGACCGGCACCGACACCAGCGCGTTCCTGCTCGCCTCCACCAGCCCGCCACGCGGCCCGTCCCACGCCATGCGGGCAGACACCACCGCCCCCGACCCGGCCGACTCCCCCCACTCCGATCCACTGGTGGACCCGGCCGATCTGCTCTATCTGCTTGTTGAGGCCGTGGGCACGGAACCCGACCCCGAGCCGCAACCGATGGATCCGCGCAAGGACGACCCGTCTGGTACCGGCCCGGCGTCCGGTGATCAGGAATTCCAGAACGTACGGGACCCGGATCTTGACGGGATGAATCTGGACACACCACACCTCGACGGCGCGTGGGGGCCGCCGCGGAACACCGGACAGATCGAGTCCCCGGACGGGGTGAGCGATCCGGGTCAGCCCCAACAAGCACCATTGCCGGACCCTCCCGCGGGCAGCCAGTGGGTGCTCAACCAGGAGGAGGCCCGGACGCTGTTCGACCAGCACGCCAAAAACATCGCCACCACACCACAGCACCGGGGTGATCTGCAGGAGTTGTGGAACGCCCTGATCGACTGTATGGACAACAACGGGACCATCACCGCCAGCCAGCCAGCCCTCGCCAAGGCGACAAAGGCAGTGAAGTTGACGGTGCGTGACCGGATCGGGGTATTGCTCCGCAGTGGTCTGCTGCAGCTGGTCCAGGAAAGTCACGGTCCCTGGGCAACGCGGTACAGGGTGAGCGATCCGGGCCAGCCCCAGCAAGCACCTTTGCCGGAGCCTCCTGCGGGCAGCAAGTGGGTGCTCGACCAGGATGAGGCCCGGACGCTGTTCGCCCGGCACGTCGACCACATCGGCACCACAACACGGCAGCGGGATGGTCTGCGGCGGTTGTGGGACGCCCTGATCGACGGTATGGACAACGACGGGAAAATCACCGCCAGCCAGGAAGACCTCGCCAAGGCGACAGACGCACACCAGACGACGGTGCGTGGCCGGATCGAGGTATTGCTCGACAGTGGTCTGCTGCAGCTGGTCCAGAAAGGTCACGCTCGCGGGGCGGCGGCGCAGTACAGGGTGAGCGATCCGGGTCAGCCACGCGGCCCGTCCCACGCCATGCGGGCAGACACCACCGCCCCCGACCCGGCCGACTCCCCGGTTCGCCGCCGAGACCGGACGGCTCGTCGAGGCGTGGGCCGACCCCGCCGCCGAGGAGGGCGTGTCGCCCGGCATGGGGCTGCCGCAGCGGACACCGGACAGGTCGAGTTCCCGTACGGGGTGAGCAACCCGGGTCAGCCCCAGCAAGCACCGTTGCCGGACCCTCCCGCGGGCAGCCAGTGGGTGCTCGACAAGTCGGACGCCCTGACGCTGTTCGCCCAGCACGCCAGAAACATGCCCACCACAACTCAGCGGCAGCAGGATGGTCTGCGAAAGTTGTGGGACGCCCTGATCCACCTTATGGACGAGGCCGGGATCATCACCGCCAGCCGGGAAATCCTCGCCAAGGCGACAACCCCCTCCACGGCGCCGAAGACGGTGGAGCACCGGATCGGGGTATTGCTCCGCAGTGGTCTGCTGCGGCTGGTCCGGGAAGGTCACGGTGGCGTGGCGGCGCGGTACGCGGTGAGCGCTCCGGGTCAGCCCCAGCAAGCATCGGTGCCGGGCCCTGCCCTCGGACCGGACCGCCCGCAGGGTGAGGACCTGTCCCGGCTGGACCACGGGGGCACGTTGCCGATTTCCGGGCCGGTACCTGCCTCCTCGACGGACACGGGTCCGCCCTGGCCGCTGGGCGACCCGGCCGCCCCCACGGCATCGCCCTGGCCGGAGGCGTGGGTTCCGGACATTGCTGTGCCCGACCGGCACGGTGCTGCGATACCCGCCGACTTCGGCCACATGGACAATCAGCCCGACGACGGCAACGAAAACCTCGACGACTGGGCCTACCAGGGGGACCTAGCCGATCTGCTCGATCCGTTTGATCCGCTCCATCCGGGGCGGATCAGCCCGCCCACGGCCATGGACACGGAACCCGACCCCGGGCCGCAACCGACGTATCCGCCCCAGCCGCAGGCCCCGCCCGGCCCGACATCGTGGTCGCAGCCCAGCGGCGACCAGCCCAGCCAGTTGCCAGGGACGCCGTCGTTCCCAACGCCCGGACTGGACGTGCAGGATCCCGGACCTCAGTTGCCGATGCCCGGGCCGGTACCTGCCTCCTCGACGGACACGGGTCCGCCCTGGCCGCCCGAGCCGCCCTGGCCGCTGGGCGACCCGGCCGCCCCCACGGCATCGCCCTGGCCGGAGGCGTGGGTTCCGGACATTGCTGTGCCCGACCGGCACGGTGCTGCGATACCCGCCGACTTCGGCCACATGGACAATCAGCCCGACGACGGCAACGAAAACCTCGACGACTGGGCCTACCAGGGGGACCTAGCCGATCTGCTCGATCCGTTTGATCCGCTCCATCCGGGGCGGATCAGCCCGTCCACGGCCATGGACACGGAACCCGACCCCGGGCCGCAACCGACGTATCCGCCCCAGCCGCAGGCCCCGCCCGGCCCGACATCGTGGTCGCAGCCCAGCGGCGACCAGCCCAGCCAGTTGCCAGGGACGCCGTCGTTCCCAACGCCCGGACTGGACGTGCAGGATCCCGGACCTCAGTTGCCGATGCCCGGGCCGGTACCTGCCTCCTCGACGGACACGGGTCCGCCCTGGCCGCCCGAGCCGCCCTGGCCGCTGGGCGACCCGGCCGCCCCCACGGCATCGCCCTGGCCGGAGGCGTGGGTTCCGGACATTGCTGTGCCCGACCGGCACGGTGCTGCGATACCCGCCGACTTCGGCCACATGGACAATCAGCCCGACGACGGCAACGAGAATCTTGACGACTGGGCCTACCAGGGGATGCGGGCAGACACCACCGTCCCCGACCCGGCCGACTCCCCCCACTCCGATCCGGCGGGCAAGGACGACCCGTCTGGTCCTGGCCCGGCGTCCGGTGATCAGGAATTCCAGAACGTATGGGACCCGGATCTTGACGGGATGAATCTGGACACACCACACCTCGACGGCGCGTGGGGGCCGCCGCGGAACACCGGACAGGTCGAGTCCCCGGACGGGGTGAGCGATCCGGGTCAGCCCCAACAAGCACCGTTCCCGGGCCCTCCCGCGGGCAGCCAGTGGGTGCTCGACCAGGAGAAGGCCCGGACGCTGTTCGACCAGCACGCCAACCACATCGCCACCACAACACGGCAGCGGGATGATCTGCGGCGGTTGTGGGACGCCCTGATCGACCGTATGGGCACCAACGGGAGAATCACCGCCAGGCAGGAAGACCTCGCCAAGGCGACAGACGTACGGCAGTCGACGGTGCAAAACCGGATCCAGGTATTGCTCCGCAGTGGTCTGCTGCAGCTGGTCCAGAAAGGTAGCGGTCATGGGGCGACGCAGTACGGGGTGAGCAGTCCGGGTAAAGCACCGTTGCCGGAGCCTCCCGCGGGCAGCAAGTGGGTGCTCAACAAGAAGGACGCCTGGGCGCTGTTCCGCCAGCACGCCGACCACATCGCCACCACAACGCAGCAGCAGCGGGATGGTCTGCCGCCGTTGTGGAACGCCCTGATCGACCGTATGGACAACAACGGGACCATCACCGCCAGCCTGGAAGACCTCGCCAAGGCGACAACCCCCCACACAGCAAAGGGCACGGTGCAAGACCGGATCAAGGCATTGCTCGGCAGTGGTCTGCTGCGGGTCGAGAAAGGTCACGGTCGCGTGGCGGCGCGGTACAGGGTGACCGATCCGGGTCGGCCCTGGCAAGCACCGGTGCCGGGCCCTGCCCCCGAACCGGACCGCCGCCCGCAGGGTAGTGAGGATCTGTCCTGGCTGGACCACGGGGATACGTCGCCGATGCCCGGGCCGGTACCTGCCCCGCCGGCGGGCACGGGTCTGCCTGGGCTGCCCGGGCCGTTGGACGACCCGGACGCCCTCACGGCGTCGTCCTGGCCGGCGGGGCCGGCCGCGTCGTCCTGGCCGGTGGAGGGGGCGGGACCGGCGGGGCGGGTTTCCGGCAGTGGTGTGACCGACGGGCACGGTGCTGCGATACCCGCCAACGTCGACCCGCCCATCGGCAATCAGCCCGGCGACGGCCGCAGGAACCGCGGCGACTGGGCCACCGGGTAGGGGCCGGACATGAGGTTTTCCTAACGCTCATGTCACCGGGAATCATCTAGTTGATCTTCAGGGCGCGGGGTTGAGCGTCTGGCCAGGCATGCGGCATTCGTCCCGGATGTCCCTGTCGGCAGAGGACCATTTGACGACAGGGTGCGAAACGGCGTCAATGGACCACTCCCGACCACGGAAATCCGACCCGCCGATCCAATGCAGGCCGATCCGAGTTGACGACAGCGTTATGACAGTTGGATCAGACGGACATCATCCCGGCCGAACCGGCCCCAAGGCCATTCGCGCCGGAGCACTGGATAGTGCAAGAGGTGTGTCCTGCTCGGGCAGGGACGCGCTGCGCGCGTCGATGGCGTCGACGTCGACGTCGCTCAGGGGGGGGGGAGAGAGAAGGAGTTCCCTCCTTACGGGAGGGAGTCTGGCTTTCGCGGCCTGGTTGGCTGGGTCTGTCGAACGGCCGTTGACCTGCGCTGTGAGCCGTCTGGGCGGGGGCCGTGGTGTGCTGCTCCGGGGTGCGCGGTGGTGAAGCCCTGGCGGAAGGGGCGGGAGCGGCTGGCGGTCAGATGGTCGCCGCCGGGCCGGCCGGTTCTGTCGCGGCGGCGGGGTGTGCTGACAGAACCGGCCGTGACCTGCGTGGTGAGCCGCTGTGAGTGGTGTGGTGAGCGGCCAGGCGGCGCGCGGGCCTCTGGGTGCGTGGGGGGCAGCGGCGCGGAGCGTGGGAGAGGCCGGGGCCGGTTCGTGTGCCGTACGCTGGTGGCGTGACCCGGCCGGACCAGGATGCCCACGTCGAGACCGAGCGCATGCTCGCGCAGGCGGGCATCGCGGTGACCGATGAGGGTAAGGCGCGGGCGAGGGCCAAGCTGCGGGCCGCTGAGCGGCGGATGACGCCGGAGGCGTGGGCGCGGCTGGCTGAGCGCTTCGGCCGCGCCGCGTGAGCGATCTGGTCATCCGGGCGGTTCTGGACGCGAGCGCCATCGTCGCGTACTGCTCTGGCAGCGTCAGTGTCGGCGAGGTCATCGCCGAGATCACCGATGAGGGTGCCGGGTTCGCTGTGCCCGACGTCTGCCTGATCGAGGCCGCCCGTCGGCTGGATGTCGACCAGTGGCCGGCGCTGGACCTGCTGGTCGCCCACTCCCAGTAACGCGGCTGGAGCTGCCGGCCGACTGGCGGGACGTCGCCGCGGCGGCCCGGTTGCTCGGCGGCGTCGGCCGGGCCGCGCCGATGCTCGCCGCCGTCGACCACCGGGCCTATCTGCTCACCACGGAGCCGGACGCGTACGGCGACGACGCCCTGCCGGTCATCGAGGTCTAGCGCCAACGCCGCTCGGTTAAGAGACCGTCGGGTAACCAGCTCCGAGCGTTCTGTTACGGGGAGACACGTCGATGCCAGGTGCTCGACAAATAGATCATCCCCGCCATGATCGCGTTGTGTGCGCAACTGCAACTGTGGCGGGGATGACGCCCGTTCATGCTATCCGTCGAGCTTGACCGATGCGATGTGGGCGATCCTCGCGCCCTTGATGCCGGTACGCGACCTGCGTAAAGGCGGCCGGCCGCGCAAGTGGGGAGATCGGCTGATCCTGGATTCGATCTTCTATGTGCTGCGGTCGGGCTGTCCGTGGCGGATGATGCCGCGGGATCTGGCGCCACCGGACGCGGCACATCGCTGGTTCACGACGTGGCGGAAGAACGGAACGTGGGACGCGATCCACGACGAGCTTCGCCGGCAGGTGCGGGTAGCGGCCGGTCGTGAGCCGGAGCCGACAGCGGCGGTGCTGGACGCCCAGTCCATCAAATCCAGTGAGGGCGGCGAATGCCGTGGGTTCGACATGGGCAAGAAGACCACCGGCCGCAAGCGGCACCTGGTCGTGGACACGATGGGGCTGATCCTGGTCGTGATGGTCACCTCCGCCTCGGTCAACGACCGTCCCGGTGGCCGGCGGATCCTGGCGCGGCTGGCCGAGGCGTTCACCACCATCGCCCTCGTGTGGGCCGACGGCGGCTACGCCAACAGCATCGACTCCACTCTGCTGACCTGGGCGAAAGAGCAGCTCGGCATCCTGGTGGAGATCGTCAAGCGCAACGACGACGTCAAGGGCTTCAAGGTCCTACCGCGCCGGTGGGTGGTAGAGAGGACGCTGGGTTGGCTGGTCCGTAACCGACGCCTGGCCCGGGACTACGAACGGCTGACCGTCAACTCAGAGGCCATGATCAAGGTAGCGATGATTCGACTCATGACGATACGCCTGGCCGGTCAAACGATCCGCTGGGCCAACGCCACCGAGCGCGAAGCCGCCCAACGCATCAACGTCGAGCGACTTCTCGCCACGTAGTCACCCGGTTACCCGACGGTCTCTAAGAGGTCGCGCAGATAGGTCAAGATCATGGGCGCCGGGTGGGACGGTTGTCCCAGCGGTAGAGGGTCCATGCCTGCCGGATCAGGCTACGTAGAGTGATGATCGCGTCGGCGAGGTCGAAGAACGCGTCGATGACGCGTTCTCGGCGTTCGTAGCAGCGTTGCAGGCGGTTGAAGGCGTTGTGCCAGGCGTTCGTCCGCTCGACATGCCACCTGCGGCCCGCCTGGATGGGTGCTTTGTCGCCCTTATGGGCTATTTCGGCGTGCAGGTTACGGCCGGCCAGAAGCTCGCGGGTGACCGCCGAGTCGTAGCCGGCGTCCAGGTGTACTGTCACCTTCTCCGGCAGCGGACCGAACACATCCAGCTTGTCCAGAGTAGACGCCAGTAGTGGTGAATCATGACGGTTCGCGCCGGCCAGAACCCGGTCGAGAGGGATCCCCCGGGCCTCGACCATGCTGGAGCGTTTCATCCCCTGCTTGCCCCGGTCGACCGGAGACCGGCCGGCGACCTCACCGCCACCGGGAGCCTTGGTGATACACCCGTCCACCGAGATATCGTCCAGAATCAGTCCGACAATCCGGTCATAGGTGTCCAATACGATGGCCTTCAATTGTTCGAACACGCCCAGCGTGATCCACTCGTCACGCCGGTTCCGGATCGTCGTCGCCGAACAACCACTGTCCGCGATCGACTCGTACGCACACCCGAACCGCAGCACCTGCAACAACTTCTCGAATATCAGCCGATCCGCCACCCGCGGCCGGTGACACCCCAGCGGATGCGACGGATCAACCCGCGGCCGCTCGGGCAACAGCGCGGCGAACTGGTCCCACAGCGGGGTCATCAGCCATGATGGAACAACGGGCACGGACACTCCTGGCGATCACGAGGCGTAAGCACCTTCATGATCATGGATGTCCGTGCCCGCCTCGTATCTGGGGCAGCGCGTCTGACCTATTTGCGCGGGCTCTAAGGGTCACACGTTCGCCATCGAATTCGGCAACGAACTCAGCCTTGCCGCCAAGGGCAGCGATGTACCGGGCGACCGTGCCGACCTCAGCCTTCGGCAGTTCGCCGCTCTCGATGGCGGCGACGCGCGGCTGGGAAACGTTCATGCGGTCGGCAACCTGCTGCTGAGTCAGGCCGCGCCCTCTCCTCCGCGCATCTCACGCAGTCGCGCTGCGCGTACCTCGCCGCGCATGCGCTCCTTGTGCTGCTCAACCTTGGCCTCGTCGAGGTTCATGCGGGAGCGGACATCCCGCCAGCTACGCGCCATCAGTGCGGTCCCTTCAGCTCTCGCAGATGCTCGGCGAACTTCTTGTCGGCTTCGAGAATGCAGGTTTCGTACCAGCCCTTCCAGTTACCGCTCTTGTCACCCGCCACCAGCAGGATGGCTTCCCGCTGAGGGTCGAAGGCGAACAGGATACGGATCTCGGTCCCCCTGCCGAGCCGGGCCGCAATTCCTTCAATCTTGTAGTTCGAGCCCTTGACTCGGTCGACGAACGGTCGACCGAGCGCCGGGCCCTCGGCGGCGAGCAGATCTATGGCCGCAGCGACCTGCTCAGCCGAGTCGGGCTCAGACGCCACCGGGCATTCAGGCCGATCCATCCGGACGAAGCAGCAGACGAGCGCGGGACGCACCGGCGGCGGGCGCTCGCTCCCACAGCGAGATCACTGCGGGATCCAGGTTCGCGCCGACGGGTTCCAGACGCCGATCGCTGTTGCATCGAGCACGGGGTCGAAAATCTGGCTCGCGAGGCTTATGGCGGTGTCGTAGTCAGGGACTGTGCCGGGTGCCTCTGCTGCGACTCTCGGGTAGCGTGCGGCCCAGCCGACGGCGTCGGGCACGACGAATCGTTCGGGAAGTTCGATCTTGCGCATCGCCGCGTTGCTGACGACAGCGGTGCGCAGCGTATCGGCGCTGATGGCGTGTGTGATGGCGATGATGGCGATGTCGACGAGGTCCTTGACCCGGGTGCTGCTCGCGGGCTGCCCGTCTCGGGCGTAGGTACCGATGGTCGCGCAGAGCTTGTCGGCCAGGTGGTCGGCGATCGGAAAGACGCGATAGTTCGGCCGAACGAGTCCCTCGATGTTCAGTGGCGTCAGCGGAGCGACGACGTCTGGTGTGCCTGTCATGACGGTGCCGACAACAACATCGATGTGGAAGGCGGCAAACGACGCCGGGCCGAGTCGGGCGTTGACGTGTACGCGGGCTCCTTTGGCTTCCTCTTGGAGGGGAGCGACGCGTGTGACGTCGAAGGCGAAGTGATCGCCGAGGTCGATCCGGAGCGCGGCGCGCAGTGCGTCGACGGCGTCATCGACATCGGCGTCGGTAGCGTTGAAGAACACGTCGACGTCCTTGCTGTGCCGGGCCGTGGCGAGCCGGGCCAACAGCGCCCCAGCGCCCTTGAGCACCCACCGGTCGGCGTCATCGGATCTGAACAACCGGGCGAGTGCCCGGTCGTAGGCGAACTGACGCTGGAGTTCGTCGAGTCGATAGCGCCGGTCAGCTCGCGCGATCTGCCCGAAGCGTTCCTTGAGTGCTGTCCGGAACGCCGAAGGCGTCTCATACCGGAACGTGGGCCGGCCGTTCATCAACGCGTCCCCTCGCCGACGAGCACCCGGAAGAAATCTGCCGGGTCGGAGTGGCCGTAGGCGACCGCGTGTGGCGCGACGATGGCCTTGAGCGCGTCTTTGTGCAGAAGGCCCAGAGCGAGGGCGTCCTGCACGACCTGTGCCACCGCGGACTCGTCCTCCCCGTCGGTGAGCAGATCATCGATGATCGCTGACACGGTCCGTACCGGCAGGCCACCCCAGACCTCCCAACTATCCGGGGCGATCTGCGAACGTACGCGGAGCTTGATGTCGTTGCGGCGAGGTCGCAGCCGAGTGGTGGCGTAGAACTCGTGCTCGTGTGGAATCAGGTCACCGAGGTCGCGCAGATGTGCGGCGCTGCGGTGGCTGACGATGGCATCGGGGACGGCCGCGCGTTCGTGCCACGACTTGGCGCCCCCGAGTTGCAGCCAGGCCGCGCGTAGCGGATCCAGCTCCGGGTCTTCGGGCACGCCCGTGAGCCGATACACGCGCGCAGCCTGATCCACGATGGCAAGCGTGCCGTCATCGACGAGTCGTTTCAGATCCTGCCGGGACACACCAAGACCGCGAGCCTGTCCCGCGGTGATCATGCCCCACTGCTCGCTGACCACCGGGCTGATCGCAGCCAACGCCGTACGCCTCGACATGGAGCAATCGTAACAGTATTGCGACGATCGCTCCATCCGGCAATTGCGGTGGTGGCGAACCCCCGGGGTCACGCCTGAACGGGCAACGAGCGGCCCGTATCGGCATCACGGGTGCTCCACGGGTGCTCGGATGTTCCGATGCCGGACGGATTCACCGCGCGGTTCCTGGATTCGCACCTCGACAGGCCACATTTCGCGACATCACGCTACGGAGACGCGGCGCGGACCAGCGCAAACGCGGCCGGACCACGCGCCCGGAACCCGGACAGCAGAGCATTGCGACACTTTGTCTCGTTCTAGCCTACTTTTAATCCTTAGGTTCTGGGTTCGAGTCCCAGGCGGCCCACCTTTGAACTGGGAAAATAGCCCACCATCACCACCTTTGCCTCTTCCTGTCGGGGTATTTGTCGGGTTTTTGGCTTTAGTATGCGAGCGCCACCGAGCACCCAACCCTGGAATGACGCTTGGCGACATCACGCGTCGCCGCTGGTCAGGGGCGCGTCCCGGCGCCGCGAGGCGACACAGTCCCCCGTGTAGATCTCCATGGTGATGGCGAACTGAGCGTGTCGAGAGGATCTGCATCGCCACCCGGGGATGGGCGTCCAGGTCTGCAAGGAGCGAGGCGCAGGTACGCCGGGCATCCCGGACGGTGATCCGCCGGGCTCCCGCCACATCGCAGCGCCGGTCCCTGAAGCGGTTGAAGTTGCGCGGCTCGACCGGCCGACCGTTGCGGGTGGCGAAGACGAGGTCCGACGGCTGCCAGGTCGGGCCGGTGGCGTCCCGGGCGGCGGTCTGTGCGGCGCGGCGGCTGTCGAGCGCCACGGTGGAGATGTCCGGCAGGGGCAGGGTGGCGTAGTCCCCGTCAGGCGACCCGCCTGGCTACCGGTGAAACCGTCACGACTGGCCCCTGAGCTGCGGAATGCGGTTCGGGTTCTGGCACATTGAGTCCACCCAAAACGGATACTCAAACGGAGGGGGTCAAACCGGCAGCACGCGCCACAAGCCGGGTCGCGCTGATGATCCACACCTTGCGGCACGGTCCCCCGCATGGCGTACCTGTCGCGTCCGGCGGGGAGGGGCGTCGTATGTTGGCGGGGTGCAGTCCCTCGCCGTTCACCTTCGCGCCCTGACCCAGGAGCAGCTCACCGCTCTGGTCGCGAAACGTCGCGACACGACCATCGAGCCTGCGCCGCAGACCGCCGACCAGCTCGCCGTACGGCTGCTTCACCCGTCGTCGATGGTGGCTGCCTGTGCGTCGCTTACCCTGCCGCAGCTCCAGGTGGGCGAGGCCGCCGCGGCGCTGGGCGATGGGTGCACCACTGCGCGGCTGGCGGCGCTGTTGGGCGTACCGGAGGGCGACGCGGACCTGGCCGCGGCGCTGCGCCGGCTCACCGGGCTCGCTCTGATCTGGCCGTACGCCGACGGCTTCGCGGCGGCACATCTGAGCCCGATGTGGCCGCACCCGCTGGGCCTCGGACCCGGTGCCGCCGAGCTGCTCGCCGGACGGAACATGAACGAGCTGCGCAGGCTGGCGAAGGTGTACGGCATCCCCGTAGCGGGCCGCGGCAAGGACGAGTTGATCGTTGCGCTGGTCGGCTGGCTGGCGCGGCCGGAGAACGTGCGCCGACTCGTGGCGCAGGCCCCCGCCGATGTTCGCGCCCGGCTCGCCGCGCTCGCCTCGCGGCCGGCACCGTCCTTCCATGTGCGAGGGATCATGTTCGGGTCGGCCGGGGTGGGGCTGCCGTGGGCCGCCGAGCGTGGTCTCGTCGTCGGCTCCGCATGGGGCGTCGAGGAGATGCCCCGCGAGGTCGCGCTCGCGCTGCGGGAGGGCTACGTCGCTGCGTTCGACCCGCAGCCGCCGGCCCTGCCTACCACTCCCGTCGAGCCCAGGGACGCCGAACGGGAGGCCGCAGCCGCCGCCTCGCAGACCCTCGCCGCCATCACCGCGATCGCCGGAACCATGAGCGGCCGCCCGGTGCCGCTGCTCAAGACCGGCGGTCTGGGCGTACGCGAGGTCCGCCGAATCGCCAAGTCGTCCGGCCTGGACGAGGACCATGTCCGCCTGATCATCGAACTGCTCGCCGCGGGCGGCCTCACCGAGGCCTCGGGCACCGGTCTGGCCCTCTCGGCGGCCTATGACGAGTTCGCCGCCGCCGAACCCGCGGACCAGCTGCTGGACCTCGTCGACACCTGGCTGACGATGCCCGCGTGCCCGCTCGCCCCCGCCGACTCCACCGCGGTCTCCTCCCGTGTCCTCTACTGGAACGAGGGCGAGGAGATGATTTTGACGGGTCTGCGTGCCCTGGCCTTGCGTACGCTCGCCGATGTCTTACCCGAAGGGCATGCCACCGACCCCGGCGCGCTCGCCGACCGGCTGGCCTGGCAGAGCCCCGTCCTGACCGACCAGGCCGACGAGGATCTGCACCGATATGTCACCGGCATCTGGCGGGAAGCCCACCGGCTCGGCCTGCTTGCTCACGGAACAGCGACGAGGCTCTGCCGTAGCCTGCTGACCGGTGACGCCGACGCGACTCATCGGCACGCTCAGGCCATGCTGCCCCGGTCCCGCAGCACGGTCCTGTTGCAGAACGACCTCACCGCGGTGGTGACCGGCACCCCGTCGGCCAACCTGCTGGCGCTGCTGGACGGCGCGGCCCGGCCGGAGTCCCGCAGCGGCGCCTGGACCTGGCGCTTCTCGCCGGCCAGCGTCCGCGGCGCACTCGACGCCGGAAGCACCCCGGCGGATCTGCTGGCCCGGATCACCGAGGTGGCCGAAGGCGGCCGGGTGCCGCAGACACTCACGTACCTGATCAACGACGTAGCCCGCCGATACGGCCGCGTTCAGGTACGCCCAGCCGGCTGCTGCCTGTGCAGCGACGACGAAACACTGCTCACCGAAATCCTCAACACCCGCTCGCTGCAGGCCCTGCACCTGGTCCGGCTCGCCCCGACCGTGCTCGCCACCGCAAAATCGCAGGCCGAAACCCTGGCCGCACTGCGCGCCGCCGGCCACGCCCCGGCCGGCCTCCGCCTCGACGGCAGGCCAGCGATCGAGATCCCGCAACGACGCCGCGCCGATCCATCACCCACCGAGCCGGACAGTGGTGACAGCTTTCCGCTGCCACGCCTGAGCGACCCGGCCGACGTCGCACGGGCCCTGCTCGGCAACCGCTGATTCCCTGCCACCCGGACTACCTTGAGCGGGCCGAGCCGTTTCCCGGCCGCCTAGCTGTAACCAGGTGCCACCTCCGGTTCACAACGCGTCCGACCTGCTGTTTCTCAGCAGAACTGTGAGCCGACCAGCGAGGTTCGGGGCGGGACGGGGTCTGGCGCTCAGGCCGGGCGCCGCCACCGTTCGAGGACCCGATCGATGTCGTCCCGGACCCGTTCCCGGGCCTGCTCCCGGGGCACACCGG
The DNA here is from genome assembly GCF_007830265.1 of Micromonospora olivasterospora. NCBI lineage: Bacteria > Bacillati > Actinomycetota > Actinomycetes > Micromonosporales > Micromonosporaceae > Micromonospora > Micromonospora olivasterospora. The sequence goes on from NZ_VLKE01000001.1 coordinate 2,954,600, forward strand.
CCATCAGCAGCTCGTCGTACGCGGTGTCCTCGTGCCGCACGGAGGCGACCACGGCCCGGGTCACGGCGTCCGGGTCAAGGGCCCGACCGGCTGCGCTGCGCCCCACCCGGCCGCTGCCGCGGGTGCCGGTGTGTCGGCTGATCGCCGCCGCCCGCATCGGCGGACATCTGGGGAACAGCCGGCCGATCCGTTCGGCCAGATCCTGCTGGAACCGCTCGTCCGCGGCCGCTCGCCGCTGCCGGTCCCGCTCGCGGCGGCGGGCACGGGCCTCCTCGTCGGAGAGACACTGGCGCTCGGCCTGCTCGACCGCGGCCTCCTCGACCAGCAGTCCCTGCCGCTCGTGGCGCTTCCGGGAGCGGCTGAACCGCACCACCACCGCCGAGAGCCGGCTGGCCTGTTTGGCCCGACGGGTCAGCGCCGCGTCGCCGGCTGGCAGGAACACCAGGTGATCGAGGTCAGCGCAGGTGAGACACGCCGGCCCGGCGTCCTCCATCATCAGCATGTCGGCGTCCGTGCGCCCGCAGCCGACGCAGGTGAACGCCTTCAGCGGCTGCACCACCACCAGGTCCGGCGGCTTGCTCTGCCGGCCAGCCAGCCGCTCCTGCTGCCGCTCCGGCAGGTCCGCCGGCGTCCAGTGCGTGCGGTACGTCAATTCCAGCGTGAGATCGCCAGCGGCGGTGAAGCGCAGCGGCCGCCGGTCGCGGGTGGCGGCGAGATACTCGACCTGGCTGGGGCGCAGGCCACGACTGGCTACCCAGCGGCGGAACACCTGCAGCGCGTCAGCGAGCCGGTCCGCCGACACCGCCGCGACCGCTTCCAGGTGCGGCGCCCGGCCCTGCCGCCAGTCCGTCACCAGCCCGAGCGGCACCCAGCCCATCCCGGTCAGCACGTCGAGCGGGCTCACGTAACGCTTGTGCCGCAATGCCTGCTCGGCAGCGGTCACCACCCGGCGCTCCAGCTTCGAGGCGGGCTGCATGGACGGCAGCTTACCCGGGGCGACGCTCCGCCGGTCGGCAGCGCCGCCCGTGGGCAGTCTCTCAGCCGGCCCGCTGTTCTGCCGTCAGACTCTGTACAGGGCTACCCCGACGGAGCGTCGGACGAGGGCTTGGTGACCGTCACCGGCATCCCCATGATCCTCACGAGCTGATCTGCTGCACGATGGCCGCGAGCTCCCGGTCGGGGCTCACATGGCGCTGGTAGAGCGGGCTGCACGGTGTCGCGGCCAGCCGCACGGCGAGATCGAGGAGGTTCGGCTTGGCGGCGTTGCGCCAGGTGTCGGCGAGGAAGGCGAAGTCGTTCATGATGCCGACGATGCTGCGGTTGGCCGTCGGCGCGATCCGCCACTGGCGCATCTGGTCGACCTCGCCTCGGATCACCAGGTCGGGCACGCCGTGGGCGGTGAGCACCGCGCCGACCTGGTCGGAGGCCCGGGCTGGCATGGTGACGGCCGGAGCGAGGGGCATGAGCGCCGGCAGCAATGTGCGTTCGTTGACGAGCAGCGCGACCTGCGGTCGCCACGGAAGCACGGTGGCGTACCAGTCGCCGAGCACCGTCGTGGCCCGCTCGCCGTCATGCGGGGCGAGCGGGCCGATGCGTTGCCGTAGCTTCGCGGTCGCGCGCAGGATGAACATGCGCCCATCCTGCCGCCTGCGCGCGTCCGCCTCCCGATGCCGTCCGTGTCACGCGACGGTTTACAGCACGCCGTCGGGTGTGCGTCGGTACCAGGCGGCTTCGATGTGAGGACGCAGGCTGGGGCTGCGGGCGACGAACCGCGCCATCGCGATGTTGGCCGGACACTTCGTGCTGATAAGCAGCATGTCGGGCCGGCCGCCCTCTGGCAGGCCGCTCCGAGTAGCGACCGGCTCGGTGGACACAGTGGTTCAGGACGAGATGCGGGGCTGTCGTAGGGTGCTGCGGTGGGTTCACTCAGCCGGGCCGAGTTGGACGCGTTGGTCGGCGAGGCGACGGTCGACGCCTATAACGACGATGAGCAGCTGACCGGCCTCTACACGATGATCGAGGACAATCTGGCGGTGCCCTTCACGACGCAGGTTCTGGGTGTCGAGGTGACGGTGCGGCGGGTTGACCTGCGCCACGGCGAAGTGGTCGCGATCTGCCATCGCGGTCGGATCCGTCAGGCGATCGGGATTCTGGATCTTCCGTTGCCGGAGCCGCCGCCGCGCGGCGCGGAGTGGATCGAGGCGTACCGGCACTGGGCGGTCGGATGATCATCATGGCGGATGGGGCTGGCGGTGAGTGAGTACCAGTACTACGAGTTCGTGGCGGTCGATCGGCCGTTGACGGTGACGCAGCAGCGTGAGCTGCGGTCGTTGTCGACGCGGGCGCGGATCACGTCGTCGAGTTTCGTCAACGACTATCAGTGGGGTGACCTGAAGGGTGACCCGCGGGAGTGGATGCAGCGGTACTTCGACGCGTTCCTGTACCTGGCGAACTGGCGAACCCACCGGGTCGCGCTGCGGCTACCGATCGCGGTGCTCGATCCGCGCACGGCCGCCCAGTACTGCGTCGGGGAGTCGGCCTGTTCGTGGGCGACCCGCACACACGTGATCCTCGACCTGTACAGCGAGGACGAGGACGGCGACGACGTCTACGAGGGCGGGGGTCACCTCGCCGCGATCCTTCCCGCTCGGGCCGAGTTGGCCGCCGGAGATCGGCGGCTGCTGTACCTGGCGTGGCTGCTGTGCGTACAGGGCCGCGAGGTGAACGACGACGAACCGGAGCCACCCGTCCCGCCCGGCCTCGGGGAGCTGTCTGGGCCGCTGGGCGCCCTGGTCGACTTCTTGCGGCTGGATCCGGATCTGCTCGCCGTGGCAGCCGAGACCAGCATGCCGCTGAAGGAGAAGACGCCGTCGATGGCGGCGCTGTCCCGCTGGGTGAAGTCGCTGCCCGAGGCGGAGAAGGACGACGTTGTCGTACGGCTGTTGCGCGGCGGCGACGCTCACCTGCGGTCGGAGCTGCTGGCTCGCTTCCACGGCACGACCCCGAACGAGAGCACCGGCGGTCGCCGCACGGTCGGGGAGCTGTTGGCCGCCGCGGGGGAGCGCTGGTTGGAACGGCAGCGGCTGGCCCGCGAGCGTGAGGCGGCCGAGCGGGAGCGTCGGGAGCGGGCGGCCGCCGCCGCCCGCGAGCAACACCTGAACGCGCTCGCCGGGCGTCAGGAGCAGGCGTGGCAGCGGGTGGCCACGATGATCGAGACGAAGAAGCCGAAGGAGTACGACGCCGCCGTCGCCCTGATGTCCGACCTGAAGGCGCTGGCCGAACGGGACGGCGACACCGAGGCGTTCCACCGGCGGGTGCGGCAGCTGCGGGAGCGGCATGCCCGTAAGCCGAGCCTGCTGGACCGCCTCGACCGGGCCGGGCTCCGCTGACTCGACAGCCGATCAACCGCCGCCGTCGACCGCGGTGAAGCCGAGTTGGGCGTAGGAGCGGGATCGCTTGCGCCACATGGCGGCGAGCACGCCGACGTGTTCGTCGACGTAGTCGTGGACCTCGGCGGTGGTCCGTCGGCGGGCGGGTCGGCAAGGGAGGCAAGGACCTTCTTGAGATGTCGCCTGACTCGTGGCCATCGGCGTCCACGCCGCGGCGGTCGCCCCGGTCCGCCTCTCTGGCGACCGCCGGGCAGCGATCCGTCAGCGACGCTGGTGGGTGTTGAGTCGGGCGGCCTGGCGAGTCAGGTGGTCGCGTTCGGCGAGGTTGGGGGCCTTGTGAGCGGCTTCGGCGTACAGGCGTGCCGCCGTGGTCAGGTTGCCGTCGCGTTCGTGCAGGTACGCCGCCGCCGCGGTGTGGCGGGGCAGTGTGTCGTCGAGCGCGGCGAGGGCCGCCAGGCCGGCGCGTGGCCCGTCGGCCTCGCCGACGGCCACCGCGCGGTTGAGCCGCACGACCGGGTTGTCGGTCAGGCGGGCCAGTTCGTCGTACCACTCGACGATCTGCACCCAGTCGGTCTCCGCGGCGGTGGGCGCGTCGGCGTGCAGTGCCGCGATGGCGGCCTGGGCCTGGTACTCGCCCAGTCGGTCGCGGGCCAGGGCTGCCTGCAGGATCTCGACGCCCTCGGCGATCATCATCGTGTCCCACCGGCCGCGGTCCTGCTCCGCGAGGGGCACCAGGCTGCCGTCGGGCGCGGTCCGGGCGGCGCGCCGGGCGTGGTGCAGCAGCATGAGGGCGAGCAGCCCTGCCACCTCGGGGTGGTCGAACGTGGCCGCGAGTTGCCGGGTGAGCCGGATGGCCTCGGCGGCCAGATCTATGTCACCGGAGTAGCCCTCGTTGAAGACCAGGTAGAGGACGCGCAGCACGGTGGCGACGTCGCCGGGCTGGTCGAACCGCACCCCAGAGACGGTGCGCTTGGCCCGGCTGATGCGCTGCGCCATGGTCGCCTCGGGCACCAGGTAGGCCTGGGCGATCTGGTGGGTGGTCAACCCGCCGACGGCGCGCAGCGTGAGCGCGACCGCCGACGACGGCGTCAGCGACGGGTGGGCGCACAAAAAGTACAGCTGGAGCGTGTCGTCCACCGCCGGCGTGGGCCCGGACGCCGGCTCGGCGTCGACGAGGTCCTCACGCCGGCGGCGGGCGGCATCCGACCGGGCCGCGTCGAGGAACCGGCGCCAGGCCACGGCGACCAGCCAACCCTTCGCATCCCGCGGCGGGTCGGTCGGCCAGACGCGGACCGCCTCCACCAGCGCGTCCTGCACGGCGTCCTCGGCCGCCGCGAAGTCGGCTCCGCGGCGGACGAGGACTCCGAGCACGCTCGGCGTGAGGCTCCGCAGCAGAGCCTCATCCATGGAAGAGGCACTCCGTGGTGGTGGGCGGCGCGGCCAGGAAGGGGCGCACCTCGAGCCACTCGTGGATCGGCTTCCCACCCGCCCCAGGAGCGGCCGACAGTTCCCCGGCCAGCTCGATGGCCCGCTCGTAGCTGTCGACGTCGATCACCATCCAACCGGCGATCAGGTCCTTCGTCTCGGCGAACGGGCCGTCGGTCACCGGCGGGCGCCCCTCACCGTCGTACCGGACGAACGTCCCCTCCGGGGAGAGCGCCTGACCATCGACGAACTCGCCGGTCCCCTCCAGCCGGGCCGCGAAGTCGTTCATGTACTGCACGTGCGCCGAGATCTCCTCCGGCGTCCACCGGTCCATCGGCACGTCGTTGACCGCAGCCGGAGCGCCCCGGTAGTGCTTCAGCAGCAGATACTTCGCCATCGTGGTTCTCCTCGATGCTGGTGCGACCCATTCTGGTCACTCTCACCACGGGGACGGAGCCAGCCACCGGTTCTCGACATCACGACCCGGATTTTTTTTGGGCTCTCGTAGGTAGCCGGGGGGATCTTGCCGCAGGCGCAATCTCACCCGCGGGAGGGCGACCAGGGCGAGGCCAGCGGCACGCCACGGGGAACCGGGCGTGCCGCTGGCGCTCCTACCTGGCCGCCCCTGGTCGGGCGATGGTGGCCTGCACGGCCACGCCGGCACGGGAGGTGGCCGCCAGAAGCACCGGTGTCGGTTGGCGTTGGGCGAGCGTGCCACCGTCACCGGTCGCCGCGCCGCCGCAGTTCGGCTACCTGGCCGGGAGCGCCCTGACCCCGGACGGAGCCGCGGACACGCTGCCAGGCGCCAGGCTCTCCTCGGCAGGCTGACCCTGCAACAGGTCAGTACCGGCACCCCCGACCGCCCCAGGGGTCAGCTGAGGAGCCAGTTCTGTGGCCAGATACGAGCCCAGGTCCAGGTCGACGTCGACATCGCTGACGCAGAGGATGAAGGCTTGTTCGTTGGCGTTCTCCGCGCTGGCCGATGCGCTCTGGGTGATGTTGACCACGCTGTTCTTGAAGGTGTTGCCGCTGATGACGCTGGCGGCGAGAACCTCGTTCGCCTGGTCGTTGGTCGCGCAGATGATCTCGTTGCCCTCCTTGTCGTGCAGCTTGAACGTCTTGTAGCTGTCGGCGGAGTCCTTCTTCGACTACTGCTTCTGGGTCGAGCTCGTGGGCTCCTTGGTCGGTTCGTAGGTCGCGGCGAACGCGGTGGCGGGCGCACCGAACAGCAGGGCGGCGCTCCCGAGCGCTACCCCGCCGGCGAGCCTGGTCAGAAACGTCTTCGACATGGTCCTCACTCCTTCTCGTCGGCTCAGGAGGATGAGCCACGACGAACGTTAGTGTCGTTCATGTCTGATTGAGAGTATTTTCTATGTTTCTGACGTGAGCGAGTTTTCGGCTGCTATTAGTAGTTGTTCCACGTTTGCGGCAGGTGGGCCAGGCTGGGGCTGTCTGCGGCCGACCATGCTGTGTGCTGGGGCGTGTCACATGGTGATGACCACTTTCGCCCGCGCGTGTTCACCTTCGAGGTACCGGATGGCTTGGGGCACCTTGTGGAGCGGATAGGTGCGGTCGATGACCGGGGTGAGGCGCCCGGTCTCGGCGTAGGCGCGGAGCGTGTCGAGGTGTTGTCGGCTGGGTGCTGTTGTGAGTGTGACGATGCGGTGCCGGACGAAGGGTGCCAGCAGCCGCCCGCGCGCGAGGAGCCAGACCGGCCCGATGAGGCTGCCGCCGCGGTACACGCCGCCGCCGGAGAGCACCAGCGTCCCGGTCGGGGTCAGCGCCCGCCGGAGCGCGGTGAGTGAGCGGTTGCCGACCAGGTCGAGTACGACGTCGTGCCGGCCGGCGTCGTGGGTGAAGTCGTCTCGGGTGTAGTCGACGACGTGGTCGGCGCCGAGGGAGCGGGCCAGGTCGATGTTGCGGGTGCTGCACACTGCGGTCACGGTCGCGCCGAGCGCCTTGGCCAGTTGGACGGCCAGCGTGCCGACCCCGCCGGAGGCGCCGTTGACGAGGACGCGGTGCCCAGGCTCGACCTGCCCGACGTCGCACAGTCCCATGAGCGCGGTGACGCCGGCCAGCGGCAGGGCGGCCGCCTGCTGCGGCGTCAGGTTCGCCGGCTTCGGCGCGACCAGAGCCGCGGGCGCGCAGACGTACTCGGCGAACGCGCTGTTGGCGTCGCCGAGGTCGCCGAAGACGGCGTCGCCGGGGCGTACCCGTCGAACGTCGGGGCCAACGGCCTCGACCCGGCCGGCGAAGTCGCGGCCACGGATGCGTGCGCGGGGCCCTGACCGGCCCATGGACAACCGCGCCATCCGTGGATCGCCACGCATGGCGTGCCAGTCGTACGCGTTGAGCGCGGCGGCCTCGACCCGCACGAGGACCTCGTCGGCGGCAGGCGCCGGCGCGTCGACGTACGCGAGCTTGAGCGTCTCCGGGGGACCGTATCGGTCTTGGACGATCGCTTTCACTTCCCCTCCCATTAGGTGTACGACGTACACCCTCCTGAACGCAACGTAGGTGTACGTCGTACACCTGTCAAGGTGGTCACGATTTCAAACCCTCGGTGGGTGCCGGCGGCGAGGGACGGCACGGCTCACCCGGAGTGCGGGACGGCGCGGGGAGGGATACGCCGGACGTCCTCGGGGAACGGTGGCGGCATGAGGATGACCAGCACCCCGGCCGTGGCGGCGTCGAGCGAGGAGACCGGCCCCGACGGGGTACGCCAGCCCGGGGGCGAGGTGCACGCCTGGCTGCCCGGCCAGAACCAGACGCTGTGCGGGCTGCCCCTGAGCCGGACCCGGCTGCGCCGGTTTCCGCACGTGCGGTTCGAGCACTCCTCGACCGACATGCTCACCGAGGCGGACCCGGTCGGGTGGATCTGCCCGCGCTGCCTGGCCGCCACCGGGGGCCGCCGGGACCGGAAGCAGAAGCGGGGTTGGGCACCCACCTCGCCGCGTCCCTGACCGTTGCGGGGGTTTGCTTCCGGCCCAGCGGGTACCGGGCCTGGCATGCGGATCGTGGTGGTGGGGGCCAGCGGCAACGTCGGGACGGCCCTGGTGCGTCGGCTGCGCCGGGAACGGGGCGTCGAGCTGGTCGGGGTGGCACGGCGGCTGCCCGGGCCGGACGCCGGGGAGCCGTACGACTCGGTGGAGTGGCACTCGTGCGACATCGGGGCGCCCGGCGCCCCCGAGCAGCTCGGGATGGTCTTCGCCGGGGCGGACGCGGTGGTGCACCTGGCCTGGCAGATCCAGCCCAGCCACGACCAGCGGACGCTGCGCCGGACCAACGTCGACGGCAGCAGGGCGGTCGTCGAGGCGGTGCTGAGCGCCCAGGTGCCCGCCCTGGTGTACGCGTCGTCCGTGGGCACGTACGCCGCCGGCCCGAAGGACCACCCGGTCAGCGAGCGGTGGCCGGCGACGGGGGTGCCCGGCTCGTCGTACAGCGCGCACAAGGCGGAGGTGGAGGCGCTGCTCGACGAGGTGGAGCGGGAGCACCCGGGGCTGCGGGTGGCGCGGATGCGGCCGGGGCTGACGTTCCAGCGCGCCGCCGGCACGCAGATCACCCGGTACTTCCTCGGGCCGCTGGCCCCGGTGCGCCTGCTCCGGTACGGCCGCATCCCCCTGGTGCCCACCAACCGCCGGCTGCGGATGCAGGCGGTCCACGCCGACGACGTGGCCGACGCGTACGCCAGGGCGGTGCTCGGCGACGCGCGTGGCGCGTTCAACCTCGCGGCCGACCCGGTGCTCACGCCGGAGCTGGTGGCCCGGCACTTCCACGGCTGGACCGTGCCGGTGACCGCCCCGCTGCTGCGCGGCGCGGCGGCGCTGACGTGGCTGGCCCGCCTGCAGCCGGTAGACGCCGGCTGGGTGAAGCTGGCCCTGGAGGCGCCGCTGATGTCCAGCGAGCGGGCAGAGGCCGAGCTGGACTGGCGGCCCGCGGTGGACGCGGTGAAGGCGCTGCGCGACCTCTTCGCCGGGATGGCCGACCGTGCCCACACCGACAGCCCGCCGCTGTCCGCCGCCCCCGACCTCCCCGGCCGCCCCGCCGGCCTGCTGAGGGCCCGCCCCGCCGGCCAGGGCAACCCGTACTGACCGCCCCGCGGCTAGTAACTAGAAGCTCGCGTACAGGTAGGGCAGGTGACGGGGGAAGAGGCGGCGGAGCTCCGCGGCGGCGTCCGGCGGCACCCGGCCCAGGCCCCGGACGTCCACCTCGGCCGGGTCCAGCACCCCGTACGCCAGGGCGGACAGCCCCGCGGCGGTGAGCGTGGCCGCCGGCGCGTCACCCCCGGCCGTCCCGGCCACCAGCTCCAGCCGGCCGGTCGCGCCGTCGAGGAGGTGGCTGCCGCCCAGCCAGCGGTCCCCGGTCAGCTCCACCCGGGCCCGGCCCGGCCCCGCCGGCAGGCCGGCCAGCGCGTCCAGGGAGAGCAGCCGGGCCATCGGCGCCGACGAGCCGGGCCGGGCGACGCGGGCCTCGACGTGCACGTCCAGGTCGGTCAGCCACAGCTCGGGCAGCTCGTCGGCCGGCACCCGCAGGCGCACCCGGTCCACCTGGTCGACGTGCCGGGCGAGGAACTGCAACAGCAGGGCACGGGCGTACGGGTCGGCGCACAGGAGATCGTCGGCGGCCAGCTCGCCGCCGAAGTCGTCGATCGTGTACGTCAGCACGCCGACCGTCGTACCGTCGCGCCGGGCGCTGACCAGCCACCGCTCGTCGTCGTCGCGTAGCGACACCGCCCGGGTCTCGGGGAAGAGGACGAAGCCGTGCCGCTCGGCCAGGCAGCGCTCGGTGAACGCCCGGTGCTCGGCGTACCCCGTGCCGATCCGCTCCCAGCCCAGCTCGCCGGGCAGCTCGGCGCGCAGCAGCGGGGCCAGGCCGGCCGGGGAGAACGCGACGCCACGCGACTTGGGCAGCCCGACGTAGCCGAACTGCTCGTAGAACGAGGCGCGAAACGGGTACAGCGCGCTCAGCAGATGCCCCTCGTCGCGCATGTCGTCGAGGAGCCGGTGCAGCAGGGCGCGGACGTGCCCGCGCCGGCGGGCCAGGGGATGGCTGGCCACCCCGGCGATGCCGGCCATCGGCAGCACGGAACCGCGCAGGTTCTGCCGCATGGGGATGGCCGAGGCCGTGGCGAGCGGCTCGCCGTCCTCCTCGACGACCAGCGTTCGGCTGGCCGCCACGTACGGCAGGTAGCGGCGGAACTCCTCGGCCCGTTCGGGCCGCTTCGGGGACGCCTCGAAGGCGTACGCCTGGAGCGGGAAGGAGGTGGCCTGCCGTTCCTCGTCGGTCACCCGGCGGATGGTCACCCACCCATATCAACCCGCCCGCCGGGCCGGCGCAACCGCAATCGCCGACCCGCCCGCCTGCGCCGGCGGCCCCGACCGGTCAGCCGAGCGGCAGGTGGCGCAGGTGCCGGCGGCGGCGCAGCCGGAGGCTGAACACCGCCGCCACGACGACCACCATCCCGACGGTGACCGCCAGCCCGTGCAGCGGGTGTGGCGATGGCGCGGGCGCCTTCGTGCGGCGGGGGTGCGGGCGTTTTCGTGTGGCGGGGGTCGGGCGCGTCAGAGCGCGGTGACGTCGGAGACGACGACGGTCACGTTGTCCGGCGCGCCGGCCTGGTGGGCGAGCTTCACCAGCTGCTCGCCGCACTGCTGGCGGTCGCCGTACAGGGTCAGGGTGGCGGCGATGGCCGCGTCCTCCACGTAGTCGGAGAGGCCGTCGCTGCAGAGCAGCAGCCGGTCGCCGGCCAGGACGGTGATCGTGCCCACCGCCGGCGGCGCGTCGGCGCCCTGCACGGCCCGGGTCACCAGCGACCGCTGCGGGTGGTGCCGCGCCTGGTCGGGGGAGAGCGCACCCTGGTCGACGAGCGCCTGGACGAACGTGTCGTCCCGGGTCAGCTGGGTGAGCTGGTTGTCGCGCAGCAGATAGCAGCGGGAGTCGCCGACCTGGGCGAGGACGAGGACGTCCCCGGCGAGCAGGCCGGCGGTGAGCGTCGTACCCATGCCCTCGCGGGCCGGGTCGGCGGAGATGGCGGCCCGGATGCGCTGGTTGGCGGTGCTCACCACCGCCCGCAGCGCGTTGGCGGCCTCCTCCGGAGCGGTCGGCGGGTGCAGCTCGTCCAGGATGCGGATGACGATCTCGCTCGCCAGCTCCCCGGCGGGCAGGCCGCCCATGCCGTCGGCCACCGCGACCAGGCGTTCACCGGCGAGGGCGGAGTCCTCGTTGTTGCTGCGGACGAGGCCGACGTCGTTGAGGATGGCCGCGCGAAGGATCATCGTCATGGGTCAAGCTTGCCAAGATCACCCTCCCGCCGTCTCTACGCACTAGTGCGTAGGGTGGCAAGAATGATGCCGGTGTCCATGGTCGGGCGCGCCGGAGAGCTGGCGGAGCTCGACCGGGCATGGGCCACACTGGCGGCCGACGGCCGGCGCGGCCCGGTCGTCGCGGTGCTCACGGGCGCCGCGGGCATCGGCAAGAGCCTGCTGGTCGCGGCGGCCCTGGAGGCGTTCCGCCCGCGGCCGGCGGTGCTGCTCAGCGGCGCTGCCCGGCTGCACAGCCCCGCCCCGTACGACTGGCTCGCCGCGGTACTCAGCGGGCGCGACACCAGCGGCCTGGACCTGCCGCCCGACGCCCTGGCCTGGCTGGCGCAGCAGCCCACGGCGCCGCGCGAGCGCTACGCGCCGGGCACGCTGCTGCGGCTCGCCGTGCGCACGGTCCGCCTGCTGGTGGGGGTCGGCCCCGCGGTGCTGGTCGTGGAGCACCTGCACGCCCTGGACCCGGCCAGCCTCAACCTGCTCGGCGAGCTGGCCGCCGCGCGGGACCTGCCGGCGCTGCTGCTGGTGGCGAGCCGGCCCGCCGTGGACGCGGTCGCGCCGGACCTCGCGGCCCGCGTCCTGTCCCGCCTCTGCGGGGTACGCGGCGCCGTCCGCCAGCACCTGGGCCCGCTCGGCCCGGCCGAGGTCGCCGAGGTGCTGGCCCAGGTGTACGCGGGAAGCCGCCCCTCGCGCCGCCTGGTGGACGGGGTCTGGCAGCGCACCGGAGGCAACCCGTACCGAACTGCTCGCCGCGCACGCCGGACAGGGGCCGGACGCGCTGCTGCGCCAGCCGCCGCCGGAGCACCCGCGCGTCCCGGTGCCCCGGCCGGCGCTCACGCCCCCGCCCGACGCCGAGCTGACCGGCCGGGAGATCGAGGTGCTCGGCTGCCTGGTCGCGGGGATGTCCAACAAGCAGGCCGCCCGGGCGCTCGGCATCTCGGTGCGGACGGTCACCGTGCACGTGTCGAACCTGCTGCGCAAGACCGGGTCGGCGTCGCGTACGGAGGCGGCGCTGTGGGCGGTGCGGCACCGGCTGCCGGCGCGGCAGGGCTGAGACAGGGTCGGTTCACCCTGACCGGCAGGGCTGAGACAGGGTCGGTTCACCCTGACCGGCGGGGCTGAGACAGGGTCGGCTCACCCTGACCGGCAGGGCTGAGACAGGGTCGGTTCACCCGGCGCGGCAGGGCTGAGCCGGCGGCGGCTCACCGGCGCGGGTAGCGCAGCAGGAGGCTCGCCGACACCTCCTCGTCGCCGACGGCCGCGTAGCTGTGCGGCACGTCGGACGTCCAGCGCAGGTGGCCGCCCACCCCGGCGGTCAGCGGGGCGTCCGCCGGCCCGGCGCGGAGCACCCCGGCGAAGACCGTGACGTGCTCGGTGACCCCGGGCTGGTGCGCGGGGGAGAGCTGCCCCGGCCCCGGGGCGACCCGCATGCGGTACAGCTCGTACGTCGCGTCCGCCTCGGTGAACACCTCCAACAGGGTCGCGCTCACCGCCGCGCCGGTCACGGTCGGGCTGGTGGCCGGCCCGGCGAGCACGGCGGTCAGCGGCACCCCGAGCTGGGCGGTGACCGCGTACAGGGTCTCCAGGGTCGGGTTGCGGGTGCCGTTCTCCAGCCCGGAGAGCGTCGCCTTCCCCACCCCGGCCAGCCGGGCCAGGGTGGACAGGGAGATCCCCCGCTCCTCGCGCAGTTCGCGTACGCGGCGGCCGACCGGGCCGGCGCCGGTGTCGATGGCCCGTCCCCGGGCTGGTGCAGGCAGCTCCACGCAGCTATGGTGCTACACGCTTGCCGTTCCGTAAACGGAACGGTCGGAAGGGGGAGACGTGCGCGGCCTGCTGCAACCCGTGCTCGCCGGGGTGGTGACCGCGCTCGTCGGCTTCGCCAGCTCGTTCACCGTCGTGCTGGCCGGGCTGCGGGCCGTCGGCGCCAGCGAGGCGCAGGCCGCCTCGGGGCTGCTCACGGTCTGCGTCGCGTCCGGCGCCTGCGCCGCGTGGCTGGGGCTGCGGCACCGGCTGCCCATGGCCGTCGCCTGGTCCACGCCCGGCGCCGCCCTGCTGGTGGCCACCGGCCCGGTGCCCGGCGGCTGGCCGGCGGCCGTCGGCGCGTTCGTCGTCTGCGGGGCGCTGATCGTCGCCGCCGGGCTGTTCCCGCCGCTGTCCCGGGCGGTGGCCGCCATTCCCGGCCCGGTCGCCAGCGCGATGCTGGCCGGCGTGCTGCTGCCGCTGTGCACCGCCCCGGTCCGGGCGCTGGTCGAGGTGCCGCGGCTGGCCGCGCCCGTGGTCGTCACCTGGCTGGTGCTGCACCGGTTCGCGCGGCGCTGGGCCGTGCCCGCCGCGCTCGTCGTGGCGGCGGTCGCCATCGCGCTGACCGCGTCCGGCGGGATCGGCGCGCACGGCCTGCGGCCGGTGGTTGCCCTCACCGTGCCCGAGTGGACCGTGCCGGCCGTCGTGGGGCTGGCGCTGCCGCTGTTCCTGGTCACCATGGCCGCGCAGAACGTCCCCGGCATGGCGGTGCTCGCCGGGTACGGCTACCGTCCGCCGCTCGGCTCGGCGCTGCGGGTCACCGGGCTGGCCAGCGCCCTCGGCGCCCCGGTCGGCGGGCACGCGGTCAACCTCGCCGCGATCACCGCCGCGCTGGCGGCCGGCCCGGACGCCCACCCCGACCCGGAGCGCCGCTGGGTCGCCTCGGTCACCGCCGGCATCGGCCTGGCCCTGCTGGGCCTCACGGCCGGCGTCGCCACGACGCTGGTGCTGCTGTCCCCGCCCGTGCTCATCGAGGCGGTGGCCGGGCTCGCGCTGCTCGCCGCGCTGGCCGGGACGGTGGCCTCGGCGGTCGCCGACCCGGACGCCCGGGAGGCCGCCGTGGTGACCTTCGTGGTCACCGCCTCCGGGGTGAGCCTGTTCGGCGTCGGTGGCGCGTTCTGGGGACTGGTCGCCGGCTGGGTCGTGCTGCTGCTCTTCCGCCGCCGCGCGAACCCGGCGCGCCATGTCGGCGACATGGCGGTGTCCGGACCGCCCGGACACCGCGATGACGGCGATCTGGAGTCGATCAACGCCGCGCCGACCGCCGGGGCCTCGGCGTCGTGGTGGCTCACTCCTCGCGGGGCAGGCTCGCGGCGGGGACGTCGAGGCGTACCCGGCCGTCGGTGACGGCGGTGATCTGGTCCGCGAGCACGTACACGGCGCCCGTCGGGGCGAGGTCGGTGGAGACCTTCAGGTAGCCCGTACGCAGCAGGCGGGCCGCCAGGTCGGCCGGGACGTCCGGCTCCTCGACGGCCGTCGCCCCGATCAACTCGTCCAGGCTGCCGCCCGGGTCGACGGTCGGCGCCTGCACGGTCACCGCGTTCGGGTCGCCCCGCTGGACGAGGTCGACCGTGCCGATCTCGGCGCCGGTCACGTCGACCACCGGCATTCCCGTGGTGACGCGGGAGATGCCCGCCTGCTGATCGATGCCGCGCTGCTTCATCCAGGCGCGGTTCCCGACGCGCCGCCCGGCTAAACGCCTCAGCCCGTACGTCAGCCCGTGGAAGCTAAACGCCTCAGCCCGTACGTCAGCCCGTGGAAGTGCCGGCCCATTGACGAGTTTTGCCTGCCGGGTGGCGCTATGGGTGGAGTATCGGGGGGTGGTGGTGCGTGGCGGCGCTCGGGGCAAAGAAGCTCGGGCCTCGCCGTAGGCGTCAGGTCCAGCGGCGACGGCGCCACGGGGTCGCCGCATAGGCTGCGATGCCCGCCGCGAGAAGTGAGGCGCTGAGGAAGAGGCTGGGCAGGTCATCGTGGGGGCGTGCGCTGAACTCCCACCAGCGGTACTGCTGGTGTCCACCGTATCCCCAATACCACAACACGACGGCGGTTGCCGTAGGCAGGGTCCAGGCCAGTCGCCATCCGAGGATTGCTCCTGCGATCAGAGCAAGCCCGAACCAGGCGACCCAGGAACGAGCAGTGATTGCGAGCACCGCTGGGTGCAGCACGATCGCGCAAATGGCCAGGTAGATCGCTGCGCAGCCGAGACTCAGGCCGGCCAGATAGCGACGCTGCATCGACATCAGGCGCTGGGTTGCGACCACTTCCAGGTCGGCGAGCGGGCTGGTCAACGCGAGGACAGGTAGCACGGCGGCGCCCATGGCGATCATGCGCCACAGAGGAATTGTCGCCTTGCTCTCTTCGACGGCTGTGGGGATCGGTGTCTGCACCAAGCCGAACGCAGCGGCAAGAACGCCCAGCAGGACCGTGACGGCCAGGACTGACCGAGCCGGTCTGACAGCGAGAAAGAGCCGGAGCCCGCTCGTTGCCACGGGCACATCAGTGTCCGGGCCGACAGTAACGCCCACGGAGATCATTCACCTCTTCTTCAGCCCAGCGGAACTGATCGGTGCGAGAGAGATCTGCGGCGACGGCCCGTCCCTTCGTCCACGCCTGCTGCAATGCCTCTGGGGCGTTCGTGTGGTAGTCGGGGCTCCCTCCGCCAGCCAGATAGGCCTCCAGCCACTTGTCGATGGCTGCAAGTTGGCTCTGGTCCGGCTCGGTGATCTCCATCCAGTCGCACGTCCGGAGGTCCTGGAAGGCAAAAGTCGCGCTGGTAATCGCCTTGCCGATGTCACCGGCGTAAGACCACCGGCTTCCTTCCAAGATGTGAAAGACCGGCGATTCGGCCTCGTAGTCGAGGTGTTTCGTTCCGTCGGGTCCGATGTAACTGCTCTTCACCAGTCCGATTTCGCTGATTAGCGGTGGACGCTTGAAGGCGCCAGGGAGATCGTCGATGCGTGCGTTGATCTCCCGCAACTCCGGAAGATACTTCTCGTGCTCGGGCCAGATACACAGCCTCGTCGAACCGTCAAGGCAGAGCACCTGGTCACCCGGCGGTTCCCGGTCGGCGACCACGGCAGTAGCGCCCATGACCACCAGGAGGGACAGCGCTACCGGGAGCAGTGCGGCGGCTCTGCGTCGACGCTGCCGCAGCGCCTCCGAACCGGCCAGCCATAGGGTAACCAGCAGCAGGGCCACAACGAGGCCCAGGCGGAGGGCCAACGGCACCGGAGCGACCGCTACCTCCGGCCGGCCAGACACCACGACGAATCCCACCCGGTCCAGTAACACCGTCAGAAACAGGAAGCCCATCGCCGCCGCGAAAGCAGAGAAGACGGGGCCGAGCAGCCGGCCGCACGCCCAGCCGAGAGCGACCGCCAACAGGATTGCGAACAAACCGAGCAGAACGTAGCCCAGCCAGAGATGAACGCCGGGCGGAAAGGTGCGAGCGGTCACCGCGAAGGCCACCACTTGGCCGATCAGGTAAGGAACCAGCAGCACGGCGAGGGCCGCGGTGAGCCGGTGGGCCTCAACGCGTGCCGGATGGACGCGCGCTGCCCTCAGTTGCTCCTCGACCCTCTGCCGCCTGGGCGCGCTCGCCGACCATGCGGCCGCGCCGGCTCCAAACACCCCCAACAGGTACGCGGGTACCTGCCCGGCTGCGCCGGTCTCCGGCCAGACGCCGATCCAGTGGCGATCACGCAGGAACAACACCGCCAGGTCGAGTACGACGAGTACGGGGAAGGCCCAGCGGATCGGGGAGTTCCGCACGTGCAGCCAGAACCCGCTCACAACTGCTGCTCCCCCTCGGGAAGTAGGTGCATGTATGCCCGCTCTAGTCTCGAGTGCCCTGGGAGGTCGTCGCGGCCCAGCAATTCAAGTTCCGCGACTGTACCGTCAAAGCGGGCGGCCCCACCGTGCATCACGATCACCCGGTCGCAGACCGCTCCGACATCATCGATGAGGTGCGTGCTCAGCACCACGACCGTCTCGCCGAGCCCCGAAATGATTTTTCGGAACTGCAGCCGCTGCCGCGGGTCCAGCCCGACCGTTGGCTCGTCCAGCAGCACAAGCCGGGGCTGCCCGACAACCGCCCAGGCAATACCGGCACGTCTGCGCATGCCGCCGGAGAGGCTGCCCATCTTCGACCGCCTGCGGTCGGTGAGGTCGACCATCTCCAGCGCCTCGCCGACCGACCGTCGCCACCGCTTGGCTGGGAGCCCTCGCATCCAGGCCGCATAGGTCACGAAGTCGGTGACTGTCATCTTCGGGTCGAAGCCGAACTCTTGTGGCAAATAGCCGATCCGGTTGCGAACGAACCGAGCGGACTTCTCCCCCGAGACCTGGATGCCGTCGATGTATATCCGGCCGTTCCGCGGTGGCATGACGGTCGCGAGTGTGCGGAGCAACGTGGTCTTACCTGCCCCGTTCGGGCCTAGGAGGGCAGTGATCCCTGGTTGCAGTGCGGCGCTCAGGTTGTCGATGACAGTCGACGTTTCATAGCCCTGGGAAAGTGCGTCGAGTACTACGCTCATGCAAACGACTCTCTCGTTTCAGGTGACACGCGAATGAAGGAGTGTGGCTGACGAGCCACACTCCTTCACGCATCACCAGCAGTTACTACACGTAGGTGATCCAGCCGTTACTGGCGCCGAACGTGCAGTCGGTGCCGCTGACGGTGGCGGTGCTGCCCTGGACCCGACCAATGCTCATGCTCTTGTCCGCCTGCGCCGAGCATGCCACACCGGACACGTACGTTCCGGCGTACTTTGCGCCGGGCGAGTCACACTTCTGCGCCCAAGCCGTGTTCCACCACTGCGTGTAGCAGTTGAAAACCGGGCTTGACGTGCCGGCGGCGAAGGCGGGACTCGTTACCATCACACCGGCGGTGCCAGCGGCAAGCAGGCCGAGCGTAGCTGCCTGCGCTGCTCGCTTTCCAAGGCGACGGGATCGCATCGGGTGCTGAGGGTTGCTCCCTAACCTCCATGGATCGGCGCTGGTGGGGAGCCACACCATTGCACGATCCAATGGGCGCCATCCCCGTCTTGGCGAGAACCGATAATAGTGATCGATCGACGTCACGGCAAGTGGTGGCGCCGGTACCTTCGGTTGCGTGGTGCTGGTGTA
Organism: Micromonospora olivasterospora; assembly: GCF_007830265.1. Classification (NCBI taxonomy): domain Bacteria; kingdom Bacillati; phylum Actinomycetota; class Actinomycetes; order Micromonosporales; family Micromonosporaceae; genus Micromonospora; species Micromonospora olivasterospora. The sequence continues at coordinate 2,972,655 of NZ_VLKE01000001.1, forward strand.
TGGTCGCATGTGGACAGTGCGCCCCTGGTGCTTGTTCTAAGCGGCAGGGCGGTCCGCGGGCTGGGGCTGGGGCTGGGCCGGCCGGGTCGGCGACTCCGTGCGGCCGAACGCGTCGTCCAGACTTCCGCCGGGTCCAACGGTTGGAGTCTTGACCGTCGCCGCGTTCGGGCCGCCCGCGCTGTTCATCCACGTGCCGTTTCCGACCCCGCCGCCCACCTGAGCGCTCGCCGGCCAGGCCTGCGTCACCTCGTCGAGCCGAAGCCGCTTGCCGCCGGTCGGTCAGGCGGGCCCATCCGGCGTCGGGGTCCATGCGCCCGGCGGACGGGGGGACAGCTCTCGCCAGCCGTCCGTTCCGGCGAGCAGCGCGCGCACGGTCTCCTCCGCCTCCTCCACGCTGTCGTACTCGTAGAAGCGGGAGACCCCCTCGGCGCCGCCGGCCCGCTGCTCGACGTGCCACCGGTCGGCGTCCACCCGGAGGAAGACGTCCCGCCGGGCCAGCCGCCCCCACCTGCCGTTCCACCAGTGCCTGCGCTGCTCCATGCCCGGACTCTATCGAACAGGTGTACGACGCGGAGCGGCCCCCGCGGGAATCCCACAGGGGCCACTGTGCCGGGGCGCGTCAGCGCGGGGCGGGCGGCTCCGCACGGCGGCCGAGCACGTCGTCCAGCGCGCCGCGCTGCTGGCCGGGGGTGGCGTGACCGGCGGCGACCAGGGCGTCCCGGATCTCGGTCAGCAGCTTGACCTCCTCGCTCGGCGCCTTCGGCGGCGGCTCCTCGCCCCGCTGCCGCCGCTCGGCCAGCTTGTTCATCGGGAAGACCACCAGGAAATAGAGCACCGCGGCGGTGAGCAGGAAGGTCACCAGCGCATTGAGGAACTGCCCCCATTCGAGATAGTTGCCCGTGCTCAGCTTGACGCGTGCTCCGGGGCCCGCAGGGGTGGCGCCAACCAGCTTGATCACTGGCTGCAGGAACGAATTTGTGAACGCCGTGACCACCCCCGTGAACGCGGCGCCGATGACGACGCCGACCGCGAGGTCGACGACGTTCCCGCGCATGATGAAGTCCTTGAAGCCCTTGAGCATCCGTACTCCCGTGCTGTCCGGTTTACCGTCCCGAGCAACCTATGCCCGGGAGGCCGGCTCCAGGAAAGCACCGGCCTCCCGGGCCGCCCCGGCCGGGTCGCCGGCGCGGATCGCGGCGATCAGCCGGTCGTGGTCGACGTACCGCTCGGGTTCCAGCGCGTCGCCCATCGCGTGCGCGACCGTGCTGCGCAGCGCCGCGCCGACCGAGGCGTACAGCTCGGCGAGCATGCCGTTGTGCGCGGCGGCCACCACGGCCGTGTGCAGCGCCGCGTCGACCTCGACGAACTCGTCGACCCGGCCGGCGCGCCAGGCGGCCTCCCGGGCATCGAGCGCGGCGTCGAGCGCCGCCAGGTCCTCGGGCGTACGCCGCAGCGCCGCCAGCCGGGCCGCCTCCACCTCGAACGCCCGGCGGACCTCGATCACCTCGGCCATCCGGTCGTCGATGAGCCGGCGGGCCACCACGGGGGCCAGCTCGTCGGTCGACACCACGTACGTCCCGGAGCCCTGACGGCACTCCAGCACCCCGGCGTGCACCAGGGCGCGCACCGCCTCCCGGACGGTGTTGCGCCCGACGCCGAGCGCGGCGACGAGCTGCGGCTCGGTCGGGATGCGCCCGCCGACCGGCCACTCGCCGCCGAGGATGCGGGCCCGGAGCTGCTCGATGGTCTGCCGGACCCGGTGGCCGCGGGGCGGCACGGGGGCGGAACCCACGGAATCCACGGACGGTGTCACTGGTTACATCTCCTGACCAAAATTCATCCCATGATTGTAGGTTCGAGGTCATGACCCCGCCACCGACAGCCTTCGTCGACCCCGCCACCGCCACCGACCGTCCCGTGCCCACCGCCGACGTGACCCCCGGCCCGGCCCCGAGGCCACCCCCGCCCCGGTGGCGGGGGCGACGCCGGCAGCCGCGCCCGTCCGGGGTGGCCTGCTCGTGCTCGTCGGCATGCTGCTGGTCGCGCTGAACCTGCGCGCGGCCGTCACCAGCCTCGGCGCCCTGCTCGACGAGGTGCGTACCGGGCTGGCGCTGTCGGGGACGGTGGCCGGGTTCGTCACCACCCTGCCGACGATCGCGTTCGCCGGCCTGGGCGCGCTCACCCCGTGGCTGGTCCGCCGGTTCGCCCCGGCCCGGGTGCTGGTGGTCGCCATGCTGGCACTGGCCGCCGGGCAGGCGCTGCGGGTGGCCACCGACTCGGCGGCGGTCTTCCTGATCACCAGCGCGCTCGCGCTGGCCGGCATCGCGGTGGCGAACATCCTGCTGCCGATGCTGGTCAAGCAGTACTTCCCGCACCGCACCGGGCTGGTCACCGGGGCGTACACGATGGCCCTGACCCTGGGGACGGCGGTGGCCGCCGCGTCGGCGGTGCCGGTGGCGCACGCGTTCGGCTCGTGGCGGGCCGGGCTCGGGGTCTGGGCCGGGCTGGCCGCGCTGGCCGTACTGCCGTGGGTGCCGCTGGCGCTGCGGGCCCGCGCCGCGCGGCGTAGCCGGGCCCGGACGGAGGCCGCCGCCGCGCCGGCCCGGATCCGGCCGGGACGGACCCGGCTCGGCTGGGCGATGGCGGTCTACTTCGGCGCGCAGTCGCTGAGCGGGTACGCGATCATGGGCTGGCTGGCGCAGCTCTTCCGGGACGCCGGCTTCCAGCCGCAGACGGCGGGGCTGCTCCTCGCCGGGGTGACGGCCCTCGGCGTGCCGGTGGCGCTGCTGATGCCGGCGCTCGCCGGCCGGCTGCGCACGCTGAGCCCGCTCGTGCTCGGGCTGACCGCCGCCTCCACGGTGTCCTACCTCGGGCTGGCGCTCGCGCCGCACGACGCGGCGCTGCTCTGGGTCGCCCTGCTCGCCCTCGGTCAGGGTGCGTTCCCGCTGGTCCTCACCACCATCGGGCTGCGGGCCCGGACGGCGGAGGGGACGGTGGCGCTGTCCGCCTTCGCGCAGAGCACCGGGTATCTGATCGCGGCGCTCGGCCCGCTGCTCGTCGGCGTCCTCTACGAGGCCACCGGCGGCTGGACGGCGCCGATCGGGTTCCTGCTCGCCGCCCTCGCCGTGCAGACGGCGGCGGGGCTGGTGATCGCCCGTCCCCGGTTCGTCGAGGACGAGCGCTGAGCGTGGGTCAGGAGGAGGCCGGCGTGGGGTCGCCCGCGACGGCCTGCTCGACCGTCGGGTACGTCTGCAGCACCTCGACCAGCCCGCTGACCTCGAGGATGCGCAGCACGCCGCGCTGCGGGGCGGCCAGCCGGACGACGCCGCCGGCCTCGTCGCAGCTGTTCTTGGCCCGCACGAACACGGACAGCCCGGTCGAGTCGCAGAACGAGACGTCCGACAGGTCGAAGACGAGGCGGCTGCGACCCTTGTCGAGCAGATCCGTGATCTGGTCCTGTAGCTGCGGTGCCGTCGCCATGTCGAGCTCGCCCGCGACCGACACGACGACCACGTCGCCGCGCTGTTCCGTGTGCACCGTCAGGGACATTCGGACCTCCTGTTATTCGGAGGAACCGTATCCCACAACGGGGGTGTGCCGCAGAACGGGCGCGGTACCGGTGCTCGACGCCATGCCGTTGCCGCATGACAAGTAGTTGGCCGCTACCCGGTGGTAGAGTCCGGCCGATCCAGGTCCGAGGAGGTTTGCCGTGGCGTTGAGCACGGAGGAAAGTAGCCGGCTCACCAGGCTGCTCAACGAGCACGCCGAGCGGATCACGCAGCGCTGGACGGAGCTCGTCGCCGCGTCCCTGCGCGGCCGGCTGAGCCAGGGGGAGCTGCGCCGCCAGGTGCAGGAGCTGCACCGGAGCATGGTCGACACCGGCGAGAGCGGCGCGTTCGACCTGGACGCGGAGTCCGGCGGGGAGCTGCGCGCGGTGCTGGCCGAGCTGTCCCGGGGCCGGGCCCGGCAGGGGTTCAGCGCCACGGAGACGGCCGTCAGCGTGTACGCCCTCAAGGACGTCCTCCGCGAGCTGCTGGAGGTCGGGACGAACCGTGACACCCTCCGCGACTACGTGGCCTTCTCCTCGCTCATCGACCAGATGGGCCTGTTCACCTTCGAGAGCTACGTGCGGGCCCGGGAGGGCCTGATCGCCGACCAGGCCGAGCAGCTGCTCGAACTCTCCACCCCGGTCGTCAAGATCTGGGAGGGGGTGGTGGCCGTCCCGCTGGTCGGCACGCTCGACTCGGCCCGCGCCCAGGTCGTGATGGAGCGGCTGCTCCAGACCCTGGTCGACACCAGCTCGCCGTACGCGATCATCGACATCACCGGCGTGCCGGCGGTGGACACCCAGGTGGCCCAGCACATCCTGAAGACGGTGGTGGCGGCCCGGCTGATGGGCGCCGACTGCATCATCTCCGGCATCCGGCCGCAGATCGCCCAGACCATCGTGGCGCTCGGCATCGAGTTCGGGGACATCGCGACCAAGGCCAGCCTCGCCGACGCGCTGCGGCACGTGTTGCGGCTGAACGGCGTGGAGACCACCCGCGCCGCCGCCCGCCGCCAGCCGCGGCGGGAGTCCTGATGGAGCGCGTGCCGGTCCTGAAGATCGGTGACATCCTGCTCGTCTCGATCCAGGTCGACATGTCCGACCAGACGGCCCTCCAGCTCCAGGAGGACCTGGCCGAGCGGATCGTCGCCACCGGCTGCGACGGCGTGATCATCGACATCACCGCGCTGGACATCGTCGACTCGTTCGTCGGCCGGATGCTGTCCACCATCGCGTCGATCTCCAGGGTCCTGGACGCCGAGACGGTCGTGGTCGGGATGCGTCCCGCCGTCGCCATCACGCTGGTCGAGCTCGGCCTGTCGCTGAACGGCATCCGTACGGCCCTGAACGTCGAGCGGGGCATGGAGCTGCTCGCGGCGGCGCGGGCCGACGAGTACGGCCACGACGACGAGGCGGACGAACCGGACGACGAGACGACGGCCACGAGATGACCGCCGGAGTCGACCTGGGCCACCCGCAGGCGCAGGCGATCCAGAGTGACGAGGACGTGGTGCGGGTCCGTCAGCTGGTGCGGACGGTGGCGGTGGCGGCCCGGCTCTCCCTGGTCGACCAGACCAAGCTGGTCACCGCCGCCAGCGAGCTGGCCCGCAACACCCTGGTCTACGGCGGGGGCGGCACCGCCGAGGTGACGACCGTGGACAACGGGCTGCGGCGCGGGGTGCGCATCGTCTTCGCCGACGCCGGCCCCGGCATCGCCGACCTCGACCTTGCCCTCACCGACGGCTACACCACCGGCGGCGGGCTGGGACTCGGGCTCAGCGGCGCCCGTCGGCTGGTCGACGAGTTCGAGATCGACACCGAGCCGGGCCGGGGCACCCGGGTCACCGTCACCAAGTGGTCGCGATGACCGCCGACCCCGTGTCCGACCACGGGCTCTGGTTCCGGGTCGAGAGCGGCAGCGCGGCGAGCGCCGTACGACGGGCCGCCGAGCGGCTGGGCCGGCAGCTCGACATCGGTGATCCCCGCATCGCCGACCTGGCCATCGTCGCGGCCGAGCTGACCAGCAACCTGGTCAAGTACGCCGAGGACGGGACGCTGTTGCTGCGCCCGGTGCGCCGGGCCGGCCGGGCCGGCGTGGAGCTGGTGACGATCGACTCCGGGCCGGGCATGGCCGACCTCACCCTCTCCTCCCGGGACGGGCACTCCACCGCCGGCACGCTCGGCATCGGGCTCGGCTCGATCATGCGGCAGACCGACTGGTTCGACGGCTACTCGACGCCGGGCCGGGGAACCGTCCTCGCCGTGCGGGTCTGGCCGAGGGGCGCTCACCCGGCGTCGTCCTGGGCCGAGGGGCTGAGCCGGCCGCTCACCGGCGAGTCGGTCAGCGGCGACGGGTACGCCGTCCGGGTGGCCGAGGGACGGCACCAGGTGCTGGTCTGCGACGGCCTGGGCCACGGCCCGCTCGCCGCGCTCGCCACGGAGGCGGCGCAGGCCGCCTTCCGGGCCGCCCCGGCCGCGCCGCCGGACGAGGTGGTGCGCCACCTGCACCGCTCGATGTCGCACACCCGGGGCGCCGCGCTCGCGGTAGCCGAACTGGACGTGTACGCCGGGCTGCTCCGGTACGCCGGCCTCGGCAACATCGCCGCCTCCGTCGTCGCCGTTGGCGAGCGGCGGCGCCGCCTGGTCTCCCTGCCCGGGATCGCCGGCCACCAGCGCCCGACCGTGCGCGCGTACGACTACCCGTTCCCGCCTGGCGCGTCCCTCGTGATGCACAGTGACGGGGTGTCGGACCGCTGGCAGCTCGACGACTACCCGGGGTTGGCGGGGCGCGGCGCGCTGGTGGTGGCCGCGACCCTGTTGCGCGACGCCGGGCTGCGCCGCGACGACGCCTGCGTCCTGGTCGCCCGAGCGCCGTCATGACCACGCCCGTCCCCGTCGACCCGCTGCTGCTGCGCATGACGCTGCGGATCGAGCACGACATCTTCCTCGTCCGGCAGCGGGGCCGGGAGGTCGCCGCAGCGGTCGGGCTGGAGCACCAGGACCAGGTCCGGCTGGCCACCGCCCTCAGCGAGGTGGCCCGGGACCTGCTGGGCGTCGCCGGCGGGGCGGACGTGACCTTCGTTGCCGTCCTCCACCAGCCCGGGCCGCCCAGCCTGCGGGTGGACCTGGCCCCGCTGCGCCCGTTGCCCGACGGCCGGTACGAGCCGCGGTCGGGCGCGGTGGCGCGACTGGTGGACATGCTGGGCGTCGTGGACCGGAGGGGCGATACGGTCGTGAGGATGTCCCGCCGTGTCCCGCCCAGCGCGTCGGCGCTGACCCCGGAGCGACTCGCCGAGCTGCGTGCCCAGCTCGGCAGGACCGCCCCGGGCAGCGCCCTGGACGAGCTGGCCCTCCAGAACCAGCAGCTCGTCGCCGCCCTCGACGAGGTGCGCAGCCAGCGGGACGAGTTGGCCGTGCTCAACGAGGAACTCCAGGAGACCAACCGGGGCGTGCTGGCCCTCTACAACCAGCTCACCGAGGAGCTGGAGGAGACCAACCGGGGCGTGGTGGCCCTCTACGCGGAGCTGGACGAGAAGTCCGCCCAGCTCCGGTCGGCCAGCGAGGCGAAGAGCCGGTTCCTGGCCAACGTCAGCCACGAGCTGCGCGCCCCGGTGACCGCGATCATCGGGCTGACCCGGCTGCTGGCCGACTCCGCGTCCGATCCGCTCACGGCCGAGCAGACCCGCCAGGTCGGGCTCGTCCGATCCTCGGCCACCGACCTGCTCAGCCTGGTCAACGAGCTGCTCGACCTGACCAAGGCCGAGTCCGGGCGGCTTGAGCCAGACTGGGCCGAGGTGGACCTGCGGGCCGTGTTCGGCCAGCTCCGCGGCACGTTGCGGGCGCTGGCCAAGCCGGGCGTGGAACTGGTCGTCGAGGAGCCGCCGGCGCCGGGGACGCTCCGTTCCGACGAGGTGCTGCTCGCCCAGGTGCTGCGCAACCTGCTGCACAACGGGCTGAAGTTCACCGAGCGCGGGGAGGTCCGGCTGCGGGCGGAGGTCCGCGAGGGGTGGTGGCGACTGTCGGTCTCCGACACCGGTATCGGCATCGACCCGGAGCAGCACGAGCGGATCTTCGAGGAGTTCTACCAGGTGCCGGGGAGCAGCCGACCCGGTGGCACGGGCCTGGGCCTGCCGTACGCCCGGCGGGTGGTACGCCTGCTCGGCGGCACCCTTGAGCTGGACAGCGAGCCGGGCCGGGGCAGCACCTTCAGGGCGATCCTGCCGACAGGCGGAGCGTGACGGTGGAGGGCCGCGCGGCGACCGTGCTGGTGGTCGACGACAGCAGCGCCAAGCGGTACCTGCTGGTGAGCTGGCTCGGCCGGGCGGGGTTCGCGACGCTGGAGGCGGAGACCGGCGGCGAGGCGCTGGCCCGGATCGGGGTGGACCCGATCGACCTGGTCGTGCTCGACGTACGGCTGCCCGACCTGAGCGGGTACGAGGTCTGCGAGCGGATCAAGACGGACCACCCCGCGACCCCGGTGATCCACGTCTCCGCGCACGCCGTCGACGCGGCGGACCGCACCCAGGGGCTGACCCGGGGCGCGGACGCGTACCTGGCCGAGCCGATCGAGCCGGAGGAACTAATCGCCACCGTCGGGGCGGTGCTGCGCTACTACCAGGCTCGGCAGCGGGCCGAGCTGCTCGCCGACCGGCTCACCAAACTTGCCCGGACCACCCTGGCGGTCAACTCGGCGCCGAGCTTCCCGCAGCTGATGACCGCCGCGGCGACCGGCGCCGCCGACATGTTCGGCACGCCGGCCGTGGTGTTGGCCGAGACGATCGACGGCATGTCCCTGGCCGCGACGACCAGCGGCCCGGGTGCGGTCCCGGTGCTGCGTCCCTGGCCGTTGGAGGAGGACGACGTGCCGATCGGGTCGACCCTGCGCGAGGGGGTGGACCCGGCCGAGTGGCCGATGCACGACTGGGAGGGGGAGAAGGAGCTGGCGGTCGGCGTCGCCCGGCCGCGCGCCGACCGTCCCCCGATCTACGTGGCGGTGCCGCCCCGGGCGCTGGTCGAGGAGGCGCCGGTGGTGCGCCAGCTCGCCCAGGCCGTGGCCGCGGCGGTGGAGGCGCAACGGTCGCTGCACGAGGAGCACCGGATCGCGGTGACCCTGCAACGCAGCCTGCTGCCCCGCCGGCTGCCGCAGGTGGCCGGGCTGGACCTTGCCGTCCGGTACGAGCCGGCGAGCGCCCAGACCGAGGTCGGCGGGGACTTCTACGAGCTGGTGATGCTCGGCGACGAGCTGCTGGTGGCGATCGGCGACGTGGCCGGCCATTCGCTGCACGCCGCGACGGTGATGGCCGAGCTGCGGCACGCCGTGCGGGCGTACGCGATCGAGGGGCACCAGCCCGGGGCGATCCTGAATCGGGTCGACGAGCTGATGCGGGCCCTGCTCCCGGGCGAGCTGGCGACGGTCTGCGTGCTGCTGCTGCACCCCGGCACCGGCCGGATCCGACTGGCCAGCGCCGGGCACCTGCCGCCGCTGCTGACCCGGGACGGCGAGGTGGAGTACGTCCAGCACACCGCCCCGCTGCTCGGCGTCCGGGCGGAGCGCCCCGCCGACCTGGAGTTCGTCCTGCCGGCGGGGGCGACGCTGGTGTTCTACACCGACGGGTTGATCGAGCGCCGCGACGCGACCATCGACGACGGGCTGGCCGCGCTGGCCCGCTGCGCGCGGCGGGTGGACGACGACCTGGACGCGTACTGCCAGCGGCTGGTGGTCGAGCTGGCCCCGACGGAGATCCACGACGATGTCGCGGTCGTCGCCGTCCGCCGCCGGTAAGCAGGTAAAAGCCTCTTCTGACACGCGGGCCCGCTGGTTCACACCGTGCTGATTGGACGGTTACCGTGGGCGTGGCCACCGCGTGCACGGCCGACGCGCCGAGGCCGCCATCCCCGCACGTCCGACCGGTACGGAGGCTGTCCGTGGAACTGTCGCCCATGCTCGAACACTTCGCCGAGGAGTTGCGGCTGGCCCGGGCGGTCGCCGGGCTGTCCCAGGCGGCCCTGGCCGAGGCGGTCAGCTACTCGGCGGCGCTGGTCGCCAAGATCGAGCAGGGGGACCGCCGGCCGAGCGCCGACTTCGCCCGCCGCTGCGACACCGTGCTCGGCACGGAGGGCCGCCTCGCCCGCATCCAGCGCCGGATCAGCCGCGAGTCGGTGGTGCCGTACTTCCGCGAGTACGCCGGGATCGAGGAGGAGGCGGTCGCGCTGCGCGGGTACGAGCCGCTCTACGTCCCGGGCCTGCTCCAGACCGAGGCGTACGCCCGCGCGGTCCTTTCTGGAAGCGGACTGCTCTCGGCCGAGGAGGTCGAGCGGCAGGTGGCCGCCCGGCTGGAGCGGCAGGAGATGCTGACCCGGGAGCACGCGCCGACACTGACCGTGGTGCTCGACGAGTCGGTGCTGCGCCGCACGGTCGGCAGCCCGGAGACCATGCGGGAGCAGGCGCGGCACCTGGCCAAGGTCGGGGAGTCGCTGCCCCGGGTGCGCATCCACGTGGTGCCGCTCGCCGTGGGCGCCTACGCCGGGCTCGAAGGCCCGTTCGTGATCGCCACGCCCCCGGTCGGGGAGGATATCGTCTATGTCGAGGATCAGCTCGGCGGGAAGGTGACGGACCGCCCCGAGGATCTGCGCCGGATCGTCGCCGTCTGGGAGTCGATCCGTGGTGAGGCGCTGCCCCACCAGCAGTCGATCGAGCTGATCACGCGGATGACGGAGGCGGAGACGTGGACCTGACCGGCGTGAGCGCGGGCGGCGTGGACCTGACGGATGCCCGGTGGCGCACCAGCAGCCGGAGCAACGGTACGGGCGGCAACTGCGTCGAGGTGGCCGGCAACCTGCCGGGCGTGGTGGCCGTACGCGACTCGAAGGACCGCGGCGGGCCGGTGCTGGCCTTCCGGCCGGCGGCCTGGCGGGCCTTCGTCAACCAGTTCGACCGCTGACCGAGCGCGCGTACGCGGCCGGGGAGACCCCGGTCGCTGCGGTGAACTCGCGGACCAGGTGGGCCTGGTCGGCGTAACCCAGGTCGGCGGCGAGCCGCGCCCAGTCGACCGGCCCGCCGGCGGCCTGCTCGATCGCCTCCTGCACCCGGTACCGCCGGATCACCCACTTCGGCCCGACGCCCACGTGGTCGAGGAAGAGGCGTTGCAGCCGGCGTACCGAAAGATCGTGCCGGCGGGCCAGGTCGGCGACCCGCAGCAGCCCCCGGTCGACGCGGATCTCCTCGGCCAGCGCCGTCGCCTCCGTCGCGGCCGGGTCGGGCCGCGGGTCCCAGGCGAGCAGCAGCGCGTCCAGGGTGGCGCGGCGCTCGTCGTCCGTACCCGCGCAGGCCTGCCGGCCCGCGACGAGGCCGGCGGGCACCGGGCGGCGCCGGCCGGTCAGCTCGGCGACGGGCCGCCGCCAGAACGGCCGGAACGCGCCCGGGCGGAACTGCACCCCGCTGACCCGGCCGGTGCCGGCCAGGGTGACCCGGAACAGCTCCCGCCCGACCCCGGCCACCTCGGCGGTTTGCGGGCCGGCGCCGACTCGCTGGAACACCAGGTTGACGGCCGGGTGCGGCAACACCCGCTGCTCGAAGGGCTCGGCCAGCTCCCAGTCGATCAGCCAGTAGTGCTCGACGTACGGCCGCAGCGCGACGGCGGGCAGCCACCGCCGGAAGCGGACCTCGCGCCGCAGCCGGCCGGGGTCGAGGATGCCCCGGCTGTCCGCGCGCGGTTCGTGTCGCATTTCTTCAAGACCACCCGTTTACGCTGCCCTTATGGCCACGAAGACTAGCGATCTGCTGGCGGCCGCCGCGCCGCGTACCGTCGCGGTGGTCCGCGCGATCACCGACGACCAGCTCGACCTGCCCACCCCCTGCGTGGAGTACACCGTCCGGGAACTGCTCAACCACCTCTACCAGGTGGTGGTCAACTTCCAGTCGCTGGCCGCGCGGCAGGCGGTGGACTGGTCGGAGAAGCCGGACTACCTGACCGACGGCTGGCGGGAGCGGTTCGCCGCCGAGACCGAACGGCTCGTCGAGGCGTGGGCGGACCCGGCCGCCGAGGAGGGCGTGTCGCCCGGCATGGGGCTGCCGCAGCAGACCGTCGGCGCGATGGCGCTGGCGGACCTCACCGTGCACGGATGGGACCTGGCCCGGGCCACCGGCCAGCCGTACGACGCCGAGCCGGCCGCGACGGACACGCTGCACGGCTTCATGGACGCGATGGGCGACACGGGCCAGAAGATGGGCGCCTTCGGCGCGCCGGTGGACGCTCCGCCGGACGCCACCCCGCTCGACCGGATCCTCGCCCGGATGGGCCGCCACCCGGGTTGGACTCCCCGAGACTGAGACCGGAGCGAATGGCCTGACGGGCGTAACTCCGCAGCCGGCGGTGATGCTGCTGCGACCGGGAGCCCGGCACCGGGCCCCGGGGCCACCAGCCCCAGGCGTCGCCAGCGGGAGACCAGCAGATGCAGCACCAACCGGCCGGGCGGTCCGCGATCGACTCGTACGGTCCCACAACGGGTCATCAGCCATGATGGAACAACGGGCACGGACACTCCTGGCGATCACGAGCCGTAAGCTAGGCGTAAGCAGCTTCATGATCATGGTTGTCCGTGCCCGCCTCGTATCTGGGGCAGCGCGTCTGACCTATTTGCGCGGGCTCTTACGCGGAATGGCTCATTGCGTCCGGGGATTTACGAGGAGGCGTTCGGCCCGATCGAAATATTCGGCTCATCGCGTCGGCGGACATCGGCCACTTCACGCTCCGCCGAGGCTGCCCCCGCCGTCAACGCGCAGCGTCTGGCCGGTGATGTAGCCGGCCTCGTCCGACAGCAGGAACGCGATCGCGGCGGCGATCTCCTCCGGGCGGCCGAACCGGCCCACCCGCGACGCGGCGCGGTACCGGGCGACGCTTTCCGAGCCTTCGGGGTTGTACTGCCAGAACAGCTTGGTCTCCGTCGGCCCGGGAGCGACCGAGTTGACGGTGATCCCCGCCGGGCCGAGTTCGTTCGCCCAGGCCCGGGAGAAGAACTCCAGGGCGGCCTTCGCCGCCCCGTACGCCGTGCGGTCCTGTAGGCCCACCGTCACCACGCTGGTGACGTTGACGATCCGGCCCCACCCTCGCGCCCGCATCGACGGCAATGCCGCCTGCGTCACTTGAACCGCGGCCCTGACGTGCAGGTCGTAGACCTCGGCCAAGTCGTCGAGGTCCACCGCGCCGATCATGCCCGTACGACCGTTCCCGACGTTGTTGACGACGGCGTCGACGGGACCGCCGGAGAGCACCTTCTCCAGCGCGACGTCCGTCGCCCTGCGGTCGGCCAGGTTCACCTCGTAGAACTCCCCGGGAAACTCTGCGGGTGCGGACCGTGCCAGGCCGACCGGCACATGGCCGAGGCCCGCCAGCCGCTCCGCCAGGGAGTACCCGATTCCCTTTGACGCGCCGGTGATCAGCATCCTTCTCGTCGTCATCCCTCGCCCTTCCTGCTTCCAACTACTTTGGAGTGATCGATTTTGAGCGTCTGTTTAGCCCAGTGCGGATATGGGCGGCTGTTTCGCTGCTACAGTGGGGGCCCGCTGGTTCCCGTGGTGGCGCGACGAGGGGCAAGGCTATGGGCCCGTGTCGTTTCTGGATGCTTCCGTCCCGCGCTCCGACGTTGCGTTCGGCGGAGAAGTTTCGTCTCGCGCTCCCAGATGCCGCACACGAGGGTTGTGACCCAGGGTCTGGTCGGTGTCCACGGGCACAGAAACCAGCACCGAGCGCCCGTTGGGGGTGCGACAATCGGCGAGGACTTCATCGAGGTTGGACAAATCCGGTTCCAGCCGCCATGCCTTCCACCTGTAGGCAATGGCTGCCGCGACGAAGTCGAGAGGCGGGAGCACACTGTGAAAGCGATCGCGTCCCACTTCGGGAGCGATCTTGTCGTATCCCTGTTGGATAATGCCGTAACCGCCGTTGTCGATGACGAACACGACTATCCCGAGATCAGCCACATCGGCCAAAGCGCCCCCGTAGAGACGGAAGCAGCCGTCGCCGGTGAAGCAGAACACGTCGGTGTGTGGCGAGGCGATTTTGGCCCCAACGGCGTGTCCGAAGGCGCTGCCCATCGTCGACGCTTGGTGCGCACTGAAGACTTGAACGGCCCCGCTGGGTCGCTGAGTGACGAACTGTCGGTCCTTGTAGGCCAGGCACACGTCATCGAACACAAGTGTCCCGGGCCTCCATTGTCGATGCAGCCTGAGGAGCAGTTCGGCAAAGTCCACCGATCCTGGTGCCGGGGTATAGGGCGGTGTGGGGTCGTTGAGATTGGTCGGGGCGTAGGGTTGGCGGATGCTGTCCACGGGCCCCTGCTCGAGGAGCGGTAGCACGGCGGCAAGGACCTGGCCGATGTCGCCCCTCACCAGCCGGTATTCCCCGGCGCATCGGTGCGCGAACCCGCCGTTGCGGCTACCGTACGGGTTTTGCCAGGCGGTAATGTGCACCACGGTTCCGGCTTTGATCCGCTCCATGCCCAGCACGTACTCACCGGGATCGAGGCCCAGAGCAATGACCACGTCATCGGATGTCAGGCTCTGCCATAGCTCGTTCGCCCGGTCGTTGCCGCCGAAGCCGATGCAGCCATAGGCGAAGGGACTGTCGGCGGATACCGCGCTCGCCGCGCTCTGCGACCACACGGTGGGTGCGCCGAACGTGTGAGCTAGCCGCTTCGTCAGGCTTGCTACTCCTGGGCAACGGGCTACCTCTTCCCCCACGAAGAGAACCACCCTGCGCCCCCGTACCAACGACCGCAGGTGCCGTTCCAACGCTGACGCGTCCACCTGCGGCCCCAGGGAATCCAATTCGCTTTCCGGAATGTCGCAGGTGGGCATCGCAGAGTTTAGGGCTTCCGGGGCCACAGCGAGAACGACCGGACGCGAATCGCTGAGCAACCGCCTCGCCTTCTCGAGTTGCGTATCGATGTCGTGGATGTCTTCGATCAGAAGGCACCCGTCCCCAATCTCGGCCCTCAGTTGTGCGACAATGTTCATGCCTTCGGGCGTCACATCTTGGAGGGGGGCCAAGCCCGCAGACGTGCCGGCATTGAGGCCGACCAGATATACGGCGGGGATATTGTGCATCTTCGCATCGCTGATTCCGCACGAGGCCAGCTTCGTAGCGCCTCCTGCCGTGGCGACTGCGGCAGCGATACGGCCCGTCGCTAGATAGTGGCCAACGGGGACGAAGCCGGCGACGAACTCGTTCAGTGTCAGCAAGAAGGGGCGTTTGTCATCAGCGTCGGGCCGACAGTCGTCAGCACCGGCCGCCGAACGGAAGGGTTCGAGCTGGGTGGTGAAACGCAGAATATTGCCGCCTGTGACACCGGCATAGCAGGTCACACCCATGTTCCGGAGCAGGGCAATAATTCGGCTGCTTCCGTCCATTCCTTCTCTCCAAGAGCAGATGGGGCGTTCATGCGGGCGGTAGCCGGTCAGTGCAATCGAGTCGCACGGGGCTATCTGGGCATCAAAAAGTTCTTGAACCCCTCAAAGCGCGATTTACCGACGAGGTCAACGCACGCAGCACCGCGTCGCCGATGTTATCCGCTAGGCCGGCACCCCACGTGGCGCCGCGTTCGGTTACCACCCTGCTGTAGGCCGCGATCTCGCCGCACTCCTCGGCGCGGGCGGCCTGAGTGATAACATCGGCCGTCTCAATCTGGATGCCGCATTGAGCCATAGCCACCTTGAACGCGGACAACTGGTCGATGCCGGCGCCTTCTCCGTGGATTTCCCGACCGTCGACGGTGTACAGGACGTGGACACAGACCCTGTCATCGCCATCATCAGGGTGACCAGAATGGTCCGTAACCCGGAGGTAGTCGTCCGTTTTCAGATACTCCTCGGCGAACACCTCCCACAGCAGCTTGGGGCCAACCTCCTGCCCTCGAGCGTCGCTGATTTTCTGCACCGCCTCCGACAGTTCCGCTTGCAGGGGGCGCGGCAACTCCAAGCGGAAAACGGTCTTGAGGACGTAGGCGATGCCGCCTTTGCCCGACTGACTGTTGATCCGCACGACTGCCTCGTAGGACCGCCCCAGATCCTGGGGGTCGATCGGGAGGTAGGGCACGCGCCAGGGCTGTTCTCCCGGGGCTGTCCCGGCCTTGAGCGCAGCCTGCTCCAGCGCGTCGAAGCCCTTCTTGATCGCATCCTGGTGTGTTCCTGAGAAGGCCGTGTACACGAGATTGCCACTGTAGGGATGGCGATCGTGAACGGGCATCTGAGTGCACCATTCGACGACCCGGCGAATGCCATCGATGTCGGAGAAGTCTAATTGCGGATCGATTCCCCGCGTAAGAAGGTTGAGTGCCAGGGTCACCAGACAGACGTTGCCTGTCCTCTCGCCATTGCCAAACAGCGTTCCCTCGACTCGATCGGCGCCGGCCATCATCGCCAGTTCTGCCGAGGCGACCGCCGTGCCACGGTCGTTGTGGGGATGGACCGAGAGAATGATTGAGCCACGATTGTCGAGGTTCCGGTGCATCCACTCGATCTGGTCCGCGTACACGTTGGGTGTGTCAACCTCCACAGTGGACGGTAGGTTGAGCGTGACCGGGCGGTCCGGAGTGGCACACCATCGTGCCGCGACGGCATTGCAGAGTGCCAGGGCGAACTCAGGTTCGGTGAGATTGAACGCCTCAGGTGAATACTCGAACCGTACAGCCGCGGAGGGCATACGGTCCGCGCCGCGAAGCACCCGCTCGGCGGCATCCAGTGCTAACTGGGTTATTCGCTCTTCGTCCAACGCGAAAACAACCTTGCGCCACTCTGGCGCGGTGGCATTGCAAAGGTGTACGATGGCATTTCTGACACCTGCCAGGGACTCGAATGTCCGATCAATCAGTTCCGCGCGGGCGGGTGTGAATACAGAGATGGTGACGTCGTCGGGAATGAGATCACGTTCGACGAGCTGGCGGACAAAGTCGAAATCGGTGGCACTTGCCGACGGGTAACCGACCTCGATCTCCTTGAAACCCATCGCCACCAGCAACGCAAACAGCTTGCTCTTGCGCGTCGGGTCCATCGGGTTGGGTAGAGCCTGATTGCCGTCGCGCAGGTCGACCGAACACCATAGCGGGGCGTTCTCGATAACCCGCGACGGCCACCGACGCTCTACTGCGGCCGCAGCGATTTGTGGTTCGGGGCGACGGTACCGGGCGGTCGGTGGCGAGAAGCTGAGTTGCGGGTTCCACCATGGTTGGCCTTGTCGGGCCAGGCGTGCGGGCAGCCGGAGTTCGGGCAGTGGCGGTTCCTCGAGATAGCTGGTGGACATGTTGTTGGCCTTCCTCATTCAGTTGCCTTGCGGCACGCGCGTGGGGGGTTTTAGCGTCTTCAGGTATTCGCGCAGGGTGGGACGCTGCCCCCATGCCGCGACACTCGCGATGCACAGGTCGTCGAACGAAGGGTCCTCAACTTGGTTGGCGAACGTCGCAAGATCGGCTGCGGTGATCCCGAACTGCTCATCCAGGTCGGCCGCAATGTGCTCGGCGGTGAGCCGCCACGCTCGTCCCATCGGCGTGCCGCCGACACCGTGGCTCGATGCGTGAACCCCCGTATGGATCAGCCCATTCGCACGCAACTGCGCGGGGAATGACCGCGACCATTCGTAGTCACTTCCCATCCGTTTGGTGGCGACCGCCATGATCGCCTTGCTGACCCTGCGGTACAGCGGATTCGGCGATGAGTCGAACGGGAACGGCCCGGTGTCTTCGAGAAGCAGCCAGCCACCTGGTGCCAGCCAGCGCACCACCTTGGCGAGCATGGCGTCACGGTCGATGAGGTGCTCAAACACAAACCTGGAACAGATCAGATTGAAGCTGCCCTCCGGGAAGGCGTCGACAGTCACATCGTGCGTGATGACTTGCAGGTTCGACGGACGTCCCTCTTCGGGGATCAAACTGGTATCGAGATCGGTGGCGATCACCTCGCCATGAGGACACTGGGTCGCCAGCCAGTGTGCGATCGTGCCGACGCCAGATCCGATCTCCAAGCAGTTCCAGTCGGACTGGATGCCGAGGCGTTCGATCCGGTGGATAGTGTCCTGGTCGAACGCTTCGGCCAGGGCAGTCAATCGCTCTGCCTCCGCATTGTGGCTATGCGTGAAGAGAAGATGACCATAAGGCGCTGCCGTCAAAGCCATAGCTTCGGACGTATACAAGCCGGCCATTGTCACCTAACCACCTCTTACAGATACCGAAACGGGTTAGCGGGCAGGCGCAGCCCACCCTCAGCAATAGGGTTCGACATCCCCCTGGCGGGGATATGGGAAGAGTCGCAAACGTGGCTCGCCTCACGATACCCGCAACGCGATAAGTGGGGAAGATTTTCGTCGCATCTGATGCTTTGCAGCGCACGCAGCCACGACAAATGTCGAAAATTCGGGTTTATCCACGGAGCCTTCCGAGTAACGGTGGAAGGACTTACAGTGGTCTACCCGGCCGACGGTTAAAGACTGGTGACAGTAAGCATTCAGGCCATTCGCGAGGCGTGATGGTGAGTGTGGGGATGCGCGGATCGCCGAGTTGGTGGACAGGCTGGCCCGGTTGGCGCATCTGCTGTCGCGGAACTCGTCCAATTCGTCGCTGCCGCCGTCGCGGACGATGATGCGGGTCGCACGCCGCCCAGGCCGAGCCCGGGCAGTGCCGCGAAACGGGTCCGGGGCAAGCAGCCGGGTGCGCCACTGGGCCCACGCCCGATCGCCCGGAGCTGCTGGCCCTGCTCGCCGTCGCGCTGGTGCTGGGGATCGTCCGGCTCGCCGTGCAGGTGGCCTGTGCCCAGCTCCACGTGCGGCGGGTCCGCCGGCCCCGGGGACACCGGCCGGTGGTGAACGTGCCGGTGTCGGTAATCGTGCCCGCGTACAACGAGGCGGCGAACATCGCGGCCACCGTGCGGTCGCTGGTCGGCAGCGCGTACCCGGCGCTGGAGGTGATCGTCGTGGACGACGGCTCCACCGACGACACCGCCGGCATCGTGGAACGGCTGCGGCTGCGCGGCGTACGGGTGATCCGGCAGGCCAACGCCGGCAAGCCGGCGGCGCTGAACACCGGCATCCGGGCGGCTCGGGCGGAACTGCTGGTGCTGGTCGACGGGGACACCGTGTTCCAGCCCGACACCGTCCACCGGCTCGTGCAGGGCTTCGCCGACCCGACCGTGGGCGCGATCTCCGGCAACACGAAGGTCGCCAACCGGCGGCGCCTGCTCGGCCGCTGGCAGCACCTGGAATACGTCATCGGCTTCAACCTCGACCGCCGGATGTACGACGTGCTGGAGTGCATGCCGACGATCCCCGGCGCGATCGGCGCGTTCCGCCGGGAGGTGCTGCTCGCCGTCGGCGGCGTTCCCGCGGACACCCTCGCCGAGGACACCGACCTGACCATGCGGGTGCTCCGGGCCGGCTGGCGGGTGGTGTACGAGGAGAAGGCGATCGCCTGGACCGAGGCCCCGTCGACGCTGCGCCAGCTCTGGCGGCAGCGGTACCGCTGGTGCTACGGGACGATGCAGGCGATGTGGAAGCACCGGCACGCCCTGCGCGAGCCGGGATCCGGCGGCCGGCTCGGCCGGCGCGGCCTGCCGTACCTGACCGTGTTCCAGATCGTGCTGCCGCTGGCCGCCCCGGCCGTCGACGTGTTCGCTGTCTACGGCCTGCTCTTCCTGCCGTGGGCGTCGCTCGCCCTGGCCTGCGTCGGGCTGCTGCTGCTCCAGGGCCTGACCGCCGCGTACGCGCTGCGGCTGGACGGGGAGCGGTACGGGCCGCTGTGGTCGCTGCCGCTCCAGCAACTCGTCTACCGCCAGGTGATGTACCTGGTGGTGGTGCAGTCGGTGGTGACGGCGCTGATCGGCAACCGGCTGCGCTGGCAGCGGATGATCCGCACCGGCGACGCGGCGGCCCTGGTCGGCGCGCAACGGTGAGGCGGCGACCGTCGCGCCAGGGATCCGTCCTTCCCCTCCCGGGCCGGGAGGTCGCAGGATAGCCGGATGGACCTCGTGCCGATCGACGACATCCGGGCCGCCGCCGCCGACATCGCCGCGACCGTGCTCCGTACGCCGCTGCTGCGAACCCGCTGGGACGACGAGCTGTGGCTGAAGCCGGAGAACCTGCAACCGGTCGGGTCGTTCAAGCTGCGCGGGGCCACCCACGCGGTCGCCCGCCTCGACCCGGCCCGGCGCGAGCGGGGCGTGGTCACCCACTCGTCGGGCAACCACGGCCAGGCCCTCGCGTACGCGGCCCGCGCGGCCGGGATCCCCTGCACGGTGGTGGTGCCGGAGGGCGCCCCGGAGGTGAAGGTGGCCCAGATCCGCGCGCTGGGTGCGACGGTGCTGCTGGTGCCGCCCGCGCGGCGGTTGGTCGAGGCGCAGCGGGTGGCCGCCGAGACCGGGGCGGAGCTGGTGCCGCCGTTCGACGACCCGCGGATCATCGCCGGCCAGGGCACCATCGGCCTGGAGATCCTCGACGACCTGCCCGGCGTGGAGGTGGTGCTGGTCCCGGTCGGCGGCGGCGGCCTCTCCTCCGGGGTGGCCACGGCGGTCAAGGCGCTGCGCCCGGCGACCGCCGTGATCGGCGTGGAGCCGCTCCTCGCCGCCGACGCCCGCGACTCGCTCGCCGCCGGGCGGCTCGTGCCATGGGACGTGGCGGACACCTACCGCACCTGCGCGGACGGGCTGCGTACCGGCCTGTCCGAGCTGACCCTCGCCCACCTGCGGGAACGGCTCGACGGCATCGTCACGGTGACCGAGGAGGAGATCCGCGCGGCGGTGGGCCGGCTGGCCCGCGACGCCCGGCTGGTGGTCGAGCCGAGCGGCGCGGTGGCCGCCGCCGCCCGGCTGTTCCGCCCCGACGAGCTGCCGGCCGGGCGTACGGTCGCGGTGCTGACCGGCGGCAACGTCGACCCGGCGCTGCTCGCCGACCTCGTCGCCGCCTGACGCCGCCGCGAGGCCGGAAGCAGCCGGCCGCCTTCCTCACACTCCCAGGCGGTCGAGGATCCAGGCGTTGATGAACGCCTCCTCACGCCAGGAGTCGTACCGGCCGCTGGGCCCGCCGTGACCGGCGCCCATCTCGGTCTTGAGGAGGTAGTCGCCCTGCGGCGCCACCGCGCGCAGCCGGGCGATCCACTTCGCCGGCTCGTGGTAGAGCACGCGGGTGTCGTTCAGGCTGGTCACCGCGAGGATGGCCGGGTAGTCCAGCGGGGCCACGTTCTCGTACGGCGTGTACGACTTCATGTACGCGTACACCTCCGGGTCGGCCAGCGGGTTGCCCCACTCCTCCCACTCGGTGACGGTCAGCGGCAGCGACGGGTCGAGGATCGAGGTGAGCGCGTCCACGAAGGGCACCTGCGCGACGATGCCGGCGAAGGCGTCCGGGGCCAGGTTCGCCACCGCGCCCATGAGCAGGCCGCCGGCCGAGGCGCCCCGGGCGACCAGCCGGTCGGGCGAGGTCCAGCCGGACTTGGCCAGGTGCCGGGCGCACGCGACGAAGTCGGTGAAGGTGTTCTTCTTGGCCAGCAGCTTGCCCTGGTCGTACCAGCGCCGGCCCAGCTCGCCGCCGCCCCGGATGTGCGCGACAGCGAAGACCACCCCGCGGTCCAGCAGGGACAGCCGGGCCACCGAGAACCACGGGTCCATGCTCGACTCGTACGAGCCGTACCCGTAGATCTCGCAGGGGGCGGAGCCGTCGCGCGGGGTGCCGACCCGGCACACCAGTGAGATCGGCACGCGGGTGCCGTCGTCGGCGAGGGCCCACTCGCGGTGCTGCTCGTAGTCGGCCGGGTCGTACTCGCGGCCGTCCGGGCCGGGCAGGACGGGCTTGCGGCGACGGAGCACCAGCTCGCGGGTGACGAGGTCGTAGTCGTACACCGAGTCCGGGGTGACCAGCGAGGCGTAGCGCACCCGCACCTGCCGGGTCCGGTACTCCGGGTTGGCGTGCAGCCCGACGCTGTAGATCGGCTCGGGGAAGTCGATGTCGTGGCCCTCGCCGCCGCCGATCGGCAGCACCCGCAGGCTGGTGAGGCCGTTCGTGCGCAGCGAGACGACCAGGTGGTCGGCGAACGCGTCGACCGCCTCCAGCCGGGTGCCGGGGGTGTGCGGGATCAGCGGGACCCAGTCGCCCGGCGCGTCGGCCGAGGTGTACGCCAGCGCGAAGTCCTCGGCCTCGTGGTTGTGCAGGATCAGGAACCGGTGCCCGTGGTGCTCCACCGAGTACTCGACGCCCTGCCGGCGCGGGGCGACGACGGCCGGCTCGCCGGTGGGGTTGCCGGCCGGGATGACCAGCACCTCGCTGGTGACCTTGCTGTGGATGTCGACGAGGATGAACTTCTCCGACCGGGTCAGCTCGACGCCGACCCAGAAGCGTTCGTCGTCCTCCTGGTGGACCACCACGTCCTCGCCGGCCGGCGCGCCGATCCGGTGCCGCCAGACCCGGTTCGGCCGCCAGGCGTCGTCCACGGTGACGTAGAAGAGCACCGAGGCGTCGGCCGACCAGGCGGTGCCGTAAAAGGTGTCGGGCACCTCGTCGGCCAGCACCTCACCGGTGGTCAGGTCCTTCACCCGCAGGGTGAACCGCTCGTCGCCGGCGAAGTCCGTCGAGTACGCCAGCCAGCGCCCGTCCGGGCTGACGTCGAACGTCCCCAGGGCGAAGAAGTCGTGGCCGTCGGCGAGCAGGTTGCCGTCGAGCAGCACCTCCTCGCCCTCCAGCGGGGTGCCGTCCAGGCTCGTCGGCGGCTCGGTCTCGCCGTCGCGGACCGCCCGCCGGCAGTGCACGCTGTACTGCTGGCCCTCGACCGTGCGCGTGTAGTACCAGTAGCCGCCCTTGCGGACCGGCACCGTCAGGTCGGTCTCCTGGACGCGCCGGCGGGTCTCCTCGAACAGCGTTTCGCGCAGCGCCTCCAGGTGCGCCGTCCGCGCCTCGGTGTACGCGTTCTCCGCCGTGAGGTAGGCGATCGTCTTGGGGTCGTCCTTGGCGTGCAGCCAGGCGTACTCGTCGACGACCGTGTCGCCGTGGTGGGTGCGCTCGGTGGGGACGCGCTGGGCGACGGGCGGCGTGGTCTCGGTGGTCACGCCGGTCAGGTTACCGGCCCCCGCGCGCCCGCGCCCGCCCCGCGCGCCACCCCGCTCGCGCGACTCGCCGACGGACCGTTCGAACACATGTACGATGACCGGCATGGCGGCAGCGGCAAGTTCGATCGACCGGTCCGGGGCAATGAGCATCACGCGTCGACTCACCGAGATCTGTGGCCCGCCCTTCGCCCGGTTCGCCGGCGCGGCCGACGAGGTCGCCGGCCGGCCGGCCCGGTGGGTGGCGGTGCCCGGCAACCCGCAGGCCGCGGCCGAGGTGCTGCGGCTGGCCGCCGCCCACGACCTGACGGTGGTGCCCCGCGGCGCCGGCACGAAGATCGACTGGGGTGCGGCACCGGAGCAGGTCGACATCCTGCTCGACACCGGCCGGCTGGCCGGGATCGGCCACCAGCAGCCGGGCGCCCCGGTGGCCGACGTCGGCGCGGGCACCCCGCTGCGGGCGGTGCAGGCGACCCTGGAGCGTACCGGGCAGCGGCTGGCCCTCGACGCGCCCTCGCCGGGCGCCACCGTCGGCGGGGTGCTGGCCGCCGACGAGGCGGGCCCGCTGCGGCACCGCCACGGCGGCCCCTGCGACCAGCTCGTCAGCGTGCGCTACCTGGACGCCGACGGTGAGCTGGTCAGTGCCGGCGGCGGCCGGCGTGGCCTGGAGCTGGCCCGGCTGCTCTGCGGGTCCCAGGGCACGCTCGGGGTGCTGGTCTCGGCCACGCTGCGGGTGCAGCCCGTGCCGGCCAGTCGGTTCTGGGTCGTCCGGCCGGTGTGGACGCCGCTGGAGGTCTACGACGTGGTCCGCGCGGTGCTGGCCGCCCGGCTGGATCCGGCGGCCGTCGAGCTGGACCTGCCCGCCCGGGCCACCCGGGTGCACCCGTCGGTCCACCCCGACCACCCGTCGATGGCGGCCCGCGCCCGCCACCCCTCGATGTTCCGGCGCCGGCTGGGCGTGACGGGGGCGGGCAGCCTGGCGGTGCTCCTGGAGGGCGGCCCCGCGGATGTCCACGAGCGGGCCGAACGCCTGCTCGCGGTGCTCGGCGACGGGGCGAGCGTGGAGCACTCGGCCCCGCCGTGGTGGCGGCGCTACCCCTTCGGCCCCGGCGAGACCGCGCTGCGCATCGAGGTGCCGATCACCGACCTGCACGCGGCGGTATACGCGCTGCGGGACGCGGCCGGCGGCCCGGTGCCGGTCCGGGGCTCCGCCGGCCAGGGAGTGGTGCACGCGGCCCTGCCCAATTCCCTGCCGCCCGAGCGGGTGGCGTCCATCGTCACCGCGGTGCGCGGGGTGCTGCTCGCCCGGCACGGCCGGTGCGTGGTGGTCGCGGCGCCCGCCCCGGTGCGGCAGGCGGTCGACCTCTGGGGCGAGCTGACGAGTCTGCCCCGGCTCCGGGCGGCGAAGGCCCACCTCGACCCCCACCAGCGCCTGGCCCCGGCCGCCTCCCCGGCGGCCTGTGACGCGCCCCCGGCGCTGGTGCTGGCCGCCCCCCGCACCCCCGCACCCCCCGCACCCCCGCACGCCGCGATCTTGCACTTTCGGCCCTTGATTCGCGTTATTAGCCCGAATTGCCGGGGCCAAAACTGCAAGTCACCCGGTCTTTTCGGGACGCCTCGCAGGCGTGAAAATGGTGGACAGGTCGCCCGCCGACGCCGATCGATCTTGGTCTAGTTGAGGCCGTCTGCAAGTCTGGCGCCGCGTGTGTGCGGTCGATGTGGCCAAGGAGTCGGGGATGGTGTGTACCCGGCTACCCGCCGCGGGTGGGCGGCGGGTGAGCCGGGTGTGGCAGGTGACGGCGACCACGAACGCGGTCAGTGACCTTGCCGCCGATCTGGTGGCGGCGGGGGTGGAGAAGGTCACCGTGGAAAGCACGTCGGACTACTGGCGGATCTGGTTCTACCTGTTCGAGGCAGCCGGGTTGGACGTGCAGTTGGTCAACGCCCGTGACGTCAAGAACGTGCCCGGGCGGCCGAAGACCGACAAGCTGGACGCGGTGTGGTTGGCCAAGCTCACCGAGAAGGGCCTGTTGCGGCCCTCGTTCGTGCCTGCGGCTCCGGTGCGGGTGTTGCGTGACTACACCCGGATGCGGGTGGATCTGGTCCGGGACCGGACCCGCTACTGGTCGAGGTTGGAGAAACTGCTTGAAGACGCCCTGATCAAGGTGTCGTCGGTGGCCTCCACCCTGCGGACGGTGTCGACGCGGGACATGGTTGAGGCGTTGATCGCCGGTCAACGTGATCCGGCGACCCTCGCCTCGCTGGCCCACGGAGCGCTGCGCCGCAAACGCAACGCCCTCATCGAGGCACTCACCGGCCGCTTCGACGACCATCACGGCGAGTTGGCCCGGATCCTGCTCGACCAGATCGACCGCCTCGACACCGAGATCGCGAAACTCACCACACGGATCGGGCAGATACTCGACGACATCGACCCACCGTCCCAGCCGGGCGGCGGCGACGGCGACACCCCGGCGCCAGACGCCCGGCGGCGCCTGGCCGAGATCCCGGGCATCAGCACCGAGTCCGCGCAACTGATCATCGCCGAGATCGGTCTGGACATGACACGGTTCCCCACCGCGGCGCACCTGGTGTCCTGGGCGAAGCTGTGTCCGCGCACCATCCAGTCCGGTACCAGCCTCACCGCGGGCAAGACAGGCAAAGGCAATCCGTACCTCAAAGGCGCCCTCGGTATGGCCGCAGCCACCGTCGCCCGCGGCAAGGGAACGTTCCTGTCCGAACGCTACCGGCGTCTGGTCACACGTCGAGGCAGAGGCAAGGCCAAGGTCGCCGTCGCCCGCTCCATCCTCGTGATCATCTGGCACCTGCTCAACGACCCAACCGCCCGTTACCACGATCTCGGCGCCGACTTCCACGAACGCCGTATCAACACCACCCGGAAGATCAACAGCCTGGTCCGGCAACTCGAAGCCCTCGGCCACACCGTCACCCTGCAACCGACAACCTGACCCCACACCCCCACCCCGCCCGGGCTGGCCATCAACACCGGGCCAGCCCACCGCGCCCAAAACCCGTCGTGGTACAGGTCATTTACCGGTCAGATCGCGGGAGCTGGGTGGGGGTGGGGGCGGGGCGGGGCGCGGGGGCGGGGAGGGGGCGGGAGGGGGTCAGAGGGGGTTAGAGGCGGTCGTTGCGGAGGACCAGGATTGCTATGTCGTCGCGGGGGGCCTCGACCGAGAAACCGATCGCGGCGGAGCGCAGCCGGGCCGCGACCACGTCGGCCGAATGGCCGGCCAGCGGGGCGGCCGACTCGCGCAGCCGCTCGGTGCCGAACAGCTCCCGGCCCCGGCGGCGCTCGGTCACCCCGTCCGTGTAGAAGACCAGCGCCTCGCCGGGAGCGAGCGGGATCTCGGCGGTCGGCGAGGCGATCGAGTCGAGCAGGCCGAGCGCCGTGCCGCCGCTGCCGACGAAGTCGGCCCCGCCGGTGGAGCGCAGCAGCACCGGCCGGTCGTGGCCGGCCAGGTGCAGGGACACGTCGAGCTGGTCGCCGTCGCCCGGCCCGACCGCCGCCATGGCCAGGGTGCAGTACCGCCCGCTGCCCCGCTCGACCAGCGTCTCGTTGAGCCGGCCCAGCACCTCGGGCAGCGGCTTGCCGTCGGCGACCAGCACCCGGATCACGTCCCGGACCAGCCCGGTGACCGCCGCCGCCTCGACGCCCTTGCCGGAGACGTCGCCGATCACCACCAGCCAGCGCCCCCCGGGCAGCGGCAGCACATCGTAGAAGTCGCCGCCGACCTCGGCGTCGCCGCCCGTCGGGACGTACTCGGCGGCGAAGCCGATGCCCTCGACCACCGGCAGCACCGGCGGCAGGAGCGACTGCTGGAGGGTGTGCGCGACGCGGCGGCGCTCGGCGTGGATGCGGGCGTTCTCGATGGCCAGGGCGGCCCGCCGGGCCACGTCCTCCAGCACGGCGACCTCGTCCGGGTCGTGCCGGTGCCGCTGGTGGCGGCCGACCGCCAGGGTGCCCAGCCGCTGGCCGCGCGCCACCAGTGGCACGGCGAAGCCCTCCATCGGCCCGCCGAGCGGCACCTGCGACCCGATCCGGGACGCCTCGCGTAGCCGCGCCTGCATCGAGTCCGGGCCGGTCTCCCGGAGCACCTTGTGCAACTGCGGCAGCACGGCCTCGTCGGCGTGGGTGGCCGCGGCCAGCCGCAGCCGCCCCCACTCGTCGGCGGTGTGCACCGCGCACCACTGGCCGAGCCGGGGCACCACGAGCTGCGGGATCAGCGCCATGGTCAGTTCGACGTCGAGGGACTGGGCCAGCAGCTCGCTCGCCTCCGCCAGGAACGTCAGCCAGGCCTGCCGGCGTACGTCGGCCCGGCGCAGCCGGTCGTTCTCCAGGTGCAGCGAGAGCCGCTCGGCGGTGAGCACGGCGAGCGGGCGCGCGTACGTGGAGGGCGCCGCGTCCAGCTCCAGCTCCCCGGCGTACGGCCGGTGCACCGCCAGCGGCACCCGGAGCAGCTCGTTGCCCTCGCGCGGGGCGCGGCCGTAGCGGGCCAGCACCTGCCTGCCCTGCCCGTCGCCCCGGTCCAGGCGTACCGCGCCGCCGGCCGCGCCGACCATCTCGGCCAGCCGGGCGAGCAGGTCGGTGGCGAAGTCGGGCAGCGGGTCCTCGGCGTACGGCTCGGGGGCGGTCTGCATCAGCTCGCTGACCGCCCCGGCGCTCGGCCCGGGGTGCTCGGCCGGGGCGCCCCCACCGGCGGCCGCGGCGGCCGGACCGACGGCGACGCCCGCCCCCGGCGTGGCGGCCCGCTGCTCGGCGCCGGCGTCGGGGCGGTCCAGCCGGAACCACACCCCCTTGCCGGTGGGCAGGTACGTGGTGCCCCACCGGCTGGCGAAGTGGTCGACCAGCAGCAGCCCCCGGCCCCGCTCCGAGACCTCGCCGATCTCCGCGCTGTCGTTGCGGACGCCGACGTTCAGCTCGTCGACCGTGCCGGGGGCGAAGTCGGAGACGGTGACGGTGAGCCCGACATCGTCCGCGACGACCTCGATGTCCAGTTCGGTGCGGGCGTGCTCGACGGCGTTGGTGGTGAGCTCGGTGGTCAGCAGCAGGGCCTCGTTGAGCAGGTCGTCGAGGTACGCGGCGGCGAGCACGGACCGGACCAGGGCGCGCGCAGCGGCCGGCGTCCGGCGGTCGGCGGGCAGCCGTACGCGCCGGACGCGCTCGTCCGGACCGCCGATCCCCGCCGGCCCCACCTCCGGTGACATCCCTCGTATCCTCCACCGCCGCCCCACCGGAAGCCAAGCCGTACCGGTCGGAAGCCAAGCCGTACCGGTCGGAAGCCAAGCCGTACCGGTGAGCTGGATCGATCCGACGGGCGTGGCGGGCCTGCGGCGGCGCGACATCGACAGTCACGCGGGCACAATGGTGGGATGGCCAGTGCGTCGGCATGCGCCCGGCATGCCCGGATGCGCCGGCGGCCCCCGAAACTGAGCGAGGAATGATGACCACGGCGAAAAACTCCGCAGCCGCGGACCCCTCCGCGCCGGATCAGGCCGCCATGCTCAGCGAGCTGGCGGAGGCGTTGCGCCGGGTGCGCACCGGCGACCTGAAGGTGCGCCTGCCCCGCCGCGCGGGCGTGGCCGGCGAGGTGGCGGACGCGTTCAACGACGTGGTGGCGCTCCAGGAGCGGCAGCACCTCGACCTGCGCCGGATCAGCCGGATCGTCGGCCGGGACGGCCGGCTCACCGAGCGCCTCGACGAGGAGGGGCTGGAGGGTTCCTGGGCCGAGGGCCAGCGGGCCGTCAACTCGCTGATCGACGACCTGGGCCGCCCGACGACGGAGATCGCCCGGGTGATCGTGGCGGTGGCCGACGGGGACCTCTCCCAGCAGATGGCGCTGGAGATCGACGGTCGGCCGCTGCGCGGCGAGTACCTGCGGATCGGCCGCACGGTCAACACCATGGTCGACCAGCTCTCGTCCTTCTCCAACGAGGTGACCCGCGTCGCCCGGGAGGTGGGCACCGAGGGCGAGCTGGGCGGCCAGGCCGACGTCCGCGGCGTGGCCGGCACCTGGAAGGACCTCACCGACTCGGTGAACACCATGGCGTCGAACCTGACGTACCAGGTGCGGTCGATCTCACAGGTGGCCACGGCGGTGGCCCGGGGCGACCTGTCGCAGAAGATCACGGTGTCGGCGAAGGGCGAGGTCGCCGACCTGGCGCACACCATCAACTCGCTCACCGACACGCTGCGCCTGTTCGCCGAGCAGGTGACCCGGGTGGCCCGGGAGGTGGGCACCGAGGGGAAGCTCGGCGGCCAGGCTGAGGTGCCGAACGTCGCGGGCACCTGGAAGGACCTGACCGACAGCGTCAACTCGATGGCGTCGAACCTGACCGCGCAGGTGCGCAACATCGCCCAGGTCTCGACCGCCGTCGCGCGGGGTGACCTGTCGCAGAAGATCACCGTCGCCGCGCAGGGCGAGATACTGGAACTCAAGGACACCGTGAACACGATGGTGGATCAGCTGTCGTCGTTCGCGGACGAGGTGACCCGGGTGGCCCGCGAGGTGGGCATCGAGGGCAAGCTGGGCGGCCAGGCCCAGGTGCGCGGCGTCTCGGGCACCTGGCGCGATCTCACCGAGAACGTCAACCAGCTCGCCGGCAACCTGACCAGCCAGGTCCGCAACATCTCCCAGGTGTCCACGGCGGTGGCGAAGGGTGACCTGTCGCAGAAGATCACCGTGGATGCCCAGGGCGAGATCCTGGAGCTGAAGAACACCGTGAACACGATGGTGGATCAGCTGTCGTCGTTCGCGGACGAGGTGACCCGGGTGGCCCGCGAGGTGGGCACGGAGGGCAACCTGGGCGGTCAGGCGCAGGTCAAGGGCGTTTCGGGTACGTGGCGGGACCTGACGGACAACGTGAACTCGATGGCGTCGAACCTGACGTCGCAGGTGCGCAACATCGCCTCCGTCACCACGGCGGTGGCGAAGGGTGACCTGTCGCAGAAGATCACGGTCGACGCCCGGGGCGAGATCCTGGAGCTGAAGTCGACGGTGAACACGATGGTGGATCAGCTGTCGTCGTTCGCGGACGAGGTGACCCGGGTGGCCCGCGAGGTGGGCACCGAGGGCAAGCTGGGCGGGCAGGCCCAGGTGCGCGGCGTCGCCGGGACCTGGCGCGACCTGACCGACAACGTGAACTCGATGGCGTCGAACCTCACGGCGCAGGTGCGCAACATCGCCCAGGTGTCCACGGCGGTGGCGAAGGGTGACCTGTCGCAGAAGATCACGGTCGACGCGCAGGGCGAGATCCTGGAGCTGAAGTCGACGGTGAACACGATGGTGGATCAGCTGTCGTCGTTCGCGGACGAGGTGACCCGGGTGGCCCGCGAGGTGGGCACCGAGGGCAAGCTGGGCGGTCAGGCGCAGGTCAAGGGCGTTTCGGGTACGTGGCGGGACCTGACGGACAACGTGAACTCGATGGCGTCGAACCTGACGTCGCAGGTGCGCAACATCGCCTCCGTCACCACCGCCGTGGCGAACGGCGACCTGTCGCAGAAGATCACCGTGGACGCGCAGGGCGAGATCCTGGAGCTGAAGAACACCGTCAACACGATGGTGGATCAGCTGTCGTCGTTCGCGGACGAGGTGACCCGGGTGGCCCGCGAGGTGGGCACCGAGGGCAAGCTGGGCGGTCAGGCGCAGGTCAAGGGCGTCTCGGGCACCTGGCGGGACCTGACGGAGAACGTCAACCAGCTCGCCTCGACGCTCACCACCCAGCTGCGGGCCATCGCCCAGGTGTCGACCTCGGTGACCCGGGGCGACCTGACCCAGCGGATCGCCGTCGAGGCGCAGGGCGAGGTCGCCGAGCTGAAGGACAACATCAACCAGATGATCGTCACCCTCCGGGAGACGACGAAGAAGAACGCCGAGCAGGGCTGGCTCGACTCGAACCTGGCCCGGATCGGCGGCCTGCTCCAGGGCCAGCGCGACCTCGGCGAGGTCTGCCGGATGATCATGTTGGAGGTGACCCCGCTGGTGGACGCGCAGCTCGGCGCGTTCTTCCTGGCGGACGCCTCCGACGGCAGCATGCGGCTGCGGCTCACGGCCTCGTACGGGTACGTCGCGCGCGGCCACGACGTCACGTTCGGGCCGGGCGAGGGGCTGGTCGGGCAGGCCGCGCTCTCTCGCCGGACGATCCGGGTGAGCGCCGCCCCGGACGGCCGGCTCACGCTGCGTTCCGGGCTGGCCGACACCCCGCCGGCCGACCTGGTGGTGCTGCCCGTGCTGTTCGAGGGCGAGCTGCTCGGGGTGATCGAGTTCGCGAACGTGGCCGCGTTCTCCGACCTGCACCTGGCGTTCCTGGAGCGGCTGGTGCTCACCATCGGCGTGGCGGTCAACACCATCCAGGCCAACCGGCGTACGGAGGAACTGCTGGCCCAGTCCCAGCGGCTGGCGCACGAGCTCCAGGAGCAGTCGGCCGAGCTGCAGCGCACCAACGCCGAACTGGAGGACAAGGCCAAGCTCCTGTCGGAGCAGAAGGGCAACATCGAGACGAAGAACCGGGAGATCGAGCTGGCCCGGCTCGGCCTGGAGGAGAAGGCGCGGCAGCTCACCCGGGCCTCGGCGTACAAGTCGGAGTTCCTGGCCAACATGAGCCACGAGCTGCGTACGCCGCTGAACTCCCTGCTGCTGCTGTCCCGGCTGCTGGTGGAGAACTCGGAGCGCAACCTCACCCCGAAGCAGATCGAGTTCGCCCGGACGATCCACAGCGCCGGGTCGGACCTGCTCTCGCTGATCGACGACATCCTCGACCTGTCCAAGATCGAGGCGGGCCGGATGGACGTGGAGCCGACCGAGGTCCGGTTCGACGAGATTCGCGCGTACGTCGAGCAGGCCTTCGCCCGGCTGGCCGAGGAGAAGGGTCTCGACTTCCACGTACGGGTCGCCGACGATCTGCCTCCGGCGCTGGTCACCGACGCCCAGCGGCTGCAGCAGATCCTGCGCAACCTGCTCTCCAACGCGGTCAAGTTCACCGACGACGGGGCGGTGACGCTGAAGATCGCGCCCGCGCCGGAGAACGCCGTGTTCGACGTGCCGGCCCTGACCAACGCCCGGCAGGTGATCGCCTTCACGGTGATCGACACCGGCATCGGGATCTCCGACGACAAACTGTCCCTGATCTTCGAGGCGTTCCAGCAGGCGGACGGCACGACCAGCCGCCGCTACGGCGGCACGGGGCTGGGCCTGTCGATCAGCCGGGACCTGGCCCGCCTGCTCGGCGGCGCGATCGCCGTGGCGTCGGCGCCCGGCGCGGGGTCGACGTTCACGCTGTACGTGCCGGACGTGCTGGCGCCGGACGCGGTGGTCGCCCCGGCGCCGCCGTCGCCGGCCCGGGCGGGCCTGCCGTCGTCGCTGCTGATGCCGCCGCCCGAGCTGCCGGAGCCGGCCGAGACGCCGGCCACCCGCCGCCTGGAGGGCGTCACCGTGCTGATCGTCGACGACGACGTGCGGAACGTCTTCGCGCTGACGAGTGCATTGGAACTGCACGGGATGACCGTGCTGTACTCGGACAACGGGGCGGACGGCGTCCGCCTGCTGGCCGAGCATCCGGAGGTGGACATCGTGCTGATGGATGCGATGATGCCCGACCAGGACGGATACGAGACCACCCGGCAGATCCGACGTAACCATCGGTTCGCCGACCTCCCGGTCGTCTTCCTGACCGCGAAGGCGATGCCGGGCGACCGCGAGTCCGCACTCGCGGCGGGGGGCAGCGACTACATCACCAAACCGGTCGACCTGGACGAGCTGATCGAGTTGATGGCGTCCTGGGTGAGCGACGGCCGAGGCGAGGAGAATCTGTGAGCCAGACGGCCAAGGCGCTGCTGGTCGACGACCGGCGGGAGAACCTGATGGCCCTGGAGGCCATCCTCCAAGGGCTTCCGGTGCAGTCGGTCGCCGTGGAGAGCGGCGAGGCGGCACTCAAACAGCTGCTGGTGGACGACTTCGCGGTCATCCTGCTGGACGCGCAGATGCCGGACATGGACGGCTTCGAGACCGCCAGCCACATCAAGCGGCGGGAGCGCACCCGGCACGTACCGATCATCTTCCTGACGGCGGCGGACAAGGACGCCCAGCTCGCCCTGCGCGGGTACGCGGTCGGCGCGGTGGACTACCTGACCAAGCCGTTCGACCCGTGGGTGCTGCGGGCCAAGGTGTCGGTCTTCGTCGAGCTGTGGGTGAAGACCCGCCAGCTCGCCGCCCAGTCGGACCTGGTCCGGGAGCGCGAGGCGCAGTGGCGCGTGCTCACCGACGCGGTGGACGAGGCGAGTGCCCTGCTCCGCGCCGACGACCCCGAGTCCCGGGCCCGGGCGCTGGACCTGCTCGAACAGGCCCGCTGGGGCAACCCGGACTGACCTGTCCGGCGGGCGGTGGCCCACCGAGCCGAGCTTGTCAGGTCAGGCGGGGCCCGCCGCGCCGACGGTGTCAGGCGGGCGGTGGCCGCCGCGCTGATCCTGTCAGGCGGGCGGTGGCCCGCCGCGTTGATCCTGTCAGGCGGGCGGTGGCCCGCCGTGGCCGGTGGCGGCGCGGCGGGCCCGCCACCGCGCGCCGAGCGAGTCGATCTCCTCCTGGACGAAGAGGAAGAAGTCCAGCATCTCGGCGACCCGCTCCCCGGCCGGGGTGGTCCGCCCGAGCGCGTCGACGCCCCCGCCGGCGATGTCGATGAAGTTCTTGTAGAGGCCGGTCTTGGTGATCGTGGCCTCGTACCAGGGGTTGTCCGGCACCCGGTAGCGGTCCCGGCGGGAGCGCGGCACCGGCTCCCGGATCAGCATCCCGAACTGGGTCAGGTACCGGACCGCGCCGGAGACCGCCGCCGCGCTGACCCCGAGCCGCTCGCCGATCTCGGCGGCGGTCAGCGGGTCGTCCGCGCTCATCACCGCGAACAGCACGCGGGCGGCCATCCGGGGGAACCCGACCTCCGCGAAGGCCATGGCCATCCTCTCGACGAAGAGGTGGACCTCCTCCTCGTTGGGGCGGGTCGGGTCGGCGGCGGTCATTCCTGGCTGCTCCTCGGCGTCCGTCGGGTATCTGATGGTGCCCCAGCTCCCACAGTCTTCACAAGTTTGTGAAACAAGCGTAGCTTCCGAAGTATGGAAACTCCCATAGAGGTTTCCGGCCTGGTCAAGACCTTCGGCCGGACCCGGGCGCTCGACGGACTCGACCTCACCGTCCGCGCCGGCGAGGTGCACGGCTTCCTCGGCCCCAACGGCGCCGGCAAGTCCACCACCATCCGGGTGCTGCTCGGCCTGCTGCGAGCGGACGCGGGGGCCGTCCGCCTGCTCGGCGGCGACCCGTGGCGGGACGCCGTCGCCCTGCACCGCCGCCTGGCGTACGTGCCGGGCGACGTGACCCTCTGGCCCAACCTGACCGGGGGCGAGGTGATCGACCTGCTCGGGCGGATGCGCGGCGGCGTCGACCGCGCCCGCCGCGACGAGCTGCTGGAGTCGTTCGAGTTGGACCCGCGCAAGAAGGGCCGGGCGTACTCGAAGGGCAACCGGCAGAAGGTCGGCCTGGTCGCCGCCCTCGCCTCCGACGCCGAGCTGCTGATCCTCGACGAGCCGACCTCCGGGCTGGACCCGCTCATGGAGGAGGTCTTCCAGCACTGGGTGGGCCGGGCCCGCGACCAGGGGCGCACCGTGCTGCTCTCCAGCCACATCCTCGGCGAGGTCGAGGCGCTCTGCGACCGGGTGACGATCATCCGCAACGGCCGCGCCGTGGAGACCGGCACCCTGACCGAGCTGCGCCACCTCCAGCGCACCTCCGTCGACGCCGACCTGGCCGGGCCGCCGCACGGGCTGGCCGACCTGCCCGGCGTACACGACCTGCGCATCGACGGCCACCGGGTCCGCTTCGACGTGGACACCCCGGCCCTCGACGGCGCGCTGCGCAGGCTGACCGAGATCGGCGTACGGAGCCTGGTGAGCCGGCCGCCGACGCTGGAGGAGCTGTTCCTGCGGCACTACGAGGCCGTGCCTGAGGTGGCTTCCCGGTGAGCGCGAGGAGTGAGCGGGGTTTGCGAGCCCCGCAGTCGCGAACGAAAGGTGGCACCCGGTGAGTGCGAGGAGTGAGCGGGGTTTGCGAGCCCCGCAGTCGCGAACGAAAGGTGGCACCCGGTGAGTGCGAGGAGTGAGCGGGGTTTGCGAGCCCCGCAGTCGCGAACGAAAGGTGGCACCCGGTGAGCGCGAGGAGTGAGCGGGGTTTGCGAGCCCCGCAGTCGCGAACGAAAGGTGGCACCGTGACCGGCACCCGGCATCTCGCCCGGCTGATCCTGCGCCGGGACCGCGTCCTGCTGCCGATCTGGGTGCTGCTGATCGCGGCGCTGCCGGCGAGCTACGCCACGACGTACGCCGAGCTGTACCCGAGCGCCGCCGAGCGGGCCGCGTACGCGGCCACCACCGCCGGCAACCCGTCGATCGTGGCGTTGCTCGGCCCGGTCCACGGCGACAGCGTCGGCGCGCTCGCGGCCCAGCGCGCCGGGCTGCTGCCCCTGATCGTGGGGCTGATCAGCCTGCTCGTCGTCGTCCGGCACACCCGCGCCGAGGAGGAGGCGGGCCGGCGGGAGTTGCTCGGCGCCACGGTCCTCGGCCGGTACGCCGGGCTCGCCGCCGCGCTGCTCGTGACGTACGCCGCGGACCTGCTGCTCGGGCTGCTCGTCGCCGGTGGCCTGGTCGCCACCGGCCTGGCGGCGGCCGGCTCACTGGCGTTCGGGCTGTCGGTCGCCCTGACCGGGATCGCCTTCGCCACCGTGGGCGCCCTCGCGGCGCAGCTCACCGAGAGCGCGGGCGGCGCCCGGGGGTTGGGCGTCGGGGTGCTCGGGGTGGCGTACCTGCTCCGGCTGGCTGGGGACGCCGGCGGGACGGAGTGGCTGAGCCTGCTCTCCCCGCTGGGCTGGGCCCAGCGCACCCGCCCGTACGCCGGGGAGCGCTGGTGGCCGCTGGCGCTGCTGGCCGGGCTGGCCGTGCTGGTGGGTGTGCTGGCGTTCCGGCTCTCGGCCCGCCGGGACCTCGGGGCCGGCGTGCTGCCGGCGCGACTCGGCCCGGCCGCCGCCGGCCCGGCCCTCGCCGGCCCCTGGGGGCTGGCCTGGCGGCTGAACCGGGTCGCGCTGCTCGGCTGGGCCGTCGGAGCGGCTGCGCTCGGCGCGGTGCTGGGCGGCGCCGCCGAGGCGGCCGGGGACGCGGTACGGGGCAACGAGGCCGCCGCCCGGCTGCTCGAGCGCCTGGGCGGTTCGGCGTCGGTCGCCGAGGCGTACCTCGGGGCGACCCTGAGCATCACCGCGCTCGCCGCGGCCGGCCACGGCATCCAGGCCGCCCTGCGGATGCGTACCGAGGAGGCCGGGCAGCGCGCGGAGCCGGTGCTCGCCAGCGGCGTGAGCCGGTCCCGGTGGTTGCTCGGCCACCTCGGGTTCGCGCTGCTCGGGCCGGCGGTGATGCTGACGGTGACCGGCCTGGTCACCGGGCTCGCCTACGGGCTCAGCGTCGGCGACGTGGCCGGCAGGGTGCCGCGGCTGACCGGGGCGGCGCTGGCCCAGGTGCCGGCGGTCTGGGTGCTGGTCGGGCTCGCCGTGCTGCTGTTCGGCCTGCTGCCCCGGATCAGCGTCGGGGCGGCCTGGGGGGCGCTCGCCGCCTGCCTGCTGCTCGGCCAGCTCGGCGCGATCCTGGACCTGAGCCGGTGGCTGCTGGACCTGTCCCCGTTCACCCACACCCCGCAGGTCCTCGGCGGCCCGGTCTCCGCCCCCCCGCTGCTGGCGCTGACCGCCACTGCCGCCGCCCTGGCTCTGGCGGGCCTGGCCGCCTTCCGTCACCGCGACGTCCCGACCTGACCGCAGGGCCGCGGCGCGCGTCGGGCCCGGGGGCCGGCGAGGGCCTCGTCGATCATGGAGTTGGCGGCGTTTCCGATCTCCGCGGTGCCGCCAACGCCATGATCAATAGCAGGGGAGACGGGGTCGGGCGTCAGCCCGCCGGGTGGCCGTTGCGGATCATCAGGGCCGAACGGAGGCCGGTGATGTCCAGGACGCGGAGCAGGAAGTCGCCCACGTTGGTCAGGACGAGCAGGCTCTGGGAGCGGCTGGCCTTGCGGCTCAGCACGACCAGGGTGCCCAGCCCCTGGGAGTCGCAGAAGGTGACCCCGCCCAGGTCGAGGACGACCCGCGGGGGCGCATCGGTGAGCACCTCGTTGACGACGGTCGACAGTTGGGCGGCCGTGAGCATGTCGATCTCACCGGCAAGGCGAAGCACGACTTCATCGCCTGTCCGATGTACCGTGATGGACAGTTCGGCACGATCCACCGCGTCAGCCTATCGCGATCTCGCCGGCCCGGCCCGTCGAGCCGACCAGACGTCGATCGAGGCTGCCCGACGCCGCCGACCGGCCGCCGCAGCCGGTCCCGGACGCCCGCCCGCCGGCCGTTCTCCGCCCCGCGCCGTCCCGGTCCGGGCCGCCGTCGCGCGTGAGCCCGGTAACCGCCGGCCCGGGGTGGCTGCCGATTCACCGTCCGACGCTGACACAATGGCGGCATCGTGACCGACACCTTTTCCGCCGGATCCGGCCGTCACCCGGCCGACGCGCCGGCCTCCGAGGCCCTGTTCGACCGCGCCCGCGCCATCGTGCCGGGCGGGGTGAACTCGCCCGTGCGCGCGTTCCGAGCCGTCGGCGGCACCCCGCGCTTCATGGTCCGGGGGGAGGGTCCCTGGCTCCATGACGCGGACGCCCGGCGCTACGTCGACCTGGTCTGCTCGTGGGGACCGTTGATCCTCGGGCACGCCCACCCGGAGGTGGTGGACGCCGTCCAGGCCGCCGCCGCCCGCGGCACCAGCTTCGGCACCCCCACCCCGGGTGAGGTGGAGTTGGCCGCCGAGATCGTCGGCCGTACCCCGGTCGAGCAGGTCCGGCTGGTCAACTCGGGCACCGAGGCCACCATGTCGGCGATCCGGCTGGCCCGGGGCTTCACCGGCCGCTCCAAGATCGTCAAGTTCGCGGGCTGCTACCACGGGCACGTCGACGCGCTGCTCGCCGCCGCCGGCTCCGGCGTGGCGACCCTCGGCCTGCCCGACTCGCCGGGCGTCACCGGC
The DNA here is from genome assembly GCF_007830265.1 of Micromonospora olivasterospora. Taxonomy (NCBI): domain Bacteria; kingdom Bacillati; phylum Actinomycetota; class Actinomycetes; order Micromonosporales; family Micromonosporaceae; genus Micromonospora; species Micromonospora olivasterospora. The sequence continues at coordinate 3,010,368 of NZ_VLKE01000001.1, forward strand.
GCGGCGGCGAGCGAGACCATCGTGCTGCCGTACAACGACCTCGCCGCCGTCGAGGAGGCGTTCGCCGCCGAGGGTCAGCACATCGCCGCCGTGATCACCGAGGCGGCGGCCGGCAACATGGGCGTGATCGCCCCGCGCGACGGGTTCAACCAGCAGCTCGCCCGGATCGCCCACGCGCACGGCGCGCTGCTGATCGTCGACGAGGTGATGACCGGGTTCCGGGTCTCCCACTCTGGCTGGCACGGCCTCGAACCGGTCGACGCCGACCTGTGGACGTACGGGAAGGTCATGGGCGGCGGCCTGCCGGCGGCCGCGTTCGGCGGGCGCGCGGAGATCATGGCCCGGCTCGCCCCGGCCGGCCCGGTCTACCAGGCCGGCACGCTCTCGGGCAACCCGCTGGCCTGCGCCGCCGGGCTGGCCACGCTGCGGCTGGCCGACGAGGCGGTGTACCGGAAGCTCGACGACACGGCCGCCGTCGTGGGCAAGCTCGCCTCCGACGCGCTGGCCGCCGCCGGGGTCCCGCACCGGCTGTCGTACGCGGGCAACATGTTCTCGGTCTTCTTCACCGACGCCGAGGTGGTCGACTACGACAGCGCGCGGACGCAGGACGTCCCCGCGTTCACGGCGTTCTTCCACTCGATGCTCGCCAGCGGGGTGTATCTGCCGCCGAGCGCGTTCGAGGCGTGGTTCGTCTCGGCGGCGATCGACGACGCCGCTCTGGAGCAGATCGCCGCCGCGTTGCCGGTGGCGGCGAACGCGGCGGCAGCGGCGGGTCACGGGGGGTAGCGGCGGTGAGCAAGACGGTGGTCCACGTGCTGCGGCACGGCGAGGTGCACAACCCGGATCAGATCCTCTACGGCCGGCTGCCCGGCTTCCGCCTGTCGGAGCTGGGCGTGCAGATGGCCAAGGCGGCGGCCCAGGGCCTCGCCGAGCGGGACGTGGTGCACGTGGTGGCCAGCCCGCTGGAGCGTGCGCAGCAGACCGCCGAGCCGATCGCCGCCCAGTTCGGCCTGCCCGTCGGGGTGGACGAGCGGCTGATCGAGAGCGCCAACTGGTTCGAGGGCAAGAAGGTCTCCCCGGGCGACGGGTCGTTCCGCGACCCGCGCAACTGGTGGGTGCTGCGCGACCCCGTCACCCCGAGCTGGGGCGAGGCGTACCGGGCCATCGCCGAGCGCATGTTCGCCGCCCTGCACGCCGCCCGGGTCGCCGCCGAGGGGCGCGAGGCCGTGCTCGTCTCCCACCAGCTCCCCATCTGGACGCTGCGCCGGTACGTCGAGCGCAAGCGGCTCTGGCACGACCCCCGCAAGCGGCAGTGCGGCCTGGCCAGCCTCACCTCGTTCCACTTCGACGGTGCCAAGGTTGCCGGGATCGGCTACTCCGAGCCCGCCGCCCACCTGATCGCCATCTCGCCGACCGCGCGGACGGCCAAGGGGGCCTGACATGCGAGCCCGGAGGTGGATCGGGGGACTCCTCGCGGCCGTGGCGACCACGGCGGCGCTGGCCGGCTGCACCGGCGAGAGCCAGGAGCAGCGCTGCGCGACCCGCGACGGCGTCATCGAGTGCGCCCCCGACCAGCGCTCCGCCGCCCCGAAGCTGGCCGGTGAGCTGCTCACCGGCGGCGGCTACGACGTCGCCACGGCCCGCGGCCAGGTGGTCGTGCTCAACTTCTGGGGCTCCTGGTGCGCGCCCTGCCGGGCCGAGGCGGACGACCTGGAGGCCGTCCACCAGGCCACCAAGGGCTCCGGCGTGACCTTCCTCGGCATCAACGTGCAGGACAACCGGGACAAGGCCCTCGCGTTCGAGAAGGGCCGGGTCACCTACCCCAGCCTCTTCGACCCGCCGAGCCGGCTCGCCCTCGCCTTCGACATCTCGCCCACCACCATCCCCACCACGGTCCTGCTTGACCGCGACGGCCGGGTGGCCGTGGTGATCCGGTCGGCGGTCACCCGGGAGAAGCTGCAGCCGATCGTCGAGCGGATCGCCGCCGAGAAGCCGGCACCAGACGGTTCCCGCTGATGGGCGAGACCTTCCACGACCTCGCGCAGAGCGGCCCGCTGCTGCTGGCGGTCGGCGCGGCGGCGCTCGCCGGGCTGGTCAGCTTCCTCTCCCCGTGCGTCCTGCCACTGGTCCCCGGTTACCTCTCGTACGTCACCGGCCTGGCCGGCGCCGACCTGGAGGGCCGGGGGACGGGCCAGCCGGACGTGACGCCCGCCGGGGGCGGCGGCGTGGCGGTGCGCGAGGCGACCCGCGAGCGGGCCCGTACGGCGGCGGTCAAGGGCCGGGTGCTCGCCGGGACGCTGCTGTTCATCGGCGGCTTCACCGTCGTCTTCACCGCCACCGCGATCCTGTTCGCCAGCGTCGGCAAGGTTTTCATCCGCTACGAGCGGGCCCTGGAGATCGTCGTCGGCGCGCTGGTCGTCGTGCTCGGGCTGGCCTTCGTCGGGCTGATCCCCGGCCTGCAACGGGAGTTCCGCATCCACCGGCTGCCGTCCGCCGGCCTCGCCGGGGCGCCGGTCTTCGGCGCGGTCTTCGCGCTGAGCTGGATGCCCTGCACCGGCCCGACGCTCGGCGCGGTGCTCGGCATGGCCACGCCCGGCGGGCAGACCGACCGGGCCGTGGTGCTCGCGGTGGCGTACTGCCTCGGGCTGGGGATACCGTTCGTCGTCTTCGGGCTGGGCTTCCACCGCCTGCTCGGGGTGTTCCGCGCCGTCCGGCGCAACAGCCGCTGGGTCACCCGGGTCGGGGGCGTGCTGCTGATCCTCATCGGCCTCGCGCTGGTCACCGGCGGGTGGACCAACTTCGTGATCTGGTTGCAGACGACCGTCGGCGTGGGCGAGGTGAGCATCTGATGACGACCGTGGCGGACCGGCCCACCACGCCGGCCCCCGAGGCGCCCCGCCGCCGGCCCAACCCGGTGCTGACCCTGCTGCGCAACTCGTGGCGGCAGCTCACCAGCATGCGTACGGCGCTGATCCTGCTCTTCCTGCTCGCCGTCGCGGCCATCCCCGGCTCGGTGCTGCCGCAGCGCGGCGTCAACCCGGAGAAGGTCAACGAGTACTTCGTCGACCACCCCGACCTGGCCCCCCGGCTGGACCGGATCGGCGCGTTCGAGGTCTTCGGGTCGGTCTGGTTCTCCGCGATCTACCTGCTGCTGTTCACGTCCCTGATCGGCTGCATCGTGCCCCGGCTGCGCGACCACGTCCGCGCGTTGCGCGCGCAGCCGCCGGCCGCGCCGAGGCGCCTGGACCGGCTGCCCCAGCACGCCACGCTCGCCGTGGCCACCGACGCCGAGGCCATCGCCGCCGAGCTGCGCCGGCGCCGCTGGCGGGTCGTGGTACGCGGCACGGAGGTCTCCGCCGAGAAGGGGTACCTCAAGGAGACCGGCAATCTGCTCTTCCACGTCTCGCTGGTCGCGGTGCTGCTCGGGGTCGCGCTCGGCTCCTGGTACGGCTGGCACGGCAACCGCCTGCTGGTGGCCGGCGCGGAGAACGAGTTCTGCAACACCCGGCAGCAGTACGCCGAGGCCAAGCTCGGCCCCCGCGTCGACAGCGCCGACCTGCCCCCGTTCTGCCTGACGCTGGACCACTTCGACGCGCGGTTCCTGGAGTCCGGGCAGCCGGACTACTATCGGGCCACCGTCGACGTGACGGACAAGGACGGCAAGCCCATCCGGGCGGCGGCGTCGTTCTCGGTCAACGACCCGTTGCGCCTCGGCGACGCCAACGTCTACCTGCTCGGCCACGGGTACGCGCCGATCCTGCGCTACACCGACCGGTACGGCAACTCCCAGACCAGCGCGATCCCGTTCCTGACCACCGGGGACGCCACCCTCACCAGCGAGGGCGTGGCACCGTTCCCGGACGTCAACGTCGACCCGAAGACCGGCCAGCGCGATCCGAACCTCCAGGTCGCCTTCGAGGGGCTGTACCTGCCCACCGCGCCGCAGCAGGGGCCGTTCAACCGGTCGGAGTTCCCGACCGAGCGCAACCCGGCGGTGGTGCTGGTCGCGTACCGGGGGAACCTGGGCATGGACGCCGGCATCCCCGGCTCGGTGTACAAGCTCGACCAGCGCCAGGTCACCAACGGCAAGCTCAAGCAGGTCGGCAACAAGAAGCTGGCCGTCGGCGAGAAGTGGACGCTGGACGACGGCAGCGTGCTGGAGTTCCTCGGCACCAAGCCGTACGTCACCCTGTCGGTGCGGTACGACCCCGGCTCCACGCTGCTGCTGGCCAGCTCGGCGGTGTTGCTGATCGGCCTGATGGGCGCCCTGTTCGGCAGGCGCCGCCGGGTCTGGTTCCGGGTGACGCCCGCCCCGGCGGGCGACGCCGGCGACCCCGCCGGCGGATCTCCGACGAGCGGTAGTAGCTTGGTGGAGGCCGGTGGCCTGCCGCGCACCGACTATCCCGGGTTCGCCGACGAGTTCGCGCAGCTCGTCGCCGCCGTGCGCGGCGACGGGGAGCCGGCCGGGCGGCCCGACGCCGGGCGCCCCGCCGGGACGCGAGAAGGAGCCGAGTGATGTCCGCACTCTCCGACCACCTGGTCACGTTCGCGACCCTGGCGTACCTGGTCGCGATGATCTGCCACGCCGTCGAGTACGCCCTGGGTGACGCCCGGGCCCGCCTCGCCGCCCCGGCCGCCGCGCCCGCGCGCGAGCTGGTCGGCGCCGGGGTCGGCGGCTCCGGCGGCGTCGTCAAGGCCCCGCCGAGCCGGTCGCGCCCGCTGCCCCGGCCGACCGCCCGGCGCGGCGGGCCCGGCTGGCCGGCCTCCTCGGAGTCGGGGTCACCGCGCTCGCCGCGGCGCTGCACCTGGCGGCCACGGCCACCCGCGGGATGGCCGCCGGCCGGATGCCGTGGGGCAACATGTACGAGTACGTGCTCACGGTCTCGTTCATCGGGGTCGCCGCGTGGCTCGTCGTGCTCTGGAAGCGCCCCTCGCTGCGCCGGCTGGGGCTTTTCCTCACCCTCGTCATGGTGCTGCTGTTGGCGTTCGCCGAGCTGAAGCTCTACGTCGAGGTGGTGCCGCTGATGCCGGCGCTGCAGTCGTACTGGTTCGTCGTCCACGTCTCGACGATCATCTTCGCCTCCGGCGTCTTCCTGCTGGGCGTGGTGCCGGCCGTCGCGTTCCTCATGCGCAACGGGTACGAGCAGGGCAGGCGCAGCTTCCCGTACACCCTGGCCCGGCGGCTGCCGGCGGCGGCCGGCCTGGAGCGGCTGACCTTCGCGCTGCACGCCTTCTCGTTCCCGCTGTTCACCTTCGCGGTGATCGCCGGGGCCATCTGGGCGGAGGCCGCGTGGGGCCGGCCGTGGGGCTGGGACCCGAAGGAGACCTGGGCGTTCATTTCGTGGGTGGTGTACGCCGGCTACCTGCACGCCCGGGCCACCCCGAGCGTGCGGCGCAACGTCGCCACCTGGATCGCGGTGCTCGGATTCCTCACCATGCTGATGAACCTGTTCGGCGTGAACTTCTTCTTCACCGGCCTGCACTCGTACGCCGGGGTCAACTGAGCACATAGGCCGACGCAGGGCCGAGGTACAGTTTTCTGTACACGCGCCACGGAGGTGACCATGCGGACCGTGAACTTCACCCAGCTACGTCAGAACCTGGCCGCCGAGCTCGACAGCGTCATCAACGACGCGGAGGAAGTCGTGGTGACCCGGTCGGGCCACGAGCCGGTCGTCATCGTCCCCCTCGCCGAGTACGAGGCGATGAAGGAGACCGAGTATCTCCTCCGTAACCCGAGCAACGCCGCGGCGCTGCGCCGGTCGATCGCGGAACTCGGGCGAGGCGACGCCGAGGAGCGGGAACTCATGGACCCGGCCTCGGTTCGTGATGTCGCGTGAGGCTGGTCTTCACGCCGACGGCATGGAGCCAGTACCTCAGTCACACCGACCGTAAGTTGGTCAAACGGATCAACGATCTCATTGCCGACGTCATGCGTAACGGCTACGAGGGCATCGGCAAGCCGGAACCGCTTCGCGGGGAGTTGTCGGGCTTCTGGTCCAGGCGGATCGATCGCGAGCACCGGCTGGTGTACCGGATAAACAACGCCGGGGTGCCGACGTCTGGCGCCGGTCCCGGCGCCGGTACGACAGCGCCGTGCTCGGGCCCACGTTCGAGGAGATCGTCCGCCAGTGGGCTCTTCAATTCGCCGATCCCGAACTCCTCGGCGGGATCGTGGCGGAGGCGAGCGCGGCGACGCTGACCGACCCGTCCAGTCGTACCAGCCACGAGCTGGACCTGGTCGCGCTCGGTGAGCCGCCCTTCGGTGACGGGGCACGCCCGGTGCTCGCGATCGGCGAGGTCAAGTGGGGGCGGACGCTGGGCCGGCCCGACCTGGAGCGCCTGGCGCGGGTGCGCGACCTGCTGGCGGGGCGGGCGGGAGTCGACGCGTCGGACGCCCGCCTGCTGCTGGCCAGCGCGACCGGCTTCACCGAGGAGTTGGCGCGGACGGCCGACGGCCGGCGGGACGTGGTGCTGGTGGACGCCGCCCGCCTGTACGCGGACTGAGGCGGGCCGGGTCACACCACCCGGCTTGGCTCGCCGGACGGCCGGTGGGGGAGACTGGCAGGCATGGCGGCTCGTGGCTTCCCGTACACCGATCTCAAGGACTTCCTCGCGGCGCTGGAGCGGGCGGGGGAGCTGCGGCGGGTGAGCGTCCCGGTCGACCCGACGCTGGAGATCAGCGAGATCGTGACCCGGACGGTGCGGGCCGGCGGGCCGGCGCTGCTGTTCGAGCGCCCCACCCGGGGCGAGATGCCGGTGGCGGTCAACCTCTTCGGCACCGAGAAGCGGATGGCGATGGCGCTCGGCGTCGACTCGCTGGACGAGATCGGCCAGCGGATCGGCGCGCTGGTCAAGCCGGAGCTGCCGGTCGGCTGGTCGGGCATCCGCGAGGGCCTCGGCAAGGTGCTCCAGCTCAAGTCCGTGCCGCCGCGCAAGGTGAGGACCGCCCCCTGCCAGCAGGTGGTCTACCGGGGCGACGACGTCGACCTGAACCGGCTGCCCGGCCTCCAGGTGTGGCCCGGCGACGGCGGGGTCTTCCACAACTTCGGGCTGACCCACACCAAGCACCCGGAGACCGGCAAGCGCAACCTCGGCCTGTACCGGCTCCAGCAGCACTCCCGCAACACCCTCGGGATGCACTGGCAGATCCACAAGGACTCCACCGCGCACCACGCGGTCGCCGAGCGGCTGGGGCAGCGGCTGCCGGTCGCGGTGGCGATCGGCTGCGACCCCGTCGTCTCGTACGCGGCCAGCGCGCCGCTGCCCAGCGACATCGACGAGTACCTGTTCGCCGGGTTCCTGCGCGGCGAGCGGGTGGAAATGGTGGACTGCCTGACCGTCCCGCTCCAGGTGCCGGCGCACGCCCAGGTGGTGCTGGAGGGCTACCTGGAGCCCGGGGAGCGGCTGCCCGAGGGGCCGTTCGGGGACCACACCGGCTTCTACACCCCCGTCGAGCCGTTCCCCGTGCTGCACGTCGAGGCGATGACCATGCAGCGCGACCCGGTCTACCACTCGATCGTCACCTCGAAGCCGCCGCAGGAGGACCACGGCCTCGGCAAGGCCACCGAGCGGATCTTCCAGCCGCTGCTCAAGCTGCTGATCCCGGACATCGTCGACTACGATCTGCCGGCCGCCGGAGTGTTCCACAACTGCGCGATCGTGTCGATCCGCAAGCGGTACCCGAAGCACGCCCAGAAGGTGATGAACGCGATCTGGGGCGCCCACCTCATGTCGCTGACCAAGCTGATCGTGGTCGTCGACGAGGACTGCGACGTGCACGACTACCACGAGGTCGCCTTCCGCGCGTTCGGCAACGTCGACTACGCCCGGGACCTGCTGCTCACCGAGGGGCCCGTCGACCACCTCGACCACTCGTCGTACCAGCAGTTCTGGGGCGGCAAGGCGGGCGTCGACGCCACCCGGAAGCTGCCGGAGGAGGGCTACACCCGGGGCTGGCCGGAGGAGATGACCATGTCGCCGGAGGTCGTCTCCCTGGTCGACAAACGCTGGAAGGAGTACGGGATCCGATGACCGCGGTGCTGGAGCCCGTCGAACGCCCGGGCCGGGTGAAATCGTTCCTCCGGCTGGTCGCGATCGAGCACTCGGTCTTCGCGCTGCCGTTCGCGTACCTGTCGGCGCTGACCGCGATGCAGGTCCACGGCGGGCGGGTGCGCTGGCTGGACCTGCTGCTGATCACCGTGGCGATGGTCGGGGCGCGGACGTTCGCGATGGCCGCCAACCGCATCCTCGACCGGCGGATCGACGCCCGGAACCCGCGTACCGCGAACCGGGAACTGGTCACCGGCGCGGTGAGCGTGCGGACGGCCTGGACCGGCGCGGCCGTCGCGCTGGTCGTCTTCCTGGCCGCCGCCGCCCTGCTCAACCCGCTCTGCCTGGTGCTCGCGCCGCTGGCGGTGGTGCCGCTGGTCGTCTACCCGTACGGCAAGCGGTTCACCAACTGGCCGCACGCCATCCTGGCGGTCGCCCAGGCGGTCGGCCCGGTCGGCGCCTGGCTCGCGGTCACCGGCACCCTCGACGGCTCGGGGCCGGCGTGGCTGCTCGGCGCGGCCGTCGGCCTGTGGATCGGCGGCTTCGACCTGATCTACGCCTGCCAGGACGCCGACGTCGACCGGAAGATCGGCGTGCACAGCGTCCCGGCCCGGTACGGGCTGCGCTTCGCCCTGCACGCCTCCACCGTCGCGCACGTGGTGACGTTCGCGCTGTTCATCTGGTTCGGCGCGCTGATCGGGTTCGGCTGGCTCTGGTGGATCGGGCTGGCGCTGACGGCCGTCGCGTTCGGCTACCAGCACCTGGTGGTCAGCCCGACCGACCTGGGCCGCGTCAACCGGGCGTTCTTCACCGCCAACGGGTTCGTCGGCATCGCGCTGTTCGTCTTCGCCCTGCTCGACCTGGTCGTCCGCCTCGGCCTGCGCCCCTGACCCGCGCCCCTCACCGCACCGCGTAGCGGGCGCTCTCCAGGGTCCAGTCGACGGTGCCCCGGACGGCGTCGGCCACCCCGTCGAGGTGGGCGGCGACGGCCTCGTCCAGCCCCGGGCCGAACGACGGCACCGCCGCGCGCAGCGCCACGAACTGGCTCATCGTCGCCCGCCAGCGCTCGGCGGCCAGGTCGACCGCCTCGGTTACCGGGACGCCCCGCTCGGCGGCCAGCGCCAGGACCAGGTTGTGCCCGCCCGCGGTGGCCCGGTCCCGCTCCAGCGAGGCGATGTCGTTGTACCAGGAGAGCAGGTCGTTGCCGGCGTCGGCGAGCCGGAGTAGCGCCGGGTGGTGGTAGACCGCGTCGGGCAGCGGTCGGCCGCTGACGAACTCGATCAGCGGGTACGCCACGTACGCCGCCGAGGTGGCGCGGCGCAGCTCGACGTACCCGGCCACGTCCGGCGGCCGGCCGGCCGCCTTCTCCAGCGCCTCCCGCCACGCGCCGTGCAGGTGGTGGCCGACCGCGGCGGCGAACCGCAGCCGCCAGCGGACGGGCATCCGGCGGCGCGGCTCCCGCCAGGCCCGCACCAGCAGCCGGCGCAGCGGGCCCGTGAGCCCCGGATGGCGGGCCCGGGGACCCTCCCGCAGCACCGAGAGTGCCCCGTCGCGCAGCGCGCGGATCTGACCGGGGGTCAGCCGGCCCGGCCCGTCACAGGCGTCGTCGACGAGGAAGAACCAGGTGAACAGGGCGGCCAGCGAGCGCAGGTCCGGCTCGGTTGCCCTCGGGTAGAGCCGGCCGGCGTACCGGGCGAAGGCGGCGCGGGACAGCCGGTCCAGGGCCGGGCGGTCCAGCGGCAGGCCGAGGCCGGGCAACTGCCCGTCGAGCCACCGCTGCACCCCGTCGGCGTGCGGCGACAGCCGAGGCGGGATCGGGCATTCGGAGCGTAGCGACCAGAGGACCGCGTGAATCATTTTCCGATTCCTCCCCGTGTGGGCGCGCTTGCCCCGAAAGCATGGCAGGTCGGCCCGGCGCGTGAGCGGCCGGGCTGTGTGTGTGTATGTATGGGGGGCGCTCGTCGCCGGCCCCGCTCGACCAGGCAGGCTGGACCGTATGCGCGAACCATGGGTGGTGGGGGTCTCCGGGGCCTCGGGTACGCCGTACGCGGCGGCGGTCATCCGCGGGCTGCTCGACGCGGGCGAACCCGTGGACCTGATCGTCTCCCGGGCCGCCCGCCTGACCATCCTCGACGAAACCGGACGGGGCTTCCGCGACGGGCACTGGGCGGACGACCTGGCGGCCTGGCTCGGGCGCGACCTGTCCGGCGACGACCTGCGGCACTGGCCCGCCGGTGATCTCGCCGCCGGCCCCAGCAGCGGCTCCTACCGGGTGCGCGGCATGGCGGTCGTCCCGGCGAGCACGGCGGCCTGCGCCGGCATCGCCATCGGGCTCTCGAAGGATCTGTTGCAGCGCGCGGCGGAGGTCAACCTCAAGGAGCGCCGGCCGGTGGTGGTGGTGCCACGCGAGACGCCCGTGACCCGCAGCCACCTGGAGCACCTGATCGCCCTGCTCGACGCCGGGGCGGTGGTGCTGCCCGCCAGTCCCGGATTCTACGGCGCCGGGGCGTCCGCCTCGGCCCAGCAGCTCGTCGACTTCGTGGCGGGCAAGGTGCTCGACGCGCTGGGCGTCCCGCACACCCTGTTCCGGCGCTGGGCCGGCGAGCTGGGCGCGGACCGCGCCTGACCCGGCGCGGGGTCCGCACGCGGATCGGGTGGCCGGCACGCGGACCGGACGTACCGGTCCGCGCCCCGTGTGGTTCACCCGGTCAGTACATCCCGGCGTTGGCCGGGCCGGCTCCCGGGCCCGGCGAGGTGGCCGGGCCGGCGTTGCGGGGCCTGCCCATGTCGTCGGACTCCTCCAGCATGCCCTCCCCCTCGAGCAGGGCCCGCACCTCGGATTCCCGGAATCGACGATGCCCGCCTGGAGTCCGGATGCTGCCTATCCGGCCGGCCGCCGCCCACCTGGTCACGGTCTTCGGATCCACCCGGAACAGCGCGGCGACCTCACCCGGTGTCAGCAGGCGATCTCCAGTGTCCACAGCCCCCTCCTCGCGTCGACGAAGCCCCCGGCTGAACACACTGCCCCCGGCTGGTGCGAGCCCAGAGCCGTCATGAGGGACGTATGGCAATTACAGCACCAGCGACCTGGCCTGTCCGCCAAACGCGAAAAACGCACTGAGTGGGAAGTTAGTCAATGGTACTGGCGCGGTTCCCTCTTCACTCGGGGTCTGCGGACTCTCACCTTCTGCTCTCTGCAACGTGAGCCGGACGCCGAACGTTACGCCCGAACGACTAGGGTCACAGGACGTGGACGCCATCGACCGGAGCCTCGTGGAGCTGCTGCGCGGCAACGCCCGACTCTCCTACGCCGAGTTGGCCCGCCAGGTCGGCCTGTCCGCCCCCGCGGTGCACGAGCGCGTCGGCAAGCTGGAGTCCAGCGGGGTGATCCGGGCGTACCGGGCCGAGGTGGAGCCCGAGGCGATCGGCCTGGGCGTGACCGCGCTGATCGGCATCGTCGAGGACTCCGGCGGGGACACCGACGACGTGCTGGAGACGTTCCGGCGGATGCCGGAGATCGAGTCCTGTTACTTCATGGCCGGCGTCGAGTCGTTCCTGCTCAAGGCCCGGGTGGGCACGATCGCCGAGCTCGAGCAGCTGATCGTACGGCTGAACCGGACGCCCGGGGTGGCCTCCACCCGGACGGGGATCGCGCTGTCGACGAAGTGGGAGAACCGCCCGCAGCCGATCGAGCCGCCCTCGGCCTGACGGGCGCGTGCTCCAGGGTCACCGTGCGCCGATGAGGACGACAGGGCGGGGCGCGGCCGTGGTCACCGGGGCCGCCGGCGGGCTCGGCCGCGGGATCGCCGCCGCGCTGCACGCCGACGGGTGGCAGGTGCTCCTCACCGACCTGGACGCCGACGCCGTGGCGGCCGTGGCCGCGCCGCTCGGCGGCTGGTCCCGGGCGCTGGACGTGCGGGACGAGGCCGCCTGCGTCGAGGTCGCCGCGGCGGCTGCGGGCCGGGTGGCCGGCGGGCTCGGGCTCTGGGTGAACAACGCCGGCGTCCTGACCACCGGGCCCGCCTGGACGCACGACGCGTCGACCCGGCGGCGGCTCGTGGAGGTGAACGCGCTCGGCGCCATGACCGGGACCCTCGCCGCCCTGGCCGCGCGGGCGGCGCGGCAGGCCCGCCGGGCCCGACCGGACACGAGCCCACCTCGCTTGTAACGTTGCCGGCGTGACTCATCTCGACCGGTGCGACGAGGCCAGCCGGACGTGGGTGACCGAGGCGATCGCCGCGGTCGAGGCCGACGCCAACCGGTCCGCCGACACCCACCTGCTGCCGTTCCCGCTGCCGCGGGAGTGGGGCATCGACCTCTACCTCAAGGACGAGTCGGTGCACCCGACCGGGTCGCTGAAGCACCGGCTGGCCCGCTCGCTGTTCCTGTACGGGCTCTGCAACGGCTGGATCGGCCCGGGTACGACGATCGTCGAGGCGTCCTCCGGTTCGACGGCGGTCTCCGAGGCGTACTTCGCCCGGATGCTCGGGCTGCCGTTCATCGCGGTCATGCCGGCGTCCACGTCGCCCGAGAAGATCGCCCAGATCGAGTTCCAGGGCGGGCGCTGCCACCTGGTCGACGACCCGGCCAAGGTGGTGGTCGAGGCGCGCTGGCTGGCCGAGGACTCGGGCGGCCGCTTCATGGACCAGTTCACGTACGCCGAGCGGGCCACCGACTGGCGGGGCAACAACAACATCGCCGAGTCGATCTACGCGCAGCTCGCGCTGGAGCGGCACCCCGTACCGGCGTGGATCGTGGTCGGCGCGGGCACGGGCGGCACCAGCGCCACCATCGGCCGCTACACCCGGTACCGTCGGCTGCCGACCAAGCTCTGCGTGGTCGACCCGGAGAACTCGGCGTTCTACCCGGCGTGGCAGGCCGGCGACTGGTCGGTGCGCACCGGCCAGGGCTCCCGGATCGAGGGGATCGGCCGGCCCGGCGTGGAGCTGTCCTTCCTGCCCAGCGTGGTGGACCGGATGGTCCAGGTGCCGGACGCCGCGTCGCTGGCCGCCATGCGGGCCGGCTCCGGCCTGCTCGGACGGCGGGTCGGCGGCTCCACCGGCACCAACCTCTGGGGCGCGTTCGGCCTCATCGCCGGGATGCTCGCCGAGGGCCGTACCGGCTCGGTGGTCACCCTGATCTGCGACCCCGGCGACCGGTACGCCGACACGTACTACGACGACCGTTGGGTGGCCGAGCAGGGCCTCGACCTCGCCCCGCACCTGGCCACGATCGACCGCTTCCTCGTCACCGGCGCCTGGCCGGCGGGATAGGGCGTCAGCGGGGGGCGACGCGCTCGGCGAGGCCGGGGTAGCGGACCACCCAGCCGTCCGCGTCGACGTCGAGGTCGGCGGTGAACGTGTCGCTGGCGAAGCGGATCCGGCCCGGGCCGAGGGCCGTGTAGACCTGCTCGGCGGCGACCACCGTCAGGCTGGGCACCAGCACCCACGCCACGGTGACCCGGCGGGCCGTCTCCGGCGTCGCCGAGACGAGCCCGAGCCGGCGTACCGGCAGGATGTTGAACAGCACCGAACCGCCGAGGTCGACGTCGACGGCGTCGACCAGCCGGCCCGGGTCGTCGGCGCCCGGCAGCCCGGCCGGGGGATGCCCGGCGGCGCGCAGCGCCGCGTCCAGGTCGCCCTGCTCCGACGCGGTCGCCCGCCATCGGCCGTCGCCCGCCTCCAGCCGTACGCCCCGCTGCCAGCCCGCGCCCTCCGCCTCCACCTCCACCCGCGTGGTGACCCAGTCGGGGCCGGTCGTGAGCTGGTAGCGGCACGTGTAGGGGATCGGGTCGACGGCGAGCGCGACACCCCGCGCCCGCAGCCCGCCGCGGTCGTCGAGCACCGCGTGTTCGGCACCGGCGGTGTCCGTCCGGGTCCAGAGGATCGACTTCGGCAAGGTCGCCATGGACCGGACGTTACGCCATCCGTCGGGCACCGGCCGCACATGCGAGGACGCCGCCGCGGAGCGCGGGCTCCGCGGCGGCGTTCCAGGTGTCGTCCGGGATCAGTGGGTACGCGCCGGCGGCCGTCCGCCGAACCCGCGCCGGTCCTCCCGCGGCCGGTCGTCGCGGCCGCGCCCCTCCGGGCGGAAGCCGCCCCGTCGGTCGCCGGTACGCGGGTCGCCGCCCCGCTCGCCCCGCTCCGTGAAGCGCCGCTCGCCCTGCGGGCGGTCGCCGAAGCGCCCCTCGCCCTGCGGGCGGTCGCCGAAACGCCCCTCGCCCTGCGGGCGGTCGCCGAAACGCCGCTCGCCCTGCGGGCGGTCGCCGAAACGCCCCTCGCCCCGCGCGTCCCGATCCGCGTAGCGTCCCTCGCCCCGTGGCCGGTCGCCGAAACGGCGCTCGCGGTCGGCGAAGCGGCGCTCATCGCGGTCACCGGGGTGGCGTTCGTCGCGGCTGCCGTGGCGCGCCTCGCCGCGGCCGTCCCGGTCCGCGTACCGCCGCTCGCCCCGCCCGTCCCGCTCGAAGCGGCGCGGGCCGGACGGGCGGTCGCCGGACCGGCGCGGGGCCGGCGGCTCGTCGCGCACCGGGACGCCGCTGGGCTCGCGGGCGCCGGTCAGCTCGGCCAGCGCCGGGTCGCCGGCCCGGACCTGGGTCTGCGCCGGCTCGACACCGGCCTTCTCCAGCATCGCGAGGGTGGTCCGCCGCTGCTTGGGCAGCACCAGCGTGGCCACCGCCCCGGACTCGCCGGCCCGGGCGGTACGCCCCGCGCGGTGCAGGTAGTCCTTCGGGTCCTTCGGCGGGTCCACGTGCAGCACCAGGGAGACCCCGTCGACGTGGATGCCCCGGGCCGCCACGTCGGTGGCGACCAGCACGTTCATCCGGCCCTCGCGGAACTCGGCGAGGGTGCGGGTACGCATCCGCTGGGTCTTGCCGCCGTGCAGGCCGCCGGCCCGTACACCGACCGCGGCGAGCTGCTGGACCAGCCGGTCCACCCCGAGCTGGGTACGGGCGAAGAGCATGGTCCGGCCGTCCCGGGCCGCGATGGACGCCGCGACGGCGAACTTGTCGTGCGGGGGGATCAGCAGCAGGTGGTGATCCATGGTGGACACCGCGGCGGTCGGCGGCGCGGTCGAGTGGGTCACCGGGTCGGTCATGAACCGCTTGACCAGCGTGTCGACGTCACCGTCCAGGGTGGCCGAGAACAGCAGCCGCTGGGCGTCGGCCGGGGTCTTCGCCAGCAGCTCGGTGACCTCCGGCAGGAAGCCCATGTCGGCCATCTGGTCCGCCTCGTCGAGCACCGTCACCTCGACGTCGTCCAGCCGGCAGACGCCCCGGGCGATGAGGTCGGCCAGCCGCCCCGGCGTGGCCACGACGATCTCCACGCCCCGGTTGAGCGCGTCGATCTGCCGGTCGTACGGCACGCCGCCCACGGCCGTCTTCAGGAACACGCCGACCGCCTTGCCGAGCGGCATGAGCGCGTCGTTGACCTGCATGGCCAGCTCCCGGGTGGGCACCAGTACCAGGGCCTTCGGGTGCAGCGGGCGGGCCCGCCCGCCGTCGGCGACCCGGGCGATCACCGGCAGGCCGAAGGCGAGGGTCTTGCCGGAGCCGGTCTGACCCCGGCCGAGGACGTCCCGCCCGGCCAGGGCGTCCGGGACGGTGGCCCGTTGGATCGGGAACGGGGTGGTGATGCCCTGCCGGTCGAGCGCCCGGACCAGCGGCCTGGGCAGCCCGAGCCCGGCGAAGTCGACGTCGGCTTCGGCTTCGGTCGTCGCGTCGGCCTCGTCGACCTGGGCCGCGCCGGTCGGGGCGTCCACGGCCTCGGCGGGGGCGGTGTCGGCGTTCTCCCCGGTCGGGGCGTCGAAAACGGACGGGAACGTGCTGGGATCAGCAAAGGTGGTCAAGAAATGCCTTTCGAGCGGGGCGCATCTTCGCGATGGCCTGTCGCAGCTGAACGCCGCCGAATCGCCCGCAAGACCGCCCATGGGCGCGCGTTGCGCGCGCCAGGTCAGTGATCACTACAAGTGTACGGCGGCGCGGCGAACCCGCCACTGCACCGTCGGGCGGTAGTGGGCGGGCTCACCTCCCGGTCGGGCCGGCGTCAGCTGTCGAGCAGGCCGCCCATCAGGCCGTTCATCGCGTCCCCCGCCAGCAGCACGACGAGCAGCCCGATCGCGACCAGGACGGCCAGCGACGCCACGAGGACGATCACCACCTTCCTGGTGCTGGACCGGGGCGTGGGGGAGTCCGACCAGCCCTGCGCCAGGATGTGCCCCGTCAGCGAGCCGGAGGTCTCCAGCGACCCGCCGGGCGGGAGGGCGACCGTGGCGAACCCGGGGCCGTCCGTGCCGTAGGCGGCGCTGGCCAGGTCCACGGTCCCCGGGTCCGGGCGGCCTCCGGAACCCCAGGCGGGCGCGCGGCTCCCCGGCGCCCCGCCGCTCGGGCTGGTGGGCGTCGTCGACCAGGCGACGGTGGGCGAGGCGCCGTACGTCGTTGGCGTGGGGGTGGCGGGGGCCGCGTCGGGCGCGGGGTCGTGCGGGGTGGGCGGGCTGGTGGGCGTCGACCAGGCGACGGTGGGCGAGGCGCCGTACGTCGTTGGCGTGGGGTGGCGGGGCCGCGTCGGGCGCGGGGTCGTGCCGGGTCGCCGGGCTGGTGGGCGGCGGCCAGGACGGCAGCGCGGGCGCCGGAACGACCGGCGGCGGGGCGGCCGGCGCCTGCGCCGACGCGGTCATCGGCGGCGGCGGGAACGGCGGCGCCGGCCTCGGCGCGGGCGGCGGTGGAGCCGGCGGCACCGGCGGCGCGGGCGGCGGGCTGGGCGGACCGGGAACCGGCGGCGGGCTGGGCGGACCGGGAACCGGCGGCGGGCTCGGCGGCACCGGGCCGGGGCCGGGCGGCGGGAGCGGCCCGGGCCGGGCGGCTGCGGGCCGGGTGCCGGCGGCGTGGGCTGGGGCCGCGGCGGGGCCGGCGCAGGCGGTACGGGACCCGGTACGGGCGGCGTCGGTGGCACGGGCGGAACGGGACCGGGCACGGGCGGCGTGGGCGACGGCGGGTGCGGTCCCGGTACGGGCGGGAGGGGCGCCGGGGCGGGCTCCGGTTCCGGGGTGGGCGGCACGGGCGGCTCGGCGGGCTCCGGTGGCCGGGCCGGCTCCGGCGGTTCCGGGTTCACCGGGGCGGACCGGTACACCTTGGCACCGCCGGTCACCGGTCCGGCGGCCGCGTCCGCCCCGGGTGTGGCGACGCGCAGGCCCGGCACGGAGGCGCTGGCCCGGGCCGCACCGGCCGCCCCGGTTCGTTGGCCCGGCACGACGGAGGCCGGCGGTGCGCTCGCCGGGCTGGCGGGGCCCGCGGGTGCCGCCGGACCGCCGGCAGCGGCGGCTCCGCCGCCCAGGGTCGCGCCCGGCGCGCCCGCACGGTACGTCGTGCCGGTTCCGCCCCTGGCCGGCAGCGCCGCCCCCGCCGGGGGCGCGGTGACGGTGGCGACGCTGGCCCGGGCCCGGGCGGCGGTCGCACGCCCGGCCGGCTCGGCCCGGCCGTCGTCGGACGCGTCCGCGCTCAGCGGGCCGTCAGCGAGCGGGGCTTCGGCCGGGTCGGCCGTACGGTCGGCGGGGCCGGAGTCGGCCGTCCGCGCCGGAACGTCTTGCTCGCCCATGGTCGCCCTCCGTGCCCGCACTCGCCCCGCCGGCCACGGCGTGAGGCCGCGGGGTTCTCCGTGTCACGGTGCCACATCCCGGCCCGGCCGCACAGCCGGAGTGGACGGTTGCGGCAGGCCGACCGCGGCTCAGGCGTCCGGCGATCCGCTGGCGCTCGCCGCCGGGCTGCTCGCCTTCGCCGACTTCGACGGGTCACCGGACGACGACGCGGCCGGCGAACCCGCCGACGAAGTGGACGGCTGGCCGCTCGGGGCCCCCGTGGTGGTCGTCGGCTCGGGGGTCGCCGAGCCCGTGGGCGTGGGAGTGGGCGTCGGGGTCGTCGGCTTCGGCGTGACGCTGGGCGTCGGGGTCGGGGTCGTCGGCTTCGGCGTGACGCTGGGGGTGGGGTCGGCTTCGGCGTCGGCGGCTTGGTCGTCGGCGTGGGGCGGGCGTGGGCGGGGCGGGCACGGCCCCGACGACCCGGGTGGCGGCGTACATCCGGGACCAGGCGACCTGGGAGATCTTCACGCGCTGGCCGGTGGTGGGGGCCTGCACCATCTTGCCGCCGCCGAGGTACATGCCCATGTGATAGATCGTCGTCCAGCTGCTGCCCGAGGCGAAGAAGATCAGGTCGCCGGGGAGCATGGCGTCGCGGCTCACGGCGCGGGCGCGGGTGGCGTAGTACTGGTCGCGGGAGACCCGGGGCAGCCCGTAGTAGCCCGCCGACCGGTACGCCGCGTACACCAGGCCGGAGCAGTCGAACGTGTCGGGGCCCTCGGCGGCCCACTCGTACCAGTCGCCGAGCTGGGCCAGGGCGTAGCGGACCGCGCCCAGCGCGGTGGGGTGCGCGACGAGGCCGTTGGCGCTCTGCCCCTGGACGTACGACGCGCCGAGCCGCTGCTCGACCGCCTCCTGCTGGCGCTCCAGCTCGATCAGCTGCTCGGCGTTGTCCTTGCGCAGCTTGAGCAGCTTCGTCTCCTGCTCGTGGAGCGACTTCTCCACGGCGGTGTACTGCTCACGGACGGTGCGCATCCGCGGGTCGGCGGCTGTCCACGCCTGGTACGCGATCTGCTCGGCGGCGCGGGCCCGGCTCAGCTCGCCGGCGGCGGCGGTGGTCGCCCCGTCGGTCTGCTCGCCCCGGCTGAGCTGCCGGAGCAGGGAGAGGTCGCGCAGGTCCCGGGCGAACTCGCCGGGCGGCAGCGCGGCGGCGGCCTTCAGCGCGGCGGCCGCGGCGCGGTCGGCGCCCTCCTGCGCGCGGGCCAGGTTGTCGCGGGCGGTCTTCAGGTCACGGTCGGCGGTGGCGAACTGGGCCTCCGCGTCGGCGCGTTGCTGGCGCAGCCCGAGCAGTTGGTCGCCGAGGAGGCCGACCTGGGTCTCGGCGGCGGCGATGGCCGCGGCGAGCGGGCCGTTGCCGAGCGGCGCCACGGGGGAGGTCGGACCCGGCGTGCCGGTCAGTCCACCTGGGCCGGTCGCGCCGGGCAGCCGCAGGCCGCCGGCTGCCACGGGGCGGGAGCCGGTGTCGGGAACGACGTTGGGCAGCGGCGGTTCGGCGTACGCGGGGGCCGCGATCGCCGCCGCGGCGACCGCGCTGAGCAGCGCGGACCAGAGCGCCGGCCGGAGCACCGGGGAGATCAGTGGACGCCACCGTCGTTGCCGTTGTCGTCCCTGCCCGCTCTGCGCCATTCCGCTCCCCGTCCGGCGTGGTTCGGCCGCGCCCGTGGGGCGCGGTGGGGCACCGCGAAGTGGCCCGCCCCAACCTGTCTTACCGTACGGACGCAGCGATGTCGATGCGCGGAGGGTAACGACCGGCTGAGAGTACCGGTGAGGTACGTCGCTGCGGCCGACCGGGCGGCGGGCCTGTCGGCCATCCGACGTAGGCTCGAACCGGACCGCAGGTGGAAGGGACGTGGCTTTCGATGGACGCCGGACTCAAGCGCGAGCTCGAAGCGAAGGTGCACGCGGGGGAGCGGCTGACCCGCGAGGACGGGATCGCCCTCTACTCGAGCGACGACCTGACCTGGCTGGGCCGGCTGGCCCACCACCGGCGCACCGAGCTGAACGGCGACCGGGTCATGTTCAACGTCAACCGGCACCTGAACCTGACCAACGTCTGCTCCGCGTCGTGCGCGTACTGCTCCTTCCAGCGGAAGCCGGGCGAGAAGGACGCCTACACGATGCGCATCGACGAGGCGGTCCGCAAGGCCAAGGAGATGGAGGACGAGCAGCTCACCGAGCTGCACATCGTGAACGGCCTGCACCCGACGCTGCCCTGGCGCTACTACCCGAAGGTGCTGCGCGAGCTGAAGGCGGCGCTGCCGAACGTCAGGCTCAAGGCGTTCACCGCGACCGAGGTGCAGTGGTTCGAGAAGATCAGCGGCCTGCCGGCCGACGCGATCCTCGACGAGCTGATGGACGCCGGCCTGGAGTCGCTGACGGGCGGCGGCGCGGAGATCTTCGACTGGGAGGTTCGCCAGCACATCGTCGACCACGCCTGCCACTGGGAGGACTGGTCGCGCATCCACCGGCTGGCGCACTCCAAGGGCATGAAGACGCCGTCCACCATGCTCTACGGCCACATCGAGGAGCCCCGGCACCGGGTCGACCACGTGCTGCGGCTGCGCGAGCTGCAGGACGAGACGGGCGGTTTCGTGGTCTTCATCCCCCTGCGCTACCAGCACGACTTCGTCGACTCGGCGGACGGCAAGATCCGTAACCGGATCCAGGCCCGCACGACGATGGCCTCGCCGGCCGAGTCGCTGAAGACGTTCGCGGTCTCCCGGCTGCTGTTCGACAACGTCCCGCACGTGAAGTGCTTCTGGGTGATGCACGGCCTGTCGGTGGCCCAGCTCTCGCTGAACTTCGGCGTGGACGACCTGGACGGCTCGGTCGTGGAATACAAGATCACCCACGACGCCGACTCGTACGGCACCCCGAGCACCATGCACCGGGACGACCTGCTGCACCTGATCTGGGACGCCGGCTTCCGGCCGGTGGAGCGCAACACCCGCTACGAGGTCGTCCGGGAGTACGACGCCGCCCCGTCGCTCGCCGAGCGGCGCGCCGAGCCGCAGCAGGTCTGGGCCTGAGCCGGTCCGACGAGATGAGCGGCACGGGTCAGCGCAGCCAGGGCGGGTTCCCCCGGCGGGACGCCGAGGGGCGGGTCGTCGCGTACGGCGACCTGCTCGGCATCGGTCTCGCGGGCGTGGTGATCGGGCTGCTGGCCCTGCTGGTGTTCGACTGGGGCTTCGCCACGGTCGGCGCGGGTGAGTTCGGCTTTGCCCGGGTGGCGGCGGCCCTGACGGCGGGCGTGGTCGCCGTGCTCGGCGGGATGCTGCTGATCGGCCAGGTCGCCGGACTGCCGCCGCTGCTCTCCGGCGGGCTGGCCGCCGCGGCGTTCACCCTGCTGTACGCGACGGTCTGGTTTCATGGCGTGCGTTGGCTCGGCCGCCGGACGGGCTGAACGACGATGCCGGCCCCGGGCGCGAACCGGGCCGATCGATGATGCCGGCCCCGGGGCGCGCCCCGGGTTGACCAACGCCGGCCTGGGCACGCCCGGGCCGAACATCCGCCCGGGCGTCGCGGCGGGGAACGGAGAGGGAACGTGAGCGCGGCGGTCAAGTACACGCTGGGCCGGATCGGGCTGTTCGTGGTGATCATCGCGGCGCTCTGGCCCGTCGAGATGAACATCTTCCTGAAGCTGATGCTGGCGCTGGTCTTCTCCGCCGCGCTCTCGTTCTTCCTGCTCCGCGGCTGGCGGGACGAGATGGCCGAGGAGATGGCCGGGGCGGCCGAGCGGCGCCGCGCCGAGAAGGAGCGGTTGCGCTCCGCGCTGGCCGGCGAGGACGAGCAGCCCAACCAGCGGCAGAGCGACGACGAGCGGTGACCGTGGCGCCGCCGCGGGCGGCGGTGCCACGGTCGATCCCGGACGCGACTACCAGTTGGTGGAGCCGGGGACCTGCGGCCACGGCCGGTTGTCCGGCTTGACCAGGTACGCGATGCCACCCGAGCCGCCGGCCACGGTGCCGTTGGCCCGGTGGCGCCTGGTGCGCAGCCAGATCTGCTCGAACTGCTCGCGCTTGTAGACGTTGCGCACCTCGGCGTTGGACGACGACGCCGGGTCGTTGACGATCACGTCACCGTCGGCGGTGAAGCCGACGACCACGAAGAGGTGGCCGGAGGTGCCGTAGTTCGACCCGTCCAGCTCCTCGGCGAGGAACGACTGCGACGTGATGACCGGGATGCCGGCCTTGATGAATCGCTCGACCTCGTCCAGCGAGTGCAGGCGGGTCACCCGGGCGTCGATGCCCGGGAAGGTCGCCGCGTACGCGGTGTTGAAGGGCCAGTTGCCGGCGCCCTCGTACTCGCTGTCCCAGGTCATCCGGGCGGCGTGGGCGACCTGCGGCTCGGTGTAGCCGGGGGTGATCCAGGACATGTCCTGGGCGGACGGCAGCTTGCCGTAGTACTCCAGCACCATCGTGGTCGACGTCGGGCTGCACCAGACCTGGCCGCCGCCGCCCCACTCCGGGTAGTTGCCGCGGTGGATCATCTGGGAGCGCGGCGGCACGGGCAGTTCGGTGCCCCACGCGATCCCGCCCTGGCTGGGCGTGACGGTGAACCGGTCGGGGATGTTGGAGCTCATCGCGCCGAGCATCCAGACCCGGGGCGACGCGGCCTGGCCGGGCTTGCGGTACAGGCTGAGCCGCAGCTGGTACGACCGCAGCAGCACCCCGGCCTCGGCGTCGTCGATGGAGAACGTGTCCGTCCAGATGGTCGACCACGGGTCACCCTGACCGTCCAGGGTGGCCCGCTTGATGTCCTGGTCGCCGGAGGCCCAGCGGCCCATCACGTACCACGGGGTCTGGTTGCCCGTGTTGTAGGTGCCCTGGAGCTCGACCTGCAGCCACGTGCCGGCCGGGGTGTCGGCGTTCCAGGACGCGACCAGCTCCGTCGCGTCGAAGCCGATCCGGGTCACCGGCGAGGTCCAGGTGGCGTACTCCCAGGTGCTGGTGGCGCCGGTGTGCTCGTCGGTGAAGTTGGTCGTGCCGGCGGGCCGGTCGATGGTGATTCCCGTGCGGTGACCGGGGAGGGCCCGGGTGCCCCGGTGCTCGCCGGAGCGCCAGTCGGGGTACGTGGACCACTCCTGGAAGGTGATCTGCTCGTCGTGCGCGACCACGGGCAGGTTGTTGTCGGCGTGGGCCGGCACGGCCGTGCCGACGAGGGTGAGCGCGGCGACGCCCGCGAGGGCGACCGCGCGTAGGGCTCTGCTGGCCATGTGATCTCCGCGAGGTGAGGCGGGTCAGGGCATCTTTGCTGGTCACTATCCCGCTTGGCGGGAAGTTTCGCCAGATCCTGGCGGATGGAAAACGATTGCCGGCGGGACGACCGGGCCGGGATGGATTGGAGAGTGAAAGATATTGATATGACCATGTGACGGGTGGTGAAGTGTGCAGCACGAAACGGGATCTCCCGTACTCCGAGGAGGTTGTCCATGGGCATCCCCGCCCCCGTCCGCCTGCGCCGCGCGCTGGTGCTCGCCGCCGCCGCCGGCCTGGGCCTCGTCACCGTGGCCGCCGGGCCGGTCTCCGCGCGACCCGCCCCGACCGCGCCGCCGACCCGGCCTCCGCCGAGTACCGGGTGCTCGGCCCGCGTACGCTGGCCGACCGCAACGCGGTGGCCCGCACCGGCGCCGCGATCGACTACGTCGAGCACGGCAAGCTGCACGTCACGGCCACCGCCGCCGAGGCGGCGGCGATCACCCGGCTCGGCTTCCGGCTGGAGAGGGAGTCCGCGCCCGCCCCCGCCGGGGACGTCGGCATCGCCGGCTTCCCGTCCGCCGACTCCAACTACCACGACTACGCCGAGCTGACCGCCAAGGTGAACCAGGTGGTCACCGACCACCCGGCCATCGCCCGCAAGTCCAGCCTCGGCCGCTCGTACGAGGGTCGCGACCTGATGGCCGTGAAGATCTCCGACAACGTCGGCACCGACGAGAACGAGCCGGAGATCCTGTTCAACTCCCAGCAGCACGCCCGCGAGCACCTGACCGTCGAGATGGCGATCTACCTGCTCGACCTCTTCACCGACAACTACGGCACCGACTCCCGGATCACCAACATCGTCAACACCCGGGAGCTCTGGATCGTCCCCACGGTCAACCCGGACGGCAGCGAGTACGACATCGCCACCGGCTCGTACCGGTCCTGGCGGAAGAACCGGCAGCCCAACAGCGGCTCGTCGTACGTCGGCACCGACCTGAACCGCAACTGGGGCTACAACTGGGGCTGCTGCGGCGGCTCGTCCGGCTCCACGTCGTCGGAGACCTACCGCGGCCCGTCCGCCTTCTCGGCCCCCGAGAGCCAGGCACTGCGGAACTTCGTCAACAGCCGGGTCGTCGGCGGCGTGCAGCAGATCAAGGCCAACATCGACTTCCACACGTACTCGCAGCTGGTGCTCTGGCCGTTCGGCTACACCACGGCGAACACGCCCACCGGGATGACGCTGGACCAGTACAACACCTTCGCCACGCTCGGCCAGCGGATGGCCGCCACCAACGGCTACACGCCCGAGCAGTCCAGCGACCTCTACATCACCGACGGCGACAGCCTCGACTGGCTGTGGGGGACTCACAAGATCTGGGCGTACACCTTCGAGATGTACCCCGGCTCGGCGTCCGGCGGCGGCTTCTACCCGCCCGACGAGGTGATCCCGCGGGAGACCTCCCGCAACCGGGAGGCCGTGCTCCTGCTCGCCGAGTACGCCGACTGCCCGTACCGGGTCATCAACAAACAGACCCAGTACTGCTGACCGGACCGGCCCGTCCCGCGCCGACGCGGGACGGGCCCACGTCGGCGGGGTGCGACCGGGGCGTGCGCTACCGTGGCACCGACCAGCCCGCAGCGAAGCCGGTGCGAACCCGGCGCTGTCCCGCAACTGTGATGCCCCAGCGGCGTCCGGCCCTCCCCGGGGCGGGCGCGGGGCCGGCCCGAGGCGGCCCGCCCCGACCCAGGCGTCGGCCTGTCGGCCGGCGCCGACGTGTGGGGCGAGCCAGGCCGCCTGCGGCGCGGTCGCGACAAGCGCCTTCGAGGAAGGGCGCCTCGCGGACGGGCGCCCGGCGACACGGCTCCTGTCGGCGAAGCACCACGCTCCTCGACCGACAGGAGGACAAGTGATCCGACGTACGCCCCGGCTGTTCGCCGCGACCCTCGCGGCGGCCGCGCTCGCGCTCGGTGCCTGCGCCGAGAAGACCGCCGACGCTCCCGAGCCCGGCGCCAGCTCGGCCGGCGCCGCCTTTCCGGCCACGGTCGGCGACCTGACGCTGGAGAAGCGCCCGGAGAAGATCGTCTCGCTCTCGCCGTCCGCGACCGAGATGCTCTTCGCCATCGGCGCCGGCAAGCAGGTCGCCGCCGCGGACAACAACTCGAACTACCCGGCGGAGGCGCCGAAGAGCGACCTGTCCGGCTTCCAGCCGAACGCCGAGGCCATCGCCGCCAAGAGTCCCGACCTGGTGGTGCTCTCCAACGACACCAACAAGATCGTCGACCAGCTCACCACCCTGAAGATCCCGGTGCTGCTCACCCCGGCGGCGACCACGCTGGAGGACACCTACCGGCAGATCACCGACCTGGGCACGCTCACCGGCCACGCGACCGAGGCGGCCGACGTCACCACCCGGATGAAGGACGAGATCGCCAAGCTGACGAAGGACCTGCCGCAGCGGTCGAAGAAGCTGACCTACTACCACGAGCTGGGCCCCGAGCTGTACAGCGTGACCAGCAAGACGTTCATCGGCTCGATCTACGCCCTCGCCGGCCTGGAGAACATCGCCGACCCGTCGGACGCCGACGGCAAGAACGGCGGCTACCCGCAGCTGTCCCAGGAGGTCATCGTCAAGGCCAACCCGGACTTCGTCTTCCTGGCCGACACCAAGTGCTGCCAGCAGTCCGCCGACACGGTCAAGGCGCGTACCGGCTGGGCCGGCATCACCGCGGTGAAGAACAACCAGGTCGTCGCGCTCGACGACGACATCGCCTCCCGCTGGGGCCCGCGCGTGGTCGACCTGCTGCGGGCCGTCGTCGACGCCGTCGCCAGGGTGCCGGCGTGACCCTCGGCAGGCAGCCCGGCACGGTCCTCGCCGACGGGTCGGGCGGGACCCTCGTGACGGGGCGCTGACCGGGTGTCGAAGACGGGTACGGCCGACCTCCCCGCGGGCCGGCCGGCCGGGCTGCGGCCCGGCTGGCTGGCCGTGGGGGTCGTCGCGGTGCTGCTCGCGCTGGTCGCCGGCGTGTCGCTCGGGCCGGTCAGCCTGCCGCCCGGCAGCGTCGCCGCCGAACTGCTCAACCTGCTGCCCGGCGTGCGCCTCGACAGCGGGCTGACCGAGCGCGAGGTCGCGATCGTCACCGAGCTGCGGCTGCCCCGGGTGGTCCTCGGGCTGCTCGTCGGCGGGCTGCTCGCCCTGGCCGGCGGCTGCTACCAGGGCGTGTTCCGCAATCCGCTGGCCGACCCGTACCTGCTCGGGGTGGCGGCCGGGGCCGGGCTCGCGGTCACCGCCGTCATCGCCCTCGGCGCCGGGGCCGGCGGCGCGCTGAGCGGGCTCCCGCTGACCATCCCGCTGGCCGCGTTCGTCGGCTCGCTCGGGGCGGTCGCCATGACGTACCTGCTCGGGGCGGCCGGCGGGCGGGGCCGCTCCCCGGCCACCCTGATCCTGGCCGGGGTCGCGGTGTCCGCGTTCCTCTCCGCCGGGCAGACGTACCTGCTCCAGCGCAACTCCGACAGCATCCAGCAGGTCTACTCCTGGCTGCTCGGTCGGCTGGCCACCGCCGGCTGGCACGACGTCCGGCTGGTCCTGCCGTACTTCCTGCTCACCGCCCTGGTGGTGCTGCTGCACCGGCGCGAGCTGGACGTGCTCTCCGTCGGCGACGACGAGGCGGCCAGCCTGGGCCTGCACCCGCAGCGGTCCCGGTACCTGCTGATCGCCGCCGCGTCGCTCGGCACCGCCGCCGCCGTCTCCGCGTCCGGGCTGATCGGCTTCGTCGGCATCATCGTCCCGCACACCGTGCGGCTGCTCGCCGGCGCCAGCTACCGGGTGATCCTGCCGCTGTCCATGCTGTTCGGTGGGGCGTTCCTGGCGCTGACCGACGTGGTCGCCCGGACCGCCGCCGCCCCCGCCGAGATCCCGATCGGCGTGGTCACCGCGCTGCTCGGCGGGCCGTTCTTCGTTCTGGTCCTGCGCACCGCCCGGCGGGTGCTGACGTGACCGGGGCGCCCGCCGTCGAGGTGCGGAACCTGCACGTCAGCCTGGACAAGGCGCCGATCCTGTTCGGCGTCGACCTGACCGTCGCCGCGGGCGAGTGGGTCGCCGTGATCGGCCCCAACGGCGCCGGCAAGTCGACCCTGCTGCGCGCCGTCGGTGGCCTGCTGCCCGCGCCGGGCGCCATCTCGCTCTTCGGTACGCCGAGCGAGGCGCTGCGCCGCCGCGACCGGGCCCGGGTCGTGGCCACGGTCGCCCAGTCCCCGGTCGTCCCCGCCGGCATGTCGGTGTTCGACTACGTGCTGCTCGGCCGGACCCCGTACGTCCCGCCGCTCGGGCGGGAGTCCGCCGCAGACCTGGCCGCCGTACGGGAGGTGCTGGACCGGCTGGACCTGGGCGGCTTCGCGCGCCGGGAGCTGGCCACCCTGTCCGGCGGCGAGCGGCAGCGCGTCTTCCTCGCCCGGGCGCTCGCCCAGGGGGCGACCCTGCTGCTGCTCGACGAGCCGACCAGTGCGCTGGACATCGGCCACCAGCAGGAGGTGCTGGAGCTCGTCGACCAGCTGCGCCGCGAGCACGGCCTCACCGTGCTCGCCACCATGCACGACCTCTCCCTCGCCGGCGAGTACGCCGACCGGATGGTCCTGCTGGCAGCCGGCCGGGTCGCCGCCGCCGGCCCGCCTCGCGACGTGCTGACCGAGGAGCTGCTGAGCAGGCACTACCGCGCCTCCGTCCGGGTCCTCCCCGGCGAGCACGGCCCCCTCGTCGTTCCCGTCCGCCCCCGGTGACCAGCCCTCACCGGGGAGGCGTGACGATCGAGAAGAGGGCGCCCTGCGGGTCGCGGAGCGCGGCGACGCGGCCCTGCGGGATGTCGCGGGGCGGGACGAGGACGGTCCCGCCCAGCTCGGCCGCCCGCGCGGCGGTGGCCTCGGCGTCCGCCACCGCGAAGTAGACCGCCCAGTACGCCGGCAGGTCGTCGGGGAAGTCGTCGGCCAGCAGCGGCGGCATCATCCCGGCGACGACCCGCTCGCCCAGCCGCCACCCCGTGTACGTCACCGGTTCCGCCGACTGCTCCTCCGGGTGCCAGCCGAAGACCAGCTCGTAGAAGACCTTCGCGCCGTCCGGGTCCGGCGTGATCAGCTCGTTCCAGCTCATCGCCCCGGGCACGTCGAACACCTCGGCCCCCCGGTGGGCCATCGGCTGCCAGGCGCTGAACACCGCGCCGGCCGGGTCGGCGAACACGGCCATCCGCCCCTGGTCGAAGACGTCGAAGGGCGCCACCAGCACCTGCCCGCCGGCCTCGGCCACCCGGGTGCTGACCAGACCGGCGTCGTCCGTGGCCACGTACGTCGACCAGATCGGCACCTGGTCCGCGGTGGCCGGCGGTCCGGCGCCGGCCACCGCCCGCCCGTCCTTCAGGAACGTGGTGTAGCCGCCGGCCTCCGGCTGCGGGGCGACCCGTTCGGTCCAGCCGAACAGTTCCGGGTAGAAGCGCCGCGCGCCCGCCAGGTCCGGAGTGGCCAGGTCGGTCCAGCACGGAGTGCCAGGCGGGACGCTGCTCACGTTGACCCCTCTCGGCAGGTGGCGACCCGGCGGGCGCCCTGCCGGCATCCTGGCACCGCCGCCCACCCCACCGGGCGGGATTCGGACAATCCGATCAGCGCAGCGCCTCGGGGAGCGGGGCGGTGTGCAGCACGGCGAGCCGGGAGACCGCTCGGGTGAGCACCACGTACAGCCGGTTCAGGCCGCGCGGCTCGGCGGCCACGATCGCGGCCGGCTCGACGACCACGACGTGGTCGTACTCCAGGCCCTTGACCATCGTCGCGGGCACCACGGTGACCCGCGCCGCGGCCTCCACGTCGTCGGCGGTCGCGGTGTCGATCCCGGCGTCGGCCAGCGCCGCGCGCAGGCCCGCGACCGCGTCGTCGGCGGCGATCACGCCGACCGAGCCGTCGTGGGCCAGCGCCGCGCGCACCTCGGCCACCGCCGCCGCGGCCAGGTCGGCCACCGCACGCACGTCCAGCGTCCCGTCGCGGCGCAGCGACTCGGCCGGCGGTACGTCCACCGAGAGCGCCGGCAGCAGCCGGTTGGCGAACGCCACCACGGCGGCGGGCACCCGGAAGCCGACGCTCAGCGGCACCACCGCCGCGTCGGGCTTGCCCAGGTGGGCGAGGGACGCCCGCCAGTCCCGGGCGGCCCACGGGGCGGTGCCCTGGGCCAGGTCGCCGAGCAGGGTGATCGAGCCGTGCTCGCTGCGCCGGGCGATGGCCCGGCACTGCATCGGGGAGAGGTCCTGCGCCTCGTCGACCACGACGTGCCCGAAGCTGGCGGGCCGTTCGAGCAGCCCGGCCGCCTCGTCGACCAGCACGGCGTCGGCGGCCGCCCACTTCGCCGCCTTCGGGGTGCGCGGGGGTTTCGCCCAGGTCAGCAGCGCCTGCTCGGCCTCGGTGAGCACGCCGTCGGCCGCGGCGGCGAGCGCCGCGGGGTCGGCGAGCAGGGTGTGCACGAGCCCCTCCGGGGTGAGCGCCGGCCAGACCGCGTCGAGGAACTCGGTCACCGGCCGGCACCTGCCCATCCGGCGGAGCCAGGCGTCGCTGGGCGACTCGGCGCGGCGGGCCTCGGCCTGGCGTTGCAGCAGGCTCACCACCCGGGCCCGGACCCGCTCCCGGCCGGTGGCGTACGGCAGCCCCTCCCGGCGGGTCTCCTCGACGACCCGGTGCAGCGGCTCCAGCCCGATCCGCCAGCGGAACGACCCGTCGGAGACCATGATCGGCTCGGTCGGCGCCCCGATGCCGCGCTCGATGGCCCGGCGCAGCACCTCGGCCATCCGCACGTCGTGCTTGAGCGCCGCCACCGCCGGGTCGTCGACCGCGCGCACCGGCGCCCGGGCGATCAGGTCCTCCACGGTCGCCTGCTCGACCTCGACCTCGCCGAGCGCCGGCAGCACCGCCGCGATGTACGACAGGAACGCCCGGTTCGGCCCGACGATCAGCACGCCGGACCGGCGCAGCCGCTCCCGGTGCAGGTAGAGCAGGTACGCCGCCCGGTGCAGGCCGACCGCCGTCTTACCGGTGCCCGGGGCACCCTGTACGCAGATCGAGTCGGCCAGGTCGGCGCGGACCAGCTCGTCCTGCTCGGGTTGGATGGTGGCGACGATGTCGCGCATCGGGCCGACGCGGGGGCGCTCGATCTCGGCGGTGAGGATGCGGCTGGCCGTGCCCAGTTCCTCGCCCCGGTCCAGGTGCTCGTCCTCGAAGCTGGTCAGCGCGCCGGCGCTGAACCCGAACCGGCGTCGGACCGACACGCCCTGCGGGTCGCGGGCGCTGGCCCGGTAGAACGACCGGGAGACCGGCGCCCGCCAGTCCAGCACCAGCGGCTCGCCGAGGTCGTCGGTGACGTGCCGCCGCCCGATGTGGTACCGGGCGTCGGCGAAGGTCAGCCTGCCGAAGAAGAGCGGCGTGGTCGGGTCGTCGGCCAGCTCGGCGACCCGCCGGGCCATGTGCCGGCCGAGCTGCTCGGCGGTGTACGCGTCACCGGCGACCTTGTCGCCCGTGGCGTACAGCGCCTCGGCCCGTTCCCGCATGCGCCGCAGGGCGTCGCGGGAGGTGGCGAGGTGCTCGCGTTCGGCGGTGAGCTGGTCGTCGAGGGTGTCGGCCCCGGCGGCGGGGCTGTTCCGGGCGGCAAGGGTCATCCGAGCAGACCTTCCGGTGCGTGCGTGTGATCGGTCGACCTGGGCCGCCCGGCGCTCCGTCGGCAGGTGTCGGCTGTGCCCGGTGGGAGGAGGACGCGCGGAATCCGCGCGGCGTTCGATCGTACGCGCCGGCACGGCAGCCAGCGAGTCAATTTCAGGCGGTGGCGAGGATGTCGGCGGGCGTGAACGTGCGGACTTCGGGATGGCCTGCCAGGGCGTCGTCCGCGCCGCCGCGAGACCAGAACGCGTACGTGGGGTGGGCCTGACCCGGCGGGGGTAGGTGCGCAGCCCGTCGTTGCAGATCGCCGAGGTCGCGTTGAGTGAGCGGTTTGGCCTGCCACCGGCATTCACCCACGAGGACCGGCTCGTCGCCGGTGAGCCCGAGCACGTCAATCTCGACGGTCTCGTCCTTCCACCAGCGCCCGACAACCGTGTCGCTGGGCAGTGCGCCAGCCGCCACCAGTCGCTGAGCGTGATCGCGGGCGGCGGCCTCGAAGACTCGGGCCAGGTGCGTCTGCCAGCGTCCGGAGGTGCGCTGCCGTACTGCCGCCCCCTGGCCGCCGTCGATCAGGTCGGCATCGTCTCGCAGAACTCGGAACCAGTAGGCAAGGTAGTCGTCGGCGATCTCGTAGAGGGGATCGGCGGAACCGCCGCTGCCGAGGGCGCGGACCGCCCGTACGTAGCCGGCTCGGCGCAGCCGGTCGAGGGTGTAGTCGATGCGCTGCTGCGCCCGGCCGGCTATCTTCGACCGCCGCCTGGCACCACCGGCCATGGCGGTGAGAACCCGTTCGTACCCACCGCGCCAGTCCAGATCTTCGGAGAGGATGTCCGGCGCGTCGCGTAGGAGCAACCCGCCAGGAGTGAAGGCCAACTCGTCGAGGTTCTCCTCGACGGATCGTCGTGGTGACCACCGGGCGAGGTGCAGCGGATAGCCGCCGCAGGCTGCGTAGGCCTGGATGAAGTCTGTCGGCGACAGGTCCGGCTGGAAGGCCCGCGCATCGATGAGTGGAAAGGGGTCCATTCGCCGTTCGACACTGGCGCGGCGGTGCAGGCCACCCTGTGGACCCAGCATCTGTTCCATGACCGCGACCGCCGAGCCGGTGAGTACCAGCATCAGCCGTTGGCTCCGGACGTGGTTCTCCCACACCGCGGAGACGGTGTCGGCGAAGTCGGCGTGCCCGCCGGTGAGACGGGGGGCTTCGTCGAGGACCACCAGCAAAGGCTCGGTGCGGGCCAGCCCGGCGACGAACCGTAGGGCTGCCTCCCAGGTCGGGAAGGTCTCCGGTGCCAGGTCCGTAACCTCGTCGCCGAGTTGCTCGCGGAGCGCTCCGGCGAACCGACGTAGCTGTCGGACGTCGCTGTCTTGACGGGTGGCCGTGAAGTAGATCGCGCGCTTGCCCTCGGCGAAGTGGGTCAGCAGGTACGTCTTGCCGACCCGCCGTCGCCCCCAGACAACGGCCAACTCCGGTTCACCGCTTCTGGCGCGCTCCCAAGCCGCGGTCAGTTCCGCCAGCTCGGTCTTCCGTCCAACGACCTGCACAACATCACGGTACTACAAACAATTTGTAGTACAAGCTGTTTGTAGTACACCGTCTTGCAGGTACTGCCAAAGGTCCGTTCCAGGGTGCCGGCCCAGCGCACCTGACGCGCGACGGCCAGCGCACCCGGGACTGGATCCGCCGGGCGCCACGACGGGCGGCTGCTCGGGGCCGGGCTGGCCCTGCTCGGCTTCTGCTGCCTGGCGGTGCTGGCCTCCGCCGCCGTGCCGTCCGCGCTGCTGCTGGTGCCGATCTGGCTGCTCGGCGGCGTAGCCAACGGAGGGGACAACGTCCTGAACAACGTGCTGCTCGCCCGCCGGGTCCCCGAGGCGGCGCGCGGACGGGCGTACGCGGTCTTCGGCGCCGCCGCCCAGGGCGCCGCGATGGCCGGCTTCGTGGCCGGCGGCGTGCTGCTGGAGCTGTTCGACCCCCGGCCGCTGGTGGCGGCGTGCGGTGTCGCGGGGACTCTGGTGGTCGCCGCGCTGGCCGTCCCGGTCGTCCGCGCTGCCCGGGCCGGCCGGGCACCGGTGGCGGCTGCGGAATTCACCACTCCGGGGCCAACCCGCTGAGCGCCGCTCGGGTGCCGGAGATACGGTCGCGGCATGGCTGACCGCATTGCCCGTCCCCGGGTCGGACACATCCAGTTCCTGAACTGCCTGCCGATCTACTGGGGGCTGATGCGGTCCGGCGCGCTGATCGACGTCGATCTGCACAAGGACTCCCCGGACCGGCTCAGCGCCGCGCTCGTCGCCGGCGACCTCGACATCGGGCCGATCTCGCACGTGGAGTACCTGCGCCACGCCGACGAGCTGCTGCTCCTGCCCGACCTGGCGGTGGGCAGCGACGGCCCGGTGCTCTCGGTCAACGTGGTGTCGACCCGGCCGCTGGCCGAGCTGGACGGCGCCCGGGTGGCCCTCGGCTCGACCTCGCGGACGGGCGTGCTCCTGGCCCGGCTGCTGCTCGGCGAGCGGTACCGGGTCAACCCGGAGTACTTCCGCTGCCCGCCCGACCTGACGCAGATGCTGCTGGAGGCGGACGCGGGGGTGCTCATCGGCGACGTGGCGCTGCGGGCGCTCTACGAGGCGCCCCGGCGCGGGCTGGAGGTCACCGACCTCGGGCAGGCGTGGCGGGACTGGACGGGCCTGCCGATGGTGTTCGCCGTCTGGGCGGTACGCCGCGACTTCGCCGCCGCCCACCCGGGGCTGGTCAAGGAGGTGCACGAGGCGTTCCTGCGCTCCCGCGACCTCTGTCTGGCCGAGCTGGACCAGGTGGCCGAGGCGGGCGCCCGGTGGGAGCCGTTCGACGCGGACACCCTGGCCACGTACTTCCGGACGCTGGACTTCTCGCTCGGCGAGCGGCAGGTGGCCGGGCTGCGGGAGTTCGCCCGCCGGGCTGCCGAGATCGGCGAGGCGCCGGCCCTGCCCGAGGGCGGCCCGGAGTTCTTCGCGGGCTGACGCGCGGCGTCAGGTCGTCGAGCGGAGCGCCGCCTCGGCGATCTTCTCGCAGTTCTCCATGCCGTACTCGTAGCCCATGTCGATCGGGTAGCGGACCATCACGCCCATCGTCCAGTTGTCGCCGATGGCCAGGCAGTTGATGTGCATCTCCTGCTCCCTGGTCCGGTCGATCCAGCCGTTCTTGATCGCGATCTTCTTCTGCTCGGCGGCCGGGAACGCCTTGCGGATACCGAAGTCACCGGCCCCGCGGACGAGCCGCATCTCGTTGAGCAGCCAGTTGGTCCACTTCGGGCCGGCGGCCCGACCGTCCTTGATGCAGGCGCCGAGGCGGGCGGTGTCCCGGGGGGAGAGGTTCGTCCGGCTCCAGCCGCCGTCGGCGGCCGGGCTGCTGTCGGTCAGGTCGCACATCGAGATCAGCCGCTTGATCGACGCGGACCGGCCGACGGAGTTGTAGAACTGCTCGGCCCGGGTGTTGTCGCTGTCCCGGATGATCTTCGTGGCGTCGGCCAGCTTCGCGTCGCTCGGCGTCTGCCCGGCGTCGGCGGCCCGGCGCAGGTAGTCGGCGACGATCCAGGACTTGATCAGCGACGCGGTGGTGCTGGTCTCGTCCATGTTCTCCGAGCCGAAGATCTCCCCGGTGCGGGTGTCCAGGACGCTCCAGGCGTACCAGCCCTCGATGTCGAGGTCGAGCTGCTTGTCGGCGAACGGCAGCGGCTCCGGCGACGGCGTCGGCGACAGGCTGGGCGACGTGGCGGGCCGCGAGCCGCGGTCCGCCGGCGCGTCGGTCGACCGGGCGGCCGGGACGGCGGGCTTGCCCCACCGGGCAGTCGCGTCCGACGCCAGCGGGGAGCCCGGCAGCAGCCGCAGGGAGACCAGCACCAGCGCGATCAGGACAGCGGCGACGACGATCAACCGCAGCGGCGACGCCTCGCGCCGCGCGCGGTTGTCCCGCCGGTTGCCCGCCATCAGAGCTTCCCGATCGGCTGCTGCGGCACCTTGAGCGCGGCGCCGGGCTGCGGGGTGACGAGCTGGGTGGCGACGCTGGCGCAGACCTTCGCGCCGTACGACAGCCCCTTGCTCTGCGGGTAGCGCAGCATTACCGCGAGGCTCCACTTCTCGGTGACCGCGAGGCAGTTGACGTGCCAGTTGCCGTCGTAGTTCAACGGCGTCCAGCCGTTCTTGATGCTGACCGGGCCCTGGGCCTTGATCTCGGCGGGCAGGCCGTCGACGATCCCCCACTTGCCGCCGCCGGACTTGAGCTGCTGCTCCTTGACGCTCCCGCGCACCTTGCTCATCTCGTCGAGCACCCACCTGGTCCACTTCGGCCCGGCCGCCTTTCCGTCGGCGATGCAGTCGCCGAGGCGGACGGCGTCCCGGGGGGACATCCGGGTGAAGCTCCAGTAGCCCTCGTACGTCGGAACGATGCCGCGCTTGGTGTCGGTGAGGCCGCAGATGGTGATCGCCCGCTTGAGTACCCGCCCCGGCTGGCCGTTCGGCGGTACGTCCCGGTACGATCCGCCCGCCGCGGTGAAGACCCGGTTCGCCGCGTCGTCGTTGCTGTCACGGATGGCGAGGCTGGCGTCCTTCTTCAGGCTGGCCGGCGGCTCCTTGTCGCCGAGCTGGCGCAGGTAGTCCGAGACGATCCAGGCCTTGATCATCGACTCGGTCGAGCTGGTCGAGGCCATGTTCTTCGAACCGGAGATCGCGCCGGTCGCCCGGTCCATCAGCGCCCAGCCGAAGAACTCGCCGGAGAAGCTCACCGAGACCGGGGCGGCGGCCAGGGTCGGCGGCGGCGGGGCGGTCGGCTCCGGGGCGGCCACGCTTCCCGCGCCGCCCGCGCCGCCCCCGCTGCCGCCGCTGTCGTCGCCGGCGAGGCGCGCGTACGCGGCGGGAACGAGCATGCCGCCACCGAGCAGGACCGCCACGACGGCGAGCACCATGGCCACGCGAGGTCGCATGAGTGGGTGAACTCCAGATGTCCGGGCCGGGGGAGCCGGCTGTTGTCCGTGATGGTCGGCGGGTCGCCGAGGCCGGGGGAGGTGACCTCCGGTCGGCTGGCGATCGCCGGCAGCCGATCAGTGACGGGCAGAAGTCTACGTCCGGACCGCCCCGACGCCAGGTACCCGACGCCCGGCAACTTGGTACGAAGGCGGGATAATGGCCCGCTACGCCTGCCTTGGGGTGAATCTCCTTCAAAAAGTGATCCATGCCACAGCCTGCGTGGCGCCTGCCAGGGGGTGTATCGGTGGGCCCGAATTCGAGATCGTCTCCGGAATCCTGTGACACTCCTCTGGTGTCGCCAGTGGCGAGCTGTAACACTTGCTGTCATGTATGGCAACGACTTCCCCGCCCCGGAGGACGCGCCCGGCGGCGGCCTGCTCGGCGAGGTGGAGGCGGCGGAGGCTGCCCTGCGCGAGGCGGCGGCCCGGCAGCGCGGCGGCGGCCCCGACCCGGGCGCCGACCTGGCGGCGTACTTCGCCGACGTGATCGCGGCCGACCAGAAGATCGAGCCCCGGGACTGGATGCCGGAGGCGTACCGGAAGACGCTGATCCGGCAGATCGCCCAGCACGCGCACTCCGAGATCATCGGGATGCAGCCGGAGGGGAACTGGATCAGCCGGGCGCCCTCGCTCAAGCGCAAGGCGATCCTGCTGGCCAAGGTCCAGGACGAGGCCGGGCACGGCCTCTACCTGTACGCGGCCGCCGAGACCCTCGGCGTCAGCCGGGACGAGCTGGTGGAGCTGCTGATCGAGGGCCGGCAGAAGTACAGCTCGATCTTCAACTACCCGACCCTCACCTGGGCCGACGTCGGCGCGATCGGCTGGCTGGTCGACGGCGCCGCGATCGTCAACCAGGTCCCGCTCTGCCGCTGCTCCTACGGGCCGTACGCGCGGGCGATGATCCGGGTCTGCAAGGAGGAGTCGTTCCACCAGCGGCAGGGCTACGAGATCCTGCACACTCTCGCCCACGGCACCCCGGCGCAGAAGGCGATGGCCCAGGAGGCGGTGGACCGCTGGTGGTACCCGTCACTGGCCATGTTCGGGCCGCCCGACGGCGACTCGACCCACTCCGCCCAGTCGATGGCCTGGAAGATCAAGCGCTTCTCCAACGACGAGCTGCGCCAGCGCTTCGTCGACATGTGTGTCGGCCAGGCCGAGATCCTCGGCCTCACCCTGCCCGACCCCGACCTGCGCTGGAACGACGAGCGGCAGTCGTACGACTACACCCAGCCGGACTACGACGAGCTGATGAGGGTGATCAAGGGCGACGGGCCGTGCAACCGGCAGCGGATGGAGCACCGCCGCCGCGCCCACGACGACGGCGCCTGGGTACGCGAGGCCGCCGCGACGTACGCGGCGAAGCAGAGGAACAAGGAGAAGGTGGCGGCATGACCAAGGAACCGTCGCCCTTGTGGGAGGTCTTCGTGCGGGCCCGGCGCGGCCTGTCGCACACCCACGTCGGCAGCCTGCACGCCCCCGACGCGGAGTTGGCCCTGCGCAACGCCCGCGACCTCTACACCCGCCGCCAGGAGGGCGTCTCCATCTGGGTGGTGCCGGCCGGCGCGATCACCGCGTCCAGCCCCGACGAGAAGGACGCCTTCTTCGACCCGGCGGCCGACAAGGTCTACCGCCACCCCACCTTCTACGAGGTGCCGGACGGGGTGGCCCACCTGTGAACGGCCCGTTCGCCCTCGCCCTCGCCCTCGGCGACGACGCGCTGATCGCGGCGCAGCGCCTCGCCGAGTGGACCAGCCGCGCGCCGGAGATGGAGGAGGACGTCGCCCTGGCGAACATCGCCCTCGACCAGCTCGGCGCGGCGCGCCTGCTGCTGACGTACGCGGGCGAGCTGGAGGGCGCCGGGCGGGACGAGGACGCGCTGGCGTACCTGCGCGACGACCGCGACTTCCGCAACTGCCTCCTGGTCGAGCTGCCCAACGGCGACTTCGCGGTGACCATGGCGAAGCTGTTCCTCCTGTCCGCGTACCAGCTCCCGCTGTACACGGCGCTGGCCGGCTGCGCCGACGAGCGGCTCGCCGCGATCGGCGCCAAGGCGCGCAAGGAGTCGGCGTACCACCTCGACCACGCCTCGCTGTGGGTGAAGCGGCTCGGCGACGGCACCGAGGAGTCGCACCGCCGGATGCGGGCGGCCCTGGACCAGGTCTGGCCGTACGTCCACGAGCTGTTCGCGCCGTGGTCCGGGGCGCCGGTCGACCCGGCGACCCTGCGGGCCGCGTTCGACGCGACCGTCGCGCCGGTCCTCGCCGAGGCGACGTTGCCCCGGCCGGCGGACGGCTGGGCCCCCGCCGGCGGGCGGGACGGCGTGCACACGGAGCACCTGTCGTACCTGCTGGCCGAGATGCAGGTGCTGCACCGCGCCCACCCCGGGGCCGAGTGGTGAGTGACCCGAGGGAGGCCGTGGCGGCGGTGGTGGATCCGGAGATCCGGGCGCTCACCATCGACGAGCTGGGCATCCTCCGGTCCGTCGACGAGGACCCGGCCACCGGCCGGGTCGTCGTGACGATCACCCCCACGTACACCGGCTGCCCGGCGATGGACGTGATCCGCGCCGACATCCGCCGGGCGCTCGCCGCGGCCGGTCACCCCGACGCGGAGATCCGCACGGTCCACGCCCCGGCCTGGAGCACCGACTGGATCTCCGCGTCCGGGCGGGCCAAGCTCGCCGCCGGCGGCATCGCCCCGCCGGCCCCCGCCCAGGCGGGCAACGTCGTGCCGTTGACCCTGGCCGTCCGCTGCCCGCGCTGCGGGTCGCCGGAAACCGAGCAGGTCAGCCGGTTCGGCTCCACCGCGTGCAAGGCCCTCTGGCGCTGCCGCGCCTGCTCCGAACCCTTCGACCACCTGAAGGCGCTGTGACTGTCACCATCACCCGCCCGGTCCGCCGCCGGCCGGCGTTCCACCCGCTGCCCGTCGCCGCCGTCGACCGGCTCACCGCCGACGCCGTGGCGATCACGTTCGCCGTGCCGGAGGAGCTGCGGGCGGCGTTCGCGTTCCGCGCCGGCCAGCATCTGACCGTGCGCCGTCCGGCCGACCCGGCCGGGGATGCCGGTGCGGCCGGCGAGGACGTGCGGCGGTCGTACTCGATCTGCTCCACGCCGGACGAGCTGGCCCGGCACGGACGGCTGCGGATCGGGGTGCGGGAGGTCCCCGGCGGTGCCTTCTCCACGTACGCCTGCGGCGCGCTGCGCGGCGGCGACACCGTCGAGGTGCTACCCCCGCTCGGCAACTTCACCACGGCGTTCGCGCCGGACCGGGTGCGCCACTACGGCGCGGTCGCCGCCGGCTCCGGGATCACCCCGGTGCTCGCGCTGGTCGCCACGGCGCTCGCCGTCGAGCCGGCCAGCACCTTCACCCTCGTGTACGGCAACCGCACGGCGAACTCGGTGATGTTCGCCGAGGAACTGGCCGACCTGAAGGACCGGTACCCGACCCGGCTGCACCTCGTACACGTGCTCTCCCGCGAGCAGGGCGAGTCGCCGCTGCTCTCGGGGCGGATCGACGCCGACCGGCTCAGCCGGCTGCTGGACAGCATCGTCCCGGGGGACGCGATCGAGGAGTGGTTCCTCTGCGGCCCGTACGGGATGGTGGCCGACGCCAAGGCGGTGCTGGCCGGGCGCGGCGTGCCGGACGCGACCGTGCACACCGAACTGTTCCACGTCGACGCGCCACCGGAGCCGGTCCGCCGCCCGGCGGACGAGCCCGGCGCCGGGGCCGAGGTGACCATCGTGCTGGACGGCCGCTCGTCGCGCTTCACGATGGGCCGCGAGGAACGGGTGCTGGACGCGGCGCTGAAGGTGCGCGGCGAGCTGCCGTACGCCTGCAAGGGCGGCGTCTGCTCGACCTGCAAGGCGAAGGTGGTCGACGGCGAGGTGACGATGGCCCGCAACTACGCCCTGGAGCCCGACGAGGTGGCGGCCGGCTACGTGCTCACCTGCCAGTCCAGCCCGGTCACCGACACCCTGACGGTCGACTACGACGCCTAGCCGGTCATGCGCACCTGGGGGGCGGTGATCAAGAGGATTGCGTCAGGATTCCGCGGCCCGCTGACGCAAACTTCTTGATCACCCGCGCCCCGACGCGCCTCACACGCGCTAGTACCCGGAACGGGCACGCGGCCTCATCGGCGTACTCTCGGGGGCGTGACGGTGAGCCGGGAGATCGACGACATCCTGCAGCGCGGCGCGGACGGCGGGCGGATCACGCCCGAGGAGGCGCTGCTGCTCTACACCGAGGCGCCCTTCCACGCGCTCGGCGAGGCGGCCGACGCGGTGCGCCGGCGGCGCTACCCGGACAACATCGTCACGTACCTGATCGACCGCAACATCAACTACACGAACGTCTGCGTGACGGCGTGCAAGTTCTGCGCCTTCTACCGGGCACCGAAGCACAGCGAGGGCTGGACCCACCCGACCGAGGAGATCCTGCGCCGCTGCGGCGAGGCGGTCGAGCTGGGCGCCACCCAGGTCATGCTCCAGGGCGGGCACCACCCCGACTACGGCGTGGAGTACTACGAGGAGCTGTTCTCCGCGGTCAAGCAGGCGTACCCGCAGCTGGCCATCCACTCGATCGGTCCCAGCGAGATCCTGCACATGGCCAAGGTCTCCGGGGTGAGCCTGGACGAGGCCATCGCGCGGATCAAGGTGGCCGGGCTGGACTCGATCGCGGGCGCCGGTGCCGAGATGCTGCCGGACCGCCCGCGCACGGCGATCGCGCCGCTGAAGGAGTCGGGCGCGCGGTGGCTGGAGGTCATGGAGCTGGCGCACCGCCAGGGCCTGGAGTCGACCGCCACGATGATGATGGGCACCGGCGAGACGAACGCCGAGCGGATCGAGCACCTCCGCATGATCCGCGACGTGCAGGACCGCACGGGGGGCTTCCGGGCGTTCATCCCGTGGACGTACCAGCCGGAGAACAACCACCTCAAGGGGCGGACGCAGGCCACGACCCTGGAGTACCTGCGGCTCATCGCGGTGGCCCGGCTCTTCTTCGAGACCGTGCCGCACCTGCAGGCGTCCTGGCTGACCACCGGGAAGGACGCGGGCCAGCTCGCCCTGCACATGGGAGTGGACGACCTCGGCTCGATCATGCTGGAGGAGAACGTCATCTCCTCGGCCGGCGCCCGGCACCGCTCCAACCTGCACGAGCTGATCGGCATGATCCGCTCGGCCGACCGCGTCCCCGCCCAGCGGGACACCCTGTACAACCGACTCGCGGTGCACCACACGCCGGCCGACGACCCGAGCGACGACCGCGTGGTCTCGCACTTCTCCTCGATCGCACTCCCAGGCGGTGGGGTCGGGAAGTCGTTGCCGCTGGTCGAGGTCAGCTGACGCCACGCGCGCGGGACGGTACCCTGTGTGATCGCGCGCCGGCCGGTCGGGCGGTGACCGGGTCGGCGTTCCGGACAGTTCTGCTCGGCCAGTCGGACGTGGTGTGCGTCTCATCCCTTTCGGGGGTCGCGCGGTTCACCCCCGATCGCTAACCTCCCGGGCGTCATGGTCTGAGCACCAGTCCTCCATCGGTCCGTGGGGGCCGTCCACATAACGCACCACGGCGGGGGTGGGACGGGCGACCGTCCCGCCCCCGCGACCTTCGTCACGGCACCCGACGCCGGTCGGCGGGCGGCCGACTGGCAGAGTGGGAGGGGTGAGCCGTACCCCGCAGGGCCAGCGCGCCAGCCTGGACAAGCAGCCGCACGAGGTCGCCGCGATGTTCGACGGCGTGGCGGAGCGCTACGACCTGACCAACACCGTCCTCTCGTTCGGTCAGGACCGGCTCTGGCGGCGGGCCACCCGGGCCGCCCTCGGGCTGCGCCCCGGCGAGCGGGTACTGGACGTCGGCGCGGGCACCGGCGTGTCCACGGAGGAGCTGGCGCAGTCCGGCGCGTACGCGGTGGGCGCCGACCTCTCCCTCGGCATGCTGTACGCCGGCAAGCGGAGCCGCCCGGCGGTGCCGCTGCTGGCCGGGGACGCGCTGCGGCTCCCGTTCGCCGACGGCGCCTTCGACGCGGTGACGATCTCCTTCGCCCTGCGTAACGTGGCCGACACCGACGCGGCGCTGCGCGAGCTGGCCCGGGTCACCCGGCCCGGCGGCCGGCTGGTCGTCTGCGAGTTCAGCACCCCGGTCAACCCCGCGTTCCGGACGGTCTACCTGTCGTACCTGATGCGGTCGCTGCCGGCGGTCGCCCGCGCCGTGTCCAGCAACCCGGAGGCGTACGTCTATCTCGCGGAGTCGATCCGCGCGTGGCCCGACCAGCCGGCCCTGGCGGCGCGGGTCGGCGCGGCCGGCTGGAGCCAGGTGGCCTGGCGCAACCTGAGCGGCGGCATCGTCGCCCTGCACCGCGCGGTCCGGGACGGGAGCTGATCCCGCCCGCGACGCCCTTTCGCCGGATTTTTGCGAATCGCGGAAATTCGTCCACTTTGCCCCTAAGCTCCGGGTATGACGGGAGTGGACCGGGGGCTCGGCTCGGCGCCGGACGACGACGCCGCGGAACTCGTCGCCCAGTTGAAGGAGTTGGCCGGCGCAGATCCCGCCGACGTCCGCCAGGTCGTCGCGGAGGTGCTCGCGGCGCTGGACCGGGTGGCCGGCGGGGCGCTGCGGGAGCACCTGCCGGAGGCGATCCGCGTCGATGCCGGCCTCGGCGGCCCTGCGCACGCCCCGCACTGACGCCCGGTGTGGACCTTGGCGGCTCTCACCTCGGCAAGTTAGGGCCGCCTAACCCGGCGGGAATGTAACGCCGGTCATAGACTCCACCCGACTGGCTTGTGAAGCATTTCACGAGCGTACGGGAGGAGGCGCAGATGACCGCGGTGGAGAACGACGCCGACGTGATCGTCGTGGGCGCCGGCCCCGGTGGCTCGGCGACCGCGTACCACCTGGCTCGGCACGGCGTACGGGTCCTGCTGCTGGAGAAGACCGAGTTCCCCCGGGAAAAGGTCTGCGGCGACGGGCTCACCCCGCGCGCCGTCCGCCAGTTGATCCGGATGGGCGTGGACACCTCGCCCGAGGCGGGCTGGCTGCGCAACCGCGGCCTGCGCGTGATCGGCGGCGGCATCCGCCTCGAACTGGACTGGCCCGACCTCGCGAGCTTCCCCAACTACGGGCTGGTCCGCACCCGGCTCGACTTCGACGACCTGCTCGCCCAGCGTGCCGTCGCGGCCGGGGCGAAGCTGCGCACCAGCGTCAACGTGACCGGCCCGGTGCTCGACGCCGCCGGCCGGGTGGTCGGCGTGGAGGCCGAGGTGGGTCCGGACAGGGAGCCCGGCACCTTCCGCGCCCCGCTGGTCGTCGCCGCCGACGGCGTCTCCGGACGCTTCCCGCTCTCCCTCGGCCTGACCAAGCGCGAGGACCGGCCGATCGGCGTGGCCGTCCGGCGCTACTACCGCTCGCCCGCGAAGCACGACGACGACTACCTGGAGTCGTGGCTGGAACTGCGCAGCAAGGGCAGCGACGCGCTGCTGCCCGGGTACGGCTGGATCTTCGGCCTCGGCGACGGCCGGGTGAACGTGGGCCTCGGCGTGCTCAACTCGTCCTCCGCCTTCGGCAAGACCAACTACCGGCGACTGCTGACCGACTGGCTGGCCAACACCCCCGAGGACTGGGGAATGACCGACGAGGCGAACGCCGAGGGTCCGATCCTCGGCGCGGCGCTGCCGATGGGCTTCAACCGGGTGCCGCACTACACCCGTGGGGCGATGCTGGTCGGCGACTCCGGCGGCATGGTGAACCCGTTCAACGGCGAGGGCATCGCGTACGCGATGGAGTCGGGCGAGCTGGCCGCGGAGGTCGCGGTGCAGGCCCTGGCCCGCCCGGCCGGCGCCGAGCGGGAGCGGGCGCTGATGGCGTACCCGACGGAGCTGAAGGCGCGATTCGGCGGCTACTACCGGCTCGGCGGCATCTTCGTGAAGCTGATCGGCCGGCCGGAGATCATGCGGATCGCGACGAAGCACGGCATGCCGCACCCGGCGCTGATGCGCTTCGTGCTCAAGCTGCTGGCCAACCTGACCGACCCGCGCGGCGGGGACGCGATGGACCGGGTCATCAACGCGATGACGAAGGCGGCGCCAGCGGTGTGAACCACCCCCGGCCCGCAGGTCGACGACCACCGCGACCTGCGAGATCGACCCCCGCCGACGGTGATCGTGAGGGACGTGAATAGTGTGATTTTGGCCAACCACCGCCGAGGGCAGGGAA
Organism: Micromonospora olivasterospora; assembly: GCF_007830265.1. NCBI lineage: Bacteria > Bacillati > Actinomycetota > Actinomycetes > Micromonosporales > Micromonosporaceae > Micromonospora > Micromonospora olivasterospora. Next base: position 3,054,125 of record NZ_VLKE01000001.1, read on the forward strand.
GGACGAGCAGGAGACGACCATGACGCTCTCGCCTTACGCACCCATCATCGGGCTGTTCGCCCTCGCCGCGGCGTTCGCGCTGTTCTCCGTGGCCGCCGCCCGCTTCGCCGGCCCGCGCCGGTACAACAAGGCCAAGCTCGAGGCGTACGAGTGCGGCATCGAGCCCAGCCCGCAGCCGGTCGGGGGCGGCCGGTTCCCGGTGAAGTTCTACCTGACGGCGATGCTCTTCATCGTCTTCGACATCGAGATCATCTTCCTGTACCCCTGGGCGGTCTCCTTCGACGCCCTGCCGATCTTCGGCTTCGTGGAGATGGTCCTGTTCATCGTCGCGGTCTTCGTCGCGTACGCCTACGTGTGGCGCCGCGGCGGCCTGGACTGGGACTGAGGGAGGTACTCAGATGGGCATCGAGGAGAAGCTCCCGGCCGGCGTCCTGCTCACCAGCGTGGAGAAGCTGGTCAACTGGTCGCGGAAGACGTCCTTCTGGGGCGCCACCTTCGGCCTGGCCTGCTGCGCCATCGAGATGATGGCGGCCGGTGGCCCGCACTACGACCTGGGCCGCTGGGGCATGGAGGTGTTCCGCGCCTCGCCCCGGCAGGCCGACCTCATGATCGTGGCCGGCCGGGTCAGTCAGAAGATGGCCCCCGTCCTGCGCCAGATCTACGACCAGATGGCCGAGCCCCGCTGGGTGATCTCGATGGGCGTCTGCGCCAGCAGCGGCGGCATGTTCAACAACTACGCCATCGTGCAGGGCGTCGACCACATCGTGCCCGTCGACATGTACCTTCCGGGCTGCCCGCCCCGGCCGGAGATGCTCATCGACGCGATCCTCAAGCTCCGCGAGAAGGTCATGCACGAGCCGCTGGGCCCGAACGGTCGCAAGATGCTGGAGGCCCGCCAGGCCCGCGGCGACGTTCCGGTCGTCCCGTACGGCTCGATGCCGTCGTCGTACCGCAGTGACAAGGCCCGCCGCGCCGAGTGGACCAAGGCCGTCCGCGAGGGGCGTGAGGAGCAGCTGCGGATCGAGAACTGGATGAAGGCCCAGAACCACCTCCACCCGTACGGGGGCATCAAGTGACCGCACCTTCCGACAAGCCGAACACCGGCGGCCTGCCGGTGCCGGTGACGCCGGCCGGCGCCAGCAGCGGCGCGCCGGCCGAGCACCCGCCGGCCAGCCCGGCCGGGCGCGGCATGTTCGGCATCCATGGCACCGGCGACGTCTCCGGGTTCGGCGGCCTGGTCCGCCCGCGCAAGCCGGTCGAGGAGACCCCCCGGCCGTACGGGGGCTACTTCGACGAGGTCCGCGACGCGCTGGAGGAGGCGTACCCGGAGTTCGGGGAGGCGATCGAGAAGGTCGTCGTCGACCGGGGTGAGCTGACCCTGCACGTCCGCCCGGAGCGGATCGCCGAGGTCTGCCAGGTGCTGCGGGACGACCTCGCGCTGCGCTTCGAGCTGTGCTCCTCGGTGTCCGGGGTGGACTACCTGGGCGCCGACGAGCGGCGGCTGCACGTGGTCTACCAGCTCACCTCGATGACGTACCGACGCCGGGTCCGGCTGGAGGCCGCGGTCTCCGCCGAGGACCCGCACCTGCCGAGCGTCACCGGCGTCTACCCCACGGCCGACTGGCAGGAGCGGGAGACGTACGACATGTTCGGCATCGTCTTCGACGGCCACCCCAGCCTGACCCGGATCCTCATGCCGGACGACTGGGAGGGCCACCCCCAGCGCAAGGACTACCCGCTCGGCGGCGTCCCGGTCGAGTACAAGGGCGCTGAGATTCCCCCGCCGGACCGTCGGAGGTCTTACCAGTGAGCGCGAGGAGTGCGGCGAAGCGGAGCCCCAGTCGCCTGCGCGAGGAGCGAGCGAAGCGAGCCCCGCAGTCGCGGGCTGAGAACTGCGCAGTCGTGAACGGAGGGCCGGCACTGTGACCACGTCCAACTACGCGACCGAGCGTGAGACGAGCGAGGGCAGGGTCTTCACCGTCACCGGTGGAGACTGGGACTCCGTCGTCTCCGGCACCGACCCGATCAACGACGAGCGGATCGTCGTCAACATGGGTCCCCAGCACCCGTCGACCCACGGCGTGCTCCGGCTGGTCCTGGAGCTGGAGGGCGAGACCGTCCGGGAGATGCGGTCGGTCATCGGGTACCTGCACACCGGCATCGAGAAGAACCTCGAGTACCGCAACTGGGTGCAGGGCTCGACGTTCGTGACCCGGATGGACTACCTGTCCCCGCTGTTCAACGAGACGGCCTACGCGCTCGCGGTGGAGAAGCTGCTCGGCATCACCGACGACATCACCGAGCGGGCCAACACGATCCGGGTCCTGATGATGGAGCTGAACCGGATCTCCTCGCACCTGGTCTGGGTGGCCACCACGGCCATGGAGCTGGGCGCGGTCAACATGATGCTGTACGGCTTCCGCGAGCGGGAGTACATCCTCGAGATCTTCGAGCTCGTCACCGGGCTGCGGATGAACCACGCGTACGTCCGGCCGGGCGGCGTGGCACAGGACGTGCCGGACGACGCGATTGTCAAGATCCGCAAGTTCCTCCAGCTGATGCCGAAGCGGCTCAGGGAGTACGAGAACCTCCTCTCCGGCCAGCCGATCTGGGTCGAGCGCACCAAGAACGTCGCCGTGCTCGACGTGACCGGCTGCGTGGCGCTCGGCATCACCGGCCCGGTGCTCCGCTCGGCCGGCCTCGCCTGGGACCTGCGCAAGACCATGCCGTACTGCGGCTACGAGACGTACGAGTTCGACGTGCCGACGCACCCCGACGGCGACGTGTGGGGCCGCTACCAGGTCCGGCTCGCCGAGATCCGGGAGTCGCTCAAGCTGGTCGAGCAGGCGGTGGACCGGCTCGGCAAGCGCGGCCCGGTGATGGTGGCCGACAAGAAGATCGCCTGGCCGGCGCAGCTCGCCATCGGCGTCGACGGCATGGGCAACTCGCTGGAGCACGTCGCCAAGATCATGGGTCAGTCGATGGAGTCGCTGATCCACCACTTCAAGCTCGTCACCGAGGGCTTCCGGGTCCCGCCGGGCCAGGTGTACGTCGCCGTCGAGTCGCCCCGCGGCGAGCTGGGCGTGCACGCGGTCTCCGACGGCGGCACGCGGCCGTACCGGGTGCACTACCGGGAGCCGAGCTTCGTCAACCTCCAGGCGCTCCCGGCGATGGCCGAGGGTGGCCTGATCGCCGACGTGATCGCCGGTGGCGCCTCGCTGGACCCCGTGATGGGTGGTTGTGACCGGTGAGCGCGAGGAGTGAGCTTGCGAGCCCCAGTCGCCCGCGCGAGGAGCGGGCGAAGCGAGCCCCGCAGTCGCGGGCTGAGGACCGCGCAGTCGCGAACGGAAGGCGGCCCTGATGACTGTCTTTACCGATGAGACCCGGCAGCGGGCGCGCGAGATCATCGCGCGGTACCCGGCCGACCGGTCCCGGTCGGCGCTGCTGCCGCTGCTGCACCTGGTGCAGAACGAGGAGGGGTACGTCTCCCCGGCCGGCGTCGAGTTCTGCGCCGAGGTGCTCGGCCTGAACAAGGCCCAGGTCGGCGCGGTCGCCACCTTCTACACGATGTACAAGCGGCGGCCGACCGGCGACTACCTGGTCAGCGTCTGCACCAACACCATGTGCAACGTCCTCGGGGGGCAGGAGGTCTACGACACCCTGACCGAGCACCTGGGCGTCGGGCACGACGAGACCACCGCCGACGGGAAGATCACGCTGGAGCACGCCGAGTGCCTGGCGGCCTGCGACTACGGCCCGGTGCTCACGGTCAACTACGAGTTCTTCGACGGGATCGACCCGCAGACCGCGGTCGGGGTGGTCGACGAGCTGCGCGCCGGGGGCCGGCCGATGCCGACCCGGGGTGCCCGGCTCTGCACGCTGAGGGAGATGGCCGTCCAGCTCGCCGGTTTCGCCGACGAGCGCGAGGGTGCCGTCGCCGACAGTGGCCCGGGCGAGCCGACCCTGCGCGGGCTGCGGCTGGCCGAGCGGCACGGGATCTCGGTGCCCGGCTTCGACCCGAACACCCCGATCCGGAGCAAGGCCGAGGCCGAGCAGGCCGCCGCGGCGGCCAAGGCCGCGGCCGCGCAGCCGGAGCCGGCGAAGGCCGACGCGCCCCCGGCGCCGCGCGACGCCAAGGAGGCCGAGGCCGCCGGTGCCGCCGCGAACCCGCCGGCCAGCGACGCCAAGCCCGCCGGCGACGAGGCCGGCCCGCAGGAGCGCTCCCTCAAGGAGGCCCAAAAGTGACGACCCCCCGGCCGGAGACCCTGGCCAAGCTGACGCCGGTGCTGACCAAGCGCTGGCTGTCGCCGGACGCCTGGCAGATCGGCACCTACGAGAGGCTCGACGGCTACGCCGCGCTGCGCAAGGCGCTCAGGGCCCACCCGGACGACCTGATCCAACTCGTCAAGGACTCCGGCCTGCGCGGGCGCGGCGGCGCCGGCTTCCCGACCGGTCTCAAGTGGGGCTTCATCCCGCAGGGCGACGGCAAGCCGCACTACCTGGTGGTCAACGCCGACGAGGGCGAGCCGGGCACCTGCAAGGACCTCCCGCTGATGACCCACGACCCGCACTCGCTGGTCGAGGGCGTGATCATCGCCTCGTACGCGATCCGCGCCAACCGGGCGTACATCTACATCCGGGGCGAGGCCGTGTACGCCGCCCGCCGGCTGCGCAACGCCGTGCAGGAGGCGTACGCCAAGGGCTACCTCGGGCGGAACATCCTGGGCTCCGGGTTCGACCTGGACCTGGTGGTGCACTCCGGCGCCGGGGCGTACATCTGCGGTGAGGAGACCGCGCTGCTGGACTCGCTGGAGGGCTTCCGGGGCCAGCCCCGGCTGCGCCCGCCGTTCCCGGCGACCCACGGCCTGTACGCCAGCCCGACGGTGGTCAACAACGTCGGCACCATCGCCAGCGTGCCGTACATCGTGCTCGGCGGGGCCGAGTGGTGGAAGACCATGGGCACGGAGAAGTCCTCCGGACCGATGATCTACTCCCTCTCCGGCCGGATCGCCAACCCCGGCCAGTACGAGTGCTCGATGGGCGTCACCCTGCGGGAGCTGCTGGAGCTGGCCGGCGGGATGCAGCCGGGGCACAACCTGAAGTTCTGGACCCCGGGCGGCTCGTCCACCCCGCTGCTCACCGCCGAGCACCTGGACGTGCCGCTGGACTTCGAGTCGGTGGCGGCGGCGGACTCGATCCTGGGCACCACGGCCACCCAGATCTTCTCGGACCAGGACTGCCCGGTGTACGCGGTGTACCGGTGGCTGGAGTTCTACCACCACGAGTCCTGCGGCAAGTGCACCCCGTGCCGCGAGGGCAACTACTGGATGGTCCGGGTCTACCGGCGGATCCTCGCCGGCCAGGGCACCCACGAGGACCTGGACACCCTGCTCGACACCTGCGACAACATCCTCGGCCGCTCGTTCTGCGGCCTCGGTGACGGTGCCACCAGCTCGGTGACCTCCTCCCTCAAGTACTTCAAGCAGGACTACCTCGACTACATCGAGGGACGTACCGCACCCAAGTTGTCGGAGAAGCGGCTGGTGGGGGCGCACTGATGAGCGCGAGGAACGAGCTTGCGAGTCCCGCAGTCGCGAATGGAAGGCGACTCTGATGACCGACGTAGCCAAGCAGACCGAGACCGTCACGCTCACCATCGACGGCGTCGAGGTCACCGCCCCCAAGGGCGCCCTGCTGATCCGGGTCGCCGAGCAGCTGGGCACCGAGATTCCGCGCTTCTGCGACCACCCGCTGCTGGCCCCGGCCGGCGCCTGCCGGCAGTGCCTGGTGGAGGTGGAGGGCCAGCGCAAGCCGGTCGCCTCCTGCACCCAGACGGTCGCCGAGGGCATGGTGGTCCGTACGCAGCTCACCTCCCCGGTCGCCAAGAAGGCGCAGGAGGGGGTCATGGAGCTGCTGCTGCTCAACCACCCGCTCGACTGCCCGATGTGCGACAAGGGCGGCGAGTGCCCGCTGCAGAACCAGGCGATGTCCACCGGCCGGTCGGACTCCCGGTTCCACGAGCACAAGCGGGAGTACCCGAAGCCGCTGCCGATCAGCACGCAGGTGCTGCTCGACCGCGAGCGCTGCGTGCTCTGCCAGCGCTGCACCCGGTTCTCCGAGGAGATCGCCGGCGACAAGTTCATCGACCTGATGAACCGGTCGTCCGCCGAGGAGATCAACATCTACCGGGACGACGCGTACGGCGCGGACTCCGGGGATGCGGCGGGTGACGTCCCGTTCAACTCGTACTTCTCCGGCAACACCGTGCAGATCTGCCCGGTGGGCGCCCTGACCGGCACGCAGTACCGGTTCCGGGCCCGCCCGTTCGACCTGGTCTCCAGCCCCAGCGTCTGCGAGCACTGCTCGGCCGGCTGCGCCCAGCGCACCGACTGGCGGCGCGGCAAGGTGCTGCGCCGGCTGGCCGGCGACGACCCGGCGGTGAACGAGGAGTGGAACTGCGACAAGGGCCGCTGGGGCTTCCAGTACACCCGGGCCTTCGACCGGCTCACCACCCCGCTCGTCCGCGACGGCAAGCACGGTGAGCTGCGCGAGGCGTCGTGGAGCGAGGCGCTTTCCGTCGCCGCCGAGGGGCTGCGCGCCGCCCGGGACGCGGCCCAGGGCACGGCCGTGCTGACCGGCGGCCGGCTGACCGTCGAGGACGCCTACGCGTACGCGAAGTTCGCCCGCGTCGCCCTGAACACCAACGACATCGACTTCCGGGCCCGGCCGGTCTCCCGCGAGGAGGCCGACTTCCTGGCCAGCCGCGTCGCCGGGGTCACCGACGTGACCTACGCCGACGTGGAGAAGGCGCCGGCGGTGGTGCTGGTCGGCCTGGAGCCGGAGGAGGAGTGCCCGATCCTCTTCCTGCGGCTGCGCAAGGCGTACCTGAAGAAGAAGCTCACGGTGTACGCGATCGCGCCGTTCGCGACCCGCGGCCTGGAGAAGCTCGGGGCCAAGCTGGCCCGGGTGGTGCCGGGCGAGGAGGCGAGCGTGCTCGCCGAGCACGCCACCGCGGCCGAGGCGCTCGGCGCCGAGGGCGCGATCCTGTTCGTCGGCGAGCGGCTGGCCGAGGTGCCGGGTGGCCTGTCGGCCGCGGCGGACGTCGCCCGGCGTACCGGCGCGAAGCTGGCCTGGGTGCCGCGGCGCGCGGGCGACCGCGGCGCGGTCGACGCCGGCTGCCTGCCGAACCTGCTCCCCGGCGGCCGGCCGGTCACCGAGCCGGCCGCGCGGGCCGAACTGGGCGAGGCGTGGGACATCCCGGCCGGGGTGATCCCGAGCCAGGCCGGCCGGGACACCGACGGCATCCTCGCCGCCGCCGCGAACGGCCAGCTCGGCGCGCTCGTGGTCGCCGGTGTCGACCCGGCCGACCTGGCCGACCCGCGGCTGGCCGAGCAGGCCCTCGACGCGGTGCCGTTCCTGGTCAGCCTGGAGCAGCGGATGAGCGCGGTGGCCCGCCGCGCCGACGTGGTCTTCCCGGTCGCCCCCGTGGTCGAGAAGGCCGGCAGCTTCCTGGACTGGGAGGGCCGGCTGCGCACCTTCGAGGCGGTGCTGCACACCGCCGCGATGACCGACGGCCGGGTGCTGGACGCCCTCGCCGCGCAGCTGGACGTGCCGCTCGGCACCGGCGACGTGCTCAGCGTCCGCCGCGAGCTGGGCTCGCTCGCGCCGACCCGGGCGGACCGGCCGTCCGCGCCGTCCGTCGAGCCGGCGGCGGTGCCGCGGCCCGGCGCCGGCGAGGCCGTGCTGGCGACCTGGCACCAGCTCGTCGACCTCGGCAGCCTCACCGACGGCGACGAGCACCTCGCCGGCACCGCCCGCCCGCCGGTGGTCCGGCTCGGCAAGGGCACCGCGGAGGCGCTGGGCGTCGCCGACGGTGAGCCGGTGACGGTGGGCACCGACCGCGGGGCGCTGACCCTGCCGGCGGCGATCACCGAGATGCCGGACGGCGTCGTCTGGCTGCCGACCAACTCGCCCGGCTCGACCGTCCGGCGCAGCCTCGGGGCGACGTCCGGCACCGTCGTGAAGATCACGGCCGCTGCCGTCGCCGCCGACGCGGCCGGCCGCCCGGGTCCCCTTCTCAACGCTGGGGGTGTCCAGTGAACTACCTGGCCGCGCAGGACCCGACGCTGGCCGACTTCGGCAAGGACCCGTGGTGGCTGGTCCTCATCAAGATCCTGTTCGCCTTCGTGTTCGGCCTGCTGGCCACGCTGCTGGGCGTCTGGTTCGAGCGCCGCGTCGTCGGCCGCATGGCGGTGCGGCCAGGCCCGAACCAGGCCGGCCCGTTCGGCCTGCTCCAGACTCTCGCCGACGGCCTCAAGATGGCCTTCAAGGAGGACATCCTCCCGAGGGCGGCGGACAAGGTCGTCTTCTTCTTCGCGCCGACCATCTCGGTGATCTGCGCGGTCACCGCGCTGTCGGTGGTGCCGTTCGGCCCGATGGTGAGCATCTTCGGCCACCACACGCCGCTGCAGGTCACCGACGTGCCCGTCGCGGTGCTGGTGCTGCTGGCCTGCTCGTCGCTGGGCGTCTACGGCATCGTGCTCGGCGGGTGGGCGTCGGGCTCGACGTACCCGCTGCTGGGCGGCCTGCGCTCCAGCGCCCAGATGATCTCGTACGAGGTCGCGATGGGGCTGAGCATCGTGGCGGTGTTCATGACCGCCGGCACGATGTCCACCAGCGGAATCGTCGCCGCCCAGGGGGACGCCACCCGGCTGACCGTCTTCGGCACCGAGATCCCGGCCCCCGGCTGGTACGCGATCCTGCTGCTGCCGAGCTTCATCATCTTCTTCATCGCCACCGTCGGTGAGACCAACCGGGCACCGTTCGACCTCCCCGAGGCCGAGTCCGAGCTGGTCGCCGGCTTCATGACCGAGTACAGCTCGCTGAAGTTCGCGCTGTTCATGCTCAGCGAGTACGTGGCGATGGTGACCATGTCGGCGGTCACCACGACGCTGTTCCTCGGCGGCTGGCGGGCGCCCTGGCCGATCACCCTGTGGGAGGGCGCCAACTCCGGCTGGTGGCCCATGCTGTGGTTCTTCGGCAAGGTGCTGATCCTGGTCTTCGTCTTCGTCTGGCTGCGGGGCACCCTGCCCCGGCTCCGGTACGACCAGTTCATGCGCTTCGGCTGGAAGGTGCTGCTGCCGATCAACCTGGTCTGGATCCTGGTCCTGTCCGGCCTGCGCTCCATCGAGGACTGGCAGACCCGGGACCGCCTGCTCGCCACCGCCGTCGGCGCGGGCGTGCTGCTGCTGGTCACGCTGTTCTGGCCGAGCCGCAAGCCGCAGCCGAAGCCGACGCTCCAGGAGCAGGTCAACAGCCGCCCGCACGGCAGCTTCCCGCTGCCGCCGATGGACCTTCAAGTGCCACCGAGCCCGCGCACCAAGCGCGTGGTCGCCGAGCGGGAGCCGGCCAACGTCACTGCCGGCTCCGACCCCAGGGAGGTGTGACGTGGGCGCGATCACCGGAACGTTCAAGGGCTTCGGGGTCACCTTCTCGCACATGTTCAGGAAGGTCGTCACCACCGACTACCCGTTCAAGCCGCCGGTCTCGGCGCCGCGCTACCACGGGCGGCACATCCTCAACCGGCACCCGGACGGCCTGGAGAAGTGCATCGGCTGCGAGCTGTGCGCCTGGGCCTGCCCGGCCGACGCGATCTACGTCGAGGGCGGGGACAACACCGAGGAGCAGCGCTTCTCCCCGGGCGAGCGGTACGCCAGCACGTACCAGATCAACTACGCCCGCTGCATCTTCTGTGGGCTCTGCATCGAGGCGTGCCCGACCCGCTCGCTCACCATGAGCAACGAGTACGAGCTGGCCCGGGACAACCGGCAGGATCTGATCTTCACGAAGGAGCAGTTGCTCGCGCCGCTGCTGGAGGGCATGGAGCAGCCGCCGCACCCGATGCGGCTCGGGGACAGCGAGAAGGACTACTACGTCGGCGCGCTGTCCAACCCGGGCACCTCGGCCGGCGCGGAGCACGCGGCCAACAGCCCCGGCCGGTACCAGGTCGAGGAGCACCCCGGGGTGACCTTCCCCGGCGCCGAGCAGCACGCCCAGCGGGCGGCGGCGGGCAAGGGAGACGAGGCATGACCACGCAGACGGTGCTCGCCGCGGCGGGCGGGGTCTCCGGCGGCGAGGAGGTCACCTTCTGGATCCTCGCCCCGCTGGCGCTGATCGGCGCGATCGGCATGATCGCGGCACGCAACGCCGTGCACTCGGCGCTGTGGCTGGTGCTGACCATGCTCTGCCTGGGCGTGTTCTACGTGCTCCAGGCCGGACCGTTCATCGGCATGGTGCAGATCATCGTCTACACCGGCGCGATCATGATGCTCTTCCTGTTCGTGCTGATGCTGGTGGGCCGGGACGCCTCGGACTCGTTGATCGAGACGCTGCGCGGCCAGCGGGTCGCCGCCGTGCTGCTCGGCCTCGGCTTCGCCGGCCTGGTCGGCACCGGCCTCTACCGGGCGCTCGACGGCGTCCCGGCGGTCGGCCTGGAGCAGGCCAACGCCGAGGGGAACGTGCAGGGCATCGCCCGACTGCTGTTCACCAAGTACGTCTTCGCCTTCGAGCTGACCTCGGCCCTGCTGATCACGGCGGCGGTCGGCGCGATGGTGCTGGCCCACATCGAGCGGCGCAAACAGGACAAGCTCGACCAGCCGAGGACCATGCGGGCCCGCTTCGCCCCAGGCAACTACCCCGGCCCGAAGCCCGGCCCGGGTGTCTTCGCCACCTCCTCCTCGGTGGCCACGCCGGCCCGCCTGCCGGACGGCAAGCTGAGCGAGCGCAGCATCCCGGAGATCCTGCCGGCCCGGGAGCTGACGGCCGAGGAGACCTCGCTGAAGGGGACAGACCGGTGAGCGCGAGGAGTGCAGCGGAGCGGAGCCCCGCAGTCGCGAACGAAAGGGAGGCTCGGGCATGACCCCGGACTACTACCTGGTCCTCGCCGCGGTGCTGTTCACCATCGGCGCGGTGGGGGTGCTCATCCGGCGCAACGCGATCGTGCTGTTCATGTGCGTCGAGCTGATGCTGAACGCCGCCAACCTGACCCTGGTCACGTTCAGCCGGATCAACGGTGACCTGAACGGCCAGATCATGGCGTTCTTCGTGATGGTGGTGGCCGCGGCCGAGGTCGTGGTCGGCCTCGCGATCATCATGTCCATCTTCCGGACCCGGCGCTCCGCGAGCGTCGACGACGCCAACCTGCTCAAGTACTAAAGGGGCCAGCAGTGGGAGAGATTCTGATGAACGCCCCGGCCGAACCGGCAGGAGCCGTCGCCTACGCTCCGGCGAGTGGGCTGCTCGGCAGCGTGTGGCTGCTGGTGGCGATCCCGCTGGCCAGCGCGGCGATCCTGCTGCTGCTGGGCCGGCGGGCCGACCGCTGGGGGCACTGGCTCGGGGTGGCGGCCGTGGGTGCCTCCTTCGTGCTCGGCCTGACCTACTTCTTCCAGCTGCGCGGCCTGGAGAACAAGTCGGTCGAGCGGAGCCTGTGGGACTTCATCGCCGTCGGCGACTTCCGGGTGGACTTCGGCCTGCTGTTCGACCCGCTCGCCGCGGTCTTCGTCCTGCTGATCACCGGCGTGGGCTTCCTGATCCACCTGTACGCGGTCGAGTACATGGCGCACGACGAGGGCCGGCGACGGTTCTTCGGGTACTTCAACCTGTTCGTCGCCGCGATGCTCCTGCTGGTGCTCGGCAACAACTACGTGATGCTCTACTTCGGCTGGGAGGGCGTCGGCCTGGCGTCGTACCTGCTGATCTCGTTCTGGTACGGCCGGCCGAGCGCGGCCACCGCCGGTAAGAAGGCGTTCCTGATGAACCGGGTCGGCGACGCCGGCCTGGCGATCGGCATCTTCATCATGTTCGCCACCCTCGGCACCACCCAGTACGACGAGGTGTTCACCGGGGTCGGCTCGCTGACCGCGACGACCGTGCTGGTGCTGGGCCTGCTGCTGCTGCTCGGGGCGACCGGCAAGTCCGGCCAGTTCCCGCTCCAGGCGTGGCTGCCGGACGCGATGGAGGGCCCGACCCCGGTGTCGGCGCTCATCCACGCCGCGACCATGGTCACCGCCGGCGTCTACCTGATCGCCCGGTCCAACCCGATCTTCTCGGCCAACTCGACGCTCCAGCTCGTGGTGGTCGGCGTCGGCGCGCTGACGCTGCTGATCGGCTGCGTCATCGGCGCGGCCAAGGACGACATCAAGCGGGTCCTGGCCTGGTCGACGGTGAGTCAGATCGGCTACATGTTCCTCGGCGTCGGCCTGGGCGGTGGCGCGTACGCGCTGGCCATCCTGCACCTGCTGGCGCACGGCTTCTTCAAGGCCAACATGTTCCTCGGCGCCGGCTCGGTCATGCACGGCATGAAGGACCAGGTGGACATCCGCCGCTTCGGCAGCCTCTCGAAGCACATGAAGGTCACCTGGCTGACCTTCATGATGGGTTGGCTGGCCATCATCGGCATCCCGCCGCTCTCCGGCTACTTCTCGAAGGAGCCGATCATCGCGACCGCGTTCGAGCGGGGGGACTGGACGTCCTGGCTCTTCGGCGGCGCCGCGCTGCTCGGCGCAGGGCTGACCGCCTTCTACATGACCCGACTCTTCGTGCTCACCTTCCACGGCCCGGCCCGCTGGACCGAGGAGATCGAGCACCCGCACGAGTCGCCGAAGCTGATGACGGTCCCGCTGATCCTGCTGGCGATCGGCTCGATCGCGGCCGGCTTCCTGATGAAGAGCTCGGTGCCGGACTGGCTGACCGCCACCGCCGGCCTGGGCGGCGAGCACGCCGAGCACGAGGCCGTCCTCGCGCACTGGCTGATCACCGTGCTCTCGCTGCTGGTCACCGTGGCCGGGGCCGGGCTGGCCTGGTTCCTGTTCCGCAACGGCACGGCCACCGAGCCGCAGCCGGCTGGTGTGCTGGTCACGGCCGCCCGGCGCAACCTGTACACCGACGCCTTCAACGAGGCGGTCTTCGAGAAGCCGGGGATCTTCCTCACCCGGGCGCTGGTGTTCCTCGACAACCGGGGCGTCGACGGGCTGGTCAACGGCCTCGCCGCCGCGGTGGGCGGGGGCTCGGGCAGGCTCCGGCGGCTGCAGACCGGCTTCGTCCGGTCGTACGCGACGTCGATCCTGGCCGGCGCGCTGCTGGTGGTGGCGGCGTTCCTGGCGGTGCAGGCGGGGTGGCTCGCGTGACCGACCTCTACCCGGCCGCCCCCGCCGGCGGACCACGCAGTGACGACGGAGGTAAGGCCGCATAATGTCCAACTTCCCGTTCCTCTCGGTGCTGACCGTGGCGCCGCTGGTCGGCGCGCTGGTCGTGGCCGTCCTGCCGCGCCGCCGGCCGGACCTGGCCAAGCTGGTCGCCCTCGGGTGGTCGCTGCTGGTGCTGGCCCTGTCGGTGGTCATGTGGATCGCGTTCGAGGCCGGCGGTGACCGGCTCCAGTTCCGCGAGTCGTACACCTGGATCCCGCAGTGGGACGCCCGGTTCACCTTCGCCGCGGACGGCATCGCGCTGGTGATGCTGATGCTGATCGCGGTGCTGGTGCCGCTGGTGATCCTGGCGTCCTGGCACGACGCCGAGTCGTCGAAGCGCTCGGTGCCGGTCTACTTCGCCCTGCTGCTCGTCCTCGAGTGCACGATGATCGGCGTCTTCGCCGCCGCCGACGTCTTCCTGTTCTACGTGTTCTTCGAGGTCATGCTGGTGCCGATGTACTTCCTCATCGGCAGCTACGGCGGCCACCAGCGGCAGTACGCGGCCGTGAAGTTCTTCCTCTACTCGCTGGTCGGCGGGCTGTTCATGCTCGCCGCGGTGATCGGCCTGTGGGTGGTCGGCGGGCACACGTTCGACTGGCAGGCGCTGACCCAGGCGGAGATCTCCACCGACACCGCGCGCTGGCTGTTCCTCGGGTTCTTCGTCGCGTTCGCGATCAAGGCGCCGTTCTTCCCGTTCCACACCTGGCTGCCGGACGCCGGTGGCGCGGCCCCGGCCGGTGCCGCCGCGCTGCTCGTCGGCGTGCTGGACAAGGTCGGCACCTTCGGCCTCCTGCGGTACTGCCTACCGCTGTTCCCGGAGGCGTCGAAGTGGTTCGCGCCGTGGGCGCTGGCGCTCGGCGTGATCGGCATCATCTACGCCGCCCTGCTGGCCGTCGGCCAGAACGACCTCAGGCGGCTGGTGTCGTACACGTCGATCGCGCACTTCGGCTTCATCGGGGTCGGCATCTTCGCCTTCACCACGCAGGCCGGCACCGGCGCGGTGCTGTACATGCTCAACCACGGACTCGCCACCGGCCTGCTCTTCCTGGTGGTGGGGATGCTGGTGGCCCGGCGCGGCTCGGCCCTGATCAGCGACTTCGGCGGCGCCGGCAAGCTGGTCCCGCTGCTGGCCGGGGTGCTGTTCTTCGCCGGTCTGGCCTCGCTGGCGCTGCCCGGCACCGCGCCGTTCGTCTCCGAGTTCCTGGTGCTGATCGGCACCTTCACGGTGAACAAGCCGGTCGCGGTGATCTCGACCCTCGGCATCATCCTCGCCGCCGCGTACGTGCTGTGGATGGTGCAGCGCACCACGCAGGGCACCCTCAACCCGGCCCTGGCCGAGGTCGAGCCGATGCGCCGTGACCTGAACCTGCGCGAGAAGATCGTGGTCGCCCCGCTGATCGCGCTGATCGTGCTGCTCGGCTTCTACCCCAAGCCGGTCACCGATGTCATCAACCCCGCCGTCCAGGCGACCATGCAGGACGTCGGGAAGTCCGATCCCGCCCCTGAGGTCGGCAGCGTCCAGGAGGCCGCAAAGTGACCGAGCTCAAGTTGCCGTCGATCGACTACGCGGCGCTCGCTCCGATCCTGATCATGCTGGGCGCCGCCCTCCTCGGCGTACTGGTCGAGGCCTTCGTGCCCCGGCGGCACCGGCACTGGGCACAGCTGTCCCTGGCGTTGCTGGCGGTGCTCGCGGCGCTGGTGATGGTGATCCGTAACGCCGACGACCGGCTGCTCACCGCTGGCGGGGCGATCGCGGTGGACGGGCCCACGCTGTTCCTCCAGGGCGCGATCCTGCTCCTCGCCGTGGTGGCGCTGCTGCTGATGGGCGAGCGGGCGGTGGAGCGGGGCGGCGTGTTCGTCGCCCACGCCGCCATCACCGCCGAGTCGGCCGAGGACCGGCGGCAGGCCGAGGAGGCCAGCGGGGCCACCGAGGTCTACCCGCTGACCACCTTCGCCATCGGCGGCATGCTGATCTTCGTGGCGGCGAACGACCTGCTGACCATGTTCATCGCCCTCGAGGTCTTCTCGCTGCCGCTGTACCTGCTCTGCGCGCTGGCCCGCCGCCGGCGGCTGCTGAGCCAGGAGGCGGCGATGAAGTACTTCATGCTCGGCGCGTACGCCTCGGCCTTCTTCCTCTTCGGCGTGGCCCTGGTGTACGGCTTCACCTCCGGCATGCCGGGCCGGTCGGCCGGGGTGGACTTCGCCACCGTGCACGCGGCGGTGACCGAGTCCCCGTCCAGCGAGGTGCTGCTCTTCGCCGGCATGGCGCTGCTCGCCATCGGTTTGTTGTTCAAGGCCGCCGCCGCGCCGTTCCACGTCTGGACGCCGGACGTCTACCAGGGCGCCCCGACGCCCGTCACCGGCTTCATGGCGGCCTGCACGAAGGTCGCCGCGTTCGGGGCCCTGCTGCGGGTGTTCCACGTGGCGTTCGCCGGGGCGGCGTGGGACTTCACCCCGGTCCTCGGCGCGGTCGCGGTGCTGACGATGCTGGTCGGCGCGGTGCTCGCGGTGACCCAGACCGACATCAAGCGGCTGCTGGCGTACTCGTCCATCGCGAACGCCGGGTACCTGCTGGTCGGCGTGCTCGCGCCGAGCAAGGACGGGCTCTCCGGCACGATGTTCTACCTGGTCGCGTACGGCTTCTCGGTGCTCGCCGCGTTTGCGGTGGTGACCCTGGTCCGCGACGCGGACGGGGAGGCCACCCACCTGTCCCGCTGGGCCGGGCTGGGCCGGCGCTCGCCGTTCTTCGCCGGGATCTTCACCTTCATCCTGCTGGCCTTCGCCGGCATCCCGCTGACCAGCGGGTTCATGAGCAAGTTCGCCGTCTTCGCCCCGGCCCTGGCCGCCGACCAGGCGTGGCTGGTGGTGGCGGGCGTGCTGACCAGCATGGTGCTGGCGTTCCCGTACCTGCGGGTCGTGGTGATGATGTGGCTCTCGGAGCCGGGCGAGTCCACCCCCACGGTCACCGTGCCAGGCGGGCTCACCTCGGCGGCCCTGATGATCGGCGTGCTGGCCACGCTGGTCCTGGGCGTCGTCCCGGGCCCGCTGCTCGATCTGGCCAACGGTGCCGCCGAATTCGTCCGGTGACAGACCCTCCCCGACGACGGGGCCGGTGCGCGGTAGCGCGCCGGCCCCGTCGCCGTATCCCCCATCAGGGGCAGGTCGAACGGGTGTGGCATGGTGGATAGCGTGGTGATTCCGGCTGGCGAGCGTTCAGGTGTCACCGGCTCCGCTCGGCGGAGTCCGGTCAGCACCGGTCAGTTCGGCGCGCTCGGCCTCTATTTGGCCGATCCCGGCGTCGAGGCGTCCGTGCTGGGCCTGCTGGAGTCCGTCGAGGCGGAGCTGCGGGCCGGCGTGGCGAGCGCGGACCCGTTGGTGGCCGAGGCCGCCCGGCACCTGGTGGACGCCGGCGGCAAGCGGTTCCGTCCGCTGCTGGTCGCGCTCGGTGCCCAGTTCGGCGACCCGACGAGCCCGCAGGTGGTTCCCGCCGCCGTGGTGATGGAACTCACCCACCTGGCGACGCTCTACCACGACGACGTCATGGACGAGGCGGCCGTGCGGCGGGGCGCCCCGAGCGCCAACTCCCGCTGGACCAACTCGGTGGCGATCCTGGTCGGTGACTACCTCTTCGCCCGCGCCGCGGAGATCGCGGCCGACCTGGGCACCGATGCGGTCCGGCTCCAGGCGCGTACGTTCGCCCGCCTGGTGCACGGCCAGATCGCCGAGACGGTCGGCCCGCGCGACCAGGACCCGGTCGCCCACTACCTGAACGTGATCGCCGAGAAGACCGGCTCGCTGATCGCCACCTCGGCCCGCTTCGGCGGCATGTTCGGCGGAGCGTCCGCCGAGCGCACCGAGGCCCTGGCCCGGTACGGCGAGACCATCGGCGTCGCCTTCCAGCTCTCCGACGACCTGCTGGACATCGCGAGCGAGTCGGTGCAGTCGGGCAAGACCCCGGGCACGGACCTGCGCGAGGGCGTGCCGACCCTGCCGGTGCTCTACGCGCTCGCCGCGGACGACTCGGATGCCGCCTCGGTGCGGCTGCGGGAGATCCTGGCGACCGGCCCGCTGGTCGACGACGCCCTGCACGCCGAGGCGCTCGGCCTGCTCCGCGAGTCCCCGGCGCTGAAGCGGGCGCGGGAGACGGTCCGCAGCTACGCCGAGGACGCGCGGGAGCAGCTTGCCCCGCTGCCCGCCGGCCCGGCCCGCCGCGCTCTCGAGTCGCTCTGCGACTACATCGCCGACCGCACGAGCTGACCCACCCCGCCACCCTTCCCGCCCCGGGACGCCAGCGCTTCTGTTCGGTGATCAAGAGCCTTGCGTCGGGCGTCGGCCCGAACGCGACGCAAGTCTCTTGATCGCCGGGCGGCGCGGCGTACGGGCGGCGCGGCGTACGAGTGGGGTCGGGCGGAGCGGGGCCGGGTGGGGTCGGGTGGAGACCGGGGGCCGGGTGGGGCCCGGGGTTACGGGGTGCGGGTGGGGTTCGGGAGGAGGCGGGTGGCCGTCAGCATGAGCGCGGCGGCCAGGAGCATCGCCACCGCCGCCGCCAGCCACATCGTCGGGTAGCCGAAGCCGGCGGCGGTCGCGCCGAGCGCGAGCGGGCCGAGGCAGCCGCCGGCGTACACCCCGGTCTGGGTGATCGAGGTGGCGGCGGCCGGCGCGGCCGGGTGCAGCCGGACGACCGCGAAGTTCATCAGGCCGGGCCACGCCCAGCCCAGGCCGAAGCCGAGCAGCACGCCCGCCACCAGCGGCGCCGTGCCGGACACCGCGAGCAGGACCAGGCCGGCCGCGCCGACGACGAGCATGCCGGCGATGACCGCGACGTGCCCGCCGTCGCGCCGGTCGGCGAGCCAGCCGGCGCCCACCCGGGCGAGCACGCAGACCGCGCTGCCGAGGGTCAGGGTCAGCCCGGCCAGGCCGGGCGGCAGTCCGCGGTCGGCCGCCGAGTCGACGAGGAAGGTGCCGAGGGCGTTCGCGGCGGCGGCCGCGAGGGTGGCGGCGACCCCGACCGCGACGAGGGCCCACGTGCCTCCGCCGGCCCGCTTCGCGCCGGCGGGCCGCGCGGGGCGGGCCTCCTCGCGCGGTACGGCCGGCAGCGCGGCCAGGGCGGCCGCCGCGCCCGCCAAGAAGGCCCACCGCCACCCGGCGGTCACCGCGATCGTCGGCACGGCCAGACCGGCCAGGAGCGTGGAGACGGGGATCGCCGCCTGCTTCACGCCGAACGACAGCCCCTGCCTGCGGGCCGGCACGTGTCGCACCAGCGCCGCGTTGCTGGCCAACTGGCCCAGCGCGTTGGCGGCGGCGCCGAGCGCCAGGAGGGCCACCAGCACCGGGTACGACCGGGCCAGCGCCGCCACGGCCAGCATGGACCCGGCGGAGAGCACGATGCCGGCGCGGGCCGCGACGGCCGGGCCGAGCCGCTCCACGAGGGCGCCGGACGGAACCGAGGCGAGCGCGCCGACGCCGAAGTAGACGGACACCGCCAGCCCCAGCCCGGCCGGGGACAGGCCCAGGTCGGCGCCGAGCTGCACGGCGAGACCGCCGACGAGGAACACGGGCAGGACGCAGGCGACCGTGGTGGCGACGGCGCCCGCGCCGGCGCGGACCGGCCGGCGGGCGGCGGCGGCGTGGGGCGAGGGGTACGGGGCAGTGCCGGTCATGATCCCGCAAACCTACGTGAGGCCGACTCGGACAACTCATCGTGTCGCTCGGCGCACGGAACGTTTACGATGATCTGGCACTGTCGATCCGATCAGGCATTTCGCCGGACGCCTGGATTTCATATGGTGTAAGTCCCCGGCGGCGGAGGTGGTTGTGCGCGACCCCTTGGCGGAACCTTCGGATCTCATCCGGAGTGTGTCCCGCGCGCTACGCGTACTCGAGGCGGTCGGTCGTGCCCCGAAGGGCCTGACCGTCAAGCAGATCGCGCGGCGCTGCGAGTTGACCGTGGCCACGACCTATCACCTGGTCCGCACCCTCGCGTACGAGGGCTACGTGATCCGGCGGGAGGACGGCACGTACATCGTGGGCCTGGAGATCGCCGACCGCTACCGCGAGCTGGTCACGGCGTTCCGGGGGCCGGCGGCGGTCGGCGAGATCCTGCGGCGGGCCGCCCTGGACACCGGCTACACCCACTACCTCGGCCGGTTCGTCGGCGGGCAGGTGGCGGTCACGGCGGTCGCCGAGGGGCACCGCTCGCCGTACCTGGAGGACCTGGTCCCGGGCTTCGACGAGGGCGCCCACGCCACCGCGCTCGGCAAGGCCCTGCTGGCCACCCTCACCCCCGACCAACGGATGCGCTACCTGCGCGAGTACGGCATGCGTCCGTTCACCAGCGCCACCCTGACCAGCGTGGAGGCGTTCGAGGCGGACATCGCGGCCGGCGACCGGCGGGGGATGCAGATGGAGATCGGCCAGTTCCGCCAGGGCGTCGCCTGCGCCGCGGTGCTGGTCAGCCCCGACAAGGACATGGAGCGCCGGATGGTGCTGGCGTGCGCGCTGCCGGCCGGCGAGATGATGACCTCCGCCCGGGCGGTCCGGGCGAAGCTGCTCACCGTCGCCCGCGCCGTCGCCGACAGCGTCGCGGCAGCCGAGAGCTGAGCGCTGCCGCCGCCTCAGCGTTGAGCGACGCCGCCGTGTGGGAGTTGAGCGACGCCGCCGTGTGGGAGCCGAGTGGCGCCGCCGTGTGGGAGTTGAGCGACGCCGCCGTGTGGGAGCCGAGCGGCGCCGCCACCCCGGAACTGAGCGACGCGGGCCCCCTCCCGGGTGGGGAGGGCGCCCGCGTCGGGCGGGGTGCCGGGGTCAGCTGCCGATCGGGCCGCCGTCCAGCCGCCAGGTGACCACCACGCCGGGCTTGGCGTAGTCGCCGTCCGGCCACGTCGAGGCCGGGTTCTCCACCGAGGCGCCGGTGATCTCGCCCGGGTGCTGCACGGCCACGAACACCGACCGGTTGTCGCCGGTGATGAACGGGCCGCAGGTCTCCGCGCCCACCGGAACCGTCAGGAACTGCTTCAGGTGACCCCGCTCCGGGCCCTCGACGGCGGTGGCGAAGAGGCCGTCGTTGCTGCCCAACGCGTTGCCGTCGGTGGAGATCCAGAGGTTGCCGGTGGCGTCGAAGGCGACGTTGTCCGGGCAGGAGATCGGGGAGACCCCGCTCTTGTCGTAACCGGCGAAGTGGGTCGACGGGTCGGTCGGGTCGCCGCAGACGATCGGCAGCGACCAGGCGAACGTCTCAGCGGTGTTGTCGCCCCGGTCCTCCACCAGCTCCAGGATCTGGCCGTGCTTGTTGAGGTTGCGCGGGTTGGCCTCGTCCGCCGCCGCCTTCCCAGCCTTGCCCCGGTCGGTGTTGTTGGTCAGCGCCACGTACACCTTGCCGGTGAGCTGGCTCGGCTCGACGTCCTCCGGGCGGTCCATCTTCGTCGCGCCGGCCTTGTCCGCGGCCAGCCGGGTGAAGGTGAGCACGTCCGCCGCGGTCATCCCGTCCACGTGCGACCGGTTGCCGCTGACCAGCTTGATCCAGCGGCCCCGGCCGTCGAACGCCCCGTCGGCGGGAAGCTTGCCGGAGCCGTCGATCTCGGCGTCCGAGTTGCCCGCCAACTGCGCGACGTAGAGGGTGCCGGACTCCAGCAGGGTCAGGTTGTGCTTGCGGGCCACCCACGAGTCGCCCGGCAGGAACTTCTTGTCCGAGACGAACTTGTAGAGGTAGTCGAACCGCTCGTCGTCACCCATGTACGCCACCGCGTGGCCGTTCTTGGCGATGATGACGTTCGCGCCCTCGTGCTTGAACCGGCCCAGCGCCGTGTGCTTGCGCGGCCGGCTCTCCGGGTCGAACGGGTCGATCTCCACGACCCAGCCGAACCGGTGCGCCTCGTTCGGGTGCTGTGCCAGGTCGAACCGCTCGTCGGCGCGGTCCCACCGGCGGCTGCCGCTCGGGTACCGATCGGTGGTGCTGATGCCGTACCGGGCCAGCTTCGGCTTCAGCTCCTCCGGCACGCCGTCGCCGCCGACGAAGTACTGGTTGAAGTTCTCCTCGCCGGAGAGCACGGTGCCCCACGGGGTGACGCCGCCGGCGCAGTTGTTCAGCGTGCCGACCACCGTCCGGCCCTTGGGGTCCGCGGCGGTGCGCAGCCACGCCGAGCCGGCGGCCGGGCCGGTCAGGTCGAACTTCGTGGCCAGGGCGGTGACCCGCCGGTTGTACGGCCGACGGCCGTTGTCGACCACCCGCCACTGCCCGCTGCCGTCGACCCGCTCCAGCTCCACCACCGACATGCCGTGCGCGGCCATGGCGACCTTGAGCTGCTCGACCGAGAGCGCCTCCAGGCTGGTGAAACCGGGGAACATCAGGTCCTCGTTGGTGTACTCGTGGTTGACCACGAGCAGCGCCCGGCGGCCCCGCTTGTCCAGCGGCAGCACGCCGACGAAGTCGTTGTTGTAGCCGAACTGCTTGGCCTGCTTCGCGGCGGTCTGCCCGTGCAGGTCGAACTCCGGCGTGCCCGGCACGACCGGGTCGCCCCAGCGGATCACCACCGCGTGGTCGTAGCCGTTCGGCACCACCAGCGTGTCCAGCTTGTTCGGCGGGATCGGCTTGAAGGTCAGCGCGCCGCTGCCCACGCCGCCCTCGGGGCGGGCGAAGGCGGTGGCCTCGGGCACGACCGGGGCGGCGGGCGCCGCGGCGGCCGGGGCGGCGCCGGCCAGCGCGCCAGCGGCCGCGCCACCGAAGCCGAGCACGAGCGCGCCGACAGCACCGGCCCGGACGACGCCGCGCCGGGAGACCTCGGCGTCCACGATGTCACCGAGGTACGGGTTGTCGGTGGGGTTCGGCACCGGGTGGTCGCAGGCGTTGCCGCAGCGGTACAGGCAGGTCATGGCGTCGCGGCTGCCGTGGCGGGTGCCGCCCAGCAGGGGGAGCAGCCGGGGACGGTCGCTCATCGGGGGTGCCTCCTGGAGGGTCGGTGCGGGTCGGCCCAGCCGGCCGAGCCGCGTACGTGGCGGACGCTAGGAGGAGCCGATGAGCGCGGGTCGGCCCGGACGTGAACCGCGTGTGAACAGATCCGC
This sequence comes from Micromonospora olivasterospora, assembly GCF_007830265.1. Lineage (NCBI taxonomy): Bacteria > Bacillati > Actinomycetota > Actinomycetes > Micromonosporales > Micromonosporaceae > Micromonospora > Micromonospora olivasterospora. Next base: position 3,076,423 of record NZ_VLKE01000001.1, read on the forward strand.
GGTCGCGCCGCCGCCGGGCTGCGAATGAACCGATCGGCGGGCCCGCGCGTATCTTCGGCCGAGCGCACCGTCGGACGCGCCGGGTGCGGGGGAGGGGGCCGTCATCAGCGACCACGACGCCCAACTGCTGCGCGCGCTGCACTCCGAGCACGCCGACGCGCTGTTCGCGCACGCCCTGCGGCTGGTCGACGGCGACCGGTCCCGGGCCGAGGACCTGGTGCAGGAGACGCTGCTGCGGGCCTGGCGGCACCCGGAGGCACTGGATCCGGCGCGGGGCTCGGTGCGGGCCTGGCTCTTCACCACCGCCCGGAACCTGGCCATCGACGCCTGGCGCCGCCGCTCCACCCGGGTCGGCGAGGTCTACACCGACGAACTGCCGGAGCCCTCGGAGTCGGTCGACGAGGCGGAGCGGGCGGTGGAGGCGTGGACCGTCGCGGAGGCGCTCAACCGGCTCAGCCCGAGCCACCGGGAGGTGCTGATCGAGTGCTTCTACCAGGGACGATCGGTCGCCGAGGCGGCGGCCCGGCTGGGCGTCCCGCCGGGCACGGTCAAGTCCCGCACCCACTACGCGCTGCGCTCACTACGGTTGGTGCTGGCCGAGATGGGGGTGACCGAATGAGCCGCTGCGAGTTCGCGTACGACGACGGCGCGTACGTGCTCGGGGCGCTCTCCCCCGCCGAACGCGCCGCGTACGAGCGGCACCTGTCCGGCTGCGCCTCCTGCCGCGAGTCGGTCGCCGAGATCGCCGTACTGCCCGGGCTGCTCGGCCGGCGCGACCCCGCGGGCCTGGAGCAGTTCCTGCCGTCGCCGCAGGAGGAGTCCCGGGTGCCCGCGCTGCTCGCCGCCGCCGGGGACCGCCGCCGCCGCGAGCGGTGGGCGACCCGCCGTCGGCACGCCCTGACGGTGCTCGTCGCGGCCGCCGTGGCGCTGTTCGCCGGGTTCGGTGCGGCCGGCACGGTCCGGCCCGCCCCCGAGGCCACCGGGACGCCCGCCCCGCAGGTGCCCATGGCCGCCATGCGCCCGGTCGCCGGCACGGTGCCGGTGCACGCCGAGGTGGGGCTGACCGGCACCGCGTGGGGCACCGAGGTCACCATGCGCTGCGGGTACGACTGGCGGCCCGGCCACCGGGAGGCGTACACGTTCCGGCTGGTGGCGCACGGCCCGGACGGCGCCACGGAGCAGATCGGCTCGTGGCTGGCCGCCCCCGGCGACGACGTCCGGCTCACCGGCGCCACCCGCTTCACGGGCTCGCAGCTGGTCCGGCTGGAGCTCCTCCGCGCCGACGGCACCCCGGTCCTCATCTACGACGCCCGCTGATTCCCTATCGAGGATCGGTTGTCAAGAGGGCGGGTTGCTTGACGGTCCGTGACGGTGTCGCGGAGGATTCGGGTGGGGAAGGTCGCCTCGTTCGTACGCTTCGAGCGTCTTTTTGATCATGTCCCGTGAGGGCTTGGTGAGGGGCCTTCCCCGCCCTGCGCTTGGTGCTGCGCCGCCTGCGGCGGATCTCCTCGGTCACGGTCCACTGCTGCGCGATGATCTGTTTCGCCTGCTGTGGGGTGACCGGCGTGCCGTCGACGTCGCAGATGACATACGGCATGCGGCGGCGCATCACGGTCCAGAGCCGTTCGGCGAGCCGGGCCGCGACCACACAGCTGGCTTTGAGGTGTTCGGCACCGCGTTCGACCATCTGCTGGTGGTAGATGCGCGCGAGCTGCGGGTCCTGCTTGCGAGCCCAGTCCGCGGCCCGGATCAGAGTGGCCCGGGCCAGCCGGGAGCCGGCCTTGGACATCGGCTGGCCCTTGCGGTCGGTGTCACCGGTCTCTGACGCGCGCGGCGCCAGCCCGAGGTATGACTTGAAGTGCGCCGCGGTGGGGAACCGGGCGGCGTCACCGATGACCGCGGTCATCGCCGGTCCGCCGACCTCGGCCAGGCCGGGCAGGCTACGGGCCAGCTGCATCGGGTCGACCCACCGGTAACAGGTCTCCCGTTCGGCCGCGTGCGCGGCCAGCTCGGTGGTGATGGCGCGTAGTAGCCGCACCTCGGTGGCGATCTCGGCGGCCAGGTCGGTGAACGCGACCGCCGGGTGATCACCGTAGAGGTCGACCGCCGCTTGGGCGGCGACCAGCCACTGCTCGGCGCGCGCCGCGCCCTGGTGGTTGTGGGACGCCTTGACGATCAGCGCGGTCAGCCGGGCCCGGCCCAGCCGCAGCAGGGCACGCGGGTCGGCGTAGCGTTCCAGCACCGCCAGGTCGGCCTTGCCCAGATCACCGGTCAGCGGGGTGCACGGCATCACCTGCCGGACCAGGTCCTTGATCCGCACCTTGTGCTCAGACGCGGCCATGGTCAGCCGGTCACACGCGCGCACCCGCCGGTCCAACGCCGCCGCTGCCGCATCCGGCAGTTCGAGGGGCCGTAGCCCGTCCGGGTCGATCAACGGCAAGCGGGCCAGGGTGTCCGCGTCAATGCCGTTGGACTTCGCATGCCGCGACAGGAACCGGCGCAGATCCGCCGCCTTCGCACTCGACACCCGGAACACCAGGTGCCCCCGAGCGGTGAAGAACACCGCGATCGGCAGCCACGCCGGCCCGGTCGGCTCGATCACCACCTCCAACCGCGTGCCCGGCGCCGCCCCGGCCAACGCCGCGGACTCGATCATCGACAAGCTGTCCACCGTCGGCTCGCACCGCCGCCGGCACACCTCCCGTCCGGCCTCGTCACGCACCCGTACCGTGTGCGCCGACGCGATCCCCAAATCGATACCGACCAACCTGCGCTGCATCTACCGCCTCCCCGGACACGTACACCAGCTACCACTCCGGCGATCCGCGCAGGTCAACACCGCACGACAGCCACGGTCCCAAGGAGGCAGAGCAGTCCGACGACGGCTCCCACTCATGTGCTGCAACCGGACCCGGCCTCGCAGGGCCGGCCCACTTCCCTCATCCGGGACATCCGTGGCCAGACCAGCGGTAGCAATCAGCGGTACGAGGCTCTCCCTCAGACCCCAACTCGTCGCCACCCACCGGACCAACCGGGATGCTCATCCAATCCCAGGACCACCGGGCTGATCAAGCACCGGAGTTCCTTACATGACCCGCCCCTCGTTTCGCGCGATCTGACCGGTAAATGACCTGTACCACGACGGGTTTTGGGCGCGGTGGGCTGGCCCGGTGTTGATGGCCAGCCCGGGCGGGGTGGGGGTGTGGGGTCAGGTTGTCGGTTGCAGGGTGACGGTGTGGCCGAGGGCTTCGAGTTGCCGGACCAGGCTGTTGATCTTCCGGGTGGTGTTGATACGGCGTTCGTGGAAGTCGGCGCCGAGATCGTGGTAACGGGCGGTTGGGTCGTTGAGCAGGTGCCAGATGATCACGAGGATGGAGCGGGCGACGGCGACCTTGGCCTTGCCTTTGCCTCGACGTGTGACCAGACGCCGGTAGCGTTCGGACAGGAACGTTCCCTTGCCGCGGGCGACGGTGGCTGCGGCCATACCGAGGGCGCCTTTGAGGTACGGATTGCCTTTGCCTGTCTTGCCCGCGGTGAGGCTGGTACCGGACTGGATGGTGCGCGGACACAGCTTCGCCCAGGACACCAGGTGCGCCGCGGTGGGGAACCGTGTCATGTCCAGACCGATCTCGGCGATGATCAGTTGCGCGGACTCGGTGCTGATGCCCGGGATCTCGGCCAGGCGCCGCCGGGCGTCTGGCGCCGGGGTGTCGCCGTCGCCGCCGCCCGGCTGGGAGGGTGGGTCGATGTCGTCGAGTATCTGCCCGATCCGTGTGGTGAGTTTCGCGATCTCGGTGTCGAGGCGGTCGATCTGGTCGAGCAGGATCCGGGCCAACTCGCCGTGATGGTCGTCGAAGCGGCCGGTGAGTGCCTCGATGAGGGCGTTGCGTTTGCGGCGCAGCGCTCCGTGGGCCAGCGAGGCGAGGGTCGCCGGATCACGTTGACCGGCGATCAACGCCTCAACCATGTCCCGCGTCGACACCGTCCGCAGGGTGGAGGCCACCGACGACACCTTGATCAGGGCGTCTTCAAGCAGTTTCTCCAACCTCGACCAGTAGCGGGTCCGGTCCCGGACCAGATCCACCCGCATCCGGGTGTAGTCACGCAACACCCGCACCGGAGCCGCAGGCACGAACGAGGGCCGCAACAGGCCCTTCTCGGTGAGCTTGGCCAACCACACCGCGTCCAGCTTGTCGGTCTTCGGCCGCCCGGGCACGTTCTTGACGTCACGGGCGTTGACCAACTGCACGTCCAACCCGGCTGCCTCGAACAGGTAGAACCAGATCCGCCAGTAGTCCGACGTGCTTTCCACGGTGACCTTCTCCACCCCCGCCGCCACCAGATCGGCGGCAAGGTCACTGACCGCGTTCGTGGTCGCCGTCACCTGCCACACCCGGCTCACCCGCCGCCCACCCGCGGCGGGTAGCCGGGTACACACCATCCCCGACTCCTTGGCCACATCGACCGCACACACCCGCTCCCAGACCTTCTCGCTGTCAGCGTCCGGGATCTCTTCGGGTAACCCGCGCATCCGCCCGCGTCCCTCCTCACCGTGATCGACCAGTGGGTAGGTCGCCCGGGGGCCTCGGTCGGGAACCGAAAATCTGACCGGCGTGCTCGAAGCAACAGTGCGTGACCCACAAGAGTCCGGGCCCCGGCGCCAGACTTGCAGACGGCCTCAACTAGACCAAGATCGATCGGCGTCGGCGGGCGACCTGTCCACCATTTTCACGCCTGCGAGGCGTCCCGAAAAGACCGGGTGACTTGGAGTTTCGGCCCCGGCATTCCGGACTAACGCCCCGTATGGGGGGCCGAAAGTGCAAGATCGCGGTCGGCGGGGGTGGGGTGGCGGCGGGCGCGGCGGGCGTGGTGCAGGGCATCGGCCGTGAAGACCAGCAGGGCCGCCCAGACCAGCGCGAAGCCGGCGAGGCGGGCCGGCGGCATCGGCTCGTGGAAGACCAGCACGCCGCAGCCGAGCTGGAGGATCGGCGCCACGTACTGGAGCATCCCCAGTGCGGTCAGCGACAGCCGGTTGGCCGCCCCGGCGAACAGCAACAGCGGGATCGCGGTCGCCGCGCCGGCCAGCACCAGCAGCGCGGTGTGCCCGGCGGAGACGTTGCCGAAGGCGGGATCGCCGGCGGCGGCGAGCCAACCGAGGTATCCCAGAGCGGGCAGCGCCAGCACCGCCGACTCCACGAACAGTCCCTCCGCGGCCGGCAGCGCCAGCCGCTTCTTGACCAGCCCGTACGCCGCGAAGGTGACCGCCAGGGTGAGCGCCAGCCAGGGAAGTCTGCCGTAGTCGACCGTGAGCACGGCCACCGCCGCCCCGCCGATGCCCAGCGCCAGCCACTGCGCCGGACGCAGCCGCTCGCGCAGCACCCCCACCCCGAGCAGCACCGACACCAGCGGATTGATGAAGTAGCCGAGAGCCGTCTCCACCACCCGGTCGGAGTTGACCCCGTAGATGTACGCGCCCCAGTTGAGCGCGATCAACGCGGCGGCGGCGACAATCCCGAGCAGCGCCCCGGGGCGGCGCGCCAGCCCCCGCAGGAAGCCGACGTTGCGCATCGCGGCGAGCAGCAGCGCGACGAGTACCACCGACCAGACGATCCGGTGCGCCAGGATCTCCAGCGGGCCGGCCGGCCGCAGCAGCTTGAAGTACAGCGGGAAGAAGCCCCAGATCAGGTACGCGCCGAGGCCGTAGAGGTATCCGAGACGGAGCGGGGTCACGCCTCCACCGTAAGGGGCTCTGAGTCGCTCGACTCCTTTCCGGTGAGCGGGGTCACCCGAGCGTCGTACTGCATCCAGCGGTTCGGCTCGACGTTGGTGAAGCCGACATTCGCGTACACGCCGTGCGCGTCGTCGGTGGCCAGCACGATCCGCCGTACGCCCAGCTCGGCCAGCAGGTCCCGGACGGCACCGGCCAGCCAGGTGCCGAGCCTGTGGCCCCGGACGGACCGGTCGACGTAGACGTCGCAGAGCCAGGCGAAGGTGGCGCCGTCGGTGACGACCCTGGCCACGGCCACCTGACCGCCGTCGCCGGGTCGGTACACGCCGAACCCCAGCGAGCCGCCGAACGACCGCTCGACGGTCGCCCGGTCCCGCCCCAGCGCCCAGTACGCGTCGGTGGAGAGCCAGTGGTGCACGAGGTCGAGGTCGAGCCGGGCCGGGTCGGTGCTGAGCTGGTAGCCGTCATCGCGGGTCAGGGTGAACACGCCCCGACGCTAGTCCCAACGCCGTTCAGTTAGGGGCTGCAGATCATCAACACGCGGCTTTGGGCTCTGGCGGGGTGGTGATGCCTTCTGTGGTGGCGAGGGTGTAGAGGTCGTTTAGGGTGGCGAGTCGCTGTGGGCCGGGTTGGATGCTGTGTCCCGCCTGTTGCAGGAGTTGCCGGGTCTCGCGTATCCGCCTGTTGATTGTTTCGGGTCGGACGCTGAACAGGGCGGCGACGGCGACCTGGGACAGGGCGAGTCGGTGGTGCAGGATGGCGGCGATGAGCCGGTCGGCGAGGGTGAGGACGGGGCGGCGGCCGGTGCCGGGCGCGGTCAGTCGGGGACGGTGACCGCGTCGCTTGTTCAGGCGTGTTTCCCGCTGCTGGTCGTGCAGTGTCATCAGGGTGGTGATCAGTGCGTCCCACTCGTCGGGGGGTAGTCCGGTCAGGGCCGGATGCGCTAGCCAGGCCAGGTCGGGGCTGGGCTGGTCGAACGGGTCGGGGGCGTTGTTGACCTGTTCGTATTCCTCGGGGTGCAGGGTGTAGTTCCACTCACCGTGCCAGTCGTGGCGGCTCAGCGGTAGCGCGTCGTGTTGTCGGTCGCTGAGGCGTACGCCGGTGTCGTAGGTGTTGGTGTCGAGGGCGGCGTGTACGCGTAGGCCGGTGCGGGTCGTGGTGGCGGCGATGCTCTGCACGATCACGTCATGGCTGGTCAGCGGCCGGCCCCGCCAGTTCATGGTGATGTGGGAGAACAGCCGGTGTTCGACCTTGTTCCACTTTGAGGTGCCGGGTGGGAAGTGGCACACGGTGATGTCCAGCCCTGTCTGCACGGCGAGGGCGGCCAGTTCCGCTTTCCAGGCGCGGGTGCGGTAGCCGTTGGAGCCACCCGCGTCCGCGGTGATCAGCAGCCGCCTGGCGTGCGGATAGTCGCTGGAGCCGATGCTGTTCCACCAACGGCGGATCGACTCCACGGCGAACGCGGCGGTGTCGTGGTCGGTGCCGACGTTGACCCAGCCGGTGTTGGCGGCCAGGTCGTAGATGCCGTAAGGCACCGCCTTGCCCAGCTCGCTGTCGGGGAAGTCGTGAGTGCGGGTAGCGACCGGTTCACCGGCCGGCCGCCACTGGCGGCCGGCGTTGGCGAACGGGCCGACCAGTTCCTTCTTCTTGGTGTCCACGCTGACGACCGGGTCACCGGTGTCCTGATGGTCTCTGACCTGGTCGTTGATGTAGCGGAACTGCGCGTCGCGGTCCGGATGCTGCTTACCCTCGATGGTCTTGGCGTTGGCCTGCAGGCTGAACCCGTCGGACCGCAGCAGGTCGGCCACGGTGTCGGCGCCCACCGGGTGGCCCTGACGGGTCAACTCCGCGGCGAGGGTGCGGGTCGACTTGGTCGTCCACCGCAGAGGCGACATCGGATCGCCCCGCTCGTCCGGCTCGACCAGAGCCAGCAACGCCGGGCGCAACCGCGGATCCGTCTCGGACAGGCTTCTGCGGCCTCCGCCCAGGCGGCGTGCCCTACCCAAAGGGGGATCGCCCGCGTCCAAGTCGGACACGCCGCGAGAGACCGTGTTCTCGGCGACCCCGGCAGCCCGGGCCACCGCCCGGATCCCGCCGTGCCCCAACGCCCGCGCCTCAGCGCCCATCAGCAGGCGACGCTGCCGCTCATCCAGATGCGGAAAGATCGCTTCGAACTTCGCCGCCAGCATTTGTTCGGTTTCCACCGTCACGGCCATACCACATCCAACACGGCCCGGACAGGAAAACCTCTACTTATTTCTCGGCAGACCCTAACTGAACGGCGTTGACGCTAGTCCTGCCCGGCGACCCGCTCGCCAGCCAATTTTCGCTCCCTGGCCCGCCTCCGCGCCGGTCTGCCGCCGGTCCGCGCCCTGCGTGGCGCGCCGCGGCCGTCCTTGGCGCCGGGGCTGCGAAGGCATGGGGCCAGGGGCGGTCGGCACCGGGCCTGTGAAGGCGTCTGGCCCCGGGCCTCCGGCCCCGGGTGGTCGCCCCGGGTGGTCGGCACCGGGCGTCCGGCGCCGGCGGTCGGCCCCCGGCGGTCGCCCCCGGCGGTCGGCGCCGGGCGGTCGGCGCCGGCGTCCGGCCTCCGGCCGTCGGCGCCGAGTGGCCGCTGCCGTTGAGATCTTGGACAGTTACCGTCTCGCGCTGCCGGCAACTGTCCAAGATCTCCGTCCGGTGATATCAGTCGCGGTCGAGGGCGGCGCCGAGGAGCCAGGTGACGATGCCGACCAGGAGGGCGCCGAGGACGGCCTCCGGCCAGAAACCGGCCACGTGGAACGGCAGCCCGGCCTCGCCCGCGATCCAGCTCGTGAGTAGGAAGAGCAGGCCGTTGACCACCAGCGCGATCAGGCCGAGGGTCAGCAGGTAGAAGCCGCAGCCGACGGTCTTGATGATCGGCTGGAGCACGGCGTTGACGACACCGAAGATGGCCGCCACGAGGAGTAGCGTGACGACCGCCTCCGTCGCCGAGGCCGTGTCGAGCGTGATGCCCGGGATGAGCAGCGTGGCGAGCCAGAACGCCACCGCCGTGCTGCCCAGCCGGATCAGAAGACCCTTCAGGAAACCCATGGCCCCGGATAGTGCCACGGACCCGCCACCCGCGGAACCCACGGCGACCGGCGGATGACGGCTCTGCCGGGTCGATCACGCCGGCCCGCCCGGTCGTGCGACCAGCCGGGGCGAGCCGTCCCCGCCGCGGACGCCCCATCCCCGCCCCGGGTGCTGTCGTCCCCGCCCGCGTGGCCTCATCCCCGGCCCTGGGTGCTGTTGTCGCGGCCCGCGTGGCCTCATCCCCGGCCCTGGGTGCTGTTGTCGCGGCCCGCGTGGCCTCATCCCCGCCCCGGGCGACCGATCAGCTGCGACTCGATCGGCGTCGGGGAGAGGAGTACCCAGCGCAGCGCCCGCCGGTTCACCACCGCCACCATGTCCTCCCGGATCCGGGTCAGCCAGTCCGCCGAGCCGCCCAGCCCGAGCGCCGCCCCGGCCAGCGCCGCCTCGCCGGGGCGTAACGGTTGCAGCACGACCAGGTCGGCCCGGGCCAGTTGGTCGGCGTCGGCCGGCGTGAGGTCGTCCCGGACCACCAGGATCGACTGCCACGCCGGCACCGGCTCGTCGTTCGCCGGCACCGGGCCCGCGTCCAGCACGAGCAGCAGCGGTCGTAGCGGCGAGCCGGGCGCGCCGCCCAGCGGTCGGCCGGGCGGCAGCACCGAGATCGGGCCGCCGGGCGCGTTGACCCCTCGGACGAAGGGCTCCCACGAGCGGGGCCGCGTCGTCCGGACCGCCACCCGGGCGCCCAGGGCCATCGCCCGGAGGGCGACCAACTGGGCCGCGCGGACGCCGCCGACCAGCATCAACCGCGTACCCTCCGGCCGGAACAGCCGGATCGTCACCGCGCCGCCGTGGCGGTTGGCGCCCACCATCAGCCCGGCCTCGCCGACGGGCAGCTCCAGCCCGTCCAGACTTGCGGGGCCGACCGTCGCGCCCGGGACCACCAAAGCGAGCGGCAGCGTGCCGGCCAGCGCGGGAAGCTGCTCGCCGTCGAGCCGATCGACCTCGCCGCCCGCGCCGCCGACCAGCCGCCGCAGCGCCTGAGCCGCGACCGAGAGCTCCGCGGGGGTCCAGGCGGCCAGCCGTACGGCCAGCTCGGCCGGCGCGTCGCTTTCGGCGCCCGGGCCGACGCACAGCGAGACCGTGGTCGCCGCCGCCGGCAGGGTCAGCAGCCGGGGCACCAGCCCGCGCCCGGCGTCGGACGGCGGGGCCGGCCCCCGCCGCAGCCGGAAGGTGGTCTGCAGCAATGGTCCGGTGCGCACCGTCGGCCAGGACTCCCGCACCGGTCCCTCGCCGTCGTGGTGGGCCAGCTCCCCGAGCACGCGCAGCGCGGCGTGCTCGCCGAGCGGACGAGCGGCCACCGGCCGGAGCCGGCGGACGATCCGCCGGACCACGCCGGAGAGCGCCGTCCGCAGGTCCTCGTCGGTCCAGCCGGCCACCCGCAGTGCCCGGACCGCGAGCAGCGCCCGGTCCTGGCCGGCCAGCCGCCCGTCGGTCAGCTGACGGTACGAGGTGGCCACCGTGCCCCCGCCGGCCTCGCCGGCGGGAGCGGGAGAGCCGGAGAGCAGCAACTGGAGCCGGACCGGAGGCAGCTCCGGCGACACCGGCGGCAGCAGCGTGGCCGGCGGCGGAAGCGTCCGGGGGCCGTCGCCGAGCAGGTCGCCGGGGTCGCCGAGCTCCAGGACGACGGTCAACCCCACGGCGTCGTCGACCACCGCCGCGGGACCGCCGGCCAGTTCGACGGTGCGGACCGCCGCGCCGGGTGCGAGCAGGTCGAGCAGCGCGTCCGGGCCGGCGGGAGGGGTCAGGACGCGGTGCCGGGCGAGGTGACCCACGGCGACGGCGAGCCAGGCGAACAACCAACGGCCCCGCACCCGCACCCAGGCCCCGGCCAGCAGCGGGACGGCCACCAGCAGGGCGGCCGTCGTCCAGCCGCCGCCCCGCCCGGCCGCGGCGGCGACCAGTGCCACCGCCACCTGCCCCGCGACCACCTGGCCGGCGCGCACCCGGGTCGCCGGGCGGGCGGCGGGAATCCACTGTGCCGGCAGCGGCTGACGGTGCGCCGGCTGGACCGGTGCCGTGGTCGTACTGGCCGTCACCGCGCCTCCTCAGCGCTCACTCGGGGGCGCCGCGGGCAGGGGCACGACGCCGTGCGGTCGGTGCCGCTGCGTCATCGTATGGCTCCGGACCGACGCGATGGGACCCCGGTTCGTCCACAGGGGAGCGGGACGGGGTAGCACGACGGCAACTGGAGGGCTACCGTCAGCGACGAGTTTGGCCGACCTCGACCCGTCCCGGCGCCGTTCGCCGGGCGCGGCGGGCGGTGCGTCCGCCGCGGGCGCACCGACGGCCATGATCGAGGAGACGAGGTGACGTCCGGGGTGTCCCAGACCCAGGCAGAAGCCGCGGTGATGCAGCAGACCGCCGCGAAGTTCGAGCAGGTGGACCAGTCCCTGCAGGCCATGCTGTCCAGCCTGCTGGCCGAGCTGGAGGTGTTGCAGCAGGCCTGGCGGGGCGCCGGAGGGCGCTCGTTCGAGCAGGTCAAGCAGCAGTGGGCGCAGGATCAGGCGGCGTTGCAGCGGGCGCTGCGGGAGACGGCCGCCGCGATCCGCACCGCCGGCCAGCAGTACGACGTCTCGGACAGCGAGGCGGCCAGCCGGGTCGCCGGCACCAACCGCGGCATCCAGTTGCCGCTGTAGCAACCGTCCCGGAAAGGGGATCATCTGATGGACCACGGTGTGCTGGTCGTCAACTTCGCCGCGTTGCAGCAGGCCAGCGCGGACATCCAGCGGGCGCTGAACACGCTGGACAACCAGCTCGGCCAGCTCGAGCGGGACGCCGCCCCCCTGGTGGCGGGGTGGACCGGCGAGGCCCGCCAGGCGTACGAGCAGCGCCAGGCGCGGTGGCGCTCCGCCTCGCAGGACCTGCAGGCGATGCTGCGCGACATCAAGCTCGCGGTCGACGACTCCGCGTCCGACTACCTCGACACCGAGAAGCGCAACGTCAACCTGTTCCAGTGAGCCCGCCCCGGCGGCGGCCGCCCCACCGGCCGCCGCCGGAGGCGCCAAGGAGCCCTGGCAGCTCTGACGGCTCCGGTCAGGGCGCCGCGCGCCAGCGGCGCCGGATGCCGCGGGGAAGCAGCACGGCCAGCAGCACCGCGCCCGCCACCACCACTCCGGCGACAGCGGCGACGGTCAGCGCCCGCTCCCGGGCCGCCTCCCGCCGGGCCCGCCAGGCCAGCTCGGCCGGTTCCGCGCGGTCCGACGGCAGCCCCGCGACCCGGTCGGCCCGGCCGGTGGGGCCCGCCCCGGTCTCGACGACCGCCCGGTACGGGTTGAGCACCCCGGCGCCGTACCCGTCGCCGGGAGCCGGGTCGGCCGTGGCGACGATCCGCTGCGCCACCTGCGCGGCGGTCAGCCCGGGCCGATACTGCCGGACGAGGGCCGCCGCGGCCGCCACGAAGGGGGCGGCGTAGCTGGTCCCCTCGGCCTGACGGTGGCCCTGCCCCGGGGCGGCCATCAGCACCTCCCCGCCGGGGGCCACCAGGTCGACGTACGGGCCGGTCTGGGAGAACCCGGCACGCTGGCCGTCGGAGCCGATGGCGCCCACCCCCAGCACGCCGTCGTACGCGGCCGGGTACGGGCGGGGGTTGCCGCTGTCGTGGAGGTTGCCTGCGGCCGCGACCACGACAACGTCCCGCGCGAGGGCGTAGCCGACCGCCGCGCGGACGGCAGGATTGTCGGCGTACAGCACGACGGAGAGGTTGAGCACGTCGGCGCCGTGGTCCACGGCCCAGCGGATGGCCCGCGCGAAGTCGGCGGCGCTGACCGTACGCCCCGACTCCCGCCCGTCGACCACCTGCTGCTCGCTGACCCGCACCGGCAGTACGCGGGCCCGGGGCGCCAACCCCTGGAACCCGACGCCCGGCCGTGGCACGGCCGCGATGATGCTCGCCACGCCCGTGCCGTGCCCCGCGCAGTCCCGGCTTCCGTCGCCGCCCGCGTCGAGGAAGTCGGTGCCGTCGAGGACCCGCCCGGCCAACTGTGGGTGTTCCCGGTCCACCCCGGAGTCGATCACGGCTACGGTCACTCCTGCGCCGGTGGCCAGGGCGGACAGCCGCTCGGGGGCGTACCGTCGCTGGGGCCAGGGGACGGATGCGACCGGCCGGGCCGGGGCGAGCGGTGCGGAGCAGCCCGGCACGGCTCGCGCGGCGGCGGGACGGACCACGGTCGCGGGAACGGCCTGTGCCGGAGCGACCGTGTGCGGTTTGGCCGCCTGTCCCGGATGGACCGTGTGCGGCTGGGCCGCCTGTCCTGGAACGACCGTGTGCGGCTGGGCTGCCTGCCCTGGATGGACCGCGGACGGCGGAGCGGCCGCGTGGGTCCGCGCCGCCGCGCCGGCCGGGGCGGTGGATGGCGCGGCGAGCAGCGCCGCCGCCAACGCGGCGAGGACCGGGCGCGCGGTGGACCGGGGCATCGATGCCTCCGTATCGTGTCGACTCCGGAACGGGATGTTATCCCCATTTGCGCCGCCCGGCGGGGCCGCGCACGTCAGCCATTGTGATCTTGAAACCACCTTGTAGGTTGTACGCGATGCCTATGGCCTGTTCGCGGGAGGAGAGGTGGCCGTGACCGACTGGGAGCCGGCTACCGAGGCCGAAGCGGCGATGCGGGACGCGCTCCGCGCCAACGACCAGGAGCTCTACTTTCACATCCTGGCCCGCACCGAGCTGCTGCTGCCGGTCTCCGCAGAGGCGCTGACCGGCCCGGCACCGGCCGGATGGGGCACCTGGACCACCGGCGGGCGGACCCACGTCTTGGCGTTCACCTCGTCGGCTGCCCTGCGCGCCTGCCTGGGGGACAGCTCCGCCGCCAGCCGCCGCAGCGCGTACGCGGACCTGGCGGCCGACTGGCCGAACCACGAGTGGTGGCTGGCGGTGAACCCGGGCCTCCCGATCGAGGGGTACCTGCCCGCCTGGTTCGTCTCCCAACTGTCCCGGGGCGACGTGCGGCTGCCCGGACGCACCATGGGTGTCCGGGCGCGGCTGGAACAGGCCGAGACGGTCGCCAAGGCCCGGGCCAGCTCCGCGGTTCCCGGGCGGGACGCGCCGGCGCTCGGCGCGCCCAACCCGTCGCCCACCCGGCCGGCGGCTCCGCACAACCCGGCCCTACACAACCCGGCCCTACACAACCCGGCCCTACACAACCCGGCCCTACACAACCCGGCCCCGCACGCCGAACAGTCACCGCAGGCGAACCCGGCGGCCGGCCAGAACGCCGCGCCAGCAGCGCCCGCGCCGGCAGGGGCGGCCGGGGCGAGGACCTCGTCCCGGCCGGTCGAGCCGCCGACTCCGCCGCACCGGCGGTCCGCCGAGGCGGGCGCGGGCTCCCCGGTCCCGTCGTACGGGGACGGGCGGGGCACCGCGGGCGCTCCGCCGGGCCCTCGACCGGGTCCCGTCGAGGCCGGGGGCTCGGGCCCGCCGGCCGACGGCCGGGCCATGCCGGTGCCGCCCGAGCCGGCTCCCACCGGTTCGGCGTGGCTGACCGTACCTCGACGGCGGCCTACGGCGGAGCCCTCGACGGGCGGGCCGCCGGCCGACCCCGCGGACGGGCCCTCCGCCCCGCCCGCGTCCTTCTTCGAACCCGCGTCGAGCCGGAGCCGGGCGCTCCGTTCGGTCGGTGAGCCACGACGACCCGCTGACCGGGCCGTTCCGCCGCCCCGGTTCGCCGGGGGTAGCCAGCCGTTTCCCCGGCGGCGTCCCGCGCCGGACCCGGCCCCGAGCAGGCGACTCAGGCCCTGCGTCCCGCCGCGCCCGTGGAGCCGCCGACCGTGGCGTTCCCGTTCGGTCCGGCCGAGCCGCCGACCGTGGCGCTTCCGTTCAGTCCGGCCGAGTCGCCGACCGTGGCGCTTCCGTTCGGTCCGGCCGAGTCGCCGACCGTGGCGCTTCCGTTCGGTCCGGCCGAGTCGCCGACGGTCGCGTTCTCGGCAACAGGGGCAGCCGCGGCAGATCCGCCCGCGGGGGCCCTGGGCCCCGCCGACCCCAGCCGGCCTCCGTGGCCGGGCGCGGCCACCGACCCCAGCCTGACCCCGCGGCCGGGCGCGGCCGTCGAGCCGCCGCGAGCCGCCCCTGGCGAGGAGGCGACCCACGCGTTCCGGCCCGTCCCGCCGGCCGCGCGGCCCACCCACCCCGTCGCGCCCGGCGGCGGCGCGGTAGCAGGCGAGGATGCCAGCCGGCCGCGCGAAGCCAGCGGGGCCGGAACGCCCGACGAACTGCCCCGCCGCCGTCCGACGTCTGGTCTCGCCCAGGCGTTTCCGAGCTCTCGGCCCGCGTCGGCCAACGAGAGCGCCCCGGGCCTCCGCTCGCCGGGGGGTGACTCCCGGGAGGAACTGCCTCGCTCGATCGCCGAGCCGGTCTCCGGACCGCCGGCCCCCCGCCGCTCCTTCTCGCCCATCGTCATCGAGGGCACCGTCATCGAGTCGCGGGACCTGCCTGCCGGCGACCCGGTCCCCGGCGAGGCCGACCCGCCCGTCGCCGCCGGGCCCGTCGCCCCGGCCGCCCCCGACGCCCCGACGGTACGACTCTCCCGGCCGACGCCGCGGCCACGACGTCCTCCGGGCAGCCGACGAGCGGCGCGCCTGCCGCAGCCAGCGCCGACGGTTCGCCGGTCACGCCGCCGCCCGCCCCTGACGGGTCGCCCAGCCCGCCGCCCGCCCCGACCAGCCTCTGTCGCCGGCCGACGCGTCCAGCGCCGACGGAACGGGGCGGGTTTCCCCGCCGCCGGAGGCGCCCGTCGCCGGTGAGCCCGAGCCGGCTGGCCCTCTCTTCCGCCCCTCGGCCCCGTCCGCGCCGGCCGAGGAGCTGTTCCGCCCGGCCACCGCGTCGTCCGCCGCGCCGGCCGAGGAGCTGTTCCGCCCGGCCACCGCGTCGTCCGCCGCGCCGGCCGAGGAGCTGTTCCGCCCGGCCACCGCGTCGTCCGCCGCGCCGGCCGAGGACCCGCTCGACCCGGCCACCCCCGCTACCGACGTGCCCCCGCCGGCCGAGGACGCGGCACCCGAACCAGCACCGCCGGTGCCCCGGTTCCAGGCGGCCAACGACGTCGAGGAGAACCTGCTGGGCGCCGCCTCGGCCGGCAGCACAGACAGTTTCCTCAGCACCCTGCTGCTGGCCCGGGTGCTGCTGCCGGTCGCCCCGGACTCGGTGCCCGACAGCGGCCCCGGCGACCCGGGCTTCGTCTGGCGCACCGAGCAGTTGGACGGCGAGACGTACGTGGTCGTCTACACCTCCCCGGAGCGGATGGCGGACCACCTCGCCGACCCGGTCGAGACCGTACGCGTCAAGTTCGTCCAGCTCATCCGCCGCTGGCCGGACGCCGCCTGGTCGTTCGCGGTGAACCCGAACACGCCGGTCGGCGCGAAGCTGCCCGGCGAGCAGATCGTCGCGTTGGCCAACTGGGCCGCCGAGGTGGGGCTGGGCGACGACGCGGGCAGCGAGCCGGAGCCGGCGTCCGGGGGCGTCCGGCGGGCGGGCCGCGGCAGGCCCCGCCGCCCGTCGACCCGAACCGGCCGGTCGTGATGCAGAAGGTGATCTCCCCGAGCCAGCTCTCGTACTATCTCGAGCGCGGCTACGACCGGGTCTCCGGCTTCGTGCACCGGGCCAACGAGCTGGCCCACCTGAACACACCGGCGCAGCTGTACGGCGCGCTCGGGCTGGGCTATCCGGGTTCGCCGTTCTCCCGCGACGCGGAGGAGATCCACGTGCTGCGTTGGCCGGCGCATCGGCCGAGCCTCTACCGCATCCCGTACGGCGGCCAGAACGAGAGCGCCATGCGGGCGATGGAGGGCTGGGTCATCGAGCGTCCACCGTTCCGGGGCAACGGCTTCGCCCCGGGCGAGAGCAGCGACGTCGTGGCCGAGTTCAAGGTGGACAGCGCCCGGCTGCCGCACGGCGCGCAGCTGTGCCGGATCGGCGCGGACGGCACCGAGCGGACGATCGCCGTCCTGGATGTCGACGCGCTGGTCTGGCGACGGGCCGAGGGGTCGTGATGCGCGACGGCTACGTGGCCCGCTGGCGCGGGCGGGAGTACCAGGCCAGCCCGGACGGCGACGACGTGCGGCTGTACCGGCCGGAGCCCGGCGACGGGTTCGAGGAGGTCCGTCCCGGCCGCCACGTCCGGGTGGTGCCGGCGACGGAGGTCGACGACCTGGCGTACGTCCGGACCACCTGCACCTGGCAGGGGCAGCCGTTCATCGTCCTCGGCGAGCACGACGGCTGGCTGCGGGTGGAGTACACCGGCGGGCGCTGGCCGGTCGCCCAGGCGATGGGGCTGGAGGTCTTCGACTTCGGGGTCTACCAGGGCTGGGCGCCGGCCGCCGAGGTCGCCGACCTGCGCGAACAGCGGCTCTGAGTCAGGACTTCGCCCAGCGCAGGATCTCGCCGAGCACGACCTCCCGGGCCTCGACGTGCGGGAAGTGCCCCACGCCGTCCAGCAGCCGCCACTCGTACGGGGCGACGACGTACCGGCCGGACCCCTGGGCCGTACGCGGCAGCGAGGCGGCGTCCAGCGCGCCGTGCAGTTGCAGCGTCGGGGTGACCAGGGGCTTCTGCATCAGCTTGACGAACCGGTAGCCGTGCAGCCGCAGCACCGACCGGAACGCCCACCGGTAGCCCTCCAGCGCGCAGAACGCCGCCTGCGGGATGCGCATGGCCTCCTGGCAGCGCCGGGCGTACGCCTCGAAGTCCGGCCCCTGCACCCAGCGCGGCCCGCCCCAGCGGCGCAGCATCTCCTCGACGGCCGCCGCGCCGTCGCGCGTGAGCACGTGCTCGTAGCGGGGGAGCTGGAACTTCAGGGTCGGCGTGGAGGCGGCGAACTGCCCGCGCGGGTCGGCGAAGATCGCGGCGCGCAGCCGCAGCGGGTGCGGGGCGCCGAGCACCACGAGCCGGCGTACCAGCGCCGGGTGGAACGAGGCCGCGGTCCAGGCGATCAGGCCGCCGGCCCCGGAGCCGACCAGGGTGGCGGAGCGCTCGCCGAGAGCCCGGATCAGGCCGGCGACGTCGGCGGCGAGCGTGTAGCCGTCGTACCCGCGGGGCGGCTTGTCGCTGGCGCCGTAGCCGCGCAGGTCGACCGCCACCGCCCGGAACCCGGCGTCGGCCACCGCCGGGAGGATGTCGTGCCACGCCCACCAGTGCTCGGGGAAGCCGTGCAGGAGGAGCACCATGGGGCCGGTGCCCGCCTCGACGACGTGGAAGCGGCTGCCGTTCGCGCCGACGAACCGGTGCGTCCACGGGCCTTCGGTCAGGACGCAGGACTCGTCGACGGCACCGCCGCGCTGCTGGCTCATGGCCCCAGCCTAGGGCCCCGGTGCTGCCGGCCGCCCCGGCGGCCGGAAAGGGCGATGCCCGGGCAGGGGACCTGCCCGGGCATCGCGGTGCTGCGGATCGAGCTGTGGATCAGGAGAAGCGGACCTTGATCGAGGTCCCCTTCTGCTCCAGCACCCTGATCTTCGTGCCGGTGGCCGGCACCTTCACGCCGTGGTTCGGCAGCTCCGGGTACCAGTACTGCTTGGTGTCGTCGAACAGCGGCTGCGCGGCCTGGCCCCGGACGTACTGGGGCTGGCTGTTGATGTGCAGCGTGAACGAGTCGGCCTTCTTCAGGCTGAACGGCGCGTCGTAGACCTGGACGCGGGCCCGCCAGGGGCTGCCGGTCAGGTTGTAGATCGGCCGCGGGTGGGCGTCGATGACCATGTTGCGACCCTCACCCGGGTGCGCGAACGTGTCGTTGTCCGCGTACCGGAGGTTCCAGTACGAGATCAGCAGGCCCTCCTGGTACGCGTAGTGGTCCACGTAGTCCGGGCGGGTGTTCGCGTAGCCGAAGTAGTACGGGCCGGTCTTCAGGTACCGGTCGTACGAGACGTACGACCGGTGGCCGGCGATGTAGTAGTTGTCGAAGAGCCGGGTGTAGCTCGCCTCGACGATGCTGAATCCGCCGAGCGCCCAGTTCCCGGCGCCCGCCTCGGCGCCGTCGGTGGACACCGGCTGGCCGTCGGCGGTCACGGTGAGGTTGTCGCCGAAGAAGCCGCCCGGGGCCACGCCCCCGTCGGTGACGTAGTGGAGGCGGACCTGCACGGTCCTGCCCGCCACGACGTCCAGCGGGATGTTGATGTCGGCCCATTCGCCGTCGCTGCTGCCCGTGAGGCCCGGCGTCGGGTCGGTGTTCGACACCGGCGGGATCGGCCGGCCGTCGACCGTGCCGGGCAGCGCGGCCCAGGTGGCGCCGCCGTCCTGCGAGACCTCGAAGAACAGGTAGTCGTAGCCGGACTCGATGTCGTACCGGCCCTTGAGCGACAGCGCCGCGGAGGACTTCCCGGTGAGGTCGATCGTCCTGGTCATCGAGTTGTTCAGGTCGTCGTCGTTGCCGGAGAAGAACTGTTTGCTGCCCTCGAACGGCTGGCCGTAGTCGAACGTGTACTCCCGCTGGGGAAGCACCACCACGGCGGCCTGCGGCTTGCGCGAGTTGTACTCCTGCGGGCCGAGGTCCAGGGTGCGCTTCTGCCCGGCCTTGACCACCTCGTAGTCGAGCCAGCCGAGCTGGAGCTTGTTCCAGGCGCCCAGGTCGCCACCGCGCTCGCCGATGCCGCGGTCGTGCTTGGCGCCGAGCCGGCTCTGGGCCATCAGGGTCCAGTGCTCGTTGTTGTTGTCCCCACCGCTGAGGACGTTGTAGTCGTCCGGCAGGCCCAGGTCGTGGCCGTACTCGTGGTAGAAGACGCTGCGGCCGCCGTTTTCCGGCTGGATGGTGTAGTCGCGGATCCAGACGCCGGTGTCGCCGATCTCGGTGCCGCCGATCGGGAAGTTCGGCGGGCCGACCCGCGAGGTGTTGTACGCCGCCCAGCGGTGGCTCCAGATGGCGTCCTCGCCCTGGTGCGGGTCGCCGTCGGCCTGGTCGCCGCCGGAGTGGACGATCTGGAAGTGGTCGATGTAGCCGTCCGGCTCGTTGAAGTTGCCGTCGCCGTCGTAGTCGAACCGGTCCCACTGGTCGAACGACTGCATGTCGGCCTTGATCTGGGCGTCGGTGCGGCCCTTGGCCTTCTGGTCGGCGACCCACTGGTTGGCCGCGTCGCGGATCAGGTCCCAGGTGTTCTGGCAGACGTTGTCGGCGCAGACCGCCGGGTCGTTGGCCGGGTTGTCGTCGTCGTCCGCGATCGGGTCGTCCGAGCGGCCGTACCGGGCGGCGTTGTACCTGACCTTCACCCAGTCGGTGACCATGCCGTCCACGCTGTACCGCCCGGACGACTGGGCCTCGTAGTACTGCTTGAGCGACTCGTCGCCCTGGTTGGTGCCGAAGTACAGCTTGCGGAAGTGGTCCGGGCTGTAGTCGGGCTGCCACACGGTCGAGTTGTCGACGGCCCGGTTCGGCGCCGGGATCTGGTTGTGCAGCGGCCCGTCGAACGTGGACGGGCCGGGAATGCCCGGGTTCGTGTCCTTGTCCGGGTAGTCGGGGTGCCGATCGTCCCCGAACTCGGCCAGGATCACGAAGATCCTGTCGGTCTGCTGCCGGCTCAGCTCGACGTACTGGTCCTTCTGGCCCTTCTTGGCGTTGCGGGCGCCGGCCGCGGCGGCCGCGCCGCCGGCGGTCTCGCCGACCTTGACGACCGTGCTGCCGTTGATCTTCTGCGGCTTGGCCCGGCCGGAGAGGACCTCGCTGAGGCCCTCCTGCCGAAGCGCCCGGCGCTTCTCCTCGAGTCTGTCCGGCAGATCGTGATGATCCGCTGGGGCCTTCTCGGCGGCCGACGGAGCGGTCGTCGGCGACTTCGGTGCCGGCGCGGCGCTGGCGGCCGTGCCTGCCACCAGTCCTGTCGCCGTCAACGAGAGCCCGAGCAGACCCACTGCGACTTTGCGCACGTGGTACCTCCGGTGTGAGGAAACCGGCCCTACGGGGGTACGGACCGGTGAGTTGTCCCACTAGTGGGACCAATGGTGAACATAGAGTCTGCTGGGGCCGGTGGGAAGACGAACGTATCGACTTGTAGCAAGATTTTGACCGGAAGGCTCCGCTCCGTAACATCTGCGTCCGTCGTTCGGCTCGTCGTGAGCGGCCCGAACGTCCGACGGGCGTGACGAAGGGGCGGTCTCCGGCGGGGGGCCAACGAGAACACGAAAGGGGGCCGGTGGCTCGCGCCACCGGCCCCCTCCGCCGATCGTCAGATCAGTTGTGGATCCGGACGACCATGTTGTCGGTCGCCTTCTTGCCCTGGCCCACGATGGTGATGGTGGTGCCGGTACCGGCCACCTTCACCGAGTTCCACGGGTTGCCGGCCGACCAGTACGCGTTCACGTTGCTGTCGTTGAACACCGGGTTCGGGTTCAGCTGCGGCACCGTGACCGGCACGCCGTTGACGTGGAACGTCTGCGCCGGCTTGGCGTACAGGCTGAACGTCGCGTCGTAGCCGTTACGCCGGTTGGTGATCCGGCCCTGGCCGGAAACCGCGATCTCACCCGGGCGGACGTCCACCGGCAGGTTCAGGCCGAAGCCCGGGTGCTGCCGGGTGTTGTTGTCGCCGTAGGCGTAGTTCACGTACCAGACCAGCAGGCCGGGCTGGACCGAGAACCGCTCCACCCAGTTCGGGCGGGTGTTGTTGAAACCGTAGTTGTACCCACCGGTGCGGAGGGTGTCGTCGTACCCGAAGTACGTCCGGTTCTCCGCGATGTAGAAGCGGGGGTACTCGTCGGTCACCGAGCCACCCATCCGGGTGAAGCCCCGCGCCGTCCACGCCGCGTCCAGCGTCTCCGCGCCGTCGGTCCAGGCGGCGGCGCCGTTCTTGACCAGCGAGATGTTGTCCAGGAACGCGCCGGCCAGGTGCACGCCGCCGTCGGTGGCGTAGCGGTAGCGGAACTGCACGGTCTGCCCGGCGAAGGCGGACAGGTCGTAGGTCAGGTCGACCCAGTTGCCGCTGGTGGAGCCGTCGACACCGGTCTCGCCGGCGTCGATGAGCGAGTTGCTCAGCTGGGTCCAGCTCGTGCCACCGTTGGTGGACACCTCGGCGTAGAGGAAGTCGTAGTCCTCCTCGATGTCGTACCAGGCCTTCGCGGTGATCGACGCGGACGTCGCACCGGTCAGGTCCAGCGTGCGGGTCAGCGTGGTGTTCAGGTCGTCCGCGCTGCCGCCCCACCACTCGTTCGCGCCGGCGAACGGGGTGTTGTAGCTGGTGGTCTGGGTCGTCGACGGCAGGTTCACCACAACGGCCTGGGCCTTCGGCCCGTCGAAGTCGCCCGCCGGGCCGAGGACCACCTGGGTGGTGCCCTTGCCGTACTCGACGGTCGAGTAGTTCAGCCAGCCGAGGAACAGCTTCGACCACGGGTCCATGTAGCCCGGGGTCGAACCGATGTCGTCGGTGCCGTGGCTCAGCCACGAGCCCGAGGACATCAGGCTCCAGAAGCCGACGCCGTTGTCGCCGCCGGCGGTGTCGTACAGGTCCGGCAGACCGAGGTCGTGGCCGTACTCGTGCGCGAACACGCCGAGGCCGCCGTTCTCCGGCTCCGTGGTGTAGTCACGGATCCACAGCCCGGTGTCGCCGATCTGCACGCCGCCGGCCAGGTTGCCCTGCGGGCCGGCGACGCCGGCCAGGTTCGGGAACGCGGCCCACCGGTGCGACCAGATGGCGTCCTCGCCCTCGGCGCCGCCACCGGCCTCCTCGCCCTCGCCCGCATGCACCGCCTGGAAGTGGTCGATGTAGCCGTCGGGCTCGTTGAAGTTGCCGTCGCCGTCGCCGTCGTACCGGTCCCAGACGTCGAACTGCGCGAGGTAGTCCTTGATCTGCTGCGGCGTCTTACCGGCGGCGACCTGCGACTGGTACCACGCCGTGGCGCTGTCCTTGACGAAGTTCCAGTAGCCGTCGGCCTCGGAGATGTTGTTGCTGCCGTACCGGGCCTCGTTGTAGGGCACGGTGACCCAGTCGCTCACATCGCCGCCGACGGTGTACCGGCCGCCGGACTGCTTGAGGTAGAAGTCCCGCATCGACTCGCCCGGACCGTAGAACATGTCCAGGTAGTGGGCCCGGTCGAAGTTGGACCGCCACAGGGTGCTGTTGTCGTCGGTGGCGCTGCCGTCCCAGTTGCGGTCCGGCTCGGGGATCTGGTTGACCACCGGGCCCGGGGTGCCCCCGGTCCGCGGGTCGGTCTGGTTGCCGAAGTTGACCAGCATCGTGAAGATCGGGTCCGTCTTCGGCGCCTGCTGGTACTCGACGAACTTGTCCTTCTTGACCTGGATGACCTTGGAGCCGTTGCGCGTCTGGAGCTTGGCCTTGCCCTTCAGCAGGTCGGAGATGGCCTGCTTGCGGAGCTCCCGGTGCTGGTCAGCCTTCGGGTCGGGCAGGTTGTCCTTGTGCCGCACCTTCTCGGCCGCAGGGGTCGGGCCCGCCACCGGGGCGGCGGACGCCGGGGCCGTGACGACGCCGGCCGCCAGCAGCGCGGCCGTGGCCGAGGCCAGGCCCGCCGTGACTCGTCTCCTCAAAGGTCCTCCTCCTTTGTGGATGTGTTACATGGCAGGCGTGACTCACGTCCGCACTGTCATGTCATGCGCTCCTCACCCTGGCAGAGCGATCGGCGGTTGTCACGGGGCAATTAGGATTGGAGAACGTTGTACGTGAGAACAGAAGGCCATCAAATTGGCCCCAATCAGTCCAGCAACGCGACGCTGGTTCACGTTACGTTTTGGCCACGATCACCTGGCCCGACGTGGTTATGAGGGTCCCTGCACGGGAGCGCCGACGGGTGCCGCCACGTCACGCGAGCCGCGGCCGGCGGATCGCGGAAGAACAACAAGGACGGGGCCCGTCCGGAGCATTCTGCTCCGAACGGGCCCCGCCGGGTGTCCCGACGCGCGGGTGAGGTCAGGGCTGGGCGGCCGTGACGTACACGTGCGCGTAGCTGTTGTCCTTCGCGGTCTTCCTGACGGTGATCGAGACGCCGTAGCCCACGCCCTGGTCACCCGGGTTGCCGGTGCCCAGCACGATCGCCCCGCCGCCCAGGGTGACGCCGTAGAACGAGGTCGCCGGCGTACCGTCCGGGTTCACGACCCGGGTGGTGTACCTCGCGTTGCCGCGCGACGGCAGGACCACCGAGGCGTCGCTGTCCCGGGCGAACGCCGAGCCGTTGCGGATCTCGATGCCCGGGTACCAGCCCTTGGCGTCGGTGAAGGTCGGCACCGCCGGCTGCGCCGGGAAGCTGGTGCAGTACTCGCTGTACGGCTCGCCCGCGGCCTCGAGGCACTCCTTGAACGGGTACGTCGGCGTGAGGCCGAACGCGGCATTGGCCGACTGCGGACGGCTGGGCAGGTTGTCCAGCGCCGACGGGTCCTTCACGGCCGCCTCACCCTGCCGCCGGTACGGGTCGAAGTGCGAGTCCACGATCAGCAGGCCGCCCTTGGCACCGTAGCTCGGCAGCGCGGTGAGCTGCGCGGTCACGTGGTTGACGTCGCCCAGCATCGTGTCCCGGTACCAGACCAGCATGCCCGGGGCGTTGTACGCGATCTTGTCGACCTTCCACGCCTCGTGCGAGTAGACCGTGTCGTAGGCGTACTTCAGGCCCTTGTCGAAGCCGTCGAAGTTGCGCCACTCGGCCAGGTAGTAGTGCGCCTTGACCTGGGTGCCCCCGTCGGTGTGCCAGCCGGCACCCGTGGTGTCGGTCCAGGTGCCGCCCGTCTTGGTCCAGCCGTTCGCGCCGCTCTCGGCGTCGTCGCTCCAGGTGGTGGCGCCGCCGCCGGTGACCGAGAGGTCGTCGGTGAACCAGCCGCGCTCCACGAAGGCGGCGTCGGTGACGTAGCGGAGCCGGAGCTGGATGTTCTGCCCGGCGTACGCCGACAGGTCGACGTAGTCGTGCCGCCAGCCGTGGGTGTCACCGGTCAGGCCGTACTTCTTGCCGCCGTAGTCGCCCATCCGGCCGTTCGGGTCGCCGTACCCGTCATTGGTGGTGACCAGCGCACCATTGGCGTCGTAGACCTTCTGCTCGGCCCAGGTGGCGCCGCCGTCGGTGGAGACCTCGACGAAGCCGTAGTCCCAGTCCGCCTCGATGACGTAGTTGTTCCACATCCAGAACTTCGCGTCGGCGGCCGCCGGCACGCTGACCTGGCGGGACAGCTTGACGTCGGCCCAGTCCTGGTCGGCGCCGCTGTACCACATGTTCGCGCCGCTGTGCGGCGTGGCCAGCGTGATCACCTTGTCCGGCAGGTTGACTTTGAGGCCGTCCTTGCTGCCCAGGGGCGTCTGCGAGGTCTGCCCGAGCTTGACGTCCTGCGGCGCGGCACCCGGGTTGATCTCCAGCGGGTCGGCCCAGCCGAGCACCCACTTGTCCCAGAGGCCCATGTGGCTCGGAAGCGCCTGGAAGATCTCGCCGCTGTGCGAGCCGGACGCCATCAGGTCCCAGAAGTCGACGTCCGAGTCGGCGTTGCCCGAGGTGTCGTAGAGGTCCGGCAGACCGAGGTCGTGACCGAACTCGTGGGCGAAGACGCCGAGCCCGGCGTCCTCCGGCTGCACGATGTAGTTCGACACCCGCAGGTTGGTGCCGGGAATGGCGTAACCACCGGCCACTGCGGAGGAGTGCGCCCAGACCGCGTACACGCCCTGGTCGCCGCCGCCGCGGGACTTGCCCTGGCCGGCGTGCACCAGCACCAGGTGGTCGATCACGCCGTCCGGCTCGTTGTAGTTGCCGTCGCCGTCCCGGTCGCCCTGGTCCTCGATGTCGTAGTCGGCCCAGGGGAAGTTCGGGTCCATCGCGGCCAGCGCGTCGATCGCGTCGGTGGCCAGCCGGCCCGCGCCGATCGGGTTGTTCGGGTGGCCGTTCATCGACTGCTCCCGGCCGGCGACCCAGTTGCCGTTCTCGTCACGGGTGCAGCGGGAGGCGGCGTACCAGGCCTCCGAGTGCGGCACGGTGATCCACGGGCTGGCCTGCCCGTCCACCGTGTACGCGCCCTTGGACATCTCCAGGTACATGTTGTGCATGGTCCGGCCGGCCAGGCTGATGCCCGGCTGGCCGTCCGGCCCGGTCAGGTCCGGGCGGACCCGCTCCGTGATGCCCGTCTTGCTGTAGAGCATCTTGTCGTAGTGGGCCGGGGAGAAGTCCGGCACCCACATCGAGTTGTTGTCCTCGTGCGGGAGCGTCGCCGGGTTGGCGATGTTGTTGTGCTTCGGCCCGTTCTGCACCGTGCCGGGAACGCAGGTGCGGTCCTCGAACACCGTCTTCGGGACCATGACGTTGGTGAAGTCGTCGTTGGCCTGGTCGTTGAACTCCACCAGCAGGGTCAGCAGCTTGGCGGTCTGCGTGCTCGGAGCCTGCTTGATCCTCTTCGGGCTCTTCTTCGTCTTGATCGCCTTGGCCTCGAGCTTGGCCAGCTCCCGTGCCGCGACCGGGTTGCCCCCGGCGTACTTCCGGTCGTACGCCCGGGCCTCGTCCGCAGCCGAGACGTAGATCCCGTCCGCGCCCTTGACCTCCTTGCCGCCGGTGTCCGGCTGCACCTCGGGCTCGGCGTAGTTGATGTAGTACTCGTCCGCGCCGATGGCGGCGGCGGGACTGGTCGTCTCGGCCGACGCGGTGCCGGTCACGGTCAGTGACGCGGCCGCGAGGGCGATGGCGGGCAGCGCGACGAGTATGCGTCGGCGTGACCCGCGTGGGGGATTCGTGTGCATGCCGCTCCGTTCTCGGGCATGGGAAAGAAACCGTCCGGTCGTCCGTCGTAACGACGCCTGTCGAACCGGCCGATGCGGCTGAACCTAAAGGAGAACTTTCGCCTCCGACAGGGGCAGGCGTTCCCTGTGTCCGTTCAGGCCGGTCCCGCCTCCCCCGACCGTCTGACACGCGCCGGTCACCGTCCGTCCGCGTACCCGGAAAAAGAGCGGTGGGTGACGGTCCGCGCGGACCGCCACCCACCGGGGGGTACGCCTGCCGTCAGTCCTCGTCGGACTTGCCGCCCGACATGCCGGAGGAGATCAGGTCCATCACCGAGGAGTCCTGGAGCGTGGTGACGTCGCCCAGCGACCGGTTCTCCGCCACGTCCCGCAGCAGCCGGCGCATGATCTTGCCCGAGCGGGTCTTCGGCAGCTCCGGCACCAGCATGATCTGCCGGGGCTTGGCGATCGGCCCGAGCGTCCGCGCGACGTGGTTGCGCAGGTCGGCGATGAGCTTCTCGCCCGCCTCGCCGGCCGTGTCCACGTTGCCGCGGGGGATGGTGAACGCGACGATCGCCTGCCCGGTGGTCGGGTCGGTGGCGCCCACCACCGCCGCCTCCGCCACCGACGGGTGGCTGACCAGCGCCGACTCCACCTCCGTCGTGGAGATGTTGTGCCCGGACACCAGCATCACGTCGTCGACCCGGCCGAGCAGCCAGATGTGCCCGTCGTCGTCCTTCTTCGCCCCGTCGCCCGCGAAGTACATCCCCTCGAACCGCGACCAGTACGTCTCGATGAACCGGTTGTCGTCGCCCCAGATGGTGCGCAGCATCGACGGCCACGGCTCACGCAGCACCAGGTAGCCGCCACCGCCGTTGGGCACCGACTGCCCCTGGTCGTCCACCACGTCGGCGACGATGCCCGGCAGCGGAGTCATCGCCGAGCCCGGCTTGGCCTCCGTGACGCCGGGCAGCGGCGAGATCATGACCGCGCCGGTCTCGGTCTGCCACCAGGTGTCCACGATCGGCAGCCGGCCCCGGCCGACGTGCTGGCGGTACCAGATCCACGCCTCCGGGTTGATCGGCTCGCCGACGCTGCCCAGCAGCCGCAGCGAGGACAGGTCGTACCCGGCCGGAATGTCCTCGCCCCACTTCATCATGGTGCGGATCAGCGTCGGCGCGGTGTACAGGATGCTCACCCTGTATTTGTCGACGATCTCCCAGAACCGACCCTTGTGCGGGGTGTCCGGGGTGCCCTCGTACATCACCTGGGTGGCACCGTTGGAGAGCGGGCCGTACACGATGTAGGAGTGGCCGGTCACCCAGCCGATGTCGGCGGTGCACCAGTAGACGTCGGTCTCCGGCTTCAGGTCGAAGACGGCGTGCGTGGTGTACGACGTCTGGGTCAGGTAGCCGCCGGTGGTGTGCAGGATGCCCTTCGGCCGGGCCGTGGTGCCGCTGGTGTAGAGGATGAACAGCGGGTGCTCGGCGTCGAACGGCTGGGCCGCGTGCTCGGTCGACGCCTGCTCCACCGTCTCGTGCCACCAGCGGTCCTTGGCCGACCAGGCCACCTCCTCGCCGGTGCGGCGCACGACCAGCACGTGCTCCACCGACGGGCAGTTCGCCACCGCCTCGTCCACGGTCGGCTTCAACGCGGACGGCTTGCCCCGCCGGTAGCCACCGTCGGCGGTGATGACCACCTTGGCGGCGGCGTCCTGGATCCGGTTGGTCAGCGCGTCGGCGGAGAAGCCGCCGAACACCACGCTGTGGGTGGCGCCGATCCGGGCGCAGGCCAGCATGGCCACCGCCGCCTCCGGGACCATCGGCAGGTAGATCGCCACCCGATCGCCCGCCGTCACACCCAGCTCGGTCAGCGCGTTCGCGGCCTGGCAGGTGAGCCGGTGCAGGTCCGCGTACGTCAGGGTGCGGGTGTCGCCCGGCTCGCCCTCCCAGTGGATGGCCACCCGGTCGCCCCGGCCCGCCTCGACGTGCCGGTCCAGGCAGTTGTACGCCACGTTGAGCTGCCCGCCGACGAACCACCTCGCGAACGGCGGGTTCGACCAGTCGAGCACCTCGTCCCACTGCCGGGCCCAGGTCAGCCGGCCCGCCTGCTTCGCCCAGAAGCCGAGCCGGTCCGCCGCTGCCTCCGCGTACGCGTCGGCCTTGACGTTGGCGTTCGCGGCGAGTGCGGCCGGGGGCGGGAACTGCCGGGTCTCGTTCAGCAGATTGGCCAGTGCCTCGCTCATGCCGTGACTCCTCGTCGCTTTCGTGACCCGCGTCTCCTACCCCCGCAGAGGGTAGCCGTGCCGGCTACACCCCCGCGACACCTCCCGGAGTCCGCCCGCGCCGAGCGGCCCCCACCGCGCGCCGAGCTGTAGGAAAGGGCCCCTGGCAACGCCTGCGGAAGAGAAGGACACCCCTCTCACGGCGTCGCGAGCAGCGCGTGGGCGGCCCGCGTCGCGTCACCGGCGGCTGCCGCGCCGGAGCGCGTCGCGAGCAGCGCGTGGGCGGCCCGCGTCGCGTCACCGGCGGCTGCCGCGCCGGAGCGCCGCGTAAGTCGATAGCGTGCTCGGGTGACCACCGACCCGCTCGCCCCGCTGCTCACGCTCGCCGACATCGCCCCCGCCGTCGAGCGGGCCCGCGACCGGGCCGACGAGGCGATGCGGCACCGCGCGCTGCGCCGGCACGGTGGCCAGGTCGCGGCCGAGGTCAGCCTCCGGTCCGCGGTGGCCAGCGCCGCCCTGGAGGGGTACGCCCACGAGCGCGAGGCCGTGCGGGCCGGCACGGTCACCGACCCGGTGCTCCAGGGGGCGCTGCGGGTGGCCGGGGCGCTGCCCGGGCTGGCCGACCGCTGGCGGCAGGCGCCCCGGCAGGTCCTCGCCCGACTGCACGTGCTCGCCGCGCGGGGCGTCGTACCCGAGGAGGAGCTGGGGCGGCCGGTGGCCGACCCGGCGGTCGGCGCGCGGCTGGACGGGCTGGCCGGCCTGGTCGCCGGCGGCACGAAGGTCTCCCCGCTGGTGCTCGCCGCCGTGGTGCACGGCGAGCTGCTGGCACTGCGGCCGTTCGCCGGGCCGTCCGGGGTGGTGGCCCGGGGGGCAGCCCGGCTCGTGCTGATCTCCACCGGGTTCGACCCGCGCGGCCTGATCGGCGTCGACGTCGGCCACCGCGAGCGGGAGCCCGAGTACGTCGGCTCGGCCGGCGCGTTCGCCACCGGCACCCCGGACGGCCTCCGCTCCTGGCTACGGCACTACATGGCGTCCGTGGAACTCGCCGCCGATCAGCTCACCGCCGTCGGCGACGAGATCCTCGCCGCCGGGTAGCGGGCCGGCCCCGGCCCGGCGAGAGGCGGCTCAGGAGGAGGCGGTCGTGGCGCGGGTGCGGCGGTGGCGGCCGTACCAGGCGATGCCGATGGCCACGCCCACGCCCACCCCCAGGGCCGCGGCGGCGACCGGGACGGCGGGGCGCTCCCGCAGCCGGCGGCCCAGCGGGATCGGGTGCCGGAACTCGAGGACCGGCCAGGCGTTCTCGCTCGCCAGCTTGCGCAGCGCCCGGTCGGGGTTGACGGCGGTCGGGTGGCCGACGCACTCCAGCAGGGGCCGGTCGCTGACCGAGTCCGAGTACGCGTACGAGTCGGCGAGGTCGTAGTCGCGCAGCTTGGCCAGCTCGTTGACCGCCTCGACCTTGCTCGGGCCGGCGGCGTAGAACTCCACCTCGCCGCTGTAGCGGCCGTCCGCCACCGCCATCCGGGTGGCGATCACGTCGGTCACCCCGAGGAGCTCGCCGATCGGCCGGACCATCTCCTCGCCGGACGCGGAGACCAGCACGACGTCCCGGCCGGCGGCCTGGTGCTCCTCGATCAGGGCCGCCGCCTCGGCGTACACGTAGGGGTTGATCAACTCGTGCAGTGTCTCCGCGACGATCTGGCGGACCTGCTCCACCTTCCAGCCCTTACAGAGCGTGGCGAGATAGTCCCTGGTCTTGGCCATGGTCTGCTCGTCGGTGCCGCCCAGCCGGAACATCAGCTGCGCGTACGCGGACTTCACCACGTCCCGCCGCGTGATCAGCCCATCCCGGTAGAACGGCCGACCAAACGCCAAGGCACTCGACTTGGCGATGACGGTCTTGTCCAGATCGAAGAAAGCGGCACTTCGGCCCACGGCGCGAAAGTCTAGCCCGATGGTCTATGGTCGGCGGGTGCCTGGGGTGGGGGACTCCGGCCCGGGTTCTGGGGTGACCCCTATCCTCCCCTGCCCTGAGTGGCGGCGATCACACTCTCTGAGTATCGATTCGCGCGGAGTGGGGGCGGCGGTACTCGACGTATACGGGTCCGCTCAGGCATGCTTGTGCTTACGACGAGTATTCATGTGTCGGACAACAGCAGACTCTCGGCGGTTGCACCCCCCGTGACCGCTGAGTCGGTTCGGCTCAACCCCCCCGGAGCCGAACCCCGACGACCCCCGTCTCCCCCCGACGGGGGTCGTCCCTTTGCCTGCTGAACGCTTCGCCGCAAGTCACAGGCCCTCCTCGTCCTCGTCCAAGGCGCTCTCCGAGGGTGTTTCCTCGTCCGGAGGCAGCAGAGAGGCAGCAGAGATGTCGAAGGCAGCCAGGACGCGGGCGGCGTAGTCGTCCGGGGTGTGCGTGTAACGGTTCAGCGTCGTTGACGCCTGCTCGTGCCCCATGACCCGCTGCACCAGGTTGACCGGGACGCCGTCGGTGACGAGCCAGGTGGCGTAGGCGTGCCGCAGGTCGTGGAACCGCATCCCGTCGGCAGCCTTGGCCGCCACATAGGCGACCGCCTCCCGCTCGGTGGTGAACTCCGCCGACCACTCGACGCCCTCCCGATCAGGCCAGACCGCGCGGTACCGATGCGGGCCGGTGTTGACGACCTGGCCGAGCAGGCCGGCGCGGACCAGCGAGGGCAGCCAGACCCGCCGACGGAAGTTGGACCGGCGAAGCGGGCGCCCAACTCGGTCGCGGAACACGAGGGTTCGCGGGTCCGGGTCGCCGGCCGCGGTGAGCAGCTGGCGAAGCGCGGCCACCAGGAAATCAGGCAGTGGCACCGTTCGGACGCCGGCACGGCTCTTCGGGTACGGACGGAGCAGGATGCCGCCGTGGGTCTCTTCGGCGACCTGGACCACGCGCAGCAAGGCCCGGTCGAGGTCGACCGATGACCAGGTGAGCCCGGCGCACTCACCCCACCGCAGGCCCGCACCGGCAGCGGCGCAAACGATCGCCCGATGGCGGGGCGGTACGGCCGGGAGCAGC
The DNA here is from genome assembly GCF_007830265.1 of Micromonospora olivasterospora. Lineage (NCBI taxonomy): Bacteria > Bacillati > Actinomycetota > Actinomycetes > Micromonosporales > Micromonosporaceae > Micromonospora > Micromonospora olivasterospora. Next base: position 3,108,115 of record NZ_VLKE01000001.1, read on the forward strand.
TTGCCGAAGAAGTCCTCCCGGCTGATCGTGACCGGCTTGACGTCCCGCGATCGGTCCCGAGGGAGCCTCACACCCTCCGCCGGGTTGGTGGCGATCAGCCGCGCCTGAACGGCCGTGCGGAGGATCATCGACAGCAGCTGGTAGCACTTGGCGACGGTGGTGGGAGCGAGTTGCCGGCTCAGGCCCGTCACCCACTCCTGTACCGACATGAAGTCGACCTTCCCGAGCGGCCAGTCACCCCATTTCGGCAGGAGATGGGCCCGGAGCATGGACACCGTCCGTTCGGTGGTGCGTGCCTCGACAGTCCGGGTCGCTAGCCACTGCTGGGCGAAGTCACCGAACCGGGTCCGGCCGGCGTGCGGGTTGACGTAGGTGCCCCGGTTGAGGGTGCCCTCGACATCCGCGAGGAAGGCATTGGCCTCCCGCTTGGTGCGGAAGCTCTTCGACTTCTGCTTGCCGGCAGGGTCGCGCCAGCAGGCGCGGAAGGTGCCGGCCGGAGTCTTGCGGACGAATCCCATCAGCGCCTCCGTCCGTGGTCGGTGCCGGTGGCGGCCGGTTCGGCGATGCCGTCCAGCCAGGCATGGAAGCGGGCGCGGGGGATCAGCCAGCGGCCACCGAGGCGGGTCGCCGGGATGGTGCCGTCGCGGACGAGGGCGTAGGTGCTCCCGAGCGAGATGCCGAGCAGCTTGGCGACCTCCTGGACGGTGTAGGTGACGGGCTCGATGACGCTTCCGGTGGCACGCGGTACGAGCCGGACGACGGGGTTGCTGCGAGCGGTGGCGCTCATGAGAGGTGACCTCCTCAGGTCGGATCAGGCGGCAGCCGGCGCGGTGCCGGCCGGGGTGGTGGCGTGTTCGTGGGCGAGTTCTTCGCGGCCGGTGGTTCGTCGTTCGCGGGCCATGGCGGCGGCGGTGTTGGCGAGGAGTGCGTCGCCGGTGGTGTGCCAGCCGACGCCGGCGAAGGTGAGGGTGCCGACGATGAGCGTGGTTACCTCGTCGCGCTGCTCGGCGGGTGGGCCGGCGGCGGTGGGGTGCTCGTGGGCGTGGTCCTCGTGCCTGCGGTACGCGATGCGGGTGTCGCGTAGGAGTTGGAACGTGACCGAGTAGCGGCGGCCTTTGGTGAGGAAGTGGCCGCCGTAGCCGAGCATGTGAGCCCAGCGGCGTAGCCGGGCGTACGGGTTGGCCGTCGCCGGTTTCGTCGGTTCGGTGTCAAGGGCGGCTTGACGCTCGGCGACGCAGACGGGGCAGGAGGCGTAGCGGGTGTGGGTGCCGCAATCGGGGCACTCCCAGCGATCGACGAAGCCGGGCGTGGGTCGCGGGTCGCGGGGCCGCTCGGACAGCGGGACGGGTGTGCCGGTGGGTCGTCCGATGCGCCAGCAGGCGTCGATGAGGCGGGCGGTGTGGTCGCCGTCGGGGTCGGCGTAGTCGCCGATGGTGTCCGCAGTCAGGCGGGTGGAGGTGTGCCCGGTGGCCTCGGTGCTTTTGGTGGCGTACTTGGCAAGGTAGCCGGCGACCATGCCATCGGTGACCTCGCCGCTGCCGTCGGTGGCGATGGGTTCGAGGTCGACCTGCTCTCCCCAGGCGATCGGCCACCCGTCGGGCCGGTCGGGGTGGTTCGGGGTGTGGAACGCGATCTGGGCGGCGGCGTGGCGGAGCGCGTCGACGAGGTCGGCGACGGTGAACCCGGCCGGTGGGGGGACGACGGCGTCGGGGTTGTCGGGGTTGACGCCGTCGAGGCGGGCGATGGCGTGGAAGTGGACCGCTCCCCGTGCTTGGAGTTCGGCGACCTTTCCGGGTGACAGCCGGACCGGGGGGACCTTGCGGGTCTTGCCGGAGGCGGTGACGATCTCGACGCGGGGGATGCCGCGGCGGCGGGCGAGTTTGGCGAGCCAGCGTTCCGCGGCTTGCTTGGTGCGGTGCCAGAGTTCGCCGGAGAACAGGTTCCACACGACCTGGTGGTCGTGGTCGTAGCAGTCCAGGCACAACGGCCGGCCGAGCACCGCGTCACCCTGCTCGTGCCTTGCCCAGCAGACAGCGGGCCGGCCGTGGGGGCAGAGGCCGGCGGTCGGGTCGGTGGCGCGGCGGGCGTGGCACGGCTCGGCGCGGCAGTCGCAGCGCTTCCGATTGGCGCAGGTGTGCCGCTTGACCACCCGGGCGTGGACCGGCCCGAACGACGGTGCGGTGAACGTGGCGAACACGGCCGGATGCTCGGCGACCGACTCCGGTACGCCCTTGCCGCCGACGAGGCCGGCACGTAGGAGTTGGAACGCGTCGCGCTGGTAGGTCTGCGCGCAGGACGGGCAGACGGTGGCCCGGCGGTTGCCGCAGGCGGTGTAGATGACCGAGTCCGGCATCCCGTCGGTGTGCCGCTCACCGAGCACGCGGCCGGTGGCCGGGTCGACGGTGAGCAGTTGCCCGGCCAGCCGGATCGGGCGAGTGCAGCCGCCGGCGGCCCGGACGTGCTCGATCCAGCCGAAGTAGTCGGGTTGGGTGGCGCGTTCGAAGGCGGAGCCGGCGGCGGTGTAGGCGTAGACGGGTGGGATGGTGTCGGCGTTCGAGCCCACACCCCGGGCCGAAGTCCGGGGTGTGAGGTCCAGCGTCGACGCCATCAAGCCGCAGCCCCGGTGTGGGTGCGGGTGGTGATGGTGCGTTCGGTGACGATGATCCGGCAGGCGCCGCACTGGCGCGTGGCCGGCTCGTGCCGGTGGCACGGGATCTGGACGGTCTGTCCGCCGCAGCGGACGGTGACCGGTGTCCGGCAAGGCCCGCCGGGGATGACGTCGACGAGGATGCGGCGGGTGTCGTAGGGGTGCGGCTCAGGTTCGCCGGGGCAGGTGTGCAGGATGTGCACGACGTCGACGGCGTGGATGGTCATCGGGCACCACCGCCGATGGTGGTGAGGAGGTGGCCGGCGGCGGCCGGGGTGATGTCGAGCCGGTCGGCCAGCTCGACCGGCGTGATCGGTGTTCCGGTGGATTGTTCGTGCTGCACGGCGGCGAAGCGGGCCATGGGCAGCAGGTGGGTGGGGACGTCGACCGGCTCGACGGCCGGCACGGTGACGGGCTCCGGCTCGACGACCGGCACGGGGGCCGGGGTCGGGGCCGGTTCGGGGGCGTGGGTGATGGCGGCCGACGGTGCCGGCTCGGTGACCTGTTCGGCCACCTGGACGCGGATCGGCTCGACCGGCTCGGCGGCCGGCGTCGTGTCCTCGGTGGCAGCGGGTGCCGGGGCGAGGACGAGCTTCACCAGGGCCATGAACGCGAGGGCGGGCACGGCCGAAAGCAGCCATCCGGACGGGCCGGGTTTGGCGACGGCGAGTTGTGCGGCGAGGGAGAGGCCGGCGGCGGCGATGAGCAGGAACAGCGGGTAGCCGATGGGTGCGCCGTTGCGGCGGCGTCGGCGGATCGTCAAGAGTGCGGCGATGGGGACGAGTTCGGAGATGACCGCGTTGGCCCAGCCGAACCACTCCCCGGTGCCCGTGGGGGAGTTGGCGAGGGTCCAGTCCTTGACGTGGGTGAAGGAGGCGGCTCCGGCAAAGCCGGCGACGGTGAGCAGGATGAGGACCAGGACGACGCCCTCGGTCCGGGTGCCCCGGGTGGTGTGGTTAGCGCGGGTCACGGCCGCTCACCTCCCGGCCGGTGGTGGTGTCGGTGCGCTGCTCAGCGAGCAGACCGACCAGGCCACCCCGGATCGCGTTGCAGGTGGGGCAGTTGTCGCCGGCGGCGACGGTGCAGTCGGTGAGGTGGGCGCGGTGAATGAGGCGGATCGACTCGGCGTAGTAGCCGGCGAGGAACGCGTGAAAGGCCAGCCGGCCATCGTCGGCGAAGTCACCGGCGACGGTGGTGACGACATAGTCGTCGGGAGCCATCCGCTGCTCGGCGGCGGCGTTCGTGGCGTGGGTGGTCATGGGGTACCTCCGTGGCAGTCGAGGCAGCAGCCGTAGCGGCGGGGGATGTAGTAGGGCTGGACGAGGCCGCAGACACCGCAGGTGCGGCGCGCGCGCAGGGCCTTGTTGATGGCCTCCCGCTGGGCCGGCGTAGCGACCCGTTTGGGTGCGGCGAGGTCGAGGCGGTAGAGGTAGGCGACGCGCTTGCCGCGCCGCCAGGTGATCTGGGCGACCGGGTCGTGTCCGCCCGGGCGGAGGCCGGCGGCGCGGAGTTGGCGGCGGGTGGCCAGGCCGTTAGGTGCCATCCGGTAGGCGAAGGTCGGGAACCCGGCCGGGTTGGTGGTGGTCATGCGTGGCCTCCCCAGCGCTGCTGGGCGGCTTGACGGCTGATGCCGAGGCGGGAGCCGATTTCGGCCCAGGAGTAGCCGAAGGCCCGCAGGCCGATCACGGCTTGACCGACGGCGTCGTCGATGGCTGACGACAGGGCGACGAGGTCGCGGAGGGCTTCGACGTCGCCGGTGGCGACGCGGCGGCCGTGGGCGCGGATGATGCGCCGGGCGAAGGCGGCGAACTCGTCGTTCTCGACGACCTCCCGACGACGCTGCGCGGGGCGGATTGGCGTCAAGGTCTTCTTGACGGTGCTCATCAGTTCTCGCCTCCCTCGGTGTGGAGGCGGTCCCACTCGTCAGCGGCGTTCTCAAGGGCCGTGATGACCTGCTCGGCGGTGCGGCCGGGGTCGTCGTTCCACGAGAAGGGGGAGGTGTGTTCGTCGATGAGGAAGCCGTCCTCGTCGATGGCGCAGATGGGCTCGTGGTCGTCGAGGTAGGCGGTGAAGACACCGACGGTCTGACGGAAGACGACCTGGGTGTCGAAGTCGAGGCCGTAGAAGTGGTCGGCGCGGCGGCCGGCGCAGGCCATGCCAATGGCCCCGACGGCGCAGGCCTGCGGGGTCGGGGTGTCGGTGGTGTTGGCGTAGTAGGTGCCCTGGTGCCAGCCGTGCCGGCGCAGGTAGAGGGCAGCCATCCGGAACAGGTCAGCGGTAGTGACCGTTCCGGTGGTGGGCGGATTCTGGGTAGCCTTCACGGCAACCACGTCCTTTCGAGGGCGGTTGGTGGAGGTCGGCGGAACCGGTCTGCTTTCCACGGCGTGAGCCGGTTCCGTCGACTGCTATCGGGTCCGTAGCCGCAGGTAGCGGCGGTGGCGGGTGTCGTCGCCGCCCATCGGGGTCGGCGCGGAGACGAAGACAAGTCGGCCAGTGCGGTTGGCGGCGTCGATCATCACGGCCAGGTCCTCGGCCGGGCCGGCGATCCACAGTTCGGTGAACTGGGCGGCCCGCCGGTTGTTCGCGCGGGCGTGGGCGCGTTCGCGGGTGGTCATGCCGCGATCCCCCAATCCAGCCGAGAACCGGCCGTGGCGGATAAGCGGGTGGGGCGACGGACCCAGGCCGCGTAGTCGGCAATGCCGGCGATCTGGACGTCAGACAGGTACGCCACCTTGATGCGGCGAGGAACGCCGCCCTCAGCAATGAGGTAGGCGGCACCTTGGTTGGTGGGCTGGATGTCGGTGGCCGAATAGCCCTGCTCGGCCCAGCCGTGGCCGAGGACGATGTTCGAGCTGTTGGGGGTGGTGCAGCGGAACGCGGCCCGGTAGCCGAACAGGTCCCGCAGGCTGGTGGGGATGATGTCGAACGACGGCCGCTGAGTCGCGGCGACCACCGGGATGCCGGCGGCACGCCCGCGTGCGACCAGGTCGCGCAGGAGGGCGACGAACTCCTCTTGTTCCTGCTTGGTGCCGATGGTGGCGGAGTAGAAGGCGATCTCGTCGACCAGGACGGTGATGACGGAGAGCCCGTCGAGGGCGGTCACTTTGCGGCGCCCGTGGGCGCGCAGCCAGGCGTAGCGGTTGTTCATCACTAGTTGGAGCCGCTTGAGGACATCGAGGGCGGCGGTGATGTCGGGGCCGATGAACGCATCGGCGCAGTCCTCCCACTGCCCCAGCTCGACGAGCTTGCCGTCGAGCAGCACGAGGCGGGAGTCGACGGAGAGAGCGGCGTGGGCAGCGATGGTGTTGAGGAGGCCGGACTTGCCTCCGCCGGGTTCACCGCCGGCGAGGAGGTTGCGGTAGGGAAGGGTGATGTAGACGGGCTGGCCGAACTCGTCGATGCCGACGAACAGGGGGTCGAACATCGACAGGCCAGGCCCCACCGGAACCCCGGCAGACGGGGCAGCAGTCGTGGTGGACATGAGAGTGGCCCTCCTTGGGCTGTTGGTGGGCGCGGAAAGCCACACGAACGAGCCGACAGCGGCTCCCCGCGTCCCTGGGTGGGTTCAGATCCAGTCGGAGACGTCGTCGACGTCCGACGACGTGTCAGCCGCGGGCTTGCTGCCGTTGGCCGACGGAGCGGCCGGCTTCGGCTTCCTCGGCTGCGTCGGAAGGGTGATGGTGGGGGTGTCGACGTCGGGCAGGTCCAGAGCCGTCGGCACGGGGGCCGGCGGTCGCTCGGTTGTCGGGGTGTCGGGGTTGATGACGTCGACCAGCGGGGAGCCGACCTGGGCGGTCAGCACCTCACGGCGCTTGATGTCGAACCGCAGGTACGCGGCGTTGCCGTCGGCGGCACGTTCGACGAGGGCGGTGGAGGCGTGGCAGGCGACCGCGATGCGGTCGAGACGGCCCTCCAGATCACCCGACGACAGGCCGGGGCGTAGGTAGACCCAGACCCGCTCGCCCACGGGGGTGGGCTTGGCCCACAGGATCAGCGGGAGGGTGCCGGACTGGTTGGCGATGATGAACTGCCGGAAACAGGTCCGCAGCCGATGCCTGACGATGAGGCACCAGGTCCAGGCGACGATGGCGCGGCGGGTGACCGGCACAGCGGCCGGAACGCCCACAACCAGGCCGACGATGACAAGGGTGACCGGGGTCGAGGTGTGGTCGGCGACCTGCACCCAGAAGGTGATGGCCCCGGTGGTGATGACGATTTCGGGAAGCCACCACCACAGCAGCCGCAACACCGGCCAGATCCGCACCAGCACCCAGGCGAACGCGCCGGCGGGTACGCCGATCAGGACGCCGACGAACAGGGCGATGATCGGGTGCATGTAGGAAGCGGCCACCACGGCCGACAGAAGGCCGACGATGACCGCCGTGAGGATGAACGCCAGCCGGGCGTTCCGGGCCGAGGAACGGTGAACGCGGGCCTCGATGACCGTCACCGTTCCGTTGCTTCTGCCGCCGAAAGGGCGGCGGGGGCTAGACTTGGACACGACGAGTCCTCCCTTGTGAGGGTGGATGAGTTGGAGGGCACGGGGTCGGCAGATGTAGGAGTCGGACCGACCCCGCGCCAGCTCTTGCGGGGATGCCACCACCACAGGTGGTGACCGGACTGGGAGCGTAGGAGTCGGAACCACTCCCGGACCGTTTCGTTTCGTCAGATCAGCGGACCATCAGGCCGCTACGCGGAGGACACCGCAGGCTTCACACAGCACGCTGTGCGAAGGACTTACTTGGCCGCCGACGTACCAGCCTTCGGCTTCAGCGAGATCGCACGGAACGCGACGCCGTTACGCCCGTTGGTCGCCCACGGAATGGCCTCCAACTGCTCGACCTCGATGAGCTGCCCCACCATCACACTCGGCTTCTCACCCGCCGTGGTGATGGTGATGACCTCACCGCCCGTCTCGTCGAGAACGAAGACCTGGGTCGACCACATGAGCCGGCCCGTTCCCTTCTCCGACCGCTGATTGCCGTTCTGGTCGTTCTTCGGCTCCGGGTCCCTCGACACCGTCACCTGCTTCGCCTTGGTGTCCACGTACAGCTTCACGGATACCTCCGAGGGTCATGAGCGCGTCCCCTATGGACGACTGCTCGGTGCTGAATCCAAGGTATGACCAGGTTGCGGGTCAAACCCGGAATACTTTTCCGGGGGTCGAAGGCCCTCGACATGAGACACTGGACCCATGCGAGGCATTGGTCAGGATCTAACGGTCGGAGAGCGGATCGCGTGGTACCGCCGTCGTCGGGGCATGTCGCAGGAAGTCCTGGCGGGCATCGTCGGCCGTACTGTCGACTGGTTGAGCAAGGTTGAGAACAACCGGATTGACCTCGACCGGCTGTCCGTCATCCGCTCGGTAGCTGGCGCGTTGGACGTCAGCATCGGCGATCTCGTTGGGGAGCCGACCCTCCTCGATTGGAACGCCGACAGCGGGACGAAAACAGTCTCCGCTCTGCGGGATGCCCTGCTTAACTACCGGCAGCTCTCACCGTTCATTCCGGGCCCCGTCGCGGAGGCACCTGACGTAGCCCAGCTGCGTAGTGAGGTCACCCAGGTATGGGATGCGTACCAAGCCTCTCGGTACGGATACGTCGTCGCGCGGTTGCCGCAGGCGCTCGCCGCCGGACAGGCCGCGACCCAAACTTACGAGGGTGAGGACCAGGAGCAGTCGTTTGCACTGCTGGCGCTCACCTACCAGGCCGCCGCCGTCCTGCTTACCAAGCTCGGGGAAGCGGACCTCGCGTGGATTGCCGCCGAGAGGGGCTTCACAGCGGCCCAACGAAGCGGCGATGTGGTCGTCATGGGGTCGCTCTTCCGCTCAGTCACCCACACCTTGCTCTCAACAGGCCGATACCGTGAAGCGAAGCAGCTCACCACCGACGCGGCGGCATACATGCAGCCGGGTTTGGGCGAGGCGACGCCGGAGTACCTGTCGGTCTACGGCACGTTGTTCCTGGCCGGTTCCGTGGCCGCAGCACGCGACGAGGACCGCAGCGCCGTCCGATCGTTCCTCAATGAGGCGGACGAAACCGCACGGCGACTCGGCCACGACGCGAACCACCTCTGGACGGCATTCGGGCCAACCAACGTGGCTATCCACCGTGTGACGACTGCGATGGACCTGGACGACGTACAAGTTGCGATCGACCTCGGCCCCCGCATCGACACGACCGGCCTTCCTGTCGAACGGCAGGCACGCCACGCCCTCGAAACAGCGCGAGCACTCAGCGCGTGGAACAGGACAGATGAGGCTATGGCGGTAGTGCTCGCTGCTGAGCAGAAGGCGCCCGAGCAGATCCGACACCACGCGATCAGCAGGCAGCTCGTCCAAAACTGGATGCGCCGCGGTCGAGGCCGGCCCAGCTACCAACTCGCCAGCCTGGCGCAGCGCGTGCACGTGACGGCCTAGATCCGTAGAGTCCGAGAATGTGACCAGCCAAGCCAGCAACGCGCGTCCGCAAGCTACTCCCAAGGTGGCGGCGGGCGCGCTGTTCGTTGATGAGCAAGAGCGGATGATGCTCGTCCGGCCGACCTACAAGTCACACTGGGACATCCCGGGCGGCTACGTCGAGGACGGCGAGAGCCCTCTGTCGGCCTGTGGCAGAGAGGTCTACGAGGAGCTGGGCCTGCGAGTCGCGATCGGCGCTCTCTTGACGGTTGACTGGGCTCCGAGGCCAGACGAGGGCGACAAGATGCTTTTCGTCTTCGATGGCGGCACGCTCACGGCTGACCAGCTCGCCGCCGTCGCCTTTCGGGATGGGGAAATCGCAGAGTGTGCGTTCGTGGAAGACCACCAGCTTGATGGCCTGACCATTCCCAGACTCGCTCGACGGCTACGAGCGAGCATGCAGGCCCGGAAGCAGGCCCGTACCGCCTACCTCGAAGACGGCGTCTTGCCCCTCACCGGCTGAGAGACCGATCCGTCGCCTGTCAGCACCCATAAGGTAACTCATCGAACGCACGTTCGATCCGGCCGACTGCCGGCGAAAAGTGGTTCAAACTTTCTGTACGTCTTCAAGGCGGCCCTGAACGGGCCGCACGCGCCGCCGCCAGGGCGCGTGCCCGTCGCTCCGCTGACGCTCCGACTCCGGCCACGCAACACGCCCGGCGGCTGGCGCGGAGGGCGGGTAGCCCGGTGGGCCGCCGCATGACGACAGGCCGTTTCCCGGTGGGGGTGGTGGGCCGGCAGCCGGCCGGGCCGCGCGGCCAGCACCGCGCGGCGTGGGGGAGCGCACGCCGGGTCCGCCGGCGGCTCCGGGCCGGTGGCGGGGTTGCGGTTACTGCGCCTCCGGCGGGGGCGCTCCGGCTCCAGGATGGCCGGGGGTCCGTCGGCGGCTTGCGGTCCGTGGGTGGTTGCGGTGGGGAGCCATCCCGCCCACCGTCGACCCGGGCGAGCCGAGCAGACCACCGCCCGACCCGCCAGCGTCCGTACGAGCCGTCAAGGCCGTCTTGACGTGGCGGGCCGGGCGGCGGCCCGCTCCACAGAGTGCGGGTCGACGGCAGACGGGATGGCAGCTTGCATCAATCCTTCTGGTTGGATTAGCTCAGCCCAGTAGGCTTATGCGTGCTGCAAGTTCACGAGCGAACCATTTCTGTCCTGCATGATAGTAGTTGACAAGCATGAATAGCCCTTCCCCTTTTGCGGTGAGACTGTATTCCCTGTTCGCCCGAGCTGTGCTGGCCTCAAAAATTCCCGCTTTCAGTAGTTCATCGAATGCCGGATTGGGGGCGGGGCGGAGGTGATTAGTTCTTCTGAATCGAGTGCTTGAGGTAAGCGTTAGGAAGTAAAGTAAAGCGGTCTGGCTCAAGGAATAAAAGGTCTTTATCGCCTCTCGTCCCACGGGTTCCGAGAAATCTAGCTGATGGATCGTTTGCAGCCTTACCACGTTCGAGGTAGGTGCCTGCTGAGTAAGGAGATCCCGCAGCCTGCGCTCGACCTGGTCCGCCACTTCTACCGGATCAACGGAGCGTAGCTCGTCATTCCCTTGCCCTAGAGCTCCCGTATCTTCCGAACTCTCAGTGACTTCGCGAACCGCTGACTCAGTCGCCGACCGAAGGGCTGCCGCAAGGACCTTGTTGAATTGGTCGGATTGATTGGTGAGGAGGGCGTGTGCGGTCGATCGAACCTCGGCTAGCGTGGCTTGTGTTTCTGAATTAATGCGTTCGGTCTGTGTCAGTTGTTGCGATGTGCCATGGGCTTGCGCAAGCGAGACGATTAGCTGTGCTACGAACGCCAATACAGCTAAGGCTAGCGCGACTGTCGAAAGTAAGTCGACATCCTTGATGCTAACTACGACCGATAGTGTCCCGAGGCTTGTTGCCGACACTACGAGAAGGGACAGGGTAAGCCAAGACCAGGGAACCCGAAACCCCGCCGGGGCTCCGGGATGTGCGCGCACTGACTCGTCCATCGGTCTATGGAACCACGTCCTACAAAAGAGGATGGGTGCGGACTGTAGCAGCGGGTGGCCCTGTTGCTGTCGACAGCAACGGTGACAGCAACAGGGCCTAACGTCGGGGGCCGGCGACGGAGGGCTGCGGATCAGCGGCCGACGTCAGAGACGTGCGCAGACGGGGCCGGACGGAGCGCGCAGAGCTTACAAGCGAGGGGTCGGGCAGTGAGGCAGCAAGAAAGCAGCACGAGCGACGACACAGGTCGACCCCGAACCTGAACCGACGGCGTTTGTCACCTGCTCAGCGGCGCCGAGCACCACCAGTTGATGCCGACCGACAGGTTCAGACCGCATCCCCCCGACGGGGGTCGTCCCTTTGCCTGCTGAACGCTCCGCCGCAGGTCACAGGCCCTCCTCGTCCTCGTCCTCACGATTGGGCCAGACCGCGCGGTAACGGTGCGGGCCGGTGTTGACGACCTGGCCGAGCAGCCCGGCGCCGACCAGCGAGGCCAGCCAGACCCGCCGCCTGAAGTTGGACCGGCGAAGCGGGCGCCCAGCCTCGGTGAGTAGCTGGCGCACGCGGCGGCCGTTGCGCCGCCGCGCCATGGGGCGAGTCACCGCCGGCCATGGTGGGATGCGGCGCGCAGTGTGCGGGGCCGCCCCTCCAAGGTCAAGGGCGCTTCGCGCCGCTGTGCGACGGCCCTGCGGGCCGCCCTTGACCCCGGAGCCTCTGCGACCCCTCGGGCCGGCGTTGCCGGCAGGCCAGGGGCCTGCCCGTGATGCGCGCGCCGCACCCCCACCACGGCCTCCTCGCGCATGCACCCGTCAGGGGCCGCCGAGCCCGACGTCAAGGAGCAGTTGACAGCGCAGCACGGCGACCATCAGTTTGCCCAGTCGGACAACCGCCTGAGTATGGGCCGGCAGTACCGCCTGAGCACGGACCAGCAGTGTTGCCTCATTCCGGCGGCGCTAGTAGCGCGTGTCACGACGCGAAAGTAGAGTGCAACAAGTACTTGGTAGAGGTTATTACTAGTGAAGTTGGCGAGAGGGACGCCGCTGGTCGCGACGCCCCTCCCGAGGCCCTACGGCTTGCTGTCCGCCTGCCAGCGAAGTTGAGCAAACCGCAGGATGAGTGCGAGGAACTGCGCCAGCCCGGCCGGCTCCTCGCCGCCCGTCATCGCCAAGACAACAGCGACGACATCGCAGGCGATGGCCAGTCGTTCGAGGACGCGGTCACATCGGGCTGTTGCTGGGCCGCCGCCGAGCGCCTCGCCGGCAATCCACGGGTTCAGGAACAGATCCGGCACAATGAGCGCGAGTGACAGCAGAAGACGCCGGAAAGCGGCGGAAGGCGTTTCAGCAGGTCATCAGAGGCCACCGGCGACCGCGTGAGAGTTCGGGAGGGTGGCTCTTACTTCCAGCGGAACTGCACGAACCGGCACACGAACGGGTCTGTGATCCGAACGGGTCGCACTGCCGAAATGCTCTCTCCTGGATCAAGGGGCCGCGCAAGCGCGGCCCGCCCGCCGCGCTCGGCCTGCTGGCGGCCTCCGGCCGGCATCGGCCGGCGCGGCGGGCAACTTGCCGGCTCGGATCGTCACGCCCGAGATTCGATGATCGCGGCCTCGATGCGTAGCCCGATCCCCGTGGCGACGAGGAAGCCCGCGAGGACGTGCGGCTCTGTGGCCCCGGTGTCGGTCGACAGCGTGATGGCCGAGACCAGGAGGCCGGCGACAAGGACCACGTTTCCGAGCGTGCGATTCTTGGATGCGCGCCTCGAAGCAGGGTTCACCTGGCGGACGGTACCGAAGATCCGGTGTCGGTGCTGTCGGGACTTGTACCCGATCAGCGCGCCGTGGCGATCGCGAGGGCGGTTGGCCGCCGCCGAGGTTGGGGCGATCGGCTGCCGCGCCGCTTCGCGGCTTGCCACCGGGTACGGAAACCAGGCCGCGGAATGCCGGCGCCACGCGAAGCCGCCCCGGCCAGAGGGCCGGGGGCGGAACCGTACGACGCCGGACAGCCGCGACCAGGGTGGCCGGAAGCTAGGAGACGTCGAAGAGGCGAAGGCCGTCGTACTCGGCGAAGTCGGCGTAGTCCTTGCCGTTGAACGTCGCCAGCGGTAGCCGGTCGACCAGGCAGCACGCCGCAATCCAGGAGTCATTCGTCGGCCGGGGCCGCCCGCGATGCTGCGCCCGTGCCTGGAGTTGCCCCCAGGTTGTCGCCACCGCCTCGTCGAAGGGCAGCAACACGACCCCGGACCGCCACTGGGCGAGATCAGCCAGCTTGCGTGGCCCCCAGCTCCGCAGCGCGGCCCACTTGGTCAGCTCCCCGAGCGTCACGAAGGTGATGCAGAGGGTCTTACCGGCCAGGCGGGCACGGAGACGGTCATGCAGCCGCCCCCGGAGGATCGCCGACGCTACGTCGGTGTCCAGGACGACCAGGCTCACGCGGCGCCAGCCCGCCGGGAGGCGTAAAGGTCGGCGAGGAAGTCATCCAGTTCCTCGTCCGACTCGAACAGGTCCGGCCGGGCCAGGTCGTCGACGGAGGTGACTGGCCGGATGCCCTGACGACGCGCCAGCTCCTCAGCCGGTACGTGCTCAGCGGTCGGCCACTCGGGCATCTGCTCAGCGCTACTCGACGTCACAGCTCACCTCCTGCGTCTCGAAATCATCGTCTATTCTCGCACCTCCGGCGTCATGACGGCGCACGTCGTGAGTGCCTCCGGCCGTTTCCGGCGCGCGCAGCCCGTTGGACGGGAGTCAGCGGATCGTCAGCGAACGCCGTACCGCGTGGTCCCACTCGATCATGTTCGACAGCACGACCCATGCACCTGACCACGCGGTACGGCACTTGATCACACTCGCCGCTACGTCAGCTCACTTCCCCCCCCCCCCCGACGGGGGTCGTCCCTTTGCCTGCTGAACGCTCCGCCGCAGGTCACAGCGGATCTCGGCGGCTGGCTGCCGGCCGTGACAGTTCGCCGGCCTCCGAGCGCGGCAGGTGGGTGCAGTGGGCAACCGTGGCGTCGTCAGGAAGCCGGGCATCGGGGCCTCCGGCAACGAGGGCCTCGGCATCCCGGACGCGGCGGATGATGTCGGCCGGCCCGCCGGCACCGAGCAACTCCAGTACGCCGGGCCAGTCGGTGAGGCCGTACGGGCTGACGATGCGGCGGGCGCCGTTGCTGAGCAGCGTGACGCTCGCCAGGTCATGAATGGGCCGGCTGCCGGTTACCGCTTCCTCCGCCGCGCGCGGATCGTCCTTGCGATCCAGTAGCCGGTTCCGGCGAGCCCGCAGCGCCTCGACGCAGGACTCCCGGATGCGGTCGTACTCCGGCGATCCCGTGGGAACGCCGTCCAGGGGCGCCGAGCAGACGCGCCTTGCGGTGACCTCACGCTCGTCGGTGCTGACCTGCGGGCCACCGCGGACCTGGTCGAGGACGAGGAAGGAGTCCGCGAGCAGGAAATAGTCCAGGCGGTCCCGGTGGGCGCGAACAATCGCCACAGTTGCCTGCGGGCTGGCGGGGTGCGTGATGTCGCAGGTGCCCCGGTGCTCGTCGGCTGTCTCGTCAATCGTGGCGGCGAGGATCGCCGCGAGGTCTCGCCCGTCGCCGCGCGACAGCCGGCCGAGCAGCGCGCCGCCGAGGCGGCGCGTGTACCCAGGCGACACCGTGGGAGCAGATCGACTCGGTTCCCGGGATACCGGCGCCGTCCAGCAGCACGACGGCGCCGGGTACAGCGCCGACGAAGTCCTCGTTCGGCTGGCCGGCCCTACCGGCGCTGGTCGCCATGCTGACGTGCACCCATGAGCTCCTGAATCAGGGGACAGCCGTACTTCAGCATGATTCCGATCCGCATACCGCTGCAAGGTCTGCCTGCGACCCGGCAGCGGTATGACTGACGCCGAGATGGCCGGGCGGAGGTGAACCGCGCCTCGAATCCGCACGACTGCCGCCGCAGCTCGGGGCCGATGTTCTACGGGCCCGCATAGCAGATCGACAGGAGTTTCGGGCGTTGTCCACAGGGCGCCCCGTTGTCCACAGGCAAGCGTGGACGGGCGGCGGACGCCGGGCGAATCGGCGCACGCTCTCCGGCAGCACCCCGAGCCCGACTGTTGGAGGCCGCGATGCCACCCCGTACCTCCGTCCCACCGCACCGGCGGCTTCCCCTGCTGGTGACCTCGGACGACGATCTGCTCGACGACCTGCTCCGGCTCGCCGCCGCGGGCGGTACCGAGGCCGAGTTGGCGCCGGACCCGGCCGCCGCCCGGTCCCGCTGGGCCCCGGCACCGCTGGTGCTGCTGGGCAGCGACCAGGCCCAGGCGTGCCTGCGGGCGCGGCTGCCCCGCCGGCCGCGGATGGTCCTGGTCGGCCGCACCGGGCAGCTAGATCCTGGCTGGGAGATCGCCGAGCTGATCGGCGCGGAGCATGTGGCCACCCTGCCCGCCGCCGAGCCGTGGCTGGTGGACCGGTTCGCCGAGTGCGCGCCCGGCGGGGCCGGCGAGGGAACGGCGCGCGTGGTCGCCGTGCTCGGCGGCAGGGGCGGCGCGGGGGCCAGCGTCCTCGCCGGAGGGCTGGCGGTGACCGCCGCCCGGGCCCGCCTGCGCACGCTCCTCGTCGATGCCGACCCGCTCGGCGGTGGGCTGGACCTGGTGCTCGGGTGGGAGCAGTTGGAGGGGCTGCGCTGGCCGGCGCTTACCGACGCCGACGGGCGGGTCGACCCACCGGCGCTGGTCAGGGCCCTGCCCAGCCGTGGTGACCTGGTGGTCCTTTCCTGGGACCGGGGCGACCTGCTCACCCTGCCCGCCCCGGCGATGGCGGCCACCCTGGAGGCGGCCCGGCGGGGGCGGGACTTCGTGGTGGTCGACGTGCCCCGCCAGCTCGACGACCCGGCCGTGCTCGCGTTGCAGGCCGCCGACCAGGCGTACGTCGTGGTGCCGGCCGAGCTGCGGGCCACCGCGGCTGCGGCCCGGGTGGTGGCCGCGGCGGCGCCGCACTGCACGCAGCTCTCCGTCATCGTGCGGGGCCCTGCCCCGGGTCGCCTCAAGGCCGTCGAGGTGGCCCGCGCCCTCGGCCTGCCGCTGGCCGGCACCCTGCGTCCCGAGCCGGGACTGTGCCGCGGGCTCGAACGCGGCGAGGCGCCGACCGCCGACGGGCGCGGCCCGCTGGCCGCCCTCTGCCAGCGCATCGTCGGCGAGCTGACCGGCCTGCCCGTGACGGGTGCGGCGTGATCGGCCACGCAGACGGCGGGCAGCTCTCCAGCCGGGTACGCGAACGCTTCGCCGCCGCGGCCACCCCCGTGACCCCGGCAGCCGTGGTCTCCGCCGTACGCGCCGAGCCCGCCGCGGCCGTCCTCGGGGACACCGCCCTGCTGCGGATCGCCGGCCGGGTGCACGACGACCTGGTCGGCGCGGGTCCGCTGGCACCCCTGCTCGCCGATCCGCAGGTGACCGACGTTCTCGTCAACGGCACCCGGGTGTGGGTGGACCGGGGGCAGGGCCTGCACCAGGTCGCGGTGCCGGTCGGCTCCGTCGACGACGTACGTCGCCTGGCCCAGCGCCTCGCCGCCGGGGCGGGCCGCCGCCTCGACGACGGCTCCCCGTACGCGGACGCCCGGCTGCCCGACGGCACCCGGCTGCACGCGGTGCTGCCTCCGGTGGCGACCGACGGTCCGTACCTGTCCCTGCGCACCTTCCGGCAGCGCCCGTTCACGCTCGACGACCTCGTGCGGCAGGGCACCGTGCCGCGGCCGGTGGCCCCGCTGCTGGCTGCCGTGGTGGCCGCCCGGCTGGCGTACCTGGTCGTGGGTGGCACCGGCTCGGGCAAGACGACTCTGCTGAACACCCTGCTGGGGCTGGTTCCGGTGACGGAGCGGATCGTCCTGGTCGAGGACGCCGCCGAGCTGCGCCCCGTGCACCCGCACGTGGTCGGGCTACAGGCCCGCACCTCCAACGTGGAGGGTTCCGGGGCGGTCGGGCTCAGCGACCTGGTCCGGCAGGCCCTGCGGATGCGTCCGGACCGCCTGGTGGTCGGGGAGTGCCGGGGTGCCGAGGTGGTCGACCTGCTCGCCGCGCTGAACACCGGCCACGACGGCGGGGCCGGGACGCTGCACGCCAACGCCCCCGCGGACGTGCCGGCCCGGCTGGAGGCGCTCGGAATGCTGGGCGGGCTGCCCCGGCCGGCGCTGCACGCCCAGGTCGCCGCGGCGTTGCAGGTGCTGCTGCAGGTCCGGCGGGGCGCCCGCGGCCGGGTGCTGGAGTCGGTCTGCCTGCTGCTCCCGCACGGCCCGGACCGCCTGGTCTCGGTCGTACCCGCCTGGATACGCGGCCAGGGCCCGGGTCCCGCCGCGCGGGCCCTCGGCACGCTGCTGCGCGAGCGGGACGTCCCCGTACCGCCGGTCCTGTCCGAGACGTACCCCGAGCGCGGCCGCCCCGAGGCGCCGCAGCAACCCGCTCCGGGCCGGGAGACCGCGGCGCGACCCGCCCCGCGGCACGGAGTTCCCCGGTGAGCGCGACGGGCTTTCTGGTGGCGGTGTTCCTCGCCGCCGCGGCGGCGGCCGTGGCATGGCCGCTGCGCAGTAGCCGGGCCCGACGGCGGGCGGTCCTCGGGCCGCGGCGCGACGGCCCGCTCCCGGCGGGTGCGGGGTCCGCCGCCGACGGCGCCGGACGGGCGTTCGCCTGGGCCGGCGGGTCGAGCGAGGCCGTCACCGATGCCCGCGGCGAAGACGGCGCCCGCGAGGAAGGCCGCGGGGAACGACGGTTCGGGCTCGGGGCGGACCCCCACGTCGCGACGCACGCCAGCGGCCACGCGCGGTCGCGCCCGGACGCAGGCCAGCCGGGCTTCGGCAGGCAACCTGGTCCACCCGGCCGTCGTGATCCACGCCGTCCCGGCGCCGTCCTGGAGCGGCCCGGCGTGGCGGCACCGGGCGACGTGGACCCGTCCGCTTCCGCTCCGGGCGGCGCGCGGGGCGGAGGTGACGGCGCCGGGGTCGGCTGGCGCTGGCTGCGACTGCCGGGCCGGTCGGTGGTGTCGCCGCGGGGCGCGCTGCTGCTCGCCGGTGTGCTGGGCGCGGCCTCCGGCGGCCTCCTGGGCGGGCCGGTCGCCGCCGTGGTGGTCGGCGCGTACGGTGCGCTGGGTGCCCGGGCGCTCGTCCGGCGACGTGACACCCGCCTAACCCGACTCGCCCGGCGGCGCAGCCTCGATCAGCTCTGCGCTCTCGCCGCGGATCTGCGCGCCGGTGTGCCGGTACTGACCGCCGCCGCCACGGTCGATGGGGCCGTCCACCAGGGCGCGCAGTCCGGCGTCGAGCGGCTCGGTCGGCTGGCCCGGGCCGCCGTCCGGCTCGCCGACCGGACCGGCGCACCCCTGGCCGACCTGGTGGAGCGGATCGAGGCCGACGCCAGGGCCGCCGACCGGGGGCTGGCGGCGGCGGCCGCGCAGGCGGCCGGCGCCCGGGCGACCGCGTGGCTGCTCGCCGCCCTGCCGCTGGGCGGCATCGCCCTCGGGTACGGCGTCGGCGTCGACCCGGTGGCGGTGCTGCTGCACACCCCCGTCGGCGCAGCCTGCGCCGTCGCGGCCGTGGTCCTGCAGATCGCCGGGCTGTTCTGGGCGGAACGGCTCGGCGCGACGCCGGGCGGGAGCGACTGATGTCCCGCCAGGTGTTGGTCGCCTGCTGCCTGCTCGCTGCGGCGGCGCTCACCCTGTCGACCGGCGCGCGGGCCGGCGCCACCCGCCGGCTGCGCGCGCTGCGGCGGCGGGGCGGCTCGGCCGGGCGGCAGCGGCCGGCGTGGTGGCCCGACCGGGTACGCCTCGGCTCCGGGCTCGCCGGGATCGCCGTCCTGGTGGTGGCGGGCGGCTGGCGCGGCGTCCTCGGCGGCGCGCTCGTCGCGGTCGCGGCGGACCGGGGTCTGCGCCGGATCGAGCCGCGGGCAGTCCGGGAACGCCGGCTCCGGGAGGCCGCTGACCTGCCGCTCGCCGCCGATCTGCTGGCGTCCGCGATGCGGGCCGGCGCGCCGGTGGACCGCTCCGTGCTGGCGGTGGCAGAGGCGCTGGGCGGTCCGCTGGCCGAGCGTCTCGGTCGGATCGGCCGGACCCTGCTGCTCGGGGGCGGCCCGGAGGAGGCCTGGGCGCACCTGGGGTCGGTGCCGGGTGCCGACCGGCTGGCCGGCGCCGCCGTCCGCTCCGCCGACAGCGGTGCCGCGCTGGCCGGCGCCCTGACCCGGCTCGCCGACGACCTGCGCGCCGACCGGTCCACCGCCGCGGAGGCGGCGGCCCGCCGCGCGGGTGTGCTCATCGTGCTGCCGCTGGGGCTCTGCTTCCTGCCGGCCTTCATTCTCGCCGGCCTGGTGCCGGTGATCGTCGCCGTCCTCGGCGACGTGCTGTGACGACCATCGAGAAGGGAACGAGATGCGCAAACTCCTCACCCGCCTGCGCGGCGACGCCGGGATGAACACGGCGGAGTACGCCGTCGGCACGCTCGCCGCCGTCGCGTTCGCCGGCATCCTGCTCAAGGTGCTGACCTCGGGGAACGTGCAGTCCGCGTTGACCGCGGTCATCGACCGGGCGTTGAAGTGACCCCGCGCCGGCCGGCCGGCCGCGACCGGGGTTCGTTCACCGCCGAGCTGGCGGCCGGCCTGCCGGCGTTGCTCCTGCTCCTGCTGGCCGGTCTCACCGCGGTGAACGCGGTCACCACGAAGGCGGCCTGCCTCGACGCGGCCCGGGAGGCGGCGCTCGCCGCCTCCCGGGGCGAGGCGGGCGGGGCGGCGGGCTCCCGGATCGCGCCCCCGGGTGCCCTCGTCACGGTTTCCGTCGGCGGTGACCGGGTCACCGCCACCGTGCGGGCGCCCGTCCGCGCCCTCGGTGCCCGGCTACCCCGGATCAGCGTGGCCGCCACCACGGTCGCCGCGGTCGAACCCGGCGCGCCGGAGGCGCGGCCGTGACGGTCACGCCCTGTCCGGTCCCGTCGCTGGCCCCCTCGACGGCGGGGGGCGGTCGCGGCTCGTGGCCGAGTCGGGACCGCGGGGCCGAACGAGGCGGTGACCGGGGCGGTGCGACGGTCTGTCTGCTCGCCGTCGGGCTGGTACTCGTGCTGGTCGGCACCTTCGGGGCGGCCGTGGGGGCAGCCAGGGTCGCCCGCCACCAGGCGCGCGTCGGTGCCGACTTCGCCGCCCTCGCCGGGGCGGGTCAGGCGCTCGGCGGCGACGGATCGGCCTGTGAAACGGCGGACGAACTGGCCCGCGCCAACCGTGGCCGGCTTACCAGCTGCCGGCTGGACGGGCTCGACGTGGTCGTGACAGTGGAGGTGACGGTCGACCCGTTGCCGGGCCTGCGGCGGGTCGCCACCGCCGCCGCCCGGGCGGGCCCGCCGCGCGGCTGAGCGTCAGGTCAGGATGCGCCCCCTGTCCGAACAGCCCGGTCGATAGGCTCAGCCGAGGCACGGACAGCCGATCGACGGAAAGGTTTGCAGCGCGTGGGCATCCAGCGACATGTGACGTCGGAGGCGATCACCGGTCTGGCCGGCGATCTGGACAATGACGTCAAGAGCCAGGTCACCTTGGCGAAGCAGAAGATCGAGACGACCCGGATCGACGGTTTCCCCGGGTTCGGGCTGGTGGGGATCCCTCTTCAATTCGCCTACAACGGGCTGATCGACGACTTCCAGCAGTTCCTCGACAAGTACTCCGAGACGATGTCGGAGGTCGCCGGGACGCTGCGTACGAAGATCGCGCCGGCCTGGCAGGACGCCGAGGACCACAACATCGTCCGCTACGGCGACAAGTGACGAACGGGGAAGACAGATGACGGCACCCATTTCCGCGGCGACCTCCGCCGCGACGTTTGCCCTCGCCGAGGCGCGGGCGGCATCGCTGACGCTCGTGGGCGGCCTTCGGCTCTCCCTCGTGCTCGCGGTTGCGGTCGCCGACGTGCCCGCGATGTGGAGAGCGGGCGCCACCTGGTCGACCGAGGTCGGTACCGAGCTGGCGGAGATCCAGGCCAAACTGGACGACGCCATGGACAAGGCGAAGGAGGGCTGGACGGCCGACGACTTCGACGCCCTGGAGAAGAAGCTCAAGGAGATCGGCAAGGAACTGGCGAACGTCCAGAGCAGCGCCGGCCTGGTCGGTGGCGGTATGTTCGCCGTCGCCGGGGCCTACACGCTGTTCTGGGCGTACGCGGCGGTGGTGGCCACCCTGACGCTGGCGCTCGCCATCATGGTTCTCGCGGCGCAGTTCACACCGGCCGGGCCTGCCCTGCGGGGTGTCGCGGAGTCCATCGTCAACGGGCTGGTGACCGTACTCGACCTGTGGGTGACGAAGTTGGCGGCGGTGGGCGCGGCCTTCGGCGCCTTCGCGGGCGCCGCGGTGGTCGGGGCGCTGAGCGGGCCGGCGCTGCTCAACATCGACGACCGGACCGCAAAGCTCGAGCAGGTCAAGATCGAGTGGGCCCCGCCGAACAAGTTCATCTCGCCGCAGAAGACGGACCCGGTCACCTACGAGGAGGCAAACAAGTAGCAGGGCAGCGGGTGACGGGAGGGGCGCCGGGGCGGAGCGGCCCCGGCGCCGCGCCACCAGCGCATGGCCCGGCGGGGCGGCCCGGGCGGGTCAGCTGAGCCGGCGGCGCAGCCGCTCGATCTCGTCCAGCGAGGCGTCGAGGCCCGCCTCGGTGGTCCGCCGCATGTCCCCGAGCAACTCGTCGGGCGAGCGGCTTCCGTCCAGCATCCCGCTGAGCAGGTCGTCACCGAACGCCTCACGCTGGGCTTCCATCAACCGGTTCTGCATGTCCTGCGTCGCCGCCTGGTGCGCGTGTTTGAACGCGTCCGCCAGGTCCTGCGAGGCGAGACGCATCGCCCGCGGGTCGACGTACACGTCGGAGAGGCCCCCGCTGAGGCCGACCGACACCTGCACCAAGCCGCTGTCGTCGGAGCCCTGGCCCGTGACCTCGGAGAGCCGGGACTGGAACGCTTCGGCCTTACGCTGGAGTTCCTGCGACATCCGCAACGCGCGGTCGAGTTCCTGGCTGTTGTCCATGTACAAGGGGTACCCCCGTCGGGTTCGGGCGATCGACCCGGACCGCCCGCCTTCGATTCCGCGCCAATCTACCGGTCGGCTCCACCGTCGAGGCACCGCACCGCTGCGGGCGCCCACCGCCGCGCGGCGATCGGCTACCGTCGGCGTCGGACCGGAGGTGGGACATGCACGAGTGTGACGGGTCGATCAGACTCCGCGAGTACCGCGAGCCTGGATTGGGCCGCTGGCTGGTGAAACTGCTGATTCCGGTGGTCATCGTGGCGGCCTTCTGGGTGTGGACCCTGTGGGGCTTCTCGAAGCAACTCGACAGGGCGGAGATGGTGCGGCTCACCGCCGGCCTCGTCGTCATCTGCGTGGTGCCTGTGGCGCTCGCGCTGGTCGTCGGCATCGTGCGTGGTCGGCTCGCCCAGGGGCGGCGGCCGAGGCGGCCCGAGGGTGCTCCGAAGGGCCGATGGTCGGCCGGCTACGCCACCCGGCTCTGTCCACACGGGATCGTCCTGCGGCACGCCAACGAGGCGGGCCGGCTGCTGCCGTGGTCCGACGTCGCCGACATCCGGGTCTTTCCGGCGAGTTCCGGCCGGGGCGGGGTCGTCGCCGCGCGCCTGCGCTCGTTCACCGAACCGACCGGGCTGCCCGCCGTCGCGCGCATCGTCGAGGACGGTTCGGTGCCGGACGACCCCGCCTGGCTTTGGCTCGGCGGCGTCCGGGACGCCGCCGAGGGTGACCGGGTGGCCGCCCAGACCGGTCGCTGGCGGGAGACGGCTCCCCGATAACGGGAACCGGAACGGGCTGCGGGACACATCCCGGCCGCCGGTCGATTCGACAGCGCGTGGCGCGAGAACCGCAGGAACGAAGGCGGGCGGCGGGAGAAGGCACGGCGAGGCGGCACGGAGGCCGGTGGCCGCAACCGCGGTACCGCCCCGGGAGCGCGGCCGGCTCGCCGGTCGGCCGGGCGGTGGCCGCGTCAGCGGCTCTGGAGCGCGTCCAGGCCGATCGCCATGGCGATCACCAGTCGCCGGTCGATCTGCGGGTTCTGCACCTCGACGACGTACCGGTCGCGCAGGCCCCACTTCTTCACCACGGAGAACACCGGCTGGCCGCCGGCGGTGAAGTCGAAGTGGTACGGCAGCCAGGACAGCGAGTCGACGAACCGGCGCAGCAGCGCCACCGGCAGGCTCCGCTCCTGCCCGGTGATCTGGGGCAGCCCGGCCTGCTCGACGTGCCAGGTGGAGCGGAGCAGCGACTGGGCGAAGTCCTTGCGGAACAGCCCGATCGCGTTGCCGGCGTGGTCGGTGACGTCGTACGTGGCGCCGAGGTCGAGCCGCTGACGGGCCTTGAAGCCCAGCAGCGGGTGCTGCTTGCTGTCGTCCGTGTAGATGGTCACCTGCTCCTTGAAGGCGAGCCGCTTCTGCTGCGCGAACGCCAGCAGCTCACCTTCCGACCCGTCGGGGGCGACGGAGTGGACCTCGTACTGGTTGACCATCATCCGGATCCGCTGCCGGATGTGGAACTGCCGCAGGTGCTGCAGGCTGTCGAGCTGCATGGGGAACTCCTTCGGGTGTGCGCGGAGTCTCGCACAGGCGGGCCGTCGGCGCCCGCCTGCACCCTCACCTCAGCCGTTCCCGCCGACCCCGGCCGGGGCGGACACCCCGCCGGCGTCCGCCGCGTCGGCGGGGCCGGGCTGCTGGGGCGGCCGGTCGGACGGCAGGTTCGCCAGCACCACGTCGAGCACCCGGACCGCGCCCGGCTTGGAGAGCGGGTTGTTGCCGTTGCCGCACTTCGGCGACTGGACGCAGGACGGGCACCCCGCCTCGCAGCCGCACTCGGCGATCGCGTCCCGGGTGGCCCGCAGCCACTCGGC
Source organism: Micromonospora olivasterospora (assembly GCF_007830265.1). NCBI lineage: Bacteria > Bacillati > Actinomycetota > Actinomycetes > Micromonosporales > Micromonosporaceae > Micromonospora > Micromonospora olivasterospora. The sequence continues at coordinate 3,132,047 of NZ_VLKE01000001.1, forward strand.
CGCCGTCCGGTACGCCCGCTCGGCGAACCCCGCCCCGCCCGGGTGCCCGTCGTAGACGAAGACCGTGGGGGACTCGGTGTCGGGGTGCAGCGCCGTGGACAGCCCGCCGATGTCCCACCGGTCGCAGGTGGCCATCAGCGGCAGCAGGCCGATCGCGGCGTGCTCGGCGGCGTGCAGCGCGCCGGGGACGTCGGCGGGGTCCACGCCGGCGAGGGCCAGCGACTGCGGCGAGAGGGTGAACCAGACCGCGACGGTACGCAGCTCCCTGGCGGGCAGGTCGAGCGGGCGGGTGTCGATCACCTCGCCGGACGCGATCCGTCGCCGCTGGTACGACACCACCTGGCTGGTCACGTCCACCTCGCCGAGGAACAGCCCGACCGGCCCGGCGTCGACGTACGAGCGCACGGAGACCACGGACAGCGAGGTGACGTCGCGGGCGTGGGTCGACCAGTCGGGCTCCTCGGCGTGTACCAGCGCGCAGCCGTCCGCCAGGTCGAGCTGGTCCACCACGTACGAGACGCCCTGGTGCAGGTAGACCGCGCCGGGGTGGACGAGGAAGTGCGCCGATCCGCCGTCGACGGTGCCGAGCAGCCGCCCGGTGGACGCCTCCACCACACAGACCGGCGCCCCGCCCTCGCCCCGCAGGTCGACCTCGGGCCGTTCCCGGTGCCGCCAGTACCAGCCGGTCGGCCGCTGCCGCAGCGCCCCCGCCGCCACCAGGTCGTCGACCGCCTCCTTCGCGCCCTCCCCGAACAGCTCCAGATCCGGCGGGGTGAGCGGGGCCTCGGCGGCGGCGCAGGCGAGCTGCGGGGCGAGCACATACGGGTTGGCCGGGTCGAGGACGGTGGCCTCGACCGGCCGGCCGAACAGCGCCTCCGGGTGGTGCACGAGGTAGGTGTCCAGGGGGTCGTCCCGGGCCACCAGCACGGCGAGCGCCTCGTCGCCGGAGCGCCCGGCCCGGCCGGCCTGCTGCCACAGCGAGGCGCGGGTGCCGGGCCAGCCGCAGACCAGCACGGCGTCCAGCCCGACGAGGTCGACGCCCAGCTCCAGCGCGTTGGTGGAGGCGAGCCCGAGCAGGTCGCCGTGCAGCAGTGCCCGCTCCAGCTCGCGCCGTTCCTCGCGCAGGTAGCCGGCCCGGTACGCGGCCACCCGCTCGCCGAGCCCCGGGACCGCCTCGTCCAGCGCCCGGCGGGCGGTGGTCGCCACCACCTCGGCACCCTTGCGGGACCGGACGAAGGCGAGGGTGCGTACCCCGGCGGCGACCGCGTCGGCGAGCAGGTCGGCGGTCTCCCGCAGCGCCGACCGGCGGACCTGGGTGAGATCGGCGGCCTCGGGTGAGGCCGACGCGGACGGGGCGGGCAGCAGGGGCGGCTCCCAGAGGGCGAACGTCACCCCGCCGCGCGGCGACGCGTCCTCGGTGACGGCGGTCACCGGCAGGCCGGTGAGTCGCCCGGCCGCCGTGGCCGGGTCGCCCGAGGTGGCGGAGGCCAGCACGAACGTCGGCCCGCCCGGGGTACGCCCGTACTTCGCGCACTGGCGGCGCAGCCGGCGCAGCACGTGCGCGACGTGGGAGCCGAACACCCCCCGGTAGGTGTGGCACTCGTCCACGACCACGTACGCCAGCCGGCGCAGGAAGCCGGACCAGTGCGCGTGACCGGGCAGGATGCCGTGGTGCAGCATGTCCGGGTTGGTCAGCACGAACCGGGAGTGCTGGCGGATCCAGTCCCGCTCGGCGCGCGGGGTGTCGCCGTCGTAGCAGGCGGGGCGTACCCCGTCGAGCTCCAGTCCGGCGACGGCGCGGAGCTGGTCGGCGGCGAGCGCCTTGGTCGGCGCCAGGTAGAGCGCGGTGGCCCGGGGGTCGGCGAGCAGGGCGGCCAGCGCGGGCAGCTGGTACGCCAGGGACTTGCCGGACGCCGTCCCGGTGGCGACGACGACGTGTCGCCCGGCGTACGCCAGGTCGGCGGCCTCGGCCTGGTGCCGCCACGGCGCGACCACGCCGCGCCGACCGAGCGCGGCCCGCAGCTCCTCGGGGACCCACTCCGGCCACGGCGCCGGCGTCCCGGCCCGGGCGGGCACCCGCTCGACGTGGGTGACCGGGTCCACGCCGTGTCGCCCGCGCAGCTGGCGCAACAGCTCCGCCGGCGCCGCCGTGGGCGCGCGGCCGGGGCCGTGGCCTGCGGGTACGGCGGCTGCGGGGGTCACGTCCTGCACTTTCGCACGGGTGTTCGGAGTTGAGGGTGGGGGGTCTGGGTAAGGGAAGCCTGCCCGGTGACCGCACGGGTGGTTCCGGCGGGGATGGTTAGATGCCCAGGAGAGTTTACGACTCTTGCGAGGAGGACCGATGGAGCTGTCGCTGGCGACCCGCGCCGTGGGGGAGCACACGGTGCTCGAGGTCGGCGGTGAGGTGGACGTCTACACCGCCCCCCGCCTGCGGGAACGGCTCCTCGAACTGATCGACGGCGGGGCCCGTCACGTCGTGGTCGACCTGGGCCGCGTCGACTTCCTCGACTCCACCGGCCTCGGCGTGCTGGTCGGGGCGCTCAAGCGGCTGCGCTCGGCCAACGGCACGTTCGCGCTGGTCTGCGACAAGGAGCCGCTGCTGAAGATCTTCCGGATCACGGCGCTGGACCAGGTCTTCCCACTGCATCCAACGGTCGATGCGGCGATCGGGGCCGACCCGACCGGCACCGGCGCCTGATGGCCACGGTCAAGCTCTCGTTCTCGCCCGCGCCGGTGCACGTCCGCACCGCCCGGCTGGTCGGCGTCGCGGTGGCCCGCCGCGCCGGCGTCCGCGAGGACCTGCTCGACGAGGTGCGCCTGGCCATCGGCGAGGCCTGCACCCGGGCGGTCGCGCTGCACCGGCAGTACCACCTGTCCGACCCGGTGCTCGTGGAGATGTCCGACACCGGCGCGTACGCGGTGCGCGTGGTGGACCGGGCGCCGATCGAGGCCGGCATCGGCCTGGCCGCGCTGGACGCCGACCAGCTCGCCAACGAGTCGCTCAACGAGGACGACCTCACCACCGGCGTCGGGTTCGCCCTGCTCGCCGGCTTCGTCGAGGACCTCCAGGTGCGCCCCGTCGACGAGGGCGTCGGGACCGAGGTCCGGATGGTCTGGCCGGTGGGCCGCTGACCCCTCGCCCAGCCCGCTGACCCCTCGCTCAGCCCGCTGACCCCTCGCTCAATCCGCTGATCCGCCGCTCAGGCCGCGTCCGTCGCTTGGGACGCGGCCTGTTCGTCGTGCCGGGCCCTATATCAGATTCTTTTTCGTAACACAGCGACGAAGATCATTGAGACACGGTGACCCCTGCGTGTGACCTCCGACACTACCGAGGGCTACAGTACGCGGGTTGTCAGCAAGTGATCCTTCCCGCACCCAGCGGGTATGGGTGTTCATCGCTGGTCCGCTGGGGTGGGTTGGCGCGCTTGCTCGTCCGCATCCAGGCGCCGGGCGGTGCGTCTCCACCGGCCGGCGCGAGTGTTCGGTACAGGAGGACACAGATGTCCGGGACCTTGGCCGCCGACGGCGGCGCACTGTCCCTTTCCGGAGCCAACGTGACGTACGTCGTCATCGCCGCGGTCCTCGCGCTGGTGGCACTCGTCTTCGCCGCCGCCTTGACCAAGGCCGTGCTGGCAGCCGGCAAGGGCACCACCAACATGCAGGAGATCTCCGGGGCGGTACAGGAGGGGGCCTCGGCCTACCTGCTCCGGCAGTTCAGGACACTCGCGATCTTCGTCGTGATCGCCGTGGTGCTGCTGTTCCTGCTGCCGGTGCACGACACCGACGGCAGCGAGATCGCGGTGAAGATCGGTCGGTCCGCCTTCTTCGTGGTGGGCGCCCTGTTCAGCGCGTTCATCGGCGGCGCCGGCATGTGGCTGGCCACCCGCGCGAACCTGCGGGTCGCCGCCGCGGCCCGGGAGCGGGAAGGCGGGCGGGAGGCCGCCATGCGGATCGCCTTCCGCACCGGCGGCGTGGTCGGCTTCCTCACCGTCGGCCTCGGCCTGTTCGGCGCGGCGCTGGTCGTCCTGCTCTACCGGGGCGACGCCCCGACCGTGCTGGAGGGCTTCGGCTTCGGCGCCGCCCTGCTGGCGATGTTCATGCGGGTCGGCGGCGGCATCTTCACCAAGGCCGCCGACGTGGGCGCCGACCTGGTCGGCAAGGTCGAGCAGGGCATCCCGGAGGACGACCCGCGCAACGCCGCCACCATCGCCGACAACGTGGGTGACAACGTCGGCGACTGCGCCGGCATGGCCGCCGACCTCTTCGAGTCGTACGCGGTCACCCTGGTCGCCGCGCTGATCCTCGGCCGCGCCGCGTTCGGCGAGGAGGGCCTGGTCTTCCCGCTGATCGTCTCCGGAATCGGCGCGATCATCGCCATCATCGGCGTGTTCATCACCCGGCTGCGCGCCTCGGACCGCTCCGGCCTGACCGCGATCAACCGGGCCTTCTACGCCTCCGCGATCGTCTCGGCGGTGCTGGTGGCCGTGGCCACGTACGCGTACCTGCCGGCGACCTTCGCCGAGCTCGAGGGCGGGCTGACCGACGTCAGCGAGAACCCGCGGGTCGTGGCCATCGGCGCGGTGGTCATCGGCATCGTGCTGGCCGCCGCGATCCAGGCGCTGACCGGGTACTTCACCGAGACCAACCGGCGCCCGGTGCAGGACATCGGCAAGAGCTCGCAGACCGGCGCCGCGACCGTCATCCTCGCCGGCATCAGCGTCGGCCTGGAGTCGGCCGTCTACTCGGCGCTGCTGATCGGCGCGGGCGTCTTCGGTGCGTTCCTGCTCGGCGGCAGCTCCATCACGCTGTCGCTGTTCGCCGTGGCGCTGGCCGGCACCGGCCTGCTCACCACCGTCGGCGTGATCGTCGCGATGGACACCTTCGGCCCGATCTCCGACAACGCGCAGGGTGTGGCCGAGATGTCCGGCGACATCGACGAGCACGGCGCCCGGACGCTCACCGAGCTGGACGCGGTCGGCAACACCACCAAGGCGATCACCAAGGGCATCGCCATCGCCACCGCCGTCCTCGCGGCGACCGCGCTGTTCGGCTCGTACACCGACACCCTGCGGACGGCGTACTCCGACGCGGGCGTCGCGGACGTGGGCACGGAGATCCTCAACTCGCTCAACGTGGCGAACCCGCGCAACCTGGTCGGCCTGATCATCGGCGCGGCCGTGGTCTTCCTCTTCTCCGGCCTGGCCATCAACGCGGTGTCCCGCTCGGCCGGTGCCGTGGTGATGGAGGTCCGCCGGCAGTTCCGCGAGTTGCCCGGGATCATGGACCGCACCCAGCGCCCCGAGTACGGCAAGGTCGTCGACATCTGCACTCGGGACGCGCAGCGCGAGCTGATGACCCCCGGCCTGCTGGCCATCCTCGCCCCGATCGCGGTCGGCTTCGGCCTCGGGCCGGGCGCGCTGGCGGCGTACCTGGCCGGGGCGATCGGCGCGGGCACCCTGATGGCGGTGTTCCTGGCCAACTCCGGTGGCGCCTGGGACAACGGCAAGAAGCTCGTCGAGGACGGCGCGTACGGCGGCAAGGGCTCCGACTCGCACGCCGCCACCGTCATCGGCGACACCGTCGGCGACCCGTTCAAGGACACCGCCGGCCCGGCGATCAACCCGCTGATCAAGGTGATGAACCTGGTTTCGCTGCTGATCGCGCCGGCCGTCGTGGCCTGGAGCGTGGGCGACGACAAGAACACCGGCCTGCGGGTGGGCATCGCGGTGGTGGCCGCGCTGGTCATCGTCGCGGCGGTGGTGTTCAGCAAGCGCAAGGAGGTCGCCATGGGCGACTCCGACGGCACCGGCACCACCGCTGGCAAGCGGCAGGAGACGGTCGGCGCCTGAGTGGTGACGCAGCGGGCTCCCGGTCGGCGCGACGCCGGCCGGGAGCCTCGCCTGCCCGGACCCGGGACACCCTGGCGCACCCACGGCGACGGAACGCCAGCTCACGGGACCGGACGCCGGCCGCCCTGCCGGGCCGTGGCGCGGGCGGCGGCAAACCGACCGGTGGCGCATCCGCGCGGAGGCCGTACGCTGCAACGCATGCGCACGTGCCGGGCGGCGACCGCCGGAAGACTCACGGCGGTTCTCGCGACGCTCGTCGTCACGCTGGCCGGCTGCGGTGGCGGTCCCAGCCCGCGGGCGTGGGCGGCATCCGTCTGCGAGGCGCTCACCCCCTGGCGGGCGGAGATCAACAAGCTGACCAGCAGCACCCAGCAGCAGATGACCGCGCAGACCATCCCCGCGCAGGCCAAGGAGAACCTGGTGCGACTCTTCGCCGGGGCGGAGCAGGCCAGCGAGAGGGCCCGGCGCCAGGTCGACGAGGCGGGCGTCCCCGAGACCGACCACGGCGAGGAGATCTCCCGGGGCTTCCAGACGTCGCTCGGCAAGGTCCGCGACGCGTACGGGCGGGCGCGGGCCACCATCAGCAAGCTGAGCATCAGCGAGCCCAGCGCCTTCTACGACGGCGTGCGCGCCGCCGTGGAGACCCTCAACAAGGAGTACGACGCCAGCGCGCTGGACACCAGCCGGCTCAACTCCGAGGAACTCAAGCAGGCCTTCGACGAGGTCCCGGAGTGCCGCTGACGCCCCCCGACAGACTTCCCGACCCGGTCCGGCAGCTGTCGCTGTTCGGGGCCGAGGCGGCGGACCCGTCCGTCGCCGACCTGGCCGGCCTGCTCGCCGGCCCGGGGGAGGTGCTCCGGATGGGCGGCACCGCGCGGCTGATGGTGGTGGTGGACGCCGGATGGCGGGTGCACGTGCTCGTCGCCGAACTGGCCCGACGGGGGCTGGCCGCGACCTGGGAGGCGACGGAGGACCAGCGGCACCTGGTGCGCACCTCGTACGCCAGCACGCTGGCCCCGTTGGCGCTGGCCTGGGTGGGCCACTCCACCGCCGTGGAGCCCGCTCCCACCGGGCCCTCCGCCCCGGCCGCCGTGGAGCCTGCCCCGGCCGCCGTGGAGCCTGCCCCGGCCGCCGTGGAGCCCGCCCCCGTCGCCGTGGAGCCTGCCCCCGTCGCCGTGGAGCCCGCCCCGGCCGCCGGGCCCTCCGCTCCCGCCGTGGGGCTCGATCTCGCCGGGCCGGTGAAGCGGCCGCCCGCCGGGTTCCACCTCAACGGGCGGCGGCTGCGGCTCTGGCTGGCCGCCGCCGGGGCGGCCGACCCGCCCGGGTTCCTGCTCCGGCTCGGCCCGGCAGACGAGGCCGGCTGGGAGCCGGTCGGCGCCGCGCTGGCCGCCATCGGCCTGCCGGCGGTCCTGGTCGACCCCGACGAGCGCGGCCCCGCGTACCGGATCGCCGGTCGTCGCCGGCTGGCCCGGCTCGCCGACCTCGTCGGCGACCGCCCGCCCGCCGCGCCCGCCGCGGACTGGCCCACCCACGCCTGACCGGCCGCGCACCGGCCCACGCCTGACCGGCCGCACACCGGCCCACGCCTGACCGGCCACGCACCGGCCCGCGGCCCGGCGGCGCCCCGGCCCGGCGCGCCGCTGGGCTGGCCGCCGACGGGCGCCGGCCGAGGGCCGCCCGTCGACCGGTCCCGGCCCGGCTGTCCGATGCGGGACACTGGGCAGCCGGTTCGGGGGCGAAAACGGGCTGGTGGGCCCTCGGTCGAGGGGACGTCATCGTCACGGTGGCCTGCTTGAGACCCTACCCAGGGTGTACGGTGGCGCCGTCCGGCATGACCATCGCCGGTGCGGCGTGGGGTGGGCGTCGCACTTGGGGCGGTTTGCCGCCCGCGAAACCCGAATCGCGGGCGGCGCGTTACGTTGGACATCCGGACCGCCGGCGGTTCCGGCGGACCGCGGGTGGTCCGTGCCCGGAATCGGCCGGCCACGAGCAGGAGTGAGGTCGCAGGAGACGTGCCGAGCAACCCCAGGACCACCCGTCTGGTCATCGTCGAGTCACCGGCGAAGGCCAAGACGATCTCGGGCTACCTTGGCCCGGGGTACGTCGTGGAGGCCAGCTTCGGGCACGTCCGCGACCTGCCGCGCAACGCCGCCGACGTGCCCGCCAAGTACAAGGGCGAGCCGTGGGCCCGGCTCGGCGTGGACGTCGACAACGGCTTTCACGCCCTCTACGTGGTCTCGCCCGACCGCAAGCAGCAGATCAGCAAGCTGACCAAGCTGGCCAAGGAGGTCGACGAGATCCTCCTCGCCACGGACGAGGACCGCGAGGGCGAGGCGATCGCCTGGCACCTGGTCGAGACGCTGAAGCCCAAGGTGCCGGTCAAGCGGATGGTCTTCCACGAGATCACCAAGCCGGCGATCCAGGCGGCGGTGGCCAACCCGCGGGAGATCGACCGGGACCTGGTCGACGCCCAGGAGGCCCGGCGCATCCTCGACCGGCTCTACGGCTACGAGGTCTCTCCCGTGCTGTGGAAGAAGGTCATGCCGAAGCTGTCGGCGGGCCGGGTGCAGTCCGTGGCGACCCGGATCGTGGTTGAGCGGGAGCGCCAGCGGATGGCGTTCCGCACCGCCGAGTACTGGGACATCCTGGCCACCCTGTCCGTGGTGAACCGGGGTGAGGGGCCGCGCAGCTTCAACGCCACCCTGGTCGCCCTGAACGGCGACCGGATCGCCACCGGCAAGGACTTCGAGCCGACCACCGGCCGGGTGAAGGCCGGCGCCGGGGTGGTGCACCTCGACGAGGGTGGGGCGCGCGGGCTCGCCGCCCGGTTGCAGGGGCGGCCGTTCGCCGTCACCCGGGTGGAGGAGAAGCCCTACCGCCGGCGCCCGTACGCGCCGTTCATCACCTCCACCCTCCAGCAGGAGGCCGCCCGCAAGCTGCGGTTCTCGTCGCAGCAGACGATGCGCACCGCGCAGCGGCTGTACGAGAACGGCTACATCACCTATATGCGTACCGACTCGGTGAATCTGTCGGAGACCGCCATCGCGGCGGCTCGCCGGCAGATCGCCGAGCTGTACGGCGAGCGCAGCGTGCCGCCGGAGCCGCGCCGCTACACCGGCAAGGTGAAGAACGCCCAGGAGGCACACGAGGCGATCCGTCCGGCGGGGGACAACTTCCGCACCCCGGGCGAGGTGGCCAAGGAGCTGTCCGAGGAGGAGAACCGGCTCTACGAGCTGATCTGGCGGCGTACCATCGCCTCGCAGATGACCGACGCGGTCGGCTCCAGCGTCTCGGTGCGCATCCGCGCGGTCTCCTCGGCCGGCGAGGAGGCCGACTTCGGCGCGACCGGCAAGACGATCACCGACCCCGGCTTCCTGCGCGCGTACGTCGAGTCCAGCGACGACGAGAACGCCGAGGCCGAGGACGCCGAGCGTCGGCTGCCCAACCTGGTCAAGGACCAGCCGCTGACCGCCGACGAGCTGGCCGCGCAGGGCCACCACACCCAGCCGCCGTCGCGGTACACCGAGGCGTCGCTGGTCAAGGCCCTGGAGGAGCTGGGCATCGGCCGCCCGTCCACGTACGCGTCGATCATGCAGACCATCCAGGACCGCGGGTACGTCTCCAAGCGCGGCCAGGCGCTGATCCCGTCCTTCCTGGCGTTCGCGGTGATCGGCCTGCTGGAGCGGCACTACCCCCGGCTGGTCGACTACAACTTCACCGCCAGCATGGAGAACGAGCTGGACGAGATCGCCGGGGGCGACCACGCCGCCGTCGACTTCCTCACCGCGTTCTACTTCGGCAGCACCAACGGCGCCGGCGACCAGGCCATCGCCCGCTCCGGTGGGCTCAAGAAGCTGGTCACCGAGAACGTGAGCGAGATCGACGCGCGCAGCGTCAACTCGATCCCGCTGTTCACCGACTCCGAGGGGCGCGAGGTCGTCGTCCGGGTCGGGCGCTACGGGCCGTACCTCCAGCGGAGCGTGCCCGGCGAGGAGCCGGCGGCGCACGCCGAGGGCGAGGAGGGCGGCACTCCCGGCGACCGGGCGCCGATCCCCGAGGGGCTGGCCCCCGACGAGCTGACCCGGGAGAAGGTGCACGAGCTGTTCCTCGGCGGGGGCGGCGAGCGCAAGCTCGGCGACGACCCGGCGACGGGGGAGCCGATCGTGCTCAAGTCCGGCCGGTTCGGCCCGTACGTGGCCAGCGGCGAGCGGAAGTCCTCGCTGCTGCGTTCGCAGTCGCCGGACACGCTCACCCTCGACCAGGCGCTGCGGCTGCTCAGCCTGCCCCGGCTGGTCGGGGTGGCCCCGGACGGCGTCGAGATCTTCGCGAACAACGGCCGGTACGGCCCGTACGTCAAGCGCGGTGACGAGTTCCGGTCGCTGGACTCGGAAGAGAAGATGTTCACCGTCACGCTGGACGAGGCGCTGGCCCTGCTGGCCGCCCCGAAGACCCGCCAGCGTCGGGCCGCCGCGCCGCCGCTGCGGGAGCTGGGCGCCGACCCGCTGACCGAGAAGCCGCTGGTGATCAAGGACGGCCGGTTCGGCCCGTACGTCACCGACGGCGAGACCAATGCGTCGCTGCGCCGGGGGCAGACGCCGGAGGCGCTGAGCATCGAGGAGGCCTCCGAGATGCTCGCCGAGAAGCGCGCGAAGGGCCCGGCGCCGCGGAAGAAGGCGGCGGCGAAGAAGACGACGGCCAAGAAGACCACGGCGGCGAAGAAGACCACGGCGGCGAAGAAGACGACCGCCACGAAGTCCACGGCCGCGAAGTCCACTGCGACGAAGGCGACCGCGACGAAGGCGACCAAAGCGGCGCCGAAGAAGGCTGCCCGGGCCAGCGAGTAGCGGCGCTACAGCGAATCTTGGTACGGGATCGGTCCCTCCCTCCGGGGGCGGAACCGTACCAAGATTGGATACCCGGCCAGCCGGACGTCGACGTAGCGGCGGCGGCCGGCCGCGTCGCGCCGGACTGTCTGCCTTGACGAAGCCACGACCGGCTCGCCCCAGGTTTGAACCACACGCCGCCGGCCGGCACCCCGTGGTCTGGGGTGCCGGCCGGCGGCTGTTCGGCTGTGTGTGGGTCAGCTGTTCCAGTGCTGGGCGACGAGGTCGGCGGCCTGCTGCTCCCACTGCGCGTACGCGTCCGGGTACGCCGAGACCTGCACGGTCTGCGCGGCCTGGGTCAGGGGCATGTCCTGCCACCCGTCGACCTGCTTGAGGCCCTTGAGGAATGCGGTGGTGGAGTACTCGGGGTCGGTGATCTGCTCCGGGGTGCCCCAACCCGAGGACGGCCGCTGCTGGAACAGACCCAGCGAGTCGTGGTCGTTGGCGTCGCCCAGGTGGCCCAGGTTCTCCAGCTTCGACTCCTGCAGGCTGGTGGCGATCGAGATCACCGCGGCCCGCTCGGGCAGGCCGGCCTTCTTCGTCGCGGCGATGATCGCCTTCGCGTTGCCGGTCTGCTCGTCGTCGAGGGTGAGGTGTGACTGTGCGCCCTGCGCGCCGTGCGGGATCAGCTTGCTGGCGTCGGGCTTGTCGCCCTGCACCACGGCCACGGCGACGGGCTTGCCCTGCACCGGGGTCTCGGCGTGGGCGGCGGTGGCGTGCAGGGGGCCGGCGGCCAGACCACCGGCGAAGGCCAGACCGGCGATACCGAGAACGCTCTTACGCAGCAGCATCGTGTTCATGATCGAAAGCTCCATTCGGGGGTCGACGCACACCACCGGCCGGGGGGACTGACTGGGGTGGTGTGCGAGCACCGTCAGGCGCTCGAAGAAGGGGGAGAAGACTCTGCCCGGTGCGACCGCGGGGCGCGGGGTGCCTCGTCGCGGCGCCCGGGAACCATGTCCAACGACCGGCGGCCCACCATCATTCCGGGCTGGGGCCACCCCGCCTCACATCAGGCGGGCGGCCTTCCTCGGCCGTGCGTCAGGGTGTAACGCCCCCGCCCCGGCGACGATTCCGCCCCCACGATGCCGCCGGTCACACCCGGACACCCCACCGAACCGGACATCCGAGGCGAATCAGCGCACCCGGGGCGGGTGATCCACTCCATGCCGCCGACATGGCGGCATCCCGCACGCTGGACGCCCCAATGTCACCGACATGGCGGGATCATCCAAGTCAGGGGCCCAGGAGCGCGTTCAGGTGGTCCGTCGTGAAGATCCGGTTCGGGTCGAGGCGGTCGCGGATCGCCTGGAAGTCGGCGAACCTCGGGTACGCGGGCGCCAGCGACTCCGCGTCGCGCCAGTGCAGCTTGCCCCAGTGCGGGCGGCCGCCGAGCCCGGCCGCCACCCGCTCGAACGCCCGGAAGTACGGCTCGTACGGCATGCCCACGTACTGGTGCAGGGCGACGTACGCGGACTCGCGCCCGTACCCGTGGGAGAGCCAGATGTCGTCGGCGGCGGTGAACCGCACCTCGACCGGGAACACGACCTTGGTCGGGAGCCCGTCGACGATCCGGCGCAGCGCGTCCAGTGCCTCGGGCAGGGCTTCGCGCGGCAGGGCGTACTCCATCTCCACGAAGCGGACCCGGCGCGGGGTGCAGAAGACCCGGTCGGAGCGGGCGGTGTAGATCCTCTCGGTGAGCACCCGGGAGGCGACGCCGCTGATCGTCGGCACCAGGGCGGGTACGGCCCGGCCGACCCGGCAGACGCCGCCGAAGAAGGTGTTGGACAGGAACTCGTCGTCCAGCCAGCCGCGCCACCGGGGCAGCGGCCGCTCGTCAACCGGCGCCCGGTCGTTGGACTTGAGCTGGACGCGGGGCGTGTACGGGAACCAGAAGAACTCGACGTGGTCGTGGGCGGTGGCCAGGTCCGGCAGGTCGGCGAGGACGGCGTCCAGCAGTGCGGGGCGCTCGTGCGCGCGCAGCCCGAACGCGTCCACGCACTGGAGGGTCACGTCGGTCAGCACGCCGAGGGCGCCCAGGGAGACCCGGGCGGCGGCGAAGACGTCCGGATGCTCGTCGGCGGAACAGCGCAGCACCTCGCCGGTGCCGGTGACCAGGGTCAGCGCCGCGACGAACGTGGACAGGCAGCCGAGGGCGGCCCCGGTGCCGTGGGTGCCCGTGGAGATCGCCCCGGCGACGGTCTGCGTGTCGATGTCGCCGAGATTGGGCATGGCCAGCCCGTTCGCGGCGAGCAGGTCGTTGAGCCGGTGCAGGGGCATCCCGGCCGGTACGGTGACCAGGCGTCGCTCGCGGTCGATGCGGACGTCGACGTCCAGGCCGGCGAGTTCCATCCGCCTTCCCTGGCTGCGGGCGACGGGGCTGAAGGAGTGGCCGCTGCCGACCGGCCGGATCCGGTCCCCGGCCGCGGCTGCGGCCTGGACGGCGTCGGCGACGTCGGCGATCGTACGGGGACGGAGGACCTCGGTGGCGGTGCTGCGCTGGTTGCCGGCCCAGTTGGCCCAGGCGGCGAGCGGTCCGGTGCTGGCCATGCGCGCTCCTCGAGATGAATGTGAGTCGACTTCCTAGCAGGAACGTCGTGCCTGGTAAATACCGCAACCGAGGTCCGCTCGTTGTACCGGTAGTCACGCACTCGTGACGTGCAGATATGTTCATCCGTCGAAGGGGGGTGGCGCCGAGTGTCCACACCAGCCGCCACGACCGGGCCGTTGCGCCGGGTGCCGGTCCAGGGTCGAAGCGTCGCACGGGTCCAGCGCATGCTGGACGCCTGCGCCGAACTCATCGACGAGGTGGGGTACGAGGGGCTGACCACGACCCTGCTCGCCGAGCGTGCCGGGGTGGCGATCGGGTCGGTCTACCAGTTCTTTCCGGACAAGCGGGCGATCGTGCAGGCGCTGACCCTGCGCACCATGGAGTCCTACCTCCAGCGGCTCGACGAGCGGTTCTCCTCGGACGACCTGACCCACTGGTGGGATGGTGTCGACGCGGGAATCGACGAGTACATCACCATGCACCGCACCGTCCCGGGCTTCCGCACCCTGCACTTCGGCGACGTGGTCGACCTGCACCTGCTGGACGAGCAGCGGGACAACAACGGCGTGATCGCCGACCAGTTGGCCCGAGTGCTCACCGAGCGGTTCGGCATGGCCGACGAGCCGCGTCTCAGGTTCTGCCTGGAGATCGCGGTCGAGGCCGCCGACGCGCTGATCAAGCTCGCCTTCCGCCGCAAGCCGGAGGGCGACGAGGAGGTGCTCGCCGAGGCCAAGGCGCTCATCCGCGAGTACCTGCACCGGCACGTCGAGGCCCAGGCGGACAGCGCCTCCTGAGCCGGCGGGTGCGGCCCGCGTCCCACGGAACCGACCGGGCCGCCACGCGCGCCGAGACGGGGCAGTCGACGCCCCGGTGAGAGCGCCTAGAGGAAGGCGTGCCCCTCGCCCCGGTACGTCGGGACGCTGCCCACCACCCGGTCGCCGTCGACCAGGTGCAGCTCGTTGACCCGTTCGCACAGCTCGCCGGCCTTGGCGTGCCGGAACCAGACGCGGTCGCCGATCCGTAGCTCGGTCGCCGCCGCGCCGGCCAGCGGGGTCTGCACCTCGCCGGCCCCCTCCGCGCCGAGCAGCCGCAGCCCGGCCGGCAGCCAGGGGGCGGGCAGCCGGGTCCCGCCGGCCTGACCGGAGGCGATCCAACCGCCGCCGAGCACCGTGACCAGCCCGGGCCCCGGGCGGCGGACCACCGCGCAGGCGAAGAACGCCGCCGGGGCGGGGCGCCAGGCGCGGTAGGAGTCGAAGAGCTTCGGCCCGTACAGGCCGGATCCCGCGGTGACCTCGGTGACCGCGGGATCGGCGCTGGTCGCCGCCACGCTGCCGGTGCCGCCGCCGTTGACGAACTCCAGGTCGGCGTGCTCGCGTACCGCGGCCACCGCCGCGCCCCGGCGGGCCAGCAACTCCCGGTACGACCCGCGCTGGGCGAGTCGGATCGCGGTCGCCAGGGCCGCCCGGCCGGGCGGCGCGTCGCCCAGCCCGGCGATCTGCGCCTCGTACGACATGAGGCCGACCAGCCGGAAGCCGGGCCGGGCCGCGACGGCGGCGGCGAACGCGCCGGCCGTCCGGGCGCTGTGCACGGGCGAGCGGCGTACCCCGACGTGCACCCGCCCGCCCAGCGGCCGCCAGGAGGCGTCCAGGTCCAGGCAGAACCGCAGCTCGGGCCGGCGGCCGGGGGGACGCACCGCGTCGACCAGGTCGAGCTGCTCGGCCCCGTCGACCATCAGCGTGACCGCGCGGGCCAGCCCCTCGTCGGCGGCCAGCTCGGCGAGCGCCCCCCGGTCGGCCGTCGGGTACGCCACCAGCAGGTCGTCGCTCACGCCCGAGCGGGCCAGCCAGATCGCCTCGGGCAGGGTGAACGCCATCACCCCCCGCCAGCCGGGCCGGCCCAGCGCCCGCCCGAGCAGTTCGCGGACGCGGACGGACTTGCTGGCCACCCGCAGCGGCTTGCCGCCCGCGCGACCGGGCAGCGCCGCCGCGTTGGCGTCGAACGCGGCCAGGTCGACCACCGCGTACGGCGGGTCGAGGTGGGCCGTCGCCCGGTCCAGGCGGTCGCGCAGTCTGTCGCTTTCCGTGGCCACGTGTGCACGCTAACTGTCGGACGATTGATGTGAAACACCCTCGCGTACGTCGGGCTGCCGGCTGTGGCGCCAGCGGCCTAGGCTCGGCGAGCAGGCGATGTCGCGGGCGGGGTGCACCCCCGCCGGGGACTAGAGTGTTGCACCGGGACTGCCCAGGGTTGGGCCGGCACGTGGAGGTACGGCCATCGAAAGCCAGAACAACGGCGAGTCGCCCGGCGTGTCGCCGTCCACGAGCCAGCCGGACGCCCCGGCCGCCGCGGCCGACCGTTCCGGGGCCGCCGCGATCCGTTCCGTGCTGCGCATCCGGCCGTTCCGGCGGCTGTGGCTCGTGCTCGGCGCCGCCTCCTTCGGCGACTGGCTGGGCCTGCTCGCCACGTCGGTCTTCGCCGCGTCCCAGGTGCAGGGCAGCACCGCCAAGGGTGCCGCCTTCGGCACGCTGATCGCCATCCGGCTGCTGCCGGCGCTGCTGCTCGGCCCGGTGGCCGGCGTCCTCGCCGACCGGTTCGACCGGCGCTGGACGATGGTCATCTGCGACGTGGCGCGCTTCCTGCTCTTCGCCTCCATCCCACTGTTCGCCCTCACCGGCGCCGGCGGCGGGCTGGTCGTCGGCTGGGCGGCGATCGCCACCTTCCTGATCGAGACGATCACCCTGCTGTGGATCCCGGCCAAGGAGGCCGCGGTCCCCAACCTGATCCCGCGCGCCCGCCTGGAGGCGGCCAACCAGCTCACCCTCATCACCACGTACGGCCTCACCCCGATCGCCGCCGCCATCGGCCTGTCGGCGCTCGACGGCAGCGTCCGCGCGGTGACCGGCGGGAACGTCCCCGTCTGGGCCGAGCCGGCCCAGCTCGCGCTCTGGTTCAACGCGTTCTCCCGGCTGGCCACCGCGCTGGTCGTCGCCTTCGGCATCAAGGAGATCAGCCGGACGGGGCGCGGCGCGGGGGAGCGCGCCGAGCAGGGCGTGACCCGCCAGTTCACCGAGGGGTGGCGGTACATCAGCCACACCCCGCTGGTCCGGGGCCTGGTGCTCGGCATCTTCGGCGCGTTCGCCGGCGGCGGCATCGTGATCGGCACGGCACGGTTCTTCGCCGCCTCGCTCGGCGCCGGCGACGCCGCGTTCTACCTGCTCTTCGGCGCGATCTTCGTCGGCCTGGCGCTCGGTATCGGGCTCGGCCCGATGATCGTCCGGGACATGTCCCGGCGGCGCTGGTTCGGCGCGAGCATCGTGCTGGCCAGCGCCTCCGTGCTGGCGCTCGCGTTCGCCATCCACCTGTCGATGGCGATGCTCGGCGCCGTCCTGGTCGGCGCGGCGGCCGGGATGGCCTTCCTCGCCGGCACCACCCTGCTCGGCGGCGAGGTCGCCGACGAGGTGCGCGGCCGGGTCTTCGCCGTGGTGCAGATCGGCACCCGGCTCGTGCTGATCCTGGCCATCGCGCTGAGCAGCCTGCTGGTCGGCGCCGGCGGCTCGCGCCGGCTGACCGTCGCCGACCTGGGCATCTCCGTCTCCTCCACCCGGCTGCTGCTGCTCGCCGCGGGCGTCGCCGGCATCTTCGCCGGGATCAGCGCCTTCGGGCAGATGGACGACAAGAAGGGCGTGCCGGTCCTCGCCGACCTGTGGGGGTCGATCCGGGGCCGCCCACTGATGCCGGCCGAGCAGTTCGTCCCCAACGGGCTCTTCGTGGTCTTCGAGGGCGGCGAGGGCGCCGGCAAGTCCACCCAGCTCGCCCTGCTCGCCGAGCGGCTGCGCGAGCAGGGCCGGGAGGTGGTGGTGACCCGCGAGCCGGGGGCCACCCCGATCGGCGAGCGCATCCGCTCGCTCCTGCTCGACAGGTCCGGCGCCGAGGCCCCCTCCCCGCGCGCCGAGGCGCTGCTCTACGCGGCCGACCGGGCACACCACGTCGCGACCGTCGTCCGGCCCGCCCTCGTCCGCGGCGCGGTGGTGATCAGCGACCGGTACGTCGACTCGTCCCTCGCGTACCAGGGGGCCGGGCGGACCCTGCCGGTCGACGAGGTCTCCTGGCTCTCCTCCTGGGCCACCGGCGGGCTCAAGCCCGACCTGGTCGTGCTGCTGGACGTCGACTCGCGCACCGGGCTGTCCCGGGTCGCCGCCCGCAGCGCCGACGTCGACCGGCTGGAGGCCGAGTCCGTCGCCTTCCACGAGCGGGTCCGGTACGCCTTCCTCGACCTCGCCGCCAACGACCCGAAGCGCTACCTGGTGCTCGACGCGGCCAAGCCGGTCGACGAGATCGCCGGGCTGGTCGCCGGCCGGGTGGAGGCGTTCCTGACCGACCCGGCCGGGATCGTCCACCCCCGTCCCGCGCAGGGGCCGGACACCTCGGTGCAGCCGGAGTTATCCGACGCGGAGCTGGTGACGATGGAGCGCCGCACCTGATGCCGGACGTCTTCGCCGACCTGGTCGGGCAGGACGACGCGGTCGACACGCTGCGCCGGGCCGCCGCGGCGGCCGCCGCCGTGCTGCGCCACGCCGCCGCCGTGCACGCGGCGGCCACGGCCGCCCCGGCGGATCCGGACGACGAGGACGCCCTCGCCGCCGAGGCGGAGGCCGACGCCGCCGGGAGCCCCGCCGACCCGGGCGCCGGGATGACCCACGCCTGGATCTTCACCGGCCCGCCCGGCTCGGGCCGGTCGGTCGCCGCCCGCGCGTTCGCCGCGGCCCTGCAGTGCGTACGCGGCGTCGGCTGCGGCGAGTGCCCGGGCTGCCACACCACGCTGACCGGCACCCACGCCGACGTGCGGCTGGTGGTGCCCGAGGGGCTGTCGATCGGCGTCGGGGAGATGCGCGCCCTGGTGCTCCGGGCGGCCAGCACCCCGTCCGGCGGCCGGTGGCAGGTGGTGATCATCGAGGACGCCGACCGGCTCACGGAGGCGGCCGGCAACGCGCTGCTCAAGGCGGTCGAGGAGCCGCCGCCGCGGACGGTCTTCCTGCTCTGTGCCCCGTCCACCCACCCGGACGACATCTCCGTGACCATCCGGTCGCGCTGCCGGGTCGTACCGCTGCGGCAGCCCCCGCCCGCCGCGGTGGCCGAGGTGCTGGTGCGCCGCGACGGCGTCGCGCCCGACGTGGCCGCGTGGGCGGCGGCGGCCGCGCAGGGCCACGTGGGCCGGGCCCGGCGGCTCGCCCGCGACCCGGAGGCCCGCCAGCGCCGGGACGCGGTGCTCGCGGTGCCGCGCCGGCTGACCGGCGTGGGCGCGGCCTTCGACGCGGCGTCCGCGCTGATCGAGGCGGCCGAGGCGGAGGCCGCGGCGTCGGTGGCGGAGATCGACGAGGCCGAGCGGGCCGCGTTGCAGACCGCGCTCGGCGCGGGCGGCACCGGCCGGGGCGCGGCCGGCGCGATGCGCGGCGCCGCCGGCCAGCTCAAGGACCTGGAGAAGCGGCAGAAGTCGCGGGCCACGCGGGCCCAGCGCGACTCCCTCGATCGGGCCCTGGTCGACCTGGCCGGCTTCTACCGGGACGCCGTCACGGCGGCGCTGGGCGCGCCGGTCGCCCCGGTGCACACCGACACGGCCGCGATCGCGGAGGCCGGGGCGCGGAAGTGGCACGCCGAGGGGGCGCTGCGCCGGCTGGAGGCCGTGCTGGAGTGCCGGGCCGCCATCGAGGCGAACGTCAAGCCGCGGATCGCGGTGGAGGCGATGATGCTCGCCCTCTGGAAGGGTTGACGGGCTCCCGCGTCGTCCACAGGGCATCGACACGTGCGATTGGTGTGCGGTACGGTCCCGGGGGTGCCGCGGTGATCGTGGCAGCACGGACGGTGAGTGCGCTGCCGGGAGGAGTCCACGATGCCTCGGGAGATCGACGAGGCCTGGATCGAGGAGGCGGTGCGGCGCTATCGCCGCATCGAGTCCTTGCAGGCCGAGTTCGACCAGGCGGTGGCAACCGTCGAGGTCACGGTGCGCTCCCCGGACGGGCTGGTGGAGGTCCTGGTCACCGCCGAGGGGCGGATCACCGACGTGCGTTTCCTCGGTCCCCTGCACACCCGCAACCCCCGGGACGTCGCCGCGTCCGTGCGGGCCGCGGTGACCGCCGCCGCCGACGCGGCGCAGTGGGCCCGGGAGAAGCTGCACAACGAGACGTTCGCGGCGTACCGGCCGCTGGCGGGGGCCTGACATGGACGAGCTGCGCGCCCTCGCCGCCCGGCTCGACGAGGCGAGCGCCACCCTCGACGCCCTGGCCCGCGCGGTGACCGCCACCGACCCGCCGCACCCGGCGTTCGGCGTCCACGCCCCCGGCCGGCCCGGCGAGATCGGCCGGGCGCTGCACCGGCGGTGGACGGCCGCCACCGGCGACCGGGCCCGGGAGGCGAGCGCCGCCGCCGTCCGGCTGGCCGCCGCCGCGTCCGCCGTCCGCAGCGCCGCCGACCGGTACGCGGGCGTCGACGACTCCGCCCGGCTGCGGCTGGGCCGGGACGCATGATGGACGCCCTCGACCGCCTCGCCGAGCCGGGGCTGGACCTGCTCGACCGCGTCGACACGTTGCTCGCCGCGGGCGCCCCGAGGGGCACCCGATCTGGCCGCTGCTGCGCCGCATGCAGGCGCTGCCCGGCGACGCCGTGCGGGCCTTCCTCGACCTGCACCCGGCGCCGCTGGCCGAGGCCGGCCACGCGGTCCGCGCGCTCGTCGGCGCGTACGACGAGGTGAGCCGCGCCCTGGCTGACCCGGTCGCCTGGTCCGGGGCAGCCGCCTCCGCGTACGACGGGTCGCGCGCGGCGCTGCTGCGCCACCTCGACGAGGGCCCGGACAGCCTGGTCGGCCGGCTGGAGTCCACCGCCGGGTACGCCGACGCGCTCGCCGACTGGGTCGAGGGCAGCCGCCTGGCGCTGGCCCGGGCGCTGGCCGACGTGCTCCGCTCCGCCGAGGCGGTGCGGGTGCGGGTCGCCACCGCCCCGGGCGGCGAGCCGCGCGGCCCCGTCCTGGTCGCGGCGGCGGACGTCGCCCACCGGGTGCTCTCGGTGCTGGGCGTGGCGTACGACGGGGCCGAGACGCTGCTGCGCCAGTGGTCGCCGAGCCTGACCGAGTCCGTGTGGCGCGCCCCCGCGGGCGGCCCGTCCCGCTACGACGTCGTCACCCGCGTCGGCCGCTGACCGTGCCCCGCACGCCGGTATCCACCGGCGGAGACACGGCCACGGCGCCGCGCGCGTGAGCCGGCCTGTCGACCGGGCCCCGGCGGCGGCGCCGTGGCCTTCCCCTGCACCCCCCGCAGGTCTGCCTCCACTCAACGCCCCCGGCGGGCGTCTGTCCCCCGGCTCGGCCCGGAATCAGCCGTCCGGGCGAGGGCCATCGGCACGACGGGTCAACCGCGGATCGTACGAAACTACGTTCGTGAATCAATGCGTGGGGTGAACAACCGGCGACCGCTGGGTGGGTGGCGGCGTCGCCGCGTCGTAGGGTGAGGGTATGGGGATGCTCTGTGCGGTCAGCTTCAACCGGTACGGGCGCCTCTACTACCTCGACCCGGGCGAGTTCCGCCCGCAGGTGGGCGACCGGGTGCTGGTGCCCACCGACGACGGGCCCGAGGTGGCGGAGTGCGTGTGGGCCGCGCAGTGGGTCGGCGAGGACACCGACGGCTTCCCCAAGCTGGTCGGCCTCGCCCAGGAGGAGGACCTGCGCCGCGACGAGCTGCTGCGGCGGCGCAAGGCCGAGGCGAAGGTGGCCGCGAAGCGGCTGATCCGGGAGCACGGCCTGCCGATGAAGGTGGTGGCCGTCGACCACGTCCTCGGGGGCGCCGAGGGCGGCGGCGAGCGGACCATGGTCTACTTCACCGCGCCGCACCGGGTCGACTTCCGCTCCCTCGTCCGCGACCTGGGCGCGACCCTGCACTGCCGGGTCGAGCTGCGGCAGCTCTCCGCGCGGGACTCCGCCCGCGTGCAGGGCGGCATCGGCTCCTGCGGCCGGGATCTGTGCTGCGCCACGTTCCTCACCGACTTCGAGCCGGTGACCATCCGGATGGCCAAGGACCAGGACCTGCCGCTGAACCCGCTGCGCATCTCCGGCGCGTGCGGCCGGCTGATGTGCTGCCTCAAGTACGAGCATCCGCTATACACCCGATTCGCGGAATCTGCCCCACCTGTCGGCTCTCGAGTGACGACACCTGAAGGCGATGGTCGGGTGGTCGCACACAACGTCCCCAGAGATTCCGTGACCGTGCGGCTGGACGCCGACGGCTCCCGCTGCTCGTGCTCACGAGCTTCCGTCTGCGGCCCCCGTCAGGCACACGACGAGCACTACAACGCCTGACGTCGGCGCCCGGTGTCCTCGGCGGCAGGCGCTCCTGACCAGCCGTCAGCGGATCGTGATCGGGGGTTCCGCCAGGCGGGGGGTCAGCGGGGCGCTCGGGACCAGCCAGGAGGACTCCGGGGACTGGTCGGGGTTCAGCTTCCAGTCGCGGGCCACGCGGTCGACCGCGACCGGGTAGACGGTGAGAGTGCCGTCGGGGTCGATGCGCATCCGCAGGAACGCCTTGGAGTCCTCGATGCCCTGCCCGGCGAACAGCTCGTTGAGGTTGACCCCGAACGCCCCCGCCACCAGCAGGTACGCCGCCACCAGCTCGCTGGCCAGGAAACCGATCACCGGCCCGTAGAGCACGGCGGCGGCGACCGCCGGCCACGGCCAGGTCCAGTCGTGCAGGGGCAGCGACAGCCAGGCCCAGGTGCCTGCGGCGGCCAGCCCGACGTGGGCCAGGCCGTGCCCCACGCCGAGGATCCAGTGCCGCGCGTGCCGCTTTCCGGTCGCGCTGGGCGGCTTCGCGAAGAGGGCCGCCCCGAGCATCGTCACCAGCAGCATCGCCACCAGCGGGACGCTGAACAGCCGCTGCTCGGCGCCGCCCGCCCGGTCCGCGGTGACCCCGGCCATGGCCAGCATCAGCAGGGTGTGCACGATGCCCAGCAACGTGCCGAAGCCCGGGTTGCGCCACGGCAGCCGGGCGAAGACGCCCCAGCCGTAGCGGCGGGAGCGGGCCTTGTCCGGGAAGCGGGCCGCCAGGTCGTACGGGCGGCTGGGGCTCGCCCGGCGGGCCAGGGTGTCCCGCGGCGGTACCTCGATCCGCTCCGGCAGGTGGTGGGTCGGATACAGGTACGCCCCGCCGCTGCCGCAGGTGATGAGCTGCCGGTCCGGGCCGGCGTACCGGGCATAGTGGTGCAGGTCGCCGGAGATCAGCAGGCGTACCCGCGCCCCCGTGGGCGCGACGATCGTACGGATGAAGTAGTCGATCGAGTCGTACGCCGTGGGCTGGTCGACGGCCTTGACCCACGTCGGTGCCGCCACGGCCAGGATCACCCGGCTCTGCGGACCCAGCTTCCGGGCCACCCCGTCGAAGTAGGTGAGCTGCGGGTCGTCCAGGTACGAGCCGGACTGGTCGTCGAGGCCGAGCAGCCACCAGTCCGCGGGCAGTTCCACGGCGAAGTACGACCGGAACTGGCCGGTGGCCCAGCCGCCGAAGTGCCGGTCCCGGGTCCGGACGAACAGCCGCAGGAACGCGGTGAGACCGTCGTACCAGTCGTGGTTGCCCGGCACGGCGAACAGGGTGGGCCGCTCGGGCGGCGTGCCGGGCAGCGCCGCCTGGTACGGCCCCTTGCACCGGTCCTCGTACGCCCCGTACGACGCCGACGGGTAGACCTGGTCCCCGCCCATCACCAGCGTCTGGGCTCGGGGCAGCCGGTGCCCGTCGACCTCCAGTTCCCGCTGGGCGAGCAGGTACGCGATCGAGTACGTGGCATCGAAGCCGTCGCCCAGGTCGGCCACGTAGTCCAGCCACAGCCCGCCGTCCGGCCCGACCTGGCGCTCGATGCGGGCCTCCAGCGAGTTCTGCAGCTCCCGCTTGTCCAGGTACGCCCCGAACAGCAGCGCCAGCAGCGTACGCAGGCCGGTGCTGATCAGCAGGAGGGGCGCGAGCCACGGGACCGGCTTGCGCGGGGTGAAGCCCAGCTCCAGCGGGTCCGTGCTGCGCGGCCGGCGGGCGGGGCCGATGCCGTCTTCCGGTGCTTCGCCCTGCGGGCCGTCGACGGGGGCGCGGTCGTCGGTCACCCGCCGCAGCGTAGTCCCGTCCGGGCCGCCGCGCTGTCGGGTACGGGCGCGGGACAGGCGGGATGCCCGGGTTCCGCCGGTCTACCGGGTATCCGGTTGGGTGTGGGGGCGGGATGTGCCGTACACTTGGCGATCGTTGCCGCCTTAGCTCAGTCGGCAGAGCGACGCACTCGTAATGCGTAGGTCGACGGTTCGATTCCGTCAGGCGGCTCCGAGTGAGGCCCCGACCAGCATGCCTGCTGGCCGGGGCCTCATGTTCATCTATGCGGTGTGGAACCGCCTCCCGAAAACCCCCGGTAACGCCTGTGGGCGATCAGGTTCGGCCTGCCTGCGCCGTGGGTGCCTGGAGCTGCCTATGCGGGGCTACGCGGTCCGGCAGGGGTCCGTGCTCGGCGGCGCTTGGGTCCGGATGTGGCATCAGCTCAAGTCGTTGTCTTCGAGCCGGGTCAACGGCTCCTGGACCGGCCCGGCAAGCCGCGCCGCTATGACCGACGAGCCGTTTGAGCATCCGTCGCCACCGTCGGTCGCCATCCGGCCCTCACCCAAGCCCGCCAACTGGCCAGTAGCCTGCGCGCCGGGATGCTGCTGCTGGCCGACCGCAATTACGCCGCCGCCGACCTGATCACCGCGTTCGCGGCGACCGGGGCCCACCTACTGATCCGCTGCAAGAACGGCCGGACACTCCCACCGATCCACCGCTGCCACGACGGCTCCTGGCTGTCAGTCATCGGCAGCCAGCGCATCCGCGTGATGGCCCGGATCAGCATCACCACCACAAACGGCAGCTACACCGGCGACTACCGACTGATCACCACCCTTCTCGACGCCCACCGCTACCCGGCCGCCGACGGTCAGGTCGATGGGGGCATGGTGTCGGGTTCTTGTTTGATGGGTTTGCTGGGTTTGCTGGGTGCGAAATTCTGTCCCTTGCCGTAGTGAGGGCCGTAGTCGGCGATGACGATGCGATGGGGGTTGATTTTCAGGTCGAACAGGTTGCTCAGACCGAACAATACCTTGATCTCTTGTCGGCGGATTCCGTTTTTGTTGTCGGGGATCCTGAGGATGAATTGCAGGAACACCGCGTTGGTGCGATATCTGTCGATTTCCGTGGTGCCGGGTTTGAGTGCGGTGTTGGCGAAAACAATGGAGTTTGCGAAGCCTTCGGCGCTCATGACGATGGTGCCCTTGCGTTGTCGTGGAAGCACAAGTCGCCGACGGCGAGACCGACGATCAGGGTTCGCGAAAGGGCGGGAGATATCGAGGGTCACCGAATAGGCTGGGTACAGCCGGTGGTTTTGCGCCCAGACTGCTTCTTGTCGCGTATCTTCGAGCACGCCGCCGGGGTGCACGCCGAGCGGTTCCACGACGAACCCGGCGAGCAGTTCCACGAGGGACTGCTCGGCGTGTCCCCCGGCGAGCAGTTCCACGAGGGACTGCTGCACGAAGGCGTCGTCCAGGCCCAATCCCCACTTGCCTTCGAGTCTGTCGCGTCCGCGTTCGTGATCCATCAGGTGGTCTGCGGTCATGCGGATGACTTTGACTCGTGGGTTTTCCAATGATTCGCCGAGGACCAGTCGGCGCGTCTCCGCTGCGACCCTCTGCTCGAGCAGGGGCCACAGACGCTCCATCACCTTGCCTGGTAGGGGGGGTAGCCGGGGGTCTTCCGGGTCGTTGGCGATTTTCTTCAGGATCTGTCTGCCCCCGGTCATGCTGGCGGTGATGAGGTCGGCGTTGGCACGGACGACGGGGTGTAGCTGGCCGTTCTCGTCGGCGAAGGGCGCATAGACCCGTCCGCTCGGGTCGTCAGGGTCGCGCAGGGGAAAGGCATCGTCCATTGCCGGGTCTGGTTCGATGTTGTGTGTGATCTCTCGCATCAGCACGACGTCTTGTTCGGCTGATACCTCGTCGGGGTCGGCCCAGATGACCTCGGTCCGTCCCTGATCGAGGCGATGCCGCTCCAGTGGTGTGGTGCGTGGTTCCGGGTCCGGTTGGTCGGGGTTGGGCCGCGACCTGATGGTGGCCGTCAGTTGGGGAGGCGACGGGGTCTGCGCTGCCGGCTGTCCCTGACCGACCTGCGCCTGCCACGCCGGGGTGTCGACCGGCGCGGATATCGCAGGGGAAGCCCCGGCGCCCTGTCGACCGTCATTGACCGCGGCGGCGTTGTAGTGGTTGAGGATGGTCGGGTTGTGCGGGTCGGCCGCGACGTGGTACAGGTCGACCGGCCGGCCGGCGGCCGGACCGTACTCGTCGCTCATCTTCGGTGGCGTCCCCCGCCCGGATTCCCGCCAGATGGTGACCCGGCGGCCGGTCGCGTGGGCCAGCAGAGGGCCGAGAAACTCCCCGACCGGGCCGCCCCACTGCTGTTTCCAGTTGTCCACCGCCGCTCGGACCACCGCGAGCTCGTCGGGTTCGAGCTGACGGTCGGACTGGCTCAACACGACGACCAAGAAGTCACGGGCCGTGCCCGGTTCCAGGACGTCCACCGGGAAGCCCTGGCCGTGCTGCGTGAGGAAGTCCAGTTGCCGCTGCGGCGCGTCCGTCGGCGCGCCGAGGCCCAGCGGCCCGCCGGACAGCATCGCCTCGGCACGCACCGCCTGGTACCGGTGCGCGATCACGGCCGCAGGCAGCATGCTCGCTTCGGTGACGTAAGGGCTGTCAAGATAACGCAACCAATCCAGCACCTGCTGGTGGTCGTTCAGGGCCGCCACCTGCCGCACACGCTCTTCCCGGAAGTTGATCCGCTGCCTGGTCACATCCGCGGGCAACCGCCCGGCGTTACTGTCCAGGTACCCCCGGACGTGGGCCTGCAACAGCGCGCTCACCCGCGCGAGCGGGGACTCACGGGGCACCACCTCCGACCCGACCAGCCTCACCACGCTGGTACGCACCCGGCCGGGATCGGACAGGAACTGGTACAAGTCCACGGGCAGGTGCGGGTGCAGCACGTCACGGACCCAGATCGGATCGGTGGCGATGAAGGCGTACAGCATGCAGTACCCGTCAGCCGGCACCGGCAACATCGGATCCGGGCCGGCCACCGACGCGACGGCCGGCCGCTGGACAGACACCAACGACGACCTGTCCACCGCCACATCCCAGAACGCGTTGGCTGGTCTCTGCGTAGCGCCAGCCTGCCCGGCCGCCGCCTGCGGCCAACCCTCCAGCGGCTGCGGCGGCGGCTGCGGCGCGGGGGCGGCCATCGGAGTCCGCACTGCCGGTTGCCCCCGGTCGACCTGCGCGCTCGCCACCCCTGGCCGCTGTTGGCCCTGCGACGGAATCCCGACCGCCGGACGGGCCCACGACCCGGCGACCGGTGGGATCGCGTCGTCCGTGTTGGGTCCGGGGACATCTACCGCGTCGTCCCGCGCCGCCCGGTATGCCACGCCCACGGATCCGGTTGATGCGGGTGCCACCGCCGCGGCCTTGTCGCTGGACCCACCGGTCAGCAGCGGCGGGCCCCCCGCCGTCCCCCCGCCCGCATGCCCGGTCCGGGGCTCGTAGGTCCGCAGCCTCTTCAGGTCGTGCTCGGTGGGGGCCGGGTCCAGCCACCGCCAGAACGGGCCACCCTCCCGGTCGTCCAGGCTCTCGACCTTGATCCACGCAGCCGGCTCACCCTCAGGCGACCCGTCCGTGCGGCGGCGACCGAACCAGACCGTCGCCTCCCGGTCCGCAGCGACCACACCGACACCCGGCAGCTTGCCGCCCAGCGTGATCGTCAGCCGCCCTTGCCCGTTGAGCGGAGCCTTTTTGGTGTACCCGCCGGTCGGCTGCGGCGGGTCCCCCGCCGTCCACTCGCCCGCACGCTCGGTCGCGCTCTTGTAGTCTCTCAGCCTGTTCAGGTCGTTCTCGGTGGGGGCCGGGTCCAGCCACCGCCAGAACGGGCTGCCGTCCCGGTCGTTCAGGCTCTCGACCTTGATCCACGCGGCCGGCTCACCCTCATGCGACCCGTCCGTGCGACCGAACCAGACCGTCGCCATCTGGTCCGCAGCGGCCACACCGACATCCGGCTTCTTGCCGCGCAGCCTGATCGTCAGCCGCCCTCGCCCGTTGAGCCGAAGCTCTTTGGTGTACCCGCCGGTCATCTGCGGCGGGTCCCCCGCCGTCCACCCGCCCGCAAGCTTGGTCGGGCTCTTGTAGTTCTTCAGCCTGTTCAGGTCGTCCTCGGTGGGGGCCGGGTTCAGCCACTGCCAGAACGGGCCTCCCTTCCGGCCCTCCACGCTCTCGACCTTGATCCACGCGGCCGGCTCACCCTCAGGCGACCCGTCCGTGCGACCGAACCAGACCGTCGCCATCTGGCTCGCAGCGGCCACACCAGGAAACGGCTGCTTGCCGCCCACCTTGATCGTCAGCTGCCCTCGCCTGTCGAGCGGAACCTTTATGGTATCCCCGCCGGTCAGCTGCGGCGGGTCCCCCGCCGTCCACCCGGCCGCACGCTTGGTCGGGCTCTTGTAGTTCTTCAGCCTGTTCAGGTCGTCCTCGGTGGGGGCCGGGTTCAGCCACTGCCAGAACGGGCCTCCCTTCCGGTCGTTCAGGCTCTCGACCTTGATCCACGCGGCCGGCTCACCCTCATGCGACCCGTCCGTGCGACCGAACCAGACCGTCGCCATCTGGCCCGCAGCGGCCACACCAGCAACCGGCTTCTTGCCGCCCACCTTGATCGTCAGCCGCCCATCCCCGTTGAGCGGAACCTTTTTGGTGTACCCGCCGGTCAGCTGCGGCGGGTCCCCCGCCGTCCACCCGCCCGCCACATCAGCTGGAAGTCCCGCCCGATCGCCTGCATCCTGGACCATCGACTCGGAGCCGACCTCACCGGAGTCGGGCCCGCCGTGCGCTGCCGCCGGTCCCCGGCCAGCAGACCGGCGCAGGCGCCCCTGACCGGCGCCGGCACCAGCAGGACCAGCACCCTGATCGTGCCTGACGGTCTCGCTGCCGGACACCGCGAAATTGATCCCGAACGCCTCCAAGACCAGATGCGGCAAAACCTGCGTCAGGCCGGGCACAGACCTCCCCCTGGAATCCAACGCCTGCCGCAGCACCTCCAAGGAAGGACTGGACAACTGCAGACGCTGCCGGATATCCGTACGCTGAACGATCCGGTCAAGCTCGATGGCCAGATAGTGGCGGACATCATCAACCTCCACCGTCGGCAGACCGAGCGTCTCCGCCACCTGGCCCCCCGCCCTGTCCAGCACCTGCTGGAAGAAGCCATCCCACGCCGGGGATTTTACGATCTCGGGCGGGGCCAGGGCCGTCGTCGCCGGCGGTGGCACCGGCGTCCGCGGTTCGGCGTCCACCTCCATCACAACAACCCGCCCGGCGCCGGTCGGTGGCTCACCACCGCCGGGATTCAACGGCGCGTCAGAAACCCCCGACTCGTAACCGGGGAATCCTGGTGGCACGGCGTAACCATCGCCGTCCGACAGCTGCCCGCCTGCGTCAGAGCCGGCGTCCGCCGGGGGGTGCCACTCCATCGCCGCCGGCCGGCCCGGCAACGAATCAGAGACCGGGTCCGACGACCCCGAGACCGACTCGGGCAACCGAGCCGGCCGGGGCGCGACCGTGGGAGCGACGTACGAAGCGGCCGTCGCGCGGATCTGGTCGAGTTCCCACTTGGTGAACCCCGGCTCGTGGAGATGGTCGTCACCGACGGTCCTGGACGTCCTGAGCAGGTCGCCGGGCGAACCGTCGTGCGGGACCCCGGCGAAGTGCTTCAACTCGTGCCCGTAGGCGCGGGACGGAAGACCCGCAAGCCAGTGCAACTGGGTGATCTTTCCCGCCGAGCCGCCCTCGCTGACCCAGACATCATCACTGTCCCGCAGGTCACTGCCGTAGGGGCTGAGCCGAACCTCCGTCTCCGCGGCCGGGTCGAACACCACCGCCACCGCCTGTGGCCCACCCTCCGGCCGCACCCGCTCGTTGGTCTGCACCACCCACTGCTCAACCGCACCCAACGTGCCCAGAATCGACTTCCGATCCACGTTCGGGTCAGGATTCAACCGGAGACGGAACACCACCGTCCCCGACTCACCGTGCACCCAATGGTCGGCGTGGACCCGTACCCCTGCGATTTTCCCCGCCGTCTCCACCCGGAACGGATGCTGCTCCCCCGGCGTCGGCACAAACCGCAGCGGCTCCGTGCCCTGCCACGTGAACCGATCGGAGTGCACCCGCGTCATCTCACCCCACGAGGGCAAACCCTTTACGCTGCGATACGACACACGCCAACCACCGTCAACCTGCTCCACTGACGGCGCCACCCCAGCCGCCCACCCCGACGACGACACGGCCTCCACGCCCACAGCAGCCGAGAACGATCCCTCCCCAGGACCCCACCGGAACGCCGCCGGCCCCCCAGGCAACCCGTCCCCGGTACGCGGACGCTTCGCGAGTGGCCCCGCCGGCCATTCCGGCCCGGCTGGACGTTTGCCACTGCCGGTCGTCTCCCACTGCGTCTTGAACCCGTCGAACCACTCGTTCGGCAGGTTCGTGTAGATGAGCCGGTAGGCGTTTCCGGATCGGTCGGCCAACGGCGCCTTGACGGCGGCGAAGATGCTCGTGACGATGTTCGACTCCTCCAGCCGGAGAAATCGGCCGACCCGCAGGGCGACTTCCGTCCCAGGGGAGAGATCCACCTCCTGCCCGTCCAGCGTCCGGCCCGAGTTGTCATCGCCGAGCGTGAGCGGCAACGGGTATGGCGTGCGCATGTCCTCTTGCATGACGAGATCGATGGATACTTCGTCGAGAAGCGCCCCTGGCTCGGCTGATTCCCACAGCGCCATCGAACGCAGCCGCTCGATGTCGTAGGCGGTGGGGGCCGGCGAGGACAACTCCAGGTACAGGGGAGCTCCGGTGCCGTTCCTTCCGGCCGGTACTTCCAGGACCGCCAGGGGGCGACTATCCATGCCGTACCCGAGCCGGAAACGCGCCTCCTTCAGTTCGGCGGCGATGACCGGCGGAAGTCCGTCGGCCACCTCGACCGGTGGGATCGTGACTCGCTGGCCGCCGAAGGTGATGTCAAATATTCCGCTTTCGCTCACCGGCGCCGTGATGTGGTAGAGAGTGCCGAACGTCCACCGGTCGACGGTCTCCCACACCGGGCCGGCTGCCGTGCTCCACAGTTCGGCCAGCTCGCTGTCGGTCAACCTGCGGGCGATCTCCTTGTAGACGAACCTCTCGGTGCCGTCCGGCGCGGTGTACGGGATTCTGACGATACCGACACCTTCGCCGTCAACCTCTCCGAAATCGACAGCGACCCTGTCGCCCGGGACGGCGACTCGATCGACAACTCCGAGGAGCATGTCGTCGCCGTCACGCCGGGCGCGAAGACGTAGAAGAGATGGCCAACCCGGGGTGTCCTCGGCGCGGCCGGGGACGGTGAATGGGTCCTGCAGGTTCCAACGGTTCTCGTCTTCCCACGTGCTCTCCTCGCGCAGGGCGTCGGCGTATCGGCGGTGTTCTTCGAGTACGTCGATGTGCCTGCGGGGGGAGCTGGGGCGTTGGCGGATGGCCGCGAGGTTCCGGTGGAATGTGTCCTGCAGGAGCGGCCAGTGGCGGATCGCCGTGTTCTGTTCCGCCGTGTCGACTTCAGCTTTCAGCAGGTCGAGCGCCTCGTCGAACACGACATCCAGTCGGCGCAGTTCGGTATAGGCTGCCGGTGACGGGAAACCCTCGGCGATGCGGGCATCGTGTGGGTCACGGGGCTGGCCGAGGTGGTAGGCGCCGTCCAACCAGACGACTGGTTGCGGAATCTCACCGTCACCGGACGGCGGACCGATGATGTACGGGGCACCGAACGGGTGGTGGATCGCCATCGGCAGACCCAACCCCCAGGCCACGATGTGGGGAACCACGTGCACGACGTCGGGGTAGCCGGGCTGGCGGTGTACGAGTTTGTTGAGCAGGTGCTGGTGCAGGGCCTCCCGTCGCTGCTCGGACATGTTCTCCGGATACGGAAGCAACTTCCTGAACTCCGACGCGTCACCCCGGCCGAGGTCGGCGGCCAGGTGGCGGGCCACCAGCACGCCCAGTTCAGCCACGGTGGTGACGCCCGCCTGCGCCAACCGCTCCCCATGGATCTTCAACACCGTCCCGTAGAAGACGTCGAGCGGCCCCGCGTCGCCCTCCGCGCGATCGAGGTGAAAAACCGCATCAGCCCACTGCTCGAATGCCGCCAACTCCCTGCCGGTTTCCCGGGCCGACAGCTGCCTGATCGTCGATTGCACTTTCCGCCATAGGGCCTCCGCCGCCCTACGCCTCACAACTTCCAGATCCGCCGCAGTGAGTCTGGTAGAGAATTCCCGGTAGATGAATTTCTCGGTTCCGTCGGTCGCGGTGTACGGGACTCTGGCAACAGCGAAGCCCTCTTGGCCGTCCATCCCGAAATCGACAGCGATCCGGTCGCGCACGACGGAGATCGTTTGCAGGTTGTGGAGACGCAGGCGCTTGCGACTTAAATCGACCGAAAGTGTTGTTTGCGCGGCATCGGAGATGACGTTGAAGTACTGGGTGAACCTACCTCCCTGGGGCCTTGGGTCCTCGTCTTTCCAAAGGCTGGGCCTGAGGATGTAATTGAGGTACGTGCGGATTTGCGTCAGGATGTCGACCTGTTGTAGGGGCGATTCGGGGCGTCGAAGGATGACCGCGAGCCTACGCTCGACTGTTTCCCGCAGGGCGGGCCAGTGTCTGGTGGCCGGATGAGGGTTCCGTTCCGCCTTCTCAACTTGATCCAGCAGCAGATCGTGTGCCTGGCCCAACAGTCGATCCAGTCGCTGCTCCTCGTCGTTCGGTATTGACGTCCGCTCGGGACCCCTGGCGATGCTGGCGGCGAGGTCCGCATCGTTTGGATCAGGAGGCTGGCCGAGGTAGTAGGCGCCCTTGTAAAAGACGACTGGAAGCTTGGTGGCATCGGACTGCGGGTTGACGTCTACCGGGTCGCCGAACGGTTGGTAGATGCGAATCGGTCGGGATATCATCCGGGCCAGGATGTGGACAACCACATGCGCGACTTCGTGACCGTTGCTGCGGCTGTTCGCGATCTTGGCGATCCAGTTCTGGTGCAGCTCCTTTCGTCGCTGCGCGGACATGACCTGCGGATACGGAAGCAACTTCCTGAACTCCGACGCGTCACCCAGGCGGAGGTCGGCGGCCAGGCTGCTGGCCATCCACTCGCGCAGTTCGGCGGGGGCGATCTTCAAATCCGCCAACCGGTGCCCGAAGGTGCGGGAAATTGAGTCGTAGAAGTTGCCCCCCCACCCTTTGTGAGATCGATTCCGAACACCTCGCGCGTCCACCGCACGAAATTCTGCTCGTCGGGGTTGCCCGCGGCCGACAACTGTTCGATCGCCGAGGCCGCTACCTGCGGCCAGTTCTTCGCTGCATCCTTGGACCCCCTGGCCGACAAGGGTCGGCCGGTCCACAAAGTGCGCCCCGGTTCTTGCCGCCGGAGCCCTTGGGGGTGCCCGCCGGCGGGGGACAGGGAGGAGCGGGATGAGTTCGACGGCTGACCCGCACGCGGCCGCGGCAAGGAACGCCGCGCCTCCGGCATCGTCGCAGGCGACCTCGCCAGCGCCTCGGTGATATGGCGTTTCAGGTTGTCGAAGCGCTCCTTGTCCACACCCGTGTCAAAGAGCCGGTAGACGTGTCCGTCCCCGCCGACCAACGGCGCACGGACCACGACAGGAATGGTGCCGGCGACATCCTCCCCGACCTGCCCCTGCTCCGGCCACTTCCCTACCGACAGGGTGACCGACGTCCCCGGGGAGAGATTCACCTCTTGGCGAGCGTAGATTTCGGTGCCGTCGGCCGCGGTGTACGGGATTTCAGCAATACCGGTGCCCACCCCGTTGACCTCTCCGAAATGGACGGCGACCATATCGCCCGGCACAGCCATCCGACCGACATCAGCTTCGAACTGTTGTTGGTTGGCCCGCACCTGCAAGCCCCATTTCCCCGCGTCCCTCCCGCCCCCCCCGAGGACGACGACCGGCACGTGGAGGGTGAACTGGTTCTCCAGGTTGCGCCGGTTCCCGGACTCCCATTTGCCGACCCCGAGGAGTACGCGAACGTAGCGGAGGTGTTCAACGAGTTCCCTGGCCTTGTTATGGTAGGGAGAGTCGGGGCGTTCACGGATGACCGCGAGTTGGCGGTGGAAGGTTTCCCGCAGGATGGGCCAGTGCGTGGAGTTGGTCGGATTGGGATTGTTCTCCGCCCCCGCGATCCTCGCCCGCAGCAGAACGCGTGCGTCGTGGAACAGTCGATCGAGTCGCTGCTTCTCGTAATCGGATACCGCTGCCCAAAGGAAGCCCTCAGCGATTCGGTCAGCGCGTCCGGTATCGGTTGGGTCAGGTAGCTGTCCCAGGTGGTAAACGCCCCTGTAGAAGACGACCGGATACGGGGTGAAACCATCACTGGGCTTCGGGCCGATGTCGTACGGAGCACCGAACGGACGGTGGATCCGCATCGACAGGGACAACCTCGAAGCGATGATGCGGGGAACAACATGCGCAACGTCGTAATCGCCGTTACTGCTGTTCGCGATCTTATTGAACCATTGCCGGTGCAGGTCCTCCCGTCGCTGCTCGGACATGACCTCCGGATACGGAAGAAACTCCCTGAACTCCGACTCGCCACCGCGACGAAGGTCAGCGGCCAACTGCCGAGCCACCCACGCACGAAGTCCAGCAGTCCTGCGCTCGACCCCCGCGTCCTTCAACTGCTCCCCGAAGCGACGCACCACCGCTTTGTAGAAGTCGTTCGGCTTCGGAGAGTAATTCGCGAGATCGACCCCGAGTACCTCGCGCGTCCACTCCACGAACTCCGCCGCAACATTGTGGGCTCCAGCCGCCTCACCACGGGTTCCCACGGCCGACAACTGCGCGATCGCCGAAGCCACGGTCTGCTTCCAGTCGTGCGGGACACCGCCGGACCCACCGACCGCCGGCACCCCACTCGACCCCGGGTCCGGCCCGATTGGTCCGGGGTTCTCCGGCAGGGTCCCGGAATGAATCGCCGAATCTAGCTCTGCCAGCAACCGCAAGCTCTCGTCCGGGTCAACATCCGCCAGCCAATCGACGCCAGACTCCGATACCGGCGAATCCACCCCCGCCAGCGGATCCGCAGGGTCGACCGGGTCGGCACCCCCCGGCGTCGTACCGTCCATGTCGGACGTTGGTGAATTAACCCCTGCCAGCAGGTCCGACTCGACCTGTTCGGCTTCCGCGAGCCGATCGACGTCAGACATCGCTGCCGCCGAATCCACCCCCGCCAGCGGATCCCAAAGGTCGATCGGGCCGGATTCCGTCCGCCAATCGACGCCAGCCACCCCTTCCAGCGGATCCCAGGGGTTGTTCAGGTCGACACCCGTCAGCCAATCGAAGCCAGACTCCGACGCCGGCGAGTCCACCCCCGCCAGCGGATCCGCAGGGTCGACCGGGTCGGCAGCCCCCGGCGTCCCCCCGTCCATGTCGGACGCCAGTGAATCCCCTCCTGCCAGCAGGTCCGACCCGACCGGCTCGACACCCCACGGCTCCCAGTCCACGGGGATCGGGGGTGTGTTCAGATCCAGCGCGTTCAGATCCTGGAATTCCGGATCAAAAGACGGCGGGCCGATGCCAGGCACATCGTCCATCTCCGCCGGGTCGGATGGCTGCCAGGGGGAGCCGGCCGGTTCGGGGGAGGTGGTGTCTGCCTGCATGGCTTGGGACGGGCCGCGGGGTGGGGTGGTGGAGGCGAGCAGGATGGCGTTGGGGTCGATGCTGGTCGTGGTGGTGGGCTGCGGGTGTGCGGTGGTGCGCTCGGGAAGGAGGCTGGTGATGGTGGTGGGTCGTCCGGTGTTGTCGAACGCGGCGAGTCGGGTGCTCGATGCGAACAGGTGCCGCAGCCACGGGTCGGTGGTCGGGTCGGGTGGTTCGGGTCGGTCCTCGGCGCCGGGCACCAGGCCGTCGCGCACCTTGATGGTCGGTGGTCCGGATGGTTGTGGTTGGCTGTGGAGGGCGAACACGTGTTGTGGTTCGTTGGGTGGCGCGGCTTTGACCACGACCATCGAGCCCGGTGCCGCCCTGAGCGCGGCGAGTACGTCCTGTGGTGTGACTCCGTCGGGCCGGCCGTCGGGGTGGGTGACGCGTTCGGGTGTCGCGTCGAGGATGTCCAGGAGTTGCGGCCAGCTCGTGGTGGGGGCGAGTCGGCCGTCGGGTCCGAGGATCCGGTCGTCGGATACTGCCCGGTTGCCGGGCCGTCCGTAGGCGGTGGTGTAGGCGTCGAGGGTGGCCTGGACGCACCACCACCACGGGTCGCGGCTGTCGGGGGCCACCGGTGTCTGATCGATCCAGTCGGCGACCCGCCGCGCGGACTCGGCCGCCGCGGCCGGCCCGGTCGCCGCGACCGCCGGCTCCGGTGCCGTGCTGGCCGGCTCGCCGCGTCCGGCCGGGTCACTATCGACCGAGTCGCCCAACGAGGACACGTCACTGAACGGATCCCTGTCCCCGCTGTCGGGCTTGGTCGGGTCGCGACTGATCGGCTCGTCCAGTGAGGAGAGGTCACTGACCGTAAAGGTGTCGTCGGACCTGCCATCGCGGCTGAACAAGTCGCCACCGGAGACGGACAGGTCACTGACCGTAAATGTGTCGCTGGTGTGGTCGTGGTTCGGCGTGCCGTCGGTGCGGGGGGCAACACCACCCGGCACCGTAGTACGGGCGCCGGCCGCATCCGGCGTGCCCGGCGCGCTGGGCGTGGCCGGCACCCCGGACGTGCCCGGCACGCTGGGGGTGGCGGGCGTGGCGTTGCCGGTGGCCTGGGCGAGTACCTGGTGGTATCCGTTGACCCAGTCCCGTCGGAAGGAACCGGCGAGGGTGTCGTGGCTGGCCGGTTCGACGCCGTACTTGCGGGCCAGGGCGGTGAACTGGGTTTCTGCCTGGCTGGTCGCTGCTGCGGTGTGCTGCTCGGGAGTCACCGGAACCGGCGGCAGGTCGGTACGCCGGTGTGCCGGGGTGTCCATGCCGGAAGGGGTGGTGTGCGGTGCGGTGGTGTCGGGGATGGCCGCGGCCGTGACACGGGCGGGCAGGTCGGTGACCGCCTGCCGGACCACGTCCGCCACGGCGTTGACCTGCGCGGCGTCGGGCCTGACCAGCACAGCCGACGGCACGACGGGCGGCACGGTCAGTGGTGCGGTCAGTGGTGCGGCGGGTAGTGGAGTGGCGCCGAGGATCGCGTCGAGGCTCCGGTCCACGTGGGCCCGCACGCTAGCCCGCACGTCCCGCTCGACCGCGGCCCGCACGGCGTCCGACGGTGGCGCCGCCGCCCCGGAACCCCCGGCACGCCAGCGCCCCCTGGCGGGACGACGCCCCTGGCAGGACGACGCCGCCTGGCAGGGGGACGGTCGCCGGTGCGCCCGTGGTGAAGTACTGGTCGATGTGGTGTTGGACGGCCAGGTGCGCGATCGAGCGCAACGCCTGCCGGTCGAACTCCGCCGGCAGCGCGGCGACGACCTGCTCGGGGCGTACCGCCGCCGGGATCTGCCCGCCCGCCGGGACCTGCCCCGCGAGGGTTTCGGTGACCTGGGCGACCGCCCGGTCCCGGACACCGAACAGGAACTGGCCGGTCAGGGCGGTGGCGGGCAGACCGACCTGAGACAGGAAAACGGGCACGGCCGGATCACCCTGCCGGGCGTCGGCCCACTCGGTGAACACCCGCTCGACCGGCACCGGAAGCCCGGCCAGGAACTGCCGCGCCTGCCCCGTCCCGGCCAACAACCCACCGTAGTGGTCCGCCAGTTCCTGCTGGAACCCATGCCACCGCTCCACCACCGGCCCACCCGCTGCCGCGACCCACGC
Organism: Micromonospora olivasterospora; assembly: GCF_007830265.1. Lineage (NCBI taxonomy): Bacteria > Bacillati > Actinomycetota > Actinomycetes > Micromonosporales > Micromonosporaceae > Micromonospora > Micromonospora olivasterospora. The sequence continues at coordinate 3,169,282 of NZ_VLKE01000001.1, forward strand.
CGGCACCGGCGCAGCCGGCATCGACAGGTTCGACACCGACCACGACGGCACCGACAGATCCAGCTTCGGCGCGGGCAGGTCCAGCGCCGGCGCGGGCAGGTTCGAAGCCGGCAGCAGCGGCACGGGCGGGGGCGGCGGGGCCTGCGCGCCGGTTACCGCAGGCTTCGGGTCGTCGACCCCAGCCTGATACCCGGTGGACGTGTCCCCACCCACCGGTGTCGGCCCCACCGGCATCACCGGCCTACCGTCCGGCGTGAACGCGAGGTGAGGCACCTGCACCCGGGGCTGCATCACGGCGCGACTCACGACCAGCCCGAGCCCGCTCGCGGCCGCCCCGCCCGCCCCCGAAATCGCCCCGGACAGAAGATCCGCACCAAGATTACCGGGGTCCCAGTACCCCTCGACCATCAAACTGGCACCGATACCGAACAGCCCCTCCCCGAGGGTCTCCGTCACCGGCCGCGACAGCACATCGGTCAACAGATGCTTGGTGGCATCCGACACGCCCAGCTTGCCGACCGCGCCCGCGACAACACCAGCGACCCTGCCCAACGCCGGCCCGCCCACCGTGGTCAGGAACGCCACCGCCCCCGCGAACGCCGCCTGCTTACCGACCGCCGACCAGTTCACCCCCGGCTGCAGACCATCGGTCATCATCGACACCTCGGCCAGCAACGCAGAACCCGGCATGAACAACATCTGCATCGCCGTGCCACTCGCCGCCGACCGCACCAACGCCGAACGCAGAATCGCCTGAATGATCGTCCGCGTCTGCGCGACGTGCGCCGCCGCCCCCACCGGATTCCAGAACCACATCGCCGCGGCGACAGCGAACTCGGCAATCATGAAGTTGAACATGGCCAACGCCGTACGCTTGCCGACCTCCGTCTCCACGAAGAACTTCTTCTCCGCATCAACCACGGCGAGCATCAGGTCAGCCGTCTCGGCCATCTTCCCCACAAACGGAGCAGTCTGCGCCACGAACCGGTCGAAGGCCTCACCCTCCCCCGCCTGCCGGACCGCCCTGATCGCCTGCTCCAGCAACGGACCCAGCACCGTACGCACCCGACCCGCCAGCGTTCCCAGCGTGCCGATGTCATCCCGCAACAACGGCAACTCCGCCCGGGACACCCTCATCCCGGTGAACCGTTCCAAAGCCTGCAACGCGCTCTCGTTGAGCTCAAGGGTCGGACCGGCGGCGGCCAACGCGCAACGCTCCTTCCCCGCCCCGGATCAGCCGCGATGACCGCCGCTCATATCCGGAACCACATCAGCGCCGGCCCCCTCCGTGGCGACCCCCGACGGTGACGGAGGCCCTGCTCACCGCCCACAGGCCGACCGGCGAGATCGCCCACAAGGGCGTCAAAAGCCCCGGTCCAGGCCACCCGGCGGCGGCACATCGAGCGCACGAACGCCCGACACAACGCCCTCAACCCGCTACAACGCTGCCACGAACGCAAAGAAGACGTGGCCAACGCTCACGTCAACCTCGCCGACCATGAAGGCCACCCATCTGCGCGACCGCTCAGCCAGTTGACCAAAAATGCCGAACACGATGTTCCCCCAGCAACTCCACCCGCTGCGCCAGGGCATCCTCGTTGAAGGGCACCTCTTCACTCATGACGCCGCCCGCATCTCGGCCCGCAGTCCCTCGTCGCCCGACATGCTCACCCTTACCTCCTCTGCCATCTCACGGCCGGGCCGTAGCAGCGGGTTCATTTCGGCAATACATTGTTCAACGGCCCCGGCACCGGCGGCGTCCGGTCCGCCCCATCGTCGCCTGCCAGATCGGCACCGCCCTCGCCGCCCGCACCGAAAGTGCCTCGCTCGTCGGCGAGCCGGCCCGGCAGCGCCGCGACCGTCGCGGCCCGACGCCCCAGCTCGACGTCCGTCACGGTCCGCAGGCCGGCGCGGTACCGGTCCAGCACCGCGGTCACGTCGAGGGCGGTCGGGGTCGTCATCCCGTCACCCCCAGCACCCGCACCAAGGCCCGTGCCGTGCCACAACTCGTCGCACATGCTGTGAGCCGGGAGTTCTCGGCTCGGGCCGATGATTGCTGGTATGAGCGTGCGGAAGCTGTACCTGGGAATGATCAGCCTGTTCAGCGGACTCGGCCGCCTTTGAGCGGGGATCGTTGAACCAGGCCGTGGTAAACTGCTTGACCGCGTCGAGGTCGAACTCGTCGCATACCACTGTGTTGTAGGCGTTGACGGCCTTCAGGGCCTGCGTCTGCTCCGGTAACGCCCCGCCGACGACGCGCACCCTGACTGCGGATCCGGCACGAAGGCGTGGACCAGCGCCAACCTGCGCCAGCCCTGGCGACATCGTTGCGCCGCGCTTGGTTGCTACCCCCGTTTACCCCCCGAAAACCCCTGCCAACGGTTGACCAGTGACGACAACACCGTTGCGTTTAGCGCCGTGAGCGGGAGGCAAGCCCCTTTTCGAAGATTGTGATGTCGGCGTGGAAGGTGTAGGTCTGCGTGGTTGCGGGGTGCTGTCCGGCGTTCGGGCTGTACTTGCTGGTCGGGTTCTTGCGGGAGCGGGCCTTGATTCGAGGGCGGCGCCAGGCGGGTAGGAGGTCGGCCAGCGCGGCGTGGCCTATCGTGCCGAGGAGGTCGGTTGAGCTGCCGGGAAGGATTCCGCTGGCGGTGGTGATCGTGTCGGCGGCGGCGTCGATGAGGACGGTGAAGCTGATCCGGTCCATGTCCAGGCCGGGCTGGGTGCAGGTGGCGTCTGCTGCCGCGCGGATGAGGGCCTGGTAGGCGGTGAGCAGGGCGTACACCTCCTGCTCGATCCCGGGGATGCTGCGGGAGCGCAGGACGCGGCCGTCGAGCATGGTCGCTTTGATCGAGAAATACGTGGTTTCGGCCTGCCAGCGTTCGTGGTAGAGGTCCACGAGTTCGTGGGCGGGGTAGCGGGTGTGGTCTGTCAGGCTGGTGATCAGCCGCCACTGCTCGCGCCGCAGGCTGCCGTCGGCCAGTGTGACGGTGACCTGCGCTTCGATGACCCGCACCAGGATGAGAGCGGGTAGGCTGCCGTAGCCGATGCGGGCCAGGTAGGAGCCGTCGGGTAGGCGACGCTGGATGGTCGGGCAGCGGCGGGCGGATGAGCGGACCAGGAACTGCGCGCCGCCGGCTTCGACGTCGCGCAGGAATTCCGCGGCGTCGAAGCCGGCGTCGGCCAGCAGCAGCATCGTGCGGTCCAGGACGCCCAGAAGCCGCCGCGCGTACGCCAGTTCGCCTTCTGTTTCGGGGCCGAAGGCCGCGGCGAGCAGGGCGCGGGTCCCACACTCGATCACCACGAGCAGCCGTAGCAGCGGGTAGCCGAACTCCAGCTTGTCTCCTACGCGTGTGGGGTAGCGCCAGGTGACCCGTTCCTCGTCGGGCACGTGCAGGTGGGTGCCGTCGATGGCCACGGTACGCAGGCCCCGGTAGAACACGCCGGGCTGGCCGAGCAGACCGACGGCACCGGCCAGGGTCTCGAACAGGCGCCGTAGCGGCGCTACTCCGACCCGGCGGCGAGCGCGTGACAGTGAGGAGATACTCGGCCGCGTCAGGCACAAGCCGGCCAGGGCCGCGGTCAGCTTCCCCCACGTCGCTCGGTAGGAACAGCGTTCGAGCAGGGCGAGTGCGAGGACGAAGTACACCACGACCCGAGACGGCAGCAGCCGCAGCCGCTTCTCGCGTGTCCCGGTTTCTTCCAGCACCGCGTCGACCAGGTCGAAGTCGATGATCTGGGTCAACTCGCCCAGATGTCCGGGCGCGTGCACACCCCCGGCTACCTCGATCGACCGGGTGATGACAGACTTCTCCTGCAACGGGACTCCTGAGGCATGATCTTCTTGCTCGACACAAGTTGATCTATCAGAAGTCCCGTTCGCGTCTTCAAAGTCCCCCTTGACTCATCCGCCGATCGCCAAACGCAACGGCGTTGCCAGTGACGACAATTGATGATCACCTTGCCTGGCCGTTTGCGCAGATCAGCGCCAAGTGCCGACAGTCGATGACGACGCCAAGACCACAGGGTTCGAGGACGTAGGTCGACGGTTCGATTCCGTCAGGCGGCTCCGAGTGAGGCCCCGACCAGCATGCCTGCTGGCCGGGGCCTCATGTTCATCTATGCGGTGTGGAACCGCCTCCCGAAAACCCCCGGTAACGCCTGTGGGCGATCAGGTTCGGCCTGCCTGCGCCGTGGGTGCTTGGAGCTTGTGCCGTGCGCGGGCGGTGGCCTGGGTCACTCGGCCGGACATCCGGGACGGCTGCATCGGCGACGGCGCCACCTACCCCAGCGGCGTCGAGCACCCTGCACCGACCCTCCTCGGCTATCCGGCGGATGACCTCCGCACCCACCAGCCGGCCACCGCCGGCGCCACGGGCCGCATCACGAGCGATGCAGGTTTTTACCGGCACATCCCGCAGGTCGACCGCCACCAGGTTCGCCCCGGCCTGCTTGGCGAGCCGCCGCCACTGCTCCACCGAAGCGTCCGGCAGGTTCGTGTCGTCAACGATCACACTGAGGCCTGCGCGCAGCAGCGCGAGCACCTGCGCATTCTGCGCGGTGGTCACCGCGTCCTCCTGCCACCGCACACCGATCCTGCGACCATGGCCCATGGCCCGCAGGTCGTCGCGGTTCACGCGGAAGCGACGCTGAGGATCCTCGGCAACCCATTTTTCGGCGTAGGTGGTCTTACCGGAGCCGGGCAGGCCGCGGGTGATGACAAGGGCGGGCATCATTTCTCCTTCGCGGATATGCGCGGCGAACAGCTCCTCCCCGGTCAGCGGCAAACCTAGGGCGCAACCTGGAAGATCTCTGTAACCGGAACCATCAAGCTCTCCACCGTACTCACGTTCGACGAGGGCCTCATGGTTCACGAGACCGTCGAGCAGCAGACCGTCGCGCGACGCGATGCGGGACTTGTCGAGAGCGCCAGTGCAGATGTGGGCCGCTGTCAAGTTGTTCGCGGTACGCGCGGTGCCGTACTACTCCTGCCAGTCGTCCATGTTGCGGCGGGCGGCCCGGTAGCGCCTGTGGGTGATCAGGTTCGGCGGGCTACGCGGTCCGGCAGGGGGCCATGCTCGGCTCAAGCCGCCGTCTCCGAGCCGGGTCAACTCGGCTGAAAACGGTTCGCGCCGAGGCAGGACCCGGGCGGCCCCGCCTCGGCGCTTCTACCACAGGTCAGCTCACCGAAAGCTTGAAGTACGGCGATCCAGGAATGCTGCCATACGTGTTGAACGTGCTCCTCTTCCAGTCGTTGATGTACGCGTAGCCGAGGAAGACCTTGGCGCCGTTGTATCCGTAGACATCAACCCGCTCGCTGCGGTACTTGCCGAAGTGGACCGAAGTGCACTTGCCCGGGGGCATAACGAACGTGGCGAAGCCGCCCCGATTCACAAATACGAGTTGCGAGCCGTAGTTGCCCTTGCTGCACACCGTCGTCGTGCCGGTGGACGCGAAGGCCGGAGTCGCGGACGCGAGCGTCCCCACCGTGGCAGCAGCGGCGAGAAGGCCGACAATCTTTGCTCGCCGCCACCCGCCACGCCGATCCTGAACATTCTTGGCCATGCTGCTCCGCTCCTGTCTGTCCGGTTGCCAGTTGCCTGGCGCATGTTGCGTACACCTCCCTCACGTGCACAGCTGGAGGATGGTTCACGGCTTCTCTGGTGGAGAAGTGATAGATAAAATCGGGAGTTGTTACGGTGAGTGACGACAATGAGTGCACTGCGAGGCTGAGGCTCGCCGGCTCACTGAGCCATTCCGAGTAGCGGTTCATGACGTTCCGTGCTCGGTGGTCAGGCCGTCCCGACGAGGGTGCCATCGATGTTGATACGGGAGTACCCGGCCGCCGCTGGAACGACCCCCATCGTCGAATTCGATACCGGTGGGCGGTCGAAGTGGCTCTCGCACGGGGAGGCCCGGACCGCGGAGCGGTCCGGGCCTCCCGGGTGGACGCAGGGTCAGCTCAGGCGACCGCTGTCGCCCAGGGTGCCCGCGGCGTACTCGGCACCGGGGGTGCCGAGCCGGCGGCCCTCGTCGATCGTGCCGCGCCAGGCGCCCGTCTCGACGCCCCGGCCCTCGATGTACTCCTTGAACCGCTCCAGGTCGCCCTCGGCCCGTTTCTCGACGATGTGCAGCTTGTCGCCGACCTGCTCGATGGCACCCTCCGGCTCGTACTCGAGGAAGAGCTTCACCATCGTGCGGTCGACGCCCACGGGCTGGAAGTGGACGGCGCCGGCGTTGGTCGCACCCTCGGTCGCCGCCCAGGCCACCTTGCGGTCGGGCACCTGCTCAAGGATCTTGGCGTCCCACTCGCGCTTCACTCCGGCGATCTCGGCGATCCAGTGCATCCGCCGGTCGTCGAGCTGGCGCACCTCCTTGACGCCGCCCATGAACTTCGGGAACTCCTCGAACTGCGTCCACTGGTTGTACGCGGTGCTGACCGGAACGTTCACCTCGACGGACTTCTCGACCCTGGTAGTCATGATCACTCCTTCGGGTGGGTCTTGGTGCTCTCGTCTCGGAGAGCTTTCGCGTCCACCAGGAGTCCTACCCCGGGTCGGTGGCCCCAAACAGGTCCAATGGGGACGCCGCTCACACTGACGCGGCGGTCAGAAGTCGCAGTACATGACGTGCAGCCCGACCCGTCCCCTCGCCGGGTGGGCGAACGCCCCGGGCACGGTGCCGACGATCTCGAACCCGTGCCGCCGGTACAGCTCCACCGCCGCGTGGTTCGTCTCGACCACCGCGTTGAACTGCATCCCGGCGTAGCCGCGCCCGCGCGCCCAGTCCAGCGCGTCCCGGCACAGGGCCGTGCCGACCCCGCGCCCGCGCGCCTCCGCCGCGACCATGAAGCTCGCCGTGGCGACGTGCGAGCCGGGACCCGGCCGGTTGGTGCCCATCTTGGCCGTGCCGAGGACCCGGTCGCCCTCGACCGCCACGACGGTCCGCCCGGGCGGGCGCTCCACCCACATCCCGTACGCCTGCTCGGCGGTCATCGCCGGGTCGTACGGGAAGGTCTCCTCGGCCCGGACCACCTCGCTGACGATCGGCCAGACCTGGGCCCAGTCGGCCTCGGTGAACTCGCGGATCAGCACGGGGGCCGACGCTAACAGGGGCGGCCGGGCCGCGCCGAGCCGTTTCCGGCCGTGGAAGACGACGAGAGGCCCGGGCCGACGCGCCGACCCGGGCCTCCGCTCGGTGTTCCCCTCGCCGCTCAGCCGTCCTCGCGGTCCGGGTTCTCCAGCCGGAAGAAGTTGCTCTGCCGCCCGTCGGAGCGCTGCGGGTATCAGCCGCAGCTCTGGGCCGTCGCCGGTATCAGTACCCTGAGCCGCCGGCCCAAACGTCCCCTCCCGGCCGGACCTGCGCCGAGCCCGCCCTCAGGTGTAGATGGACTCGACGTACTGCGGACCGTAGTGGCGCTCCAGCTCCGCCAGGCTCTCCGGCGGCGCCTCGACCGTCTTGACGAGCCGGGCCCGGGACGGCAGGACGTCCGGGTGCCAGGTTTCCGGCTGCCACAGCCGCGACCGCAGGAACGCCTTGGCGCAGTGGTAGAAGACCTGCTCGACCTCGACGACGATCGCGAGCACCGGGCGGTGGCCCTTGACCACCATGTCGTCGAAGAACGGCGCGTCCCGCACCAGGCGGGCCCGGCCGTTGATCCGCAGGGTGTCCGTCCGGCCCGGGATCAGGTAGATCAGGCCGACGTGCGGGTTGTCGAGGATGTTGCGGTAGCCGTCCGCCCGCCGGTTGCCGGGGCGCTCGGGGATCGCGATGGTCCGGTCGTCCAGGACGAGGGTGAAGCCTGGCGGGTCGCCCTTCGGGGAGACGTCGCAGGTGCCGTCCGCGCCGGCCGTGGCGACGAGGCAGAACGGCGCGGCGGCCAGCCACTGCCGGTCCAGCTCGTGCAGGGTCGTCCGTTCCTTGTGCGCCGCGCGGGGCGTCGGCGTCCCCAGCAGCTCGCGCAGCTCCTCGTGCGAGGTGATCTCCACCGTCACGTCATCCTCCCCCGACCGTTGACCTCGGTGGCGGCGTGCGGCCCGGTGCCGTAGGCCCCCGTCCGCCCAGCCTAGGCAAGCGCGTCGAGCGCGAGGTTTGTGTACCGGTGCGCCGGGTACCGCCTCGACCGGCGCGTCGGAGAACCGACCAACGGAGGTCGCGATGGAGAGCCGACTCAAGGTGCTCGGTCACCCCGTGCATCCCATGCTGATTCCATTCCCCGTCGGCCTGCTGGTCACCGCGGTGATCTTCGACGTCATCGATGCCCTCGGCGGCCCGAAGTTCCTCGGCGAGGTGGCGTACTGGAACATCCTGGTCGGCCTGATCGGTGGACTGCTGGCCGCGGGGGCCGGGGCGTTCGACCTGCTGGCCATCCCCACCGGGACCCGCGCCAAGCGGGTGGCGCTCAGCCACGCCGCCGCGAACCTCGCGGTGATCCTGCTCTTCGCCGCCGTGTGGGTGGTCCGGCTCAACTCCGAGTACCGGACGGCCGGTGGCGCGCTGATCGCCATCGAGGTGGTCGCGCTGGCCATCCTCGGCGCCAGCGCCTGGCTCGGCGGGGAACTGGTCGACCGGCTCGGCGTCGGCGTCAACCGGGAGGCCAACCTCGACGCGCCCAGCTCACTGCGGCCCCCGGCGGCCCGCTGACGGATGGGAGACGTGCGAATGAGCGAACAGTCCAGCGGTGGCGGCGGCCTCGGCCGGGCCTGGCGCGGGCGGCAGCAGGGCTGGGACCCGATGGGCGAGCTGCACTCGCTGCGGTCCGAGCTGAGCCGGCTCGTCGGCGGTGGGCGGTCCGCCCTGCCCGAGGTGGAGCTGGTGGAGACCGCCGAGGGCTGGGAGGCGATCGTACGGCTGCCCGGCGTCGCCCCGGAGGAGGTGGCCGTCGAGCTGGAGGAGCGCGAGCTGTGCGTCCGGGCCCGCTCGGAGGCCGAGGTCAACGCTGACCAGGGCATCCCCGGCGGGTTCACCACCCGCGGCTTCGAGTACCGGATCGACCTGCCGTCGCGGGTGGACCCGGAGCGCGTCGACGCGGTGATGGACCACGGGCTGCTCCGCGTCCAGCTGCCCCGGGCGGCCCGGCCCGCGCCACGCACCATCACCATCGGCCGTGCCGGCCACCGGACGGCGGCCGGCAGCACCAGCCCCGCCGACCCGGCCGCCGACCGGGAACTGCACCGCCCGGACACCGCCGACGAGATCGACCGGCCGTAACGCGTGGGCGTCCCGTCCCCGCTCGGCCCGGTCGGCGAACGCGTACCCGACGTCGCGCGGATCGCCGTACTGCGCGCGAACGCGCTCGGCGACTTCATCTTCGTCCTGCCCGCGTTGGACGCGCTGCGCGCCGCGTACCCGGGGGCGGAGATCGTGCTGCTCGGCGCGCCCTGGCACGCGGAGCTCTGGCGCGACCGGCCCGGCCCGGTGGACCGGGTGCTGGTGGTCCCGCCGGCGCCCGGCATCCGGGGGCCCGACCCGGGCGAGCCGGAGACCCCGATGGCGGCGTTCCTGGCGGCGGCCCGCGAGGAACGCTTCGACCTGGCGCTGCAGGTGCACGGCGGCGGCGGCAACTCCAACCCGGTCGTGGCCGGCCTCGGGGCCCGGGTCACCGCCGGGCTGCGGGCCGAGGACGCGCCGCCGCTGGACCGCTGGATCCGGTACGTCTACTACCAGCACGAGGTGCTGCGCTACCTGGAGGTGGCCGCCCTGGTCGGGGCGCCCGCCACCACGATCGTCCCGACGCTGGCGGTCACGGAGGCCGACCGGGCCGAGGCGGCGCGGGTGCTCGGCGAGCCGACGCGGCCCCGGGTGGCGCTGCACCCGGGTGCCACCGACACCCGCCGGCGTTGGCCGGCGGAGCGCTTCGCCGAGGTCGCCCGCGCCCTGGTCGGCGACGGCTGCGAGGTGCTGGTCACCGGCAGCCCGGCGGAGCGGGAGGTCGTGGACCGGGTGGTCGCGGCGGCCGGGGTGCCGGTCCGGCCGCAGGTCGGCACGCTCAGCCTCGGCGGGCTGGCCGCCTGCTACGCGGGCTGCGCGCTCGTCGTCGCCAATGACACCGGCCCGCTGCACCTGGCCGCCGCCGTCGGCGCGGCCACGGTGGGGATCTACTGGATCGGCAACATGATCAACACGGGGCACCCGCTGCGCGGTCGGCACCGCCCGATCGCCTCCTGGACGGTGCACTGCCCGGTCTGCGGGGTCGACTGCACCCCGGGGATCTACCCGCACCGCCCCGGCGACGGCGAGTGCCCGCACCGCGACTCGTTCGTCGGGGACGTGCCGGTCGTCGAGGTGGTGGAGGCGGCCCGCGAGCTGCTGGCGTGACGCTCAGGCCGGCTGCGGGGCGTCCGACTCGGCCAACACGACCTCCCACGCCTCCACGCCGCGGTCGGTGACCGTGGTCGGCGACTCCAGGTGGTACGCCCCGCTGGGCAGGACGCCCGCGCCGCCGTGGCGCTCCAGCACGGCGAGCTGGGCGGCCACGTCCTCGCCCTGGTGGTTCACCTGCACCCGCCGCCAGAAGTCGAAGCCGCCCGAGTCGACCAGCGCCGCCCGGTCGTACAGCACGCACCCGCCGATCCAGGAGACCTTGTACGCCCGCCACGCCCCCGGCGGCAGGCGCAGCTTCTCGGTGACGTGCAGCAGGTTCGCCGCCGGGTGGATGGCCGACCGGTGCCACTCCCGGGTGCCGGGGCGGACCCGCTCCGGCACGGGCCGGCCCACCCACTCCTCGTAGTGCCCGTGCGTCTCCGGGCGGACGTCGTCGACGTACGACAGGCCGTGCACGGCATTGCCGACGAAGCCGCAGCCCAGCTCGCCGATCGCGGTGACCAGCCGGCGCAGGGTGCCCGGCTCCAGCCAGACGTCGTCGTCGAGGCAGAGCACGTACCGGGCCGCGGACAGGTCGAGCAGGTACGCCCGGTGCTCGGCCAGCCCGCGCCGGGGCAGCCGACGGGTCAGCAGGACCGGGTGGCCCCGGTGGCGCAGCGCGCGCACCATCGTCGCCGCCGCCGGGTGGGCGTACGCGGGAAGGTCGTCGGACTGGTCGCTGACCACCACTCCGAACCCGGGCACGCCCTCCTGCGCGGCCAGCCCGGAGAGCGTGACCGCCAGCTCGGCGGGGCGGTTGCAGGTCGGGATCAGCACGTCGAGTTGCCGTTCCCGGCGGAACCGCGCGGCGGTGCCGAGGTCGAGCGGCCGGTTCACGCCGGCCTGCCCCGCACGGGCGCGGTGGTGCCCCGGCGGGCCGGCGCCCGGTCGGCGTCGCGCGGCCCGCCGTCCGGGCCCTCGGCGGCGCGCCGGCCGTCGACCTGGTTCCGGCCGTCGACTCGGCTCCGGCCGTCGGTCTGGTTCCGGGCGTTGGCCCGACTCCGGCCGTCGGCCCGGTCCCGGCCGTACGCGCCGTCCCGGCCGTTGGCGCGGATCCGCTCGATGATCGCCGAGGTGGAGCGGTCCGGCACGTATCCGAGGGTGCGGACCTGACCGCCGAGGCGGCGCACCAGCGGCGCCTCCGGGACCATCTCCGGCGGGTAGTCGCCGCCCTTGACGTACACGTCCGGGCGGACCGCCTCGATCAGCTCCGCCGGGGAGTCCTCCTCGAAGACGACCACATGGTCGACGCACGCGAGCGCGGCGAGCAGGGTGACGCGGTCCTCGACCGGGTTGACCGGGCGGTCCGGCCCCTTCAGCCGGCGGACGCTGCCGTCGGAGTTCACGGCGACCACCAGCAGGTCGCCGAGCGCCCGCGCCTGCTCCAGGTAGCGCACGTGCCCCGGGTGCAACACGTCGAAGCAGCCGTTGGTGAAGACCACCGAGCGGCCCTCGCCGCGGTGGGTGGCCACGATGAGGGCCAGCTCCTCCGGGGAGACCGGCACCCGGTTCCCGGTGTCGGCGCCGCCGGCGCCGAGCGCCGCCAGCAGGTCCTCGCGCCGGCACACGCAGGTACCGGTGTCCGACACGGTGATGGTGGCCGCGAGCTGGGCGAGTTGGGCGGCGGTCGGCAGCGGCGCGTCGGCGGCCAGGGCCAGCGTCATCGCCGCCAGGTACGCGTCGCCCGCTCCCACGGCGTGGCTGGCCGGTACGGGGGTGCTGTGGCTGCGCCGCGGCTCGCCGTCCGTGCCGCCGACCACCGCGCCGTCGGTGTCCAGGGTCACCGCCACCACGTCCGCGCCCGTGTGCGCGCGCAGCTCGGCGAGGCGCGCCTGGGCCAGCAGGGCCCGGTCCACCCCGTCGCCGGCCCTCGCGTCCACGCCGGCACCGGTGACGCTGAGCCCGTCGCCGGTCACCGTCACCCTCTCCTCGCCGGGCGTCGGCTCGCCGGTCAGGCCCGTGGGGCGCCCGAGGCCGCCGGGCGCGGTCCCCACGCTCAGCTCCGACGGTCCGTCCGCCGGGTCGACCCCCGGATGGTCCAGGTGCAGGTGCGAGTCGGTACGGGAGGCCGCCCGTGCCAGCAGCCGGGTCGCCTCGGCGAAGCTCGGCGTGACCACGGTCGGAGCGAGGCCCCGCCAGTCGGCGAGGTCGTGCGCGTCCAGCGCGACGGTGGCGTACCGCTCGCGGGCGGCGACCAGCCAGGCGCGTACCGGCGCGGGCAGCGCGCCGAGCCCGTAGTCGCAGACCACGAGGGTGGGCGGCTCGCCTCCGGCGGCGGCCCGCAGCTCCTCGGTGGCACACTCCAGCGCCGTCAGCAGCCGGGCCACGCCGTCGTCGTCCAGCACGTCGTCCGGGTCGCCGGAGTCCTCGCGCAGCAGGATCTGGTTGCCGGCGAGCATCCGTCGCTTCACCGGGGTCGCCCGGTGGGGCTGGCTGACCGTACGGTCCCAGACGCCGGCCCGGTCCAGGCAGTCGTGCAGCTCGTCGCCGGCCACGTCGGCGCCGACCGGGGCGACCAGGACCGCCCGGCCCCCGAGTGCGGCGACGTTGACGGCCGTGTTCGCCGCGCCGCCGGCCGCCGAGATGCGCCGGCGGAGGGTGAGGACCGGCGCGGGCGCCTCCCGGCAGAGCCGGTCCGACTCGGCGAACCGCCACTCGTCGAGCATGGCGTCGCCGATCACCAGCACGGGACGTCCCAGCCAGCTTTCCACGACGGTGGCGAGCCGGCGCTCTTCCGCTGCTGCTGCCATGTCCGTCGGGGTCCCCCGGCCGTGCCGTGTCAAACCTGGGACCACCGCCGCCGTTCCCCCTGGCCAGCCCACCTCCCCCGGCCCCGCCGGCCCCATGATCAGCCAGGCTGGGCGGGGGCGGCCGCGGCGGCCGCCCAGGCGGCGTCCTCGGCCTGCTTGCGGGCCAGGCCGTCGCGGCCGTCGTAGCGGAGGAACGACGGCAGCGCGGCGGCCAACGCCGCCGTGCCGAGCACGCACAGGACCCCGCCGGAGACGATCGACCCGCCGACACCGAGCGGCGTACGGGCCACCAGGCCGGAGCGGAGCTGGCCGAGCAGCGGCCCGGTCGAGTACGACAGCATCTCGATGCCGGCGAGCCGGCCGCGCAGGTGGTCGGGGATCGTCTGGTTCCAGATGATCATGCGGAACAGGCCGGAGACCATGTCCGCCGCGCCGGCCAGCGCCAGGAAGAACAGGGCCAGCCACAGCGAGCCGACCAGGCCGAAGCCGACGATCGCCAGGCCCCAGGCGCCGGCCGCGAGCACCACCATCAGGCCGTGCCGGTGCACCCGGGAGGTCCAGCCGGAGCCGAGGGTCGCGACCAGCGAGCCGACCGCCGGAGCGGCGTAGAGCAGCCCGAGCACCGCCGGCCCGCCCAGCCTGGCCGCCATGAACGGGTACAGCGCCTGCGGCATGCCGAAGAACATGGCGTTGATGTCGACCAGGTACGTGCCGAGCAGTTCGGGGCGGCTGCGGGCGTACCGCAGGCCGGTCAGCACCGACCGCAGCGACGGGCGGTCGGCGGCCGGGGGCGGCGGCACCGCCCGCACCAGCGCCAGGCAGGCCAGCGAGAACGCGAACGTGGCCAGGTCGATGGCGTACACCCAGGCCAGGTCCACCGAGGCGATCAGCAGCCCGGCGACCGCGGGGCCGCCGAGCTGCGCCACCTGCATCCGCAGCGAGTTCAGGGCGCTCGCCGCCGGGATCTCGTCGGGCGCGACGACGCGCGGCGTCAGCCCCTCCAGGGCCGGGCGCTGCAACCCGTCCAGCGCGGCCGTCAGCGCGGCCACCAGGTAGAGCAGCCACAGCTGCGGGCTCGACCCGAGCGAGTTGACCAGCAGGGCCGCGCAGAGCAGCGTGAACCCGATCTCGCCGCCGAGCACCAGCAGCCGCCGGTCCAGGTAGTCGGCGAGGGCGCCGCCGACGAAGGCCATGACGAGCAGGGGTACGAGCTCGCAGACGCCGAGCAGGCCGACGAGCAGCGGATCGCGGGTGAGCTCGTACACCTGGTATGGCACGGTCACGTACGTGATGAACGACCCGAACCCGGACACGCCGGCCGCCGAGAAGACCAGCCGGAAGTCCCGGGACGTGCGTAACGGCGTGACGTCCAGCGCCAGCCGGCGGAGCAGTCTCACGAGCGGATGGTGGCGGGACGACAGGGCGCTGTCGAGGGGTTTTCGGTTTTCCCGCGCCGGAGTCACCGGCGTCACCGGGCGACGGCGGGCGGGCATGTTCCGCGCCAGAAGGGAAAGAACGCGGGGTGACCGCCGAAGCCCAGAGTCGACCCGTGCTGACCGCCCGCCAGCTCCGACTGCTCATGTTCGGCCTGATGACCGGCATGCTGCTGGCCGCGCTGGACCAGACCATCGTCGGTACGGCGTTGCCCACCATCGTCGGCCAGTTGGGCGGAATCAACCACTACTCGTGGGTGGTCACCGCGTACCTGCTCGCCTCCACGGCCTCGACCCCGCTGTACGGCAAGATGGCCGACCTGTACGGCCGCCGCCCGGTCTTCCTCTTCTCCATCGGGACGTTCCTGCTCGGCTCGCTGCTGGCCGGGCTGTCGCAGAACATGACCCAGCTCATCCTCACCCGGGGCGTGCAGGGGCTCGGCGCCGGCGGCCTGATGACGCTCGCGTTCACGATCATCTCGGACGTCGTGTCGCCCCGGGAGCGCGGCCGGTACCAGGGGCTGTTCGGGGCGGTCTTCGGCCTCTCCTCGGTGGCCGGGCCCCTGGTCGGCGGCTACTTCGCCGAGACGAACTGGCGGTGGATCTTCTACATCAACGTGCCGCTGGCGATCCTCGCCATCGTCGTCTGCTACCACGTCATGCGGCTGGTCCCGTTCCAGCGCCGGGAGCACACGATCGACTGGATCGGGGCGGGCCTGCTGGTCGCCGGGGTGAGCTGCCTGCTGCTCGCGCTGAGCTGGGGCGGCACCTCGTACGCCTGGCGCTCCGGCGTCATCATCGGGCTGTTCGCGGCGGGGGCGGTGCTGGCCGCGCTCTTCCTGCTCCAGGAGTCCCGGGTCGCCGAGCCGATCCTGCCGCTGCGGCTGTTCCGCGGCGCGACGTTCGCGCTGGCCAACGCCGCCGGCTTCGTGCTCGGCCTGGTGATGTTCGGGTCGATCATCTTCATCCCGCTGTATTTGCAGATCGTCAAGGGCTCCTCGCCGACCCGCAGCGGCCTGCTGATGCTGCCGATGATGGCCGGCATCATCGTCACCTCGATCCTCACCGGCCAGGCGATGAGCCGGATCGGCCGGTACAAGTGGTGCCCGGTGGCGGGCACGGTCGTGCTGGTCGCCGGCATGCTGCTGTTCACCCGCCTGGCCGTGGACACCTCGCTGTGGCTGGCGTTCGGCTACATGGTGGTGATCGGCGTCGGACTGGGCCTGTGCATGCAGTCGCTGATCCTCGCCGTGCAGAACGGGGTGGCCCTCCGGGACCTCGGCGCGGCCACCTCCTCGGCCACGTTCTTCCGGTCGCTGGGCGGGTCGTTCGGGGTGGCGATCCTCGGCGCGGTGCTGTCGTCGCAGCTCACCGGCCAGCTCGCCGACCGGCTGCCGGGCGCGATCGCCCAGCTCCCGCCCGACCAGCGGGCCGCGGTGGCGGCCCGTGGCGGGACGAACATCTCGATCAACGAGCCGTCGACGATCCTGGCCCTGCCCGGCCCGGTGCGCGCCGCCGTCCAGGCCGCGTTCGTCGACTCGCTGCACCTGGTCTTCCTCACCGCCGGGCTGGTCGCCATCGTGGCAGTGCTGGTCACCCTGGCGCTGCCGAACGAGAAGCTGCGCGGGGCCGGGCCGCAGGGCGCCACGGGCGGGGCCGACCCGCTGGGCGGAAAGGCCCCCGCGCCGGGCGGCAAGCCGCTCACGAAGGAGTCGAAGGACGAGGCTGCCGCCGACATGCAGGCCAAGAGTCAGACCATGTTGTGACGGAGCGGATCGATCAGGTAACGGAATCGGGGGAATCGCCGCCTGTACGGGGGGAGCCGGAAGCCCGCCGGCTCCCGGCCGGGCGCCGGCGAACGGGGGAGGTCACCCGGCCGCGCCGGCCCGCCCGCGCGTGGCGTGCGGCGGGCCGGCACCGGGCGCCCGGCCTACTTGAGGATCAGCCGGTTGGTCTGCTCGAAGACGTCCAGGTCGGCCAGCGTCTCGGTGATCGAGGCCGACAGCGGGGCGGGGAGTCGGTCGCGGGGGAAGAAGCCGGCGTCGGTGGTCTCGTCGGTGACCCGGGCCACGTCCCCGTCCCAGTCCTCCACCCGGAAGGCGACGGTGAAGACCTGGTACGTGTGGCCGTACATGTTGGTGTTGATCCGGTCCGGGCCGGTGTAGAGGGCGAACGCCCCGACCCGCAGAGCTCGCAGCCCGGTCTCCTCGCGCACCTCGCGCACGGCGCAGTCGGCGATCGACTCGCCAAGCTCCATCGCGCCGGCCGGCATCGCCCACTGCCCGTTGTCCGAGCGCCGGATCAGCAGCACCCGTCCCGCGTTGTCGCGGACCACGGCGCGGGCGCCGACGAACATCAATGTGCGGTCACCGGCCAGGGCGCGCAGCTGACCCACGTACGAATCGGCCCACGAGATGCTCACCCGGACAATTTACGGGGGTTCCCAACGTGTGACCGGCGACACTAGCTTGTTACCCATGCGTAGCACGATGATGGACGCCCCGATCCAGGTCGCCCGGATCCTCGAACACGGCGCCACCGTGCACCACGACGCCGAGGTGGTCACCTGGACCGGCGGCGAGCCCCGTCGCATGTCGTACGCCGAGGTGGGGCGGGTCGCCGCCCGGCTGGCCCACGCGCTGCGCGACGAGTGCGGGGTCACCGGCGACGAGCGGGTCGGCACCTTCATGTGGAACAACGCAGAACACCTGGTGGCATACTTCGCCGTGCCGAGCATGGGCGCGGTGCTGCACACGCTCAACATCCGGCTCTTCCCCGACCAGGTGGCCTACATCGCCAACCACGCCGAGGACCGGGTGGTGCTGGTCGACACGACGCTCATCCCGCTGCTGGCGAAGTCGATCGGCCAGATGACCAGCGTCCGGCAGCCCTCTGCTACACCTCCGGGACCACGGGCAACCCCAAGGGGGTCGCCTACTCGCACCGGTCCATCTACCTGCACTCGCTCCAGGTCTGCCTGCCGGAGTCGTTCGGCCTCGGCCCGACCACCCGCGAGCTGGTCATCGTGCCGATGTTCCACGCCATGTCGTGGGGGCTGCCGTACGCGGCGTTCGTCTCCGGCGCGTCGGTGATCATGCCGGACCGGTTCCTCCAGGCCGCCCCGATCGCCGAGATGATCGCCGCCGAGCGGCCCACGCTGGCCGGCGCGGTGCCGACCATCTGGACCGACCTGCTCGGCTACCTGGACGGCCGCGACGTGGACACCGCCTCGCTCAGGGAGGTGATCGTCGGCGGCTCGGCCTGCCCACCGGCGCTGATGCACGCGTTCCACGAGCGGCACGGCATCGAGATCGTCCACGCCTGGGGGATGACCGAGATGTCCCCGCTCGGCTCGGTCGCCCGGCCGCCGGCCGGCGCGACCGGCGAGGACGCCTGGCGCTACCGGTACACCCAGGGCCGGATTCCCGCCGGGGTCGCGGCGCGCATCGTCGGCCCGTCGGGTGAACCGCTGCCCGCCGACGGGGCCTCCGTCGGCGAGCTGGAGGTCCGCGGCCCGTGGGTCACCGCCCGGTACGTCGGGGACGACGGCCCGGACCCGCCCGAGGAGCTGCGCGAGTTCCTCGCGAAGTCGGTGGCGCACTGGCAGCTGCCCGAGCGGTGGGCGTTCGTCGACGCGGTCCCGAAGACCAGCGTCGGCAAGTTCGACAAGAAGGTGCTCCGCTCCCGGTACGCCGAAGGCGGCCTGCCTGTCCGGGAGCTGACAGCGCCGTAACGACGTCAGGCCGTTCGTCGCCTGATTGGGCAGGGGGATACTCCTGAACCTCCCTCCCCAGGGGCGGCCCCGGCGTTCGCACCGCGCCGGGGCCGCCCACTCCTGCGGGATCGTCCCGCAAGACCATTGTTGCGAAACTTGTTCGGCTCTGTCCCGCCGTCGGGGAAAACAGCTGGTGAACAGGTCTCACTCGGTGGCGCTGACCAGCACCTTCCCGACCGTCGAGGTCTCCACCGCCTCGTGTGCGGCCCCTGCCGAGGCCAGCGAGTAGTGGTGCAGCGGCAGGCCCGCTTCCTCGCCGACCCGGATCCCGCCCTGGGCCGCCGCCGCCGCGACGTCCAGCACCCCCTGCGCCTTGGCGGCCGTCGGAGCCGTGTAGATCAGCACGAACTGCCAGCGGGCGTTCGGCACCATCAGCGCGCGGACCGGCAGGGTCACCTCGCCCCCGCCGTCGTCGGCGTACGCGCAGACCGCCCCGCCCGGGCGCAGCACCTGCACGTCGACCGCCGCGTTGCGCGCCGGGGAGACCTCGACCACGGTGTGTACCCCGTCGGGCGCGATCTTGCGGACCTCCTCGACGACGTCCTGCTCCCGGTAGTTGATCACGTGGGACGCGCCGGCCGCCGCCGCCAGGTTCGCCTTCTCCGGGCTGCTCACCGTGGTGATCACGCAGGCGTCGGCCCAGCGGGCGAGCTGGATCGCCGCGTTGCCGACCGCGCCCGCCCCGCCCTGCACCAGCACCGTGTGGTCGGCGAGCGCGCCCGCGTGCAGCTTGTCCGGCATGAACTCGCCGGCGGTCAGGCAGCGGTGCGCGGTCAGGAACGGGATGCCGAGGCACGCACCCAGGTCGAAGGAGGCGTCACCGAGCGGCACCGCCTGCCGGACGGGCACCACCGTGTACTCGGCGGCCGTGCCCCAGGGCCGCTGCCAGGCCGCCTCCCAGAGCCACACCCGCTCGCCGACCAGCCCCTGGTCCACGCCCTCGCCGACCGCCTCCACGACCCCGGCGCCGTCCTGGCCGGGGATCTGCCAGCCGGCCGACAGCGGCCACTGCCGGCGGGCCTTCCAGTCGGTCGGGTTCACCCCGGAGACGGCCACCCGCACCAGGACCTCGCCGGGCCCGGGCTCGGGCACCGGCCGGTCCACGAGCTGGAGCACCGAGGGGTCGCCGTTGGTCTCGTACACGATCGCCTTCATCGCCGCCTCCTCAGCCTCGACGCCCGGGCCGCGCGCCCGCGTCCCCGCTACCCGGACGGTACGGGATCATTCCGACCCCGGTAGGCACGGTTGCGGCGGATCAGCCGAGCCCGGCGACGACCTCCGGGGTCGGCCGGCCGCCGTCGGAGGCGCCGGGGAGGGCCCTGGCGTTGCCGGTCGTGGCTGTCGGGTGCCGGCCGGGCGAGTGTCCGAAATCCGTCGCCAACCACGGAGAGTGATGATCTAGTGATAGATTCAACTAGATCGATTGAGCCCGCGATGGGCCGAAAGGACGAAAAATGGGCAAACCCAGTCGGGTGACAAGAAGGGCAATGTTCTCCGTCGTCGCCGCGGTGGTGGCCGTCGGGCTCGTGCCCGCGCAACCGGCAGGCGCGGCGGCTACGTCATTCCACTACGCCATCAAGG
Organism: Micromonospora olivasterospora; assembly: GCF_007830265.1. Lineage (NCBI taxonomy): Bacteria > Bacillati > Actinomycetota > Actinomycetes > Micromonosporales > Micromonosporaceae > Micromonospora > Micromonospora olivasterospora. The sequence goes on from NZ_VLKE01000001.1 coordinate 3,189,180, forward strand.
GCGGCACACCTGAGTGGAGCAAGCTTGCCACGCACGACGCGATGGTGGACGCCGTACAGATCCCGCGTGCGACCATCGCGAAAATGAGCACCGAGCAGCTCACCACGGCGGTACTGGACTATCCGCTGCTGCCCGACGCGCTGGCATTCAACAACGTCCAGCACGGTCTCGAGGTCGTGGCCTCCCGATTCACCGGGCTCCGCGAGCTGCTGCGCCGCCCGGACGCGCCCGCGGTGCTGCTCGACCGCTACCAGAAGCTGGACGTTCGCATCCCGTCGACGGACACCGAACTGCAGGCCGGTAACCGGACGCTCGACGCCTGGAAGCTGGAGAGCGTGCTCGCGCAGCCCCAGGTTCTCGGCGCCATGACGGCGGGTCAACTCGAATCGCTGATGCGCGTCGGGCAGGAGAAGTTCGCCGTCAAGCAGAGCCACGCCGCGGTGTACGGCGAAGCGGGGCTGGAGCCCACCGCCGTCGTGCTCGGCCGGGCGCTCGCCGAGCGGGAGGGCTGGGACTGGAAGCAGTCCCAGCTGCTGCGGGAGGGCATCCAGCTCGCCCCCGGCGCGACGACCGCCACCCTGAACGCCGTGCGCCAGCACATGACCCAACCGCTCGTCCGCCACGAGGTGACCGACGGGTTCGGCACGCAGGACTACGCCAGCACGGTCTACACCCCGAGGGGCAGCGCGGTCTCGGTCACCACGATGACCACCGAACTGACCAGCGCCCAGATCACGGCCAACAACAACTACGTGTACAACAACTACCCGTCGGCGACGCTCGAGCGGGGCTCCACGCGCAAGTACAACTGCCACTCGTACGCCTGGTACAGCACGTCCACGGCGAACGACCGCTGGATGAACACCCCCGGCGACGACAGGTACTGGCAGGACGGCAGCTACACGAGGTGGCAGGTGCCGTACATCTGGTTCGCCAACATGAAGCTGTCCTACGCCAGCGACGACCACTCGGGTATCTGGGTGGGCACCAGCAACTACGTCCGGTCCAAGTGGGGTCAGCTCGGCCAGGTGTACCACTACTGGAACTACTCGCCGTACAACAGCTCGACCACCAACTCCTACTTCCTGACCTGACCGGGGCGCGGTGGTGACCACCGCTGCGCACCCGCGCCGAGCCGGAACGATGAGCAGGCCCGTGACCCGGGCCTGCTCATCGCCCGTGCGGGCTCAGCGGGCGGCGGGCGGGCTGCCGTCGGCGTCCGGCCCGGGCGCCAGCAGGCCGATCGGGCTCTGCGGCGGGATGACGGCGCGGCACCGCGCGGCGAGCGGCTCGAGCAGCTCGCGCAGCCGCGCCGTACGCTCCGCGCCCAGCCCCCGCCACGGGCCGAGGGCGGCCCGGTCCGTGGCCTCCTCGGCCGCCCGGAACGCCTCGGTGCCGTGGCCGGTCGGCGCCCGCTCGGCGGTCAGCCAGCCCTTCTCGACCAGCCGCTCCTCGGCGGCGGCCCACTCCTCGTCCGTCCAGCCCCGGGCCATCCGGTGGAACTCGCGCGACTGGTCGACCCGGCACCGCCAGGCCAGCACCTCGACCGGATCCAGCCCCGTGGTGACCAGCGCCGCGACGTGCCCGTCGCCCCGGTGCTCGCGCAGCGTGGTGGCGGCCTGCCAGAGCCGGGCCAGCGGGTACGCGGCGGCCGGCAGGGCCGCGTTCGCGGCACCCAGCACCCGGCCGGCGGTCTGCACCGCGCCGGCCGCCTCCTCCAGCAGGTCGGCGGCCTCCGCGAGGTGTCCCTCCGGCAGCTCGTACGTCAGCTCGGCCAGCGCCTGCACCGCCCCCGTGAGCCGGGCGCGCAGCGCCTCCTGAGGGGTGGCCAGCCGCCACACCGACGGCAGCGCCCGGGCCACCATCGACGGGGCGAAGCCGAAGAACGCCGCGACCACCGGGGCCGCCTCGACGGCGCCGAGCGGGGCGGCCCGGCCGGCGAAGTAGCCCCGCCAGTAGCCGCGCAGACCAACCGCCTCGTACGCGGCGCGGGCGCGTGGGTGGAAGTAGGTGACCGCGTGGACCGGCTCGAAGTGCCTCCACATCAGCCGGGCGAGCCCGGGGTCGTCCTGCGCCGCCACGTGCACCTCCCCGTCGGTCGGGTCACCATGGGGCGGGGGCACCAGCCCACGGTGACCCCGAACCTACTGGTGGTGCGCAGGGGGAGGAAGACTCCTGTGAACCAGCGCACCGCGGTACTACCGCGCCGCCAGCACGTCGACGACGAACCGCAGCGGGCCCTGAGGGCCGTCGAGGTTGGCGAACGCCAGCTCGGCGGGGATGTCGAGCTGCACCCGGCTACCCACGGTCACCCCGACCAGGCCCTGGTCCCAGCCCTTGATGACCTGACCCGTCCCGATCCCGAAGGTGGCCGGCTCGCCCTGGTTCCAGGAGGAGTCGAACTCCTTGCCGTCCTTGTAGTACACGCCCACGTAGTTGGTGGTGATCTGCTGGCCGGACTTCACCGCCGGGCCCTTGCCCTTGATGAGCGTCGTCACGGTGAGCTTCTTCAGCTCGCCCTTGCCCGCCGCGACCGCGGGCCTGGTGCCGAGCGCCGGGTCCGCCCCCTCGGGAAGCTTCGGGGCGGGCGGGGCGGTCGGGTCGGCGGCCGGAGCGCTGGCGCTGGCCGACGGCGCGGAGGCCGTCTGGTCCTTGTCGTCCTTGCCGTTGTTCACCACGACGAAGACCCCGATCAGCACACCGACGACGGCGACGCCGGCGACCGCGCCCAGGATCGACTGCCGGCGGCGCCTCGCCTCGGCGGCCTTCTTCGCCGCCAGCTGGGCGGCCAGCCGCCGCTCCGCCTTGCCGCCCGGTCCCTGGCCCGCCGACCGGTTCTGCACACGCTCGCTCACGTCGACTCCCTGTCAAGAGGTGGGGCCCGGCGGCCGCTGCCGAGGCCAGCGCACACGGTACCCGCAGCGCCGCTCCGGGTGTCCCCCTCGACCGCCTTCCATTTGTGCCCCGATGCGCCGTGTTTCCGGTCCGCCGGTCCCGATACGAGTAGTTTCTCGACCATGGCGATCCTCACCGAAGTAGACCTGGCCCTCCTGGCCGAGCCCCAGCTCGCCCACGTCGCGACCGTCGAGCCCGACGGGACCCCGCACGTCACGCCCGTCTGGATCGACGCCGACGGGGAGCACATCGTGTTCAACACCGCCAAGGGGCGGCGCAAGTACGAGAACATCCGGCGCAACCCGGCCGTCGGGATCTCGATCGTCGACAAGGCGAACGACTTCCGCGCCCTGTGGGTCAAGGGCACCGCCGAGCTGGTCGAAGAGGGCGCCGACGAGCACATCGACAAGCTGGCGAGGAAGTACCTCGGGCAGGACACCTACCCGTTCCGCAAGCCCGGCGAGGAGCGGGTGATCGTCCGGATCACCCCCACGCAGAAGCTCAACCAGGGCTGAGGTGACAGGCCCCTTCCCGGCGTACGGCGGTGGGAGGGGGCCAGTTACTCGGCCCGGGCGCCGACCCAGCCACGGCGCTCAGGCCGTCTTGCGGGCCGCCTTCTTCGGGGCGGCCTTCTTCGCGGCCTTCTTCTCCGGCGCCGCCTTCTCCGCGGCCTTCTTCGGGGCGGCCTTCTTCGCGCCCGCGCCCGCGGCCTTCTTGGCCGCCGCCTTCTTCGGGGCGGCCTTCTTCGCCGGCGCCTTGGCCGCCTTCTGCGCCGACCGCGCCGAGGTGATCGGGGTCGGCTCGCCGCCGCCGCGCTCCGGCTCCTCGCCCCGGGCAGCCCGGGCCCGCTCGACGGACGCCTTCAGCGCCGCCATCAGGTCCACCGCCGCGGCCGGGGCCTCCTCGACCTCCTCCGGCTGGACGACCTCCCGGCCCTCCACCTTCGCGTCGATGACCTCCTGCAACGCGGCCCGGTAGTCGTCGGTGAACGCGTCCGGGGCGAACTCGCCGGCCATCGAGTCGATCAGCGAGCTGGCCATCGCCAGCTCCGGGGGGCGGATCTTCAGGTCCTCGTCCAGGAAGCCGAAGTCCGGGGTACGCACCTCGTCCGGCCAGAGCATCGTGTTGAGCAGCAGCACGCCCTCGCGTACGCGCAGGGTGGCCAGCTGCTCCCGCTGGCGCAGCGCCACCTTGACGATCGCCACCCGCTCCGAGTCGGCGAGCGCGTCGCGCAGCAGCACGTACGGCTTGGTCGCCGCGCCCTCCGGCTCCAGGAAGTACGCCTTGTTGTAGAGGATCGGGTCGACCTGCTCGGCCGGGACGAACTCCAGCACGTCGATCGCGTGCGAGGTGGTCAGCGGCAGCTCGGCGAAGTCCTCGTCGGTGAGGATGACCATCTCGCCGCCGCCGATGTCGTACCCCTTGGCGATGTCGTCGTAGCTGACCTCCTCGCCGCAGACCTGGCAGGTGCGCTTGTAGCGGATCCGGCCGCCGTCGTCCCGGTGCACCTGGTGGAAGCGGATGTCCTTCTCCTCCGTGGCGGAGTAGAGCTTCACCGCGATCGAGACCAGCCCGAACGAGACGGCCCCCTTCCAGATCGCCCGCATGCCCCGCTCCTCTCACCGGTACAGCCCAGGATCGCAAAGGATCGAAGCCGACGCGAGCGCTTCCAGCGGCAACTACAGTCAAAACGTGCCCGGCGCGCCGCTGAAGCCGATGCTTGCGATGACCGGCCCGCTGCCCGCCGGCGCCGACTGGGCGTACGAGTTCAAGTGGGACGGCGTCCGCGCGTTGGCCGACATCGTCGGCCGCCGCCAACACCTGTACGCGCGCTCGGGCGTGCAGATCACCGTCGCGTACCCCGAATTGATCACTCTGGCCGAGCAGGTCGGCGACGCGCTGCTCGACGGCGAGGTGGTCTCGCTCAGCGCCACCGGGCAGCCCTCGTTCACCGCGCTGGCCGAGCGGATGCACGTCCGGGACCCGGCGAAGGCGGCCCGGCTGGCGGCCAGCACTCCCGTGACGTACATGATCTTCGACCTGCTCCGGCTCGGCGGCGAGGACCTGACGGGCCGCCCGTACCGGGAGCGGCGCGCGGCCCTGGAGGGGCTCGGCCTCGGCGGGGCGCGGTGGGCCGTGCCCCCGGCCTTCCCGGACGGCCCGGCCACCTACGAGGCGGCCGGCGAGAACGGCCTGGAGGGGGTGATGGCCAAGCGGCTCGGCTCGCTCTACCGGCCCGGCGTGCGCTCCCCCGACTGGGTCAAGGTCAAGCTGGAGGTGACCGGCGACTTCGTCGTCGGCGGCTGGCGGCCCGGCGCGCGCAGGATCGGCGGCCTGCTGGTCGGCGTGCCCCGCCCGGACGGCCGGCTCACCTACCGGGGCCGGGTCGGCGGCGGCATCGGCGCGGCCATCGAGCGCGAGCTGCTGCGCGAGCTGGAGCCGCTGCGCTCGGGCGCGTCCCCGTTCGCCGCGGACGTGCCGCGCGAGGATGCCCGGGGGGCCATCTGGGTAGCACCTACGGTGGTGGTGGAGGTGAAGTACGGCCAGCGCACCCCCGACGGCCGGCTGCGCTTCCCCCGGCTGCTGCGGCTGCGCCCCGACAAGCCGCCCGAGGAGGTCGACGATGCAGGCTGAGCGGCTGCGGGTGACCGTCGAGGGCCGCGCGCTGGAGCTGTCCAACCTCGACAAGGTGCTCTACCCGGAGGCGGGCTTCACCAAGGGCGAGGTCATCGACTACTACACGCGGATCGCCCCGGTGCTGCTGCCGCACCTGGCCGAACGGCCGTTGACCCGGATCCGGTACCCGAACGGGGTGGCGGAGAAGTCGTTCTTCGAGAAGAACGCCCCGGCCGCCACGCCCGACTGGGTGCGTACGGAGACGCTGCCCGCGCCGGGATCGAGCAAGGGCCGGGAGACGGTCGACTACGTCGTCGCCGGGGACCTGCCCACCCTGGTCTGGCTGGCCAACCTCGCCGCCCTGGAGCTGCACACGCCGCAGTGGAAGATCGGCGAGCATCCGGACATGATGGTCGTCGACCTGGACCCGGGCGCCCCGGCGGGGCTGCGGGAGTGCTGCCGGGTGGCCCTGCTGATGCGCGACCGGCTGGCCTCCGACGGGATCGACAGCTACCCGAAGACGTCGGGAAAGAAGGGCATGCAGCTCTGCTGCCCGGTCGCCGGGACACAGTCCTCGGACGACGTGTCCGCGTACGCCCGGCGGATCGCCCAGGAACTGGAGAAGGCGCACCCGAAGCTCGTCGTGTCGAAGATGGCGAAGAACCTGCGCCCCGGAAAAATCTTCATCGACTGGAGTCAGAACAACGCGGCGAAGACGACCGTGGCGCCGTATTCGCTGCGCGCCCAGTCCGTGCCGTCGGTCTCCACCCCGCTGACCTGGGACGAGGTCTCGGCCGGTGCCGCCGGCAAGCGCCCGGCGACGAAGCCGTACACGGCGGGGGAGGCCCTGAAGCGGGTGGAGAAGCATGGCGACCTGCTGGCCCCGCTGCTAGACGGCGGCCCGCAGCTCCCGCTGTAGATGCCGCACCGTGCCGCACCATGCCGCACCATGCCGCACCGTGCCTTGATGCCGCACCATGCCGCACCATGCCGCACCGTGCGCGCGATGCACCGGCCACGCGATCTTGGACAGTTGTCGATCGGTGCGAACGGAAACTGTCCAAGATTGCGCTGCGGGCGACCGTGGCGCAGCGCAGGCGGTCGATAGGGTGGGGCGATTCGGAGTGAGGAGAGCCCTGATGGCCGGACTGCCCACCGTCGCCGCGCAGGTCGCGCCCACCGAGGGCGAGCCGCCGCTGCTGACGTATCTCGACGACGCGACCGGTGAGCGGGTCGAGCTGACCGCGGGCCAGCTCGGCGACTGGGCGGCGCGTACGGCTGGCCTGCTCCGGGACGGCTGCGGGCTCGGGCCGGGCAGCCGGGTCGCGGTGCTGCTGCCGCCGCACTGGCGTACCGCCGCGGTGCTGCTCGGCGCCTGGTCGGTGGGCATGGCGGTGTCGTTCCGGCCCCGGGCCACCGCCGGGCTGCCGGTTCTGGAACCGGGCGGCGACCAGCCGTACGACGCGGTGTTCGTGACCCCGGAACGCCTCGACGACTGGCTGGAGGACGTGCCCGACGGGGTGCACCGGTACCTCGTCGGCGCCGGGGCCGGGCCGCTGGCCGACGTACCCGTGGGCTGGCTCGACTGGTCCAACGAGGTGCTGCGACACACCGACACCCCGCCCGACCACGCCGCCGTCCGCCCGTCGGATGCGGCCACCCCGGACGGCACCAGCATCGGCGAGTACGGGCGGGTGGCGGCGGAGGTCGCGCAGCAGCTCGACCTGCGGGCCGGCGATCGGCTCCTGGTCGACGCGGCCGAGCACGAGCAGCCGCTGAAGTGGCTGCTGGCCCCGCTCTCCGTCGGCGCGTCCGTGGTCGTCTGCGCCAACCTCGACCCGGCCCGACGGGACGCCCGCATCGCCGCCGAACACCCCATCCGCGTCCTCTGACGCCGGCCGACCGGGCCGGAATGCGCTTGACGCCGCCCCGCCCCGGCCTGCCTACTTGCTCTCGCGCCACCGGCCCCACTGACCTGCCTGGCCCCCGTCGACGCCCAGGCCCGGTGAGCCCGGAGACGGAGCGCAAGGACAGGGGGAGGCGTGGTGGAGGGGATCGGGCCGGGTGCGGGCGCGCTTACCTGGGAGAAGCTGGGCGAGGGGGAACTCGGGGCGTTGGGGGAGCTGGCTCAGGCGTGCCTCGGCGCCGACGGCGGGTTGCCGCTGTTCGGGCGTACGCCGTTGGTGCGGGCGCGGCTGTTGCAGGGACGTACCCTCGGGGTCTGGCACGACGGCGGCCTGGTCGCGGCCGTGAGCGTCGGGACCGGCCGGGACCCGGCCACCAGCACCGGCCTGGTGCATCCGGCCTGGCGGGGGCGGGGCCTCGGCGGCAGGCTGCTCGACTGGGCCGGCGAGCAGGCCGGGGACGCGGACCTGCTGCTGACCACCGAGTCCTGGAGCCCGGGCGCGGAGACGCTGTTCGCGGCGCGCGGCTTTGAGCGGACGTTCGCCGAATGGGTGCTGCGGCACGACCTGACCGATCTTCCGGCGGTCGCCCGGCCCGAGGGCGTAAGCACTGAGCCGGTGAGCTGGAAAAATGGGTCGGAGCTGTTCGGGACGTACAGTGCGTCGTTCGCCGACCGGCCCGGCTTCGCCGCGCCCACCGCCGAAGAATGGCTGGGTGAGCTGCGGGACGACGACGAGTACCGGCCGGAGCTGTCGATGATCGCGCGCGGCCCCGACGGCGCGGCGGTCGGCTTCCTCAACGTCATCGACAACTGGATCGACCAGGTGGGCGTCGTGCCGGGCTGGCGGGGCCGGCGGGTCGGGGCGTACCTGGTGGCGAGCGCGCTGCGCTCGCTGGCTGGGGAAAAGGTCGGGGACGCGTGGCTCTGCGTCAACGACAACAACCCGGCCGCCGCGCTGTACCGGCGGCTCGGGTTCCGCGACGCCGGCCGCCGCGCCCGCTACCTGCGCCGCCGACTGTCACGCTAGGGGGCGACGATGGCCGATCCGGCTGGGGCCGCCGTGATCGCGGCCCTGGCGAGTCAGCGGCAGAGCCCGGCGATCGGCTGGCCCCATCCGATCAGGAATCGAGAAGCCATTGGGTGTCGTCGGCCCTAGCCTTGCTTGAGACGGCCGGCATCTCGCCGAGCCTTGAGCGTCGAAAGGCAGTCCGGAAATGCCCGCGAAGAACTCCCAGACCGAGTCCGACGGCTTCAGCGCCGAGGAGCGCGCCGCGATGAAGGAGCGCGCCGCCGAGCTGCGCGCCGAGGGCAAGCAGGGCGCCAAGAAGGCCGACGGGCTGCAGGCGGTCCTCGACAGCATCGCGAAGATGGCGCCAGAGGATCGTGCGCTCGCCGAGCGCGTGCATGTGGCGGTGACCGCCACCGCTCCGGAGCTGTTGCCGAAGACCTGGTACGGGATGCCCGCCTACACGAACCCGGACGGCAAGGTCCTTGTCGCCTTCAAGAACTCGGGCAAGTTCAACACCCGCTACTCGACGCTGGAGTTCCAGGACGCGGCCAAACTTGACGACGGAGACGTGTGGCCGGTGTCGTACGCGATCCAGAAGTGGAGCCCCGCCGTGGAGCAGAAGGTCATCGAGCTGGTAAAGACCGCAGTCTCCTGACCATCGGCGCAGTCGCCTCGCGTGGCGGGCCGGTTCTCCGCCCGGCGTCCCGGCCAGCAGCCGCCGTCCCACGGCCCGAGTGGCTCACCTGCCCGCACGACCACGCCTCTTCAGCGGCGGTTGAGCCGTCGTGAGCAGGGCAGACTGTGGTCGACCGGCAGGGCGCACCGGCCGCCGCCGGGTAGCAGCCGGTCGCAGAAGACCCAGTGGCGTACGTGCTGCTCGTCCTCGGCCGACACGGTCACCCCACCCGGCTCGACGCGGGCGCTGAGTCGGGCCAGCACCCGGGCGGCGGTGCGGGCGAAGACCCGTGCCCGGAGCAGGTCGGGTGCGGTGATGGGCAGGTGGATGATCCAGCGGTCGGTCATCGGTACTGGCGGTTGGCCGCCTGGGCGCTCTGCCAGGTGCGCAGGGCGTTCTTGATGCGTACGTTCTCCTCCTGCACCGCGACGAGGGCCTTCTGCGCGACGGCGAGTTCGTCGGCTACCTCGTGCAGGAATGATCGGATCTCGGCGGGGTCGAGGCCGGGTCGTCCAACGGCCCGGGCAGCCCTGGCAGTGGCCTGGTCCCAGAACCGGACGCCCATGATCGGTACGGCAGCAGGGCCGCGCCGGGGAGCGCGGAGAGTGAGGTCTCGTCGGCGATGCGAGACCGGTACGAGAGGCGCCAACCGACCGCAGCGGCACCGCATCACCGACAGCGACGCTACCGAACCCCTCTAACCTCTGTCAACGCTCGCTTACCTATCGAATCTAGCTGGAGTGTTGCCTGCTGCTTCCCTTGCAGTTATTGCCGCTCCTTCACCTGGTGCTCGATACTGGGAGAGCCAACCGACTGCAAGGGGCCCTCGCGTGCCGATTCCGCCGACTATGACCGAGTTGATCCAGGATCTGCTGAGGCGGATCGAGGTGGGCGAGTTCCAGCCCGGGTCACAGATCCCGTCCACCAAACAGCTCTCTGATCACTACAACGTCTCGCCTGCGACGATCCACCGCGCCGTGGCGACCCTGCGGGAGCAGGGTGTGCTGGTCGGCCGCCCGGGGCGCGGCGTCTTCGTTGCGGAGGCCGCACAGCGCCGACCGGGTTGAGTCGCTGACGCCGGTGCACGCCCGTGACGCGGTGGGCTGGCAGCCGGCCGAGCCGCGTGGCCGGCGTCCGCGCCGTGTGGGGGGAGCGGACGTCGGCCCGCCTCACGTGCGGCGTCCCCATGTCGGCGATATGGCGGTATCGGAGCGCCGTGGATACCGCCATATCGCCGACGTGGCGGTCACCGGCGGCGACCGGCCTCAGTCGACGGTCGGCAGCTTCGGCCCCAGTACGTCGTCGGCGTCCACGATCGTGTACGCGTACCCCTGCTCCGCCAGGAACCGCTGCCGGTGCGCCGCGTACTCCGTGTCGATCGTGTCCCGGGACACCACCGTGTAGAAGTGCGCCTGCCGCCGATCGGCCTTCGGCCGGAGCACCCGCCCCAACCGCTGCGCCTCCTCCTGCCGCGACCCGAACGTCCCCGACACCTGGATCGCCACCGCCGCCTCGGGCAGGTCGATGGAGAAGTTGCCGACCTTGGAGATCACGAGGGTACGGATCTCGCCCGACCGGAACGCGTCGAACAGCCGCTCCCGCTCCTTGTTCGTCGTCGAGCCCTGCACGATCGGCGCGTCCAGGTACTCGCCGAGCTGGTGCAACTGGTCGATGTACCCGCCGATGACGAGCACCTGGTCGTCGGGGTGCCGGTCGACCAGCGCGCGGACCACGGGCAGCTTGGTGCGGGCGGTCGCCGCCATCCGGTACCGCTCCTCCGACTCCGCCGTCGCGTACGACATCCGCTCCGCGTCGGTCAGCGTCACCCGTACCTCGGTGCATTCTGCCGGGGCGATCCAGCCCTGCGCCTCGATGTCCTTCCACGGCGCGTCGTACCGCTTGGGGCCGATCAGGCTGAACACGTCGCCCTCCCGGCCGTCCTCGCGTACCAGGGTCGCCGTGAGCCCCAGCCGGCGGCGGGCCTGGAGGTCCGCGGTGAACCGGAAGATGGGCGCGGGCAGCAGGTGGACCTCGTCGTAGACGACCAGGCCCCAGTCGCGCGCCGAGAACAGGTCCAGGTGGGTGAAGGCGCCGCCGCGCCGCGAGGTGAGCACCTGGTACGTCGCGATGGTGACCGGCCGGATCTCCTTGCGCTCGCCCGAGTACTCGCCGATCTCGTCCTCGGTCAGCGACGTGCGCGCGACCAGTTCGCGCTTCCACTGCCGCCCGGCGACCGTGTTGGTGACCAGGATCAGGGTGGTCGCCTTCGCCTCGGCCATCGCCGCCGCGCCGACCAGCGTCTTACCGGCGCCGCAGGGCAGCACGATCACGCCGGACCCGCCGGCCCAGAACGATTCGACGGCCTCCCGCTGGTACGACCGCAGCGTCCACGCCGCGCGGCCCTCCTTGCCCTGCTCGGCCAGCTCGATGGGGTGGGCCTCGCCGTCGACGTACCCGGCCAGGTCCTCCGCCGGCCAGCCGAGCTTCAGCAGCGCCTGCTTGAGTCTGCCCCGCTCGGACGGGTGCACCGCGATCGTGTCGTCGTCGATTTTCGCACCGAGCATCCCGGCGAGCTTCTTGCTCTTGGCGACCTCGATCAGGACGACCCGGTCCAGGGCGCGCAGGACCAGGCCGTGCACCGGGTCGTTGGCGAGCCGGAGCCGGCCGTACCGGTCCATCGTCTCGGCCACGTCGACCAGCAGCGCGTGCGGCACGGGGTAGCGCGAGTACTTGATCAGGGCGTCGACCACGCCCTCGGCGTCGTGCCCGGCGGCGCGGGCGTTCCACAGACCCAGCGGCGTCAGCCGGTACGTGTGCACGTGCTCGGGGGAGCGCTCCAGCTCGGCGAACGGTGCGATCGCCATGCGGCACGCCTGCGCGTCGGGATGGTCGATCTCCAGCAGCAGGGTCTTGTCCGACTGCACGATCAGTGGTCCACCGCTCACGCCAGCGTCCTCTCCTGAGCCTGGTCGTCGGGATCCTGAGTAGCCCCGGGCCGACCATCCAGTCTTGCACGGAGCCGGATAGGGGCAGAAGATTCGGACACTGGGTGCAACCATTCCAGTATCCCCAGCGTCTATCAGGGGGACGACCGCCCCGGGAGGCCGCATGAAGCGCTTCAATCTCACCGTCCGGGTCGTCGGCCTGGCTGTGGTCACGCTGGTCGGCGCCGGTGCGTGCACGCCCGATCCACAGACCGACCCGGGTGGCCGCGGAGGGGGGCTGGCCCGGGCCGGCTCGGTGGAGCAGGCAACGGGGGCGGGCGGCTCGTCCGGCTCCGATCGGCGTGTCCAAGCGGTCGACAGGGCGGTGCCGCCGCGGACGATCACCAGGCCGGTCCCGGAGCCCGGGCCGACCCGGACGATGCCACAGCGGCCGCAGACGAAGCCGTCCCAGGCCACGAGCTGTGCGCAGGGCGAATACCAGCGCGAGGTGGAGACGTACCTCGCCAAGCTCAACTTCGGGCCGGTCCTGGAGGACGGCCGCCAGTCCGACCTGGACTGCGCCACGATCAAGAAGTTCCAGCAGCGGTACGACATCCGCCCAGCCGAGGGGCGCGCCGGTCCCCTCACGTACGACGTGTCGAAGCGGCTGGCCACCACCGACGTGAGCCGTTGCAACGCGGGGACGGGCTCGGCCACCACCTTCTGCATCGACCTCACCCGGCAGACCACCTGGGCGATGCGCTCCGGCAAGGTCGTCTGGGGGCCGACGGTGACCCGTACGGGGATGCCGGGCTACCGCACTCCCGCCGGCACGTTCAAGATCAATTACCGGAACATCAAGGAGTGGTCCAACCCGTACGAGGTCTGGCTGCCGTACTGGCAGCACTTCACCCAGGGCATGGGCTACCACCAGACCACGACCTACCTGCACAACAAGTCGATCGGCTCGCACGGCTGCATCAACCTGCTGCCGTCCGACGCCCGCCGCGCCTGGGAGCTCGGCAAGATCGGCAGCCGAGTGATCGTCTTCGGCCGCCGCCCCGGCACCTGACGCTGCCCGGCGACGGGGCCGGTCTCGACGCCGAGGCCGGCCCCGGCGCCCCGGGGATTGTTCCCTCACCCCTCCAGGAGGTGGGCGATGAGCGTCGACCACGACCTGACCACCGAGGACGATCCGGGCCACCCCGCCGAGGTCACGGCGGCGGCCCTGCTCGGGTACGCCGCCGCCGCCGTCCTCCTCGTCGCCTGGTTCCTCTACGGCTGGCTCGTCCAGCGGCAGGGCTTCGTCGCCTCGGTCGGCGAGTCGGCGGGCGCCGCCTCCGCGCTCCTGCTGGCCATCGCCGTGATCGGAACGTTCCGCCGCGACCGCCGCTGACCCGCGCCCCGTCGACCGGGGGCGCGGGTCAGGTTTCCCGGACCGCGGCAGTGATGCGGTGCAGGGCGAACGTGTGCAGCATCTCCGTCCGCTCGTCCTCCGCCCGCAGGTAGCCCGCGCCGATCGACACCGGCCGGACCAGCCGCGACGCGGTCGCCCCGTGCGCGTCGACGTAACCCACCCAGACCAGCGCCTTGTCGCGTACCGCCTGCTGGAGTACCGCCAACGCGTCCGTGTGCGTCTGTGCGGCCACCGGGCCGGTGCGCGCCGCGCCGCCGCGTACCACCGCCGGTGCCCGCCGCGCCGCCCGGGCCGCCGCGTCGCCGCGGCGGATCTGCTCCACCACCCCGAGCAGGCGGGGCATGGCCAGCTTCGGGGACGCCACCGGGTCGAGCGTGCGGGACAGCGGCGCCCGGCCGGGGGCGCGCCGGGTCTTCGGGCGGGCCAGCACCGCCGCGCCGGAGGCGTCCTCCGGCACCGGGGCGTACCCGGCGTCGCGCAGCGCGGTCAGCATCCGGTTCACGTGGTACGGGGTGACCAGCACCGTCGGGGCCAGCCGGCGGAACGCCAGCGCCTCCAGCCGCCGGTCCGACAGCACCTCGGCCAGCAGCGCCTCGTCGTCGCTGCGCACGTACCCGCCGGCCGAGCCCAGCCGCAGCCCGCCGTGCCTGCGGGCCACGTCGTCCACGAGGTAGGTGAGCCCCTGCGGCACCGGGGTGCGGGACCGGCGGCGGAACAGGGCGTGCAGGTCGTCGGCCGAGTATCCGGCATCCAGGGCCCGACGCACGCTCGCCGTGGTGACCCGGTGCACGCTGGCCCCGCCCGCCGACTCGTGCTCGGCCACCATGTCCAGTTCCGCAGCGAGGGCCGGGTCGGGCGGGCCGGGCACCACCACGGTCAGGTCGGCCTGCACGAGGAAGTGGTCGACGGGGGCGGGCAGCAGGGCGTCCAGGGCCCGCACGGCGGTTGGCGCGCCGTCGCCGTCGGCGCCCGGGCGCAGCCCCAGCGGGTCCTCCGCGCCCCGCTCGTCGGCCTCGGTCACGTCGGCGAGCAGCAGCCGCCCGTACGAGGTGAGCGCCCCCAGCCCGGTCACCCCGAGCTGGGCCGCCTCGGCCAGCACCTCCCGGTGCGCCTTCTCCCGGTCGCGGCTGCGCCGGGGTGCCCGCCAGTCGAGCAGCTCGAGCACCTCGTCGGGGGTGGGGGCGGTGGCCGGCTCCAGGTCGGCCAGCACCCCGAGGACGGCACGTCGGGCGGTCGGCGCGCCGGCCCGCTCCGCCTCGGCCGAGAGCACGCTGACCGGCCGGTCCCGGTCGTCCCGCTGCCCGACCAGGCCCGCCTGGCGGGTCATCAGCAGCCACGCCCGGGCCAGTTGCTCCCAGCGCTGCGCCAGCGACATCGCGCGCCACACCTCGTACCCGCCCGTGGGCAGGATCTGCTGGTCGGCGCCGTACCGGGTGGTGGTCGCCCCGGGCAGTTCCAGCTCGCCGGCCAGCCCCGCCGCGTACGCGACCTCCAGCAGCAGGGCCGCCGTCGGGTCGTCCAGCCCCAGCGTCTTGGCCAGCCGGCGCAGGTCGCGCACGCCGATCCCGCCCGAGCGCAGCACGGGCGCCGGCTCGGCGGACAGCAGCTCCAGCAGCGCCTCGGTCTGCCGTACCACCTCCATGGTCTGCCCAGCCCCGGCCGAGTCGACGGCCTTCGCCTCGCGCGGCGCGGCGGCCACCGGCGGCGGGCTGGCGCGCAGCGGGCCGAGCGGGCCGGCGTCGCGGCGCAGCAGCAGGCCGACCTCCCGGGGCAGCTCCACCGTCCCGGCGGACACCTGCACGAGCAGCCGGCTGTCGACCAGCCAGCGCACGGGCGAGCCGGTCGGCGCACCGCCGTTGACCGGGTCCGGGGGCACGGCGTCCTCCGCCCCGAGCGGCGGGGCGGCCAGGGCCCCCGGGGGCACGCTGCCCACCGGCGGCCCGGCCGCGAGCCGGTCGAGGATCGCCCGGGCCGACGGGGGAGCCGCCAGCAGCGTGCGCCGCAGCTTCGCCGGGTCCGCGCAGAGGGCGGCCGTGTGCGGGTCCAGATCCGCCGCCGGCCGGCCCAACCCCGCCGGGTACGGGGACACCTCGTCGACGCCGTCGGCCACGCGCAGGGCGTGCTCGGGGCCGTACAACAGGAACAGCGCGCGCAGCCGGTTCACGGCGCCGCGGATGGTGGCCGGGGCGGGTGGGCGCGGCCCGGCGGTCGCCATGGCGAGGACCGCCTCGGTGGAGGTCACGCCGTCGGCCGGGTCCCGGGTCAGCCGGGCCGCGTCGAGGATCTGGAGGGTGAACTGGTCGAGCCCGTCCAGCGCCCGCGCCACGGAGACCCGGGACGCGGCCCGGACCGCGAGCGCGGAGACGTCCGCCGGCACCGGTACGACGAGGTCGGGCCGCAGCTGGAGCAGGGCGGCCAGGGACTCGTCGGGCAGCGTCCGCAGATGGTCGGCGAGTGAGGTGGTCATCGTCGTTCCACGCTAGCCCGGTTGGGGGTGGTCGCGCCCGTCGGACGCCCGGCCGGGCCGACCGCGAAGCCGGGTACGGTTCCGGCATGCCCCCACTGACGGTCGGTTTCGATCTCGACATGACCCTGGTCGACTCGCGTCCCGGCATCGCCGCGGCGTACCGGGCGCTGACCGCGCGCACCGGGGTGCCCGTGGACGCCGACGCGGCGGTGTCCCGGCTCGGGCCGCCGCTGCGCGTGGAGATCGCCCGCTGGTTCCCGCCCGAGCAGGTGGAGTCGGCCGTCGAGGCGTACCGGGAGCTCTACCCGGCGTACGCGATCACCCCCACCCTGCCGATGCCGGGCGCGGTCGCGGCCATCGAGGCCGTGCACGCCCGCGGCGGCCGGGTCATGGTGGTCACCTCGAAGACCGGCCGGCTGGCCCGGCTGCACCTGGACCACCTCGGGCTGGCGGTCGACGAGCTGGCCGGCGACCTGTTCGCCGAGGAGAAGGCGACGGCGCTGCGCGCCCACGACGCGACCCTGTACGTGGGCGACCACGTGGCCGACATGGTGGCCGCCGGGGCGGCCGGAATTCCCGGCGTCGGGGTGGCGACCGGCCCATGCTCGACCGACGAACTGCGGTCGGCGGGCGCCCGAGTGGTGCTGGATGATCTCACCGGGTTCCCGGCGGCGCTGGACCGCGTGATCCGGCTAGCCTTTACGCAGTAGACGTCTCCGACGAAGCAGGGGTTTTCACGTGCCTACGGGTCGAGTGAAGTGGTACGACGCGGCCAAGGGATACGGGTTCGTCACCAGCGATGAGGGTGGCGACGTGTTCCTGCCGAAGGGCGCGCTGCCGACAGGTGTCACCGACCTCAAGGGCGGTCAGCGGATCGACTTCAGCGTGGTGGACAGCCGCCGGGGCGCCCAGGCGATGGGGGTCAAGTTGCTGGAGGCCCCGCCGTCCGTGGCGGAGCTGCGCCGCCGGCCGGCGGAGGAGCTGCACGGCCTCGTCGAGGACATGATCAAGGTGCTGGAGGCGAAGGTCCAGCCGGACCTGCGGCGGGGCCGCTTCCCCGACCGCAAGGCGGCGCAGAAGATCGCTCAGCTCGTCCACGCGGTGGCGCGCGAGCTGGAGGTCTGAGGGCCGGGGGTCCGAGGTACGAGCCCGGCGTCGGCCGCCCGGCCCAGCAGCGCCTCCACGGCGGCGAACCCCGCGTCCCCCAGGTCCGCGGTGAACTCGTTGACGTAGAGCGCGATGTGCCGGTCCACGACGTCGGGCTCCATCTCCTGGGCGTGCGCGAGCACGTACTCGCGGCTGGCCTCCGGGTCGGCCCACGCCTGGCGTACCGACTCGCGGACCCAGGCGGCGGCCTCGACCGGGTCGACCGTGCCCTTGCGGGCCAGGATCGCGCCGAGCGGGATCGGCAGCCCCGTGTCGCCCTCCCACCACTCGCCGAGGTCGACCAGGGCGGTCAGCCCGTGCCGGGGATAGGTGAAGCGCGCCTCGTGGATGACCAGCCCGGCGTCGTACCGGCCCGCCGCCACGGCCGGCATGATCTCGTGAAACGGGACCACCTCGATCCGCGCCGGCGGCCGACCCGCCGACCAGAGCCGGAACAGCAGGTACGCCGTGGTCCGGTCCCCGGGCACCGCCACCGTCGCCCCGGCCAGATCCGTGCGGTCTCCCCGGGTCAGCACCAGCGGGCCGCAGCCCCGCCCGAGCGCGCCTCCGCACGGCAGCAGGTGGTAGTCGTCGAGCAGCCACGGCAGCGCCGCGTAGCTCACCTTCACCAGGTCGAACGCGCCGCGCTCGGCGGCCGTGTTGGTGACGTCCACGTCGGCGTACGTCACCTCGACGGGCGGGGCGCCGGGCACCCGGCCGTGCACGAGGGCGTGGAAGACGAACGTGTCGTTGGGGCAGGGCGAGATCGCCAGGGAGAGCGCCACGCCCCCACCGTATCCCCGCCCCCACGGGCTCGGACCTCTGGCGGCCCCGTCCGTCCTGCCGGCGGGCAGGTAGTGCTGTTCGCGGCCTTTGGAGCTGCCCGCGCAGACGGGGCACCGAAGACGACCTCCACCGGGCCGCATTACTGACCTGCGGAGCAGGTCATTACTGAGCTGCGGAGCAGGTGGTGTGCCGTCGTGCGGGGCGGGGCGGGTGGTGTGCCGTCGTGCGGGGCGGGTGGTGTGCCAGCGGGGAGCCGGCCGGCGCCTGCCGGCGTTCGCCAGTAGGCCAGCGGGTTGGCCGCTGGGCCTGGGGCCCTGGGCGCATGAACGGGGCAGCTCCATAGGGCCCGGAGGAGGCACTCGCCACCGGATGAAACGCGGTTGTCCACAGGGTTGTCCACAGGTTCGGGCGGGGTGTTGAAAGGACCGCCCAAAGCCGCGAATCATCGATGCGTGACGGAGTCAACGAGCCCGGCACCAGGGCCAGGGCCAGGGCCAGCGCCAGGGCCAGCGCCAGTACAGGTTGAGGTCGGGGACGTGCTTCGGGCCCTGCGCCGCCGGGCGGATCTGAGCCAGCGGGAGTTGGCCGCGAGGGCGCGGATCCCGAAGAGCACCGTGGCACGGATCGAGTCGGGGCGGGGCGGGGATCCGCGGTTCCGGACCGTGGAGCGGCTGGTCGAGGCTGCCGGCGGTCGGCTGGTGATCGGGCACGAGCCGCCGGCCGGCGTCGCGCCGGTGCCAGGGGTGCCGCATGACGGGATGCGGGACGAGGCGGGGCGGCGATACCCGGCCCACCTGGACGTCTGGAAGGTCGAGCAGCCGAGGGACTGGCCGGGCGCCTGGTGGGCCGAGTGGTGGAACCTGCCGCCGGAGCGGTGGCCACGTCCGCTGCCGCCGGGGACGTACGAGCTGAAGCGGTCGTATCGCGACCGGCGGCGGTGGGCGAACCGGATCCGCCGCGAGGTGACGGTGCGCCGGGTCACCGCCGGTCTGCCCGCCACGTCGTGGCGGTTCCTCGCGGAGTTGCCCGACGGGCAGCTGCTCGGGGAGCTGCGGGCCCACGAGCGCAGCCCGCACCTGCTGTACGGCGACCTGGTCGACGCGCGGGAGCGGGAGGTGGTGCTGGACGGCGTCCTGGTCGCCGGGACCTGCCGCCGGCTCGGCATCGGGCGGCGGCTGGTGGCGGCCCTGGAGGTCGAGATGGCCCGGACGGGGATCCGCGCCGCGCACGCCGTCGCCGAGGACGACGGCATCCACCTGCTGCTCGCGTGCGGCTACCGGTTGCAGGCCAACCGGCCGTGGGTGGTCCGGCTGGAGCGCCCGGACGAGCGCCGCCCCGCCCGCCCCCGCCGGTGAGCGGCCGGGGCCCTCAGGCCAGGGCCGCGGCGGCGGCCGCGAGGGCCGCGAACGCCTCGCGCATGCGCCACGCGCCGCGGTCCCGGGGGCCGATCGGGTTGGAGACGGTACGCAGCTCGGCGAACGGCAGGCCGGCCTGGGCGGCGGCGACCGCCACGCCGTACCCCTCCATGCCCTCGGCCACCGCGTCGGGGTAGCGGTCGGCGAGCGCCTGGGTGCTCGCGGCCGTGCCGGTGACCGTGCTGACGGTGAGCACCGCGCCGACCGTCGCGGCGGGCAGGGCGGCCCGCAGCGCGGCGAGCAGCTGCGGGTCGGCGGGTACGGCGGTGCCGCCGCCGAGCAGCTCGGGCGGCATGCCCAGCTCGTCGACGGGGATGAAGCCGTCCGGGGACTCGGCGCCCAGGTCGGCCGCGACGCTGCGGGTCGCCAGGACCGTACCGCCGACCGCTACGCGCCCGGCAAAGCCCCCGGCGATCCCGGCGCTGACCACCGCCCCGTACGGGCGGCCGGCCGCCTCGGCGAGCGTCAGCAGCCGGGCGGTGGCGGCGGCCGCGACCGCCGGACCCACCCCGACCGGCGCGACCGTCACCTCGCGGGACGGCAACGCGGAGTTGGCCAGGCCGGCGCGGACCGCGTCGGCCTCGGCGGGTACCGCCGTGACCACGAGCAGCCCGGTCACGACAGCGGGCCCCGGGAGTCCCGACGGGTCTCGTCGTCGGCGCCGCCGGAGCCGGCGACGGCGGAGGAGGAGGGCCGGTAGATGTGGTAACCGGGCGGGGCCAGCCCGGCGTCGTCGGCCGGGTCGTCGGCGGGCTGCCGGGCCGGCGCGGGCGAGGTGGGGGCGACGCGGGCGGCGTCCTCGGGTCCCGGCTGCTCGACCGGGGGCGGGTCGTCGGCGAGTTCGTCGTCGCCGAGCGGCCGGCCGGCGAGGCGTTCGCCGCGCAGCTTCCCGGCGACGTACACGCCACGGGCGGCGGCGAGCACCGCGACCCCGGCGGCGACGGCGATGCCGACCCGGCCGGCGAACGGCACCAGGCCGAGACCGCCGCCGGCCACGAACGCGAGCATCAGCACCGTCTCGGAGTGGGCGAACGAGCTGGCCCGCAGCCGTTCCGGGATGCGTTCCTGGATGGAGGCGTCGACCGCGAGCTTCGCCACGCCGCTGACCAGCGCGGCGACCACGCACAGCAGGGCGACCATGGGCAGCGAGAAGCGGATCGTGGCGAGCACCGCCGCGCCGGCCACGATGATCATGCTGGTGGACTGGATCGCGGTGGGCCGGTGGATGCGCAACCGGGTGCCGATCGCGGTGGCCAGGAAGGTGCCCGTCGCCAGCGCCCCGCCGACGAGCCCGAGCGCCACCTCCGCGCCGAGGTCCCGGCCGAGGAAGACGGTGGTGAGGTCGCCCTTCTTCAGCGCGAACGCGAGGAAGAGCAGCAGGAAGCCGTACACCGCGCGGAGCAGGGCGGCGCCGACGAGGGTGGCGATCACCAGCCGACCGGCGGGGCGTCCCCGGCCCAGCGGGCGGTCCCCGGCGCGCCGGCCGAGCGCGCGCAGCGGGCGCGGGACCCGCTCGGGCGGGTCGGAGTCCGCCCGGGGCGGCAACCGCAGGGCGATCACCATGCCGACCAGGAAGATGACCGAGGCCACCCGGAGCGGCCACTGCGGGCCGAACCAGAACGCCGCCAGCCCGATCGGGGCGACGAGCCCGCCGGCGATCGTGCCGTAGACGCTGGCCCGGGCGCCGACCTGGGAGAGCCCGAGGCCCGCCGGCAGCAGCCGGGGGACGGCCGCCGACCGGGCCACCCCGTACGCCCGGGACAACGCCAGCACGCCGAAGGCGGCCGGGTAGAGGCCGAAGCCGTGGATGTAGTCGGAGATCAGCCAGGCGAGGAAAGCCCGGCCGAGCATGGTGGCCGCGAGCGCGTGGCGGCGGCCGTGCCGGAAGTGGTCCAGCAGCGGGCCGACCACCGGGGCGAGCATGGCGAACGGCACCATCGTGACCAGCAGGTAGAGCGCCACCTTGCTGCGCGCCTCGCCGAGCGGCACGTTGAAGAAGATCGTCCCGGCCAGCCCGATCGCGATCAGCGTGTCGCCCGCACAGGAGACCGCGTGCAGGTCGAACAGGCGCACCATGCCGACCTCGCCGCCGGCCCCCCGCGCCCGGGCCAGCCCGGCCCGGCGGGTCATCCAGCGGCCGCCGCGCGCGGACCCCCGGAGCAGCAGGCGGACGGCTCGGATGCCGGTGCCGACGGCTCGCCCGAGTACCATGTGCACCATCCTCGCCCATCAGGCCCACGCCCGTGTCCCCACCGTCGCAGAACACGCTTCGGGGAGTGCCTGTCGGCCGCCGCCGCGCATGGGGAACAATGGCGGAGTGACCAGGCCCGCCTCCGCCCGCGCCGCCCGCCTCGACCAGGTCTGCGCCGCCGCCGTCGAGGTGGCCCGCGACGCCATCACGGAGGTGGATCCCGCCGAGGTCGGCGACCACGTCCAGGCTGTCGCCGAGGGGGATCGCCTCGTTACGCACTACTTCGAGTGCCGGCTCGGCGGGTACCGGGGCTGGCGGTGGGCCGTCACCGTGACCCGGGTGCCGCGCAGCCGCAAGGTCACCATCTGCGAGACCGTCCTGCTGCCCGGTCCGGACGCGCTGCTCGCCCCGGGCTGGCTGCCGTGGCAGGAGCGGCTCAAGCCGGGCGACCTGGGCCCGGGCGACCTGCTGCCCACCCCGCCCGACGACGAGCGGCTCACCCCCGGCTACCTGCTCTCCGACGACCCCGCGGTCGAGGAGACCGCCTGGGAGTTCGGCCTCGGCCGGCCCCGGGTGCTGTCCCGCGAGGGGCGCAGCGAGGCGGCCCAGCGCTGGTACGACGGCGACCACGGCCCGTCGGCGCCGATCTCCACCGCCGCCCCGGCCGCGGCCCGCTGCGGCACCTGCGGCTTCTACCTCCCGCTCGCCGGCGCGCTGCGGCAGTGCTTCGGCGTCTGCGGCAACTTCTACGCCCCCGACGACGGCCGGGTCGTCAGCGTGGACCACGGCTGCGGCGCGCACTCGGAGACCCTGGCCGAGACGGGCGAGACCCCGGTCGACGAGTTGCCCACGGTCTACGACGACAGCGCCGTGGAGGCGGTGTCGGTGAGCCGAGCCCCGGGCTCGGTGGAGGCGGCGGAGCCGGCCGAGCCGTACGGTCACTCCTGACGCCGACGGCGCCGGCCTGAGCGGGCCGGCGCGGCGCCCGGCGCGTCAGCGCCCGGCGCGGCGGCGACGCCGGTTGGCGTCGTGACGCATCATCACGGCCAGACCGGGAAAGCCCCAGAGGAAACCGGCCAGGCACGTCCAGAGCCAGTCCTGGTGCCCGTGCTCGATGAGCCAGCCACGGAAGAAGATCAGCAGCACCAGACCGGCCACCGCCCAGGCCACCAGCCCGGCGACCGCGAACGGCACCATCGGCGGGTCGAGCGGCTCGGGCCGCGGCGGTTGCTCCTGTCGCACGGGGGCAAGCGTACGCGATCAACTTTTGCCGCGTGGCCCGTGATCTGCGACGATGCGCGCGACAGACGGAAGATCACCTGCGAGGACCCTGATGGCCATTGCGCCGCCCGACAAAGGCACTCCACCCGATCCCGCCCACCCCCGCAACGGGTTCGACCGCTTCTTCGAGATCACCGCCCGCGGTTCGACGACGAGCCGTGAGGTGCGGGGTGGATTCGCGACCTTCTTCACGATGGCGTACATCGTGGTGCTCAACCCGCTCATCCTCGGTGGAGCCGTCGACGGCGACGGAAAGAAGTTGGCCATTCCGGCGATCGCCGCCGCGACCGCGCTGGTCGCCGGCGTGATGACCCTCCTGATGGGGGTCGTCGCCCGGTTCCCGATCGCGCTCGCCGCCGGCCTCGGCGTGAACGCGCTCGTCGCGTACGAGATCGCCCCGCAGATGAGCTGGGCGGACGCGATGGGTCTGGTGGTGATCGAGGGGGTGATCATCGCGATCCTGGTGCTCACCGGCCTGCGTACCGCGGTGTTCCGCTCGGTGCCCACCCAGCTCAAGACCGCGATCGGTGTCGGCATCGGCCTCTTCCTGACGATCATCGGCCTGGTCGACGCCGGCTTCGTCCGGCGCATTCCGGACGTGGCGAACACGACCGTCCCGGTGGGGCTCGGCGTCAACGGCCGGATCGTCAGCTGGCCGATGCTGGTCTTCGTGGTGGGCCTGCTGTTCACCATCGTGCTGGTGGTCCGTCGGGTCCGGGGCGCGATCCTGATCGGCATCCTCGCCTCGACCGTGCTGGCGATCATCGTGGAGGCGGTGGCCAAGGTCGGCCCGTCCTTTGTCGACGGCAAGCCCAACCCGAAGGGCTGGTCGCTGAACGTGCCGGAGTTGCCGAAGACGATCGTGGACGTCCCCGACCTGTCCCTGCTCGGTCAGTTCAACGTGCTGAACTCCTGGAGCCGGGTCGGCTGGCTGATCCCGCTGATGTTCGTGTTCACGCTGCTGATCACGGACTTCTTCGACACGATGGGCACGATGGTCGCCATCGGCCAGGAGGGGAACATGCTCGACGAGCGGGGCACCCCGCCGCGGGCCAAGGAGATCCTGCTGGTCGACTCGATCGCCGCGGCGGCGGGTGGCGCGGCGAGCGTCTCCAGCAACACCTCCTACATCGAGAGCGCGGCCGGGGTCGCGGAGGGCGCGCGTACGGGTGCCGCCAACCTGATCACGGGCGTCCTGTTCCTGCTGGCGATGTTCCTCGCCCCGCTGTCGGTGGTGGTGCCGTTCGAGGCGGCCTCGACGGCGCTGGTGGTGGTCGGCTTCCTGATGATGACCGCCGTGCGGACGATCGACTGGACGGACTACGAGATCGCGATCCCGGCGTTCCTCACCATCGCCCTGATGCCGTTCACGTACTCGATCTCCAACGGCATCGGCGCGGGCGTCATCACGTACGTGGTGGTCAAGCTGGCGAAGGGCAAGGCGCGGGAGATCCACCCCCTGCTGTACGGGGTGGCGGCGCTGTTCGTCGTCTACTTCGCGCGCAGCCCGATCGAGTCCCTGGTCTACTAGCCACCTACCGTGGTCCTGTGGGCCGGCGCGTCGGATCCGGGCACTCCGGCCCCACAGGGCGGAAGTTCCGCAGGTGAGCATGGTCATATCGCATGTCGTTAGCCAGGCTCATTAGTTAGGCTAACTATCGTGACGGAGCGGACGGTGACTGCGAAACGCGTGCCACCGGCGCAGCTGGCCCCCCAGTTGCGTGATGCGATCACCCGGCTCAACCGGCGGGTCCGCCAG
This sequence comes from Micromonospora olivasterospora, assembly GCF_007830265.1. NCBI lineage: Bacteria > Bacillati > Actinomycetota > Actinomycetes > Micromonosporales > Micromonosporaceae > Micromonospora > Micromonospora olivasterospora. The sequence goes on from NZ_VLKE01000001.1 coordinate 3,213,668, forward strand.
GCCCGGCCGGTCGGCGACCTGACGGTCACCCAGCTCTCGGCGCTCACCAGCCTGAATCTGGCGGGCGCACTGACCCCCAGGGAGCTGGCCGACGTCGAGCGGGTGCAACCGCCCACGATGACCAAGATCGTCGCGAAGTTGGAGGAGCGCGGCCTCGTGCAGCGCACCCCCCACCCGACCGACGGCCGGCAGGTCATCCTCGCGGCGACCGAGGGGGGCCGGGCCGTGCTCGACCAGTTCGAGCGGGCCCGTAACGAGTGGCTGGCCCACCGGCTGGCCGAGCTCGGCGAGTCCGACCGGGAGACCCTCCAGCGGGCTGCGGAGATCCTCCAGCAGCTCGCCCGCGCCTGACCGCGCCCGCAGCCGGTCCGTGCCGTCCATCGTCGATGACGCGTACGACCGAGGAGGCGCTACCAGGGTGCAGGCGAAGCTGAACACGATGTTCCAGTCACTGCGTGTCCGTAACTACCGGCTTTTCGCGTCCGGGCAGCTGATCAAACTGATCGGCGTCTGGATGATGTTCATCGCCCAGGACTGGCTCGTCCTTCAGCTCTCGGACGACTCCGCCACCGCGCTCGGCGTCGTCACCGCGCTCCAGTTCACCCCGGTGCTGCTGCTCACCCTGATCTCCGGGCGGCTCGCCGACCGGTACGACAAGCGTCTGCTGCTGTTCGTCGCCAACGCGTTCTGGACCGTGCTCGCGTTCGGGATGAGCCTGCTGGTGCTCACCGGGCTGGTCCAGCTCTGGCACGTGTTCGTCTTCGCCGCCCTGCTGGGCGTGGCCAACGCGGTGGAGACCCCGGTCCGGCAGGCGTTCGTCTCCGAGCTGGTCGGCACCGCCCTGCTGCCCAACGCGCTCTCGCTGAACGCGGCCGTGTTCAACTGCGCCCGGATCGTCGGCCCGGCCTTCGCCGGCCTGGCCATCGCCGCGGTGGACGTCGGCCCGGTCTTCCTGTTCTCGGCGGTCAGCTCGCTGGGCCCGCTGGCCAACGTGGTCCGGATGCGCGCGTCCGAGCTGCACCGCCCGGAGCTCCCGCCGCTCGCCGAGCGGGGCTCGGCCCGGGTGGTCGACGGGCTGCGCTACGTCGCCCGCCGCCCCGACCTGCTGCTGCCGATGGCGGTCATGTCGGTGATCGGGATGAGCCTGTTCAACTTCCAGCTCACCCTCGCCGCGCTGGCCAAGACCGTGTTCAACACCGGTGCGGCGTCGTTCGGCCTGTTCAGCACGGCCCTCGCCGTCGGCGCGCTGGGCGGGGCGCTGGCCGGTACCGGACGCCGCGCCCGCCCGTCGGTCTGGGTGGTGCTCGGCGCCGCGGTCGGTTGCGCCGTCTTCGGCACCCTGGTCGGGCTCGCCCCGGCGTACTGGATGGTGGTGGCGCTGCTGCTGCCCGCCGGCTTCTTCATGGTGTTCTTCGCCCAGGCCGCCAACCAGCGGGTCCAGCTCGGCACGGACGCCGCCTTCCGGGGCCGGGTGATGGCGCTGTGGGTGCTCGTCTTCCTCGGCACCAACCCGGTCGGCGCGCCGCTGATCGGCTGGGTCGCCGAGACGTTCGGCGCCGGGGCGAGCATCTGGATCGGCGGGCTGATCTCCCTGGCCACCGCGCTGCTCGCGCTCACCTGGCAGCTGCGCCGCGCCGGAGCCCGGCTCCGGCTGCGGATGCTCCCGATGCCCCGCTTCTACGTCGTCTCGCCCGAGTGAAGGAGAAGGCCCCTTGTCGCCCGTGCCATTAGGCGATGCATATTGCGGGCGCCGGGAATTCCATTGGACGCCGGCCTGAGGGTGTCCGGCCAGCGGTGATCCGATCAATACGACACCGATCGACGTGTGACATCGAACCGGATCCGCGATAGCCGTCTCTTATACCATCACCGCGGCGCGACCGTAATCCAGGACACGTTACGCATTCCAAGCTCATCCTTTGAGTGGCTCTTGCCGTCGGAACCACGGCGGGACACAATTGGCCGTCGATCTGCGTCGCCAGGGTGGACCGCGTTTGGTTGCAGGAGGGGTGCGGCATATATATCAGGCTGCTCGGACCGATGACTGCAAGCGTGGGGGACCGCCATGTGGAACTCGGTCCAGCACAGCAGCGGGCTGTATTGGCGGCGCTGCTTGTCGATGCCGGCAGGCCGGTCCCGCTGGAGGAGTTGGCGGCCCGGATCTGGGACCGACCGCCAAAGGGGGTGCGCAGCGCGCTGTACGCCCACGTGTCACGGCTTCGCGGGCTGCTGGCCGACACGGCGTCGAAGCAGGTTGGCCTGGAACGGCTGGGGACGGGTTATGCGCTGCACATGCCCCGCGACTGTGTAGACATACTGCGCTTCCAGGACCTCGTCAGGGAGGGCGGCGGAGCGGACGTCCCGCAGCACCGCCGCGCGACGGTCCTCGGCGAGGCGTTGCGCTTGTGGCATGGGACCCCGCTGACCGACCTGGACACCATGTGGGCCGGCAATGTCCGGCACTCCTGGGAAATCCAGCGGACCACCGCTGCGGCGATGTGGGCGGCGACCGAACTCGACCTCGGGCGACCGGAAGCGGTGATCTCCCAGCTGACCATGATGATTCCCTCCCGGCCCCTCGCCGAATCACTCGTCCATGAATTGATGCGCGCCCTTTACATCACCGGCCGTACGGCCGAAGCCCTGGACTGGTTCGATCGCACGCGCAAGCATCTGGCCCAGGAACTGGGCTCCGATCCCGGCAAATCGCTGCAGGACCTGCACATGGCCATTCTGCTGGGCACCGCCGACGGGCGACGCCGACCGGCAGACGACAAGCCGGCCACGCGGCCGCAGGCCGCGTTACCGGCCCAGCTACCCGCCTATGCCCCCGGGTTCACCGGACGCGCCGATCATTTTCGGCGTCTGAACCAGCTTCTCGACTCCGGACAGCGGACAATCGTGATCTCCGGCGCGGCCGGCGCCGGCAAGACGACCCTCGCGGCGCACTGGGCTCAGCACGTCCGGGATCGGTTTCCCGACGGCCAGCTATACGTCAACCTGCACGGCTTCTCCGGCCAGATGCAGTTGCAGCCGGCAGAGGTGCTTGCGCGGTTCCTGCAGGCACTGGGCGTGCCGCAACAGGAGGTGCCGATCGACGTCGACGACGCCGCGGCCCTGTTCCGGTCGATCGCCGCCGACAAGCGGATCCTCGTGTTGTTGGACAACGCAGCCTCCGCCGACCAGGTCAGACCCCTGCTGCTCGGCTCGGCGCGCTGCCTGGTCCTGGTGACCAGTCGCAATCGCCTGAGCCGGCTGGTGGCGCGGGACGGGGCACGGCGGGTCAGTCTCGACATCATGACCGAGCCCGAGGCGGTCGAGCTGCTGTCCGGTCTGCTCGGCGACGACTGCGCGGTCGACGACCAGGCGCTGCGTGACCTCGCAGCCGCCTGCGGCGGCCTTCCGCTCGCGCTGCGGATCAGCGCGGCGCGCTTGTCGGACCGGCCGAACCAGCGGCTTTCCGACTTCGTCAAGGCGCTGTATGCCGGGGACCGGCTGACCGCGCTGGCCGCGACCGACGACGACCAGATCGCCGTGCAGGCGGCGTTCGACCTGTCCTACCAGGCGCTACCCGAGACGGCCCGCCGGCTGTTCAGCCTGGTCGGTTCGTTCGCGGGCCCGGACTTCGCCACCGGCGCTGTCGCGGCGCTCACCGGCCTATCCAACGAGGACGCCGACCGGGTTCTGGACCAACTCGCCGCGATGCACATGATCCAGCCCGTCGCGGACAACCGGTACACGTTCCACGACCTGTTGCGGCTCTACGCACAACGGCGCTGCGCGGCGGAGGTCGGCGAGGTCGAGCGGCGCCAGGCCCTCCGCCGGCTCTGCGACTTCTACCTGACGGTCATCGACGCCGCCGCCAGGATCCTGTATCCGCAGGTCTTTCGGCTGCCGATGCCCCCGATCGCCAGGAGAACGTACCGATCACCTTCACCGACCACCGCCGGGCGAAAGCCTGGCTGGACGAGGAGCGAGGGAACCTGGTGGCCGTAGCGCAACGCGCCATGGCCGACGGCTCGTACGAACCAGCCTGGCTGATCGCGGACTGGCTACGCGGCTATCTCGGGATCCAGCAGCCGTTCCGGGACTGGTTCGTGCTGGCCGAAACGGGCCTGGCCGCGGCGGCGATCAGCGGTGACCTGCTCGGGCAGGCCGCCGCGCACCACAACCTCGCCCAGGCGTGCCACAGCATGAGCCGGTTCGAGGAGGCGCTCGAACACCTGGCCAAGGCCAGAGCCCTGAGCGCGGAGGGCAACTGGCTCGAAGGGCATACCGCGGCGTTGTGCAACCTCGGCGTCGTATACGCCGACGTCGGCAAGCTGGGGGAGGCCCTGGAGAAGTTCACCCAGTCCCTGGAGGACAACCAGCGGGCGGGGAGCCTGGTGGGCACCGCGGTGAACCTGGAGAACCTCGGCGACGTCCACCGGCTGATGCACAGCCTGGACGAGGCCGTCGGCTGTTACAAGGCCGCGCACGCGTTGTACACGGAGATCGGCTCACCACCGGGGCAGGCGAGCACCCTGACGAGCCTGGGCGGTGTCTACCACGCCCTAGGCGACCCGGCCGCTGCGGCCTATCACGCCGAACGCGGTCTGGCGATGCACTGCGAGAGCGGCAACCAACTGGGCCAGGCGACCGCGTTGGCCGAACTGGCGCGGATCCAGTGCGCCGCCGGCCGAGTGGAGGCGGCGACCGAGTCCGCCCGGGCCGCCGTCGACATCAGCCGCGAGTTCGGCGACCACCGTGCCAAGGCCGACGCGCACACTGCGCTCGCTGGCGCCCTCGACGTCGGGATGCGCGGCGACGAGGCGTTGCGGCAGTACGAGATCGCGCACGCGATCGCGTCCGCGGCCCGGATCCCGTACCAGGAGACGCTGGCGGCACTGGGGCTGATCAAGATAAGGGCCGACTGGGGTAGCTCCGCGGAGCGGACACTGGCCGAGAAGTCGCTCCGGACCGCGCGGCAAGCCGGGTTCCGCGGCCTGGAGCACAAGGCGCTCAGTCTGCTGGCGGAGTTCGACGTGGACGAGGTCGAGTAACGCCGTGGCTCAGCCGCGCGAAGTACGCGGGGCTGACCCCCACCAGCTGCTTGAAGTGCCGGCACAGATGCGACTGGTCATAGAATCCGGCCGCCGTCGCCACGTCGGCCGGCGGAATCCCGGCGAGGAGCAGCCGCCGGGCGTGCTCCACCCGGCGGCCTGTGAGGTAACGGTGCGGTGGCAGGCCGTACTCCCTGCGGAACGCCCGGATCAGGTGGACCGGGTGCGCCTGGAGCAGATCGGCGGCCTCGTCGAGCCGTACGCCCTCGGCGGTGTGCTCGTCCAGCAACTCGCGTAAACGACGGGCCAGCCCTGGTTCGCGACGTACGCGCGGTTCGGTGGATCCGCCGCCCAGGTGGGCGCGCAGCCGCTCACCGATCAGGGCCAACCGACAGTGCGCCTCCAGGGTCTCGCCCCCCTCGGCGAGCAGGTCGTGCAACTGACCGACCCGGGTCCGCAACAGTGGATCACGCAGGTCGGGATGGCCGGCGGCCGGACCGACCAGGGTGTCGTCCAGCAGGGTCCGGTCCAGGTACAGCACGCGTTTGCGCAGGCCCTCGGGTGCGGCGACACGCCCGTCGTGCGGCAGGTACGGCGGCAGCAAAGTGATCGTGGCGCCGCAGGCGGTGTGTTCCCGATGGTCCAGCTGGTAACGCACCGCACCCCCGTCGATGATCAACAAAGTCCACGCGTCGTGCGTGTGTACGGGGTATTCGTGCCTGGCATATTCGGCGTGGAAGACCTCGATGATCCCCGCCACCGGCGGCTGCCAGGCCGCGACGGTGGTGTCAGACGGAAGCCTCATCCGCTGGTCCCTGTGTCGTGCCGCCGCAAGGCGCGTACGGCTGTTCAAAGCGTCGACGATACCGGAGCAACGCTTGCAAGGACCCTTCGGCGGCGTGCGAAGCCCCGGCGAGGGAGGCTGGCCGACCAGGTTAGGAACGTCCAATAAGAATCCCCCGCCGGCTGGACATACTCACGGCCAGCCGCCGCAGGATTGGGAGCAAACGCCATGACCATCAACCATGCTTCGATGCCCCCTGGGCGCATGCCGCTGTCCGTGGGCCAGGAACAGTTGTGGTTTCTCGATCAGATGGTGCCTGGCCTGCCGACGTACAACGTCGCGACGGCGCACCGGATCCGGGGACCGCTGGACGTCGTCGCGTTGCAAGCGGCCCTGACGGCGCTCGTCGCCCGTCACGAGGTGCTGCGGGGCAGGGTGTCGGGCGGGGACGGCACGCCGACGATGGTGATCGCGCCGGTGTCGACGGTGCCGCTTCCCGTGGACGACCTGGAGGCCGAGCCCGCGGAGACGCGCGAGGAACGGCTGCGTGAGGCCCTGGCCGCACACGCCGCCGCGCCGTTCGATCTCGCCGCCGGGCCGCTGCACCGCTTCACGCTGTTCCGGCTCGGTTCCCAGGAGCACGTGCTGTCCCAGGTCTTCCACCACATCGTGACCGACGGCTGGTCCACCAGCCTGCTGCTGGCGCAGCTTCCCGACGCCTACGACACCGCGCTGCGCGGCGAGCCGGTGCCCACCGAGACGCCGTACGGCAGTTTCGGGGACTATGCCGCGCGCCAGCGTGACAAGCTGCTCACCGGTGGGCTGGACGACCAGCTGCGGTACTGGGAGAAGCAGCTCGACGGGCTGCCTCCGCTGGAGTTGCCCAGCGACCGGCCGCGACCGGCCGAGCCGAGCTTCTCCGCGGCCTCGCTCAAGATGGACCTGCCCGCGAACGTCCTGATGGCGGCGCGCCAGCTGGCCGAGAACGAGCACGTCTCGCTGTTCATGGTGCTGGCGACCGCGCTCACCGTGGTGCTGTCCTCCTACACCGGTGAGCAGGACGTCCCGATCGGTACGGCCGCGTTGGGCCGCAGCGATCCCGATCTGGAGGATGTGGTCGGCTACTTCACCAACATGGTGGTGCTGCGGGCCAGCCTGGCCGGCGATCCCTCGTTCGACGAACTGCTGGCCCAGCTCGCCGACACGATGCTCGACGCCTACGACAACCAGGACGTCCCGTTCGAGCGGGTGGTCGACCGAGTCCGTCCGCACCGCGACCCGGGCCGTAACCCGTTGTTCGGCGTGTGCGTGCAGCTGTTGAGTGAGCGCACCTCCGGAACCGTCCTCGACCTGCCCCACCTGGACGTCGCACCGATGGACCCCCCGGCGCTCGGTGCGCGCTTCGACCTGTCCCTGACCTTCGTGGAGTCGCAGGACCGGCTGCGGCTCTTCGTCGAGTACGCGACAGACCTCTTCGACGCCTGGCGGATCGAGGCCTTCGTCGGTCACCTGGAGCGGGCCCTCACCGCCGCGTGCGCCCAGCCGAGCCTGCGGGTCTCGGAGCTTCCGATCCTCAGCGACGACGAGTGTGCCGCCCTGCTGGCTGCCGGTACCGGCGAGATGCTGGCCCACCGTGCCGAGCCGGTCCACGCCGCGATCGCCAGACGGGCCCAGGAGCAGCCGGACCACATCGCGGCCGTGTACGGGGGCACGAGCCTGACCTACCTGGAGCTGGACCGTAAGGCGGCCTCGGTGGCCGCCTACCTGCGCGGCCGCGGTGTAACGCACGAGCAGATCGTGGCCGTGGCGATGGAACGCGACCTCAACGCGCTGGTCGCGCTGCTCGGCGTCCTGAAGGCGGGGGCCGCGTTCGCTATCCTGGACCCGACCCACCCGGCCGACCGCCTGGAGTACCTCCTGCGGGACACCGCGGCGTCGATCGTGCTGACGCAGAGCCGGCTGCGGGACCGTATCCCCGAGGCGCAGTCCCGGTCGGTCGTGGAGGTCGACGCGGAGTGGGACGCGATCGCGGCGGCGGGAGTCGATTCCACGTCGTGGGAGGAATGGGCGGGGCGCGACTCGCTCGCGTACGTCATCTACACCTCGGGCTCGACGGGCCAACCCAAGGGTGTCCTGATCGAGCACCGGGCGCTCCAGTCCTTCATCGCCTCCTACCGGCGCGTCTTCGACCTCGGGCCGCACGACCGGATGTTGCAGTTGGCCGCGCTGGCGTTCGACATGTCGCAGGGCGAGATCTTCGCGGGCCTCACCGCCGGTGCCACGTTGATCCTGGTCGACAAGGAAGCCGGGTCTGCGCCCGACGCGCTCGCGGCGCTGATGCGCGCGCAGCAGGTCAGCTACATCTGCATGTCGCCCACCATGCTCGCGCTGGTCGAGAGCGGGCCGTACCCGCATCTGCGCAAGATCATGGCCGGCGGTGAGGCGGTGACCGCCGAGACGGTCAACAAGTGGAACCTGCCCGGCCGCCAGCTGATCAACTGTTACGGACCGACCGAGGCCGCCGTCGGCTGCACCTCATACGAGTGCCCGCACCGCCCGGCTCGCACCGCGCCGCCGATCGGCGCGCCGTTCACCGACCGCCGGATGTACGTGGTCGACGCCGCCGGACGGTTGGCGCCCCGGGGCGTGGCCGGCGAACTTCTGATCGGCGGCGTAGAGGGGCTGGCCCGGGGCTACCTGAACCAGCCGGAGCTGACGGCTGCGGCGTTCGTCGAGGACCCGTTCCACCCCGGTGGCCGGGTCTACCGCAGCGGTGACATCGTCCGGTGGACCCACGACTACCAATTGGAGTTCCTGGGCCGTCGTGACGGCCAGGTGAAGCTGCGCGGACTGCGAATCGAGCTCGAGGAGATCGAATCGGCGCTCATCGCACACCAGGATGTCGGCGTCGCCGCGGTCGCGCTGCGGCCGGACCGTCGTGGCGACAACCAACTCGTCGGCTACGCCTCGCCGGCCGGCAAGCGGATCCCCGACCCGGCCGACCTGCGCGCTCACCTGGCGCAGCAGTTACCCGAGTACATGATTCCCACGGCCTGGGTGATCATGGACCGGCTGCCGATGACCACGGCGCGTAAGGTCGACCGGAAGGCCCTGCCGGATCCGGTGCTGGCCGACCCGGCCGACGAGTACGTCGCTCCGGCGACCGAGACCGAGGAGGCCGTCGCCGGCATCTATGCCGCCGTGCTGGACGTGGAGCGGGTCAGCGCCACCGCGGCGTTCTTCGCGGTCGGTGGCAACTCGTTGCAGGCGATGCGTGTGGTCAGCCGACTGGACAAGGTGTTCGGCGTCAAGGTGCGGCTGCGCACGATGTTCGCGGACGCAACGGTACGGGTGATCGCGGCCGAGGTGGACCGCCTGCTGGCGGCACGCGCCGGGACGGTGCCGGGCAATGCTTCCTGACGTCCTCGTACCGCTTGGTGCCGACGGCGACGGGCCGCCGCTGTACTGCGTACACTCCGCCACCGGGTCCTGCTACACCTACCTGGCTCTCGCCGGGGCGCTCGACCACCGGCCGGTGGTCGGGATCGAAGCCGTCGGCTACGACGGCGACGAGGTGGTGCCGGCCAGCTTGGCCGATCTCGCGGACCACTACGCCCAAGTGGTCGACGCGGACCGCAAGGGTCGGCCGGTGTGCCTGCTCGGCTGGTCGATGGGCGGCGTCGTGGCCCTGGAGATGGCCGAGCGGCTGCGGGCGCTGGGCTGCCTGGTTCCGTTGGTCGTGCTCGTCGACGCCCGGGTGCCGGAAGAGGAGCCCATGCCGGCGGACCGGCTGATACGCGCCCGATTCGTGGCCGCCTTCGCGCCCGGCGCCCTCGGTGACATCAGCGCCCGGAGCACGGAGACGCTGCGGGTCTGGGCGGAGAACGGGTCCGGGGAGGACGGCTGGGAGCCGCTACGTGCCCGCGGCTGGCTCCCGGACGAGTTGGACTCCGAAACGTTGAACCGTCGCTTCGAGGTCTTCCGTAACAACGTGCGGGCGTTGAACCAGCATCGGGTCGCGCCCGGCCATCCGGGCCCCGTGTTGGTGATCAAGGCGAAGGACTCGCCGCCGGAGAGCCGACGGTGGTCGGAGCTGGCCGACGACGTTCGCGAGGTGACGGTGCCGGGCGACCACCACTCGCTGTGGCATGACGCCGGCCTGTCGGAACTCACCCGGAGCATCCGGGACGCGCTGCGGCAGGTGTCCGCGACCCGGGCGCGGGGGTATGCATCGTGACCACGCAGGACACAGCCGTTGCCAGGACCAGACCGAGCCTGTGGCACAACAGCGACTTCCTCAAGTTCTGGTCCGGCGAGACGCTGTCGCTGTTCGGTACCCAGATCACCGTACTCGCGCTGCCGCTGACCGCTGTGATCACGCTGAACGCGCAGCCCGAGGAACTGGGTATCCTGCGCTTCCTGCAGATGGTGCCGTACCTGCTGTTCGGTCCACTGTTCGGGGTGTGGGTCGACCGGCACCGGCGGCTACCAGCGATGATCAGCGCGAACGTCACCCGCATGATCCTGATTGGGCTCGTCCCGCTGCTGGCGGCGTTCGACGCGCTGAACGTCCCGCTGCTCCTGGCGATCACCTTCGGGGTGGGCATGGCGGCCGTGCTGTTCGACGTCAGCTGGATGTCCTTCGTACCCACTCTGGTTCGGGAGCCCGAATACCTGGTCGAGGCGAACGCCAAACTGACCACCACGGCCGCGACGGCCGATGCCGCCGGTCCCGGCGTGGCGGGTTCGCTGGTCAACCTGCTGACGGCTCCGGTCGCGATCGCCGCGAACGCCGTCACCTTCCTCGGCTCGGTGCTGTCCCTCCTGCTGATCCGCACCCGCGAGCCGGTGCCGAGCACACCGGCCAAGCGGCGGCCCGGCACGGAGCTGGTGGAAGGGCTGCGCTTCGTCGTGGGGAACCAGTACGTCCGATGGGTTGCCGTGGTCGGCGGCATGGCGAACTTCTTCATGTCGGCCACCCAACCCATGTTCATCCTCTACGCGGTGCGCATCCGGGACGTTCCACCCTCCGTGCTTGGTCTGATGCTGACGATCGGTGCGTGCGGCGGCATCCTGGGTGGCTTGATGTCCCAGCGTCTGTTGAGCCGGCTGCGACTCGGCTACGTCTACGCCGGTGGCCTGATCATGGCCTTCGTTCCGTCGCTGCTGCTGCCGGCGGCCTCCGGCCCGGCTTGGGTGGTCTACGCACTGTTCACCGCCGCGTGGTTCCTGGCCTTCGTCGGGCTCAGCATCGTCAACATCCTGATCATGAGCCTTCGGCAGACGGTCACACCACCGGCGATAATGGGCCGGATGAACGCCGCGGTGCGTGCCGTCATGTTCGGCCTCGGCGCACTTGGCGGCCCGATCGCCGGGGCGATCGCGGCACAGGCCGGGGTACGGGGCGCGCTGTGGGTGTCCACGTCCGCCAGCGCCCTGTTCGTGCTCAGTGTGCTGGTCTCACCGGTCAGCAGGCTCAGAACGATGCCGCCGCCCGTCGGGACCGACTGACCTGGCCCCGGCGGAGGCCGCCGGCGTCAGAGGCTGCGGACGAGGCCGCCGTCGCAGCGCAGAGCCGTCCCGGTGATGTACGACGCCGGCCCGCTGCAGAGGAACGCGGCGGCCGCGGCGAATTCGGCGGGACGCCCGTAGCGTCCGGCCGGGATCGTCGCGACAGACGCTTGCTCGACCTCGGCGACGCTACGGCCCGAGCGTTCCGCGTTCGCGGCGTCGACCGCGGCGGTCCGATCGGTCCTGATGCGACCCGGCAGCAGGAGGTTCACGGTCACGCCGTCGGCGGCGACCTCCGCGGCCAGCGTCTTCAGGTAACCGGCGAGCGCGGCTCGCCCGAGGTTCGACAGCGCGAGGTTGGGCAGTGGAGCGGTGACGCCGCTGGAGCCGACCGCCAGGATTCGGCCCCAGCCGCCCGCCCGCATGGCCGGCAATGCCTGCGAGACCAGCCGGATGTGCTGGCGCAGCAGCCCCCCGAGCGCGACGTCCACGTCATCGGTATCGATGGCTGTCGCCGGAGCGGGTCGGGGGCCTGGACCGTTGAGCACGAGAATGTCCGGTGGGCCGAAAGCGTCCACCGTTGCCGAGACGAGCTCGGCCGGGCCGTTTTCGCTGAGGAGATCCACGTCGACCCCGATGGCACTGGGAAGACTTGCGGCGATTTCCTTGGCCCGGCCCGCCCGGCGGCCACAGATCACCGTGTTCGCGCCCTCTTCGGCCAGCGTCCGCGCGATCGCCTCACCGAGGCCACCGGTCGACGCGCAGACCAATGCGGTACGCCCCGAAAGACCGAGGTTCATTACCCATCTCCCGAAGAATTCGAGGTACGCGGGCGCGGCCATGATCGGTTGCGCCCGCACCGTTCGACTCGATCAGGGCGCGGCTACGGAAGGCGTCACCGCTGGATGTGACGCCTCGGCCGTCATCGGTACATCGACGCGCCCTTGACCACCTTGTCCACCTGGTTCTTGGGCCCGTAGAGGGCCAGCCCCACCAGGTCCAGCTTCGCGGTGGCCACCGCCCGAACCGCCGCCCGGTTGTCCACGTCGTTACCGGTCGCGAACAGGTCCGCAGTAAAGATCGACAGCGGAATGCCGCGGGTCAGCGCGCGGCCGTGCACGGTGGTGAGCACCTCCGCGCTCCCACCGAGCACCAGTACCGGCTGGCGGAACATCGGCAGGTAGGTCACCCCATCCGCATCGCGGTAGTCCTCCCCGAGGATTTCCGGATTCGCGTGCGGCAGACCGCTGACCAAGAATGCCGTGACATTGACTGCCTGCCAGCTTTCGAGGTTGTCCCGAAGGACCACGACAATCTTGTTCTGGTGCCGTACGGGCGCATCGGCCTGTTCGTTTTCCATGGCCGTCCATCCTACTCGCTTAACCGAGCGCGCCGACATGACGGCCCGAGGTTCGCCCGGCGGTTCCGAGATCCTGAGACAGGACCCACCGGGCAGCCTCGGCGTCATGAACCACATTCACGCTGTGCGTGGTCGACGGTGGTCAAGGTTGTCGCCGACCAACCGGTTCTAGCGGCCGGCGACCCGGTCGATAACCTCGTCCCCCTCGGGATTGCGCTTCGCGGTGATCACCTTTTGGTGCGGGTCGGTGGACATGACCTGCTGGAATACCGGCGCCTGCGCGGAGATATCCGTTCTGGGCGACCACAGCGGGCCGTCATGGAGGATCCGCAGATCGGTGATGCTCAGCCCGCTGATACGTTCCAGGCGGGCGGCCAGTTCCCCGTCCTCCGCGCCCGCCAGGAGTCGGCGGATCCGGTCCTCGTCCAGCAGCAGCCCCGGATGCTCGCCAGCCAGGAAATCGTGCAGGTTGGCCGCGCGTCCGGCAAAGGGGGAGTACACCATGCAGATCATCTGCGTCGTGGTCAGCCCGAACGCGTCCTCCGCGTACTGGGCCGCGATCTTACGCATCGACTCGACACCGGCACTGGTGGCGTAGCGATCCCGCATCTGCTCGATCAGGTGCTGCGGGAAGTGCTTACGCTCCATCAGGCCCAACGCGAAGTCGACGTACTGGGCGATCCCCTCGTCATAGGTCCGCTTGTACGCACGCTCCGTCCGCAGCCCCCGTAGGTGGGCCATGAGCGCCGGGTTCGCGCAGTCGGATTCGGTGAAGTTGAATGCGATCTCGTCGAAGACGAATCCGAGAAAGTCCGTCAGGAGTTGCCAGTGCGCCCCCGAGGCGTAGCTCGTGTAGTCGTAGATCGAGAAGAACTTCAACATGGCGGGGACGTCCACCGTCACCCCGCGTTCCTGGATCCGCTCCACGTTGTCGGTGCCGTGGATCTCCTGGAAGTACGCCCGCGCGAGCCCGTTGAGCGTCTCCAGCGTGCCCTTGAACCCCTTCCCGCCGCCGTCGGCGGGCTTCAGGCCGGCGTCCCGGGCCAGCTTGCGGATCCACAGCGCATAGTCACGCTGTTCGCGGGGAGAGTCCCCCGTGATGATCAGGTCCACGCCGTCGCCGTGCCGGGCCAGTACGCCGAAGGAGTTCGCCACGTTGAGGTTGCATGCGTTGCAGAACGCGGCCCGCCCGTCGCCGTAGGCCCGGTGGCCGGACATCAGCATGTCGATCCGGTTGAACTCGAGGAGCCGGTACGGCATGCTGCGGTCCCGCTCGAAGGGGCGAACCTGGTCGCCCTCCACCAGCAGCAGTTCGACATTCGGATCGTCATAGAGACCGAGCGCCTGATAGGTGCGGTCGATGTTCAGCATCACCTGGTACGGCATGCCACCATGACGCATGGTCGCGATCCGTAACCGGAAGGTCTCGCCGTATCGCTCCGCGAGCGCCAGGTGGACCGCGCGCACGAACGCCACCGCATACGCGCTGTCCTTGCCGCCGCCGTAGGCGACCATCACGAGGTTCTTTCCCAGCTCGTCCTGTCGGGGCAGGGCGTCGTAGAGGGTGGTGGCGCAGCGCTCGACCGCCGGCACATCCTGCTCCGGCAGCGCCTTTCGTAATTCGTCCAGCACAGAAGGGCTCATCTGATACTCCTTGCCTCACGATTTTGACCAGCCGCAGCGAAATTCAGCCGGTCGGGCCGCCTCGATGGGGCCCGCTCCGGGTAGGGCTGGTGTCCGTCAACGGGCGGAACGGACCCGTCACTCTCGGGCGACTTCCACCCCCGAGCCGATCTCACGCAGCCACGAGATGAACTCGGAGCCGTGCAGAACGTGCGAGTGGCCGCCCACGAAGACCCGGTAGGTGAATTCACCGGACGTGGTGGGCCGCCAGGCCCTGATTCCGTCCGTGGTCGCCAGCTGATCCCCGTCGCCGCGGGCGGCGCGGATCGGGGAGCGCAGTCGCGGGTATGTCGATGGCACAAATTCCCTGAGCAGCCGGAGATCCTGCATGGCCAGGTCGAGGGTGGCATCCCGCCAGTCGTCGGAGACATCCGCGTCCGGAGCGAGGTCCGCCAGGTAGACGGCGAGGTCCGACCGGCTCCGCGTGACCGTTTCGGGCACCGCGAGCAGGCTCGGCGCGGTCGCGCCGACGACCACCAGGGAGACGACCCCCGTCCCGACTTCCTCCAGCCGCGCCGCCACCGCGTACGCGACGTACGCGCCGAAACTGTGTCCGACGAGTACGGGCCGATTCGGCTTCCGGCGGACGATCTGGGCAACGCAATACTTGACGACTGCGGTGAACGACTCGGCCGGCTTGCCGAAATCTCGGCCGAACCGACCGGGGTAGTGAGCCAGCCACGCCGAGGGTTGGAACTCTCGGACCACGGCCCGAAGTTCGCCGCCGAACGAACCGGCGCCCGGGAAGACGATGAGGTCGAGGCTCACAGGCGCATCGCTTCCTCCCGCGGTCTGAGCTCGCCGGGGGTTCACAGCCGGAGCCCCAGTTCATCCATCACCATGGCGATGCTGATGGCACTGAGCCGGAAGTCCCATTTCTCCGACTGGGTTGTCCGCGGGTCCGCGTCGAGACAGTCCTCGGCGAAGACGCCCGAGGCGGCGACCAGGTCGCGCCAACTGGCCCACGTCCGCGCGTCCATGCCCGACCGCAGGTCGTACGCGGTGAATCCGTGCTTGCCGCGCCGCAGAACCGATTCGGGGACTATCCCCTGATAGGCCGTTCTCAGGCACGACTTGCCCTCGAAGTCGACCACCTTGGCGTCGTCCTCGGTTCGCAGGGCGAGTGAGACGACCGAGTTCCCGAGGAAGGGGTATCGTCCCTCGATCGAATTGGCCATCAGCATCGAGTCGCCGTGGTCGCCGAGCAGGTGGCCGGACAGTTGGACGTACACGTCGGCGATGGAGCGCAGTTGCATCGCCGAGAGCTGTTCCACCTCCTCGTCGGTGAACGGGATGAGCCGCGACCGCCAGAACTCGTTGCCGGCGACCGCGTCGCGTGCCTCAGGCGTGAGGTACGCGTTCCGCCGTCGCTCCACCCGCCGCCAGTCGACCTCCCAGCCGAACTCTGCCCGTCCCCATGCCTGCTCGTTCTCGGCTCGGGAACTGCGGCTGGACCTTGCCGCGCTGTCGAAGGCGTAGGAGTCGTAGCCGAAGAACAGTTCGTCCGCGCCCTCCCCGGCGACGACCCCCTTGATGCCGTCGGCTCGGACGGCGTCGGCCAGCATCATGGCGGCCACGTTGTACGTCTCACGCTGGGGATAGCAGCAATGCCGGACCATCCGCTCGAACTTCGATGTGATGTCGGTCTGCCGGCAACGGATCCGCTCGTGTTTGCTCCCGACGAGCTCGGCCACTTCGGTCTGGAAGCGGCCCTCGTCCAGTTCCCGTTCGTCGAACACCACGGAGTACGTCCGCACGGGCCGGTCGAGCAACGCGGCCGACTCCATGACGATCGCCGTCGAGTCGAATCCTCCGCTCAGGTACGCGCCGATCTCCACGTCGGCCCTCAGCCGATCGCGGGTCGACTGGCGCAGCCCATCGCGAAGCGCTTCGGCGGACACCGGCTCCGTGCCGGTCCAGAACTCGCCGTAGCGCCAGTAGCGCAGGGTCTCCGGCTCACCGGCGCCAAACCGTACGGCGCAACCGGGCGGAACGGCCGCCACGCCGGCCACGAGGGTCTGCGGGGCGACGACGTTGCCCAGCGAGAGGTACTGGTCGACGCCACCGATGTTCAGCTTCCAGTTGTTCGCGACACAGAGCACGAGCGGCTTGATCTCCGAACAGAAGTGAACCGTCGATCCGGCGACCGTGTAGTACATCGGGCAGATCCCGAATCGGTCCCTGGCCAGATACAGCGCGTTCTCGGCACGGTCGAGGATGACGCTGGCGAACTGCCCATCCACCAGGCCGAGCCCGTCAACGCCGTACTGCGCGACGAGTTCCGGGATCACCGCCACATCGACACCGTTTCGCTGCCGGTCCTGGCCCACCCTCGCCCGCAACGCCCGCGCGTTGTAGACCTCGCCGTTCGTCATCGCCACGTAACGGCCACCGCGGTCCTCCGCCGGCTGCCACCCGTCGACGAGGCCGGTCATGCCGAGGCGACCGAGCTTCGCACAGATCGTCTCGGTGTTCAGTGAATAGGTTTCATCAGGCCCGCGGTGGACCAGCCGGGAATGCATGGCGGCGGCGATGCCGCGATCAAGCCGACCGTCCGGGGCGAACGTGCCACACACACCGCACACCGTGATCACACACCCTGGTCCGGCAGTTGGGCGACGAGCGCCTTCAGGTTTTCCGCGCGCAGGACGTCCCGGACACCGACGTCCATCCAGCCGAGCTGCTTCAACGTGCCCACCAGCTGCACCGTGGAGGCCGAGTCACCGCCGACCTCGAAGAAGTTGTCGTCGAGGCTGACGTCAGCCGTTCCGGTGAGGCGGCGTACCGCGCCGAGAACCCGATCCGCGGGGGAGTCGTCGCGACCCGCCGGCGCCCCGCGACGACGGCTCGCCCGGAGCGCACTCCGGTCGACCTTGCCGTTGCGCGTGTAGGGCATCCTTTCGATCTGCAGGATCACCGAGGGGACCTTGTAGGAGTCCAGGACCCGCTCCAGGTGCGCGCGGACATCACGAGGAGTGGCGGCACCCAGGTAGTAGCAGACCAGGGCATCGGCGTCGGACGTATCCGCGTCTTCGTGGGACTCGGCGGTCACCACGGCCTCCTCGACCCCGCTGAGGCGACAGGCCGCACTCTCGATCTCGCCGGGATCGAGGCGGTAACCACGGACCTTCATCTGCCGATCCAGTCGTTCGACGTAGAAGATCTGCCCGCCACGAAGTTCGACGATGTCACCGGTTCGATAGACACGGTCGCCGTCGTCACCGACGAAGAGTCGGGTGCCATGGGGCGCCAGGTAGCCCAAGGCAACGCAGTCGCCAGTCATCACCAGTTCCCCGCGGGTCCCTGCCGAGCCGATGGGTGTGGCCTCAGCCGCCTCCGGCAACGGGGCGAGCTGGTAACCGCCCTCGCCCACCAACTCGCCGAGCGGGACCGAGTCGGCACAGTCGTCCGGGTCCAGCGCGCCGCTGAGGAAGTTGCAGATCGTGGTTTCGGTTGTCCCGTAGGCGTTGTGGAACGCCGCGACCGACGACCACTTCCGGACCACCGCCTGGCGGCATGCTCCCCCGCCATTGATCACGTGTCGCAAGCTCATGGCTCGGGTCGGCGCGGTCGCCGTCAGTGCGAACGGGGTGGTCTTCACGTGGGTGACATGGAACCTCTCCAGCGTGTTCTGTAGCGCCGGCCCCGGACCGAGGTGTTCCTCGTCCAGGACCACAAGGCACGCGCCGGAGGTCAGCGTCCAGAGGATCTCGGTGATGCAACCATCGAAGGTCAGGCGCGCGAACTGCAACGTGCGGGACGTCGTGTCCAGTGCCAGGCGTTCGGCATGGTCGCGGATCACCCGCCCCAGTGGGTCGACGCGTACCAGCACGCACTTGGGCTCGCCGGTGGAGCCCGACGTGTAGATCGCATAGCCGATCCGGTCGGAGGCGGCGAACGGTTGCTTCCAGGGTGGCCTGATCCGGTCTTCCGCGGCACCCCGCCACTGGGCCGGCACCTCGCCGAGCACCGGCGCGTCCGAGCGTGCCGGGGTCCTGGCCAGCGTGGCGATCCCGAGCATATTGATCTTGACAGAGTACGACGCGCTGTCGCGTGGATCGATGAACAAGAACGGGCGGCCGGCCTTCAGTGCGCCGACCATGGCGACGATCGAGCCCGGCGTCCGCGTAGCCTCGATGCCGATGAACTCACCGGGCGCGGTACTCGATTCGAGTTGTGCGATGAAGTCACTGACCTGCTCGCCGAAGCGCCGGTAGCTGATGACCCCGTTTGCGGTCGCGATGGCATCGCACTCGGGATGGGCGCGTACGGCGTTGTCGATGTCAGACACTACGGAAATGTGATTCATGGACGAGTACCCACCCTTAAGCCACGGTGTGAGAAAGAGTGCCCACGCCTTCGACGACGGCTTCGATCGAGTCGCCGGAGCGGATGACGGCGGCGCCCGGAGTTCCCGTGCAGATGACAGTCCCGGCGGATATGGTCCGCCCTGCGGTGAAATACTCGACCAGGTAGCCCAGGTCGTACTTCATGTCGGACGTGAGTGCGGTGGCGACGACTTCGCCGTTACGGACGGTCGACACACGGATCGACTTCAGGCTCACGTCGTCGAACTCGTCCAGGGTCACCAACTGCGGACCCACGCTGCAGAACGTGTCGAACCCCTTGGCCCAGGGAATGTACCGGGGGTTCTCGCGGATGACGTCTTCCGCGGTCATGTCGAGCACTGCGGTGACCCCCGCGACGACCGACCGCCAGGAGTCGCGCGGCACGTTCTTGCAGTCCCTGCCGATGACCAGGCCCAGCTCGGCCTCGGCGGTCACCCTCCCGCTCTGCGTCGGCAGCTCGATCTGTTGGCCGTTGCCAATGAGGCAGCCACTTGGCCGCAGATACGATCCGGGCCCGGAAACGGGCTGCTCGGCGTCCAGATCCCGAGAATGACCCCAGTAGTTCAGGCCGGCGCCCCAGATGTCGGCGCCGTCGATGACAGTCGCGGCCCCGTCCAGCCGGATGTCGACCTGCCCGGTGGCCGGCAGGCGGTCGACCAGGCGGGCAAGCTCCTCCCTGCGGGAAGAGCCGAGCAGGTCCGCGAACCGGGCCGGTGTCTCGAACCCTTCGACCTCCGACAGCGAGACCCAACTCTCGCCGCGGCTGACGAAGACCTGGTGGCCGTCGGGCGTCAGGAATCTGGCGAGTCTCACTGCGTGCCTCCGAAAAGCGCGTCGGCCATGGGGCTGTTCCCGGTCATCGCGGCGCGCTGTGCGATAAGCTGCGCCGCCGCACGGATGTCGTTCTTGCCGACGCTGTGCTCGGCCAACTCGACAGCAGTCGCCATCAGGTATCCCGGGTCGAGGTAGAACTCCTCGCAGATCTCCTCGATGAGCGGGAAGAACCCGGAGTGCACGCCGATCACGCCGCCGAGGACCTGGAGGTTCCGATTGTCCGGCCGCGCATCCAGACCGCCGCGGGAGAACTCCGCGAGCTTCGCCAACTTCTGGTAGGAGTAGACGTCGTCGCCGACCATGCTCAAGATTCCGGCCAACGACTCGGTCTCCGCATTGCCGGCGCCTCGGCCGATGCCCGCCAAGGTGCCGTCGATGATGGCCGCACCGGAATCGAGCGCGGCCAGACTGTTGGCGTTCGCCATGCCGAGGTTGTCGTGGCCGTGAAATCCAACCACGGAGCAGCACTGCTTGGCGGCTTCGATATAGCGACCAATGTCGCCCGGAAGCATCGAACCGTAGGAGTCAACGATGTACAACCCGGCGATTTCCTGAGGAATGCCGTCCAGCAGGCTGGGCATACGATCGACTGAGGTGGCGCTCGACTTCATCAGGTTGAGATACACCTGGCCGCAGATCTCGATAGCACGCTTGATGTAGTCGAGATTCTCCGGAACCTGCTCGGCGGGCATGCCGATGCGCACGAACGACATTCCCTGATCGCACAGGTCGCGGAGGGTCGAGAGTTGACTGAATTCCGGCTGCGCAAACATGCCCCATTCGGAGGATGCCAACTCCGCGCGCGCGATCTCGCACCATCTCTTGAGATCGATGTTGCAGGGGCGGATTCCTGCCCTTTCAGCCTCGAAGCCGACGCCGTGTCCGATCTCGATCTTCGTGATCGGCGTTTCGTCCATGCGGTTGAGCAGGTCGACGACAAATTTCTCGTCGAGTTGGAAATCGACGACGTATGACCCTTCGCGCAGAGTTGTGTCGAGGACCTCAACTAGTAGGGACCGTGCTGCCAGCATGCTCACTCTCCGAACTTGGACGGCTAGGAACTCGCGGTCGCAACGCTGCTCCGGAGTGCCCAGTTACGGCAGTCAACGTGGATCGGCAACGTCCTGGTGGTCTCAGGGTCGCATCAGGAAATCCATTCCAGAATTCTGGATCTGCCGGGAAATGCGCACCGCTGTAGTCTTGCGGCGTGAGCTTGGCGGAACCTTGTCGCCATCTTGCCCAATGCACTCCTGCTCGGATATCCGTGGCACTGGGCGGACTTGCCGCCCCCATCCTGAATTTTCCTTGTCGATACGCTTTTCGCGTTCATCGCGTTCGATGCCCGTTCCCGGCGTCGGTGGATGCTTCCGCCGCGCCGGGAGCGACAGGCGTTGACGGGCCAGCTCGGCCCAGTGCGGCGGGTGATCCCGCGGGTTGGGATAGGCCGTTGGTGCGGGGTGTCCCGATGGTGATGGTCTGCCAGCGCAGGGGCGGCTGAGCGTGAAGCGGTGTGGCGGTAGGCGGCCGGATGGTCGGCGGTGGAACCTGGTGCGGGTCGGGTCTGATCGCCCGAATGTTTCGCACCTGGTACATGCTGCGTGGTACGTCGTATCCGTTGCTCCGCGAACAGCCGGCATGAATATCGCGGAACGGTGGCGGTGAGGACACGCCAGGGCTTAGCGTCAATGCGTGGAGGTGGGCCGCGGGGTGCTGCTAGCGCTGGCGATCACCGGTGTGGCGAGCCTGCCGGTGCTGTTCGCGCTGGTCTTCTGCGCCGACGAGATCATCGACCGGCTCGCCTGCGGGTACGCCGAGTGGCGCGAGCGGCGCCGCGAACGCCGTACCATCGCCCGGCTGGACCGGGCCGTCGAGGCCGACGCGCTCACCCGGAACGTCGACCTCAGCGAGTTCGACCGGCCCGGCCGCCGCTCCCTCCAGCAGATCGCCGCCGACCTGCGCCGCTTCGGCGGTCACCGGGTCAACCAGGGCGGCCGGGCCGTCATCTGGCACCCGGCCGTCCTCGACGCGTACGACCGGCACCTGCGGGCGGCCTGCCGCTGCCTGGGGCTGGCGGAGCACCTGGGCGAGCTGGAGGGCGTCGATCGGGAGATCGAACGGGTGCGGGTCGAGGGGCTGCTGGATGCGGCCGGGCTCACCCTGCCGGCCGCCCGGGCACCGCGCCGCCAGCGGCACCGCTGAGCGGCGTACCCACGGTGCGGCTCTTCGTCGCGGTCTACCCGCCGCGCCCCGCGGTGGACGACCTGTCCGCGCGGGTGGCGGAGTTGCGCGTCGGCCTGGCCGCGGCGGGTGGCATCAACGTACGGCTGGCCGACCCGGCGAACGCGCACCTCACGCTCGCCTTCCTCGGCGAGGTGGAGACGGATCGGCTGGTCGACGTGGAGAGCGCGCTCGGCCTCGCCGCCGAGACGTTCCGGGGCGGCCGGGACGGCTCGCCGGTGCTGCGGCTGGGCGGCGGCGGGAGCTTCGGGCGGGGCCGGTTCACCGTGCTCTGGGTGGACGTGCGCGGCGACATCGAGGCGTTGGCGGTCCTGGCCCGGCTCGTCCGGCTCCGGCTCCGGCGCGGGCGACTGCCGTACGACGAGAAGCCGTTCCGCCCGCACCTGACGATCGCCCGCCCCGGCGACCGGATCGACCGGGCGGACGTCCTCGCCGACCGGGAGGCCCTGCACGAGTACCTCGGGCCGGAGTGGCCGGCCGCCGAGCTGGTGCTGATGCGCAGCCACCAGGGCCCCCGGCCGACGTACGACCGGCTGGCCGCCTGGCCGATCTAGGGCGGTGGGCCCAGCCGGGTCACCCCGCCCAGGGGGCCACCGGATACCAGGGGATGATCTCGCGGCGGGCGAGCAGCCGCACGTCCCAGTAGAGGAACGTGAACGCGCCGGCGACGATGAACGCCACGGCGGTCAGGGCCGCCAGGCGGCTCGGCCGGGCGGCGAACCACCGTTGCAGGCGCGTGCCGGCGAGCCAGGCCAGCAGCAGGAACAGCGCCGCCATGATGACGATGTTGCCGACGGACTGGAGGGTGAACGCCGCCGCCCCGTAGAGCGGGTTGCCGCTCTCCGCGGCGTCGCGGAACATCGCCCGGAACAGCGGGAAGGGCCGCCCGATCAGGAAGCCGCCGATCAGCGCGCCCATGAAGACCATGGGCGCGTTGGGGTGCCGCCGGGCGATCCGGGCGAAGGGGTCCGGCACGACGCCGAGCGAGGCCAGCCCGAGGTAGATCATCACCAGCCCGATCACCCCGAAGACCACCATGGACTGGACGCTCCGCGACGACAGGCTGCCGGGCTCGGTCGGCGCGGTGGAGAACTGCGGCATCGACGTGCCGACGAGGCCGACGACCGCGCCGTACGTGGCTGACACGGCGACCATGCCCACGGACATCCAACCAAGCGGCTTCAGCGGCTGCACCAGCCTGCCGAACCTGCTGCCGGTGGTGCCGCTCAAGGGGGCGAGGGCGCCGAAGGCGGCGATGTTGCAGGCCGTGAACGTGCCGGCGATCCCCGAGACGAAGGCGAACAGGACGCCGGCCGCGATCCCCTGGATCGGCGTCTCCTTGGCGTCGTGGCCGAGGAGGGTGTTGGCGACGTTGTCGCCGATGGTCTGGTCCACGAACTCCGCTGACCAGACCACCGTCAGCAGGAAGCCGCCGAGGACGCCGAGCAGGACGAGCAGTGCTCGCCGTCGGGGGAAGTGCCCGTTGACGAAGGCCGAAGTTCCGGTCGGGACGGGGGTGCGGGCCCGCCGGGGAGGTCGGTGCGTCTGCGTCACGCTGCGCTCCTCACAGAGGGGAAAAGATCGGTCACCCTCAGTGTGGCGTTTTCGTGGGCGCCCGGGTTCTTCCAGCCTGCGCAATCGGGAGGCCGCCGGCGTGGGCCTGATCCACCCGGGCTGACCGGCCCGCGGGGCGGCGCACGCCGCCCCGCGACGGGTCAGGAGGACTCGCGGGCCGCCGGGCCGCTGCCGAAGAGGACGTCGTCCCAGCTCGGCAACCGCTTGCGCGGCTTGCCGGAGGTGTCGGTCGACTCGCCGCCGGCCGCCGCCGCGGCACCCGTGCGCCGGGGCCGGAGCACGGCCAGCGACGGCACGGCCGGGACCTCCTTCGGCGCGTCCGAGTCGTCGTCGAACGCCGAGCCCTGGCCACCGCCGAGCAGGGCCGCCGCCCCGCCGGCGACCGCCCGCTGCCGGGGCGCCTCGGGGCCGGCCAACGCGGCCGGCGTACGCGGCTCCAGGCCGCGCCCCGACGTGCCGCCGAGCGGCCGGTCGAGCGAGGCCAGCAGGGCGTCCCGCCCCGCCCGGATCGGGTCCCGGCCCGGGCGGCCGGGCTCGCCGGCCGCGGCGGGCAGGCCGTGCCCGCCCCGGCTCGGCTCGGTGCGCGACGGACCGGGCAGCGCGTGGCCGCCCCGCTCCGGCGCCGGCTCCTGGCCGAGGATGGGCGTCGGACGCTCGGCGCACAGGTACTGCGCCATGTCGTCGTGCGGCGTGACGTGCTGCCGGGTCTTGTCCAGATCCCAGATCGCCTGGGCCGTGGCCTTGCCCGACGGCCAGGTGGCGATGATCCGCCAGGTGCCGTCCTCGCGGCGGTACGCGTCCCAGGAGATCTTCTCCGTGTCGATCCCGTGCTGGGCCAGCCGGCCGTTGACCACCTCGGCCAGCGGGGTCGGCTTCTCCGCGCCCTTGAGCCGGGTACGGCGGGCGTGCTGGGCCAGCATCGCCCGCTCCTGCAGGACCGGGCCGGCGTAGCGCAGCACCCGGTCGACCGGTACGCCCGCGATGCGGGCCACGTCCTCGGCGGACTCGCCGGCGCGGATTCGGGCCTGGATGTCCCGGGGGGACAGTGACGGCACCAGGCCGGCGGTCGGCGCCACGACGGCGAGCGGAGTCGCGCCCGGCTCGGCGTGCAGCGCGCCGGCGACGCGCTCGTCGATCGGCAGGGCGAGAAGGCGCCCGACCTCGTCCGTGAGCACCAGGGCCTGGCCGTCCTCGGAGAGGGCGACGAAGCGTACTGGGCGCATCAGTCTGCCTCCGTCCCGCTTCGCTGGCCGCACGCCACGAGTCAGCCACCCGGGCGTCTGAAGGACCACGGTACGCCCATCCGTAATCAGGTGGGGGATCCGACACCCGCATGTCGCGGATGACCTGGGCGTACGGTCACAGTGGGTGGTCGCGGGTGCTACCGTGGCCACCCACCGTGACGGCGTCTAGAGCCGCTCGACCACGTAGTCGATCGACGCGGTCAGCGCCTCGACGTCGGCCGGCTCGACCGCCGGGTAGAGCGCGATCCGCAGCTGGTTGCGGCCCAGCTTCCGGTACGGCTCGGTGTCGACGATCCCGTTGGCCCGCAGGGCCTTCGCGATCGCCGAGGCGTCCACCCCGTCGGCGAAGTCGATGGTGGCGACCACGTTGGACCGCAGCTCCGGGTCGGTGACGAACGGCGTGGCGACGGCCGAGCGCTCCGCCCAGCCGTACACGATGCCGGCGCTCTCGGCGGTGCGCTTGGCCGCCCAGGCCGAGCCGCCCTGGGCGTTCATCCAGTCCGTCTGCTCCGCGGCCAGGAAGATGGTGGCCAACGCCGGGGTGTTGTACGTCTGCTCCAGCCGCGAGTTGTCGATCGCGGTGACCAGGTCGAGGAACGCCGGGATGTAGCGACCCGACGCCTTGATCTCGGCGGCCCGCTCCAGCGCGGCCGGCGACATGAGGGCCAGCCAGAGCCCGCCGTCGGAGGCGAAGCACTTCTGCGGGGCGAAGTAGTAGACGTCGGTCTCGGCCACGTCGACCGCGAGGCCGCCGGCGGCCGAGGTGGCGTCGACCAACAGCAGCGAGCCCGGGTCGGCGCCGGCCACCCGGTTGACCGGCACGGCCACGCCGGTGGAGGTCTCGTTCTGCGGGATGGCGTACGCGTCCACCCCGGCCTCGGCGACCAGCGCCGGGGCGCTGCCCGGCTCGGACTTGCGGACGGTCGGCTCGCCCAGGAACGGCGCCTCCTTGACGGCCTTCGCGAACTTCGCGCCGAACTCGCCGAAGCTGGCGAACTGGGCCCGGTCACGGATCAGCCCGAACGCCGCGACCTCCCAGAAGGCCGTCGTGCCGCCGTTGCCGAGGACCACCTCGTAGCCCTCGGGGAGGGAGTAGAACTCGGCGATGCCGCGCCGCAGCCGGGCGACCTGGTCGCGCACGGTCTTCTGCCGATGTGAGGTGCCCAGGTAGCTCGTCGCCACGTCGGCGAGGGCGGAGACGGCCGCAGGACGGACCTTGGACGGCCCGCAGCCGAACCGCCCGTCGGCGGGCTTGATGTCGTCGGGAATCCGGATGGTCGGTGCGTCAGCCACGATTGTCGAGATCCTTCCGGGTGCGCGAGGGGGGCCCGAGCCCCATCCTCGCACCCGTGGCGGTCCGGACACCCGACGGTCCCACCGCTGGCCCTGAGGCGTGCGACACACCCGCCCCAACAGGCGCGGGGCCCCACCGTCCGGTGGAGCCCCGCGACCTTCCGCACACCTCAGACGCCGTGGGGGATGGCGTCCCAGCCCTCGACCTGCTGCGGCTTGCGCGGGCTGTGGCCGACGTACCGGGCCGACGGGCGGACCAGCCGCTGGAGCTTCTTCTGCTCCAGGATGTGCGCGCTCCAGCCGCCCATCCGGGCGCAGGTGAACATCGAGGTGAACATGTGCGCCGGCACCTCGGCGAAGTCCAGCACCACGGCCGACCAGAACTCGACGTTGGTGGCGAGCACCCGGTCGGGGCGGCGGGCCTGGAGCTCGGCCAGGGCCGACTTCTCCAGCGCCTCGGCGACCTCGAAGCGCGGCGCGCCCAGCTCCTTGGCGGTGCGCCGCAGCACCCGGGCGCGCGGGTCCTCGGCCCGGTAGACCCGGTGGCCGAAGCCCATCAGCCGCTCGCCCCGGTCGAGGACGCCCTTGACGTAGCCCTCGGCGTCGCCGCTGCGCTCGACGGCCTCCAGCATGCTGAGCACCCGGGAGGGGGCGCCGCCGTGCAGCGGGCCCGACAGCGCCCCGATGCCGGAGGAGATGCAGGCCGCCGCGTCCGCGCCGGTGGAGGCGACGATGCGGGCGGTGAAGGTGGAGGCGTTCAGGCCGTGCTCGGCCGCGGAGATGAAGTACGCGTCGACGGCCTTGACGTGCCGGGGGTCGGGCTCGCCGCGCCAGCGCTTCATGAAGCGCTCGACGATCGTCTCCGCCTTGTCGATCTCCTTCTGTGGAACGGCCGGCAGGCCCAGGCCGCGGGCGGACTGGGCGACGAAGGACAGCGCGGTCACCGAGACCCGGGCCAGATCCTCGCGGGCCTGCTCGTCGGAGATGTCCAGCAGCTGGTCGAGCCCCCAGTACGGGGCGAGCATGGCGACCGCGGACTGCACGTCGACGCGGATGTCGCCGGAGTGCACCGGGACCGGGAACGGCTCGGCCGGCGGCAGGCCCGGGCCGAACCGGCCGTCGACCAGCAGGGCCCAGACGTTGCCGAACGAGACCTGGCCGATCAGATCCTCGATGTCGACGCCGCGATAGCGCAGCGCGCCACCCTCCTTGTCCGGTTCGGCGATCTCGGTCTCGAAGGCTACGACGCCCTCCAGTCCGGGTTTGAAGTCGGCCATCGCTCTCTCCTGGCTCAGCTCGGGTGCGCCCGCCCGGGGCCTCCGGCCCCGTCGGCCGAGCGCCTTAGGCGATCCTCAGGGTTGTGTTCGTGACATCTTGCCTGGCGAGTAACCAACCGCGCGACCCACCGCGACTGTGCTGCACGCGACATCCCCGCCGGTGGACATTCGGCCGCACAGGGTGAGACTGGGGCGTACGGGCTGGCCAGCGCCGGGGGCGCGCGCGGCCCGGCGAGGGGGAGAACGACTGTGACGGGTGACACACCCCAGCGGGGCGGCATGCGTAACGAGTACGCGGACGAGCTGGGCCTTTCCGAGGCGGACCTCGCGGCCGACTGGCACGCCCAGTTCGCCCGCTGGTTCGCCGACGCGGTGGCCCTCGGCCTGCCCGAGCCGAACGCGATGGTGGTCGGCACCGCCGACGCCGCGGGCCGGCCCAGCGGCCGCACCGTCCTGCTGAAGGCGTACGACCGGCAGGGCTTCGTCTTCTTCACCAACCACGGCTCCCGCAAGGGCGTCGAGGCGCTGGCCAACCCGTACGCCAGCCTGGTCTTCCCCTGGTTCGCCATGCACCGGCAGGTGGTGGTCGCCGGCCGGATCGAACCGGTCGACCGGTCCGAGACCGAGTCGTACTTCGCCAGCCGGCCGCGCGGCTCGCAGCTCGGCGCCTGGGCCAGCGCCCAGTCCCGGGTGATCCCCGACCGGGCCGCGCTGGAGGCGAGCTACCGGGCGGCGGCCGAGCGGTTCGGCGACGCCGAGCCGATTCCCGCCCCGGCGCACTGGGGCGGGCTGCGGGTGCGGCCGGAGTCCGTCGAGTTCTGGCAGGGCCGGCCCAACCGGCTGCACGACCGGCTCCGGTTCCGCCGCACGGCCGACGCGGGCGGCACGGCCGACGACGGCCACTGGGCCGTGGAGCGGTTGGCGCCGTGACCGCTGTCAAGGAGGCCCGGCCGCGCGCGGCGCGCCGCTGGGCGATCGACCTGCGCCCGCTCGGCGTGCCCGCGTACCGGCGGGTGTGGCTCGGCAACGGCGTGGCCATGTTCGGCTTCCAGTTCACCGCCGTCGCCGTGCCCGTGGAGATGTACGCGCTGACCGGCGGCTCGTTCTGGGTCGGGCTGATCGGTGTGGCCGGCTTCCTGCCCCTGCTGGTCTTCGGGCTGTGGGGCGGGGCCGTCGCCGACGTCCGGGACCGCCGCCGGGTGCTGCTCGCCGCCGGGACGCTGCTCTGGGCGTCGACGCTGGCGCTGCTGGCGCAGGCGCTGCTCCGGGTGGGCAGCCCGGTACTGCTGCTGACCCTGGTGGCGGTGCAGTCCACGGCCTTCGCGATCACCTCGCCCGCCCGCAACGCGATCCTGCCCCGGCTGGTCCCCGCCGAGCTGCTGTCGGCGGCGAGCACGCTGAACTTCACCACCTTCACCGCGGCCTCGGTGTTCGGGCCGCTGGCCGCGGGCCTGATCTTCACGTTCTGGCACCCGGACGTGGGGCTGCCCGTGGCGTACGCGGTGGACGCGCTGCTGTTCACCGTCTCGCTCTGGGCCACCTTCCGGCTGCCCGCGATGCCTCCGGAACCCGACGCGGACGGCGCCGCCGCGCCCCGCCGGGCCGGGCTGGCCAGCATCGCCGACGGCCTCCGCTACCTGGCCACCACGCCGGTGCTGCTGCTCTCCTTCGCCATCGACCTCATCGCGATGGTGCTGGCGATGCCCCGGGCGCTCTTCCCCGAGACGGCCGAGCAGCGGTTCGGCGGCGGCGCCGCCGTCGGCTGGCTGTACGCGGCGATCTCGATCGGTGCGATGCTCGGCGGGCTCACCTCCGGCTGGATCGGCCGGATCCGTCGGCAGGGGCTGGTGCTGGTCCTCGCCGTCGTGGGCTGGGGCGTGGCCGTGGCGGTGGCCGGGCTGGCCCACCAGCTCTGGCTGGTGGTCGGGCTGCTCGCCGTGGCCGGCGCGGCCGACCTGGTCAGCGCGGTCGTCCGGCAGACGATGCTGCTGGTGTACGCGCCGGACCGGATGCGGGGCCGGCTGCAGGGCGTCAACACCGTGGTCATCGCCGGCGGCCCCCGCCTCGGGGACCTGCGGGCCGGCGCGGTGGCCGCCGGGTTCGGCGCCGGTGCCGCCTGGATCAGCGGCGGGCTCGCCGCCGCGGTGCTGGCGGTGCTGCTGGTGGCGGTCTTCCCCGCGCTGGCGCGCTACCGGTCCGCCGTCGCGTCCGGCGGGGACGAGGCGTGAGCGTGCCGATAGGGTCCCGGGCATGGAGAACGCCGCGACCCGTCCGCCGTCAGGTGAACAGTGGAGCATCGCCGCCGCCGGCCACGAGGCCGTGATCGTCGAGGTGGGGGGCGGCCTGCGGGCCTACCGGCACGACGGCGTCGACTACCTCGACGGGTACGGCGTCGACGAGCTGTGCCCCGGCGGGGCCGGGCAGGTGCTGGCGCCCTGGCCGAACCGGATCCGGGACGGGGCGTACGAGTTCGGGGGCCGCCCGTTGCGGCTCACCCTGACCGAGCCGACCCGGCACAACGCCAT
Source organism: Micromonospora olivasterospora (assembly GCF_007830265.1). NCBI lineage: Bacteria > Bacillati > Actinomycetota > Actinomycetes > Micromonosporales > Micromonosporaceae > Micromonospora > Micromonospora olivasterospora. The sequence goes on from NZ_VLKE01000001.1 coordinate 3,243,383, forward strand.
CCACGGCCTGGTCAACTGGGTGCCGTGGCGCCTCGTCGAGCGGTCCGACGACTCCGTCACCGTCGGGTACGACCTGCCGCCGCACCCCGGCTACCCCTGGGCGCTGCGGCTGCTCACCCGGTGGAGCGTGGGGCCCGGCGGCCTGCGCGTCGAGCCGGAGGCCACCAACGTCGGCCCCGAGCCGTGCCCGTTCGGCTGGTCCACGCACCCGTACCTGCGCCTGCCCGGGGTGGCGGTCGACGACCTCCGCCTGCGCGTGCCGGGCCGGAGCCGGGTGCTGGTGGACGGCCGGCTGCTCCCGATCGGGATCGCGCCGGTCGCCGGCACCGAGTGCGACTACACCACGCCGCGGCGCATCGGCCCCGCAGTGCTCGACACCGCGTTCGGCGACGTGATCCGCGACGCCGACGGCGGTTCGTCGGTCACCCTGACCGCCCCGGACGACTCGGCGGCCGTACGGGTCTGGGCCGACCCGGCGTTCGGCTGGTGGCAGGTCTTCACCGGCGACACCCTCGACGGCGAGCGGCACCGCCGCTCCGTGGCCGTCGAGCCGATGACCTGCCCGCCGGACGCGTTCCGCTCCGGCCGGGACGTGATCACGCTGGAGCCCGGGCAGACCTGGCGGGGTGCCTGGGGCATCCGGCCCGGCGCCTGAGCCCGGAGACGGGGAGCGCGGCATGGAGTTCGCCGAGGTGGTCCGGCGTCGCCGGATGGTCCGCAACTACGACCCGGACCGCCCGGTCCCGCCGGACGTGGTGGAGCGCCTGCTCGACCACGCGGTCCGGGCCCCGTCGGCCGGGTTCGCCCAGGGCTGGGGGTTCCTGGTGCTGGAGGAGCCGGACGACCGGGAGCGGTTCTGGGCGGCGGCCACGCCGGACGGCGGCGGGCGGGACCGCTGGCTGGCCGGGATGCGCCGGGCGCCGCTGATCGTCGTCCCGCACTCGAACCGGTCGGCGTACCTGGACCGGTACGCCGAGCCGGACAAGGGCTGGACGGACCGGTCGACGGAGCGTTGGCCGGTGCCGTACTGGCACATCGACACGGGGTTCGCCGCCCTGCTCATGCTGCTCACCGCCGTGGACGAGGGGCTGGGCGCCTGCTTCTTCGGCATCCCCCCGCAGCGCACCGGGGCGTACCGGGAGGCGTTCGGGGTGCCGGCGGAGTACGAGCCGATCGGCGCGGTCACCGTCGGCTACCGGGCGCCGGACCACCGGTCGCCGTCGCTGCGGCGGGGGCGCCGCACGCTCGACGAGGTGGTCCACCGGGGCCGGTGGAGCTGAGGCGGTGTGGCGGGGGCGGCTACGCTGGCACCGTCACCGATCAGGGGAGGGGAGCTGCCGTCGTGATCTTCAGAGCGGTCCGGGACGGGCGTCCCTACCCGGAGCACAATCTGACGCTCAAGCAGTGGGCCGAGATCCCGCCGCGCCCGCTGCGGCTGGATCAGTTGATCACCACGAAGCGCGAGTTGGCGCTGGACAAGCTCCTCGCCGAGGACTCCACGTTCTACGGCGACCTGTTCCCGCACGTGGTGCAGTGGAACGGCGGGCTGTACCTGGAGGACGGGCTGCACCGCGCGCTGCGCGCCGCCCTCCAGCAGCGCAACCAGATCCACGCCCGGGTGCTGGTGCTCGCCGGCCAGCACGAGTGACCGGTCCTGAGCCTTCGTTAAGGTGACGGCATGACGCCTCTCGACCTGCTGGACCTGGACTCCCTCCTCGACGACGAGGAGCGGCAGATCCGGGACGTCGCGCGCCAGCTCGTCGCCGACCGGGTCCGCCCGCACGTCGCCGACTGGTACGAGGAGGGCCGGGTGCCGGCCCGCGAGCTGGCCCGGGAGTTCGGCAAGCTCGGCCTGCTCGGCATGCACCTGACCGGGTACGGCTGCGCCGGCTCCTCGGCCGTCGCGTACGGGCTGGCCTGCCTGGAGCTGGAGGCCGCCGACTCGGGCGTCCGCTCGCTGGTCTCGGTGCAGGGCTCGCTGGCCATGTACGCCATCTGGCGCTACGGCAGCGAGGAGCAGAAGCAGCGCTGGCTGCCGGCGCTGGCTGCCGGCGAGGCGATCGGCTGCTTCGGCCTGACCGAGCCCGACCACGGCTCCGACCCGGCCTCGATGGCCACCCGGGCGCGCCGCGACGGCGACGACTGGGTGCTGCACGGCGGCAAGATGTGGATCACCAACGCGCCGGTCGCGGACGTCGCCGTGATCTGGGCCCGCGCGGACGAGGGCGTGCGCGGCTTCGCCGTACCGATGGACACGCCCGGGGTGTCGGTGCGCGAGATCCGGCGCAAGCTGTCCCTGCGCGCCTCGGCCACCGGCGAGATCACGCTCGACGAGGTGCGGCTCCCGGCCGCCGCCCGGCTGCCCGAGGCCGTCGGGCTCAAGGCCCCGCTGAGCTGCCTGACCGAGGCCCGGCACGGCATCGTCTGGGGCGCGCTCGGCGCGGCCCGCGACTGCCTGGAGACCACCCTGGCGTACGCGACCACGCGCACCCAGTTCGGCCGGCCGCTGGCCGGCTTCCAGCTCACCCAGGCCAAGCTCGCCGACATGGCGGTCGAGTGGCAGAAGGGCTACCTGCTGGCGCTGCGGCTGGGCCGGCTCGCCGACGCGGGACGGCTGCGCCCCGAGCAGGTCAGCGTGGGCAAGCTGAACAACGTCCGGGAGGCGCTGGACATCGCCCGGCAGTGCCGCACGATCCTCGGCGCGAACGGGATCTCCGGCGAGTACCCGGTGCTGCGGCACGCGAACAACCTGGAGAGCGTGCTCACCTACGAGGGCACCTCGGAGATCCACCAACTGGTGATCGGGCAGCGGCTGACGGGGCTGTCCGCGTTCGCCTGACCAGGGCCTCCGCGCGGGGGTGGCGGCTGGGCGCGCGACTGTCGCACCGGGGACGTACCGTCATCGACAGGGCGACGTGTCCTGATCGAGGATGGTGAGCGCTATGTCCCCTGACGGCAGTTCCCAGGAGCCCGCCCACGAGCCTGCCCGGCCGCCCTCCGGGCCGGCCCGTGGGCTCCTCCTGGCGCTCGGTGCCGCCGCCCTCGCGGTGGTGGTGCTGCTCGGTGCGCAGGCCACCGGGGTCTTCCCCCAGTTCCGCAACCCGTTCGCCAAGGAGCAGACCGACCGGACCCAGCCGCCGCTGCTGAAGTCGATCCAGGACCTCAGCCGGTACGTGGCCGCCGAGGGCAACTTCCAGGTGGTCGTCGACCTGCAGAACGACCGGAACAACATCCCGGAGTTCCTGCTCAACCAGCGCACCCTCTTCGTGGGGGCGGGCAGCGTCGAGGCGTACGTGGACTTCGGCAGGATCTCCGAGGGCGCGGTGGTGGAGTCGGCCGATCGCAAGTCCGTCGAGGTCAAGCTGCCGGCGCCGCAGCTCGGCCAGGTCAACCTCGACATGGAGAAGAGCTACGTCTTCGCGGAGCAGCGGGGGCTGCTCAACCGCATCACCGACCTGGTCAAGGGCGACCCGAACCGGCAGCAGCAGGTGTACCGGATGGCCGAGGAGCGGATCTCCGCCGCCGCCCGGGACAGCGGGCTGGGCGCCCGCGCCGAGGAGAACACCCGCAAGATGCTGGAGGGCCTGCTGCGTTCCCTCGGCTACGAGAAGGTGACCGTCACCTACACCGCGCCCTGACGTCCCGGGCGTGATGCCACTGACGCGAAGCGCCCGCCCCGGCCGTCCGGGGCGGGCGCTTCCGGTCGGGGATCAGTAGCGGGCGGCGGGGTGCCGGTCCTCGTTGGGCATCAGCACCCACAGAACCAGGTAGACGATCACCTGGGTGCCCGGCAGCAGCAGCGACAGCAGGAACAGCAGCCGGACCAGGTTGGCGGAGGTGTTGAACCGACGGGCCAGGCCGACGCAGACGCCGGCGAGCATGCGCCCCTCGCGGGGCCGGACCAGTTTGCGACTCATCGTCGTACTCCCACTCTGCGGCGTTCCGCCGCTTCTGCCACCAACGGTAGAAACGCCCCACCAGTCCGCCCTCCGTCCTGAGGGGGATTTCGGGTACGCCGACCCGTAGGTGCATACCCCGCCGGCTGATCGGCCCTTGCTCGCGGCCGGCGGGGTCCGGCGGCGGGGCCGGAGCTTCTGCGGTGCGGACGCTGTGGAGCTGCCCCGTCCGTGCTACCGCTGCCGACGAGCCCACCCGCCGCCTCACTGCCGCGCTGAGCGGAGGCCCGGCCGTGGCCGCTGTGGGCTGCGCGCGGGTCCGGTCCGGCCGTCACCGCTGCCCCATCCATGCGGGCAGCTCCATAGCGGCGGTGGTGAGGTGTACCGCCCGCCCCGGCGACGTCCCTGCCCTGTCTGTGCGGGCAGTTCCACACCGCGGTCGGTCGGGTGTCGGCATCCTGGCGGGGGAGGGAGAATGGGCTGGTCAGGCCGGGCGACCACGGGTCGGGGCGGGTAGGCTCGCCGGTCGGCTGCCCGCATCCGGGCGGCGGTGGGACGGGCGCCCCGACCGGGCGGCCGCGACCGGGCCGGGCCCGCACCCGGGCACGACGGCGAGGAAGTGCAGGATGATCAGCGTTTTCGACCTCTTCAGCGTGGGCATCGGGCCGTCCAGCTCGCACACCGTGGGCCCGATGCGGGCCGCGCGGACCTTCGTCGCGGGGCTCAAGGCCGACGGGCTGCTCTCCTCGGCCGTACGGGTGCAGGCGGAGCTGTTCGGGTCGCTCGGCGCCACGGGCCATGGCCACGGCAGCGACCGCGCGGTGCTGCTCGGGCTGGAGGGGGAGGCGCCGGAGACGGTCGACACCGACTCCGTCGAGGCCCGGGTCGCCCGGGTACGCGCCGACCGGCGGCTGAGCCTGCTCGGCGCCCACGAGGTCGACTTCGACCCGAACCGGGACCTGGTGCTGCACCGGCGGCGCTCGCTGCCGTACCACCCGAACGGGATGACCTTCGCCGCGTACGACGAGACGGGCGCGGAGCTGCGGGCGCGTACCTACTACTCCGTCGGCGGCGGGTTCGTGGTCGACGAGGCGGCGGCCGGGGCGGACCGGATCAAGCCCGACGACACCCGCGTCCGGTACCCGTTCCTCACCGGCGCCGAGCTGCTGGCGGTGACCACCGGCAACGGGCTGTCGATCAGCCAGGTGATGCTCGCCAACGAGCGGTCCTGGCGTGGCGAGGCGGACGTGCGGGCCGGACTGCTGGGCATCTGGCGGGTGATGCGGGAGTGCGTCGAGCGGGGCTGCGAGCGCGACGGCGTACTCCCCGGCGGGTTGAAGGTCCGGCGGCGCGCGGCGGAGCTGCGGCGCAGCCTGGAGGCGGACGGCACCGCCGACCCGCTGCGGGCGATGGACTGGGTGACACTGTTCGCGCTCGCGGTCAACGAGGAGAACGCGGCCGGCGGCCGGGTGGTCACCGCGCCGACGAACGGCGCGGCCGGCATCATCCCGGCGGTGCTGCACTACTACACCCGGTTCGTGCCCGGGGCGTCGGACGAGGGCGTGGTCCGGTTCCTGCTGGCGGCCGGCGCGATCGGCGTGCTGTTCAAGGAGAACGCCTCGATCTCCGGGGCGGAGGTGGGCTGTCAGGGCGAGGTCGGCTCGGCCTGCTCGATGGCCGCCGCCGGGCTGGCCGAGGCGCTGGGCGGCACCCCCGCGCAGGTGGAGAACGCGGCCGAGATCGGTATGGAGCACAACCTCGGCCTGACCTGCGACCCCGTCGGCGGCCTCGTGCAGATCCCCTGCATCGAGCGGAACGCGGTGGCCGGCATCAAGGCGATCACCGCCGCGCGGCTGGCGCTGCGCGGTGACGGCGTGCACGCCGTCTCGTTGGACAAGGTGATCAAGACGATGCGCGAGACGGGCGCCGACATGAAGATCAAGTACAAGGAGACGGCGCGGGGCGGCCTCGCCGTCAACGTGATCGAGTGCTGAGTCCGGCGGAGCCGGGCGGGCCCGGCTGTTAGCCTGTTGCCCGTTCAGGAGGAGGCGACGGTGACGTCTGGCGTCGGGGCGTTGTGGTCGCACCGCAACTCCCTGCGCATCCTCGTCAAGCGCGACCTCGCGGTGAAGTACCAGCAGTCGCTGCTCGGATACCTCTGGTCACTGATCGAGCCGCTCGGCATGGGCGCGATCTACTTCTTCGTCTTCGGGGTCCTCTACTCCGGTGACACCAGCCGCCACCTCGGGCAGGCCGCCGCGTCGTACCCGCTGTACCTGATCACCGGCATCTTCGCCTGGATGTGGACCAGCTCCGCGCTGAGTGAGGCGACGAACGCGCTCACCGGGCAGGCCCGGCTGATCACCACGATGAACGTCCCGCGCCAGGTCTTCCCGATCGGGCGGATCACCGGCCGGTTCGCCGAGTACGCCGCCGGCCTGCCGATCCTGGCCGCCATCGCCGCGGTGTACGCCGCGCAGGGGAAAATCCACCCCGGCTGGTCGCTGCTGGCCCTGCCGCTCGCCGTCGTCGTGCAGGGAGTGCTGCTGGTCGGGCTGGCGCTGCTGCTGTCGGCGGCGAACGTGCTGATGCGCGACATCGAGCGGTTCATGCGGCTGGTGATCCGGCTGCTCTTCTACGCCACCCCGATCATCTATCCGCTCAGCCTGGTGCGGGAGTCCGCGGCGCCGGGCTGGGTGAAGCTCGCGTACGAGCTGAATCCGCTGGTCGGGATCTTCCAGCTGCACCACGCGATCTGGTACCCGGACCAGTTCCCGGACGCCCGGCTGCTGGCCACCTCGATCACGCTGAGCCTGCTCGTGCTGCTCGCCGGCTGGTGGGCGTTCCGCCGGCTCGAACCCGCCGTGCTCAAGGAGCTGTGATGGCCGAGCCGATCATCGAGGCGGACGGCCTCGGCATCCGGTTCGTCCGCAACCGCCGCCGGCAGCTGCGGCTGCGCGAGTTCTTCATCCACCGCGGCGGCCGGTCCGCCTCGTCCGGCCAGTTCTGGCCGCTGCGGGACGTCTCGTTCCGGATCGCGGCGGGCGAGACCGTCGGCGTGATCGGCCGCAACGGCACCGGCAAGAGCACCCTGCTGCGGCTGATCGCCGGGGTGCTCATCCCCGACGAGGGGCGGATCCGGGTCCGGGAACGGGTGGCGCCGCTGCTGGAGCTGTCGGCCGGCTTCTCCAACGACCTGACCGGACGGGAGAACCTGTATCTCGTCGGCGGGCTGCACGGGCTGTCGTCGGGCTACCTGCGGCGGCACTTCGACGAGATCGTCTCCTTCGCCGGCGAACAGGTGGAGCGGGCCATCGACACGGCGGTCCGGCACTACTCGTCGGGCATGAAGGTTCGGCTGGGCTTCGCCATCATCTCCCACCTGCCGCACCCGATCCTGCTCATGGACGAGGTGACCGCGGTCGGGGACGCGGAGTTCCGGCGGAAGTGCTATGCGACGATCGACCGATTGCTCGGGGAGGGGCGCACACTGGTGCTGGTGTCACACAACGAGAAGGATCTGACCCGGTTCTGCCGTCGAGGGCTGTACCTAGACGCCGGGCGGCTGACCGTCGACGGGACGATCGCCGAGGCGTTGGACGCGTACCACACCGCGGTCCCGCGGTGACGCTCGCGATCGTGCTCGCCGTCGGGGATCCGGCCGCGGGCCTGCCGACGAGCGACGGGCGCGCGCTCGCGGACCGGCTGGCCGACCAGTGGCGCCGGGCCGGGGCGACGCAGGTGCGGCACGCCGCCTGCCTGACGGAGGTGGCCGCCCTCGTGGACGCCGCCACCGGGCCGGTCGTCGTCAGCGGGGCGGACCTGGTGGCGCACACCGCCGTACTGCGGCACCTGGCCACCAGTCCGGTCGGGCCGACGGTGGCGCTCGTGCTGACCGACCCGCCGGCCCCGGGGCAGGCCGCCGTGCGCGAGGAGCGCGGCCAGGTGGTCGAGGCAGGGCCGGCCGGCCGGCTCGACGGCGCGACCGGGGTGTTCGGCGGCGCGCTGCGGGTGGGCGCCGACGACCTCCCGGTGCTCGCCGCCGCCGCCCGGGCCGCCGCCGCCCGGGCCGCCGCCGTGGCCGCCGGGTCGGCCGCCTCGGCCGGTCCGTCGGCCGAGCCGGCAGAGCCCGCCGTGGACCGGCTGTTCGCCGGCCTCGCCGCGCTCGGCACCCTGACCTTCGCCCACCGGGTACGCCTGCTCGTCGCCCACCGGGTCGCCGACCCGGCCGGGCTGGCCGCCGCCGAGGCGGCCCTGGCGGGGGTCGACGAGGACCGGGTCGAGCTGCGGCTGTCGGTCAAGGAGAAGGACGACTTCTTCACGACCTTCTTCGTCAGCACCTGGTCCCCGTACGTGACGAAGGCCGCGGCCCGGCTCGGGCTCGGCCCGACGGCGGTCACCATGATCTCGGTGGCGTTCGCGGTGGCCGCCGCGGCGCTGTTCGCCGTCGGCGGCGGGCGGCCCGCGCTGGTCGCCGGCGCGGTCCTGCTCTACCTCGGCTTCGTGCTGGACTGCGTGGACGGGCAGGTGGCCCGCTACACCCGGCACTTCAGCGCCTGGGGAGGCTGGCTGGACACCATGGCCGACCGGGCCAAGGAATACATGGTCTACGCGGGCCTCGGCTTCGGGGCGACCCACGCCGGGTTCCGGTACGGCTGGGCGCTGGCGATCGCCGCGATCACGCTGCAGACCGTCCGGCACATGACCGACACCTGGTACGGGGTGCTGCACGACGAGGCGGCCCGCCGGCCGAAGACGGTCGGTGCCGGGGGCGGCGGGATCGGCGACCGGCTGAACGCCGCGTCGACCCGGGTGCAGGCGGACACGGGGTCGCTGTCGTACTGGCTGAAGCGGACCGTCGTGTTCCCGATCGGGGAGCGCTGGGCGCTGATCGCGCTGACCGTGGCGCTGTTCGGCCCGCGGGTCAGCCTGATCGCGGTGCTGGTCTGGGGGGTGCTCGCGTTCGCGTACACCGGGGCGCTGCGTACCCTGCGGGCCCGCTGGATGTGGGTGCCGGTGCTGGACACGGTGGACGCGACCCTGCACCGCGACGACGGCCCGCTGGCCGCCCGGCTGCCGGCGCTGCGTCCGATGGGCCCGCTGACGCTGGCGGTCATCGGCGCGCTGGGCCCGGCGGCGCTGCTGGTGGCGGCCCTGCTGCGGGCGAGCGGCGACGGCGACCCGGCCGGACTGCGCTGGTGGCTGCCGGTGGCCCTGCTGGTGCTGCTGCTCGCCGGCCTGGGCGCCGGGGCGGCGCACAACGGGCCGCTGGACTGGCTGGTGCCGGCGGCGCTGCGGGCCGGGGAGTACCTGTTCGCGATCGCGGTCGGCGTGGTCGGCGGCGTCCCGGCCTGGCTGGTCTTCGGGTACGTCCTCGTGCTCACCCTGCACCACTACGACCTGACGGCGCGGCTGGAGAAGCGCCAGGCGGCCCCGCCGCTGCACGGCGCGACGCTCGGCTGGGACGGACGCTCGGTGCTGCTGGCCGTGGCCGCGATCGCCGGTTTCGCGGGGATCGCCACGGCTACACTCGGTGCGTACCTGCTCGTGGTCTTTGTCGGGAGTGTGGTCCTGGCCTGGGTCGTCCTGCCCGCGCGCGCCCGGCGGGCCGCGGGCGCCCCGGCGGTCGGAGGTGTCCGCTCCCCGGGCTGACGGAGGGGCCGGGCGATGCCGCTGATCAGCTTCGTCGTACCGGCCTTCCGGGTGCAGGCGTACCTGCGCGAGTGCCTTGACTCGATCCTCGGGCAGCCGGTCGGCGACGTCGAGGTGATCGGTGTCGACGACCACTCGCCGGACGGCAGCGGCGACATCCTCGCCGAGTACGCGGACCGCGACCACCGGGTCCGCGCCGTCCGGCTGCCGCGCAACGTCGGCCTGGGTCCGGCCCGCAACGCCGGGCTGGACCTGGCCGCCGGCGAGTACGTCTGGTTCGTCGACGGCGACGACTGGCTGGCCCCGGACTGCCTGCCGGAGGTGGCCGCCCGGCTCCGCGCCACCCGCCCCGACGTGCTGCTCGTCGACCACGTGCGGGTGCACTGGGACAACCGGGTCGTGGACAGCGCGCTGGCCGAGGTGTTCCCGGACCCGCCGGGGCCGGAGACGTTCCGGCTGCGCGAGCGGCCGGAGGCGATGCGCCTGCTGCACACGGCGTGGAACCGGCTGGTCCGCCGGCGGTTCCTGGCGGAGCTCGGGCTGCGCTTCCCGCCCGGCTGGTACGAGGACGTGCCGTTCAGCTACCCCGTGCTGATGGCCGCCGAGCGGATCGGGGTGCTGGACCGGGTCTGCCTGAACTACCGGCAGCGCCGGGCGGGGGCGATCACCCGCACCCGGGGGAACCGGCACTTCGAGGTGTTCGCCCAGTGGCACCGGGTGTTCGCGCTGATGGACGAGTGGGGGATCGAGGACCTGCGCCCGGCGGTCTTCGAGCGGATGATCTGGCACTACCTCACGGTGCTCGGCAACGGCGACCGGATCGCCCCCGAGTTGCGGCCCGCGTTCTTCGCCCGGATCACCGCCGACCACGCCCGCTGGCGGCCGCCCGCCGGCTGCCCCGTACCGGACGGGGTGGACGGGCTCAAGCACCGACTGGTCGCCGCCGGCCGGTGGCGTACGTTCAGCGCGTTGCGGGCGGCCGCCCAGGCCGGGGACGCGGCCCGGCGGCAGGCCCGCCGGCTGGCGCCGGTGGCCCGCCGGACCGCCCGGCTGGGCCGGGACGCGGTGCTGCGCGAGTACTACCGGGCCGAACTGGCCCGGCCGATCGACCCGACGCTGGCCGTGTACGCCGCGTACTGGTACCGCGGCTACGCCTGCAACCCCGCCGCCGTCTACGAGGCGGCCCGCCGGCTGGCCCCACAGGTGCGCGGGGTGTGGGTCGTACGGCGGGACCGGCTGGACTCGCTGCCGCCGGGCGTGGAGTACGTGGTGGCCGGCAGCCTGGCGTACCACCGGGCGCTGGCGCGGGCGAGATGGCTGGTCAACAACGTCAACTTCCCGGACTTCGTGCGCAAGCGGCCGGGCTCGGTGCACGTGCAGACCCACCACGGCACCCCGGTCAAGGTGATGGGGCTGGACCAGCAGCGGTACCCCGTCGGCGCGGTCGGCATGGACTTCGCCGACCTGCTGCGCCGGGTGGACCGCTGGGACTTCAGCGTCTCGTCGAACGCCTTCTCCACGCAGATGTGGGAGCGGGCGTACCCGGCCGCGTACACCACGCTGGAGGTCGGGTACCCGCGCAACGACCGGCTGGTCACCGCCGGCCCCGACGAGGTACGCGAGGTGCGGACCCGGCTCGGTCTCGCCCCCGGCGAGCGGGTCGCACTGTACGCCCCGACGCACCGTGAACACCTGCCCGGCTACCGGCCGCCGTTCGACCCAGGGCTGCTGCTGGACGTGCTCGGCCCGGCCGGGCGGCTGCTGGTGCGCAGCCACTACTTCCACGACCGGGGCCGGCGTAGCCGGGGCGTCGGGCCGGTGCTGCGCGCCGGCGGCACGAGGGTGCTGGACGTCAGCGACCACGACCGGGTCGAGGACCTGTACCTCGCCGCCGACCTGCTGATCACCGACTACTCGTCCGCCATGTTCGACTACGCCGTGCTGGACCGGCCGATCGTCGTCTACGCGCCCGACTGGGAGGCGTACCGGCTGGCCCGGGGCGTCTACTTCGACCTGCTCGGCGAGCCGCCGGGCGCGGTGGCGACCAGCTTTCCCGCCCTGCTCGACCTGTTCCGCTCGGGGGCGGTCCACTCCGACGCCGCGGACGCCGCCCGGCGGCGGTTCCGGGCGAGGTTCTGCGGCCTGGACGACGGGTATGCCGCCGAGCGGGTGGTCCGCCGGGTCTTCCTCGGCGAGCCGGCCTGACCTCACGGTCCTCACGGACGGTCAGGGTCGGCGTAATAGGTCCGTTACGGGTTGAACATGGCACGTTCACCCGATGCGCGAGGCGCATGGTACCGGTCACATTCTTTCGGGGTTCGGCCGACGAGCTGTGGGAGGTGACGGTGACCACCGTCGCGCTCAAGGATGTGACCAAGGTGTTTCCGGACGGGACCGTCGCCGTGGACGCCGTCAACCTGGACGTCAACGACGGTGAGTTCTTGGTTCTGCTCGGCCCGTCCGGGTGCGGGAAGTCCACCGTGCTGCGGATGATCGCGGGCCTGGAGGACCCCAGCTCCGGCGCCGTGCTGCTCGACGGCGAGCTGGCGAACGACGTGCCGCCCCGGGACCGGAAGATCGCCATGGTCTTCCAGGACTTCGCGCTGTACCCGCACATGTCGGTGGAGGAGAACCTCGCCTTCCCGCTCCGGCTGGCCGGGGTCGATCCGGCGCCGCGCGGCGAGCGGGTCTCCGACGTGGCCAGCGCGCTGGGCATCGGCGACATGCTGGCCCGCAAGCCCAGCCAGCTCTCCGGCGGGCAGCGGCAGCGGGTGGCCATGGGGCGGGCCATCGTCCGGCGGCCCGGCCTGTTCCTGATGGACGAGCCGCTGTCCAACCTCGACAGCGGCCTGCGCGCGGAGCTGCGGGCGGAGATCTCCGGGCTGACCCGCGAGTTGGGCGTCACCACCATCTACGTCACGCACGACCAGGCCGAGGCGCTGACCATGGCCGACCGGGTGGCCATCATGCGTCGCGGCGTGCTCCAGGACGTCGGCACGCCCACCCAGGTGTACGGGCGCCCGGCCACCCTCTACGTCGCCGCGTTCCTCGGCAGCCCACGGATGAACCTGCTGGAGGCGTCGGTCTACGTCCACCTCGACCGGTACGTCGCGCTCCACCTCGGCGAGCAGGCGCTCTACCTGCCCTGGAACGACATCCGCAGCCGGGCGGTCGCGCACTACCACGGCGAGCGGATCGTGGTCGGCATGCGCGCCGAGGCGCTCACCCCGGTCTCCCCGGAGGCCCCCGGCGACGTGCTCCGCGGCCGTATCCGCTACCTGGAGCACCACGGACACGAGTCGCTGGCCTTCGTCGACATCGGGGCCACCGCCGTCGTGGTCGACGAGATGGCCGGCCCGGTCGACGGGGCCCCGGGCGGGCAGCGCGGCCTGCGGCGCTTCGGCCAGGTCGTGCAGCGGATCACCGGTCGGGGCGCCGACCTGCCCGGCGAGCCGGCCCACGCCAGCCCCGGACGAGCGTGCTCAGCGACCCGGGCCGGCACCACCGACGCGCGGCGGAGCTGGCGGTGCGGCTCGCGCCGTACCCGGCCGTCTCCCCGGGGCACCCGCTGGCCCTCACCGTACGCATGGACGCCCTGCACTTCTTCGACGAGCGCGGGGACCGGATCGACGTCGGCTGGCGCTGAGCCGCGGAGCGGGGTGGCGGGCCCCGGCGACGGCCCCTTGCCCGCCAAGTTACCGAAGAGTAGCGTGCGGGCATGACCATCGACTCGCGTCAGGTCGCGGCCGGCCTGCTGGAGGCCGTGCCCTTCGCCCGTACGCTCGGCTTCGAGATCGTCGAGGTGGCCCCGGAGGCGGAGGGCGGGGTGCGGGCCGTGGTCCGGCTCCCCGACTCGCCCGCCGTCCACAACCACGTCGGCGGCCCGCACGCCGGGGCGATGTTCACCCTCGGCGAGACGGCCTCCGGCACGGTGGTGATGGCCGCCTTCGGGCAGCTGCTCGACCGGGCCGTGCCGCTGGCGGTGCGGGCGGACATCGCGTACCGGAAGCTGGCGATGGGGCCGGTGCGGGCCACCGCGCGCCTGGGCCGGCCGGCGCCCGAGGTGATCGCGGAACTGGAGGCCGGCCAGCGGCCCGAGTTCCCGGTCGAGGTGGAGATCGCCACCGAGGACGGCACGCCGACGGGCGCGATGACCGTGGTCTGGACGCTGCGCCCGAACCGTTGACGCCCGAATCGGGTTTGCCGGGTCCGGGCGGTGGATAGATTCGTACCGTGCTGGGCCTACCCGCTCACGTGACCGCCTGTCTCTTCGACTTGGACGGTGTGCTGACGCAGACCGCCCGGGTGCACAACGCCGCGTGGGCCGAGACGTTCGACGCGTTCCTCCGGCGGCGCGCCGCCGAGACGGGGGAGCCGTTCCGGCCGTACGACCCCGGGGCCGACTACAACCGGTACGTCGACGGCCGGCCCCGGGCCGACGGGGTCCGCTCCTTCCTCGCCTCGCGGGGGATCACCCTGCCCGAGGGCGCGCCGAACGACCCGCCGGACGCGGAGACCGTCCACGGGGTGGGCAACCGCAAGAACGCCACCCTGCTCCGGCGCATCCGCACCGACGGGGTCGAGGTCTACCCCGGTTCGGTGACGTACCTGCGGGCGGCGGCCGAGGCGGGGCTGCGCCGCGCGGTGGTGTCGGCCAGCGCGAACTGCCGGGAGGTGGTCGCGGCGGCCGGGCTGGAACCGCTGCTGGAGGTCCGGGTCGACGGGCTGGTGGCCCGCGCCGAAGGGCTGCGCGGCAAGCCGCACCCGGACACGTTCCTCGCCGGGGCCAGGCTGCTCGGGGTGGCGCCGGAGCACGCCGCCGTCTTCGAGGACGCGCAGGCCGGGGTGGCCGCCGGCCGGGCGGGCGGGTTCGGCCACGTGGTCGGCGTGGACCGGGTGGGCCAGGCCGACGAGCTGCGGGCGCACGGCGCGGACGTCGTGGTGACCGACCTCGCCGAGCTGATCGACGGGGAGGCGCCGGCATGATCCGCGAGCGCGCCTATCCGGTGGAGCCCTGGCACGTCCGGGAGACCCGCCTCGACCTGGACGTGCTGGCTCAGTCGGAGTCGGTGTTCGCGCTGTCCAACGGGCACATCGGCCTGCGCGGCAACCTCGACGAGGGCGAGCCGCACGGCCTGCCCGGCACCTACCTGAACTCCTTCTACGAGCTGCGCCCGCTGCCGTACGCGGAGGCGGGTTTCGGCTTCCCCGAGTCCGGCCAGACCATCGTCAACGTCACCAACGGCAAGCTGATCCGGCTGCTGGTCGACGACGAGCCGCTCGACGTCCGGTACGGCGAACTGCTCGCCCACGAGCGGGTCCTCGACCTGCGGGCCGGCACCCTGCACCGGGAGGTGCACTGGCGCTCCCCGGCCGGGCGGGAGGTGAAGGTCCGCAGCACCCGGCTGGTGTCGTTCACCCAGCGGTCGGCGGCCGCGATCAACTACGAGGTGGAGGCCGTCGACGGGCCGCTGCGGCTGATTCTGCAGTCCGAGCTGGTGGCGAACGAGTCGCTGCCGGCGCAGAGCCGGGACCCCCGGGTGGCGGCCGTCCTGGAGTCGCCGTTGCAGGCCGAGGAGGAGCTGACCACCGACGACGGCGGGCTGCTCATCCACCGGACCAAGGTCAGCGGGCTGCGGGTGGCCGCCGCGATGGACCACGACGTGCACGGCCCGGAGCACACCACGATCGACACCGAGGGGTACGAGGACTGGGTCCGCTACACGGTGGGCTGCGTGCTCGCGCCGGGCCAGGCGCTGCGGGTGGTCAAGTACCTGACGTACGGCTGGTCGAGCAAACGGTCGCTGCCGGCGCTGCGCGACCAGGTCGGCGCGGCCCTCGCCGCGGCCCGGCTGGAGGGCTGGGACGGGCTGCGCCGGGAGCAGCGGGAATACCTCGACGAGTTCTGGGACGCCGCCGACGTGCGGGTCGACGGCGACCCGGAGGTGCAGCAGGCGGTGCGGTTCGGGCTGTTCCACGTGCTCCAGGCGGGCACCCGGGCCGAGCGCCGGCCGATCTCCGCGAAGGGCCTCACCGGCCCCGGGTACGACGGCCACGCGTTCTGGGACACCGAGATGTTCGTGCTGCCCGTGCTCACCTACACCCAGCCCACGGCGGTGCGCGACGCCCTGCACTGGCGGTACTCGACGCTCGAGCAGGCGCACGAGCGGGCCCGGACGCTCAACCTGCGTGGGGCGGCGTTCCCGTGGCGCACCATCGAAGGGCCCGAGTCGTCGGCGTACTGGCCGGCGGGCACCGCCGCGTTCCACATCGCCGCCGGCGTGGCCGACGCGCTGCGCCGGTACGTGCTGGTCACCGGGGACGCCCAGTTGGAACGGGAGATCGGCCTGGAGCTGTTCGTCGAGACGGCCCGGCTGTGGCACTCGCTGGGCCACCACGACCGCAACGGCCGGTTCCACCTCGACGGGGTGACCGGGCCGGACGAGTACACGGCGGTGAAGAACGACAACATCTACACCAACCTGATGGCGCAGCGGAACCTGCTGACCGCGGCGGACTGCGCGATGCGCAACCGGGACCAGGCGCTCGACCTCGGGGTGACCGAGGACGAGGCGGCGGCCTGGCGGGACGCGGCGAACGCCATGACCGTGCCGTACGACGACGAGGTCGGCGTGCACGAGCAGGTGGAGGGCTTCACCCGGCTGCAGGAGTGGGACTTCCCGCACACCCCGGTCGAGAAGTACCCGCTGCTGCTGCACTACCCGTACTTCGACCTGTACCGCAAGCAGGTGGTCAAGCAGGCCGACCTGGTGCTCGCCATGCACTGGCGGGGGGACGCGTTCACGGAGGAGGAGAAGCGGCGCAACTTCCTCTACTACGAGCGGCGTACGGTGCGCGACTCGTCGCTGTCGGCGTGCACCCAGGCGGTGATCGCCGCCGAGGTGGGCTACCTGGAGTTGGCGCACCGGTACCTGCGCGAGGCCGCGCTGATGGACCTGCACGACCTCAACGAGAACACCCGCGACGGGGTGCACATGGCCTCGCTGGCCGGGGCGTGGATCGCTCTGGTCGCCGGCTTCGGCGGGCTGCGCGACCACGAGGGGCAGTTGGCGTTCGCCCCCCGGCTGCCGAGCCGGCTCAACCGGCTGGAGTTCTCGTTGCAGTGGCGCGGCATCCGGCTGCGCGTCGACGTCCGGCCACACCAGACGACGTACGCGCTGCGGCACGGCCACGAGGGCGACATGCTGGAGCTGCGGCACCACGGCGAGAAGGTGCGGGTGACCTTCGCCGAGCCGGTCACCGTGCCGGTGCCATCGGCCGGGCCGCCCGGCCCGGAGCCGGAGCAGCCTCCCGGCCGCGCCCCCCTGCCCCACCTGCCCGAGGAGGGCAGCTGAGCGCCGTCCCGGCCGCCGTGGCGCTGCCGCCCCGGACGGGCGTCGGGCGCCAGCCCGGGGCGACGGCCGTCAGAACTGCCGGCCGTTGGAGGGGCGTCCGGCCGCGTCGTGGGGCGCCATCGTTCGCGGATCGTCCGCGGTGCGCGCCTGGGCCGCCTCGTCCGCCCAGTCCCGGCCGCGCTCCTCGTCCTGTTCCCGCCGCTCCCGCTCGGCGGTCTGCTGCCTGGACCTGTCCTGCTGTCGACCCATGACGATCCTCGCGATCCGTCGGGGCGCGGCTGCGCCGGTGCTGCGGTCACCCCGGGCCTTCCCGATCGGCCCGCCCGCAAACGGGTGGCGCTCCTGGCCACCGCCGGCCGCGCTCACGGCTCCAGGTGGCGGGTGAAGCTCAGCCGCAGGTGGTTCTTCGGCCGGGCGCCGACGATCGAGCCGACCAGCTCGCCGCCGGAGAACACCAGCAGGGTCGGCAGCGACATCACCCCGTACGCCCGGGTGGTCGCCGGGTTCGCGTCCGTGTCGAGCGTGACGACGCGCAGCCGTTCGCCGAACTCGCCGGCAAGCTCGGCGAGGCTCCGCGACACCGCCGCGCAGGGCGGGCACCACTCGGCCCAGAAGTCGACCACCACGGGCCGGTCGGCGGCCAGCACCGCCTCGGCGAACGTGGCGTCGGTGACGGCGGTCAGCGGGCGTGTCCCCGATTCCTGAAGCATGTTTCCTCCCGGTGCGCGATGGCCTGGGCGAGCTGGTCGTGCAGTTGGCGCCGCACCGCGCCGAGCCGGTCGAGGTAGGCGTCCACCTCGGCGAGCTTGCGGCGCAGCACGGCCACGGAGTCGGGGCAGACGTCACCCGAGGGGTGGCCGGCCCGCAGGCAGGCGACGAACGGCCTGATGTCGTCCAGGCCGAAGCCGACCGCCAGCAGCGCCCGGATCTCGTGCACGACCCGCAGCTCCGCCTCGTCGTACACCCGGTAGCCGTTGGCCGAGCGCTGGGGCCGGACCAGCCCCTGGGTCTCGTAGTAGCGCAGCGTCCGGGTGCTGGTTCCGGCGCGTTCGGCCAGTTCACCGATCAGCATGCGACCTCCTTCGCCCGTCCCCGACCGCCACGCTAAACCTTGCCGCCGGTGTCAAGGCAACGCGCGAATCCCGGCCCTCGGGACGGGTATGCAAGCAGCGACCGGACCGGCGGAGAGGGAGGCGGGATGGCGACGCGCGGACGGGCGGGCACGACGACCCGCGGGGGCGAGACCACGATCCCGGCGGGGGAGGCGCGGCTGTCGGCCGACGTCCACGTCCCGGACGGGGCGACGGGCGTGGTGCTCTTCGCGCACGGCAGCGGCAGCTCGCGGCACAGCCCGCGGAACGTCGCCGTCGCCCGGGTGCTGCACCGGCAGGCGCTCGCCACGGTGCTGGTCGACCTGCTCACCCCCGAGGAGGAGCGGGTCGACCTCCGGACCGCCGAGCTGCGGTTCGACATCGGGATGCTCGCGGACCGGTTGGCCGCGATGGTGGACTGGATGGTCGGCGAGCCGACCCTGGGCCGGCTGCCGGCGGGACTGTTCGGGGCCAGCACGGGGGCGGCCGCGGCCCTGGTCGCGGCGGCGGCCCGCCCCGACCGGGTACGCGCGGTGGTCTCCCGCGGCGGGCGCCCGGACCTGGCCGGCGAGGCCCTGTCCCAGGTGCGCGCCCCGACGCTGCTGCTGGTCGGCGGCCTGGACGAGCAGGTGATCACGCTCAACGAGCAGGCCATGGTCGAGCTGGGCGCGGTCGGCGAGCTGCGGATCGTGCCCGGCGCGACCCACCTGTTCGAGGAGCCGGGCACCCTGGAGCAGGTCGCCGACGCCGCGACCGAATGGTTCGCCACCCACCTGCGCCCGTCGGGCTGACCCGTCCGGGGGCCCGACTCGCCGGTCAGCCTGACGGGTCCTCGGCGGCGGCCCGCCGATGCCGCTGCACGGTGTCGACCACCCGGTACGCCACCGCGGTGACCGGCACGGCGACGAACGCCCCCGCGATGCCGGCGATCAGCGTGCCGGCGGTCACCGCCACCAGGATCACCGCCGGGTGCAGCCGCACCTGTCGTTTCATGACCAACGGCTCCAGCAGGTTCCCCTCGATCTGCTGCACCGCGACCACGGCGGCGAGGGTGAGCAGCGCGACGCCGGGCCCCCTGGCCGCGAGCGCCACCAGCACCGCCACCGCCCCGGCGAGCGTGGCCCCGATGATCGGCACGAACCCGCCGAGGAAGGTGATCAGGGCCAGCGGTAGCGCGAGCGGCACGCCGAGCAGTACGAGGGCCAGGCCGATGCCGACGGCGTCGATCGCCGCGATGATCATCGTGCCCCGGCTGTACGCGCCGAGCGTGCGCCAGCCCACCCGGCCGGCCTCGGCGACGACCTCCCGGTTCGGCCCGGTCATCCGGCGCAGCGTCCACTGCCACATCGACCGGCCGTCCTTGAGCAGGAAGAAGAGCAGCACCAGGGCGAACAGGACGAAGCCGGCGGTCTCCGCGGCCGTCCGGACGCCGCCGACCGCGTCGGGCGCGCCCGCGCCGAGCCCCTGCCGGGCCTGCCGGACCAGCCGGTCCAACTGCTCGTCGGTGAGCGGCAGCGTCGACGTGACGAAGTCGCGGGCGCGTTCGAGGCCCTGCCCGAGCTCCTGACGCAGCTCCTCGAACTGGCTCGCCGTCAGGTTCCACACCAGCGCACCGACCCCGACGAGGATCCCGAGCAGCAACAGCACGGTGAGCAGCGCGGCCGGCGCGGGCGGCAGCCGCAGCCGGCGCAGCAGGAGCAGCACCGGATCGAGCAGCGCGGTGAGGAAGAGGGCCGCGGCCAGCGCGACGGCCAGCGGGGCCAACAGCGCGGCTGTCTTCCCGAGCAGGTAGAGCCCCGCGGCGACCACCACCAGGCAGGCGCTCCACACCACCGCCGAGCGGACCAGCCAGGGTAGCGCGGCCCACGTCTGCCGGGGGCCGGCCGCGAGCCGGCTGGGCTCACCGCTCGCTCCGGCGGGCCTCCCCACAGGCGTCGGGCGCGCCGGGACGCTCTTCCCGGCCGGCGTCGTCTCGGGCGTCCGCCCGGCACCGTCCTCGACCACTTCGGCCCTCCTCGATCCGGCCAGGGGTCGGTACCCGCTCCGCGCCGCTCCGACACCACCCGCCGGTCGCCCCCACCCCCCCGTCGCCGTTCGCCGGCGGCGTCGATCCGTGCCCGGGCGGACCGGTTTGTGCGGCGGGTGTCCTTGCCCGACGTAGTTGACATGTGCTCGGCTCCTTGACCTGGGGGATGTCATTTTCATTGGACCGTCCAGGCTGGTCGTGGCCCAGTGATTGTGATGCCGGCAGAAGCGAAGCCGTGTCCGTTGGTGGGGTGCGGGCGGGCATAGATATCGATCCAGTCGGTGAGTGTGCTGCGGCGGCCGGGTTGCCAGGTGTCGCGGGGCATTGACCAGTCGAGGCAGTTGCCGAACTCAGCGTAGGCGTGGACTCGGGTTGCTTGGCCGGTGACTTGAGCCTGCCATTGGTGTCTGACGAAGACGCTCGCTGCGGAGACGATCTCTGGGTAGTTCGCGGCGTGGAACGCCGGATCTTCCTCGTGGTATTGCAGCGCGCCTGGTCGAAGCACGTCCAGGCGCGTGCTTTGGGCGTGCCCGAGGTTGCGGCCGTGTATGTATTCCCAGGATTCGAAGGCCGCTCTGGTGGCGATCAGGACCGCGACCTGGCCGTGGCGGCGAACGAGACGCCGGTGGCGGACCTGCGCTGAGGTGATCTCTGGCAGGTGCTGAATGTCGATGGCGTTGTCGGTGACGGGCCATGCGGTGGCGGCGGGTGCCCGGGTGCCGAGCCAGAGGTTGTGCTTGACGCAGGCCGTGACGTGGTGGGGGTAGTAGCGGTGGACGGGGCCGCCTCGGTGGCGGCGGGCGCAGGGTGGGCAGGCGGGTCGGGGGAACGCTTGGAGCAGCCACCATTGCGGTTCTGGGTGCTGAAGTTCGAGCAGAGCGCGACGGAGCTGGTGGGCTGAATGGCCGGTGAGTGCGCTGAGTTTGTCGAGGCTGAGGGTCCGCGTTTGCCGGTATGAGTGCTTGTCCGGTGAGGCGTTGATGGCTGCTTCGAGGTCGCGGACGGTGGTGTGGTTGACCTTGGCGAGTCGCCGCAGGTAGGAGGTGATGGTCTCCCAGGCGGCCGGGGGCGTGGGGATGGGCAGCCGTCGTGTGGGCGAAGCGCTCATGCGGCGCCTGATCGTTGGCGGGCGTGGCGGGCAGGACTCGGGGCGGGGGTGGCTGTCTCTGCCGCGTGGTCGAGGCGGATCGCGTCGAGGTGGGCCTTGGTGATCTTTTCGGTGCCGTCGAGGATGGTGTCGATCGCCGCGCCGCGGATGAGGTGGGACAGGCTGCCGATCATGCCGCGTGATCGTTGGTAGAGGTATTCGCCGTGGCGGGCGAGGGTGCCGGCCTTGTGGCGGTGCAGTCGTAGGGCCTGTTCGAGGGTGGCGACCAGGGCCTGCCAGTTCTCCCGCTGGCTGTTGGTGCCGTAGGCGAACGGCCGGGTCGCGATGGTGGCGAAGCGGCTGGCGATCTGTTCGCCGCGGGTGCCGGTGAACAGGTTGGCCCGCTCGACGTTGATGCCGGAGTAGACGAACGTGGCGGGGATCCGCTCGGAGAAGTATTTCAGCTGGTCGGAGGCTTCGGCTCCGGCTCGGGTGGCCAGGTTGAGGTTGTGGATCTCGTCGACGAGCACCAGGTCGCAGCCGACGTCGCAAAGCACGGCGCAGACGGCGTTGGTGACGTCGGTGATGTTGGACCGTGCTGCCAGGGGCAGGCCGAGGAAACGGGCGAACTCGACGGCGAGCATGCGGGGTGTCGCCGCTGGCGGAACGGTGACATAGACGACCGGGATCCGTGGGCCGGTCACCGGGTTGCGCAGTGCGACGGACAGTTCGTGGGCGCGGCCGAGCTGGGTGATGGCGGTCGTCTTGCCGGTGCCAGCACCGCCGGTGATGATCAGCCCCCGCCGGGCCGATATCTGCCGGCGGTTGAGGATCAGCAGCCGGCGAACGGTCTTGACGACCTCCTGGATGGTCGGGGTGTTCACCACGATCAGGTCACTGTGGTAGTCCAGGCGGGCGTCGTCGTAGGCAGCCTGTTCGACCGGGCTCAGGTGCGGCCAATCCAGGCGCAGCTCGGGCGGGCGCGGGTCGTGCTGGACCCACCGGGACCAGCCTTCCTTACTGGTCAGCGGCTCGTCGGCCGGCGGGGTGAACGCGGCGGTCATAGCCACCGTTGCGCCTCCTCGCGGGCGTCGAAGATGCCGAAGGGGATGACGTTGTCCACCTGCCCGTCCTCGGGCTCGTCGACGTCGTCCTCGGGGCGGGCTCGGGAGCGACGCGGGGGCGGTGCGAGGCGGCGGCGGCCCGGGTCCTGGCCGCCACCCGCCGGTCGGTTTCATCTGGCGGGGCCTGGGGTGCGGGGCCCTCGCCGGCGCGGCGCAGCAGGTCGGCCAGCACCCGGGCGGTCGCGGTCTCATCCGGTTCGCCAGCCGGGCCCGAGGTGGCCTGTTGCCGGGCGTGGCGCCAGGTGAAGTCCGCGAACGGCGCAGCCACCATCGGCAGGTGGGTCCACCCGGCGCGGATCCACCCGCCGTCGCGGTGGTTGCGCACCCAGACGTGGGTCAGGTCGTAAGGGTCGTGGCGGACCTCCCACAAACCCTGCTCGGCCGCGACCCCGGAGTGCTGGCGCCGGTGGGGATTGAGCGCCTTGCTGTCGTAGGTGCGCCCGTCGAGGCGGACGCCGTAGTCGTTGATCGTGCGCCACGAGCCTGGCAGCAACTCGACGTAGTCGTCGCCGGTGAGCATCAGCGGGACGTAACCGGCCGCGGTGACCAACACCGCGAACATCTCGTTCGGTGACAACACCCGCCCGGTGTCCGGGCTGAGCAGACCCTCGTGCGGGCGCTGCTGCCACCCGGCGATGATCCACTCATCGAGCAGGTCCTGCATCTGAGCCATCGACCACACCGCTTCGGTCTGCACCCGGCTGCCCCGGTGAGCGACGTCCCGACCGGTGTAGCCGGCGACGTACTGACAGAACAGGGTGTTGATCGACCCGAAGGTGCGCTCGACGATGCCCTTGTCCGTGGGGCTGCGGGGATGCGCCGGCTGCACCGAGATCCCCAACGTCTGGCAGGCCCGCAAGAACGTGTCGGACAGATAGACCTTTCCCCGGTCGCAGACGATCGTCTCCGGGACCACGACCGGTTTCGCGGCGGCCTGCTCCATCCGCGCGTCGATGTCGGCCAGCCGCCGGTGCGGCAGCCTGGAAGCCGCCATCCGCAGCGACTCGTCCCAACCCGGCCGCATCGGCTCGGGAACCAGCATCCGCGCCAACAACAGGGACGCGTCCACGGCCTTCGTGCCCACCGGCCGCAGCACCGCGGCGCAGATCGTGCGGGTGGCGACATCCACCGCCGCGGTCAGCTCGACCCGACGGGCCTGACCGTCGTCGAAAACCACCATCACGTCCAACACGGTGGTGTCGATCTGCACCTGCTGACCCGGCCGCGTCGCCCACGTCACCGTGAACGGCCCGCCCGGCCGGTTCGCCGTCGACCGGCGGGTCGTCGCCGCCCCGAAAGCATGCTGGCCCACCGACAACGCGTTGACCAGGCGACCGAAGGTGGTCTTCGGCGGCAGCGGCACCACCCCTGCCCCGTGCCGCTGCGTCAGGATGCTCTCCACCCGATGCCGCAGCCGATCCCGGGTGCCCGTCGACTGGACGAGCTGGTCGGCCAGCGCATCGCGGATCGCGGCGACCACACGCTCGTCGGCCCGACCGACCGACGACACCGGTCGCTGTGACCGGCCGTCGACCAGTGCCCGCAGACCGCCCGATCGGTAGCGTCGCCGCATCCGCTGGACCGTGGCCACGCTCGCAGGTATTCCGGAGGCGGACAGCTCCTCCGCCTTCGCCGCCACCCGCTGTTGCAGGCCCCACAGGCTCGGGTCGTACTCGGTTCGCGGCGCCGTCCCGGGCTCCGCGCCAGGGGGGAGGCCGGTCTCGACCTCGATGATGTGCCGCTCCCACTCCCGGGCCCGTCGCGCGACGTCCTCACCGACGTCAGCGAGAACATGATCCGCGAGAACCGTCCGCGGTTCACCGGGATCTGCGCCCACGATGTCGAAGTCCGGCGAGCCGACCAGGTGCGTCAGCATCACCGCCCTCGGCGTGCCGTCCGGACCAACCAGCCGCACCCACGATCCCGACAACACCGACACCTGGTGCTCCGCACCGTCGAAGACGACGCGGTCGCCCACCCGCAGCAGCCGCGTCACCAACCCGCCTCCACGATCGACGTCGCCTCCAGCCGAACCGCCATGTCGACGGTCAACAACTGCGACCACAGCAGGTGAAACAGCACCGGCAAGACCGCCATCGGATCACCAACGCGCGTAGCCGCCTGCATCAGTGGCATCGGCGAGGCGAACAGGTCGAGCAGCCGTTGCGCGACCGGCTCGGCGAGATGACGCGGGTGCCGATACCCAGCCAGCCACCGCACGTTCGCCAACCACACCGCGTCGTGCCCGCTCACCAGCCGGTAGTCCCAACCCACCCACTCACACGCCTGGGCCGTCGCCGCGAACGCCGCAGCGTCCCTCGCCGCGATCCGGTCCGCCGGGCGGCAGTCGACCACCACCCCAACACCATCGCGCCGGCGAGCGAAGAAATCCGGTGCATGCGACCTCACCCGCCCCGTGCTCGGCCACCACAACCAGAACGGCTGTGCTGCGAAGCCAACCACCGACGCGTCGAAGTCCAACGCCATCGCCTCGTCGCGCTCCAGCCACGACTCGAACTCCACGTGAGCACTCATGCAGGCCGACCAGTACAAGCCCGGATAGTTGCGCTGCCCCCGGTACGACGGGAACGACCGAACCGCAGGCACCCGCTCGAACGGCACATCCGCCACCTCGACCAAGCGCCGACGCACCTCACTGCCGTCCTCACCGACGAAGCCCACCTCGAACTCAACCGGATCCGCCAGACGGCCGCCCGACACGGACCGAAGACTGGCCACCATGAAGACCACCCACATCCCTCACCGGTCCGCCAGTGTGGCAGCCACTGATCAGATTCAGTGGACCAGGTCGCAGATAGGTGGGCCGGCACCCCCAACCTCAGTGGCACATGTCAACTCCACTGGGCCAGGACAGCGGGGGCGGGGGAAGGCTCCTGGACGGACCGAGTGGAGGAGGACAGGATGAGGGACTTCATGGACAAGGCCAGAGATTTCGTCGACAAGCACGACAAGCAGGTGGACGAGGGCATCGCGAAGGCCGGCGAGGAGGCCGACAAGCGCACCGGCGGCAGGTACCGCGGGCAGATCGACAAGGGCATCGAGACCGCCCAGCGGCGTACCGGCAGGGGTGACACCTCGCCGCGCTGACCGTACCCAGCTTTCCCGGGCCGCCGGGTGCCCACGGTGGCCCGGAACCGTCCGCGTCCGACCTCTTTCCCGCCCCGCGGGAAATCCAGCCCCGCCACTGGCCGGGCATCGATTACCCTCGCTACCATCCGCAGTCGGGGCATGACTCACCGTCTGAGCCGTGCGCGCCTCCCCCAGGGGCCGCGGACGGGCACGCCGGCCGGGACGGAGGGAGGGGGCTCGGGTGAGCACGGACGGCGAGAAGACCGGCGTCGGTTGGCGGCTGCACGTCGACCCGGCCCGGTGCATCGGCACGGGCATCTGCGCCGGCGCGGCGCCCGGGCACTTCGCGCTGGTGGACGGGCTGTCCCGCCCGCTGGCCGAACGGGTGGCGCCGGCCCAGTCGGTGCTGGACGCCGCCGACTCCTGCCCGATGGAGGCCATCGTCGTCTCCGACCTGAAGAGCCGTCGGCGGATCGCGCCGGAGGAGTAGGCGGACGAGGCGAGGGCCGGCCTCCCACTGGGAGACCGGCCCTCTCGGTCGTCGTGCCGCCGGATCAGGAGCTGTAACCGCGGCTCGCGATCCAGTTGGCCAGCGCCTTCACGTCCATCCAGTACTCCTGGGCGGCCGGGTCGGCCGGGTCGGCGATCTTCACCGTGTGGCCGTCGTCCTTGTACTCCACGACCGTCAGGTAGTGGCCGGGGTAGCTGTGCTCCACACCGTCGGCGTCGACCGCGCTGCCCAGGACGTTGGCGACCACCGGCTCACCCGCGTCCACGGCGGCCCGCACGTCCGACCGAAGCTGCTCGACCTGCTCGTTCGAGGCCACGTCCGAGCTGATCTCGGTCGTCTTGTACCTGCCGGGCGCGTACTCGTTCAGCACCCGCGTGATGTCGATGGCCGAGTCCGTACCGTTCTCGGTCGTGCCCAGCTTCGCGGCCAGCTCGTCCTGGCTGACGTCCTTGCCCTCGGCGGACAGGGCGATCCGAGTCGAGGCCGGGCCGCAGTAGTAGTAGTTCGGCTGGGCCTGGTACTCGTAGCCGACCCGATGCTGGCCCGGGCGGTCGTTCTTGGCCGCGGGTGCGGTCCCGGCCGGTGCGGCGTGCGCGGCCACGGCCGGCCCCGCGACGGCGGCACCGGTCATCAGCAGGCCGGCGACGGACAGCATGCTCCTGCGCAGGATGAGGTTCATGTCGAGGCTCCGTTCGGGGGTTTGCCGCCTCCGTCGGGCCGGAGGCGCAAGCACCGGGAAAGGCGCTCGGCTGGCGGTCGTACGGGTGTTTCAACCGACCGCCACGTGCCGGCCATTCCGGGTTGGGGGCCTCGTCACGGCTCGACGGAGAACCCCGGCGAGCGGTCAGCTCGGGCGACAAACCGGGTTATACGCTGCGAACCGCCCGAAGGGCGGCTCAGGGAATCGGACGGCGCGGCGGCTCCGTCGGCGTCGTGGGCCGCCCGGGTAGCCGGCGGTCCGCGGCGCGCCGCTGCTGGGCCAGCCGACCGAAGTAGAGCAGCGCGGCGGCCAGTACGCCGATGTCGTCCAGGTAGATCGGGTCCGGCAGCACGTCCACGGGGAAGACCGTGTACGCCAGGGCGCCCCAGAAGGCGACCTTGCCGCTGGTGTCCAGCGCGCCGAGCAGCCGGCGGGCGCGCACCAACCGCACGGCGAGCAGCACGGCGCCGACCAGCATCGCCAGCACGATCGCGCCGGCGAGCGCCACGAGGACCCACTGCTCCCAGGACATGCCCGCAACGTTAGTGGATGCAAGGAAGGGGCCCCTGTCAACGCCGGACGTAGCGGGTGGTTTCCCGCTCACCCGGGCGCGGTGTGCGGGGCTAGGCCGGGACGGTGGCCCGCCCCCGGGCCACCGTCGACTGGCCGCGGCCGACCGCCGGGATCTCCCGGGTCACGGCCGCCGCCTCCCGGCCCCGCTCCGCGGCCGTCGACCGGCCGTCGATCCCGCCGGGCAGCAGCGGCTCCTCCTGCGGCGTCGGCGTGGCCGCGGCCAGCGCCTCGTCCCGCAGGCTGCGCGCCCCCACGGCGGCCCGCTCCGCGGCGCGCCACGCGGCCTGCTCCCGCTCCCGGGCAGCCCGCTGCCGGGCGCGCAGATGGTCC
Organism: Micromonospora olivasterospora; assembly: GCF_007830265.1. NCBI lineage: Bacteria > Bacillati > Actinomycetota > Actinomycetes > Micromonosporales > Micromonosporaceae > Micromonospora > Micromonospora olivasterospora. Next base: position 3,270,818 of record NZ_VLKE01000001.1, read on the forward strand.
CGGACCGCCCGGTGCAGCACCAGCTCCTGCTCGACGGGGTGCAGCCGCGGGTTCCAGCCGTTGCGGTGCGCGAGGGCGTCGTCGAGCTGCTCCGCCGACAGTTCCCCGCGGCCGTACGCCTCCCGTGCCGCCCGGTGCAGGTACCGCTCGCGGTCCGCGTACTCGGCGGGGGTGCGCTCGGTGTGCGGCCGGGGCAGGGCGGCGGCGGTGACCAGCCGGCGGACGTCGGCCTCCGCGGCCTCGTACGCCTGCCAGGCGGTGTCGGCGTCCTCCTGGGCGGCCAGCCAATCGGCGCGCAGCCGCCGGGCCGTGGCCGCCGTCCGGTCGGCCGCGGCCGCCAGCTCGCCGGCGTACCGCCGTCGTTCCCGTTCCTCCGCCGCGTCCTTCAGGAGGCTGGGCATGGCGGCCTCGCGGATCCGCCCGCCGGCCACCGAGCGGAAGAGGTTGGGCCGGACGACCAGGGCCGCCACGGCGACGGCGGCGACGCCGAGGAGGGCCAGCCAGATCGCGGCGGCCCGGGGCACGTCAAGCAGGACGGTGGAGAGCGCGGTCTGCATCAGGAGCACCTCGGTTGGTACGACGTGGACTGACGTTCGTGGCCCGCTCGGCGGGCGATGGGGTGCGGGATACCCGGTGCCGAACCCGGGGGGAACGTCGTGCCGCCAGCGGTGTGGCCGGCCGGTCGACGGCGTCGAGGACGGCAGCCGGCGGCGGGCTCGCGACGAGCCGCGCGGCGCCGGAGGGCGCGGGGATCAGCGCCGGGGCGGCCCGCGGCGGGCGACGGCGTCCCGGGTGAAGTCGGCGGCCGGCCGGTCGACCGCGCCGGTCACCGGCGCCGCGACGGACGCCGGCCGTGCGGGGAGGGCGGGCCGGGCCTGCGGGAGGGCCGCGTCCGCGGGCAGCGCGGCGGCCGGGGCGCGCCCAGGGCGCAGCTCGTCGGGCCGGCTGGCCACCACGACGGGACGGGCCGCCCCGGCGGGCGTGGCGGCGGCCGGGACCGCGGTCGCGGCGCCGAGGCCGACCGCGAGGACCAGGGCGGTCAGCGCGAGGCGACCCAGCTCCCGGACCCGGCGCAGGCGCACCGGCCACGGCGGAGCGGCCACCCGCGGATGCGCCAACCGGGGCGAACGGAGCCGGCGCAGCCGCGTCGACCAGGCCGGGGCAGCCCCGTGCGGCATCGCCGGCCGGACGGGGCGGGCGAATGCGACGGACTGCACCCCACCAAGGTAGCCGGGTTGTCGGGGACCCGCAGCTTCACCGGCGTGTCGCGCGGGTGAGCCGGGCCACCACCGGAGTGGACGGTCGCGGCCCGGCGGGCCGCCCCGTCCGCCGTGCTCCCGCTGATGGTGGCGGACGAAACGGCGCGGCACCCCTCCCGCAGGTGGAGGGGCGCCGCGCCGGACGGGTGAAAGAAGAATCAGCTCGCCCCGAGGACCGGCGGGGCGGCGGTCTCGCCGTCGCTCCAGACCATCTCGTCCTCGGTCAGCCAGGTCAGCCGCTCGGCGGACTCATCCTCGTCGCCGTGGCCGTGCCCGCCGAGCAGGCCAGCCCGGTTACCGGCCGCGCCGGCCTTGCCCAGCTGGGCCCGACCCACGCCCGTCGCCGCGCGGTTGTCCGCCGCCGGCGTGGGGCCGGCCGGGCGGGCCGCCGGCGCGGTCGCGCCGCTGCCGGACCCGGCCAGCACACCGGTGCCACCCGCGATCAGGCCGCCCGCCGCGGCGCCGACGGGCGCGCCGAAGAGCAACCCGGACCCGGACGTGCTGGCGCCGCCCCCGGCCAGGCCCGTCGTGGTCGGCCCGCCCGCGACCGGCAGTGGGCTGGCCAGCGACGGGTCCGCGCCGGCGAGGGAGGTGCCGGTGCCCGGGTAGGTGCCGGTGCCGGTGCCGCCGATCGTGCCACCCCCGGTGGTGCCACCGCCGGTGTCCCCGCCGGGCAGGCCCGAACCGCCGGTCGGGCCGTGCGCCGGGCTCTTCGGAGCGGCCATCGTCTTGTGGCCGGTCGTCGGGGAGCCGCCGGTGCCTCCGACGGAGCCGGGCGTGGTGGCCCCGGGGCCGGCCGACGGCGTCGTCGTGTCCGTGTCGGGGTGGTACGGCAGATCCTCGTGCGGGTCGGGCGGCGAGACCATGCGCCCGTACGCGGACAGGTCGTAGCCGGCGGCGAGCTCGGAGACGACCTGCACCATCCGCTGGTGTGCCTTCTCCTGCTCCTCCTTGTCCTGCTGGTGCCCGACGATACCGCCGACGATCGCGCCGGGCAGGCCGAACATGGCCCCACCCTTCACCGCGCCCGAGACGGCCTTGTCGTGGTCGTCGGTCTCCTCCGGGCTCTCGGCCTTCTTCTGCGCCGTGCGCAGGTGGGTAGCCATCAGGGTCAGGCCCTGCCGGACGTCGGCCATCCCCTCCGAGAGGGTGGTCGAGTAGTCGACGATCAGCGACAGTCGGCGCTGGAACTCGCGACCGGCGTCGCCCGTCCAGGTGTTGCCCAGCTTCTCCAGGTCGCCCTTCAGGTCGCGGGCGAGGTCGTCGAGGGTGCCCTTCATCGAGTCCCACCCCGCGGCCAGCCCGTCGATCTGGGTCGGGTCGCCGGCGTTCACGCCGTCGTAGAGCTCCTTGTGGCTGACGTGCTGGTAGCGCGCGGTGTACTCAGACACGCGGGTCCTCCTGCCTGCCCAGTGCGTCGTCGACGCCGCTCAGCGCGGCGGCGATGTCGGCCGAGTTGGCCGCGTTGCGCGCCTCGGTGGTCCGGTAGTTGGTCAGGATCGTGCTGGTCGCCTTCTGCGCGGCCTTGACCGCGTCACGGAGCCGCTGGACCTGCTGGGCGTAGCTCAGGTGAAGCTGGCTGTACCGTTGGGCGTTGCTCGTGCCGTCGGCGAACGTGCCCAGCGTCGGGGGGCGGCACTGCAGCTCGGTGTTGAGCTTCTTGAGCACGGCCTCGGCCTCGCTGAGCCGACCGGCCAACCGCTGGTGGAAGTCCTCTAGGGAGAGTACGTCGACTGTCGTGCGCCCGGTCATGGCAGCATCCCCGTAGTCCTCGTCGATAACCGTTGGCGTGATCAGGTTAGTCGACGCCCCGCCAACCGGGCGACCCGGCGAGGCGAAGACGCTCATCTACTGTGGTCAGCCCCCGCTGGACGGGGCCCGGCTCGTCCCGGTCGACCCGCCGTCCGCGGTGGGGCCGGCCCCGCCCGTCGGCGTCCGGCTCGTACCCGCCGCCGGGTCGCCCGAGCGGCCGTCCGGCGTACCGCTCGCCTCGGGGCTCGCGCTCCGGCTCGCCTCCGGGACGCGCTCCGGCTCGGGCTCGACGCCGGCGTGCGGCCCGCCCCGTCGGACGTCGTGGCGCCCGGGGCGAAGTAGTTGAAGGCGTCCTTGCGCCTCAGGGTGGGGCCGGTCGGGATCAGCGACAGCAGCGACGCGGGCACCGCCAGCGGGGTCACGCCCTCGTACCCGAGCGCCTGCTGCGCCTCCGCGTCGAGCGGGTAGCGCACGCCCTGGGCGCCGATGAGGTAGACCGTCGCGCCCGCCGCGCCGGTGCCGCCCTCGCCGGCCCCCGGCGCCGCCTGCGCCAGCACGCCCTTGCCGCCCGGCAGCAGCACCTGTTCGGCGGTGCGGACCGCGTCCCGGGCACTCTGCCGGACGGGCAGGGCGGGGCCGTTCAGTTCGGCCGGCAACCGGTCGAAGACCTCCAGCGTGGTGACGGGCGGCCCGCCCGGGGCGCCCCTGCGGTACGTCGCGCAGAGCACCGTCTGGCCTGCCCGGACCGGCTGCAGCGTCGGCAGCGCCTGCGGCGTGCCCTCCGCGTCCAGCCGCTGGTCGGTGAACAGCCGGCCGGCCTGGTCCGGGGTGATCTCGGTGATCCGGCGGCCGTCGCGCTGCAGCAGCAGGGCCGTCACCTCGCCGATCTGCGCCAGCCCTTCCCGAGTCAGCACGTAGTGCAGCCCGGCGGCGCGGAACACCTCGCCGACCCGAGCCCGCCCGTCGCCCACGGTGAACCGGCTGACCTCCCCGTCGCCCGGGATGTCGGGCTCCCGGAGCACGGGCCCCGCCGGCACGGCGTTGAGCAACTGCTCGCCGACGTTCAGCGCGGGCGCGCCGGCCATCTTCAGCGCCGCGATCGCCGGGTCGCCGCCGGCGATGCGCAGCCGCGCGTCGCGGGTGAGCAGGTACCGCTCCCCGCCGGCGGTCACCAGCACCCCGCGCTCGCCCAGCGGCGTGCCGCCGGAGAGCGGGCGGTCGATCGCGACCCGGGTCGTGGAGCGGCGCGGGTCGGCCGGGTCCGGCACGTCGCAGACCGACCACGGCAACTCGACCAGCGACTTGGGCTCCGGCAGCGCGTCCGGGGCGCCGACGATCCCGACCGTACGGCCGCGCGGCCGGTCCGCGATCGACGCCTGCGACATGGTCCGTACGGCCGGCTGTGGCTCGTTGAGGATCAGCCGCGCCGAGGCGTAGTTCAGGGTCGGGTGCAGCAGCCCCTCGACGTAGACGTACGTCGCCCCGGTCTCCCGCTCGATCACCAGGGTGTTCTCCTCGAGCGGGGCGGCGTTGCCGGTGAGCTGGCCGTACGCGCCGACGCCGCCGAGCACGACCGCCGCGGCCACCACGCTGCCCACGACGGCCAGGCCCAACCGCCGCATCGGCAGGTTGGTGGTCTCCGGGTCGCCGGAGAGCAGCGCGGAGACGATCCGGCGGGTGACGAAGCGGTACGCCTGCACCTGGTCGCGGCGGGTCCGCATGACTTACCTCCGGCGGGGGTGGGTCCGGCGGCGATCAGGTCCAAGCTCCGCCGCGGGCTTCCCTACGATAAGGGGCCGCCGGACGCGGATCGGGACCACCGCCCGCCCGGCGCCGCCCTGGGAAGCCAGCTGTTCAGAAGGGACGCCACCGATGACGCAGGTCCAGGCGCCACCCGGTCGTACGGCCGCCGGCCCGGCCGGCCCGCCCGCGCGGTCGGCGCCGCCCGACCGTACGGTCACCCCGGCGGACCGCCGCAGCCGCGGCCGGCTCGGGCCGGTCGTGGTGGGGCAGCTCGTCGTTTTGGAGCTCTGCGCGGTGGCCGTGTACGCCGTGCTCGGCCGCCCGGACTGGCTGGTCGCCGCCGTCGCGGTGCCGGCGGTGGCGCTGGTCGTCGCCGCCTTCGCCCGCCGCGGCGGCCGCTGGTGGTACGAGGACCTGCTGCTGCGCCGCCGGTTGCGGCGCCGCCGGGACCGGGCGCGGGCGGCGGTGCACGCCGGCGGACCGGACGACTCCCGGCTGGCCGCCCTCGCGCCGGAGCTGACCGTCATCGAGCTGACCGAGCGGGGCACCCGGCTCGGAATCGGCCAGGACGGGCAGGGCTGGTTCGCGGCGGTGGCGCTGAACCCCCGTCCCGGCGCGCCCGCCGGCTCGGTCGACGCGGCGGCGGTGGACCGGGCGCTGGCCGTGCTGGCCGAGTTCTCCGCACCGGTCTCCCTCACCCAGGTGGTCTCGCACACGCTGGTCTGGTATCCGGCGCCCGGCGCGCCCCCGGCCGCCCACCGCAGCGTCTGGGTGGCGGTCCGCCTCACCGTCCGGGACGCCCGGACCGAGGCGGTGACCCGGGGCGGCGGGATGCTCGGCGTGCACCGGACCGTCGCGACGGCTGTGGGCCGGCTCGGCAAGGCGCTGAACGCCGCCGGTCTGAGCCACCGCGTCCTCGGTCGGGACGAGCTGCGCGCCGCCGTGGTCTCGGCGGCCGGCGTGGACCTCGCGTCCGCGCCGCAGGCGGAGACCTGGACGGGGCTGCGCGGCGGCGGCTGGACACAGCGCTGCCTGGCCCTGCGGGCCCGGCCCGGGGTCCCCTGGGGCGCCCTGGTGGATGCCGTGACCGCGACCTCGGCTCCCTCGCACACCCTCGCCGCCGTGGTGCGCCCCGGCGCCCGGCCGGCCCCGCTGCTGCGCGTGGCGGCCCCGGCCGACCACATCGAGGAGCTGGTGAAGGTGGTCCGGGACGTGGCGCGGCGCGGTGGCGTCCCGACCCGCCCCGTGGACGGGGAGCACGGCCCCGGCGTCTACGCCACCGCCCCGGTCGCCCTCCGCGTCGCCGACCTCCCCGCCGACTGATCCCCCACCCCACCCCACCCCACCCCACCCCACCCCCACCCCACCCCACCCCACCCCGGCCCACCCCCCACCCCACCCCCTCCGGCGATCTTGCACTTTGTGCCCCGACGAACCGGGGTGAAAAGGGCATCACGGGGGCCGAAAGTGCAAGATCGCCGCGGCCCGGGTGGGGCGCGCCGGGGGTGGGGGCGCGGCGGGGGAGGGGTGGGGTGGGGGAGGGGTGGGGTGGGGTGGGGTGGGGAGAGGGAGTCAGGGGCGGAGGTTGACGATCCAGCCGTACAGGCCGCAGACCCAGACGGCGAGCGGGACCAGCGAGATGATCAGCAGGATCTCGACGATGTCCAGCAGCCGGCCCCAGACCGGCGAGATCCGCTTGCCGGCCACCGTGAGGCCGTAGATCAGGCTGACCACGGCGGCCAGCACCAGGCCGCCGAGAACGACCCCGAGCTTCACCGCCGTCGAGCCCCCCGCGAAGGTGGCCGCCGCGGTCAGGCCGAGCCCGAGGGCACCGGCGAACAGCACGGGGACGCGCAGGGCGCGGCCGATGAACGGGCGGGCGCGCAGCAGCGACAGCAGGGCCAGCACCAGGCAGAGCAGCACGGCCGGCAGTCGGCCGTCCAGGGCGAGGATCACCTCGCCGCCGAGCACCAGCAGCCCCACGGTCCAGAGCAGGCCGGTGAGGAACGCGTCGGCCCGCTCGCTGAGCCGCAGCACCCGGCGGCCGTCGACGCTCTCGGTGTCGTTCTTCAGGTCGTCCGGCCCGGTCGGGATGGACGGCACCGGGAGCCGGGCGAGCCGGTAGGCCGCCATCGGCAGGGCCGGCACGACGGCGAACGCGACCGTGGCCACCACCGCCGCGGCGGCCGACGCGCCCACGCCGAAGGCCAGGCTGACCACCGCGCCGAGGCCGACCGCGCCGGCGACCGCCGTCGCGCCGAAGAACAGCGGCGCCCGATCCCCGACGGCGAGTACCGCCACCGCCCCGAACACCACCACCGCGGTCGCGGCGAGCAGCAGGTGGGGCGCGGCCAGCTCGGTCAGTCGGCGGTCCCCCGCCAGCACCAGCAGGCCGCCGACCGCGGCGTACCCGAGGCCGACCACGGCGAGCACGGAACCCGTGCGGCTGTCGCCCACCGCCCGCGACAGCACGGCGGCGCTCACCACCAGGCCGAGCGCGACCAGCAGGGCGACGAGCGCCCCGGGCAGCTGCGGCGGGCCGGCGAGCAGCGCCGCCAGCGCGCCGGCCCCCAGCGCCGCCGCCGCGAACAGCACCGCGAAGGACCGCGTCGTGCCGACCTGCCAGGTGCCCGGCCGCTGGTTCGTGGCCGTGGCGACCGCGTCGACCACGTCGTCGAAGACGATCTCCGGCGCCGCCGCCGCGCGGGGGTTGAAGTACAGCACCTCGCCGTCGCGGATGCCCAGCTGGGCTGGGGTACGCCCGCCGTCGAGCGGCTGCCCGCCGAGCCGGGACAGGCTCCAGCCGCCGTGCCGTACCCCCTCGTCGGCGAGGTCCTCGCCGGCGTACCGGAGCAGGGTCGGCAGCAGGTCTGCCAGCGGGACGTCCGAGGGTAGGGCGAGGTCCATCCGGGTCCGGGGAGCCACGATGGTGATCCGGCTCAGACCACCCGTCGCCGTCTTCGTCGCCACTGTGGCCTCCTCGCGCTCGCCTACGATGCACCCGCCGGGCGGCACCATCCCCCGTGGGTCCACGACGCCCACGGGAGATTACCTAGGATGGCGTCCGCGTACGATGCCCACCCGACGGCCCGCGCTCCGGCGGGCAGCACCGCAAGCCCGCCGGGCCGAACAGCGTCGTCGTGCCACCCCCGGTCGCACGTCACGCCGGGCCGGTCGGCGTCCGGGCCGCTTCTGGGGGAGGAGACAGCCGTGAGCACCGTCGTGTTCCGCCGGCTTCCGCGCCAACCGGGGCCCGCCCTGCCGCGCGGCGAGGTGCTGCTGGAGTCCCCGCCGGAGCTGCCCGAGCAGACCCCCCGGGGCATGGGGCAGCTGCTGATGATCCTGCCGATGGTCTGCGGCGTGGGCGCGATGGCGTTCCTCTACGCGGGCCGGGGCGGCGGGATGATGACGTACGTCGCCGGTGGGCTCTTCGGCGTCTCGATGCTCGGCATGGCGATCGGCACGCTGGCCCACGGCGGCGGCGACGCGAAGGCCGAGCTGAACGCCGAGCGCCGCGACTACATGCGCTACCTGGCCCAGATGCGCAAGCGCACCCGGCGCGCGGCCGAGCAGCAGCGGGCCGCGATGACCTGGCGGCACCCGGAGCCGGACGCGCTCTGGTCGATCGCCGCCTCCCGCCGGCTGTGGGAGCGGCGAATCACCGAGGACGACTTCGGCGAGGCCCGGATCGCGGTCGGCCCGCAGCGGCTGGCGGTGGAGATCGTGCCCCCGGAGACGAAGCCGGTCGAGGACCTGGAGCCGATGAGCGCGATCGCGCTGCGCCGGTTCGTCCGCGCCCACTCCACCGTGCCGGACCTGCCCACCGCGCTGTCGGTACGGGCGTTCTCCCGGGTGGTGCTGCGCGGCGACCGGGAACCGGTGCTCGACCTGGCCCGGGCGGTACTCGGCCAGCTCGTCACGTTCCACGCCCCGGACGACCTGATCGTCGCGGTGGTCGCCGCCCCGGACCGGCAGCCGGACTGGGACTGGGTGAAGTGGCTGCCGCACGCCCAGCACTCCGGTCGCGCGGACGCCGCCGGCGCCCACCGGCTCGTGTTCGCGACCCTGGCCGAGGCCGAGGAGGCCCTCGCCGAGGAGTTGGGTGGCCGGCCCCGGTTCGCCCCGGAGGCCAAGCCGCTGACCACCGCGCCGCACCTCGTCGTGCTGATCGACGGTGGCGAGGTCGCGGCCACCTGCCACCTGAACGGTCCGAGCCTGCTCGGCACCACCGTCGTCGACCTCTCCGGCACCGTGCCCCGAGACGCCGGGCGCTGGCTGCTCTGCCTGGACGCGGGCGACGGCAGCTCGCTGGACCTCGTCCGCGGCGCGTCCTCGTCCCGCCTGGGCACACCGGACCGGCTGAGCGCGGCGGCGGCCGAGGGGCTGGCCCGGCAGATCGCCCCCTACCGGCTGTCCCAGCAGCAGGCCAGCACCGACGAGCCGCTGGCCCGCAGCATGGAGCTGCCGGACCTGCTCGGCGTCGGCGACGCCGCCACGGTGGACGTGCGGCAGACGTGGCGGCCGCGCAGCCAGCGGGACCGGCTGCGCATCCCGCTCGGCCTCGGGCCGGACGGCAACGTCGTGGAGCTGGACTTCAAGGAGTCGGCGCACGAGGGCATGGGCCCGCACGGCCTGGTCATCGGCGCCACCGGCTCCGGCAAGAGCGAACTGCTCCGTACGGTGGTCGCCGCGCTCGCGGTGACCCACTCGTCGGAGGAGCTGAACTTCGTCCTGGTCGACTTCAAGGGCGGCGCCACCTTCGCCTCGCTGGACGCGCTGCCGCACACCAGCGCGGTGATCACCAACCTGTCCGACGAGCTGCCGCTGGTCGACCGGATGCGTGACGCCCTGGCCGGCGAGATGAACCGCCGGCAGGAGGTGCTGCGGGCGGCCGGCAACTACGTCTCCCGGTACGACTACGAGAAGGCGCGGGCCGCGGGCGAGCAGTTGGACCCGATGCCCAGCCTGCTCATCATCTGCGACGAGTTCAGCGAGCTGCTCGCCGCGAAGCCGGACTTCATCGACCTGTTCGTCATGATCGGCCGGCTGGGCCGGTCGCTCGGCGTGCACCTGCTCCTGGCCAGCCAGCGGCTGGAGGAGGGCAAGCTGCGCGGCCTCGACACGCACCTGTCGTACCGGATCGGTCTGCGCACCTTCTCGGCGGTGGAGAGCCGGATCGTGCTCGGCGTGCCGGACGCGTACGAGCTGCCCAGCGCGCCCGGCCACGGGTACCTGAAGACCGACACCGCCACCATGCTGCGGTTCCGGGCGGCGTACGTGTCGGGCCCGTACCGCACGCCGGGCCAGCAGGCGAAGTCGTCCCAGGCGCTGGTGCAGCGCCGGATCGTGCACTACGGCACCGAGTTCGTGCCGATGCGGGCCCCGGAACTGCCGGTGGAGCCGGTGGCCGAGCCGGAGCAGCCCGTCGACGGCAAGGCCGTGGCGATGCTCGACGTGCTGATCGACCAGCTCAAGGGCAGGGGAAAGCCGGCCCACCAGGTCTGGCTGCCGCCGCTGTCCGAGCCGCCGAGCCTGCTCGACCTGCTCGCCCCGCTCAGGGTCGACCCCACGTACGGGCTGACCACCGACGGCTGGCAGGGGCGCGGCCGGCTCACCGTCCCGGTCGGCGTCGTCGACCGGCCGTACGAGCAGCGGCGCGACCCGATGATGGTGGAGCTGGCCGGGGCGGGCGGCAACGTGGTCATCGTCGGCGGCTCGCTCAGCGGCAAGAGCACCATGCTGCGCTCGATGCTCGCCTCGCTGGCGCTCACCCACACCCCGCGCGAGGTGCAGTTCTTCTGCCTGGACTTCGGGGGCGGCGCGCTGCGCAGCCTGGAGGGGCTGCCGCACGTCTCCGGCGTGGCCGGGCGGCGGGACACGGAGGCGGTCCGCCGCACCGTCGCCGAGGTAGTCGCCGTCATCGACGAGCGGGAGCAGCGGTTCGCCCAGCACGGCATCGACTCGGTGGCCGCGTACCGCCGCCGGCGGGCGGCCGGCGAGTTCGCCGACGACCCGTTCGGCGACGTCTTCCTCGTGGTGGACGGCTGGAACACGCTGCGCCAGGAGTACGAGGAGTTGGAGCAGACCGTCACCAACCTCGCCGGCCGGGGGCTGGGTTTCGGCGTGCACGTCGTGCTCACGGCGGTGCGCTGGGCGGAGATCCGGATCAACATGCGGGACCTGCTCGGCACCAAGCTGGAGTTGCGGCTCGGCGACCCGGCCGAGTCGGAGATCGACCGGCGGGCCGCGCAGAACGTGCCCGAGAAGACCCCGGGCCGCGGCCTGACGCGCGACAAGCTGCACTTCCTGGCGGCGGTCTCCCGCATCGACGGCCGCCGGGAGGTCGACGACCTGACCGAGGCGTCGGTCGCGCTGGCCACGCACGTGGCCCGGGCGTGGTCGGGCCGGCCGGCCCCCAAGGTGCGGCTGCTGCCGCGCAGGCTGCCGCTGCACGAGCTGGTCCGGGTCGCCGACCGGTCGGCGCCCGGCCTGCCGATCGGGGTCAACGAGTCGGCGCTCGCCCCGGTCTACCTCGACCTGGCCAACGAGCCGCACCTGACCGTCTTCGGCGACGCCGAGTGCGGCAAGACCAACCTGCTGCGGGTCATCGCCAAGGGCATCATCGAGCGGTACACCCCGGCGCAGGCGCGGCTGGTCATCGCCGACTACCGGCGCGGCCTGCTGGGTGCGGTGGAGGGCGAGCACCTGCTCGACTACGCGCCGTCGAACCAGGCGTTCGCCCAGGGGCTGGGCTCCATCCGCAGCGCCCTGCAGAACCGCCTGCCCGGGGCCGACGTCACCACCGCCCAGCTGCGCGACCGGAGTTGGTGGAAGGGGCCGGACCTGTACATCCTGGTGGACGACTACGACCTGGTCGCCTCGGGTGGCAGCAACCCGCTCAGCGCCCTGCACGAGCTGCTGCCGCAGGCCCGCGACATCGGCCTGCACCTGATCATCACCCGGCGGGTCGGCGGCGTGGCGCGGGCGCTCTACGAGCCGGTGCTGCAGCGCCTGCGCGAGCTGGACTCGCCGGGCCTGCTGATGTCCGGCAGCCGGGAGGAGGGCGCGGTCTTCGGCACGTTGCGCCCGAGTCCGCAGCCGCCGGGCCGGGGCACGCTGGTGCGTCGCCGCGACGGCCAGCAGCTGATCCAGACCGCCTGGTCGGACCAGGCGTGACGGGCTCCTCACTATCCGTGCGGCCATAAGGGAGGGATGGCCGCGGTCGTGGGGGAGGGCTGCGCCGGTTGGACCCGGTCGGTTACCGTCTCATCCGGAGTGTCCGTCGGTGGGGTTGGTTGGCCTTGCCGCGGGGGAGGGGCGCGGCGATGCCGCCGCCACAATCAAGACGGAAGGGTGTGAAGCATGGCGTTCGAGGTCGAAGCATCGACTCTGCATACCGCGGCGAATGACGTGCGGTCCACGCGCAGCGACGTCGACGGCGAGCTGAAGAAGTTGTGGAACGTCGTCGACGACCTGGCCATGGCCTGGAAGGGTGCGGCGTCCACGGGCTTCCAGCAGCTCATGGTGCGCTGGTCGGAGGACACCAACAAGCTGCTGACGGCGATGGACAACATCGCCGACCTGCTGGACAAGTCCGGTACGACCCACCAGGTCAACGACGAAGAGCAGCAGCAGATGCTGGACAAGTTCCACGCTGCTCTGAACCCGTGACCGGCAGCCAGGCGCAGAGGAGGCAATCGTGACGATCAAGGTTGACTACGCGGTCCTCGAGAGCAGCAACCAGCAGATGCAGGCCATCTCGCGGACCATCGACGAGAAGCTCGACACGCTGCGGTCCATGCTGTCCAAGCTCCAGTGGGACGGTCAGGACCGCGCCGCGTACGAGCAGCACCAGGCCCAGTGGGACGCGGCCGTTCGGGACATCAACAAGATCCTGAACGAGATCGGTGGCGCGGTCGGCATCGCCCGCGAGAACTACGTCACCACCGAGATGAGCAACTCCAAGGTCTGGGGCAACTGAGATAATCGCCGGCGCGGCTCCGGTCCGGCTTCACCGGACCGGAGCCGTTCTGCGTGACGGGGTCGAGCCTCGGGGGGAAGCGATGCGTACGGGCAAGCACCGCCGGCCGTTGCTGCGGTCCGTCACCGCCGTGCTGGCGCTGGTCGCCGTCGTCGGCAGCGGCCCGCTGGCGGCACCCGAGCCGGCCCGGGCCGCCGACACCGTCCGCGGCCTGCAGTGGTACCTGGACGCGCTGCGCATTCCCGAGGCCCACAAGCTCACCAAGGGCCGGGGCGTCACCGTCGCCGTGGTCGACGGGGGCGTGCACGCCGCCCACCCCGACCTCAAGGGCCAGGTGCTGCCGGGGCGCGCCTTCTCGCCCGACGTGGCCCGCGACGGCCGGACGGACCCGGACTCCGAGAGCGGGCACGGCACCGCGATGGCGGGCATCATCGCCGGGCGGGGCGGGGGCGCCATGCGGGAGCTGGGCATCGCCCCGGAGGCGAAGATCCTGCCCGTCGCACTCGGTCCCGAGGGGCCGGGCCGGGACCTGCCGAGCGCCCTGCGCTACGCGGCCGACGCCGGCGCTGACGTGATCAACCTGTCCGTCGGCGCCCCGGGCAGTGACCCGAAGATCACCGAGGCCGTGCGGTACGCGCTCGACAAGGGCGCCGTGGTGGTGGCCTCCGCCGGCAACCGCCGGGTCGACCGGGCCGTGCCCCTGCCGGCCAACATCCCCGGCGTCCTGGCGGTGGGCGCCACCGGGAAGGGCGGCTCGCTCTGGAGCGGTTCGGTGACGGGCCCGGAGGTGGGGCTGACCGCGCCGGGCGAGCGCATCATCGCGCCGGTGCCGCCGCCGGTCTCGCCCAACGGCTACGGCGTCTCCGACGGCACCAGCCAGGCCACCGCCATCGTCTCCGGGGTCGCGGCGCTCGTGCGCGCGCGCCATCCCAAGCTGAACGCCGCCAATGTGGTGAATCGCCTGATCCGCACCGCCGAGGACCGGGGCGCGCGCGGCCGCGACCCGGAGTACGGCTTCGGGGCGGTGGACGTGCTCGCCGCGCTCACCCGCTCGGTGCCCGCCGTGGACGGCAACCCGCTGCTGGCCGCCGCGTCGCCGAGCCCGAAGCCGGCCACCGGCGACGACGGGGACGACGGCCCGGCCGTCTCCTTCGGCCTGGCCGACAACGCCGGGCTCCAGCTCGGGCTCTGCCTGCTCGCGGTGCTCCTCGTCGGCGTGGTGGCCGTGGTGCTGATCGTGGTGAACCGCCGGGCGGCCCGCCGCCGTGCCGCGGCGCCTCCGGTCGGCGGCCCGCCGCCCCCGCCAGGCGTCCCGCACCCCGGGTACGGGCCACCGCCGGCGCAGCGCCCCGGCCCGCATCCGTACCAGCCGCGGCCGGTCGCGCAGCCGGCGCCTCCGCACGCGTACGGCCCGCCCGGTCAGCACGGCGCACAACCGTACGGCGGCCAGCACGGCGCACAACCGTACGGCGGCCAGCACGGCGCACAACCGTACGGCGGCCGGCAGGGCGCGCCGCCGTACGGGCCGCCCGGGTGGCAGGGCGGGCCGCCACACGGCCCGGCAGGCCCGCCGCCGGGCGTTGCCGGCGCGCCACCTCCGCCCGGGTCGACGCCGGGCGGCCACGCCGCCGGGGCGCCCCCGGTGGATCCAGAGCCGCGTTGACACCGAGACCTGAGACACGGGGCCAGGGGAGGGCACCATGACTGACGAGCACAACGACCCGGACCGGGTGGACGTCCGGTTCAACGTTCCGATGCCGGTCAACCCGATGTATCCCGGTATGGGGAACATCCGGGGGATCAGCTTCGACAAGACCGGCGTGGAGCAGGCCGAGACACCGGGCGGGCTGGTCGCCGGGAGCGGCGAGAAGGGCGTCGAGACGGAGTGGAACGCCGGCACCCTCGACTCGGCCATCACCTGGCTGGAGACGCACGCGAGCTACCTGCACCGGCTGTCGTACGACATGGCCGACATCAAGGAGCAACTCGGCGGTGACCAGGCCGCCGCCGGCAAGGGGGCGCTCGGCGGCTTCCAGTACGCCACGCAGCTCGGCCAGCAGCACCAGCAGGTGTACACCGGCACGGAGAACGGGCTGCGCACCCTCTCCGACAACCTCTACACGGCCGCGGAGGCGCTGCGCACGGTCAAGCGGAACTACGAGACCGCCGAGGGCGCCAACGAGATGACGGCGCAGCAGATGCAGCAGGCCTTCAACGACGCCGCCCGCGGCGGCGAGAGCTAGATCGGGGGAGAGCGGGACGTGGGCGACAAGAGCTGGGAGGAGATGGCCCGTGAGGTGCTCGTCGAGGGCCGTCCGGACAAGGTGCAGAGCGCCGCGCTGGGCTGGAAGGAACTGATCAAGAACCTGGGTCAGGTCAAGGAGAGCCTGGAGACGAACGTCAAGGACCTGGGCGTGGCCTGGAAGGGCCCGGCGTACGAGTCGTTCAAGACGCACATCGAGGGGCTGGCCAAGAGCGCCGGGACGATCATCGACGACGTCGACAAGCCGGGCCGGGGCCGGGTCAGCATCGTGACCACGTTGGAGACCGCCGCCACCCAGCTGCAGGAGGCGCAGAGCAAGATGCCGATCCCGGCGGCCTGCGTCGGCGACGTCCTGGCGGCGCGCAACGGCGAGATCACCCTCGGGGTCGGCATCTTCGAGACCAAGGTCAAGGCCGACCTGATGGGCAGCTGGCCGGTCGAGCAGCTCGGCAAGCTGGGCGACTGGGTCACCAGCTGGTTCTCCGACAAGGAGGGCGAGGCCCGGGAGATCTACAACGAGGTCAACAACAACTTCAAGCAGCGGAGCATGGAGGCGCCGGGCAACGTGAGCCCGACCGGCCGCAGCAACACCAAGCCGGAGATCCCCGAGTTGGAGACCGGCGGCGGTGGCGGGGGCGGCAACGTCAAGCCGCCGTCGCTCGGCGGCGGGGGAGGCGGCGGCCTCGGCGGCGGCCCGAAGCCCGACACCGGAAAGATGCCGGACCTCCCCTCGACCACCACCGGGCCGGGTGACCGCCCCGACATCCCCTCCAGCGACTACCCGGGCAGGAGCGACCTTCCCGACACCGGCGACTACCCGGGCTACGACCCGGACTCCGACGGCTACGGCACCGGCCTGGCCGGCGCCGCCCCGCCCACCACGACCGGCCTCGGTTCGGGCCCCGGCCTGGGCAACGGCCCGGGCCTGGGGGGTGGTCCGGGCCTGTCCGGCGGCTCCAACGCCTCCCTGCCGCCCGGGCTCGGCAAGCCGGTCAGCCCCGGCCTGCCCCCGATGCTCGGCGGCGGCATGGGCGGCGGCGCCGGTGGCCGGGGCGCGGGCGGCAAGCTCGGCGGAGCCCGTCCCGGCATGGCCGGCGCTATGGCCCCGGGGGGCGGGGCGGCCGGCCGGGGCGCCGGCGGCAAGGCCGCGGCCGGCGCCGGACGGCCGGGTGCCGCGGTGGCCGGCCGGGGCGGCATGGCCGGGGCGGGCCACGGCGGCGCCGGGTACGGCGAGGAGGAGGTTCCGCGCAACACCTGGCTGGAGGAGGACGAGGACATCTGGGGCGCGGGCGGCGACGGCGCGCCCGGCGTGCTGCGCTGAAACCCTCGACGGGGCGTCGCCCGGCCGCTGGTGCGGTGGGCGGCGCCCCGTCGTCGTGACGGGCCCTGGAAGGGCGGCGAGGGGCTCAGCCCGTCGGGCCGGTCTCGGCGCGCCGCCCAGGCCGCCAGCCCCGGCCGCGGCCCCGCGCCAGGATGGGCCTCGCGGCTAGCAGCAGCCCGGCCAGCGCGGCCCCCACCACGGCCGCCCAGATCGCGACGGTGCGCTGCCAGGCCAGTGGGTCCCGGAGCGGGGCCGGCGCGGGCAGCGCACCCGGCGCGGGGTCGGTACGCGTACCCAGCAGGCTGGTCACCGCCCGGTACGGGTTCACCACCCCGTACCCGAGTTCGGCGTTGCGCCCGTCCGGCGGGTTGTCCGCCGTCCCGGTCAGTCGCTGGGCGACCTGTGCCGGGCTCAGGTCCGGGTACGCGGCGCGGACCAGCGCCGCCGCGCCGGAGACGTACGCGGCGGCGAAGCTGGTGCCGCCCTGTGGTTCGGCGCGGTATCCCGGTCCCCGGGGCGCCGGACCGACGATGTTCAGCCCCGGTGCCGCGATGTCCACGTAGTCCCCGACGACCGAGCTGTCGACGTGCTCGCCCTGCTCGTTGACCCCGGCGACGGCGATGACCCCGGGATAGGCCGCCGGGTACGCCGGCAGGTTCTGCTGCTGCTCCTGCCGGTTGCCCGCGGCGGCCACCACGACCACGTCCTCGTCCAGCGCGTACTGGATGGCGGCCTCCAGCTCGGGGCGGGGCAGCGTCACCAGCGACAGGTTGATCACGTCGGCGCCGTGGTCGACCGCCCAGCGGATGGCCTGCGCGATCTGCGCCGGCAGGCCCTCGTCGGTCCTGGTCTTGGTGTCCGGCAGCACCCGTACGGGAAGGATCCTGGCGGCCGGGGCGATGCCGGTGAACGTCGTGCCGGTGCCCTCCCTGCCGGCGATGATGCCGGCGACGATCGTGCCGTGGCCGGCGTTGTCGCATTGGCCCTCGTGCCGTTCCAGGTTGTTGAAGTCCGCACCGGGGCGCACCTGCCCGCGCAGCAGCGGATGGGTGGCCGACACACCCGAGTCGATGACGGCCACGGTGACGCCCTCGCCGCGGGTGATCCGCCAGGCCGCGGCCGGTTCGAGCCGGGTCAGCGCCCACGGGGTCCCCGCCGGCAGCGGCTCCCCGGGGGGCCCGCAGACGGGGCGGCCGCCGCCGGCGTGGGCGGCACCACGGCGGTGCCGACCAGCAGCGCCGCGAGTCCACACAGGAGGGCCCGGCGGACCCGCCCGCTACGCCCGATCACTGCCATCCCGTCCGGCCGGAAGCTCTCGCGCACCGGGAGAGACTATCGCCCCTGCCCGGCTCGGCTCGGACCCCGTCCGGGCCATGCTTCACCCCGGTAGGGCCGATGCCAGCGCAGGCGCATAGGGGCTCGCCGGCGGCCGGAAGTGGGGCCAGCCGTCATCTGCCGGTACCTCTGGACCGGCTCCCCCGTTACCTTTTTGATCGTCCCAGCCGGGGACTGCTCGGTCGCCCGGCCCGGTATGACCTACCGCCCCTGTCGTACGCATGATCCGGGGGTGTCGTCGCCGGGTCGGGTGGCGTCGGCGGACCGCTGATAGGGACCCGGCCACCCCGTGCTCGGGGTAGGTCTCCTCGTAACGTGGCTGCCGGCAGTCCGGCGCCTGACCTGCGGCCGAGCCACGACGAGGTGGTGGGGAGGCAGGGCGTGCACGACGGGTACGGCGTCTTTGTAGGACTCGACGTCGGCAAGGAGGGGCATCACGCGGTCGCGCTGAGCCGCGAGGGTAAGCGGCTGCATGACGCCACGCTGCCCAACACCGTCGACCAGGTCGACGCGGAGGTGCCGGCGCGGGTGTCGCTGGCCTACGAAGCCGAGGACGCCTGCTGCTGGCTCCTGTTCTACGACCTGGAGGTCGACGAGCCGGACGCGTGCGCGGAGCACCTCGCCGACCCCGACGACGTCGACGGCGCCCAGGCGTGGGCGGCCGAGGTGTTGGCCGAGCGGCACCGGATCGAGGTCACCGGCTGGACCGACGGGCAGTTGCTGCCCGGCCGGCCGGCGTACCTCGCGGTGCACGCCGGCGATCCCACCGCAGCGGCGGCCGGGACGGGCCCGGTGGGGAAGTGGCGGCTGGTGCACGACCCGGTCGACGACGCCTGGCTGCTCCTGGTCGACGACAAGCCCCACGCCGACCACGACGCGCTGCCCGCCGCCAGCGTCGACGAGGCGTGCCAGTGGGCCACCACCGTGCTGGCCGACGCCGGCGTGGTCTGCCACGGCTGGACCACCCGCGCTGACGGCAACGCGGCGCTCGAGTACATGGCCGACCTGACCGGGGAGTGCTGACCTGACCGACCGTGGTGATTCCGCGTAATCGAGTCACGGCGAGCGGCCCGAAGGAGATTCGGGCCGCTCGCCGTGTGTCCAGCAATCGATCGCTTTCCCAATTTCAGTCGGCGTCGAGTTCCTTCAGCCGCTTCTTCGCACGCTCCACCCAACCTGAGACCCATTTCCGGGCGTCGGCTTCGGTCGTCGCCGGGTCATCGCCTTTCACGTAGACCTCACTGTCTGCCTGGAGGGTGTCGTGGTGGATCCCGGAGGCGGTCAGGTATGCCGGCCCGGTGTGAGGCCCGGCGATGTCGTTCAGCCCCAGTGCGTAGACGCGTTCGGGTTTGCAGAACGTCTCCAGTCCACTCTCCGCGGATTCCAGCGTCTCGTGCCATGCTTCCGCGGTCTTATCGCCTTCACGGCTGAGTTCGGCGCGCGCCATACCGGTACGGGCGACGTACAGCGGCTGCGCAACGCTTACCCAGGTAAAAGCGGTCATGTTCATCTCCCCATGACAGGTATGTGGCTTTTTCGCTCGGCTGGAGGCCACTGCTGTGCGTCGGTGTCACCAACGCCATGGCAGCGCAACGACGATACTGTCCGCGCCGGTCGAGCCCCATGCCGCCGATGACGATCTTGCCTAATCTAACGGGACTTTTCCGAGCGTTGGTCCTCAAGGGCCGGCCCAGCGGAAGACGTCCATCTGACGGTCACTTTGTGTAAAGCACCCGAGACATAAGGGGGACGGGCTGTTCCCGGGCCCAATTGCCGGCCTGCATGGCGTTGTCGTCTTCGGTCGTGGTGGTCAGTTGCGAGTACTGCTGCATGCTCTGGTTGAGCTTGTCCAGGCCCTGCTGGACCTTCCGCCAGCCGGCCAGCCACTGATGGACGGCCTCAAGGAACCGCGGCGAGGCCGTGTCGCTCGTCCACGAGCGGAGCAGCGCCTCGGTTGCGGCCACGACGTTCCGGTGGCTGTCACTGGCCTCGGTCTGGGCCTGAGCGAACGCCACGACCATGCCGGTGATGGTCGCCTCGTCGGCCATCAGGCCGAACTCGCCACCCACGACCCCTCTGTTGGGTGTTGTCATAATGACTCTCTCCTTGTCTGTCATCCGGCGGCTGTCGCGCCGGAAGGTCCGTGACGTGGTCGCGCCCGCCACGTCCGTCGGGTGGGTCGGGCCGCGGCGGCAGCAGCCGGGCCGGGACTCCGGGTCGGGGTGCCGCCAGGCCAGCGCGTCCTGCTGTTCCGCCGCGTACTGGCGGATCTGACCCTGGTCTGGGACAGGTAGCGGAAGTAGTCGCGCCGGTCGCCGTTGATCCGCTGGTTGCGGTTGCCGTTGTTCATCGTCATCTGGAAGACCGCCATGGCCAGCATGCCGCCGCCCATCTCGACCAGCATGACCATGCCCATCAGGCCCCTCTGAGCGAGTTGCTCATCATCATGAACGTGAACCCGCCGGTCATCAGCAGCGGCTCGGCAGGATCATCCCGAGCGAGCGGAACCCGGCGGGCTGGACCTCCGGGACGACCGGCTGCTCCTGCAGGGTGATCTCGCCGTGCGGTAGCTCGGGTCCGTCGCGGCGGGCCGGCCGCCGGATAGTCTGGTGCTCACCTCCCTTACACGGCTGCGAGCCGGAAAGGGTTGACCGGTACCGGGATCGATACTGTTTGCACCGCGAGATTCAGGCGACGCCGTCTGCCGGGTGGGGCGAGCCGGGGCCGACGACGATCAGAACCGTCTCCGCAGGGGAGTTCCCGCCGACCCCGGCCGACTGTACGACCGCAACCTCTCCTGCGTCGCATCCGCGCTGTCCATTGCCGGGAGCACCGGCATGTCCGACAGCCCGTGCAGGTTGACGTCGACGGCGAAGGGCACCCCGCCCACTTCTTCCTCCGGGGATCGCCGCTACCGCCGCGGGGCTGCGCACGGCGATCAGGCCGGGGCGGTCGACCCACCGAACCGGTGACCCTCACGACGGCGGGGTCACGGGGCCGCGCTCTCCTCCTCCGGGTTGCCGGTGAAGAGGGCGAGCAGGTCGCCGATCTGGCGGTACGACTCCGCCGGGTGGCGGAAGTGGCCACTGGGGTTCACTGTGTACTCGTTGCGCCGGCCCACCCGGGTCCGGTGCAGGTACCCGCCGGCCTCCAGGTCCGCCACGATCGCCTGCGCCGCCCGCTCCGTCACGCCCACCTCGTCGGCGACGTCCCGCAGCCGGGCGGTGGGATTGCGGGCGATGGCGAGCAGGACGTGCGCGTGGTTGGTGAGGAAGGTCCAGTTTCGGGTGCTTCCGTTCCCGTCTGTCGTCGCCATGCCCGACATGGTATGGCTCCGGGCATCCGGGGTACGCGCCTGCCGCCATCCGCGCGCCCGGCTCAACGTATGAAATGCATATCACGTAATGCTTGACGTGCCTTTGGCTGCGTGTGACGGTGGGGCGACGGCGCGTCCGCCACGATCGGCGCCGCGGCCGACGGGTGAAGCGCGAGGTGATGGGCATGCAACAGGCAGGATTTCCAATGACTCAAACGGTTCCCCGGTCGACCGGCCGTGAGCCCGCCGCCGGCTCCCCGCCCACTCCGGAGCAGGCCCTCGCCGAACTGCTCGCCGGCAACCGCCGGTTCGTCACCGGCACGCCGCACCACCCGAACCAGGACGCCGACCACCGGGCCGCCCTCGCGGGCGGCCAGCACCCGTTCGCGGTGATCGTCGGCTGCTCCGACTCCCGGCTGGCCGCCGAGATCATCTTCGACCGGGGTCTGGGCGACCTCTTCGTGGTCCGCACGGCCGGGCACACCGCCGGCCCCGAGGTGCTGGGCAGCGTCGAGTACGCGGTGACCGTGCTGGGCACCCCGCTGGTCGTCGTGCTCGGGCACGACTCCTGCGGCGCCGTGCAGGCGGCCAGGGCGGCCGCGAGCACGGGCGTGGCACCGGCCGGTCACCTGGGGGCGGTGGTGGACGCCGTGCTGCCCAGCCTGGGCCGGGCCGCCGAGCGGGGGGTCGAGGACCTCGACGGAATCGTCGACATCCACATCGCGCACACCGTCGAGGCGCTGCTGGCCCGCTCGTCCGTGCTGGCCGCCGAGGTCGCCGCCGGGCGGTGCGCGGTCGTCGGCCTGTCGTACCGGCTCAGCGCGGGCGAGGCGCGGATGGTGGCCGCGGTGCCGGTCGGGGCGGGAGCCGATGCGGCCGAATCCCCGGCTGGCGGTGCGGCCCGGCCGCCGGCCGCCGCCTGACCCGCCCCGGCCGCACGGGAACGGGCCGCCGGCCCGCCGGCTGGCCCGTCCTGGGCGCCCGAGAGGCGGCCGCCGCCGCGCCCGACGCGAACGAGGGCCGTCCCGCACGGGACGGCCCTCGTCGGCGTGACGGCGTCTACAGCAGCGACATGTGTACGTGATCCGTGTGGTTGGACGGGCCGCTGTAGGACTTCCACCCGGTCGCCGGGAACCAGATCTGGCGGTTCCAGATGACGTAGTAGATGCCCAGTCGGTCGGCGTTGCGGATGAGGAACGCGGCGAGGTTGTTGCCGTACATCCGGGTGTCGTTGTTGTGCCAGGGGCTGAAGCCGCTCCTCTGCAGCGACCAGTCGCAGGCGCGGCCCTTCGGGTGCTCCCACGGCCCGCCTGGCCGGTAGCAGCCCACGAAGCGGTTGAAACCGACCCGCTTGACCTCCCTGTACGCGTGCAGCGTGCGCGGGGTGATGCAGCCCGAGGTCGTCGGATCCTTCTCGCTGCACGACTCCGGACGCCAGCCGCCGTCCGCCGTGCGGCCCGGCGCCATCCTGGCGACCGGGGACGTGGCGTTGACCAGCCCGCCGGTGAAGCCCTCGCCGCCGACCAGCGCGAGGGCCTTCTCCGCGTCGTACTTCTTCTTGGCCATGATCGCCGTCTGCTTCTGCTGCTCGCGGACCTCGACGTCGAGCGCGAGCTTGGCCTGCTCCGCCGCGGTCTTGACCGCGTTCACCTTGGCCAGCTTCTGCGCGTTGATCATGTTTAGCTGGTCGAGGGCGGACGCGCGCTGGACGAACGAGTCCGGATTCCGGCTCTCCAGCAGCGCCGCCATGGCGCCGACCCGTCCGGTCCGGTACGCCTGGGCGGCCAGCTCGCTGACCTGCGGCGCGAGGGCCTCCAGCTCGTCCTGGGCCCGCTGCACCTCCAGGGCGTACTGCTGCTGGCGCTGCTTGGACTTCGTCAGCTTCGCCTTGGCCTGGCTGTACTCGCGGTTGGCGGCCTCGATGACTTCGGTGATCAGCTGGGGCTCGTCGTCCTCCTCGTGCCCGGACGGGGTGGGGCCGGAGGGCTCGCCCATCGCTGGGGCGGCCGGCCCGGCGACGATCGCCAGGGCCGCGAGCACGGCCATCACGGGTGTCAACCAGCGGCGCAGGGGTGCCGTCACAGTGTTCCCTTCCGTCGTCCGCCGACCGGGTTAGCTGACGGGTTCGGGGCGGAAGTGGCCCCTACCGCGGTCGCGGATTCACCCCGGGTACCTGGTTCCCCGGCTCGCCTCGCGGCGATTTGGCGGTGGCACCGCAGACGCCGCTGCGCGCCTTCGGCGGTGACCGGCAGCGAGGTTACCTGACGGTCCTCCTGGGGATCTACGCCCGGAAGTCCGCAAAGTGCGTCATTTCGTAATTGCTTTCGGTAATCAGTGACGCGTTTCGCACGTTGCGCGCCGGGAGCGGTCACGTTGAGTAGTGTCACCATGCGGCGTCCGTGCTCCCCTCTCGGTCTCCTCGCCCGGGCCTCGGGCGGCCCGGCCCGTCCGGGGCCCCTCCCCCGCTCAACGCCTCCAGCGCCAACTCCCGCTGGTTGGGACGGCCGCCGGCGACGGGCGTACGCGAGGCCGGCACGGCGGCGGGCGGGTCGTCGGCCGCAGCGCGGTCCGGGTCGGCGCGGCCGGCCGCGGTGACCACCGCGGCCAGGCCGGTCGTCAGTGGTACGGCGGCGACCAGGCCCAGCGTGGCGACCGCGCTGCGGACGATCTCCTGTGCCAGGAACTCGCTCGTCAGGAGCTCCGTCACCGGCCGGGAATCGGCCGTGAGCAGGAGCAACAGCGGCAGCGACGCGCCCGCGTACGCCAGCACGATGGTGTTCACGGTCGAGGCGATGTGCGCCCGCCCGACCCGGGTGGCCGCCCGGTAGAGCTGCAACCGGGAGAGCCCGGGGTTGGCGTGTGCCAGCTCGGTCACCGTGGCGGCCTGCGTCACCGTGACGTCGTCGAGCACGCCGAGCGAGCCGATGATGATGCCGGCGAGCAGCAGCCCGTGCAGGTCCACGTCGCCCCGGAACATCGACAGCGTGGTGGCGTCCTCGGTGCCGTACCCGGTCAGGTGGGTGGCGGCGGTGGCCAGGGTGCCGAGGACGCCGGTGAGCACCAGGCTGCCCAGGGTGCCGAGGACGGCCACGGACGTCTGCGCGCTGACCCCGTGGGTGAGGTAGAGCACCACGAACATGATCAGCGCGGAGCCGACGATCGCGATCAGCAGCGGCGACCCGCCGTCGCCGATTCCGGGGAGCACGAAGGTCAGCAGGATCGCGAAGCTGGCGGCCAGGCCGGCCAGCGCGGCCAGCCCCCGCCAGCGGCCGAACGCGACGATCGCCAGGGCGAACACCAGCGCCAGCCAGGCCAGCGGCTTCCCGCGCTGGTGCTCCGCGATGTTGTAGCTGCTCGCCGCCGGGTCCGCCGGGTCGGTCAGCCGTACCAGGACGATCCGGTCGTCGACCGCGACGGTGGGGGCGCCCGGGCCGGTGGGGATCGGTGTCTCGACCTGCTGCCCGGCGTCCGGCCCCTGCTCGACCCGGACGGTGACCGTGCCGCACGGGCCCTCCGCCGCCCCGGGCCCACCCTCCGGGCTCTCGGGCTGCGGCGGGCAGGGCTCGGTCACCACCCGGGTCACCGTGCCGTGGTAGCGCGGTACGGCCGCGGCGTCGTCGGTGTCCGGGCCGCCGCCGCCCGGCCAGAGGAGAAGCGCGGCGATCACGGTGAGGGCGAAGAGCGGGACCACGGTCGCGACGAGGATCCGCCGCACCCGGGGCGGGGTGGGCGGAGCGGGTCGGCTGTGGTCGGCACCCATCCACGGTCTCCAAACAGTGTCAGCGCGGGACACGGGCCGGCGGCCCCGGCGGTTCCCCGGTCCGCGCCGTCCGGCCCCACCACGGATGGTCGCTCCGCACGGGCGGGGCGGCCGGGGGGAGGATCCGGATGACCATCGCCCCGGAATCGTAGCCACCCCCACCTGCCGGTGCAGGGCTGCACGCCGTTCCGCCGGTGGTTCGGCCGGCGGCGGGTCGGCTGAACGGGCATGTTGGGGACATGGGCCACGACAGGCACGCCGGGCACGACCCCGGGATGTTCCGTCGCCGGTTCTGGCTGTGCCTGGCGCTGACCGTGCCGATCGTGGCCACCAGCCACCTGGTGGCGGGGTGGCTCGGCTACCGGCCGGAGTTTCCCGGCCGGTCGCTGATCGGCCCGGCGCTCGGCTCGGTGGTCTTCTGGTGGGCGGCTGGCCGTTCCTGGCCGGGGCGGTTCGCGAGCTGCGCGACCGGGCGCCGGGGATGATGCTGCTGGTCGCGATGGCGATCACCGTGGCGTACGCGGCCTCGCTGGCGGCCAGCGCGGGCGTGTTCGGGCTCGACTTCTGGTGGGAGCTGGCCGCGCTGGTCACCATCATGCTGCTGGGGCACTGGCAGGAGATGAAGGCGGTCGGGCAGGCCCGGGGATCGCTCGCCGCGCTGGCCGCCCTGCTGCCGGACGAGGCGGAGCGGGTCGGGCCGGACGGCGACACCGAGTGGGTCCCGGTGGCCGGGCTGCGCGTCGGGGACGTGCTGCTGGTCCGGCCCGGCGGCCGGGTGCCCGCCGACGGTCGGGTGGTCGAGGGCGCGGCCGAGCTGGACGAGTCGATGATCACGGGCGAGTCCCGCCCGGTCGCCAGGTCGACGGGGGACCGGGTCGTGGCCGGCACGGTCGCGACCGACTCGGCGGTCCGGGTGGAGGTGCGGGCGCTCGGCGAGGAGACCACCCTCGCCGGCATCCGGCGGATGGTCGCCGAGGCGCAGCGCTCCAGCGGCCGGGCCCAGGTGCTCGCCGACCGCTTCGCGGCGTGGCTGTTCTACGTGGCCACCGCCACCGCCGTCGTGACCGTGCTGGTCTGGACCGCCCTCGGCCGCCCCGACGAGGCCGTCGTGCGGACCGTCACCGTGCTGGTGATCGCCTGCCCGCACGCGCTCGGCCTGGCGATCCCGCTGGTCGTCGCGCTCTCCACGGCGGTCGCGGCGCGCTCCGGCGTCCTCGTCAAGAGCCGGCTCGCGCTGGAGCGGATGCGCACCGTCGACGCGGTGCTGTTCGACAAGACCGGGACGCTGACCCGGGGCGAGCACGTGCTCACCGGTGTCGCGGCCGTCGCGGGGACCGGCGAGGACGAGGCGCTGCGGCTGGCCGCCCGGGTCGAGGCCGACAGCGAGCACCCGTTGGCCCGGGCTATCGTCGCGGCCGCCGGGCCGCCCGGCGGGGCCGCACCGGCCACCGGGTTCCGCTCGCTGCCCGGGCGGGGGGTCCAGGCGACGATCGACGGTACGGCGTACGCGGTGGGCGGGCCGGCCCTGCTGCGGGAGGTGGGTGCGGACCTTCCCGCCGAGCTGCACCGGGCCGCCGCGGACTGGGCGGCCCGCGGTGCCGCCGTGCTGCACCTGGTCCGCCTGCCCCGCACCGTGCTCGCGGCGTTCGCCCTGGCGGACGAGGTACGCCCCGAGGCCCGGGCCGCGATCGACGAGCTGCGCGCCCTGGGGGTCGGGACGATCGCCATGATCACCGGGGACGCCGCTCCGGTGGCCCGGGCGGTCGCCGCCGACCTCGGCTTCCGGCCCGGGCTGGACGAGGTCTTCGCGGAGGTGCTCCCGACCGACAAGGACGAGAAGGTCGCCGACCTCCAGCGCCGACGGCTGACCGTGGCGATGGTCGGCGACGGGGTGAACGACGCCCCGGCGCTGGCCCGGGCCGACGTGGGCATCGCGATCGGGGCCGGCACCGACGTGGCGATCGAGTCCGCCGGGGTGGTGCTCGCCTCGTCCGACCCGCGCGCGGTGGCCGCGGTGATCCGGCTGTCCCGGGCGTCGTACCGGAAGATGGTGCAGAACCTTGCCTGGGCGGCCGGCTACAACGTGGTCGCGCTGCCGCTGGCCGCCGGCGCGCTGGCGCGGGCCGGGGTGGCGCTGAGTCCGGCCGCCGCCGCGGTGCTGATGTCGGCGTCCACCATCGTCGTGGCGCTGAACGCCCAGCTGCTGCGCCGGGTGCGCCTCGGAGCGGGTGCCGCTGCGCAGGATCGTGCTTGAACGCGGAAGCAGTGGCCTCCGAGCCGCTCGGAGGCCACTGCTTCCCGGATCGAGCATGATCTTGGTGAGGGCTGACGCGGGCGTGGCGGGGCCGGCGGCCACCGGCCGCCACTCCCGCGGGTCAGCCGCGCTTCATCAGGCGGCCGACGGCGGCCATCATTTCGGTGGCCATCTCGTCGGCCCGGCCCTCGGCGGCGCCCTCGTGCATGCAGTGCCGGGCGTGCCCGTCGAGCAGGCCGAGGGCGACCTTGTCCAGGGCGGCCTGGATCGCCGAGATCTGGGTGAGCACGTCGATGCAGTAGCGGTCCTCGTCGACCATCTTCTCGATGCCGCGGACCTGGCCCTCGACGCGGCGGAGCCGCGCGAGCAGCTGGTCCTTGCTGGCGGTGTACCCGCGGACGGGGGTGGGCGTCGGTCCGGTCATGCGAACGAGGATAGCGTACCCCTGGGGGGTATGGTACCGTCCGAGCGTGGCGCCGATACCCCCACCGGGTACCGGTAGCGTGAGCAGGCCGACGTGCGCCCCGCTCTTACCCCCGGGGGGTATCATGGGGCGCGGTGAGAGGAGAGGTTCCATGGTCACCACGACGTACCAGGTGCAGGGCATGACCTGCGGGCACTGCGTCAACGCGGTCAGCGCCGAGGTCGGCGCGATCGAGGGCGTCAGCGAGGTCCAGGTGGACCTGGCCACCGGCCGGGTCACCGTCACCAGCGAGCGCCCGCTGGACACCGACGCCGTGCGCGCCGCCGTCGACGAGGCCGGGTACGACCTCGTCGGCGCGTGACGTCGTTCGACCCGGAGAACGAGGTGCCACGATGAACACGGCGACGAAGCTGAGCGGTTTCGCTCTCGGCCTCGCGGCGGTGTTCGGCGCGGCGTACGGGGTCGGCCAGGTCGCCGGCCCCGTCGCCCCCGCCGCCGAGACCCGCCACGACACCGGCGACACCGCCCACGACGACCCCGCCGGGGTGAGCCCCGGCCACGCCGACGCCCACGCACCCGCCGGCGTCGCCGCCCACCTGCCGGGCGGCCTGCTCGTCTCGGACCAGGGCTACACCCTCACCCCGCTGGCCGAGGCGCCGGCCGGCGACTTCGTCTTCCGGATCACCGGCCCGGACGGGCGGCCGGTCACCCGGTACGACGTCGCGCACGACAGGCGCATGCACCTGATCGTCGCCCGCCGGGACCTGTCCGGCTTCCGCCACGTGCACCCCGAGATGGCCCCGGACGGCACCTGGCGGGTCGCGTCCCCGCTCGCCGGCGCCGGCGTCTGGCGGGCGTTCGCCGACTTCACCCCCACCGGCGGCCCGGCGCTGACCCTCGGCGTCGACGTCATCGTGCCCGGCCCGCTCGAGGCCCGGCCGCTGCCCGCCGCGGCGACCAGCGCCACCGTCGACGGCTACACCGTCACCCTGGCCGGCGTCCCACGGCCCGGCCACGCCAGCGAGCTGACCCTGACCGTGAGCCGGGACGGCGCGCCGGTCACCGACCTCCAGCCCTACCTCGGTGCGTACGGCCACCTGGTCGCGCTGCGCCGGGGGGACCTGGCCTACCTGCACGTGCATCCCGAGGGGGCACCCGGCGACGGGCGGACCCCGGCCGGGCCCGCGGTGACGTTCTCCGCGGAGTTCCCCGCGGCCGGCGCCTACCGGCTCTACCTCGACTTCCGCCACGGCGACGCGGTGCGGACGGCCGAGTTCACCGTCGTCGTCCCCGGAACGGGCGACGCGGCGACCGCCGGCACCCCGACGGCCACCGCCACCCCGACCGCCGGCGCCGGCCACGGCGCCCCCGGTCACGGCCACGACTGACAGGAGGGCAGCGATGACTTTGCCCGCGAGACCGTTGCGGGTCGCGCCGAACCGGATCGAGCTGGCGATCGGCGGGATGACCTGCGCGTCGTGCGCCGCCCGGATCGAGAAGAAGCTCAACCGGATGGACGGCGTGACGGCCACGGTCAACTACGCCACCGAGAAGGCCGCCGTCTCGTACCCCGACGGCGTCACCCCGGACGACCTGATCGCCACCGTCGAGAAGACCGGCTACACGGCCGCCGTGCCGCCGCCCCCGGCGCCCGCCGGTGTCGAGCGGGAAGCCACCGAGCCGGCGGACGAGCTGCGCGGGCTGCGTACCCGGCTGTGGGTGTCGGTCGCGCTGACCGTGCCGGTGATCGTGCTCGCCATGGTCCCGGCCTGGCAGTTCGACTACTGGCAGTGGCTGTCGCTGACGCTGGCCGCCCCGGTGGTGGCCTACGGGGGCCTGCCCCTCCACCGGGCCGCGTGGATCAACCTGCGGCACGGCGCGGCGACGATGGACACCCTCGTCTCGATCGGCACCCTCGCCGCGTTCGGCTGGTCGCTCTGGGCGCTGTTCCTCGGCGACGCCGGCATGCCGGGGATGACCCACCCGTTCCGCCTCGACATCACCCGCACGGACGGGGCCGGCAACATCTACCTGGAGACGGCCGCCGGGGTGACCGCGTTCATCCTCGCCGGCCGGTACTTCGAGGCCCGGTCGAAGCGCACCGCCGGTGCGGCGCTGCGGGCCCTGCTGGAGTTGGGCGCCAGGGACGTCGCCGTGCTGCGCGGCGGGGTGGAGACCCGGATCCCGGTGGACCAGCTCGCCGTGGGCGACCGGTTCGTGGTCCGCCCCGGCGAGAAGATCGCCACCGACGGGGTGGTGGACGAGGGCACGTCGGCCGTCGACGCCAGCATGCTCACCGGCGAGTCCGTGCCGGTCGAGGTGGGCCCGGGCGACACCGTGGTCGGTGCGACCGTGAACGCCGGCGGCCGGCTGGTGGTGACCGCGACCCGGATCGGCGGCGACACCCAGCTCGCCCAGATGGCGCGGCTGGTCGAGCAGGCGCAGACCGGCAAGGCGGCCGTGCAGCGGCTGGCCGACCGGATCTCCGGGGTGTTCGTGCCGATCGTGATCGCCCTCGCCGTCGGCGCGCTGGGCTGGTGGCTGGGCGCCGGGGCCGGGCCGACGGCCGCGTTCACCGCCGCCGTCGCGGTGCTGATCATCGCCTGCCCGTGCGCGCTCGGCCTGGCCACCCCGACCGCGCTGCTCGTCGGCACCGGGCGGGGCGCGCAGCTCGGGATCCTGATCAAGGGGCCGGAGGTGCTGGAGTCCACCCGCCGGGTGGACACGGTGGTGCTGGACAAGACCGGCACCGTGACCACCGGCCGGATGACCCTGGTCGACGTGCTGCCCGCCGACGGCGAGGACGCCGCCGAGCTGCTGCGGCTGGCCGGGGCGCTGGAGGCGGCCAGCGAGCACCCGATCGCCCGGGCGGTCGCCGCCGGGGCGGCCGAGGACGGCCCGCTCGCCCCGGTCACCGGCTTCGCCAACGCCGAGGGGCTGGGCGTCACCGGGACGGTCGACGGCCGCGAGGTGACCGTCGGCCGGCCGCGACTGCTGCGCGAGCGCGGACTCGACGTACCGGAGGAGGTCGCGCGGGCCGTGACCGACGCGGAGGCCGCCGGCCGGACGGCGGTGCTGGCCGGCTGGGACGGCGGCGCCCGGGGTGTGCTCGCGGTGGCCGACGTGGTCAAACCGACCAGCGCGGCGGCGGTCGCCGGGCTGCGCGCGCTCGGCCTGGCCCCGGTACTGCTCACCGGCGACAACGCCATCGTGGCCCGGGCCGTGGCGGCCGAGGTCGGCATCGACGAGGTGATCGCCGAGGTGCTGCCGGCCGACAAGGTGGACGTGGTCCGGCGGCTCCAGGCCGAGGGGCGGACGGTGGCGATGGTCGGCGACGGGATCAACGACGCGGCCGCGCTCGCCCAGGCCGACCTGGGGCTGGCGATGGGCACGGGCACCGACGTGGCGATCGAGGCGAGCGACCTGACCCTGGTCCGGGGCGACCTGACCGCCGCGGTCGACGCGATCCGCCTGTCCCGCCGCACGCTGGCGATCATCAAGGGCAACCTGTTCTGGGCCTTCGCCTACAACGTGGCCGCCCTGCCCCTGGCCGCCGCCGGCCTGCTCAACCCGATGATCGCGGGCGCGGCGATGGCCTTCTCCTCGGTCTTCGTCGTCGCCAACAGCCTCCGCCTGCGCCGCTTCCGCGCCGTGGCGTGATCCCGACGATCATGGAGTTGGCGGCCGGTTCGGGCACTGGAACCGCCGCCAACTCCATGACCGCCGCCGGAGGGGGGGACAGGCGGGCATGGTTGGGGCGTCCGGGGCGGGGTACCTGAAGGGCGTACGGGAACAGGCAGACCACGGCAGTGGAGGTTCACGATGGGTATCGACGACAAGATCGCCAACGCTTCCGAGGACGCCGCCGGCAAGTTGAAGGAGGGCGCCGGGCGGGCCACCGACAACGAGCGGCTGGAGGCCGAGGGGCGCAACGACCAGGCCGCCGCCAACCTCAAGCAGGCCGGCGAGAAGATCAAGGACGCCTTCCGGAGCTGACTCGCGACCGCTCACCACGCGCCGGGCCGACCCACGTCGGTCCGGCGCGTCGTGTCCGATCCGCCCGAGGCCGGCCGACCCCGGCCACGACGCGCCCGCCGCGCGGCGTGGCCGGGTCGGCCGGCCTCGGACCCGGCGGGCATGCTGGATCCTCCACAACCGAACGGGGAGAAGATGTCTCGTCACGCCGTGTCCACGCTGCGTACCGCCGTCGTCGTCGTGGCGGTGGCGGCGGTCGCCGCCGGCTGCCAGCCGGCCGAGGACGGCGCGGGGGAGCCCGCCGCCGCCCCGACCAGCACCGCGGCGGTGGCGCCGACCGTTGCCGAGCCGACGCCGTCCGGGTCGCCGACCGCCGTCACGGCCGCCAACACCGAGCAGGTGTGTCGCGCGGTCGACAAGCTGATCCTCGCCGGCAGCAGGAGGCTCGCCGCGGACTCGGCCGCCGCCACGCGCGACGAGGCGACCCCCGAGGAGTTGAACGCGCGGCTCAAGCGGACCCTCGCCGGGCTCGCCGACGACGTACGCGACCAGGCGGGCCGGGCCGAGGACCCGCGGATCGAGGCCCTGATCGCGGACATTGCGCGGCGGCTCGACGCGGGCGCCCGGTCGAGCAGCCCCGCCAAGTGGATGGGCGACACCTTCGTCGACATCCCGCCGAGGCTGGCCCGGGACTGCCGCGCCTGACCCAACCGGCCTCGCCGGTGCGTCCGGCGGAGCCATCCGCCGGGCGTCCACGCCGCCGCCGATCAGCGTGTTCTCCGCCGGCCGTCGCGCCTATCGCCGATCGGCCAGCCGGGCCGCTCGCACCTCCAGGTAGCGCTGTTCCGGCAGGCTCGTCGTGGCCCGGGCCGCCGCCAGGTACGCCTCCCTGGCGGCGGCCAGCTCGCCGGCCAGCTCCAGCAGGTGGGCCCGGACGGCGTAAAGCCGGTGGTGCCCGGCCGTGCGTTCGTCGTCGTCCAGCGGGGCGAGCAGGGCCAGCCCGGCCCGCGGACCGTCCGCCATGGCCACCGCGGCGGCCTGGTTGAGGGTGACCATCGGGTTCGGGGCGACCCGGGCCAGCAGCCGGTACAGGGCCGTGATCTGCCGCCAGTCGGTCTCGGCGGCGCTCGGCGCCTCGGCGTGCACCGCCGCGATGGCCGCCTGGAGCTGGTACGGCCCCGGCGGCGACCAGGTCAGCGCCTCGGTGACCAGGGCGGTCCCCTCCTCGATCTCGGTCCGGTTCCACCGGCCGCGGTCCTGCTCGGCCAGCGGGACCAGCTCGCCGTCCGGCCCGGTCCGCGCCGCCCGGTGCGCGTCGGTGAGCAGCATCAGCGCCAGCAGCCCGGCAACCTCGCCGTCGTCGGGCAGCAGCCGGTGCAGCTCCCGGGCCAGCCGGATCGCCTCCCCGGTCAGCTCGGCGCGCCGCAGGTCCGGCCCGCTGGACGCCGTGTACCCCTCGTTGAACACCAGGTAGAGCACCTGGACCACGGCGCGCAACCGCTCGTCCCGCTCGGCGGGCGACGGCATGGCGAACCGGGCGCCGGCCGCCTCGATCCGCTGCTTGGCCCGCCGGATGCGCTGGCTCATGGTCGCCTCGGGCACCAGGTACGCGCGGGCGATCTGCGCGGTGGTCAGCCCGCCCACCGCGCGCAGCGTCAGCGCCACCTGCGCCGGCCGGTTCAGCGCCGGGTGGCAGCACAGGAACAGCAGCCGCAGCGTGTCGTCGCCGGCCGGCGGCTCCTCGTCGGGTGGCGGGGCGACTCCCGCGTACGCCGGCTCGCGGACGGCCACCGCGACCTCGCGGTCCCGGCGGGCGCGCTCGCTGCGCCAGGCGTCGGTGAGCCGGCGGGTCGCCACGGTGACCAGCCACGACCGGGGGTGCTCCGGCACACCGTCGGCGGGCCACTGGGTCGCGGCGGCCAGCAGGGCCTCCTGCACGGCGTCCTCGCAGGCGTCGAACTGCCCGTGCCGGCGGACGAGCAGGCCGAGGACCTGCGGCGCGAGCGTGCGCAGCAGGTCCTCGACGGTCGGGCCGGGACCGGTCACATCTCGGTCCCGGCGTCGTCCATCAGCGGCCGGACCTCCAGTACGCCGAACCCCATCCGGACGTCCGGCCAGCGGGCGGCGATCTCGGCGGCCCGCTCCGGCGACTCGCAGTCCACCGTCAGGTACCCCGCGAACTGCTCCTTGCTCTCCATGAACGGCCCGTCGGTGACCTCAGTCCGGTCGCCGACCAGCCGGACGGTCCGGGTCTGCGACGGGTCGGCCAGCGCCTGGCCGCCGACCAGCTCACCGGACTCGGTCAGCTCCTTCATGATCTCGTCGACCCCGCCGAAGATGGCGTTGCGGTCCTCCTCCGACAGCCCCTCGACGAAGCCGGGGCGGTTCCAGATCAGCAGCATGTACTTCACGGCGGTACTCCTCGCGTCTCTCGGCCGCGCCCCGTCGGCGCGTCCCGGTGAGGGGTCGGAGCGGGTGCCACGGATCCGACACCCGGCGGAAAGAAATGTCAGCCGAATCCTGCCGGCCGGGCGCCCGCTGGCGCCACCGACACGCGCGGCAGGTCAGCGGGCGGGACGGTGGCCGCCGCGCACCGGGCGGGGCGGGCCTGCGCCGGGGGCCAGCGAGGCCCGGTCGGCGGCCGAGGTGCCCGAGGACCAGCCCTCCTCGTCCGAGACGGTCAGCCGCTTGCGGGTGACCCCGGGAAACAGGTCGTCGAGGCGCTCCCGCACCGCGTCGGTGCGGGCCGCCAGCACGGGCAGCAGCCGCGCGGAGCCCTCGTTCCGGGCCGCCTCCCGGCTCGCCTCGTCGGCCGCCGCGCGCAGCCGCTCGCCGATCCGCAGCGCGAACGCGTTCAGGAACGACTCGTCGTACGCCTTCGTGCGCCGGCCGCCGCCCCGGCGCTCGGTCCGGCCCCGCAGCATGGCGGCGGTGGCCTGCACCAGCAGCGAGGTGTAGAGCAGTTCGACGGCGGCCAGGTCGGCCGGGAACCCGAGCACGGTGGCGAAGCCGAGGTCGTCGGACCAGATCGACTCGCACCGGTTCGCCGCCGCGACCTCCTGCACGAGCAGCGCCTTCGCCCCCGGATACGGCGGGTCGGTGCCGAGTCGCACCCCGCCGGGCAGGTCGGCCCGCTCGGCGGTCCCCGCCACCAGGGCGACGCCGATGCTGTGCCGGCTCATCAGCTCCTGCGCCTTGCCGGTCAGCGCCTCCGCCTCGGCGGGGAAGGTGGTCGACTCGGCCTTGGCCAGCAGGGCGCGTACCCGGTCGAGGATCCGTGAGCCGCTGCCACCGGCCGGTGCCGCCGCCACCTGCCCGGCCACGCCGGGTGGCGGGCGCAGCACCGCGATCGGGGGCAGGCTCTCCACCAGCGCCAACACCTCGACCGCGTCGCGCAGGGCCGCGATCCGGTCCGTGCCCTGCCGGGCGGCCCAGGCGGTGAGGTATCCGCCGTCGTCGTCCCACCACACGGTCGCGTCGAGGCCGGCGAGCTGGTCGTCCCACCAGCCGGGCACCGGGCCCGGCTGCCCGCGGCGCTGGGCTGCGGCGATGTCCGCGACGAGCCGCCCGGCCGCCGGGCCGAGCCGCCGGGTCGCGATCCGCGCCAGGTCCGCCGGCTGCCAGCCCCGGGCCACAGCCGGCCCACGCCGCGTACCAGCCGCGCCACCAGGGCGGCGTCCACCGCCGTCATGCCGCCCGCGATCCCGCCGCCGACGACCAGCCGGTCCAGCTGCCGCTCCGCCGTGCGTACGTCGGCGCCGCGCGCCGCCGCGAGGGCGTCGGCGATCAGCTCGTCGGCGTCCGGCACGGGCGTCCCTCCGTCGTTCCTGCTCTGCCCGGTGCCGGCGGCCGGCCTGGCCGGTGCGGCTCCGCCGGGAAACCGTACCGCCGCCGGGAGTCGGAGCGGGCGTGAGCGCCGGCACGGGGCCGGTGTCCCACCCCTACCGCCGCACGCGGCCCGCCTCACCCGTCGTGCGTGGCCTCCCGGGGGAAGGACGCCCAGATGTGCTTCGCGTGCGAGGTGGCGTACCAGCCGACGTCGAGGGAGAAGGCGCGCGCGAGCTGGAGGCCCCGGCCGCCGGCGCCGAGCGGGCGGGTGTCGGCGAGTTCGGGCACGGTGCTCAGGTCGTGGTCGGCGACGTCGAGGATGAACACGTCGTCCGCGCAGAGCAGCCGTACGGTGGTCGGCGGAAGCCCGTGCTGCAGGGCGTTGGTGGCCAGCTCGGTGGCGACCAGCACCACCCGCTCCGGGATGTCGTCGAGCTGCTCGCCGGCCCGCAGGGCGTGGCCGGTCAGCGCCTCGTGCAGGGACGCGCGGAGGCCGCGCAACTCGGCGCCGCTGCCGAGCGCCCAACGCTGGAGTTCGGTGGCCCGGGGCGGTGGCGGCGAGGTACGCAACGATCCCATGATCTCGCTTTACCCTGGGTAGTCTCGGCTCACACAAATCCGGGCCGGATCGATGTCTCCGCTCCGGACCTGGCAACCCGGCGACCGGTGGAAGCGTTTGGATCTCAGGCGGCGGGTGACTGGCATGTGGACGGAACGGCCTCCGTAACATCGCAGACACGGACCGGACAGCGCGAGGTGCACTCCTTGGGCCACGATCGATCGGGGTCCGCCCACCGGTTCGTCAACTCGACGGAGAAGAAGATCATGACTGCTCCGAAGGTCAGTGTCGTGGTTCCGGCCTACAACTCCGGGCCGCACCTGGAGAAGCTGATCGCCTCGCTGCTGCGGCAGTCCCTGCCGCCCGGGCAGTTCGAGGCGGTCTTCGTCGACGACGGCTCCACCGACGGCACGGGGAGCCGGCTGGACGAGCTGGCCGCCGCCCACCCGCACCTGCGGGTCGTCCACATAGACAACTCCGGCTGGCCGTCCCGGCCGCGCAACGTCGGGGTCGCCCACGCCCGCGGCGAGTACGTCTTCTTCGCGGACGACGACGACTGGTTCGGCGACGAGGCACTGGAGCGCCTGTACGCCTACGCCGCCGCCAACGACGCGGACATGGTGATCGGCAAGATGGCCGGGCACGGGCGCTCGGTGCCGCGCGAGCTGTTCCGGAAGAACCGGCCCAGGGCGACGCTGGCCAACGCGCCGCTGATCGACAGCCTGACCTCGCACAAGCTGTTCCGGCGGTCCTTCCTCAACGAGCACCAGATCCGCTTCCCCGAGGGGCGCC
This sequence comes from Micromonospora olivasterospora, assembly GCF_007830265.1. NCBI lineage: Bacteria > Bacillati > Actinomycetota > Actinomycetes > Micromonosporales > Micromonosporaceae > Micromonospora > Micromonospora olivasterospora. Next base: position 3,307,380 of record NZ_VLKE01000001.1, read on the forward strand.
GCCGGCTGGAGGACCACGCCATGGTGGTCCGGGCGCTGCTGCTGTCCCGGCGCACGTGCGTGCTGTCGGACTACGTCTGCTACCACCACCAACGGCGGCAGGACGCGGGAAACCTGACGGCCCACCGGCTGGATCCGGCCGGCTACTTCACCAACCTGCGCGAGGTGCTGGACATCGTCGACGCGCACGTCGAGCCGGGCCCGCTGCGCGACCGGCTGCACCGGCGCTGGCTGCGCAACGAGATCACCAGCCGGCTGCGCGGCAAGCGGCTGCTGGAGGCCCCGGAGGAGTGGGCCGCGCAGGTGGCGCTGGAGTCGGGGAAGGTGATCCGGGAGCGCTTCGCGCCGGGCGTCGCCGCCGGGCTGCCGCCGTTGCAGCGGGCGATCACCGCCCTCGCCGAGCAGGACCGGCTGCCCGACCTGCGCCGGCTCGCCGAGTGGGAGGCGGGTATCCGGGTCCGGGCCCGCATCGACCGTCGCCACGTCGACGGGGCCGTCCTCACGCTGGCCGTCACCGCCGCGCTCGAGTCCGGCGACCAGCCCGTCACGCTCGACGCCGCCCACGGCCGGCACCGGCTGGTGCTCCCCGTGGACGGCCTCGATCCGGTCCTGCTCGAGGTGAGCGACCTCCTCGCCAGGGCGCGGCTCGACGTCGTCGTCCGGCGCAAGGACGGCGGGGAGGAGTTCTTCCTGCCGGTGGACGGTCGCCAGTTGGAGGAGCGGCCCTGCCGCGGCGGGGTGCGCCTGGTCCACCACGCCATGGCCCGGCTCGACCTCTCCGCCCTGAACTCGGGGCGGCCCACGGGCAGTTGGCTGCTGAAGGCGCGGATCACCGAGAACGGCTGGACCGTCGACGCGCGGCTGCCGCTCATGCTGCACTATGCCGCCGACGGGGCCGAGCCGGTCCTGGAGACGCTCCGGGTGGGCCTGCGCGCCCGGCTGGGCCGGGTCGCCCGGCGCCTGTTCCCCTGGCCCTCTCCCGCCGCGCCCCACGGTCGCCGCCCCGCGGCTCGAACGTGAGCGGGGAACGCCTTCGCGGGAGGCGTTGAGCAGGGCCCCTCGGCGCCGCGCGGAATGGACTGGCGGGGCTGCGGCGCGGGCTCCTGTATGAGAACACCCCCCCTCGGCGGGTGCGCCGAGGGGGGGTGTCCGCACTAGCGGGTCACAGCTTCGCGCACTGCCCGGTGGCCGGGCCGCGCACGGTGTTCGGCCGGTTGTCGTTGCCGGGGGCCGGGCTGTTGCCCGAGCACCCGAGCGGGCCGCCGATGGTGTTCGCCGCGACCACCACCGGCTGGCTGCCGGTGTTGCCGGTCAGGGTGACCGGGCCGGTGATCGTGACGCCGTCGAGGCGTACCCCGCCGGTGTTGGCCGTGAGCGACACCGGGCCGGTCACCTTGCCCTCGCTGATCTCCACGCCGCCGGTCGCGCCGGTGACGGTGAGCGGGCCCGTGATGATCGCGCCGTCGACCTCGAACAGCACCGGACGGACGGCCGACACCGGGCCGGCGATGCTGCCGCCGGTGACGACCAGCGAGGCGCCCGGGTCGACCCTGACCGGGCCGCTGACCGTGGCGTTCTCCAGGCAGGTCAGGCCCGCGGTGACGACCAGGGGCTTGCTGTACTTGCCGGTGATCGTCGTGGTGCACTGCGGCCCGGCCTGCCCGACGGCCGACCGCGGCTCGGTGTCCGCGGTGACCGGCGAGTTCGCGGCGAAGTAGTTCACCAGCATGGTGAGGTCGTTGTCGCCGGTGGTCGTCCGGTTCGTGCCCTGCCCCAGGGCGGCGTAGTTGTCACCGCCGGCGGCGAGGAACGAGTTCATCGTGACCCGGTAGGTGGCGGCCGGGTCGAGCGGCGTGCCGTTCAGCTTGATCGACGTGATCCGCGAGCCCTTGGGCGCCTCGGGGTCGTAGGTGTAGTTGAGGCCCTTCGACACGCCCAGCCACAACACCGGCCGGGACGCCCCGTCCGGCTGCCACTGCTCCTCCAGCGCCTGCTTGACCTGGGCGCCCGTGAGGCTCTTGGTGACCATGTCGTTGGCGAACGGCTGGACCGAGAAGGCGGCGGCGTAGGTCACCGTGCCGTCGGTCCCGTACAGCAGGTCGGCCCGCAGGCCACCCGGGTTCATGAACGCGATCTGCGCCCCGCCCCGGCCGGCGTCCTTGGTCTGGGAGAGCTGCACGTCGGCGATGAAGTTGCCGAGCACCGACTCCTTGCCCCGGTCCTCGTTGCCGTTGGTGTAGGCCCGCTTGATGTCCGCGGTGATCTTGCCGAGTGGCTGCTTGCCCAGCTCGGCGGCCTTGGCCTTGGCGGCGGTCACGATGTCCGCCACCGCCGGGTCCTGCGGCGCGCCCACGACGTCGACCAGCGCGGCGTCGGCCGAGGTGACCGAGCCCGAGTTCGGGTCGAAGGTCAGCGTGACCTTGCCCAGCCGCTTGCCGTAGTCCTCGGCCTGCACCACCGGGCGCAGCTTGGCCGACCCCGGCACGGGGACCTCGAAGGCGTACGGCTGGTGGGTGTGGCCGCTGAAGATCGCGTCGATCGTCGCGTCGACCCGGGTGAACCTACCGAAGACCGGGTCGTTGGCCAGCGCCTCGGCGGAGCTGATGTTCTCCGTCGCCGCGCCCTCGTGGGCGAGCAGCACGACCACGTCGGCCTCGCCGTTGTCCGGGTTGCCGTCCTTGAGCTGGCCGGCGACCAGGTTGGCCTCGGCCACCGGGTCGCGGAAGGTCAGGCCGGCGATGCCGTCCGGGCTGACCAGCGACGCGGTCTGCTCGGTCACCACGCCGACGAAGCCGACGCGGACGCCGCCGACGGTGCTGACGGAGTACGCCGGCAGCACCCGGCTGTCACCCCGGTACACGTTGGCGCCCAGGTACGGGAAGTCGGCCCGGTCGGACACCCTGCCCGTCAGGTCGGCGATGCCCTTGTCGAACTCGTGGTTGCCCACGGCCGAGGCGACCAGGCCGGCGCTGTTCAGCGCGTCGATCGTCGGGTTGTCCCCGTCGATCGCCGAGATGAACGTGGACGCGCCGATGTTGTCACCGGCGGACACGAACGCGGTGTTCGGGTTCTGCGCGCGCAGCTGGCCGACGAGACCGGCGACCTGCGCCGCGCCGCCGACCGGCTGACCGCCACTGGTGGCCGGGGACTCCAGCCGGCCGTGGAAGTCGTTGACGCTCAGCAGCTGGAGGTCGACCGGCTTGGCCCGGGTGCTGAGACCCACCACGAGCGGGTTGTGGTCGCTGGCCCGGTACGGGTTCGCCTCGTAGAACGCGGCCAGCCCGTCGTACTGGAAGGCGAACGACTCCACCGCGTTGATCTGCCACACGTCGACGCCGGTGACCCGCGTCGCCAGCGACGGCGAGGCGACGGCGTGGTCGAGCGAGCCGGACTCGCCACCGAAGACGTAGGTGGCCTTGCCGGTGTCGTTCAGGTCGCGGTAGTCGGCGTCGTAGAGGACCTGCATCGGGTCCTCCTGGGTGTACGCGTTGAAGTCACCCAGCAGGAGCACGTTGTCGGTGCCGCTGTCGGCCTTCACCCGGTCGACGAACGCGGTCAGCGCCCGCGCCTGCCGGACCCGGTCGCCGTTCCACGCGCCCTGACCGTCGCCGGCGTCGGCGTTGTCGCCGGTGCCGGAGCCGCTCTTGGACTTGAGGTGGTTGGCGACCACGATGAAGGAGATCTTTCCCGCGGTGAACGTCTGCGCGATCGGCTCGCGGGCGTTGAACCAGACGCTCTCGTCGTTGACCGAGCGGGACGGGCCCTTGGTCTGCACCTTCGCCGGCTTGAAGATGATCGCCGTGGTGATGAAGTCCTGCTGGGCCGCGCCCGGCAGCTCGGCCGGGGTGCGGACGTAGTCCCAGGTGCCCGCGCCCGCCGCGCTGTTCAGCGCCGCCACCAGGCGCTTCAGCGCCTGCTGCGGGTCGCTCGCGTTGAACCGGACGGAGTTCTCGATCTCCTCGAGCGCGACGACGTCGGCCCCGAGGGCGTTGATCGCCGAGACGATCTTCGCCTCCTGCCTGGCCAGCTCCGCCTCGTTCGCGGCACCGCGGGCGTCGCCGCCGAAGTGCACGAAGTAGTTCAGCACGTTGAAGCTGGCCACCCGCACGTCGCCGCCGACGTCCACGGGGCCGGCGGTACGGGGGTTGGTGGCCTTGAAGCTGGTCCGCTCGGCGGCCGGGGTGTCCGCGCTGACCGGCGTGGTCGGCTGGAGCCGCCACTCGTTGAAGCTGTACGACAGCACCGACGGCCCGAACGCCTCGACCGAGTCGCCGACGCGCACCGGGTTGGCCTTGGACAGGTACGGCGGCAGCAGCCCGGCGGTGGACAGGTTCGTGGTCTTGCCGTCGTCCACCAGGATCCGGCGGAGCTTGTTCGCGGCGGCCACCTGCCTCGCGGCGTCGGTGCCCGGGCGGGCGACGTCGGTGGGGTTGGCGGCGGGACGGTCACCGGCGGCGAGCACGACCTCGCCGTACCGGTTGGTGTTGTAGACCTCGGAGACGGTGAACTGGCCGACGGGGGCGACCAGCATGGACTCGACCGACTCGCGGGCGGCGTCGTCCAGCGGCAGGGTCACCGGGACCGGCGCGGGCAGGGCCACGTTCCGCTCGCAGACCTGCACGTCGGACTTGCCGGCGATGCTCAGCTGGGTGAGGCCGTTGAACTCGCTCACCGTGCCGCTGACCCGGACCCGGTCGCCGATCGCGACGGACGGGTGGTTCGCGGTGTTCGTGGTGAGGTAGACGAAGACGGCGTCGGAGGCGGTGCCCGCGGCGACCGTGCGCTCGCCGCCGCTGCCGGCGGTCTGCACGTACACGCCGTTGTAGCCGCCGGTGCGGTGGTCGGCCGTCACCACGCCCTCGACGGTGACCCGGGTGCCCGCGAGTGGGGTCGCCGCGCCGGTGCCCTGGACCTCGGCGATGGTGCGGTCGACGGTGACGGTGCAGCCCGGGGTGGGCTCGGGGTCCGGGTCGGGGTTGCCGCCGCCGTTACGGACGCCGAAGGTGTTCTGCGCGGGGGGCTGCCAGGTGCCGCCGACCTTCTGCAGCGACTGGCCGACCGGCGTGCTGGTGGTCTCGGCGACCCCGATGTCCGTGCCGGTCAGCCCGTTGGCCGGGCCGCCGACCGCGGTGAACGTGCCCTCGTAGGTGAGGAACTCGGCGACCGCGCCGGTGGGGGAGACCAGGGCGACGCCGTCGGGGGAGCCGTTCTGGATGCCGTCCGTCGGGTAGCTTGCGACGACCACGCCCGCCGCCGGCACCGCGCCGCTCAGCGTCCTGGTGTCGTACGCCGCGCCGTTGGCGCCGTTGTAGAGGACGATCTGCCAGCCCGACAGGTCGAAGCCGACGGGGGCCTCGATCTCGATGGCCTCGCCGGTGTCGGTCCCGGCGTTGTCGTAGTGGATCTCACTGATCGTCGGCGTCCCCGTCTCGGCGAGGGCGGTGGCCCCCGTGGAGAGGGCGAGGGCAGTGCCTGCGGCGAGGACGATCGAGGCGTTCTGTATGCGTTTGCGCCTCTTGTGGTTCATCAAACTGAGCCTCCGATACGGAATGGGCGGATGGAGAGTAAATGGTTGCGGTGTCCGGGCGAGAGCCGCCAGATGTACAAATCGTCCCGACGGTGAGCGGGGAAGCTGGGCGCACGGCCGGTGACCGCATGTCCGACCGGCGCTGCGGGCCGACTCCGGGGCTCGAGCCGGGTCGTGCCGCACCGTGACCGGGTGAAGCCGCCCAGCTACCTCTCAGGCTGTGTTGCTAGCCTCGCCGGCCGGCAACGGATCCACTGTAGATACCGTCGAATTCGTTGCCCCGCAACGGGTCCGGTGTGGAGGTTCCACGACCGGCGCTGTCGAGGGAGACGTACGTGGTGTTCTTCGAAGCCCTGGGCGACGACGAGGAGGAGGGCGGCGAGGAGGACTGAGGCGGCCGCCGCGATCCACAGTGGACCTAGTGGCGCCCGTTTTCGCTCACCGGCCACGCCCGCCGTGTCCGGGCGGCGTGGCCGGGCGCAACCGGCCGCGGGCGACCAGCTCGACGGTGAGGACGACCGCGACGGCCTCCACGGCGAGGAAGCCGACGAGGACGAACAGCTGCGTCACGCCGGCCGCGAGCGGGCTCGCCCCGCCCAGCAGCACCCCGACGAACGCCCCCGGCAGGGTCACCAGGCCCACCGTGCGGGTCTGGTCCAGTGCGGGGATCAGGGCCTGTCCCGCCGCGGGGCGGCACACCAGCAGGACGGCGTCGCGCGGCGGGAAGCCCAGCGTCAGGGCGGCCTCCACCTCGCCGCGCCGGTCGGTCAGCTCGTCCAGCGCCCGGCGGCCGGCCAGCGAGGTCGCCGTCATCGCCCCGCCGATCAGGATGCCCGCGACCGGGATGATCGCGATACCGCGTACCGGGACCAGGCCCGCCAGCAGCAGACCCGCCACCACCGGCAGGCTGCCTCCGACGATCGGAGCGGCGGCCCACCAGCCCCACGCCCCGGCGGTGATCCGCCGGCGACCAGCATCGTCGACGACATCGGGCCAGTCTTGCGCGTGGGGCGGGGCCGGCTCGCCCGCCCCCCGCCCACGACGGCGGTCCGCCGCCTCCGCGTGTCGCGCAGGGGCGGCGGACCGCTGGGACCTACGGCTTGAGCACCACCTTCAGGCACTCGTCCTGCTTGTTCTTGAAGATGTCGTAGCCGTGCGGGGTGTCCTCCAGCCGCATCGTGTGGGTGATGATGTAGCTCGGGTCGATCTCGCCCCTGCGGATCCGCTCCAGCAGCGGCCGCCAGTAGCGCTGCACGTGGGCCTGCCCCGACCGCATCGTGAGCGAGCGGTTCATGAAGGAGCCCATCGGGAACTTGTCGATGAACCCGCCGTACGCGCCGATGACGGAGATAGTCCCGCCGTTGCGGCAGCTCAGCACCGCCTCCCGCAGCGCGTGCGGCCGGTCCAGCTCCACCTTCACCGCCTGCTTGGCCCGGTCGTACGCGTACAGCGCCGGCGACGCGTGGTGCCCCTCCGTGCCGACGGCGTCGATACACGCGTCCGGGCCGCGGCCGGCCGTCATGTCCCGCAGCGCGTCCATGACGTCCGTCTCCTCGTAGTTGATGATCTCCGCGCCGCACTTCTCCCGCACCATCCGCAGCCGGTACTGGAACCGGTCGATGACGATGACCCGCTCGGCGCCGAGCAGGTACGCGCTCAGGGCGGCGAACTGGCCCACCGGGCCCGCGCCCCAGACGGCGACGATGTCGCCGCGCTTGATGTCGCACATCTCGGCGGCCATGTAGCCGGTCGGCAGCACGTCGGACAGGAACAGCACCTTCTCGTCCGGCAGGTCGTCCTCGATCTTCAGGGCGCCGACGTCGGCGTACGGCACCCGCGCGTACTGCGCCTGGCCGCCCGCGTAGCCGCCCAGCATGTGCGAGTACCCGTAGATGCCGGCGGGGGCGTGGCCCATCGCCAGCTCGGCGATGGCGGCGTTCGGGTTGGAGTTCTCGCAGACGGAGTAGAGGCCGCGCTGGCACGAGGCGCAGTTGCCGCAGGCGATCGGGAACGCCACCACCACGCGGTCCCCGATTTTCAGGCCGTCCCGCGCGGCGTGGCCCAGCTCCACGATCTCCCCCATGAACTCGTGGCCGAGCACGTCGCCCTTCTTCATCGTGGGGATGAAGCCGTCGAGCAGGTGCAGGTCCGAGCCGCAGATCGCCGACGAGGTGATCTTCACAATGGCGTCGCGCGGGTTGAGGATCTTCGGCTCGGGGACCTCTTCGACCGCCACGTTGTTCGGGGCGATCCAGCAGGTGGCTTTCATCGCGTCCTCCCTCTCACGCGCGCGGCATCGCCAGCGGCTGCGCCGGACGCTGCTTGATTTGCTGCTGGGTGTTCGTGCCGTCCGGGCTGCCGTCCGAGCGGGCGATCTCGCCCGTCTCCATGACCTGCTTGAACCGCCGCAGGTCGTCGCAGATCTGCTGCTGCGGGTGCTCGCCGAAGATCTTGGCGAGTGCCGCGCCGAACATCCGGCCGGGCGGGGCGTACTCCAGATCCACCCGGACCTCCGTGCCGCGCCCGCCGGCCGCCGGCACGAACCGCACCGACCCGGAGTTCGGTACGGTCGCGCCGTCGACCGAGCGCCACGTGATCATCTCGTTGGGGCGGTCGGCGACGATTTCCGCGTCCCACTCCACCCGCCGGCCGGCCGGCGCCTTCGCCGTCCAGTGCGACCGCCGGTCGCCGACCATCCGGACCGATTCGAGGTGGGACATGAAGCGCGGCAGGTTCTCGAAGTCGTGCCAGAACCGGTACGCGTCCTCCGCGCTGCGGTTGATGGTCACGGACGCCTGCACCCGGTTGGACGCCCTGAACCTCCCGCCCCGGGTGACCTGGACGGCCGCGTAGAGGTCGACGGCGGTGATCCCGGCGAGCGCCCAGGTCGTGTACATCAGGCGCCGCCGCCGCTCGCCCCGCCGGTTCCGCATGGCCGTGGTGCTCGCGGCGAGGTCCATGACGTCGCCGGCGACCCGCGTCCACGCCCCCCAGCCCGCCCGGCGCGGGAAGAGCAACGCCGCGGCGTGCCCCAGTTCCCGTACGCCGGCGGCCTGCAGCACGGTCTGCGCCGTGCGGGAGTCGTCGACACCGCAGAGCCGGCCGACCTGCGGTCGCGCGGCGAGCGTGGTGACGCCGAGGCCGAGGCTGAACCAGCCCAGGAACCGCGCCAACCCCTGCGATCCGCGGCTCTGGGTCTCCCGTTCGATACCCAGCGTGTCCGTCACCGACCGGACGTCGATCGTGCTCCTACGGCCCATGTCCCTCTCCTCGATCCGACAGTGGCGGTCGCTGGTCGCCGCGCCGGCGCCATACCGACAGTCACATCCTCGCAACCAGCTGTGCCCGACAAGGCGGGATTTGCGCATCCGGCCCGACGCGTCGTGCGCTGCGGTCGCTGCTGCCCGAGGAGGCGATCGCGACGGGCCCGGGCATCGACTCGTGGTTCATGGGCCACAGCACCGTGGAGTCGGGCGAGGGCGGGCGCACGAGCTCCGAGATGGCCGGCCACGTCGAGCGGGCCACCGTCACGGCGTGGGAGCCCGGGAAGCGGTTCGCGTACGCCACCGACGCCGGGCCGGACGGCGCCGTCATGGCCATCGGGAATTCCGCAGCCGGCCGCGATCCCCGCGGCGTTCCGGGAACGGTTCAGCTCGTCGGCGGCCAGATGCCGCCCCACCCGGTGTCCCGCGCCTGCCGGTAGCGGTCCCCCTGCCGCTTGGAGATCAACTCCTGCCGGGCGCCGCCGTCGTCGCGAACGCAGACCTGGAGGGTCACCAGCCCCTTGCGGAAGGTCGGGTGCCGCAGGACCCTGCCGGCGACCGGCAGCGGCTGCCGCCGGGCGGCGGCGACGTAGGAGAACTTCTCGTCCTCGTAGCCGAGCTGCGCGTCCTTCAAGCGGCGGTGGAGGGCGGAGCGGTTGACCCGGGCGGCGAAGTGGCACCAGTCCGCCGTCCCGGACAGCGGACAGGCCCCCTGGTGCGGGCAGGGCGCCAGGACGGTGTGCCCCGAGCCGACGAACGCCGACCGGGCGTCCAGCACCCGGCCGTGGCCGGCCGGTGTGCCGGCCTCGACGACCACGACCAGCGCGCCGGCTGCCGCCGCCTGCGCGACCAGCGCCGACCGGTGCGCCGCCGGCAGCTCACCGAGGACGTAGGAGACGGTCACCAGGTCGGCGGCGGGGAGCTCGCCGGAGGGATCGAAGCGCCACTGGCGCCAGCTCGCCGAGCGCAGGGCGGGGTGGCCGGCCCCGGCGGACAGTCGGCGGCCCAGCGCCAGCGCCTCGCTGACCTGGTCGAGCACCGTCACCGTCTCCAGGCCGGGAAAGGCCTCGCTGGCGGCCCAGGCCGCGGCTCCCGTGCCGCCGCCCACGTCCAGGTGGCGACGGGGCCGGAAGTCCGGCACCACCTGGGCGAGCTGGCCGAGCGCCGCGCGCACCGCGGCGAAGGTGGCCGGCATCCGGTACGCCGCGTACGCGGTCACGTCCGTGGCGGACGCGAGAATGGGGCTGCGGCCCACCCGGCCGGACCGGTACTCGTCCATCAGCCGGCGCACCGAGGCGGAAAGCACCTCGACGCGCGCCGACGTCAACGCCGATGCCAGGCTGTTCCGTAGGTCGTCGGGCAGGTCTGTCATCGGGGGTCGCGTCTCCGTTCGGGTGCTGGCCGCGCAATTCTCGCAGTCCCTGACGGCTGTCCCGCGGTCGATCTCCCTCCGGCCGCCTCGGTTCGCCCGCCGGCCCCGGCCGGACATCGACGGAAGGCGGCCGCCCGGTGCTCCGGCGAGCAGCGCCGGATTCGCCGAACCTCAATGTCAGGGACACGTTCCGCCGCCCCCTGCGACGGCCATGGTTCGCGTTACGATCCAATGGCCGGCTTCATTGCGACAGCGGCGGCACGAAGGCGTGCGCCAGGCCGCTTTCCGGCGCTTCGTGCCCGGTGTGGCGGCCTGTTTTCGCCGGGCATGCGACCGACGTATCCGCGTTCTGCGGGCGGCCTCGGAACGGAAACGGGAGCAGATGACGGACGACAGGTCCCCCGGAGTTGGGCATGCGGGTCTACGCGGAGTTCCACCGGTTGGTGGGGCTGGTCGAGTCGATGGTCCTGCGGCCCAGGCGCAACGGCTGGCAGTTGCCGCTGCTGTGCCTGGTCTCCCGGCCGGGGGTCACGTCGCCGGTGACCATGATGGCGCATGTGCTCGCCGGCGAGGAGCGGCGGGTCCCGCACGTCCGGATCAGCGCGACGGGCCGGGACGTACGCACGCTGCTGCACGAGGCGTACACGGGGCTGGCGGCCGGGAACTTCGGCGGGTCGGATCCGCTGCGGTTCCGCCACTACGCGCTGGCCGACGGGCTGATGCAGGTCGACCTCTCGGGGGTACCGACGAACCGGCGCCGCCGGGAACTGGCCCGACAGTTGCGGGAGCGCGTCTGGCAGCGGGGGCCCTGGGAGGGCCAGCAGGCGCCGCCGGACGTCGGCGGCTGGACGGGGTTGCTGCTGTGGCTGGCCCTGCGGGTCCTTCCCGGACTGGTGTTCTGGCTGCTGACCACCGGGTGGCTGTTCGGCGCGGGCCGGCGGTTCCGCTGGTTCATGCGCCAGCAGTACCTCGCACCCACCCTCGCGGCGGGCGACTTCTTCACCTTCGCCAGGCGGCTGGCGCTTCCGTTGCGAACGACGGAGGACCAGGGGCAGATCGACCTGCTGCTGGTCCACGCGTTCCTGCAGGATCTGCGCGTCGAGTACCGCCGCCGGCCGTGGCGGCTGAGGCCGTGGCGGCGGACGGCGTGCCCGGTCCTCCTGATGGACGAGGTCGCGCCCGAGAACGGCGGGTACGCCCTGATCAGGCTGATCAACGCGGTGCGCGACGAGACCGGCCAGTCCGACCCGTTGCTGGTCATCACCAACAGTCGCGATGTGCCGCCGGACGGGCTGGCGCCGACCGACCCGGCGGTCGCCGGCCAGTTGGTGCCGCTCGACGGGGTGGAGGGAGCGTACCGGGCCTGGCGCAGCGGGCTGCCCGGGCCCGGCGGGCCCGGGAGGACAACGCCTGGTACCTCCAGGTGAAGATTCCGCCGGCCGACCTCAAGCCGTACGAGGACCTGCTGTCCCGCATCGTGCCGCCGAAGCCGCGGTGGCCGACCCGGCCGGTCGCGCTGGTGGCGCTGGCGGTCGTCGTCCTGGTCGTCGTCGGCGGCTGGCAGGTACCCACCGGGATCGACAAATGGCGGGCCGACTGCGAGTGGCGGCCGTGGGCCTCGGGCGGCCTCGTCCGCACGGCGGTGCGCGACGGCCAGTGCGTCGGCTACAGCGACCACGAGCGGCAACTGTTCAGCTCGGACGAGTCGCTGCGGGACGTGCAGCGGAAGATCTTCGACCAGAACCGGGAGGTGGAGGCCGCCTGGCGGGTCAGGAAGGACCGCCCCCGCGTCACGCTGGTCTACTTCGGTTCCCTGACCAAGCCGGACGCCCTCCCCGGCGAGGAGACCTTCGCGGGCGAGCGGGAGGAGCTCCAGGGCATGGCGGCGGCGCAGCGCCGGGCGTACCTGGAGGCCAACGAGTACCCGGCGTACCCGTATCTGCGAATCGTGGTCGCCAACGCGGGCCAGGAGATGCGGTACTCCGCCGATGTGGTGCGGATGCTGTCCGCGCTGGCCGAGGAGGAGCCGACGGTGCTCGGGGTGGTCGGGCTGGTGGAGAGCCGCAAGGCGGTCCAGGACGCGATCCGGGCGCTGGGCAGGCTCGACCTGCCCGTCCTCGCGCCCACGCTGTCGGCCGACGGGATCGCGGACGCGTCGAGCAGGTACCTGCAGATCTCCGCGCCCAACCGCGACGAGGCGACACTCGTCCACGAGCACGTCACCCGGGTGCTCGGTAAGAAGAAGCTCTTCAACTACTACACGTTCGGCAGCGCCGACCCGGACGAGGGCGCGCAGAACGACCTCTACGTCAACACTCTGCGGGACGGACTGCGGGACCGCTTCGGCGAGGGCAACTACCAGGAGACGTACTGGCGGAACGGTGTCGACCTCGCTTCGGTCTGCGCGGACAGGTTCCGCGACGGCGTGGTCTTCTTCGGCGGTCGCTACAGCGAGTTCGGTGCGTTCGTGAGCAGGCTGGCGCAGGCGTGCAGCGGCAGGGTGCCCCAGTTGATCGGCGACGACTCGGTCAACCGGTACCTGGCCAACACGGCCGCACGGGTGGTCGCCCCCGACAACCTGCCCCTGGCGTACGTGTCCAAGGGAGAACTGGCCTACTGCAACCGGCTCGTCGGCGCGAACGACACCGAGCGGAAGCTCTTCCTCAACGACGTGCGGACCGTCCTGTCGATGTGCAGCTCGAACACCCCGATCGGCGAGCGGGTGGGCCTGGCGTACGACGCGACCCGGCTGCACCTGGCGGCCGTCCAGACTCTGGCCGGCTCCGCCGGTCGGGAATGGGACCCGACGGCGGTCAGCCCGACCACGGTGTACCTCGCGATCCATGATGTGGCGAACCCCTATTACCGAGGGGTTACCGGCCTGCTCCGGTTCGACGCCAACGGGATCGCCGTCCGGAAGCGCCTGACCCTGCTCTGCGTGCCGAACATCAAGGAGGCGTTCAACTCGCCGTCGTACGTGCCGCGCGAGATCGACCGTCACCCGAACGACCCCGAGGAGAACAGGCTGTACGACACGCCGCCTCCCGTGCAACGGCCCTGCGCAGCGGCGGAGTGAACCCTGGGCGGTCGCCCGGGAAGGTCGTACCAGGAGAGAATGACTCACCGTCACCTAGTCCTGACGGTCGATATGACTGACCGCTCAGTCGGGTCGCCCCCCGTTCGATCGGATGTGTCATGTGTTGACCTGGGGCAATATCCGTGATCATCCGTATTGACGGGTACCTTCATCCAATTTTTTCCTTGTAGGCTCCTCGCGTACTCTGTGGCCGGCATTACACACATCGTTCGTGGCGTGATTGCCGCGGGGAGAGTTGATCGACGTGGAACGTGTCGGAAATCCGTGCGCCCAAAATCGGGATGGCTGTAGCGTCCTGGTCCTGGCCGACAACGAGTTGGCGCGTCGGGGCCTGAGCGACATGCTCAGCTCGCTCGACCTGGTGACCGAGGTGAACACGATCTCGACGGCACACCCGGAGCCTGCGACATCTGGTCGTCCTTTCGACATCCTGGTCGTGGCATGTGACGACCTTGGTGCGGAAAGTCTGGACGGGGTCGTGGAGGCGGCGCGGGGTCAGGGTACGAAGATTCTGCTTCTGATCGGCCGTGGTGCGGCGTGTCTCGACACTGTGATGCGTTTTCCGAGTAACGGTTTTCTGATTCAGGATGATGTGACGAAGGATGCGTTGGCGCAGGCGTTGGACCGGATGGTCGTTGGTGAGGTGCCTGTGCCGGGTGTTCTGGCGAATCGGTTGTTGGAGCGGGCTCGTGGTGCGGTGGCGCGGGAACGGCATGATGTGGAGGTGTGAGCCGGCCGCTTCCGCGCCGGAGGTTTCCGCTCCCGGTGCGTTGCGACAACGGGCCGACCCGGCGCGCGGATGCCGCCGTGGTGCGTTGATCGTCGCCGCTCCGATGATGCCGGCTGACCTGTTCCATCCGTGGTGCGGGCAGGCCCGGGCGTCCCGGCGACGCCGATCGGAGTGCCCGAATGGTCAGAGTTCGCGCGGACCCTTGTCGTGGGACCGTTGAGCGGCGGAGATGGTGCGGCGGTGAATGGCCGCAGCGCTGGCGGTACCGAACCGGGCGGGCCATGCTGCCCGGCCGGCGGAATCGTCGCCCCGCCTCGCCTGTTCGGCACGCGCCACCTTTCGTCGTCGTCGATCCCGTTGAGGAGGCCGCCGCCATGGCCATCGAAGTTCGCGTACCGACGATCCTGCGCAGCTACACCGGTGGCGCGTCGACCGTGGAGGGCGCCGGGGAGACCCTGGACGACCTGCTTCACGACCTGGATGCCAGGTACGCCGGGGTCCGGGCTCGCCTGCTCACCGACACCGGCGCCCTGCACGGGCTGGTCAACGTGTACGTCAACGACGAGGACGCGCGCCTGCTCGGCGGCCTGCGGGCCAAGGTGTCGGACGGTGACGTCGTGGCGATCCTGCCTGCCGTGGCCGGGGCGCACTCGGGTTCGCCGCCGCGGCGGCCCTGGTAGGCCACCGGATGCCCGCCCGATCCCCTGGAACCGTCCGCGATCCGGCGCGCGAGGAACTGCCACGAGTACGACAGTGACCGCGGGCGATGAGGTGCGGTCGCCGGAGGCCGCGGATCCGGGGACGCCGAGGTTCGAGTGCGATGGCGGGCACCATTCCCCGCTCCCGTGAGGGCTCGACGTCCTTTCGACGCTCGGCCGGAAGTTCGGCCGGTGTGCCGGGTGGAAGAAGCCGGCGGTGATTGCGGCGCCGGGATAAAGTCGAATGGGTGACCCGAGTTGCGGCACAATTGACGAATTTGTTGTCAACTCATTGGCGTCAATGACCGGGCGCGTCTACGCAAATCAGGCAAGACTGGCGTCCCGGGACGGCTTTGTCGGCGCCACGGGTGCTCCCGTGAGCGTAGCCAGATGGCTACCTGATAGTCGCAGACCTGGGATGCCTCGCGCCGATCGGGTATAGCCACACGAGCCGTGCCGCTCTTCCGGCGGCTCGCCATAGAGTTGCCCCAGGACGCGGGAAGCGCCCACATCCGGCAGGTGCGGCGGCTGTTGCCGTCGATGGTGTGCGCGGCATAACCGTCAATGCGGAAGCCGTGCGCTCCGTCGCCGATCTGCCGAGGTGAGCGGCGTGATCGCGTTTATTCGGTGTAGCGATTCGACATATTGGGGGAGAAGACGTCTGGGGGGCATCTGCACCGATTCGTACCCGTCGACCGTAGGCGAACATCGCCAGATCACCCGACGCTGACGAGTCCGACGCTGCGACATCGAACACCGCAACATTCTGGTCACACCGCCTGAGCGCTATGCGGCGGGGTGCGCCCTCCGGCTTCAGCGTCAACGGTGGTGGCTGGGTTCTCCTGGTCCCGGCCGGCTTCCGACAGGCAGGGGTCAGCCCGATACGACGACGGCCGCCGCCGACAGACGGTCCGCGACTCATTGGCATATCCAAAGGTCTGCCTGTGAACGCAGGTGGACCTCGGCAGCAAAGGGTGTCCGATCCGCAATGAGCGAGGAAATCGTTGAAGCACGCTACCCGATGACTCCCACGCAACAGGGAATCATGTTCCAGAGCGACTTCGGTGGGAGGCCCGGGCTCTTCCACGTGCAGGTGGAGTACCGCATCGAGCAGGAGCTCGACGTCGAGGCGTTCCGCCGGAGTTGGCTGCATGTCATGGAGCGCCACACCGCGCTGCGTACGGGCTTCCGTGACCTGCAGAGCACGACCCCGTTGCAGGAAGTGCATCAGCGGTTGGACGTTCCCTTCGCCGTCGAGGACTGGCGCGGGCTCAGCGCCGAGGAGCAGCGCAGCCGGCTGCAGTCCTACAAGCAGCGGGATCTCGCCAGGGGCTTCTCCCTGGCGGAGCCTCCGCTGTGGCGACTCCACGTCGCCCGGCTCGACGAGGCGTGCTACCAGGTCGTCTGGAGTCTTCACTACATCGTCCTGGACGGGTGGAGCCAGACGATCATTCTTCGCGAGGTCGAGTCGTACTACGGCCACCTGACGGCAGACCGGCCGCTGGAGCTGCACCCGGCGACGCCGTACCAGGAGTACGTGCGGTGGTTGGGCCGCCAGGACATCGATCAGGCCGAGCGCTACTGGACCGCCGAGCTGGAGTCGGTCGCGCCTGCCGCGCCGCTGCCGATGGAGCGGAAGGCCGCCGCCGGCGAGGAGCCGAACGCCGCGGCCGCGCCGGCCGACTACGACCAGACCCGGCTACTGCTCGACGAGGGGGAGACGGCCCGCCTGTCGGCGGTGGGCGAGCAGCACGGTCTGTCGCTCGAGACGATGATCCAGGGCTGCTGGGCGCTGCTGGTGAGCCGGTACACGGGGGCCCCGGAGGTGGTCGTCGGGGCGACGGTGTCGGGCCGCTCGGGTGACCTACCGGGGGTCGAGCAGGTGGTCGGCCTGCTCATCAACACGCTTCCGCTGCGGATCCAGGTGCCGCAGACCATGCCGTGGGCCGAGTGGATGCACCGGGTGCGACGGCAGTACGCCCAGATCCAACGGCACGAGCACAGTCCGATGCTGCTCGTCCAGCAGTGGAGCGAGATCGGGTCGGGCAACGCGCTGTTCGAGAGCGTCGTCTCCGTCGAGCACGGCGTCCAGCCGGAGCCCGGCCAGCGGCTGCCGATCACCGGGCGCCGGGAGGAGACCCGCGTCCCCTATCCGCTGAACGTCGTCGTCACCCCGGGCGAGCGATTGGCGATCACCATCCACTTCGACACCCGGCGCTTCGACCGGCGGACGGTCGAGGGGATGTTGGGGCACCTGCGCCAGATCTGCTCGGATCTGGTGCGGCTTCCGCATGCCCGCCTGGCGGAGATATCGGTGCTCACGGCCGCGGAGCACTCCCGGCTGGTCTACGAGTGGAACGACACCGAGAAGCCGTACGCCCGGGATCTCTGCATGCACCAGCTGTTCGAGCGGCAGGTGCGGCGGTCCCCTGATGCTCCGGCCCTGTTCTTCCAGGACCGGAGCTGGACGTACGCGGAAGTCAACAGGCAGGCGAACCAGATCTCGCACTACCTCAAGGGGCTCGGCGTCGGCCCCGGCGTCCACGTCGCGATCCTGATGGAGCGCGCCGCGGAGATGATCCCGGCCCTGCTGGGCATCCTGAAGGCGGGCGGGATCTACGTGCCGCTTCAGACGGGTGCCCCGGTGAAGCGCTGGCACGGAATCCTCGACTCGCTGGGCATCACCTGCATCCTCACCCAGCGCGCCCTGGTGCCCTCGCTCCTTACGGCCGATCCGCTGCCCGAGCTCGCCCACATCGTGTGCGTCGACGACGCCGACGAGGACTCCGAGCCCCTGCAGCCGCAGCCCTACCGCCTGCACGCGCCGGCCGACATCGCCCGCATGCCGCAGGACGACCTGCCGCTCCAGGGGACCTCCCAGGACCTCGCCTACATCATCTTCACGTCCGGTTCGACCGGCACCCCGAAGGGGGTCATGGTCGAGCACCGCGCCGCCATCAACCTGATCGAGTGGGTCAACGACACGTTCTCCGTCGGCCCCGACGACCGGCTGCTGTTCATCACGTCCCTGAGCTTCGACCTCTCCGTCTACGACATCTTCGGCATTCTCGCGGCCGGTGGGTCGATCCGCCTGGCGGCCAAGGAGGACATCCAGGAACCGACCCGGCTGCTGGACATCCTGGCGACGGAGCCGATCACCTTCTGGGACTCGGCGCCCGCCGCGCTCATGCAGCTCGTGCCGTTCCTGCCGGGGAGCGACAACGCGGCGGGACAGGTCGTGTCGACCTCGCTGCGCCTGATCTTCATGAGCGGGGACTGGATCCCCGTGAACTCGCCGGACATCATGAAGGCCGCATTCCCCAACGTCCAGGTCATCGGCCTGGGCGGTGCGACGGAGGCGACCGTCTGGTCCAACTTCTTCCCGGTCCACCAGGTCGACCCCGCCTGGACGAGCATCCCGTACGGCAAGCCGATCCAGAACGCCTGCTACTACATCCTCAACGAGAACCTCCAGCCCTGCCCGGTCGACGTGCCGGGCGACCTCTACATCGGCGGCGACTGCCTGAGCCTCGGCTACGCCGAGGACCCGCAGCTCACCGCCAGCAAGTACATCGCCTCGCCCTTCAGCGCCCAGCCCGGCGCCCGTATCTACAAGACGGGCGACATGGCCCGGTGGCGTGCCGACGGGAACCTGGAGTTCCTGGGGCGTACCGACTCCCAGGTCAAGATCCGGGGATACCGCATCGAGCTCGGCGAGATCGACACCGTGCTGAGCCGCCACCCCGTCGTCAAGACCGCGGCGACACTGGTGCGCACCGACCAACCCGGCGGCGCCTCTCTCGTCTCCTTCGTGGTGCTGGACCCGCTGCACGCCCAGTCCGCCGTCGAAGGGAAGGAGGCGGGACTGCTCGACGATCGGCTGCAGCACTGGCAGCAGGTCTACGACGCCTTCGACGAGCTGGAGGTCGCGCCCACCGAGGACGGCGCCGACTACTCGGGCTGGAACAGCAGCTACACCGGCCAGGCGATCCCGCTGGAGGAGATGGAGGCCTGGCGGCAGGACACCCTGGCCCTGGTACGCGCCTACCGGCCGCAGTCGCTGTTGGAGATCGGCTGCGGCACGGGCCTGCTGCTCTTCCCGCTCGCCCCTGACTGCGCTCGCTACTACGGCACCGACTTCTCCCGTGCCGTGCTGGAGTCCGTCCGCAGGCGCCTGGACGGGATGCCGCAGCTCCGCGACTCCGTCACGCTGCTCCAGCGGCAGGCCGACGACTTGGCCGACCTGCACACCGAGGCCGTCGACACGGTCCTCATCAACTCGGTCATCCAGTACTTCCCCGACATCCACTACCTGGTGCGCGTCCTGAACGGCGCCCTGGAACGGGTCGACCCCGGCGGACGCATCATCGTCGGCGACGTGCGCAGCCTCCCGCTGCTGGAGGCCTTCGCCGCCGCCGTGGAACTGAGCCGCGCGTCGGAGGCGACGTCCCGCCAGGAGCTCTGGCAGCGGGTACAGCAGCGCGTACAGCAGGAGAAGGAGCTGACGCTCGACCCGTCCTTCTTCCGGGACTGGGCGGCGAGCACCGGTCGCATCTCCCGGGTCGAGATCCGCCTCAAGCGCGGCCGCCACCGCAACGAGTTGACGCAGTTCCGGTACCAGGTGGTGCTGCACGTCGGGAAGCCGGTTCCCGCCGACCGGGCCCCCGAGCCGCCGGGCGCCCCGGAGCAGGACTGGTCCGCCGCGGGGCTGACCCTCGCGGGCCTGCGCGAGTTGTTGGAGCGGGACCGGCCTGACCGGCTCCGACTGCGCGACGTGCCAAACGCTCGCGTCGTCGCGGCGACGCAGACCCTGCGTTGGCTCAAGGGCGAGTCGAGCCTGGAGTCGGTCGAGGCGTGGCGGGCCCAGGCCCCGGCCGCCGGCGGCGTCGACCCGGAGGACGTCTGGGAACTGGCCGAGCAGCTCGGCTATGACGCGACGATCAACTGGGGCCGCCACGGCGTGGACGGCGGCTACACGGTCCTACTGCGGCGCGCGGACGCCGAGTGCGTCGAGATGGACGACGACGAGCGGATCGACCCGACCACGGGCGACGACGAGCCCGACTGGCAGCGCTACGCCAACCACCCGCTCCGCGCCGAGATCGAGGACCTGCTGATCCCGCAGATCAAGGCGTACCTGCAGGAGCGCCTGCCCGACTACATGGTGCCGGCCGACCTCGTCGTCCTCGAGAACCTGCCGATCACGTCGAGCGGGAAGCTGGACCGCCGGGCCCTGCCGTTGAACCAGCCCGCCCCGACGGGCGGCTCGGGCGCGTACGTGCCGGCACGCACCACGACCGAGGGACTGCTGGTTTCGATCTACGAACAGGTCCTGTCGCGGAGCCCCATCGGCATTCACGACGACTTCTTCGAGCTGGGCGGTCACTCCCTCCTCGCGGTGCAGCTCGCGGCGCGCATCCGTCGGGTCTTCTCCGTGGACCTCCCCGTCCGCACCTTCTTCGACCTCCCGACCATCGCCCGGATCGCGCCCGAACTCCAGCGACTCCAGCAGGAGGCGCAACCGCTGCAGATGCCGCCGCTGGTTCCCGCGTCCCGGGACACGCCGGTGCCGGCGAGCTTCGACCAGCAGCGGCTCTTCTTCCTCGACCGCCTGAACCCGGGCAGCACCTTCTACACCATCAACTGGCTCATCCCCCTGGCCGCCTCCGCGCCCCGGGGCGTCATCGAGGCCGGCCTGCACGAGATGATCCGTCGCCACGAGAGCCTGCGGACCACCTTCCACGAGGAGAACGGCCAGGTCTGGCAGGTCATCGCGGACGACTGGCAGGTCGAGCTGCCGGTGCTCGACCTCTCCACGGTTCCCGCCGACCAGCGAGAGACGAGGGCCAAGGAGGAGATCCGCGAGCTGTGGGGACAGCCCTTCGACCTGGCGCAGGGGCCCCTGCTGCGCGCCATGCTGATCAACCTCTCGGACACCGAGCGGCTCGTGGTGCTCGGCGCCCACCACATCGTGTTCGACGGCTACTCGATCGGCCTGTTCAGCCAGGAGTTCCTGCAGCTGTGCCACGCGCTGACCACCGGTGCGCCCGATCCCCTTCCCGAGGTGGCGATCCAGTACGGCGACTACGCGGTGTGGCAGCAGAACTGGCTGCGCGAGGAGTGGATCCAGTTCCACCTGGCCTACTGGAAGGAGCAGTTGGCCGAGGCTCCCGACCTGCTCACCCTGCCGACCGACTTCCCGCGGCCGGAGGTGCAGCGGTATCAGGGGTCGTTCCTGCGGCGGCAGTTGTCCCTCGACCTGACCGAGAGGATCAAGCAGTTCAGCGGTGAGGCGCAGGTAACGAACTACATCACGATGCTCGCCGGCGCCGCCGTGCTCCTGGCCCGCTACAGCCGGCAGGACATGGTCGTGCTGGGCGTGCCGATCGCCAACCGCCACCGCGTCGAACTGGAGCCGATGATCGGCTTCCTGGTCAACACGGTGGCCCTCTGCGTCGACCTGCGGGGCAACCCCACCTTCTCGGAGGTGCTGCTGCAGGTCCGCAGACAACTGTTCGACGCGCAGGCGCACCAGGAGATCCCGTTCGACCGGGTCGTCGAGGCGCTGCGGCCGGAGCGCAACCTGAGCTACAGCCCCATCTTCCAGGTGATGGTCGCGGACGAGAGCATCTCACTGCTGGAGCACGCGCCGGACTCCGTGCCGCCGGCGCCCTGGATGCGCGACCTCGTCGAAGAGGGGATGAGCCTGCGCATCTCGCGCTTCGACATCGTGCTCATGGTCCGCGAGGACTCCGCCGGGCTTCGGCTGGGCTTCGAGTACAACACGGACCTCTTCAGGGAGCGCACGGTCGGCCGCATGGCCGACCACCTCCAGGAGCTCCTGGAATCGGCGCTCGCGCAGCCCGAGCGGCCGGTTCAGCAGCTGTCGATGCTGCCCGAGGACGAACGTGCGCAGATCGTCGAGCAGTGGAGCGGCGTCCGCACCGAAGGCACGCCGCGGCTGGAGTACCTCCACGAGCTGTTCGAGGCGCAGACGAAGCGGACGCCCGACTCGATCGCGGTGGTCTACGAAGAGGAGCAGGTCAGCTACGCCGAGCTGGACGGCCGCGCCAACCAGTTGGCGCACTGGCTCCAGGGGCAGGGCGTCGGCCCCGACGTGCTGGTCGGTCTGTGCGTGGAGCGTTCGGTCGAGGTGATCGTCGGCATGCTCGGCATCCTGAAGGCCGGCGGGGCCTACGTGACGCTGGACCCCAACTATCCGAGGGACCGGCTGGCGTTCCTCATCGAGGACGCGGGACTGAGGCTCATCCTGACGCAGTCCCACCTGCAGGAGCGGCTGCCGGCAGAGGGCGTTCCCACGCTCTGCCTGGACAGCGGCTGGTCCGCGGTGGCCCAGGAGTCCCGGGAGACGCCACCGAACGACCTGACCCCGGAGAACCTGGCGTACATCATCTACACGTCGGGCTCGACCGGCCGCCCCAAGGGCGTGATGGTCGCCCACCGCTGCATCAACAACATCGTGCCCTGGCAGCGCGAGAACCCCTGCTTCAGCACGCCGCACAACGTGCTCCAGGTCGCCTCGTACAGCTTCGACTTCTCGGTCTGGGAAATCAGCATGCCGCTGGTGACCGGCGGCACCCTGCACATCCCGAGGCGCGGCACCCGGATGATCGGCTCCGACCTGCACGACGTGGTGGTCGAGCGGGCCATCGAGAGCCTGAACTTCACGCCGAGCGCTCTGGCCACCCTGCCGAAGGCCGACCTTCCGCACCTGCGCACCATCGTGCTCGGTGGCGAGGCGTTCTCGGCCGACCTCGTCCGTACCTGGGCGCCGGGGCGCAACTTTTTCAACGGGTACGGCCCGACGGAGACCACCGTCTTCTCCAACGGGACCCGGCTCGACGAGAACGCCGACGTCGTGCACATGGGCCGCCCGATCACCAACGTCGAGCTCTACGTCCTCGACTCCTGCATGCAGCCGGTGCCCGTCGGGGTGCCCGGTGAGCTGTACATCGGCGGCGTCGGCGTCACGCGCGGATACCTGAACCGCCCCGAGCTGACGGCTCAGTACTTCGTCGCGAACCCGTTCGGTGGGGACGGAAGCCGCCTGTACAGGAGCGGGGACCTGGTGCGGTACCTGCCCGACGGCAACATCGAGTACCTCGGGCGGATCGACCACCAGGTGAAGATCCGTGGGTTCCGGATCGAGCTGGGTGAGATCGAGAGCGCGCTCGCCGAGCACCCGCAGGTGGAGGGCGCCGCGGTGCTGGTCCACGAGGAGGCGGGCACCAAGCGGCTGGTCGCCTACGTCGCCTCGCCCGAGCCCCTGTCCCCGGAAGCCCTGCAGGCCTTCCTGGGCGATCGACTGCCCAGCTTCATGGTGCCCAGGATCTTCCTCTGCCTGGACCAGCTACCGCTCAGCTCCAACGGCAAGCTCGACCGGCGGGCCCTGGCCGCGATCCCCTGGGAGCAGCACGCCGCTACTCCGATGGGGGAGTACACCGCTCCGCGCAATCTCGTGGAGCAGCGGTTGGCGGAGATCTGGGGGGCCGTGTTGGCTGCGGCCGACCCGGTGAGCATCCACGACAACTTCTTCGCGCTGGGTGGCGACTCGATCCTGAGTCTTCAGGTGATCTTCCGGGCGAAGCAGGCGGGTCTGCACTTCAGCGTCAAGCAGTTGTTCCAGCACCAGACGATCGCCGAGCTGAGCCACGTGGTGGTGCAGCAGGACGCGGCGAGTGTGCAGGCCGAGCAGGGCCCGGTGACCGGGCGGGTGGAGCTGACGCCGATCCAGCGGTGGTTCTTCGCGCAGGAGTTCGACCGGCAGGAGCATTTCAACCAGTCGCTGCTGTTGGAGGTGCCGGCGGAGCTGACGCCGTCGCAGTGGCAGCGGGTCCTGCGGCGGCTGCTGGAGCACCACGACGGGCTGCGGGCGCGTTACGTCCAGGGCGCGGACGGCTGGCAGGCGGAACTGGTGGCGCCGCCGGAGTCGGTGACCTGCCAGGTCTACGACCTCTCGTTCGCGCCGGCCCAGCGGGCCCAGCTGCTGGACATAGCGCGGCAGGTTCAGGCGAGCCTGGTCCTCGCCGAGGCGCCGCTCTTCCGCGCCGTTCTCTTCACCGGGCTGAAGGACGGCCGTCATCGTCTGCTGCTGGCGGTGCATCACCTGGTGGTGGACGTCGTCTCGTGGCGGGTGCTGCTGGAGGATCTGGCGGCGCTGTCCGAGCAGGTTCGGCAGGGGCAGGAGCTGGCTCTTCCGGCGAAGTCGAGTTCGTGGCAGCAGTGGGCGGCCCGGCTGCGGCAGGAGGCGTCGAGCGACACGACGCTGGCGGAGGTTCCGTACTGGCTCGAGCAGGTCGAGCCCACCGAGCCGCTGCCGCTGGACGACGACCCGGACCGCGACGGCGCGCTCGGCGGCAGCCGGGCGTGCGAGGTGAGCCTGGGCCGGGAGGAGACGCGGGCCCTGCTTCAGGACGTTCCGGCGGCGTTCAACACCCGGATCAACGATGTGCTGTTGACGGCGGTGGCCGCGGCGTTGGGGTCCTGGACGCGCGGCACGCACGTGCGGGTCGACCTTGAGGGTCACGGGCGGGAGGACCTGTTCGGCGACATCGACCTGTCCCGCACGGTCGGCTGGTTCACGACGATCTCGCCGGTGCGGCTGCCGGTGCCGTCGGCGACCGCCCCGGCCGAGGGGTTGAAGGAGATCAAGGAGCTGTTGCGGCGGCGGCCGCGGCAGGGCATCGGCTACGGGCTGCTGGTCAACAGCCAGTCCGACGCCGCCGCCCAGCTCCGGCGGGCCCCCGCCGCGCAGGTCAGCTTCAACCACCTCGGAGCCTTCGACGGGGCCGACAGCTTCGCCGCCGCCTACGGGGCGGTCGACTCGGACATCGCCCCGGAGAACCGGCGACCCTACCTGCTCGAAATCGTGAGCCTCGTGCGAGACGGCGAGCTGCGGATGCAGTGGACCTACCACGAGGCGGCCCACCAGCAGCAGACCGTCGAGCGGGTGGCGCGGCAGGCGTTGGACGTGCTCGTCCGGCTCGCCGGCGAGACCCGCCGGCCGGACCTCAGCGGCTACAGCCCGTCGGACCTGCCGATCAGTGGCCTGACCCAGCCGGAGATCAACGACCTGGTCGGCCAACTGCGGGCGCTGCCCGCCTGGCGGAACAGCGAGCTGGCCCGCCCGCTGGAGGACGTCTACCCGCAGACGCCGCTGCAGCAGGGCCTGTGGTTCCAGAGCCAGTTCGCCCAGGGCCAGGGTCTCTACCACGTCCAGATGATCCACGACATCGACCTGGACCTGCAGGTCGAGGTGTTCCGCCAGAGCTGGGCGGAGGTCATGCGGCGTCACCCGATCCTGCGCACCAGCTTCTGGTCCAGGCCGGGACACGAGGCGATGCAGCTGGTCTGGCGGCAGATCCCGGTTCCGCTGGAGACGCAGGACTGGCGGTCCGACTCGCCCCAGCAACAGCGCGAGCGCCTGGACGCGTACCTGAAGCAGGACCGCATCCAGGGCTTCGAGCCGAACGAGATCCCCCAGTGGCGCATGCTGCTGGCCCGCACGGCCGACGAGCATTACCAGTTCATCCTGAGCATGCACCACGCCATCCTCGACGGCTGGAGCTACGCCCTGCTGCTGTCCGAGGTCGTCCAGTGCTACGAGGCGCTCAGCCACGGCCGCCAGGATCTCGCCCAACCGGTGCGCCCCTACCGGGACTACGTGGCCTGGCTGCGCGAGCAGGACATGCGGGAGGCCGAACACTACTGGCGCGGGATGCTGCAAGGGATCGAGGAAGCCGCCCCGCTGAGCATCGAGCGGCACGACGTGGCAGCGGCCGCGGAGCCGAGGGAGCACGTCGAGACGAGCGTCCTCTTCGGCGAAGAGGAGAGCATCCGTCTGCAGGAACTCGCACAGCGTCACCGGCTCACCCTCAACACGATCATGCAGGGCTGCTGGGCACTGCTGCTCAGCCGCTACGAGGACACCGACGACGTCGCTTTCGGGGTGGTGGTCTCGGGCCGGCCCGCGGAGGTGCCCGAGGTCGAACGGTCGAGCGGCCTGTTCATCAACACCCTGCCGCTGCGGGTCCGCGTTCCCGGGGAGAAATCCTGGATCGACTGGATGCGGGGCCTGCAGGAGCAGAACATCCAGCTGCGGCAGTACGAATACAGCCCGCTCGACCAGGTGCAGCGCTGGAGCGGCCTGCCCTCCGGCGCGGAGTTGTTCAACACCCTGTTCGTGTTCGAGAACTATCCGGTGGAGCAGCCGCGCGACACCGCGCTGCGGCTGACCAAGCCAGAACGCTCGGAGGAGCGGATCCACTACCCGTTGGGCGCCGTCGTGGTGCTGCGGGGCCAACAACTGCACCTGACCGTGCAGTACGACCCTCGGCGCTTCGAGCCGGAGACGATCGACCGGGTAATGGCACATTTCCAGTACCTCTGCGCCCAGATGGTCGAGTCGCCCGAGGCTCCGCTGGCCCAGTTCTCCATCCTCACCGAGCAGGAACGCCGCCAACTGCTCCAGCAGTGGAACACCCCGTCGGACGACTCGGACATCAACGCGGACCCTGATCTGGCGGCCATCGCCGAAGGCATAGAGCAGTCAGCCGACCCGGAGCTTCTCGCGCAACTTCTTGCGGAGATCCAGGGGCTCTCGTCGGACGACCTACTCGCACAGATCCAGGATTCTTCGCCTGCTGCAGAGAAGAGTGAAGCCAATGAGTGAGCGTCTCCCTCAGCAAATGTCGCAGCTCTCTCCGGAGCAGCAGAAACTGCTGCGTCTGCGCCTTGCGCAGATGAAGCAGCAGGCGGAGCGCCCGACATGTTTCCACGAGCTGTTCGAGGAAAAGGCCCGTCGCTTCCCGGATCGCGTGGCCGTGGTCTCCGGGGACACGCAGCTGAGCTACGCCGCTCTCGACCGGCTGTCGAATCAGCTCGCCCACCGGCTGCGGGGCCAGGGCGTCGGGCCCGAGACGCTGGTCGGGCTGTGCGTCCCGCGGTCCCCGGAGATGGTGGTCGGCCTGCTGGCCATCCTCAAGGCAGGTGGCGCGTACGTTCCGCTCGACCCCACGTACCCGCGTGAGCGTCTCGCGTACATGGTCGCGGACTCGCAGGCGCGGGTGCTGCTGACCCGGCAGTCCCTGGCCGAGCTGCTGCCCGACTCCGGCGCGACCGTGCTGGACGTCGAGACGGTGTGGCCGCGGTTGGCCGACCACCCCGCGGACGCTCCCGCGACCGGGGTCACCCCGGACAACCTGGCCTACGTCATCTACACGTCCGGTTCCACCGGTCAGCCCAAGGGTGTCCAGGTGCCGCACCGCGGCATCCGGTTCATCTCGCAGTGGCACCGGGAAAACTACGGCCTCGACACGCCCCGGCGGGTCATGCAGGGCACCCCGCTCAGCTTCGACATCTCGGTCTGGGAGATCACCGTTGCCCTGCTCTCGGGCAGCGTTCTCGTCCTGCCCCCGGCAGACCTGCGGATGATCGGCGGTGACCTCGCCGACTTCGTGAGCGAGCAGGCGATCGAGAACATCTCCATCACTCCGTCCGCCCTCGCCACCCTGCCGCCGGCATCGCTGCCGTCGCTGCAGTTCATCAGCGTCGGTGGCGAGTCCTGCCCGCTCGACCTCGCCCGGGCCTGGGCCACCGACCGCGCCTTCTTCAACGGTTACGGGCCGACGGAGACCACGGTCGGTGCCAGCATCGCGCGCTACGGAAAGGACCTGGAGCGGATCCACATCGGCCGGCCCATGCCCAACACCCAGGTCTACATCCTCGACTCGCGCCTGCAACCGTTGCCCGTCGGCGTCGCCGGGGAGCTCTACATCGGCGGCAGCGGCGTGACCCGCGGCTACCTGGGACGGCCCGACCTGACCGCCGAGGTCTTCATCGCCGACCCGTTCGGCAAGCGCCCGGGTAGCCGTCTCTACAGGACCGGCGACCGCGCCCGGTTCCTCCCGGACGGGAACATCGAGTTCCTCGGGCGGATCGACCACCAGGTGAAGATCCGTGGGTTCCGGATCGAGCTGGGTGAGATCGAGAGCGCGCTCGCCGAGCACCCCCAGGTGCAGAGCGCCGCGGTGCTGGTCCACGAGGAGGCGACCACCAAGCGGCTGATCGCCTACGTCGTCGCGCGGAGACCCCTGTCCCTGGACGCCATGCAGGCGTTCCTGGGTGACCGGCTGCCCAGCTACATGGTCCCGAGCATCCTGGTCCCCCTGGACCAGCTACCGCTCGACCCCAACGGCAAGCTCGACCGGCGGGCCCTGGCCGCGATCCCCTGGGAGCAGTACGCCTCCGGCGCCAAGGCGGAGTACGTCGCTCCTCGCACCTACGTCGAGGAGCAGTTGGCGCAGATCTGGCAGGCGGTGCTGGGGGCGGCCGACCCGGTGAGCATCCACGACAACTTCTTCGCGCTGGGTGGCGACTCGATCCTGAGCCTTCAGGTGATCTTCCGGGCGAAGCAGGCGGGTCTGCACTTCAGCGTCAAGCAGTTGTTCCAGCACCAGACGATCGCCGAGCTGAGCCACGTGGTGGTGCAGCAGGACGCGGCGAGTGTGCAGGCCGAGCAGGGCCCGGTGACCGGGCCGGTCGAGCTGACCCCGATCCAGCGGTGGTTCTTCGCCAAGGAGTTCGTCCGGCAGGAGCACTTCAACCAGGCGTTCCTGCTGGACGTGCCGGCGGAGCTGACGCCGGAGCAGTGGCAGCGGACGCTGCTTCGCTTGCTGGAGCACCACGACGGGCTGCGGGCGCGTTACGTGCGGGGCGAGGACGGCGGTTGGCAGGCCGAGCTGGCCGGGGCGCCGGAGACGGTGCCGTGGCAGGTCCACGACCTCTCCGCCACGCCGGCGGCGGACCGGGCGGACCAACTGCTGGAGATCACCAGGCAGGTCCAGGCCAGCTTCGATCTCGCCGATGGCCCGCTGGTCCGCGCCGTGCTGTTCACGGGGCTGGCGGACGGTAGGCATCGTCTGCTGCTGGCGGTGCACCACCTGGTGGTGGACATCGTTTCCTGGCGGATCCTGCTGGAGGACCTGGCCGCGCTGTCGGAGCAGGTCCGGCAGGGCCAGGATCTGGTGCTGCCGGCGAAGTCGAGTTCGTGGCAGCAGTGGGCGGCCCGGCTGCGGCAGGAGGCGTCGAGCGACACGACGCTGGGCGAGCTTCCGTACTGGCTCGAGCAGGTCGAGCCGGTCCAGCCGCTCCCGCTGGACGGCCCCGACAGCGACAACACGGTCAGCCGCAGCCGGGCGTGCGAGGTGAGCCTGGGCCGGGAGGAGACGCAGGCTCTCCTTCAGGACGTCCCGGCGGCGTTCAACACGCGGATCAACGACGTGCTGCTGACCGCGGTGGCCGCGGCCCTCGGGTCGTGGACGCAGGGCACGCACGTGCGGGTCGATCTCGAGGGCCACGGGCGCGAGGACCTGTTCGACGACGTCGACCTGTCCCGCACGGTCGGCTGGTTCACGACCGTCTCGCCGGTGCGGCTGCCGGCCCCGTCCGCCGCCGACCCGGCGGCGGGGCTCAAGGAGATCAAGGAGCTGCTGCGCCGGCGGCCGCGGCAGGGCATCGGCTACGGGCTGCTGCTGAACAGCGAGACCGAGGCCGGCGCGCGGCTGCGGCAGGCCCCCGCCGCGCAGGTCAGCTTCAACTACATCGGGGAGCTCGACGGGCCCTTCACCGGCAACTTCGCCCTCGCCCAGGAGGCCATCGGCCCGGACGTCGGGTCGGAGAACCAGCGTCTCTACCTGATCGACATCGTGAGCCGCATCCAGGACGGCGAGCTGCGGATGCAGTGGAACTACCACGAGGCGGCCCACCAGCAGGAGACGATCGAGCGGGTCGCCCGGCAGGCCCTGGACGTGCTCGGCCGGCTCGCCACCGAGGCCCACCGCCCCGGCGTCAACGGCTACAGCCCCTCGGACCTGCCGATCAGCGGCCTGACCCAGCCGGAGATCAACGACCTGGTCGACCAGCTGCGGGCGCTGCCCGCCTGGCGGAACAGCGAGCTGGCCCGCCCGCTGGAGGACGTCTACCCGCAGACGCCGCTGCAGCAGGGCCTGTGGTTCCAGAGCCAGTACGCCCAGGGCCAGGGCCTCTACCACGTCCAGGTGGTGCTGGAGATCGAGCAGGACCTGCAGGTCGAGGTGTTCCGCCAGAGCTGGGCGGAGGTCATGCGGCGTCACCCGATCCTGCGCACCAACTTCTGGTCCGTTCCCGGTCACGAGGCGATGCAGCTGGTCTGGCGACAGGTGCCGGTGCCGCTGGAGGAGCAGGACTGGCGGTCCGACTCGCCCCAGCAGCAGCGGGAGCGCCTGGACGCGTACCTGAAGCAGGAGCGCGCCCGGGGCTTCGACCCGTACGAGATTCCCCAGTGGCGCATGCTGCTGGCCCGCACGGCCGACGACAACTACAGCTTCGTCCTGAGCGCCCACCACACGATCCTCGACGGCTGGAGCAACAGCCTGCTCCTGGCCGAGGTCGTGCAGTGCTACGGCGCGCTCCTCCAGGGCCGCCAGGCGGCGCTGCAGCCGACCCGTCCCTACCGCGACTACGTCGCGTGGCTGCGGAAGCAGGACATGCAACAGGCCGAGCGGTACTGGCGCGAGCTGCTGCAGGGGGCCGAACAGGCCGTTCCCCTCAGCGTCGAGAAGAAGAGCGAGCCGGCGGCGCGGGACTCGGATCAGCCGACCATGCGTCTGGCGACCACGTTCCTGGGCGACGAGGAGACGACCGAGCTCCAGAAGCTGGCCCAGGACCACCACCTGACCCTCAACACGGTGCTGCAGGGCTGTTGGGCCCTGCTGCTGAGCCGGTACACCCGCAGCGAGGACGTCATCTTCGGCACCGTGGTGTCCGGGCGCCCTCCGGAGTTCGAGGGCGCCGAGCGGATGGTCGGCCTCTTCATCAACTCGCTGCCGATCCGCGTGCAGGTACCGGGCCGGGCGCGCCGGCTCGACTGGCTCCAGCGGCTGCAGGAGCAGAACACCCAGATGCGCCAGTACGAGCACAGCCCGCTGCTCCAGGTCCAGCAGTGGAGTGAGATCCCGGCCGACGGGCAGCTCTTCGACAGCCTCTTCGTCTTCGAGAACTACCCGCTCCAGGAGGACGAGGCCGCGGCCCTGCGCCTCAAGCTGACCGACGCGGAGGAGCGGACCCACTTCCCGCTCAACGTGGTGGTCAACCCCGGAGAGCGGCTCGGGCTCAGCATCCTCTACGACACCAGCCGCCTCGACGGCGAGACGGTCGAGCGCATGCTCGCGCACATGCTCCAGACCTGCCGCGAGCTGACCAACTCGCCGCAGCTGAGCCTGGCCGAACTGACCATGCTCACCGAGGGCGAGCGGGGTCGCATCCTGAACGAGTGGAACACCGCCACGACGACCACCACCGATCCGGAGTACCTGCACGAGCTGTTCGAGGCGCAGGCGAAGCGGACGCCCGACTCGATCGCGGTGGTCTACGAAGAGGAGCAGATCAGCTACGCCGAGTTGAACGGCCGCGCCAACCAGCTGGCGCACTGGCTCCAGGGGCAGGACGTCGGCCCCGACGTGCTGGTCGGTCTGTGCCTGGAGCGCTCGATCGAGGTCCTCGTCGGCCTGCTCGGCATCCTCAAGGCGGGCGGCGGGTACGTGCCGCTGGACCCGAGCTACCCGACGGAGCGGCTGGCCTTCCTCGTCGAGGACGCCGGGCTGAAGGTCATCCTCACCCAGTCCCACCTCGAGGAGGGGGTGCCGGCGGAGGGCGTTCCCACGCTCTGCCTGGACAGCGGCTGGTCCGCCGTCGCCCAGGAGTCGCGGGAGACGCCGCCGAGTGCGCTGACCCCGGAGAACCTGGCGTACATCATCTACACGTCGGGCTCGACCGGCCGGCCCAAGGGCGTGATGGTCGCGCACCGCTGCGTCAACCACATCGTGCCCTGGCAGCAGGAGCACGACTGCTTCACCAGGCGGCAGCACGTGCTGCAGGTGGCCTCGTACAGCTTCGACTTCTCGGTCTGGGAAATCATCATGCCGCTGCTGACCGGCGGCACCCTCTACATCCCGAGGCACGGCCTGCGGATGATCGGCACCGACCTGCACGACATCGTGGTCGAGCGGGCCATCGAGAACCTCAGCTTCACCCCGGGTGCCCTGGCCACCCTGCCGACGCCGGATCTCCCGCACCTGCGCACCCTGGTCGTCGGCGGCGAGGCCTACTCGGCCGACCTCATCCGCACCTGGGCGCCGGGCCGCACCTTCTTCAACGTGTACGGCCCGACGGAGACCACCGTCTTCGCCACCGGCACGCACATCGACGAGAACCTCGACGTCCTGCACATGGGGCGCCCGATCACCAACGTCGAGCTCTACGTCCTCGACGCCCACATGCAGCCGGTGCCGGTCGGAGTTCCCGGTGAGCTGTACATCGGCGGCGTCGGCGTCACGCGCGGGTACCTGAACCGCCCCGAACTCACGGCCGAGTACTTCGTCGCGAATCCCTTCGGCGAGCCCGGCAGCCGGCTGTACAAGAGCGGCGACCTGGTGCGGTACCTGCCCGACGGCAACATCGAGTTCGTCGGGCGGATCGACCACCAGGTGAAGATCCGTGGGTTCCGGATCGAGCTGGGTGAGATCGAGGCCGTGCTCGGCCTGCACCCGCAGGTACGCAACTGCGCCGTACCGGTGCTTCCGGGTGAACGGGGCCAGCGGCTGGTCGCCTACGTGGAGCCCGAGCCGGGAGCGTCCGACATCACCGATGCGCTGCGCGCGTACCTGGGCGAGAAGCTGCCCAGACACATGGTTCCCGCGGCCTTCGTCTGCATGGAGCAGCTGCCGCTCAACCAGAACGGGAAGCTGAACCGGCGCGCGCTCCCGCTTCCCGAGGAGGCGCCGGCGGCGACCCTGGCCGCGAACGCGCTGCCACGCACCAGGACCGAGGCCCTGCTGGCGACCGTCTTCGAGCAGGTGCTGGGCCGCGCCCCGGTCGGCATCTTCGACGACTTCTTCGTCCTGGGCGGCCACTCGCTGCTCGCGGTGCAGGTCGTCGCCCGCATCCGGCACGCCTTCGGCGTCGAGATGCCGATCCGTCTGCTCTTCGAGCAGCCGACCATCGCGAAGCTCGCCGGCGAGTTGGAGCGCCTGCAGCAGGACCAGGCTCCGCAGCGGGTGGCCCCGCTGGAGCCGGTCTCCCGCGACCAGCCGTTGCCCGCCACGTTCGACCAGCAGCGGCTCTGGTTCATGGACCGCCTCAACCCGGGCAGCGCCTTCTACACGATCGGCTGGCTGCTGCACTGGCCCGACGCGCTGGAGTCGGCGGCGCTCCGGCGCGCCCTGCGGGATCTGACCACGCGCCACGAACCGTTCCGTACCACCTTCCACGAGCACGACAGCCGGGTCTGGCAGGTGATCGCCGAGGAGGCCGAGGTCGCCCTGACCGAGGCGGACCTCTCGTCGACCCCGCGGGAGGAGCAGCAGGAGTCGGCGAGGCGGCTCATCCACGAGTGGTGGAGCCGGCCCTTCGATCTGGCGCGGGGACCGCTGCTGCGGCCGTTGGTCGTTCGCCTCTCCGCCACCGAGGCGGTCCTGGTGTTCAGCGCCCACCACATCGTCTTCGACGGCTACTCGATCCGGCTCTTCAACGGGGAGCTGCGGGAGCTCTACCAGGCGGCCGCGACCGGCGGCTCCCCGTCGCTGCCCGCGCTCGCCGTCCAGCACGCCGACTACGCCGTCTGGCAGCAGCAGTGGCTCGAGGAGGAGCGACTGCGCCCGCACCTGGACTACTGGAAGGAGCAGCTGGCCGAGGCGCCCGAGCTGATCACGCTGCCCCTCGACAAGCCGAGGCCGGCGGTGCAGAGCTTCCGGGGGGCCAACCTGGCCCGCTCGCTCTCGCCCGACGTGACCCAGCAGCTGAAGCGGGTGAGCGGTGAGAACCAGACCACCCACTTCATCACGGCACTGAGCGCGTTCGCCGTTCTCCTGTCGCGCTACAGCGGGCAGGACAAGGTCGTCATCGGTGTTCCGGTCGCCAACCGGAACCGGATCGAGACCGAACCGCTGATCGGCTTCCTGGTCAACACGGTCGCCCTCTGCGTGGATCTGCAGGGCAACCCGGGATTCGCGGAGGTGCTGAAGCAGGTCCGGTGGAAGCTGCTGGAGGCGCAGAGCCACCAGGAGATCCCGTTCGAGCGGATCGTCGAGGAGCTGAACCCGGAACGCAGCTCGAGCTACAGCCCGATCTTCCAGGTGATGTTCACCGGCCTCGACAAGCTCTTCGAGGAGCTGCCCGAGGACCAGGAGGAACCGGCCTGGATGCGGGACATCCTGGAGGAGGGCATCGGGGTCGCGAAGTTCGACCTCCTGTTCAGCATCCAGGAGAAGGCCGGTGCGCTGCAGTACGCCTTCGAGTACAGCACCGACCTGTTCGAGGAGCGCACCGTCGCCAGCATGGCGGAGCACTTCGAAACCCTGATCCAGGCGGCGCTGACCTCGCCCGACAAGCCGGTGTCCGAGCTGCCGCTGCTCAACGCCGCGGAGGTCGTGCGGCGGCTGGAGGAGTGGAACGCGACCCGGGACGACCGGTGGCTGCGGCCGGCGACCCTCCACGAGCTGTTCGAGGCCCAGGCGCGCCGGTCGCCCGACCACATCGCCCTGTCGTACGAGGAGCGGACCCTCACCTACGCGGAGCTGGACCGGCACACCAACCAGCTGGCGCGGACCCTGCGCGCGAAGGGCGTGGGACCCGAGGCGCGCGTCGGCATCTGCGCGGAGCGGTCCCTCGAGCTGGTGATCGGCCTCCTCGCCATCCTGAAGGCCGGCGGTGCCTACGTCCCGCTCGATCCCGACTACCCGGCGGACCGGCTCGCCTTCATGGTCGGGGACGCCCAGATCCAGGCGGTCCTGGTGCAGCCGCAGACCCAGGAGCGCATCGAGTCACTCGTGGGTGCGGACGTCCCGCTGGTCCAGCTCAGCGGCGACGGGGCGGAATGGCCGCAGGAGAGCGCCGAGCCGCTGGTGAACCTCGCCGGGCCGGACAACCTCGCCTACGTCATCTACACGTCCGGCTCGACCGGCAGGCCCAAGGGCGCCATGCTCGGCCACCAGGGCATCTGTAACCGCCTGCTCTGGATGCAGGACACCTACTCGCTGCAGAGCGAGGACCGGGTACTGCAGAAGACCCCGTTCAGCTTCGACGTCTCGGTCTGGGAGTTCTTCTGGCCGCTCATCACGGGCGCCCGGCTGCACGTCGCCCGCCCCGACGGGCACCGTGACCCGGCCTACCTCGCCGAGGTGATCGACCGGCAGCGGATCAGTGTCCTTCACTTCGTCCCCTCGATGCTCCAGTCGTTCCTGGAGCAGCCGGCCGTGGCCGAGCGCTGCCGGAGCATCAGGCACGTCATGTGCAGCGGCGAGGCCCTTCCGCTCGACCTGCAGGAGCGGTTCCTTCGCCACCTGCCGAACGTGCGCCTGCACAACCTCTACGGGCCGACCGAGGCCTCGGTGGACGTGAGCTTCTGGGAGTGCCACCCCGTCGAGGGGGCGACCACCGTACCCATCGGCCGTCCGGTCGCCAACACCCGGCTCTACGTGCTGAACCCGGCCATGATGCCGGTGCCGGACGGCGTCATCGGCGAGCTGTTCATCGGCGGCGTGCAGCTGGCGCGTGGCTACCTCGGTCGACCGGACCTGACCGCGGAGCGCTTCGTCGCCAACCCCTTCGGCGAGGGGCGGCTGTACGCGACCGGCGACCTGGCCCGCCACCGGCGCGACGGCGTCATCGAGTACGTCGGGCGCAAGGACCACCAGATCAAGATCCGGGGCCACCGCATCGAGGTCGGCGAGATCGAGGCCGTCCTGGCGCAGCACCCCGCGCTCCAGTCCTGCCTGATCACGGTGCACGAGGTCAGCGCCGCGGACAAGCGGCTGGCGGCCTTCTACACCGTGAACGAGGAAACGACGGTCACCGTCGAGGAGCTGAAGGAACATCTGCGCCAGCAGCTCCCCGAATACATGGTTCCGACCTACTTCGTCGACCTGCCGGAATTCCCGC
The DNA here is from genome assembly GCF_007830265.1 of Micromonospora olivasterospora. Taxonomy (NCBI): domain Bacteria; kingdom Bacillati; phylum Actinomycetota; class Actinomycetes; order Micromonosporales; family Micromonosporaceae; genus Micromonospora; species Micromonospora olivasterospora. The sequence goes on from NZ_VLKE01000001.1 coordinate 3,343,060, forward strand.
TCAGCCCGAACGGGAAGGTGGACCGCAAGGCTCTGCCATCCCTTTCCTCGATCGTGCGGCAGACGCAGGAACGGGAGAGCTTCGTCGCTCCGAGAACGGAGACCGAGCGGGCGCTGGCCGAGATCTGGACGAAACTCCTGAACGTGGAGCGGGTGGGCGTCCACGACGACTTCTTCGATCTCGGCGGCCATTCACTGCTGGTGGCCTCCCTGGCGACCGAGGTGCAGTCGTCCTGGGACGTGTCGTTGATGCTCCCGATCGTCTTCCAGAACCGAACCCTGGAGGCCCTCGCCCAGGTGATCGACGAGAGCCTCGCCGGAGGCGACGGGGAGGAGATGGATGCGGACGATCTGTTCGACCTGGACTGACGTCACGCCAACGACCCGCCCGTCCACGACGACGCGCCGGCCCGGCGCTAGGAGAACACGATGATCGCTCCCACGAATTCGCACACGGATCACCGCATCGTCCGGCTCAAGGAGGCTCTCGCCGCGGGTGACCCGGGGGCCCTCGACGATTTCTGGAAGACCGTCGAGGCCGACGGGTCGCCGCTGATGGAGCCGATGGAAGGCGAGGAGGGCCGGACTCTCGTCACCTTCCTGTGGCGCGATCCCGGCGACACCGACAACGTGCTGGTGCTCTTCTACAGTGCGCCGACCCAGGACGGTTTCAGCGAGTACCTCTTCGAGCGGATTCCGGGGACGGACGTCTTCTACAAGGCGTACATCCTGCCGCCCGACCTACGTACGACCTACCTGCTGTCGGTCAACGACCCGCTGGAGCCGTTCGAGAAGTACTCGGACATCATGGCCCGGATCCCGTTCTACCAACGCGATCCGCTGAACCCCCGCGAGGTCACGATCCTCGACGACCTCGTGGTGTCGGTGCTGGAACTTCCCGACGCGCCTAAGCAGCCGTGGAACATCGCGCGGCGTGGCGTGCCGAAGGGGAAGAACAACATGCACATCCTCGACAGCGAGATCCTGAAGACGCAGCACCACGTCTCGGTGTACGTGCCGCCGGGTTACTCGACCGACGGCGAGAAGTACAACGTTTTCGTCCTCTTCGACGGCTGGTCCTACTTCAGCTTCGCGGCGACGCCCACCGTGCTGGACAACCTCCTGTACGCGGGTCGGATCGACCCGTTCATCCTGGTCATGCACAGCAACATGGACCAGGCGGTCCGCGCCACGGAACTGCCCTGTCACGAGCCGTTCGCCGAATTCCTCGAGCGGGAAATGATGCCTTTCCTGCGCGCGAACTACCACATCAGCGACGATCCGGCGAGGACGTATGTCGGCGGGTCCTGCTACGGCGGACTGGCTGCGGCGTACGTGGGATTCAAGCTGCCACACATCTTCGGCAACGTCATCTCTCAGTCCGGCTCCTTCTGGTGGCCGGAACCGACGACGCCGGACGTCGAGATGGAGTGGCTGACCCGGCAGTTCGCGGAGAGCCCCAGGCTTCCTGTCCGCTTCTCCATGGAGGTCGGTTCGCTCGAGGCCGCCATTGCGGAATTCGACCAGCTGGCGACGAACCGCAAACTGCGCGATGTCCTGCTCGAAAAGGGCTACGAGGTGCACTACAACGAGTACACCGGCGGGCACGACATGATCACCTGGCGCGGCACGCTGGTCCGGCGCCTGCTCGCCCTGGCCGGAAAGAAGCCGAAGCCGAAGTCCTGAGCTTCGCCGCTGGCCCCGCACGAATACAGCGCCAAAACACTCCGAAAAGGTAGAGAAACATGGGTGATTATTCGGTAACCGTCCTGCCTGGCGACGGTGTGGGGCCAGAGGTCACGGAACAGGCTCTCGAGGTTCTGCTCACCGTCGCGGACCTCTACAGGCACAAGCTCACGATCCACCATCGTCTCGCCGGCCTGGCCAGCATCGCAGCCGAGGGGGTGGCCATCTCCGAGGCCACCATGCAGACCTGCGCCGAGAGCGATGCCATCCTCTTCGGTGCCATCGGCAGCCTGCCGGCGCATGAGCGCCGGAACGCCACGGTCAAGCCGGAGCAGGCCCTGTTCCGGCTGCGCAAGGACTTCCAGTTCTTCGCGAACCTGCGTCCCATCCGGCCGTCGAGAAGCCTCTACAGTGCCTCGCCGCTCAAGCCGAGCTATCTCGAGGGCACCGACCTGATATTCGTCCGGGAACTGTCCGCCGGTCTCTACTACGGGCACCTGGAGTCGGTTCCGGGCAAGCCGAGCGAGATCCGCCGCACCGAGCGGGGCGAGGAGGCGATCGACACGCTCCTGTACACCGAACAGGAGATCGAGCGCGTCGTACGGGCCGCGTTCGACATCGCCGTCGCTCGGCGTCGTCTGGTCACGTCGGTCGACAAGGCCAACGTCCTCAGCTCCTCGATCCTTTGGCGCCGGATCGTGGAGCGGGTCGCCGTGGACTACCCGGCGGTGACGTACGAGCACATCCTCGTCGACGCCTGTGCGATGTACCTCGTCCGTGATCCGTCCCGCTTCGACGTGATCGTCACCGAGAACCTGTTCGGCGACATCCTGACCGACCAGGCCTCCATGTTGACCGGCTCCATCGGGATGATCCCGTCGGCGAGCCTCGGCGTACGCCGGAGCCAGGCCGGCACGTTCGGCCTGTTCGAGCCGATCCACGGCTCCGCGCCCGACATCGAGGGCCAGGACAAGGCCAACCCGGTCGCCGCCATCCTCTCGGCCGCGATGCTCCTGCGTCACTCGCTCGGCCTGCACGAGGAGGCCCTCGCGGTGGAGGCGGCGGTCGAAGAGGTGATCCAGGACGGTTACCGCACGGTCGACATCCAGGAGGAGGGCGCGAAGGTGGTCGGGACCCGCGAGATGGGGAAGCGCATCACCGCAGCATTGCGCCGGCCGTAAATCCCGGGCGGTCTCAGCCGAGCCGTCCGGTCGTTTCGAGGGAGGTCCGTTACCGATGGTGCTGCAGCGCGACATGGCCAGGCCGGAGAACGACCTGGCGGAACAGCGCCTGCTCGTTCGACAGATCCGCAGGGAGTTGGTGCAGGAGTACCGCGCCCGGTTGGAGACATGTTACGAACCACCGATCCGGATGATGGCCTCCCTCGTCCAGGCACTCGAACGGGAGTGCGCCGAGCGCCATCTGGACGAGACCGCCACGCGCCTGGAGATCGTGAACCGGACGATCGGTGACGTCAACCTCCGCCTCGTCTCCGAGTGCGACGGAGCGGAGGGTGGCCCCGGCGACTACCGGAGACTCGCCGACGAGCTGGGGGTCGCGCTGCCGGGTGAGAACCTGCAGGGATACGTCGCGACCGGGGCCGTGTACCACTGGCTGCGCGACCAGATGCTGGAGGCGGAGCGCGACCTCATGGATCGTGGTTGCGATCCGCGTGTCTACGACATCGCGAGTGTCGGCAACCCCGTCCTGCGGGGCTGGCTGGCCGACGACATGCGGCAATGGGGCCTGACGGTCGGAGCCGAGCACATCGCCCTCGGGCTGGGCGCGACCGACTGCATGGACAAGGTGCTCCGCGGCCTGGGCGCCCTCGCCCGCCTCCGTTCGGAGCCCGCCGGCGCGGTGCTCCTGCCGACCCCGGGCTTCAACATGGTCGAGTCGCAGGCCGCCGCCAACGGTTACCAGCTCCACAGCGTCGAGACCCGGCCCGAAGACAGTTTCAAGTTGACCGCCGAACAGCTTGCCGCGGCGCTCGACGAGAACCCGGAGGTCAGCGTCCTCTACCTCACCGTCACGAGCAATCCTTCCACCTTCGCCTACCAGCCCGACGAGCTGCTCGACCTGCTGGGCGTCCTGCGCCTGCAGCGGCAACGGGGGCGCACCGTCTATCTCATGGCCGACCTGGCCTACGTCGGTACCGGCGTCCCCGCCGAGGACGAGGCCCGGATGCGGGCCCTCAGTTCCGCGGCCGACCTGGCCGACCAGGTCAGCTACGTGAGCAGCCTCTCCAAGACCCACACCCTCACCGGCGAGCGTTTCGCCTGGGTCACCTTCGGCGACGCCGACCTCGCCGGCCGCATGGTCGGCAGTTGGATCAACAGCACCGTGTCGATGCCGGGCGAGTGGCAACTGCGCTTCATGGCGTACCACCGCCTCTTCCGCGAGAACCCCCAGCTTCTCGACAAGGTCCGCAGTCTCTACGGCATGCGGCGCGCTCGGTTGAGGGCCCAGCTTCGGCGGCTCGACGAGCAGTACCAGCTCTTCGAACACATCTACCTCGACGACGACACGACCATTTACAACTGGAGCAAGCTCCGCGAGGGAGAGGACTGCTTCTCGGTACTCGAGAAGACCGGCATCGCGGGAATTCCCGGATCCACCTTCGGCTATTCCGACCAGTACGTCCGCTTCTCGGTAGGGATCCTGCCGGTGGTGCTGAACTGATTCACCCTCTTCGACGCAGAACCAGCGATCGCTTCAATTCAGGAGGTTCCAATGACAAGCTCGGCGAGTGGAACACCGACAAACGGTTCCGGGGAGGCCCAGCTGCGCTCCACCGGCGTGGTTGTGGACTTCAACTGGAACAGCGATCCCAATCCGCTCGCACCGCTGCCCGGCTCGCTTCCGAGCGAGCCGACCCCGCTTCAGGCCGCCCAGGCCGACATCGTCCTCTCCGAGTGCCTGCGTGACGGGCTTCAGGGCGTCGGCAGGTACCCGTCCGTCGACGAGATGTTGCGGTACCTCGAACTGCTGAACAACTTCGGCATCCGGTCCGCCACGGTCGGCATCTACGCCGGGGCCGGTGCGCTCGACGTGACGGTGAAGGAACTGCTCGCCAGCATGCGCGACCAGTTCCCCGACATCGTCCCCTCGGTGCTCTCCGTCTGCACCCCGGCGTCCCTCAGGTGGACCGCCGAGTGCAAGGAGATCCACCCCGCGCTCGAGGCCATCGTCTTCATGGGCAGCTCGCCGTCGCGCCGCATGGTGCAGGGCTGGGACCTGGACTTCGTCCTCGGCAAGCTGGAGACGTTCATCAAGCAGACCGTCGACGAGGGCATTCCTGTCATCGGCGGCACCGAGCACACGACCCAGACGTCACCGGAGGACGTCCGCGAGATCACCCGCGTCCAGGTCGAGAACGGTGCCTACCGCGTCGCGGTCGCGGACACCATCGGCATCGCGCGTCCGGTCGGCGCGTACCGGCTCTGTCGCTTCGTCCGCGAGATCCTCGACGAGCTGGGCACCCCGGACATGAAGCTGGACTGGCACGGCCACCGCGACACCGGAAACGCGCTGGGCAACGCCATGATGGCCCTCGTGGCCGGTGCCGACCGGATCCACGTCGTGTCGCGCGGCGTCGGCGAGCGCTCTGGGAATGCCTCACTCGAGGAGGTCGTGCTCAACCTGGCCGCCATTCGACAGGAGGGCGGCCTGCCGGTCGGCTGGAACATGTCCGAACTCCTCGGCCTGATCTCGTTCTATCAGGAGATGGTCGGCGTCGTCACCCCCGAGCACGGGGTGCTGGGCAAGCGCTACAGCTACACCAGCTCCGGCATCCACACCGACGCCATTCTCAAGGCGAACGCCCTCGCCGAGAACGCCCGGAAGGCGCAGGACTTCGAGCTGGAGAACAAGCTGCGCACGATGGCCCGCACCGTGTATTCGGCGATCGATCCCGCCTTCGTCGGCGGGGCGTACTCGGTGGGCGTCAGCCAGTGGAGCGGGCTGAGCTCGGTGAAGCTCGCCTGGCTGGAGAGCGGCCGCGACCCCGAGAAGCTCTCTGCCGAGCGTGCCGAGGAGGTCCTCTCCCACGTCAAGGGGCTGGGCCGCGAGCTGGAGGGCGAGGAACTGGAGGCCTGGTTCGCGAAGTCGTGAACCGCTCGCGAAGCAGAGGAACACGAGGGAACCACACACATCCTGCGGCTTGGAGAGGCGCCATGAGTCAACGAACGATGTTCGACAAGATCTGGGATGCCCACGTAGTGCGTGACGAGCCCGGTGAGGTGCCCGTCATCTATATCGACCGCCATCTGACACACGAGGCGACATCGCCGCAGGCCTTCGCCGGTCTGCGGGCCCGCAAGCTGCCGGTTCACCGTACCGACGCCACCATCGCCGTGATCGACCACAACGTGCCCACCGTCCCCGGTCGGCGGATGATCGACGTCGTCGACGCCGCGAGCGTGACCTGCATCGAGACGATGGAGGAGAACGCCCGCGACTTCGGGGTCACCCTCTTCGACATGAAGGACGAGTACCAGGGCATCGTCCACGTCATCGGCCCCGAACTCGGCATCTCTCTTCCGGGCATGACCGTCGTCTGCGGCGACTCCCACACCTCCACCCACGGCGCCCTGGGAATCTTCGCCATCGGCATCGGCACCAGCGAGGTCGAGCATGTGCTGGCAACCCAGTGCCTGCAGCAGCAGAAGCCGAAGACGATGAACATCCGGGTCGAGGGGACGCTCGCGCCCGGGGTCACCGCGAAGGACGTCGCGCTGGCGATCATCCGCAAGTTCGGCACGAACGTCGGCTCCAACCACGTCATCGAGTTCAGCGGCTCCGCCATCCGATCGCTCTCCATCGAAGGGCGCATGACGCTGTGCAACATGGCGATCGAGGCCGGCGCGCGTGCCGGCATGGTCGCCCCCGACGAGGTCACGATCGAGTACGTCAAGGGCCGCCCGTACGCCCCGCAGGGCGAGCTCTTCGACCTGGCGGCGGCCAACTGGCGGGAGCTTGCCAGCGACCCCGGCGCCCAGTTCGACGCCGTCCTCGACATCGACGTCGACGACCTCGTCCCGCAGGTCGCCTGGGGCACGGACCCGGGCATGGTCGCCGACATCACCGGCACGGTGCCCGACCCGGCCGCGGAGAGCGACAGCGTCACCCGCCAGGCCTACGAGCGGGCTCTGGAGTACATGGGGCTGACGCCGGGCCAGAAGATCCAGGACATCGACATCCAGACGGTCTTCATCGGTTCATGCACCAACTCACGACTCGAGGACCTGCGGGAGGCCGCCGGCTACGTCGAGGGGCGGCACGTCGCTCCGCACGTACGCGCGATCGTCGTACCCGGCTCGATGCAGGTCAGCCGGCAGGCCGAAGAGGAGGGGCTGGCCAAGATCTTCCGCGAGGCCGGCTTCGAGTGGCGCGAGGCGGGATGCAGCATGTGCATCGCCATGAACGGCGATCGCCTCTCCGCCGGCGAGCGGTGCGCCTCGACGAGCAACCGGAACTTCGAGGGCCGCCAGGGACGCGGCGGACGTACGCATCTCGTCAGCCCGATCATGGCTGCCGCCGCGGCCGTCGCCGGGCACTTTGTCGACGTTCGGAACCTGTAGAAAGGCGAAGGCTCTTCATGGAGAAGTTCATCACCCACCTCGGGGTGGCCGCGCCGCTGGCGCGGTCCAACGTCAACACCGATGACATCGTGCCGGCGCGTTTCCTGAAGACGATCCGTCGCACAGGCTTCGCCGACGCGCTCTTCGCCAACTGGCGCTATCTCGGTGACGGTAAGGCGCCGAACCCTGACTTCGAGCTGAACCAGCCGGCCTACGCGGGCGCGACTGTTCTGGTCGCCGGCCCCAACTTCGGCTGCGGCTCCTCGCGTGAGCATGCCCCGTGGGCCCTTCGTGAGTACGGCTTCCGGTGCATCATCGCGCCCAGCCTCGCGGACATCTTCTACAACAACTGCTTCAACAGCAGCATCCTCCCGGTGGTCCTGGACGCGTCGACGGTGGAGGACGTCCTGGCGACCGTCACCGGCCAGGAACAGTGCCGGCTGCGGATCGACCTTCCGGACCAGACCGTCACCATGCCCGACGGGCGGGCATTCCGTTTCGACGTGGACGGGTTCAAGAAGGAAGCCCTCCTGGAAGGGCTCGACAGTATCGACTGGACGCTCTCCCGCAGGAGCGAAATCCTCGCCTACGAGGACCGGCGGCGCCGCGAGGCGCCCTGGCTCTTCGTCCCCGGGGAGGCCGGTCAGAGGCGGGTCGCCGTCGCTCCGGCAAGCTGATTTCTCGTCCGAGGAAAGCATCCGACGCACAGATAGGAAATGAGATCACATGGATGACGCCCGCGTTAAGGTCCTTGTCAACCACGAGGAGCAGTACTCCCTCTGGCCCGATTTCCTGGACGTTCCCTCCGGGTGGAAGGACACCGGGGTCTCCGGCAGCAAGGAAGAGTGCCTGGCCTATGTCAAGGAAGTCTGGACCGACATGCGTCCGCTGAGCCTCCGCAAGAAGATGGAGGAGTCGGCGCCGGGGGCCTAGGCCGCGCAGTGGGGCAGTGAACTGTGGAGGACCGCCCGGGGACGAACGCCCGGCGAACGAGACAGGAAAGAGAAGAAGTGTTCTCGAGGGCTAGCAGAGCGATCATTGCCGGTCGCTGGCTGTCTGTGGTCCTGTGGCTCGTCCTCGCGGCGGTCCTCGTACAGGTCGCCCCCAATCTGCAGGAAGAAGCGAACGGCAGCCAGCAGGAAGCACGCTCGCAATCGAGCCTGGAGGCCTTTCAAGGCCCCGGTGGCCGCCTTCGTCATCCTGGTGGCCCTCGGTATCGACTACAGCATCTTCCTGATGACGCGCGTGAAGGAGGAGTACCGGACACACGGGCGGTCGGCCGGGGAGGCCGTCAGGAAGGGACTCGCCGGCACCGGTTCCGTCATCACCTCGTGTGGCATCATCCTGGCCGGCACGTTCACGCCACTGCTGTTCTCCGGGATCAAGTCGTACCTCGAGATGGGCTTCGCCATCGTCGTGGGCCTACTGCTGGACACCTTCGTGATCCGCACTCTCCTCGTGCCGGCCATCGCCGTGAGGTTCGGAGAGCGCAGTTGGTGGCCAGGGAAGCGGCAGCGTGCCGCGGATGACGTTCCTGCCGAACCCAAGGAATTAGTACGGGCCGCTCAGTGGCAGATATGGAGGATTTTCCCGTGAACGACCTCATCCAGCGCCTCTCCGTGGAGAACCAGAGCGTCCTGGTCGGCGGACCCGACCCCTCCCTGGACGAGCTCCAGAAGCGTGCCACGGAGATCGGGTACGTCTTCATCAAGTTCCCGGACACGACCGGGGGAACCGATCTGGGCGTCCGCGTCGACAAGGCGGCGACCGACCTCAGGAACGCCGACTTCACGACCGGCCGCGGCAGCGCTCACATCGAAGGCACCCTCACCCTGGACTACGTGCAGGTACGGTGTGTCGCTGACATCGATCTGGCGTCGCTCAGCGGCACCGGCCACCTCAAACCCGAGGGGGCACAGGCGGCGTAACTGCCGGCGGTAGCCGGAACGGGGCAGCTCCAGAGCGCCCCGGTGATTCCCCCGCCGTGGCGCCCGGACCGCCGGGTGCCACGGCGCGCGGGGGAGCGATCGGTCTCCGGCGTCAGAACGGCAGCGGTTCGACCACCGCCTCCTCGGCCGGAATGCCGGACTCCCTGATCTGGAACTGTCGGGTGCCGTGGGGCCGTTCCCGGAAACGGCGGAAGGCCATCGGGACGCCCCGGGCAACGGACAGGTCCGCGCTGTCCATGACCTGCACGTGCACGTGGGGCTGGGTCGAGTTGCCGGAGTTGCCGCAGTCCGCGACCGGTTGCCCCGTCGTCACCGTGTCGCCGACCGCTACCCGAACCGAGCCGGCCCGCAGGTGTGCGAGGGCAAGGAACGCGTCGCTGTCGCGCAGGGCAATGATCAGATAGTTGCCGGCAACCGCGCCTACTCCCTGCCGGAGCCGCCCCATCTGGCCCAACGCATAGGGAACAAGGCTCAGCTGCGACCGCCGACCGGCATGATCGATCTCGCCGTCGTGTACGTCGACGACGGTGCCGTCGGCCGGGGCCAGGAGCGGGCGGCCGAAGGCGTAGAACCGCTCCGGCGGTTCGGTGGCGAGGAAGGTCCGCCAGTCGCGGCGGTCCGCGGTCCGGCGGTGCTCGTCCACGCCGATGAAGTCGATGGCGTAGCGCTCGCCCAGCAGGTCGCTCCCGTGACTCGGCACCCGCCGGGCCGGGCTGTTGCGCGCCAACCACAAGCCCGTGAACGGCAGCGAGATCACGACCTCTCGGCTCGTCGAACCCGGGGCAGGCGGTTTCTCGGCCATCGATCCAGTATAGGCAAGATCACAGATGGCGGCGTGGGTAAGGCGCGCCCCGAACCGGGGCTCGGCGCGGCCGGAGTTGGCCGGCGTTGGCCGGTGCCCCGGCAGATGGCCGTGGGCGCGCGCTACCTTCCGGGTACCGCGACTTTCCCGCATGCGCCGTCCGCCGGCGCCTTCGGTGCCATTGTCTCCGGCGGCTCCAGCTGTCGGCTCCCGGACCCGGCCCGACCTCGCTATTCAGGAGCTGCGGCGGTGCCGGCCGGCATCACCGGCCAATCCGGCCGCCTGGGAATCTACTCGCATGGGAATTGATCCCTTGTGGATTCTTGGCGTACCCTGTCACAGGCAAGAAACACCTCTTTCCTCACGGGTGCCGCGGCGAAGGGACCGATCGACGTGGATCAATCAGATAACCCGTTTGAGCAGGGCGAACGCGGCCACACCGTGCTCGTTGTCGCTGACAACGAGCTGCGGCGTCGTGGCCTCGCCAACATGCTCGCCTCACTAGAGGCACCGATCAAGGTCAATGCGATTGTGGCGGCGCACCCAGATCGTGTGCCCTGCGACCGCCTCTTCGACTTACTGATCGTGGCGTGTGACGACCTTGGTGCGGAAAGTCTGGACGGGGTCGTGGAGGCGGCGCGGGGTCAGGGTGCGAAGATTCTGCTTCTGATCGGCCGTGGTGCGGCGTGTCTCGACACTGTGATGCGTCTTCCGAGTAACGGTTTTCTGATTCAGGATGATGTGACGAAGGATGCGTTGGCGCAGGCATTGGACCGGATGGTCGTTGGTGAGGTGCCTATGCCGGGTGTTCTGGCGAATCGGTTGTTGGAGCGGGCTCGTGGTGCGGTGGCGCGGGAGCGGCATGATGTGGTGCGGTTGACGCCGCGGGAGCGTGAGACGTTGGTGTTGCTGGCCGAGGGGTTGAGTAACAAGCAGATCGCTCGTCGGATGCTGATCAGTCAGCATGGGGTGAAGCGTCTGGTGGCGAGCATTCTGACGAAGCTGAACTGCTCGAACCGTACGTTGGCCGCGGCGATGGCCATCAGGCAGGGCCTGCTCGAAGAGGTGTGAGTGAGGGGGTGCGGCGCCCGCCAGGACGCCCATGCACCCCACCACCCAAGCCCGGCTCCTCGCACGGGGCTCAGCTTCTGCGGGTCATGACCCGCAGCGTGAGCGCCAGACCGGCCACGCACCAGACGGCGAGAACGGTGAACGGAAGCGCCCTGACTCCGTCCGCGCCGGTGGCGAGGGTGTCGCGCACCGCGTCGGCCATGTACTGGAAGGGCAGCACCTCGTGCACGGCCTGGAGCCAGCCCGGCAACCGGTCGGCCGGGAAGTTGATCGGGGAGAACATCAGGGCGATGAAGACGATCACCTGAGATATCAGGCTGGCGACGGCGGGCGGCACCGCGTAGGCGACGGCGTAGCCGAGGCCGGTGGCGGTCAGCGCGACGAGCAGGATCGCCGGAACGACGAGTGGGCTGACGTTGAGGTCGAGGTCGAACCGCAGCGTGGCGGTGAGCAGGGCCAGGGCCAGGCCGGGCAGGGACGTCAGGAGCCAGGTGGTGACGTCCGCGGCCAGGATCGCCGTCCGGGGCACCGGAAGCGTGCGGTTGTACTCGAACGTTCCCTCTGTCTTGCTCTGCGCGATCAATTGAGGGGCGAGCACCATGCCGACGGTGATCAGGCCGAGGGTGGGAGCCCCCGTCGCCAGGTACAGGGCCGTGCCCTTGCCGACCGTGGGCATGAGGAAGGAGAAGCCGACCACGATGCCGACCGCCAGCAGCGTCTGGATGATGAGCATCAGCGGGAGCATGAACTTGAGCCGGATCGCGTGCCAGCGCAGGAGCAGCAGGTAGCTACGCAGCCACCGCATCGTGGTCCTCCTCGGAGGTGTTGGTCAGCCCGACGTAGATGTCTTCGAGGCTGATCGGGTTCAGAACGAACTGCGCGATGGCCTCGGTGGCGTGGAGCTGTTGCGCCCACGCGATCGCCTGCGGGGCGTCGGCCGAGGCGATGGAGATGACCATGCGCTGGTCGGTCACGTTCGCGAGGCCGGCCCAGGACGGCGGTTCGGGCGAGACGACGCCCGGCGTCAGCGTCAGCTCCAGCCGGAGATCGCTGGAGGCCTGCCGGCGCAGTTCGGCCGGCGTGCCGGTGGCGGCGACGTGCCCGTGGTCGAGCACGACGATGCGGTCGACGCTGCGCTCGGCCTCGGTCACGTTGTGCGTGACGATGATGACGGCGCAGCCGTCGGTGGCGAGCTTGCGGACCTGCTGCCACATCAACCGGCGGCGCACCGGGTCGACGTCGTTGGTGGGCTCGTCGAGCATGACCAGACGACCCGGCTCGACCACCGCCATGCAGAACGCGGTCAGCCGGCGGATGCCGCCGGACAGCTTCTCACCCGGCGTGTTGGCCCACTCCTCGATGTCGAGGGCGGCGAGCAACTGCTCGGTGCGTTCGCGTACCCGCTGGCGGCTGCCGCCGCGGATCCGGCCGAGGATCTCGATGGCCTGCCTCGGGGTGACCCCGGTCAGCGGCGCCTGAGCCTGTAGCTGCAGGGAGCAGGCGCGTCGCGCGTACGCCGGGTCGGCCACGGGGTCGCGGCCGTCGAGCCTGATCGTGCCCTGTGTCGGCTGGACCAGGCCGGCTACCTGGTTGAGCAGGGTTGTCTTCCCGGCTCCGTTGTGCCCGAGCAGGCCGAGCACCTCTCCTTCGCCCACCTGTAGTGAGAGGTCGTCGTTGGCGCGCACCCCACGCGGGTAGACCTTGGTCAAGTGATCGATCTGGAGCAACATCAGGCCCCCTGGACGCCGGCCGATTTATGCATACCGTTGAGTATCTGGATACCGTCGGGGATGTCAAGCACCGTGGTGGTGTGCGAGGATCGCGGCATGGGTGAGCGACTGACCCGGGCGCAACAACAGCAGCGGACCCGCCAGCGCCTGCTCGACGCAGCGGAGACGCTGTTCGCCGAGCGGGGGATCCACCAGACCTCACTCGAGGAGGTGGCGGCTGAGGCAGGGCTGACCAAGGGTGCGATCTACGCCAACTTCGACGGGAAGAACGGTCTGTTGGCGGCGATCCTCGAACGCCGTTACGCCGAGGATCAGATCGCCGATGCCGGCCCCGCCGTCGACCCTGGCGTTTCCTCCGCGGTCGACTGGCCGGCCGACATCTACGAGTCCGTCATCTCCCTGCCGGAGACTCGCAGGTTCGCCATGGCACTCGTCGAGTTCTGGCTGCACAGCATGCGAACCCCGGCGGCCCGTGAGGCCATGGCGCAGTGGCTCCGGGCCGTACGCGAACACAACGCCGAGCGGATCGCCGAGCGGATCGGTGGCGACTCGCCGATTCCGGCCGGGCAACTGGCGGCCCTGATGGCCGCGCTGGACGTCGGTGTCGCCCTCCAGCACCTCATCGACCCCGAGGGTGTCCCCGCTGATCTGTACGCCCTCGGCCTCAGGGCGATCATCGACCCCGGTGGGACGGGCGGCTGAGGTGATCGTTGCCGCGCTTGTCATGAAGCCCGCGTCGGGCACCCCGCCCGGACCTCGTCAGGGCCGCGTCGACGCGGGGTGAACGCCTCGCCGAGCTCGGCCCCCGCTACCCCGCGGGCGCCGGTGGTGGCCGCCGGCACGGCAGTGTTCGTCGTCGCGCTTGTCGCGTTCCCCGTCCTGATGTATCTCGGGCACGGCCGCCGGCGGCTGGACGCGGCGGCCCGCGCCGGGGACACGCTCCTCGGCCTGGTCTGGATCCTGTTCGTCTGGGCGCTGCTCGGCAACGTGGCCCGGCTTCCGCTGGCCGCCGCGGGTGTCGCCGATCCGCTGCGGTCCCGGGCTGTGGCGGTCGGTGCGGCGGTCGTCTCGGTCGTCCTGGCCGTCTGGGGGTACGCCGAGGCGATGCGGGTGCCCCGGGTCCGGCGGGTGGACGTCACCGTCGACCGGCTCGGCGCCGGTCTCGACGGGGTCCGGGTGGTGCTGCTGACGGACACCCACTACGGCCCGATCGAGCGGACCCGCTGGTCCGCCCGGACCATCGAGGTGGTCAACGGGTTGGCCGCCGACATCGTCTGCCACACCGGCGACATCGCCGACGGTACGGTCGACCAGCGCCGGGCGCAGGCCGCGCCGCTGGGCGCCGTCCGGGCCCGGCTGGCCCGGGTCTATGTGACGGGCAACCACGAGTACTACGGCGAGGCGCAGGGCTGGGTCGAGCACATGCGGGACCTCGGCTGGGAGCCGCTGCACAACCGGCACCTCGTGGTGGAGCGGGACGGCGCCCGGCTCGTCGTCGCCGGGGTGGACGACGTGACCGCCGCCTCGTCCGGTGTGGCCGGTCACCGGGCCGACCACGCCGCAGCGCTCGCCGGCACCGACTCGCGGCTGCCCGTGCTGCTGCTGGCTCACCAGCCCAAGCAGATCGGCGACGCGGTGGCGGCCGGCGTCGACCTGCAGCTGTCCGGGCACACCCACGGCGGCCAGATGTGGCCGTTCCACTACCTGGTCCGGCTCGACCAGCCGGTCGTGCAGGGCCTCAGCCGGCACGGCCGGACCCAGCTCTACACGAGTCGGGGGACCGGTTTCTGGGGTCCGCCATTTCGCATCTTCGCACCGAGCGAGATCACCCTGCTCACCCTCCGGGCGGGGTAGCCCCGGCGGGGCCTGCACCTGCCTCCCCCCGCCAGTTGCAGTTGCGCACATAACGCGATCATGGCGGAGATGATCTATTTGTCGAGCACTCGGCATCGACGCTCCTCGCCGTAACGGAAGGCTACTATCTGGTTGCCCGACCGTCTTTCAGGTGCAGGATCAAGGTCACCGCGTCCTCGGAGTGGGCTGTTGGTGTCAGAACCTCCTGCAAGAGCAGGCCACGCATCGCGGCAATGGTGACGGTGGCCAAAGTCAGCGCTTCCTTGGCGTCGAGCCCTTCGCGTTCCGCCAGCGAGGCCAGCATCTTGGTCAGGTCATCGAGCGAGTCGATGAACTCACGAAAGTCCTCCGGGCTGTGCGCGGCCAGTCCTACGACGTGGAAGAAGCCACGGACCCGCGACAGCTGCTCCGGCCGAGTGTAGGCCCGCCAGATCGCCACGACGAGGTCGTCGAAGCTGCCTTGCTGGGCGGCCTCGAAAAGCGCCTCGTTGTCACGAGATCGCTGTGCCTTGAGCATGGCCGCCAAGACACCCGAGAGCGACCCGAAGTGGTACCGCAGGAGGGCGTGGCTGGTCTGGGTCCTGGCGGCGATCTCACGGAGCGACACCTCCGGTGAGGGAAGCGCCTCCTCGTAGGCGTCGAGAAGCCGGGCCAAGAGACGCTCGCGTGCGTCGCCTTTGCGTTCCGTGCTTGACAGGATCACTCCCACAGTTTATCCATTGGAAAAGAACGACTGCGGTGTCGTGGTGCTTCACGCATGGTCTCAGTCGGCTCGCAACGACGGAGGGGACGACTGGTGGGAAGTTTTCAGGTAGTCGGCGCGGCGGTCGTCGACGGGTCGGGTCGCGACCCCGTCAACGTCGACGTCAGCATCGAAGACGGGCATATCGCCCGGCTTGGTGCCTCCAGCGCACACGGCGAGCACCTCGATGCCGAGGGGCTGACGATGACGCCCGGCCTGATCGACGCTCGCGAGGTCGCCCTCGTGCCCACGTTCGCCGTCGTCGAGCAACTGCTGCACGACACCGCTGGAGCGGGCCTCGACGAATCGACCCGCGATCGTGTGATGGGTGTTCGTGAGCGGATGACCGAGGCGCTCGCTGTCGCCAAGGAGGCCGGAGTGCGGATCGGGCTGGGTTCCGATCTCATCGGTCCGGCTCAGAACCGTCGAGGCGAGGAGCTCAGATTGCGCGCGGAACTTGAGACACCGATGGAAGCTCTCGTGGCGGCCACGAAGACCAATGCCGAGATCCTCGGCCTGTCCAGCGAGGTGGGGGGCATCGCTCCCGGCATGCAAGCAGACCTTGTGCTCTGGAAGGGCGACCCGCTCGAAGATCCGACGGTTTTCGCCGACCCGTCCAACGCCATCGTCGTCGTCCAGGCCGGACGCGTTGTGAAGGACCTGCGATGAGCGCCATGTGGCAGGGCTGCCTCGCCGACACAGACTATTTCGAGACGCGTTCCAGCGGAGGGCACGACTACGGCGTCTGGGTCACCACGCCACCGGGCTACGACCCCGCCACGACGCGAGCGCCTGTCGTGTACGTGCTCGACGGCAACTGGGCCGTGGGCATGACGGCTCCGCTCATCGTCACCCAGCGGGACCCCATGCAGCGGATCCAGCCCTACATCCAAGTCAGCGTCGGCTACGCGGGCGAGGAAGCCCGGCACTGGGAACGGCTGCGCAACAGAGACCTCGTGCCACCCGGCGAGCCCATCGCCAAGGAATTCGTCGATGCCGTGGAAATGGCACTCCAAATGGGCGCGATGACACGCGAGGAAGCCGATGCCTATCTCGCCGAGCTACGCGCCTCCCGCGCCGACGCGTTCCTGAGCTTCCTTACTGCGGAACTGCACCCGCGGATCGAACACGACTACGGCACAGCCATGAGCGGTCACGGCCTCTTCGGCTACTCCTACGGCGGACTCTTCAGTCTCTATGCCTGGCTCACCGGCAATACGCTCTTCGAGAGCATCGGAGCAGGCAGTCCCGGCGTTGCCAGTGAAGACAGTCAGGTCTTCGCCCAGCTCGAAAAGATGGGCGACAACCTGCCTACCGCCAAGCTTCACCTGACCGTAAACGACCGAGAGCTTCTCGGAGACCTGGCCGTCTACCAGACCCTCGCGAAGAACACGGCCACCGTCCTGCACCGCCTGACCGCCCGCGGCGGAGCCGTCACCAGCGCGGTCCTGCGCGAAACGCACGTGACCGGCCTGCAGGCCTCGTTCCTCAGCTACCTCAGGACCTGCCGTGCGCTATGAGAGAGGACGACATGCGAGTACCGATGTGGTCGTGATCGGGGCAGGTGTGATCGGTTCGTCGATCGCCCTTGAGCTTGCGCGGGCTGGGCGCCGCGTGAAGGACGCAGAACACTCGCTCGATGGCGTGTACACCCCGGACGCCGGTTACGTCTCAGACCCGAGCCCGGGTCAGCGTCGCTCCGGGTGGGCGCGTCCGAGGGCACCCGCCCTGCCCCACCGCCCGGGGATGTCGAGCAGTTCGATCCGGCCCATGCCCGGGGGCACGGCCGGTCTGGCCACCAGGTGCTCGCCGCGTGGCTCCATGCCGAGCATGGTCCGCAGCAGCAACAGGGGAGTTCCCGTGGACCACGCCTGTGGGCTGCACGCCGTGGGGTACAGCACGGGATATCTGGTCAGCGTCCGCTCGTATCCGCCGAACGCCTCGGGGAGCCGCCCGTCGAAGTGTTCCGCGGCGTCGATGATTCCCTCGGCGATCTGCCCGGCTTCCTGGTGGAATCCGTAGCGGCGCAGCCCCCAGGCGATGAAGGAGTTGTCGAACGGCCACACGGTGCCGACGTGGTAGCCGATCGGGTTGTAGCGTCCCTCCCCCAGCGCGAGGGTGCGTACGCCCCAGCCGGAGAAGAGGCGGGGGCCGAGCAGGTGTTCGGCGATCTTCGGTGCCCGGGATTCGTCGACGATGCCGCTCCACAGTAGGTGGCCGATGTTGGAGGAGAGGGCGTCGACCTGGCGGCCGTCGCCGTCGAGGGCGAGTGCGTAGTACTCGCCGTCGGAGACCCAGAAGTCGCGGTTGAAGCGTTCCTTGAGGTCGGCGGCTTCCCGTTCGAGGCGGTCGGCGTACGCGGGGTCGTGCCAGAACTCGCGGGCCAGCCTGGCGCCGCGGATCTTGGCGTCGTACGCGTAGCCCTGCAGCTCACAGGTCGCCCGGGGCAGGCTGGGCAGCCGCCCGTCCCGGAACGAGATGGAGTCCCAGGAGTCCTTCCAGCACTGGTTATCCAGCCCGGTCCGCTCGTTGCGGCGCTGGTACCAGACGTAGCCGTCGCCCATGATGTCGCCGTACTCGTCGATCCAGTGCAGGGCGGCTCTCCCGGCACGTTCGAGAGACCGGACCAGGGTGGCGTCGCCGGTCCACCGCTCGTACTCGTCGAGCAGGATGACGAAGAGAGGAGTGGAGTCGGCGCTACCGTAGTACGGCGAGTGTGGCTGCTCCTCGAATGCGGTCGTCTCCCCGTACCGCAGCTCGTGGAGGATCTTCCCGGGCTCCTCCTCGCGGAAGTCGTGCAGGACGGCCCCCTGTCGCACGATGAGCTGGTGTAGCGTCGTGGCGGCGAGGTCGGGCGCGAACGGCAGTGCCTGGATGCTGGTGAGGATGCTGTCCCGGCCGAAGATCGCCATGAACCATGGTAGGCCGGCGGCGGGGATGGCGTGCCCGCCGCCGGTCAGCGGTGCGTAAAGCAGCGCGGAGAGGTCGGCCAGGCTGCGTCGGTAGGTCATTCCCAACGTGGGGGAGTCGCAGGTGAGGCGGGGTGCCTGCGCGAGCCAGTCGGCCAGGTCCTGCCGGATCTGCGCTCGGGATCGACCGGGTCTGCCCTCCAGGCTCTCCCGAAGGTCGCGCCCGCCCAGGCCCAGCGCCTGCACGTGCAGGTTGGTGGTCCATTGACCGTGCGGTTCGAGTCGAACGCGGTATGTCAGCCCCTGTTCGTCGACTCGGGCCGGCACGGTGGACGAGACCAGGGTTTCCCGGCAGAACCCTTCCCGCTGGTAGCCGAGACGTAGGCGCCCGCCGTCGACCTGGGTGTAGTACGTCCCGCGCTTGTTCCGCACGTCCTTGATCTCGAAGAGGTCGGCGAAGTCGCTGTCGACGTCGATCCGGATCCGCAGGTCGACGGGCTTGGGTTCGTGGTTGATCACGGTCAGTTGCTCCGTGAAGCTGCCGCCGATGGAGCGGTCGCGAATGGCCGAAACACCGATGTCGACGAGTGGAGCGGGGAGGGTCGGGACGACGACCATGCGGCTCTCGAAGTACTCGACCTCCTCGACGGTGAGCGCGTTGACCCGCTCGTCGTTGATGGACAGGATCCATTTCGACAGGAATCGGGTGTCGAACGAGAAGAACCCGGTCGGGATGGTGGGGGACGCGTCGATGTCGCCCGTCTCCTCACTGACGACGAACGTGTTGCCGTCCAGCAGCCGGACGAGGCCGTCGCTCATGCCGCACGTCTCCGTTCGCGGCCGAAATCCCGAGGGTGATGGGCTTCGGGCGGCGCCGGCATGAGCCGAACGAAGAGGCGGGCCAGCCGTTGGTCACCCTCCGTGGTGACTTCGTTGCGCAGCCATGACGGGTACATCTGTGACTGGCCAGCCAAGATCCGGTCGAAGATCGCCCGGCTGCCATGGAAGACACAGTCGGCCTTGCCTCCATCCCGAGAGACGCTGATATGGCCCCGTTCGATGGCCACGAACCAGCGGTCGACGCCCTGCTCGTGGGTGAGGTCGAACCGTATGGTCCCGGTGGCGTCCTCGAGGAGGGTTTCGTGCCCGCGACGGGCGAGGGATTGGAAGAAGCTCGTGGTGGGATTCGACATGTCCGCCTCCCTCCGCTGCGTGCCGAGCCCGGATGAGCCGCGTACCCACCCTGACCCGGAGCGAGGCCCTGCCGCATCACCCGGATCGGGTGATTTCCCCGCGCCGCTCGCGGCCGCAGTCCAGGTTCATCCGTTCCGGGTGAGGCCGACCCACCCTGATACGAATGATGCTGCTCGTGGTCCGGCGGATTTCTTTGGGGGTGGTGCCATGTCGGAGGCGACCAGGAAGTTCTTCGAGGCGCTCGAACGACACGGCCACGAACGCCTGCTGAAGAAGACGAACGGCACCATACGGTTCGACCTCGAGCGTGACCACGAGGTCGACCACTGGTTCGTGGAGATCCGCGGCGGCGTCGTCCGGGTGTCACAGCAGAACCGCGCCGCCGACACCGTCATCCGCTCCGACGACGCCTTCTTCGACCGGATGGTCCGCGGCGAAGCCAAACCGCACCCGGCGTGGCTGAGGAACGACATAACGTTCAAAGGACAAATCCGGCTCGTCAGCTTGCTGGAGCGGCTCTTCGCGCCGCCGCCCAACGCGCGTCACCCGCGGATCGCCGCCCGGGGCCGGGGGAGGCAGGGATGAAAACCGATCTCGTCAGAATCCTGGACGGCAACATCTTCGTGTTGAGCGACGGCAGCGGCGACATAGAGGCGACGCCCCACGTCCCGACCGGCTACTTCTCATTCGACACCCGGTTCCTCTCGCTGTGGCGACTGACCATCAACGGGGAACGGGTGAGCACACTGGCGACGGACGACCCGTCGTACTTCGAGGCGCGGTTCTTCCTGGTGCCCGGGGCCCCGACACACTACGTCGACGCCAAGGTCTCGGTGATCCGCGAACGGGCGGTGGCCGGCAGCTTCGAGGAGCGGTTGACAGTGCTCAACCATTCCGGGGGACCGGCCGAGTTCACCGTCCGGGTGGACGCTGGCTCTGACTTCAGCTCCTTGTTCATGGTCAGACAAGAACGCACGCCGGCCGGCCGGCTCTACCAACGCGTCGAGAACGGTCGCCTGCACCTCGGCTACGTGCGGGAGAAGTTCCGGCTAGAGACGTTGATCTCCACGACCGAGCCGGCGCAGGTCGACGAACAGGGGCTGACCTACCACATCCGGATCGAACCCCACGGGCAGTGGACCACCATGCTGCATGTCCGGGGGCTGCTGCTGAATCCCGACGGTCAGGACATGCGAGAACACCTGACTCCCTCCCGCCAGCAACGCGACACGGCAAGGCTCCAACACGACCTGCGGCAGTGGCTCGACAAGGCTCCGCAGCTGCGCTGCGACTGGAAGCCACTGGAGCGGACCTACCAGCGCAGTCTGGTCGACCTTGCCGCGCTGCGGTTCTCGCCGCTGGCGCTACCGGCCGAGCCGCTGCCCGCGGCGGGCCTGCCGTGGAACGCCACCCTCACCGGCCGCGACCCCATCCTCACCAGCCTGCAGGTCCTGCCGTTCACACCGGACATGGCCGTCAACACCCTGCGGATCCTCGGCATCGACCAGGGCAGCGTGCTCGACGACTTCCGCGACGAGGAGCCGGGCAAGATCCTGCGCGAGTTCCGCTACGGCGAGCTGACCGCGTTTGAAGAACATCCCACATCGCCCTACTTCGGCGCCGCCGACAGCACCCCGCTCTACGTCATCCTGCTCGACGAGTACGAGCGGTGGACGGGGAACGCCGCGGTGGTGCGCGAATTCGAGGACGAGGCGCGCGCGGCGCTGCACTGGATCGACGAGTACGGCGACATCATGGGCGACGGCTACGTCTGGTACCAGCGCCGCAACGAGCGGACCGGGCTGGAGAACCAGTGCTGGAAGGAATCCCCGACGGCCATCTCGTTCCGGGACGGGCGGCTGCCCAGCCTGCCCCGGGCGACCTGTGAGCTGCAGGGCTACGCGTACGACGCCAAGATCCGCGGCGCCAGGCTGGCCCGCGAGTTCTGGCACGACCCCGCGTACGCCGACCGCCTCGAACGGGAAGCCGCCGACCTCAAGGAACGCTTCAACCGCGACTTCTGGGTCTCCGACGGCGAGTACTACGCACTCGCCCTCGACGGCGACGGCCGCCAGGTCGACGCCCTCTCCTCCAACATCGGCCACCTACTGTGGAGCGGCATCGTCGACGAATCCCGGGCACCGAAGATCGCCGAACACCTGCTCGGCCCCCGCCTCTTCTCCGGCTGGGGCGTACGCACCCTCGCGCTGGGGGAGGGGCAGTACAACCCACTCGGCTACCACGTCGGCACTGTCTGGCCATTCGACAACGCCTTCATCGCCTGGGGGCTACGCCGCTACGGATTCCATCAGGAAGCCGGGCAGATCGCCGAGGGAATCATCGACGCGTCCCGGCACTTCCAGGGTCGACTTCCGGAAGCCTTCGGCGGCTACGACCGCGAGTTGACCCGGCACCCCGTCCAGGAACCCGCGGCGAACAGCCCACAGGCCCTGGCCACCGCAGCGCCCCTGCTGCTGATACGCACGCTGCTCGGCCTCGAGCCCTACGGCGATGATCTGGTGGTCGCGCCGGCACTGCCCGAACGGTTCGGTCGCATCGAACTGCTCGACATCCCTGGACGGTGGGGCCGCGTCGACGCCATCGGCAGCGTGGCATCCCAGGAGGCGAACGCGGCCGACAGATGAGAGTGGCGGCGTTGCCGCCGTCCGATGCCGGTGACCAGTGCTGCGGCAGACAAAGCCGCAGTTCACAACCCCTGCGAACCAGTTGTGGCACGGCACAGGGTCAACGGATCAAGCGAGCGAACCTCCGCAGCTCCTCGGTAAGAATTTCCGGTTGTTCAAACATGTTGCGGCGGGCGCACCGGGCGGTGATCTCCGGGTCGTCCGGGCTGGTGTGCCCGCCGGGACGGGTCGACAGCGGCGATGTCCGCCAGGGCCCGAGCGAATCGGTCCCTCGCGGGCCGGTCGAGCGCGACGGCTGCTAGTCAGGCAGACAAATAACGACCAACCTACTTCTGCGCTACAGCATGTGATCAACCCTGCTCGAGCCCCACTTCCGAAGCGCGCCCTAGGGCCACTGGACGGCCTCGACGACGAGCTCTGCGGAGCACGAATTATCATCGATCCGCTCGGCTCGAATGGTGAGCGATGACTTGCCCTTAGGTACGTTCAGTTCTTGTTCCTGGCTCCCAGAACCAGCCATGCCGTTGCCGAGAGCTTCGCCATCAGCGAGAAGCTCCCACCGGACCTGCGCGCGGCCCGAGCAGCCATCAACGACGATGCTCAGATCTCTCTGGCGTGCCGGACCTGAGAGGGTGGCCTGTGCCTGAATCCTCTGTCGCGACGAGTCAAGGAACCAGTGGTTGGTACATGTAGTACTCGTTGCCCAGTCGAGACCCGTGGTCTCGCATTCCTGCTGTGCCGCGTCGCCGACGGAGAATCGTATCTCGGTGCGATTATGAAGCTTAGGGAGCTTAGGGAGAAGTTGGGTCCCGCCGACCCCCGTTGCCAGTAAGGCAAATGCCAATCCTGCCCCAACGAGCCAGCGGCGCGTCTTCTTGCGCAGGATGTCCCCGGCGGTCGTACACTCGGATTCGTATGCCGCCAGGATTTCTGGCTTGTCCAGGGAGAGCGCCAACGCGCGGACAAAGGGCCTCGCCATATCCAGCGTCGCCTTCATCCGAAAGGTGTTCGACGCCTGCACGGCCACGAAGACGGCGACTAGCGTACCTGCTATCGCCGCCAACCAGGACCCCCGTTCCAACCAGTCCGTCCAGTGCGACATGGCTCCCCCTCTCCACCGCTCGGCAGTTGTAGGAAATACGAGTGAGCATAGGCGAACGTCCGGCGGTAGGCCGGTTTTGTTCCGCCCTCCGGCGGGCACCCATTGCCCCTTTTGTGCGCATCCCGGCGGGCTCCGGTTTCCGCACTCGCCGTACCACTTAACCAGCAGACCAGCATGCTCTTCTCAATGAGTGCCTGCCTCTGAGTGCCTACCAGGCCCACCGACAGGGCGTGGTGGACTACCTCGCTCCTGCTGGACTCACCGGGCCCGCGCTCACCGAATGGATTGTGGAGTTCAGCAGGAACTACGGCGCCCAGGTCGATCGGCGCGTCACAAAGGTGAGCGACGCCCCAAGCGCCGCGTGGCCTGACATTTCAGGGGTCTGTGGTAGCGGGCGACCAGGGCACGGTTGCGTGAGGACGGACCTTGACACGTCGGATGGATACACACAAAAATGCCCTATGACGTCGGCGTCAGGCTCGCTTCCCATCCACCCTCGGGTCAGCCGCCGCAGGTTCCTTCAGATGGCTGCCACTGTCGGTGCGCTCGCTGCCGTGTCGGTCGCGCCGTCCGGCCCGGAACCGGAACTCCTCGCTGACGATGCGGTGGCGCAGACCTACCACCGTGTGTTGTTGCGGCATACCCGCTGGGCTGAGACGCAGTGGGACGAGGCCGCCGGGCACTACCGCACCGCGAACTTCTCCTTCGCCGTGGTTCTCGGCAACGCGCTGGTGCTGACGCGTGGCACGTTTGACGAGGCGCTGGCGGGCATCGACGCCGAGACTCTGAAGGCGCACACCGTGGCGACGCTGTCGCACTTCGCCGCGTCGAACCGGCTGGTCGGTGGCACCGAGTGGGGCAAGACCCTCTACTTCGACAGCACATTCGAGCTGTACTTCCAACTCGCCGGCCGGCTGCTCTGGAACGACCTCGACGCGACCACCCGGGCCAACCTGGACCAGCTCGCCCAGTTGCAGGCGACGTACACGGCGTCCCTCGGCACCGGCGACGACCCGCGGTCGCCGGGATGGACGACGAACGGGCTCGCCGGCGGCTGGATCGGCGATACCAAGCTG
This sequence comes from Micromonospora olivasterospora, assembly GCF_007830265.1. Taxonomy (NCBI): domain Bacteria; kingdom Bacillati; phylum Actinomycetota; class Actinomycetes; order Micromonosporales; family Micromonosporaceae; genus Micromonospora; species Micromonospora olivasterospora. Next base: position 3,367,401 of record NZ_VLKE01000001.1, read on the forward strand.
GAGGAGATGGGCGTCTACGCGCAATCCCTCGCACCCGGCCTCGCCTGGGCACCGAACGCTCCGGACGCCGCGGCCTGGCGCACCCGATTCGGCCAGTGGAGCCGGAACCAGACCGGCCTTCCGGTTGCCGACCTCGCGAATCCGACGATCATCGACGGTGTCGCCGTGTCGGCGAACACCGCGCGGAACCTGTACGACACGTTCGTGGTCGAGAACCATGGCTCGTTCGGCCCGCACTACCAGTGCGAGCTGTGGCGGACCTCTGCGCGCAACTGCATACATTTCATGATTGCCGGACAGCCGATACCCGAGGTGATGCGAGCGCAACCCAACGGTGATCGGCTGTGGCGCAGCATCCTGTCGGTGATGAGTGACGCCGGCGAGCCGCTGATGCCGATGGTGAACGACCGCGAACACCTCTACGGCCGCGATGTCATCCCGCTCGCGTTCCTCGCCCAGGTGCTCGGCGACCGGAGCGCCGCCTGGGCGGAATCGGCGATGGCCGACCGGTTCGAGGCCTACCAGCAGTATCCGCCGCAGTATCGCATCACCAAGTTCTCCGGAGAGCCGAAGTACGAACCAGAGGCGCGGGCCGAGGTGGCTATCAGCTACCTGCTACACGAGTGGCGGGCGCGCAGCGGCGAACCGGTTGTCCCGCTCAGCAAGGACGACGTGTTCGCGGCGGCCAGTGGCGTCATCGACTTCGGCGCCGGCCCCGGCCTCCTGTCGCACCAGTCGAAGAACAGTTGGGCCGGTGCGGTCAGCAGAGCCGGCTATGTCAAGTTCGCCTGGCAGCCCGCCCACGACGACTGGTTGTTCCTGATCAGCGGTGCCACCCCGATGTTCCTGCCCAGCACCGCAGGCACCGTTCGCAAGCGCAGCGTCGCACCGTATACCGCGTTGCGCGACGGGTTCGACGGCAGCGCGACGGTGCTCGGCTTCGACACCGGCTGGGCCGGGTTTGCCACGCTGCCCGGCGGTTCGGTCGTCTATGCCACGAGTGGGGTCGCGGCCGGGGAGGGGCACCTCGAGGTCTACAACCTCACCATGCCCGGCGTCCCCGGCCTGGACGGCAGCCGGACCTACACCGCCGCAGAAGGAACGGTCACCGTCGCGTCGCAGGATTCGGGCGGTGCGACTCCACCACCGGGGGTTGCCCGCGTCGACACGGTCACCTTCCCCACCACGACCGCGCAGTGGGTTCGGATGCTCGGTGTCGAACCCCATCCGACCTATGGCTACTCGATCTTCGAATTCGAGGTGCGCAACGGCGCGGCCGGCCCGAACCTGACGCTCGGTAAGCCCACCACCGCGTCATCCGCTGACACGGGGCGCGGCGCCGCCCTCGCCACCGACGGCACCATGACCACACGCTGGGCGGTGTCCCGCGCTGACCGGCCGCGCGCCGCCAGTTGGCTCGCCGTCGACCTCGGCGGGCCCCGCACGTTCGATCGGGTGGTCATCTACTGGGAAGCCGCCTCCGGGCGCCGTTATCGCGTGCAGGTCTCCGACGACGGCGTCACCTGGCGCGACATCGCCACGTATCCGCAGCCGAACCTGTCGAGCACCGGCGGTTGGCTCGATATCGACGGCCGCGCCAGCCTGGTGGTGCGGGGCTCGGCCAATCCGATCACCGTCACCGGCAACGTCATCACCCTGTCCGACGGACCCGCCGCACCGCTGCTCGTGGAGGGCTACCCCCGGCTCGATCCCGGGCAGACGCAGGCGGTGGCCGCGCAGCCCGCACCGACAACATCGCAGGCATCGGTACGTGCCAGCACCGCGGAGGGCCAGCTGAGCCTGTTCAACCTATCGGGCTCCGCCGCCACCGCAACCGTCTCGTTGCCGCAGTCGCGGACGAGCGTCCAGCTGTACGCGGGGACGCAGACCATCACCGCGACAGGCACCGACTACGCCGCCGTCCTCAAGGCGTCGAGCGCTGAGGTGCTCGCGCCACGGTTCACGATGCGGACCGTCGGCGAGGGCGAGCTGCCGGTGGGCCTGCACGCCGAGGTGATCGACGGGCAACGCCTCCGGCTCAGTGGCCCGACCTGCCAGGTGAGCGTAAGCTCGCCGGCCGCACCGGGCGACACGGTCGTGGTCGTTGACACCCAGCCACGTGACATCGTGCTGCCGGAGGCGCCGGCGTACCCGCTCACCAACCTGGCGCTCGGCCGAGTCACCTTCCCGACCAGTCCGCTGCCGCCGGGGATGTCCGATCCCGGCGCGGCCGTGGATGGCCAATCGGACACCGCTTGGACGCCAGGGGTGGACGGGCGGATGGTCGTCGACCTCGGCCAGCAGCAGGCGCTCGGGAGTATCGAGCTGGACTGGACCGGCGATCGCTCACCAACCGTAGACGTAGCGACTAGCATCGACGGGATCACCTATACCCATGCGGTGCGGCTGCCCGCCGGGCGCGATTCGGCGCTGCTCACTGGCGCAGCCCGCTACGTCGCGGTACGGGTCGCCGGTTGGCGCCCGGGTGATCCCTCGCTCCACAGCCTGGTGATACAGCCAACGTAGGGGCGATTCGTGCCCTAGCCGCAAGGCCGGGTAGTTAGGCGGCGGGCGTGGCTGTCAAGCCGACCTGGGTTACCTGTGAAAGGCTCCGCACGACGTCACTCAGCATGGCCCGCGCCAGTTGGCCGCACTGGTCTGTGCGCGGTTCGCGGCAGCGGTCTCCGCTTGGTGGAACGGTTTGGCTGGAACGACGATCAGCCACGCGTTGGTCATGGCACGGTGGGCCCCATCATGGTCAGTTCGGAGTGGGCGTGTCAGATGTCGGTGATCCGGATCCCTGCGTGCGCCTTGTACCGGCGGTTCACGCTGATGAGATTGGCGGTGAGTGCCTCGACCTGGTGTGCGTTGCGCAGTCGGCCCCCGTACACGCCGCGTACGCCGGGGATGCAGCTGGCGAGATCCCGCACCAGGTCGGCCGCCTCCCGCACGTCTGCCAGCACCAGGACGTCGGTGTCGACCGAGGCGGTCTCGGAGTCGTCGAGCTTGACTGCGCTCACGTTGTGGAATGCGCCGACCACGGTGCTGTTCGGCAGTAGCGCCTGCGCCTGCTGGGCCGCTGATCCCTCCTCGACGGCAAGCGCGTAGGCACCCTGCTTGTCGAAGCCGAGCGGGTTGACGCAGTCGACCACTACCTTGCCAGCCAGGCTGGGCGCCAGTCCTTTCAGCAGGTCCGCGTGCCCCTGCCAGGGAACGGCGATCACGACGATGTCCCCGGCAGCGGCCGCGCCGGTGTTGTCCATGCCGGACACGAGGCCGCCCGTCGCCCCAGCCAGCTCGGTGGCGGTGTCGGCGGCCCGCTCTGGGTCGCGGCTGCCGATGACGACCGTCAGCCCGGCGGCTGCGAATCGTCGGGCCAAGCCACGGCCTTGCGGTCCGGTACCACCCAGGACGGCGACAGTCTTGCCGACAAGCGACTCGGGCGGGAGATCTGTCATGTGTTCTACTCCTGTTGCATCAGTCTGTGGTCGGTGTGGGACGAGCTGGCCGACTCGGGCCATGAGGGTGCCCACCGCGAAGTCGTAGGCCAGGCGACGCGGCCGAGCGCGGGTCAGGTCCGCAGGCCACGGGATCAGCCGTCCCTACGGCTAGACAGTGCTTTGCCGAACGGCGAGGACCTCCCGCAGTCGGTCCAGTGCCCAGCGGATCTCGTCGTCGGTGGTGACCAGGGGAGGGGCGAACCGGATGGTGCTGCCATGGGTGTCCTTGACCAGTACGCCACGCTCGGCCAGTGCGTCACAGATCTGCCGGCCGCTGCCGATCGCCGGGTCGATGTCGACGCCGGCCCAGGCGCCGACGCCGCGTACGGCGGTGACGCCGTGACCGATCAGGTCCCGCAGTCCGCGGTGCAGCACGTCGCCGATCCGGCGGGCGGCGGCCTGGTACTTGCCGGTGGCGAGCAGGTCGACGACGGCCGAGCCCACCGCCGCGGCCAGCGGATTGCCACCGAAGGTGCTGCCGTGTTCACCGGGCCGGATCAGCCCGAGCACGTCGCGGCTGGACACCACCGCGGAGACGGGGACGACGCCGCCGCCGAGCGCCTTTCCGAGCAGGTAGATGTCGGGGCGTACGCCGGCGAGTTCGCAGGCGAACGTCGCGCCGACCCGGCCCAGTCCGGACTGGATCTCGTCGGCGACGAACAGGGCGCGACGGTCGTCGCAGATCCGCCGGATGCCGGCGAGGTAGCCGTCGGACGGCACGACGACGCCGGCCTCGCCCTGGATCGGTTCGACGAGTACCGCGGCGGTCCGTTCACCCACGGCCGCATCGAGGGCGTCGAGGTCGTCATAGGGAACCACGGTGAAGCCGGGGGTGAACGGGCCGAAACCGGTTCGGGCCTGCTGGTCGGTGGAAAAGCTGACGACAGTGGTGGTCCGGCCGTGGAAGTTGCCCGCCGCCACGACGATCTCGGCGTCGTCGGCGGGCACGCCCTTGACCTGGTACGCCCACCGCCGGGCGACCTTGATGCCGGTCTCGACGGCCTCGGCGCCGGTGTTCATTGGCAGCACCAGATGCATGCCGCAGAGGTCGGCGAGTTTGGCGGCGAACGGACCGAGCCGATCGTTGTGGAAGGCGCGGCTGGTCAGGGTGGCCCGCTCGAGTTGAGCCCGGGCAGCGGCGAGCAGCGCCGGATGCCCGTGGCCGAAGTTCAGTGCGGAGTAGCCGGCGAGGCAGTCGAGGTACCGCTTCCCGTCCACGTCCGTGATCCAGGAACCTTCGGCGCGCTCGACCACCACCGACAGCGGGTGGTAATTGTGGGCGAGCACATCCTGCTCGATCTTGATGGCAGCGGCAGTACGGTTCATCGGCGGATCTCCAGGGTGCAGCACTTGGCACCGCCTCCGGCCTTCGCCAACTCGGAGAGGCCGACCGGCACCGGCTGGTAGCCGCGTGCGGCGAGCTGGTCGATGAGGCCGGTCGCGGCTTGGGCGACCACGACGTTCGCGCCGTCGGACACCGAGTTGAGGCCCAGAACGAGGGCGTCGGCTTCGCTGGCCACGATCGCGTTCGGGAAGAGCCGGGCCAGCGTCCGCTGGCTGCCCAGGGTGAACGCTGGCGGATAGTAGGCGATGGTGTCGTCGTCCAGAACGAACAGGGCGGTGTCGAGGTGGTAGAAGCGCGGGTCGGCCAGCCGCAGTGAGACGACCGGCCGGCCGAGGAACTCCTGCGCCTCGCCATGGGCGGCTGGTTCGGTGCGGAAGCCCGCCCCGGCGAGGACGATGTCGCGGACCACGGCGAAGTCTCCCTCCCCCTCGTTGACGTAGCGCGGCAGGAGAACACCGCCGAACCCTGCGGCGGCGAACCAGGCTCGGTAGGCGGGCGCTTCGGGTTGCCGTACCGGCTCGCGGAACCGGGCACCGTAGATCTTTCCGTCGACGACCAGGGCGCAGTTGGCGGCGAAGACCATGTCGACCAGCCCGGGCTGCGGGTCGGCCAGCTGCACGGTATGTCCGAGCCGGCGATACGTGTCGCGTAGCTCGGCCCACTGCCGCTGGGCGAGGTCTCGGTCCACGGACACGCCGGGGTCCATCCACGGGTTGATCGCGTACACGACGTCGAAGTAGGTCGGCGGGCACATCAGGTACTCCCGCCGGGTGGCCTGGCGGGTAGCCGCGGCGGCAGTCGGTGCCGTGGTCGGGGTGACCGCAGTCGCGCTCATCTGGCCTCAGTCCCCTCGGTGCTGGGTCCCGCCGGTGGCGAGGATCGTGTCGATCGCGGTTTCCAGGGCCACCTCGGCACCGCTGACCTGGCGGCGCAGCCCGTCGATCCGGGTGCGGTCGGCCGCGAGCCGGTCGGCGAACTCGGCGTTCTCCCGGCGTACGGCGTCCGGGGCCGGTCCGCCGTACAAGGTGCGCCGAGCGACGAAGGCGCGGGCGTCCATGGCGTCGGCGAACTGCTCCGCGGTGAGTCCGCTGGGTCGATTGAGAAGTTGCCCGGCGGCCTCGTCGAGCAGAGCGAGCGTCGCCGCGGGAGCGGCGAGTCCACGTTCGACGCCGAGCCGGACGAACACACCGACGACCTGGTGGGCGTGCCGCCAGTCCAGGCCGGTGTAGCGGACGAGGGCAGACGCGACGTCGGTGACCTGGGCCCAGTGGGCGCCGGCTCGGGCGGCCATGCGCGGCTCGTCGAGTCGAAGGTCGGTGAGGATCTGGGTGGTGTCACCGACCTTGGCGGTGATCGCCGCGCACATGGACCAGATCGCCTGCTGCGAGTAGCGCCGCTCCATGATCGGGAAGCCGGTCGGACCACGTTCGGCGGTGATCACGCCGATCAGCGCCGCGAGCGCCTGGGTGGCCACCGACTTGACGTCCTCCAGCGCGTCGGGGTTCTTCTTCTGCGGCATGATGCTGCTGGTGCCGCAGAACCTGTCGGGCAGCTCGACGTACCCGAATTCGGAGGTGGACCAGAGGTAGAGGTCGTCGGCGAGCCGGGCCAGCGTGGCGCCGGCCGTGGCCAGCACGGCGGCCACCTCCATCTCCAGGTCGTGGCTGAGGATCGCGTCCATGGTGTGCGGCAGCGGGGCGTCGAAGCCGAGCAGGTCGGCGACCCGGTGCCGGTCGAGTGGCAGGTCGCTGCCGGTCAGGATGGCCGCGCCGGCCGGTGAGAGGTTGAGCCGGCCGTGCAGGCTGAGCAGCCGCTCGGTGTCGCGGGCGAAGGCGCGCTCGAACATGGTGGCCCAGTGCGCGAAGGTGGTCGGCTGGGCGTGCTGGCCGTGGGTGTAGCCGGGCATCACCGCCTCCCGGTACGTGTCGGCGAGGCCGAGCAGCACGGCGCGCAGGTCGGCCAAAGCCGGCAGCATCGCGTGCAGGTGCCAGCGGATCGTCATCCGGCGGGCCACCTCGATCAGGTCGCCGGAGCTGCGACCGAGGTGCAGCCGCCCGCCGAGGTCGGCGCCGATCGCACGGATCAGGTACTGCTCGCCGGAGTGCATGCCACCGCCGGCTTCGATGCGCGCCGCGGCGACTCCGTCGGCCTCGGCCTCCATGCCCCGCAGCGCGGTGAGGATGGCTCGCCCGGCCGCCGGCTCGAGCAACCCGCGCTCGGTGAGCATGACCGCGTGTGCCTTGTCGAAGGCGTGGATCGCTGGCAGTGAGTCGCCGAGCAGCTCAGTGCGGTGCGCCTGCAGGTGCGGCAGTTGCTCCTCGGTCAGTCGTACTCCGGTACCCCGGAAGCCCTGGTACGTCATCGGCGGTCCGCCCCGGAGCCGAAGACCGCGAAGTGGAACAGCAGGTAGGCGGCGAGGGTGGCGGTCGTCGAGGTGCGGTCGTCGGTAAGCGGGTTGACCTCGGTGACGGCCAGCGCGTCGCAGTGCGGGGCGAGCAGTCGGACCGCTTCGAGGGCCTCGCCGGAGGTGAGGCCGCCAGGCTCGTGGGCGCCGGCGCCGGGCGCGAACGCCGGGTCGATCGCGTCGATGTCGAAGGACAGGAAGATGTGGTCGGCGCCGGAGACGCGGTCGAGGATCTGTTCGACGGCGGAGACCGGGCCGAGGGCCTGGAACTCGCGGGCGGTGATGTGGGGCAGGCCGCTCTTTCGCTTGAACTGGGCCGAGGACGGGAAGTTGAAGTGCCGTACGGCCACCTGGATGCAGTCGTCGGCGTTGAGCCGGCCGAGTTCGAGGCTGCGGCGCATGCCGCTGGACTGGCTGAGCCGTCCCTGGAACCGGTTGTGATCCAGTAGATCAAGGTGGGCGTCGAAGTGGATCACTCCGATCCGGCCGGGCAAGGCGTCGTGCACGCCGCGAGCGACCGGGAACAGCACCGAGTCGTCGCCCCCGATCACGATCGGGGTACGGCCGTCGCGCAGCGACTCGGCGACCGAGGCGGAGCAGGCGTCCAGTGTGGCCTCGATGTCGTGCCCGACGACGTCGACGTCGCCGCGGTCGCGCAGCAGGTCGTCGCCGACCTCGTGGACGGAGTCGGTCTCCAGCGAGTAGATGGCGCCGTCCTCGATGCGTTGGGTGATCCAGCGCAGCGCGTCGCGGATCCGGCCGGGGGCGTACCGGGAACCCGGCCAGCCCAGGGTGGATCCCCCGTCGAAGGGGACTCCCCACAGGTCGAACTTGCGCGATTGGTGCGAACGTGGCATTGCGGACCTCTCGGAGGTGGGGTACGGGTGCTCTCAGCCGAGGACGCGGGAGAGGAATTCCTGGGTGCGCGGGTGCTGCGGGGCGCCGAGGACGATGCCGGGCGGACCTGACTCGACCACGACGCCTTCGTCCATGAACACGAGCGTGTCGCCGACCTCGCGGGCGAAGCCCACCTCGTGGGTGACCACGATCATCGTCATGCCGTCGGCGGCCAGCGACTTCATCACGTCGAGCACCTCGCCGACCAGTTCCGGGTCCAGCGCCGAGGTCGGCTCGTCGAAGAGCATCAGGTAAGGCTCCATCGCGAGTGCCCGAGCGATCGCGACCCGCTGTTGCTGGCCGCCACTGAGTTGGGCCGGGTAGGCGTCGTACTTGTCGGACAGGCCGACCCGGTCGAGCAGCCGGCGGGCGGCGGTCTCGGCGGCGGCCCGGTTGTGCCCCAACGCCCGTATCGGCCCCTCAAGGACGTTGCCGAGCGCGGTCATGTGCGGGAAGAGGTTGAACCGCTGGAAGACCATGCCGATGCCGCGCCGCTGCCGTGCGATTTCGCGTTCGGTCAGCTCGTGGAGTCTGCCGCCGCGCAGTCGGTAGCCGACCAGGTCCTCGCGCAGCCACAGCTCGCCGCCGTCGAGGCGTTCCAACTGGTTGATGCAGCGAAGGAAGGTGGACTTGCCGGAGCCGGACGGGCCCATCACGCACAGCACCTCGCCGGCGCGCACCTGCAGGGACACTCCGCGCAGCACGTGTACCGGTCCGAACGACTTCTGCAGGTCGACCGCGCGGACGACCGGGGTCGTGCCGTCTGTCGGTGGTGGCTGGCTCACTGCTGCGGGGCTCCCTTCAACCGGCGCCCGAGTGACCGGGCCTTACGGTTCGGCAGGGCGTGGAAGCCCCGGCCGAACCGGCGCTCGACGAAGTGCTGGATGACGCTGAGCACGGAGACCACCGCCAGGTACCAGATCGCGGCGACGATCAGCAGTTCGATGATCCGGTTGTTGGAGTAGTAGATGAACTCGACGGTCTCCAGCATCTCGCCGTACGTGATGACGGCGGCGAGCGACGACATCTTCAGCGTGCTGATGAACTCGTTGCCCAGGGGCGGCAGGATGACCCGCATGGCCTGCGGCAACACGATTCGGCGCCGGATCTGGTTCGGGGTCAGGCTGATCGCCTGGGCCGCCTCGATCTGGCCCTTGTCGACCGAGAGGATGCCGGCGCGGACCAACTCCGCGGTGTAGGCGCTCATGTTGATGCCGAGGCCGAGCAGGGCGGCCATGAACGGCGTCATCACGTCGATCATGCGGGCCTCGAACGGCCCGAAGCCGACCGTGGGGAAGACCAGCGCCAGGTTGTACCAGATCAGCAACTGCAGCAGCACCGGAATACCGCGGAACAGCCAGATGTAGCCGAAGGCAATGGTCCTGGTCACCGGGTTCGCCGACATCCGCATCACCGCGACCAGCACACCCAGGACGATGGCCAACGCCATGGAACAGAGGGTGATGATGACGGTGTTGGCCAGACCGTGCAGGATCGCCGAGGCGGTCAGGTAGCGGCCTACGACCGACCATTCGATGCTGCCCTGGGCGAAGGCCCGCACCAGAAGTGCGACCAGCACGACCACGACGGCTGCCGAGACCCACCGGCCGTAGTGCCGTAGCGGCACCCGGGGCAGCCCGGCAAGCTGCCCGGGGCCCGGCGGTGCCGCCAAGGTGCTGGCCCCGCCGTGTCCAGTGCTCCTCATCGCGTCTCCCGTCTGTACTTTCGCCGAGTCTCACCGGGCCGGCAGGGGCAGCGATACCTGACATCGGGTCCAGTCAGCGCACCGCGGGCGCTACTTCCTGTCCTGCTCCGGCCCGCTGCCACGGCCCGCCCGTCCGGTGCCCTGCTCCGGCACGGGCTGGTCGTCGGTGTCGGCCGCGCTGTCGGCGAGCAGCGCGAGCCACAGCTCCATCCGGCCGTACGCCGAATCGAGGTCGCGCCCGGTGATCTGCTCGATCCGGTCGATCCGGGCCCGCAACGTGTGCCGGTGGATGCCCAGCTCCGCGGCGGTCTCGTTCCAGTGGCCGTTGTGCGTCAGGAAGGTGCTCAGGGTGGCCAGCAAGGTTCCCTCGCGACCCTGGTCGTGCTGCTTCAGCGGGCCGAGGACCCGGCGCACGAAACCGGCCAACGCCTGCGGCGACTGGGCCCGGATGAGCATGTGCAGCGCCTCCAGATCGTCGAACCGAGTCACCGGCCGCCGCTCGGCCCGGCCGACCTCGGCCGCGTGGGTCGCGGCCCGGTACGACAGCCCCACCTGCTCGATCGGCACCACGTCGCCCAGCCCGAGCGGCACCATCGGGCGTACCGAGGCCAGCCGGGCCAGCGCGGCGGCGGCAGTCTCCGAGCCGTCGACGAGTACGGCGACCCGGGCCTGCCGACCGGCCTCCTGCGCGACGACGGCGCCGGGCAGGTTCGCCTCGGCCATCAGCTCGTTGAGTTCGTCGCAGACCTGACTGCCCCGGCTGGCGGCACAGAAATAGACGCCAACCCGGACAGCTGCCGGGTCGAGGTCCCAGGCGAGGGCGTGCTGGGCGGCGACCTCGCCGGTGACCGCACCGCGCAGAACCTGGGCCAACTGGTCGGCGCGCAACCGGCGGATCTGCTGGCGGGCCGCCTGCGAGCGCTCCATCTCCAGGGACAGCAGCGCCACCGCGCCGGCCAACACCATCCGGCTGTAGTCGCTGGCCGCGCCGGGGACGCCGGCGATCAGGAAACCGCGCATCCGGCCCCGCGCCCCGAGTGTGTGGATCGCCACCGACTCGGTCGGGCCGACCACCGAACCGCTGGAGCGGATACCGCGCTCGCGGGTACGCATCACGTCCGGCAGCAGCGCGGGCAGCCGGTCGGCGGCCGCTGCCGGATGCGCCCGCACAACGTTGGCGGCGAGGTCGGTGAGCACTGCCCAGCCGCCGAGTGCGCGCGAGACCTCAGCAACGAGGCCGCCTCTGCCGGACTCGACGGCCGCGGCGGTCAGCGCCTGCTGAGCGTCGAACGCGCGGGCGATGGTGTCGTAGCGTTCCGCCGCGAGCAGGTTCGACACGGCCTCGGAGATTGCCACGTAGGGCGCGTCGACCGGCACCTCCAGCACCGGTAGGCCACGCTCCTCGGCGGCCTGGATCAGCGGCCCAGGGACCTGGTCGTACCCGAGTCCGACACCGAAGCCGAGTCCTGCCAGGCCGGCATCGGCGAGCCGGTGGACGTACGGGCCGAACTGCTCCGGATCATCGATCTTCAGGCCGGTGGTGAGTAGCAACTCCCCGCCGCGAAGCCACGGGGTCGGGTCGATGGTCTCGCTGACGTGCACCCACCGGACCTCGTTGTCGAGACCGCGGTCGCCCGCGCATACCCGCAGGTTCAACTCCGGCAGCGCCAGAACCTGCGCAATCGTCACAGTCACGGGAACATCCCATCTCCTCGGCTGGACCAGTGTTGCCAGATGGTGACATGGCCGTGAAGTACAGTCCGACCTGCGGCGACTGGACAAGCGGTCCCCTTCCGATGCTTTCGCCGCTACTTGAACACTGGGGCCACGTTGCCGAGGGGAACCGGTGGCGAACGTGCGGGGCGGGTGTGCTGACACCCCGCCGACCCGGAGGAGACACACGTGAAGAAGCGAGCCATCTGCGCGGTCTTTGCCGCAGCCCTGCTCGCCGGATGCGGCGGCACCGATGCCGACGCCCCGGCCCCGGACCAGTCGGACAACGCGTTGCACGCGATGCTGCCGGAGTCCATCCGAAAGGCGGGAGAACTCCGGGTAGGAAACAGCCCGGTATATCCTCCGATGTCGTACTTGCCGAAGGGGACGGAGGACAGGAACAAGAGGCAGGGTTTCGACGTCGACCTGGCGCGGGCCATCGGCGAGAAGCTCGGCGTCCGGGTGACCTTCGTGACACAGGAGTACGAACAGTACATCCCGTCATTGGCCACCGGCCGGATCGACCTTATCGAGTCGGCGATGCAGGATCTCGAATCGCGTCGGGCAACGGTCGACTTCGTCGACTACTACACGACCGGCCCGCAGTTGTTCACCCTGGCGGACAAGGCCGCCCGGTTCCCCGCCGAGATTGACGTCTGCGGCGCCAAGGTCGCCGTCGACAGCGGCGACACCGGCTACCGGAACGCCCTGGCCAGCTTCAGCCAAAAGGTCTGCGCTCCGGCCGGCAAACCGCCGGTGGAGGAGCTGACCACCAACGGCACCGCCGACGCCCTGTTGCAGATAGGGCAGGGGCGGGCCGATGTCGGCATCCGGGGTGCCGAGTCAATCCGGTACGTCACCAGCGAGCAGGAACCGGGCAAGTACGCCCTGATCGGCAAGCCGATCACGGAGATTCCCGTCGGTATCGCGGTGAGCAAGCAGCAGCCCGAGTTGCGGGACGCGGTAGCGGCGGCGCTGACAGCGGTGATGGACGACGGCACCTACGCCCAGATCGGCGACAAGTGGGGGCTGTCGGACATCCTCCGTCCGGCGGTGACGATCAACGGCCAGCCGGCGAGCTGATCGTGACCCTTACCGTCCTGCGCGGGGGCATCCTGCTGGCGCCGCAGCCCGCCGGAACCGGCGACGTGGTCGTCGCCGGCCGGGACATCCTGGAGGTCGGACCGCCCGGCCCCACCTCCGGCATGGCCGCCCAGGCGACCGTCGTCGACTGCGCCGGGTTGCTCATCGCACCCGGCGTCGTCGACGGCCACCTGCACATCCTCGGCGGGGGCGGCGGCAGCGGGTACCACACGCGCATCCCCGAACTGCCCGCTGACGTGATCGTCGAAGCGGGCACCACGAGCTGCGTCGGAATGCCCGGCGTGGATCCGATCACCAAGAACCCCGAGGCGTTGCTCGCCCGGGCGTACGCGCTACCGGCCACCGGGCCACGCGCCTGGGCGATGGCCGGCGGCTTCCACTGGCCGCCACCGACCGTCACCGGCTCGATCCTGCGCGACCTGCACCTGCTGCCCCACCTCGTAGGCGTCAAGATCGCCCTGTACGAACACAAGGCCACCGCCCCCGGGCCGACCGAACTGGCTCGACTGCTCCGCGAACTCGAATGGGTCGCCGGCGCTACCGGCAAGGCCGGCCTGCTGCACGTGCACCTCGGCACCGCCGTCGGCGACCCCGACCTGCTGGCGCGAGCACTCGACGAATCCGGTGCCGACCCCGGCCGGGTACAGGTCACGCACGCCAACTACACCCCTGACACCCTCGGCCTGGCCACCCGCCTCGGCGGGCTCGGTTGCCGGGTAGACGTCAACCCACTGATCAATCCCGACCGGATCACCGGCGCCATCGCCCCGGTGGACGCGATCGCTGCCCTGCTGGCCGGGGGCGTGCCCGCCGGTCAGCTCACCCTCAGCAGCGACGGCAATGCATCGGTGCCACGTACCCTGCCCGGCGGCGATATCGAACCGTTCGCCTACCGGGTGGAGTTGCTACCCACCGTACGGGCGCTGGTCGCCGCTGGCGTCCTCGACCTGCCGGACGCGCTGGCCCTGGTCACCGCGAATCCGGCCGCCGCGCTGCGGCTGGACAGCGCCGGTCCTCATGGCATCGGCACCCTGCGCACCGGCGGCCCCGCCGACATCGTCGTTCTCGAGCCCGACCTGCGGGTCCGGCACGTCTACCGTGACGGCGAGCAGCTAGTCCGCGACGGCCGCGCCGTCGCCCCGAACCCGTTCCGCCCGCCGCAGCGACCGGACACCACCCCGTGACCGCCGCCGACCCGGTGACCCGGCAGGTGTTGTTCACCCCCGCCGAGGCCGCAGCCGGCGGCCGGCCGGCCCCGCCGCACCCCGTGTGGCGGTCGGCATCACGGGCGGCGCCGGCTGCCGATCAGGTACTCATCCAGGTGCATGCAGCCGGCCTCAACCGCGCCGACCTGCTGCAACGCGACCTCGACTACACGCCGCCGGCAGGCGAGTCCGCCGTACCCGGCCTGGAGTGTGCCGGCACCATCGCCGCGATCGGTCCAGATGTCGCCGGCTGGCAGGTCGGCGATCAGGTATGCGCACTGCTCGGCAGCGGTGGTTACGCCAGCCACGCTCTGGTGTCACACCACCAACTGCTGCCCGTCCCGACCGGCTGGACGATGGCCGAGGCGGCGGCGCTGCCGGAGGCGCTGGCGACCGCCTGGTGGAACCTGCGGATGATCGCCGGCGTACGCCCCGGCGACCGCGTGCTGGTCCACGCCGCGAACTCCGGCGTCGGCACCACCGCCGTCAAGGTCGCCCAGTCGCTGGGCGCCACCGTCGCCGGCACCGTCCGTGGCCCAGCCCTCGCCGACGCCGTGCACCGGCTCGGCGCCGACCCGGTGGTGGTCTCCACCGCCCTGAACTCCGCCGACGAACTGCGCCGGCTGGCACCCGACGGCTTCGACGTCGTACTCGACCTCGTCGGTGCCGCCGTCGCCGACATGACCATGGTCGGGCTGCGCACCGGCGGTCGGTGGCTCAGCGTCGGCGTACTCGGCGGTGACCAGGTGTCGCTGAGCCTACGCACGGTGATCCGGCGCCGCCTGGTACTCACCGGCGGCTCGCTGCGCAGCCTGCCACCGGCCGAGAAGGCCGCCATCATCGCCGACCTACGCCGAGCCACACCGTGGGCCGGACCGGTCGACCTGCGACCGGTCATCGCCGCCCGCTACCCCGCCGCCCACGTCGCCGCCGCTCTGGACCACCTCGAGCGGGGCGGCCTGATCGGCAAGATCGTGCTGACCGACCTCGAGGAGATCACATGACGCCGTCCAGTTCCGCCAACCCCATCGGCCTGGCACTCGGCTACGACCCGGCGGTCACGGTCCGCCGCATGGCCGACTCGGCCGCCGCCGCAGAACGAGCCGGCTTCGACACCGCGTTCTTTTCCGAGACGCTGTTCACCAACCGCGATTCGGTCTCTGCACTGGCCGCGTTCGGCCTTGCCACCAGGCGAGTCACACTCGGCGCCACCCAGGTCGTGCGGCTGCGCAGCCCACTGGTGATGGCCCAGTCCGCAGCCACCCTTGACGAACTCAGCGGCGGCCGGCTCGTGCTGGTGCTCGGCGCCTACACCGCCAAACACGCCGCCCGCAACGGCCGGCCGCTGACCGACCCCGTCACCACCCTGCGCGAGTATGTCGAATCGATCCGCGCCCTACTCACCGGCGAACCCGTCACCTACCACGGCGAGGTCGTACGGCTCGACGACGTCGCACTCAACTTCCAGCCGCTCCGGCCGGACATTCCGATCTGGATCGCCGCCGCCAGCCGCAAGGGTCTGGTCAACGCCGCCTCGATCGGCGACGGCGTGCTACTCGACGCCGGCACCTCCCCGGAGTACTCGGCGAACGCCGTCGCGCTGCTACGCGCCAGCGCCGAACAGGCCGGCCGCGACCCGGACGGGCTCGCCGTCGCCCAACTCATCAATACCTCGATCGAGGACGATCGCGCCGCCGCCATCGAGGCGATCCGCTGGGAGGTGGCGACCAAGTTCAAGTACGCCTCCACCCCGAAGGCGAAGATGTCGGTCGGTGAGCCGACCATCGACCCGACGGACCTGCCCCGGTTCGCCGCCACGTACGAGGCCGGCGGAGAGGCGGCCCTGCAAAAGGTGTTGCCGGAGCGGTACGTCACCTCGCTGACAGCGACCGGCACCGTCGATGACGTACGGGCCCGCGTCGATGCCTACCGGGCGGCAGGCGTGACAATGCCCCTGGTTCGCCCCGCCGCCCCGCACCAGCTCGACCGCTTGCTCACCACGTTTGGTCAGGCCCACACCGTCGGCTGAGGGGCTGCGGGCGGTGTCGCACCCATTGACAACGCTCGCCAACCTTTCCGTGCGCGCCCAGCAGAGCGAAGGTTGACCGGTCAACGGATCGGGCCTCGAGGCGCTGCTCGGGACACTCGGCCTGACCGCGGCCGACACCGGCGGAGGCGTACGGTTCGACCGGCCGTCCGCGTCGGCCGGGCCGTCGTCGCAGCCCGCGTCGGCCGGGCCGCTGGCGAAGACGTCCGGGTTCTTCGTGGACCCGAACTCCGAGCCGGCGAAGTGGGCCCGCGCCAACAAGAACGATCCCCGTGCCGCGAGGATCAGCGCGGAGATCGCGACCCGGCCGATCGCCAAGTGGTTCGGCGAGTGGTTCACCGACATCGGCACCTCGGTCGACAAATACGTCGACGCCGCCACGGCGGCCGGGAAACTGCCGGTCCTCGTCGCGTACACCCTGCCGGGCCGGGATGCGTGCAGCGGGTTCTCCGGTGGCGGCCAGAAGACACCCGCCGAGTACAAGAGGTGGTTCTCGGCGTTCGCCGGTGCCATCGGCGAACGCCCCGCCGTCGTCATCGTCGAACCCGACGCCCTCGGCGACGCCGAATGCATGTCCGCCGCGCAGATCGCCGTACGCAACGAGCTGCTGAACTTCGCCACCAGCGAGCTGCGCGCCAAGGCACCGCAGGCCTGGGCCTACCTCGACGCCGGCAACGTCGGCTGGGGCGAACCCGCCGAGATGGCGGCCCGCCTGCACGACGCCGGTGTCCGCAACGTGCGGGGCTTCGCCCTCAACGTGTCGAACTTCCACCCGACGGCGAAGACCGTGGAGCACGCCGAGAAGATCAACGCCCAGCTGAAAAACAAGGGCCACACCGCAGGCTTCGTCATCGACACCAGCCGCAACGGCAACGGCCACGCCGGCTCCTGGTGCAACCCCCCGAAGCGCAAACTCGGCTCGGCACCGCAGCCCGGCACCACCGGTGAGGACTACCGCCTCTGGATCAAGACCCCCGGCATCTCGGATGGCCCCTGCGGCACCGCGCCGGGCGTTCCGTCCGGCACGTACAGCCCCGAACTCGCGGTCAAACTCATCGACGGCAGCTGAGCAACACCACGAGGCCTCCCGGCCGCCCGCGGCCGGGTCGGCGGCCGGCCCAGCGTGATCAATCCGGAGATTCTGCGCGCTGCCCGGGACATGCTGCCCAACCCGGAGGCCAGCGTCGCCTCGATCGCCAAACTGCTCGGCGTCAGCCCCGGCACGCTCTACAACCACATCCCCGAGCTGCGCGCCGCCGGCCGGGCCCGGGCCGCGGCGATCACCGCTCCACGCCGCGGCGTCCGGGTGGGTGGGCATCATGGACAGGGTCAGGCCCAGCAGCGCCGCGCTCCACTGGTTCTCCTCGGTCTTGCTGTCCCCCGGGGTGACCGCGGTCCCGTCACGACGGGTCTCGTACAACTGGTTGCCGCTGGTCCCGATCAGGCCGGGATGCGGCAGCGGGGCGATTTCCGACGAAGGTCGTAGGCAGAATGCCGTCCTGCGCCAGATGGCACCACGCCCCCGGTCCCGCAGGCTTTTCCCAGGCACCGGGTGACGCCGCACGGATCCCTCCGGACACCCGATCGGCCTGGAAGGTAGCAGCCCGACATGCTTCGCCAAGATCCCGCCCGGCCCCGGGCGTCCCGCCTGCGCCGGCTCGGCGCGGCTCTGGTGGCGACGGTCGCCGTCGCCGCCACCGCCGCCGGGTGCGGCACCGCACCGACCGCCATGTCCGTTCCCACGCCACCCGCTCCCGGCGCGCCGGCCGACCCGGCCGCGCTGAACGCGGCCGACGTCGACGCCTGGCTCGACGGCCTGCTGCCCGCCGCGCTCCAGCGGACCGGCATCCCCGGCGCCACCGTCGCCGTCGTCCGCGACGGCGAGATCCTCACCACCCGTGGCTACGGCCACGCGGACACCGGCACCGGCACCGGCCAGCCGGTACCGGTCGACCCGGACCGGCACCTGTTCCGGGTCGGCTCGGTGTCGAAGCTGGTCACCGCCGTCGCCGTCCTCCAGCTCGTGCAGAGCGGCGATCTCGACCTCGACGCCGACGTCGACGAGTACCTGGACTTCACGCTGCCCCGCCGCTACGACGAGGCGGTCACGCTGCGGCACCTGCTGACCCACACCGCCGGGTTCGAGGAGCGCATCGCCGGGCTGATCGGCCTCGACGGCAGCAGCCCGGACCTGCGCGCGGCGTTGGCCACCGACCCGCCGGAGCAGATCTACCGGCCGGGCACCGTGCCCGCCTACTCCAACTACGGCAACGCGCTGGCCGGATACATCGTCGAGCACGTCAGCGGGACGCCGTTCGAGGAGTACGTCGACCGCAACGTGCTGGCCCGGGCCGGCATGGCGTCGTCGACGTTCGCGCAGCCGCTGCCCCCGGCCCTGGCCGACCGGATGGCCAGCGGCCACGACGCCGCCGGTGTCGCCGGTCCGTTCGAGATCGTCGGCATTCCCCCGGCGGGCGCGTTGAGCGCACCGGCCACCGACATGGCCCGGTTCATGCTGGCGCTGATCGGCGAACCGGTCGGCGAGGGTCCGCTGCTCGACGCCGCCACCCGCGAGCTGATGCAGCGTCCCGGGCTCGACGCCACCTCGCTCGGCACCCTCGCGGACGGCCCCCGGATGGCGCTGGGGCTGTTCGACGAGAGCCGCAACGGCCGACACATCCTCGGTCACGGCGGCGACACCATGTTCTTCCACTCGCACCTACAGATCTACCCCCGGGAGCGGGCCGGCATCTTCCTCTCGCTCAACGGCGGCGGCCGGGGCGAGCTGGACAGCCTCGAGCTGCGCCAGGCGGTGATGAACGGCTTCGCCGACCGCTACTTCCCGGGCACGTCGGAGCGACCGGCCGGCGTCGACGCGCAGACCAGCGCCGCACACGCCGCCGCCGCAGTCGGTACGTACACCGACTCGCGCGGTTTCGGCAGCAACTTCCTGACCACCATCGGCCTGGTCGGTCGGACCACCGTCAGCGTCGCCGACGATCACCGGCTGCTGTTCGAGCCGGGCCCGCTGTCGGCCACCCCGGCCCTGTACGAGGAGGTGGCTCCCTGGGTCTGGCGCGAGGTGGGCGGGCAGCGCACGCTGGCCATGCGGGTCGCCGACGACCGGGTGACGGCGATCAGCCACGACTCCGCGTTCACCCTGCTGCCGGTCGAGCCGGCACGGGCCACGGCGGTGGTCGTACCGGTGCTCGGTGCCGCCGTGCTGGTGCTTGCGCTGACCGTGCTCTCCTGGCCGTTCGGTGCCCTCGTCCGACGAGTGCTCGGTCGGCCACGCCGTGATCCGGCGGGGCGTACCGCGCGGGTGCTCAGCCGCGTCGCGGTCGCGGGTGCGCTGCTCGCGCTGATCGGCTGGGCGGTGAACATCGCGGCCGTCATGGGGTTGCAGGAGGTCTCCGCCGCCTCGCTGCGCACCGTGCAGGTGCTCCAGGTGATCGGCCTGCTCGGGGTGCTGCCCGCAGGGGTGCGGCTGGTCGACGACGTACGGCGGCGCGTCGGCTGGCACCGGGTCGCCGCCAGCGCCCTGATCCTGCTGGCCCTGGCCGGTACGGGCTGGTTCGCCGTCGAGTTCATGCTGCTCGCGCCTAGCATCTCCTACTGACGCGTCGATCCGGGACGGACCGGAGCAAGGAAGTCCACCGCATGAGCACCCACCCAGATCCGCAGGCCGAGGCGACGCCCCGGACGCCGCGGCTGACCAGGCGGCTTGACGAGCGGCTCACCCGGCTCGGCGTGACCGGCCGGTTCGCCCGGGACGGCCTGCTCGCGGCGGCCGTCACCGTGGCCACCCTGCTGCTGCTGGCGATGCTGTTCTGGATCGTCGCACCGGCGGAGGGTCTCGCCGTCGACCCGGCGCGGGCCTGGCTGGTGCTGGTGCTCTGCGGTGTGCAGGCGGTGCTGCTCTGCCTACGTCGGATCCGTCCGCTGCTCTGCCTCGCCCTGGTCGTCGCCCTGCAACTGGTGGTGGTCGGCCTGTCCCTGCCGGAGATGTCGATCCGGGGCCTCGCGCCGTTCGTCGCCGCGTACACCGTCGGCACGCTGCGGCCGGTCCGGACGGCGCTGCTGATCGCGGGGGTCGCCACGCTGGCGGAGACGGCGGGGGCGGTCGCCACCGCAGTCCTCGTCGCCCCCAACATCCTCCTCGCCACGCTCGGCAGCCTCACCGCGAGTGCCCTGACCTACCTCGGCGCGGCCTTCGTCGGTGGCTACGTCGCCACCTACCGGCGCTACGTCGAGCTGGTCCGGGTACGCGCCGAGGAGGCGGTCCGGGCACAGCAGGCCGGCGTGCAGGCGGCGATCGGCGCGGAACGGTCCCGGATGGCGCGGGAGCTGCACGACGTGGCCGCCCACCACCTCTCCGGCATGGTGGTGCAGGCGGCGGCGGTGGAGCGACTGATCGACCGCGACCCGGCGGCGGCCCGCGCCGGGGTGGCCTGGATCCGCGCCCAGGGCAAGCAGACCCTGGACAACCTGCGACTGGTGGTGGGGGTGCTGCGCGGACGGACCGGGGCGGAGGCGGGCGACGGCACGGTCCCGGTGCCCGGCCTGGCCGTCCTCGACGACCTCGTCCGCACCGCCGCTGACCTCGGCGGCCCGGTCGAGTTCGTCCGCGAGGGGCAACCGCGCGAGGTGCCGCCGATCGCCGACGTGGCGCTCTACCGGGTGGCGCAGGAGTCGCTCTCCAACGCCCGCCAGCACGCCCCCGGCGCCCCGGTCCGGGTGGCTCTGCGCTACCTCGACCGCCGGGTGACGCTCGAGGTACGCAACGACCCGCCGCCCCGGCGGCCCGAGCCGGCCACCCGCACCACCGGCGGCGTGGGCCTGGTGGGCATGCGGGAACGCGCACAGCTCATCGGTGCCGAGTTCACCGCCGGGCCGACCGCCGACGGCGGCTGGACGGTCACGGTGCACCTGCCGACCGCACCGGAGGTCGCCCGCGCCGCGACGGCGACCGCGCAGGGAGACCCGACATGATCAGGGTGATGCTCGTCGACGACCAGGCGGTGGTGCGGACCGGGTTCCGGGTCATCCTGGAACAGGCCGCGGACATCGAGGTGGTGGCCGAGGCGTCGAACGGCGACGCGGCGGTCGACCTGGCCCGCCGGCACTGGCCGGACGTGATCTGCATGGACGTCCGGATGCCCGGCGGCGACGGGCTCACCGCCACCCGCCGGATCGTCGGCGAGGCCACCGAGACGCCGCCCGCCGTGCTCGTGGTGACCACGTTCGACCTCGACGAGTACGTCTTCGGCGCGCTGGAGTCCGGTGCCAGCGGGTTCATCCTCAAGGACTGCGAACCCGAGGAGCTGATCGAGGCGGTATGCCGCCTGGCCGGCGGGTACGGGCTCGTCGACCAGGCGGTCACCCGCCGGGTGATCACCGAGTTCGCCCGCCGCACCGCCGCACCGCGTACCGATGCGGTGGCCGCGCACCAGCTCACCGCGCGGGAGGCCGAGATCGTCCGGCTGCTCGCCCAGGGTCTGTCGAACGTGGAGATCGCCACCGAGCTGTTCATCGAGACCAGCACCGTCAAGTCGCACCTCGGCCGGGCGATGGCCAAGATCGGTGTACGGGACCGGTTGCAGACGGTCGTCTGGGCGTACCAGAACGGTGTCGTGCCGCGCTGACGCGCCTGACCTGGTCCCGCTACGCCGGCGCGAACTTCAGCACCGGCCTGGACGCGGTCCACTCCCGCACACCGGAGCTGTCCACCACCCTGCCCGGCACTCCCACCGTGGTCGCTGAGGCCGGACACCACGGCAGTGGCGGCGAGGCCACCGCCGTCGACCCGGCCGCCACCGACCGGGTCCTCACCGTCGCCCGCACCGCCGGACTCACCGGACCGGTGGAGATCACCCCACCCGAGGACACCCGCTCCGCGTGGACCGTCACCCAGGTCGACAACACCTGGCCGGTACGGTTCGCCATCGGGTGGGCCCTGCCACTGTTCGGGCTCATGCTGCTCGCGTTCCTCGCCATCGACCTCGCTGTGGCCGCTTGGACGAGCCGCCGAGGAGGGCAGCGCCTGCCTGATGTGCCGGTGGCCGCCGACCTGGCGCTCCGCGCGCTTCTCCTGCGCCGGGCACTCCCGACGCGATCAGGATCCGTGGCCGGTCTGGCGAAGCCATGACGGTCACCAGGCCACGCGATCCGGGATGTCGCTGCTTGTACGACACCCGGTGGCACGCCGATCCCCTTTCGCCTCAAGCCGTCAGGATCTCGATCGCGCTTTTCCGAACTGTCGCCGGTGCCGAGTCCACCGAGCCTGAGTGGTAGGGCGGCTCCGGCGCGTACTCGATGATGAGCTGCACGGTCTGCGCCACGTCATCGCCACTGATCAGACCGGCCAGGGTCAACGCCATGTCGATGCCGGCCGACACGCCGGCCGCGGTCGCGTAGTGCCCGTCGATGACGACCCGATCCCTCGACGGTGTCACGCCGAACTCGGTGAGCATGTCCAGCGCAGCCCAGTGGGTGGTAGCCCGGCGGCCGGTGAGGAGGCCCGCTGCGGCGAGTATGAGGGCGCCGCTGCAGACGGACGTCGTCCAGGCGCTGGTCCGGTCGACATCCCGCAGCCATCGGTGCAGGGGTCCGTCGGACATCTGCGCCGACTGGCCGGGTCCGCCTCCGATGAGGACGACATCTGGACTGGTCACATCGTCGAGCGTCGCCATGGCTTCGATCAACAGGCTGCCCAGGTCGTTGCGGACGAGACCCGTGCGCTCGGCGACAAAGACAACCTCGACGTCCGGCAGGCGCCCCAGAACCTCGTAGGGTCCGACTACGTCCAGGGCGGTGAATCCGGGATAGAGAACAACGGCTACCTGCATGTCAGCGCTCCTTGATGAGGTGTGATGCCACTCCGGCTTTCGACTCTCGGGTGTCAGCCCGCTGAGCGAAACCGGTCCGGCCAGCTGCGTCATCGCGGTCGGCCCTCCCGCCGGGTGGCGGGGTGGCCGCTGCGAACACAAAATGCGGACGACCGGTCAGCGGATGGGTGGTCACTGCTCCGCGTACGCCGAAGACGTCGGCCAGATCTTGTCGTCGAACCCACCCGCCCAGGTCGAGATCACCAGGTCCGGAGACTGGGCCAACACCTGCTCGCGGGGCACCTCGAAGTTCTTGTTCAGCTTCAGCCCCGCGGTCGGGACCGCGTCGATCTTCGCGATCATGGTCGGATCGTCGGACACGCCGTACCGCTGACTGTTCGCCACGATGCGGTCCTGCACACCGAGCGCGATCATCGACTCGACCTCGGCCACCGACGCGCCGTTGGGCAGCACCACCCGACGCGGAGCCTGGTTGAACGTGACCTGGCGCCCACAGTTGTCGATCGTCAGCGGATACGTGGTACGAGGCCCGGCCGCCTCGGACGCGCCCGCCGACACCGCCGGCGCATCCGGCACCTTCGTCCCGGAACACGCGCCGAGCGGCAGGAGGATGCCGGCGGCCAGCGCCGTGCGGAAAAATCGGAAATCGCGGGTACGGCTCACCCACCTACCGGCTCGTGCCATCGGGAACTCGCCTTCTGCCGTCGAACCACGTCGGAATCCCGAAGCGCGGGCACCGGACGCCCGTGTCCAAGGCGGAATCCGTACGACCGGCATGCAGATAGTCGGAGCATCGGCACCGATGGTTCCCGACCACAGTTCCGGCCCGAGCAGAGGCTCGCGGGAGCACGTTCCTTTCGTGCGGCTACCGGCCGCGGCTGTCACCGCAACGGTCAACGCCTCCGCGCTGGGAACTGCGCCGACTCCGCACTGGACGGCCGATCCGGTGCAGCGCGAGTTCCTCGGGAACGGGAACGACGCCCGGCCCGCCCGCGGCGACCCACGCCTGGATGATCGCGGCGGTCCCATCGTCGACGATGCCGAACCAGGTCGGCCGGCCACCGGGGCGCCGACCCTGCGGCGACCGACGCACCACGACAACGTCGGCGTAGTCGCATCGACCGAGACACCGCGCGGTCCGGACGGTCGCGAGATCCGGACGATCAGTGGCGAGCGGCCACCTGCGACCGGCGCCCACGTCCGGATCCTGGCTCGCACCAGCGCCCGGGCTCCCACAACAGCAGCCGGCGCAGACGACCAGGGTCGCCATGAATCCCCCCGACCGCCCAATCGGACGGCAGCCTATGACACCGCCAGCCACGACGATCCGCGGGAGGACCACAGAGGATAGTCATGGAGCCTTGCGGCTTGGACGCATCTGTCGGGTTGCAGGATCGCGCTCGCCGCCCCCCTCCCTGTCGGCAGATGGATCGAGGATCGCATCAGCCAGCTAAGGCGTTCACCTATTGGTGCAGCAGACCCGATGCAGTTCAACGCCGTTCAGTGCACCTGGCTGCTCCCCGCCCCCTGGCGTCTCTCCCTTGCCGTCGACGCTCCGCCCACGTTGTGGGTCGCCGCTGCGTTCGCCGAACTCTCCCGGGCGGATCTGACCGCAGACCCGACACGGGAGGTTCAAGGCACCCGCCGATCCCACAACGCAACGGCGCCCGCACGGCTGCTCCCTGTTCCGCGGCCCGCCACGAACCGGCAACCCGGGGTTGATCTCCGGCGAGGATCGTCATGCCCCGCACAGACGTGATCGAACGAGAGGGCATCACCGTGGTGGACATCGATCGCAGGCGGTTCCTGAAGTTGACCGGCGCGGCCTCCGCCGCAGGCCTGGCCCACAGCCTGCTCGGCAGCGTCCAGCGGGCCGCGGCCATCGCCCCACAGGGCAGCACCGGAACGATCATGGACGTCGAACACGTGGTGATCCTGATGCAGGAGAACCGTTCGTTCGACCACTATCTCGCCTCGCTGCGCGGAGTCCGCGGCTTCGGCGACCCGCACCCGGTGCAGCTTCCCTCTGGGAAGTCCGTTTGGCACCAGGCGGACAGCAAGGGGGAGGTGCTCCCCTTCCACCCGCAGGTCGACGACCTGGGCGCCGCATTTTTGCAAGGCCTCGACCACGCCTGGCCGGGCGGCCAGAAGGCGGTCAACAACGGCCACTACGACCAGTGGATCCCCGCCAAGACACCCGCTACCATGGCCTACCTGTTGCGGCAGGACGCCGCGTTTCACTATGCGCTCGCCGATGCGTTCACCATCTGCGATGCGTACTACTGCTCGTTCATCGGCAACACCGACCCCAACCGCTACTACCTGTGGACCGGCTGGACCGGCAACGACGGCAAGGGCGGCGGACCGGTGCTCTACAACGACGAACTCGGCTACGACTGGCCGACCTACCCCGAACGACTGGAAGCGGCCGGGATCTCGTGGAAGATCTATCAGGACATCGGCAGTGGCCTGAACGCCGCCGGCTCCTGGGGCTGGGACAACGACGCCTACATCGGCAACTACGGCGACACCTCGTTGTTGTATTTCAACTCCTACCGCAACGCCCAGCCCGGCGACCCGCTGTACGAGAAGGCCCGCACCGGCACCGAGAACAGAAAGGGCCAAGACTACTTCGAGATCCTCGCCGCCGATGTGAAAGCCGACCGTCTGCCCCAGGTTTCCTGGGTCTCCGCCCCCGAGGCATTCACCGAGCACTCCAACTGGCCCACCAACTACGGTGCCTGGTACATCTCCAAGGTCCTGGACACCCTGACCAGCAACCCCGACGTGTGGGCCAAAACCGCGCTGTTCATCACCTACGACGAGAACGACGGCTTCTTCGACCACCTGGTGCCACCGCACCCGAACACCCCGATCGTTCCCGGCGCCTCCACAGTTTCCACCGAGCACGAGTTCTACCCCGGCAGCAGCCGCGCCAAGCCCGGCCCCTACGGCATGGGCCCTCGGGTACCGATGTTCGTGGTCTCACCCTGGTCCACCGGCGGCTACGTCTGCTCCGAGACCTTCGACCACACCTCGGTGATCCGTTTCCTGGAACAGCGGTTCGGCATCGCCGAACCGCAGATCACCCCCTGGCGGCGCACCGTTGCCGGCGACCTGACCTCGGCCTTCGACTTCTCCCGCAGCGTCACCGGACTCGCGGCCCTGCCAGACACCTCGGCGATGAAGCCGCAAGACCGGTTGCGGCACAAGACCTATTACCCACCCCGTCCGGTCAGCACGAAGATGCCGACCCAGGAGCCCGGTACCCGCCCGGCCCGGCCGCTCGGATACAACCTGAACGTCGTCGAGAAGCCCAGCAACCCGCTGGATCTCACGATCGTGAACAACGGATCCCTGGGTGCGCATTTCCAAGCCCGGCTAATCACCCCGGCCAGACAACCGCACAGCTACACCGTGGGCGCGGGCCACCAGCTCGACACCCAGCTGCCGGTCTCCGGCGCGTACGAGGTGCACCTGCACGGCCCCAACGGCTTCTTCCGCAAACTGGCTGGCGACACCCGCACCGACAGGGTCGCCGTCACTCTGCGACCGCTAGGCGACTCGGGCAAGCTCCGAGTGGAGATCAACGCCCCACACGACGCCACCGAAGTCACCGTCGCCGACGTCTACGCCGGGCCGGTCCGACTCCACGGCAACGGCAAGTACGCCGACCTGGACACACGCGACGCCGGTGGTTGGTACGACATCACCGTCACCGCCGGCAGTTTCGTCCGCGTCTTCGCCGGACACCTGGAAAACGGCTCCGCCAGCATCAGCGACCCCTCCCTCGGCTGACCCAGGCGTTCCCCACGGCCCGCGACCGCTCCAAAAGAGCCGTCGCGGGACCCGACCCAACCCCCCTCACCCAGAGAGGTAGCCAGGCTGCGAGGCACCCGACCCGCCGGCGGACCGCCTCGACCGGTAGCGGGTCGGGTCTCGACGGGTGTGCCGACCGGGGGCTCAGGAATGGGTGGGGTACCGGTACCGGATCAGCTGGGAGTTCTACTTCGCCTTCGGCGCCGCGCTGATCCCCGTCCTGAACTGAACCGTCGCACGTCAACCGGTCCTGGCATCGTCGATGCCAGGACCGGTTGACAACGAGGAAACACCAGGCCAAGCACAGCCGGGTTCACGTAGCTGCGCCGGTCACCTGGGGTCCTACACCCGCCCCAACCCGCTGAAGCGTGGAAGCGGTAGCTGCCGGCGGGACCTCGCCGGCCCGGGGACGACATATGGGAGCCCCACTTGACCATGGTGTGCGAGTCGGTGCCACGACGTGTCCGACACGCCTGACCAGACTCGTCATCTGCGAGTTCATCCTCAGCTTCGGCTGTGGCCATCCGGACAGCCGCGTGTGTTCGTTGACCCGGCCTAGTTTCCGCATTAGGCGCCGCGTGGCGCCTGTCCTGCTCTGAGGGGAAATTCATGTCCACTCGTATCCGCACGCGTTCGGCTGCGGCGGCGGTCGTATTGCTGGCCGGCGCTGTCGGCGCCGGCGTGGTCAGCAGCACGCCGGCGACCGCGGCGGGCGGCAACAACGGTCGGATCAAGAACGTCATCTACCTGCTCGGCGACGGTATGGGTCGCACCCACGTCACCGCAGCCCGCGAGCGCTTCTACGGCGCCGCCGGACACCTGGCGATGGAGACCATGCCGGTCGTCGGGCAGGTCAGCACCTACGCGGTGGAGAAGAACTCCGGCCAGCCGGGTGCCGCCGACTTCGCCCCGAACTATGTCACCGACTCCGCGTCGGCGGCGACCGCGTGGGCGTCGGGAGTCAAGACCTACAACGCGGCCCTCGGGGTCGATGGCAAGGGGAAGGTCGTTCCGACGGTGATGGAGCTGGCCAAGCAGGCCGGCTACCGCACCGGGAACGTGTCCACCGCCGAGATCACCGACGCGACCCCGGCCGGCCAGATGAGCCACGCCCTGGCGCGCGGCTGCCAGGGCCCCAGCTACTCCGCGGCGGCTTGCCAGGACACCAGGGTCACCGGTGACCTGCTGCCCACGTCTGATGTTCGGGTTACCCCGATCGCGGACCAGATCGCCCGTAACGGCACCTCCGACGTCATCCTCGGCGGTGGCCTGGCCCGGTTCGACGCCGCGGACGAGAAGGCCCTGAAGGAGCAGGGCTACACCCTGCTGGGTTCCCCGGCCAGCCAGACGGTCGCCACCCGTGGCGACCTGGCCGCCACGCGCGGCGGCAAGGTGTTCGGGTTGTTCAACAAGGGCAACCTGACCATCGAGAAGTACAAGCGGGAGCACCCGGACTCGCCGCAGGCCGCGGAGCCGGCACTGCCGGAGATGACCAGCAAGGCCATCGACCTGCTCGCCGGCAACAACGGCGGCGGCAAGGGCTTCTACCTGCAGGTCGAGGGCGCGCTGATCGACAAGCGGTCGCACGCCAACGACGCGGCCCAGACGCTGGAGGAGATGAAGGCGTTCGACGACGCGGTGAAGGTGGCGTTGGACTTCGCCAAGCGTGACGGGCACACCCTGGTCATCGTCACCGCCGACCACGAGTGCGCCGGATTCAACATCATCGAGAAGGGCAGCTTCACCAACGCGGAGGCCGCCGCCCCGCCGGTCAACGTCGACGGCGGCAACACGGCCAACAACTCCACCCCCACCCGACCGAGTGGCAACGTCAAGGACCCGAACCGGTCGACCGGCATCATCAACGGCGCCGGCGCCACTGATCCGCGGAACTTCGCCCCCGCCACGTTCCGCACCCCGGATGACCCCGCCGCCGTCCGCGACGGGTCGCCCGAGGCCAGCCTCTGGCTCACCTACCTGTCCGGCAACCACACCGGCGCCGACGTGCCGGTGTTCGCCTACGGCGCCGGCGCTGAGGCCATGGCCGGCAGCATCGACAACACCGCCCTGTTCGCCGTCGTCGGCCGCGCCCTCAGCCTGACCAACTGAACACCCCTGCCACGGGTGGGTCGGAAGCCACACGGGCTTCCGACCCACCCGCTCCACACGAGGAGAGACCCGTGCCGAACAAACGGCATCTCACCCTGGCTGGCCTGCTGGCCGCCGCAGTGGGGCTAGCCGCCACCACCGCCTGCTCCGACCAGCCCGACGCCGAGCACGCTCCAGCCCCGGCCGCAGCGGTGAAGACCGCGTTTCCAGGGCTGACACCCGCCTCCGGCGAGCCGACGCTGCCAAGGCTCAGCCGGCAGCATCCTGCCCCCGGCACCGTCACCACCGTTCCGGGCCCCTTCGACGACCGCTTCGACTTCGCCGACCTGACCCTGAACCGTGACACGGTCGGCGGATCGATCAAGGTCACCAGCGATGTCAGTGCGATCCTGGAGCTCCAGGTTGTCGCCGGCCTATACGACAGCAACGGACAGCTACTGCACACCGGCCGGTTCGTCCACCACCTCACCGAGGACGGACACGACCACGGGGCACCAGAAGAACGCGAACTGTTCAGCATCTCCATCCCCGGCCAGCTTCGCGGCCGGGTGGTGTCCGCCGCAGTGGGTGTCCCCGTCCTGGTGAACGAATAGCCCACCGACCGCCGTGGACGTGACTCGCTCGCATCCCCGGCGCCCACTGGTGTCGGGCTCGCCCGAGCGGCTCGAGGATCTGGAATGCCGCCACCACCGGGACTGACTTCCGGAGGCGGGCCGGCGGTGCGACCGGCCCGCCCCCGGAGGGCGCTCAGGCCAGCGGCAGGTAGACCCGGGCCCCGGCGGAGACGAACTCCTCGGACTTGTCCTTCATCCCCCGCGCGGCGTAGTCCTTCAGCTCCTGGGTGATCTTCATCGAGCAGAACTTCGGCCCGCACATCGAGCAGAAGTGCGCGGTCTTCGCCGGCTCCGCCGGCAGCGTCGCGTCGTGGTAGGACCGCGCGGTCTCCGGGTCCAGCGAGAGGTTGAACTGGTCCTCCCAGCGGAACTCGAAGCGCGCCGTGGAGAGCGCGTCGTCCCACGCCTGGGCCCCGGGGTGCCCCTTGGCCAGGTCCGCCGCGTGCGCCGCGATCTTGTACGCGATCACGCCCGCCTTGACGTCGTCCCGGTCGGGGAGCCCGAGGTGCTCCTTCGGGGTGACGTAGCAGAGCATCGCGGTGCCGAACATGCCGATCATCGCGGCGCCGATCGCCGAGGTGATGTGGTCGTACGCCGGAGCGATGTCCGTGGTCAGCGGGCCCAGCGTGTAGAAGGGCGCCTGGTGGCACCACTCCTGCTGGCGGTCCACGTTCTCCTTGATCTTGTGCATCGGCACGTGACCCGGTCCCTCGATCATCACCTGGACGTCGTACTCCCAGGCCACCTCGGTCAGCTCGCCGAGCGTCCTCAGCTCGGCGAACTGCGCCTCGTCGTTGGCGTCCGCGATGGAGCCCGGCCGCAGCCCGTCGCCGAGCGAGAACGTCACGTCGTAGCGGGCCAGGATCTCGCACAGCTCCCGGAAGTTGGTGTAGAGGAAGTTCTCCTCGTGGTGCGCCAGGCACCAGGCCGCCATGATCGAACCACCCCGGGAGACGATCCCGGTCACCCGGTCCACCGCCAGCGGCACGTACGGCAGCAGCACCCCGGCGTGCACCGTCATGTAGTCGACGCCCTGCTCGGCCTGCTCGATGACGGTCTCCCGGAACACCTCCCAGCTCAGCTTCACCGGGTCACCGCCGACCTTCTCCAGCGCCTGGTAGATCGGCACGGTGCCGATCGGCACCGGGGAGTTCCGCACGATCGCCTCGCGGGTCTCGTGGATCCGCTTGCCCGTGGACAGGTCCATCACGGTGTCCGCACCCCACCGGGTGGCCCAGGTCAGCTTCTCCACCTCCTCGGCGATGGAGGAGGTGACCGCAGAGGTGCCGATGTTGGCGTTCACCTTCACCAGGAACGCCTTGCCGATGATCGCCGGCTCGCACTCCGGGTGGTTGACGTTGAGCGGCAGCACGGCCCGCCCGGCCGCGATCTCGTCCCGGACGAAGTCGGGCGCGACGCCCTCCCGGATCGCCGCGAACTCCATCTCCGGGGTGACCACCCCCGCCCGGGCGTACGCGAGCTGCGTCGGGCGCTTCCCGTCCGCGCCCGCCAGCGGCGTCCCGGCGCCCCGCACCGGAGCGACGTCACCCCGCTCGGCGATCCACTTCCCGCGCAGCGGCGGCAGCCCGACCTCCGGGTCGGAGCCGGGACCGGAGGTGTCGTACAGGCGGACCGGCGGGTTGCCCCCGGTCAGCTCCACCTCGGCGAACGGCACCTGGAGATCCGGCCGCGTCCCCTCCACGTAGACCTTGCGTCGTGCCTGCATGACAGCCTCCCTGATGGTCAACAGGACCAGCCGAAGTGGTCCAGCGGGCCGCGTCCCGCGCCCAACTCCCAGTGCCGCGCGCCGGTCAGCGCGCGGGTCACGTACTCCTTCGCGGCGGCCACCGCGACCGGCACCGGATCGCCGGACGCCAGCCGGACGGCGATCGCCGCCGAGAACGAACAGCCCGTGCCGTGGCTGTGCCGGGTGGTTACCCGGGGCCCCCGTAGCAGCGTGGTCGTGCCGCCGCCGACCAGCACGTCCACCGACTCGCCGTCGGCGTCCAGGTCGCCGCCGGTCACCACCACGTGCGCCGGGCCACCGGCCGCGATGGCCTCGGCCGCCGAGACCATGTCCACGACCGTGGTTACCGGACGTCGGGCGAGGACGCCGGCCTCCGCGCAGTTCGGCGTCGCCACCTCGGCGTACGGGAGCAGCCGCTCGACCGCCTCCACCACGCCGAGCCGGTGCCCACTGGTGGCGACCAGCACCGGGTCGACGACCAGCCGGGGCAGCCGGCCCGCCTGCGCCGCCTCGGCCACCGCGTCGGCGACCGCCGGGGTGGCGAGCATGCCGGTCTTCACCGCGCGTACCGCGAAGTCGCCGAGCACGCTGTCCAACTGGTCGCGGACGGTCTGCGGGGGCAGTGGCAGGACGGCGTCGACGCCCCGGGTGTTCTGCGCGGTGACCGCGGTGATCACGCTGGTGCCGTACGCGCCGAGGGCGGCGAAGACCTTGAGGTCGGCCTGGATGCCGGCTCCTGCGCCGGAGTCGGATCCGGCGATGGTGAGTACTGTTCGCGGCGTCACGCCTTCCCCTCTCTGGTTGCGCTTGATCCCTCCGTGGGCACGGTCGGCCGCAGCCCTGTCGCGGGGACCGCCGTCGTTCGGTGCCGGCTGCGCGGCAGCGAGCCGACCGCCTCGCGGAAGTTCTCGGTCAGCGTGGTGGCTGCCTCGGTGGGGTGCTCGGCTCGCATGAGCGCGCCGAGCACGGCCACCCCGGTGGCGCCTGCCGCGACGCATGCGGTGACGTGGTCGGGGGTGTCGACTCCGCCCAGCGCCAGGACCGGCACCGGGCTGGTCGTGATCAGCTTGGCGAGACCGGTCGGCCGGAGGGGCGGGCCGTAGCCGGGTTTGGTCTTTGTCGGGAAGACCGGGGAGAGGGTGGCGTAGTCCTCTGTGCTGAGTCGGGCGAGTTCCGCCTGGTCGTGGCAGGAGCGGCCGACCAGTCCCGCGCACGGCGGCGGGTACGGGCCGGCCGCCGGCAGGTGCACGGCGTCCCCGCCGAGCGGGTCCGGGCCGGCCACGATCAACGCGCCGGCCACCTCGGCGAGGATCGCCCGCAGATCGGCGGCGAGGGCGAGGCGCTCGGCGCGCGGCAGGTCCTTCTCCCGCAGCACCACCCACCGCACCCCCCCACGGACGGCCCCGGCGACGACGTCGACGAGTGGCCCCCGCGCCACCCGCCGGTCCGTCAGCAGCACCACGCCCGACGGCACGGCGCGGCCCGGGATCCTGGAGGATTCCGGCCCCGCCACGGGCCACCTCCTGCCAAGATCTGGAGCCGAAGCTGCGACACTGCGGCCAACCGACCCCTGGCGGGGAGGATTCGCACCGGGATCCGCCGGAGCGAGGTGCGACGCGCGGCTCACAGGTCCGGCCGTCCCTCGTCCGGGGTGGAGGCGAGGGCGTGGAAGCGGCAGGCGATCCGGCCCGCCCGGTACGCGAGCCGTCCGGCCTCCACGGCGTACCGCATGGCGGTGGCCATCGCCACCGGGTCCGCCGCCCGGGTGACCGCGCTTGCCAGCAGCACCGCGTCGCAGCCCAGCTCCATGGCGAGCGCCGCGTCCGAGGCGGTGCCGATGCCGGCGTCGAGGATCACCGGCACGTCCACGCTCTGCCGGATCAGCCGGATGTGGTGCGGGTTGCTCACCCCCAGCCCGGAGCCGATCGGGGCGCCGGCCGGCATCACCGCCGCACACCCGACGTCGGCCAGCCGCCGGGCCAGCACCGGGTCGTCCGAGGTGTACGGCAGCACGGTGAAGCCGTCCGCGACCAGCTCCTCGGCCGCGCGCAGCAGCTCCACCCCGTCGGGCAGCAGAGTGCGGTCGTCTCCGATCACCTCCAGCTTCACCCAGTCGGTGCCGAACGCCTCCCGGGCCAGGTGGGCCACCTTCACCGCCTCCGACGCGGTGTAGCAGCCCGCGGTGTTCGGCAGCAGCCGTACGCCGCAGCGATCCAGCAGGTCGAGCAGCCCGCCGGCGGTGCCCGGGGCGGTGTTTACCCGGCGCAGCGCCACCGTGACCAGCTCGGTGCCGGAGGCCCGGACGGCCTGCTCCAGCACGTGCAGGTTGGCCGCGCCACCGGTGCCGAGGATGAGCCGGGAGCCGAAGCCGACCCCGCCGAGTTCGAAGGACACGCCGCTCACCCGCCCTGGGCGGCGCTGAGCACCTCGACCCGGTCGCCGTCGCGCAGCACGGTCACCGACCAGCCGCCGCGCGGCACGACCTCACCGTTGACCGCGACCGCGAGGCCGCGCTCCTGGTCGGTGACCGTGCGGACGACCTCCGCGAGGGTCGTCCCGCCGGGCAGGTCACGCCCCGTGCCGTTGACGATCAGTTGCACGTCTCCTCCTCGATGGCGGATGCGTCCGATCCCGGCCCGTGGTGGCCGGCGCGTCGGGTGCCGGCGAACCGGTCGGGGGTGAAGGGGGCGAGCAGCGGGTCCGGCTCGCCGGTGACGATCAGCTCGGTGACCAGGTCGGCGGTGATCGGGGTGAGCACGATGCCGTGCCGGTGGTGTCCGGTGGCGGCGAGCACGCCGGGCCGGCCGGGCAGCGCCCCGATGATCGGCGCGTTGTCCGGCGTACCGGGGCGCAGCCCGGCGGATGCCTCGGCCAGGTGGTACTCGGCCAGCTCGGGGACCAGGTCCACGGCGGCGCGGAGCAGCCGGAGCACCCCGCCGGCGGTCACCTCGGTGTCGGCGCACTCCTCGACGGTCGCTCCGACCACCACCTCGCCGCTGTCCCGGGGCACCAGGTAGACCGACTCGCCGTCGGCGTACCCCCGGACCACGTGCCGGAAGTCCGGCGCGCCGCGACCGGGCGCGCGGAGCCGCAGCACCTGGCCCTTCACCGGACGGACCGGGAGCCCGGTGAGCGCCGCCGCGCCGCAGCCGGCCGCGACCACGGTGACCCGGGCGTCCACCTCGGACAGGTCGCCGACAACACCCGGCCGCCACACCGCGCCGGCCTGCTCGGCGGCGGTCCGCAACGCGGCGACCAGCCGGCGCGGGTCGACCTGGTGGTCGCCGGGGGCGATCGCACCGCCGCGCACGCGCGGGGCCAGCGCCGGTTCGCGGTCCCGCAGCTCCGTCGGGCGCAGCGGCGTGATCGGCAGCCCCAACCCCTGCTGGTACGTCCAGAGTCGACGCGCCTCGGCCAGGTCGTCGGTGGTCAGCCCGACCACCAGGGTGCCGTCGGTGCGGTAGCCGAGATCGGTGCCGGCGGCCTCGGCCAGCTCGGCGGCGAAGCCGGGCCAGCGAGCGGCGGACTCGGTGAGCAGCCCGGTCAGCTGATGCTCCCCGAAGTACGCCTCGGCGACCGGCGCGAGCATCCCGGCCGCCACGTGCGACGCGCCCCTACCAGGGGCAGGATCGTGCACCGTCACGCGCAGTCCCCGGGACGCGCACCGCCACGCGACAGCCAGCCCGACCGGTCCCGCCCCCACGACAGCGACGTCCGGTCGGGTCAGCACGTCAGGGCCTCGATCAGGTCAGCAGTCGTGCGTGCGGGGTCGGGACTGGCGGAAATCGCCCCGACCACCGCCACCCCGTACGCCCCGGCGGCGCGCAACGCCGGCACCGACGCGGCGGTCACCCCGCCGATCGCGATGACCGGCACGTCCACCGCTCCGGCAACCGCGCGTACCCCCGCGGGGCCGATCGGCTCGGGCAGCCCGGCCTTGGTGGTGGTGGCGTGGCAGGGGCCGACGCCCAGGTAGCTCGCCCCGGCGGCGACCGCCTCGGCGGCGGCCACCGGTTCCCGGGCGGTCGCGCCGAGCACGGCGGTGGCGCCGAGCACCTGGCGGGCCGCCCGCACCGGCAGGTCGTCGGCGCCGACGTGGCCACCCGCCGCGTCCACCGCCAGCGCCACGTGCAGCCGGTCGTTGACCAGGCACGTCGCCCCGTACGGCCGGCACAGCGCGACCACCTGGCGGGCCAGCTCGTACGCCTCTCGGTCGGTGGCGTCGTCCTCCACCCGGACCTGGACGACCAGCTCGGCGCGGGCCACCGGCAGGGCGGCCCGCAGCACGCCGAGCGGATCCCGCCCCGGCCGGGTGTCGGTGATCAGATGCAGTCGTCCCAGGGACGGCACGGCAACACTCCTCCCTGCGCCGGCATTACCCGGATCAGGTTCGACGGTCGGGGGCTTCCAGCCCCCCTCTCAGCCCGGTACGCACCGGGCTCCCGTGGGTCACTTGCGGCCTACCATACGACGTTCCACCGGAACCGCCAAGGGTGGGTGACGCTTGTCCCACCCACGATCCCGGGTGGAGGCGGGGACAGCGCGCTTGCCGGAGTAGCGCTTTCCGCAGCCCTGATGGGCGCCGTCGCCGGGCCTGCGGCGGCCTGGGTGAGCGTGGGATCCAAGACGCAGTACCCGTCGGAAGGCGGCACCTGGCAGTACGGATTTTGGGACGTCAAGCTCCGTTCCTACTACACGGTGCTGGCGGTCCGTTGGTATCTGCGGTTCAATCTCTCGTGCCGGAATGTGGAGGAGTTGCTGGTCGAGCGGGATGTCGAGGTGGATCACGTTACGGTCTACCGGCGGGTGCAGCGGTTGCTGGTCGAGGTTCTCGCGCTGCGGCATGAGGTAGCGGTGCTCCGCCGACAGGTTCCCGGCCGGCCGCGGCCGTCCTGGCCGGAGAGAACCCGCGATGGGGACACCGCAGGATCCTCGGCGACGCCACCCGGTTCCCGTCCGCCGCGCACTTCAAGTCCTACCTCGGCCTGGCACCGCGGGCGTCGGAGACCGGCAACACCGATCGCAAGGGCCAGCCCATGTCCAAGGCCGGGTCCCCGGCTGGCCCGGTCCACCCTGATCCGCGCCGCGGACTGGGCCCGCAAACAGGACCCGCAAATGGCGCGGGTCTACCACCAGCAGATGGTCGAACGCGGCGCCGAGCACCTCAAGGCCTGCTGCGTTGTGGCCGCCCGGCTGGCCGAACGGCTCTGGGTGGTGATGCGCCGCCGCATGCCATACGTGATCTGCGACGTCGACGGCATCCCGGTCAGCGCGTTGGCGGCGTAGCGGGATTCCGCCGAAGCGGGCGACCAGTGGTTTCCTGCCCCGGTCCCGGGGGACGGTGACCTGGAAACAGGTCCGTGGCCCGTCGGGGGTGCCGATGACGGTCTTGTACTTGGCAACCAGCTTCGTGACGGTGGACCGAATCCCGTGACGACACCGGGCCGGACCGTGAACGAGAGGTCGTCGACGACGGTCTTCTCACCGTAGCGGCTCGTGAAGTTCTGGCTGACGATCATGTCTTCAATCCTTGAGATCGATCGTCTGCGCGGCGTCGGCCCGTGGTATCGCTTGTCACCGACCGTGGTATCGCTGCCCGCCGACCGTCGTACCCTCCGCGCCGAGCGTCCGCCTCGCACGCACGTGCGCGACGGCGTCGACGACCGTGAGCGCCATGGCGAGCGCGCCGTCGATCCCCGCGCGGTCGGCGGCCGGGCCGATCGCGTCGCTCGTGAACGCCGGCGTGTGCGGTGCCGAGGCGCAACCCTCGATCGCGATGATCGGATGGATCGCGGGCACGGCGTGCGAGACGTTGCCCATGTCGGTCGATCCGCGCGGCGCCCCCGCGTACGGCTGCGGCGAGCGACCGATCACGGCGAGGTTGCGATCCCACGCGCCGGCGAGCACGGGGTTCTGCACGACATCCGCGTAGGTCGGCTCGGCGTCCTCCCAGCTCCACTCGCATCCCGTGGCGACGGCGCCGCCCTCGAAGCACGCGAGGATCCGGCGTCGCGCGGTCTCGACGGCTTCCAGCGTGTCCGCACGCACTTCGACGCGGACGCGCGTTGCCGACGGGATGATGTTCGTCGCTTCGCCGCCCTCGGAGACGAAAGCGTTGGCCCGCGTGCCGTCGGGCAAGTGCTGCCGCAGGAGTCCGAGCGCGACGAGGCCGATCGTCGCGGCGTTCGCGGCGTTCACCCCGTCGGGGCTGGGTGCGCCCGCGTGACCTGGACGGCCTTGGAAGGACACGTCGAACCGCGCGACGGCCTGAGTACGCACGTCGGCGCAGCGCAGGTCGTGCCCCGGGCCGCCGTGCACCATGAGCGAGAAGTCGACGTCGTCCCACGCCCCGGCCTCGAGCATGAGGATCTTCCCGCCGCCGTGCTCTTCGGCCGGAGTGCCGAGGAGCTTCACGCGAAGGCCGATGGCGTCGGCGACGCTCGCGAGCGCGATCGCAGCTCCGGCACCGGCCGCGGCGATGACGTTGTGACCGCACGCGTGTCCGATGCCGGGAAGCGCATCGTACTCGGCGCAGATCGCGACGGTGATGTCGCCCTCGCCGTAGGTCGCATCGACCGCGGTGTCGAGCCCGAAGGCCCCTACGGTCGCCGTGAATCCGGCTGCACGGAGGGTGTCGGCCACGCGCGCGGCGGCGTGATGCTCGGCGAACGCGAGTTCGGGATTGCGGTGGATGTCGGCACTCAAGGCGATGATCGAGTCCTCCCATGCCGCCCGCGAGGCGAGCACGGCATCGCGGATCTCATCGGTCGCGTGGTCGGAAGGTTGCGGTGGTGAGATGGTCATCGGTCCTCGATCGTCTGGGCGGTGGGAAGGTCTGGTGCGGACTGCGGCGCGGCGGCGGGCGCTGTGGCCCGGATCCGCAGCCCGACGACCGCGAGGACGAGAGCTATTGCGAGGCAGATGGCCCACACGGCGAAGAACGACAGCGGGGTCGACTGGGCATCGGTCGTGGCGTCGGCGGTGCTCGCTGTCACGAACAGAGTCATGACGAGCGCGAAGACCGCACCGGCCGCCGCCCCCGCCGCCGTGCGTGCCGTGTTGAACAGTGCCGAGGCGATCCCCACCGAGTCCGCCGGTGCATTGCGCACGACGACGGCCGGAAGGACCGCGAGAAGGACGCCCGCCGAGACCCCGCCGATCGCCATGAAGGTGATGAACAGCGCGCTCACCCCCGCGAAGCAGATCATGAGAGCGAAGCTCGCGGCTGCGACTACTCCCGCGAGCGCGATTGCGCGCGACGCCGAGATCCTGCGTGCGAGGCGATCACCGATGAGCGTGCCGAGGAACGCCGCGAGCGCGTACAGGACGATGATCGCGCCGGCGGCCGCGGGCGCGATTCCGAGTCCGTAACCGTCGCGCGCGGAGTCGCCGAGGAGCCAGAGGAAGCTCGCCGTCTGCCCGCCGTAGGTCTGTGCGCCGAAGAGCACCGATGCGATGATCGGCAGCCCGATGCCACCACGGGTGAGCATCGTCAGGTCGACGAGTGGATCCTGGATCCTGCGCTCGACGAACACCCAGAGCGCCAGCAGCACGGTGCCGCCCAGGATCAGGGCAATCGTGCGCAGGTCGAACCAGCCCCACGTACCGGCGTTCGAGACACCCGTCAGCACGGCGAGGAGACCCGCCGTGAGCAGGATCGCGCCGATCACGTCGACGCGTCCGTGTCTGCGCACCGTCGTCTCGGGGACGAGCAGCACGACGACCGGCACGCACAGCGCGATGAGCACCGCGGGGATCAGCAGGACGATGCCGAGGTCGCCGATCGCGCCGATCAGGAGTCCTGACAGCAGCGAGCCGGCGGCGGCTCCGAGGGTGAGTGCGCCGACGAGGACGCCGATGCTCTTGCTCGCTGACCGCTCGTCTCGCGCGCGGACGATCGCGAACTCCAGCGGGAGGAATGCCGCCAGCGGGGCCTGCAGCGCCCGGCCGAGAAGGAAGACCTCGAAGCTCGGCGCGAACGCGACGACGAAAGAGCCGACGGCCACGAGAGTGGACGCCACGACGAGGAGGCGCTTGTGGCCGAACATGTCGCCGAGCTTGGCGAGGATGGGTACGCACGCGACCGTCATGAGCATGTACATCGCGTTCACCCAGTTCAGCGCGCCGGGGCCGACGTCGAACTGTCGGCCGATGGCAGCGAGCAGCGGCGAGAACCAGCCTTGGAGCGCGCCGCTGCCGAGTTCCATGACGACGAGGAAGCCCACGACGCCGAACGTCGAGCGAGCT
Organism: Micromonospora olivasterospora; assembly: GCF_007830265.1. NCBI lineage: Bacteria > Bacillati > Actinomycetota > Actinomycetes > Micromonosporales > Micromonosporaceae > Micromonospora > Micromonospora olivasterospora. The sequence continues at coordinate 3,406,705 of NZ_VLKE01000001.1, forward strand.
CTCGGAAGTCTTCGCTGCATTGGCAGCTCCTCACACGGTGTCTCGGGGAATGCACCATGGTGGCTCGGCGCGGCAGCGCGATGGCCTAAGGTGAAGGTTCATGAACACACGCGAGGTCTCTACGCAGGTTCACAGTCTCGATGAGACCGATCGGCGACTGATCCACGCACTCCAGATCAACCCGCGGGCTCGCTGGGCAGCGATCGCCCCGATCATCGGAGTGGATTCGGTCACGCTCGCCCGCCGCTGGGAGCGACTGACCGACGACGGGCTGGCGTGGGTCGCTGGTCACCCTGGCGCCGAGGCACGCGGACCGTCCGCCATCCTCGAGGTCGGAGCGGAGCCTGGCGCGACCTTACAGATCGCGAGCGCACTCGCTGCCGACCCCGAGGCGTTCACGGTCGATTACACCGCCGGAGGGCGCGATCTCCTCGTGATGGTCGGTGCCGCCGACCTGAACGGCCTGAGCGAGTACATCATGGGCCGGCTGCGTGGGCTCGAGGGTGTGCGCGCCACCCGCACGCACATCCTCTCGTCGCCGTTCACCGACGCGGGCCAGTGGCGTCTGCGGGCGTTGTCGGCAGATGAAGCCACGGCCGTCGAACGCACGGTCGTGTCTTCGATGGCGACGCGCGCCCGCGTCGACGAGCAGTTGGAGCACGAACTGCTGCAGATCCTCGCCCATGACGGACGCGCGACAGTCGCCGCTATCGCGAGGAGTCTGGGGATCGGGCAGCGGCGGATCCGCGAGACTCTCACGACGCTCAGCGCCCGCGGGCGGCTCGTCGTGCGCACGGAGATCGCGCGCGCACACTCGGGCTGGCCCATTCACGCGTGGTACTTCCTGCGGGTGCCGGCTGCCATGGCGGACCGGGTGGGATCGGCCGTCACGCGCCTCCGCGAAGTGCGTCTGGCCGTCTCGACGATCGGCCCCTACAACCTCGCGCTGTCGGTGTGGCTGAAGACCCTCGCCGACGTCCAGCGACTCGAAGTCGCCATCGAGGAGAGCGTCCGGGGCGTGTCCATCGCCGACCGCTCGGTGGTGCTGCGCAGCTTTAAGAAGGAGGGGATGCACGTGAACGCGCAGGGTATGGCAACCGGCGTGATGGTTCCTCTGCCGATATCTTTACTGCACTGATAGAGGCATCCCGACAGTAAATCTGCATCTCGATGCAGCTGGTGATCACGCAACGTATCGTGCCCCTCCATGACGTACGCGCAGCCAGCCATCGGGGTGTTCGATCTGTTCACAGTCGGGATCGGCCCGTCGAGCTCTCACACCGTCGGCCCGATGAAGGCCGCGGCCGAGTTCGTCGGGTTGATCGGCGAGCGAGGCGTCATCGAGCAGGTGGCACAGGTTCGCGTCGAGATCTTCGGCTCCCTCGCCGCGACGGGTGCCGGTCACGGCACGTTCACGGCCGTCCTGTTGGGGCTGGCCGGCGCACGCTCGGACGAGATCACGCCCGACGAGATCCCCGCGCATCTCGACGAGATCACGCGCACGGGCCTGGTCTCCCTCGGCGGGCGACACCCCGTCCCCTGCCGGATGGAGGACTTCGTCCTGCGCCCGCTGACCGTACACCCCCGGCACCCCAACGCCCTCTCGTTCACCGTGGTCGACGCCGCCGGCGACGAGCTCGCGAGCGAGACGTACTTCTCGGTCGGCGGCGGGTTCATCGTGCGCGAAGGCGACGAATCTCCTGCCGACCAGGCCGAGCCGCAGACGCCTCCCCTGCCGTTCCGCTCGGGGGCGGAGCTTCTCGCCGTGTGCGACGAGACCGGCCTCGCGGTGAGCGACGTGATGCGCGAGAACGAGCGCGCCCGACGCTCGGACGACGAGATCAGGGCGGACCTCAAGCACATCTGGGACGTCATGGAAGCATGCGTGCGCTCGTCCATCGGTCGAGCGGGCGTGCTGCCCGGCGGCTTGCAGGTACGCCGCAGGGCGGGCGACTGGGCGGCGCGGCTGGCAGCGGAGGATCCCGACCACGACGGCGAGCACTGGCAACAGCGAGTGAACCTCGTCGCCCTCGCCGTGAACGAGGAGAATGCGAGCGGCGGGCGGGTCGTGACCGCGCCGACGAACGGGGCGGCGGGCATCGTGCCCGCCGTGCTCTACTACGCGCTGCACTACACGCCCGCGGGTCGATCGACGGCCGAGGGCGCTCGCGAAGAGGTCATCCAGCGGTTCCTTCTCACCGCGGCGGCGATCGGCACACTGTACAAGGCCAACGCCTCGATCTCGGGTGCCGAGGTCGGTTGCCAAGGGGAGGTCGGATCGGCGTCGTCGATGGCGGCGGCGGGACTGGCCGAGATCATGGGCGGGACCCCTCGCCAAGTCGAGAACGCCGCCGAGATCGCGATGGAGCACAACCTCGGTCTGACGTGCGATCCGATCGGCGGGCTCGTGCAGATCCCGTGCATCGAACGCAATGCGATCGCAGCCTCGAAGGCTATCAATGCGGCGCGGATGGCCCTGTGGGGCGACGGCGAGCACCGCGTCTCGCTCGACCAGGTGATCACGACGATGCGCGACACAGGCGCAGACATGAGCCACAAGTACAAGGAGACGGCGCTGGGTGGCCTCGCCGTCAACGTGGTCGAGTGCTGACGGGGGCGAGTGTGACGGGCGGAGGGTCGACATGCTGAAGCGCACGGTCTTCGCGGGAGGTACCGTGTTCGACGGAGCCTCGACCTCACGGGTCGACGTCGCCGTGAGCGGTGACCGCATCGTCGACGTCGGAACCGGCCTGGACGGCGATGACGTCGTCGACTGCTCGGAGATGTCGATCGTTCCCGGGCTGTTCGACTGCCATGTGCACGTCATGGTGCGAGACCTCAACATCTCCCGTGCCGAGCAGGAGCCGTTCTCTCTCCAGTACTACGAGGCTCTGCGCAATCTATCGCTCCTCCTCGATCAGGGGATCACCTCGGCGCGCGATGCAGCCGGTGCGGACCTGGGCGTCAAGCGGGCGATCGAGCAGAAGCTCATCGAGGGGCCGCGCCTGCAGATCGCGCTCGTCATGCTGTCCCAAACCGGAGGCCACAGCGATCTGCACCTGCCCTCCGGCGGTAGCCGTTCGATGTCGATGATGATGCCGCACCCCGGGCGGCCGCGCGCGGTGCGCGACGGAGTAGACGACGTGCGCCGCGGTGTGCGAGAGGTGCTGCGCGCGGGGGCCGACACGATCAAGGTCGCAACCACCGGGGGTGTCATGTCGCCGGGGGACGATCCGCGACACGCGCACTTCCGCGACGACGAGCTTGAGGTGATCGCCGCCGAGGCAGCGGCCGCGGGGACCGACTTCTTTGCGCACGCGCAGGGCACCGAGGGGATCAAGGCGGCGCTCCGACACGGGGCGCGCTCGATCGAGCACGGGTATTACCTCGACGACGAGGCGATAGATCTCATGCTGCGCGCGGACGCTTGGCTCGTGCCGACGCTCTCGGCAACCCGCGCGATCGTCGACGCTGCCGACCGCGGCGTGCCGATCCCCGCCGAGAGCCTGGCACTCGCGCGTGAGGCTCTCGAGGCGCACCGGGCGAGTTTCGCTCGAGCGGTAGACGCGGGCGTCAAGATCGCGATGGGCACCGACTCCCCGCCCTACGCCCACCCCTCGGCGAGCAACCTCGACGAGTTGCAGCTCATGACCGAGGCATCGTCGATGACACCGCACGATGCGTGGCGGGCTGCAACCTCGAGTGCTGCCGCGTTGCTCCGGCAGGACGGCCTCGGCGCCATTGCCCCGGGGATGCTCGCCGATCTCGTCGTAGTGGACGGCAGCCTCGACGACCTGCGGGGACTGCGCGACCGCATCCGCCACGTGAGCCTCGGCGGGCAGCGCGTACGGTGACCTGAGGCAGCGCGTGAGAGGTGACGAACGTCGCGCCACGTCACGGCACGGCACGGCACGCGACTGCAGTCACCGGTTGCGACTGTGGTCGCCGCGTGTCCGCCAGGAACGCGGCGATCGCGCTCGCAGCGCGCGCGGGCTGGTCGTTCTCCCACGCGTGACCGGCCCCCGCGAGCACGAGGACATCGGCGTGTGTGATCTCCCCCGCCATCGCCAGCGCATCCTGGATCGGCACCACCGCATCATCGCGTCCGTGCACGACAAGGGTTCTCGCGACGATCGCAGCCAGACGCCCGCAGGTGTCGAAGGCACGCGTCGCCGCGAAGCGACGCATGAGCGCGTCGTTGCGGGCGGGCGCGCTTTGGAGGCCGCCATCCCCCGTGGCGGAGGCGGTTTCGCCCCGATCCCGCTGGTCATACGTGATCACGGTGAAAGCGGACACGAGGTGCGGCCGCAGTTCGGCGAAGAGCTCCTGCCCCACCTGCGGCCCGTGAACGAGGACGAGGGGAGGCCCGGCGCCCTCGACGCGGAATGATGTCACTCCGTCGTCGGTGGAGACACACGACGCTTCGCCTCCCGTCATCCGCGTTACCAGACCTTGCGCTGGCGGGCGTCGGCGACCAGGTCGGGGTCGGGAATGAGCGCCTTCGACGCCACCGTGGCGAGCGACTGCTGCGAGAAGTGGAAGCCGAAGTCCTCGGCGACGAGCTTGCGCCACGGGCGGTTGAGGATGTTGTGCGTCGCCCAGCGCGCGAACCGCGGGCGCTTCATGATGTCCCGCGCGAGCTGCCATGCCTTGGGTACGAGCTCCTCGCGGGGCAGCACGTCGCTGACGAGCCCGTACTCGAGCGCCTTGCGTGCGGGAATCGAGGTCCCGCCGTAGATGGCGTACGCGGCGCGCTTCGTGCCCATGAGGTGCTGCAGCGCGAGTGCGAGACCGTCACCCGGTGCCGTACCGACCATGAAGTGGGGATCCATGAAGTCGGCGTCCTCTGCCGTGAGCGTCACGTCGCACATGAGCGCGAACTCGGTGTGGATCCCGGGTCCGTTCACCGCCGCGATGGTGGGGATGTCGATGTTGTTGACGAAGTTCTCGATCAGCTTCCACGCGTCGATCGTCTGCTGGAAGATGTAGTCCGGCGTTTCTTCGACGAGCGGCTTGGGCCAGGTCTGTCGCGGGTCGCCCTGGAACCAGGTCTCTCCCGTGCCCGTGATGATGAGCACGTGATTTTCGGGGTCGTTCCCCACGTCCTGCCATACGCGGTTCCAAGCGTTGTGGGCGGCCCAGTTGTGCACGTACGGTCCGCCGTCCGTGTGCAGGCGCAGTTCGAGGATGCCGTCCTCTCGGCGCATCTCGAAGAAGTCGGCGTAGCGCCGCGAGTACTCCTCGAGGGGCGTGGGGGCCACATGGCCGTCCCATCCGAAGCTCGACGTGTCCACCATGGTGAGTCCCTTCGTCGAAGCGAGCCGTTCCCGCCCACTAATGAGACAACCTATCTCTCTAAGAGGAGCGACCGTGCGTATCCGGACGAACATCGCAGGGAATGGACACTGACTGGTCGATCGACGAAGATTCCGAGGCTCAGTCGCGGTGATTCCGCCACAATCCGGCTACGACGAGTTCGACGATCTCGCGTGCGTCGGTGAGCGTGAAGGGTCGCGACCGGCGCAGGACGAACCATTGCACGGGGCCTGCGAGCATCATGTTGACGAAAGGTGCATCGACGGGCGGTAGCTGCTCGGCCTCGGCTGCCCGGTCGAGGCGCCGCTGCAGGTCGTCGGTGCGACGATCGAGGAGTTCGAGCCCCATGCGGTGCAGCCCGCCTCCCTCGTCGACGCGTCGGAGGAGGATCTGCAGGACTGCACGACCCGTCGGCGTGGCAGAGGCCTCCGCGAATGCATGCAGGAATGTCGTGAGGTCGTGGACGACGTCGCCGGTGTCGGCGATCGGCACCGACGCCTCGGCGAACCGGGCGAGCACGTCGCGAAGGAGATCGTCTCGGTTCGACCACCGTCGGTAGACCGTCGCGCGCCCGACCTTTGCGCGGGCGGCGAGCTCTTCGTACTGCAGTCCGTCGACGCCCTTCTCGGCGAGGATGTCGAGCGCTGCGGCCGACAGCCGTTCGGTGACCTGACGCGTTCGCCCGCCGGGGCGACGCGCCCGTGATCCGTCCCCAGTCATGCGCCCTGGCCCTCCGTTCGACGCCTCCCGACCTTATCCATCGCGCGACGGCTTCCGGAAACCCGCAGCCGACAATTTCCGTCTCGCTCGCGCTTTTGGGTGAGAGTGAGGATTACTGCGCCACGTAGGTGATGAGTGCCCAGTTCCTGCATCTTCGACGCACCGGAACTCCTTCACACAAGAATGACCGAAATGGCGCAGCAGGGTTGGCAGGGTGCGTTCCTGCGCCGCGGGGGTCTGTTGCGTTGGTACACCAGCCCTTCCGGTTTCGCGGTCGCTCTCGACAAGCGCACCGTCCAGATCCTCCGCGAACACGACGGCGCTACGAGATCAACAATCCCGCCGCGAGGCGGCCGGAAAACCCTGGGTCGACTCCGGCTACGTGTTCGTCCGCAAGCCCGGCAGCCCCATCCACCCCGGCTATGCCAACGGCCGGTTCCGGCTGCTGGTCAAACAGGCCGGTTCCCGCCAGTCCGGCTGCACGAGCTGCGCCACGACGCCGCGTCCCTCGCCCATGAAGCCGGAGCCGACCTCAAGACCCTGCGAGACATGCTCGGACACTCCAGCATCGGGTTACCGCCGACACCTACACCGGCGTCCTACCCCTGGCCCAGCGGTGCAGCGCAGACGCCACCGCCCACCTGGTCCTCGCCGCCGCCCACCGCACCCGCAGCAAGATCCGGAAGAAAGCCACCGCAACCGACTCGAGGCTCCAGGTCAAGAACCCACAAAAGGCCGCAGGTAAGGCGGCGGCTGCCTCTCTGCCCAGGTTTCCGGCTGATGGGTGGGAGAGCGGGCTTGATGCGAGCAATCCCGCCACGGCCCCGCCGGGCGGGGCCGCTCGCGATGCTGCCCGCAACGGCTTGGTGGCCATCGATGATGTGTGGGATGTGTGCTCTCCAGCAGGTGCCAACGCGGGTCAACTGATGCCGCTCCTGGTCAACCCAGGCCGCCGATCGTGGCCGCCGACGTGATCCGTGTGGTCGGCGTGTGGTCATGGCCCGGCGTGACCAGCCCGGACGACGTAGGTCAACGCGGGTCACTCCCTGCCGCTGCGTGCCGCCCCGCAGGTCGCTAGACTAGGCCCTCGCGCCCTCGTAGCTCAGGGGATAGAGCATCGGTTTCCTAAACCGTGTGTCGCAGGTTCGAATCCTGCCGGGGGCACCAGCATGAGGTCCTGATCAGCAGTAAGCCGGTCGGGGCCTAGATGCTTATCTATGCGATTTTGAATCGTCCCCCGAAAAACCCGGTAACCCGGTGGGTGTCAAGCCCCGGGTTTGATGGAGATCACACCGAGTGGTGTTCGCCCTTGCCGACATCCAGGCCCAGGAACACCGCGTAGCCTCACCGTGGCACGTCCTGTCTCGTCACAGGCGCCAAGAGGGGGTGGGCTTGGGCCCGGTCACCGGTATGGTGCCGACCGCCGGCACCCACGTTACGAGGAGATCTACCGGAAGGCGACCCGGTCCCTATCAGCGGTCGGACGGCGCCACCAGGCCCGGCGACAACACCCCCCGGATCATGCGAACGACAGGGGCAACCAGTCATACCGGGCCAGGTGACCAGGCAGTCGCTGACGGGGACCACGAAAAAGGTAACGAGGGCGAGGGGCACTGCGTCTACCCGGACAGGCTAACCGGTCCGTCGGCGAGCGCGGCGTTGCCGGCCGGTCGGCAGGACCTCAGGTGCCCCCGATCGGCACCGCCTCCGGCGTCCCGGTCGCGGCCGCCTGGGTCACCGCGGCGCGTCGGGGGGCCGCGAGCCAGATGATGACGATCCAGAGCAGCGCACACCCGCCGGCGATCACAAAGCTCAGCCCGTAGCTGCCGGTCGTGGAGTAACTGAAGCCACCGAACCAGGTCGCGAAGGCTGAGCCGATGGCGCTGGCAACCTGGAAGAAGCCGATTGCCCGAGCGAGGCGGGAACCGGTGAAGAGATCGCCGACGGCGGCGATCCGGGCTCCAATGATCATGCCAACCCCGGAGCCGAGCAGAAGAATGGCCAGGACCAGCAACGGTGTCGGCGGTAGGATCCAGAGTAGGCCGAGACCCGCGAGGAAGGCGATCGCGCCGACAGTGGCGGTAAACTCCCGGTTTGTGCGGTCGGAGAGCACGCCGCCGAGCAGTTGACCGCCGGCGTAACTCAGGCCGGTCATGCCCAGCAGGAGCCCGGAGATCGCGACACCGTGCCCCTCGGTGGTCAGAAATGGCACGATGGTCTGGAAGGTGAAGAAGTCGGTGACGCTAGCGGTCAGGGCGGCGAGGCAGACTAACCAGAACACCGGACTACGGAACAGGTTCGTCGCGCGTTCCATCGGCGTCGGCGTCTCCTCGATCACCGCGCCGGCGGCCCCGGGCTGGTCCATGAAGAGGAAGCCGACCGTGCCCAGCGCGGCGAGGCAGCCGGCCACCAGATAGCCGCCGCGCCAGCCGTACTCCTGAACAACGAGGGCGAGCAGCGAGAAGAGCAGGAAGTTGCCGACCCCGAGGCAGGCGTACGCGATTCCGGTCGCTCGGCCCCGGTCCTCGGCGTAGCCGCTGGTGATGATCACCTGGCTGGCCACGACGAGCATCGTCGTCGCTGGCGCCAACACCACCATGTAGAGAAGGTAGAACTGCCACAGCTCGGTCGGCAGCGACGCCGCCGCCACGGCCGCCGCGAAGAGCGGCAGGAAGATCAAGATGATCCGGCGTGCGCCGTAGCGGCCGACGACACGTCCCGCGAACGGGCCGGCGACCATGCTGGCGAGCAGGTACCCCGCGAACATCCCGGACGCCTGCGCGCGGTCCAACCCGAGATCGACCACGAACGACGAGTAGAAAATGGAAAAGCCTTCCACCACTCCGAACACGGTGGCGAGCACGATCCCGCTGGCGAACGCGACCCGCCAGCGGCTCAGGAATCCTTGGCGCCTCCGGCGCGTCTCGTCAGCGGCGGTCACTGGTGGATGGCCGGAGCTAGTGAACGGGGAAACCGGGGCGGGCCGAGCAGGGGCGCCGGGGGGATAAGGTCGACCGCCTCGTACGCCTCCGCGATCCGCTGCCGGGTGCGGCAGTTCGATTCGAGCGCCTCGGCCCCGCCGGTAAGCATCTCCCGGCTGGCGTCGTCGGTCGCGTCGAACCATGAGACCAGGAGCTGAGGGTGGAATCCCATCCGGACCTTGAAGCCGTACATGCTGCGGCCCATCTCGATGCGCCGGACACCCAGTCGCTCCGCGAGATCCAACGTGTTGGCGTAGAGCGCGTAGTAGGTGGCGTATTCCTTGTGGAAGTCGTAGTTCAGGCCGGCGATCCACGCGTACAGGGTGTCAGCGCGGTGCAGCAGGATGAACCCACCCAGCAGCACGTCGTCCTTCCAGATGGTCAGGAAGTGCAACTGCTCACGAAGGTGCCGGAAGATGCTGCGGATGTTGTCGGGCGGGTTGATCGTAGGGATGCCGTGGCGGGCGCAGACATCCTCCACGAGCCCGGCGAACGCATCGACGTATCCGGGGTCCACATCCGTGCGTACCGTGACGCCCAGGCGCTCCGAACGACGACGCAGCCGGCCGAACTCCCGGCGAACCTTGTTCTTGAGACCGGCTAGATGCGCCTCGGCGGTGCCCACGAAGTTCACCCCGCTGGTCGCCTCGGTGTAGATGCTCACGAAGCCGAGGCGGTCGAGTTCGTCGCAGAGCGGATCTGTCTCCGGCACGCCGGGAAAGCCGTAAAGCGGGCTGCCGAGGTCGGTGGCGACCTCGCGCATCGTCGCGACCAGTCCGGGCGCGACCTCGGCGGCCGGCAGCGTGGAACAGATCCCGTTGAAGTATGAGTAGAACGAGTGCCCGACGAGCATCCGGGCCCGCAGGATCGGGTGATCGAATCCGTAGTCCGGCCCGTAGCCGGTGTAGTGCGGGTCCTCCGACGCGTAGTACATCGGAGCGACGGCCCGCAGCTTGCCATTCTCGCGCCACACCAGGTGGCGGACGGCGTGCAGCGGCGCGGGCGGCTCCTTCTCATAGGCACTGAGCCACTCGACCGTGGAGAAGACGGAACCCCCTGCTGCGTCGACCACCTCGTTCCATTCCGTTGGATCGACGTGATCGATGGAGTCAATGACCTGCCAGCCGTCGCTCATGCACTCCTCATTCCACTACGGCCTTCGGCTGCGGGTGCGTTCACGCCGACGACTGGAATCAGCAGGGACATCCGGACCATGGCCCGGGTGATTGCCGAGACCGCCAACACCGCCGCCGCCTGATCGAGCGGCTTGCCGGCGTCAGAGAGCGACGATGCGATCTGACGCTCGGTAGCCCCCTGACCGAGGTCATAATATATGCGCTCCAGATGAGCCGAAGCATCCTGGATGGCGCTGAGGCCCGCCACCGACCAGAACTCGTCGGGCATCCGCCGCAGTTCGGCACCGACCTTCAGCGCCAACTCCTCGACGGGCAGGCTCCGGCCGGTGCCCCGGTACGACTGCCGCGCATCGATCAGGTCCGGAGCGGGCACGTGGGCGCGTATGCCGCTGCCGTTTCGTCGGATCCGCAGCGTCGAACAGTGGTAGTGGGTCCAGCCCCGCTCCGCGCAGCGCCGCTGCAACTCCTCGGTGATCTCCTCGGCGTCGCGCTGACCGTCCAGCGTGGAGGCACGCGCCGCGGTGATGGCATTGCGCACCAGCATCGGCACGGCACTGTCGGTAACGACGAGGATGTCGCAGCCCGGTGGCATGAGGCCGGCGAGCTCGGTCACGGCGATCGGCGTCCGCGGGCCACCTGGGCACTGGAAGCGCATGACCAGGCTGTCGGCGGTGCTCATGGTGGCGTACCACCGCCAGAGCGCCCGAATCAGCCGCAGCCCGTCCGGACCGCCGTCTCCTGCCGTCGGGTACGGCACCCCGTCCGGTACTGGCACTCCGGGCAGGTTGGCCACCACGGCGTCGTACCCGTCGCCGCGGTCCAGGTCGAGAAAGTCGCCCACCTCGGCCCGGCAGTCGGCCACGCCGGAATTGAGCGCCGCCGATATTCTGAACGCCTCGACCGCCGCTGGCAGCACGTCGAGCCCGTGTACCTGGTGGGCGGTGCGGGCGGCTGCCATGCTCGCGAGGCCCGATCCGCAGCCGATGTCCAGCACTCGCCCGCGCGGCGCCGCGGCGAGCACTGCGGAGGCGAAGCGCAGCGAATCCTCGCCGATGTGGATGTCGCCGGTGCCGGAACCGTACTCCCGGTGGCCGGCGGCGAGGACGCCACGGAACGCCGTTACCGCCCACGACGCGGCCACCAGCCGGTCGGATTCCCGCCGGCCCAGGCCGAGCTGAACGATCAGCTCGGCCTGGGCCGGGTCGACCGCGCCGGCGGGCACCTCGACGCCGAGGTGCAACAGTCGCAGAAGGCTCGCCCCCGGCGGCACGACCTCGGCTGGAAGCCATGGCTCCCAGACGTTTAGGTGCCGGGAGCGGGCTAGCTCGATCGTGGCGGCGAAGGCCGCGCTGGCGAGGCCGGTTCCGGTCATGGGGACCCGCTCAGTCTTCGTGCCTGGCGTGCGACTCTGGATAGAGCGCCGCCATCGACGAGTGGTCGACCGGGCGCTGCAGGTCCGCCTCGGTGGCGAACGAGTAGCAGACGATCATTCGCTCGTCCGCCACCGACAGTGGCTTGACCCGGTGCAGCGCGGTGTCCGCCTTCAGCAGGTACGCCGCGCCGACGCCCGGGTGCCGGGTCCAGACCGGGCCCTGCGCAACGAGCTTCTCCGGCTGCGGGTTCTCCCGGTCCCACGGGGCGTCCTTGATGTATTCGAGGCTGCCGCCGTGCTCGGCCGGGGGCATCTTGAACACCCAGACGATCGCCCATGTGTAGTCGTCCCAGTGCCAGCCGTGCACGTCGTTCGGCTCGTGCAGCCGCGACGCGATGTACTCCTCCGGGGTGTAGGGCACCGGCAGCACCCGCTCGCCGACGATGCTCTCCAGCAGCTCGTACAGTGCCGGCGCGCGGTAGATCGCCGGAATGATACCGCCGTCCTGGTGGATCGCGTCTCGGTCGATGTTGCTGTAGCGCCGCGGGGTGTTGCCGGACTGGGCGACGATGAGGTCGCGGCGGCGGGCGTTCGCCGCGAAGAGAGCCTCGAGCTCGGTGTGGGCGGCGGCCTGCAGATCTTCCGGTACGAACGGGTCGATTTCGATGTAGTGCTCGGTCTTGTAGCGATCGCGGAGGTCGGACAGCTGTCCGGCGAATCCCGCGAAGTGCTTCTCCAATCGGTCGTTGACGTTGAGTGTCAAGGTCATCGAATTTCCCTCCGCTAAACCATTACCCGGGCCGTTTCTGGACACCAAAAAAGCCTTGCGGGCCCGCATCATCGAGAGCCTGCTCGCCCGGAAATTCGGAACCGAGGTTGAATTCAGCCGACGATCGGATCGGCTGAGATGTGCAGGGAGCGTTCCAGCTCGTCCAGTCGTTGCTCGCACTCTGCCTCGTTCGCGCCGGTCACTATCGCGTATCCGACACGATCGAGGAAGCCGTGGGGTGGCAGGCGCAGAACATCGCCGTCCGTCGCCTCGATCACAAACGACACCAGCCATTCCGGTGCCGCCGCGGCGACCTCGCTGGACGCCGACCGGAAAACCATGTCCTTACCGGGGGAGAAAAACCGGACCGCCGCCGCCGGTGCCACCGGCTCCCGGGCCGCCGGCGCCGGCCGGCCCATCGCGGCAGCCGCCGCAGCGACAGTCAGATCGACGCCGGTGGCGAGGAGCACCAGCAGCGGGATGACGTCGCCGGCCGGCCGCGCGGCTACTTCGATCACCCGGGGGCCGACCGCGCCCAGCCGGATCTCGGTGTGCGTCGCACCCCACTGGATGCCGAGCGCCCGCTGTGCCCGCTCGGCCAGCCGCGCGATCTCCTCCGGCACCGGACCGCCGACCACCACGTGACCGGACTCCTCGAACCACGGCGGTGGCACCAGCCTCTTGCGAGTCATCGCCACGGTCTGCACCTCACCGGCCCTGACCAGTGACTCAACGCTGACCTCTGGACCTTCGACGTACTCCTCGACCAAGATTGCGTTCGAAACAGCGCCATACTCAGCCCGCCCCGAGGCCCGGCACCTGCGGTACGCCTCACGCAGCTCGTTCGGTTGCCGCACCAGCACCACGCCGATGCTGCCCGCCAGATCGACTGGCTTGAGGACCAGCGGAAAGCCGGTTCTCTGGGCCGCGGCCGTCACCTCGGCCAGTGTGGTGGCCGCGACGCTGACCGGAGAGGCGACCCCGGCCGCCTCGAAGGCCGCCCGCATCTGCCGCTTGTCCCGGCACCGGGCGGCGGCCGCTGGCGAGGAACCCCGCAGTCTCAACTCTGCGGCGACCCGGGCGGCCGACTCCACGCTGAACTCGTCGTAGGTCACCACACCGGCCAGGCCCATCGGCCCGCTGTCTCGTAATGCCGCCAAAGTCGCCAATGGATCACGCGGGTCGGCGAGCACCAACGTGTGAATGTGTGGCGTCGCCCACTTTGGCTCTTGCGGGGCAACCAGTACGAGATCGCAGAATTCTCCGAGTGCCGTTAATGCGTACTCGCGATAATAGGGATCTCCGGCACCCAGTAGCACGCAAAGGCCCCTGGTGTCCACGATGTCCCCCCCCCGGGTTTGACGCGGTGCTCCTGCCCCGATAGATCAGATTGTCTAGAGGCGATGGTTACGCTAGCAGGAAGGAGTTGCGGAAAGTGTGCCCCATTTGACAGCGAGGCTAGTCAGGACGGGGATCGGTCACTTTTGGTGATGGTTCGTTGTGGGGTTGTCGTTGGCCGGCCCCGCGAGGTGACGGACCATCGCCAGTGCTGTCACCCGGAGTGGGTGATCGATCCGGCATTCGGGGTGATGGCCTTCGATGCGCACTCTCGGTGACGGGCACCGATATGAGGGTGTCGACTGTATCACTCACTGTGTCTTGCATCGTGAGAAGAGAGATCTCCGGTACCGGCCCCCGAACTCCCGCAGCGGGCGTCGTGGAGGACGGCGCACGCCTCGATCTCCATTGGCGCGTCCGGCTCGACGCTGATGCGGGGTGATACATAGCGGCGGTCCCCGGCGCGATCAATCGCAGCCGCGGTCGCCGTGGCCGCCCACGACCACGCCGGACCGTTTCGTTGCGCCCTCGGCCGGCGAACTGGGTTCTCTGTTCGCCCCTCTACCGCCAGCGTGCCTGCTGGCGCTGCGCAGTTCTGTGACGTGCCCCCCGGCAGGCACCAGCTGCGCCATCATTCTGGTCCGGGACCCGCCAGGGACCGGGATATCGCAACCGACTCGAACGGTAGCCAAGGAGGAGCGTCGGCCCTTCGTTGATGGGCGGGAGTCGTAACGATCAGAACCCACTGGGCTGGCCTTGTTATTGCGTCTCGCCACCCCCATTGCCCTCGCGGGGAACAGGGATGAGGTGAGGAAATGCTTGATCACTTTGGTGCCCCCGGCAGGGCGCCAACCTGCGCCATCATTCCCGGCCCGGTCCCAGGATCCTCCAGGCCCGGGTCTCCGCCGAGGCCGAGCTGTGGATCCCGGTGGGACGCACCGCGTGAGGACGGGCCGGCCCGCCCGTGGTCGCGGGGGACACGGGCGGGCCGGTGGCGTACTCAGCGGGCCGCGCGCAGCGCCTCGGCGAGGGTGGTGGGCCGCCGGCCGATCAGCGTCGCCAGGTCGTCGCCCTCGACGTACAGCTCGCCTCCGGCGATGCCCCGGTCGCTGTCGGCGAGGACCGCGGCGAACGGCTCGGGCACACCGGCCCCGACCAGCACCTCGGTGTACTTCTCCACCGGCAGGTCGACGTAGCCGATCTCCCGGCCGGTCTGCCGGGACAGTTCCGCGGCCAGCTCGGCGAGCGTGAACGGCGCGCCGCCCAGCTCGTACACCCGGCCGGGCTCCCCGGCGCCGGTGAGGACCGCGGCGGCGGCCTCGGCGTAGTCCTCGCGGGTGGCGGCGCTGACCCGCCCCTCACCCGCCGCGCCGGCCACCCCGTGCTCGAGGTACGTCGGGAGCTGGCCGGTGTAGTTCTCCAGGTACCAGCTGTTGCGCAGGATCATGTGCGGCAGGCCGGACGCGGTTAGCTCCCGCTCGGTCTCCCGGTGCTCCCGGGCCAGGATCATGGTGGAGGTGTCGGCCCGGGTGATGCTGGTGTAGACGACCAGCCCGACGCCGGCCTCGCGGGCAGCGGCGATCACGTTGTGGTGCTGGGCCACCCGCTGCCCGACCTCGCTGCCGGAGACGAACATCAGCTTGTCGGCGCCGGCGAACGCGGCCCGCAGCGAGTCGGGGTCGGTGTAGTCGGCCTGTCGCACGACGACCCCGCGCTGGGCGAGGTCGGCGAGCCGGCCGGTGTCCCGGCCGAGCGCCACGATCTCCCCGGCCGGTACGCCCCGGCGGAGCAGCGCGGAGACGATCAGCCGGCCGAGGTGGCCGGTGGCACCGGTGACGACGATGGACATGCTGGGACTCCCTGAGTGTGCGGACGATCCGTCTCCCCGACCAACGGGAAGGAATCCCCGATACTTCCCGTTGGAGAGTAGGCACCTTGAAGTAAGCCACTTACCGATGGAGAGTAATAAGGTGAAGCCCGACATCTTCGCCCGGAACTGCGGGAGCCGGCAGGTCGTCGACAGGATCGGCGACCGGTGGAGCGTACTCGTGGTGCTCACCCTGGCCGACGGCCGCAAGCGCTTCGGCGAGCTGGCCCAGCGCATCGAGGGGGTGAGCCAGAAGATGCTCACCCAGACCGTGCGCGGGCTGGAGCGCGACGGCCTGGTCACCCGCACGGTGCACGCCACCGTGCCGCCCCGGGTCGACTACGAGCTCACCGACCTCGGCCGCAGCCTGCTCGACCTGGTTTCCGGGCTGGAGGCGTGGGCGACCACGCACCTCGGGGAGGTCGAGGCGGCCCGCGCCCGGTACGACGCCCGCGGCTGACGCCGGATCGGGCGGGAACCGGCGCCGGCCGCCGCCTCCGCTCAGGACGGCAGTTCGCCCGCGTGGCGGATCACCTTGTCGATCAGGCCGTACTCGCGGGCCTGCTCCGGGGTGAACCAGCGGTCGCGGTCCCAGTCCCGCTGGATCTCGTCGAGGGTGCGCCCGCTGTGCTGGGCGATCAGCTCCTGCATCGTCCGCTTGGTGTGCAGCATGTTCTCGGCCTGGATGGTGATGTCGGCGACGGTGCCGCCGAACCCGCCCGACGGCTGGTGCATCATGATCCGCGAGTGCGGCAGCGCGAACCGCTTCCCGGCCGCACCCGCACAGAGCAGGAACTGCCCCATCGAGCCGGCGAAGCCGAGCGCCAGGGTGGCCACGTCGTTGCGGACGTACCGCATGGTGTCGTATACCGCCATTCCGGCGCTGACCGAGCCGCCCGGCGAGTTGATGTAGAGGAAGATGTCGCGCTCGCTGTCCTCGGCGGCCAGCAGCAGGATCTGCGCGCAGATCTGGTTGGCCGACTCGTCGGTGACCTCGGTGCCGAGGAAGACGATGCGTTCCCGCAGCAGCCGCTGGAAGACCTGGTCGCCGAAGGACGGCTGCCCGCCGTCCAGCATCAGTACGTCGTACCTGATCATGTCGACCTCCACCGTGCCGGTGGGCGGCGTCGGCCGCCCGGGGACCGGCCCGTCCAGCGTGCGCCCGGCGCACGCCGCCGCCCCAGCGGTTCTGCCGCCGGCAGATCCGCCGACGGCAGAACGCCGCTCAGCCGGCGACCGGCCGCAGGGTGCCCGCGCCGGCCCGCGGGCAGTGCGCGAACCGGGTGGTACGCGGGCCGACGACGAGCGAGGCGCCGGGCAGCGTCGGCCGCTGACCGCCCGCGCGCTCCAGCCGGGCCAGCCGGACCCCGTGGCGGGGGAGCGGCAGGTGCGCGGCGGGCGTCCCGGCGGCCGACCGCGGCCCCACCGGGGTACGCGGCTCCAGCCGGCGGAGGTCGTCGCGGGCCTCTTCGAGCAGGTCGGACAGGCGGATGCCGAGCGCGCGGCAGATCGCCGCCAGCACCTCCGACGACGCCTCCTTGCGGCCCCGCTCGACCTCGGACAGGTAGGGCAGCGACACCCCGGCCGCCTCCGCGACCTCGCGCAGCGTGCGGCCCTGCCGGGTCCTGATCCGGCGCAGTACCCCGCCGATCACCCGTCGCAGCAACGACATGACGGCCTCGCTCTCGCCTCGTCCCTCCGCCGACAGCCTCATCATGCCCGTCCGTGAGCCCGCTGGCAGTACCGGTCGGCCGGCGGGGCGCCGACCGGCACCCCGGGATGCGGAACCGCGCGTACCCGCTATGTTGAGCACGTGCAGGCCACGGACGCGGAGCAGGAGCTACGGTGATCCATTTTCCCGCCCAGCGGCGGGGCCCGCTGAGCGCGCTGAGCCTGCGCCTGGCCGCCGCCGTGGGCCTGGTGTTCGCGGTCGTCGCCGCGGTCTACCTCGACCGGGACGGCTACCGCGACGTCAACGAGGACGGCCTCACCCTCCTCGACTGCTTCTACTACGCGGTGGTCTCCCTCTCCACCACCGGGTACGGCGACATCACCCCGGCGGCGCAGTCCGCACGGCTGGTCAACGTCCTCTTCGTCACCCCGGCCCGGGTGCTCTTCCTGATCATCCTGGTCGGCACCACCCTGGAAGTCCTGACCGAGCAGTACCGGACCGGCCGTCGCCTGTCGCGGTGGAGGAGAAGCGTGAAGGACCACGTCATCATCTGCGGCTACGGCACCAAGGGCCGCAGCGCGGTCTCCGCGCTGCTGGAGAATGGTATGGACAAGTCCCGGATCGTGGTGGTCGAGCGCAGCGCCGCCGCGCTGCGGCAGGCCACCTCGGCCGGGCTGGTCGCGATCGAGGGCTCGGCGACGCGCTCCTCGGTGCTCAACGAGGCGCACGTGAAGACCGCGAAGGCGGTCATCATCGCGACCGACAGCGACGACGCCGCCGTCCTGGTGGCGCTCACCGTCCGTCAGCTCACCGCCGGGCAGGTGCGGATCATCGCCGGGGCCCGGGAGGCCGAGAACGCGCCGCTGCTCAAGCAGAGCGGCGCCCACCATGTGATCGTCTCCTCCGCCACCGCGGGTCGGCTGCTGGGCCTGTCGACGTCGGCGCCGCCGCTGATCGACGTGGTGGAGGATCTGCTCACCCCCGGTCAGGGCATGGCGCTGGCCATGCGCTCCGCCGAGCGCGGCGAGGTGGGTCGCTCACCCCGCGAGCTGGACAGCCTGGTCATCGCGCTGGTCCGCCGTGGGCGGGTGGTCACCCTGACCGATCGGGCCGGCGCGACCATCGAGACGGGCGACATGCTCGTGTACGTCCGCGACGACCGCCCTCAGCCGACGGGCGTGCCGGGCTGAGCCGGCTCCTCGCGGGTGCGACCACCCGATCGACGTACCCGGATATGCGGTCTCGGCCACGAAATACCGTCCTGTTGAATCTTCCTTCGCAGCCGAGTGCTTGCTACCGTTTGGCCGCTTGGAATTGCCAATGGGCG
Source organism: Micromonospora olivasterospora (assembly GCF_007830265.1). Taxonomy (NCBI): domain Bacteria; kingdom Bacillati; phylum Actinomycetota; class Actinomycetes; order Micromonosporales; family Micromonosporaceae; genus Micromonospora; species Micromonospora olivasterospora. The sequence goes on from NZ_VLKE01000001.1 coordinate 3,425,203, forward strand.
TGGCATCCGTTTGCCGTCGGCGCCCTCTGACTGGCTTGAGCAACGGGGGATCCAACAGGACGCACGGGGGCGCACACGCCCCGGGCCCGTCGTCGTCTCCCCGCTCGATCGACGCTCCGCATGTCGGCAGTTTCGAGTGCCTCGTTAATCGAACGACGGGAAGAAATTTAGTGGTTGAAGTGGCAAACACCGCAGGATCCCGCCGGCGGCGGGTGGCCGGGATCGTGGCCGGCCTCGCTCTCGGCAGCGCGGCGGTCGTCGCGCCGAACACGGTCGCCCAGGCGGCCGCCCCGGCGGACGGCGTGCAGGCGACGAGCGGCGTCCAGAGCGGGAACCGGACGACCTCGTCGAGCAACTACCGGGCGGGCACGTTCACCCCGCCCGCACCGGGCGCCTACGGGCCCCGGTTCCAGGCGCCGCTTCCGTCCACCCGGATCACCGGCGGCACTCTGGCCAACGTGTCCAACTACAAGTCCGTCGTCGGCGTCGTCACCTACGACAGCACGGGCGTCGGTTGGTGCACCGGCACGGTCATCGCCCGGAACAAGGTGCTGACCGCGGCGCACTGCACCGTCGACTTCGTCGGCACCGCGCGCGTGATCGCCGGCCGTAACCAGCTTCTCACCGAGCTTCCGGACGGGAACTGGGGCATCCCCGACAACAGCGGTGGGTACGTGCTCGAGGTCGCCTCGACCTGGACTCACCAGGGTTACAACCTGGCCGCCCTGATCAACGGGACCGCCGACAAGATCCTCGACGATGTCGCGGTGCTCACGCTCAAGCAGAACCTCCCCGTGGAGTACACGCCGGTCACCCTGAGCGAGCAGGGCGACCAGACGTACTACGCGCCCGACACCGCCGGCGAAATCGTCGGCTACGGGGTGGACAGCGAGATCGCGAACGACCCCAACGACCCGGAGGGGGACGACGACCCCGCCGACGAGACGGTGCTCCGCCGGGCCGCGGTGACCATGAAGGCCAACGAGGTCTGCGGGCGGTACGGGCACTACGACGCCAACCGGATGATCTGCGCCGGCGGCGACATGCGGGAAGACGAGAGCGTCACCACCGACACCTGCGGCGGTGACTCCGGCGGTCCGCTGTTCGTGAACGGCAAGCAGGTCGGCATCACCGACTGGGGCTACATCCCGTGTGGCAGCTTCCCCGGCTTCTACGAGCGGATCAGCTACTACGCGAACTCGATCAAGGCCGACCTGACCCGTCCGGCCCTGGTGAACGCGGACTGGACCGGCGACGGCCACACCGACCTGATCGCGCGCGACACCAGCGGCAGGCTCCGCCTCTTCACGGGCCGGGGCTTCAGCAACGACGGCAACGGTGGCTTCGTCTCCTCGAAGATCATCAACTCTGGCTGGGGCAGCGCCAAGCGGGTCTTCCGGGTCTACAACTGGAACGGCGACCGCAAACCGTCCATCATGGCGGTGAACACGCTCGGCGAGCTGTGGATCTACAACAACGACGGGAAGGGCGGCATCCTCAGCGGCAAGCGGATCGGCACCGGCTGGGGCAACTTCACCGCCCTGATGGTGACCAACAACTGGCTGGGCAACAACCTGCCGAGCCTGCTTGTCCGCAAGTCGAACGGCGAGCTGTGGCGCTACACGAGCAACGGTAGCGGCGGCTGGCTGAACCCGGCGGGCACCCGGATCGGCACCGGCTGGAACGGGTTCAACCTGTTCCTCACCCCGGGCGCCTGGAAGGGCGACGGGCTCGATGTCATCATCGGCCGCACCTCGACCGGCTACCTGAAGATGTACCAGTCGGACGGCAAGGGCGGCTGGACCAACCCGGCCGGCACCCAGATCGGCAGCGGCTGGGGCAGCTACAAGAACATCATCACGCCGGGCGACTGGAACGGCGACAACATGATGGACATGCTCGGCGTCAACAGCACCTACAGCATGCGGCTCTACACCACCGACGGCAAGGGCAACTGGATCGACGCCAGCGGCAAGGTGATCTCCAGCGGCTGGAGCAGCTACAACCTGGTCTTCTGACCGGACCGTCGCGGACGGAAAGGACAGGGCCCGCAACCTGCGAAGGTTGCGGGCCCTGTCCCGTGTCGCGGGGAACCACTCAGAGGATCGTCCAGGTGTCGCCGCTGGCGAGCAGGCCCGCGAGCTGCTGCTCCGGGGTCTCGGTGCCCTTGGCCTTCGCCGCCTCGACCTGGTCCTGCACCACGCTGTCGTACGACGGGCGGTCGACCGAGCGGAACACACCGATCGGGGTGTTGCGCAGGTCGAGCCCGGGCAGCCGGGACAGCGCGAACGCGTACGCCGGATCGTTGACCGTCGCGTCGTGTACGACGACCTCCTCCGGGGCGACCGACGCGGTCTCCCGGACCTCCAGCCCGAAACCGCCCGGCGGGTGGACGACGCAGAACTGCCCGTCCTTGCCGAACGTGATCGGCTGCCCGTGCTCCAGCCGGATCAGGAAGTCGTCCCGGGTGGCCGGTTCCTTCAGCGGGTCGAACGCCCCGTCGTTGAAGATGTTGCAGTTCTGGTAGATCTCCACGAACGCTGAGCCCTGGTGCTCCGCCGCCGCCCGCAGCACCGACTGCAGGTGCTTGCGGTCGGAGTCGATGGTCCGGGCGACGAAGGTCGCCTCGGCGCCCAGAGCGAGCGAGAGCGGGTTGAACGGCGCGTCCGCCGAGCCGACCGGGGTCGACTTGGTGATCTTGCCGACCTCGGAGGTGGGCGAGTACTGCCCCTTGGTCAGGCCGTAGATCCGGTTGTTGAACAGCAGGATCTTGAGGTTGACGTTGCGGCGCAGCGCGTGGATCAGGTGGTTGCCGCCGATCGACAGCGCGTCGCCGTCGCCGGTGACCACCCAGACCGACAGGTCCGGCCGGGTGACGGACAGGCCGGTGGCGATCGCCGGGGCACGCCCGTGGATCGAGTGCATCCCGTAGGTGTTCATGTAGTACGGGAAGCGCGACGAGCAGCCGATGCCGGAGACGAAGACGATCCGCTCGCGCGGGATGTTCAGCTCCGGCATGAAGCCCTGGACCGCGGCGAGGACCGCGTAGTCACCGCAGCCGGGGCACCAGCGCACCTCCTGGTCGGACTTGAAGTCCTTGGCGGTGAGCTTGAGGGCGACGGGCTCAGACATTCTTCAGGACCTCTTCCAGCATCGTCTCCAGCTCGGCGGCGGTGAACGGCAGGCCACGGACCTGGTTGTAGCCGATCGCGTCGACGAGGTACTTGGACCGGATCACCTGGGCGAGCTGACCGAGGTTCATCTCGGGGATGACCACCCGGTCGTAGGCGTGCAGCACCTGGCCGAGGTTGGCGGGCATCGGGGCCAGGTGCCGCAGGTGCGCCTGGGCGACGGAGAGGCCCCGCTGACGCAGGCCCCGGCACGCCGCGCCGATCGGCCCGTACGTCGAGCCCCAGCCGAGCACCAGCACGCGGGCGTCGCCGTCCGGGTCGTCGACCTCGACGTCCGGCACGGGGATGGTCTCGATCCGGGCGGCCCGGGTACGCACCATGAAGTCGTGGTTCGCCGGGTCGTACGAGATGTCGCCGGTCTTGTCGGCCTTCTCCAGCCCGCCGATCCGGTGCTCCAGGCCGGGGGTGCCCGGGACGGCCCACGGCCGGGCGAGGGTCTCCGGGTCCCGCAGGTACGGCAGGAACGTGGTGCCGTCCTCGCCGTTGGGCGCGGTGGCGAAGTCGACCCGCAGGTCGGGCAGGGACTCCACGTCCGGCAGCAGCCACGGCTCCGAGCCGTTGGCGACGTAGTTGTCGGACAGCAGGATCACCGGGGTGCGGTAGGTCAGTGCGATCCGGGCCGCCTCGATGGCCGCGTGGAAGCAGTCCGCGGGCGACTTCGGCGCGATGACCGCGACCGGGGCCTCGCCGTGCCGGCCGTACAGGGCCATGTTGAGGTCGGCCTGCTCGGTCTTGGTCGGCATACCGGTGGACGGCCCGGCGCGCTGCACGTCCACGATGACCAGCGGCAGCTCCAGCGCCACAGCCAGCGAGATCGTCTCGCTCTTGAGCGCGACGCCCGGCCCGCTGGTCGTGGTGACGCCGAGCGACCCGCCGTACGAGGCACCGAGCGCCGCCCCGACGGCCGCGATCTCGTCCTCGGCCTGCATGGTGACCACGCCGAACCGCTTGTGCTTGCTCAGTTCGTGCAGGATGTCCGACGCCGGGGTGATCGGGTACGCGCCGAGGAAGACCGGCAGCCCGGAACGGACGCCGGCGGCAACCAGGCCCAGGGAGAGCGCCTGGTTGCCGGTGATGTTGCGGTAGGTGCCCGACACCATCTTCGCCGGCTTGACCTCGTACCGGACCGAGAAGTCCTCGGTCGTCTCGCCGAAGTTCCAGCCCGCCCGGAAGGCGGCCACGTTCGCCGCGACCAGCTCGGGACGGGCGGCGAACTTGCGCCCGAGGAAGCGCAGCGTCGACTCGTACGGCCGGGAGTACATCCAGGAGAGCAGGCCGAGGGCGAACATGTTCTTGGCCCGCTCGGCGTCCTTCTTGGACACGGCGTGCTCGGCCAGGGCCCCGATGGTCATCGAGGTGAGGGCGACCGGGTGCACCACGTACCCGGCGAGGGAGTCGTCGTCCAGCGGGCTGGTCTGGTATCCGACCTTGGCCAGGTTGCGCTTGGTGAACTCGTCGGTGTTGACGATGATGTCGGCGCCGCGCGGCAGGTCGGCCAGGTTGGCCTTGAGCGCGGCCGGGTTCATCGCCACCAGCACGTTCGGCGCGTCGCCCGGGGTGAGGATGTCGTAGTCGGCGAAGTGCACCTGGAAGCTAGACACGCCCGGCAGCGTGCCTGCGGGTGCCCGGATCTCGGCGGGGAAGTTGGGCAGCGTGGAGATGTCGTTGCCCAGCTGCGCGGTCTCCGAGGTGAACCGGTCGCCGGTCAGCTGCATGCCGTCGCCGGAGTCGCCGGCGAACCGGATGACCACGCGGTCGAGTTGACGGATCTGCTTGGTCACGCCTGCACCTCGCTTCGCTCAGCGCGGTCGCGCGGGCGGGTGAACATGATGGTGACCTCGCCTTGCCCGGCCACGTGACCTCCTTGACGCACCGCTGCACCGCACCGCCCGTGGCTGGTCCGGTCCGCTGTAGTTCTCTCTCCCAAGAGCCTACGTCGCACGGCGGTCCCATCCTGTCCGGAGGTCCGCCCAGTGGACCGGATTCCGGCCCTATATGTCCGCGATCGTGCCACTACGCCCAGGCCGTCGTAACCAGAATCACCGGGTCTCGATCGCGCCGCGGGCCGCCTCGTCCAGCCGGCGGCCCCGGTTCGGGCCGCTCGGAATCGCCGGGTCTCGATCTGGCCTCGACTTGGCCTCGACCCGGACGCCGAGCCGCTCCGCCCCGGCCGGGTCCCCGGGCACCGGCGCGGGCCCCGGGACGGCAGCGGTGGGTCGGCGCGTCAGTCCGCGGGGGTCGGCGCCGGTGCGGGATCGCCCGGGGCGGCCAGCCGGCGGCGCAGCGAGACGACGGCCAGCCCGAGTGTCAGCGCCACCAGCAGCCCGGAGACCGCGATCAGGGCGAGGGCGGCGTGCCGCACGGAACCGCCCGCGCCGAAGAAGCCCGGATCGGCGGCGGCGATCATCCCCGGCGAGCCGACCGGCGCGGGCGTGGCAACGGCCACCGTCTCCGTCGCGGCGGCGGTGATCCGGAAGCTCATCTGCACCTGCCGGGTCCGGCCGCTGCCGGGGTCGAGCCGGCCGACCACCGCGCCGGCCAGCGGCGCGTCCCGCTGGGCCTGGGCGGTCGCCGCCAGCGGGAGCCGCAGGACGGCGGTGTCGCCGGAGGGCACGGTGCCGACGTCGCACCGGGTACGGGTCGCGCTGACCGCGGCGCAGCCCGCGGGCGGGACGGGAACGCTGACGCCGGTGGGCAGGACCACCTCGACCCGGCCGGCGGCGTCGACCCGGCCGGTGTTGCCGAGCCGGACGTCCAGTTCGCTGGCGTTCGCGCCGATGTCGAAGGCGACCTCCCCCGCCCGCAACGCGATGCCCGGCACCGGCGGCCCGGGCGGGAAGAGCACCGCGAAGCCCTGCTTGTCCCCGGCCGATCCGCGCACCCCGGGGGCGGTCGCGCTGACCCGGACCGTGCCGCTCAGCGGCATCCGGCGCCAGGCGGCGGCGTCGACGCGTACCCGGAGCAGGGCGCTGAACCGGGCGCCCGGCGCGGTCCTCCACTCGCCGCAGCGGTGGTCGCCGCCGCCCGTCGGGGAACAGCCGGCGGTGCCGGCGTCCGTGAGGCCGGGTGGCAGCGTGTACGTCAGGCGCATCCGCTGCGCCACGTCGCCCGTGTTGGCGACGGTGACGCGCAGGGTGGTCGTCGTGCGCCTGGCCTTCCAGTACGCCTCGCCCAGCCGCACGTCCCCCGTCGTGACCCGGACGCCGAGCCGGGGCGAGGCCGGCGGGTTCGCGCCGGGCGCCGAGGTGCGGGCGGGTGTGGAGGGGGCCGGCGGCGGCGCGGCGGTGGTGGTCGGCGCGGTGGGGGACGGCGTCGGGGGGACGGGCTCGGTAGGCGTGGGCGCCGGGGCGGTCGTCTCCGGAGGTGGCGGCACGGTCGACGGCGGGTCGGTGGGCGCCGGGTCGGTCGTGGGGGGCTCGCCCGGCGTGCCGCCGCCCGGCTCTTCGGCCGGATCGGTCGCCGCCACCGCCACGGCGGTCGCCGCCACCGCCACGGCGGTCGCCGCCACCGCCACGGCGGTCGCCGCCACCGCCACGGCGGTCGCCGCCACCGCCACGGCGGTCGCCCGCCGACGGGACGGCCGCCGGGCCGCCCGGGACCGCGACCGTGGCCAGCGCGCCGATCGCGAGGGACGCCGTGAGCAGCGACGCGACACGTCGGTCGGCCGGCCGCCGAACGGGCCGTACGTCCACGCGGGCCAGATGTCCTCCGTGACCAGGAGTGCGTTGATATTCGCCGCCAGGTGTTGCGTCGCGCCGGCTTCGCTCGCTGAAACAACGCCGGGACGTGGTCGCTGCGAGACCGGGTGTGCGGCCGGTAGGCTGCCCACCGTGACCGGTTACCTGGGCTCGTACGCGACGCTCGGGCTGTTGCTGCTTGCCGGTGCGCTCTTCTTCGTTGCAGCGTTTTCGGTCAATCGGGTGTTACAACCTGCCCGACCGGCTGATCCCCCTGGCAAGCGGGCCAGCTACGAGTGCGGTCTCGACCCGGTGGGCGGCGACTGGGCGCAGATGCAGATTCGCTACTACGTGTACGCGTATTTGTACGTACTGTTCGCGGTCGAGGCGGTGTTCCTCTTCCCCTGGGCGGTCGTCTTCGACCGGCCCGGGTTCGGGCTGGTGACGGTCGCCGAGATGGGCGTCTTCGTCGCGGTGCTGGCGCTCGGCATCCTCTACGCCTGGCGGAAGAACATCCTCCGCTGGGCCTGACCCGCTTCCCGCCCTGAGTCGCGGGCCGCGCCGGGCCAGGTCGCGCGGCGGCGTCAGGCCAGGCCGCGGCGGGTGCGGGCCGGCGGGCGGTCGCCCCGGATCGACGCCACCATGTCCAGCACGCGGCGGGTCGGCAGCACCTGGTGGGCGCGGAAGACCCGGGCGCCCAGCCACGCCGACACCGCCGTCGCCGCGAGGGTGCCCTCCAGCCGCTCCACGACCGGTAGGTCCAGCGTCTCGCCGACGAAATCCTTGTTCGACAGCGCGACGAGCAGGGGCCACCCCGTGCCGGTGAGCTCGTCGAGGCGGCGGGTGATCTCCAGCGAGTGCCGGGTGTTCTTGCCGAAGTCGTGCGCCGGGTCGATCAGGATGCCGTCCCGGCGTACCCCCAGGGCGACCGCGCGCTCGGCGAGGCCGGTCACCGTCGCGACGACGTCGGCCACCACGTCGTCGAAGGCCGCGCGGTGCGGGCGGGTGCGCGGCGCCAGCCCGCCGGCGTGCGAACAGACCAGCCCGGCGCCGGTCTCGGCGGCGACCCGGGCCAGCGCGGGGTCCGCGCCGGACCAGGTGTCGTTGAGCAGGTCGGCGCCGGCGGCGACCGCCTCCACCGCCACCTCGGCCCGCCAGGTGTCGATCGAGAGCACCACGTCCGGGAACGCGGCCCGGACCGCGGCGATGGTGTCGACGGTGCGGCGGATCTCCTCCGCCACGTCCACTTCGTCGCCGGGCCCGGCCTTGACGCCGCCGATGTCGATGATCTCCGCACCCTCGGCCACGGCCCGCTCCACCGCCCGGAGCGCGCTGTCCGCGGCGAAGGTGGCGCCCCGGTCGAAGAAGGAGTCGGGGGTGCGGTTGACGATGGCCATCACCACCAGCTCGCCGGGCGCGAACGTCCGATCTCCGAGCCGAAGCACCCCCGCCATGCCCGTCCCCGCCATGCCCGCCTCCGCATCTCCGCCGCCGTCGGCCGGGCGAAGCCCGGCCGCCCCCGACGCTAACCGGTCGGTACCGAACCGGGCCGCCCGGCACGTCCCGCACGGGCGCACACAGATCCGCGGGCGTACCGCCCGGCGGGTTCGCTCGCGGCCCGTCCGCGTGCCACGATCTCTTGCATGGGTCAGGTGCTGCTCCTGCTGGTCGTCGCACTCACGGTCGCGGCGGTGGTGTTCGGGGTGACGGTGCTGGTCACCGGCCGCGATCCCGGCCTCGCGCCGGCCGAGCCAGACGGCCGGGCCGTGCCCCTGCCCAGCAACCGCCCGCTGCGCGAGTCGGACATCGGTGACGTCCGTTTCGACACGGCGCTGCGCGGGTACCGGATGGCCCAGGTCGACCAGGCGCTGCGCCGGGCGGCCTACGACATCGGGTACAAGTCGGAGCTGATCGGCGTGCTGGAGGCAGAGGTCGCCGCGTTGCGCGAGGGGCGGATCGCGGACGCCGACACGCTGCGCCGCACCCGCGAGCAGGCGTCCGCTGCCGTCGCCGAGTCGGCCGTCGCCGAGGCCGTCGTCGCCGAGCGGGCCGTCGCCGAGCGGGCCGTCGCCGAGCCGGCCGTCGCCGAGCGGGCCGTCGTCGCGGAATCCGCTGCCGCGGCCGCGCCCGGCTCGGCGGGGGGCGACCGGCGGGACGACGTCGCCGGACCGGCCGGAGCGGTGGCCGGGCCCGCCGGGCTGACCGGGCCCGCCGGGTCCACCGAGTCCGCCGGGCTGGCCGGGCCTGCCGGGCTGGCCGAGTCCGCCGGGCTGGCCGAGTCCGCCGACTCTGCCGGGCCCGCCGGGTCCACCGAGTCTGCCGGGCCAGCCCCGGCACCGGCCGAGCCGGACGCGCCGGAGAGCCCCGCCGCCGGGTCGGGCGGCGGCGAGCCGGCCGACGCGGCGGGCGGGCGCGGGGCGGCGGTCCGGTCGGAGCCCGCGTGACGGGCCCGGCCGACGGCGACGGCCTGGGCGAGGCGGCCCAACCCGGGGCGGGCGAGGTCACCGCGACGGTGATCGTCAACGCGCCGGCCGACCGGGTCTTCGCCGCCCTGACCGCGTGGGAGCGGCAGTCCGACTGGATCCCGTTCACCACCGTCCGGGTGGTCGAGGGGGACGGCGGCGAGGGCAGCATCGTGGAGGCGGTCACCGTGATCGGTCCCGCCGTCCTGCGCGACGAGATGCGGGTGGTCCGGGTCGACGCGCCCTACGAGGTCGGCGTGGTGCACTGCGGCAAGCTGCTGCGCGGCCCGGGGGTGCTGCGCTGCACCCCGATCGAGGGCGACCGCACCCAGGTGGTCTGGCACGAGTGGTTCCACCTGCCGGGCGGCACGGCCGGGCGGGTCGCCTGGCCAATGCTGTGGCCCGGTTCCAAGATCAGCCTGAACCAGGCACTCCGGAAGTTCGGCCGGCTGGTCGAGCAGGGCCGGCTGCCCTGACGGGCGGCGCCGTCCGGGAGCACCCCGCATCCGGCGACATGGGGGTGTCCCGACGGGCCGGACACCGCCACATCACCGCCACGGCCGCGCGCTGTCGGCGCGCCGGTCTAGCGTGTACGCCGTGACTGACCTGGTGATCGGCGCCGACGGGCTGCCCCGCTGCGCCTGGGGGGCGAGCACCCCCGACTACGCCGTCTACCATGACCGCGAGTGGGGCCGGCCGCTGCACGGCGACGACGCGCTCTACGAGCGGATGACCCTGGAGGCGTTCCAGTCGGGGTTGTCCTGGCTGACCATCCTCCGCAAGCGCCCGGCCTTCCGGCTGGCCTTCGACGAGTTCCGGATCGAGAAGGTGGCCGGCTATGGCGAGGCCGACGTGACCCGGCTGCTCGCCGACGCCGGGATCGTCCGCAACCGGTCCAAGATCGAGGCCGCGATAGCGAACGCCCGGGTCGCCCTGGACCTGCCCGAGGGGCTCTCCGCCCTGCTCTGGTCGTACGCGCCGCCGCCCCGGGCCGCCCGGCCGGAGTCGTTCGCCCAGGTGCCGGCGCTGAGCCCGGAGTCCACCGCGCTGGCGAAGGCACTGAAGAAGCGCGGCTTCCGGTTCGTGGGCCCCACCACCGCGTACGCGCTGATGCAGGCCACGGGAATGGTCGACGACCACCTCGCCGGTTGCCACGTCGCCACTGCCGGGCAGGCGTGATGGGATTGGGTGCATGACCGACACCGACCACCGCGTGAGCGGCGCGATCCACGCCCGGGGCGACAGCGGGCGGGACGATGCCTGGGCCGTGCTCCTCCCGCCGGGCCGGTACGACGCCGAGCGGCTCGTCCACCACGACACGCTGGAGCTGACCGGGCTGGAGCCCCCCATCGGGGCCGCGGTGGCGGGTCCCCGCCCCGGCGACCGGGTGGCGGTGCTGGTCGAGGAGCCGCTGCGGCTGGTGGCCCTCGGCCGGGTCGCCCGGCCCACCGCCGAGCGCCGGGAGGACCCGGACGACCCGCAGTCCGACCCGGCCCCCGGGGCGCTGGTGGTGACGTACATCCGGCGGGCCTTCGACGATCCGGTGCCGGCCGAGGGGCTGGCGCTCCAAGGGCCGGTCTCGGCGTTGCCCGCCGACGCGTACGGGGAGTTGGCCGAGCGGCTGGGCCCGCCGCCGGAGCGCCGGTCCTGGCTGGTCAGCGTCGACATTCCGGTCGAGGCGGCCACCCGGGCCGAGGCCGTCCGGCTGTTCTGGTCGTACGTGCGGGACCTCGGCCCCCGCGAGTTGCCCGCGTTCGTCTGGCCGGCCGGCGACGAGCTGGCCATGCAGGCGTACGTGCTGGGCGCGGAGGCCAACCAGGACCCGGAGGAGGAGGACGACTAGGCCGGGCCGGGCCGGGTAACGGGCCCTGTCGGGTCGGCCGGTGCCGGCCCAGCGAGGGAGGGCCGATGCGGTTTCAGGACAGGGTCGTTCTCGTCACCGGCGGCGCCTCCGGGCTCGGCGAGGCCACCGTTCGGCGGTTCGCCGCCGAGGGGGCCCGGGTGGTGATCGCCGACACCGACGCGGAGGGGGCGCAGCGTGTGGCCGGCGGCCTGCCGGACGCCCACGCGGTCACCGTCGACACCGGCGACGCCGGGTCGGTCGAGCGGGGCGTAGCGGAGACCGTCGAGCGCTACGGCCGGCTCGACGTGATCTTCAACAACGCCGGGATCGACGGCAGGCAGCAGCCACTGCACGAGATGGACCTGGCGAACTGGGACCAGGTCCGCCGGGTCAACGGCGACGGCGTCTTCTTCGTTCTCAAGTACGGCATCGCGGCGATGCTGCGCACCGGCGGGGGAGTCATCGTCAACACGTCGTCCACGACCGCGCTGGCCGCCCAGGAGAACATCTCGCCGTACACCTTCACGAAGGCCGGCATCGTGGGCCTGACCCGGTCCGCCGCCGTCGAGTACGCGGCCCGCGGCATCCGGGTCAACGCGGTGGCCCCGACCGTGGTGATGACCCCGCTGGTGCAGCACTTCATCGACAGCGCCCCGGATCCGGCGCAGATGCGGCGGCAGATGGAGTCGTTCAATCCTAAACCGGGCATCCCCACCCCGGACGACGTGGCCGGGGTGGTGCTCTTCCTCGCCTCCGACGACGCGGCCTGGATCACCGGCCACACCATCCCGATCGACGGCGGCTACGTGGCCCGCTGACGCCCGCGCGCCGCACTCCCCGAAGGCGCACTTTCGGCGGAAAGAGGGGTTATTCTGCGCCGGATAGCCACCTTTCCGTGGATCTGCACCCATCGTCCCGGGCGTCTGCACCCATCGTCGTGGGTCGAGCGGGAACGGTCAGTGGCCGGCGAAGGTGGGCTTCTGCTTGTTGACGAAGGCCATCGTGGCCTCGCGGTGGTCCGTCGTGGCGCCGCAGATGGCCTGCGCCTGTGCCTCCGCGGCCAGCGCGTCGGCGAGGGTGCCCGCGTCGGCGATGGAGAGCTGCCGCTTGATCGCCCCGTACGCGACGGTCGGCCCGGCGGCGAGCCGGGCGGCCAGTTCCTGTGCCGCCGGCAGCACCTGCTCGTCGTCGTCGACCAGCCTGGTCAGCAGGCCCAGCCGGTTGGCCTCCTCGGCGCGCACCGGCTCGGCGAGCATCAGCAGCTCGACGGCCTTGGCGTGGCCGACCAGCCGGGGCAGCGTCCAGGAGGCGCCCGTGTCGGCGGCGAGCCCCACCCCGGCGAAGGCCATCAGGAAGCGCGTGCCCGGCCCGCCGATGCGGAAGTCGGCGAGGAAGGCCAGCGACGCCCCGGCCCCGGCGGCCATGCCCCGGACCGCGGCGACCACCGGCTTGGGCAGGTTGGCCAGCCGGGCGGCGATCGGGTTGTAGTGGGCCGGGACGGTGCCGAGCGGGTCCGCCACCCCCGACTCGAGGGTCCGCACGTGCTCGCGCAGGTCCTGGCCGGCGCTGAACGACCCGCCCGCGCCGGCGAGGACCACCGCCCGGCAGGCCCGGTCGGCCTCCAGCTCGGCCAGGGTGTCCCGCAGCGCCTCCTTCAGCGCCACGTCGAGCGAGTTCATCGCCGACGGGCGGTTCAGCGTCAGGGTGACGACGGCATCGGTGCGGTCGACCAGCAGCGGCTCGGTCACTTTCTAACGACCCTTCTGTCGGGCGATGCGGTTGGTGGCGTCGAGGCACTGTTCGACGTACCGATCGGCGGCCGGCCGCAGCCGGGCCGCGTGCCGGTCGAAGAAGCTGGCCGCGGCGGTGCCGGGCCAGCGGTCGGGCAGCAGCGCCGGAGGCAGCTGCGGGTCCCGGAAGAGGAACGTACGCCACGCGTGCACCAGCCGGAACCGCGCCGCGTAGGCCTCCTCGTCACCGCTGCGGGCGGTCACCCCGGCCAGCAGGGGACGCTGCTCGGCGACGAACCGCTCGTAGGCGCGCCCGATCTCGGCGAGGTCCCAGGCCCGGCGGACCACCCCCATCGCCCCGGGCGTGCCCGCGGCGTGGGCGGCGGTGAACCGCTCGTACCGCACGCCCGCCTCTTCCAGCAGCACGTCCACGTCCTCGGCGGGACGCGTGCCCACCCAGGTCTGCTCGTCGAGTGCGCCGTAGCCGAGGAAGCTCAGACTGGCGGCGAGCCGCTGGCGGTCCCGCCGGGGGGTGGGGGTCACCAGGATGAGCAGGTCGAACCGCCCGTCCCAGCTGACCCGGCCGGTACGGTAGATCCGGGCGGCCGCCTCGTCGAGCCGCCGCGCCGCCTTCGCCGTGATCGAGTATCCCGGCCCGGTGGACATCCGGAGTGGCTCCAGCCAGCCCTGGCGGACCATGCGGCTGACCGCGGTCCGTACCGCCGGGGGTGCGATCCCGAGCGGCGCGAGTAGCTTGACCAGGGCGGCGACCGGCGCGCGGCCACCTCGTGGCCGGAGGTGGTCACCGTACAGGTCGAAGAGTGCCGACCGTGCCTGCATGACCGCACATTGTGACAGGCCTTCTCAAGATATGCTAGATGCTGTTACATCAATACTGCCTCGGTTTGGGTCCGGCGGTGTTCATCAGGGAAAATCGTTGGTCGGCGCCCCCACACACGTTGCGGCGGGTGTTGCGAGAAGGCTGTGGGGCAACCCACCGACCCTGGTGTAGGTCTGAGGGGAGACAACATGGCGGCGATGAAGCCGCGGACGGGCGACGGTCCGCTGGAAGTCACCAAGGAGGGCCGGGGCATCGTCATGCGGGTCCCGCTGGAGGGTGGTGGCCGGCTCGTCGTCGAGATGACTCCCGACGAGGCCAACGCGCTCGGTGACGCGCTGAAGGCAGCCGCCGGCTGACCGAGCAGCGGTCCGGGCGGCGTTCGTCGAGCGGACGGTCCATACATCCCTGAGCCACCGGCCCGGCCGGTGGCTCAGGGTCTTTACCCCGCGGTGGGCGGCCGGCTCGGCAGGCCAACCCCCGCATTTCCGACTTTCTGGAGGTACGGTCCAGCGTGCTGGCCATCCGTCTGGTGAGCGGGCCCGAGCGGCTCGACGCCCTGGTCCTGCCCATCCGATCCGCCGGGACCGCCGAGGACGGGGGCGCTCAGGCGGCGCTGCCGTCCGGCCTGCCGGCCCTCGCCGACGACCTGCTCGCCGAGGCGACCGCACTGGTCCCCGCCGCCCGCGCCACCGGGCGGGCCGGCGAGGTGCACGTACACCTGCGTCCGGCGCGCAGCCCGGGCCGGCTGCTGCTGGTGGGCGTCGGCGACGCGGACGAGCGCGGCTGGCGGGCGGCTGGCGCGGCGCTGGCCCGATCGGCCTCGGATGAGACACATGTCACCATCGCGGTGCCGGGCGACGCCCCCGCCGCCTCGGTGCGCGGCCTCGTCGAGGGGCTGTTGCTGGCGTCGTACCGGTTCCGGCTGAGGGCGCACGACGAGGCCCCGGCGCTCGCCGGCGTGGACATCGTGGTGTCCGACCCCGCCGCGTACGGCGAGGTGGTCGAGGCGGCCGAGGTCACCGCCCGCATGACGCGCCTGGCCCGGGACCTGACCAACACCCCGTCGTCCGTGAAGAACCCGCAGTGGTTCGCCGAGCAGGTCGAGGCGGCCGTGGTCGGCCAGCCCGACCTGCACCTGCGGGTCCGGCAGCCGGACGAGCTGGTGGCCGAGGGCTTCGGCGGCATCCTCGCCGTCGGCGGCGGGTCGGCCAGCGGGCCGCGCCTCGTCGAGCTGGACTGGCGGTCGGCGGGGGCGCGTACCCACGTGGTCCTGGTCGGCAAGGGGATCACCTTCGACACCGGCGGCATCTCCATCAAGCCGGTGCCGGCGATGAAGCTGATGCGCAAGGACATGGCCGGCGCCGCCGCGGTGGTCGCCGCGACCCTGGGGGCGGCGGCGCTGCGGCTGCCGGTCCGGGTCACCGCCCTGGCGCCGCTGGCGGAGAACATGGTCAGCGGGTCGGCGTTCCGCCCCGGCGACGTCGTGCGGCACTACGGCGGCCTCACGAGCGAGACCACCAACTCGGACGCCGAGGGTCGGCTGGTGCTCGCGGACGCGCTCGCGTACGCCGTCGCCGAGCTCAAGCCCGACCTGCTGCTCGACCTGGCCACCCTCACCGGCGCGAACGCGATCGCGCTGGGCAGCCGCACGGGCGCGCTGTACAGCGAGAACGACGAGCTGGCCGCCGACGTGCTGGCCGCCATCGACGCGGCCGGCGAGGCGGCCTGGCGGATGCCGCTGCCGGCCGACTACGTCGAGTACCTCGGCAGCGACATCGCCGACCTGTACAGCGCCCCCGCGCAGGGCGCCGGCTCGGTGACGGCCGCGCTCTTCCTGCGCGAGTTCACCGGCGACCTGCGGCAGCGCTGGCTGCACGTCGACATGTCCGCGCCGTCCTGGGCGGAGCGCGACCACGGGGAGCTGACCAAGGGCGCCACGGGCTGGGGCGTCCGCGGCCTGCTCCGCTGGCTGGCAACCGTCCCCTGACGGGCCGTCCCGCTGCCACCGCCGATCTTGCACTTACGGCCCCTGGTTTGCGGCATCTGTGCGGTATGTCGGGGCCGAAACTGCAAGTCACCCGGTCTTTTCGGGACGCCTCGCAGGCGTGAAAATGGTGGACAGGTCGCCCGCCGACGCCGATCGATCTTGGTCTAGTTGAGGCCGTCTGCAAGTCTGGCGCCGGGGCCCGGACTCTTGTGGGTCACGCACTGTTGCTTCGAGCACGCCGGTCAGATTTTCGGTTCCCGACCGAGGCCCCCGGGCGACCTACCCACTGGTCGATCACGGTGAGGAGGGACGCGGGCGGATGCGCGGGTTACCCGAAGAGATCCCGGACGCTGACAGCGAGAAGGTCTGGGAGCGGGTGTGTGCGGTCGATGTGGCCAAGGAGTCGGGGATGGTGTGTACCCGGCTACCCGCCGCGGGTGGGCGGCGGGTGAGCCGGGTGTGGCAGGTGACGGCGACCACGAACGCGGTCAGTGACCTTGCCGCCGATCTGGTGGCGGCGGGGGTGGAGAGGGTCACCGTGGAAAGCACGTCGGACTACTGGCGGATCTGGTTCTACCTGTTCGAGGCAGCCGGGTTGGACGTGCAGTTGGTCAACGCCCGTGACGTCAAGAACGTGCCCGGGCGGCCGAAGACCGACAAGCTGGACGCGGTGTGGTTGGCCAAGCTCACCGAGAAGGGCCTGTTGCGGCCCTCGTTCGTGCCTGCGGCTCCGGTGCGGGTGTTGCGTGACTACACCCGGATGCGGGTGGATCTGGTCCGGGACCGGACCCGCTACTGGTCGAGGTTGGAGAAACTGCTTGAAGACGCCCTGATCAAGGTGTCGTCGGTGGCCTCCACCCTGCGGACGGTGTCGACGCGGGACATGGTTGAGGCGTTGATCGCCGGTCAACGTGATCCGGCGACCCTCGCCTCGCTGGCCCACGGAGCGCTGCGCCGCAAACGCAACGCCCTCATCGAGGCACTCACCGGCCGCTTCGACGACCATCACGGCGAGTTGGCCCGGATCCTGCTCGACCAGATCGACCGCCTCGACACCGAGATCGCGAAACTCACCACACGGATCGGGCAGATACTCGACGACATCGACCCACCGTCCCAGCCGGGCGGCGGCGACGGCGACACCCCGGCGCCAGACGCCCGGCGGCGCCTGGCCGAGATCCCGGGCATCAGCACCGAGTCCGCGCAACTGATCATCGCCGAGATCGGTCTGGACATGACACGGTTCCCCACCGCGGCGCACCTGGTGTCCTGGGCGAAGCTGTGTCCGCGCACCATCCAGTCCGGTACCAGCCTCACCGCGGGCAAGACAGGCAAAGGCAATCCGTACCTCAAAGGCGCCCTCGGTATGGCCGCAGCCACCGTCGCCCGCGGCAAGGGAACGTTCCTGTCCGAACGCTACCGGCGTCTGGTCACACGTCGAGGCAAAGGCAAGGCCAAGGTCGCCGTCGCCCGCTCCATCCTCGTGATCATCTGGCACCTGCTCAACGACCCAACCGCCCGTTACCACGATCTCGGCGCCGACTTCCACGAACGCCGTATCAACACCACCCGGAAGATCAACAGCCTGGTCCGGCAACTCGAAGCCCTCGGCCACACCGTCACCCTGCAACCGACAACCTGACCCCACACCCCCACCCCGCCCGGGCTGGCCATCAACACCGGGCCAGCCCACCGCGCCCAAAACCCGTCGTGGTACAGGTCATTTACCGGTCAGATCGCGGAGCGTCAGGTCAGCACTTGACCGCCGCGAGCAGGCCGTGGCCCAGGGGGAGCAGCGCCGGGATCCAGTGCTCGGACTCCCGGATCGCCTTGATCGCCTCCCGGACGGTCACGGTCTCCACGTCCCGGGCCGCCGGGTCGCCGATCCGACCCCCGGCGAGCGCTCCGTTGAGGGCGAGCACCCCGCCCGGGCGCAGCAGTCGCAGCGCCGCGTCCACGCAGGCGTTGAAGCCGGTCGACTCGGCGTCGACGAAGACCAGGTCGTACGCGCCGTCGGCCAGCCGGGGCAGGACGTCCAGCGCCCGGCCGGTGATGATCCTCGTACGCCCGGCGGGAAACCCGGCCTCCGTGAAGATCCGGCGGGCGATCCGCTGGTGCTCCACCTCGACGTCGATGGTGGTGAGGACGCCGTCCGGGCGCATGCCGCGCAGCAGCCAGACGCCGCTGACGCCGGTGCCGGTGCCGATCTCCACCACGGCCCGCGCGCTCCCGGCGGCGGCGAGCAGCCGCAGGGCGGCGCCCGCGCCCGGGGTCACCGCGTCGAGGCCCACCTCGCGGGCGAGGCTGCGGGCGGTCCGCAGCACGAGGTCCTCGGTGACGTACGACTCGGCGAACTGCAGCGCCTGCGTCGTCGGACTACCGGAACTGGCGGCCGTGGCGATGGGACACCTCCGTCAGGGGCGGGTTGGCGCTATGAGCCTAGAGGCGGGGCCGGACGCACGCAGCCGCGAGTCCGGTGCCCGACGATCTTCGGCGGAACGTGCCCGCCCGGGCGGTCCGCGGCCCGACGATCACGCGGACAAGCGGTGACTGCACTCGGTGCATTCGTGCAATCCTGGAGGCGGCATCCCCGTCGTCGGGACCGGCCACCCGGGCCGGGCGCGTGACGAGGGATCCGGGGACGACTGGGAGGCACCGACGTGACCGACGGCTGGGACTGGCGCCAGCCAGGGGGAAGCCCGACGCCACCGGGGTCCGGCGCGGCGCCGGCCGGACGGCCGACGGCGACGTCCCCGGGCACCCCGAGCGGATCGACCTCCCCCTGGTGGTCCGACGCGCTCGCCGATCCGTGGCGGGATCCGTACGCCCCGGCGGCGGTGGTAGTCCCGGGCCCCGTCGGCGCCGCCGAGCCCGAGCCGGTCACCGACCCGGACGCGCCGGGCCGGCCACGGCTGCGGCAGTTGCTGCTGATCCCGCTGGTCACCGCGCTGCTCGCCGGTGCGCTCGGCGGTGCCCTCGGGTACGCGTTCGCGGTGACCGGCGGCGTGGCCGGGCAGCCGCTGCTCGGCGCCGGCCAGCAGGACCCGCCCGCGCTCGCCCAGCGCAAGCCGGAGTCGCTCGCCGGGGTCGCCGAGAAGGTGCTGCCCAGCGTGGTGACGGTCCGGGTGGCGAGCCTGGGCGGAACGAGCGAGGGCTCCGGCTTCATCGTCAGCGCCGAGGGGCACGTCGTCACCAACGACCACGTCGTCGCCGGCGGCACCGGCAAGGCGACGGTGGTGTTCAACGACGGCAGCACCGCCCCGGCCAGCGTGGTGGGGCAGGATCCGGAGTCCGACATCGCGGTGATCAAGGTGGCCCGGAACGGCCTGCGGCCGGTGGAGTTCGGCGACTCCGAGGCGCTGGCGGTTGGGGACCCGGTGCTGGCCATCGGCTCGCCGCTGTCGCTGACCAACACGGTGACCGCCGGCATCGTGAGCGCCCTCGACCGGACGATGCAGGCGGGCGAGCCGGGCGGGCCCACCCGCTACTACGCCGCCATCCAGACCGACGCCGCGGTCAACCACGGCAACTCGGGCGGCCCGCTCGTCGACTCGGCCGGCCGGGTGATCGGGGTCAATTCGACGATCAAGTCGCTGGTGGCCGACGGGCAGGAGGCCGGCAACATCGGGCTCGCCTTCGCCATCCCGATCAACCAGGCCAAGCGGATCACCCAGGACATCATCGGCACGGGCAGGGCCCGCCGTACGGTGATCGGCGCGCAGGTGGGCGGCACCGGCTCGACGGCCGGCGGCGGCGTACGCCTCGCGGCGGTGGAGCCGTCGGGGCCGGCGGCCGGGGCCGGGCTGAAGGCGGGGGACGTGATCCTGCGGCTCAACGGCCGCCCGATGACCGACCCCACCGACCTGATCGCCCTGGTGCGCAAGTTCGCCCCGGGCTCGGTGGTGACCGTGGAGTATCGGCGCGGTTCCAGCCGGCTGAACGCGTCGGTGACCCTTGCCGCAGACGCCAAGTAGGGAGGCCGCCACCCTCCCCGCCCGGCTCCGACGTGCGTAGTCTTTGGCCTGACGGCGACGAGGAGGCTCAGCGGTGTTCGACAACCTGAACTGGTGGGAGATCGGCGCGCTGCTGCTCCTGGCGCTGCTGATCTTCGGCGACAAGCTGCCCAAGGTCATCGGCGACGGGCTGCGGATGGTGAGCAACCTGCGCAACATGGCCCGCAACGCCACCAGCGACCTGAGCCGCGAGCTGGGCACCGACATCCAGCTGGAGGATCTGCACCCGAAGGCGTTCATCCGCAAGCACCTGCTCAGCGAGGAGGACGAGCAGGCGATCCGGAAGCCGCTCCAGGGGGTCTACGACAACCTGAAGGCCGACGTCAGCGGCGTGCACAACGATCTGAAGGACGTGGCCCGGGCGGCGGACATCCGCAGGTCGAGCGGCGGCTCGACGACGACCTCCGGCGGCGCACCGGCGCCCGCCCCCAGGACGGCCAGCTCGCCCGCCCCCAGGACGGCCAGCTACGACGACGTCACCTGAGCCTGTCGCAGAGACGCCGACGGGGGAGTCCACTCCGGCTCCGAAGCGGACGCCCCTGTTTCGTACGCGCGGATCTGCGGTGCGGTCAGCGGCCGGCCGGCTTGAGGCCGAGCGGCTTGCCGAGCAGCGACTCGCGGCGCACCGCCAGCCGGTCGGCGACCTCGCCCAGGGCCTTCGCGGCCGGCGACTCCGGCTCGGCGAGCACGATCGGGTTGCCGGCGTCGCCGGCCTCACGGACCCGGGTGTCCAGCGGGACCTGGCCGAGCAGCGGCACCTGGGCGCCGATGGTCCGGGTCAGCGACTCGGCGACCGCCTGGCCGCCGCCGGAGCCGAAGATCTCCATCCGGGAGCCGTCGGGCAGCTCCAGCCAGGACATGTTCTCGATGACGCCGACCACCCGCTGGTGGGTCTGGAGCGCGATCGCGCCGGCCCGCTCGGCCACCTCCGCGGCGGCCGCCTGGGGCGTGGTGACCACCAGGATCTCGGAGTTCGGCAGCAGCTGGGCCAGCGAGATGGCCACGTCGCCGGTGCCCGGGGGCAGGTCGAGCAGGAGCACGTCCAGGTCGCCCCAGTAGACATCGGCGAGGAACTGCTGCAACGCCCGGTGCAGCATCGGGCCGCGCCAGACCACCGCCGCGTTGCCGGCGGTGAACATGCCGATCGAGATGACCTTCACGCCGTGCGACTGCGGCGGCATGATCATGTCCTCGACGCGGGTGGGGAGGCCGTCCGCGCCGAGCATCCGGGGCACGGAGTGGCCGTAGATGTCCGCGTCGACCACGCCGACGGAGAGCCCCCGGGCGGCCAGCGCGGCGGCCAGGTTGACCGTGACGCTGGACTTGCCGACGCCGCCCTTGCCGCTGGCCACCGCGTACACCCGGGTGCGGGAGCCGGGCTGGGCGAACGGGATGACGGGCTCCTCGGTAGCGCCGCCGCCGCGCAGCTTCGACTGGAGCGCCTGGCGCTGCTCCGGGCTCATCACCCCGAACTCGATCTCGACCCCGGTCACCCCGGGCACCGCGCCGACGGCGGCGGTGATGTCCGTACGCAGCTTCTCCTTCAGCGGGCAGCCGGCGACGGTGAGCAGCAGCTCCACCCGGACCACACCGTCGTCGCCGACCTGCGCGGAACGGACCATGCCGAGGTCGGTGATGGGCCGGCGGATCTCCGGGTCGTCGACGGTGGCCAGGGCGGCCTGGACGGCGTCCGCGACGGTGCTGACGGGTGCTGACATGCAGGCAATGCTACGTCGAAGGCGATCCGGGCCGGCCGCTGGCAGGGCCCGGTGTGAGCGAATCAATGGGGACCGGCCGGCGGCTCAGCGCTCCCGGACCGGCCCCTCCGCGCGGCCGTCGCGGGGCAGGTCGCCGTCCAGCTCGTCGCGCGGCTCGTCCAGCGGCTGCCCGCCGCGCCCCGGCGTCCGGTCGGGCTGCCGGCGCTCCAGCCGCTGCCGCCGCTGGTTCGCCTCGTCCAGCTCCTCGGCCAGCCGGGCCAGCTCAGAGCGGACGAAGTCCCGCGTGGCCACCTCGCCCATCGCGATCCGCAGCGCCGCGATCTCCCGGGCCAGGTACTCGGTGTCGGCCTTCTGCATGGTCGCCCGGCGCCGGTCCTCCTCCAGTGCCACACGGTCCCGGTCCGCCTGCCGGTTCTGCGCGAGCAGGATCAGCGGGGCCGCGTACGACGCCTGCAGCGACAGCACCAGGGTCAGGAACGTGAACGTGTACGGGTCGAACCGCCAGCTCGCCGGGGCCAGGGTGTTCCAGGCGAACCAGATCGCGATCACCAGCGTCATGTAGACGATGAACATGGCCGTGCCCATGTTCCGGGCGATCCCCTCGGACCAGCGACCGAACGCCTCCTGGTCGATCCGGGGCAGCCTCAGCCCCCGGGGCTCCCGCGGCTGGTCCAGCCGTCCGGCCCGGCGCGGCTCACTCATTCGCGCCGTCCAGCACCTCGTCGACGGCGACGGGGGCGGTCGCGGTGTCCCGCTCCCGCCAGTCCGGCGGCAGCGAGTGGTCGAGTACGTCGTCCACCGTCACCGCGCCGACCAGCCGGTTGCTCCGGTCCACCACCGGCATGGCGACCAGGTCGTACGTGGCCATCCGGCGGGTGATCTCCGGCAGCGGGGTGGTCGGGCGCAGCGGGTCGATGTCGTTGACCACCACCCCGCCGAGCAGATCCGCCGGGGGCTCGCGGAGCAGCCGCTGGAAATGCACCATGCCCAGGTACCGGCCGGTCGGGGTGGTCATCGGCGCGCGGGTCACGAAGACCTGCGCGGCCACCGCCGGGGAGAGCTGCTCCTCGCGGATCCGCGCGAGCGCCTCGGCCACCGTGGCGTCCGGGGGCAGGATCACCGGCTCGGAGGTCATCACGCTGCCGGCCGTGCCCGAGCTGTACTTCAGCAACTGCCGCACCGGGTCGGCCTCGTCCGGCTCCATCAGGTCGAGCAGCACGTCCTGCTCCGGCGGGGGCAGCTCGTTGAGCAGGTCGGCCGCGTCGTCCGGGTCCATCTCCTCCAGTACGTCGGCGGCGCGTTCCCGGTCCAGCGCGGCGAGGATCTCCACCTGGTCGTGCTCGGGCAGCTCGCTGAGCACGTCGGCCAGCCGCTCGTCGTCCAGCGCCGCCGCGACCTCGTTGCGCCGGGCGTCCGGCAGGTCCTGCAGGGCGTTCGCCAGGTCCGCCGGCCGCATGTCCTCCAGTACGGCGAGCAGGTTGGCCGTACCCCGATCCTCGCTGATGCCGCTCAGGCCGCGTGCCCGGTCCCACGCCACCTGGTGCAGGTGCCCCCGCCGGGTGAGCCGGCCGGTCTGCTCGCGGACGGCGACCCGCGTCAGCGACCACTCGCCGCCCCGGCTGCACTCCATCGCCACGTCGACCACCGTGCCCGGCTGGCCGCCCGGCTCCAGCTGCACCCGCCGGTCCAGCAGTTCCTGGAGCACCAGCACCTCGTTCGGGCGCTTCTCGAACCGCCGCAGGTTCAGCGTGCCGCTGCCGAGCACCACCGCGCCCGCGTCGATCGAGGTGATCCGGTTGATGGACAGGAAGATCCGCCGCCGCATCGGCATCTCCGCGACGAGGCCCACCACCTCCGGCGGCCCCGGGGTCGCCCGGAGCCGGGCCACCGCGTCCCGCACCCGCCCCACCTGGTCGCCGTTCGGGTCGAAGACGGCGACTCCGGCGAGTCTGGCGATGTAGACCCGGTTCGGCGTGCTCACGGCCACCAGCCTAAGCGCCTACTGTTTATCAACATGTCGACCTTGGCCTACGAGATCGTGGACGTTTTCACCGACCGCCCCTTCGCCGGCAACCCGCTGGCGGTGGTGTTCGGCGGCGATGGGCTGGCCACCGAACAGATGCAGGCGCTCGCGCTGGAGTTCAACCTGTCCGAGACGGTGTTCGTGCTGCCGCCCACGCAGGTCGGGGCCACCTACCGCGCGCGGATCTTCACCCCGGCCGAGGAGTTGCCGTTCGCCGGCCATCCCAGCGTCGGCGCGGCGGTGACCGCGTGCCGGCGCGGCATGTTCGACGTGGGACAGGTCAGCCAGGAGTGCGGTGCGGGGGTGCTGCCGATCGAGGTGACCGCCACGGGCGCCACGCTGACCGGTGGCATTCCCACCCTCGGCCCCGAGTTGGACCCGGAGCCGCTGCTGGAGATGGCCGGCCTCGCCGCCGAGGACCACGCCGGCCCGGCCCCGCGGGTGGCCGGCTGCGGCCTGGAGTTCCCGTACCTGCCGGTGCGCCCGGACGCGGTGGCCCGCGCCCGGGTGGACGCGGTGGCGGCGGAGCGGTACGGCGTCGAGCACATCAGCGTCTTCTCCTGGGACCCGGCCGCGCAAACCGCGCACGCCCGGGTGTTCGTGCCCGGCCTCGGCGTGCCGGAGGACCCGGCCACCGGGTCGGCCGCCCTCGGGCTCGGCGTGTGGCTGGTCGCCAGCGGCCTGCTCCCCGGCGCCGGCCGCGCCGACTACACCGTGCGGCAGGGCCTCGAAATCGGCCGTCCCTCCTTCCTGGCCTGCACCGTCACCGCCGCCGAGGGGGCCGCCGTCGGGGCCACGGTCAGCGGCGGCGTCATGCCGGTGGCCCGCGGCGAGATCGCCGTGCCGCCGTTCGTCGGCTGACGGACGGCAGGAGGCGCCCCTGTTGACGCGCTCGCCGGGGAGCGCCGTGGCGGCGGCCCGGTCGCGGGGGCCGGTCCGGATGCGAGATGATGCCGAGGTGACTGACGAGGTGCAGGAGCCGGTCACCACGCCCCTGGTCGACGAGGCCGTGAAGAAGGCCGCCGTCGCCTGGGTGGGCGTCGCCGGCGAGCCGGCGCGGGCGCTGTGGTGCGTACCGGCGGAGGGGTCGCTCCTGGTGGTCAGCGGCCCCGGCGAACAGGCCGCGCCCGGCCTGGCCGAGGCCACCGCGGCGGAGGTCACGCTGCGCGGCGACCACGCCGGCCGGATCGTCACCTGGCCGGCCCGGGTGACCCGGATCCAGCCGGGCACCGAGGAGTGGACGACGCTGGCCCCGGCGGTGGCCGTCAAGCGGCTGAACGCCCCCGGCGCCATCGCCGACCTGGTCGACCGCTGGGCCGCGAGCGGCTGCGCGCTCACCCGGCTGACCCCGGCCGGCGAGCCGGCGGCGGGCGACCGGCTGCCCGACGGCTCGCTCGCCGAGCCACCCCGGGACGCCCCGGTCGTCCGGGCCACCCGCAAGCCGTTCCGGCTGCACCGCGTCCGACCGCGCTGACGACGCCACCCGGAGCGGCAGCCACCGCCTGACGGATGCCGGCCGCGGTCGGCCCGCCGGCGCCGGCGCCCGGTCAGGGGCAGCCGGCGGGCACGGTGTCGTGGCCCACCACGTCGAGGACCTCGTCCAGCGAGTGCAGCACCGGCCCGTCCCAGGCCGGCTCGGCGTCGAAGACCATGTGCTCGGCGAGGTCCGGGGCGGCCAGCCGCACCGCGGTCATGCCGGCCCGCTCGGCGCCGGTCAGCTCCCGGCTGCCGCCGTCGCCGACGTACAGGCAGTCGGCCGGTGCCAGGCCGAGCCGCCCGCACGCCGCCAGGTAGAGCGCCGGGTCGGGCTTGCAGCGCCCGACCCGCACCGAGAAGACCCGGACGTCGAGCAGCGGGGCCACGGCCAGCTCCGGCAGGAACGCCGGCAACTCGTGGGTGCAGTCGCTGATCAGCCCCGTGCGTACGCCGCGGCGGCGCAGCCCCGCCAGGACAGGCACCGCCTCGTCGCGTAGCCGGGTGTCGGCCCGCACCGCCCGGTACCGGGAGGCCACCGCCGCGCGCAGCGTGCTCTCCGGCGGGTGTACGCCGGCCTGCTCGCACACCCATCGCATGGTCGCCTCGGCCGTGCCGAACCGCCCGCTGGCCCGCTCGTAGTAGCTGCGGTCCAGCACGGCGGCGAGCGCCTCGACGGGGCAGCCGAGCAGCTCGGCGGTGAGCCGGTGCGCGGTGCCGCGCTGCACGGGACGGGTGAGCGTGCCGAAGAAGTCGAACAGCACCGCGTGGAAGACGGGCATGCGGGAGCGCCTCCGGACGGGAGAGGGGGTCGCCGGGGAACGCCCATGATCGTAACGGAGTGCTGACGGTGTGTGCTGACCCGGTCGTGCCAGGATTCCGTCCCGTGGCCGTACCCGCACCCCACCGTTCATCCGACCCGCTGACCGTCGGCATCGTGGCCCTGGCCGTCGCCGCGGTCTCCTCGTCGGCGCCGCTGGTCGCCTTCGCCGCCGCGCCGGCCCTGGCGATCGCGTTCTGGCGGAACCTGCTCTCGGCCGCCGCGCTCGGCCCGTTCTCGCTGGCCCGGCGGCGGGCCGAGTTCCGGGCGCTGACTGTGGGCGCGGGCCGGCGCGAGGGCTGGTTGTGCGTGCTGTCCGGGGTGGCGCTGGCCGCCCACTTCGCCACCTGGATGCCGAGCACGAAGCTGACCTCGGTGGCCGCCTCGACCGCGCTGGTGGCCACCCAGCCGGTCTGGCAGGGGCTCATCGCCCGGGTGCAGGGGCGGCGGCTGCCGGCGGCGGTGTGGGCCGGCATCGGGGTGGCGGTCGGCGGGGCGGTGCTCGCCTCGGGGGCCGACTTCGCCGTCTCCGGACGGGCGTTCGCCGGCGACCTGCTCGCGGTGGCCGGTGGCGCCTTCGCCGCGGTCTACACCGCCCTCGGCGAGCGCGCCCGGACGACCGTCAGCACCACCACGTACACCACCGTCTGTTACGGGGTCTGCGCACTGGTCCTGCTGGTCGTCTGCCTGGCCGGCGGGGTGCCGCTGGCCGGGTACGACGCCGCCACCTGGCTGGCGATCCTGGGCCTGGTCGGCGGCGCCCAACTGCTCGGCCACTCGATGTTCAACCACCTGCTGCGGCGGATCCCCGCGACCACGGTCAGCGTGCTGGCCCTGCTGGAGGCACCCGGGGCGGCCCTGCTCGCCTGGGCGTGGCTCGGCCAGCTACCCCCGGCCGCCGCGCTGCCCGGGCTGGCGCTGCTCCTGGTCGGGGTCGCCGTCGTCGTGCTCGGCGCGGCCCGGGCCGCCCGGCTGCCCGCCCCCACCCCGCTGCCCGCCGACGCCGCTCCGCTGGACGATCGCCGGCCGAGCTGAGCCGGGGCGTGCACGTCCGGCGGCGGTGACCGGCGCGCACTTTCCGGCAAGAGTCGGCATTCCGCCGCCGGAGCGGGCGCTTTCGGTGAGAGTGCGAGGGGAGAGGGGTGGTGGTGACGGGTGGGCGAGAGGCGCGGCGAGGGGACCGTCGTCACGCCCTCCGCGGAGTTCCCGCCGCTGGGCGCGGAGGAACTCGACGCGCTGCGGCGCATCGGGGACCAGTGGCGGACGGCACCGGGGCGTCCGGGGCGCTCCCGCGAGCTGCCGGTCGACCCGACGCTCGGCCGGTACCGGCATCCGCCCACGCCCACCCGCTTCGGCCGGCTGGCGTCGATCGAGCTGTTCCGGGTGAGCGAGCCGGGGGAGGAACAGCCCGAGGGGAACGAGCCGGAGGAGCTGGTGGCCACCGAGCCGGCCAACCTGCCCGGGTCCCGCCTCGGCCGCGGCCTGGCCCGGGTCCGGCGGGTCGTGCTCGGCCCGCCGCTGCGCAGCTCCGCCGTGCTGTACGAGCGCATGCGGAAGCTGGTGGCCCTCCCGGTCCTCTCCTCCGACCTGCTCAGCTCGGTGGCGTACGGGCCGGAGGCGATGCTGACCGTGCTGGTGCTGGCCGGCAGTTCCGCGCTGGGCCTGTCGCTGCCGCTGGCGGCCCTGCTGGTGCTGCTCATGGTCGCGGTCGGCATCTCGTACCGGCAGACCATCCCGGCGTACCCGCACGGCGCCGGCTCGTACATCGTGGCCAGCGACAACCTGGGCTCCGTGGCGGGCCTGTCCGCCGCGGCCGGCCTGATGATGGACTACGTGCTGACCGTGGCGGTGTCGATCGCCGCGGGCGTCAACGCCGTCACCTCGGCGCTGCCGGGGCTCACCCGGTTCACCGTTCCGCTCGGCATCCTGGTCATCGCGGTGCTGCTCGCCGGCAACCTACGCGGCGTACGCACCGCCGGCAACATCTTCGCCTTCCCCACGTACGCCTTCATTGTCGCGCTGGTGGCGGTGCTCGGCGCCGGCTTCGCCCACGCGGCCGGGCGCGGGTTCGCGCCGCTGCCGCCGCCGCACGTGCCGGCCGCCGAGGGACTGGGCCTGCTGCTGGTGCTGCGGGCATTCTCCTCCGGGGCGGTGTCGATGACCGGCATCGAGGCGGTGTCCAACGCGGTGCCGGCGTTCCGGCCGACGGAGTGGCGCAACGCCCGCACCACGCTCAGCTTCATGGTCGGCATGCTGGTGTTCCTCTTCGCCGGCATCGTCGTCCTGATCCACCTGGAGGGCGTGGTGCCGGTGCCGGGGCAGACGGTGCTCTCCCAACTGGCCCGGCGCAGCCTCCCGACCGGGCCCTGGTACGCGCTGGTGCAGGCGGCCACCGCGCTGATCCTGCTGCTGGCGGCGAACACCGCGTACAACGACTTCCCACGCCTGCTGTTCTTCATGGCCCGGGCCGGGCACGCGCCCCGCCGGTTCCTACACCTGGGCGACCGGCTGGCGTTCAGCAACGGCCTGGTCGTGCTGTCGGTGACGGCGGCGGTCGTGTTCGTCGCCTTCGGCGGGCACACCGAGTCACTGATCCCGCTGTACGCGGTCGGGGTGTTCCTCGCCTTCACGCTGTCGCAGGCGGGGATGGTGGTGCACTGGCGCCGGCACCGGGGGGCGGGCTGGCGACGCCGGTTGACCAGCAACGCGCTCGGCGCGGCGCTGTCCGGGCTGGTGCTGCTGACCGCGGCGTTCGCCAAGTTCGCCGCGGGTGCCTGGGTGGTCGTCCTCGCCGTTCCGCTGCTGGTCCTGCTGTTCCACCGGGTGCGGGTGCACTACCGGAGGCTGAACCGGGCGCTCGCGCTGCGGCCGCCGGAAGGGACCGCCCCGCCGGCTATGGGCACTGCCGCCCCGGGTGACCGGGGGCCGGCCCCCCGGAGGGGGAGGAGGAGCCGCAACAGGTGCGGCACCTGGTGGTCGTGCCGATGGCCCGGCTGAACCGGGCCTCGCTGCGCGCCCTGGCGTACGCGGCGTCGCTCGGGCAGCCGACCCTGGCGGTGCACCTCGCCCCCGAGGAGCGGGAGGCGGACCGGTTCCGCGAGCAGTGGGAGGCGTGGGGGGACCACGTGCGGCTGGAGACGGTCGTCTCCCCGTACCGGGCGGTGATCGGGCCGCTGGCCCACTACCTGGAGGCGCTGCACGCGTGCCGGGCCGACCTCGTGCTCACCGTGATCGTGCCGGAGGTGGTGTTGCGCCACCGTTGGTACCGGCCGCTGCACAGCCAGGTCGAGCAGCGGTTGCGCCGGGCGCTGCGCCGCCTGCCGGGGGTGGTGGTGACCAGCGTCCCGGTGCACCTGCCCGAGTGAACACGGGACACCGCATCAGGTGTGCGGCCACCGCACGGCGGCGTCCCCGGCCGGGTCGGCCTCGCGTTCCTCGCCTACGCGGCCGTACGCCCCGACGTGACCGCCCAACTGCGCGGGGACACCGCGCGCCTCGTCCGGTACGTCGCGGACCTCGTCCGGGCCGGCCAGGGGGCGGCAACCGGCCGGTCCCGGGTGGACCCCGAGGCTGCCGCGGCCGGGCTGCTCGCCACGATGGAGGGGCTCGGCATCTACCTGCTCAACGGCCATCTCACGCCGGAGCAGGCGCTGGCCGCGCTCGACGCGCAGCTCTCCCTGATCTTCGAGCGGCACCCGTAGCCCGACCGTACCGTCTGAGCCGCCCGACGGTCCGAGCGGCCCGCACGCCGGTGCGGGCCGCTCACGGTGTGGTGCGCTCTGCCGGTCAGCCCGAGCCCTGGCGGTGGATGCGCCCCTCGTGCGCGAGCTTGGACCGGCCGTGGTCGCGCTCGCTGCCGGAGGTGCCCGTCGCCGCCCGCTCGTGGCGGCGCTTCGGGGAGTGCTCGATCTCCGAACCCTGTCGGCCCCGCGCGCCGCTGCCCGGATGCCGCCCGGCCCGTGCCGACTCGCCGCCGCTGTCGTGTTTGTTGTGTTTCTGGCTACCCATGGCGCACGCGTACCCGGTGAGCCGGCGGCTACGCGCCGTCCTCGCCGACGCCGACCGCCTTCGCGCTGGCCGCCCAGAGGCGGGCGGCGAGCCGGGGGTCGGTCGCCTTGCGCAGCGGCCGCCGGGGTCGGCGGTCGAAGTAGTAGCCGCCGTCCACCAGCCGCGCCGGGTCCTGGTTGGCCAGCCAGACCAGGGTCTCCGCGCCCCTCTCCGGGCTGCGGAACGGCAGCACCCGCATGCCGAGGGCCACCAGCCGACTGTCCGCGCCGAACCGGGTCCGCACCACGCCGGGGTGGAACGAGTACGCGGGGACCTCCGGCCAGCGCCGGGCCGCCTCGGCGGTGAACAGGATGTTCGCCTGCTTGCTGGTGCCGTACGCGCGCATCGGCCGGTACCCGCGCAGGCTCGCGTTCAGGTCGTCCGGGTCCAGCGCCCCGCTGCGGTGCGCCCCCGAGGCGGTGACCACCATCCGGCCCACCCGGTCCCGCAGCAGGTTGCTGAGCAGGAACGGGGCCAGGTGGTTGGCCTGCATGGACAGCTCGAAGCCATCCACCGTGGTGACCGGCCGCAGCACGATCGCCCCGGCGTTGTTGACCAGTACGTCGATCCGGTCGTACGCCGCCCGCAGCCGCTCCGCCAGCCCGCGTACGTCGTCGAGGACCGCGAAGTCGGCGCGGAACAGCTCGGGACGCTCGCCGGACGCCTCGCGTACCCGGTCGCCCGCCGACTGGAGGCGGGCCGGATCCCGGCCGACCAGTACCACCCGGTCACCGCGCCGCGCCAGGTCGACGGCGGCGGCCAGCCCGATGCCCGAGCTGGCGCCCGTCACCACCACGGTCCGGCGCCCAGTGAGATCTTCCACAGGTCCATTCACCCCGGTCATGGCGCGAGGTTACCGTGGCGTCACAAACACCTTTGGGATCGTTAAGCCCGCCCGCGCGGCGGCACCCGTCTGCCCGTCGGCCCGCCCGCCGACGCGGGAAGGAGCGCACTCGATGGCCGCTGTCGGTCGCCCCCGCCGGTCCTGCCTCGCCGTGCCGGGTTCCAGCGTGAAGATGCTCGGCAAGGCCCAGGGCCTCCCCGCCGACCAGGTGTTCCTCGACCTGGAGGACGCGGTCGCCCCGCTCGCCAAGCCGGACGCCCGCAAGAACATCGTGGCCGCCCTCAACGAGGGCGACTGGGCCGGCAAGACCCGGGTGGTCCGGGTCAACGACCTCACCACCCCCTGGACGTACCGGGACGTGATCGAGGTCGTCGAGGGCGCCGGGGCCAACCTGGACTGCGTCATGCTGCCCAAGGTGCAGAACGCCGCCCAGGTGCAGTGGCTGGACCTGACGCTCACCCAACTGGAGAAGACCCTCGGCCTGGAGGTCGGCCGGATCGGCATCGAGGCGCAGATCGAGAACGCGGCCGGACTGGTCAACGTGGACTCCATCGCCGCCGCCTCGCCCCGGGTGGAAACCATCATCTTCGGCCCGGCCGACTTCATGGCCTCGATCAACATGAGGTCCCTGGCGGTCGGCGCGCTGATCCCGGACTACCCCGGCGACCCGTACCACTACATCCTGATGCGCATCCTGATGGCCGCCCGGATGCACGACAAGCAGGCGATCGACGGCCCGTTCCTGCAGATCCGCGACGTGGCCGCGTTCCGCGAGGTGGCCAGGCGCTCCGCGGCGCTGGGCTTCGACGGCAAGTGGGTGCTGCACCCGGGCCAGATCGACGCGGCGAACGAGGTCTACTCCCCGAGCCAGGCCGACTACGACCACGCCGAGCTGATCCTCGAAGCGTACGAGCACTACACCTCGGAGGCGGGCGGCAGGCTCGGCGCGGTGATGCTCGGCGACGAGATGATCGACGAGGCGTCCCGCAAGATGGCGCTGGTGATCGCGGCCAAGGGCCGCGCGGCCGGGATGACCCGTACGTCGAACTTCACCCCGCCGGCCGGCTGATCCCTGGCCGCCGGGCGAGCCGTCGTCGCCGGTGCCGCCCCGGGTCCCAGGGCGGCACCGCGCGTCAGAAGGTGGGCGTGCTGCCGCCGGTGTCGGCGGTGGCGACCGCCAGGACGATGATCACGACGTAGAAGATGATCAGCAGCACGAACAGGCCGGTGAGGATCCAGCCGACGATGATGGCCGCCTTGGCCATCCCCTCGCCGCCCTCGCCGCTCTCCCGGATCTGCTTGCGGGCCACGTGCCCGAGGATCGCGCCGATCGGCGCGGTGATGCAGGACGCGATGCCGACCAGGGAGAGCACCAGGGCGGCGATGGCCATCCCGTTGGTCTTCTGGGCGGCCGGGTAGCCGTAACCGGGGTAACCGGGCGGGGCGTAACCGGGCGGGGCGTAGCCCGGCGCGGCGTACGGGTCGCCGCCCGCCGCCGGGGCCTGGTCCGACTTCGCCCCCGTGTACGGGTCGAACGGGGCGTACGGGTCGGGGCCGGCCGGCTGGGTGGGGATGGGCTGCCCCATCGCCAGCGTCGGGTCGGCCGGCGGGGCCGAGGGCTGCGACCAGGGGTCGTTCGGGCCGCCGGACGGCGGAGGATAGGTCATCGGAGGTCTCCGTCTGTCGAGGGTGCGCGCCGTCAGGGTAGCCAGGCCGGGGAAACCGGGTGCGCCCGTCAGGGTAGCCAGGTCGAGGCGAAACCGATGGGCGCGTCTCCGGGTGCCGCATTGCCCGGCGCGGCGGAAGCGGGCAGGATCGCGGCATGGCAATCGACGTGCGGACCGGGCAGGACGCGCCGGCGTCGCTGGCCGAGCCGGTCACCATGCGGCTCGACGGCAGGGTCGCCCTGGTCACCGGGGCGGGCAGCCAGGACGGCATCGGGTACGCCACCGCGCGCCGGCTGGCCGACCTCGGTGCCCGGGTGGCGATCGTCTCCACCACCCGTCGCATCCACGAGCGCGCGGGGGAACTGGGCGTGACCGGCTTCGTCGCCGATCTGACCGACGAGTCGGAGGTCGGCGCGCTGGCCGACGCGGTCAGCGAGCAGCTCGGCGACGTCGAGGTCCTGGTCAACAACGCGGGCCTGGCCAGCCGGGCCAGCCCCGAGGTGCTGCGCCCGGTGGCCCAGTTGAGCTACGACGAGTGGCGGGGCGAGATCGACCGGAACCTCACCACGGCGTTCCTGTGCAGCCGCGTGTTCATCGGCGGGATGGCCGAGCGGGGCTGGGGGCGGATCGTCAACCTGGCCGCCACCGCGGGTCCGGTCAACGCGCTGCCCACCGAGGCCGCGTACGCCGCCGCCAAGGCGGGCGTGGTGGGGCTGACCCGGGCGCTGGCGATGGAGATGATCGCCGACGGCGTCACGGTCAACTCGGTGGCCCCCGGCATCATCCACACCGCCGCGTCCACCGTGACGGAGTTGCGGCAGGGCCTCGGCACGCCGGCGGGCCGCCCCGGCACCCCCGACGAGGTGGCCGCGGCCATCGCCTTCCTCTGCTCGCCGGCGGCGTCCTACATCACCGGTCAGATGCTGGTGGTGGACGGCGGCAACAGCGTCCGGGAGGCGCAGTTCCGCTGAGCGGGCGCGGCCCGGCCCGCCCGGCGGCGGGCCGCTCAGCGGTACGTGCCGCCGTCGGAGCCAGCCCAGATGGCGAACGCGATCCAGCCGCAGCAGGCGAGCACGCCCAGCACGGTGAAGACGTAGCTGAGGATCAGCCCCCAGGTGGCGAGCTGGTCGCCCTCCTCACCTGTTCGCTGGATCTGCCGCTTGGCCACGTGCCCGAGCACGATCCCGGCCGGGGCGAAGACGAACGCGAACACCAGGGACAGCACGGCGAGGACGTTCGTCCCGCGGCCCGGTCCCGGCGGCGGGTACGGGCCGGGCTGGCCGTACCCCGTCGGTGGCTCGTACCCGATCGGCGGCCCGGGTGGGCCGTGCCAGCCCGCGCCCGGCCCGCCCCCGCCCGGCGGCTCGTACGGGGACGGCGGTTGGTCCGGCTCCTGCGCTGGGTGACTCACTCGCCACCTCCCGTCGCACCGTCGTGACCTGGCCTGTATTGCGGACGCTACCCGCAGCGGTGAACCTTTTCACAGAGGTTGTGTGGACTGGTCACCTTGGCCTCGTCGGCCAGGCGGGCTGATACTGACCGCGCGTTCAGTTACCTATGAGTAATGCGTCGATCCCCGGAGGCTGAGATGGCCCGACTCGCCCAGACGCCCGGCCTGACCGATGTGCAGCGGTCGATCCTGGAGACTGTTCGGGAGTTCGCCGACAAGGAGATCATCCCGCACGCCCAGCGGCTGGAGCACGCCGACGAGTACCCCACCGACATCCTCGACGGGATGCGCGAGATGGGGCTGTTCGGCCTCACCATCGCCGAGGAGTACGGCGGCCTCGGCGAGTCCCTGCTGACGTACGCGCTCGTGGTCGAGGAGCTGTCCCGGGGCTGGATGTCCATCTCCGGCATCGTCAACACGCACTTCATCGTGGCGTACCTGATCTCCCAGCACGGCTCGGCCGAGCAGAAGGCCCGGCTGCTGCCGAGGATGGCCACCGGCGAGGTGCGCGGCGCGTTCTCCATGTCCGAGCCGGAGTGCGGCTCCGATGTCTCGGCCATCAAGTCCAGGGCCGTCCGCGACGGCGACCGGTACGTCCTCAACGGGCAGAAGATGTGGCTGACCAACGGGGCGTACTCCTCGGTGGTCGCCACCCTGGTGAAGACCGACACCGGCGCCGACTCGGTGTACGGCAACATGAGCACCTTCCTGCTCGAGAAGGAGCCCGGCTTCGGCGAGACCGCGCCCGGCCTCACCATCCCCGGCAGGATCGAGAAGATGGGCTACAAGGGCGTCGAGACCACCGAGATGGTGCTCGACGGCGTCACCGTTCCCGAGACCGCCATCCTCGGCGGCCCGGAGCGGCTCGGCCGTGGCTTCTACCAGATGATGGACGGCATCGAGGTCGGCCGGGTCAACGTCGCCGCCCGCGCCTGCGGCATCTCCATCCGGGCCTTCGAGTTGGCCGTCGCGTACGCCCAGCAGCGCAGGACGTTCGGCCAGCCGCTGGCGAAGCACCAGGCGGTCGCGTTCAAGCTCGCCGAGATGGGCACCAAGATCGAGGCGGCGCACGCGCTCATGGTCAACGCGGCCCGCCTCAAGGACGCCGGCCAGCGCAACGACGTCGAGGCCGGCATGGCCAAGCTGCTCGCCTCCGAGTACTGCGCCGAGGTCGTCCAGGAGGCGTTCCGCATCCACGGCGGCTACGGCTACTCCAAGGAGTACGAGATCGAGCGGCTGATGCGGGAGGCGCCGTTCCTGCTCATCGGCGAGGGCACCTCGGAGATCCAGAAGACCATCATCTCCCGCGGCCTGCTCAAGGAGTACAAACTCTGACGGCCGTTCCAGGACGCCATGACGGCGACATGGGGGTATCCGACCCACTCGGGCACCCCCATATCGGCGGCATCGGTGCGGGTCAGCCCAGCCGGGTGAGGCCAGCGGCGGCGCGCTCGATGATGAGGCAGGCGTCCTCGACGTAGTCGATGCCGCCCTCCTCGGCGATCCGTCGCGCCTCGGGCGAGACGATGCCGAGCTGCAACCACACCGCGGGCGCGCCGATCTCCACCGCCTCGCGGACCACCTCGACCGCGTCGGCCGGTCGGCGGAACACGTCGACCAGGTCGACCGGGTGCGGGATGGCGGCCAGCGACGGGTACACCCGCTCGCCGAACAGCTCGCCGTCCAGCGTCGGGTTGACCGGGATGATCCGCCAGCCGTACCGCTGCATCTGCGCCGGCACGGTGTGCGCCGGCTTGCGGGGGTCGCGGGACGCGCCCACGACGGCGATGACGGCGGCGTCGGCGAGGATCTGCTGAGCGGTACGCACCCCGCGACTCTAATCGACAGGCGACCTCACAGCAGCGTGAGCTGCTCGGCCGGCGGTGCCTTCGGCGGCGGCGGCTCCGGCAGCCGGCGGTTGTCGCTCACCTCCGCGCGGTGCAGGCCGTGCCGGCGCGCCGCCATCCGCACCCGGGCGGTCAGCTCCCGCTGGTACGCCTGCGGCGCGTACGCCCCGGCCCGGTACAGCTCCCGATAGCGCGGGACCAGCCGGGGGTGCTCCCGGCCGAGCCAGCCCGCGTACCACTCGCGGGCGCCGGGGCGCAGGTGCAGTGCCAGCGGCGTCACGCTGGCGGCTCCGGCGGCGGCGACGGCCGCCACGGTGGCGTCGATCGACTCGTCGGTGTCGCTGAGCCCCGGCAGGATCGGTGCCATCAGCACCCCGACGGCGAAGCCCGCGTCGGCGAGCGCCCGGACGGCGTCCAGCCGGCGGCGCGGGCTCGGCGTGCCCGGCTCGACCGAGCGCCACAGCGCCTCGTCCACGAACCCGACGGAGAACGACACGCCCACCTGGGTCACCTCGGCGGCCTGGCGCAGCAGCGGCAGATCCCGCAGGATCAGCGTGCCCTTGGTGAGGATCGAGAACGGGTTGGCGAAGTCGCGCAGCGCCTCGATGATCCGCGGCATGAGGTGGTAGCGCCCCTCGGCGCGCTGGTAGCAGTCCACGTTGGTGCCCATCGCGACGTGCGCGCCGCGCCAGCGGGGCGCGGCCAGCTCCCGCCGGACCAACTCGCCCGCGTTGACCTTGACGATCACCTTCCGGTCGAAGTCCGCCCCGGCGTCGAGGTCGAGGTAGGTGTGAGTGTTTCTCGCATAGCAATAGACACATGCATGGCTGCATCCGCGGTACGGGTTGATCGTCCACTCGAACGGGACGCGCGACGCGCCGGGGACCCGGTTGATGATCGACTTCGCCCGCACCTCGTAGAAGGTCATCCCGGCGAAGCCGGGGGTGTCGAAGGTGCGGACGGTCGCGCCGGGCAGCGCCAGCGGCAGGGGTGGCGTCGCCGGCGCTGCCCGCTCGGGAGTCGCCTCGTCCGGGGGAGCGGAGAGGCTGTCCCAGCGCATGGCCATTATTCGAACATGCGTACGAGGGAAGCGCAAGTGACCTGCCGGACACCGGCACCCGGCGCGTCGCCGGCCGGAGGAGGATGGGAGGCATGAAGACGTCGACCTTCGTCTACGACGGCGACTGCGCGTTCTGCACTCGCTGCGCCGGGTTCGTCGAGCGCCGCATCCCCACCGGCGCGCGCGTGGTGCCCTGGCAGTTCGCCGACCTCGACGCGCTGGGTCTCACCCCCGCCGAGTGCGAGGAGGCCGTGCAGTGGGTCGGCGCGGACGGTTCCCGCGCCGCCGGGCCGGACGCGATCGCGAAGCTGCTGGGCGACAGCGGCCCGCTCTGGCGGGTCGCCGGGGCCGGGCTGCGCCTCGCGCCGGCGCGGGCGCTGGCCTGGCCGGCGTACCGCTGGGTGGCCCGCAACCGGCATCGGCTCCCCGGGGGCACCGCCGCCTGCTCGCTGCCCCAGGAGGCGCGGGAGCGCCTCTACGGCCCGGCCGGGCGGCCCAGCGCCGGCGCCTGACCGGCTGCGGGCACGGGGTCGGCGGGCTCGTCGCTGGGCGCCCCGGCGCCCGACGGGTCCGGCCCGCGCCGGCCGGTGAGCCGGCGTGCCCAGCGCAGCGGGCGCACCCGCTCCAGCGGCAGAAAGCTGGTCATCGCCACCAGGTGTGGCGCGAACGAGATGGTGATCGCCGCGAACGTGACCAGGTGGAACGAGTAGAAGAAGCCGACTGTGGCCAGCCGCCAGCGTTCCGGCAGCAGGAAGACCGCGGGGCTGAGCAGCTCGAACGCGAGGAGGCCGAACTGCGCCACCAGCAGCAGGTGGGGGACCCCGGCGATCAGGTCGGCCAGGTCCGTGCCGCGCCGGATGATCGCCTTGGCGAGCACCGACCCGGTGGCCCAGTCGAGGCCGCCGAACCGGAACTTGGCGAAGGCGGCCAGGAAGTACGTGCAGACCACCGCGATCTGCGTCACCCGTAGGGCCCAGCCGCCGGCCTCGGTGCGGGTGGGATCGCCGTGCCGGGCGGCCCCGGCGGTGGGGAGCACGGCGAGCGCGACGAGCAGGCCGAACCGGTCGTGGTCGACCTTGCCGTAGCTCATCGCGATGATCATCCACTCCAGGTAGAGCGCGAAGACCGACCAGCCGAGCAGCCGATGGGCGCGGCCGGTGGCGGCGAGCAGGGCGAGGAGCAGCAGGGCCCAGAAGATCGCGCCGACCAGCGCGGAGGTGGGGGTGGGCAGCGGCAGCACCCGCCCGAGGAACAGCGGCTGGTACAGCTCGCCGGGGACGTCGACCCGGGTGCGTACCCAGGGTGTGAAGAACACGAGGTCCGCGGCGGCGAAGAGGTAGACCAGGGTGCGGAAGGCGGCGACCCGGCCGCGCGGCACCGCCTCGGTGAGCCAGCGGGTCACCGGTCCGCCCGCCAGCTGACCACCGTCTCGTCCCGCCATCGGCCGGTGGGGCGGCTGTCCTCGATGCCGTACCAGCGGATCACGATGCGCACCTCGACCAGCTCGGCGGCGTCGGGGTGGCGCTCGGCGTACGCGTCGGCGACCTGGCGCAACCGGGCCGGGTCGGCGACGTACCGGCTCTGCTGGCCCTCGATCTCGGCCCGGCGGATCCCGGTGGCGTCCTGGCCGAGGTCGACCACTGCCCCGGTGCGGTCGACGCCCTCCACCCGGGTGTCGGGGGCGGCGGCGTCCGGTGGATCCGACGTGGAGTACATCCGGAACGGCCCGAACGGGAAGTGGTCGTCCGTGCCCCAGACGGTGCCGGCGAGCAGCAGGCCGAGGCCGAGCGCGGTGGCGCCCAGCCGGGCTGCCCGGCCACGGCGGGTCAGTGTCTCCATCGGGTCAGGACGATACGGGATGGATGGTCCGTGGCGGGTCCGTCCGACGGCCAGCACCGGCGTCCGTACCGCCCGCGTGCGGGGCGGGGCAGGGCGACGGCCGGGCCCCGCCCGGGCCCGGCCGTGAGAAACGCTGGGGCTCAGTGCCCGTGCTCGGCCAGCTTCTTGCGGACGTCGTCCATGTCGAGGGCCTCGACCTGCTGGATCAGGTTCTCCAGGGCGGACTCGGGCAGGGCGCCCGGCTGCGCGAACACGATCACGCCGTCCCGCACGGCCATGATCGTCGGGATGGACCGGATGTCGAACTGCGCGGCCAGCGCCTGCTGCGCCTCGGTGTCGACCTTCCCGAAGACGATGCCCGGGTGCTTCTCGGAGGAGCGCTCGTAGACCGGGGCGAACCGCTTGCACGGGCCGCACCACTCGGCCCAGAAGTCGACGAGGACGATGCCGTCGCTGCCGGTCACCTCGTCGAAGTTCGCCGTGGTCAGCTCAACGGTTGCCATTGCAGTCTCCGATCACCGCGGAATCACCTACGCCCCCCTGTAACCAGGACAGGTCCCGTCGAATTCCCGGGTGACCGACACCGAAACCCGGGGAGGGTGCCGGGCGGGGCGCGCCAGGACATCGAGCATCATATGTTGGCCGAATGTTGCGGAGCGCACATGCAGCAAGCACTTGCGTGACAAGGGGTGATGGGAGCGCTTCCAGTCAGGTCGCGCCCCCAACCGTTCCGGGGGCTCGATTTGACACTTGGCAGGCATCGATCCGGCCTGTGGAGATCGCTTCACCGATCGTGTCCGATCACCCCAAGTATTGTTACGAAAAGGTAAATGTGACGCCCGTCTCTATGCGTCCGCTCCGACCTGCGGCAGAATCTTCCGCATCAGAGCGTGGGCGGCGGGTGCCGGGGAGGGCCCCGCCGCTCATTGCGTCTCCCCCCGGGTGTGGCCGATGTGACATTTCCTCGGCGGTTCCGCCCCGGCCGTCGCCTTAACATCCGGTAAGGCATCCTGAGTCGAACTCCGTCGCCGCCCTGAAGGGGACACCGATGCAGTTCGGCCGCTACTACGAGGAGTTCGAGGTCGGCGCGGTCTACCGGCACTGGCCGGGCAAGACCGTCACCGAGTACGACGACCATCTCTTCTGCCTGCTCACCATGAACCACCACCCCCTGCACATGGACGCGCACTACGCCGAGTCCGCGAGCCAGTTCGGGCGCAACGTGGTGGTGGGCAACTACATCTACTCCCTCCTGCTCGGCATGTCCGTGCCGGACGTCAGCGGCAAGGCCATCGCCAACCTGGAGGTGGAGTCGCTGCGGCACGTCGCCCCCACCTTCCACGGCGACACCATCTACGGCGAGACCACGGTGCTGGACAAGCGCGAGTCGGAGTCGAAGCCGGACCGGGGCGTCGTGTCGGTCGAGACCCGCGGCTACAAGCAGGACGGCACGATGGTCTGCGTCTTCCGCCGCCGGGTGATGGTGCCCAAGCGGGAGTACGCCGCGGCGACCGTCGCCGAGGGCGTCGACCCCGAGCGGCCCAGCTTCCCCGAGCCGCGCTGACCCCGCGCCGTCCGTACGTCTCCGGACCCCGCCCGCCGGGTTCTCCGCGGGCGGGGCCCGGCGCCCTGTCCGGGGCATATGCTGGCGCCGGAGGTTCCCATGAGCCACTCCGTCGCCGGAGAGCCGCCCGCCGCCGGCCGCCGCGCCGCACCGCTGACCACCGCCGTCTACTCCGCCGCCGAGTGGGAGCTGCTGACCAATCTCCCCGGGCGCGTACTCGTCGCCGCCGCCGTCCCCGCGCCCGGACGCCCGCCGCGCGGCGTGGCCGCCGGGCTCGCCGGCCTCGACGCGGTGGCCGCCGGCCGGGTCTTCGACAGTGACCTGGTGCGCGCCGTGGTGGCCGCCATCTACGCCCGGCACGACAGCTCGACGTCTCCGGCCGACCGGCTCACCGACCTGGTCGACCTGTTGGCCTCCTGCCGGGCCGCCGTCCGGGTGCTGCGCCGCCGCGCCGACCCCGCCGACTCGGCCGCCTACCGGCAGTGGGTGCTGTCGGTGGCGGCCCGGGTCTGCCGCGCCGTCCCCGTCGGCGGGGCGGCCGACGTACCCACCGCGCCGGTCGACCGGCGCTTCCTGGAGCGGCTCGGCGGGGCGCTCGACCTGCGCTGACCCGGTCACCCGCGCGCCCGCGGCGGCCGGCTTGGCCGTACCCTCTGCAGACCGTGACCGGTGACCAGTTCGACGTCGGCGTGGGGCCGTGGCCCGGCGACCTCCCGGACGACCCCCGGTACGACCCGGAGCTGCTCGCCTCCGGCGACCGGCGCAACGTGGTGGACCGGTACCGGTACTGGCGGCGTGAGGCCGTGGTCGCGGACCTGGACCGGCGCCGGCACGACTTCCACGTGGCGATCGAGAACTGGCAGCACGACCTCAACATCGGCACGGTGGTCCGCAACGCCAACGCGTTCCTGGCCGCGGAGGTGCACGTCGTCGGGCGGCGGCGGTGGAACCGGCGGGGCGCGATGGTGACCGACCGCTACCAGCACGTGCGGCACCACCCGACGATCGAGGAGTTCGTCGCCTGGGCGGCGGACCGCGAACTGCCCGTGGTCGGCATCGACAACCTGCCCGGCTCCCGGCCACTGGAGACGACGACGCTGCCGCGCCGCTGCGTGCTGCTGTTCGGCCAGGAGGGGCCGGGCCTGTCCGACGCGGCCCGGGCGGCCTGCGCGCAGCTGTTCTCCATCGCCCAGTACGGCTCCACCCGGTCGATCAACGCCGGGGTGGCCAGCGGCATCGCGATGCACGCCTGGATCCGCGCGCACGCCGGCCCGCCGCCGGTGGACTGACCGCCCCGCCCGCGTCCGGACGTCCCGCCGTGCGGCACGGCGGCCGGGGAAAACCGCGTCTCAACTTGACGGGCGCCCTCGGCAGGGTGACGGTGGGAACGTGAGTGTCGCGGTGAGTTGCCCCAGGTGCGGCGGGTCTGTCCGGGAGCCGGACCTGATGCACAGCGAGTGGCGGTGCCCGCGCTGCGGTCCGGTGCCGCCGTTGCACGTTCCCGAGCACATCGGCGCGCAGATCGTGGCGAGCGTGGTGGACCGGGTCGCCGCCGCCGCGCCACCGGGCGGCCCGGCCACGCCGGTCTGGTGCCCCTGGCCGTTGCCGCCCGGCTGGACCCTCACCGGCGTCGCGTACGCGGGGGACGAGCGGGGTGGGGTGCGCGCCACCGCGGTCGCCTGCGCGGGGCCGGAGCCGCTCGGTGGCGGCCCCGCGGACCTGCTCTTCGTGGCCGAGGAGCCGGGCGTCGGACTGGGCACCCGGCTCGCCGGGATGCCCGGCCCCGACCCCGGCCCGCAACTCGCCGAGGCGCTGACCGACCCCGGGCCCGGGCATCCCGAGCATGTCGGGCAGGCCAGGATCCGGGTGGGCGGTCATCCCACTCCACTGTGGCTCGTGAATTCGCCCACGGATCGAAGCGCGTACGCGGGCGAGGCTCGGGGATTGTGGCTTCATGCGATAGCCTGGCCGGCGAGCGCGGGGCATCTGCTCGCCGAGGACGTGGAACTGCGCGACCTCACGGAGTGGACGCCCGCCGAGCTCGTGTACGGCGCACCGTCTCCGTACCTGCACGGGGGGGCTTGACAACCGTCCTGTTCAGTCGGAGAACGGACGCAGAGATTCACTTTACGACACCTTACTGATACTCTGGGTGCCGCTGCGGTAAGTGGACCCGGCGCCGCGCGAGAGGATGGCCCGCCATGGTCAAGAAGGTCCTCACCTGGGCCGGTATCGCATTCTTGATCTTCTTTGTCGCATACCGGCCGAACTCCGCCGCAGACGTCTTCAAGTCCATCGGCGGCGGCATCATGGACATCGCGCAGGGCTTCGGCGACTTCTTCACCAGCCTGGTCGCCTAGCCGCCCATGGGAAGCCCTTCCGGTCCGCCCTACGACCCCGACGACCCCGACCGGGAGCGCCGCGAGCGAGACACGGAGCCGATTCCCCGAATCGGCCCCGAGGACGGGCCCGGCCCGGGCCGCGAC
This sequence comes from Micromonospora olivasterospora, assembly GCF_007830265.1. NCBI lineage: Bacteria > Bacillati > Actinomycetota > Actinomycetes > Micromonosporales > Micromonosporaceae > Micromonospora > Micromonospora olivasterospora. The sequence goes on from NZ_VLKE01000001.1 coordinate 3,467,785, forward strand.
CGCCCCGACGACCCCTTCTTCTCGGACGACGTCGGCTACGGCGACGGCCCGTACGGCGAGGGCCGGTCCGGGCGGTCGTGGGTCCGCGATCCCGAGTCCGGGTACGAGCCGCCCCCGCAGATCACCGAGGACGAGCTCGCCGGCCTGCGGGTCGACGCGTCCGGCCTGGCGTCCGGCTCCCGGCGGGTCCTGCCGCTGGAGGACGAGCCCAGCTCGCTGACGGCGCGCTATCTCTTCCCCACCGAACGGTTCCGGGGCGAGTGGAAGCGGCACTGGATCCATCTCGCCACCCCGATCGCGGTGGGGATCGCGGCGACGTTCGTGCTCGGCTACCTCTCCGGCTTCCTCGCCGGGCAGGACGTGGGCGCGCTGACCACCGTCGCGGTGCTGCTCTGGTTCGCGGTGATGGGCTGGGTCGCGTGGCGGGTCGCCGACTGGTGGTACGACCGGTTCATCCTGACCAACAAGCGGGTGATGGTCGTCAACGGCATCGTCACCCGCAAGGTGGCGATGATGCCGCTGGCCCGGGTCACCGACATGAAGTACGAGCAGAGCCCGGCCGGTCGGGCGTTCAACTACGGCACGTTCGTGCTGGAGTCCGCCGGCCAGGACCAGGCGCTCCGCGAGATCAAGAACCTGCCCAACCCGAACGAGCTCTACCTGCGCGTGGTCGAGGAGATGTACGAGCCGGCGGCGGTCGAGGCGCGCCTGACCAAGCAGGCCGAGGAGGCCAAGGCCGACGACGGGGCGTGAAACTTTTCGTCCGAACATCGGAGGAAGGGCGCACCATCTGCCGTCGCCCCGGCCTCGTCCGGCATGGCAGCCTGCCAGCAGGCACGGGGGCGGGAGGTGAGCGGTGGCCGGCAGGGACCCGCTGGAAGAGGAGTTCCGCGAGTTCGTCGCGGCCCGCTCCGGTGCCCTGCTGCGCACCGCGTACCTGCTCGCCGGTGACTGGGCCACCGCCGAGGACCTGCTCCAGACGGCACTGACCAAGACGTACCTGGCGTGGAAGCGGCTCGGCGGGATCGAGGCGATCGAGCCGTACGCCCGACGGGTCATGGTCAACACCTCGACGAGTTGGTGGCGCCGGCGCTGGCACGGCGAGCGGCCGACCGAGGTGCTGCCCGAGCGGGCCGGGGCCGACGAGATCGAGCGGCAGCTCGACCGGGACGTGCTGTGGCGGCACCTCAGGGCGCTGCCCAGCCGCCAGCGGGCCGTGCTGGTGCTGCGGTACTACGAGGACATGTCGGAGGCGCAGACGGCCGCCCTGCTCGAGATCTCGCCCGGCACCGTGAAGAGCCAGACCTCCCGGGCGCTGGCCACCCTGCGGCGCCGGCTCGGCGAGCAGGCCGCGCTGGAGCTGTCCGGGGCCGCCACGGAGGCGAGGGGCGCCGGCCCGGCGGCGGCCTCCGGCGCCGGCGGCCGTACCGTTGGCGGCCCGCGACCCGCGGCCGCCCGGACGACCCCGCGCCGGACCGTGCCGGCCCCCGCCACGCCCCCCGATGTTCCCGCCCCGCCCGCGGTCCGGCCCGCCACGCCGCCCACGGAGGCCGACGCCCGACCGGTCGACGCGCTGCCGCTGCCCGTCGAGGTGGCCGACGTGGTCGGCGCGGAGAGCAGGTGAGCCGCGTGCCGACCCCCGCTGACAACCGGACGGCCGGCCCCGGGCGTCCACTCGACGTGACACGGGACGAGCTGGAGCGAGCCGTACGGGAGACCTTCTCCCGGCAGGTTGCCGTGCCTCGACCGCTCGCCGCCGATCCGGCCGGCCTGGCCATCCGCCGGGCCACCCGGATCCGCCGCCGCCGCGCACTGACCGGCACCGCCCTGGCCGGCGTGGCCACCGTGCTGATCAGCGCCGGCATGGTGAACATCAGCGGGCCGGCCGGCCGGCCGACCACCCAGCCGGTGGTGCTCGGCGACCCGGGCGGCTCCGCCGGCGCGATCGCCCCGGACCCGGTGCCGGCACCGTCGGCCGGGCCCTCGCGGCCGGTGGTCCAGTCGGCCGTCGACCTGGTCGTCGGCGACGTTCTCACCACGACCCGCAACCAGCAGATCGCCCTGACCGGGATCAGCCCCGTCGACCGGGCGCAGCGCGTCCGCGAGGAGGGGGGCTGGCTGGTCGTGGGCTCGCCGGGCGCCGCCGGCCGAACCCTGGTGTCCGTGGGGCCCGACGGCACCACCCAGCGGCTGCTCGCGGGGGCGCAGGCGGTCGCCCTCGCCGCCGACGGACGGCAGGTCGCCTGGCGCGACGGCGACCAACTCTTCGTCGCCGGGGTAACCGGTGGCAAGTTGATCGCGGTCACCGGTACGCCGGCTCCCGGCGCGGCCGTGCCGGCCGGCTTCGTCGGCGACGCCGTCCTGGTCCGACTCGACCCGGCCGGGCCCGGGTACGCGCTCTGGCGCCCCTACACCGGCCGGGTGACCACCGGGGGCGGGCGGGACGTCCTCGCGGTCCACGGAACGCTGCCGGACGGCCGGGCGGTCGGGTTGGTCTCGGCCGGTACGCCGCGCCGACCCTGCCTCGCGCTGCTCGATCCGCGCGACCTCGCCGCCACCCGCACCGCCTGCGGCCCGGCGCTCGACGCCGACGGGCCCGGCGCGGTCTCCGCCGACGGTCGCTGGCTGCTGGCCAACGGCCGGGCCGGCTCGTCGGCGACCGCGCTGCTGGTCGACCTGTCCACGCTCGGCCGGACGCCGGTGGCCCGGCCCGCCGGTCCGCCGCTGACCGGCGCGGTTGCCTGGACGCCCGCCCAGACCGCCTGGTACGCCGACCGGCACGGCGGGCTGGTGCTGGTGCGCCCCGACCGGGTCGCGGCGGGCGAGGCGGCGCGGCCGACGCCGGTGACCGGCGTCGCGCCGGGCACGCCGATCGTGGCCGTCACCGCCGCGATCGCTGGGGGCGGCGGGTAGCGTCGGGCCGATGAGCGCGTACCCGGCGCCGGCCACCGCCCGGATCGACCTGCACACCCACTCGACGGCCAGCGACGGCACCCTCACCCCGGCTCAACTGGTCCGGGCGGCGGTCGACGCGGGCCTGGACGTGCTCGCGATCACCGACCACGACACCACCGCCGGCTGGGAGCCGGCGGTGCGGGCGCTGCCCCCGGGGCTCACCCTGGTCCGCGGCGCGGAGCTGTCCTGTCGCTGGTACGGCGTCGAGCCGTCCGTGCCGCTGCACCTGCTCGCGTATCTGTTCGACCCCGCCGAGCCGGAACTGGCCGCGGAGCTGACCCGGGTGCGGGCAGCCCGCGAGATCCGCGGGGAGCGCACCGTCGAACTGCTGCGCGCCGACGGCGTCGACGTCAGCTGGCCCGAGATCCTCGCCGGGGCGGCCGGCGGGACGGTGGGCCGACCGCACATCGCCCAGGCGCTGATCCGGGCGGGGCTCGTCGCCACCACCACCGAGGCGTTCGGCCCGGCGTGGCTGGGGGAGCGGTACCGGCTGCCCAAGGAGGACATCGACGTGTTCCGGGCCGTACGGCTGGTCCGGGCGGCCGGCGGGGTGCCCGTCTTCGCCCACCCGAGGGCCAGCCGGCGGGGCCGCATCGTGCCCGACCGGCTGATCGTCGAGCTGGCCGACGCGGGGCTGGCCGGGCTGGAGGCCGACCACGAGGACCACTCCGCGGCCGAGCGGGAGCACGTCCGGGCGCTCGCCGCCGAGCTGGGCCTGCTCGTCACCGGCTCGTCCGACTTCCACGGCACGCACAAGACCGTCCGGCTCGGCGCGTTCACCACCGGGGCCGAGGCGTACGGGCGGATCGTGGCCGCGGCCACCGGGGTGACCCCCGTCGCCTCGAGCTGAGCGTTCCGCGTCCCGCCGCTACCGTGGCGGAGTGGATCTCAAGCTGTTCGGCGAGGTCTTCGTGACCCTCCTGGTGATCGTCGACCCGCCCGGCATGATGCCCATCTTCGTCGCGCTGACCGGGCCGCTGTCCGCCCGCGACCGGAACCGGGCCGCCTGGCAGGCCGTCGCGCTGGCGCTCGGCGTGATCGTCGTCTTCGCCGTGGCCGGGCAGACCCTGCTCGCGTACCTGCACGTGGACCTGCCGGCGTTGCAGGCCGCCGGCGGCCTGCTGCTGGTGCTGGTCGCCCTGGAGCTGCTCACCGGCAAGGCCGACGATCCCGCCCAGCAGGCGACCTCCAACATCGCGCTGGTGCCGCTCGGCACCCCGCTGCTCGCCGGTCCCGGTGCCATCGTGGCGACCATGCTCTTCGTCCAGCAGGCCTACTCGCCCGCCGACTACACCGCGATCGCGGCGGCGATCGTCGCGGTGATGCTCGCCGTCTGGATCGTGCTGCGCTTCTCGGGCGTGATCGTCAAGATCCTCCGTCCCGGCGGGATCGAGGTGCTCACCCGGATCGCCGGGCTGCTGCTGGCCGCCATCGCGGTGCAGCTCATCGCCGACGCCATCGCCAGCTTCGTCACCCAGTACGCGAACATGGTCTGAGCATCCGGCGTGGTCGTCCCCGGCGCGCGGCGGACGCCTGGGCCGGGATGTCGTACGGGCGTGGCAGGATCGCGGGGTGCGTCCCCCCTCCCCAGCCGGCCGATCCGGCCGACCCGCCGCCGGGCCGGGCCGGGCCCCCGGCCCCGCGCCGCCCAGCCCGAGCAGCTCGGCTTCGAGGGCATGCCGGAGCGGCTCTTCGTCTGCACCCCCAGCAAGCTCGGCGCGTACGCGGACTGCCCGCGCCGCTACCGCTACTCGTACGTGGACCGGCCCGCGCCGCCGAAGGGCCCGCCGTGGGCGCACAACTCACTCGGCGCCAGCGTGCACAACGCCCTGAAGAACTGGTACGCCCTGCCCGCCGACCGGCGCCGCCCGGAGGCGCTGCCGACGCTGCTCAAGGGCACGTGGGTCCGGGAGGGCTACCGCGACGACGAGCAGGAGCGCGACGCGTACCGGCGGGCGCTGGCCTGGCTGGAGTCCTACGTCGACACCCTGGAGCCGGGCGCCGACCCGGTCGGCGTCGAGCGGGTGGTGGCGGTGAAGACGGCGGTGCTGGCGTTCAACGGCCGCGCCGACCGGATCGACGCCCGGCCCGGCCCGGCCGGCCCTGAGCTGGTCATCGTCGACTACAAGACGGGCCGCGCCGGGCTGGACGCGGACGACGCCCGGGGCTCGCAGGCGCTGGCCCTCTACGCGTACGCCGCCGAGCGGGTGTTCCGCCGGCCGTGCCGCCGGGTCGAGCTGCACCACCTGCCCACCGGCACCGTCGCGGCGCACGAGCACACCCCCGAGTCGCTGGCCCGCCAGGTCGCCCGCGCCGAGGACACCGCGCGGGACATCATGGCCGCCGAACGGGCCGTCGCCGACGGCGCCGACGCCGACGAGGCGTTCCCCACCACCCCGGGGCCGCGCTGCGGCTGGTGCGACTACCGCCGCACCTGCCCCGCCGGCGCCGAGGCGCCGGGTAAGGAGCCCTGGGCGGCGCTGGAGCGCCCCACCGGGCCCGCACCCGACGCCGGCTGACGCGGCTCAGTCGACCAGCCCCGCCGTGGCCAGCCGCGCCCGTTCCTTCGCCGCCTGTTGCAGGGGCCCCTCCCGCCAGCGACGGGGCAGGGCGGCCAGGGTGAGCCGCAGGGCGCGCACGGTGAGGTCCGCCGACAGTTCGGTGGTCGGCAGGCCCAGTCCGCCGTACCGGCGCCGGGCCCACGGCGGCAGCAGCGCGAACGCGGTGCCGGCGATGCCCAGGTACGCCCACCGGGGCGGCCCGAGGTTCAGCCCCAGCCGGGCCGGCAGGCTGAGTTTCCACGGCAGCGGCGGCGCGGTCAGGAACAGGGCCGTCTCCGCCGCCTCCCGGGTGAGCCGCAGCTCGGGCCGGACCCGGCGGTAGTACTCCGCCACCTCCGCCACGCTGCCCGGCACGTCGGCCGGGTCCAGCCCCACCAGCGCCGCGGCCCGGCGCTGCTCGGCGTGGTAGCCGTCCGCCTCGGCGTCGGTCAGCGGCAGCCCCGCCCGGCGGGCGGTGCTGAGGAACGACTCGACCTCGGTGACGTGCACCCAGCGCAGCAGCTCAGGGTCGTCGATCCGGAACGGCTCCCCGGTGACCGGGTCGGTGGCCTGCAGCCGGGCGTGCAACCGGCGCAGCCGGGCACCCGCCGCCTCGGCCTCTGCGGTCGTGCCGTAGACGGTGGTCGCCACGTACGCGGCCGTGCGCACCAGCCGGCCCCACGCGTCGGTCCGGTAGTCGCTGTTCTGGGCCACGCCGGCCATCGCCCGGGGATGCAACGCCTGGAGGTAGAGCGCGCGCAGGCCGGCGACGATCAGGATCGGTTCCCCGTGCACCTTCCAGGTGACCGATCCCGGACCGAACAGACCGAGGTCATCGGATTCCACCGCCCCAGCGTGCCACGCGGACCAGGTCAGACGTCGGCCGAGCGGCGGGCCTGACAGGCCGGGCAGAGGCCCCAGAAGGTCACCTCCGCCTCGTCCACCTCGTATCCGTGCGAGGTGATCGGGTCGAGGCAGGGCGTCTCGCCGACCGCGCAGTCGATGTCGGCGATCTCGCCGCAACCGCGGCAGACCACGTGGTGGTGGTTGTCGCCGGCCCGGGCCTCGTACCGGGCGGGACTGCCGGCCGGCTCGATCCGGCGGGACAGCCCGGCTCGGGAGAGCGCGCCGAGGACGTCGTACACCGCCTGGGTGGAGACGGAGTCGAGGCGTTCCCGGACCCGCCGGGTGATCTCGTCGACCTCCAGGTGGCCACCGGCGGCCAGGACCTCCAGCACGGCGAGGCGCGGCCGGGTGACCCGCAGGCCCCTCGACCGGAGCAGTTCCTCGCCACTGGTCATGACTCAATGACAGCACGGGCCCCAGCAGGCGACAAGCGAGCATCTGGGCAGGTGGCCCGCACCACACGCGCCGCCGGTGGGCGGCGGGCGACGCCGCGCCGGCCGGCCCTACGGGACGCGGCTCTGAACCGGTCAACCGACCTGTGCGTGTGCCAGGTCGTCAGTACTGCCGCACCGGGCGTTGTCGTACGCTTACTGCCCGGGGTACCGCGTCCACTGCCGGAGGTGTCGGTGTTCAGGGAGATCAACGGACTGCCGGGGCACGCCCTGATCGTCCACGCAGCCGTGGTGTTCGTTCCGCTGCTGGCGCTGCTCGCCTCCGCGTACGGACTGGTGCCCCGGTGGCGTCCCAAGCTCGGCTGGGCGGTGGCGATCCTGGCCGTGCTGAGCCCGGTCGTCGCCTGGGTGGCGACGGAGTCGGGCGAGGAACTGGAGCACGCGCTGGAGGAGAAGGGCTACCCGCCGCAGATCCTCGACAAGGTGCGCGAGCACGCCGAGTACGGCGACACGTTGCTCTGGTTCACCGTGGGTCTGGCCGTGGCGGCCATCCTCCTGCTGCTGGTGACCCGCAACGACGACCGGGTGTCCCGGCTGCCGTCCTGGGTGGCCCTGCTGCTCACCGTCGTGGTGGTCGTGCTGGCCGCCGCCGCCCTGGTCTACGTCGTGTTGACCGGTGACACCGGCGCCCAGGCCGTCTGGGGCGGCACCCTCTGATCCCGCCGGGCCGCTCAGAACAGCGCCCGCGAGCAGAGCAGACAGACGAGGAGCGCCAGCACCACCGCCGCGACCCCGCCGACGCCCCAGGTGATCCGCTGGGCGCGCTGCTCGGCGACGTCCAGTTCGACCATGTCCTGCGGCGGCAGCCGCCGCGGCAGCGCCGCCTGCAGGTGGACCGGGGGTCGCCAGCCGGGCGGCGGGGGCGTGGTCGGCGGTGGCCCGGCGTACCCACCCGCCGCCGGCGGAACCGCCGCGGCCGGGCGGCCGAGGCCGCCGGGATCACGCTGCGCGGCGCCGGGTGCCTCGCCGCCGGGGGTGTCCGACGGACGCCGCCAGAAGTCGTCCTCGGGGCGCTCACCGCTGGGCGTCGTCATGCCGTCCGACGCTACCAATTCCCGGGGCCGCGGCCGGTCGGAGGCGGGTCCGACTCCGGGTATTCTTGCCCTTCGTGAGCATCGACCCGGGGACGCAGGCACGCGGCGACGACGACCGCGCCGTCGACCTGAGCGAGGACTTCGTGGTGCTGCCCGAGCAGACGTCCGACGACACGGACCGCGGCTGGGGCGAGCTGTCCGGCCGCAACGACGACTGGCTGCTCGCCGAGCGCCCCCCGCACTGGGACTGAGCCGACCCCGGGCGCGGGCAGCCGCGCGGACCCGCCGAGGCGCGTCGACGCGCTCGCACCCGTCAGCCGCGGACCACGATCGCGAAGCGGCTGCCCTCCGGCAGGCCCACCGCGCGGTGCGCCTGCTCGGGGCTGAGCGCCAGGTAGAGCGCGGAGGAGCCGTCCACGGCGCCGGCCCCGACCACGTCGAGCACCAGGGCGCGGGGGGCCAGCAGGTCGGCCTCGGCGGCCGGCCCGCCGGCCGGTACGGCGAGCAGGTCGACCCGGGATCCGGGGCGTACCACCGCCAGCGCGGCCGGCTCGGCCAACCTGATCGGCACCCCGACCGCCCCGTCGGGCAGCGGCAGGGTCGCGGCCGCCGGCGGGGCGCTCGGCCCCGTGCCGCCGTCGCGGTCGGCGTCGCCGTCCGGCCCGCTGCCCGGGGACGCGACGGAGCCCGGGGATGCCGACGCGTCGGGGGCCGGTGGACAGCCGGAGGGCGTCTGCAGCACCGCTGCGGCGAGGCCGATCAGGGCGGCGACCAGGGCGGCCCGGAGCAGCGTCGACCGGCGGGGCCGGTGGGGCCAGCGCACCGGTCGCAGTGATCCGGACCCCGCCGTCCCGTTGACCGCCATTCCGTCCTCCCGACTCGGCACGGCGCCGGAGCTGGCGCCGGGAGCAGGCTAGGCGGCGGACGGCCGGCCGCGCCCGGCTCGGGGCGCGGCCTGTGGACGACGGGGGCGCCTGTGGACAACCGCCACGCGGCGCGCGGATCTGCTAAGGGGCGGGTCAGGAGGCGCTGGCCGCCGGGGCCTTCGCCGCACCGCCCGAGGAGGAGCCGGAGGACGCCGCGGAGGAACCGGACGCCCCGGACGAGCCGTTCGACGCACCGGCGGAGCCGCCGGAGGTGCTGGCCGAACCGGAGTCGCCGCCGGAGGACGACTCGGACTTGGCCGGCTTGCCGGAGCCGTTCTTGGCGGTGTCGGAGCCGGAACGGGAGTCGGTGCGGTAGAAGCCCGAGCCCTTGAAGACGATGCCGACGGAGTTGAAGACCTTGCGCAGCCGCCCCTCGCACGTGGGGCACTCGGTCAGCGGCTCGTCAGAGAAGGACTGCACCGCCTCGAGCTGGTGGCCGCACGCGGTGCAGGCGTACTGGTACGTGGGCACGTTCTCCTCCGGATCTGGCACGGCCTGTTTGGCACTCGACTCATTCGAGTGCCAATGGTGCGTCATCCGACCCGGGTTCGTCCAGCGGAAGTGCCGGGGCAGACACCGGACCGGCCGCCAGCGGGCGCAGCCCCACGGCGGGGGTGACCACGGCGCGCACCGGCCGGTCGTGCGGCTCGGCGGGGAGGCGTTCCAGCAGCTCACCGTCGTGCAGGAGGGCCACCGTCAGCGCGTCCCCGCCGACCCGGGCCAGCGCCCGGTCGTACGAGCCGCCACCGCGCCCGAGCCGCCGGCCGTGCAGGTCGACCGCCAGGGCGGGCACCACCACCAGCCCCGCGTCGGCGACCGCCGAGCGGCCCAGCCGGGGGCCGGCCGGCTCGCGTAGGCCGCGCCCGGCCGCCACCAGACACCCCGGGCCCGGGTACGCCGCCCAGTCCAGGTCCAGGTCGTCGCGCAGCACGGGCAGCAGCAGCTCGGCGCCGGGCGGCAGCGCGGCGCGCAGCGCCTCCGGCAGCTCCGGCCCGCCGGGCTCCGAGCCGACGGGGACGTACGCGGTCATCCTGGCCGGCCGCAGCCGGCGTACCAGATCGACGAGCGCGGCTCGGACGGACGCCGCCGCCGCCGCCCGGCGCGCGGCCGGCAGCGCGCGGCGGCGGGCGAGCAGCTCCACCCGGACGCGGCGCTTCGCCTCGTGCGTCGCTTCCGCCCCATCAGAAAAATCCGGCACGCAACACTCCTGACGCAACGTTTACCCCACCATCGCACTGTGTCAGCATCGCTAGCATCGGGCGCGGAACTTCCGGGGGGAAGCGTTGACGCTACGCGGGCGGTTGACGGCGGCCTTCCTCGTGGTGGTCCTCGGGCCGGTCCTGCTCGGGGCGTTCTTCGTCGGCACCACCATGGCGGCCGTCGACCGCGGCCGGTCGACGGAACGGCTCGGTCTGGCCGCCGCGACGGTCCGCACCTCGGTCGACGCCCTCTGCCAGCAGCTGCGCGCCGCGGCCGACGCGGTCGCCCTCGCCGCCGACCCCGCCGGGCGGGCGGTCGCGGCCCGGCAGGTGGTCAGCCGCGGCCTGGCCGCCGGGGTGGTGCTCGCCGACGTGACCGGGCAGGTCCGGTACGCCACCCCGGGCGCCCCCGTCCAGCCCTGGCTGGACTGCTCCGCGGCCGGGCCCGCCCCCGGGCCGGTACGGGCGCTGGGCGCGCGCGTGGGGCTGCGCGACCGGGCCGGCGCCGACCTCGGCACCGTCGCCGCGGCGCAACCCGTCGACCCCGCGTTCGTGGCCCGGCTGGCGGCGGTCACGGGCGTCGCGGTCACCCTGTTCGACGACCCCACCGGCGCGGACCGGGTGGCGCACACCACCGAGGCCGCGGGGGTACGCGACGCGGTGCTGGCCGCCGCCGGGACGGTCGTGGGCGACCGGGTCACCGAGACCGCCGACGGCCGGTACGTCCGCCGGGTCGGTCCCGCCCCCGGGCAGCCCCTGCCGCTGGTGCTCTCCGTCCCGAGCGAGCAGCCCCCCGGCCTGTACGCGGCGCTGGTCGGCGCGGTCCTGCTCGCCGCGCTGTTGGCGGTGCTCGCCGCCTGGCGGCTGGCCCGGGTCACCACCCGGCCCCTGGTGGAGTTGGCCGGCGCGGTGGACCGGGTGGCCCACGGGGACCTGGACACCCGGGTGCCGGTGCGCAGCCGCGACGAGATCGGCCGGCTGGCCAGCGCGTTCAACCGGATGACCCGGGAGACCGACTCGTACGTGCAGGCGCTGACCAGCAGCCGGGACCAGCTGCGCGGGCACCTGGCGGTGCTCGGCGACACCCTGGCCAGCACCCACGACCTGCAGCGCATCCTGCGGCTCATCCTGCACAGCGCGATCGCGGCAACCGGGGCCCGGGCCGGGGCGGTGCTGCTGGTCGACGGCGGCGGCGTGCTGGTGGGGCAGTGCGCAGAGGGCCTCGACGGGCGCTGGCCCGGCCCGGAGCCCGACCCACCCGACGCGTCGGCGCTGCGGGTGCCGGTGGGCAGCGGCGTCGTCGGCGCGGTGGCGGCGACCGGGGAGGCGCGCCGGGGAAGGGCGGAGGCGTCCGCGCCCCCGACGGGGGAGCCGCGCTGCGAGACGTACGTGGCGGTGCCCTTCGCGGCCCCCGGCGGCCCGGGCGGGACGGCCCGGCCCGGCGCGGACCCGGCCGGGGCGGAGCCCGCCCTCCCGGCGGCGACCCTGGGCGTGCTGGCCCTCTACGACCGGCTCGGCGCGGACGAGTTCGACGACGACGACCTGGTCACCCTGCGCACCTTCGCCGGGCACGCGGCGGTGGCCGTGGACAACGTGCGGGTGCACGAGGAGGCCCAGCGGCTGTCGCTGACCGACCCGCTGACCGGGCTGTGGAACTACCGCTACCTGCGTGAGTCGATCCGCCGGGAGGTCGAGCGGGCCAGCCGGTTCGGTCGGATGCTCAGCGTCCTCGCGCTGGACCTGGACCGGTTCAAGGCAATCAACGACACCTGGGGGCATGCCGCCGGGGACGCGGTGCTCGCCGAGTTCGCCCGGCGCGTCCGGGGCGAGATCCGCGAGGTGGACCTGGCGTTCCGGCAGGGCGGGGAGGAGTTCGTGGTGCTGCTGCCGGAGACGGACGCCCGGGGCGCGACCATCGTGGCCGAGCGCCTCGGCGCGGCCGTTCGCGACGCCCCGGTGACCCTGGACAACCCGGACGGGGTGGCGATCACCGTCACCGTCTCCGTGGGCATCGCCGTGTACCCGGACCACGCCACCACCGGCCAGCGGGTCCTCGACGCCGCCGACGAGGCCCTGTACGCGGCGAAGGCGGCCGGCCGGGACACCTGGCGGCTGGCGGAGCCGCGCCCCTGGCCGTCGGCCCGGGAGATCCCCGTCCTGGCCGCATCGGTCACCCCGGCGGACGGCCTGCCGCGGGCGGGCGCGCCGGTCGCCCCGGCCGAGGGCGACCCCGCCCGGTCCGATCCGCGAGTGGCGCGGGCCGCACCGGGCGGCGCGTCTTCCGGTCCTCACCCGCCGCGGCAGAGCCGTGGCCGATAGTCTCGCGACATGTCGGAGCACTCAGCGAACTCCTCAGCGGCCGCCGCGACCGGCCGCGCCCGCGCGGTCAAGGCCGTCATCCCGGCCGCCGGCCTGGCCACCCGGTTCCTGCCGGCCACCAAGGCGGTGCCCAAGGAGCTGCTGCCGGTGGTCGACCGACCGGTCCTGCAGTACATCGTCGAGGAGGCGACCCAGGCCGGCATCGGCGACGTGCTGCTGATCACCGGCCGGGGCAAGACATCCATGGTGGACCACTTCGACCGCCGCCCCGACCTGGAGGCCCGGTTGGCGGAGAAGGGCGACACCGCCACACTGGCGGCGGTGCGCCGCCCCAGCGAGCTGGCCGAGATCTACACCTGCCGCCAACCGGAGCAGCTCGGCCTCGGCCACGCCGTCGGGTACGCCGAGTCGCACGTCGGCGACCAGCCCTTCGCGGTGCTGCTCGGCGACGAGTTCGTCAACCTCTCCGAGCCGCTGCTGCCGGCGATGCTGGAGCTGCAGGCCCGCACCGGCGGCGTGGTGCTGGCCTTCTTCGAGGTCGACCCGGCCGAGACCAAGCGGTACGGCATCGCCTCCGTGGAGCCGGCCGAGGCGGAGCTGACCGACATCGGCGAGGTCGTCCGGGTTACCGGCATGGTGGAGAAGCCGACGCCGGAGGAGGCGCCGAGCAACCTCGCCGTCCTGGGCCGGTACGTGCTGCCCGGCACGATCTTCGACGCGATCCGCCGCACGAAGCCGGGCAGCGGTGGTGAGATCCAGCTGACCGACGCGATGGAGCTGCTGCGCAGCGAGGGCACGCCGGTACACGCCATCGTCTACCGCGGCATCCGTTACGACACGGGGATGCCGCTCGGCTACCTCCAGACGGTGGTGCAGATCGCCTGCGAGCGCGAGGACCTGGGCGCCGAGTTCCGCGCGTGGCTCGCCGAGTTCGTCAACGCCGGCGACGAGACGGTCACCTCGGCGATCCTGAACGGGGTGCGCGGCGCGTCGGGCGGTCCTAGTACATGACCGCGACGGCCGACGCCGAGGCGGCCGCGAACGAGTTGACGCCGCTCGCCGACTACCTGGGCAGCGTGCTGCGCAGGTTACGCGCGCTGCCTCCGCTCGACCTCGACCTCACCCAGGCGTACGGCAACGTCCTCGCCGAGGACGTCGTCGCGCCGCACTCCTTTCCGGCCTTCGACCAGGCGGCCGTGGACGGGTACGCGGCGCGCTGGGAGGACCTCTCCGGCGCGGGCCGGGTCGCGGGATACCGGGGCTCCGGCCCCGCGGGTCGCACCGTACGGCTCAACGTGGTCGGCGACCTCGGCGCGGCGAGCTGGCGGCCGGTCCGGCTCACCCCCGGCTCCTGCTTCTCGGTGGCCGCCGGGGCGCCGCTGCCGATCGCGGCGGACGTCGTGGTGCCCGTGGAGTGGACCGACCAGGGCATGGCCGCGGTGGAGATCTTCCGCACCCCCAAGCGTGGGTACGGGGTGCGCCGCGCCGGCGAGGAACTGCCGGCCGGCACCGTGCTCGCCCGCGCCGGCACGTACGTCACCCCGGCGCTCGTCGCGGTGTTCGCCGCCACCGGCATCGGCCACGTGGTGGTCAGGCCCAGCCCCCGGGTGGTCGTCGTGGCCACCGGCGACGAACTGGTCGATGTCGGCCGGGGCAGCCAGCCCGGCCAGGTGGTGGACGCCAACTCGCACGCGCTGACCGCCGCGGCGGCCGAGGTCGGCGCGCTGGCGTACCGGGTGGGCATCTGCGACGACGACCCGGAGGGGCTGCGCGGCCTGCTGGAGGACCAGACCCTGCGCGCCGACCTGATCATCACCACCGGCGGCACCGGGACCGGGCCGGGCGACATGGTCCGCCGCATCCTGTCCCGCCGCGAGGGCGGCCGGGCGGGGCCCGTCGCCTTCACGGAGGTCGCCCTGTACCCCGGAACCGCCCTCGGATTCGGTACGGTCGGCGCCGAGGAGGTACCGGTGGTCTGTCTTCCCGGTGAGCCCGGCGCGGCGTTGATCGGCTTCGAGGTGCTGGCCCGCCCGGCCATCAACCTGCTGGCCGGCGCCGAGCCCGTGTTCCGGCCGAGCGTCCGCGCCCACCTGCTGGAGACCATCACCTCGCCGGGCGGGCTGCGCGAGTTCCGCCCCGCGCACGTCGCCGAGCGGCGCGGCGGCGGTTACACGGTCCAGCCGCTGCCCGGCGGGCCGTTCACCCTCTCCGGGCTGGCCGAGGCGAACGGGCTGATGGTGCTCGGCGAGCGGGTCACCACGGCCGCCGCCGGCTCGACGGTGGACGTGCTCCTGCTGGACCGGCGTAGGTGAGCGCGAGGAGCGAGCGTTCCTGGGCGGCTCGCGTGGGACGCGGTCGCGTAGGAATGCGAGGAGAGCTTGCGAGCCCCGCAGTCGCGAACGGAAGGCTAGCCCGGTGAGTTTTGGGCGGTTCGGGCGGTCACCGGGCTGGCCGGCGGTGCTCGCGGACGGGCCGGTGCTGCTGCGCCCGTACCGGCGTTCGGACGCGGCGGCCTGGTCGGAGGTGCGCCGCGCCAACCGGGCCTGGCTGGCCCCGTGGGAGTCGGCCCTGCCGGGCAACTGGGACGAGTTGAACTCGCCCGCCGCCTTCCGGTGGGTGTACCGGGACCTGCGCCGCTCGGCCCGTACCGGCGAGGGAATGCCGTTCGCGGTGTGCCTGCGCGAGCGCGGGCGGGAGCGGCTGGTCGGCCACCTCAACATCGGCAGCATCGTCCGGCGCGCGTTCTGCTCCGCGTACGCCGGTTACTGGGTCGACTCGCGGGTCGCCGGTCAGGGTGTCATCCCCACGGCGCTGGCGCTCGCCGTCGACCACGCCTTCGGCCCCGGCGGGCTACACCGGATCGAGGTGAACATCCGGCCCGAGAACGCGCCGTCCCGTCGTGTGGTGGAGAAGCTGGGCTTCCGCGAGGAGGCGTACCACGTGCGTTACATGCACATCGACGGCGCCTGGCGCGACCACATCGGATACGCCATGACCAGCGACGAAGTGCTCGCCGACGGCGGCCTGCTGGCCCGTTGGCACCGGATGCGCGCGACCACCGGGTGAACCGTCCCACCCCCGTCGGCTCGGCGCGGCGCGCAATCATCGTGGTCGGCGGCCCGTAACCTCAAGTAACTGTAAGCTGCGGCAACCGCTGCCCGCCCGCACGATCGACCGCCCGCGCCGGGCACCGTCGAAGATCCTGCGGTCGTACGGTGGCTGCCCGAACTCGGTGACGGGAGGGGTGAGGGTGCCGACCTCGGTGCTCCTCGCCGTCCTCGCCGCCGCCGGTCTGCTCGCCCTCGCCCCGGCGCTGGTTCGCCGGTACGACGCCACCGAGCGGCTGGTGGCGGAGCGGGCGCAGTCGACGGCGCGGGTGCTCCAGCGCCGCCGGCGACGCCGTACTGTCCCGGGTCGGCGCCCCGTCAACGCCCCCCGCTCACTCGTCATCACCCTGAGCGAGAATCCGGCAACGGGGAATCTCTCTCCGCCGGTCTCCGCCTCGTCGGCCGCTGCCTCGTCGGCCGCTGCCCCGTCGGCCGCTGCCTCGTCGCGGCGCAGGCGGGGCCGGCTGCGGGCGGTGCCGCCGCCCGAGAAGTCCCGCCGACGGACCCCGCCCCGGCGCCGGCCGCACACCCCTGCGGTCTACCGCCGCCGCCGGGTGCTGGCCGCCCTGCTCTTGCTCAACGTCGTCGAGTTGATCGGCGTGCTGCTGGTCAGCCCCGGGTTCTGGATCAGCTTCTCCGTCACCGCCACCCTGCTCGTGGCGTACGTCGGGCACCTGCGCCGGAGGGTGCTCGCCGAGCGCCGCCGACGCCGGGCGAGGGCCCGCGAGGCGGCCTGGCTCGCGGCCCGGCAGGCCGAGGTGCGCCGGGAACAGGCTCGCCGCCAGGCGGCCCGCCGGGAGGCGCAGCGCCGCCTGGCGGCCCAGCGCGAGGCGGTACGCCGTGCGGCGATGGGACTGGACCGTCCCGCGGACCTGCCGGCGGCGGCCAGCGGCGGCTCGGTCTCGTACCGCCGCGCGGGCGGCCTCCGGGGTCGCCCGTACCAGTCGGGCCGCACCTCCCACACGGCTTGATCCCTCGTGGGGCTTGTCCCACGCCATATCGGCGACATGGGCCCATCCGCGCGGCGCGGACCCCGCCACATCGCCGACATGGCGGGGCCGCCCCGAGGCGGAGGGGTGATTCGCGTGGAGGGCGGGTGGGCTGTTAGTGTTGTCGCCGGCCCGCCCGGTGAAAGCCGGGTGGGACCGACGCCGGTTCGCCGGCGGAGGGGCTGTGGCGCAGACCGGTAGCGCACCTCGTTCGCATCGAGGGGGTCAGGGGTTCAAATCCCCTCAGCTCCACCAGTAACACCGTTGAGCAGCGGAAACGCTCCAGCAAGATCCACGGGCACAGTTCCGGCACAGATCACACCTGATCTTGGCCTCTCGGTCCGGCACGACCTCGACCAGTGACAGCACGTCATCCGTTGTCGGCACCCACTTGGGAGCACGGGAGAAGCCCCGCAGGATGGCCGAGAGGCGGACAGCCTTGCACGGGTTGTCAGTTACCACCTTGTCCACCATCGCGGCGTTCATGATGGCGTTGAGCAGGTCGAAGTAGGTTTTCACCGACGACTGTGCGACGCCGCCCTGGAGCAGCTTGGCTACCCATTCCAGAACGTCCGTCAGGGTGACGGCCTGGATCTGCCGATCACCGAAGTGCGGGTAGAGGTGGTGCCGGAGACGCGATTCGATGTGCCGCTGATACTCCAGCGCTTGACCGATCTGGCGTGAAAGCCGCCACCGCTCGGCGTACTCCCGGAACGTGGTTCGCCGCTCGCCCTGATCTACCTTGACTTCCTGAACGGCGCCAGCACGGGCCTTGACTTCCCACGCCTCAGCATCAGCCTTGCGCTCGAACAGCCGTTCCCGGGGCTGACCGTTGGCGTCCTCGTAGCGGCACCGCCACCGCTTACCACGGCCGTGCCGCTTCGAGGGAAGGCGCTTGCCGTCTGGGCCGCGCTTGTTGAGGTACCACAGGGACCAAGGCGCAGTTGGCGGCTGGAATCGCCGATGTTCTAGCCCGTACTCCGGGAGCCCGGCAGACCGGACCTAACACTGTTGAAGTGGCACCCGGGCTAATTATGAATCTGCCCCCCGCGACGAGCAGCGATCCGGTCTCGCCCACCGCGCCGGACGCCGCCCCGGAGACCAACCCGAGCGGCAGCATCACCGTGCAGCTCTGGTTAACCCGGGACGGGAAGCTCGCGCCGACCCGGCGTACGCTGCCGGCCACCCTCGCCACATCCCGGCTGGCCCTCACCGAACTGGCCGACGGGCCCACCCGCGCCGAGGCGGCGGCGGGCCTGGACACCCTCGTCCCGACCGGCGGCCAGGTCGTCCACATCGTCGGCGGGGTGGCGACCCTGGCCCCGCCGGCCGGGTTCGACGCCGGCGACGCGGCGCGGAACCGACTCCGCCGGGCCCAGGTGGTCTGGACGCTGACCCAGTTCCCCACCGTGCGCCGGGTGGCCTTCGGCCCGGCCGTCGCCGCACCCGCCGGGCGCGGCGACTACACCGACCTCCTGCCGGCGATCGTGGTGACCGCCCCGTCGGTCGGCGACAGGATCACCAGCCTGGTGACGGTCACCGGGACCGCCGACGTCTTCGAGGCGACGGTGAGCGTCCGGATCCTGGACCCCGCCGGCCGGGAGATCGGCACCGCGTTCACCACCGCCGCGTGCGGCTCCGGCTACCGCGGCGACTACCGGGCGCGGGTCGACTACCGGCTGGACCGCACCGGACCGGGCACCATCGAGGTGTACGAGGTGTCGGCCCGGGACGGCACCCGCGTCAACGTGGTGGCGGTGCCCGTCGTCCTGACCGCCGCAGGATAGGGATGGTCGGCTACGCCGAATCCACCCGATCGGGCAGGATGTTGTACCGGTCGAGCGTCGCCTTGGACGTCGAGGCGTCCTGAAAGACCAGGTCCCACGGGCCGGTGTTGACGTCCATGTCCTTGCCGAACCCCACCCACTTGCCCGCCATCCGCCGGCCCGTCGGCTCCGCCAGCAACTGGATCGCGCCGTGATAGCGGGCGCCCCGGTAGTAGCCGCCCGGGTCTGTCTGCTCCACCCAGGTGCCGGTGACGACACTGCCGTCAACCGTGAGGTCCAGCGACAGCGACGACGCGGCCGAGCCCGGGAGGCTGCGCGCGGTCAGGCGATCGCCGTGCTGGAGCACGACCACGAAGTGCTGCCCGGCGAATGATTCCCCTCGGCCGCTGGAGTAGTACTGGTACCGGCTGAGCCACACCCCGGCATAGGACCCGCGCACGGCGGCCGGGCGGTGCGTGGGCACGGGTGTGGCCAGGTCTGACATCGGCGACGTCAGGTCGTGGCCGCCCTGGTTGTCGTCGGCGACCTGGCCGCCGGGCACGGACGTGAACCCGAGCAGATCGATGGGCAGGCCGGTGACCACCTCCAGGGCGCGGACGTAGACGGGGCGAGGCGCGGCGATCGCCCCCGATTCCCACCGCTGGACGAGCCGCTTGTTGGCGTCGTTGGGCTCGCCGACACGGTGGCCTGCGGCTTGGAGGGCGCGGGCGAAGTCGTCCTGGCTCATGCGCATTCCGGTGCGGACGGCCCGGAGGGCGACGTTGGGGGCGTTCATGCGCCTCACATTAGCCATGTGTCGCCAAAATGTCGCCGCATATGTGGCCGTTTTGCCGCGTGCTGTGTCGTCGCGTCCGGCGATATATAGGCGTCATGGTGGGCAGGTGCGGACGGCGGTACGCAATCGCCGTCGGTCCAGAGGGAGGCAACCGTGCTGCTGTCCATCCGAGCATTCATCCGGCGACTCATCGGCCGGCCCGACCCGGTCTCGCCCGGCACCGGCCAGCGCCACCAGGCCGCCGAGCAGGCGGCCGCGCGGCAACGCCTACTTGACCAGGCTCAACGGCTGCGGGACAGCCACTGGCACTGCGAGCCGACGCAGATGATGCCGACCGTGCGGATGACCCTGGGCCAGCTCACCTGCTATGGGACGAGGACCGAGTGGTGAGCGGAGTCGAGGCCGGCTGTCATGGCACGTCGAACCCGGGCAGGCGGCGCGTCCCCTACGACGCGTACGTCCTCGCGGTCGCCCTGACCCTCGCCCGCCGGCACCGCCCGGCGTGGTCGTGGCGGAGGTGGGAGTGGATCTGCCGTTGCGGCACCGATCTGCCCTGTCGTGCCCGCCATCGGATTCCGATGAACCGGGGTCACTGGCCGGACGGGGAGGCCGGGTGAACGACGACCAGGAGCGGACGATCCTCGCCGTGCACATCCGAGGACTCGACGGGATGTGCACGGGCTGCCGGGCGTGGTGGGGACGCCTCAACCCGTACCCCTGCTGGCAGGTGGACTGGGCGACCAGCCGGCGCGCGCGGACGATCATGGCGCGCTACCTGGGGCTTCAGGCGTGACCACCCACGGCCCGGTGCTGCCGATCTGGAGCTGTGGCGGCTGCGGCCTGCCCTGGCCGTGCCGGACCCGCCGCCGAGAGTTGCGAGCGGAGTTCGCGGACGCGCCGATGTCGCTGGCGCTCTACATGGGAGCGCAGTTCGTCCGTGCCGCCGAGGATCTGACCTGGGCACCCGCCGGCAGCCTGCACCGCCGCTTCCTGGGCTGGCTGCGGTGAGGCGCCTGACGCCGGCAATTGACCTCGGACGGCGCCCGGCCAGACAAGCAGCTCGCCGGAACGGGAGGACGGCCGGCAGCCGGGGAAGGCCCGGGCCCGAACGGACCCCGGCCTTCCCCGCATGGCGTCAGGACTGCGGCAGGATGCCGACGTCCACCTGGATCTCGGCGCCGTCGTGTACCTCGACCAGGGCGCTGAGCCCGTACGGGTAGTAGCCGCCGACGTAGCTGACGATGTCCGAGTCGCTGGCGTCGTCGCCCAGGTCGGACGTGGTGAACTGGGTGGTGCTGCCGTACGGCAGGAGGACCTTGACCGTGTACCGGCCCGGCTTCAGCCGCCCGCCCCAGTACGTCCCGCGGACCGTGTTGGTGTTGATGCCCGGCCAGTCCCACGGCAGCGAGCCCGTCTCCGGCACGACGGTCAGTCCAATCGTCTTGTCGAGGGCCATCGGCTCTCCGGCGTCGCGCTGGCCGTCCCGGTCGAGGTCGAGCCAGACGTGCCCGGCGACAGCGCCCTCGGCGACGTAGGTGACGGTGTCCGGGGCGGTGTTGTTCTCCGTCGACGACTCCGGGGTACCGGCGGACGCGGTCGCGGTGAAGGTCAGCGGGCCGGCCGGGGTGCCGGGCTGCGCCCGCAGCTGCACCCGCACGTTGAGCCCCGGGGTGCCGATGTCCCAGTAGTCACGGGTGCGCTCGACGAACCGGTCGGTCGTCTCCTCCAGCCGGCAGGCCCAGGCGGGGTCGCCGGCGTCGACGGAGAGGAAGTCGACGGTCGGCGGGAGCGGGAGCCGAACCACGACGTCCTCCGCCGGGCTGCCACCCTCGGTCCACACGTACGCCGACACCTCGGACTCCTGGTTCGCCCGCAGCTCGTCGGTGGCGACCACGTCGAGCCCGGAGACGTTCAGGTCGCCCGGGGGCGGCACGGCGTACGTGAACGTGGTCATGCCGCTGTTGTTGGCCAGCGACCCTTCGGTCGCCGGGGTCGACACCGAGCCGGTCACCGTCCGGGTGTCGCCCGCCGTGCCGGCCGGCACGGCCGCCTACGGGCCGGTGCCGCCGGTCGGGAGCGACACGAAGGTGACTGCGGGTCACGGCTGCTGTGAGCTGCGGCACCTCTTCGCCGGCCGGGAATCAGCGCGCCTGATCGGGATTTGAAGCAAGGTGTGACTGCTGAACAGCTCCCCGCCCGGCTCCACCACGACCGGACGGAGACGTCCCGATGACCGTCACCCAGGATCTCGAAACGCCCGCCGCCCCGCCGACGCCGGGCGACCTGATGAGCCGCCGGCAGCGCCTGCGGCTCGTCCTCGTACTCGGCTCGCTGATCGCGGTGGGCCCGCTGACCATCGACATGTACCTGCCCGCGCTTCCCGCGATCGTCGCCGACTTCTCCACCACGTCGGCGGCGGTCCAACTGACCCTCACCGGCACGCTGGCGGGGCTCGCCATCGGCCAGTTGCTGATCGGCCCGCTCTCCGACGCCGTCGGGCGGCGGGTGCCGCTGATCGCCGGCATCGCGCTGCACGTCGTGGCGTCGCTGCTCTGCGTCGCCGCGCCGAACATCGCGGTCCTCGGCGCGCTGCGGGTGGTGCAGGGGCTCGGCGTGGCCGCCGCCTCGGTGGTCGCGATGGCCGTCGTACGCGACCTGTTCAGTGGCGCGGCCTTCGCCAAGCTGCTCTCCCGGCTGCTGCTGGTCATGGGCGCGGCGCCGATCCTCGCTCCGACCCTCGGCGGCGGGCTGCTGCACTGGACGGACTGGCGCGGGGTGTTCGTCGCCCTGGCCGCGTTCGGCGTGCTGCTCGTCGTGGTCGCCGCGCTCGGCCTCCCCGAGACGCTGCCGCCGGACCGGCGTCGGCGCGGCGGCGTGGTCGCCACGGCCGCGCTGTACGGCTCGCTGCTGCGCGACCGGACGTTCGTGGGCCTGGTCCTGGTCGCCGGGCTGGCGATGGCGGCGTTGTTCGCGTATGTGTCGGGGTCGTCGTTCGTCCTGCAGGAGCAGTACGGGCTGGACGAGCAGCAGTTCGGGTTCGCCTTCGGCGCGGGCGCCGTCGGGCTGATCACCGCGACCCAGTTCAACGTACGGCTGCTGCGCCGCCACTCGCCGCAGCGCATCCTCGTCGTCGCCCTTGCCGTGGGGACCGCGGCCGGGTTGGTGCTGCTCACCGTCGCCGCGACCGGGCTCGGCGGGCTGCCGAGCCTGCTGGTGTCGCTGTGGGTGGTGCTCGCGGCGGCCGGCCTGGCCATGCCGAACGCGCCGGCCCTGGCGCTGTCCCGGCACGGCGAGGCGGCCGGCACGGCCTCCGCCCTGCTCGGCGCGGTGCAGTTCGGCGTCGGCGCGCTGGCCGCCCCGCTGGTGGGCGTGCTCGGCACCGGCGCGGTGGCGATGTCGCTGGTGGTCGCCGGTGGGATGGTGGCCTCGACCGTGGTCCTGCTCGTCGTCGTGCGGCCGGCCCGGCTCGCGGCGCTGGAGGCGGAACCGGTGGCCGTGGCGGCGCACTGACCAGCCGGTGAGACGACGCGGGGCCGACCGGTGTGCCCGGTCGGCCCCGCGTGTGTGTTCCGCGCCGGTTACGGCTTCCAGGAACCGGCGGTCTCCAGCTTGTGCCGGTACTCCAGCACGCCGTTCTTGTCGGCCACGTCGAAGGTCACCACGCCGGTGCGCTTGCTGCCCTCCCGCAGGCTCACGCCGGAGTCGAGCAGGTCGCCGCAGCCGGCGAGCGCGCCCGCGATCCCGTTCGCGGTGGTGCCGTCGGCGGCCACCCACTGGAAGTAGAACGGGTTGATCGACATGTTGCCCTTCGTCACCGTCGCGGTGACCTCGGCCGTGAGGTAGAGCCCCTTGTCGGGCTCCGGCGAGTACGACTTGCAGCCCTTGGTCGTGGTGCGGAACCGCAGCACCGTGATCTCCAGGGTGCCGTCGTCGTCGGTGATGACGAGCGTGTCGCCCGCCGCCATGTTGAACGTCTCGCCGCTGGCCGGAGAGGACGACGAGGACTTCGGGGTGGGCCGGTCGCTGGGCGCGGTGGTCACCGTGGGCAGGGTGATGTCCCGCTTGGCCTCCTCCGCCGCGTCGCTGGCCCCCTTGACCAGCGCCACGACGCCGCCGATGCAGCAGAGCAGCGCGAGCACGGCCGCGACGACGGCGATGATGATGATGGGCTTCTTGTTGCTCTTCGGCGGCTGCGCCGGCCCAGGCGGGAAGCCGGGCGCCCCCGCCGGGTACGGGGCCCCGGAGGTGGGCGGGTACGGCGACCCGGACACCGGAGGTTGGTACGGCGACCCGGACACGGGCGGCTGCTGCGGGTACGGCGGCCCGGGGGCCGGCGGCGGGTAGGGGGATCCGGAGACGGGCGGCTGCGGCACGGCCGGCGGCGGGTAGCCGCCCTGCTCGGCCGGGTACTGCGGCATCGGTGCCGTTGGCGGCTCCTGGTTCGGCTGGTAGGGATCCTGCGGCCCGTATGGGGGCTGGGGGTGGCTCACCGTACTCCTCGGCACCTCATGGCGATCTGAAAC
This sequence comes from Micromonospora olivasterospora, assembly GCF_007830265.1. Taxonomy (NCBI): domain Bacteria; kingdom Bacillati; phylum Actinomycetota; class Actinomycetes; order Micromonosporales; family Micromonosporaceae; genus Micromonospora; species Micromonospora olivasterospora. The sequence goes on from NZ_VLKE01000001.1 coordinate 3,491,297, forward strand.
GCTGACGTTAGCGGCCCCCGCCGACTCGCGCGGCACCGCACCGTCTCAGCGCGGTAACAGGACAGCGGCCGTGCGGACCAGGTCGGCGTCCACCGCGAAGCGGCCGGTGACCGTCGCGGGCGGGTCCGGCACCGGGGCGGCGTCCAGCCGGGCGGGGGTGATCCGCGCGGTGAACAGGCCGGAGTCGGGGTCGAGGGTGACCCGGGCGTCGTGGAAGTCCAGCCAGGTGCGGACGACCGGGTGCCAGACCTTGTAGACGGTCTCCTTCGCGCTGAACAGCACCACCGGCCACGGGACGCCGCCCGGCAGGCGCGCGACGTCGTCCCACTCCTCGGGCAGGCCGATCAGCCGGCGTACCCCGGCGTTGAGGTCCCTGTGCCGCTCGGCGTCCATGCCGACCGAGCGGACCTCGCCGGCGCGGGCGACCGCCGCGGCGCAGTAGCCGCGGGTGTGGGTGATGGTGCCGACCAGCCCGGCCGGCCAGACCGGGGAGCGGTCGGGCGCCGAGGGCACCGCGGCCTCTGGGACGCCGAGCCGGGCGAGCGCCCGCCGGGCGCAGACCCGGCCGGCGGTGAAGTCCCGGCGGCGGCTCTCCACGGCCCGCTCGCCGAGGCAGGCCCGCTCGGCGGGCAGCAGCTCGCCGGACCAGTCGGTTGCGTCGGCCACGGCCACGGCTACCTCGGGCGGCAGCAGGTCACGCACGGCCGCCCCCGGCGAGCAGCGAGCACACCCCGTCGCGTGCGGCGGGGAGTCGGCCGGTCGGCGTGGGCGGCACCTCCGGCCGGAGCCGGACGCCCGGCCGGCGCAGCGGGTGGTGGCCGACACGCCAGGCCGGCACCCGCGCGATCGTCAGCTCCGGGACGTTCATCCGTGCGAACGTACCCCATGCGGGTGACGCCGCAGGGCCGCCGACGCCGTACCCGGTACCCGGCGCGCGACCGGACGACCATCGCCCGCGGCCCCGTCCGGGCCCCGGCGGCCGCCCCGTGAGCCCCGGGGGGCGGCCACCCGGCGCCCTCGCGGACGACGGCGCCGGGCATCGGACGACGGCGCGGGCGTCGGGCGGCGGCCGCCCCCGCTCAGCGGCGGCGCGGGCGGCGGGCGGCGGCCGCCCCGCTCAGCGGCGGCGCGGGCGGCGGGTGAGGGCGAAACCGACCACGCCGGCCACCGCGGCGAGCACGCCGCCGGCCGTGGTCCAGACCCAGCGCGAGGACGGTTCGGGCAGCCAGCCGGTGAGGCCGTCGCCCTCGTCCTCGTCGGCCGGTGCCGCCGCCGGCTCCCCGGTCAGGACCGTGCCGGCCTTCGTGTTCGGCACCAGCGGCGCCTTCAGCTCGCCGTCGTCGGGGGCGTCGCCGTCGCCGACGGTGGAGACCAGCAGGTCCACGTCGATCGGCAGGCCGAGGTCCGGCTCCGGCAGGTCGACCACGGAGAGCCGGAGGTAGTACGTGCCGGGCAGCGGGTCGCCCGACCAGGGCTCCGCCCACGAGCGCACCTGGCGCAGCGTGCAGCCGAGCGCCACGCCGGCGGCCGACCCCGCCGCCGTCGGGGTCTGCGCCCCGGCCGTGCAGGCCTGCCGGCGGCGCAGGCCGTCGAAGACGTCGATCGTCCAGGTCGAGGCGCCGCTGCGGCTCTTGGGGAAGCCGACGGTGGCGGTGATCTCGTGGATCTGACCGGCCGTCGCCGGGAACGACCAGTAGAGGTGGTCGCCGGTCGAGGCCCCGACCCGGACCGGCTGGCCGGCGGTGATCGGCGTGGCGGTCAGGAACGAGGTGCCCGCCTTGGTCACCGTGGCGGCGCCGGGGGAGGGGGTGGGCCCCGCGGTCGCGGCGAGGGCGGGGGCCGCCGGCAGCGTCAGGGCGGCGGCGGCCAGCGCCGCTCCGGCCCGGAACATGCGGGTACGCATCCTCAGTTCTCCCTCCAGGTGGCGACCCACCAGCGGGTGAGCAGGCCGGCAAGAAGCCCGGTGACCAGGCCGGCCAGGGTCAGCAGGAGCAGCAGGATCCAGCCCCGGCCGAGGTCCGGCCCGGCGGGGGGCGGCGACGAGGCGACCACGTCGACGGTCAGCTCGACGGGCATGCCGGGGGTGGCCCGGGTGCCGGGGCGGGGCGCGAACGCGTTGCTGACCACCAGGCAGACCATGGTCGGCGTGGCGTCGGCGGTGCTGGGCGCCGGGCTCGGGGTCTCGCCGTCGTCGGTGTCCTCGTCGTCCCGGTCGGCGGCGGCGGACCAGCGCAGGCCGGCCGAGACGACGTCGGTCCGGCCGCTGCCGGCGTCCACGCCCCGGACCAGCTCCCGGCCGTCCGGCGCGGTGGCCCGCAGCAGCACCCCGTAGTCGGGGTTGACCGGGCGGTCCAGCGCGATGCTCACCGAGGCGCGCAGCTCCTCGCCGGGGCGTACGGGGACCCGGTACCAGCGGTGCTCGGAGAACTGCTCCCGGTCGGTGTAGACGCCGGGGGCGAGCAGCGGCGCGTCGGGGCAGCGGGGAGTGCCGCCCACCACGGTCGGGGCGGCGGTGTAGGTGTCCCGGGCGCGGTCCACCAGCTGCTTGATCCGGTCGGTCAGCTCGTCCGCGCTCTGCGCGGCCGTGTACGTGCCGCCCGTCGCGTTGGCGATGCAGACCAGCTGCCGGCGTACCTTCTCGTCCGGGGCGAGGCCGAGGGTGTCCACCACCAGCTTGGTGCCCTGCGCGGCCAGCTCCCGGGCCACCTCGCACGGGTCCGGCGGGGCGCAGGTGTCCTCCCCGTCGGTGATCAGCACGATCCGGCGCGCGGTGGCGCCCGTGCCCAGGTCCTGAGCGGCCGAGCGGAGCGCCAACCCGACGGGCGTGAAGCCGGTGGGCCGCAGCGTCGCCACGGCCGCCTTCGCCTGGGTGCGGTCGACCCGGCCGACCGGCACGATCTGCTGGGTGTCCTGGCAGCCGACCGTCTTGTCCTTGCCGCGGTAGGTGGCGCCGAGCACCCGGATGCCGAGCTGCGTCTCGTCGGGCAGGGCGTCCACGACCTCGTTGAAGGCCTGCTGGGCCACCGAGATCCGGCTGCGCCCGTCGATGTCCCGGGCCCGCATCGAGCCGCTGACGTCCAGCACCAGCTCGACGCGGGGCGGCTCCGTGGGGCTCTCCCCTTCGGCCCGCGCGGGCGCGGGCCCGCCCAGCAGGACCGGGCCGAGCAGGACGGCCGCCGCCAGCAGTCCACGGAGGACGGCTGTCGGTCGTCTCTTGTCGATCATCGGGCGAAGTGTAGTGAGATCCACTTTGGAGGCTCGTCCGGGCCCGGCCGGCAACGTCCTGATGTGACCGCCGGAAATCGTCCGGCGGGGTCGGGGCCGCCGTCCCGCCGGTCCTGGCTGGTGGCGGTCTCGTGAGGGTTTCCGGCGGGTGACTGTCAGTCGGCTTTCGGACGTTCGGTGCTCGGGGAGGCGATTTGGGTCGGAAATCTGACTCGATGCCACCCGTTGTGCCGGTGGTGCAAGCTGGTTAAGCTTTCATTGCGCGCCCCAATCGCCCGCTTCCCCCGTGGCAGGCGATCGGGGCGCGCGTCTATGTGCGCGAGAGTCCCGTCAGGTGGACTCTCCGGTCCACCCGCGAGCGCCCCGCTCCTCCCACACGCCGCGCCCGCCGCCCGACCGCCGCCCGACCGCCGCCCGCTGCCGGGCTCAGATCCAGCGGCCGTCCAGCCACATCCGGGCCGACCAGTCGGCGTACGGCAGCAGTTGGCCGACGAAGATCGGGTAGAAGTACGCGAAGCACACGGCGACCAGCAGCACGTACGCGCCCGCCACGAGGCCGCCGATCAGCCGCCGCTCGGCGGCGTCCTCGTCCGGTTCGGCGGGCCCGGTCCCCCCGCCCCTGGCCGGCGAGGCGATCACGCCGAGCACGTAGACCACCGCGAGGACGAGGAACGGCAGGGCCGGCGCCGCGTAGAAGGAGAACATCGTCCGGCCGTCGAGGGCGAACCAGAACCAGGGCAGCAGGCCGGCGGCCACGGTCAGCAGGATCGCACCGGCCCGCCAGTCCCGCCGGGCCGCGCCGAGCCAGGCCGTCGCGGCCAGCGCCGGCAGGAACGACCACCACAGCAGCGGCGTGCCGAGCAGCAGGATCTCCGAGGCGCAGCTCGGCGCCCCGCAGGCGCCCTCGCCCGACCAGTAGAAGGCCACCGGCCGCCCGAGCAGCAGCCACTGCCACGGCCAGGACTGGTACTTGTGCGGGTCGTCGAGCTGCTTGTGGAAGCCGTACGCCGCCTTGTGGTACTCCCACAGGTTGTTGAGCGCCCCGACGACCGGGGTGTCGCTGAGCGCCGGCGTGTTGGGGTAGTTGGCGGCCAGGCGGTAGTAGCCGTCGTCGCTCAGCAGCCAGCCCGACCAGGTGGCGACGTAGGTGACGACCATCAGCACCCCGGCCAGGGCCAGCCACGGCAGCGCGTGGAGCAGGGCGCCCAGCCACGGCCGGCGCGCCCCGGCGGAACGGCGGACGCCGACCTCCCACAGCAGCACCAGCAGCGCGAAGGCGGGGACGAAGTACAGCGCACTCCACTTCACCGCGCACGCGCAGCCGAGCAGCACCCCGGCGGCCAGCCGCCACCAGGGCCAGTTCCGCCAGCCGCCGGCGGGCCGGCCGGCGCGGCCGGGCCGGGTGGGATCGAGACCCGCCTCCAGCGCCCGGGCCCACCGCCGACGCCGGGCGTCCCGGTCGAGGACCAGGGCGCCGAACGCCGCCAGCACGAACAACAGCAGGAAGATGTCGAGCAGGGCGGTGCGCGAGAGCACCAGGTGGAAGCCGTCCAGGGCGAGCAGCAGGCCGGCGGCGCAGCCGAGCGCGGTGGACCGGAACAACCGGCGGCCCATGCGTACCAGCAGCAGGACCGACAGGACGCCGGCCACGGCGGCCGAGACGCGCCAGCCGAACTCGGGGGCGGTGGTCGTCAGGTGCCCCGGGACGGAGATCTTCGACTCCGCGTCCTGGTAGCCGAAGGCCCACTCGCCGAGCCCGATCAGCCACTTGCCCAGCGGCGGATGCACCACGTACGAGGGGCCGTTGTCCTTGTAGTTCCACTCGACGCCCTTGTCGACCAGCCCCCAGGCGTCCCGGGCGTAGTAGATCTCGTCGAAGATCTTGCCCTTCGGACCGCTCAGGCCCACCAGCCGCAGGATCGCCGCGATGGCCACCACGACGGCGGTGGCCAGCCAGGAGTTGACGTCGAGGCGGGCGTCGACGGTGGCGAACCGCCTCCGTACGACGGCGGGAACGCCGCCGCCGGTCGGGGAGGCCTCGGCCACACCGGCCGCGCCGGCCGGCCCGGCCTGCTCCGACTCCGCGCGGCCGGCGCTGGCGCTCTGCGCTGTCGACGCACTCTTCACCCGCCGATCGTAGGCCGGCGGGTGCGTGGCGCCACCTGTGCTCGCCGATCCGGCCACGGCCGCCGATGAGGAACGGGCCTCCCCGGGCGGTCTGCCCCCAGCCGGCCGGCTGGTGAGCGCGGACGCATTCGGCGCGGAAGGCCCCCTTCCACGCCGTCGTCCCCGGCGCGCGGCGCCCGCCCGCCTGTTGGTTCGCGGGTTGCCGGCCGTGGTCACTAGGCTTGCTGGTCATGAGTCACGTTCTCGCGGCGGTAGCCTGGCCGTACGCCAACGGCCCGCGCCACATCGGTCATGTCTCCGGATTCGGCGTTCCCTCCGACGTCTTCGCCCGGTACATGCGGATGGCCGGCCACGACGTGCTCATGGTCTCCGGCACGGACGAGCACGGCACCCCGATCCAGGTGCAGGCCGACGCCGAGGGGGTCACCCCGCGCGAGCTGGCCGACCGGTACAACCGGGTGATCGCGGAGGACCTGCGGGCGCTGGGGCTGTCGTACGACCTGTTCACCCGCACCACCACCCGCAACCACTACGCGGTCGTGCAGGAGCTGTTCGAGGGCCTGCACCGCAACGGCTACATCGTGCCGAAGATCACCGTCGGCGCGATCTCCCCGTCCACGGGTCGGACCCTGCCCGACCGCTACATCGAGGGCACCTGCCCGATCTGCGGGTACGACAGCGCGCGCGGCGACCAGTGCGACAACTGCGGCAACCAGCTCGACCCGGTCGACCTGGTCAACCCCCGGTCGAAGATCAACGGTGAGACGCCGGAGTTCGTCGAGACCGAGCACTTCTTCCTCGACCTGCCGGCCCTGGCCGACGCGCTGCGGCAGTGGCTGGACACCCGGGAGGGCTGGCGGCCGAACGTCCTGCGGTTCTCGAAGAACCTGCTCGACGACCTCCAGCCCCGGGCCATCACCCGGGACCTGGAGTGGGGCGTGCCGATCCCCCTCGACGGCTGGCGGGACCGGCCGGACAAGCGCATCTACGTCTGGTTCGACGCCGTGATCGGCTACCTGTCGGCGTCCATCGAGTGGGCCCGCCGCTCCGGCGACCCCGACGCCTGGCGAAAGTGGTGGTCCACCGACGCAGAGGGCAAGAACGCCCAGGGCTACTACTTCATGGGCAAGGACAACATCGTCTTCCACTCGGTGATCTGGCCGGCGCTGCTCGACGGGTACTCCGGCGAGGGCGCGCGCGACGGCGAGCCGGGCCGGCTGGGCCGGCTCAACCTGCCCACCGAGGTCGTCTCCAGCGAGTACCTGACGATGGAGGGGCGCAAGTTCTCCTCGTCGCGCAAGGTCGTCATCTACGTCCGGGACTTCCTGGAGCGGTACGACGCCGACGCGCTGCGCTACTTCATCGCCGTCGCCGGCCCGGAGAGCAACGACACGGACTTCACCTGGGCGGAGTTCCTCCGCCGCAACAACGACGAGCTGGTCGCCGGCTGGGGCAACCTGGTCAACCGGTCCATCTCGATGGCGGCGAAGAACTTCGGGGTCGTCCCGCCGGTCGACCCGGCCGGGCTCACCGAGGCCGACGAGGCGCTGCTCGCCACCGCGCGGGCCGGCTTCGCCACGGTCGGCGACCTGATCGCCAGGCACCGGCAGAAGCAGGCGATCGGCGAGGCGATGCGGGTCGTCGCGGAGGCCAACAAGTACCTCTCCGAGCAGGCCCCCTGGAAGCTCAAGGACGAGGCGGACAAGCCCCGGATGGGCACCATCCTGCACGTCGCCCTCCAGGTGGTCAGCGACGCGAACACCCTGCTCACCCCGTTCCTGCCGCACTCCGCGCAGAAGATCCACGAGCTGCTCGGCGGCACCGGCGTGCACGCCCCGATGCCGAGGATCGAGGAGGTCGAGGACCTCGACGGCGGGCCGGCGTACCCGGTGCTGACCGGGGACTACACGGTCGGGGCGCGCTGGGAGTCCGTACCGCTGGAGGTGGGCCGCCCCCTCGCGGCGCCGAAGCCGGTCTTCCGCAAGCTCGACCCGTCGATCGTCGACGAGGAGCTGGCCCGGCTCGCCGGCTGACGGCGCGCGACGCCGGCGCGGCCCCCGTGACGGGAGGCCGCGCCGGCGGGTACGGCGTCGCGGCGACCGGCCGGCTCAGGCGCGGGCCGTCGCCGGCGTGGCGGCGAACTCCAGGATCGCCCGGTTCACGTCGTCGGCGTGGGTCCACGGGATGCCGTGCGGCGCGCCCTGCAGCGTGATCAGCCGGCTGTTCGGCAGCATCGGCTGCAACCGCTGCCCGGTCACCGCGAACGGCAGCACCTTGTCCTGGTCGCCCTGGACGATCAGGGTGGGCACGTCGATCCGGGGCAGGTCGGCCCGGAAGTCGGTCAGCCAGGCGTCCACGCTCTGCAACGTGCCGATGCCCGACGCCCGGGCCCCGATGTTCCAGTGCGCCCGGTACGCCTCCTCGCTAACCATCTTGCCCTTGTTGTCCTGATAATTGAAGAAAGCGTCGCAGAACGTGGTGAGGTACGCGAACCGGTCGGCGATGATCGCCTGCTGGAAGCCGTCGAACAGGCTCCGGTCCACCCCCTCCGGGTTGTCCGAGGTCTTCAACAGGAACGGCTCGAGGGGGCTGAGCAGCACCGCCCGGTTCACCCGGCTCGACCCGTACGTGCTGATGTAGCGGACCACCTCGCCGGTGCCCATCGAGTGGCCCACCAGGACGGCGTCCCGCAGGTCCAGCTCGGTCATCAGGACGTCCAGGTCGGCGGCGAACGTGTCGTAGTCGTACCCGGCCGCCGGCTGGCTGGAGTTGCCGAAGCCCCGCCGATCGTAGGCGATCGTCCGGTAGCCGGCGGCGAGCAGCGCCCCCACCTGCTTCTCCCAGGTCGCCGTGTTGAACGGGAAGCCGTGGATCAGCACCACCGGCTGACCCGCGCCGTGGTCCTCGTAGTACAGGTCGATGGGCGCGGAGTTCTCCGCGCCGACGGTGATGAAGGGCATGGGCGTCTCCTGACATCCGGGCAAGGGTCGTCGGACGGCGCGCGCATTCCCGGCCCATCCGCCGTTATGCGCCGTGCCTCGGCCCGCGCGGCTGTGACCCTCCGCCGGGTGCGTCACAGCGGGTACGGCACGTCCACCATCCGGTCGTCGGTCAGCTCGGACGCCGGGGCCCACGTCTCGTAGACGCCCCGTTCCTGGCACTGCGCCCCGGTCACGGCCACCGCGTCCGGGTCCGGGCGGGTCAGCCGCAGCCGCAGCCAGCCGGCCTCCTCCCGCAGCACCAGGCACGGCACGCCCCGCCAGCCGGCGTGCCGCAGCCGGCGGGCCACCGTGTCGACGCGTACCGGGCGGCCCGGGTCATCGCCAGCACCCGGAACCCGTCGGGCAGGTCCGCCACCGCCTCGTACCCGGCCCCGGCGTATCCGCCGACCAACTGGGTCGAGCGGGCCGCCTCCCCGGTCGGCAGGTACTCCTGGTCCGGCGACAGCCCCGGCACCCCCGTCAGCAGGTGCCGCCACTGCGGGCCGGCCATCCGCAGCCAGCCCCGCTGCTCCGCCTGGTAGCGGTAGAGGACCACCTCCACGCCCGACGCCGGGTAGGCGAGCAGGGTGGCGTTCGCCGGCATCGGCAGGTCGGCGAAGTCCCGGGTGACGAACTCCGGGACCAGCTGCGCCGCGCTCGGCACGAACCCCGTGCCCAGCACCGGCGGGCCGAGCCGGTCCCGCGGCGGCAGCGCGGTCAGGCCCCGGTAGGCCGCGCCCACCGGCTGGGCGTAGTCGGCCGGGTCGGCGGCCCGCCAGCGCAGCGCGTACACCACGTCGAGGTCCGTCCGCCCGTCCGCCGCGTCGCCGCGCAGCACCGCGAGGGCCTCCGGCGTACGCAGGTGGGCCACGTCGTGCTCCCGGTGGCAGAAGCCGTGCGGCAGCCAGCCCCGGGCGTACCCCGCGAGCTGCCGGGCCGAGAGCACCTTGACCATCGGCGTGCCCCGCCGGATCACCGCGGACGCCCGGACCGCCGCCAGCGTCGGGTCGTCCGCCGCCGCGGGCTGCTGGCTGAGCCGGTGCACCTGCGCCCACCCGCGCTCCCGGTGCAGCGGCACCAGCAGCGGCGCCTCGGCCCCGCCGGTCGGCCCGGCCGCCCCGAGCACCGCGCCGACCTCGCTGGCGTGCGCGAACCTCCGCCAGGGCAGCGCCACGCCAGGCCGGGGCGCCCACTCGAAGCCAGCCGCCTCGTCAGCGCTGAACAGCTCGTACGCCGCGCCCCGGGCGATCTCCTCGGCCGGGTAGACGGCGCCGCCGTACGCCACGCGCAGCCCGCCGCGCTCCTCGGCGGCTCCGCTGGCCGGGGGCGCGACGCTCACCCCGGCGACGCTAGGCGCTCCCGGTGCCGGCCGGGTGAACAGGACGTGACGGGCCGGTGAGAACGGCCTGGTCACCGGCCCGGCCGCGCCGCTGGCGGCGGGAACGCCGGGTGGCGGACCGGGCCGTACCGGCGGTGTGTGATGCTGGCGGCGATGACCAAGTCGACTGAGTCCCGCCGGCAGCGGGCCGCCCGGCGGGCCGGCGAGTTCCCGCCCGCCCCCGACCCGCTGCCCCGCGCCGTGCCGGACAGCCACACCCACCTGGACATCACCGTCACCGAGGCCGGCGCGCCCGCCGGCGGGGCCGGCGGAAACGCCAGCGCCGACGACCCGGTGGCGGCGGCGATCGCGGTGGCCGCGCAGGTCGGGGTGGACCGGCTGGTCCAGGTCGGCGTCGACGTCGCCTCGTCCCGATGGAGCGCCGACGCCGCCGACCGGTACCCGGCGGTGCTGGCCACCGCGGCGCTGCACCCCAACGAGGCGCCCCGGCTCGCCGACCTCGACGAGGCGCTGCGCGAGATCGAGGCGCTCGCCGCGCGGGACCGGGTCCGGGGCGTCGGCGAGACCGGAATGGACTTCTTCCGCACCGGCGACGAGGGCCGGGCCGCGCAGGAGAAGAGCTTCCGGGCGCACGTCGCCATCGCCAAGCGGTACGGCAAGGCCCTGGTCATCCACGACCGGGACGCCCACGCCGACGTGCTGCGCGTCCTCGACGACGAGGGGGCGCCGGACACGGTCGTCCTGCACTGCTTCTCCGGCGACGCCGAGTTCGCCGCCGAGTGCGTCCGCCGGGGCTACCTGCTCAGCTTCGCCGGCACGGTCACCTTCGCCAGCGCCGCCGCGCTGCGCGAGGCCGCCGCGCTCACCCCGCTGGACCAACTGCTGGTGGAGACCGACGCGCCGTACCTCACGCCCACCCCGCACCGGGGGCGGCCCAACGCGTCGTACCTGGTGCCGCTCACCGTCCGGGCGCTGGCCGCGACCACCGGCGCGGACCTCGACGAGCTGTGCGCCGCGCTGTCGGCCAACGGCGAGCGCGCCTTCGGCCCGTGGTGACGCCGTGACCGGACTGCTCGGCCCGGCGGAGATCCGGGACCTCGCCGCGCGCCTCGGCGTGAGCCCCACCAAGAAGCTCGGCCAGAACTTCGTGCACGACCCGAACACCGTGCGCCGGATCGTCACCGCCGCCGGGCTGGCCCCCGACGACGTCGCCCTGGAGGTCGGGCCCGGGCTCGGCTCGCTCACCCTGGCGCTGCTGCCGGTCGCCGCGCACGTGCACGCCGTGGAGGTCGACCCGGCGCTGGCCGCCGCGCTGCCGGAGACCGCCGCCCGGTTCGCCGGCCCGGACGCCGGCCGGCTCACCGTGCACCGGGCCGACGCGCTGCGGGTCGCCGCCGCCGAGCTGGCCGACCCGGCGCCGACCGCGCTGGTGGCGAACCTGCCGTACAACGTGGCCGTGCCCGTGGTGCTGCACCTGCTCGCCGAGCTGCCCACCCTGCGGCACGGCCTGGTGATGGTGCAGAAGGAGGTCGCCGACCGGCTGGTCGCCGGCCCCGGCTCCAAGGTGTACGGCATCCCGTCGGTCAAGCTCGCCTGGTACGCCCGCGCCCGCCCCGCCGGCCGCGTGCCGCCGAACGTCTTCTGGCCGGTGCCGAACGTCGACTCCGGACTGGTCGCCTTCACCCGCCGCGAGCCGCCCCGGCCGGACGTACCCCGGGAGCGGGTCTTCGCCGTGGTCGACGCCGCGTTCTCGCAGCGCCGCAAGACGCTGCGCGCCGCGCTGGCCGGCTGGGCCGGCGGGGCGGACCGGGCCGCCGCCGCGCTCACCGCCGCCGGCGTCGACCCCGGCGCCCGGGGCGAGTCGCTGACCGTCGAGCAGTTCGCCGCCGTCGCCGCGTCGGCCCCGACCGGTACGCCCGCCGCGCAGTAGGCTGGCGCCGTGCCCGCACCCCTGTCCGCGTACGACCTGGTCGGCGGCCGGTACGAGCCGACCCCGACCCCGCCGAGGAGCTGATCGTGGAGAAGCCGTTCGACATCCGCCTGCGCCTGCGGGACATCGCCCCGTGACCGAGGCCTGGCGACCGGACGACGAGGACGACCAGCAGCGGCGCGGCGCCAGCGGGCCCGTGCGGGTGCGGGTGCCCGCCAAGGTCAACCTGCACCTCGGCGTGGGCCCGCTGCGCCGGGACGGCTACCACGAGCTGAACACCGTCTATCACGCGATCTCGATCCACGACGAGGTGACCGCCCGCCGGGGCGACACCCTCACCCTGACCATGGAGGGGGAGGGCGCCGGCGAGCTGGCCCTGGACGACAGCAACCTGGTGATCCGGGCCGCCCACGCCCTCGCCGCGTACGCGGGCGTCCCGCCGCACGCCCGGCTGCACCTGCGCAAGCAGATCCCGCTCGCGGGCGGGCTGGCCGGCGGCAGCGCCGACGCGGCCGCGGCCCTGGTCGCCTGCGACGCGCTCTGGGGCACCGGGCTGTCCCGCGACGAGCTGGCCGGGATCGCCGCCGGCCTCGGTTCCGACGTGCCGTTCCTGATCCACGGCGGGACGGCCCTCGGCACCGGTCGGGGTGAGACCGTCAGCCCCGTGCTGGCCCGCCCCACCTCCTGGTACTGGGTGGTCGCGATCGCCGACGGCGGGCTCTCCACTCCGGCCGCGTACCGGGAGCTCGACCGGCTCCGCGACGCGGGCGCCGCCGGGCCGCCGCTGGGCAGCACCGACGCGCTGCTCGCCGCCCTGCGCCAGCGCGACCCCCGGGTGCTCGCCGCCGCCCTCGGCAACGACCTCCAGGACGCCGCGCTGGCCATGCGCCCGTCCCTGGCCGCCACCCTGAAGGCCGGCGACGCCGCCGGGGCGCTCGCCGGCATCGTCTCCGGATCCGGGCCGACGTGCGTCTTCCTCGCCGCCGACGCCGTCGACGCCGAGCGGATCGCCGCCGAACTGGAGGCCGCGGGCGTGTGCCGGGAGGCGCGCACCGCCCACGGCCCGGTGGCCGGGGCCCGGATCGGCTGAGCCGCCCGCCGCCCGGCTCGCGCAGCCGCGTCCGCGTACCCTGGTAGGCCAGGCGTCCCCAGGTGCCCGCCGGCACCGGGACGCCTTGATCATGGAAGGTGGGGGTAGTGGCCAACATCGTCAACCTGGACCGGGTGTCCAAGGGGTACGGCGCCGCCGGGCCGCTGCTCACCGACGTCTCGCTCGGCCTCGACGATGCCGACCGGGTCGGCGTCGTCGGCCTCAACGGCGCCGGCAAGTCCACCCTGCTGCGGCTGCTCACCCGCATCGAGGAGCCGGACGACGGCCGCGTCACCCACCGCCGCGACCTGCGCGTCGCCTGGCTGCCGCAGGCCCTGACGCTCGCCCCCGACGCCACCGTCCGCGACGTCGTGCTCGGCACCGCCTGGCTCGACCAGAGCATGGGCGCCGAGCACGAGTGGGCCGGCCAGGCCGGGGTCCGCGCCATCCTCGACGGCCTCGGCATGCCGTACCTGGGCCTCGACGCGCCCGTCGGCCCGATGTCCGGCGGCGAGCGCCGCCGGGTGGCCCTCGCCGCGCTGCTGGTCCGCGACTCCGACCTGCTCATCCTCGACGAGCCCACCAACCACCTCGACGTCGGCGGCGTCGACTGGCTGGCCCGGCACCTCGTCGGCCGCCGCGGCGCCCTCGTCGTGGTCACCCACGACCGCTGGTTCCTCGACGCCGTCTGCACCGCCACCTGGGAGGTCGCCGACCAGACCGTCCGCGCCTACGAGGGCGGCTTCGCCGCCTGGACCCTCGCGCGCGCCGAGCGGGAGCGGGTCGCCGCGGCCACCGAGGCCCGCCGGCAGAACCTGCTCCGCAAGGAGATCGCCTGGCTGCGCCGCGGCCCGCCCGCCCGGACCTCCAAGCCCCGGTTCCGGATCGAGGCCGCCAACGCGCTCATCGCCGACGTCCCGCCGCCGCGCGACACCATGTCGCTGCAGCGGCTCGCCACCGCCCGGCTCGGCAAGCAGGTGTACGACCTGGAGCACGTCCGGCTGCACGCCGGCCCCAAGGAGATCCTGCACGACGTCACCTGGCAGGTCGGCCCCGGCGACCGGATCGCCGTCCTCGGCCGCAACGGGGCCGGCAAGACCACCCTGCTGCGGATGCTGGCCGGCGTCACCCGCCCCGACGGCGGGCGGTTCGCCACCGGCTCCACCGTGCGGCCGGCGTTCCTCTCCCAGGAGCTGGCCGAGCTGCCCGGGCACCTGCGCGTCCTCGAAGCCGTCGAGGAGGTCGCCCGGCGGGTGCAGCTCGGCGACCGGGAAATCTCCGCCGCCCAGCTCGCCGAGGTCTTCGGCTTCGACGACCGCCGGCTCTGGACGCCGGTCAGCGACCTGTCCGGTGGGGAGCGCCGCCGCCTGCAGATGCTGCGGCTGCTCGCCGGCGAGCCCAACGTGCTCCTGCTGGACGAGCCCACCAACGACCTCGACACCGACACGCTCGCCGCGCTGGAGGACCTGCTCGACTCGTGGCCCGGCACGATCGTCGTGGCCAGCCACGACCGGTACCTCGTCGAGCGGGTCACCGACTCGGTGTACGGGATGTTCGGCGACGGCCGGCTCGTCCACCTGCCCGGTGGCGTCGACGAGTACCTGGCCCGGGCCGCGCAGCGGGAACCGGCCGGCGCGCCCGCGCCCGCAGTCGCCGAGACGCCCGCCGCGGCCTCCGCACCGGCCGGCATGTCCGCCGCCGAGGCCCGCCAGGCGAAGAAGGAGCTGGCCCGCCTGGAACGCCAGGTCGGCAAGCTGGAACAGAAGGAGACGGAGCTCCTCGACCAGCTCGCCGCGCACGCCACCGACTACGCCCGGGTCGCCGAGCTGGACGCCCAGCTCAAGGACGTACGGGCCGAACGGGAACACGCCGAGGAGGCCTGGTTGGCCCTCGCCGACCAGATTCCCGCGAGCTGACCGGCCGCGGTGGGGGGTGTGCGGCGTCACAGCCCGTCGTGCGGGACAATCGCAGGCGACCCCGCACCCGAAACGGTCTTGGAGACTCAGACATGGCCCACACCCCCGTCAACCACCCCGCGCGGCCGATCTACCGGGCGATCGGCGGGCTCGTTGGTCTGTACTTCGTGGTCTTCGGAGTGCTCGGCATCATCGCCAGCGCCGGCAACGACTTCCTCGCCCAGGATGACACCAGGGTGCTCGGCCAGGGGACCAACCTCGGATACTCGCTGCTGAGCGTCGTGCTGGGCCTGCTGATCCTGGCCGGCACCGCAATCGGCCGCAACCTCGACGTCGCGATCAACACGTGGCTGGCGTACGCGCTGATGGTCCTCGGCCTGGCCGAGCTGGCCTTCCTCCAGACCGACGCCAACATCTTCAACTTCACCGTCGCCACCGACGTCGTCGTCCTCACGCTCTCCCTCGTGCTGCTGATGGCCGCCATGTACGGCAAGGTCGGCACCGAGGAGGAGAAGGAGGCCTGGCAGAAGGCCCGGCTCGTGCTCTGACCGCGCTTGCGGTCTGCGCCGGAGGCCGACCCGCTCCGGGCGGTCAGGCTTGCTCCCTCCGCGGGCCGGCCTCCGGCACACACCTCGGTGAATTCGGTGCCGCCGTCACCTGCCAGCCAGGTGGCGGGTTACGAGACGATGCGCCGCCCCGTCGAAGCGCAGGCCGGTGAGCCGGGCGAGGGTGGCCGTCAGACGGTTGCTGGTGGCCCGGCTTCGGCCGGGCCTTCGGCGTTTCCGGGGACGCGCCCGGCCGGCGCGGGTGACAATCGTCGCGATCGGTTGTATCCGGACGGAGGGGTCATGGCGCACTTTCCGGTCAACCACCCGGCGCGTCCGTTCTACCGCGCCCTCTCCGGGCTCATCGGCCTCTACATCCTAATCTTCGGCGTGTACGGAACCGTCGTCACCTGGGGCGGCGGGCTGTTCGGCCGGGGCCACGACTGGGTGCTCGGCCTGCGCACCAACCTGGCGTTCGCACTGGTCTCCGTGGTCTTCGGCGCCGTGCTGCTGATCGGCGCCACCCGGCGCAGCAACCTCGGCCACTACATGAACCTGACCGCCGGCGTCGTCTTCCTGGTCACGGCGATCCTGATGATGGCCGTGCTGCAGACCCCCGCGAACTTCCTCAACTTCTCCATGTCCACGGTCATCGTGTCGATGCTGTTCGGCCTGGTGCTGCTCGCCACCGGCCTGTACGACAAGGTCGGCCCGCCCGACCACGCCCACGCGGAACGCGGTGACCGCCGCGCCCCCGTCTCCCGCACCGGCCGCTGAGCCCGGCCCTCCGCGCCCGCCGCCGCCCCGGGGGCCGCACCCCGGATCCGCTCCGTGTCACCGACAATGGGGCATCCGTGTCACTCGGATACCCCCACGCCGCCGACATCGAGTCGATCAAGATGCGGCGGACGCCCCGGCCGGGTGTGGCCCGGCGGTCGTCAGCGGCCCCGGGTCGCGGGGCGCCTCGTCAGCGGCCCCGGCTCGTCACCAGGGTCGGCTTCGGCTCCAGATGCGACAACCCGTGCCAGGCCAGGTTGACCAGGTGCGCGGCGACCGTCTCCTTGCGCGGCTTGCGCACCTCCAACCACCAGCGCCCCGTCAACGCCACCATGCCCACCAGCGCCTGCGAGTAGAGCTCGGCCAGCTTCGGGTCGTACCCCCGGGTCTTGAACTCGGCACCGAGGATGTGCTCGACCTGGTGCGCCACGTCGTTCATCACACTGCTGAAGTTGCCCGTCGCCGACATCAACGGCGACTCCCGGACCAGCACCCGGAACCCGCTGGTCTCCTCCTCGATGTAGCCGAGCAGGGCCATCGCGGCCTGCTCCAGCAGATCGCGGGGATGCCCGGCGGTCAGCGCCGTGGTGATCCGGTCCAGCAGGGCGCGGACCTCCCGGTCCACCACCACCGCGTAGAGCCCCTCCTTGCCGCCGAAGTGCTCGTAGACCACCGGCTTCGAGACCTTGGCCCGCGCCGCCACCTCCTCGATCGAGGTCGCGTCGAAGCCGCGCTCGGCGAAGAGCAGCCGACCGATCGAGATCAACTGCTCGCGTCGCTGCGCCGCCGACATCCGCACCCGCGAGGTGGGCTTGCCCGCAGACGCCGGCACCGCCCGCGGCCGGCCGCCGCTGCCGTCGCCGACCTGAACATCCGCCATGTGGTCACCTCGCCGGCGCTCGGTGACGCCCTGTCGTGGGATGGAGCCTTCGCTGCTCACGCCGCCGCCCCTCCGGCACGGCGACGCCGACGCGTCCGGCCGTACCCGCTCGGGGGCCGGCCGTCCGCCAGCCGCCGCTCCGCTCGGTCACCCGGCCATCCTGCCAGGCGCCCGCCGATCCCACCGACCGGTTTCCCGTCCCGCGCCGCGCCGGGGGGACCAGGCTTCCGTCAGGCGACCCGGCCCGTCCCGCCTTCCCGCCGCATGGCGTCCGCCGCCCGGGCCGCCTTCGCCAGCTTCGCCGCGAGCCGCTCCGGCTTCGGCCAGCGCACCGCCCAGGCCGCGCCGGTCTTCTCCAGCAGCCAGATCACCCGCGCCGAGATGTCGACCTGGCCGCGCAACACCCCGTGCCGGGCGCTGGTCGGGTCGGCGTGGTGCAGGTTGTGCCAGCTCTCCCCGAAGGACAGGATCGCCAGCGGCCAGAAGTTGGACGCCCGGTCGCCCTGCCGCATCGCGAACGGGCGCTCGCCGTACACGTGACACACCGAGTTGATCGACCAGGTCACGTGGTGCAGCAGCGCGATGCGCACCAGGCCGCCCCAGAACAGGGCGGTCAGCGCCCCCTGCCAGGACCAGGTGAGCAGCCCGCCCATCAGCGCCGGGCCGAGCACCGAGACGACCACCAGCAGGGGGAAGAACCGGTCCACCCGGCGGGTCGCCGGATCGGCGAGCAGGTCCGGGGCGAACCGCTCCCGGTTGGACAGTTCGCGACCGAACAGCCAGCCGACATGCGCGTGGAACAGTCCCTTCGCGAGCCCCGCGACGCTCTCGCCGAACCGCCACGGCGAGTGCGGATCACCTTCGAGGTCGGAGAACGCGTGGTGTCGCCGGTGGTCGGCCACCCACTGGATGATCTCGCCCTGCACGGCGAACGAGCCCGCCACCGCGAGCGCCACCCGCAGCCAGGGGCGGGCCTTGAACGAGCCGTGGGTGAAGTAGCGGTGGTAGCCGATGGTGATGCCGAGCCCGGACAGCACGTACCAGAACGCCGCCACGGCCAGGTCCGTCCAGCTCAACCAGCCGCCCCAGGCGACCGGTACGGCGGCCACCAGCGCCAGGAAGGGGACGACCACGAACGCCCAGAGGGCGAACAGGATGCCGGGCGACTGCCCGCCCTGGGTGAGGGGCTTGGGACCGGAGGGGTGGGGATCGAGCAGGGCGGTCGACATGGCACCTCGCAACGAAACGGCTTGGTCAACGAAGCTACGCCTACGTCACCGTAACTTACGGTCTCGTAGAACGCACGGGACAGTCCCGTGCGTGAATCCCGTTACCGTCGTACGGCCGTCCCAACCTCCTGCTCGTGGACGACTTTCAGGCGGCCGAGGTCCGTCGACTGCGCACGGTCGAGCAGCTCTCCGTCCGCGAGATCCGGGCGCGCACCGGCCTCGGGCGCAACCGGGTGCAGGAGCTGAAGCGGTACCGGGTGGCCACGGGTCGGCTCAACACGGGCGACGGCTATCACGGCTGTCCGACGGTCGAGGTGCCGAGGTCGCGGGGATCTACTGGAAGATCGAAGGGATCATGAGCGGAATGAACGATGGCGCCCGGGGCTCAGGGCGCTATGGTGTAGGGGTCCGGCCAGCCGTTTGGTTTGTCCGTTCTAGACCGTCCCGGGTCGTCTAATGGCAGGACGTCAGGTTTTGGTCCTGATTGTAGGGGTTCGAGTCCTCTCCCGGGAGCTTTCGCTGAACGCCTGACCGCGCGTGGTTAGCATGACCGCGAGACTGTCGCCTTCCCGACGGGAGCCACGTCGTGCCCCAGCCCCACCTCCGTACCGTCGTCGTGCTCGCCGCCGGGGAGGGCAAGCGGATGAAGTCGGCGCTGCCCAAGGTGCTGCATCCGCTGCTCGGCCGGACACTCCTCGGCCACGTGCTCGCCGCCGCCGCGCCGCTCGCCGCCGACCGGACGGTGGTCGTGGTCGGGCACGGCGCCGAGCAGGTCCGGGCGCACCTGGCCGAGATCGCCCCGGCCGCCACCCCGGTGCTCCAGGCCGAGCAGTTGGGCACCGGCCACGCGGTCCGGATCGCGCTGGACGCCGTGCCGGAGGCCGCCGGGACGGTGGTCGTGCTCAACGGCGACGTGCCGCTGCTCCGCGCCGAGACGGTCGCCGCGCTGGTGGCGGCACACGAGGACGCGGGGGCCGCGGCCACCGTGCTGGCCGCCGAGGTGCCCGACCCGACCGGGCTGGGCCGGATCGTCCGGGACGCCGCGGGCCGGCTGGAGCAGATCGTGGAGGAGCGCGACGCCACCCCGGAGCAGCGCGCGCTGCGGGAGATCAACGCGGGGATCTACGCGTTCGACGCGGCGCGGCTGCGGGACGCGCTGGGCAAGCTCTCCACCGACAACGACCAGGGCGAGGAGTACCTGACCGACGTCTTCGGGCTGCTCGGCTCCGCGGGGGAACCGGTGGCGGTGCACGTGGCCGCCGATCACGCCGAGACGCTCGGCTGCAACGACCGGGTGGAGTTGGCGGCGCTGCGCCGGCTGCTGCGCGACCGGGTCAACCAGGCGTGGATGCGCACCGGGGTCAGCATCCTGGACCCGGAGACGACCTGGATCGACGTGACGGTGGCGGTGGACCGGGACGCGGTGATCGACCAGAACACCCAGTTGCGTGGCGGCACGGTGGTCGGGGCGGAGGCGGTCGTCGGCCCGGACGTGACGTTGATCGACACGGTGGTCGGCCCCGGGGCGACCGTGCTGCGCAGCCACGCGGTCGGCGCCGAGGTCGGTCCGGGGGCGAGCGTCGGGCCGTACGCGTACCTGCGGCCGGCGGCGAAGCTGGCCGAGAAGGCCAAGGTGGGCACGTTCGTGGAGGTGAAGAACTCCGAGGTCGGCGTGGGGGCGAAGGTGCCGCACCTGTCGTACGTCGGGGACGCGACGATCGGGGCGAAGGCCAACATCGGCGCGGCGACGATCTTCGTGAACTACGACGGGGTGAACAAACACCGCACGACGGTGGGGGAGGCGGCGTTCGTCGGCTGCGACACGACCCTGATCGCGCCGGTCGAGGTGGGGCCGGGCGCGTACGTCGCGGCGGGCAGCGCGATCACCCAGGACGTGCCGGCGGGGGCGCTCGGGGTGACCCGCGCGCCGCAGCGGAGCATCGACGGCTGGGTGGCTCGGAAGCGGGGTGGCACGGCGTCGGCGGAGGCGGCCGAGCGGGTCCGCCGAGCTGCGGCGGAAGTGGCGGAGGATGCGTCGGCGGACGGGTGAGCCGCAAGGGACAGTGAGCCAATGCACGGGGGTGCCGAGGCGGTGGGACGGTCCTCGGGCAGGGGAGATACTGCAACCGAATAGTCCCGGCCCACACCGCAGCCGGGTATCACCGACCAACGGGAGCAGACGAGCCCATGGGCAGCATCGTCGCCGAAAACCGCAAGAGCCTGATGCTCTTCTCCGGGCGTGGCTTTCCGGAGTTGGCCAGGGAGATCGGTGAGGTGCTCGGCGTCGCGCCGACGCCCACCGACGCGTACGACTTCGCCAACGGCGAGATCTTCGTACGGTACAACGACTCGGTACGCGGCTCGGACGCCTTCGTGGTGCAGTCGGTCACGCACGGGGTCAACACCTGGGTCATGGAGACCCTGATCATGATCGACGCGCTGAAGCGCGGGTCGGCGAAGCGGATCACGGTCGTCCTGCCGTTCTACCCGTACTCCAGGCAGGACAAGAAGCACCGGGGCCGGGAGCCGATCTCGGCACGGCTGGTGGCGGACCTGCTGAAGACGGCGGGCGCGAACCGCATCCTCACGGTGGACCTGCACACCGCGCAGATCCAGGGCTTCTTCGACGGCCCGGTGGACCACCTGTTCGCGATGGACGTGCTGGCCGAGTACGTGCAGCGCCGGTTCGCCGGCCGGCCGATGACGGTGGTGGCGCCGGACTCGGGCCGGGTGCGGGTGGCGGAGCGGTGGACGGACCGGCTGGGCGGCTGTCCGCTGGCGTTCATCCACAAGACCCGGGACCCGCTCAAGCCGAACCAGGTGGTGGCGAACCGGGTGGTCGGCGAGGTCGAGGGCCGGGTGTGCCTGATCGTGGACGACATGATCGACACCGGTGGGACGATCACGAAGGCCGCGGACATCCTCAAGGAGGCCGGGGCGGCGGAGATCGTGGTGGCGGCGACCCACGCGCTGCTGTCGGACCCGGCGACCGAGCGGTTGAAGAACAGCCCGATCAGCGAGGTCGTCGTGACGAACACGCTGCCGCTGCCGCCGGAGAAGCAGCTCGACAAGCTCACGGTGCTGTCGATCGCGCCGCTGCTGGCCCGGGCCATCCGCGAGGTCTTCGACGACGGGTCGGTCACCACCCTCTTCGGCGGCCTGAGCTGACGTCGGCCGGCGCCCGCACCCCCGGCGGTGCGGGCGCTCGTCGGCGGGCCGGCGGCGGGCGTGGTGGACCGGCGGGCGCGCCGGTTTCGGCCCCTGGTGACGGGGAGGCGGGGACTGCCGTCAGGGGCGTTACGCCCTCGGGTAGACTGGTCCGGTTGCCACGGCGAGGGTGCCCTGCGGGCCGCTGAAAAGCGCCGCACGGAGGCGCCGTCATCGACGCGGTGCTCCGGGCAGTCGTTCATGACGCATGAGCCCCCAGCGAGCCCCTCGCCCAGCACCGCCAGTCGACAAGCCGCCGCGCGAAAGCATCAGGAGTTTCCCCGTGTCCGAGGTAAAGATCAGCGCCGAGCCCCGTACCGAGTTCGGCAAGGGTGGTGCCCGTCGTACCCGCCGGGCCGGCAAGGTGCCCGCCGTGCTGTACGGCCACGGCGAGAAGCCCAAGCACATCGCGCTGCCCGCGCGTGAGTTCGCCGCCGCGATCCGTAAGGGTGGGGCCAACCAGCTCTTCGCGATCGAGGTCAGCGACGGCACGCAGGTGCTGGCGCTGCCGAAGGCGATCCAGCGGGACCCGATCAAGGACACCTTCGAGCACATCGACCTGCTGCTCGTCCGCCGTGGCGAGAAGGTCACCGTCGAGGTTCCGGTCGAGCTGACCGGCGAGGCCGCCAAGGACACGCTGATCGTGCACGACCACGCCACGCTGACGGTGACCGCCGAGGCGACGAAGGTGCCGGACCACCTGGAGGCCTCGATCGACGGCGCGGAGGCGGGCGTCCAGGTCACCGCCGCGGACGTCACGCTGCCGGCCGGCGTCGAGCTGGCCGCCGACCCGGAGCTGCCGGTCGCCACGGTGACCGCCGCCCCGACGGCCGAGCAGCTCGAGGCCACCCTCCCCGAGGTCGAGGCGGCGGCCGAGGAGGCCGAGGCCGAGGTCGGCGAGGAGACCACCGCGGAGGGTGCCGAGGCCGCCGCGGCCGAGGGCGAGGAGACCCGGGCCGAGGCGCAGACCCAGGCCTGATCGGTCCGCGATCTGTGCGACAGGCGCTCCCGGTGTGCCGGGGGCGCCTGTCGGCGTATCGGGACGGCCGCCAGCAGCCGCAGCTCGGCGCGGGCGAGAACGGCCGCCGGGCGGTGCGGGCGGTGAGAGCGGAAGGGACGTGGCGTGACGGACGAGGCGGGGCCGTGGCTGGTGGTCGGCCTGGGCAACCCCGGTCGGGAGTACGCGGGCAACCGGCACAACGTCGGGTTCATGGTGGCGGACCTGCTGGCGGCCCGGCTGGGCGCGCGGTTCGGCCGGCACAAGCGGGCCGTGGCGGAGGTCGCCGAGGGACGGCTGGGGTTCGGCGGGCCGAAGCTGGTGCTGGTGAGGCCGCTGACGTACATGAACCTGTCGGGGGGCCCGGTGGCGGGGCTGGCGCAGTTCCACAAGGTGCCGCCGGCGCGGGTGATCGCGGTCCACGACGAGTTGGACATCGGCTACGGCGTGCTGCGGGTGAAGTGCGGCGGCGGCGAGGGCGGGCACAACGGCCTGCGGTCGATGTCGAAGTCGCTCGGGACGAAGGAGTACGTCCGGGTGCGGTTCGGCATCGGCCGGCCGCCGGGGCGGCAGGACCCGGCGGACTACGTGCTGTCGGACTTCTCGGCGGCCGAGCGCAAGGAGTTGGAGTTTCTCGTCGACCGGGCGGCGGACGTGGTGGAGTCGGTGGTCACCCGGGGCGTGGAGCCGACGCAGAACCTGTACCACGGGGCCTGACCAGGGCGGCGCGTACCGGGCCGGGTCGCGCGGCGGGTAGTCTGCGCCTTTTCGGCGTTTCGCGACCGACGACGGTGCGGTCGCGGCGAGGCGACGGGAGCGAGTGGTGGGCAGTCCTCCGATGATCGACGGCGCGTTCGCCCGGTGGCTGGCGGCCCGGGCCGGGCAGGCGCTGGTCGGCCTGCGTACGGAGATGGGGTTCGCGGACCCGGGGGCGCTGCGGTCGGCGGGCGACAAGGTGTCGCACGACCTGATCCGGACGGAGCTGGCGAAGTGGCGCCCGGGCGACGCGGTGCTCTCCGAGGAGGACGAGGGGTCCCGGCTGGCGTGGGCGGCGGAGGTGAACGCCGGGACGGTGTCGCGGCTGACCGCGGACCGGGTGTGGATCGTCGACCCGCTGGACGGCACGCGGGAGTTCGCCGAGGAGGGGCGGTCGGACTGGGCGGTGCACGTGGCGCTCTGGGCGCGTAACGCGCCCGCGCCGCACGGCCTGGTGGCGGGCGCGGTGGCGCTGCCGGCGCAGCACCGGGTGCTGGCCACGGACTACCCGCCGGCGTACCCGCCGATGACCCTGGAGTCGGCGACCTCGGGTGCCGGACGGGTCATCCGACTGGCGGTGAGTCGTAGCCGTCCGCCCGTTTTTCTGACCGATCTGGCGGAGGATGTCGGCGCGCATCTCGTTCCGATGGGCTCTGCGGGGGCGAAGATCGCCGCGGTGGTGACCGGCGACGTCGACGCGTACATCCACGCCGGCGGCCAGTACGAGTGGGACTCGGCCGCTCCGGTCGCTGTGGCGACAGCCACCGGCCTGCACGCTTCCCGGATCGACGGATCTGCGCTGAAATACAACGAGGCGGATCCCCGGCTGCCCGATCTGCTGGTGTGCCGCAAGGATCTCGCCAGTCGGTTGCTTGCAGCGCTGCAGCGGCATTCCGGGTAGCCTGAGCGTTCTTCTTCACGTGTCCGACCGGAAAGGTCTGGAATCCATGAGCGGATCCGAGCGAATCGAGCCCGTATCATGACCGCCCCCGCCGCATACCAGGTCTCCCACCTCGACGCACTGGAGGCGGAGAGCATCTTCGTGATGCGCGAGGTGGTCGCGGAGATGGAGCGGCCGGTGCTGCTCTTCTCCGGCGGCAAGGACTCGATCGTGATGCTCCGGCTGGCCCAGAAGGCGTTCGCCCCGGCCAACATCCCCTTCCCGGTCATGCACGTCGACACGGGCCACAACTTCCCCGAGGTGCTGGAATACCGCGACCGGCGGGTGGCCGAGCTGGGCCTGCACCTGATCGTGGCGAGCGTTCCCGAGGCCCTGGCCAGCGGCCTGGTCCGCGAGTCGGGCGACGGGATGCGCAACCGGATCCAGACCCCGGTGCTGCTGGACGCGGTGGAGAAGCACCGCTTCGACGCGCTGTTCGGCGGCGCCCGCCGGGACGAGGAGAAGGCCCGGGCCAAGGAGCGGGTGTTCAGCTTCCGTGACGAGTTCGGCCAGTGGGACCCGAAGAACCAGCGCCCCGAGCTGTGGGCGCTCTACAACGGGCGGCACCACCCGGGCGAGTCGATCCGGGTGTTCCCGCTGTCCAACTGGACGGAGCTGGACGTCTGGCACTACATCGCCCGCGAGCGGATCCCCCTGCCGTCGATCTACTACGCGCACGAGCGCGAGGTCATCGAGCGCGACGGCATGTTGTACGCGGTGAACGAGTTCTTCCGGCCCCGCGCGGGCGAGGAACGGTTCAAGGCGCAGGTGCGCTACCGGACGGTGGGTGACGCCTCCTGCACGGCGGCGGTCCGGTCGGACGCCGACACGGTGGAGAAGGTGATCGAGGAGGTGGCCGCGACGCGGATCACCGAGCGCGGCGCGACCCGCGGCGACGACCGGGTCAGCGAGGCCGCGATGGAGGACCGCAAGCGGGAGGGCTACTTCTGATGAGCGTCGAGACCCTGGCCCCGGGGGCCGATGCGGCGTACCGGCCGATGGACCTGCTGCGGTTCGCCACGGCGGGCAGCGTCGACGACGGCAAGTCGACGTTGATCGGCCGCCTGCTGTACGACACGAAGTCGCTGTTCACCGACCAGCTCGCCGCGGTCGAGGCCGTGTCGGCGGCCCGGGGCGACGAGTACACCAACCTGGCGCTGCTCACCGACGGCCTGCGGGCCGAGCGGGAGCAGGGCATCACCATCGACGTGGCGTACCGCTACTTCGCCACCCCGCGGCGGAAGTTCATCATCGCCGACACCCCGGGGCACATCCAGTACACCCGCAACATGGTCACCGGCGCCTCGACGGCCGACCTGGCGCTGATCCTGGTGGACGCGCGCAAGGGCCTGGTGGAGCAGTCCCGGCGGCACGCGTTCCTCTGCTCGCTGCTGCGGGTGCCGCACCTGGTCCTGTGCGTGAACAAGATGGACCTGGTCGACTGGTCGCAGGAGGTGTTCGAGCGGATCGCCGACGAGTTCACCGCGTTCGCGGCGAAGCTCGACGCGCCCGACCTGACCGTGGTGCCGATCTCCGCGCTCAAGGGCGACAACATCGTGGCCCGGTCGGAGAACATGCCCTGGTACGAGGGGCCGTCGCTGCTGCACCACCTGGAGCGGGTGCACATCGCCTCCGACCGCAACCTGGTCGACGTGCGGTTCCCGGTGCAGTACGTGATCCGGCCGCAGTCGACCACGGTCACCGACTACCGGGGCTACGCCGGCCAGGTGGCCTCGGGGGTGCTCAAGCCCGGCGACGAGGTGATGGTGCTGCCGTCGGGCTTCACCAGCCGGATCGCCGCGGTGGAGACCGCCGACGGGCCGGTCGAGGAGGCGTTCCCGCCGATGTCGGTGACGGTCCGCCTGACCGACGAGATCGACATCTCCCGTGGCGACATGATCTGCCGGCCGAACAACGCCCCGGCCGTCGCGCAGGACATCGAGGCGATGGTCTGCTGGATGGACGAGACCCGGCCGCTGCAGGTCGGCGGCAGGTACGCGATCAAGCACACCACCCGCTCGGCGCGAGCGATCGTCCGGGGCCTGCACTACCGGCTGGACATCAACTCGCTGCACCGGGACGAGGCGGCCGGCGAGCTGAAGCTCAACGAGATCGGTCGGGTGCGGCTGCGTACGACGGTGCCGCTGCTCGCCGACGAGTACCGGCGCAACCGCACCACCGGCGGTTTCGTGATCATCGACGAGGCCACCAACCGCACCGTCGGCGCCGGGATGATCGTCGAGGCGTCCTGAGGTCGGCGCCTTCTCGCGGTGCGAGGGGGCGCAGATTCACGGGAATAGTGGCTGTTCGCGCGCGGATGGCCACTATTCGCGTGAGAGAGGGCGGGTGCGAGGACGCGTGCGCCCGGGGTCAGGCCAGGCGGCGGGCGCCCGGGGCCGGGGTGGCGCGGTGCAGGCCGGGTGCGCGGTAGCCGCGCTCCGCGTAGGCGGCCGTGACGGCGGCGGCCACCGCGTCGGCGCGGTCGGCGTCGACCAGGGCGAGGACGCAGCCGCCGAAGCCGCCACCGGTCATCCGGGCCCCGTAGGCGCCGGCCGCGAGGGCGGCCTCGACCGCGGTGTCGACCTCCGGCACCGTGATCTCGAAGTCGTCCCGCATCGACGCGTGCGAGGCGGTCAGCAGCGGGCCGGTGTCGCGGACGCGGCCGGCGCGCAGCAGTTCGACGGTGTCCAGTACGCGCTGGTCCTCGGTGACGACGTGCCGGACCCGGCGGCGGGTCTCGTCGTCGTCGAGCCGGGCCAGCGCGGCTTCCAGCCCGGCCGCGGGGACGTCCCGGAGCGCGGGCACGCCGAGCAGTCTGGCGGCCCGCTCGCAGGCGGCGCGGCGGGCGGCGTACTCGCCGTCGGCGTGCCGGTGCGGGGCCCGGCTGTCCACCACCAGCACGGCCAGCCCGGCGGCGGCCAGGTCGAACGGGATGTGCTCGATCGCCTCGGTGCGGCAGTCGAGGAACAGCGCGTGCCCGGCCCGGCACCGGATCACCGCCGACTGGTCCATGATCCCGGTGGGCGCGCCGACGTAGGCGTTCTCGGCGCGCTGGGCCAGCCGGGGCCGCCGCTCGGCCGGCAGGTCCAGCCCGCCGAGGTCGGCGAGGGCGGCCAGCACCGCCGCCTCCAGGGCGGCGGAGGAGGAGAGCCCGGAACCGAGCGGCACGTCGGAGGCGATCGCCAGCCGGGCACCGGGCACGTCGTGGCCGGCGTCGCGCAGCGCCCAGACCACCCCGGCGACGTACGCGGCCCAGCCGGTGACCCGGCCGGGCCCGGCGACCTCGTCGGCGCCGAAGGTGACCGTCTCACCGGACAGCTCCGACCAGACCGTCCACCGCGGCCCGTCCTGGCGGCCGGCGGCGACGACGGTGCGCAGCGGCAGCGCGAACGGCAGCACGAAGCCGTCGTTGTAGTCGGTGTGCTCGCCGATCAGGTTGGCCCGGCCGGGTGCGGCCCAGCGGCCCGCCGGTGGCTCGGCGTACCGGTCGGCGAAGCCGGCGGCGGCGCGGTCGGCGACGTCGGCGACCGGGCCGGGGCGCGCGGGATCGGCCGCCGCGCGCGGGCGCGCGGCGGGGCCGCGGGAACGGTGGGGGGCGCGGCGTCGGTCACGGGCGGTCCGGGAGTTGGGCGCGGTAGAAGGCCCAGGCGTCGCCGACCATGTCGTGCAGGGTCGGCTTCTCGGGTACCCAGCCCAGTTCGTCCCGGGCCAGCGCGGAGGAGGCGACCAGTTCGACGGGGTCGCCCTCCCGGCGCGGCGACACCTCCACGGGCACCGGGTGCCCGGTGACCTCGCGGACCACATCGACCACCTGCCGGTTGGTGAATCCCGCCCCGTTGCCGAGGTTGTAGATGCGGTGCCGGCCCGCGACGGCGGCGGTCAGCGCCAGCAGGTGGGCCCGCGCCAGGTCCTCGACGTGGATGTAGTCGCGGACGCAGGTGCCGTCGACCGTGGGGTAGTCGTCGCCGAAGAGCTGGAGCTTCTCCCGGCGGCCGGCGGCGACCTCCAACGCGATCGGGATCAGGTGGGTCTCCGGGGCGTGGCGCTCGCCGATGGCGTGCCCGCCGCGCAGGTACGCCCCGGCCACGTTGAAGTAGCGCAGGGACACGGCGGCCAGGTCGTGCCCGACGGCCTCGGAGGTGAGCGCCATGTCGACGGCGAGCTTGGTGGCCCCGTACGTGTTGGTGGGGGCCTTGACCGCGGTCTCCGGGATGGGCAGCTCGACCGGGTTGCCGTAGACGGCGGCGGTGGAGGAGAAGACCATCCGGGGTACGCCGGCCGCCCGGACCGCGTCGATCAGGGCCAGGGAGCCGACGGTGTTGTTGTGCCAGTACAGCTCCGGCTTCACCATCGACTCGCCGGCGGCGATCAGGGCCGCGAAGTGCAGCACGCCGTCGAAGCCCGAGCCCCGGGTGAGCACCCGGGCCGCCTCGTGGACCGGCGCGTCGACCCAGGTGGCCTCCGGGGCCAGGGCCTCGCGGTGCCCGGTGCGCAGGTCGTCCAGGACGACGACCTCATGCCCGGCGTCGAGCAGCATCCGGGTCACCACGCTGCCGATGTAGCCGGCGCCGCCGGTGACGAGCAGTTTCACGTCCGGTCCCTCCTACCTGGCCGCCTCGCCGCGACCGCTCGTGATCACCCTACGGCCGGCCGCGGCGCCCGTGCCGGTCGTCCTCGCCGCGCGATTCCATCACAAATAACCATGATCCAACAGATCTGAACATGGGCAGTGCTCGTACCCCGGCGATGTCTACCATCACTGTCATGCGGGAAGCGGGCAGTCCCGGGCCCCGGCGGCGACCGCCGGGGCGGGCCCGACGCGAACCGGGTCCACTGGCCCGTACGGTCGCCCGGCTGGTGGTGCGGGCCGCCGACGCCGCGACGCGGCTGGTCACCGATCTGCTCGGGGCGAGCCCCGCCGCCGGCCGGGAGCGGATCAGCGAGGCGGAGCTGCGCGACCTGGTCGCCGCGAACACGGTCATCGACCCGGACGAGCGGCGGATCATCGACGAGGTGCTGGTGGCCGGGGCGAGCCTGGTCCGCGAGGTGATGATGCCCCGCACCGAGGTCGTCTTCCTCTCCGCCGGGCTGACCATCGCCGAGGCGGAACGGCTGGTACGGGCCGAGACCCACACCCGCTACCCGGTGGTCGACGGCACCCACGACGACGTGGTCGGCTTCGTGCACCTGCGCGACGTGCTGCTGCGCCCCGACCTCGACCCGTGCACCACCGTGGGCGAGCTGACCCGGGAGGTCAAGCGGCTGCCCGGCAGCAAGCGGGTGCTGGCCGCGCTGACCGAGATGCGCCGCGAGCGGCACCACCTGGCGGTGGTGGTCGACGAGTACGGCGGCACGGCCGGCATCGTCACCCTGGAGGACCTGATCGAGGAGCTGATCGGGGAGATCCACGACGAGTACGACGCCGCCCCCGAGCCGCCGCTGGCCGGGCTGCCCGCCGTGGTCGACGGCCGGCTCAACCTCGCCGACTTCGCCGAGCGGACCGGGCTGCGGCTGCCCGCCGGCCCGTACGAGACGGTCGGCGGGTACGTGATGGCCGCGCTGGGCCGGCTGCCCGTCCCGGGCGACGAGGTGCCGGTCGCTGTGGGGACGGCCGACGGGAACGGCCCGGGTCCCGAGGACCCGCCCGGCGGGTGGCTGCTGCGGGTGCTGACGCTGGAGGGCCGCCGGGTGGCCCGCCTCGGCGTCTCCGCGGTGCGCCTGCCCGAGCCGCGGCGGGAGGTCGCCGCGCCGGTGGCGGCGGCCGAGGCCCGACCCGCCGGCCCGTCATGACGTACGGCAGGCGGTGCTGACAGAATTGCCGGCATGTCCGACGTACCCGCCCGCCCCCGCGTCCTCTCCGGCATCCAGCCGACGGCCGACTCGTTCCACCTCGGCAACTACCTGGGCGCGGTGCGGCACTGGGTGGCGTTGCAGGACACGCACGACGCGTTCTACTGCGTGGTCGACCTGCACGCCATCACCGCGGGGCACGACCCGAAGGTGCTCCGGCAGCGCTCCCGGGTCGCCGCCGCGCAGCTCCTGGCCGTCGGCATCGACCCGGAGCGCAGCACCCTGTTCGTCCAGTCTCAGGTGCCCGAGCACCCGCAGTTGGCGTGGGTGCTCGGCTGCATCACCGGCTTCGGCGAGGCCAGCCGGATGACCCAGTTCAAGGACAAGTCGCTGAAGCAGGGCAGCGAGCGGGCCAGCGTCGGCCTCTTCACGTACCCGATCCTGCAGGCCGCCGACATCCTGCTCTACCAGGCGAACGCAGTGCCGGTCGGCGAGGACCAGCGCCAACACCTGGAGCTCTCCCGCGACCTGGCCCAGCGGTTCAACACGCTGTTCGGCCCGGTGTTCACCGTCCCGGCGCCGCACATCGTCAAGGACACCGCGAAGATCACCGACCTGCAGGACCCGACGGCGAAGATGTCGAAGTCCTCGTCCTCGCCGGCCGGCATCATCGACCTGCTGGAGGACCCGGCCCGCTCGGCCAAGAAGATCCGTTCGGCGGTCACCGACACCGGTCGGGAGATCGTCTTCGACACCGGGACCAAGCCCGGCATCGCCAACCTGCTCACCATCTACTCCGCCCTGAGCGGCCGGAGCATCGACGACCTGGTGGCCGCGTACGCGGGCAAGGGCTACGGCGACCTGAAGAAGGACCTCGGCGAGGTGGTGCGGGAGTTCGTCGCCCCGATCCAGGAGCGCACCCGCGCGTACCTCGACGACCCGGCGCAGCTCGACAAGCTGCTCGCCGCCGGCGCGGAGAAGGCCCGCGCGGTGGCCGCGCGGACCCTCGGCGAGGTGTACGAACGGATCGGGTTCTTCCCGCCGGTCCGGTCCGAGTAGCGGCCCCGGCGCGGCGGTACGGGTGGACGGGTCGGTGGCCGGAGGGGTGGCGCGGAGCGTGGATCGCAGGGACGGGGCGCCGACGGCCGGCGACACCATCCAGATCGGGATCGCGGTGGACATCCCCGAGCCGTGGGGCGGCATGCTCACCCGGCGCCGGATCGAGGCCGGCGACCCGCAGGTGGTTCCCGCGCACGTGACGCTGCTCGGTCCCACCGAGATCCCGGTGGCCGCGCTGCCCGCCGTCGAACGGCATCTGGCCGCGGTGGCCGCCGCGCACCTGCCGTTCACTCTGCACCTGCGGGGCACCGGCACCTTCCGCCCGGTGACCCAGGTGGTCTTCGTGGCGGTGGCCGCCGGGATCAGCGAGTGCGAGCTGCTGGCCGCCGCGATCAGCGCCGCGCCCGAGCTGCACCGCGAGGCCCGCTTCCCGTACCACCCGCACGTCACCGTCGCGCAGGACGTGGCGCCGGAGGCGCTGGACAGGGCGTACGAGGACCTGGCGGACTTCTCGGCGATGTTCGAGGTGGACGCGTTCACCCTGTTCTCCCACAGCGGCCAGACCCGGTGGCAGCCGCGCCGGGACTTCCTCCTCGGCGCCTGAGCGGCGCCGGGTGGGCCGGGTCGGGCGCGGTGGATCGGGCGGGCGGCGGAAGCGCTTCCCGGCCGGGGCGCTCCGGCAGCCTACGGCGGGCCGCCGGTGCCACGGCGGCGGATCGGCGAGGATGACGGCGTGAACCTGATGGGGCGGATCGAGTCCGGCATCGACCGGCGGGTGAGCTCCTGGCGCCATCGGTCGCGCACCTTCGACCACGTGTGGCGGGCCGGGGCGCTGTACGCCGAGATGCTGGGCGGGCGGCTCGCCGCGGCCATCGCCTACTACGGGTTCTTCGCGGTGTTCGCGCTCGCCCTGGTGGCGTACTCGGCGTTCGGGGCGGTCATCGAGGACAACGACGAGGTCAGCAGGGCGGCGGCCGACTTCCTCCGGGAGAACCTGCCCTTCCTGGATCCCGAGCAGATCGCCCGCAGCAGCAACACGGTCGGGGTGGTGGGCCTGATCATCCTGGCCTTCACCGGGATCGGCTGGGTCGAGGCGATCCGCTCGTCGCAACGGCTGATGTACGGGCTCAACCAGCAGCCGGGCAACTTCGTCGTACGCCGCCTGGTCGACCTGGCCGTCATGATCGGGATCTTCGTGTTGATCGGCGTGTCGGTGGCCGCCGTGGACGCGCTGGAGTCGGTGCTGCGCTTCCTGCTGCGCAGCACCGGCTCGCTCGGGCTGACCACGCTCAGCGCCGTGCTCAGCGTGGTGGTGAACGTCGTGCTGGCCGCCGCGCTGCTGGTGGCGGTGCCCCGGCTGCGGATGAGCCGCCGCCGGCTGCGCCCGGTGGTGTTCACCGTCGCGGTCGGCATCACCCTGCTGAACACGGTCGGGCGGTACTACGTGGTGCGGACGGAGCGCAATCCGGCGTACACGGTGGTGACGACGGCGGTCGGGCTACTGCTGTACCTGTACCTGCTCAACCAACTCGTCCTGTTCGGCGCGGCGCTGGCCGCGACCAGCCCGTACGGTCGGGTGGTGGACCTGGCCCAGAAGCCGAGGCCCGCCGACCTCGACGTCGAGAACGACCCGGGCGCGCCCGGGGGAGCGGGGTGACATGGTGATCTCGGTGGACCCGGCCGGGCCCGTGCCGCCGTACGAGCAGGTGCGCGGGCAGCTCGCCGAGCAGATCGGGGACGGCCGGCTGCCGGTCGGCACCCGGCTGCCGGCGGTCCGGCAGCTCGCCGCCGAGCTGGGGCTGGCGGCGAACACGGTGGCCCGGGCGTACCGGGAGCTGGAGGCCGCCGGGCTGCTGGTGACCCGGGGCCGGCACGGCACGTTCGTCGCGCCCGGCCGGGACGACGCGGTGGACCGGTTGCAGCGGGCGGCGGCGGGCTACGCGGCTGAGGCCGCCCGGCTCGGGGTGGCGCCTGACGCCGCGTTGGCGCTGGTCCGGGCCGCCCTGGGCGCACAATTCGGGCAATTGCCGCTCCCCTGAACGTGAGAACCGACCATGATGAGCCCGTGGGCGCACTAGTGACGTTGGACCTGCCGGACGACTCGCCGATGTTCGGCCTGCCGTGGATCATCACCTTCGGTCCACTCGGCGACGCCGACGAGTGGGAGCCGGTGGTCTGCGGCCCGTACGAGCGGCTGCACGCGCTGGCCCTGGCCGAGGCGGTGGTGGCCGAGGAGCAACTGATGGCGGTGGTCGAGCCGCTGCTGCCGGCGCTGTCGCCCGACGAGATCCGCGGCGAGATCGCCGCCGCCCAGATCGCCGCCGCGGACGAGACCACCCAGGTCGAGCAGGCCGACCTCTACGGCGACTTCGAGGACGTCATCGACGACGAGTTGGAGGCCGCCGCGGCGGAGGCGGACGAGCGGATCGGCCCGGCCGCCGCGCCGAGAGAGGCCGAGCTGCGGGCCGGCTTCCAGCGGATCGCGAAGCTGCTGGCCGAGAAGGGCCGCTGACGCGGCCGCGGCGACACCCGGATCGCGCGGCGCTCGGCGCGGGAAGCTGCTGACGCGAAACCACGGCGGACGCCCGGATCGCGCGGTGCTCGGCGGCGGGGTGCGCCGGAGGCCGACCCGCAACAGGGATCAAGCCTGACCGCCCGGAGCGGGTCGGCCTCCGGCGCACCCCAAACCCGGACCTGCGACTCAGTGCAAACCGCCGAGGTTGAGCACGACCACCCCGGCGATGACAAGCCCGACGCCCACCACCTTGGCCACGCTGAGCGGCTCGCCGAGGAACGCGGCCCCGATCGCGACGATGGCCGCCGTGCCCAGCCCCGACCACATCGCGTACGCCACGCCGACGGGGATGTCCCGCACGGCCAGGGAGAGCAGCCCGAAGGCGGTCAGGTAGGCGACGGCCAGTCCGAGCGTCGGCCACGGCCGGGTGAACCCGTGTGTCGCCTTGAGCAGACTCGTGCCGACCACCTCGGCGGCGATCGCCGCCAGTAGGAACAGATACGCCATGACATCGATTGTCTCCCGCCCGCTGGGTGCCGGCCGCTCCGTTCTCTGTGGACGGGTCCCGGCGCGACTCCAGCGGGCGCGCTGCCGGCACCGCGAAAGCTGTGGCCACCGCAGTCCACCGTGGACGCCGACGCCCCCGGGCGCACAGGGCGCCGGCGCCTCCAGTCCCCACCACAAGGACGAGTTAACTGCTGACGTGTCAGTCAGCTCTAGTACTCATTGATCGGCTAGAGTGGCGGTGTGAACTTGAAGGGGTGGGCAGCGGCTACCGGTATCTCGTACGCGACCGCACGGCGGCGTTACGAGTCCGGCACGCTGCCTGTTCCCACGTACCGGCTTGGCCGCCTGATCATGGTGGGGGAGCCGGTCACCGGCGTTGTCGCCGATGCGGCGCAGGTTGTGGTATGTGCCTGCGTGTCATCGGCAGGCCAGGAAGTTGACTTGGCCCGGCAGGTCGCTCGGGTCGTCACCTGGGCGACCAGTCGGCGGCGGGTGGTGTCGCGGGTGGTGACGGAGGTCGGGTCGGCGTTCGACGGGCCGCAAGGAGTTCCTGGCGTTGCTGCGTGATCCGGCCGTGTCGACGATCGTTGTTGAGCATCGGGGTCGGGTCGCCCGGTTCGGGGTCGAGTACGTCGAAGCGGCTCTCGCGGCTGTGGGGCGGCGTCTGCTGGTGGTCGACCCGGCCGAGATAGACGACCCGGCGTGAAGACGATTCAGTCGTACCGGTTCGCTCTCGACCTCAGTCCTGGCCAGGAGCGGGCTGTTCTCGCCCATGCCGGAGCGGCGCGGGTCGCCCACAACTGGGCGCTCGCCCGAGTCAAGGCAGTCTTGGACCAGCGGGCCGCCGAACGCACCTACGGCGTGCCGGACGAACAGCTCACGCCGTCGGTGTCGTGGTCGCTTCCCGCGCTGCGTAGGGCGTGGAACGCCGCCAAGGCCGAGGTCGCGCCGTGGTGGGCCGAGTGCTCGAAGGAGGCGTTCAACACCGGCCTGGACGCCCTGGCCCGTGCACTGAAGAATTGGTCGGATTCCCGGACCGGCAAGCGGGCCGGTCGGCCGGTCGGATTTCCCCGCTTCAAGTCCCGCCGCCGCACCACCCCGTCGGTGCGGTTCACCACCGGCACGATCCGTGTCGCCCCGGACCGCATGCACGTGGTGCTCCCCCGGCTGGGCCGGTTGAAGCTGCACGAGTCGGCCCGTAAACTCGCCCGCCGCCTCGAAGCGGGCACGGCCCGGATCATGTCCGCGACCGTCCGGCGCGACGGCGAGCGCTGGCACGTCTGCTTCACTGTGGACGTCGAACGCGCCGACCGGGTGCCGGCCGAGCCCATGTCGGTGGTCGGTGTCGACGTCGGCATCGCACACCTCGCCGTGCTGTCCACCGGTGAACTGGTGCCCAACCCGGGTCACCTGGCCGCCGCGCAACGCCGCCTGCGCGCACTCGGCCGCGTCTTGTCGCGTAGGACAGGCCCCGACCGGCGTACCGGCCTGCGGCCGTCGAACCGGTGGCAGCGTGCCGTCGCCCGGCTCGGCCGCGCGCATGCCCGGGTCGCGAACCTGCGCCGAGACGGCCTGCACAAGCTCACCACCCGGCTGGCGGCCGAGTACGGCACGGTCGTGGTCGAAGACCTCAACGTGTCCGGCATGCTCCGCAATCGGCGGTTGGCTCGGCACATCGCCGACGCCGGCTTCGCCGAACTACGGCGGCAACTGGCCTATAAGACCGGTTGGAACGGCGGCCGGCTGATCGTGGCCGACCGCTGGTATCCGTCCTCGAAAACCTGCTCCGGCTGCGGCACGGTGAAAACCAAACTGGCCCTGTCCGAACGCACCTACACCTGCACCACCTGCGGCCTGAGCCTTGACCGGGACCTCAACGCCGCCCATAACCTGGCCGCATTCGCGACCGAGACAACCGCCGGGAGTGGCCCGGTGGCAGGACGTGGAGCCGACCGTAAGACCCGCTCCGGCAGGCAGGTGGCTACGAAGCGTCAACCCGGCACCGCCTCGGCGGGTCAGACCGGGACTGTCCCACCGCAAGGTAGGACTACCGATCACGTGTTCACCAGAGCGCACTGAACGGTAACGGTCGGTGCCCAGTCGCCCGGCGGCGCAAGGCACGCCGAACGACCAGGTCGCCAACCGGCTTACCCGGCTGCGGGCCGTTCGAACCACGCGGCCGCGTCGACCGGCAGGACGTGCCCGGCGCCCTGCTCGGCGAGGCGCGCGCTGGCGGTGAGCGGCCGGCCGTACCCGTCGACCAGGACCGGGGCGTCGCTGAGGTTGACCACACAGGTCAGCACCACGTCCCCGGCGCTGCGGCTGAACGCCAGCACGCCCGGGCCGGTGCCCTCCAGCCAGGTCACGCCGCCCGCGTCGGCCGCGAGCGTGGGGTGCTCGCGGCGGATCCGCAGCGCGATGCGGTAGTGCTCCAGCGTGGAGCCGGGCACGCCGGTCTGGGCGGCGACCGAGAGCGCGGCCCAGGTCGCCGGGGCCGGCAGCCAGCTCAGCTCGCTGCCCTTCGGCCCGAAGCCGTACGGTGCCAGCCCGCCGCTCCACGGGATCGGCACCCGGCAGCCGTCGCGGCTCTCCCCGGTACGCAGGAAGGACGGGTCCTGGCGCAGCTCGTCGGGCAGGTCCAGCACCTCCGGCAGGCCCAGCTCCTCGCCCTGGTAGAGGTACGCGCAGCCGGGCAGGGCCAGCATCAGCAGGGTGGCCGCCCGGGCCCGGCGCAGGCCGACCTCGCCGTCGCCGTACCGGGTGACGTGCCGCTGCTTGTCGTGGTTGGACAGCACCCAGGTGGTGGGCGCACCCACGATGGTGGCCTCCGACAGGGCGGTGTCGATGACCTTGCGGAAGGAGTCGGCCGACCAGGTGGCGTCGAGGAAGTCGAAGCTGAACGCCTGGTGCAGCTCGTCGGGGCCGATGTAGCGGGCCAGCCGCTGCGGCGTCTCGGCCCACGCCTCGGCGACGGCCATCCGGCCGCCGGGGTAGCTGTCCAGGATCGGCCGCCACGCCCGGTAGATCTCGTGGACCTCGTCCTGGTCGAAGTACGGCAGGCGGCCCTTGCCCAGCAGTTCCACCTGACGCTGGCCGGTGGTCATGCTGCTGAAGCCGACGTCCGGCAGCCCCTCGGCCTTGATCATGCCGTGGGCCACGTCGACGCGGAACCCGTCGACGCCCCGGTCGAGCCAGAAGCGCAGCACGTCCTCGAACTCGGCGCGTACCTCGGGGTGGCGCCAGTTCAGGTCCGGCTGGGCGGGGTCGAACAGGTGCAGGTACCACTGGCCGTCTGCCACCCGCGTCCAGGCCGGGCCGCCGAAGATGCTCTCCCAGTCGTTCGGCGGCAGCTCGCCCTGCTCCCCCCTGCCGTCCGCGAACAGGTAGCGCTCGCGCTCCGCGGAGCCGGGGCCGGCCGCGAGCGCGGCGGCGAACCAGGGGTGCCGGTCGGAGGTGTGGTTGGGCACGATGTCGACGATGATCCGCAGGCCGAGGGCGTGCGCGTCGGTGATCATGGCGTCGAAGTCCGCGAGCGTGCCGAACATCGGGTCGATGTCGCGGTAGTCGGCCACGTCGTAGCCGCCGTCCACCATCGGCGAGGTGTAGAAGGGCGTCAGCCAGAGCGCGTCGACCCCGAGGTCGCGCAGGTACGGCAGGCGCTCGCGGATACCCGGCAGGTCACCGACGCCGTCGCCGTTGGAGTCGGCGAAGCTGCGGACGTAGACCTGGTAGACGACCGCGGAACGCCACCAGTCGTCGTCGGAGGTCAGCGGCGTGGGATTGCTGGCGGTCATCGGTGACGGTCCCCGTTCTGTGGCGCGGGCGGCGTGCTCCCGCGCGGGCACGGCGCTGTGTCACACGCGGGGTCAGAGCAGGATGCCGCCCGGCCGCTGCAAGAGTCAAGCAGTCCTTGCGCAAGAAACGATGCCGGAAGCGCCGGGCCTCAGGCGGGGATCGCGAGCGCAGGCGGCGACGGGTGCTGGCCGTCGGGCTCGCCCCCGGCCGGCCGGGCCACGGCGGTGGAGCCGCGCACCACCAGCTCGGGCCGGAACAGGTACTCCGAGTGCGGCGCCGCGTGCCCGTTGATCTCGTCGACCAGGGCCCGGACCGCGGCCACCGCCATGGCGATGACCGGCTGGCGCATCGTGGTCAGCGGCGGGTCGGTGAAGGCCATCAGCGGCGAGTCGTCGTACCCGACCACCGACAGGTCACCCGGCACCGACAGGCCGCGCTGCCGGGCGGCCCGGATCGCGCCGAGCGCCATCAGGTCCGAGCCGCAGACGATGCCGGTCACGCCGCGCTCCAGCAGTCGTGCCGCGGCCGCCTCGCCACCCTCCACGCCGAACAGTGACAGCTCGGCCAGCTCGGCCAGCTCGGACTCGGGCAGGCCGGCGAGCCGGCCCATCGCGGCCCGCCAGCCGGCGACCCGCCGCTGCACCGGCACGAACCGGTCCGGGCCGGTGATCAGGCCGATCCGGCGGTGCCCGAGGGCGACCAGGTGGGCGACGGCCAGCTCGGCGGCCTCCCGGTCGTCGCAGGAGACGAACGGCGCGGCGATGCTCGGCACATGTCCGTTGATCATGACGATCGGCAGCGGCCGGGCGATCAGCGCGCGGTAGCGGTCGTGGTTGGCCGCGGTGTCGGCGTGCAGGCCGGAGACGAAGACGATGCCGGAGACCTGGCGGTCCAGCAGCATCTCGACGTACTCGTCCTCGGTGACCCCGCCCGGAGTCTGGGTGCACAGCACGGGGGTGAACCCGCTCTGCGCCAGGGTCGACTCGATGACCTGGGCGAAGGCGGGGAAGATGGGGTTGTCCAGCTCCGGCACGACCAGGCCGACCAGGCCCGCGCTGCGCTTGCGCAGCCGCGCCGGGCGCTCGTACCCAAGAACATCGAGGGCGGTCAGTACGGCCTGCCGGGTCTCGGGGGCCACGCCAGGGCGGTCGTTGAGCACCCGCGACACCGTGGCCTCGCTGACTTCGGCCTGTTGGGCGATGTCGGACAGTCGAGCGCGCATGGCGGCACTTTAACTTACGGGCAAGATCTTGCGTACACGCCTGCAAGCCCTTCCATTCACTGCAACCTCTTGCTAACGTCCCCGCAACGTGCATGGGGAAGGCGCAGCGACCGGGCGCCAGCAGCAACAACCTTACGAGCTTTCCACTGGCGGGCCCGCCCCTCCCCCGGGCGGGATCCGCCATGACGACAGGAGTACCGATGCGCATCCGTACCGCGGGTGTGGTCGCCGTCCTCGGCCTGGCGCTGGCCGCCTCCGGCTGCGGTGGCGGCGACGAGAAGGAGCCGGCCGCGCAGGAGTCCCCCAAGGCCGCCGGCGGCAAGCTGGTGATCTGGGCCGACGACAAGCGGACCGCCGCCCTGAAGCCGTTCGCCGAGAAGTTCGGCCAGGACAACGGCGTGACCGTC
The DNA here is from genome assembly GCF_007830265.1 of Micromonospora olivasterospora. Taxonomy (NCBI): domain Bacteria; kingdom Bacillati; phylum Actinomycetota; class Actinomycetes; order Micromonosporales; family Micromonosporaceae; genus Micromonospora; species Micromonospora olivasterospora. The sequence continues at coordinate 3,530,531 of NZ_VLKE01000001.1, forward strand.
GAGGTACAGGCCGTCTCCAAGGACCTGCAGACCAACTTCGTCACCGCCTCCCAGCAGGGCAGCGGCCCGGACGTCGTGGTCGGCGCGCACGACTGGATCGGCAACCTGGTCCAGAACGGCGCCATCGACCCGGTGCAGCTCGCGGCCGACCAGAAGAGCGCCTTCAGCGAGGTCGCCGTCAAGGCGGTCACCTTCAACGGGCAGCTCTACGGCGTCCCGTACGCCACCGAGAACATCGCCCTGATTCGCAACACCGAGCTGGCCCCCGAGGCGCCGAAGACGATCGAGGACCTGGTCGCGGCCGGCAAGAAGCTCAAGGCCGAGAAGAAGGCCAGCGAGATCCTCTGCCTGCAGTCCGGCCAGAACGGCGACGCGTACCACATCTACCCGCTGTACACCTCCGGCGGCGGCTACCTCTTCGGCACCGCGGCCAACGGCGACTACGACCCGAAGGACCTGGGCGTGGGCAAGCCGGAGTCGATCGCGGCCTTCCAGAAGATCGCGAAGCTCGGTGAGAAGGGCGACGGCGCGCTGAAGCGCTCCATCACCGGCGAGAACTCCATCGCCACCTTCACCGGCAAGAAGTGCGCGTTCCTGGTCTCCGGCCCGTGGGCCATCGCCGACGCCAAGAAGGCCAACATCAAGTACGACATCTCCCCGGTCCCCGGCTTCGCCGGTGGCAAGGAGGCCCAGCCGTTCGTGGGCGTCCAGGCGTTCTACGTCGCCGCCAAGGGCAAGAACAAGGCCCTGGCCCAGGAGTTCGTCACCAACTACGTGACCAAGCCGGACCTGGCCGTCGCGCTGTACAACGCCGAGCCGCGCCCGCCGGCGCTGACCGCGGCCTTCGACCAGGTCAAGGGCACCGACCCGGACCTGGCCAAGTTCCAGGAGGCCGGCAAGAACGGCCAGGTGCTTCCGGCGATCCCGGCCATGGCCGCGATCTGGGACCCGTTCGGCAAGGCGGAGGCGGCCATCATCGGTGGCGCCGACCCGGCCAAGACGATCACCGCCGCCGGCACGACCATCGCCGGTCAGATCAAGTAATGAGCACATCGCTGTCCGGCCCGGGGCCCGCCACGCGGACCCCGGGCCGGGAGCCCGTCGGCTCCGGGCTCCCGCGCGCGTCCCAGGGGGCGCGGAACCTCGCGCCGATCACCGCGGCCGGCCTCCTCGTCAAGGTGGTCCTGCTCGGTCTGGTGGCCGGGATCGCGGTCTGGGCGGCGTTCCCGCTCGTCGAGGCCGAGCAGTGGACCGGCCTGGCGATCCTGGCGGTCACCACCGCCGGCCTCTTCTACCTCTACCTCACCCGCCGGCACGTCCCCGCCAAGTACCTGGTTCCCGGCACGCTCTTCCTGATCGCCTTCCAGGTCTTCCCCGTGCTCTACACCGCGAGCACCGCCTTCACGAACTTCGGTGACGGTCACCGGGGCAGCAAGGACGACGCGATCGTCGCGATCCAGAGTTCCTCGGTGAAGCAGGTCCCCGGCTCCACCGAGTACTCCCTCTCCATCGCCACCAAGGGCGACCCGGCCACCGGCCCGTTGGTCTTCCTGTTGAGCGACCCGAAGACCAACCAGGTCTCCGCCGGTGACGCGGACGGGCTGCGCTCCCTCGACGCGGGCGACGTCACGGTCGCCCCGGGCGGCAAGGTCACCGCCGCCGACGGGTACACCGTGCTCAACTTCGGCCAGGCCAGCGTACGGAGCAAGGAGATCACCGACCTGGTCGTGCCGACCTCCGGCGGCGCGATCCGGTCCAACGGCCTGTCGCGCGCCTACGAGGGCAAGGCCGTCCGGGCGTACGACGCGGGCTGCGACTGCGTCACGGACAGCGAGACCGGCAAGACCTGGACCGCCGACGGGGCCACCGGTTCCTTCGTCGCCGCCGACGGCGAGCGCCTCGCCCAGGGCTGGCGGGTCAACGTCGGCCTGAAGAACTTCAGTCGGGTGCTGACCGACCCGAACATCGCCGGGCCCTTCTTCGGCACGCTGCTCTGGAACTTCGCCTTCGCGCTCGGCTCCACCGGGCTCACCTTCGTGCTCGGCATGGCCATCGCGCTCGCCCTGCACTCGCCCCGGATGCGGGGCACCAACCTCTACCGGGTGCTGCTGATCCTGCCGTACGCGATGCCGTCGTTCGCGATGCTGCTGGTCTGGCGGGACATGTTCAACACCGACTTCGGCCTGGTCAACAACCTCTTCGGCCTGGGCGTCGACTGGTTCGGTGAGACCTGGTCCGCCCGGGCCGCGGTGCTGCTGGTGCAGCTGTGGCTCGGCTACCCGTACATGTTCCTGGTCACCACCGGCGCGCTCCAGGCAATACCGCGCGAGCTGACCGAGTCCACCTCCGTCGACGGCGCCTCGCCGTGGCAGTCGTTCCGCGCGGTCACCCTGCCGCTGCTGCTGGTCGCGCTCTCGCCACTGCTGATCGCGTCGTTCGCGTACAACTTCAACAACATCAACGCGATCTGGCTGACCACCGCGGGCGGGCCGTTCCCGGCGGACAATCCGCGCAACGGCGCGACCGACCTGCTCATCACCTACACCTACCGGCTGGCCTTCGGCGCCCAGGGTGCGGAGTACGGCACGGCCGCCGCGGTCTCGATCTTCATCTTCGCGATCGTGGCGACGGTGTCGGCGATCAGCTTCCGGCGGACCCGCAAGCAGGAGGAGGTGTACTCGTGACCACCCACGCGGACGCCCCCGCCGGCAACCGGAACGCGGGGAGGGCATCGAAGGGTCGCTGGTTCGCGCAGGTCGGCTGGCGGCACGTCGTCGGGGTGCTGGCGGTGGCGTTCAGCCTCTTCCCGATCCTGTTCGTGCTCTCGGCGGCGCTCAACCCGCTCGGCACCCTCTCCTCGACCGAGCTACTGCCGACCGGGGCGTCGGTCGAGAACTTCACCAACCTCTTCGACAAGACGGCGTTCGGTTACTGGTTCCTCAACTCGCTCCTGATCGCCGGGGCCTCGTCCTTCGTGTCGATCCTCCTGTCGGCGCTCGCGGCGTACGCGTTCTCCCGGATGCGGTTCGCCGGCCGTCGGATCGGTCTGCTCGCGCTGCTGCTGATCCAGATGTTCCCGCAGTTCCTGGCCATCGTGGCGATCTTCCTGATCTTCACCACGGTCACCGACCTGTGGCCGAGCCTCGGTTTCAACACCCCGTGGGGCCTGTTCCTGCTCTACATGGGTGGCGCGCTCGGCGTGAACACCTGGCTGATGAAGGGCTTCTTCGACACCCTGCCGCGAGAGCTGGACGAGTCGGCGACGGTGGACGGCGCCAGCCACGCCCAGGTCTTCTTCCGGATCATGCTGCCGCTGGTGGCGCCGATCCTGGCGGTGACCGCGCTGCTGTCGTTCATCGGCACGATCAACGAGTTCATGATCGCCAACGTGTTCCTCACCGACACCGAGTCGAAGACCCTCGCGGTCGGCATGTGGGGCCTGGTGGCGGGTGAGCGCAACAACAACTTCGGGATGTTCGCGGCGGGCACCCTGCTCACCGCGATCCCCACGGTGGTGGTGTTCCAACTGCTCCAGCGCTACATCGTCTCCGGCCTCACCGCCGGTGCGGTCAAGGGCTGAGGATGACGACCCCGCTGCTACCGCACCACGACGGCTCCGCCACGTACGTCCCCGACCAGGAGCCCGCGCTCGGGGCGACCGTGCCGGTCTTCGTCCGGGTGCCCGCCGGCGCCGACGTGCGGCAGGTACACGTCCGGACCACCGGCGACGGCGAGCCGCGCTTCGCCGAGGCCGTCGTGGACCGCCGCGCCGGCGGGGACGTCTGGTGGCGTGCCGACGTCGAGGTCCGTGGGCACGAACGGGGAGGGGTCGCGTACCCCGATGCCGTGGCACCGGCCGGAGAGCTGGGACCACGGCACGCTCGCCACGTACCGGGCGCTGGTCGCGCTGCGCCGCGGCGAGCCGGCGCTGCGCCGCGGCGGCCTGCGCTGGGTGCACGCGGATCCGCAGACCCTGGTCTTCCTCCGCGATACGCCGGACGGCGGGGTGCTGGTGCTGGCCCGGCGGGCCGCGGCGGCCCCGCTCCGGGTGGCCGGCCTGCCGGCCGCGGAGAACGCGTACGGCGGCGCGCCCGCGCTGCGCCCGGACGCCGACGGCGCGGTCACGCTGCCCGGTGACGGCCCGACCTTCCCGGTGTGGCGGCTGAACGGCTGACCGATTTTCCCCGTTACCGGCGGTTGTGCTCGCCGGTGCGCCGCGCTCGGGCTCGCCCTGGCGGCGCTGACCCGCCGGCGGCCGCTCGCCCTGTCGGCGGCGGAGCCGGCCGCTTCCTGAAAACCCTGCGGGCCCCACTACTACAATCCGTCGTTGATAGGGGAGGATGGCCCGCGTGGAAACTCTTCGGCTGGTACTTCTCTACGTGCATCTGATCGGGTTCGCGCTGCTGCTGGGCGGCGCGGTCGCCCAGTACGTCAGCGGTCGGCTGCGGATCAACGCGGCCATGCTCTGGGGATCGGTCATCGCACTGCTGGCCGGCATCGGGCTGGCCGCCCCGCTGCGCGACGGCGACGAGCCGGCCCCCGCGAAGCTCGGCACCAAGCTGGTGATCGCGCTGCTGATCTTCGTGATGGTCTTCTTCTCCCGCAAGCGGGAGTCGGTCAATCGGGGGCACTTCCTCGCCATCATCGGGCTGACCCTGGCCAACGCGGCGGTGGCGGTCTTCTGGCGGTGACGGACAAGGAATCTCCCCGGCCGACGCCGTCGGCCGGGGAGATCCGGTCAGCTCAGTCCCTCTTCTCCACGTACGCGTCGACCAGCCAGTACAGGTCGGAGTCGCAGTAGGCGTACGACCACCTGTTGGTCCCGGCGGGCAGCCGCGGCCCCCACTTCCAGACGCCCCACCCGTAGGTGGAGTCCGAGCAGTACGCCGCGGTGCGGAAGGAGTGGGGCGGGGCGGGGCGGGCGCCGGAACCGCGCACGGGGCGGGACACCCGACGACGTGCCCGATCGATCGAAAACCAGCCAACCCGCCCCCGACCGTCTTCCACCAGGGCGAATGCGCCGGGACTCCAAGTGATTTCCCCCACCGAAGGATTACGCCGGGATAACAGGCACCCAACAGTCGTGCACGATTGTCGGCCGGTGGGTGGGCACGGGCGTACGCTCCCGTCCGTAACGTGGGATGCCGGCAGCGCAGGCTGATCGGTTCAAGGGCTGCCACCGCAACCAGACGCGGTGTGCAATGGGAAGGAGTCGTCTTGCGCTCTGTGCGTGGGATGCGGTTCGCCTCCGCCGTCGTGGCGGGTGGCCTCGTGCTGGGCGCCGCCGCCTGTGGTGAGGCCCCGAAGGACGACAACACGGCCGCCGGGACCGGCGGTAAGAAGTACAGCGCCTGCATGGTGACCGACGTCGGCGGCATCGACGACAAGTCGTTCAACACCTCGGCCTGGAAGGGCCTCGAGGAGGCCCAGAAGGCCAACGGCAACATCGACATCAAGTACGTCGCGTCGAAGGCCGAGGCGGACTACGAGGTCAACCTGACCGGGTACGTCAACCAGAAGTGCGACTTCATCCTGGCCGTCGGCGGCCTGATGGAGAAGGCCACGAAGAAGATCGCCGAGGCGAATCCGAACCAGCAGTTCGGCATCGTCGACGCGAACCCGGGCGTCGCGAACATCTTCCCGATGCAGTTCGACACCGCCCAGGCCGCCTTCCAGGCCGGTTACCTGGCCGCCGGGATGAGCAAGACCGGCAAGGTCGGCACCTACGGCGGCCTGCCGATCCCGCCGGTGACCATCTTCATGGACGGCTTCGCCGACGGCGTGGCGTACTACAACAAGGCCAAGGGCAAGAGCGTCCAGGTGCTGGGCTGGGACAAGGCGACCCAGAAGGGTTCCTTCACCAACGACTTCGCCAAGCAGGACGAGGGCAAGAAGGTCTCCGACACCCTGGTCGCCCAGGGCGCGGACATCATCATGCCGGTCGCCGGCGGCTCCGGCCTCGGCACCACCGCCGCGGCCCAGGCCTCCGGCGGCAAGTACTCGGTCATCTGGGTGGACGTCGACGGCTGCGACAGCACCCCGAACTGCTCGACGCTGCTGACCACCGTGGTCAAGAACATCCCGGACGCCGTCAAGGAGGCCGTGCTCAAGGCCGCCGGCGGCGAGAAGCTCCAGGCCACCCCGGGCTTCGTCGGCACCCTCGCCAACAACGGCGTCTCGATCGCGCCGTACCACGAGTTCGACAGCAAGGTCCCGGCCGACCTGAAGGCCGAGGTCGAGAAGATCAAGGCGGACATCGCCGCCGGCACCATCACGGTCACCTCGAAGGCCCAGCCGGCCAAGTGACCGCTCCGCCGGCCGCCGTGGCGCGACCATCGGCGGCGGAGGCCGGCGGACCCCAGGCATGACGACCGGCCGCCTCGACGTACGCGGGACCTCCCGCGGCGCCGGGGCGGCCGGTCCGCGCTCCATTCCGCCCGGCCCGGCCCGGTGACCGGCTGACAGCGGCCCCGCCCCTCATCGCTCGCACTCCCGGAGGTTGCGCTGAGACTCGAACTGCGCGGCATCACCAAGCGGTTCGGTGATCTGGTCGCCAACGACCACATCGACCTGACGGTGGAGCCTGGAGAGATTCACGCCCTGCTCGGCGAGAACGGCGCCGGCAAGTCGACCCTGATGAACGTCCTCTACGGCCTCTACCAGCCTGACGAGGGCGAGATCCTGGTCGACGGGAAGCCGCTGAAGCTGAGGGGCCCGTCGGACGCGATCGCGGCCGGGATCGGCATGGTGCACCAGCACTTCATGCTGGTGCCGGTCTTCACCGTCGCCGAGAACATCATGCTCGGCGCCGAGCAGGTCCGGGGTGGCCTCGCCGGCTTCCTCGACCGGCGGCGTGCGCGGCGCGAGGTCGCCGAGGTCTCCGAGCGGTACAACCTCCGGGTGGACCCGGACGCCGTGGTCGAGGACCTGCCGGTCGGCATCCAGCAGCGGGTCGAGATCGTCAAGGCCCTCACCCGCGACGTCGACCTGCTCATCCTCGACGAGCCGACCGCCGTGCTCACCCCGCAGGAGACCGAGGAACTGCTCGCCGTCATGCGGTCGCTGAAGGCCGCCGGCAAGTCGATCGTCTTCATCACCCACAAGCTCGGCGAGGTCAAGGCGATCGCCGACCGGATCACCGTGATCCGGCGCGGCAAGACCGTCGGGACCGCCTCGCCGGCCGCCAGCCGCGACGAGCTGGCGGCGCTGATGGTCGGCCGCAGCGTCCGGCTGACCGTGGACAAGAAGCCGGCCACCCCGGGCAAGCCGATCCTGGAGGTCGCCGGCCTGGTCGTGGACGACGACCGGCAGATCCGGGCCGTGGACGGCGTCGACCTCACCGTGCGCGCGGGCGAGGTGCTCGGCATCGCCGGCGTGCAGGGCAACGGCCAGACCGAGCTGATCGAGGCGATCATGGGTTTGCGGCCCGTCCTCGCCGGCACGGTCACCCTCGACGGCGAGGCCGTGCAGGGCTGGTCGACCAAGAAGGTGCTCCGCGCCGGGGTCGGCTACGTCCCCGAGGACCGCAGCGTCGACGGCCTGGTCAAGGAGTTCACCGTCGCCGAGAACCTGGTGCTGGACATCTACGACCGGCCGCCGTTCGGCAGTGGGCTGTCCCTCAAGCCGGACGCGATCGCGAGGTCGGCCAGGGAACGGATCGAGCAGTTCGACGTCCGCACCCCGTCGGCCGAGGTGCCGGTGGGCACGCTCTCCGGCGGCAACCAGCAGAAGGTGATCGTGGCCCGGGAACTGTCCCGGCCGCTCAAGCTCTTCATCGCCGCCCAGCCGACCCGCGGGGTCGACGTCGGCTCCATCGAGTTCATTCACGGCCGGGTCATCCACGAGCGGGACGTCGGCACCGCCGTCGTGGTCGTCTCCAGCGAGTTGGACGAGGTGATCGGCCTGGCCGACCGGGTCGCGGTGATGTACCGCGGCCGGATCATCGGCATCGTCGGCCCGGACACCCCCCGCGAGGAGATCGGCCTGCTGATGGCCGGCATCACCCCGGACGCGACCGCCGGCGCCACCGACCCGGCCGCCGTCGCGGCGACCCCGGCCCCCGAGGGCCCCGGTAGCGAGGACAAGGCATGAGCGAGCGCCAGCGAGCGAGTCAGCAGTACAGCGCGGTGCCCCGTGTCGGCGCCGAGCGGAGCGGGGTGGCGGCATGACCAACCCCAACCCGGCGTCGGTGTCCCCCGACAAGCAGCCGGCGACCGAGGAGCAGGCGGCGCGGACGGCGGTCGACAGCACCGACCGGGCCGCCACGGCGACGGCCGAGAAGCGACCCGAGGCGGAGGCCAAGCCCTCGCTGGGCCGGCTGTTCCTGCACAATCTCTGGGCGGCCAACACCGTCACCGTCACCGTGCTCGCGGTGTTGCTCGCGATGCTCGTCGGTGCGGTCCTGATCATCGTCTCGGACCCGGACGTGCTGGCCACGTACGGCTACCTCACCGCCCGCCCGTCCGACGCGCTGAACTCCAGCTGGGCGGTCGTCAGCGAGGCGTACGCGAACCTGTTCAAGGGCGCGATCTTCGACCCGGAGGCGTCCGGCTGGCGGGCCGCGCTCGGCCCCATCTCCGAGACGCTGACCTACACCGCGCCGCTGGTCTTCACCGGTCTGTCGGTCGCGCTGGCCTTCCGCGGCGGCCTGTTCAACATCGGCGCCCAGGGACAGGCCACCATCGGCGTCATCCTCGCCGCGCTGGCCGGCTTCCTGCTGCCGCTGCCCCCGGTGCTGCACCTGCTCGTCGCGCTGCTCGCGGGCGCGGTCGGCGGTGCGCTCTGGGGCTTCGTCCCGGGCATCCTCAAGGCGCGCACCGGCGCCCACGAGGTGATCAACACGATCATGCTGAACTACGTCGCGGTCTACTTCCTGACCTGGATCATCATTCAGGACGGCGTGCAGGATCCCACCCGGGCCGACGCCATCAGCAAGCCCGTCGACGCCTCCGCCCAGCTGCCCCGGCTGCTCGGCGACAACCTGCGGGTGCACGCCGGCATCCTGCTGGCCGTGCTGGCCACCTGGTTCGTCGCCTGGCTGCTCAACCGCTCCACGCTCGGCTTCGAGCTGCGCGCCGTGGGCGCCAACCCCGACGCCGCCCGCACCGCCGGGATCAGCGTCTCCAAGGCGTACGTGCTGATGATGGCGATCGCCGGCCTGCTCGGCGGCCTCGGCGGCAGCCAGATGGTGCTCGGCTCGACGGCCGACGCGCTGACCCCGCAGGTGGTTGCCCAGATCGGCTTCGACGGCATCCTGGTCGCCCTCCTCGGGCGGGTGAAGCCGTGGGGCGTGCTGCTGGCCGCCCTGCTGTTCGGCGCGCTCCAGGCGGGCGGCAACCGGATGCAGTCGTACTCGGGGATCTCCCTGGAGCTGGTCACCGTGCTCCAGGCGCTGATCGTCATCTTCATCGCCGCGCCGGCCCTGGTGAAGGCGATCTTCCAGCTCCGGGCCGCCCGCGCCGCCCGGTTGCAGACGAGCCTGGCGAAGGGCTGGTAAGGCGATGACCACCACCGCTGTTCCCGAGGTCGCCGTCGCCGCGGTCGACGAGGGCTTCTGGACCCGCACCCGGAAGATCGGGGCGGTGCTGCTCGGGCTGGGCGTGCTCGCCGCCGTCCTGTTCGGCGCCCTGGCGACCGACCAGCAGGCCCGGTTCACCCTCAGCGAGACCGACGGCGGCGCGGCCCTGGAGATCAACGGCACCGTCGGCGCGATCCTGTTCGGGGTCGTCGCCGCGGCGGCCGGCGCCGCCCTGCTGGCCGAGGTGCCGAAGCGCTGGTTCACCGTGCTGCTCGGCGTCGGGCTGGTCGCGTTCGTGCTGTCGTTCCTGTGCTGGCAGATCTCGGCCGCGCCGGCCGGGCGCAACTTCATGCCCATGGTCAACATGGTGCGGGCCACCTTCGTGCTGGCCCTGCCGCTGATCTTCGGCGCGCTGGCGGGCGTGCTGTGCGAGCGCTCCGGCGTGGTCAACGTGGCGATCGAGGGCCAGCTGCTGATGGGCGCGTTCAGCGGGGCGCTGTTCGGCAGCCTCTCCGGCAACGTCTGGGTCGGCCTGGTCGCCGCCGCGATCGGCGGTGCGTTCATCTCGCTGCTGCTGGCCGTCTTCGCCATCCGCTACCTGGTCGACCAGGTCGTCATGGGCATCGTGCTGAACCTGCTCGCGGTCGGCGTCACCGGCTTCCTCTACGAACGGCTGATGCAGCCCGAGGCGGACAGGTACAACTCCGCACCCCGGTTCAGCAACTGGGAGATCCCGCTGCTCAAGGACATCCCGGTGCTCGGGCCGGCGCTGTTCCGCAGCAACATCTTCCTCTACCTCGGCCTGCTGCTGGTGCTCGTGATCCACATCGCGCTGTTCCGCACCCGGTGGGGGCTGCGCACCCGGGCGGTCGGCGAGCACCCCACCGCCGCCGACACCCTGGGCGTACGGGTGCTCGGGCTGCGCTACCGCAACGTCCTGCTCGCCGGAGTGGTGGCCGGGATCGGCGGCGCGTCGTACACCCTCGCGCTGTACTCGTTCACCAAGAACATGATCGGCGGCAAGGGCTTCATCGCCCTGGCCGCGCTGATCTTCGGCCGGTGGAGCCCGACGGGTGCCCTGCTCGCCGCGCTGTTCTTCGGCTTCGCCGACCAGCTCGCCACGTACCTCGGCGCGATCGGCAGCAACATTCCGAGCCAGTTCCTGGCCATGCTGCCGTACCTGGCGACCATCCTGGCGGTGGCGGGTCTGGTCGGCAGGGTCCGGGCACCGGCCGCCGACGGCAAGCCGTACATCAAGGGCTGACGGGGGTATCGCGCGATGGAGATCGACTGGGAGCGGCTGCGGGCCGCGGCCACCGAGGTGATGCGGCACGCGTACGTGCCGTACTCGAAGTTTCCGGTCGGGGCGGCCGCCCTGGTCGACGACGGCCGGATCGTGACCGGCTGCAACGTCGAGAACGCCGCGTACGGGGTAGTGCTCTGCGCCGAGTGCGGCGTGGTCTCCGCGCTGCACGCCAGCGGCGGCGGCCGGCTCCTCGCGCTCTCCTGCGTCGACGCCACCGGCGAGCCGCTGATGCCCTGCGGCCGCTGCCGGCAGCTGCTCTGGGAGCACGGCGGCCCGCAGTGCCTGGTCGAGGCCAAGGGCGGCCCGCTCGCCATGACGGAGCTGCTGCCGCACGCCTTCGACGTGACCGATCTGGAGGCCGTCACCAGCGAGCAGCCGGTTCCCGTCGTGCCGGACCGGCTGGCCGCCTGGCGGGGGCGGGGCACGGTGTTCGTGCACCCCGATCTCTCCGCCGGGCAGCAGGTCTGGACGGCGTACTGGGAGCGGTCGGCGGGGGACACCGAGGGCGCCGAGACCGGGGTGCTGGAGGAGGGCCCGAGCTGGGGCGACCCGGCCGACGCGATCGCCTGGGGCTACGCCCGTACCCCCCGGGTGGTGGTGGTCGACGCCTCGGGCACCATCTTCTGGGCCGGCGAGGGGGAGCCGCCGTTGGAGATCCCGATCCGCTGGTCGGCCTCTTGAGCTTGGGGGCCGGGGCCGGGGCCGACCGCGCCCGGCTCGCGGGTGGCTGAGCTTGGGGATCGGGCTGACCACGCCCGGCTCCCGGCGGTCAGGCTTGATCCCTCCGCCGGGCGCGGTCGGCCCGATCCCGTCGTGGTCGCGGTCCGCCGTTCGGTTCAGCAACGACTGAAGAGGAATATCTGTGAGTGCTTTCACGGCGGTTGACGTCATCCGGACGAAGCGGGACGGGGGCGTGCTCAGCGACGGGCAGATCGACTGGGTGGTCGACGCGTACACCCGGGGGCTGGTCGCCGACGAGCAGATGTCGGCGCTGGCCATGGCGATCCTGTTGCGCGGGATGAGCGCGCCGGAGATCGCCCGCTGGACCGCCGCGATGATCGCCAGCGGGGAGCGCCTCGACCTGTCCGCAGTGGACTGGCCGACCGTCGACAAGCACTCCACGGGCGGTGTCGGCGACAAGATCACTCTGCCGCTCACCCCGCTGGTGGCGGCCTGCGGCGGCGCCGTGCCGCAGCTGTCCGGGCGCGGCCTCGGCCACACCGGCGGCACCCTGGACAAGCTGGAGTCCATCCCGGGCTGGCGGGCGGCGCTGAGCAACGACGAGTTCATCCGCCAGCTGCGCGAGGTGGGCGGCGTGGTCTGCGCGGCGGGCGCGGGCCTCGCCCCGGCCGACCGGAAGCTGTACGCGCTGCGCGACGTCACCGGCACCGTCGAGGCGATCCCGCTGATCGCGAGCTCGATCATGAGCAAGAAGATCGCCGAGGGCACGGGTGCCCTGGTGCTCGACGTGAAGGTCGGCTCCGGCGCGTTCATGAAGTCCGTGGACGACGCCCGCGAGCTGGCCCGGACCATGGTCGAGCTGGGCGGGGCGCACGGCGTGCGTACCGTCGCCCTGCTCACCGACATGTCGACCCCGCTCGGCCTGGCCGTCGGCAACGCGGTCGAGGTGACCGAGTCGGTGGAGGTGCTCGCCGGCGGCGGTCCCGCCGACGTGGTGGAGCTGACCCTGGCCCTGGCCCGGGAGATGCTCGACGCGGCCGGGCTGCCGGACGCCGACCCGGAGGGCGCGCTGCGGGACGGCCGGGCGATGGACGTCTGGCGGGCGATGATCCGGGCGCAGGGCGGCGACCCGGACGCCCCGATGCCCACCGCGAACGAGGTCGAGGTGGTCCGGGCCGACGCGGACGGCTTCGTCGAGTCCGTCGACGCGTACGCGATCGGGGTGGCCGCCTGGCGGCTCGGCGCCGGTCGGGCCCGCAAGGAGGACCCGGTGAGCTTCCCGTCCGGAGTGGTGCTGCACAAGCGCCCCGGGGACCCGGTACGCGCCGGCGAGCCCCTGTACGAGCTGCGGGCGGAACACGCGGCCCGGATCCCGGCGGCGCTGGCGGAGGCGGCCCGGGCGGTGCGGATCTCGGCGACCGCCCCGGCGGTGTCGCCACTGGTCATCGAGCGGATCGGCTGAGCCGGCCGGAGTCGCGGGTGCCCATGGTGCGCGCGCCGCTTCGACCCGCTATTGTCGCAGCCCAAGGGGGAATGAGCGGCGCTGAGCCGAGGCGACTGACAGGGATATGAGCGTGCGCGTTTCCGCCCCCGACCCGCGAGAGGTTCGCGAGGCCAGTCTGGACGAGTTGTCCCGGCTGGGACTGCCCCTCCCACCGAGCCAGTTCCCCCTGGTGTGGGAGCCGGGCGACGAGGTCGAGCTGCGGCCGACCGCCGACATCGAGGCGCGGATCGCGGTGCTGCACCTGATCCTGGCCCGCTGCTTCGGCATGCCGCCGCAGGCGGCGATGAGCTGGCTGCTCGGCTCGCGCCTGGTCGACGCGGTCACCCCACCCGAGTGGCAGTACGTGACGGGCGGCCGGGGCGACCACCGCTCGTTCGTGCTGCACCACGACGCGCTCTTCGCGCTGGCCTGGGTGCTCGGCCTGACAAAGCAGCTCGACCCGATGTTGCCGGTGGACGACCGGCTGGTGGAGCGGCTGCCGCAGATCGCCGCGGGGGAGACCTTCCAGCAGTGGCGCGCCCGCATCCTCGCCGCGCCCCAGCACCCGGTCGACGCGGCGGCCCTGCTCGACCTGCACTACTGCCTCGACTGGGCGTACCTGGAGCTGGAGAAGGGCGGGCGCAGCCTGCCCGGCCTGGTCGACGCGAACGCGATCGGCCAGCGCCGGTGGGCGCTGGAGTGGGCGGTGGTCCTGCGCGGGCCGTACCACGAAGAGCCGCCGGGTTGGGAAGAGGTCGACCTGTCCACCTGAGCGGCGGGCCGGAGGCCGCTCAGCGGGGGTGGTGCGTGCCGAGCCGGACCGCGAGGGTCACCCCGATCGGCTCGGCCAACGCCGCGATTCGGGCGGCGAGCACGGCCGGGTCGGCATGCCAGGCGCTCGGGCCCATCCCGACCAGCGTCGCGACCTCCGGCCGGGTCAGCTCCAGCCGGGAGCGCAGCACCGTCGTGGCGGTCGGGTCGAAGTGCTCGGCCAGGCTGCCGGCCACCCGGTCGGCCTTGTCCGGGTCGACGCGGAGCAGGTCGAGCGCGTCGACCAGCTCAGTGAGGTGGTCCTCGGCCGGGGTGACCACCAGCAGCGTGCCGGCCGGGTGCAGCACCCGGCGGAACTCCGCGCCGTTGCGCGGGGCGAAGACGTCGAGCAGCACGGCCGCGGACGCGTCGGCCAGCGGCAGCCGCCGCCAGGTGTCGGCGAGCGCCGCCGCCGCCCGCGGATGGGCCCGGGCGGCCCGGCGCAGCGCCGGCTTGGACACGTCCAGGGCCAGGCCCACGGCGTCCGGCAGCGCCGCCAGCACCGCAGCGAGGTGCCGCCCGGTGCCCGCGCCGGCGTCCACGACCAGTGGGTACGCCCCGACGGGCCGGTCGGCGCCCGCGTCGTCCCCGGCCCCGGGGCGCGCCGCCGCGTCGCCGTCCACCGGGCCGGCGGCGGCCAGTCGACGTGCCGCGGCGGTCGCCGCGTCGGCCAGGGCCACGGAGACGAGGTCGTAGTGGCCGGCGGCCAGGAAGTCCGCGCGCGCGGCCACCATCTCGGCGGTGTCGCCGACGTGCGGGCGCGGCCGGCGAGCAGGTTGACGTACCCCTGGCGGGCCACGTCGAAGCTGTGCCGGCGGCGGCAGCGCAGCGCCCGGGCGGTCCCGGCGGTGGTCTCGGCGAGCGGTTCGGCGCAGACCGGGCAGCGCAGCCGGTGCACGACGCGGGGATCCATCACCGGCGTCACCGTACCGGCCGACCCGTCACGCGCCGACGACGCCACGGCCGGCGTCCGTGACCGCGCGGTGCGGCGGACTAGTGTCTGGGGATGGTCGCAATCTCATCCGAGGACATCGTCAAGGCCCCGAAGGCACTGCTGCACGACCACCTCGACGGCGGCCTGCGGCCGGCGACGGTCGTCGAGCTGGCCGCCGAGGCCGGCCACGAGCTGCCCACCGGCGACGCGGAGGCGCTCGGCCGCTGGTTCGTCGAGGCGGCGAACTCGGGCTCGCTGGAGCGCTACCTGGAGACGTTCGCGCACACGGTGGGGGTCATGCAGACCGCGTCCGCGCTGCGCCGGGTGGCCCGCGAGTGCGCGCTCGACCTGGCCGCCGACGGCGTGGTGTACGCCGAGGTGCGGTTCGCCCCGGAGCAGCACCTGGAGCGCGACCTGACGCTGGACGAGGTGGTCGAGGCGGTCGTCGCCGGGTTCGCCGAGGGCGCCGCGCTCGCCGCCGAGGCCGGCACCCCGATCCGGGTCGGCACCCTGCTCACCGCGATGCGGCACGCCGCGCGGTCGCAGGAGATCGCCGAGCTGGCGGTGCGGCACCGGGACGCGGGAGTGGTCGGCTTCGACATCGCCGGTGCGGAGGCCGGCTTCCCGCCCACCCGGCACCTGGACGCCTTCGAGTACCTCCAGCGGGAGAACTTCCACTTCACGATCCACGCCGGCGAGGCGTTCGGGCTGCCGTCGATCTGGCAGGCCATCCAGTGGTGCGGCGCCGACCGGCTCGGCCACGGGGTGCGCATCGTCGATGACATCACCCCCGGCGCGCAGCCGGTGCTCGGCCGGCTCGCCGCGTACGTGCGGGACAAGCGGATCCCGCTGGAGCTCTGCCCGTCGTCCAATGTGCAGACCGGCGCCGCCCCGTCCATCGCCGAGCACCCCATCGGGCTGCTGCGCGACCTCCGGTTCCGGGCGACCGTGAACACGGACAACCGGCTGATGAGCGGCACCTCCATGTCCCGGGAGATGGCGCTGTTGGTGGAGGCCTTCGGCTACGGCTGGAAGGAACTGCAGTGGTTCACCATCAACGCGATGAAGAGCGCCTTCATCCCGTTCGACGAGCGGCTGCAGATCATCGACGAGGTGATCAAGCCGGCGTACGCCAAGCTGCTCGGCTGATCAGGGGCGTCGCTGTTCGGCCAGGTCGCGGGCGAGCCGCCGCAGGAACGTGGCGTGGCGTGGGCGGCGCAGCGCGTACGCACCCGCGAGCACGCCCCGGCGCCGGCACTCCTCCACGATCTCCGCGGCGAAGATTCCCTCGGCGACGAAAAGTGGCGATCCGGCCACGTCGAATGGCCGGGTGGTCACCCGGCGGTCCGCGCCGATCGCGTAAACCGGCACTTCGGCCTTGCCGTCCCTGGCCAGTCGGGCAATCGATTCCACGGCCGTCTCGGCGTCCCACGACTGCGGAGAGTCCCAGTCGACCATGCCGTCGCGGCGCGGCAACGAAGGGTCGTCGCCGTCCTTGTAGAAGTCGTCGAGGCAGAGAACGGGCAGGCCGGTCCGCTGGGCGAGGTACGACTTACCGGAGCCGGAGGGGCCGGCGAGGAGGACGACGAGATGCGGGTGATCCATTACTGTCAGCGACTCCGGCCAGACTGATTGCGAGCAAATTGCATCAACATCTCATCACACCGTCCGTGACGGTCAGCCTGGGCTTTCTCTTTGCATGGCGGCGTGATGGAATCTCGGAGGTCCGACCCGTGGGGTCGGCCGCTGAGCGTTGCCCGGGGCAACGCGCGGACGCTGAGATCGCGAGGGCGGTGACGTGAGCAAACGGCCGAAGACGGCGGGCTCCTTCCTGTCGCGACTGCGTCGGCCGGCGGGCCGGCTCCGCGACATGCCGATCTGGTCGAAGCTCGGTCTCATCATGATCGTGCCGACCATCGCCACGGTCGTGGTGGGCACCAGCGGTCTCGTGGACAACCTCAACACGCTCGGTGACGCCGACCGCTCCGGCGGCCTGGCCAGCCTCGTCGACTACTCCGGTGATCTGGTCAACAGCCTCCAGGACGAGCGCACCTCGGCCGTGCTGCTGCTGGGCTCTTCCGCCGGGCAGGCCCGCGAGCAGTACCAGGAGGCGTACAACCGGGTGAACACCCGGGTCGACCAGGACAAGGCGCCCTACCTGCGGCAACGCGCCGAGCTCGACCGCCTCCCGGGCAGCCTGGAGAGCCTGCTCGACGGGATCGACCAGAACCTGACGGACCTGCCCGGCACGCGCAGCCAGGTCTTCAACGGCAAGCTGAAGATCATCGACGCGATGC
Organism: Micromonospora olivasterospora; assembly: GCF_007830265.1. Classification (NCBI taxonomy): domain Bacteria; kingdom Bacillati; phylum Actinomycetota; class Actinomycetes; order Micromonosporales; family Micromonosporaceae; genus Micromonospora; species Micromonospora olivasterospora. Next base: position 3,547,559 of record NZ_VLKE01000001.1, read on the forward strand.
AGGCGTACGAGGGCCTGATCAACGACCTGCTCGCGGTCCGCGACTCCGCCACCCAGCTCGCCGGTGACAACGACCTGAGCGACCGGATGCGGGCCGCCGCCGCCGTGGCCCGGGAGAAGGAATACCTCTCGGTCCGCCGGGTCGTGGTACACCGGGCGCTGATCCAGCGCGAGCTGACCCCGGTCCTGCGCACCGACTACATCGCCAGCGGCACCGGCCAGCAGCAGGCCCTGCAGAGCTTCAAGGCAGTCGCCAACGAGGCCGAGGCGGACCTGCACGACCAGACGGTGGCCGGCGGCGACCGGCGCGAGGCCCAGAACTACACCGGCTGGATCGACGGCAACATCGACGGCAGCATGGCCAACGCCCCGTTCGGCCCGGACCAGTGGGACGCGGCCATGGTGGCCAACGCCAAGCTGATCCGTACGGTCGAGGCCAAGCTGGACGGCGACGTGGTCCGCCAGGCCGACCGGATCCGCTCCGACGTGCAGACGACGGTGTTCCTCCAGACCGGCCTGCTGCTCAGCATGCTGCTGCTGGCGATCCTGTTCGCGTACCTGGTCGCCCGGTCCATGGCCCGCTCGCTGCGCGACCTGCGCGAGGGCGCGTTCAACATCGCCCAGTACGGCCTGCCGCAGGCCGTCGCCCGGCTGCGCGACCCGCAGGTCTCCAACCAGCCTTCCCCGGTCCAGTTGGCCAACCAGATCGCCGAGCCGCTGCCGGTGCGCAGCAGGGACGAGTTCGGCCAGGTGACCGAGGCGTTCAACGCGGTCCACCTGGAGGCGGTACGGACGGCGGCCGAGCAGGCCGCGCTGCGCGCCTCCGTCGCGACCATGTTCGTCAACCTGGCCCGCCGTTCGCAGATCCTGGTCGACCGGCTGATCGGCCACCTCGACCGGCTGGAGCGCGGCGAGGAGGATCCGGACCGGCTGGCCGAGCTGTTCCAGCTCGACCACCTGGCGACCCGGATGCGCCGCAACGACGAGAACCTGCTGGTCCTCGCCGGTGCCGACTCGACCCGCGTGCAGCGTGAGCCGGCGGCGCTGCTCGACGTGCTCCGGGCCGCCCAGTCCGAGGTCGAGCACTACACCCGGATCGAGTTCGGCGTGATCGACCGGGACATCGAGGTCGCCGCGCACGCGGTCAACGACCTGGTCCACCTGGTCGCCGAGCTGTTCGACAACGCCACGGCCTTCTCCCCGCCCGACTCCCAGGTCATGGTGGAGGCCCGGCGGGTCGGCGACCGCGCCTCGCTCTACGTGGAGGACCGGGGCATCGGCATCAGCGCCGAGCAACTGGCGGAGCTCAACGAGCGCCTGGCCACGCCGCCGCAGGTGGACGTCGCCGTCTCCCGGATGATGGGTCTGGTCGTGGTCGCCCGGCTGGCGTCCCGGCACGGCGTGAAGGTCGAGCTGCGCCCCGGCACCGACCGGGGCATCGTCGCCGAAGTGACGCTGCCCACCGCCGTGCTGGTGCCCCGGGCGCTGTCCGGCCGGGTTCAGCAGGCGGCGGCGCTGCCCGCGTCCGGCCCGCAGCCCGGCGGGGCCCCGACCCTGGGCGCGTTCGCGGCCTTCGGCAACAGCTCGACGTCCCGGCCCGGACACTCCGGTAACCAGGTCACCCTGGGCGGCCGGGCGTTCGACCCGGCCCCGCGCAACGGCCACGGCTCGCTCGCCTCGGCCGGCTCCGCGCCGTCGCTGCCGGCCTGGTCCGACCTGACGGGGGCCACCGGCGGCGACGCGTACGCCCCGCGGCCCGATCACGGCCAGCCGGGCGACCCGCTGCCGCAGCGGCGTGGCGGCGGCGACCCGGGCACGCAGCCGGTCATCCCGCGGCAGCTGCCCAGCAGCCCGGAGACCCGGGGCTGGGCGTCGCCGCCGGTCTCCGCGCCACCGTTGCCGCCGGTCTCCGGCATCCCGGTCTCCGCCTCCCCGGTCTCGGGCCAGCCCGTCTCCGGTCACCCGGTTTCGGCCCAGCCGTACTCGGGTCAGCCGTACTCCGCGCAGCCGTACTCGGACCAGCCGTACTCCGCGCAGCCGTACTCGGCTCAGGCGTATTCCGCGCAGCCCGTCTCGGCTCAGCCGTACCCGGCTCAGCCGTACCCGGCTCAGCCGTACCCGGCTCAGCCGGGCTCGGCGGCACCGGTCTCCGGCCAGCCGCTGCCCACCCGGCCGGCGTCGTCGGCCCAGCCGCCGCCGGCATGGCCGCCGGTGGCCGCGCCGGAGCGGGAGCCGGCCACCCCGCCGGTGCCCGAGCGCCTCGCCGCCGCCCTGGACATGACCACCGAGTTGCCGCGTGTGCCGCGTACCGACGTGTCGGCCGCGCCGGCACCGGTCGCCCCACCCGCGCCGACCCGGCCCGCGCCCCGAAGGCGCAGCAGCCCCCGCAGCGGTACGCGGACGAGACGATGGAGCTGCCGATCTTCCGGGAGCTCGAGTCGGCCTGGTTCCGCACCCGCCGACCGGCCCCCGACGAGGCGGCCGGCACCCCGCAGGCCCCGGCGCCGAACGCGGCGGCGACCCAGCAGTTCTCCGCGGTCGACGCCACCGGGCGGGCCGTACAGACACCAGCACCCGGCACGACAGGTAACGCACCGATGGCAGAAACACCGACAGCCGGAGGAATCTCCGGCGACGACGGGCCCCACCCCGGGCAGGCCGAGGCCATGGCCGGCCGGCGGTCCCCGCAGCGACCCGGCTGGGAGACCGCGGCCGACGACGGGTGGCGGGCCGCCTCGGCGGCGACCGAGGTGCCCGTGGCGGAGACCACCCGCAAGGGCCTGCCGAAGCGGGTGCCGATGGCCCAGCTCGTGCCGGGCGGTATCGAGAAGCCGACCAGGTCGGTCCAGCGTCGTACGCCGGAGGCCGTCCGCGGTCTGCTCTCCGCATACCATCGAGGCGTGCAGCGTGGGCGCAGTCAGCCCGACGGCAACCCGACCAACCCGGAGGCGACTCCGGGAGGGCAGCAATCCTCGCAGTCTGGCTCAGGGCCGGTGGCCGGGAGCGGGCAGAAGGAGCAACAAGGATGACAAGTACGCAGGATCTCGGTTGGCTGCTGGCCAACTTCGCCGACCGGGTGCCCGGTGTCGCGCATGCGGTCGCCGTCTCCGCGGACGGCCTGCTCCTCGCGGCGTCACGGGACCTCCCGCGGGACCGGGCCGACCAGCTTGCCGCCATCGCGTCCGGGCTGGTCAGTCTCACCCAGGGCGCGGCCCGCTGCTTCGAGGGCGGCGCGGTGCTGCAGACCGTCGTCGAGATGGACGATGGCTTCCTGTTCCTGATGTCCATCTCGGACGGCTCCTCCTTCGCCGTGCTCGCCGCCCGCAGCTGCGACGTCGGGCAGGTGGGGTACGAGATGGCCCTCCTGGTCGACCGGGTGGGCGACGCGTTGACCCCGCAGCCGCGTACGGCTGTGGGGATGATGGGCTGACCCGCGCGCTGGCCGGTGGGTCAGGCGAAGCAGCAACGACAACAACGACGGGAACCGCCGGGGTCAGCCGGTGTCGGGCACGAGGGAGGTGAGCGGCGACATGGTCGATCGTGACGAGCCGACCGGGGCGTTGGTCCGTCCGTACGCCGTCACCCGTGGTCGTACCCGACCCCGGCTGGACATCGCGCTGGAGGCGCTCGTCGAGACGACGGTGCGCGGCCGGGCCGCTGCCAGTGGCAACGGCGGCCAGGGCCGCGAGCACCAGTACATCGCCGCGTTGTGTGACGGACGCGTGCAGTCGCTCGCCGAGATCGCGGCGCGGATGCAGCTCCCACTCGGCGTGGCCCGGGTGCTCATCGCCGACATGGCGACGGACGGCCTGGTCGCGGTGCACGAGCCGACCATCCTGGACGACTCCGACGACGCGGTGGGCACTGAACTGCTGGAGAGGGTGCTGAGTGGACTTCGCAGGCTCTGACATGTCGCACCGCCTGCCCGCCCCGAGCGGGCGGGTGACGTCGGCGAAGATCGTTATCGCCGGTGGGTTCGGCGTCGGCAAGACGACGCTGGTCGGCTCGGTTTCGGAGATCACGCCGCTGACAACCGAGGCCATCATGACCTCGGCCGGCGTGGGCGTCGACGACACCCGGCAGGTGCCGGGCAAGGCGACGACCACGGTGGCCATGGACTTCGGCCGGATCACCATCGACCGGGATCTGATCCTGTACCTGTTCGGCACCCCCGGCCAGACGCGGTTCTGGTTCATGTGGGACGAACTGGTCCGGGGCGCCATCGGCGCGGTGGTGCTGGTCGACACCCGGCGGCTGGCCGACTGCTTCGCGGCCATCGACTTCTTCGAGCACCGACGGCTGCCGTACCTGGTGGCCATCAACTGCTTCGACGGGATGCAGTACCACGACCCGCAGGACGTCCGGGACGCGCTGGCGATCTCCCCGGAGATCCCGGTCGTGCCCTGCGACGCCCGCAACCGGGAGTCGACCAAGCACGTGCTGATCTCGCTGGTCGAGTACGTGCTGACCATGCGCCGCTCGCGGGCCGTCGCGCCGGCCTGAGCCGTACCGGCGGACGGGTTCCGGTGGCCTGGCAGCGAGCCGGGCCACCGGACCCGTCCGCGGGTTATCCACGCGGTGTCGGCGACATGGCGGCATCCCGTGGGCTCGGACACCCCCATGTCGCCGACCTCGAGTCACACAGGCCGGCGGTCGGCGGAGCGGTCAGGAACGGTAGCCGGCGGAACGGTACTCGTACTCCCGGTCGTCGTCGCGATCGCCGGTGTCCCGGGTGAAGTCCCAGCCGCCGGCCGCCTCCCGCCCGGGGCGCCCACCGACCGCGAACCCGCCGATCTCCTGCCCCCGGCGCCAGCCGCGGAAGTAGCCGGTGGTGTTCTCGGCCAGACTGGCCGCGTCGCGGATGATCCGCAGCGGACGCTCCTCGCGCAGCGGCGAGCCGGGCACCAGGTTGGCCTGCGGGACCCGCTTGGGCAGCCCCGCCTTGGTCTCGGCGCCCACCGCCGGGCGGGCAGCCTGCTCGGCGGCCTGCCACCCGCTGTCCGCGGTGCTCGACCAGTCCAGCTCGGTCTCGTCGCTCGGACCGACGAACCAGGCTGACTTGATCGAGGCGAAGATCAGCAGGTCCCCGTCGCCCTCGTCGGACACCGGCGGGGTGCGCCGTTCCACCGGGGCGGGAGGCGCCGGCCGCTGCTCCATGGCGGGACGCTCCGGCTCCGGCTCGGGCCGGCGGGCTGCTCCGGGGTCGACCAGTCGCAGCGGCGGGTTCTCCACCGGGACGCCCGACAGGCTCGGACCCTCACGCAGCGCCCGGTCGGCCAACGGCGGCGGCTCGACCAGCCGCAGCATGGGTGGCTCCTGCGGCAGGTCGTCGGCGAGCCAGGGCGGGGTGACGCGGCTCTCGCCCGTGCCCGGTTGGGTCGGCGCGTCGATCTGCCGCGGGCCCTGCTCCCCGAAGGGCCGGGCTGCCGCCTCGGCGGCGGCGGTGTCGGCGAGATCGTCGGCGTTGTTGACCAGCGGCCAGTTCGCCCGCGAGCCCGGGGGTGCGGACTCCGTGCCGGGGCGGGGGCTCGGCACCGGCACGCTCAGGTCGGTGGCGCTGAACCCCCCGGTGGGCGGGCGGCCGGCGTCGCCGGTCGTCTTGGGTCGGGGCGGGATCACGGTGCGCTGCCGTTCGGCGCGGGCGCTCTGGATCGCCGCCGTCGTGAGGGTGGGCCGGAACGGCTCGCCCACCTCGGCCGGCGGCACGGAGCGTTCCCGCTGCGCCGGGGCGATGGGCGTGATGCCTGGCGGCGGGGGCGGCGGTGCGGAGACCGGGCGGTTGGTCGGGGCGTCCACCGTGGACCGCGGCTCGGCGGACGGCGGGGCGGACACCGGCGGGGCGGCCGAGGCGGCCGGGGCCATCGGGCGCGGGGCGACCGGCGGCGGCGCCACGGGCTCCGGCGCGACCGGCGGTGGGCCGAGCGGCCGGGGCGGCGCGGGCGGGTTGCCGCCGGAGACCGGCTCGGCCCGGCTGCGCCGGCCGCCGACCGGGGCCGGGTCCTGGTTGCGCCGGCCGCCCATCGGCCCCTGCTCGGGCGGGGTGGGCCGGATCGTGCGCAGGCCGCTGCTGGTGCCGCCGGTGAGGCCCGGCCGCTCGCCGCCCGGCTCGGCACGGCGGCCGGGCGTGGGAGCGGGAGTGGTGACGCGGGTGCTCAGGGCGCCGACGAGCGCCTCACAGGCCGCGTCGCAGGCCCGTACCGAGGCGACGGCCTGGCGGACCGTCTCGGCCACGGCCGAGGTGAGCGCGCGGCTGACCGCCGCCCGGCGTGGGGTCTCCGAGATGGCCACCCGCAGCGCGGTCACGGCTTCGTTGATCACGTCGGCGTTGGCGACACCGTCGGCGGCCAGGTGGGCGGCGATGGCGTCCGCCGCCACCGACACCTCCCGGCCCCGGGCGACCGTGCCGCCGAGCATGCCGGGCTCGGGCAGGGCGTCCAGTACGGCGAGCGCGACCGGCTCGGCCGGGTCGGGGTACGCCCGCAGCGCGGCCGGGTAGACCTCGCGCAGCACCTCGCGCAGCGCCACGGCGGCGGAGTGCCGGCCGCTGGCGAGCGCGGCGTGCGCCGCGAGGACCTGCTTGTAGCCGGCGAGGTCCCGGGGGGCGGGCAGGGTGACGGCGGAGAGCGCGCCGGCCTGCAGAGCCCGGGCCAGCCCGACCGCCCGCCGCTCGGCCGGCGGGGACTGGATCTCGTCCGCCGACTCGTCGTCGGCGAAGCGCTCGGCGAGGTCGTCCACCGAGTCGTCGTCGGCGATGGCCAGCGGACGACCGGCGGCGCTGAGCAGCGAGGTGACCGTGTGGTCGTCGCTGTCGGCGGCGATCGCGGCGCCGCTCGGCCCGCCCGACCGCTCCACGAGCAGCGCGACCAGCTGGGCGTAGCCGGCCGGGTCGTCGCCGATCTCGCAGACATGGAGCAGTCGGCCTGCGTCGTCGACCACAGCGGACGTCAGCGTCGAACCGGCCGAGGCCGGTCGGTCGGCCGGATCCGCCGAGGCCAGACCGCAGTACACGCGCACGAGCGCCACGGCGTCGTCCTCCTCCCGGGACTGAGGTCTTTCTCTGCCAGAGACTGATGCTCCCTGGAACGCGTCAGTCGCGCCAGTCCACGACCGCAGAGATCTTGCCGACAATCGTGCGCCAACCGAGGCTCGCGGTCTGCGCGCCGATTTTCTTCAGCCGCCGCCGGCCGAAGAATCCGCCGACCCCGCCGTTGACCGAGGCGCGCAGCGCCTCGTCCAGATCGTCCAGACTGGACCCCGCGGAGAGCATGTCCAGCACCGCGGGCATGCGCAGCGCGTACGCGATGTCCCGGGCCACCTCGCCGGCCTCGATGAGCAGGGTCGGGTCCCAGGTGTCGTGCCCGCCGCGCAGGTTCTCCACGACCAGGTCCAGCTCGTACGTGTCCTCGTCGAGCGGAGCGATGTCGGCCGGCTCCACCCGTTCGGACAGTTCATTCCAGCTGTCCAGCTGAGCCATGTCGTTGGGTGCGCCGGACCGGACGAAACTGACCAGCGACTCAGGCGACTTGAACAGCAGCAGATGGCCCCGGTGGCTGAGGAAGACCGGCACCTCCTCGTCGCCCGACTCCTCCTCGTCCTCCTCCTCGGCCGCCTCGTCCTCCTCCGTCTCGGCGGCCTCGGTGTCGGCCTCGGCGTCCCGGCGGCGGGGCTTCGCCTCGGCCTCCTCCTCGTCGGCCTCGGCGAAATCGGCGGCCACCTCCTCGTCGAGGATCACGACCTCGTCGTCGTCCTCCACCTCGACCACCTGGCGGCGGGCGAGGAAGGGATCGTCCTGGTCCCGCTCGGTGACGTCGGTGGGGGTCAGCTCCCGCGCCGGCCGGTAGGCCCGCAGCGTGAAGCCGGTGCCGGCGGGCAGGGCGATCTCCACCGGGTCGATCCGCAGTTCGTCCCAGAGCGAGCGGTCGACGTTCCGCTCCGCCGGGCGGTCGGCGTCCTCGTCGACGGTGGCGTCGGCGTCCTCTGCGAGAGCGGCGTCGGTGTCGTCGAGCTCGGGCTCGTCGGCGTCGGGCCGTTGGGGCGACTGGCGGGCCACGCTGACCTCCGTGTGCTTCGGGCTGCCCACCCGGCGGCGTCCGGCCGCCGAGTGACTCTGGGCACATACCCTAGTGGGCGGCCCCGGCCGGCCGGAGCCCCCACCCCGGTGGCGGTCCGGCGGATGGACAAGTAGCGTTGCTACGCATGAAGGCCCAGGCGCTGCACGGACACCTCGACGCGCTGCTGCTCGCGGTGCTGGAGCGCGGTGCGCTGCACGGCTACGCCATCATCGAGGCGCTGCGCGCCCGCAGCGAGGGCAACCTCGACCTGCCCACCGGGACGATCTACCCGGCGCTGCGCCGGCTGGAACGGGCCGGGCACGTGGCCAGCAGTTGGAGCACCGTCAACGGCCGGGAACGGCGGACGTACGAGCTGACCGACTCGGGGCGCCGCGCGCTGGCCGGCGAGCGGGCCGGCTGGCGCGAGTTCAGCGCGACCGTCGGTCGCTTCCTCGGCGACAGCCCGGCCTCCCCGGCCTGACCCGCCCACCGCGCCGGCCGGGCCCTCCGCGCGGCCCGTCACCGGGCCGCGAGCAGCCAGGACCGGGCCGCTCGGGCGATCCACAGGAAGGCGGCGGTGGTCGCGACCCCGCCGACGATCATCGGCGGCCAGGTGAGGGCCGCCTCCCACAGGCCGAGCGACCACGCGTACAGGGCCGCGCCGGCGAGCGCGCCCAGCACCGGCGCCGCCGTCAGGCCGAGCCCGACCAGCCGGGCGAGCCGGGGCAGGGCGGGGTGCGCCGACCGGGCCGAGGCGGCCACCACCAGCAGCCCGGCCACCGCGAGCACGGCGGTCGCCAGCCAGACCGCGTCGAGCGACCCGGACAGCAGCAGATACCCGGCGGGCGGGCGCGGGCCGGCACCGCTCCAGCTCGACCCCTGCCAGGTCAGGTCGCCCGCGACCACCAGCACGCCGGCGACCGCGAGCACCCGCAGCGCCAGGCCGCGCAGCGAGCCGGCCGCCAGCTCCGCCTGGTAGGCCGGGGCGAGGCCGGCAGGGTCGCCGAACTCGGCCACCGCCCGCCGCTCGGCCTCCGCCGCCGACAGGCCCCCGTCCCGGTACGCCTCGACGGCGTCCTGCAACGCGTGCCGGGCCTCGGTCAGCAGGTCGGCCTTCAGCCGGACGGGGCCGCGCAGCCGGTCGTCCAGCTCGCGCAGCCGGTCCTCCACGCGTACGACGTCGCAGCGGCCCATGGGGCGAGCCTGCCACGCCTCGGCGGCCGGCGCGTCGGGGGGATTCCCCCAGTCCCGGCTCAGGGGCGGGGGCCAGGGCCAGGTACCCGCGCTCGGCCGCCTCCTGCAGCAGCCACTGGTCCCGGTACCAGCCCGGCGTCGCGACCAGCTCGGCGTGCCGGCCGCGCTGCACCACCCGCCCGGCGTCGAGCACCACGATCTCGTCGAGGCCGGCCAGCCCGCTGAGCCGGTGGCTGATCAGCAGCACGGAGTGCCCGGCCGGGGTGGCGGCCAGCGCCGAGGCGAGCACCGCGTCGGCGGCGGCCGGGTCCAGCCCCTCGGTCGGCTCGTCCAGGACGAGCACCCGGGGCGCGGCGAGCAGCGCCCGGGCCAGCGCGAGGCGCTGCCGCTGGCCGCCGGAGAGCTGGCCGCCCTCCTCGCCGACCACCGTGCCCCAGCCGGCGGGCTGGGCGCGCACCCAGTCCAGCAGGCCGGCCGCCCGGGTCGCCGCGGCCAGCTCCGCCTCGCCGGCGCCGGGCCGGCCGAGCAGCAGGTTCTCCCGCACCGTGGCGTGGAAGACGTACGCCTCGGCGAGCAGCCCGCCGACGGCCCGCGGCAGTTCCTCGGGCGGGTACGCCGACAGGTCCACCCCGTCCAGGGCGACCCGCCCGCTCTCGGGGCGCACCGTGCCGGTGAGGACGGCGGCGAGGGTGCTCTTGCCGGCCCCGCTCGGCCCGACCACGGCGACCCTGCGGCCGGCCGGAAGGTCCAGGGTGAACCCGTCCAGCGCGGGCGCGGCCTCCGCCCGGTAGCGGACGGTGACCCGCTCGAAGCGCACGTCGTGCGGGGTGTCCGCGAGCGTGGCGGCGGGCGCCGCCGCGGGTCGGTCGGCCTCCGGGCCGGCCAGCAGGGCGGCGACCCGGGCCAGCCCGGCCCGCAGCCCGGCCCGCTGCCGGGCGGCCCCGACCAGGGCCAGCGCCACCTCGACGGCGGCCAGCGTGCCGACCGCCAGCACCCCGACCAGCACCCCGCCGACGCCCGCGCGCAGCGCGGTGACCACGACCGCCCCGGCGGTCGCCCCGGCGACCAGCACCCCGGCCGCGTCGACCGCGAAGCCCGTCGCGGCGAGCCGGCGCTCCAGCCGGGCCAGCCGGCGGGCCCGCCCGGCGGCGGCGTCCAGCGCGTACCCGGTGGCGCCGAAGGCGGCCAGGTCGGCGGCGCCGTGGGTCAGGTCGACCGCGTCGGCGGCGAGCGCGCCGCGCAGCGGGGCGACCTCGTCGGCCGCGCGGCGGGTCAGCGCGGTGGCCGCCAGCGGCAACCCGACCCCGGCGACGAGCAGCCCCACCGCGAGCACCCCGGCCGCCGCCGGGGAGACGGCCGCAGCCCCCGCCACCGCCAGCACGCTGACCAGCGCGGCGGCCGCTCCCGGCACCAGCACCCGGAGCAGCAGGTCCTGGACCGCCTCCACGTCGGAGACCAGCCGACTCAGCGCGTCCCCGGAGCGCTGCCGGGCCGCGTCGCGCCGGCCGGCAAGGGTGGCGAAGACCCGCGCCCGGACGTCCGTGACCATCCGCAGCACGGCGTCGTGGCCGGCCAGGCGCTCGGTGTAGCGGAACACGCCCCGGCCGATCGCCAGCGCCCGGACGGCGACGATGGCCACGGTGAGCCGGTCCAGCGGCGGGCGGCCGGCGGCGCTCATCAGCAGCCAGGTGGCGGTGGCCAGCAGGGCCAGCCCGGCGAGCTCCGTGGCGGCGGCGAGCAGCCCCGCTCCGAGCAGCCGGCCCAGGTACGGCCGGGCGAGCCGGAGCACGTCCCGTTCGGCCGAACTCACGGGGCGACCTCCTCGGCCGGGGCCGGGGTCAGCTCGGTCACGCGGCCGTCCTCGACCCGCAGGATCCGGTCGGCGTCCTCCAGCAGGGCCGGCCGGTGCGCCACCAGCAGGGCGGTACGCCCGGCCACGAGCCGGCGGGTGGCGGCCAGCACCAGGGCCTCGCTGGCGCTGTCCAGCCGGGCGGTGGGCTCGTCGAGCAGCACGACGGGGGCGTCCCGGAGGAACGCCCGCGCCAGCGCGACCCGCTGCCGCTGGCCGCTGGACAGGCCGTGGCCGCGTTCGCCGAGCACCGTGCCGAGCCCGTCGGGCAGGGCGGCGACCACCTCGTCCAGCGCGGCGGCGGAGACCGCCGGGGCGAGGGCGTCGTCCGGGGTGTCCGGGGCCCCGAGCCGGATGTTGTCGGCCAGCGTCGCGGCGAACAGGTGGGCCCGCTGCGGCACCCAGGCCAGCTGGCGCCGCCACGCGTCCGGGTCGGCCCCGGCCAGGTCGACGCCGCCCACGGTCACCCGGCCCTCGGTCGGGGCGACGAACCCGAGCAGCAGGTTGAGCAGGGTGCTCTTGCCGGCCCCGCTCGGCCCGACGATCGCGACCCGCTCCCCGGGCCGGATCGTCAGCGACACGTCCCGCAGCGCCACGGTCCGCTCGTACGCGACGGTCACGCCCTCGAACCGGATCTCGCCCCGCCCGTCGGGAGTCGGTCGGGGCCCGGCGGCCCGGGCGGCGGCCGGACCGGCGGCGGAGAGGGTGAACGCCTCGTCCAGCGCGGTCAGCCCCTCCATGCTGGCGTGGAACCGGCTGCCGGCCGCCCGCAGCGGCAGGTACGCCTCCGGCGTGAGCAGCAGCACCAGCAGCGCGGTGGACAGGGTGAGCCCGCCGCCGAGCAGGCGGATGCCCACCGGCACCGCCACCAGCGCCACCGACAGGGTGGCGACCAGTTCCAGGACCAGGGCGGACAGGAACGCGATGCGCAGCGTACGCATGGTGGCGGCCCGGTGCCCGTCGGCCATCCGGCGCACCACCTCGACCTGGCTCCGGGCCCGGCCGAACGCGCGCAGGGTGGGCAGCCCGGCCACCATGTCGAGGAAGTGGCCGCCGAGCAGCGACAGCCGGCGCCACTGGCGCTCGGTGGCGGCCTGCGCCTGCCAGCCGAGCAGCGCACCGAAGACCGGGATCAGCGGCAGGGTCAGCGCGATGATCACCGCCGAGCCCCAGTCGGCGAGCGCGATCCGGGCGAGCACGGCCAGCGGCACGGTGACGCTGAGCACGAGCTGCGGCAGGTACCCGGTGAAGTAGGCGTCCAGCGCGTCCAGCCCGCGCCCGGCGAGGGTGGCGAGCTGCCCGGCCCGCTGCCCCGCGACCCAGGCGGGCCCGCGCCGGCCGACGGCGGCCAGCAGGTCCCGGCGCAGCGTCGCCTTCACGGTCGCGGCCGCCCGCGCCGCCACCGTGCCCTGGGCCCAGGCGACCAGCGCCCGACCGGCGACGGCGGCCAGGAAGCCGGCCAGCGCCGGCCGGTCCAGCCGGCCGTGGATCGCGGTGGCGAGCAGCGTGGCCAGCGCGGTGGCCTGCCCCACGACCAGCAGCGCCGTCAGCCCGCCGAGGACCGCGAGCACGGCGAGGTCGCGCCGGGCCGCGGGGACCCGGCGCAGCAGACGCGGGTCGAAGGGGCGGCGGTTCACCAGTACACCGGTGCCCTGCCGTCGGTCCGTCCCCGGAACACCCACCAGCACATCGCCTGAAAGCCTAATAGGGCCGGCAGAAGGGGCACCGTGAGCCAGCCCAGCAGGGACAGGGTCGGCCGGCTGGCCGCCGCGTCGGCCACGGCCAGCGAGGCGCCCGGGTCGACGGTGGAGACCAGCGCGTACGGCCACAGCGTGGCGCCGACCGCCGCCACGGGCAGGGCCAGCGCCGCGCCGGTGGCCGCGAAGGCCAGGCCCGGCCGCCGCCGGGCGAGCGCGGCCCGGGCCGCCAGCAGCGCCGCGAACAGCGCGAACGGCAGCAGTACGGCGAACATCGGGCGCTGCGCCGCGGCGCGTACCCCGGCGGAGAGCGCGCCCGCGACGGCGGCCAGGGCGACCGCGGCGAGCGCCACCGGCACCAGCCGGCGGGCGGTACGCCCGAGCACGGCGGCGTCGGCGGTCGGCAGCCGGAGCGTGAGGAAGGTCGCACCGTGCACGGCCACCAGGGCCGCCATGGCGAGCCCGCCGGCGGCCACGAACGGGGTGACCACGTGCCCGACCCCCGCCACCTGGCCGGCGGCGGTCAGCGGCACGCCCTGGAGCAGGCCGGCGAGCAGCGCACCCCAGCCGAGCGCGGCGAGCAGGCTGCCGGCGACGACCACGCTGTCCCAGCCGGCGCGCGCCGACGCGGCGGCCGGGCGGCCGCGCAGCTGCACGCCGGCGGTCACCGCGATCACCCCGACCAGCGCGGCGACGACAACGGGGTAGAAGCCGGGAAGCAGTTCCCCCTCCGAGAGTCCTCGGCGAATGTCCGGGTGTGGGGTCCATCGTGGTGACATGGACCAAATGACACAATGAGGGTGTGAAGTTGGTGGTGCAGGTGAAGCTCCTGCCGACGCCCGAGCAGGCGGCGGCGCTGGAGGCGACCCTGCGCGCCTGCAATGCCGCAGCATCCGACGTCGCGGTGATCGCGCGGGAGATCGACTGCTACCGCAACTACGACCTGCGCCGGCACGCCTACCATCGCCGCCGGAAGGAAACGCGGCACACCGCGAACATCAACCACGCCATCGCTAAAAGCATCGTGACCGAGGCTGCACGCACCGGCCGCGGAATTGCCGTCGAGAAACTGACGGGGATCCGCGACCGGGTCCGGCTGAGGAAGCCCCAACGGGTCACGCTGCACTCGTGGGCGTTCCACCAACTCGGCGCGTTCCTGATCTACAAGGCACGCCGCGCGGGTGTACCGCTGGTCGAGGTCGACCCGCGGTACACCTCCCAAACCTGCGCGGCTTGCGGGCATCGGGACAAACGGAACCGGCCCAACCAGGAAACTTTCCACTGTCGGTCGTGCGGGGTCGTTGCCCACGCCGACCACAACGCGGCTCGCAACATCGCCTCACGTGGCGTCGCGAGCTGGGGCGCAGTCAACCGCCCGCACGCGGCCTAGCCTCGCAGCCAGCGAGGACAGTGATCCGCAAACCCGCCCATTCATGGGCGGGTAGTTGACCCCGAACTGGAACTGCCCGTAGTTGATCACATAGAGCAGACCCCAGAATCGGGTCAGCCGCTCGTACGCCGGGTTGCCGGTGACCACCCAGGCGGTCTGGAGCCCGACCAGCAGGGTGACCAGCCCGAGCGTGACGACGACGAACAGGAAGTGCACCGAGGTGGTGGTGGCGAACTGTAGCCGGGCGAGGAGCAGGGGATCCATGGCCGCCCTCCAGGAGTTGGCTCGCTTGTCATAGTCAGCCTACACGTAGGCTTTCTACCTATTGGCTCGCCCGGGTCCGGTGGCTAACTTCCGGGTGGCTGAGCTTGGGATCGGGTCGTGGGTCAGGCGCGGGCGGAACTCAGCTCAGGAAGAGGGAGATCGGCAGCGCGACCAGGGTCGTCGCCACCGCCAGCGCGGCGGCCCCCAGCAGGCGGGGCGGCCGGTCGGCGACCAGCAGCCGCTGGACCCGGACGTCCAGGTCCCGGTCGCCCACGCCGAGCGCGCCGGCCGGGGTGATCCGGTGGCCGGCCGCGGCGAACCGCCGCAGCGCGCCCGCCAGCGGCGCCTCGGCGTGCAGTTCGCGGGCCTTGTCGTCGGCGCGCATCTCGACCAGCAGGGCGACCCGCTCGTGCGCGTCCCGCACCCAGCGGAACCACGGCAGCGCCCGGCGCAGCGCCGTGAACGGCAGCAGCACGAGGTCGTGGCGCTCCTGGGCGTGCGCCCGCTCGTGGGTCAGCACCGCCTCCAGCTCGGCCCGGTCGAGCAGGTCGAGCGCACCCGCGCTGACCACCACCCGCGGCTTCACTCCCGGCAGGCAGTACGCCGCCGCGCTCGGGTGGTCGAGCACCAGCGCCCCCGGGACGGCGGGATCCCGCCGGGCGACGAGGGCGAGCAGGTCCCGGTGCCGCCGCTGGGCCCGGACCGTCGCGTGGACGCTGCGTACCGTCGTGGTGAGCAGCACCGCCCCGATCCCGAAGCCGACGCCGACCAGCCCGAGGTGGACCTCCCCGAGGCCGGCCGGAAGGGTGCCGTGGGCCAGGTCGGTGGCGAGGGCGAGCAGGGCGCCGCCGGTCGGCCGGTCGTACGCGAGCAGGCCGAGCGCCATCGGCAGGCCCATCGCGGACAGGCCGAGCGCCAGCCCGACCGCCTGCCAGCAGACGATCGCCACCCGGGGGGCGCGCCACGTCCAGGTGGAGGACGCGAGGACCTGGGCCGTCAGGTAGCAGGCCAGGACGGTGGCGGCGAAGTGCACGGCGTACGCCATGGCGGCCGCCCTACCGGTCCGTCGCCTCGTCGGTCAGGGCGGCCCGCAGCACGTCGGCCTCGGTCCCGCTCACGGAGCGGGCGAAGCGCACCAGCGCCGCGTCCCGGCTGCCGCCCAGGTCCAGGGCGTCGAGCATGAGCTGGGCGATGTGGGCCTCGCGGCTGGCCGCGGCCCGGTACCGCCAGGCCCGCCCCTCGCGCTGCCGCTGCACCATGCCCTTGCCGGCGAGCCGGTCCAACACGGTCATGACCGTCGTGTAGGCCAGCTCGCGGCCGTCGAGCGCGTCGGCGACCTCGCGCACGGTCACCCCGTCCGACGTGGCTGGGACCCTGTCCCACAGCACGTCCATCACCGCACGCTCAAGATCCCCCAGCCGAGTCACGAGCCAATCCTACCCCCGGTAGTAGACCGCCCTCCCGGGGCAGCACCCCTGAGCTGACCACCCACGCGAACCCGGCTCACGACGGGTTTCCGGGGGAGCCCGCCCGCGGAGGGATCAAGCCTGACCGCCCGGAGCGGGTGGGCTCCCCCGGAAACCCCACAAGCTAGACCCCCTTGGGGTGCCAGACCGTCTTCGTCTCCAGCAGGGACGTCATCCGGGTCAGGCCCGGGTCGGCCGTCCAGTCGTGGTCGGCCGGGGCGGGCCGGAGCACCCGCTTCAGGTTCTCCGCCGCCTTGATCTCCAGCTCCGCCGCCAGTTCGGCGTCGGTCACCCCGGTCAGGTCGATCGCGTTGACGTCCATGTGCCCGGCCAGCGTCGGCACCGTCTCCGTGATCCGTCCGGTCAGGATGTTCACCACGCCTCCGGGCAGGTCGGAGGTGGCCAGCACCTCGGCCAGCGTCACCGCCGCCAGGGGCTGCACCGGCGAGGCCGCCACCACGACCGTGTTGCCGGTGACGATCGCCGGGGCGATCACGCTGACCAGGCCCAGCAGCGCTGGCCGCTCCGGGGCCACCACGGCCACCACGCCGGTCGGCTCCGGGGTCGACAGGTTGAAGTACGGCCCGGCGACCGGGTTGGCGCCGCCGTACACCTGGGTGAGCTTGTCCGACCAGCCGGCGTACCAGACCCAGCGGTCGGTCGCCGCGTCCACCTCCTCGCCCGGCACGCCGAGGGCGACGAACTGCTCGCGGCGGCCCTCCAGCATCTCGGCGACCCGGTAGAGGATCTGCCCCCGGTTGTACGCGGTCG
Organism: Micromonospora olivasterospora; assembly: GCF_007830265.1. Classification (NCBI taxonomy): domain Bacteria; kingdom Bacillati; phylum Actinomycetota; class Actinomycetes; order Micromonosporales; family Micromonosporaceae; genus Micromonospora; species Micromonospora olivasterospora. The sequence goes on from NZ_VLKE01000001.1 coordinate 3,564,240, forward strand.
CCCCGGCCCAGCCCTGCACGGCGGCCCGGGCGGCGACGACGGCGTCGCGCGCGTCCTTGCGGGAGGCCAGTACGACGTTGGAGTCCTGCACGATGTACGACCGTCCCGACTCGCTGCGCGGGAACTTCCCGCCGATGAAGAGTTTGTACGTCTTGCGTACCGCGACCCGCTCAGACATTGAGGTACGCCTCCAGCCCGTGCCGGCCGCCCTCGCGGCCGTAGCCCGACTCCTTGTAGCCGCCGAAGGGCGAGGTGGGGTCGAACTTGTTGAACGTGTTGGCCCAGACCACGCCCGCGCGGAGCCGGTCGGCCAGCCACAGGATGCGGGAGCCCTTGTCCGTCCAGATCCCGGCCGACAGGCCGTACGGCGTGTTGTTGGCCTTCTCGACCGCCTCGGCCGGGGTGCGGAACGTCAGCACGGACAGCACCGGGCCGAAGATCTCCTCCCGGGCGATCCGGTGCGCCTGGGTGACCCCGGTGAAGATGGTCGGCGCGAACCAGAACCCCCGGTCCGGCAGCTCGCACGGCGGCGACCAGCGCTGCGCGCCCTCGGCGGAGCCGGCCTCGGACAGCTCCCGGATGCGGGCGAGCTGGGCGGCCGAGTTGATCGCCCCGATGTCGGTGTTCTTGTCCAGCGGGTCGCCGACCCGCAGCTGGGCCATCCGGCGCTTCAGCGACTCCAGCACCACGTCGGCGACCGACTCCTGGACGAGCAGCCGGGAGCCGGCGCAGCAGACGTGCCCCTGGTTGAAGAAGATGCCGTTGACGATCCCCTCGACCGCCTGGTCGACCGGGGCGTCGTCGAAGACGATGTTGGCCGCCTTGCCGCCCAGCTCCAGCGTGAGCTTCTTGCGGGTGCCGGCGACCGACCGGGCGATGCCCCGCCCGACCCCGGTCGATCCCGTGAAGGCGACCTTGTCCACGCCGGGGTGCTCGACCAGCGCCCGGCCGGTGTCGCCGGCGCCGGTCACGATGTTGACCACGCCCGCCGGCAGGTCGGCCTGCTGGCAGATCTCGGCGAACACCAGCGCGGTCAGCGGGGTCGTCTCGGCCGGCTTGAGCACCACCGTGTTGCCGGCGGCCAGCGCCGGCGCGATCTTCCAGGCCAGCATCATCAGCGGGAAGTTCCACGGGATGACCTGCGCGGCGACCCCGAGCGGCCGCGGGTTCGGCCCGAAGCCGGCGTGCTCGAGCTTGTCGGCCCAGCCGGCGTAGTAGAAGAAGTGGGCGGCGACGAGCGGGAGGTCGACGTCCCGGGACTCCCTGATCGGCTTGCCGTTGTCCAGCGACTCCAGCACCGCCAGCTCGCGCGAGCGCTCCTGGATGATCCGGGCGATCCGGTACAGGTACTTGGCCCGGTCCCGGCCCGGCATCGGGCCCCACACCTTCTCGTACGCCCGGCGGGCGGCGCGGACGGCGCGGTCCACGTCCTCCCCGCCGGCCTCGGCCACCTCGGCCAGCACCTCCTCGCTGGCCGGGTTGACCGACTTGAAGTTGCCGCCGTCGGTCGGGTCGACGAACCTCCCGTCGACGAACAGCCCGTACGAGGGCTTGATGTCCACCACCGAGCGGGACTCGGGGGCGGGCGCGTATTCGAACATCGCTCTCAGTCCAGGGTGAAGTAGTCGGGACCGGAGTAGACGCCGGTCTTCAGCTTGGTGCGCTGCATGAGCAGGTCGTTGAGCAGGCTGGACGCGCCGAAGCGGAACCAGTCCGGGTCGAGCCAGTCCGCGCCGACGGTCTCGTTGACCATCACCAGGTACTTGATCGCGTCCTTGCTGGTCTTGATGCCGCCGGCCGGCTTCACGCCGACCTGCCGCCCGGTGGCGGCGCGGAAGTCCCGGACCGCCTCCAGCATCACCAGGGTCACCGGCATGGTGGCCGCGACGGGGACCTTGCCGGTGGAGGTCTTGATGAAGTCGCCGCCGGCCAGCATGGCCAGCCAGGAGGCCCGCCGCACGTTGTCGTACGTGGCCAGCTCGCCGGTCTCCAGGATCACCTTGAGGTGGGCGTCCCCGCAGGCGTCCTTGACCGCGACGATCTCGTCGTAGACCTCCTGGTAGCGGCCGGCGAGGAAGGCGCCCCGGTTGATCACCATGTCGATCTCGTCCGCGCCGTCCGAGACGGCGGCCCGGGTGTCGGCGAGCTTGACCTCCAGTGGGGCCTGGCCCGAGGGGAAGGCCGTGGCCACGCTGGCCAGATGCACGCCCGAGCCGCGCAGCACCTCGGCCACGTGCGGGACCATCGCCGGGTAGACGCAGACGGCGCCGACGTGCGGGCACGAGGGGTCGGCCGGGTCGGGGCGCAGCGCCTTGGCCGCGAGCGCCCGCACCTTGCCGGGGGTGTCCGCCCCCTCCAGGGTCGTCAGGTCGACCATCCGGATCGCCAGGTCGATCGCCTGGGCCTTGGCCGTGGTCTTGATTGAGCGGGCGCCGAGCTGTGCCGCCCGCTGCTCCGCACCGACCTGGTCAACGCCCGGCAGGCCGTGCAGGAAGGTCCGCAGAGCGGTCTCGGATCGTCCCAGCTCGGAGAGGTCCGACCGGGCCGACGTCGCTGTCGCCGTCATGCCCCGAAGTTTACGCATCCACCGGTGTAGTGGTATGTGTCACTGTCGCTGGTTCGAGGGGCGCCGGCCGGCCCGGCGGCCGCCGGTCGCCGGGTTGGCGGCGTCCCTGGTCCGGCCGCTCCCGCGCCCGGGAAAGCGGAGCGTTCGGTAGGTTGGGCGATCGTGGACGTACACGTCATTGACCACCCGCTCGCCCAGTCGCGGCTGACCGCCATGCGGGACGCGCGCACCGACTCCTCGTCGTTCCGGGCGGCGCTGCACGAACTCACCACCATGCTGGTGTACGAGGCGGCGCGCTCCTTCCCCGTCGAGAAGTACCCGGTGCGGACCCCGGTGACCGACACGCTGGGCACCCGGCTGGCGAACCCGCCGCTGCTCGTGCCGGTGCTGCGGGCCGGTCTCGGCATGGCCGACGCCGCGCTCGGCCTGCTGCCCGAGTCCTCCATGGGCTTCGTCGGCCTGGCCCGGGACGAGGAGACGTTCGCCCCGCGCGCGTACCTGGAGTCGCTGCCCCGCGACCTGAGCGGGCTGCCCGTGCTGGTCCTGGAGCCGATGGTCGCCACGGGCGGCTCGCTGGAGCACTGCTGCCGGCTGCTCGCCGACCGGGGCTGCACGGACATCACCGTCCTCTGCGTGCTGGTGGCGCCGCCGGCCATCGAGCGGCTGGAGCGGTCCGGCCTGCCGCTGCGCCTGGTCACCGCCTCGGTCGACGAGGGCCTCAACGACAAGATGTTCATCGTGCCGGGCCTCGGCGACGCCGGTGACCGCCAGTTCGGCGGAATGCCCCGCTTCTGACGCCGGTGGGCCGCCGCCCCACCCGGGGCGGCCCCGACGTGTCCCGTCCACTGGGCGGGTCAGCGGCGCCACTTTCGCCGGGCGGGCCAGGGGCGCCCTTCCCGGCGGGCGGGTCGGAGGCGCGCGGAGGTGCCCTCAGGCGCTACCGTCTCGGGCCATGACTGGTGTTGCGCTCGCCGAAGAGCTGCTGCTCCTCGCCTATGACGACGAATCCGGCAAGGCGACCATGCCGCGGATCAGCCTCGACCTGGGGATGGCCGCCGCCGTTCTGATCGAGCTGGCCCTGGCCGGCCGGATCGCGTACGCCGAGGGGAACCTGGCGGCCACCGACCCGACTCCCACCGGCGAGCCGATCCTCGACGACGTGCTGGCCCGGATCGCCGCCGACACCCCGCACACGCCCTCCTCCTGGGTGCAGCGGCTGCGCCACGGCCTGCGCGACCGCATCCTCGGCGACCTCGTGGCCCGGGGCGTGGTGCGGGACGTCGACGAGACCGAGCTGGGTTTCATCCACGTACATCGCTACCCCCTCGCGGACGCGGCGGTCGAGGCCGACACCCGGGGCCGGCTCGCCGAGGCACTGGCCGGCGGGAAGGTCCCCGACGAGCGGACGGCCGCCCTGGCCACGCTGGTGGCGGTGCTGCGGATGGAGCCGGCGCTCGGACTCGGCGGCGACGCGGCCCGGGAGACGCGCGCCCGCCTGGAGGAGATCGCCGGCGTTGCCGGCTTCTCCGGCGAGGTCAGCCTGGAGGACTCGGTGGTCCGCCCGTCCGTCAGCCTCGTCGTCGCCGCCCTCGCCCAGGCGGTCGACGCCGCACTGGGCAAGCGCGTCTGACGCCGCTCTGTTGATCAAGGGGGTTGCGTCCTCGGGATCGCTCTCCGAGACGCAAACCTCTTGATCGACGCGGGTTCAGAGGCCGAGGGCCGCTGCGACCTCGGTGCGAAGTGCCGAGACCGCCGACCGGGCGCGGGTGCGGGCTGCGGCCACGTCGCCGTCCGCGACCGGCTCCACCACCTCCAGGTACGCCTTCAGCTTCGGCTCGGTGCCCGACGGCCGGATCACCACCCGGGCCGCCCCGGTCCGCAGGATCACCACGTCCGCCTCGGGCAGCAGGTCCCGTGACTCGGTCACCGGCTGGCCGAGCAGCACCGTCGGCGTGGCCGCCCGGACCCGGGCCATCGCGTCGGCGATCACCCGCAGGTCGTCCACCCGGACGGAGAGCTGGTCGGTGTGGTGCACGCCGAACTCGGCGGCCAACTCGTCCAGCCGGTCGGTGAGCGTGCGCCCCTGCGCCTTCAGGCCGGCGGCCAGCTCGGCGACGGTCAGCGCGGCGGTGACGCCGTCCTTGTCCCGGACGTGGTCCGGGGCGACGCAGTAGCCGAGCGCCTCCTCGTAGCCGAACACCAGCGGCTCCGAGCCGCCCCCGGCCCGGACGATCCACTTGAACCCGGTCAGCGTCTCGTCGTACGGCAGGCCGCGGGCCGCGCACATCGCCCGCAGCAGGGACGACGACACGATCGTGGTGGCGTACAGGCCCCGGACGCCCCGGCGCATCAGGTGGTCGGCGAGCAGCGCGCCGACCTCGTCCCCGCGCAGCATCCGCCATCCGCCCGCCGAGGGGTCGCGCACTGCCACCGCGCAGCGGTCCGCGTCCGGGTCGTTGGCGACGGCGATGTCCGCGCCGGTCCGCTCGGCGAGCGCCACCAGCAGGTCCACCACGCCCGGCTCCTCCGGGTTGGGAAAGGAGACGGTCGGGAACGCCGGGTCCGGCTCCGCCTGCTCCGGCACCACGCCGGGCACCGCGAACCCGGCCCGGGCGAACGTGGCGGCCAGCACCGCGGCGCCCACGCCGTGCAGCGGGGTGTACGCCACGGCCAGGTCACGCGGCCCGTCGGGGGAGACCACGGCGGCGGCCCGGTCCACGTACGAGGCCACCAGGTCGTCGCCGAGCACCTGCCCGGAGGGACCGAGCGGCACCTGGGCCAGCGGGCCGACCGCCCGGATGGCCGCCTCGATCCCGGCGTCGGCCGGCGGCACGATCTGCGCGCCCGCGCCCAGCGCCCCGCCGAGCTGCGCGCCGAGGTAGACCTTGTACCCGTTGTCCTGCGGCGGGTTGTGGCTCGCGGTCACCATCACGCCGGCCGCCGCGCCCAGGTGTCGCACGGCGTACGCGAGCACGGGCGTGGGCAGCGGGCGGGGCAGCAGCAACGCCGGGCGGCCCGCGCCGGTGGCGACCTGGGCGGTGCGCTCGGCGAACTCCCGGGAACCGTGCCGGGCGTCGTACCCGATCACCAGGGGGCCGGCGGCGCCCTGGGCGGCGAGCCAGCCGACCAGCCCGGCCGCGGCCTGGGTGACCACGGCGAGGTTCATGCCGTTCGGGCCGGCGCGCAGCGGCCCGCGCAGCCCGGCGGTGCCGAAGGTCAGCGGGCCGGCGAACCGGTCGGCCAGCTCGGCCGCGCTGGCCGGCAGCCGGTCGAGTACGGCCCGCAGTTCCTCGCGGGCGGCCGGGTCGGGGTCGTCGTCGACCCACCGCCGGGCCCGCTCGCGAATGTCGTCGATGTCAGTGGTGTCCGCCGCCATTGCCACTTGATAGCACGGCGGCGGATCACCTTGTCCCGTCGGCCTCGACCGGCGCGCCCCCGGGCCTCAGTTGGCCCCGGTGAGCTGGAAGGACTTCACCATCTCGTCGAATATCGGCTTGCTCTCCGCGAACCGGGCGTGCGTGGCGGAGAGGTAGAACGAGTAGACCTTGCCGTCGTGCACCACCCCGCGCCACACGCCGTGGCGCATGCTGTCGCCCTCGCCGCAGGTGTACTCGAACTCGGCGGCCGCCTGCCCGGCCAGCTCCTGCTCGCTCATCGCGATCTGGTTGTACGGCTTCTTGCAGGAGTTGGAGTTGCCCCTGAGGCCCCGGGCAGCCGTCTCGGCCCAGCGCATCGACGACGTGCCGCCCCAGTTCTCGGCGAGGATGCGCACCTTGCGCCCGCTGTCCTCCGGGTCGACGAAGTCGACCCACACGCCCGCGCTCTTACGGTCCCATCCCTTGGGGACCCGCACCGTGATGCCCTTGGTCGAGTGCTCCTGCATCTCCACCCCGGCCGCGCCGGCGGAGGCGGTCGGCTGGGCCTGCGGGGTCGTCGGCGTCTCCGGGTCGCCGCCGCTGAGCAGGACGACCGCGCCGATCAGCAGCAGCACGGCCAGGCCGCCGGCCGCCGCCAACTGCACCTTGCGGGGCCAGCCCTTGACGGTGGCGACGAGTTGGCCGCCGGCCCGCCGGACCCCGCCGAGCGCGCCGCCGTCCGCCGGGGCGGGCGCGGGGGCGGGAACCGTCCACGGCTGGCCGGTGCCGGGCACCGCCCACGGGCCGGGGCCGTACGCGCCGACCGGCTGGGTCACCCCGGGCGCGCCCGGGTACCCGTGCACCGGCTGGGTCGCCTCCGGCGCGGCCGGGTAGCCCGAGACGGGCTGGGTCGCGTCCGGCGCGGCCGGGTAGCCCGAGACGGGCTGGGTCGCGTCCGGCGCGGCCGGGTAGCCCGAGACGGGCTGGGTCGCGTCCGGCGCGGCCGGGTACCCCGTGACGGGCTGGGTGGTGTCCGGGCGGGGACCGAAGGGGGTCCGCTGGGTGGCGTCGGGCGGGCCGCCGTACGGGACCCGCTGGGTGGCCTCGGGCGCGGCGGCGGCGTCCACCCGCTGGGTGGCCTCCGACCCGCCGTACGTCCGGCCGGCGGGCGGCGGTGGCACGGTCGGCGGCGGTGGCACGGCCGCGGGCGCGGGCATCGCCCTGGTAGGGGTGTGCAGCGGGCCCGCGAGCGCGTCGGCGCTGGTGTCGTCCAGCGCGGTGGCGCTCGCGGCGGCCGCCTCGGCCGCCGGCTTCTCGCCCCGGCGCAGCGCGGCCAGTCGGTCGGTCAGCGACTCGCCGGGGGCGAGCATCGCCCGGCCGCCGATCTTGCCGGTCTGCTTCGGCTGGGTTGCGGGCGGCGGCGGGACGACGACCGGCCGCGGCTGCACGGGCACCACCGCGTACGGGTCGGTGACCGAGTTGACCGCCGTGGCGGTGCTGGTCAACGGGCCGGCCAGCAGTTCGCGCAGCATGGCGCGGGCGGTGTGTACGTCGAGTCGGCGGGCCGGATCCTTCTCCAGCAGGCCCATCAGCACCCGGGTCAGCGGGCCGCTGCGCTGCGGGGTGGCCGGCGGGTCCTCGACCACGGCGTGCATGGTCTCGATCGGGTCGCCCCGGTCGAACGGGGGCCGACCCTCGACCGCCGTGTAGAGCGTCACGCCGAGGGAGAACAGGTCGCTGGGCGGCCCGAAGTCCTGACCCATGGCCCGCTCGGGAGAGATGAAGTGCGGCGAGCCGAGGACCATGCCCGGCGTGGTGAGCTGCACGTCGGTGGGCATCCGGGCCACGCCGAAGTCGGTCAGCACGCACCGACCGTCGGTGCAGATCAGCACGTTGGCCGGCTTGACGTCACGGTGCAGCACGCCGATCGCGTGCGCCACCTCCAGCGCGCCGAGCAGGGCAATACCGATCTTGGCGACCGCGCGGGGCGCGACCGGCCCGTCCTCGATCACCATGTCGGCCAGACTGCGGGCGTCCAGCAGTTCCATCACGATCCACGGCCGGCCGCCCTCGGTGACCACGTCGTACACCTGGACCACGGCCGGGTGCTGGATCGCGGCGGCGGCGCGGGCCTCGCGCAGGGTGCGCTCGTACATCGCGTCGCGGTCGCTCGGGGCGAGCCCCGGCGGTAGGACGACCTCCTTGACCGCCACGTCGCGCCGCAACAGGGTGTCCGTGGCACGCCAGACCGTGCCCATACCGCCATTGCCCACCGGGGACCGGAGCGAGTACCGGTCGCCGATGGTGGTGCCGGATGCCGCACGTCCGTGGGGTGGACTCACTGGTCCGCCGCTCCACGTCGGGATCTGAGTCACAGAAAAGCCACCGGGGAAATCGAGGGGGCTGGGACACAACCCCCCTATCTTGCTGGTTCCGACGCCCGATGCGAAACCCGACGCGACGGACGTTTACCGAACTCGACGGTACGTGGTCGGCTGTTCACCGTGGGGTCGCCCGATCGGGGGACGATCGGATGTGCCCAATCCCTCATCCGTCGATGCCTCGGCGCGTCCTACCATCCGGGAATGAGCGAACGGCGGTCAAGCGAGTCCGGCTTCCCGATCAAGGGCGTCTACACGGAGGCCGATCTGCCCGCGGACCTGGCCGCCGGGCTCGGCGGCCCGGGCGAGTTCCCGTACACCCGTGGGGTCTACCCCACCATGTACACCTCGCGCCCGTGGACCATGCGCCAGTACGCCGGCTTCGGCACCGCCGCCGAGTCCAACGCGCGCTACCACCAGCTGCTGCGCGCCGGCACGATGGGCCTGTCCGTCGCGTTCGACCTGCCGACCCAGATGGGGTACGACTCCGACGAGCCGATCGCGCACGGTGAGGTCGGCAAGGTCGGGGTCGCCATCGACTCCATCGAGGACATGCGGGTGCTCTTCGACGGCATCCCGCTGGACAGGGTCTCCACCTCGATGACGATCAACGCCCCGGGCTCCGTGCTGCTCCTGCTCTACCAGCTCGTCGCCGAGGAGTCCGGGGTGCCGGGCGCGGCGCTCAACGGCACGATCCAGAACGACATCCTCAAGGAGTACATCGCGCGGGGGACGTACATCTTCCCGCCGAAGCCCTCCCTGCGGCTGGTGGCGGACACGTTCGCGTACTGCCGCGGCGAGGTGCCGAAGTGGAACACCATCTCCATCTCCGGCTACCACATGGCGGAGGCGGGCGCGTCGCCCGCGCAGGAGATCGCGTTCACGCTGGCCAACGGCGTCGAGTACGTCCGCGCGGCGCTGGCGGCCGGGCTGGCCGTGGACGACTTCGCGCCCCGGCTGTCGTTCTTCTTCGTGGCCCGGACGACGCTGCTGGAGGAGGTGGCGAAGTTCCGCGCCGCCCGGCGGATCTGGGCCCGGCTGATGCGCGACGAGTTCGGGGCGAAGGACCCGAAGTCGATGATGCTGCGGTTCCACACCCAGACGGCGGGCGTGCAGCTCACCGCCCAGCAGCCCGAGGTGAACCTGGTGCGGGTGGCGATCCAGGGGCTGGGTGCGGTGCTCGGCGGCACCCAGTCGCTGCACACCAACAGCTTCGACGAGGCGATCGCGCTGCCCACCGAGAAGGCCGCCCGGCTCGCGCTGCGTACCCAGCAGGTGCTCGCGTACGAGACCGACCTGACGGCCACCGTCGATCCGTTCGCCGGGTCGTACGTGGTCGAGGCGATGACGTCCGAGATCGAGGCGGCCGTCGACGAGTTGATGGGCCGGGTCTTCGAGCACGGCTCGGTGGTGGACGCGATCGAGGCCGGCTTCCAGAAGCGGGAGATCGAGCAGTCGGCGTACCGGATCGCCCAGCAGATCGACTCGGGGGAGCGGGTGGTGGTCGGGCTCAACCGGTTCACCATCGACGCCGAGGAGCCGTACGAGCCGCTGCGGGTGGACCCCACGATCGAGGCGGCCCAGGCCGAGCGGCTGGCGAGGCTGCGCGCGGAGCGGGACGGCGACGCGGTCGAGCGCGCCCTGGCCGAGCTGCGCGCCGCCGCCGAGGGCACCCAGAACGTGCTCTACCCGATGAAGGAGGCCCTGCGCGCCCGCGCCACGGTCGGGGAGGTCTGCGGCACGCTGCGCCGGGTGTGGGGGACGTACCGCCCCAGCGACCGGTTCTGACCCGCGCCCGGCTTCGCCGTGTGCGTCCCCGGGGCGGTGGGTAAGCCCTCCGGGTGGCCGGGGACGGACAGCGTGTGCGGGAGCGTGGTGCCCCGCCGTGTCACCGTCGGGAGTCTTCCAGCCGATCGTCGCGGTCGGTTAGTTGTCCGAGCAGCCGTTTACCGGCGCGACTAATGCGACAATTCGGAACGACGGCCCCGGGTCGACGGTGACTTCGTGACCGCGTGAATCGGTTACGCGTTGTAGGAGGGGTGGGGCAGATGACGGCGTTCGATCGCGATCTACCTGCTGTCCCGCAGATTCTGGAGCCCCTGAGCCTGGGCATTCGTGACGCTGCGCGTTTCGATGATCACGAGAACGATGTCGCGCAGCGTCACCGCCGGAGGTCTAGGCTGTCTGCTGTCCTACCCGAAGATCCTTCCCTTTCTAGTGATCGAGAATTCGACGTGACGAGTGCGTTGACGCTGCCGAACGGCGGCCAGCTGGAGTCGTCCCCCTGGCCCGAGGCCCCGTCCGGGTTCCCGCCCCTGCCCTTCGGGCTCGACCACCTGCTCGCCCTCCGGCTACCCGGCCTCGTCGCCACCCGTCGGCACATCCACTCGCACCCGGAGCTCTCCGGCGAGGAGTTCGAGACCGCCGCCCTGATCGCCCGCGAGCTGTCGCTCGCCGGCCTGAACCCGCGGCTGCTGCCCAAGGGCAACGGCGTCATCTGCGACATCGACGGCCGCCCGGACGGCCCGGTGATCGCGCTGCGCGCCGACATCGACGCGCTGCCGCTGACCGACGTCAAGGACGTGCCGTACCGGTCCACGAAGGACGGCGTCTGCCACGCCTGCGGCCACGACGTGCACACCACCGTGATGCTCGGCGTCGGCATGCTGCTGGCCCAGCTCGCCGACCTCGGCGAGCTGGACGGCCGGGTCCGACTGATCTTCCAGCCGGCCGAGGAGATCCTGCCCTGCGGCTCGCTGGAGGTCATCGAGGCCGGCGGCCTGGACGACGTGGTGCAGATCTTCGCGCTGCACTGCGACCCCAACCAGCCGGTCGGCCGGATCGGCCTGCGGGTCGGCCCGATCACCGCCGCCGCCGACAACGTCACCGTCCGGCTCACCGGCCCGGGCGGGCACACCGCCCGCCCGCACCTGACCGTCGACCTGGTCGACGCGCTGGGCCGGCTGGTCACCGAAGTGCCCGCCCTGGTCAGCCGCCGGGTGCCGGCCAACAGCGGGCTGCTGCTGGTGTTCGGCCACGCCGCGGCCGGCACCCGGTACAACGTCATCCCGTCCGAGGCGTCCGCCTCCGGCACCCTGCGGGTGATGGACCGAGACACCTGGGAGCAGGCACCCAAGATCGTCGCTCAGGTGGTCCGCGACGTCATCGCCCCCACCGGCGCGACCGTCGACCTGGAGTACCTGCGCGGCCGGCCGCCGGTGACCAACGACGCCAAGGCGATCCAGGTGCTGACCGCCGCCACCGCCGCCGCGCTCGGCCCGGAAGGCGTCGCCGAGACCCCGCAGAGCATGGGCGGCGAGGACTTCTCCTGGTACCTGGAGTACGTCCCCGGCGCGCTCGCCCGGCTCGGCGTCGGCCGGTCCGGCCCGAACGTCGACCTGCACCGCGCCTCGTTCGACGTGGACGAGCGGGCGATCCCGGTCGGCATCCGGGTCATGGTGCAGACCGCGCTGCGGGCACTGGCGGCGGCTCGCTGACGGCGCCGGGGCCGCCGGCGGCCGCCTGCGCGACGGGCACCCGCCCGCGCCGGCGCAGCCGCAGCAGCAGCGCGACCACGACCGCCAGGGGCACCGCGAACGGCAGCACCGCACCGAGCACGGTCAGCAGGACGTTCACCGAGGCCACGAGGGCCTTCCAGCCGCCCTCCAGGCCGGCGAGGAAGCCCGTCCCGGTCTCCTCCTCGTCGTCGCCGGCGTCCGGCCCGACGAGGGTGAGCGTGATCGTGGACAGCGCCGTGAGGTCGGCCAGTCGGCGCTTCTTCGCCTCCAGCGAGGCGAGGTCCGCCTCCCGCCGGGCCACCTCGCCCTCCAGCGTCACGAGGTCGCCGATCGAGGTCGCCCGCGCCAGCAGCTTGCGGCCGCTCTCCACCCGGGCGCGCTGGGTGGCGATCCGGGCGTCCAGGTCGACGGTCTCCTCGGTCACGTCGTCGGTGCGCACCGAGCGCTGCTGCTGCCGGCCGAGCTTCGCCAGGTCCTCCAGCACGCCGGCGAACCGGTCGGCCGGCACGCGCAGCGTGAGCTCCGCCCGGGCGTCGGCGTCCCCGCTGCGCCGCTCGTCGCCGCCGACGAAGCCACCCGCCCCCGTCACCGTCGTGACGGCCGCACGGGCGGCGGCCTCCACGTCGTCCACGGCGACCCGCATCGTTCCCGTGTAGATGATCGACCGCCGGTCGACCCGTAGATCCGGCGACCCGCCGCCGGCGCCGGCCTTCGCGTCCGCGCCGCCCGCGTCCGCGTTGTTCCCGCCCGCCGGCCCGCCGGCCGGCGCCACCGCCGACGAGTCCCGGGCGCTCTCCGAGCCCCCGAGCCGCGGAATCCGCTGCACCCGCCCACCGCGAGCAGGGCCGCCAGCCCCAGCGCCGCCAGCAGCCGATGTCTGTTCCGTCCGTCCATCCCCGCTCCGATCGTCTTCTCCCGCGGGCCTTCCGGCGCCGCGGCGATACGTCAGACGTGACGCGCGGTCGCGCCGGTTCCGGCAGACTGCGCTGAGGACGTCACGATTCGATAATCCAGGAGCCACGATGCAGGTCACCAAGTACGCCCACTCCTGCCTCCGCATCGAGCACGACGGGGGAGTGCTCGTCGTCGACCCCGGCGTGTTCAGCGACCCGGCGGCACTGGACGGGGCGGACGCGGTGCTGATCACCCACGAGCACCCCGACCACGTGAACGCCGAGGCGATCACCCGGCAACTCGATCGGCGGCCGTTCCGCGTACACGGCCCGGCGTCGGTGGCCGGCGCTCTCGGCGACGCGGCCGAGGCGCTGGACCCGGTCACCCCCGGCCAGTCGTTCACCGCGGCCGGCGTTCCGGTGCGGGCGTACGGCGGGCGGCACGCCGTCATCCACCCCGACATCCCGGTGATCGACAACATCGGCTACCTGATCAACGACGCCGTCTACCACCCGGGCGACTCGCTCGTGGTGCCCGAGGACACGCCGGTGGACACCCTCTTCGCGCCGGTCCACGCCCCCTGGTGCAAGTTCTCCGAGGTGCTCGACTTCATCCGGGCGGTCGCGCCGCGCCGCGCGTACGCCCTGCACGACGCGCTGCTCAACGACAACGGCGTCGCCGTCTACGACCGCCAGTACGCGGCCCTGTCCAAGACCGACTACCAGCGCCTCGAACCGGGCAGCCGGTTCGTCGTCTGACCGCGGTGCCAGCCCCTCGGGACCTGGTCCGGCGGCTGTACACCGAGTCGCCGGACCGGTTCGTCGCCACCCGGGACGCCGCCGTCGCCGAGGCCCGCCGGGCCGGCGACCCGGCCACCGCCCGGGAGATCGCCCGGCTGCGCCGGCCGACCGTGGCGGCGTGGCTGGTGAACCTGCTCGCCGTCCGCCGCCCCGAGCTGGTCGCCGACCTGGCCCAGCTCGCCGAGGCGCTGCGCGCCGCCCAGCGCGACCTGCGCGGCCCCCGGCTGCGGGAGCTGTCCGCCCAGCGGCGGGCGGTGGTCGCGGCGCTCGTCGCCGAGGTGCGCCAGCTGGCCGCCGAGGCCGACGGCGGACCGCCGGCCGGGAAACTGCCGCTGGCCGAGGTCGAGGCCACCCTCAACGCCGCGCTGGCCGACGCGGAGGTGGCCGAGCAGGTGCGATCCGGCCGGCTGCTGCGGGCCGCCAGCTACGCCGGCTTCGGCGAGGTGCCCCGCCCACAGCTGCGCCTGGTCACCGGCGGCGAGGAGCCGGCCCCCGCGCCCCGGCGGGGCGGCGCCGCCGAACGGGACCGCGCCGCCGAACGGGACCGGGCGCAGCGGGAACGCGACGAGCGGGCCGCCGAACGGGCGGCCCGGGCCGAGCGGGCGCGGCAGCGGCGCGCGCTGGAACGCGAGCTGGCGAAGGCGCGTACCGACCAGGAGCGGGCGGAGGCGGAGCTGGCCGACGCGGCGGACGCCGAGCACGACGGCGCGGCGGAACTGGCCGACATCGAGCGGTCCCTGGCGGAGCTGGAGCGCCGCCGGGCCGAGGCCGAGCAGGAGCTGAGCCGGCGGAAGCTGGCCCGGCGAACGGCCGAGCGCGCGGTCACCGCCGCCCGCCGCCGCACCGGAGAGGTGGAGGGGGCCGTCGAGGCGCTCGACGCCGAAGAGGGGGCTGCCGTCGGCGGCGACGGCGGGGCAGACTGACTCACGATGACGCCGGAGCAGCTCGCCGCCGCGAGCAAGCCGTACGTGCTGGAGCTCGGGGACGCCTTCAGCCGCTGCCCCGACACCCTGCGCCGGGCCCGCCTGCTCGGCATCCCGGGCTGGGCCTTCTACATCGCGGGTCGGGCCGGGGCGCTCGGCGACGTCCGGGCGCCGACGGTGGCCGCCGCCCTCGGCTTCATCGCCCCGGACGCGGTCGCCGACGGCTGGGACGCCGCCGCCCGGGTGGTCCCTCCGGTCGAGGTGGCGGTGGCGAACCTCGCCGAGTGCTGCCGGTGGGGCGGCCAGCAGCTCGCCGGCGTGGCCGGGGTGACCCGGCTGGCCGGGCTGCTGCGCCGGGTGGTCGACGCCGCGGACGACAGCGCCATGCCGCTCTTCGCCGCCTGGCGGGCCATGCCGGTGCCGGACGACTCCCCGGGCGCCCGCGCCGCCGTCGGCCTGCTGCTGCTGCGCGAGCACTTCGCGGCGGCGTACCTGCTGGCGGTGCGGGCCGGCGGGATGACCCCGCTGGAGGCGGTGCTGGCGGGCCGGAGGGCGAGGCGGGCGCGCTGGCGTGCGGCTGGGAGCCGCCGTACCCGCACGTCGCCCCGCTGGTGCGGCGCCGGCTGTGGGCGGAGGCGGTGACCGACCGGTTGGCTTCGGCCGCGTTCCGGGCCCTCGCGCCCGGCGAGGGCCCGGAACTGCTGGACCTGCTCGCCGCCACCCAGGCCGAGGTGCAAGGAAGGGCCCCTTCCCAACGCCTGCGGTAGGGCGGGCCGCCCCTCGCACCGCCGGAGCCGCCGCCCGGGCCGCCACCCTGGCCCGTCGCCCGGGCCCCCGCCCGGGCCGGCGGCGGGAGCGCCGACGCGGGCGAAAAATGGGCGGCGTGTGGCGCTGCCGCCTGCCAGGATCGCCCCGTGACCCTTCCCGCCGGCTGGACCGCCCGCCGCCCCACCCTCGACGACGTGCCGGCGATCCTGGCCGTCGTGCACGCCGCCGACACCTTCGCGATCGGCCACCCGGACTTCGACGCCGAGGACGTCAAGGCCGCGCTGGCGGCCCCCCACGTCGATCCGGCCCGCGACTCGTGGCTGGTCACCGGCCCGGACGGCGTCGCGGTCGCCTGGGCCATCGTGGACAACCCGACCGGGATCGGCCGGGAGTTCGTGGACGTCTACGTGGACCCGGAGCGGGGCGCGCCGCTGCGCGCGCCGCTGCTGGCCCGCCAGCTCGACCGCACCGCCGAACGGGCTGCCGAGCGCGGGCTGCCGGCGCTGACCGTCCGCTGCGCGGCCTGCGCCCCGGAGACCCGGTGGGCGACCGAGCTGGCCGCGGCCGGTTTCGCCCGGGTCAAGCGGTACGTGCGGATGAACCGCTCCCTCGCGGACCTGCCCGCCGAGCCGCCGCCCCCGGCCGGGGTGACCGTCCGGTCGCTGCGCCCCGGCGACGAGGCCGACCTGCGGCTGTTCCACCGCATCTTCGACACCGCGTTCCGGGACACCCCCGACCACGAGCCGCTCGACTTCGACCAGTGGCGCGAGCAGCTCCCGTCCTACGGCAAGGTCTGGGACGAGTGGTTCGTCGCCGAGGTCGACGGGGAACCGGCGGGTGCCCTCCAGTCCGCCGACCAGGCGCTGGAGCACGACTCGGGCTGGGTACGCACGCTCTCGGTGCTGCCCGCGTACCGGCGGCGCGGGGTGGGCGCGGCGCTGCTGCGCCGGGCTTTCGCCACGTACGCGGCGAAGGGCCGCGCCGCCGCCGGCCTCGGCGTCGACCTCGCCAACCCGACCGCCCCGGTCACCCTCTACCGGACCGTGGGCCTGATTGAGATGCACTGGGTCGACATGTACGAGCGGTCGGTCGCCGCCACGGGTGTGTGATAGCCGACCCGGTGCGGGGGTGCCGCCCCGCCCGCCGCGGGCGCGGCGCAGACTGGGCGCGTGGGAGACGCGCTACGCCGACGCGGTGCCGGTGGGGCGGGACCGCAGCCCGCTGACGTAGTCGGCGGGGGCGCCCGCCTTCTCGGCCGCGGTCGCGATCTCCGACAGGTACCACGACGTCGGCAGGCCGCCCTCGTACCCGTCGAACACGTAGACCCAGGCGGTCACGTCCCCGTCCAGGGTGGAGACCCGGACGTGCAGCTTGCGGTACGTCCCGGCGGCCACCCCCTCGATCTCGTCGAGCTGGGCGGCGTCGTAGGGGTGGATGTCGTACAGCGCCACGAAGACCCGGTCGCCCGGGGACTCGACGACGGTGCTGACCGCGCCCTCCCAGCCGATCACGCCCTCGCCGGCGAAGGTGAGCCGCCAGCCTTCCAGCCAGCCGGTGCCCACCATCGGGGAATGCGGACAGTAGGCCCGCATCCGGGCAGGGTCCAGGTTTGAGCCGTAGGCGGCGTAATGACGCACGGCGATGACGATAGCCCGGCGGACGGGTGGGGGAGAATACGACGGTGCGTGTCGGACGCGTTGGGGAGAAGAAAGTCACTGTGGGCATCGACGAGGGGCGGGCGCTGTGAGCCAGATCGTGATCATCGGCGGGGGCCGGCCGGGTACGAGGCGGCCCTGGTCGCGGCCCAGCTGGACGCTGATGTCACCGTCGTGGAGGCGGACGGCGCCGGCGGTGCCTGCGTGCTCTCCGACTGCGTCCCCTCCAAGACCTTCATCGCCAGCTCGGAGGTGGTGACCGGGTATCGGGACACCGAGGAGTTCGGGGTGCACTCCGACGGGCTGGAGGCGGTCACCGTCGACGCCCAGGCGGTGCACGACCGGGTGAAGCGGCTCGCACTGGCCCAGTCCGCCGACATCCACGCCAAGCTGGTGAAGGCCGGCGTCACGTTCGTCTCCGGCACCGCCCGGCTGGGCGAGGACATGCTCGGTCACACCCACCGCGTGGTCGTCGCGCCGGCCGACGGCGCCGAGGCGTACTCGGTCGACGCGTCCACGGTGCTGATCGCCACCGGCGCCACCCCGCGCCAGCTCCCCACCGCCGTACCGGACGGGGAGCGCATCCTGACCTGGCGCCAGGTGTACGACCTGCCCGAGCTGCCCGAGCACCTCATCGTCGTCGGCTCCGGCGTCACCGGCGCCGAGTTCGCCAGCGCGTACCTGGCCATGGGAGTCGAGGTCACCCTGGTGTCCAGCCGGGACCGGGTGATGCCGCACGAGGACGCCGACGCCGCGATGGCCATCGAGCGGGTCTTCCGCTCCCGGGGCATGAGCATCCTCAACAACTCCCGCGCCGAGGCGGTCCGCCGGTCGGCCGACGGGGTGGAGGTCGAGCTGTCCGACGGCCGCAAGGTGCACGGCTCGCACGCCCTGATCGCCGTCGGCTCGATCCCCAACACCGCCGGCCTCGGCCTCGCCGAGTACGGCGTCGAGCTGGCCCGGGGCGGCTACGTCAACGTGGACCGGGTGTCCCGGACCAACGTCCCCGGCATCTACGCCGCGGGCGACTGCACCGGGGTGCTGCCGCTGGCCAGCGTCGCCGCCATGCAGGGGCGGATCGCCATGTGGCACGCGCTCGGCGAGGCGGTCCGGCCGCTGCGGCTGCGTACGGTCGCGGCGAACGTGTTCACCGACCCGGAGCTGGCCACGGTCGGCGTCTCGCAGGACGAGGTGGACGCCGGCAGGGTGCCCGCCCGGCAGGTGATGCTGCCGCTGTCGGGCAACGCCCGGGCGAAGATGGACGACCTCGCCGACGGTTTCGTCAAGCTCTTCTGCCGGCCCGCGAGCGGCCAGGTGATCGGCGGCGTGGTGGTGGCCCCGAAGGCCAGCGAGTTGATCCTGCCCATCACGATGGCGGTGGAGAACAACCTCACGGTCAACGAGCTGGCCCAGACCATCACCATCTACCCGAGCCTGTCCGGCTCGATCACCGAGGCCGCCCGCCAGCTCATGCTCCACGAACTGGAGTGATCTCCCGCGCGGCCCCGGCCGGTCGGTCGACCGGCCGGCGGGCCAGCCTCGCCGCGACCACGCCGAGCAGGGCGACCTCCGCGAGGATGAGCAGGCGCTCGGCGAGCCCGATCAGCAGGCGTTCGCCGGGATAGGCGGACCAGACCATCGCGCCGGCCAGCAGCAGGCTGGCCAGGGCGAGCCCGCGCACCCAGCCGGCGGCGCGGCCGCCCAGGTGCCCGGCGAGCAGCCAGCCGGCGACCGGCAGCGCGAGGAAGGCGACCACCGAGGCGTACCGGTGCAGGTAGGCCGCGGTGTCCATGGGCAGGCCCGGCCCGTTGGTGGGCAGCACGGCGGCGGAGACCAGGCCGGCGGCCCACGCGGCCAGGAGGATCCCGGCGGCGCGCCGCCGCCCGGCCCGGCCGAGCGCCGGCCCGCCGCCGGTCGGGGCCCGTCCGTGGCCGCCGGGCCGCGACCCGCCGCGGGCCGACCCCGTTCCGGTACGCCAGAGGGCCGGGATCAGCACCGCCGTCGCGGCGGCGAGCACGGCCATGGCCGCGTCGATGACGCCGCCCCGGTCGGAGACGGCGAAGTCGCTGACGGTCAGCGACCAGGGGCTCAGATCGTCGTTCACGTCGAGGTGACCGAGGACGGCGAGCGCCGCCGCCAGGGCGATCCCGCCGAGGGCGAGGAGGCCGCTTGTCCGGGTTTCGGGCATGCCCCAGCCTGTCGCCGAGGCCACCCGAAACGGATCCGGGACGGCCACCCACCCAGGATCCGGGGAAGTCCCCTACCTGCGGTGCCGGGGCGTCAGGAGCCGGGGTGCGCCGACCGGTCGGCCCCGACCCGGACCTCGGCCTCGATTTCCGGGCGGGCGTTGCGGGCGCTGATGGCGGTCATCGCCCACCCGGCGACGGTGAACCCGGCCGCCGCGACGGCCGCGACCACCAGCAGCCGCCAGGTCGACCCGGTCAGGGCCGTCCCGCCCAGGTGCCCGACGAGTGCCCCGTACGTCGCCCAGCCGCCCGCCGCCATCGCCTCGTAGGTGAGGAACAGCCGGTACGGGTACCGACTGCGCCCGGCCGCGAAGCAGGCCGCCATCCGGCCGCCGGGCACGAAGCGGCAGAGCAGAATGACGAGCGGGCCGGGGTGGCGCAGGCCGCGGGTGACCCGGCCGGCCACCCGGCGGGCCCGGCCCGGCTCGGCGTGTCCGCACTCCCGGCGGTCCGGCGCGCCCCGGCCGAGCAGGTAGCAGGCCAGGTCGCCGGCGAACACGCCCAGCGCGCCGACCCCGATCGTCAGCGGCAGGCTCAGCCCGCCGTACACGGTGAGCGCCCCGACGGTGATCATCACGGCCTGGGTTGGGACAACCGGCACGAACGCGTCGACCACCAGCAGCCCGAGCAGCACCAGGTACGCCCACAGCGGCGACGTGACGTCAGTGAGAAGTTCGGGCACGACTGCCACCTCGCCGGGGTCGGCTGATCGGGTCTACCGAGCCTGACGGCGTGTCCGGTGTCACCGGGGGCCGACCCTGGCCCGTGGTGACCACAAACACGGCGGGGCCACCAGGATAAAACGAGGTACGGCGGCGAAAGGTGACGATCCGCCGAGGCGTCCCGGCCCCGACCAGCGCCGCCGGCGCCGCGACCTCGGCGTCCGGCTGGTGGCGGGCGGCGAATCCGCCTGCGTGCGCGTACCGTTGTCGGCGCGCGGCCCCAGGCGCGTCGGGCCCCCCGTTCCCGACGACACCGGGCCGCCCTGGGCGGCCGACAGGTCCCGTGTCGGCCGCCCGCCCCTTTCCTGGCCTGCGGTTCTGCTGCGGACTGCGCCGGGCAGGGAAACCACCTGCGTCCGAGTCGCCGGGCTTCCTCCCACGAGGGCCGGGATCATGTCCATGGACCGTAGTGCATACGTCCCACTCCAGCGAGCCGATTGCGAAAGGTGACGAATCGCCTACAGTCGGGGCGGAGGTGTGGGTTTCGCAGGCCCGGTGCCGACGGGCCGAAGCCGCGCCGAGCCGCGCCCGCGCGAAACTCGGATGCGCGCCGCGCCGTCACACTCCTACCGTCTTCCCATGCGCAGCGCGGTACGGGCCACGACGCCGGGACACCCCGGCGCGCCGCACTGACGTCACCGTCAACCGAGGCCCCGGGGCGATCCGCTCGCTGCCGCTGCGGGTGGGCGAGCTGGGCGGCATGTACCGCGCGGAGCGCTCGGGGGTGCTCGGCGGGCTGTCCCGGGTGCGGGCGATCTCGCTCAACGACGCGCACAACTTCTGCGCCCTGGAGCAGGTGGGCGAGGAGGTCGCCGTGATCCTGTCGCTGATCCGCGAGGCGCACGCCGCGCTCGGCGTCCGCCCGGCGGGGTTCCGGCTGTCGCTGCGCGGGCCCGGGCAGCGGTACGTCGGCACCGACGACCAGTGGCGGCGGGCGGAGGAGCTGCTGCGGGGCGCCCTGGCCGGGGTCGACTTCGTCGAGGCGCCCGGCGACGCCGCCTTCTACGGGCCGAAGATCGACATCCAGATCGTCGACGCGGCCGGCCGGGAGTCGACCCTCTCCACCGTCCAGCTCGACTTCGACAAGCCCGAGCGGTTCGACCTGTCGTACGTCGACGCGTCCGGGGCCCGGCGCCGGCCCGTGATGGTGCACCGCAGCCTCGTGGGCAGCATGGAACGCCTCTTCGCCTACCTGATCGAGGTGCACCAGGGCGACTTCCCGCCCTGGTACGCCCCGGTGCAGCTGGTGGTGCTCCCGGTCGACCCCGGCGACGCCGCGCAGGCGGACGTGGCCGACCGGCTGGCCCGGGACGCCGTGGCGCTCGGCCTGCGGGCCGAGGTGGACGGGGGCGGGTCGCTGGGCGCCCGGGTCCGCGACGCCGCCCGCCGCCGCGTCCCGTACGTCGGCGTGATCGGCGCGCGGGAGGCGGCCCACGGCTCCGTCGCCCTCCGGCTGCGCGACGGCCGCGTCCCGGGGCCGCTCCCCGTGTCGGACGCCCTCGCCCTGGTCGGGGCCGTGGTCGCCACCCGCTCGGCGGACCTGCTGCCCTGACCGCCCCCGCCCGGGCGGGACCCGCCGTCCCGACCCGCCCCGCGATCCGGGGCGGGTCGCCGGCGGTCGATCCCCGGCCACGCCCGCCCTACACCGACGCGGGCTCGGCGGTGGCGAGGTCCGGCCCCGCCTCGGGGATCGCGGACTGGCTGAACTGGGACTGGTAGAGGTGGTGGTACGCCCCGTTCGCCGCCAGGAGTTCCTCGTGCGTGCCCTGCTCGACGATCCGGCCGTTCTCCATCATCAGGATCAGGTCGGCGTCGCGGATGGTGGACAGCCGGTGGGCGATGACGAAGCTGGTGCGGTCCGAGCGCAGCGCCGCCATCGCCCGCTGGAGCAGGACCTCCGTGCGGGTGTCCACCGAGCTGGTGGCCTCGTCCAGGATGAGCAGCGACGGCTCGGCCAGGAACGCCCGGGCGATGGTGATGAGCTGCTTCTCGCCCGCGCTGACGTTGCTGCCCTCCTCGTCGATCACCGTGTCGTAGCCGTCGGGGAGGCTGCGCACGAACCGGTCCACGAACGTGGCCCGGGCCGCGTCGACGATCTCCTCCTCGGTGGCGCCCGGCCGGCCGTACGCGATGTTGTCCCGGATGGTGCCGCCGAAGAGCCAGGTGTCCTGGAGCACCATGCCGATCCGGCCGCGCAGGTCGTCCCGGGCCAGGGTGGTGATGTCCACCCCGTCGAGGGTGATCCGGCCGGCGTCCAGCTCGTAGAACCGCATGATCAGGTTGACCAGCGTGGTCTTGCCGGCGCCCGTCGGGCCGACGATGGCCACGGTGTGCCCGGGCTCGGCGACCAGGGACAGGTCCTCGATCAGCGGCTTGTCCGGCTCGTACCGGAAGGAGACGTGCTCGAACTCGACCCGGCCGTGCGGGTCGGCCACCCGGGCCGGCACCGCCGGGTCGGGGCTCTGCTCCTCCGCGTCGAGCACCGCGAACACCCGCTCGGCGGAGGCCACCCCGGACTGGAGCAGGTTCGCCATGGAGGCGACCTGGGTCAGCGGCTGGGTGAACTGCCGGGAGTACTGGATGAACGCCTGCACGTCGCCGAGACTCATCGACCCGGACGCCACCCGCAGGCCGCCGACCACGGCGATCGCGACGTAGCTCAGGTTCCCGATGAACATCATCGCCGGCATGATGATCCCGGAGATGAACTGGGCGCCGAAACTGGCCCGGAACAGCTCCTCGTTCTTGGCGTGGAAGGCCGCCTCGACCTCGCGCTGCCGGCCGAAGACCTTGACCAGCTCGTGGCCGGTGAACGCCTCCTCGATCTGGCCGTTCAGCTCGCCGGTGTGCGTCCACTGGGCGATGAACTTCTGCTGCGACCGCTTCGCGATCTGCCCGGTCACGATCACCGACAGCGGCACCGCGACCAGGGCCACCAGCGCCAGCAGGGGCGAGATCCAGAACATCATGGCCAGTACGCCGACCACGGTGAGCAGCGACGTGAGCAGCTGGCTCAGCGTCTGCTGGAGCGTCTGCGAGATGTTGTCGATGTCGTTGGTGACCCGGCTGAGCAGCTCGCCGCGGGGCTGCCGGTCGAAGTAGGGCAGCGGCAGCCGGTTGAGCTTGTCCTCCACGTCGGCGCGCAGCTTCAGCACCGTACGCTGCACGACGCCGTTGAGCAGCCAGCCCTGCCACCACATCAGCGCGCTGGCGGCCAGGTAGAGCCCGAGCGCGAGCAGCAGCACCCGGCCGAGCGCGGGGAAGTCGATGCCGACCCCGGGCACCACGTCCATCCGGGCGAGCATGTCGGCGAAGTTGTCGTTGCCGCTCGCCCGGGCGGCCGCGACGGCCTGCTCCAGGGTGGTCCCGGCGGGCAGTTGCCGGCCGATCACCCCGCTGAAGATGAGGTCGGTGGCGCGGCCGAGCACCTTCGGCCCGTACACGCTGAATCCGACGCTGACCACGGCCAGGCCGATGATGACGACGAGCTGGAGCCGGTGCGGCCGCAACCGGCCCAGCAGCCGGCGGGCGGACGGCCCGAAGTTCATCGACTTCTCGGCCGGCATGCCGGCGCCCATCCACGGCGGGCCGCCGCGCTGGCCGCCGGGCGGCAGCCGCTTCGGCGTCGCCGCCTCCGGGGCGCGCTTCTGTTCCGGTACGGCGGTCATGCCGTCACCTCCGCCGTCTGCTGGGAGGCGACGATCTCCGCGTACGTCGGGCAGGTCTCCAGTAGTTCGGCGTGTCGGCCCATTCCGACGATGCCCCCGTCCTCGAGCACGATGATCTGGTCGGCGTCGACGATCGTGGAGACCCGCTGGGCCACGATCACCACCGCCGCGTCCGCGGTGACCGGCCGCAGCGCCGCCCGCAGCCGGGCGTCGGTGCCGAGGTCGAGCGCCGAGAACGAGTCGTCGAAGAGGTAGATCTCCGGCCGGCGGACCAGGGCCCGGGCGATCGCCAGGCGCTGCCGCTGCCCGCCGGAGACGTTCGTGCCGCCCTGCGCGATCGGCGCGTCCAGTCCGCCCGGCATCGTGGCGACGAAGTCGCGGGCCTGGGCGATCTCCAGGGCCGCCCAGAGCTCGTCGTCCGTGGCGTGCGGGTTGCCGTAGCGCAGGTTGCTGGCGACGGTGCCGCTGAACAGGTACGGCCGCTGCGGCACCAGCCCGATCCGCCGCCACAGCTCGTCGGGGGCCAGGTCGCGCACGTCCACCCCGTCGACCAGCACGCTGCCGGAGGTGGTGTCCACCAGCCGGGGAATCAGCGACAGCAGCGTCGTCTTGCCGGCGCCGGTGCTGCCGATGATCGCCGTGGTGCGCCCGGCCGTGGCCCGGAACGAGATGTCGTGCAGCACCGGCGCGCTCGCCCCCGGGTACTGGAACCGTACGTCGCGCAGCTCCAGCTCGCCCCGCGCGGCCACCTCGGCCACCGGCTGCGCCGGGGGCGCCACCGACGACCCCGTGTCCAGCACCTCGACGATCCGTTCGGCGCAGACCGCGGCGCGCGGCACCATCATCAGCATGAAGGTGGCCATCATGACCGCCATCAGGATCTGCATCAGGTACTGCAGGAAGGCGGTGAGCGCGCCGACCTGGATCTGGCCGGCGTCGACCCGCTCCGCGCCGAACCACAGCACGGCGACGCTGGAGACGTTGAGCACCAGCATGACCACCGGGAAGATCAGGGCCATCAGCCGGCCGGTGCGCAGGGCGGTCGCGGTGAGGTCGGCGTTCGCCCGGCCGAAGCGCTCCGTCTCGTACGGCTCCCGGACGAACGCCCGGACCACCCGGATGCCGGTGATCTGCTCGCGCAGCACCCGGTTGACGGTGTCGATGCGGGTCTGCATCAGCCGGAACCCGGGCACCATCCGCCGGATGATCAGCCCCAGCCCGATCGCCAGCACCGGGACGCAGACCAGCATCAGCCAGGAGAGCCCGAGGTCCTCGCGCAGCGCCATCACCACGCCGCCGACGCTCATGATCGGCGCGGCGACGAGCATGGTGCAGCTCATCAGCACGAGCATCTGCACCTGCTGCACGTCGTTGGTGTTGCGGGTGATCAGCGAGGGCGCGCCGAAGCGGGCCACCTCCCGGGCGGAGAACCGGTTGACGTGCCCGAACACCTCGGCCCGGACGTCTCGCCCGAACCCCATCGCGGTCCGTGCGCCGAGGTAGACCGCCGCGGTCGAGCAGGCGATCTGCACGAGGCTGACCAGGAGCATCCAGCCGCCCGTGTGCAGGATGTAGCCGGTGTCGCCGCGGGCCACGCCCTGGTCGATGATGTCGGCGTTGAGGCTCGGCAGGTACAGCGAGGCCATGGTGCCGACGAACTGGAACGCCACCACCGCCGCGAGGGCCCGGCGGTACGGGCGCAGGTGGGTGCGGAGCAACCGGATCAGCACGGCGGGGCCTCCGGTCTGGACTCGGGCGTCGTCAATGTGGGTTCCTCTCCCAGGCTGATGACTTCCAGCAGGAACTCCCGGATCACGGCCGCCTTCGCCGGATCGGCGTCGACCGAGGTGAGGGGCCTGCCGGAGTGGATGATCGTGGTGAGCGCCGCGACCCGCTCCCGGCCGGCGGTGGTCAGCGCCAGGCGTACGCTGCGTCGGTCGGCGTCGTCGCGTCGGCGCTCGACGAGGCCGTCGCGCTCGAGGGTGTCGACGATGCCGGTCAGGGTGGCCGGCCGGACGAAGCAGAGTTCGGCGGTCGCCCGGTGCGGCAGCTCACCGAACCGGGCGAGGGTCATCAGGGTGGCCATGCCCGCCTGGGTGAGCCCGTGCTCCTCGGCGAGGTAGCGGTTCCACCGCTGGCCGACGACGTGACCGGCGATGGCCAGCAGGCGGCCGAGCGGCACGTCGTGCAACGTGACCAGATCCATGCCGCCAACGTTAGCGTCCTGATCGTAAGGGGCCAAACGAATTTCGTCCGACCCGCGGGTGAACCTCCGCCCCGGGTAACGTACGCGCCGCGGGCAAGGTCACTGCCCGCGGCGCGTCTCGTCACCCAACGCGTTCACCAGCTCGTCGGCAGCGGCATCCCCTCGGTGTAGCCGGCGGTGCTCTGCACCCCGACGACCGCCCGCTCGTGGAACTCCGCCAGGTCCCGCGCCCCGGCGTACGTGAACGCGCTGCGCACCCCGGCGACGATCTCGTCGATCAGGTCCTCCACCCCGGGGCGGTTCGGGTCCAGGTGCATCCGCGCCGAGGAGATGCCCTCCTCGAAGACCGCCTTGCGGGCCCGCTCGAACGGGCTGTCGTCGGCCGTCCGGGCGCTGACCGCGCGGGCCGACGCCATCCCGAAGCTCTCCTTGTACCGCCGCCCGTCCGCGTCCGTGTACAGGTCGCCCGGGGACTCGTACGTGCCGGCGAACCAGGACCCGATCATCACGTTCGACGCGCCGGCAGCGAGGGCCAGGGCCACGTCCCGGGGGTGCCGCACCCCGCCGTCGGCCCAGACGTGCCGGCCCTGCCCGCGGGCCGCCGCCGCGCAGTCCAGCACGGCCGAGAACTGCGGCCGGCCCACGCCCGTCATCATCCGCGTGGTGCACATCGCGCCCGGCCCGACGCCCACCTTCACGATGTCGGCGCCCGCCTCGACCAGGTCGCGTACCCCCTCGGCGGTGACCACGTTGCCGGCCGCGACCGGGACGCCCGGATCGAGCCGGCGCACCGCCCGCAGCGCCGAGATCATCCGCTCCTGGTGGCCGTGCGCCGTGTCCACCACCAGCGTGTCCACCCCCGCCTCCAGCAGCGCCCTCGCCTTGCCGGTGACGTCGCCGTTGATGCCGACCGCCGCCGCGATCCGCAGCCGGCCCCGGTCGTCCACCGCCGGCCGGTAGAGGGTGGCGCGCAGCGCGCCCTGCCGGGTCAGCACCCCGACCAGGCGGCCCTCGCCGTCCACCACCGGCGCGAGCCGCCGCCGGCCCGCCGAGAGCCGGTCGAATCCGGTACGCGGGTCCGCGTCGGCCGGCACGGTGTGCAGCTCGGTCGACATGACGTGCCGGAGCTGGGCGAACCGGTCCACCCCGACGGTGTCCGCCTCGGTGACCACCCCCAGCGGCCGGCCGTCGGAGTCCACCACGACCACCGCGCCGTGGGCGCGCTTCGGCAGCAGGTGGATCGCGTCCCCGACGGTGTCGGTCGGGCCGAGCGTGATCGCGGTGTCGTGCACCAGGTGTCGCTGCTTCACCCAGGCCACGACGTTGGCCACCACCTCGATCGGGATGTCCTGCGGAATGACCGCGATGGCGCCGCGTCGGGCCACGGTCTCGGCCATCCGCCGCCCGGCCACCGCCGTCATGTTCGCGACCACCAGCGGGATCGTGGTGCCGGTGCCGTCGGCGGCGGCCAGGTCGACGTCCAGCCGGGAGCCGACCTCCGAGCGGGCCGGGGCCATGAAGACGTCGTTGTAGGTCAGGTCGTGCGCGGGAGCCGCGCCGGAAAGGAACCGCACCCGGTCATCATTCCTGGCCGCCCGCGACCCCGCCGCCGCTGGTCGCGGAAACACCCGCGCTCAGCCCGCGAGCAGCGCCACCGCCACCGCGGCCATCACGGCCGCGACCGCGCCGTCGAGCACCCGCCAGGCCGCGGTACGGGCGAGCAGCGGCGCGAGCCGGTGCGCCCCCGTGCCCAGCGCGGTGAACCAGACGACGCTGGCGGCCGCCGCTCCCGCGCCGAACCACCACCGGTGCTCGTGCTGCTGGGCGATCCCGCCGAGCAGGAGCACCGTGTCCAGGTAGACGTGCGGGTTGAGGTAGGTGAACGCCAGGCAGGCCAGGATGGTGGCGCGCAGCGAGGCCGGCGGTCGGTCGGTCGGTACGAGTGCGTCCGGGCGCAACGCGCGGCGCGCCGCGAGCACCGCGTAGCACAGCAGGAACGCCGCCCCACCGAACCGGACGGCGGTCAGCAGCGCCGGCCGCCCGGCGACGACCGAGCCCACCCCGGCGACGCCCGCCGCGATCAGGAGTGCGTCCGAGGCGGCGCAGGCGGCGACGACCGGCCCGACGTGCTCCCGGCGCAGGCCCTGGCGCAGCACGAACGCGTTCTGCGCGCCGATCGCGACGATCAGGGCGACGGAGACGGAGAACCCGGTTGCCGCCGAGGTGATCAGTTCTGGGTACGGCACGTCGGGGACGCTACGGCCGGCGGGAACCTGCGTCCAGCTGAACTTTTTCACGTTCCATAAGCTGTGCTGATGGAAGGTCTCGACTCCACCCAGCTCCGTACGCTCGCCGCCGTGGCCGCCGAGGGCAGCTTCGAGGGCGCCGCCCGGCTGCTGCACGTCACGCAGTCGGCGGTGAGCCAGCGGATCAAGTCGCTGGAGGAGACCGTCGGGCAGGTCCTCGTCCGCCGGTCCCGGCCGTGCCGGGTGACCGCGGCGGGCCGCCCCCTGCTCCGGCTCGCCGGTCAGCTCGTCCTGCTGGAGCGCGAGGCGCTGGCCGACGCGCGCAGCCCGCTGGGCGGGGCGCGTACCCGGGCCCGGGTCCCCGTGGTGGTCAACGCCGACTCGCTCGCCACCTGGTTCGTCGGCGCGCTGGCTCGGCTGCCCGGGGAACTGGCGCTGTCCTTCGACATCCGGCAGGACGACCAGGACCACACCGCCGAGCTGCTCCGGGACGGCTCGGTGATGGCGGCGGTGACCGCCCAGCGGGAGGCGGTGCAGGGCTGCCGCGTACGCCGGCTCGGCGCGATGCGCTACCGCGCGCTGGCGACCCCCGCGCTGGTCGACCACTGGTTCCCCGACGGCCTCACCGCGTCCGGCCTCGCCGAGGCGCCGGTGGTCGTCTTCGACCGCAAGGACCGGGTGCAGCACCGGTTCCTGCGGGCGGTGGCCGGGCGGGACCTGGACCCGCCCGTGCACTACGTGCCGTCCGTGCCGGCGTTCGGCGAGGCGATCCGGCGCGGGCTCGGCTGGGGCCTCGTACCCGAACAACTCGCCCGCGCCGACCTGGCCTGCGGGGCGTGCGTGGACCTCGACCCCGAGCGGACCGTCGACGTCCCCCTGTACTGGCAGCACTGGCGGCTGGACTCGGCGGTGCTCGGGGCGCTCACCGACGCCGTCCACGCGGCGGCCGCCGAGGCCCTCCGCTGAGCCGGTGCCTCAGGCGATGGTGCAGATCGCGGCCCCGGCCGGGATGACCGCGCCGACCTCGGCGGACAGGCCGCTGACCGTGCCGGCCTTGTGGGCGTGCAGCGGCTGCTCCATCTTCATCGCCTCCAGCACGACCACGAGGTCGCCCTCGGCGACCGTGTCCCCGTCGGCGACGGCGATCTTGACGATCGTGCCCTGCATGGGAGAGGCGAGCGTGTCGCCGCCGACCGCCGCGCCGGCCTTGGCCCCGCCGCCCCGCCGGGCCGGCTTCCGCACGGCGGGCGCCGCGGCGGCCGTACCCGCGCCGAGGCCGGCGGGGAGGGTGACCTCCAGCCGCTTGCCGCCCACCTCGACCACGACGGTCTCGCGCTCGGCCGGCGCCTCGGCGGGGCCGCCGGCCGGCGAAAACGGCGGCACGGTGTTGTCGAACTCCGTCTCGATCCAGCGGGTGTGCACGGTGAACGGCTCGGCGGTGAACGCCTCGTCGCGGACGACCAGGCGATGGAACGGCAGCGCCGTGGCCATGCCCTCGACGACCATCTCGTCGAGCGCCCGGCGGGCCCGCTCCAGCGCCTCGGTGCGGGTCTCGCCCGTGATGATCACCTTGGCCAGCAGCGAGTCGAAGTTGCCGCCGATCACGTCGCCCGCCGTGATGCCGGTGTCCACCCGGACGCCTGGGCCGGTGGGCAGCCGCAGCGCGGTGACGGTGCCCGGGGCGGGCAGGAAGCTGCGCCCCGGGTCCTCGCCGTTGATCCGGAACTCGATGGCGTGCCCGCGCGGGGTCGGGTCCTCGGTGTGGCGCAGCTTCTCGCCGTCGGCGATGCGGAACTGCTCCCGGACGAGGTCGATGCCGGCGGTCTCCTCGGTGACCGGGTGCTCGACCTGGAGCCGGGTGTTGACCTCCAGGAAGGAGATCGTGCCGTCCGCGCCGACCAGGTACTCCACGGTGCCGGCGCCGTGGTAGCCGGCCTCCCGGCAGATCGCCTTGGCAGAGTCGTGGATCTGGGCGCGCTGGGCGTCGGTGAGGAACGGCGCGGGGGCCTCCTCGACCAGCTTCTGGTGCCGGCGCTGCAGCGAGCAGTCCCGGGTGCCGACCACGATCACGTTGCCGTGCTGGTCGGCGAGGACCTGCGCCTCGACGTGGCGGGGCTTGTCCAGGTACCGCTCGACGAAGCACTCGCCCCGGCCGAACGCGGCGACCGCCTCGCGGGTGGCCGACTCGAACAGGTGCGGGATCTCCTCCATCGTGCGCGCCACCTTGAGCCCACGCCCGCCGCCACCGAAGGCGGCCTTGATGGCCACCGGCAGGCCGTGGTCGACGGCGAAGGCGATCACCTCGTCGGCGTTGCCGACCGGGTCGGGGGTGCCGGGGACCAGGGGCGCGCCCGCGCGCTGGGCGATGTGCCGGGCGGTGACCTTGTCACCGAGGTCGCGGATCGCCTGCGGGGTCGGGCCGATCCAGGTCAGCCCGGCGTCGATGACGGCCTGGGCGAAGTCGGCGTTCTCGGAGAGGAACCCGTAGCCGGGGTGCACCGCGTCGGCGCCGGCCCTGGCCGCGATGTCGATCAGCTTGTCGATGCGCAGGTAGCTGTCCGCGGCCGTGTCGCCGCCCAGGGCGTACGCCTCGTCGGCGAGGGTGGCGTGCAGGGCGTCCCGGTCGGAGTCCGCGTAGACGGCGACGCTGCCCAGACCAGCGTCGCGGCAGGCGCGGATGACGCGGACGGCGATCTCGCCGCGGTTGGCGATGAGTACCTTGCGCACCTTGGGCTCCTCCCGAGGGGTTACTGACCGGGAGTGTATCGGCCACCCTCCCCGGCGCTGAACGATCGATCAGGGTGGGATCGCGCACTGTCCCCGAGCGATAGTCAAACTTGTCTAATACGCTTCTCCGGTGTCTGCCACCCGGATGATGATTCTCGGCCTCGTGAAGTGGATGCAGCCGGTGCACGGCTACGACGTCCGCCGCGAGCTGCTCAGCTGGAGCGCCGACAAGTGGGCGAACGTGCAGCCCGGCTCGGTCTACCACGCGCTGCGCAAGCTCACCCAGGAGGGGCTGCTGCGCGAGGTGGCCACCGAGCAGGTCGGCGCCCGCCCGGCGCGGACGACCTACGAGATCACCCCGAAGGGGATCGACGAGTTCGAGACCCTGCTGCGCGACCTGTGGTGGGGCAACCACCAGGCGGCCGACCCGTTCGTGGCCGCCTTCGCGTTTCTGCCGGCCCTGCCGCGCGAGGAGGCGGCGGCCGCGCTGCGCGCCCGGGCCCAGGTGATGCGGGTCAACAACGAGACGGCCCGCGCCTCGATGGAGTCGGCCTGGATCCGGGAGTCCAAGCCGATCGGCGTCACCTGGATGTACGAGCTGTGGATCGCCCGCGGCGAGGCGGAGGCCGCCTGGTGCGAGCGGGTCGCCGACCTGATCGAGTCCGGCGTGCCGTACCTGCCGGAGCGGCTGGCCAACGCGCCGGGGTGGGGCGGGCTGGACGCCGGGTCCGGCGGGGGCGCCGACGGCAACGCGTAATAATCAACGTTGACTAAAAACGCTATATCGCGTTAGCCTCGGTGGGACGTTCCGGGGCCACCTCCTGCGTGGCGTCCCCGGGGAACGGCCGGCCAGGTCCGGCCACGGACGACCAGGAGCGCAAATGATCGAGACCAGGGGGCTGCGGAAGTCGTTCCGCTCGCGGGCCGGCCGGGAGAAGCGGACGGTCGACGCCGTCAGCGGGGTCGACCTGAAGGTGGCCGAGGGCGAGATCTTCGGCTTCCTCGGCCCGAACGGGGCCGGCAAGACCACCACGCTGCGGATGCTGGCCACCCTGATCGAGCCGGACGGCGGCGAGGCCACCATCGCGGGCGCCGACCTGCGCGCCAACCCCGCCGAGGTGCGCCGCCGGATCGGCTACGTCGCCCAGGGCGGCAGCACCTGGAACGACTCCACGGCCCGGGAGGAACTGGTCCTGCACGCCCGGATGTACGGCATCGGCAAGGCCGAGGCCCACCGCCGGGCCGAGCGCGCGCTGGCCGCCTTCCAGCTCACCGAGTACGCCGACCGCAAGTGCAAGACCTACTCCGGCGGCCAGCGCAGGCGGGTCGAGATCGCCCTCGGCATCATCCACGAGCCACGGATCGTCTTCCTCGACGAACCGACCACGGGCCTCGACCCGCAGAGCCGCGCCCACATGTGGGACGAGATCCGCCGCCTGCGCGCCGAGGGGATGACCGTCTTCATCACCACGCACTACCTCGAGGAGGCGGACGCGCTCTGCGACCGGATCGCCATCATGGACCACGGCGAGGTGGTCGCCGAGGGCACCCCGGCCGAGCTGAAGCGGGAGATCTCCGGCGAGGTGGTGTCCGTCGGGCTCGACGCCGACGCCACCGCGCGGGCCGCCGAGTTGCTGGACGCCGAGCCGTACGTCACCAAGCTGGAGACCGCCGACGGCGGCGGCCTGCGCCTCTTCGTCGACGAGGGGGCGACGGCCATCCCGCAGATCCTGCGCCGGCTCGACCAGGGCGGCCTCGCCCTGAACTCCATCGAGCTGCACCGCCCGAGCCTCGACGACGTCTTCCTCACCAAGACCGGCCGCTCGCTGCGCGAGTCCTGAAGCCGCCGCTCGTCCGCCGCTCGTCCGCCGCTCGTCCGCCGCTCGTCCGCCGCTCGTCCGCCGCTCGTCCGTCGCCCGTCCGCCGCCTCGGCGCACCGCCTGTCCGCCGCCTCGGCGCACCGCCTGTCCGCCGCCTCGGCGCCGCCGGGGCGCGAGCGTTCCAGGAGCGCGCCGAGGGGCGCGCCCGTCCCAGGAGAAGAATCCATGAAACTCGCCCGCGACACCTGGCTGATCTTCCAGCGCCAGATGCAGCTGCTGCTGCGCAACCCGGTCTGGGTCTTCGTCGGCGTATTCCAGCCGGTGATGTACCTGCTGCTGTTCGCCCCGCTGCTCAAACCGGCGCTGGGCGCGCCGACGCAGGCCGAGGCGTACAAGATCTTCGTGCCCGGCCTCCTCGTGCTGCTGGCCATCTTCGGCGGCATGTTCCAGGGCTTCGGCCTGATCGCCGAGCTGCGCGCCGGGGTGATCGAGCGGTCCCGGGTCACCCCGGTCAGCCGGGTCGCCCTGCTGCTCGGCCGGGCCCTGCGCGACGTGGTGTCGCTGCTCGTCCAGGCCGTCATCATCACCCTGCTCGCCCTGCTGTTCGACCTGCGGGTGTTCATCGGCGACCTGCTGCTGGCGTACCTGATGCTCGCCCTGATCGCGCTGATGACCGCGGCCGTCTCGTACGGCCTCGCGCTCAAGGTCAAGAGCGAGGACGCGCTCGCCCCGCTGATGAACACCGTGGCCCAGCCGGTGCTGCTGCTCTCCGGCATCCTGCTGCCGCTCACCTTCGCCCCCGGCTGGCTCCAGGGCATCGCCGAGTGGAACCCGTTCTCCTGGGCCGTCGACGGCACCAGGGCCCTGTTCGCCGGAGACCTCGGCGACGACAAGGTGTGGCAGGGGCTGACCATCGTCGCCGTGCTGGCCGCCGCCGGCGTCGTCTGGGCCGCCCGCCAGTTCGCCCGCAGCGTCCGCTGAGGGTGCGGGGCGCCCCTACGCACCGCCGCGCGAACGAGCGGCGAGAGTTGGCTCTCACGAGGGACGGGGCGCGGGTCCGGCGCGCGTAGCGTAAACGCCCGTGCCCCGCCTCGCCCATGACAAGATCACCTGGCTGACCTACGCCCAGCTGGGCCTGTGGGGCTTCTTCCTGTACGGCTTCGGCCCCGTCGTCCCGCTGCTGCGCGACGAGCAGGGCACCAGCGCAGCCGTCGCCGGCCTGCACAGCACCGCCATCGCCGTCGGTGCGATGCTCGGCGGGGCGCTCTTCCCCCCGGTCGCCCGCCGCGTCGGCCGCGGCCCGGCCATCTGGCTCGGCCTCGCCGGGGTCGCCGCCGGCGTAACCGCGTTCGGCACCCTCCGGGCGCTGCCCGCCACCCTCGCCGCCGTCGTCGTGACCGCCACTTTCGGCATGATGGTCATCAGCGGGGTCAGCGTCGTGCTCACCGCTCACCACGGGCCGGCCGCTCCCGCCGCCCTCACCGAGGCCAATGCCGCCTGCGCCGGCATGGGCATCCTCGCCCCGCTGGTCATCGGGTCGACCGTCGACGCGGGGCTCGGCTGGCGGCCGGTGATGGCCGTCGAGGTCGGCCTGATCGCGCTGGTCGCCCTCGCCGCCCTGATCTTCCGGGTACGGCTGCCCGGCCCGGCCGCCCCGACCCCAGCCCCGGCTCCCTCCAGCACCCCGCCAGTTCCGTCCGGTGCCACGCCTGTTCCGTCCGCTGCTCCGGCTGTTCTGTCCACCGCTCCGGCCGTTCCGCTCACCGCCCCGGCTGCCGCGCCGCGGGCGGGTGGGGGAGCCCTGCCGCGGGCGTACTGGATCGCCTGGGTCCTGATGGCCGTCACCGGGTCGATCGAGGTGTGCCTGTCGCTCTGGACCGCCGACGTGCTCCGCTCGCACGCCGGGCTCGGCGCCGGGGCCGCCTCGGCAGCCGTCGCCGCGATCGTCTCCGGGATGTTCCTCGGCCGGCTGGTCGGCGGCCGGGCCGCCCTGCGTTACCCGTCCGTACCGCTGCTGCTGGTCGCGCTCGCGGTCTCCCTCGCCGGGTTCGCCGTCTTCTGGACCGCCCCGATCGGCTGGCTGGCGGTCAGCGGGCTCGTCGTGCTCGGCCTCGGCAACGCGCTGCACTACCCCTTGGCGATCGCGATCGCCCTGGCCGCCGCCGGGCCCTCCGCCGACAAGGCGGCCGGTTGGGCGTCGTACTCGATGGGGGTCGGCTTCGGGATCGCGCCGGTGGCGCTCGGCTGGGTGGCCGACTCGGTCGGCCCGCACCTGGCCTTCCTCCTGTTGCCGGGGTTCATCGCGGCGGCGGTGCTGCTCGCCCTGCGACTCGGCCGCGCGCTGCGGGCCGCGGGCGGCCTCGGGGTGCGCCATGTCGCCGACGTGGCGGTGTCACCGGTTGGCGGAAGCCCCCACGTCGGCGACATGGAGTCGATCAACGCACGCGGGCGAGCGTGACGCCGTCGGCGATCGGCAGCATCACCACGTCCACCCGGACGTCGGCCATGATTTCGTCGTTGAACGCGGCGATGGCCCGGTCGTCGGCGTCTTGCGGGGCCAGCACCCGGCCCCCGCGCAGCGTGTTGTCGACCGCGATGAGCCCGCCCGGACGCATCCGGGGCACGAGCTCGGCCCAGTAGACCGGGTAGCCGACCTTGTCCGCGTCGATGAACGCCAGGTCCAGGTGCCGCTCGTACGGCAGTTCGCGCAGCGTGTCCCCGGCCGGGCCGACGCGCAGCTCGATCCGTTCCTGCACGCCGGCCCGCTCCCAGTACCGCCGGGCGATGCCGGTGTACTCCTCGGAGATGTCGAAGCAGGTCAGCCGCCCGCCCTCGGTCAGCCCCCGGGCGATGGCCAGCGCCGACAGCCCGGTGAACGTCCCCACCTCGACTGCCTGCCGCACCCCGAGTGCCCGGGTGAGAAAGGTCAGGAGTGCGGCCTGCTCGGGCGCGACCTGCATCCTCGCCTCGGCGGGTAGCGCGGCGCGCGTCTCCTCGGCCAGGTCGCGCATCACGTCGTCCGGTGCCGCGCCGTGGGCCACGACGTACGCGTGCAGTTCCGGGGTCAGCGGCAGGGTCTTGGTGCTCATGACCGGACGCTAAACGAGTGGCTCGACCGATTGGCCGCCGGGCGCGACCTTCGTCCACAGATCGGTGATCCGCAGGTCCAGTTCCCCGAGCAGCCGGCGCAGCAGCGGCAGGGACAGCCCGACCACCGTCCCCGGATCACCCTCGATCCCCGCAACGAACGCCCCGCCCAGCCCGTCGATGGTGAACGAGCCGGCCACCGCGAGCGGCTCACCCGTCGCGACGTACGCGGCGATCTCGTCGTCGCCGATATCGCCGAAATGGACGGTGGTCGACGCGACCGCCTCGGCGCGGGACGCGCTGGACACGTCGATCAGGCAGTGGCCGGTGTGCAGCACCCCGCTGCGCCCACGCATGCGCTTCAATCGTCGGGTCGCGTCCGCCGCGTCCGCCGGCTTGCCGAGGATCTCGCCGTCGAAGCCGAGCACCGAGTCGCAGCCCAGCACCAGCGTCCGCTCGTCCGGGGACGACCGCAGCCGGTCGAGGACCGCCTGCGCCTTCAGCCGGGCCAACTCCAGGCACAGGTCCTCGGGGTGTTCGCTGACCACCTGGGACTCGTCGACCCCGCTGACCAGCACGTCGGGTTCGATCCCGGCGGCCTGGAGCAGCTTGCGGCGGGCGGGGCTCGCCGAGGCGAGCACGAGACGGAGCGGCATCGAGTTCGGCACGCCGCCGACGCTACCGGCTGATCCTTGGCGCTTGGTGGTCCGTACCCCGACGCCCCCTCGGCGGGTCGCCCGCCCGGCCGCCCGACCGCCGGCCCGACCTCCTGGGCGGGTGGCGCCGGCGCTGGGCCGGGCACCGGCCCGCCGGCGCTGCGCCGGCCCTGCGCCGGCCCTGCGCCGGCCCTGCGCCGGCCCTGCGCCGGCCCTGCGCCGGCCCTGCGCCGGCCCTGCGCCGGCCCTGCGCCGGCCCTGCGCCGGCCCTGCGCCCCATGTCGGCGACATGGCGGTATCCGAACCGCGGGATGGCCCAATGTCGCCGATGTGGCGGTGTCCGGCGAGTGGGATGGCGCGATGTCGCCGCCATGGTGCCGGGGAGAGCGCCTCGGGCCGGCTGGCGTGGACTCTGGTCACCTGCTGATGCGTGGAGGCGGGTCGTCACCGCGCCGACGACGCCGCTGTATTAGCGCGTAAGCGCCCGCGCCGGCCGCAAGGACACCGAGAACGACTAGCTGGCGTGTTGTGCTGTTGCGGCCTCGTGCCCGTCGCCCGCCATCAGTAGAGATGACAGGGCCAGCCTGCGAGCCAGGCGGTGGTGCCGCCTCAGTTGGCGGAGTTGCCACTGCATCGAATCCCAACGGCGGTACGTCTGCGGTCAGAGCCGCGACCAAGTCGACGACGCCGTACCCGTACTCGTCGTCCCGACCCGGCGGGCCCTTGTCTACAGCGGTGGCAGTGAGACGGTGAGCGACCTCTTCAGCCGAAAGGTAGGGATAATTTGCCCGTATCAACGCTGCGGCCCCCGCGACCATCGCTGCAGCATCGGAGGTGCCGGTGCCTTTGCGGTATTTGCCGTCGATGCTCGTGCTATAGATGTCCACGGCTGGAGCGACGACGTCGATTCCGGGGCCGATCACCGAAACCTGTGCATGGTTACCGGCTCGATCGACGCCGCCAACCGCGATGACGCCGGGGTGGCTAGCAGGATAGCCAATTGCGCCCTCGCGAGGCCAATTGCCAACACCGGCAACTACGACAACGTTTGCGTTGAGGGCAGCCTTAATCGCTTGCTGTAGCGGGACGGTTGGGCTGCTCGTGGCAGAGACGCTAATTACGTCTACGCCTTGGAGAATCGCGTACTCGATACTTGCTGCAAGGTCATCAGCCTCACCAAGGCCGTTTTTTGGGGTGTCGTAAAGAGGGAGAATTTTGGCCTTAGGTGCGATTCCCAGAGCTCCAACGCCTCCCTTGCGGCCGTGGGCGGCGATCAGCCCGGCCATGCCGGTGCCGTGGCTATTCTGGTCCTGTTGGCCGTTACCATGGCCGCCGGAGATGATGTCTTTACCGGGCAACAAATTGTTACGTAAGTCTGGGTGTGGATCGACGCCAGTGTCCGGTACTGCGACGACGATCCCCTCGCCTTGGCTGATTCGATGTGCCTCGGCCACCTTGAGGTAACGCAGGTGCCACTGATCCCCTCGGATCCGTTCAAAACCTTCGGGGCGCGGTACGGCGCTTACGTGCCCAGCCGGGAGCAGGGCCACTGTCGACAGGCTCAGCGTTGCCAGCGTTGCGGCAGCGGTCCAGGCGAACTGTGGCTTCAACGACCGAATCCGATGGCTGGGCCCGGATCGATAGGACCTTCCTCGTTTGGCGGGCGGACTACCGGGCTCACCCCTTGCTGCGTCTCCCAGGGATTGTCTGGATCCCATTGGCGCAATTCACTTTCATCTTGCTTGCGGCCCGGCCGTCCGGGCGTCCCAACGGTTCTGGAGGTGCTGCCCGTGCTAGGGGCGCCGTTGATCGGCGGCATTCCGTGCATACCGCCGAGTAGGTTACCGCGTCCAACTCCCGGGCGAGTGCCAGCTCCGCCGGTCGGCGCGGTACCGGCACCGCTTCCAATTATCCCGCCGACAGGGTTAACGCGGCGCGCCGGATTGGCGCCGCCCGGGTGACCCATCCCCATTCCGGGCGCTCCGCCGATCAGGCCGCCTGGCGGCATGGGCCGGGAAGGCGGTGCCACTTGTGCTGCTCCATTCGCTCCACCCGACATGGCGCGGCCGACGGGTTCGGTCTGGCCGCCGCGGGATCCCGGGGCCGCACTGCGGTCCGACGATCCAGAAACCGGATGCGAGGGCGTGGGTAGTCCGATTTCCGGCGCTGGGGTGGGCGGGCCCGGTGGCGTCACGGCTGGCGGGCCAGGCTTGACCGGAGTCGGTACCAGGCCCGGGGCCCCGCCCAACACCGGCCCGACACCCAGGCTGGTTCGTGTAAGCGCTGGCCGCACTGCCGACGCCGGCCGATTGACCGAGGGTGTAGTGCTGCCTGCCGCTGCCATCGGTACCGGGACGATTGGTGGGATGACCGGAACGTTAGCTCCCGACGGGCCTTCAGGTGCAGCATCGTCGACCCTTGGCCCAGGCTTGGAAGGCGGCGGCCTTTGGAGCATTACTTGTGCCTGCTGTAGTTCGCCGCTGAGTCCGTACATCAGGCTCCGCGCCTGAACGTTGAGCCGTTCCAGGTCGGCGTCGGTCACCGGCTTGTCGGGTACCCGGCTGCCCATCACCGCCTTGGGGTCGGCGAGCGTCGCCTCGTACGTCCGCTTCTGCTGGAGCTTGTCGACGTACTCCTCGTAGAGCGGCTTGAGTTCCACCCGGGCGCCGCTGATGGCGCGGGTGGCGGCGGCGAGTGCGTCGTAGTTCGCGGCGGCCGCGTCGTGGGTGTGTTGCACCTTCTCGATCAGGTCGTCGAGCTCGGCGAGGTACGTCCGGGCGGCGGCGTTGGTGGCCGGCGGCCACGCCTCGGCCAGGCCGCGTCGGTACTCCTGGAGGCGGCCCAGGTGGGCCTGGGCGAGGTCACAGACCTTGCGCCAGCCGGCGACCTGCTTCCAGTGCCCGGTGGTGTCGTGGTCCTGCACGCAGGCCCACATGCTGAGCAGGTCCATCAGGTGCCAGTCGGTGAGGCCGGACGTCCGGCCGCTGCCCCGTTCGATCACGGCAGCACCCGCCGCGCCGCCCCGCTCTCGGGGCTGGTGGGATCGAGCAGGATGGGCGCGGGTCGGGCCGGCGCGGCGGTGCCGGGGTCGGCGAGGGCATGCTCCACGTCGGAGACGCGGGCGGCGGCGAACGCGTCGACGTCGGCGTACTGGGTGGCGATCCGATCGGCGGCGGCGGCCAGGTGGCCGGTGGCGCCGCCGACGGACCAGACCATCGCGACGGTGGCCTGCTGGGTTTCGTTGTGAGCTTGGAGGAACTGCACCAGCTCGACGAACGCGTCGGCCGGGTTGGGGATCGGGGCCTTCATGTCGTCCGCGATGTACGACAGGTGCGGCGCGTAGTTCCGCTCGACCTCGGCCTGGAGCTTGTCGGCGAACTCACGCATCTGGCGGATGTCCGCCTCGATGCCGCCGTAGCCACGCAACCAGGGCGCTGGCAGGTCCTCCTCCGGGATCATGGCCCTCCCTACCCGTCACGGCGCCGTCTCCCTGAGTGAGGTTAACCGCTCCCCGCGACACCCGTCAGCCCCGTACGGCGGCTCCGGGTCAGCGCGGCAGGCCGGAGGCGCGCCATGCGCCGGGACCGGCGGCGAGCGCCGCGCCGGTCGGGCGGCCGCTGCGGGCCCAGGCCGAGACGGCGGCCGGGGCGGGCGCCGCGACGGGGCGGGTCCGCGCGACGAGTACGCCGACCAGGGCGGCCAGGTCCTCGGCGGTCGGTACGCCCCGGGTCACCCGGAACAGCGGCTCTTCGGCAGGCATGGCCCCCAGCGTACGCGTACCAGAATTTGACCTTCGTCGCACAGTGGCGTGCCGGCGGTGTGCGCGGTGCGCGCTCCGGGTACCGTCTTCCCCGATGTCGAACGCGCTTCCCCAACTCGTTGCCGACCGGTACCGGCTCATCTCGCCGCTCGGCCAGGGCGGCATGGGCCGGGTGTGGAAGGCGCGCGACGAGGTGCTGCACCGTGACGTGGCGATCAAGGAACTCGTCCCGCCGCCCAGCCTGACCCCCGAGGAGCGCCGCGAGATGCGGGAACGCTCCCTTCGGGAGGCTCGGGCGATCGCCCGGCTCAACCACATCAACGTGGTCCGAATCTTCGACGTGCTGCGCACCGACGGCGACCCGTGGATCGTCATGGAGTACGTCGCGTCGAAGTCCCTTCAGGACACGCTGGCCTCCGACGGCCCGGTCTCGCCGGCCCAGGCGGTGGAGATCGGCCTCGGCGTGCTCGGGGCGCTGAAGGCGGCGCACAAGTCCGGGGTGATGCACCGCGACGTCAAGCCGGGCAACGTGTTGCTCGGCAATGACGGTCGCGTGGTGCTGACCGACTTCGGGCTCGCCACGATCCCGGGCGACCCCAACGTCACGCGGACGGGCATGGTGCTCGGCTCCCCGGCGTACATCGCGCCGGAGCGGGCGAAGGACGGCACCGCCGGGCCGGAGGCGGACCTCTGGTCGCTGGGCGCCACGCTCTACGCCGCCGTCGAGGGCAAGTCGCCGTACGCCCGGCCGTCGGCGATCGGCACGCTGGCGGCACTGGCCACCGAGCCGATGCCGCCGCCGAAGAACGCCGGCCCGCTCAAGTCGGTGCTCACCGGCCTGCTGCGCAAGGACCCGGCCGAGCGGATCGACGCCGACGAGGCCGAGCGGCTGCTCCGCCGGGCCGCCGGGCGCCGGTCCAAGGGCATTCCGCTGCTGGAGGGCGTACGCCGGCCGAAGCCGGACGGGATGCGCCTGCCCCGACCGACCGTGGTGCCCGCGCCGCGTCCCGCCGGGCAGCCTGCCGACCGGCCGGTCCCGCCGACCACCGCCGCGAACGCGCCGGCCACCACGCCGCTGGGTTCCGCGGGCGCGGCGGCGACCGGCGACGACGCGACCGCCAGGGTCGCCGACGGCGCGGACGCCGCGCCGACCGCGAAGGTCGAGCCGCCCGCGTCACACCCGGACGCCGACCCGACCGCCAAGGTCGAGCCACCTGCCTCGCGTCCCGACGCCGACCCGACCGCGAAGGTCGAGACGTCGACGTCGCGTCCGGGCGACGATCCCACCGCCAAGGTCGCCCCGCCCGTACCGCTCGACGACACCCGCGTCGAGCTGGCCGCCGAGGAGCCGCGGGAGCAGGCCAGGCGGACCTCCGTGCTGCCGACCCCGGTGAGCCCGCCGCCGGCGCCGTCGGGCCGGGCCGCCGTCGTTCCCGGTACGCGCCCCGACAACCGCCGCCGGAACCTGCTCGTCGGCGCGCTGGTCGCGGTGCTGCTGCTGGGCCTGCTGGTGGCCGTCCCGCTGCTGCGCGCCGGCGAGGAAGAGCCCGGCGGTGGCGGGCAGCAGGCTGGCGCCACCACGAGCGCGGGGCCTGCCGAGCCGTCCACAGGCCCGACCTCGGCGCCCGCCCCGTCGGCGACCAGCGCCGCCCCGCCGAGCCCCACCGCGTCGGCCAGCCCGACCGGGTTGGTGCTGCCTCCCGGGTGGAAGCTGCACCGGGACCCGACCGGCTTCTCGATGCCGCTGCCGGAGGGCTGGCGGCGCAGCGCGGGCGGAACCTGGGTGCAGTTCCGGGAGCCGAACGGCGTCCGCGAGGTCGTCATCGACCGGACCAGCACGCCGCAGCGCGATGCCGCCGCAGCGTGGCGGGCGATCGAGTCCGATCGGAAGAGCAGGGTCAACAACTACAAGTACCTGAGCATCCGCAGCGTCGACGGGTTTTGGAAGACCTGCGCCGACTGGGAGTGGCTGGAGACCCGGGACAACACCCGGATCCACGTCCGCAACCGGGGCTTCGTCACCGCCAGCGATCGGGGCTACGCCATCCGCTGGGAGGTGGCGGCCTCCGAGTGGGAGGCCAACCTCGACGAGTTCGAGCTGATCGCGCAGAACTTCGAGCCGGACAGGAAGGACTGACGACGGGCCGGTCCGGGGAATTCGGGTCGGCGCGAAAGCCGTTCGCATGACCTTCCATCGGGCGGGGTACCTGAACCCCGACGACGGAAGGAGGTACGACATGGGACGCCGATTCACCGACCGCCGGCCCCGGCTGGCGCTGTGGATGCTCGTCGCGCTCGGCGACGCGGTGTTGCTGCTGGTTGGCGTGGGCCTTCCGGTACTGGTCGCGCTGCTCAGCGTCGTGGCCGTCACCGTCGCCGGGGTGGCCGCCTGGCGGATGACGCGACGGTCCACGGTGGCTTCGAAGGACGTGCGACGGCCGGCGCCGGTCACGGTGCCGCACATGGCGCGGCGGCGGGCCTGACAACCGGGCGGACGGCAACGCCGGATGGACCGGCCGGCGGCGGCAGGACCAGCTCGCGACCGTACGGTCGCAGCCGATCCCGCCGCCGCCGACCGGCTCCCCCGGGGAGTCGGAACCGGGCGGGCGCGGCGATCAGGCGGTGACCGTCACGTCGGTTCGACGGGTAGCCACAGCTCGCAGGTCGCGGTGCTGAAGTCGTCCGCGCGCTCGAGGATCGCAACCATGGAGGGACCCGGCCGCAGGCGCCACGGGTTGGAGGGGAACCACTCGGTCGCGGTCGCGGCCCAGGTGTCCTGCAGGGCCTGCGGATGGGGTCCGGCGGTGCGGAAGATCGCCCACCTGCCGGCCGGTACCTCGATGGCGTCGAGGTCGTCGGGGAGCGGCGTGTCCCGGGACACAGCGACCCCGTGCAGGTAGGTCAGTTCGCTGCCCTCGGTGCCGTCGGGGTCGAGGTCGTCGCAGACTTGTAGCAGCCCACCCGGGTCGGTGTCGCCGAGGGCCTTCAGTCGGAGATGCTCCTGCGGCGGCAGCGCGGTGAGGTGCCGCTGGATGTGCGGGTTGATGCCCGCTCCGCGCGTCGCCGCCCAGTCTCGCACGGGCGGCACCCTGCTCGGGCGACCCACCGGCCCGCAGCCGCGCGGGGTAGGCTCGCGCCCCATGGTGTCGACCGACGGGCTGACGGCGCTCTGGGACCGGCTGTTCTCCGCCCAGCCCGACCCGCCGCCGCTGCTCGTGCTCGTCACCGCGGCGGTGGCGCTGCTGGTCGTCTCGGCCCGGATGCCCTGGCGGATCGCCCGCAACGCCGTCACCATCGCCCACGAGGGCGGCCACGCCCTCGCGGCCCTGTTCACGGGACGCCGGCTGCACGGCATCCGGCTGCACTCGGACACCTCGGGTCTGACCCTGTCGGCCGGCCGGCCCAGCGGTCCCGGCATGATTCTCACCCTCTTCGCGGGGTACGTCGCCCCGTCGCTGGTCGGGCTGGCGGGGGCCTGGCTGCTCGGCGGCAACCGGATCACGCTGCTGCTCTGGGTGGCCGTGGCGCTGCTGCTGGCCATGCTGGTGCTGGTCCGCAACGTCTTCGGCGTGTTGTCGCTGCTGGTCACCGGCGGCGTGGTGCTCGCCGTCTCCTGGTACGCCTCGCCGCAGGTGCAGGCCGCGTTCGCCTGGACCTGCGTCTGGTTCCTGCTTTTCGGCGGCGTACGGCCGGTGGCCGAACTCCAGCGGCTGCGCTCCCGGGGCCGGCTGCCGGAGTCCGACGCCGACCAGTTGGCCCGGCTCACCCCGTTCCCGCCGCTGCTCTGGGTGACGCTGTTCGCGTTGGTCAACCTGGTCGCGCTGGTCGCCGGGGCGGCGCTGCTCGCCGGCCCGATCCTCGCCGACGCGGGCCTCACCGGCTGACGCGGGCCTCATCGGCTGACGCGGGCCTCATCGGCTGACGCCGGCCTCACCGGCTGACGCCGGGACGGGCCGACCCGCCGTGGCGGCGGGGCGCACGCCCGGCTGAGGGCACAGTGGGCAGGTGCGATACGGAGCGGGCCGGCGCCGACCTGGACACCCTGGTCGCGGCGGAGGAGCGGCGCGGGCGTGCCGGGGCCGGGGAACCGGACCACGCCGGGGCCGGAAACCGGGTCCGCTGAGTCGGCA
This sequence comes from Micromonospora olivasterospora, assembly GCF_007830265.1. Classification (NCBI taxonomy): domain Bacteria; kingdom Bacillati; phylum Actinomycetota; class Actinomycetes; order Micromonosporales; family Micromonosporaceae; genus Micromonospora; species Micromonospora olivasterospora. The sequence goes on from NZ_VLKE01000001.1 coordinate 3,608,369, forward strand.
ACCGGCGCACCCCGCCCGCGCGTGTCCTCTGCGACCGAGGCGGGGGAGGTAGCGGGTGCCGGACGTCGACGGGTTCGACGAGTTCTACCGGGGGAGCCGACAACGGCTGCTCGGCTTCGTCTACGTGCTCACCGGGAACCTCGCCGAGGCCCAGGACGCCGTGCAGGAGGCGTACATCCGGGCCTGGCAGCGCTGGTCGACGGTGCGCGGGTACGACGACCCGGAGGCATGGGTGCGGGTGGTGGCCGGCCGGATCGCGGTGAGCCGGTGGCGCAGCCTGCGCAGCCGGGCCCGGGCGTACCTGCGGCACGGGGTGCAGGAGACGGTCCCGCCGCCCAACACCGACACGGTCGAGGTGGTCACCGCGCTGCGCCGGCTGCCCGAGGAGCAGCGCGTCGCCCTCGCCCTGTACTACCTGCTCGGCATGCCGGTCGCCGAGGTGGCGCGGGAGACCGCCGCCCCGGTCGGCACGGTCAAGGCCCGACTCTCCCGGGGGCGCGCCGCGCTCGCCGGGCTGCTCGCCGTCTCTGACCTGGAGGAGGCCGCCGATGCCTGACGATCTGAGGTTCGTCGAACAGTTGCACCGGGACCTGCTGGCGGTCCGCTGGCCGGAGCCCGCGGAGATCCGGGCCAGGGCCGGCCGCCGCAGCCGGCGTACGGCGGTGCTGGCGGCCGTGGCGGTGCTGGTCGTCGCCTCGGCCTCCGCCGTCGCTGTGGCCGCGCGCCCCGGCCCGCCACCGGCTTCGCCGCCCGTGACGGCCATCGCCGGGCCGTCGCCGTCCGGGTGGGTACCGGCCGAGGTGCCGCTGGAGGTGCTGCTCGGCCCGGCCGACGTGCGGACGACGAGCGAGGCGCTGACCCAGGCGGGGCTCGGCGAGAAGGTCAGCGTCGACGAGCTGCTGCTCTACTGCCACCACGCCCAGCGGCTCACCGCGGACTGGGAGCCGTCGCGCTACTCGCGTTCGGTGACCCTGGTGCGGCGTTCGGCCGGTGCCAAACCCGAGTTCGTGCTCTCCGAGGACGTCTACCGGGTCGCGCCGGAGGTGGGCGGGCGGTTGTTCGCCGGGATCGACAAAATGCTGGCGCCCTGCGGCAACTGGCGGTCCCGCGGTCCGGTCACCCGGCAGGGCGAGGTGATCGACGCCGAGGCGATCCACCGGTGGGAGGTGGTGGACCGGAACTTCGCCGGCGCCGAGTCGGCCCTGCTGCGGCACTCGGTCAGCAAGCCGCGGAACCTGACGACCGGCCGGACGTTCGGGTCGCCGTCGTCGCCGGCGGGCACCGCTGTCGTCCGCGTCGGCGACCTGGTCGCGGTGATCAACATGGGCCGGGGCGGCACCGAGCCGGAGCTGCGCCGGCTGGCGGGGGTCGCGGCGGACCGCATGTGCCCCGCCGCCAACCCGCCCTGCTGACGGTCCTCGCTCGGTGAGCGGGGCTCCCTGCCGTACCGAATGCGTCAACAGGGGCCCTTCCGCACACCTACAGCGGGATGTTGCCGTGCTTCTTCGGGGGCAGTGTCTCCCGCTTGGTACGCAGCACGCGCAGCGCGCGGACGACCTGCGCCCGGGTCTCGTGCGGCGCGATCACGCTGTCGACGTACCCGCGCTCGGCCGCGATGTACGGGTTGGCCAGGGTGTCCTCGTACTCGGCGATCAGCTCGGCGCGCAGCGCCGCCGGGTCCTCGGCGGCGGCCAGTTCCTGCCGGTAGAGGATGTTCACCGCACCCTGTGCGCCCATCACCGCGATCTGCGCGGTCGGCCAGGCGAAGTTCAGGTCGGCGCCGAGGTGCTTGGAGCCCATCACGTCGTACGCCCCGCCGTACGCCTTGCGGGTGATCACGGTGACCTTCGGGACGGTGGCCTCGGCGTACGCGTAGATGAGCTTGGCGCCCCGGCGGATGATGCCGTCCCACTCCTGCCCGGTGCCGGGAAGGAACCCGGGAACGTCCACGAAGGTCAGCACCGGGATGTTGAACGCGTCGCAGGTGCGTACGAACCTTGCCGCCTTCTCCGAGGCGGCGATGTCGAGGGTGCCGGCGAACTGCAGCGGCTGGTTGGCCACCACGCCGACCGGCCGCCCCTCGACCCGGCCGAAGCCGATCACCATGTTCTGCGCGTAGAGCGGCTGGAGCTCCAGGAACTCCCCGTCGTCGAGGACGTGCTCGATCACCCGGTGCATGTCGTACGGCTGGTTGGCCGAGTCCGGGATCAGCGTGTCGAGCTCCCGGTCGGCGTCGGTGACGTCGAGGTCGGCGGGGGCGTCGAGGACCGGCGGTTCGTCCAGGTTGTTCGACGGCAGGTACGACAGCAGCGCCTTGACGTACTCGATGGCGTCCTCTTCGTCCGCACCCAGGTAGTGCGCGTTGCCGCTGCGCGTGTTGTGGGTCCGGGCACCGCCCAGCTCCTCCATCGCCACGTCCTCGCCGGTCACCGTCTTGATGACGTCGGGGCCGGTGATGAACATGTGCGAGGTCTGGTCGACCATCACCGTGAAGTCGGTGACCGCCGGGGAGTACACGGCGCCGCCCGCGCACGGGCCCATGATCAGGCTGATCTGCGGGATGACGCCGCTGGCCCGCACGTTGCGGAAGAAGATCTCGCCGTAGCGGCCGAGGGACGCGACGCCCTCCTGGATGCGGGCGCCGCCGGAGTCGTTGATGCCGACGACCGGGCAGCCGATCTTCATGGCCAGGTCCAGCACCTTGACGATCTTCTCGCCGAAGACCTCCCCGAGGGAGCCGCCGAAGACCGTGAAGTCCTGCGCGAAGACGCAGACCTGCCGGCCGTCGACGGTGCCGTAGCCGGTGATGACGCCGTCGCCGTACGGGCGGGTCCGCTCCAGGCCGAAGTTGGTGGACCGGTGCCGGGCGAACTCGTCCAGCTCGACGAAGGAGCCCTCGTCGAGCAGCATCTCGATCCGCTCCCGGGCGGTCTTCTTGCCCCGCGCGTGCTGCTTCTCGACCGCCCGCGCCGACCCGGCGTGCACCGCCTCGTCGACCCGTCGCTCCAGGTCCGCCAGCTTGCCGGCGGTGCTGTGGATGTTGATCCCGGTCTCGGTAGTCACCAACGGAATATAACGATGGTTCAGGACCGCGTCGGTGTGCAGTTCGCCTCAGGCCGTCGGCGCGCACGCGCCCGGGGCGCCCCCGGCGGGGGCCGTACGCTGGCGGGATGGCCGGCTCCCCGTACACCGATCTGGACCGCCCGCCGCTGTCGGCGGCCCGGCTGCGCCGCGCGGTGGTCGAACCGCACGGCCCCTGGCGGCGGCTGGAGCTGCGCGCGGAGACCGGCTCCACGAACGCCGACGTGGCCGAGGCGGCCCACGCCGGCGAGCCGGAGGGCCTGGTGGTGGTCGCCGAGCGGCAGACCGCCGGCCGGGGCCGGCGCGGCCGGGGGTGGCAGTCGCCGGCGCGGGCGGGCATCGCGACCAGCGTTCTGCTGCGGCCCGGCGAGGCCGTCCCGGAGCGCGGCTGGCCGCCGGCCCCCGTCACCGCGTACGGCTGGCTGCCGCTGCTCGCCGGGGTCGCGCTGGTCGAGGCGGTGGCCCGGCTCGCCGAGCTGGACGCCGCCCTCAAGTGGCCGAACGACCTGCTGGTCGACGGCGCGAAGTGCGCCGGCATCCTGGCCGAGGCGGTTCCCGGCCCGTCTCCGGAGCGGGCCCCGGCGATCGTGCTCGGCGTCGGCCTCAACGTGACGTTGCGCGCCGACGAGCTGCCGGAGAACCCGACGGGCCTGCCCGCCACCTCGCTGCAACTGGCCGGCGCCGCCGCCACCGACCGCGACCCGCTGCTGCGGGCCCTGCTGCGCTCCCTCGCCGACTGGTACGGCCGCTGGCGCGCGGCGGGCGGGGACGCGCAGGCGAGCGGCCTGCGGGAGGCGTACCTGGCCGCCTGCGCGACGGTCGGCCGCCCGGTGCGGGTGCTGCTGCCGGGCGGCGACGAGCTGACGGGCGCCGCCGCGGGGGTCGACGCCGCCGGCCAGCTCCTGGTCGACACCCCCGACGGCCGGCGCGCCCTCGCCGCCGGGGACGTCCTGCATCTGCGGTGAGGGCAGGGGCACGCGCGAACCACCGCACCGGATGATCCGTCGGGATGCGCCGACCGGTTACGGTCAGCGCGTCCTGTTTCGGCGAGGAGGTTCCCGTGGCGTTCCCCGAAGACGTGCTCACCGAGGACGAGCACGTCGTCCTGCACCTGCACCCGCACTGGAAGGCGGTGCTGCGGCCGATCCTGGTGCTGGTGCTCGCCGTCGCGGCCGTCGTGGCGGCCTGGATCCTGCTGCCGGCCGGCGGCGCCGCGACGATCGCGCTGTACGTCGTCGCCGGCCTCGCCCTGCTGTCGGTGCTCTGGCTCGGGCTGTGGCCGTTCCTGGTCTGGCGCACCACCCACTACCTGTTCACGAACGAGCGGGTACTGCTCCAGCAGGGGGTGCTCTCCCGGGACCGGCGGGACATCCCGCTCACCCGGGTCAACGACCACGCGATGAACCAGCGCTTCGTCGAGCGGCTGCTCGGCTGCGGCACGCTCACCATCGAGTCGGCGGGCGAGCGTGGTCAGGCGGTGCTCCGGGACGTACCCCGGGTGGACCGGGTGCAGACCAAGCTGTACGAGCTGGTCGAGGCGCACCACGACAAGCACTCGCTCGGCGACGGCGAGATGCGCGAGATCCTGGCCGACATGCGCGAGGGCAAGCCGCTGCGCGACCCCTCGGCCTGACCCGGTTCTTTCGTTGATCAAGAGGTTTGCGTCGTGCCGGGGCATCCATCCCGACGCAAACCTCTTGATCAACCAGCGTCTGCGGGGCCGGGGCCGGGGGGTGGGGCGGGTCGGGTGGGGGCGGGGCGGGGGCGGGCGGAGGGCGAACCAGCCGCGGAAGCGGGTGCGGAGCACCTCCTGCTCCGGCCGGTCGTCGGGGCCGAGCCGGAGCATGGTGCCGGTGAGGATCACTGTGCCGAGCCCGGGGCGGGCGGCGGAGGGGCGGCTGCCCATCACGTCGAGGCGCGCCGAGAGCCGGTCGCCGGCCCGCACCGGGGCCAGCCAGCGCAGCTCCTCCAGGCCGGGCGAGGCGTCCGCCGCGGCCCGGGACAGCACGTGGTCGACGTACGCGCGCATGAACAGGCTGACCGTGTAGAACCCACTCGCGATCAGCCCGCCGTGGTGGCTCGCGGCGGCGTGCTCGGCGTCGACGTGGTACCACTGCGGGTCGAACCGGCGCGCGAAGGCGACCATCTCGTTGCCGTCGACCTGGACCACCCCCAGGTCGAACGTGCGACCCGCGGTCAGGTCCTCGAAGAACAGCTCGGCGGGCGCCCCGGTGCCGGACCGGACCAGGGGGTCGGCCGCCCCGCCGGTGCCCGTACCGGAGTCGCCGGCCGCCGCCCCGGTGCCCGGCGCCGCGACGGCTGGGTCCCCCACCTGCTGCCCGGGGACGCCGGCCGGAGCCGGGACCGGGTCGCCGGAGCGCCCGGCGCCGACGGGCGTTGCCGTGTCGTCCGCCTGTGCCGTCCCGTCGCCGACGGCTGGCGCGACCGTGTCGCTCACCGGCGTCGCCGCCGGGTGCCGGCGTGCAGCTCGTCGGCGAGTTCCGCCGCCAGTTCGCCGTCGAGCGTGGCGCCGAACGCCGCGTCGGCCGGCACGGGCCGCTGCCGCGTCGGGGCGGCCCCGAAGGAGGCGCCGTCGCGTCGGCCGGTCGGCTCCGGCTCGGCCTGCTCCAGCTCGGTGACCGACTCGGCCAGCTCGGCCACCGGGTCCAGCTCGGCCATCGTGTCCCACTCGTCGCGCGGGACGCCGTGCCAGGTGTCGGCCTTCGGCGCGGCGGGAGCGGGCTGGAAGACGAACGTCCGGTACGACCAGAAGCGGAACAGGGTGGCCAGCAGCACACCGCAGGTCTTCGCCACGTTCAGCGCCAGCAGGCTGGTCACGCCGAGGCCGTACTTGGCCGCCGCCAGGACGCCGAGCTCGATGAGCAGGCCGGTGGCGTTGAACAGGAAGAACAGGGCGTATTCGCGGCGCATCGCCGACTTCGGCCGATCGCGGTACGTCCAGTGCCGATTCATCAGGTACGACGTGATCGTCGCCACGACGGTGGCGACGACCGTCGCCTTCAACTGGCCGTTCTCGAAGACGGTGAGTGCCAGCGCGTTGAACACCGCGTAATTGATGACGGTGTTGATGCCCCCGACGACGCCGAATTTGAGCGCCTCGTGTAGGAACTTCTGCCAGCGCTCAGGCAGCAGACGGACAAGACGCATGCGGAACACCTTAGGCGAGTGGACGGGGCCGGGTCGGTCCGGCCGGACGAGGTGGGCGACGCGTCACGCGGGGCGGTCCCGCTCGCGCGCCGCCTCCGGAAGGGACCGGGTTCCCGCTTCCACGAAGACGAACCGCCGGTAGGACCAGAACCGGAACAGCGTGCCCAGGCCGGTGCCGACCAGGTAGCTGGCGACGTTGTCGGCGACCGCGGTCTGGAACACCTCCGGCCAGACGGCGCCCAGGCCGTACCGGCTGATCGCGAGGCAGGCCACCGCGATGCCCAGGCCGACGCCGTTGAAGATGAAGAACAGCGTGTACTCGCGGGCCGGGTGGGAGCGCTGGCGGTGCCGCCAGGTCCAGAACCGGTTGCCCAGGAAGGCGAGGGTCGCGGCGATCACGGTGGAGATCGTCTTCGCGGTGACCTGCTCGACCTGCTGGGCGTGGGCGAAATAGTTGAACAGCGCGAAGTCGACGAGGAACGCGATGCCGCCCACGGTGGCGAACTTGCTCAGCTCCCGGACCAGATGACCGAACCGGTCGATCAGTGCGCGCACCAGGCTGGGGCGGGTCTGCGGGGACCCCGGCTGGTCTCCGGTCATCGTGGCGGCCACCGGCCGAGCGTACCGGTTACGCGTACTTTCGGTCGGTAGCAACGGGCGAGGCGCGCTGCGCGGCCGGGGCTGCCGGCGACCCGGCGGCGCCGCTTCCCCGTCCGGCGGACCCGCGCCGGCCGGTGCGCAGCCGCGGGTCCGCGGCGGTCCGCGGCCGAGGTTGACCAGAGGATTTGCGTGAAACTGCGCGTGAAAGCGGGTATCAGCTCTCGATGCCGCAGCGTGGCCCTAGCTTGTGCAGTTCTTCACAACCAGTCCCACTGACTCGCGACGCAACCCGGTTTACGCTGAGGCCAATCCCAGGTTTCCACGAAGGCGACGCATCGCGCCGCCAAGACTCGTGCATCCCATAGATCGGTCAGCGTCGACCACAAGGAGATGTGTCATGGTTGCTCCGGCTACCGTTCGGGGTATCGATCAGGCCCCGACGTCCCACCCCAAACTGCTTGCCTGGGTCCGAGAGGTCGCGGAACTGACCACCCCCGACCGCGTGGTCTGGGTGGACGGGTCCGACGAGGAGTGGCGTCGCCTCACCGACGAACTCGTGGCGGCCGGCACGCTGATCCGGCTCAACCCCGAGAAGAAGCCCAACTCGTTCTACGCGCGCACCGACCCGGGGGATGTCGCCCGCGTCGAGGAGCGCACCTACATCTGCTCCGTCGACGAAACGGACGCCGGCCCCACCAACAACTGGATGGCGCCGGACGAGATGAAGCGCATCATGACGGACCTGTACCGCGGCAGCATGCGCGGGCGCACCATGTACGTCATCCCGTTCTGCATGGGCCCCGTCGAGGCCGCGAGCCCCATGTTCGGCGTCGAGATCACCGACAGCCCGTACGTGGTCGCCTCGATGCGCATCATGACCCGGATGGGCAGCCGGATCCTGGAGGCGATGGGCGACGACGCGGACTTCGTCCACGCGCTGCACTCCATCGGCGCGCCGCTCGCCCCGGGCCAGCAGGACGTCCCGTGGCCGTGCAACGAGACGAAGTACATCTCGCACTTCCCGGAGACCCGGGAGATCTGGTCCTTCGGCTCCGGCTACGGCGGCAACTCCCTGCTCGGCAAGAAGTGCTACTCGCTGCGGATCGCCAGCGTGATGGGCCGCGACGAGGGCTGGCTCGCCGAGCACATGCTGATCCTGAAGATCACCTCACCGGAGGGGCGGGTCTACCACATCGCCGGGGCGTTCCCGTCCGCGTGCGGCAAGACCAACCTGGCCATGCTGGAGCCGACCATCCCGGGCTGGAAGGTCGAGACGATCGGCGACGACATCGCCTGGATGCGGTTCGGTCCCGACGGCCGGCTCTACGCGGTCAACCCGGAGTACGGCCTGTTCGGCGTCGCGCCCGGCACCGGCTGGAAGAGCAACGCCAACGCGATGCGCACCCTGGACCGGGGCAACTCCGTCTTCACCAACGTGGCCCTCACCGACGACGGCGACGTCTGGTGGGAGGGCATGGGCGAGCCCCCGGCCCACCTGACGGACTGGAAGGGCAACGACTGGACGCCGGAGAGCGACAGCCTCTCCTCGCACGCGAACAGCCGGTTCTGCACCCCGATCACGCAGTGCCCGATCCTCGCCGAGGACTACTACGACCCGAACGGGGTCCCGATCGACGCGATCCTGTTCGGCGGCCGGCGGCGCGACACCGTCCCGCTGGTCACCGAGGCCCGGGACTGGGTCCACGGGGTCTACCTGGGCGCCACCCTCTCCTCGGAGACCACCGCCGCCGCGTCCGGCGCGGTCGGTGTGGTGCGCCGCGATCCGATGGCGATGCTGCCGTTCATCGGCTACCACGGCGGCGACTACTTCCGGCACTGGATCGAGATGGGCAAGGGCGCCGACGGCGACGCGGCCAAGCTGCCCCGGATCTACTACGTCAACTGGTTCCGCAAGGACCCGGAGGGCAACTTCCTCTGGCCGGGCTTCGGCGAGAACGCGCGCGTGCTGAAGTGGATCGTCGAGCGGATCGAGGGCCGCGCGGAGGCCGTGGAGACCCCGATCGGCATGGTCCCGGCGCAGGACGCGCTGGACGTCGAGGGCCTGGACATGACCCCTGAGGACGTCCGGATCGCCCTGAAGGTCGACCCGGAGGAGTGGCGCAACGAGCTTCCGCTGATCACCGAGTGGTTCGAGAAGTTCGGCGACAAGCTCCCCGGCGTCCTCTGGGCCGAGCTGGACGCGCTGCGCGCCCGGCTCGACGCGGAGCAGCCCACGCGGTAGGTGTGCCGGTTGCCCGTACCGGGCACCATCGGATCCCATGAGGACGGCCGCCGAGACCCAGGTCCGGCGGCCGTCCGCCGTCCGGGCGCTCACCGTCCTGCTCGCCGTCACGGCGGCGGCCACCGTCGTGGTCGAGCTGCTCAACTGGTGGTACGCCCCGGAGCAGGGCTTCGGCCTCGCGGTACGCACCGGCTGGGCGATGCTGCGCTCGCTCGGCTTCCTGCTGCTGATCCGGCACGTCAACCGGGGCCGCGCCGGGGCCAGGCCGGTCGGGCTGATCCTCGCGGTCACCACGGTCTTCGCGGTGGGCCGGCTCGTCGTCCCCCGGCAGGGGCTGCCGTCGCCGCCCGGGCTGGCCGGGTTCGCCCTGCTCACCGCGCTCTGCGTGGCCGTGGTCGCGCTGCTGTACCGTTCGGACGCCGTTCGCGGGCACCTCGTCCGGCACCGCCGGCAGCTCGTCGTCACCCGGGACGGGATCGCCTGGCGGGAGACGCCCCCGAAGCGGCCGCCGGTCGCCGGCTGGCTGTTGACCAGCCGGGTCGCCGCGTTCACGTACAGCCCGTTGATGCTGGTCCCGGCGCTGGTGGCGGGCGGCGCCGTGCTCGACGGCCGGCTGGTCGCCGTACCGGCGGTGCTGTTCTGGTTCGTCGCCGGCCTCGGCGTGAGCTACGCCGTGCTGTTCTGCACCGCGTTCCTGATGCGCGGCCGGCTGTGGGCCCGCCCGCTGCTGGTGGCGATCACGCTCGGCGTGCTCGCCGTCGACCTGCCGCTGTGCGCGTGGCTGCTCGGCGTCGACGGCCTGGTCCGCGACGGCGGCCCGTTGCTCGCCGCCGCCGTGCTGGCGTTGTACGGGTTGTGGCGCGCCGGCCGGGCCGAGGACCCGGCGCCGGCGAGGTGAGCCGAGCGGAGCGAGGTGACGTCGTGACCGACGAGTTCGATGTGGTGGTGGTCGGGGCCGGGCCGGCGGGGTCGGCCGCCGCGCTGGCCGCCCGCCGGGCCGGTGCCCGGGTGCTGCTGCTGGATCGCGCCGACTTCCCCCGCGACAAGGCGTGCGGGGACGGCGTCGCCGCGCACGCGCTGGACGTCCTCGACGGGCTGGGCGTGACCGGCGCGGTGGCCGGCTATCCGCCGTTGCCGAGGCTGCGACTGGTCGGGCCGGGCGGCGGCGCGGTGGCCCGGGCGCTGCCCCGGCCGGCGTACACGGTGCCCCGGGCGGTCTTCGACGCCCGGCTGGTGGCGGCGGCGGTCGAGGCGGGCGCCGAGCTGCGCCGGCACACCGTGCGCCGCGTCGAGGCGCGCGACGCCCGGGTGGTGCTCGACGGCGTCGTCGCCGGCCGGGCGGTCGTCGGCGCGGACGGGGCCGGCTCGGTGGTCCGCCGGGCGCTCGGCCAGCCGGCGAACCCGGACCGGCACCTGGCGCTGGCCATCCGCGGGTACGCCCCGGCCCGGCCCGGGCCGCCCGAGCAGCTCATCGTCACCTCCGCCCCGCGCTGGCCGGCGTACGCCTGGTCGTTCCCGATCGGCGACGGCCGGGCGAACGTCGGGTACGGGGAGGTGCTGCGCGGCGAGCCCTTGACCCGGGCGCACCTGCTGGACCGGCTGGCCGCGCTGCTGCCGGGCACCGACCCGGCGGCCGTGACCGCGCTGCGGGCCCATCACCTGCCGCTGTCGACCCACCGCCCGACGCCCGGCCGGGGGCGGCTGGTGCTCGCCGGGGACGCGCTGTCGCTGATCAATCCGTTCACCGGGGAGGGGATCTTCTACGCCCTGCTCTCCGGGGCGCTGGCCGGCGCGGCGGCGGCCGGCGGCCCCGAGCACGCCGCCCGGCGGTACGCAGACGTGCTGCGCCGACGCCTCGGCGTGCACCTTCGGCACAGCTCGCTGGCGGCCTGGCTGGCCCGGCGGCGGTGGGTGGTCGACGGCGCGGTCCGGGCGGCCCGCCGCGACGACCAGGTCTTCGGCGCCGTCGTCGAGCTGGGCCTCGGTGACGGACGGCTGGACGCGCGTACCCTGGCGATGATCGGCCTCGGTCTCGCGTCCCGGGATCTGCCACCGCGGGACTGATCCGCCCGGCGGGTCGCTACCCTGCAAGGTGATGACTCTGCGGAACCTCCTCTACTCCCTGTACGAGCGGCGGCTGACGGCCACGCTCGCGGGCAAGCCGGTGCCCCGGCACGTGGGCGTGATGTGCGACGGGAACCGCCGCTGGGCCCGGGAGATGGGCTACGTCGACCCGAACGACGGGCACCGGATGGGAGCGGAGCGGATCAAGGAGCTGCTGCGCTGGTGCGACGCCGCCGGGGTGGGGCACGTCACGCTGTGGCTGCTCTCCACCGACAACCTCTCCCGCCCGGCGGAGGAGCTGGACCCGCTGCTGCAGATCATCGAGGACCTGACGACCGAGCTGGCCGAGGAGGGCAACCCCTGGCGGCTGCGGATGGTCGGCGCGCTCGACGTCCTCCCGGCGCACCACGCGGTCGCGCTGAAGGCCGCCGAGGAGCGCACCCGGGAGCGCGCCGGCGGCGCCCAGGTCAACATCGCGGTCGGGTACGGCGGCCGGCGCGAGATCGCCGACGCGGTCCGTTCGCTGCTGGTGGAGCACGCGGCGACCGGCGGCACCCTCGAGGAGCTGGCCGAGACGCTGGACGTCGACCACATCGCCGAGCACCTCTACACGCGGGGCCTGCCCGACCCCGATCTGATCATCCGGACGAGCGGCGAGCAGCGGCTCTCCGGCTTCATGCTGTGGCAGTCGGCCCACTCGGAGTTCTACTTCTGCGAGTTGAACTGGCCCGACTTCCGCCGCGTCGACTTCCTGCGCGCCCTGCGCTCGTACGCCAACCGGCAGCGCCGCTTCGGCGTCTGACCCCGCCTCCCGGCCGGGGGGAGCGGGCACCCGGCCGGTCAGCGGAGGCGGGGGACGGCCGCGGTGAGGAAGTCGCCGAGGGCGGCGGGGGAGTCGATGGTCAGGTCGGCCGCCTCGGCCACCTCGTGCCCGGTCTCCGGATTGGCGACGGCCACGCAGACCCCGAGGAACGCCGGGTCGGCGGCGGCGCGGGCGCGCAGCGCCGAGAACGCCTTGATGTCGGACACGTCGTCGCCGAAGTACCAGGCGCCGCCGGCGTCCCGGACCACCTCGCCGATCACCATGCCCTTGTCCCGGTCGACCGGTGGCTTGAGCTCCAGCACCATCCGCCCGGCCTGCACCCGCAGGCCGAGCCGGTCGGCCTGGCGCCGGCCCCACTCCTGCACCTCGGGGCCGAGCCGCGGGGCCGTCCGCCAGTGCAGCGCCACCGCGAGCCGCTTGTACTCCACCAGCGCCCCGTCGGGCAGTTCGGCGTGGGCGAGGTCGGCCAGCTCCCGCATGGTCGGCACCCAGGGCAGCGCGGCCGGCTCGGTGACCGTCTCCCCGCCGGAATGGCTGTGTTCCAGGCCGTACAGGCCGTAGAGGTCGACGCCGTCGAGCCCGCCGAAATGTTCACGCAGGAACTCCACCGGCCGGGCGGAGACGATCGCGATGCGGCGGACCAGCGGGGCGAGGGCCTCGATGGCGGCCAGCACGTTCGGTGCCGGCCGCACTGCCGTCGGGTCGTCGTCGACCGGCGCGAGGGTGCCGTCGAAGTCGAAGAAGAGCACGGTGTCCGCGGCCCGCCCGGCGGTCGCTCGCCAGGCGTGGTCGGCGTCCAACGGGGTCTTCGGCGGCTGGTTGCCCGGATTTGACGGCGGCACGCGCGTCAGCGTACCCCGGGGTGGGCGGCTCATTCGTGGTCGAGACGGCGACCCGGGCCGGTTTGCGGTCAGCGTTCGGCGGCTCCCCGACCCCGGCGCCCGAACGGCACCACCTCGGCCTCCTGACCGTGGCTGAGCAGGTAGCCCTCCACGAAGCCGGTGTTCCGGTCGCCGGTGCGGGCCTCGAGCTCGTCGAGCCGGGCCACCAGGAGCTCGCGGAGCTCGCTGATCCGGTCGTCGAGCCGGCCGTGCAACTCGGCGACGACGGCCAGGACGACCGCCGTGCCGGCGACGGTGAGCGCGAGGAGGTTGGCGACCAGGGGAAGCTCCCCGCCGCCCAGCACGCCGCTCACCACGTTGCCGGTCACGGCCGAGGTCAGCGACACCACCGCGACCACGACTGCCAACCACTTCAGGGTCATGGACGGACCCCTCCTTCTGTCCCGCAGGGCTGGGTTCGGCCTTGTCCCGTCCCCCCACCGACGACGAGCCCAAGCAGTACGAGTAGGGACGCTAGCGTGCCCGTTCCGGCCCCGGAGCGAAACGAATGGGGCTGACCAGGCGTTCTTTCGCCATCTGAGGAACTACCCGGCCCGCCTGCCTCTTTTTCGGACATCCGTCGGAAGGGTCGGTCGATACGCGAGGTAACGGATCGTTTCCCGGATGTGGAACTTCTCCGCGTCCGACACGTTCGGGTCGACCAGCCGGCGCAGCAGCGCCTCGACGTCCGGGTCCATGGGGGGCGGGGCGGTGGCGGCGCGGGCGGCGGCCGTGCGGTCCCAGCCGAGTGCCGCGAACGCGGCGGCGGGGTTGAGGCCGAGCCCCTCGCAGAAGGCGACGACGCGCTCGGCCTCCGGGTCGCTGGCCCAGTCGCCCCGGATCCAGCGGTTGATGGTCTGCCGGGAGACACCGGTGCGCCGCGAGACCTCGGTGCCGCTCCAGGCGCGCAGGGCGCGGGCGTCGTCGAGGGCCCGGCGGACGAACGCGGCGAACGCCGTCTTACGGGTGGGAGCGCTCTCGGTCATGCCGTGACCGTACGGCCCGCCCCGCCCGCGGGCAGGGCCGGCCGCGGCATTGTCCCGCGAACGAGACGGGTTCTCGTATCCGCGCCGAACTGGTCCGATGCTGTTGTCGAGGGGTGCCACCTGGGCAGGATAGATGTCCAGGAGTGCCGAGGTAATCGGACGAAAAGCTGATACTGTCACGTTCATGGGACAACTTACCGTGTGTCACGTGCATGAGACGACTGGTGCTCGCATGCGTCCCTCGCCCGGTACGAGGGAGGTGCGGTGACGGAACTCGCCACCCGCGCCCAGGCATTCGGCCTGATCGCGGACGGGGTGGCCGCCGGGCTCAGCGCGCCGTGGCGCCTCTACCTCGCCCGGGGTTGCCGCTACCTGTCCCTGAACGTGGGCGACCGCGCCGAGTGGAACGCCTGGCGTACCCACCTCGGCTGCCCGGAGCTGAGCGTCCGGGTCTACGACGCCGGCGGCGAGATCCGCCGGTCCTCCGTGGCAGAGGTCGTGCTGGACGGCTGCCGGATCAGCGTCGAGCTGATCGAGGAGATCCGCACGGACGACCTGGAGCGACTGCTCGTCGCTGATCCGAGCTCGATCGAGCCGGAGGAGCGGTGAGCGCCCGCGGCGGGGCGGCCCGGCCCGCCGGCCGGCCCGGCGCCCGCCCGGCCGGCCCGGCGCCCGGGAGCCGCCGGATGAGTCCCTTCCTCGCGGTCTTCCTCGTCCTCGTGCTCGGCTCGACCAGCTACGCCGCCGGGCGGCTGCACGGGCAGCTCAGTTACCGGATCGGTTACCGGTTCGGATACCGGCAGGGCTACTTCGACGGCGACCGCGGCGCCTGGCACCGGCGCCGCCGGGAGGCGCAGGCGGCCATCGCCTCCGCCCTGGCCGCCCCTCCCGTGGCCGGCGCCCGGTGCGGCCCGGCCGCCCGGCAGGGCACCACCTACACGGGCTCCTCGTTCGCCGCGCCGGCCACCGTCGCCGCCGTGGCCGCCAGGGCGACGACCACGGCCAGCGGCCGGCATCCGACCGGCACTCTCGTCCGCTGGCAGGGCTGACCGTCCGGAGGGCCGGCGGGCAGCGGGGCAGGAGCACGGTGCGCCGTTCGCGGCGGACGCGCACCGTCGGGACCGCGTCAGACCGGTGACGCCGGTCCCACCGGCCGGGATGCGCGCAGGGGGCATGCATCCCGGCCGGCTCCGCCGCGCCTGTTCACGCCGTCGTCGCCGGAGATCCACCTGTCAACCTCTGGTCGCGGCGCCCGGGTGCCGTTAGCGTCTACTCATGGCGCGGGGCTCCCCCGGGCCAGCCGGCCAGCCCGGACCTGCGACCTCGCGCACGGGGCCCCGCATCCGACCCCGTGTCCCCGGGCACCGGAGGAGGCGGAACGCGGATGGCGGATGCCCATCCGTCGGAGCAGGCCTGTGACGACTCGCCGTACCCCCGCCGGTGCCGACCAGACCCCGGCGGCGACTGCCACGACCCGCCGAGCCACCCGGACCCGCCGCCCGGCCGCCCCGGTCGAGCCCGAGGAGCCCCGACCAGCCGGCCAGGCGTTCGTCCTGGACACCTCGGTACTGCTCTCGGATCCCGCGGCCTTCCACCGGTTCGCCGAGCACGAGGTGGTCCTGCCCCTCGTGGTCATCTCCGAGCTGGAGGGCAAGCGGCACCACCCGGAGCTGGGCTGGTTCGCCCGGCAGTCGCTGCGCATGCTCGACGAGCTGCGGGTGCGCCACGGCCGGCTGGATCGGCCGGTGCCGGCCAACGACTCCGGCGGCACCGTGCGGGTGGAGCTGAACCACACTGACGACGGGGTGTTGCCGCCCGGCTTCCGTAACGAGTCCAACGACGCCCGGATCCTCTCGGTCGCGCTGAACCTCGCCGCCGAGGGGCGGGAGGTGACGCTGGTCAGCAAGGACATGCCGCTGCGGGTGAAGGCCGCCTCGGTGGGGCTGCGCGCGGACGAGTACCGGCACGGGCAGGCCAGCGACCCGACCTGGACCGGCATGGCGGAGCTGGAGCTGGGCGAGGACGAGATCGGCCGGCTCTACGCAGGGGAGACGCTCGACCTGGACGCCGCCGCCGGACTGCCCTGCCACACCGGGCTGGTCCTGCACTCCGGCCGGGGCTCCGCGCTGGGCCGCGTGCTGCCCGACAAGACGGTCCGGCTGGTCCGGGGCGACCGGGAGGCGTTCGGTGTGCACGGGCGCTCGGCTGAGCAACGGGTGGCGCTCGACCTGCTGCTGGACGAGTCGGTCGGGATCGTCTCCCTCGGCGGCCGGGCCGGCACCGGGAAGTCGGCGCTGGCGCTCTGCGCCGGGCTGGAGGCGGTGATGGAGCGCCGCCGGCACAAGAAGGTGGTCGTCTTCCGCCCGCTGTACGCGGTGGGCGGTCAGGAGCTGGGCTACCTGCCCGGGTCAGAGTCGGAGAAGATGTCGCCCTGGGCGCAGGCGGTCTTCGACACCCTCGGCGCGGTGGTGCACGAGAACGTCCTGGAGGAGGTCATGTCCCGGGGCATCCTGGAGGTGCTCCCGCTCACCCACATCCGGGGCCGCAGCCTGCACGACGCGTTCGTGATCGTCGACGAGGCGCAGTCGCTGGAGCGCGGGGTGCTGCTCACCGTGCTGTCCCGGATCGGTCAGGGGTCCCGGGTGGTCCTCACCCACGACGTGGCCCAGCGGGACAACCTGCGGGTGGGGCGCCACGACGGGGTGACGGCGGTGATCGAGGCACTCAAGGGGCATCCGCTGTTCGCGCACGTCACGCTGACCCGGTCCGAGCGGTCGCCGATCGCCGCTATGGTGACGGATCTGCTGGAGGAAATATAGCTCTGACTGCCCGCGATATGCCGGTTCAGGCCGGTTTTTCAGGTGACGCAGATCACAATTTTTCCTGATGGTTTCCCATCCGCCTCACCGTGCGCGATGGTGTCCAACGAGCGCCCACGCACCGCAGAGATCGTCTGTCGTCGTCCGTCCCAGGGCGACCGGGACCGGCGGGGAACGAGTGCGTCGGCTGCGACCGGCAGGGTCGGGGCGCTCACGGCGCGGGCCAGGCCCCTCCCCTGGGGGCAGGGTCGTGCCGTGTCCTTGCCCCCGACGAAGGGACACTTCGTGAGTCGGTCGTGGAGCCGTTTCGGCGCCCGCACCGCCGCCGTCGCACTGCTCTCCGTGGGCGTTGCCGGCGGTTTCTATCTGGGCGAAGACCGCCAGACCCAGCAGCAGGGCCTGACCGCGCAGGTGGGCCTCCAGGTGGACCAGGCGGAGTACGAATACCAGCACGAGCGGCAGGCCGAGCACCGGATCAGCTCGGCGAAGCAGCGGGCCGCCGAGTACCAGGCCAAGCTGCGCGCCGCCGAGGCGGCGAAGGAGGCCGCCGAGCGGGCCCGCGAGGCCGAGGCCGCGGCGGCGTCCCGAAAGAAAAAGCGCGAGGCGAAGGAGGCCGCGGCCAAGGAGGCCAAGCCGTACGACGGGCCGATCCCCGCCTCGTGCAACGAGTACGGCGGCAACCGGAAGATCGGCTGCGCGCTGATGATCGACGCCGGGTTCGGCATCGACCAGTTCCCCTGTCTGGACAAGCTCTGGACCAAGGAGAGCGGCTGGAACCACAAGGCCCGCAACTCCTCCTCCGGCGCGTACGGCATCCCGCAGGCGCTGCCGGGCAGCAAGATGGGCTCGGTCGCCGACGACTGGGAGACCAACCCGGCCACCCAGATCAAGTGGGGGCTCGGCTACATCGAGGGCCGGTACGGCAGCCCGTGCGGCGCGTGGCGGCACTCGCAGAGCACCGGCTGGTACTGATCGCGGAACGTCGTGACGGCGGGGTGCGTCCGCGCACCCCGCCGTCGGCGTACCTGGGCCGCCGCCGGGGCGCGGGTGGCGGGTGGTGGGGATTGCTGATAGCTGTTGGGGGGTGACCCTGCACGACGACCTGCCCGGCGGCGATCCGCAACGGTTCGGCACCGAGGCCTTCTACGCCGCGATCGGCCGGGCGTTCGTCGCCATGTGCGCCGTCGTGCCGGTGCTGTTCCTGGTCGAGGCCCTCGACGTCGGCCTCGGCTACGACCTCGACCTGGCCGGCGGCATCATCCCGCGCCGCGTCGAGGGGCTGGACGGCGTCTTCTTCTCGCCGTTCCTGCACGCCGACTTCAACCACCTCTACAGCAACAGCGTGCCGCTGGTCCTGCTCGGCACCTTCGTGCTCGCGGCCGGCTTCCGGCGGTTCGTCTGGTCCACCGTCATGATCGTGCTGGTGAGCGGCCTCGGCGTGTGGTTCACCGGCTCGCCCGACACGGTGGTGGTCGGGGCGAGCGGGGTCATCTTCGGCTACCTCGGCGTCCTGCTCACCCGGGGCCTGGTCGAGCGCAGCTGGTGGAACTTCGCGGTGGTGCTGCTGGTCGGCCTGCTCTACGGCTGGCAGTTGTTCGGCATCCTGCCCACCGACGAGCGGATCTCCTGGCAGGGGCACCTCTTCGGGCTGGTCGGCGGGGTCGCCGCCGCCATCGTCTTCCGCCGCCGCTTCGACGCGGGAAACCGGCACGGCCCCACGCTGACGCCCCCGCTGTAGCCCGTTCCCGTCACACCGCGCTCGACCGCGGCCCGCGGCCCGCCGCCGGACCGGCAACGCGTGACGCCACCGTGGGACGTGCTTGCCCAGGTCAGCCTGCCGGCCTACCGTCAGCAGCAGCACGCGTTTTGCCGTGAGCGGAAGGCGACGGTACGCCATGCGCGAGGTCGATGTCGCAGTGATCGGCGCCGGTCCGGCCGGGCTCTTCGCCGCGTACTACGCGGGGTTCCGGGGGCTCTCGGTCGCGGTGGTCGACGCGCTGCCCGAGGCCGGCGGCCAGATCACGGCCATGTACCCGGAGAAGCTGATCCTCGACGTGGCCGGCTTCCCGGCGGTCAAGGGCCGCGAACTGGTGGCCAACCTCGTCGCCCAGGCCGCCCCGTTCCACCCGGAGTACCTGCTCGGCACCCGCGCCGAGAAGCTGTCGCACGCCGACGGTCGGCCGGTGCTCGGTCTCGCCGGCGGGGAGCAGCTCGCCTGCGGGGCGGTCGTCATCACCGGCGGGCTGGGCAGCTTCACCCCGCGTCCGTTGCCGGTGGCCGACAGCTTCGCCGGCAACGGGATCGTCTACTTCGTACCGGAGCCCGCCGCGCTCGCCGACCGGGACGTGCTGATCGTGGGCGGCGGGGACTCCGCGTTCGACTGGGCGCTGGCGTTGCAGCCGCTGGCCCGCTCGGTCACCCTCGTACACCGGCGGGAGAAGTTCCGCGCGCACGCCGCCACCGTCGCCCGGGTGCTCGGGCTGCCCGTACGCGTCGTCGTCAACGCCGAGGTCACCCGGCTGCACGGGGGCGGCGCCGTGACCGGCGCCGAGATCACCGTCCGGGGCGGGGCGAGCGAACTCCTGCCCGTGGACACGGTGGTGGCCGCGCTCGGCTTCACCGCCGACCTCGGCCCGCTCGCCGAGTGGGGGCTGCGGCTGGACCGCCGGCACATCGTGGTGGACAGCGCGATGGCGACGAACCTGCCCCGGGTCTTCGCCGCCGGGGACATCACCGAGTACCCGGGCAAGGTCCGGCTGATCGCCACGGGCTTCGGCGAGGCGGCGACCGCGGTCAACAACGCGGCCGTGGCTATCGACCCGAGCGCACACCTCTTTCCCGGCCACTCCTCGGACGCCGGCTGACGTTCCCGCCCCAGGGCCCGCGAGGGGCGGCGGCGCGGGACCGCGCGGCGTCGGGTCAGTCGCGGGGCAGGCCGATCAGGTCGGCCATCAGCGCGGTCTGGTGGTCGAAGTAGGCGTCCCGGTGCGGCGGCGCGCGCCTCGCCCTTTTTACCGGCGGGGCGGCGCGGCGAACGCGGCGACCAGCACCGCGACCAGGGTGAGCGCGGCGCCCAGCAGGGTCGCCGGCCCCGGGTGCGACGCCGCCGTCGGCAGCAGCACGTCGAGCAGGACGGCGCCGACGACCTGCCCGGCGATCGCCGCCAGGCCGAGCAGGAGCACGCCGGTGAACCGGACGACCGCCGCGGCGATCACGATGAACACGATGCCGATCGGGCCGCCCAGATAGAGCCACGGCTCGCCGGGGAGGGCACCGCCGGGGCGGCCGCGGACCGCGACGTCCACCGCGAACGCGACGAGCAGGGCGACGGTGCCGACGGCGAAGCTGACCACGGTGGCGGTCAGGGCGCTGCCGACGGCGCCCCGAACCCGGCCGTTCACCGCCTGCTGCCACGCGATGCCCACCCCGGCCAGCAGGGGCAGCAGGGCCAGGCCCAGGGTGCTCGGATCGCCGAGCCGGTCGCCCACCGACAGCAGCACGGCCAGCACCGTCAGCACCGCGCCCGCGAGTCGGGTCGGGGTGACGGGCTGCCGGCCCGCCGGGCCGACGCCCCACCGGTCCACGGCGAGGCTGCTGCCGGACTGGCCGGCGACCACCGCCACCGTGAACACCGCCACGCCGAGGGAGCCGATCGTCAGCCCCTGGGTGGCGACCATGAACGCGCCGCAGCCGCCGCCGAGGCACTGCCACGGCCGCAGCGACCCGTCGGCCAGCGCCGCGCGCAGCCGCGCCAGCCCGCGCCGTCCGCCGGGAGTGGCGGGGACCAGCACCAGCAGGGCCAGCAGCCCCAGGCCGAACGAGACCACCGCGGCGGCGATCCCGTCGCCGAGGCGTACACCCAGCTCGCCGTTGATCCGCGACTGCACCGCCACGGCGACCCCGGAGGCGGCGGCCAGCACCACGCCCACGACCCGGCGGGCGGCCGGCGCGGGCGGCGGGGCCGTCGTGCCGGCGCCCGCTCCGGCGCGACTCGTTGCCGCCCGGCTCACTCCTGCTCGGCCAGGGGGCGGCCGTCGAAGTCGACCGCCGAGTACAGCGCCAGCTTCTCCAGCCGGTGGTACGAGTCGATCACCCGGATCGTGCCGCTTTTCGACCGCATCACGATCGACTGCGTGTACGCCCCGCCGGCCCGGTAGCGCACGCCGCGCAGCAGGTCGCCGGACGTGATGCCGGTCGCCACGAAGAAGCAGTTGTCGCCGGCGACGAGGTCGTCGGTGGTGAGCACCCGGTCGAGGTCGTGCCCGGCGGCCAGCGCCTTCTCCCGCTCCTCCTCGTCGCGCGGCCACAGCTTGGCCTGCAACATCCCGCCCATGCACTTGAGCGCGCAGGCCGACGTTATCCCCTCGGGGGTGCCGCCGATGCCCATCAGCACGTCGACCTCCGACTCGCCCCGGGCGGCGGCGATGGCGCCGGCGATGTCGCCGTCGGAGATGAACCGGATGCCCGCCCCCGTACGGCGGACCTCCCGCACCAGCTCGTCGTGGCGGGGCCGGTCGAGCACGCAGACGTTGATCTCGGACACGTCGGTGCCCTTGACCTTGGCCATCCGGCGCAGGTTCTCGGCGACCCCGGCGTTGATGTCGACCACGTCGGCGTACAGCGGGCCGACGGCCAGCTTCTCCATGTAGAAGACCGCGCTCGGGTCGAACATGGCTCCCCGCTCGGCCACCGCGAGGACGGCCAGCGCGTTCGGCATGCCCTTGCTCATCAGCGTGGTGCCGTCGATCGGGTCGACCGCGACGTCCACCTCGGGACCCGTGCCGTCGCCGACCTCCTCGCCGTTGAAGAGCATCGGCGCGTTGTCCTTCTCGCCCTCGCCGATCACCACGACGCCCCGCATCGGGATCGAGTTGATCAACTTGCGCATGGCGTCGACGGCGGCCCCGTCGCCGCCCTCCTTGTCGCCCCGGCCGACCCACCGGCCGGCGGCCATCGCCGCGGCCTCCGTCACCCGGACCAGGTCGAGGGCGAGGTTGCGGTCGAGATTCTGGGGGGTCCGCGTCTCGGTGTTCGTCATGACGGCTTCCTCCTCGCGACGATGCGGGGTGGACCGGCAGCATGCGGCCGTCGCCGCTGCCAGCTTTGTCGCTGATCCTCACACGATCGCCAACCTATCGCCGGGCCGGGGCGGCGGTGGCCTGCTTCGCGGCAACCGGGGGCTGGAAGAATGGTGAGGTGGAGCCCGCACAGCCAGTCGACCGAACCCCCGCCGAGCCGACCCCGCCGCCGCGCGCCGGAGCCGGCGAGCCGGCCCTCGTCGAGCCCGCGTCCGCCGCCGGGGCGTCGCCCGGACCGGCCGCCGCCGACACGGGCCGTGGCGACGTGGCCCTCGCCGACCCGGCGTCCGCCGCCGGGGAGTCCCCGGTGCCGCCCGCCGGCCGCGACAAGGTCCGCTCCGAGCGGTCGCCGAAGGACATGGCGATCTCGATGCTGGTGCTGCTGATCCCGATCGCCCTGCTGCTCGCCTTCTACCGGGGGTTCCTCGGCGGCGACCAGCCGGCCACCGTCGACCCGGCCCCGGCGCTGGACCAGGCCCGCGCCGCCCAGGCGTTCCCGGTCACCCGGCCGGCCGGGCTCGGCCCCGACTGGAAGACGGTCAGCGCCAGCTACCGGAGCGTCGAGGGCGGTTCCAACCTGCGGCTCGGCTACCTCACCCCCGAGGGGCGGGGCGCGCAGGTGGTGCAGAGCGACGTACCGCCGGAGCGGCTGCTGCCCGCCGAGCTGACCGCCGAGGGCCGCCCGCAGGGGCCGACCGAGGTGAGCGGGCGGAGCTGGCAGTTGTACACGGCCCGGGGCAACGAGCAGGCGCTCGTCCTGCTCGAACCCGACCGCACCGTGATCGTGGTCGGCGACGCGCGGGAGAACGAGCTGCGCCAGCTCGCCGGGGCCCTCCACTAGTTCTCGGGTCGTCCGGCCGCCGGGCGTCCGCCGCCCCGCCCCGGCCGGGGCACCCGGCGCGTGGACGGGACCGGACAGGGATTGCGGAAGGCGGCGGCAGGGAACAGAAGGTACGCGACCTCGCCGGCTCGCTCCGCCAGCCGGACGGGACTCGTGCGCCGGAGCCAGCGTTCGGGCTGCGGCGCCACGCCTCCGGCGCCCCAGCGGGGCCGGACGACCCACGTGGAGAGGCTGACGTGACCATTCGACGCTTCAGCGCGGCGGTCTTCGCCGCGACGCTGCTCACTCCCGGGCTGGCCGCGTGCAACAGCACCGGGACCGGCGAGGTGGGGGCCTCGGCGTCCCCGACCGTGTCCGGCGGTACGGCCACCGGCAGCGCGGCCCCCGGCGCTGCCTCGCCCGGCGCCGGGGACGCCAAGCAGGCCCTGCTCAACTCGACCCGCGAGATCAGCACCGGCAACTTCCGCTTCACCATGACGGGCGTGGGCACCACCGCCGAGGGGCAGGTGCACGAGCCCAGCCAGAGTGCCCAGCTGCGGCTGACCCTCGGCGACGCCTCGTCCGACGTCATGATGAAGCTCGACGTGATCCACGCCAAGCCGGACAGCTGGGTCAAGGTCGACCTGGGCGGCCAGGCCGCCAAGCTGCCGGGCGTGCAGAACCTCAACCTCGGCAAGTACCAGCACCTCGACCAGTCCCGGATCAAGGGCAACCGCAACCTGGGCTTCGACTTCGACAAGGTCGACCCGGCCGGCAGCGAGGTGCTGACCCAGGGCGTCACCGACGTCCGGCAGACGGGCGAGGCCGCGTACGCCGGCACGATCGACGTGACGAAGGCCGCCGAGGCCGGCTCCCTGAACGCCGAACTGATCAAGGCGCTCGGCCAGCAGGCCCAGTCGCTGCCGTTCACCGCGAAGCTGGACCCGCAGGGCCGGCTCAGCGAGCTGGTCATCCAGATCCCGGCGTCCGGCCAGACCAAGGCCCAGGACATCCGGATCACGTACGCCGACTACGGCGCCGCGACCGCCGCCCAGCGCCCGCCGGCGGACCAGGTCGTGGAGGCCCCGAACGAGCTGTACAACCTGTTCAACTGACGGCTGACCGGGTGCGGGGGCGGCGCGCACGCCGTCCCGCACCCGTCGTCGCCGGTCGTCCCGGCGGGGTCCCGGGCCGCTGCCGCCGTCGGCCGGGCGGGCCCGTCAGTTGCCGGGCTGCGGGCGGGCCGCCTCGATCCGGGCCCGCGCGCCGTCGAGCCAGCGCTGGCACACCTCGGCCAGCCGCTCGCCGCGCTCCCACAGCGCCAGCGACTCCTCCAGCGAGGTGCCGCCGGCCTCCAGCCGCTCCACCACGGAGGCCAGCTCGGCCCGGGCCTGCTCGTAGCTGAGCCGCTCGTCCGGCCCGGCGTTCTTCTCGTCAGTCATCGGTCCCCATCCCAGCACATTCCGGCCTACCCGCCAGCCCCCGACCGTCGCGGTGATCCCTCACCCCGTCGCGGCTCGACCCTCGACCGTCGCCGCCAGCTCGCCCTCGGCGAGGCGCACCCGCAGCCGGTCGCCCCCGGCCACCTCGCCGGCCGCCCGGACGACGTGGCCGTCGGCCCGCTGCACGATCGCGTATCCACGGTCGAGGGTGGCGGCGGGGGACAGGGCGCGCAGCCGGGCCAGGGTGTGCCGCAGCTCGTCCTCCGCCGCGCCGAGCCGGTGGGCCAGGCAGCGCCCGGCCCGCTGGCGCAGCGCGCCGACCTCCGTGGCGCGCTGCTCCACCATCACCTGCGGCCGGGCCAGCACGGGCCGGGAGCGCAGCAGGTCGAGGCGGTGCGACTCCCGGTCGACGAGGTTGCGCACCGCCCGCTGGAGCCGGTGCCGGGCCTGCTCGATCAGGCGCAGCTCCTCGCCCAGGTCGGGCACCACCCGCTTGGCCGCGTCGGTCGGCGTGGAGGCCCGTACGTCGGCGACGTAGTCCAGCAGCGGGGCGTCCGTCTCGTGGCCGATCGCACTGACCACGGGCGTCCGGCAGGCGAAGACCGCCCGGCACAGTGCCTCGTCGGAGAACGGCAGCAGATCCTCGATGCCGCCCCCGCCCCGGGCGATGACGATCACGTCCACGGTCGGGTCGGCGTCGAGCACCTTCAGCGCGTCCACGATCTGCGGCACGGCGGTCGGGCCCTGCACCGCCACGTTGACCGTACGGAACTCCACGGCCGGCCAGCGGCGGCGGGCGTTGGTGAGCACGTCCCGCTCGGCGGCGGAGGCGCGGCCGGTGATCAGCCCGATCCGGCCCGGCAGGAACGGCAGCCGGCGCTTGCGGGCCCGGTCGAACAGGCCCTCGGCGGCCAGCAGCTTCTTCAGCTTCTCCAGCCGCGCCAGCAGCTCGCCGAGCCCGACCTGTCGGATCTCGTCGGCGCGCAGACTGAGCGTGCCCCGCGCCGCGTAGAACTCGGGCTTGGCGTGCAGCACCACCCGGGCGCCCTCGCGCAGCTCGGGGGCGCCGGCGTCGAGGACGTCCCGGTTGGTGGTGACGGTCAGGCTCAGGTCGGCCGACGGGTCTCGCAGGGTGAGGAAGACCGTGCTGGCCCCGGGGCGCCGGCTGATCTGCGCCACCTGCCCGTCCACCCACACCCAGCCGAGGCGGGCGATCCACGCCCCGACCTTCTGGCTGACGACCCGCACCGGCCACGGCTCGTCGGCGCTGCTCTTCGGGACCTCGGTCACCCGCCCACCCTACGGCCCGGGGCCGACACCACCCGAGACGATCATGACGTTGCCGGCGATGTCGATCTCCCCGGCTGCCGTCAACCTCATGATCAACGGAGTCAGGCCGGCCCCGGCCGCCGCCGTGGTGACGGTCGCAGCCGGTGTCGGCGCGGAGGGGGACACGTAGGATGGGCGGGTGACTCAGGCTGATGCGACGTCCCGGACCGGCAAGCGCGTGCTCCTGGCCAGGCCCCGCGGCTACTGCGCGGGCGTCGACCGGGCGGTGCAGACCGTCGAGGAGGCCCTGAAGCTCTACGGCGCGCCGATCTACGTGCGCAAGCAGATCGTGCACAACAAGCACGTCGTGCGCACCCTGGAGGCCAAGGGCGCGATCTTCGTGGAGGAGAACGAGGAGGTGCCGGAGGGCGCCACGGTCATCTTCTCCGCGCACGGCGTCGCCCCCGAGGTGTACGAGCAGGCGAAGGCGCGCTCGCTGAAGGCGATCGACGCGACCTGCCCCCTGGTGACGAAGGTGCACCAGGAGGCGAAGCGGTTCGCCGCGGAGGACTACGACATCCTGCTGATCGGCCACGAGGGGCACGAGGAGGTCGTCGGCACGACCGGCGAGGCCCCCGCGCACATCCAGCTCGTCGACGGCCCGGACGGTGCCGACAAGGTGACCGTGCGGGATCCGGGCAAGGTGGTCTGGCTCTCCCAGACGACGCTGTCGGTCGACGAGACGCTGGAGACGGTGGCCCGGCTGAAGCAGCGGCTGCCGCTGCTCCAGTCGCCGCCCAGCGACGACATCTGCTACGCCACCTCCAACCGCCAGCACGTGGTCAAGGAGATCGCCCCCGAGTGCGACGTGGTGCTCGTCGTCGGCTCGCGCAACTCCTCCAACTCGGTACGGCTGGTCGAGGTCGCCCTGGACGCCGGCGCCCGCGCCGGGCACCTGGTCGACTTCGCGCACGAGATCGACGACGCCTGGCTGACGGGGGCGACCACCGTCGGCCTCACCTCGGGCGCCAGCGTCCCCGACGAGCTGGTCCAGGAGGTGCTGGCGTACCTCGCCGAGCGCGGCTTCACCGACGTGGACGAGGTGGTCACCGCCAACGAGCGGCTGACCTTCTCGCTGCCGCAGGAGCTCAAGCGGGACATGCGGGCGGCGGCCGCCCGCGCCTGACCGTTCCGGCCGTCCTCGGGCGCACCTGGTGCGCCGGCCGGGCGTCCTCGTCCGCGTCCGCCGCATCGGCCCGCACCCGGCCGGTCCGCCCGGTGCCGGCGGTGGCCGGAACGGATCACGGATGCGCTGCGTCCGATCGGGTATGAAGACTCCTCGGACGCTCCTGGTGGCCCTGGCCGTCTGCGCGACGCTGGGCGCCTGCGGCGGCCAGGGCGCCGGCGACGCCACCTCCGCCACCAGCCCCTCGGAAGGGTCGACGGTGACCAGCCCGCCCAGCACCGGCCCGGCGGGCCCGACCGACCCGACCGACCCGGTCGCCCCGACCGACCCGGTCGCCCCGACCGCGCCCCGCCCACGAAGCCCACCGCCGGCCCGAGCCGCCCGCCGGGCCCCGGCGCCATGACGCTCACCGGCGTCGTGGAGGCCGGCGTGGAGCCGGGCTGCCGGATGCTCGACGGCTACCAGCTCATCGGCGGCCCCGCGGACGTCCTCGCCGCCGGGGCGAAGGTGACGGTCACCGGCCAGCCGAAGCCCGACATGCTCACCACCTGCCAGCAGGGCACCCCCTTCGTCGTGGAGTCCGCCCGTCGGGGCTGACCACCGACCGTCGAGGGCCGGGAAAGGACGGAGCCCGTCCCCGCGAAGCGGGGACGGGGACAGCGGGCCGTGAAGGAAATCCTTCGCGTCGCCGCGCGTCGAGTCACCGTGTTTGATCAACCTGTGATCAGGTCGTGACGTGAAGAGGCTCCGCCGCCGCGTCGAAGGTGCTAGTGATCGGCCGGCGTCGACCGTTCCGGCACTGTGGACGGCGGCTCCACCAGCTCGGGCGCCTGCGGCTGCCGGGGCGCCACCTCGACCTGCGCGGGGGTGGCCAGCTCCGCACCGGAGACGCCCAGCTCGGCGAGCTTGCGCGCGCTCACCAGCACCCGCGCCTCCAGCGAGCCGACCGCCCGGTTGTACGCGGTCACCGCCCCGCCCAGCGCCGAGCCCAGCTTGCCGACGTGGTCGCCCAACGTGGACAGCCGGCCGTACAGCTCCCGAGCGAGGGTGTGCACCGCCACCGCGTTGCGGGCCAGCGCCTCCTGCCGCCACGAGTACGCCACCGTGCGCAGCAGCGCGACCAGGGTGGCCGGCGTCGCGAGCACCACGTTGCGGGCGAACGCGTGCTCCAGCAGCGCCGGGTCGCGCTGCAACGCCACGTCGAGGAACGGGTCGGCCGGCACGAACAGCACCACGAACTCGGGGGCGGGGTCGAACGCCGCCCAGTAGGACTTCGCCGCGAGGGCGTCGACGTGCGCCCGCAGGTGGCGCGCGTGCGCGTCGAGGTGGCTGTCCCGGCCGCGCTCGTCGCGGGCCTCCATCGCCGTCAGGTACGCGTCGAAGGGCGCCTTCGCGTCCACCACGACCGAGCGCCCGCCGTGCAGCCTGACCACCAGGTCGGGGCGTACCCCCTGGTGGTCTGTGGCGGCGGTCACCTGCTCGTCGAAGTCGCAGTGCTCCAGCATGCCGGCGGCCTCGACGATGCGGCGCAGCTGGTGCTCGCCCCACCGGCCGCGCACCTGCGGCGCGCGCAGCGCGGCCACCAGCTGCTTGGTCTCGGTGCGCAGCTCGCCGGAGACCGCGCTCATCGCCCGGACCTGCTCGCGCAGCTCGGCGTACGCGTCGACCCGGTCCCGCTCCAGCTCGGCCACCCGGGACTCGTACCGCCGCAGGGTGTCGTGCAGCGGGGCCACCGCCCGGGCCACCGCCTCCTGCGACTGCGCGGTCGCCTCGTAGCTCAGCGCCCGCATCGACTGCTCCAGCCGCCCCTCGCCCTCGCGCACGGCCGCCAGGGTGGCCTCCAGCCGGGCGATCTCGGCCGCCGCCCGGGACCGGGCGGCGAACCAGCCCAGCCCGCCGCCCGCCGCAAGGCAGAGCAGCACCACGGCCAGCGTCGAGAAGCTCATGCCCCGAGCTTGCCAAACGCGTACGACGTGACGCCGCCGGGTACGTTCGGCGGTATGAGATTTCTGCCCGTCCTGCTCCTGCTGGCGCTGCTCGCCGCCGGGCTGCTCTGGTGGCGCCGGGAGAGCGCGGCCCGGGAGGCGCGCAGCCTGGCCGACGTACGGGCGGACGCCCTGCGCTGGTACGAGCGCCTCGGTGGGCAGGTGATGAACCTGCACGGCGACGACCCGGCGGTGCGCCAGGCGCTGGTCGACGCCGGTGAGCGGTACAACGCGGCGGGCGGGCAGCTGCAGCAGGCGCGGACGATCCAGCAGTACCGGCTGGCCCGCGAGACGGCGCTGGAGGGGCTGGCGTACGTCCGGGCGGCCCGGATCGCGCTGGGCATCGACCCCGGCCCCGAGCTGCCGCCGCTGGCCGCCGCGCAGGGCACCGGAGAGGTGACCCGGGAGCGCCAGGTGAACGTGCAGGGGCAGGTCTTCAAGGCCGGCCCGCGCCCCGGCCGGGACACGCCCTACTACTACCCGGGCGGGCGGTACGGCGGCCGGGCGGTGCCCGCCGGCTGGTACTCGACGCCGTGGTGGAAGACGGCGCTCGGGGCCGGCGCCGGGGTGCTCGGCGGCATGCTGATCGCCGACGCGCTGTTCTCGCCCGCGTTCGCCGACCCCGGCTACGGCTACGAGGCCGGCTACCAGGAGGGCTTCGGCGACGGCGCCGACCAGGCCGGCGACTTCGGCGGCGGCGACTTCGCCGGCTCTGGCGACTTCGGCTCCGGGGACTTCGGCGGCGACTTCGGCTCCGGGGATTTCGGCGGCGGCGACTTCGGCGGTGACTTCGGCGGCGGCGACTGGTAGCCCGCCCCGCGCCCCCTGATCCGCTCCGGCCCGCCCCCTGCCCGCCCCGCGTCGGACCGCGCCCGCACCGGCCGGTCCGGGGTGTTGACCAGGGCCCCCTGCTGTCCCGAAGGCGTCGACAGGGGGCCCTTCCTTACCGCTCAGCCGGTGTTGCGCATGCCGGCGGCGATGCCGTTGACCGTGGTGAGCAGGGCCCGCTCCAGGGCGGTGCCGTCGCTGGGCGCCCGCCGGCCGCCGGGGCGGTCGCGACGGCCCGGCCGGCGGCGCCCGAGTCCCGGTACTGCCGCAGCAGCGCCACCTGGAGGTGGTGCAGCGGCTCCAGGTAGGTGTCCCGCACCGCGAGGGTGCGCTGGAGCACCGGCGAGTTCTCCAGCAGGGCCGGCGAGCCGGTGACCGCCAACACCTCCCGCTTGGCCAGCTCGTACTCTTCCTCGATCTTGGTGAAGATCGGGTGCAGCTTCTTCGGCACCAGCGTCTCGACGTACCGGCGGGCGATGGCCAGGTCCGTCTTGGTCAGCATCATCTCGACGTTCGACAGGAACGTGCGGAAGAAGTGCCAGTTGCGGTGCATCTCCGCGAGCACGTCGTCCAGCCCGGCCGCGCGGGCCGCCGCCAGCCCCGAGCCCACGCCGAACCAGCCGGGCACGATCTGCCGGGTCTGCGTCCAACCGAACACCCAGGGGATGGCCCGCAGCCCGGCCAGCCCCGCGCCGGTGTTCGGGCGCTTCGCCGGCCGGGAGCCGATGTTCAGGGCGCCGAGCAGCTCGGTCGGGGTGGCCGCCCAGAAGTACGCGGGCAGGTCCGGGTCCTCCACCAGCGACCGGTACGACCGGAACGCCGCGTCGGAGACCACGTCCATTGCCGCGTCCCAGCGCTCCAGCATCTCGGCGGGCTGCCGGGGCCCGGTGTGCAGCAGGGTCGCCTGGAGCACCGCCGCCGTGGTCAGCTCCAGGTTCTCCCGGGCCAGCGCCGGCAGCGTGTACTTGTCGGAGATGACCTCACCCTGCTCGGTGACCTTGATCGCGCCGTCCAGGGTGCCGTACGGCTGGGCCAGGATCGCCTCGTGGGTCGGGCCGCCGCCGCGCCCGACCGTGCCGCCCCGGCCGTGGAACAGCCGCAGGTGCACCCCGTGCCGGGCGGCCACGTCGCGCAGCGCCCGCTGCGCCCGGTGGATCGACCACTGGCTGGTGGTGATGCCCGCCTCCTTGTTGGAGTCGGAGTAGCCCAGCATCACCTCCTGCACGTCGCCCCGGGCCGCCACGAGGGCCCGGTACGCGGGCAGCGACAGCAGCTCGTCCAGCAGGTCGCCGCCGGCATTCAGCTCCGCCGGGGTCTCCAGCAGCGGCACGAAGCCGACCCGGGCCCGGCCGCTGTGCACGTCCACCAGCCCGGCCTCGCGGGCCAGCACCACCGCCGCGAGGACGTCGTCCACGCCGAGCGTCATCGAGATGATGTACGACTCGATGACCTCCGCGCCGAACCGGTCCTGCGCGTCCCGGATCGTGCCGAACACGTCGAACGTCTTGCGGGCGCTCTGCGTCAGCGGGGTGTCCAGCGTCGAGAGCGGCCGCCGGCCGGTCAGCTCGTCGGCGAGGAGCTTGGTGCGCTCCAGCCGGCTCAGCCCCGGGTAGTCCGACACCTCGCCGACGGCCGCGTAGAGCTGGGCGAGCACCGCGTGGTGCGCCTCGGCGTGCTCGCGGACGTCCATGGTCGCCAGGTGCAGGCCGAACGCGGAGACCGTACGGATGGTGGAGGCGAGCCGGCCCACGGCGGTGAGCTGGCCGGAGTTGCGGGCCAGCGAGGCGCGCAGCAGCTCCAGGTCGGCGATCAGCTCGGCGGAGCCCCGGTAGTCCCGCCCCGGCACGTGCGCGGTGCCGTGCCGCAGCCGCTCCCGGGTGTTGGCCAGCTTCGCCTTCACGCACCGGGCCTTCAGCCGGTACGGCTCCTCGGCGTTGACCCGGCGGAACCGGGGGGCCACCTCGGGCAGCGCGTCCAGGTCGGCGGCGAGGCTCGCGGAGAGGTCCAGCGACACCCCGCGCAGCCGGCGGGACACCGAGACCTCCTTGATGAGCTGGTCCATCGCCTTCTCGGTGGCCTCGATGCCGTGCTCGTGCTGGATGCGCAGCACCTCGCCGGTGACCTGCGGGGTGACGAACGGGTTGCCGTCCCGGTCGCCGCCGATCCAGGTGCCGAACGTCAGCGGGCGGGCTGTCGGCGAGGTCTCCACGCCGAGGGCGCGCAGCGTGTCGGCGAGGTCGTCGAGGACCTGTGGGGCCGCCTCGGCGTGCAGGTCGCGCAGGTAGTAGATCGCGTTGCGGGCCTCGTCGGTCGGGTCCGGCCGGTCCAGTCGCAGCTCGTCGGTCTGCCACATCAGGTCGAGCAGCTCGGCGAGGCGCCGGTTGGCGGGCCCCTCGTCGCTGGCCCCGTACAGGATGGCGTTGGTGGTCTCGGCGTCCAGCTCGTCGGCGATCGCGCGCAGCTTCGACAGGATCGACCGGCGGGCCGCCTCGGTCGGGTGGGCGGTGAACACCGGCCGGATCGCGAGGCGGCGGGCCGCCGCGGCGATCTCCTCGGCGGGCACCCCGCGCTCCGCGATCATCTTGGCCGCCTGGTCCAGCCAGCCGCCCTGGATCGCCCGGCGGCGGCGCAGGTCGCGGGCCCGGTGCACCTGCTCGGTGATGTTGGCCAGGTGGAAGTAGGTGGAGAAGGCGCGGGCCAGCTTCGTCCCGGTGGTGACGTCGAGCCCGCCGAGCCGCTGGGCGGCGGTGGGGGCGTCGGAGCGGACGAGCGCCCGGATCTCCTCCACCAGGTCGAGTAGCGGACGGCCCTCCTGCCGGGCGAGGGTCTGCCCGAGCAGCGTGCCGAGTCGGCGGATGTCGGCCCGCAGGGCGGCGTCGGGGCCATCGTGGTCGTGCTGGTCGGTCACGGTGCGCTCCTTCCCAGAGTACGAAGGACAGCGCTGTCCGACTCCCTGGATCGTATCCGCGTCCGTCCGGGCCGCAGGAGGGGGCCTGGTCGGGTCCGTTTCCTCACGACCGGCGGCACCCGCCGGCCGCTCAGCCGTCCGGGTGCCCATCGTCGCCGCCCTGACCTGCGGGAACGGGGCGTCGAGCGGCGGGGCGCCGGCCCCGGACCAGGGCCGCCGTGAGCAATCCCACGACGCCGGCCACGGCCCAGGCCGCCAGGCCGCCCGCCGGCCAGCCCACCGACCGGCGGTCGAAGTAGACCGCCGACTTGATCAGATCCGTGGTGAGCCCCGGCACGTTCCAGCGGTGCATCCCGCGCATCCAGTCGGGCAGGAACTCGGGGGCGTAGACCCGCCGGAGCCGGGGTTGCCGAGCACCACCAACAACAGGATGACGATTCCGGTGCCGAGCAGGCCGAGCCAGCCCTGCACGGCGGCGGCGACCATCGCGGCGGCGAAGACGGCGAGCGCCCCGACGGCGGTGACCGCTCCGACGGAGTGGGGCCAGACGTCCAGCCCCGGCCCGACCAGCAGCGCACCCACGGGGCCGAGCACCACCGCGTACGCCGCGAGCGCGGCGATCCGCAGCCCGGCGCGGGCGAGGCCGCGGGGCGCGGTGCCGGTGCGCAGCCCGAGCGCGGTCGAGGCGAGGTAGCCGCCGAGGACGTACCCGACCGCCAGGTAGAACGGCACCAGTCCGCGGGGGTCGCTGCCCGCCACCGGCACCTCGTCGACGACCTGGAGCGGCAGCCGGGCCTGCTGGGCGGCCCCGGTGAGCACCTGCTCGACCAGTTCGGTGGCGGCCGGCGCGGACGCGCTGACTAGACGAGTGATAACCACGGTGGCCTGTGTGGATGGGACGCAGGTGCGGTGAACGGACGAGGGCCTCCATGATCGACGTTGCTACGCAACTATGACCATGGAGGCCATGTGCACGTCGATCTGGAGACCCTCGCTACCGCACTGTACGTGAAGATCGATGACGAGTTGAAAGCCCACCCTGATCTACGTCCGGCCCGCCCGGTGACCGGGTTCACCCCAGTGCTGTCGGACGCCGAACTGATCACGATGGCGGTCATGCAGTCGCTGCTGAACATCCGCTCCGAACGCCGGTGGGTCCGCTACCTGGCGAAGAACCTACGCGCGTTGTTCCCGGTCCAGCTGTCCCAGCCCGGCTACAACAAGCGACTGCGGGCCGCCCTGCCGCTGATCCAGCACTTCATCCGAGCATTGGCCTTCGACACCGATTTCTGGTTCGACAACCACTGGATCCTGGACTCCACCCCGGTCGAGTGCGGCCGGTCGAGGCCCACCGTGCAACGCTCGGACGCCGCCGGCTGGGCCACCTACGGCTACTGCGCGTCACACTCACGGTTCTTCTGGGGACTGCGCCTGTACCTGATCTGCACCCCGACCGGCCTGCCCATCATGTGGGCCCTGGCTGATGCGAAGATCGGCGAACGCGAGGTCGTGGAGTACATGCTCGACCGCGAGCCCGCCCTGCTCGCCGGCCGGCCCGGGCTGCTGCTGATCACCGACAAGGGCTTCGCCGCGAAACGCTTCGAGCAGGACCTGGCCGACCGCGGTGTCACCCTGCTACGACCCAACCGCAAGAAGGAGAAGCAACGCCCCGGCCAGGGCCTCCTGAAGGCCGTCCGCCAACTGATCGAGTCGGTCAACGACACGCTCAAGGGCCAACTCGACCTGGAACTACACGGCGGCCGTACCTTCGAAGGCATCGCGACCCGCGTTGCTCAACGCCTGCTCGCCCTGACCGCCGCCATCTGGCACAACCACAAGACCGGCCAGCCCGTCACCCGCAGCCTCATCGCCTACGACCACTGAACGCGCAGCAAACGCCGGTTATCAGTCGTCTAGGGCCAGCCGCAGCCCACCCTCGGGGGTGGTGGTGAGCACGCCGTACACCTCGCGGGCGGTCAGCCCGTCGTCGGCGGCGCCCGGGTTGTCGTACCCGACGGGTTTGATCGTGTCGGTCCGGCCGGCACGGCGGCCAGGACCGCCTGGGCGCGCTGGTCGCCGTTCACCAACCCGACCGGCACGTCGCGCGGCGTGGGCTTGTGCAGCGCCCCCACGTAGGCGGCGATGAACGCGGTGGCGAGCGCCAGGGTGCCGACCAGCAGCGCGGCCGCGCGGGGCAGCCAGGCGCGCACCGGGACGTCCGGCTCCTGGGTCACGTGGCCAGCCTAGGGGGCGATCTGCCCGTTCTGCGGGGTTTCGTGGTGCCCTGGTCAGGCGGCAGTCCGAGCGCCGAAAAGCGGTCGCGGGGCTCGGTAGCGTCTGTGCGTGCAGCCCCTGAGCTATCCGCCGAAGCCCCGGCCCGGTGACCGCGTCGCCGTCGTGTCACCCTCCGCCGGGCTGCCGGCGATCTTCCCCCACGTGTACGAGCTGGGCCTGCGCCGCATGCGGGAGGAGTTCGGCCTGGAGCCGGTCGAGTACCCGACCACCCGGGTGCTGGGGGCCGACCCGCGCGACCGGGCCCGGGACCTCACCGCCGCCTTCGCCGACCCGTCGATCACCGCGGTGCTCGCCACCGTGGGCGGGGACGACCTGATCACGGTCACCCCGCACCTCGACGACGACGTGCTGCGGGCCAACCCGAAGCCATACTTCGGCTACTCCGACAACACCAATCTGCTCAACCATCTGCACCGGCTCGGGATCGTGGCGTACCACGGCGGGTCCGTGCTGGTGCACCTCGGCCGCCCGGGTGCGGCGCACCCGCTCACCTTCGACTCGCTGCGCGCCGCCCTGTTCACCTCCGGCTGGTACGACCTGACCCCCGCGCCCGAGTGGGGCGACCAGCCGAACGACTGGCGCGACCCGGCGACGCTCGGCAGCGAGCCGCCGATGTTCCCCGGTGAGGGCTGGCACTGGCAGGGGCCGCAGCGGGTGGTGCGGGGCCACACCTGGGGCGGCAACCTGGAGATCCTGCACTGGCTGCTGGCCGCCGGCCGGGTCGCCCCGAACGCCGAGCTGGCCGGCTCGGTGCTGCTGGTCGAGACGTCGGAGGAGCTGCCGTCGGCGACCGAGGTGTACCGCATGCTGCGCAACATGGGTGAACGGGGCCTGCTCGCCGGCTTCCCGGCGGTGCTCGTCGGCCGGGCCAAGGCGTGGGACTTCGCGCGCCCGCACACCGTGGAAGAGCGCCGGGCGTACGCCGCCGAGCAGCGGGAGGCAGTGACCCGGGCGCTGGCCGAGTACGCCCCGGACGCCGTGGCCGTCTTCGACCTCGACATCGGCCACACCGACCCGCAGCTGATCGTCCCGTACGGCGGCGAGATCGAGGTCGACGCGGTCTCCCGCCGCATCTCGGTGCGCTACTGACCCGCGCGCCTGTGCGCGCCCGCCGCGCCCGCCGCGCCAAGATCCGCGCAAGTTCATGGAAATAGTGGCCTCGCGAGGCGCCTGATACCACTATTTCCGTGAAACTGCGCGCGAAGGACGGCGGGCGCGAGTGTGGGCCGGTTCACTGCGTGGGGTGAGCGCGGACGAAGACACCCGCGCCCGGCGCACCCTCCACGAGTCCTCGTGCCTTGAGCCAGTCGACGGCGGAGCGCACCACCTGACGGGACACGTCGAACTCGGCGCAGAGTTCGGTGCCGGAGGGCAGCTTCGCGCCGGGCGGATACTCGCCCGACTCGATGCGCTCGGTCAGGGTGTCGATGAGACGTTGTTTCTTCGTGTACGCAGGCATGGGCTGACTTCCGTGGCAGGTAACGCCCATGTGATCACGGTTGCCGGTAGAGCGTCAATGAAATGTGGTGACAGGTGTTGGCCTGGCATGACAGGTAGTCATAGGTTGATCGGGGTGACCATGGCAGGTCTCCTCAGCCAACAGAGCGGCCCGGGGCGGAGGTGGCACTCCGCTCCCCGGGCCTTGACCGGGAAGGACCCCCGGCCCATGAGCAATCTATCGAACACTGGCCATCCGCCGTGGTGCCTGCGTGGCCCGGACTGTGCCGGCCCGAACGACCTGCACCTGTCCCGCCTGGTCGGCACCGCCGTCCGAGGGGACGAGGTGATCCAGGTCAGGATCGGCCTGTGGCGGATGGATGTCGGGAAGACCCCGCCGTCCGGCCTCCTGTTGGAACTCTCCGCGGGCTCGGACGTCGAACGGTGGCCGGTCGACCTGGCCCAGTCCCGTGCGCTGGCCCACCTGTCCCAGCGGTTGGTGCGTCAGCTCGATCCGGGATCGCTTCGCGCCGCGTGAGCCCTTGCCGAGCCGCTTGATCGACTCCAGTTCCCCGACATGGCGGCATCCGGCGCGCTCGGACACCGCCATGTCGGGGAACTGGCGCGAACGGCCCCGGCGCGGCGGGCCGAGTGCCGGGCGGGGCCGGCGAGCGGGGATAGGCTGGTGGTCGTGAACCCCCCGTCCGGCCGGACGCGGGGTCGTCGTCGTGCGTCGACCTCCTGGAAGTGATCTCGAGATGCTCACCGGACTCTTCGCCGCCGCCCTGGCCGACCCCGGGCTGGCCCGGGCGCGTGACCTGGCGCGCTCCGGTGCCGCCCAGGTCGACGGCCTCGACATCACCGCCCCGGCGGCGCTGCGCCCGTTCGCGGTGGCCGCCGTCGCCGCCGACGAGCCGGCGGGCGGGGCCGGCCGGCCCGTGCTGGCCGTGACCGCGACCAGCCGGGAGGCCGACGACCTGGCCTCCGCGCTGGGCAGCCTGCTGCCGCCCGAGCAGGTGGCGGTGTACCCGTCCTGGGAGACGCTGCCGCACGAGCGGCTCTCGCCCCGCTCCGACACCGTCGGCCGGCGGCTGGCGGTGCTGCGCCGGCTCGCCCACCCGGACGCCGCCGACGCGCACGGCCGCACCGGGCCGCTGCGGGTGGTCGTCGCGCCGGTCCGCTCGCTGCTCCAGCCGCAGCTCAAGGGCCTGGGCGACCTGGAGCCGGTGCGGCTCGCCGCCGGGGACGAGGCCGACCTGGAGGCCGTCGCCCGCCGGCTCGCCGACATGGCGTACGCCCGGGTCGACCTGGTCACCAAGCGCGGCGAGTTCGCCGTGCGCGGCGGCATCCTCGACGTCTTCCCGCCCACGGACGAGCACCCGTCCCGGGTGGAGTTCTGGGGCGACGAGGTCGAGGAGATCCGCACCTTCGCCGTCGCCGACCAGCGGACCATCGAGGCCGTACCGCTGCTCTGGGCGCCGCCGTGCCGGGAGCTGCTGCTCACGCCGGACGTGCGGGAGCGGGCCGCGGCCCTCGCGGTGGAGCATCCCGAGCTGGCCGAGATCCTCGACAAGCTGGCCGGGGGCGTACCGGTCGAGGGCATGGAGTCCCTGGCCCCGGCGCTGGTCGGCCCGGACTCGCTGGAGCTGCTGCTCGACTGCATGCCGGCCGGCACGCACGTGCTGCTCTCCGACCCGGAGCGGATCCGCACCCGGGCGCACGACCTGGTCCGTACCTCGGAGGAGTTCCTCCAGGCGAGCTGGGCCGCCGCGGCCGTCGGCGGCCAGGCCCCGGTGGACCTGGGCGCCGCGGCCTTCCGCACGCTGGCCGACGTGCGCGCCGCGGCCCGCGCCCTCGGCCAGCCCTGGTGGACCCTGGCGCCGTTCGGCCTGGTCGACGGCCTTGCTGCGGACCAGGGCGGCGACCATCGGCGCGGCGGCCGAACCACGGCCGGGGCCGCCGCCCCGCAGCCGTGGGAGGACGCGCCGGGCGAGGTCGACGTGACCCCCGACGACGCGATCGCGGTGACCCTGGCCGCCCAGCCCGCCCCGCTGTACCACGGCGAGACCGGCCGGGTGGTCGAGGACCTCAAGCGCTGGGCCGGCGACGGCTGGTCGACCGCGCTGGTGTTCGAGGGGCACGGTCCCGCCCAGCGGGCCGTCGAGGTGCTGCGCGACGCCGGCCTCGGCGCCCGGTTCACCGAGGAGGTGACCGCCCCGCCCGGCCCCGGCGAGCTGGTCGTGACCTGCGGCCGGCTGATCGCCGGGTTCGTCGCCGAGGCGTCCCGGTTCGTGCTGCTCACCGGCGACGACGTCACCGGCGGCCGGGGCACCTCGACGCGGGACATGCGCAAGCTGCCGAGCCGGCGGCGCAACACCATCGACCCGCTGGAGCTGCGGGCCGGCGACCACGTCGTGCACGAGCAGCACGGCATCGGCCGGTACGTCGAGTTGGTGCAGCGCACCGTCAACGGCGCGTCCCGGGAGTACCTGGTCATCGAGTACGCCCCGAGCAAGCGCGGCCAGCCCGGCGACCGGCTCTTCGTCCCCACCGACCAGCTCGACCAGCTCTCCCGGTACGTCGGCGGGGAGCAGCCGGCCCTGCACAAGATGGGCGGCGCGGACTGGCAGAAGTCCAAGGCCCGCGCCCGCAAGGCGGTGCGCGAGATCGCCGCGCAGCTCATCCAGCTCTACGCCGCCCGCAAGGCGTCCAAGGGACACGCCTTCGGGTCGGACACCCCGTGGCAGCGGGAGCTGGAGGACGCCTTCCCCTGGCAGGAGACGCCGGACCAGCTCGCCGCCATCGAGGAGGTCAAGCGGGACATGGAGCAGACCGTCCCGATGGACCGCCTGATCTGCGGCGACGTCGGGTACGGCAAGACCGAGATCGCGGTGCGGGCGGCGTTCAAGGCGGTGCAGGACGGCAAGCAGGTGGCGGTGCTGGTGCCCACCACCCTGCTCGTGCAGCAGCACTACAACACGTTCTTCGAGCGGATGAGCCAGTTCCCGGTCACCATCCGGCAGCTGTCCCGGTTCCAGACGCCGAAGGAGTCCGAGCAGACGCTGGCGATGGTGGGCGACGGCACCGCCGACATCGTCATCGGCACGCACCGGCTGCTGCAGACCGCCACCCGGTTCAAGTCGCTGGGGCTGGTCATCGTCGACGAGGAGCAGCGCTTCGGCGTCGAGCACAAGGAGCACCTGAAGACGCTGCGCGCCTCGGTCGACGTGCTGAGCATGTCGGCCACCCCGATCCCGCGGACGCTGGAGATGGCGATCACCGGCATCCGGGAGATGTCGACCATCGCCACCCCGCCGGAGGAGCGGCACCCGGTGCTCACCTTCGTCGGGGCGTACGACGACCGGCAGGTGGCGGCGTCCATCCACCGCGAGCTGCTGCGCGACGGGCAGGTGTTCTACCTGCACAACCGGGTCGAGTCGATCGACCGGGCGGCGCGGCGCATCCGCGAGCTGGTGCCCGAGGCGCGGGTCGCCGTGGCGCACGGCCAGATGGGCGAGGACGCGCTCGAGAAGGTCATGGTCGGCTTCTGGGAGAAGGAGTTCGACGTCCTGGTCTGCACCACGATCGTGGAGTCGGGCATCGACATCCCGAACGCCAACACCCTGATCGTGGAGCGCGCGGACCTGCTCGGCCTGGCCCAGCTCCACCAGATCCGCGGCCGGGTCGGCCGGGGCCGGGAGCGGGCGTACGCGTACTTCCTCTACCCGCCGGAGAAGCCGCTCACCGAGCACGCCCACGAGCGGCTGGCGACCATCGCCCAGCACACCGAGCTGGGCGCCGGCATGTACGTGGCGATGAAGGACCTGGAGATCCGCGGCGCGGGCAACCTGCTCGGCGGCGAGCAGTCCGGCCACATCGAGGGCGTCGGCTTCGACCTGTACGTGCGGATGGTCGGCGAGGCGGTGCAGGCCTTCAAGGGCGAGCGCCCCGAGTCCGACGGCACGGTGGAAGACGTCCGAATCGATCTCCCGGTCGACGCGCACCTGCCGCACGACTACGTCGGGGTGGAGCGGCTGCGGCTGGAGATGTACCGCAAGCTCGCCGAGGCGCGCGACGAGGAGCGGCTGCGCGAGGTGGTGGCGGAGATGACCGACCGGTACGGCGAGCCGCCCGCCCCGGTGCAGAACCTGGTCGCGGTGGCGCGGTTCCGGCTGCTGGCCCGCCGGTACGGCCTCGCCGACGTCTCGATGCAGGGCAAGCACATCCGGTTCGGCCCGCTGCCGCTGCCCGACTCGAAGCAGCTGCGGCTCAAGCGCTACCACCCGGACGCGGTCTACAAGCAGGCGACCGACCAGGTCAGCGTGCCCCGGCCGAGCACCCGCCGGGTGGGGGGCGAGCCGCTGCGCGACCAGGCCCTGCTGGAGTGGTGCGCGCAACTGCTCACCGATGTCCTCGGCGAGCCCGGGGAGCGGGCCGGTTCTGCCCGGCCCGCGGTGGCGAGCGGAAGGTGACACCGGGGGAGCCGGTCGCGGCGCAGCCGGTCGGGGCGGGCGCCCGGTGAGGCGGCGCCGACGGCCCCGGCGCGCCCCCGGTGACCGGTACGTTCCTGGTGGGCGGCGTCACAGCCGGCGGGCACGCATGAGAGAGTGACCGTCATGCGTGCTCGCCGTCTTCTCGCCGCCACCGTCGCGGCCTTCGGTGTCCTCTCCCTCGGTGCGTGCGGGAAGTCCGCGCCGAGCGTCGCCGCGTACGTCGGCGACACGACGTACTCGGTCGCCCGGGTGGACGACATCTACGACGACGTCCAGGCGAAGTTCGGCGCCGCCGTGCGCGCGCAGGCCGCGCAGACCGGCGCCACCCCGCCGCCGGAGCAGCAGCGCTCCGCGGTGACCCGGCAGGATGTGGTGAACCTGCTGGTCAGCCTCGAGCTGGGCCGGCGGGCGGTCGCCGCGCGGGGCGTCAGTGTGCCCGACCAGGTCACCCCGGAGCAGCTGGCGCCGGAGCTGCGGGTGCCGGCCGATGCCGAGTACGCCAAGCTCTGGGCGGAGTGGATCGACATCTCCCAGGCCCTGGGCGCCACGCTGCCCCCGGCCGAGCTGAGCGACGACGCGGTCATGGCCGTCTACCACGCCATCGAGAAGACCGGGCAGATCCAGGCTGGCCTGCCTGTGGTCAAGGTCCGGCAGATGTTCGGCGAGGGCGGCTTCGTGCGCGCCGCGACCGCGCTCAGCTCGGCCCTGCGCGAGGAGGCGCGGCAGGCCGGCGCGTCGATCAACCCGAGGTACCGGCCGATCGGCGTGCCGTCGGTGGTCAGCACCGGCCAGGCGCTGGTCTTCTACCACCTGCCGTACATCGACCAGGACGGCCCGGTAACGGACATCTCCACCCCGCAGGCGCCGGCGGCCTCGGCGGCAGCCGGGGCATGACCGCCCGGATCGTCCTCCTGGTGACCTCGCCCCGGCTGCCGGCGGGGCTGCTGACCGCCGCCGCCTGGGACGCCGTGCGCGGCAATCCGGTGCTGGCCGGGGCGGAGAGCCCGCTGACCGCGGCGGTGCGGTCGGCGGGCGCCGAGGTGACCGTGGTGGACGGCCCGGCGACGCAGGCCCTGCTGGACGCCGCGGCGGCGCACGGCGTCGCGGTCTGGCTGGCCGGCCCGGCCGGCGACGAGGCGCTGGCCCGGGAGCTGGGTCTGCGGCTGGCCC
This sequence comes from Micromonospora olivasterospora, assembly GCF_007830265.1. Classification (NCBI taxonomy): domain Bacteria; kingdom Bacillati; phylum Actinomycetota; class Actinomycetes; order Micromonosporales; family Micromonosporaceae; genus Micromonospora; species Micromonospora olivasterospora. The sequence continues at coordinate 3,649,944 of NZ_VLKE01000001.1, forward strand.
GCGAGCCCGGCCTGGCCGAGCTGGAGCTGATGTACGGCTCGTGGGACCCGCCGGGCGCCCGGCTGCTCGACGCGGTCGAGGTGATGGACCGGCTGGCCTCGCCGGGCGGCGACCCGTGGAAGCGGGCGCAGACCCACCGCAGCCTGGCCCCGTTCCTGATCGAGGAGTGCTACGAGGCGTACGACGCGATCGGCGCCGACGACACCGACGCGCTCCGCGAGGAGTTGGGCGACGTGCTGCTCCAGGTGCTGCTGCACGCCCGGCTGGCCGAGGAGTTGCCCGAGGGCGAGCGGTGGAATGTCGACGACGTGGCCGGCACGCTGGTCGACAAGATGGTGCGGCGCAACCCGCACGTCTTCGCCGGCGCGGAGGCGGGCACGCTGGACGACATCACGGCCGCCTGGGAGCGGATCAAGCGGGCGGAGAAGGCCCGGGAGTCCGTGCTGGACGGCATCGCCCCGAGTCTGCCCGCGCTCGCCCTGGCCGCCAAGATCCTGGAGCGCGCCGGCCGGGCCGGGTTGGCCGTCCCGCCCCCGCTCGCCGAGTCCCAGGTGGACCCGGAGGCCCGCCTCGGCGCAGGTCTGCTGGCCGCGGTGGCGGCGGCGCGCGAGGCGGACCTGGACCCGGAGGCCGCCCTCCGCCGCGCGGCCCTGTCGTACGCGGAGGCGATCCGCACGGCGGAGCGCGGCGCCGTCCCCCCGCCAGAGTCGAGTTGACCAAGAGGTTTGCGTCGGGCTGGAGATCGAACGTGACACAAACCTCTTGATCACCGCAAAGCGTCGGCGGTCGGTAGGGTCGGGTACGTGCGTCCCTTTCCTGCGCTTGCCGAGAGCGTCGTCGATGCGTTGCTGGACAGTCGGCCTGCCATGGCGTCGTGGGCCGGGGACCATCGGGCCGACGACCGACTGCCCGACCTGTCGCCCGACGCGGTGGCCGCCGACCGGGCGATGCTGACCGACGCCGCGAACGCGCTCTCCGAGCTCGACCCGGACTCCCTCGACGTCGCGGATCGGGTCGACCACGCCGTGCTCAGCGCCCTGGTCGACCGGGAGCTGTTCGAGTCGACCGAGATCCGGGCGCACGAGTGGGACCCGCTGAAGCACAACCCGGGCCCGCTGCTGCACGCCCTGCTCGCCCGCCCGTACGCCCCGGCCGAGGTGCGGCTGGCCCACCTCGCGGCCCGGCTCGCGGCCGTACCGGACGCCCTGGCCACGGCCCGCGCGACGCTGCGCGACATGCCGCGGGTCCACGCCGAGACGGCGGTCGGGCAGTTCACCGGCACGGCGGCGCTGATCCGCGACGAGGTGCCGGGGCTGCTGACCGAGGCGCCCGCGCTGTACGACCGGGTCGAGCCGGCGGCCACCACGGCGATCGCCGCGCTGGAGGAGTTCGTCGCCTGGCTGCGTGCCGGCCTGGCCGCCGACGTGGGGCCGGGGCGCGACCCCCGGTTGGGCCGGCGGCTCTGGGAGGCCCGGCTCTGGCACACCCTCGACACCGAGCTGGGCGCCGCCGAGGTGCAACGCCGGGCCTGGGCCAACCTGGACCGGGCCACCGCCGAGATCCGCGAGGCGGCCGTCGAGCTGGTCGGCGGCCCGGCCGACGACGAGGCGGTACGCCGCGCGCTGGATCTGCTCGCCGCCGAGCACCCGGACGACGCCACCATCGTGGACCTCGCCTCGGTCACGCTCGACGAGGCGACCGACTTCGTCCGCGCGCACGACCTGGTCACCCTGGTCGACGACCCGTGCGTGATCCAGGAGATGCCGGAGTTCGCGCGCGGGGTGGCGGTGGCGTACTGCGACGCGCCCGGCCCGCTGGAGACCGCGCCGCTGCCGACGTTCTACTGCATCGCGCCCACCCCCGCGGACTGGCCGGCGGCCCGGGTCGAGTCGTTCTACCGCGAGTACAACGACCACATGATCCGTAACCTGACGGTGCACGAGGCGATGCCGGGACACTTCCTCCAGCTCGCCCACGCCCGCCGGTACGCGGGTCGCACCCGCGTGCGGGCGCTGGCCGAGTCCGGGCCGTTCATCGAGGGCTGGGCGGTCTACACCGAGGAGCTGATGGCCCGGCTGGGATTCGGCGGGCTGCCCGTGCGGTTGCAGCAGCTCAAGATGCAGCTGCGGATGACCATCAACGCGCTGCTCGACCAGCTCGTGCACTGCGAGGGCCTGCCCGAGCCCGAGGCGATGGCGCTGATGACCGAGCGGGGCTTCCAGGAGGAGGGCGAGGCCGCCGGCAAGTGGCGGCGGGCGCTGCTCACCTCGACCCAGCTCTCCACCTACTTCGTCGGCTACAGCGAGGTGGCCGAGATCGCCGCGCTCCGTCCCGCCGGGGTGTCGGTCCGCGAGTGGCACGACGCGATGCTCGCCCACGACTGCCCACCGCCGCGCCACCTGCGCGCCCTGCTGGGCGTGTGAGGCGAGGTCAGGCGGCCGCCGACGCCAGGTGGTCGATCAGCCACCGCGAGATCGAGTACGCCGGGGGCAGCTCCGGCGGCAGCGCGTCGAGCGGGAACCAGCGGGCCCGCACCAGCTCCCGGCCGTCCACGACCGGCTCGGCGGCCGGGTCGGCGGCGGTGGCGGTGAAGCCGGCCAGCAGCGTGCCCGGCCCGGAGATCGCCCAGGGCTGGCTGCCGAAGTAGGCGAGCCGGCCGAGGGCCAGCCCCACCTCCTCGCCGACCTCCCGGCGGGCGGCCGCCTCCAGCGACTCGCCCGCCTCGACGAACCCGGCCACCAGCGCCCACAGGTCCGTCGGCCCCTGCGCGTGGCGGACCAGCAGCAGCTCGTCGGTGCCGCCGGGCGGCCCCGGACGGGTGACCGCCACCAGGACGGCGGCGGAGAGCCGGATCGGCACGTACAGCCCGCAGTCGGGGCAGCGCCGGGAGGACTCGCCCGGCACGTCGGCCAGTTCCGCCCGGCACGCCCCGCACCACCGGTGCGTACGCCGGAAGGTGAGCACGGCCAGCGCCCGCCCGGCCAGGTCGGCGAGCGGCGCGGGCAGCCCGGCGGCCAGCTCCCGCCACCCCCGCCAGCGGCCCGGCGGCTCGTCGCCGGCATCGACCGGCCCCTGCCAGCCGTCGGGCAGCTCCGCGCCCCAGGCCGGCCTCCCGTCCAGCGTGCCCAGCGGCACCCAGGCGGTGTCGGCGGGCAGCTCGGCCACCCGGGGGAAGCGGCCGTCCGGGCCGGCCAGCAGCTTCCGGCCGGCCACCACCAGGGCGAGGTCCTCCGGGGCGGGCGGCGCGGCCGGCTCGGCCCCGGCACGAACCCGCCGCCGGACGCCCCCGGCACGAATCCCGCCGCCACGGCGGTCAGGAGCTGGTGGCGCGGTGGTCGACCACGCCGGCGCCGGGCGGCAGCTCGAAGCTGGCCCCGTCGACCTCGTCGGACCAGCGGGTCAGCGCCAGCTCCACCGACGTGCCGTCCAGCTCGCCCGCGAAGCTGCCGAGCGCGCCCTCGTTCGTCACGCAGGCGGAGAAGTCGCCGGCCGAGCGGCGTACGCCGACGCACGTGGCGTGGTGCCCGGCGAGGGTCGTGTCGCTCTGGGTGATCACCGCCTCCGCGTCGAGCGCGGCCTCGGTGAGCAGCCCGACGACCACCGGCGGGGTGACCAGGCCGCGCCGCTTCGCCTCGGTGAACAGCGCCACCGAGGGCTTCGCGTTCGGGGCGGGCGGGGCGAGCAGCGTGCAGACCGCCTTCGCCCGGTCGGTCTCGCACTGGGCGGTCGCCTCGGCGGTGACCGTGAGCTTCCCACCCGGCCAGGTGTACGCCGAGCGGGCCGGGCCCTGGGCCTGGACGATCGAGGCGGCCCGCCCGGCGGGGAGCTGGTAGTCGGCCGAGTAGGTCAGCTCCAGCGCCCGGTCCAGCCGGGCCGCGAGGTCGTTGACCAGGTCCGCCCGCCCGATCGCCTGTCCGGCGTCGTGGACGGCCTGACAGCCGGTGACGGTGAGCGACGCGATGACCGACAGTGCGAGCGCGCGGAACGTGGTCGAGGCGGCGGGCATGACGACCAGCCTTGTCGATCGGGTCCACGTCGCGCAAACCCGTTGCCGGTTTAGGCACGATAATACGGGAATGTCCGACCTGCGGCCCTCGCGGTCCACCGACCGAGGCGGTGCGCCCGACCGTCGCCCGATACGCTGGTTCAACACCTGCCTCAGCCGCACCGTCGCGGCCCATACCGGACCGGAACACACAAACGAGGAGCGACTCAGTGGCAACCATCGAGGGAATCGTCGCCCGGGAGATTCTCGACTCGCGGGGCAACCCGACGGTCGAGGTCGAGGTCGGGCTCGACGACGGCACGATCGCCCGCGCCGCGGTGCCGTCCGGCGCCTCCACCGGCGCCTTCGAGGCGATCGAGCTGCGCGACGGTGACGCCGACCGCTACCAGGGCAAGGGTGTCGAGAAGGCGGTCGCCAACATCGAGGACAGGGTCGTCGACGAGCTGATCGGCTACGAGGCCAGCGAGCAGCGGCTGATCGACCAGAAGATGATCGACATCGACGGCACCGACAACAAGGCCGAGCTGGGCGCCAACGCCATCCTCGGCGTGTCGCTGGCGGTGGCCAAGGCCGCGGCGGGCAGCGCCGAGCTGAGCCTCTTCCGCTACCTGGGCGGCCCGAACGCGCACCTGCTCCCGGTGCCGATGATGAACATCCTCAACGGCGGGGCGCACGCCGACTCGAACGTCGACGTCCAGGAGTTCATGATCGCGCCGATCGGCGCGCCCAGCTTCCGCGAGGCGCTGCGCTCCGGCGCCGAGGTGTACCACGCGCTGAAGTCCGTGCTGAAGAAGAAGGACCTCTCCACCGGGCTCGGCGACGAGGGCGGCTTCGCCCCGAACCTGCCCACCAACGCCGCCGCGCTGGACCTGATCGCCGAGGCCGTCGAGAAGGCCGGCTACCGACTCGGCACCGACATCGTGTTCGCGCTCGACGTCGCCGCCACCGAGTTCTTCGACAACGGCACGTACACCTTCGAGGGCAGCGCCAAGTCCGCCGAGGAGATGAGCAACTACTACACCAAGCTCGTCGGCGACTACCCCATCGTCTCCATCGAGGACCCGCTGTCCGAGGACGACTGGAGCGGTTGGGCGACGCTGACCGCCGCCGTCGGCGACCGGATCCAGATCGTCGGCGACGACCTGTTCGTCACCAACCCGCAGCGCATCGCCCGCGGCATCGCGGAGCAGGCGGCGAACGCCGTCCTGGTCAAGGTGAACCAGATCGGCTCCCTCACCGAGACCCTGGACGCGGTGGACCTGGCCCACCGGGCCGGCTTCAAGTGCATGATGAGCCACCGCTCCGGTGAGACCGAGGACACCACCATCGCCGACCTGGCGGTCGCCACCGGCTGCGGCCAGATCAAGACCGGCGCCCCCGCGCGTTCGGACCGGGTGGCGAAGTACAACCAGCTCCTGCGAATCGAGGAGGAACTGGCCGACGCGGCGCGGTACGCCGGGGCTGGCGCCTTCCCGCGCTACCGTTCGGCCTGAGACGGGCAGCCTTCGGGGGAGGGGTGTCGATGCAGCAGCGGCGCACACCGGGTGGTCAGCGTCCCGTCCGCCGGCCGGGTCACGCCGGCCGGCCGGGCGCCGCCCGCGCGCGGGCGGCGGCCCGCGACGGCGTCCGCGCCGAGCCGCGCGCCGGCGGTCGGTCGCCCGGCGCGGCGCGGGCCGCCGACGGGGTACGCTCCGCGAACCGTCCCGCCGCGGCCCGTCGTACGGCGGCCGCCGGCACCGTCAAGCGGCTCTCCGCACCCCACCCCCGACGGTTCACCGGGCGGGCCACCGTGCTGTTCGCGGTGCTGATCGCGCTCGCCCTCGCGTACACGTACCCGGTGCGCGTCTACCTCGACCAGCAGGCCGACATCGAGCGGATGAAGGCGTCCCAGGCGGCCCAGCGCGCGCACATCGCCGAGCTCTCGGACCGGGCGGCCAAGTGGCGTGACCGCGAGTACATCCGCATCCAGGCGCGGGAGCGGTTCAGCATGGTCTACCCCGGCGAGGTGCCGGTGATCGTGCTGAACGACCCGGCGGGCGCGGCCCGGGACGCCGCCGCCGGCGGCCCGCCCGCGCCGCCGAAGGCCCCGGAACCCTGGTACGACACCCTGTGGTCCAGCGTCCGGGCCGCGAACGCCGAGCGTCCCGCCGGCTGACCACCCGACCCAGCACCGACGAGAGATGGGCACCGTGACTGTCGTACCACCGCAGGAGCCGGCGGCGGACTCCGTACCCCCGCCACGGCGGGAACCGGCCACCGAGGCCGACCTGGCCGCGGTGGCCGCGCAGCTCGGACGCCCCCCGCGCGGCACCCGGGCGGTGGCCCACCGCTGCCCCTGCGGCCTGCCCGACGTGGTCGAGACGACCCCCCGGCTGACCGACGGGACGCCGTTCCCGACGCTGTTCTACCTGACCTGCCCCCGGGCGACCGCCGCCTGCAGCCGCCTCGAGTCCGCGGGGCTGATGCGGGAGATGGCCGAGCGGCTGGCGGCGGACCCGGAACTGGCCGCCCAATACCGGGCGGCGCACGAGGACTACCTGGCCCGCCGGGAGGCGATCGGCGAGGTGCCGGAGATCGCCGGCATCTCGGCCGGCGGCATGCCCGGCCGGGTCAAGTGCCTGCACGTGCACCTCGGCCACGCGCTCGGCGCCGGGCCGGGGGTCAACCCGTTCGGCGACGAGACGCTGGCGCTGGTGGAGAAGTGGTGGGCCGCCGGCCCCTGCGTGGACGTACCGGAACAGCGGTGAGCGACGACGACGTCGTGGTGCGGCGGGCCCGCACCTCCGACGTGCGCGGCATCCGGCGGCTGGTGGACACCTACACCGACGACCGGCGGCTGCTCAGCAAGGCAACCGTCACGCTGTACGAGGACGTGCAGGAGTTCCGCGTCGCGGCCGCGCCCGACGGGACGGTCGTCGGCTGCGGGGCGCTGCACGTCATGTGGGAGGACCTGGCCGAGATCCGCACGGTCGCCGTGGACCCGGCGTACCGGGGGCGGCGGATCGGGCACCGGATCGTCGCCGAGCTGATCGACGCGGCCCGGGAGATCGGGGTGGGCCGGATCTTCGTGCTCACCTTCGAGACCCGGTTCTTCGGCGCGTTCGGGTTCGAGGAGATCGACGGCGCGCCCGTGCCGCAGCCGGTGTACGAGCAGTTGCTGCGCTCGTACGACGAGGGCGTCGCGGAGTTCCTCGACCTGGAGCGGGTCAAGCCGAACACCCTGGGCAACGTCCGGATGCTGCTGCGCCTGTAAGCCGCCCTTGATCGCGTCCGGCATCCTGATGCGACGGGTGTCCGGCCGGGCCGCGGGGGACGGCGCTGCGGGAGGCCCGCTGGGCTCTCGCCGGGGAAGCGCCGGCTCGGCCGGCCGCGCCCGGCCCGCTGCCGTAGGGTTGCTGCCGTGACGACGCGCGTGGCCGCCATCGACTGCGGGACCAACTCGATCCGACTGCTGGTCGCCGACCTGCCCGACCCTGACGCCGGGCCGGACGCCCCGCTGGTCGACCTGGTCCGGCGGCTGGAGATCGTCCGGCTCGGGCAGGGCGTCGACCGGACGGGCCGGCTCGCGCCGGAGGCGATCGAGCGGACCCGGGTCGCGTTGGCGTCGTACGCGGCCGACATCGAGAAGCTGGGCGCGGAGCGGGTGCGGATGTGCGCGACCTCGGCGTCCCGGGACGCCTCCAACGCCGGGGACTTCCGGGCGATGGTCGAGCAGACGCTCGGCGTCGCGCCCGAAGTGGTCACCGGCGACGAGGAGGCCCGGCTCTCGTTCACCGGCGCGGTCCGCGGCCTGCCCGCCGACGCGCAGCCGCCGTACCTGGTCGTCGACATCGGCGGCGGGTCGACCGAGTTCGTGGTCGGCACCCGCGAGGGCGGCGTGCGGGCCGCGATCTCGGTGGACATCGGCTGCGTCCGGATGACCGAGCGGCACCTGCACGGCGACCCGCCGGGCCCGGACCAGATCGCCGCGGCGCAGGCCGACATCGCGGCCGCGGTGGACCGCGCGCTGGCGGCCGTCCCCGGGCGGGAGGCCGCCACGCTGGTCGGGCTCGCCGGCTCGGTCACCACCGTGGTCGCCGTCGCGCAGGGGCTCACCGGGTACGAGCCCGAGCGCATCCACCACGCCCGCGTGTCGTACGACGAGGTGGCCCGGGTGACCGCCGACCTGCTGGGGAAGACCCGTGAGCAGCGGCTGGCCATCCCGGTGATGCACCCGGGGCGGGCCGACGTGATCGGGGCGGGCGCCCTGGTGCTCCGCGTGATCATGGAGCGCGCCGGGATGCCGTCCGTGGTCGCCTCCGAGCACGACATCCTCGACGGCATCGCCTGGAGCCTCGCGCAGCGGTAGCCCACGCCGAGGCCAGCGGCTCGCCGATCTTGCACTTTGGGCCCTCGATGTGGACGTTATGCCCCCTTTGTCGGGGCACAAAGTGCAAGATCGCGGGGACGTGAGTGCCGCCCGCAACCTGGACTCACCACGGTCACCACGGGCGCGGTGTTCGGGCTGCTGCCGAGGCTGGGCGGCAGCACCCTCGCCGCGCTGCTGCTCCTCGGCGCCTGCGTGGTCGCCTCGGTGTGGCTCGGCCGGCGCGGCCCGGCGCTGCGGCGCTGGCCCCGGCTCGCCGTCAACGCCGGCACTGCGGTGCTCGCCGTCTTCGCGATCGCCGGGTTCGCCGACGCGGACGGCCAGCTGGGCCGGAACGACTCCGGGTACCGGCCGGCCTCGGTGGACGCGCCGTACGTCCGGGACATCTTCGTGTACGACAGCGAGGGGCGGCTCGTGGAGAACGCCCGGCTGTTCGACCAGGACGGCAACCCGATCCGGATCGGTTACCCGGACTGCGCCGACGGGTTCGTCGTGCCGCAGCCGGGCGCCCCGACCTACCCGTACTGCCCGGAGCAGGCGCCGTACCGGGCCGGTCCGGGAGCGGCCCCGTGCCGACGCCGTCCGGCGCACCCACCGTCGGCCCACTACCCGCGGCGTCGGCGACGGCCGCTCCCTCGGGCGCGGCCACACCGTCCGGGGCGGCCACCGCCGGCCCCGCTCCGACGCCGGGCGCGTCCGCCTCGACCGCGGCGCCGGAGCCCACCTCCTGACCTATGTGGTACGTCACACGTCGGGGGCGCCCGGTCCTCTGGGCGTCCTGACGTGCCGTGCTGCCCGGCCGGGTGAACCTCGGGTGGAAATTGGCTGAACGGACGAGCCGGACGGGACATCGCCCCACGATGGTGATCGCTACGGTTTCGTCTGCTCATCCGCACCTCGGAAGGAATCCCCGTGTCAGAGCAGGTCGCCACGCCCCCCGCCGCGTCGCCCGAGGATGCGCCCCGGCCCGCCGAGCCGACGGCGGACGGGCAGGCGACAGAGTCGACAGTGGACGGCCAGGGGCCAGAGCCGGCGGAGGCGGACGGCGAGCAGCCGGAGGCGAAGCGGTCCGCCACCCGGAAGGTGGTCGGCGTCGTCGGCGCGGTGCTCGCCGTCGGGGTGGTCGCGGCGCTCAAGTTCGGGCTCGGCACCGCCGTGGCCGCCGCGTTCCACGAGGACGGCACGGCCGACGCCAAGGCCGGCGACTGCCTCGCCGAGCTGCCGGAGGTGGCCGACGGCGAGAGCAAGGACGTCAGCGGCGCGGAGATCGTCCCGTGTACCTCGACGAAGGCGGTGTACACGGTGGCCGGCCGGGTGGACGCGCAGAGCGAGGCCCAGGCCAGGACGGGCGACGCCTGCAAGCAGTTCCTCCAGCCGGGTCAGGAGGGCTACTTCTTCTACAACGTCAAACCGGGCAGCACCGGCTACCTGCTCTGCCTGACGAAGCGAGCCTGACCGGCCCGTACGCGCGCCGGGACCGACCCGAACGGGCCCCGCCGCCGGTCGGCGACGGCGGTGCGGGCGACCGCGCCACCGTCGCCGACCGGCGGCGATCGGCGGGCGAACACGAGGTGAATGCCACTGTTCCGGCGCCTTCCGGCGGCCGTCGCGGCGTGGGACGCTACCGGCACGTAGGAACACCCTGCGACCAGCCAACGATGACTGACCGCTAGGAGGACGGGCCGATGGGCGAGATGGTGAGCTTCACCAGCAACGGAGGGGCGAGCGAGGGGTATCTCGCGATACCCTCCGGCGGTGCGGCCAGCCCGGCGGTCATCGTCATCCAGGACTGGTGGGGCCTGGTGCCCCACGTACGGGCGGTGGTGGACCGCTTCGCGGAGGCCGGCTTCGTCGCACTCGCCCCGGACCTCCGCCACGGCGGGCCGGCCAGCAGGCCGAGTGAGCCGCGGCAGATGCTGAACAGCACGCAGATGGACGAGGCGGCCAGCGACCTAGCGGCCGCCGCGGCGTATCTCGCCGGCCGGCCCGAGGCGACCGGCAAGATCGGCTGCGCCGGGTTCTGCGCCGGCGCCAGCCTGGCCCTGTGGTCGGGGACGTTCTCCGAGCGGATCGTCGCGACCGCCGGTTTCTACCCCCGGCTGCCGTGGGAGGGCATGCGCGCCGACTGGGCCGACTACGCGGGCAAGGCGGCGCTCATCCACTGCTCCGAGGCGGACGGCACCTCCGCCGCCGACGGCGTGCAGGCCGCCCGCCGGGCCATCGAGGCGGCCGGTGGAGGCTGCCAGACGTACGACTACCCGGGCACCGCGCACGCGTTCTTCAACGAGGACCGGCCGGAGCGCTTCGACCAGCGCGCCGCGGCCACCGCCTGGGCCCGCACCCTGGAACTGTTCCGGGCGAAGCTTGGCTGAGCCGCGTACACCCGGCGAGGTCGTCGCCCGCGCGGCGCGGGCGACCGACCTGTCCGACCTCGACGGCGCGGTCAGCGGCTGCTTCGCCTGCCCGCGGCTGGTCGCCTGGCGGGAGGAGGTCGCCCGGACGAAGCGGGCGGCCTTCCGCGACCAGGAGTACTGGGGGCGGCCGGTGCCCGGCTTCGGCGCCGCCGACGCCCGGATCGCCATTCTCGGCCTGGCCCCCGCGGCCCACGGCGGCAACCGCACCGGGCGGATCTTCACCGGGGACCGCTCCGGCGACGTGCTCTTCGCCGCGCTGCACCGGGCCGGCCTGGCGAACCAGCCGACGAGCGTCGCCGCCGACGACGGGCTGGCCCTGCGCGACACCCGGATCTTCTCGGCCGTGCGCTGTGCGCCGCCGGACAACAAGCCCACGCCGGCCGAGCGGGACACCTGCGCCCCGTGGCTGCACCGCGAGGTCGCGCTCGTCAGGCCGGCCCTGCGCGTCGTGGTCGCGCTGGGGGCGTTCGCGTGGGCCGCGTGGTGGCCGGCGCTGCGCGCGGTGTACGGCGTCCGCCCGCCCAGCCCGCGACCGGCGTTCGGCCATGGGGCACACTGGTCCGGCGGGGCCGTACCGGATCTGCTCGGCTGCTACCACGTCAGCCAGCAGAACACGTTCACCGGGCGGCTGACGCCGGCGATGCTCGACGACGTGTTCGATCGGGCGAAGCGACTGGCCGGAGTGGACTGACGGCATGGGGCGGTGGCGATGGACCTCGGCGTGCTGCGCAGGTGGTGGCCGGTCGCTGGGGTGACCGTCCTGCTCGCCGTCGCCGCGCTCGCCGCAGGCCACTCGTCCATCGGGGCCAGCCGTGTCCCGCCGGCCGTCGACAACGTCCCGTACGTGCCGGAGTACCCTTCCGCCGAGGCGTCGCCGTCGATCCCGGCCGAGCCCCGCGACGCCGGGGAGGCCACCCGGGCGCACCTCCCCGAGTGGCTCGGCACCGTGGCGCTGGCCCTGCTCGGCCTGGCCGTCGCCGCCGCGCTCGGCTACCTGGTCTGGACCCTGGTCCGGGGCGTGGCCCGGCGCACCACCCGGGCGCTGCCGCAGGGGCGGGCCCGGCGCACCGCCGAGGGCACCGCCCGCGACGTGGTCGCCGCGCTCGACGCCGGCCTGGTCGACCTGGACGACGCCGACGTCGACCCGCGCACCGCCGTGATCGCCTGCTGGGTACGCCTGGAGGAGGCCGCCGCCGCGGCCGGGGTCCGCCGGCGGGCCGGCGACACGCCCACCGACCTGGTCACCCGCCTGCTGCGTGGCGACGCCGAGGCCGGGGTGCCGGCGATCGTCAGCGCCGACGTGCTGGCCGAGTTCGCCCACGTCTACCGCGAGGCCCGGTACGCCACCCGGCCCGTCGGCGAGCACACCCGCGATCAGGCCCGGGCCGCCCTGCGCCGGCTGCGCGGCGAGCTGACCGCCGTGGCCGCCGGGGTGTCGGCGGGCGCCGCTGCCGAGGGCGGGGCGGTGGGCGCGTGAGCACCAGCATCCACGACCTGCTGACGTTCGAGGAGGAACGTCCGCGGCCGGCAGGGCCGGCCGGGGGCAAGCGGGTCCGCTCGGCGCTGAAGGCCCTGACCGCGGCCGGGGCGCTGACCGTGGTGGTGGTCGCCGGCCTGCGGGCCGTCGGCCTGCAGGTCTCGCTCTGGATCGTTGTCACGGGGGTGCTCGCCCTGCTCGCCGTGCGCCGGGTCACCGCCGCGCTCGCCCCGCCGCCCCCGCCCCGGGCCGGGGCGCGGGTGCCCGCCGGCGAGGAGGGCGGCCGATATCACTGGGCGGCCCGGGACGCGCTGCGCGCCGCGGTCGACGGCTGGGAGCGCCCGCTGGACTGGTGCGGGGGCAACCCCGACCGGTTCGCCAAGGTGGTCCTGCCCCGGCTCGGGGAACTCGCCGACGAGCGGCTGCGCCAGCGGCACGGCGTGACCCGCGAGTCGGATCCGGCCCGCGCCCGCGCGCTGCTGGGCGACCGCCTGTGGACGTTCCTCGACACCCCGCCCCGCCGTACCCCGTCGCCGCGCGATCTCGCGGCGATCGTCGCCGAACTGGAGAAGATTTCATGAACGACGTGGACCAGACCGTGCCCGCCGTCGAGGTGGGCCGCCTGGCCCGGGCGGTGCTGGACGCGGTCGGCTCGGTCGTGGTCGGCAAGCGGGACGCCTTGGAGTTGGTCCTCGCGGGCATCCTGGCCGGCGGCCACGTCCTGCTGGAGGACCTGCCCGGCCTCGGCAAGACGCTGACGGCCCGGTCCTTCGCCCAGGCCCTCGGGCTGGACTTCCGCCGCCTCCAGTTCACCCCGGACCTGCTGCCCGCCGACGTCACCGGCTCGTTCCTGTACGACCAGCGCAGCGGCGACTTCTCGTTCCGCGCGGGCCCGGTCTTCACCAACCTGCTGCTCGCCGACGAGATCAACCGGACGCCGCCGAAGACCCAGTCGGCGCTGCTGGAGGCGATGCAGGAGAAGCAGGTCTCCGTGGAGGGCGTCACCTACCGGCTCGACGAGCCGTTCCACGTCCTCGCCACCGCGAACCCGATCGAGTACGAGGGGACGTACCCGCTGCCGGAGGCGCAGCTCGACCGGTTCCTGCTGCGGGTGTCGTTCGGCTACCCCGACCACGAGGAGGAGTGGGACGTGCTGCGCCGGCGCATCGCCCGCCGGCGCGAGGAGGCCGAGATCAAGCCGGTCGTCGACGCCGCCACCCTCCGGGCCATGCAGGCCGCCCTGGAGGACGTGGTGGTCGAGGACTCCGTGGGCCGGTACATCGTGCAGCTCACCGCCGCCACCCGGGAGCACCCGTCGGTGCTGGTCGGGGCGTCCCCGCGCGGCTCGCTGGCGCTGCTGCTGCTCTCCCGCGCCCGGGCGGTCCTCGATGGCCGGGACTACGTGGTGCCGGAGGACGTCAAGGAGGTGGCCGTTCCGGCGCTGGCGCACCGGATCACGCTGCGCCCCGAGATGTGGCTGCGCCGGGTCGATCCGTCCTTCGTGGTCGGTGAGGTGCTCGACCAGACCCCGGCCCCGGCGAGCGGCGCGCTGCCCAGCTACGCCGCCGGCCGGCCCGGGCGTTGACGTCGTGTCGACCGGACAGGGGCCGGCGGCGGGCTGGGCACCCACCTGGGCGCTCGGCCGCGCGGTGCTGCTCACCGGACTGCTGCTGATCGCCGGGGTGCTGCTCGGCCGGGTCGACCTGGTCGTGCTCGCCGTCCCGTTCGCGCTCGGCACCGCGTACGCGCTGCGCCGCCGGCCGTCCGCCGGCCCGCAGGTGTGGGTGGCCGCCGACGACGGGCACCTGGTCGAGGGCGGGGAGTTCACGGCCACGGTCACCGTCGGCAACCCGGACACGGTCGGGTACGACGTCGCGGTGGTGCGTACCCGGGTCTCGCCGTGGCTGCTGGTGAAGCTGGCCGGCGTGGGCGGGGCCCGGGCCGACCTGTCCCGCAGCGGGGTGGACCGTCCCTTCGTGACCGTCGTCGACCCCGGTACGGCCGTCGACCTGGAACTGTGCGGCACGGCCCGGCGGTGGGGCCGGCACCCGGTCGGCCCGGCCGGCGCCCGGGTCGCCGCCGCCGGCGGCCTGCTGGTGTCCCGGGCCGCGATCACCGACCCGGTGCGGGCCCGGGTGTACCCGAAGACGGAGCCGTTCGAGGCCGTGGAGGCGGTGCCCCGGGCCGCCGGCCTGGTCGGGGCCCACCACTCCCGCCGCCCGGGGGAGGGCGGCGAACTGGCCGGCGTCCGGGTGTTCGCCCCCGGCGACCGGCTGCGGCGCATCGACTGGCGGGTCTCGCTGCGTGCCCGGCAGTTGCACGTCGCCGCCACGTTGTCCGACCGGGATGCCGAGGTGGTGATCCTGCTCGACGTGCTCGCCGAGGCCGGCCGCTCCGGCGGCGTGGACGGTGCCGCCTCCGTGCTGGACACCACCGTCCGGGCCGCCGCCGCGATCGGCGAGCACTACCTGCACCGGGGCGACCGGGTGGCGATGCTGGAGTACGGGCCGGCGGCCCGCCGGCTGCGCCCGGCCACCGGTCGGCGGCAGTACCTGACGCTGCTGGAGTGGCTGCTCGACGTGCAGGCGGAGCCGGCGCCGCAGGAGCCGTACGACCCTGTCTTCGGCCCGCACCTGCTCTCCTCGGACGCGCTGGTGGTGGTGCTCACCCCGCTGCTGGACGAGCGGTCCGCGCAGATGCTGGCCCGGATGGCCCGCTCCGGGCGGTTCGTGGTGGCCGTGGACACGCTCCCCACCGACCTGCCGCCGCCGAGCCGCAAGGGCTGGTCGGAGGTGGCGTTCCGGCTGTGGCGGCTGGACCGGGACACCATGATCGGCCAGCTCCGCGAGCACGGCGTCCCCGTGGTCCGCTGGGCCGGCGCGGGCAGCCTGGACCTGGTCCTGCGGGACGTGGCCCGGCTCGCCTCCGCCCCGCGGGCGGGCGCGCGATGAGACAGGCGGGGTGGGTCCGCCCTACGGGCGGGCGCGCGTGCGGGAAAGGACGGCGCGGGTGAACCCGGTCGAGGTGGTGACGGAACGGGCCCGGGCGGTGCGCTGGGCCGTCGACCGGGTCAGCGTCGCGCCGCTGCTGATCCGCCTCGGCGTCTTCGTGGCCGGGCTGGCCGGCCTGCTGCTGGCGTACCCGGCCCAGGTTCTCACCGGGCGGCCGCTGGCCGCCCTGGCGGTGGTGGCGCTGCTGCCGGCGGTCGGGCCGCGCCGCGTGTGGCCGACCTTCGCCGCCCTGGTCACGGTGGGCGGCTGGCTGCTCGCCACCGAGGGGTACGGGCGGCCGATCGCGCTCTGGCGGCTGCTCGCCGTGGCGGCGGCGCTGTACCTGACGCACTCGCTGTGCGCGCTGGCGGCGCTGCTGCCGTACGACGCGGTCGTGGACCCCGAACTGGTCGTGCGCTGGCTCACCCGGGCCGGCGGGGTGCTGCTCGCCTCGGCGGTGCTGGGGGTGCTGCTGCTGCGGGCCGCCGACGTCGGGACCGACCGCGGATTCCTCGCCGCGACGGTGGCGGGGCTGCTCGTGGCCGTCGCCGTGAGCGCGTTGCTGGGGTGGCTGCTGCGTCGCAAATGACGGGACGCGGCCAGGCGTTGTGCAGCTCACAGCTGTTGTGTTCCGTCACAGAAGGGGGTCTCGCTCGGGATTAGCCGAGCCGCTCGGGGAAAGATAGATGGCGTGAACCCGAAGCGGATCCTTGTCGTCGGTGCCGGGCACGTCGGGCTGTACGCCGCCCTGCACCTGTCGAAGAAGCTCAGCTCGCGTGAGGCCGAGGTCATCGTCGTCGACCCGCAGCCGCACATGACGTACCAGCCGTTCCTGCCCGAGGCGTCCGCGGGCAACATCTCCCCGCGGCACTCCGTGGTGCCGCTGCGGCGGGTGTTGCGCCGGTGCACGGTGGTGGCGGGCGCGGTCACGCGGATCGAGCACGACCGCAAGGTGGCCACGGTGCAGCCGATCAGCGGCCCGACCCGGGAGATCGCCTACGACCACGTCGTCGTGGCCCCCGGCTCGGTCTCCCGGACGCTGCCGATCCCCGGCCTGCACGAGCACGGCATCGGGTTCAAGACCATCGGTGAGGCCATCTACCTGCGCAACCACGTGCTGGACCGGCTCGACGTGGCGGCCGCGACGCCCGACCCGGACCTGCGCCGCTCCGCGCTGACCTTCGTGTTCGTCGGCGGCGGCTACGCCGGCATCGAGGCGCTCGCCGAGATGGAGGACATGGCCCGGGACGCGCTGCGGTACTACCCGGAGCTCAAGCCGGAGGACATGCGCTGGGTGCTGGTCGAGGCGACCCAGCGGGTGCTGCCGGAGGTCGACCGGGACATGGGCGCCTACACCGTGCAGCAGCTGCTCAAGCGGAACATGGACATCCGGCTGGACACCCGGCTGGAGTCCTGCGTCGACGGGGTGGTCAAGCTCTCGGACGGGGACAGCTTCCGCGCCGACACCATCGTCTGGACGGCCGGCGTCAAGCCGTCGCCGATGCTGGACGCGACCGACTTCCCGCGCGACGACCGCCGCCGCGTCACCTGCCTGCCCACGCTGCAGGTCGCGGACGGCGACCGGGTGGTCGAGGGCGCCTGGAGCGCCGGGGACTGCGCGGCGGTGCCCGACCTGACCAAGGAACCGGGCAACTTCTGCTCGCCGAGCGCGCAGCACGCGGTGCGCCAGGCGGCCCGGATGGCCGACAACATCGCCAACGTGATCCGCGGGCGGGAGCCGGTGGACTACCGGCACAAGCACGCCGGCAGCGTGGCCAGCCTCGGCCTGCACAAGGGCGTCGCCCAGGTGTACGGGATCAAGATGACCGGCTGGCCGGCGTGGGTCATGCACCGGACGTACCACATGAGCCGGATCCCCTCGTTCAACCGCAAGGTCCGGGTCGTGGTCGACTGGACGCTGGCGTTCTTCCTCAAGCGCGAGGTCGTCGCGCTCGGCCAGCTGCACGACCCGCGCGAGGAGTTCGCCGTGGCGTCCCAACCGGCGGCCCCCCGCGTCTGAGCTGTACGGAAGGGCCCCTTCCCTCGCTTCCGAAGCGGCGGAGAAGGGGCCCTTTCGCGCACCCGCCGTGGGGCGGGGGTGGCGTGCGGCACCCCGTGACGCGGTGCCCGGCGGGGACGCGGCCCGCGCGGCGGGGGTCAGGGGCGCCAGACCCAGGCGTCGGCGATCCTCGTGGACGGGCCGTAGAGCTGGTCGAGGGTGGCCCGCAGGTCCTCGGCGTGCGGCGTGTCGACGGCCAGCGCGAAGCACGACGCCCCCCACCGGTCGGCGTCCTGGGCCGCCTGCCGCCGCTCCTCGTCGCCCACCACCGGCCGCCCGCCCTGCTTCGCCACCTCGGTGAGCAGCGCGGAGGTGGGCCGCTTCCAGGTGCCCATGGCGGCGGTGCCGTTCCGCCCGTACGGGCCGATGAAGAAGCCCTCCGGCATGCCGAAGGCGGCATCGGCCCCGGTGGCCCAGCGCATCGGCCAGGGCTCCTTCGGGGTGGCCAGCGGCACCGGCACCAGCACCCCGCCCGGGCGGACGCACTGCCGCCAGTGCCCGCCCGTCACGAACTCCGGCAGCGCCGGGCGCTCCGCGGTGGGCAGCGGCGCCGGGAAGATCGGCAGCAGCGCGACGCCGACCACCGCCGGCACCAGCCGGCGGGCCCGCCCGGGCAGGCCCAGCGCCCGGTCCACGGCGAGCACCAGCAGCGTCGCGGCCAGCGGCAGCACGGCCAGCGCGAACCGCATCGGCAGCGCGCCGTCCACCACCGGCAGGCCGGCGAGCAGGGCGTACGGGCCGGGGAAGCCGGTGCGGTCGCCGCCGACCACCACGGCGGGCCGAGCGACAGCGCGCCCATCGTCAGCGCGCCGGCCACGCACGCGATCACCAGCGGGCGGCGGCCCAGCCAGGCGGCGCACCCGGCGACGACCACGAGCAGCGGCCAGCCGAGGAACGTGTTGTACTCCGCCGGCCCGGTGGTGAGCCGCGCGGCGTCGTCGCTGCCGGCCACCGACAGCGGGGAGAGCGTCCACCAGCCGCGCAGGTCGGCCGAGAAGTAGTGCGGGCTGAACATCCCGTCCGCCACGCCGAGCGGGCCGGCGAACTGGAACCACAGCGGGTACGCCAGCACGAGCAGCGCCAGCCCGGCCGCGAGCAGCACCCCGGCGGCGAAGCCCGGCAGCGCCCGGCGCAGCAGCGCCCGGTCGGTCAGGGCGTACGCGACGGCCATCACCAGCAGCGTCACCGCGCAGAGGAAGAGCACCTCCTCGCCGACGAAGACCTGGACGCTGACCGCGGCGGCGAGCCCCACGGCGGAGGTGAGCACCCGGCGGCGGTCCGGGCCGGGGCGGCCCTCGCCACCGCCGCCCGGCCCCGGCGACCGCCGAGCGGGTCGGCGGCGCGCAGCAGCCGGACCACCAGCCAGACGATCACCGGCACCAGCCACTGGGCGGTCATGTGCAGGTGGCTGTTGGTCTGCGAGATCATGCCCGGGCCGAAGCCGCACAGCCCCGCGCCGAGCAGCGCGGCCGGCCGGCGGGCCCCCAGGACCCGGGCGAACAGCAGGTGCCAGGCGAGCGCGGTGCCGGCCAGGTTGAGCCCGGCGAGCAGGGCGAACGTGGCCGGGGCGCCGAACAGCAGGGTGACCGGGGCGAACAGCACGCCGAGCGCGATGACCGTGGTGTTGGCCATCAGGTTCACCCCGTCCGGGGCGTTGAGCCGGTCGCTGAGCAGGCCGAAGTCGCCCAGCAGCGCCCGCGCGTCGACCGCCAGGAACCACTCGTACAGGGTCTGGTCCTCCGGATTGAGCGCCAGCACCCGGCCGGACGGGTCCGGCCACAGCCCGTGGGTGAGCCAACCGGCCAGGGCCGCGAACGCCAGTCCGACGAGGATGTCGCCCCGGTTCCTGGCGGCGGCGGCTCGCACGCGGGCCCACCAGGAGCCGGCGGAGGCCCGGGCGTCGGCACGAATGTCCTGTTCAGGGCGGCGTCGGGGGCCGTGGGGGCTGCGCTGCTCACGGCTTGACCCTAGTGCGGTACGGCCTCCCGGGTTCGCCGGGTCGGCCCGGAACCGCTCCGGTGCCACTCCACACGGCGTGCGTGGACCCGCTACGGTGGCACTGCACACAGCGCGGGGTCGAGCCGCGTCGGTGGCGCCCGCCCGGGTGGTGGAACGGCAGACACGGCCGCCTTAAAAGCGGCTGCCGCAAGGCGTGCGGGTTCGACCCCCGCCCCGGGCACCACACTCTCAGCTTCCCTTCAGCTTGGCGATCTCCTACGAGCCGATCCGGGCGTTTACCCTTGAAGGGCACGTCCCACGTGCGACGACCCCCTGAGGGAGGCCAGACAGTGAAGACCTCGAACCCGGTGCTCGCCCGACTCGGCCAGGCGGCCGAGCGGGAACGGGCGGCCGGGTACGCCCCGACCGGGCCGTACGGACAGCCCGGCTATCCGCAGTACCCGGGCGCGACCGGGTACCCCGTCGCGCCGCCCACCGTGACGCCGATGTCCATCGACGACGTGGTGGTCAAGACCGTGATGCTCTTGGGCATCCTCGGCGTCTCCGCCGCGGCCGCCTGGGTGCTCGTGCCGGACGCGCTGCTCGGCGCCGCCTGGATCGGCGCCGCCGTGGTCGGCCTGGTCCTCGGCCTGATCATCTCGTTCTCCCGGATGGCCAACCCCGCGCTGGTCATCGCGTACTCGGTCGTCGAGGGCGTCTTCGTCGGCCTGGTGAGCAAGGCGTTCAACTCGCTCTACGACGGCATCGTGCTCCAGGCCGTGGTCGCCAGCTTCGGCGTCTTCTTCCTGATGGCCATGCTCTACAAGGCACGCGCCATCCGGGCGACCCCGAAGTTCGTCCGCGGCGTGACCGCGGCGATGGTCGGCCTGTTCGCGGTCATGCTGATCAACCTGGTGCTGGCGCTGTTCGGCGTCAACACCGGCCTGCGCGACGGCAGCCCGCTGGCCATCGGCTTCAGCCTGGTCTGCATCGTGGTCGCGGCGCTGAGTTTCGTGCTCAGCTTCCACGAGGTCGAGCAGGGCGTCCGGATGGGCCTGCCGCAGCGCTACGCCTGGACGGCCGCGTTCGGCATCCTGGTCAGCCTGGTGTGGCTCTACATCGAGATCCTGCGCCTGCTCAGCTACTTCCAGGGCGACGACTGACCCGCGCCGCCGACCGGCGCCCGCCACCGCTAACGCGGCGGCGGGCGCCGTCGTCTGTGCGCCCGGCTGTTCCGCCGGCTGCTACCGCGGCGGCGGGCGCCGTCGTCTGTGCGCCCGGCCGCCGCCCCACCCCGGCGTTTGCCCGCCGCCGCCGACCCCTGCGGTGCAGAGTGAGTGCGAGGGGTACGTCGGCCGGGAGGTGGCGGTGCGCAGTTCCAACCCGGTGCTGACCCGGCTGGACGACACCCGCCGGCTCGAACGCCGGGTGCTCGGGACGGGCGGGGCCGAGGCGATGACGGTGGACGACGTGGTGGTCCGCACCGTCGGGCTGCTGCTGCTCACCGGGGCCACGGCGGCGGCCGCCTGGGTGGTCGTCCCGCAGGCGGTGTGGATCTCCGCCGCGCTGGCCGGCACCGCCCTGGCCGGCCTCGTCCTGGCGCTGGCCATCTCGCTGCGCGGGAGCACCAGCCCGGCCCTGATCGTCGGGTACGCGGTGCTCCAGGGGCTGCTGCTCGGGGTGGCGAGCCGGGCCTTCCAGCTGGTCTACCCGGGGATCGTGGTGCAGGCCGTGGTGGGCACCCTCGGGGTGTTCCTCGGGATGTCGCTGCTGTACCGGTTCCGGGTGCTGCGGGCCACCCCCCGGATGGCCCGCCTGGTGGCCGGAACGCTGCTCGGCATCGTGACGCTCAGCGTGGCGAACCTGGTCTTCTACCTGTTCACCGGGCGGCAGGCGCTGGAGGTCTACAGCCTGACCGCCGAGGCCGGCTGGCTGGCGTACGTCTTCTCGGTGGTGGCGATCGTCGCCGGCGCGTTCAGCTTCATCCTCGACTTCGACCTGGTGGAGCGGTCGGTGCGGGCCGGTCTGCCCCGCCGGTACGCCTGGTACTGCGCGTTCGGGCTGCTCGCCGGGCTGGTCTTTCTCTACTGGCAGCTGCTGCGCCTGCTCAGCTACCTGCGTCGCTGAGCGGCGGTGCCCCGCCTGCGCCGCTGAACGGCCTCCTAGACTCGGGGCGGTGAGCGCAGCGGAACTGGACCGGGCGGTGGAGTTGCTGGTCCGTCAGGTCGGGCACTGGCAGCAGCCACGCTGGGCGGCGACCGCCGAGGGCGGCAACGTCCCCCGGGCCGACCTGGTGCATCGGCTGATCCAGGAACTGGCCAACCTGGCGGCGGACGCGGAGGGCGAGCCCCGGCGCACCGTCCCGCGCCTCGACAACGACCTCGTCCTGCCCGACCAGCTCCGGGTGGTCGCGGCCGACCTGCTGGCCGCCGATCCGCCCGCCGAGGCGCTGGCCCGGGCCGCCGCCGAGGTGACGGCGACCCGGAGCGCGCTCTGACGAGGGGATCCACCCCAACGCGACTGGCGGCATCCTCGGACACCACGATGTCGGGGAAATGGCGGCATCCGGCGCGTTCGGACACCGCCATGTCGGGGAACTGGAGTCGTTCAGGGCGGGGCCCGGGCTCAGCTGAGCCGTTCGAGGACCATCGCCATGCCCTGGCCGCCCCCGACGCACATCGTCTCCAGGCCGATGGTCTTGTCGTGCCAGTCGAGGGCGTTGAGCAGGGTGCCGGTGATCCGCGCGCCGGTCATGCCGAACGGGTGGCCGACGGCGATCGCCCCGCCCATCACGTTCAGCTTCTCCAACGGGATGCCGAGCTGCCGGTACGACGGGATCACCTGGGCGGCGAACGCCTCGTTGATCTCCACCAGGTCGACGTCGTCGATGGTCATCCCGGCCCGCCGCAGCGCCTGCCGGGACGCCTCGACCGGGCCCAGCCCCATGATCTCCGGCGACAGGGCGGTGACGCCGGTGGAGACGATCCGGGCCAGCGGCGTGAGGCCGAGGTCCTTCGCCCGCTGGGCGCTCATGACGACCACGGCCGCCGCGCCGTCGTTGAGCGGGCAGCAGTTGCCGGCGGTGATCCGGCCGTCCGGGCGGAACACCGGCTTGAGCCCGGCCACACCCTCCAGGGTGACCCCGGGGCGGGGGCCGTCGTCGGCGCTGACCACCGTGCCGTCCGGGGTGGTCACCGGGGTGATCTCCCGTGCCCAGAAGCCGTCGGCGATCGCCTTCTCCGCCAGGTTCTGGCTGCGTACGCCGAACTCGTCCATGTCGGCGCGGGTCACGTCGTACGCCTGCGCCAGGTTCTCGGCGGTCTGCCCCATGGCGAGGTAAATGTCGGGCAACTCGCCCGCCTCCCGGGGATCGGTCCACACCTCCGCGCCGCCCTGCGCCCGCCGGGCCGAGCGCTCCTGGGTGGCGGCGAAGCGCGGGTTCTCCCAGCCGCCGCCGACCAGCGCCTGCGCCTCCGGCGGCAGCGTGTCCGAGTTGCCCCGCGCGTACCGGGACACGGTCTCGACGCCGGCGCTGACGAAGACGTCGCCCTCGCCGGCCCGGATCGCGTGCATGGCCATCCGAGTGGTCTGCAGCGAGGACGCGCAGTAGCGGGTCAGCGTCGCGCCCGGCAGGCCGTCCAGCCCCAGCAGCGTGGCGACCACGCGCGCCATGTTGAAGCCCTGCTCGCCACCCGGCAGGCCGCAACCGAGGTAGAGGTCGTCGATCTCGGTCGGGTCGAGCTGCGGGACCTTGTCCAGGACGGCCCGGACGATGGTGGCGGCGAGGTCGTCGGGGCGGACGTCGCGCAGGGATCCCTTGTGCGCCCGGCCGATGGGGGAGCGGGCGGTGGCGACGATGACGGCGTCGCGGGACGACTCAGTCGGCATGAAACCAACGTTAACTCGCCGGTAACTTGGGGTGGAAGTGGCGACTGCGGCCGGCAATGTCACCCGGGGCGGCCGTCGGGTCGCCCGGGGTCACTGGTGGGGGGCGACGTTCGCGGCCGCGGCGACCGCCGGGAGCAGGGCGTGCGCCCAGACCCGGTAGCCGTCGGCGGAGGGGTGGAAGCCGTCGTGGCAGAACGTGCCCGCGTCGGCCCGGAACACCGGGCCGGTCTCGGCGGCCAGGTCGACCACGCTGCCCCCGGCGTCCAGCACGGCCACCGTCTGGGCCCGGGCGATGCGCCGCCCGGACCAGCCGACCACCTGCCGAAGCGGGGGCGCGATGGCGCGTACGGCGCCGAGGTCGGGGCAGGTGCCGACGACCACCTCGACGCCCGCGTCGCGGAGCCGCCGTACCGCCGCGCCCAGGTACGCCGCGGCCTCCGCCGGCCGGCGCAGCGCGGTGGCGTCGTTGGCGCCGATCAGGATAACCGCGACGTCGGGACGCGGGCCGAGCAGCGCCCGCGCCACCTGAGTGGCGAGGTCGGTGGAGCGGGACCCCGACACGCCCACGCTGGACAGGTGCACCCGCCGGCCGGCCGCCCCCTCGGCGAGCAGGTGGGCGAGCTGACCGCCGACGGTGTCGCCGAGCCGGGCCACGCCCACCCCGAGTGCGGACGAGTCGCCGAGCAGGACCAGCCGCAGCGGCGGCGCGCCGGCCCGCCCGACTGTGGCGCGCAGGGCCAGCCCGAGCTCCGGCTGGGCGTACGGGCGGTTCCGCGCGACGAACGCCTCTCCGGCCAGGACGGCGACGCCGCCGATGGTCCCGGCGATCAGGGACAGGGCCGCCGCCCGGCCCAGCCGGAGCGCGAGTTCCGCCCCGGCGCCCCAGTCGCCCACCCCGTGCCTGCCGCCACGCTCGGTCATGGCCGTCCCTCCAGTGTGGGTGTGTCGGCGGCCGGGCCGGGGTGCGGCACCGCGCCGACGCCGAAGAAGGCCCGCCGGCGCAGCTGCGCCCACCGCCCCCCCGGCCCGCGGTCGCGACCGCGGACCTGGGTGGCACTGACCTCCGTGCCGGCGTGCCGGGCCGCCTCCTGGGCGGCCTCAGGCAGCGACCGTACGCCTTCGACGCGCCCGAGGCCAGGGCGGCGTTCCTGCCCGGCGCCCAGCGCGGACAGCACGGTCGGCAGCATCGCGGCGGCGGCCACCGCGTACCCCTCCGCGGACGGGTGGAACCGGTCCCAGGCGAACATCCGGGTCGGCTCGGCCGCGAACCGGGGGCCGAGCAGATCGCCGAGGGAGACCGTCCAGCCGCCCGCCTCGACCACCGCGACCGTCTGCGCGGCCGCGAGCTGCCGGCTCCACCGCCTGGCCAGCCAGCGCAGCGGCGGCTGGATCGGCCGGATCGCCCCCAGGTCGGGGCAGGTGCCGACCACCACCTCGCAGCCGGCGCCGCGCAGCGCGCGGACCGCGTCGACGAGGTAGCGCACGGCCAGGGCCAGCGGGGTGCGGTTGGTGACGTCGTTGCCCCCGATGAGAATGATCGCCACGTCCGGCTCGCACTCCAGCGCGGACTCGACCTGCGGGCGCAGCCCGGCGGAGATGGCGCCCACGACCGCGAACCGGTGCAGCCGCACCGGCCGGTGCAGCCGGCGGGACAGGCCGGTGGCCAGCAGCGCCCCCGGAGTCTCCCGGCGGCGGTGCACGCCGTACCCGGCGGCGGAGGAGTCGCCGAGGATGACCATGGTCAGCGGCGGGCCGGGCAGCTTCGCCCCGTACACGCCGTCGCAGCGCGGTGGGGGCGCCTCGGCCATCGGGATCGTGCGCCGCGCCTGCCGGGCCTGGCCGACCAGCACCCCGGTCGTCGCCACCGCCGCCGCGGCGGTGGCGCCCGTGCCGAGCGCCGCCAGGCGGACGATCTGGCGGGCGCGCTGCCAGCGCGGAACGACCGGTGCGGCGGAACCAGCGACCCCCATGAGGCGAGATTATCGCGACCGCACGACACACCGCTGTCGTCGTACCGGCCGGTGGACGGCTGGGATCCGGCCGTTGCGGGTACCACTTGCGGGGACACCGCACGCTGTCGGAGGGAAAGGGGCGTGACGATGGGAAAGACACTGAAACGCAGCGCGGCGTTCGCGGCGCTGGCCAGGGCGCTGACCGCCGGGGCGCGGGGCGGGCCGGCGCTGGGCGCCCGGCTCGCGGCGCTGCCCCGGATGATCCGGGCCACCGCCCGGGGCGAGTACGACGGTGGCCTCCGGCTGGCCCTCATGACGGCGGCGACGGCGTACATCGTCTCGCCCGTCGACCTGCTCCCGGAGATTCCGCTGGCGGTCTTCGGCCTCGCCGACGACGCCGTGCTGGTGGCCTGGCTGGCCGGCGCGGTGCTCGCGGAGACCGAGCGGTTCCTGGGGTGGGAGGCGCGTCGCCGCTCCGTCATCCCGGGCCATGTGGTGCCCTGACGACACGTACCCTGGGCGTCGAAACTACGTCTGCCCGGCCGCCGTCGCCGGCGCCGCAACGAAGGGCACAACGAGGTGCAGTACTACGACAACGTCGTCGAGCTGATCGGCAACACCCCGCTGGTGCGGCTGCGCAACGTCGCCGAGGGCATCCAGGCGACGGTGCTGGCGAAGGTGGAGTACGTCAACCCGGGCGGCTCGGTGAAGGACCGGATCGCCCTGCGGATGGTCGAGGACGCCGAGAAGGCCGGCATCCTCAAGCCCGGCGGCACCATCGTCGAGCCGACGAGCGGCAACACCGGTGTCGGTCTGGCCCTGGTGGCCCAGCTCAAGGGCTACCGGTGCGTGTTCGTCTGCCCGGACAAGGTCAGCCAGGACAAGCAGGACGTGCTGCGCGCGTACGGCGCGGAGGTGGTGGTCTGCCCGACGGCCGTCGCCCCGGAGGACCCCCGCTCCTACTACAACGTCTCCGACCGGCTGGCCCGCGAGATCCCCGGCGCGTGGAAGCCGAACCAGTACAGCAACCCGGCCAACCCGCGCTCGCACTACGAGACCACGGGCCCGGAGCTGTGGAAGCAGACCGGGGGCCGGATCACGCACTTCGTCGCCGGCGTGGGCACCGGCGGCACCATCTCCGGCATCGGCCGCTACCTGAAGGAGGCCTCCGAGGGGCGGGTCCGGGTGATCGGCGCCGACCCGGAGGGCTCGGTCTACTCGGGCGGCACCGGCCGGCCGTACCTGGTCGAGGGCGTCGGGGAGGACTTCTGGCCGGAGACGTACGACCGCAGCGTCGCCGACGAGATCGTGGAGGTCTCCGACAAGTCGTCCTTCGAGATGACCCGGCGGCTGGCCCGCGAGGAGGGGCTGCTCGTCGGCGGTTCCTGCGGGATGGCCGTGGTCGCGGCGCTCGAGGTGGCCCGCAGGGCCGGCCCGGACGACGTGGTAGTGGTACTGCTGCCCGACGGCGGCCGGGGCTACCTGTCGAAGATCTTCAACGACCAGTGGATGGCCCGGTACGGCTTCCTGGACAATTCCGGCGCCGAGCCGACCGTGGCCGACGCGCTGGCCAAGAAGCCGGGCGGGCTGCCCGAGCTGGTGCACGTGCACCCCACCGAGACGGTGCGCGACGCCATCGACTACATGCGCGAGTACGGCGTCTCCCAGCTGCCGGTGCTCAAGGCCGAGCCGCCCGTGGTCACCGGCGAGGTGGCCGGCTCGATCGCCGAGAAGGACCTGCTCGACGCCCTGTTCACCGGGCAGGCGCACCTGCACGACACCATCGAGCGGCACATGGGCGACCCGCTGCCGATGGTCGGCGGCGGCCAGCCGGTGAGCGAGGCCGTCGCCCTGTTGGAGAAGTCCGACGCGGCGCTGGTGCTGGTGGACGGCAAGCCCAAGGGCGTGCTGACCCGGCAGGACCTGCTCGCCCACCTCGGCGCCCGCTGACCCCGACCGGTGCCCGGGGCTCTCGGAGGGAGGACCCCGGGGCACCGGCGTCACAGCTCGCGCGCGTACCGGAGCTGGGCGACGACGACCGGGCCGATCCGTTCGTCCCGGCGCGTGCCGGTGGCCGTCCAGCCGCCCCGCTCGTAGAACCGGCGGGCGGGCGCGTTCCGCTCCAGCACCCAGAGCACGGCCCGCGTCCAGCCGCGCGTCCGCAGCGCGGCCAGCGCGTCGACCATCAGCGCCCGCCCGGTGCCCCGGCCGCGTTCGTCCGGTTCGAGGTGGATCGCGTTGAGCAGTCCGGTGGCCGGGTCGCCCTCGTCGTCCGGGCCGAGGTAGCTGAAACCGACGAGCCGGCCGTCGCGCTCGGCGACCGTCATCCGGTGGTCGGCCCGCTCCCACTCCCAGCGCTCGACCCAGTACCGGCCCATCTCCCGCCCGCTCGGCCCGGCCAGCGCCTCCGGCGGCAGGAACGACGAGTACGCGGCCACCCGGGACCGCTGGTGCAGGGCACCGACCGCCATCAGGTCGGCCCCGCTGGCGGGGCGCAGCGTGACCGTCACCGGATCGAGGCTACCCGCCGGGGCGGGACCGGCACGGTCGTCAGGTCCTCGGCGACGACGAGGTCTCCGTCGAAGTGCCGGCGGGCCTCGTCGGCGAAGCGCCGGGCGTCGGCGTACCGCTGGGAGAAGTGGGTGAGCACGAGCCGGCGTACCCCCGACTCGGCCGCCACCCGGGCGGCCTGCCCGGCCGTGAGGTGGCCGACCTCGGCGGCGAGCCCGGCCTCGGACTCCAGGAACGTCGACTCGATGACCAGCAGGTCGGCGTGCTCGGCGAGGGCGTACACCCCGTCGCAGAGCCCGGTGTCCATCACGAAGGCGAACCGCTGCCCCGGGCGGGTCACGCTCACCTCGTCGCGGGTGACGCGGCGCCCGTCGACGTCCAGGTGGCCGGCGCGCAGCAGCTGCCCGACGGCCGGGCCGGAGATGCCGTACGCGGCCAGCCTCTCCGGCAGCATCCGGCAGCCGTCCGGCTCCACCAGTCGGTAGCCGTACGTCTCGATCGGGTGCCGCAGCCGGCGCGCCTCCAGCGTGCCGACGCCGAGCGTGATCCGCTCCCCGTCGGCGTCGATCGGCTCCACCCGCAGCTCGGCGGTCTCGTGGAAGGAGCTGGCGTGCCGCAGCCGGGCGAAGTACTCCGCGCCGCCGCCGGGAAAGTGCACCGCCACCGGGTGGGGCACCCGGTCCAGGGAGAGCCGCTGGACGATGCCGGGCAGGCCGAGGCAGTGGTCGCCGTGGAAGTGGGTGACACAGATCCGGGTCAGGTCGGTGGCGGTGACGCCGCTGTGCAGCAGCTGTCGCTGGCTGCCCTCGCCCGGGTCGAAGAGGATCACCTCGTCGTCCCAGCGCAGCACGTACCCGTTGTGGTTGCGCTGCCGGGTCGGCGCCTGGCTGGCCGTCCCGAGCACCACCAGCTCGCGCATGGACACGGCGGTCCTCCTTCCGGGTGACCGGTCCGGCGTCCGCCGGACATGAAGCGACCCCCGGGGCGTCCGCGCTCGCGCGCGGGCCGGCTGGACTGGGCCGGCACCCCGGGGGTCGGGTGGCTGTCGTGGATTCGCCGCACCGCTGCCACACGGTCTCGACGATGGTGCCTGGTGCCCGCCTCGCGGCGGACCTGTTCACTGTCGAGGACAGCGGCTAGCGGACAGCCACCTCACGAGTCCAACTGGCATACAAGTCTGGACCACCTCCTTTCCCGTGTACCGCCACGCTATCCACTCCTCGGGGCCCCCGGCAACGGATTTCGATCACAGCCGCCCCGGCGGGGCACCCGCGGGGGCGGTCGACGCTGCCGATCGGGCTCCGTCCGCCCCTCATCGGCCGGCCCGGACCAGCCCATCGGCTCATGGAGCGCGCTGGATCCGGCGTGCCAGGGTGAGCGGGGGACGGAAGGAGGCGGCGGGCATGCCGACGAGGGGACGACGAGCCGTGCGTACGGTCGGCGGGCTCGGCATGGCCGCCCTGCTGGCCGCCGCCGGGGTACTGGTGGCGGCCGCCCCGGCGCGGGCGGTCGCCACCAGGACGGTGGCGTTCTGGAGCATGGACGAGCCGACGGGCGCCACGGCGCTCGTCGACAGCAGCGGCAACGGCCGGCGCGGCACCGTCGGCGCGGAGGTGACGACCGGTGCGCTGTACGACGGCGCGACCGCACACCGGTTCGTGTACCACAACCCGGCCGACCAGGAGTACGTCCCGGGGCACGTCGACCTGGTGCCGGCGAGCGACGACTTCAATCCCGGGGCCGGGGACTTCTCGATCAGCATCCGGTACCGGACCACCCGCTCCTTCGGCAACATCATGCAGAAGGGGCAGGGCGGGACGGCCGGCGGCTACTGGAAGTTCGAGGCGCCGGCCGGCAAGCCCCGGTGCATGTTCCGGGGTGGCGACGGGTCCACCCGCACGGGGTACACGGGCACGTCGCTCGCCGACGGCCAGTGGCACACGGTGACCTGCAACCGCACCGCGACGTACGTCGAGATGTGGGTCGACGGGGTGCGGACCAGCCGGCTGACCGGTCCCACCGGGACCATCGCCAACAACTGGCAGTTCGCGATCGGCGGCAAGAGCTTCTGCGACGGGGTCGACGTCACCTGCGACTACTTCGCCGGGGACATCGACTGGATCAGGTTGGTCAAGGGCCCCGGCGGGGCCGCGAACACGCCGCCCACGGCCGATCTCGCGCCGTCCTGCTCGGGGCTGGTGTGCGCGTTCTCGGCCGCCGGCTCCACCGACCCGGACGGGGCGGTGCAGGACCACGCCTGGGACTTCGGCGACGGGTCGGCCGCCGGCACCGGCAGCGTGCGGACCGTGACCCACACGTACGCCGAGGCCGGCACGTACCCGGTCACGCTGACCGTCACCGACGACCGGGGCGGCACCGGCACCGTCACCCGGGAGGTCACGGTCGCGCCGCTGCCCGAGCTGATCTCCTTCGTCGGGCAGGCCACCCGCAACGGGAACTTCGTCACGCACTCGGTCGTGGTGCCCGCCGAGGTGCGGGCGGGCGACGCGCTGCTGCTGTTCCTCAGCCAGAACACCCACGCCGTCACCGGCGAGCCCACCGGGGTGACCGGCTGGACGCCGCTCGACCGCCTGGACGGCGGGTACGCCACCACCACGGCCTGGTGGAAGGTCGCCGCGGCGGGCGACGCGGGGACGACGCTACGGATCACCCTCGGCAAGCAGTCGAAGGGGAACCTCGTGCTCGCCGCGTACCGGGGGACGGATCCGGCCGCGCCGGTGGCCGCGTACGCCCGGGCCGCCGACCCGGCCTCCTCCGCCGTGCGGATCACCCCGACGGCGTCCGTACCGGCCGAGCGGGGCTGGGCGGTGTCGTACTGGCTGCACGGCGACGCGACGTCCACCGAGCTGGCCCCGCCGCCCGGCGTCCAGGTGCGCAGCAACAGCTCGCAGACCGGCGGCGGCCGGGTCACGGGCCTGCTCGCCGACTCGGGCCGCTCCGTGCCGACCGGCGGCTACGGCGGCCTGAGCGCGGTGGCCGCGGCGGCCAGCAACACGACGACGACCTGGACCGTCGCCCTCCGCGCCGCGGAGTGACGCCGGTCCCGGCCGTCGCCGTCGTGCGGTCCGGTTCGGCGTGGCTCAGGAGGTACGGGCCACGCCGACCGGGCAGCTCAGCCCGTTCGGGCCGTGGTTGCAGTACCCGTTCGGGTTCTTGGTTCCTGGCGGTCGGTGCACTACTTTCCTTGACATGACCGCAGCAAGTCCCGCCACCTACGTCAGGCAGTCCAGCGCCCGCCGGAACAAGTCCGAAGCCAGCCCGGAGACCCAACGTGCCGCGACCGGCGAGCGCGCCGCGTATGACCACCCCGGCCGCGAGGTACGACGGTATGAGGACATCGGCAAGAGCGGATACGACACGGAGGTGATCCGGCCCGACTATGACCGGCTTATCGCGGACATCAAGGCCGGACTCGTCACGCACGTCTATGTCTACTACGTCTCTCGGTTGACCCGGCAAAACCCTAAGCAAGCGCTCGCCGAACTACTGCCGTTGCTGGCTGGCGGGCTGACGATCGTCTCCACCACAGAGGGCACGTTCGGCCCGGACAACACGATGGACTTGATTCACCTCTTGCTTCGCCTCGACGCCGCGCACAACGAGAGCGCTAACAAGTCGAACGCCGTGCGCGGCGCGAAGGCCCTAGCACGTGCCGCGGGCGGTCACGTCGGCATGGCGCCCTTTGGATTTACCACCGTCGAGCGCGTCGAGCGGACGCCGGACGGCGCCCCGGTCGCTATCCGCGCATTAGTAGCCGAGCCGACTGAGGCACGTGCGCTTCGGCTAGCCGCGCGTGCCGTTCGCTGGGGCCATGCCGTGCACGCGGTCAGCCGCTACTTCGACCGACGAGGTATAGCGACCCGTGGTGCCACTGTTGGCCGTTCCCGCGCGGCGTCCGCGTGGTCCGATCGGGCGCTGGCGCTCCGGCTACGTGACCCGCGCATCGCGGGATTGGCCGCTGTGGCGATCAAGAACGCAAAAGGCGACACCACCGGGTACGGGCTTGCGACCGGCGTACCGGGAGAGAACGCACTCCCGGCGCCCGATACGGCCATCATCACACCCGACGAGTTTTGGTCGCTTCAGAGTGCTCTCAACGGGCGCGCGAGTATGCCACGGAGGCCGGGCGATACGCCCTCGTTGCTCTCCGGCCTCGGCATCCTGTTCTGCGAATGTGGGTGCCCGATGAAGTCTCGTCGGTTCAACGCCGCGCCGACTCGCAATGCCTACCAATGCTCTGCGCCCGCCGGGCGGCACTCCTGCACTGTGTCGATGGCAACCCTCGACGCCTATGTGCGGTTCCGCATCGGTCGTCTGATCGGCAGTGTCGACCCGGCCGACCCTGGCGACCGCGAGACAGCAGACGTGCTCGCCGAGGCCGCTCGCCGCTTTGCCGCCGCGCACGCCGACCCGGCCACCGTTGCCCAACGCGCCGCCGTTGCGGCCGAGCTGTCCGAGGCAACCGCGTCGCTTGACCGACTGGCTAAGACCTTGGCAACCGCCTCGGGTGCCGCCGCGCGAGTAGTGGAGCAGCAAGTAACCGCCGCCGGTGCCCGCGTAGACGCCCTAACCGCGTCACTGGCCGCGCTCGACGCAGCGGCAGTGCCGGCCGTCCCACTAACCGGATGGACCTCCGGTGAGTACGGCGACGATGGCGCATGGTGGGATACCGCGCCCATTGCGGAGCGCCGCGAGTTCGTCGCGCTGTTTATCGACCGGCTGACCGTCCGCCGTGCCGCCGCGAAGGGCGGTCGACCAACCCACGCGGACCCGTGGGGGATCGTCGCCCCGCGTGTTGAGTTCCTGTGGGCGCAGCCCACCTCAGACTGACCCCCAACCAAATAAGGCAGGCCCCGGGCGAGCGATTGCAGCGCTACCCGAGGCCCTAACGGAACGACGGAGGTTCCGCTATGTCCAACTCTACCCGCCCCTCGCTGTACCTCGCCGGCTCGACCAACGCCGGCAGTGCCGCGCTCCTCGCCGCGCTGGCACTGCTGACCGCTGCCGGCTACCTCGTGTCCACGCCGACGGACGTTGCCGGCATCGAGGACGTCGAGACGTTGACCGCAGTTATGGCCGCCGACGTTGACGCGTTCGACGCCGCCTCCGCCGTCGTCGCGCTGCCGGACTCCGATGACGTCTGGGAAGTCGTTGCGGCGCACAGTCTCGGCGTTCCCGTGGTGTCGGTCGCCGACGCGCTCGCTTGGGCGGCGCAGTGACCCGGGCACAGCGCGCCGCCCTAGTCGCAGCCATGCACAACCGTCAGGGCGTCGTCTACGCCGGGTCGATCCACGTTCGCACCCTCGCGGCGCTCGCCCGGCGCGGGCTGGTGACCCTCTCCGAAGGCGGCACCGCCGCTACGCTCACGGATGACGGGCGTACCGCCGCCATTGCCCAGGTCACACGCGTGTGACCGCTGTTGTAGCCGTTACTCCGCCGCCCGGCGTACCGCCATCGTCACTCCGGCTATGGCTGTGCGTCGGGCGGCGTGTGGCGGTGCACCGCCCGAGGAATGGCGGCGTGTGGCGGCGCGCCACCACGGCCTCAGGCGTCGCCGCCTTCGCTGTCGGCGAGTCGCCGCCCGCGGCGTTCGGCGTACGCGCGGACGTCGGCGGCATCCCAGATGCGGCCAACGGTGAGGGTGTCGATAGGTGCCGGGAAGTCCGGTCGGTCGACGAGAATCGCGGCTCTCTGGCGCGACACGCCGAGGTAGTCCGCGACCTCGGATAGCGCCATGACTCGCACGGGCGGACCCTCCGGCGACACGGGTAGGCAGCTTGTCACCGGAGGGGTTGACTACCTGTCAACTGTGCGTCAGCGTGAGCGTATGCCCGCACGTCGACACTCCAAACCCGTACCGTCCGGCCCCCGCCACCGCCGCCGTTGGTGGCTATCGCGGTGGTGTATCTGCGGCATTCCGTGGCGGCGCTGCCCGGACCGCCACCACCCTCCCGCCCCGGCAGAGCCGGAGCGCAGCCATGCCGACGCCACGTCGGGGCGGCGCGCCGCCTCCGTGTGGTTACCTCCCGCCCCGGAGCGCACGCCCGCGGCCCACATGCGAGGCGGGTGGTCGCGGTGACGGGCTTTGCTGTCGGCGACGTGATCCGTGTGGCGGAACCCCATTACGCGTACGGCGCGGGCACGCTCACGATGCACGTCGCGGAGGTCGTCAGTCGCGGCCCGCGCGACGGGGCGGTTTGGGCGGAGTTGAGGGGGCGTGACGTCCGTCCAGACGGCAGCCTCGCCCCCTGCGAGCGTTTCGCGTCGGTACGCGTGGACAAAGTCGCCGTAGTCCGGGTGCCGGTCCGATGACCGCCCGCCCGCACCGACCCGGCCGTCCTCACTGGCGTTGTACGGCGTGCGGCGCCCCGTGGCCGTGCTCTCCGGCGCGGCTCGACCTCCTCGCGGAGTACGGGCGTGACCGGGTCGCGCTCTGCGTGTACCTGGTAACCCGTGCCGAGGACGCGCGGCAGGACTTCGAGCGGTTGGGCCTGACGCCTGATCCCGCGCTGCTCACGCGCTTCACGGCGTGGGCGCGGAGCAGGGAAAGTGTTACCAAAGCGTGATCCGAGAAAGGCGCGATTTTTGAACACTTGGCGGGTGCTGGCCCATACGGAGGCGACGACATTTTTGCGCCGATTATGGGCCAGTCGCCGGCCCATACGGAGGCAGGTGCTCCCGCCTTAGCGGTTGAGCAACGCCGGAGTGCGGTAGCCCTCGTCGCGGGTGCCGCTACCGCCTCCGGCGCACTCTCTTAGCTAGCCCTCGCCAGGGTTCCCGGCTCAACCCTGGCGAGGGCTTTTTGCTGGGCCGTTAACCGTGACTCACGAAGGGAGGGCCGCCCGTGTCCTGTTCCGAGTGCCCCGCGCTGTTGACCGTGACCCCCGGGGCTCCCCAGCGCCGGACATGCTCCGACGCGTGCCGTCAGCGGCGCTCCCGGCGCCTCCGCGCGGAGGCGGCAACCGCCTTCCGCGCCCAGGCCGCCGACCTCCTACGCCGGCAGACGCGCGCCGTCATCGCTGGCGACGCCGCGGAGCTACGCCGGGTCGAGGCGGACGCCGCGAGGCTGTTCGCCGCGTGACCACGCCGGGCGGCGGCGCCGGGGTGAGTGTATGAGTTGTGAAACGTGGTGAAGGAACGTCACTTCTATATTCTCTCTCTAGTTTCTTCTCCTCCTCCAATGAAGAGAAATATAGAAGTGACGAAACAATCCCCTGTTTCACAACTCATACACCTCGCCTAGACCGGGCGCCGCCCGCGTCCCGAAGTTCCTCCCCGTGCGGGTGAACACCTCGCGCCACGCTGGCCCATACGGCGGTTGTCAGTCACAGAGCGCGGAGGTTCGACATGGATTCCGAACCGTCATCACGCCCGACCGCGGCCCGCGGACGGCGCCGACCCAAGGGGACTACTGCGATGGACGAGCCTGCCTCATCATCACCCGCCCGCGGCGCTGCCGCGCCGTCACCGGCCGACCGGGTTACCGCCGCCGCGCTGAGGTTCTACGCGGGCGGTCCGTACGTCGACATCGGCATGCCGTGCGCGGTGCTGGGCCGCGAGGTATGGCGGCTAAGGGCGCGGGAGGTTGGCGAGATGCTTGCCAGCCTCTTCGGCCAGCGATACCGCCGCGTAGACGAAGGCGAAGACCGGGCGCTAGTCGTCAAGCTGCGCACGGACGACGCTTCCGCGTGCGACCACACACCGCGGGCGGCTCTCTGCGCTGGCATCGCGGCGGTACTCCTGCGCCTACCCGACCCGCCGCCGGGCTCGCGTTCGGCGCTCTCCCGTGCTGTCATCGACGTCCGGGCGATTGCCGCTCACGGCGGCGGGGACGCGTGGACGCGGGAGGTAGCGACCTACCTCGCGCGCGGCTTGCCTCCCCTGGCGGACCTCGACCCGGCGCCCCGGGTTATCCGGTCGGGCACCTCACCCGTGCCGGTGTCCGACGAGGAGCGCGCGGAACGCCGTCGAGCCGCGCTCGCCAACCACCGCGACCGGCTCGCCGCCGCGGCACGTCCGGCCCTCGTCGAAGTCGTCGAGTGGGTCGACGAATGGCGGTCGAGCGTCCCACCCGCCGCGTACCCGATCGCCGACGTACACGCGGCCTACCGGGCGGCTAAACCGTCGTCGCCCGTCGGTCGCACCACGTTCCACAGACACGCAAGCGCGGTGCTCCGGCGCCGTCGCCGGGCCAGTGGCCCGGTTTACCTCGTCGCAGCCCAGGAGGCCGGACGAATGAACGCCACCCAACGCCGGGAACTCGCGTCACTCATCGTCGACAAGCTAGCCGCGGAGTGGTCGGAGCTTGCCCTTGACGGGCTCGCCGACCTTGTCGCGGAACACCTCGACGCCCGCACCACCACCGCACCACCCGCCCCCACCCGCACCGCGGGCGGCAACGTCGTCGATTTCACCCGTCGGCGCCGCGTTGCCTGACCCGCCCCCAACCACGAGAGCCCCGGCGCCCCGCCCCGCGTCGGGGCTCTCGTGTATCTGCCGACGAGAGGAACCCCCATGCGCCGCCGCCGTTCGAAGTCCCGCGCCGCCGCTCGCGTCGAGGGCTACCCGACTCCGCCAGTGAACCGCGCCCAGGTCGACGCGATGGCGCCCGTTCTCGTGCCGTTCCGAAGCACGTTGAACGGCGTCACCGTCTACCGCCTCGCGCCGGGGCATCGTGCGTAACCCGCGATCCCGCCCTCATCCCTAGCCACTGAGCCACCCAAAGGAGCCACCATGACTGACTTCGACCCTGCCGCCGTCGCCGCGGAGATGCACTCCGGCGGTTCGTCCGGCGCCGGGTACCTGCCTGGCGAGTTCCCAGAGCCGGCACGCCCGTTGATGCCGCCCGCGGGCGCCGACCTACCGGCCGCCGTCGCCGCGTCGCTGAAGGAGTACACCGACGCTCACACGGCGTGGGAGCGCGCGTGCGACGCGGTTTCGGAATACCAGGAAACCGCCCGCATCTCTCGCGTCCGGCGTGAGGACGCGATCCGCGCCGCCGGTCAAGCCGTCGCCCAGGGTAAGCCGCGCCCGAAGATTCCGGCGGAGGTGAGCGAGGCGGACGAGGCGACCGAAGTGAAGATCCTCGCCGCCGTCGTTGCTGACCGGCGCATGTCGGCCAACCGCGCCTCCCGCGCGCTGTCTGACGCCGTGATTGCCCACGCCCCGGAGTTTGTCGCCCCGCTGACGGCGCGCTTCGCTCCGGCCATCGAGGCGATTCGGGAGAAGGCGGGGGAGTTGCGGCGCATGGTCGAGGCCGCGGAGGGAACGGTATCGGGGGTTGCGCGATACCGGGCGCTGTCGCACGTCGGGGTGCTCCGCAAGATGGGGGCCTCTGTCAGTGATGCCGGCGTGGCCTCGCTCGTCGGGGAGTACTCCGCCGCTGTCCGGTCGCCCGCCGACCGTCTCGCCGCCGCGCGCGGGCGCTCGCCGCTACACCTCCTGATCGACATGACCGACGCTGTCAACGGCCTTGCTGACGCACAGCTCGACGCGATGCCGCACCCCGACACTCTCGGCGTGGTCGGCGTGGACGGTGCTGCCCAGCGTGCCGCGATTGCCGAGATGAAGAGCGCGAAGTAACCACGTCGACCCACCGCGCCCGGCCCGTGCCGTGATGGGTGCTGGCCGGGCGCGCTATGTCCGATATGGGGGATGTGCCCCCTTCGGGCTTCCTTGTGGATCGAGATGGCATAGCGGCGCGGGCTCGCTACGTAGCGGCCCCCTGCACACGCAACCCTGCCCTGCGAAGAATGGACGTGCTCCCCGTGCCTGATTCACCGTCGGTCGAGCCGCCGGACGGCCTCAGCGCCGACGCGCTCGACCTCTTCAACGACGTCGTCGAGGAGCAAGGCGACCGCCTCACGGCGTCTCAGTTCGCATCCCTCGTGCAAGCCTGCCGGCTGGTCACCCTCGCGGACCGCGCGGACGTCGAGATTGGCGACCGTTGGATCATCGACGGTTACCGCGGACAGCCCGTAGCTAACCCGCTGGTGTCTGAGGCCCGCATGGCACGCGCCGCCGCCGTTCAGGCGTTGAAGGCCGCCCGCCTCGACGTGAGCACGGCTAGCGCCTCCGCCGCGGGTACGGCTCTGGTGGGCCACCGCTACCGGCGCGGTCGCTGATGCCCCGCCGCACCGCGGGCCGCACAGCCTCGCGCGGCGTGCCGCACGCCGTCTCCGTGGCGCTCGGTGGCGCCGACCTGCCCGCGTTCGCGCCGACGGAGTACGCCGACTGTCCGGCGGCGGGCTGGACGGTCGAGACGTTGCGGGGAGCGGCGGAAGGCTACGCCCGCGAGCACGGCCTACCCTCCGGCGCGGTTCGCGCCGCGTGGCTCGCCTTCGCGACGGCGTACGACCTCGCGACCGGTAACGCCGTCACGGTCGCCCCGGGCGTGCGTCACTACGGCGCCGCGTCCCTCCGCCGCGCGGAGATTCAGGAGCGTTTCAGCGCCCGCTGACGCTCGATAATCCGCCGCCCTATACCGACCTACCCCCGGCCGCTTTTCGGCCGTCCTGAGCCGCTACGTGCCTCGCGCGTGGCGGCTTTTTGCTGCCCCGGATGGGATGACATGAGAAATCGACTACAGGTCGAGTACGCGGGGCGCCGATACACGGTCGACGCCTCCCGCGCCGCGGTACGCGAAGCGACCGCATTGGTAGCCGCTAACCGCCCTATGGCCGCGAGTCGTCGTCTCCTCGGCGATGACGGGTACGTGGCGTTTACCGCGCGGCATCGCACCGTCGGCGAAATGACGGAGTTCCACATCGAGGTTCGCCGCGTCGTGAGGGGCGGTCGATAATGGGCGCGAATGTCGGCTACGCGACCCTGTCCGTCATTCCCAGCGCCCGGGGCTTTGGCCGCCGGCTTCAGCGGGAAATGCGGACCGAAACAGCAAGGGTCAGCGCCGACCAGGGTAAGCGCTTCGGCCGCGACTTTGCCGCCCGCGTCTCGAAGGCGTTCCGTCCGACGACGGCGAAGATGGGTGCCGAATTCGCGGGCGACATCGCGAAGGGCGCCGTTAAGGGCTTCAGTGCGGCCACCGAAGCGGCGAGCAGCTTCGCGAAGTCGGCTAACACGCTTTTGTCGGGGGTCGCTTCGTCTGGCCTCTCGGCGCTTAGCGGCGCTATCTCGACCGGCTCAACCACCGCCGCGACGGGTGGCGCGAATCTCCTCGCGGCTGCCCTCCTCGCTGTGTCCTCCGCAATCCCAGCGGTGGCTATCGGCTTCACCGCACTCGCGCCCGCGGTACTCCTCGCGGGTGGCGCCATGGGTTCGCTCACCACCCTCGCGTTAGGGGGAGCGGGTGCCCTCGCCGTTTTCAAGCTGGGTACACGCGGCTTGGGCGCTGCCTTCTCCGAGTTGAGCGCTGAGGGCAAGGTCAGCGCCGAGACGTTGAAGAAACTCGCCCCAAACGCGCGCAAGTTCGTTAAGGCCGTCGCGTCGCTCCGTAAGCCTTTCGCGGCGCTGTCGAGGAGCGTTCAGAATAAGCTATTCGCGAACATCGGTCGTGACGTCCGCACCCTCGCTAAGCGGTGGCTCCCCGCGCTGAAGCCGGCACTAGGGAACCTCGCCAAACAGTTCAACGGCGTCGGGCGCGCGGTATTCAAGGCCCTTGGTAAGCGAGATTTCATCGCCAACATCAAGGCTGCGCTAGGCGGCTTCGGCGACTTCGTTTCCCGCATCGGTAAGGGCCTGGGGCCGCTAATCGGCGCCATCGGAAAGCTGGGGAAGGCTAGCGTTCCGTTCCTGTCGGCGCTCGGCGACGGTATCGGCGGCGGGTTTGAGAGATTCGCCGCGTGGATTAGCCGCGCCGAGAAGTCCGGTGCCCTGAAGACGTTCATGAGCGACGCCGCTAAGGCGCTGAGGGACATCGGTAACATCGGCCGGCAGGTCATCGGCATCGCGGGCGAGCTGATTAGCACCTTCTTTCCATCCTCGAAGCGCGCCGGGAACACGTTCCTAGGCGGCGTGAATGAGGGACTAGGGCGCGTGCGAGCGTGGCTCGCCGATCCCGAGAATAAGAAGAAGATCCAAGAGTTTATGGATCAGGTCGGCGACTTCGTGAAGAAGATCGTTACGGAGTGGGTGCCGCAAGCAATTGAGTGGACGAAGAAGGTCGGCGGGTGGATCGACAAGGTTGATAACTGGGGTCGAAAGCTCGGCGAGTGGAAGAACCGCGCGTCAACCGCCTTCAGCGACGTATATACGGCGGCGCGAATCTTCGTAAGCGCCATCACTGGCGCCTTCAACGCCATCCTCGACCCGATCCGCAACGCGCAAGCCGCCTTTACCCGACTGCGAACCACGGTCGTTACGCAGCTCAACCGCGCCGTCGCGATCATCGCCGACTTCCCGGGCGTCGTGGCGTCCGTAATGGGCAGCCTGCCGGGGCTGCTCTACAGCGCGGGCGTCAACGCCGTTGCCGGCCTCGTCGGCGGCCTCCTGTCGGGGCGCGGATCGGTGGCGGCTGCCGGCCGCTCTCTGGCGTCCGCCGCCCTGGGCGCCGTGACGCGAGCCCTCGACA
The DNA here is from genome assembly GCF_007830265.1 of Micromonospora olivasterospora. Taxonomy (NCBI): domain Bacteria; kingdom Bacillati; phylum Actinomycetota; class Actinomycetes; order Micromonosporales; family Micromonosporaceae; genus Micromonospora; species Micromonospora olivasterospora. The sequence continues at coordinate 3,690,092 of NZ_VLKE01000001.1, forward strand.
TTCACTCCCCGTCGCGCGTCATGCGCGAAGTCGGCAAGTTCTTCACCTCCGGCTTCGTACAGGGCATGGTCGGCGGGTCGGCGGAGGTCAAGCGCACCGCCGACAAGATCGCCACCATGGCGGCGAAGGCGTTCCGCCACAAGGGCCTCAGCACGACGGCGACGGACAAGGCCGTCGGCCGGCTCCTGAAGTCCCTCGCGCCGCGTCAGGGCCAGATCAACGCCCTTGCGAAGCGGTGGGACTCGCTGACGTCGAAACTGACCGCGGCGAAGGAGAAGCTCGCCGACGCGATCAAGGCACGCGACGACTTCGCTGGTGGCGTCCGCGACGGGCTCATTTCCGCCGCGTCGATCGCGAGCCTCGAAGCCGGCACGCCGAAGCTCCTCATCGAGAAAATGCGCGACAGCCTCGCGCAGACTCGCGAGTTCGCGGCGGTCCTCAGCGAGCTTCGTCGCCGCGGCCTCAACGACACGTCATACCGGCAACTCGTCGAGGCAGGCGTTGGCAGCCTGGGCACCGCGAAGGCGCTCCTCGACGGCGGCCCGAACGCCGTCCGCGAAGTGAACGCGATTCAGTCGCAGCTCAACTCCGCGGCCTCTTCGCTCGGTGCGACCGCGGCGAAGAACCTCTACCAAGCCGGAGTCGACGCGGCGTCCGGGCTGGTCAAGGGCCTTCAGTCTCAGATCAAGTCGATTGAGTCGGTCATGACTCGCATCGCTGAGGCGATGGTCAAGGCCATCAAGAAGGCGCTCGGCATCAAGTCGCCGTCGCGGGTCTTCCGCCGCCTGGGCGGCTTCGTCGGTGACGGCATGGCGCTCGGCGTCGACCGCTCGCGACCGCGGGTCACGAAGGCCGTCGGTGCGCTAGTGGCGGTTCCCGACGTGCGGCCCGCCCGCCGCGCTATGGCGACGGCGCCAGCACAACCGACGGTCATCAACATGTACAGCACTCAGGCGACCGTCGCCCAGGTGGAGGCGGCGCTCCGGCGCCGGGACACCCTGTTGCGCATTGGCAGGCCCCGGTAAGCGCCGAAACCCTTGCGCCGCAAGGGAAACGCCCCCGTCTCCGGTACTCCGGCGGCGGGGGCGCTTCGGCGTAACTACACCACCCCTACCGGGCAGGTCAAGCCGTTGGGGCCAATACCACAATATCCGCTAGGGTTCTTCGTCGGCGCCAGGTACTGCTGGTGGTAGTCCTCGGCGAAGTAGTAGTCACCGAGCCGGTCGATCTCCGTGGTGATCTCACCCTTGCCGGCGCGCGCCACGATCGGCGCGAACGCGTCCCGCGACGCCTCGGCGATCGCCAGCTGCTCGTCGGTGGTGGCGTAGATCGTCGACCGGTACTGGGTGCCCACGTCGTTGCCCTGGCGCATGCCCTGGGTCGGGTCGTGGTTCTCCCAGAAGACCTTGAGCAGGTCCTCGTACCCGATCCGGGCGGGGTCGTAGACCACCTGGACCACCTCGGCGTGCCCGGTCCGGCCCGAGCAGACCTCCTCGTACGTCGGGTTCGGGGTGCTCCCGCCCGCGTAGCCGACGGAGGTGGTGAGCACGCCGGGCAGCGTCCAGAACAGCCGCTCGGCGCCCCAGAAGCAGCCCATCCCGAAGACGGCGACCTGCGAGCCCTCCGGGAACGGCCCCTTCAGCGGCGAGCCGAGGACCTCGTGCCGGTCGCTGATCGGCATCGCGATCGCGCGGCCGGGCAGAGCCTGGTCGGGGGTGGGAAGTTCGGCCTTCATGCGGCGAAGGAACACGGTGCGACTCCTCTCGTACCTCTCCCCGCGCACAACACCGCCGGGCACCCGTTCCTTACCCGCCCCGGCCAGCCTCAGCCCGGGGCGCGGGCGGAACTTCGGGCGGCACGGCGGTTCGGGGTGCGCCGACGGTCGTGATCGGTCAGAGGGCGGCGGCGATGCGCTCAGCGTACGAGGTGGCCTCCGCGTCGTCGAGGTAGCGCGTGCGGGGCCAGAAGAAGCCGCGCAGCCCGTCGCCCTTCGTCCGCGGCACGACGTGGGTGTGCAGGTGCGGGACGGACTGGGACACCCGGTTGTTCATCGCCACGAACGTCCCACCCGCCCCCAGACCGGACTCGACCGCCACGGCGAGCCGCTGGACCAGCCCGAAGTAGCCGGCGAGGGCGTCGGCGGGCAGCTCCGCCAGGGTCACCAGGTGGGTACGCGGCACGACCAGCACGTGCCCCCGGAACACGGGCCGGGTGTCCAGGAACCCCACGCCCTCCGGCGCGTCGACCACCCGGAACGCGGGCGCCCCGCCCGCCACGATCCCGCAGAACACGCACCCGCCCATCGGGGCCAGGGTAGTCCCGGTGCGTGCCGTGCGGGCCCTGACCTACCCGGACATGTCTGGATGGGCCCTGCGGATGTCCGGCCGGGTTGGGCCCACCAGGCGGGACGGGCGGACTAACGTCTCGGGAATGAGTCACGGCTTCGAGACGCTCGCCATCCACGCCGGTCAGGACCCCGAGGCCCGCACCGGTGCGGTGATCCCGCCCATCTACCAGACCAGCACCTACGCCCAGGACGCCGTCGGCGCGCCCCGGCAGGGCTACGAGTACAGCCGCTCCGGCAACCCCACCCGCGACGCCCTGCAGGAGTGCCTCGCCGCGCTGGAGGGCGGGTCCGTCGGGCTCGCGTTCGCCAGCGGCCTGGCCGCGGAGGACACCCTGCTGCGCACCGTCTGCAAGCCGGGCGACCACGTGGTCATCCCCGACGACGCGTACGGCGGCACGTACCGGCTCTTCGCCAAGGTGGCCGAGCGCTGGGGTCTCGACTTCACCCCGGCCAAGGTGTCCGACCCGGCCGCGGTGCGGGACGCGATCCGCCCCACGACGAAGATCGTCTGGGTGGAGACGCCGACCAACCCGCTGCTCGGCATCGCCGACATCGCCGCCCTGGCCGCCGTCACCCACGACAAGAACGCGCTGCTGGTCGTCGACAACACGTTCGCCTCGCCGTACCTGCAGCAGCCGCTGGCTTTCGGCGCCGACGTGGTCGTCCACTCGACCACGAAGTACATCGGCGGGCACTCCGACGTGGTCGGCGGCGCCCTGGTCGTGGCCGACGCCGGGCTCGGGGACGGGCTGCGCTACCACCAGAACGCGATGGGCGCGGTCAACGGGCCGTTCGACGCCTGGCTCACCCTGCGCGGCATCAAGACCCTCGGCGTACGCATGGACCGGCACTGCGACAACGCCGAGCGGATCGCGGCGTACCTGGACGGGCACGCCAAGGTCGCCCAGGTGCTCTACCCCGGCCTGCCGTCCCACCCCGGCCACGAGACGGCCGCAAAGCAGATGCGCCGGTTCGGTGGGATGATCTCCTTCCGGGCCGCCGGCGGCGAGGAGCACGCCGTGGAGATCTGCAACCGGGCCAAGCTCTTCGTGCTCGCCGAGTCCCTCGGCGGCGTGGAGTCGCTCATCGAGCACCCCGGTCGCATGACACACGCGAGTGCCGCCGGCTCGCCGCTTGAAGTTCCCGGCGATCTCGTGCGACTGTCTGTCGGCATCGAGACGGTCGACGACCTGCTCGCCGACCTGGAGCAGGCGCTGGGCTGACCGCTTGGCTGGGGAGGGTGGCCGTGCAGGACATCATGCCGACCTGGGTGGGGGCGACCGCGAAGCAGATCGCCCGGGGCGTACGCCGGGGGGACATCTCCGCCACCCAGGTCGTGGCGGACCACCTCGAACACGTGGCCCGCGCCGACGCCGACCTCGCCGCGTTTCGGACGGTGCGCGGCGGGGAGGCGATCACCGAGGCGGAGAAGGTCGACGAGCAGGAGGACCTGGCGAACCTGCCGCTGGCCGGGGTGCCGGTGGCGGTGAAGGAGAACACCCCGGTCGCCGGCCTGCCCACCTGGAACGGCTCGGCCGCCGTGCGTACCCCGGTGGCGGAGGCCGACCACGAGGTGGTCCGGCGGCTGCGCGGCGCGGGCGCGGTGATCCTCGGGGCGACCCGGATGCCGGAGCTGGGCCTGTGGGCCGTCACCGACGACGACACCGCCGTCACCCGCAACCCGTGGGACCCCCGGCGCACCCCCGGCGGCTCCTCCGGCGGCGCGGCGGCGGCCGTGGCCGGCGGGCTGGTGCCGATGGCACACGGCAACGACGGCCTCGGCTCGATCCGCATCCCGGCGGCCTGCTGCGGTCTGGTCGGGCTCAAGCCCGGCCGGGGTGTGGTGCCGTGCCGGCTCGGCGCGGACGACTGGTTCGGCCTGACCGAGCACGGCGTCCTCGCCGGCACGGTGGCCGACGCGGCGGTCGGCTTCCAGGTGCTGGCCGGCCACCGCCCCGAGAAGCTGGTGCCGCCGCAGCGGCTGCGGGTCGGGGTCTCCCTGCGCTCCCCGGTGCGCGGCGTCTCGCCCGACGCCCCGAACCGCGACGCCGTCGCCGCCGCCGGCCGGCTGCTGGCCGCCGCCGGGCACGACACCGTCCCCGCCGACCCGGTGTACCCGACCGCGCTCGGCCTCCAGGGCATCGCCACCTGGTTCGCCGCGGCCGCCGCCGACGTGCGGGCCAGCGGCCTCGACCGCCGACGACTCCAGCGGCGCAGCCGGCGGCACGTCGCGTTGGGGGAGTGGGCGCAACGCCGGGGGTACGTCCGGCAGGCCGACCGCGCCGCCTGGCGGGAGCGCTCGATCGGGTTCTTCGCCGACCACTCCGTCGACCTGCTGCTCACCCCGGCGCTGGCCGGCCCGCCGCCGGAGGCCATGGCCTGGTCGGGCCGGTCCTGGCTGGCGAACATGCGGGCCAACATCCGGTACGCCCCGTACGCCGCGCCCTGGAACATCGCCGGCCTGCCGGCGCTCGTGGTGCCGGTCGGCCGCCGCCCGGACGGACTGCCGGTGGCGGTGCAGCTCGTCGGGCCGCCCGGCTCGGAGCTGCTGCTGCTCGGCGTCGCCGGCCAGTTCGAGATGCAGGCCCCCTGGGCCCGGCACGCTCCCGGCTATCCCCGCGTCGGAACGGGCTCGCCGGCCGTCGCGTGATCGCCGGGGCAGCCGAGCCGCGGCTGGCGGTGACGCTCTCGTCGCCGCGGGTAGCGGACGGTGGGGCCGCGGTGTCGCCGTCAGCTGAGAGCCCCGTGGGTGGCACGATCGGGGCATGACGGAACTGGTCGGTCTCGCCGACGTGCGGGCCGCGCGGGAACTGCTCGCCGGCGTCACCCGCACCACCCCGTTGGAGTCCTCCCGTCCGCTGAGCGCCGTGCTCGGCGGGCCGGCCTGGCTCAAGTGCGAGAACGTGCAGCGCGCGGGGTCGTACAAGGTGCGCGGCGCGTACGTGCGGATCTCCCGCCTGTCGGCGGCGGAGCGCGCCCACGGCGTGGTGGCCGCGAGCGCCGGCAACCACGCGCAGGGCGTGGCGCTGGCGGCCGGGCTGGTCGGCACGCAGGCCACCGTCTTCATGCCGGTGGGAGCGCCGCTGCCCAAGGTCGCCGCCACCAAGGGGTACGGCGCCCGGGTCGAGTTGGTCGGCAACACCGTCGACGAGTCGCTGGTCGCGGCGCAGACGTTCGCCGAGCGGACGGGTGCGGTCTTCATCCACCCGTTCGACCACCCGGACGTGATCGCCGGGCAGGGCACGGTGGCGCTGGAGATCCTCGAACAGTGCCCCGACGTCAAGACGATCATCACCGGGGTGGGCGGGGGCGGATTGGTCTCCGGGATCGCGGTCGCCGCGAAGGCGCTTCGCCCGGACGTTCGGGTGATCGGCGTGCAGGCGGCCGGCGCGGCGGCGTACCCGCCCTCGCTCGTCGCCGGCGAGCCGGTCCGCCTCCCCGCGTTCGGCACGATCGCCGACGGCATCGCGGTCGGCCGTCCCGGGGAGCTCACCTTCGTACACGTGCGCAAGCTCGTGGACGAGATCGTCACCGTCTCCGAGGAGGACATCTCCCGGGCGCTGCTGGTGCTGCTGGAGCGGGGCAAGCAGGTGGTGGAGCCGGCGGGCGCGGTCGGCGTGGCCGCGCTGCTGGCCGGCGTCGTGCGGGTCGAGACGCCGGCGGTGGCGGTGCTCTCCGGCGGCAACATCGACCCGCTGCTGATGCTGCGGGTCATCGAGCACGGGCTCGCGGCGGCGGGGCGCTACCTGCGGTTCACCGTGCGCTGCTCGGACCGGCCCGGTCAGCTCGCCTCCCTGCTCGCCGAGATCGCCGAGCACCGGGCGAACGTCGTCGACGTGGAGCACCAGCGCGCCAACCCCCACCTGCGCCTCGGCGAGGTGGAGGTGGCCCTGTCGGTGGAGACCCGCGGGATCGAGCACTCCGACGCGCTGATCGGCGCGCTGCGGGCCAGCGGCTACCAGGTGGTCTTCGCCGGCGAGGCGTGACCGGCGGCCAGTTCCCGCCGCGCCGCGTGCGCGAAGTCGTAGACCGCGAGCGTGCCGATGTTGGTCTGGCCGGCGGTCAACTCGTGGCCGAACTGGTCCGGGCGGACCCGGGCGCGGTCAGCTGGTGAACGGCTCGAACCCCACCACCGTCACCTTGATGTCCGCGCCGCTCGGCGCGGTGTAGGTGACGGTCTGCCCGGAGCGGCTGCCGAGGATCGACTTCCCCAGCGCCGACTCGGGGCTGTAGACGGTCAGGTCGGTGGTCGACGCGATCTCGCGGGACCCGAGCAGGAAGGTCTCCGTGTCGTCCGGGTCGTCGTCGAAGTAGATCGTCACGACCATGCCGGGCGAGACCACGTCTGCCGTCGGCGCCTCGCCGACCTTGGCCGTGCGCAGCAGCTCCTTCAGGTAGAGGATCCGCCCCTCCTGCTTGCCCTGCTCCTCGCGGGCGGCGTGGTAGCCGCCGTTCTCCCGCAGGTCGCCCTCCTCGCGCCGGGCGTTGATCTCGGCGGCGATGACCGGCCGGTTGGCGATCAGCTCGTCGAGCTCTGCCTGGAGGCGGTCGTACGCGTCCTGGGACAGCCAGGTGGCGGGCGCCTTGTTGTCGGAGTTGGACACAGGCGGTCTCCTTGGTCGTGCGGAACTGGCTGACGGGGTGAACTACCAAGTTACCAGTGCCGCGCCCGTCGGGGGTGTCGACGATCACCGGGAGGGCGTCTGCCCGGGCCGCCTTCCGGGTGCCGGCAGGTGGCGGGCTCCGGCGGTCAGCCGGCCGGCCGGCAGCGGACCACCTCGCCGACGAACGGCCGGGCGCTGGTGGTCAGCCGGTGCCGGGCGGTGACGTGCGACTCGCCCGGGCGGGCGGTCACCGTCACCTCCTCGCGGGCCACCTCGGCGCCGTCGTGCGAACGGGCCCGCAGCGCGCAGGTGGCCGATCCGCCCGCCGGCACGGTCACCCGGAAGTCGACCACCACCTGAGAGTCGGTGATGTCGGAGTAGCTGACCAGTTGGGCGCCGTACGCGGGGTCGCCGTACTTGTCGTACAGGCTGTACGACGCCAGGCCGAGCGCCGCCACCGCGGCAGCGACCAGCAGCGCGGCCAGTGCCGGACGGCGGCGGCCCGGCTCCCGGCGGCGGCCGTACCGGCCGGGCGGGAACACCGGCGCGCCCGGTGGAATTGTGGCGTGCGTCTCGCTCACCGGCGGGTATCTCCTGGCGTTGTTGTCGGCGGTATCGGCAAGAATGGCATGGTCCATCTTCCCAGCCCGGTGCCGGCCCTGAACGAGCGCCGAGTCGTCCCTGACAGCCAGGCCCGAGCGGTTCGGCCGAGCCGGCCAGTCAAGGATGACAGGTCGGCCCGCGGACGGCGCCGGTCGGGCACAGACGAGGAGCGCCGCAAGTGGCAGAGAAGCTGCGTCTCATGGCCGTCCACGCGCATCCCGACGACGAGTCGAGCAAGGGCGCGGCGACCATGGCGAAGTACGTCGCCGAAGGGGTCGACGTGCTGGTCGTGACGTGTACGGGCGGCGAGCGCGGCAGCGTGCTCAACCCGAAGATGGACCGCCCGGAGGTCTGGGCCAACATCGGCGAGATCCGTCGCGCCGAGATGGACGCGGCCCGCGCGATCCTGGGCGTCGAGCAGGCCTGGCTCGGCTTCGTCGACTCCGGGCTGCCCGAGGGTGACCCGCTGCCGCCGCTACCCGAGGGCTGCTTCGCGCTCCAGGACGTCGAGGCCGCCGCCGCCCCGCTGGTGCGGCTGATCCGCCAGTTCCGGCCGCACGTGATCACCACGTACGACGAGGAGGGCGGCTACCCCCATCCCGACCACATCATGACCCACAAGGTGACCGTCGCCGCCTTCGACGCCGCCGGCGACCCGGAGCGCCATCCCGACCTGGGCGAGCCCTGGCAGCCGCTTAAGCTCTACTACGACATCGGCTTCTCCCGCGGCAAGATCATGGCGCTGCACGAGGCCATGCTCGCCGCCGGCGTGGCCTCGCCGTACGAGGAGTGGCTCAAGCGCTGGGAGGAACGCCCGGACAAGGGTCCCCGGATCACCACCCGGGTCGAGTGCGCGGAATACTTCCCGGTCCGCGACGACGCGCTCCGCGCCCACGCCACCCAGATCGACCCGGACGGCTTCTGGTTCCAGGTGCCGATGGATCTCCAGCAGCGCGCCTGGCCGACGGAGGACTTCCAGCTCGCCCGCTCCCTGGTCGACAGCCCGCTGCCCGAGTCCGACCTGTTCGCCGGGGTGCGCGAGACGGCCCATGCCCGCTGATCCGCCGCAGGGCTACTCTGGTGACCAGCCGCACTTCGGAGGAACGCCATGCTGACCGCTGCCCAGGTGCTCGCGGAGAACAACTTCGGTGACACCCGCACGGGTGGTCTGGCCGGTCCGATGGGCCTCTTCCTCATCGTGCTCCTGGCCACCGCCACCGTGCTGCTGATCCGCAACATGAACGCCCGGCTGCGCCGGCTGCCCGACCGCTTCCCCGCGCAGGCGGCCTCCGCCGACGCCGACCGGGCCGACGCCACGGTCGTCGATCCGACAGACGGGACGGCGGGGCAGGACTCACGCGGGAGTGGGGAACAGGGCCGCCAGCAGCGGCGCAACGGTTGATCCGGGCATGATTCACGCCGAAGCCGATCGTCGCCCCCTGTTGCGGCCACCGGCTTTGGCTTAGCCTTCCGCCGGGGGGCCATACGTTCCCCGAACCGTCAGCGGGAGGGGGCGCCGATGACCGGGTCAGCGACGGCTGCCGACCGTGCCGTGCGGCGCCCGGCGGACGGGGGAGGTCGGTGAGCTCCCGCGGGGCGGGCGAAAGGCTCGACCGGCTCGGGGTGCGCGGCACCCCGCGCCGGGTGCTCCTGCTGACCGCCGCCCTGGTGCTGACCGCCCTGGTGGCCGCCGCGGTCGGCCTGGCGATGCCGAGCCGGCTGCCGGCCGACGACCCGCTCCCGGCGGTCGCCCGATTCGGCATCGCCGTCGCCGCCTTCGCGGTGGCCCAGCTCGCCCGGCTCCGGTTCCGTGTCGGCTCCGGGATGGCGAGCATCACCTGGGGCGAGGCGGCGCTCATCGTCTGCCTTCACCTCGTTCCCGGCGGCTGGCTCCCGGCCGCCGCGCTGCTCGGCGCCGGGCTGGCCTGGACGGTGCTGTCGCTGGCAGACCGCCGCCTGCCCGTGGAGACGGTCCGGATCGCCGCCTCGCTGACCGCCGCCACCGCTCTGGCCGTGGTCGTCGCCGCGTCCCTCGGCGCGCCGCTGCTGGCGGCCCCCACCCCCGAGCTTGCCCTGGCCCTGGCGGCCGGCGCGGTGACGTACCTGCTGAGCTGCGCGTGGCTCGGCGGTGTCACCGTGGCGCTGCGGCACGGCGTGCCGATGGGCCCCCGCTGTTCGCCGCGCTCCGCGGCAAGCTGCTGATGTTCGTCGGCAACGTGGGCGTCGGGCTGGTCGTGGTGGCGCTGCTGGAGATCGACGCCCGCTGGCTGCTGCTGCTCCCGCCCGCGCTCTGGCTGCTTCAGCAGACCTACCGGCATCGCCTGCGGGCCGAGGAGGAGCGGCGCGCCTGGCGCGCCTTCGCCGACGCCACCGCCGCGCTCAACCAGCTCGACGAGCGGGGCGTCGTCGCCGCCGCCGTGGCCGGCGCGCTGAACCTCTTCGGCGCCGAACTGGTCGACGTGGACGTGGCCCGGGGGGACGGCCGGTGGCGACGCTACCGGGGCGACAGCGGCGGCCAACTGGTGGACCGGGAGATCGCCGCGCCCGCCCGCTCGGAGCCGGGGCCGGGGCCGCAGGAGCTGGTCCGCCTGCTCACCGTCGGCGCCACCCGGGTCGGCGAGCTGCGGGTGCGCTTCCCCCGCTCGGCCCCGCCGTGCGACCGGGAACGCGACGCGCTCGCCGCGTTCTCCGACGCGCTCGCCGCCGCCCTGCACGACGCCGCCACGCACCGGGAACTGCGGCTGGTCACCGCCCGGTCGTCGTACGAGGCGGTGCACGACCCGCTCACCGGCCTGCTCAACCGGGCCGCCATGCTCAGCAAGGGCGATCAGGCGTTGCGCCAGCGCGCCCACGACCATCCGGTGGCGTTGCTGCTGCTCGACATCGATCAGTTCAAAGAGGTCAACGACACCCTCGGGCACGCCGCCGGCGACCAACTGCTCCGGCTCACCGCCAACCGGCTGGGCGCGCTGACCCGCCCCGGCGACCTGCTGGGCCGCCTCGGCGGCGACGAGTTCGCCCTGCTGCTCACCACGGTCCCGGTCGTCGGTGGCCGCACCGCCCCGATGGCGTACACCCTGCGCCAGGCTCGGGAGATCGCCGAGCGGCTGGCCGCCCCCACCGAGGTGGCCGGGGTGCGGATGTCCGTGGAGGTCTCCGTGGGGGTGGTCGTCGCCGACGCCGGCACCGCCGACCTGACCGAGCTGCTGCGCCGGGCCGACATCGCGATGTACCAGGCGAAGGAGGGCGGCGGCAGCGTCGCCGCGTACGACAGCTCCCGGGACGCCGCGAGCACGGACCAGCTGGCGCTGCTGGCGGAGTTGCGGGAGGCGCTCGCTACCGACGACCAGCTCGTGCTGGCCCTCCAGCCGGCGGTGGACCTGAGCACCGGCGCGCCGACCGGGGTGGAGGCGCTGATCCGCTGGCGGCACCCCCGCCGGGGCTGGCTCGGCCCGGGCGACTTCATCCGCCCGGTCGAGAACAGCGAGCAGCTCGGCACGTTCACCCGGTACGTGTTGGACAAGGCGCTCGCGGTGGCGGCCGAGTGGGGCCGGGAGGGGCTGGACGTGCCGATCTCGGTGAACGTCTCGGCCCGCAGCCTGCTCGATTCCAAGCTGCCCGCGGAGATCGGTGAGGCCCTGCGCCGGCACCAGGTCCCGCCGCACCGGCTGGTGCTGGAGATCACCGAGACCGTGGTGATGAGTGAGCTGGAGGTCATCGACGAGGTGCTCGCCACGCTCCGGTCCATGGGCGTGCAGCTCGCGGTCGACGACTTCGGCACCGGCTTCTCGTCGCTGACGTTCCTGACCCGGGTCGCCGTGGACGAGCTGAAGGTCGACCGCTCCTTCGTCATCCGGATGGCCGAGTCGCCGGAGGCGGCCGCGATCGTCCGGACCACCCTCGGCCTCGCCCACGAGCTGGGCCTGCGGGTCGTCGCCGAGGGGGTGGAGACCGCCGAGCAGCGGCTGGCCCTGGCCGATCTGGGCTGCACCGCCGCCCAGGGGTATCACTTCTTCAAACCGATGCCGGCCGACAAGGTCGGCGCCGTGCTCGGCTCGCTGCTCGACACCGCCCAGGGCAACGTTTTCCCGCTGCGCGCCGACGGCGCCTCCTGACGGGGGCGCCCGCGGGGTGGTTATGGTCGTCGGGTGAACCGACTCGCGAGCGCCACCAGCCCGTACCTGCTCCAGCACGCCGACAACCCGGTGGACTGGTGGCCGTGGTGCGACGAGGCGTTCGCCGAGGCGAAGCGGCGCGACGTGCCCGTGCTGGTCTCCGTCGGCTACGCGGCCTGCCACTGGTGCCACGTGATGGCGCACGAGTCCTTCGAGGACGAGGCGGTCGGCGCGCTGCTCAACGAGCACTTCGTGGCGATCAAGGTGGACCGCGAGGAACGGCCGGACGTCGACGCGGTCTACATGACCGCCACCCAGGCGATGACCGGGCAGGGCGGCTGGCCGATGACGGTCTTCGCCACCCCGGACGGCACGCCGTTCTTCTGCGGCACGTACTTCCCGAAGCCGAACTTCGTCCGCCTGCTGGAGTCAATCCGCACCGCCTGGCGCGAGCAGCGCGAGGCGGTGCTCCGGCAGGGGGCTGCGGTGGTCGAGGCGATCGGCGGCGCGCAGGCCGTCGGGGGTCCGTCCGCTCCGCTCACCGCCGAGGTGCTCGACGCCGCCGCGGCCCAGCTCGCCGGGGAGTACGACGACAGGAACGCCGGCTTCGGCGGCGCGCCGAAGTTCCCGCCGCACATGAACCTGCTGTTCCTGCTGCGCCACCAGCAGCGCACCGGCTCGGCGGAGAGCCTGGAGATCGCCCGGCACACCGCCGAGGCGATGGCCCGGGGCGGCATCTACGACCAGCTCGCGGGCGGCTTCGCCCGGTACTCGGTGGACGCGCACTGGACGGTGCCGCACTTCGAGAAGATGCTCTACGACAACGCCCTGCTGCTGCGGTTCTACACCCAGTTGTGGCGGCTGACCGGCGACCCCCTGGCGAAGCGGGTGGCCCGGGACGTCGCGCGGTTCCTCGCCGACGAACTGCACCGGCCCGGCGAGGGCTTCGCCTCCGCGCTGGACGCGGACACCGAGGGCGTAGAGGGGCTCACCTACGTCTGGACGCCAGCCCAACTCGTCGAGGCGCTGGGCGAGGAGGACGGCCGCTGGGCGGCCGACCTGTTCGGGGTGACGCAGGCGGGCAGCTTCGAGCACGGCACGAGCGTGCTGCGGCTGGCCCGGGACGTCGACGCCGCCGACCCGGAGGTGCGCGCCCGGTGGCAGGACGTCGTAGGGCGGCTGCTGGCCGTCCGGGACACCCGGCCCCAGCCGGCGCGCGACGACAAGGTGGTGGCGGCCTGGAACGGCCTGGCGATCACCGCCATCGCCGAGTTCGTCCGCCTCGTCGAGGCGCTGGGGGCGGCCGGCCATGCCCCCGTGGGCGGCGCGGCCGGCGCGGACGGGGACGCGAACCTGCTGGAGGGCGTCACCATCGTCGCCGACGGCGCCATGCGCGACGCCGCCGAGCACCTGGCCAGGGTGCACGTCGTCGATGGGCGGCTGCGCCGGGTGTCCCGGGACGGCGTGGTGGGCGAGCCGGCCGGCGTGCTGGAGGACTACGGCTGCGTGGCGGAGGCGTTCTGCGCGCTGCACCAGCTCACCGGCGAGGGGCGCTGGCTGGAGCTGGCCGGTCAGCTCCTCGACGTGGCGCTGGCCCGGTTCGCCGCCCCGGACGGCGGCTTCTACGACACCGCCGACGACGCGGAGCGGCTGGTCACCCGGCCGGCCGACCCCACCGACAACGCCACCCCGTCCGGTCGCTCGGCGATCGTCGCGGCGCTGGTGACGTACGCGGCGCTGACCGGGCAGACCCGGTACCGGGAGGCCGCCGAGGCTGCCCTCGCCACGGTCGCGCCGATCGTCGCGCGGCACGCCCGGTTCACCGGGTACGCGGCGACGACCGCGGAGGCGCTGCTGGCCGGGCCGCACGAGATCGCGGTGGTGACGGACGACCCGGCGGGCGACCCGCTCGTGGCGACCGCGTACCGGCACGCCCCGCCCGGCGCGGTGGTGGTCGCGGGCCGGCCCGACCAGCCCGGCGTGCCGCTGCTCGCCGACCGCACGCTGCGCGACGGCCGCCCGACCGCGTACGTCTGCCGCGGCTTCGTCTGTCAGCAGCCGGTCACCAGCGTCGACGACCTGCTCGCCCAGCTGTAGGGGCGGCCAGCCCGCCGGGGGCCACGCTCGTTCGGGCCCTATGGAGCTGCCCGCATCAACGGGGCAGCCCCCGACCGTGACCACCCACACGCTGACCTCGGCCGGTGGCCGGTCGGGGCCCGCGGCTAGGCTGGTCCCGAGATGGATACGCGAACCGGTCTGCCAGTTGTCGGCATGGTGGGGGGCGGGCAGCTGGCCCGGATGACCCACCAGGCCGCGATCGCCCTCGGTCAGTCGCTGCGCGTGCTCGCGCAGTCCCCGGACGACGGGGCGGCCCTGGTCGCCGCCGACGTCCAGTACGGCGACCACACCGACCTCGCCGCCCTGCGCACCTTCGCCAAGGGCTGCGACGTGGTCACCTTCGACCACGAGCACGTGCCGACGGAGCACGTCCGCGCCCTCGCCGCCGAGGGGGTGAAGCTGTTCCCGCCGGCCGACGCGCTCCTGCACGCGCAGGACAAGCAGGTCATGCGGGAGCGGCTCGGCGAGCTGGGTGCGCCCAACCCGGCATGGCGGCCGGTCGCCGAGCCCGCCGACCTGGTCGCCTTCGGCGAGGCGCATGGCTGGCCGGTGGTGCTCAAGGCGGCGCGGGGCGGCTACGACGGGCGGGGCGTCTGGATGGTCGCCGACGCGGCCCAGGCCGTCGAGTTGGCCGCCACCCTGCTCGCCGGCGGGACCCGGCTGATCGTCGAGGAGCGGGTGAGGCTGCGCCGCGAACTGGCCGTGCAGGTCGCCCGCTCGCCGTTCGGTCAGGTCGCCGCGTACCCGGTCGTCGAGACGGTGCAGGTCGACGGGATCTGCGTCGAGGTGCTCGCCCCGGCGCCGGGCCTGCCGGAGGAGCGGGCGATCGCCGCGCAGCAGCTCGCCATCGACCTGGCCACCGCCCTCGGCGTGGTCGGGTTGCTCGCCGTGGAGCTCTTCGAGACCCCCGACGGGCTGGTGGTCAACGAGCTGGCCATGCGCCCACACAACTCCGGGCACTGGACGATCGAGGGTGCGCGGACCTCCCAGTTCGAGCAGCACCTGCGGGCGGTGCTCGACTACCCGATGGGGGACACCTCGCTGACCGCCCCGGTGGTGGTGATGGCCAACGTGCTCGGCGGCGAGCCGGGCGGGATGCCGGTCGACGAACGGCTGCACCACCTCTTCGCGGCCGAGCCGGGCGCCAAGGTCCACCTGTACGGCAAGCAGGTGCGCCCCGGCCGCAAGATCGGCCACGTGACGGTGCTGGGCGACGACCTGGACGACTTACGGGCGCGGGCCGCGCGGGCCGCCCGCTGGCTCCGGGAGGGGTGACCGTGAGCGCGAGGAGTGAGCTTGCGAGCCCCGCAGTCGCGAACGAAGGAGGCACCGTGAGCGCGAGGAGTGAGCTTGCGAGCCCCGCAGTCGCGAACGAAGGAGGCACCGTGAGCGCGAGGAGTGAGCTTGCGAGCCCCGCAGTCGCGAACGAAGGAGGCACCGTGAGCGCGAGGAGTGAGCTTGCGAGCCCCGCAGTCGCGAACGAAGGAGATACCGTGAGCACGGTCGGCCTGATCATGGGCAGCGACTCGGACTGGCCGACCATGCGGGCCGCCGCCGAGGCGCTGGACGAGTTCGGGGTCGCGTACGAGGTCGGGGTGGTCTCGGCCCACCGCACGCCCGGCAAGATGATCGAGTACGGCCGCACGGCCGCCGACCGGGGCCTCAAGGTGATCATTGCGGGGGCCGGCGGCGCCGCCCACCTGCCCGGCATGGTCGCGTCCGTCACCCCGCTCCCCGTGATCGGCGTGCCGGTGCCGCTGAAGCACCTGGACGGGATGGACTCGCTGCTGTCGATCGTGCAGATGCCCGCGGGCGTGCCGGTGGCCACCGTGTCGATCGGTAACGCCCGCAACGCCGGGCTGCTCGCCGTGCGCATCCTGGCCGCCTCCGACGAGGGGCTGCGGGCCCGGATGGTCGCGTACCAGGAGAGCCTGGAGAAGCTGGTCGCCGAGAAGGAAGCCGCCCTCCGCGCCTCCCTGCCCTGACCCGCTCAGGCCGAGGGGCACGCGCCCCGCGATCTTGCACTTTCGGCCCATGCTATGCGGCATTCGCACTGTTTGCCGGGGCATAAAGTGCAAGATCGCTAGTGGGCACGCCCGGGCGCCCGGTTCATCTCATTCCGCGTAGCGCCGTCTGGAGGCGTTCCTGGGCCCGGCGGCGGCGCTCGTTGCTCGCGCCGAGGACCAGCAGCACCAGCCCGACAGGGATCAGCGCCAGCCACGGACCGAGGCTGAACAGGGCGTGCACGGCGGCGATCGCGGTCACCGCCGCGCCGACGATCACGGGCGCCTGCTGCTGGCTGGTGGTACCGAAGATCAGCACCGCCACGGCACCGAGCAGCAGCAGCACCTGCCGCAGCATGCTGGTGTCGGTGGCCAGCACGATCGCCAGGGTCGGCACGAACGCGGCGAACAGCGCCGGCCCGTACGCCACCCAGCTCGACAGGTCGGGCCGGTGCCGCAGCTCCAGCACGCCGACCAGCAGGGCCAGCGCCGCGAAAGGCAGCGTGTACGCCTCCGGCAGCGCCACGTCGGCGACCCGTATCAGGATCCACCAGGCCACGATCTCGCAGCCCACCACGGCCCAGAACAGGACGCGGCGCTCGACGGGGCGCCGGCCCGGGCGGGCGGCCGCCACTCCGAGCACCGCGCCCCAGGCGGCGAGCAGCGCCGCGATGTGCCGGGACGAGTCGTAGGCCAACGCCAGCGCGATCAGCGCGGCGGCGTACCCGCTCCACTCGACCGTGGCCGCCTCGCGCTGGGCCTCGGGACGGCGTAGCCGGGGCAGGGTCGTCGCGAAGACCAGCAGCGCCGCCCCCACCGCCAGCACCCCGAACGCGGACCAGACCGCGGCGAGCCCGGCCACCAGCCCGGCCACCAGCACGAACAGCTGCGCCATCAACGAGGCGAAGAGCCAGCCCAGGATGCGGGCCCGCTGCGTGGCGCCGTACAGCGCCGCGACGGTGCCCACGCCGACCGCTCCGCCCAGGGTGAACAGGGTCAGCTCCCGGGTGGCGAGGCTACCGAGCAGGCCGGCGCCGCCCCCGGCGAGACCGATGACGAAGACCAGCACCCGGGCGGTGCGCAGCGACTGGGCCCGCTCCGCCAGCGGCGGGGGCGGGGTGAGCGCCAGCCCGAGCATCGAGATGGTGAACACGGACAGGGCGGCCAGCACGCTCTCCGGCCAGCCGCGGCCGAGCGCGGTGGGGGTGATCAGCAGGGTCACCGCGGCGCCGGGCAGCACGACCGGCACCGCCCGGGACCGCCGGCCGCCGCTGAACCCGGTCGCGGCCAGCGCCGCGGTCACCGTGAGCAGCAGCGCCGTCAGCACGTGCGTGGGGTCGACCGCGTCGGCCGGCGGGGTGGGCAGCTCCGGCGCCGGCCCCTGCCAGACCCGGGCCAGCGACCGGTACGGGTCGACGAGCGCCACCTTCAGCGCAGGGGCGAGCGAGGCGAGGGCCAGCGCGGTCGGCACCGCCGCGGCGGCCAGCGCGCCCGCCGCCGGGCTGACCCGCCAGCGCCGCGCCGTGCCGTCGTCGGGCAGCCGGCGCAGGGCCCCGTCGAGCAGCACCGACCAGCGGCGCACCGGCTGCGCCGACCCGCTCGGCGGCACGGTGGCGGCGCGGATCAGCTCGGCGAGCACCCCGAGCAGGGCGGCGGCGGCCGCGTAGACCCCGGAGGGCAGACCCGCGACGATGGCGGCGACCGCACTGGCCGTCGCGCCGCCCACCACGGCGACGCTGGCGTAGGGCAGGTACTGCGGCACCTGCCGGCGGGCCGCGGCGATCGCGGCGAGCCCGAGGCTGGTCGCGGCCAGGGCGGCGGTCAGCACCACCTGGGGTGACCGGCCGAACTCGGCGGCCAGGGCGGCCACCGCCCCGGGCAGGGCCAGCAGCGCGGCCCCGGCGGCGATGCCGCCGATCTGCGCCAGGTGCGGCGGCAGCCCGTCGGCCTCGACGTCGTCCGCCAGGCGACCGCCGAAGACGCGGGCCAGGGTCGCCACGGTCGCGCCGATCAGCACGACGCTGCCGAGCGCCAGCGCCGTCGTCCACGGGCGGACCAGCCCGGCGCCGGCGGCGTGCAGGACGACCGCCCCGGCCACGGTGACCCGGGCCAGCCCGGCCCGCGGATCGACCGAGGCCGCGGCCGCCATGCCGAAGACCGTGGCGACCGCCGCGCCGACCAGCACCGGCGACCACCAGGGCAGGTCGAACGCGGCCGGCGCGCCGATCGTGGCGAGGACGGCGGCGACGCCCGACACGTCGTACTTCCAGGGGGACGGCAGGAGCACCCCGGCGGCGACCCCGAGCAGGGCCAGGGCGACCGGAGCCTGCCAGGCCGACCCGCCGGTCGGCGCGGCCGGCCAGCCGGTCAGGTCGCCGGCCCAGATCGGGCCCGGGATGGCCAGCACGCCCCACCCGCCGCGCAGCGCGCTCCAGCCGGCGATCAGCCCGATCAGGGTGCCACCGACGACGAGCCCGAGGATCGGGCCGCGCCGCCACTCCTCCGGCGTCGCCCTGGCGGCGACGGCCACCAGCGCCACCAGGGCGGCGGCCACCACGAGCTGCCCGCCGGGGGCGAGCACGGCCGCGATCCGGACCAGGGTGGCGACCAGCGCCGCGGTGACCGCGGCGGCGGCCAGGTCGGAGCCGTCCAGCGTCAGGTCGGAGCGGCGCCCCGCGTCGATCGACGGGGCCAGGAAGAGGAGCACGCCCGCCACCAGCAGCAGCGCGCCCACCCAGGCGTCCGCGACGGTGGCCCCGGGCGCGCCGAACGCGGCGGCGGTCACCACCAGCGCACCGAGCCCGGTGCCCACCGCCAGGGGCGCCGGGATGTGTCGCTGCGACACCTGCACCATGGCGGCGTACCCGAGGGTCACGCAGACCGCCAGGAACGTCGCCGCCAGCACGGGCACGGTGACCTCGCGCAGGCTCGCCGGGGTCGGCGTCGGGTCGGTCGGCACCGTCGCGGCGACGAACGCGGCGACCGAGCCGGGCAGCGCGAACGCGGCGCCGCCGGCCGCCCACGCGGAGACGACGCCCGCCGCAGCCGGGGTGATCCGGGCCCGGGGGGCCGCCGCGACCAGGGCGCCGGCCACGAAGAGGGCGAGCAGCACGGCGGCGGTCAGCGCCGGCCGGGCGAGCGCGGCGCCCGCGCCGAGCAGCCCCACCACGGCGGCGCCCACCGCGTGCGCGGTGGCGGCGCGCACCGTCGGCGCGGTGAGCCCGGCCACCCCGATGCCGATGGCGGTGAGCACCATCGGCCACGGCGCCACCGCCCAGCCCAGGCCGAACGACGCGGGGACGGCGAGCGCGGTCAGCGCCGCCCCGGCCACGGCGAACTCGCGGCGGATCTCCGGCGGCAGGGCCAGCACCGCGGCGACGGCGAGCAGGAAGGCGCTTGCGGCGAGCTGCCAGGCGGCCGGACCGACCGCGGCGGCCAGTTCGGCCGGGTACCGGTCGAGGTCCGCCGCCCAGGCCGGGGTGGCGGCCCGGAGCGGGGCGATCCCGGCACGCAGCGCGCCGCCCGCCACCACCAGCCCGGCGACCGTCAGCGCCGCCGCGGAGGCGAGCTGCGGCCCGCGCCGGGCCGCCTCCGGTACGGCCCGTACGGCCAGCCCCGTGAGCGTGATGACGGCCGCGATCAGCAGCAGCGCCCGGCTCGGGAAGGCCACCGAGGCGACCCGACCCAGCGCGCCGATCACCGCCAGGGTGACGATGCCGGCGGCCACGTCGGGCAGCGGCTGCCGGCGCAGCACGAGCGCGCCGCCCAGCCCCACCAGGGCGGCGAGCACCAGCACGGCTCCCGCTCCGGCGGCGGCCGGCACCGTGCCGGCGCGCAGCAGCGCGGTCACCGCGTACGCGAGGGCCAGCGTCACCGCCACGCCGTGCAGCGACCACGTCAGCTCCCGCAGCGCCGGCACCGGCCGGGCGGTGGGCGGCTCGACGTCGGCGGGGTCGAGCACCTCGCCGGACTCCTCCGGCGCGCCCTCCGGTCGGCCGTCCTCGGTGGAACCGCGGGGCGGTGGGGCGCTCGCCGGCGGGGTGGCCGGCAGGTCCCGGCGCACCGGCCGTTCGACGGTCACCGCGGAGCGCGCCAGCCAGAGGTCGACCACGGCGACCGCGGTCAGCACCAGCGCCCAGCCGGCCGGCCCGGTGACCAGGTCGTACGCGAGCAGCGGCAGCACCGGCTGCGCGGCCAGCACGACGGCGAACCGGGGCGCGCGCAGCCCCGCCCAGAGGGCGTAGCCGAACCCGACGGCGGCGGTGAGCGCGAAGATCATCCCGGCGAAGACGGCCCCGGAGACGGCGCCGCCGATCCGGTCCACGGCCCAGAGCGCATACCCCGCCAGCGGCACCAGCAGCAGCCCGACGGCGGAGACCGTCTCGGCGGTCGAGGTCAGCCCGCGGCGGGCCAGCACCGGCGGGGCGAGCAGCAGCAGCACCGTAGCCACGAGCAGGATGCCCAGCCGGCCCAGGGCGTCCATCGAGCTGGTGGCCACCGCCGCGAACACCACCGCGGCCACGCCGAGCAGCAGCGCGCCCAGCCCGAGGGGGATGTTCTGCACCTCCCGGGAGGACGCCTCCGGCGGGTGCTCGGGGTTGTCGGCGTCCAGCCAGCGCGCCTCCGACGGCGGGCGCGCCGGCGGATCCTCGGGCCCGGCCGGCGGGGTGCCCTGCCGGGGCACCCGGAACGGCTCGCCGGCGGTGGCCGTCGGCGGGCGGCGGCCGGGCCGGCGGCGCAGCACCCGGCGGGGACGGGTGGCCTGCCGGGTGCGCTCCTCACCCGCGTGCGCCAGGATGTCCCGCTGGAACAGCGCGGCCTGCATCTTGGCGGCGATCTGCCGCTGCTCGGCGAGGATGGCGGCCTCGCGGGCCTTCATCTCCGCGATGGAGCGCTCGATGTCCGCCAGGTGCGCGGCCCACTGGGGCTGCTCCGCCCCGCAGTGCGGGCAGCGCGCGGCCGGCTTGATCTCCCGCCCGCACGAGGCGCACTGAAAGCTCTGCACGACACCCCTCCGCCCGCGCACTGTGGACTTCCACTGTCGCAGCATGCCGCGAGCCGGCGCGGATTTCGACACCTGTCGGCGGTTTGGCGGGAACGAATGAATCACGGCGGCGGACCGGGGGCCGCGCGGCGGTGCCGAAAAGGGGCGCGGCCGGCCGCGGAACTCCTCCGCGACCGGCCGCGCCGGGTCGGTCAGGGGGTCAGGGGCGTCCCATGCCCCGGTACTCCCAGCCCGCCTGGGTCCACAGGGTGGAGTCGAGGCAGTTGCGGCCGTCGACCACGCGGCGGCCGGCGACCAGCTCGCCGAGGGCGACCGGGTCGGCGTTGCGGAAGTCGGCCCACTCGGTGAGCACACAGACCAGATCGGCGCCGGTCACCGCGTCGGCCATGCTGGTCTCGTACGTCAGCTCGGGGGCCACCCGGCGGGCGTTCTCGATGCCCTGCGGGTCGTACACGTGCACGTCGGCGCCGGCCTTGCCGAGCAGCCCGGCGACGGCGAGGGCGGGGGCGTCCCGTACGTCGTCGGTGTTGGGCTTGAACGTGGCGCCGAGCACGGCGATCCGGGTGCCGGAGAGGTCCGGCCCGGCGGGCCCGGAGCGGCGGCCGAGCAGCTCGGCGGCGAGCTGGACGACCCGGGCCCGGCGGCGCTGGTTGATCAGGTCGACCTCGTGCAGGAACCGCAGCGCCTCACCGGCGCCCAGCTCCTGCGCGCGGGCCTGGAAGGCGCGGATGTCCTTGGGCAGGCAGGCGCCGCCGAAGCCGAGGCCGGCCTGGAGGAACCGGTTGCCGATCCGGGGGTCGTACCCGATGGCCCGGGCCAGCTGGCTGACGTCGCCGCCGGCGGCCTCGCAGACCTCGGCCATCGCGTTGATGAAGGAGATCTTGGTGGCCAGGAAGGCGTTCGCGGCGACCTTGACCAGTTCGGCGGTGGCGAAGTCGGTGACCACCAGCGGGACCTCGCGGTCCTCGGTGGCGGCGAGGTCGAAGACTCCCTTGTGGGCGGCGTAGAGCATGCCGTTGGCCCACTCGCTCTTGACGCCGACCACGATCCGGTTGGGACGTAGCACGTCGTCGACCGCGAAGCCCTCCTGGAGGAACTCGGGGCTCCACGCCACCTCCACGCCCAGGTCCGCCGGGCTGTGCTTGCTGACGAGCTGCTCCACCCACTCGGCGGTGCCGACCGGGACAGTCGACTTTCCGACAATCAGGCACTTGCGGGTCAGGTACGGGGCCAGCCCCGTCACCGCCGCCTCGACGTACGACAGGTCGGCGCCCATGCCGTCGGCCCGCTGCGGGGTGCCGACGCAGATGAAGTGCACGTCGCCGAACTCGGCGGCCTCGGCGATGTCGGTGCTGAACCGCAGCCGGCCGGCCGTCAGGTTGCGCCGCAGCAGCTCGTCCAGGCCGGGCTCGTGGATCGGCACCTCGCCGGCGTTCAGCTTGGCGATCTTGTCCGCGTCGACGTCGAAGCCGAGCACCTCGTAGCCCAGCTCCGCGTAGCAGATGGCGTACGTCGCACCGAGGTACCCGGTGCCGAGGAAGGTGACCCGGGGCCGGGCCGCGCCCGAGGGCGGCGTGACCGCGGCGATGGCCGGCATCGGTTGGGTGTTCGGGTACGGGATCGTCACGCCTGTCTTCTCCGCTCGCGTTGGCGGCGCCTCGTTGCGTCGCGTTCGGCCGGGGCGCCGGGCGGGCCGGGCCGGGCACCGAAGGGGAATGTTGTCGTTTTCTGGGCGCCCTACCGGGTCGCCGCCCTATCATGCTCGAGCCTACGCGGCGGTAAGGATCTACCGAGCCATGGTCGCTATCCTCAGTCTGCGCGGCCGGCGGTTCCGAGACGCTACAGACTGCGCATGATAGCGGTGAAGGGAGGGGCCGACATGGGCGCAGAGCAGTCGTTCGACGTCTACCGGTTACCGGAGGAGCACGAGGCGATCCGGGAGGCGGTCCGTGAGGTCTGCACGGCGAAGGTCGCCCCGCACGCCGCCGAGGCGGACGAGACCGGCGAGTTCCCGAAGGCGTCGTACGACGCGCTGCGGGCGGCCGACTTCCACGCCCCGCACATCCCCGTCGAGTACGGCGGCGCGGGGGCGGACGCCCTGGCCACGGCCATCGTGATCGAGGAGGTGGCCCGCGCCTGCGCCGCGTCCTCGCTGATCCCGGCGGTCAACAAGCTCGGCACCATGCCGCTGCTGCTGGCCGGCTCCGAGGAGCTCAAGCGCCGCTACCTCACCCCGGTCGCGAGCGGCGACGCGATGTTCTCGTACTGCCTCTCCGAGCCGGAGGCCGGCAGCGACGCCGCCTCGATGACCACCCGCGCGGTCCGCGACGGCGACCACTGGGTGCTCAACGGCGTCAAGCGGTGGATCACCAACGCGGGCGTCTCGGAGTACTACACCGTCTTCGCCGTGACGGACCCCACAGCCCGATCCAAGGGCATCTCGGCGTTCGTCGTCGAGAAGTCCGACCCGGGCGTCAGCTTCGGCGCCCCCGAGAAGAAGCTCGGCATCAAGGGCTCGCCGACCCGGGAGGTCTACCTCGACAACGTCCGGATCCCGGCGGACCGGATGATCGGCGCCGAGGGCACCGGCTTCGCCACCGCGATGCGGACGCTGGACCACACCCGGGTCACCATCGCCGCCCAGGCCGTCGGCGTCGCCCAGGGCGCGCTCGACTACGCCAAGGGGTACGTCCGGGAACGCAAGCAGTTCGGCAGGCCCGTGGCCGAGTTCCAGGGCATCCAGTTCATGCTCGCCGACATGGGCATGAAGCTGGAGGCGGCCCGCCAGCTCACGTACACGGCCGCCGGCAAGTCGGAGCGGGGCGAGGCGGACCTGACGTACTTCGGCGCGGCCGCGAAGTGCTTCGCCTCGGACGCGGCCATGGAGATCACCACGGACGCGGTGCAGCTGCTCGGCGGCTACGGCTACACCCGCGACTACCCGGTCGAGCGGATGATGCGGGACGCCAAGATCACCCAGATCTACGAGGGCACCAACCAGGTCCAGCGCATCGTGATGGCCCGCCAGCTGCTGGGCGGCTGACGGACCGCCGACGGCGGGTGGCCCGGTTCACCCGGCCCGCCCGCCGTCGTTCACTTGATCTCGGTCGTGGTCGCGTCGTCCGACCGGCCCGGTGGGCGCGGCGGCTGCGACCACGGCGACTCCCCGCCCGTCCGCCGGGGCAGCGGCTCGATCGGGGTCGGGTCCGGGTAGCCGAGGGTCAGCGGGGCGGTGTCCCGGTCCGGGCTGCCGCCACCGGCCGGCGGCCAGTCGGTGAGCGGCAGGCCCATGTCGTCGGGCCGGTCCGCGGGCGCGGGACCGGGCTTCGTGGCCGGGCCAGGCCAGCGGCGCCAGCGCTGCCCGCTGAACGCCGCCATCAGCAGCAGCGCGCCGATCAGGAAGAGGGTGCCGTTCTGGGCCGGGAGGGCCAACGGCAGCGGGTCGCCCAGGACGTGCCAGTTCTCGGGGATCCGGTCGCGCACCGTGAACGGCGCGAGGAACATCCCGACGTACGGGGTGACCAGCAGCAGCCCGGCGACGAGCGGGCCGAGCGGCGAGACACGCAGGGTGCCGAGCAGGCCGAGCAGGATGCCCGCGACGGCCAGGTAGACGGCCGGCTCGATCAGGTTGGCCGTGTTGAACGTGCCGATCTCCACCCAACGGGTGATCGTGCGCGCCGACCCGTCCTGACCGAGGGTGACCAGCACCCAGGTGACGGGTGCCACCACCAACCCGGCGAGGAAGCTCCAGAGATGTCGCATCCGCGCACCGTACCGTTTTCCGCATGACAGATCACCCCTCCGCGACCTCGGCGGGCAAGCCCACGTCGTACTCGCGGGTCACGCTCAGCCGGATCATGACCGCCGTCGACGTCAACCTGTATGGGACCGTGCACGGAGGGGTGTTGATGAAGTTCGTCGACGACGTGGCGGGCGCGGCGGCGGCCCGGCACAGCGGCGGCACGGCGGTGACGGCCGCGATCGACGAGATCGTCTTCTCCGAGGCGGTGCGGGTCGGTGACCTGGTGCACGCGCACGCCCAGGTCAACTGGACCGGGCACACCTCGATGGAGGTGGGCGTCCGGGTGGTGGCCGAGCGGTGGGACTCGGCCGAGGACGAGCCGGTCCGGGTGGCCACGGCGTACCTGGTCTTCGTGGGGGTGGACGTCGGTGGCGCCCCGCGGCCGGTGCGGCCGGTGCTGCCCGAGACGCCGGAGGACGAGCGCCGCTACCGGGAGGCGGAGATCCGGCGCGCCCACCGGCTGGCGCGCCGCCGCGCCATCCAGGCCCACCGCACGGGCCCGGTCTGAGGGCCCTTCCTCACATCCCACACAGGTGGGCGGCTCGGGGTGTGGGGCGGGCACGCCCCGACGCCGGTACCCGGTGCGGAGAATGGCGCTGCGAGGTAGGGCAAGATGGCGCCACGGCCCGATTTCACAGTGTCGTGCGGGGCCACAGGGAGGGTGGAACAGTGGATGACGTGCTGTGGACGCCGCCGGCGGACGTACGCGAGCGGTCCCGGATCGGCGACTACCTGCGCTGGCTCGGTGAGCACCGCGGGCTCGACTTCCCCGACTACGACGCGCTGTGGCGCTGGTCGGTCACCGACCTCGACGCGTTCTGGCGATCGGTGTGGGACTGGTTCGGCGTCGTCGCGCACACCCCGCCGACGGCCACGCTGACCGACCCGGCAATGCCGGGCACCCGGTGGTTCCCCGGGGCGACCCTCAACTACGCCGAGAACGTGCTGCGGATGCCGGGGCTGGGCGACGACGACCCGGCGGTGATCGCCCACGGCCAGACCCGCGCGCCCGAGACCCTGACCGCGGCCGAACTGCGCGAGCGGGTCCGCCGGGTGGCGGCCGGGCTGCGCCGGCTGGGCGTCGGCCCCGGCGACCGGGTGGCCGCGTACGCACCGAACATCCCGGAGACGTACGTGCTGCTGCTGGCCACCGCCAGCCTCGGCGCGATCTTCTCCTCCTGCGCCCCGGAGTTCGGCACCCGCAGCGTCACCGACCGGTGGCGGCAGATCGAGCCGAAGGTCCTGGTGGCCGTCGACGGCTACCGGTACGGCGACAAGCCCGTGGACCGCCGCGGCGAGGTGGCCGCCATCCGCGCCGCCCTGCCGTCGCTGGAGCACACCGTTTGCATCCCGTACCTCGACCCGGCCGGTGCTCCGCCCGAGGGCGCGATCGCCTGGGCCGAGCTGGCCGCCGAGACCGACGAGCCGCTGGCCTTCACGGCGGTGCCGTTCGACCACCCGCTCTACGTGCTGTACTCCTCCGGCACGACCGGGCTGCCCAAGCCGATCGTGCACGGCCACGGGGGCATCCTGCTGGAGCACCTGAAGATGCTCGCCCTGCACCACGACCTCGGCCCGGGCGACCGGTTCTTCTGGTTCACCACCACGGGCTGGATGATGTGGAACTTCCTGGTCTCCGGGCCGGCGGTGGGCGCGGCGATCGTGCTCTTCGACGGCAACCCGGGCCACCCCGACCTGGGCGCGCTGTGGCGGCTGGCCGAGGAGACCGGCACCACGTACCTCGGCACCTCCGCGCCGTTCCTGCTGGCCTGCCGCAAGGCCGGCCTGGTGCCGCGGGAGATCGCCGACCTGTCCGCGCTGCGCGGGCTCGGCTCGACCGGCGCGCCGCTGCCCGCCGAGGGCTTCACCTGGGTGTACGAGAATGTCGGCGACCACTTCCAGCTCCAGTCGCTCTCCGGCGGCACGGACGTGTGCACCGGCTTCGTCGGCGGCGTGCCCCTGCTGCCGGTGTACGCCGGGGAGATCGCCTGCCGGGCGCTCGGCGCGAGGGTGGAGGCCCGTTCCGCCGACGGCACCCCCGTCGTCGGCGAGCTGGGTGAGCTGGTGATCACCGCGCCCATGCCGAGCATGCCGGTCGGGTTCTGGAACGACCCCGACGGCGTCCGCTACCGGGAGGCGTACTTCGAGGTCTACCCGGGGGTCTGGCGGCACGGCGACTGGATCACGGTCAACTCCCGGGGCGGCTGCTTGATCACCGGCCGCTCCGACGCCACCCTGAACCGGGGCGGGGTCCGGCTCGGCACGGCCGAGTTCTACTCGGTCGTCGAGGGGCTGGACGAGGTGGTCGACTCGGTGGTGGTGCACCTGGAGGACGCCGAGGGCGGCGCGGGCGAGCTGCTGTTGTTCGTGGTGCTCGGCGAGGGCCTGGAGCTGGACGACGCGCTGCGGGCGAAGATCTGCCGCGAGCTGCGTTCGGCCCTGTCGCCCCGGCACGTCCCCGACGAGATCCACCAGGTCCGCGCCGTGCCGCGCACCCTGTCGGCCAAGAAGCTGGAGGTGCCGGTCAAGAAGATCCTCACCGGCACCCCGGTCGACGACGCGGCGGCCAAGGGCGCCCTGGCCAACCCCGACTCCCTGACCGCCTTCGCCACCTTCGCCCAGCGCCGCTCCCACACCGACGACCCCACCCCGGCCTGACCCCCTCCCCGCCCCGCCCCCGCCCCTCCCGCCCCCTCCCCGCCCCACGCCCCGCCCTCCCGCCCCCCCGCAGCGCCGATCTGACCGGTAAATGACCTGTACCACGACGGGTTTTGGGGGCGGTGGGCTGGCCCGGTGTTGATGGCCAGCCCGGGCGGGGTGGGGGTGTGGGGTCAGGTTGTCGGTTGCAGGGTGACGGTGTGGCCGAGGGCTTCGAGTTGCCGGACCAGGCTGTTGATCTTCCGGGTGGTGTTGATACGGCGTTCGTGGAAGTCGGCGCCGAGATCGTGGTAACGGGCGGTTGGGTCGTTGAGCAGGTGCCAGATGATCACGAGGATGGAGCGGGCGACGGCGACCTTGGCCTTGCCTCTGCCTCGACGTGTGACCAGACGCCGGTAGCGTTCGGACAGGAACGTTCCCTTGCCGCGGGCGACGGTGGCTGCGGCCATACCGAGGGCGCCTTTGAGGTACGGATTGCCTTTGCCTGTCTTGCCCGCGGTGAGGCTGGTACCGGACTGGATGGTGCGCGGACACAGCTTCGCCCAGGACACCAGGTGCGCCGCGGTGGGGAACCGTGTCATGTCCAGACCGATCTCGGCGATGATCAGTTGCGCGGACTCGGTGCTGATGCCCGGGATCTCGGCCAGGCGCCGCCGGGCGTCTGGCGCCGGGGTGTCGCCGTCGCCGCCGCCCGGCTGGGACGGTGGGTCGATGTCGTCGAGTATCTGCCCGATCCGTGTGGTGAGTTTCGCGATCTCGGTGTCGAGGCGGTCGATCTGGTCGAGCAGGATCCGGGCCAACTCGCCGTGATGGTCGTCGAAGCGGCCGGTGAGTGCCTCGATGAGGGCGTTGCGTTTGCGGCGCAGCGCTCCGTGGGCCAGCGAGGCGAGGGTCGCCGGATCACGTTGACCGGCGATCAACGCCTCAACCATGTCCCGCGTCGACACCGTCCGCAGGGTGGAGGCCACCGACGACACCTTGATCAGGGCGTCTTCAAGCAGTTTCTCCAACCTCGACCAGTAGCGGGTCCGGTCCCGGACCAGATCCACCCGCATCCGGGTGTAGTCACGCAACACCCGCACCGGAGCCGCAGGCACGAACGAGGGCCGCAACAGGCCCTTCTCGGTGAGCTTGGCCAACCACACCGCGTCCAGCTTGTCGGTCTTCGGCCGCCCGGGCACGTTCTTGACGTCACGGGCGTTGACCAACTGCACGTCCAACCCGGCTGCCTCGAACAGGTAGAACCAGATCCGCCAGTAGTCCGACGTGCTTTCCACGGTGACCTTCTCCACCCCCGCCGCCACCAGATCGGCGGCAAGGTCACTGACCGCGTTCGTGGTCGCCGTCACCTGCCACACCCGGCTCACCCGCCGCCCACCCGCGGCGGGTAGCCGGGTACACACCATCCCCGACTCCTTGGCCACATCGACCGCACACACCCGCTCCCAGACCTTCTCGCTGTCAGCGTCCGGGATCTCTTCGGGTAACCCGCGCATCCGCCCGCGTCCCTCCTCACCGTGATCGACCAGTGGGTAGGTCGCCCGGGGGCCTCGGTCGGGAACCGAAAATCTGACCGGCGTGCTCGAAGCAACAGTGCGTGACCCACAAGAGTCCGGGCCCCGGCGCCAGACTTGCAGACGGCCTCAACTAGACCAAGATCGATCGGCGTCGGCGGGCGACCTGTCCACCATTTTCACGCCTGCGAGGCGTCCCGAAAAGACCGGGTGACTTGCAGTTGCTGCCCCGACGAAAGGGGCGTATCACCCCGAATCGAGGGCCGAAACTGCAAGATCGGCGGGGCGAGGGGGTGGGGGGAGGTGGGAGGGGAGAGGGGGAGGGGGAGGGGAGGGGTGGGTGGGTCAGGGCAGGGGGCGGGTGACCTTTTCCGAGGTCGCCCGGGAGTCCAGGCGGGAGCGGTCGAGGTGGCCGCAGAGCACGATCGTCGCGCCTGCCGTCAGGGGCGCGAGCAGCCAGTCGACCGGGTCGGGGTGCGTCGCCGCGTCGAGCAGCAGGCGGTCGCCGGGGGCGATCCCCAACTCCGCCGCGCGGGCGGCGGCGCGGGCCAACAGCTCCGCGTCCTGCGGCCCACCCTGGGCGTACGGGCTGAAGTAGTCACCGTGCCGGCGCACCTCGACCACGTAGTCGGCGAAGCCGTCCGGCACCTCGCGCAGCGGAAGGGCGAACGGGGCGAGCGCCAGCGCGTACCGCTCGCCGGCCGGCCACGCGCCCGCCTCGCCGGCCCGGTCGGCGGCGGCGAACAGCACCTCCACCGGGCCCGGCCGGTCGGCCACGGCCAGCCCCGCCGACCAGCAGCCCAGCAGTACCGCGGCGGTCTGCCAGTGCGGTGGCAGCAGCACCCCGGCCGACTCGCCGGGGCCGGCGGCCACCTCGTCCACGAGCAGGTTCGCGGTCTTGGCCACCCAGTTGGCCAGCGTCGCGCCGGAGAGCTCGGTGCGCTCGCCCGTGGCGTCGTCGTACCAGGTCAGCAGGGGGCGGGCGGGATCGGGCGCGATCGCGTCGGCGAACGCCCGGGCAATGTTGTCGGCCATCGACGCGAACGATACGCCTTCGGCGCCCGCACTCGATGACGGCGACAAGTCGACGTACGGTCGGGTCGCAGTCAGCGTCGGGGCCGGGCTCCGGCGTAGGCTTGCCCGGAGTGTTGTTTCCCACAGATCCACTCTCCCAAGGAGTCGCCCCGTGACCGCCGGTCGCCCGCCCCGCGTGCTCATCGACGCCACGAGTGTCCCCGCCGACCGAGGCGGTGTCGGTCGCTACGTCGACGGACTGCTCGGTGCCCTCGGGAAGGTGTGCGGCCAGGGGGTGGACCTGGCTGTGGTGAGCCTCCGCACAGATCAGGAGCGGTACGCCCGCATGCTGCCGAACGCCGAGGTGATCGCCGCGCCGGCCGCCGTGGCCCACCGACCCGCCCGGCTCGCCTGGGAGCAGACCGGCCTGCCGATGCTGGCCCAGCAGGTCGGCGCGCAGGTGTTGCACGCGCCCTTCTACACCTGCCCCCTGCGGGCCGGCTGCCCGGTCACCGTGACGGTGCACGACGCGACGTTCTTCACCGAGCCGGAGCACTACGACAAGTCCCGCCGGACGTTCTTCCGCAGCGCGATCAAGACGTCGCTGCGCCGGGCCGACCGGGTGATCGTGCCGAGCAAGGCCACCCGCGACGAGTTGATCCGGCTGCTCGACGCCGACCCGACCCGCATCGACGTCGCGTACCACGGGGTCGACCACGCCGCCTTCCACGCGCCGAGCGAGGAGGAGAAGGCCCGGGTCCGGGCCCGGTTGGGGCTGGGCGACAGCAGCTATGTCGCCTTCCTCGGGGCCAAGGAGCCGCGCAAGAACGTACCCAACCTGATCCGCGGCTGGGCCCGGGCCGTGGCCGACCGGGACGACCCGCCCGCGCTGGTCGTGGCGGGCGGCCAGGGCCACGACGACGAGATCGACCGCGCGGTCGCCGAGGTCCCCTCCCACCTGCGGCTGCTGCGCCCCGGCTACCTCCGCTACGCCGACCTGCCCGGGTTCCTCGGCGGTGCGCTGGTCGCCGCCTATCCCTCGTACGGCGAGGGCTTCGGCCTGCCGATCCTGGAGGCGATGGCCTGCGCCGCCCCGGTGCTCACCACCCCGCGGCTGTCGCTGCCCGAGGTCGGCGGCGACGCGGTGGCCTACACCAGCGAGGATCCGGCCCAGATCGCCGCCGACCTGGCGGCGCTGCTCGACGACGAGCACCGCCGGCGGTCGCTGGCGAAGGCGGGCTTCGATCGGGCCAAGGAGTTCACCTGGGCGTCCAGCGCCGAGGTGCACATCGCGGCGTGGAGCCGGGCCCGAGCCTGACGCGCCGCCGCGGGTCGGGCTGGACGACCGCCCGGCCCGTGGTGGTTCGGGCATGATGTGCTGATGCTCTACGCCGTCATTCCGGCGGGTGGCAGCGGCACGAGGTTGTGGCCGCTGTCCCGCGCGGGCCATCCCAAGTTCCTCCACCCGCTCACCGGCACCCCGGCGTCGCTGCTCCAGGCGACCGTGGACCGGCTGGCGCCGCTGACCACACCGGACCGCACCCTGGTGGTCACCGGAGCCGCGCACGTCGCGGCGGTGGCACGGCAACTGGCCGGCCTGCCGGAGGAGAACATCCTGGTCGAGCCCTCGCCCCGGGACTCCTGCGCCGCCATCGCGCTCGCGGCGGCGGTGATCGCGCTGCGCGAGCCGCGGGCGGTGATGGGTTCCTTCGCGGCCGACCACCTCATCCGCGACGCCGGCGCCTGGGTGGCGACGGTCCGCGAGGCGGTGCGCGGCGCCGAGCAGGGGCGGCTCATGACGGTGGGCATCACCCCCACGCGGGCGGAGACCGGCTACGGCTACCTGCACACGGGCGACCCGGTCGGGGACGGGTCGCTGCGCCCGGTGCTGGAGTTCAAGGAGAAGCCGGCCGCGGAGGTGGCCGAGGGGTACCTGCGCTCCGGGCACCACCTCTGGAACGCCAGCATGTTCGTCTGGCGGGTCGACGTGTTCCTGGCCGAGCTGGCCCGGCAGCAGCCGGCCCTGCACGCGGGGGTGACCGCGATCGCCGCCGCCTGGGGCGGCCGCGAGCAGGACGAGGTCCTCGGCGCGGTCTGGCCGACCCTGCCGAAGATCTCCGTCGACTACGCGGTGATGGAGGGCGCCGCCGCCGCCGGCCGGGTCGCGACGGTGCCGGGCGACTTCGGCTGGAACGACGTCGGCGACTTCCACACCCTCGGCGAGGTGCTTCCGGCCGACCCGGACGGGAACGTGGTCCTCGGCGCCGACGCCAAGCCGGGCGTGCTGCTGCGGGACGCCGGCAACCTGGTGGTGGTGCCGCAGTCCGGTCGGCTGGTCGCCGCGCTCGGCGTGCGCGACCTGATCGTGGTGGACACCGCCGACGCGGTCCTGGTCTGCCCGCGCGACCGGGCCCAGGACGTGAAGGCCCTGGTCGACGAGCTGAAGAGCCGCGGCGAGGAGGGTTACGTCTGACCTGGTCGGGTCCCTCGTCGGAGACGGCGCGGGGCCCCTCCTGACGCTCAGCCGGCGCGACGGCGCAGGGCGGCCAGGGCCGGGGCGACGAGTTGGGCCGTCCCGTGCGCGAGCGGCTCGGGCAGCCGGTCCGGCGGGAACCAGCCGAGCGCCTCGGACTCGTCGCTGACCCGCTCCGTCGCCCCGGCCGGGGCGACGATGGCGAACCGGACGTCGTAGTGCAGGGAACCGCCCCCGCAGGCGACCGGGTGGACGTCCACGTCGATCGGGACGGGGTCGACGACCAGGCCGGCGATGCCCGACTCCTCGCCCGCCTCGCGCAGCGCGGCGCCGGCCAGGGTCCGGTCGCCGGGCTCGCAGTGCCCGCCGAGCTGCACCCACCTGCGGAACTTGCCGTGCAGGCAGAGCAGCAGCCGAGCGCCTGCCGCGTCGAGCACCAGCGCGCTCGCGGTGAGGTGGCCGGCCCGGTGCTCCCGGCCCAGCGCCGCCGGCCCCTCGGCCAGCAGCTTCAGGGTGCGGTCCCGGGCCCGGCCGGCCGCCGCGCCGGTCGGCGTCCATCCTTCGAGTACGGCGACCGCGTCGGCGTGCAGCGCCGCGTACGCGGGGAGGTCATCTGACACGCCGCCCACTCTAGGTGCACGGGCTTCGTACGCTGGCCCGGTGACGCTGCGACTGGTCGAGTTCGTCGTCGCCGGCAACGAGGCCAGCGACCTGCTGCCCGTACGCTCGCCGGCCCTGCTCGCCGCCCACCGGGCCCGGCGCGGCTTCTGGACCGTGCTGGACGAGGGGCCGGTCGAGCAGTGCCTGGTACTCCTGCTGGAACGCGAGGATGGCGAGTGGACCGCCCACCACGTCGACGCCGACGCCGGCGCGGAGAACGGCCGCACCGAGGACGGCGAGGCGCTGGCCCACCACGACGGCTGGGTGTACGTCTTCGGCTCCCACTTCGGGTCGAAGCGCGGCCCGCTGCGTCCGCGCCGGGCGTTCGTGGCCCGGTTCCGCGAGGAGGACGCCGCCGGGGGACGGCTGCCGGTGCGGGTGGTACGCAACCGGTTCCGGCTGCACCGGGCGATCAACGACGCGCTGGCCGGGGCCGCCCTGAGCACGCTGCCCCCGGGGGAGCGGGTCCGGCAGCGGTTCATCGTCGAGACGCTGGCCCGGGGCGCCGCCCGGGAAAAGGGCTGGGTGAGCCGGCTGGCCGAGGGGGACCTGCCGGTCAACGTCGAGGCGGCCGCGTTCACCCCGTACGGCACGGTGCTGCTCGGTCTCCGGTTCCCGGTGACCGCCGCGGGGGAGCCGATCCCGGTGGAGCTGACCGGGGTGCCGGAGATGTTCACCGAGTGCGGCTGGCCGTGTGCCGTCGGGGCGTACGCCCTGACCGGGGTGACCCCGCCGGGCGCCCTCACCGGCTTCCGGGCGGTGGCGCCCCTGGCGACCGGCGGGTACGCGGCGGTCGTCGGCTCGATCGACGCGCCGGGCAAGGGCTCGGTGCTGCTCGACGAGCACCCGCAGGGCGGCGAGGTGACGTCGCGGCACGTCCGGTTCTGGCCGGAGAAGGCGTCGGGGCACCTGGTGCCGGCCGAGCTGGTGGCCGACCTGGCGCCGTTCCACCACGTGGAGGGCCTGGCCGAGGCGGACGGCCGCTGCTGGTACGTCACGGACGAGGACCATCGGGTGGCGCTCTGGCTCGGCTGAGCGGCCCGCCCGGGCCGTGAGACGGGAAACCTGCTTCAGGAGGGGCCTTGCCGGGCGGCGGCCGGGCGGCACCTCTGCGGAACGCGGGCCGCAGACCCTCGTGGTGCCGCCCGGCCGCCGGATCCTCCCCAGCCCCCCGGGCACCGTGGGCCGGCGTCGGTGACGGCGGCCCCTCTCGGGCACCCCAGAGCATGCCGAAGACGGGCCCGGCCGTCGAGGTTTTTCAGCCCACGCTGAAAAGTGGAGATATTTGCCGGCCGGGTACAGTGCAAACGGTCAGTGGGCACGCCTTCTGCCGCGGCACGGGAGCGCTCCATGCTGAAGATTCACTTTTCCGCCGACGACCTCCTCCGCACCCGGGTGGCCCCGGGGGCCGATCCGCTCTGGGAACTCGTCCTCAGCGTCCACCTGCTCGGCCTGCCCAGCCACGACCCGCTGACCTCCGGCTGGCGCCGGGGGGTCACCCGGGAACTGCGCCAGCAGGTGGACCGGGACCAGCTCCGGCTGCTCTTCGCGCTGAACCCGAACCGGGGATACTTTCCCGACTTTCTCACCCCGCAGCAGAGCGCGCAGGGCCCGGAGGCCGGCCTGGACGCGATCCGGAGCACGCCGGTGCCGCGGCTGCGCCGCGATCTGAGCCTGCTGGCCGCGGAGCACCCGCTGCCCGGCTGCGCGGCCGGGCTGGCCCGGGGGGAGAGCGAGGTGCTGCGGCACCTGACCGAGTCGATGGAGCACTACCGGACGCTGGCGCTGACGCCGTACTGGCCGCGCATCCAGGCGGCCGTCGAGGCGGACCGGACGCGCCGGGCCCGGGCGCTGCTGGACGGGGGCGTCGAGGGGCTGCTGACCAGCCTCCGCCCGCACGCCCGCTGGGAGGCGGGGGTGCTGGAGGTCCACGGCTACCCGGACAGCCGGGAGCTGCACCTGGACGGGCGGGGACTGCTGCTCGTGCCGTCCTTCTTCTGCGCGAGCACGCCGGTGGCGCTGCTCGACCCGGCCCTGCCGCAGGTGCTGGTCTATCCGGTGGACCGGCTGGGCGGCCTCGTCCCGCCGGGCGACGGCGGCCGGGCGGCACCGCCCGCCCGGGAGGCGTTGGCCGCACTGCTCGGCCGGACCCGGGCCGCCGTCCTGGAGGTCGCCGACGGGGGCTGCACCACGGGTGAGGTCGCCCGCCGCCTGGGCATCTCGCCTGCCGCGGCCAGCCAGCACACCACCGTGCTGCGCAACGCCGGCCTGCTGGTCAGCCAGCGGGAACGCAACCGCGTGCTGCACACGCTCACGCCGCTGGGCCGCGCCGTCCTCGACGCCGCCTGACAGTGAGCCCCCGGGCAGGGCGCCCGGGGCCCTGAGCGCCCGGGCGAACGGCGCGGCACCGCGCCAACAGGGGGCGCCGGAGGCCCGGGCCGGCCGTCAGATCGCCAGGCAGGCGCTGGCCGTGCTGCCGGTGGGCGGCGGCAGCAGCGCCGACGCGACGCCCTCGGCCGCCAGCGCGGCGCGCAGCCGCTGCAGGTCGGCGCCGAGGCGCACCAGTCCGGCGGGGTCGACCGGGGCCGCCGGCTCGCCGAGCACCAGGCCGGTGGCCCGCTCCGGCCAGCCGGGAACGGTGGCGACCAGCGCGGCGCGTACCTCGTCGTCGGTGACGTGGGTGAGGACCGTGCCGGGGGCGACCACGTCGGCCACGGCGGCGATCGCCCGGGCCACCGCCGCCGGGTCGGCCGGGGTGTCGGCCGGGGTGTCGGCCGGACCGTCGGGCAGCACCGCGGCGGCGGCCAGCCCGGCCGCCCGCGCCTCGGCCGTGCCGAGCGAGAAGAGATCCAGCTCCGCGTCGCGGACCAGAACGGCCGCGCCGGAGCCTTCCTCCGGGCCGGTGGCTGCGAGGTACCCGCGGACCACCGCGACGGGCACCTGGTCGCACTTGCCCTTGACCAGCTCGCCCGCGCCTGCCAACTCGTCCACGACCGCCATCTGGGTGAGCTGCAGCTCGTTGCCGTACGGGTCGACCTCGCCCCGGTGGTCGCGCATCGCCGGCATGCCGGCCACCCCGAGCGCGACGTCGGTCAGCCCGTTGCGCCACGGGCGGCCCATCGTGTCGCTGACGATCACCGCGACGTCCAGGGCGTAGCGCTCGCGCAGCGCGGCCCGCAGGGCCCGGGCCGAGGCGTCCGGGTCCTCGGGCAGCAGCACCAGCCGGGTCTTGTCCACGTTCGAGGCGTCGATGCCGGCGGAGGCCAGCACGAAGCCGTGGTGGGTCTGCACGATCCGGGTCGCCCCCCGGGTGGCCACGACCCGGGCGGTCTCGGCGGCCAGCACCTCGTCCCGGGCGGCGAGCCGCTCCGGGCCGTCGGCCGGCACGTCGACCAGCCGGCCCTCCGCCTTCGACACGATCTTGCTGGTCACCACGAGCACGTCGCCGTCGCGCAGCCAGGGCGCGGCGGTGGCGATCAGGGCGGCCAGGTCGTCGCCCTCGGTCACGTCGCCGATGCCGAGCACCGGCCGGATCTCCAGCCTCACATCAGCTCCAATGCGGCGCGGACCATCGCCGCCGTCGCCGACTCGTCCGTCATCCGCAGCGGCACCGCCCGTACCGTCACGTCCGGCACCACCGTCTCCTCGTCCTCGGGGGCCACCAGCCAGCCGTCCAGCAACCCGCCTGCCGCCCGGCCGCCGTAGAGCCCGCCCACCCCGGCGGCGCTGCACTCCACACCGAGCACCGCCAGGCAGCGGTCGGCCATGCCGCGCACCGCCGCCCCGCCGATGATCGGGGAGACCCCCACGACCGGGGCCGACCCGTCCACGACCGCCTCGCGCAGCCCCGGCACGGCCAGTATCGGCGCGATGCTGACGACCGGGTTGCTCGGGGCCAGCAGCAGCACGTCGGCCGCGCCGACCGCCTCCAGCACCCCGGGGGCGGGCTTCGCGTTCTCCGCGCCGACGAAGACGAACCGGTGGGTGGGTATGTCGGCCCGGTGGCGCACCCACCACTCCTGGAAGTGGATCGCCCGCTGGGCCCCGTCGCCGTCCGGGTCGCTCACCACGGCGTGCGTCTCCAGCCGGTCGTCGGTCGCCGGCAGCAGGCGTACGCCGGGCTGCCAGCGGGTGGCCAGCGCCTCGGTGACCGCCGACAGCGGGTACCCGCCGCTGAGCATGGTGGTGCGGACCAGGTGGGTGGCGATGTCCCGGTCGCCCAGGCCGAACCAGGTCGGCTCCGCGCCGTACGCGGCCAGCTCCGACTTCACCGTCCACGTCTCCCCGGCCCGGCCCCAGCCCCGCTCCGGGTCGGCGCCGCCGCCCAGCGTGTACATGACGCTGTCCAGGTCGGGGCAGACCTTGAGGCCGTGCAGGTACAGGTCGTCGCCGACGTTGACCACCGCGGTCACCTCGGCCCCCACCTGACGGGCGTACGCCCGGACGCCGAGCAGGAACCGGGCGCCACCGATGCCGCCGGCCAGAACCACGATGCGCATGGCGTCCATCCTTCCCCACCCGACGCCGCCGGGGCGGCGGTGGCCCGGGAGACTAGGCTCACGTCGGCAAACCGTCCGACAACGCCATCAAGGGGGAGTTCGTGACCAGCCCAGCCGAGCCCGCGTCGCCGGACGCGGCGCCCGCCTCCCACGCCGCCACGCCGGCCGCCCAGCTCACCAGGCCCCTGCGCGAACTGATCGCGCTCGTCCTGCTCGGCGCGAACGCCGTGCTGCTCTTCACCGCCCTGGTCCGGCTGCTGGACCCGACCGGGAACATGACCTTCACGACCCGGGCGGCCACCACCTTCTTCTCGTTCGTGGGAGTGGAGAACGCCGGCCTGCCCCTGCTGGCTGTGCTGCTCGCCACGCACCTGGCCCCGGTGGCGCCGCGGGCGAAGCTGATCACCCAGGTGGCGCTCGGCGAGTTCGCCGTCGGCGCACTCTTCGGCGGGCTCACCTTCCTGGTCTCGACCGTCGGCCGGCTGACGGACGGGGAGGTGCTCGACGCGTTCCTCAGCCTGCTGACCAGCCTGGCCGTGCTGGCGATCTTCGCGGCCGGGGCCTTCCTTGTCTACAAGGTCTGGCGCGGCCTCTACTACACGCCGAAGCCCAAGCCGCAGCCCGGCGTGTACGGCCAGCCGCAGCCGGGCTGGCCGCAGCAGCCCGCCGGCCAGCCGGGTCCGCAGGGCGGGTGGACCGCCCCCGGGCAGCCCACCGGCTGGTCCGTTCCGCCCCAGCCCGGCGGGTACCCGGTCGTCGGCCAGCCCGGCCCGGTCGTCGGCCAGTACGGCCAGCCGGCCCCGTCGTCGGCGCCCCCGTACCCGGCCGCGCCGCAGTCGGCACCGCCGTCCGCGGCACCGCAGCCGACGCGGCCGTTCACGCCCCCGCAGTCGGCCCCGCCGTTCACGCCCCCGCAGTCCGCGCCCCGCAGTCCGTCCCGCCGTTCGTGCCGGCGCAGCCGGCGCCGCCGTTCGGGCAGCCGCCGTCGGCCGAGCCGACCCAGGCCATCCCGCGCCAGCTCACCGAGCCGGGTCAGGCCGCCGGGCGCCCGGGCGACGACAGCGACCGCACCCAGCCGTTCAACCGGGACGACCCGAACCAGTCCCACTGACCCGCCGCCCCGCCCGGGTACGTCCGTCCCGGCCGCCCGGGTCGGACGCGCCCGGCCGCGCTTCCCGTAGGGCGCGGGCCGGGACGGCCGGCACAGCGCATAGGCTGGGCGGATGGTTGATCACACCGGGTCCGGCCCCACCGCGGCGAGCGTGGACCGGGCGCTGCGCCGGGCCGCGTCCGGCCGGGCGCTGGACGTCGACGAGGCCGCCGCTCTGCTCACCGCCCGGGGCGACGCCCTGGACGAGCTGCTCCGGGTGGCCGGCGAGATCCGCGACGCAGGCCTGCGCGAGGCCGGCCGGCCCGGAGTGGTCACCTTCTCCAAGAAGGTCTTCATCCCGCTGACCCGGCTCTGCCGGGACCGCTGCCACTACTGCACGTTCGCCACGGTGCCGCACCGGCTCCCGGCCGCCTTCCTCGACCGGGACGAGGTGCTGGCGATCGCCCGCGAGGGAGCAGCCCAGGGCTGCAAGGAGGCGCTGTTCACCCTCGGCGACCGGCCCGAGGAGCGCTGGCCGGCGGCCCGGGAGTGGCTGGAAGCGCGCGGCTACGACTCCACCCTGGACTATCTGCGCGCCTGCGCGGTGGCGGTGCTGGAGGAGACCGGCCTGCTGCCGCACCTGAACCCCGGGGTGCTCTCCTGGTCGGAGCTGCAGCGCCTCAAGCCCGTCGCGCCGAGCATGGGGATGATGCTGGAGACCACGGCGACCCGGCTCTGGTCGACCCCCGGCGGCCCGCACTTCGGCTCGCCCGACAAGGAGCCGGCCGTCCGGCTGCGCGTCCTCGACGACGCCGGCCGGGTGGGGGTGCCGTTCACCACCGGCATCCTGATCGGCATCGGGGAGACCCACGCCGAGCGGGTCGACGCGATCTTCGCGATCCGGCGGGCCCAGCGCGGGTACGGCCACCTCCAGGAGGTGATCGTGCAGAACTTCCGCGCCAAGCCCGACACCGCTATGCGCGGCATGCCCGACGCGGAGCTGCACGACCTCGCCGCCACCGTGGCGGTGGCCCGGGTGCTGCTCGGCCCGCGGGCCCGCATCCAGGCCCCGCCGAACCTCATCGCGGGCGAGTACGACCTGCTGCTGCGCGCCGGCATCGACGACTGGGGCGGCGTATCGCCGGTGACCCCGGACCACGTCAACCCGGAGCGTCCCTGGCCCCGGTTGGAGGAGCTGGCGCGGCACACCGCGAAGGCCGGCTTCACCCTGCGCGAGCGGCTGACGGTCTACCCCGAGTACGTCCGGGCCGGTGACCCGTGGCTGGACCCGCGCGTGCTGCCGCACGTCAGCGCGCTCGCCGACCCGGAGACGGGCCTCGCCGTCGAGGCGGCCCGCCCGGTGGGCCGCCCCTGGCAGGAGCCGGAGGAGGTCTTCGGCGGCCGGACGGACCTGCACGCCACCATCGACACGACTGGTCGCACCGGGGACCGCCGGGGCGACTTCGACAGCGTCTACGGCGACTGGTCGGAGGTCGCCGCCCAGGCCGACGCCAGCCGGGCGACCGGGTCGGGCGTCGACCGGGCGGGCGCGGCGGCCGGAGGCGTCGACCGCGCGGCCGCGTCCGGCGGGGACGCCGGCCGGGCGCGGCGCCGGCCGGGGCGTCGGCGGGCGTCGGGGACCCGGACCTGCGTACCGGGCTGCGGCTGGCCGCCGACGACCCGGCGGCGCTGCTCGAACCGCGCCACGCCGACGCCGCGCTGGCCCTGTTCGCCGCCGACGGTCCCGCGCTGGATCGGCTCTGCCGGATCGCCGACGACGTTCGCCGCGACGTCGTCGGCGACGACGTCACCTACGTGGTCAACCGCAACATCAACTTCAGCAACGTCTGCTACGTCGGCTGCCGGTTCTGCGCGTTCGCGCAGCGGGAGCGGGACGCCGACGCGTACCGGCTCTCCGTGGACCAGGTCGCCGACCGGGCCGAGGAGGCGTGGGCGGCCGGCGCGACGGAGGTCTGCCTCCAGGGCGGCATCGACCCGAAGTTGCCGGTCACCGGGTACGCCGACCTGATCCGGGCGATCAAGGTCCGGGTGCCGGGGATGCACGTGCACGCGTTCTCGCCCATGGAGATCGCGACGGCGGCGGCGAAGGCGGGGGTGTCGGTCCGGGAGTGGCTGACGGCGCTGCGCGACGCCGGCCTGGACACCATCCCGGGCACTGCCGCCGAGATCCTCGACGACGAGGTGCGCTGGGTGCTCACCAAGGGCAAGTTGCCGACCGCCGCCTGGGTCGAGGTGGTCGGCACGGCCCACGAGCTGGGCATCCGGTCCAGCTCCACCATGATGTACGGCCACGTCGACCACCCCGGGCAGTGGCTGGCCCACTTCCGGGTGCTGGCGGGGGTGCAGGACCGCACGGGCGGGTTCACCGAGTTCGTGGCGCTGCCGTTCGTGCACACCAACGCCCCGATCTACCTCGCCGGCATCGCCCGGCCGGGGCCGACGTGGCGGGAGAACCGGGTGGTGCACGCGATGGCCCGGCTGCTGCTGCACGGGCGGATCGACAACATTCAGTGCTCCTGGGTGAAGCTGGGCGACGCGGGCACCGTGGCGATGCTCGGCGGCGGCTGCAACGACCTCGGCGGCACCCTGATGGAGGAGACGATCTCCCGGATGGCCGGCTCGGGCAACGGCTCGGCGCGTACCGAGGAGCAGTTGCGGGCGATCGCGGCGGCGGCCGGGCGGCCGGCCCGCAGGCGCACGACCGCGTACGGGGATGTCCGCGCGTAGCGTCGTACCTTCCGCCTCGCGCGCCGTACCGCCGTCGGGCGAGTCGAGGCGAGATCGTCGCCGGCCACCCCGGTCCGCCGCCCCGGCAAGGCGGCCCCGGCTCGGGCGGTCCCGCCCCGCGACCGTCCGTGTCGGACGGCCACGGATCGCCGGGAGACCAAGGTCAGCGGGGTGGGCGTCCATACCGTCTGGTGGGACGGCCCACGAAAACGGCGGGGTCGTTTTCCGTGGCCGGCGGGGCAGTCGCCGCTCCCCCGATCGACCAGCGCCGCGGCCGGTCGCGCCGCGCCCGCGGCCGGCCTGGCTGTGGCGTTCCGTCCACTATGTGGGCCGGGCGCTCGCTCCGCCTCCGCGTCGGCGGGCGGTCGCGGTCAAGTCGCGTTAACCTGTCCCACCAAGATCAGCATGGCGGTGGGTGCCCTCCGGCGGGGCCGTCGCCGGCGCGTCCGGCGGCGTCGGTCGGCGACCCGCCGCGACAAAAAGTCGGGCAACTCGCCGGGGAGGGCGTTACTCGTCCGGGGTCTGAATCGATATGGCAGGTTGCGAGGCCGGGCGGCCGGAGTGGTCGTCCGTGGCGTGTCGGGAGGGCGACTCCATTATCAAGTTCGGCTTGACGGCGCACGGATTACACACGTGTAATTTGAATGGGGTTGTTCGCGCGGAACGCAACAAATTCGGACCGGACGGACAAGCACGCCTTTCGCGTGGGGGGTTGCAGCGGCGACGACGCCGGTGCGCGACAAGGAGGCATCTTTAGATGGACGGCCAGCTTGAGGTGGCCGACCTGCTCGGAAACGCGCCGGAGTGGCAGGAGCAGGCACTCTGCTCCCAGACCGATCCGGAGGCGTTCTTCCCCGAGAAGGGCGGCTCGACCCGCGAGGCGAAGCGGATCTGCTCGCGTTGCGAGGTCAAGAC
Organism: Micromonospora olivasterospora; assembly: GCF_007830265.1. Classification (NCBI taxonomy): domain Bacteria; kingdom Bacillati; phylum Actinomycetota; class Actinomycetes; order Micromonosporales; family Micromonosporaceae; genus Micromonospora; species Micromonospora olivasterospora. The sequence goes on from NZ_VLKE01000001.1 coordinate 3,732,260, forward strand.
CGAATGCCTGGAATACGCTCTCGGCCACGACGAGCGGTTCGGGATCTGGGGCGGGCTCTCGGAGCGGGAGCGGCGCAAGCTAAAGCGGCGGGCCGCCTGAGCGTTCCCCGGGCCGCGGCGGTGGGGGCCGCCCGGCCCGGGCAGCCGGCTTTCGGGCGGTGACCGGCCGTCCGGCCCAGGCGGTTGGGGGACCGCCGGGCACGCCGGCCTGGATCAACACGCCGGCCCCGAACGGGAGTGGCACGCCGGCCCGGCGGCCTCAGGCCAACTCGTCCGGGTCGACCCCGAGCAGGTTCGCCACCTGCTCGATGATCACGTCGTGGACCAGGTCGGCCAGGTCCTCCCGGTCCATGGCGCGGAACTCCAGCGGCCGTCGGTAGAGCACGATCCGCGGCGGCACCTCCTGCCGGCCGGGCCGCCCCGGAAGCAGCCGGGCGAGCGGCACCTCGCCGTCCTCCAGCACGTCGGAGTCGTACACGTTCAGGTCCGGTGGCACGTCCTCCACCGCGAACTCGACGCCGGCCAGTTCCTTGGCGAACCGCCGCTCCAGCGACTCGACGGTGTCCAGCACCAGGTCGTCGAAGACCTCGGCCTTGGTCCGGGCCAGCGGCACGGTCGCCGGGACCAGCCGTCCGCGCAGGCCCCGCCCGTGCCGGTCGCGGTGGGCGCGCCGGCCGGCGCCGGGGCGGCGGTGTTCCGGACTCGTCATGCAGCACAGGGTAGCCCCCGTCGCCGCCCGGCCAGCGGCTGTGCCGGTCGCGCGGCGCGCCGGCGCGGCGGGGCCGCCACCCTCCCGTCGGATGCTGCGAATTGTGATCTCCGCGATGGGCGTGTCGCAACGCGAACCGGTGCGCCGGACCCGGTATTGGAGATACCCTCCCGCCGTGAGGTCACCACGGCGCTGCTCCCGAAATGGCTGCCCCCGGCAAGCGGTCGCCACATTGACCTATGTCTACAACGAGTCGACGGCGGTCGTCGGGCCGCTCGCGGCCTTCGCCGAGCCGCACACGTACGACCTCTGCGAACCCCACGCCCGGAGCCTGACGGCCCCCCGGGGCTGGAACGTGGTGCGCCACGAGGGTGAGTTCGAGCCCCCGCCGCCCACCACCGACGACCTGGTCGCGCTCGCCGAGGCGGTTCGCGAGGCCGCCCGCCCCGCGCCCCCGCGCCCGCCGGACGACGAGGCCGTCCCGCAGCACCCCCAGACGGGCCGCCGGGGCCACCTGCGCGTCATCCCCCCGACCAACGAGACGCCGCAGGAGCGGGCGACGAAGGGTCAGTGGCTCAGGTAGCGGGCGAAGAGTGCGGCCCGGCGGGACGGGCGGCCGGTGCGCCGCTCCGCCCGGTCGGCGGAGCGTCGGCGGAGCGTCGGCGTCGGCGGAGCGTCGGCGTCGGCGGCGCCGGGCAGCGGCGGGCGCGGCGTCAGGCGCTCGTCCAGGCTGGACAGCCAGTACGACAGGTCCCGGTAGCGCATCGGCGGCCTGTCGCTACAGCCGGGCCCACGCCTCGGTGAGCACCGCGCGCAGGATCTGCTCCATCTCGTCGAACTGTTGCTGCTCGGCGATCAGCGGCGGGGCGAGCTGCACCACCGGGTCGCCCCGGTCGTCGGCCCGGCAGTACAGCCCGCCCTGGAACAGGGCCGTGGAGAGGAACCCGCGTAACAGCCGCTCGGACTCGGCCTCGTCGAACGTCTGCCGCGTCGTCTTGTCCTTGACCAGTTCGATGCCGTAGAAGTACCCGTCGCCCCGGACGTCGCCGACGATCGGCAGGTCGCGCAGCTTCTCCAGGGTGGACCGGAACGCGTCCTCGTTGGCGCGGACGTGCCCGAGCAGGTCCTCCCGGGCGAACACCTCCAGGTTGGCCAGGGCCACCGCGCAGGAGACCGGGTGGCCGCCGAAGGTCACCCCGTGGGCGAACATGCCCGTCTCGGTGAGGAACGGTTCGATCAGCCGGTCGCTGGCGATCATCGCGCCGAGCGGGGCGTACCCGGAGGTGATGCCCTTGGCGGTGGTGATGATGTCGGGCTGGTAGCCGTACCGGGTCGCGCCGAAGTACTCGCCGAGCCGGCCCCAGGAGCAGATCACCTCGTCGGAGACGAGCAGCACGTCGTACGCGTCGCAGATCTCGCGTACCCGCTCGAAGTAGCCCGGTGGCGGCGGGAAGCAGCCGCCGGAGTTCTGCACCGGCTCCAGGAACACCGCCGCGACGGTGTCCGGCCCCTCCCGCTCGATGGCGCGGCCGATCTCGTCGGCGGCCCAGCGGCCGAACGCCTCGGGCGAGTCGCCGTGTTCCGGGGCCCGGTAGAAGTTCGTGTTCGGCACCTTCACCGCGCCGGGCACCAGCGGCTCGAAGTCGGTCTTGATGCCCGGCAGCCCGGTGATCGACAGCGCCCCCATCGAGGTGCCGTGGTACGCGATGTACCGGCTGACCACCTTGAACTTGGTGGGCTTGCCGACGCGCTTGAAGTACGCCCGGGCCAGCTTCCACGCCGACTCGACGGCCTCCGAGCCGCCGGTGGTGAAGAAGACCCGGTTCAGGTCGCCCGGGGCCAACGACGCCACCTTCTCGGCCAGCTCGACGGCCTTCGGGTGGGCGTACGACCAGAGCGGGAAGTACGCCAGCTCGGCGCCCTGCTTGGCGGCCGCCTCGGCCAGTTCGGTGCGGCCGTGCCCGGCGTTGACGACGAAGAGCCCGGCGAGCCCGTCCAGGTAGCGCCGGCCCTGGGCGTCCCAGACGTACGCGCCCTCGCCGCGGACGATGGTCGGCACCTCGCCGCCGGAGTAGCTGGCCATCCGGGTGAAGTGCATCCAGAGGTGGTCGGTGGCGTTGGCCATGTCAGCCCCATCGGTCTCGGGCCGGTCAGGGGTGACACCGGCCGCTCTGCCCACGGTTATCGCACAGCAGTACGGGGAAAATCAAGTGCTATCGGTGGTGCTTGCCGCTTACGGCAACGGAATCAGCGAGTGCTTGCGTTTATGGCAACGGATTCCGCATCGATGGGCCTGCTCGTGGAGGCCCCGCCGTACGGCGCGTCGCGGCGGGGCGCAGGGGTGGCTGCGGACGCTCTGGAGCTGCCCCGTCTGTGCTACCGCCCCCGTCGGCCCGCCCCGGCGCGGCTGCGCCTCGCCTCCGGCCCCGGCGCGGCTGCGCCTCGCCTCCGGCCCCGGCGCGGCTGCGCCTCGCCTCCGGCCTGACCGCTGCCCGTTGGCCTGCATCGGCACGCGGTGCCGGCGGACTGTGCCCCGGTGGCCCGAGTCGGCGCCCGTCGGCGGCGAGCGGTCCCGATGCCCTGGAGCGGGCGTGCGCCGGTCCGGGCACCCGACGGTCGGCCCGGACACCGGGGTGCCACGTGGCACGGCTCGTCCCGGCTGGTAGCACAAACGGGGCAGCTCCACAGGGGGCGGAAAAGGTTTCCCTCTGCCGTCCGGACCCGCTGCCGCCCGGACCCGCTGCCGTCCGGACCCGCCGTCGCCGGAACCTGCCGCGAGCCGGCTTTGCCACAGGCGAGCGGCGGGGGCAACCGGGGCGCGGCGGGGGACATTGCCAGGGCCTTTCCCGACACCTTGCGCGCAGCTCGAACGCGCCCGAGAAATCCCGCCGCCACCTGCCCTTTCGGGGCCGCCACGAACACGAAGCGTCGCTATCGTGCCCACCACGAGCAGCCGCGACGGGAGGTCCGATGGCGACCGAGGCGCTGCGGGTGGCGATGGCCGCCAAGGGCGAGACGGCCGAGTCGCTGGCGCAGAAGGTCCACGTGGACCCGAAGACGGCGGGCCGGTGGGTGGCGTCGGGGCGGATCCCGCACGCCCGCACGCGGGCCGCGGTCGCCGCCGTGCTCGGCAAGGAGGCGGCCGAGCTGTGGCCCGAGCCGTACCGCCGCCGGGACCGGCCCTGGTTCCGGCCGTGGCCCGAGCTGGAGCAGGCCGCCATCTCGATCCGGTCGTACCAGTCGCTGCTCGTGCCGGGCCTGCTCCAGACCGAGGCGTACGCCCGGGCGGTGCTGGGCACCGGCGGCCTGGTGCCGCCGGCCGAGGTGGAGGAGATCGTGGCCGGCCGGCTCGGCCGGCAGGCGGTTCTGTCCACAGAGGCTCCGCCGCAGCTCGTCGCGGTGATCGACGAGGTGGTGCTGCGCCGGGTGGCCGGCGACCGGGCGGTGATGGCCGGCCAGCTCGCCCACCTCGCCACGCTGGTCGAGCTGGAGCACGTCCAGGTCCGGGTGATCCCCGCCGAGACCCCGTGGCACACCGGGCTCGCCGGGCCGTTCGTTCTCGCCCCCCGACGGGACGGAATTGGCGTATCTCGACAACCAGCTCCGCGGCGACATCGTGAGCGACCCGGTCGACATTGCTAACCTGGGGCGCAGGTGGGAGAGCGTCACCGGCGAGGCGCTGCCCCGCCGCCGGTCGATCGAGCTGATCAGGGAAGTAGCGAAAACATGGAGCTGACCGAGGCCCGCTGGCGCACCGCCACCCGCAGCAGCAACAACGGCGGTGACTGCGTCGAGGTGGCCGACAACCTGCCGGGCCGGGTGCTGGTGCGCGACAGCAAGGACCGCGACGGCGGCACCCTGCGCTTCGCCCCGGCCGCCTGGCGCGACTTCGTCGACCTCGCCCGCCGCCGGCCGCACGCCTGACCCGTTCCGAGGGTCGGCTCAGGCCGTGCCCCAGCTGTACGTCTGCTTGCGCAGCTTGAGGTAGACGAACGCCTCCGTGGAGAGCACGCCCTCGACGGCGCGCAGCCGTTGCAGGATCTCCAGCAGGTGCGCGTCGTTGCGGCAGACCACCTCCGCCAGCAGGTCGAACGAGCCGGCGGTGATCAACACATAGTCGACCTCATCGAACACCGCGAGCCGGTCGGCCACCGCCTCCAGGTCGCCGTCGGTACGCAGGCCGATCATTGCCTGCCGGGGGAAGCCGAGCTGGAGCGGATCGGTGACCGCGACGATCTGCATCACCCCGGCGTCGAGCAGTCGCTGCACCCGCTGGCGTACCGCCGCCTCGGACAGACCGACCGCCTTGCCGATCGTCGCGTACGGTCGCCGGCCGTCCTCCTGAAGCTGCTCGATGATCTGCTTGGCCACGTCGTCCAGCAGGGCGTGACTGGCACCCTCACGAACGGCGACGCGCCGCCCCCCGTTGCCGTTCTCCTGCTGCCGGATGCCCATCGCCGCTCCCGTTGTCCGATTCCACCCAGGGATCGCATTGCCCCCGCGCAGTCTGGCGTATTTCGTCGCGCATGGCTAACCCCGCAACGGAATCCCTTGTACGGCACGTCAGCGCATGTCAGGATCAGTCCTCCATCGCCTGAAGACCCTCCGCCGTCGGGCCACCCCCGTCCCGCCCGCCGACGACGAGCCCACAGGAGTCGTCACATGCGTAGTCCCCTCCGGCCTCTCACCCGGCGTGGTCTGCTCACCGGCACCCTCGGATCGGCCGCGATGCTCGCCACCGCAGGCGTGCTCGCCGGCTGCGGCACCAAGGGCGCCAAGCAGACCGAGGCCGGCTGCGTCAGCGAAGACCTCTCCGGCACGGAGAAGAAGCTCGCGTTCTCGAACTGGCCGCAGTACATGGACGTGGACGAGTCCGACGAGTCGAAGCGCCCGACGCTGGACGCGTTCGTCGCGAAGAGCGGCATCCAGGTGACGTACACCGAGGACATCAACGACAACAACGAGTTCTTCGGCAAGGTGCAGAACCAGCTCGCCGCCTGTCAGGGCACCGGCCGGGACATCGTGGTGCTGACCGACTGGATGGCCGCCCGGATGATCCGGCTCGGCTGGATCCAGAAGCTCGACCCGGCGAAGATCCCGAACGTGGCGGCCAACATGTTGCCGTCGCTGCTCGACCGCTCCTTCGACCCGGACAACCGGATCTCCATTCCGTGGCAGTCCGGCCTGGCCGGGCTCGCGTACAACGGCAGCGTCACCAAGGAGATCCGCACAGTCGACGAACTGCTGACCCGCCCCGACCTCAAGGGCAAGGTCACCGCGCTGTCCGAGATGCGCGACACGATGGGCCTGCTGCTCCAGTCGAACGGCCACGACCCGGCGAACTTCACCGCCGCCCAGTTCGACGACGCCCTCAACAAGCTCAAGAAGGCCGTCGACTCCGGCCAGATCCGCAAGTTCACCGGCAACGACTACGCCCCCGACCTGGCCAAGGGCGACATCGCCGCGTGCGTGTGCTGGTCCGGCGACGTCATCCAGCTCTCCGGCGAGAACGAGAAGATCCGGTTCGTCTCGCCGGACTCGGGCGTGATGCTGTTCAGCGACAACATGATGGTGCCGAACAAGGCCACCCACAAGGCGAACGCCGAGCAGCTGATCAACCACTACTACGAGCCGGCGGTGGCCGCGCAGCTCGCCGCGTACGTCAACTACATCTGCCCCGTGAAGGGCGCCCGGGCCGAGATGGAGAAGATCGACCCGGAGCTGGCCGCCAACCCGCTGATCTTCCCGGACGAGGCCATGCTGTCGCGGTCCAAGGTGTTCATGACCCTGGACGAGAAGCAGGAGCGCGAGTACGAGTCGAAGTTCCAGCAGGTCATCGGGGCGTGATCGAGATGGGCGACGAAGCTCCGGCCGGCGACCTGCGGCTGGTCGGCCTGACGAAGACGTTCGGGGTCTTCACCGCGGTCGACGACCTCAGCCTCACCATCCCGCAGGGCTCGTTCTTCGCCCTGCTCGGGGCGTCCGGCTGCGGCAAGACCACCACCCTGCGCATGATCGCCGGACTGGAACAGCCGACGCGCGGCCAGGTGCTGCTCGGCGACCGGGACATCGCCCGGCTACGCCCGTACAAGCGCCCCGTCAACACCGTCTTCCAGAGCTACGCGCTGTTCCCGCACCTCGACGTCCACGAGAACGTGGCGTTCGGGCTGCGCCGGCGCGGCATCCGCGAGGTCGACGACCAGGTGCGGCGGATGCTGTCGCTGGTGCAGCTCGACGGGTACGGCCGCCGCCGCCCCGCCCAGCTCTCCGGCGGACAGCAGCAGCGGGTGGCGCTGGCCCGCGCCCTGATCAACCATCCGCAGGTGCTCCTGCTCGACGAGCCGCTCGGCGCGCTCGACCTGAAGCTGCGCCGGCAGATGCAGATCGAGCTGAAGCGCATCCAGACCGAGGTCGGCATCACGTTCGTGCACGTCACCCACGATCAGGAGGAGGCCATGACCATGGCCGACACGGTCGCGGTGATGAACGCCGGGCGGATCGAGCAGCTCGGCGCCCCGGCCGACATCTACGAGTACCCGGCCAGCGCCTTCGTGGCGAACTTCCTCGGCCAGTCCAACCTGCTCGCCGCCGAGGCCGCCGGCCCCGCCGGGTCCGAGGTGCCGGTCACCGCCCACGGCGCGCGCTACTCCGTCCCCGCCGACCGCGCCCGCGCCGACCGGGGCGCGGTCTACCTGGGGGTACGCCCCGAGAAGCTGCACCTCGTCGAGTCCGTCGACCAGGTGCCCGGCGGACACCAGCACCTCACCGGGGTCGTCACGGACGCCTCGTACGTCGGGGTGAGCACCCAGTACCTGGTCCGCACCGGCTGGGGCAGCGAGGTCTCCGTGTTCGCGGCGAACAGCGGGCTCGGCGGGCGGCTCGCCGTCGGCGCGTCCGTGGTGGCGCACTGGGACCCCCGGCACGCCTTCCTGCTGGCCCGGGAGCCGGGCGCGGACGACAGCACGAGCCCCGTGCTGGACGAGCCGGTGGGTGCGTCGTCGTGACCGCCCTGGCTCACGTACCCACCACGGGGGGGCCACCGGCCGGGCCCCCGCCGCCGCCCCGGCCCGGGCGGCACCGGCTGCTGCCGTACCTGCTGTTGCTGCCCGGCGCGGCCTGGCTGTTCCTCTTCTTCGCCCTGCCGCTGCTCCAGCTCGCCGCCGCCAGCCTGTACGACCCTGCCGGCTCGCTGTCCACCGGGTACGCCATGACCTGGGCGTTCGACAACTACCCGGACGCGCTGCAGGCGTACTGGCCGCACTTCGTCCGCTCCTTCGGCTACGCCGCCACGGCGCTGGTGCTCGCCCTGCTGATGGGCTACCCCCTGGCGTACGCGATAGCGCAGAAGGCCGGCCGGTGGAAGAACCTGCTGCTGGTGGCGGTGGTCGCCCCGATGTTCACCAGCTTCCTGGTCCGCACCCTGGCCTGGAAGACGATCCTGTCCGACAACGGCTGGCTGGTCGGGCTGCTGCGCGACGTACACCTGCTCGGCCCGGACGGCCGACTGCTCGCCACCCCGGTCGCGGTGGTGCTCGGCCTGACGTACAACTTCCTGCCGTTCCTGGTGCTGCCGCTGTACGCGAGCCTGGAGCGGCTCGACCCCCGGCTGCTGGAGGCGGCGGCCGACCTGTACGCCAGCCCGGTGCAGGCGTTCCGCCGGGTCACCCTGCCGCTGTCGATGCCCGGCCTGATCGCCGGCACGCTGCTGTTCTTCATCCCGGCGACCGGCGACTACATCAACGCGGAGCTGCTCGGCACTCCCAACGAGTACATGGTCGGCAACGTCATCGACTCGGCGTTCCTGGTCCGGCTGGACTACCCGCAGGGCGCGGCGCTGTCGTTCCTGCTGATGGCGGCGATCCTCGCGGTGGTCTTCGCGTACCTGCGCCGGGCCGGCACGGAGGAGGTCCGGTGAGCGCGAGGAGTGCAGCGAAGCGGAGCCCCGCAGTCGCGAACGAAGGGCGGACGCTGTGAGGTTCTGGCGCTGGCTGGCCGACCGGTGGGTGATGGGCGTGGCCCTGCTGGTGCTCGGCTACCTGTCGCTGCCGATCCTCGTGGTGGCCGGCCTGTCGTTCAACCGCCCGTCGAGCCGCCTGTCGTACGACTTCAACGAGTTCACCCTCGACAACTGGCGGCGCCCCTGCGCGACCTCCGACATGTGCGCCGCGGTCGTGCGCAGCGTGCAGATCGGCTTCCTCGCCACCGTGGTCGCCACGGTCATCGGCACGCTGATGGCGTTCGCGCTGGCGCGGCACCGGTTCACCGGGCGGTCCGGGATCAACCTGCTGATCTTCCTGCCGATGGCCACGCCCGAACTGGTGATGGGCACCTCGCTGCTGGCCCTGTTCGTCGCGGCCGGCGTGCCGCAGGGTTTCTGGACCGTCGTCATCGCGCACGTCATGTTCTGCGTGTCGTTCGTCGTGGTGACGGTCAAGGCGCGGCTCGCCGGGATGGACCGGCGGCTGGAGGAGGCCGCCATGGACCTGTACGCCGGCCCGTGGCAGGCGTTCCGCCGGGTGACGCTGCCGCTGGTGCTGCCCGGCATCGTCGCCGCCGCGCTGCTCGCGTTCTCGCTCAGCTTCGACGACTTCATCATCACCAACTTCAACTCCGGCACCACCGTCACGTTCCCGATGTACGTCTGGGGTGCCGCCCAGCGGGGGATCCCGCCGCAGGTCAACGTCGTCGGCACGGCGATGTTCGGGATAGCCCTGCTGCTCGTCGGGCTCACCTCGCTGCGTGGCCGGCGGGCCCGCCGCGCCGACCTCCGGGCCGTCACCACGGCCGGCCGACGGGCACAGGGCCCGTCATGATCGTCCCGCATACCGGCCGGGCGCTCGCCGACGCGGCGCCCGTACCGTACCGCCTCCACCTCACCCGCTGGTCCTTCACCCGCTGGCCCGCACCCGCGCCGACGCGCGCGACGGCCGGCGCAACCTCTGGCTCCGTACGCTCGATCGTCTTGGTTTGGGGTTCGATTCCTGATGCGTATCCTGCTCGTCGGCGCCGGTGGCGTCGGCTCCGCCGCCGTATCCATCGCCGCCCGCCGAGCGTTCTTCGAGACCATGGTCGTGGCCGACGCCGACCCCGCCCGCGCCGGGCGGGCCGTCGCCGGGCACGGCGAACGCTTCGTGGCCGCGACCGTCGACGCGTCCTCGGCCGACGCGGTCGCCGCGCTGTGCCGGGCGCACCGGATCACCCACGTGCTCAACGCCGTCGACCCGCGCTTCGTCATGCCGGTCTTCGACGGGGCGTTCGCCGCCGGGGCGAACTACCTCGACATGGCCATGTCCCTGTCCCACCCGCACCCCGAGCGCCCCTACGAGGAGGCCGGCGTCAAGCTCGGCGACGACCAGTTCGCCGTGGCCGAGCAGTGGTCCGGGGCCGGCCGGCTCGCACTGCTCGGCATCGGCGTCGAGCCGGGCCTGTCCGACGTTTTCGCCCGGTACGCCGCCGACGAGCTGTTCGCCGAGATCGACGAGATCGGGGTACGCGACGGCGCGAACCTGACCGTCGACGGCTACGACTTCGCCCCGTCGTTCTCGATCTGGACGACCATCGAGGAGTGCCTGAACCCGCCGGTGATCTGGGAACGTGACCGGGGCTGGTTCACCACCGAGCCGTTCAGCGAGCCGGAGGTCTTCGACTTCCCGGCCGGCATCGGGCCGGTCGAGTGCGTCAACGTCGAGCACGAGGAGGTGCTGCTCATCCCGCGCTGGGTCGACGCCCGCCGGGTCACGTTCAAGTACGGCCTCGGCGCGGAGTTCATCGAGGTCCTGCGGATGCTGCACAAGCTCGGGCTGGACTCGACCGAGCCGGTCACCGTGCGCGGCGTGCGGATGTCCCCGCGCGACGTGGTGGCCGCCACCCTGCCGGACCCGGCCACCCTCGGCGAGCGGATGCACGGCAAGACCTGCGCCGGCACCTGGGTCCGCGGGCGGGCGAAGACCGGCGAGCCCCGGGAGGTCTACCTCTACCACGTCGTCGACAACGAGTGGTCGATGCGCGAGTACGGCCACCAGGCGGTGGTCTGGCAGACCGCCGTCAACCCGGTGGTCGCCCTGGAACTGCTCGCCACCGGCGCCTGGTCCGCCAGCGGCGTCATCGGCCCCGAGGCGCTGCCCCCGGTGCCCTTCCTGGACCTCCTAACCGAGTACGGCTCGCCCTGGGAGATGGAGGAGCGGTGACCCGTTACGGCCCCCATGTTCGGCCCCGACGCGGGAGGCCCCGGCTGGTCAGGCGAGCTGGGAGCGGATGAGGAAGCGGACGCCCTCCGGGGCTTCGAGGGAGAAGCCGCTGCCCCGACCGGGGACCACGTCGACCGTCAGGCGCGTGTGCTTCCACAGCTCCCACTGGGCGCCGGACATCCAGAACTCGACCGGCTCGGGGACGCCGTCGACGTCGAGCGACGCCAGCAGGACGTCGGAGCCGCCGGTGCGGAACTCCCCGGCCGGGTAGCACATCGGGGCGCTGCCGTCGCAGCAGCCGCCGGACTGGTGGAACATGAGCGGGCCGTGCTGCCCCCGCAGCGACCGGATCAGGTCGGCCGCCGCGGGGGTCAGGGTCACCGGGTCACCCATCAGAAGAAGCCCAGCTTCTTCGGGGAGTAGCTGACCAGCAGGTTCTTGGTCTGCTGGTAGTGCTCCAGCATCATCTTGTGGGTCTCCCGGCCGATGCCGGACTGCTTGTAGCCGCCGAACGCGGCGTGCGCCGGGTAGGCGTGGTAGCAGTTGGTCCAGATCCGGCCCGCCTGGATCGCCCGCCCGGCCCGGTACGCGGTGTTCATGTCCCGGGTCCAGACGCCGGCCCCGAGGCCGTACAGGGTGTCGTTGGCGATCTTGACGGCGTCGTCCAGATCGGCGAAGGAGGTCACCGAGACCACCGGGCCGAAGATCTCCTCCTGGAAGATCCGCATCGAGTTGTCGCCCTCGAAGACGGTCGGCTGCACGTAGTACCCGCCGGAGAGTTCGCCGCCCAGGTCGACCCGCTCGCCGCCGGTCAGCACCCTGGCGCCCTCCTGCCGGCCGATGTCCAGGTAGGACAGGATCTTCTCCAACTGGTCGTTCGACGCCTGCGCCCCGATCATCGTCTCGGTGTCGAGGGGGTGGCCCTGGCGCACCGCCTTCGTCCGCTCCACGGCCGCCGCGAGGAAGTCGGAGTAGTGGCCCTGCTGGATCAGCGCCCGCGACGGGCAGGTGCACACCTCGCCCTGGTTCAGAGCGAACATGGTGAAGCCCTCGAGGGCCTTGTCGAAGAAGTCGTCGCGGGCGGCGCTGACGTCGTCGAAGAAGATGTTCGGGCTCTTGCCGCCGAGTTCCAGCGTGACCGGCTTGATGTTCTCGCTGGCGTACTGCATGATCAGCCGCCCGGTGGTGGTCTCGCCGGTGAACGCCACCTTCGCCACCCGGGGCGAGGAGGCCAGCGGCTTGCCCGCCTCGACGCCGAAGCCGTTGACGACGTTGAGCACGCCCGGCGGGAGCAGGTCGGCGATGAGCGAGAGCAGGTAGTGGATCGAGGCCGGGGTCTGCTCGGCGGGCTTGAGCACCACCGTGTTGCCGGCCGCGAGGGCCGGGGCGAGCTTCCAGGTCGCCATGAGCAGCGGGAAGTTCCACGGGATGATCTGCCCGACCACCCCGAGCGGCTCGTGGAAGTGGTACGCCACGGTGTCGTCGTCGAGTTCGCCGAGGGAGCCCTCCTGGGCCCGGATCGCCCCGGCGAAGTAGCGGAAGTGGTCGATCGCGAGGGGGATGTCGGCGGCCAGCGTCTCCCGTACCGGCTTGCCGTTCTCCCAGGTCTCGGCGACCGCGAGGGATTCCAGGTTCTCCTGCATCCGGTCGGCGATCCTGTTGAGGATGACCGCCCGGTCGGCGACCGAGGTGCGACCCCAGGCGTCGGCCGCGCCGTGCGCGGCGTCGAGGGCCTTCTCGACGTCCTCGGCGGTGCCCCGGGCCACCTCGCAGAAGGTCTGCCCGGTCACCGGGCTGGGGTTCTCGAAGTACCGGCCGCCGTGCGGCTTCACGTACTCGCCGCCGATGAAGTGGTCGTAGCGGGACTGCCAGTGGGTGGGGGCGTCGTAGCGCGCCATGGGTACCTCCGCCGTCCGTTGCTGGTGGATGGCGGGGACGTTAGTTTCAGCGACGTTGCAGGGACGTTGCGCGCGGCAGGTCGTACTCCTCGGCGAGCTGCCGGGCCCGCGCGACGGCGAGCGGCCGGCGGGGCGCGCCCGGCGGCAGCGCCCGCGCCAGGGCCTGCCAGGCGGTGAGATCGTCGGCGCCGGCGGGCGTCGCGGTCCAGGCCGCGAGCAGCGCCGGGTCCGCGCCGGCCAGCACGGCCGCGCGGAGCTGCCCGTCGACCAGCCGGCGCAGGCGTGCCACTCCCGGCGCGTCCGACCCGGGCAGCAACGGCCCGGGGTACGCCCGCAGCGCCCCCGCCGGATCACCGCGTTCCAGCAGCTCCGTGACGGTGTGGAAGTCCGCCCGCACGGTCGGCCGCAGCCGGTACGGGCGGGAGTCGAGCAGCTCCTCGCCGAGCGCCCGGCGCAGCCGGGACAGTTCGGCGCGCAGGGTGACCGGGTGCAGCCGGTCGTCGCCGTAGAGGTCGAGGCCGAGTTGTTCGCCGGTGCGCCCCTCGGGGTGGTCGACCAGCAGCACCAGCAGCTCGCTGTGCCGCCGGCCGAGCCGGATGCGCCGGCCGCCCACGCGCAGCTCCGCCTCGTCGCGGCCGAGCGCGGCGACGTGCACCACGTCGGGTTCGGCCGGTGCGGCGCTGGCCAGGAACGCCTCGGCGGCCCGGGCGGTGGCCCGGACCAGGGCGAGGCTCTGCGGGTTGGCCAGGTGGTCGCCGCCGGTGATGTCGACCGCGCCGAGCAGCCGGCCGGTGGCCGGGTCGTGGATCGGGGCGGCGGCGCAGGTCCAGCGCTGTACCGGCCGGACGAAGTGCTCGGTTGCGAAGATCTGCACGCCGTGGTCGACGGCGAGGGCGGTGCCGGGGGCGTTGGTGCCGGCGTGGGTCTCGTCCCAGCGGGCGCCGGGCACGAAGTTCATCCGCTCGGCGTGCCGGAGCACCCCCGGATGGCCCTCCACCCAGAGCAGCCGCCCGTCCGCGTCGCAGACCGCCATCAGGTGCGCGCCGTCGAGGGCGATGCCGCCGAGCAGGTCGCGGAAGAGCGGCAGCACCCGCGCGAGGGGGTGCGCCGCCCGGTAGCTCTCCAGCGCGTCGTCGGTGAGGTCGACCGGGGCGGTGGCCTCCGGGTCGAGTAATGCGGACCGCTCCCAGGACCGCCGGACCACCTCGCGGACGCGCTCCGGCGCCCTACCGCGGGCGAGGAACGCCTCGTGAGCAGCACCGACCAGCGCGATCCGCTCCGCCGGATCGGCACCGAATTCCAGGGCGAGCCACGGGTCAGCCACCAGACCTCCTCCCGCCCATGGTGACCCACCTCACCCCGATCCGCCAAGCCACTCCGCCCGCCGCCGGGCGGCGGGCGGCGCACCATGGATGGCCCGGGGGATGGCATTCATGGTGCGCCACGAACTCGGGTTGACCGGGGGGTCAGCCGAACGCCGCGTCCAGGATCTCCAGGCCCCGGGACAGCTCGCCGTCGGAGATGACCAGCGGGGGCAGGAAGCGCAGCACGTTCCCGTACGTGCCGCAGGTCAGGGTGAGCAGACCGGCGGCGTGGCAGACCGCCGAGATCGCCGCCGTGGCGGCCGGGTCCGGGACGAGGGTGCCCGGCTGCACCAGCTCCACGGCTTGCATCGCGCCCCGGCCGCGTACCTCGGCGACGCGCGGGTCGCGGGCGGCGATCGCGCGCAGCCGGGGCTGCATCGTCGCCCCGATCCGGCGGGCGGCGGCGGCCAGGTCCAGCTCGTGCATGGTCTCGATCGCGGCCAGCGCCGCCGCGCAGGCGACCGGGTTGCCGCCGTACGTGCCGCCGAGGCCGCCCACGTGCACGGCGTCCATCAGCTCCGCCCGGCCCGTCACGGCGGCCAGCGGCAGGCCGCCCGCGATGCCCTTCGCCAGGGTGACCAGGTCCGGCACCACGCCCTCGTGCTCGCAGGCGAACCAGTCCCCGGTCCGGCAGAACCCCGTCTGGATCTCGTCGGCGACGAAGACCACCCCGGCCGCCGTCGCCCACTCGCGCAGCGCCGGCAGGAACCCCTCGGCCGGTACGACGAAGCCGCCCTCGCCCTGGATCGGCTCGATCAGCAGCGCGGCGACGTTCTCCGCCCCGACCTGCTTCTCGACCGTCTCGATGGCCCGCGCCGCCGCCTCCGGCCCGGACAGGCCGCCGTCGCGCAGCGGGTACGACATAGGCACCCGGTAGACCTCCCCGGCGAACGGCCCGAACCGGTGCTTGTACGGCATGTTCTTCGCCGTCAGCGCCATGGTCAGGTTGGTCCGGCCGTGGTACGCGTGGTCGAACACCACCACCGCCGGCCGTCCCGTCGCGTGCCGGGCGATCTTCACGGCGTTCTCCACCGCCTCGGCGCCCGAGTTGAACAGCGCCGAGCGCTTCTCGAAGCCCCCCGGCGTCAGCGCGTTGAGCTGCTCGCACACCGCCACGTACGACTCGTACGGGGCGACCATGAAGCAGGTGTGGGTGAAGCGCTCGACCTGGGCGCGTACCGCCTCGACGACGCGCGGCGCGGAGTTGCCCACGTTGGTGACGGCGATGCCGGCGGCGAAGTCGATCCACTCCCGCCCGTCGACGTCGGTGAGGGTCCCGCCACCGGCCCGGTCCACGTACGCGGACACCACGCTGCCGACCCCGCGCGCGACGGCCGCGCCCCGCCGCTTGTGCAGCTCCTCCGAATTCATGGGGCTGTGCCTTCTTTCGTTCGAGACTGCGGGGCTCGCAGAAGCGGCTCACTCCTCGCGCTCACACGTCAGCCCTCGATGTTGTGCATGACGTGCTTGATCCGGGTGTAGTCCTCCAGGCTGTAGACCGAGAGATCCTTGCCGTGCCCGGAGTGCTTGAATCCGCCGTGCGGCATCTCGGCGACGAGCGGAATGTGGGTGTTCACCCAGACGCAGCCGAAGTCCAGCCGACGGGTCATCCGCATCGCCCGGCCGTGGTCGCGCGTCCACACCGAGGCGGACAGGCCGTAGTCGACGCCGTTGGCCCAGCGCACCGCCTCGTCCTCGTCGGAGAAGCGCTGCACCGTGATGACCGGGCCGAACACCTCGTCCTGGACGATCTCGTCGCCCTGCCGGACGCCCGAGACCACCGTCGGGGCGTAGAAGTAGCCGCGCCCGCCGAGCCGCGAGCCGCCCGTGTGGACCTGGGCGTGCTCGCCGAGCCGGTCGACGAAGCCGCTGACCCGGGCGAGCTGCTTGGCGTTGTTCAGCGGGCCGTACAGCACGTCCTCGTCGTCCGGGGCGCCCGTCCGCGTGGTGCGGGCCTGCTCGGCGAGCGCGGCCACGAAGTCGTCGTGCACGCCGGGGCCGACGAGCACCCGGGTCGCCGCCGTGCAGTCCTGGCCGGCGTTGAAGTAGCCGCCCACCGCGATGGCCTCGGCCGCCGCCGCCACGTCCGCGTCGTCGAAGACCACCACCGGGGCCTTGCCGCCCAGTTCCAGGTGGGTCCGCTTGAGGTCCGGCGCGGCGGCGGAGGCGACCTCCATGCCCGCGCGGGTCGAGCCGGTGATCGACACCAGCTGCGGGGTCGGGTGCGCCACGAGGGTACGCCCGGTGTCCCGGTCACCGCAGACCACGTTGAACACCCCCGGCGGGAGGAACTCCGCGGCGATCTCGGCCAGCAGCAGCGTCGACACCGGCGTGGTGTCCGACGGCTTGAGCACCACCGTGTTGCCCGCCGCGAGCGCCGGGGCGATCTTCCAGACCGCCATCATCAGCGGGTAGTTCCACGGGGTGACCTGGGCGCAGACGCCGATCGGCTCCCGCCGCACGTACGAGGTGTGCCCCGTCAGGTACTCGCCGGCCGAGCGTCCCTCCAGCAGCCGGGCCGCGCCGGCGAAGAAGCGGAACTGGTCCACCGCCGGCGGCAGCTCCTCCTCGGTCGTGAGCTGGCGCGGCTTGCCCGTGTTGCGTACCTCGGCGTCGACCAGTTCGGCCGCCCGGGCCTCGACCGCGTCGGCGATCCGCAGCAGCGCCTTCTGCCGCTCGCCCGGCGTGGTGTCCCGCCAGGTCTCGAACGCGGCGGCCGCCGCCCGCATGGCCGCGTCCACGTCCGCCGCCCCGGAGACCGGCGCCTGGGCGAACACCTCGCCCGTGCACGGATCGAGCAGGTCGGCGTACCCGCCGTCCACCGGGTCGACGTAGTCGCCGTTGACGAAGTTGCGCAGCTGCTGCTGGTCGCTCATCAGATGTCTCCGTGGATGGCCGGGGGTGTGGTCTGCGGAGGTTATCGGAATCTGACTGCCATCTTCGCTACCGAATTCGCGGCAGACAAGGCCTTGAGCGACCGTTTCCGTGCGGAGGTGCGTCGTCTACGCTGCCGAGGTGTGGAGCCGAGAGCCTTCTTCGTCGCCGGCCGCCCCGCACACGGCGAGGGTGAGCTGACCGTCACCCATCCGTACGACGGCCGGGCGGTGGGGCGTACCACCCTCGCCACGGCCGACCAGGTCGAAGCCGCGGTCGCGGCGGCGGCCGGCGTGGCCGACCAGGCCGCGGCCCTGCCCGCGCACGCCCGCGCGGCGGCCATGGACCAGGTGTCCCGGCGGCTCGCCGAGCGGGCCGAGGAGGTGGCGCGGCTGATCACCGCCGAGAACGGCAAGCCGGTCAAGTGGGCGCGCGCCGAGGTGGGGCGGGCGGTGTCCACGTTCCGCTGGGCGGCGGAGGAGGCCCGGCGGTTCTCCGGCGAGCTGCAGCGCCTTGACACCGATCCGGCGGCGACCGGGCGGATCGCGGTCGTGCGGCGGGCGCCCCGCGGCCCCGTGCTGGGGATCGCGCCGTTCAACTTCCCGCTGAACCTGGTCGCGCACAAGGTCGCCCCGGCGATCGCGGTCGGCGCCCCGATCGTCGTGAAGCCGGCCCCGGCGACGCCCCTGTCGGCGCTGCTGCTCGGCGAGATCCTGGCCGAGACCGACCTGCCCGAGGGCATGTTCTCGGTGCTGCCGCTGCCCAACGAGCGGGCCGCCGAGCTGGTCGCCGACCCCCGGCTGCCCGTGGTGTCGTTCACCGGCTCCGGGCCGGTCGGCGCGGCCATCCGCCGGTCGGTGCCCGAGAAACACGTCACGCTGGAGCTGGGCGGCAACGCGGCGGCGGTGATCTGCGAGGACTGGGCGTCCAACGAGGACCTCACGTTCGCGGCGCACCGGATCGCGACGTTCTCCAACTACCAGGCCGGGCAGTCGTGCATCGCGGTCCAGCGCGTGTACGTGCACGAGTGGCTGTACGACGGGTTCCTGCCCCGGCTGGTCGCGTCCGTGCAGGCGCTGCGCGGCGGCGACCCGTCCGACGAGCACACCGACGTCGGGCCGCTGGTTTCCGTCGAGGCCGCCGAGCGCGTCGAGGCGTGGGTCGACGAGGCGGCGGCGGCCGGGGCCACGATCGAGGTCGGCGGGCGGCGCGACGGCGCGACCTACCCGCCGACCGTACTGAGCGGAGTGCCCGCCGACGCCAAGGTCTGCGCCGAGGAGGTGTTCGGGCCGGTACTGGTGGTCGCCCCCGTCGAGAGCGACAGGGCCGCCTTCGCCGCCGTCAACGACTCGGCGTACGGGCTGCAGGCCGGCGTGTTCACCCACCGGCTGGACGTGGCGTTCGCCGCCCACCGGGCGCTGCAGGTCGGCGGAGTGATCATCGGGGACGTGCCGTCGTACCGGGCCGACCAGATGCCGTACGGGGGCGTGAAGGGCAGCGGCGTCGGGCGCGAGGGCCTGCGCAGCGCCATGGACGACTACACCGAGCCGCGGGTCATGGTCCTCACCGGCCTGGAGCTCTGACCGCGGGACTCACCAGGTGCCGTCGTCGCGTACGCGGGGCGGGGCCAGGCCGAGCAGCAGGGTGGTCAGGGCGGCGTCGATGTCCTCACCGAGAAACCACTCGCCGGCCTGGTCCAGCGCGAACACCCGCCCTTGCTCGTCCACGGCGAAGATGCTATCGCCGTCCTCTGCGCCGATCGGGAACAGGCGCGTGTTGATGACTGCGCCGAAGTCGGCCAACGTGTCGGCGGAGTGTGCAGCCCAGGTGGGGTTGGTGTGGAAGCGGCTGATCCAAACCAGGCGGCCCGGTCCTCGCCGGACGGGTCGGATGGCAGGAAATGCCGTGAGCGCGGCCTCCGCGGCAGCGAATGGCTGGTGCCGATGTAGGCGGCCAGTCACCTGGCAGGTGTCCTCGATGGCGCCCGCTGCCATCGCCGCATTGAACATCGTGTCTTCCCAGCCGCCGGCCATTAGTGCATGGCCCACCTC
This sequence comes from Micromonospora olivasterospora, assembly GCF_007830265.1. Lineage (NCBI taxonomy): Bacteria > Bacillati > Actinomycetota > Actinomycetes > Micromonosporales > Micromonosporaceae > Micromonospora > Micromonospora olivasterospora. The sequence goes on from NZ_VLKE01000001.1 coordinate 3,751,343, forward strand.
CTCTGGAAACCGGCCACGATGGATTGGCGGCTGCGGCTCCGGACGCGACTCCAGTGTGTACGCCAGATCCGACCAGTCAAGGGTGTGAAAATTGACGAGGAAGTTCACGCAGGAGTCGCAGGGGCGCTCGGCCAGGCCGCCCGCCGGGTCGCCCGGCTCGCGTACGCGGTAAACCTCCAGGTGCGAGGTCTCGAAGAGGACCCGCGCGTCGTCCAGCGTCAGCGGCGGCTGGCCGTCGGTCACCCGGCGGTGGTCGTACGCGTGCAGCACGTCCGACACTACGATCACCTCCGCGTGCCGGTCCCCGCCGCGCGCCAGGCGGCCCGGGGGCAGCGTGTCGAGGTAGGCGCGGACCAGCGGGTGATGCCGCAGCTCGACGTCCCCCTTCGCGCCCCGGCCCACGTACACGCGGCCTTCGACTGTCAGGTGGGCGGCGACGCCGGGCGTGGGCAGCCGGCGTACCTCGCGGAGCAACTGGCTCGCCGGGTCCACCGTGCGCGGCACGGGCTGCGCCGGACGGCTGCGCCGGTACATCTCGCGCACCGCCGGGAACGGCAGCCGCGGCCAGCTGGAGACCTCGCCGGTCTCCTTGTCCACCACCACGGTGGGCAGATCGCCGGGCGGCACGGCGGCCGCGGCGGCCACAGTGGATGTGATCAGGTACCCCAGGTCGAACTCCTCGACCAGCGGGACGCACTCGTGCCCGAGGCGCTGCGAGTCCCGCTGGGCCCAGACGGTGGCGAGCTGTTCGGCCTGGCGACGATCGATCACCCGCCTGAAGTTACCGGACCCCACGGAATCCGTGGCGCCGGGTATGGTCTGCCGTACTGACGGTGACGGGAGGGTGGCGTGGTCGAGAGGGCGGACCGGGATGCCAACCGGGCGCTGCGGGCCCGGTTCGACGAGGTGTTCGGGCAGTATCGACAGCTGCGCTCCGGACTGGACGAACTCCAGACCCGGCTCGCACAGTTGCGCGTCACCGAACGCTCTGACGACGGGCAGGTCACCGCCGTGGTGGGTGCCCGCGGCGAACTCATCTCGGTCGACGTCGAGCCGTCGGTCTTCCAGGAACGGGACGCCAAGGCGCTGAGCCGGAAAATCACGTCCACTGTGCACCGGGCCACCGCCGCCGCCGTCGCGGCCACCCAGGAGCTTGTCGCGGGCTATCTGCCAGCCGGGTCGGGCTCGGCGGAGTTCCTGCGCACCGGAGACTTCGGCGCCCTGCTGGGGCGGGCCGACGCCGTCATGCGGCGCGGGGAGTGACGCCATGAGCGAGGGGCAGCTCTGGCTCGATCCGGGCCGCGCCCGGCGAGGCGGCGCCGACCTGAGCCTGGCCGGCGAGGCGCTCACGGCCCGGCACGGCCAGGTGGGCGGCGCGATCGCGGCGGCCAGCGCGGCCCGGCCGTGGGGTCGGGACGACATCGGTGCCTCGTTCGAGAAGCAGTACCGCGGGTTCGAGGAGACGCTGCTGCGGGCCTGGTCGGGCGTCGGCCGGGCGATCGAGAGCCTGGGGGCGGACGTGGTGCGGTCGGTGGACAACGCCGTGCAGGCGGACGCGCGGAGCGCCGGACGGCTCGGCCGGGTCACCGACGAGCGGCCCGCCGGGCGCTGACGACCGCCGAGGACGCCCGTGAGCCTGCTGCCGAGCCCGATCCCGCATCCGCTCGACTACTCGCCCTGGGAACTGCCCGGCTGGGTCTACGGGGCCCTCGACTGGGTGGTCGGGGTGGAATGGCCGGAGGGCAACGAGCGCGCGGTCTGGGACCTCGCCGACCAGTGGTACGACGTGGCCGCCGCCCTGGCGGGCCCGCGCGATGACGCGATCGTCGCCGTCGGCGAGGTGCGCGGCGGGTTCGGCGGTGTCGGGGCGGTCGCCGAGGCGTTCGACGCGGCCTGGCGCCGGGTGGCCGAGGGCGACGAGGCGCCCCTGCCGGTCCTGCTCGCCGTCAGCACCGACCTCGGCCGGCTGGTCGAGGAGTGCGGCTGTGACATCGAGGGCGCGAAGCTCGAGGTCTGGATCGAGCTGGGCATCCTGGTCGTCGAGTTGCTCGCGCTCGCGGTGGCGGCCGTGCTCACCGTTGGGGCCGCCTCGCCCGCGGCCGGCGCCGCCATCGCCGCCACGCGTGTGGTCGTCCAGCAGATCTTCAAGCGGCTGATGGCGCAGTTGGCCCGCAAAACGCTCAGGCAGGGGCTGAAAGAGGCGGGCGAGCGCGCCGCCAAGCAGGTGGCCGAGGGCGGGATGCGGGGCCTGGCCCGGAAGGCGGCGCTCGGCGGGCTGGAGGAGGCGGCCCAGGAGTCCGGGGTGACGCTCGCCACGCAGGCGTACCAGAACTCCACCGGTCGCCGCCACGGCCTGGACGTGACGGACATCGGCATGTCGGCCCTGGGTGGCGCGGCCGGCGGGGCGGCGGCGCCATTGGCGGGCCTTGGCCGGCACGCCACCGGGCGGGCGGCGCGGATAGGCGAGCACTTCGGCCGGGAAATGGGCGGCGAGGCGATCGCGGAGCAGGCCGCCAGCCTCGCCACCGGCCAGGGACTCGTCTCGCTGGAGGACGCGGCCCGGGCGGCGGCGTCGGGCGCGACCGGGTCGGCCACCGGCCAGGCCGACGTGGCGCTGCACGCCAGGCTCGACGCGCGGATGGCCGCCCTCGCCGGGGCGCCCCTCGCCCCGGCGGACCTCGCCGTCCCGCCGGATACCGCCGTCGCCCCGGCGCCGTCGGCCCAGGGACCCGCCGAGGCTGCGTACGCCGGGCTGGAGTCGTCCGGAAGCGGTAGCCCGCCGGGGCGCGACGATGAGCGGACGCCCACCGATGCGGTGGATGCCGGTGTCGGTGGCGCCGACCAGGGGCTCGGCTCGTCGCAGGCGGTGGACGGGAAGCCTTCGCTCGACCACGCCGGTGGGGGCCCGCAGCCCTTGTCGGGGCCGACCGTCGGGGACGGGGTCGCCGCGTCGTCAGTGCCGGTCGACGCGCGTCTGTTCGAGTCGTCGCCGGTGCTGTCCGCCGTCGACACCCAGGCGGCGCCTGCCGTGACCGAGGCTCCCCGCTCGGCTCTCTCGTCGGTGGCAGCAGGAGACGTCACGCAGCTCGCGGGCCGAGGAGCGGACGCAGGCACCGGGGCGGCTGTCGGCGGCACGGGGTCGCTCGCCGGTGCCAATGCGTCAGTCGCCGGCAGTGCCGGGACCGGCACCAGTGGCATGGGGCCGGCCGCCGGCGCCGAAACCGGTGCCGGTGGGCCGTCCGCCGGCACGGCGTCCAGCGGCGCGCGGACTGTGCATTCCTCGGCGGCGCCTCCCTTGGCGTCCGTTCCGAACACGGCCGCGGCGGCGCCGATCTCTCCGCACAGCACGAGTGGTTCGGCAGGGCAGCCCGTTCCCGGCCCGAGGGGCGAGCCGGTGCCGCCGCGGTTTCCGAAGCTCGAGGCGCTGAACCCGAACCCGCGACCGGCCACGCCCCAGCCTTCTGCGGAGTCCGCCGACTCTGCCGTCCCGCTGCCGCGCTCCCCCGAGTGGTGGGCGGCGAAGTGGGCGGCCGACCGCGAGGCGTTCGACCGGCGCCGGTACCGGGACTACTTCGAGCGGCAGCGAGCCTGGTTCGAGGACAAGCGCCGCCGCGGAACTGCGGCCGAACTTCGTGCAACAGCCGCGCTTCACCTTGAGCAGGCTCGCTGGCTGATCCGGCAAGCCCACAGCCTGACGAGGGCGGGCCGTACACACGCCGCCGACGAGTTCATTCTGGGCGGCCGGGAGCGGGAGCGGGAGTCCTACCGGCAGACGGACCTAGCCGACGCCGTCCTGGAGGGCAGGGTGGCTCCGCCGGTCGTCGACATCGACAACTGGGACGACTTCTCGCGGATCAACACCGACGACCCCTCCCTCGTCGTCGCCACGGTGGAGGCGGGTGGCCCGTCCGCGCTGACAGGCGACGACGACCCGCCGCCGATCGACCGGTCCCGCCGGTACGGGGAGTGGGGTGGCCTGCGGCCGCCGCTGGCGCTGCACCAGTCCGACCTCGAAGGGACGATGCCCCGCGACGCCGCCGGACAGTTCCTCCGGACCGCCGATCCTCGGCGGGGCGGCTGGTTCAGGCTGGCCAACGACGGTGGTCCGAGTGCCGACGCCACCCGCGCGATCAACTGCCTGGACTGCACCCTGTCGCTCTACGAGACCTGGGTGCACGGCCGTCCCCGGGTCTCCGCGCCCCGCACCTTCGACTCGTACGCGGAGGGGGACATCACCAGGCCCCTCGGGGGTGAGATCGGTGGCCCGGGCCGCGTGGAGGCGGTCACCGGCGGACGCTTCCAGCAGTTGGCCGCGTGCGACCCCGGCGGGTCTCCACAGGACGCCTGGAAGGCGGTCAACAGGGGGTTCCGAACCATCGAGGACCAACTGCGGGCCGGCGGTCACGGCAGCTACGCGTTCCTGATCACCGCGTACGAGGGCGGCGGCTCGCACGCCTGGGTGGCGCTGAACCAGAACGGGTCCGTGCTCTACCTGGACCCCCAGAACGGCAGCGTGTCGGACATGCCGCTCTACACCCATGACGGCTGGACGGCCAGGCACAACGTCACGGATATCGACGCGCTGATCCTCGACCCGGACGGCCGGCCCATGCCGGTGCCGGGCGCGCCGCCGGGGCAGTTCAGCCAGTTCGGGGACTTCGTCGAGCCGGAGCCGGAGGACAGGAGCCGCGAGTGGCAGCCGGGCCCTGACGATCCCACCGACGACGAGCTGTACGTCAACCGGGTCCACCTGCTCGAGGGGCCGGAGCCGACGGGGCCCGCCCAGGCAGAGAGCGGCGGTGGGTTGCCGGGGAGCTCACCGGAACCGTCGCCGAGACTGAATGACGGGCAGGACAGCGCTGACGGAGTACGGCAGCCACGCGTGCAGGCCCGCACTGACCGCCTGGAGGCGGGCGTGTCCGTGCACGATGTGGTCGCCGACAGCGCCGATCTCGATCAGGTCTTCACCGCTGGCGTGGCGCCGAGCGAGGTGGCGGCTGTGCTGGACGGCCCGACGCTGCGACGCCTGGTGCCTCAACTCGACGATGCGGCGGCGCGGGACCTGGCGCGGTTGTTCGGGGATTCGAGAGTCCGGCAGATGCTCGACGCAACCTGGCAGGAGCCGCCCAGGGGAGAACCGCTGCTCGCGGAGGAGTTGGTCAAGCAGCTCGTCGCGAACCCCGATCTGGCCCGCCTGATCCTGTCGACACCGGAACTGGCCGACTCGTTGACAGCGCGCCCGCTAACCCTGCACCACCTTGCCGCCCACCGCCAGGCGATCGGGGTGCTGGAGTCGGTCCTGCGTGAACTCAATGAGCATGGCCCGCAGCTGATGAAAGCCCACGAATCTCCCACACCTAAAGCAACTCCGTTAAACGCCAACCATCGCCGAATCAGCGCGATGATCCAGACTGGGTCAGGTGTGGTCGCTCAGTCCGGCTTTGACCGCAATCGGATGGCTGACCCGAAGTACCGCGGCGAGTACCTCGATTCCCTGTATGAAATGGCCTCGGTGGCGCAGTCCGAGTTGGTGGAGCTTGCCAACTGGATTGCTCGGGTGGACGGGCGGGAGGTTGGCGCGGCAAACTGGCGACGTGAGCCCAAGGACCGCCAGCGAGCAGAGGACAAGATTGCTGAGTACGAGGGCGATGTGTCGCGCCTGTTAGACCTTGCTGGCGCCAAGGTGGAATTCTCGACCCTTGACGATTTATATGGAGCGCTTGAGCGTCTGGCGCGTCACCAGGGCGTGAGCATCGTCAGGTATAGGGACCGTTTTCAGAATCCGCAGGACAGCGGCTACCGTGATGTGCAGCTTGTGTTGAGGATGTCGAATGGGCACCTGGCGGAGTTTCGGCTCCATCTTGCCAGTCTCGACCGGGTCGCGGTCTGGGAACACGCCCTGTACGAGGTCCGGCGCGATCTCGACGCGTTGGCCCTCCAGGAACGGCGACCACTCACGCCACGTGAGCGCGCGATGTTCAACGGCATACTTGAGCGGGAACAGCGTCTATTCTGGGACGCGTTGGTTGCAGGCCTCTAAGGGGTAACTATGAGATTTTCGTCAGGGCTTGCTCTGCCTGCCTACTACCTCTATTACGACTCGCCGGTCAAGATTGTCGCCACGTTGGACGGAGGTGCTCGTGTGTGGCGTCTATCCTCCAGCACCGGGGGGTGGCAGGAGAGGAACGATCTCTTTGAGAAGATCGTTTTTGCGATTGGTGGTGAGGTGTTCAGCTCCTCGCCCGAGGAGTTCGTGCAGGACGTAGAGGAATATCGGGCACACTATCTGTCAGGGGAGGGGCCTATCTTCGCCCTGTATGAGACGGTGAAGGCGATCGTCGACGCGGAGGAGCGAGAAGGTCGCTATCTCACCGAGACGGAAAGAGCAATAGTGCAGGGCATCAGGCGGAGGACGTTCGTCATGTTCGAGGAGGAGTTGCAGCGGGCTGGCGACCCCGGCGCGGACCCCACCATCGCCTCGTCCTAGCGGCCGCCGGGCGTACCCCTCCCGCCCCTGTCTGGGCGCCGCCCCCCGTGTCGGCTGTCGCTGGTCGAGATCTCGGTGCGAACCGGTCCTTGAGGGGCGATTCGTGCCAGGATCTACCGTCCGGGGTTCGGGCGTCGCCGGGGTCGGGGGAACCCGGTGGACGGGAAGGGCGGGGGTGTGGCTATTATTAGTCCGCGCCGCCCGGCCCTGCCGGTCGGAGAGCATGGTGGCTGTAGCTCAGTTGGCAGAGCACCGGGTTGTGGTCCCGGTTGTCGTGGGTTCAATTCCCATCAGTCACCCGTCACACGAAGGCCCCCTCCGGCTCGGAGGGGGCCTTCGTCGTACCGGATGGCCGTCAGGCCGTCGGCTCGGCGCTGGGGGACTCGCCGGCGTCGTCGGGGGTGGCCTCGGGGCTCGGGTCGGCGGTCGCGTCCGGGTCGTACGGCAGGGCGCTGCCCTTGACGTACTCGTCCCAGCTCATGTTCCAGTCGGTCCAGCCGTTGCCGTTGGCGAGCTTGCGCTCGGTGCCCTTGACGGTGATCGGGTCACCGATACGGGTGTTGGCGAACAGCCAGGCGCCGTCCTTCATCGACACGTTCACGCAGCCGTGCGAGACGTTGACGCTGCCCTGCTGCCCCTCCGACCACGGCGCCGCGTGGATGAACTCACCACCCCAGGTGAGCCGCTGGGCGTAGTCGATCTTCGTGCGGTAGCCCTCCTCGGGGCCCAGCTCCTCGAAGGTGTCGAAGACGGTCTTGCGCAGCTTCTCGATGACCACCATTGTGCCGCTGGACGACGGGGTGCTCTTCTTGCCGAGGCTGACCGGCAGGGTCTTGATCACCTTGCCGTCCTTGGTGACCGTCATCCGCTTGGTCTTGTTGTCGACCGTCATGATCAGCGCCGGGCCGGTCTTGATGTCGACCGTCAGGTCGGCCCGGCCGTACCAGCCGCTGCCGAGGGGGAGACCGCCGGCCTGGACCCGGTACTTGATGGTGCTGCCGGCCTTCCAGAACTCCTTCGGCCGGTACCGGATCTCGGTGGGGCTGACCCAGTGCCAGATGCCCTCCTGCGTGGGCGTGGAGGCCACCGTCATCCGGCGCTGCACGTCGTCGCGGTAGCTCTCGGGGACGGCGCGGCTGAACTTGACGATCAGGGGCATCCCGACGCCGACCACCTGCCCGTCGCCCAGGAAGCTGGTGATCCGGACCTGCTTGGCCGGCTTGGCCATGGTCGTGAAGGTGCTGGTCGCGCTCGCGGGCTTGCCGTCGTCGCCGGTGGCGGTGACGGTGGCGGTGTAGGTCTCGCCGTACTTCAGGGCGCCCGCGGGCAGCCAGCTGTTGCCGTCCGCGGAGAGCGTGCCCTCGACGGCCTCGCCAGCGGAGTCCTTCAGCTCGACGGAGGTCTTCTTGGCGTCCTTGGTGCTGAAGGCGATGGCGGTGGACGCCGGCACGTCCTTGGCGTCGGCCACGGGCTCGCTGATGGTGGCGGTCGCCTTCGGTGCGCCCTCGCCGCCGCCGCCCTGCCAGCCCGGCGACTTGCCCCCGTCGCCGCTGGCGGTGCAGGCGGAGGTGAGCGCCAGCGCGGCGGCGAGCACGCCCGCCGCGAACAGGCGTCGGCGCCCCCCGCGCCGGATCAGCTGATCATGGGTTGCGCGCATGATTCCCTCACAGTCGTGGTGCCCCGGTTCCTCATCGTCTCTCACTGACGCACCGGAACAGGTACCCGTTTCCGGGGGTGAAGTGAAACACGCGGATCGTGATGTCCGAATGTGGATAGTTTCTTGGCCTCGCGAGCGTTGCTCGCGTACGACAGAAGCGGGGCACCCGGCTGGGGCGCCCCGCCCCTGTGCGTTCGCGGATCAGGCCAGGGCGGGGCCGGAGCCGCCCTTCGGCACCGGCAGCGCGCTGCCCTTGATGAACTGCGACCAGCTCAGACTCCAGGCCGTCCACCCGTTGCCGGGGGCCAGCTTGCGTTCGGTCCCCTTGATGGTGATCGGGTCACCGATCTTCGTCTGGGAGAACAGCCACTTCGCTTGCGCCATGGAGACGTTGACGCAGCCGTGGGAGACGTTCTGCCGTCCCTGGACGTGCTCGGACCAGGGCGCCGCGTGGATGTACTCGCCGCCCCAGGTCAGTCGCTGGGCGAACTCGATGTCCGTGACGTACCGATTGGCCGGGTCCGGGTCGTCCCGGGTGTCGAAGACCGTCGACTCCTTCTTCTCCATGACGACCATCGTGCCGCTGGAGGAGGGAGTGCTCTTCTTGCCCAGGCTCACCGGGATCGTGCGGACGACGTTGCCGTCCTGGTAGACGGTCATTTTCTTCGTGGCGTTGTCGACCTTCATCTCGAACGCGCGGCCGATCTTGGCGGTGGCGCTGCGGTCGACGTTGCCGTACTTGCCGTTGCTGAGCGGGATGCCAGCCAGTGCGATCCGCACGGTGATCGTGGTGTCTGGCTTCCAGTACTGCGGTGCCCGGTAGTACGCCTGGGTGCCGTTGTCGACCCAGTGCCAGGCCCCCGGCTGCGGCGGGTCGGTCCGGACGAACATCCGCTTCTGCACGGCGGCCCGGTCCTTCTTGGGGATGCCCGGGTGGAACTCGGTGACCACCGGCATGGCCACGCCGTACGTCCTGTCACTGAACAGGTAGAGCCCCGAGGTCATCATCGACTTCGGCTTGGCCATTGTCGTGAACGTGCTGGTGCCCTGCCGGATGTCGCCACCCTCGCCGGCCGCGGTGACGGCGGCCGTGTAGCGCGTGCCGTACTTCAGGGGGCTGTTCGGCACCCACGAGGTGCCGTCGGCGCGCCAGCGGCCCTGGACCTTGTCGCCGCCCGCGCTGGTGAGGGTGACATCGGTCACCTTGCCGCCCTTCGGGATCTCCGCGGAGATCTCCGTGCTGACGGGCCGATTCTTCGACCCGTCCGCGGGGCTGAGCGGGAGCGTCGGACCGGCGCTCGTGGGTGCGCCGTCGGGCGCCGCCCCTGTCTCCGGGGAGACGCTGCTGCCGCCGGCTGAGGCGCCGCCGACGAACTCCGGCTTCTTCTGGTCGTCGGTGCACCCGGTCAGTGCCAGCGACGCCATCAGGCTCAGGGCGCCCACCATCGCCCCGGCCCGCGCGAACCTGCCCATTACCACCTCTGTTCTCGCGTACCTGCCGGACATCGTGCCGCACAGCCTCCATGTGGTACCGCCCGCGCGTCTCCTCGGTGGGGGATTTGGGGGCTGGTGCCCGAAAAGCATGACCGAAGAGGGGAGCCGGGGATCGGATTGGAACCCGCAACGGGGGCCGTGCTAGTGTTCTCCCCGTTGCCAGCGAGCGCCGCTAGCTCAACTGGCAGAGCAGCGGACTCTTAATCCGCGGGTTCGGGGTTCGAGTCCCTGGCGGCGCACCAACAATCAGGGCCCTGACCTGGCGTTTCACGCTGGGTCGGGGCCTTTTTCGTGTCCCCGCCGACGGCTGGGTGCTCGGTGGGTGCTCGGGAGCGGTTGGACGGTTCCGGCAAGCCACGGACGCGGTGCCGTGACCGTGGACGCATGGGTCGGCCTGGCTCACGCCAGCATGGTCTGGCTGCCGCGGCGTTCCGGCCTGGCGACGGTTGGGGGAGCTTCGACGTTACTGTCAGCGACGGTCGTCGTGATGGCTCCGACGCGACGGCGTGCCTCCTTTGAGTCGGCGAGGCGCGGCCTTGGGGGTGCCTTTCGATGATCGTTGCCGGGGCGCGACCAGTTCTTAGAGATCAACTAGAGGTCGCCTGGTTTGCCTGTATCGCGACTTTCGGCATCAGCTTTTCGGTTGATTGTTTGAACAGTGATCTCCAAAATCGGCCTCAAAACCCCGTTTTAGAGACGCGGGTGCTCGCACGGCGGCGACAGGGCTTCGCCTTGATGACCGCTGAGAGACCGTCGGGTAACCAGCTCCGAGCGTTCTGTTACGGGGAGACACGTCGATGCCGGGTGCTCGACAAATAGATCATCCCCGCCATGATCGCGTTGTGTGCGCAACTGCAACTGTGGCGGGGATGACGCCCGTTCATGCTATCCGTCGAGCTTGACCGATGCGATGTGGGCGATCCTCGCGCCCTTGATGCCGGTACGCGACCTGCGTAAAGGCGGCCGGCCGCGCAAGTGGGGAGATCGGCTGATCCTGGATTCGATCTTCTATGTGCTGCGGTCGGGCTGTCCGTGGCGGATGATGCCGCGGGATCTGGCGCCACCGGACGCGGCACATCGCTGGTTCACGACGTGGCGGAAGAACGGAACGTGGGACGCGATCCACGACGAGCTTCGCCGGCAGGTGCGGGTAGCGGCCGGTCGTGAGCCGGAGCCGACAGCGGCGGTGCTGGACGCCCAGTCCATCAAATCCAGTGAGGGCGGCGAATGCCGTGGGTTCGACATGGGCAAGAAGACCACCGGCCGCAAGCGGCACCTGGTCGTGGACACGATGGGGCTGATCCTGGTCGTGATGGTCACCTCCGCCTCGGTCAACGACCGTCCCGGTGGCCGGCGGATCCTGGCGCGGCTGGCCGAGGCGTTCACCACCATCGCCCTCGTGTGGGCCGACGGCGGCTACGCCAACAGCATCGACTCCACTCTGCTGACCTGGGCGAAAGAGCAGCTCGGCATCCTGGTGGAGATCGTCAAGCGCAACGACGACGTCAAGGGCTTCAAGGTCCTACCGCGCCGGTGGGTGGTAGAGAGGACGCTGGGTTGGCTGGTCCGTAACCGACGCCTGGCCCGGGACTACGAACGGCTGACCGTCAACTCAGAGGCCATGATCAAGGTAGCGATGATTCGACTCATGACGATACGCCTGGCCGGTCAAACGATCCGCTGGGCCAACGCCACCGAGCGCGAAGCCGCCCAACGCATCAACGTTGAGCGACTTCTCGCCACGTAGTCACCCGGTTACCCGACGGTCTCTGAGAGCGTCGGTCCCGATGGCGGTTGCCCCGGTGTGGCAGGCCCGGAAGTCGGTTCACTGACCACCCTCCGTCACGGGCGAAACCGTGTGTTCGACTGCCGGTGTGTCAGGGGATCATCGGGAGATGGGTGACCACGCGGCCGTGCGGCGGTTGCCGCCACGGCGGTGGCGGATCCTGTCGTTCCTGGCGCAGCACGGTTCGACGTCGACGCTCGACGTGGCGCTGGTCTGTGACGTGTCGAGGCTGACGGCCCATCGGGACCTGGCCTGGCTGTACGAGGCGGGGCTGGTACGTCGTAGGCGCTCCGAGGAGGACCGCACGCACACCTGGTGGTACGAGGTCACGGCCGAGGGGGTCGAGGTGCTCCGCCGCGACCGGACGGCGTCGGGGCGGTCGGTGCCTCTGCAACTGGGCCGGCGGCGTCCGAGCCTGGCGGATGCGCTGCTGTTTCTGCCGTTGCTCGAGGTGTCACGGCGGAACCCGGGGCGGTGTGAGCTGTTCCAGTGGCTGGCGACCATGGAGACCTCGGCGTGGCTGCGCCAGCACGACCTGGCGCACCTGCGGGCCGACGGCTACGGAGTCTGGCTGGAGGACGGGCGGTGCCTACGGTTCCTGGTGCACGTCGATTCGGGACCGGTTGGCGATGCTGTCGCAGAGCGTGAGAAGCGGTCGTCGGGACTTGGTGGGCTGCTGGCCGGGTACCGGCGTATCGACCCGGCGGTTCCGGTAGGAGCGGTCTTGGTCATCGCTCAGGACGCCGAGCGTGAAGAGCAACTGCTGGCGGACCTGGGCCGTGAGCCGCTACGAGCGCGGATCGCTGTGACGGCGAGAGAGATGTTGTATCGGCATTGGTCCAATGAGCAGGTGTGGAGGCTGCCCGAGGGCAGCAACGCCAGGCGGCTGACGGACCTAACGGTGGACCGGTCACCGTGAGGGCCCATCGTGGGGGTTCCGTGCGCGACGGCAGGCCTCGACGCTGTAGATGGACGTTCATTGACGTCGACCCCATCTTGACTTGATGTCACGGGGTGAATGCGTTGAGCTGCTTATCGGTGGAATAGGTCGGCCGGGCGGGGGTGGTCGTGGGCATACAGGTGGATCCCGAGTGGTGGAGTTCGGGAGTCTGGAACGGCCGGCCGATCGGTGAGTTCCTGCGGCGGCGCGACGTAGCTGCTGTCTTCCGGTTCCTCCATGCTCGCGGTGTGTCCTACGGCAGGATCGCGGCGCTCGTCGGCGTCTCACCCAACCGTGCTGCGGAAATCGCGAAGGGCGCCCGGCAGGTCACGGCCTACGAGGTGCTGGAACGGATCGCGGTCGGCCTCAGCATCCCGCGTCCGGCCGTGGGTCTCGGCCAACACGAGGACGCTGGTGGGGTACAGGACGGCAGCCGCGCGTCCAGTGTGGGTGGCGGGGCGGGCCAGACGTTGGCCGGTGAGGGGGCCAGCGTGAAGGTGAGCAGTCTTGCTCGGCTCCGTTTGGACCTGGACGAGGCCCTTGCGTCGGCGAGTGTCGCTCCGCGGCATCTTGATTTGATTGAGGAATCGGCCGGCGAGCACATGCGGGTGTACCCGTCTGCTTCGCCCCAGGTGATGTTGTCGTTGTTGGCCGCTGACTGCCGGGAGATTCAGGTCCTGTCGCGTCGGCGGCAGCCGGCGGCAGTCCAGGCCCGGTTGTCTGGGGCGGCGGCACTGCTGGCGACGATGTGCGCCGATGCGTTGATGCGGCTGGGTGATGTGGCTGAGGCCCGGCGGTGGTACCGCACGGCGATCCATGCGGCGGATGACAGCGGGCAGGCCTGGTTGAGGGTGCTGGTGCGGGCGCAGGCAGCGATGCTGCCCTACTACTACGGAGATCCGCGCCAGACCGTTGCTATCGCTGAGGCGGCACTGGCGGTAACTCCGACCGCTTCGTCGTCAGGTGCCTTGGCGGCGGCGGGCCGGGCGCGTGCCTTGGCCCGGGTCGGGGCCACGGAGCAGGCGCGGTCGGCCATCGACCAGGCACGCCGGATGTTCGACCAGGCCGGCGATGGGGACACCGACGTGGCGTTCAAGTTTCCGGCGAAGCGTCTGCTGCTCTACCTCTCCGGGACGTACACCTGGCTCGGTGACACGAGTGAGGCGTACCGGGTCCAGGACGAGGCGTTACGGCTGTACGGAGCGGCTCCGGCAGCGCCGATCGACGTGGCGCTCATTGCCCTGGACAGATCGATGTGCCTGGCCCGTGACCTGCGGGCAGCCGAAGCAGCAGTGACCGCGCGCGAGGCCGTCGCGAACCTGCCTGAGGCGCAACGGACGGAGATCATCCTGACCAGGGCCACCGATGTGGCGTCGGTAATCCCCGAGAGGTACCACCGCGGTGAGGTGGCCGCATTGACGGACTACGTGCAGGCGTGCCGCGAGCGCGCCCGTAGGCTTGGGACCACAGCCGCCGCACTCGGTCCCTAGGAGCCCCATGTTCGTCGAGGCGCGCACCCGACCGGTGCTCGCCGAGGTCTGTCGTCGCCTGGGCTACTGCGGCTCTGACGCGATCCTGCTCCGGCACCACAGCAACGCCGTCTACGCCGTTGACGACGTGGTGATCAAGATCGCCCCCGGTGATCTTGGTGTCGAACGGGTGCGCGCCGTTGTAGCTGTGGTGGACTGGCTGACGACCCGACGGTTTCCCACGGTGGAACTTCATCCGGGCCTGGCCCAGCCATTAGAGGTGGGCGGGCACGCCGTCACGGTCTGGCAGCGCCTGGACCCAGCGCACCGTCACCCGATCACTGTCTCTGAACTCGGAACGCTTCTGCGTGACCTGCACGCCCTGCCCGCCCCGCCCATGGCGCTGCCCGCTCTGCGACCGATCCACGGCATCGTGCGATCCGTTGCCCGATCGGAGATCCTGACCGAGAAGGAGCGAGCTCTGCTGACGGGCCAGCTCGAGGTGCTGGCTGCGGGTTGGGAGACGATGCGGTTTCCCCGCGGTACGAGTCTGATCCAGTCCGACCCCCAGATCCGCAACGCGCTCCGGCGATTCGACGGTACGCCCGTGTTGGCTGACTGGGATGGAGCCGCCCTCGGGCCCCGGGAGTGGGACATCGCGACGATTGCCGTTCATTGCCGCCGGTTCGCCTCTCCCGGCCCGGCGGCCTTCGCTGACTTCACCGCCGCCTACGGCTGGGATGCCACCTCCTGGCCGGGATTCGAGGAGCTGTGTCAGCTCCGCGAACTGCAGATGATCGCGACCAACGCCCGCAAGTCCCGTCCTGGAACCGAGGCTGCCGACGAAGTGCACCACCGGATCGCGGGCCTCGTCGGCGACGAGGCAGAACTCCGTCGGTGGCGGATTCTCTGAACCCAGCTCACCGAGCAGCCGGCGTTACCAACGCGCGAGCATCCGCGCAGCTCGGACACCATGGGGTCCACCGTGACCCGCCACGCTGGGTCTATCTCCCACCCCGCCACGAAGCGATCGTGGACCTCAGGAACACATAGGCGGAACGGTCCGGGCATCACTGAAGCCCCAGTCGCCGCCCGTGTCCCGGCCGGAGTCAACACCGGTCGAGTAACGGCCCGAGGTGTGGCGCGGTACGGATGGCGCTTCCAGGTCCGCATTTCCGCGCCCACCTCGGTGCCCTTCCGAGAAGGGGTAGGACCATGCCCGCACGCAGAACGGCCTCCCGCAGGGTCCCGCGACAACCCAAAAGCCCAGGGTTCATGAGCGGTCCGATGATCGGCGGTGCGAACCGGGTCAAGATCGGCCCTGCCGGTCCGGACGCCATCGATGTCCTAGCGCGGATGCGCGCGCCCGCCACGCCCACACCGCCACCGCCCTTGACGACCACAATCCCGCCAGTCCGGGCCGTGCTCTTGGGGAGCTGGCTGTGACTCTGTACGTCTCCCACATCACCCAGCCCGATGCGCAATTTCCGACACCGGCCCCTGCCGCGCTTGGCTCGCCATGGCGGGAACAGACCCTGTCGACGGCTTCCCAGAGGCTGCGCCGGGCCTGGCGCCTTCTGACCGGACGCGAGGCGACCGTACCCAGCCGGGCGGCGCAATCCGACAACCGGCATTGCCGCGCCGGTGCCCACCGGGTGACCCCAGGGAGCACCCGGCCCAGCCGGAGTCAGAGTGCGCCGGTTGATCAGCGTCCGTACCAGCACCCGGCGGCAAGATCCGCCTCGCAGCCCCGAGCGCTGGGGCCGGCTAACACTGCGGTCGAGAACAACCCGCGGTGGGCGAAGGACGCTACCGTCGCCCTGCCGATGGTGGGGCAGGCCGGTTACCCGACTGTGGCGCAGGCGTGGCGCGGGCGGGGCGGTCGGTGGTGACCCGTACCGAACCGCCTCGCCCGCACCTGCCGATGCGCCCGTTGTGGCGGTGCCGGGCCTGCGGCGCCGAATGGCCCTGCTCACCGGCCCGGCTTCGTCTGCTGCGCGAGTACGACGGATATCGGCTTTCCCTGGCGTTCTACCTCGTCGTGATGCTCAACGAGGCCGTGCAGGACGCGCAGCGGCTCGGGCTCTCCATCGACCTCGCCGCCTGGTACACCCGCATGGTCGCTTGGATCCGCCGCCCTGAGGTGCCGGTGGAGAATGCACCCGGAGTAACCACACCGGTCACGAGCGCCACCTGCGGCCCCTCAAGCTGAGTGGCGCCGACACCGTGTAGCTGATGGAACCGCGCGGCGTGTGACGCCCGCGCGCGGGCTGGTTCCCGTCAGCTCGCACCGAGCAGACCGTCGCGGCCCTGTCCCGCCGCTGCCCGCGAATCCTCGCAGCTCCTTTCCTCCCGCCGCCGCCTCGGGCGGGCATTGGCGCATGTCCATGCCCGCAATCCTCTGCTTGTCACGGAGATATTCAATGCGTGATCTGGCCACGTCTGTCCACGCTCGGCTGCTGTATGCGTGCGCGCATGCCACCGGTTCAATCCCCTCACGTCGCGGGCTGTTGGCGGCGGTGCCGTTGGAGGATCCGAACGCCGTGCGTGCCGCGCTGACCTCGGTGGTCGGCGAGAAGCGAACGGTGGTGGTGACCGGAACACTCGACCGTCGGCTGGTCCTCATCCAGCAACAGTCAGGGCCGTGGACGGCGGCCGACCTGTCCGGGACGCCGCATCGCAGCCGGTTATGGCCAGCCTGGACTGCCGGCCATGTGGAGGTGGCTGACCCGGACAGCTGGCTGTCCACCGCACAAATCACCGCAGAGGGACAGCGGCGGTTGCTGCGGCCACGGTTGCTGTTGGCGTCGCTGTACCACCCGGAGCACTTTCCGCTTCCTCGGTTCCCGCTCGCGATCTCCGACCTGGCCCGGGCAGCCCGGTCCACCCTTCTCGGGCAGGTCGAGCTGATGGACATGCAACTCGGCATCGGGTTGGACGACATCGTCGACCGGGTCCGCGACGGAGTCGAGATACTCGGTGTGTCCGTGACTTTCGGCCAGCATGACCTGGCCACCCAGCTGTTGGATGCCGTTGCCGCCCTCGACCAGCCCCCACTGGTTGTCGCCGGCGGCTCGCTGACCGCCCGCAACGAGCGCATCCTCCTGGACCGGTATCCGAACATGCTCATCTGCCGAGGGGCGGGAGAACCCACTATTGCCGACGTACTGGCTCATTGGCACGGTGACCTGCGAATTGGGCAGATTCGGGGCCTCGGCTTTCGGGACATCTCGCAGGCCCCGACCTTGATGCCGATCAACCGCTCCCGCCGGACCGCGACGGTGGCGAACCGGTCGCAGACCGACATGTGGCCGGAGCTGGATCTACTCGATCGCACCTTCGCCCACCGAGGTGTCGCGCAACTGGAGTCGTCACGGGGCTGCACCAACTACTGCTCGTTCTGCCCCCGCGGCCACAAGGGGCAATGGTCCGCGGCGCAACCTGATGTGCTGCCCTGGCTCCTGCGTCAGATGAGTGCGGTGTTCGACCGGCATCCGAACCTGAACAGGACGATCTACCTGGTCGACGAGGAGTTCATCGGACGTGGCGACGACGCGGTCACCCGGGCCCTGCAGATCGCGGACACCCTCGCCCAGGCGGGCTTCAGCTGGGAGACGAGCTGCCGGGTCGACCAGGTCGTACGGCCCGACCGGGACCGCACCTGGCACCTCGAACGAGGCCACCTGTGGCGCGGCCTGGTCGACCGGAAACTGCGCCGCTGCCTGTTCGGCGTCGAGTCCGGGGTGACCTCGATCCTGGACCGCTTCCACAAGGAGACCACCAGCGAGCAGAACGCCCTGGCCATTCGCACCCTCACCGCGCTGGGAGTACCACCACGATTCACCTACATCACCTTCGACCAGCTGATGACCGCCGCCGAGCTGCGCCAGACGTACACCTTCCAGGGCCGCACCGACCTGCTGCTGCGGCCCCAGCCCGACCTGAGCGTGGCCGAGATCATCGACGGGGTGCGCGACGAGCGGTGGGTGGCCGCCCACACCACCGGGCGTCCCTTCTACACCAGCATTAGCTACATGCTTGTCGGCATGGAATGCCTGATCGGGTCGGCCTACAGCCGCCGCGCCGAAGCGGCCGGGCTCACCGGGCAGCCGGACCCGGCGATGGGACGGGTCGAGGCCCGCTACGCCGACTGGCGCATCGGCGTGCTCGCTTACCGCTCACAGCTGTGGATCGACCGGAACTTCGCGCTGGACTACACCCTCAAGTCCTTGGAGAAGACCCTCAGCGGCGCCCCCTACGCCATGGTCCGCGACCTGCGCCGGTTGCTGAAGAACGCCGCCTACCAGTTACTCGGCACGATGCTCGACGAACTCGTCCGTACCGACCCGACCGCCGCAGACCACGGCGACCTCGATGCGCGATGCCAGGCGGCAGCCGATGTCCTTCTTGCACAGCTGCGCAGCGACCTGGAACCGGTCGTCGCCACGGTCGGCGCGGGCCTGCCAGCGGACCGCCGGGACATCCTGCGGTACGAACACCAACGGTGGATTGCCGCCCGCAGCTGGCAGCTGATCAACGCAACCGACCCGTGCGGCACCTGAACGGACCATGACCCCCGTGCCGCGCCGTTACCTGAACGGCCTCAACGCCGAAGTCTCCGCGATCGGGGCCGGCTGCTGGACCATCGGCGGCCCCGCCACCAACCGGGGCACCCCCATCGGCTGGGACGACGTCGACCCTGACGCGGCCTTCGCCGGACTCGTTCACGCTCTCGAACGGGGCGTCACGCTCTTCGACACCGCTGACGTCTATGGCCTCGGCCGCTCCGAACGCCTTCTCGGTCAACTTCTCCGCGTCAGCGCACGCCAAGATTTGACCATCTCCAGCAAGGTCGGCCATTTCGCCGGCACCGCCCGCCACGCCTACCACCCCGTGCAGATGCGCGCACAACTGGTCACCACCCTGGACAACCTCGGCACCGACTACATCGACATCTACTTCCTCCACAGCAGCGACTTCGGGCCGCACGACCGCTACCTGCCCGAAGCGGTCGAGCTCATGCGCACCTGGCGTACCCAAGGCCTCATCCGCGCGGTCGGCATGCGCGCACCACACCGGTTCGCCGAAGAGTGGGCCGCCAGCGACCGGCCGCAGGCAGCCGAAACCCGCCGCTGGCTTTACCTGTTCGACCAGGTACGCCCCGACGTACTCGCCAGCCGCTATAACCTGTTGAGCCCGCTGTACGCCGATCATGAAACCGACATCTTCCGCTTCGCCCACCGTTACGGCGTCGGCGTCCTGATCAAACAGGTCCTCGGACAGGGCCTCTTCCTACACACAGGAACTCGCCCCGACCAGCGGCAGTTCAGCCCCTGCGACCACCGCAGCACCGACCCGGCCTTCACCCCGGACAACCGCCGGCAGCTACACGCTCGACTCGCACCCCTACGCGACCGATACGGGCATAATCACGTCTCCATGGCGCGCGTCTGCGTGCAGTACGCCCTGCACCACGCCCCCGACGCCGCGATACTCGTTGGCTTCCGCGACGCCAGCCAGATCGACACCATCATCGCCAGCCTCGACCACCCACTCCACGCCGACGACATCACCCAGATCCAAGGCGTGCTTCACGCCAACCCAGACACCTACTGATAGGAACTACACCGTGCGCTACATCGAGGTCGAGAAGAAGTACAGCCTGCCCGACGCCGAGGTTCTCAAGTCCAGGCTCGTCGAGCTCGGCGCGAAACCCGCTGAGCCCACCCGGCAGATCGACGCCTACTACAACGCGCCGCACCGTGACTTCCTCGCTCCCGCCACGATGTCCGAGTGGCTACGCGTTCGCACAGAGGACCACGGAGCGTCGATCAACTTCAAGCGTTGGCACCCCGTTGACGCTGTGACCAAGACCCACGCCGACGAGTACGAGACCTCCGTCGGGGACGCCGAGGCCGTCCGCTTGTTGCTGGCGGCCCTCGACTTCCAACCCCTGGTCACGGTCGACAAGACTCGCCAAGCGTGGACCCTGTCCGATGTCGAGATCGTCTTCGACCATGTGGTGGGCGCCGGTGACTTCGTCGAGTTTGAGTTCAAGGGCGAGGCCGTCGATGTCGTCGATGCCACCCAACGGCTGGATGAGTTCATCGCCTCTCTCGACGTCGCACTCGGTCAGCAGGTCAACAAGGGATACCCGCACATCCTTCTCGGCCGCGACCACTGACCTTCGTTGTTCATCACGTGTGCCCTCAGAACGGGGGCACAGATCGTGCCGTCATCCAGTGACAACCGGTGGTACCTGTAGGTTCCGCTTCTGAAGCCTCTCCTCCTTCCAGTAGGGGCTTCGGGCGGCATGCCTGGCCGGAACGTCCGCCCACCACGAGGTTCGGCCGACCGGGGCGTTGACTGTGGTCGGGGTGGTCGTGTCCGACGGGCCCGCTGGCTGGGACAACCGGAACGAGACGCAGCTCGCTGACAGGCCGGTTGAGGTCTGATGCGCGGGGGCCTCTTCGCCCTGCGCATCAACAGCCGTGCCGGTGCCCCTCTAGATGCGCCCGCGCCGACAGCAGGCGAACAACCAGGAGAGACTTCGTGGCCTATCAACCGGGGCCGAATAACCTGCTCCGTGCGGCGCGGCTGGCGCGGCGGTCCCCTACAGGGTCGGGGCGGCCGATGTCGCGGCAGGAACTGGCCGACGCGGTCAACGCCCACGCCTATGAACACGCGGGGCATCGCGTCGCCGTGGACGCCCGCTACATCGGCAGGCTCGAACGCGGTGAGCATCGGTGGCCGTTCGAGCCGTACCGCACCGCGTTGCGGGAGGTGCTGGGCAAGGCGACCAACGTCGACCTCGGGTTCTTCATCATTCATGGACATGCCAGGGACCTTGAGGTGAACCCGGAGGAGCCTGGAACAGGTGCCGACGCGCCCGTGCCCGGCGGTGACCTCGGTCGCCCGGTAGTGGCAGAGAAGGCCACCAATAAATTGGTCGGCACGGCCAGGGCGGCGACGGTACGGGTGAGCGTGAACGTCAACGCGGACGACGTCGCGGTGGTGCGTCATGACAGCCCGGCCGGCGGCGTCACAGTCCTGGCGGGGTCTGTCGAGGTGCTCATCAAACCGTCAGATGGCGCGGTGACCAGCCTTGTGGCTCTGCCGGATGGGCTTCCCGCCGTGGCCGGCTGCCGCCAGGTGCACTGGCTTACTGATCGACGGCGGTCCCAATGACGGAGCTGCAGATCGCCCGTCGGACTTGAGTGCCCGGTACCCGTCGACCCGACGCTTTCGAATTGCGAATCACGTCCAACGCGTGGCCGAGGCGCGCAGGAACCTCGGCCGACAGGCGCGTCGTGCCGGAACATCTCGCCCGTCTCGGGGTTGAGTCGACGCGGAGGTCACCTCGGGTGACGCGCCCGAGTCCGACAGCTGAATGGCTGGGACAACTGGAACAAGAGGAGGTAACCCGCCGACACGCGGAAACGATCGGATACGCGGGGTGGCGTGCCCACCCCGCGCCTACACAGGTTGAGGACACATGCGCACCACCATGCTCGGCGACGTGAAGATCCTGCTGCCGGATCTCGACCCGGACGATCTCGACAGCGTGACCGACCCGGCGGACAGTCTCGTCGAGGCCCTTGTCGAGGGCGCGCCCTGGCGCGGCACGCGGTTCGAGGACAGCAGCGTCCGCAGCAGCCGGATCACCGGCGCGGACCTCAGCGAGAGCACCTGGGAGGCCGGAGCGATCTACGGCTGCGAGATCAGCCGCACTGACTTCTCCGGCGCGACCCTGACCGGCATCACGATCGAGCGGTGCGCCGTCACCGGTGCACGGTTCACCGGCACCAGGCTCACCGATGTCCGCCTCAAGGACGTCCTGTTCGACGGCTGCCGTTTCGACTACGCCACCTTCCAGCGCGTCACCGCTGCTGGCTCGGTCGCCTTTACCGACTGCACCCTCGCCAATGCCACCTGGTCCTCCTGCCGGCTTCCTCGCGTAGCTCTGCGGTCATGCGACCTCGCTGGCCTGGACTTGGACTCGTGTCATCTCGACGGCGCCGACCTGCGGGGCAGCCGCCTCCAAGGGCTCAAGACACCCCTCGAGAATCTGCATGGCGTCACCCTCGGCGAGGACCAACTTCCCGACTTCACCCAGTTGACGGTCGACGCCCTGGGCCTGACTGTGCGCAACGACTGACTGCGAGGAGCACCGTGGTCACTGACGCCGTCCTGACCGGCAGTCCGGACACGATTCTCGTCTGCATCCGCGGCAACTCCGGCTCGGGCAAAAGCAGCATCGCCCGGGAGCTACGGCGCCGGCACGGCCGGGGTTGCGCCCTGGTGGAGCAGGACTACCTGCGCCGCATTCTGCTGCGCGAGCGGGACAAGCCCGGCGGCGCGGCACCGGCGTTGATCGGTCAGACGGTGCGCTTCGCGCTAGACCACGGCTACCACGTGGTGCTGGAAGGCATCATGCACACCAGCCGCTACCGGCCCATGCTGGCGGCCCTACGCGATGGCCATCGGGGGCGGTCACTGTTCTGCTACCTGGACGTGTCGCTGCCCGAGACCCTGCGCCGGCACCTCACGCGCCCGCAGGCCAGCGAGTTCACCGCCGAGCACATGAGCGGTTGGTACGCCGCGCACGACGTCCTGGGCTGGCCCGACGAACTCGTCCTCCCGGAGACCACCACGCTGCAGGACGCCGTCGGGACGATCGCCGCAGCCTCCGGACTGCCTCAGACTGGACGCGACGATGACGTGGTCCCGATCGTCCCCAATGCAGCAGGAAGCCGGGCTGGTAGTGCTTTGTTAGGTTGTGTCGTCGAATGGGCGGTTGCAGGTGTGGCAAGCGCCGGCCATGACGACGAGCAGTTGTTGTAGCTCGCGTACTACGGCGTAGAGGGTCAGGCCGGCGCATCCGCTTTTGGGTCCAGGCGTAGCAGGGTGCAGAAGGCTTGGGCGAGCACGGTGAGGGTGACGTGGCGATGCCAGCCGGTGAAGCTGCGGCCTTCGAAGTGGTCGATGCCCAGGCCTGTCTTGAGTTCGCGGTAGTCGTGTTCGACCCGCCAGCGGATCTTTCCGAGTCGGACCAGTGTCTTGGGTGATGTGCGTGGCTGCATGTTGGACAGCCGGTACTTGACTGGCTCGTCGGCGTCGGGTGGCCATTCGGCGATCAACCAGCATTCGGGCAGGCTGCCGTCGCCGCCGCGGGGGATGTCCCGGTTCGCGGGGCGGATGCGTAGCCGTAGGAAGTGCGAACGCATCGCCGCGGTCGGGTTCGTTGTGCTGCGCCGGCTGCCGCGCCGCCAGGTGACCTGCCGTGCGGTGCCGCGGCCCGCGGCCAGGACCAGGTCCTTGAGGGTGACCGGCGGGTCGGGGTAGGCCGGGCGGGGTGGGCGGCCCCGTCCGGAGTAGGCCGCGGTGACCGGGACCGCGTCGGCGGGGTGGGCGGTGGCGGTCGGGTCGACCTGGACCACGTAGCGCAGGCCACGTTCGGCCAGGCCGAGCCGGAACAGGGTGCAGTCGCCGTAGCCGGAGTCCGCGGCCACCGGCAGTCTCGGCAGCCCCCACAGGTCGATCATCTGGTCGAGCATGTCCAGCGCGAGGCGCCATTTCTCCCGGTGCCGCACATCGTCGGGCAGGCGGGCCCGGCCCCGCCGAGCCCGCACCGCCGCGGCCCGGTCGGGATCGGCGACCATGGTGTCGTCCCACGATCGCGGACAGAACAACCGCCAGTTCGCGGCCACCGACGCGGTGTCGGTGACCGCCTGGACGCTTACCCCGATCTGACAGTTGCCGGTCTTGCCCAGGGTGCCCGAGTACTGGCGGGCCACACACGGCGAGGCGGTGCCGTCCTTCGGGAAGCCCGAGTCGTCGATCACGTACGCGGCCGGGTCGATCGCGTCGACCGCCCACCGTGCCACGTTCGCCCGCACCGCCGTGTAGTCCCACGTCGAGGACGTGATGAACTGCTGCAACTGCTGATGATCGACGCCGAGGCGTTCCGCCATCGGCTGCATCGACTTCCGCGCCCCATCGGTGAGCAGGCCACGCATGTACAACTCGCCCTTGACCCGCTGATCCGAACGCCGAACCGCACCATCCAACATCGCCGCGGTGAACTCGACCAGCCGCGGACGCACCTTCTCGACCTGCTCCGGAGTCACACCACCAAGCCAAACACCAACCACGATCGGCAGCTACGCGACACGCCGTGAACCTAACAAAGCACTACTAGTGCGTTGACCACGAACGTTCGCCGGTTGGCGATACACCGGGACAGGTGGCCACGGGCCTTTGGCGTGCCCACGGAGAAATGCCGGGTGCCGCGCCGCCGCGCTACTGGCGGTAGGTGGAGAGGAAGGTGCGGATCCGGGCGACGGCGTCGTCGAGGACGTCCGTGGCGGCCAGGAAGACCAGGCGGAGGTGGTCTGGTGTGTCGAGGTTGAAGCCGGTGCCGTGGGAGATCAGGAGGTGCTGCTGCTCCAAGAGGTCGATCACCAGGCGCTCGTCGTCGTGGATTTTGTGGACTTGGGGGTCGAGACGGGCGAACAGGTAGAGGGCGCCGGCCGGCTTGACGCAGTCGACGCCGGGGATGTCGACGAGGGACTGCCAGGCGTGGTCGCGCTGCTTCAGCAGGCGGCCTCCGGGGCGGGTCAGCTCCTCGATGCTCTGGTAGCCGCCGAGCGCGGTCTGGATGGCGTGCTGGGCCGGCACGTTCGGGCAGACGCGCATGTTGGCGAGCAGCTGCAGCCCGTCCAGGTAGTCCGAGTCGCTGCCGCTGAAGCCGCTGGTGGCGAGCCAGCCGGAGCGGAAGCCCGCAGCCCGGTAGGCCTTGGACAGGCCGCCCATGCTGACCACCGGCACGTCCGGCGCGAGGGCGGCGAGCGTGTGGTGTGTCGATCCGTCGTACACAATCTTGTCGTAGATCTCGTCGGCGAAGATCAGCAAATCGTGCTTGCGGGCAAGTTCGATCATGCCGAGCAGCATCTCTCGGGGGTAGACCGCGCCGGTCGGGTTGTTCGGGTTGATCACCACGAGCGCGCGGGTGCGGTCGGTGATCTTCGACGCCATGTGCTCCAGGTCCGGCGCCCAGCCCGCGCTCTCGTCACAGCGGTAGTGCACCGCGCGACCGCTGCACAGGTTCACCGCGCCGGTCCAGAGCGGGTAGTCCGGGCTCGGCACCAGCACCTCGTCGCCCGTGTCCAGCAGCGCCTGGAGCACCATCACGATCAGCTCGGAGACCCCGTTGCCGAGCAGCACGTCGTCCGGCTGCACGCCGGGCACGCCGAGAGTCTGGTAGTGCTGGGCCACCGCGACGCGGGCGGAGTAGATGCCTCGCGCGTCGCTGTACCCCTGAGCGGCCACGATGTTCTGCACGACGTCGGCGACGATCGGCTCCGGTGTGGCCAGCCCCCACGGCGCCGGGTTGCCCAGGTTCAGCTTGAGGATCCGGTGCCCGGCAGCCTCCAGTTCCTGCGCCCGGCGCAACACCGGGCCGCGGATGTCGTACCGGACACTCTTCAGCCGCTGCGCCTGCCGCATCGGACCCCCTCCGCGAAACGTCGTGTCTCCGATGATCGATGCTAGACGACTGATAACCGGCGTTTGCTGCGCGTTCAGTGGTCGTAGGCGATGAGGCTGCGGGTGACGGGCTGGCCGGTCTTGTGGTTGTGCCAGATGGCGGCGGTCAGGGCGAGCAGGCGTTGAGCAACGCGGGTCGCGATGCCTTCGAAGGTACGGCCGCCGTGTAGTTCCAGGTCGAGTTGGCCCTTGAGAGTGTCGTTGACCGACTCGATCAGTTGGCGGACGGCCTTCAGGAGGCCCTGGCCGGGGCGTTGCTTCTCCTTCTTGCGGTTGGGTCGTAGCAGGGTGACACCGCGGTCGGCCAGGTCCTGCTCGAAGCGTTTCGCGGCGAAGCCCTTGTCGGTGATCAGCAGCAGCCCGGGCCGGCCGGCGAGCAGGGCGGGCTCGCGGTCGAGCATGTACTCCACGACCTCGCGTTCGCCGATCTTCGCATCAGCCAGGGCCCACATGATGGGCAGGCCGGTCGGGGTGCAGATCAGGTACAGGCGCAGTCCCCAGAAGAACCGTGAGTGTGACGCGCAGTAGCCGTAGGTGGCCCAGCCGGCGGCGTCCGAGCGTTGCACGGTGGGCCTCGACCGGCCGCACTCGACCGGGGTGGAGTCCAGGATCCAGTGGTTGTCGAACCAGAAATCGGTGTCGAAGGCCAATGCTCGGATGAAGTGCTGGATCAGCGGCAGGGCGGCCCGCAGTCGCTTGTTGTAGCCGGGCTGGGACAGCTGGACCGGGAACAACGCGCGTAGGTTCTTCGCCAGGTAGCGGACCCACCGGCGTTCGGAGCGGATGTTCAGCAGCGACTGCATGACCGCCATCGTGATCAGTTCGGCGTCCGACAGTACTGGGGTGAACCCGGTCACCGGGCGGGCCGGACGTAGATCAGGGCGGGCTTTCAACTCGTCATCGATCTTCACGTACAGTGCGGTAGCGAGGGTCTCCAGATCGACGTGCACATGGCCTCCATGGTCATAGTTGCGTAGCAACGTCGATCATGGAGGCCCTCGTCCGTTCACCGCACCTGCGTCCCATCCACACAGGCCACCGTGGTTATCACTCGTCTAGTGCCGTGACCACCAACGTTTCGGGGTGGTTCAAGCTACGCGGGTGGCGGGTTGGCCCCAGCGTCGTTGTCGTTCGCTGCGGATGCGGGCGCGTTCGCGGCGTTGGGCGGCGAGGATGTCGGGGTTGCGGGCGTTGGCGTTGCGCCAGCGCAGGTAGGTCTGCAGTTTCCGGGTCAGCGCCGGGTGGTTGGGGTGGTTCGAGCCGGCGATGGCGAAGGTGCGTAGCGGCCCGAACTGGGCCTCGATCGGGTTGGCCCAGGAGGCGTAGGTCGGGGTGAAGCAGAGCTCGACCTTGTTGCGGGCCGCCCATGCTCGGATCTTTCGGCCTTTGTGCGCGGACAGGTTGTCCAGGATCACGTAGATTGGTGCCCCGTCCGGGCGCGCGGCGCGGATCGACTTGAGTGCGGCGAGGGTGTTCGCGGCGCTCTTGCGCCGTCGGACGACACTCAGCCGCCGCACGCGTACAAGATCTGCCACCGCCACAGCCTGACCGGCACAACGCCGCCCGGCCGACAGGCCGCACGGCGTGTCAACCAACACCGTGAACGTTCGTGGTCACGGGCACTAGGCCCAAGGCCGGGTAGTTAGGCGGCGGGCGTGGCTGTCAAGCCGATGGGCCCGGGGGCGGTAAAAGCAACGGAACTCCGGTAGAACTGGCGGTCGACCAAGATCCACCGTTTCTGCCCGGGAGTTCCGTTGCCGGATCATTCTGCCCTGTCCCGCACTGTGGCCGCCATCACCCGCACTGTCCGGGTCGCGGCGGGAGTGTTCGCCCCGGGCCATCTCGGGGAACTCACCTCGATCGTGCCCTTTGAACTCGTCGATGCGGTGCTGGCCGAGACCGGTACGGTGCAGGCAAGACTACGGAACCTGCCGTCCCGGGTCGGGGTGTACTTCGTGCTGGCGATGTGCCTGTTCCCGGAGGTCGGCTACCGGCGGGTCTGGGCCAAGATGATCGCCGGGCTGGTGGGGCTGGTCGTGGTCGTCCCATCGGGTAAAGGGCTACGTGACCTGCGCCGCCGCGTCGGTCCCGCTCCGGTGAAGGCCCTCTTCGAGGTCCTCGCCGGGCCTCTCGCGCAGCCACACACTCCCGGGGTGCGGTTCGGCCGCTATCGCACGGTGTCCTTCGACGGTTGTACCTCCCAACGCACCGCCGACACCGCCCGCAACCGTGCCTGGCTCGGCAAACGCACCGGAAACGGCTACCCGGCGGTGGAGTTGATGACGCTGGTCGAGACCGGCACCCGCGGCATGCTCGGTGCGGTGTTCGGACCGACCGCCGAGGGCGAGACCAGCTACGCCAGCAAACTGCTGCATCTGCTGGATGCCGGCATGCTCGTGCTGTGGGACAAGGGCTTCGACTCCAACATGTTCCTGACCGCGGTCGCCGGCACCGGCGCCCAATTCCTGGGCCGGCTGCGCGGCAACCGCCGCCTGCCGGTCCTGGCCCGCCTCGACGACGGCTCATACCTGAGCGTCCTCAACCACGTCCCCGTCCGGGTCATCGACGCCACCGTCACCGTCACCTGCGCCGACGCCACCACCTACACCGGCGTCTACCGCCTCGTCACCTCCCTGCGCGACCCCCGCCGGCACCCGGCACACCGCCTGGTCGAGCTCTATCACCAGCGCTGGGAACACGAATCGGCGTACTACGCCCTGCGCCACACCATCCTGCACGGACGAATCCTGCGCTCCGGCGACCCGACCGGCATCCAGCAGGAACTGTGGGCACTGCTGACCGTCTACCAGGCGCTGCGCACCGCGATGGTCCACGCCACCGAAACCCGGCCCGGGACCGACCCCGACCGGGCCAGCTTCACCATCGCCCTGCACACCGCCCGGGAACAACTCACCAACGCCGCCGACGTCCTGCCCGAGAACACCGACCTCACCGGCGCTATCGGCCGCGCCGTCCTCGCTGAACTCCTCCCACCACGCCGAGCACGCACCAGCACCCGCCGCGTCAAATCACCACTGTCCCGCTACGCCAAACACCCACCCGGCAGACCCACCACCAACCAGAAGATCACCAACCTCGCCATCACCATCCACGACGACACCACCGAACCACTCCCACCACCCACACCATCCCCACCCCGCAAACCCCGCAAACCCCGCTTGACAGCAGCCGCAACGCCCTAACTACCCGGCCTTGGCACTAGGCCGTGTCTCGTCGATCTTGGGTGAGGTCACGTAGCCAGATCTTCATCGTGGCGATGTCGACGGTGGCCTGGTACATGTAGTCGCGCTTGTCGTACCTGGTCGCGACCGCCCGGAACTGCTTGAGCTTGTTGAACGCCCGCTCAGCGGTGTTGCGCTGCTTGTAGCGCTCCCGGTCGAAGTTCGGTGGCCGGCCGCCGCGGGATCCCTTCTTGCGGCGGTTGGCCGCCTGATCGGCCTTGATCGGGATCGTGGCCTTGATGCCGCGGCGGCGTAGGTGAGAACGGATGGCCTTCGAGCTGTACGCCTTGTCAGCCAGGACATGCCCGGGGCGGGTACGCGGCCGGCCGACCCGGCGGGGAATCCGGATAGCGGCCATGACCTGCGTGAAGCCGGTACAGTCGGCCCGCTGCCCGCACGTGGTGTGCCGGGCGATCGGACGGCAACGCCGGTCAGCGGCCAGGTGCAGCTTGGTGGTCAACCCGCCACGGGACCGGCCGAGGGCTTCCCTTCCGCCCTTTTCGTCCCTGGCGGCTTCCCCCTTTTCGGGTGATCCGCCGCTGGGGTGTCGGGGTACTCGTTGGAGTGCAGAGGTGAGTACGGCTGATCTTGCAGAGGTCAGGTGTCGCGGTGGGCGCCTTGTTCGTCACGGTGGGTTGCGTCTTGCAGGCGCAGGCGGGTGAGGCCGAGCATGTCGATCAGCCATCCGGGTCCGCCGGTGATGCCGCGGGCGCGTAGGAGGGTGTCGACCTCGTGGTGGGTCGCCGGAGTGGTGCGGGCGAGGAAGTCCTCGCAGATCTGGAGCAGGAGTTGCAGCAGGTCGCCGCGGTTGGTGTCGCTGGTGGCTGCGGGGTCGTCCGGGGTGGCCGGGGTGGGCATCAGGCGACGTTCTCGATGGCGGTGAGGCGGTTCTTGAGTCGGTAGCTGGGGCCGTTGATGGGGACGACGTCGCAGTGGTGCAGGAGCCGGTCGAGGATGGCGGTGGCCAGGACCTCGTCGCCGAAGACTTGGCCCCATTCGCCGAAGCCTTTGTTCGAGGTCAGCAGGGTGGAGCCCTTCTCGTAGCGTTTCGAGATCACTTGGAAGACGAGGTTGGCCTCGGGTCGTTCGAGGGGTTGGTAGCCCACTTCGTCGATGACCAGGACGGTGGGGCGTAGGTAGGTTTGCAGCTTGCGGGCCAGGCGGCCGATCGCGTCGGCGGCGGTGAGGTGGCGGACCATGTCGTCGAGGGTGGTGAAGTAGACGGTGAATCCGGCTCGGCAGGCGGCGACCGCGAGGGACACGGCGATGTGGGTCTTGCCGACGCCGGGTGGGCCGAGGAGAGCGACGTTGGCCTTGGCCTGCACGAATGCGAGGGTCGCGAGGTCACGGACCTTGCGGGGGTCCAGGTCGGGTTGGAAGCTGAAGTCGTAGTCGTCGAGGGTCTTGTGGTGCGGCAGCTTCGACAGGCGTAGCCCGGCGCGGAAGCGGCGTTCGTCGCGGACGGCGAGTTCCTCTTCCAGGACGAGGTCGAGGAACTCCAGGTAGCCCATGGCTTCGGTGTCGGCCCGGCCGGTGAGTTCCCGCAGCGTCTTGGCCAGGTGAGGCAGGCCGAGTTTGGTGGCGCTGGCGTGGATGCGGTTGGTGACCAGCTCACTCACTTCG
This sequence comes from Micromonospora olivasterospora, assembly GCF_007830265.1. Taxonomy (NCBI): domain Bacteria; kingdom Bacillati; phylum Actinomycetota; class Actinomycetes; order Micromonosporales; family Micromonosporaceae; genus Micromonospora; species Micromonospora olivasterospora. Next base: position 3,781,588 of record NZ_VLKE01000001.1, read on the forward strand.
AGACGTCCTTCAGGTGTGGGCGGTTGGTGAACGGGCTGGCCGCAGCGATCTGCTCATAGACCGACAGCGGCCGGGCCTCGACGGCGATCTGGGCGGCGGCGGCCCGGTTGAGCAGGGCTTGCAGCGGCCCCTGGCCGCCGTCGTGACGGGCCGGTCGGCGTGCGGTCGACTGCCCGCTGTCGGGGTCGCCGATGGTGACGGCCCGGGTGTGTCCGTCGGGCAGACCGTCCCAGTGGCTCTCGTCGACCACGCGGGCGCCGCGGCCCACGGCCCGCTGGTGCGTGGCCAGCAGCGTGGTGCCGTCCAGACCGGGCACGATGGCGTGAATAGTGATCGTGGCGGCGGTCGCCCGAATCTCCACGAGTTGGCGGTGGCGGACCCGTCGGGCCGGCACGGAGTAGAGGTTGCCGGCGTAGGCGACCAGGCAGTCCTTGCCGACGTGCCGCAGATGCCGGTCGGCGACCACATACGGCCGGGCGGGGATCGGTCGCAGCGCGGCGTGGTCGCGGACCGCCCGCACGCCGATGATCTCGCCGTGGGTGCGATGCCTTACGGCCCGCCGCTGTGGCACCCAGGCCATGAACGTGGCGTCGAGTTCGGCCAGCGACGAGAACGCCCGCCCGGCCAGGACATGATCGCGGATGATGGTGACCTGCAACGCCGTTGCGTTTGGCGATCGGCGGATGAGTCAAGGGGGACTTTGAAGACGCGAACGGGACTTCTGATAGATCAACTTGTGTCGAGCAAGAAGATCATGCCTCAGGAGTCCCGTTGCAGGAGAAGTCTGTCATCACCCGGTCGATCGAGGTAGCCGGGGGTGTGCACGCGCCCGGACATCTGGGCGAGTTGACCCAGATCATCGACTTCGACCTGGTCGACGCGGTGCTGGAAGAAACCGGGACACGCGAGAAGCGGCTGCGGCTGCTGCCGTCTCGGGTCGTGGTGTACTTCGTCCTCGCACTCGCCCTGCTCGACCGCTGTTCCTACCGAGCGACGTGGGGGAAGCTGACCGCGGCCCTGGCCGGCTTGTGCCTGACGCGGCCGAGTATCTCCTCACTGTCACGCGCTCGCCGCCGGGTCGGAGTAGCGCCGCTACGGCGCCTGTTCGAGACCCTGGCCGGTGCCGTCGGTCTGCTCGGCCAGCCCGGCGTGTTCTACCGGGGCCTGCGTACCGTGGCCATCGACGGCACCCACCTGCACGTGCCCGACGAGGAACGGGTCACCTGGCGCTACCCCAAACGCGTAGGAGACAAGCTGGAGTTCGGCTACCCGCTGCTACGGCTGCTCGTGGTGATCGAGTGTGGGACCCGCGCCCTGCTCGCCGCGGCCTTCGGCCCCGAAACAGAAGGCGAACTGGCTTACGCGCGGCGGCTTCTGGGCGTCCTGGACCGCACGATGCTGCTGCTGGCCGACGCCGGCTTCGACGCCGCGGAATTCCTGCGCGACGTCGGCGCCACCGGCGCGCAGTTCCTGGTCCGCTCATCCGCCCGCCGCTGCCCGACCATCCAGCGTCGCCTACCCGACGGCTCCTACCTGGCCCGCATCGGCTACGGCAGCCTACCCGCTCTCATCCTGGTGCGGGTCATCGAAGCGCAGGTCACCGTCACACTGGCCGACGGCAGCCTGCGGCGCGAGCAGTGGCGGCTGATCACCAGCCTGACAGACCACACCCGCTACCCCGCCCACGAACTCGTGGACCTCTACCACGAACGCTGGCAGGCCGAAACCACGTATTTCTCGATCAAAGCGACCATGCTCGACGGCCGCGTCCTGCGCTCCCGCAGCATCCCCGGGATCGAGCAGGAGGTGTACGCCCTGCTCACCGCCTACCAGGCCCTCATCCGCGCGGCAGCAGACGCCACCTGCACCCAGCCCGGCCTGGACATGGACCGGATCAGCTTCACCGTCCTCATCGACGCCGCCGCCGACACGATCACCACCGCCAGCGGAATCCTTCCCGGCAGCTCAACCGACCTCCTCGGCACGATAGGCCACGCCGCGCTGGCCGACCTCCTACCCGCCTGGCGCCGCCCTCGAATCAAGGCCCGCTCCCGCAAGAACCCGACCAGCAAGTACAGCCCGAACGCCGGACAGCACCCCGCAACCACGCAGACCTACACCTTCCACGCCGACATCACAATCTTCGAAAAGGGGCTTGCCTCCCGCTCACGGCGCTAAACGCAACGGTGTTGTGGTGACCTGCCGTTCGACCCGCCCTTTGCCGGTCGGCCGATAGGCGGCCAGCACATCGATGTCGAAGTCGTAGTGCCCGGCGAACGCGACCGCTTCCGGGTGCAGCGGCACCGCCTGGCCCGGGGCGACATGCCGGCGGACCACGGTCTTGGTCCGGTCGTAGACGATCGCCCCGGGAACCCCGCCGAAGTGCGCGAACGCCCGCCGGTGACACTCCCAGAACGCGGCCAGGTCCCGGCTGGTGGTGAAACAGCAGAACGGGTCCCGCGAGTACGACAGCACCATGTGAAACGAGTACACCTTCGGGATCCCGACATGGGCCAGGATGCCGCCTTCGTCGCCCCAGTCCACCTGCGCCTGGGCGCCCGGAACGACCTCGAACCGGCGGTGCAGCCCGGCCAGCTGATCCGGACTGATCCCCAACTCCGCAGCGATCCGCGGCCGGGCCTGCTGCAGATACAGCTTCACCCGCTGATAGTTGCCGGTGAACCCGTACTGCTCGACAAGGCGTTCATGGATCACCGTGCCCTTGAGCAGCAACTCCGCCCGCAGCCACGCATCGACCACGTGCGCGAACACGTCGATCAACTGCCCCCGAGCCGGCCGCGCCCGAACCGGCGGCACCACCTCGCCGCTACCAGCAGCCAGGTACTTCTTCACCGTCCGCCAGTTCAGGCCCGTCTCACGAGCGATCTCCGAGACACTCGCACCAGCCTCGTGCAACGCCCGGAACCGGCGCACATCCAGCCACCGCTGCTCATCCATCGCTCCCATCGCCAGCCGCCCCACGTCTGCCCGATCACGACCCGAGCAGCCTCACCCTCAGTCACCCGCTGACGACGGACAAACAGTGCGCACCTCTGCAAGATCAGCTGTACTTAGCTCTGCACTCCAGGCCGTACCCCGACACTGGGGCGTGCCGCGCATCCGCCGCGTGCTGGTGCGCCCGGATCGAGGAGGTGTCCACTCCGACCGTCCACTCGTCGCCTTCCTCGGCGTCGCAGTCGATCCGCAACGCCGCGCAGATCCGCGACCAGGTCCCATCCATCGCCCACCTGCGTTTGCGCTGGTAGACCGTCTTCCACGGACCGAACCGCTCCGGCAGGTCACGCCACGGAATCCCGGTACGTTCCCGGTACAAGATCCCCGAGACCGTCGTCCGATGGTCACGCCATCGGCCCCCACGCGGCGGATCCGCTGGCAGCAACGGCGCCAGAAGCGCCCACTCGTCATCGGTCAACTCATGCCGTCGAGACACGCCAATCTATCTACCAAAACCCGCCCCGAAGATCCACGAGACATGCCCTAGCGGTGCATCCGTCGCCCACCAGTGTCGCTTGGGTTGTCGAGTTCCGGCTGGTTGAGGATCTGGTTTAGTACTGCAACGGCGGGTCGTGGCTTCGAGTTGTGATCGCTCGTTAACTGGTTGTGGTGGATGCGCATGCCCGTACGAAGCCATCCACCGACCCACCATCGAGCGGAGTCAACAACGGCGTCGCTACCTCGTCGATCTACGACATGGACGAGTCCGGGTTGTCGTCCGCATCTTCCATTGGCGAGTCCGGGTCGTCATTCACATCTTCCATTGGCAAGTCCGGGTTGTCGTCCGCATCTTCCATTGGCGAGTCCGAGTCATTTTGGGCGGTCAATGCCGCAGGTTCGGGGTTGTTTCCAGCGGCAACCCGCCCACCCGGCACGGCAGGCAACCCCGCCAGCCCTGCGGCACCATCTGGCAGGGGCCACAACCGCACTGTCTCGTCCTGGCTTGCGGAGGCCAGCATCCGCCGGCCCGGCCCCGCCTGCCAGGATGTCACCCCCCACACCGGGCCGGTGTGGCCTTCCAACGTCTGGAGCAGGCGGCCGTCGGCCGTATCCCAGATCCGCACCGTCCGATCCGCGCTGGCGGAGGCCAGCAGCCGCCGGCCCGATTCCTCCTGCCACGACGTCACCGCCAACACCGGGCCGGCGTGGCCTTCCAACGTCCGGAGCAGGCGACGGTCGGCCGCATCCCAGATCCGCACCGTCCGATCCCTGCTGGTGGAGGCCCGCATCCGCCGGCCCGACGCCTCCTGCCACGATGTCACCGCCCACACCGGGCCGGTGTGGTCCAACGTTTGGATCAGGCGGCCGTCGGCCGCATCCCAGATCCGCACCGTCCGATCCGTGCTGGTGGAGGCCAGCATCCGCCGGCCCGACACCGCCGGCCACAACGTCACCGCCCACACCGGGCCGGTGTGGCCTTCCAACGTCTGGAGCAGGCGGCCGTCGGCCGCATCCCAGATCCGCACCGTCTGATCCATGCCGGCGGAGGCCAGCATCCGCCGGCCCGGCCCCGCCGGCCACGACGTCACCGCCCGCACCGCGCCGGTGTGGCCTGCCAATGTCCGGAGCAGGCGGCCGTCGGCCGCATCCCAGATCCGCACCGTCCCGTCCCCGGCGGCGGAGGCCAGCAGCCGCTGGCCCGACGCCTCCTGCCACGACGTCGACGCGTACACCGGGCCGGTGTGGCCGGTCAGCAGCTGCGGGGACACCACCGGTGGCGGCGTGGCAGCACCGGCGGGAGCCTGTCCGGCGTGCGCGTCCGATTCCGCGGCCGCTGCCTCACCCTGGCCAATCCGGCCGCTCAACTCCCCGACACTGGTCGCGGGCACAGGTGCGGGGTCGTTTCCAGCGGCAGCCCGCCCACCCGGCGCGGCAGGCAATCCCGCCAGCTCTGCAGCACGATCCGGCAGGGGCCACAACCGCACCGTCTGATCCCCGCCGGCGGAGGCCAGCATCCGCCGGCCCGGCCCCGCCGGCCACGACGTCACCGTCAACACCATGTCGGTGTGGTCTTCCAACGTCTGGAGCAGGCGGCCGTCGGCCGCATCCCAGATCCGCACCGTCTCGTCGTCGCTGGCGGAGGCCAGCAGCCGTCGGCCCGACGCCTCCTGCCACGACGTCACCGCCGACACTTCGTCGGTGTGGCCTTCCAACGTCCGGATCAGGCGGCCGTCGGCCGCATCCCAGACCCGCACCGTCCGATCCTCGCCGGCGGAGGCCAGCAGCCGCCGGCCCGACGCCTCCTGCCACGATGTCACCGCGTACACCGTGCCGGCGTGGCCTTCCAACGTCCGGATCAGGCGGCCGTCGGCCGCATCCCAGATCCGCACCGTCTCGTCCGCGCTGGGGGAGGCCAGCAGCCGCCGGCCCGACGCCTCCTGCCACGATGTCACCGCGTACACCGTGCCGGCGTGGCCTTCCAACGTCCGGAGCAGGCGGCCGTCGGCCGCATCCCAGATCCGCACCGTCTCGTCCCCGCTGGCGGAGGCCAGCATCCGCCGGCCCGGCCCCGCCGGCCACGACGTCACCGCCGACACCGTGCCGGTGTGGCCTTCCAACGTCTGGAGCAGGCGGCCGTCGGCCGCATCCCAGATCCGCACCGTCTCGTCCGCGCTGGCGGAGGCCAGCAGCCGCCGGCCCGGCCCCGCCGGCCACGACGTCATCGCCAACACTGTGCCGGTGTGGCCTTCCAACGTCTGGAGCAGGCGGCCGTCGGCCGCATCCCAGATCCGCACCGTCCGATCCCCGCCGGTGGAGGCCAGCAGCCGCCGGCCCGACGCCTCCTGCCACGACGTCACCGCCCACACCATGCCGGTGTGGCCGGTCAGCAGCTGCGGGGACACCACCGGTGGCGGCGTGGCAGCACCGGCGGGAGCCTGTCCGGCGTGCGCGTCCGGCTCCGCGGCCGCTGCCTCACCCTGGCCAATCCGGCCGCTCAACTCCCCGACACTGGTCGCGGGCACAGGTGCGGGGTCGTTTCCAGCGGCAGCCCGCCCACCCGGCGCGGCAGGCAACCCCGCCAGCTCTGCAGCACCATCTGGCAGGGGCCACAACCGCACCGTCTGATCCCCGCCAGCGGAGGCCAGCATCCGCCGGCCCGGCCCCGCCGGCCACGACGTCACCGTCAACACCATGTCGGTGTGGTCTTCCAACGTCTGGAGCAGGCGGCCGTCGGCCGCATCCCAGATCCGCACCGTCTCGTCGTCGCTGGTGGAGGCCAGCAGCCGCCGGCCCGACGCCTCCTGCCACGATGTCACCGCCGACACCGCGTCGGTGTGGCCTTCCAACGTCTGGAGCAGGCGGCCGTCGGCCGCATCCCAGATCCGCACCGTCTCGTCCCAGCTGGCGGAGGCCAGCAGCCGCCGGCCCGATTCCTCCTGCCACGACGTCACCGCCGACACCTCGTCGGTGTGGCCTTCCAACGTCCGGATCAGGCGACGGTCGGCCGCATCCCAGATCCGCACCGTCTCGTCCCCGCTGGCGGAGGCCAGCAGCCGCCGGCCCGACGCCTCCTGCCACGATGTCACCGCGTACACCGTGCCGGCGTGGCCTTCCAACGTCCGGAGCAGGCGGCCGTCGGCCGCATCCCAGATCCGCACCGTCTCGTCCCCGCTGGCGGAGGCCAGCATCCGCCGGCCCGACTCGTCCTGCCACGACGTCACCGCCGACACCGTGCCGGTGTGGCCTTCCAACGTCTGGAGCAGGCGGCCGTCGGCCGTATCCCAGATCCGCACCGTCTCGTCCGCGCTGGCGGAGGCCAGCATCCGCCGGCCCGACTCGTCCTGCCACGACGTCACCGCCAACACTGTGCCGGTGTGGCCTTCCAACGTCTGGAGCAGGCGGCCGTCGGCCGCATCCCAGATCCGCACCGTCCGATCCCCGCCGGTGGAGGCCAGCATCCGCCGGCCCGGCCCCGCCGGCCACGACGTCACCGCCCACACCATGCCGGTGTGGCCGGTCAGCAGCTGCGGGGACACCACCGCCGGCGGCGGTGTGGCAGCACCGGCGGGAGCCTGCCCGACGTGCGCGTCCGGCTCCGCGGCCGCTGCCTCACCCTGGCCAATCCGGCCACTCAACTCCCCGACACTGGTCGCGGGCACAGGTCCGGGGTCGTTTCCAGCGGCAACCCGCCCACCCGGCACGGCAGGCAACCCCGCCAGCCCCGCAGCAGCGCCCGGCAGGGGCCACAACCGCACCGTCCGATCCCCGCTGGCGGAGGCCAGCATCCGCCGGCCCGGCCCCGCCGGCCACGACGTCACCGCGAACACCGAGCGGGTGTGGCCTTCCAATGTCTGGAGCAGGCGGCCGTCGGCCGCATCCCAGATCCGCACCGTCTCGTCCGCGCTGGTGGAGGCCAGCAGCCGCCGGCCCGATTCCGCCGGCCACGACGTCACCGCCCACACCGCGCCGGTGTGGCCTCTTAATGTCTGGAGCAGGCGGCCGTCGGCCGCATCCCAGATTCGCACCGTCTGATCCCCGCCGGCGGAGGCCAGCAGCCGCCGGCCCGATTCCGCCGGCCACGACGTCACCGCCCACACCGTGCCGGCGTGGCCTTCCAACGTCCGGACCAGGCGACCGTCGGCCGCATCCCAAATCCGCACCGTCCCGTCGAAGCTGGCGGAGGCCAGCAGCCGCCGGCCCGACTCCTCCTGCCACGACGTCACCGCCGACACCGCGTTGGTGTGGCCTTCCAACGTCCGGATCAGGCGGCCGTCGGCCGCATCCCAGATCCGCACCGTCTCGTCCCCGCTGGCGGAGGCCAGCAGCCGCCGGCCCGACGCCTCCTGCCACGACGTCACCGCCCACACCGGGTCGGTGTGGCCTGCCAATGTCCGGATCAGGTGGCCGTCGGCCGCATCCCAGATCCGCACCGTCTCGTCCCCGCTGGCGGAGGCCAGCAGCCGCCGGCCCGACGCCTCCTGCCACGACGTCACCGCCTGCACCGTGCCGGTGTGGCCTTCCAACGTCTGGAGCAGGCGGCCGTCGGCCGCATCCCAGATCCGCACCGTCTCGTCCATGCTGGCGGAGGCCAGCAGCCGCCGGCCCGACTCCTCCTGCCACGACGTCACCGCCCGCACCTGCTCGGTGTGGCCGGTCAGCAGCCGCGGGGACACCACCGGCGGCGGCGTGGCAGCACCGGCGGGAGCCTGCCCGACGTGCGCGTCCGGCTCCGCGGCCGCTGCCTCACCCTGGCCAATCCGGCCACTCAACGCCCCGACACTGGTCCCGGACACAGGCCCGGGGTGATTTCCAGCGGCAGCCCGCCCACCCGGCACGGCAGGCAACCCCGCCAGCCCCGCAGCAGCGCCCGGCGGGGGCCACAACCGCACCGTCCGATCCTCGCTGGCGGAGACCAGCATCCGCCGGCCCGGCCCCGCCGGCCACGACGTCACCGCCACCACCGGGCCGGTGTGGCCGTCCAACGTCTGGAGCAGGCGGCCGTCGGCCGCATCCCAGATCCGCACCGTCCGATCCCCGCCGGCAGAGGCCAGCAGCCACCGGCCCGACGCCTCCTGCCACGACGTCACCGCCCACACTTCGTCGGTGTGGCCTTCCAACGTCTGGAGCAGGCGGCCGTCGGCCGCATCCCAGATCCGCACCGTCGAGTCGTCGCTGGCGGAGGCCAGCAGCTGCCGGCCCGACTCGTCCTGCCACGACGTCACCGCCGCCACCGGGCCGGTGTGGCCTTCCAACGTCTGGAGCAGGCGGCCGTCGGCCGCATCCCAGATCCGCACCGTCTCGTCCCAGCTGGCGGAGGCCAGCAGCCGCTGGCCCGATTCCTCCTGCCACGACGTCACCGCCGACACCGCGTCGGTGTGGCCTTCCAACGTCTGGAGCAGGCGGCCGTCGGCCGCATCCCAGATCCGCACCGTCTCGTCCCAGCTGGCGGAGGCCAGCAGCCGCCGGCCCGATTCCTCCTGCCACGACGTCACCGCCGACACCTCACCGGTGTGGCCTTCCAACGTCCCGAGCAGGCGACCGTCGGCCGCATCCCAGATCCGCACCGTCTCGTCCATGCTGGCGGAGGCCAGCAGCCGCTGGCCCGATTCCTCCTGCCACGACGTCACCGCCCACACCGGGTCGGTGTGGCCTGCCAATGTCCGGATCAGGTGGCCGTCGGCCGCATCCCAGATCCGCACCGTCTCGTCCCCGCTGGCGGAGGCCAGCATCCGCCGGCCCGACGCCTCCTGCCACGACGTCACCGCGAACACCGTGCCGGCGTGGCCGGTCAGCAACTGCGGGGACACCACCGGTGGCGGTGTGGCAGCACCGGCGGGAGCCTGCCCAACGTGCGCGTCCGATTCCGCAGCCGCTGCCTCAACCCGGCCAATCCGGCCGCTCAATTCCAGGTATTCGCGCAGGGTGGTGGGGCCACCATCGCGGGGCCGCCACTCCCCGACACTGGTCGCGGACACAGGTGCGGGGTTGTTTCCAGCGGCAACCCGCCCACCCGGCACGGCAGGCAACCCCGCCAGCCCCGCAACACCATCCGGCAGGGGCCACAACCGCACCGTCCGATCCTCGCTGGCGGAGGCCAGCATCCGCCGGCCCGGCCCCTCCTGCCACGACATCACCGCCCACACCCAGTCGGTGTGGCCTTCCAACGTCTGGAGCAGGCGGCCGTCGGCCGCATCCCAGATCCGCACCGTCTCGTCCCAGCTGGCGGAGGCCAGCAGCCGCCGGCCCGATTCCTCCTGCCACGACGTCACCGCCGACACCGAGCGGGTGTGGCCTGCCAACGTCCGGACCAGGCGGCCGTCGGCCGCATCCCAGATCCGCACCGTCTCGTCCCAGCTGGCGGAGGCCAGCAGCCGCCGGCCCGACTCCTCCTGCCACGACGTCACCGCCGACACCACGTCGGTGTGGCCTGCCAACGTCCGGACCAGGCGACCGTCGGCCGCATCCCAGATCCGCACCGTCTCGTCCCAGCTGGCGGAGGCCAGCAGCCGCCGGCCCGACTCCTCCTGCCACGACGTCACCGCCGACACCTCGCCGGTGTGGCCTGCCAACGTCCGGACCAGGCGGCCGTCGGCCGCATCCCAGATCCGCACCGTCTCGTCCAAGCTGGCGGAGGCCAGCAGCCGCCGGCCCGATTCCTCCTGCCACGACGTCACCGCCGACACCTCGCCGGTGTGGCCTGCCAACGTCCGGACCAGGCGGCCGTCGGCCGCATCCCAGATCCGCACCGTCTCGTCCAAGCTGGCGGAGGCCAGCAGCCGCCGGCCCGATTCCTCCTGCCACGACGTCACCGCCCGCACCGCGCCGGTGTGGCCGTCCAACGTCCGGACCAGGCGACCGTCGGCCGCATCCCAGATCCGTACCGTTCGGTCGTCGCTGGCGGAGGCCACCATCCGCTGGCCCGACGTCTCCTGCCACGACGTCACCGCCCGCACCTCCTCGGTGTGGCCGGTCAGCAGCCGCGAGGACACCACCAACGCCGACGGCGGTGTGGCAGCACCGGCGGGAGCCTGCCCGACGTGCGCGTCCAACTCCGCGGCCGCTGCCTCAATCCGGCCAATCCGGCCGCTCAACGCAGCGATGTCGGACACCGATCGGACGTACTCGCTCAGGTCACGCGACCCCCGCGCGAGCCTGAGGTCCCGCAGCCCGTCGAGGTACCGGTCGGACAGCCGATCCAGGACCGACCGCGCCTGGCCGACGTCCTGGCCGCGTTCGGCCGCCTCCACCAACGGCCTCTCAGCGGCTTGAAGTCTGTCAATACGCGCCGCATGGCCACCGACCAGAGCCTCCCACCGCTGGATGAGATGATCGGTGATGGTGGCCGCGCCACCGAGAGCAGCGGCATGCACCGTATCGACGAACAACGGATAGAACGTACCCATTTCCTCATCGGCCGGACCGCGCCGACCACCCGAACCGGGTGACACGAACTCGACCAACATCAACGGCGCGTTTCCGTCGCGTCCCACCACCGGGTGTCCGTACCACCTGCGGTCGCCTCCTTGCTCGACGACCTGGACCCGCACCTGGAAAAGCTCCGCCAACTCGTTGAGGAACCCACCCGAATACACTTCGGCACCGCGCGCAGACCGCAGATCCCGGATCACCACATGATCGGAACCCAGCCGCCCCTCCATCCGGTCCAGCAGCGCCTGCGCCCGTGTCTCCACGTTGTCGAACCCGTGATACTGGCCCGGCCGCACACCATTGAGCGTCTGCGCCAACGAGTCCAGCAAACACAGCAGCCCGTCGCCCCGGCGATCCCCCCGGTGCATCCACTCCGGCAACCCACCCGCCGACGGCTGCCCCCCACCCGGAGCCACACCGTCCGGCCCGGCCACCCACTCGTACACCACCGGAGCATCGCCGGCGTGTGGTGACGGTGCCGGTTGCGGTGGTGGCACGGTTACGCTGGCCTGCCCCGGCAACACCGCCGCCCGAGCCGGCAGCAACCGGATCTGTTCCTCCAACAACTCCCGCGCCAACCCGAACGCGCTCACCGCGGAGAGCAACTCCGCGCTCCGCTGCTCGGACACCCCCGGCACCCGCCCCACCACGTCCACCCGCCGCGGCACCAGCGGCACGTCCAGGGCAGCCCGGAGCCTGGAAACCCACGCTCGCGGGTCTGCCGGACCGTCCGCCGACCACAACAACGCCACGTCCCCGCCATGATCAGCCAGGAACCGGGTGAACTCCGCCCCACTGCCAGACCGCACGCGGGACAGGTCAGCCTGCCGCCGCCCAGCGTATCCTCGAACCACGACCGGTCCGTCCGATCCCGTAAAGAGGACCCAGGCGCCCAGATACACCGCCCGCAACACGTCCCGGACGGCGTCCGGGACCGTCGCGCCCCCTGCGGCCAAGACGATCCCCGGTGGCACCGCCGCGGCCCACACCCGCCCAATCTGGTCCGCTACCAGGCCTTCCACCTCACCGGTCAGCCCAGCCCTCGCGAACGCCGTCACCAACTGCTGACTGTCGCCGTGCCCCGCCCATTCCTCCAGCCGCAGATCGAGCCGATCCGTTACCGCAGCCCCACCCACCCACTCGCGTGTATGCCGGACCAACTCCGCACCCAACGCGACCAGCTGCTCCACCCGCTCACCCATCCGGCGGTGCGCCCGCACCCCTACCGTGCCGGCGGCGTCCGGGGTCGACAGGTCGACCGCCAGCGGATCGGTCACGGTCACATCGGGAAGCATCGCCGTCAGTTCCGGAACCCGAGCCCGCCACTGCTCAGCCGCCCCGCCCGGTTGCAGCGCCGCCGCGATCGGGGGCAACTCGGACCGCACCCGGGTCCAACTCTGCGCCTCGACGAGGTTCGACGCCTCCCGAGTGCCTACCACCGGCTGGCCGGCGGCCATCTCACCCATCCGCACCGGCCACAGGTCACCCTCCGCCACATGCGCCAACACCACCGGCGATGCCCGCCCACCGAACCCGTGCACCACCACATACACCGGCTCCCGCAACCCCGACTCCACCGGCGGCAACGCACTGTTCAGGAACGTGTCGAACAATGTGTCCACGACCGCCGTGGGATGCACCGGATGCGGTTGCGGCACACCCACCACCAACACCCGCGCGCCATCCGGCACCCACCCCACCGGCCCCACGTCCGGCGTCGCCCCCGCCACACTCTCCCCGGCAAGCAACCCCGCCTGCCGCAACTCCACCACCCGCCACCGACCAAGCCCTGACGACGGCACCGGAGGGAACACCCAATCCCGCATATACGAGGCCGCCTGCTGCCCGAACCGCGCCCAACGCCGGTCCGGCGGCAGAAGATACGGCGCATGCACACCGTGCAATCCCCGCGCCTCCCGGTAGAACTGAGCCGACCGGGCATCCTCCGGACGGATCGGACGCGCGTGGAACTCCCACAGCAACGCCCCACCCGCGAACGTCTCCCGACCCGAGAAATCGACAGGAATCAGACCCTGAGGAACAGACCTCGCCCCCACGCCCGCCACATAACGCGAACGGATCGCTACCGCCCCCGACTGGCCACGCCTTACCCGCAACGCCGCGACCTCGACCACCGTCCGAGGCTCCACCAACGGACCAGCACCATACGGCGACAACTCGATCACCGCCGTCGCAGGCACCTGCACCCCCGGGAGCCGGCCATCAAGCAATCGCCTCACGAGATCCAGCACACCCTCATGCCCGCGATCGCCGAACGCCAGCACCACCCGCCACACCCCACCACGGCCCTGCACCTCGTCCAGCAGCTCATCCGCAGACCGATTCCACGTCCTCTCAACCGCCCTCGCCGCCCACGTTTCGGCATCCGTCACCGCCTGCCGCTGCGCCACCACCGACAGACCTCGCGGATCAACCTCAGCGCCCACACCATCCGGATACACCACCACCGCCTCGGCGGGGCCGGCAGCACTGGCGACACCCCGAACCGTCAGGAACACCTCCAGGGGCCACAACCGCACCGTCTCGTCCACGCTGGTGGAGGCCAGCATCCGCCGGCCCGGCCCCGCCGGCCACGACGTCACCGCCGTCACCGCGCGGGTGTGGCCTGCCAACGTCTGGAGCAGGCGGCCGTCGGCCACATCCCAGATCCGCACCGTCCGATCCTCGCTGGTGGAAGCCAGCATCCGCCGGCCCGACGCCGCCTGCCACGATGTCACCGCCCACACCGCGCGGGTGTGGCCTTCCAATGTCCGGATCAGGCGACCGTCGGCCGCATCCCAGATCCGCACCGTCCGATCCTCGCTGGCGGAGGCCAGCAGCCGCCGGCCCGACTCGTCCTGCCACGACGTCACCGCCAACACCTCGTCGGTGTGGCCTTCCAACGTCTGGAGCAGGCGGCCGTCGGCCGCATCCCAGATCCGCACCGTCCGGTCCCTGCTGGCGGAGGCCAGCAGCCGCTGGCCCGGCTCGTGCCACGATGTCACCGCCGACACGTCGTCGGTGTGGCCTGCCAATGTCCGGAGCAGGCGGCCGTCGGCCGCATCCCAGATCCGCACCGTCCGGTCCCTGCTGGCGGAGGCCAGCAGCCGCTGGCCCGCCTCGTGCCACGATGTCACCGCCGACACCGGGCGGGTGTGGCCTCTTAATATCTGGAGCAGGCGGCCGTTGGCCGCATCCCAGATCCCCACCGTCCGGTCGTAGCTGGCGGAGGCCAGCAGCCGCCGGCCCGACTCCTCCTGCCACGACGTCACCGCCAACACCGCGGCGATGTGGCCGTCCAACGTCCGGAGCAGGCGACCGTCGGCCGCATCCCAGACCCGCACCGTCCGATCCACGCTGGCGGAGGCCACCAGCCGCCGGCCCGACTCCTCCTGCCACGATGTCACCGCCGACACCGGGCCGGTGTGGCCGGTCAGCAGCCGCGGGGACACCACCGCCGGCGGCGTGGCAGCACCGGCGGGAGCCTGCCCGACGTGCGCGTCCGATTCCGCGGCCGCTGCCTCAACCCGGCCAATCCGGCCACTTAACGCCCCGACACTGGTCGCAGGCACAGGTCCGGGGTCGTTTCCAGCGGCAGCCCGCCCACCCGGCACGGCAGGCAACCCCGCCAGCCCCGCAGCAGCGCCCGGCAGGGGCCACAACCGCACCGTCCGATCCCCGCTGGCGGAGGCCAGCAGCTGCCGGCCCGGCCCCGCCGGCCACGACGTCACCGCGAACACCGAGCGGGTGTGGCCTTCCAATGTCTGGAGCAGGCGGCCGTCGGCCGCATCCCAGATCCGCACCGTCTCGTCCGCGCTGGTGGAGGCCAGCAGCCGTCGGCCCGACGCCTCCTGCCACGACGTCACCGCCCACACCGCGCCGGTGTGGCCTCTTAATGTCTGGATCAGGCGGCCGTCGGCCGCATCCCAGATCCGCACCGTCTGATCCCCGCCGGCGGAGGCCAGCAGCCGCCGGCCCGATTCCGCCGGCCACGACGTCACCGCCCACACCGTGCCGGCGTGGCCTTCCAACGTCCGGACCAGGCGACCGTCGGCCGCATCCCAAATCCGCACCGTCCCGTCGAAGCTGGCGGAGGCCAGCAGCCGCCGGCCCGACGCCTCCTGCCACGACGTCACCGCCGACACCATGCGGGTATGGCCTTCCAATGTCTGGAGCAGGCGGCCGTCGGCCGCATCCCAGATCCGCACCGTCTCGTCCATGCTGGTGGAGGCCAGCAGCCGCCGGCCCGACGCCTCCTGCCACGACGTCACCGCCCGCACCGGGCCGGTGTGGCCTTCCAACGTCTGGATCAGGCGGCCGTCGGCCGCATCCCAGATCCGCACCGTCCGATCCATGCCGGCGGAGGCCAGCATCCGCCGGCCCGACGCCTCCTGCCACGACGTCACCGCGAACACCGTGCCGGTGTGGTCTTCCAACGTCTGGAGCAGGCGGCCGTCGGCCGCATCCCAGATCCGCACCGTCTCGTCCATGCTGGCGGAGGCCAGCAGCCGCCGGCCCGACTCCTCCTGCCACGACGTCACCGCCCGCACCTGCTCGGTGTGGCCGGTCAGCAGCCGCGGGGACACCACCGGCGGCGGCGTGGCAGCACCGGCGGGAGCCTGCCCGACGTGCGCGTCCAGCTCCGCGGCCGCTGCCTCACCCTGGCCAATCCGGCCACTCAACGCCCCGACACTGGTCCCGGACACAGGCCCGGGGTCGTTTCCAGCGGCAGCCCGCCCACCCGGCACGGCAGGCAACCCCGCCAGCCCCGCAGCAGCGCCCGGCAGGGGCCACAACCGCACCGTCTGATCCATGCCGGCGGAGACCAGCATCCGCCGGCCCGGCCCCGCCGGCCACGACGTCACCGTCGACACCGCGTCGGTGTGTCCTTCCAACGTCCGGACCAGGCGGCCGTCGGCCGCATCCCAGATCCGCACCGTCCGATCCGCGCCGGCGGAGGCCAGCAGCCGCCGGCCCGACGCCTCCTGCCACGACGTCACCGCCCACACTTCGTCGGTGTGGCCTTCCAACGTCTGGAGCAGGCGGCCGTCGGCCGCATCCCAGATCCGCACCGTCTCGTCCATGCTGGTGGAGGCCAGCAGCTGCCGGCCCGACTCGTCCTGCCACGACGTCACCGCCGACACTTCGTCGGTGTGGCCTTCCAACGTCTGGATCAGGCGGCCGTCGGCCGCATCCCAGATCCGCACCGTCTCGTCCGCGCTGGTGGAGGCCAGCAGCTGCCGGCCCGACTCGTCCTGCCACGACGTCACCGCCGACACCTCGTCGGTGTGGCCTTCCAACGTCTGGAGCAGGCGGCCGTCGGCCGCATCCCAGATCCGCACCGTCCGATCCCCGCTGGCGGAGGCCAGCAGCTGCCGGCCCGGCCCCGCCGGCCACGATGTCACCGCGAACACCGTGCTGGTGTGGTCTTCCAATGTCTGGAGCAGGCGGCCGTCGGCCGCATCCCAGATCCGCACCGTCTCGTCCGCGCTGGCGGAGGCCAGCAGCTGCCGGCCCGGCCCCGCCTGCCACGACGTCACTGCCCACACCGTGCCGGTGTGGCCTCTTAATGTCTGGAGCAGGCGGCCGTCGGCCGCATCCCAGATCCGCACCGTCCGATCCGTGCCGGCCGAGGCCCGCAGCCACCGGCCCGACGCCTCCTCCCACGACGTTGACGCGTACACCAGGCCGGGGTGGCCGGGCAGCAGCTGCGGGGACACCGCCGGCGGCGTGGCAGCACCGGCGGGAGCCTGCCCGACGTGCGCGTCCGGCTCCGCGGTCGCTGCCTCACCCTGGCCAATTCGGCCACTCAATTCCCCGATACTGGTCGCGGGCACAGGTGCGGGGTTGTTTCCAGCGGTAACCCGCCCACCCGGCACGGCAGGCAGCCCCGCCAGCCCCGCAGCAGCGCCCGGCAGGGTCCACAACCGCACCGTCCGATCCCTGCTGGCGGAGGCCAGCATCCGCTGGCCCGGCCCCGCCTGCCACGACGTCACCGCCACCACCGGGCCGGTGTGGCCTTCCAACGTCTGGATCAGGCGACCGTCGGCCGCATCCCAGATCCGCACCGTCCGATCCGCGCCGGCAGAGGCCAGCAGCCACCGGCCCGGCCCCGCCTGCCACGACGTCACCGCGTACACCGGGCCGGTGTGGCCTTCCAACGTCCCGACCAGGCGACCCTCGGCCGCATCCCAGATCCGCACCGTCTCGTCCCCGCTGGCGGAGGCCAGCAGCCGCCGGCCCGACTCCTCCTGCCACGACGTCACTGCCCACACCATGCCGGTGTGGCCTTCCAACGTCTGGAGCAGGCGGCCGTCGGCCGCATCCCAGATCTGCACCGTCTCGTCCCGGCTGGCGGAGGCCAGCAGCCGCCGGCCCGACTCGTCCTGCCACGACGTCACCGCCGCCACCGTGTCGGTGTGGTCTTCCAACGTCTGGAGCAGGCGGCCGTCGGCCGCATCCCAGATCCGCACCGTCTCGTCCCAGCTGGCGGAGGCCAGCAGCCGCCGGCCCGACTCCTCCTGCCACGACGTCACCGCCGACACCTCGTCGGTGTGGCCTGCCAATGTCCGGATCAGGCGGCCGTCGGCCGCATCCCAGATCCGCACCGTCTGATCCATGCTGGCGGAGGCCAGCATCCGCTGGCCCGACGCCGCCTGCCACGATGTCACCGCCCACACCGGGTCGGTGTGGCCTGCCAATGTCTGGATCAGGTGGCCGTCGGCCGCATCCCAGATCCGCACCGTCTCGTCCCCGCTGGCGGAGGCCAGCAGCCGCCGGCCCGACGCCTCCTGCCACGACGTCACCGCGAACACCGTGCCGGTGTGGCCGGTCAGCAGCTGCGGGGGCACCACCGGCGGCGGCGTGGCAGCGCCGGCGGGAGCCTGTCCGACGTGCGCGTCCAGCTCCGCGGCCGCTGCCTCACCCTGGCCAATTCGGCCACTCAATTCCCCGATACTGGTCGCGGGCACAGGTGCGGGGTCGTTTCCAGCGGCAACCCGCCCACCCGGCACGGCAGGCAACCCCGCCAGCCCCGCAGCACCATCCGGCAGGGTCCACAACCGCACTGTCCGATCCTCGCTGGCGGAGGCCAGCACCTGCCGGCCCGACTCCTCCTGCCACGATGTCACCGCGAACACCGTGCCGGTGTGGTCTTCCAATGTCCGGAGCAGGCGGCCGTCGGCCGCATCCCAGATCCGCACCGTCTGATCCCCGCTGGCGGAGGCCAGCATCCGCCGACCCGGCCCCGCCTGCCACGACGTCACCGCCCGCACCGTGCCGGTGTGGCCTTCCAACGTCCGGACCGGGCGGTCGTCGGCCGCATCCCAGATCCGCACCGTCCGATCCGCGCCGGCGGAGGCCAGCAGCCGCCGGCCCGACTCCTCCTGCCACGACGTCACCGCGAACACCGTGCCGGTGTGGCCTCTTAATGTTTGGAGCAGGCGACCGTCGGCCGCATCCCAGATCCGCACCGTCCCATCCATGCCGGCGGAGGCCAGCAGCCGCCGGCCCGACTCCTCCTGCCACGACGACACCGCCCACACCGAGCCGGTGTGGCCTGCCAACGTCCGGACCAGGCGGCCGTCGGCCGCATCCCAGATCCGCACCGTCTCGTCCAAGCTGGCGGAGGCCAGCAGCCGCCGGCCCGACTCCTCCTGCCACGACGTCGACGCGTACACCGGGCCGGTGTGGCCTTCCAACGTCCGGACCAGGCGACCGTCGGCTGCATCCCAGATCCGCACCGTCCGATCCCCGCTGGCGGAGGCCAGCAGCCGCCGGCCCGACTCCTCCTGCCACGATGTCACCGCCCACACCATGCCGGTGTGGCCTGCCAACGTCCCGAGCAGGCGACCGTCGGCCGCATCCGAGATCCGCACCCTCCCATCCCTGCTGGCGGAGGCCAGCAGCCGCCGGCCCGACTCCTCCCACGACGTCACCGCCGACACCGGGCCGGTGTGGCTGGTCAGCAACTGCGGAGACACCACCGGCGGCGACGTGGCAGCACCGGCGGGAGCCTGCCCGACGTGCGCGTCCAACTCCGCGGCCGCTGCCTCAATCCGGCCAATCCGGCCGCTCAACGCAGCGATGTCGGACACCGATCGGACGTACTCGCTCAGGTCACGCGACCCCCGCGCGAGCCTGAGGTCCCGCAGCCCGTCGAGGTACCGGTCGGACAGCCGATCCAGGACCGACCGCGCCTGGCCGACGTCCTGGCCGCGTTCGGCCGCCTCCACCAACGGCCTCTCAGCGGCTTGAAGTCTGTCAATACGCGCCGCATGGCCACCGACCAGAGCCTCCCACCGCTGGATGAGATGATCGGTGATGGTGGCCGCGCCACCGAGAGCGGCGGCATGCACCGTATCGACGAACAACGGATAGAACGTACCCATTTCCTCATCGGCCGGACCGCGCCCACCACCCGAACCGGGTGACACGAACTCGACCAACATCAACGGCGCGTTTCCGTCGCGTCCCACCACCGGGTGTCCGTACCACCTGCGGTCGCCTCCTTGCTCGACGACCTGGACCCGCACCTGGAAAAGCTCCGCCAACTCGTTGAGGAACCCACCCGAATACACTTCGGCACCGCGCGCAGACCGCAGATCCCGGATCACCACATGATCGGAACCCAGCCGCCCCTCCATCCGGTCCAGCAGCGCCTGCGCCCGTGTCTCCACGTTGTCGAACCCGTGATACTGGCCCGGCCGCACACCATTGAGCGTCTGCGCCAACGAGTCCAGCAAACACAGCAGCCCGTCGCCCCGGCGATCCCCCCGGTGCATCCACTCCGGCAACCCACCCGCCGACGGCTGCCCCCCACCCGGAGCCACACCGTCCGGCCCGGCCACCCACTCGTACACCACCGGAGCATCGCCGGCGTGTGGTGACGGTGCCGGTTGCGGTGGTGGCACGGTTACGCTGGCCTGCCCCGGCAACACCGCCGCCCGAGCCGGCAGCAACCGGATCTGTTCCTCCAACAACTCCCGCGCCAACCCGAACGCGCTCACCGCGGAGAGCAACTCCGCGCTCCGCTGCTCGGACACCCCCGGCACCCGCCCCACCACGTCCACCCGCCGCGGCACCAGCGGCACGTCCAGGGCAGCCCGGAGCCTGGAAACCCGCGCTCGCGGGTCTGCCGGACCGTCCGCCGACCACAACAACGCCACGTCCCCGCCATGATCAGCCAGGAACCGGGTGAACTCCGCCCCACTGCGAGACCGCACGCGGGACAGGTCAGCCTGCCGCCGCCCAGCGTATCCTCGAACCACGACCGGTCCGTCCGATCCCGTAAAGAGGACCCAGGCGCCCAGATACACCGCCCGCAACACGTCCCGGACGGCATCCGGGACCGTCGCGCCCCCTGCGGCCAAGACGATCCCCGGTGGCACCGCCGCGGCCCACACCCGCCCAATCTGGTCCGCTACCAGGCCTTCCACCTCACCGGTCAGCCCAGCCCTCGCGAACGCCGTCACCAACTGCTGACTGTCGCCGTGCCCCGCCCATTCCTCCAGCCGCAGATCGAGCCGATCCGTTACCGCAGCCCCACCCACCCACTCGCGTGTATGCCGGACCAACTCCGCACCCAACGCGACCAGCTGCTCCACCCGCTCACCCATCCGGCGGTGCGCCCGCACCCCTACCGTGCCGGCGGCGTCCGGGGTCGACAGGTCGACCGCCAGCGGATCGGTCACGGTCACATCGGGAAGCATCGCCGTCAGTTCCGGAACCCGAGCCCGCCACTGCTCAGCCGCCCCGCCCGGTTGCAGCGCCGCCGCGATCGGGGGCAACTCGGACCGCACCCGGGTCCAACTCTGCGCCTCGACGAGGTTCGACGCCTCCCGAGTGCCTACCACCGGCTGGCCGGCGGCCATCTCACCCATCCGCACCGGCCACAGGTCACCCTCCGCCACATGCGCCAACACCACCGGCGATGCCCGCCCACCGAACCCGTGCACCACCACATACACCGGCTCCCGCAACCCCGACTCCACCGGCGGCAACGCACTGTTCAGGAACGTGTCGAACAATGTGTCCACGACCGCCGTGGGATGCACCGGATGCGGTTGCGGCACACCCACCACCAACACCCGCGCGCCATCCGGCACCCACCCCACCGGCCCCACGTCCGGCGTCGCCCCCGCCACACTCTCCCCGGCAAGCAACCCCGCCTGCCGCAACTCCACCACCCGCCACCGACCAAGCCCTGACGACGGCACCGGAGGGAACACCCAATCCCGCATATACGAGGCCGCCTGCTGCCCGAACCGCGCCCAACGCCGGTCCGGCGGCAGAAGATACGGCGCATGCACACCGTGCAATCCCCGCGCCTCCCGGTAGAACTGAGCCGACCGGGCATCCTCCGGACGGATCGGACGCGCGTGGAACTCCCACAGCAACGCCCCACCCGCGAACGTCTCCCGACCCGAGAAATCGACAGGAATCAGACCCTGAGGAACAGACCTCGCCCCCACGCCCGCCACATAACGCGAACGGATCGCTACCGCCCCCGACTGGCCACGCCTTACCCGCAACGCCGCGACCTCGACCACCGTCCGAGGCTCCACCAACGGACCAGCACCATACGGCGACAACTCGATCACCGCCGTCGCAGGCACCTGCACCCCCGGGAGCCGGCCATCAAGCAATCGCCTCACGAGATCCAGCACACCCTCATGCCCGCGATCGCCGAACGCCAGCACCACCCGCCACACCCCACCACGGCCCTGCACCTCGTCCAGCAGCTCATCCGCAGACCGATTCCACGTCCTCTCAACCGCCCTCGCCGCCCACGTTTCGGCATCCGTCACCGCCTGCCGCTGCGCCACCACCGACAGACCTCGCGGATCAACCTCAGCGCCCACACCATCCGGATACACCACCACCGCCTCGGCGGGGCCGGCAGCACTGGCGACACCCCGAACCGTCAGGAACACCTCCAGGGGCCACAACCGCACCGTCTGATCCATGCTGGTGGAGGCCAGCATCCGCCGGCCCGGCCCCGCCGGCCACGACGTCACCCCCCGCACCGGGCCGGTGTGGTCTGCCAACGTCTGGAGCAGGCGGCCGTCGGCCGCATCCCAGATCCGCACCGTCTCGTCCCCGCTGGCGGAGGCCAGCAGCCGCCGGCCCGACGCCTCCTGCCACGACGTCACCGCCGACACCGCGTCGGTGTGGCCTTCCAACGTCTGGAGCAGGCGGCCGTCGGCCGCATCCCAGATCCGCACCGTCTCGTCCCAGCTGGCGGAGGCCAGCAGCCGCCGGCCCGACGCCTCCTGCCACGACGTCACCGCCGACACGTCGTCGGTGTGGCCTTCCAACGTCCGGATCAGGCGACGGTCGGCCGCATCCCAGATCCGCACCGTCTCGTCCATGCTGGCGGAGGCCAGCAGCCGCCGGCCCGACGCCTCCTGCCACGACGTCACCGCCAACACCGCGCCGCTGTGGCCTTCCAACGTCCCGACCAGGCGACCGCCGGCCGCATCCCAGATCCGCACCGTCTCGTCGAAGCTGGCGGAGGCCAGCAGCCGCAGCCGCCGGCCCGACCCCTCCTGCCACGACGTCACCGCCATCACCGGGCCGGTGTGGCCTGCCAATGTCCGGATCAGGCGGCCGTCGGCCGCATCCCAGATCCGCACCGTCCGACCCATGCCGGCGGAGGCCAGCAGCCGCCGGCCCGGCCCCGCCTGCCACGACGTCACCGCCATCACCGGGCCGCTGTGGCCTGCCAATGTCCGGATCAGGCGGCCGTCGGCCGCATCCCAGATCCGCACCGTCCGATCCCTGCTGGCGGAGGCAAGCAGCCGCTGGCCCGACTCCTCCTGCCACGACGTCGACGCGAACACCGGGCCGGTGTGGCCGGTCAGCCGCCGCGAGGACATCACCACCGCCGGCGGCGGCGTGGCAGCACCGGCGGGAGCCTGCCCGACGTGCGCGTCCAACTCCGCGGCCGCGGCCTCAACCCGGCCAATCCGGCCACTCAACTCCCCGACACTGGTCGCGGGCACAGGTGCGGGGTCGTTTCCAGCGGCAGCCCGCCCACCCGGCACGGCAGGCAACCCCGCCAGCCCTGCAGCACCATCTGGCAGGGGCCACAACCGCACCGTCTGATCCCCGCCAGCGGAGGCCAGCATCCGCCCGCCCGACCCCGCCTGCCACGACGTCACCGCCCACACCTGGCCGGTGTGGCCTTCCAATGACCGGATCAGGCGGCCGTCGGCCGCATCCCAGATCCGCACCGTCTGATCCATGCTGGCGGAGGCCACCAGCCGCTGGCCCGATTCCTCCTGCCACGACGTCACCGCCCGCACCTGGCCGGTGTGGCCTTCCAATGACCGGATCAGGCGACCGTCGGCCGCATCCCAGATCCGCACCGTCTGATCCATGCTGGCGGAGGCCACCAGCCGCTGGCCCGATTCCTCCTGCCACGACGTCACCGCCCACACCTGGCCGGTGTGGCCTTCCAACGTCCGGACCAGGCGACCGTCGGCCGCATCCCAGATCCGCACCGTCTCGTCCACGCTGGTGGAGGCCAGCAGCCGCCGGCCCGATTCATCCTGCCACGATGTCACCGCCGACACCGGGCCGGTGTGGCCTTCCAACGTCCGGACCAGGCGACCGTCGGCCGCATCCCAGATCCGTACCGTCCGATCCATGCTGGCGGAGGCCAGCAGCCGCCGTCCCGGCCCCGCCTGCCACGACGTCACCGCCCACACCCAGTCGGTGTGGCCCTGCAATGTCCGGAGCAGGCGACCGTCGGCCGCATCCCAGATCCGCACCGTCCGATCCATGCTGGCGGAGGCCACCAGCCGCCGGCCCGACTCCTGCCACGACGTCACCGCCCGCACCGTGTCGGTGTGGCCTGCCAATGTCCGGATCAGGCGGCCGTCGGCCGCATCCCAGATCCGTACCGTCTGATCCCTGCTGGCGGAGGCCAGCAGCCGCTGGCCCGACGCCTCCTGCCACGACGTCGACGCGTACACCGGGCCGGTGTGGCCGGTCAGCCGCTGCGGAGACACCACCGCCGGCGGCGTGGCAGCACCGGCGGGAGCCTGCCCGACGTGCGCGTCCAACTCCGCGGACGCTGCCTCAACTCGGCCAACCCGGCCACTCAACGCCCCGACACCGGTCGCGGGCACAGGTCCGGGGTCGTTTCCAGCGGCAACCCGCCCACCCGGCACGGCAGGCAACCCCGCCAGCCCCGCAGCACCATCCGGCAGGGGCCACAACCGCACCGTCCGATCCATGCCGGCAGAGACCAGCAGCCGCCCGCCCGACCCCGCCGGCCACGACGTCACCGCGAACACCGTGCCGGTGTGGCCTTCCAGCCTCCGGACCAGGCGACCGTCGGCCGCATCCCAGATCCGCACCGTCCCGTCCACGCTGGTGGAGGCCAGCATCCGCCGGCCCGACTCCTCCTGCCACGACGTCACCGCCGACACCGGGCCGGTGTGGCCTTCCAACGTCCCGACCAGGCGGCCGTCGGCCGCATCCCAGATCCGCACCGTCTGATCCCTGCTGGCGGAGGCCACCAGCCACTCGTCCGGCCCCGTCTGCCACGACGTCACCGCCCACACCGGGCCGGTGTGGCCTCTTAATGTCCGGAGCAGGCGACCGTCGGCCGCATCCCAGATCCGCACCGTCCGATCCCCGCTGGCAGAGGCCAGCAGCCACTCGTCTGGCCCCGTCTGCCACGACGTCACCGCCCACACCGCGCTGGTGTGGCCGTCCAACCTCCGGAGCAGGCGACCGTCGGCCGCATCCCAGATCCGCACCGTCCGATCCCCGCTGGCAGAGGCCAGCAGCCACTCGTCTGGCCCCGTCTGCCACGACGTCACCGCCCGCGCCGGGCCGGTGTGGCCTGCCAATGTCCGGAGCAGGCGGCCGTCGGCCGCATCCCAGATCCGCA
This sequence comes from Micromonospora olivasterospora, assembly GCF_007830265.1. NCBI lineage: Bacteria > Bacillati > Actinomycetota > Actinomycetes > Micromonosporales > Micromonosporaceae > Micromonospora > Micromonospora olivasterospora. The sequence continues at coordinate 3,806,378 of NZ_VLKE01000001.1, forward strand.
CCGTCCGATCCCCGCTGGCAGAGGCCAGCAGCCACTCGTCTGGCCCCGTCTGCCACGACGTCACCGCGAACACCGGGCCGGTGTGGCCTTCCAACGTCCGGAGCAGGCGACCGTCGGCCGCATCCCAGATCCGCACCGTCTCGTCCCCGCTGACGGAGGCCAGCAGCCGCCGGCCCGACGCCTCCTGCCACGACGTCGACGCGTACACCGGGCCGGTGTGGCCGGTCAGCCGCCGCGAGGACACCACCACCGCCGGCGGCGGCGTGGCAGCACCGGCGGGAGCCTGCTCGATGTGCGCGTCCGACTCCGCGGCCCCTGCCTCAACCCGGCCAACCCGGCCACTCAACCCTCCGGTGCCCCCCACGGTCGACGGGGCAGGAGCAGACGATCCGTCACCTTCCAGCGGATCGGACGGCTGCCTGCCCGGGGCGGAGCCGGCCGAGTCGGCCGGGTCGGTAGAGGCGGCTCGCATCGCCTGGGACGGACTGCGCGGCGTGCTGGTAGAGGCGAGCAGGAACGCGCTGGTGTCGGCGCCCGTCGTGGTGATCGGCCGCGGGTGGCGGGCGGCCTGGCCGAGTAGGTCGGTGATGGCGGCGGGTCGCCCGTCCCCGTCGAACGCGGCCACCCGGGTGCTGGACGCGAACAGGTGTCGCAGCCACGGATCACGTATCGGGTCGTCCGGCTCGGGCCGGTCGGCGGCGCCGGGCAGCAGAGGGTCCCGCACCTGGATCCTCGGCGGCCCGGATCTTTGTGGCTGGCTGTGGAGGGCGAACACGTGCTGCGGTTCGTTCGGTGGCGCGGCCCTGACCACCACCATCGACCCCGGCGCCGCCCGCAACGCGGCCAGCACGTCTTCTCCCGCGACCCCGTCCGGGTGGGCGACCCGCTCGGGCACCGTGTCGAGGATCTCCATCAGTTGCGGCCAGCCCATGGTGGGCGCGAGCCGGCCGTCCGGCCCGATGATCCGGTCGTCGAACACCACCCGGTTGCCCAGCCGCTTGTACACGGTTTGGAACACATCGAGCGTGGCCGCCACGCACCACCACAGGTCACCGCTGCTGCCGGGACGCACCTGCTTCCCAGCCGCCCAGTCGGCGGCCCGCTGCCCGGACCCGAACGGCGCGACAGCCTGCCCAGTTGCCGCGACAGCCGGCTCGCCGCGTCCGACCGGGTCACCACCGACCGGTTCGTCCAGGGAGGACACGTTGCTGAACGAATCCCTGTCGCCGGCATCGCGCCCGACCGGGTCGCCGCTGATCAACGCGTTCCGTGAAGAGGCGTCCCTGAACGGGTCCGTGTCCCTGAATTCGCGCTTGGCCGCTTCACCGTTGTCCGACTCGTTCAGCGACGGGACGCCAATGACCGAATCCCTGTCGATGAAGTCGCGTGTGACCGGGTCGCGGCTGATCGGCTCGTCCAGCGAGGAGAGGTCACTGACCGTGAAGGTGTCGTCGGGCCTGCCATCGCGGCTGAAAATGTCGTCGCCGGAGACGGACAGGTCACTGACCGATGTCCTGTCGCTGGTGTGGGCGTGGTTCGGCGTGCCGTCGGTGCGGGGGGCAACACCACCCGGCACCGTAGTACGGGCGCCGGCCGCATCCGGCGTGCCCGGAGTGCCCGGCGTACCCGGCGCGTTGGGTGTGGCCGGCACACTGGACGTGCCCGGCACGCTGGGGGTGGCGGGCGTGGCGTTGCCGGTGGCCTGGGCGAGTACCTGGTGGTATCCGTTGACCCAGTCCCGTCGGAAGGAACCGGCGAGGGTGTCGTGGCTGGCCGGTGCGACGACGCCGTACTTGCGGGCCAGGGCGGTGAACTGGGTTTCCGCCTGGCTGGTCGCTGCTGCGGTGTGCTGCTCGGGAGTCACCGGCACCGGCGGCGCGTCGGTACGCCGGTGTGCCGGGGTGTCCGTGCCGGAAGGGGTGGTGTCCGGTGCGGTGGTGTCGGGGATGACCGCGGCCGTGACACGGGCGGGCAGGTCGGTGACCGCCTGCCGGACCACGTCCGCCACGGCGCCCACCTGCGCGGCGTCGGGCCTGGCCGCCGCAGCCGGCGGCACGGCGGGCGGCACGGCCAGTGGTGCGGTCAGTGGTGCGGCGGGTAGGGGGGTGGCGCCGAGGATCGCGTCGAGGCTCCGGTCCACGTGGACCCGCACGTCCCGCTCGACCGCGGCGCGCACGGCGTCCGACGGTGGCGCCGCCGTCCCGGAACCCCCCGGCACGCCAGCCACCCCTGGCGGGACGACGCCGCCTGGCAGGGGGACGGTCGCCGGTGCGCCCGTGGTGAAGTACTGGTCGAGGTGATGCCCGACGGCCAGGTGCGCGATCGAACGCAACGCCTGCCGGTCGAACTCCCCGGGCAGCGCCGCGACAACCTGCTCCGGGCGTACCGCCGCCGGGATCTGCCCGCCCGCCGGGACCTGCCCCGCGAGGGTTTCGGTGACCTGGGCGACCGCCCGGTCCCGGACACCGAACAGGAACTGGTCGGTCAGGGCGGTGGCGGGCAGACCGACCTGAGACAGGAAAACGGGCACGGCCGGATCACCCTGCCGGGCGTCGGCCCACTCGGTGAACACCCGCTCGACCGACACGGGCAGCCCGGCCAGGAACTGCCGCGCCGGCCCCGTCCCGGCCAACAACCCACCATAGCGGTCCGCCAGATCCTGCTGGAACCGATGCCACTGCTCCACCACCGGCTCACCCGCTGCCGCGACCCACGCCGGCACCGGCGCAGCCGGCATCGACAGGTTCGACACCGACCACGACGGCACCGACAGATCCAGGTGCGGCGCGGGCAGGTCCAGGTGCGGCGCGGGCAGATTCGACGCCGGCAGCAGCGGCACGGGCGGGGGCGGCGGGGCCTGCCCGCCGGTCACCACAGGCTTCGGATCGTCGACCCCAGCCTCGTACCCGGCGGACGTGTCCCCACCCACCGGTGTCGGCCCCACCGGCAGGACCGGCCTACCGTCCGACGTGAGACCGATGTGAGGCACCCGCACCCGGGGCTGCATCACGGCGCGACTCACGACCAGCCCGAGCCCGCTAGCGGCCGCCCCGCCTGCCCCCGAAATCGCCCCGGACAGAAGATCCGCACCGAGATTACCGGGGTCCCAGTACCCCTCGACCATCAAGCTGGCACCGATACCGAACAGCCCCTCCCCGAGGGTCTCCGTCACCGGCCGCGTCAGCACATCGGTCAGCAGATGCTTGGTGGCATCCGACACGGCGAGCTTGCCGACCGCGCCCGCGACAACGCCAGCGGCCCTGCCCAACGCCGGCCCGCCCACCGTGGTCAGGAACGCCACCGCCCCCGCGAACGCCGCCTGCTTACCGACCGTCGACCAGTTCACCCCCGGCTGCAGACCATCGGTCATCATCGACACCTCGGCCAGCAACGCAGAACCCGGCATGAACAACATCTGCATCGCCGTGCCACTCGCCGCCGACCGCACCAACGCCGAACGCAGAATCGCCTGAATGATCGTCCGCGTCTGCGCGACGTGCGCCGCCGCCCCCACCGGATTCCAGAACCACATCGCCGCGGCGACAGCGAACTCGGCAATCATGAAGTTGAACATGGCCAACGCCGTACGCTTGCCGACCTCCGTCTCCACGAAGAACTTCTTCTCCGCCTCGACCACGGCGAGCATCAGGTCGGCCGTCTCGGCCATTTTCTTCACAAACGGAGCGGTCTGCGCCACGAACCGGTCGAAGGCCTCACCCTCCCCCGCCTGCCGGACCGCCCTGATCGTCTGCTCCAGCAACGGACCCAGCACCGTACGCACCCGAAGCGCCAGCGTTCCCAGCGTGCCGATGTCATCCCGCAACAACGGCAGCTCCGCCCGGGACACCCTCATCCCGGTGAACCGTTCCAAAGCCTGCAACGCGCTCTCGTTGAGCTCAAGGGTCGCAACGGCGGCGGCCAACGCGCAACGCTCCCTTCCTGCCCCGAATCAGGGGCACCCGGTGCGGATCAGTCAGCCACGTGCAAACCAGCCGCGCTGACCGCCGCTCATGTCCGGCACCAAATATGTGCCGGTCTCCTCCGTGTTGACCCCGACACGGTGATGGAGGTCCCACTTCTCGCCCTGGAAGCCGACCGTCTCACCCAACTCGGCAGACGCCACGAGCACAATGCTCGCGGGCAACCCTCCCCCACGGCCGCGGGGGCCTCGAAAAGTTCCCCATACTCGCGGCCGACCGCGCCGGGCGCCGCCGCGCCCGGCACGATCAGCCAGCAACGCGGCGGTACCCGCCATCGTCTTGCGCCCAGCGCCCTCACCGGCGAGACGCGCCGTCGCCACCACCAGGCCAGCCAACCCGGCCGGCCCGAGCCGCCGATGGCGTCCCCATTGGAGGCGATCCGAATCAGCTCGCCGCACCCACCCACAGTCACCAACAACAGCTTCTTCCACCCACTCCATAATGGCCCGTCAAGCCCCGGGTTTGATGGAGAGTTGGTCAGCTGGTTTCAGGGGTGCGGTGACCGGATGGGACATCGCGTGGAGTGCCCGTGTCCGGCGGCTGGGGACGTGTCCGAGTTCGCCGTGCAGGTCGAGTCGGCCTGGACCGCGGTGCTGGTGTTGCCACCAGCCCGTTTCTCCAGGCCGCTCGCCGAACCCACCGTGCGCCCCCGCCCTCAACCACACCCAGGGCCACACGCATCTCGACCAACAGTTCCTCGTCACCCGACGTGCTCACCCAAACACCTCCCTACCATCTCACGGCTGAACCGAAGCGCCGGTTCACGCTCGTGCAGTGGCTGTCAGGCACCGACCCGGCGATGCGCGGCACAGCACGGGACGCTCGCCCGACGCCTCGCGCACCCGGTCGCCCGCCGACTGGGCTGCGCCAGCATGACCTGGCGCACCTGCGGGCCGACGGCTACGGAGTCTGGCTGGAGGACGGGCGGTGCCTACGGTTCCTGGTGCACGTCGATTCGGGACCGGTTGGCGATGCTGTCGCCGAGCGTGAGAAGCGGTCGTCGGGACTTGGTGGGCTGCTGGCCGGGTACCGGCGTACCGACCGGGCGGTTCCGGTAGGAGCGGTCTTGGTCATCGCTCAGGACGCCGAGCGTGAAGAGCAAATGCTGGCGGACCTGGGCCGTGAGCCGCTACGAGCGCGGATCGCAGTGACTAGAAGGGAGATGTTGTATCGGCATTGGCCCAATGACCAGGTGTGGAGGCTACCCGAGGACAGCAATGCCAGGCGGCTGACGGACCTTGGGTCCTGATTCTCGGCTCATCCCTCCAAGCCGTTGCGCACGTTGACTCAGCTGCGATCGGTGTTACGGGCGCGGTGCCTTGCCTGCCAGTCGGGTTGCTGCTTCGAACGCCGCTGCCCAGGGGAATGCTCGCTGGCGGTCGTTGCCGCTGCCGGGTGGGTGTGGCTCCCATCCGTCGTCGGTGCCGAGGTAGACCCGTACGCGCTCGCTGCGGAGGCCGGCTACGGCGCGCTGGAAGGGTGCGCGGGCGGCCAGGGCGGCGTTGACGAACGGGACGACCACGGTCGGTACCTGCCGGCCGATCAGTTCCGCGACCGTCGTCATCGCGTAGTTGTCGGCGATGCCGAGCGCAATCTTGTTGAGGGAGTTGTAGGTGGCGGGAGCGATGATGAGCGCGTCCGCGGCGGGGAGGGCGCGGCGGGTGCCGAGGGACGACCGGTAGGTCGACCGGACCGGGTGCCCGGTCAGCCCCAGGGCGAAATTCGAGCGTTGTGAATCGGCAGTCGGAAAAGTATCCCCTCCGGCCGTTCTCCGTGTCACTGTCCCCAAAGGATTGCAGTGGCCTGCGTCGGTGTAATTCCGCAGCAGGGGCCCGACCGTTCCGCAGTGGTGAGGCCCCGGCGACCATGGGGGGAGAACAGGGCCTCACGCTGAATCCCTGTGGGGGATTGGCTGTCAAGGTGGTGGTTGCCTTGACCCCGCCTTCGCGCCGGTGGGTTGGTGCTGCACCGCACAGCCGGGCGAGCGTCAACTTGTGGTTGACGACGAGCATGCGTCAACCTATGGTTGACGCATGACGAATCCTGCCAAGATCCCCCGCGTCGTCCGGCTCGACGACCTGATCGAGGGCATCAAGAAGGCCCACACGGACGCCCTCGACCAGCTCGCGGGCGCGGTCGTGGTCGCCGAACACCTCGGCGACGTCGCCGACCACCTGATCGGCCACTTCGTGGACCAGGCCCGCCGCTCCGGCGCCTCCTGGACCGACATCGGCCGCAGCATGGGAGTCAGCAAGCAGGCCGCGCAGAAGCGGTTCGTGCCGAAGGCCTCCGCCGAGCCGTCGACCCTCGACCCCAGCCGGGGCTTCGGCAACTTCACCCCCCGGGCCCGCAACGTCGTGCTGGCCGCGCAGGAGGCGGCCCGTGCCGCCGGCAATGCCGAGATCCGCCCCGAGCACCTGGTGCTCGGCCTGCTCACCGAGCCCGAGGGGCTCGCCGCCAGGGCGATCGTCGCTCAGGGCGTACCGCTGGAGCGGGTGCGGGAGGCGACCAACGCGACCCTGCCGCCAGCGGCCGGGGAGGTGCCGGCCCTGATCCCGTACGACGCGCGGGCCGGCAAGGCGCTCGAACTGACCATGCGGGAGGCGCTGCGGCTCGGCCACAACTACGTGGGCACCGAGCATCTCCTGCTCGCCCTGCTGGAGCTGGAGGACGGCGCCGGGGTGCTGGCCGGCCTCGGGGTGGACAAGGCCGCCGCCGAGCGCGACGTCGCCGAGGCGCTCGCCACCCTCCGGAAGTGAGGAGGGGCGCTCCCAGGTAGAGAAGGTGCCCCGTCGCACGAAGGCCGGGCGCCCCGAGCGGGGGCGCCCGGCGGTGACCGGGAAGGCGTCAGAGCGGCCGGGGCGTGCGACGTCAGCCGGCGGTGGGGAAGCCGTAGCGGGCGGCGTGCTCCGGGTCGCTCGGGTCGACCTGCCGCAGGCCGGCCTCGGCCAGCCGCTTGTTGACCTCGTCGAGCTGCTCGCGGACCAGCCGGGCCTCCTCCTCGGTGACCCGCCCCCGGTGCGGCTTGCCGGCATGCTCGATGGTGCCGTAGTCCACCTTCTCGGCACTCCTGCGGGCCTTGGGCGGGCGGACCCGCTCGGCTGTCTTCAGCAGCTGGGCCATGGGCACGTCGGTGGCCATCGCGTCGAACTCGCTGGCGGTCAGCACCACCCGGCGCGGCTCCCCGCCGCCGTGCCGGTCGTGGATCTCGACCACCGCGACGTCCAGCGCCGCGTCGTCGATGCTCTCGATCTCGACCGGGGTCGCGTCCAGCTGCACGGGCCCGGCCACCAGGTCGGGGTGCTCCAGCACCACGACGCGGACCGCCTCGTCGTCCGGCCCCAGTGGGGTGCCGCTGAAGTCGGAGACGTGGATCGTCTTCTTGCCCATGCGCGGAGCTTCTCCTGTCGGTGGCGGGATTCGGGACCAGAAGAACCTACCCGACAGGTGTGCGAAAACCCGGACCGGACCGACCGGGTGTGTCGCCCTCCCGGCGCCGACCGGTGCGGCCGGCGTACCGGCCGGGCCGGCCCGTGATGCGGCCCGCGACGGGCACGGGCTGGCCCACCCGCGCCGGTTCGGGCTCGCCTGCCACCTCGGCGTGGTCACCGGCCTGCCCGCGATCGGGGTGGGCAAGACGCCGCTGGTGGGCCGGTGGGAGCCGCCGGGCCCGGAGCGCGGCTCGTGGTCGCCGCTGCGCGACGGCGACGAGGTGGTGGGCCGGGTGCTGCGCGCTGAGTTGCCCCTTCCCGCCCGCGCCGGCAACAGATACCGCCCGCTCCGGCAACAGATACCGCGTAACGCGGCGCACCTCCGGCGCGCTCGACCAGCTGGGGGTGTCCGGACCCGGTAGTAACCTGACCGGCGGACCCCGGGCGGGGAGGAGGACGAGGTGACCATGGCGGTACGTCGGCAGGCGACGCGGATCGCGGCGGTCTGCGTGATGCTGGGCGGCCTGGTGGCCGTCGGGGCCTCGCCGGCCCTCGCCGACGGCGACTCGGTGCGGGTGCGGGCCGCGAGCGCGTTCACCCCGGGCGGCTCACCCGGGGCGGTCTCGCTCGAGGTGCGCCGTCGCAGCGAGGGCTGCGTGATGGTGCGCTCGACGCTGGGCCTGCGGCTCGCCGGCCTCGCCGCCGACCAGGTCTCCGTCCAGTTCCCGACGGGCGGCCGCTGGTGGCCCGTGCCGACCGGCGGCGCCGGGGGCGTGGTGAGCACCCAGCAGGTCACGCCGGCGAACCCGACGCTGTGCAAGGGCAGGAGCGTCACGATGCGCTACCGGGTGGCCTTCCATCCCGGCGCCCCGGCCGGCCGGCTGACGGTCGTCGGCGAGGCGACCAACGCGCGCGGGCAGACCCTCGGCCGGGACGCCACGGCGGCCCGGGTCGCCGAGGGGAGGCGGACGCCCAGCCCGTCGCCGACCCCGAGCCGTCGGCCGTCCCCGACGGTGGCCCCGACCGAGGAGGCGCGGCCCGACGCGGGCCCGACCCTGGCCGCCTTCGGCGGCCAGGCCGGCGCGGCCAGCACGCTCGCCGCCGAGGAGGGCTCCGGGGGCAGCTCCCTGTTCATGCTCGTCGGCCTCGGCCTGGTTGTGGTCGGCGCCGGCCTGATCGTGCTGCTGGTCCGCCGGTCACGCGTCGACCGCGAGCAGGCCGACGGCGGCGGTCACCACCAGGGCGTCCCGCAGCCGCGCGGTCCGGGCGGCACCACGTACCGGGCGGGGGCGGGCGCGCCGCCGTACGCCGGTGGGGCGCCGTCCGGCGGCGTGTACGGCCGGCCGGCGGGAACCCCGTCCGGCTCCGTGTACGGCGCGCGACCGGCCACGCCGGTCACCCCGCCGGCCGGCGGCAGCGTGTACGGCGGCGGCACCACGTACCCGGCGCAGGGCGGGGCGACTCCCGCGGGCGGCGGCACCACGTACCCGGCCGGCGGCGTGCCGCCCCGGCAGGACGGGCCGGGGCGCGGGCCGCGCCGGGGCACGCGCCGACCTCGGGCGGTGGGGCGCCGGCCGGCCCGGTCTCCGGTCCGCCGGCCGGCCCGGTCTCCGGTCCGCCGGCCGCCGGGCCGGACAACCCGCCGGCGCCGGCGGGCGGCGACGCGACGACGATCATGCCCCGGCTGCCCGACTGATCCGGGGCGCGGCGGGGCGCTCCGATACGCTCAGGTGCGTTGACGACTGCGGCCAAGGAGCGAAACCGGTGTCTGATCTGTCCCAGATCGTGAAGGCGTACGACGTCCGCGGGACGGTGCCGGACCAGTGGGACGAACGGGCGGCCGAGGCGCTGGGCGCCGCCTTCACCCAGATGCTCGCGGCCACCGGGGAGGCCGGCGACGCCGTCCTGGTCGCGCACGACATGCGGGCCAGCGGGCCGGGGCTGGCCGAGGCGTTCGCCGCCGGCGTGCGGGCCGAGGGGCGCGCCGTGATCGAGCTGGGCCTCTGCTCCACCGACATGCTCTACTACGCCTCCGGCACCCTCGGGCTGCCCGGCGCGATGTTCACCGCCAGCCACAACCCCGCCAAGTACAACGGCATCAAGATGTGCCGCGCCGGTGCCCGCCCGATCGGGCAGGACAGCGGCCTGGCCGACATCCGCAACCGGGCGCAGGCGCTGCTCGACTCGGGCGCGCGCCGCCCGGCCGGCGAGCCGGTGCGCCCGGCCGAGCGGCGGGACCTGCGTCCCGAGTACGCCGCCCACCTGCGCGGGCTGGTCGACCTCACCGGCATCCGGCCGCTGAAGGTCGTCGTCGACGCCGGAAACGGGATGGGCGGCTGGACGGTGCCCAGCGTGCTCGGCGACGCCGTGCTGCCCGCGCTGCCGCTGGAGATCGTCCCGCTCTACTTCGAGCTCGACGGCACGTTCCCCAACCACGAGGCCAACCCGCTGGACCCGGCGAACCTGGTCGACCTCCAGCGCGCCGTCCGGGAGCACGGCGCCGACCTGGGGCTGGCCTTCGACGGCGACGCGGACCGCTGCTTCGTGGTGGACGAGCGCGGCGAGCCCGTCTCCCCGTCGGCCATCACCGCCCTGGTGGCGGTCCGCGAGCTGGCGAAGTACCCGGGCGCCACGGTGATCCACAACCTGATCACCTCCCGCGCCGTCCCGGAGATCATCCGCGAGCACGGCGGCGAGCCGGTGGTGGCCCGGGTGGGGCACTCCTTCATCAAGGCCGAGATGGCGCGGACCAACGCCATCTTCGGCGGGGAGCACTCGGCCCACTACTACTTCCGGGACTTCTGGTTCGCCGACACGGGGATGCTGGCCGCCATGCACACCCTCGCCGCGCTCGGTGAGCAGGGCCTCCCGCTGTCCGAGCTGGCCGCCCGGTACGAGCGCTACGTCGCCTCCGGCGAGATCAACTCGACCGTGCCCGACCAGGCGGCGAAGGTCGCCGAGGTGCGGGCCGCGTACCCGGAGGCGGCGGCCGACGAGCTGGACGGGCTCACCCTGTCCTTCCCCGACGGTGCCTGGTTCAACCTCCGCGCCAGCAACACCGAGCCGCTGCTGCGGCTCAACGTCGAGGCCCCCACCGCGGAGCGGATGGTCGCGCTCCGCGACGAGGTGCTCGACCGGGTTCGCCGTTAAGATCGCCTGCGCCGGTCGGCACCGCCGGCCGCCGACCCGCACCCGTGGAAGGAGCCGCGCCGTGGCCCTGGACCCGCAGTTGCTCGAGATCCTCGCCTGTCCGGACACACACCACGCCCCGCTGGACTACGACGCGCAGGCGCAGACCCTGACCTGCACCGAGTGCGGGCGGATCTTCGAGGTGCGCGACGACGTGCCGGTGCTGCTGCTCGACGAGGCGCGCGGCGGACCCGCGCAGCAGCGGTGATGGAGGGCACGGCCGGGGTCAGCGGGCACCGGCACGCCGACGAGTCCCTGTTGGACGACGCGGACGCCCTCGCCGAGCGCGATCCGGGCGGGATGCTGCGGTTCACCGCCTCCGCCGGGGCGCAGGTGCGGGAGTCGGCGGCCCTGGCGGCCGAGGCCAACCTCTCCGCGCTCGCCGACGAGGGCCGGCCGCGAGCGGTCGTCATCGCCGGCATCGGCACCGCCGGGCGTACGGGGGACGTGCTGGCCACCGTCGCCGGGCCGCGCTGCCCGGTGCCGGTCATCCCGCACCGCAGCGCCGGGGTGCCCGGCTGGGTGGGCGCCGCCGACGTGGTGATCGCGGTCAGCGCGTCCGGCCGCAGCCCCGAGGCGCTCGGTGCCGCCGAGGCCGCCCACCGCCGGGGTGCCCGGCTGGTCGCCGTCGGCGCGCCGGACTCGCAGTTGCAGTCGGTCGCCGAGCGGGCCCGCGCGCCGTTCATCCCGGTGCCCCGGCGCGCGCCGGCCCGGGCCAGCCTGTGGGCGCTCACCGTGCCGGTCCTGCTCGCCGGCCGTACGCTCGGGCTGGTGAAGGTCAACGAGGCGGACCTCGCCGAGACGGCGGCGCGGCTCGACGCGGACGCCGACCGGTGCCGTCCCACGGCCGAGTCCTTCGTCAACCCGGCGAAGTCGCTGGCCCTCGGGCTGGCGGGCTCGATCCCGATCGTCTGGGGATCGTCGCCGCTGGCCGCCGTCGCGGCCCGCCGGTTCGGCGACACCCTGTCGGCCAACGCCCGCTACCCGGTGGTCACCGGGGCGCTCGGCGAGGCCGGCCGGGGCCGCGTCGGCCTGCTCGACGGCGTCTTCGGCGGGCTCGCCGAGGGGGAGCGGAACATCTTCGCCGACCCGGGCGAGACCGAGGACGGCGCCACCCGGCTGCGGGTGGTGCTGCTGCGCGACGGCGGGCTCAACCCCGAGGACGACGCCGACGAGCCCCTCGCCGTCGAGGAGCGCCGCGCCGACGCCGTGCAGACGCTGGCCGAGCGGCGCGGGGTGCGCTGCGACGTCGTCACCGCCGAGGGCGGTTCCGCGCTGGAGCGGCTCGCCTCGCTGCTGGCGGTGCCGGACTTCGCCTCCGTCTACCTCGCCCTGGCGCACGGACTGGACCCGATGGCCGTGCCGGCCGTCACCGAGATGAAGGAGCTGGCCAACCAGTGAGCGCCAACGGCGGCACCAAGGCGATCGTCGCGGCCCTGCTGGCGAACGTCGGGATCGCGGTCACGAAGTTCGTCGCGTTCCTGCTGACGGGTTCCTCGTCGATGCTGGCCGAGTCGATCCACTCCGTGGCCGACTCGGGCAACCAGGGCCTGCTGCTGCTCGGTGGGCGCCGGGCGAAGCGGACCGCCACCCCGGAGCACCCCTTCGGGTACGGGCGGGAGCGCTACATCTACGCGTTCATCGTCTCGATCGTGCTGTTCAGCGTCGGCGGCCTGTTCGCCCTGTACGAGGCGTACCACAAGTGGTCGCACCCGGAGGCGATCCACAGCTGGCAGTGGGTGCCGGTCACCGTCCTGGTCGTGGCGATCGCGTTGGAGGGCTTCTCCTTCCGCACCGCCATCAAGGAGTCCAACCACATCCGCGGCAACCAGTCCTGGGCGCACTTCGTCCGTCGGGCGAAGGCGCCCGAGCTGCCGGTGGTGCTGCTGGAGGACCTCGGCGCCCTGGTCGGCCTGGTGTTCGCGCTCTTCGGCGTCGGGATGACCCTCGCCACCGGCAACGGCAGGTGGGACGCCCTCGGCACCGCCATGATCGGCGTCCTGCTGGTGACCATCGCGTTCATCCTGGCGGCCGAGACCAAGAGCCTGCTGCTCGGCGAGGGCGCCGAGCCGAAGGACGTGGCCGCGATCGAGCAGGCGGTCACCGCCGGCCCGGAGGTCGAGCGGATCATCCACATGAAGACGCTCTACCTGGGCCCGGAGGAGCTGATGGTGGCCGCGAAGATCGCGGTGCCGCCGTGCGAGACCGCGGAGGACCTGGCCCGGGGGATCAACGCGGTGGAGGCGCGGATCCGCGCGGCCGTGCCCCTCGCCCGGGTGATCTATCTGGAGCCGGACATCTGGTCGTCCGCCGCCGCGCAGGCCGGCACGGGCGCCGCGGCGCACACCCAGCCGGCGGACGCGGGCGGCGGGCCGGGCGTGACGCCCAGGCAGGCGGGGAGCTGACGTGGAGCTGCTGTACGGGCCGATCCGGGACTACGTCTGGGGCTCGCGCACGGCGATCGCCGGGTTGCAGGGGCGTCCGACGCCCAGCCCGGGCCCGGAGGCCGAGCTGTGGCTGGGCGCCCACCCGGGCGCACCGGCCACCGTGCGCCGCGACGGCGCGGCGGTGAGCCTGGTCGACCTGCTGGCCGCCGAGCCGGGGCACTGGCTCGGCGGGCGGCTCGTCGAGCGGTTCGGTCCCCGGCTGCCGTTCCTGCTCAAGGTGCTGGCCGCCGACGCCCCGCTGAGCCTCCAGGCCCACCCGGACGCCGAGCAGGCCCGCGCGGGGTACGCCGCCGACGCCGCCCGCCCCGAGGGCGAGCGCAACTACGTGGACCCGCACCACAAGCCCGAGCTGCTTGTGGCGCTGTCGCCGTTCGACGCCCTCTGCGGGTTCCGCGACCCGGCGGAGTCGGCCGGCGCGCTCGCCGCGTTCGGCGTACCCGAGCTGGGGCCCGTGGTGGGGGCGCTGCGTGGCGGCACGGCCGGGCTGCGTGAGGCCGTACGGCTGCTGCTGAGCTGGCCGGCGGCGGAGCGGGCGGATCTGGTGGTGGCCGTCGTGGCGGCCGAGGCCGACGGGCCGGACGCGGCGCTGGCCCGGGACCTGGCCGCCCGCTACCCGGGTGACCCGGGAGTGCTGGTGGCGCTGCTGCTCAACCGGGTCCGGCTCGCGCCCGGGGAGGCGATCTGGATGCCGGCCGGCAACCTGCACGCCTACCTGCGCGGCACCGGTGTGGAGATCATGGCCGCGAGCGACAACGTGCTGCGCGGCGGGCTGACCCCGAAGCGGGTGGACGTCGACGAGTTGCTGCGGGTGCTGCGCTTCGAGGTGCTCGACGACCCGGTGGTCGCGCCGCTGCCCGTGGCGCCGGGGGTGGTGCGCTGGCCGGTGCCGGTCGACGACTTCGCGCTGCACGGGGTGCGGGTGGACGGCCCGGAGTCGCCGGTCCGGCTGGCCGTGCCGGGGCCGCGGGTGGTGCTCTGCCACTCCGGGCGGCTCTCGGTCGACGACGGCACGGGGACGGTGGCCCTCGCCGCCGGGCAGGCCGCGATCGGCCCCGCCGGCGCCGGCCCGCTCGTCCTCGCGGGGGCGGGCGAGGGGTACGTGGCGACGGCCGGCCTGACCTGACGCGCCCAGCGCGACGGCGGGCCGGTGTGCCCCCGTGTCGGGTCCTGACCGGACGGCGACCCCGGGCGGGACGGCCGTTCGAGCGCCCGTTCGGGGGCCCGGCAGGACGCGGCGGGTCGGCGCGTTTCTGCGGCCACGCGCGTCCGGTGTCCGGCCACCGCAGGAGCGAGTCGGGAATTCCCGAAATAGCTTGACGCGTCGGTGGCTGAGTGTGACTCTATGGGTGCGCAGCGTTATCACGACGAAGGTCCGAGAGCGCGCGGGGAACCAAACCGGGGGGATGCACGGGGTGGCCGGCCGGTGGACGGAGAGTCCGTTCACCGCCGACCGCCCCGTGCGCTGTCCGCCTCCGCGCGTAATGTGGAAGGTCGCGCAGCACTTCGTCCGACAGGAGCTTCCATGACCAGCACCCTCCCGGCGGCCACCAGCGGCAAGCCGTCCGAGGCCCGGCCGAGCACCCTCGCCGAGGGCGACTACAAGGTGGCGGATCTGTCTCTCGCCGAGTTCGGGCGCAAGGAGATCCGGCTCGCCGAGCACGAGATGCCGGGCCTGATGGCGATCCGCCGCGAGTTCGCCGAGGCGCAGCCCCTGCGGGGCGCCCGGATCACGGGCTCGCTGCACATGACGATCCAGACCGCCGTGCTGATCGAGACCCTGGTGGCGCTCGGCGCCCAGGTCCGCTGGGCGTCCTGCAACATCTTCTCCACCCAGGACCACGCCGCCGCCGCGATCGTCGTCGGCCCCGACGGCACCCCGGAGGCCCCGGCCGGCGTCCCGGTCTACGCCTGGAAGGGCGAGACCCTCCAGGAGTACTGGTGGTGCACCGAGCGGGTGCTGACCTGGCCCGACGGGCAGGGCCCCAACATGATCCTCGACGACGGCGGCGACGCCACGCTGCTCGTCCACAAGGGCGCCGAGTTCGAGAAGGCCGGCGTGGTCCCGCCGGTCGAGTCCGCCGACTCGGAGGAGTACGCGGTCATCCTCGAGCTGCTGCACCGCTCGCTCGCCGAGGACGGCCAGCGCTGGACCCGGATCGCCGGCGGCATCAAGGGCGTGACCGAGGAGACCACCACCGGCGTGCACCGGCTCTACGAGATGCACCGCAACGGCACCCTGCTCTTCCCGGCCATCAACGTCAACGACTCGGTGACAAAGAGCAAGTTCGACAACAAGTACGGCTGCCGCCACTCCCTGATCGACGGCATCAACCGGGCCACCGACGTGCTCATCGGCGGCAAGATGGCCGTCGTGCTCGGCTACGGCGACGTGGGCAAGGGCTGCGCCGAGTCGCTGCGCGGCCAGGGCGCCCGGGTCGTGGTGACCGAGGTCGACCCGATCTGCGCTCTGCAGGCCGCGATGGACGGCTACCAGGTCTCCACCCTGGACGACGTGGTCGAGCAGGCCGACATCTTCATCACCGCCACCGGCTGCTTCGACGTCATCACCAACGAGCACATGGCCCGGATGAAGCACCAGGCCATCGTCGGCAACATCGGCCACTTCGACAACGAGATCGACATGGCCGGCCTGGCCAAGCGGTCGGACGTCACCCGGGAGAACATCAAGCCGCAGGTCGACCTCTGGAAGTTCGACGACGGCCACGCCATCATCGTGCTGTCCGAGGGTCGCCTGCTGAACCTGGGCAACGCGACCGGCCACCCGAGCTTCGTGATGTCGAACTCGTTCGCCAACCAGACGATCGCCCAGATCGAGCTGTTCACCAAGACCGACGAGTACCCGGTCGGGGTCTACGTGCTGCCGAAGCACCTGGACGAGAAGGTCGCCCGGCTGCACCTCGGCGCGCTCGGCGCGAAGCTGACCACCCTGAGCAAGGAGCAGGCCGCCTACCTGGGCGTCCCGCAGGAGGGGCCGTTCAAGCCGGAGCACTACCGCTACTGAGTCACCCCCGAAGGGGGCCCGGGTCGAGGACCGATCCGGGCCCCCTTCGCGTACGCGGGACCCGCGGCCGGGTGACATTCGCGGGAACGACTTGACGAGTTCCCGGATGAGGAGGAAGGTATGGCTGCCCTAAGTTAACCGAGGCATGCCTAACCGATCACGGAGTTCTGATGCTCGCCACGTACCTCATCGGCCTGCGGGAGGGGCTGGAGGCCACCCTCGTGGTGAGCATCCTGGTCGCCTTCCTCGTGAAGTCGCAGCGCCGGGACCGGCTGCCCCACGTCTGGGTCGGTGTCGCCGCCGCCGTGGCGCTCTCCGTGCTGTTCGGCTGGCTCATCGAGTTCACCTCGACCTCGCTGCTGTCCGACAGCGGGGACCGGGAACTGTTCGAGGCGGTCACCTCCGTCGCGGCGGTCGTCTTCGTCACCTGGATGATCTTCTGGATGCGCCGGGCCGCCCGGACGATCGCCGGCGAACTGCGCGGCAGGCTGACCGACGCGCTGGCCGTCGGGTCCGTCGCGGTGGCCGGCATGGCCTTCCTCTCGGTGATCCGCGAGGGCCTGGAGACGGCCCTCATCTTCTACTCCGCGGCCCAGGGCGCGGCCGCGGACAGCGGCCCGCTGCTGGCCCTGGCCGGTGGCATCGTCACCGCCGTGGCGATCGGCGTGGGCCTGTACTTCAGCGCCCTGAAGATCAACCTGTCGAAGTTCTTCAGCTGGACCGGGGCGCTGCTGATCCTGGTCGCCGCCGGCATCCTCAAGTACGGCGTGCACGACTTCCAGGAGGCCGACGTCCTGCCCGGCCTGCACGACCTGGCGTTCGACATCAGCGCGGTCCTCGACCCGAGCACCTGGTACGCCGCCCTGCTCGCCGGGATGTTCAACGTCACCCCCGCGCCGAGCGTCCTGGAGACGGTCGCCTGGGTCGCGTTCGCCGTACCGGTGCTCGTGCTCTTCCTGCGCCGGCCCGCGTCGCCGGCCCGACCCGCCCCGGCCGGCGCCACCGGGTCCACCGCCGGGAGCGGGCCGCTGCCCGCGTCGCCGCGCGCCTGACCTGACGAGGAGAAACTGCTGATGCGTACCACCCGCTTCGTGGTGCTCGCCGCCGCCGGCGTGCTGGCCACCACCGGCGTCGCCGCCTGCGGCGGCGGGAAGGACTCCGACCGCGGGACGGCCGACGGTGGCGTGGTCACCGTCAAGGCCACCGACACCGCCTGCGAGGTCGCCCGCACCGAGCTGGCCGCCGGCCAGACCCGGTTCAAGGTGACCAACTCCGGCGCCAAGGTCACCGAGTTCTACGTGTACGCCGCGGGCGACCGGGTGATGGGCGAGGTGGAGAACATCGCCCCCGGGCTCAGCCGCGAGCTGAACGTGGAGCTGCCCGCCGGGACGTACGAGACGGCCTGCAAGCCCGGGATGAGCGGCAAGGGCATCCGGGGAGCGCTGAAGGTCAGCGGCACCGCCGCGACCGTCGCCCCCGACGCCGCGCTCGCCGAGGCGACCGCGAGCTACCAGCGGTACGTCAACAGCCAGACCGCCGCGCTGCTGACGAGGACCGAGGAGTTCGTGGCCGCGGTCAAGGCCGGCGACGTGGCCAGGGCCAAGGCGCTGTACCCGGTGGCCCGCACCTACTGGGAGCGGATCGAGCCGGTCGCGGAGAGCTTCGGCGACCTCGACCCGAAGATCGACGGCCGGGAGGAGGTCGTCGAGGAGGGCATGGAGTTCACCGGCTTCCACCGGATCGAGAAGGACCTCTGGACGACCGGCGACGTCAGCAAGGACGGCCCGATCGCCGACCAACTGCTCACCGACGTCAAGGCCATCGTGGCGAGGGCGAACGCGGAGAAGCTCACCCCGCTGCAGCTCGCCAACGGCGCCAAGGCGCTGCTCGACGAGGTCGCCAGCGGGAAGATCACGGGTGAGGAGGAGCGGTACTCGCACACCGACCTCTGGGACTTCAACGCCAACCTGGAGGGCTCGAAGGCCGCGATCGCCGCGCTCCGCCCGGCGCTGGAGCAGCGCGCGCCCGACCTGGTCGGCGCGCTCGACCGCGAGTTCGCCAACGTGGAGACCGCGCTCGGCCGGCACCGCGACGGCGACGGGTGGAAGCTGCACACCGCGCTGAGCGAGGCGGAGCTGAAGGAGCTGTCGGACCGCATCAACGCGCTGGCCGAGCCGATCAGCAAGGTGGCCGCCGCCGTCGCCCGCTGACGGCCGGCCCGACGAGACCCACGACCGACTGCGGAGGAAGCGGCATGACCGGGAACATGTCCCGACGGCGGGCGATCGCGCTCGCCGGGGCCGGAGCCGCCGGGGTGGCCGGCGTCGCCGCCGGTGCGGGCGCGCTGGTCCGCGTCGCCACGGAGCACGCCTCGGCCGACCCGGGCGCGGCGTCCGGCGCCGTGCCGTTCCACGGCGAGCACCAGGCCGGCATCACCACCCCGGCCCAGGACCGGCTGCACTTCGTCGCGTTCGACGTGATCACGAAGGACCGGGCGCGCCTCGTCGAGCTGCTCCAGGAGTGGACGGCCGCCGCCGCCCGGATGACCGCCGGGAAGGACGCTGGCGTCCTCGGCGCGGTCGGCGGCGTGCCGGAGGCCCCGCCGGACGACACCGGCGAGGCGCTGGGGCTGCCCCCCTCGCAGCTCACCCTCACCGTCGGCTTCGGCCCGACGCTGTTCCGCGACGCGCAGGGCAGGGACCGGTTCGGCATCGCCGACCGGCGTCCACCCGCGCTGGCCGACCTGCCGCACTTCGCCGGGGACGCGCTGCGGCCGGAAATCTCCGGCGGCGACCTCTGCGTCCAGGCGTGCGCGAACGACCCCCAGGTGGCGGTCCACGCCATCCGCAACCTCGCCCGGATCGGGATGGGCGTGGTGAGCGTCCGCTGGTCCCAGCTCGGCTTCGGGCGTACGTCGTCGACCTCCCGCGACCAGGCGACCCCGCGCAACCTGTTCGGGTTCAAGGACGGCACCGCCAACCTCAAGGCCGAGGACGCGGGGCTGCTGCGCGACCAGCTCTGGGTGCAGCCGGGGGACGGGCCGGACTGGATGACCGGCGGGTCGTACCTGGTCACCCGGAAGATCCGGATGCTGATCGAGACCTGGGACCGCAGCCCGCTGGCGGAACAGGAGCAGATCGTCGGGCGGGCCAAGGGCACCGGGGCGCCGCTGGGCAGGACCGGCGAGTTCGACGACCCCGACTTCGCCGCCAGGGGCGACGACGGCCAGCCGGTGATCGCCGAGACGGCGCACGTACGGCTCGCCCACCCGGCGCAGAACGACGGCGCGCACCTGCTGCGCCGTGGCTACAACTTCGTGGACGGCTCGGACGGGCTGGGCCGCCTCGACGCCGGGCTGTTCTTCATCGCCTACCAGCGCGACCCGCGCCGGCAGTTCGTGCCGACCCAGACCCGGCTGTCCCGGCAGGACGCGATGAACGAGTACCTGCGGCACGTCTCCAGCGGTCTCTTCGCCTGCCCGCCGGGCGTGCGCGACGGCGGCGACCACTGGGGGCGGGCGCTGTTCGCCTGACCCGGGCGGCCCCGGCGTGCCGCCCTGGCCCCGCGCTGTCCTAACCCCGCGCGTGCCGTCCTGGCCCCGCGCCGCCCTAACCCCGCGCGTGCCGTCCTGGCCCCGCGCCGCCCTAACCCCGCGCCGTCCTGGCCCGGCGCGTGCCGGCCCGATCGGCGCCGGCTGGCGGCGGGCGCGCGCGTCAGTCCCCGGGCCGGGCGGACGGGATGGCGGGGCGCAGCGCCGTGCCGTCGGACCGGACCGGCTCGGCCTCCGGCGGCGTCGGGGCCAGTTCGGGCCAGAGCGCCGCGGTGAGCGTCCGGGCCCGGTACAGCCGGTGGGTCGCCCGGCGGTGCCGCTCGGCCAGCACGTCAGCGCCGACAGGCAGAGCGCCAGGACCAGGGCGAGGACGGCCTGCGGCACCAGGTCGAGCAGCAGCGCGAGCACCCGGGAGCCGATCCGGGCGGCCCGTACGTCGAGCTCCACGGCCTCCCCGCTGATCAGGCCGGCGTCGAGCACCTCCCCGACGGTGAGCGGACGCCTCGGGAGCACGGCTGTCGGGCCGACGTCTGGCACGCGTACTCCTGGAGGACGGCTGGCGGTGGCCGCCGGCTCGCGGCACCCGCACCGATCATGGTGACACCGCCGGCCCCCGACGGTGGACCCGCACGCCCCCGGCGTCGGCGTGGCCCGCTCCGGCCGCGGTTACGGCCACGGGTCGCGCCGGGGGGCGCGGTGGACGTACGGTGAATGGTCATCCGGCACCACCGTCGCCGGGTGACGCCCAGCCCGGCCGGCCCGCAGCCACGGCCCGTTCCGGGCGACGCCGATTCCACCGAATCGAACGGGGATGGAAATATTAATCCCATGAGAGCCCGGGTACTGGTGGTCGACGACGACCCCGCGCTCGCCGAGATGCTCGGCATCGTGCTGCGCAGCGAGGGTTTCCTGCCCTCGTTCGTCGCCGACGGGGAACGGGCCCTGGCCGCGTTCCGCGAGAACCGGCCCGACATCGTCCTGCTGGACCTGATGCTGCCCGGGATGAGCGGCATCGACGTGGCCAGGGCGATCCGGGCGGAGTCCGGCGTGCCGATCGTCATGCTCACCGCGAAGAGCGACACGGTCGACGTCGTTCTCGGGCTGGAGTCGGGCGCGGACGACTACGTGGTGAAGCCGTTCAAGCCGAAGGAACTGGTGGCCCGGATGCGCGCCCGGCTGCGCCGGGGCGAGGACGCGGCCCCGGAGATGCTCACCATCGGGCCGCCCGGCAACCAGATCACCATCGACGTGCCCGCCCACACCGTCAGCCGCAACGGCGAGGAGGTGAAGCTGACGCCGCTGGAGTTCGACCTGCTGGTCGCGCTCGCCCGCAAGCCGCGTCAGGTCTTCACCCGAGAGGTGCTGCTGGAGCAGGTCTGGGGCTACCGGCACGCCGCCGACACCCGGCTGGTGAACGTGCACGTGCAGCGGCTGCGGGCCAAGATCGAACCCGATCCGGAGCGGCCCGAAATCATCCTCACCGTGCGGGGCGTGGGCTACAAGGCGGGTACCGGATAGCCTGGTCACACCGTGACCACATCCCCGGCGTCCAGCCCTCCGCCCCCGGTCACCCGCCGGCCGCCCGCCGTGCGGGAGCTGTGGCGTGCGCTGGCGGGGCGGGTGGCCCGGCTCGCGGCCGGCACCCGCGCGACCTGGCGCCGCTCGTTGCAGCTGCGGGTGGTGACCATCACGCTGGTCACCTCCAGCCTGCTGGTCGGCGGGTTCGCGTACCTGATCGCTGACAAGATCACAAACATCCTGTTGGAGAACGCCGAGACCGACGTCCAGGCGCGGCTGAGCAGCGGCAGCGACTACGCGGCCAAGCAGCTCAGCCTCTACAGCCAGCCGCAGGAGGCCCAGCTCCAGGAGACCATCGACGGCACGGTCAACTACCTGGCCGGCGGCGACCCGCAGCAGACCAGCGGGGTGGTGGTGGGCATCGCGGCCGAAAAATACGCCGGCATCATCAAGCCGCGCTTCTCGCCCGACGTCGAGGTCGGGCCGCTGATCAGCCGGGAGCTGCGGGCCTCGGTCGCCGCCGGCAACATCGCCAGCCAGATCCGCACCGGCGAGCTGGCCGGCAAGCGGACGAAGTACCTCGTGTACGGCTCGCCGGTGCCGACCCAGTTCGAGGAGGGGGTGCAGCTCTACTACCTCGTCCCGCTGACCCGGCAGGACGCCGCCGCCCGTGACGCCCGGGCCACGGTGTTGGCCACCGGGGCCGCCCTGGTGCTCCTGCTCGGTCTGCTCGCCGCCCTGGTCACCCGGCTGGTGGTGTCCCCGGTCCGGGTCGCCGCCCGGACGGCCCAGCGGCTCTCCGCCGGCCTGCTGGACCAGCGGATGGCGGTCAACGGCGAGGACGACCTCGCCCTGCTGGCCGCCTCGTTCAACCAGATGGCGACGAACCTGCAACGGCAGATCCTCCGGCTGGAGGAGATGTCCCGGCTGCAGCGCCGGTTCACCTCGGACGTCTCGCACGAGCTGCGTACGCCGCTGACCACGGTCCGGATGGCCGCCGACCTGATCTTCGCCGAGCGGGACGCGTTCGACCCGGCGGTGGCCCGCAGCGCCGAGCTGCTCCAGGCCGAGCTGGACCGGTTCGAGGAGCTGCTCACCGATCTGCTGGAGATCAGCCGGTTCGACGCCGGGTTCGCCATGCTGGACGCCGAGCCGACCGACCTGGTGCCGGTGGTGCACCGGGTCGTCGACCGGCTGGCCGGGCTCGCCGAGCGGGTCGGGGTGCCCATCGAGCTGGACCTGCCGGACGCCCCCGTGATCGCCGAGGTGGACCCGCGCCGGGTCGAGCGGGTGCTGCGCAACCTGGTCGGCAACGCCGTCGAGCACGGCGAGGGCAAGCCCGTGCGGATCACCCTCGGGCAGGACGAGACGGCGGTCGCGATCACCGTCCGGGACCACGGAGTGGGGCTCAAGCCGGGGGAGGAGAAGCTGGTCTTCAACCGGTTCTGGCGGGCCGACCCGTCCCGGGCGCGGCAGACCGGGGGCACCGGCCTCGGCCTGTCCATCAGCCTGGAGGACGCCCGGCTGCACGGCGGCTGGCTGGAGGCGTGGGGCGCGCCCGGGCAGGGCGCCCAGTTCCGGCTCACCCTGCCGGCCCGTGCCGGCGACCGGCTGACCACGTCCCCGCTGCGGCTGGTCCCCGCCGACGCCACCCTGCCCTTCGGCGGCCCCCGCCACGGTGGCCTGCTCGCCATCGGCCCCGGCCCCGGGGGAGCCCTCACCGTGGCGCCGGTGCCCGGAGCCGACGACCGCGCGGAGGTGGGTTCGTGAGACGGCGCCCCTGGTTCGCCGGCGCGCTCGGTGCGGCGCTGCTGCTCACCGGGGTGGTCGGCTGCGGTATCCCCGGCGAGTCCGAGGTCAGGGTCGACGGGCAGGTCAGCGCCGCCAGGCCGGGCTCGTCGAGCTACCGGGGGGACGAGCCGCCGAACCGTACGGCCACCGTGACCGACCGGGTGGAGTACGTCGAGAACTTCCTCCTGGCTCCCGCCGGCGAGGCGGACAAGGCGTACGAGCGGGTGAAGCCCTTCGTCGCCCCGGAGAATCGCGCGCAGGTCCAGGCGAAGCCGGCCAGCGAGGTGACTTTCAACGTGGTGCGGCTGCTGGAGACGCCGGTCATCACCGACACCACCGACGGCACCAAGGTCACCCTCCGGGTGCAGCAGATCGGCCTGCTGCGCGCCGACGGCACCCTCGTGCCGCCCGTGTCCACCGACACCGAGTACCAGTTCGGGCTGCGCGCGGCGCAGGAGGACCGGCCGGAGCTCGGCTGGTACGTCACCGATCCGCCGCCGAACGCGCTGCTGCTCAGCGACAACGCGCTGCAGCGGTACTACCAGGCCCACACCATCTACTTCTGGAACACCGACCGCAGCCGGCTGGTGCCGGACCAGCGTTACCTGCCGCGGGCCGTGCCGGACGAGCGGCGGGTGACCGAGGTGGTGCGGTGGCTGACGGCCGGGCCCTCCGAGTGGCTGCTGCCCGGGACGACCCGACTGCCCGACGGCACCCGGTTGATCAACAACGCGACCGGTGCGGACGACCAGTGGGAGGTCAACCTCGACATGCCCGTCGACGTCGGCGAGGCGCGGGTGGAACAGTTCCTCGACCAGCTCGCCCTGTCGCTGCCCGAGCTGAACGGCCGGCTGGAGCTGAAGATCCACAACCAGTCCCGGGAGACCATCGACGACCTCGCGGCGCACCGGCTGGCCCACCCGGCGTACCCGATCAGCGGGGACCCGCTGCGGTTCTGCGTCTACGACAGCGCGGTGCATCCGCTCGCCGTCGACCCCGACGAGGCGAAGGGCCCGGTGCCCATCGCGCCCGAGGCGAACAGGGACGTGGTCTCGGCCGGACTCAGCCGGTCCCGCGACGAGGTGCAGGCCGCCCTGGTCACCGCCGGGGCGGGCCAGCGGCGGCAGCGGCTGGCCGTCGGCGCCGGCCCGGCGCCGGTGGCCGACTTCCGGCGCAGCCCCGGGGCGTACGCGTCGATGGGCCGCCCGGTCTGGTTGCGCTCGGCCAACCCCGAGCGCCCTCAGGGGCTGGTGGTGGCCGACGGGAAGCTCTACCGGTTCGACGTGAACGCCCAGCTCAGGACGGTGCCGCTGAGCGTGGAGGGCAAGGTGACCGCGGTGGCCGCGTCGCTGGACGGGCACCGGATCGCGGTGATCGTCAACGGCGCCCTGTACGTCGCGGCGGTCAACACGGACGGCGGGGTGGTCTCCGTGGGGCCGGTCCGCCGGCTCGTCACCTCGCTGACCGACCTGTCGGCCGTCGAGTGGGCGCGGGAGAACACCCTGTACCTGGCCGGCTCGGCGGGCCAGCCGGCGGTGTACGAGATCAGCGTGGACGGCGCGCTGGAGACGGCGCTGAAGAAGAACGTCGGGGCGCGGGTGACCCACATGTCGGCGTACCCGATCAACGCGGTGGTGCCGTTCAACGCCGCCAACCTGATGTACGAGGCGAGCGGGGTGGCGTACTGGAACAGCAACCCGCACGACAAGATCAAGCGCGAGCAGGTGCCGGACCTGACGCCGCCGCCCGCGGGGGTCCAGGTCGGCGAGCCGACCGCGCCGTTCTTCCTCTACTGAGGCCCGCGTGCGCGGCGTCGGCGGGCTCTGGGCGGATCTGACCGACCTGGTGCTGCCGGCGGAGTGCGCGGGCTGCCGGGACCGGGCGGCCACCCGGCACGGGTTCTGCCCCGGCTGCGTGGCCGCCCTCGATGCGCTGCGCCCGCGGCCGGCCCGTCCGACCCCGGCGCCGCCCGGCCTGCCGCCCTGCGTGGCTCTCGGCCCGTACGCCGGGCCGCTGCGCGAGGCCCTGCTGGCGTACAAGGAACGCGGCCGGCACGGGCTGGCGCGTCCGCTGGGCGGGCTGCTCGCCGACGTGGTGGCCGAGGCGCTGGCGCCGGGCCCGGCGGGGGAGGTCCTGCTGGTTCCGGTGCCCGACACCGCGGCGGCGGCCCGCGCCCGGTACGGCGACCACCTGGGCCGGCTGGCCCGGCACGCGGCGACCCGGCTGCGGCGGGCCGGCTGGCCCGTGCGGGTGGTGCGACCGCTGCGCGCGCTGCCCCGGCCGGACTCGGTCACCCTCGACAGCGCCGGGCGGGCCCGGGCCGCGGAGGCGGCGTTCCGGCCCGGCCCGGGCTCGCCGCCGCTCGCCCCCGGGGCCGCGCGCCCCGGGCGGCGGTGGTGGTGGTGCTCGACGACATCGTCACCACGGGCGTCACCCTCGCCGCGGTGAGCCGGGTGCTGACCGCGAGCGGGCTCTCACCGACCGTCGCCGCGGTGCTCGCCGCGACGCGGAAGCGTCGGCCGTTGTGACCCTTCGTGTTTCCATTTCACCCGTAGGTGTATGGGCTGGGAAGAATCCCGGGCCTTTCCTGCGACTTGGGGTGACTGGTGAGGCGTACAGGGGTTAGCGTTTCCATGTCGGGGGTAGGAGGGGCAATCCCATCCACCGCCGGCGGTGAGAGGAGGCGTAGCCGTACTGACCCGGTCGACGCCTGAACGCGGGCCTCCCCGCGGGCGAGCCGACCGGGATTTCCGGATCGAACGACCGTCCGAACAAGGGAGGTCACGTGGACATCGTGGTCAAGGGCCGCAATGTCGAGGTCCCGGATCATTACCGGGTGCATGTAGCCGAGAAGCTCGCGAAGATCGAACGCTACGACCACAAACTAATTCGCGTCGATGTCGAGTTGTTCCACGAGCGCAATCCGCGCCAGTCCGACCATTGCCAGCGGGTCGAGATAACGTGCGTCTCGCGGGGCCCGGTGATCCGGGCCGAGGCGTGCACCAGCGATTTCTACAGCGCGCTCGACGCCGCGATCGCCAAGCTGGACACCCGCCTGCGCCGGGCGGCGGACCGCCGCCGGGTCCACCGCGGCCGGCACGCGCCGATCTCCGTCGCGGCGGCCACCGCCGACCTGCCGGTCGCCGGTCTCGACCAGCCGGCGGGCGCCCTCGCCCGGCGGCACGGCACGGCCACCGCCGTCGCCGAGCGGTTCGAGGAGGACGAGTACGACGACCAGCCCTGGCACATCGCCCGGGCGAAGGTCCACCCCGCCGAGCCGATGACGGTCGACGACGCGCTGTTCCAGATGGAACTCGTCGGGCACGACTTCTACCTGTTCCACGACAAGGAGTCCGGCCGCCCCAGCGTCGTCTACCGCCGCCACGCCTACGACTACGGCATCATCTCCCTCGACGCCTGACCCCTGACCGGCCTCCCCGCTGGCCCGGCGGGTCAGCGGGGAGGACCCGTGGCGAGCAGGCCGTAGAGCACCGAGTCGACGCGGTCGCCCCCACCGCCGGGCAGCCGGCCGCGCATCAGGCCCTCGCGCCGGAAGCCGGCCTTCTCCAGCACCCGCTGCGAGGCCGCGTTCTCCGGGCGGGTGCCGGCCCAGAGCCGCGCGATCCCGACCTCCTCGAACGCCCAGCCGGCGACGAGGCGTACCGCGCGGGTGGCGAGACCCCGGCCCCGCGCCGCGGGCAGCATGCTGTAGCCGATCATCGCCTGCGCCGTGCTCGGCTCGTCGTGGTACAGCGCGCAGCCCCCGACCAGCTCCCCGGTCGCCGCGTCGAGGATCGCCAGGTCGGCGCCGCTGCCGGCCAGCCACTGGCCCTCCGCCAGCCGGCAGCGCCGCTCGATCTCGGCGTACGTCGGCGGCACCGGGGGCACCCGGCTGGCGACCACCTCGGGCCGGCTGTGCAGCCGGTGCATTCCCGGCGCGTCCTCCGGGCCGACCCGGCGCAGGGTCACCACGCCGTCGGTGAGCCGGCCGCCGGGCAGGTCCGGCAGTGTGCGGACGGCCGGCCCCGGCGGGTCGTCGGCCAGCCGTACCCAGCAGACGAGGTCGTGCCGGGCGCCGTCGGCGGCCCGGCCGGCCGCGCGGCGTACCCCCTCGTGGCGGAACCCGGCGGCGAGCGCGACCCGCTGGCTGGGCCCGTTCTCGGCGTGGGTGAGCAGCTCCAGCCGGGCCGCGCCGTGCGCGAGGGCCGCCTCGGCCAGCGCTCGGGTGGCGGCGGTGGCGATCCCGCGACCGCGCCCCCACGGGGCCACCCAGTAGCCGATCTCGGCCTGCCCCCGGGCCGGCAAAGGGTTGCTCAGGCCGATCGCGCCGAGGAGCCGGTCGGTCGCCGGATCCGCGATCGCGTACGCGGCGCCGCCGCCGGCCCAGGCCGCCGGGGCGCCCTCGGTGATCCACCACCGGGCGTCCGCCTCGGTGTACGGGCTGGGCAGCCGGGAGATGAACCGCTGGGTGAGCGGGTCCGCGCAGGCCACCGCCGTGTCGGCCGTGTCGCCGGGGCGGAACGGCCGCAGCCGGACCCCGTGGGCCTCGACCAGCCGGGGCGGCGCGATCACGTCAGGTCCCCGGGGAGCAGCGAGGCGACCCAGGCGTCGACCCGGCCGCCGTCCCGGTCGACGAGCGCGCCCCGGGCGACGCCCTCCAGGGTGAAGCCGGCCTTCTCCGCCACCCGCCGGGACGCGGTGTTGCCGACCAGCGCGCGCCACTCCACGCGGGCCAGGCCGAGGGTGGTGAAGCCCCACGCGGCCAGGGCGGCGGTCGCCGCCGGCATGTAGCCCCGGCCCCGGGCGTGCGGCGCGGTCATGAAGCCGACCATGCCCTGCGCCGGGTCGGCGGCGAGGATCCGCAGGTCGACCGAGCCCACGTAGCGGTCGTCGGCGTCGGCGATCGTGAAGTACGCCCCGGTGCCGCGCGCCCAGGCCGCCTCCGCGAAGTCGCGCTTGAACCCCCCGGCGTGTGCCCGCTCGTACGGCACCGGGACGGTCGTCCACGCGATCGTGTCCAGGTCCCGGCAGGTCTCGGTGATCGCGTCCAGGTCGCGCTCCTCCATCGGTCGCAGCCGCAGCTCGGCGCCCCGGACGGTGGCGAAGAGGGTCGGCTGGGGGCGCCCGAAGACGGCGGCCCGGCGGGCCTCCGGACTCCCCGGGCCGGCCGGGCCGGGCTCGCCGGGCGGGGGGACCTCGCCGGGGAACAGCGAGCCGATCCAGCCCTCCCGGCGGCCGTCGGGCGCGGGGCAGGCCAGTCGCAGCTCGCCCTCCACCCGGAACCCGCTGCGGAGGGCGACCAGCCGCGACGCGTGGTTGCCGATCGCGGCCTGCCAGATCAGCCGGCGCAGCTTGAGTGCCTCGAACGCCCACCGGGCGACCGCCCGGGTGGCCCGGACGGCGACGGCCCGCCCCCGGGCCCAGGGCGCCACCCAGTAGCCGACCTCCCCGCTGGCGGTCGCCCGGTCCAGCGAGACCAGGCCGCAGGAGGCGAGCAGCTCGCCGGTGCCGGCGTCGCAGACGGCGAACGGTGCTCCGGTGCCGTCCCGCCAGGCGGCCGGGCTGAGGTCGGCGACGAAGCCGTGGGCGTGTTCGGGCCGGTACGGCCGCGGTACGGTGGTCCAGCGCTGGATGTCCGGGTCCTGGCACGCGCGGTGTACCGCGTCCGCGTCCGTCTCCCGCCAGGGGCGCAGCAGCAGGCCGTCCTCGATGATCTCCACGGGCTCCACCTGACCCATCGTGCCGGATCGTTCGCGCTGGGCGTAACCGGATATTCGCCGTCGGTCCCACGCCCGGAGCGTTATGTCGGGTTCGACCGGTCGGACCGCCGCCACCAGTGACCATCGCGCCGACTGAGCGCCTACGATGGTTCGAGACTGTCTAGGGGAGCGTTGATCCGTGTCGATTCTGGAAAAGGTCCTCCGCGCCGGCGAGGGCCGCATGGTGCGCCGGCTCAAGGCCATCGCGGCCGCCGTCAACTCGATCGAGGACGACTACGTCAACCTCACCGACGCCGAGCTGCGCGAGATGACCACGCAGTTCAAGGAGCGGCTGGACGACGGCGAGACCCTCGACGACCTGCTGCCCGAGGCGTTCGCGGTATGCCGGGAGGCGGCCGCCCGGGTGCTGGGCCAGCGCCCGTACGACGTCCAGGTGATGGGCGGCGCGGCGCTGCACTTCGGCAACATCGCGGAGATGAAGACCGGTGAGGGCAAGACCCTGACCTCCGTCATGCCGGTCTATCTCAACGCGCTGTCCGGCAAGGGCGTGCACGTGGTGACGGTCAACGACTACCTGGCCCAGCGCGACGCCGCCTGGATGGGTCGGGTGCACGAATTCCTCGGCCTCACCGTCGGCGTCGTCCTGCCCAACCGGCCGGCGAGCGAGCACCGCGCCGCGTACGAGTGCGACATCACCTACGGCACCAACAACGAGTTCGGCTTCGACTACCTGCGCGACAACATGGCCTGGTCGCGGGACGAGCTGGTGCAGCGCGGGCACAACTTCGCGGTGGTCGACGAGGTCGACTCCATCCTGATCGACGAGGCCCGGACGCCGCTGATCATCTCCGGCCCGGCCGAGCACTCCGCCCGCTGGTACCAGGAGTTCGCCACCGTGGTGGCCCGGCTCCAGTCCGGCAAGGACGGCGAGGGCGACTACGAGGTCGACTACGCCAAGCGCACCATCGCCGTGACCGAGCGGGGCGTCGCCAAGGTGGAGGACCGCCTCGGCATCGACAACCTCTACGAGTCGGTCAACACCCCCCTCGTGGGCTACCTGAACAACGCCATCAAGGCCAAGGAGCTCTACAAGCGCGACAAGGACTACATCGTCAGCGAGGGCGAGGTCCTGATCGTCGACGAGTTCACCGGCCGCATCCTGCACGGCCGTCGCTACAACGAGGGCATGCACCAGGCGATTGAGGCCAAGGAGGGGGTGGAGATCAAGCAGGAGAACCAGACCCTGGCCACCATCACCCTCCAGAACTACTTCCGCCTGTACGAGAAGCTCTCCGGCATGACCGGCACCGCCCAGACCGAGGCGGGCGAGTTCAACAAGGTCTACAAGGTCGGCGTGGTGACGATCCCGACCCACCGACCGATGGTCCGGCAGGACCGGCCGGACGTCATCTACAAGACCGAGAAAGCCAAGTTCAACGCCGTGGTCGAGGACATCGCCGAGCGGCACGAGCAGGGCCAGCCGGTGCTGGTCGGCACCGTCTC
Organism: Micromonospora olivasterospora; assembly: GCF_007830265.1. Lineage (NCBI taxonomy): Bacteria > Bacillati > Actinomycetota > Actinomycetes > Micromonosporales > Micromonosporaceae > Micromonospora > Micromonospora olivasterospora. Next base: position 3,836,529 of record NZ_VLKE01000001.1, read on the forward strand.
GGTGGAGAATTCCGAGATCATCTCCCAGCTGCTACGCCGCCGGGGCATCCCGCACGCCGTGCTGAACGCCAAGTTCCACGCGAAGGAAGCGGAGATCGTCGCCCAGGCCGGGCGCAAGGGCGCGGTCACCGTCGCCACCAACATGGCCGGCCGGGGTACGGACATCCTGCTCGGCGGCAACGCCGAGTTCCTCGCCGCCAGCGAGCTGCGCCAGCGCGGCCTCGACCCGGTCGAGCAGGCGGAGGAGTACGCCAAGGCGATGGAGGAGGTCCTGCCCAAGTGGAAGCAGGCCTGCGACGTCGAGGCGGAGGAGGTCGCCGCGGCCGGCGGGCTCTACGTGCTGGGCACGGAGCGGCACGAGTCCCGGCGGATCGACAACCAGCTGCGCGGTCGGGCCGGCCGGCAGGGTGACCCCGGCGAGTCCCGCTTCTACCTCTCCCTCCAGGACGAGCTGATGAAGCGGTTCCGGGCGGGCGCGGTCGAGGCGGTGATGGAGCGCTTCAACATCCCGGAGGACGTGCCCATCGAGTCGAAGATGGTCACCCGCCAGATCAAGAGCGCCCAGGCCCAGATCGAGGGCCAGAACGCCGAGATCCGCAAGAACGTCCTCAAGTACGACGAGGTGCTCAACAAGCAGCGCCAGGTCATCTACGCCGAGCGGCTGCGGGTGCTCAACGGTGAGGACCTCTCCGACCAGGTCCGTAACATGATCGACGACGTGGTCGGCGCGTACGTCATCGGCGCCACCAGCGATGGCTACGCCGAGGACTGGGACCTCGAGCAGCTCTGGGCCAGCCTCAAGCAGCTCTACCCGGTGGGCGTGACGCTGGAGGAGCTGGAGGAGGAGGTCGGCTCCCGGGCCGGCATGGACCAGGACTTCCTGCTCGCCCGCCTCAAGGAGGACGCGCACGCCGCGTACGACCGGCGCGAGGAGCAGCTCGGCGAGGAGGGCGTGCGGCAGCTGGAGCGGATGGTGCTGCTCCAGGTCATCGACCGCAAGTGGCGTGAGCACCTCTACGAGATGGACTACCTCCAGGAGGGCATCAGCCTGCGGGCGTACGCCCAGCGCGACCCGGTGGTGGAATACCAGCGCGAGGGCTTCGACATGTTCGCCACCATGATGGACGGCATCAAGGAGGAGACGGTCGGCTTCCTCTACAACCTGGAGGTCCAGGTCCAGGAGGCCGAGCCCGAGGCCGAGGAGGTCCAGCTGCTCGAGAAGCCGGTCGAGATCCGGGCCAAGGGCCTCGGCCGCGCGCCGCAGCAGCAGGGCCTGCAGTACTCCGCGCCGACCATCGACGGCGAGGCCGGCGCCGGCGCGGTCGACGTCGAGCGGGCCGACGAGCAGGCGCCCCCGGTGCGGGCCGGCCGCCCCGAGAGCACTGCCCGGCCGGCGGCCCCGGCCAAGCCGGACGCGCCCCGCGTCCCCGCCGCGTTCGGCGGCAGCGGCCAGGCCGTCGCGGCCGCCTCCGCCCGCCGGGCGACGCCCGGCCAGGTGGAGGCGGGCAGCCCGTCGCGCAACGCGCCCTGCCCCTGCGGCTCCGGCCGCAAGTACAAGCGCTGCCACGGCGCCGCCAACGGCGGCAACTGACCAGCACGACGCGGACGCGGACGGGCCCCGCCACTGGCGGGGCCCGTCCGCGTCGTGCTGTCCGCCCGCGGTGCCTCGCTGATCGAACCCGCCGTGTCCCGGTGATCAAGGGCTTTGCGTCAAGCCGCCGCCGGATCGCGACGCAAACCTCTTGATCGCCGGGGCGGGGAGGGGGGAGGGGCGGGGGGCGAGGCGGGCGGGGCGGGGGCGGGGCGGGCGGGGCGGGGCGCGGGGGCGGGCGGGGTGGGGTCTTAGAGGACCTGGAGGGTCGTGCAGAGCCAGCGGCCCCGGCGGTGCTCCAGCCGGAGCGCCATCGCCCAGGTGCGCCCGTTGGTGCCGGCCAGGACGGCGGCGGCCTCCACCGCGGCAGGGCGGGGCTCGCAGACCCGCAGCCGGCGCAGCCGCACGGTCGGGCGGGTCGAGCGGCGGCGTACCGGGCCGGTGCGGGCGGCGGCGCGGGCCAGCTCCTGCACCACGTCCGCCGAGCGGGCCGGCTCGCTCATCGGGCGGATCTGGCCGAGCGGCCGGTATCCGTTGAGGATCTCCAGGCAGGTGGCGACGAACCGCTGGGCGGCCCGGGTGGCCTCCGGCGTGGCGGTGACCAGCGCGGCGGGCGGCGGGATCGACGACGCGGACCGCCCCGGGCCGGCCGGCGTGGGACGCGGGCCGGGCGTCCGCCCGGCGGGCCGAGCCGCTGACCGCCGGTGTGCCTCGAACAGGTCGAGGGCCAACTGGGCGGCGGCGGGGCGCGGCCAGCCGTCCACCGGCTCGTCGGTGCAGGGCGGATCGATCGGTGGCGCCGGACGCAGCCGAACGGCGGGGCGCACCGGCCCGGGATGACGTGACTCAACCACCGTTGCCCCCGATCCTTGCGTTTGCCTTCGTTTGCTTTCGACAACGCCGATTCTCGGGGATGGCAACGCCCGGGGTCAATGGCTGCCGGCGATGCGGTGACTACTCGGGGTCGCGGTCGGTCAGCGGGTTGCCCCGCACCCACTCGGCCGTCTCGTCGTACTTGCGCTGGATGTACTCCTCCAGGCGGGCGCGCTCCACCCGCCACTGCCCCCGCCCGCCGATCTTGATTGCGGGCAGCTCGCCGCTGCGCACCATGTGGTAGACCTGCGAGTCCGACACGTTCAGCTCGGCGGCCACGTCGGAGAGCAGCAGGAACCTCGGCTCCACGGAAACTCCCGGGGTTGGCGTCGTTTGCTTCAGTTTGCCACCAACTGCTGACACCGGAGCCGCTCGCCGGGCGGAACCGACACCGGGCCACCGCGCGGCAGCTTCCCGCCGGGTGGGTGCGGGGTGTATGACGGTCACGGCGTACGGCATGATCGGCGCCCGGGCCGGCGCGTGCCGGCCGAGACGCGGAGCGGGAGAGACGACGTGGCCGACGAGCTTGTCCGGGTGTACGTGCCGGCGATCCTGCCCATGCTGGCCCGGCTGCGCGACGAGGGCCTGCCCGAGTCGGACGCGCACGCGGTCACCCCGTCCCTGCGCGAGTGGTACGCCGAGGGCGACGAGGAGGAGCTGGAGTACGTGGCGTTCACCCGCGCCGCCCAGGACGCCCTGCTCCTGCTCCGGGACGCCCCGGCGGCGCCCCGCCGGCGCGTGGTGGTCTCGGTGGACGTCCCCGCCTCGGCGCTGCGGCGCACTGACGACGTGCTGGGCTCCAGCGCCGTCCGCGTGGTGCGCCCGGTGCCGGTGGCGGCGGTCGCCGCGCTGCACCTCGACGGCGAGGACGCGGTCGGTGACGTGACCGCCGCCGCTGCCGTCGCCGCCGAGGCGCTGGCCGGCGACCCGGACGCGCAGTTCACGGTCGACAGCGCCGAGGACCACGAGCTGGAGTGGTACGACGTCACCGAGCTGGAGCAGCTGCTGCGCCTGGCACCATGACCGCCTCCCGCGATCTTGCACTTACTGCCCGGATAAGCCGGACAGATCGCCCAGATTGAGGGCCGAAACTGCAAGATCGGCGATGTCGTGGGCGGCTCGCGGAGCCGTGCAGGGGCGCGTCAGCGGGTCGCCGCCTCCTTCGGGGTCTCGTCGTCGCCGGGCCTCGGGCCGAGGGTGCGACCGAACGCGATGAGCGCGGTGAGCGCCCCGACGAAGAGCACCCAGATGCCGTTGTCGATCCGGGACGTGCCGAGGGAGGTCTGCGCCACCGCGTCCGCCTCGCTCAGCGCGGCGGCCAGCTCGAGCAGGGATCGCCCGCCGACCCGGATGACGATCTCGGCGAGCAGCAGGAGCAGGCCCGGGCCGGCGCCGGCGAGCAGGTAGCCGGGCCAGCGCGGGGCCGGACCGGTCTCGTTCCGCCGCGCGGCCCGGCGCCGGGCCCAGGCCAGGTAGCCGAAGGCCATGAGCCCCGCGAGCAGGCCGGCGAGCAGGGACTCGGTGCGGGACACCCACTTGGCGGCGGTGACCATCGACTCCTGGGTGTCGCCGGCGCCGAACAGGTCGAACAGGGGGTCGCGGGCCTGGCTGAACGCCACCACGAAGACGAGCGCGGTGAGCGCGGCGGTGACCGCGGCCCCGGCCACCCGGGCGTTGCCCGCGCCGGCCACCGCGCCGCCGACGATCGCCGCGGCGGCGGTGGTGCCCGCGATGACGTTGGTGGTCGCGTTGTCGAAGTAGGTCAGGTTGATCGCGAGCGCGGCGCCGAGCCCGACCAGCAGGCCGGCGCCGACCGCGGCGACGAAGCGCAGGGTGACCCGGTCCATGCCGCGCCAGGCCAGCAGGTTGGTCACCGCCAGGGCGACCGCGCCGCCGGCCACCAGTGCCGCCGAGATCACCCCGGGGAGCGCGAAGGCGGAGAGGCTGACCGCGGTGGCCCCGGCCTCGGCGGAGTTGATCGCCGCCCGGGTCGACCAGAGCATCGCGGCCAGCCAGCCCACGGCCAGCAACGCGAGCACGACCGCCCCGGGGGCGCGCGCCGGCGCGGCAGCCGGACGCTCGCCGTCCGGCTCCGGCGCGTCGGCCGGGCCCACGGCCCGGTCGCCGGGCTCCGCCACGTCGGTGCGAGCGGTCCCGCCGGCCCGAGTGGTGGCCTCGCCAGCCGGAGCCGTCCCGCCGGTCCGCGCGGTGGCCTCGCCGGCGCGCGCGATAGCCTCGTCGGCCCGAGTGGTGGCCTCGCCAGCCGGAGCCGTCCCGCCGGTCCGCGCGGTGGCCTCGCCGGCGCGCGCGATAGCCTCGTCGGCCCGAGTGGTGGCCTCGCCGGCCCCGCAGCCTCGTCGACCGGCTCCGGCTCGGCGGCCGGGACGGTCGCCACCGACCGGTCCGGCTGCGCGGCGCTGGAGCTGCCGGGCTGGTTGCTCATGGTCTCCCCTTCGACGGGCGCCGGGCCGCACCGGCGCGGCCGGGCGGGCGGGCAGGTCACCGGCTATTCAGGGTACGCGGCACCCCACCCCCGCCCGGCCACCGTCCCACCCGCCCCGCGCCCCGCCTCTACCGGCGCTCAGGAGGTTGACGGCCGTCAGGGAGATCAACTCAACCGCCAACTCCAGGGTCACGCAGCGAGGGCGGGGGCGGGCGGGGGCGTAACTGTCGTTTCCGTGCGTGTCGATGTCTCCGGGGCGGGGTGGGGGGGGCGGCGAGAGTCGTAGGCGCCAGGGGTGCCGATGGATCGTAGGGTCGGTGGCTCGTCGGCCGATGGTCCTGCTGATGTGGCAGCAAGGATTCCGACGGTCCGACGGGTGGCGCTCGGCGGAACGCCCCGGCCCTGACCGCCGGCGCAGGCCCGTGGCAGGGGTCGGGGCGGGGCGGGAGCGGGGCCGTCGCATGGAAGAATCTGGGCAGGTCCCGCCGCCGTGAGCGATCCACCCCGCGGCGCGCGGCACCGGCCGCTGTCCGGCAGGTGCCCGCGGGTCCGATTTCGCCACCGCCGTCGAGATCGCCAGGAGCCCTCATGGACGCCGTGTTCTCCGTACCCGAGCCGCGTAACGAGCCGGTCCGCAACTACGAGCCCGGCAGCGCCGAGCGGGAGCGGCTCCAGCGGCGGCTGACCGAGCTGGCCGCCGAGCGCATCGACCTGCCAATGACCATCGCGGGCGAGCAGCGGATGGCCGCCGGTGAGTCGATCGACGTGGTGCAGCCGCACAGGCACGCGCACGTGCTCGGCGTCACCGCGCACGCCACCCACGACGATGCTAGGGCCGCCGTCAAGGCCGCCAAGGACGCCGCCCCGATGTGGCGAGCGCTGCCGTTCGCCGAGCGGGCCGCCATCTTCCTGCGCGCCGCCGAACTGCTCTCCGGCCCGTGGCGGGACACCCTCAACGCCGCCACCATGCTCGGCCAGTCGAAGACCGCGATCCAGGCCGAGATCGACTCGGCCTGCGAGCTGATCGACTTCCTCCGGTTCAACGTGCACTTCGCGCGGCGCCTGCTGGAGGAGCAGCCGCTCTCGTCGCCCGGGGTGTGGAACCGCTTCGACCACCGCCCGCTGGAGGGCTTCGTCTACGCCATCACCCCGTTCAACTTCACCGCCATCGCCGGCAACCTGCCCTCCGCGCCGGCGCTGCTCGGCAACACCGTGGTCTGGAAGCCGGGCCCGACCCAGCAGTTCGCCGCGCACTTCACGATGCGGCTGTTCGAGGCGGCCGGTCTGCCGCCCGGCGTGATCAACATGGTGACCGGGCGCGGCGAGGAGGTCTCCGACGTGGTGCTCGCCGACGCCGACCTCGCCGGCATCCACTTCACCGGCTCGACCAAGGTCTTCCAGCACCTGTGGCGGAGCGTGGGGGAGAACATCCACCGCTACCGGGGCTACCCCCGGCTGGTGGGCGAGACCGGCGGCAAGGACTTCGTCCTCGCGCACACCAGCGCGGACGTGGACGCCCTGCACACCGCGCTGATCCGCGGCGCGTACGAGTACCAGGGCCAGAAGTGCTCGGCCGCCTCCCGGGCGTACGTCCCGCGATCGATCTGGGAGGGCGGCCTGCGCGACCGGCTGGCCGCCACCACCGACTCGCTGACCTACGGCGACGTCACCGACTTCCGCAACTTCGGGGGCGCGGTGATCGACGCCAGGGCGTTCGACCGGCACGCCGCGGCGCTGGAGCTGATCAACGGCGACGACGCCTGCACCGTGCTGGCGGGCGGCACCGCCGACGACTCGGTCGGGTGGTTCGTCCGGCCGACCCTGTTCGAGTGCACCGACCCGGCCCACGAGACGTTCACCACGGAGTACTTCGGGCCGATCCTGGGCGTGCACGTCTTCGACGACGCCCGGTTCGACGAGGTCGTCGCCCAGGCGGAGGCGATCGCCCCGTACGCGCTGACCGGGTCGGTCTTCGCCACCGACCGGCGGGTGGTCGACGCGGTGGCCGAGAAGATGCGGTACGCGGCCGGCAACTTCTACGTCAACGACAAGCCGACCGGCGCGGTGGTCGGGCAGCAGCCGTTCGGCGGCGCCCGGGCCAGCGGCACCAACGACAAGGCCGGCTCCTGGCACAACCTGGTCCGCTGGATGTCCCCGCGGACGATCAAGGAGACGTTCGTCCCACCGACCGACCACGCGTACCCGCACATGGCCTGAGAGTGAGGAACGGCCCCCTGCGCGGCAGGGGGCCGCGCTCAACATCAACACCCCGCTACCGGCCCTCAACGGACAGTCGTCCGCCGACAGTGCACATTGGAAGTCTCCAGGGTGGCGAAAACGGCAAATCCTGGACGCCGCGTCGGCAAAGTGGCAGCGTAATGGGCATGGCGGAATCCGGAGTCAACCCCACCGCGGCGGCCCTTCTCGGGCTGCTCCACGAGGGGCCCATGACAGGCGGCCAACTGATGGCCGCCGCCGAGCGCAGGCTCGCCCCGTATTGGTCGATGACCCGCAGCCAGGTCTACCGGGAGCTCCCGGTGCTGGCCGAGCGCGGTCTGGTGCGGATGGGCAAGCCCGGCCCGCGGTCCAGCCAGCCGTACGCGATCACCGCAGCCGGGAAGCGGACGTTCTCCCGGTGGCTGGCCGAGGATCCGGGGCGGGACACCATCCGCAACCCGATCGCCCTGCGGTTCGCCTTCGGCAACCTGCACTCGAGCAACCAGTTGCGCAACCTGCAGGCGACGGCCAACGATTACCACACGGAGGCCCTCGCCCGGGTGCGGGAGCAGGTGAAGAACGCCAAGAAGGAGGGCGAGACCTACGACGCCAGCGCGTTGGAGTTCGCCGTGGCGTACCACAAGGCCGCCCTCTCCTGGCTGAAGACCGCCCCGGTCGGCGGCTGACCTCCATCCCGTCGCGGCCGCCACCCCGCCACCGGGCCGCGACGGGGCCTCCCGCCGGGGCGGGCGGGCCGCAACCCCGCCCGCGCCCCGGCCGGCCGTTGCCCCGGGCCCTCGCCGGTCCCGGGGCTCTTTCGGCATCTCACCGCGGGGCTGGCAAGCCCGTCGCGCGCCCCGGCAGTACGCTTGTCTGTCGTGACCGCTGCCGATTACGCCGAACAGCTCAAGGACCTCGACGCCACCTTGCGCAACATCGAGGCCGTGCTCGACCTCGACAGGCTGCGCGAGGACAAGGCCCGCCTCGAGGAGCAGGCCTCCGCGCCGGACCTGTGGGACGACCAGGCCAAGGCGCAGCAGGTGACCTCGCAGCTGTCGTACGTCAACGGTGAGATCAACAAGCTGAGCGGCCTGCGCTCCCGGCTCGACGACGCCGGCGTGCTGCTGGAGCTGGCCGAGGCCGAGAACGACCCCGGGGTGCTCGCCGAGGTCGAGTCGGAGATCGGTGGGCTCACCAAGGCCATCCAGGAGATGGAGGTCCGCACGCTGCTTTCCGGCGAGTACGACTCCCGGGAGGCGCTGGTGGCCATCCGCGCGGGTGCCGGCGGGGTGGACGCGGCCGACTTCGCCGAGATGCTGCTGCGGATGTACCTGCGCTGGGCGGAACGGCACGGCTACCCGACCGAGGTCTACGAAACCTCGTACGCGGAGGAGGCGGGCCTGAAGTCCGCCACGTTCACGGTGAAGGTCCCGTACGCCTACGGCACCCTCAGCGTCGAGTCGGGCACCCACCGGCTGGTCCGGATCAGCCCGTTCGACAACCAGGGCCGCCGGCAGACCAGCTTCGCCGGGGTGGAGGTGCTGCCGGTCGTCGAGCAGACCGACCACATCGACATTCCCGAGAACGAGATGCGCATCGACGTCTATCGGTCCTCGGGTCCGGGCGGGCAGAGCGTCAACACCACCGACTCGGCGGTGCGGATCACCCACCTCCCGACCGGCATCGTGGTGACCTGCCAGAACGAGAAGTCCCAATTGCAGAACAAGGCGTCCGCGCTGCGGGTGCTCCAGGCCCGGCTGTTGGAGCGCAAGCGGCAGGAGGAGCAGGCCAAGCTGCAGGGCCTGAAGACCGAGGCCGCCGGCTCGTGGGGCGACCAGATGCGCTCGTACGTCCTGCACCCGTATCAGATGGTGAAGGATCTGCGCACCGAGCAGGAGACAGGCAATCCGAGCGCGGTCTTCGACGGTGAGTTGGACAGTTTCATCGAGGCCGGTATCCGGTGGCGCAAGCAGCGGCAACTCTCCGGCGACGCAGCGTGATCGATCGAGGGCGGAGCGCGTCATCGATCTCCCGTCAACCGGCCATTTCGATGACGCGCCTCGCACCCATGGGGCGCGGCACTTGGCTCATCGGTTACACCGCGTAGACTCACCACCCGTGATTCAGCTTGAGCAAGTGACGAAGACGTACCCGAAGGCGTCCCGGCCTTCGCTCGACAACGTGTCCGTCTCGATCGAGAAGGGCGAGTTCGTCTTCTTCATCGGCCCATCCGGCTCCGGCAAGTCCACCATCATCAAGCTGCTGCTGCACGAGGTCACCCCCAACAAGGGGCGCGTCATCGTGAACAGCAAGGACGTCACCTCGATGCGCTCGTGGAAGCGGCCGCACTTCCGGCGTTCCATCGGCTGTGTCTTCCAGGACTTCCGGCTGCTGCCGAACCGCACCGCGTACGAGAACGTCGCGTTCGCCCTCGAGGTGATCGGCAAGACCAAGGCGGTCGCCCGCCGGGTCGTGCCCGAGGTGCTGGAGCTGGTCGGGCTCGGTGGCAAGGAGCATCGCTACCCGCACGAGCTCTCCGGCGGTGAGCAGCAGCGGGTCGCCGTCGCCCGGGCGTTCGTCAACCGTCCGCTGATCCTGCTCGCGGACGAGCCGACCGGAAACCTGGACCCGGACACCTCGATCGAGATCATGCGCCTGTTGGACCGGATCAACCGCACCGGTACGACTGTGGTGATGGTCACGCACGACTCCAACATCGTGAACCAGATGCGCCGCCGGGTGGTCGAGATCGAGAGCGGTCGCATCGTGCGTGACCAGGCCCGGGGCGTCTACGGGTGAGCCGGCGCTCCACCCCCGTTCAGCCTGACGACGATCACCTCACGCCGGAGACCCGGAGGAATTCCCGATGCGCGTGAAATACGTCCTGTCCGAGGTACTGGTCGGACTGTGGCGCAACGTCACCATGACCATCGCCATGATCATCACGATGGCCGTGTCGTTGACCATGCTCGGTGTCAGCGGCCTGGTCTACACCAAGGTCGCGGACATGAAGGACCTGTACTACAAGAACATCCAGGTCTCGATCTTCCTCGACGAGCAGGTCACCGAGCAGCAGCGCACCGACCTGCAGGCGAAGCTCGACAGCGACCCGCTGGTCAAGGACGTCATCTACGTCAACAAGGACGAGGCGTACAAGCGCTTCCAGGAGATGTTCCAGGACGCTCCGGATCTGTTGAGCGCGGTCAAGGCCGACAGCCTGCCCGAGTCGTTCCGGCTCACGCTGGTCAACCCCGAGCAGTACAAGGACATCTACGAGCAGTACAAGGCCACCGAGGGCGTCGACGAGATCGTCGACCAGAGCCGGCTGCTGGACAAGATCTTCGACCTGTTCACCGCCGCGCAGAACATCGCCCTGGTCGCCGCGATCGCGATGGCCATCGCCGCCCTGCTGCTGGTCGCCAACACCATCCAGGTGGCCGCGTACAGCAAGCGGCGCGAGGTCGCCGTCATGAAGCTGGTCGGCGCGTCCAACTGGTTCATCCAGGCGCCGTTCGTGCTGGAGGCCGTGGTCGCCGGGCTGATCGGCTCGGTGCTGGGCCTCTGCGCGCTGATCGGCCTGAAGTTCTTCCTCTTCGACGGCTCGCTGAGCGCCCTGCAGGGCCTGTTCTCGCCGGTGAGCTGGGGCGACATCTTCCTGATCTTCCCGGTCATGGCGGCTGTCGGCGGCCTGGTCAGCGCCGTCACCGGCTGGGTCACCCTGCGGTTCTACCTGCGGGTCTAGCTCCCGCCCGGGTCTCCTGACCGCCGCGGGTGCCCTCCGGCGCGGAATAATCCGCGCCGGAGGGCACTTGTGGTTCGGGTAGCATGATCCCGCTTCCGGCCGCCCGGCGTGCTCCACGCCCAGCACTGCGCGGTCCGCAGGAAGCCGCACGGGAGGAGGTGGCGCCGATGCCACGCGAGAAGGGGCGCAAGGTCGTCGCCTCCAACAAGAAGGCACGCCACGACTACGCCATCCTCGACACGTACGAGGCGGGCATGGCGCTGACCGGCACCGAGGTCAAGTCGCTGCGCGCGGGGCGGGCGTCGCTGGTCGACGCGTTCGCCCAGGAGCGCGACGGCGAGCTGTACCTGCACGGCATGCACATCCCGGAGTACGTCCAGGGCACCTGGACCAACCACGAGCCCCGGCGCACCCGCAAGCTGCTGCTCAAGCGGCTGGAGATCGACCGGTTGATCGGCAAGACCCGGGAGAGCGGGCTCACCCTGGTGCCGCTGCAGGTGTACTTCGCGGACGGCTGGGCCAAGGTGGAGATCGGCCTGGCCAAGGGCAAGAAGGCGTACGACAAGCGTCAGGACCTGGCCAAGCGGGACGCGCAGCGGGAGATGGTTCGCGCGGTCGGCCGCCGCGGCAAGGGCATGGACGACTGAAAAGTCCCGTATGTCCGGCTGACCCGCCGGACCGGGGCTCGGGGATGAAACCCGTTGCGGCAGGCGTTAGGCTAGGTGGCGCCGCCACAGGGGCGGTCCTCCCGAGGGGGTGACAGGTTTCGACTTCGTACGTTGCGGCAGGGGAAGCGAGCCGAGGAAGCCGACGTCGTCTCGTGAATCGTTCGTCGGAAAACAATAAGCGCCAAGAGCAATCGCGCTGACTTCGCTCTCGCCGCCTGAGGCGAGTAGCAAGTCTGTCGGCCTGGGAGCGCCTTCGACCCAGTTAGCCGGCATCAGCTAGGAGGCTGGCCAATCGGACCCGGTCGCGGGGTCCGTGCGGCGAGATCAATCAGCGACTGGGCCCGTCACACCGACTCGCTCGCGTGATCGGAGGGGCCGAGTAGAGGCACAGCGAGCTGCGCTCGGAGAAGCCCTGACAAGGCGGCGAAGGACCCGGGTTCGATTCCCGGCACCTCCACCACCTGACCTGCGCGCCCCGGTCCTCCGGACCGGGGCGCGCAGTCGTATCCGCCGCCGTCTCCGGATGCGTCCTGGTGCTGTTGGGGTTAACGTGGCGATTGGGCCCAATGGGGCAGATGAGGCGAGTCGTGCATCTGGACACCGCCTGCCGCTGGGTCCACCATCGCGGTACGCGGTAGCGAAGCAGCGCGGGAGGTGCCATGGTCACCCAGATCCAGCAGCCGTCCACCGTCGCCCCGGCGGTCCACCCGCCCCGGCCCACCCTCCTCGCAGACGTGCCCGCCCTGACCCGGGCCCTCGCCGCCCCCGCCGGCGCGCCCCGCTGGCGGGAGCACCTGCTCACCCGGCTCGGCCCGCTGCACCAGGGGTTCGCCGAGCACGTCGAGGCCACCGAGGGGCCGGCCGGGCTCTACGCCGAACTGATCGCCCACGCGCCCCGGCTGGACCACGGGGTGCGGCTGCTCACCCAGGAACACGCCGGCATCACGGAGGCCCTCGCCGCGCTCCAGCGTGCCGCCGAGCGGGCCGGTGTACCGGCCGAGGAGGTCCGGCTGCGGGCCGGGTACCTGGTCGAGCTGCTGTCCCGGCACCGCCAGCGCGGCGCGGACCTGCTCTGGCAGGCGTACGAGACGGACCTGGGCGGGGAGACCTGACGCCGGCAGGAACCGCTGCCCGCGGGGCCGCGTCCAAGGGGTATGCGCCGAGTATCTGTCCTGGTGAGTCTGCCTTTGTTGGTCCTCGCGGCCGGGTGTGCCCCGGCGGGCACCGACCCCTCCGGCGGCGTCGGAGACCCCGGTTCCCAGCTGGCGGCGTTCCGGCAGCGGGCCACCGCGGTGGCCGAGGCGTGGCGGCCGGGGCAGGACTGGGCGAGCGGTTACCTGCCGCTCCAGGACCCGACCGTGCTGGTCGGCGACCCCGGCTTCACCACGGACACCGAGCAGGCGTTCCGGGCCGGCTGGTACCGGGAGCAGATCACGTTGCCGACCGACGAGCCGGCCGACGGCACGATCCGGTTCCCCGACGGGACGCTCACCGCGCCGCTGGTCAGCGCCGTCGACGCGTACCGGCAGCTCGACCAGGGGGATCCGCCCCCGTGCCCCGGCCGACCGGCAGCCCCGAAGCCCGAGCAGAAGCCGGGATTCCGCCCGAAGCCGGGGGCGACGGGGGGCCCGATCGTCGAGCCGGGCCCCGACGGTTCGCTCGTCTCGCCCAGCCCGGACCCGGACGCGCCGGTCAGCGGCATCCCGGCGTCCGGCTGCGTACCGCTGACGGTCACCGCCGTGCGGCTCGGCGCCGCGCCGGTGCGGACCAGCCGGGGCGAGGCGCAGGTGCCGGCATGGCTGTTCACCGTGGAGGAGCTGAAGGCCCCGGTGGCCCGGCTCGCCGTCGCGCCGGGCGCGGCCACCCCCGTACCGCAGGCGCCGGCGCCCGCCGGGCAGGTGCCCGACGGCGTGGCCGGCGCGCAGGACCTCACGGCCCTCTCCGGGACGCGGCTGACCTGGCGGATCGGCATGGGCGCCTGCGACACGGGCGGCACGCCGCTGGTGGAGGAGCGCGACGACGTGGTCGTGGTCGGTGGCGCCGTCACCCCGGCCACCGGCGTCTGCACCGACCAACTCCTGCTCAAGCCGGTCACCGCGACGCTGAAGGCGCCGCTCGGCGCCCGGCCGGTGCTCGACGTGGCCACCGGCGCGCCGCTGGTCCTGCGTCCCCTCTAGGAGCCCGCGCGGGCCCTAGAGCAGCCGGGGTACGTCGGTGCTGATCGGCACCGGCAGCACGGTGGGCCGGTCCGCGGCCAGCGCCGCGCGCAGCGCCTCGCCGAGCTGCTCGGGCCGTTCGACGGCCTCGCCGGCGCAGCCGTACCCCCGGGCCACCGCCGTGACGTCCAGCCCCGGCAGGTCCAGCCCGGGCACCCCGGGGGTGTGCTTCAGCTCGGCGAACGACTTGAGGATCGCGTACTGCTGGTTGACCGGGACCACGACGGCCAGCGGCAGGCGCAGCCGTGCGGCGGTCCACAGCGCCTGCACCGAGTAGTGGAACGAGCCGTCGCCGATCACCGCGACCACCGGGCGGCACCGCCCGGTGTCCCGCTCGGCCAGCGCGATGCCGACCGCCGCCGGCAGCCCGAATCCCAGCCCTCCACTGGCCATCGTGAAGTACGACCCGGGTCGGGTGGTCGGCAGCCGGCGGCGCAGGGCGGCCAGGTTGGACGGTGACTCCTGCACCAGCACCCCGTCCGGCGGCCAGTGCTCTGCCAGGGTGGCGAAGAGGCCGTCCGGGCTCAGCGGCGGGCCGCAGTCGGGCGGCGGCGGGGCGGCCCGGGGCGGTGGTGGCGGGCGGTCGGCCGGCGGCACGAGGTCGGCCAGGGCGGCCAGGGCCAGGCCGGCGTCGCCGAGCAGGCTGTCCCCGACCGGCGCGCGGGCGGCCTCGCCCGGATCGTCGGTGACGTGCAGCAGCCGGGTGCCGGCGGGCAGGTAGTCCCCCGGCACGTACGGGTAGTACCGGAAGACGGGGCGCCGACCACCAGCACCGTGTCGTGCCCGCGCAGCGCCTCGGCCAGCGGCCCGATCGCGTACGGCAGCACCCCCCGGAAGTGCCGGTGGTCCTCGGGGAACGCGGCGCGCTCCGGGGCCGGGGCGGACCAGACCGGCGCGGCCAGCCGCTCGGCCAGCGCGACCGCAGCCGGCCACGCCCCGGCCCGGTCCACGGCCGAGCCGAGGACCAGCGCGGGGGAGCGGCTGGCGGCCACGGCGTCGGCGAACTCCCGCAGCCGCTGCGGGTCCGGGGCGTACCGGGTGGCCACCGTACGCACGACGGGCGCGCCCGCCGCCGGCTGGTCCCAGTCGTCCAGCGGCAGGGAGAGGAAGACCGGCCCGGCCGGCGGCTGCACCGCTGTGGCGTACGCCCGCATGAACGCCGCCGGGATGTCCTGTGCGCGGGCCGGCTCGTAGCTCCACTTCACGTACGGCTGGGTCAGCTCGGCCGCCCGGGGGTTGGCCAGCCGCGGCTCGATCAGCAGCATCTGCCGGGTCTGCTGCCCGGCGGTGACGATCAGCGGCGTCTTGTTGTGCCAGGCGGTGACCAGATTGCCCATGCCGTTGCCGGTGCCCGGGGCGGTGTGCAGGTTGACGTGCGCGGGGCGGCCGGTGGCCTGGGCGTACCCGTCGGCCATGGCGACGGCGGACGCCTCGTGCAGGGCGTGGACGTACCGGAAGTCGCCGGGGAAGTCCTGGAGGAAGGGCTCCTCGGTGGAGCCGGGGTTGCCGAAGACGGTGGTCAGGTCCAGCGCCCGGAGCAGGTCGTAGGTCGTCTCGCGGACCGTTGCCATCGGCGGGCCTCCGTCTCGCGGCGCGTGCTGCCTCCTGGCCGGAGGACGCCCGGCGACCGTCCCCGACCTGCCGAATCTATCGGGAGGAGACTCACCTATCGGGCGCTTTGCCGCGCTTCTGCCGGGGCGACCCGCCGCGGCTCCGGTCCGGCGGCTCGCGGCGCCCGCCGGGACGCCGCGAGCCGCCCGGCCGTCAGGGCAGCGGGAAGGGGAGCTTGATCCCGTCGAGCGCGTGCCCGCACGGGCAGTCCCGCTCGGTGGGCAGGGCGGCGACGGCGTCCCGCAGCACCCCGCGCAGCCGGTCGGTGTTCTCCCGGAACACCCGGAAGACCTCCTCCTGGGTCACCGACTCCCCGGCCTCCACCCCGGCGTCGAGGTCGGTGACCAGCGCGATCGGGGTGTAGCAGAGGGCCAACTCCCGGGCCAGCACCGCCTCGGGGTGGCCCGTCATGTTGACGATGGCGCCGCCGATCGCCGTGAACCACCGGGACTCCGCCCGGGAGGAGAAGCGGGGCCCCTCCACGACCACCATCGTGCCGCCGTCGACCGCCGCAACGCCCTGGCCGGCGGCGGCGCCGAGCAAAGTACGCCGGCCGACCGGGCAGTACGGGTCGGCGAAGGCGACGTGCACCGCGCCCTGGTCGTAGTACGTCTGGGTGCGGCCACTGGTCCGGTCGATCAGCTGGTCCGGCACGACGAAGGTGCCCGGCCCCAGCTCGGGGCGGAGCCCACCGACCGCGCACGGGGCGATGACCTGACGCACCCCGAGCGACCGCAGGGCCCACAGGTTCGCCCGGTACGGGATCTTGTGCGGCGGGTACCGGTGGTCACGCCCGTGCCGGGGCAGGAAGGCCACCTGCCGGCCGCCCATCTCCGCCACCGTGACGGGGTCGGACGGCTCCCCGTACGGCGTCTCCACGCGGTGCTCGCTGGCCCCTTCCAGCAAGGCGTAGAGGCCGGAACCGCCGATCACTCCGATGTCCGCCGTCGGGCCCATCGCCGTCCCTTCGTTCGTGATCGATCACCTACCGGTCAGACCTTAGCCAGTGCGCGGGGAGGCAGGCTATGGTGCCAGGCATGGCAGTGACAGCACGGATGGGCCCGGTGTCCGGAGCCGCCCTCGACACTGTCCGGCTCCGGGCCGGCGGTGCAGTTCAGGGCGGTTGTGCCGGCCGGGGCGGCGGCGCCCCCGTCCCCGCGCACGGCTGACGGGTGTCCGACATGCAGGGAGAGGACCAGGCGATCGGCGGGCGGGCGATGGAGTCGATGGCCGGACGGCTGCTGGTCGCGACCCCGGCGCTCAAGGACCCGAACTTCGACCGGACGGTGGTGCTGCTGGTCGCGCACGAGCCGGGCGGCGCGGTGGGCGTCGTGCTCAACCGGGCCACCGAGGTCCCGGTCGCCGACGTCCTCGGCGACTGGAGCGACCTGGCGCGGGACCCGGCGGTGCTGTTCGAGGGCGGGCCGGTCCAGCCGGACTCGGCCATCTGCCTGGCCCGGATGCGCAACCCGGTGAAGCGGCTGCGCGGCTTCCATCAGGTCTCCGGCGCCGTCGGCACGATCGACCTGTCCGTCGACCCCGAGCGGATGCGGGACAGCATCGGCGGCATCCGGGTCTTCGCCGGCTACTCGGGGTGGGGATCGGGCCAGTTGGAGCAGGAGATCGAGGGCGGTTCCTGGTTCGTCCTCGACGCGCTGCCGGGCGACGCCTTCGTCGACCGGCCCGACGACCTGTGGCCGATGGTGCTGCGCCGGCAGGGTGGGATCATGGCCGCCGTCGCCCACTTCCCGCCCGACGTGGCGCTGAACTGAAGCGTCCGGCGGGGCCTCACGACGGGGGGACCCCGCGAGATGACCATGCGGGTCGGCGTGTGTATAGTTCTCTCCGTGCCCGGGCGACCGGGACGAAGGCAAGGGGCCGTGGCGCAGCTGGTAGCGCACCACACTGGCAGTGTGGGGGTCAGGGGTTCGAGTCCCCTCGGCTCCACCCTTGCGAAAAAGCCCTGGTGCGGGATCGAATCCCCCCACCAGGGCTTTTCTTCATAAATCCGGCACGATCCGGCCCGTGCTGGCGGTGTGGGCGACGCGCGCCCCCATCCCGTTAATGAATGGCGCAATTTCGGGGAGTCGAGCAGGCTCCAGGCCATGACGAGCAGCGACCGGTGGGACGAGGACACCGCGGAGCGGTACGACGACATCTCGGCCGAGATGTTCGCACCCCAAGTGCTCGACCCCGCCGTGGACTTCCTCGCCCGGCTGGCGGGCTCCGGCCCTGCGCTCGAGTTCGCGATCGGCACGGGGCGGGTGGCGGTCCCGCTCGCTGCCCGGGGCATCCCCGTGACCGGGATCGAGCTGTCGGCGCCGATGGCCGCCCGGCTGCGACGCAAGGTGCCGGCGGCAGAGTTGCCGGTGGTCGTCGGCGACATGGCCACCACGACCGTCCCCGGTCGGTTCTCGCTGGTGTACGTCGTGTGGAACAGCATCGGCAACCTGCGCACCCAGGACGAGCAGGTGCAGTGCTTCCGCAACGCGGCCCGGCACCTGTCGCCGGGCGGGCGGTTCGTCGTCGAGCTGTGGGTGCCGGGCATCCGGCGGTTCCCGCCGGGGCAGTCGGCGGTGCCGTTCGAGGTGAACGACCGGCACGTCGGCTTCGACACCTACGACATGGTCACCCAGCGGGGGACCTCGCACCACTACTGGCGGCTGGACGACGGGAGCCTCGGCTACGGCTGCAGCAACTTCCGCTACATCTGGCCGGCCGAGTGTGACCTGATGGCCCGGCTGGCAGGGCTGGTGCTGGAGCAGCGGGTGGCGGACTGGACCGGAGCGCCGTTCACCTCGGACAGCGAGAGCCACGTGTCGGTCTGGCGCAGGCCGCTCGACGCCTCCGATCAGGGCTAGCCGCCCGTCCGGCTTCAGCCATCCGTCGGCGCGCGGCGGCGACCATCGCCCTCTGCCCCTGAGCTGCGGAGTTCGGTTCGAGTCCTGCCATGTCCGGTCGCCCTCTTGAAGCGCCCTGGCGAGGGGCATGATTCCCGCCAGGGCGTTTGCCGCGTGGATCAGACGGTCCCGGTGGGGCGCTGGTGCGCCGGGCTCCTTCTGCTCCGCCGGGGTCCGACGATCCATCCTGGACCGACGCCCGGAGCGGGCAGCGGCGTGCCCGGCGGGCTGTGACAGCTCGCACGGTGTGGACGACGCGGCGCTCAGCCCAGCAGGCTGTCGATCTCGGTCAGCTCCTCGGCGGTGAGGTCGAGGTTGTCCAGGGCGGCGACGTTCGCCTCCAGTTGCGCCACGCTGCTCGCGCCGATGATCAGACTGGTCATCCGGGGGTCGCGCAGCGCCCAGGCCAGCGCGAGCTGTGCCAGGGACTGACCGCGCCGCCGCGCGATCGCGCCGAGCGCCCGGATGGTGGCCAGCTTCTTCTCGTCGAGGTCGCTCTCGTTGAGGAAGACGCTCGTGCGCACTCGGGAGTCCTCCGGGACGCCGCCCAGGTAGCGGTCGGTGAGCAGCCCCTGGGCGAGCGGGCTGTACGCGAGGCAGCCGGCCCCGACCCGCTCCAGGGTGTCCAGCAGGCGGTCGCGCTCGGTCCAGCGGTTCAGCATCGAGTACGCCGGCTGGTTGATCAGCAGCGGCGTGCCGAGGTCCCGCAGGATCGCGGCGGCCCGCTCGGTCTGCTCGGAGTCGTAGTTGGAGACGCCGACGTACAGGGCCCGGCCGGAGCGGACGATGGCGTCCAGCGCGCCCATCGTCTCCTCCAGCGGGGTGTCCGGGTCGAACCGGTGCGAGTAGAAGACGTCGACGTAGTCCAGGCCGAGGCGGCGCAGTGACTGGTCCAGCGAGGCGATCAGGTACTTGCGCGAGCCCCACTCGCCGTACGGCCCGGGCCACATCAGGTGGCCGGCCTTGCTGGAGACGATCAGCTCGTCCCGGTACGGCTTCAGGTCGGTGGCCAGCAGCCGGCCGAAGTTCTCCTCCGCGGCGCCGGGCGGCGGGCCGTAGTTGTTGGCCAGGTCGAAGTGCGTGATGCCGAGGTCGAACGCGCGCAGGACGATGTCCCGCTGCCGCGCGAAGGGGCGGTCCGGCCCGAAGTTGTGCCACAGCCCCAGCGAGATCGCCGGCAGCCGCAGCCCGCTGCGACCGCTGCGCCGGTAGGTCATGGTCTCGTAGCGGTCGTCCGCTGCCAGGTACGTCACGCCCCGACCCTAGCCCCCATCCGGGCACCGCGCCGGGGCCGGAAAGCGCTTGCCGTCCCGCTTGTCCGGGTAGGTTCGGTGCCATGCGCTTCGTCCAGCTCGACACCCCGAAACCGATCTCGAAGATCGGCCTGGGCACCTGGCAGTTCGGCTCGCGGGAGTGGGGCTACGGCCCCGACTACGAGCGCCGCGCCCGGGACATCGTCCGGCGCGCGGTGGAGCTGGGCGTCACCCTGTTCGACACCGCCGAGCTGTACGGCTTCGGCCGCAGCGAGCGCATCCTCGGCGCGGCGCTCGGCGCGGACCGGGACAAGGTGGTGCTCGCCAGCAAGATCTTCCCGGTGTTGCCGGTCGCGCCGGTGGTGCAGCAACGGGCGGTCGCCTCGGCGGCGCGGCTCGGCGTCACGGGCATCGACCTGTACCAGGTGCACCAGCCCAACCCGGTCGTCGCCGACACCACCACCATGCGGGGCATGCGGGCGCTGCAGGACGTCGGCCTGGTGGCCGAGGTCGGGGTGAGCAACTACGGCCTGCGCCGCTGGCGGTTCGCCGAGGCGGCCCTGGGCCGGCGGGTGTTGAGCAACCAGGTCCGGTACAGCATGATCGACCGTGGGCCCGAGCGGGACCTGCTGCCGTACGCCGAGCAGCACGGCCGGATCGTCATCGCGTACAGCCCGCTCGCGCAGGGGTTCCTCTCCGGGCGGTACGACGCCGCGAACCCGCCCCGCGGGGCCGTGCGCCGGGCCAACCCGTACTTCCTGCCCGAGAACCTGGAACGCGGCGCCGCGCTGATCAATACGCTGCGCGAGGTGGCCGACGCGCACGACGCGACGCCCAGCCAGATCGCGCTGGCGTACCTGCTGCGCCACCCGAACGTGGTGGCCATCCCCGGCGCGTCCGGGGTGGAGCAGATGGAGCGCAACGCGGCGGCCGCCGAGATCGACCTCACCGACGACGAGTACGCCGCCCTGGCCGCCGCCGCCCGCGCGTTCCGCCCGGTCACCGGCCTGGCGGCGGTACCCGGGCTGATCCGCGCCCGAGCGGGGAAGTGAGCACCCGATGGACGACATCACGGCACTGATCATGGACGACCACGCCGCGTTCCGGCGCGGCTTCGCCCGGCTCGACGACGCCCGCGACGACGCCGAGCGGCTGGCGATCTGGGAGGCGCTGGCCCTGCACCTGGACGTCCACGCCGAGGCGGAGGAGACGATCCTCTACCCCCACCTGGTGCGGCACGGCGACGACGGCGAGGACGAGACCCTCGACGCGATCGGCGACCACAACAAGATCCGCGACGCGATCGCCGAGTCGAAGCTGCACCCCGTCGGCTCCGACGCGTGGTGGGCGGCCGTCTGGACGGCCCGGCGGGAGAACAGCGAGCACCTCGCCGAGGAGGAGGACGAGGCGCTGCCGGACTTCCGCCGGCACGCCGGCGTCGAACTGCGCGCCGAGCTGGGCGCCCGGTGGCTGACCTTCTACGGCGACCACAAGAACGGCCGCAACCTGCGGTTCCAGGACAAGGACCCGAAGGAGTACGTCGAAGAGCACCGCTGAGCGCGTACCGGCGCATCTCCCCGTCCGGGGGAGTCGGGGCGGGGCGGGGCGGCGGGGCAATGGCGGGATGGGTCCCCGGCTCCTCCTGGCGCCGCTGGCGGGCGGCAGCACCTGGCGGCGGGGCGTGTTCCTGCTGCTCGGCGGGGTGCTCGCCCTGCCGTACGCGCTGCTCGCCGCCGCCTTCACCCAGCTGCTCACCCGGGGCGAGGTGCCCCGGCCGCTGGTGCTGCTGCTGTTGGCGCCGGCCGTCGCCATCGCCGCCGTGCCGGTCTTCCTGGACGGCAGCCGCGCGCTGGAGATCGCGGCCGCCCGGGCGCTGCTCGGGGTCGACCTGCCGGAGCCGGCCGCCGGGCACCGGATCGACCGGGAGACCAGCCGGCGCGCGGCGGACGACCTGGACCACGTGCTCGGCCTGCTCCGCGAGGCCGACGTACGGCGGGCGGGGCGGCTGGCCGCGTTCGCCACGGTCGGGGCGGTGCTCACCGTCGGGCTCACCCGGCCCTGGGGGGAACGCTTCCCGCGCTGGATGCCCCGGCTGGCCGGCCGGCGGGTGCCGCCGCGGCTCGCCCTGGTCCCGGCCGCCCTGGTCGCGCTCGCGGTGACCGGTGCGGGCGTCGCCGAGCTGGGCAACCCGGGGCACCTGCTGGACGGGTTCAGCTCCGCCACCGCCCCGCTGCTGCTCTGGCCGCTGTGGGGGCCGGCGCTGGGCGCGGCGGCTCTGGCGTACCACCTGCGGCGGCGCGGTGCCTGCCGCCGCTGCGGCCGGGGCTGACCCGGCCGACGCGGCCCCGCGCCGCCGGACACGGGGCCGGTGGCGCGGGGTCGCACGCGTGGCGGTGGGCGGGCGGCCCCGGGTCGTCGGCACGCGGGGTGGCGGGGCGGTGGCACCCCCAGGGACAGGCGGCCCGGCAGGAGCCTCAGTCGGGGCGGCGGCCGGTCGCGAGCGCCAGCACGACGACGCCGAGGGCGGACGCCCCGGCCTGCGCGGCGACGGTGTGCCAGCCGAGCACGGAACCCGACGTGAGACCGATGACGGCCGGAAGGGCCAGCACGGCCAGTACGTCCACGCCGTTCACGAGCCAGAGCAGCATCCCCGAGGGGAAGGCGCCGAATGGCGTCTCGACAAGGGTGGTGCCGATCGTCGCCGCGCTTGCCCTGGCTCGCTGCATCGCAGCGAGCGAGGCGGCCGGCCCGATCGCCAGGCCGAGCAGCCACCACTGCCCGGCCAGCACACCGGCCGCCTGGAGGCCGGCCGTGGCCGCAGCGCACCACAGGGCCGCCACCACGCTCGGCACGGCGAGCCGCTGGAGGGCCACCTGGCGTCGGGAGAGCCCCATCAGCCGCACCATGGACCGGTTCGCGGCGTCGCTGTGCGTCGACTCGGAGGTGATCCCGGCGGCGGCCATCGCGCCCAGCAGGACGAGCGGGAGCAGCAGCCACGCGGGTGCGTCCCCCAGCGCCGTCGGCAGCGCCGCCAGTGCGGCCAACCACGGGAGCCGGGTGGCCTTGCGTCGTACGACGAGCAGGTCCTGCGCCAGGAGCGGTGGGATGCCGGGGCGGCGGATCAGGCGACTGCTCCGGATTCCGGCTCGGCCCCGCCAGTACCGCCTCGTGCTGGACTCCGTGAGGAACGAGGGTTCCACCGCGTAGACCATGTCCGCGTACACGCCGGTGACGGCGGCCGCCTCCATGAGCCGGTGGGTCGGCCAGCGGTCCAGGCCGGCCCAGGCCCGGTGCAGGCCGAGCGCCACCAGCAGGAGCGCGGCGAGGCAGAGCGCGAGGCCCACGGCATCCGGTGCCGGGAACGCGGGCGGGTCGGGCGATCCGTCGACCAGCCGCGAACCGACGAGCGCCGCGAGCAGCAGCCCGGCGGCCAGGGCGACTGCCCGGTCGAACGCCCGTCCGCCGGCCCGTTGCGCCTGGATCGCCGACCAGGCGAGCCCGAGGGCGAGGACGGCGCCAGCGAGGAGAGCCGCCACGAGCACGGCCGCCGACAGGGGCCGCGGGGCGACGTGCCCGGCGACGCCGAGGGCCGTCAGCGCACCGACGAGCGCGGCGGAGGCGACGGTCAGCAGGAACGCCGGGGCCAACAGCGCCCGGCGCGGCACCGGGGCGGTCAGCAGCCAGGCCGCGTCGCTGCGACTCGCCGCCAGCGGGCCCAGCTGGCGGAGAACGCCGTAGTAGCTGAGGAGGGCCAGCCCGGCGGCGGCCAGGGGTATGAGCTCCGGTGCGTCCGCGGCGGGCGCCGACGCCGGCCACACGATGGCGATCGCCGGCTGCCCGAAGAGCGCGACCGCCATCGCCGCCGCAAGCAGCAGCGAGTAGACGGCGGCGGGGTCGACCCGACCGTTCGCCGCGATCTGTCGTTGGCGGATCCAGCGCCGTACGTCGGTCGGGCTCGCCCGCCTCGCGGGGCGGATCCCGTCGGTCACGGTCACGGGCGGCCCGCCCCACCGGCGCCGGAAGCCACCCTCACCGGTGTCCACCCACGACGACCCGGTCCGCCCCGACCGATCCGACGAAGTCCTCGTCGTGACTGGCCATCAGCAGAGTGCCGCCCGTCGCGACGTACGACCGCAGGCAGGCCACGAGGTCGCGCTTGACGGTCTGGTCGAGCCGCTGCTCGGGCTCGTCGAGCAGCAGCAGGCGGCTGGGCCGCACGAGGGTCGCGGTCAACAGGAAGCGCTGGCGTTGCCCCGAGGAGAGCGTGCTCGGGAGGCTGTCCTCGAGGCCGGTGAGTCCCAGGGTGGCACTGACCTCCTCGATCCGGCCGTCCTCCGGGTCGCAGCCGTTGGCGACCCGGACCAGGTCCAGGTGCTCCCGGACGGTCAGGCCCTGATACCAGCTCGGCGACTCCACGGTCGTCGCCACCTGACGCCAGAACTCCACCGTCTTGCCGGGCGGTTCCCCGAAGACCGTGACCACCCCGCCGGTCGGCTCCTGAAGGCCCGCCACGCAGCGCAGCAGGGTGGACTTCCCCGCCCCGTTGTGGCCGGTCAGAGCGCGGGCGGACCCGGCCGGCACCGTCAGGCTGAAGTTGTCCAGAACCGGCGTGGAGCCGTACGCGACGGAAAGATCGTCGATCACGATCGCGTTGTCGGCGTCCGGCGTCGTCGAACTCATCCAGGCTCCCTCAAGCCACCGGCTCCCCACTGGTACGCGTCTCTCGGGTGATTCAGGACATGTGAAGCGCATCATACATTCCGGCCGTTGATGTCCGGGGGTATCGATATTTCCGGGTCGCGATCTCCGGGACTGTGATCTGCGTCACTAGAAACGGGACAGTGGCAAAGGTGATTATCTCCGTACCGTAAATCCGGTCTGCAGACCGCTTCCTACTTTGTCACCCGTGATTGCGTAAACGTTGATCGGGTCAATGGTGAGACTGCTGATCGACCCGGCAGCGTAAACAGCACAGCGGGCCCAAAAGATGGAGGGTTCAGATGCGTAACGTCGCTCGCCACGCCAACCGAGTATCGACCGCCCGATTCGGCAGCCTGACGGCGGGTGCCCCGGCCAAGAAGATGGCCGACAGTGCTCCGGTGCTGTTCACCCCCGCCGTCGCCGTCCTCGGTGCCGCGGCCCTGATCACCGCCGTCGGCTCCATCTGACAGTGACGGGCAGGGGGCGGCGTCGGTTCTTCGTCGCCCCCTGCCCGCGCCACTCCGCAAACAGGACGGCCGATCCCCTCGAGAGGTGACGAAACCGGTGGGAATCATAGCCCGGGTCGCGCGCTCGCTTTTTGCGCCGCGTTCCCTCAGCCGCTCCGATACGCTCGCCGTGGCCGAGCGCCTGAGCGCCGCGACGCATCTTGTGGCGAGCCTGGAGCTGCTGCGCAGAAGCGGAGACCGAAAACCCGGTGGCGTCAACAACTGGGCCATCAGCCGGGAGAACATGAGCCACCAGGCCATGGCGACCAGGTTCTTCGACAAGGTGTCCGGGCCGCGGGCTAGTGCCGCCCTGCACCTGGCCCGGGCCGCCTCGGCCGCCTTCCTGCTGGCCCCCACGGACAGAATGCGAAAGAGCCGGCTCTCGGCGAACGCAATCATCACCGGGGCGTCCATCGGAACCTTTCCCAGCCAGCTCTACGGCACCGACGGGTCCGACCAGGCGTCCTTTCTCGTCCAGGCGGCGGTCACCGTCGCGCGTTCCAGCCGGCAGCCGCGGGTCGCCGACGCCGCCCTCTGGTTCCTCGGGCTCCAGTCGACGTTGAACTACGCGGCGTCCGGCTGGGTCAAGATGGTCAGCCCCACCTGGCGTACGGGCCGGGCGTTGCCCGGCGTGATGCGGACCGTCACGTATGGGCACGAGGGTGCTTGGCGGACGGCGGAGCGGTTCCCCGTCGCCGCCCGCACACTGGGGCACGCGGTGCTCGCCATGGAATGCCTGTTCCCCCTGGTGTTCGTCGCCCGCGGTCGCCTCGCTCCCACGTTCGTCGGCTCCGCCGCCGCCTTCCATGCCGTGAACGCCGCAGCCATGGGGCTCGGCCGGTTCGTCGGCGCCTTCTGCGCGATGCACCCGGCCGTGCTCTACGTGACCGATCCCCGCCGCAGGTCCCGTGGCACGGCTGGCGAGCCGCCCCGGAACGACCTGCTCCCCGTCGTTGCGGCGGGGCTGGCGGCGGCGACCCTCGCGGGTGGGATGGCGGCGCAGGCGGCCCGCGCCCGGAAGGTGGCGCGTGGCCGGCAGGGCATGCGTCGCGTACGCACCCGCAGCGGCAACGTCCTCGCCTACCTCACGGAGAACCCGCAGGCGGCCGGGCCGGTCGTCTTCTTCGAGTCCGCCCTCGCGGCGAGCGACCTGCACTGGGAGTGGCTGCGTCGGGAGGTCTCCCAGCACCTCTCGACCGTCGTCTACCAACGCGCCGGCTATGGTGCCAGCGAGTCCCGGGACCGGCGCCCGTTCCGGCTGGCGAGCGCCGTCGAGGACTTCGCGGACCTGGCCCGCGAAACGGCGGGGGAGCGGCCCGTCATCATCGTCGGTCACTCCCTGGGCGGATACCTCGCCCTGCGCTCGGGGCAGCTCCTCGGCGACCAGGTGAAGGGGGTCGTCCTGCTCGACTCGAGCCACCCCGGCGAGCTCGACCGGTCCCCACGGCAGGCCGGCGGCGCGGTCATGCTCGACACCACCCTGCGGCTGATGGCCCCGTCCATGCGCATCGGCATGGGCCCCCTGCTGCAGATCCCCCGAGCGATCCACCGGCTACCGGCCGACGTGCTGGAGTTGGCGCTGTGCCAGTACCGCGACGCCCGGCTGTGGAACGCGAGTCACCGGGAATGGAAGGCCACGAGAGCCGAGTTCGCTGCCTTCGACGGAATGTTGCCAAAGCTGACCGCGGAGGTGCTGTGCCTGTCGGCCGAGGCGACGCTGACGGACGACCCGGTCCAGACGGAACTGCACCGGGAGCTCGCGGAATCGGGCCGGGCCGGGGCACACCACGTGGTCGAGGGGGCGGACCACGAGTCGATCGTCACCGAGGAGCGGCACGCGACCGAGGTCGCCGCGCGGATCGGGGCGTTCGTGCGTGGGCTGACGGAGGGGCGGCCGTGACCGCGCGGCAGCCGGGCCGGAGCGGCCTCGTGACGCTCGGGGCGTGCCTCGGCCTCGGCGCCTGGTTCGTCGCCAGCGTGTTGAGCCAACATCCGCAACGCGTCTTCGACAAACTCCGGCGCCATGATCCGACCGGCACCATGCTTCCCGACTGGCGGTTCTTCGCCCCGGAGCCGGCGCAGCACGACTTCGTGCTGCTCGTCCGGTGCCTGGGGCACGACGGCGCGGAGTCCCCGTGGGAGAGCGTGGTCGAGATCAGCCCGCGGGCCTGGACCCACGGGTTCTGGCACCCGGCACGCCGGATGGACAAAGCGGTGCACGACCTGTGCGACCAGTTGACCCGGCATCTCGGCCTGCTCGGTGACGACGGCACGTCCACTCCCGCCTACGCCCTGATGCGGGGCGTGGTGGAGCGACACGTCAGGGCGAAGGCCGGTGGGCCTCCGCCGAAGGGGTTCCAGTTCGTCATCGCCCGTGCCGCCGGCTACGACGACCGCGAGGAGCCCGAGTACGTCTACCTCTCCCGATTCGAGTCGCTGTGACGGCTCGCCAGGAACCACCACCCGCCGAGGCCGACGATCCGGACGTCGTGATCGTGGGCTCCGGACACAACGGGCTGGCGGCAGCGGTCCTGCTGAGCCGGGCGGGCCTCCGGGTGACGGTGTACGAGGCGGCGGAAGAGGCGGGCGGCGGGGCCCGGACCGTCGAGACGATGGGGCGGGGGATCTGGCACGACATCTGCTCGTCCGTCCACCCGATGGGACTCGCCTCTCCCTTCTTCGCGGCGTTCGACCTCGCGGCGCACGGCGTGACGATGCTGCAACCCGAAGCGGCGTACGCCCACCCCCTCGACGGAGGACGCGCGGGGATGGCGTGGACCGACCTGGACCGTACGGTGGCGGGGCTCGGGGGGGACGGTCGGGCGTGGCGTCAAATTTTCGCCCCTCTCGTCCGAGACTGGCGCGAGATCGCCGCGACCGTCATGTCAGACCTGCGCAACCCGCTGCGGGGGCTATCCCCGGCCACCGTGCGGTTCGGTCTACGCGCCGCCCTGCTCGGCCGCCGCCACCTCCCCGCCCGCCTCCACGACACCGTCGCGGGAGCCATGCTCACGGGCGTCAACCTGCACGGAGTCGTCCGGCCCGACGCGCTGGCGCCGACGGCGGTCGGGCTGACGCTCGCCCTGCTGGCGCACGCGGTCGGGTGGCCGATCCCGCAGGGCGGCAGCCGGTCGATCGTCGAGGCACTCGTGGCCGACCTGCGGCGGCACGGCGGCCGCCTCCACACCGGGCACCGAGTGGACGACGTACGGGAGTTGCCCCCGGCGAGGGCGGTGATCCTCAACCTCGGGCCGGCGGGAGTGACGCGGGTGGCCGGGGCTGTGCTGCCCGACCGGTACCGCCGGCGGCTCCGCCGCTACCGGTACGGCCCCGGTGCCTGCAAGATCGACTTTCTGCTCGCCGATCCGGTGCCGTGGGACAACCCCGAGTGCCGGCGCGCGGGCACGTTGCACCTCGTCGGCGGGCGCGCCGAGGCGCTGGCAGCGGCGCGGCAGGTCAACGCCGGATCGCACGCCGACCGGCCGTACGTGCTCGCCGTCCAGCCCGGGGTCGTGGACTACGGCCGCGCGCCGGCGGGCCTGCACGTCCTCTCCACGTACTGTCACGTGCCCCACGGGTCGCCGGTCGACGCCGGCGACATCGTGACCGCGCAGATCGAACGGTTCGCGAGCGGCTTCCGTGGGACGGTACTCGACCGCCGGGTGCGAACGGCTCGCGATCTCGCCCGGTACAACGAGAACTACGTGGGGGGCGACATCATGTCGGGCCGGCTGACCCTCCTCCAGACCGTACGGCGCCCGCGCCCCGGCCTGCACCCGTACGCGACCCCGATGCCCTGGCTCTACCACTGTTCGGCCGCCAGCCCCCCTGGGCCGGGAATCCACGGCATGGCCGGATACCACGTGGCCCGGCGGGTGCTGCGCGAGCGGTTCGGATTCGAGGCGGATCCCCTCACGCTCCTGCGCCGCGAGGCCACGAAAATTGACGCCGCGAATGGGGAGAATGGCCGCAGATGATCACTCACGCGTATTACCGCGAGAAATTGGCAAGCGTCTACGACCGGATGTACCCCTTCATCGAGGTGGACACCGGCCACACCGTCGACCTGCTGAGCAGGCTCGTTCCTCCGCCCGCGCGGGTCCTCGAACTGGGCGTCGGGACGGGCCGGCTGGCGCTCCCGCTCGCCGACGCGGGATACCGGGTGCGCGGCATCGACGGGTCGGCGGCGATGCTGGCCCGCCTCAAAGAGAAGGATCCGGAGGGCCGGGTCGAGGTCGAGTTGGCCGACTTCACCTCCTCGCACACCGGCGGGACGTACGACCTGATCTTCACGGTGCTCAACACGTTCTTCTCCGCCGTGACCCGGGAACAGCAACTGGGCTGCCTACGCCTGGTACGAGAGCAGCTGGAGCCAGAGGGACGCTTCCTGATGGAGGTGTTCGAGCCGACCCTGTTCCACGGCCTGGACCAACCGTCGTTCTCCGTCCGGCATCTCGGGGACAAGGGCGTGATGCTCGACATGCTGAGCGTGGACCGGTCGCGGCAACTCATGGTGGGCACCCACACCGTCATCGACGGAGGCGTACCCGAGACGACGCAGCACGTCGTGCGCTACGCGTTCCCCAGCGAGCTGGACCTGCTCGCGGAGCTGAGCGGCCTGCGCCTCGTGGACCGGTGGGGCGACTTCACCGGTCAGCCGTTCACGAGCGCCAGTCATCGGCATGTCTCCGTCTACGCGAGGGCGGACCACGAGCCGCGCTAGCGTTGGTCGGGTGACTGAGCCGAACCAGGTCCTCCCGGCCCCGCCCGCCGACCTGCCCGCCACCCTCGGGGCGCTGCGGGCGGCCGGGCACCGCCACCGCACGGTCAAGCAGGAACTCCGCGACAACCTCCTCGCCCGGATGCGCACGGGCGAGGAGCGCTTTCCGGGCATCGTCGGGTACGACGACACGGTGCTGCCCGAGGTCGAGCGGGCGCTGCTCGCCGGCCACGACATGGTGCTGCTCGGCGAGCGCGGCCAGGGCAAGACCCGGCTGATCCGCTCCCTGGTCGCCCTGCTCGACGAGTGGACCCCGGTCATTCCCGGCTCGGTGCTCAACGAGCATCCCATGCGCCCGCTCACCCCGGCCGCCCGGGCGCTGGTCGCCGAGCGCGGCGACGACCTGCCGATCGGCTGGCTGCACCGCTCGGTGCGGTACGGCGAGAAGCTGGCCACCCCCGACACCAGCGTCGGCGACCTAATCGGTGACGTGGACCCGGTCCGGGTGGCCCAGGGGCGCACCCTCGGCGACCCGGAGACGATCCACTTCGGGTTGGTGCCGCGCACCAACCGGGGGATCTTCGCCGTCAACGAGCTGCCGGACCTGGCCGAGCGGATCCAGGTGGCGCTGCTCAACGTGCTGGAGGAGCGGGACATCCAGGTCCGCGGCTACCAGCTGCGGCTGCCGCTCGACCTGTTCCTGGTGGCCAGCGCCAACCCGGAGGACTACACCAACCGGGGCCGGATCATCACCCCGCTGAAGGACCGCTTCGGCGCGGAGATCCGTACCCACTACCCGCTCGACGTGGACCTGGAGCTGGCGCTGATCCGGCAGGAGGCCGACCTGGTGGCCGAGGTACCGGAGCACGTGCTGGAGGTCCTCGCCCGGTTCGCCCGGGCGGTGCGCGAGTCGCCGTCGGTGGACCCGCGCTCCGGCGTCTCGGCCCGGTTCGCCATCGCCGCCGCGGAGACCGTCGCCGCCGCCGCGCTGCGCCGCTCCGGCCTGCTCGCCGCCGGTCCGGCCGCCGAGGGGGTACGCCCCGAGGCCCCGGTCGCCCGCGTGGGCGACGCCGTGTCGGTGACCTCCACGCTGCGCGGCAAGGTGGAGTTCGAGAGCGGTGAGGAGGGGCGGGAGACGGAGATCCTGGCCCACCTGCTGCGGACCGCCACGGCCGAGGCGTTCCGGGCCCGGCTCGCGGGGCTGGACCTGTCCGGCTTCACCGCCCTCGTGGCGGACGGCAGGGTGGTCGAGACCGGCGAGCTGGTCTCCTCGGCCGAGTTGCTGCGCCAGGTCGGCACGGTGCCCGGGTTGGCCAAGGTGCTCGACCGGCTCGACCTGGGCGACGCCCCGACGCCGGAGGAGGCGGCGGCCGGCGTCGAGTTCGTCCTGGAGGGGCTGCACCTGACCCGCCGGCTGGGCAAGGACGTCACCGAGTCCGGGCGCACCGTCTACGGCCAGGGCTGAGCGTGGCGGGCAACCGGTTCCGGTACGGGCAGTGGCGCGGCGGCCCCGACCCGCTCGCCCCGCCGTACGACGTGCGGGCCGCGGTGGACGCCGTCGGCGCGGAGGTGCTGTCCGGCGGCAGCCTGCGCGAGGCGCTGCGCGACCTGCTGCGCCGCGGCCCGCAGGGCCGGGGCGGCCTGGACGACCTGGCGGCCCGGGCGCGGCGCCTGCGCCGGGAGGCGATGCGCCGGGGCGACCTGGACGGGGCGGTGACCCGGGCCCGGGCCCTGCTCGACCAGGCGCTCGCCGCCGAGCGCGACGAGCTGCGCGGCCGGAACGGCGACGACGCCCGCTTCGCCGAGGCGGTGCTGGACAGCCTGCCCCGGTCGACCGCCCGGGCGGTGCAGGAGCTCGCCGAGTACCGGTGGGCGAGCGACGAGGCGCGGCAGACGTACCAGCGGATCCTCGACGGGCTGCGCGGCGAGGTGCTGGAGCAGCGGTTCGCCGGGCTGCGGGACGCGGCGCGGGCCGCCGCCGACCCGGCCGCGCAGCAGCGGCTCGCCGAGATGATGCGCGACCTCAACGACCTGCTGGCCCGGCACGCCCGCGCGGAGGACACGACCGACGCGTTCGCCGAGTTCATGCGCCGGCACGGGGAGTTCTTCCCGGAACGCCCGGAGACGGTCGACGAGCTGGTGGACGTGCTGGCCCGCCGGGCCGCCGCGGCCGAGCGGCTGATGCGGTCGCTGCCGGACCGGCAGCGCGAGGAGCTGGCCGGGCTGATGCGCCAGTCCCTCGGCGACCGGCTGGCCGGGGAGCTGGCCGCGCTGGGCGAGAACCTGCGGGCGCTGCGCCCCGATCTGAACTGGCACCGGGGCGAGCGGATCCGTGGCGAGCAGCCGCTCGGCTACGGTGCGGCGACGGGCGCGCTCGACGAGATCGCCGAGCTGGACGAGCTGCTGGACTCCCTCGACCAGGACCATCCGGGGGCCAGCCTCGACGACGTGGACGTCGAGGCGGTGGCCCGGACGCTGGGCCGGGACGCCGCCGACGACGTACGCCGGCTGCGGGAGCTGGAGCGGGAGCTGCGCCGGCAGGGGTGGGTGACCCGGGACGCCGACGGGCTGACGCTGAGCCCGAAGGCGCTGCGCCGGCTGGCGGGCACCGCCCTGCGCCGGGTCTTCGCGGACCTGACCGCCGGGCCGCGCGGGCAGCACGACCTGCGCTCGGCGGGCGCGGCCGGCGAGGTCAGCGGGGCGTCGCGGCCCTGGGAGTACGGCGACGAGCAGCCGCTCGACGTGGTGCGTACCCTCACCCGGGCGGTGCGCCGGGGCGGTCCGGGCGTGCCGGTGCAGTTGGCGGTCGAGGACTTCGAGGTGGTGGAGACCGAGCGCCGGGCGTCGGCGGCGGTGGTGCTCTGCGTCGACCTGTCGTACTCGATGATCTCGCAGGGGCGCTGGGGGCCGATGAAGCAGACGGCGCTGGCCCTGTCGCACCTGGTGGCGACCCGGTTCCCGCAGGACGCCCTGCAGATCGTCGGGTTCGGCCGGGAGGCGGCGCCGCTGAGCCAGCAGGAGCTGGCCGCGGTGGAGCCGGACCTGCGGCAGGGCACCAACCTCCAGCACGCGCTGCGGCTGGCCGGCCGGCACCTGCGCCGGCACCCGGGCGCGGAGCCGGTGGTCCTCGTCGTCACCGACGGGGAGCCGACCGCCCACCTCGACCCGGACGACGGGGAGGCGCTGTTCCACTGGCCGCCCCTGCGCGAGACGATCGAGGCCACGATCCGCGAGGTGGACCGGCTGACCCGCGCCGGCGCCACGCTCAACCTGTTCATGCTCGGCGACGATCCGGGCCTGCGCCGCTTCGTCGACGCGGTCGCCCGGCGCAGTCGGGGCCGCATGTTCACCCCCGACCTCGACGACCTCGGCGAGTACGTCGTCTCCGACTACCTCCGCGCCCGCCACGGCCGCCGCTGACCCGACCTGATCCGCAGCGGACGCCGGCCTGTCGGTGGGACGCGCCGGCCTGTAGGTGGGACGCGCTGGTCTGTCGGTGGGCGCGCTGGTCTGTCGGTGGGCGCGGGCTGATCGCTTGGCTGGTCGCGGCGGGCTGCGAGGGATGGCCGCGGCCGACAGGTGGCCGTGCCCTCGGGACAGGACTGTTCTCGCGCCCCTGTGGAGCTGCCCCGCCTGTGCTACCGCGCTCGCCCACGGCATCGGGCCCGCGCTGCCGGGGCCGCGTGCTGCCGGTGTCTGCGCCGCGCGCTGCCGGGGCCCACGCTGCCGGGGCCACGCTGCCGGGGCCCACGCCGCCGGGCCCACGCCGCCGGGGCCCACGCCGCCGGGGCCCACGCCGCCGGGGCCCACGCTGCCGGGGCCCGCGCTGCCGGTGTCTGCGCCGCCGGGGCCCACGCGGCCGGGGCCCGCACCGCCGATCGCCGGTAGCGCCGATGGGGCAGCTCCACAGTGCCGGCACGGCACCGTCGTGCTGGCGCCTGAACGCGCCGCCATCCGAGTGTGCCGACGTCGTCGGCGAACCCGTCCGGGTGAACCAGGGCCGCCGCTCCGCCGGCCCGCCCCGGGCGGCGGGGTTGACTGGGAGCCGTGGACAGCACCGGGTTGCGGCGGGCGTACGACGAGGTGCTCGCCGAGGTGACGGCCGGCGGGTTCGAGCCGCCAGCCGACGGTGGGCTGAGCGCGGAGCAGATCGTGGCGCACCTGGCGGCCAACGACGAGCTGATGAGCGAGGCCACCGAGGCGGTGCTGGCCGGGTCCCCGTTCGCCTACTACGACCTGGAGACCATCCACCGTACGCAGCTCGACGCGTTGGTCACCGAGTACGGCGGGCTCGACGGGCTGGCCGCCCTGCTGCGCGCCACCAGCCAGCGGCTCTGCGCCCTCGTCGACCGGCTGGGGCCGGCCGCGGACACCCCGGTCGACACCCACCTGCACGAGGACGTCGACCTGCGGGCGGGCGAGCCGCTGCCCTGGCGGCGCACCCTCGACCTGCACACCCGCGTCCATCTTCCCAAGCACCTGGCCCAGCTCCGCGCCCTCCGCCCCGAGTTGCACCCGCACCGCCGGTGACCCCGCGAGGTCACGCGCGGGGGCGGAACGTGCGTCGGTAGGTGGAGGGAGACACGCCGACGCGCTCGTGCAGGCGCTGGCGGAGGGCGGCGGCCGTGCCGAAGCCGGATCGCCGGGCCACCTGCTCGACGGAGAGGTCGGTGGTCTCCAGCAGCAGCCGGGCGTGCTCGGTGCGCTGCTGGAGCAGCCACTGGGCCGGGCTGAGCCCGGTCTCGGAGCGGAAGTGCCGGGTGAAGGTGCGTACGCTCATCCGCGCGTGCGCGGCCAGGTCGCGCAGGGCGACCGGTTCGTGGAGGCGCTGCCGGGCCCACTCCCGGGTGGCGGCGGTGCCCGTCCGCGTGGCCTGTGGGACGGGGCGCTCGATGTACTGTGCCTGGCCGCCCTCCCGCCACGGCGGCACCACGCAGCGCCGGGCCGCCCGGTTGGCCACCTCGCTGCCGTGGTCGGTGCGGACGACGTGCAGGCACAGGTCCATTCCGGCGGCGACACCGGCCGAGGTGAGCACGTCGCCGCCGTCGATGAACAGCACGTCCGGGTCCAGGTCCACCCGCGGGTGCAGCCGGCGGAACCGGTCGGCGTACGCCCAGTGGGTGGTGGCCCGCCGCCCGTCGAGCAGGCCGGCGGCGGCGAGCACGAACGCGCCCGTGCAGATCGACATGATCCGCGCGCCCCGGGCGTGCGCCGCGCGCAGCGCCGCGACCACGTCCGGGTCGACGGTGCCGTCGACCACGGGGGCGCTGCCGTGGACGCCGGGCACCACCACCGTGGCGGCCGCCTCGACCAGGTCGAGCCCGTGGTCGGGCAGCACCCGGAAGCCGGCGCTGCTGCGTACGGGGTGGCCGCCCGGGGTGCAGGTGTCCACCGCGTACAGGCGGGCGTCGTCGGCGTCGCGGGCGGACCCGAAGACCTGGGACGGGGTGCCGAGGTCGAGGCCCACCACCCCGTCGACGGCGAGCACGGCGATCCGGTGCGGCGACCTGGTCATGGCCCGATTATTGCGGACGATGGCATTCCGGCCACTCGTCGGGCGCCGCCGGGCGACCGAGACTCGGGACGTGATCCGTAACCGCCGCCTCCACCCGGCCTGGACCGTGGCCGCCGTCGCCTTCGTCGCCCTGGTCGGGGCCGCCGGCTTCCGCGCCACCCCCTCGGTGCTGCTGCACCCGCTGCACGCGGAGTTCCGCTGGCCGCTGGCGACCATCTCCGCCGCCGTCTCGGTCAACCTGCTGCTGTACGGGCTGACCGCCCCGTTCGCCGCCGCGCTGATGGACCGGTTCGGCATCCGGCGGGTGGTCGCCGGCGCGCTGGCGCTGGTGGCGCTGGGCAGCGGGCTGACCGTCTTCATGACGGCGAGCTGGCAGCTCGTCCTCTGCTGGGGCGTGCTGGTGGGGCTGGGCACCGGTTCGATGGCGCTGGCGTTCGTGGCGACGGTGACCGGGCGCTGGTTCGTCCGGCGTCGGGGCCTGGTGACCGGGGTGCTGACCGCCGGGGGCGCCACCGGCCAGCTCGTCTTCCTGCCGCTGGTGGCCGTGCTGGTGCGCGACCACGGCTGGCGCGCGGCGGCGCTGGTCGTCGCCGGGGCCGCGCTGGCGGTCGTACCGCTGGCGTGGTGGCTGCTGCGGGAGCACCCGGCGGACCTCGGGCTGCCCGCGTACGGCGCGGCGGAGGTGGTGGCGCCCGAGCCGCCGGCCGGCGGGGCCGCGGCCCGCGCGGTCGGCGCGCTGGCCGCCGCCGCGCGGACCCGGCCGTTCTGGCTGCTCGCCGGCGGCTTCGCGATCTGCGGCGCGACCACCAACGGGCTCGTCGGCACGCACTTCGTGCCGGCCGCGCACGACCACGGCATGCCGGAGACCACGGCCGCCGGGCTGCTCGCCCTCGTCGGGCTGTTCGACATCGCCGGCACGGTCGCCTCCGGCTGGCTCACCGACCGGGTGGACAGCCGGCTGCTGCTCGGCGCGTACTACGCGCTGCGCGGCGCGTCGCTGCTGGTGCTGCCCGGGCTGTTCGCCGAGACCACGCAGCCGAGCATGCTCGTCTTCGTCGTCTTCTACGGACTGGACTGGGTGGCCACCGTGCCGCCGACCGTGGCGCTGTGCCGGGAGTACTTCGGCGCGTCCGGCGCGGTGGTGTTCGGCTGGGTCTTCGCCGCCCACCAGGTCGGCGCGGCCATCGCCGCCACCGGGGCGGGCCTGGTCCGCGACTCGCTCGGCGACTACGCGCTCGCCTGGTACGCCGCCGGGGCGCTGTCGATCGCCGCCGCCGGGCTGTCCCTGCTGCTGCGCCGGCGGCGGGACTACCCGACGACCGAGACGTCCTTCCAGAACGCCACCCGGTCGCGGACCATCTCGGCCTCCGGCTTCGGATCCGGGTAGTACCAGACCGCGTCGGCGCTGGTCCGCCCGTCGTGCTCCAGCGTGTAGTACGACGCGGTGCCCTTCCACGGGCAGACCGTGTGCGTCGACGACTCGCGGACCACGTCGTCGCGCAGCGCGGCCCGCGGGAAGTAGTGGTTGCCCTCGACCACCACCGTGTCGTCACTCTCGGCGATCACCATGTCGTTCCAGACGGCTCTCGGCATGGCGTACAGGCTATGCGGGCCTGGCAACGTGGGAAAGGCCACCATGGAGGGCCGACGCGACCAGCAGGGACGGCGTAGAGTCGGCTCATGCGCGCCGAGCGTGTGGATCATCAAGTCGACCATGACCGGGCGGTGGACCTGCTGCGGCGGTCGTACGCGGCGGTGCCTCCCGGTGAGACGGTCCGGCTGGCCAAACGCACCTCCAACCTGTTCCGCCCGAGGTCGGCGCCGAGCGCCCCGGGGCTGGACGTCAGCGGCCTCGGCGGGGTGATCGGGGTGGACCCGGTCGCCCGCACCGCCGAGGTGCAGGGCATGTGCACGTACGAGAACCTGGTCGACGCGACGCTCGCGCACGGGCTGATGCCGCTGGTGGTGCCGCAGCTGCGCACCATCACCCTCGGCGGCGCGGTGACCGGGCTGGGCATCGAGTCCACCTCGTTCCGGCACGGCCTGCCGCACGAGTCCGTGCTGGAGCTGGACGTGCTGACCGGGGCCGGCGAGATCGTCAGCTGCCGGCCCGAGGGCGAGCACGCCGACCTGTTCGCCGCCTTCCCGAACTCGCTGGGCAGCCTCGGGTACGCCACCCGGCTGCGCATCGAGCTGCAACCGGTGCGCCGGTACGTGGCGACGCGCAACGTCCGCTTCACCCGGCTGGAGGAGCTGACCGACGCGATCGGCGAGGTCGTCGCCAAGGGCACCTGGGACGGCGAGCCCGTCGACGCGATGGACGGGGTGGTCTTCAGCCCCGGCGAGGCGTACCTGGTGCTGGCGAGCTTCACCGACGACGCGCCCCGGCCCAGCGACTACACCGGCCAGGACATCTACTACCGCTCCCTGCGCCGGCGCACCCGCGACTGGCTGACCACGTACGACTACCTGTGGCGCTGGGACACCGACTGGTTCTGGTGCTCGGCCGCGTTCGGGGTGCAGCACCCCGTCGTCCGGCGGCTCTGGCCGACCCGGCTGCGACGCAGCGACGTCTACCACCGCATCGTGCGACTGGAGAACCGCTACCGGGTGTCCGCCCGGATCGACCGGCTGCGCGGCCAGCCCGACCGGGAGCGGGTCGTGCAGGACGTGGAGATCCCGCTGGAGGGCACGGCCGACTTCCTGCGCTGGTTCGCGAAGACGGTGCGGATGTCGCCGGTCTGGCTGTGCCCGCTGCGGCTGCGCGAGCCGGCCGGTCCCGGATCGACCCGGGTCTGGCCGCTTTATCCGATGCGGCCGGGGCAGACGTACGTCAACATCGGCTTCTGGGGGACCGTGCCGATCGCCGAGGGCGCCGCCGACGGCGACGTCAACCGGACGATCGAACGCGCGGTGTCCGAGGCGGGCGGCCACAAGTCGCTCTACTCGGACGCGTACTACGACCGCGAGGCCTTCGACCGCCTCTACGGCGGCGAGACCTGGCGTGCCGTGAAGGACCGTTACGACCCGGACCACCGGCTCACCGGACTGTACGAGAAGGCGGTAGCGCGAAGATGAGCCTGACCGATCGAGAGCAGGGGGCGGCCAGCGAGCCGTCCACACCACCGCAGGCGGGAAGCCGGCGCCCGGGCCCGACCGTGGCCGACGTCGTCCGGGCCGTCACGGCCAGGGCCCTGCCGATCCGGGTCATCGGGTACGACGGCAGCGTCGTCGGCCCGGCCGACGCCGGGTACACGTTGACCATCCGCACCGAGCGGGGGCTGTCGTACCTGCTGACCGCCCCCGGCGACCTGGGCATGGCCCGGGCCTACGTCAGCGGCGACCTGGCGCTGGACGGGGTGCACCCGGGCGACCCGTACGAGGCGTTCCGGGTGCTCCAGGACCAGCTGCGGCTGCGCCTGCCCTCGCTGTCCGAGGGGCTGGCCCTGGTGCGCGGGCTGGGCTGGGACCGGCTGAAGCCGCCGCCGCCCCCGCCGCAGGAGGCCGCGCCGCGCTGGAGGCGGGTGATGAACGGGCTGCGGCACTCCCGCACGCGGGACAGCAGCGCGATCTCCCACCACTATGACGTGTCGAACGCCTTCTACGAGAAGGTGCTCGGCCCGTCCATGACGTACACGTGTGCGGTGTTCCGCAGCCCGGACGACACGCTGGAGCAGGCGCAGGCGGCCAAGTACGACCTGGTCGCCGGCAAGCTGGCGCTCAAGCCGGGGATGCGGCTGCTCGACGTGGGCTGCGGCTGGGGCGGCATGGTCCGGCACGCGGCCCGCGAGTACGGCGTGAAGGCGCTCGGGGTGACCCTGTCGAGGGAGCAGGCGCAGTGGGCGCAGGCGGCGATCGAGCGTGAGGGGCTGGGCGAGCTGGCCGAGGTGCGGCACATGGACTACCGGGACGCCCCCGCGAGCACTTCGACGCGGTTTCCTCGATCGGGCTGA
Source organism: Micromonospora olivasterospora (assembly GCF_007830265.1). NCBI lineage: Bacteria > Bacillati > Actinomycetota > Actinomycetes > Micromonosporales > Micromonosporaceae > Micromonospora > Micromonospora olivasterospora. The sequence goes on from NZ_VLKE01000001.1 coordinate 3,875,438, forward strand.
CCGAGCACATCGGAGTGCGCAACTACCCCGCGTACTTCGGCGCCCTGCGCGACCGGCTGCGCCCGGGGGTCGGCTGCTCAACCACTGCATCACCCGGGCCGACAACCGCGCACCGCACCGCTCCGGCGCGTTCATCGACCGGTACGTCTTCCCGGACGGCGAGCTGGCCGGCCCGGGCCGGCTGATCGGCGAGATCCACGACGCCGGGCTGGAGGTGCACCACGAGGAGAACCTGCGGCAGCACTACGCGCTGACCCTCGCGGGCTGGTGCCGCAACCTGGTGGAGAACTGGGACTTCTGCGTCGCCGAGGTCGGCGAGGGCACCGCCCGGGTGTGGGCCTCTACATGGCCGGGTCGCGGCTGGCGTTCGAGCGCAACGAGATCCAGCTGCACCAGGTGCTCGCGACGCGCAACGCCGCGGCCGGGGTGAGCGGCTACCCGCTGCGCCCGGACTGGACGCCCTGACCCGAGCCTGAACCGAAAGGGGCGGCCAGCGTCGGCCGCCCCTTTCGTCGAACCTATTGACAAAGAAGTTTTGTACGTTCAAACTTATTTTGCCATGAGAGACGTTCTGTACCTGGAAGAGTTCGCGCAGGCGGAGGCCCTGCTCAAGCCGCAGCGGGTCGAGGTGCTGCGGCAGCTCGCCGAGCCCCGCACCTGCACCGAGGTCGCCGCCGCGCTCGGGCAGACCCCGCAGCGGGTCTACTACCACGTCAAGCAGCTCGTGGCGGCCGGCCTGGCCGAGCAGGTGTCCGAGCGCAAGGTGCGCGGCATCAGCGAGGGCATCTACCAGGCGGCAGCCCGGTCGTACTGGCTCTCGCCCCGGCTCGTCGGCCGCATCGGCGGGCTGCGCCGGGCCCGCGACGAGCTGAGCCTCGGCTACCTGCTCGACCTCATGGAGGAGGTCCAGGCCGACGTCGCCGCCCTCGACCGGGCGGCCCCCGAGCTCCCCTCGCTCGGGGTCTCCGGCGAGATCCGCCTGCCGCCGGAGCGTCGGCAGGAGTTCCTGGACGACCTGCGCACCACGCTGCAGGACCTGTTCACCCGCTACGGGGGCGCCGAGGGGGACGCCTTCAAGCTCGCCGTGGCCTGCTATCCCAAGGGGGAAGACCGTGACTGAACCGATGACCATGCGCGCCCGGCTCGCCGCGCCCGTCGAGGCCGTGCACCGGGCCCTGACCGACCCGGCCGAGCTGCGCGTCTGGCTCGCGGAGCACGCCGAGGTCGAGCTGCCCGACCGGTACGCGTACTGGGGGCGCTACACGCCCGAGGGGGACGCGCCGCACCAGCGGCTGCTGCACGTCGACGACCGGACGCTGCGCTTCGCCTGGACGCTGGACGGGGTGGAGACCACCACGGAGATGGCGCTGGAGCCGGAGGGCGACGCGACGCTCCTCACCCTGCGGCAGAGCCACTTCGACTTCGCCGAGGCGATCAGCGGCAGCTCGATCCGCGGGGTGCTCCAGACGTTCTGGGCCCTCTCGGTCGCCAACCTGGCCGCCATGCTGGAGGGTCGGCCGCTGCTGCCACGTACGGACTTCACCTCGGCCGACCTGCGCGGCGAGCTGCTGATCGCCGCCCCGATGGACAAGGTGTACGAGTCGCTGACCGACTCGGAGCAGGCCAGCGCCTGGTTCGGGTACCCGATCGGCATCGAGCCCTGGGTCGGCGGCCGGTACGCCATGGGCGGCTTCGAGTCCGGCTACGCGGCCAAGGTGATCGACCTGGACCCGGGCCGGAAGATGTCCATCGACTGGGGGCCGACCGGGGTCAGCACCTGGAAGCTGGCCGAGTCCGACGGAAAGACGAAGCTGACCTTCGTGCAGAGCGGCTTCGACGAGCAGAACCCGCCGTACGCGGCGTGGTGCGGCTCGGTCTCCGGCCTCGCCGAGCTGCGCCGCTACCACGAGGTGCCCGACTGGCAGCCGATCTGGCTCCCCGACCCCACCCCGGTCGCCTGAGAAGGCGGGCCCCCTGTCGACGCCTTCGGTACGGCAGGGGGCCCCTTTCAACAGGTGGCGGGAGGGCGGTGCGAAACGCCGGGCCCGTGGGTATAGCCGGACGATGTTCTTCATCTACGACGTGTCCCGCGCCGAGGCCGAGCGCCTCCCGGTCGGCTGAACCGGGATGGCCCGCTTCCTCTGCTGGCTGATCGGCCGCGAGCCGACCGGCGCCCCGTACACCGTCTCCCGGCCGCCCTGCACCCCGGGCCGCCGCAAGCGTCGCCGCGCCCGCCGCCCGCTGGCCGGCACCGCGCTGCCCCGCTCGCCCTGGAACCGCTCCGCCGGCCGCTGACGGGCCCCGTCCGAGCGGCAGTCGCTGGTCGCCGCGCCGGTCCACCCGAAGGGCGGTCCGCGCCGAAGCGGCGCCGACCGCCTATCGTGGCGTGTCGTGACGAGCACCGAGCAGCGACTCGCCGAGATCCGGGGCGGCGTGCCCGCGCGCCGGCACAACGCCCGGACCATCGCCGCGCTCACCGGCAACCCCGGCTGCGCCCGGCGGGCCGTGCTGGACAGCGCCGGGGTCGACAAGCCGAAGCTGGCCGCGCGGATCGGGTTCCCCGCCCGGTTCGGGCAGTCCCGGTTCGCCATCGGCCGGGGCAACGCGTTCGAGGCGCAGGTCAAGGCGGACGGCGGGGCGGAGCTGCTGCGGCTGGTGGCCGAGCGGCTGGGCGTCGACCCGGGCGGCCCGGCGACCTGGACCGACCTCGGCGCCGACGATCGCGACGGGGCCGGCCCGCCGGATCGGTCCGCCCGCTCGCGGGCCGCGCTGGTCGCCGCCGCGCCGACCGGCGCCGCCGCGCCGGCCGCCCTGTTCGACCACCCCCTGCTCGGCCTGGACGTCGCCGGCCAGCGGGTGCACCTGGAGCCCGACCTGGTCGCCGCCCGGCTCGCCGGCCGGTACCACGTCGTGGAGGTCAAGTCGTTCCCCGTCATCGACGGGCAGGCCGACCCGGCGAAGGTCGCCGCCGCCGCGATCCAGTCCGCCGTCTACGTGCTGGCCTTGCGCGAACTGCTCGCCGCCGAGGGGCACGCGGAGGAGCTGGTCTCCTCCGACGTGGTGCTCGTCTGCCCGCGCGACTTCGCCAACCAGCCGGTGGCCAGCCTGGTCGACGTACGCAAGCAACTGCTCGTGCTGCGCCGCCAGCTCGACCGGATGGCCCGGATCGACGACCTGCTGGCCCGCGTCCCGGCTGGCTTCACCGCCGACCCGTCCACCGATCCCGCCGAGCTGCGGCGTGCCCTCGAGTCCGTCGAGGCCCGTTACGCCCCGGAGTGTCTGGCCGCGTGCGAGCTGGCGTACTTCTGCCGGCACGAGGCGCGCGCGCAGACCGCCGCGCTGGGCCGGCCCGTCCGCGAGGCGCTCGGCGGGGTGGCGGCCGTGACCGAGGCGTTGGCGCTGGCCGCCGGGGAGGACCCCGGCGAGCCGGGGCAGGCGGAGGCCGCCGCGCTGCTGCGGGCCGCGGCCCGGCTGCGCGCCGACGCCCTGGCCGGGCAGCCCGCATGAGTACGCTGCGCGCGCTCGCGAAGGCGCAGGCACTCGCCGCCGGGGTCGCCCAGCCGGTGGCCACCGTACGGCACCTGCACCTGTCGCCCCGGCCGCTGGTGCTGGTGCCGCTGGCCATGGCCGGCGAGGCGAACGCCCCCCTCGCCGTGCTGGCCGGCACCGCCCCGGACGACGCCCGGCTGCTGATCGTGCCGCAGCCGCGCAACCGGGACCAGCGCTTCGCGTTCGCCGCCGAGCTGGCCGGGATCGTCCTGCCGTACCTGGACGCCTTCCGGGGCGTCTCCGAGGCAGTCCCGGTCGACCGGGGCCGGGACGTCCGGTACCGGTACGCCGACGCGCCGCAGCTGCTGGTGCCGAACCCGGCCGGGGTGACGTTCCTGCGGCTGCTCGGCCGCTCCACCCGGTTCCGCCGCCCCGACGGCGAGTACCCCGTGCATCCGGCGGTGCCGCTGCTCGGGCGCTGGCTGACGTTCTTCGCCGAGCGCGCCGAGCACCCCGGGTCGTCGGCGCTGCTGGCGATGACCGAGGCGCTGACCCTGCACTGGGCCACCGGGCAGAGCGCGGTGGAGGACCTGCACCTGCCGGCGGTGCTCGGTTGGCTCGACCCGCCGCCGGGGCTTGACGGCGCGCAGGCGGCGGCCCGGGCCGAGGACCCGTCGGTGTGCCCGCCCGCCGGCCCGGCCACCGACCCGGACTTCGACAACGGCGTGCTCGCCCCGGCCGTCGCCGCGTACGACGAGGCGCCCGACGACGACGCCCGGCGGGCCGCGTACGCGGAGCTGGAGCGCGTGCTGCGCGGCCAGCTCGCGCCCACCTGGGAGCTGATGTGGCGCGGCGTCGGGCTGCTCGCCGCCCTGCCGCCCGGCGCCCGCGTCGAGGGGCGTTGGGCCGGCGACCGGGACGCGTTCACCGCCCACGCCGAGCACGTCGACTCCGGCGGCGGCCCGCAGCCGCGCCGGGACGGCGCCGTGGCGGCGGCGGTCCGGCTGCACCGGCTGGAGCGGGCGCTCACCTCGTACGCCGTGCAGCGCGCCTACGACGATCCCCTCGTCATGGCCGAGCACCGGCTGACGGGGGAGGCGTTCGTCGGGGAGGTGACGCTCGCCGACCCGAGGCGGGTGGACGACACCGGCAAGCGCCCCGTGCTGCGCCCCCGCATCCAGGTCGTCACCGCCGAACCGGTGGCGGTGCCGGTCGGGGCGACCCTGTACTCGCCGGCCCGGCCCGCCCAGAAGGCGAAGGTGATCTTCGTGACCCCCGGCGGCGACGGCAAGACCGAGGTGGTGCTGGAGCTCTCCGGTGGCATGGGCCGGGGGCTGACCGCGCCGCCGGGCTCGGTGCCGGAGGTGGGGGAGCGGGTGTGCCTGACCACCCTGTCGGACGCGTACCTGCCGGCGGGGGCGTTCCCCGCGCCGGAGGAGACCCCGTGGACCCACGGCGGCCCGCCGGTCTCCGCGCCCGGCCCCGACCCCGATCCGGGCACCCCGTCGCCCGACGGCGACCCGGCGGAGGCGTGGGCCTGACGGCCCGTCGTCGGGTGGCCCGTGGAGCTGCCCGCGCGGACGGGGCACCGGGAACCGCCGTGCGATGCTGGCGCGAGGGAGATCGAGACCCGGGTGACCGGCGGGCCGGTGGACTTCCGCTTCTTCGACGCGGACACGGTCGCGAAGGCGCTGACCGAGGCGGGCTTCACGGTCGAGGCCACGCTGGAGCGGGCACCGTACCCGCAGGAGGCCGAGACCCGGCGCGGGTACCTGCTGGCCCGCGCCTGACCGGCGCGCCGGCGACCCACCCCCGTGGTCGGGCCGTCGGCGCGCCGGCGTCGGAGGCGACCCGGCCGAGCGGGTCAGGCTGCCGCGGCGAGGGCGGCCCGGGCCTCGTCCGCCGCGGGCCGCCGCGGGTCGTCGGCCAGCAGGGCCCGCAGTGCCATCCGGTACGCCACCGCCTCCGCCGCGTGGGCCGGTGCCTCGACGTCCGGCAGCACCCCGCGCCCCTCCCAGTTCGTGCCGGAGACCGGGTTGACGGGCCGGGCCACCGGCACGGTGAGCTCCAGGTGGGGGTGCAGCCGCCGGCCCACGCACGGGTGCGCCGCCCCCGGGGTCCGCTCGCCGACCACAGTGGCCCGGCCGAGCTGCTGGAGGCCGTACGCCAGCTCCTCGCCGCCGGAGACCGTCCGCGCGGAGGTCAGGACGTGGACGGGTTTCTCCGGCGCGTACCTCGGCGCCGGCAGGTACGCGGCGCTCCAGAACTGGCGGGCGTCGCCGGCCCGGTCGTGCATGGTGTGCAGGTGCGCGGGCTCGGCGAGGAACCAGCCGCAGACCAGGGCGGTCATGTCGGGGCTGCCGCCCCGGTTGCCGCGTAGGTCGAGCAGGAGCGCGTCGGTGCCGCCGAGCAGCCGCAGCGCCGCCACCATGGCGTCGCCGGCGACCTGTGGCGGGAAGAGGCAGGGGCGGATCTCCAGCAGCCCGACGTTGCCGGCCAGCCGCTGCACCCGGGCGATGCCGCCCATGGTCACGGCCGCCTGCCGGTCCCACCACTGCTCGTCCAGGGTCGCCTCGCGCTCCGGCAGGGCCTCGGCGCTGTGGTTGAGCCGCAGGTGCTGGTCGCCGTTGACGGACTGGAGGTCCTCGGTGACGACCGTGGCCAGCGCCGCCGGGTCGGCGGCGTCGGTGTACCGGCCGTCGCGGAGCCGGTCGCCGAGGCGCGCGGCGATGCGCTCGGCGACGTCGGGAAAGACGTACCGCTCGGCGACCAGTCTCCCGGCCCGCTCGACGACGTCGGTGATCTCGTCCTGCCGCATCGGCCACCTCCGTCCGCCGGTCCACTGTGGTGTGGGTAGTAGAACAGCCGATTGACAAAGCGTCAAGGGAAGTGGACGCTTTCGGGGTGAGCGACGAGATCGCCGAGGCGCTGGAGGCCCGCACCCCGGCCCACTTCAAGGCGCTGGCCCACCCGTTCCGCCAGCGGCTGCTCTACGCGCTGGGCGCCGGCCCCGCCACCATCAGCCAGCTCGCCGCCGGGCTGGGCGCGGCGAAGGGCACCGTCGCCCACCACCTGAAGGTGCTGACCGAGGCGGGCATGGTCCGGGTCGCGCACACCCGGCAGGTGCGCGGCGGCACGGAGCAGTACCACGAGCGCACCTACCGCCGGCTGGTCGGCGGGGCGCACGACCCCGCCACCACCACCGCCCTGCTGCGCGCGGTCGGCGAGGAGCTGGCGGGCGACGACGATCCGCTGCTGCACGTGCGCCACCTGCGGCTCACCCCGGCTCAGGCGCGGCGGCTCCGGTCCACCCTGGAGGACCTGGTCGCCGCCGCCGAGGAGGCCGGCCCGGACGAGCCGCGGTACGGCGTCCTGGTCGGTCTCTACCGCCAGGCGGCCATGCCGCCCGCCCCGCCCGTGCGGGCGGCCGCGGAGGACCGCCGCCCCCTTCCCGCTGGACGGCGCACGGCGACGGCGGACCGAAGCCGCCGACCGAGCCCGGAGAACCTGGCGGCCCGCCCGGCACCGCACTAGGCTTTCGGCGTCCGTCTCCATGACCGGTCCTCGCCGCCCGAGGGTGCACACAGGAGAGAGAGCCGGAGCGACCGCTGTGCTGCCCCAGGACGCCCGCCAGGCCGGCGCGACCCCCGACCTGTGGTCCGGGGCCGGGTTCGCGGCGGCCGTGGCGATCCTGCTCGCCGAGGCGGCCTGGCTCGTCGCCGGGCTGCCCGGCGCGGCCCTCGCCAGCGACCTCGGCGCGGTCGCCGTGGCGGGCTGGTCCACCGTCGCCTGCGTCGGCGCGGCCCGTCGCCACCCGGCGCAGCTGCGCCGGTTCTGGACGCTGCTCGCCGCCACCATGTGCCTGGCCGCGCTCGGCCGGGCGGTGTGGACCGCGCAGCGCCTCGGCGACGACTCCCTGCCGCACACCCCGCTGATCGGCGCCCTGTTCACCGCCGGCATCGTCACCGGCACCGCCGCGCTGCTGTGCTCCGTCACCGCCCGCAGTGCCGTCGGCCGGGCCCGGGCGGTGCTGGACGGGGTGATCGTCGGGCTCTCCCTCATCCCGATCGGCTGGGTGCTGGTCTTCCGGGACGTGGCCGCCGCCGACCTGGCCGACCCGGTGCGCACCCTCGGGCTGCTCTACCCGATGCTCGACCTGGCGCAGCTGACCATCCTGGTCGCGGTGGCCGGGACGGTCCGGCCGAGGTGGCGGCCGCTCACCGTGATCGGGGCCAGCCTCGTCACCCGGGCGGTCGCCGACGCCGCGTACGTGTCCCTGGTCGCCCGCGGCGACTACGCCCCCGGCCACCCGATCGACGTCTGCTGGCCGCTGAGCTACCTGCTGGTCGGCGTCGCCACCCGGTACGCGCCGCCCGCCCCCGACGAGACCGACGAGACCGCCGAGGCACCCCTGCCGCCGTGGTGGCGGGTCGCCCTGCCGTACCTGCCGGTCGGCGGGGCGATCGTGGCGGTGCACCTGGCCCGGCGACCCGACGGGCAGACCCCGCAGCTCGTCCTCCTCACCGTGATGGCGCTGCTCGGCGTCCTGGCCGCGCGTCAGGGGCTGGCGGCCAACGAGAACCTGCGCCTGGTCGCCCGGCTGCGCATCCTCGCCTACACCGACCAGCTCACCGGCCTGCCCAACCGGCTGACGTTCAACCGGCGGCTGCGCCGCGCGCTGCGCGCCGGCGCCCCGGTCTCGGTGCTGCTGCTCGACCTCGACGGGTTCAAACAGGTCAACGACCGGTTCGGGCACGGCACCGGCGACGCGCTGCTGACCACCATCGCCGGCCGGATGCGCCGGGCCGTCGGCGACGACGGCACCGTCGCCCGGCTCGGCGGCGACGAGTTCGCCGTCCTCGTCGACGACCGGCCCCAGGTACGCCCCGAGCACCTGGCCGAGCGGCTCCTCACCGCCCTGCAACCGGCCGAGGAGGACGAGGAGGACGGGGTCGGCGGGCACACCACGGCCAGCATCGGCATCGCCGAGTACGGCCCCCAGCACGCCTCCCACACCGACCTGCTCCGCGACGCCGACATCGCCATGTACGCGGCCAAGGCCGCCGGGAAGTCCGCGTACCGGACGTGCACCGCGGAGCTGCGTGAGGCGGCGGTGACCCGGGCCGAGCTGATCGACGACCTGCGCCGCGCCGTCGACGAGCGGCAGCTGCACCTGGAGTTCCAGCCGATCGTCGACCTGGCCAGCGGCGAGGTGCGCAGCGCCGAGGCGCTGGTGCGCTGGCGGCACCCCCGGCTCGGCCTGCTGCCCCCGGCGCGGTTCCTGCCGCTGGCGGAGGAGACGGGGCTGATCGTGCCGATCGACCGGTGGGTGATCCACGAGGCGTGCCGGGCCGCCGCGACCTGGCGGGACCGGGCCCCGGACGCGACCGTGGCGGTGAACATCGCCGCCGCGCACCTGCGCCGCCCGGACCTGATCGCCACGGTCAGCGAGGCCACCGCCGGGGCCGGCCTGGCGCCCCGGGCGCTCACCCTGGAGCTGACCGAGTCGGCGCTGATCGAGGGCAGCGACACCGTGCTGGAGCGGCTGCGCCAGCTCCGCGAGCTGGGCATCCACATCGCCATCGACGACTTCGGCACCGGCTACTCGTCGCTGAGCTACCTGCACCACATTCCGGCCACCGAACTGAAGATCGACCGGTCGTTCGTGGCCCGGCTCGGCGCGGACGCCCGCGCGTACGCGACGGTGGAGATGGTCACCCAGCTCGCCGGGGCGTTCGACCTGAGCGTGATCGCCGAGGGAGTGGAGACCGAGGGGCAGCACGCGGCGGTCACCGCGATCGGCTGCGTCCACGGCCAGGGCTGGCGGTACGGTCGTCCCACCGGCCTCGCCGACCTGCGCGCCGCCCTGCTCCCGGCGGCGCCCGCCTGACCCCGCGGCGGCCCGCGCAATCGGGCTTGACCCTCACGCAACGGTAGGCGGCAGCCTGGTCGTGGAAGGGAGGGAACCATGGCCTGGACGGTGGGACGGGTGGCGAAGGCCGCCGGCGTGACGGTGCGGACCCTGCACCACTACGACGAGATCGGCCTGCTCTCGCCCAGCGGGCGCAGCCCCGCCGGGTACCGGCGCTACGACGACGCCGACCTGGAGCGGCTGCAGCTCATCCGCTACTACCGGGAGCTGGGGTTCCCGCTGGAGGAGATCGCCACGATCCTCGACGACCCGGCCGCCGACCCGGCGGCGCACCTGCGCCGGCAGCACGAGCTGGTCACCGGACGGATCAAGCGGTTGCAGGGGATGCTCACGGCGATCGAGTTCGCGATGGAGGCGAGCAGGGTGGACATCAGACTGACTCCGGAGGATCGGTTCGAGGTCTTCGGCGACCTCGACCCCGACGAGCACGCCGAGGAGGCGCACCAGCGCTGGGGAGACACCGACGCGTACCGGGAGTCGGCCCGGCGCACGGCCCGCTACGGCAAGGAGGACTGGCTGCGCAACAAGGCCGAGAACGAGGACTGGCTGCGGCGGTTCGCCGCGGTGATGGAATCCGGGGCGCCGGCCGACGGCCAGGAGGCGATGGCGCTGGCCGAGGAGCACCGGCAGCTCGTCAGCCGCTGGTACTACGAGTGCACCTACGAGATCCACACCGGCCTGGCCGACATGTACGTGGCCGACGAGCGGTTCACCGCGTACTACGAGCGGACCCGCCCCGGCATGGCCGCCTACCTCAACGAGGCGATCCACGCCAACGCGATCAGCCGCGCGTGAGCGGGGCCGGCCAACGCGATCAGCCGCGCGTGAGCGGGGCCGGCCAACGCGATCAGCCGCGCGTGAGCGGGGCCGGGGCGCGGCGCGCCCCGGCCTCACAGCAGCAGGTCGAGCACGAGTACGCCGGCGAACCCGACCACGGAGATGATCGTCTCCATCACCGACCAGCTCGCGATGGTCTGCCCGACGGTCAGCCCGAAGTACTCCTTCACCAGCCAGAAGCCCGCGTCGTTGACGTGCGAGAAGAACAGCGAGCCGCAGCCGACCGCCAGCGCCAGCAGCGCCACCCCCGGCCGGTCCAGGGTCACCGCGAGCGGGGCGACGATGCCGGCGGCGGTGATCGTCGCGACGGTCGCCGAGCCGGTGGCCACCCGGATGCCGACCGCGACCAGCCAGCCCAGCAGCAGCGGGGACAGGCTGGCGTTCTCCGCCGCGTGGGCGACCAGGTTGCCCACCCCGGCGTCGACCAGTACCTGCTTGAACCCGCCGCCCGCGGCGACGATCAGCAGGATGCCGGCGATCGGCGGCAACGACCCGCCGAGCACGGACGAGACCTGGGCGCGGTTGAACCCCGCCTGGTAGCCGAGGGTGAACATCGCCACGATCACGCCGGTCAGCAGGGCGATGATCGGGGTACCCACGATGTCCAGGGCGCGACGGCCCCCGCTGCCCTCGGGCAGGGTCAGCTCGCCGACGGCCCGCAGCAGCATCAGCACCACCGGCAGCAGCACGGTGATCACCGCCGGCCAGAACGCCGGCGCCCGCCGGGCCGTCTCGGTGCCCGTGTCGTCGACCGGCGCGCCGGGCCGGCCCGTACCCGGATTGACCAGGTCGTCCTCGGTGAGCAGGTCGCCGTCGACGTCCACCGGTGGGCGGGTCGCCGCCCCACGCTCGGCCGGGCCGCCCCCGCCGGGCACGGGCGCGCGGGTCGGCAGCAGCGACGCGGGGGCGGTCGCGGTGACGTACCGGGAGATCATGAGGCCGAAGACCGGCCCGGACAGGATCACCGTCGGAATCGCGATCAGCAGGCCCAGGCCCAGCGTCAGCCCCAGGTCGGCGTTGAGCGAGGAGATCGCCACCAGCGGCCCCGGGTGCGGCGGGACCAGGCCGTGCAGCACCGACAGGCCGGCCAGCGCGGGAATGCCGAGCCTCATCAGCGGCACGTCCGTACGCCGGGCCACCAGCAGCACGATCGGCACCAGCAGCACCACGCCGACCTCGAAGAACAGCGGCAGGCCGATCAGCGACGCCACCCCGGCCATCGCCCACGGCAGGGCGTTCCCGGACACCCGCCGGACCGTGCGGGTGACGATGTTGTCCGCGCCGCCCGACTCGGCCAGCAGGCCGCCGATCATCGCCCCGAGGGCGATCAGCAGGCCCACCCCGCCGACCGTCGAGCCGACCCCGCCGCTGAAGGACGTGACGATCTTGTCAGGGGCGACCCCGGCGACGATGCCGAGCACGGCCGCGCCGAGGATCAGCGCGAGGAACGGGTGGACCCTGCCCCAGGCGATCAGGAGCACCACCGCGGCGATGCCCAGCAGCGCCGCGGCGACCAGTTGGGCGTCACCGGCGTCGCTGAGCGGCGCCACCGGCGCGGCGAGCAGTGTGACCACGGCTATCACGACCTCCTTGGGGAGCCCCGCGGGCGGCGGAACGGACGGTCACAGGGGCGGCGGTGCGGGTGGCGGCTCGGGCGGCAGGCTCGGCGCCAGCCGACGCAGCGACGCGAACGTCGGCACGAGCGCGTCGTACAGCTCGGAGAACAGCGGGAGCAGGGCGGCGTACGTGGCGGCGGCGGCCGGGTCGGGGCGTACCGTCTCGTCGATCCGCACCAGGTCGGCCGCCACGTCCACCGACGGGATCAGGCCCAGGGCCTGCATGCCCAGCAGCGCCGCGCCGAAGCTGGACCCCTCGTGACCGACCGGGAACCGCACCGGCATGCCGAGCACGTCGGCGAGCATCTGCCGCCACAGGCGACTGCGGGCGAAGCCCCCGCCGGCCCGCACCTCCCGCACCTCGTTGCCCGCCGCCCGCACCGACGACAGCACCAGCGCCAGCTGCTGGCAGACCCCCTCCAGCGCCGCCCGGACCAGGTGCTCCCGGCCGTGACCGTGGGTCAACCCCACGTACGCCCCGCGCGGCAGCGCGCTCCAGTGCGGGGCGCGCTCGCTCAGCAGGTACGGCAGCATGATCAGCCCGCCCGAGCCGACCGGCGCCCGGGCGGCCAGGTCCAGCAGTTCCTCCTCGGCGTGCTCGCCCAGCTCCGGGGCCAGCGCCTCGCCCGCCCACTGGAGCACGATCCCGCCGTTGTTGATCGCCCCGCCGACCACCCACCGGTCCTCGGTCAGGGCGTAGCAGAACACCCCGCCCAGCGGGTCCACGGCCGGCCGTTCGACCATCACCCGCATCGCCCCGCTGGTGCCGATCGAGCAGGCCACCTCGCCCGGGTGGACCGCGCCGAGCCCCAGGTTGGCCAGCGGCCCGTCGCCCGCGCCGACCACCACCGGCGTGTCCGCCGGCAGGCCCGTCGCCTCGGCCGCCGCCGGAGTCAGCCCCGGCAACACCGTGGTGGTGGGGACGAGCCGCGGCAGCTGCTCCTCGGTGATCCCCGCCCGGCCCAGCGCCTCGGCGTCCCAGGCCAGCCGGTGGATGTTCATCAGCCCGGTGCCCGAGGCCACCGAGTGGTCGGTGACCATGGCCTCGCACAGCCGCAGCAGCACGTAGTCCTTGATGCCGACCCAGTGCGCGACCCGCTCGAACAGCCTCGGCTCCTGCTCGGCGAACCAGACCAGCTTCGAGAACGGCGCCATCGGGTGCACGGGCGTCCCGGTCCGGCGGTGCAGCGCCAGCCCCGACGGCACGGCCCGCATCCGCTCGGCCTGCCGGCTGGCCCGCGAGTCCGCCCACGTCACGGACGCGGTCAGCGGCTCGCCGTCGGCGTCCAGCCCGATCAGGCTGTGCATCGCCGTGCTGAACGACAGCCCTGCCACCGGGCCGGGCAGCTCCGCCACCACCGCGCGGACCGTCTCCAGCACCGCGTCGAGGATCAGCCGCGGGTCCTGCTCGGCGTACCCGGGGTGCGGCTCGTCCAGCGGGTAGCCCGCCGAGTGCGCGGCCAGCTGCCGCCCCTCGGTGTCGTACGCGACGCTCTTCGTGCTGGTGGTCCCGATGTCGACCCCGATCACCACGCGGGGGTACGCGTCCGGGCCGGTCACGGGCCCACCCCCCTCGCGTCGGATGGCGCGGGGCACGCCCTCGTGACCCGGCTGGGATCCTGTTACCCAGAGACGAACCACCCACACGGTCCGTCCGGTCGACTCCCCTGTGCGTACCAGTCCATCCCCTGATCGGGTATTTCAGCGGCTTCGACGGGTTTGTGACGCGTTCGCCTCGTTGAATCGGGTGACACCCCGGTTGGTGGTTCGCGCGGGCGGAGGAGTCGGCGTGGCGAGGACTGGATCCACGGGCAGCACCTGGCGGTACCGGTGGGCACACCGGCAGAACGAACGGCGCCACCGTACGTACCGCGGCGCCGAGCAGGCGTGGCGGCGGCGCGACGAGGAACTGCGGCGGCTGCGCGACACCGCGGCCGGCTTCGGCAGCTCCCCGGGAGCCGGCGCCGGCCTGCCCCTGGAACTCGCCCCGGGCGAGGTCGTCTTCTGGGCGCTGCCCGCCGCGCAGCTCGTCGAGGTGCGGCACACCGCCGTGCTGCCCGCCCCCGACCTCAACGTCGACCCCGACCGGCCGCCGCTGCACCACCGGCGCCCCGAGGGCGTCAAGGCCGTCGACGCCGGCATCGCCGTGGTCACCGACCGCCGGCTCGTCCTGCTCGGCGGGCGCGGCCGGCGCGACTGGGCGTACGGGAGAATCACCGGCCTCGCCCACGACCCGACGGCGCCGGTGACCCTGATCCAGGTCCTCGACCGGCGGCGCACCTCCGGGCTGCTGCTGCCCCGCGACGCCGCCGCCGAGTTCCGGTTCATCCTCACCCTGGCCTTCGCCGAGGCCATCGAGCAGCGCCCCGCCGTGGTCGCCCAGCTCGACGAGCTGATCGCCGAACACGAGCGGGCCCGGCCGACGCGGCCGTCCGTCGTCACCCCCGCCCAGGCCGGGATGGCCGCGCGGCTGCCGGGCGGCCGCCGTACGGTCGCGGTGGCCGCCGCTGCGGCGCTGCTGGTGCCCGCGCTGCTGTTCGAGTCGGACCCGCCGGCGCGGCCCGGCCCGGAGGTCGCCGTGGCCGCCACCGCCCCGCCCGCCACCGCTTCGCCCTCGGCCCTGCCCTCGGCCCTGCCCTCGGCCCTGCCCGTGCCCAGCCCGCGCCCGGCCGGCCGCGTCCCGGTTCCGGCGAAGGTGGCCGCGCCCCGCGTCGCGTCACCCACGCCCGTGCGGGAGCGGCGCTGCGGCGCCCCCGCCAACCCCCTCGGGTACGACTACTGCGGCGGCTCCCGCATCCGCAAACCCAACTGGCGGGTGTGCGACTACTTCGAATGCGGGCGGGAGTTCTGGGCGGGACGGGGATACCTGGTGCAGTGCCGCGACGGATCGGTCAGCCTGACCGGCGGGCAGCGCGGCGTCTGCTCCAGCCACGGCGGCCTGCGCCGGACGGTCTGGACGTGAGCCGGATGGTCTGGACGTGAGCTGGACGGTCTGGACGTGAGCTGGACGGTCTGGACGTGAGCCGGATGGTCTGGACGTGAGCTGGACGGTCTGGACGTGAGCTGGACGGTCTGGACGTGAGCCGGATGGTCTGGACGTGAGCTGGACGGTCTGGACGTGAGCTGGACGGTCTGGACCTGAGCCGGTCCGGCCCCGGCACCCTCAGCTGACGGGGTGGCGCGCCCGGTCCCCGGCCGTGTCCCGCGGCAGCCACCGCCGGCCGCGTGTGGCGGGGTGGCGCGCGTGCCGCATCATGATCGGCATGTTCAGCCTCAAGCGGAAGCAGCATCGGACGAAGAAGCGCGGCTCCGGCTCCTCGTGCGACGGTTGCGACGGCTGCGACTGCGACGGCCCGGACTGCTGCGACTTCGGGCTCTTCTCGTTCATGCTCACCCTCGGCTCCGTGACGGCCGGCGCTGCCGCCCGGCTGCCCGGGGCCGGTGCTCGCCGTTCCGGGCCGGGTGCCGTGCGTTCCGGCGCGGGTGCGGTGCGTTCCGGGCCGGGTGCCGTGCGTTCCGGCGCGGGTGCCGTGCGTTCCGGGGTGGGTGCCGTGCGTTCCGGGCCGGGTGCCGTGCGTTCCGGCGCGGCCCGGGCGTCGGTGGTCGACCGGGCGGGTCGGGCCGCGATCCTCGCCTACCGGCGCTGGCTGTCGCACCGCTGGCCCGGTCAGTGCCGGTACACGCCGACGTGCAGCGCGTACGGGCTGGCCGCCGTGGAGCGGTACGGACTGGCGGTGGGCGGGCGGATGGCGGCCAACCGGCTGCGGCGCTGCAAGCCGGGCGTGCCGCGGGGCACGTACGACCCGGTGCGCTGAGCCGTCGTCGTCTCCGGCCTGCCTCCCGGCCTGCTTCTCCGGCCTGCTTCTCCGGCCTGCTCCTGCGATCGGTCTCCGCGGCCTGCTTCTTCGGCCTGCCTCCGCGACTTGCTTCCGCAGTCGGGCGGCGTCACGGCTGGCCGAAGTCGGGGATCGTGATCGTGCCATCGTCCGCGAGCGGGAAGCCGGGATTCCAGGCGATCTCCCACACGTGCCCGTCCGGGTCGGCGAAGCAGCCGGCGTACCCGCCGTAGAAGGTCTCCCGGGCGGGGCGGGTGATCCTCGCCCCGCCCGCTGCCGCCACCGCCAGAACCTCGTCGACCTCGGCCCGGGAGCGGACGTTGTGCGCCAGGGTCAACCCGCCGAAGCCGTCCCCGCCGCGGACCGTGGCTCCGGCTCGGCTGCCTCCGGCGCCGCTGCCCCCTGCTTCGGTGATCCCGGTGCCCTCGTCTTCGGGGATTCCGGCGCCCTCTTCTTCGATGATCCCGGCGTCCTCGGCCAGCTTCTCCCGTGACCAGAGCACGACGCCCAGGCCGCCGGCCTGGTAGAAGACGGTCTCCTCGACCTCCTGGCCCCGCCAGCCCAGCCGCTCGTAGAACGCGCGGGCGCGGGCCAGGTCGGCCACGCCCAGGGTGACGAGGCTGATGCGCTGCTCCATCCCCGGACCGTACCGCCGGCGCCGGCGCCCCGTCCGCACGCGGCCGCCATGTCGGCGACATGGCGGTATCCGAGCCGCCTGGACACCGCCATGTCGGCGACAAGGAGTGGATCTAGCCCCGATCTAGCCCAGCGCGACCTGGACGGCCACGTCGCGCTTCGGGTAGTACGAGTCCACCTGCTCCGAGCCGTACTTCGCGCGGAACATCTCCTCGATGCGTCGTACCCGGTCGGCGTCGGTGATGGGGGTCGCGGACGTGCTCAGCGCCATGCCGTTCCTGGCGATCTCCACCATCGGTGTGCGCCGCACGTTCTTGTACCAGTCGCTGTCCGAGCCGGTCACCGGCATCAGGAACATGCTGTCGTCCTGCTGCACGAACCAGACGGGCCGCGAGCTCTGCCGCCCCGACTTCCGGCCGGTCACGGTGAGTTCGATCTCGCGGGCGTCCGCGAGGGCTTCCCTGACGGCGGGATTGGTCACGGTGTCCTCCGGCAAGTTCCGTAGGTGCTCCCGCCTGCCAGGCTATGGCCCTTCGCGGTCGGCCGCCGCCGGATCGGGGAGACCGCGCCACCCGTGATTCTCACCGAACCGGGGAATCGCGGTGGCCGCAACTCGCAGTCACCCCGTGTGTCGTTGACTTGGGCGCAGCGGTGGCTGTGATTGAGTGACCGGGTCCACGACGGCCACGCCACGGAGCTGGAATGACCGACGGAATACGGGAGATCGAGGTCAAATACCGCGTAGCCGACCCGGCACCGCTGGTGTGGGCGCTGCGGGAGCGCGGCGTGGTGCTCTCCGCGCCGATCCTGCAGGACGACCAGGCGTACGCGGCCAACGGCTGGAGCTACGGGCAGAGCAAGACCGGCGCCGCGTTCGCCCGACTGCGTACGGAGAACGGCCGGCACACCTTCTGCGTGAAGAAGCCGCTCGACAACGAGTTGGCATGTGCGGAGCACGAGACCGAAGTCCTCGCCCGGGGCGAGATGCACCAGGCGATCCTCGCAATGGGCTTCTACCCGACCATCCGGATCGTGAAGACCCGGCGCACGGGTCGGTTCGACCGGATGCTGCTCTGCCTCGACGACGTCGACGGGCTCGGGGCGTTCTTCGAGATCGAGGCCATGGTCGGTGGCGACCGGCCGGCCGCCGAGGTGCAGAGAGATCTGGACAGGTTCGCCAGATCCCTCGGCGTCGACCTGGTACGCAGCACGGAGACCTACGATTCGCTGATCCGAGCGAGCCTGCCTGTCGGCGCCTGACCGACTGTCTCGTCGGGCAGCAGCCCGATGCGGGTCAGCAGTTCGGCTGCCACCTCGTCCGGCTTCTGCTCGCCCACGTCGTGCAGGTGCACGGGGAAGCCTGCCTCGGCGAGCTCCACCGCCACCCGGTCGTACCATTCGCGCTCGCGTCTCCCCGCCTCCGGCCCGCAACGGTGAAAGCGGCTGTGACCAGGCAGCGAGGGTCGGCCCGTGGTAGTCGTCGGTCCCGTACCGGGCCGTCTCGCCTCCACGACGGAGCAAACCTGGCCGGCCGGCCCGCCGATCAGCCGGCGAGGCTGGGTGGGCCGGGTGCGGCCATCAATCCGGGGCGTGGCAGACGGCCTCGACGTTGTTGCCGTCGGGGTCGCGGACGAACGCGCCGTAGTAGGTCGCGTGGTACTCCGGCCAGACCCTGGGGGCGTGCAGCACCTCCGCGCCGGAGGCGACCGCCGCGTCGTGGAACGCCCGCACCGCCGCCCGATCCGGGGCGGTGAACGCGATGTGCGCCTCGTGCGCGTTACCCGGGGAGGTCACCGGGCTGAGCCAGAAGTCGGGACTGTCGCCGCCGTACCCGATCACGTCGCCGAACTGCATCAGGCGGCGCGCGCCCAGCGGGGCGAGGACGGTGTCGTAGAAGGCGGCGCTGGCCGGAACGTCGCGGACCTGGATGCCCAGGTGATCGAGCATGGCGAACTCCCTCACATGTCGTGGCGCCGGTGACACTAACGCCCGGCTATGACACTCCCCTCCGCGCTGACGCTGCCTGAGCAACCATGCCAGGCGTGCCACGGCACCCGCTACGCGGCCAGTGCGTCACCCTTGAACACCTCGCGCCGGTGCCAGTCGACGTGCGCGGGGGCCGGGAGCGGGGTGCCGGGGCGGGGCCGCAAAGCGCGGCCGTGCAGGTCGTACACCGATCTGCCGACGTCGGTGCGGGCGGTGAAGGCCGCCGACACGGTGATTCCCATGCCGCCGTCGAGCCCGACCGCCCCGAAGTCGAACAGCTTGTGGTGCAGCACGCACAGGGCCAACCCGTTGTCGGGATCGTCCGGCCCGTCGTGGGAGAACCAGCGCACGTGGGCCGCCTCCACACCGACCGAGGCGTGGCCGAGCTGCCCGTCGTACCCGCAGAAGGCGCACTGGCGGTCCCACGCCCGCAGGATGTCGGCGCGCCAGCCACCCCTTCGGCGCCGCGCGGCTACCGCCGTCGGTGCCGTGGCGTGCAGGATCTCGTCGGCGTCCAGCCCGGCCGCGACGAGCACGTCGGGTGCGATGGTGGGCGGGAAGTGGCTCTCCACCAGGGCCCGGGCGACCGACCGCAGCAGCTCCGGGTCGCCCCGCAGGGCTGCCTCGACCGACTCGGCGAACCGCCCGGAGACGTCGTGGGCGCTCAGCGGCCCGACCAGATCCATCGGTACGTCCCGGCTCAGCGTCCAGACGCCGTCGCTCCGCAGCCGGGTGAACGGGTACGCCGCGCTCTGCGCCCGTCCCGTCCTCGACGCCGGCCCGAACTCGGCGATCAGGTCGCTGAGCCCCTGCTGCGCCTCCGACCAGGGCAGCTCGCTGGATCCGGTGCCGGCGAGACGCCCGAGTGCCAGCAGCACCAGCAGGGGTTTGTGCGGGGCCCGGCGGCCCTGCTGCTGGTGCAGGCGCAGACTGGTCAGCCGGTCCAGCACCTCGCGCCTGGTGCTCATGCGGCGATCGCCCGGGCGGCGCCGTACACGTCTGCGGGCAGCGCGTACGCCAGCTCCCAGACGATCCGCATCGGCCGGTCCCCGACGTGCGACCGGTACGTCATCGGCCCCGCGTACAGGTACGGCGGCACGCCCAGGTCCCCGTCGGCGACCTTCGTCTCCCGGACGAACAGGTGCACGGTCGACCCGCGCTCGGCGTGGTGGATGTACCGCTGCCCGGTCGGCGACGCCGCCGACGTGGTGCTCTGCGACTCCCACTGGAACAGCGTCTCGGTGACGGCCCGGTCGGCGTACATCGTCGTGGGGGAGTAGTGCCGCTCCGACTTCACCAGCGTCACGAAGAACAGGTCCGCCCGCTCGGACTCCAGCCACTTCACGCCCTCCCGCAGCGACCCCGGGTTCGGCATCCCGAACGCGGCGCACGCCTCGTTGCGGCTGTACCGGGCGTGCACCCGCAGCGCCCCCGCCCGCGCCGTCACCCGGTGGATGCGTTCCCGCAGCACCTCGGCCACCTGCCGCAGCTCGGCGCAGCGGGCCGGCTCCGCCCGCAGCCGCGCCAGCCGCTCGTCCCGCGACGACAGCGGCGCGTTCGGCCCCCACAGGTCGTAGTGCAGCATGTCCCAGAGCCGCCCCGGCTCAGGCCGCTCGCCGGCCGCGACCCGGGCCAGCAGGCCCAGCCGGTCGACGTCGTCGATGTGCAGCATCCGACCGATGGCCCGCCCCAGCTCGCGGTCGTCCGGCCCGGGCGCCGACGCCTCAAGACCGGCAAGCCGCCGCAGCCCGGCCCAGCCGCCGAGCGCCGCCGACCGGTACACGTCCTCGACCTCCAGCCTGGTCTCCCGCAGGAACTCCGCCAGGCCGACGTCCCCGAGCTGCCGCAGCTCCGCGACCAGGTCGCTCTTCTTCGGCGTCTTCAGAGCTGATTCCAGGTTGGCGAGCACCGTCTCCTTCGCCACCCGGTCCAGCTGGATGTGGCAGCCGCTCGGCAGCGACGGGAAGTCCTGCCGGACCGCCTCCACGATCGCCCGCCGGCTGACCCCCGTCAGTGCCCGCCACCGCAGGTCGAAGCGGAAGTTCGCGTGCTGCCCGCCGATGAAGTCCAGCACCGTCAGGCACGGCTTGCCGTCGTCCAGCCGCAGGCCACGGCCGAGCTGCTGGAGGAAGATCGTGGCGCTCTCGGTGGGCCGCAGCATCAGGATCGTGTCGACCATCGGCAGGTCGACGCCCTCGTTGAACAGGTCGATCGTGAACAGCACGCGCAGCTTCCCGGCCTTGAACTGCCGCAGCAGGTCGTGCTGCGCCGGCCTGCCGACCTGCGAGGTAACCGCCGCCGACGGTACGCCGTGCCGGCCGAACCAGTCCGCCATGAACTCGGCGTGCGCGATGCTGACGCAGAACCCGAGCGCCCGCATCCGGTCGACGTCCACCGTGTCCCGTACCGCCCTGAGCACCAGCCGCGCCCGCGCGTCGTTGCCGGTGTAGACGCCGCTCAGCTCGCCCAGGTCGTAACCCTGCCCGCGCTTCCACCGCAGGTGCGACAGGTCGACGTCGTCGTGCACCCCGAAGTACTGGAACGGCGCCAGCAACTGCCGCTCCAGCGCCTCCCACAGGTGCAGCTCCACGGCGGCGCGGCCGTCGAACCACCGGCGCACGTCGCCGCCGTCGGCCCGGTCGGGGGTCGCCGTCAGCCCCAGCAGTACGCGCGGACGCAGCCGCTCCAGCAGCCGCGCGTACGTCGGCGCCTCCGCGTGGTGGAACTCGTCGACGATGACCATGTCGTACGCCTCGGGGTCGACCTCCCGCCGGTGCAGCGACTGGATCGAGGCGAAGACGTGCCGCCAGTCTTGTGGTCTGTCGCCGGCGACCAGGATCTCGCCGAAGCTGCCGTCGCCCATCACCTGCCGGAACGTCGACAGGCTCTGCCGCAGGATCTGCTCCTGGTGGGCGACGAACAGCAGCGAGTCGACCTGTCCGCTTCTGTGCAGCCGCCGGTAGTCCAGCGCCGCGACGACCGTCTTGCCGGTGCCGGTCGCCATCACGACCAGGTTCCGGTACCGGCCGTGGACCTGCCGCTCCGCGTCCAGGTCGGCCAGGATCTCCGCCTGGTACGGGTACGGCCGCACGTCCAGGCTCGCGATCTCGGCGCTCTCCCGCTTCTCCCCGCGTAGGGCCTGACGCAGCCGATCGGTGTCCCGCGTCGGGTCGTACGCCTCGAACGCCGGGTCGTTCCAGTAGTCCTCGAACGTGGCCGTGAACGTGTCGATGACGTGCGGCTGCTCGACGTTCGAGATCCTGACGTTCCACTCCACCCCGTCGACCAGCGCTGCTTTGGAGAGGTTCGACGAGCCGACGTACGCGGTGGTCATGCCATTCTTGCGGCGGAACAGCCACGCCTTGGCGTGCAGCCGGGTCGTACGCGTCTCGTAGGAGACCTTGATCTCGGCGCCCAGCTCGGCCAGCCGGTCGAGGGCCCGCTGATCGGTCGCCCCCAGGTACGTCGTGGTGATGACCCGCACCCGGCCGCCCCGCCGGATCAGCTCGCGTACGGCCGGCTCGACGATGCGCAGGCCGTACCACTTGATGAACGCGCACAGCAGGTCGACGGAGTCGGCGGAGGCCATCTCGTGGGTGACCTCGTGGCCGATGCGTGGCTGGTGGCGACCGTTGACCAGGAGCGCGCCGGTGGAGAGCGGCGTGGTGGGGCGGGCCGGGAAGGTCGGCTGCGCCGGTGGGGTGGGCGGGGCGGCGATGGCGTGCAGGAGATTGCGGGCGTCGGCGATCTGGTCGTCCTGGGTGGCCGCGCTGGGGCTGAGTGCTGTGATCGCCTCGGCGATGCGGTTGGCGAGGTCGACCTGGCGGTGTAGCTTCTCGTCGCCGCCGGGGACGGCTTGCAGGGCGCGGCTGACGAGGGCGGCGAGGTGACGGGTCAGGTACTCGTGCGAGTCGGCGGGGTCCAGGGGACGGTGCTGGACCAGGGCGGTGTCATGGCGGTCGAGCTGGTCAGCGAGCTGGTGGGTGATCAGGTGCTCATAGCTGCCCCGCTCAAGATCCGTCACCCGGGCACCGTAGCCGGCAGCGGCGAATGACTGGGCATGCTGTCGGGTCCCTGACAGTCAATCCTTCAATGACGATCGAACACGGCCCTCCCTATGGCTGTCAGATTGGTGCGCTTGCTGACACGCCACCGGGTTTGACCAGCGAAAATCGCCGCTGTGCTGGGAGTGCCATTGCAGGCCGGGAAGGCTAAAGTTCTTCACGCAGAGTATGACACAGACTCCTAGGGCCAAAAATGCCCCAACTGCGGGTCGAGCTTGCAGTGCTCTTGCCGGTAGTGTCCTCGGAACACCGTGTGGGCCGGGTGAGGGGCGTTGTTTACTGTGCTAGACGTGCTGTCGGCCGTCGAAAAAGAACAGCAGCCTCTCTGTCGGCGACTCTGGGCGCAATTCTGGGACCTCACGGTCCTTATTCTAAAGGCTGCCAGGTCACTGTTACCGTCGGAAGGACCGAGACGGTGTAAACGTCCGGCATTGTTTTCGAATCCAAGGGTTTTGATGGTTGCAGTTCGGTTGACGGTGAATCGGGCGGCGCCTGTACACCCGTTGCCGTCACACATGGGTCCGCAATTTGCGGCGGTTAGAAGTTGCAGTCTCTTCGTTTGCGAGGCAAAGGTTCATGTCGCTAGTCGCTGAAGTTGCTGTAGAAACGCTCGCCGGTCGGTCTGATCGCTTCGAATGTCAGCTCAACTCGGATGTGAATATATTCTTCGGGGAGAATGGGACCGGCAAAACTGGCCTGCTTAAGATTCTGCACGGCGCCTTGGCGCTCCAGAATGGATCATTGGCGGTGGTGGCCTTCACGCGAGCCCGAGTTTGGGTGGAGCCAAATCACTCCTTACCTGATGTCAGGACGTTTCATCGCCCCGAGGAGCTTGACCTACTATTATCCGATATTGCCCCGCGTGGTCGAGGTTACTCCCAATCTATTCTGGATGACTTGGTGCGTAGTGACAATTTCGGCTGGTCTATAGAGCAGTTTAACCCTCAAAAGCGGCCGGCTTCTAAAGCGGCGGCGAGTGGGACCAAGCCCGTCATATCTCGGCCGTCCGATAGGGTAAAGTCCCGCGATGCTGCTCTCCATCGGGCCAGGCATGCAGTCATGCATGGCTATCTACCGATTACCCGTCTCACTACGGACGTGATTCGCAGTAACCGCTACTATTCGCAATCGGGCGCAAGTGGCGGAGATGACGTAGATATGGATGAGTTCTTCAGTGAGTCTCTCCAGGATAGGTGGAAGACCTACACGAATCGTGTTTTGTCAAATGTGCGACGAGCCCAAGAAGACGCTTTGGCTCAGGTTCTGGAAGTGGTGCTTTCGCCGGTAGCACCTGATGAGTCGGCGGTTGATGATATCAATACGGAGCAGGCATACCAAAGAGTCATTAGCTTCCTGGGGAGGCAAAGATCTTCCAAGCGGCTCGGTATAGATTTGAAGAAGCTTGAATTCGGTCGTGAGTATCGAGCTGATCCAAAGCTGCGCCGAGTGGTTAACCTGATTGATCAGGTTGAAGGTCGCATCGAGGAAATCATGAAGACGCGGGTAGCCCTCCAAGATCTCGTAACGGAGCTAATGGGCCAAAATAAGACGGTTTACTTCACTGACGAAGCGATCTACGTAGAGCTGAATAGTCGCCAGCAGCGCATTGGGTTGGCGCGCCTGTCGTGTGGCGAGAAGCAGCTCTTAAGGATCCTCGTGGAAACCATGATGGCGGGCAATAACCCAATTATCATTGACGAGCCCGAGCTGTCGATGCATATTGACTGGCAGAGGCGATTGCTGTCTGCAATGAGAACTGTGAACCCCGATGCTCAGATAATAGTAGCTACTCACTCGCCCGAAATCATGGCCGACTACGATGACGACAAGGTCTTTTCTCTATGAAAAAGCGGCGCCTGGTTCACTCTCCCAAGGGTTACCTTCGCCAGATGCAAATGTCGTCTTCTCGCGTATGGATATTTGTCGAGGGGAAGACCGACTTGTATTCTTACTCAAAATTGGCTGATGCGGTGGTAGTCGAATTAGGTGCGCATGAGGACTTCTTGGTGGCTTCGGCTGAAGAGTTGGCTCCTGACGGAGGTGGCAAGACGGTGTTAATGCGATTCTTCGATTTTTTGAAGAAGGAGAGTGGTCTTGTAAGTGATTTTGCGGGGCGACGAACTCGCGCGGTCTTCTTTCTTGATAAGGATGTTGACGACTTGGTGGGTAGGCGACGAGTGTCCCCCCATCTGATCTATACAGAACACTATTCTATGGAGAATTACCTCTTCCGTCACGGATCTATCGCCGACGCATCCTCTGCTGCATTATGTGTTCCTGTTCAGCGCATACGTAAAGCAATTCCTGATGCTCGCGCATGGAGGATTTCGAGTGCCGACCTTTGGATGGACTGGATAGTCATCTGTCTCTACGCCGCGAAGTACGGCAAAGGGGAGGCTAACTTCGGGTCTCACTCTAAAGTTAACGTTAACGCCTTTGGGCCAGTTGCGCCATCCAGACTAAAGCTGATCGAGCAGCAATGCGCTGTAGCGCATCGCGTTTCAGGGGTCGATCCCACGCAGGCGTTCGATGAGTGTCGCCAGCGGGTGGTGAGGTATTACTCTGCTGGTCGCCATGATAGGGTTTTCAACGGTAAGTGGTATGCATACTTTCTTGAGGCGCACCTGGGTTCGCAACTCAAGGGGGTAAAAGTGCAAGGATTGGCGCGTCATATTAGCTCGCGGCTTGTGCAAACGTTGGATTTTAACGGTACCTGGTCAAAGGATTTGCGGCGGCGGCTTTCCCCTCACCTGTCACTTGCGGCGGGGTATAGGCCACCTATGCAGCGTTCCTCGATGGACTCTACGGTGTCAGCGATGGCGCGGACTCACACCTTGTGAGTCGCGGCTCAGCTATCGGGCGCGTGACTGGCGATTTCTGAATGATGTAATGGCTCGGAGCACTTACTGATCAGCTCTCCTATTTCACTTATCAGGCCCGGCGCCATCCCCCACGTTGTAGCAGCGGAAATGCTGTGAGCGCTCCCATCGCTGTCGATGACCGTAGCCCCCGCTTCACGGGCGATGGCGACGCCCGCTGTCATGTCCCAAGGCTGGTTGGATAAGGTTATCGCTGCATCGATTTTGCCGTCCGCCAGCCAGGCAAGGTCAAGGGCTGCTGTGCCGGTCATGCGTACCCGTTGTGCGGTCTCAGCCAACTGAGCCGTCAGAGAAAGTCGGGTTCGGTTCTTGGCTGTCGAATTGGTGCCAACAGCATAGTCGCCGATAGCTACGATAGCCTCGCTGAGTCTGTTGGTCCTGCTTACTTTGATTGGCCTCCCATTTGCTGTTGCGCCACCGCCCTTGGTGGCGGCGTAGCAGCTATGGAGGAAGGGCAGTTGAATTACACCAAGAACGGCCTCGTTGCCGTGTATTAGGCCTAACGATACGGCGCAGAGTGGGATGCCTCGCACGAAGTTTGCCGTCCCGTCAATCGGGTCGAGCACCCATCTCATGTCTTCGCCAATTTTCTTTGCTCCCTCCTCTTCGCCTAGGAAACCGATGTCGGGGGTTGCAGTTTCAAGGAAGGAACGGATCTCGCGCTCAATGTCGTAGTCGAGTTCCGATGCGAAGTCTCGGTCTCCTTTTGTCGTCAGTGCACCGGGCGAGCGATGCAGCATCATGTCTGCCGCAAGCATGACCGCCTTCGTAGCGATGGGCAAAAGTCGACCGTAATTGTTCATAGCTTCAGGCCTCGTTCCCACTGCGTCTCGAAGAATTGCTCGAACACCGGATACAGGCACGGGTGATCTGGTCGTCGCCTGATGACGAAGGCTGGGGAATCGACCCCCCGACTTTTTGTCAGGTATGGCTGGGCGATGCATGTGTCGTCGGCTAGGACCACGTTGAAGCGCAGCGTATCGTCGTAGACGGCCAGTTCCATCCGGTCACGCAGGTGCTCGGGCAGGCGGTCACGCACGCGCTTGAGTGTCTCGATGTTCAAAATTGTGAGGCCGGATAGCTGCCCGGCAGGGAATGCCTCTTCCTTCTCGCGTGCCCGGATGGCTGACCCGGCGGGATCTAGAAAGAGGCAACGGGCCCTGGTGCCGCTTTCGATTAGGTCGTGCCAACGGCGGTCGGCAAAACTTTGCGTCAGTAGGTTGAGTGAGAGCCCCACGGCCCGCACCTCCTTGGCGCCACCTAAGAGTTGGTTCGGTGGTAGATAAGTGGAGAACTCCGACCGACTCCGATACACAGCCACAAGGTCCCCGAGCCGTTCCGAGTTGGCGCTAGACATTTCTGCCTGTCCGGTGATTTTCTTTAGTGCGAGGATGACGTCACCCGGGGGTACAGTGGTGGTCTCCCATGTGATGACCTCGCCCACACTCGGCCGCCACATCAATGCGGCACTCAACACCGAAGCAAACTCTTCGACGCTCAAGCCGAGCGCGCGACGAGTCCGCGCCACCTGCTCGCGTGCGGCCGCCGCCAAGTCAGGTTGCACGGATGGTGCGCCAACCGATGCTGATAGGGAAACATGCAGCGCGGATGAGAAACGGCTTCGTGCTTCCGACGAAGCCTTCCCGAGTGCGGTGTCGAGCGCGGCTTGCATCTCCGGCCGCGGCGTTATGGTGGCCGCACCAGCCTCCCATTTGGAGACCGTCCGTTCAGCCACGCCGAGGTGCGTTGCGAAGTCGCGGACGCTCATCCGGAGGGCGTGGCGTAGCGCCTTGCTCTCCTGACCGGTCCATCGCTGCACGGTCGTCATCGTGCCGCCTCTGCGCGCGTCGAGATAGGTCACTGTGCACCTTATCGGCAGCAGGTGCGGCGTGGTTGCCGGCTAAGTGCAGCGCGTAGTCATTCTGTTGGTCCGGGTCTTCAT
Organism: Micromonospora olivasterospora; assembly: GCF_007830265.1. Classification (NCBI taxonomy): domain Bacteria; kingdom Bacillati; phylum Actinomycetota; class Actinomycetes; order Micromonosporales; family Micromonosporaceae; genus Micromonospora; species Micromonospora olivasterospora. The sequence goes on from NZ_VLKE01000001.1 coordinate 3,902,655, forward strand.
GGAGGGTCGGCGCATGGCCCGGGGCGGGTGCTGGGCTCCGGTCGCGTCGACCCGAACGACGGCGGCCGTCCCCGCCCGTCCCGGCGCCACTCCACGAACCCGAGCCCCCAGGGACGCCCATGACCACGCTGACAGACGACTTTCCCGTACCCACCCCGGTCACCGACGAGGACCTGCACTACGCCCGGCGGGCCGTCCACGTGCACGCCCCCGAGCCCTGGCCGCACGGCACGCTCTGCCGCAGCGAGCGCGTCCCGTACCCGTGCCGCCTCGCCCGCTGGGGCCGCGCCACCCTCGCAGCCGCAGGCCGCGCAACAGGGGAGACCGTGTGACGGAGCCACAGATACGCGAGGCAGCCGCCCGCTGGCTGAGCCTGGTCGCGGCGGACGCGGAACTCTCGTCGTACCTGATCGGGGTGGACTGGGACCGGCTGAAGGCGCACCTGGCGCGGTCGCTGACCAGCGCGCCCACCGGCGAGGCCGAGGTTCCGGACCTGGGCTGGTCGGAGGCGCAGCACCGGCGGGCCGCCGACTACCTGACCTGGGCGCTGGCGGCGCAGGCCCGGCAGACCGCCGAGGTGGTCGACCACGACCGGGCGTGCGACGGCGTCGCCATCCTCACCGTACGGCCGTCGCGGCCCCTGCCGCACCGCCCCGGCCAGGCCGTCCCGGTCTGCACGCCGCGCCACCCCGGCCGGTGGCGCTGGTACTCCCCGGCGAACGCGCCGCGCCCCGACGGCACGATCGAGCTGCACGTCCGCGCGGTCCCCGCCGGCACCGTCTCCCACAGCCTCGTCCATCGGGTACGCCCCGGCGAACCGCTCCACCTCGGCCCGCCTATGGACACCGGGCTGAGCCTGAGCGGCGGGCGGGATCTGCTGCTGGTGGCCGGCGGCACCGGGCTGGCGCCGCTGCGCGCCCTGGTCGAGCAGGTCGCCGCCGCACCGGACGGCCGGCGGGTGACCCTGGTCGTCGGAGCCCGCACGGTCGCCGAACTCTACGACGCCGTCACGCTCGACAAGCTCCAGCAGAACCATGGCTGGCTGACGATCGTGCCGGCGTTCTCCCACGATGCTTCCGCCGAGCCGGGGGAGCGGGGCGACGCGCTCACCGTCGCCCTCGATCATCTGCGCCCCGACCAGGACGTCTACGTCTGCGGGCCGCCGCCGATGCTGGCCGGCTCCCGGCTGCGGCTGCTCGCCGCCGGGGTGCCCGCCGATCGTATCCACCTGCCGGAACGAATCCCGTGGCGATGACCGCCGATCAGCGATAGCACAAATGGGGCAGCTCCACAGCGCGCCGACGGGTGCGGCGGAAGCCAGGCCGAGCAAGCCCCGGGGCGCGTCGGCCCTCCACCACGCCGGTAGTGTCGGCCGTCATGCGGATGGTCTACACCTCGGCACCGGACGACGTCTTCTACCCGGCCCGCGAGCGGCTGCTGCGCAAGTTCGACCGGTGGGCCCGCAAGCAGCGCCGGCCGGTCGACCTGTTCGTCGTGGCGGAGTTGCTCGAGCACCGCTGGTCGGACGGTGACGGGCTCCTCGGGCGGTGGCAGCCCGAGGACCTGGAGGAGGCGCTGCTCGACTGGTTTCCCCGCAAGGTGACGTTGCCGCCCGACGAGTGGGCCGCGGTCCTGCCGACCGTGGGCGCGTTCGTCGACTTCCTCTTCGAGCAGGATCTCGCCGACCGGCACTGCGCCGAGCGGCAGCTGCTGCACGGCTTCCTGGACAAGATCGCCGCCCCGTTCGAGGACGCGATGGCCGACCAGACCCGGTACGGGCTCGCGAAGTTCTGGGCCATGCGGATGCTCGCCGAGGGCGTCGACCCGACCGACCAGGTAGCCGCCGAGCGGTTCATCGCCGACCTGCACGCGGGCCGCGTCGCCGTCAACCAGGCGCTGCTGAACCGCGTGATGGCCAACCACCTGCGCGCCGAGGACTCCGACCGGCACCCGCCGGTACCGCTGGTGGCGGTGCCCGACGACGACACGCTCCGCGGGCTGGCCGCCGAGTCGGTGGTCGTACGCCGGCTGCGGGAGTTGGTGCGGTGGCTCGGTGACGGGCGGGCGCTGACCACGACGGGCAGGCTGCGGCTGGCCGACGCGCGGGAACTCGTCGCGCTGATCGACACCGGCGACGTGCTCGACCCCGTGATCGGCGACCGGGTGTTCAAGACCCGCAGCAGCGACGAGCTGTACGGGCTCACGGTGCTGGTCACCTGGGCCCGGGCGGCCCGCGTCGTGCGCGTGGTGAAGGGCCGGCTGGTGCCGGTCAAGGGTGCGGCGAAGGATCTGGCGGACCCGCTCGCGCTGGCCCGGCGGGCCTTCGACGGGCTGTTCGAGCTCGGCAAAACGGTCTGCGGCGAGGGGTGGGCCGAGTCGGTCCTGCGGTGGCGGTTCGACGACGCCGTGTTCGCCGTGCTGATGGCGCTGTTCGTCGCGCCGGAGCCGATGCCGGTCGACGAGTTGCGGCAGCTCGCCTACCAGGTGGCCTGCGAGGGGCTGGGGTTCGAGCCCGGCACGGAGGAGCAGGAGCGGGGCTGGCGCCAGCTCGCCGACAACGACACCGACCGCCTGCTCGACCAGCACGTCAGGCTCGGCGCGGTCGACAAGGACGGCAACCTTGTCGTACTGACGGCCCTGGGCGTCGGCCTGCTCGCCGGGCACCTGCGTGCGCAGGGCGTGGCCGTGCCGACCGTCGACCAACTGCTGGCCGAGACCGCGGAGGTGGTGGTCGCCACCGCCACCGGCAGCCCGGCGGAAACAGCCGCCGCCCTCATGCGCGGCTGGTGCGCGCGCAATCCCGCCGCCGCGTCGGCGGAGTTGCGGGCACTGGCCGAGCGCACCGACGACCCCGAGCACCGCAGGCTTGCCCTGGCGTACGCCTCCGATCCCCAGCTGGAGCCGGGTCGATCAGGGCTGTAACTGGGGCAGCGGCCCCCGCTCTGCGGGGAGCCTCGCCTCTGGGGCGACCGCCGTCCGTAGCCGGTCGAACCACTTCGCGAACTGAGGGTCGTCGTCCAACCTGCCGCAGAATGCGGCGTAGCCCATCACCTCCAGGCTGCTGACCTCGGACGACTCGGTTCGGGTCAGCATGAGTTCGCCGATGGCACGTTGCTGGCCTCGGAGCAGCCGGAACGGTCCAGCGAATGCTTCGGTGGCAAGCACGTGCTGGGTCTGGCCGTGGCCGCCATCGCTCAGTCCAGGTCGCTCGGGTCGATCCGGGCCTTCACCCCCGCATGTTCCGCGAGCAGGTAGAGCAAGTTGGAGCCGTCGATCAGCTCCAAGGGCTTGCCCGAGGCGAACTCGTACGAGGCGGGTCCGTAGCCGCTCGTCGTGACGAGGATGCCCTTTGATGCACCCTCGTTCTGGAGTGTGCCGAACAGATCCCGGACAGACGAGACATCGACGGTGTTGCGGTAGCGTTTGGCCTGGATGACGACCTTGCCGCCGAAGATCGGGCGCGGATCGTACGCCACGCAGTCGACGCCACCGTCCCGGGATGGCCGGGTTTGCTTGGTGTCCAAACCCATCTTGGCGAACAGGTTCTGGATCAGGCCCTCGAAATCGTTCGGGCTCAGCTTGAGCAGGTTTGGCCGCTGGTCGAGGTCGGCCAGCACGTCGACCTCGTCGATGAACCTCTTGTCGACCATCCCGAACTCCAGAACTGGCCGCACTGGCGCCAGCTCAGCAGGCCGCTTTGACACCGACGCGTTCAGGTGGGCCAGGCAGGCGAGCGGCTCGACCAGGCGAAGGTTGAGCCCGGTGAAGACCTCCCGAGTGGTCCGCAGCGTCACCAGGCACGGCTGGACAGACGCGCCGGTCCGAGGGTCGGTCGTGTCGACGATGCCGTTGAACGTCACGGTGTCGACGAGCCCCGACCGATCGGCCTCGAACAGCTCGTGCACGGTCCTCAGGGTGACCTGTGCGACGAGGTTGGCGTACCGATCCTTGATCTCCTTCGCAGGCCGTGCCGTGGTCGTGATTTCGTCGCGCGACTTGACGTAGCGGAACTCTCGTACGGCGGGGATCACGTCCAGCGTCGGCAGGTGGTACTCCACCACCAGTTGCCGGGACTCCGGCACGTAGGCCAGACGGTAGTGCTGTGGGAAGTCGTCGGGGTATACGGAGTTGCCCAGCACCATGCCGAAGTACTCGACGACAGCGGCCGGATCGGCGGCCGCGAAGGCCGCGGCGAAGCGGTCGATCTCGGCGTTGTGTGCGCTCACCTCCGCCTCGACCTTGGCGCATTGCTGCTGGTGTCGCCGGTGTGCGACGGACAGTCGTCGCTGTCGGTCGGCTTCAGCGGCGGCGTGCTGCGCTTGGGCCTGCCCGAACGCCTGTTGCGCTGCGGCGAGCTGCTGCTGGTACTTCGCTTGGCCGCCGAAGAGCTTGCTCAGGCCGCTCGGCGGTGGCGGCTCGAACGTTCGCCAATCGGGTGGTGCCAGGGGAGTGCCTAAAGTGCCCGGGTTGAAGGGCGGGTGCTGCGCCGATTTCCGGAGCCGGCGGAGGTCGATGTGGTCGTCAACGTCGAGTGTTGTGGCTAGAAGGTTGTCCAACTCCTCAAGGTGGGCTTGGAGGCCTGAGTTGTCGGCGCCAACCTCAGCAACACGCGCCTCGACGTACAGCCGCTTGCGCTCACGCTCGCTGGCCGCGGCGGTCCGCTGCGCAGCCTTCATGGCGCGTTCGGCCTCTCGGCGAAGTTGCTGGTGGTGCCGGTATGCCGCGGCTTGAGCCTGCTTCTGTGCGCGCACCTGCCGCGCGAGCGGCTGCTGTCAGCCACTGACCGTCTCCGGGCAGAACCCTCACGGTAGTGTCCGAGGCGTCTCCTGGGAGGTGGGGTCGATGCTGGCTGGGCTGGAGGTGCCGCCCGCCGTCGAGGCGGAGCGCGTCATCACGGCCGTGCTGGCCGACCTGCGCTCCGGTGACCACCGCGGGGTGGTCGTCGACTCGCCGCCCGGCGCCGGCAAGTCGACCCTGGTCGTCCGGGCCGCCGTCGAGCTGGCCGCCGCCGGCGAGCCGCTGATCGTCATCGCGCAGACCAACGAGCAGGTCGACGACCTCATCGACCGGCTCGCCCGCAAGGCCCCCGAGCTGCGCATCGGCCGCCTCTCCGCCGCCGACTACAAGGAGACCGACCGGGTCAGGGGCCACGACACGGTCCGGGTGGCCGCGAAGGTCGCCGACCTCGCCGACTCTGCCGTCATCATCGGTACGGCCGCCAAGTGGGCCACGGTCACCGACGGCTCCTGGCCGTGGGCGATCGTCGACGAGGCGTACCAGATGCGGTCGGACGCCCTGCTGCGCGTGGCCGGTAGGTTCGAGCGGGCGCTGTTCGTGGGGGACCCCGGGCAGCTCGACCCGTTCTCCACGGTCGACACCGCGCGCTGGACGGGCCTGACCTGGGACCCGATGCAGTCGGCGGTCGCGGTGCTGCTGCGGCACAACCCCGAGCTGCCGGTGCACCGGCTGCCGGTGTCGTGGCGGCTGCCCGCGTCGGCGGCCCCGGTGGTCGCGGCCGCGTTCTACCCGTTCACCGGGTTCCGCGCCGGGACGGGCGAGGCCGACCGGGTGCTGACGTTCACCGAGGCCGGGCCGGGGGACCGGGTCGACGCGGCGGTGGAGCTGGCGGCATCCTCGGGCTGGGCGCTGTACGAGCTGCCGGCCCGGCACACGCTGCGCACCGACGCGGAGGCCGCCTCGGCGTGCGCCGCCCTGGCCCTGCGGGTGTTGCGGCGCGGCGCGGTGGCGGTCTCCGAGCACGCGCCGGCCGGCGCGCCGGTCACCGCCGACCGGATCGCCGTCGGGGCCGCCCACCGTGACCAGGTCGCGGCCATCCGCGCGCACCTCGGCGAGGCCGGGGCGGTCGTCACGGTGGACACCGCCAACCGGCTCCAGGGCCGCGAGTACGACGTGACGATCGTGCTGCACCCGCTGTCGGGGCGGCGGGACGCGACCGCGTTCCACCTGGAGTCGGGGCGGCTGTGCGTGCTGACGTCCCGGCACCGGCACGCATGCGTCGTGGTGGCGCGGGCGGGCATCGCGGAGCTGCTGGACGCGCACCCGTCGTCCGAGCCTGTCTATCTCGACGTCCCCGTCAAGTTCCCGGACGGCTGGCAGGCCAACCAGGCCGTCCTCGCCCACCTGCACGGCTCGGACTAGGCGCGGCGCTGGCGGAGTGGTGAGGGGGCGCCCTGCTCTGCCTCAGGCGTTGGTAGGGGCCCCTCCCTGTACCTCTCAGCGCGTGATGGGGCGCGGTATCTCCATACGGAAGATGTCGAAGCGCCCGTTGGTGTCGCCGGCCACCAGCCCGGTGCCCTGCGAGTCGTACGCGACGAACTGGCCGTCGGCCGAGATGTCGGAGTGCTCGCCGCCGCCGTCGGTGCCGTGGCGGGGCACCGCCACGAGGATGTTGGTGCGGCTCAGCCGGTCGAACCGGAACACCTGCAGCTGCCAGGGGATGTCGTATCCGGTCAGGTCCTTGGCGTTGGACCAGAACGTGACGTACCGACCGTCGGCGCTGACCCGCGGGGAGAGGGCGGTGCCGTTGCCCGGCACGCCGGCCGGCGTCGCGGACACCGGGACGGTGGTGCCGGTGGCCGCCTCCCAGAGGAACACGTCGGTGGTGGCGTTGGCGTCGCCGGGGACGAGGTTGGCCGCGTTCGAGGTGAACGTGACGTATCTGCCGTCGCCGCTGACCTCCGCGCTGCCGGAGGCGGCGGACGCCGCCGGCGCCCCGGTCTTCGGGGTGGAGACGAGACGGGTGGTGCCGAGCTGCCGGTCGTACAGGTAGACGTTGGCCCCGTCGGAGACCGGCTGGGTGACGATGTCGTCGGCCGTGGACTGGTAGGCGACGTACCGGCCGTCGCCGCTGATCGAGGGCTGGTGCGAGTCGCTGGTGGCCTGGGTGCCGTCGGTGGCGACCGATACCCGGACGGTGCGGTCGGCGGCGTGGGCGACGGTGGCTGGAAGCGCCGCGATCAGTACGCCGATCGCGGTGGCGCCCGCCAGGCGGGCGCGCGGAGTTGCGTACAACTAGATCCTCCCCGTTGGGCCCCGGGCCGGCGGTGATGGGTGCTGCCCGCCCAGTGAATGCATGGAATTGAATTTCGCGCCACCACTCTTCCCTCTCCCGTCGGCGGCTGCTCGTCGGCGCGGCGGCGGCCTCGGCGGCGCTCACCGCCGTGGGCCCGGCCGCCGCCGAGGCCGCCCCGCCCGGCGCGTCCAGCGCGCCCACCCAACCCCTCGTCCCGTACGACCGGATCGCGGGCGCCCGCCTCCTGGCGACCCGGGTCGGCCCGACCTCGGCCCGCTTCCAGGCGGACTTCCACGAACGGCTCGCCGCCTGGCTCGCCTTCTGGTCGGCCAACTCACCCCCGTCGTGGAGCACACCCGTGGAGGTGGTCGCCGAGGTCGCCCCCGCGGGCGACGCCCTCACCCTGCACAGCGTCCGGGTACGCCGGGGCGAGGACCTGGCCGACAGGTTCACCGCGGCCCGGCTGGACGCGGCGCACCGGGCCACCGAGGCCAGCCTGCACCACCATTTCCCGTCCGTACGCCGGCTGCCCGACGGCACCCTGCGGGTGCGCGACGGATCCGCCGCGTTCACCGGCTCGCCCGACCAGCTCGCCTTCGTCGCCGGGGCGTGCCGCGAGCTGTGGGGCCTGACGGCGGCCGGCGCGGCGGACTGGCGCGACCACGCCAACGCCGCCCTCGGCCGGGCCGGGCACCGCCTCGACGTCGCCTCCCGCTCCGGGTGGGCGGCCTTCACCAGGACGAGCCTGCGGCTCGGCCTGCGCACCGAGACCTACCAGTAGAGGGAGACAGCAGATGGCACGCAGTGAGTTCCGGTTCGTGGTCGACGGGGTCGAGCTGATTCCCGAGCAGCAGGCCGCCATCGCCGGCGAGATCCAGAAGGCGGGCCTCGCCGCCCTGTCCACCGTCGGCAGCAAGCTGACCAACCCGCTCACCGTGGGGCACGGCAACATCCGGCTCCGGCCTGAGTGGTACGGGCTGTGGGTGGTCAACGGGCCGTTCGCCGACGAGCTCGGTCAGAGAATCAACGACCTCGGTTTCTGGATGCAGAAGTGACCCAGCCCGTCCACCGGCCGGACCCGCCGGAGCGGATGTGCCCGAGCACCCCCGCGGCCAACGCCACGGTGTTCCTCGGCATGATCACTCCGGCGGGCCGGGTCGCCTACGTCACGCCGCAGCTCCCGGCCGAGGTGGCGCTGGCCACCGCGGCCGGGGCCGAGGGGCCGGTGGAGTCCCGGTACCGGCTCGCCGGGCCCTGCGTCACCTCGTCCTGCGGGTTCTGGACCGGCGACCACTGCGGCCTCGGCGAACGCCTCGTCGCCTCCTACCAGGAGACGACCGGCTCCGCCGAGGCGGAGCTGCCGCGCTGCGCGATCCGCCGGTCGTGCCGGTGGTATGCCGAGCATGGCCCGTCGGTCTGCGCCGCCTGCTCCCACGTGGTCACCGACGCCCGCTGACCGGTCACCGACGCCGGTGGTCAGGCGCCCGCCGGCCTGCGCGCGGCCGCGCGCGACATCGCCGGCCACCTTCGCGCGCAGGACGGGATCACCCCGCAGGCGACCTGGGCAGACCCCGCGTCAGCGCGGCCACGTGTAGCAGGACGAGGCCGATCGGGTGCAGTCCGCCCACCCGTGACCCAGATGGGTGCTGTCGTAGACGTCGATCACCACCTCGGTGATGCCGCCGGAGAGCCCGCTGCCGTCGAGCGGGATGTCGCCGTACGAGATCCATCGTCCGGTCGACCCCGCGCACTGCTTCGGGATGTCGAAGTAGTCGAGCCGCGAGCCGCCCTGCCAGGCCTCGACGGTGAAATAGCCGCACTCGTTGGCGGCGACGTAGAACCGGACCGATGTCAGCGTGACCGACCGGTTGTACCAGGCGATTCCACCGATCGCCTCGGCTGCGAGCGCGCCCGCCCCGCCCCCATGGATCGACGCGGCGATGAAGCTGCTCGGGGCCGCGTTGGCCGCCGGGCTCATCCCCAGGAGAGCGGCCGCGACCACGCCGATCGTGACCCCCACCCGCAGCAGCCGTCGTCTGAGCATCGTTCTCCCTCACCTCGCGGTACGGCCTGTCACCATCGGGCGGCCCCGCTCAGCCTAACGATCCACAGTGGCCCGCAAGGAGGCGGTCGGCGGGTTCGGCCGCCGGTGAGCCGCTCGGGCCGGTACGCCCGACTCAGGCCGGGGCGTGGTCGAAGGTGTCCGGGTTGGGGCCCTGCCGCCCCGCCTCGCCGCGGTCGAGAATGCTGATCCGGTCCATCGTCACGTCGTCCAGCTCGAAGTCGAAGATCCGGAAGTTCTCCTCCATCCGGCTGGGCGTGACGGACTTCGGGAAGACGATGTCGCCGCGCTGGACGTGCCAGCGGAGTACCACCTGGGCCACCGTCCGGCCCGCCTGCTCGGCAATGTCGATCAGATCGGGGTCGTCCAGCACCTTGCCCTGGGCGATCGGCGCCCACGCCTCGGTCAGGATGTTGTGTTCGTGGTCGTACGCGCGCACCTCCTCGTTGCCGAAGTACGGGTGCACCTCGATCTGGTTCACCGCCGGGACGATGTCGGACTCGGCGGCCAGCCGCTCCAGGTGGGACACCTGGAAGTTCGACACCCCGATCGAGCGGGCCCGGCCGCCGGGGCCGCCCTCGTCACCGCCGGGGGCCTCGCCGTCGCCGCTCCCGTCGGCCCGGCCCGCGCCGCCACTCCGGCAAACGCCCCCGCCCCGGCCGGCGCCGCCCGCCGCTCCGGCCCGGTCAGCTTCCGCTGGTGGGGCACCTCCGGCTGGCACGTCGACATCGGCGACCGGACGGTGCTCGTCGACCCGTACCTGAGCCGCTACGACACCGGGCTGTTCACGGGCGCGTTCGACCCGGCGACCGGGCTGACGGTCGACGAGACCGCCCTCGACCGGCACGCCGACCGGGCCACCACGATCCTGGTCACCCACACTCACTGGGACCACTTCAACGACGTGCCCCGGATCGCCGAGCGCACCGGCGCCCGGGTGTTCGGCACGCTCACCGCCTACCACCTGGGCCTGGCGTACGGACTGCCGTCGGGGCAGCTCAGCCCCGTCAAGGGCGGGGAGGTGCTGGACTTCGGCGACCACACGGTCGAGGTGGTGTCGTCGCTGCACAGCCGCAACGCGTCGTACTCGTTGGCGTTCCCCGGCGTACGGGTGAGCCGGCCCGCGCGGCCGGCGACCATCGCCGACCTGCCCGAGGGCGACACCCTCGCCTACCAGGTCCGCGTCGCCGACGGCCCGGCGGTGTTCTTCATGGGCGCCAGCGACTTCGCCGAGCGCGACCTCGCCGGCCTGGCCCCGGACGTGGCGATGGTGGCCCTCCAGTCCAGCACGGCTACCGCCGACTACGTGCCCCGGCTGATGGCCGCCCTCGACTACCCGAGGGTCGTGGTGCCGGTGCACTGGGACAACTTCGAGACGCCGCTGACCAACCCGCCGACCGTCGCCCCCAACGACCGGCAGCGGCTCGACGCCCTGGTCGCCGCGGTGCGCGAGGCGTCCCCGCGCAGCCGGGTGCTGGTGCCCGAGTACCACACGGCGTACCACTTCTGAAGCCGCCCCGCGACGACGGTGCGGGCCGGGATCGACGATCCCGGCCCGCACCCGCGTCACCCGGTCGTCACCGGGCGAGCGGCTGGCCCTGCTTGTCGCGGAAGCCGCCGACGAGGATCACGATGAAGTCGATCAGCGTCCAGAGGCCGAGGCCCCCGAAGGTGATGATCTGCAGGATGCCGGTGCCGACCTTGCCGACGTAGAAGCGGTGCACCCCGATGACGCCGAAAAAGAAGCACAGCAGCAGGGCGACGACCCACGAGCGCTGGGCGGTGACAGGAGCGTTCACAATGGTCTTTCGTGGATGACCGGCCGGGAGCGTATCGAGGCCCGCGAGCAGCAACAAGATCACTGGACGCAGGATCAGCCGTACGGGTGGCCGCTCCGGGCCGAAGCGGTGCCGCCGCGGGTCAGCCGCCAGTACTGCCGCTTCTCCTCGTCCCGCACCACCACGCCGACGCGGGCCAGCTCCCGGCGCAGGTCCCGGGCGTCGCCGCCCCGGCCGGCAGGCCCGGTGGTTGCCGCCATGTCGCCGAAATCGGGGTGTCAAGGGCGTCTCGATACCGCCATACCGCCGACATGGTGTGGATCAAACGCGCCGGGAGATGACAGAGCCCGGCTTGACGGCGTATGCGAGGTCGCCTGCGACCGCGATCGTCACCAGCCCGGGGCGGCCGTGCAGCTCCACGGTCTCGACCGTGGCGGCGAGCGTCGCCTGGTCGCTCTCGATCGTCACCCGGTCCCCGATGCGCAGTGGCGCACCTTCGAGGACGCCGGAGGCGAATACCCACGGCCGCCCGGACAGTCGGTGCACGGCGTCGACGACGAGCCGCGATACCTCTGGGCTATCCATGCTGACTCCTCCGCCAGTTGTCGACGAACGCTTCCTCGGCGGCATACGCCTCGTCCTCCAGAGGGCCGGTGACCGAGTCCACACGGCCCTGCCGGTACTGCTCAACGTGGACCCTCTCATGGGCGAGCGTCCTGACCAGCGTCTCCTCGTCCTGGAAGGCCGCGGGGCCAAGCTGGACGCCCAGCGGGTCCGTCCGCGCGATCGCGCCGGTGAAGTCGAGGTACGTGATGTCATCAGGCATCGTGACGACCTGGACGTCGACGCCGTCGAGGTCCACCCCCGCCAGGCGCGCGTAGTGGTCGATCGTTTCTCTGGACATGGGCAAGGGCGGTCCGCCCGCGTCCATCACCTCGCGGTTGCTGAGCGTGCCTGCGCGGGAGTGCAGATCTCCGGTGCGCCGGGGCGGGGCCGGCGGTGGGGTGGTGGGGTCGTGGCGGGCGAGGCGGCGCAGCTCCGCTTCCAGCCGCCCCAGTACGCCGTTCAGCCGGCGCAGCATCGGAGCGACCCGGCGCAAGCTCCCAATCAGCCCGGTGAGCAGTCGGGCGATCTTCGCCGCCCAGCGCGCGGCCAGCGTGGAGACCTGGGCGACCACCCAGGGCGTGCCGGCGCCGAGGGTGCCGCCGGCAATGGCCAGCCACTCCCACAGCCGTACGGCGAGCACCGAGACGAAGTCGGCGATCAGGTCGCGGACGAGCTCCCGGACCAGCGCGACCACCAGCCCCGTGCCGGTGGTGACGACCGCCAGGGCGTCGGCCCCGGCGGCCATTGTGGTCAGCGCCCCGCGCTGCCGCCCGGCGTGCGCCCGGTACGCGGTCGCGGCCCCGCCTGACCAGGTTGCCAGGTCGGCGGCCACGGCCGCATCCAGGTCGGCCGCCGAGGAGCGCAGCGCGGCCGCGACGTTGGACCAGGTGCCGGCGTACGCCTCGACCTGGTCGGGGTCGCCGGCCAGCCAGTCCAGCGCGTCCGAGAGCGGCTTGAAGTGCTCGATCAGCCAGGCCACACCCCACGAGACGAGCTGGCCGAGCGGGTCGACCACGACGGCCAGGGCGTCCAGGCCGGCGGCGAAACCGCCGATCGCGCCGTCGATCCAGGAGCCGCTGCGGAAAGCCTGGACCAGCAGCTCGACGTCCTCGGCCAGCCCCACGCCGGACCAGCCGGTGGTGCTGTCGACCCGCTGGGCGACCAGCGGGTTCGGCGCGGTCACCGGGGCGGCCGGGCCGCCGGGGCGACGGCCCTCCGCGGCGGGGGCGCGGTCATCGCGGCGCGCCGAGCCGGTGGGCGGCCCGCTGGTCGCTGCCGTCGTACCGGGCCGCGGCCGCGCGCACGCCGTCAGCGGTCTCGTCCAGCGCGTCGCGCGCCTCGCGCAGCACCCGCTCGGCCAGATCGTGCAGTGGCTCCAACATCGCCGGGAACGCCGCGCACAACTGCCCGTACGCCTGCCCGCCCAGCCGTACGCCGCCGGCCGCCCCGATGGCCTGCCGCACCGTGCCGCCGATCCGGTCCAGGCTGGCGGCGTGCCCGGTCAGCGCCTGCGGGGTGACCTCCAGGGCCGGGTCACCGGGCACCGCGCGCCCCGGGGGAGCCGTCGTCGGGGGCGGGGAAGCGACGGTCGTACCCGTCGAGGACGGCCCGGCCCGTCTCGGAGTCGGCGCCGACGGTGTCCGCCACCGCAGCGGCGACCCGGTCGGTCAGCCCGGCCTGTGCCCGGCGCAGCGCGGTCATGATCTCCCGCTCGACGCGGGCCGCCGGCCAGCCGGTGAGCCGGTCGTCCAGGTGCAGCGCGACCAGGGCGCCGCCGCTGTCGACCCGCACCTCGACCAGGCCGCCGGCCGCCTCGGCGCTGCCGATGAGCTCCGCGACGCGCTCGGCCAGCCGTCGGGCCCGTTCGGCGCGCTCGGAGATCGAGGCCGACCAGTCGGCCACCCATCGTTCGGCGTCATCCAGGTCCCGACCGAGCACCGTCGCCTCCCCGCCGTCCAAGCCCGCCCAGCGTAAGAGATTCACTCACCTGTCGCGACCCCGCCACCGCAGCCTGTCACCTCGCCCGAGCATGCGGAGTGACCCGTGCGCGATCTTGCACTTTCGGCCCTGCAAATGGGTTGTTCGCCGGATTTGCCGGGGCCAGAAGTGCAAGATCGCTGGGGGTGGGGGTGGGGGTGGGGGTGGGGGTGGGGGTGGGGTGGGGTGGGGGTGGGGTGGGGTGGGGTGGGGTGGGGTGGGTGGGTGGGGGGCCTCCGGTGCGTGGAAGGCATGCTCGGCGAACCCGGCCTCGGCCAGCCAGGCCCTGATCGCCGGCGTCAGGTCCGGCGCCCGTCGGGTCCTGGTCCAGATCACCGTGGCCTCGGGAGCGCACAGCTCCGGCAGGGCGCCGATCGTCGTCCGGGCGTCGGCGTCGCTGATGTTGCCCAGGTCCCCGGCCAGCAGGACGAGATCGACAGGCACCGCCCCCGCGTAGGAGGCCGGGTCACCGGCGTCTGCCCGGACGACCGTCACGCCGTCCAGCCGCTCGGCGGCCACCCTGGCCCGGGCCGCCGCCACGTTGCGCGGGTCGTACTCGATCAGCCGGGCCCGCACCCGCCGCGCGTCGGCTGGCCGCGCGGCCAGGGACGCCCAGCAGGTCGTGCCCCTGGCCGGCGCAGACGCTGACCACCGACAGCGAGGCGTCCGGCCGCTCGTCGAGCCAGCTCGCGATGTGCCGCTGGACCAGCCGCAGCCGGCGTGCCAGCGGCGAACCGGGATCGGCGTAGGGGAGGCGCCAGTCGTACCAGTCCTTGCCGTCGCCCATCCGGCAAGCCTGCCAGCCGCGGGCGGACGGGGAAAAGGTGACGAGACGGGACGGGCGGCGCGCCGCGGCGGAAACGTCACCTGAATTCGACGGAGGGTGACTGTGGCCGGTCCAGCCGGCGGCGGTAACGTCGGCGTCGGGCTCGGGGAGGTGGGCGTGGCACGGGGTGGGGTGTTCTGTGTCGAGGGGCAGTGGCACCGCGACCTCAACGAGCGGGGCTCGGTCCTACCGACGCTGGAGCTGCTGGAACGGCTGGGAAAGATCCGCTTCATCCACAAGGACGCCGCGACCCGGGACGAGCTGTTCTACTTCCTCGACCGCTGGCTGCTCAGGCAGTACGCCGACTACCGGGTCGGCTTCTTCGCCATGCACGGCGAGCCGAGCCGGCTCCGCCTCACCGACTGGGACTCGGTCGAGCTGGCCGACGTCGCCGACCTGATGGCCGGCCGCTGCGAGGGTCGCCGGCTCTACTTCGGCAGTTGCTCGGTGCTGCGGGCGTCCGACGCCGCGCTGCGCGAGTTCCTCGACGTGACCGGGGCGGCGCTGGTCTGCGGGTTCACCCGGGAGGTCGACTGGGTGGAGTCGGCCGCGTTCGAGACGGTGCTGCTCGACGTGCTCGCCAACGGGCAGCGGCACAACGCCGCCGAGCTGCGGATGGGCTCGGCGCACTGGGCGCCGCTGGCGGCGTACCTGGGCTTCCGGGTCATCTACGCCAACGGCCGCGCGTGGCGTCCGGCCGCCCGCCCCCGGGTGCCCGCCCAGCCCACGGGCCGGGCCGCCACGGGGCAGCGCTGAGGCCGCTACGGGGCAGCGCTGAGGCCGGCGACCGGTGTCTGCTGGTAGAAACGGGTGATGGCACGCAGCATCGCGAGCAACACCCGGGTCGACCGGGCGGCTCTGATCGAGTTCCTCCGCCCCCGGCACCGGGTGGTGCTCACGACGACCCGGTCCGACGGCCGACCCCAGTCCTCCCCGGTCACCGGCGGTGTCGACGCCGAGGGCCGCCTGGTGATCTCCACCTATCCGGAGCGGGCCAAGGTGGCGAACATCCGGCGGGACCCGTTTGTCTCGGCCTGCGTGCTGTCGGACGAGTGGAACGGCCCGTGGGTGCAGGTCTACGGCACCGCCGAGGTGTTGGACCTGCCCGAGGCGCTGGAGCCGCTCGTGGAGTACTTCCGCGGTGTCTCCGGGGAGCACCCGGACTGGGACGAGTACCGGGAGGCGATGGTGCGCCAGGGCAAGTCGCTGATCCGGGTCACCATCGACAGCTGGGGGCCGGTGGCCACCGGCGGCTTCCCGGCCCGCCTCGCCGGCTGAGAAGCGCCGACCGAAGAGCGCCGACTGAGAAGCGCCGACCGAAGAGCGCCGAGTGAGAAGCGCCGACCGAAGAGCGCCGAGTGAGAAGCGCCGACCGAAGAGCGCCGAGTGAGAAGCGCCGACCGAGGAGCGCCGAGTGAGAAGCGCCGACCGAGGAGCGCCGAGTGAGAAGCGCCGACCGAGGAGCGCCGACTGAGAAGCGCCGACCGGAGAGCGCCGACCGAAGAACGCCGGCTGAAGAGCGCCGACTGACGGCCGCGCCTCAGTACGCGGCGGTGAAGCGCATGTTCTCGAAGCGCGGGTGCTCGATCTCGTCGACGACGGCGACGGCCAGGTCCTCGTAGCTGAGCACCGACCGGCCCTGCGCGTCCGTGACCGGCCGGTCGGTGCCGGTGCGGTAGTGGCCGGTGCGCTCGCCCGGATGGAACTCCAGCGGCGGCGGGGCGACGTACGTCCAGGTCACGCCGTCGGCCGACGAACGGTACAGGGCCAGCGCGTCGGCCTGGCCGAGCGCCGAGTCCCGGTACTCCTCCGGGAAGTCCGGCTCCTCCAGGTATGGGGTGCCCTTCGGCGTCAGCAGGGTCGACCCGCCACCGACGTGGATGATCCGGGGCGGATTCGGCTGGTCCCGCAGCACCGTGACCAGGGTTTCCGCGGCCTCCCGCCAGAGCGACCGGTCGCCGCCGCCGATCGCCACCACCATCACGTCCGCCTCCGGGGCCAGCTCCCGCACACTGCGGTCGGAGGTGGCGTCCCCGGTGACCACCCGGACGCCGGCCGGCAGGTAGTTCGTCGCCTCCGGGCGGCGCACCGCCGCGGTCACCCGGTGGCCCCGGCTCACCGCCTCGGCGGTGATCCGCGAACCCGCCGTGCCTCCGGCACCGAACACCACGATGTCGCTCACCTGACCGCCTCCCGCGCCCGGTCGGGCCCGGCCCGACGTCGCCCGCCTCCCAGGCTATGAAGTGGGCCGGGGCCTCGGGCGCGAACGGCGATCCCCGCCGGGGGCCGCCGCCCGGCCGGACGAAGAAGAGGGTCAGTCGACCAGGGCGGAGTAGACGAGCTGGCGAAGCTGGGACCGCAGCGGGTACGTGCTCGACGGCATGAGCTGGGTGAACAGCAGCGCCGTCACCTCCTCCACCGGATCGACCCAGAACGCGGTCGAGGCCAGGCCGCCCCAGTAGTACTCGCCGACGCTGCTCGGCACCCGGGCCGGGACCGGGTCCTGCACCACCGCGAAGCCGAGGCCGAACCCGATGCCGTCCAGCACCGTCTCGGAGAAGCCCTCGGGGGAGAACGAGGCCAGGTCGCGCCCGTCGGGCAGGTGGTTGCGGGTCATGAAGCGCACCGTGCGCGGGCCGAGCAGCCGTACGCCGTCCAGCTCGCCGCCGCGCAGCAGCATCTGCGTGAAGCGGTGGTAGTCGGCGGCCGTGGAGATCAGGCCGCCCCCGCCGGAGTGCCACGTCGGCTCGGCCAGCGCGGCCCGGCCGATCGTGTCGGCCCGGAACGCCTTGCCGGTCGCCGGGTGCGGGGCGTACAGGGCGGCCAGCCGCTTGGCGTCCGCCTCGTCGACCCACCAGCGGGTGTCCGTCATGCCCAGCGGGCGGAAGATCCGCTCGGCGAAGAACTCGTCCAGCCGCTGCCCGGAGACCACCTCGACCAGCCGGCCGAGCACGTCCGTGGAGACGCTGTAGTTCCAGCTGGTGCCGGGCTGGAACAGCAGCGGCAGCCGGGCCAGCCCCTGCGAGGCGGCGGCCAGGTCGGCCCCGGCGGGCACGCCGAGGTCGTAGCCGGCCGCCCGGTACAGGCCGTCGACCACGGAGACCTGGGCGAAGCCGTACGTCAGGCCGGAGGTGTGGGTGAGCAGGTGCCAGATCCGGATCGGCTCGACCGCCGGCACCGTGTACGGCTTGAGCACCGAGCCCCTGTCGTAGACCCGGACGTCGGCGAACTCGGGGAGATAGCGGCTGATCGGGTCGGTCAGCTCGATCCGGCCCTCCTCCCACAGCATCATCGCCGCGACGGAGGTGACGGGCTTGGTCATCGAGTAGATGCGCCAGAGGGTGTCCTGCTCGACCGGCGCGCCGGCCTCCAGGTCGCGCATCCCGTACGTCGAGGAGTGGGCGATCTCACCGCGGTGGGTGACCACGATCTGCCACCCGGCGAGCCGGCCGTCGTCGACGTACCTGCGGAAGTGCTCGTCGATCCGCCCCAGCCGGGCGGGGTCGAAGCCGATACGGTCCGGGTCGATGCTGCGTGCGACGCTCACCCGGAAAAACCTACTAGCCGGTACGCCCCGGACGGAAGAGCCGCCGGCGCCGGTGGCGCCACTAGCCTGGGCCGATGCGCGAGCCGATCGAGGACGTCACGTTCCGCCACGAGGACTGGTACGGCGAGGAGTTGGCCGACCGCCACTTCGTCCGCTGCGAGTTCTTCCACGTCGACCTGACCGAGGCGGTCAGCCGGGGAGCGGTCTTCACCGACTGCACCTTCGGCAACGTGGCGTTCAATGCCTCCCGGCACACCGACTCGGCCTTCGCCCGCTGCGCCTTCAAGCGGTGCAACTTCTTCGAGGCCGAGCTCACCGGCTGCAAGCTGGTCGGCAGCAGCTTCGCCCAGTGCGACCTGCGCCCGCTGCGCATCGACGGCGGGGACTGGTCGTTCGCGGTCCTGCCGGGCGCCGACCTGCGCGGGGCGCGCCTCACCGACGTACGGATGCGCGAGGTGGACCTGACGGCGGCCAACCTGACGGGCGCCACGGTCACCGGCGTCGACCTGTCGGGAGCGCAGCTGCACGGGTGCCGGCTCGGCGGCGCGGACCTGCGCGGCAGCGACCTCACCGCGCTCGATCCGACCGTGGTCGAGCGGGCCGGCGCGCGGATCGACGCCGAGCAGGCGGTCGTACTGGCCCAGGCGCTCGGCTTCCGGGTCGGCTGACCGGGCCAGTCGCGGGGCGGCCCCGCGGCGGCCGGTGCGCGTCGGGCCGCGGGACAGTTTGTCCGTCGCCGCGACCGGAAGCCGCCGTACGTTCGCGCTGTTCCGGTCCGTCCGTCCCCTGTGGAGGTCCTTCCGATGAGCCGCACCGGCGCCCGTACCGTCCGTCCCGTCAGCCCGGCGCGTCCCGGCCAGAAGCAGGGCGAGACGCTGCGGGAGATTCCGCTGCCGCCGTACGTGACGGTGGAGGACGCGCAGTTCGCCGTGCGGGCGGTGGTCGTGCACGCGCCGCGGCGCTGGTCCGGCGGGACGATCTGCCGCAACGACGCCAGCCCGCACCCGTGCCGGCTGCACCGATGGGGCCGGCGGGTGCTGGCGCTGCACGGGCTGCGGACGGCCGAGATCGACGCGCTGATCGAGCGGGGCGACCCGGCGGCGCTGCCGCCCGCACCGGAGCGTCCGGGCGCCTGAGCGCCACCACGACGGGCCCGCGTACCCGGTGCGGGCCCGCCGCGGCGCCCCAGGACCCGGGCCCCTTCCTCCGCACCCGGAAGGGGCCCGGGCAGGTCAGCAGAGGCTCGGCTTGACCCAGGAGCACTCGACGCCCTCGGGCGTCCGCGGCGTCTCGGGCGCCGTCGGCGGCGCCACCCGCGCCGCGCCCGCGCTCCGCCCGTCGTACGGCGCCAGCGCGATCGCGATCTGGTCCTCCAGCCCCTTCACCGAGGACGCGACGTAGTTGTTCAGCACGACGGAGAACGCGAGCAGGTGGCCGTCGGCGGCGGTGACGTACCCGGAGAGGCTGGACACGCCGGTCAGGCTGCCCGTCTTGGCGTGCACGTTGCCGGCCGCCGGGGTGCCCCGCATCCGGCTGCGCAGCGTCCCGCCGACGAAGCGGTCGGCGTTGCCCGCCACCGGCAGCGCGGCGTACCAGGCGTCGAACCAGGGCTCGGAGCGCACGGCGTGCAGCAGCGCGGCGAACTGGGCCGCCGGGATCATGTTCCGCCGGGACAACCCGGAGCCGTCCCGCTGGCGCAGGGTGCCGGTGCCCATGCCGGTGTCGGCGACGTCATGGTGACCACCGGCCGGCCGCCGGCCGTGGCGGCCGGGGCGGCGTGCACGATCACGGTGCCCGCGTCGTAGTCGGTGTCCGGGGCGACGGTCAGCGCGGAGACCTGGGCGGCGTAGTAGTACGACTCGTCGTCCCACGCCCAGTCCGGGCCCAGCCGGGTGCCGTCGTAGCGGGTGTCGTCGGCGACCAGGTCGCCGGTCACCACCCGTACGCCGGCGGCGGCGACCTGCGCGGCGAGCTCGTCGTAGTCGGCGGCGAGCATCGTGGGGTCGCCGCCCCCGCGCAGGTAGAGGTCCCCGGTGAGCAGCCCTGCCCGGCGCTGCCCGTCGGTGCTCACGTCGGTGGTGAACCGGTGGCCCGGGCCGAGCAGCGCCAGGGCCGCCGTCGAGGTCAGCAGCTTGGTGCCGGAGGCGGGGACGAGCCGGCGCTCGCCGTTCCGGTGGTACAGGGTCTCCCCGGTCGCGGTGCCGACCACCACCACGCCCGCCTGCGCACCGGCGAGCCGGGAGTCGGCCAGGATCGCGTCGATGGTCGCGTTGAGCCGCGTGAGCGCGGGGGTGGGCGCCTCGGCGGTCGCGGTGGGCGCGCCGGCCGTGGCCGCGGCCGCGACCAGCGCGGCCAGGGCGACCGCCCGGGGAAAGAGGCGACGATGCATGGACTGATGCTGCCACGGAGCTTTCTGCCGGGAAATCCTGACGGCCGAAAGTTTCTGCCGGACCGGGGTGGCGGGGTCAGCCGTCGAGCCGGTCGGCCGTCACCGGACCGGCCGCCGGATCGGCGGAGGGTGTCAGGACGGCCGCGGCCCTGTCGGTGATCAGCCGGCGGGTGTCGCGCCCCCGTCGGCGCGGGTCGGCCATCGGTCCAGCCTAGAGGCGTCCGGGCAGGTCGGGGGCGGTTCGGGCGGTACCGCGGCTCCCCGTCCCGTCGACCGGTCACTATTTGACGGATGCCCCGGCAGGGGGCACCGTAGGCAGAGAGGGGCGTTCGACCTGCCCTGTTTCGTGCGGAGGCGACCGTTTCGCCGCGTAGCCTGCCCGGCGAGCCCGTACGCGGGCCCAGCCCGGTTGCGCCGACCGCGATCCGACCGACGAGGAGTCCCATCATGCTGACCATGACCGACAACGCCGTGCTGGTGATCCGAGATCTGGCCAACCAGGAGGACGTCGCCGATGCCGGCGGGCTGCGGATCGCGGCGGACACCGAGGCCGGCTCACTGACCATCGAGCTGGTGGCCGAGCCGACGCAGGGTGACCAGGTGGTGGACACCCAGGGCGCCCGGATCTTCCTCGACTCGGACGCCGCCGAACTGCTCAACGACAGCTCCGTCGACGCCACCGTCGACGACGAGGGGATCGTGCAGTTCGGCTTCACCGAGAAGCAGTAGCGATGAGTCCCGCCAGTGGCGGGGCCAGGAGTAGCGATCAGCCCGCCCGCCGGGACTCGCCGCCGCGGTGGGACCGGGCGGCTCGGCCGCGCTCGTTACGCCACGGCCCCGGACGGTCCTCCCACGTCGGGACCGCCAGCGCGCGCAGCACGTGCGCCAGATGGTGGGACGTGCTCCATGCCGCCCAGTTCGTGCTGTGCCCCGCCCCGACCACCCGGCGGGCCCGGCGCACGATCTCGTGGTCGCCCCAGGAGAAGGCGGCCCCGTCCACCGGCCAGTGCGGTGCCGCCACCAGCGTCCGGCACAGGTCGGTCACCCGGTCGTCGCCCCGGCCGCCGCGCCGCGACCAGCGGTACACCCACCACGCGTCGTCCGTGGTGTACCGGACGGTGGGCAGCCGGTCCCCGGCCGAGTCCGCACCCGGCACCGCGCAGCCGACCCCGTAGTCGCCGTACCCGACGTCGAGGTCGGCCAGCCGCCGCCAGAGCAGCCAGTCCCAGCGCTCCAGGCGTACCGGCTCGTCGGTGGGGAGCCGCGACAGCGTCGGCGGCAGCCCGCCGGCGGCCACCGTCACCGTCCGCCAGGCGTGCCGCCGGGCCCAGTCCGTTAGCCGCCGGACGCGCGGCTCGGCCTGCCGTACGTCGGCCGCGCAGCAGACGTCCCCGAGGTCGACCAGCAGTTCGCACTGCTCCGGCACCAGCCGGGTGAGCCGCCAGATGCGCTCCACCGCGTCCGTCGCCGCGTCCGGTCCGCAGCGGTCCCGCCCGGCCCGCAGCCGCACCACCATCCGCCCGCCGTACGCCCGCGCCGCCAGGCCGTGCGCCACGAGCCGGTGGTCGCTGTCCGCGAGACCCGCCACGGGCACCAGCGGTACGCCCCACCGGTGCAGGTCGCCCTCCGGCCCGTCGGGCAGCGCGGTCACGTCGACCGCCGGCACGAGGCCGGCCGGCAGCCGAGCGAGAGCGTCCGGAATGGAGGGATCCACCGTGGACACGTCGAAAACCGGAGCGAGCAGGGGTGCCGTGGCACCGTCGAGATGGCACAGTGCCTCGAGCTCGCCCCGTCGGCTGGCGAGGACGGGGCGGTAGACCGGTTCCGCCACCCGGCCCCCGTGGGCGGGCACCATACTTCAGCGTACCGACCGGATCGACGCCGGACACAGGGTTTGCCGGAAATGCCGCGCCGGGCTGGCGGCCCCGTGGTTACCATCCCCGGATGCCCGAGGCCCCGTACCGTTACCGCTCCCCGGACGAGGACAGCGCGCGCTGGCTCGGCTTCCCGTTCCGCGACGGCGACATCGTCATCAGCACCCGGTCGAAGAGCGGCACCACCTGGATGCAGATGATCTGCGCCCTGCTGGTGCTCGGCACGCCCGACCTGCCGGCCCCGCTGCCGCGGCTGTCGCCGTGGCTCGACTGGCTGGTGGAGCCCCGCGACGAGGTGTACGCCCGGCTCGCCGCGCAGCCGCACCGCCGGTTCGTCAAGACGCACACTCCGCTCGACGGCGTCCCGCTCGACCCCCGGGCACACTACGTGGTGGTGGCCCGCCACCCGCTGGACATGGCGGTCTCCCTCTGGCACCAGGCCGGCAACCTGGACCGGGTGCGGATGGCGGAGTTGACCGGTCAGCCGAAGCCGGAGGGGCCGCCCGGCCCGCGTACGCCCCTGGCGGAGTGGCTGCCGCGCTGGGTGGACCGCGAGGCCGACCCGCGCGAGGAGCTGGACTCGCTGCCCGGGGTGCTCTGGCACCTGACGGACGCCTGGTCCCGCCGCGACCAGCCGAACGTCACGCTCGTGCACTACGACGACCTGGTCGCCGACCTGCCCGGGCAGATGCGCGCCCTGGCGCACCGGTTCGGCATCGACGTGCCCGAGGCGCGCTGGCCGGAACTGGTGGAGGCCGCCACCTTCGAGCGGATGCGCCGGCGGGCGGACCAGCTCGCCCCGGACCCGGCGGGTGTGCTCAAGGACCGGTCCGCCTTCTTCCGGCGCGGCGGCTCCGGCCAGGGCCCCGAGTTGCTGGACGCGGAGACGCTGGCCCGCTACCGGCGGCGCACCGCCGCCCTCGCCCCGCCGGACCTGCTCACCTGGCTGCACCGGGACGGCTGACGCACCCCACCCGATCCCGCGATCTTGCACTTGTGGCCCCGGCAAACCGAGCAAAACGCCCGTACTGCGGGCCCTAAGTGCAAGATCGGCGAAGCGGGCGGGCCGGTCGGCTGCCGCCGTGGTCGTCGGCGCTCGGATGGTCGTCGCGAGCGCCGCTGCCGCGGCGGTGGTCGGCGCCGGGGCGGTCGTCGGAGCCGCCGCCACGCCGGTCGTCGGCCGCCTCCTGCCTGACCCGGCCGACCGCGCCGGTGGACCGGTCGACGTCGACCTCGTACGTCCTGCTGCCGGCCACGATGTCCACCCGCCACACCGAACGGGCGTGCTCCGACTCGGCTTCGATCTTGACGATCCGGCCCTGGCCCACGGCGTCGAGCGCGATCCGGCCCGCCCGGTCCCGGGTCACCTGACCGGCTGCCGGCGCGCCGGTCGTCGCGGTGGTGGACCGATCGTCGCCGGCCGGCCTGTCGTCCGACGTCGCGGCGACCGCCGTCAGGGCCGCGCCGCCGGCCGGGCGGCCGGTGCGGTCCGCCGCGCCGACGCCGAGCGCCGCGCCGGTGACCGCCAGCGCGGCCGCGCCGCCGACCGCCGCCAGGATCAGGGAATTGCGCCTCATGGTTGCCGCCTTTCCTCGGTGGTGCTCTGTGTTGTGCTTCCGAGGATCGGCCGGACGCGGATAGCGCCGCGCTGTCCGTCGGTGAAGGCGCCGTTAAGGCTCGCCGGGCCCCCGTACGCCGGTCGCCGGCCCAGGGTGACCGTGCCCTGTGGAGGCCACGAACCGGCCCGCAATACGCGACCAGGTCGCGTCGTCGAGCTGCCCCTCCTGTGGAGCTGCCCGCACGGACGGGACAGCCTCCGGCGGGACACCCGGCCGCGTCAGTCCTCGGCGCGGCCCAGCCGCAGCAGCACCCGCGCGCCGCCGCGCAGGCCCGCGTGCAGCTCCAGCCGCCCGCCGCTGGCCTGCGCCGCCCGGCGGGCGATGTCCAGGCCCAGCCCCGTGGAGCCGGCGGTGCTGGCCCCCCGGCGCAGGGCGTCGGGAGGCAGCCCCGGCCCGTCGTCGGCGACGGTCAGGACGACCTGCCCGGCCGCGGCCTCCAGGGCGACCGTGAACGGGGTGCCGTCAGGGGTGTGCGCGAAGACGTTGCCGAGCAGCGCGTCCACCGCCGCCGCCAGCTCGTCGGCGGGTGCCCGGACCGGCAGCGGGCACGGGGCCAGGTCGAGCGTCACCTCCCGGCCGGTCTCCTCGGCGAGCACCGACCAGAAGGCCACCCGTTCGCCGACCACCCCGGCGGCGTCACAGCGGGCCGGGGCGGACGTCGAGCGGCGCCAGCGCGCCTGGCGGATCAGCCCGGTCACCGCCCGCTCCAGCCCGTCGACGGCGGCGGTCATCCGGACCGCGTCGTCCGGGTCGCGCAGCGACTCCGCCTCCAGCCGCAGCGCGGTCAGCGGCGTACGCAGCCGGTGGGACAGGTCCGCCACCTGCTCCCGTTCGTCGTGGAGCAACTCCTGGATGCGCCCGGCCAGGTGGTTGAGCGCGCCGGCGACCTCCCGCAGCTCCGGCGAACCGGCCGGCGTGACCCGGGCGTCCAGCTCGGCGTTGGCCAGCCGGTGGGACACCCGGGACAGCTCGGCGATCGGCCGGACCAGGGTCCGGGCCAGCCGATCGGCCACCGCGAGCCCGACCAGCACCAGCAGCACCCCGAGCGCGGCGAGCACCAGCCACGCCCGGGCCACCCCGGCGGTCAGCTTGGCCCGCGGCACCACGGTACGGATCACGGCCGTACCGTCGGGGCGTCCCCGCACCGCGATCACCACCTCACGGCCGTCGTCGCCGCCGACGGTCAGGCTCTCCCCGCGCGCGGCCAGCGCCACCGCGGGCGTCCGGGGGGCGGGCGCGCCGAGCACGGTGCCGTCGGGCAGGAAGACCGTCACCGGGTGGCCCGAGTCCGCGGCGAGCCGCTCGACGGTCAGCCGGACCGTCGCCGGGTCGGCGGCGCCGACCACCGGGGCGAGGCTCTGCGCGTCGGCGGTGGCCCGGACCGTGGCCCGGTCGGCGGCCACCGTCCGCACCAGCAGCGCCAGCGGCGCCAGGAAGGCGGTGAGGATGAGTACGCTGACCGCCGCGACGAGCAGCGCCAGCCGGCGCCTCATCCGGCGTCCCCGGGGGCGGCGAGCCGTACGCCGACGCCGCGCACCGTGTGCAGGTAGCGGGGGCGCTGGGCGCTCTCGCCGAGCTTTCGGCGCAGCCAGGACAGGTGCACGTCGACGGTCTTGTCGGCCCCGCCGTACGGGATGTGCCAGACCTCGGTGAGCAGCTCCCGTTTGGTCACCACCTGGCCCGCCCGCGCGGCGAGGTGGTGCAGCAGGTCGAACTCCCGGGGCGTCAGCTCCACCGCGACCCCGTCCAGGGTGACCTGCCGGGACCGGGGGTCCACCCGCAGCCCGGCGACGACCAGGGCCGGGTCGCCCTCGGCGGTGGCGGCCGCCCGGCGCAGCACCGCCCGGACCCGGGCGTCCAACTGGGCGGCGGTGAACGGCTTGACCACGTAGTCGTCGGCGCCGGCGTCGAGGACCCGGACGATCTCCGTCTCGTCGTCCCGCGCGGTGGCCACGATGACCGGCACGGCGCTGACCGCGCGCAGCATCCGCAGCAGCTCCCGGCCGTCCAGGTCGGGCAGCCCGAGGTCGAGCACGACCAGGTCGGGCCGTTCGTCGAGGGCGTCGCGCAGGCCGTCCAGCGCGGTGGACGCGGCGGCCACCGCGTGCCCCCGCTCGCGCAGCGCCCGCACCAGCGGCGTCCGGATCGTCAGGTCGTCCTCGATGAGCAGCAGGCGGGGCACGCACGCAGGCTAGCCCCTCGGCCGTCGCGGGCCCGAGCCCGTTAACCGTCCCTTAGGGTTGCCCGGTGCCGGCCGTAACGTGGGATCGGGGATAGTCGGGGCATGGGCCGTCACCCGCTCCTCGCCGTCACCGGTTGGCTGGTCGCCGTCGCGGTGGCCACCGTCGTCGGGCTGGCCGCGATCCGGCTGATCGGGGACAGCATCACCGGTACGCCCGGCGGGTGCGCAGCGCCCGGGACGTCGCCGAGGACCTCGCCTCACCCGCGCCGTCGCCCGCCACGTCGGGCCCGTCGCGTCCCCGTCCGCCAGCCCCGCCCCGACGGGCGGCACGGCGGCCCCCGCGCGAGCCGGCAGTTCGCGGTGCGGGGCGGCAGCGCGGTCGCCGAGTGCGGGCCGGCCGGCGTGTGGCTGGTCACCTGGACCCCGGCGCCGGGTTACCGGGAGGGCGAGGTCGAGCGGGGGCCCGGCCACGAGGCGAAGGTCCGGTTCGTCGGGCCGGACGGCCGGGCGGAGCTGAAGGTGCGCTGCTCCGGCGGGCAGCCGGTGCTCGACGACTGAACGACGCCGGCGGGCCGGCGGAGACGGGCGCACGGCGCCGCCCCGACCCTGAGGTCGTAACGTCGCCGCGCTCCGGCCGTCTCCCACCATCGCAGCCATCCGGCGGTACGCCAGCGGGGACTTGGCTCGACCGGCCGGGCGGGCCGGTCGATGCTGTCGATGCCCGGTGCGGCGGGGTCCAAACCTCCGGAGAGTGGCGAATTCCACCATCTGGGGTTACCGGCGTGACGCGCGCCGGCACCGGGTATGTGCGCGCCATGGAGCATTACACGATCGCGACCGTGGCCGAGAAGAGCCCCGACTTCCGGCGGGTGCTGTGGACCGGCGAGCACACCCAGTTGGTGATCATGACCATCCCGCCCGGCGGGGAGATCGGGGAGGAGGTCCACGACGGAATCGACCAGATCCTGACGTTCGTCAGCGGCACCGGCGAGGCCCGGGTCGCCGGCGAGAAGAAGGAGGTCGCCCAGGGGGACCTGGTGGTGGTGCCGGCCGGTACGAAG
The DNA here is from genome assembly GCF_007830265.1 of Micromonospora olivasterospora. Taxonomy (NCBI): domain Bacteria; kingdom Bacillati; phylum Actinomycetota; class Actinomycetes; order Micromonosporales; family Micromonosporaceae; genus Micromonospora; species Micromonospora olivasterospora. The sequence continues at coordinate 3,929,609 of NZ_VLKE01000001.1, forward strand.
CACAACTTCGTCAACACCGGCCCGAACCCGCTGGTCCTCTACACCGTGTACGGCCCGCCGGAGCACGCCGACCAGGCGGTGCACCGGACGAAGGAGGAGGCCGAAGCGGCGGAGGCGGCCGGCGCGGACGAGCCGCCCACCGCCTGATCCGCGGGCCCGGTCAGGCCACCACGGGCACCGCCGAGACGTCCACCGTCTCCGGGTGCTTCAGGCCCGCGCCCGTGTTCAGCACCACCACCCGCTCGTCGGCCCGGATCCACCCGCCGGCGCGCAGGTGCCGGGCGGCGGTCAGGCACGCGGCCCCCTCAGGGCAGAGCAGCAGCCCCTCGTCGGCGCCGAAGTCCCGCAGGTCGGCCAGGATCTCCGCGTCGTCGACGGCGATCGCCGTGCCGGCGCTGGCGCGCAGCGCGGCCAGGATCAGCTCGTCGCCCAGCGGCGCCGGCACGGTGATGCCGAACGCCACCGTGCGGGCGTCCGCCCACGGCTCGGCCCGCTCGTCGCCGGCGGCGAAGGCCCGGACGATCGGTGCGCAGCCGGTCGACTGGACCGCCACCAGGCGGGGTAGTCGGTCGCCGATCCAGCCCAGCCCGCGCAGCTCCTGCATCGCCTTGTGGATGGCGATCAGCCCCACCCCGCCGCCGGTCGGGTAGATGATCACGTCGGGGACCTGCCAGCCGAGCTGCTCGACGATCTCGTACCCCATCGTCTTCTTGCCCTCCAACCGGTAGGGCTCGCGCAGCGTGCCGGCGTCGAAGACCGCGCCACCGGAGGACGCCACCAGCGCGGCGATGTGCCGGCCCGCGTCGCTGATCAGCCCGTCGACCAGGCGCAGGTCGGCGCCGGCGGCCAGCACCTCGCGGCGGCAGATCGCCGGCGCGTCCAGCGGCATGGCGATGGTCGCCCCGATCCCGGCCCGGGCCGCGTACGTCGCCCAGGCCGCGCCCGCGTTGCCGTTGGTCGGCATGGCGATCCGGGTCGCGCCCAGCTCCCTGGCCCGGCTCACTCCGACGGCCGCCCCCCGCGCCTTGAACGAGCCGGTCGGGGTCAGCCCCTCGTCCTTCACGATCAGGTCCGGGACGCCGATCCGGGCGCCGTACGCCGGGGCGCGCAGCAGCGGCGTCCAGCCCTCGCCCAGCGTGGTGACGTGCCGGGGGTCGACCACCGGCAGCAGCTCCCGGTAGCGCCACAGGTCGGCCGGGCGCAGCGTGAACCGTTCCGGGGTGACCGTGGCGGCGACCGCCGCCAGGTCGTACCGGGCCAGCAGGGGCGAGCCGCACTGGCACAGGTTCTGCAGCTCGGTCGCCGGGTACGCCCGGCCGCAGCGCGGGCACTCCAGGTGGGTCAGGTACACGGTGCCTGCTCCTCGCGTCCTCAGCTCGCGTCGATGCTCAGCCAGCTCCTGCTGCGCCGCCCCGGCTCGTACGCCGAGTCCAGCCGCTTCGCCACCACCCCGGGCAGCCCCTGCTCGCGGCCCGCCCGCAGCGCGTCCGCTCCCGCGCCGGGGAACCACGGCGGAGTCTGCCAGCGCGCCCCGGCCAGCGCCAGACCGTCGAGCAGCTCGCGACGCTGCGCGTACGGCACCTCCACGCTGGGCACCCCCTCCAGCCACAGCAGGTCGAAGATCAGGTACTGCCCGGTCGGGCCCGCGCGCCCGCCCGCGCCCGGCCGGGCCGGCCGCACCCGGCCGCGCCGGTCGATGTCGACCAGCACGCCGTCCAGGACCGCCTCCGTCGGCGCCAGCTCCTCCGCCAGCTCCCGCAGCCACGGGTACGCCCCGGTGACGTCGGCGTCGGAGTCGTCGAGCAGCCGCAGCCGGCCACCGGAGACGTACGCCATCGCCCGGACGCCGTCCCAGCGCAGCTCGTACCCCCAGTCGGCCTCGTCGCGGGGCAGCCGGGCGGCCCGGGCGGGCCGCATCGGGCGGACCAGCTCGGGCATGCCGGTCCAGCCGGGCGGCGCGGGGTCGGTGCGGCGGACCATCCAGTCCCGGCCTCCGGTGGCGAACAGGACGTAGCGCCCCCGCGTCCGCCTGCCGTCGAGGACGACGACCACCTCGTCGTCGCGCCACTTCTCCGCGCGGTACGTCCCGGTGTCGTGGACGGTCATCTTCCCGCCGCCGTACTCGCCGGCCGGGATCTCGCCGTGGAAGGTGAGGTACTCCATCGGGTGGTCCTCGGTGTGCACGGCGAGGTGGTTGCGGCCCGGCTCCCGGGGCAGGCCGCGCGGCACCGCCCAGGACACCAGCACGCCCTCGCGCTCCAGCCGCAGGTCCCAGTGCAGGCGGCGGGCGTGGTGCTGCTGGATGACGAACCGGGGGCCGCGCCGGGCGGTCCGCTCCGGCGCGGGCGTCCGCTCCGGCACCGGCTCGGGGGTACGCTTCGCGTTCCTCCTGCGCCGGTACTCCTCCAGCCGGTCGGCCATCCCCGCATTCTCCGGCACGCGGTGCCGGTCGGCAGCGCCGACCGTCCGGTTCGTGCTGTTCCGGGCGCTTCGGCCCGCGGGCCAGCCCCGCGCATGTTCGCCGTGATCAGGGGTAGAGCAGCCGGCATGACGAGCGTTGACCAGCTCACCGTTCCGCTCTCCGGCGACGTCCGGATGCCGCTGCTCGGCTTCGGCACCTGGCAGGCCACGGGCCGGGCCGGCTACGACGCCGTGCTCGCCGCCCTCGACGCCGGTTACCGCCACATCGACACCGCCACCATGTACGGCAACGAGAAGGAGGTCGGCCGGGCGGTCAGGGAGAGCGGGCTGCGCCGCGAGGACCTCTTCATCACCACGAAGCTGCCGCCGGACCGCGTGGGCCGGGAGCGGGAGACCCTTGAGGAGAGCCTGCGCGCCCTCGACACCGACCACGTCGACCTGTGGCTGATCCACTGGCCGCCGGCCACGCCCGGCGACAGCATCCCCACCTGGCGGGAGCTGCTCGCCGCCCGGGACGAGGGCCTGGCGCGCACGGTCGGGGTCAGCAACTACAGCGTCAGCCAGATCGACGAGCTGATCCAGGCCACCGAGGAGATCCCGGCGGTCAACCAGATCCGCTGGAGCCCCACCCTGTACGACCGGCGGACGCACGCGGCGCACCGCGACCGGGGGGTCGTGCTGGAGGGCTACAGCCCGTTCAAGACCAGCGACCTTTCCGACCCGGTGCTGACCCGGGTCGCCGCCGCGCACGACGTGTCCCCGGCGCAGGTGGTGCTGCGCTGGCACATCGACCACGAGATCGTGGTGATTCCCAAGTCGGTGACGCCCGAGCGGATCCGCGCGAACTTCGACGTCTTCGGCTTCTCGCTGACGGCGGAGGAGATGCGCGACATCGACGCCCTGGGACGGTGAACCGCCCGCTCCGTACCACGGGTCGGCCGTGATCGCCCGCCCGTGTGCTCGTGCAGCCGTGCGATCCGGGCGCGACGGCCGCTGGTCAGGACGGGACGAAAGGGCTCTACCGTGCACTCATTGCACCGAGTAGTCTCTTGACTTCAGCGCGTGCCGACCCCTCCGGAGGCGTACACCACCATGCGTGGCTCCACCCTGCGCATCCTCGTCGTCGGCGCGGGCATCGCCGGACTGGCCGTGGCCCGGGCACTGCGGATGGTGGGCTTCCGGCCCGACGTCACCGAGAAGCTGCCCGCGGCGGAACTCGTCGACACCGGCCTCTACCTGCCCGGCAACGCGGCGCGGGCGCTGCGCCGGCTCGACCTGCACGATCCGGTACGCCCGCTCGGGCGGATCATCCACCGGCAGCGCTTCTTCGACGCCGCCGGGGCGCCGCTCTGCGAGGTCGACCTCGACGCCCTGTGGGCGGGCGTCGGCGAGTGCCGGGCGCTGCCCCGCGCCGAGCTGCACCGCGTCCTGCTCACCGGGGCCGGCGGCGCCGTCCGGCACGGCGCCGAGGTGAGCGCCGTCGAGCTGCTGCCCACCTCGGTGGGCGTCACCTTCGCCGACGGGACCGCCGCCGAGTACGACCTGGTGATCGGCGCGGACGGCCCCCGTTCGACCGTACGGTCGCTGGCCGCACTGGGTGGGCCGCCCCGCCCCGCCGGGCAGGTGATGTACCGGGGGATCGTCCGGGGCGGCCCGCAGGTCACCGAGTGGACCGCGCTGCTCGGCCAGCGGTCCGGCTTCCTCGTGGTGCCGCTCGGCGCGGGGCGGCTCTACTGCTACGCCGACGAGGCGGGCACCGTCGCGCCGGCCGATCCGCTGGCCCGGCTCCGCGAGCTGTTCGGCTCGTACGGCGGGCCCGTGCCGGGGGTGCTGGAGGCGCTGGAGCGGGTGCACGTCAGCGCGACCGACGAGGTCGAGCTGGGGCGCTGGTCCCGGGGGCGGGTGCTGCTGGTCGGCGACGCCGCGCACGCCACCGCCCCGACCCTGTCCCAGGGCGCGGCCATGGCGTTGGAGGACGCCGTGGTGCTGGCCGAGGCGCTGAAGGCCGCAGGCTCGGTCGAAGCGGCCCTGGTCGCGTACGAGAGTCGGCGGCGCCCGCGTACCCGCTGGGTGCGGGACCGGACCCGGGACCGCAACCGGACCCGCGACGTGCCGCCGGCGCTGCGCGACCCGCTGCTGCGCGGGCGCGGCGGGCGCATCTTCGGCGAGCACTACCGGTTGCTCGTCGACCCGCTGTAGCGCGACCCTCCAGCCTGCCCGGCCACCCCACGCGGGGCCCCCACCTGCCGGGGACTATCCTCCTTGCGGATGACGGCTCGCAGATAACCAGCGCGTGCCGAGCGGGACAAACCAGAACCGGAGGCCACTCGTGACCACCGTCGCACCCAAGCCGGTCGTGACCCGGCCCTGGCCGGTCCGAGAGCCGGTCAAGGGGTCGGCCATCGCGCGGCTGCTGCGGACCACGGACGCGAAGCAGATCGGGATCATGTACATGGTCACCGCGTTCGCGTTCTTCATGATCGGTGGCCTGATGGCCCTGATCATGCGGGCCGAGCTCGCCCGCCCGGGCATGCAGTTCCTGTCGCCCGAGCAGTTCAACCAGCTGTTCACGATGCACGGCACGATCATGCTGCTGTTCTTCGCGACGCCGATCGTGTTCGCCTTCGGGAACTACGTGGTGCCGCTGCAGATCGGCGCGCCGGACGTGTCGTTCCCCCGGCTCAACGCGTTCGCGTACTGGCTGTACCTGTTCGGCGGCACCATGGCCACCGCCGGCTTCATCGCCCCGGGCGGCGCCGCCGACTTCGGGTGGTTCGCGTACGTGCCGCTGAGCACCGCCGAGCACTCGCCGGGTGTGGGCGCCAACATGTGGATCGTCGGCCTGGCCATCTCCGGCCTCGGCACGATCCTCGGCGCGGTGAACATGATCACCACGATCCTGACCCTGCGCGCCCCCGGCATGACCATGTTCCGAATGCCGATCTTCACCTGGAACCTGCTGGTCACCAGCCTGCTGGCGATCCTGGTCTTCCCGCTGCTGGCCGCCGCGCTGTTCGCGCTCGCCGCGGACCGGCTGATCGGCGCCCACGTGTACGACTCGGCCACCGGCGGCCCGATGCTGTGGCAGCACCTGTTCTGGTTCTTCGGTCACCCCGAGGTCTACATCATCGCGCTGCCCTTCTTCGGCATCATCTCCGAGATCATTCCGGTCTTCTCCCGGAAGCCGATCTTCGGTTACAAGGGCCTCGTGGCCGCGACGGTCGGCATCGCCGCCCTGTCGCTGAGCGTCTGGGCGCACCACATGTTCGTCACCGGCCAGGTGCTGCTGCCGTTCTTCAGCTTCCTCAGCTACCTGATCGCCGTACCGACCGGCATGAAGTTCTTCAACTGGATCGGCACCATGTGGCGGGGCCAGATCAGCTTCGAGACGCCGATGCTGTTCGCCGTCGGCTTCCTGGTGACGTTCCTCTTCGGCGGTCTCACCGGCGTGCTGCTGGCCAGCCCGCCGCTGGACTTCCACATCTCCGACTCGTACTTCGTGGTGGCCCACTTCCACTACGTGCTCTTCGGCACCATCGTGTTCGCCGTTTTCGGCGGCATCTACTTCTGGTTCCCGAAGATGTTCGGCCGGATGCTCGACGAGCGGCTCGGCAAGGTGCACTTCTGGCTGACCATGATCGGCTTCCACACCACGTTCCTGGTGCAGCACTGGCTGGGCGCGGAGGGCTTCCCGCGGCGGTACGCCGACTACCTGCCGTCCGACGGCTTCACCTTCCTGAACACGGTCTCCACCATCGGCGCGTTCATCACCGGTATCTCGACGCTGCCGTTCATCTACAACTGCTGGAAGTCGTACAAGACCGGCCCGGTGGTCGAGGTGGACGACCCGTGGGGCCACGGCAACTCGCTGGAGTGGGCGACCAGTTCGCCGCCTCCGCTGCGCAACTTCGACCGGATGCCGCGGATCCGTTCCGAGCGTCCCGCGTTCGACGCGAAGTTCCCGGAGCTGGCCGCCGGCCAGAGCCTGGCCGGGCCGCCGGAGGGTGGCGCCAAGCCGCTGACCAGCGAGTCCGACGGTGGCGCCAGCTACCAGGAGGACACTGCGAGCAACGCCGACCGGCACTGACCAACCGACACGACGGGCGCCGCACCCACCCGGGTACGGCGCCCGTCGCCGTTCCCCCGGCCGTGCCCCCGCCCCGGCGATCAAGAGCTTTGCGTCATGATTCGTCCCCAGGCGAGACGCAAATCTCTTGATCGTCCGCTGGCTCGCGCCGGGAGGGGGAGGGGGCAGGGGAAGGGGGGCCTGGGGGCGGGGAGGGTCAGCCGGGGAGGCCCGCTGGCTCGGGGGCCAGGGTGGGCTCGGCCGCCGAACTGCGGCGGTGCCGCAGTTCGGCGGGGAGCACGGCGGCGGCGATCAGCACGCCGACCACGCCGGTGACCACGAATCCCCACAGCGGCGCCGTGGCGTCGATCACCGCGCCGGCCAGCGGGGCGCCCAGCGCGACCCCGGTCGTCACGGCCGAACCGTGCAGGCCCATCGCCTCGCCGCGCACCGCTGCGGGGGCGAGCCGGCTGACCGCGTCGGCGGTGGCGGCGATGCTCGGCGCGCAGAGCAGCCCGGCCGGGACCAGGGCCAGGCCGAGCAGCCACCAGTGTCCCCCGCCCAGCCCGACCGGGATGGTGCACAGGCTGAGCGCCGCCACCAGCGCCAGCGGCGGCACGGCGCGGCTGACCGCACCGTACGCGAAGCCGCCGACCAGCGACGCGGCCGCCCATCCGGCGAGGACCGCGCCCGTCCACCCCACCTCGCCGCCGGCCCGCAGCACGGCGACCACCGCGACGTCGGTGCCCCCGAGCACGAGGGTGGCCGCGAAGCTGATCGCCAGGACGGCGAGCAGCCGGGGCGTGAGCCACTCCCGGCGGGGCACCCGGCGCGGCTCCCGGGCCGGCTCGTCCGTCTCGCCGGCCTCCCGCACGGGCGGGTTCATCAGCCACAGCGCGATCCCGGCGGCGACGATGCCGGCGCCGACCGCGTACAGGGTGAACCGGGAGGACACCGTCGTGCACAGGGCCACGGCGAGCGCCGGGCCGACCATGAACGACAACTCCACCGACATCGAGTCCAGCGCGTACGCCGGGCGGCGCTGCTCCGGCGGCGCCAGCGCGGCGACCGACTGCCGGACCACCGAGAACAGCGGCAGGGCGAGCAGTCCAGCGACGAACGCGGCGGGCAGCAGCAGCGGGTACGGAAGCGCGGGCGCGGTGGACCAGAACACGCCCTCGGCGACGGTGGTGACGACGAGCACCGGCCGCAGGCCGCGCCGGTCCACCAGCCGGCCGAGCAGCGGGCCGCCGATCGCGGAGCCCACGGTCATGGCCGCGCCGACCAGGCCCGCCGCCCCGTACCCGCGGCCGAGGTCGAGCACCACGTGGAAGGTGATGGTGACCCCGGTCGCGGTGAGCGGGATGCGGGCGAGCACGGACACCAGCAGCAGTGACCGGAGTCCGGGCAGGGCGAGCGCCTGCCGGTAAGGCTTCATGTTCACGACGGTGGAGTACCTCCGGCCGCCATCCTCGGCCCCGGGTACGACACCCGCCAGCGGTTTACCGCCTCAGGCGACCCTGATCACAGGCTGCCCGCGCAGCGCCACCCCGGCGCCCTCCATGGCGCGCAGCGCCACGTCGGTCGTCGCCGGCGCCACGGCGGCGGTCAGGTCGAGCAGCACGGTGGTGGCGAACCCCTCCCGGGCCGCGTCCAGGGCGGTGGCCCGCACGCAGTGGTCGGTGGCGATGCCGACGACGTCGACCGTGTCGACGCCGTGCCGGCGCAGCCAGTCGGCCAGGCGCTCACCGTCGGCGGCGTGCCCCTCGAACCCCGAGTACGCCGCGGCGTACTCGCCCTTGTGGAAGACGGCCTCGACGCGGCTCGTGTCCAGCTCCGGGTGGAACTCCGAGCCGGTCGTGCCGACCACGCAGTGCGCGGGCCAGCACTCGACGTAGTCCGGCGGGTCACCGAAGTGCGCCCCGGGGTCGACGTGGTAGTCCTTGGTGGCCACGACGTGGTCCCACCGGCCGGGCTCGGCGGCGAGCAGCCGGGAGATGCCGGCGGCCACGCCGGCTCCGCCGGCCACGGCGAGGGACCCGCCCTCGCAGAAGTCGTTCTGCACGTCGACGATGATCAGCGCGTTGCCCACGGGGGTGCTCCTTCGCGGCGCGGGATCAGGCAGCGGGGACGACGATGACCGGGATGGCCGGGTCACCGGCGGAGAGCTTCAGGCCCTCCCAGGGGATGGAGATGAGGCACTGCCGCAGGTGCTCCCGCGACTCGTCCAGCGTGGGCAGCTCGACCGGCTCGCCCCCGACCACGTACGACCGCTGGAGCAGCCGGTCGTGGGGCTGCCGGTCCGGCACGCCCTGCGGGACGACGACCTCCTCGGTGGCGGTGCCGGTCGGCTTGTGCCGGCGGACGGCGACCTTGCGCCCGCCGATGGTGGCCTTGTGCTCGGAGCGTTTCACCACCGGCTGGCCCGCCACCTCGACCAGCTTGTAGACCAGGCCGGCGGTGGGCGCGCCGGAGCCGGTGACGACCGCGGTGCCCGCCCCGTACATGTCGACGGGCTCGGCGGCGAGCGCGGCGATGGCGTACTCGTCGAGGTCGCCCGAGACGATGATCTTCGTCTCGGTGGCGCCGAGGGAGTCGAGCAGCTCGCGGGACTGCTGGGCGATGACCGCCAGGTCGCCGGAGTCGATCCGGACGGCCCGCAGCTCGGGCCCGGCCACCTCGATCGCGTTGCGGATGCCCTGGCTGATGTCGTACGTGTCGACCAGCAGCGTCGTGTCCTTGCCCAGCGTGGCGACCTGCGAGGCGAACGCCGCCTTCTCGTCGTCGTGCAGCAGCGTGAACGCGTGCGCGGCGGTGCCGGCGGTGGGGATGGCGTAGCGCTCCCCGGCGGCCAGGTTGGAGGTGAACCGGAACCCGGCCAGGTACGCGGCGCGGGCCGCGGCCACCGCCGCCTCCTCGTGCGCCCGCCGGGCCCCCATCTCGATCAGCGGCCGCCCGCGGGCCGCGGTGACCATCCGGGCGGCGGCTGCGGCGACGGCGCAGTCGTGGTTGAGCACCGACAGCACCAGCGTCTCCAGCACCACGCACTCGGCGAACCCGCCGGAGACGGTGAGGATCGGGGAGCCGGGGAAGAACAGCTCGCCCTCGGCGTACCCGTCGACGTCGCCGGTGAAGCGGTATCCGGCCAGCCACTCGGCGGCCCGCTCGTCGACCACGCCGGTGCGGCGCAGGAAGTCGATCTCGGCGGCGGAGAACCGGAAGTCGCGGATCATCTCGACCAGCCGGGCCGTGCCCGCGACCACCCCGTAGCGGCGCCCGGCGGGCAGCCGCCGGCTGAACACCTCGAAGACGCAGGGGCGGTCGGCAGTGCCGTCCCGCAGGGCGGCGCTGATCATCGTCAGCTCGTAGTGGTCGGTCAGCAGCGCGGGACGAAGGGTGCTCACCCGGCCAGCCTAGAGTTCAGCCCGTCGGCTCGCCGTCCTGGCCCGGCAACGACCGCAGCGCGGAGCGCAGCTCGGCCCGCCCGGCCACCCCCAACTTGCTGTAGACGCGTTGCAGGTGGTTCTCCACCGTCCGGCTGGACAGGAAGAGTCGCTCGGCGATGGCCCGGCTGGTCACCCCCTGGGCGGCGAGGCGGGCGATCTCCCACTCCCGCTCGGTCAGGGAGGGCTGGCCCAGCCGCAGCGCGGGGGTGACGACCTGGTCGCACCGGCCGAGCAGTTCGCCGAGGCGCTCGTGCGCGGCCGTGGCCGAGCTGGACCGGTCTCGGCGCAGCCGGTGCAACGCCGCCGCGGTCGCCTCGGCGGCGAACAACCGCAGGTCCAGCGCGGCGAAGTCGTCGGCCACGGCGAGCAGGTCGTCGGCCGCGTCGGTGCCGGTGGCCCGGGCGTACCGGGCCAGCAGCGGGGGCAGCGGGCCGTCGACCCGCTCGGACAGCTCGGTCAGCCGCTGGGCGACCGTCCGACGGCCGCCGTCGACGCAGGTGGGGCCGACGGGGGCGGCGGCCTGGTCCAGTCGGACCAGGTCGTGCAGGACGAGCACCTCGTGACCGGCGAGCCCGTCCTCGCGGAGCCGGTCGGCCAGGGCGGCGAGGTGCTTGGCGGCGGCCGGCAGGTCCCCGGCGGCGAGCACGGCGCCGCGGGCCTGCTCCAGCCAGGGGTAGAGCACCGCCATCCCCGGCGCGTGTGTCCGGTCCGCCTCGGCCATCGCCTCCGCGGCGTGCGCGGCGTCACCGCGCAGCGCCGCCGCCTGGGCCCGTTCGGCCTGGGCCAGGCCCGCGTACACCCGGCTGGTGGCCAGCACCGCGCACGCGCCGAGGCTGGTCTTGAGCGCCGCGCCGCTCTGGCCGCGCAGCCGCGCCGCGTACGCCTGGAGGATGGCCAGGTAGCCGGTGCCGAGCCGGAAGTCACCCTCGCCCGCGAGGTCGGCGAACTCGTCGGCCACGATCGCGTCGATGCCGGCCAGGTCGCCGCCGAGCGTGAGCCGGGTGCCCCGGGCCAGCTCCAGCGCCAACTGCAGATAGGGCATGTCCCCGCGCCAGCGGGCGGCCTCGGCCTGCACCTGCCGGATCGCGGCGGCGCTGCGGCTCAGCTGCCCCTGCGCGGCCTGGAGGTGGGCGAGCGTGCACCGGGCCAGCTCGCGGGCGGCCACCCCGGCGGCCGGCCGGTCCAGCACCGCCCGGGCCAGCCGCACCGCGTGGGTCGTGTCCAGCCGGTGCAGCCGCATGATCGCCTCGAAGGCGTTGACGCGGGCCCGCTCGCTCGCGTCGGTCAGCTCCGCGCCCCGGGCCGCGATCTCGTCCACGGTGGACTCCTGGCTGAGCCCCCAGTAGCTGACCATGCCCCGGACCGTGAGCCACCGGGCGCGCCGCCCCGGCCCGGAGGCGTCCCCGGCCACGGCGTCCAGCATCGCCAGGGCCTCGTCCGGCCGGTCGGCGAACATCAGGATGGTGGCCAGCAGCTCCGCCGCGTCGAAACCGCCGTCGGCGTCCAGCGCCGCGCGGGCCAGCCGGGTCCCCAGCGGTACGTCGTACCGGGCGAACGCGTGCGCGGCGGCGTCGAGCAGCAGCGCCGGGTCCTGCGCGGTGCCGGAGTCGAGCCGCCACACCGCCACCCGCAGCAGGTCGCCGCGGCGGCGCTTGCCCACCGCCTCCAGCAGCTCGGCGAGCCGGGCCTGCAACCGGCGGGTGCGGCTGACCGGGCAGCGGCGGCGCATCACCTCGCCGTAGAGCGGGTGGCCGAGCCGCACGTCGACCCGGCGGTCGTTGTGCTCCACCGCGATCAGCCCGCGCTCCTCGGCGGTCTCCACGTCGGTCGGCTCCACCGCCTGGTAAAGCAGGTGCAGGCCCAGCGGCTCGCCGAAGGCGACCAGCTCCAGCACCGCCCGCACGCCCGGGGTGAGCTGGCCGATCCGGGTGTCGATCAGGTCGGACAGGCTCGGGGCCAGCTCCAGGCCGCCGGTCCAGCGCCACACCCCGTACGCGCGGCTCAGCTCGTCGTTCGGGGCCGCCATCACCAGCTCGCGCAGCAGCAGGGGATTGCCGCCGGAGAGCCGCCACAGCCGCTCGGCGGACCGGCCGTCGACCGGCCCTCTCAGGATGGCCGCGAGCAGCCCGGTGGTGTCGGAGAGACCCAGCGGGCTCAGCTCCACCTGGTCCACCAGACCGTTGGTCCACAGGGCCCGGATCGGCAGCGGCAGCTGCTCGCCGTCGCGGAGCGTCCCGATCACCGTGGCGTTGTCGGCCCGGGCGATCAGGTGGACCAGCGCCGCCGACGGCGGGTCCAGCAGGTGCGAGTCGTCGACCGCCAGCACGATCCGCCGCCCGGCCGCCTGTTGCTGCAGCTGGTCCACCGCCCAGCGCAGCATCCCCGCCGGGGACAGCCCCTGCGGCTGCTCGGTGGGGAGGACCTGGATGAGGCCGCCGAAGGGCAGGGCCGCCGTGGTGGCGCTGGCGGCCACGGACCACACGGCGTACCGGTCGGTGGGCAGGGCGGCCAGGCACTCGCGCAGCAGCCGGCTCTTGCCCACGCCGGCCGAGCCGCTGTAGATGAGGCCCCGCCCCTCGACCCCGGTCGCCGCCGCCAGCAGACGGTCGAGCTCATCCCTGCGGCCGACGAACTCCCACCGACTCATCGGAGCAGCATATCGATGCGGATACGTCCGCGTACGTACCGTCACCGTGGCGGAAATTGAGTAACCTCGTGACTACCCCTGAGTACCGGAGTGCCCTGTCGCCGACGGCGTCCGCCCGTACTCTTCCGGCATCCGGCTGTCTCGGCCGGAGAAGCCACGCGGCCGGGTCCGAGCGCGGCCGCCTCACCGGGAGGCACCTGATGAAGCCGGGCCCTCTCCCCGGGGTCGACGTGCCCGACCACGCCGGCGGTGGTCCGTTCGGCCCGCCGCGGTGCGCTCCGCTGCCGACCCGGCTCGGGTTGGCCGAGCCCCGGCCGGACGAGCCGCTGGCCGTGGTCGCCGCCGGTCCGGCCGGCGCCGCCCGCCGCGACGTGCTCGCCGCGCTGCTGCGTCTCGCCCCGGACATGCTGGCCGTCCCTGCGGGGAGCTGGCTGGTGGTCGACCACGCCCGCGCGGCGACCCGCGCCGCCTACGTGCCGGGCTACCGCGAGCCGCACAGCTACGCCCCGGACGGGTCGGCCGCCGGTCCGGCGCTGGCCCGGCCGCCGCGCCGGGTGGAGCTGAGCGTCGCCGAGCCGCTGCTGCGGCACTTCACCCTGGTCGACACGCCGGACAGCGAGACCCTCGGCGCCGCCGGTGGGCAGATCCTGCGCGACGCCGTCGGCCGGGGCGGGGCGCTGCTGTTCGTGATCGCCGCCGACCAGGCGTTCACCGCCGCCGAGCTGCACCTGCTGGCGGAGGTCGCCCGCACCCGGGTAGAGGTCTGCTTCGTCGTCACGCCGGGCGGCTCGGGCTGGGCGCCGCCGTCCGACAAGGTGCCGCCCGCCGGGGCCGACCCGGCGGAGCCGGAGGGTCGGGTGATCCGTGGCCGCCGGGGCCGGGCGAGGCAGGCCGGCGCCAGCGCCGCCGGCGAGGCGGGGCGGGGCCCTGCGCCGGCCTCGCCCGGGAGCCCCGGCGCCCCGGTGGATCCGGGGTCGACCGTCGACCAGACCGAGGTGGTCGTCGCGGCACACCGCGCGGCGCTGCTCTCCGCCGTGCCCGGGCTGGCCGGGGCGCGGTGGTACCCGGCGCGGCCCGAGGAGATCGATGCGCTGCGCCGGTCCCTGGTGGGCTGGGCCGCCGAGGAGGGGCTGCGCCGGTCCAGCGCCCAGCCGCCCGTGCTGCCGGGCACGCACGGCCGGGTGTCGGTGCTGCCCGGCCCGGACTCGACCGAGTGGTCCGAGCAGCTCGACCGTCAGGCGCGCGCCTGCGCCCAGCGGATCCGCGAGCACCTCGCCCTGGAGCTGGCCAACATCCACCTGCGGGTGGTCCAGGAGATCGTCTCCGGCGTCGGCTGCGCGGGCCTGCCGCAGCTGCTGGACCGGGAGATGGAGGCGCTCGCCCTGCTCGCCACCGACCGGTGCGACCGGGCGGTGCGGGCGATCCTGGACGACGCCGCGGCCCGGGTCTTCGGCGCGCCGGTCGCGGACGGGGTGCGGCGGCGGATCGCCGACGCCGTGCGCTTCGGGCTCGCCGACCACCTGGCCGGGCGGGATCTGGACCGGGTGCTGCTGGTCACCAGCACCGCCGGGGTGGCCGAGCTGACCGGCGCGGGCGCCGTCGACTCCGTCTCCGGCTACCCGGGGCGGCGCGCGCCGAGGTGCTGCCGCCCGTGGCCGTGGCGCTCTCCGGCGGGTGCTGGCAGCACTGGCGTACGCCGGGCAACGACGACCCGGGCGGCGCGCGCTCCTGGGCGCAGCGGGCGCTGCGGGAGGTCGAGTTGGAGCTCACCCGGGAGGTTTCCCGGCGGTTCGAGGTGATCCGCCTCTCGCTCGGCGCGGTGCTCTCCGATGCGGTCGACCACGGCATCCTGCTGGCCTGAGGCGCTGCCGGCCGTCCCGGCGGCCGGCCTCGGCCGGGAAACCGCCGCGGCGGCGCCCGGCGCGGATCCGGGTCGGTCCGGCGCTCCGGTTCATCGCCGCGGCGCGACCGGTGGCACGATGGGGGGCATGGCGGCTCCGCAGGTTGCGCCGGTCGAGACGCCGGACACCGAAGAGGTGCCGGTCTCCGACCGGCCGTGGGTGACGATCGTGTGGGACGACCCGGTCAACCTGATGTCGTACGTGACCTGGGTCTTCCAGAAGCTCTTCGGTTACAGCCGGGAGAGGGCGGAGAAGCTGATGCTGGACGTGCACCACAAGGGGCGGGCGGTGGTCTCCGGCGGCGCCCGGGAACGGATGGAGCACGATGCGGCGCAGCTGCACGCGTACGGACTGTGGGCCACGGTGGAGCGGTCGTGAGCATGTTCCACCGCCACGGCGACCGGTACGTGGTCGCCCTCGCCGTGGACGAGGTCCGCGTGCTGCGCAAGGTGGCCTCCGAGGTCGTGGGCCTGCTCACCGACGGCTTCGACCACTCCGACCCGGTGGTCGGCCGGCTCTTCCCGGAGGCGTACCCCGACGACGCGCCCGACACCGCGGAGTTCCGCCGCTACACCGAGGGCGACCTGAAGACGGGCAAGATCGACCAGGCGGGCGCGGTCCTCGCCGCGCTGCCCGAGTCCAGCGGCGAGGTGGCGCTCGACGCCGAGGCGGCCGAGGCCTGGCTGCGGGCGCTCAACGACGCGCGGCTGGCGATGGGCGTCCGGCTGGAGATCAAGGACGGCACGGACCTGGGCGCGGAGCTGGACGCGGCGGTGGCCGCGGATCCGTCGTCGAGCCGGGTGTTCCAGCTATCGGTATACGCCTATCTCGGGTACCTCCAGGAGTCCCTACTCAACGCCATGGTCGACTGAGCGTGACCGCTGCCACTTCGGGTGACGGCCAACAGGCGTTAGGCTGGACGGCGTGCTGAGCATCGACCGGTCGATTGTTGACGTGATCGTCGCCCACGCGCGTCGCGACCACCCGGATGAGGCGTGCGGCGTGGTCGCCGGCCCCGCCGGCAGCGACACCCCGACCCGGCACATCCCGATGGAGAACGCCGCCCGCTCCATGACCTTCTACGAGTTCGACTCGATGGAGCACCTGCGGGTGTGGCGGGAGATGGACGACCGCGACGAGGAGCCGGTCGTCATCTACCACTCGCACACCGCGACCGAGGCGTACCCCTCCCGCACGGACATCTCCTTCGCCGGCGAGCCCAACGCGCACTACCTGCTCGTCTCCACCCGGGAGCCCGACACCGAGGAGATCCGTTCCTACCGGATCGTCGACGGTGTGGTGACCGAGGAGCCGGTCCGGATCGTGGACGCCAACGTGGACCCGCACGCCGTCCAGTCCTACATGTTCGGGCAGAGCCCGGCGACGGTCGACTACGAGTGTTCCGACCGCTGACATCCGCAGCGCCGAAACATCCTTCTTCCCCCCGTCACCGTGCGACCGCACACCCGAACAAGGAGTACGACACCATGGCCATCGAGGTTCGCATCCCCACCATCCTGCGCAGCTACACCGGCGGCGCGAAGGTCGTCGAGGGCACCGGCGACAGCCTGGGTGACCTGCTCACCGACCTGGACTCCCGGCACAGCGGCCTGCGCGCCCGGCTGGTCACCGACGCCGGCACGCTGCACCGGTTCGTCAACGTCTACGTCAACGACGAGGACGTCCGTTTCCTCGGTGCGCTGGACGCCAAGCTCAACGACGGCGACAGCGTGACCATCCTGCCGGCCGTGGCCGGCGGCGCCCGCTAGGGCTGCCCGCGATGGCGCGGTACGACAGCCTGCTGGACGCCTGCGGGGGCACGCCCCTGGTCGGGCTGCCCCGGCTCTCCCCGACCGTGCCCGAGGGGGCGCCGTCGGTGCGACTGTGGGCGAAGCTGGAGGACCGGAACCCCACGGGCAGCATCAAGGACCGCGCGGCCATGTTCATGGTCCGCCGGGCCGAGGAGGAGGGCCGGCTGCGCCCGGGTGACACCATCCTGGAGCCGACCAGCGGCAACACGGGCATCTCGCTGGCGATGGTGGCCAAGCTGCGCGGCTACCGGCTGGTCTGCGTGATGCCGGAGAACGTCTCCGCCGAGCGGGTCCAGCTGCTCCGGATGTACGGCGCGGAGATCATCTTCTCGCCGGCCGCGGGCGGGTCGAACCAGGCCGTCGCCACCGCGAAGCAGATCTCGGCCGAGCACCCCGACTGGGTGATGCTCTACCAGTACGGCAACGAGGCCAACGCCCGGGCGCACTACGAGACGACCGGTCCGGAGCTGCTGCGCGACCTGCCCACCATCACGCACTTCGTGGCCGGGCTGGGCACCACCGGCACCCTCATGGGCACCGGGCGCTACCTGCGCGAGAAGGTCGAGGACATCCAGGTCGTGGCCGCCGAGCCCCGCTACGGTGAGCTGGTCTACGGGCTGCGCAACATCGACGAGGGGTACGTCCCGGAGCTCTACGACGCCACCGTGCTGTCGCGGCGGTTCTCCGTCGGCACCCGCGACGCGGTGCTGCGTACCCGTCAACTGGTGGAGGTCGAGGGCATCTTCGCCGGCTTCTCCACCGGGGCGATCCTGCACGCCGCCCTGGCGGTCGCGCACGAGGCCGTCCGGGACGGCCGCGCGGCCGACGTCGCGTTCGTGGTGGCCGACGGCGGGTGGAAGTACCTCTCCACCGGCGCGTACGGCGGCACGCTCGCCGACGCGGAGGAGGCCCTCGAGGGCCAGCTCTGGGCCTGACGACATCGACGGGTCGTGGCCGGTGACGGCTGCGGCCCGTCGCGTCCGCTCCGGCCCGGTGCGCTCGGCGCGGGTGTCACCTTGGTGACAACTTTCACGAGATGATTCTTGCTCCGCTGTGCGCCAGCGTAGGCTGCGCAGCGTGGCGTACGCGTCGGTGGAGATCATTCCCGGGGTGCAGGCCGACGTGACGACTACCATACGTTACAGCGGGACGACCTGATGCGACTGACCGTCCTGGGCT
The DNA here is from genome assembly GCF_007830265.1 of Micromonospora olivasterospora. NCBI lineage: Bacteria > Bacillati > Actinomycetota > Actinomycetes > Micromonosporales > Micromonosporaceae > Micromonospora > Micromonospora olivasterospora. The sequence goes on from NZ_VLKE01000001.1 coordinate 3,947,080, forward strand.
GCGCCGGTAGCTTCCCCGGCCCCGAGTCTCCGTGTTCGGCCTATCTGGTCGAGGCCGAGGGCTTCCGGCTTCTGATCGATTTCGGTCCCGGCGCCCTGTCCACCCTCCAGCGGTACGCCGGGCTGCACGCCCCGGACGCCATCCTGCTGACCCACCTGCACTGCGACCACATGCTCGACGCCGTGTCGTACGTCGTGGTGCGCAGGTACGCCCCGGACGGCCCGTACCCGCCCCTGCCCGTGTACGCGCCCCCCGGCGCGCCGGACCGGCTCGCCGCCGCGTACGGGCAGGAGGGCAGCACGGTCGAGGACGTGTACCAGTTCTACGGCCTGCAGCCCGGCACCTTTCCGATCGGCCCGTTCACGGTCACCGTGGACCGGATGAACCATCCGATCGAGACGTACGGGGTGCGGCTGGAGCACGACGGCCGGGTGCTCTGCTACTCCGCCGACACGGCGCCCTGCGAGGCGCTGCTGCGGCTGGCCCAGGGCGCCGACGTCTTCCTCTGCGAGGCCAGCTATCTCGACGGGGTGGAGAACCCGCCGGACCTGCACCTGACCGGCCGGGAGGCCGGCGAGGCGGCCACCAAGGCGGGAGTCGGGCGGCTGTTGCTGACCCACCTGGTGGCCGCGTGGGGCAGCGAGGCGATGACCGTGGAGGCGGCCGGAGCGGCGTTCGCCGGCCCAGTCGAGGTGGTTCGCCCGGGCGCCGCGTACGACGTCTGAGCACTGCTCCGACGACGCGTCGCGGGCGCCGGACACGCCGTGAACCGGGCCCGGGGGAACCCCGGAGCGATGCGATCATCGGACCGCATAGGGTGCAGGCATGGCGCGACCTGACGGGCGGCGGCCCGACCAACTCCGACCGGTGACGCTGACCCGGGGCTGGAGCACCCACCCGGAGGGCTCCGTGCTCGTCGAGTTCGGCGGGACGCGGGTGCTCTGCACGGCCAGCGTCACCGAGGGGGTGCCCCGCTGGCGCAAGGGCTCCGGGCTCGGCTGGGTCACCGCCGAGTACGCGATGCTGCCCCGGGCCACGAACACCCGCTCCGACCGGGAGAGCGTCAAGGGCCGGGTCGGCGGGCGTACGCACGAGATCTCCCGACTGATCGGGCGCAGCCTGCGGGCCAGCGTCGACCTCAAGGCCCTCGGCGAGAACTCGATCGTGCTCGACTGCGACGTGCTCCAGGCCGACGGCGGCACCCGTACGGCGGCCATCACCGGCGCGTACGTGGCGCTGCACGACGCGGTGACCTGGCTGGCCGAGCGCAAGGCGTTGGCCGGCAAGGTGGAGAGGGTGATGCACCGGTCGGTCGCCGCGGTGAGCGTCGGCGTCATCGCCGGCGAGCCGCGCCTCGATCTCTGCTACGAAGAGGACGTGGTGGCCGAGGTGGACATGAACGTGGTCTGCACCGGCACCGGCGACTTCGTCGAGGTGCAGGGGACGGGGGAGTCCGGCGTCTTCGCCCGGGACCGGCTCGACGCCCTGCTCGACCTGGCCGTCGCCGGCTGCGCGGAACTGGCCGAAGCCCAGCGGAAGGCTCTTTCGTGAGCGCGAGGAGTGAGCTTGCGAGCCCCGCAGTCGCGAACAGAGGCGGAACAGTATGAGCGCGAGGAGTGAGCTTGCGAGCCCCGCAGTCGCGAACAGAGGCGGAACAGTATGAGCGCGAGGAGTGAGCTTGCGAGCCCCGCAGTCGCGAACAGAGGCGGAACAGTATGAGCGCGAGGAGTGAGCTTGCGAGCCCCGCAGTCGCGAACAGAGGCGGAACAGCATGAACAAGGTCCTGCTCGCCACCCGTAACCGCAAGAAGCTCATCGAGCTGCAGCGGATCCTCGATGGCGCGCTCGGCGTGCACCGGATCGCCCTGCTCGGTCTCGACGATGTCGAGCAGTACCCGGAGCTGCCGGAGACGGGCCTGACCTTCGGCGAGAACGCGCTCATCAAGGCGCGGGAGGGCTGCCGGCGTACGGGCCTGCCGACCATCGCCGACGACTCCGGCATCGCGGTCGACGCGCTCAACGGCATGCCGGGGGTGTTCAGCGCCCGCTGGGCCGGCCGGCACGGCGACGACCAGGCCAACCTCCAGCTCGTGCTGGACCAGATCGCCGACGTGCCGGACGAGCACCGGGGCGCCGCCTTCGTCTGCACGGTGGCGCTGGTGCTGCCGAACGGCAAGGAGCACCTGGTCGACGGCCGCCAGGCCGGCCGGGTGCTGCGCGCCCCGCGCGGCGAGGGCGGTTTCGGGTACGACCCGATCTTCCTCGGTGACGGGCAGGACCGGACCAACGCGGAGCTGACCCCGGAGGAGAAGGACGCGGTCAGCCACCGCGGCAAGGCGCTGCGCGAGCTGGCCAAGCTGGTCGCGAAGGTCCTCCCCCCGGCGCCCTGATTTCCGCCCCGTGTCCCGGGCGGCCCCGGCCGCCTGCGGCGCGCAGCGCATCGAGTACGCCTCCTGCACGGCGTGCGCCAGGTCGTGGCGGTGCGGGTCCATCACGTGCCGCGGGCGACAGCGAGCACGTCGGCGGGGGAGGGCGGTGGTACCCGGCCCGAGCCCCCGTGGTCGGCGAGCAGCCGGGTCGGGGTGCACCCGTGCACGGCCCGGCAGGCGTCGTTCTCGGCGGGCTGCTCGGACAGGCGGACGTGCAGCGGCGCGCCCCGCCGGTCGGCCCAGCCTGCGACCGTGGCCAACTGCTCTGCCGGCACCGCGCGGACCGAGTGGACCGCCGCGCCGACGAGCGCGTGCGGGCCGTCGGGGGCGAACGCGGCCACCCGCTCGGCCCAGCGCAGCGCGTCGCCGTCGCCGAAGCGCCGCTGCGGGCCGGCCAGCGGCGCGCCGTCCACGGTGGCCGTCAGGCAGCAGGTGTCCAGCAGGGTGATCCGGACGCCGGCCTGCGCGGCGGCCTCGACGAGCGCCGCCCCCATCGCGTTGGCGTCGCCGTACGGGGTGCCCTCGGGGCCGTGGTGCAGGTAGTGGAACTCGCCGACGCAGGTGATGCCGGCCAGCGCCCTCTCGGCGTACGCGGCCCGGGCCAGGGCCAGGTCGGGGCGCCGCCCCGGCGCAGCGGTGTGACGCCGGTGATCCGGCCGTCTTCGGCCTCGATCAGCACCTCGGGCGTCGGCTCGGGCCGGTCGGGCAGCCAGGCGTGCTCGGCCAGCCAGCGGGTGGCGGTCACCGTGCCCACCCCCGGTGGAGCGGCGGATCGGTCACGCACGTGTCAGGTCCCCGAGAACGCGGGCCAGGGCGGCCACCCCGGCGGCGCAGTCGGCGTCGGTGGCCGCCTCGCCCGGCGCGTGCGACACCCCGGTCGGGTTGCGCACGAACAGCATCGCGGTGGGCAGGTGCCCGGCCAGCACCCCGGCGTCGTGGCCCGCCCCGGTGGGCAGCACCGGCGCGGCGAGCAGCGCCGCCAGGCGGTCGGCCAGCCCGCCGTCGAAGGCGACCAGCGGGGTCGCCGACTCCTCGGTCAGGGCGACCTCCGTGCCGTCCCGCCGCGCCCGTTCGGCCGCCTTGGCGCGCACCGCCTCGACCAGGCCGGTCAGCGTCTCCGGCTCCGCCGCCCGGGCGTCCAGCCAGCCCGTCACCCGCGCCGGGATCGCGTTGGTGGCGTTCGACTCGACGGCCACCCGCCCCACCGTGGCGTGCGCGCCGCGCAGCCGGGCCTCCTTGTTCGCCGCGAGCACCGTGAACGCGTACGTGAGCATGGGGTCGCGGCGGTCGGCCATCCGGGTCGTACCGGCGTGGTTTCCCTCGCCGGTGAAGTCGAAGCGCCAGCGGCCGTGCGGCCAGATCGCGCTGGCCACCGCGACCGGCGCGGCCCGCTCGACCAGCGCACGGCCCTGCTCGACGTGCAGCTCCACGAACGCCGACCAGCCGGCGATCAGGTCGGGCCGGGCGCCCGCCGGGCGGTCGCCCAGCGCCTTGGCCAGGCTCACCCCGTCGGCGTCGCGCAGGCCGGCCGCGCGGCCCGGGTCCAGCGCCCCGGTGAGCAGCCGTGACCCCAGACACGGTACGCCGAACCGGGCGCCCTCCTCCTCCGCGAACGCGGCCACCACCAGCGGCCGGACCGGGGCGGCCCCGGCGGCCCGCAGCTCGTCCACGGCGAGGAACGCGCTGACGATCCCGAGTGGCCCGTCGTACGCCCCGCCGTGCGGCACCGAGTCGAAGTGGCTGCCGGTCAGCACCGCGTCCCCGGCGGCCGGATCGCCCCAGCGGGCGAACAGGTTGCCGTTGCCGTCGGCGGTGACCGGCATGCCCCGGCGTTCCGCCTGCTCCCGGAACCAGTCGCGCAGCGTCAGCTCCGGCTCCGTGAACGCGTACCGCAGGTAGCCGCCGCTTCGGGCGTCCCGCCCGACCGGCGCGATCTCGTCCCAGAGCTTGCGGAACCGGGCGGTCAGATCCTCGCTCACGCTGCACTCCTCGCGCTCACGCTGTACCTCTGTTGTTCGCGACTGCGGGGCTCCGCTGCGCTGCACTCCTCGCGCTCACGCTGTACCTCTGTTGTTCGCGACTGCGGGGCTCCGCTGCGCTGCACTCCTCGCGCTCACGCTGTACCTCTGTTGTTCGCGACTGCGGGGCTCCGCTGCGCTGCACTCCTCGCGCTCACGGGTCGCCCTCCGCCATCGGCACCCGCACCCCGGTGCGCCCGGCCACCTTGCGGGCGGCGTCGTAGCCGGCGTCGACGTGCCGGCTGCGGCCACCCCTGGGCGATCAGCGCGGCGCCGCGAGGGGCGCGGACGGACTGGGACATCTCGGTATCCTCTCAGCCGAGGAACACTGGCGGCGGACGGCGGTCTCGGCGACCTCGGCCGCGGGAAGGTACGCCGCCGCGGCGGCGTGCTGCACCAGGCTGTGCGCGACCGGCGCTGCGTCGGGGTGAGCCGGCCGCCCTGGAACAGGTCGCGCACCCGGTCCGCGGACGCCCCGACGGCACCTCCGTCTCCCCTGCGGCGACTGTATGCACAAATCGTTCAGGGGCAACCCGCGGCGGTTCGTACCGTCGTCCCGCGTCTGTACTATCCGCACGGCAGGTAGCAGAGGGAGTGGGGCATGCAGCCGGTTGGTCCGTACAGGTTCACCGAGACGATCGGCACCTCCCAGGTCGGCAAAGCCTGGTGGGCCGTCGACGGCCAGGACCGGCTGGTCACGGTCGCGGTGCTCGACACCGCGGTGGCCGAGCACCCGGGCTGGCGGCGCGCCTTCTCCGGCATGGCCGACGCGCTGGCCGCGCCCGGCGGCGGTGGCCGTTCCTACCTCAACGCCGACTTCGACGCCCCCGCGCCCTGGGTCGCGTACGCCGCCGACGGCGGCCCCGGCGCCGAGCACCTCTTCAAGGCACTCGGCCACCCGATCCGGGCCGAGCACGCGGTCGAGGAGAGCACCGTCGCGATGCTCCAACTGCCCGTCCGACCGGTGCCCGCGCCGGACGTCCCGCCGGCGTCGCAGGCCGACCCGTCGCAGCCGCAGTCGGTGTCCGGACCCCCGCGGCAGGTTTCCGCGCCCCCGCAGCAGGTCTCGGGGCTGCCTTACCAGGTCTCGGGGCTGCCTCAGCAGGGCTTCCCGCTCCCACAGACCCAGCCGGTGAGCGGTCCGCCCCACGACCCGTTCGCCTCGCCGGTTCCCCGAATCCAGCCCTCCGAGCCGCCTCGCCGGCGTACCGGGCTCTGGATCGGGATCGCCGCGCTGGTTCTGCTGGTGCTCGCCGGCGCCGGAGGCGTGTTCGTCTGGTACGGGTCGAATGACGACGGTCCGGCGCAGGTGGGGCCTCGCCGAGCGGCACGGCCGCGCCAGCGGCGTTGCCGACGTCGCCGCCGCAGTCGCCCGGTCTCGAGCCACCCAAGCCCGGCGCTTGGCCGACCCAGTGGCCGAAGTTCACCGTGCGGGACAACGTCCGCACCCTGACCGGTCTGGAGGGTGTGGGCTTCCCGGTCAAGGTCCCGATGGACTGGCAGTGCACGCTGGCCGGCCGTGCCGACGGCTACGTCAAGCACCACTGCGGTGTGTCGGCGGCAGAGAGCCCCACGATGGGCGGCGAGCTGATCGTCCGGGACTGCCCGCAGCCGTGCGACGAGAAACGCCAGACGGCCATGCGCATGTCCGAGGAGGCGTGGGGCGCGCAGTGGGTCCGCGGCGGTCAGTACGCGACCTACGCCGAGGCGCTCGTCGAGGTCGACGGCGAGCAGCGGCACGGCCTCGTCGTCGTCGCCTACTACCGTGGCGGCGCGGACGGGCTCACGGACCGGCAGCTCGTCCTGCGGATGACCGCGCCGGTACAGGACGGCCACGTGCTACGCCGCGTCGCCACCTATCTCAGGGACGTCGTCGTCTTCTGAGCACGGCCCGGTAGCTCACCCTCGCTGATATGCGGGCCGCCCGGCCCGCATATCAGCGAGGGTCGACCTCATCGCAGGGCGTCGGCGATCCACGCCGCCATGCGCGCGGCGAACTGTTGCTCGGAAAAGCCGGCGGCGTGCGCCCGGACTCGGTCTGGTGACAGCTCACGCAGCTGGTGGACCGGAGGAACGAAGCTGCGCGGGTCGAGGGAATCGACGAGGAACCCGGTTTCGCCGTCGACGACGGTCTCCAGCAGGCCGCCCCGGCGCAGGCCCACCACCGGTGTGCCGCATGCCTGGGCTTCGACCGGGATGATGCCGAAATCCTCGTGGACCGGGAACAGCAGGGCCCTCGCGCCCCAGTAGAGCTGGCGCAGCCGCTCCTTCGAGGGCCGGACCTCGAACGTGACGGGCACGCGGACCCGCTCCGCGGCGCGTCGGAGGGCCGCCTCCTCGGGCCCCGAACCGGCGATCACCACCGGGAGACCGGCCGCGTCGGCGATCTGGATGATCAGATCGAAGTTCTTGTACGGGATCCACCGCCCCATGCCGAGCAGGTAGTCACGCGTCTGGCCCTGGTCAGCGGCAGGTGCGGAGGCGAAGTAGTCGACGTCCACCGGCGGATTGATGACGACCGCGTCGCGCCGCCAGTAGCGGGCGATCCGCGCCCGCACCTCCTGCGAGTTCGCGGCGTAGCTGTGCACGTGGCGGCTGAGCCGGACGTCGGCGCTCTGCAGGATGCGCCGAGGCAACGCCAGCAGCGGGCTGGATCCCCGACCGTCGAAGTCCGGACTCCAGACGTAACGCGCGGGGGAGTGGACGTAGCTCAGGTAACGGGTCTGCTCGGGTGAACCGAGTTGCACGGTGTGGGCGAACGCGTGGCTGGAGGAGATGACGACGTCGAACCGCTCGCGGCTGAGGGTCCGCCAGACCAGGGGCATCATCGGCAATGCCCCCGCCTTCGTATGCCGCAGCGGCGTCCGCGACAGCCACGACTCCCGAAGGTTGGGCTCGGTGGCGTCGTGGTCCTTCCAGAGCACGAAGCGCTCCGCGTGCGGCAGAAGGTCACTGATCTGCCGGAAGACGTTTTCCGAGCCACCCGTGGCGCCGAACCACTCGTGGACGAGCGCCACCCGGCGACTTGCCAGGTGGTCCAGCGGGTTCGCCGGATTGGCGTGGGGAATGGCCGTTGTGCCTTGGTCTACCACTGGTCGCTCCTCATGCCACACTCTCGGCGTCCGTCCGTGGGGACCGGGCCGGAGCGCTTCGTTGATCGATCTTCGCCATCCGGCGATCGTTTCGGTGCTCGTTGTCGTCCGACCCGCCGCGGATCTGCGCGAAGCCTTCCCGCAACTTCTGGCGCAGCACCCTGGCGACCGGCTTCTCCACGAAGCGGTGCGTGAGATAGGCGAGCAGGAGCACACCGGTCACCACACCAGCCAGCAGCACCCAGGGCGACACCGTGTCGTGCAGCCGGTCCACGGCGATCCGGCTGAGTTGCATGTGCATCAGGTAGACCGGATACGTGAGCGCGCCGATCACGGTCAGCCCACGCCACTTCACCCAGGAGAACCAGCCGAGCGCCACCGCGATCATCAGCCCGTAGAAGAGGAACATGATCGGCAGGGCGACCTCGAAGGAGATCACCGGCCGCTCCGCGTTCTGCCCCGCGACGCGCCGGCCGAGTGTGATCAGGCCGATGACCATCGACGTGCCGAGGATTCCCCACAGCACGAGGTTCGGCCCGAACCGGTGGATCAGGTACAACGCGATGCCGGCGACGAAGTACGGGGCGAATCCCGACTCCACGAACTGGATCAGTGGCCGGAGCTGCGAGTGCTCCGCGTACAGGGCGGCGACCATCCACAGGGCGCAGAAGAGGACGACCCGGCGGTAGGTCAGGCCGAACCAGACGACGATTGCGAAGAGCAGGTAGAACTTCAGCTCGATGAAGAGGGTCCAGTACACCGAGTCGATGTTCGTGATCCCGACGAACGTCTGCAGCATCGTCGCGTTGATCAGCACGTGCGACGGTTGCGGCCGGCCGGTCTCGAGCGGCCAGAGGGTGAGCGCGGCGGACGTGACAAGGACCGCGAAGACGTACGCCGGCATGAGGCGGGTCACCCGCGACACCGCGAAGTCGGTGACCGACCGGCCCCAGCAGCTCATGCAGATGACGAAGCCGCTGATGACGAAGAAGAACTCGACGCCCATCCAGCCGTACCGGAAGACGGTGACCAGAGCGCCACCGAAGATCTCCTCGACCCCGGCCCCCCAGGCCCCACGATTGTCGTTGTCGACGAAGACGTGAAAGCCGAGGACCGAAATTGCGGCGAAGAAGCGCAGCAGGTCCAGCACGTAGAGCCGGCCGCGCCTCTGCTGTCCCTGGACATCCCGGCGTGACGGCGTGATCTCGGAGGGACGCTGTCCGTGTCCCTGACGCGGAAGCTCCTGCTTCACCATCGCGTCGGGTCCGGCAATGCCACCGGCGTGCACAGTCACTGGCTCCTCACCTGATCGCCGGGCCTCACGGGTGCTGACTTGATCGTCACCAGGTCGTCCTTGGGGGTCTCGCTCGTCCCGCGGCCCAGCTTCTTCAGGAGGAAGGACAGGAACGTCCGGCGGAGCTGCGGCACGGCCGCCACGTACAGCGCCCAGACCAGCAGGATCGCCGCGCACGAGGCGGCCAGGCGTAGCACGCCGGTGCCGGACAGCAGGTATCCGACGGCGGCAGCGGCGGCCGCGCCGGGCAGCGCGATGGCGAGCAGGCGGGTGCTGAATCCCAACACCCGCAACCACGCGGCCGACGCGACGAACATCAGCAGCCCGCCCACGGACGAGGCGGCACCGAGGGTGAACGCGCCCCAGTGGCGGTACGTCAGGAGATTGATCCCGATCGGGACGCCGAAGGAGAGCGCCATCACGATCGCGACCTGGAAGTTCGCGCCCCGAGCGTTGAGCACCTTGACGAAGGTGTAGCCGAGCACCTGCGCCCAGATGCCGAGGGCGAAGCCCAGGAGCATCACCGACGAGATGTCGACGGCACGGTCGTCGAACTGGCCCCGGGCATACAGGAGGGTCACGATCTCCCGGCTGTTGACCGACAGAACCAGCGCGAGGGGAATGGCCACCAGGATCACCGGCGGGATCATGCGGCGGAGCCCGTCGCCCACCTCGCTAGCCTTCATCTTCGCGAACGACGCCAGACCGGCCAGGCCCAGCGGAGCCGCGAGCAGGGCCATGCAGGAGTCGACCACGAAGCGCGCGTACTCGGTCGCCGCGACCACCTCCACACCGAGCAGCGAGCCGACGGCCCGCTCGACGGCGATCGACCCCTGGAGGATCACGGGGATCAGCAGGAGCGGCCGGAGCCGGCGCCAGAACATCCCGAGCGCCACCTTCGCGGCGGCCCGATCCGGCTGTCGGGGGCCGTGCTCGTCACCCTCGCGCAGATAGCCCTGCCGACGGATCGAGTAGGCGCCCCAGCACCACAGCATTACGTACGGCACCGTGAAGCCCCAGGCGAGCACGGAGACGTGTCCGGTCAGGTACGCGATCACCGTCGCGCCGATCAGCCCGATGCTCTGGCAGGAGGGCCGCAGGTTGATCAGACGGACGTCGTCGTTCGCCAGGCCGACCAGCGTGTACAGGTTGTAGAGGACGTAGAACGGTACGCCCAGCGCGGCGATGGCCAGCATGGTCGCGGCGATGTCCGCCGTGTTCGGGTCCAGCCCCGGGCCCAGGAGTCCCACCCATACGTCGCGGCCGAAGAGGAGCGCCACGACGAGGGCCAGGGAGAACGCCGCCAGCAGCAGGTGGACCGTGCGGAAGAGCGCCTGCGCCATCGCCGGCCGTTCCTGGCGGTACTGCACGTACAGCGGCAGAAAGCCCGCCGAGAGCGCGTCGGCGGTGAAGAAGTTGATGGGGATCAGCGTCGCCGTCAGCGCGATCCGGTTGGCCGCTACGACCCGCCCCGCTCCGAAGAGCGCGGCCAGCAGCACCTCGCGGAGCAGCCCGAGGATCTTGCCCGCGATGCCGCCGAGGACCAGACGGAAGAAGACTCTGGCCATGTCAGGACCGGCTGAGCGCGATGAGGTGCGCGAAGTCGGTCAAGTAGTCCCGGGCGCACTGGTCGAGCAGGAAGCTCGGCGGTAGCAGGTTGGTACGCGGTGCCCGCTCCTGGGCCACCTTCTGCACCACGTCGGCCAGCGCACCGGCGTCCGTCGGGTCGACCTCGTGAAGCACCCGGTTCAGTGCCTCCGACCTGATCGACCCGGCCGTGACGACACAGGGAAGACCGCAGGCCAAGGCCTCAAGCACCGCCATCGGCAGCCCTTCCAGTCGTCCCGTGGTGAGCAGCGACACGTCCGCCGCGGAGTAGTAGTCGCGGACGTCGCCCGCGTCCACCCGCCCGGTGAAGACGACGAGGTCCTCGATCTGGAGCCTGCGGGCCAGGCCCCGCAGCCGTCCCTCGTCGGGGCCGTCCCCCACGACGACGAACCGGAAGCGGTCGCCGAGGCCACGGTCACGGATCACCGCGGCCGCGTGCATGGCCCGGTCGACCCGCTTCTGCACATGCAGGCGACCGACACAGCCGGCCACCACGGTGTCCTCGTCGATCCCGAGCGCCCGCCGGACGCGGCCCCGGGCCGTGGCGTCGAAGGCGTGGTCCTCGGCGCGGACACCGTTCGGGATCAGGTGGACCTTGTCCGGCGTCGCCGACCAGTTCTGCGGCGACGCCGCCAGCGAATCGACCACGTTCTCGCCGACCGCGACCAACCGGTCGAAATCGCGGTAGCGGGCGAGGTCGCGGACCAACCCGATCGCGTTCTTGGGGGCGCCCGCCAGGGACCGCGCGGTACGGGCCCGAAGCTTCGATCCGAGTTCCATGGCGGAGGTGCCGTGGACCTGCAACACGAACGGCACCTGCGGGTGTCGGGCCCGGTCGCGGACCGCCGAGTAGGCGCCGGCGCTCACCGAGAAGACCACGCTCGGCGCGTCGGTGAGCGACCGCCAGTGCTCCCGGGACGCCTCCCACCAAGCCCGGGAGTAGCGGCCCGGCCGCGTCCCAGGCAGGGGGGTCACCGCGACGCCGTCCTCGGTGAACGGTTCGGGCCGGCCCGGAATGGCGGTGGTGACGATCCGCACCTCGGGAACCGCCGTGCCCCATTCGGTGGCCAGCCGCCAGGCGAGGGTCTCCATGCCACCGGTATGATGGTGTGGCGTGGACCGGGAGTAGATTAGAATAGACTCGATCACGACAGGTTCCTATACAACGACTCGAGCTTGTCGGTCTGCTGGCGCAGGTTGAACCGTTCCTCGACGGTCCGGCGCCCAGCCTTGCCGAACTGGTCACACAGCTGCTCGTTCCGGAGCAGTTCGAGCAGCCGGTCCGCGAGGGCGGCGACGTCCCGTTCCGGCACCAGGAATCCGTTCGACCCGTCCGTCACCGCCTCCGGGATCCCGCCGTGGTGCGTACCGACCACCGGCTTGCCGCAGGCGGCCGCCTCCAGCAGAACCATCCCCAGCCCCTCCTGGTCCCCGTCCGACGCGGTCACGCTCGGCAGGCAGAGCAGCCTCGACCGGCTCAGCCACTGGAGCGTGTCACTGTGCTTCTGCGCGCCGAGGAAGCGGACCGAGGCCTCGATGCCGAATTCACGGGCGAGCGCGCCGAGCGAGTCGCGGAGCGGGCCCTCGCCGATGAGCACCAGTTCGGCGTCGGGGACCGCCCTGCGCACCTCCGCGAACGCCCGCAGCAGGTACCTCGTACCCTTCTTCTCCACCAGCCGGGCGACGTGCAGGATCCGGGGCTTCCCGACGAACCCCGCCGGCTGGATGGCCTCGACGTCCACGCCGATCGGCAGGACCACGCAACGGTCCGGCGGGTAACCCCACTCCACGGCACGCCTGCGAATGTGCTCGGACACACAGATGAAGACCGCGCCGTCGGTGAAGAGCGAGTTGCGCCAGGTGACGTAGTTCAGCCACGACGCCTTCTTCGAGGCGAGCATTTTCGCCCGGGTGACGGTCACGTCGAAGCCGTGCAGGGTGGTGACCAGCGGGACCCCCAGGGCCTTCGCCGTGGGGACCGCGTACACCCCCTCGACGCCGAAGTGGGCGTGCAGCAGCGCGGTGCCACGCTCCGCGAGTGCGGTGGCCAGCGCCTCCGACCGGCGGGTCAGCGTGTATGACAGGACGGCCGGCCGGCCGAACTCGGCGACGCTAACCGACTCGATCCCCGGCGTGGCCGGGACCGGGTCCCGGCCCACGAACAACGGTCGGAAGCTGCGCAGTGATGTCGCCTGACTCGCGATAAAGGCCTCCGACGGCCGGAACTGCTGGTGACGCAGGATCCCGACGGTGGGCATGGGCATGGTCGTTCGACTCCTCGCCGCCGCCCACGATGAGGTGAGCGAGCAGCAGTGAAAGAATGGGAATGAGATGGATGTCGCCGAAGATATCGGTGTTGTCGCCCAGCCCGTGGATGAGCGTCCACCCGACCGCGGCGGCGGCCCAGAGCGCGAGGACCCGGCGGCCCTGATTGCCGCCGGTGAGGACGGGGAGCGCCAGGCGCAGCGCGAGCGTGAAGAACGCGACGGTCAGCACCAGCCCGGCGAGGCCCGTCGCGGCCCACGCCGACAGCAGCACGTTGTGCGGGGGGAAGCTGCGGTAGATGCCGTGCTCCCGTGCGTACGCGTCGAAGCCGGCGTCCCAGCCGCCATATCCGAGCCCCAGGACCGGGTCCCGCAGAAACGCCTCCGCACCGAAGCCCCAGATGGCCGTCCGGTCCCCGAACGACTTCGCCAGCGCCTGGACGAAGCCGAAATCGGCGGTGAGCAGCACCACCACCGCGCCGAGCGCGCCCGCTGCGGTCAGCCCCACCCACAGGTGGCCTTGCGTCCATGTCCCCGGCCGTCGGCGCGTGTTGCGTCGGGCGACCCCCGTCGGGGTGGTCCGAGCGGCCCGCGGGCCGAGACGCCGGACGGCGAGGACAGCCGTGGGGAGGGTGACCGCGAGGACGGTGGCCGACTTCGAGCCGGTGAACGGCACGGCGGCCAGAGCGATGAGGCCGACGACGCGTACCCACCGGGCGTGGGTGACGGCCGCCATGGCGAACGCGGCGACGGCGTTCACGCCGAGGAACAGCCCGGCGACGTTCGCGTTGACGAACAGGCCGCCGGACTTCGCCGGGTCGAAGACGTTGTTCGGACTTCCGCCGAAGAGGGCCGCCACGGTGTTCTGCCCGATGAAGATGCCGCCGACGGAGCGCAGGAACGCGTCCTCCACGTCGGGCAGGAACCGGAAGGTCAGCACGAGGACCGCCTCGAGGAGGACCCAGGGCCAGTACCAGCGCGCCAACCTACGCGGCAGCTCGGGGTCCTGCCGGATCGCCTGAACCATCAGCGCCAGCGTGACGACGAACTGCCCGACCAGCGCGATCAACGGCATCCCGGCCCGCGGGTCCGGTGACCAGGTCAGCGCGAGCAGCCGCACCACGAGCAGCGCGACCAGAACGCGGAACAGGCCGAGCCGGAGCAGGGCGACACCGGAGCCGCGTCGGGCGGCGAGGAGCACCCCGGGCACCAACAGTGCGGTGATCACCGTGGTAGCCGCGATGTCGGTGCTGCCCTCGGGCATGAGGTAGAACTGGGGCAGGGCGAGGAACAGCACGAGACACGCCGCGGTCCGCGGCGAGGAGCCGGCCGCGATCGCCCACACGCCCCCTGAGCGGAGCCTAGCCACGCGGTTCTCCCGCACCGTCTCCCACCGCGTCGTGGGCGCGCCGCGGCATCCGGTGCGCGATGTCGCGCAGGAGGCCGCCCCGACCGCTCCAGCCGTAGTCTCCGGCGTACCGGACGCGGGCGGCGGCGACGTCGTCTTCCGCGGGCCGGATCGTGTCCAGCACCCGGCGGACGAAGTCGTCCGCCGAGGCGGCGGCGACGATCTGGTCGGTACGTGCCGCCGCCTGGACGACGTCCGGGATGGCGGTGCTGACGACGTTCAGGCCGGATGCGAGGTACTCGTAGCACTTGAGCGGGCTGACGCCGGCGGTGTACTCGTTCAACGCGTACGGGATCAACCCCACGCTGCACGTGCCCGCGACCTCGGCCAGCCGGTCGAGGGTGAGCACCCCCAGGTACCGTGCGCCCAGCCGTTCGAGCTCGGCGAGTTCGCGGTCGAAGCCGCCGCCGCCGGCCGCGATCGGGCCGGCGAGGAGCAGCTCGCCGTGGCCCCGGAGCGCGGTGGTCAGGGTACGGAGTAGCGCGAAGTCCAGTTTGTGCGGGGAGAGGTTGCCCGCGAACAGCGCCGCCGGGCGCCGCTCCGCCGCCGGTCGGCTGCCCGCCGAGAAGACGTCGATGTCCGCGACGTTCGGCAGGGTGAGGACCTCGGTGAACCCGGCGTCGGTCAGGTGGGCGGTCACCGCCCCGCTGGTCCCGATCGTCAGGTCGGCCCGGTGCGCGAGGTTCCGTTCGCCGACGGACACGGCCGAGGCGTCGATGCCGGGGAATGCCTGGAGGATGTCGACGCAGTGGTAGAGGGTGTAGTCCGCGTACTGCTCGAGGTCGTACGTGACGGGAGTGAACGTCCAGAGGATCCGGGGCCGCGGGCTGCGCCGCCACTCGGCCACCGCGCGTTCGAGGAGCAGCCGGTTGGGCAGGCGCGTCGGCGCCTGGTGGATGGGCACGATGAGCGGCGAGATGACCTTGGCCCGCTCGGGGATTGGGCGATAGGCGTTGGCCTTCTCGTGACCGACCACCGCGTGCCGGAGTCGTTTGGCGAGCCGGCTGACGTCCTTCGAGTCGAGCCGTACCCGCCGCAGACCCAGTGACTCGACGAAGTACGTGTCGAAGTCGCGCGCCAGCTCCCGCACGACGTAGTGCTGGTTCGTGGCGATCTGCGAGTTCCACTCGGCGGTGCCCAGGACCAGGATCGTCGGTTGCGACGAATCGGCCCCGGCGGTGGATCCGGCGGGCGAAAGTGGTGTCGTCACGTGTCTCTTCCGGGTTCGTCCGACCACTCGGGCTCGCTGCGGCCGCAGGTGTGCAGACCGCGCGGAAACGGCGATGCGCGCATGGCGGGACGCACCCCCCGTCACCTCTTGGTCCCCGTTCGGTTCGGTGTGCTCCGCCGGCCCGATACGGCCACCGGGGCGCACACGAGACGAGCGACGCCGAGGCCGCCCGTCAAGCCCGGGCCAATAGATCCTAACGCCGGCCGTTCTGTCAACGGCGGCCCGTGCGCTCCGGGGGTCCGGCGGCGACGGGAGGGGCGCGGTACGTCTACTCGGTGTTCTCTTTACCCCGTGATGCACCCGCGCGAGCTGCCCCGCGACCCGAAGAAATAGCCGTTCGGCCAGGTCGCTTCACCCCAGTCCTCGTTCCTGACGTGGCCACCCCCGGACTCCGGCGCCGCCGCACTGACGCCGTGCGTCGCGCGCCCCCGGTGGGTCCGCTGGCGAGCGGCCCGTCACGGGGCGGTGCCGGCTCTCCCTTACTGTGGAACCCATGCCCGACGACATCATCCTCCTGCTGAGGCGGGCGGGGTTCGGTCCTACGGCGGCGGAAGCGGGGGCTGCTCGGCAGCTCGGATACGCGGCAGCACTGTCCGGTGTGGTCGCGCCGGCGGGGCCCGACGTGGGCGCGACCAGCGCGCCGGTGCCTGATCTGGGGCCAGATCCCTTCGTCCGTCTGGCCCGGCCCACCGACGCGCAGCGGGCCGAGGGTGACCGTCGTCGCACCGAGCAGACGGTGTTGCTGGCGCGCTGGTGGCTCGACCGGATGACCGTGGCGGACCACCAGGCGGTCGAGAAACTGGTGTTCTTCTGGCACGGGCACTGGGCCACGTCGGTCGCGAAGGTCCGCAGCCCGCAGCTCATGCTCGGGCAGCTCCGCACGTTCCGCGAGTCCCGCGACTTCGCCGAGCTGGCGCACCGGATGGTGCTCGACCGGGCGCTGGTCTACTGGCTGGACGGGCAGCACAACAAGAAGGCCGCGCCGAACGAGAACCTCGCCCGCGAGCTTTTCGAGCTCTTCATGCTCGGCGTCGGGCAGTACAGCGAGCGGGACGTCAAGGAGGCCGGGCGGGCCCTGACCGGCTGGCGGGTGGCCCTCGACCGCGAGACACTGATCTCCGATCCTCAGCACCGCGACACCGGCCGCAAGACGATTCTTGGTACGACCACCACCTTCGACGCCCGCACCCTCGTCGACCTGCTGCTTCGGCAGCCGTCGTGCCCTCGGTTCATCGCGTCCCGGCTGTGGTTCCGGTACGCGTCCTCCACCCAGCCGATCCCGGAGCGCACCCGGGAGGCCATGGCTGCCGCGTTCCCCGCGCCCATGGCGATGCTCCGGGCGCTCTTCGAGGACGAGGCGTTCCGCGCGACCCGGGGGACGATGGTGAAGCAGCCGGTCGAGTGGCTCGTCGGCGCCATGCGCAACCTGGGGATCCGGCCGGCGGCGATGCCCGAGCAGGTGTTCACCCAGATCTACTGGGCTCTGGAGGCGCTCGGGCAGCGCCCCTTCGCCCCGCCGAGCGTGGGCGGCTGGCCGGCCGGAGCAACCTGGCTGACCTCGGCCGCCGCGCAGGTGCGGCTGAAGATCGCCAGCACCCTCGCCGGCCTGCTGCCCCCAGCACCGCTGACGCCGGAGGCCGTCGCCCACCTGCTCTGCGTCGACCGGTGGACCGATCGAACCTACGCCGCGCTGCGGGACGCCCGCGACCCCCGACTGACACTGACGCTCGGGCTCTCCAGCCCCGAGTACCTGGTGACCTGACCCGAGTGGATATGTGGACATGGATGCGTTGACCCGACGTCGGTTCCTCATCTCATCCGGCGTGCTGGGCGGCGGCGCGTTGGCGGCCGGCGCGGGTGTGCTGGGATTCTTCGATCTGCTCAGGACCGCGGAGAAGACCGCCTCCGGCGACGCCCAGCCCGGCCGGCCCGCGCTGGTCCTCGTCACCCTGTACGGGGGCAACGACGGCCTCAACACCGTCGTCCCGTACCTCGACCCCGCGTACCACAGCGCCCGCCCGGAGCTGGCGTACGCGCCGGAGGACGTCCTGCACCTGGACGGCGCGTTGGGCCTCAATCCCGTGCTGCGGGGGATGAAGCGCCTCTGGGACGCCAAGCGGCTGGCCATCATGCTCGGCGTCGGTTATCCGCAGCCGGACCGGAGTCACTTCAAGTCGATGGACATCTGGCAGACCGCGTCGCCCGGCAGCCCCGCCCCCACGGGCTGGGTGGGCCGCTGGTTGGACGCGACCAAGGCGTCCACGGAGACGGCTGTGAGCTTCGAGCCGGTCCTCCCACCCGTGCTGGTCGGCAAGACCCACTTCGGGGCCTGCGTGAGCTACCGCGGGCTCATCCTGCCGCCCGGCGTCACGCCGGACAATGTGTCGGCGCTCGGCCGGACCGAGCCGGGCGAGCCGGAGATGCAGGCCCGTGCGGCGGCCACGTATGCCGACCTGATCACGATGAACCGGCTCGTGCGGGAGAGCGCGGGCGGCCCCGACGCGCCGAGCAGCGCCCCCGGGGCGGCGTCCCGGCCACCGGCACCGGCGGGGACAACGCCCTCGCCACGCAGCTGGCACTCGTCGCGCGGTGCGTCGAGACCGGAGTACCCACCCGGGTCTACTCGGTGAGCCTCGGCGGCTTCGACACGCACGCTGGGGAGCGGGTGTGGCAGGAAGCCCTGCTGCGCCAGCTGGACGAGGCGCTGACCGGCTTCGTGGACCGGATGGCCCGCACCGAAGCCGGCCGGCGCGTCACCGTCCTGGTCTACAGCGAGTTCGGCCGGCGCGTACGCGCCAACGCCTCCGACGGCACCGACCACGGCACCGCCGGCCCGGTGTTCGTGCTGGGCCACGGCGTGACCGGCGGGTGCTACGGAGAGCAGCCGAGCCTGACCGACCTGGACGACGGCGACCTCAAGGCGACGATGGACTTCCGCGACATCTTCGGGACGGTTCTTGCCTCCGTGCTGCAGGGCGACCCCGACCGTTACCTGGGCGGTTACCGGGCGCAGCTGCTGCCGATCGTGACAGCCGACTGACCGGGCGTCGGCCGCCTCAGGTCAGCGGCCACCGCCTCGAAACACCTCGGCCACCGTGCGGAGCACGATCTTGGCGTCGAGCCACAGCGACCAGTTCTCCACGTAGTAGTTGTCGAACCTCGCCCGGTCGGAGATCGGCGTGTCTCCCCGCAGGCCACTGACCTGCGCGAGCCCGGTGAGGCCGACGGGCACCCGGTGGCGCATCGCATAGTTCGGGTACTCGGCCGAGAACTTCTCGACGAAGTACGGCCGCTCCGGCCGCGGCCCGACGATGCTCATGTCGCCGCGCAGGATGTTCCACAGCTGGGGCAGTTCGTCCAGCGACGTGCGGCGCATGAACCGGCCGATCGGACCCACCCGCTTGTCGTGCGCGATCGACCAGTTCGTCTGGGACTCCTGCTCGTTCACGGGCCGCATCGACCGGAACTTGATCACGTTGAACGGCTTGCCGTACCGGCCGATTCGCTCCTGGTAGAAGAAGATGCCCCGGCCTCCGTCGACGAACGTGGCGATGGCGCAGAGCAGCAGCACCGGGCTCAGCACGACGAGCGCCACCGCGGCGAAGAGCACGTCGGACGCGCGCTTCGTGGCCCACCGCGGGCCGGAGAAGGTGGTGTCGCCGATCTTGACGATCGGGATGGCCCCGACATGGTCGGGATACCCGCCGTGGGACCGGGAGCCCCAGAGGCGCGGCACGGCCCAGAGATCGCAGCGGGAGCTGGCCGGCCGAAGCAGCAACTCCATCAGGGCCGGCTCCGGACAGGCCGGGTCGGCGATGACCAGGACGTCGCACTCCAGCATCGTGGTGAGCTTCTCGAGCTCGTCGAGGGTGCCGATGAGCGGAAGCCCTGGGACGCCCTCGCGCGACGGGGCGTCGACACAGCCGACGAACCGCAGGCCGTACTGGGGGTAGCGGCGTAGCAGGCGGGCGAGTTCCACCGCGACCGGGCCGCTGCCGATGACGATCGCGTTGTGCTCGACCCACCGGCGCTTACGCGCGACGATGGTGAGCTTCCGGCTGAACACGCGCCCGACGATCACCAGACCGGCGGAGAGCGCGACGCCGCGCATGAACCCACCCACGTACGCCACCGAGTAGTGGCGTTCCGCCGCGATGATGGCCACCACCGCGGCGGACGCGAGCAGCCGCACGCAGAGGCTCGGCAGCTCGTCCAGGATGCTGATGTGCCGGCGGGCCCCGTAGAGCCCGCCGGTGGCGAAGATGGCGACCGTGAGGCCGGCGTTGACCAGGGTCCCGCGCCAGTAGTCCTGGGTCAGCAGCAACGGGACGAGCAACGCGACCACGTCGACGGGAGCCGTCATCATCCAGGCCCGTAGCTTGCGCGTCCGCCCCGACGTCCGGGAGCTGGCGTACGGCAGTACCGCCGTCGTGTCGAGACCGGCACGCGCGGCAGCGGTGGCCAACGGCTTGCTCGCCGGCCGGGCGGAGGGAATGGCCCTCCCGTCCGTGCCCACCGCCTCACGAACTTCCACCACCGCCTCGGTCGGTTCGCCGGCGGCACGGGCCGCGGGAGCGGCCGGCTGGCCGGCAGCCGATTGGCTTGACATGGTCGATCCTTCCCCGTGGTCGCCCGGGCTTCGCGGCCTGATGGGCGAGGTGAGGATACGGCCTGGTCAGCCGTGGTGCCTCAGCCGAGGAGCCAGTTCGAGTGCTACTTTCCGGCGGCCAGGATCTCGGGGACCGAGTCGCGGCGAACCGCGTCGAACACGCGGGCGGCCTTTGCCTTGTCCACGATCACGACGCTCTCGCTGCCGACCCGGCCGGTCCCCTTCGTGGGGCAGGTGAAGAACCCGAGGTTGCCGCTCCTGAGGTGGCGGAGCTCCATGGCCAGGTCCAGCAGGGACATCGACCGGTCGACCGCCACCGCGTCCGCCGTGGCCTTCACGAACGAGTTCAGCTTGGCGGGGTTGGTCACGACGCCGCCGGACACCGCCTTGTCCAGAATGGCCTTGATCACCTGCTGCTGGTGCTTGATCCGCGCGAAGTCGCCGTTGGCGAAGGCGTACCGCTCCCGTGCGTAGTCCAGCGCCGCCGCACCGTCCATGGTCTGCCGGCCCTTGACGAACTCCCGCCGACCGTCGGGATTGAGCGAGTGGGTCGAGGTGAAGCTCTGCTCGACGTCGATCTCGACGCCGCCCAGGGCGTCGACGATCTCCTTGAAGCCGGAGAAGTCGACCAGCGCCACGTGGTCGATGCGGACGCCGGTGAACTCCTCCACCGTCTGGACCATCAGCGGGATGCCGCCCCAGGCGTACGCTGCGTTGATCTTGGCGTCCCTGCCGCCCCGCCCGTCCTTCGATGTGGGCACGTGCACCCAGGAGTCACGCGGGATCGAGATGAGCTGGGCGCTCGACCGGTCCTTGGGCAGGTGGGCCAGGATGATCGTGTCGCTCCGGGAGCCCGAGCCGTTCTCCGGGTCGCGGGAGTCGCTCCCCAGCAGCATGATGTTCATGGCGCCGTCGGCCACGACCTGCGGACGGGACTCCTCGGGCACACCGGTGAAGGCGTCGACCCGCTCGATGCCCGAATCGATCGAGCGGACGTACAGCCCGGCCGCGAGCATGCCCCCGCCGCCGACCAGCATCACCGCCAGGAAGGTGATCAGGGCGACGCGCCGCCACCGGCGGCGCCGCGGACGCGGCTGCCCGCTCGGCTGCGCTGCTGGCTGCTCAAAGACTGGCTGCTCAAAGAGCTGGGTCTCGGGCTCCGCATACTCCTGGCGATGGCGCATGGGCGAAGATGCTACTAATTCCGCCTCCCGTCCGCCTTCCCCCTTCCGTCGCGGATCAACGCCCTCGCGAATGACAACTCTCACAGGTTCTTTTTCCCTTCGGCTGATAGAACCCTCCCCGTGGAGGTAACGACGCTGCGCCGGACGATCGCCCGCACCCGGCTCGCCCCGATCGCTGCCTTCCCCAAGCGACTCGCCCGGGTGGCCCGGCACGACGCCAAGGTGCTGCGCACCTCGGCCCGGTGGCTGGTCACCTCCCGGTCACCTCCCGGGAGCACCACAACTACACGTACGAGCTGACCAGACTCAGCCGGCACCACCTGGCCTGGTACGCCATCGTCCGCGCCACCCGGCCCGCGCACGTCGTCGAAACCGGCGTCGACAAGGGACTGGGCACCTGCGTCGTGGCCGCCGCCCTGCTGCGCAACGCCGCCGAGGGGCGTCCGGGCCGGGTCACCTCCCTCGACATCAACCCCGAGGCCGGCTACCTGGCCCGCAGCGCGCCCTGGTCCGCGGTCGTCGACCTGGTGGTCGGTGACTCCATCGCGTCCAGCGCCGCCCTCGACCGGCCCGTCGACCTGTTCCTGCACGACAGCGACCACAACCGGGAGCACGAGAGGCGTGAGTTCGAGGCGGCCGAGGCGAAGTTGGCCCCCGGCGCGCTGCTGCTCACCGACAACGTCACCCACACCAACGTGCTCGCCGAGCACGCCGAACGCACCGGCCGGCGCTTCCTGGCGTACCGGGAGACCCCGGCCCGGCACTGGTACCCCGGCGACGGCATCGGAGTCGCCTGGTGAGGCTCGCGGCCGTCCACACGTACCCGGTCAAGGGGTGCCACCGCCTCGACCACGACGGCGCCCGCGTCGAGCCCTGGGGCCTGGCCGGCGACCGCCGGTGGATGGTGGTCGACGGCGACGGGCTCGGCGTCACCCAGCGGCAGGCCACCGCGCTGGTCGGGCTACGCGCCGGGTCGGCCGCCGGCTGCGGATCGGGTCGGCCCGGTGCGCCGGCGGGACGTGCGGCCGCTGCGTGGTCACCACGACCGACCAGGAGACGGGGGTACGCGGAAAGGAGCCGCTGTTCACCCTCGGGCGGCGCCGCAACATCGACGGCAAGCTCCGGTTCGGGCTGAACCTCGTCCCCGAGGGGCCGGGCACGGTGCGGGTCGGCGACCCGGTGGTCGTGGCGGACTGAGCGGGGCGGCTCAGGCGGTGCCCGGCCGGCTCGTGGCCGCCGGCGCCGCCAGGTCGAGCCACATGAAGATCTCGTCCCGGTCGTCACCCGGGGCGACCCGGAGCGCGCCCGGCAGCCGGCCCACCTCGCGGTACCCGAGGCGCTCGTAGAACCGCTCCAGCCCCAGCCCGCCCCGCACGGTGACGTGCAGTGCCTCCCAGCCCATCGCGCGGCCGAGCCGTTCCGCCTCCCGCATCAGCGCGTACCCGTGACCCCGGCCCTGGGTGTCCGGGTGCACCATCACCCGCTTCAGCACGCACCAGTGCGTCTTCAGGTGGAACCGGTTGTCGGCGAAGATCAACATTCCCACCGGGCGTTCCCCGTCGTACGCGACGAGCAGCCGGTCCGGGCCGTCGGCGATGGCGGCGAAGGTCGGCCCGGCGATGCCGAGGACGTCCGCGGCGGTGACCGGGGCGACGAAGCCGACGGCGCCGCCGGCGTTGGTGACGTCGACCCAGAGGGAGAGGAGCTGCTCCCGCAGCTCGGCGGTGAGGTCGGGGTCGAGGACGAAGCGCAGACTCACGGGGCCATCCTGGCCCAGGTCCCGCCCGCGGGCTCGCGATCGTGACACGTCCGACAGCCGCTGGGGCAGGCATGGGCGGACCCGGAGTGAGCGAGTAGGGCCGGCGGGATTCGAACCCGCACTGGCGCGGACCTAAACCGCGTGCCTCTGCCGTTGGGCTACGGCCCCTTCATCGTGTACACCGTCATCTTCCACGACCACTCGGGCGGGCGACGGTGCGCCGGCCGGTCGGGAATCCGGTCGGCGTCACGGCCTCGGATCGTAGACCACATCCGGCGCGACCACATCCGGCCGTCGCGAGCCGGCGTACGTGACCGTGGCGGTTCCTGGTCCTCGACCTGCCGCTGTCGGAGCGGCGGCCCCGCCTGGAGCCGATCGGCGGCACGCCGGCGCAGCTCACCGGGGCACCGCACCAGGCCCGCGCCCGGCTACCTCCGACAGTCGTAGAAAATCTCAACTACCGGCTGTGGCAGGCGGCTCGATTAATTGATGGTGCGAAATGTTATACTTCGCCGTGCCCGATTCCTCCGGATCCGCGGAAACGACGACCCGTGGCATGCCGTGGTGGGATCTTCCCGCGAAGGTCGCCGGCCTCGTCGGGGTTGGCGGGCTCGCCTATCGGGCGGTCCTCGTCGTTCTCGGAGTGCCCGCCACAAACAGTGACGAGGCGACAATGGGGTTGGCGGCTCTCCATATCTCGCAAGGGCGCGATTTTCCGGCATTCTTCTATGGTCAGTCCTACATGGGGACTTTGGAGGCGTATCTCGCGGCACCGCTGTTCTGGCTGTTTGGGCCAACCACGGTGGCGCTCCGACTGCCGACCCTGTTGCTCTACGGGGTGTTCGTAGTCGGGATGTTTGCCCTGACGCGCCTGATCGTTGGCCCGTGGCCCGCCGTGGTAACCGTTGCCGTCCTGGCACTGGGATCGGACCGGATCGTCAAAAATCAGCTCATCGCGGCTGGCGGCTACCCCGAGATCAGCCCCGGCGCGGCGGTGCTGTTTCTTTTGGCTACCCTGCTCGGCCTGGGTCTGATCCCTCCGCGCCGGCGGACGTTCATGCTGTGGGGGCTGATCTCTGGGCTGCTCTTCTGGACCCACTGGCTGATTCTGCCCTACCTCGGGGTCGCTGGCCTGGTCCTGATCGCCGCCGCCCGGAAGAACCGGAACCGGATGAACCTGGGTTCCGTTGCCTGGGCGACCGTGCTCGGCTTCGTCGTCGGGTCGTTGCCGCTGCTGGTCTACAACCTGTCGTCGCCGTTCTCAAGCAATTCCGTCGGTGTTTTCCTGAGTCAGAACGCCTCGGCTGCTGATTCTTCACTCGCCGACAAGATTTACGGCGGGGTGCTTCTGGGTATCCCGATGGGAGTGGGTCTCTGCTCGCCCGGCCGCTGCGAGACGTGGCACCTGCTCTGGTCGTTTCCCTACCTCGTCGCCCTCCTTGTCGCCGGGTTCATCGCCGTCAAAGGACTTCGCCAGGGCGCCGACGAGGGGTTCCGAAATCTTGTCCGCCTCGGGCTGGTTGCCGCCGCCGGTACGACCGTCCTGGCATACGCGAGAAGTTCATCGGCCGCCGAGACTCCTGTGGAGAGCGCGCGGTATCTGTCGCCGTTGCTCGTCTCGACCCCGGTATTGCTCTGGCTGGTGTGGACGCTCGCCGCCCGACTGGTTCGCCTCGGTGAAGGACGGAACGTGTCCACCGCCCGGCGTCGTCTCTTCACGCTTGCGGTGACCGTGCCGGCCGGCGCCGTGCTGGCCGTAATGGCGGTCGCGACATCCGCCCTGGCCCTTGAGGTGCCGGCGATCCGAGAGGCCGAAGAACGCCGTGACTCGCTGGCGGAGTACCTGCTGGCTCAGGGGAGCCGGTACGTCTACGCCGACTACTGGACATGCAACAGGCTCACCTTCCGTGCTCGGGAGGAGATCCGGTGTGCGGTCCTCAACGACGACCTCACACGTGGGCACGACCGATATGCGCCGTATCGCCGGGCGGTGGAGTCGTCGGCCAATCCTGTTTACGTCGTCCCGGAGAGCCTTCCGCTTGATGGGCACGTGCGCGCTGCGCTCGACACGTCTGGGGTCGCCTACCGGGTAAGCAGGGTGGCCGGTCACAACATCTATGTGCCGGCCCGGCCCTTGCCGATCCCCAGCTAGGAGCCGGTGCGCCACGGTCGGTCGCAATCCGGTACGACTGGATCAGTCAGTCCAGGCCGAGGTCCCGCCGGAGCTTGGCCACGTGCCCGGTGGCCTTGACGTTGTAGAGGGCCCGCTCGATCTTCCCGTCCGGGTGGATGACGAAGGTGGACCGGATCACCCCGGTCACCGTCCGGCCGTACGACTGCTTCTCGCCGTACGCGCCGTACGCGGTGAGCACCGCCTTGTCGACGTCGGCGACCAGGGGGAAGGTGATGGCGTCCCGCTCGCGGAACTTCGCCAGCTTCTCCGGCTTGTCGGGGGAGATGCCGACGACCTCGTAGCCGGCCGCCTGGAGCGAGGCGAGCGAGTCGCGGAAGTCGCACGCCTGCTTGGTGCAGCCGGGGGTCATGGCGGCGGGGTAGGCGTACAGGATCACCCGGCGGCCGCGCAGGCCGGCCAGGGAGAGCGTGCCGCCCGTGTCGGTGGGCAGGGTGAACTCGGGTGCGGGGTCGCCGGGGCTGAGGCGGGCGGGCGCGGTCATGGCTGGAACCCTACCGCCGGCTGCGGCGCCCGGGCCGGGGACGACGCGCCGAGGGCTCCGGCCGGGGCGAGGCCGGGTCCGGTGCCGGACCGCCCCGTCGGGAAGTGGGCGCGGGCGCGACGGAGCGTGATCAACACCTCGGCTTGTTGCAAGCTGTTGGCAACAGCACTCCGGCGGAAATAGGCTGACCCCGTCGGCGTGGAGCGTCCCGCCGCGCCCTCGGGAGGTCGAGTGGAAACCCTGGCGATGCACATTTCGAACGGGATCGTCAACGGTCCCGTCGCCGCCGTCTTCGCCGCGTTCGCCCTGGCCGTGCTGACCCTGTGCGTGCTGCGCGGGCGGCGGGACCTGGACGACCGGCTGGCCCCGATGGCCGGCCTGGTCGCCGCGTTCATCTTCGCCGTGCAGATGCTCAACTTCCCGATCCTCACCGCCGGGGTGAGCGGCCACCTGCTCGGTGGTGCGCTCGCCGCGCTGCTGGTCGGCCCGTGGGTCGGCGCGCTCTGCGTGGCGGTGGTGCTGGTCGTCCAGGCGCTGGTCTTCGGCGACGGCGGGGTGGCCATGCTCGGGCTGAACATCACCAACATGGCCGTGCTCGGCACCGCGGCGGCGTACCTGCTGATCGCCCTGCTGCTGCGGGTGCTGCCCCGTACCCCGGCCGGCCTCGGCGTCACCGCCTTCGTCTCGGCGCTGGTCAGCGTCGTGGTCGCGGCTATGGGCTTCGTCCTGCAGTACTGGCTGGGTGGCACCACCGACCTCGGCGGCAACCTGGCCGGGCTCGCCGGCACCATGGCCGGCGTCCACCTGCTGATCGGCGTCGGCGAGGGGCTGATCACCGCGACCACCGTGGTCACCGTCGCGAAGGTGCGCCCCGACCTGGTGTACGCGCTGCGCGCCCTGGAGCCGGCGGCGCCGGCTCCCGTCGTCCCGGTCGCCGGAGGTGCCCGATGAACAAGCGTCCCTGGGGATTCGTGGTCGGCGGTCTGCTGGTCGCCCTGCTGCTGGCCGGCGTGGTGAGCAACTACGCCTCCGCGCACCCGGACGGGCTGGACTCGTCGCTGCTCAAGGGCTGCACGGTGGACGCCGAGGGCGAGATCACCGGCGGCAGTTGCCCGGCGCAGCGCGAGCGGCACCACGAGCTGGGCGACAGCCCGCTGGCCGACTACGGCGTGCGCGGCCTGGACAACGACTTCCTCTCCACCGGGCTGTCGGGCGTGCTCGGCGTGCTGCTGACCTTCGGCGTCGGTGCCGGCGCGTTCTGGCTGCTGCGCAGGCGCGGCTCCGCCGGCCCGGACGGCCCGGGCGAGGGGACCGGCGACCGGGCCGGCACCGAGCGCGCCGCGTCGGCCAGGTAGGGCGGGCACCTCGATGGGAGCCGGGCACGCCCACGTGCTCTACCGGGAGGCCGCCTCCCCCGTGCACCGTCTTCCGCCCGAGGTGAAGATCGCCGCGATGGTGCTGTTCACGCTGGCGGTGGTGGCCACCCCACGGACGGCGTACTGGGCCTTCGGCGGGTACGCCCTGCTGATCGCCGTCGTGGCGGCGCTGGCCCGGGTGGGGCCGGGCTGGCTGCTGCGCCGGGCCGCGATCGAGCTGCCGTTCGTGCTGTTCGCGTTCGCGCTGCCCTTCCTCGGGGCGGGGGAGCGGGTCGAGGTGGCGGGCGTCGCGCTGTCGGTCGACGGGCTGCTCGGCGGGTGGAACATCCTCGCCAAGGGCACGCTGGGCGTACTGGCGTCGCTGCTGCTGGCCGCGACCACGACGACCCGGGACCTGATCCTCGGCCTGGACAGGCTGCGCTGCCCGCAGCTGCTCACCCAGATCGCCACGTTCATGCTCCGCTACCTGGACGTGCTGGTCGGCGAGGCCCGCCGGATGCGGGTGGCCCGGATCTCCCGGGGCGACGACCCGCGCTTCCTGTGGCAGCTGCGCGGGTTCGCCGCCGGGATCGGGGCGCTGTTCCTGCGCGCCTTCGAGCGCGGCGAGCGGGTGTACCTGGCGATGGTGTCGCGCGGCTACTCCGGCCGGATGCCGGCGGTCTGGCAGGGTGCGGGGGCGGCGACCGCCGGGCAGTGGCTGGTCGGGGCGAGCGTGCCGCTGGTCGCGGCCTGCATCGCCGCGACCGCCGTCACCCTGGGATGATCGGGACGTGCAGACCACGGCTGTCTCCCTCGACGTGCGCGGCGTCCGGTACGCGTACCCGGACGGGCACGTCGCCCTGCACGGGGTGGACCTGACGGTGCCGCGCGGCGGGCGGGTGGCGCTGCTCGGCCCGAACGGCGCGGGCAAGACGACCCTGGTGCTGCACCTCAACGGCATCCTCACCGCGTCCGAGGGCTCGGTGAGCGTCGGCGGGCTGCCGGTCAGCCGGGACCGGGACACCCTGGCGGAGATCCGCCGCCGGGTCGGCATCGTCTTCCAGGACCCGGACGACCAGCTCTTCCTGCCCACGGTCGCCGAGGACGTGGCGTTCGGCCCGGCGAACCTGGGGCTGCGCGGCGCGGAACTGGCCGCCCGGGTGGACGAGGCCCTGGCGGCGGTGGGGATGAGCGAGCACCGGGACCGCGCCCCGCACCACCTGTCGTTCGGGCAGCGCCGCCGGGTGGCCGTGGCCACCGTGCTGGCCATGCACCCGGAGATCCTGGTGCTCGACGAGCCCTCGTCGAACCTCGACCCGGCGGCCCGCCGGGAGCTGGCCGAGATCCTGCGCGCCCTGCCGGTGACGCTGCTGATGGTCACCCACGACCTGCCGTACGCGCTGGAGCTGTGCGACCGCTCGGTCATCCTCGACGGCGGGCGGATCGTCGCCGACGCGCCGACCCGGGAACTCCTCGCGGACTCCGAACTGCTCGCCCGCCACCGCCTGGAACTGCCGTACGGCTTCGCGCCGCACCCCTGACCGGCCTCCAGCCCCGACCCCGGGGGCGTCAGCCCGCCCGGCCGACGGCCACGGGCGGCACCGGGACCGGGGCGGCCGGTCGAGCCGCCGCCCGGGCGGTGGCCCGCAGGCGCAGGAGACCGGCCGCGGTGGCGCCCGCGCCGGTCGCGAGGACCAGGACGACCAGCAGGCGGGCCAGCCCGGCGGGCCAGGGGACCGGGGGCACCGAGCGGGCGAGCGCGGCGGCGTTGGTGACGCCGACGAAGAGCGCCAGGCACGCGCCGGCCAACGCGAGGGCGAAGTCGGCGGCGGGGCGGCGGGCCAGCGCGTACCCGCCCGCGGCGACCGCGCCGAGGCCGGTGAGCAGCGCCCAGACGCCCCCGCTGAGCAGGCCGGCCAGCACCCCTGTGGGGCCGGTCGCGCCGGCGTCCAGTTCCCGGCCGACGGTGAGCGTGAGCGCGGCGACCCCGCCGGCCGCGAGCAGGCCGCCGACGGCGGCCAGCGCCCGCGCCCCGGCGGTGGTGCCGGCCGCCAGCAGCCCGGCGGCGGCCACCGCCAGGAAGCCCAGGGTGGCGGCCACGGACCAGGGGTACGGATCCGGCGGCGGCACCCAGTCGAGCGTCCCGCGGATCTCCACCGGCTCGGCGCCGTCGCGCAGCGGGACGACCCAGTCCCGGACCCGCTGTTCCCGGGTCGGGTCGGCGCGCACCGACAGCGGCGGTCCCGACTCCTGCCACAGGATGCGCTGGTCGTGCCAGCGGGCCGCCGGCCGTCGTCGACGCGCCGCCAGTCGGGCGCGGCCGCCGGGTCGGCCCGCTCGGGGAGGGTGGCGTCCCCGGTGAGGGTCCGGTTCAGGTACGTCGCCGGGGAGCGGTTGTTCTCGTACACGCCGTCGGGGCCGATCCGCAGGTAGGGCTCGCCGGAGTAGCCCACCACCTCGACCGGGTGCCCGGTGCGGTTGACCAGTTCCAGCCGCGCCCCCGCCTCCACCACCCGGACGGTCAGCCCGGGGCGGGCCGGGGCGACGCCGGTCACCGCCGCCCGGTAGTCGGCGCCGTTCGGGGCGTCCGCCCCGTGCGCGGCGGCCGGCGCGGCGGGGGCGAGGACGGCGGTGAGCGCCGCGGCGGCCGCGAGGGCGGCCCGGCGCAGTGGAGCGGGGATCACTTGCCGGCCGCCGCCACGGCCGCCCGGATCCCCTCGGGGCTGCGGTCGGCGACCTCCTTGCCGGCCACCCGCACGGTCGGCGTGCCGGTCACGCCGGACTTGGCGGCGTCGTCGGTGACGTGCTTCGTCCACGACTTGTACGTGCCGTCGGACACACAGGAGGCGAAGTCGTCCCGGTTCAGCCCGACGCCGGCCGCGATGTCGGCCAGCTCGGCGTCGCTCAGCCCGGCGCTGCCCTCCGGCGGCTGCCGGTCGAACAGCGCCGCGGCGTACTCGCGGAACTTCCCGCCGTTCGCGGCACAGCCGGAGGCGGCGGCGGAGCGGGTGGAGTACTGGGTGGTGGAGAACCTGTCCAGGAACGCCACCGGGTGGAAGACCACCGTCGCCTTGCCCTCGGCGACGAGCTGCTCCACGGTCGGGCCGCTGGTCTGCTGGAACTGCTTGCAGATCGGGCAGAGGAAGTCCTCGTACAGGTCGATGACGACCGGGCCGGAGCCGTGCGCGATGCCGGTGCCGGCCACGGTGGCGCCGGGCGGGGCGGTGTACCCGCTGCCGCGCTGGCCGGACCAGACGGCCCAGCCGATCAGGCCGGCGATCACCAGCACGGCGACCGCCGCCACCGAGGTCCAGATCGTGCGCCGGCGGCGGCGCTCCCGGGCGATCTGCTGCCGGACCACCCGGGCGGCGTCCCGCTGCCCCTTGCGACTACTCATCCTCGTCCTCCACGGGTGGGCCCGCGAGCCAGCCGTCGACCGAGACGGGCGTGCGGGGCCAGATCAGCAGGAAACCGGCCAGCGCCAGGAAGGCGACGTCCCGGAGGATCTCCGGGAGGTAGCTCGGGGCCTGCCCGGCGGCGAGCTCCCCTCCGCTGCCGAAGCAGCCGCAGTCGATGGCCAGGCCGCGCGCCCAGGCCGAGGCGATGCCGGCGACGAAGACCACCAGCAGCGCCGCCGAGACCGCGGCGGCCAGCCGGGTGGCCAGCCCGACCAGCAGCAGCACCCCGAGGGCCAGCTCGACGAAGGGCAGCGCCGCGCCGACCACGGTGGCGACGTCGTACGGCAGGAGCTGGTACGCGTTGACGGCGCGGCCGGAGGCGGCCAGGTCCTCGGCCTTGGCGGCGCCGGCGACCAGCCACACGGCCGCCAGCCCGAGCCGGGCGGCGACGCCGATCCAGGGCCGGACGGCGGGCCAGCGGGCGGCCCGGATGCGGGATGCGGTCACGGTCATTGGTCGCCCTGCCCCCGCCGGAAGTTCCCGCTCATCCGGCAAGGGCGTCGCCGACCGCCTCGACCAGGTCGTCGCGGGCCCGGGCCACCCGGGAGCGGATCGTGCCCACCGGCACCCCCTCCACGGCGGCGGCCTCCGCGTACGACAGGCCGAGCAGCTGGGTGAGCACGAACGCCCCGCGCCGCTCGGCGGGGAGCCGGCGTACCAGGTCGGCGGCGCCGAACTGCCCGGCGGGGTCGGGGTACGGGCGGCCGGTGTGCGCCTCGGCGGTCAGCCGCTCGGTGAGCCGGCGGCGGCGGACCACGGTGCGCAGGTGGTCGGCGCAGGCCCGGCGGGCGATGCCGAGCAGCCACGTGCGGGCGCTGGAGCGCCCCTCGAACGCGGGCAGCGCCCGGAACGCCCGCAGGTACGTCTCCTGGGTGAGGTCGTCCGCGCTGTCCGGGTCGACGAGCGCCGCGGCGAACCGCCATACCTCGGCCTGGGTGGCCCGGACGAAGGCGGCCTGGGCGACGGGGTCCCCGTCGCGGGCGGCCAGCGCCCAGGCGGTGGCCGCCTCCCGGGCGTCGGTCGCCGCCTCCGGCCCAGCGCCGGGCACCGCGTCGGCGTTGCCGGCGGCGGTACGATCGCGCGGGGCGGGGATCACGACAGTCCAGGTTACGCGGCCCCCGAGGGCCGGGGAGGTCCTTCCGCCCTTCCATGGCATGGCCCACTCGGGGGAACTTTTCCTCGGTCCCCGCCGACTACCCGCTCATGACATGCGACGACGTACGCGCGGCGCTGTCGGCGCGGCTGGACGGCGAGGACCCGGGGGCGCCGCCGGCGGCGCTGGACGCGCACACCGAGGGCTGCCCGGGTTGCCGGTCCTGGCTGGCCCGGGCCGAGCAGGTGACCCGGCTCACCCGGGTGCGCGCGGTCCAGGTGCCGGACCTGACCGCCTCCGTGCTGGCGGCGGTGGCCGCCGACCGGGCCTCGGCCGTGGGCGCGACCTCGGCGGCGGCCCGCGCGCGGCGGCAGGTGCTGCGGGTGGCGGTGGCGGTGGCGGCGATCGCCCAGCTTGCCGTCGCGCTACCGATCCTGCTCGCCGGGCTGGGGGTGGGCGTGGATCCGCACACCAGCCGGGAGATGGCCTCGTTCGACGTGGCGCTGGCCGTCGGCTTCGCGCTGGCCGCGTGGCGGCCCGAGCGGGCCCGGGCGTTCCTGCCGGTCGCCCTGGTGCTGGCGGTCTGCCTGGCCGCGACCAGCGCGCTGGACATCGTCAACTCCACCACCGCCCTGGTACACGAGGTCGGGCACCTGGCGGCCGTGGTCCAGGCCGGGCTGCTGTGGGCGCTGGGGCGGGTCAGCGGCGAGCCGGACCGGCCGCTGACGACGGCGGTGGCGGCGGGCCGCGGGTGAGTGGGCTCGCCGATCGACCGGCACGTGGGCGAGCATGGCCGGCATGACTGTCGCTGATCTCCGGCCCCGCCGCCGGCTCGCCCGGGTTGGCGTGCTCGCCG
Source organism: Micromonospora olivasterospora (assembly GCF_007830265.1). Taxonomy (NCBI): domain Bacteria; kingdom Bacillati; phylum Actinomycetota; class Actinomycetes; order Micromonosporales; family Micromonosporaceae; genus Micromonospora; species Micromonospora olivasterospora. The sequence continues at coordinate 3,979,412 of NZ_VLKE01000001.1, forward strand.
GCCTGCTGGTCACCCTCCTCGGCCTGCTGCTCGCCCCGGCCACCCCGGCGAGCGCCCACGCGGTGCTGGTGAGCAGCAGTCCGTCCGCCTCGGCGGTGGTGCCGAGCGCACCCGGCGCGGTGGTGCTGACGTTCAGCGAGCCGGTGCGGAAGGTGCCCGGGAAGATCCGGGTGATCGCCCCGGACGGCGCGCGGGCCGACCGGGGGGAACCGTCCTTCTCGGGGACGGTGGTGACCGTGCCGGTGGACCCGTCCGCCGGGCGCGGGACGTACCTGGTCAGCTACCGGGTGATCTCGGCCGACAGCCACCCGGTCTCGGGCGCGTTCACGTACTCGGTGGGCGCCCCGTCGACGCCGCCAGCCGACACCGGCACGGACAACCGGGCCGACCCGGTGGTGGAGAACGCGGTCAAGGTCGCCAAGTATCTCGGGTACGCCGGCCTGCTGCTGCTCGTCGGCCCGGCGCTGGTGCTCGGCGCGCTCTGGCCGCGCCGGCTGTCCCGGCGGGGCCCGGCCCGGCTGGCGTGGGCGGGGCTGGGCGTGCTGGCGTTCGCCACGGTCGCCGAGCTGTGGCTGCAGGTGCCGTACACAGCCGGGGGCGGGCTGCTCGACATCGGCGGGACGGGCCTGGGCGCGGTGCTCGGCAGCCCGTACGGGACCGCGCACCTGGTCCGGCTGGGCCTGCTCGCGGCGGCGGCGTTCCTGCTGCGGCCGCTGTTCGCCGGCCCGGTGGGCCGCACGGACGCGGTGATCCTGGCGATCCTCGGCGGCGCGGCGCTGGTCACCTGGCCGCTGGCCGGGCACCCGGCCGCCTCCCCCGCCCCGGCGGTGTCGGTGGTGGTCGACGCGGTGCATCTGGGCGCCATGGCGGTCTGGCTCGGCGGCCTGGTGATGCTCGGGGGCTTCCTGCTGCGCCGCGCCGACGAGCGCGAGCTGACGGCGATCCTGCCGGTCTGGTCCCGGTGGGCCGCCCTGGCCGTGGCGGCGCTGCTGCTGGCCGGCACCGTGCAGGCCCTGATCGAGGTGGCCACCCCCGCCGCGCTGGTCGAGACCACGTACGGCCGGCTGGTGCTGGCCAAGATCGGGCTGTTCGCCCTGGTGCTGGCGGTCGCCGCGTACTCCCGGGCGCTGACGCGCCGGGCCGACACCGCGCGGCAGCCCCGGGCCGTGCGCCGGGCGGTCTGGGTGGAGGTGGCGATCACCGCCGTGGTGCTCGGCGTCACGGCGACCCTGGTGCAGACCACCCCGGCGCGCACCGCCGCCTCCGACGTGGCCGGCCCGGGCGCGGGCTACTTCACCGCCACCCTGTCCAGCCCCCTCTATTCGCTACAGGTGGAACTGGACCCGGCCGAGCGGGGCAACAACACGGTGCACCTGTACGCGTACACCAAGGACAACCGGCCGCAGCCGGTGGTGGAGTGGAAGGCCACCGCCGCGTTGCCGTCGGCCGGGATCGAGCCGATCGAGATCCCGCTGCTGGCCCTGACCGACACCCACGCGTACGGGGACGTCAACCTGCCCGCCGCGGGGGACTGGCAGCTCCGCTTCACGGTCCGGACCTCGGACATCGACCAGGCCACGGTGAGCGCCACCGTGCCCATCCGTTAGAGAGAGGCAGTCGCACATGCTCCGTTCCCGTCGTCCCGCAGCCGCCGCGCTCGCCCTGGGGGCGGTCGCCGCCGTGGTGCTCGGCGTGGCCGCGCCCGCCGCCGCGCACGTCTCCGTCAACCCGAAGGAGGCGACCCAGGGCGGCTACAGCCGGTTCGCGTTCCGGGTGCCGAACGAGAGCGACTCCGCGTCCACGACGAAGGTGGAGGTCGTGCTGCCGGAGAACGCGCCGGTCGGCTCGGTGTCCACCATGCCGGTGCCCGGCTGGACGGTGGCGGTGGAGAAGCGCAAGGTGGACCCGCCGGTGGAGGTGCACGGCAGCCAGGTCGCCGAGGCCGTGTCGAAGCTGACCTGGACGGCGACCGGGGACGCGGCGATCAAGCCGGGGCAGTTCCAGGAGTTCCCGGTCTCGATGGGGCCGCTGCCGCAGGTCGACACGATGGTGTTCAAGGCGCTCCAGACGTACTCCGACGGCAGCGTGGTGCGCTGGATCGAGGAGCCGACGCCGGGCGGCGAGGAGCCGGAGAAGCCGGCGCCGGTGCTCACGCTGACCGCGGCCACCCCGTCGGCCGGGGCGTCCGCGCCGGCCGCCGCTCCCGTCGCCGCGACGTCCGACGACGGTGATGACGACTCCGCCGGCGGCGCGGGCACGGCGCTCGGCGTCGCGGGCCTGGTCGCCGGCCTGGCCGGCCTGGTCCTCGGCGGCCTCGCGTTCGCCCGTACCCGCCGCACCACGCCCCCGACCGCCGCGTCCTGACCTGCCGCCACCCTGCGCGCAGATGCCCGGAGAGCGGGGGCTTGAGCGCCGCCGAGGGGTCCGTTTCCCGTGAATCTGCGCGGATGTTGAGGTCCGCTCGCCCCGGCCCGCCGGCATCGCCGGCGGGCCGGGGTGTTTCCGGGTGCCAATGTATGCCGTTGCTGGTGTTATCGGGCGATTGTGCCTTTTGCCTCGGTAAGGTCGTCCGGGTACTCGGCCACGGAAGGGAACGACACGGATGCGGTTCGCTCGCGCGCTCGCCGGCATGCTCCTGTTGACCATCGGAATCCCGGCGTTGCTGGCCGGCGGTGCGCTCGGCCTCGCCGCCGGCGACGGTGCGGGCGGCGTCGCCGCCCGGCTCGGGGCCCTGGACCTGCGGGTGCGGCCGGACGCCGACTGGCTCCCGGTGGCCGCGTGGACCCTGGTCGGCCTCGGCGCCCTGCTGGTGGCCGCCGCCGTGCTGCTTCTGCTCCGCCCGGTGCGCCCCCGTGAGGTGGTCTTCGTGGTCGAGCCCGACCAGGTCCCCGTGCTCGCCGACCGGCTCGGGGTGGCCTCGCTCAGCGGGCTCGGCGCCCGTCCGGAACCCGCGCCGGCGCTCGCCGCGGAACCGCAGCTCGCGGAGGTGGGCGCCCCGGCCGTCCGGCCCCGGCCGGCCCTCGGGCCGGCGCCGGCGCGCCGCCCGGCCACCCTCGCCGACCTGGCCGCCGCCCCCGCGCGCACCCCGCCGGCCTGGCCGCCGCTGACGCCGGAGAAGACCGTCCCGCCGGTGCGGATCGAGACCCGGCGCATCCGCCCGGCCGCGCCCGGCGGCGTCCGCGCCCGCCAGCGCTCCTGACCCGGCCCGATCCGGCCCCCGGTACCGGCCCGATCCGGCCCCCGACACCGGCCCGGCCGGCGGGATTGTCGCGCGACGGCGAGCGGCCCTCCGCGCTGCCGACGCGAAGGGCCGCCTCACCGGGGGATCGGTGCTACGGGGAATGCCCGAGTTACGTGACAGATTAGCCGGAAACCGCGTTACTCGGCAGGTCTGTCCAGTTGGTGCGATTTTTGGGGTCGCGGGGTGCGCCGGGAGGGCCCGGGAGCGGGGCGGCGCGCCGGCGCGACCGGCAGGGCCACCAGCAGCGCCAGGCTCAGCAGCACGTACGCGTTGCGGACCAGGAACTCCCCTGGTGAGTCGGTGTGCACCGGGGCCACCCCCCAGTCCTGGAACGACACGACCCCGTAGATGATCACCGCGCTCACGACCACCGCCAGCCCGGTCAGCCGGCGGCGCCGCCGGGCCCCGCCCGGGGTGGTCGGGTCCGCGCCGAGCGCCCCGTCGGCGAGCGCCACCACCGCCGGGACGAACCAGTAGATGTGGTGGGTCCAGGTGATCGGGCTGACCAGCCCGCCGACCAGCCCCGTCAGGGCCAGGCCGGTGAGCGCGTCACCGGAGCGGGCGGCGCGCGCGGCCCGCCACAGCCCGTACGCGGCGACCACGCCGACCAGCGCCAGCCAGAGCGCCCGGTTCGGCTCCGCCGGGGCGGTGAACCGGCTGAGCAGGCCGAACAGCGACTGGTTGCCGGTGTAGTCGGTGCGCCCGACCCGGTCGGTGGCCCACAGTTCGTGGGTCCAGAACCGCCACGAGTCGGAGGGCGCGACCGCCGCGGCGAGCAGGGTCGCCGCGGCGGCCGTCACCGACGCCACCCCCGCCTCCCGCCACCGCCGGGTGGCCAGCAGGTACACGACGAAGATGCCGGGGTAGAGCTTCAGGGCCGTGGCCAGCCCCACGCCCACTCCCGCCCAGCGCCGCCCCCGCGGTACGGCGAAGAGCAGGTCGGCCAGGATCAGCACGACCAGCAGCATGTTGATCTGGCCGAACGTGATCGTCTCCCGGGTGCTCTCCACAGCGAGGACGAGCAGCACCGCCACGGTCAGGGTGAACAGCCGGGGCAGGCCGCGCCGGGCGACGACCGGGTCGACCAGCCAGCGCGTGGTCGCCACCACCCCCGCCACGGTCAGCGCGGTGAAGACGGCGACGGTGAGGCCCAGCGGCAGCAGCGCGAACGGGGACAGCAGCAGGGCGCTCAGCGGCGGGTACGTGAAGTAGAGCGCGCCCTGCACCCGGTCCGGCTGCACGTAGTCGTAGAGGGGGTGACCGGCGGCCCACCAGTCCATCGCCCGCATGTAGATCTTCAGGTCGAAGAAGTCGTGCACCAGCCCGGGCAGGTAGAGCGCGGGCAGTACGGCGGCCAGCGCCAGCACCGTGACCAGCCGGCGGACCCTCCGGCCGCCCGCCTCGTCGGTGGCGACGGGCGGTGGCGCGATCCGTTCAGCTGGCACGGGGGAAACAGTAGCGGTCTCGCCCGCCTACGGCGCCGAGGCACGTGGCGTGGGCTGCGCGTAGTCTGTGGCGGTGGCTGATCTTCTCGTCTGGATCGACTGTGAGATGACCGGGTTGGACCTCCGCAGGGACGCCCTGATCGAGGTCGCCGCGCTCGTTACCGACCCCGACCTCAACGTCCTCGGCGACGGCGTGGACGTGGTGATCCGGGCGGACGAGGCGGCGCTGGAGGGGATGCCGGAGATCGTCCGGACCATGCACGCCAAGTCCGGGCTGACCGAGGAGGTCCGGCGCTCGACGGTCACCCTGGCCGAGGCCGAGGACATGGTGCTCGACTACGTCACCACGTACGTCAAGGACCCACGGACGGCGCCGCTGTGCGGCAACTCGATCGCCACCGACCGGGGCTTCATCACCCGGGACATGCCGCGCCTCGACGCGCACCTGCACTACCGGATGATCGACGTCTCCTCGATCAAGGAGCTCTGCCGCCGCTGGTACCCCCGCGTGTACTTCGGCCAGCCGCAGAAGGGGCTGGCCCACCGGGCGCTGGCCGACATCCGGGAGAGCATCCGCGAGTTGGAGTACTACCGGCGGACGATTTTCGTACCGCTGCCCGGCCCGGACGTCGACAGCGCCAAGGCGATCGCCGCCCAGCTCTGATCCGGGCCTGCCGGAAAAGGGGCGGGCGGCGTCACCCGCGGGGTCAGCGGGCGTTGAGGCCGTGCCGGCTGGCGGCGCCGGCCGGCTGCCGGTCCAGCTGCGCCCAGGACAGCGTCGCCTCCGTCCCGCGCGGGACGCGGGCCTCCCGGTACGGCGGCTGCGCGGGGAACCCTCCGGCGTCCCGCCAGCGCCGCTGGTTGTCCTGCTGGTACCGGTCATCGGGCAGATTGGGCATGACCATACCGTCCCAAGAGAAGTCGTCTATGTATGGAAATAGATATGACGCGGCGTGGATGCGTCCGGTTCCCGTCGCCGACCGGCCGAGCCGGCCATCGGTGATGTTCTTTACGCTTACCCGCTCGCCGTGCCCCTCAACCAGCCCGTCCCGGCACCGGGGCGGGGGCCGATCTCCCGCGGGTTTCCCGTGACCGGGCCCGGGCGGGCCGCCACCGGCCTACGGTGGTCGGGTGCGGATCCTGCTGACCGGCGCGGCCGGCTTCATCGGCTCACACGTCGCCGACCTGTTGGCCGGGCACGGGCACGAAATGGTGGCGCTGGACGCCCTGCTGCCCGAGGCGCACGGCGCGGCGGTGCCGCCCTGGTCGGCCCGGCACGGCCTGGTCCGCGGCGACGTCCGTGACGCCGAGCTGCTGGACGCGCTGCTGACGGGCGTGGACGCGGTCTGCCACCAGGCGGCGATGGTCGGCCACGGCCTCGACCCGTCCGACGCCCCGGCGTACGCCGGGCACAACGACCTCGGCACGGCCGTGCTGCTCGCGGCGATGCACCGCGCCGGGGTGCGCCGGCTGGTGCTGGCCAGCTCGATGGTGGTCTACGGCGAGGGGCGCTACCACTGCGCCGCGCACGGGGTGGTGCGGCCCGGACGCCGCCGGGACGCCGACATCGCCGCCGGCCGGTACGACCCGACCTGCCCGGCCTGCGACGCGACCCTGATCCCGGGACTGGTGCCGGAGGACGCCCCGGCGGAGCCGCGCAGCACGTACGCGGCCACGAAGCTCGCCCAGGAGCACCTGGCCGGGGCGTGGGCGGCCCAGACCGGCGGGGAGGTGTGGGCGCTGCGTTACCACAACGTGTACGGCCCCCGGATGCCCCGCGACACCCCGTACGCCGGCGTCGCCTCGATCTTCCGCTCGGCCCTGGCCGGCGGGCGCCCGCCCCGGGTGCTGGAGGACGGCCGGCAGCGCCGCGACTTCGTACACGTCACCGACGTGGCCCGGGCCAACCTGCTGGCGCTCACCACGCCGGCCCCGCAGCCGCTGACCCCGGTGAACGTCTGCTCCGGCGAGCCACGCACGATCGGCGAGCTGGCCGAGGAGTTGGCCGCGGCGATGGCGGGCCCCACGCCCGAGGTGGTCGGCGGGGCCCGGGCCGCCGACGTGCGGCACGTGGTGGCCGATCCGTCCCGGGCCGCCGCGCTGCTCGGCTACCGGGCCCAGGTCGGGTTCGCCGAGGGCGTCGCCGGGTTCGCCACCGCCGAGCTGCGCGAACCGGCGCGTGGTGCGGGCGGGGGTGGCCCGGTCAGGACACCGTCCAGAGCAGGTGGTTGACCACCAGCGCGGTGGCCGCCTGGCCCGCCAGCCACCAGCGGTGGTGGGCCGCCGGCAGCCGGGCGACGGCGGCCAGCAGCCACACCGCGAACGGCAGCCAGATCCGCTCCACCTCCGCCTTGGACAGCCCGGACAGGTCGGCGGCGAGCACCGCCACGGCGGCGGCCACCGGCAGCCACACCGCCGGGTCGCGGCCCGCCGACCGGCGCACCGCCGGGCCGAGCGCCCGGGCCAGCGCCGGGCCGGCCGCCGGGCCGGCGCAGAGCAGCAGCGCGGCCAGGTTCGCCCAGATCCAGTAGCCGTACGGGCGGTCCGCCGCCCAACCCTGGTAGTAGCGCTCGACGACCAGATGGTATCCGTCCAGCCACCAGAATCCGGCGGCCACGAACGCCCCGGTCACCGCCGCGACCCCCGCCCCGGCGAGCGCGAGGACGCGCCACCGGTCGGCCCACCCGTCCCGCCGGTCGGCCGGGCGCAGCGCGACCACGGTCAGGGCGAGCACGCCGGCCAGCACCAGCCCGTACGACAGGTGCAGCGCGAGGCCGAGCAGCAGTCCCGCCGGCAGCGCGGCCCGCCGTCCCGGCCGGGCGAGCAGCGCCAACCCGGCCGCCAGCACGGCGGCGAAGATCCCGTCGGCGGACGCCCCGACCCAGACCGCGCCGGGCAGCAGCACCAGGAACGGCAGCGCCGCCCGGGCGGCGGCCTCGCGGCCGAGCGCGCGCAGGGCGGCCGGCACCGAGACGCTGACGGTCGCCCCGGCCAGCACGCAGGCCAGCGCGGCGGCGGTCCCGCCGCCCAGCCCGACCCGGTCCAGCGCGACGAAGAGCAGCAGTGCGCCCGGCGGGTGCCCGGAGGTGTGCGTCGACCACGAGTCGGGCTGGAAGTCGAGGATGCGTCCGGTGAAGCCGGCCAGCATGGCCGGGACGTCCCGCACCCCCGGCACCTCGTGCAGGTACTCCGCCTGCACCGTGAGCCGCTCCGCGAACCCGGCCGACCAGCCGTCCACCAGGGCGAGGCTCAGCGTCCAGGCCAGGGCGGCGAGGTAGCCGCCCGCCAGCAGCCGGGGCCACGGGGCGCGGCGGGCGAGGCCGGGGCCGTACCGGACCACGGCGGCGGCGACCAGCAGCGCCGGCACGGTCCCCCAGCCGACGTGGGGCCGCCAGCTGGCGTAGAGCGGGGCGGCGTCCGCGTGCAGGTCGACCCCGCGCCGGTCGAGCAGCGCGCCGACGGCGACCGCCGCGCCGAGCAGCGCCGCCTCCACGGCCAGCACGGTCGCGTCGCGGCCACCGCGCCCGGCGGCCCGCGGCGGGTGGCCGGCGCGGCGCCCGGCGGCCGTGCGGGGCGGGTGGGTGGTCATGGTGAGCGTGACGGTACGGCCCAGCCGGCCCGCCGGTGCGCGGTTCCACCGGTACGTCAGGGGTTCGTAACATTCGGCTGCGGCGTACGGGTTCCGTACCCGGTGAACGGGGTCTGACCAGGCGGCCGGCCGCCTAACGTCCGGTGGTGTGGACAGCTGGATCGACGTGGTGCTGCCGTGCCTGGACGAGGCCGCCGCCCTGCCGGGCGTGCTGACCGGGCTGCCGCCCGGCTACCGGGCGGTGGTGGTGGACAACGGCTCGACCGACGGGTCGCCCGAGGTCGCCGCCCGGCACGGCGCCCTGGTGGTGCGCGAGCCTCGGCGCGGCTACGGCGCGGCGGTGCACGCCGGGCTGCTGGCGGCCCGCACCGAGCTGGTCTGCGTGCTCGACGCGGACGGCTCGTTCGACCCGGGCGTGCTGCCCCGGCTCGCCGCCTCGGTGGGCGAGGGCCGGGCCGACCTGGTCGCCGGCCGCCGCCGGCCGGTGTCGGTGACCGCCTGGCCCTGGCACGCCCGCGCCGGCAACGCGCTCGTCGCGGCCGGGCTGCGCCGCCGGGGCGTGCCGGTGCACGACCTGAGCCCGATCCGGGTGGCCCGCCGGGCGGCGCTGCTGGAGCTGGGGATCGTCGACCGGGCCTTCGGCTATCCGCTGGAGCTGCTGCTGCGCGCCGCCGCCGCCGGCTGGCGGATCGTCGAGCAGGACATCCCGTACGGGCCCCGCGCCGCCGGCACCCGGTCCAAGGTCTCCGGCTCGGTACGCGGCACCGCGCGCGCGATCCGGGACATGACCGCCGTGCTGCGCGCCGGCGTCTCCCCGGCTCCCCACGACGCCGACGCGGACCGCGACCGGGCGGCGGCGCGCGGGGGAGGGACCCCGTGACCGTGCTGCTGGTGCTGGCCAAGGCCCCGGTGCCGGGCCGGGTGAAGACCCGGCTCTGCCCGCCGGTCCGGCCGGCCGAGGCGGCGGAGGTCGCCGCGGCGGCGCTGCTGGACACCCTGGACGCCGCGCGCGCGGCGCCGGACGTCGTCCCGGTGCTCGCCCTCGCGGGCCGGCTGGCCGGCGCCGTACGCGGCGCGGAACTGCGGGCGGCGCTGGCCGGCTGGCGCGTGCTGCCGCAGCGCGGGGCGGGGCTGGCGGAGCGGCTCGCGCACGCGCACGCCGACGCCGCCGCCGCGTTCCCCGGCCGGCCGGTGCTCCAGATCGGCATGGACACCCCGCAGGTGGGGCCGGCGGAACTGGCCGCCGCCTCCGCCCGCCTGGCCACGGTGGACGCGGTGCTCGGTCCCGCCGCCGACGGCGGCTGGTGGGCGCTCGGGCTGCGCGACCCGGGGCGGCGGTGGCCCTGCGCGACGTCCCGACGTCCACCCCGGAGACGGGGCGGCTGACCCGGGCGGCCCTGCGGGCGCGGGGGCTGCGGGTGGCGGCGCTGCCCGTGCGCACCGACGTCGACGACTGGGGCGCCGCGCTGGCCGTGGCCGGGGAGGTTCCCGACGGGCGGTTCGGCCGGGCGGTCCGGCGGATCGCGGCCGGCCTGGCGCCGTACGCGCAGATCCGCGCGACCGCGGCCGGGCCCAGCCTCGCCGCGAGCGACGTCCCGTGACCGGGCCGGCCGCGCTGCTCGGCGGCTTCGAGGCGGCGCTGGCCGGCCCGCCCGGGGCCGACCGGTGGTGGCTGGTGACGGAGGACGGCGTGCGGGTTCCGCTGCCGGTGCGCCGCTGGCACGGCGGCCCCGAGCCGGCGCTGGCCGGGGTTCTGGACCGCTGCGCCGGCCCCACCATCGACCTCGGCTGTGGGCCCGGCCGCCTGGCCGCCGCGCTGGCCGGGCGCGGCCTGGTGGCCCTCGGGGTGGATGTCTCGCCCGCGGCGGTCCGGCTGGCCCGGGCCCGGGGCGCGGTCGCGGTGCGCCGGGACCTGTTCGGGCCGCTGCCCGCCGAGGGACGCTGGGCGCATGCGCTGCTGGTCGACGGCAACATCGGCATCGGCGGCGACCCGGTACGCCTGCTGCGCCGCTGCGCCGGCCTGGTGCGCCCGGGCGGGACGACGCTGGTCGAGTTCGCCCCGCCCGGCTCCGGGCTGTGGCGGGGCGGCGCCAGAGTCACCTCGGGCTCGCCCGGCGGCGAGCGGCTGGGGGCGTCGTTCCGCTGGGCGTGGGCCGGCGTGGAGTGGGCACCCTCCCTGGCGGCGGCCGCCGGCCTCACCGTAGCGGCCGTCCTGCCGCTCGACGGCCGGTGGTTCGTGGAACTCAGCCGGCCGTGAGCGGCCGATGTCGGTGACATGGCGGGGTCGGGGCGGCCCGGATGGTGCCATGTCGCCGACATGGCACCATCACCGGCGGGGCGAAGCGGCGGGCGGAGGGAGGCGAACCGGTGCTCGACCGGCGGCTGCACCTGCACCTGGTGACCTGGCTCGGGCAGTGGCCGGCGGGCCCCGGGCTGCACGTCGTGCGCTCGCACCGGCGGGCGCTGCCCGCCTGGGACGGCCGGCTCCGCCCGGCGATCGCGGTCGGCGTCGGCGACAGCACCGTGCTTTCGGTGGCGCCCCGCCACGTGCCGGCCGTACGCGCGCTGGCCGCCCGGTCGCCCCGGCGGCTGCTCGCCGACCTGCCTGCCGCCGTCGGCCATCCCCGCTGGGCGCCCACCGACGACGTGTTCCGCTGGTCCACCGCGCCGGCGCCGCTGCCCGAGGTGGGGGAGTGGGTGTCGCCCGCGGAGCCGGGGCTGCCACCCTGGCTGCGCCTGTTCGACGAGGAGGTGCTGGTGGTGCGGGACGCCGACGGCGCCTACCTGGCCGGCGCGGCGATCAAGCGGCACGACGCCCACGGGCACGAACTGGCCGTGGGCACCGTCCCGGCGGCCCGGGGCCGGGGCCTGGCCCGCCGGCTGGTCGCCCGGGCCGCCCGGCGGGTGCTGGACGAGGGCGCGGTGCCGACGTACCGGCACGACCCGGCCAACGGGGCGTCGGCCCGGGTCGCGGAGGCGGCCGGCTTCCCCGACCGGGGCTGGCGGTCGTACGGCGTCTACCCGGCCTGACGGGCCGCCGGGGCGGCGGCAGGGCGCGGACCGTGGATCCCGGGCCGGATCCACGGTCCGCAGCCTTCCCCCAGGCCCGCCGCGGGGCGATCGGTCGTTCGCGTCGGTCGACGTCCCGCCCATGACGCTACGTATCGGAGACGGTCCGGGCAAGATGCGGTGGGCCGGTCGGCGGTGTCGAAAAGCGGACTTGACCTGCGTGGGAGCGATCTCGGGTGGCCGACCGGGCTTGGTCACGCAGCGTGTGGCCGCCCGGGGTGAGGGCGGTCAGCCGGCGAGGCCGAGCGCCTCCGCGGCGGCCCGCCCGTTGGCGTGGCTGGCCCCGTACGTGGTGACGAAGGCCCGGGCGCGGGTGGGCCGCCACCGGCCCGGCCAGCCCATCTCGACCACGGTCACCGGGTGCGCGGCGGCCAGCGCGTCGATCAGCTCGGCGCCGCCGGACAGCCGGTGCAGGTGCCGGCCGACCAGCACGATCGGCCGGGAGCCGGCGAGCCCGCGCAGGGTCTCCGGGTCGGTTTCGGCGGCCACCACCCGGATCTCCTCCAGCCCGGCCAGGTGCGGGCCGAGACCCCACGGCACCCGGCCCTCGGCGATGGTGGACGCGGCGTGCAACTGCACCACGAGGGGCCGGTCCAGCCCGGCGACGTCGCCCTCCACGCGTACGGCGCGCCGGGCTGCCGCGTACCCGAGGTCGGTCGCGGTGGGCGGCGGCGTGCCGGCGGCCCGGGTCCAGGCGGCGAGCGCGGCGGCCCGGTCGGCGGCCTCCTCCACCCGGGCCCGGTCCAGCCGGCCGTCGCCGAGCGCGCCGACGATCTCGGCGGCGACCTGCTCGACCAGCTCGGCGTCGACCTGCGCGCCGATGCAGAGCAGGTCCGCCCCCGCGGCCAGCGCGCGGACCGCGGCCGGGCCGACGCCGCCGGCGGCCAGCGCCGCGCCCTTCATCTCCAGCGCGTCGGTGATGACCGTGCCGGTGAAGCCGTACTCCCGGCGCAGCAGGTCGACCAGGACGGCGCGGCTGAACGTGGCCGGGCCGTCGCCGGTCAGCGCCGGCACCCGGATGTGCGCCGTCATGATCGAACGCACCCCGGCGTCGATCACGGCGGCGAACGGGGGCAGGTCGCGTTGGCGCAGCACCGCGGGCGGCACGTCGACGGTGGGCAGTTCGTGGTGGGAGTCGGCGATCGTCGCGCCGTGGCCGGGGAAGTGCTTGGCGCAGGCGGCGACCCCGACCGACTGGATGCCCGCGACGGCGGCGGCGGAGTGGGCGGCCACCCGCTTCGGGTCGGCGCCGAACGAGCGGGTGCCGATCACCGGGTTCTCGTCGGCGGTGTTGACGTCGACGGTCGGCGCGAGGTCGACGGTGATCCCCAGCACGGCCAGTTCGGCCCCGATCGCCGTGTAGACCCGCTCGGTCAGGGCCACGTCGTCGACGGCGCCGAGCGCGGCGTTGCCCGGGTACGGGCTGCCGGTGGCGTGGGCGAGCCGGGTGACGTCGCCGCCCTCCTCGTCGATCGCGATCAGCACGTCGGCCCGGGCCGCGCGCAGCGCGGCGGTGCTCGCCGCCACCTGGGCCGGGTCGTGCACGTTCGTGCCGAACAGGACGTGCCCGGCCAGGCCCTGGCCCACCAGGTCGACGGCCCAGTCGGGCGGCACCGGCCCCGGGTACGCGGCCAGCAGGGTGCCCAGCGCGAGCCGGCGCAGTCCTGGATCGAGCCCCACGAGATCTCCCATCCTCGTGCCCGAGGGCACGAACGTCGTACCGGCGGGACGCCGGCCGCTGCCCGGTCGTCCGTGTACCCCGCTTCCGGGTGGCCGTTACGCTTGCGGGCACCCGTCTACAGGTCGGTTTTTGGGTTAGGAAAGTTTACGGAAAATAGAGGACGTGGCATGAGTGCGACCCGGCTGCCCGGCACCCCCCGCCTGTTGCGGGCGCTCAACGACCGCGCGGCGCTGGAGCTGCTCCTCGAGCGCGGGCCGCTCACCCGGGCCCGACTCGGCGAGCTGACCGGGCTGTCCAAGGTCACCGCCTCCCAGTTGGTGGAGCGGCTGGAGGAGCGCGGCCTGGTCGCGCGGGTCGGCGAGCAGGCCGGCGGGCGGGGCCCGAACGCCCAGCTCTACGCCGTCCGGCCGGGCAGCGCGTACGTGGTCGGGGTGGACGTCGACGCGGAGCGGGTGGTGGCGGCCTGCGCCGACATCACGGGCGAGGTGGTCGCCCGGGTGGAACAGTCCACCCGGGACACCGACGACCCGGTCGGCGTCGTGCACAACGCCGTGGTCCGGGCCGCGAGCAGCGCGGGCGTGGAACTGTCCGGCGTGCGCCGGGTGGTGCTGGGCACCCCCGGCCTGGTGGACCCGGGCACCGGCGACATCACGTTCGCGTTCAACCTGCCGCGCTGGCACCGGGGGCTGCTCGCCGCGCTGCGCGAGGATCTGCACACCCCGGTCGTCTTCGAGAACGACGTCAACCTGGCCGCCGTCGCCGAGGCGCAGTCCGGCGCGGCCCGGGAGCTGACCGACTTCGTGCTGGTCTGGGTGGGCGTGGGCGTCGGCCTGGCGATCGTGCTGGGCGGCCGGCTGCACCACGGCAGCAGCGGCGCGGCCGGCGAGATCGGATACCTCCCGGTGCCCGGCGTGCCGATCCCCCGGGACGTGTCGCGACGCGCCAAGCCCGCCTTCCAGCAGCTGGCGGGCGGCGAGGCGGTGCTCGCCGTGGCCCGGGAGCACGGCTTCGGCGCCGCCTCCGCCGCCGACGCGGTGGGCAAGGCGATCGCCGCCGGTACCGCCGGCGCCCCGATGCTGGACGAGTTGGCCCGCCGGTTGGCCCTCGGGGTGGCGAGCACCTGCGTGGTGCTCGACCCGCCGCTGGTGGTGCTGGCCGGCGAGGTGGGGCAGGCCGGCGGCGCGGCGCTGGCCGAGCGGGTGCAGCACGAGGTGGCCGCGATCACGCTCGTCCGCCCCCGGGTGGTGCCGACCGGGCTGACCGAGGAGCCGATCCTGCGCGGCGCGCTGCGCACCGCGCTCGACGCGGTGCGCGACGAGGTGTTCGGCAGCACGGTGGGCTGACCGCCCGCCCGCCCCGCTCCCCACCATGTGAAGGAATTCTTCACCCAGCACCCGGGATGCGGCAAGGAGTTGCCACGCCCCGGGCGCGGCGGTTCAGACCAGGTCGCGGCGGCGGAACGCGGCGAACGCCGCGACCGTCAGCACGCCGGCCAGCGCCAGCAGCACGGTCAGGCCGACCCCCCAGCCGAGCTGGTAGTTGCCGTCGCAGTAGCCCTCCACGCCCAGGCAGAGGCTGGCGTCGGCCAGCCGGGCCTCCCCGGTCAGCCAGGCGTCCAGGTACGTGGAGAGCATCCAGTCCGCCGATCGGGGCGCGTTGATCACCTCCATCACCACCCGCAGGCCCAGCTCCCACACCACCGCGTACGCCGTCACCGCGCCCAGCGCCGCCGCCGTGCGCCGGCCCAGCGTGGCGATGGCGAAGCCGATCGTCGCGGCCAGCAGCACCAGCACCAGCCCGCGCAGCCAGACCACCCCCAGCGACGGCCAGAAGTCCCCGCCCGTCGCCCCGGGCAGCCCGGCGGTCTGCCCGATCAGCCAGAACGTCCCCAGGTACGCGGCCGTCGCCAGCACCGTCAGCAGGGCCAGGGCGCCGAGCAGGGTGCCCAGCTTGGCCCCGAGCACGGCGAGCCGGCGGGGCCGCCAGATCAGCAGGTTGACCACCCCGCCGGTGGCGATGTCCGCGCCGATGTACGACGCGCCGACGAGGAAGCCGAAGAGCACCAGGAACGCGACCAGGAAGTACAGCAGCAGCCGGGCCTGGTCGGCGAACATGAACACCCCGGAGAGGTGGTCGGCGGCCACCGGCAGCCGGTCCCGCCGCGCCGGGTCGAACCCCGAGCAGTCGTCGGGGTATTCCTCGGCCTCCTCGAGCGGCAGGTCGCCCTGCACGGCTGCCACGCACCGGCGGTACTCGTTCTCCAGGTCCTGCCGCTGCTCGGCCGCCGCCTGCCCGGCGGCGACCACCTCGTCCGCCGACGGCCGGTGCGAGCTGACCAGCGTCGTCATCGCGGTCACGGCGAACGCCAGCACCAGCAGCACCAGCATGAGCTGGACGAAGCGGCGGGCCGCCAGCCGCTCCAACTCGGCCCGTACCAGGTTCACGCCCCCACCTCCCGGGTCCCGCCGACGGTCACGTCGAGGTCGATGAGCGGGCCCCCGCCCGGGCCGGCCAGGGCCGCGCCGTCCACCTGCCGGGGCAGGTCGGGGTCGGGGCTGTCCCCGGTGAGCTCCAGGAACACGCTCTCCAGGTCGGGGCGCAGCGGGACCAGCTCGCGGACCCACAGCCCCTGCTCGCCGAGCAGGCGGCTGATCTCGCCCCCGTCCGGCGCCCCGCCGACGACCAGGTGCCCGGCGTGCTCGTCGACCGCCAGCCCGGCGCGGCGCAGCAGGCCCGCCGCCCGCTCCGGCTCCGGGACGCCGACCCGCCACTCGTGCTGGTCGTGGCCGGCCAGCACCTGCTCCACCGGCCCCGTGGCCACGCGCCGGCCCGCGGAGATGATCGTGACGTGGTCGCAGATCAGCTGGATCTCGCCGAGGATGTGACTGGAGAGCAGCACCGTGACCCCGGCGGCGGCCAGGTCGCGCATCAGGTCCCGCATCTCCCGGATGCCGGCCGGGTCGAGCCCGTTCGCCGGCTCGTCGAGGATCAGCAGCTCGGGCTCCTTGAGCAGGGCCGAGGCCACGGCGAGCCGCTGCCGCATGCCGAGCGAGTAGCCCCTGACCTGGTCCTGGCCCCGGCCGCGCAGCCCGACCTGCTCCAGCACCTCGTCCACCCGGCGGGGCGGCACCCCGCCGGCCAGGGCGAGCAGTCGTAGCGTCCGGTGCCCGGTGAAGTTGCCGAAGAACTGCGGGGTCTCCACGATCGCGCCGACCCGGCCCGCCACCCGCGCCTGGTGCCGGGGAACGTCCTCCCCGAACAGTCGCATCCGGCCGCCGTCCGCGCGGACCAGGCCGAGCAGGGCGCGCAGCGTGGTGGTCTTGCCCGAACCGTTCGGCCCCAGGAAGCCGTGGATCTCACCCCGCCCGACCAGCAGGTCGAAGCCGTCGACGGCGACCTGACGGCTGCGGTGCGGGCCGTGGAACGTCTTGCGCAGCCCCTCGATCTCGATGACCGCGCTCACCGGAGAGGCCCCCGGTCACGATGCGGCATGCCAGTCCTTCCCCCGAACGGTGACCAACGACACGGCGCCCCACCCTATGACCTGGACGCCGCCCGTGGGGGGCGGCGCGGCGGTGCGTGGTTGGATGGGCGGGTGACTGGTGACCTGATCCCCGGCGCCGTCGGCGCCGCACCCGCCGCCGCACCCGTGGACGCGGATCTGGTGGTCAGCCTGAACGGTGTCGGCGTACGCCGGTCCGGCACCGCGCTGCTGCACGACGTGGACTGGCGGGTCGAGCTGGACGAGCGGTGGGTGGTGCTCGGCCCCAACGGCGCCGGCAAGACCACCCTGCTCAGCCTGGCCGCCGGCCGACTGCACCCGACCACCGGTGTCGCGCACGTGCTCGGCGAGCGGATCGGCCGCACCGACGTCAACGAGCTGCGCACGCGCATCGGCCTGTCCACCGCCGTGCTCGCCGAGCGCCTGCCCGCCGAGGAGCGGGTCAGCGACGTCGTCGTCACGGCCGCCTGGTCGGTGGTGGGGCGCTGGCGGGAGAGCTACGACCGCACCGACGAGGTCCGGGGCCGCGCCCTGCTCAGCCAGCTCGGCATCGGCCACCTCGCCGACCGGGCGTACGGCACGCTGTCCGAGGGGGAGCGCAAGCGCGTCCAGATCGCCCGCGCGCTGATGACGGACCCCGAGCTGCTGCTGCTCGACGAGCCGGCGGCGGGGCTCGACCTGGGCGGACGCGAGGACCTGGTGGCCCGGCTGGCCGACCTGGCGTACGACCCGGACGCGCCCGCGCTGGTCCTGGTCACCCACCACGTCGAGGAGATCCCGCCGGGCTTCACCCACGCGCTGCTGCTGCGCGAGGGCGGGGTGGTCGCCCAGGGGCTGCTCCGCGACACCCTCACCGCCGACAACCTCTCCAAGACCTTCGGTCTGCCGCTGATCGTGGAGCGCTCCGGCGACCGCTGGACCGCCCGCGCCGCCTGAGGCGGCAGGGGTGCGGCAGACCCGGGTGGTCGTGGCCGGCAGCGCGAACATGGACCTGGTCGGCACCGCCGCGTTCGGGGTCACCCTCAAGGCCCGGATCGCCGCCGCCGGCGTCGACACCAGCCAGCTCCGGGTGGTGTACGGGACGTCGGGCTTCGCCCTGGTCATGGTCAACGCCGAGGGCGAGAACGTGGTCCTGGTGACCCCGGGCGCGAACGCCGCCTTCACCGGCCTCACCGAGGGCGAGCTGGCCGTCGTACGCGCCGCGGACGTGCTGGTCGCCCAGCTGGAGATCCCGGTCGAGACGGTGACCGAGGCGGCGCTCGCCGCCCGCGCCGCCGGCACCCGGGTGGTCCTCAACGCCTCGCCGGCCCGGCGGGTGCCCGGCGACCTGCTCGCCGCGGTCGACCTGCTGGTGGTGAACGAGACCGAGGCGCGGACGCTCACCGGGCAGGGCCGGGAGGACCCCGCCGCGCTGCTCGCGCTGGCGCCCCGGGCGGTGCTGACCCTCGGCCGCGACGGCGCGTGGTATGTCGAGCGCGGCGCGGCGGCCGCGCACGTCCCGGCGGTCAAGGTGGACGTGGTCGACTCGACGGCCGCCGGGGACGCGTTCACCGCCGCGCTCGCCGTCGCCTGGGGCGAGGGGCGGGACCTGGTCGACGCCGTGCGCTGGGCGGCGGCGGCCGGCGCGGCGTGTACGCCGGCTCGGCGCCTCCGTGGCGCTGCCCCGCCGGGCCGAGATCGACGAGCTGTACGTCCCGCCGGCCTGACCGCCCGCGCCCGCCGCGGGTCAGCCGGCGTCGTCGGCCAGCTTCTCGCCGGACGGGCCATGCCGTCCAGTGTGCGTCGGGCCGGCCAGCGGCGCCCGGCGCCGGGATCACCGGTACTCGCCGTGCTGCTCCACCGCGCGCTGCACCGCCCGGTAGATCTGCCCGAACCGCAGGGCGTCCGGCGTGCGCAGCAGCATCTCCTCCCGGCCGTGGTGCTGCACCCACAGCTCGTGCACCCGGCTGCCCCGCTCGTACGACCGGTCGAGCCAGCCCAGCGGCACCTCCAGGAACGGGACCAGGGCCAGCGCGCCGACCGCGCACGCGGCCAGCACGAGCAGGGCCAGCGTCCAGTTGCCCCGGTCCTGCGCCGACCAGGCGAGCGACACCACGCAGACCAGGGCCACCAGCGGGGGCAGCGACAGCAGCAGCACCAGCACGCCCCGGCCCAGCACCCGGCCCCGTACGGCGAGTGTGGTGCGGCCGCGCGCGTGCCAGACGTACGTGACGTCCGCGATTCGGACGGCCTGGCCGCCCGCCCGGATCGACTCGGAGGTCACCTGCACCGCGTCGTCCCGGTAATAGAGGGTCATCACTAAGCCTAACCGGCCGCGCCCCGGTTGCGCGCTCGCGGACTGCCCGGCCCCAGGTAGTCGCAGCGGGGCGCTGTGGAGCTGCCCCGGCTGTGCGCCCAGGTGCCAGCGACGAAGCACGGACGGCCTCCACCTGGCGTACCGGTGGACGGCCGCCGACATCGGCGCAGGCGGGGTCCAGCGGTGTGCGACCAGCGGTCAGGGCGTGCCCCGTCTGTGCGGGCAGCTCCACAGTCGCACGGGGCGGGGTCGGGCACCCCGCCGCGAAGGGCCCCTGGCCGACCTGGCCGCCGACGTCGTCGGTCCCTCCGGACCGCTACGGCCTGCTGCGGGGCCTGGCGATGCCGCCCGAGGAGCCGATCGCGTTCCGCGGCCGGCGGGTCGGCGGGGGGCCCGCCTCCACCGCCCGCTGCACGGCCCGGTAGATCTGGCCGAAGCGCAGCGCGTCGCCCGTGCACAGCAGCCGCACCGGCCGCCCGCGCCAGCGGACCCAGAGCTCCAACTGCCGGCTGCCCCGGGCGTACGAGCGGTCCAGGTGCTCGAAGAGGAAGTCGGCCACCGGCCCGACGGCGAGCCCGACCAGCACCGACGCCCCGACGACGGCGATGGTCACCGTCGCCGAGCGGTGCAGCCACAGCGCCAGCGCCACCCCGAGCCCGGCGGCCACGAGCGGGCCGGCCAGCGCCGCGCCGATCGCGCCCCGGCCGGCGAGCACGCGCCAGGAGCGGCTGCCCCGGTGGTGCCAGACCCCGCTGATCTCGGCCAGCGGGTACGTCCGGCCGCCCACCCACAGCGCGGCTGAGGTGACCTGCACCGACCTGTCGTCGTAGTACGTGACCATGCTGGACTCCCGGTGACGGGGCGAACACCAGACTACTTTCCCCAACGAGGCGGGCCGTATGGTTGGCACGCGACTTCGACGAGGAAGTGAGGGCGGCGTGAGCGAGTTCGTGCGGCTGGAGACCAAGGACGGCATCGGCACCATCCGGCTGGAGCGGCCGCCGATGAACGCGCTGAACAAGCAGGTGCAGGAGGAGTTGCGCGCCGCCGCGACCGAGGCCGCCGCCGACCCCGAGGTCCGCGCCGTCATCGTGTACGGCGGGGAGAAGGTCTTCGCCGCCGGCGCGGACATCAAGGAGATGGCCGACATGTCCTACGTGGACATGGCGGCGCGGGCCGCCGACCTGTCCAGCGCGCTCGGCGCGTTCGCCCGGATCCCCAAGCCGGTCGTCGCCGCGATCACCGGGTACGCCCTCGGCGGCGGCTGCGAGCTGGCCCTGGCCTGCGACTGGCGGGTGGTGGCCGAGGACGCCAAGCTGGGCCAGCCCGAGATCAAGCTCGGCATCATCCCGGGGGCGGGCGGCACCCAGCGGCTGGCCCGCCTCGTCGGCCCCGCCCGCGCGAAGGACCTGATCATGTCGGGCCGGATGGTGGACGCCCAGGAGGCGCTGCGGATCGGCCTCGCCGACCGGGTGGTGCCGGCCGCCGAGGTGTACGCGACGGCCGTCGAGCTGGTCACGCCGTACCTGACCGGCCCGGTGCAGGCGCTGCGCGCGGCGAAGCTCGCGGTCGACGGCGGCCTGGACATGGACCTGAACTCGGGCCTGGCCTGGGAGAGCCAGCTCTTCGCGGCGCTGTTCGCCACCGACGACCGGCGCGAGGGCATGGCCGCCTTCGTGGAGAAGCGCAAGCCGGACTTCACCGGCCGCTGACCACCGGCAGATCGAAGGCCGTTCACGTTTTTTGACCGGCCGGTAACGTCGGGGCCCGGCAACCGACGAGGGGAGCGGCGATGACGCAGCGGGTCGAAGGTCACGGCGGGGAGCTGGCGCTCGCGGCGCTGCGCGCGCACGGCGTACGGGAAATGTTCACCCTCTCCGGCGGGCACGTCTTCCCGCTCTACGACGCCGCGCACAAGTCGGGCTTCCCGCTGTACGACGTCCGGCACGAGCAGTCCGCGGTCTTCGCGGCCGAGGCGGTCGCCAAGCTCCAGCGCCGTCCCGGCCTCGCCGTGCTCACCGCCGGCCCCGGCGTCACCAACGGCGTCTCCGGGCTGACCAGCGCCTACTTCAACGCCTCGCCCGTGCTGGTGCTCGGCGGCCGGGCGCCCCAGTTCCGCTGGGGCTCCGGCAGCCTCCAGGAGATGGACCACCTGCCGCTGGTCGCCCCGGTCACCAAGCACGCCGAGACGGTGTTCAGCGCCGACGACGTGCCGCGCGCGGTCAGCGCGGCGCTCACCACCGCCCGCACCCCGCACCGCGGCCCGGTCTTCCTCGACTTCCCGCTGGAGGCCGTGTTCTCCGTCGGCGACGCCGACCTGCCGGCGGCGACCCCGGTCGCCCCGATCGAGGCCGACCCCGACGAGGTGGCCAGGGCCGCCCGGCTCATCGCCAACGCGGCCCGCCCGGTCATCGTCGCCGGCTCCGACGTGTACGCGGGCGACGCCATCGACGCCCTGCGGGCCGCCGCCGAGGCGCTGCGGGCGCCGGTCTTCACCAACGGGATGGGCCGCGGCGCGCTGCCCGGGAGCACCCGCTCGCGTTCGCCAAGGCCCGCCGGGTCGCCCTGAAGAACGCGGACGTCGTCGCGGTGGTCGGCACTCCGCTGGACTTCCGGCTCTCGTTCGGCGACTTCGGCGACGCGCAGGTGGTGCACGTCGTGGACGCGCCCAGCCAGCGCGCCACCCACGTCCAGCCTGTCGCCGCCCCGGCCGGCGACCTGCGGCTGATCCTCACCGCGTTCGCGGACCACCGCGGCGACCTGGCCGACCACGCCGACTGGGTCGCGCGGCTGCGTACGGCCGAGGACGCCGCGAAGGCGCGCGACGCCGAGGAGATGGCCGCCGAGACCGACCCGATCCGCCCGGCCCGGGTCTACGGCGAGCTGCGCAGGGTCCTCGCCCCGGACGCCATCACGATCGGCGACGGCGGCGACTTCGTCTCGTACGCGGGGAAGTACCTGGAGCCGGCGCAGCCCGGCACCTGGCTCGACCCCGGCCCGTACGGCTGCCTCGGCACCGGCATGGGCTACGCGATGGGGGCCCGGGTCAGCCACCCCGACCGGCAGGTGTGCGTGCTGATGGGCGACGGCGCGGCGGGGTTCTCGCTGATGGACGTCGAGTCCCTGGTCCGGCAGCAACTGCCGGTGGTGATCGTGGTCGGCAACAACGGCATCTGGGGCCTGGAGAAGCACCCGATGCGGGCCATGTACGGCTACGACGTCGCGGCCGACCTCCAGCCCGGGCTGCGCTACGACAAGGTCGTCGAGGCCCTCGGCGGCGCCGGCGAGATCGTCGAGAAGGCCGGGGACCTCGGCCCGGCCCTGGAGCGGGCGTTCGCCTCCGGCGTGCCGTACCTGGTCAACGTGCTGACCGACCCCGCCGACGCGTACCCGCGCTCGTCCAACCTGGCCTGACCCGGCCACCGGCTCACACCTCGGGGCGGTGGTCCTCGCGCGGCGGGTCGCCCTCCCGGCGGCGCAGGTCGTCCTCGCGCCGGCGCAGGTCCTCCTCCCAGCGGCGGAACAGCTCCTGGTCCTGCCTCCGGGAGCGGTCGGCGAGGGACTCGAGGAACTCCGGGTCGTCGTCCGGGGCGACGGGCCGGCGCCGGTCGCGCCGGGCCGGGGCGCCCCGGTGGGCCGGGGCGTACGGGGCCCCGCCGGGTCGGGCTCCCGTCCCGCCAGGAACCACGCGATCGAGCCGAGCAGCGGGAAGATCAGGATGATCAGCACCCACGCGATCCGGGGCAGCGCCCGGATCCGATCCTCCTCCGCGGACAGGCAACTGATCAGCGCGGCGACCGCGAGGACGATCTGGACGAGGAACAACAGGACGTACAGCCGGGCCATGCGCCCATCATGGCGTACGGAGGCCGGTCACCACACCCCGCGCAACGCCAGCAGCACGCCCAGCGCCGCGTGACCGACCGCGGCCAGGGCGATCACCGGCATGGTCCGCGAGGTGGCGCGGACGGGGCCCGAGCCGGTGGCCCGCGGCCAGCACAGCGCCAGCGTGGCCGCCCAACCGAGCAGCGCCGCGCCGGCCAGCAGCGCCCCGGCCAGGCCCCCGGTCAGCGCCTGCCGGACGGTCAGCACGGTGACCGCGGTGAGCGCGAGCAGCGTACGCCGCCAGGCCAGCCGGGTCCGCTCCGGTTGCAGTCCCGGGTCGCCGGTCACCGGCGGCCGACCGTTCCGGCGAGCACCGCGACCACCAGCAGCAGCGCGCCCAACCCGACGGCGAGGGCGAGCACGGCCGGAAAGCGGGACGCCGGCAGCTCCTCGCCGAGCCGGATGGCCCGCTCCGTGCGGGCCCAGTGGTCGACGGCCCGTACCGCGACCGTGCCCCCGAGCAGCAGCAGCGCGACGGCGATCACCTCGCGCAGGTGCGCCAGCGGCAGCGGGGGCAGGAACTGGGCGGCGGCCAGCCCGCCGCCGACCAGCGCCAGGCCGGTACGCAGCCAGGCGAGGAAGGTGCGCTCGTTGGCCAGGGAGAACCGGTAGTCGGGCCTGCTGCCCACCGACCGCAGCTCCCGCGGGTCGAACCACCGTCTGATCGCCTCCCACACGCCGCCGATTATCCGCTTTGCCCGATGCCTAGTCTGAGGGGATGACCGATCTTGACCCCCGCGCGCTGCGGGACGCGTACGACACCCAGATCCGCCCGGAGATCCCCGACCCGCCGCCGCCCGGGGTGACCGTCGAGCGGGACGGCCCCCTGGTCCGCGTCCTCGGGTTGGACCACGGGGGCTTCCTCACGTACCGGGACCTGGGCGGGTTGGCCGGGGCGGAGCTCGACGAGCTGATCGCCCGGCAGGTGGAGTTCTTCCGTGCGCGGGGCGAGTCGGTGGAGTGGAAGCTCAACGGCCACGACGAGCCGGCCGACCTGGGCGACCGGCTGCGCGCGGCGGGGTTCGTGCCCGAGGACCTGGAGACCGTGGTGGTGGGCCCGGTCGCGGCGCTGGCCGCCGCCGTCCCGGTCCTGCCCGACGGGGTACGCCTGCATGAGGTCACCGCCCGCGCCGACCTGGAGCGGATCGCCGCCATGGAGGAGGCGGTCTGGCACGAGGACCGGAGCCACCTGGTGACGGGGCTGGCGAGGGAGATCGAGGCCGACCCGCAGTCGATCACGGTGGTGGTGGCCGAGGCGGGGGACACGGTGGTCTGCGCCGGCTGGGTGCGGTACGTCAGGGGCACCGGCTTCGCCACGCTCTGGGGCGGCTCCACGCTGCCGGAGTGGCGCGGCCGGGGCATCTACCGGGCGCTGGTGGCGTACCGGGCGCGGCTGGCCCAGCAGCGCGGGAAGACGCTGATCCAGGTCGACTGCTCGCCGGACAGCCGGCCGATCCTGGAGCGGCTCGGGCTCGTAGCGGTCACCACCACCACCCCGTACATCTACACTCCGTGACCATGGAGCAGTGGCTGACGGACGAGGAGCGACTCACCCTGAAGACGGGCGCGTTCGGCGCGGTCTTCCTGGTCTCGAACGCCGAACCCGGCATGTTCGCCCTGATCCGGGAGAGCTTCGCCGCGTCCGACGTGATGTCGGAGGCGAGCGGCGAATTGAAGAAGGCCCTCACCACCGGCCCGCTGCCCGAGCTGCCCCGGGACTCGGTGCTGGACATCGAGTCGGTGGTGCTGCCGGCGCTGCGCCGGGCGGTGGCGATCCTGCGGGAGAAGGCGTCGGGTGACGTGGCGGGCTACCGGTCGCTGGTGCTCGCCGCCGCCGAGCGGGTGGCCCGGGCGGACCGGGGCGTGGCGCCCGTCGAGGCGCAGGTGATCGACCGGATCAGGGACGCGCTGGCCGAGTCGGCGTGACGGGCGCCTCCTCACCGGGCCGCGGACGGGCGGTGAGTTGTGTCACCCTGGGGCCCCGGGAGGCAAAAGCTACTTGCGGGTAACGTTGCGCTATGGGCAACCGCACACAGCTCGAGGTTGACCGATCGTTAAGTCACGCGGGAGGCTGCGGCCGTGACCGGGCGAGCAATCGCACCACCAACCAGGAGGGTCGTCGAAGCGCGATGAACATCGTCGTACTCGTCAAGCAGGTGCCTGATTCGGGCGCGGACCGCAACCTGCGTTCTGACGACAACACCGTCGACCGCGGTTCGGCGAACAACGTCATCAACGAGATGGACGAGTACGCCATCGAGGAGGCGTTGAAGATCAAGGAGGCGCACGGCGGCGAGGTGACCGTCCTGACCATGGGTCCGGACAAGGCGACCGAGTCGATCCGTAAGGCGCTGTCCATGGGGCCGGACAAGGCGGTGCACGTGGTGGACGACGCCCTGCACGGCTCCTGCGCGGTGGCGACGTCGAAGGTGCTCGCGGCCGCCCTCGGTCAGCTGGGTGCGGACCTGGTCATCTGCGGGGCGGAGTCCACCGACGGCCGGGTGCAGGTCATGCCGCACATGATCGCCGAGCGGCTCGGCGTGGCCGCGCTGACCGGGGCGCGGAAGCTGACCGTGGACGGTTCCACCCTGACCGTGGAGCGGCAGACGGAGGAGGGGTACGAGGTCGTCACCGCCTCCACCCCGGCCGTGGTCTCCGTGTGGGACACGATCAACGAGCCGCGGTACCCGTCGTTCAAGGGCATCATGGCCGCGAAGAAGAAGCCGGTCCAGACGCTGTCCCTGGGCGACCTCGGCATCCCTGCTTCGGAGGTCGGCCTCGACGGCGCGACCAGCGCGGTGCTGGAGCACTCCAAGCGCCCGCCGCGCTCCGGCGGCACCAAGGTCACCGACGAGGGCTCCGGCGGCGTGCAGCTGGTCGAGTTCCTCGCCACCGAGAAGTTCGTGTGAGGGGTCTGGACATGGCTGAGGTTCTCGTCGTCGTCGACGCCACCCGGGAGTTCGGCGTCAAGAAGGTCACCCTGGAGATGCTCACCCTCGCCCGCGAGTTGGGCACCCCGAGCGCGGTCGTGCTCGGCGGCCCCGGCGCCGCGCAGGCGCTGACCGGCAAGCTGGGCGAGTACGGCGCGGAGAAGGTCTACGCCGCCGAGAGCGAGGACATCGACGGCTACCTGGTGGCCCCGAAGGCCACCGTGCTGGCCGACCTCGTGAAGCGGGTGCAGCCGGCCGCGGTGCTGCTCGCCTCCGCCCAGGAGGGCAAGGAGATCGCCGCCCGGCTGGCGGTCAAGCTGGACAACGGCATCCTGACCGACGTGGTCGCCCTGACCGCCGACGGCACCGCCACGCAGGTGGCGTTCGCCGGTTCCACCATCGTCAAATCCAAGGTCACCCGCGGGCTGCCGTTGGTCACCGTGCGGCCGAACTCGGTGACCCCGGTCCCGGCCGCGGCGACCCCGGTCGTCGAGCAGTTGACCGTCGCTGTCGCCGAGGGCGACAAGCTGGCCAGGGTCGTCGACCGGGTCGCCGAGCAGAAGGGCTCCCGCCCGGAACTGACCGAGGCGTCCGTGGTCGTCTCCGGCGGCCGGGGCGTCGGCAACGCCGACAACTTCAAGCTGGTAGAGGAGTTGGCCGACCTGCTCGGCGGCGCGGTCGGCGCGTCCCGCGCGGCCGTGGACTCCGGCTTCTACCCGCACCAGTTCCAGGTCGGTCAGACCGGCAAGACCGTCTCCCCGCAGTTGTACGTCGCGCTGGGCATCTCCGGCGCGATCCAGCACCGCGCCGGCATGCAGACCTCGAAGACCATCGTCGCGGTGAACAAGGACGCCGAGGCGCCGATCTTCGAACTCGCCGACCTCGGCGTGATCGGCGACCTGTTCAAGGTCGTCCCCCAGGCCGCCGAGGAGATCCGCAAGCGCCGCTGACCGTCGGGTCCACGGGAGGCCGCCGTCCGCTTCGCGGGCGGCGGCCTCCGCGTCGAGTGGAACTGATCGGCGGGCCGGGGAGCTGAGCCGGCCCGCCGCTCAGCCCTTTGACGGTACTACCCCGACCGGGAAGGGCAGGCCCCTTGCTGACAGCTCTGGTGCAGCAGGGGTCCCTTGTCAACACCCTCCAGCGTCCGGGCGGGGGAATCCAGGTCAGTAGGCTGAGCGGTGATGGCATACCTGGATCACGCCGCGACGACCCCGATGCTGGACGAGGCACTCGAGGCGTACGTGGCCACCGCCCGCGAGGTCGGCAACGCGTCGTCGCTGCACGCGGCCGGCCGGCGCGCCCGCCGCCGGGTGGAGGAGTCCCGGGAGCGGGTAGCGGCCGTGCTGGGCGCCCGCCCGTCCGAGGTGATCTTCACGGGCGGCGGCACGGAGAGCGACAACCTCGCGGTCAAGGGCCTCTTCTGGGCCCGCCGGGCCCAGTCGGCCGACCGGCGCCGGGTGGTCTCCAGCGCCGTGGAGCACCACGCCGTCCTCGACGCGGTGGACTGGCTCGCCGACCACGAGGGCGCCGAGGTGGGCTGGCTGCCGGTGGACCACGCCGGCCGGCTCGACCCGGACGCGCTGCGCGCCGAGCTGGCCGAGCACGGCGACCGCGTCGCCGTGGTCACCGCGATGTGGGCCAACAACGAGGTGGGCACCCTTCAGCCGGTCGCCGCGCTGGCCGCCGTCGCCGCCGAGCACGGGGTGCCGTTCCACACCGACGCGATCCAGGCGGTCGGCCAGGTGCCCGTCGACTTCGCCGCCACCGGCGTCTCCGCGCTCACCGTCACCGGGCACAAGCTGGGCGGCCCCGCCGGCGTCGGCGCACTGCTGCTCGCCCGGGACGTCGCGGCCACCCCGCTGCTGCACGGCGGCGGCCAGGAGCGCGACATCCGGTCCGGCACGCTGGACACCGCCGGCATCGTCGCCTTCGCGGTCGCGGTGGAGGCCGCCGTGAAGGGCCAGCAGGAGTACGCGGCCCGGGTGGCCGCCCTCCGCGACGACCTCGTGGAGCGGGTACGGCACGCCGTACCCGAGGTGATCTTCAACGGCGACCCGACCGAGCGGCTGCCCGGCAACGCCCACTTCTCGTTCCCGGGTTGCGAGGGGGACGCCCTGCTGCTCCTGCTGGACGCCCAGGGGATCGCCTGCTCGACCGGCTCGGCCTGCTCGGCCGGGGTGGCGCAGCCCTCGCACGTGCTGATCGCGATGGGCGCCGACGACGACCGCGCCCGCTCCTCCCTGCGCTTCACGCTCGGCCACACCAGCACCCAGGCGGACGTCGACGCCGTGATCACCGCCCTCCCGGCGGCGGTGGACCGCGCCCGCCGCGCCGCCGCCCTCCGCACCCCGCGCTGACCCCTCGCCCCGCCCGTTCCCCGCGATCTTGCACTTTGTGCCCCTCGTTCGCGGCTTTTGTCGACTTTGTCGGGGCGGAAACTGCAAGATCGCGGCGGCCCCTGGGGGACGGGATAGGCTGCCCGGGAAGGGAGCGTGGCGCGGTGAGGGTGTTGGCGGCGATGTCGGGCGGGGTGGACTCCGCCGTGGCGGCGGCGCGGGCGGTGGAGGCCGGGCACGACGTGACCGGAGTCCATCTGGCGCTGGCCCGCAACCCGCAGACGTACCGCACGGGGGCGCGCGGGTGCTGCACCCTGGAGGACTCCCGGGACGCCCGGCGGGCCGCCGACGTGATCGGCATCCCGTTCTACGTCTGGGACATGGCCGACCGGTTCCACGCCGACGTCGTCGACGACTTCGTCGCCGAGTACGCCGCGGGGCGTACCCCGAATCCCTGCCTGCGCTGCAACGAGAAGATCAAGTTCGCGGCGGTGCTGGACCGCGCGGTGGCCCTCGGCTTCGACGCCGTGGTCACCGGCCACCACGCCCGGCTCGGCCCGGACGGCCTGCTGCGCCGCAGCGTCGACCTGGCCAAGGACCAGTCGTACGTGCTGGCGGTGCTGACCCGCGCGCAGCTCGACCGGTCGCTCTTCCCGCTCGGCGACTCGACGAAGGCGCAGGTCCGCGAGGAGGCGGCCCGGCGCGGGCTCGCGGTGGCCGACAAGCCCGACTCGCACGACATCTGCTTCATCGCCGACGGCGACACCCGCGGCTTCCTCGCCCAGCGGCTCGGCGAGGCGCCGGGCGACGTCGTGGACGCGCTCACCGGCGTGGTGGTCGGCAGCCACAGCGGCGCGTACGCGTACACGGTGGGGCAGCGGCGCGGCCTGCACCTGGACCGACCCGCCCCCGACGGCCGCCCGCGTTACGTGCTCTCGATCACCCCGAAGACGAACACGGTCACGGTGGGGCCGGCGGAGGCGCTGGAAATCTCCACCGTACGCGCCGAGCGTCCGGTGTGGACGGGCGGCGAGCCGCCGGCCGGGCCGGTCGAGTGCGAGGTGCAGCTGCGCGCGCACGGCGACGTGGTGCCGGCGACGGTGTCGCTGGACGACGACGGGCTGCACGCCGAGCTGCGCCGCCCCGTCCGCGGCGTCGCCGCCGGCCAGGCGATCGTCGCCTACCGGCCGGCCCCGGCCGGCGATGTGGTCCTCGGCTCCGCCACCATCGCCGCCTGACGCCGTTCCGCCCCGGGCGTTGGATACCCTTCGGCCGTGACTGATCAGCCCTGGCCCTGGCCCGCCGGCGCGGCCACCGGCATCGGCTCCCTGCCCGGCACCGACGTCGCCGAGGCGCTGCGGGTCGTCCTCGGGGAAGTGCCCGCGCTGCCCCACCTGCCCGAGCTGCCGGCCCGCGGCCCGGGTGCCGACCTCGTCGGACGCGGCGCCGGCCTGCTGGTCGAGCTGCCCGTGGAGCTGTACGCCGCCCGCTGGCGGGTCGCCCCGCGCCCCGGGCGGGACCTGCGCCGGGCCCGGGACCTGATGGAACGCGACCTCGACCAGCTCGCCGAGCAGGCGGAGGAGTACGCCGGCGCGCTCAAGGTGCAGGCGGCCGGGCCGCTCACCCTGGCCGCCGCGATCGACCGGCCGATCGGCGGCCGGATGCTGCGCGACCCCGGCGCGGTCCGGGACCTCACCGCCTCCCTCGCCGAGGGGCTACGCGCGCACGTCGCCGCGGTCACCCGTCGGGTGCCCCGCGCCTCGGTCCTGCTCCAGCTCGACGAGCCGTCCCTGCCGGCCGTGCTCGCCGGCCGGGTGCCGACCGAGAGCGGCTTCGGCACGTACCGGGCGGTGGAGCGGCCCGACGCGGCGGCCGCGCTGCGCACGGTCGTCGAGGCGGCCGGGGTGCCGACCGTGATCCACTGCTGCGCGCCCGACGTGCCGCTGGACGTGGTCCGCTCGGCCGGCGCGGTCGGGGTCGCGCTGGACCTGGCCCTGGTCAAGGACCTGGACCCGCTGGGCGAGGCGATCGACGCCGGGCTCGGGCTGCTGGCCGGCGCCGCGCCGGCGACCCCGCCGCCGGCCGGTCGCGCGCCGACGTCGGCCCAGGTCGCCGACCGGGTACGTCAGCTCTGGGACCGCCTCGGCTTCCCCCGCGCCCGGCTCGCCGAGCAGGTCGTCGTCACCCCCGCCTGCGGCCTGGCCGGGGCCACCCCGCAGTACGTCCGCGCGGTGCTCGCCGCGTGCCGGGACGCCGGCCGGCGACTCGCCGAGGACTGAGGTTTCTTGTCGTGCCCAGCGGGCAGGATGCGGGCATGATTGGAGAGCTTCGTTCGACGGTCATCGACTGCCCCGACCCGAGGGCCCTCGCCGCGTTCTACAGCGAGCTGCTGGGCCTGCCGCTCCTCGAGGGCGACTCCGAGGGCGACGAGTGGGTGGTGCTCGGCGGCCCCCCGGGGCGCCAGCCGCGGCTCGCCTTCCAGCAGGCGCCCGACCTGCGCCCACCCACCTGGCCCGACCCGGAGCTGCCGCAGCAGTTCCACCTCGACGTCACCGTGGAGGACATCGAGGCGGCCGAGAAGGCGGCGCTGGCCCTCGGCGCGCGGCGGCTGCCGGGCGAGGGAACGGGCTGGCGGGTGTACGCCGACCCGGCCGGCCACCCGTTCTGTCTCTGCTGGGAATGACGCTCGGGCTGCTCTGCCGGCGCTGAGTTCCAGCTTCCCGGCGTGCCAGCCCTCGGCCGGAGGCGCCAGTGTTCCAGCCCGCCGTGCCCTGGCTGAAGTCGACGTGCCAGGCCTTGGCCGGAGGCCGACGTGCCAGGCCTTGGCCGGAGGTCGACGTGCCAGGCCTTGGCCGGAGGTCGACGTGCCGGGCCCCGGCCGGCGGTCGGTGTGCCAGGCCTTGGCCGGAGGTCGACGTGCCCGGCCCCCGGCCGGCGGTCGGTATGCCAGGCTCCGGCCTTCCAGCGGGACGCGCCGCGGTCGACGCCGGGCCACCGGCACGTGGCGGCGGTTTCCGCCGCCCGGCATGATCGCGGGCGTGACCGACTCCACGCTCCAGCGGGCCGCCGGCTCGCTCTTCGGCCTCGCCTACGGTGACGCGCTGGGCAAGCCGACCGAGTTCCTGACCGTCGCCGAGATCCATCGCCGGTACGGCCCGACCGGCCCCCGCGAGCTGGAGGGTGACCCGGTCCTGGTCACGGACGACACCCAGATGGCGATCGCGGTGGGCTGGGCGCTGCGCGACGCGCCCGTGCTCATCCCGGAGGCGGTCGAGCCGCTGTTGCGCGAGCGGTTCCTGGCCTGGGCGGTCAGCCCGGACAACAACCGTGCCCCCGGGATGACCTGCCTGCGCGCCTGCGCCGAGCTGGCGCGGGGGGTGCGCTGGCAGGAGGCGACCGTGGCCGGCTCGAAGGGCTGCGGGGCGAACATGCGGGTCACCCCGGTCGGGCTGCTTCCCGTCGACGCGGACACCCTGGCCGGGCTCGCCCAGCTCCAGGCCGGTCTGACCCACGGCCACCCGACCGGGCTGGCCGCGAGCGAGCTGACCGCGTACGCGGTCCGGCTGCTGCTCGACGGCGTGGCCCTGGACGAGCTGCCGGAGCTGTTGACGGCGCGGGCCCGGGAGCAGCGCCGGGTCTACCGGGCGGACTGGCTCGGCGATCTCTGGCGGCGCCCGGGCGTGGACTCGCCGGAGGACTTCATCGCCCGCGG
Source organism: Micromonospora olivasterospora (assembly GCF_007830265.1). Taxonomy (NCBI): domain Bacteria; kingdom Bacillati; phylum Actinomycetota; class Actinomycetes; order Micromonosporales; family Micromonosporaceae; genus Micromonospora; species Micromonospora olivasterospora. The sequence goes on from NZ_VLKE01000001.1 coordinate 4,011,098, forward strand.
CTGGGACGAGTGCCTGCGCGCCCTGGGCCGGCTGACCGCCGCCCTGGGCCGGCCGGACGACGGCGGGGACCCGTGCCGGCACACCGGCGAGGGCTGGGTCGCCGAGGAGGCGCTGGCGACCGCGCTGCTCTGCGCGCTGCGGCACGCCGAGGACCCGGTCGCCGCATTGGCGCGGGGCGCCACGACCGCCGGCGACTCCGACTCCATCGCCGCCCTGGCCGGGGCCTTCGTCGGCGCCGCCCACGGGATGTCCGCCTGGCCGGAAGACTGGTCCGCCCGCATCGAGTACGCCGCCTCCCTGACCACCCTCACGGAGTTGGCGCTCCCACCCACCCACTGACCAGCCCGTGCTCGGCTCCCCGTGCCCGGCCTCCCCGTGCCCGGCCTCCCCGTGCCCGGCCTCCCCGTGCCCGGCCTCCCCGTGCCCGGGCCCCGCGCTCGGGCCCCGCGCGCGGCTCCCGCGCCCGGCCCCCGCACTCCCGGGTCGATCAAGAGGTTTGCGTCGGCCGGGGCGGTGGATGCGGACGCAAAGCTCTTGATCGACGGCGCGGCGGCGCCGGGGGCGGCGCGGGGGCGCGGGGCACGGGCGGCGGCGCGGGGGCGCAGGCGGCCGGGCCGGTGGGCGCGGGGCCGGTGGCGCGGGGCGGCCGGATGGGCGGCCGGGTGGGCGGAGATTGTCCCACCCAGCGGATACGGTGCGGGGGTAGCGTGATCACGGGAAATCGCACCACATGGCGGGGAGCGGCGAGGTGTCCGGGAGCGGCGAGGTGTCGGGAAGCGGCGGGGTGTCGGGAAGCGGCAAGGTGTCCGAGAGCGGCAAGGCGGCGACGAGCGACGGCGCGGTGGAGGGCGACCCGGTGCCGGCCGGCGGGGTGGCCGACGGTGCCGTCCCGCAGCAGGTGACCCCGGCGCAGGAGGCGGCGGCCGGTGCCGAGCCGCCCGCCGAGGTGCGGGAGCGGCACGCGACGCTCAGCCAGGAGTTGACCGAGCACCAGTACCGCTACTACGTGCTGGACGCGCCGACCGTCTCCGACGCGGAGTTCGACCGGAAGATGCGCGAGCTGGAGGCGCTGGAGGCCGAATACCCGGCCCTGCGCACCCCGGACTCGCCGACCCAGCGGGTGGGCGGCACGTTCTCCACGGAGTTCACCCCCGTCAGCCACGCCGAGCGGATGCTCTCCCTCGACAACGCCTTCGCCGACGAGGAGCTGGCCGCCTGGGCCGAGCGGGTGGAGCGCGACGCGGGCGGCCAGGTGCCCTACCTGTGCGAGCTCAAGGTCGACGGGCTGGCGATCAACCTCACGTACGAGAAGGGCCGGCTGGTGCGCGCCGCGACCCGGGGCGACGGCCGCACCGGGGAGGACGTCACCGCCAACGTCCGCAGCATCCGGGACGTCCCGGCGGAGCTGACCTCGTCGGCCGAGTTCCCCGACGTGCCGGAGTTCCTGGAGGTGCGCGGCGAGATCTACTTCCCGGTGGCCGCCTTCGCCGACCTCAACGCCGGCCTGGTCGAGCAGGGCAAGGCGCCGTTCGCCAACCCGCGCAACGCGGCCGCCGGCAGCCTGCGCCAGAAGGATCCCCGGGTCACCGCGTCCCGGCCGCTGCGCCTGGTGGTGCACGGCATCGGCGCGCGGCGCGGCTTCACCCCGACGGCCCAGTCCGAGTCGTACGCGGCGCTGAAGGCGTGGGGCCTGCCGACCAGCGACCGCTGGCGCGTCGTACCGGACCTGGCCGGCGTCGCGGAGTACGTCGCGTACTACGCGGAGCACCGGCACGACGTGGAGCACGAGATCGACGGCGTGGTGGTCAAGGTCGACCCGGTCCCCATCCAGGGGCGGCTCGGTTCGACCAGCCGGGCCCCCCGCTGGGCGATCGCCTTCAAATACCCGCCGGAGGAGGTCAACACCAAGCTGCTCGACATCGACGTGAACGTCGGTCGGACCGGCCGGGTCACCCCGTTCGCCGTCCTCGAACCGGTCCGGGTGGCCGGCTCCACGGTCGCCCTGGCCACCCTGCACAACGCCCGCGAGGTGGAGCGCAAGGGCGTGCTGATCGGCGACACGGTGGTGATCCGCAAGGCCGGCGACGTCATCCCCGAGGTGCTCGGCCCGGTGGTCGACCTGCGGCCCGCCGACGCCCGGCCGTTCGTCATGCCGACGTCCTGCCCGGCCTGCGGCACCCCCCTGGCCCCCGCCAAGGAGGCCGACGTCGACATCCGCTGCCCCAACAGCCGCAGCTGCCCGGCCCAGCTACGCGAGCGGGTCTTCCACCTGGCCGGCCGCGGCGCGTTCGACATCGAGGTGCTGGGCTACAAGGGCGCCGCGGCCCTGCTGGACGCCGAGATCATCACCGACGAGGGCGACCTGTTCCAGCTCGACGAGAAGCAGCTCGCCCGGTCGCCGTTCTTCGTCAACAAGGACGGCAGCCTCGGCAGCAACGCCGTCAAGCTGCTCGACAACCTCGAGGTCGCCAAGGAGCGGGATCTGTGGCGGGTGCTGGTCGCGCTCTCCATCCGGCACGTCGGCCCCACCGCCGCCCAGGCCCTCGCCCGGCACTTCCGTTCGATCGAGGCGATCAGGAACGCCAGCGAGGAGGAGCTCTCCTCCGTCGACGGCGTCGGTCCGACGATCGCGGCCAGCCTCAAGGAGTGGTTCGCGGTCGGCTGGCACAACGAGGTGGTCCGCAAGTGGGCCGAGGCGGGCGTACGGATGGCCGAGGAGGCCGGCGAGGAGGGGCCGCGCCCGCTGGAGGGGGTGACCGTCGTGGTGACCGGCACGCTGGCCGGCTTCTCCCGGGACCAGGCGGCCGAGGCGATCCAGGCCCGGGGTGGCAAGGTCACGGGCTCGGTGTCCAAGAAGACCAGCTTCGTGGTGGTGGGGGAGAACCCCGGCTCCAAGGCCGACAAGGCGGCCAGCCTCAAGCTGCCGGTGCTCGACGAGGACGGCTTCCGGGTGCTGCTCGACCAGGGCCCGGACGCGGCCCGCGAGGTGGCCCGCATCGAGGAGTGAGCCGCAGGGCGGGCCGGCGTCGAGGGGTGACGGCGTCGGCCGGGTCGAGGCGGTCGGCCGGCGTACGGGGCCGGGGGCGGGTCAGGGGGTGAGGGTCGCCCGGCCCGGGGGGTGGTGCCAGGCGCACCCGCGGCGTATACCAAGTTAATTACGACTGCGACCGATTCGTGGCTGTCGCCTCCGGATACTGTCACGCAGGGCGTTACATGGGGGCACGTCGGGCGGATGGCCCGCCGTGGCCGCTGTCCCGGGAGGTGCGATGGAGGCCGCCGATCCGCGAAACTCCGTCCCGCCGGGGCGGGTGACGCCCTTCTTCGGCTTCGTCGCCGCCGTGTCGGCGCTGGCCCTGCTGGTCTCGGCCGGGCCGCTGGCCGCCCTGCCCGATCAGCTCGCCGAGCTGCCCGTGCCGTTCTGGACGATGGCGGCGCTCGCGGTGGTCTGCGACGCGCGTCCGTTCGTGCCGCCGGGGCGCAGGCAGTCCTCGGCGGTCTTCCCGTCCACCTGCTTCAGCTTCGCCATCCTGCTCGGCTGGGGGCTGGGCCCGGCCGTGGCCGTGCAGGCGGTGGCCGTGCTGGTCTCCGGGTGGCGGATGGGGTATGCGGCCTGGCGCACCGGTTTCAACGCCGCCCAGTACGCGTGCGCCCTCGCCGCCGCGTCGCTGGTCACCGCGCTCGGGCCGGGCGGCATCTTCTACGACGGTCCGTTGAGCTGGAGCGACGCGGTGGCGTTGCTCGGGGCGACGGCGGCCTGGTTCGTCGCCAACTACGGCCTGGTCAACACGGCCATCCGCCTGCGCTTCGGCAACCGCTGGTGGCCGACCGTCCGGCTCGGCCTGGCGTACGAGCTGCTCTCCACCGGGTCGCTGCTGCTGCTGGCCCCGGTGCTGGTCACGGCCGCCCGGGCCAGCGCCGCGCTGATCCCGCTGGTGCTGGTGCCGCTGTTCGCGGTGTATCGGATGGCCCGGCTCTCCGCGGAACAGGAGCAACTCGCCGCGCTGGACCCGCTCACCGGCCTGCCCAACCGCAAGGCGCTGCTCGCCGAGGTCGCCGAGCAGGTCCACCTGCACGCCGAGCGGGCGGCCAAGGGCGCCCCCGACGCACACCTGGCCCTGCTTCTCATCGACCTGGATCGTTTCAAGAACGTCAACGACGCGCTCGGCCACGCCGTGGGCGACCGGCTGCTGGTCGAGGTCAGCGCCCGGCTCGCCGGGGCGGTGAGCGAGGGTGCCCTGCTCGCCCGGCTGGGGGGCGACGAGTTCGCGATCGTCAGTACCCGACTGACCGGTGTGGACGACGCCCGGGACACCGCCGAGCGGCTGGCCCGCGCGCTGGCCGAGCCCGTGTCGCTGGACGGGCTGCCGCTGGACGTCGGCGGCTCCATCGGCATCGCGATCTTCCCCGAGCACGGGGAGGACTTCGCCACCCTGATGCGCCACGCCGACGTCGCGATGTACGACGCCAAGCAGCGCAACGACACCGTCGCCGTGTACGCCGCCGAGTCCGACCACAACTCGGCCGAGCGGCTCGGGCTGCTGGCCGACCTGCGGCGCGTACTCGAATCGGGGCCGGCCGAGCCGGCGGGCCGGGACCGGGTGCGGGGCGGTGACGGCGCCGCGCTGGCCGCCGGGAGCGGCGGCGAACTCCGCGCCGGGGACCGTGTCGCCCGCTCCGCCGGGGACGGCGTCGCCCGCTCCGCCGGGGACGGGGCGGCGCTCTCCGCCGCCCTGCTGCCGGCGGCCGGGGTGCGCGCGCCGGGACGCTGGCGGGCGCGGCGGCACCGGCGGCCGGAGCCGGCCCACCCCGACGAGCTGATCAACCGGATCGTCACCGGCGCCGACCCGATCCGCCGCCGAGCCGGTGGAGACGGGGCGGGCGTCGGGACCGGCTCCGGCGTCGGGACGGCGCCGCGGGGCGGGACGGGGTCCGGCGCCGGCCCGGCGCGGGCGGTCGGCACCGGGGCGGGGTCCGGCGCCGGCCCGGCGCGGAACGTGGGAACCGGGCCCGGCGCCGGCCCGGCACGGGCGGTCGGTGGGGCGAGCGGGTCGGCGGCGGGGTCCGCGTCCGCCGCGACGACCGGCGGGGCCGGCCGGGGCGCGGGCGGGGTGCTGGTCCGGCAGCCGGACGAGCCGGGCGATCCTGGCGCGATCACGATGTACTACCAGCCGCAGGTCGCCATCGCCACGGGCGAGGTGGTCGGCGTCGAGGCGCTGCTGCGGTGGCGGCACCCGCGCCGCGGCATGGTCGACCCGGAGGAGTTGATCCGCGTCGCCGAGCAGAGCGCCGTGATGCGGCTGCTCACCCGCCGCGTGGTCGACGACGTGACGGAGCAGTTGGCCAAGTGGTCCGCCGCCGGGTGCGACCTGCGGGCCGCGCTCAACGTCAGCGTCCGCGACCTGCACACCGGCGAGATCGCCGACCAGATCGCCGACCGGCTCGCCCGGTACGGCCTCTCGCCGGACCGGCTGCAACTGGAGATCACCGAGGGCGCGCTGATGGCCGATCCCCGCCGGGTGCTGGCCACCATCTCCCGGCTGCACGCCATCGGGGTGGCCATCGCGCTGGACGACTTCGGCACCGGCTACTCGTCGATGCAGCACCTGCGCCGGCTGCCGCTGTCCGAGGTCAAGGTCGACCGGTCGTTCGTGCTCGGGATGGCCGACGACGCCGACGACGCGGCGATCGTCCGGTCGGTGATCGAGCTGGCCGGGGCGCTCGGGCTGCGGGTCGTCGCCGAGGGCGTGGAGGACGAGCGGACCTGGCGGCTGCTGCACGCCGCCGGCTGCGACGTGGCGCAGGGCTGGTTCTACGCCCGGCCGATGCCCGCCGAGGAGCTGGGGACCTGGCTGTCGCGGTACCGGCCGGTGCGGCCGTCCACGCGGGAGGCGGAGGGGCCACCGCCGCCCGCCCGGTGACCGGTGGAGCGCCGCGACCCGTGGCGCGGCAGCCATGCGGCGCGCGCCGGAACGCCCGTGCCGCGCGAATTCGAGCGGCACGTCGCGACCCGGCTCGCGGCGGAGGGGGAGTCGGGGACGCCGGGCGGGTGCTGGACAATAGACTCGCTCCGGTCACCGCGCGTCATCGTCGACACCGCCGGCCGGGCGCGCGGCGGGCCCACCGCCAGACCCAGCAGGACAGCCACGAAGGGGGCACTGATGGCCGCCATCTCCCGCGAGGAGGTCGCGCACCTGGCGCGACTGTCGCGGCTCGCCGTCACCGAGGAGGAGCTGGACGTCTTCGCCGGCCAGCTCGACGTGATCCTCCGGTCGGTCGCCCAGGTCGGCGAGGTCGCCGCGGCGGACATCCCGCCGACCTCGCACTCCGTACCGCTGACGAACGTGCTGCGCGAGGACGTGGTGGTGCCGGGCCTGACCCGCAGGAGGCCCTGTCGGGCGCGCCCGACGCGGAGGAGCAGCGGTTCCGCGTCCCGCGAATCCTGGACGAGGATGTGGCGTCATGACCGACCTGATCAAGATGACCGCGACGGAGCTCGCGGGGCTGGTGGCCAGCGGCGAGACCTCGGCCGTCGAGGTGACCCGCGCCCACCTGGACCGGATCGCCGCCGTCGACGACCGGGTGCACGCCTTCCTGCACGTCGAAACCGAGGGCGCGCTCGCCGCCGCCCGGGCCGTCGACGAGCGGCGGGCCGCCGGCGAGGAGCTGGGCCCGCTGGCCGGGGTGCCGGTCGCGGTGAAGGACGTGCTCACCACCAAGGGCGTGCCGACCACGGTCGGGTCGAAGATCCTGGAGGGCTGGCGCCCGCCGTACGACTCGACGATCGTGCAGCGGCTGCGGGCGGCCGGCACGGTGATGCTCGGCAAGACGAACATGGACGAGTTCGCCATGGGCTCCTCGACGGAGTACTCGGCGTACGGGCCGACCCACAACCCGTGGGACCTGACCCGCATCCCGGGCGGCTCCGGCGGCGGCAGTGCCGCGGCGCTCGCCGCGTACGAGGCGCCGCTGGCGATCGGCTCGGACACCGGCGGCTCGATCCGCCAGCCCGGCGCGGTCACCGGCACGGTCGGCGCGAAGCCGACGTACGGCGGCACCTCCCGGTACGGCCTGGTGGCGTTCTCGTCGTCGCTGGACACTCCGGGCCCGTGCGCGCGTACGGTGCTGGACGCGGCGCTGCTGCACGCGGTGATCGGCGGCCACGACCCCCGCGACTCCACCTCCATCCCGGCGCCGGTGCCCGACGTGGTCGCCGCGGCGAGGCTCGGCGCGACCGGCGACCTGACCGGGGTGCGGCTCGGCGTGGTCGCCGAGTTCACCGGCGAGGGCGCCGAGCCGGGCGTGATGGCCGCCTTCCGGGATGCCGTCGACGCGCTGGCCAAGCTCGGCGCGGAGATCGTCGAGGTCTCCTGCCCGCACTTCACGTACGCGCTGCCGGCGTATTACCTGATCGCGCCGAGCGAGTGCTCGTCCAACCTGGCGCGGTTCGACGGGGTCCGGTTCGGACTGCGCTCGGGCGACGACGGCAACCGGTCGCTGGAGGAGGTCATGTCGCTGACCCGGGACGCGGGCTTCGGCCCCGAGGTCAAGCGGCGCATCATGATCGGCACGTACGCCCTCTCCTCGGGCTACTACGACGCCTACTACGGGCAGGCGCAGAAGGTCCGGACGCTGATCAGCCGGGACTTCACCGCCGCGTTCGAGCGGGTCGACGCGCTGATCTCGCCGACCACGCCGTTCGTGGCGTTCCCGATCGGCGCCCGCACCTCCGACCCGTACCAGATGTACCTGGCCGACCTGTTCACCATTCCGACCAACCTGTACGGCGGCCCGGGCATCTCGGTGCCGTGCGGGCTCTCCGACGGCCTGCCGGTCGGCCTGCAGGTGATGGCCCCGACGATGGCGGACGACCGGATGTACCGGGTCGCCGCCGCGCTGGAGTCCGCGGTCGGCACGTTCACCCCACCGGCACTGTGAGGCAGGAGCACCGATGACGACGACCTTGCCCGCGTACGACGACGTCGTCGCGCGCTACGAACCGGTGATCGGCCTGGAGACCCACGTCGAGCTGGGCACGAACACCAAGATGTTCTGCGGCTGCCCGACGGACTTCGGCGGCGAGCCGAACACCCGGGTCTGCCCGGTCTGCCTGGGCCTGCCCGGCTCGCTGCCGGTCGCCAACAAGGCGGCGATCGAGGCGACGATCCGGATCGGCCTGGCGCTGAACTGCTCGATCGCGACGTGGTGCCGGTTCGCCCGGAAGAACTACTTCTACCCGGACATGCCGAAGAACTACCAGATCAGCCAGTACGACGAGCCGCTCTGCGTCGACGGCTACCTGGACGTCGAGGTGAACGGCGAGCTGGTGCGCATCGGCATCGAGCGGGTGCACCTGGAGGAGGACACCGGCAAGACGCTGCACGTCGGCGGCGCCACCGGCCGCATCCACGGCGCGACGGAGTCGCTGGTGGACTACAACCGAGCCGGCATCCCGCTGGTGGAGATCGTCACGAAGCCGGTCCCCGGCGCCGGGGCGCTCGCCCCCGAGGTGGCCCGCGCGTACGTCACCGAGCTGCGCGACGTGATCCGCTCGCTGGGCGTCTCCGACGTACGGATGGAGGAGGGGTCGCTGCGCTGCGACGTGAACACCTCCCTCAACCGGCCGGGCGAGGAGTGGGGCACCCGCACCGAGACCAAGAACGTCAACTCGCTGCGCTCGGTGGAGCGGGCCGTCCGCTCGGAGATGCTGCGCCAGGCGTCGGTCCTCGACGCGGGCGGAAAGATCACCCAGGAGACCCGGCACTTCCACGAGGACAGCGGCGACACCACCCCGGGCCGGTCGAAGGAGACCGCCACCGACTACCGGTACTTCCCGGAGCCGGACCTGGTGCCGCTGGCGCCGGATGCGGCCTGGGTGGCCGAGCTGAAGGCCGCCCTGCCGGAGCTGCCCCGGGTGCACCGCCGCCGGCTCCAGGAGCAGTGGGGCCTGTCCGACCTGGACATGCAGTCCGTGCTCAACGCCGGCGCGGTCGAGCTGATCGAGGCCACCGTGGCCGCCGGGGCGACCCCGGCCGCCGCCCGTAAGTGGTGGCTGGGCGAGCTGTCCCGGCGGGCCAACGAGACCGGCGTGGAGTTGGCCGACGTCGGGGCCACCCCGGCCCAGGTCGCCGAGCTGCAGGGCCTGGTCGACGCCGGCAAGCTCAACGACAAGCTGGCCCGCACGGTCCTCGAGGGCGTGGTGGCCGGCGAGGGCTCGCCGACCGAGATCATGACCACCCGGGGCCTGGAGGTCGTCTCGGACACCGGGGCGCTCACCGCCGCCGTGGACGAGGCGATCGCCGCCAACCCGGACATCGCCGAGAAGATCCGCAGTGGCAAGGTCGCGGCGGCCGGCGCGCTGGTCGGCGCGGTCATGAAGTCCACCCGCGGCCAGGCCGACGCCAAGACCGTCCGCGACCTGATCCTGACCCGCCTGAACGCCTCGGCCTGACCCCCCCGGCCCCCCGGCCGGACCCGCGTCGATCATGGGGTTGGCGGCAGTTCCGATCCCCGAACTGCCGTCAACCCCATGATCATCAGGCAGCCCCCACCCCCCTCGTGGGCGTCAATGGCGACGCCCGGACGGAGCCGAGCGTGAGCGAGCCCATGCCCCGCGCCGACCTCGATGTCCTCGACGAGATCCAGCGGCGGGTGCTCTGGCTCGCCACCCGGATCGTCGACGCGGCCAACCACGACCGGAGCACCGGCGACGGGTGAAGGTCGGCGGCCACCAGGCGTCCAGCGCCTCCCTGGTGACCGCGATGACCGCGCTCTGGTTCGCCCACCTCGACGGCGAGGACCGGGTCGCCGTCAAGCCGCACGCCTCGCCGGTCTTCCACGCCATCCAGTACCTGCTCGGTAACCTGGACCGGTCGTACCTGCCACGGCTGCGCGCCCGCGGGGGCCTCCAGTCGTACCCGTCGCGCACCAAGGACCCCGACGGCGTCGACTTCTCCACCGGCTCGGTGGGCCACGGCGCCGCCGCGCCGCTGTTCGCCGCGGTCACCCGCCGGTACGTCGACGCGCACTTCGGCGAGCGCCCGCGCTCCCGGTTCGTCGCCCTGATCGGCGACGCCGAGCTGGACGAGGGCAACATCTGGGAGGCGGTCGCCGACCCGGCCACCACCGGGCTGGGCAACGTGATGTGGCTGGTCGACTTCAACCGCCAGTCCCTGGACCGGGTCGTCCCGGGGGTGCGGATCAACCAGTGGCGGGGGCAGTTCGAGGCCGCCGGCTGGCACGTCGTCGAGGTCAAGTACGGCCGCCGGCTCGCGCAGGCGTACGCCCGGCCGGGCGGCGAGGTGCTGCGCGACTGGATCGACCTGATGCCCAACGAGCAGTACCAGTCGCTGTTCGGCCTGACCGGCCCGGACCTGCGCGAGCGGTTCCTCGACGGCGCGCCGGCCGGGATCGCCGAGTTCATCGCGGACATCCCCGACGACGAGCTGGGCCCCCTCGTCACCGACCTGGGCGGGCACGACCTGGAGGCCATGCTCGACGCGTACGCCCAGTGCGACGCGGTCACCGACCGGCCCAGCGTCGTGTTCGCGTACACCGTCAAGGGGTGGAGGCTGCCGATCGCCGGCAACCCGCGCAACCACTCGGCGCTGCTCACCACCGCGCAGGTCGACGCCCTGCGCGCCGCCCACGGCCTCACCCCCGAGACCGAGTGGGACCGGCTCGACCCCGCGTCCCCGGCCGGCATCCGGGCCGGCGAGCGCCGGGAGGCGCTGTCCCGCGCGCCCCGCGAGCGGGCGCTGCCGGTCACCGTCCCGGAGACCACCCGGGTACGCGCCAACAAGCCCGTCTCCACCCAGGAGGTCTTCGGGCGGGTACTGGCGTCGGCAGGCGGTCGCCGGGGCGTACCGGCTGGTGGACGCGCACGAGGCGTACCCGCACCTGGCCGACGCCCCGGTGGTGCAGCTCGCCGCGTCCGGGGCGGTGCTGCCGGAGGTGCTCGCCGCGGCGGCCGAGCTGGCCGACGAGGGCATCGCGGCGCACGTCGTCGACGTGACCTCGCTCGACCGGCTCTACCGGGCCTGGCAGCGGACGCTGCGCCAGGGAGTGCGCACGGCCACCGTGCCGAGCGTCCCCGGGGCGCTGCGGTCGGCCTTCGCCGACCGGGTGCCCGTGGTGACCGTGCACGACGCCGCGTCCCACGCGATGGCCTGGCTCGGCTCGGCCCTCGGCGCGCCCGCGGTGCCGCTCGGGGTGGACGAGTTCGGCCAGTCCGGCAGCGTCCGGGAGCTGTACGAGCTGTACGACCTGCTGCCCGGCAGCATCGTCAACGCCGCCCTGGCGGCGCTGTCCCTGCGCTGAGCCGGGGCGTGGCCGGGCTGAGCCGGGGCGCGCATCCGGGCGGGGCCGGCGCGGCGGCCCGACTCAGCGGGTCGGGGTCGGGGTGACGGGCACCTCGGCGCCCGCCTTCGGGTCCTTGATCACGTGTCGCTCCAGGTTGACCTGCGCCTGGCCGGTCCCGCCGACGGTGATGTCGTCGTACGCCTGGAGCAGCTTGTCCTGGTCGAGGTAGAGCACCGTCATCGTCAGCGGGGTGGGCTTCTCGCCCTCCAGGCCGCGCAGCCCCGCGCCGCCGGTGGAGCCCTCCACCATCAGCTGGGTCGGCGGCTGGCCCGGCGACTCGGGCAGCTTGGAGACCTGCCGGGCGTGGGTGTGGCCGGCGAGGACCAGCGGGCAGACCCCGTTGAGCGGCCCGGCCGACGCCGGGTCGTGCACCAGCGCGATGTTCACCGGCTTCGGCGACTCGCGGATCGTCGTGGCCAGCTTCGTCCCGGCGGAGATCACCTGGTCGGCCACCTGCGGGGTCAGGCCGCTGCCGGCGGGCGAGGTGTTCTTGTCCGGCGTGAACCGGGGGTCGCCGATGCCGGCGATGGTCAGGCCGGCGACGGTGGTGGTCGAGTTGTCCAGCACGATCGCGTTGGGCTGCTGGGCGACCGCCGCCGCCGTCCGGGCCGAGTCGTGGTTGCCCCGGATGTAGACGTACGGCTTCTTGAGCAGCCCGATCGACCCCACGAACGACGCCTCCGGCTCGCTGCCCCAGTCGGTGATGTCGCCGGTGTCGATCACCACGTCGATGCCGAACTGCTCCACCACGGTGCGGATGAGCTGCCAACCCGTCGGGTTCAGGTGCATGTCGGAGACGTGCAGCACCCGGGTGGTCCCCGGGGCGGGCTCGTACACCGGCAGCGCGGAGACCGTGGTGTAGAGCTGGCTGACGTTGCCGACGAGGCGCTGGAGCTGCTCGGCGTACTTGGTGTAGTCGTTGGCGATCCGCCGGGCGTCGCCGACGATCGCGGGGGCGTTGACGAGCAGCCCCTCGTACCGGGGCTCCTCGATCGCCTGCGGGCGGAGGGTGGACGCCGCCAGGCCGAGGCTGCCGACCGTGACCGCCAGCGCGGTCCCGCCCGCCCAGGCCGTGCGGCGGGTGTTCCGGAACACCAGCGCCGCCAGCAGCAGGGTGACCAGCAGCGTCATGCCGACCGTACGAAGGCCGAGGCGCAGCACCCCGTTGCGGACGTCGGTGACGGCGGACTGGCTGGCCCGGCTGATGCTCGCCGGGTCGTCGATCAACGCCTCGGTGCGTCGCTGGTCGAGCGCGCCCAGCGCCACCGTCAGGTGGGTCGGCCCCTCGTGGCTGTGCAGTTGCAGCGCCCCGAGCGGGGGGATGTCGACTGTGGTGCCGCCCCGCAGCGCGGGCGCGAGGGTCAGCTCGGCCCGGAAGGGGCCGATGTCGGTGTGCATCCGACCGCCGGCGAAGGTGCCGAGCACCACTCCGGCCAGGGCGATCGCCAGGACGGCCAGAGCCACCCCGACCCGGCGCGCCACCCGGACCCACGGGGCCGGTGCGGGACCGGTGGCCCGGCGGTCGCGCCGCGGCCGGAGTGCCCAGCGCCGGCCACGACCGCTCGCCGGGGCGCCCGCGTCCCCGGTCGTCGGCTGCTCGTTCTCCTGCCCGTCCATGCTGAGATTCTGACCTGCCCAGTGAGGGATCTTGGCAAACCGCCATTTACTAACTGCGGCCGGCACCGCCGTCGGTGAACACCAGACGCAGGATCCGGTCGTCCTCGGGGGCCGGGTCGCCCCGCCCGTCGTGGTTGGAGGTGGTCACCCAGATCGACCCGTCCGGCGCGGCGACGGCGGCCCGCAGTCGACCGTACCGGCGGGTGAGTAGTTCCCGGGGCTGACCGAGCACGGCGCCGGTGTCGGTCAGCTCGACCAGCCAGAGCCGCTGCCCGCGCAGGCAGGACGTGACCAGCAGCCGGTCCACCGCCGCCAGCCCCGAGCAGGACGCGTCGCCGGTCCGCCACTGGACGATCGGGTCGGTGTACCGCTTGTCGCCGGCCCGCCCCTCCACGTGCGGCCAGCCGTAGTTGCCGCCCTTGGTGATCCGGTTCAGCTCGTCCCAGGTGTTCTGGCCGAACTCGACGGCGTACATCCGCTTCGCCTCGTCCCACGCCAGGCCCTGGATGTTGCGGTGCCCCAGCGACCAGACGGGCGAGCCGGGGTACGGGTTCCCCGGGGCCGGCTTGCCGTCGGGGGTGATCCGGAGGATCTTGCCGCCGAGGTTCTTCGGGTCCTGGGCGGTGTCCCGGTTGCTGGCGTCGCCCGTGCTGGCGTACAGGAAGCCGTCGGGGCCGAAGGCGAGCGCGCCGCCGTCGTGGATGCCGGCCTTGGGGATGCCGGTCAGGATCGGGGTGGGCTGGCCGCCCGGTTGCAGCCGGAGGATGCGGTTGTCCCCCTCCGCCGTGTGGTAGACGAAGATCGTCTTGTCGGTGGCGTAGCGGGGCGAGACGGCGATGCCCATCAGGCCGCCCTCGCCGCCGGCCGCCACCCCCGGCACCGTCTGCACCACGGTGACGTTCAGCCCGTCCCGCCCGGACTCGGGGCCGACCTGGAGGATCCGGCCGCTGTCCCGCTCGGTGACCAGCGCGCCGCCGTCGGGCAGGAACGCCACGCCCCACGGCACCCGCAGGCCCTTGGCCAGCACGGTGGCCACCACCTGCTGGCCGGCACCGCCGTCGCCGGTCGACGCCGACGGGGTGGGCAGGTTCGGCGGCTCGCCGGCCGGGTCCGGCGCCGGCTCGCCGAAGGTGCAACCCGCGGCGGCCAGCAGCAGCGCGGCGCACGACGCCGCGACGACCGCCCGGGGCGGCCTCTTCCGGGGGTACGGGGGACGCGCGCTCACCCGGCCAGCCTATCCGGACGCGCCCCGGCGACTGGGCGCTCGCGGACGCGCCCAGCCCTCGATCCCTCGCCGACCTGCGGCCGGACCTCGACCACCGGCCCGCTATCGTCGGCGGACGTGAAGGTGTGGATCCCGCACGAGGCCGGCCGTACCCTGCTCGGCGAGGTGCCGGCGGGGGTCGGCGTCGAGGTGGCCGAGTCGACGTCCAAGCTCCCCTCCAACGTGGCCGGCGTGCGCTTCTGGGTGCCGCCGTTCCTCTCCTCCGGGAACGCCACCGCCCTGCTGGCCGACCTGCCCGACCTGCGGGTGGTGCAGCTGCTCTCGGCCGGCGCGGACGCCTGGGTGGGCCGGATGCCGGACGGTGTGGCGCTCTGCGACGCGCGCGGGGTGCACGACTCGGGCACCGCGGAGTGGGTGGTGGCCGCGATCCTGTCCGCCCTGCGCGCCTTCCCCGCCTTCGCCCTGGCCCAGTCCCGCCGCGAGTGGGCGTACGACCGGTTCTGCCCGACCGACGAGCTGACCGGCAAGCGGGTGCTGATCGTCGGCGCCGGGTCGATCGGCGCGGCGGTGCGCGCCCGGCTGGCCCCGTTCGAGGTGACCTTCACGATGGTCGCCCGGACCGCCCGTCCCGCGGAGGGGGTGCACGGCGTCGACGAACTGCCGGCGCTGCTGCCCGGGGCCGACGTCGTGGTGCTGCTGGTGCCGCTGACGGAGGCGACCCGGGGGCTGGTCGACAGGGCGTTCCTCGCGGCGATGCCGGACGGCGCGCTGCTGGTCAACGCCGCGCGCGGCCCGGTGGCCCGGACGGACGACCTGGTGGCGGAGCTGGCGAGCGGGCGGCTGCGGGCCGCGCTGGACGTCACCGATCCCGAGCCGCTGCCCGCGGACCACCCACTGTGGGAGCTACCCGACGTGCTGCTCACCCCGCATGTCGCCGGCTCGGTGCGCGGGGTGCTGGCCCGGGCGTACCGGCTGGTGGGCGAACAGGTCCGGCGGTTCGTGGCCGGCGAGCCGCTGGTCAACAGGGTGGTCGACGACTACTGAACACCCATGTCGCCGACATGGCGGCATCGGACAGGCTCGGACACCCCCATGCCGCCGCCATTGAGTCGATCATGGAGCGCCGCGTGCGTGCCGGCGGCGCCGGGCGGGCCGGGTCAGGCGGCCGGGGTGGGCGGGGTCTGGCCGGTGACCGCGACGAGCCGGGGCAGCTCGGCACCGCGCACCCCGGGTAGGACCAGCCGCTCGCCGTCGTCGAGCCGGGCGACCGCGCGGCCCCGGCCGTCGGCGGCCAGCTCGACGACCCGGTCCCACGCGACGCGGCGCTGCCCGAGCAGCGCCCGCAGGCGCAGTTCGCGGGCGTCGGCGTCGGTGCCGGCGCGCCACGCCCAGGCGCCGATCGCCAGCGGAACGAGCAGCACCGGCACGAGGTACCACCGGGCGCTGGCCAACGGCAGCGCCCCGAGGAAGGCGATCACCGCCGCGACCAGGATCGCCTGGCTGTGGCGGAAGCGGACGGTCTCGGCACGACTCACCCCCCGATGATCCCACTGCCGCCCAGCCGGGCTCCGGGCGGGCGGCGGCGAGGGTGACCGCCGCCATGGTGACGTGGGTCACTCATGTTTCCGGCCCGCGGGCCGTGTCCGTCGTGCCGGTGAATCGTTCCCTCATGTTGGGCGGGAGGACTCCCGCCACGGCTGCGCAGCCCCGGACCGCAACCCTGGGCGGCGGCCAGACCGTGACCGCACCGCGCCGACCCTGGGTCGCAACCCCAGGGAGGCACCCGCACCGCCGTAGCGCAACCGCCCGTGCCCCTCACGAAGGCGATCGCCGTGTCCGTCGCGTACCCCGCCGGCGTTCTCCGCCGCCTCCTGCGCCCCGCCGACCTGCTCGTGCTGGCGGCGGCGACCCTGCTCGTCCTCGCCGCGCTGGCCGGCCTGGTCCCGCCGCTGGCCGTGGTGGCGCTCGCCGGCGCCGCCGGCAGTGTCCTCGCCGGCGTCCGGCTCGCCGGCTGGCCGTTCCCCGCCGCGCCGCCGCCCGTCCCCGCCCCGCCGCCCCGCCGCCCGCCGCCCTCGCCGCCCCGCCGCCCCGCCGCCCCGCCCCGCCGCTCCCGCCCCCGCCCGCCGCTGTCGGCGGGCCGCCGGCCTGCTCGACGCGGCGGTGGCCGCGGCAGGGCTGACCGTCGGGGTGCTTCCCGTGGTCGACGCCGGGCATCGCGTCGCCGTCGGCGCGGTCGGCCTCGGTACGGCTGCCCTGCTGCACGCCGCCGGGCTGCTCCTGCTGCCCGGCCGGTCCCGGCTGTCCGTCCCGGCCCTGCTCCGGCGGGTCGTCGACGTCGTCGGCCTGGGGCTGAGCCTGGTCTTCGCCGCCTGGGCGCTGCTGCCGCCGGGGCAGCCCGCGCCCGCCGCCCGGATCGCGGGGGTGGCCGGCGGGTTCGGCTTCGCCACGGTCGGCGTCGCGGCGCTGGCCGACTGGCGGCGCCGGCCGGGCGTGTCCCTGTCCCTCCTCGGTGCCGGGTCCACGCACCTCGGGCTGCTCGCGCTGGTCGTGCTGCTGGCCTGCCGCGCGCCGGACCGGGCCGCCCTGACCGCCGTCCCGCCGCTGGTGGCCGGGGCGCTGCTCACCGCCGCCGGCGTCCGCCGGGTGGCCCGCGGCGACCGGCCGCGCCCGGGCGCGCCGCCGCCGGTCTGGCCCCGGGTCAGCGCGCCGGCCGGAATCGCGACCATGGCCGCCGGCGCGCATCTCGCCGCGCACGGCGACCTCGGGCCGGGCACGATCCTGCTCGGGCTGGCCGTGGTCCCGCCGCTGGTGCTCCGGGAGCTGATGTCCGCGGCGGACAACCGCCGGTACGCCGAGCGGCTCGCCGCCCAGGAGGCGCACTTCCGGGCGCTCGTCTCCGGCGGGCACGACCTGATCCTGCTGCTGGACGCCGCGCTGCGGGTGCGCTGGTACTCCCCGGCCGGGACCCGGCTGTTCGGGCTGACCGACGCCGACGTGCTCGCCCGCCCGTTCGTCGACCTCCTGCACCCCGAGGACGCCCCGCGCGCCGCGCTGCTGCTCGACCGCGTACGTGACGGGTCCCGGCCGACGCTGCTGGCGGCCCGGCTGCGTGACGGGCAGGGGGCCTGGCGGGAGACCGAGTCCACGGTCAGCGACCAGCGCGGCGTACCCGAGGTCGGCGCGCTCGTGCTGCACGTCCGCGACGTCGGCGAGCGCCGCCGGCTGGAGCGCGTCGTGCACCGGCTCGCCGCGACCGACCAGCTCACCGGGCTGGCCAACCGGCGCGAGCTGCTGCGTGAGCTGGCCGCCCGGCGCGCCGGGCCGGGCGCGCTGCTGGTGGTCGACCTGCACGGCCTGGGCGCGGTCAACGAGGGGCGCGGGCGGGCGGCCGGCGACGTGGTGCTGGTCGAGGTGGCCCACCGGCTGCGCGCGACGACCGGCGCGGACGACCTGGTGGCCCGGCTCGTCGGGGACGAGTTCGCGGTGGTGGCCGACGCCGGCCCGGTGCTGGCGTACGCCCTGGGCACCCGGCTCGTCGAGGCGCTCGGCGAGCCGTACCGGGTGGCCGGCGACGAGGTGCGGCTGCAGGTCAGCGTCGGCCTCGCCGAGCTCACCGGCGCGGGCCCGGACGACGTGCTCCGCCGGGCCGACCTCGCCCGCCGCCGGGCCGCCCAGCTCGGCCGGGACCGGGTCGACTGGTACGACGCGTACCTGGAGGAGCAGCTGGTCCGCCGGCTCGACCTGGAGCGGGAGCTGCCCGGCGCGGTGGCCCGGGGGGAGCTGGACCTGGTCTACCAGCCGGTGCTCGGGCTGACCGACCGGCTGCCGGTGGGCGCCGAGGCGTTGCTGCGCTGGCGCAGCCCGGTGCTCGGCACCGTGCTTCCGGCCGAGCTGCTGCCCGTGGCCGAGGACCTCGACCTGATGGGCGAGGTGGGCCGCTGGGTGCTGGACCGCGCGTGCCGCCAGCTCGCCGACTGGTCGGCCGGCGGCCGGCAGTTGTGGATGGCGGTCAACGTCACGCCCCGGGAACTGGCCGCGCCGGACTTCCTCCAGCGCACCGCGGCGGTGCTCGCCACCCACGGCGTACCGCCGGACCGGCTGGTGGTCGAGGTGGCCGAGCCGCGCATCGGCGCGGAGCTGTCCACCGTGGTGGCTCGGCTCGCCGGGCTGCGCTCCCTCGGCGTGCGGACCGCGCTGGACGACTTCCAGGCCGCGCACGCCTCGCTGGCCCGGCTGCGCCGCCTCCCGATCGACCTGCTCAAGCTGGCCCCGCAGCGGACGGGGACGGACGACCGGGGGCAGCGCCCGCTGACCGACGTGGTGGTGAGCCTCGGCGACCGGCTCGGCCTGCAGATCGTCGCCGAGGAGCTGGAGACGGCGGCCCAGGCGGACGCCGCCGGACGGGCCGGCTGCCGCTACGGCCAGGGCTTCGCGCTGGCCCGGCCGGCGACGGCGGAGCGGGTCGAGGCGTACCTGGAGGAGTTCCCCTCCGCGTCGCGCTGAGCGCAGCCGGGCGCGCTACTTGAAGATTTTCGCAACTGCTAATCTCTTCAATGGCGACCTCGGGAGGAGCCGTCATGTCCGTGCCGCTGTACCAGGCCAAGGCGGAGCTGTTCCGCACCCTCGGCCATCCGGTGCGCATCCGGGTGCTCGAACTGCTCCAGGACGGGCCGAAGCCCGTCCGCGACCTGCTCGCGGCCATCGAGGTCGAGGCGTCCAACCTGTCGCAGCAGCTCGCCGTGCTGCGCCGCGCCGGCATGGTCACCTCGCACCGCGACGGCCCCCTCGTGGTGTATGCGCTCAGCACCCCCGACGTGGCCGACCTGCTGGCCGCCGGGCGGCGCATCCTCGGCGCCGTCCTCACCGACCGCGACGCCCTGCTCGACGAGCTGCGCGCCGGTGCCGCGACCGCCCCGGCCCCCGCCCCCGCCCCCGCCGAGGGTGACCGCGACCGTGCCGGGCGGGGCAGGTGAGCGGCGCCGCCGTCCTCCGCGACCGCGCCCTGCGCCTGCTGCCCGGCCGCGCCGACTGGATTGCGGTACGCCGCTCGCCCCGCCGCGACCTGCTCGCCGGGCTCACCGTCGCCGTCGTCGCCCTGCCGCTGGCCCTCGCCTTCGGCGTCACCTCGGGGCTGGGCGCCCAGGCCGGGCTGGTCACGGCCGTGGTCGCCGGCACGGTGGCGGCCGTCTTCGGCGGCTCCAACCTCCAGGTGTCCGGCCCGACCGGCGCGATGACGGTGGTGCTGGTGCCGGTGGTGCAGCAGTTCGGCCCGACCGGCGTGCTCATGGTCGGCGCGATGGCCGGGCTGGTGCTGATCGCCCTGGCGCTCGCCCGCCTCGGCCGGTACGTCCGCTACCTGCCGACCCCCGTGATCGAGGGCTTCACCGCCGGCATCGCCGTGGTCATCGCCCTGCAACAGGTGCCCGCCGCGCTCGGCGTGACCGACGCGCACGGCGAGCGGGTCTGGGCCGTGGCCGGCGACGCGGTCGCCCGTTTCGTCGTACACCCGCGGCCGGCGGCCCTCGCTACGGCCATCGGGGTCGCGGCGCTGATGCTGCTCGGCGCCCGCTGGTGGCCCGGTGTGCCGTTCTCCCTGCTCGGAGTGGCCGCCGCGACGGTCCTGGCCGAGACCGCCCCGGTCGACCTCGTCCGCATCGGCGCCCTGCCGCAGGGACTGCCCGCGCCGTCGCTGGCGTTCCTCGACCCCGGCGCGATCGGGGTGCTGCTGCCCTCCGCGCTTGCCGTGGCCGCTCTCGCCGCGCTGGAGAGCCTGCTGTCGGCCACCGTCGCCGACGGCATGACCGTGGGCGAGCGGCACGACCCGACCGGGAGTTGCTCGGCCAGGGGCTGGCCAACCTCGCCGCGCCGCTGTTCGGCGGTGTCCCGGCCACCGCCGCCATCGCCCGCACCGCCCTGAACGTACGCGCCGGGGCCTCGTCGAAGTTGGCCGCGCTCACCCACGCCGTGGCGCTCGCCGGGATCGTGCTCGCCGCCGCGCCGCTGGTCGGCCGCATCCCGCTCGCCGCGCTGGCCGGGGTGCTGCTCGCCACGACGGTACGGATGGTCCTCGCCACGACGGTACGGATGGTCGAGGTGGGCTCGCTGTGGGCACTGGCCCGGGCGACCCGGGGCGACGCCCTGGTGCTCGTCCTCACGTTCGCGGTGACCGTGATCTGGGACCTGGTCACCGCCGTCGCCGTCGGCATCGCTGTCGCGGTCGTCGTCGCGCTGCGCGCGGTGGCGCGCAGCGCCAGGCTGGAGCAGGTGCCGCTCGACGCGGGCGACCACAGCGCGGAGGAGCGGGCCCTGCTCGACGAGCACATCGTCGCGTACCGGCTGGACGGGCCGCTGTTCTTCGCCGCCGCGCACAACTTCCTGCTCGAACTCACCGAGGTCGCCGACGTGCGGGTGGTCATCCTGCGGATGTCCCGGGTGTCCACGATCGACGCCACCGGCGCGCACGTCCTCGGCGACGCCATCCGGCGGCTGCGGGGACGCGGGATTGCGCGCTCCCTGGAGGGTGACTTCTGGAGGTTGTTAGTCGGTGGCCTTGGGGTGTCCGGTGCCGGCGTGCTTGATCCAGCAGGTGCGGGTGTCGTGGTCGACCAGGTACCAGATGCGACCGCCGGCGGTGACCTCGTACTGCCACTGCGGCAGCGTCTTTCCGTTGTGCCCCGTGGTGGCGAGGGAGCCTTTGAGGGGGTGCTGGCGGCTGGTCGGCGGGGACGGGCAGGGGTTGGCCTCGATGGCGTCGAACGCGGCGCGGGTGTTGGCCGCGGCCTGGCGGCACAGTTCCTCCCAGCCCTTGGCCGCGTCGTTCGTGGCGAACCGCAGGGTGTAGCCGCCGGGGCGTGGTGGCGGCGCCGCCCGGTCGCCTCGCTTCGCGCTCACTCGCCGGCAGGGCGCGCCACCGGCCCGAAGTCGCCGGCGCTCGACGCGGCCAGGACCCGGTGCAGGTCGGGGTCCGCGTGGATCTCGGCGGTGTGCCGCCACTCGGTGAGGAACTGCGATACTGCTGCGGTGTTGCCCACCGCCGCGGCCGCCTCCGCCGTGTCGACGAACTCGCTGGCCATCTGCTCGAGGTCTCCGGGCGGCAGGAATCGCACCCAGGGCAGCACGGTGGGCAGCGCCTCACGCACCAGGGCCGGGTCCCGGCGCACCACGCTGGCCAGCAGCCGGGCAGTCAGGTCCACCACCTCGCCCTCGGCTTCCGCCCGGTCGGCGGACATCAGTACCAGGTCGGCGGCGTCGCGGCGGCGCAGCCGCACCGCGCGAGCGCGGGCCAGCCGCTCGGTGGTTTCCGCCGGCTGGCGCAGCAGTTCCGAGAACGGCACGGACTCCAACGGCATCGACATGACATCAACACTACTTCAGAGGTGGGCGGAATTGCCAGGACATGGCGAAGGGGCCCACCCGCGGTCACCGCGTAGGCCGTCAGCATGCCGGACCCGGCCGGTTGGACTGACCGCGCAACCAGCGACACGCTCTTGCCACCGGCCCGGAGGATTCCTCGCTGTCTGCCCTCCCGTTACGGTAGGAGACCGGCATGGCGGCATGCCGGCAATCCCCGAGGAGACAGCAACAAACATGGCCGTGGACCGGTGCCCGACGTGACCGATCGATACGCGCGGGTATCCGCGACGACGACCCATGACACACTCGCCATCCCGCTGAGCCTGTCGGAGCTGGAGCAGTATCTGGCCCGGGCCGCCGATCTGCTGCGCGGAAGCATCGACCAAGCCGACTTCAAGGCGTACATCTTCCCGCTGATGTTCTTCAAGCGGATCAGCGACGTCTACACCGAGGAGTACGAGCGGGCGCTGGCGGAGTCGGGCGACGACCACGAGTACGCGTCGTTCGCCGAGAACCACCGCTTCGGCATCCCCTCCGGCTGCCTGTGGGAGGACCTGCGCGCCCGCACCGAGAACGTCGGGCAAGCCCTGGTGACCGCCTTCCGCGCGATCGAGAAGGCCAACCCGGACGTGCTGTACGGCATCTTCGGGAGCGCTGCCTGGACGAACAAGGACAAGCTGCCGGACGCCAAGCTGCGCGATCTCATCGAGCACTTCTCCAGCAGGACGTTGAGCAACGCGGTCGTCCCACCGGACGTGTTCGGGCAGGCGTACGAATATCTCATCAAGCGGTTCGCGGACCAGTCCAACAAGAAGGCCGGCGAGTACTACACCCCGCGCCTGGTGCAGCACATGATCAAATCTGCGGCGCCCGGGACTGATGAACGACGTGGTCGTCTGCCCGGGGTCGGCCGGCACCGGTCGCCCGCGTCGCCGGAAGGGTGCCGGCGACGGGGTGTTCAACAGGGGCCCCTTCCTACGCGGAAAGCGCGTTAGGAAGGACCCCCGCCAATCACTCCGGGACGCGGCGGTAGGCGCCGTCGCTGGCCGAGGTGGCCATCGAGGCGTACGCGCGCAGAGCCGCCGACACCGGCCGTTCCCTGTCCAGCGGCGTGTACGGGCGGTCGCGCTTCTCCTGCGCGACGCGCCGGGCCTCCAGCACGTCGGCGGGCACGTTCAGCTCGATCGACCGGTTCGGGATGTCGATGACGACCTCGTCGCCCTCCTCGACCAGGGCGATCAGCCCGCCGGAGGCCGCCTCGGGGGAGACGTGCCCGATCGACAGGCCGGACGTGCCGCCGGAGAACCGGCCGTCGGTGAGCAGCGCGCAGGACCGGCCCAGCCCGCGGCCCTTGAGGAACGAGGTGGGGTAGAGCATCTCCTGCATGCCGGGGCCGCCCTTCGGGCCCTCGTACCGGATGACCACCACGTCCCCGGCGACCACCGACTTGTTCAGGATGCCCTCGACGGCGGCGTCCTGGGACTCGAAGACCCGCGCCGGCCCGCGGAAGGTGAGGCACTCCTCGGGCACTCCGGCGGTCTTCACCACGCAGCCGTCCGGCGCGAGGTTGCCGTGCAGGATGGCCAGCCCGCCGTCGGCCGAGTACGCGTGCTCCCGGTCCCGCACGCAGCCGCCGGCCGCGTCCGTGTCCAGCGACGACCAGCGGTTGGTGGTGGAGAACGGCTCCGTGGTGCGCACCCCGCCCGGGGCGGCGTGGAACAGCTCGACCGCCTCCCGCGTGGCGGAGCCGCCGCGGACGTCCCAGTCGGCGAGCCAGCGCTCCAGCGTGGGGGAGTGGACGGCGTGCACGTCCCGGTTGAGCAGGCCGGCCCGGTCCAGTTCGCCGAGGATGGCGGGGATGCCGCCGGCCCGGTGCACGTCCTCCATGTGGTACTGCGGCGAGTTCGGGGCGACCTTGGCCAGGCAGGGCACCCGGCGGGAGATCGCGTCGATGTCGGCGACGCCGAAGTCCAGCTCGGCCTCCCGGGCGGCGGCGAGCAGGTGCAGGATCGTGTTGGTCGAGCCGCCCATCGCCACGTCCAGGGCCACCGCGTTCTCGAACGCGGCCCGGCCGGCGACCGCGCGGGGCAGCACCGAGGCGTCGTCGCCGTCGTACCAGCGCTTGGCGATCTCCACGACGGTGCGGCCGGCCTCGACGAAGAGCGACCGGCGCGCGGCGTGGGTGGCCAGCGTCGAGCCGTTGCCGGGCAGCGCCAGGCCGATCGCCTCGGTCAGGCAGTTCATCGAGTTGGCGGTGAACATGCCGGAGCAGGAGCCGCAGGTCGGGCAGGCGGAGCGCTCGATGGCGCCGAGCTGGTCGTCGGTCACCGCCTCGTTGGAGGAGGCGATCATCGCGTCGATCAGGTCGATCTTGGAGTGCACGATCCCCTCGATCGCCACCGTCTTGCCGGCCTCCATCGGGCCGCCGGAGACGAAGACGGTGGGGATGTTGAGCCGCAGCGCGGCCATCAGCATGCCGGGGGTGATCTTGTCGCAGTTGGAGATGCAGACCAGGGCGTCCGCGCAGTGCGCGTTGACCATGTACTCAACCGCGTCGGCGATCAGCTCGCGGCTGGGCAGCGAGTAGAGCATCCCGCCGTGGCCCATGGCGATGCCGTCGTCGACCGCGATCGTGTTGAACTCCCGGCCGACCCCGCCGGCCTCGGCCACCGCGTCGGCGACGAGGCCACCGAGGTCCTTGAGGTGTACGTGACCGGGGACGAACTGGGTGAAACTGTTGGCGATGGCGACGATCGGCTTGCCGAAGTCGTCGTCGGTCATCCCGGTGGCCCGCCACAGGGCCCGGGCGCCGGCCATCGTCCGACCGTGCGTGGAGGTCTTCGACCGCAGCTCAGGCATGCCTTCCAGTCTGGCACCGTCGGGCGGGCAACCCCCACCCGCGCACGCCGCGTCCCAACAGATGCACACCCGGTACCCCACGAGGGGCGCGCATCCGGCAGAGTTGAGGCGTGCACTTCCCCCCGGGCATGGTCGCGGTCGCGGTGCTGAGTGTGCTCGTCGCCGTCGGCGCCACCGCGCTGCTGGCCCTGGCCGTCCGGCGGCTCGGGTGGCCCTGCCGGCAGGTGGCCGCGCTGGTCGCCGCGGCGGCGGCGGTCGCGCTGGCCAGCCTGCTGGTCGGGCTCGCCGCCACGCTGGGCGTCGGGCTCGACGCGAGCCGGCCGGGGCACCGCATCACCTGGGTGACCCTCGTCTCGGCCGGCACCGCCACGAGCGCGCTGGCGTTCGGCGCGGGGCTGCTGCGGCTGCGCGGCACCCCGAACACCTCGGCGGCCAGGGCGCGGCTGCTCCTGGACGGCCTGATCGTGGCCACCGCGCTGTGGTTCGTCGGCTGGGTGGTCCTCTCCGAGCCGACCCGGCTGCTCGGCGCCGCCACGCCGCCGGCGTGCGTGCCGACCCTGCTGGCCACCCTCGGCGCCGCGCTCACCGTCGGGCTCGCCGTGGTGGTGCTCCTGCGGGCCGTCCCGCCCCGCCGCCGGCTGGCCTGGCTCGGCGCCGGGATGGCCGCGGTGACCTGCGGCGGGCTCGGCGTCGCCGCGGGGCTCCTGCAGGCCCTGCCGGGCATGGTGCTCGCCGGCGCCGGGCTGCTCGCGGCCGGCTTGCTGGCCGCCGCCCTGGCCATGCACGGCTCCGCCCCGACCGGTGAGATCGAGGTCGACCTGATCCGCCGGGACGGCGCGTACGCCTTCGTGCCGATGCTCGCGATGGCGGCGTCGGCGATGTACCACCTGCTCGAGGGCGGCCGGTTCGACGCCCTGGGCATCGTCGCCGGCAGTGTCGAGGGCTTCGCGCTGGTGGCCCGGCAGCAACTGACCCTCAACGACGTGCGCGGGTACGCGGGCCGGCTGGCCGCGCGGGAGGCGCACTTCCGGGAGTTGGCGCACACGGACGCGCTGACCGGCCTGGCCAACCGGCGGGGTCTGCTGCGTGCCCTGCACCGGGCCGCCGCCTCGGGCGCCCCGCGCGTGCTGCTCGGCCTGGACCTGGACGGCTTCAAGAACGTCAACGACATGCGCGGGCACGACGTCGGCGACAACGTGCTGGCGGAGGTCGGCCGGCGGCTGCGCGGCAACCTGCGGCCCGGCGACCTGGCGGCCCGGCTCGGCGGGGACGAGTTCGCGGTGCTCATGCCCGGCCGGGAGGCCGACGCGGGCCGGGTCGCGCAGCGGCTGCTCGGGGTGCTCGGCCAGCCGTACGAGCAGCCGGACGGGCCGGTCTTCCTCTCGGCCAGCATCGGGGTGGCCGCCCAGTCCGACGACCCGGACGTGGAGCTGCTGCTGCGCAACGCCGACCTGGCCCTGCGCTACGCCAAGCAGCGCGGCAAGGACCGGATCGAGCACTACGACGCCGCGTACGACCAGCGGCTGCGCCGCCGGGCGACGCTGGAGCACGAGCTGCGTGGCGCGATCGAGCGCGACGAGCTGCGGCTCGCGTTCCAGCCGGTGGCCGCGCTGCCGTCGGTGCGCCCGGTCGGGGCGGAGGCGCTGCTGCGCTGGCACCATCCGGAGCTGGGCAACGTCGGCCCGGACGAGTTCATCCCGCTCGCCGAGGAGTGCGGGATGATCTCCAAGCTCGGCGCGTGGGTGCTGCACCAGGCGTGCTGGCAGCTGTCCCGCTGGCTGGCCGACGGGCACGACGTCTGGGTCTCGGTGAACGTCTCGCCCCGCGAGCTGCACGCCCCGGAGTACGTGGTCCAGGTCGCCGACGCGCTGCGCGCCCACCACGTGCCCCCGCAGCGGCTGGTGCTGGAGGTCACCGAGCACGCCGTCGCCACCGACCTGGACGAGCTGATCCGGCGGCTGACCGCGCTGCGGCGCACCGGCGTCCGGATCGCGCTGGACGACTTCGGGGCCGGATACTCGTCCCTGGGGCAGCTGCGCCGCCTCCCGATCGACATCCTCAAGATCGACCACAGTCTGGTCGCGGAGCACGAGCCGGTCCGCCCGGCGGACGCCGACGGCCCGGCCTTCGCCCCGATGGTCGACATCGTGATGCGGCTCGGTCACCAGCTCGGCCTGCAGGTGATCGCCGAGGGGGTCACCACGCCGGCGGAACTGGCCGCGGTGGTCGCCGCCGGCTGCCGGTTCGGCCAGGGCGCGCTCTTCGGCTGGGGGGTGCCGGCGGAGCACCTGGAGGCGATGCTCGACGCGGCCACGTCGCCCGGCGCGCGTCCGGCCCCCGCCGTCCCGCCAGGCGCTCGTCCCGACCCGGCCGTGACCTCTGCCACGCCGCGGCCCCGGCCGGCCTCCCCAGCGCCCACGCGACGTCCCGCCGAGGGCCCGTCCGCGCAGTTCGGGGCAGGTGTCGACGGCGCGTCGCCGGGCGCCACGCCGACGTCCGTCAACCAAAATGTGGGATCAGTTGACTCATCGCGTGAGATGCGTCAGGCTTGACCGCATGCCGTCGAACCTGTCTCCGCGAGTACTTACCTGAGCGCACTCTCCCCGTCGAGAGTGCGCTGGCCCCGTGCGTGAAGCACGAGGGCCGTTTTTATTGCCGTCGGACCCATCGCCGACGGGCCCCGCCCGCGGCGCACCGCTCGAAGAGCCCCAGCCACTTCCAAGCCGAAGGCCTGAACCGCCATGACGCGACCCACGCCAGAGACACTCGCCCACTCCGCCAGGCGGGCCCGCACCGCCGCCGAGCCGACGACCGACGCCGACCGGGCCGCGCCGGCCGCCCGCCCCGCCGCCACCGCCCCGGCGGTACGGCAGTCCGAGCCCGTCCAGGTCTCCGGGGCCGGCTCCCTCGTGCGGTCTCTCGAGGCGCTCGGCGTGGACGTCGTCTTCGGCATCCCGGGCGGGGCGATCCTCCCGGCGTACGACCCGCTCTACGACTCCACCGTCCGGCACATCCTGGTCCGGCACGAGCAGGGCGCCGGCCACGCGGCCACGGGGTACGCGCAGGCCACCGGCAAGGTCGGGGTCTGCATGGCCACCTCCGGCCCCGGCGCGACGAACCTGGTCACCCCGATCGCCGACGCGTACATGGACTCGGTGCCGATGGTGGCGATCACCGGCCAGGTCGCCCGGCCGGCGATCGGCACGGACGCCTTCCAGGAGGCCGACATCCAGGGCATCACCCTGCCGATCACCAAGCACAACTTCCTGGTGCAGACGGCCGAGGAGATCCCGCAGGTGCTCGCCGAGGCGTTCCACCTGGCCGCCACCGGGCGCCCCGGCCGGTCCTGGTGGACATCCCGAAGGACGTCCTCCAGGCGCAGACCACGTTCACCTGGCCGCCGACGCTGGACCTGCCCGGCTACCGGCCCACCCTGCACCCGCACGGCAAGCAGATCCGGGAGGCCGCCCGGCTGATGACCTCGGCCCGCCGCCCGGTGCTCTACGTCGGTGGCGGGGTGCTCAAGGCCGGGGCCACCGAGGGGCTGCGCCGGCTGGCCGAGCTGACCGGCATTCCGGTGGTCACCACCCTGATGGCGCTCGGCGCGTTCCCCGACTCGCACCGGCAGCACCTGGGCATGCCCGGCATGCACGGCACGGTCACGGCGGTCTACGGCCTGCAGCGGGCCGACCTGATCGTGGCGCTGGGCGCCCGGTTCGACGACCGGGTCACCGGCCGGCTGGACACCTTCGCCCCGGACGCCGCCGTCGTGCACGCCGACATCGACCCGGCCGAGATCGGCAAGAACCGGCACGCGGACGTGCCGATCGTCGGCGACGCCCGGCACGTGATCGACGAGCTGATCGCCGCGGTCACCACCGAGCGGGCCGCCCACGAGCCGGCCGACCTCGCCGACTGGTGGAACCAGCTGGACGACCTGCGCCAGCGCTACCCGCTGGGGTACGAGGAGCCGGCCGACGGCACCCTGTCCCCGCAGTACGTGATCGAGCGGCTGGGCAAGATCGCCGGGCCGGACGCGATCTACGTCGCCGGGGTCGGGCAGCACCAGATGTGGGCCTCCCAGTTCATCTCGTACGAGAAGCCGTACACCTGGCTCAACTCCGGCGGCCTCGGCACGATGGGGTACGCGGTCCCGGCCGCGATGGGCGCCAAGGTGGGCCAGCCGGACACGGTGGTCTGGGCGGTGGACGGCGACGGCTGCTTCCAGATGACCAACCAGGAGCTGGCCACCTGCGCCCTGGAGGGCATTCCCGTCAAGATCGCCGTGATCAACAACGGCAACCTCGGGATGGTCCGGCAGTGGCAGACGCTGTTCTACAACGAGCGGTACTCCAACACCGAGCTCGGCACCCACAAGCACCGGATCCCGGACTTCGTCAAGCTCGCCGAGGCGCTCGGCTGCGTCGGCCTGCGCTGTGAGAACGCCGCCGACGTCGACAAGACCATCGAGGCGGCCATGGCGATCAACGACGCCCCCGTCGTGATCGACTTCGTGGTCGGCAAGGACGCGATGGTGTGGCCGATGGTGGCCGCCGGCACCAGCAACGACGAGATCATGTTCGCCCGGGGCGTCCGCCCCGCGTTCGACGAGGACGAACTCTAATTATGACGATTCAGACGTTGCACACGCTGTCCGTGCTGGTGGAGAACAAGCCGGGCGTCCTGGCCCGGGTCTCCGGGCTGTTCTCCCGGCGCGGCTTCAACATCGACAGCCTCGCCGTCGGCGAGACCGAGAACCCCGACGTCTCCCGGATCACCATCGTGGTCAACGCCGAGTCGTCCCCCCTGGAGCAGGTCACCAAGCAGCTCAACAAGCTGGTCAACGTGCTCAAGATCGTGGAGCTGGACCCGCAGGTCTCGGTGGCCCGGGAACTGCTCCTGGTGAAGGTCCGCGCCGACCGCAGCGTCCGGGGGCAGGTGCTGGAGACGGTGAACCTGTTCCGCGCCCGGGTGGTCGACGTCGCGCCGGACACGCTGACCATCGAGGCCACCGGCACCCCCGACAAGCTGGACGCGCTGCTGCGCGACCTCGAACCGTTCGGGATCAAGGAGATGGTGCAGTCGGGCACGGTGGCGATCGGTCGCGGCTCGCGCTCGATCACCGCCGGCCCCGCCCTGCGCGCCGCATAAGTTCGACCATGCCGGCGCTGCGCGCCGTCTGAAAGCCGACCGTACAGATCCACGACGGGCCACCGCGGGCCGCCGTACGAAAGGGAATGTCAATGAGCGTTGAGGTGTACTACGACGACGACGCGGACCTGGGCCTGATCCAGGGCCGCAAGGTGGCGGTGATCGGCTACGGCAGCCAGGGCCACGCCCACGCGCTGTCGCTGCGCGACTCGGGCGTCGACGTGGTGATCGGCCTGCCGGCGGGCTCGAAGAGCCGCCCGAAGGCCGAGGAGCAGGGCCTGCGGGTGCTCACTCCGGCGGAGGCGGCGGCCGAGGCCGACGTCATCATGATCCTCGCCCCGGACACCGCCCAGCGGGCCCTGTACGCCGAGTCGATCGCGCCCAACCTCACCCCGGGCAAGGCGATCTTCTTCGGCCACGGTTTCAACATCCGGTACGACCTGATCAAGCCGCCGGCCGACGTCGACGTCGCGATGGTCGCTCCGAAGGGCCCGGGTCACCTGGTCCGCCGCCAGTACGTCGACGGCAAGGGCGTGCCCTGCCTGGTCGCCGTCGAGCAGGACGCCAGCGGCAACGCCTTCGCGCTCGCCCTGTCGTACGCCAAGGCGATCGGCGGCACCCGGGCCGGCGCGATCAGGACCACCTTCAAGGAGGAGACGGAGACCGACCTGTTCGGCGAGCAGGCGGTCCTCTGCGGCGGCGCGTCCGCGCTGGTGCAGACCGGGTTCGAGGTGCTCACCGAGGCCGGCTACGCCCCCGAGGTGGCGTACTTCGAGTGCCTGCACGAGCTGAAGCTGATCGTCGACCTGATGTACGAGGGCGGCATCGCCCGGATGCGCTACAGCATCTCCGACACGGCCGAGTACGGCGACCTGACCCGTGGCCCGCGCGTGATCGACGCCCGGGTCAAGGAGGAGATGCGCAAGATCCTCTCCGAGATCCAGTCCGGCGAGTTCGCCCGCGAGCTGGTCGCCGAGGAGGAGGCCGGCAGGCCGAACTTCACCAAGTGGCGGGCCGAGGGCGCGGCGCACCCGATCGAGGAGACGGGCCGCAAGCTGCGGGACATGATGAGCTGGGTGGACCGGCCCATCACCGAGACGGCCTGACCGGCGCCGTCCGGAGACCCGGACGGCCCGAACCGGCACCCCCCGAGGCGTGCCCCGCGGTGGCCAGCCCGACGCCCCTCCCGGCGTCGGGCCGGCCACCGCTGTCCGCTTTCCCGTCCGGAACCCCCGTGCATGTCGGGTTTGTGAGGGCGCTCACCCCTAGGTCGGGGTCACGCCGGCCGGCCTGCCCCCTACGATCGGCGGTAGGTGCGTAGCGGCGCACCAGACGGCCATAGCACGACTGAGCGCGGGGCGCAGTGCGGCGTCCCGGCACCCCGGCCGACCGCCACCCGACCTCTACGAGGACCGATGACTCCTGTCGTACTGATCGCCGAAGAACTCGCCCCCGCCGCCATCGAGGTGCTCGCCCACGACTTCGACGTCCGGCACGTTGACGGCACCGACCGCCCGGCCCTGCTCTCCGCTCTCTCCGAGGCCGACGCGGTGATCGTGCGCAGCGCCACACAGATCGACGCCGAGGCGATCGCCGCCGCGCCGCGGCTGAAGGTGGTCGCCCGGGCCGGCGTGGGCCTGGACAACGTCGAGGTACCGGCCGCCACCGCCCGGGGCGTCATGGTCGTCAACGCCCCCACCTCCAACATCGTCTCCGCCGCCGAGCAGGCCGTCGCGCTGCTGCTCGCCGTGGCGCGCAACACCGCCAGCGCCAGCGCCGCCCTCAAGGCCGGCGAGTGGAAGCGGTCCAAGTACACCGGCGTCGAGGTGCAGGGCAAGACGGTGGGCGTGGTCGGCCTCGGCCGCATCGGCGTGCTCTTCGCGCAGCGGATCGCCGCCTTCGGCACCCGGCTGATCGCGTACGACCCGTACATCCAGCCGGCCCGCGCGGCCCAGCTCGGGGTGCGTCTGGTCGGGCTGGAGGAGCTGCTGCGGGAGAGCGACTTCATCTCGATCCACCTGCCGAAGACCCCGGAGACCGTGGGCCTGATCGGCGAGAAGGAGCTGGCGATCGTCAAGCCCGGCGTGCGGATCGTCAACGCCGCCCGGGGTGGCCTGGTCGACGAGCAGGCCCTCGCGGACGCGATCGCCGAGGGCCGGGTGGCGGGCGCCGGCGTGGACGTGTACGCCAAGGAGCCGTGCACCTCCTCGCCGCTGTTCGCCTTCGACAACGTGGTGGCGACCCCGCACCTGGGCGCCTCCACCCACGAGGCGCAGGACAAGGCCGGCCTGGCCGTGGCCAGGAGCGTGAAGCTCGCCCTGCAGGGCGAGTTCGTGCCGGACGCGGTCAACGTGCAGGCCGGCGGCGTCGTCGCCGAGGACGTCCGCCCGCTGCTGCCGCTGGCGGAGAAGCTGGGCCGGGCGTTCACCGCCGTGGCCGGCGGGGTGGCTGCCAGCGTCACCGTGGAGGTGCGCGGCGAGATCGTCAACCACGACGTCTCGGTGCTCAAGCTCGCCGCCACCAAGGGGCTGTTCAGCTCCGTGGTGGAGGAGCAGGTCACCTACGTCAACGCGCCGCACCTGGCCGCCGAGCGCGGCGTCGAGGTCACCCTGACCAGCCCGGCCGAGACGGTGGAGCACCCGAACCTGGTGACCGTCCGCGGCGCCCTGCCGGACGGCCGCACGGTCAGCGTCTCGGGCACCGTGTCGCACGCGGGCTCGCGGGACGTCATCAAGCTGACCGAGGTGGACGGCTTCGACGTGGAGATCGGCGCGGAGGGCATCCTGCTCTTCCTGCGCTACGTCGACCGGCCGGGCGTGGTCGGCACCGTCGGTACGCTGCTCGGCGCGGCCGGCATCAACATCGCGGCGATGCAGGTCGCCCGCCGGGAGGCCGGCGGCGAGACGCTGATGACCCTCACCGTCGACCAGGCGCTCGGCGCGGACCTGCTCACCTCGGCCGCCGACTCGATCGGCGCGGTGTCGGCCAGCGCCGCCGACCTGCGCGACGAGTAGGGCCGACCCGCCCGCGACGGGCGGATTCCGGGCGGGATCGTCCCGTCCACGCACGACACCCGAGGGGCCCGGCCACATGGCCGGGCCCCTCGCCGTTTCGGGGAAATGTGTCGGGTCAGCGCCGCGCGGGGGCGGGCGGCGGGTAGACGGAGCCGTCCTGGTAGTCGAAGAGCATCAGGTTGTGCTCTCCGGCGAGCCGCTCGATGTCGAGCAGCACCTGGTCCTCGCAGGCCGGGTTGAGGTTCATGACGATGTGGTCGGCGGTCGCGTGCAGCGGCGACACCTCCCACGGCGATCCCTCGCCCGCCCGGTCCGGATAGTTGGCCGTGATCGCCCGGTAGAAGCCGACGACCCGCGGGTCCGGGTAGCGTTCGCCGTGCTGCCCCTGTCGGCACCGTTGCACCGCTGCCCGCACGTCCGCGGGCGTGGCCCCGTCCGGGAGGGCCCACACGCTCAGATCGAAACTCACGGCGGACAGCGTGCCATCTTGCGGCCGGGAAGTCATGGCGACCCCGCCGTAGGTAAGCCGGGAACGTTCCAAATCGTCCCGGCAGGACGGTCCGCTGTGGAGACTCTTGCGTCGAGTCGCGTCGATTCGATAGCGTACTCGTGCGGTCACTGGCTGAGTTCGGTCGTCGGCCCGTCTTCGGGTGGCGTGGTCAGACGCCGGGCCCGACCAGTCCGCGCCCCTCGATTGCGCGAGCCATGCGCACTCGTCGCTGACCGGCCCCCACGATCGTTGCCGCGACCGTGGGGGCCGATCGCGGGCCGCCCGCGGCCCGGGCGCGAATCCGGCCGGAGGGCCGCCCGACCCGGCCCGCGAACGGCACGCCGGCGGGCGGCGACGGTCAGGGGCGACGGTGGGCGAACAGCGCCCGGTAGTCCGAGCCGTTGCGGAACCAGACGAGCCCCGTCGGGCCGGCGGCGTAGAGCGCGGTGGCGTACGCGTCGGCCACCGCGAGGTCCGGGCCGATCACGGTGGCGGAGACGAGTTGGTCGGCCGGCTCCCCGGTGTGCGGGTCGACGACGTGTCCCCGCCGCCCGCTCACGCCCGAGGTGCCCACCGCGCCGGCCGTCATCTCCAGCACCAGCGGGGGCCGGCGAGCGTCGGTGGGGTGGTGCACGGCGACGCGCCACGGGCCGCCGTGCGGGGCGTGGCCGCGTACCACGAGGTCGGCCCCGTGAGCACGGCGTAGTCGTCGATGCCGGCGGCGCGCAGCCGGGCCGCGGCCCGCTCCACCGCCCAGCCGCCGAGCAGGCCACCCGGGTCGAAGCCGCCCGGCACGGCCCAGGCGTCGAACCATCCGTCGGTCGCGGCCCGCATCGCGGCGCAGCGGTCCACCAGGTCGGCCAGCGGCGGGTACGACTCGGGGCTGATCTCTCCCCGGCGCAGCCGGGACACGAGGCTGCCGGGTCGGGTCGGGCCGTACGTGAGGTCGATGGCCCGCAGCTCGCCGACGGCGTCCGCCAGCGCCTCGCCGACGCCGCGTCGGCCCTGCCGGTCCGGCGCGTTGAGCAGCAGCGTGTACTCCGCGGTGGCGGTGCGCACGGTGTGCCGCACGACGATCCGGTCGACGGGGGCGACGGAGCGGTCGAGGCGGTGGCTGCGGGCGCCGAGCCGCAGGTCGGGGCGCCGGCTGCGGAAGCCGACCTGATCCACCCAGCGCGTCCGCGGCTGCTCGTCGGTCCAGCGGGGGCGGGGCTGCTCGTCGATGCGCATGGCCTGCTCCTTCGCTGACGGCGCCGCAGCGCTGCGGTGGTGTCCGGTACGGGCGCCCGGGACGCGCTCGGCACCGACGCTAGGCTGCGAAGATAATCGCTCCATGAGTCTGACCTGGGAACCTTCTGTGCATCCGACTTTCCCGGGATGTGGAAGAGGTGTACCGGGACGCGGGACGGAGTCGTACGGTTGCGGGGAACGCCGAGGTGAGGGAGCGCAGGACGTGGCACGGATCGCGGTGGTGGCCGGGGACGGGATCGGGCCCGAGGTGGTCGCGCAGGCCCGGAAGGTCATCGACGCCGTGCTCCCCGGGGTGGAGGCCACGGAGTACGACCTCGGCGCCGCCCGGTACCACCGCACGGGCGAGGTGCTGCCCGACTCCGTCCTGGCTGAGCTCGCCGGGCACGACGCGATCCTGCTGGGCGCGGTCGGCGACCCGAGCGTCCCGCCGGGCGTGCTGGAGCGGGGCCTGCTGCTCAAGCTCCGGTTCGCCTTCGACCAGTACGTCAACCTGCGCCCGTCGCGGCTCTGGCCGGGCGTCTCCGGCCCGCTGGCGAGCGTGAAGCCCGGCGAGGTCGACCTGGTCGTGGTGCGGGAGGGCACCGAGGGGCTGTACACCGGCGCCGGCGGCGCGCTGCACCGGAACACCCCGGCCGAGGTCGCCACGGAGGAGAGCCTGAACACCCGGCACGGGGTGGAGCGGGTGATCCGGGACGCGTTCGCCCGCGCGGAACGCCGCGAGCGGCGCAAGGTCACCCTCGTGCACAAGACCAACGTGCTGACCCACGCCGGGTCGCTCTGGGCCCGCGCGTTCGAGGCGGTGGCCGCCGAGCACCCCGACGTCGCCACCGAGTACCAGCACGTCGACGCGGCCGCGATGTTCCTGGTCACCCAGCCCCAGCGGTACGACGTCGTGGTCACCGACAACCTCTTCGGCGACATCCTCACCGACATCGCCGCGGCGGTGACCGGCGGCATCGGGCTGGCCGCCAGCGGCTGCATCAACCCCGAGGGGCGCTACCCGTCGATGTTCGAGCCGGTCCACGGCTCCGCGCCGGACATCGCCGGCCAGGGCGTCGCCGACCCGGTCGCCGCGGTCCTCTCCGCCGCCCTGCTGCTCGACCAGCTCGGGCACGCCGAGGCCGCCGCGCGGGTGACCGCCGCCGTCGGCACGGAGCTGGCCAACCGGGCCCCGAACGTACCGCTGCGCACCGCCGAGGTGGGCGACCGGCTCGCCGCGTACGCGGTGGCCTGACGCGGGTCCCCGCACCGCGGACGCCCGGCAGGCGTCCGATCTGCCCGAACGCGCGTGCGCAGCGCCCCGTTCGCCGGTACCGACCTACCTGCTGAACGACCGCTCGGGGTAAGTTTCTGGCAAACAGTGAAGTCGGCGTGCGGTCCCGCGCGCCGTTGTTCCGCAGGGAGGCACGCGCGATGAGCGGTGGTGACAAGCTCGACTTCGAGATCCGTCCGAATCCCGCGCCGGTATCCGTCGCCGACCGGGCCGCCCTGCTCGCCAACCCGGGCTTCGGGCGGGTCTTCACCGACCACATGGTCACGATCCACTACGCCGACGGCAAGGGCTGGTACGACGCCCGGGTCGAGGCGCGCGGGCCCATCCCGCTGGACCCGGCCGCCGCCGTGCTGCACTACGCGCAGGAGATCTTCGAGGGGCTCAAGGCGTACCGGACGGCCGACGGCGGGGTGACCCTGTTCCGGCCGCAGGCCAACGCCGCCCGGTTCGCCGCCTCCGCCCGCCGGATGGCGATGCCGGAGTTGCCCCCGGAGGCGTTCGTGGAGTCGCTGCGCAGGCTTGTCGAGATCGACCGCGACTGGGTCCCGGAGAGCGACGACGGCAGCCTCTACCTGCGGCCGTTCATGTTCGCCAGCGAGGTCTTCCTCGGCGTCCGCCCGGCCAACGAATACCTCTACGTGGTCATCGCCTCGCCGGCCGGGGCGTACTTCCCCGGCGGGGTCAGGCCGGTGACGGTCTGGGTCTCGCCGGACTACACCCGCGCGGCCCCCGGCGGCACGGGCGCGGCGAAGTGCGGTGGCAACTATGCCGCCTCGCTCGCGGCGCAGGCCGAGGCGATCGAGGCGGGCTGCGACCAGGTGGTGTTCCTGGACGCGGTGGAGCGACGCTTCGTCGACGAGCTGGGCGGGATGAACGTCTTCTTCGTCTACGACGACGACACCCTGGTCACCCCGCCGCTGACCGGCACGATACTGCCCGGCATCACCCGGGACGCCGTCCTCACGCTGGCCGCCGAGGCCGGCCTCCAGGTGCGGGAGCAGCCGGTCAGCTTCGCCGACTGGCAGGCCGACGCGGTCAGCGGCCGGCTGCGGGAGGTCTTCGCCTGCGGCACCGCGGCGGTGATCACGCCGATCGGCGGGGTCCGTTTCCCCGACGGCGAGTTCCTCGTCGGCGGCGGCGAGCCGGGCCGCGCCACCATGGCGCTGCGCCAGCAGCTGGTCGACATCCAGCGTGGCCGGGCCGCCGACCCGCACGACTGGGTCGTCCGGGTCCGCTGACCGCCGGCGCGCCCGGGGCGTCCACGTACGCCCCGGGCGCGATCCGGCCGGAGTCACCCTCCCGGGTGGGGCTCACTCCAGCAGGTGGGCGCGGAGCGCGGCGAGCTGGGCGGCGCTGACCCCGGCGTGCCGCAGGTAGCCCTCCACCGAGCCGTGCCCCTGCCGCAGCTCGGTGAGGAAGAGCGTCATCGCCTCGGCCGGCGACGCCAGGAACGGCGCCGGCAGCTCCTCGCCCTCGGGCGTCGTGGCGGCCACCCACGCGCTGAACCGCTCCGACGCCTCGGTGCTCAGCGCGTAGTCCGTGGCGATGTCGGCGTCGCTCACCCCGAGCGCCGCCAGCGTCAGCGCGCAGACGATGCCGGTGCGGTCCTTGCCGGCCACGCAGTGCACCACGACCGGTGCGTTCGCGCTGTCGGCGATCAGCCCGACCGCCTCGGCCAGCCCCGCCGCGCCGGTCCCGGCCAGGTCCGCGTACCGGTCGGCGAGGTAGCGGGCCAGGCTCGTGTCGGGCTCGTACGGCGCCTGCGCCCAGTCGGCGTGCTCCGGGTGGATGTGCCGGTAGGCGAGCCCGTCGAGTTCCGGGACCCGGCCGTCCCGGGTCACCTCCTCGGGACGGCGCAGGTCGATGACGGTCCGGACGCCGAGGGCGACGAAGGCGTCCCGGTCCGCGCCGTCGATGCGGTGCGGGGAGTCGGAGCGGTAGAGCCGGGCCCAGCGCACGGCGCGCCCG
Source organism: Micromonospora olivasterospora (assembly GCF_007830265.1). Classification (NCBI taxonomy): domain Bacteria; kingdom Bacillati; phylum Actinomycetota; class Actinomycetes; order Micromonosporales; family Micromonosporaceae; genus Micromonospora; species Micromonospora olivasterospora. Next base: position 4,048,658 of record NZ_VLKE01000001.1, read on the forward strand.
TCGCGGGTCGGATAGCCGCCCACGTCCCGGAAGTTGAACATGGCGGAGAAGGGGATCCTGCGGTTGACCTCTGTCGCGTCCACGCCGACACGGTAACGGCCGGCGGCTCGCGGTGGCGGACCGGTTCAGCGCGCGGTGCCCGGGGGCAGGTCGGCGTAGCTGGCGTCGTAGTAGCCGCCGAGCCGGTCCCGGTACGCCGGGTCCCCGTGGCTGTTCCCGTCGTACTCGGGCGCGGCCCTGATCTGGTCGCGCGTCCGGTCGACGTGGACCTCGCGGGCGTCGTGGTCGACGTGGCTGACCGTGCCGGCCGGCAGCATGACCTTCCTGCCGAAGATCCACCGCCCCGTGTCGACCACCAGGTAGCTCCCGCCGACCTCGTGGCTGGCGCTGTCGATCTTCCCAATCCCGCCGTCGGTGGCCTCGACGCGGTAGCCGACGAGGTCGACGTCGGTGGCCGAGGACTGGTCGCGGTAGCTCCAGGGGTCGAAGGCGCCGGCGGGGGCGCCGCCGGCGACGGCGCCCTGGCCTCCGGCGACCAGGGGATCGGGGCTGGCGTGCACGGCGCGCGGGTCGAGCGGGTTCATGGGTGACTCCTGGGTCGCCTCGGGGAGAGCGGGTGTCCGTGGAGACACGTACCCGGGTCCGTCCGCACCTACACGCCCGGCGGAGACGGCGCCGGGCCGGCGCCGCGTGCGTGCGGCGCCGGCCCGTCGGGCGTACGGCTCAGGCCAGCGCGGCCTGCGCGTCGAGGGCCACCGCGGCGGCGTGTACGACGGCGGCGATGCGCAGCCCCTCGTGCACCTGCTCCCGGGTGAAGCCGGCGGCACGCAGCGTCTTCTCGTGCGACTCCAGGCAGACGCCGCAGCCGGTGATCGCCGAGACGGCGAGGCACCACAGCTCGAAGTCCGCCTTCTCCACGCCCGGCCTCGCGATGATCTGCATCCGCAGCCGGGCCGGCATCGACGCGTACTGCTCGTCGCCGATGAGGTGCTTGGCCCGGTAGTACACGTTGTTCATCGCCATGATCGTGGCGGCGCCCTTGGCGGCCTCGACCGCCTCCGGCGTCAGGTGCTCGGCCGCCTCGGCGGCGATCTCCCGCAGCACCCGCGGGTTGCGCGCCGCGACCGCGCAGGCCAGGGCGGTGCCCCAGGCCTGCTCCGGCTTCAGCGTGGAGGTGCCGACGGTGGAGCCGAGGTTGAGCTTGATGTCCTTGGCGTACTCGGGCAGGGCCGCCTTGACCGCGTCCAGACCCATCGTCAGGCCCCGGCGCCGGCGAGCAGCCCGGTGGCGTCCAGGGTCTCGCCGCCCTTGTTCCAGTTGCACGGGCACAGCTCGTCGGTCTGCAGGGCGTCGAGCACCCGCAGCACCTCGGAGACGTTCCGGCCGACGGAGCCGGCGGTCACCATGGCGAACTGGATCTCGTTGTTCGGGTCCACGATGAAGGTGGCGCGCTGGGCCACGCCGTCCTCGCCGAGCACGCCGCAGGCGTCGGTCAGCTCGCGCTTGATGTCGCTGAGCATCGGGAAGGGCAGTTCGCGCAGGTCCGGGTGGTCCTTGCGCCAGGCGTAGTGGACGAACTCGCTGTCCACGGACACGCCGAGCACCTGGGCGTCCCGGTCGGCGAACTCACCGTTCAGTCGGCCGAACTCGGCGATCTCGGTGGGGCAGATGAAGGTGAAGTCCTTCGGCCAGAAGAAGACCACCCGCCACTTGCCCTCGTGGGACTTGTGGTTGATCGACTCGAACGCCTTCTCGGCGTCCAGCGAGACGCAGGCGGTGAGCTCGTACTCGGGGAAGTGGTCACCGACAGTGAGCACAGTGTCCTCCTTGACAGCGGCGCGGGGCCGATAACTGGATCGGTTCCAGATATTGCCGCAGTCGTGTTTCGCCCTGGTGGCGGCCGGGTGAACTGTGAAGCTGATCACCTGCGGCGGGCTCCGCCCGGGCGCGCCGGCCTGATCGGGCGAGGCAACGCTCCGTGACCGTCCCGGCATGTGGGTTGACCCTCCCAGATCCGGGGGAGGGGTGGCACAGTAGCGAGCGTGACTCGCACCGTAGTCATTATCGCCAGCTAGCGCGCCCGGCCTACCCCCGCCGAGCGCGCAGACCTCCCGCATCCGCGGGGGGTCTTTTTGTTGGTCCGTGTCGCCGCCGCCCACCTGCCCCACCGCGCCTGAAAGGACTCCCATGACGTTCCAGGTCTACGACACGACGCTGCGCGACGGCGCCCAGCGTGAAGGGCTCACCTACTCCGTCGTCGACAAGCTGGCCGTGGCCCGGCTGCTGGACGAGTTCGGCGTCGGCTTCATCGAGGGCGGCTGGCCGGGGGCGGTGCCGAAGGACACCGAGTTCTTCCGGCGCGCCCGCACGGAGCTGAAGCTGAAGCACGCCGTGCTGGTCGCGTTCGGCGCCACCCGCAAGGCCGGCGTGGCGGTGGCCGAGGACCCGCAGGTCCGCGGGCTGCTCGACGCGCAGACCCCGGCCGTCGCGCTGGTCGCCAAGGCCGACCTGCGACACGTCGAGCGGGCGCTGCGCACCACCCCCGCAGAGAACCTGGCGATGATCCGTGACACCGTGGCGCACCTGGTCGCCGAGGGCCGGCGCGTCTTCGTCGACGGGGAGCACTTCTTCGACGGCTACCGGCACGACCCGGCGTACGGGGCCGCGGTGGTGGAGACGGCGCTGGCCGCCGGCGCCGAGCGGTTCGTCCTCTGCGACACCAACGGCGGGATGCTGCCCTCCCAGGTCACCGCCGCGATCGCCGACCTGACCGCGCGCACCGGCGTGGCGCCGGAGCTGCTCGGCATCCACTGCCAGAACGACACCGCCTGCGCGGTGGCCAACACGATCGCCGCCGTCGAGGCCGGCGTCCGCCACGCCCAGGGCACCGCCAACGGGTACGGCGAGCGCCCCGGCAACGCCGACATCTTCGCCGTCGTCGCCAACCTGCAGCTCAAGCTCGGGATGCCCGTCCTGCCCGAGGGCTGCCTGGAACAGATGGTGCGGGTCTCCCACGCCATCGCCGAGATCGCCAACATCGCCCCCGACACCCACCAGGCCTACGTCGGGGCCGCCGCCTTCGCCCACAAGGCGGGGCTGCACGCGAGCGCGATCAAGGTGGATCCGCTGCTCTACAACCACGTCGACCCGAGCGTGGTGGGCAACGACATGCGGATCCTGGTCACCGAGATGGCCGGCCGGGCCAGCGTCGAGCTGAAGAGCCGCGAGCTGGGCCTGGACCTGGCCGGCCATCCGGAGGCGTTGTCCACGGTCACCAAGCGGGTCAAGGAGATGGAGGCCGGCGGCTGGTCGTTCGAGGCGGCGGACGCCTCGTTCGAGCTGCTGGTCCGCTCCGAGCTGCCCGAGGGCGCGCCGGCCCGGCCGTTCGCGCTGGAGTCGTACCGGGTGCTGGTGGAGCACCGCGAGGACGGCGCGGTGGTCTCCGAGGCCACGGTGAAGATCCGGGTACGCGGCGAGCGGGTGATCGCCACGGCCGAGGGCAACGGCCCGGTCAACGCCCTGGACGAGGCGCTGCGGGCCGGGCTGTCCCGGCACTACCCGGAGCTGCGCGACTTCGAGTTGGCCGACTACAAGGTGCGCATCCTGGAGGGCAGCAGCGGCACCGGCGCGGTGACCCGGGTACTGGTGGAGACCGCCGACGGCGCGGGCCGCGACTGGACGACCGTGGGGGTGCACCCCAACGTCGTCGAGGCGTCCTGGCACGCGCTGGTCGATGCCCTCACGTACGGCCTCGACCGCACCCGGGTGTAGGGCTCAGGCGGCGGGCAGGCGCAGCTCGGCGAACACGGCCCGGTGGTCGCTGCCCGGCAGCGGGCACACCGCCACCGTGCGGACCGCGATCCGCCGGTCCACCAGCACGTGGTCGATCGTCACGGGCGGGATGGGGTCGCCGTCGTACGGGCCCCAGGTGCCGACCAGCCCGGCGCCGACGGCGTCCGCCGCGTCGACGTACCCGGTGGCGAGCAGGGCGCGCAGCGGGGCGTGGTCGAGAGTGGCGTTGAAGTCCCCGGCGAGGACGCGCAGCCCGGCGTCCGGGGTGGCCGGCGGCTGGGCCGCCAGGTCCGTCCGCCAGGGGCCGACCTGGTCCACCGCGTACGGGGCCGCCGGGTGGGCCGACTCGACCCGCACCGGCGGCCCGCCCGGCGGTGTCACCGTCCCGTACGTCTGGCTGAACCCCCAGCCGCCCCGGTTGAGCCGGACGCCCCCGTCGGTGAGGGGAAACCGGGCGTACAGGCCGGAGCCGGGGGTGCCCACCTGCGGGTTGAGCTGCCGGTGGGGCAACAGCGCGGCCAGGCCGAGCTGGTCGAGTTCGGCTGCCGCGCCGGGGGTGAACTCCTGCACGGCCAGCACGTCGACCCGGCGCGCGCGGACCAGGTCGACCAGGGCGGGGGCGTCGGCGGCCCCGGCCAGCAGGTTCGCGGTCAGCAGGCGCAGCGTCGGCCCGGCCGCCGCCGGCCGCGCCGACGGCAGCGCCCGGGGCGCCACCACGCCGAGCAGCGCGGCGGCGGCCAGGGCCGCGACCGCCGCCGGCCAGCGGCGCCGCAGGGCGAGCGCCAGCAGCAGCGGGACCGGCGTCCAGGCGGCGACGTACGGCGTGAAGGCGACCGCCTGCACGAGCGGCCCCCGTTCCAGGCCCGGCAGCCGGACGGCCGCCCAGGCCAGCCCGGGCGCCACGGCGAGCCAGCAGAGCCACGCGCGGACCCGGTCACGCGGGCCGACCGACCGCGGGGGGCGGGTGAGGGTGAGCACCGCGCCAGGGTAGTCGCGCACGGGCCCCGGTGTGGTCCGCCCGCTTTCCCGGGCGGTCTTTCGTGAATGGTCCACCATTCATGTCTCGCAATTATCGCGGGCGCCCGGCGAATTGCGACACGCGGCGGGCCACCATTGACGGCCGGCTTTTGACGGTGCTACGTTCCACCTGGTTCGAGGTGTCGCAACTCTCCGTAGTAATTCCAGCTAAATGCTGGTGTGAATTACTCGTTGACGGGCAATTTCCGGCGCGGTCGGCGCAATTGTTGCCGCAATTGTGCCGCGTCCTGCCCGGCCTCCGGACCACGGCATCGAGGTCGGCCCGTCCGATGCGGGTCGGCCCATCACCCCGGTCAACTGAGGGAGACCTGTCATGGCCACATTCCTGGGACGCAAGGCGGCGGTCACGCTCGGCGTACTGGCACTCACCCTGGCCGGCGGTGGCATCGCGGCCGCCGCTCAGCCGTCGACGAAGTCCGCCGACCTCGCGCAGCCCGCCGCCCGCGCGGTCGACTCGCAGCCGGCGGTGAGCGAGGAGTCGGCCCGGCTGTCCCGCTCGCTGCTGAAGAAGGGCGCCACCCCGCTCGCCGGCACCGTCACCTACACGGTGGTGAACGCGAACGCGACCAAGGCCCGGGGCACGGGGGTCGTCATCAAGTACGGCGTCGGCCAGTACGAGGTCCAGTTCCCGTGGAACGTCACGGCCGGCGCCTACGTCGCCACGATCGGCCGGTCCGACAGCTGCTGCGTCCCGCCCGGGGGCGAGGTCTCGGTCGCGCCGCGGCTCGGCACCCCCAACGGCGTCTTCATCCAGATCCGCGACTACGACGGCAACCCGTCCGACCGGGGCTTCTACCTGATCGTGCACATCTGATCCGGCCCGCCGCGGCGCCCCGTCGCCGGCGGTGACGACGCCGGCCCCCGACCGCCCTCGGGGGCCGGCGTCGCGCCGTTCCGGCCCGCGGCACGGATCGTGGCGCCTTTCGTCCGCACCGCGCCCGCGTGGCGCCTGTTGTCCGCGCCCCGCCGGCGTGCCGCCTTTCGGATCGCCCGGCAGCCGCCGCACCCCCTCGTCCCGTTCGGGGTGGAATGGGACGGCGACGCGCCCGCAGGACCGGCCAGGGGCGGATAATCCGACGTTTGCCCAGGCACCGGCACGGGAAGCAAGGACCGTGACGGACATCTCGGACACCCTGGCCAGCCTGCCCGGCCCGGTCGACCACGACGCGGCGGGCGCCGAGCTGGAACAGACCCTCTTCGAGGTCAAGCGCGTGATCGTCGGGCAGGACCGGCTCGTCGACCGCCTGCTCACCGCGCTGCTCGCCGACGGCCACTGCCTGCTGGAGGGCGTACCCGGCGTGGCCAAGACGCTGGCCGCGCAGACCCTCGCCACCGTGGTCGGCGGCGCCTTCTCCCGGATCCAGTTCACCCCGGACCTGGTGCCCTCCGACATCGTCGGCACCCGCATCTACCGGGCGACCAAGGAGAGCTTCGACGTCGAGCTCGGACCGATCATGGCCAACCTGGTGCTCGCCGACGAGATCAACCGGGCCCCGGCCAAGGTGCAGTCGGCTCTGCTGGAGGCGATGGCCGAGCGCCAGGTCTCGATCGGCGGCCGCAGCTGGCCCGTCCCCGAGCCGTTCCTGGTGCTCGCCACGCAGAACCCGATCGAGTCCGAGGGGGTCTACCAGCTTCCCGAGGCCCAGCGGGACCGGTTCCTCATGAAGATCGTCGTGGACTACCCGGGGGAGGACGAGGAACTGGCGATCCTCTACCGGATGAGCGCCGACCGGCCCGTCCCGCACCGGATCCTCGATCCCGTACGGCTGCGCGAGCTGCAGCGGCGCGCCGGCCACGTCTTCGTGCACCACGCCATCGCCGAGTACGTCGTCCGGCTGATCCTGGCCACCCGCGACCCGGGCCGGTTCGGGCTGCCCGAGGTCGCCCCGCTGCTGGCGTACGGGGCGAGCCCCCGCGCCACGCTCGGCCTGGTCGCCGCCGCCCGGGCCCAGGCGCTGCTGCGCGGCCGGGAGTACGTGGTGCCGGAGGACGTACGGGAGCTGGCCGTGGACGTCCTCGCCCACCGGCTGGTGCTCTCCTTCGACGCCGTCGCCGACGGGGTGCCGGCCGACGCGGTGGTCCGCCGGCTCGTCGACGCGGTGCCGCCGCCCCGGGTCGCCCCCGGCCGGCCGGAACACGCCCCGACCTGGCCGCCGCGTGAGGCGCGCGGCCGTGAGAAGGGGACCCCGCGCTACCGGAGGCGTGCACAAGCGGCCCATCCTCACCCAGCCGGCGGCGGTGCCCGGCGATCCGACCCTGGCCGACCTCGCGCCCGACCAGCGGCTCCGCCGGCTGGAGCTGACCGTGACCCGCCGCCTGGACGGCCTCCTGCACGGCCAGCACCGGGGACTGCTGCCCGGCGCGGGCAGCGAGATCGCCGGCAGCCGCGAGTACCGGCCGGGCGAGGACGAGGTACGCCGGATGGACTGGGCCGTGACCGCCCGCACCACCGTCCCGCACGTCCTCGAGGTGGACGCCGACCGGGAGCTGACCACCTGGCTGCTGGTGGACGCCAGCCCGAGCATGGAGTTCGGCACCGCCGAGCTGGACAAGCGCGAACTCGCGGTGGCCGCGGTCGCGGCGGTGGGCTTCCTCACCGCCGGCGCCGGCAACCGGCTCGGCGCGCTGCTGCACGGCCCCGCCGGGCTGCGTCGGTTCCCGCCCCGCAGCGGCCGGACCCACCTGCTGGGGCTGCTCCGCGCGCTGCTGGCCGCGCCGCGCGTCGGAGAGGCCGACCCGGCGGACGTTCCGCCCGGCGCCCCGCTGGCCGACGGGCTGGCCGCCGTCGGGCGGGTCGCCACCCGGCGGGGCCTGATCGTGGTGGTCTCCGACTTCCTCGACGCGCTGCCGGACGACCCGGCGGAGCCGCCGCCGTGGGAGGCGGCGCTGCGCCGGCTGGCCGTCCGGCACCAGGTGCTCGCCGTGGAGGTGACCGATCCGCGCGAGCTGGAGCTGCCGGACGTCGGCCTGATCACCCTGGTCGACCCCGAGTCCGGCCGGCGGCGGGAGGTCTGGACGGGCGACCCCCGGCTGCGCGAGCGGTACGCGGCGGCCGCCGTCGCCCAGCGCGAGCAGGTCCGGCAGGTGCTGCGCCGGTGCGGGGCGACCCACCTGCCGCTGCGCACCGACCGGGACTGGTGCGCCGACGTGGTGCGGCACGTGCACGCCCAGCGCCGGCTGACCCTGGCCCCGGCCAGAGGGGCGGGCGCGACGCCGCGCGCCGCCGGCGGGACGGGCCCCGGACCGCGCGCCGAGGCGCGCTCGGGAGGTGCCGCGTGACCTGGCAGTCACCCGCCCGGCTCTGGCTGCTGCTCGGCGTCCTCGCCGTCGCCGCCGGCTACCTGCTGGCGCAGCGCCGCCGCAGCCGGTACGCCGTCCGCTTCACCAACCTGCGGCTGCTCGACCGGGTCGCCCCGGACCGTCCCGCCTGGCGGCGGCACGTACCGGCGGGTCTCTTCCTGGCCATGCTGGCGCTGCTGGTGGTGGGCTTCGCCCGGCCCAGCGCCGAGGTGCGGGTGCCCCGGGAGCGGGCCACGGTGATGGTGGCCGTGGACGTGTCCACCTCGATGCTCGCCACCGATGTGGGGCCGGACCGGCTCAGCGCGGCCAAGGCGGCCGCCCGGCGGTTCGTCGACGGCCTGCCCGACGAGTTCAACGTGGGGCTGGTCGCGTTCGCCGGCAGCGCCGCGGTGGTGGTGCCGCCGGGCACCGACCGGGAGTCGCTGCACGAGGGGATCGAGCGTCTGGCGGAGGGCAGCACCGGCGTGCAGGGCACGGCGATCGGCGAGGCGATCAACACGTCGCTCGGCGCGGTGAAGGGGCTGGACAGCGAGGCGGCGACGGAGCCACCGCCGGCCCGGATCATCCTGCTCTCCGACGGCGCCAACACCTCCGGCATGGATCCGATGGAGGCCGCCGCCGAGGCGGTCGCCGCGAAGGTGCCCGTACACACGATCTCCTTCGGCACCCCGTCCGGGTTCGTGGACCGGGGCGGTCGCCCCATCCAGGTGCCGGTGGACGGGCAGACGCTCAGGGCCGTCGCCGAGGAGACCGGGGGCGGCTTCCACGAGGCGTCCAGCAGCGAGGAGCTGCGCGCCGTATACGACGACATCGGCACGTCGGTGGGCTACCGCAAGGAACGGCAGGACATCTCCGCCCGGTTCATCGGCCTCGGGCTGGTCCTGGCCATGGGTGCCGCGGCGGGGTCGATGCGCTGGTTCTCCCGGCTGCCCTGAGCGGCCGGGGAGGCGGGGCGCCCCGGCCGGCGGGCCGCCGGCCCCGAACCGGGACGAGGCGGACATCCGGCGGTGACGAGGACGTGAGGAGCGACGGATGGCAGTGCAGACCGGACTGGGCGAGCCGCGCGGGCCGTGGTTCGTCTCACCCGAGCTGGACCCGGACGGGCGGGCGCGGTGGGACGTACCCGACGGGGGTGGTGGCGGCCACCGGCGGGGCTGGCGGGGACGGTTGCTGGCCGCGGCCGGCGTGGTCGCCCTCTCGACCCTCTCCGGCGCGGCGGCCGGCGCCTGGGTCGCCGACCAGACCGGTACGCCGGGGCCGACGGCGGCGTCCGCGGCCCCGGTGCCCGCGGAGCTGGTGACCGCCGCCGAGCGGACCGTGCCCGGCGTCGTGTCGGTCATGGTCGGGGGCGGCTCCGGCGCGTCGGCGACCGGTTCCGGATTCGCGATCGACGACCAGCAGCACCTGATCACCAACGACCACATCCTGGCCAAGGGCGGCGGGGGTGGGGTGACGGTGGAACTGCCGGACGGCCGGCGGTTCCCGGCCGAGGTGGTCGGCCGGGAACCGGACAGCGACCTGGCCGTGCTCAAGGTGCCCCCGGCGGCCCGGCTGTCCCCGTTGCCGCTGGCCAAGCCCGGCTCGACCCGGGTCGGCGAGCCGGTGCTCGCGGTCGGTTCCCCGCTCGGGCTGGCCGGCACGGTCACCGCGGGTATCGTGAGCGCGCTCGACCGGCAGGTGCGGCTGGGCACGAGCCGGCACCGCGCCGTGCAGACCGACGCCTCGATCAACCCGGGCAACTCCGGCGGCCCGCTGGTCAACGCCCGGGGCGAGGTGGTCGGGGTGAACACGGCCATCGCCACGATCGACAGCAGCGGCTCGATCGGCATCGGCTTCGCCATCCCGATCGACCAGGTGCAGCAGACCGCCGACACCATCATCGGAAAGGGCGGCTGACCTGCGGATCGGGCCAGCCGTGTGGGCGAAATAGGAAAATTGTCAGCGCGGCGGCGCGGCGCAGAGCCGTCATGGAAATACCACTCTCGGTATGCATACTGACGAGGATGGAGCGACCGGTCATTGCGGCCCTGCTGCTGGTGGGCCTGTTCGTCGGATGCGGAGTGGGCGCGGCGTACGCACGGGCGCGGCGCGGATGGAAGGACTACCAGACCGCGCGGAAGACGGTGCCGACCACGCGGCGCGTGGCCTGGGGACTGATCCGAGCGGTCACCACGAAGATCGGGGTGGTGGCGCTGCTGCTGGTCGGTGCGGTCGCGTACGCCGCCACCGCCCCCGACGACGACCGCGCCCGGCCGACGCCCGGGCCGTCGGCCACCCCGAGCGCCAGCCAGGAGGCCCGGGTCGGGCGATAGCCTCGGGGCGTGGACGGACTGCGGGTGACCGACCGGCTGGTCGTGCCGGGCATCGAGCTGCGGGAGCGGTTCTCCCGCTCGTCGGGCCCCGGTGGGCAGGGTGTCAACACCGCCGACTCCCGGGTGGAGCTGAGCTTCGACGTGGCCGGGTCGCCGAGCCTGCCGGAGCCGCTGCGGGCCCGCGCGTTGGACCGCCTGGCCAACCGGCTGGTCGACGGGGTGCTCACGATCGCCGCGAGCGAGCACCGGGCCCAGCTCGCCAACCGCGAGGCGGCCCGCGAGCGGATGGCGGCGCTGCTGCGCGAGGCCGTCGCCCCGCTGCCCCCGCCGCGCCGCCCCACCCGCCCCTCGAAGGGCGCGAAGGAACGCCGCCTCGCCGACAAGAAGCGCCAGGCCCAGCGCAAGCGCGACCGCCGCGTCGACGGCGACTGACGACCCGGCGCCGCGCCGCCGGTCCGGGCGGCCGTCCCCGCGAATTCCGTTGAGCCGGGCACCCGCGCCGCGCAGAATCGCCCGGTGCCTGACGAGCGGATCGCCCCCGACCTCGCGACCAAGCCCACGCTCGTCGGGGAGCGGGTGGCCCTGCGCCCGTTCACCGACGACGACCTGGCCGGCCTGTTCGCCGCCCTGGCCGACCCGGAGGTGTGCCGGCTGACCGGCAGCCCGCCGGAGCCGTTCGACGAGGCGCGGCTGCGCGACTGGTACGGCAGCCGCAACACGCAGGCCGACCGGCTCGACCTGGCCGTGGTCGACCGGGCCCGCGGCGGCTGCGTCGGCGAGGTGGTCCTCAACGAGTGGGACGCGCCCAACCGCAGCTGCAACGTCCGCACCCTGATCGGGCCCGCCGGTCGCGACCGGGGCCTGGGCACCGAGGCGGTCCGGCTGGTCGTCGGGTACGGCTTCGAGCGGCTCGGCCTGCACCGGATCTCGCTGGAGGTGTTCGCCATCAACCCCCGGGCCCGTCGGGTCTACGAGAAGGTCGGCTTCGTCGCGGAGGGGGTGCTGCGCCAGGTGCTGCGCGACGGCGACGACTGGGTGGACGCCACCGTGATGTCGATCCTGGCCCACGAGTGGGTGGCGCACCGGGGCCGCCCCTGAGCGCGGGCGCCCTGGCGGCGCGCGGCCAGCCTGGTCAGTCGTCGCCGAGCGCGGCCAGTCTGCTCAGCGGTCGCCGAGCGCGGCCAGTCTGCTCAGTCGTCGCCGAGCGCGGCCAGTCTGCTCAGTCGTCGCCGAGCGCGGCCAGCAGGCGGGCCCGGAGCGTCCCGGCCCGCTCGGCGAAGCCGCGCTGGGCGGCGGCGTACTCCGCGCGTCCCTCCGGCGTCTCCACCCGCACCGGCGGGTACCCGAGGGCCGCCAGGTCGTACGGGCTGGCCCGCATGTCCAGCGTGCGGATCTCCCGGGCCAACGCGAACGCGTCCGCGACGAGCTCGCTCGGCACCAGCGGGGACAGCTTGTACGCCCACCTGTACAGGTCCATGTTGGCGTGTAGACAGCCCGGCTGCTCCAGCTCGTGCTGGCGCTCCCGGGTCGGGGTGAGCTGGTTCAACGGCCGGGCCGGCGCGGTGAAGAAGCGGTACGCGTCGAAGTGGCTGCACCGCACGCCCCGCTCCTCGACCACGGCCGCCGTCCCGGCGGGGCTCAGCCGCAGCGGCCACGCGTTGTGGCGTACCTCCTCCTGGGTCTGCCGGTAGACCATCGCCCACTCGTGCATCCCGAAGCAGCCCAGGTGCGCCGGCCGGCCGGCGGTGGCCGCCAGCAGCGTCCGGATCCAGCCGACCGACTCGGCCCGCCGGGCGCGTACCGCGGCGGTGTCGAGCGTGAGCCCGGCGGCGGTGGCGCGGTAGTCCCGGCCGAACTCGGCGGGATCCGCGCCGCGCAGCACCACCCCCGCGCCCGGGTGCCAGCGGCGCAACTGGGCGGGGCGGTGCGAGTAGTAGGTGAAGAGGAAGTCCTCCACGGGGTGCTTCGCGCCGGCCCGCCGACGGGCCAGGTGCGGCGCCAGCCAGGCGTCGACCCGCTCCTCGTGGGCCCGCCGCCGGGCCCGCCAGTCGGCCACGTCGAGCGGCGCGGCGGGGGCGAGAGCGGCGGTCACCGACCCAGCGTACGACCGCCGCCCGCCCGCCCCGTGTCGTGCCGGCCCGCGGCCCGCCTCGTGCGGCCCGCCTCGTGCGGCCCGCCTCAGGGCACGTCCACCCGCACGCCGGCCGAGAACACCCCGCTGCGCAGCTCCAACTGCTCGGGCTGGGCCGTCCCGCCGACCGTGAACACCAGCGGCAGCACCATCCGGGTGCCGGCCGCGAGCGGCTGGGCGAAGACGTCCCGCCCCTGGTTGGCGAGCCGGGTGGCCGCCTCGTCGGTGCTCACCCAGGTGCCCCCCGGCAGGTACGCCCGCTGCATCTGGCCGTGCCAGGTCTGCTGCTGCGGCGTGACGTTGCGCACCCCGATCGTGGCCTGGCACTGCCGGCCGCCGCCTGCCGGCGGGCAGGTCACCCGGTAGACGGTGAACTCGAAGGCGGACTCGCGCAGCGGCACACCGATCACCCCGGTGGCGCTCTGGCCCAGCCAGGCGCCGCTGGTCGGCTGCTTGTTCGTGTCGATCGCGGCGACCCGCTGGGTCGCGGTCACCGCCGCCGCGAACACCACCCCGGCGAGAAGCGTCGCAGCCCCCGCCACCACCAGCCACACCGGCGGCCTGCGGCGGCGGGTCACGGCCGTCGCGGTCGCCGGGCGGGGGTCGTAGAGGGTGCCCCGGCCGGTCGTCCGGGGGTCTTCGGTCCTCGCCGCGGCCCCGGCCGTCGCGGCGGAGAGGATCTCGGCCCGCCGGCGCCGGCGGCGCTGCCACCACCAGAGCCCGCCCACGGTGAGCAGCAGCACGAGGGCCAGCGCGCCGAGCAGCACCGGGGGTCGCCGCCACACGGCCGCCCCGGTCACCTTGGCAGCCGGCACGGTCGGGCGGCTCCAGGTCGCGGTCGCGCAGTCGTACGCCCGACTGCCGTCGTTGCTGAAGGCGCAGGCCGGCGCGCTCAGCGCCCGGCCGGGCGCGGCGGTGGCGAGCGCGGTGTGCAGCGTGGTGCTGCCCCCGGCGGGCAGCTTGAGCTGCCAGGTGATCTCCGTGGTGGCGGACTGCCCGGCCGTGCGGCCGGCCCGGCCCCCGGGCGTGATCCAGGTCGCTCGCGTTTCGGCCGGCAGTTCCTGGCGCACCGTGGTGTCCACCGGCAGCCTGCCCTGGTTGCGGACCTGGATCCGGTACCCCGGCGCCGGGGTGCTGGCGGGCGTCACCGCCACGGTCACGGTCGGCGGCGCGCCCTGGGTGGGCACCACCACCGACGGGGAGACCAGCGGTGGCGGCGCGGCGGGCGTCGGCACGGCCGAGCCCGAGGGTGACGGCTCCTCCGTCGGCTCCTCGGTGGCCGCCGCCGGGCGGGGGGACACGGTCGCCGTCGGCGGGGCCGGTGCGGGTACCGCCGTCCCCGGCCCGGCCGCCGGTGTCGTCGCGGCTGCCGGTGCCGGCGTGGCCGCCGCTGTCTGGGCGGGCCGCCTGGCCGCCGCCTCCGGGGCCGCCGCCGGCAGCGCCGGCAGGGCGGCGAGGACGCCGAGGCAGTGTACGAACACCGCGAGGGCCCTGTGGTGTCGTGTCGATGCAGGCATACGAACGCACCTCCGGAGCCCGACGCTAGGTGCGCCGACACGTCGTGCGGGTACGAAGTCGGGAAGTCGGCCCCCGACGCCGCCCGTCGGCGTAGGGTGGCCCGCTCCCCGTCGTGCCCTTCAGCGTTCCCGTTCCTGTCCGTGTCCCCGTCTCCGTCTCCGTCTCCGGTCCCCGTCTCCGTTTCCGGTCTCCGTCTCTGTCTCTGTCTCCGTCTCTGTCTCCGTCTCTGTCTCCGTCTCTGTCTCCGTCTCTGTCTCTGTCTCCGTCTCCGGTTCCGGGCGGTGCCCTGCCTTGGTCGTAACGGACCGTGACGCGTCCGGCGTGCCACGCGGTCGGGCGCGCCGCGCGGTCGGGCGTGCCGATCGGCGGTCCTGCGGGACGCCGTCGCCACCGGCGCGGCCCCGGGACCCCGCGGGGCTTAGATTGACCTGGTGCGTATCGCTCGTTTCGCTCATGCCAAGGGAATGTCGTTCGGGGTCGTCGAGGGGGAGCCGGAGGCGGGCCCGCAGGGCCTGACCATCGCGGAGATCGAGGGCCACCCGTTCGGGCAGATCAAGTTCACCGGCGGCCGGTGGGCGCTGTCGGACGTCCGGCTGCTCTCCCCGATCCTGCCCAGCAAGGTCGTCTGCGTCGGCCGCAACTACGCCGAGCACGCCGCCGAGCACGGCAGCGAGGTGCCCAAGGAGCCCCTGCTCTTCCTCAAGCCGTCCACCTCGGTCATCGGGCCACGGGACGCCATCCGGCTGCCGATCTTCTCGAAGCGCGTCGAGCACGAGGCGGAGTTGGCGGTGGTGATCGGGGCGCCGGGGGCGCGCCGGGCCGACCGGGCCGCCGCCGAGCGGGCGATCTTCGGCTACACCTGCGCCAACGACGTCACCGCCCGGGACCTCCAGCGGTCCGACGGCCAGTGGACGCGGGCCAAGGGATTCGACTCGTTCTGCCCCATCGGCCCCTGGATCACCACCGGACTCGACGTCACCGACCTGGAGATCCGGTGTGAGGTGGGTCGCAACCCGGAGGAGATGGAGGTCCGGCAGTTGGGCCGTACGCGGGACATGGTCTTCGACGTCCCGGCCCTGGTGTCGTACGTGTCGCACGTGATGACGCTGCTCCCCGGCGATGTCGTGCTCACCGGCACCCCGGCGGGGGTTAGCCCGCTCGTGGAGGGGGATACGGTCACCGTGAGTATCGAGGGAATCGGGGAGTTGACCAACCCGGTCGTGCCGGTCAGCTGACCCGTCAGAGCGGCGAGTTCGCAGGCAGAGGGCGGTTTCGGTAACCCGATTTGGCCTGCCGGCACGGGGAGGGTAAAGTTTCCCTCCGGTGCCGCAAGGCGCCGAACGGCACCGCAAGGTGCCGATGGGGTATGGGGTAATTGGCAGCCCGACTGATTCTGGTTCAGTTAGTCTAGGTTCGAGTCCTGGTACCCCAGCAACCGATGTTCGCGAGAGCGTCGGTCGCTGGATTCACCGAAGAGCACTCCAGTCGGCCCGGAAGGGTCGATGGGGGGTTCTGGTAGGGTTCAGCGGCGCCGCCCGGTGGGGCGGCCAAGCAGGGAAAGGTTCTGGCCCCGTCGTCTAGCGGCCCAGGACGCCGCCCTCTCAAGGCGGTAGCGCCGGTTCGAATCCGGTCGGGGCTACAGGCTCTCCGGCCCGTCTCATCCTCGATGAGGCGGGCCGTTCGCGTGTCCCGGCCTGCCGGCCTGGCCGCTGAGCCGGTGCGCGGCCTGCCCGCTTCCGTCGGATGGCGCACTTCCGGCTGGGCGGCGTACTTCCGCTGGACGGCTCATTTCGTTGGGGCGGCTTGCCTGACCCCCGGCGGGAGCGCCCGGGGGCACGCCGCTAGACTACAGCGGCGCCGCCCGGTGGGGCGGCCAAGCAGGGAAAAGTTCTGGCCCCGTCGTCTAGCGGCCCAGGACGCCGCCCTCTCAAGGCGGTAGCGCCGGTTCGAATCCGGTCGGGGCTACAACACGTACGGCCCGTCTCGCTCGCGCGAGGCGGGCCGTTTCTCATGCCCCACCGTGCTTTCCCCACCCCACCCCACCCCCACCCCACCCGCCGCCCGCCGCCCGCCGCCCGCCCCGCCCTCCCGCCGCCCGCCCTCCGCCCGGTTTCCGCGGTGATCAAGAGATTTGCGTCAGCCGGAAGGCCGAATCCCGACGCAAATCTCTTGATCACCGGGGCGAGGGGGCGGGGGCGGGGGCGGGGGAGAGGGGGCGGGGAGGCGGTGGCGGGAGGCGGGGCAGGGGCAGGGTGGGGTGGGTGGGTGGGTGGGTGGGGCGGGGTGGGGTGGGTGGGGGTTGTCAGAGGCCGGAGAGGCGTTGGCCGGCGCGGACGACCGCCATGGCGTGGCGTTCGCCGGGGCGGCGGCCGAGGCGCTCGATCGGCCCGGAGATGCTGATGGCGGCGATCACCCGGCCCGTGCGGTCGCGGATCGGGGCGGAGACGCTCGCCACACCCGCCTCGCGTTCGGCGACGCTCTGGGCCCAGCCGCGGCGGCGTACCTCGGCCAGGGTGCGGCCGGTGAACTTCGACCGGGGCAGCAGCGGCATCACCGCCTCCGGCGGCTCCCAGGCGAGCAGGATCTGCGCCCCCGAGCCGGCGGTCATCGGCAGCACCGAGCCGACCGGCACGGTGTCCCGCAGGCCGCTGGCGCGCTCGGCGGCGGCCACGCAGATCCGCTCGTCCGCTCGGCGCAGGTAGAGTTGCGCGCTCTCCCCGGTGGCGTCGCGCAGCGCCGACAGCAGCGGTTCCGCCGCGGTCAGCAGCACGTCCGGCGCGGCGTTGGCCAGCTCGCCGAGCCGGGGGCCCGGGCGCCAGCGGCCCTGGGTGTCCCGGACCAGCATCCGGTGGATCTCAAGGGCCTGCGCCAGCCGGTGCGCGGTGGCCCGGGGCAGCTTGGTGCGTTCAACGAGTTCGGCCAGGCTGGCGCCGTCGACGCAGGCGGCCAGGATGACCACCGCCTTGTCGAGAACGCCGACACCGCTCATACTGTGTCCCACAAGCCGAAATTTACCTCCCAGAATTTAGGATGTCCAGATGGTGGGAGTCACTCCTGAGCTGAGGACCCTGGCCGAGAAGGTTTGGGACGCGCACGTCGTCCGGTCCGCCGAGGGTGAGCCGGACCTGCTCTACATCGACCTGCACCTGCTGCACGAGGT
Organism: Micromonospora olivasterospora; assembly: GCF_007830265.1. Taxonomy (NCBI): domain Bacteria; kingdom Bacillati; phylum Actinomycetota; class Actinomycetes; order Micromonosporales; family Micromonosporaceae; genus Micromonospora; species Micromonospora olivasterospora. Next base: position 4,065,909 of record NZ_VLKE01000001.1, read on the forward strand.
GACCAGCCCGCAGGCGTTCGACGGGCTGCGGCTCGCCGGCCGCCGGGTGCGGCGCACCGACCTCACGCTCGCGACCGAGGACCACAACACCCCGACCGGGTACGCGGACCCGTCGTTCCAGCAGCGGCGCGGCGACCTGCTGACGATCGCCGACCCCACGTCGCGTACGCAGATCGAGACGCTGCGCCGCAACTGTGCCGAGTTCGGCGTCCGGCTGCACCCCCTCGGCGACGAGAACCAGGGGATCGTGCACGTCATCGGCCCGCAGTTGGGCGTCACCCAGCCCGGCATGACCATCGTCTGTGGCGATTCGCACACCGCCACCCACGGGGCGTTCGGCGCCCTGGCCTTCGGCATCGGCACGAGTGAGGTCGAACACGTCCTGGCCACCCAGACGCTGCCGCAGAGCCGCCCGAAGACGATGGCGGTGAACGTCACCGGGCAGCTCCGTCCCGGCGTGACCGCCAAGGACCTGGTGCTCGCCCTGATCGCCCAGGTGGGCACCGGCGGCGGGCGCGGCCACATCGTGGAGTACCGCGGCGAGGCGATCCGGTCGCTGTCCATGGAGGGGCGGATGACCGTCGCCAACATGTCCATCGAGTGGGGCGCCAAGGCCGGGATGATCGCGCCGGACGAGACCACCTTCGCGTACCTCAAGGGGCGGCCGAACGCCCCGCGCGGCGCCGAATGGGACGCCGCCGTGGCGTACTGGCGGACCCTCGCGACCGACGAGGGGGCGACCTTCGACGCCGAGGTGACCCTGGACGCGAGCGCCGTCACCCCGTTCGTCACGTGGGGCACGAACCCCGGGCAGGGCGCGCCGTTGGGCTCGGTCGTGCCGGACCCGGAGGAGTTCGACACCGACGCCGAGCGGGTCGCCGCGCGCCGGGCGCTGGAGTACATGGACCTGACCGCCGGTACCCCGCTGCGGGACCTGGCCGTCGACGTGGTCTTCGTCGGCTCCTGCACCAACGGCCGGCTGGAGGACCTGCGCGCCGCCGCCGACGTGCTGCGCGGGCACAAGGTCGCCGACGGCGTACGGATGCTCGTGGTGCCCGGCTCCGCCGCCGTCCGGGAGGCCGCCGAGGCCGAGGGGCTGGACAAGGTCTTCACCGACGCCGGTGCCGAGTGGCGCTTCGCTGGCTGCTCCATGTGCCTGGGCATGAACCCGGACACGCTCGCCCCCGGCGAGCGCTCCGCCTCGACCTCCAACCGCAACTTCGAGGGCCGCCAGGGCCGGGGCGGACGCACCCACCTGGTCTCACCGCCGGTCGCCGCCGCCACCGCCGTGGTCGGCCGGCTGGCCGCCCCCGCCGACCTGTAGAAGGGCAGCCGCGACAGATGGACAAGTTCACCGTGCACACCGGCACCGCCGTGCCGCTGCGTCGTTCCAACGTGGACACCGATCAGATCATCCCCGCCGTGTACCTCAAGCGGGTGACCCGGACCGGGTTCGCCGACGGGCTCTTCAGCGCCTGGCGGGAAGATCCGGAGTTTCTGTTGAACGATCCCGGGTTCTCGGGTGCGTCGATTCTTGTGGCCGGCCCGGAGTTCGGCACCGGGTCCTCCCGGGAGCACGCCGTGTGGGCCCTTCGGGACTGGGGCTTCCGGGCCGTGGTCTCGCCCCGTTTCGGCGACATCTTCCGGGGCAACGCGCTCAAGGAGGGCCTCCTGCCGGTCGAGTTGGAATTGAAAGCCGTCGAGGAACTGTGGAACCTCGTCGAGTCCGACCCGGCCACCCCGGTCACCGTCGACCTCACCTCCCGGCAGGTCCGGGCCGGGGACGCCAGCTGGTCGTTCCCGCTGGACGACTTCAGCCGTTGGCGGCTGATGGAGGGCTTGGACGACATTGGACTCACCCTTCGACACGAGGCCGAGATCAGCGTGTACGAGCGCACCCGGTCGCCGTTCCTGCCCTCCGTGGCATAGCCGGACGCGCGATCCGGCATCGGTTTACGCCCCCACCGGCCCGGCCGGTGGGGGCGAATCCGTTGCGACACAAGGCCTTTTTTCCACCGAATGTTTGTGTCCAGGCAGCACAGGGCATACCGTGCGCGCAGAATGGCTCGCGTCGAGTCAGTTGCACAATCGGGAGGAAGTCGTGAACAAGGCCGAGCTCATCGAGGCGCTCGCCGTTCGCCTGGGGGACCGGAAGACGGCGACGGCCGCGCTCGACGCGGTCCTCGCTGAGGTCCAGGCGGCGGTTACCAAGGGCGAGAAGGTGGCGATCACCGGATTCGGAGCGTTCGAGAAGCGCGTGCGGGGCGCCCGAACAGCGCGCAACCCGCGGACAGGCGAGGCGGTGAAGGTCAAGAAGACATCCGTCCCGACCTTCCGGCCGGGTGCCGGTTTCAAGGAGATGGTGGCCAGCGGCAAGGTGCCGAAGAACACGGTGGCGGCGAAGAAGACCGCCGCCACGGCCGCGAAGACCACGGCCGCGAAGACCACCGGCGCCAAGGCCACCGGCGCCAAGGCCACGGGTGCGAAGGCGGCCGGAGCGGCGAAGAAGACGACCGCGGCGAAGACCACCGCGGCCAAGAAGACCACCGCGGCGAAGGCGACCAAGACCGCCGCCGCCAAGAAGACCACCGCGAAGAAGACCACGGCGGTCACCAAGAAGGCCGCCCCGGCGAAGAAGACCACCGCCAAGGCGACCAGGAGCGCGGCGACCAAGAGCGCGGCGGCCAAGAAGGCGCCGGCGAAGAAGACCCCGGCCAAGAAGGCGGCCACCCGGCGCTGACGGGCGGCGACGCGCAGAGCGAGAAGAGCGGCCACCCGCGCGGTGGCCGCTCTTCTCGTATACGAGGTGCGGGCATCCGTGGCTCTCGGCGGCCCGTTGACCGCAACCGCCCCGCGCACGCAGAATCGCCGGACCACCACCGGTCGGCGAAAGGCATCCCGTGCGCCACCGCCACCTGGAAACCGCCACGCTCGCCGTGGGCGTCGTCGTCCTGGCCGACGTGCTGCGCGTCTTCCTCCCGTCCGTCATCACCGTCTTCGGGCAGGCCGCCGCCACCCCCGCCCCGCTGCTGGGCGCGTTCGCGCTCGGCTGGTTCGTGCTCGCCCTGTTCGCCCCGGCCCTCGTCCGCCGGCTCGGGGCCCGCCCGGTCGCGACCGTCGCCGCCGTGGCCCTGGCCGCCGCCCGGCTCGCGCTGACCGCCGCGCCGGGCGGGCGTACGCAGCTCTGGCTGGCCACCGTGGGCCTCCTCGCCGGGCTGGTCTGGCTCGCCGGCACCGCCGCGCGGACGGACCGGCCGCTGCCCGGGCTGGCGCTGGGACTGGCCCTCGGCGCGGTCACCCACGCGGCGGTCGACACGTACGACCTGGTGTGGCGCTCGGGTTGGGCCGGCTGGGCCGGCAGCGGGGCCCTCGTGGCGCTCTTCCTGGCCGGGACGGCGCGGCTGGCGTCCACGCCGGCCGCGAGCGCGTCACCGGCGCGCCCGGGCGGCGCCCGGGTGTGGCTGCTCGCCGGCCCGGCGCTGCTGCTCACCGGCATGGTGGCGCTGTCCCCGGCGGTGGCGGGGACCGCCTCGTCGTACCGGCGCGGCCCGGCCGCCGGCCTCGCCGGTCCGCCGGTCGCCGGTGACCTGCCGATCCTGCTGGCCTCGGCCGTCGCCCTGTTCCTGCTCGCGGCGCTGGCCCGGCCGCCCCGGGGCCCCGCGCGGCTGTGCGGGCCGGTCGCGGCGCTCGCCGGAGCGGCCCTGTTCGCCGCCGACCGCCCCGGCTGGCTGGCGCCGGCGATCCTGCTGACCGCCGCCGGCACCGGGGGCTGCCTGAGCCTCGCCGGGACCGCCCCGCCGCCGTCGGTGCCGCCCGCCGGCCCGGGTCAGGCGGACGGGCGCCCGACCCGGCCCGCCCTGGCGGCGGTGCTCGGCATGCTGGTCTTCGCCGTGGCCGTCTTCGCCTACCACGCCGCCTACGACCTGGGCTACCCCAACGGGTCCGTGCCGGTGGCCGTGGCCGGCTTCGTCGCCGTCGTGGCCCTCGCCCCCGGCCGCGTCCGGGCCTCCGCCGCCGGAGCCCACCCGCGGGTGCCGCCGCGGCTCCGATCAGCCCGGATCGCCGCCGGCGCGTTCCTGTGTGCCTTCGTCGCGGCCGGCCTGTCCCAGCCCGCCCCGGCCACGTCCCGCCACCAGGAGCCCCCGACGGCGGTTCGGGTGGTGGCGTACAACGTCCGGATGGGGTACGGCCTGGACGGGCGGCTCGACCCGGACGGGCTGGCCACCGTCGTGGCGGGACAGCAGCCCGACGTGGTGGTGCTCAGCGAGGTGGACCGGGGCTGGCTGCTCAACGGCGGCCACGACGTCCTCACGCTGCTGGCGAGGCGGCTCGGCATGACGTACGTCTTCGCGCCCGCCGCCGACCCGCTCTGGGGCGACGCGGTGCTCAGTGGCCTCCCGCTGGCGTCGGCCCGGACCCGGAAGCTGGCGGCGGCCGGCGCGCCCACCGGGGCGCAGGCGCTCGGCGTCACCGTCGACATCGGCGGTGGCGCGGGCCTGGCGGTGGTCGCCACCCACCTGCAACCGCCGCCCGGGCGCGAGCCGGTGGCGCAGGCCCGCGCGGTGGCCGACTTCGCCCTCGGGTACGCGGCCGGCCGGCCGCTGGTGGTGGCCGGAAACCTGAACACCGAGCCGGGGGCACCCGCGTACGCCGAGCTCACCCGGGCCGGGCTCGTCGACGCGCTGGCCGCGGCCCGCCCGCAGCCCACCAGCCCGGCCGGCGACCCGCGCACGGAGATCGACCACGTCCTGGTGCGGCCGGGGACGGCCGTCAGCCACCCGGCGGCGCCACGCAGCACCGCCAGCGACCACCTGCCCGTCGCGGTGACCGTCCACCTGCCGCCACCCTGAACCGGCGCGGCGTTGGCGTGGCAGGGAAACCCCTCCCGACCGCAGGCGTCAGGAGGGGCCCTCCTCACAGGCGGTCGGCGGCCAGGAGGCCGTCCGCGGCGAACGCGAGCAGCCAGCCGCCGCCCTTCGGCGTGACGTAGTCGCCGGGGCGGCCGGCCAGGCGTTCCAGCGCGCCGGGAACGACCTTGCCCTGGCTGCACGCCGCGACCGGTTCTCCGGCGGCGGCCAACTCGGCGAGGCACCCCGCGGCCGCCAGGGCCCGCTCGTCCGGGTCCTGACCGCCCACCGGCTCGTCGAGGTCGCCCGTCACCTCGATGGGCAGGTCGAGCAGGGCGGCGGCCGGGTCGAGGGTCTGCACGCACCGCCGGGCGGACGCCGAGATCAGCCGGGCCGGCCCGAGCAGGGCGATCAGGGGCGCCAGCCGGTGCGCCTGGGCCCAGCCGGTCGCGTCGAGCGGGCGGCCGGCGTCCGGGCCGCTCCAGGTGCCGCGCGCGCCGGCGTGGGCGTGCCGGACCAGCGCCATCGTCCCGGTCACCGGGGGCAGGGCGGCGAACGCGGCCAGCACCTCGCCGTCGTGCGGGTAGCTGACCAGGCGTACGGCGTCGGCGGCGGGCAGCCAGCGCACCTCGTCGACCTCCGTGTCGGGCTGGAACCCGCCCTCGCCGACCACCCGCATCGACCAGTAGTCGACCACCTTGGGCCGGCCCTCGCTGCGGTACCGCGCGCGGGGCAGCCGCACCTGCGGGACCACCCGCACGTCGGCCTCCTCGGCCAGCTCCCGGACGGCCGCCGTCAGCGGGTGCTCGCCCGGGTCCAGCTTCCCCTTCGGCAGCGACCAGTCGCCGTACCGGGGGCGGTGCACCAGGCAGACCCGTACGCCGTCGCCGTCGGCGCGCCAGGCCACCCCGCCCGCCGCCCGGATCGCATCCTGCTCCGCCATCCGCTCAGCCTAGGGTCAACCGGCCGTGCCGCCGACGCGGCGCAGCAGCAGGTCCTGCAGATGGGTCAGCGGCGCCTCCGGCGTCCCGGCCCGCCGCGTCCAGGTGCCGTCCCCGGCCAGCTCGAACGCCTCCACGTCCGGGCTGAACGCGGCGGTGAGCACGTGGTCCAGCTCGGCCCGCGCCACCGGGTCGCTCACCTGCACCAGCGCCTCCACCCGCCGGTCCAGGTTGCGGTGCATCAGGTCCGCCGAGCCCATCCAGAACTCCGCCTGCCCGTCGTTGCCGAACCGGAAGATCCGCGAGTGCTCCAGGAACCGGCCGAGGATCGAGCGGACGCGGATGTTGTCCGAGAGCCCCGGAACCCCGGGCCGCAGCGTGCACATGCCCCGGATCAGCAGGTCGACGTGCACCCCGGCCCGGGAGGCGCGGTAGAGCGCGTCGACGACCTCCTCGTCGACCAGCGAGTTCACCTTGATCTGCACCAGCCCCGGCACGCCGAGCCGGACGTGGGTGATCTCCCGCTCGATCCGCTCGACCAGTCCCCGGCGGATGCCCTGCGGGGCCACCAGCAGCCGCCGGTACGCGGTCTGCCGGCTGTAGCCGGTGAGCACGTTGAACAGGTCGGTCAGGTCGGCGCCGATCTCCGGGTCGGCGGTGAGCATGCCGAAGTCCTCGTACAGCCGGGCGGTCTTCGGGTGGTAGTTGCCGGTGCCGATGTGGCAGTAGCGCCGGATCTGGTTGCCCTCCTGGCGTACCACCAGGGCCGTCTTGCAGTGCGTCTTCAGCCCCACCAGGCCGTACACCACGTGGCAGCCGGCCCGCTCCAGCGTGCGCGCCCAGCCGATGTTCGCCACCTCGTCGAAGCGGGCCTTCAGCTCGACGAGCACCACCACCTGCTTGCCGGCGGCGGCGGCGTCGACCAGCGCGTCGACGATCGGGGAGTCGCCGCTGGTGCGGTAGAGGGTCTGTTTGATGGCCAGCACGTCGGGATCGGCGGCGGCCTGCTCGACGAACCGCTGCACGCTCGTCGCGAACGAGTGGTACGGGTGGTGCACCAGCACGTCACCGTCCCGGAGGGTGGCGAAGACGCTGCGCGGCACCTCGCCCTCGGTGAGCCGGGGGTGGGTGGCCGGCACGAACGGCGGGTCCTTCAGGTCGGGGCGGTCGGCCTCGCCGTAGAGCTGCCACAGGGCGGACAGGTCGAGCAGGCCGCGCACCCGCAGCACGTCCTGGGCGTCCATGTCCAGCTCGCGGACCAGCAGCTCCAGCATGTGGTCGGAGATGGAGGCGGCGACCTCCAGGCGTACCGGGGGACCGAACGGGCGGCGGGCCAGCTCCCGTTCCAGGGCCTGGAGCAGGTCCTCGTCGCGGTCCTCGTCGACCTCGACCTCGGCGTTGCGGGTCACCCGGAACAGGTGGCACTCGACCACCTGCATCCCGGAGAAGAGCTGCCCCAGGTGCACCGAGATCAGCTCCTCCACCGGCAGCACCCGCACACCGGGGGCCTCCCGGTCGACCCGGACGAAGCGCGGCACGTTGTTCGGCACCTTGACCCGGGCGAACAACTCCGATCCGCCGTCCGGGTCGCGGACCGTGACGGCCAGGTTCAGCGACCGGCCGGAGATGTACGGGAACGGGTGCGCCGGATCCACGGCGAGCGGGGTGAGCACCGGGAAGACGTGCTCGCGGAAGTAGGTGCGCAGCCGTTCCCGCTCGGGGGCGTCCAGGTCGGTCCAGCGCAGGATGCGGATGTCCTCGGCGGCGAGCTTCGGCAGCACGTCGTCCACGAAGCAGGCGGCGTGCCGGGCGACCAGCGTGGCGGTCTTCTCGGCGATCAGCTCCAGCTGGGCACGCAGCGGCAGCCGGTCACCGCCGCGCACCGGCAGGCCGGCCGACAGGCGGCGCTTCAGGCCGGCCACCCGCACCATGTAGAACTCGTCGAGGTTGCTGGCGAAGATGGCCAGGAACTTCGCCCGCTCCAGCAGCGGGGTGCGCGGCTCCTCGGCCAGGGCGAGAACGCGGGCGTTGAAGTCGAGCCAGGACAGCTCCCGGTTGAGGAAGCGGTCGTCGGGCAGCGGCTCGGGCGGCGGTGGCTCGTCGTCGGGGCCGGGCGCCGCCGGTGGTTCGAGCACCTCGCCGGCGCCGGACGGCGCCGCCGGGGCGGCCTCGGACACCGGGTCGAGCACCTCCTCCAGGCCGGCGGAGGCGACCGCGGCGGCGGGACCGGCGGTCACGGGGTCGTCCTCGCCGACCTCGCGGGCGCGGTACCGCCCGTCCGGCCCGCGCGGCCGGGCCCCGTTGCGGGCGAACGCGGGCGCGCCGGAGGAGTCCCGGCTGTCGTCGGGCCGGCCGGTGTGGGGCTCGCGAGGGGTGCTCACCCGCCCATAATCACCCGAAGCCGGTTAACGCAAAATGAACTCGCTCCGGTAGCTCAGGGCATCGTCGGCAACGTCACCCGGACGATCTCCCCGGCGGCGTCGGTCTCGACCCGGACCCGCTGGCCGAGTCGCAGCAGCCGCAGCCCGGAGGCGTCGAAGGCGCGGGCCGGGAAGGCCAGCTCGGTGCCGTCGTCCAGAAGCAGCACGCCGCTGCGCGTCGCCGCGTCGTAGGTGGCCACCGTGCCCTGCATGCCAGCACCGTACACCGGGCGGTCAGGCCGGGCGGGCCGCCAGCCGGCCGGCGGCGGCGACGGCGACGGCGGCGGCGGTGCGCGGCCCGAGCCCGAGCCGGGCGGCCGCCGCCAGGTCGGCCGCGGTGTCCACGTCCCGACGCAGGGTGGGCAGCTCGCCGGCCAGCGGCAGCGCGCCGCTGGCCAGGTGCGCCGCCGCCGAGCCCACGCCGAACCGGGGGTCCAGCGGCACGCCGGGCGGCGCGGCGAGCAGCACCGTGCCGCTGCCCGGGGCGTCGGCCACGAACCGGCGTACCCCCGGCGGGCCGGCGGCGACCGCGCACAGCGCCGCGGCCAGCTCGTCCGGGCGCAGCGCAGGCAGGTCGGCGGTGAGCCCGGCCAGCCAGGCGCCGCCGTTCGCGGCCGCGACCTGCGCGCCGTGCCGGAAGGCCGCGTTCAGGCCGGCGCCCGGGGCGTCCGGCACCGCCCGGGCGCCCGCCCCGCCGGCCGCCGCCGCCACCCGCGGATCGTCGGTGACCACCACCACATCGGCCACCGCCGGGCACGCGAGCGCCGCGGCGACCGTGTCGGCCGCCAGGGCCAGCGCCAGCTCCTCGTGCGGTACGCCCGGCAGCGCCCCGCGCAGGCGGCTCTTCGCCACGCCGAGACGCTTCACCGGCACCACCACAGTCCAGGCTCGCTGCCGCACGGCACAATCCTGCCAGCCGGGTGGCGGTACCCTCACTGGCCGTACCCCGGGCGAGCAGGCATGATTTCGCTGCGGGCGGCGCGGGCGGGTGCGGCCGCGGGTCGGGCTACGAGGAGGCAGGGTGACACGGCGCAGGCTGGGATTCTGGCAACGGTTCGCCGTGGTGGTGGTCAAGCCCGTGATGACGGTCTGGACGCGGCGTACCTGGCGTGGCATGGAGCACCTGCGCCACGACGGCGGCGTCATCATCGTGCCGAACCACCTCTCGCACGCAGACCCGCTGGTCTCCGCGCACTTCGTCTACGACGCCGGGCGCTGGCCGCGGTTCCTCGCCAAGGCCAGCCTCTTCCGGCTGCCGCTGGTGGGCGGGATCCTGCACCGGTGCCGGCAGATCCCGGTGGAGCGCGGCTCCGTCGACGCGGCGAGGTCGCTGGACGCCCTGGTCGCCGCCGTGCGGGAGGGCGGCGCCGTGGTGATCTACCCGGAGGGCACCACCACCCGCGAGCCGGAGCTGTGGCCGATGAAGGGCAAGACCGGGGCGGCCCGGCTGGCACTGGCCACCGGGGCCCCGGTGATCCCGGTCGCCATGTGGGGCCCGGAGCGCATCTTCGACCCGCGCACCAAGCGGCTCAGCCTGCGACCCCGCATCCCGGTGACGGTGGTCGCCGGGCCGCCGGTGGACCTGAGCCGGTGGGCCGGGGCCGCGCCCACCAGGGCCACCCTCGAGGAGATGACGGACGCCATCATGCTGCGCCTGCGTGACCTGCTCGCCGAGATCCGCGGCGGCACCCCGCCGCCGCTCTGGGCGCGCCCGTCCCGCTCCGCCGCCCGCCCGCAGCAGGAGCGGGGAGGCGCCGCGTGAGCGGGCACGTGGCCGTCCTGGGCGCCGGATCCTGGGGCACGGCGTTCGCCAAGATCCTCGCCGACGCCGGCCGGGACGTGACGGTCTGGGCCCGCCGGGAGCCGGTGGCCGAGGCGATCCGGCTGCGTCGGCACAACCCGGACTACCTGCCGGACCTGCGGCTGCCAGAGCGGGTCACGGCGACCGGGGACGCCACCGAGGCGATCACCGGCGCCGAGCTGGTGGTGCTGGCCGTGCCGTCGCAGACGCTGCGCGCGAACCTCGCCGAGTGGGCCGGTCACCTGCACCCGGACGCGACGCTGGTCTCCCTGATGAAGGGCATCGAGCTGGGCACCACCAAGCGGATGAGCGAGGTGATCGTGGAGACCGCCGGCGTCACGCCGAGCCGGGTGGTGGTGGTCTCCGGCCCCAACCTCGCTCCCGAGATCGCCGCCGAGCAGCCCGCCGCGACCGTGGTGGCCGGCACGGACGACCGCCGGACCCAGCTCGTCCAGGCGTCGATCCGCACGCCGTACTTCCGGCCGTACACCAACGACGACGTGATCGGCTGCGAGCTGGGCGGGGCGGTCAAGAACGTGATCGCCCTGGCGTACGGGATCGCGACCGCGATGGGCTTCGGCGACAACACCCGGGCCATGCTGATGACCCGGGGGCTGGCCGAGACCGCCCGCCTCGGGGTGGCGCTCGGCGCCGACCCGATCACGTTCGCCGGCCTGGCCGGGATGGGCGACCTCGTGGCGTCCTGCTCGTCGCCGCTGGCCCGCAACCGGACGTTCGGCGAGCACCTGGGCCGGGGGGAGACCCTGGAGCAGGCGCAGGCGGCCACCCGGCAGACCGCCGAGGGCGTGAAGAGTTGCCTGGCGATCCGCGACCTGGCCCGGGCGCACGGGGTGGAGATGCCGATCACCGAGCAGATCGAGCGGATCTGCCACGAGGGCATGGACCCGCGGCTCGCCGTCGACGCGCTGATGAGCCGCACCGCGAAGCCCGAGTCGTACGAGTGAGGGGGGCGGCGTGACCGACGGGACCCGGGACGGCGACGGCACCCGGTGCGTACGGGCCGGGCTGCCGGAGCCCGTGCCGGGCCAGCCGTTCCTGCCCGGGCCGGTCCTCGCCGCGCCGTACCACCTCGACCCGTGGCGGGGGCCGGCCGCCGCCGCGGACGGGTACGGCCGGCCCGACAACCCGACCCGGCGGCTGCTGGAGGCGGCGATCGGGGAACTGGAGGGCGGCGACTGCCGCGTCTTCGCCAGCGGGCAGGCCGCGATCACCGGCCTGCTGCTGGCGCTGCTGCGCCCCGGGGACGCGGTGGTACTGCCCGCCGACGGGTACTTCCCGGTGCGCGCGTTCGCCGCCGACACCCTCGCCCGGATCGGGGTGCGGGTGCACCTCGCGCCGACCGTCGGGCCGTACCCGTCGTTCGAGGGGGTGCGGCTGGTGCTGGTGGAGACCCCGGCGAACCCGGGCCTGGACGTCGTCGACGTCGCCGCGCTGGCCCGGGACGCGCACGCAGCCGGCGCTCTCGTCGCGGTGGACAACACCACCGCCACCCCGCTCGGCCAGCGCCCACTCGATCTCGGCGCGGACCTGGTGGTGGCCTCCGGCACCAAGGCCCTGACCGGCCATTCCGACCTGCTGCTCGGCTACGTCGCGAGTCGTACGCCCGATCTACTCGACCCGGTCACCGCCTGGCGGACGGTCACCGGTGCGGTGCCCGGGGCCTTCGACGCGTGGCTGGCGCACCGCTCGCTGGCCACCCTGGACCTGCGGCTGGCCCGGCAGTCGGCCAACGCCGAGGCGCTCGCCCGACTGCTCGCCGACCGGTCCGACGTCGCGGGGCTGCGCTGGCCGGGACTGCCCGGCGATCCCGCGTACGCGGTGGCGGCGGCGCAGATGCGGCGGCTGCCCGGGGTGCTCTCGTTCGACCTGGGCGGCGCCGAGCGGGTGGCCCGGTTCCTCGACGCGTCCCGGCTGGTGGGCGCGGCGACCTCGTTCGGTGGCCTGCACACCACCGCCGACCGCCGGGCCCAGTGGGGCGACGACACCGCCCCGGGCTTCGTCCGGCTCTCCTGCGGGGTGGAGGACACGGCGGACCTGCTCGCCGACGTCACGGCCGCCCTCGGGTAGGGAAGGGCCCCTCTCAACGCCCGCCGGTATGGCGGGGTTCCCCGCTCACCCCCGGCCTCCGGCGGCGGGTTCGACGGGTATCGTGAGCGGGCACGCCCGCACCGGGCCCGACCGGAGGAGGTGAGACCGATCCACCAGCAACCAGGACCGGCGCTCCGCCCCGGGCCCGTGCCGCCCGCCGGGTAGGCCGCCCACGGGAGCGCCGAAGAGCGACCCCCGAGAGGCTTCCCGTGACATCCGCGCACCGCCAGTTCGACCGTTCCGCCGTCGTCACCCGCCTGCGCGCCGCCGGCTGCGTCTTCGCCGAGGACGAGGCCGACCTGCTCATCGACGCAGCCGACTCACCCGGGCGGCTCGCCGACCTCGTCGACCGCCGCGCCGCCGGGCTGCCGCTGGAGCACCTGCTCGGCTGGGCCGAGTTCTGCGGCCTGCGGGTCGGCGTCGATCCCGGCGTGTTCGTCCCCCGGGCCCGTACCGCCCTGCTCGTCTCCGCCGCCGCGGCGACCACCCGCCCCGGCGGCGCGGTGCTCGACCTCTGCTGCGGGTCGGGCGCCGCCGCGCTGGTGCTCGCCGGGCGGCTCGCCCCCCGCTGGCTGGCCGCCGCCGACGTCGACCCGGCCGCCGTCGCCTGCGCCCGGCGCAACCTCGCCCACCTCGGCGTGCCGGTCTACCAGGGCGACCTGTTCGACGCCGTGCCGCCCGCGTGGCGGGGCCGGCTCGATCTGGTGGTCGCCAACGCCCCGTACGTGCCGACGGAGGCGGTGCCGCTGCTGCCGCCCGAGGCGCGGCTGCACGAGGCACCGGTCGCCCTGGACGGCGGGCGGGACGGGCTGGCCGTGCTGTGCCGGGTGGCGCGGGGCGCGGTCGAGTGGCTCGCGCCGGGCGGGCACCTGGCGGTCGAGGTCAGCCGCCGCCAGGTCGACGCGTACCGGTCGGTGCTGACCGGCCTGGGGCTGGTGCCGTCCGTGGTCCACGACGAGGACCTGGACGCCACGGCGGTGCTCGCCCGCCGCCCGGGCTGACGGCGGGGTGCCGCGCTGGCGCGCGGCGGTCAGCGGCGGGGCAGCGCAGGAGTCGCAGGAGTTGGTCCCGGCTGGCCGCGGGGCTGAGCGCGACCGTTCGCAGGTGCTCCATGATCTTGGTGCAGGTACGCAGGGCCCGTGCGCGTTAGGGCTCCGGGTGGGGCCCTGCCCCGCGCGTTACGTAACGTATATGCGCGGTTGACCGGTTGCGGTGTGCTGCCGCTTCTCCCCGGGTATGGCATCGGCCTCCGGCCACGCACAGTAGGGTCAACCGGGTGAGCGCCACCGGCGAGCACCACGAGCCCGTGCAGTCGCGAACGAAAGGGTGACCGAGTGACCACCCCAGGCAAGACCCGTGTGGCCCTCGTCTTCGGCGGCCGCAGTCCCGAGCACGGCATCTCGTGCGTCAGCGCCGGCAGCGTCCTCGGCGCGCTCGACCCGGACGAGTTCGAGGTGGTCCCCGTGGGCATCACCCGGGCCGGCAAGTGGGTGCTGACCAGCGGCGACCCAGGCGAGCTGGCGATCACCGCGGGGCGGGTGCCGGAGATCACCGCCGAGGCGGGCAGCGACATCGTGCTGCGCGCCGACCCGACCGGCAACGGGCTGCTGGTACTCGACCCGGCCGAGGGCCCCCGGGCGCTCGCCGACGTCGACGTGGTCTTCCCCGTGCTGCACGGCGCGTACGGCGAGGACGGCACCATCCAGGGCATGCTGGAAATGGCCGGCATCCCGTACGTCGGGGCGAACGTCTTCGCCTCCGCCGCCGCCATGGACAAGGAGTTCACCAAGAAGCTCTGCGCCGCCGAGGGCATCCCCGTCGGCCCGTACGCGGTGCTGCGCAACGGGATGACCCTGGCGGAGGAGGACAAGCAGCGCCTCGGCCTGCCGGTCTTCGTCAAGCCGTCCCGGGCTGGCTCGTCGTTCGGCATCACCAAGGTCACCGACTGGGCGAGCCTGGACGCCGCGGTCGCCGTGGCGCGGGAAATCGACCCGAAGGTGCTGGTCGAGGGCGCGATCGTCGGGCGCGAGGTCGAGTGTGGCGTGCTGGAGGGCGAGGCCGGGGGCGGAGCCGAGGCGTCGGTGCTGGCCGAGGTGCGCGCCGGCGGCGACCACGACTGGTACGACTTCGAGGCGAAGTACCTTTCCGAGCCCGAGTACGACCTCCCGGCCGACCTGCCCGAGCACGTCGCCCGGCAGATCCAGGAGTACGCCGTCCGGGCGTTCGCCGCGCTGGACTGCGCCGGGCTCGCCCGGGTCGACTTCTTCGTCACCCCGGAACTGGACGTCTACCTCAACGAGATCAACACGATGCCCGGGTTCACCCCGACATCGATGTTCCCGCTGATGTGGGCCGCCTCGGGCCTGGAGTATCCGAAGCTGGTCAACCGTCTGATCCGCACCGCGCAGTGGCGCGGCGTCGGCCTGCACTGAGGCGTCGCTGCGCGCCTCGCGAGCCGGGCGGGCCCGCCGGCCCGCCCGGCTCCCGGATCAGCCGGAGCGGACCACCGAGAACCCGCAGCGGCCCGGCAGCCGCCGGGAACGGCGCCGGATCAGGCCGGGCAGGCCGCCGGATGCGCGCCGGGCAGGCCGGAGGGGGAGCCGGATCAGCCCGCGCAGCTGGCCGGGGTGGGGCCGCCGGAGGGCACGGTGGCGATTACCGTGTCGGAGATCGGGCTCACCCACTGCAGCGCCGCCCCGTACGTGCGGGGCACGGTGACCTGTACCGCGGTCTCCCGGTCGAGGGTGGTGAGCACGGTGGCGTCCGGCCCCTCGGCCGCGTACCAGCAGACCTTGTTGACGACCCAGACGTCGTCGGTCTGGGCGGGGGCGGGCTCGGTGCCGCCGCAGGCGACGGTGAGGGCGGGATCGCCGTACGCGGCGTTCTGCTCCGGGCCGGCGGTGACCGACCGCTGTTTCAGGTCCCGGACCGTGTCGGGCAGCTGGGACATCAGGGCGCGGCAGACGGTCGCCGGCCGCTCGGCGAGCGCCGGCGCGGCCATCTCGACCGGCGCGGTGGACTGCGGCCGGGCGGTGGTCGCCGACGGGCTGGGCTCGGGCGCCGGGGCGTCCGGGGCGAGCTTCGCGAAGGTGAACCCGGCCACGGCCACCGTGATCGGTACCGCGACCAGCGTGGCCAGCAGCGCGGCACGGCGGTTCGTGACGTCCCGCCGCGGCGGGGCCTTCTCGTCGGGGGAGGAAGTGATCTCGTCCACTTACAGGCGCACCACCGAACACGTGAGGGTGCGGGTGATGCCGGGCACCATCTGCACCTTGCTGACGATGAGTTTGCCGAGCTCGTCGACGGTGTTCGCCTCGGTGAGCACGACCACGTCGTACGGCCCGGTGACGGCGTCGACCCGTACCACGCCGGCAAGGTCCCCGATCAGCCCGGCCACGTCACGCGCCCGGCCGACCTCCGTCTGGATGAGGATGTACGCCTGTACCACGACTCGACCTCCGTCCGTCGCCGCCCGGAGGCGGCCCGAAGGGTGAAACTACCTTACGGAGCAGGTCCGATCCCTATCGGTGGTCGAGGAGAAGCGGTGAGCGAGCGCGGCGGGTGGGGTGCCACACGGCGGGCACGAGGGGTAGCGGGCAGGAGAGGCGGAGTGCGGGCATGAGCGTGGCCGGGATCGGCGAGTTCGGACTGATCGACCGGGTGACCGCCCGGCTGACCCACGGCGCGGCCGTCCTGCTGGGGCCGGGGGACGACGCCGCCGTGCTGGCCGCGCCGGACGCCCGGGTCGCCGCGTCGACCGACGTGCTGGTGGAGGGGCGGCACTTCCGGCGGGACTGGTCGAGCGCCCGTGACGTGGGGCACCGGGCGGCCGCGGCCAACCTGGCCGACATCGCGGCCATGGGGGCGACCCCGACCGCTCTGCTGGTGGCGCTGTGCATGCCGGCCGACCTGGACCCGGCGTGGGCCGAGGAGTTGGCCGACGGGCTCGCCGCCGAGGCGGGCACGGTGGGGGCGAGCGTCGCCGGCGGGGACATGTCGGCCAGCCCGACGCTGACCATCGCGGTCACCGCCCTCGGGGACCTGGGCGGCCTGGCCCCGGTGCTGCGCTCGGGCGCCCGCCCGGGGGACGTGGTCGCCGTCGCCGGCCGCAGCGGGTACGCCGCCGCCGGCTACACCGTGCTCTCCCGGGGCTTCCGTACGCCCAAGCTGCTCGTCGAGGCGTACCGCCGGCCCGAGGTGCCGTACGCGGCCGGGCCGCACGCCGCCCGGCTCGGCGCCACCGCCATGATCGACGTCTCGGACGGGCTGCTGGCCGATCTGGGGCACGTCGCCCGGGCCAGCGGCGTGGGCATCGACGTGCGGCGCGACGCCTTCGAGGTGCCCCGGCAGATGCGTGACGCCGCCCAGGCGCTCGGGGTCGACCCGTACGCCTGGATCCTCGGCGGCGGCGACGACCACGCGTTGGCGGCCACCTTCCCGCCGGCGGTCGCGCTGCCGGCGCCGTGGCGGGAGGTCGGCCGGGTGGCCGACGGCGCGGGCGTCACGGTCGACGGCGAGCCGTACGCCGGCCCGGCCGGCTGGGACCATTTCCGGTAAGGACCGCCTCCGGTCCGCGCAGGTCAGGGCCGTATCCTTCACCCTGTGAGTGAGATCGAGATTCGCGCGGCCCGCTTCGATTCGCCGGAGGCACAGCGGTTGATCCGGGCCGCGTTGGTGGACCTGGGCGAGCGCTACGGCGGCAGCGGCGACGAGACACCCGTCGACGCCACCGAGTTCGAGCCGCCGCACGGGGCGTTCCTGATCGCTCACGTCGACGGCGAGCCGGTCGGCTGCGGCGGCTGGCGCAGCCACGGTGACGACGGGGACACCGCCGAGGTGAAGCGGATGTACACGACCCCGGCGGCCCGGGGCCGGGGCGTCGCCCGGGCCGTGCTCGCCGCCGTCGAGCGGTCGGCGCGGGAGCAGGGGCGCAAGCGGATCGTCCTGGAGTGCGGCGACAGGCAGCCGGAGGCGATCGCCATGTACGCCGCGGCCGGCTACGAGCGCATCCCCAACTTTGGCTTCTACCAGGACGCCCCGGGCTGCATCTCCTTCGGCCGTACCCTCTGACCGGGCGTTGCCGACGGCCCGGCGGCCGGGCCGGCAGGGTGGGACGCCGTACGGCGCCTGTGGAGCTGCCCCGTCCACGCTACCGCGCCGCCCGCCCGCCTACGCCGCCCGGCCACCCGCGCCGCCCGCCTACGCCGCCCGCCCGCCCGCGCCGCCCCGATGATCATGGGGTTGGCGGTGGTATCTGGCCCGGTGGACGCCGCTAACCTCATGATCGCGTGAGACGGTGCGGGGCGAAGTGAGACGGTGCGGGCGGGCGCATGGGCGGGGCAGCTCCACAGGCAGCGGACCGACATGCCCGAGCCGCAGCCCGCCGTGCCCGCACGCCGAAGGCCGGGCACCCGGCGATGGGGAACACGACAAGCCGGCGGGCCCGGAGGCCCGCCGGCTTGGACGAGGTTACGAGGTCGGCGTTACCCGCGTCAGGCGCGGGTGACCTTACCGGCCTTGATGCAGGAGGTGCAGACCTGCACCTTCCGGGTGGTGCCGCCACCGGCCGGGGTACGCACCGACTGGATGTTCGGGTTCCAGCGGCGGTTGGTCCGCCGGTGCGAGTGGGACACGTTGTGGCCGAAGCCCGGTCCCTTGCCACAGACGTCGCACACGCTAGCCACGGGATACTCCTGGGTTTGAAACGTTCATGAGGTCGCCGCCAGGCGCTGCCCGGGCAACCTGGCCAGGTTACCCGACGACCACCGCGCCTGACCAACCGGCCCCGGCAGGGCACTCGCGCCGCCGCCGACGGCCGGCGGGGACACGCCGGGGCGGGCCGGTCGGCCCCGGCGCGTGTCGGTGTGCGCCAGTAGGCTTCTGGCGTGCTGGACACGCTGGACGCCGCCGCGGTGCGCCGCTGGTGCGCGGGCGGGCTGGCCGCGCTGCGCGACCACCAGGGCGAGATCGACGACCTCAACGTCTACCCGGTCCCCGACGGCGACACCGGCACCAACCTGGTGCTCACCCTCACCTCGGCCCAGCAGGCCCTGACGATGGACCGGGACACCCTTCCCGAGGGCGGGCCCACCCCGCACGGGCACGCGCTGCGGCTCATGGCGCGCGGGGCGCTGCTCGGCGCCCGGGGCAACTCGGGCGTGATCCTGTCGCAGATCCTGCGCGGCCTCGCCGACGCCCTGGCCGCCGCGCCGGAGGTGCGGGGCCGGCAGCTCGCCGCCGCGCTGCGCGACGCGGCCACCGCCGCGTACGCCGCCGTCGCCCGGCCGGTGGAGGGCACCCTGCTCAGCGTGGTCGCCGCAGCGGCCCGCGCGGCCGAGGCCGCGGACACCGACGACCTGCGCGCGGTGGTCCGGGCGGCGGCCGAGGAGGCCGCCCGCGCCCTGGCCCGCACCCCCGAGCAGCTTCCGGCGCTGGCCCGCGCCGGGGTGGTCGACGCCGGCGGGCGGGGGCTGTGCCTGCTGCTCGACGCGCTGGTCGAGGTGGTCACCGGGGAGAGCCCCCAGCGGCCGGCGCCCGCACGCCGCCCGGTCCGCCCGCCCGCCGTGGCCGTGCGGGAGACCGGCTCCGACGAGTACGCCTACGAGGTGCAGTTTCTGCTCGACGCCGAGCGGGATGCGGTCGAGCGGATGCGGCAGACCCTCGCCGGGCTGGGCGACTCGCTGGTCGTGGTCGGCGACGGGGCCGACGGGCCGCGCACCTGGAACGTGCACGTGCACGTCAACGACGTGGGCGCGGCGGTCGAGGCGGGGGTGGTGGCCGGCCGGCCGTACCAGATCTCGGTGACCCGCTTCGCCGACCGGGCCGCGGCGGTCCCGCCGGCCCCGCCCGGCGACGGCCGCGCGGCGGTCGTGGTCGCCACCGGCGCGGGCATCGCCCAGCTGTTCGCTCGGGAGGGGGCGACGGTGGTGCCGGGCAACCCGTCCACCGGCGAGCTGCTCGACGCGATCCGGGCCACCACGGCGGCCCGGGTGGTGGTGCTGCCCAACGACCCGAACACCCAGGCCGTGGCGAGCGCCGCCGCCCGGGAGGCGCACGCGCTGGGGGTGAAGGTCAGCGTCGTGCCGACCCGCTCGCCGGTGCAGGCGCTGGCCGCGCTCGCCGTGCGCGACCCGAAGCGGCGCTTCGAGGACGACGTGATCGCGATGGCCGAGGCCGCCGGGGCCTGCCGGTACGCCGAGGTCTGCTGGGCCGGCCGGGAGGCCCTGACGGTAGCCGGCCCGTGCCGGCAGGGCGATGTGCTCGCCCTCGTCGAGGGGGAGGTGCACCTGATCGGCGCCGACCTCGCCGACACCTGCGTCGCCGTGGTCGACCGGATGCTCGGCGGCGGCGGCGAGCTGGTCACGCTGCTCTCCGGCGCCGACGCCCCGGACGGCCTGGCCGACGCCGTCCGCGAGCACGTCGCCCGGCGCTGGCCGTTCGTGGAGGTCCACGCGTATCCGGGTGACCAGCCGCACTATCCGCTCCTGGTGGGGGTCGAATGACGTCCGAGCCGTCGACGGTCGACACGCCGCTGAAGAAGCTGGTCGGGGAGAAGACGGCCAAGGCCCTGGCCGCCCACCTCGACCTGCACACCGCCGGCGACCTGATCTACCACTTCCCCCGCCGGTACGACGAGCGCGGCGAGCACACCGACATCCGCTCGCTCGACGTCGGCGAGCAGGTCACGGTCCTGGCCCAGGTGCAGCGCACCGCCGTACGGCCGATGCGCCAGCGCCGGGGCAACCTGCTGGAGGTGACGGTCGGGGACGGCTCCGGCGGGGTGCTCACCCTGACCTTCTTCGGCAACCAGGCGTGGCGGGAGCGGGAGCTGCGCCCCGGCCGGTGGGGGCTGTTCGCCGGCAAGGTCACCGAGTTCCGCGGCAAACGCCAGCTCAACGGCCCGGAGTACGTGCTGCTCGGCGAGGGCGGCGACGGCGAGACGGCGGCCAACGAGGAGGTCGAGGAGTTCGCCGGGGCGTTGATTCCGGTGTACCCGGCCGCGGCGGCAGTGCCGACCTGGGTGATCGCCCGCTGCGTCCGGGTGGTGCTGGACACGTTCACCCCGCCGGACGACCCGCTGCCGGCCACCGTCCGGGCCACCCGCAACCTGGTCGGCATCGGCCCGGCGCTGCGGGAGATCCACCGGCCGTCCAGCAAGGAGGGCCTGTACCGGGCCCGCCGCCGGCTCAAGTGGGACGAGGCGTTCGCCGTGCAGCTCACCCTCGTGCAGCGCAAGCACCGGGCCGCCGCCTGGCCGGCGCGGGCCCGCCCCGCGAAGCCGGGCGGCCTGCTCGACGCGTTCGACGCGCGGCTGCCGTACGAGCTGACCCCCGGCCAGCGGGCGGTCGGCGCGGAGATCGCCGCCGACCTGGCCACCGCCCACCCGATGCACCGGCTGCTGCAGGGCGAGGTCGGCTCCGGAAAGACCGTGGTGGCCCTGCGGGCCATGCTCCAGGTGGTCGACGCCGGCGGGCAGGCCGCGCTGCTCGCCCCGACCGAGGTGCTCGCCGCCCAGCACCACCGCGGCATGCTCGACCTGCTCGGCCCGCTCGCCCGCGCCGGCGAGCTGGGCGCCGCCGACGGCGCCACCCGCGTCGAGCTGGTCACCGGCTCGCTCGGCGCGGCGGCCCGTCGCCGGGCGCTCGCCGAGGTGGCCGAGGGTCGGGCCGGGATCGTGCTCGGCACCCACGCCCTGCTGTACGAGGGCGTCGACTTCCACGACCTGGGCCTCGTCGTGGTCGACGAGCAGCACCGGTTCGGCGTCGAGCAGCGCGACGCGCTGCGCGCGAAGGCCGAACAGCCGCCGCACGTGCTGGTGATGACGGCCACCCCGATCCCGCGCACGGTGGCGATGACCGTCTACGGCGACCTGGAGGTCTCCTCGCTCACCCAGCTCCCGCAGGGGCGCTCGCCGATCGCGTCGCACGTGGTGCCGGCCGCCGAGAAGCCGGCGTTCCTCGACCGGGCCTGGCGCCGGCTGCGCGAGGAGGTCGCCGCGGGCCACCAGGCGTACGTCGTGTGCCCCCGGATCGGTGACGGCCCCGCGTCGGAGGAGGAGACCCCGCGCGAGGACGACAACGGCCGGCGGCCCCCGCTCGCCGTGACCGAGGTCGCCCCGCTGCTCGCCGAGGGCCCGCTGCACGGGCTGCGGATCGGCGTGCTGCACGGCCGGCTGCCCGCCGACGAGAAGGACGCGGTGATGCGCTCCTTCGCCGCCGGCGACCTGGACGTGCTGGTCGCCACCACGGTCGTCGAGGTCGGCGTCAACGTGCCCAACGCCACCGTGATGATCGTGCTCGACGCCGACCGGTTCGGCGTCTCCCAGTTGCACCAGCTGCGCGGCCGGGTGGGCCGGGGCTCCGCGCCGGGGCTGTGCCTGCTGGTCTCCGAGGCCGTCGAGGGCTCCCCGGCCCGGGAACGCCTCGACGCCGTGGCGTCCACCACGGACGGCTTCAAGCTGGCCGAGCTCGACCTGGAGCAGCGCCGCGAGGGCGACGTGCTGGGCGCCACCCAGTCCGGCCGCCGCTCGCACCTGCGGCTGCTGTCGCTGCTGCGCGACTCCGACCTGATCCGGGACGCCCGCGCCGAGGCGATCGCCCTGGTCGAGGAGGACCGGGAGCTGGAGCGGCACCCGGCGCTGGCCGCCTCGGTGGCCGCCCTGGTCGACGAGGAACGCGCGGAGTACCTGGAGAAGGGCTGATCCGTCCGATCGGCGCCCGCCTCGCGCGAGGTCGCGCAGGAACGTGGATGTAGTGGCCTCGCGCCGACCGGGAGGCCACTACATCCGTGTGCGAGCGTGATCATGGCGGCCCGGGGTGTCCGTCGGGCGGCCGGGCGTCGCGTAGCGTCAGGGGCATGAGCGGGAGCACACGGTGACCCGGATCGTGGCCGGGACGCTGGGCGGGCGGCGGATCGCCGCGCCCCCCGGCGCCGGCACCCGACCCACCTCCGACCGGGTCCGGGAGGCGCTGTTCAGCGCGGTGCAGGCCGACCTGGACCTGGCGGGGGCGCGCTTCGCCGATTTGTACGCGGGCTCGGGGGCCGTCGGGCTGGAGGCCCTGTCCCGGGGCGCGGCGCACGTGTTGCTGGTCGAGTCCGACGCCCGGGCGGCCCGGGTGATCCGGGAGAACATCGCCGCGCTGCGGGCCGCCCCGGCCGCCCGGCTGGTGACCGGGCGGGTGTCCACGGTGCTGGCGGGCGGGCCGGACGGCGGGCCGTACGACGTGGTCTTCGCCGACCCTCCGTACGCCGTGTCCGACGCCGACGTCACCGCGATGCTGGCCGCGCTGGCCGGCAACGGCTGGCTGGCGCCGGACGCCCTCCTGGTGGTGGAGCGGTCGAGCCGGAGCGGGCCGGTCGCCTGGGTGCCTGGCATCACCGGGGAGCGCGGCCGCCGGTACGGCGAGACCACCCTTTGGTACGGTCGCCGATCATGAGACGTGCGGTGTGTCCCGGCTCCTTCGACCCGGTGACCAATGGACACCTCGACATCATCGGGCGGGCCGCCCGACTCTTCGACGAGGTGATCGTCGGCGTGCTGGTGAACCAGTCGAAGAGCGGCCTGTTCACCGTCGCGGAGCGGATCGACATGCTCCGCGAGGTGACCGCCTCGTACGACAACGTCCGGGTCGAGTCCTTCCAGGGGCTGCTGGTCGACTTCTGCCGCGCCCAGCAGGCCAGCGTGCTGGTCAAGGGCCTGCGGGCGGTCAGCGACTTCGACTACGAGCTCCAGATGGCCCAGATGAACATCGGGCTGGCCGGCGTCGAGACGCTCTTCATGCCGACCAACCCGCTCTACTCGTTCCTCTCCTCCAGCCTGGTCAAGGACGTGGCCAAGTGGGGCGGCGACGTCTCCGCCCACGTTCCCGACCGGGTCCGCGAGGAGCTGACGGCCCGGCTGGCCCCCGGCGCCCGCTCCTGACGCCGGATCGACCCGCCGGCCGTTCCGGGCGACCCGCCCGACCCGCCGGCCGTTCGGGGCGACTCGCCCGACGCGCCGGGTGGGGTGCGCCGCCGGCCTGTCGCCCGGGCACGACATGATGGGTGGAGCGGGAACCGGGCCCCAACCCGCATCATGTAGGTCGGTTGACGAACGACAGGAGTGAGGTACCGGTGGACCCGCTCGACCGCATCGACGAACTGATCGCCATGGTGGAGACGGCCCGCTCCGTCCCGATGTCCCGGAACAACTGCATGCTCGACCGGGGAGAGGTCATCGCCGCCCTCGACGAACTGCGCGCCGAGCTGCCGGTCGAGCTGCGCCGGGCCGCCGCCCTGCTGGAGGAGCGGGACAAGATCATGGAGGCCGGTAAGCGTGAGGCCGATCGGATCATCAGCGAGGGTGAGGCGGAACACGCCCGGCTGGTGTCGGTGAACGAGATCACGGTCTCCGCCGAGCACGAGGGCGCCCGGATCATCGCCGAGGCCCGGGCCGAGGCACAGCGGCTGCGCGAGGAGGTCGACGACTACGTCGACACCGCTTTGGCCAACTTCGAGCAGTTCCTCACCCGGGCCCTCGCGTCGATCGAGCGCGGCCGGGACAAGATGCACGCGCTGCGTGAGATCGGCACCTTCGCGGGCGACGAGGCGGAGCGCCCGCTACCCTTCTGACCGGCACCTCAGCGACCGACAGGCGGGGGCGGGCGTCGGCCCCCGGTTCGACGGTCCGGCGGTCGCCCAGGTAACCTCTTTTGTCGGCCCCTCACCGGCCGGAGTCTAACTATGCCCAAACACTCGCCAAGCACACTCGACCCCAGGTCGCCGCTGGTCCTCGACACGAGGGACCTGCCGCGTCGGCCTGGCGCCTTGCGTACGGTCAAGCGGGTCGTGCCGGCACCGGCGGACCTCGGCGTGGAGTTGATCGGCGTGCCGGAGGGCGCTGACCTCGACCTCGACCTGAGGCTGGAGTCGGTGTCCGAGGGGGTGCTCGTCTCCGGGACCGTCAGCGGTCCCGTCAAGGGCGAGTGCAGCCGCTGCCTGCGCGAGATCGACGACTCGGTGGTCGTAAGGATCCAGGAGCTGTACGCGTACGAGAACAGCACCACGGACACCACGACCGACGAGGACGAGGTGGGCCGGATGCAGGGCGATCTGATCGACCTGGAGCCGGTGCTGCGGGACGCGGTGGTGCTGACGCTGCCGACCAACCCGCTCTGCCGGGAGGACTGCCCAGGCTTGTGCCCCGACTGTGGGGTGCACTGGGATGATCTGCCGGCCGACCACAGTCACCAGCAGATCGACCCGCGTTGGGCGGGCCTGTCGCAACTGACCCGTAAAGAGGAGTAAGAACCGTGGCCGTCCCCAAGCGCAAGATGTCGCGCAGCAACACCCGGTCCCGCCGGGCGCAGTGGAAGGCCGCGGCGGTCGCGACCGTGGCCTGCCCGCAGTGCAAGTCGGCGAAGCTGCCGCACGCCGCCTGCTCCGTCTGCGGCACCTACAACGGCCGCCAGGTCCTCGAGGTCTGACCTGGACGCCGAGTGACGTCCCCGACCCCTGGTCGGGTGACGCGCGCATCCTGGCGATCGCCCGGTGTCCCGGCTCCGGCCGCCGCCGGCCGGCCAGTTCCGGCCGGCGTCCCGGTGGAGCCGGGCACCGCGCGGATCGCCGTTGACCTCCTCGGCGGGGACGACGCTCCCGCCGTCGTGGTTGACGGCGCTCTGCGGGCCATGCGCGCCGACCCGGACCTGCATCTGCTGCTCGTCGGCCCGGCCGAGGCCGCCGACGAGGTGATCGGTGCCCTCGACCCGGCGCAGCGCGCCCGGGTCACGGTCCGGCCGGTGCGCTCCGCCGTCGGCATGGCCGACCATCCTGTCGCCGCCCGTGCCGACAGCACCGTCCGGTCGGCGGTCACCGCCGTCCGTGACGGCATCGCCGACGCGGCGGTCTCCGCCGGCGCCACCGGTGCCACCGTGACCGCCGCGGCCCTCGCCCTCGGCCGGTGGCCGCACGTGCGGCGGCCGGCCCTGGTCGCCACCCTGCCGGCGCTCGCCGGTCCGGTGGTCCTGCTCGACGTCGGCGGCTCCCTGGAGCCCGGTCCGGCCACTCTGGCCCGGCACGCCCTGCTCGGCGCGGCCTACGCGGCCGTCGCGCACGCCGTCGCCGAGCCGCGGGTGGGGCTGCTGTCGGTGGGCACGGAGGCCGGGAAGGGCGACCGGCTGCGTCGAGCCGCCGACCACGCCCTCGCCGCCGTCCCCCTACCCTGCGGGGCGCGCTACGTCGGCTTCGTCGAGGGGTACGACCTGGCCTCCGGCACCCGCGCCGACGTGGTGGTGACCGACGGCTTCACCGGCAACGTGCTGCTCAAGGCGATCGAGGGCGCGTACGCGATGGCCGGCGGCCCGCCGGCCAGCGGTGGCGCCCCCCGGGCCGCCGCCCTGCTCGGCGTCGCCGGCACGGTGGTGGTGTGCCACGGCGCCGCGCGCGGCGAGGACGTCGCCTCCGGCATCGCCCTCGCCGCCCACCTCTGGCGCCGCGGCGCCACCGACACCGTCGCCGCGCTGTTGGGCGGCGCCCCCGAGGCCGGGCTGTCCTCCGGCGACCACGCCGAACGCACCACCGACACCGGGGTGAGCCTGTGACCGCCCGACCCGTCCAGTCCCGGCCCGGCGGGGCGCGTCCCCCCGTGGCCGGTCGGCGGGTGTGCCCAGCGGGCCGCCCAGCCGCGAACGAGAAGGTAACCGCACCATGACCAACGACAAGCGGCGGCGCGCACCCGTCGGCCACCTCGAAGCGGCGTTCGGCGTCTCGATCGAGCCGGACCTGCTGGAGCGGGCGCTGACCCACCGCTCGTACGCGTACGAGAACGGCGGCCTGCCCACCAACGAGCGGCTGGAGTTCCTCGGCGACTCGGTGCTCGGCGTGGTGATCACCACCGCGCTCTTCCACAATCACCCCGACCTGCCCGAGGGGCAGCTCGCGAAGCTGCGGGCCAGCGTGGTCAACATGCGGGCGCTGGCCGACGTGGCGCGGGCCTCGGCCCCGCCGGCCTCGGCGCGTACCTGCTGCTCGGCAAGGGGGAGGAGAGCACCGGCGGGCGGGACAAGGCGAGCATCCTCGCCGACACCCTGGAGGCCCTGCTGGGCGCGATCTACCTCCAGTACGGGCTGGACACCACCGCCATCGTGATCCACCGGCTGTTCGACCCGCTGATGGCCGAGTCGGCCCGGCGGGGCGCGGCGCTGGACTGGAAGACCAGCCTCCAGGAACTCACCGCCGCCCTCGGGTTGGGCGTTCCCGAGTACCGCATCGAGGGCACGGGGCCGGACCACCTCAAGACGTTCACCGCCTGGGTGGTGGTCGCGGGCAACCGCTACGGCGGGGCCGAGGGCCGCAGCAAGAAGGAGGCAGAGCAGCGGGCCGCCGAGTCCGCGTGGCGGGAGCTCACGGCGCAGGCCGAGCGGGAGCAGGCCGGGCGGGACGCCGCCGAGGCGGCCGGCGCGGCCTGGGACGGCGCCGGCAACCCGGTGGACGCCGAGGCCGGCCGTGCCTGAGCTGCCCGAGGTCGAGACCGTCCGGCAGGGCCTGGCCCGGTGGGTCCCCGGGCGGCGGATCGCCGCCGTGGAGGTCCGCCACCCCCGGGCGGTCCGGCGGCACCTGCCCGGGCCGGCGCACTTCGTCGACGTGCTGGCCGGGCGGACGGTGCGCGAGGTACGCCGCCGCGGCAAGTACCTGTGGCTGCCGCTGGACAGCGGCGACGCGATCGTCGGGCACCTCGGCATGTCCGGCCAGCTCCTGCTCCAGCCGCCCGCCGCCGCCGACGAGCTGCACCTGCGGGTGCGGTTCCGGTTCGGCGACGACGGCCCGGAGCTGCGCTTCGTCGACCAGCGCACGTTCGGCGGGCTGGCGGTGTCCGTCGGCGGGGCCGAGCTGCCCGCCGAGATCGCGCACATCGCCCGGGACCCGATGGACCCGGAGTTCTCCGACGCCGCCTTCGTCGCCGCCCTGCGCCGGCGGCGTACGGAGATCAAGCGGGCGCTGCTCGACCAGACCCTGATCTCCGGGGTGGGCAACATCTACGCCGACGAGGCGCTGTGGCGGGCGCGGCTGCACGGCGCCCGGCCGACCGACGCGCTGACCCGGCCGGCCGCGCTGCGGCTGCTCGGCCACGTCCGGGACGTGCTCGGCGAGGCGATCACCCAGGGCGGCACCAGCTTCGACGCGCTCTACGTCAACGTCAACGGCGAGAGCGGCTACTTCGACCGTTCCCTGAACGCGTACGGGCGGGAGGGCGAGCCGTGCCGACGGTGCGGGGCGCCGATGCGCCGGGAGGCGTTCATGAACCGCTCCTCGTACAGTTGCCCGCGCTGCCAGCCCCGGCCCCGAGGGGCGCTCCGGGGCTGACCCGGGGAAGTTCCGGGACGGGGCCGGCGTGCCGCGCCCGACCCGGTCCGTTCAGGCGTATTCCATCCCTTTGGTGCGGATCGGTGGGCCGAGCGGCCGCCTCCCCACGACCTCCGGGACGAGCCGGGGCCGGACCCGGATGTCCCCGCGCCGCCCGCTGCCTAACGTCGGCACCGACCGGCCAGACGGGTCGGCGAGGAGGGGGATCCGGGTATGGGCAGGCGGCCGGTGACCGTGCGGCTGGCACGGTGGAGCGCGGAGCATCCGTGGCGGGCGATCGCCCTGTGGGCGGTGTTCGTGGCGGTGTGCTTCGTCGGGGGGAACGCCGCCGGGCTGAACGAGGCCAGCAAGCCCGACCAGGCGGTCGGGGAGGCGGGGCGGGCCGGGCTGATCGTCGCCGACGGCGACTTCCACGACCCGGCGCTGGAGAACGTGCTCATCACGCCGCGCACCGGAAAGCTGGACCCGGCCGCGGCCAAGACCGCCGCGGACGACGCCACGGCCCGGCTGCGGCTGGTCGAGGGGGTGGCCGGGGTGGGGGCCCCGGTGCCCTCGCGCGACGGGGACGCGCTGCTGCTGCCGGTCACCATGTCCGGCGACCCGGAGACCGCCTCGGATCGGGTGCAGCCGCTGCGCGACGCGACGGCGGCGGCGCAGGCGGCGCACCCGCAACTGCGGATCGAGCAGGTCGGCGGGCCGTCGATCGGCAAGGCGCTCGACGACACCCTGGGCGAGGACTTCAAACGGGCCGAACTGCTCAGCCTGCCCGTGACCCTGGCCATCCTGGTCGTCGCGTTCGGCGCGCTGATCGCGGCGGGCGTGCCGGTGCTGCTGGCGCTCTCCTCGGTCGCCGCCGCGATGGGGCTGTCCACCATCGCCTCCCACCTGGTGCCGGCGACCGACACCACCGCCAGCGTCATCCTGCTGATCGGCATGGCGGTCGGCGTGGACTACTCGCTGTTCTACGTGCGCCGCGAGCGGGAGGAACGGGCGAAGGGCCGGTCCGGGCTGGACGCCGTGGAGATCGCGGCGGAGACCTCCGGGCACGCCGTGGTGGTCTCCGGCTTCGCGGTGATCATCTCGATGGGCGGGCTGCTGCTCGTCGACGACGCGGTCTTCTCGTCCCTCGCGGTCGGCTCGATCCTCGTGGTCGCCGTCGCGGTCATCGGCTCGCTCACCGTGCTCCCGGCGCTGCTGGCCAAGCTCGGCCGCTGGGTCGGCCGGCCCCGGGTGCCGTTGCTGTGGCGGCTCACCGCGCCCCGCACCGGCCCGGACGGCCGTCCGGCGCGCCCCCGGTTCTGGCCGGCGGTGCTCCGGCCGGCGCTGCGGGCGCCCCTGGCCACCCTGGTCGTGTCGGTGGGACTGCTGCTCGCCCTGGCCGCCCCGGCGCTCGGCATGAAGCTGAAGTTCCCCGGCATGGAGGACCTGCCCCGCACCACGCCGGCCATGCAGGCGTACGACCGGCTCATCACCGCCTTTCCCAGCACCGGCACCAGCCACACGGTCGCCGTCCGCGCCCCCGCCGAGCAGGCCGACCGGGTACGCGCGGCGCTGGCCGACCTCGCCGGACGGGCCGGCACCGACCCGCTCTTCGCCCCGGCCGAGGCGGACGGCCCGAAGATCGAGGTGTCGGCCGACCGCCGGGTGTCGGTGCTGGAGGTCGCCACCCCGTACGCCAGCCGCACCGACGAGGCCGTGCGCTCACTGCACGAACTGCGCGACGACCTCGCGCCGGCCGCCCTGCGTGGTATCCCCGGCATCGAGTACGCCGTCGGCGGCGGGGTCGCCGACAGCGAGGACTACGCCGCGCACATCCGCCAGAAGCTGCCGCTGGTGATGGCGTTCGTGCTGGCCCTGACGTTCCTCGTGATGGCGTGGACGTTCCGGTCGGTGGTGGTCGCGCTCACCTCGATCGCGCTCAACCTGCTCTCCGCCGGTGCCGCGTACGGGCTGCTCGTGCTGGTCTTCCAGGGCGACTGGGCGGCCGGGCCGCTCGGCTTCACCTCGATGGACGCGATCGTGACCTGGCTGCCGCTGTTCCTGTTCGTGGTGCTGCTCGGGCTGTCGATGGACTACCACGTCTTCGTGGTCAGCCGGATCCGCGAGGGGGTGCGCGCCGGGATGGGCAACCGGGAGGCGGTCGCGTACGGCATCACCTCCTCGGCCGGCGTGGTGACCAGCGCCGCGGTCGTGATGGTCGGCGTGTTCGCGATCTTCGCGACGCTGAGCACGATCGACATGAAGCAGCTCGGCGTCGGCCTGGCGGCGGCGATCCTGCTCGACGCCACGATCATCCGGGCGGTGGTGCTGCCGTCGCTGATGACCCTGCTCGGTGACGCCAACTGGTGGGCGCCCCGCTTCCTGCGGGCCCGTCCGCCCGCCCCACCCGCCCCACCCGCCCCACCCGCCCCACCCGCCCCACCCGCCCCACCCGCCCCGGAACTGCTCGCCACCCGCTGACCGACGTCCGGGCACCCGCCCCCCGCCCCCACCCCACCGCGATCTGACCGGTAAATGACCTGTACCACGACGGGTTTTGGGCGCGGTGGGCTGGCCCGGTGTTGATGGCCAGCCCGGGCGGGGTGGGGGTGTGGGGTCAGGTTGTCGGTTGCAGGGTGACGGTGTGGCCGAGGGCTTCGAGTTGCCGGACCAGGCTGTTGATCTTCCGGGTGGTGTTGATACGGCGTTCGTGGAAGTCGGCGCCGAGATCGTGGTAACGGGCGGTTGGGTCGTTGAGCAGGTGCCAGATGATCACGAGGATGGAGCGGGCGACGGCGACCTTGGCCTTGCCTTTGCCTCGACGTGTGACCAGACGCCGGTAGCGTTCGGACAGGAACGTTCCCTTGCCGCGGGCGACGGTGGCTGCGGCCATACCGAGGGCGCCTTTGAGGTACGGATTGCCTTTGCCTGTCTTGCCCGCGGTGAGGCTGGTACCGGACTGGATGGTGCGCGGACACAGCTTCGCCCAGGACACCAGGTGCGCCGCGGTGGGGAACCGTGTCATGTCCAGACCGATCTCGGCGATGATCAGTTGCGCGGACTCGGTGCTGATGCCCGGGATCTCGGCCAGGCGCCGCGGGGCGTCTGGCGCCGGGGTGTCGCCGTCGCCGCCGCCCGGCTGGGAGGGTGGGTCGATGTCGTCGAGTATCTGCCCGATCCGTGTGGTGAGTTTCGCGATCTCGGTGTCGAGGCGGTCGATCTGGTCGAGCAGGATCCGGGCCAACTCGCCGTGATGGTCGTCGAAGCGGCCGGTGAGTGCCTCGATGAGGGCGTTGCGTTTGCGGCGCAGCGCTCCGTGGGCCAGCGAGGCGAGGGTCGCCGGATCACGTTGACCGGCGATCAACGCCTCAACCATGTCCCGCGTCGACACCGTCCGCAGGGTGGAGGCCACCGACGACACCTTGATCAGGGCGTCTTCAAGCAGTTTCTCCAACCTCGACCAGTAGCGGGTCCGGTCCCGGACCAGATCCACCCGCATCCGGGTGTAGTCACGCAACACCCGCACCGGAGCCGGAGGCACGAACGAGGGCCGCAACAGGCCCTTCTCGGTGAGCTTGGCCAACCACACCGCGTCCAGCTTGTCGGTCTTCGGCCGCCCGGGCACGTTCTTGACGTCACGGGCGTTGACCAACTGCACGTCCAACCCGGCTGCCTCGAACAGGTAGAACCAGATCCGCCAGTAGTCCGACGTGCTTTCCACGGTGACCTTCTCCACCCCCGCCGCCACCAGATCGGCGGCAAGGTCACTGACCGCGTTCGTGGTCGCCGTCACCTGCCACACCCGGCTCACCCGCCGCCCACCCGCGGCGGGTAGCCGGGTACACACCATCCCCGACTCCTTGGCCACATCGACCGCACACACCCGCTCCCAGACCTTCTCGCTGTCAGCGTCCGGGATCTCTTCGGGTAACCCGCGCATCCGCCCGCGTCCCTCCTCACCGTGATCGACCAGTGGGTAGGTCGCCCGGGGGCCTCGGTCGGGAACCGAAAATCTGACCGGCGTGCTCGAAGCAACAGTGCGTGACCCACAAGAGTCCGGGCCCCGGTGCCAGACTTGCAGACGGCCTCAACTAGACCAAGATCGATCGGCGTCGGCGGGTGACCTGTCCACCATTTTCACGCCTGCGAGGCGTCCCGAAAAGACCGGGTGACTTGCAGTTTCGGCCCGGACAAAGCCGGCGAAGGCCGCGAAAAAGGGGCCAGAAGTGCAAGATCGCGGGGGAGGGGGAGGGGGAGGGGGAGGGGGAGGGGGCGGGGGAGGGGCGGGGGCGGGGAGGGGCGGGGGTGCGTCAGGGGGCGGATGGGCAGGGGGCTCGCCAGGCGGTCAGGTCGCGGGTCTTGCGCATCGACACGAAGCCGTAGCCGACCGTGGTCACGCAGAAGTCCGCCGGGTCACCGGCGTACTCGACGTGGAACACCGGCTTGCCCGCGTCGGCGAACGGCAGCAGCCGGTCGCACTCGCGCAGCCGGACGCACTCCTCGTTCACCGCGAAGTCGAAGTCCGGTGCCAGCGACGCCACCTGCGGCAGGTCGTTCAGCAGCCCCGGGGAGAGATCCAGGGAGCGGGCCAGTTGGGCGGCCCGCCGGTTGAACAGCACCTGGTCGTCGAAGTCGAGGGGGAAGCCGGGCCGGCGAGCGTACCCGTCGGCGTCCGCGAGGGCCACCGCGCCGAAGCCCTTGCCCCGGCACAGCCGGAACCGGTCCGCCAGGATCGGCCGCAGGACCTCCCACCGCCGCACGTCCACCCACCGTACGCCCGGCCGTCCGGCCGCGGCGCCGCGCACCGCCGCCGGGTAGCGGTCCGCGTCCGGGTCCGTCCGGGCGTACGCGCCGACGCTCACCTGGCACACCAGCCGGCGGTCGCGGGCGCGCAGCGCGGACGTCTCGGCGGCGGTGGTACGCAGCCCGTCGAGCAGGAACACGTCCGCGTCCACGCCCGTGTCGAGCGGCCCGCTGAGCTGCCACTGCCAGCGCCAGTGTCGGGCAGACTCGGTCGGCCACGGGGTCGGCGCCCCCGGCGGCGTCCACTCCACCCGGCAGCCGCCCGCCGAGGCGAGCAGCGCGAGCGCCACGAGCGAGCGCAGCGTCCGGCGCGGACCGTGCCCGCCACTGGGCGACGGCAGCCGGATCCGCATCGGCAGCTCCCGGGTCGCGGGCGGCGCCCGGCCACCCGATCGGGTACGCCCACCGTGACGTGTCCACGCCCGTCCCGGCGTACCTCACCCGGTTCAACGAGTGCCGCCCCCCGCGCGACGCGCCTCAGCGCGGAGTACCGAAGTCCTGCGTCCAGTACGGCCCGTTGCTCGTCGCGACGCCCACCCCGATCTCGGTGAAGGAGCAGTTGAGGAGGTTCGCCCGGTGACCGGGGCTGTTCATCCAGGCGTCCATCACCGCGGCCGGGGTCCGCTGGTTCCAGGCGACGTTCTCCCCGTACGCCCGCCAGGTGTACCCGACGCGGTCCAGGCGGTCGCCGACGTCGCTGCCGTCGCTGCCGTCGTGCGACATCTTCCGGTGGTCGGCCTGGTCCTGGCTGTGCCGCTGCGCGGCGGTCATCAGCTTGTCGTCGATCTTCAGCGCGGCGCAGCCGGCCTTGGCCCGCTCGGCGTTGACCAGGTCGACGACCTCCTGCGCCTGGGCGCTGACGCCCTTCACGGTCGGGGCAGTGGTGCGGGGCGCGGCGGGCGTGGTGCCGCGCTGGCCCGCGACGCGGCCGTGGTCCGGCTGGGCGCCGGCGCCGGCCTGACCGCGCGGCTCGGCGTGGGGGAGGGCGGGCGCTGGTCGGCGCGGCGCTGGGCGAGGGGGCGAGCAGGGGATCGGCCGACGCCGACGCCTCGTCGGGTACGACGGGAGCGGCGGCGGCGAAGTCGTCGACCGCGGCCGCGTCGGTTCCCGCGTCGTCGCGGCCCGGCAGGGCCAGGGTGCCGACGCCGAGGCTGACCAGCAGCGTGGCCGCCGCCGCGGCGCCGCCGATCAGCAGCCGCCGCGGCACCCGGCGGGCCGAACCGTGCCGGCGTTCCCCGTCGGCCGGGGCGTCCCCGGCCCCGCCGACGCGATGCACCGCGACGTCGACCGGTTGCCCGCCGACTCCGGGCCCGCCGACTCCGGGCCCGCCGGGACCGGCGACTTCGGGCCCGCCGGGGCCGGCGACCGGGAGCAGGCGGGTCTGCTCCGCCACGTCCGGATCGGCGGGCCAGGCCGACGGTTCCCGCGCCGGCCCGGCGTCCCACCGCCCGGTCGGGCGGTCCCGCCACGGCTCGCCCTCGGGCTGCCAAAATCCCCCCTCGGGCTGCCACGACTCGGTCCGGGCCTGCCCCGACTCGTCCTCGGGCCGCCACGACTCGGTCCGGGCCTGCCCCGACTCGTCCTCGGGCCGCCACGACTCGGTCCGGCCCTGCCCCGACTCCTCCTCGGGCCGCCACTGCGCGGTGGGCTCGCGCCGCCAGGGCTCGGCGTCCGGCTGCCGCCAGGGCTCGGCGGTCTGCTCCGTCCAGGGCTGCGCCGCGCGCTGGTCGCCCGCCTGCTGCTCCGTGAGCCAGCCGCCCCACGGCTGCTCGCCGGCCCGGTCGGCCGGCGGTTGGTCGGATCGCCGCCGGTCGGCCCACGGGTGGTCCGCGGGTTCGCGCCGAGGCTCGTCGCGACGCCGCCGGTCGTCCGGCTGGTCGGGCTCGTCCCCGAACAGGTACGCCGACCGGGGCGCCGGCCGGTCGGTCAGCCAGGCCGGCTCGTCGGCCGGGGGCGCCTGCCGCCGGCGGGCGTTCTCGGGGTCGTCTCCGTCGGTCCAGCCGTACACGCCTCTGCCTCCCAGGGGTCGGTTGCGGGCCGGGCTGACCGTACGGGTGCGCCGTGACCTGCGGCAACGTGGCTAAGAAAGAGTTAAGGCGAAGGCGGCTCGCGTGGGGCTCCGTTCCGGAGATCCCCGGCGTACAGTAAAGGTGTCCGGACAGAGCGTGTCCGAGCCTTACGGCAGCCCCCGGCAAGCGGACAGGCCGACGTGGAGATGATCTACGGCCTGTGGGAACTTGACGAAGGAGGGGGTGTCGGCTCAATATGGAGTTGTCGCCAGTCGCGCCCGGCCGTGCCCAGAATCGCTGGGAATGGTAGTCGCGAACGAGTGGGCGCGCGTTGGCCGGCCTTTCCGGCAGCGCATATCAAGGAGTCAGCATGGCGAAGGCCCTCTACGGCCACGTAGGTGCAGCGCCCGATCGGCGTCTGCTCGACGAGGTCACCCGACTGCGGTCCAGGGTTCAGGCACTGGAGTTCGAGATCACGCGTCTGCGCGCCGAGAATGATCGGCTGGCAGCGGCCGCGGCGGAGGCGGACGACCTCCTCCGTCTGGCCGAGCCGGCGCTGACCTGATCCGCCGGTTGTCCGATAACTGAATCGCACCACGCAAAATCGCGCGCCGACACTTTCGTGCCGGCGCGCAGCCATGTCCGGGCCCTTCCCGGTCGCCATTTCCCGATCATGTCGCCCGTTGATCTGTTCGTCATTGGCCGAGGGCCGCCCCCGGCGAAGTGGTCATTGACCGAGGACAGTGTTCTTGAGCACGTCCGATCCGTACCGGGAAAGGCCGGTACGGGCGGCCCGGCGGCACCGGCGGGCGGCACCGGGGCGGGTCGCGTGCCGGGCCCCCGGCGGTCCCGGGTTAGTCTGCGGGTTTACCAGGTCCGCGCAGCCCGCGACGGTACGGTGGCCACCGGACGAGGATCGAGAAGGTGTATCTCAAGAGCCTGACGGTGAAGGGGTTCAAGTCCTTCGCCTCCGCGACGACGCTGAAGCTGGAGCCGGGGATCACCTGCGTGGTCGGCCCGAACGGCTCCGGCAAGTCCAACGTCGTCGACGCCATCGCGTGGGTGCTCGGCGAGCAGGGCGCCAAGGCGCTGCGCGGCGGCAAGATGGAGGACGTGATCTTCGCCGGCACCGCCGGGCGGGCGCCGCTGGGCCGGGCCGAGGTCACCCTCACGATCGACAACACCGACGGCGCGCTGCCGATCGAGTACACCGAGGTCTCCATCACCCGCCGGATGTTCCGCTCCGGCGAGAGCGAGTACGAGATCAACGGCGACTCCTGCCGGCTGCTCGACATCCAGGAGCTGCTGTCGGACTCCGGCATCGGCCGGGAGATGCACATCATCGTCGGGCAGGGCCGCCTCGACGGCATGCTGCACGCCAAGCCGGAGGACCGGCGGGCGTTCATCGAGGAGGCGGCCGGCGTCCTGAAGCACCGCAAGCGCAAGGAGAAGGCGCTGCGGAAGCTCGACGCGATGCAGACCAACCTCAACCGGCTCACCGACCTCACCGCCGAGCTGCGCCGCCAGCTCAAGCCCCTGGGCCGGCAGGCCGAGGTGGCCCGCCGGGCCGCCGTCATCCAGGCCAACCTGCGCGACGCCCGGCTCCGGCTGCTCGCCGACGACCTGGCCACCCTGCGCGCCACGCTCGACAGGGAGATCGCCGACGAGAGCGCCCTGCGCGAGCGGCGGGAGCAGGTCGAGGCGGAGCACACCGAGGTCCAGGCCCGGCTCGGTGAGCTGGAGGCCGCCCTCGCCGAGGACGCGCCGCTGCTCGCCGCCGCCCAGGACACCTGGTACAAGCTCTCCGCCCTCCAGGAGCGGTTCCGCTCGATCGAGCAGCTCGCCCTGGAGCGGCTGCGCCACCTCAGCGCCGGCACCGACGACGAGCGCCCGGGCCGCGACCCCGACCAGTTGGAGACGGAGGCGGAGCGGGTCCGCGAGCAGGAGGAGGAGCTGCGGGCGGCGCTCACCGACGACCAGATCCGGCTGGCCGAGGCGGTGGAGCACCGGCAGGAGCTGGAACGCCAGCTCGCCGCCGCCGAGCGCGAGTTGGTCGCCGCGGCCAAGGCGATCGCCGACCGGCGGGAGGGGCTGGCCCGGCTGACCGGGCAGGTCAACTCGGCCCGGGCCCGCACCACCAGCGCCGGGGAGGAGATCGAGCGGCTCGCCGCCGCGCATGCCGATGCGCTGGCCCGCGCCGAGCAGGCGCAGGCCGAACTGGACGCGGTCGCCGAGCAGTCCACCGAGGCCGACCGCGACAACGCCGATCTCGACGCGCGGCACGCCGAGGCGGTGGCCGTCCAGGAGAAGGCGCAGGCCGCCGTCCGGTCCCTCACCGACGCCGAGCGGGCCGCCGAGAAGGACGCCGCCACCTGGAAGGCCCGCGAGGAGGCGCTGTCCATCGGCCTGCGCCGCAAGGACGGCGCGGGAGCCCTGCTCGCCCGCGCCGGCGACGTACCCGGGTTGCTCGGCAGCCTGGCCGGCCTGCTCACCGTCGCCCCCGGCCACGAGGCCGCCCTCGCCGCCGCGCTCGGCGGGCTCGCCGACGCGGTGGCGGTCAGCGGGGTCGACGAGGCCGTCGAGGCGATGCGGCTGCTGAAGATCTCCGACGCCGGCCGGGCCGGCCTGCTGGTCGGCAGCCCCGCCGGCCCGGGCATGGACGGGCCGGCCGACGCGCTGCGCCCGAAGCTGCCCGACGACGCCCGCTGGGCCCCGGACCTGGTCGAGTGCGCCGCGGCGATCCGCCCCGCCGTCCACCGGGCGCTGCGCGACGTGGTGCTGGTCGACGACCTGGCCGCAGCGTCCGAGCTGGTGGCCGGCAACCCGGAGCTGCGGGCGGTCACCCCCGACGGCGACGTCGTCGGCGCGTACGCGGCGGCCGGCGGGTCGGCCAAGGCGCCCAGCTTCATCGAGGTGCAGGCCGCCGTCGAGGAGGCCCGGGCCAACCGGCTCGCCGCGGAGCGGACGGCCGTCGAGCTGCGCGAGCAGCTGGTCGAGGCGCGCGCCGAGGTGGCCGCCGCGAAGGAGACCGTCCAGCACGCCGCCGCCGCCAAGCGGGAGGCCGAGAGCCACCGCAACGCCGCCGCCCGCCGGCTCGCCGAGCTGGGCGCGGCGGCCCGGTCGGCGAAGGCGGAGACCGACCGGCTCGGCGAGTCCCGGGCCCGCGCCGAGGCCGCCCGGGAGCGGGACCTCCAGGCACTCGCCGAGCTGGAGGAGCGGCTGCGGCTGGCCGAGGCCACCCCGCTCGACGCCGAGCCGTCCACGGAGGAGCGCGACCAACTGGCCGCGATGGTGCCGCAGGCCCGGCAGAACGAGATGGAGGTCCGGCTCGCGGTGCGTACCGCGGAGGAGCGCGTCTCCTCGATCGCCGGCCGGGCCGACTCCCTGCGCCGGCAGGCCACCGCCGAGCGGGCCGCGCGGG
Source organism: Micromonospora olivasterospora (assembly GCF_007830265.1). Classification (NCBI taxonomy): domain Bacteria; kingdom Bacillati; phylum Actinomycetota; class Actinomycetes; order Micromonosporales; family Micromonosporaceae; genus Micromonospora; species Micromonospora olivasterospora. The sequence goes on from NZ_VLKE01000001.1 coordinate 4,103,578, forward strand.
AGCGCGCGGCGGCCCGCCGGGCGGCCCGCGCCCGGGGCGCCGGGATCGCCCGGGCCGTGGTCGGCGGCGCCCGGGAGGCGCTGACCCGGCTCGCCGTGTCCATCGCGCGGGCCGAGGAGCACCGCGACGCCGTGGCGCGCGAACGCGCCGCCCGCGAGGCCGAGCTGTCCGAGGTACGCGGCGCGGCGAAGCGCCTCGGCGCGGAGCTGGAGCGGCTGACCAGCCAGGTGCACCGGGACGAGGTGGCCCGCGCGGAGCAGCGGCTGCGCATCGAGCAGTTGGAGGCCAAGGCAGCCGAGGACTTCGGCCTGGACGTGGAGACGCTGGTCGCCGAGTACGGGCCGCACCAGCCCGTACCGCCGACGCAGGCGGACCTGGCCGCGGCCGAGCGGGACGGCCTGCCGGTGCCCGAGCCGGTCCGCTACGAGCGGCCGGTGCAGGAGAAGCGGGCCGCCAAGGCGGAGCGGGAGCTGGTCCTGCTCGGCAAGGTCAACCCGCTGGCGCTGGAGGAGTTCGCGGCGCTGGAGGAGCGGTTCAAGTTCCTCTCCGAGCAGCTGGAGGACCTCAAGGCCACCCGCCGGGACCTGCTCACCGTGGTCAAGGACGTCGACGACCGGATCCTGGAGGTCTTCGCCAGCGCGTTCGAGGACACCGCCCGGGAGTTCGAGCAGGTCTTCACCGTCCTGTTTCCCGGCGGCGAGGGGCGGCTCGTGCTGACCGACCCGGAGAACCTGCTCACCACCGGCGTCGAGGTCGAGGCCCGCCCGCCCGGCAAGAAGATCAAGCGGCTGTCGCTGCTCTCCGGCGGCGAGCGGTCGCTGACCGCGGTGGCCATGCTGGTGGCGATCTTCCGCGCCCGACCCAGCCCGTTCTACATCATGGACGAGGTCGAGGCGGCCCTCGACGACGTCAACCTCGGCCGGCTGATCACCCTGCTGGCACAGTTGCGGGAGAAGAGTCAGCTGATCGTCATCACCCACCAGAAGCGGACGATGGAGATCGCCGACGCCCTGTACGGGGTGACCATGCGCAGCGGGGTCACCCAGGTGATCAGCCAGCGGCTCAACCGGGCCGACGACGAGCGGGAGAAGAACGAGTGAGTCGGGAACGTGCCACGGCGCTTCTGCTGGACCTCGACGGTGTGCTGCGGCGCTGGGACCCGGCGGTCGCGGCCGGCGTCGAGCGGGAGTACGGGCTCACCGAGGGCGTACTCGGCGAGATCGCCATGTCCTGGGGGCTGCTCCAGCCGGTGCTCACCGGGCAGGTCAGCCACGCCCAGTGGATGAGCAGCGTGGCGGACGCGCTGACCCCGTCGGTGGGCGCAGACCGCGCCCGCGCGGCAGTGCGGGAGTGGCAGCAGTACCGGGGCGAGGTGGACCCGGACGTGCTGGCGTTCGTCCGCGAGGTGCGGACCGCCGGGGTGACGGTCGGGCTGGGCACGAACGCCACCGACCTGCTCGACGCCGACCTCGCCGCGCTCGGCCTCGTCGGCGAGTTCGACGTGGTGGTCAACTCCTCGGCGGTCGGGGTGCACAAGCCGGCCCCGGCGTACTTCCGGGCCGCCTGCGAGGCGCTGGGGACGCCCCCGAAGCAGGTGCTGTTCGTCGACGACGAGGACCGGGCGGTCAGCGGGGCGCGGGCCGCCGGGCTGTCCGCGTACCGGTGGAGCGGGCCGGAGGGGCTGCGCTACCTGCGGGCGGCGCTGGAGCCGACGCAGGGCTGAGCGCGCCCCGGCGCGTGGAAGACCCGCTGCGGCAGTATCCGAAGGTCAAAGGCCCAGGTGGACTCCGGCTACCAGGGCTTGGCCCGGGACTTCCCCGACCAGGTCAGCGCCCCACCGAAGCGACCACGCAAGGACGCCGACGAAACCCAACATACCGAGTACGACAACGCCCGACATGCAGTCATCACAACGGATCTGCGTGGAACACGCCATCGTGCAACCGAAGCAGTGGCGACCGCTGCAACGCTACATCGGACGCCGAGAACACTTTGAAGACACCATTCTCGCCATTGCGGGACTGGTAGCCGGCCGCCCTCGTCCCGGCGGCACTCTCGAAGATCGCTGTGGCTCACCAGCCCGCTCCGACAGGCGCGGAGACCGACGTCGTAGACGTTCGGTGAACCAACCACCGGGACGCATCCGTTCACCCATAGGAAGCGCGTTACGCGCGTCAGGCGTGACTTATCCACGGCATCGTCCCCCTACAAGGCCCTAGGAGGCCCGGATGACAGCTTTGACTCGCATGCGCAAGATGTGGCGACCGGTCTTGATCGGCGTCATGGTCCTGGCAGGGTTGGCCACAGCCGCGCCGCCGGCAAGTGCGGCGACCACCAACCGGACCGGAATCTGCAACAAGGGAGGCGGCTACAACGCGTACCTGGAGTTCCCCCACCGAGGCATGACTAGCTTCGGGGTGCGGCCGGGCACATGTTGGAGCAAAACGCTCGCCGCCGGTAGCTATGAGCCTGTCAAGGTGTGGGCCGTCTCTTCCGGCTCCTGGCGCCTGCTGGGCGAGACGTGGATCCACTCGGGCAACCACAACGTGTTCCGGACCTCGGGCTCGGGGGCTTGGGGGGCCTACTACTGGTATAGCACCAACTGACGGCCGTGGAGGCCCCCGCGCGCCCCTTCTGGCGCGGGGGCCAGGGCGAATCGCGTAGCCGGGCGGTGCGGCTCTGAGCAGGAGCATTCTCCCACACCACCATGAACTGGGGGCTGCCCCCGACCTGCCCCGGGGCGGTCAGCCCTTCGGGCGCTGCTCGCGGTTCTGCCCCATCCCGATCTGGATCGGCTCCCAGACACCGCGACCCGCCTGCCGCAGGTGTTCCCCGGCCTGCCTGCCCCGCGAGTTGGGCAGCGCCTGACGGCTCCTCCGGTCGCCCGCCGCCGGCCCCCTTCCCGGTACCGGCGCCCTGTTCCGCGCCGGATGCCGGCCCGCCGCCCCCCGCGCAGGGCTAGCCCCGGCCTAGCCCCGGGCTAGCCCCGGGCTAGCCTAGTCGCCGGTCACGCCGTCGATCCGTTCCCGGATCAGGTCGGCGTGGCCGTTGTGCCGGGCGTACTCCTCGATCATGTGGACGTAGACCCAGCGGAGGTTGAACGTCCGGCGCTTGGGGCCGACCTCGGTGAACGTCTCGTCCAGGGTGCGGCCGGCCGCGGCGGCCCGGGCCAGCTCCACCTCCCGGTGGTACGTCGCGAAGTCGGCCTCGGCGTCGGCGGCGCTGACGTCGAAGTCGGCGTCCGGCTGTTCCCGGGTGAAGTACGGCCAGTCGACCCGCTGGTCGGCGAAGTTCTCGCGGAACCACCAGGCCTCCACCTCGGCCATGTGCCGGACGAGGCCCAGCAGCGTCAGCCCGGACGGCTCCACGCTCGGCGTCCGCAACTGCTCGGCGGTCAGCCCGGCGCACTTGTGCAGCAGGGTCTGCCGGTGGTAATCCAGCCAGCCCTCGAGCATGGTGCGCTCGTCGCCGACCGTCGGCTCGTCTTCCCGGGTGATCTCCGGTGCTGTCCACGTCATCCGGCCATCCTGGCCGCCGGGTACGACACCCCGCGACCGGATTACCGGCGGGTGCTGGGCGGGTCCCTGCCGTACCGGAAGCGCTACGGGACGACGAGGACCGGCCAGCGGCCGGTGCGGACCAGGCGGGTGGCGACGGAGCCCAGCAGGCGGTGGCCGGCCTGCTCGGAGGAGCCGACCACCACCAGGTCCGCCCGGGTCTCGTCCGCCGCCGCGCACAGCTCGGTGTACGCGTCCCCGCGCCGGCACAGGAACGTGACCGGCAGGCCCAGCTCCTCGGCGCCGCGCCGGCACTCCTCGCGCAACTCGGCGGCCAGCTCGTCGTGCGTCTGCTGGACGACCCCGGCCACCATTCCGGACAGCATGGCCGGGTAGGCGGCCGGGGAGCTGACGAAGACCACCACCAGCCCGGAGCCCTGCCGGCGTGCCAGCCCGGCCGCGTACGCGGCGGCGCGCAGCGAGGTGCGGCTGCCGTCCACGCCGACCAGCACCACCCGGGGCCCGTCCGTGCCGCGCTCGAACGGCAGCGGCCGCGCCTCCGGCCCGTACTCCTCCCGGTCCACCGGCTCTCGTACGCCCATGTCCGCCCCCTCAGCCCTGCCCGCCGGTGCGGACCACGGCCTCCACCGGCTCCTGCTCGATCCGGCCCGCCGGCGGGGCGTGGCCCAACTGGTTGCCCGAAGCAACAACATGCGCCGACCCGAACCTATTCCCGTGCCCGAACCGGGCAGTGGGCGCGGGGAGGGGAGCTCAGTCCAGGGCGTCGTTGAACCGGCGCAGCAGCCGGCCGAACTCCTCCACGTCCCGCGTCGGCCAGCTCCGCAGCGTGCGCCGGAGCGAACCGAGCCGGGACGCCCGGGCGGCGTCGAACCGGCGCTGACCCTCCTCGGTCAGGCTGAGCCGCCACGCCCGCCGGTCGGTCGGGTCGGGGTCGCGCCGGACCAACCCGAGCGCCTCCAGCCCGGTGATCTGGCGGCTGAGCGTGCCCTTGCCCACGCCGAGCCGGGCGGCCAGGTCGGTCAGCCGCACCGAGTCGCACCGGCGCAGCCAGAGCAGCAGCCCGTACGCGTTCGGCTCCAGGTCGGGGTGGACCTCGCGGGCGATCTCCCAGGAGAGCACCCGCCCCCGGCGCAGCAGCGCCGTCACCTCGTGCTCCACGGCGCGCAGGGGCTCCGGCAGGTGATCCTCCACGGACGCCAGGGTACGGCGCGGCAACGCCGGCCCGCGGAGGTGCGGCCCGGCGAGGGCCGGGATCAGGAGCCCGGGGTGAGCCGGCGGCGGGCCACCGGTCGCAGGTGCCCGTCGCCGGTGGTGCCCTCGATCGTCACCTCGGCCGACCGGCCCCGGTGGGTCAGCGTGGCCACGGCGTTGCCGAAGTACGGGCCGGCCAGCTTGCGCCAGCGCACGCTCGGGCGGCGCACCCCGGCCGAGCGCGCGAGTGCCCGGGCGGCCCCGGCCGGGCCGGGCGACCAGCCGAGCCGCATCAGCGGGCGCATGGCGGCCGGCACCTGGTTGTGGATCGGCGAGCAGGTGAGCTGGTGCACGGGGGTGCGCACGGCCGGGTCGTCGAAGCGGGCGCGAGCCACGTACGAGTGGTGCACGTCGCCGCCGAGAATGCTGATCGACGCCGGCGGCGGGTACGCCGGGCCCGCCCCGACCCGGTCCCCGGTGCTCCCGGGCGGGCCGCTGCCGATGCGGGCGAACAGCGCGGCGAGGGCGTCGAAGGACCGCCGGAAGGCCGCCCAGTGCTCCAGGTCCAGCGCGCGGCGCAGCCGCTCGGCGAACCCGGCCACCCGGCGGTGGCGGGAGTCGGCCAGCCGTTCGTTCCACGCCTCGACGTGGTGGATGCCCGGCGGCAGCAGCCAGGGCAGCGACGCGCCGACCACCAGGTGGTCGTAGGCCCCGTGCGCCCGGTCGAGGAACCAGGACCACTCGCCGGGTGGCAGCATCGCCCGGTTGCCCGCCTCCAGCACCCGGCTGCACCGGTTGTCCAGCATCACCAGCCGGGTGCGCCCCAGGTCCAGGGCGTAGCTCCACTGGTACTGCACGGCCCGCCACCTCTCGGTGTCGTGGGCCAGGTCGGCCTCGGCGTCCACCCGGGCGCCGAACCCGCGCAGCACCCCGGTGGCGTCCGCCCCGGCGGCGGTGACCCTGGCGTAGACGGGATCGGCCGCGATCTCGTCCGGCGCGAGGTTGCCCAGGTGCTGGTAGACCCAGTACGAGGCCAGCCCGCTGGCGATCCGCTCGGCCCACCACGGCTGCCGCCGCATACCGGCCCGCCAGCTCGCCGAGGTGTTCCAGTCGTCGATGATCTCGTGGTCGTCGAAGATCATCACACTCGGCACGGTGGAGAAGAGCCACCGGATCTCCGGGTCGCGCCACGACTCCAGGTACAGCTTGGTGTACTCGTCGAAGCTGACCACCTGCGTCGCGGGCGCACCCTTCGGCCGCCGCCGGCGCCGCCTGAGCAACCGCCGCACCGTGGGCGAGGTCTCGTCGGCGTAGACCTGGTCGCCGAGCAGCACCAGCAGGTCGGGCAGGGCGGCGGCGCGGTCCGGCTCGGCCATCAGCCGCCGGGCGTACGCGTCGAGGGCGTCCGGGGGCAGCCGGCGGGCCGTGGCGTGCTGGGTGGTCTCCCGGCACGAGCCGAAGACCAGGCGCACCGGCTGCTCCCGGTCGTCGGCCGCGCGGGTGCGGATCAGGCTGGGCGGGAACCCGCCGCCCGGCGCCGGCCAGGCCACCTCGCCGTCGACCAGTACCTCGTACGTCGTCGCGCTGTCCGGGGTGAGCGCCTCGACCACGACGATCGCGTAGTGGTGGTCGTACGCGGAGAATGTGGCCGCCGTGCCCTCGGCGCCGTCGGCCGTGCGGACCCGGACCGTCGCGGGCGCGCTGGTCTCCACCCAGACCGTCGCCCGCGTGCCGACGACCCGGCGCAGCAGCGGGCCGATGAGCAGGCGGGGAGCCGGCACGGGGACCTCCTCCAGGGCGAACGAACCTCGTCATTTCTACCCGGACGGCGGCGTGGCCACCCCTGGGCTGGCGCGAGCGTACCCGCAGCTCGCACCCCCGTCGGGCGCGGTGGCGAAGACGCCGTCGCCGCCATCTGACAGGATTTCGGCATGACGGAATACCTCCTCATCGCGCTTGCCCTGCTCGGCGTGCTGATCCTCGGTGCCCTCGGGTTGGTGGTGCCACGGCTGCGCCGGCGCCCCGAACCGCCGCTGCCCGAAACGGAGGTGCGCACCCGCACCGAGGAGGAGCTGGCCGGGCCGCCCGTCGAGGCCACCGAGGACGGGGTGCTGGTCGAGCCGCCGCCGGTGGTGGAGGTGCCGTCGGTCATCGAGGTGCCGCCCGTCGAGGTGCCGGAGCCGACCGCCGGCCGGCTGGTCCGGCTGCGCTCCCGGCTGTCCCGCTCGCAGAACGTCCTCGGCAAGAGCCTGCTCAGCCTGCTCACCCGCGAGCACCTCGACGAGGACGTCTGGGAGGAGATCGAGGACAGCCTGATCACCGCCGACGTCGGCATCGAGCCCACCCAGGAGATCGTCGCCCGGCTGCGCGAGCGCACCCGGGTGCTCGGCACCCGCACCGCCACCGACCTGCGCACCCTGCTCGCCGCCGAGCTGGTCGAGGCCCTCGACCCGAGCCTGGACCGGTCGCTGCGCACCGCGCCGAAGGACGGCCGGCCGGCGGTGCTGATGGTGGTGGGCGTCAACGGCGCCGGCAAGACGACCACCTGCGGCAAGATCGCCCGGGTGCTGGTCGCCGACGGCCGCAGCGTCGTGCTCGGCGCGGCCGACACGTTCCGGGCCGCCGCCGCCGACCAGCTCGAGACGTGGGCCAGCCGGGTCGGCGCGGAGACCGTCCGCGGCCCGGAGGCGGCCGACCCGGCCAGTGTCGCGTTCGACGCGGTCAGGCGGGGCATCGACACCGGCGTGGACACGGTGCTGATCGACACCGCCGGCCGGCTGCAGAACAAGGTCGGCCTGATGGACGAGCTGGGCAAGGTCAAGCGCGTGGTGGAGAAGCACGGCCCGATCGACGAGACCCTGCTCGTCCTCGACGCCACCACCGGGCAGAACGGCCTGGAGCAGGCCCGGGTGTTCACCGAGGTGGTCAACGTGACCGGCGTGGTGCTGACCAAGCTCGACGGCACCGCCAAGGGCGGCATCGTGATCGCCGTGCAGCGCAGGCTCGGCATCCCGGTCAAGCTGGTCGGCCTCGGCGAGGGCAAGGACGACCTCGCCCCGTTCGACCCGGTGCAGTTCGTCGACGCGCTGCTCGGCACCGAGCCGCTCGCCCGGGACGCGTAGTCTCGAGTGACCAGCGAGCAGCACGCCTACGCCGAGTGGCGGGACCGCCGTCACCCTGCGCCGGCCCTGGGGAGACCATACGTGACGTCGCAGGAGATCCCGCTGCGGGGCGGGAACGTGAGCACCGTGGTCCGGGTCGGCGACACCGTCCGGCGCAACGCGGGCCCGTGGACGCCGTCCGTGCACGCCCTCCTGCGTCACCTGGAGTACGTCGGGTTCACCGGCGCGCCCCGGGCGTTCGGCATGGACGAGCGCAACCGGGAGGTGCTGTCGTACCTGGAGGGGGAGTGCGGGGAGTACCCGCTGGCCCCGCACTGGGTCACCGACGAGGCGCTGGTGACGGTGGCGACGATGCTGCGGATGTTCCACGACGCCCAGTACGGCTTCGCCCCGCCGCCGAACGCGATCTGGCGCTCGTTCGGGCCACCCCCGCCGGACACCGAGGTGATCTGCCACCACGACGCCGCCCCGCACAACGTGATCTGGCGCCCCGACGGCACCCTCGGGCTGATCGACTTCGACCTGGCCTCGCCCGGTGCCCGGATCTACGACGTGGCGTACGCGGCGTGGACCTGGGTGCCGATCTTCTCCGACCGGGACTCGATCACCCTCGGCTGGAAGCGCCCCGACCGGCCGCGCCGGCTGCGGCTGTTCGCCGACGCGTACGGGCTGATCCCGCGCGACCGGCACCGGCTGGTCCGGACCATCCGTAAGCGGATCGTGGACCACGTCGAGGGCATCCGGCGGATGGCCGCCGCCGGGGAGCCGGCGTTCGTCCGGATCGTGCACAAGGGTCACCTTCGTCGCCCGATGCGCGACCTGCGCCTGCTCGACTACGAGCGGCACCACCTGGAGTACGCGCTGCGCTGACCGCCCGCCGGCCCGGCCGACGGTGAGGGTTTCTTCACACGTCCGAAACACAGTGTCACGCTGCGGAAATCGACGGGTGACGCTGGGGGAAACAGGGGCCGACCAAGCTCGTCGCAACCGGCGTACGGGCGATGCTGCCCCGGAAGCCGCGAAGGAGGGAACCTCACCTTTAGGAGGCCAGCGTGCCTGAAGCACCGACGATCGACGCCGGCAACACCGTTTGGCTGCTGGTCTCGACCGCGCTCGTGCTGCTCATGACGCCCGGGCTCGCCCTGTTCTACGGCGGGCTCAACCGGGCCAAGGGCGTGCTCAACATGATGATGATGAGCTTCTCCGCGATCGGGCTCATCTCCGTTCTGTGGTGGTTCTACGGCTTCAGCGTCGCGTTCGGCACCGACGTGAACGGACTCTGGGGCGACCCCGGCGTGTACCTCGGCACCAAGACGTTCCTCGCCGAGACCGACCTGTGGGGCGCGACCGCCGACAACCCCAGCGGCATCGGCGTGCCGCTCTACGTGTTCATGGCGTTCCAGATGGTCTTCGCGGTGATCACCGTCGCGCTGATCAGCGGCGCCGTCTCCGACCGGGCGAAGTTCGGCGGCTGGCTGCTGTTCGCCTTCGGCTGGGCCACCCTGGTCTACTTCCCGGTCGCCCACTGGGTGTGGGGCGGCGGCATCGTCGGCGCCAAGCTGCACGCGCTGGACTTCGCCGGCGGCACCGCCGTGCACATCAACGCCGGCGCGGCCGCGCTCGCCCTGGCGCTCGTGCTCGGCAAGCGGCTCGGCTGGCCGCGCGAGGGCATGAAGCCGCACAACATCCCGCTCGTCGCGCTCGGCGCCGGCCTGCTCTGGTTCGGCTGGTTCGGGTTCAACGCCGGCTCGGAGCTGACCGTGGACTCGGTCGCCGGGCTCGCGTTCCTCAACACCCAGCTCGCCACCGCCGCGGCGGTGCTCGGCTGGATCGCCGTCGAGTGGATCAAGGACCGGAAGCCGACCATGGTCGGCGCGTCCTCCGGCGCCGTGGCCGGCCTGGTCGCCATCACCCCGGCCTGCGGCTTCGTCACCCCCTGGGCGGCGGTCCTGCTCGGCATCGTGGCCGGCGTGGTCTGCGCGCTCGCCATCAGCCTGAAGTACAGGCTGGGCTACGACGACTCCCTCGACGTCGTCGGCGTGCACTTCGTCGGCGGCTGGATCGGGTCGCTCTGGCTCGGCCTGTTCGCCACGAACTCCGTCAACTCCGCCATCGGCGACGTGATCGGCGCGTCCGACGGCCTGTTCTACGGCGGCGGGCTCACCCAGCTCGGACGGCAGGCGCTCGCCGGCCTGATCGTGACGGCGTGGTCGTTCGGGGTCGCCTGGGTGCTCGCCTTCGCCATCGAGAAGACCATGGGCTTCCGCCTCAGGCCGGAGGCCGAGGTCGAGGGCATCGACATCGCGGAGCACGCCGAGAGCGGCTACGACCTCTCCCCGGCGGGCGGCGGCAGCGGCAGCGCGTTCGCGCTCGCCGGGATCGGCGGCACCGCGGCGCGGCCGGCGCCGGAGGACGCGAAGCCGGAGGCGGCGGCCCGGCGGCGGTCCCGGATCCGGCCGAGCCGGTCAGCGAGAAGGTCGCCGGTTAACGTTCCTGGGATGGAGGGGTTGGACATGAAGCTGGTGACCGCGGTCATCAAGCCGTACCAGCTGGACGCGGTGAAGGAAGCCCTGCACGCCCTCGGGGTGGCCGGGCTGACCGTCAGCGAGGTCCAGGGCTACGGCCGCCAGAAGGGGCACACCGAGGTCTACCGGGGTGCCGAGTACACGGTCGAGTTCCTGCCGAAGATCCGGGTCGAGGTGCTCACCGACGAGCTGGAGGTCGACAAGATCGTCGACGCCATCGTCGGCGCCGCCCGCACCGGCAAGATCGGCGACGGCAAGGTCTGGGTGACCGGCGTCGAGGAGGTCGTCCGCGTCCGCACCGGCGAGCGCGGCCTGGACGCCCTCTGACCGGGAGACGACCGACATGGCCTCGTTGATCAAGGGAAACGCGTCGGAGCACGCCACTCACGACGACGCGAACCTCCTGGTCAACGAGGCCGTCGGCGTGCCGGCCGGGATCGGCGCGGACGCCCGGGCGCGGCGCGCCGACGCGTTCGACCGCTGGCTGGGCGGGCTGCTGCCGCGGCGGGACGGAGTGGCGCTGGTCGCCGTCGGCGGGCTCGGTCGGCGGCAGTGCGCCCCGTACGGGGACCTCGACCTGGTGCTGCTGCACGCCGGGGCGCCCGGCATGGACGACCTGGCCGCGTCGCTCTGGTACCCGATCTGGGACGCCGGCCTGCGGCTGGACCACTCGGTGCGTACCGTCGCCGAGGCGCTGTCGGTGGCCCAGGACGACGTCAAGGTCGCCCTCGGCCTGCTCGACGCCCGGTTCGTCGCCGGGGACCTGGCACTGGCCGACACCCTCGTGCGGACCGCCGCCGACCACTGGCGGCGCACCGCCGTCCGCCGGCTGCCCGCGCTGCGGGAGATCACCACGTCCCGCTGGCGGGCCCACGGCGAGCTGGCCTTCCTGCTGGAGGGCGACCTCAAGGAGGCCGCCGGCGGGCTGCGGGACGTGGGCATGCTGCGCGCCATCGCCGCCGCCGGCGTCACCGACGCGCTGCGCCCCGCCGTCCGGGCCGCCCACCTGCGGCTGCTGGACACCCGGGACGCCCTGCACACGCAGGTCGGCCGGCGGGTCGACCGGCTGGTGGCCCAGGAACGCGACGGCGTCGCCGCCCGACTCGACCTGACCGACGGGGACGCGCTGTTGCGGCGGGTCGCCGGGGACGCGCGCACGGTCAGCCACGCCCTGGACGACGCCTGGCGGGCCGCCGACCGGCTGCGCTCGGGCCGCCGCCGGGGCGGCGACGTCCGGCCGACGCGCCGGCCGGTGGCCCGCGACGTGGTGGAGCACGACGGGGAGCTGGTGCTGGCGCGTACCGCCATCGGCGCCCGCCCCGACGCGAGCCTGTCCCTCCGGGTCGCCGCGGCGGCGGCCACCACCGGGCTGCCGATCGCCCGCGCGACCTGCGAGTGGCTGGCCGCGTACTGCCCGCCGCTGCCGTCCCCGTGGCCGGCGGAGGCGCGCGCCGCCCTGGTCACCCTGCTCGGCGCGGGCCCCGGTCTGCTGCCGGCCTGGGAGACCTGCGACCGGTACGGCCTGGTCGACGGCTGGCTGCCGGAGTGGACCCGGACGCGCAGCCTGCCCCAGCACAACCCCGTGCACCGGTACACCCTCGACCGGCACCTCGTGCAGACCGCGTACGAGGCCAGCCGGCACACCCGCGAGGTGGACCGGCCGGACCTGCTGCTGCTCGGCGCGCTCCTGCACGACATCGGCAAGGGACTCCCCGGCGATCACAGCGCGGTCGGGGCGCCGCTGGCCGAGGCGGTGGCCGCCCGGATCGGCCTGCCGGAGCCGGAGGCGGCGCTGATCGGCACGCTGGTCCGGCTGCACCTGCTCCTGCCCGACGTGGCCACCCGGCGCGACCTGTCCGACCCGGTGACCATCGCGCGGGTCGCCGAGCAGGTCGGCGACACCACCACCCTGGACCTGCTGCACGCGCTGGTCCGCGCCGACGCGGCGGCCACCGGCCCGGCCGCCTGGTCGGACTGGAAGGGACGGCTGATCGCCGAGCTGGTCGCCCGGGTGCGTACCGCGCTGGACACCGGCGCGCTGCCCGCCCCGCCCGCCCCGGACCCGGCGCTGGTCGCCGGGCCGCTGCCGGTCGTACACCTGACCGCCGAGCGGGTGGCGGTGGCCGCGGCCGACCGGCGGGGCCTGCTCGCGACGGTCGCCGGCTGCCTGGCCCTGCACCGGCTGGAGGTGCTCGCCGCGGACGCCTCGACGGTCGACGGCCGGGCCCTGGTCGAGTGCCGGGTGCAGCCCCGGTACGGCCTGCCGCCGGACCCCGTCGCGCTCGCCGCCGACCTGAGCCGGGCGGTCGCCGGGGACGTGTCGGTCACCCAGCGGCTGCGCGGCCGGGCGCTCGCCGCCCGCGGTTCCGGCGCCGCACCCCGCGTGGTCTGGCACCGGGAGGCGGCCACCGGCGCCGTGCTGCTGGAGCTGCGCGCCGCCGACGCCGCCGGGCTGCTCTACCGGGTCACCCGCGCGCTCGACGAGGCCGGCGCCCAGGTCCGCGCCGCCCGCATCGCCACCCTCGGCGGGGATGTGGTCGACGCGTTCTACCTGGTCGGCGGCTGGCCTCCCGACGCCGAACGCGCCCGCCTGGAGGCCGCCGTCCTGGCCGCGGTGTAGGGACGGGCGGCTGCTCGGCCGGCCGCCCGGCGCCGGCCGGCTGACCGGGATGGGGGCGCTGATCGAGCGGCGAGTACGCCTGGGGCACCTGGAAGACGGTGCTCACCCAGGGCCCCTCCCGGCTCGAGGTGTACGCCGGCAAGCTGCTCGCCCTGACCGCCGCCGCGCTGGCCGTGGCGCTCGCCGTCTTCGCCGTCGGGGCCGCCGCCAGCGGGCTCGTCGCGGTCGCCGAGGCGCAGCCGGCGCACTGGCCGTCGGCCGGCGACCTGCTCACCGGGATCGGGGCGGGGTGGCTCATCGCGACGATGTGGGCGATGCTCGGAGCCGTGCTCGCCGTCGCCCTGCGGGCGGTGGCGCCTCCGGTCGGGCTGGGCCTGGTGTGGATGCTCTGCGGTGCAGAGCGGCTCGTGCTGAGCCCGGCCACCGCGCGTACGCACGTCAGCCGGGCGATGGTGAAACTGGGCGCCCGGGACCGGGCGCAGCTCGTGGTCTTCGCGTACCAGTCGGGCCTGGTGGACGGCTGAGTCCGGGGCGGGCACGGGGCGCTCTGCCGGCTGGCCCGGAGCGCGGGTGTCGGCGGCGGGCTACCCTAGCGGTGGCCGGGCACTACCGTCCGGCCGTGTTGTGCCCGCCGGAACACTGACAAACGGGATGTTCGCGTGTTTGACACCTTGAGTGACCGCCTCTCCGGGATCTTCACCAAGCTCCGCGGCAAGGGCCGGCTCACCGACGCCGACATCGACGCCACCGCGCGCGAGATCCGCATGGCGCTGCTGGAGGCCGACGTCGCCCTGCCGGTGGTCAAGGGCTTCATCGCGAACGTCAAGGAGCGGGCGCGCAGCGCGGAGGTCTCGCAGGCGCTCAACCCGGCCCAGCAGATCATCAAGATCGTCAACGAGGAGCTGATCGCGGTCCTCGGCGGCGAGGGGCGGCGCCTCCAGTTCGCCAAGCAGCCGCCGACGGTGATCATGCTGGCCGGCCTCCAGGGCTCCGGCAAGACGACCCTCGCCGGCAAGCTGGCCCGCTGGCTCAAGGCCCAGGGCCACCAGCCGCTGCTGGTCGCCGCCGACCTCCAGCGCCCCAACGCCGTCGGGCAGCTCCAGGTGCTCGGCGGGCGCGCCGGCGTCGAGGTGTACGCCCCGGAGCCCGGCAACGGCGTCGGCGACCCGGTGCAGGTGGCCCGGGCCTCGATCGAGCACGCGAAGCGGGCCGCCCGGGACATCGTCATCGTCGACACCGCCGGCCGGCTCGGCATCGACGCCGAGATGATGCAGCAGGCCGCCGACATCCGCGACGCGGTCGACCCCGACGAGGTCATCTTCGTCATCGACGCGATGGTGGGCCAGGACGCCGTGCGCACCGCCGAGGCGTTCCGCGACGGCGTCGGCATCACCGGCGTGGTGCTGTCGAAGCTCGACGGCGACGCCCGCGGTGGCGCCGCGCTGAGCGTCCGCGAGGTGACCGGGCAGCCGATCCTGTTCGCCTCCACCGGCGAGAAGCTGGAGGACTTCGACGTCTTCCACCCCGACCGGATGGCCAGCCGGATCCTCGGCATGGGCGACGTCCTCACTCTGATCGAGCAGGCCGAGGCGGCCTTCGACGCCGATCAGAAGGAGAAGATGACCGCCAAGCTGATGGGCGGCGAGCAGTTCACCCTGGAGGACTTCCTCGACCAGCTCGTCGCCGTCCGGCGGATGGGCCCGATCGCCAACGTGCTGGCCATGATGCCCGGCATGGGGCAGATGAAGGACCAGCTCGCCGAGCTGGACGACAAGCACTTCGACCGGGTCACCGCGATCATCCGGTCGATGACCCCGGCCGAGCGCACCAACCCGAAGATCATCAACGGTTCCCGGCGGGCCCGGATCGCCAACGGCTCCGGGGTCACCGTGATGGACGTCAACCAGCTGCTCAACCGCTTCGCCGACGCGCAGAAGATGATGAAGCAGATGGGCGGCATGATGGGGCTGCCCGGCGCGGGCCGCCGCAAGGCGACCAAGTCGCCGAAGAACAAGCGCAAGGGCGGGCGCGGCGGTCAGCGTCCGCGCCCGGTCGGGCACGGCGCGGGCGGGTTCCCCGGCGGGATGCCCCAGCTCCCGCCCGGCCTGGACCCGAACGCGCTGGCCGGCGGCGAGGGCCTGCCGCCCGGCTTCAAGCTGCCCAAGCTGGACTTCAACAAGCTCGGCAGACGCGAGGACGACAAGCGCTAGTCGACGCGCGAGGGGCCCGGCCGCATGCGGCCGGGCCCCTCCGCGCTCGGGTACGCCTCAGGACACCAGGTCCGGCCGGTTGGTCACCCGCAGCGCGTTGACGATCGGCTTGCCGAAGCCGGTGTGCGTGACGAACCGCACGTTGAGCACCCCGTCAGTGACCTGGACGGGGTACGACACCGGTCAGTCGCCTCCGCCGGAGGTCACCGACCCCGGGCCGGCCCCGGGGAGTGCTGACCCGTCAGGTTGTCCAGCCGCGCCTTCTTCTGCTCGGCCCGGCGCCGCTGCCGCGGCGTCAACTCCGGCCGGCCGCTCTGGCGCAGGTAGTTGGGCACCCGCCGGTCGTTGGGCACGGGCAGGCTCATCGGGCCACCTCCTCCTGGGCGTGGACGGCGAGGGCGGCGTCCCGCAGCGCGGGCGCGTCCTGCCGCTGCGGCTCCCGGCTCAGCCGCGCCGTGAACCGCTCCGGGCTGACCTCCAGGTACGGCGGCGCGTCCCCCTCGGGGCGCCCGGCCAGCGCCACGGCCACCCGCGCGCGGCACCGCCGCCCCGGGCGCACCTCGATCGTCTGCCCTGGCCGCACCGGGTACGACGGCCGGTTGACCTTGCCGCCGTCGACGGTGAACGTGTTGTGGGCGACGAGGCCGCGCGCCTCGGCGACCGTGCGCGCGAAACCGGCCCGGTGGACCAGCGAGTCCAGCCGCTGCTCCAGCTCGGCGGCCAGGTTCTCCGCCGCGTCGCCCGGCTGCCGCGCCGCCGTCACCACGGCCCGGGCTAACTGCCGTCCGCGCAGGTGGTACGCGGCGCGCACCCGGGTCCGGTCGGCGTCGCCGAGGGCGTACCCGCGCGGGGCGCGCCGCGGCCCGCCGCGTACGCCGATCGGGTGCTTCTGCCGGCGCAGCCGGTAGCCGTACGCCGGATGGAGCGGAACCTCGTCCGTGGGCGAGGGGCGTACCTTCGTCCGGACGGCCATCTCTTCCTCCCTCGACTCTCGCGGAACCTCCACCGTCGTGGCCCACGGGGTGAGGCGGCCCCACCCGATCCGGGTGACCGGCCGGTCGAGACGCGGCGGGGCGTGATCGGGTAGGACTGTGCACATGGCTCTGCATGTGCGCGGTGTGCTGCTCCCCGACGACGAGGTCCGGGACCTCTGGCTGGTCGGCGACCGGGTGACCTTCGACCCGGTGGCCGGGGCGGAGACGATCGCCGACGGCGGCTTCGTGCTGCCCGGGCTGACCGACGCCCACTGTCACATCGGCATCGCCCGCGGGGGCGCCCCGGTCACCTCGCTCGACCAGGCCCGCGAGCTGGCCCGCGTCGACCGGGACGCCGGGGTGCTGGCGATCCGGGACGCCGGCTCGCCGTACCCGTACCCGGAGCTGGACGACGACCCGGAGCTGCCGCGGCTGGCCCGGGCGGGCCGGCACATCGCCCCGCCGAAGCGGTACCTGCGGGACATCGGGATCGAGGTCGGCGCGGCGGAGGTGGCCGCCACGGTGGCGGCGCAGGCCGCCGCCGGCAACGGCTGGGTCAAGCTGGTGGGCGACTGGATCGACCGGGGGGTCGGCGACCTCGCCCCGGCCTGGGACGCCGACACCATGACGGCGGCGGTCGCGGCCGCGCACGCCGCGGGGGTACGCGCCGCGGTGCACACGTTCTCCGAGTCGGCCGTGGAGATCATGGTGCGCGCCGGGGTGGACTCGGTCGAGCACGGCACCGGGCTGAGCCTGGACCTGATCGACGTGATGGCCCGGCAGGGCACCGCCCTGGTCCCCACGATGATCAACATTCGGACGTTCGGCGGGATCGCCGACGCGGCCCGGCCCAAGTTCCCCGGGTACGCCGACCACATGCTCGCCCTGCGCGACCGCTTCCCGCAGGTGGTCCGGGCCGCGTACGAGGCGGGTGTGCCGGTCTACGTCGGCACCGACGCCGGCGGGGGCATCGACCACGGGCTGGCCGCCGAGGAGATGCTGCTGCTGCACGAGCAGGCGGGGATGTCCCCGGTCGACGTCCTGGCCGCCGCCTCCTGGCGCGCCCGGGAGTGGCTGGGCTTCCCCGGCCTGGTCGAGGGCGGCCCAGCGGACCTGGTCGTCTATCCCGAGGACCCGCGCCAGGACCTGCGCGTGGTCCGCGCCCCGACCCGCATCGTCCTCCGCGGCCGCATAATCCGCTGACCCCCCACCCCCACCCCCACCCCCCACCCCCACCCCCACCCCCGCCCCGGCCCCCGCCCCCCACCCCCCCACCCCGCCCCCGCCCGGCTCCCGCCGGGCGCTCGGCGATCAAGAGGTTTGCGTCGGGGACCGGCGTGGCGGGCGACACGAACCTCTTGGTCAACTCCGATCCGCGGGGGGCCGGGGAGGAGGGGCGGGGCCGGTCGGCTCGCCTTGCTGGCGAACTCGTTGTGGACGGTTTGCCGGCTCACCCCGGCCGCCGCGGCCACCTGCCATCCGGCGCCGTCCCAGCCGCCCGGCGGCCGGGGACGACCGTGCCCGCCGCCAGGTCCACCCGCGACGGTGAGCGCCCGGGCCGCGTCGACGATGCCGTCCCGCAGCCGCTGTCGGCCGGCGTCCCTGAACTCACCCATCGTGGTCGAGGTCTGCGGCTGGCGTGGGTGGGTGGGCCGGCGCGGCGCGACGCGGCATAGGATGTGCGGTCATGGCACGCGTGCTCACTCCCCGTGCGGAGGACTTTCCCCGCTGGTACCAGGATCTGATCGCCAAGGCGAAGCTGGCCGACAACGGCCCGGTCCGGGGGACCATGGTCATCCGACCGGCCGGCTACGCCATCTGGGAGCGGATGCAGGCCGAGATGGACGCCCGGATCAAGGCGGCCGGCGCGGAGAACGCGTACTTCCCGCTGTTCATCCCGGAGAGCTACCTCAAGCGTGAGGCCGAGCACGTCGAGGGCTTCTCGCCGGAGTTGGCGGTGGTCACCCACGGCGGCGGCAAGCAGCTCGCCGAGCCGGTGGTGGTGCGCCCCACCAGCGAGACGGTGATCGGCGAGTTCATGGCCAAGTGGATCGACTCGTACCGGGACCTGCCGCTGCTGCTCAACCAGTGGGCGAACGTGGTCCGCTGGGAGTTGCGCCCCCGGGTCTTCCTGCGCACCAGCGAGTTCCTCTGGCAGGAGGGGCACACCGCCCACGCGACCCGCGAGGACGCGCGGGCGTACGCCCGCAGGATCCTGCACGAGGCGTACGAGGACCTGATGGTCAACGTGCTCGGCATCCCGGTGGTGGTGGGCCTGAAGACCGCCCGGGAGCGGTTCGCGGGGGCGACGGCCACGTACACCTGCGAGGGCATGATGGGCGACGGCAAGGCCCTCCAGCTCGGCACCAGCCACGAGCTGGGGCAGAACTTCGCCAAGGCGTTCGACATCAGCTACTCCTCCGCCGAGGGCGGCCGGGAGCACGCCTGGACCACCTCGTGGGGCACCTCGACCCGGATGCTCGGCGGCCTGATCATGTGCCACGGCGACGACAACGGCCTGCGGGTGCCGCCGAAGCTGGCGCCGGTCCAGGCGTACGTGATGGTGGTCAAGGACGGCGAGGGGGTCCGCGAGGCGGCGGTCAAGCTGCACGACGCGCTGCGCGACGCCGGTGTCCGGGTGGCGCTCGACGACCGCACCGACACCCCGTTCGGCCGCCGGGCCGTCGACGCCGAGCTGCGCGGCTATCCCGTACGCGTCGAGGTCGGCCCCCGCGACCTGGCCGCCGGCAACGCGGTGGTGGTCCGGCGTACGGACGGCTCGAAGTCCCCGGTCCCCGTGGCCGACGTGGTGGGCGCGGTGCTGGCCGCCCTGGATGCCGACCAGCAGGCGCTGCACGACCAGGCCCTCGCCTTCCGCCGGTCCCGCACCACCGACGTCGCCACCCTGGCCGAGGCGATCGAGGCGGCGGCCACCGGCTGGGCCCGGGTGCCCTGGTCGGCGGTCGGCGTGCAGGGCGAGGCCGAGGCGAACGGCCAGGGCGTGACGGTCCGCTGCCTGCTGCGCGCCGACGGCTCGGTCCCCGACTCCGAGGACGAGCCGGACCTCGTCGCCGTCCTGGCCCGCGCCTACTGAGCGGAAGGGAGGGGCCCGTTGTTGACGCCTTCGGTAGCGGAAGGGGCCCCTCCTGACAGCGGGGCCGGCGGCCCGCGCTTCGCACCGGGCCGGCTGATCATGCACCGGAACGTCCGGCACGGCCGGATCGGCTGGGTCCGGCCCGGACGGGTGGTCAGCGACGACGAGCGCGGCCTGCTGATCTTCGTCGCCCGCGAGGCGCCGGTGGCGCACGAGGTCACCGAGGCCGGGCTCGGCATGCGGGCGATGCCCTTCGCCGAGTGGATCACCTCGTCGTACCGGCTCGAACTCGGGCGCTGGACGGGGCCGGCGCTGCTGAAGTTCCTGCCCGTCGGTGCGGCCCACTCCGTCTGGTGGTTCTCCGACGAGGCGGGCCGGTTCAGCCACTGGTACGTCAACCTCGAGGAGCCGGGCGTCCGCTGGGACGACGGCGACGTGGCCGGGGTGGACATCGTCGACCAGGACCTGGACGTGGTGGTCCGTCCCGACCGCAGCTGGCGGTGGAAGGACGAGGAGGAGTTCGTCGAGCGGCTGGCCTTCCCCGACCACTACTGGGTGACCGACGAACGGGCGGTCCGGGCGGAGGGGGAGCGGGTGATCGCCCGCGCGGAGGCCGGCGAGTTCCCGTTCGACGGCACCTGGTGCGACTTCGCCGCCCCGCCGGACTGGGGCCCCCCGGACGCGCTGCCCGCCGGCTGGAACCGCCCCCAGCCCGCTGACCCCCGCGCCCTCCCTTCCCCCGCGCCTCCCTTCCCTCCCGCCTCCCCCACCCCCCTCCGCTCCCGCGATCTTGCAGTTTCTGCCCCGGCGAATCGGGCGAGTCGCCCCATATCGAGGGCCAAAGGTGCAAGATCGCGAACGGCGGGCGGGTGAGGCCTGCCACTCGTACGTCGGGTGGGGTGGAGGGTGTGGGTCCGGTGTGAGAGATCGGCGGCGGATCTGGCAGAATGGTCGGCTGGTATCCGGCGCGTGTCCGGCGCCCTCTAACCCGGGCACGTCGCCAGTCCACCGAGCAGTCTCCGGCCCAACCCCACTGTGCCGGTCGGCGCTCACCCATGCACCGCCCGTGTCGGGCCGGTGGGATCGCAACAGGAGCGAAGACAACCGTGGCCGTAAAGATCCGGCTCCTGCGGATGGGCAAGATCCGCAACCCGCAGTACCGCATCGTCGTCGCCGACTCGCGCACCAAGCGCGACGGTCGGGCGATCGAGTTCGTCGGGATCTACCAGCCGAAGGAGGACCCTTCGGTGATCGAGGTCAAGTCGGACCGGGTCCAGTACTGGCTGTCCGTCGGCGCGCAGCCGAGCGAGGCGGTGCAGCGCCTGCTGGAGCTGACCGGCGACTGGCAGAAGTTCAAGGGCCTGCCTGCCCCGGCCCCGCTGAAGGTCGCCCCCGAGCGGGCCGACCGCAAGGCGGCGTACGAGGCCGAGGCGAAGGCCGCCGCCGGCCTGGCCGAGACCCCGGCACCGGCCAAGAAGGCCGCCAAGGCGGCCCCGGCCGAGGCCGAGGCGCCGAAGGCCGAGGAGCAGACCGGTGCGGACGCCGGCGAGCAGGCCTGACATGGCACTGCGTCCGGCGCTCGAGCACCTGGTCAAGGGCATCGTCGACCACCCGGACGACGTCCGCGTGCGGATGGTCGACTCCCGCCGGGGCAAGCGGCTCGAGGTCCGCGTGCACCCGGAGGACCTCGGCACGGTGATCGGGCGGTCCGGCCGGACCGCCAAGGCGCTGCGCCAGGTGATCGGCTCCATCGGTGGGCGCGGCGTACGCGTCGACATCGTCGACTCGTACTGATGCTGCTCATCGTCGGCAGGATCGGTAAGCCGCACGGGATCCGCGGTGAGGTCACCGTGGAGGTGCGGACCGACGAGCCCGAAGCGCGGTTCGCCCCCGGCTCGATGCTGCGCACCGAGCCGGGGGCGACACCCGCGTCCGCGTCCGCTCAGCCTGGGGTCTACCAGGTGCCCGCGGAGCTGACCGTGGAATCCGCTCGGTGGCATCAGGGGCGGCTGCTGGTCGCCTTCGAGGGTGTGCTCGACCGGCACGTCGCCGAGGCGCTGCGTGGCACGCTCCTCGGCGTGGACAGCGCGGACGTCGCCCCGCCTGAGGACCCGGAGGAGTTCCACGACCACCAGCTGGTCGGCCTCGCCGTGGTAACCACCGACGGCGAGCGGCTCGGTGAGGTGGCCCGGATCGAGCACGCGCCCGCGTCCGACCTGCTGGTGCTGCGTCGCCCCGAGGGCCGTACCGCGCTGATCCCGTTCGTCAAGGCGATCGTCCCCGAGGTCGACCTCGCCGGCGGTCGCGTCGTCGTCGACCCGCCGGGCGGCCTGCTCGACCTCTAGCCCGCTGGAGCAGCTCCGCATGCGCGTCGACATCGTGTCGATCTTTCCCGAGTACTTCGCCCCGCTGGACCTGTCGCTGATCGGCAAGGCCCGCGCCAACGGGACGCTGCGGTTGGCCGTACACGACCTGCGGGCCTGGACCCACGACGTGCATCGCACGGTCGACGACACCCCGTACGGCGGCGGGCCCGGGATGGTGATGCGGCCGGAGCCGTGGGGCGAGGCGCTCGAGGCCCTCGCCCCGGCGGAGCCGGCCCCTGACGGTACGATCCGCGACCGGGCTGCCTCCGAGGCCGCCGTTCCGCCCCGGCTGCTGGTGCCCTCCCCGGCCGGTGTCCGGTTCACCCAGGCCATGGCGCACGAGTTGGCCGCCGAGCCGCACCTGCTCTTCGCGTGCGGCCGGTACGAGGGCATCGACCAGCGGGTGCTCGACCACGCCGCCACCCGGATGCGGGTGACCGAGGTCTCCCTCGGCGACTACGTGCTCTTCGGTGGCGAGGTGGCGGTGCTGGTGATCCTGGAGGCGGTCACCCGGTTGCTGCCCGGGGTGCTCGGCAACGCCGGCTCGCTGGACGAGGAGTCGCACGCCCACGGGCTGCTGGAGGCGCCGATGTACACCAAGCCGGCGACCTGGCGCGGGCACGAGGTGCCGGAGGTGCTCCGCTCCGGCGACCACGGGCGGATCGCCCGCTGGCGGCGGGACGAGGCGCTGCTGCGTACGGCGGCCCGCCGGCCCGACATGCTCGCCGCGCTGCCGCCGGAGAGCCTGGACAAGCGCGACCGGGCGGCGTTGGACCGGGGCGGGTTTCAGCCGCCGTCGGGGCATGTGGCAAAGTAGAGGGGTTGCCGCATCCGTCCACGCCGTGGGCGGCTGCGAGGGCCCTCGACCGGGGTCGGCGCCGCCGGCCACCACCCAAGGGTCAGAATCACCCACCCGCGCATCGACTGACGGTGCGCCGTGAGCCTCACGAGGACGCAGCGATGAACATCCTGGACGCCCTTGACGCCCAGTCGAAGCGCGTTGACATCCCCGAATTCCGTGCCGGTGACACCGTCAAGGTGCACGCGCGGGTCGTCGAGGGTAACCGCTCCCGTGTCCAGATCTTCCAGGGCGTCGTCATCCGCCGCCAGGGTGACGGTCTGCGCGAGACCTTCTCGGTCCGCAAGGTCAGCTTCGGCGTCGGCGTCGAGCGGACCTACCCGGTGAACAGCCCGGCGATCGACCGCATCGAGGTCGTCACCCGCGGTGCCGTCCGCCGCGCCAAGCTCTACTACCTGCGCGAGCTGCGCGGCAAGAAGGCCAAGATCAAGGAGCGGCGCGAGAAGCAGCCGAGCTGACCACCGGCCGCGACGCCGCCTGATGTCGTACGTCCCAGCGCTGGTCGGGCCGGTCGTACGAGTGCAGGCGGGGATCGACTCGTCGCGGCGGCAGCCGCGGCGCCAGGTCGTCCCACTACCGCCCGCGGGGCCTCGACGAGGCTCCCGGGCGGTAGTGTCGTTTCCACGGACCGGGGAGTGGCGTGGTGCGGACGCGTGACGACGGCGGCGCCGTCGACCCGTGGCGCCGCCGGGCCCGGCGGGCTCGCCGGCAGATGCCGCTGTGGCAGGAGCTGCCGCTGCTGCTGGTCGTCGCGTTCTGCCTGGCGGTGCTCATCCGCACCTTCCTGCTCCAGGCGTTCTTCATCCCCTCCGGGTCGATGGAGGACACCCTGCTCATCGGCGACCGGGTGCTGGTCAACAAGGTCGTCTACGACGTACGGGACCCGCGGCGCGGCGAGGTGGTCGTTTTCCGGGGCACCGACCGGTGGGCCGCCCAGTCGAGCCCGGAGCCGGAGCCCGGGTTCGCCGGCAGGCTCGGCCGCACGTTCGGCGACCTCGTCGGGCTGAGCCGCCCCGGCGAGAAGGACTTCATCAAGCGGGTGATCGGCGTCCCCGGTGACCGGGTGCGGTGCTGCGACGACCAGGGGCGGGTCACCGTCAACGACGTGCCGCTCGACGAGCCGTACGTGATCCGCGACTCGCCCCTCGACCTGCCGCCCGACCCTCGGGGGTGCGGGCCCCGCCGCTTCGACGAGGTGGTCGTCCCGCCCGGGCAGATTTTCGTGATGGGCGACCACCGGCTGGTCTCCCAGGACGCCCGCTGCCAGGGCCCGGTGCCGATCGACAACGTGGTGGGCCGGGCGTTTGCGGTGGTCTGGCCGTCCTCGCGCTGGGCGTCGCTGTCGGTCCCGGAGACGTTCGCCCAGGTCGGCGAGCCCACCGCCGCGGCCGGCGACCCCCCGCCGCCGGTGCGGCCCACGGGGGCGGGTGGTGTCCTGCTGCTCGTCCCGGTCTCGGCCGCGGTATCCGTTCTCGCGCGTTCCGGACGGTCCGTTCGCGCTCGGCGACGTAGGCTCCAACCGTGATCGACGAGCAGACCGACAAGCAGAGCAACTCCTTCTGGAAGGAGTTGCCCATCCTCCTGGGCGTGGCGATCCTGGTCGCGGTGCTGGTCCGGGCCTTCGTGCTGCAGACCTTCTACATCCCCTCGCCCAGCATGGAGAACACCCTTCAAATCAACGATCGGGTGCTGGTCAACAAGCTGGTGTACGACTTCCGGTCGCCGCACCGCGGAGAGGTGGTGGTGTTCAAGGCGCCCACCGAGTGGAGCGGCAACCCCGAGGGTGAGGACTTCATCAAGCGGGTGATCGGCGTCGGCGGCGACCACGTGGTCTGCTGCGACCCGCAGGAGCGGCTGGTGATCAACGGCAAGCCGCTGGACGAGCCGTACATCTACTCGGCCGACGGCCAGCGGGACAAGCCCGCCGACCAGGAGTTCGACATCACCGTGCCGGAGGGCCGGCTGTGGGTGATGGGCGACCACCGCTCCGCCTCCGGGGACTCCCTGGAGCACTGGCAGCAGTCCCAGCAGAACATCCAGAGCGCCACCATCCCCGAGGACCAGGTGGTGGGCCGGGCGTTCACCGTCTTCTGGCCGGTCGGCCACGCCACCTGGCTCGGGGTGCCCAAGGAGTTCGACGGCATACCCAATCCCTGACCGGCGCGGGGCACGCCCGGAGTGGCGATCCGCGCCGAACCGCCGGGTGGGCGTGGGCGTTCGGCCGTGGGTCTGGCAGGCTGGGACGGTGACCGTCTACACCCCTCGACGCGCGGCCCGGGTGCTGCTCGTCGACGCCGCCGGTCGGGTGCTGCTGTTCGCCGGGTTCGACCCGGCGCGCCCCGATCACCGGTACTGGTTCACTCCGGGGGGCGGGCTGGAGCCGGGCGAGGCGCCGGCGGCCGGTGCGGCCCGGGAACTGGCCGAGGAGACCGGTTTGCGGCTGGCCCCGGAGCGGTTGGGCGAGCCGGTGTGGCGGGAGACGGTCCGGTTCCCCTTCGACGGCGTCCAGTACGAGCAGGAGCAGGTGTTCTTCCTGGTCCGGGTGCCGGCCTGGGAGGTCGACACGGCGGGCTTCGACGACGTGGAGCGGGCCAGCGTCACCGGGCACCGGTGGTGGCCGGCCGAGGAACTGGCCGGCACCGACGAGCGGTACTACCCGACCGACCTGCCGGCCCTGCTGGGCCGGGTGCTGCCCGGCCCGCCCGGCCCCGGGGCGGCCGAAGCCGTCGCCGGGCCTGCCGCCGCCGGTCCCGCCGGCGCCGTCGCCACCGGGCCTGCCGCCGGTGGTCCCGCGACCGTGTCCGCCGGCGGCCCCGTCGAGGGCGGGGCGGCCGACGGGGGTACGCCGTGCTGACCCCGCCGCGCACGGTGGTGCGCCGGGAGGCCGGGCTGTACGCGCTGGAGCGGGCCCTGCAACGCCGCGGCTTCCGGCACGTGGCCGGCGCCGACGAGGCCGGTCGGGGCGCCTGCGCCGGGCCGCTCGTGGCCGCCGCCGCCGTGCTGCCCGAGGGGCGGCGGGGCGAGATCGACGGGCTGGCCGACTCCAAGCTGCTCACCCCGGCCAGCCGGGAACGGGTGTACGGCGAGGTGGTGGCGCGCGCCCTGGCGTACGCGGTGGTGGTGATCCCGGCCGAGGAGGTCGACGCGCGTGGCCTGCACGTGTGCAACCTCGCCGCGATGCGCCGTGCGCTGGCGTCGCTGAGCATCCGACCTGACTATGTGCTGAGCGACGGCTTCGGCGTCGACGGGCTCGACGTGCCGGGCCTGGCCGTCTGGAAGGGCGACCGGGTGGCGGCCTGCGTCGCGGCGGCCAGCGTGCTGGCCAAGGTCACCCGGGACCGGATCATGGTGGACCTGGACGCGGAGTTCCCCGGCTACGGCTTCGCCGAGCACAAGGGCTACATCACGGCGGAGCACACCGCCGCGTTGCGGGAGCGCGGCCCGTGCCGCGAGCACCGCTTCTCGTACGTCAACGTCGCCGCCGTCTCTGGGCGGGACGGGGTCCCGCCGAGGTCCCGCCGACGGGTCGGCGTGGCCCCGGACGAGCCGATGGAGCGCTTCGGGGCGTCAGGGGGTACCGTCGGCGTGGCGTTGGGCGAGCAGCCCCGACCTCCCGCGCCGGTGGGGGAAGATGTGGTCATGGAAGGTGGAGTGCGATGAGCGCGGAAGATCTCGAGAAGTACGAGACCGAGATGGAGCTCCAGCTCTACCGGGAGTACCGCGACATCGTCCGCCAGTTCTCCTACGTGGTGGAGACCGAGCGCCGCTTCTACCTGGCCAACCAGGTAGACCTGCACGTGCGCAACTCCGACGGCGAGGTCTACTTCGAGGTCGAGATGCACGACGCCTGGGTGTGGGACATGTACCGTCCCGCCCGGTTCGTCAAGAACGTCCGGGTGATGACGTTCAAGGACGTCAACGTCGAGGAGTTGGAGAAGCCGGACATCTCCCTGCCCGCCGACTCCGGCTTCGGCGGCTGACGCCCTCCTCTTCCCGGTCCGCGCGCCCGTCTGGTCCGCGCGCCCGTCTGGTCCGCGCGCCCGTCTGGTCCGCGCGCCCGTCTGGTCCGCCGGTCGACGGGTCGCCCACGCCCACGTCTCGCCTGGACCGTTCTCGCCGGCCTCCGTGGCAAGTGGACGAGACGCGCGCGCCCGCGCGGGAGAGCCCGGAACCGGGAGCGGTCCGGGCCTGTCAGTGGGGCCTGCGCCGGCCATAGCAGATCAACGGGCGGCGCGGGGTCTGTCCACAGCGCCGCCGACCGTCCACAGCCGACCGGCCGGCGCTGGCGGACGGCCCGGCGCGCCGGCAGGCTGCGGGGCATGGCGACGACGAGCGGAGCAGGCGGCCCTGGGCGGGCCACGGGCGGCGGCAGGCGGCGCGGGTACGCGGTGACCGGCCGGGCGCCGCGATTCGGGCGGGCGGCCCTCGGCGTGCTCGCTCTCGTCGCGGTCGGTTCCGGCACCTCGGACGTGGGTCGCGAAGGGGCAGGTCCCGTCGATGCCCCGCCCGGGTCCGTGTCCCCGGCGCGGCCCGTTTCGGCCACGGTGCCACTGGCGTCCGCGTCGCGGGCGCTGCCGCCGCGGTCCGGCTCGGGAGCGGGTCCGCTGGAGTCCGTGGCGGTCGGGTCACCCCCGCAAGCGGCGCCCGGGGAACCGGTGGGGCCGGCCCCGCCGGGCCTGCGGTTCCGCTGGCCGCTGGACGGCACGCCCCGACCGGCCCGACGCTTCGACCCGCCCCCACAGCCGTGGCTGGCCGGGCACCGGGGCGTCGACCTCCTCGCCGCGCCCGGCGCGCGGGTCCGGGCCGCCGGGGCGGGCGTCGTGCTCTTCGCCGGCCCGGTCGCCGGGCGCCCCGTGGTCACCGTGGGGCACGGCGCGGGCCTGCGGACCACCTACGAGCCCGTGCGGGCCGACGTCCGGCCGGGGGAGCGGGTGGCGGCCGGTGCGCCGCTGGGGCAGGTGCTGCCGGGCCACGCCGGCTGCCCGGAGGCCGCCTGCCTGCACTGGGGACTGCGCCGGGGCGAGGAGTACCTGGACCCGTTGGCCCTGCTCGGGCTCGGATCGGTGCGGCTCCTGCCGAGCTGACCGTTCCGGTCGTCCCGCCCGGCTCCCGTCGCCGGCGCGTCCGCGCCTTGGCCCCTCGGCCTCCTCTCGAGGACTGGGCTCAGCGTGAGCGGTGTTCGTCGCGCGCTCAGCGCAGCGAACAGCGTTCGCCGTCACGTTCAGCGCGCTGGAGCAGGGTCGGCCCCTGTCGCGGGTTCAGCGCATTGGGAGCAGGGTCGGCCTCTGTCGCGGGTTCAGCGCACTGCGTGCAGCGTCGGCCCCTGTCGCGCGTTCAGCGCAGTGCGAGCAGCGTCGGCAACCGGACCGCGAGGCGTTCGTACTCGTCCGGCGAGTTGTAGACCTGCCCGCAGAGCCGCAACCAGCCGCGACCGTCCCAGGACATCACGTTCACCTCGGTGGCCAGCCGCTCCGCGATCCGGCCGCGCAGCGCTCGGGCCTCCTCGATCGTCGTGGCGGTCCCCGCCGGCAGCGGGACGATGCGCATGGCCACCGTCGGCCCGCCGGGCTCCGGCAGGTTGGCCGGCGCCACCCCGAGACCGTCCCCCACCACCCGCTGCCCGTACGCGGCCAGGGCGGCGTTGTGCGCGCGTACCCGGTCGACGCCGAGGGTGCGCAGGGTCCAGACGCCCGCGGGCGCGGCGAGCCACGACGTGTAGTCCAGCGTCGCCTGCCACTCCACGTTGCCCGGGAAGCCGGCGGGCTGCTCCCAGGAGACGATCAGCGGCTCGATCCGGTCCCGCCACGACGGCGCCACCACCAGCACGGCGGTTCCGCGCGGGGCGTACCCCCACTTGTGGAGGTTGCCCACCCAGAAGTCGGCGCCGATGCCTCCCACCGGCGCGGGCAGCATGCCCGGCGCGTGCGCGGCGTCGACCAGCACCGGTACGTCGTGCTCGTGGCCGATCCCGACGAGCGCGGCGGCCGGGAAAAGGCGGGCGGTGGCCGAGGTGAGCTGGTCGACGACGAGGAGCCTGGTGCGTCCGGGGCGCAGCCCGGCGCGGACGATCTCGACGATCTGCTCGTCGGTCGCGGTCAGCGGCACCCGCAGGACGCGGTGCGTCGCGCCGGTGCGCCGGCACTCCCGGTCGACCGAGTAGCCGACCGCGCCGTAGCCGTGGTCGGTGGTGACCACCTCGTCGCCGGGGCGCAGGCCCAGCGACTGGAGCACCACGGCGACGCCGGTGGTGGCGTTGCCGACGAGCGCGGTGCCGTCCGGGTCGGCGCCGAGGAAGGCCGCCAGGTGCCGGCGGGTGTGGGCGATCCGGTCGACCAGGCCGGGCCCGAAGAAGCGCAGCGGGTTCGCCTCCATCTCGTCGCGCAGCCGCTGCTGGACGCGCTGCACGTTCACCGGCACCGCGCCGAACGAGCCGTGGTTGAGGTGACTGACCGCCGGATCGAGCGAGAACAGCAGTCGGGCGCCGGGAATCGGCTCGGGCGGCTGCGGCACGCTCATTCCATGATCGTAGCCCGGCCCGTGCCCCCGGAGGCCGGTCAGGCGCGCGGGTGGGCCTGCCGGTACGCCGCCCGCAGCCGCGCCACCGAGACGTGCGTGTAGATCTGCGTGCTGGCCAGGGAGGAGTGGCCCAGCAACTCCTGCACCGCACGGAGATCCGCGCCGCCCTCCAGCAGGTGGGTGGCGGCCGAGTGCCGCAGGCCGTGCGGGCTGGTCGGGGGCAGCCCGGCGGCCTCGGCGTACGCGGCGACGACGCGCCGGGCCGTGGTGGGGTGCAGCCGACCGCCCCGCGCCCCGAGCAGCAGGGCGTCTCCGGAGCCCGCGCGGGCCAGGGCGGGGCGTCCGACCCGCAGCCACTCGTCCAGGGCCCGCTGGGCGGGCAGCCCGTACGGCACGGAACGCTCCCGGGCGCCCTTGCCGAGGACCCGCACCACCCGTCGGGCGTGGTCCACGTCCGACGTGTCGAGGCCGCATGCCTCGCTGATCCGCACACCGGTCGCGTAGAGCAGTTCCAGCAGGGCCCGATCCCGGAGCAGCACGGCGCGCCCGGCAGCGTCCTCGGTGTCGTCCGTGACGCCCCTGTCGTCCACGGCTTCGTCCCTGGCGGACTCGTCCCTTCCGGCCCCGTGCCTGCGGCCGGGCGCCTCGACCAGCGCCGCGGCCTGGTCGGCGCGGAGCACGGCGGGCAGGTCGCGGCGGGCGCGAGGGCTGGCCAGCGGGGCGGCCACGTCGGCGCCGAGCAGGCCACACCGGTGTGCCCAGGCGCTGAAGGTGCGCGCCGCGGCGGCCCGGCGGGCCATCGTGGCGCGGGCGGCCCCCGTGGTCCGTTGCTTCGCCAGCCAACTGCGCAGCACGCCGAGGTCCAGGTCGGCCACCCCGGCGCAGCCCATCCGGGTGGCGTGGTCGAGCAGGGAGACGACGTCCCCGACGTACGCCCGGACGGTGTGGGTGGAGCGGTTGCGTACCCGGGCCAGGTGGTCGGCGAAGTCGTCCACCGCGTCCCGCATCGCCGACGGCAGGGCCTCGTGGGTCGCCCGCGTTCCGGGCCCGCCGTGCGTCACCGGTCGCAGCCCCGCCCGGCGGCCGGGCCCTGGCCGCGCCGCTCGACACCGCCGTCGCCACGCATCGGCCCAGACTACGAGCACGCGGCCAGTCCCGCCTGGCGGCCCGACCCGCCGTGCACCTCCGATCGAGGCTGGCTGTCGGCGGGCGAGCTTGCGAGACTGGTGCATAGCGTCGCCGGTGGCAGCGCCGCCACCAAGCCGTGCTCGTCCCCCGCCCGCACCGGCGCGACCCGGCCCGCGCGGGCGGCCCTCAGGAGGGAGGGGACCGACGATGGGCCTGGACCTCGTCCTGTACCGGCTGGTCCGCGCCGGCTCCGGCCGCCGCCGCCCGGCGTACGTCACCGCGCAGGTGGTGGCCGACCCGCACGACGTGCTGCTGGGTCTGATCGAGCGGGCGCGCGGCGGTGGGCGGACCCCGCTGCTGGACCGGGTTGACCCGCTCGGCGAACTGGTCGTGGCCGCCGAGCGGGTGCCACAACTGCTCGCCGAGCTGCGCTGCCTCGGGGAGATCGCGGAGACCCCGGCCGAGGCGGAACAGGTCCGGCGGCTGACCGGCCTGGTCCGGCGGTGCCTACGCGACCGTGAGGTCCAACTCCGCTTCGAGGGCGACTGAGCTGCCGTCACGACGCGGTGCCGGGGGAACGTGCGCCACCCGTCGCCAGCGCGTACCCGTCGTCGCGCCGGCGGACCATGCCCAGCTCCTCCAACAGCGAGAGCTTGCGCAGGGCGGTGCGGACGTCCACGCCGGCGCGGGCGGCGAGCCGGTCCACGCCGACCGCCCCGCGGCGGGGAATCGACTCCAGTACCAGCGTCGCGTCGTCGTCGAGCAGGTCCCGAGGTTGCTGCGGGGCGCGGGCCGGAGGCGCCAGGTCGGCGCCGATGCGGCCCACCTCCTCCAGTACGTGTGGCACCCCCGTGACCAGGCGTGCCGACGGCTGCTCCCGCAGCATCTCGTGGGCGCCGACCGACATGGCGGAGGTGACGGGGCCGGGCACCACCATGGCCCGCCGGCCGATCGCGAGGGCCCGGTTGACCGTCTGGGTCGCGCCGCTGCGCGCCGCCGCTTCGACCAGCACGGTGCCGGCGGTCGCCGCGGCGATCACGCGGTTGCGGATGAGGAACCGGGGCCGGAGCGGGTCCGCGCCCGGCATCCACTCGCTGATCAGCAGGCCTGTCTCCGCGATCCGGTCGAACAGCGCGGCGTTCCCCATGGGGTAGGGCCGGTCGACGCCGCAGGCGAGCACGGCCACCGTCAGCCCTCCGGCGTTGAGCGCGCCCCGGTGCGCCGCGGCGTCGATGCCGAAGGCGCCCCCGGAGACCACGGTCCAGTCGCGGTCGGCCAGCCCGTAGCCGATCTCGGTCGCCACGTGCAACCCGTACGGGGTGGCCGCCCGGGCGCCGACCACCGCCACGGCCCGGTCGAACGCCTCGTTCAGCGGCCACGCCCCGCGTACCCAGAAGCAGAGCGGAGGAGCGGTCTCCCGGTCCACCCGCCGGTCGCCGCCCTTCAGGACCAGCCGGCGCAGGTCGCCGACGCGTACCGGCCACTCCTCGTCCCTGGGGGCGACCACCCGGGCGCCGAGACGTTCGGCGCGGGCCAGCGCATCCGCGGCCACCGCCCGGGCGTCCCCCTGCCGCGACCGTGCCGCCACGGTCGCGCGCAGCGATTCCTCCGGGGCGCCGCCGTCGAGCAGGAGGTCCAGCGCCCCCGCCGGACCCAGTCGGTCGACGAGCCGGTGCACCGACCAGGTGCCGGGCTCGGTGAGCCACGTCAACGCCACCCGAGCCAGCAGCTCCTCGTCTCGGCTCATGTCGTCACCTCGCTGCGCTCGGCGCCGTCATGAGCTGTGGCGCTGGGTTGGCTGGTGCGCTCGCTCACGCCGAATCCCCCATCCTGAGCTGCATCGCCTCGTGGACGTCGTCGCGGTGCGGGCGGTCCCGCCCGTCGAGGTCGGCGATGGTCCACGCCATCCGGATGATCCGGTCGAAGCCGCGCGCCGACAGCGCACCCGAGTCCAGGCGGCCGCGCAGCTCGCGGGTGTCCCGCTCGGGCAGCCGCCACGGCGGTCGGCGCAGGCGGGGCCCCGGCACCTCCGCGTTGAGCCGCCAACCCGTGCCGGCCCACCGGGCGGAGGCCGCCGCCCGGGCCGCCGTCACCCGGGTCGCGACCGCGGCCGACGCCTCGCCGGGTTCCCCCGACTCCATCAGCTCGGCCGCCCGCAGCGGCAGCAGGGTCACCTGCACGTCGATCCGGTCCAGCAACGGCCCGGAGAGCCGACCCAGGTAACGGCGGCGGGCCAGCGGCGCGCACTCACAGAGGGCGTCGCCGGCCGGACGGGCGCAGGGGCAGGGGTTGGCGGCCAGCACCAGCTGCGTCCGGGCCGGATACTCGGTGCCGCCCCGGCTGCGGGCCAGCTGCACGCGACCGTGCTCCAGCGGCTGGCGCAGCGCCTCCAGCGCTCCCTTGCTGAACTCCGGCGCCTCGTCGAGGAAGAGCACCCCGCGGTGGGCCAGCGACACGGCGCCGGGGCGGGCCAGCCCGGACCCGCCGCCGACCAGCGAGGCGACCGTCGCGGTGTGGTGCGGCGCCTGGAACGGGGGACGGCGCAGCAGCCGGCCGCCCGCCGGCAGCAGTCCGGCGATCGAGTGCAGCGCGGTGACCTCCAGCGCCGCGTCGTCGTCCAACTCCGGCAGGATCGACGGCAGGCGCTCGGCGAGCATCGTCTTGCCCGCCCCGGGCGGCCCGAACAGCGCCAGGTGGTGTCCGCCCGCGGCGGCCACCTCCAGCGCCCGCCGGCCCAGCGCCTGCCCGGCGACCTCGGCCAGGTCCGGTCCGTCCGGAGCGGCCGGTGGCGCGGTCGCGGGCGGCTCGATCAGCGGCGTGCCGTCCCGGACGAACGCGACCAGCCGGTGCAGCGTGTCCACGGCGCGGACCCGCACACCCGGGATGACGGCCGCCTCGGCGGCGTTGTCGACCGGGACGATCACCCGGTCCACCCCGGCGCGCGCCGCGGCGGCCACCATCGGCAGCGCCCCGCGCACCGGCCGGACGGTGCCGTCGAGCCCGAGCTCGCCGAGGACCACGACCCGCTCCAGCGGCAGCAGGGGCAGTTCCCCGGAGCCGCCCAGCAGCGCCACCGCGATGGCCAGGTCGAACGCCGAGCCGAACTTCGGCATCGTGGCCGGCAGCAGGTTCAACGTGATGCGCCGGTTCGGCCAGCGCTGGCCGGAGTTCACGATCGCGGCGCGGACCCGGTCGCGGGCCTCGTGCAGGGCGGTGTCCGGCAGCCCGGAGATCACCACCGCCGGCAGCCCGGGGGCGAGGTCCGCCTCCACCTCCACGACGTGGCCGGTCACGCCGACCAGGCCGACGCAGAGCACCTTCGCGTAGCTCATGCCGGCACCTCGCTGGGCTCGGCGCCGCCGTGAGGCGTAGACGCGCCGTGCCTGGCGATTCGCTCGCTGCGCTCGTTCATGCCGGCACCTCGCTGGGCTCGGCGCCGCCGTGAGGCGCAGACGCGCCGTGCCTGATGATTCGCTCGTTCATGCCCGGCCGCCCATCTCAGAATGCCCCCTTGAGGTGCTCGACCCGGGCCGCGCCCGCCGTGGGAAGCTCGACCGAGACGACGTCGAAGCGCACCTCCTCGGCGCTGGTGCCCGTCTCCGCGAGCCAGCGCGCGGCCAGCCCGCGCAGCCGGCGGGCCTTTGCCGGTACGACCGCCTCGGCCGGCGCGCCGAACTCGGCGGTGCGCCGGGTCTTCACCTCGCAGAAGGCGAGCACGGGCCCGTCCCACGCGATGATGTCGATCTCGCCAGCCTGGCAGCGCCAGTTCCGGGCGACCGGGCGCAGCCCCGCCCCGATCAGGTGCCGGACGGCGCACCGCTCCCCGTACGCGCCGACGGCCTGGTTCCGCTTCGTCATGCGCCGCACGATGCCGGGCCCGGGACCCGGCCGGGGCGACCCTGTGGACAACGGGCCCCGCTGTGGACGACCGGACGATCATGCCCCCGGTGTGCTAGGGCCCCGCCGCTCGACGCCCTCCGCCCCGTGCGTGCAGATTCACGTAAATAGTGGCCATCCCGCGCGGAATAGCCACTATTTCCGTGAAAGAGGGGGATCGGGCATCGGGTGGGGGCGCGGCGTCGTTGTTGCGGCGCCCGATGCCCGGCGTCCGGTGGGCGGGACAGGGGCGTACACTGGTCGACTGGCGACCGCCACGCGCGGTCGACCTCGCGCGCCCTCTCCACGCACCGGCGTGGGGCGGCGGCCTCCCTGGTCCCGATCTTGGTCGGGCCCACCATGGCCGGCGACCGGGCGCCAGGCGCCCGGCCGCCGGCCGGGCGGGACAACCAGGGAACATGAGGAGTACCCCACCATGGCCGTCGTGACCATGCGCCAGCTGCTCGAGAGCGGTGTCCACTTCGGGCACCAGACCCGACGCTGGAACCCGAAGATGAAGCGCTTCATCTTCACCGAGCGCAACGGTATCTACATCATCGACCTGCGCCAGACCCTCGACTACATCGAGAAGGCGTACGACTTCGTGCGCAACACCGTCGCCGAGGGCGGCAGCATCCTGTTCGTCGGCACCAAGAAGCAGGCCCAGGAGGCGATCGCCGAGCAGGCGACCCGGGTCGGCCAGCCGTACGTCAACCACCGCTGGCTCGGCGGCATGCTGACCAACTTCCAGACGGTGTACAAGCGGCTCCAGCGGATGAAGGAGCTGGAGGCCCTCGGTGACCTGAGCGGCACCGCCGCCGGGCACACCAAGAAGGAGACCCTGCAGCTGTCCCGCGAGAAGATCAAGCTGTCCCGCACCCTCGGCGGTCTGCGGGACATGCAGAAGCTGCCGGCCGCGGTCTGGGTGGTCGACACCAAGAAGGAGCACATCGCCGTCGACGAGGCCCGCAAGCTGGGCATCCCGGTGATCGCCGTGCTCGACACCAACTGCGACCCGGACGAGGTCGACTTCCCGATCCCCGGCAACGACGACGCGATCCGCTCCGCCGAGCTGCTGACCAGGGTCGTGGCCGCCGCCGTCGCCGACGGCCTCATCGCCCGCTCGGGCCGTCGCCGCGGTGGCGACGAGAAGCCGGAGCCGGGCCAGGTCGGCGCCGACGAGCCGCTGGCCGAGTGGGAGCGCGAGCTGCTCGAGGAGCCGAAGCAGGCCGACGAGCCGAAGCAGGCCGACGAGCCGAAGCAGGCCGACGAGCCGAAGCAGGCCGACGAGCAGCCGGCGACCGCCGCCGCGGAGTGACCGCACCGCCGCTGCCCCGCTGTCCGTTTTCCCGGGCGGCGGGGAGCGGCGGGTACGCCGGGCACATCCGGCCCGGATCCGGGTAACCGGCCCCCAGACCATCCCACCGCAGTCTCAACACCGAAGAGAGAGTCATGTCCAACTTCACCGCCGCGGACGTCAAGAAGCTCCGCGACCTGACCGGCGCCGGCATGATGGACTGCAAGAAGGCGCTGACCGAGGCCGAGGGCGACTTCGACAAGGCAGTCGAGATCCTGCGCGTCAAGGGCGCCAAGGACGTCGGCAAGCGCGCCGGCCGGACGGCGGCGAACGGCCTGATCGCGCACTCCGGCCAGGCCCTGCTCGAGTTCAACTGCGAGACCGACTTCGTCGCCAAGAACGACGCCTTCATCGCGCTGGCCCAGCAGCTGGTCGAGCACGGCGTGGCCAGCGGCGCGAGCAGCGCCGAGGAGCTGCTCGCCAGCACCATCGACGGCAAGACCGTCGCCGACCTGGTGCAGGAGCAGTCCGCCAAGATCGGCGAGAAGCTGGTGCTCAGCCGGTTCGCCAAGCTCGACGGCACCACCGCGATCTACCTGCACCGCAAGAGCCAGGACCTGCCGCCGGCCGTCGGCGTGCTGGTGCAGTACACCGGCAAGAGCGACGAGGCGGCGGACGCCGACGCCCGCGGCGTGGCCATGCAAATCGCCGCGATGCGGCCGAAGTACCTCACCCGCGAGGAGGTGCCGGCCGACGTCGTCGAGTCCGAGCGGCGCATCGCCGAGCAGACCGCCCGCGAGGAGAACAAGCCCGAGGCGGCGCTGCCGAAGATCGTCGAGGGCCGTGTCAACGCCTTCTTCAAGGACTTCGTCCTGGTCGAGCAGGCGTCGGTCGCCGACAACAAGAAGACCGTCAAGCAGGTGCTGGCCGAGGCCGGCATCGAGGTGACTCGCTTCCTGCGGTTCGAGGTCGGCCAGGCCTGAGCCGCCGGGTCGGGCGCTTGAGGCGCCCGTGGGCAGGGAACGTGGACGAGGAGGCCGCCGGTGTACGCGACAGGCACCGCGGCCTCCTCGTCACGTAGGGTCAGCGACGGCAGGTACGCGGTAACCGGCGCACGGGGTGCGTCGGGGAAGGGCGGGGCGGATGACGCAGGTTGTGAGTGAGCGGAGCCTGGAGGCGGATGATCCGACCGCCCCACCGCCCGGACGGGCGCGCCGGGTGGTGCTGAAGCTGTCCGGCGAGGTCTTCGGCGGCGGCGCGATCGGCGTCGACCCGGACGTCGTACAGGCCATCGCCCGGCAGATCGCCACCGTGGTCCGCCGCGGCGTGCAGGTCTCGGTGGTGGTCGGTGGCGGCAACTTCTTCCGCGGCGCGGAGCTGCAGAAGCGCGGCATGGACCGCGCCCGCGCCGACTACATGGGCATGCTGGGCACTGTGATGAACTGCCTCGCCCTCCAGGACTTCCTGGAGAAGGAGGGCATCGAGACCCGGGTGCAGAGCGCGATCACGATGGCCCAGGTCGCCGAGCCGTACATCCCGCTGCGGGCGATCCGGCACCTGGAGAAGGGCCGCGTGGTCATCTTCGGCGCCGGCGCGGGCATGCCGTACTTCTCCACCGACACCGTCGCCGCCCAGCGCGCGCTGGAGATCCGGGCCGACGTGGTGCTGATGAGCAAGAACGGTGTCGACGGCGTCTACACCGCCGACCCCCGGGTCGACCCGACCGCCAGCAAGTTCGACTCGATCACCTTCTCCGAGGTGCTGCGCCGCAACCTGCGGGTGGCCGACGCCGCCGCGTTCAGCCTGTGCATGGAGAACGGCCTGCCGATGCTGGTCTTCGGCGCGCAGGGCGACGACACCATCATCCGGGCGGTGGGCGGCGACAAGATCGGCACCCTGATCACCGCCTGAGCGTCCGGCCCCCGGGCGGTGGGGCCCCGGCCGGTCGCGACGGCTCCGGCCCGCGGCCAGCGGCCCTCCGACACGACAGCACAGCCCACGACGAGCACAGAAGGAGGCGAGGAGCCCGGTGATCGACGACACCCTCCTCGAGGCCGAGGAGAAGATGGAGCGTGCGATCGAGCACGCCAAGGAGGAGTTCGGCGGGATCCGCACCGGTCGCGCCAACGCCGCCATGTTCTCCCGGATCATCATCGACTACTACGGCAGCCCCACGCCACTGCCGCAGATGGCGTCCATCGGGGTCCCCGAGCCGCGGATGGTGATTATCAAGCCGTACGACAACTCGCAGCTCGGCGCCATGGAGAGGGCGATCCGCGACTCCGACCTCGGCGTCAACCCGAACAACGAGGGCAACCAGCTGCGCATCCTGCTCCCGCAGATGACCGAGGAGCGCCGCCGCGAGATGATCAAGGTGGCCCGGCACAAGGGTGAGGAGGCCAAGGTGGCCATCCGCAACATCCGCCGGAAGGGCAAGGAGGAGCTGGACCGCCTCGTCAAGGACGGCGAGGTCGGCGAGGACGAGGGCCGCCGCGCCGAGAAGGACCTCGACGACCTGACCCAGAAGTACGTGGCGAACGTCGACGAGCTGGTCAAGCACAAGGAGACCGAGCTCCTCGAGGTCTGATCCGCGACCGGCCCGCAGCCGGCGCGACCCGCCGTGGCACCGGTGTGCCGCCGCCCTCGGGTGGCGGGGCGCCGGTGCCTTCGTCGTCGCGCCGGACGAGGACGTGTCACCGGTGGCGCCGCCCTCGTCCGCCGTGCGCGGGCGGCCGGTGCAGTAGGCTCGGCACGATTCCGGCCACCACGCGGTGAACAGCCGGGGTCGGCCGGCCGTCGGGTCGGTCAACCGGACGGAACAGTCGTTGTAGGGGATGGTCTTGCTCGTACGTCATGTGGTGAACCCCGTACCGCGTCCACTCGGTGCGTGATGTCCCACCTCGACCCCTACAGCGGCGCCGAGCCCCGCGGCTGGGATCGGCCGGATGCCCCGGCCGCCCTGCCCTGGCCCGATCGTGACCTGGAACCGGGGGCGTGGGCCCGGGGCGGCGCCCCCGACACGTACGCCCGGGCCGTCCCCGACGCCCGGCCCGAGCCGCACCGCCCGGCGGGCCGCGGCCCGGCGCCGTTCGACGTCGACGCCTCCGGCCCGTACGGCGCCGGCCCGGTCCCCCACGAGGACGAGCCGGCCTGGGGCAGCGGCTATCCGCCGCCCGGCGGCGCGAGCCGGGGCGGCCCGGGCCGGACGCCGTACCCCGACGACGCGACGCGCGATTTTCCCGCGTACGCCGACGACTCGACGCAGTCCCTCCCGGCGTACCGTCCGGAGCGCGTCGACGAGCCCGGCGGGCACCCGTACCGGCCGGAGCCGGCGGTTCCCGAGCCGGAGCGGCCCCCGGGCCGCCGGCAGCCCGGCCGGCGCCGGGCCAGCGCCGACCGCCCGCCCACCCAGCAGGCGTCGCACGGCCGGGCGGGCCGCAACCTGCCCGCCGCCATCGGGGTGGGGGTCGCGCTCGGCGCGGCGGTCCTCCTGCCGCTGTTCCTCTACCGGGCGGCCTTCCTGGTCGTGATCGCGGCGGCCGTGGCCGTCGGCACCTGGGAGATGGCCCGGGCGGTCCGGCGCGGCGGCGCCCACCCGCCGCTGGTGCCGCTGGTCAGCGGGGGCGTGCTCACGGTGGGGCTGGCCTGGTTCGCCGGCCCGGACGCGCTCAGCCTGGGCCTGCTGGTGACCGTGCTCGGCACGATGATCTGGCGGCTCGGCGACGGGCCCGGCAACTACCAGCGCGACCTGGCCGCGGCCACGCTGATCGCCGTGTACGTGCCGTTCCTCGGCGGGTTCGCGGCGATGCTCGCCGCCCCGCCCGACGACGGGCAGTTGCGCGTGCTGGTCACCCTGGTCGCGGTCGTGCTCTCCGACACCGGCGGGTACGCCGCCGGAGTCGCCTTCGGGAAGCACCCGATGGCCCCGACGATCAGCCCGAAGAAGTCCTGGGAGGGCTTCGCGGGCTCGGTCGCCGCCGCGGCCGCCGGCAGTGCCCTGCTGATCTGGCTGCTG
Source organism: Micromonospora olivasterospora (assembly GCF_007830265.1). Classification (NCBI taxonomy): domain Bacteria; kingdom Bacillati; phylum Actinomycetota; class Actinomycetes; order Micromonosporales; family Micromonosporaceae; genus Micromonospora; species Micromonospora olivasterospora. The sequence goes on from NZ_VLKE01000001.1 coordinate 4,142,889, forward strand.
TTCGACGTCGCGCCCTGGTGGGGTGCGCTGTTCGGGGTGGCCGTGTCGGGCGCGGCGGTCCTCGGCGACCTGGCGGAGTCCATGATCAAGCGGGACCTGGGCGTGAAGGACATGAGCAACCTGCTGCCCGGGCACGGCGGCCTGATGGACCGGCTCGACTCGATCCTCTTCGCGGTGCCGGTCGCGTACCTGCTACTGGCCGTGTTCGTCCCGCTGGCGGTTTGAGGCATGTATCACGCCGGTCAGCCCGTTCCGGCCGCGCGGCCGGGGGCGATTCGGCACCTCCGGTCAGGTGCGGACGGCGAACGGCGTGGGAGACTGGACGGGTCATGACGAGCCTGCCGCTGATCCCCGTCGCCCTGGACGCACCCGCCGCACGCCGCGCGGCCATGCCGCCCCGCCACCTCGCCGACCTCGACCTGCCCGGCCGGCAGGCGCTGGTCACCGAGCTGGGGGAGCCGGCGTTCCGTGCGAAGCAGATCTCCACCCACTACTTCGGCCGGCTGGTCCGCGACCCGACCCAGATGACGGACCTGCCCGCCGCCGCCCGGGACCGGCTGGCGGAGGAGCTGCTGCCCACGCTGCTGACCCCGGTCCGCGAGCTGGCCTGCGACGACGGCGCCACCCGTAAGGCGCTCTGGCGGCTGCACGACGGATCGCTGGTGGAGAGCGTGCTGATGGGCTACCCCGACCGGGTCACCGTCTGCATCTCCAGCCAGGCCGGTTGTGGCATGGCCTGCCCGTTCTGCGCGACGGGCCAGGCCGGGCTGACCCGTAACCTCTCCACCGCCGAGATCGTCGACCAGGCGGTCTACCTGGCCGGCGTGGCCGCGTCGGGCGCGGTCGCCGGGTCCCCGCCGCGGCTGTCGCACGTCGTCTTCATGGGCATGGGCGAGCCGTTGGCCAACTACTCGCGGGTGGTCGCCGCGATCCGTCGGCTGGTGGCCCCGGCCCCGGCGGGGCTCGGCCTGTCCCAACGGCACATCACCGTCTCCACGGTCGGCCTGGTCCCGGCCATCCGCCGCCTGGCCAGCGAAGACCTCTCGGTGACCCTTGCGCTGTCCCTGCACGCGCCCGATGATGAGCTGCGCGACGAGCTGGTGCCGGTCAACCAGCGCTGGAAGGTGGCCGAGGTGCTGGACGCAGCGTGGGACTACGCGGCCCGCACGGGCCGCCGGGTGTCAATCGAGTACGCAATGATCAAGGACGTGAACGACCAGCCGTGGCGTGCCGACCTGCTCGGTCGGCTGCTGGCCGGAAAGCTGGCCCACGTGAACCTCATCCCGCTCAACCCGACGCCCGGCAGCCGCTGGGACGCCAGCCCCAAGCCGGTCGAGCGGGAGTTCGTCCGCCGCCTGCGCGAGGCCGGGGTGTCCACGACGGTGCGGGACACCCGCGGGCGCGAGATCGACGGTGCGTGCGGGCAGCTCGCCGCCGCGGAGGACAGGGGCAGCGACGCGGTGCGGGAGGCGACGGCGTGACCGGGCGTAGCGAACAACACCAGGAGACATAGTGGCGAGTCAGGGTCAGCGTTTCCGGCGTAAGGCGCTCCGCCGGGGATACAAGGTCGACGAGGTGGACGCCTTCCTCGACCGGGTCGAGGCGACGCTCGCCGGCCAGCCGGTCGGCGCCCCCGTGGCCTCCCAGGAGGTCCATGACGTCGTCTTCCGGGTCCGCTTCAACGGCTACGACGAGTGGCAGGTCGACCTGCACCTCGACCGGGTCGAGCGGCAGTTGGCCGAGCTGGAGGAGCGCGGCGGCGCGGCCGGCCACGGCGGCGACCCCCGGATGGACGACCGGATGGGCCCGCCCGACCGGATGGGCCCGCCGCTGCGGGCCGACCGCGGCCCCGGCCCGCTGCATGACGACCGCGGCCCCGGCCCAATGCGGGACGACCGGGGCCCCGGCCCGCTGCATGACGACCGCGGCCCCGGCCCAATGCGGGACGACCGGGCCCGGCCCGCTGCGGGACGACCGGGGCCCCGGCCCGCTGCATGACGACCGCGGCCCCGGCCCAATGCGGGACGACCGCGGCCCCGGCCCAATGCGGGACGACCGGGGCCCCGGCCCGCTGCGGGACGACCGGGCCCCGCCCGCTGCGGGACGACCGGGCCCCGGCCCGCTGCGGGACGACCGCGGCCCCGCCCCGGTGCCCCAGCCGATGCCGCCCCGGCCGATGCCGGCGCAGGCCGGCCCGCCGGAGCGGTACGGCCGCTACGACGAGTCGACCGGAGCCTTCGCCGGTGGCAACTACGACGGCCCGCGTGGCGGGTACGACGCCCCGCGCGGCCCGGGCGGCCCGATGGCCGGGCGGCCGATGGGCCCGGGCGGCCCTGGCGGCCCGGTCGGCCCGGCATGGGTCACGGCGCCCCGCCGCCCCGGGGCGTGCCCACGGGGCCCGGCGGCTACGGGCCGGACGACCGGTTCGACGCCTTCGAGGCGGGCCGGCCCGGTCGCGCCGACATGACCGCCGAGATCCGTATGTCCGAGCGGGATCTGCGCGAGCTGCGGGGCCGGGGGCCGGGCGGCCCGCCGCCCATGCCCCAGCAGCCGCACGGTGGCCCCGTCGGTGGCCCGCCGACGGGCGGTTTGCCCCCCGTCGCCGGCCCGCCGCCGATGGCCGGGCCGCCCATGGGCGGACCGCCTCCCGTCGCCGGCCCGCCGATGGGCGATCCGCCGTTGGCTGGCCCCCCCGGCAGCGACCTGCACCGGGTCGACCAGATCCGCCGCAGCTTGCAGGTGCGCCGGTTCGGCAGCGGGTACGACCCGGACCAGGTCGACGGCCTCTTCGACGGGATCCTCGCCGGCATGTCCGGCCGCGGCCCCATGCCGGTCAACCCGAAGGACCTGGACACGCTGCGCTTCGGCCTGGTGCCGGGCGGCTACTTCGAGGCCGAGGTCGACGAGGCGCTCAAGGAGGTCCAGGACATCCTGTTCGGCCGCTGACGCGGAGTAGCTGACGCCGCCGGCGCAGGAGTAGCTGGCGCGGGCGGGTGTTGGTCGAGGCGGCGACGGCCACCGCCGCGGGTGGCCGTGTCGCTGGCCGTGGCGGCCGGGTTGGCGTTGCTGGTCGCCTCCGGCGCGGATGCTCGACGACTTCGCCGCCCGATTTGCTGTCGGCGCCACGCGCAGAGGGTCATCATCGGGAGGAACCCTGTGCCCTGCCCCCGGCGTTCGGGGACTGGCGGCCGTACCGACGACGAGGGCCCGCCCCGGGCAGGGGGCGGGCCCTCGGTGCGTCGGACGTCGCGGGTGAGCGCCGGTCGGGCGCGGGCCGCCGCTCGGTCAGGGCCGCAGCGGTTGCGGCGCGGCACCGCGTCGGGGTTCGGTCAGGGCCGCAGCGGTTGCGGCGCGGCACCGCGTCGGGGTTCGGTCAGGACCGCAGGCCGTTGCGGCGCAGCACCGCGTCGCCGACGACGATGGCCAGCAGCAGCACGGCCAGGCCGACCAGCCAGATGTCCTCGACCCTGCCCTCGTGGTTGCCGCAGAGCATCGCCAGCAGCACGAGGGCGGTGAGCACCGCACCGATCCGCCCGGCCTTGCGATTCCCGGGCTTGTGCTGGTCTGGGGACGTCACCGGCTCGCTTCCTGCCACTGTCGGTCCTTCCTCGCGATCGGATCTCCGGTTAGTCTGGCACGCCGCGTGCCTGGCCCGGCGCGGTGGGGGCTTCCCGCGGGCGGGACGGCACTCGCGGCGTCGCGGGCGGGACGGCACTCGCGGCATCGCGGGCGGGACGGCACTCGCGGCATCGCGGGCGGGACGGCACTCGCGGCATCGCGGGCGGGACGGCACTCGCGGCGTCGCGGGACGGCGACCACACCGGCTCCGGTAGCGTCGAGGCGGTACACCTGGATTGCGTTTCGAGGGGGACTGCGGTGCGAGTGACCGGTACGGGACATGCCAGCATGCGGATCGACACGGCCGCGGGCAGCATCCTGTGCGACCCGTGGGTCAATCCCGCCTACTTCGCCTCCTGGTTCCCCTTCCCCGACAACTCCCAGCTCGACTGGGAGACCCTCGGCCAGGTCGATTACCTGTACGTGTCGCACCTGCACCGGGACCACTTCGACGCCAAGCACCTGCGCGACTTCGTGTCCAAGGACGCGACCGTCCTGCTGCCCGAGTTTCCCACCTCGGAGATGGAGGACGAGCTGCGGGCGCTCGGCTTCACGAAGTTCCTGAAGGCGCCGAACGAGCAGGTGGTGGAGCTGCCCGGCGGCCTGAAGATCATGATCCAGGCGCTGACCAGCCCGACCGACGGCCCGATCGGCGACTCGTCGCTGTGGGTGGAGTACGACGGCGTACGGCTGCTCAACCAGAACGACGCCCGCCCCGCCGACCTGAGCGTCTTCGCCGAGTTTGGCCACGTGCACGCGCACCTGCTCCAGTTCTCCGGGGCGATCTGGTACCCGATGGTCTACGAGCTGCCGCAGGCGGCGAAGACCGCGTTCGGCAAGCAGAAGCGGGAGCGGCAGTTCGACCGCACCTGGCGGTACATCGACGACCTGAAGGCCGACCACGTCTTCCCGATCGCCGGCCCGCCGTGCTTCCTCGACGACGCGCTGTGGCAGTTCAACGACATCCACGGCGACGAGGGCAACATCTTCCCCGACCAGTCGGTCTTCCTGGCGGAGTACGCCAAGGTCGGCGGCACCAACGGCATCGTGCTGCTGCCGGGCAGCGTCGCCGAGGTCACCACGGAGGGCTGCGCGACGACCCACCCGGTGCCGGTGGCGGAGTTCTTCGCGAACAAGACCGCCCACCTGGAGGAGATGCGGGAGCGCAAGCGCGCGATCATCGCGGCCGAGAAGGCGTCCTGGCGGCACCCCGAGGTCGACGTGCTCGGCGAGATGAAGCGCCGCATCGAGCCGCTGCTGGACGAGTCGATCTACCTGGCCAAGGGCGTGGGCGGCCCGGTTCGCTTCGACCTGGTCGGGACTGACGACGCAGGGGGCGAGACCGTTGAATCCATCGTCGTGGACTTCCCGGGCAAGGAGGTCCGCCCGTACGCCGACGAGAAGGTGCGCTACCGGTTCCGTACGGAGCGGGCGCTGGTCGAGCACCTGCTGCACACCGGCGAGGTGGACTGGGTCAACTCGCTCTTCCTGTCCTGCCGCTTCTCGGCGGCCCGGATCGGCCAGTACAACGAGTTCGTCTACGCGTTCTTCAAGTGCCTGTCCGAGGAGCGCCTCCAGTACGCCGAGGGCTGGTACGACGAGCACGAGCGGGCGGTCGACGCCGAGGACATCACGATCGGCGACTGGGTGGTGCAGCGCCGCTGCCCGCACCTGAAGGCGGACCTGAGCCGGTTCGGCATCGTCGAGGGCGACCAGCTCACCTGCCAGCTGCACGGCTGGAAGTTCGACATGGCCAGTGGCCGCTGCCTGACCAGCGTCGGCCACAAGATCCGCGCCCACCGCGCCGACGCCACCGCCACCCAGGCGGGCTGACCCGCCCGCTCCCTCCCGCTCCCGCCCGCTCCCTCCCGCGATCTTGCACTTTCTGCCCCGACAAATGGGGCGAAGGCCGCAAACGAGGGGCACAAACTGCAAGATCGCGGGGGAGGTGGGGCGGGGACGGGGCGGGCGGGGGCGGGGCGGGTGGGGTGGGGTGGGGTGGGGTGAGGTGGGTCAGCGGGTTAGGTCTGTCAGGATGCGGCGGGCGGCGTTGTGGCCGGCGGCGCCGATGACGCTGCCCGCCGGGTGGCAGCCGGCGCTGCCGGCGTACACGCCGTCGATGCCCGTCGCGTACGGCATCCGGTCGGTGAACGAGACCGTGTTGTCGACGTGGTGGATGTGGCCGCCGGTGATGCCGAAGTGTGCCTCGATCCCGGGCGGGGGCAGCGGCACCGCGTCGGCGATCAGGTCGCCGGTGCCGGGGGCGTACCGCTCGCAGATCTCCACGAGGCGCGACACGTACCCGGGCAGGGCCTCGTCCCAGGTGGTGCCGGCCAGTTCGTACGGCACCGACTGCACGAACAGGGCCGAGGAGTGGTGCCCGGCGGCGTCGGACAGCGACCGGTCGACGGTGGTGTGCAGGTACCACTCGATCGTCGGCTCCTCGGGCAGCCGACCGGCCTGCACGTCCGCCCACATCGCCCGCAGCGCCGCCATCGGCGACTCGCCGCCCTGCCCCACCAGGGACGCCGAGCCGGGCAGCAGGTGGATGGTCGAGCCGAACGGGCTCGACGCCGTCTCGGGCAGGCAGGAGAACCGGGGCAGCCCGGTCAGCGCCAGGTTGAGCTTGAGCGTGGTGCCGGGGCGGCGGACGGCCGCCATCCGCTCGGCGAGCGGCGCCGGGAGCGCGCCGTCGGGCAGCAGGTCGATCAGCCGGTACGGGTCGCAGGCGCCCAGCACCACGGACGCGGCGACCTCGCGGCCGTCCGCCAGCACGACCCCGGACGCCGCACCGCCGGACAGGGTGACGGCGGCGACCGGCGTACCGGTCAGAATCGTGGCCCCGGCGGCGCGGGCCGCCTCGGCGAAGGTGCGCGAGACCGTGCCCATGCCGCCCTCGGCGATCATCCAGGTGCCGCCGGAGCCGGGGAGCCGGCACATGTTGTGCACCAGGAAGTTGTGCCCGGTGCCCGGGTCGTCCGGGCCGGCGTTCAGCCCGGACAGGCCGTCGGTGACCGCGTACATGCTGACCAGCAGCTCGGAGCGGAAGTCGAAGCGGGCCAGGTAGTCGGCGACCGAGCCGCGCACCAGGTCCACGAACGCCTGCCGCAGCGCCGGCCGGACGTACCGCTCGGCGGTCTCCTCCACCGGCAGCGGCTCGGCCAGCCAGACCGGGGCCAGGTCCTCGCGCAGCGCGGCCAGCTCGGCCTGGAGCGCGTCGTCGGCGGCCACGTCGGCGGGGGAGAAGAACTCCGCGAACTGCCGCCGGGTGGCGGCCGTGTCGCTGCCGAACAGCAGGTACGGCGAGCCGAGCCCGCCCGGCGTCGGCAGGAAGTAGTGCGGGTCGCGGCGCAGCACCGGGATGCGCACGTCGAGCGTGGCGAGCAGCTCCGGCGGCATCAGCCCCAGCAGGTACGACCCGGTGGAGTGGCGCAGCCCCGGCACCTTCGGGAACGGGTTCTCCGTCCGCGTGGCGCCGCCGATCATGTCGGCCGCCTCCAGCACGACGACGTCCAGGCCGGCGCGGGCCAGCAGGATCGCCGAGACCAGCCCGTTGTGCCCGGAGCCGACCACGACGACGTCGGCGCGGGCCGGCAGCTCACTCGCTTCGCTCATGCTCGGGCAGCCTAGTGGCGCGCGGCCCCCGGTGGGAGGGCATCTCCGCCCAGGGCCGGGTCGAGCTGTGCCCGCAGGGTCGCCAGTTCGGCCTCGAAGAGTGCCTCCGGGTCGTCCACCGCCCAGTCGAGGTGGCCGAACACTCCATCGCGACGAGCCCGTAGAGCCGCGTCCAGGCGGAGAGGAACGCGTACGCGACCTCGGCGGGCAGGTCGCTGTGCCGGGCGGAGAGGGGGCGAGGTTGCGCCGGAGCGCCTCGGGTGGCCGGGCGCGCAGGGTGGCGCCGCGCGTGAGCGCCACGAACGGGCCGAGGAACGCCGCGCCGAACCGGGCGGCGCCCGGCCCGCTCGCCCGCCTCCACGGGCGCTACGGCAATACCAGACGAACCGTGGGGCGGCGTACAGCCTCGGATACCACGTGGTGTGGTGCCCGAAGTACCGCCGCCCCGTGCTCGTCGGCCCAGTCGCCGAACGTCTGCGGGACCTGATCGGGCAGAAGTGTGACGAGCATGGCTGGTCGATCGTGGCGCTGGAAGTCATGCCCGACCACGTGCACCTGTTCGTCCGGGCCGACCCGAACGCTTCGCCGTCGTACATCGCGAACCAGTTCAAGGGCTTCACCTCGCGGGTGCTTCGCGACGAGTTCTCTCACCTGCGCAGCCGGCTGCCAACCCTGTGGTCCCGGTCGTACTTCGTGTCGTCGGTCGGCAACGTGTCCGCCGTAACCATCCAGAGGTACATCGAAACCCAGTGGGAGCGGCCGTGGAGGAAGAGAGGCGCGTCGTGAAGATCAACCACGGATACGTGCGTCGTCTCGCCCCCACTGCGGAGCAGGCCGCCGCACTCGACATTCAGGGCCACGCGGCCCGGGCAATGTGGAACCTGCTGCACGAGTGGTGGACGTGGGGCGGCGGACGCGACCGACGCCCCACCCTGAAGCAGGCCGATGAAGCGATCCGGCAGGCACGCAAGGACATCCCGTGGCTGGCGGACCTGCCCGCGCAGGCCGCACGGCAGGTGTTGAAAACGTACGTGCGGGCGTGGAGAAACTGCTGGGAAGGCCGGGCGTGCGCACCGGAGTTCAAAGCCCGTCTACGGTCACGCATGTCCGTTGACGTGCCGCAGGGACGAGACCTCGCGATCACCCGCCTGTCCCGCCGCGTCGGTCAGGTGCGCATCCCGAAAGCCGGCGTGGTCCGGTTCCGCTCGTCCGGGCCGATCCCCGGCGTCGGCCGTGAACCCGGCCGCACCACCGGCGGCCGGCTCGTCAAGGACGCGCTCGGCTGGCACATCGTGTTCCGCACCGAAGTGGAGGTGGGGACACCAGCGCAGCACCAGGGGCCCGCCGTCGGGATCGACCGGGGCGTCAACGTCGCCCTGGCCCTGTCCGACGGCAACGACCAGCACCACGGACCGTGGTTGCGGCCGAAGGAGGCCGAACGGCTGCTGCGGCTGGAACGCAAGGCCGCCCGGCAGAAGCGGGCCCGCAATCCGTTCGAGCGTACGTCGAACCGTCTGCACCGCACCTACGACCAGATCGCGGGGTTACGCGCGAGAGCCAAGCGCCGCCGCTACGACTGGCAGCACAAGACCACCACGACCATCGCCGGAAGGTGCGGCATCGTGGCGGTGGAAGAACTGCGGGTGGAAAACATGACCCGCTCTGCGAGAGGCGCCATCGCCGAGCCGGGCCGCAACGTGCGGCAGAAGGCCGGGCTGAACCGGGTCATGCTCAACGAGGCCCACGCACGCACCGTTGAACTGCTGGCGTACAAGCTGGCCGAGCGGGGCGGGCAACTGCTGAAAGTGCCAGCAGCGTACACGTCGCAAACGTGCTCAACCTGCGGGCACCGTGACCCCCGCTCCCGTCACGGCGTCGTGTTCACCTGTACCTCGTGCGGGCACCTCGACCACGCCGACACCAACGCGGCCCTGAACATTCTCAACGCGGCCGGGCTTGGTCGTGTACGGACGTGGAGCCCCGCACCTGTGGGCTGCGAAGCGTCAACCACCCGGCGTGCCGCATGAGCGCCGCCAGGAATCTGCCCTCTTCAGGGGGCAGAGGAAGTCAATCCCGTACGGAGGTGGTGCGCTGGCTGGGCGCGGCGCCCGGCCTGCCGCTGAGGACCCGGCCCGGGCGGCCGACCGGCTGGCCCTGTGGCGGGCGCGGCACGCCGACCACGCCGGCCGGTACGGCACCTGGGCGATCGAGGTGCGCGCCACCGGAGTGGTCGTCGGGACCGTGTTGCTCAAGCCCCTGCCCGGCCGCGACGAGAGCGTGCCGACCGACGACATCGAGGTGGGCTGGCACCTGCACCCGGACTCCTGGGGACACGGGTACGCCACCGAGGCGGCCCGGGCGGTGGTGGCCCGGGAACTGGCGGCTGGCGCCCGCGAGGTGTGGGCCGTCGAGTCGCCCGGCAACGCGCCGTCGATGGCGGTGGCGCGGCGGCTCGGCATGGCGCATGTCGGGCGGCGCACCGACTGGTACGGCGGCGAGGAACTGGAGGCGTTCGTGCTGCGTGCCGGCGGCTGAGCCGGCCTCGACGGGCGGCCCTAGCCGGCGTCGTGCTGCTCCTGGTCGCGCTGTTCGATGTGTTCGACCTCCTGCGGGGGCGCGGCCTGCTCACCGGCGCCGGCGAGGCCCGGAGCCGCGGATGAGCCCTGTCGCCAGGGGCGCGTCCAGCCGATGAAACGGCCGAAGTACGCGGCCGGGTCGACCGCTCCCGAGCGGAGCTGAAGCTCGTCCGCGATGGCGTCGTACATGCGTAGGCACAGGTAGATCGCCAGGGCAACGTGGTCGTGCGCGAACTCCCGGCGAAGCTGGAGCTTGGCGGGCTGGCAGGGCCAGGGGGCGGCGCACACCCGGCAGCGCCAGGCGGGCCGCGCCGCGATGTGACGGTTGGGCGAGGCGGGCGGCACCCGGCCGTCGGTCATCGCGCCGCCCCGCTCGCGCGGCCACGGAGCGCGGCCACCCGGACCAGCGCCGACCGGACCGGCGCCGTCCGGGCCTGGTCGCCGCACGCGGCACTTCCGTCCGGCCGCAGCTCCACGCCGGTCAGCTCGACCCACTCCAGGCGGGGGTGGTCGAGACCGGCCGGCCGCCGGGTGATCCGCAGCCGCAGTGGGCCCGTGCCGTAGCAGTAGTCGTCCTCGGCGACCGTGACCACGTCGCCGACGGAGACGAGCGGTGCCACGGTCCGCCGGGTCATCGGCGTCCCCCGTTCCCCCGGTACGCCTGCCCGCGGGTGACCAGGCTCGCCGCGCCCACCCAGTGCACGGCCGTGGGGCCGTCCCACAGGTGGTTGCGCTGCGCGGGCAGCCGCGGGGGCGTCGGCTCCTCGACCGGTACGGCTGCGCGCCGGTCCGGGCAGGGCCAGCGCAGCCGGCAGGTGCAGTACCGGCCCCACCGTGACCAGTCGCGGCGGTGTCGCGGCGCCAGTGGTACGGGCCCGGCGGTCGGGCGCTTTCCGAGAATTCCCACGGGTGCCTCCGGATGCGGTCGGTTTCTGGGATGGGGGCAGGAGTCGGGATGAGGTTTCGGGAGGTCGACTCCTGCCCCCGGAGGGACCGCCGTTGCCGGACGGCGGTCACGGAAGATGTTCGTTTCACTGCTAGGCGTGAGCAATGTTTCGGGGCAAGATGCGGACCAAGGGATGAGGTGCCTTACGCGACAGCAGAAAAGGAGATGACGTGGACGACTCGGGAAGCACCGTCCCGCGTAGGCAACTCGGCAGGTATTTGAGAGAACTTCGCGAAAACGCGTACGTCACGGTGTCAGCGGCGGCGAAGGAACTGGAATGGTCGGCGCCCAGGATCTGGCGGTACGAGACCGGTCAGGTCTCCATGCACCCGAACGACGTGGAGGCCATGTGCCGGGTGTACGGCGCATCGCGGGAGACCATCGAGACGCTGCGCGCACTGGCCCGGGAGACCAAGGCGCACGGCTGGTGGCACAGCTACGGGGAGGCGATCAAGGACTGGTTCAAGCTGTACGTCGGCCTGGAAGCCGCCGCGACCCGGATCCGGCACTACGAGGTCAACCTCGTGCCCGGACTGGTTCAGACGGTCGAGTACATGACCGAGGTGATTGCCACTGACAGTCCGCAGTTGAGCGAGGCGGAGCGCACAGCCAAGGTGGAGGTCCGGCTGCGCAGGCAGCGGCTCCTCGCCCGAGCGATACCCAGGGCACCGCAGCTTGACGTCATCCTCAGCGAGGCGGTGCTGCGCCGCCCACTGAATGACCGGGTGGCAATGGTTCGCCAGCTCGAAGCGCTGGTGGTGACGAGCCATCAGCACAACATTCGCCTTCGGGTACTACCGCTGCGGGCCGGGCTGTTCCGCTGGGCCCAGTCGGGCACGTTCACCATGCTCGACTTTCCGATCGACGTCCGGGAGCCGGAGCCGACCACCATCTACATGGATGGACCGTGCGGCGCGGTCTACCTGGACAAGGCCCACGAGATCCAGACTTACGAGGACGCCTGGCGCTCACTCGGCGACCGGGCGCTTGACGAGGAAGAGAGCCGCGAATTGATAGCGGCGATAGCGAGGGAGATGTCTGATGAGGCGTGACGGGGTGTGGCGCAAGTCGTCCCGGTCCGGCGGGGAGGGGAACTGCGTCGAGGTGGCGGCGTTCGTTGATGCCGTCGGGGTGCGGGACAGCAAGGATCGGGGTGGGCCGGCGTTGAGCTTCACGCCCGCCTCCTGGGTCGGCTTCGTCCAGGCGGCCCGATCGGGAGTCCTCCGCAGCCACCGGTAGCCGGCCGTGCCGGTGCTCGATTGCCGGCGAGCACCGGCACAGCCTCTGGCAGTGGCAGGCCTCACCGATCCAGCTACTCAAGTGGTAAGCGCGGGACCCTTTGGAGCTGAATCGTTTGCGACATCGCTGGCCGTTGCGATGATTCGTCCACGACATCAGCTCCGAAGGCGCTGCGCACGACGCACCGGGCCCAGCGGCGCCCGCCCTCAGCGGGTACGCCGCAGCGCCGCCGTACCGTCTAACGTGCCCCTCATCCGTCTGTGGCAGAAGGTACTGATCGCATTGGCGGCGGTGACCGTCGGCGGCGTCGTTGATGACCACATCGGGGATCGACGGGGTTACCGCCGAGGAATTTCAGCAGGCGCGGGGCCGTCTCATCGCCAACGGTTGGGACGTCACCGAGACAAGCGTCGCGGACGGGCGAGGCGGCTCCTTTGTCGCCAGCCGCGACGGTCTGGTGTCCGAATGGGAGTTGGAATCTTCGCTGCAACTGTGGTTCTGGCGTCACGAGCCTGCGAGGGTGCAGTGGTTGACCTTGACGGGTTGGGCCCTCGGCGCGGCACTCGGTGCGGCGGTCGCATGGCGGGCGGCGCGGATTTCGCGTCGCCGACTTCGTATCGGGGTCCTGGCGTCACTGACCATCCTGGTGCTGGTGCTCGCGGCGCCAACCTCCGCCGTGGCGCTGTACACAGCGGCGAACCTGCTGGAACGCGACGTACTGAATGGTCAACCGAAGCCCGTGTGGATCTTCCACGGCCTGCTGGTCGGATCTCCCATAGGTTGAGGCATCGGCTGCTCAACTGATGAGCCGGGCACGTGCCGACGCCAGCAGTCCCGCGTCGATGCCCGAGCCCAGGAGGTACGGCGCGGCACCCGTCACCTCTCACGAGGCAGCGCGCCGCCCCCTGCGCCACCTGGCGACGTACGGCAGCGCGAACAGGTACAGACCGGTGAACAGCAGCAGGGCGAGCGGGAGCAGCGGCACGTACGACACCCAGACGATGGGCTCCTCTTGGGCAAGAGCGACGAAGGTGACGATGACGGTCACCGTGAAGGCGATGGACAGCCAGCGGTGGATCTGCCGTACCCACTTGTTCCAGTTCATTGGGACCTCCTCAAGAAGGCGAGCCACCCCGGCCCGGGCGATCGGCCGGGGTGGGGCGTCGATGCCTGCCACGCTAGCTGCGGCGCCGTGACCTGGGCTTCTTGATTCCTGATCGGTCTGGCGACCTGTTCGCTACGGGCCGCTGCGGCCGTTCCCGTGATCTTCTGTCCGCCTATGCCTGTAACGACGCCGGGTGATCGGGCCTGGGGACAAGCGGTGGGGAGGGCGTCCATGTCGACGGACACCGTGTGCGATCAGGGCGGATCGGGGCTGCGCGACTAGGCTGGGTGGCAGCAGGATGCTCCGCTGAGGGGGTGAGCCCGGATGGCCCAGGCCGCATTCGCGCCCGAGCCGGCGCCGCAGCCCACCGAGCCGTCGTTCGACGTGCTCCGGTGGCACGACGAGCCGTGGACCGCCCGGCTCGCCCTCGAACTCTTGCCGGAAACCAACGGCCCCAAGGTCGAGGTCCTGAGCGGAAGCGTGATCGTGACACCACATGCCGGAGTCGACCACCAGTCGGTCGAGCGGGAACTGCCCTACCTGCTGCACCGCGCTGCCCGCCGGGCGGGGCTCTGGGTCTATCCGGAGATCAATCTGATCTGCGGGAAAGACCTCTTCATTCCGGACATCGCCGTGTTGCGGGCTTCCGGCGGCGGCCGGTCGGTGGTGGACGTCAGCCAAGTCGTACTGCTCGGGGAAATCGTGTCGCCGGGTAACCGGCGTAAGGACGTGATCGACCGGCCGCGCGAGTACGCCGCCGCCGGCGTGCCCTTCTTCCTCCGCGTCGACCTCCGCAACCGGGTGCCCACGCTCGCGCTGTTCGAGCTGGTCGAGGGGGAGTACCGGCCGCTCGCCGCCGCCGCGGCCGGCACCACCTTCGTCATGACGCGCCCGTTCGAGTTCTCCGTCGATCCGGCCGATCTCCTCGACGAGGAGGCAGACGAGGACGCCCCGGTCGGCGAACCGGACAGCACCACCTGAGGCTCCCAGCCGACGCTCAGACACCCTGGGGAAGAATGACCGGGTGAGTTCTCCTCCCCGCACTCTCGTCCTGCTCGGGTCGACCGGCTCGATCGGCACGCAGGCCATCGACATCGTCCGGCGTAACCCCGACCGGTTCCGGGTGGTCGCGCTCGGCGCCGGGGGCGGCAACGTCGAGCTGCTCGCCGCCCAGGCCCTCGAACTGGGCGTCGAGGCGGTCGGCGTGGCGAAGGCGTCGGCCGCGCAGGACCTCCAGCTCGCCTTCTACGCGGAGGCGAGCCGGCGCGGCTGGGCCACCGGGGACTTCCGGCTGCCGAAGATCGTGGCCGGGCCGGACGCGATGACCGAGCTGGCGCAGTGGCCCTGCGACGTGGTGCTCAACGGCGTGGTCGGCTCGCTCGGGCTCGCGCCGACGCTGGCGGCGCTGCGCGCCGGGCGTACCCTCGCGCTCGCGAACAAGGAGTCGCTCGTGGCCGGCGGCCCCCTCGTGCGGGCCGCGGTGCAACGGCCGGGGCAGATCGTTCCCGTCGACTCCGAGCACTCGGCGCTGGCGCAGTGCCTGCGCGGCGGCACCCGGGGGGAGGTGCGCCGGCTGGTCGTCACGGCCAGCGGCGGGCCGTTCCGGGGGCGGCGGCGGGACGAGCTGACCGAGGTCACGCCCGAGCAGGCCCTGGCCCACCCGACGTGGAACATGGGGCCGGTCGTCACGATCAACTCCGCCACGATGGTGAACAAGGCGCTGGAGGTGATCGAGGCGCACGAGCTGTTCGACGTGCCGTACGCCGACATCACCGTCATGGTGCACCCGCAGTCGGTGATCCACTCGATGGTCGAGTTCGCCGACGGGTCCACGCTCGCCCAGGCCAGCCCGCCCGACATGCGGCTGCCCATCGCCCTCGGCCTCGGCTGGCCCGACCGGGTGCCCGCCGCCGCCGCCGCCGTCGACTGGACGAGGGCCCACACCTGGGAGTTCGCCCCGCTGGACGACGAGGCGTTCCCGGCGGTGGCACTGGCCAAGGCGGCCGGCGAGGCCGGGCGGTGCCGCCCGGCGATCTACAACGCGGCCAACGAGGAGTGCGTGGCGGCGTTCGTCGCCGGCCGGCTGCCGTTCCTCGGCATCGTGGACACCCTGCGGGCAGTGCTGGACGACGCTCCCGAGTTCGACGAACCAGGTACCGTCGAGGACGTGCTCGCCGCCGAGTCGTGGGCGCGGGCGCACGCGCAGGAAATCATCTCGGCGTCGGTGGAAGGAGCTTGATGGCGTACCTGCTCGGGGTGGTGCTCTTCGCCCTGGCCATCCTCGTCTCGGTGAGCCTGCACGAGGCGGGGCACATGCTCACCGCCAAGGCGTTCGGGATGAAGGTCACCCGCTACTTCGTGGGCTTCGGGCCCACCCTCTGGTCGTTCCGGCGGGGCGAGACCGAGTACGGGGTCAAGGGCATCCCGCTCGGCGGCTTCTGCAAGATTGTCGGCATGACGCCGCAGGACGACGACGTCGACCCGGCCGACGAGCACCGGGCGATGTGGCGGTACCCGGTCTGGAAGCGGACGATCGTGATGTCCGCGGGCTCCATCACCCACTTCGCGCTCGCGCTGGTCGCCACCTGGATCATCGCGGTTTCCGCCGGCCTGCCCAACCCCGACTTCCCGTCCACCGACGCGGAGATGCGCCAGGAGCCGGCCGTGATCGGGCTGGCCGACTGCGTCGTGCCGGGGAGCACCCTGCGGGCCTGCGCGGCCGGCGACCCGGCCAGCCCGGCCGCCCAGGCCAACCTGCGCGACGGCGACCGGATCACCTCGCTCAACGGCACCCCGATCAACAACTACGGCGACCTGCTGGTCGCGCTGCGGGCCACCAAGCCGGGCGACACGGCCACCATCGGGTACGTCCGCGACGGCCAGCCGGCCACCACGCAGGCGGTGCTCGCCGAAACCCAGCGCCCGCCGCTGGACGACCCCGAGGGTCAGGTCGGCCCGGTCGCCGCGCTCGGCGTCGGCCTCCAGTTCACGACCCCCACCCGGGTGGAGTACGGGCCGCTGGAGGCGTTCGGCGCCACCGGGCGGTTCACCGGCGACATGGCCGTCGGCACGTACGAGGCGATGAAGCGCATCCCGCAGAAGGTGCCCGCGCTCTGGACGGCGATCACCGGCGGCGAGCGGGACGTGGACACCCCGATCAGCGTGGTCGGCGCCAGCCGGCTCGGCGGCGAGGCCGTGGAGAACAACGCCTGGCTGGTGTTCTTCATGCTGTTCGTCTCGCTGAACTTCTTCATCGGCGTGTTCAACCTGCTGCCGCTGCTGCCGCTCGACGGCGGGCACATCGCCATCGCCTGGTTCGAGCGGGCTCGGTCCTGGGTCTACGCCCGCCTGCGCCGCCCCGACCCGGGCCGCGTCGACTACCTCAAGCTCATGCCCATCACGTACGCGGTGATCCTGATCGGCGGCGTGTTCACGCTGCTGACCATCACCGCGGACGTCGTCAACCCGATCACGCTCTTCTCAAGGTGAGTGCCTGAAGTGACCGCTGTCAGTCTCGGTATGCCCGCCGTGCCGCCCCCCGCGCTCGCCCCGCGCCGGGCGAGCCGCCAGATCATGGTCGGCTCCGTGCCGGTCGGTGGGGGTGCGCCCGTCTCGGTGCAGTCGATGACCACCACTCTCACCGCCGACGTGAACGCCACCCTCCAGCAGATCGCCGAGCTGACGGCGGCCGGCTGCCAGATCGTCCGGGTGGCGGTGCCGTCGCAGGACGACGTGGAGGCGCTGCCGGCGATCGCGAAGAAGTCGCAGATCCCGGTCATCGCCGACATCCACTTCCAGCCGAAGTACGTCTTCGCGGCGATCGATGCCGGCTGCGCGGCGGTGCGCGTGAACCCGGGCAACATCCGGCAGTTCGACGACAAGGTCAAGGAGATCGCGGCGGCGGCGTCGGCGGCCGGCGTGCCGATCCGGATCGGCGTCAACGCCGGCTCGCTGGACAAGCGGCTGCTCACCAAGTACGGCAAGGCCACCGCCGAGGCGCTGGTCGAGTCGGCGCTGTGGGAGTGCTCGCTGTTCGAGGAGCACGGCTTCCGGGACATCAAGATCTCCGTCAAGCACAACGACCCGGTGGTGATGATCCGGGCGTACCGGCAGTTGGCCGAGCGGTGCGACTACCCGCTGCACCTGGGCGTGACCGAGGCGGGCCCGGCGTTCCAGGGCACGATCAAGTCGGCGGTCGCGTTCGGCGCGCTGCTGGCCGAGGGGATCGGCGACACCATCCGGGTGTCGCTGTCGGCCCCGCCGGTGGAGGAGATCAAGGTCGGCGCCGCGATCCTGGAGTCGCTGGGGCTGCGCGAGCGGGGCCTGGAGATCGTCTCCTGCCCGTCCTGCGGGCGCGCCCAGGTGGACGTCTACAAGCTGGCCGAGGAGGTCACCGCCGGCCTGGAGGGGCTGCCGGTGCCGCTGCGGGTGGCCGTCATGGGCTGCGTCGTCAACGGCCCGGGCGAGGCCCGCGAGGCCGACCTCGGCGTCGCCTCCGGCAACGGCAAGGGGCAGATCTTCGTGAAGGGGCAGGTCGTGAAGACCGTCCCGGAGTCGCAGATCGTGGAGACCCTGATCGAGGAGGCGCTGCGGATCGCCGACGAGATGGGCGCGGAGATCCCCGAGGAGCTGCGCGACCTCGTCCCCGGCGGCGCGACGGTGACCGTCCACTGACCGACGGAGTCCGTACCGAGTGCGGCTGGCCCCCTTGGGGACGGCCGCACTCGCCGTACCGGGGCCGCCCGTGGAATCCGTGGTGCCCCGGAGGCGGTCAGGCCGGCGGCGCCGGCCTGGGCACGGCGGCGAATCCGGACAGCATGAACCACCGGGGCAGGGCCCGCCGCAGCGCCTCGGGGCCGGACACCGTCACCGCGCCGCCGCGAAGCGCCTCCGGCCAGCTCCGGTCGCCGCGCCAGACCTCCACCATGCCGCGCAGGCTCGCGGTCACCGTCACCGTCACGCCGTGGCCGGGATCCACGTCGCAGACGTCGGCCTCCTCGCCGGTGATGACGAGCCACCAGTCGCGGAGGGCGGGCGGCACGTCACGGAAGTGGAACTGGACGACGGTGCGCCCCTGCGGGACGGCGCTGTGATCGACGTTGCGGTGCATGTCCCACAGCAGCAGCTTCGGGTCCAGGTCCTCGTCCCCCAGCTCACCGATCCAGCGGACCCCCCACGCGCCCAGCGCCTCGACCACCGGCCGCAGTTCGTGCCCCGCCTGGGTGGGGACGTACCGCACGTCGTTGCCGTCGACGTGCCGCTCCACGACGCCGGCCCGGACGAGCTGGTGCAGCCGCCGGGACAGCAGGGTGGGGGACATCCGCGGCAGGCCGCGGCGCAGCTCGTTGAACCGCTGGGATCCGCTCACCAGCTCCCGGACGACGAGCAGCGTCCACCGCTCGTCGAGCAGCTCCATGGCCTTCGCCACGGGGCAGAACTGGTGGTATGAGGCGCCCATGGCCGCAGGCTATGCCGCGCCCGCAAGCGGGGCGAGGACCACGGCCGGTACAGATCTCGTACTGGGTCGCCGGTCTTCCGCTGCCTACCGTCCGAGGAGAGGACGGGCAGAGGAGACACCATGATCGAGCAGACCGAAGCGATGGAGATCGACCGGGCCGTGCAGACCCGGCACCGACAGATGTGGGCCCTGGGTGACTACGCCGCGCTCGCCGCGCAGATCATCCCGGAACTGGGGACGGTCCTGGTCCGGGCGGCCGGTGTGGGACCGGGGGACCGGGTGCTGGACGTGGCCGCCGGCACCGGCAACGCCGCCATCCCGGCGGCGCTGGCCGGGGCGAGCGTGGTGGCCAGCGACCTGACGCCGGAGTTGCTGGCGGCCGGGAGGCACCATCGGCCTGCTCAGCTGGACGCCCGAAGGCTTCATCGGCCAGATGTTCGCCACGATGAAGCCGTACGCGCCACCGCCGCCGCCGGGCGCGCAGCCCCCGCCGCTGTGGGGCAGCGAGGAGCACGTCCGCGCGCTGTTCGGTGACCGGGTCACCGACGTCGTCACGCGCCGTCAGACCGTCACGGTGGACCGGTTCGCCGGCCCCGACGAGTTCCGCGACTACTTCAAGACGCACTACGGGCCGACGATCTCCGCGTACCGGGCGATCGCCGGCGACCCCGAGCGGGTGGCCGCCCTCGACCGCGACCTCGCCGAGTTGGCGCGGCGGCACACGTCGGACAGCGGTGCGATGCGGTGGGAGTACCTGCTGCTCACGGCACGCAGGCGCGGCTGACGCCGCCCCCTGCGGGAGTGCCGGGCGCCGGCACTCCCGCAGGACGGGGGCGAGGCCGCGGGACCGCCACCGGGCCGGTGCGCATGTGCGCCTCGCGCATGCCGTTACCCGCGATCTTGCACTTTCGGCCCTTGATATGGACGGTATGCCACGTTTGTCGGGGCAGGAAGTGCAAGATCGCGGAGCACCGTGCGGGCCGACGAGGGGATGGCCGGCCCGGCCGGCCGGCTGGTCGGCCCGCGCGCGGGCCGGTGGATCTGGCAGGCTGGTATCCGTGCTGACGGTGCCGGTACGGCAACTGGGGGAGTCGGAACGCCGCGCGGTGGAGCGGCTGCTCGACCTCGACCCGTTCGCGGGCGCACAGGTCGCGGAGCGGGTCGCGGCCCGCGGGCTGGCCTGGTGGCGGGCCGAGGGGCGGATCCTCGGGTACGGCACGCGCCGCAACCTGGAGTCGATCTGCTGGCTGGGCGGCAACCTGACCCCGGTGCTCGCCTCGGAGCCCGCCGTCGCCGCCTACGCCGACCTGCTCGCCGGCGAGGAACGGCTCTGCTCGTCGATCGTCGGGCGGGCCGACGCGGTGCTCGGGCTGTGGGACCGGCTCGCCGCGCACTGGGGCCCGGCGCGCGACGTCCGCCCCAACCAGCCACTGCTGGCCACCGACGCGCTGCCCGCCCTGCCCGCCGACGACCAGGTGCGCCGGGTCCGCGGCGGCGAGGTGGACCAGCTGTTCCCGGCGGCCGTGGCCATGTACACCGAGGAGGTCGGCGTGTCGCCGCTGGCCGAGGACGGCGGCCGCGGCTACCGGCGCCGGGTCGCCGACCTGGTCCGGGCCGGTCGGGCGTACGCCCGGTTCGTCGACGGCCAGGTGGTGTTCAAGGCCGAGCTGGCGGTGGTGACCCGGCGCACCGCGCAGGTCCAGGGGGTCTGGGTGGCCCCGCAGTGGCGCGGCAGGGGCATCGCCACGGCGGCGATGGCGGCCGTGGTGCGCGACGCGCTGCTGCGGGTCGCGCCGACGGTCAGCCTGTACGTCAACGACTTCAACCTGCCGGCCCGCCGGGTGTACGAGCGCTGCGGCTTCCGCCCGGTCGGCACCCTGGCCACCGTCCTGTTCTGACCCCGGTTCACCCGCAGGGGCGGCGCGCCCCACCCGTTCGGCAAATGCGTTGTACGCTCCCGCCCGGATCGCGCAGGGTGGAGACACCGCCACCCCACGTCCGGAGGGACCGAGCATGCGCCTTTTCCGTGACCTGTGGGCGACCTCGCCACGGCGGATGACGCTCGTGGCCGTGCTGGTGGTGCTCGGCGCCGCCGGCCAGGCGTCCGCCGCGGCGCTCGCCGGCCCGGTGCTGCTGCACCGCTCGGGCCCGCTGTTCACGCTCCTCGCGGTGGCGCTCTGCGCGGCCGTCTTCACGGACCTAGCGATCAACCTGGTGATGGCCGGGCTGACCGCCGACTGGTCCGCCGCCGTCCGGCGTCGACTGTGCCGGGTGGCCCTCGGGCAGGACCTGCCCACCCTGGAGGGCACCCCGGTCGGCGAGCTGCTGGACCGGATCGACGGCAACGTCTACCAGGTCGCGTCCGAGGTACGCGGCCACGGCACGCGGATCGCGCAGATGGCCGCCACGGGCGCGCTCTCGGTCGTCGTCGCCCTCGTGGTGTGGTGGCCCGCCGGGGTGAGCATGCTCGCGCTTTCCGTGCTGCTCGCGGCCGTCCTGCGCCGGCCCACCCGGCGGATCGCCCCGGCCCGGATGGCCGAGGAGGAGGCCTGGACGGACCTCGCCGCCGTGATGGAGGAGGCCGTCCACGGCCAGGACGACGTGCGGACCAGCCTCGCCCGGCCGTACGTGCTGCGGCTCTACGCCCGGCGGGCGAGGGAGGTGCTGGTCCGGGGCCAGCGGGTGTGGCGGATGTCGGCCGCCGTCAACGCGGGCGGCACGGCCGTCATCCGGGCCGGGATCATCGGGGTGGTCCTCGGCGGGGCGTGGGCCCTGGCCACCGACCGCATCGACCCGGCCCGACTGACCGCCGTCTGGCTGCTGGTGGTCGGCTTCGGCGCGACCGTCGAACACGTCAGCCGGATGGTCCCCGAGCTGCAGTACGCGCTCGGCGCATGGGGCCGGATCCAGCTTCTGCAGGCGGCGGTCCAGGAGCCGGAGGGCGGGCGGGAACCCGTCGAGGCCGACCTCGTCGTCCGTGACCTCACCTTCCGGTACCCGACGTCCGGCGGGGAGGGCGAGCGCGCGCCCGCGCTGTGCGACGTCTCGCTGACCTTCGCCCGTGGCCGGTCGTACGCCCTGGTCGGGCGGACCGGGTCCGGCAAGTCCACCCTGGCCAAGGTGCTCACCCGGGCGGTCGAGCTGCCCCGCGGCACGGTGTTCCTCGGCGGGACGGACCTGCTCGACCTGGACGTGGAGCGGCTCCGCCGGTGGATCGCCGTGGTGCCGCAGCGCACCGAGATCCTGGCCGGCACCCTCGCCGAGAACGTCGCGCTGTTCGACCCGGACCTGCTCGACGACGCCGCCCGGGCACTGGACGAGCTGGGGCTGTCCGGCTGGATCGCCGGCCTGCCCGACGGCCTGGCCACCCGGCTCGGCGACGGCGGGCACGTCCTGTCGGCCGGGCAGGAGCAGTTGGTCGCGTTCGCCCGCATCCTCGTCCGCGACCCGCGCGTGGTGATCCTCGACGAGGCCACCGCCCGGCTGGACCCGGTCACCGAGGGGCTGGTGCAGCGGGCCACCGAGCGCCTGCTGGCCGGCCGGATCGGCATCGTCATCGCGCACCGGCTCTCCTCGGTCGACCGGTGCGACGAGGTGGTGATGATGGCCGACGGCCGGGTGGTCGAGGCCGGGCCGCTGCGCGAGTCGGAACGGTTCGCCGAGCTGCTGGCCGTCAGCCACGCGTCCGCGTACGCCGAGGCGGGGTTGGGCGGGCGGGCCGGCGCCGTGCTGACCGGCCCGCCGCCGGAGCAGCCGGCCGCCGCGGCCCCCGCGCCCCTCGCGGCGCCCGCCGCGATCCTGCCCGGGTCGCGCCGCCGCCGGTCCCGCCCGCGCCGCGCGCCCGGACGCTGCGGGAGATCGTCCGCCTGACCACCAACGATCCCCGGTACGGCCTGGCCGCGGTCACGCTGTTCACCGTGGGCGGGCTGCTCGGCCTGGACGGCACGGTGCTGCCCTGGCTCTGGGCCGACCTGGTCGACGGCACCGGGGGGCCCTGGTTGCCGGCCGTCGGGATCGTCGCCGCGCTGCTGCTGACCGTGCCGATGCCGTACCTCACCAGCATCTGGTTCCCGAACTGGTGGGTGCGGCAGAACCTGCGGATCAGCCTGCGCCTGGTGCACGGGCAGACCGGCCCGCGCCGGATCAGCGGCCACACGCCGGCCGAGGTCGTCGCCCAGGGCGGCGACACCGAGCGCGTGGTGATCCTCGCCGACAACGCGCTCGACCAGGTCGTCGGCGGGGTCGCCGTGATCGGCATGACGCTGGTGACCGGCAGCCTCGTGCCGGGGGCGTTCTTCGCCGGGACGATGGTGGTCTCCGGGCTGACGGCGACGGCGTTCGGGCCCCGGCTGGAGCGCTCGGCCCGGGCCACGGTCGCGGCGCGGGCGGCGTTCGCCACCGCGCTCGTGTCGTCCCTGTCGGCCGCCCGTACGGTGAAACTGGCCGGCGCCACCCGGCCCGTGCTGGCCCACCTTGCCCGCCTCGACCGTACCCGCAGCGAGCGGCAGCGCCGGGAGATCTCCGTGCAGGTGTGGGCCCGGTCGACGCCGTCGGTGATGAGCGGCCTGCTGCCGATCGGCGCCTGGGCGCTCTACCTGGCGGGCGGGCTCTCCGCCGGGGCGACCCTGGTCGCGGTCTCCACCCTCGCCGCGGCCCGCTGGTTCGCCTGGACCACGGCGTCCCTGGTCTCCCAGATGCCGTCCGCGCGGGTGTGGACGCGGCGGACGGTGGCGATGGCGGGGATCGGGGCGTACTCGGCGCCGGTGCCCGGGGTGGACCTGGTCGCCGGGACCGCCCCCGCGCCGCAGCCGCCGCCCCGGCGCCCGCTGCGCCGCCTGGAGCTGGACGGCTTCGGCGCGCTGCACTCCGACGGGACGCTCGCCGTCCGCGACGTCGACCTGACCGTCGAGCGGGGGCAGCTGGTGCTCGTCGTCGGGCCGGTCGGCTCGGGCAAGTCGTCGCTGCTGCGCGCCCTGGCCGGGATCGTGCACCACAACGGCGCGCTGCGCTGGAACGACGAGCCGGTGACCGAGCCGGAGCTGTTCCTGCGTCCCCAGCAGGTCGGGTACGTCGGCCAGTTGCCCCGGGTGCTGTCGGGCACGGTCGCCGACAACATCGCCCTCGGGCACGACGTGGACGCGGCCGCGGCGGTGTCGACCGCCCAGCTGGAGCACGACCTGGCCGCCGCCGGGCCGGGACCGGGCTGCTCATCGGGCACAAGGGGACCCGGCTGTCGGGCGGGCAGTTGCAGCGGCTGGCGCTGGCCCGGGCGCTCGCCCCGCGTACGGAGCTGCTGGTCGCCGACGACGTGTCGTCGGCGCTGGACGTCACCACCGAGCTGGCGCTCTGGTCGGCGCTGCGGGCACACGGGGTGACGGTCATCGGCTCGACGTCGAAGCGGGCCGCGCTCGTGCGCGCCGATCAGGTGGTCGTGCTGGTCGACGGCGCGATGGCGGCGCGCGGCCCGTGGCGCGACCTGGAACCGGCCTGGGGCCACCTCGCGGGCTGACCCCAGGCCGGCCGGTCAGAAGGCGCGGGCGTACTGCGGCGGCCAGGAGGGGGCCACGCCGAGCTTGGTCGCCGCCCGGCGGGGCCAGTACGGGTCGCGCAGCAGTTCCCGGCCGAGGAGCACCACGTCGGCCTCGCCGTCCGCCACGATCTGCTCGGCATGCTCGGGCTCGACGATCAGCCCCACCGCGCCGGGCCCCTGCGGAAGGGAACCTCCTCGGCGTGCGGGCGTCAGGCGGGGACGGGCTCCAGGCGGTCGGACGCGGGCCGCTCGGCCTCGTCCGGGCCGACCGGGTCGCGGCGGCCGGCCGCGTCGTACGCGGTGCGGTCCAGGGTGCCCTCGCGGGCGGCGACCACGGTCGGGACCAGGGCCTGCCCGGCCACGTTGGTGGCGGTGCGGATCATGTCGAGGATCGGGTCGATCGCCAGCAGCAGGCCGGCACCGGCGAGCGGCAGGCCCAGCGTGCTCAGGGTCAGCGTGAGCATCACGATCGCGCCGGTCAGGCCGGCCGTGGCGGCCGAGCCGACCACCGAGACGAAGGCGATCAGCAGGTAGTCGGTGACGCTCAGGTGCACCCCGAAGACCTGCGCGACGAAGATTGCCGCGAGGGCCGGGTAGATCGCGGCGCAGCCGTCCATCTTCGTGGTGGCGCCGAACGGCACCGCGAACGAGGCGTACTCGCGGGGGACGCCGAGCCGCTCGACGGCGCGCTGGGTCACCGGCATCGTGCCGACCGAGGAGCGGGACACGAAGGCCAGCTCGATGGCCGGCCAGGCGCCGGCGAAGAAGCGCAGCGGGTTGAGCCGGCCGGCGGCCAGCAGCACCACCGGATACACGACGAACAGCACGATCGCGCAGCCGACGTACACGGCGGTGGTGAACTTCGCGAGCGGGGCCAGCAGGTCCCAGCCGTACGAGGCGACGGCGTTGCCGATCAGGCCGAGGGTGCCGAGCGGGGCGAGCCGGATGACCCACCAGAGCGCCTTCTGGACGATCTCCAGCAGGGCGCGGTTGAGCGCCACGAACGGCTCGGCCTTCTCGCCGACCAGCAGCGCGGCGGCGCCCACCACCAGGGCCAGGAAGACGATCTGGAGCACGTTGCCCTCGACGAACGCGCCGACCGGGTTGGTCGGGACGATGCCGGTGAGGAAGTCGGTCCAGGAGCCTGTCCGCTTCGGCGCGGCGGCGCCGGACAGGTCGAGGGTGACCCCCCTGCCGGGGTCGGTGAGCAGGCCGAGGCCGATGCCGACGCTCACCGCGATCAGGGCGGTGACGCCGAACCAGAGCAGCGTCTTCAGCGCCAGCCGGGCGGCGTTGGTTACGCCGCGCAGGCTGACCACGCTGACCACGATGGCGGTGAAGACGAGCGGCGGCACGGCCAGCTTGAGCAGCTGGACGAAGAGGCCGCCGACGGTGTGGAGGGTGCTGGTCAGCCAGCTCACGTCGTTGGCGCGGGCGACGAACCCGAGCGCCACGCCGAGCACGAGGCCGAGCAGGATCTGCAGGGAGAAGGGAAACTTGCGCAGGGCGGAAGCCATGAGGACGAGTCCAAGGGGTCTGGGGTCGGTCGGGGCAGCGTCAGAGAATGGGCTGCGCCGGACAGACGCCGCTGGCCTGCAGTCGGAGGTCGACATACAGGCGCACGGTGAGGTGCCAGACGTTGGTCATCGCCGCACGACGATACGCCGGCCGGTCGTTTCCGCGGAAGGATCAACCGGCGTGAGGCTCCTTACAGGCGTGTGTCGTCCGGCGTGTCGACCGGAGGCCCTCAGCGCCGGCGCAGGGCGAGGGCGGTGGCGGTGGCGAGGCCCACGCGGCGCACACCGCGAGCAGCACCCGCTCCAGCACGCCGGCCAGCGTGCCGCGGCCGACGACGAGCATCGCCAGGCCCACCGCCCCGGCCACGGGCAGCGCCGCCGCCGCGCCCAGCCCGGCGATCCGCCGCAGCCCGGGCGCGGCCCGCGGGCGGAACGCCACCGCCAGCATCGCGAAGACCACGGAGGCGCTGGCCGCGATGGCGGCCCCGCCGTGCACCAGGTCCGCCACCGTGGCCGCCTCGAACGGCGGCAGCGGGCAGCCCGCGCTGCACGTGACCGCCCCGGACAGCGCCGTGGCCGACCCGCCGGCGACGAGCAGACCGGCCGCGGCCCGCAGCGCCACCGGCAGCGCCGCCGCGAGCAGCAGCAGCGCCGCGGCCAGGGCGAACACCCCGATCCGGTACGTCGTGGCGTACGCGCTGTCGGCGACGCCCGCCTCGCTGACGTACCCGGTCAGGCCCGGGCCCGGCCCGGCGACCACGGCGAGGGTCACCGCGGCGGTGCCCGCCAGGACGAAGGCGGCCGCCGCCGCGGCGGTGACGCGGGCGGCCGTGCCGGTCCGACGCGGCTCAGCCACGCCCGTGCGGCGTGTCCCACCCGCTCAGGTCCGGGCCCAGCGGCACGACCCCGGTCGGGTTGATCGCGGTGTGGGTGCGGTAGTAGTGCCGCTTGATCGCGTCGAAGTCGACCGTGTCGCCGAAGCCGGGGGTCTGGAACAGGTCCCGGGCGTACGCCCAGAGCACCGGCAGCTCGGTCAGCTTGTTCCGGTTGCACTTGAAGTGCCCGCGTACGATCACCGCCCGGTGCGACCACGGGCAGGCCGGGCACCAGATCAGCCGGTACCGGCCGGCCTCCAGGGGCCAGCGCCCCCGCGCGTCCGGCCCGGCGCCGGGCGGGGAGTCGGAGTCGGCGGTCACCCGGCCGGTGAACCGGTTGGGCTGGCGGACGAACTCGCCGCCCGTGGAGGTCTCTGCGCTGAACTGGGCCCGGGCCATGGCGCCCAACCTAGTCGCTCGGCGCGCGGATATCCTGGCCCCGCGTCGCCGTGACCCCGGCGGACCCCCGTGTCGGCCTTCCCACCCCCGAAGGACAACGTCGATGACCGTCGCATACCTCGTGGCCGGTGTCCGCACCCCGATCGGCCGGTACGCCGGCGCCCTGTCCGGGGTACGCCCCGACGACCTCGCCGCGCACGTCCTCCGCGAGCTGGTCGCCCGGCACCCCGCGGTGGACTGGGCCCGCGTCGACGACGTGGTCCTCGGCTGCGCCAACCAGGCCGGCGAGGACAACCGCAACGTCGCCCGGATGGCCGCGCTGCTGGCCGGCCTGCCCGGCGAGGTGCCCGGCAGCACCGTCAACCGGCTCTGCGGCTCCGGCCTGGACGCCCTGGCCACCGCCGCCCGGCAGATCGTCTCCGGGGAGGCGGAGCTGGTGGTCGCCGGCGGGGTGGAGAGCATGAGCCGCGCGCCGTTCGTCATGCCGAAGGCCACCTCGGCGTTCTCCCGTTCCGCCGAGGTGTACGACACCACGATCGGCTGGCGCCTGGTCAACCCGCTGATGGAGAAGGGGTGGGGCATCGACTCGATGCCGGAGACGGCGGAGAACGTGGCCGCCGAGTACGGCGTCGACCGCGCCGCGCAGGACGCGTTCGCGTACCGGTCGCAGCAGCGCGCCGCCAAGGCGCAGGACGACGGCCGGTTCGCCGAGGAGATCGTCGGGGTGACCGTGCCGGCCGGGCGGCGCGAGACGCGGCTGGTCGAGGTCGACGAGCACCCGCGGGAGACGTCGCTGGAGAAGCTGGCGGCGCTGCCCACCCCGTTCCGGGAGGGCGGGACGGTGACCGCCGGCAACTCCTCCGGCGTCAACGACGGCGCGGTCGCGCTGCTGGTGGCCGGCGAGGCGGCGGTGGCCCGGTACGGCCTGAGCCCGCTGGCCCGGGTCACCGGCGCCGCCGCGGCCGGCGTGCCGCCCCGGATCATGGGGATCGGCCCGGTGCCCGCCACCCGCAAGCTGCTCGACCGGCTCGGCGTCGGCCTCGACGCGGTCGACGTGATCGAGCTGAACGAGGCGTTCGCCGCCCAGTCGGTCGCGGTGCTGCGCGAGCTGGGGCTGCCGGAGGACGCCGAGCACGTCAACCCGAACGGCGGCGCGATCGCGCTGGGCCACCCGCTGGGGGCCAGCGGCGCCCGGCTGGCGCTCACCGCCGCGCTGGAGCTGCGCCGCCGGGGCGCCCGGCGGGCACTGGCCACCATGTGCGTCGGCGTGGGGCAGGGCATCTCGCTGATGCTGGAGTCCGCGGCCTAGAGTGGTGCACACCACAGACCTTCGGGTCTCCCCGGCCTGTCCGCGCCCGGTGGCCGGTGCGTCCGGGGGAGCGACGACTGGGGGGCGAGGCGGTTGCCGGACGGACTTCCCGAGATCGACCTGAGCCGGCCGAGCGCGCACCCCGTCGACATCCTCGCCACCCGGCGTGCCGCCGCGCGCACGGACACCGGGATCACGCCGCCGGCCAGGCCGACGTGACCGTCGTACCCGGCCCCGGCGACGGGGACCTCAGCCGGGCCGGCGCCCAGGCGTACGCCGCCGAGTGGGCCCGGGCGGCGCGCCGGCTCGGCTTCGTGCCGATGAGCGCGGCCGAAACCGAGCGGCTCCTGTTCCTGCACACCGTGCGGCTGGCCCAGGCGCTGCTCGCCGAGCCGTTCAGCGCCCGGCCGGGCGAGGAGGTGGGCCGGGCGATGGTGGAGGCGCACCAGGCCGAGCCCGGGCTCCTCGACTGGTCGGTCACCGCGCTCGGGGAACGCTTCGCGGCCCAGGTGCTGCCCGCCCGGGCGCACCTGCCCGGGACGGCCGAACGCGTCGCGGCCCTCTCCGGCGGGCTCGCCGGCGGATTCGCCCGGGCCCTGCGGGACCGCACGTTCAGCCAGCAGGAACGCATCGCCCGCAGCGCCTGGCAGGCCCGGGACAGCGTCGAGCGGGCGCTGCGGGACAGCGAGGCCCGGTTCCGCGCCGTCTTCACGGGTGCGGCGATGGGCATCGGCATCGCCGGCGTGGACGGGCAGATCCTCGACGTCAACCAGTCCTTCGCCGACATGCTCGGCTACTCGGTGGAGGAGCTGCGGCGGACCAGGGTGGCGTCGTTGTTCCACCCCGACGAGGCCGCCGCGATGTGGGAGCTGCACCAGGAGCTGGTCGAGGGCACGCGCGACTCGGCGCGGGTGGAGATGCGCTACCGGCGCAGGGACGGCGCCGTCGTCTGGGCCGACATGGCGGTCTCGCTCATCCGGCACGACGACGGCCGGCCGCGCTTCACCGTTGCGGTGATCGAGGACGTCACCGATCGGCACGAACTCCAGCAGCGGTTGCGCTTCCAGGCGCTGCACGACCCGCTCACCGGCCTGCCCAACCGTACGCTGTTCTTCGAGACCCTCGGGCAGGTCCTCGGCCACGCCGGCCCGGACGACCGGATCGGGGTGTGCTTCCTCGACCTGGACGGCTTCAAGGCGGTCAACGACAGCCTCGGGCACGACCTCGGCGACCGGCTGCTGACGGTGATCGCCCGCCGGCTGGCCGAGTGCGTGGCCCAGCACGGGCACCTCGTCGCCCGGATGGGCGGCGACGAGTTCGTCATCCTCGTCGACGGCGGGGAGGGCCTCGACGACGCGGTGGGCGTCGCCGAGATGGCCCTGGCCGCCGTGTCCGCCCCGGTGCATGTCGGCGGCCGGCAGCTCGCCGTGTCGGCCAGCGTCGGCATCGTCGAGTGCCCGGCCGCGGAGACCAGCGCGTCGGAGCTGATGAGGGCCGCCGACACCACCCTGTACTGGGCCAAGGCGGACGGCCGGGGCCGGTGGGCGGTCCACGACCCGGAACGCAGCGCCCGGGACGTCGCCCGTTCGGCGCTGCTCGCCGGCCTGCCGGCGGCGCTGGACCGGGGCGAGTTCGTGGTCCACTACCAGCCCATCGTGTCGCTGCTCGACTCGTCGATGGTGGCGGTGGAGGCGCTGGTCCGGTGGCGGCACCCGGAGCTGGGCCTGCTCGGGCCGGACCGGTTCATCGGGCTGGCCGAGGAGACCGGCCTGATCGTCCGGCTCGGCGAGTGGGTACTCGGGCAGGCGTGCCGCGACGCCGAGGCGTGGCGCCGGGCGTTCCCCGAGGCGCGGCTCGTGGTCAGCGTGAACCTGGCGGCCCGGCAGGCCGAGGACCCGGCCATCGTGGAGACCGTCGCGGGCGCGCTGGCCCGTACGGGGCTTCCGGCCGACCTGCTGCAACTGGAGTTGACCGAGAGCGCCGTGATGGGCACGGCGGGGGAGCCGCTGCGGTCGCTGCACCAGCTCGCCGACCTCGGCGTACGGCTGGCGATCGACGACTTCGGCACGGGATACTCCAACCTGGCGTACCTGCGGCGGCTGCCGATCCACTGCCTGAAGCTCGCCGGGCCGTTCGTCGAGGGCATCCGGTCCGACGGCGTCCGGAGCACCGCCGACCACCGCGACGAGCGGATCGTGGACGCGCTGGTCCGGCTCGCGCACGCGCTGGAGCTGTGGATCACCGCCGAGGCCGTCGAGACCGGGGCGCAGGCCGAGCGGCTGCGCGCGCTGCGCTGCGACACCGGGCAGGGGCGCTGGTTCGGCCCGCCGGCCCCGGCCGACGAGATCACCGCCCGGCTGCGCGGCGGCGTCTCTCCCGGGCTGGGCTGAGCGCGGAGCGGGGACGAGGACGTGCCGTACGACGCATGTGGAGCTGCCTCGTCTGTGCTACCGGCTGCCTCTCGGTCGGCCGCGCCCGCCGCGGGCCGGCGCGGACGGCGCTGGGGCGACGGCACGGGACGCCCGTGGGATGCGACGGGTCGCCGCAGGAGAGAGAGGTGGGTGTCCCGCGCCGTCGCGGGCCGGGCGTGCCGAGCGCCCGGCGGAAGGCCCGTCGTGATCGGGCCTGGTCACGGGCTCAAGGATGCGGCCCGGCCCGTCCGGTCGGCAAGGCGGTTTCTCCCCGCCGGGGTGTCGGCGGGTGCCTGGCCGGGCATTGACGGTGATCCGATCAGGCAGTAGACCTTGGTGATGGAGGCTTGCCGATGAGCCCAGCTCCCTCGTCCAGCACCGCTCCCCTGTCCCTGGAAGAGCTGCGCGTCGCCGTCGCCGACGGCGCGCTCGACACCGTGGTGCTGGCCCTGGTCGACATGCAGGGCCGGTTGCAGGGCAAGCGGTTCCACGCGCCCCACTTCCTCGACGAGGTGGTCGAGCACGGCAGCGAGGGGTGCAACTACCTGCTCGCCGTGGACGTCGACATGAACACCGTCGACGGGTACGCGATGTCGAGCTGGGAACGCGGCTACGGCGACTTCGCGATGGTGCCCGACCTGGCGACCCTGCGTCGGGTGCCCTGGCAGCCCGGCACGGCCATGCTGCTGGCCGACCTGGCGTGGCTGGACGGGTCCGGCCCGGTGGCCGCCTCGCCCCGGCAGATCCTGCGCCGCCAGCTCGACCGGCTCGCCGCGCACGG
Organism: Micromonospora olivasterospora; assembly: GCF_007830265.1. Taxonomy (NCBI): domain Bacteria; kingdom Bacillati; phylum Actinomycetota; class Actinomycetes; order Micromonosporales; family Micromonosporaceae; genus Micromonospora; species Micromonospora olivasterospora. The sequence goes on from NZ_VLKE01000001.1 coordinate 4,174,268, forward strand.
GCTGACCGCGTACGCCGGCACGGAGCTGGAGTTCGTGCTCTACCGGGACTCGTACGAGGACGCCTGGCGGCGCGGCTACCGGGACCTGACCCCGGCCAACCAGTACAACGTGGACTACTCGCTGCTCGGCACCGCCCGGGTCGAGCCGCTGCTGCGGCGCATCCGCACCGAGATGGCCGGCGCGGGCCTGACCCCGGAGAGCGCCAAGGGCGAGTGCAACCTCGGCCAGCACGAGATCGCCTTCCGTTACGACGAGGCGCTGACCTGCGCGGACAACCACGTCGTCTACAAGAACGGGGCGAAGGAGATCGCCGCCCAGGAGGGCATGTCGATCACCTTCATGGCCAAGCCGAACGCGCGGGAGGGCAACTCCTGCCACATCCACTTCTCGCTGCGCGACGCCCAGGGCCGCTCGGCGATGCGCGGCGACGGCCCGGCGGGGCTGAGCGTGACCGGCCGACGGGTGCTGGGCGGCCTGCTGGCCACGATGCGGGAGCTGAGCCTCTTCTTCGCCCCGAACGTCAACTCCTACAAGCGCTACCAGCCCGGGTCGTTCGCCCCGACCGCGCTGCGCTGGGGCACCGACAACCGCACCTGCGCGCTGCGCCTGGTCGGGCACGGCGAGGGCCTGCGGGTGGAGAACCGGGTCCCCGGCGCGGACGTGAACCCGTACCTCGCGATCGCCGCCCTGGTGGCCGGCGCCGTGCACGGGATCGAGCGGGGGCTGGAGCCGGGCGAGGAGTGTGCGGGCAACGCGTACGCCGACCCGCACGCCGAGCGGGTGCCCGCCACCCTGCGCGACGCCCTGTCCCTGTGGGAGTCGTCCACGCTCGCCCGGGAGTCCTTCGGCGCCGAGGTGCACGCCCACTACGCCAACCTGGCGCGCGTCGAGCTGACCGCCTTCGACGCGGCGGTGACGGACTGGGAGCTGACCCGTGGCTTCGAACGCCTCTGACCCCGTTCCCTCCTCCCGCGATCTTGCACTTTCGGCCCCCGGGTTGGGCGGATCTGCGGCATTTATCGGGGCCGAAACGGCAAGATCGCCGGGGGAGAGGGCGGGGCGGGGAGAGGAGGGGGCGGCGTGAGGGATGTTGTTGATCCGGCTCGTGGGCAGGTCATTGCGGCTGTTTCGGACACCTCGCTGGGCGAGGTGGATGCGGGCGTCGGGCGGGCGGAGCGGGCGTACGAGAAATGGCGTCTCGTGGCGCCCGGGGACCGGGCGCGCCTGCTGCGGCGGTTCGCCGCCGTCGTCGACGCGCATGTGGAGGAGTTGGCCGCGCTGGAGGTCCGCAACGCCGGCCACACCATCGGCAACGCGCGGTGGGAGGCGGGCAACGTCCGGGACGTGCTCGACTACTACGCGGGCGCGCCGGAGCGGCTCACCGGCCGGCAGATCCCCGTGCCGGGCGGGCTGGACGTCACGTTCCACGAGCCGCTCGGGGTGGTCGGGGTGATCGTCCCGTGGAACTTCCCGATGCCGATCGCGGCGTGGGGGTTCGCGCCGGCGCTCGCCGCCGGCAACACGGTGGTGCTCAAGCCGGCCGAGCTGACCCCGCTGACCGCGCTGCGCCTGGCCGAGCTGGGCCGCGAGGCCGGCCTGCCGGAGGGCGTGTTCACCGTGCTGCCCGGGCGGGGCGCCGTGGTGGGCGAGCGGTTCGTCACCCACCCCGCCGTACGCAAGATCTGCTTCACCGGGTCCACCGAGGTCGGCACCCGGATCATGGCCGGCTGCGCCGCCCAGGTGAAGCGGCTCACCCTGGAACTGGGCGGCAAGAGCGCCAACATCGTCTTCGCCGACGCCGACCTGGAACAGGCGGCGGCCACCGCCCCGTACGCGGTGTTCGACAACGCGGGCCAGGACTGCTGCGCCCGTTCCCGGCTGCTGGTCCAGCGCCCGGTGTACGACCGGTTCCTGGAGCTGCTGGAGCCGGCGGTGCGCGCCCTGCGGGTGGAGGACCCGGCCCGGGAGACCGCCGAGATGGGGCCGCTGATCTCCGCCGCCCAGCGCGACCGGGTCGCCGGGTACGTCGACGGCGCGAAGACCGCCTTCACCGGCTCCTGCCCCGCCGGCCCCGGCTTCTGGTACGCCCCGACGGTGCTGCTCGCCGACTCGCCGGCCGACCGGCACTGGCGGGAGGAGGTCTTCGGGCCGGTGGTGTCCGTGCTCCCGTTCGACGACGAGTCGGACGCGGTCCGGCTGGCCAACGACACCGAGTACGGCCTGTCCGGCTCGATCTGGACCCGGGACGTGGGCCGCGCGCTGCGGGTGGCCCGGGCGGTGGAGTCGGGCAACCTCAGCGTCAACTCGCACTCCTCGGTGCGGTACTGGACGCCGTTCGGCGGCATGAAGCGCTCCGGGCTCGGTCGCGAGCTGGGTCCGGACGCGCTGCACGCCTTCACCGACGTCAAGAACGTGTTCATCTCGACGAAGGAGTGAGCGCCGTGCAGGGACGGCTACAGGACCGGGTCGCCGTGGTGAGCGGGGCGGGCAGCGGCATCGGGCTGGCCACGGTGCGGCGGTTCGCCGCCGAGGGGGCGCGGGTGGTCTGCGTGGACATCGACGCCGAGGCCGGCAAGCGGGCCGCCGCCGAGGTGGGCGGGGAGTTCGTGGCCGCCGACGTCGCCGACGAGGTCGCCGTGCGGGACCTCTTCGACGGGGTGGTCGAGCGGCACGGGCGGGTGGACGTGGCGTTCAACAACGCCGGCATCTCCCCGCCCGAGGACGACTCGATCCTGGAGACCGGGCTGGACGCCTGGGAGCGGGTGCTGCGGGTCAACACCACCAGCGTCTACCTCTGCTGCAAGTACGTCATCCCGCACATGCGCCGGCAGGGCAAGGGGTCGATCATCAACACGGCGTCCTTCGTCGCGCTGATGGGGGCGGCCACCTCGCAGATCGCGTACACGGCGAGCAAGGGCGGGGTGCTGGCGATGACCCGGGAGCTGGGGGTGCAGTTCGCCCGCGAGGGCATCCGGGTCAACGCGCTCTGCCCCGGCCCGATCGCCACCCCGCTGCTGCTGGAGTTGTTCGCCAAGGACCCGGAGCGGGCCGCCCGCCGGCTGGTGCACGTGCCGATGGGGCGGTTCGGCCGGCCGGAGGAGATCGCGGCGGCGGTGGCGTTCCTGGCCAGCGACGACTCGTCGTTCATGACCGCCGCCCAGTTCGTGGTCGACGGCGGGATCACCGGCGCGTACGTCACCCCGCTGTGAGCGCGCGGGGTGCGCCGGCCGCAGAAAGCGCCGGACGGGCGGAATGCGTTACGTTGCTGGTCCGTCTGGGTAGTAGGCGGGGCGCGGCGGCCGGCCACGCGGGACCGCCGCGGGGCATGGTCTTGCTCGGGAGGGTGCATGAGTTCGTCCCAGGAGGGCGAGGACGGGGCAAGATCGCCGGACGGGACGGTCCAGGCGCAGCCCCCCGCGCAGGCGGAACTCCCTGCGCTGCTCACCGCCGCGTTCGACGCGGGCGGTGAGACGGGGCCCGGCTGCGCGCGTTCGACTGGTCCGCCACCCCGCTCGGCGCCCCGTCCGACTGGTCCCCGGCGCTGGTGCACGCGGTCGGCCGGATGCTCGTCTCCCGGGCGCAGATCGCCATGTTCTGGGGCCCCGAGCACCGGGCCTTCTACAACGACGCATACCGCCCGACGATCGGCGGCAAGCACCCCCACGCCCTCGGCCAGCCGGCGCGGGAGCACTGGGTGGAGACCTGGGACGTGCTCGGCCCGCTGCTGGACTCGGTCCGTGCCACGGGCGAGCCGTACCGGGGCGAGAACCACCCCTTCGTGCTCGACCGCCACGGCTTCCTGGAGGACGTCTACTTCGACGTCTCGTACGACCCGATCCGGGAGGCCGACGGCAGCATCAACGGGATCTTCTGCATCGTCAGCGAGACCACCGGACGGGTGCTCGGCGAGCGGCGGCTGCGGGCGCTGGCCGAGCTCGGCGGCGACCTGGCCGAGGCGGCGGACGGGGCCGAGCTGGGGCGTGCCGCCGCCCGGACGCTCGACCGGTACCGCGCAGACGTCCCGTTCGCCCTGGTCTACCTGCGCGACGCCGCCGGTCGGCTCGCGCTGTCCGGCCGCAGCGGCCTCGTCGCCGAGGGCGCGGGCGGGGCCGACCCGACTCCGCTCGGGGAGGCCGCGACGGCCGTGCTGACCCGGGTCGCGGGCGGTGGGCCCGCCGCCACCGCGGAGACCGCCGACCTGCTGCCCGACGTGCCCGAGGGCGTCGCCGGGCAGGCGCTGGTGCTGCCGGTCACCGCGACCAACGAGCCGGCGGGCGCGCTCGTCGTCGGGATCTCCACCCGGCTGCCGCTCACCGAGGAGTACCGCACCTTCTGCGACCTGGTGGCCGCGCAGCTCTCCCGGGCCGTCGGCCGGCAACGGGCGTACGAGCAGGAGCGCGAGCTGCGCGGGCAGACCATCCGGCGGCTGAGCGCGCTGGCCGACGCGGCCGTCGCGGTGAACACCGCGAGGTCCACCGCCGAGGTGGTCCAGGTCGCCGCCCGGCACGCCGTCGGCCTCGCCGGGGCCGCCCGCGTGGTGGTCACCGCCGCCGGCGCCCGGTACGAGGCCGACGGCGGCGGGGCGGCCACCGCCGAGCCGGCCGTCGTGCTGCCGCTGACCGGCACCGCCGGCGAGCAGCTCGGCGAGCTGCGGGTGTGGGCCGGCGACGAGGACGACGCCGGCCCCGGCCGGGCCGCGCTGGCCCAGTTCGCCCGGCTGATCGGCGTACGGCTGGAGAACGCGCAGCTGTACGAGGCGGAGCACCGCATCGCCAGCACCCTCCAGCACAGCCTGCTGCCCCGGTCGCTGCCCCAGCTGCCCGGCGCGGTGGTGGCCAGCCGCTACCTGCCCGGCAGCGCCGACGTCGAGGTCGGCGGCGACTGGTACGACGTCATCCGGCCCGACGGCGAGCTGGTGCTGGTCATCGGCGACGTGGTCGGCAAGGGCGTGCGGGCCGCCGCGGCGATGGGCCAGCTCCGCAACGCGCTGCGCGCGTACGTGCTGGAGGGTTACGACCCGGGCGAGGCGCTGACCCGGCTCAACCGGCTGGTCTGCTCCGCCGAGCAGCCGTCCTTCGCGACGGTGGTCTGCCTCTGCTACACCCCCGGCCGGTTGCGGTACGCCAGCGCGGGCCACCCGTCCCCGCTGCTGATCCGGGGGGACGAGGTGACCCTCCTGCACGACCGCGCGCTCGGGCCGCCCGTGGGCGCCGTCCCCGCCATGACGTACCGGACCGTGGAGGGCGCCCTGGCGACCGGCTCCCGGCTGCTGCTCTACACCGACGGCCTGATCGAGGACCGCGAGCTCGGCATCGACGCCGCCCTCGGCCAGCTCCGGGCGGACGCCACCCGGCCCGGCGAGCACGTCTCCGACCTGGTCGACGCGGTCGTCGCGCGGGTGGCCGCGCGCCCCCGCCGCGACGACGTGGCGGTCCTCGCGCTGGAGGCGACCGAGCCGCACCGGTTCGCGCTGCGGCTGCCGGCCGACCCGACCAGGCTGAGCGTGCTGCGCAAGCGGCTGGAGGACTTCCTCGTCGCCCACAGGGTCGGCGCGACCGACGTGTTCGACCTGACCGTGGCGGTCTCCGAGGCCGCCGCGAACGCCATCGAGCACCCGGTCGACCCGGCCGAGCCGGCGATCGGCGTCGAGGTGACCATCGCCGACGACGAGGTGGTGGCCACGGTGCGGGACACCGGCCGGTGGCGCGAGCCGACCGGGGCGGGTTTCCGGGGGCGCGGGTTGGCGCTGATCAGGGCGCTCGGCGAGCTCAGCGTAAGCCGTACCACCGAGGGGACCGAGGTGACGCTGCGCCGGCGGCTGCAGGGCTGAGGCCCGGGGCGGGCGTGTCGACGGCCGGCGGGGCGGGGATCAGGCGGGGGAGACCCAGCCCTGCTCGGCCAGGCCCGCGATTTCCAGCACCCGGCGGACCTGCCGGGACGGCAGCACCGTCAGCGTGCCCGGGCACCGCTGGGCGAGCCGGACCACGGCGTGGATCGCCGCCGAGTCGAAGAACGTGACCGCCAGCAGGTCGAGGGTGATCCGGCCGGCCGGCTCGCGCAGGGCGGTCTGGAGCATGGTGTCCGCGGTGGCCATGTCGACCTCGCCGGAGACCACCACGCGGACGTGGTCGCCGTCGCTCTCCGTCCGGGCGGAGAAGACGGGAGGTTCGCCCCCTAGATCCACGCATGACACCATGGCACAGCGGCAGTGCCTCGGCAACAACCCGGCGTGCGGTGGCGGTGGCCGAGGTCACCGTCCGCGCCGGGCCCGCGCCTCGGCGGCGGGAGCGGGGCCGGCGATAGGCTGACGGCATGACCGCCCGTGCGCCGCTGACCCCAGGCACGCTCTCCCCGGTGCGACCGGTTCCCGGCACCATCGTCCGACCCGAGTACGTGGGCAAGAAACGACCCCAGGAGTACCGCGGCTCGCACGTGCAGACGCCGGAGACGGTCGAGCGGATGCGGATCGCCAGCCGGCTCGCCGCCCAGGCCACGCAGCTCGCCGGCGAGCACTGCAAGCCGGGGGTGACCACCGACGAGATCGACAGGGTGGTGCACGAGTTCCTCTGCGACCACGGCGCCTACCCCTCGACGCTGGGCTACAAGGGCTTCCCGAAGTCCTGCTGCACCAGCCTCAACGAGGTGATCTGCCACGGCATCCCGGACTCCACGGTCCTGCAGGACGGCGACATCATCAACGTCGACGTCACCGCGTACATCGGCGGGGTGCACGGCGACACCAACGCCACCTTCTGTGTCGGCGAGGTCAGCGAGGAGGTCCGGCTGCTGGTCGAGCGCACCCACACGGCGATGATGCGCGGCATCAGGGCGGTCGCCCCGGGCCGGCAGATCAACGTGATCGGCCGGGTCATCGAGTCGTACGCCAAGCGGTTCGGCTACGGTGTGGTCCGCGACTTCACCGGCCACGGCATCGGCGAGTCCTTCCACAGCGGCCTCTACGTGCCGCACTACGACACCACCCGCCCGACCGACGTGATGGAGCCGGGGATGACGTTCACGATCGAGCCGATGATCACCCTCGGCACCTACCAGTACGACATGTGGGACGACGGCTGGACGGTCGTCACCAAGGACCGGAAGTGGACGGCCCAGTTCGAGCACACGATCGTGGTGACCGAGGACGGCCACGAGATCCTGACCCTGCCGTGACCGACACCCCGGCGGCGCTGCGGGAGGCGCACCACGCGGACGTGTCCGGCGGCTGGCTGCGGCCGGCCGTGTTCGGCGCGATGGACGGCCTGGTCACCAACATCGCCCTGATCGCGGGCGTGGGCGGCGGCGGGGTGTCGCCGCGCAGCGTGGTGCTCACGGGCGTCGCGGGCCTGGTCGCGGGCGCCATCTCGATGGGGTTGGGCGAATACACCAGCGTCCGCTCGGCCAACGAGCAGGTGGCCGCCGAGGTGGCCAAGGAGCGGCGGGAGCTGGAGCGGCACCCGGAGGCGGAGGCCCGCGAGCTGGCCGACGCCTGGGTGGCCCGCGGCCTGCCCCGCGACCTGGCCACGCAGATGGCCGAGGCGGTGCGGCGCAACCCGGAGGAGGCGCTGCGCGTGCACGTCCGGGAGGAGTTGGGCGTCGACCCGGACGAGCAGCCCAGCCCCTGGGCGGCGGCGGTCTCGTCGTGCCTGTTCTTCTCCGTCGGCGCGCTGATCCCGCTGCTGACGTACCTGTTCGGGGCCACCAGTCTGTGGCCGGCCCTGGCCGTCGGCGGGGCCGGCCTGTTCGCGGCGGGCGCGATCGTGGCCCGGTTCACCAACCGCCGCTGGTGGGTCGGCGGGCTGCGCCAACTCCTCCTCGGCGCCGCGGCGGCCGCCGCGACGTACGGGGTCGGCACCCTCGTCGGCATCCAGGGCGGCCTGTAGGACCCCTCCTCACGCTCCGGCGAGCAGGTCGTCGACCGTGCCGTCGACGAGGCGGCCCCGGCCGGCCAGCTCCTCGGCCTGCCGCTTCAGCACGGCGCCCACCTCGGTCATGTCCGCGCCCGCCAGCCCCGTACGCCGCACGGCGTCCCCCGGGTCGCGGAAGTAGGTGCGGGTGAGCAGCCCGCTCACGGTGGCCGCCGCGAGGCGGGCCTCGCCGAGCATCAGCAGCGCCTGGTCCGTCTCGTACCAGGCGGCGAGCCGGGCGGCCCGGGCGTGCGCCGCCCAGCCCCGGTACCACGCCTGGCGGGCGGCGCCGGTGAACTCCGCCGGCCGGGCCCGGGCCAGTGCGCCCAGGTGCTCGTCCCGGAGGGCCCGCAGCCAGCCGGTGGGGTCGTGCAGTGGGCGGGTGGTGACGTACCGGTCGGCCGTCAGCGGCCAGAGCGGGGAGATCGACCGCGCCTGGTCGAGGTAGTCGTCGGCGGCGGCGACGGTCAGGTCGACCAGCACCCCGTCGACCCGGCGGGTCGCCGGGGCGGGCCCGAGCCGGCCCGGTACGTGGCGACGAGCAGCCCCACCTCGCCGTCCCCGCCGCCGTCGTCGTCGCCGTGAGCCAGCGGGCCGTGCACCGCGACCGCGAGGACGCCGGCCGGGAAGCGCCGGCGGGCGGCGTCCGCGACCCGTTCCGCCACCGTCCACCGGGGATCGTCCTGGTACGGATTCACGAACCACCTCTACCTCGTGACTGCGAGCTCCAGCCTAGTCACTCCTGGTCCTCCCACCCGACACCGCCGCGCCCCCGCCCCCCACGCGCGAAAGAGGCCCGGGGCGGGGCGAGGCGGGGCGGGGCGGGCTCATCGTCAGTCCAGGCGGCGCCCGACCGCGAGCCGGGACCGGGTGAACAGGCCCGCGCCGAGCATCGCCGCCAGCGGCACCACCGTCAGCACGCCGAGGGTGAGCCAGGGGACCACCAGCGGGTACGGCTCCACCACCGGCCAGGCCGTGGCGTCCCGGCGGTTCAGCGCGGTCAGGATGATGGCCCCGGTGCCCAGCCCGGCCACCATGCCCAGCGCCGAGCCGAGCACGGCGATCACCCCGGCCTGCCAGAGCGAGAGCACCCGGCGCATCCGCGGGCTGGCCCCCACGGCGGCCAGCGTGGACAGGTCGGCGCGTCCCTCGGCCGCGGCGAGCCCCGTGGCGACGGCCGCGGCGCCGACGGTGATCAGGCCGGAGCCGATCGCGAGCAGCAGCAGGAGCGGACGCTGGTCGCCCGCACCGGGCCCGCGCTCCACGTCGACGCTCATCGGACCGAGTGGGCGCAGCGCGGTGGCGAACCGGTTCTGCTGGGCCGGGGTCGGCGCGGCGGCGGTGTCCAGCACGTAGCCGAACCGCTGCGCGGCGAGCCCGAGCCGGGTGGCGGCGGCGGGGGACAGCACGAGCAGGTCGGCGTCCACGGTGCCGCGCAGCGCGTACCCGGGGACGGTCGTGGTGCGGGACGCGACCGACGACGAATCGTCCCGCGAGCGTACGGCGGAGAGGGTGACCCGGCCGTCGAGCACCTGCTGCGGGTCGCCGACCACCACGCCGCCGGCCCGCAGCACGCGCCGCGCGGCGGCCACCTCCTCCGGGGTGGTTCCGGTGAGCCCGGCCAGCGCGTCGCCGTCGTCGATCAGCCCGGGCGCCGAGAAGCCGCCGCTGTACCCGGTGGCCAGCCGGGCGCAGCGCGGGTCGGCCTGCGCCCGGTCCCGGGCGGCCGGGTCGCGTGGGGCCGCCGTGCGGTACGGGCACGCCCGGCCCGGCGGCAGGACCGCCCGGACCTGGCAGGACTCGCCGGGCTCGCTGGGCGCGGCGCAGACCGGGGAGTCGAGCCCGGCCACGCTGCTCGGCGGCAGCTCGGTGGCCGCGAGCGCGGCGACCCGGGCCACGGGCGGCGGCTTCCCCGGGCCGTCCGGGCCGTTCCAGATGACGACGACGTGCCCGTACGGCAGCCCGGGCCGGTAGTTGGCCCGATCCCGGGCCTCGTCGCTGGCCACGTAGCCGCCGAGGGCGACGCTGCCCGCGACGGCGGCCATGACCGCGGAGATGGCGGGGGCGGCGGAGGAGCGGTTGCGGCTGGCGTCGCGCAGCGCGATCCGGGGCGCCAGCGGCAGCCACCGGCCGGCCAGGGCGAGCAGTCCGATCAGCGTCGGGGTGGCGAAGACCAGCCCCAGCTCGCCGATGACCACGCCGGCGAGGAGCACCGGCGTGCTGGTGCGCGCGGCCCCGAGCGCGGCCAGCGCCGCGCCGCCGGCGGCCAGCAGGACCCCGACCAGCGGCCAGCGCCGCCGGTGCGGGGGCGGGGTCCGCCGCCCCGCGAGGCCCGCCAGCACGTCCTGCCGCGCGGCGGTCCAGGCCGGCGCGAGCGCCGCGAGCACCCCGGCCAGCACCGCGACCGCGGCGAGCGCCGCCAGCGCGGCCGGAAAGACGCGGTACGCCCCGAAGCGCGCCTGGACGACGTACTCCTCGACCAGGGGCCGGGCGGCGAACGCGGCGGCGACGCCCAGCGTCAGGCCGGCGGCGGCCCCGGCGCAGCCCAGCACGACCCCGTCGGCCAGCACGACGCGGCGCAGGTGCGCGGCGTCCCCGCCGGCCACCGCGACCAGCGCGAGGTCCCGGCGGCGGCGGCGGACGCCGACGGCGAACGCCGGACCGACCAGCAGCACCACCTCCAGCAGGCCGAGGCCGCCGATCAGCACGGCGTTGCCGGCGTCCTCCGCGCTCAGCGGGGCGTCCAGTCCGGGCTCCGCGGCCGGGTTCGCGGTACGGGCGGCCACCACGATCCCGCGCGCGTTGAGCCGCTCCACCAAACCGGGGTCGGGGCCGCCGGGCAGTTCCACGAGCCAGCTCACCTCGGCCTGCGGGTCGACCGACGAACCGGACGCCGGGGGCAGGGCGACGGCGGCGCGCAGGGTGTCGGCGAACTCCACCTCCCCGACGACCCGCCGCTGGCCCGAGCCGTCGGCGGGGGCGACCCGGCCGCCGACGCGGACGTGCAGCCGGCGCAGCGCGGCACGGTTCAGCGCCACCTCGTCGGGGCCGGCCGGCGCCCGGCCGCGGACCAGCCGCGCGTGCCCGCGCAGCAGCGGCTCGGTGAGGTCCAGCACGTGCCCAACCAGCGGCTCGTACCCGTCCCCGACCCGGACCTCGAACGACAGCCACCGTCGCACCTCGGCGACCCGGCTCCCGGCGGGCAACAGAGGGGCGACCTCCCCGAAGGTGGCCGGACGGACGCGGCTGGGCACGCCGTCGCGCGCGTACCAGGTGTCGCCCCAGGCGTCCTGGGCCAGTGGCCCGTCGGTGTACCAGCGCAGCTCCGCGTCGGCGGCGCCGAGCAGCCGGTCGACCCGCTCGGACCGGGTCAGCTCCGACATGTCGTAGCTGACCGCCACGAAGGTCAACGCCAGCACCGGCAGGGCGATCATCGCCAGCACCAGGGCGGTCCGGCCCCGGGCCCGCCGCGCCTCGCGCCGGGCGATGCGCAGGGCCGCCCGCCACGAGCGCAGTGCCGCCACGATCTGCCGGCACCGCCCGGGCCGGCCCGCGGCGCCCGCCGGCGCCGCGTCGGGGAGCTCCCGGCTCACCGGTCGCTGCCGGCCAGCAGCTGCTCGACGCCGGCCAGCGGCGCCGTCGAGTCGACCATGACCCCGTCCCGCAGGAACACCACGCGGTCGGCCCAGCCGGCGTGCCGTGCCTCGTGCGTGACCAGCACGGCGGCCGCGCCCGCGTCGACGCGGCGGCGCAGCAGGCGCAGCACCGCCTCGCCGGTCTGCGAGTCCAGCGCGCCCGTCGGCTCGTCGGCGAGGACGAGCCGCCGCTCGCCGACCAGCGCGCGGGCGATCGCCACCCGCTGCTGCTGGCCGCCGGACATCTGGTCGGGGAAGCGCCCGCCCAGCTCGGCCAGGCCCACCTCGGCGAGCGCCGCCCGGGCGGCGCGCCGGGCCTGGCGGACGCCGACGCCGTCCAGTTCGAGCGGGAGCGCCACGTTCTCGGCGGCGGTGAGGCTGCCCAGCAGGTTGAGGTTCTGGAAGATGTAACCGATCCGGCGGCGGCGCAGCCGGGCCAGCGCCCGGCGGTCCAGCGAGCCCAGCGGCTGGCCCTCGACGCGGATCTCCCCGCGGGTGGGGGCGTCCAGCCCGCCGGCCAGGGCGAGCAAAGTGGACTTGCCGGAGCCGGAGGGCCCCATCACCGCGACCAGCTCGCCGGGGGCGACGGCGAGGCTGACCCCGCGCAGGGCGTGCACGGCGGCCTCGCCGGCGCCGTGGGTGCGGTGGACGTCGCGTACGTCGAGCACCGCGTCGGCCCGTCCGCTCACCGTCGCGCCTCCTCGCCGTCCCGTCCCACCGCCCCGCCGGGTGCCCGGGGCCGGCCGGCGGCACCCCGCCCGGCGCCGGCCGGTGCCGGACCAGGCTCGTCTCGCAGTGGTCCAGCCAGCGGATCTCCGCCTCGGCCTGGAACACCATCGCGTCCAGCACCAGCCGCCACGGCAGGTCCTCGGGGCGGTCGCTGGCGTACTTCAACCGGGTCAACTCCTGCAACGTCCGCATGGTCGCGGTGCGCTGGGTCTGGACCACGGCGCGTACGTCCACCCCGGGCGTGGTCAGCGCCAGCGCCAACTTGATCGCCAGTTCGTCGCGCGGCCGGTCGGCGCGGCTCACCGGGGTCGCGAACCACAGCGCCAGGTCCGCCCGGCCGGCGTCGGTGATCTCGTACGGCCGCTGCGCGGCCTCGCTCTCCGGCAGGGGGCGGACCAGCCCGTCCCGCTCCAGCCGGGACAGGGTGGTGTAGACCTGCCCGATGTTCAGCGGCCAGGTCGAGCCGGTCGACTCCTCGAACGCGGCCCGGAGCTGGTAGCCGTACATCTGGCCGCGTTCGAGCAGCGCGAGCAGGCCGTGGCGGATGGACATGGCTCCGGAGTATGCATACCTGGTATGTCGGCCGCAACCGGAGGCGGGGCCGCCGCCGCCCGCCGGCCAGCGGGAACGCCCGCCGCCGCGGTCAGGTGGGGCGGCCCGGGAACGGCACCGTGAGCGGGTTCACCCCGGCGGCGCGCCGCCACCGGGTGGCCCGGACCGCGCAGTCGGTCAGCGCGGCCAGCGCCCGGTTGCGGTCCGTCCCGGTGGTGTGCGGCAGCGCCGCGCGCCAGAACGCCGCGGTGCGCTCCTCCACCTCGACCGCCAGCCGCAGCGCGCTCGCCCGGTCGGTGACGGGGAACGGCAGGGCGTACCCGGCCCGGTCGGCCGGGAGCTGGCTCCCCGCCGCGCTCAACTGGAGCACCAGCTCGTCGCGGCGGGCCCGGTGCGCGGCCTCGGCGCGGCGGGCGGCCGTCCGGGCGGCGTCGGCGAGCCGTACCCCGATCGGCCCGTACGCGTAGATCGCCGCGTACTCGGCGGAGAGTGCGTCGGCCAGTGCCTGGGCCGGCCCGGACGGTGCCTGTCGGTGCCTCACTTCAACGCCTCCACGTGGGTCGCCCGGGCGGCGGCGATCGAGCCGAGCACCGCCGCCCGCCCGGCCGGCGCCTCGGCGCAGAGCTTCGCGGCCGTCTCGCGGGCGCTCTGCTCCGCCTCGCGCAGCGCGGCCAGCACCGCCGCCCGGCCGCCGGGCGTCGCGGCCGCCGACGGCGCGGCCGAGGCGCCCGACCGGCCCGTCAGCTTCGCCAACTCGCCCGCGTGCGCCTCGTGCGCCTCGGCGATCGGCGTCAGCAGCTCGGCGAGGTCCGGGTTCGCGGCGGCCGCCGCGCGATGCCGGGCGGCCAGGTCGCGGGCCTCCGCGGCGAGCGGCTCCAGGGGATCGGGCGCCGGGGGCGGGTCGCCGTCCCGGTCGAGAAGATCACAGCCGGTCAGCGGCGCGGTCGCGCCGCCGAGGGCCAGAAGCGCGCCGGCCCCCAGCACCTTCCGCCGGGAATGCCCAGGTACGCGCTCACGTTGCGTCGTTCTGCCGCTCGCCACCCGACAAGTCAACACCATTCGAGCGGGCGGGTGGGCGAGAGGCGTCGGTGCGCCGCTCGGTCCGTCGCCCGGCAGTCGCGTTACGCTCTGCGCAGCCACCGGCGCGTCCGCCCCGGTGGCGTGCCGGCATGGCGTCCCGACCGGGCGCCGTCGATCACGAAGGGGTGCGCCAGATGACGCAGCGTGGCCGTGTCACCAGGCCGACGGGGCCGGCCGGGAGACCCCGGCGCACCGACGGCCCGCGCGGCGGCGAGCGCGTCGGCGGTCCCCGGGGCGATCTGGCCGCGCGCCGAGCCCGGCTGCATGCGGTGATCGAGCCGGTCGTCAACGAGGCCGGGTACGACCTGGAGGACCTCGCCGTCTCGCGGGCCGGCCGCCGGCACGTGGTGCGGGTGATCGTCGACGCCGACGGCGGGGTCAACCTGGACGCCGTCGCGGACGTCTCCCGGGCGGTCTCCGCCGCGCTCGACGCGGCCGAGGAGTCCGGCGGCGACATCCTGGCGGGCGAATACCAGTTGGAGGTCAGCTCGCCGGGGGTGGACCGCCCGCTCACCCTGCCCCGGCACTGGCGGCGCAACGTGGGCCGGCTGGTGAAGGTGACCACCCGGGCCGCCCTGCCCGGCCCGCGCGCCGAGCAGGGCGCGGGCGACCGGCAGGTCACCGGCCGGGTGGTGGCGGCCGACGACGAGCGCGTGGTGCTGGAGACCGAGTCCGGCCGCGCGGAGTGGACGTACGCCGAACTGGGCCCCGGCCGGGTGCAGGTGGAGTTCCACCGCCTGGCGGAGCTGGGCGACGACGACGACCTCGGCGACGCCGAGGACACTGACGACATCGACGACGAAGATGATGTGGAGGACGAGGAGAGGTGAACATCGACCTCGCGGCGCTGCGCGCACTCGAGCGCGAGCGGGAGATCCCGTTCGACACGATCCTCGCGGCGATCGAAACGGCGCTGCTGACCGCGTACCGGCATACCGAGGGGGCGGAACCGCACGCCCGGGTGGAGATCGACCGCAAGTCCGGCGCGGCCCTGGTCTACGCCCAGGAACTGGACGAGGACGGCACGGTGGCGCGGGAGTGGGACGACACGCCCCACGACTTCGGCCGGATCGCGGCCATGACCGCCAAGCAGGTGATCCTCCAGCGGCTGCGGGAGGCCACCGACGAGGTGCACTTCGGCGAGTACGTCGGCCGTGACGGCGACCTGGTCACCGGCGTGGTGCAGGCGCACGAGGCGCGGGCCGAGAAGGGCATCGTCACCGTCGACCTGGGCAAGCTGGAGGGCGTGCTGCCGCAGTCGGAGCAGGTCCCCGGCGAGCGGTACACGCACGGCGAGCGGATCCGCTGCGTGGTGGTGCACGTGGCCAAGGGAATGCGCGGTCCGCAGATCACGTTGTCGCGGTCGCACCCCGCGCTGGTGAAGAAGCTCTTCGCCCTGGAGGTGCCGGAGATCGCCGACGGCACGGTCGAGATCGGCGCCATCGCGCGTGAGGCAGGTCACCGCACGAAGATCGCCGTGCGCTCCACCGCGCCGGGCGTGAACGCCAAGGGCGCCTGCATCGGCCCGATGGGGCAGCGGGTCCGGGCCGTCATGAGCGAGTTGCACGGTGAGAAGATCGACATCATCGACTGGTCGGACGACCCGGCCACCTTCGTCGGGAACGCGCTGTCGCCGGCCAAGGCCCTGCGGGTCGAGGTCGTCGACCTGGCCACCCGGACGGCCCGGGTGACGGTGCCGGACTTCCAGCTCTCCCTCGCGATCGGCCGGGAGGGGCAGAATGCTCGGCTTGCGGCCCGGTTGACCGGTTGGCGAATCGACATCCGGTCGGACGCGGAGCAGACTGCGGGGGCCGCCCGGAGCGGAGCTGATCACGTCCCGGAGCCGGGCGGCGCGATCTCGGGCAGCTAGGGGTAGACTTCTTCCGGTGGTACGACGCGCGCTGCCGGAGCGCACCTGTGTGGGTTGCCGGCGACGTGCGCCGGCCAGGGAACTGCTGCGGATCGTCGCGGTCGGCGACGAGGCTGGTCACAGCCTCCGGCCCGATCCGGCCCGCAGGCTGCCGGGTCGGGGAGCGAGCATGCACCCGGATCCGGCCTGCTTCGCGCTGGCACTGCGGCGTCGCGCCTTCGGGCGCGCGCTGCGCGTCACCGGGGTCGTCGACCATGGTGAGCTGGCCGAGCATCTCGATGCGCCAACCACTACGACCGGTCAACCCGATCGGGCGAGGGTCGCTAGCAAGGTAGGACGACCGACATGAGCACACGATGAAGTCGCAGAAATGACCAGGCTTCAAGTGCACGAGTGAGGTTGCTGCGGGTGCTGCCCGCACGACCTCGGAGTGAGGAGTGCAGTGGCAGGTAAGGCCCGCGTACACGAGCTTGCTAAGGAGCTCGGGGTCGAAAGCAAGACCGTTCTCGCCAAGCTGAAGGAAATGGGCGAGTTCGTGAAGTCCGCGTCCAGCACCGTCGAGGCGCCCGTCGCCCGGCGGCTGCGCAACGCATTCGTCGCCTCCGCCGGTGCCCCGGCGCCGGCCGCCCAGCCGGCGGCCGCCCCGGCGCCGACGCCGACCCCGACCCCGACGCCAACCCCGACCCCGGGTGCCCCCCGGGTCTCGGCGAGGCCGATGCCGCCGCGGCGGCCCGGTCCGCCGACCCCCGGGCCGAAGCCCAAGGGGCCGGTTCCCGGCCCGCCGCAGCCGGCAACCCCGGTTGCCAAGCCGGCGAGCGCCCACGACATCGAGGTGGCCGCCGCCGAGGCGCGTGCCGCCGCGCTGAAGGCTGAGCAGGAGGCCGCGGTCAAGGCCGCGCAGGCCGCCCGCCAGCAGCAGCGCGAGAACGTCCGCCGGGAGCCTCCGACCGAGGGTGGTCCCCGCCCCGGCCCGCGTCCGGGTCCGGGCGCGATGCCGCCCCGTCCGGGTACCCCGGCCGCCGGTCGCCCCGGCGCGCCCACCCCGGGCCCCGGCCCGCGTCCGGGCGGTCGTCCGCCGGCGCGTGGTGCCGGTAACAACCCGTTCGGTATCCAGGGCGGTCAGCAGCAGCGGCCCCCGGCCGCCGGTGCCGGCGGCCCGCGGCCCAGCCCGGCGTCCATGCCGCCGCGGCCGAGCCCGGCGTCCATGCCGCCGCGGCCCAGCCCGGCGTCCATGCCGAGCCAGCGCCCCGGTCGCCCCGGCGGCCCCGGCGCGGGTCGTCCCGGCGGCGGCGCCGGTCGTCCCGGTGGTGGCGGCGGTGGCGGTGGCTTCCGTGGCGGTCCCGGTGGCGGCGGCGGTGGCGGTGGCTTCCGTGGCGGTCCCGGTGGCGGCGGCGGTGGCGGTGGCTTCCGTGGCGGTCCCGGTGGCGGCGGCGGCGGTGGTGCCGGCGGTGGTTTCCGTCCGGGTGCCCCGGCCGGTGGCGCCGGTCGTCCGGGTGGCGGCGGTCGTGGCCGTGGCGGCGGCGCCGCGGGCGCCTTCGGGCGTCCGGGTGGCAAGCCGACCCGTGGTCGCAAGTCCAAGAAGCAGCGCAGACAGGAGTTCGACAACCTGTCGGCCCCGACCATGAGCTCGGGCGCGCCCCGGGGTCAGGGTCAGGTCGTCCGGCTGTCCCGTGGCGCCTCGCTGTCGGACTTCGCCGACAAGATCAACGCCAACCCGGGTTCGCTGGTCCAGGAGATGTTCAACCTGGGCGAGATGGTCACCGCGACCCAGTCCTGCTCCGACGACACCCTGCTGCTGCTGGGTGAGCACCTCGGCTTCGACGTGCAGATCGTCAGCCCGGAGGACGAGGACCGCGAGCTGCTCGCGCAGTTCAACATCGACCTCGACGCGGAGGTGTCGGAGGACCGCCTGGTCAGCCGTGCGCCGGTGGTGACCGTCATGGGTCACGTCGACCACGGTAAGACCAAGCTGCTCGACGCGATCCGCAAGGCGAACGTCGTGGCCGGCGAGGCGGGTGGCATCACCCAGCACATCGGCGCGTACCAGGTCCGCGTCCCGCACGAGGGTGAGGACCGGGCGGTGACCTTCATCGACACCCCGGGTCACGAGGCGTTCACCGCCATGCGTGCCCGTGGTGCTCAGGTGACGGACATCGTGGTGCTGGTGGTCGCGGCCGACGACGGCGTCATGCCGCAGACGATCGAGGCGTTGAACCACGCCAAGGCGGCCGAGGTGCCGATCGTGGTGGCGGTCAACAAGGTCGACAAGCCGGAGGCCAACCCGGACAAGGTCCGCCAGCAGCTGACCGAGTACGGGCTGGTCGCCGAGGAGTACGGCGGCGACACCATGTTCGTCAACGTGGCGGCCAAGCCGGGCATCGGCATCGAGGACCTGCTCGAGGCCGTCCTGCTGACCGCCGACGCGTCGCTGGAGCTGACGGCTCCGATCGACGGGCCGGCGCAGGGTGTGGCCATCGAGGCGCACCTGGACAAGGGCCGCGGTGCGGTGGCGACGGTGCTGGTGCAGAAGGGCACCCTGCGGGCGGGCGACTCGATCGTCGCCGGTGGGGCGCACGGCCGGGTCCGGGCGATGCTCGACGAGAACGGCAACCAGGTCGCCGAGGCGGGCCCGGCCCGTCCGGTGCTGGTGCTCGGTCTCACCGCGGTCCCCGGGGCGGGCGACACCTTCCTCGCGGCCGAGGACGACCGCACGGTGCGTCAGATCGCCGAGCAGCGGCAGGCGCGGCGGCGGGCGGCGGCGTTCGCCAACTCCCGTGGCCGGGCCACCCTCGAGACGCTCATGGAGCAGCTCAAGGAGGGCGAGAAGACCTCGCTCAACCTGGTGCTCAAGGGCGACGTCTCCGGTTCCGTGGAGGCCCTCGAGGACGCCCTGTTCAACCTCGACATCCCGGAGGAGGTCCAGCTCAGGATCATCCACCGGGGCGTGGGTGCGATCACCGAGAGCGACGTCATGCTCGCGAGCGCCTCGTCCGAGGCGGTCACGATCATCGGCTTCAACGTGCGGGCCGCCAACAAGGTCCGCGAGATGGCCGACCGCGAGGGCGTGGAGATCCGGTACTACACCGTGATCTACCAGGCCATCGAGGAGATCGACGCCGCGCTCAAGGGCCTGCTCAAGCCGGAGTACGAGGAGGTCGAGCTGGGCACCGCGGAGATCCGCGACGTGTTCCGCTCGTCCAAGGTCGGCAACATCTCCGGCTGCATCGTCCGGTCCGGCATCATCCGCCGCAACGCCAAGGCGCGGCTGCTGCGGGACGGGGCGGTCGTGGCGGACAACATCACGATCAGCTCCCTCAAGCGGTTCAAGGACGACGCGACGGAGGTCCGCGAGGGCTTCGAGTGCGGTCTGACTCTGGGCGGGTACAACAACGTCCAGGTCGGCGACGTGATCGAGACCTTCGAGATGCGGGAGAAGCCGCGCGCCTGACGCGTCCGACACCCTGATCAAGGGGTTTACGCCCGAAAGGCGTAAACCCCTTGATCTTGTGGGGGGAGCTGCGGGTATCGTCCGGGGCGATGTTCACCGGAACCGCGGTCTTCGACCTGCTGCTGCCGGGCGACTCCCGGTCGCTCAAGGCCAAGAGATCATACGTACGGCCGATCGTGGCGGCGCTGCGCCGCTTCGAGGTGTCGGCCGCCGAGGTGGGAGCGCTCGACCTGCACGGTCGGGCGCAGGTAGCCGTTGCCGTGGTGGCCGCGGAGGGCGGGCACGTACGCGAGGTGCTCGACTCCTGCGAGCGCCTGGTGGCGGGCCGCCCCGAGGTCGAGCTGCTGTCGGTCCGCCGGCGCCTCTACGGCGACGAGGACTGACGGTGGCCGTCCGCGCGCGGGCGGTGACGGGCGGGACCCGCCGGCCGGCCCGGCCGCGGGTAGTGTCACAGTTGTTGGCCGGTCGGGTCGTCGGCGGCTTTCCTCGCCGCCGGTCCGGCCGCGAACGGAAACGCCGTGGAGGTGGGCGAGATGACGGATCCGGCCAGGGTACGCCGGCACGCGGAGCGGATTCGCGAACTGGTCGCGTCGGTGGTGCGGAGCCAGATCAAGGACCCCCGACTCGGCATGATCACCATCACTGACGCCAGGATCACGGCCGACCTGCGGGACGCGACGGTCTTCTACACGGTGCTCGGTGACGCGGCGGCCCAGTCCAGCACTGCGGCCGCCCTGGAGAGCGCCAAGGGGATGCTGCGCAGCACCGTGGGCAAGGCCCTTGGGTTGCGGCACTCGCCGACCCTGACGTTCGTGCTCGACGAAGTACAGGACCAGGTCAAGCACATCGACGACCTGCTCGCCGCGGCCCGCAACGCCGACGCCGAGGTGCAGCGGCTGGCCGCCAGCGCCCAGTACGCCGGCGAGGCCCAGCCGTACCGGCTGGACGAGGAGGCCGACGAGGACTCCGACGACGAGGACTCCGACGACGAGGACGCCCCCCGCGGCGCGGGCCGGTGACCGACCGTACGGCCCGGCCGGACGGCTCCGGGGCAGTGACGGCCGGCGCCCCGGGCGAGACCGACTGGGCGGCTGCCGTCGCGGCGGTCCGCGCCCTGCCGCCCGACGCCCGGATCCAGCTGATCTGCCACGTCAACCCCGACGGGGACGCGCTGGGCAGCATGCTCGGCTTCGGGCTGGGCCTGCGCCAACTCGGCGTTCGCCGGTTGCGGGCGACGTTCCCCGGCCCGCCCGAGGTGCCCGAGCCGTTCCGCGACCTGCCCGGGCTCGACCTGCTGGTGCCCGAGGAGGAGGCGTACCCGGCCCCCGAGCTGGTGGTCTGCTTCGACGCGGCGAGTGAGTCGCGGCTCGGCGCGCTGGTCGACCGGCTGGAGACCGCCGGGTGCGCCCTGGTGCTGGATCACCACGCCTCGAACACCATGTTCGGCGGGATCAACCTCGTCGACCCTCGGGCCGCGGCGACCTCGGTCGTCGCCGAGGAGTTGCTGACCCGCCTCGGGGTGAGCCTGGACGCGGCGATCGCGGAGTGCCTCTACGTCGCCCTGACCACCGACACCGGGTCGTTCCGGTTCGAGGCGACCACCCCGGCGGTGCACGAGCTGGCGGCCCGGCTGCTGGCCACCGGCATCCGGCCCGGCGACATCTCCCGGCGGGTCTTCGACACGCGCCCGTTCGGCGCGGTGCGGCTGTTCGGCGAGGCGCTCGGGCGAGCGCGGCTGGAGCCGGAGGCGGCCGGCGGCCGCGGGCTGGTGTGGACGTACGCCACGCTCGACGACCTGGCGCGGCACGGCCAGCGCCCGTACGTGCTGGAGGCCCTGATCGACTCGGTGCGCTGCACCGCCGAGGCGGACGTGAGCTGCGTGGTGAAGCAGGTGCGCCCGGGGGAGTGGGCGGTCTCGATGCGCAGCAAGGGCGCGGTGGACGTGAGCCGGGTGGCCGTCGCCCTCGGCGGTGGTGGCCACCGCTTCGCGGCCGGGTTCACCGGCCGGGGCACCGCCGACGAGGTGGTGGCGGGCATCCGGGCCGAGCTGGACAAGGCGCTGATCGGGGCGTAGATCAGGGTTCACTCCGGGCGGTGGCGGTCTTTCCGCGCACGGTGACGGCGAGGAGAATCGGGGGATGGAGCACCCCCACGAGCTCGCCGCGACGGAGTCCCGGGCGTGGGACCGCCCCGTGGTCTCCGTGCCGGTGCTGGTCTGTCTCTCCCTGGTCGGCGGGCAGCTGCCCTCGTTCTCCGCCTCCGCCAACCTCTACACCCTCGGCACCGGGGGCGCGCTGATCTGGCTCGGGCTGGGCAACCGGGTGCCGCGCCGGCCCGCGCCGCGCCGGCTGGGCCCGGGGGCCGTCTGGTGGGTCCTCCCGGTCGCGGTCTTCGGCATCCTGGAGGGAGCCACCTTCGTCCTGGCGACCGGCGACGACTTCCCGACCTTCTCCCGGCTGGCCGACCCGCTGCTGGAGGACGAGCTGGTCCGCTCCGCGGCCTGGTTCGCCTGGCTCGCCGCGTTCTGGGGGCTGGTCCGGCGATGATGCGCGCGCTCGCCGTCACCGGCTTCCTGACCGCGTTGGCGCTCTTCGCCGCCGTCGAGTGGGCGGCCCGCCGGGAGGGTTCCCGGGTGCCGTCCCTGGCCGACGTCTGCGCCTACGTCATGCGGTATGAGGCCGGCCCCGTCCCCGTCGGCCGGATCGGCCTGTTCGGCTTCTGGTGGTGGCTGGGCTGGCACTTCCTCGCCCGCTGATCCCCGCGCCCGGGCCGCCCGGCGGCGCGGGGCCCGTCGGCCCGGCTTGCCGGCCGGGCCTTCCGCGCAACCTCCACGAACGGGTCCAGATGGCGGGAACAGTGGGCGGTACGTGAACCTGAACGATAGCTTGGGTATCGATCGTCGCGGTGTATTGGCGCGGTCGCGGGTGGTCACGCCACACCCGGCGTTACCCCCCTCCAGGGTCGGACCGACCCGGGCTCACGCTGCCCAAACCGGCCGCTCCGGCGATCCCGGACCGCCCCGGGGCAGTCAGCACGAATGCCCGCCGGGTCACCGTTTGGTGGCCCGCGCCCCTGGAAGGAACGTCCATGCCGAGCAAGCCCAAGCCCGAGACCACCGACGAGGCGCGCGAGCAGGCCCGCCGCGCGCTGCAGACGTCGATGGACACCCGTCAGTGACCCAGGCCGACCGGCGGTGATGTCGCCGACGCCCGACGCCCGACGCCGACTCCGACGCCCGGTTCGGAAACTGGCGCTCGACGCCGCTGGCATCACCGCCCGACCGGTCCCCGCTGCCCCGCAGCCCCTGATCCGCCGGTTCCCCTGATCCGCCGGCCCGAGCATCCGCCCGGTCCGAGGATCCGCCGGCAGTTGACCCGCCCGGTTGGCTGAACCGCTGAATCGCCGGTCCGAGAATCCGCCGACTCGCCGACTCCGCCGGCCGCTGACCCGCTCGTCCCGCGAAACGTGCTTTCCGTCCCGGGGCGGCCCGGGTTAGCGTCCACCCGTGCAACGCGTCCTGATCGTCGGCAGCGCGGGCGCTGGCAAGAGCACCCTCGCCCGCGAGGTCGCCCGCCAGCTCGGTCTCCCGGTGGTGCACCTGGACCGACACTACTGGCGGCCCGGCTGGACCGTACCCGACGAGACGCGCTGGCGGGAGACCGTGGCGGCGCTCGCCGCCGCTCCCGCCTGGGTGCTGGACGGCAACTACGGCAGCACCCTCGACCTGCGGCTGCCCCGCGCCGAACTGCTCGTCCTGGTGGACCTGCCCTGGCCCCTCTGTCTCGCCCGGGTCGTCCGCCGCCGCTGGGATCCGCGCGCGGCGGGCCGGGCGGACCTGCCCGCCGGCTGTCCCGAGCGCCTCGACCTCGACTTCCTCGGCTATGTCCGGCGCTATCCCCGCGTGTCCCGTCCCCGGGTGTTCGCCGCGCGTGCCGCCCACGCGCCGGAACTGCCGCTGGTTCGGCTGCGCAGCCGCGCCGAGGTCCGCCGGTGGCTGGTCCGCCTGCCCACCTTCTGAGCGCCCCGCAACCCGCGCCCCCCGCCCTGTCCGCTGTGTATCCCAGCCGTTACCAGGCCCCTGTGTCGGTGGCGGACGGACGCCACCGGTGCCGGGGCCGTTGCACAAGATATTGCCAAAATGAACCCGCTGCTACGGCCCGGCCGTGAGATAGCAGAGGAGGTAAGGGTGAGCGTGTCGGGCGACGAGGAACTGCGGGCCGAGATGTGGGCGGCGTCATGGTCGGCGGGTGGAGCGGGTGTTCCACCGGTACAAGAACCATGCCTGACGGATGAGGCTACGGATGGTGACGATGGCATCGGCGAGATTGAAGTGAGCGTTGGCCACGTCTTCTTTGCGTTCGTGGCAGCGTTGTAGCGGGTTGAGGGCGTTGTGTCGGGCGTTCGTGCGCTCGATGTGCCGCCGCCGGGTGGCCTGGGCCGGGGCTTTTGACGCCCTTGTGGGCGATCTCGCCGGTCGGCCTGTGGGCGGTGAGCAGGGCCTCCGTCATCGTCGGGGTCGCCACGGAGGGGGCCGGCGCTGATGTGGTTCCGGATATGAGCGGCGGTCGGCGCGGCTGATCCGGGGCGGGGAAGGAGCGTTGCGCGTTGGCCGCCGCCGGTCCGACCATTGAGCTCAGCGAGAGCGCGTTGCGGGCTTTGGAAGCGTTCACCGGGATGAGGGTGTCCCGGGCGAAGTTGCCGTTGTTGCGGGATGACATCGGCACGCTGGGAACGCTGGCGCTTCGGGTGCGTACGGTGCTGGGTCCGTTGCTGGAGCAGACGATCAGGGCGGTCCGGCAGGCGGGGGAGGGTGAGGCCTTCGACCGGTTCGCGGCGCAGACCGCTCCGTTTGTGAAGAAGATGGCCGAGACGGCCGACCTGATGCTCGCCGTGGTCGAGGCGGAGAAGAAGTTCTTCGTGGAGACGGAGGTCGGCAAGCGTACGGCGTTGGCCATGTTCAACTTCATGATTGCCGAGTTCGCTGTCGCCGCGGCGATGTGGTTCTGGAATCCGGTGGGGGCGGCGGCGCACGTCGCGCAGACGCGGACGATCATTCAGGCGATTCTGCGTTCGGCGTTGGTGCGGTCGGCGGCGAGTGGCACGGCGATGCAGATGTTGTTCATGCCGGGTTCTGCGTTGCTGGCCGAGGTGTCGATGATGACCGATGGTCTGCAGCCGGGGGTGAACTGGTCGACGGTCGGTAAGCAGGCGGCGTTCGCGGGGGCGGTGGCGTTCCTCGGCACGGTGGGCGGGCCGGCGTTGGGCAGGGCCGCTGGCGTTGTCGCGGGCGCGGTCGGCAAGCTGGGCGTGTCGGATGCCACCAAGCATCTGTTGACCGATGTGCTGTCGCGGCCGGTGACGGAGACCCTCGGGGAGGGGCTGTTCGGTATCGGTGCCAGCTTGATGGTCGAGGGGTACTGGGACCCCGGTAATCTTGGTGCGGATCTTCTGTCCGGGGCGATTTCGGGGGCGGGCGGGGCGGCCGCGAGCGGGTTCGGGTTCGTCGTGAGTCGCGCCGTGGTGCAGCCCCGGGTGCGGGTGCCTCACATCGGTCTCACGTCGGACGGTAGGCCGGTGATGCCGGTGGGGCCGACACCGGTTGGCGGGGACACGTCCGCGGGGTACGAGGCTGGGGTTGACGACCCGAAGCCTGTGGTGACCGGCGGGCAGACCCCGCCGCCCCCGCCCGTGCCGCTGCTGCCGGCGTCGAACCTGCCCGCGCCGGCGCTGGACCTGCCCGCGCCGCACCTGGACCTGCCCGCGCCGCACCTGGATCTGTCGGTGCCGTCGTGGTCGGTGCCGTCGTGGTCGATGCCGGCTGCGCCGGTGCCGGCGTGGGTCGCGCTCGCCGGTGCGCCGGTGGTGGAGCAGTGGCATGGGTTCCAGCAGGATCTGGCGGACCGTTATGGTGGGTTGTTGGCCGGGACGGGGCAGGCGCGGCAGTTCCTGGCCGGGCTTCCGGTGCCGGTCGAGCGGGTGTTCACCGAGTGGGCCGACGCCCGGCAGGGTGATCTGGCCGTCCCGGTTTTCCTGTCTCAGGTCGGTCTGCCCGCCACCGCTCTCACCGGCCAGTTCCTGTTCGGTGTCCGGGACCGGGCGGTCGCCCGGATCACCGAAACGCTCGCGGGGTTGATTCCGGCGGGCGGGCAGATCCCGGCGGCGGTACGCCCGGAGCAGGTTGTCGCGGCGCTGCCCGGGGAGTTCGACCGGCAGGCGTTGCGCTCGATCGCGCACCTGGCCGTCCAGCATCACCTCGACCAGTACTTCACCACGGGCGCACCGGCGACCGCCCCCCTGCCAGGCGGCGTCGTCCCGCCAGGCGGCGTCATCCCGCCAGGGGGCGCTGGCGTGCCGGGGGGCGCCGGGGCGGCGACACCGCCGTCGGAGGTCGTGCGCGCCGCGGTCGAGCGGGACGTGCGGGCCCACGTGGACCGGAGCCTCGACGCGATCCTCGGCGCCACCCCCCTACCCGCCGCACCACTGACCGCACCACTGACCGTGCCGCCCGCCGTGCCGCCGGCTGCGGCGGCCAGGCCCGACGCCGCGCAGGTGGGCGCCGTGGCGGACGTGGTCCGGCAGGCGGTCACCGACCTGCCCGCCCGGGTCACGGCCGCGGCCATCCCCGACACCACCGCACCGCACACCACCGCGCCGCACACCACCCCTTCCGGCACGGACACCCCGGCACACCGGCGTACCGACGCGCCGCCGGTGCCGGTGACTCCCGAGCAGCACACCGCGGCAGCGACCAGCCAGGCAGAAATCCAGTTCACCGCCCTGGCCCGCAAGTACGGCGTCGTCGATCCGGCCAACCATGACACCCTCGCCGGTTCCTTCCGACGGGACTGGGTCGACGGATACCACCAGGTACTCGCCCAGGCCACCGGCAACGCCACGCCCGCCACCTCCAGCGTGCCGGGCACGTCCGGGGTGCCGGCCACGCCGAGCGCGCCGGGCACGCCGGATGCGGCCGGTGCCCGTACTGCGGTGCCGGGTGGTGTTGCCCCCCGTACCGACGGCACGCCGAACCACGACCACACCAGCGACAGGACATCGGTCAGTGACCTGTCCGTCTCCGGCGACGACATGTTCAGCCGCGATGGCAGGTCCGACGACACCTTCACGGTCAGTGACCTCTCCTCACTGGACGAGCCGATCAGTCGCGACCCGGCCAAGCCCGACAGCGGGGACAGGGATCCGTTCGGTGATGTGTCCTCGTTGGGCGACTCGGTCGGTGGTGACCCGGTCGGACGCGGCGAGCCGGCCAGCGCGGCACCGGAGCCGGCCAGCGCGGCACCGGAGCCGGCGGTCGCGGCGACCGGGCAGGCCGTCGCGGCGGCCGAGTCCGCGCGGCGGGTCGCCGACTGGATCGATCAGACACCGGTGGGCCCCGACAACAGCCGCGACCCGTGGTGGTGGTGCGTCCAGGCCACCCTCGACGCCTTCAGAGCCGAATACAAACGGCTCGGCAACCGGGCAGTATCCGACGACCGGATCCTCGGACCCGACGGCCGACTCGCCCCCACCACGAGCTGGGAACAACTCCTGGACATCCTCGACGCGACACCCGAACGCGTCACCCACCCCGACGGCCGGCCCGACGGAATCACACCAGAAGACGTACTCGCCGCCCTACGAGCGGCACCGGGCTCGATGGTCGTGGTCAAAGCCGCGCCACCCAACGAGCCACAACACGTGTTCGCCCTCCACAGCCAACCACAACCATCCGGACCACCGACGATCAAGGTGCGCGACGGCCTGGTCCCCGGCGCCGAGGACCGACCCGAACCATCCGATCCGGTACGTGATCCGTGGCTGCGACACCTGTTCATGTCCGGCACCTGGCTGGCCGCGTTCGACAGCACCGGACGACCCACCACGATCACCGACCTCCTTCCCGAGCCCACCACCGCACACCCGCAGCCCACCACCACGACCAGCATCGACCCCAACGCCATCCTGCTCGCCTCCACCACCCCACCCCGCGGCCCGTCCCAAGCCATGCAGGCAGACACCACCTCCCCCGAGCCGGCCGACTCCCCCTGGCAGCCGTTTCTGCCGGAGGAGACTGGCGACGCGGCTGGCACCGGCCCGGCGTTTTTTGATCCGGAATTCCAGGATCTGAACGCGCTGGATCTGAACACACCGGCGAACCCTGTGGACTGGGAGCCGGGGGGTGTCGAACCGGTCGAGTCGGACCTGCTGGCAGGAGGGGATTCACCGACGTCCGACATGGACGGGGAGACCCCAAAGGCTGCCGACCCGGTCGACCCTGCGGATCCGCTGGCGGGGGTGGACTCGCCGGCGTCGGAGTCTGGCGTCGATTGGCTGACGGGTGTCGACCTGAACAATCCCTGGGATCCGATAACGGGGTTGTCTGGCCCCGATTGGTGGACGGAATCCGGCCCGGTCGACTTTTGGGATCCGCTGGTGGGGGCGGATTCGCCGGCAGCGGTGTCTGACGTCGATCGGCTCGCGGAAGCCGACCAGGTCGAGTCGGACCTGCTGGCCGGGGTTGATTCACCGACGTCCGAGGACGGTGGGACGCCGGGGGGTGCCGACCCGGTCGACCCCTGGGAACCGGAGGATCGGTGGGCTCTTTCCGAGCAGATGTCTTTCGATGTCGTGTTGCAGCCGAGGGCGCGGGGCCGGCATGGGCGATTGCCGGCCCGCGCTGCGGCCGGTCCGCTGTCCATCGAGGTCGGCCGTAGCGGGCCGTCCAGGACGTTGGATGGGGCGGAGGTGGATCTGTCTCCGGGGACGTTGGTCACCCTGTCGGTGGGGAAGTGGCCGGAGCAGGGGCAGGTCGGGGCGGATGTCGCCGGCACCGTTCCTGTCGTGGTCCGTGCGCCGTTGGTCGACGGGTCCGGAGACGTCTACCGGCTCTTTGACACGGGTGTGGACATCCAGTACTTCGACGACCTGAAACGCGAGATCACCAGGGCCATGGCGGGAGTGCCGGCAGTCCCGGGGTCGAGTGGGGTGCCGGCGGTCGGTGGGTTCCGCGGTGCACCGCGGAGCTGGAAGCAGACCGTGGCTTCGGCGATCGAACAGTTGTCGGCTTTGGGGACCCGTGGTGAGGCGGATGGAGCCCGCGATGTTGCGGCGGAGTTCGTGGAGTGGACGCGCGATGTGCTCGGGGTCGATCTCGCGGATCACTCTTCGAAGCCGAACGACTTCTACGACGCGGTGGTGCGTCGCTTCGAGAAGCAGTTGAAGGACGCGGGGGTCGAGCGCAGCAGGTCTGGACTACGTGCGTGGGTGGCCCGCGAGTTGGCCGCTGACCTTCGTCGGGGTGGCGAGTCGGAGTTCAGGAAGTTGCTTCCGTATCCGGAGGTCATGTCCGAGCAGCGACGGGAGGACCTGCACCGGCAATGGATCAATAAGATCGCGAACCCGCGGACCGTCGATTACGACGTTGCGCATGTGGTTCCGCACATCATCGCTTCGAGGATGTCCCTGTCGATGCGGATCCACCATCCGTTCGGTGCCCCGTACGACGTCGGCCCGACGCCCGATGATGGTGTCATCCCGTATCCGGTCGTCTTCTACGAGGACGCTTACTACCTCGGCCAGTTACCTGACCCAGCCGATGTCGAACGCGCTGGCCGTATCGCTGAGGGTTTCCCCTGGATAGCGATATCCGAAGACGAGCAGCAGCGACTCGATCAACTGTTCGACGACACACGCGTTCTGCTGGGGGAGAGGATCGGGCGGGCGGAGAACAATCCCCATCCGACCAACTCCAAGCACTGGCCCATCCTGCGGGAAACCTTCCACCGCCAACTCGCGGTCATCCGTAAACGCCCCGACTCGCCCTACAACCAAAAGGCCGACGAACTCGCTGAATACCGCCGATACTTCGACAGCCTCGATGCGGACCACCTCTGGGAGGAGAAAACGACGGATCTCCGTGACCACTTTACGCTCGACGTCGACGTCTTCCAAACAAGCGACGAGCGCCAGGTGTTGCGCGTGGTGGTGGGCGGCACCGAGAAGCTTCTCCTCAGTTTCTTCCGACTGGCCATAGAGGGCGATCAGGTTCCTGTTCATTTCGGGGTGACCGGCGAAGAAGGCATCGGTCTTGCGGAATTCCGGTATACCGACGCGACCGACGGCACCGACAGGATCTTCTACCGAAGATTCGAACACAAGCTTGGTGACCGTGGCCTGCTCGAGTTGAAGAAGAAGGTAGCCGGCCGCGTGTGGGACCTTCGCCACCGGCCGCTGTCGAGCGACTACTACCAGGTCACGTTGCCTCTACGTGAGCGCAAAAGGTTGGCCGGCCTTTTCGGCGACCGCAGGGCCAGACCTAAGGACAGATTGTTCACGGTCTCGCAGGTCCCGGTGGTCGGCGGACTTCCGCCTGTCCGCCCCGCCGAGCTGAACGGTCGTCTCCTGCTCGGGTATTCCGAGGAGGGTCGACCCACTGCGGTCGTGGAAGCGCCGGCCGAGAAGAACGTCACAGGACTGCCCCTCTACCTGGAAACGGACAAGCCCGTCCTCGTCGTGGACGACATCAAGCGGCTGCGCAAGGAAGCGCTGTGGGAACCGATGGATCGGTGGGATCTTTCCGGGAAGATGTCGTTCGAAGTCGTATTGGAGCAAGGGGAGTGGACGCCCGGTCCGCTGCCCATCGCGGTCGGCGGTCCTGGTCCGGCCAGGACGTTGGCCGGGGCGGAGGTGGATCTGTCCCCGGGGACGTCGGTCACCCTGTCAGTAGGGAAGTGGCCGGAGCAGGGGCAGGTCGGGGCGGATGTCGCCGGCACCGTTCCCGTCGTGGTCGGTGCGCCGTTGGTCGACGGGTCCGGAGTCGTCTACCGGCTCTTTGACACGGGTGTGGACAACGAGCGCTTCGACGACCTGAAACGCGAGATCACCGAGGCGCTGAGAAACCCGGGGTCGGTTGCGGCGATGCCGGCCGGGCGGTCCGACGATGCAGCGAAGAACTGGCCGCAGGTAGCGGCCTCGGCGATCGAACAGTTGTCGGCCGCGGGCAACCGCGACGAGCAGAATTTCGTGCGGTGGACGCGCGAGGTGTTCGGCATCGATCTCACGGAGGGTGGAGCGAAGCCGGAAAACTTCTACGACTCGATGTTCCGCACCTTCAGACAGCGGTTCGAGGAGTTGAAGATCGAACGCAACGAACTGCACGGGTGGATGGCCAGCAGCCTGGCCGCCGACCTCCGTCTGGGTGACGCGTCGGAGTTCAGGAAGTTGCTTCCGTATCCGGAGGTCATGTCCGAGCTGCGACGAGAGGAGCTGCACCAGAACTGGATCGACAAAATCGCGAACAGCCAAAGCGGTGATCACGACGTCGCGCATGTGGTTGTCCATATCCTGGCCCGGACGATGTCCCAGCCGATGCGCATCTACCAACCGTTCGGCGTCCCGAAAAACATCGGCCCGGAGTCCGGGGCCAACAAGCTGCCGATCGTCTCCTACAAGGGCGCCTACTACCTCGGCCGGCCTTCTGTTCGAGGGGATGCCGACATCGCCGCCAGCATCGCCAGGGGTCCCGAGCGGACGTCAACATCGGACGACGAGAAGCAGCGGCTGGATCGACTGTTCGACCAGGCGCACGGTCTGCTGCTGGAGCGAATCAGCGCGGCGGAACGGAACCCTCATCCGGGCACCAGACACTGGCCCGCCCTGCGGGAAGCATTCCAGCGTAAGCTCGCGGTCATCCGTGGAACCGACGTCGCCGGGATCTCGGCCGCCGAAGTCCGCCCCGAATCGCCCCAACGGCAGGCC
Source organism: Micromonospora olivasterospora (assembly GCF_007830265.1). Classification (NCBI taxonomy): domain Bacteria; kingdom Bacillati; phylum Actinomycetota; class Actinomycetes; order Micromonosporales; family Micromonosporaceae; genus Micromonospora; species Micromonospora olivasterospora. The sequence continues at coordinate 4,205,241 of NZ_VLKE01000001.1, forward strand.
GACATCCTGGCGGAAAGCCGCCGGTACCTCTGGAACATCCAACGGCCCAACAGTTGGGAAGACGCGGACCCAAGGCCCCAAGAAGGTCGGTTCACCCAGTACCTCAGCGTCAGCTCCGACGGCAACCGCTCCGAAGGCCCGAAAACAACGCTCATCGTCAAACTGGGCGGCAAGCGCGTGCGTCTCCGCAACTTCAACCCTGTCGCCATCCCGGGCGACAGGATCGCCGTCGATTTCGGGATGGACGGCGACGAGGGGTTCGCTGTTGCCAGAGTCCCGTACACCGCGACCGACGGAACCGAGAGATTCATCTATCGGGAATTCAACGACCGCTTCACTGCGGCGGAGCTGGATAAGCTGAAGCAGAGGGCGGCGCAGGACCGGCGGCGGAAAGTCGACTCGGCGATCGCGCAGTTGTCGGCCCGGGAAACCGGCAGGGAGTTGGCGGCATTCGAGCAGTGGGCTGATGCGGTTTTCCACATCGATCGCGCGGAGGGCGACGCGGGGCCGCTCGACGTCTTCTACGGGACGGTGTTGAAAGCCCATGGGGAGCGGCTGGCGCAGGCGGGCGTCACCACCGTGGCTGAACTGGGCGTGCTGGTGGCCCGCCATTTGGACGTCGACCTCCGCCGGGGCGAGCAGTCGATGTTCAGGGCACTTCTCTCCTATCCGGAGAACATGTCCGAGCAGCGGCGGGAGGCCCTGCACCAGCGCCTGCTCAACAAACTCGTACACCGCCAGCCCGGCTACCCCGACGTCGTGCACGTGGTTCCCCACATCGTGGCCTGGGGGTTGGGTCTGCCGATGGCGATCCACCACCCGTTCGGCGCCCCGTACGTCATCGGTCCGCCAACCGAAGACGGTGAGACCCCGCAACCAGTCGTCTGGTTGGACGGCGCCTACCACCTCGGCCAGCCCCGTGACCCACACGATGCCCGCATCGCCGAGGGTTTCCCGTCACCGGCAGCCTATACCGAACTGCGCCGACTGGATGTCGTGTTCGACGAGGCGCTCGACCTGCTGAAAGCTGAAGTCGACACGGCGGAACAGAACACGGCGATCCGCCACTGGCCGCTCCTGCAGGACACATTCCACCGGAACCTCGCGGCCATCCGTCAACGCCCCAGCTCCCCCCGCAGGCACGCCGACGTACTCGAAGAACACCGCCGATACGTCGACGCCCTCCGCGAGGAGAGCACGTGGGAAGACGAGAACCGTTGGAACCTGCAGGACCCGTTCACCGTCCCCGGCCGCGCCGAGGACACCCGGGGTTGGCCATCTCTTCTGTCTCTTCGCGCCCGGCGTGACGGCGACGACATGCTCCTCGGATATGTCGATCGAGTCATCGTCCCGGGCGACAGGGTCGCTGTCGATTTCGGGATTGCTGACGGCGAAGGTGTCGGCATCGCCAGAATCCCGTACACCGCGCCCGACGGCACCGAGAGGTTCGTCTACAAGGAGATCGCCCGCAGGTTCACCGACAGCGAGCTGGCCGAACTGTGGAGCACGGCAGCCGGCCCGGTGTGGGAGACCGTCGACCGGTGGACGTTCGGCACTCTCTACCACATCACAGCGCCGGTGAGCGAAAGCGGAATATTTGACATCACCTTCGGCGACCAGAGGGTCACGATCCCACCGGTCGAGGTGGCCGACGGACTTCCGCCGGTCATCGCCGCCGAACTGAAGGAGGCGCGTTTCCGGCTCGGGTACGGCATGGATAGTCGCCCCCTGGCGGTCCTGGAAGCACCGGCCGGAAGGAACGGCACCGGAGCGCCCCTGTACCTGGAACTGTCCTCGCCGGCCCCCACCGCCCACGACATCGAGCGGCTGCGCTCGATGGCGCTGTGGGAATCAGCCGAGCCAGGGGCGCTCCTCGACGAAGTATCCATCGATCTCGTCATGCAGCCGGACAGGCGCACGCCCGACCCGCTGCCGCTCACGCTCGGCGGTGACAACCCGGGCCGGACGCTGGACGGGCAGGAGGTGGATCTCTCCCCTGGGACAGAGGTCAGCCTGCGGGTCGGCCGATTTCTCCGGCTGGCGGAGTCGACCGTCGTCACGAGCATCGTCGCCGTGGTCAAGGCGCCGTTGGCCGACCGGTCCGGAAACGCCTACCGGCTCATCGACACGAACCTGTCGAACGAGTGGTTCGACGGGTTCAAGACGCAGTGGGAGACGACCGACAGCGGCAAACGTTCAGCCGCGCCGGAATGGCCGGCGGGGCCACGCGAGAAGCGCCCGCGCACCGGGGACGGGTTGCCTGGGGGGCCGGCGGCGTTCCGGTGGGGTCCTGGGGAGGGCTCGTTCTCGGCTGCTGTGGGCGTGGAGGCCGTGTCGTCGTCGGGGTGGGCGGCTGGGGTGGCGCCGTCGGTGGAGCAGGTTGACGGTGGTTGGAGTGTGTCGTACCGCAGCGTAAAGGGTTTGCCTTCGTGGGGCGAGATGACGCGGGTGCACTCCGATCGGTTCACGTGGCAGGGCACGGAGCCGCTGCGGTTCGTGCCGACGCCGGGGGAGCAGCCTCCGTTCCGGGTGGAGACGGCGGGGAAGAATGCGGGGGTACGGGTCCACGTCGACCACTGGGTGCACGGTGAGTCGGGGACGGTGGTGTTCCGTCTCCGGTTGAATCCTGACCCGAACGTGGATCGGACCTCAATCCTGGGCACGTTGCGTGCTGTCGAGCAGTGGGTGGAGCAGACCAACGAGCGGGTGCGGCCGGAATTTGGACCGCCGGCGGTGGCGGTGGCGGTGGTGTTCGACCCGAACGCGGAGACGGAGGTCCGGCTCAGCCCGAAGGGCATTGACCTGCGGCACACGGATGATGTCTGGGTCAGCGAGGACGGTTCGGCGGGTCGGATCGACCAGTTGCACTGGCTTGCGGGTCTTCCGTCCCGCGCCTACGGGCACGAGTTGAAGCACTTCGCCGGGGTCCCGCACGACGGTTCGCCCGACGACCTGCTCAGGACGTCCAGGACCGTCGGTGACGACCATCTCCACGAGCCGGGGTTCACCAAGTGGGAACTCGACCAGATCCGCGCGACGGCCGCTTCGTACGTCGCTCCTCCGGTCGACGCGCTCGTGCCGGAAACCCCTGCGGCGGTTGAGCAGTCGGCCGTACCCCCGCAGCAGGTCGCCGCCCCGCATTCGCCTGTGCCGGTGACGCTCACCCGCCCCGACCTCGCAGCGGTTTGGGGAGCTGGTTACGCCGTGCCACCAGGATTCCCCGGTTACGAGTCGGGGGTTTCTGACGCGCCGTTGAAGCCCGGCGGTGGTGAGCCACCGACCGGCGCCGGGCGGGTTGTTGTAATGGAGGTGGACGCCGAGCCGCGGACGCCGGTGCCACCGCCGGCGGCCCCGGCGCCGCCCGAGATCGTGGACTCCCCGGCATGGAATGACTTCTTCCGGCAGGTGCTGGTCGGCGCGGGGGGCCAGGTGGCGGAGACGCTCGGTCGGCCGACGGTGGGGATTGATGATGTCCGCCACTATCTGGCCGTTCAGCTTGGCCTGATCGTCCAGCGTACGGATTTCCGGGAGCGTCACGGGTTGCCTGATCTTTCCTTGGAGAGGTTGCAGCAGGCGTTGGATTCCAGGGGGAGTTCGGTGCCCGGCCTGACGCATGTCTTGCCGCACCTGGTCTCGGAGGCGTTCGGGATCAATTTCGCGGTGTCCGGCAGCGAGACCGTCAGGCACGATCAGGGTGTCGGCACCGGTCGGGGGCTCCCGCGCCGGCCTACGGGCTGGGGGCCGGCGGCAGCGCACGGCGGGTTCGACTCCGGTGAGTTCGGCTCCGGGTCGATGGTCCAGGAAACAGGTGATCGGGCAGGACTCCCAGCTGAGGTGGCGGACGGGTGGACGGCGGGGGACCCGCCGCCTCTGACCGGCGGGCACACCAAAACAATCAAACTCGGCCCGGATGGGCGGCTGCCGTTCGAGGTGGGCGGCAAGAGGCCGATTTTCAGACTGTATGTAAGCCAGGAGGCGACGCTCTGGTTCGGTTACCGCGCGGACGGGCCGCATGCGGGTGAGCCGGCCGCGTCGATCAAGCTCGGGAGCCCAGAGGGCCGGAAGGGCGGCTCGTACTGGCAGTGGCTGGACCCGGCCCCCACCGAAAAGGACCTGGGCAGGCTACGGGCCTACGAGCCCCGGATTGTGCATGCGGACGGGTGGACGGAGGGGGACCCGCCGCAACTGACCGACGGGTACACCAAAAGGCTTAAGTTCGACCCGCGAGGGCGGCTGCGGGTCACGGTGGGCGGCAAGAGGCCGTATTTCGGTGACGCCGCTGCGAACAAGGATGCGACGCTCGTGCTCGGTTACGGCACGGACGGGCCGCGTGCGGGTAAGCCGGCCGCGTTGATCAAGCTCGGGAGCCTAGAGGGCCGGACGGGTGGCCCGTTCTGGCAGTGGCTGGACCGGGCCCCCACCGAAAAGGACCTGGGCAGGCTGCGGACCTACGAGCCCCAGACCGTGCATGCGGACGAGTGGACGGAGAGGGGGGAGAGGGGCCTGCCGCAGCTGGCCGACGGGTACGACAAAAGGGTCGGGCTCAACTGTCGCGGGCAGCTGCCGTTCGAGCTGAATGGCAAGAGGCCGAGTGCCGGTATGGCCGCTAAGAAGCGGAAGGCGAGGGTCTGGCTCGGTTACCGCACGGACCGGCCGGATGGGCGTGAGCTGGCCGCGTTGGTCGAGGTCGAAGAGCTGGACGACCGGGACGGCGGCCCGTTCTGGCGCTGGCTGAACGTGGTGCCCACCGAGGGCGACCTGAACACGCTGAAGACCTACGAGTACCGGCCCGTGAATGCGGGCGAGTGGACGGAGAGGACGGAGAGGGGCCTGCCGCAGCTGACCGGCGGGTACGACAAAACGGTCAAGCTCAACCAGTACGGGCGGCTGCCGTTCAACCTGAACGGCAAGAGGCCGCCTGTCGGTGCGGACGCTGCGGACCAGACGGCGAGGGTCTGGCTCGGTTACCGCACGGACCGGCCGGATGGGCGTGAGCTGGCCGCGTTGGTCGAGGTCGAAGAGCTGGACGGCCGGGACGGCGGCCCGTTCTGGCGGTGGCTGGACCGGGCCCCCACCGAAAAGGACCTGGACATACTGCGGACCTACGAGCCCTCGACCGACGAGTACCGGACCGTGCATGCGGGCGGGTGGACGGCGGGGGACCCGCCGCAGTTGACCGGCGGGTACGACAAAACGGTCGAGCTTGACCGGCGAGGGCGGCTGCGGGTCACGGTGGGCGGCAAGAGGCAGTCTGTCGGTACGGAATTTGCGCGCAAGGAGGTGACGCTCCGGTTCGGTTACCGCAAGGACGGGTCGCCTGAGAGTGAGAAGGACGGGTCGCCTGAGAGTCAGCCGGCCGCGTTGGTCAAGGTCGGGCGCCTGAAGGGCCGGAAGGGCGACTCGTTCTGGCGGTGGCTGAACCCGGCCCCCATTAAGGGGGAGCTGGACAGGCTGCAGACCGACTGGACGGCCGGGTGGACGAAGGGGGACCCGCCGGAGCTGACCGGCGGGAACACCAGAACGCTTAAGCTCGGCCCGGATGGGCGGCTGCCGGTCGGGGTGGGCGGCAAGAGGCCGCGTTTCAGGGCGGCTGCGGGCCAGGAGGTGAGGGTTTGGTTCGGTTACCGCACGGACCGGCGGCCTGAGGGTGAGCCGGCCGCGTTGATCGAGGTCGCGAGCCTCGGGGACCAGAAGGACCAGGACGGAGGCCCGTTCTGGCGGTGGCTGGAATCGGCCCGCACCGAGGACGACCTGGACAAGCTGCGGACCCACGAGTCCCGGCCCGTGCATGCGGGCGAGTGGACGGCGGGGAAACCCCCGCAGCTGACCGGCGGGGGCACCGCAACCCTCCAGCTCCTGACAGGATGGCTGCCGGTCGAGGTGGGCGGCGAGAGGCAGTTTGTCGGTGCGGCCGCTGCGGGCCAGGAGGCGACGGTCCGGTTCGGTTACCGCACGGACCGGCGGCCTGAGGGTGAGCTGGCCGCGTTGGTCAAGGTTGGGCGCCTGGAGGGTCGGGACGACAGCGGCCCGTTCTGGCGGTGGCTGGACCCGGCCCCCGCCAAGGAGGACCTGGCCAGGCTGCAGACCTACGAGGTGTGGACGGAGGAAGACGCGCCGCAGCTGACCGGCGGGGACACCAAAACAATCAAGCTCGGCCCGGAAGGGCGGCTGCCGTTTGAGGTGGGCGGCAAGAGGCCGGTTTTCAGTGCGGCTGCGGGCCAGGAAGTGACGGTCTGGTTCGGTTACCGCACCGACGAGTCGCATGTGGGTGAGCCGGCCGCTTTGATCGAGGCCGAGAGCCTGAACGGCCGGGACGGAGGCCCGTTCTGGCGGTGGCTGGAATCGGCCCGCACCGAGGACGACCTAAACACGCTGCGGACCCACGAGCCCCGGCCCGTGTATCTGGACAGCTGGACGGCGGGGAGCGCGCCGCAGCTGACCGGCGGGTACGACAAAACGATCGAGATCAGCCATAATATCCTGCCGTTCAGCCTGAACGACAAGAGGCCGTTTGTCGGTGCGGCCGCTGCGGGCCGGAGGGCGACGGTTCGGTTCGGTTACCGCACGGACGAGCCGCATGAGGGTGAGCTGGCCGCGTTGATCGAGGTCGTGAGCCTGGGGGACCAGAAGGACCAGGACGGCGTCGGCCCGTTCTGGCGGTGGCTGGACCCGGCCCCCACCCCAGCCGACCTGGACAGGCTGAAGGACTACAAGAGCAGGGCCGTACAGGCGGACGAGTGGACGGCGGGGGACCCGCCGCAGCTGACCGGCGGGTACATCAGAACCGTCCAGCTCAACTCGCGAGCGCAGCTGCCGTTCACGGTGAGCAAAAAAAGGCCTTTTGTCGGTGTGGCCGCTGCGGGCCAGGAGGCGACGGTTCGGTTCGGTTTCCGCACGGACGAGCCGCATGAGGGTGAGCTGGCCGCGTTGATCAAGGTCGGGCGCCTGGAGGGCCGGGACGGCCGCTCGTTTTGGCGGTGGCTGGACCCGGCCCCCACCCCAGCCGACCTGGACAGGCTGAAGGACTACAAGAGCAACACCGTGCATGCGGGCGAGTGGACGGCGGGGGACCCGCCGGAGCTGACCGGCGGGTACATCAAAAGGCTCCCGGTCAGCCCGCGAGCGCAGCTGCCGTTCACGGTGAGCGAAAAAACCCATGTCGGCCCACCAACACCCCGTAAAAGGCCTTTTGTCGGTGCGGCCGCTGCGGGCCAGGAGGCGACGGTCTGGTTTGGTTACCGCACGGACGAGTCGCATGTGGGTGAGCCGGCCGCGTTGGTCATGGTCGGGAGCCTGAAGGGCTGGGAGGGCGGCCCGTTCTGGCGGTGGCTGGACCCGGCCCCCACCGAGGACGACCTGAAGAGGCTGCGGATCTACGAGTACAGATCCAGGGGCGGAGTTGCCGGTGCCGGGCCCCGGCCCGTGAATGCGGGCGGGGGGACGGCGGGGGACCCGCCGCAGCTGACCGGCGGGTCCAGCGGCAACGCCGCCGTGGTGGCACCCGCGTCAACCGGATCCGTGGGCATGGCATACCGGGCGGCGCGGGACGAGGCGGTACCTGTCCCCGGATCCAACACGGACGACGCGATCCCACCGGTTGACAGCTCGTGGGCCCGTCCGGTGGTCGGGATTCCGGCGCAGGGCCAGCAGCGGCCAGGGGCGGCGAGCGTGCAGGTCGACCGGGGGCAACCGGCAGTGCGGACTCCGACGGCCGCCCCCGCGCCGCAGCAGCCGCAGCCGCAGCCGCAGCCGCTGGAGCGTTGGCCGCGGGCGGCCGGCGAGGCTGGCGCTACGCAGAGACCAGTCGACGCGTTCTGGGATGTGGCGGTGGACAGGTCGTCGTTGGTGTCCGTGCAGCGGCCGGCCGTCGCGTCGGTGGCCGGCCCGGATCCGATGTTGCCGGTGCCGGCTGACGGGTACTGCATGCTGTACGCCTTCATCGCCACCGATCCGATCTGGGTGCGTGATGTGCTGCACCCGCACCTGCCCGTGGACTTGTACCAGTTCCTGTCCGATCCCGGTCGGGTGCGTGCCAGCGTGGTGGGGCTGGTCAGGTCGGAGGTGCCCCGGGAGTCTGCGCTGGCGCGGGTGAGCGCGTTGTTGCAGGCCCACGTCCGGGGGTACCTGGACAGCAATGCCGGGCGGTTGCCCGCGGATGTGACCAGGCAGCGGATCAACTTCCGGGAAGAGCGTGTGCGGCAGGTGGCGGCCCTGCACGACCACCAGCAGGTGCTGGATTGGTTGCGTTATCTTGACAGCCCTTACGTCACCGAAGCGGGCATGCTGCCTGCGGCCGTGATCGAGGACCGGTATCAGGCGGTGCGTGCCGTGGCGATGCTGTCCGGCGGGTCGCTGGGTCTCGGCGCGCCGACGGACGTGCCGCAGCGGCAACTGGACTTCCTCAACCGGCACGGCCAGGGCTTCCCGGTGGACGTCCTGGAACCGGGCGCGGCCCGTGACTTCTTGGTCGTCGTGTTGAGCCAGTCCGACCGTCAGCTCGAACCCGACGAGCTGGCGGTGGTCCGAGCGGCGGTGGACAACTGGAAACAGCAGTGGGGCGGCCCGGTCGGGGAGTTTCTCGGCCCGCTGCTGGCCCACGCGACCGGCCGCCGGGTCACCATCTGGCGGGAATCCGGGTGGGGGGCGCCACCGAAGATGAGCGACGAGTACGGTCCGGCCGCCGGCCGGCCGGTCGACCTGTACCACGTCGCGGCCGACCCGAACAATCCGACCATCGTCAACCACTACAACGCGGCCGCGGTCCACGACGGTCGACAGGGCGCCGGGGCTTCCCCTGCGACGGCCGCGCCGGTCGACCCCCCGCCGTGGCGGGCGCAGGTCGGTCAGGGGCAGCCGGCAGCGCAGACCTCGTCGCATCCCCAACTGACGGCCACCATCAGCTCGCGGCCCGAGCCCGACCAACCGAACCCGGAACCACGCACCACACCACTGGAGCGGCATCGCCTCGATCAGGGACGGACCGAGGTCATCTGGACCGACCCCGACGAGGTGTCAGCCGAACAAGAAGTCGTGTTGATGCGAGAGATCACCCACAACATCGAACCAGACCCGGCAATGGACGACGCCTTTCCCTGGCGCGACGATGACGACCCGCGCGGACGGGTCTATGCGCCCTTCGCCGACGAGAACGGCCAGGTGCACCCCGTCGTCCGTGCCAACGTCGACCGCATCACCGCCAGCATGGACTCGGACAAACAGTTCCTGAGTGGCATCGCCAGAAACCCGAACGATCCCCGGCTACCCCACGTACCGGACGAGGAGTTGGAGCGCCTGTGGCCCCTGCTCGAGCGGATGGTCGCAGCGGAGATCCGCCGACTGGTCCTCGGCGAATCATTGGAAAACCCACGAGTCAAAGTCCTCCGCATGACCGCAGACCTCCTGGAGCCTCACGAACGCGGACCCGACGTACTCGAAGGCAGGTTGGGATTGGCCCTGGAGGATGCCTTCGTGCAACGCTTCCTTCTGGAATTGCTCGGCGTGTACCCCGGCGCCGTACTCGAAAATCAGCGACAAATGGCGGCCTGGGAACGAGACTACCGGCTGTACCCATCCTATTCGATTAGCCTCGAAACCTCCCGCCCTTCCTACGGAGTTCGTGGTCGTCGGTCTCGCGGTCGGCGACTTGTGGCTCCACGCCGAGTCAAGCGCACCATCGCCATGAGCGCCGAAGGATTCGCAAACTCCATTGTTTTCGCCAACACCGCACTCAAACCCGACACCAGGGAACCCGACATCTACCGCACCAACTCGGTGTACCTGCAATTCACCGTCAGGATCCCCGACAACAACAACAGAATCCGCCGACAAGAAATCATGGTGCTCTTCGGTCTGAACAACCTATTCAACCTCGTTATCAACCCCCATCGCATCGTCATCGCCGACTACGGCCCTCACTACTACGACAAGGAAGAGAATTTCCCACCCATCAAACCCACCAAACCCATCAAACAGGAACCCGACACCGCGCCCCCATCGACCTGACAGGGCCCAGGCCGCTGCCGGCGGCGGTCCGAACGCCACGAGCTTGATGCGCGGGTAAGTGGTGCAGAATATTGCGATCCTTACGCGTGCCGTGTCAGGATCGGCGGCGATGAGTCAGTCCACCCTCACCCCGCCCGCCGTCGCGTCGCCGCGGCGGATCGCCGCGCTCGCCCTGCCGGCCCTCGTGGTGCTCACCGCCGAGCCGCTCTACGTCCTGGTCGACACCGCTGTGGTCGGGCACCTGGGCCGGGTGCCGCTGGCCGCACTCGCCGTCGGCGGCACCGTGCTCACCCTCACCGCCTGGCTGGGCGGCGTGCTGGCGTACGGGATCACGGGGCGGGCGGCCCGCCGGTTCGGCTCCGGCGACCGGGCCGCGGCGGTGGCCGAGGGCGTCCAGGCGTCCTGGCTCGCGTTCGGGGTCGGGGTCCTCGTCGCGCTCGCCATGCAGGTCGGCGCCGGCCCGCTGGCGCGTACCCTCGGCGGGTCGGGCGAGGTGGCCACCGCGGCCGCGCAGTGGCTGCGCGCCGCGGCGCTGGGCGCCCCCGGCCTGATGCTCGCCGCCGCCGGCAACGGCTGGCTGCGCGGCGTGCAGGACATCCGCCGGCCGCTGTGGTTCGTCCTCGGCCCCAACCTGCTCTCCGCGCTGCTCTGCCCGCTGCTGGTCTACCCCGCCGGCCTCGGACTGGTCGGTTCCGCCGTGGCGAACGCCGTCGCCCAGACCATCTCCGGCAGCCTGTTCGCCGCCGCGCTCGTCCGCGAGCGGGTGCCCCTGCGCCCGCGCCCCCGGGTGATCCGCCAGCAGCTCGTGCTCAGCCGCGACCTGCTCGTCCGGGGGGTCGCCTTCCAGGCCAGCTTCCTGTCCGCCACGGCGGTCGCCGCCCGGTTCGGCGCGGCGGCGGTGGGCGCCCACCAGATCGCCGTACAGCTGTGGTTCTTCACCGCCCTGGTGCTCGACGCGCTCGCGATCGCCGCGCAGACCTTGATCGGGGCGGCGCTCGGGGCCGGCGACGCGGCCGGCGCCCGCGCCCTCGCTCGCCGGATCGCGCTGCTCGGCGCCGTCTGCGGCGTGGCGTTCGCGGTGCTGATCGCCGCCGGGGCGGGGATCGTGCCGTCGTGGTTCAGCTCCGATCCTCAGGTACGCGACCAGGCCATGGTCGCCTGGCCGTGGTTCGTGGCGTTGCAGCCGATCGGCGGCGTGGTGTTCGCCCTCGACGGGGTGCTGATCGGCGCGGGCGACGTCCGCTACCTGCGCAACCTCACCATCGTCGCCGCGTTCGGGGGTTTCCTGCCGGCGATCTGGCTGACGTACGCGTTCGACCTGGGCCTGGGCGGGATCTGGGCGGGGCTGACGCTGTTCGTGGTGATCCGGCTGGCCGCCCTGCTGCTGCGGCTGCGCACCGGCGGCTGGGCGGTCGTCGGAGCCGTGCGCTGAGCGGCCCCCTTCCAACACCCGGCGGGCGGGCTCGGCCGTCAGGTCGGGCGGGGCGCGGTGGAGGGCGTCTGGCAGGCTTGGCGGTCGTGAGCGCAGACGGTCTGATCGTGGTGGACAAGCCCGGCGGCATGACGTCGCACGACGTGGTGGCGCGCATCCGCCGCCTGGCCCGCACCCGACGGGTCGGGCACGGCGGCACGCTGGACCCGATGGCCACCGGCGTGCTGGTGATCGGCGTGGGGCGGGCCACCCGGCTGCTCACGTACGTCATCGGCGCCGGGAAGAGCTACACGGCCACCGTCCGGCTCGGCCAGGCCACCGTCACCGACGACGCCGAGGGGGACGTGATCTCCACCACCCCGGCCGGCACGCTCACCGACGAGGCGGTCCGGTCGGCGTTCGCCGCCCTCACCGGCGAGATCGACCAGGTGCCGAGCGCGGTCAGCGCCATCAAGATCGACGGCCAGCGTGCCTACAAGCGGGTACGCGAGGGGGAGAGCGTCGAGCTGCCCGCGCGCCGGGTCACCGTGAGTCGCCTCGACGTGCTGGCGATCCGCCGGGACACCCCCGACGTGGTCGACGTGGACATCGACGTGACCTGCTCCTCCGGGACGTACATCCGGGCCCTGGCCCGGGACGCGGGCCTGGCGCTCGGGGTCGGCGGGCACCTGACGGCGCTGCGCCGCACGGCCGTGGGCAACTTCACCCGCGCCGAGGCGGCGACCCTCGACGAACTGGAGCAGCGCGCGCCGGAGGTGGTCAACCTGCCGCTGGACGCCGCGGCGGGACGGTTCTTCCCGCGCCGGGACGCCAGCCCGGACGAGGCGAGGGTGCTGTCCCACGGCGGCCCGCTCGACCCGGCCGGCATCGCCGGGCCGTACGCGGTCTTCGGGCCCGGCGGCGGCCTGATCGCTATCGTCAGCGAGCGTGCCGGGCGGGCCCGGGCCGAGATCGTGCTCGCCCCGGCCTGACGGCGGGCGGGGCCGCGCGCCGGACCGCCCGGCGGTGGTAGCAGGGGAGGGAGCGTCTCATGCAGCGGTGGCGGGGGTACGAGGCGGCGCCCGGCGGCTGGGGCCGTTCGGTCGTCACCATCGGTGTCTTCGACGGGGTGCACCGGGGGCACCAGGCGACCATCGGGCACGCCGTGGCCCGGGCCCGGGAGCTGGGTGTGCGGTCGGTCGTGGTGACCTTCGACCCGCACCCGGCCGAGGTCGTCCGTCCGGGCTCGCACCCGGCGGTGCTCACGGAGCCGGCCCGCAAGGCGGAGCTGATCGAGGCGCTCGGCGTGGACGTGCTCTGCGTCGTGCCGTTCACCCCGGAGTTCTCCCGGCTGCCGGCCGAGGCGTTCGTGCACGACATCCTCGTCGAGCACCTGCACGCCGCCCTCGTCGTGGTGGGAGAGAACTTCCGGTTCGGGCACCGGGCGGCCGGCGACGTGGCGCTGCTGGAGCGGCTCGGCCGCACGTTCGGCTTCGCGGTCGAGGGCGGCCCGCTGGTCGCCGACGACGGCACCGTCTTCTCCTCCACCTACATCCGCTCCTGCGTCGACGCCGGGGACGTGGGCGCGGCGGCCGCCGCGCTGGGCCGTCCGCACCGGGTCGAGGGGGTGGTGGTCCGGGGCGACCAGCGGGGGCGGGAGCTGGGCTTTCCCACCGCGAACCTGCTGTGTCACCGGTACGCCGCCGTGCCGGCCGACGGCGTCTACGCCGCCTGGCTGGCCCGTCGGGGGCACCGGGAACGGCTGGCCGCGGCCGTCTCGGTGGGCACCAACCCAACCTTCTCCGGACGGGAGCGGCGGGTCGAGGCGTACGCGCTGGACTTCTCGGGCGACCTGTACGGCGAGCGGCTCGCGCTGGACTTCGTCACCCACCTGCGCGGTCAGGTGCGGTACGACTCGATCGAGCCGTTGGTGGCGCAGATCGCCCAGGACGTCGAGCGCACCCGGCGCGCCCTCGGCTGAGCCGGGGAGGCCCGCCGCCCGAGGGCCCCGCGGCCGCCCGCCGCCCGAGGGGCGCCGGGCGCCGGGTCGGGGTTTCGTGCCCGTCCGCACCGTCGCGTCGCCCTTCGCCGGGCGGTTCCGCCGGAGGCTGGTAGTCTGGCGGGGACGTCGGCTGACCGACGTGGGGCCTCGCGTGCCTGCACGACGCCGCGGGTGCGAGGTTCGGTCCGTCTCCGGTCTCCGGGCCCCGACGACGGGTCTTCGGGCCTGACGACGGACACCACCGATCAACCCATCGAAACAGGGAGAACATGGCGCTCGACCAGGAATCCAAGGCCAAGATCCGCGCGGAGTACGCGACCGCCGAGGGCGACACCGGTTCGCCGGAGGTGCAGGTCGCGGTCCTGACCAAGCGGATCGCGGACCTCACCGAGCACCTGAAGGTGCACAAGCACGACCACCACAGCCGCCGTGGGCTGCTGCTGCTGGTCGGCCGTCGCCGTCGGCTGCTCAACTACGTCCAGAAGAAGGACATCAACCGCTACCGGTCGCTCATCGAGCGGCTCGGCCTGCGCCGGTGACGTCACGGGGGAGCGGCCCGCAGCGGGTCGCTCCCCCGTCCGGCTTCACCACCCGAACCACACCCGGGCCGCGCGACCAACCGACAGGGAGCCGGTCAGCGTACCGGTCTCCGGTAGTGGCCCCCGGGAACCCGGCTGACCGCCGGCACCCCGGGCGCTTCGATCGAAGACCGGCCGTCTGAGCAGTTCCCGAGCGTCGTGGGCCCCCGATGCGAAGGAGCACAACCGCACCATGACCGAGCATTCCCTCGGCACCGAGTCCCGCACCGCCGTGATCGACAACGGGTCCTTCGGCACCCGCGAGATCACCTTCTCCACCGGCCGCCTGGCCCGTCAGGCCGCCGGCTCCGTCACCGCCCAGCTCGGCGAGACGGTCGTCCTCTCCGCGACCACGGCCGGCAAGCAGCCGCGGGAGCAGTTCGACTTCTTCCCGCTGACGGTCGACGTCGAGGAGCGGATGTACGCCGCGGGCCGCATCCCCGGCTCGTTCTTCCGCCGCGAGGGCCGGCCCAGCGAGGACGCCATCCTCACCTGCCGGCTGATCGACCGGCCGCTGCGCCCGTCGTTCGTCAAGGGCCTGCGCAACGAGGTCCAGGTCGTCGAGACCATCCTGGCGCTGGACCCGCAGCACCCGTACGACGTGGTGGCGATCAACGCCGCGTCGATGTCGACCAAGCTCTCCGGCCTGCCGTTCTCCGGCCCGATCGGGGCGACCCGGATGGCCCACGTCGACGGCCAGTGGGTGGCCTTCCCGACCCACGAGGAGCTGTCCCGGGCCACCTTCGACATGGTCGTGGCCGGCCGGGCCCTGCCCGACGGCGACGTCGCGATCATGATGGTCGAGGCCGAGGCCACCGAGCACACGGTGGCACTGGTCGCGGGCGGTGCCCCCGCCCCGACCGAGGAGGTCGTCGCCAGCGGCCTGGAGGCCGCCAAGCCGGCCATCCGCGAGCTGTGCCGGGCGCAGAGCGAGCTGGCCGAGGTGGCCGCCAAGCCGGTTGCCGACTTCCCGGTGTTCCTGGATTACCAGGACGACGCGTACGACGCGGTGGCCGAGCTGGCCCGCGGCGAGGTCGCCGAGGCCCTGAAGATCGCCGGCAAGGCCGACCGCGAGGAGGCCCTGGACCGGATCAAGGCCCGCGTGCAGGAGGAGCTCGGCCCGCGCTTCGAGGGCCGGGAGAAGGAGCTGTCCGCCGCGTTCCGGTCGCTGACCAAGTCCGAGGTCCGCGCCCGGGTGCTGCGCGAGCAGGTCCGCATCGACGGCCGCGGCCCGCGCGACATCCGCCCGCTGACCGCCGAGGTCGGCGTGCTGCCCCGGGTGCACGGCTCGGCGCTGTTCGAGCGCGGCGAGACCCAGATCCTGGGCGTCACCACGCTGAACATGCTGCGCATGGAGCAGGCGCTGGACACCCTCTCCCCGGAGAAGTCCAAGCGCTACATGCACAACTACAACTTCCCGCCGTACTCCACCGGTGAGACCGGTCGGGTCGGCTCGCCGAAGCGGCGCGAGATCGGCCACGGCGCGCTCGCCGAGCGGGCGCTGATCCCCGTGCTGCCGTCGCGCGAGGAGTTCCCGTACGCCATCCGGCAGGTCTCCGAGGCGCTCGGCTCCAACGGCTCCACCTCGATGGGTTCGGTCTGCGCCTCGACGCTGGGCCTGCTGTCGGCCGGTGTGCCGCTGAAGGCGCCGGTCGCCGGCATCGCCATGGGCCTCATCTCCGACGAGGTCGAGGGCAAGACCCAGTACGTGACGCTGACCGACATCCTCGGCGCCGAGGACGCGTTCGGCGACATGGACTTCAAGGTCGCCGGCACCCGGGACTTCGTCACCGCGCTCCAGCTCGACACCAAGCTCGACGGCATCCCGTCGGACGTGCTGGCCGCCGCGCTCCAGCAGGCCCACGAGGCCCGGCAGGTCATCCTCGACGTGATGCAGCGGGCCATCGAGGCGCCGGCCGAGATGTCGGACTACGCCCCGCGCGTCACCACCGTCAAGATCCCGGTCGACAAGATCGGCATGGTGATCGGCCCGAAGGGCCAGACCATCAACGCCATCCAGGACGAGACCGGCGCCGAGATCTCCATCGAGGACGACGGCACGATCTACGTCGGCGCGACCAACGGCCCGTCGGCGCAGGCCGCGGTCGAGCGGATCAACGCGATCGCCAACCCGACCCTGCCGAAGCTGGGCGACAAGTTCCTGGGCACGGTGGTCAAGACCGCCGCGTTCGGCGCGTTCGTCTCGCTGCTGCCGGGCCGCGACGGCCTGCTGCACATCTCCAAGGTGGGCGACGGCAAGCGGGTCGAGCGGGTCGAGGACTTCCTCAACGTCGGCGACAAGGTCGAGGTCGAGATCGCGGACATCGACGCCCGCGGCAAGATCTACCTGGACAAGGTCCGCCCGGAGGGCGCCGAGGCGCCGGCCGCGGGCGAGGCCGCCGGCGGCGAGCGTCCGGCGGGCCGGGAGCGGGGCGACCGGGGCCCGCGCGAGCGTGGCGATCGGGCCGGCCGCGGCCCGGAGCGTGGCGAGCGCGGCCAGGGCGGCGGCCAGGGCGGCGGCCAGGGCGGCGGCCAGGGCGGCGGCGAGGGCGGCGAGGGCGGCGAGCAGCGCCCGCGCCGCCGGACCAGGCACAGCTGATCCCACCGGCACCACCCACCCCTCGTCGAACTGAGAGCAGGTCTTCGTGAGTCGGTCCCGGCCCGCGTCCGTTCCACAGAATCGACGGGGGGTGGCGCCGTCCGGCGCCGTCCGGCACGCCACCGGGGCGCAGCCCGGGCGCTCCGGCGGCGCGTCCCGGGCGGTCACCCGCACGCTGAGCGACGACCCGCTGGGCGGCACGGTACGCCGTACCGTGCTGCCCAGCGGGCTGCGCGTGCTGACCGAGGCGATCCCGGCGATGCGCAGCGTCTCGTTCGGCATCTGGGTGGCCGTCGGCTCCCGCGACGAGACGGGCCCGCAGGGCGGCGCGGCGCACTTCCTGGAGCACCTGCTGTTCAAGGGCACCCACAAGCGGACGGCCCTGGACATCTCCTCGGAGATCGAGGCGGTGGGCGGCGAGACCAACGCCTTCACCACCAAGGAATACACCTGCTACTACGCCCGCGTGCTGGACGAGGACCTGCCGCTGGCCATCGACGTGATGTGCGACCTCGTCGCCGACTCGCTGCTGGAGCCGGCCGACGTGGAGACCGAACGCGGCGTCATCCTCGAAGAGATCGCGATGCACGACGACGAACCGGGCGACGAGGTGCACGACCTGTTCGCCCGCGCCGTCTACGGTGACCACCCCCTCGGCCGGCTGATCTCCGGCACCGAGGACACGGTCACCCCGATGACCCGCCGGCAGATCCAGGGCTTCTACCGCCGCCACTACACGCCGCCGCAGATCGTCGTCGCCGCCGCCGGCAACCTCGACCACGCCGCCGTGGTCCGGCTGGTCCGCCAGGCCCTGCGGGGCACTCCGCTGGATGCCGACCCGGCGACGCCGGCCGCGCGCCGGCAGAACACCCCGGCGGTACGCACGAAGCCCGCCACCACCCTGGTGGAGCCGAAGGAGACCGAGCAGGCGCACGTCATCCTCGGCTGCCCCGGCATCGACCGCACCGACGAGCGGCGCTTCGCCCTCGGCGTGCTCAACAACGTCCTCGGCGGCGGCATGTCCAGCCGGCTGTTCCAGGAGATCCGGGAGCGCCGCGGCCTGGCCTACTCGGTGTACTCGTACGCCAGCCAGTACGCCGACAGCGGCCTGTTCGCCGTCTACGCCGGCTGCGCGCCGGGCAAGGTGGACGAGGTGCTGGAACTGACCCGCGCCGAGCTGCGCCGGGTGGCCGCCGACGGGCTGACCGAGGCCGAGGTGGCCCGGGGCAAGGGGATGAGCAAGGGCTCGTTCGTGCTCGGGCTGGAGGACACCGGCTCCCGGATGAGCCGACTGGCGAAGGGCGAGCTGCTCTACGGCGACCTGATGCCGGTGGACGAGCTGCTGGCCCGGGTGGACGCGGTGAGCGTCGCCGACGTGAACGCCCTCGCCGCCGAGTTGCTCGCCCGGCCGATGTCCCTGGCCGTCGTCGGCCCGTTCGGCGAGCGCGACTTCTCCGCCTGACCGCGCCCGGTCGGAGGTGGGACGCTCGGCGGCCGGCCCGGTGCGGGCGTCCCGACTGGGATAGGTTGTGCCCCGTGACTGACGAGCAGGTGAGGAACCCGGCGGAGCCGATCCGGGTGGGCGTGCTGGGTGCCCGGGGCCGGATGGGCGTCGAGGTGTGCGGGGCGGTCGACGCCGCGCCCGACATGAAGCTGGTGGCGACGGTCGACCAGGGCGACGGCCTGTCCGCCGCCGGTGCCGAGGTGGTCGTCGACTTCACCACCCCCGACGTGGTCATGGACAACCTGCACTGGTGCATCGACCAGGGCATCAACGCGGTCGTCGGCACCACCGGCTTCACCGAGGAGCGGCTCGACCAAGTCCGCGGCTGGCTGGCCCGCAAGCCCGGGGTGGGCGTGGTCATCGCCCCCAACTTCGGCATCGGCGCCGTGCTGATGATGCAGTTCGCGGCGCGGGCGGCCCGCTACTTCGAGTCCGTCGAGATCGTCGAGCAGCACCACCCCCGCAAGCTGGACGCCCCGAGCGGCACCGCCGCCCACACCGCACGCCTGATCGCCCGGGCGCGCGCCGAGGCGGGCCTCGGCCCGGCCCCGACGCCACGAAGGACGAGGTGCCGGGTGCCCGGGGCGCCGACATCGACGGGGTGCGGGTGCACGCCGTCCGCGCCACCGGGCTGGTCGCCCACCAGGAGGTGCTGTTCGGCACCACCGGCGAGACGCTGACCATCCGGCACGACTCGTACGACCGGGCGTCGTTCATGCCCGGGGTGCTGCTGGCCGTCCGCGCGGTGCGCGGCCGGCCCGGCCTCACCGTCGGCCTGGACGACCTGCTCGACTGACCCGCCGGCCGCCCCGGCCGGGGGCGCAAATGCGGTCGCCGGGCGGCCGCGCCGCCCCTAGGCTCGCGAGGATGATCGACTCGAACCGATACGACCGGACTCGCCGGCACGTCACCCCGCGACCCGTCGACGACGGCAACTGGCGGGCCGTCGCCGACGTCGTGCCCAGGGACGACCAGCGGGCCTGGGTGTACCCGATGGCCGCCCGCTACCTGCTGCTCAGCGAAAGGGGCGGGGCCTGGACCTCGCTGGCCGTGTACGCCGACGACGCCGTCGTCGGGCACGTCATGTGGGCCGTCGACGACGACGCGTCCCGGTGGATCGGCGGCATGCTCGTCGACGCCGCCGAGCAGGGCCGCGGCGTCGGCGAGGCGGCTGTCGCCACCCTGGCCGGCTGGCTCGCGGCCCAGCCCGGATGCCGTGCCGTCCGCCTCTCGTACCACCCGGACAACGCCGCCGCCGCGGCCCTCTACACCCGCCTGGGCTTCACCCCCACGGGCGCGACGGAGGACGACGAACTCGTCGCCGAACTACCCGTCGACCATGGACTTGCCGGCTGATTCAGCGCTCCACCCCGCCGCCCTGGTGGGACTGGCTCTCCGCGCCGAGCGTGGCGATGGTGTCGATCATCACGCTGGTGGTCTGGACCACGTCGGGGACGTTCATGCTGATGTTCCTCGCCGCGTTGCAGAACGTCCCGGTGGCGCTCGACGAGGCGAGCACCCTCGACGGGGCGACCCGGTGGCAGTGGTTCCGGCACGTGACCCTGCCGATGATCAAGCCGACCATGTTCCTGGTGCTCACCCTGGGCCTGATCGGCTGCTGGCAGGTCTTCGACCAGGTGTACGTGATGAGCCAGGGCGACCCCGCCAAGACCACGCTCACCCCGGCGTACCTGTCGTACCGGACCGCGTTCCGCGACTTCGACTACGGCTCCGGCGCGGCGATCTCGTTCGTGCTGTTCCTGATCATCATCGTGTTCACCGTGCTCCAGCGCTGGCTGATGGCCGACCGGGAGCCGACCGGCGCGCGGCGCGGCCCGTGGTGGCGGCGGCGCGTACGGCAGGGGGGTTGAGATGGCCGTGCTGACCGACCGGCCGGCGGTCGCGGCGCCCGCCCGGCCCCGCCGGGACCGGGGCGCCCGCGCACTGGCCAGCAGCTTCGTCGGGTACGCCGTCCTGGTCTTCTTCGGGCTGGTGTTCCTCTACCCGTTCGTCATCCAGATCGGCAACTCGCTCAAGACCGAGCCCGACGCGGCGGCGAACCCGCTCTCGCCGATCCCCGACCCGGTGTCGTTGGCCGGCTTCGAGCGGATCTTCGAAGGCACCAACTTTTCGCTGTGGCTCGGCAACTCGCTGCTGGTCACCGTCCTGGTCACCCTTGGGCGCGTCTTCTTCGACTCGCTCGCCGGATACGCCCTCGGCGCGGCGCTGCTGGCCACCATCCCGGTGGCGGTGCTCTTCGTGATCTTCCAGCGGTACTTCGTCCGCGACGCCAACGACGGCGCGGACAAGGGCTGACCGGCGACCGGCGGTCCCCGACTACTCGCCGGGGACCGCCGCGGCCGGTACGGCGACGTGCAGCCGCAGCTGGTTGACCAGCATGTCGTCCACGTCGAGGGCCCGGGCGGCACCGTCGGGCTCCCAGCCCGCGCCGGTCAGGAACTTCCGGGTCGCCGGGTTCCCGTCGAACGCCCAGGCCACCGCCCGGGCGAACCCGTCGGCGCGCCACAGGTCGACGCTGGCCGCGAGCAGTCGGCTGCCGTGCCCGCGCCGGCCCCAGCGGGGCTCGACCAGCAGGTCCGTCACGGCCACCACGTCGGGCCCGAGCGCGTCGGCCGGCTCGTTGGGCGCGAGGGACTCCGCGTCGGCCGGACCGGATGCGGCGAACCCCACCAGATACGATTGCTCGGCCTGTTCGACGGCGACCAGCACGCGGTGCGCGCCCGAGGGAGGCTCCTGCACCGCCGCGCTCCACCGCCGGGCGAGGTACGCCTCGTCCAGGTTGTCGAGCACGTGCCGGGGCAGGATCCGGCGGTACGCGACCCGCCAGGTAGCGAGCTGGATGCGTGCGATCTCGCCGGCGTCCTCCGGACGCGCCGGGCGGACGTACCCGAGAGCCATGGGACGGAAGCCTACGCAGGGTGGGGGAGGCGACGGTGGCGCAGGGTCCCGGACGCACGACAGCGCAGGTCGTGGGCGTGGTCGCGCTCGCCGTCGCGGTGACCGCGTTCCTGTCCGTCGCGGCGGTGCGGCACGGCTTCTTCGACCTGAAGGTCTACTACGGGGCGCTGCGCTTCTGGGCCCACGACGGCGGGGAGCTCTACGACTTCCTCAAGCCCGGCACCCAGTACGGCTTCACGTACCCGCCGTTCGCCGCCCTGGTCATGCTGCCGATGGCGTACCTGCCGTGGCCGGCGGCGATCGTGGTCAGCGTGACCGCCTCCGTGGTGGTCAGCGCGGTGCTGATCTGGTGGCTGCTCGACCCGGTCGCCCGCCGGGCCGGGTGGACCCGCTGGTTCGCCCTCGCCGTGGCGCTGTGCCTGGCCGCCGCGTTCGAGCCGATGCGCGAGACGGTCAACTTCGGCCAGGTCAACATGCTGCTGCTGTTCCTGGTGGGCGCGGACCTGCTGCGGCTGCTGCCCCGCGGCAGCCGGTGGGCGGGCGTCGGCGTCGGCCTGGCCACGGCGATCAAGCTCACCCCGGGCATCTTCGTCGTCTACCTGCTGGTCACCGGGCGCTGGCGGGCGGCCCTGGCGGCCACGGGCACCGCGACCGGGGTCACCCTGCTCGCCGCCGCCCTCTTCCCCGACGCGTCCCGCGAGTTCTGGACCGCGGCGCTGTGGAACACCGGCCGGGTGGGCGAGCTGGCGTTCGTGTCCAACCAGTCGCTGCGCGGCGTGGTGGCCCGCCTGGACCCCGAGCACCCGAGCACCGTGGCCTGGCTGGCGCTGGTGCTGGCCACCGTCGCCGTCTGGGTCTGGCGGTCCCGGTCCGCGGCGGCCGCCGGCGACGAGGCCACCGGTCTGGCCCTGACCGGCGCGGTGATGTGCCTGGTCAGCCCCGTGACCTGGGTGCACCACCTGGTCTGGCTGCTGCCGGCGCTGCTCCTGCTGGTCGACAACGCGATGGCGGCCCCGGCCCGCGGCGGCCGGCGCCGCGTTCTGCTGGCCGCCGCCGCCATCGGGTACGCGTTCCTGTGCAGCCGGATCGTCTGGTCCTGGGAGAAGGACTTCACCGGCGTCGACGGTTTCCTCGGCAGCAACACCTACGTCTGGATCAGCCTGGCGCTGCTGCTCCTGCTGCCGGTCCGCCGGTGGGCCACGCCGTCAGCGGCCGGGGCGGCCGGCGGCGCCGCGCCCGCCGGGTCAGCCGTCGAGGCGCCCGGCGTAGCGCAGCTCGACCAGGCCGAGCGGGGGCCGGCCGCCGGCCAGCGGGACCTGGTAGGTGGACACCTCGCCGTCGGGTGACAGCCCGGCCCGCTCGTAGAAGCGGCGGGCCCGGCGGTTGTCCCGCAGCACCCAGAGCCGGTACGCCGTCCAGCCCCGCTCGGTCAGCCCCGTCTGGGCCGCGGCCAGCAGCCGCCGGGCCGTCCCGTCCCCCCAGTACGCCCGCTCGACGTAGACCGCCACCACCTCGCCGAGGGCGTCGTCCAGGTCGGCCCGGTCCTGGTTGTTCCGGTACGGCCCGAACGTGGCGAAGCCGATTACCTCGCCGTCCCGCTCGGCGAGCAGCGTGCGGAACGGCTGCTCCGGGTCGGCGGTGCGCATGTCCCGCCGGCGCTGCGCCCAGGCCGCCACGTTGAGGCGGGTCAGCACCTCGTCCGGCATGATCCCGGCGTAGCCGGCCTGCCAGCCGCGTACGTGCACCCGGGCGACCGCCTCGGCGTCGTCCGGCTCCTCGGGTCGGATCACCAGCATCCGTCCGTTCTATGCCCCGGCCCGCCCCGCGTCCAGCGCCCCGCCGCCGTGTCGTACCGGTGGACTAGGGTGCCCGACGATGGCCGCACCGGAATCGCTCTCGCTCGCCCAGGCCCGGCGGGTGGCGCTGGCCGCCCAGGGCTTCGCCGACCCGCCGCCCGCCGGCGCGCCCACCCGCCGCCACCTGCGCCGGGTGCTCGACCGGGTCGGGCTGATCCAGATGGACTCGGTCAACGTGCTGCAACGGGCGCACTACCTGCCGCTGTACAGCCGGCTCGGGCCGTACCCGACGGCGCTGCTCGACACGGCCGCCTACCGCCGCCCGCGCGACCTGTTCGAATACTGGGGGCACGAGGCGTCGCTGGTCCCGGTCGGGCTGCACCCGGCGCTGCGCTGGCGGATGGCCCGGGCGCACGACGAGGCCTGGGGCGGGATGCGCCGGATCGCCCGGGAGCAGCCCGGGCTGGTCGCCTGGGTCCGCGACGAGGTGGCCGCCCGGGGGCCGCTGACCGCCGCCGAGATCGAGCACGACGCGCCCCGGCAGACCGGCCACTGGGGGTGGAACTGGTCGGCAGTCAAGCAGGCACTGGAGTTCCTGTTCTGGGCCGGCGAGGTGACCGCCGCCGAGCGCACCACCTCGTTCGCCCGCCGCTACGACCTGCCCGAGCGGGTCCTGCCGCCGGCCGTGCTCGGCGCGCCCACGCCGACCGACGCGGAGGCGTACCGCGCGCTGGTCGGCGTCGCCGCCCGGTCGCTCGGGGTGGCCGCCGAGCCGGAGCTGCGCGACTACTTCCGCCTGCCCGCCGCCGGCGCCCGGCGCGCCGTGGCCGAGCTGGTCGAGGCCGGCGAGCTGACCCCGGTTGCCGTGCCGGGCTGGCGGCAGCCGGCGTACCTGCACGCCGCCGCCCGGCTGCCCCGCTGGGTGCGGGCCGCCACGCTGGTCAGCCCGTTCGACCCGCTGATCTGGGAGCGGGGCCGCGCCGAGCGGCTGTTCGGCCTCAACTACCGGATCGAGATCTACGTCCCGGCCCCGCAGCGGGTGTACGGCTACTACGTGCTGCCGTTCCTGCAGGGGGATCGGTTCACGGCCCGGGTCGACCTCAAGGCCGACCGGAAGGCGGGCGTGCTGCTGGTCCCGGCCGCCTGGGCCGAGCCCGGCGTCGACCCGGAGGAGACGGCGCTCGCCCTGGCGGCCGAGCTGTACCGGTTGGCCGGCTGGCTCGGGCTGGACGCGGTCGCACCGCCCGCCGCGGGCGACCTGACGGCCCCGCTGGCGGCCGCGTTGAGGAGTGTCGCGGGTGTACCGTGAGCGACGTGACGAGCGTTGACGGCCCGAACGCCCGACCCGACGCCGCTCCCGCGGCCGACCTCCACGCCCACGACCACGCACACGGCCACGCCCCGACCGGGGCCGCCTGGCCGCCGCCCGCGTACCCGGCGTACCAGGTGCCGGAGCCGGACCGGTTCACCCGCTTCGTCATGCGGGTCCACGACCGCTCGCCGCGCTGGGCGGTGCCGCTGGCGGCCCTCGGCTGCGTCGGCCTCGGCATGGCGTACGCGCTGCTCAGCGACCCGACCCGGGCCGAGCCGGACGCCGCGCCGACCTGCCTGCTCAAGCTCACCACCGGGCTGGACTGCCCGGGCTGCGGCGGCACCCGCGCCCTCTGGTACGTGCTGCACGGCGACGTGCCGGCCGCGGCCCGGCACCACTTCCTCTTCGTCTTCGCGCTGCCCTTCCTGGCGTACCTGTTCGTGGCCTGGGCCGGCCGGCAGGCGTTCGGCTGGCGGCTGCCGCAGCCGCAGGTCGGCTCCAAGGCGATCGGGGTGTTCCTGGCCGCCTGGCTGGTCTTCTCCGTGGCCCGCAACCTCCCCTGGGCCCCGTTCACCTCGCTCTACGTCTGACCCCGTCCCCGCGTGGACCGGCGGCGGGCCGGGCGGGCGGCGGGTGGTGGCGGTGGACCCTGTGGAGCTGCCCCGTACGTGCGCCCAGCCGTCCGGCCGGGCTGCTCCCGGCCGCCGCAGTGGCTGCCCCGTCCGTGCGGGCAGCTCCACAGGCGGCGGACACCGCACCCGGCGCGGCCGGGTATGCGGGCGCGGGAATCAGCGAGATCTTGGCCACGGGCGGCCCCGGGCAGAGGTGAAGTGTCCGGGATTCGCAGGTGGTGCGGGTTTCGGGCGGCGAGCCCCACGTCGGCCGGGCCCCGGTGGGCGGCTACAGTCCGAGGAATGCCGGATATGGTGCAGCCCCAGGTCAAGCTGATCGCGTGGACCCAGTTCCAGGTCCCGGACGACGTGCCGTGGTCGACCGACGCCGAGGGTGGCCAGGCCCTCGCGGAGTTCGCCGGCCGGGCCTGCTACCAGTCGTGGAAGAAGCCCAACCCGGCCACTGCCACCAACGCCGGCTACCTGGCGCACATCCTGGAGGTCGGGCACCTGTCCGTGCTGGAGCACGGCTCGGTGACCTTCTACTTCACCGGGGTGTCCCGCTCGTTCACCCACGAGTTGGTGCGGCACCGGCACCTGTCGTACTCGCAGCTCTCCCAGCGGTACGTCCCCGAGCGGGACGCGGCGATGGTCGAGCCCCGGGCGATCGCCGAGGACCCGGAGCTGCACAAGCGGTTCGTCGAGGCCGCCGAGGCCAGCGTGCGGGCGTACACGGAGCTGCTGGCGGGGCTGGAGCAGCGCTTCGTCGACGAGCCCAACCCGACGCTGCGCCGCAAGCAGGCCCGGCAGGCGGCCCGGGCGGTGCTGCCGAACGCCACCGAGACCCGGATCGTGGTCACCGGCAACTACCGGGCGTGGCGGCACTTCGTCAAGATGCGCGCCACCGAGCAGGCCGACGTCGAGATCCGCGAGCTGGCGGTGGAGTGCCTGCGTCAGCTCCAGCGGGTCGCCCCGAACGTCTTCGCCGACTTCGTCATCTCCACCCTGCCCGACGGCACGGAGGTGGCGGCCAGCGTGCACGCCGAGTGAGTCCTGCGCCCTTCCCCAGCGGGCCGCCCGCGGTCGTCCGATAGGTTGTGAGCATGACGCACGACCTCCCTGTCGCCGCGGACCGGGCGCCCTCGCGCCCGTTCGGTCGACTGCTCACCGCCATGGTGACCCCGTTCACCGCCGACGGATCGCTCGACCTGGACGGGGCCGTACGGCTCGCCAACCACCTGGTCGACGAGCAGGCCAACGACGCGCTCGTGCTCAACGGCACCACCGGCGAGTCGCCCACCACGACGGACGCGGAGAAGGAACGGCTGATCCGGGCCGTCGTGGAGGCGGTCGGCGACCGGGCGCGGGTGGTGGCCGGGGTCGGCACCAACGACACCCGGCACACGATCGAGCTGGCCGCGTCGGCGGAGAAGGCCGGCGCGCACGGTCTGCTCGTGGTGACGCCGTACTACAACAAGCCGCCGCAGAGCGGGCTGGTCCGGCACTTCACCGCCGTCGCGGACGCCACCGGCCTGCCGATCATGCTGTACGACATCCCGCACCGCGCCGGGGTTCCGATCGCCTCCGAGACGCTGGTGCGCCTCGCCGAGCACGGCCGGATCGTCGCGGTCAAGGACGCCAAGGGCGACCTCACCGCCACCTCGTGGGTGGCCGGCCGCACCGACCTGGCCTTCTACAGCGGGGAGGATTCCCTCACCCTGCCCGCGCTGGCGGTCGGCTCGGTCGGCCTGGTCGGCACCTCGACCCACTTCACCGGCGCGCTGACCAAGCGGATGATCGAGGCGTACGACGCGGGCGACACCGGCACCGCGCTCGCTCTGCACCGGCGGCTGCTGCCCCTGTTCACCGGCATCTTCCGTACCCAGGGCACCATCCTGGTGAAGGCGGGCCTGGCGGCCAGGGGTCTGCCGGCCGGCCCGGTACGCCCCCCGCTGGTGGACGCCACCAACGACGAGATCGCCCAGCTGCGTGCGGACTGCGCGGCGGCGGGTCTGGAGCTCCCCGAATGATCGAACGACACGACGGACGCCGGGTGACGGTGTCGCAGAATGGAGTGGACGCGTGACCGAGGCGCACATCGAGGGCGAACTGCCCCCGCCGCTGCCCGAGGGCGGCCTGCGCATCATCCCGCTCGGCGGGCTCGGCGCCATCGGTCGGAACATGACCGTCTTCGAGTACGACGGCAAGCTGTTGGTCGTCGACTGCGGCGTGCTCTTCCCCGACGTCGAGCAGCCGGGCGTCGACCTGATCCTGCCCGACTTCGGGCCGATCCTCGACCGGCTCGGCGACATCCAGGCGATCGTGCTCACCCACGGGCACGAGGACCACATCGGCGCGGTGCCCTACCTGCTCGCCCACAAGCCGGACATCCCGCTGGTCGGCTCGCAGTTCACCCTCGCCCTGGTCGAGGCGAAGCTGGCCGAGCGGCGGATCCAGCCGTACACGCTGACCGTGCGGGAGGGCGGCCGGGAGCGGCTCGGCCCGTTCGAGTGCGAGTTCTTCGCCGTGAACCACTCGATCCCGGACGCCCTCGCGGTGGCCATCCGCACCCCGGCCGGCCTGGTGCTGCACACCGGCGACTTCAAGATGGACCAGCTCCCGCTGGACGGCCGGCTCACCGACCTCGCGGGCTTCGCCCGGCTCGGCGCCGAGGGCGTCGACCTGCTGCTGTCGGACTCCACCAACGCGGAGATCCCCGGCTTCGTCACCCCGGAGCGGGAGATCGGGCCGGTGCTCGACTCGATCTTCGCCAAGGCGCGCGGCCGGATCATCGTCGCGTCCTTCGCGTCGCACGTGCACCGGGTGCAGCAGGTCTTCGACTCGGCTGCCGAGCACGGCCGCAAGGTCGCGTTGATCGGCCGGTCGATGGTCCGCAACATGGGCATCGCCCGGGATCTGGGCCTGCTCAACATCCCGGCGGGCCTGGTGGTCGGCATCGAGGAGGCGACCACGCTGCCGCCCGAGCAGATCGTGCTGATGTCCACCGGTTCCCAGGGCGAGCCGATGAGCGCGCTCGGCCGGATGGCCAGCGGCGACCACCGGCACATCACGATCGCCCCCGGCGACACCGTGGTGCTCGCCTCCTCGCTGGTGCCCGGCAACGAGACGTCGGTCTACCGGGTGATCAACCGGCTCGCCCGGGCCGGCGCGGTGGTGGTGCACAAGGACGTGGCGAAGGTGCACGTCTCCGGTCACGCCCCCGCGGGCGAGCTGCTGTACCTGCTCAACGTCGTCCGCCCGAGCAACCTGATGCCGGTGCACGGTGAGTGGCGGCACCTGCGGGCACACGCCCGGCTCGGCATCGAGTCCGGCGTCGCCGCGGATCGGGTGGTGCTCTGCGAGGACGGCGACGTGGTCGACCTCGTCGAGGGCCGCGCCAGCCTCGTCGGCCACGTGAAGAGCCGGTACGTCTACGTCGACGGCCTGGCCGTCGGCGACGTCAGCGAGTCCCTGCTCACCGAGCGGCGGATCCTCGGCGACGGCGGTTTCATCGCCGCCACGGTGGTGGTCGACTCGGTCACCGGCAAGGTCGTCGGCGGCCCGACCGTCTCGGCCAAGGGCTTCTCGGAGGACCCGGAGGCGTTCGCCCCGGTCGTCCCGCTGGTCACCGAGGCGCTGAACCGGGCCGCCGCGGACGGCATCACCGACCCGCACCAGCTCCAGCAGATCGTCCGGCGCACGGTCGGGCGCTGGGTCAACGACGCGTACCGGCGCCGGCCGATGATCGTCCCCACGGTCGTCGAGGTCTGACGCCCCAGTTCGCCCCCAGCCCGTCGTGGTCGCCCTCCTCCCGTGAGTGGCGGTCTTGCTCTGGTACGTGGTCGCGTGAGAATTGCCGCTGGCCGGCACCCCGTCCTGTGGGGTGCCGGCCAGCGGCTTCTCGTTGTCTCTGTGTCAGCTGTTCCAGTGCTGGGCGACGATGTCGGCGGCCTGCTGCTCCCACTGGGCGTATGCGTCGGGGTAGGCCGACACCTGCACGGTCTGGGCGGCGTCGGTCAGCGGCATGTCCTGCCACCCGTCGACCTGCCGCAACCCCTTCAGGAACGCGGTCGTCGACTACTCCGGGTCGGTGATCTGTTCCGGGGTGCCCCAGCCCGACGACGGGCGCTGCTGGAACAGGCCCAGCGAGTCGTGGTCGTTGCGGTCACCCAGGTGCCCGCGAGCACTTGTCAGGCGCTCGAAGCCAAGAAAGGCGGGAAAGGCCGCTCGGGGAAAGTCGTTCGGCCACCGGCCCGCGGGGCGGAGAAGAATCGCCTCTTCGCGGCGCCGGGACCATGTACACCGACCGGCGGCCCGCCATCATTCCGGGCCCGGCTCACCCCACCCCGTGGGGCGCCTTCCTCGGTCGTGCACCGGCGCTCAACCCAAGATCCGGACAACTTCCGGGGAGTTGTGGCCTCACCAAGGCGAGGAGGCAACAGTTTCCATGAAAATGCGCGGATCTTGAAACGGACGCGCGGGCCGAAGCCGACACGGGGGGTTTGACCCGCCCAACGGCGTACCCCGGGAGGCGCGGACGACGCAGCCCGCGCGTCCGGGCGGGCTGCGCATGACGACCGGGTGGGCCCGCCGTGACCGGCGCAGGGGTCAAGCCTGACTGGGCCCACCCCCGAGCGTCAGGCGGGCCGGTGTCGGCGTTCCGGGGCCCGTCAGGGGAGGGCGGCGACCGCCTGGGCGTACGCGACGCCGGTGGCGACGATCGCGGTGACCAGGACGTCGAGCTGCGCCGGGGCCACCCCGTGGGCCAGGTCGGTGGTCACGTCGCCGGCCAGCACCAGCTCGCCGTCGCCGGGGTCGTGCACGTACGCCTTCGGCAGCAGCCGGTCGTGGTTCCAGGCGTTGCAGAACGCGTACGCCTCGGCGCGTCGCGCCGGCGGCAGCCGCCGGGTGGCCAGCACCCGGGTGTGCAGGATGTCGCCCCGCTCGCCGGCCCGCCGGAACTCGACCACTGCGGGGTCCCACCGGCCGACCACGACGCCGCCCCGCACCGTCCAGGCGTCGCCGCGCCGGTCCAGCGCGGCGGTGATCATGGCGACGGTCAGTGCGCCCAGCTCGTCGGCGGCCAACCCGTCGCCCCCGTCGTCCCCGCCGGCGTAGAGCCTGTCGCCCCGCCAACGTCGCGCCCGTCACCTCCGCCGGCGTCCCGTCCGGCGCCTCCGGCGTCGTTGCGCCCGTCACCTCCGCCGGCGTCCCGTCCGGTGCCCCTGCCAACGTCGCGCCCGTCACCTCTGCCGGCGTCCCGTCCGGCGCCTCCGGCGTCGCCTCCGCCGGCGCCGTCCGGGGCCTCGGGGTCGTCATCGGGGTCGGGTGGCAGCGGGACCGGGTCGCCGGTCGGCCGCTCGGCCAGCCAGGCGGCGATCCGGCCGGACTGGTGCCCCGTACCGTTGCGGGCGTCGAAGCTGCCGGCGAGGCCCGTCGCCACCTCGGCCAGGAGCCCGCCGAGCCGGGCCACCTCGACGGCCTCGGCCGGGCGGCCGGCGTGCCCGGGACGGTGGATCCGCCGCCCGCCCCGGCCCGCCTCGGCGGCCAGCGCGCAGAGCAGCGCACCCGCGGCGGCGAACTCCATCGCCGCGAGGTCGTCGGACGGCTGGTCGAGCCGGGGCAACTGCTCGGCCAGGATGTCCAGCCCCCGGTCCAGGTGCCCGCCGAGGGCGCAGAACCGCAGGTGCGCCGCGAGGTACGGGAAGGCGGTCCACTCCCGCCGGTGCCGCCGGTACGCCACGACGTGCGCCCGAGCGGCCCGCTCCGGCTCCCCGGCGCGCAGCAGCGGCAGCAGCGCCCCGGCCAGCGCCCGCTCGGGCTGGTCGGTGCAGTACGCCGCCCCGGGGTCGGCCCCGCCGGGCCCGCCCGAAGCGCCGGAGCCGCCGGGCCAGTCCGAGCCGCCGGGCCCGCCCGAAGCGCCGGAGCCGCCGGGCCAGCCCGAGCCGCCGGGCCAGCCCGAGCCGCCGGGCCAGCCCGAGCCGCCGGGCCAGCCCGAGCCGCCGGCCAGCCCGAGCCGCCGGGCCAGCCCGAGCCGCCGGGCCCGCCGGCCGGCCCCGCCCGAGTCGCCGGCCCGCCCGGCTCCCCGAGTACCGGGCGTAGCTCGGCCAGCGCGGCGGCCCACTCGCCCCACCCGGCCAGCAGCTCGGCCCGGCGGGACGGGGCGCAGCCCGGGCAGCCGGCGGCCGGGTCGGCCGGGGCGGCGCGCCAGCGCTCGTACCAGCGGCGGGCGGCCGGCTCGTCGCCCAGATGGTCCGCCAGCCGGCAGAGCAGCTCGGCCACCAGGCCGCCTGCCTCCCCGGTCCCGTCGTCCGCGCTGCGCTGCCGGAAGTCGTCTGCGCTGCGCTGCCGGAAGTCGTCTGCGCCGCGCTCCCGACGGCCGGCTGGGCCGGGTCCGGGGGCGTCGTCGCCCGGCCCCGGACGCCGTCCCGCCCGGCGTGCGCCAGGTCGTCCAGCGCGGCGCGCGCCTGGTCCAGCCCGACGCGCGGGGTGGCGAAGAGCGCCTCGACGGCCAGCCGTTGGTACCGGCGCAGTTCTCCACCCCGCTCGCCGGCCAGCTCGGGCGCCCGGTCGAGCAGTTCCCGGCAGCGGCGCAGCGGCTCGAACAGCCGCCACCGCGTGCCCTGCCGCAGGTACGCGTCGAGCAGCGCGAACCGGGCGTCCAACCCGGACCGGACGTCGCCGGCCGCGTCGGCGGCGGAGGCGATCCGTTCCAGCTCGGCGACGCGCGGCTGGCCGTCGGGCAGGTCCCCGGCGGCGGCGAGAGCCTCGGCCGGAGCCCGGTCGCCCCGGGCCCGCCCGTTTCGCCGTCGCGGCTGCCCCGGCGCCCGGTCACGGCCGCGCCCCGTCCGCCAGTTGGCCGACGGCGGCGGCGAGCTGACAACCGGTCGAGATGCCGCAGTCGAGCAGCTGGTCGAGCTGGTGCGGGGTCACGCCGCGCTCGAGGTCGGCGATCACCTCGCCGCAGACCAGCGCCCGCCCGTCGTCGTCGACGTGCACGAACGCCTTCGGCCAGTACCGGTCGTGGTTCCACGCGTTGCAGAAGGCGTGCAGGGTGGGTACGGCCTCGATGGGGAAGGTCGGCGCGGCAACGGTGCGGACCTGGAGGATCTCGCCGGCCTCGCCCATCCGCAGGAACCAGATGAGCGCGTCCGCCCAGCGGCCCAGCAGGCGCCCCTCCTGGTCCACCGAGACGGCGTACCCCGGGTGCCCAGCACGGCGGCGATCAGCTCGCCGGTCAACGGCCGCAGCGCGCGCGGGTGCCCGGTCAGGGGACCGTCCGATCCGTCCGCGTAACCCGGCGACGCCATCGGGCATCCCTTTCTGAGGCGAATAACACAACCGGCGGCGTCATCCGTGCTGCGACACGCGGACACGACCCGGAAAGCGACGATCCGGCGGTTCCCGCCGTTACGGTGACTCTATGGCGGGCCGTACCTCTCAGGCGAGCCGGCGGCGCGGCGCGTCGCCGCGCGGCACCACGAACAACCGCGCCCGTCAGCCTGCGAAGAAGGCCACGAAGGCCGCCCCCCGGCGGCGCACGGCCGCGGCCCGGCCCGGCCCGGCCTTCGGCGTCGGCCGCGCGGTCGGCGCGGTGTGGATGGGGCTCGCGCACGGCGTCGGGTGGGCCGTCCGGGCCGCCGGCCGGCAGGCCGCCTCCGCCCGCGACCTCGACCCGGAGCACCGCCGCGACGGCGCGGGCCTGCTGTTGCTCGGCCTGGCCATCCTCAGCGCGGTGGGCATCTGGTTCTCCGGCGCCGGCCCGGTCGGGGCCCGGCTCGCGGACACCGTCCGGCTCTTCCTCGGCGCGATCTCCGTGGTGGTCCCGGTGCTGCTGTCGATCGGCGCCTGGCGGCTGATGCGCACGCCGGGCGACCCCGAGCACCGGGGGCGGGGGCTGGTCGGCTGGGGGTCCATGCTGGTCGCCACCGCGGCGATGCTGCACATCGGTCAGGACCCGGTCGACGCGGTCCAGCGCGACTATGCCGGGGGCCTGATCGGCGCGGGCGTGGGCAACCTGCTGGAGGCCGCCGTCACCGCCTGGGTGGCCGTGCCGCTGCTGATCCTGCTGCTGGTCTTCGGCCTGCTGGTGGTCACCGCCACCCCGATCAACAAGATCCCCGAGCGGCTCGGGCTGCTGGCCGGCGCCGTGGTCGGCTCGCCGGCCGCCGAGGAGGCCGCGCCGCCCGAGAAGCCGGCCCGCCGCCGCCCGGCCAAGCGCGCCGCGCCGCCGCTGCCCGACCCCGACGAGTTCGCCGAGGGGTACGACGGCGTCGACCTGCAGGAAACCGTGGTGCTGCCCCGCAAGTCCGCGGCGAAGGTGCCCGCCACCCGCAAGCCCGTCGAGCCGCCGGAGCACTCACCCGCGCCCACCCGGGCCGAGCAGTTGGCGCTCACCGGGCTCTCCGGCGACTACACGCTGCCGCCGGCCAACATGCTCGGCAGCGGCGCCGCGCCCAAGACCCGGAGCAAGGCCAACGACGAGATCATCGCCGCGCTCACCGGCGTGTTCGACCAGTTCGGGGTGGACGCCGAGGTCACCGGCTTCACCCGGGGCCCGACGGTGACCCGGTACGAGGTCGAGCTGGGCCCGGGCGTCAAGGTCGAGCGGATCACCCAGCTCTCCCGCAACATCGCGTACGCGGTGAAGTCGCCGGACGTGCGGATCCTCAGCCCGATCCCCGGCAAGAGCGCGGTCGGCGTGGAGATCCCGAACACCGACCCGGAGAACGTGGCGCTCGGCGACGTGCTGCGATCCCGGGCGGCCACCAGCGACCACCACCCCATGCTGGTCGCCCTCGGCAAGGACATCGAGGGCGGCTACGTGGTGGCCAACCTGGCGAAGATGCCCCACATCCTCATCGCGGGGGCCACCGGCGCCGGCAAGTCGAGCTGCCTCAACACCCTGCTGGTGTCGATCCTCACCCGGGCCACCCCGGACGAGGTGCGGCTGCTGCTGATCGACCCGAAGCGGGTCGAGATGACGTCGTACGAGGGCATTCCGCACCTGGTCACCCCGATCGTGACCAACGCCAAGAAGGCGGCCGACTCGCTGGAGTGGGTCGTCCGCGAGATGGACATGCGCTACGACGACCTCGCCGCCAACGGGGTCCGGCACATCGACGACTTCAACCGCAAGGTGCGCAACGGCGAGATCAAGGCGCCGCCGGGCAGCGAGCGGGAGATGCGGCCGTACCCGTACCTGCTGGTGATCGTGGACGAGCTGGCCGACCTGATGATGGTCGCCCCGCGCGACGTGGAGGACTCGGTCGTCCGGATCACCCAGCTCGCCCGGGCCGCCGGCATCCACCTGGTCCTGGCCACCCAGCGGCCCTCGGTCGACGTGGTCACCGGCCTGATCAAGGCCAACGTGCCGTCCCGGCTGGCGTTCGCCACGTCGTCGCTGGCCGACTCGCGGGTCATCCTCGACCAGCCGGGCGCGGAGAAGCTGCTCGGCCGCGGCGACGGGCTGTTCCTGCCGATGGGCGCGTCGAAGCCGATCCGCATCCAGGGCGCCTGGGTCACCGAGCGCGAGATCGCCGACGTGGTGAAGTTCTGCCGGGACCAGCGCGAGCCGGAGTTCCGCCCGGACGTGCTCACCCCGGCCAACGACAGCAAGAAGAAGATCGACGAGGATATCGGCGACGACCTCGACCTGCTGGTGCAGGCGGTGGAGCTGGTGGTCACCTCGCAGTTCGGCTCGACCTCGATGCTCCAGCGCAAGCTGCGGGTCGGCTTCGCCAAGGCGGGCCGGCTGATGGACCTGATGGAGACCCGGGGAGTGGTCGGCCCGTCCGAGGGTTCCAAGGCCCGCGACGTGCTGGTCAAGCCGGACGAGCTGGAGGAGGTCCTCGCGGGCCTGCGCGGCGGCGGCGACTGAACGCGCCCGTACGCGACGAGGCCCGCCGGTGTTCCGGCGGGCCTCGTGGTGGGGCGGGGTCAGGAGTTGAGGATCGCGGCGGCCAGCGCGATGCCGATGACGGCGCCGACGACGCTCGCGGCGGCGGCGTACCAGCCGAGTGGCTTGTCGCCCATGACCGCGCCGACGATGCCGAGGACGACGCCGACGATCCCGAAGAGCACCGGTGCCAGGAACACCGCCACGACGGCGAAGACGAAACCCAGGATGGTGCAGATCCGGGCGGCGTTGCCGCGCGGGCGGGCGGTGCTGTGCATGTCGGCCATGACGTCCTCCGTGGTGAGAGCCTCGATGGTGGGTTCGGCCCGCTCTCTACCCATTACGGTCGGCGACTACGCGTACCGCCCATCCGGGGACGTCAGTGGAAGATCTTCAGCCCGACCACGCCGGCCACGACCAGCAGCAGGCAGGCGATCCGGGGCAGGTTGGCCGGCTCGTGCAGCGCGAGCATCCCGACTCCGGCGGTGCCGACCGCGCCGATGCCGACCCAGACGGCGTACCCCGTGCCGACCGGGATCTCGCGCAGCGCGTACGCCAGGCCGGCCATGCTGGCCACCAGGGTGACCGCGAAGACCGCCGAGGGGAGCGGCCGGGTGAACCCGGCGCTGCGGTCGAGGGCGACCGCCCACGCCGTCTCGAGAAGTCCGGAGACCACCAGCACGATCCAGGCCATGACGTCACCTCTGCGCGAGCGCCCGGACCTCCGGGGGCCGGGACGAGTGGGAACCGCCGTCCACGCGGGCGTCTTGGCCTGACCGGGTACGCCCACCCTCGTCCGGGGCGGCCCGCCGACCGCTCGGCGCGGGTCGGGCCACCGCCGCCGACCGTAGCACCGGCGGGACCGGTGGGCGACGCCGGTGGGGGCGGCCACCCGGCGTTGACGTGAAGTTGACTTCAAGTAGCAGTATTGCGGCCATGACTGTGCTCATCTCCGACCGGGATGTCGCCGCCGCCCTGGACGCCGCCACCACCGTCCAGGCGATGCGGGACGCCCTGCTGGCCGCCCACGCCGGCCGCCTGGTCGCGCCGCCCCGGGCGTCCGCGGCGTTGAGCGGGGGCCGGATGGTCCTCACCGCCGGGCACCTCACCGGCGAGTGGTACGGCTACCGCTCGTACGACACGTTCGGGCACCCGGAGAGCGAGCAACTGGTGGTGCTGCACGACGGGCGGACCGGCGCGGTGCGGGCCGTCGCGGTGGGCGAGGAGCTGGGCTCCCGGCGTACCGGGGGACTGGGCGGGGTGGCCGTGGCCGCCCTGGCCCGCCCCGACGCGGCGACGCTCGGGGTGGTCGGCTCCGGCGGGCAGGCGTGGACGCAGGTCTGGGCCGCCGCGGCGGTCCGCCCGCTGCGCGAGGTCACCGTGCACAGTCGCTCGGCCGCCCGGCGGGAGGCGTTCGCCGCCCGGGTCCGCGCCGAGCTGGGCGTGCCGGCCCGGGCCGTGGAGACCGCGCGAGCCGCCGTGGCCGGCCGCGACATCGTGGTGCTCGCCACCACCAGCCCCACGCCGGTGCTGGCCGCCGCCGACCTCGCCCCGGGCGCGCACGTCAACACCGTCGGCTTCAAGCAGGTCGACCGGCACGAGTTCGGCCCCGACCTGCTCGACGCCGCCGACGTCCTGGTCACCGACTCGCCGGCCCAGGCCGCCGCGTACGACCCGCCGATGCTCGCCGCGCTGCCTCCGTACGCCGACCGGCTGCGCGACCTGGGCGCGGTGCTGGCCGGCGCGGCGCCCGGCCGCACCCGCGCCGACCAGGTCTCGGTCTTCTGCTCCACCGGCCTGGCCGGCACGGAGGTGTTCCTGCTCGACCGCCTCGTCCGGGTCGCCGCCCGGCTCTGACCGGCGCGGGCGGCGCCCACGCCGGGCGGCGCCAACGGCGCGACGACGGCGGCCACCGCCGTTGCGGGCGGGCCCCGCCGCGCCCGGTACCCTCGGATGGTGTCTGCCACCTTCCCTCGCGACAACTCCAGCGCGGCGCGTCCGACGCCGCGCCGCGACCAGGAGCTGTCGTCCCCCGCCGCCGGCCGCCGCGTCGCCCTGCTGACCCTGGGCTGCGCCCGTAACGAGGTCGACTCGGAGGAGCTGGCCGCCCGGCTGCACGCCGACGGCTGGCAGGTGACCACCGACGGCGAGGGCGCCGACGTGGTCGTCGTCAACACCTGCGGCTTCGTGGAGAAGGCGAAGCAGGACTCGATCCAGACGCTGCTCGCCGCCGCCGACACGGGCGCCAAGGTGGTCGCGGCCGGCTGCATGGCGGAGCGGTACGGCCGGGAGCTGGCCGACAGCCTGCCCGAGGCGCAGGCCGTGCTGAGCTTCGACGACTACCCGGACATCTCGGCCCGGCTGGGCGCGGTCGTCGCCGGCGAGGAGTTCGCCGCGCACACCCCGCGCGACCGGCGGGAGCTGCTGCCGCTGACCCCGGTCGCCCGGCGGGACAGCGCCGTGTCGCTGCCCGGCCACGGCGCCGCGCGGGCGGCCGTCGAGGCCGACGAGCACACCCCCGCCCACCTGCGCCAGGTGCTGCGACACCGGCTCGACACCGGTCCGGTGGCGTCGCTCAAGCTGGCCAGCGGCTGCGACCGGCGCTGCGCGTTCTGCGCGATCCCCGCCTTCCGCGGCGCCTTCGTCTCCCGTACGCCGGACGAGCTGCTCGCCGAGGCGGAGTGGCTGGCCAAGACCGGCGTCCGCGAGCTGGTGCTGGTCAGCGAGAACTCCACGTCGTACGGCAAGGACCTGAGCGACCCCCGGGCGCTGGAGAAGCTGCTGCCCCAGCTCGCCGCGATCGACGGGATCGTCCGGGTGCGCGCCAGCTACCTCCAGCCGGCCGAGACGCGGCCCGGCCTGGTCGAGGTGATCGCCACCACGCCCGGCGTCGCGCCGTACTTCGACCTGTCGTTCCAGCACTCCAGCGAGCCGGTGTTGCGCCGGATGCGCCGCTTCGGCTCCACCGAGCGGTTCCTGGAGCTGCTGGCCTCCGCCCGCGCCCTGGCCCCGGACGCGGGCGCGCGCAGCAACTTCATCGTCGGTTTCCCCGGCGAGACCCGGCAGGACGTGGCCGAGCTGGTCCGTTTCCTGACCGAGGCCCGGCTCGACGCGATCGGCGTGTTCGACTACAGCGACGAGGACGGCACCGAGGCCGCAGGCCTGCCCGGCAAGGTCTCCGCCGCCACGGTCAAGCGCCGGTACGACAAGCTCGGCGCGCTCGCCGACGAGCTGTGCTCGCAGCGGGCCGAGGAGCGGCTCGGCTCGACGGTCGAGGTGCTGGTCGACTCGGTCGACGAGGGCGTGGTCGAGGGGCGGGCGGCCCACCAGGCACCCGAGGTCGACGGCTCGACGACCCTGGTCGCCCCGGCCGGCGGCGGGGTCGACCTGGCCGCGCTGCGCCCCGGCGACCTGGTCCGGGCCACGGTCACGGCCACGGAAGGGGTGGACCTCATCGCGGTCCCGGATGAGATGATCTCGGCCGCGCCCGGCGCGACGCGGTGACGGCGGGCTCTGAGAAGGCGGGGGAGCCACGTGGCGCGGTGTCAGGTACGCCGCGGCGGCCCGAGGAGGGCGCGGCCGTGACCGGGGCGGCGGAGCCGACGCCGGCCCCGGTGGCCGCCCGGGTGCCGGTGCTCAACGCGGCCAACGCGCTGACCCTGCTGCGGCTGGTGCTCGTGCCGGTTTTCGCGGCCTCGGTGGTCGTCTCGGAGATGACCTCCGCCGGCTGGCGGATCGCCGCCTGCCTGATCTTCGCGGTGGCGTCGGCCACCGACCTGGTCGACGGCTGGATCGCCCGCCGGTTCGGTCTGGTGACCTCCGTCGGAAAGGTCGCCGACCCGATCGCCGACAAGGCGCTCACCGGCGCCGCGCTGCTGCTGCTGTCCTGGTACGACGGCCTGCCCTGGTGGGTGACGGCGGTGATCCTCGTCCGCGAGCTGGGCATCACGGCCCTGCGGTTCTGGGTGATCCGGCACGGGGTGATCGCGGCCAGCCGGGGCGGGAAGGCCAAGACGGCGCTCCAGATCCTGGCCATCGCCTGGTACCTGTGGCCGATGCCCGCCAGCGTGGCCGTCGTGGGTCCCTGGATCATGGCCGCCGCGGTCGCCGTGACGGTCGTCACCGGCTTCGACTACCTGGCCCAGGCGTTCCGCCTCCGCCGCAGGCCGTGATCCCGCCGGCGGGGATGAGTACGTCCGGGCGGGGCTGGGAAGGGACACTCGGCATGGACACGGAGACGGACGCGAACGGGCGACGGCCGGTCGGCAACCCGGCCGCCGGGGCGGTGCACGCCCTCGCTGAGCGGCACGAGACACTGGCCACCGTCGAGTCGCTCACCGGCGGCCTGCTCTCGGCCGCGGTGGTGGAGATCGCCGGGGTGAGCGGCGTCTACCGGGGCGGCCTGGTCGTCTACGCCACGGAGCTGAAGTCGGAGCTGGCCGGCGTACCGGCGGACCTGCTGGCCGAGCGCGGGCCGGTCGACCCGGACGTGGCGCTCGCCCTGGCAGAGGGCGGGCGGCGGCGCTGCGGCGCGGACTGGGGGCTGGCCACGACGGGGGTGGCGGGGCCGCAGCCGCAGGACGGCAAGCCCGTCGGGCTGGTCTACGTCGCGGTGGCCGGGCCGGGCGGCGCCGAGGTCCGCCGACTCGACCTCGACGGCGGCCGGGACCACATCCGCTCCGCCGCGGTGATCGAGGCGTTCCGGCTGCTCACCGAGCGGATCGGCGGCGCGGCGCCGGCCCCGGGGCCCGGGACCTCGGCGCGCGCCGAGGACACCGCGTGGCCGGCCGGCACGGGGCGGCGCTGACCGGGCCGCCCAGATGGACGGGCGGGGTGGGATGTCACACGGCCCGGCAACGGGTACGGTTGCGGGAAGGTTCCGACGCGTGACGTCGGCCGGCGCGGTCCACCGCGCCCGGCACGACGGCGGCGGCGGAGAGGAGAGACCCGTCAGGGGAGGTGCGATGGTCCTGCTACGCCGGGTGATCGGTGACGCGCTGCGGGCCCGCCGGCAGGGGCAGCAACGCACCCTGCGCGAGGTCTCCTCCGCGGCGAACGTCAGCCTGGGTTACCTGTCCGAGATCGAGCGCGGCCAGAAGGAGCCCTCCAGCGAGCTGCTGGCCGCCATCTGCGACGCCCTCGGCGCCCGTCTGTCCGAGCTGCTGCGCGAGGTCAGCGACACCGTCGCGCTCGCCGAGCAGATGCCCGGCGTGCTGGTGCCGGTGCAGGGCGAGCCGGCGCAGCCGGCCGAGGCGGCCCCGGTGGCCCGGGCGGCGGTCGCCAAGAGCGCCAACCGGGGGGTCCGCCAGGTCACCTCCGGCGGTCCCGTGGCGATGACCGTCCGGCAGGACTCGCCGCTGAAGGCCACCCTGCGCAGCAAACGGGTCCGCCCCGCGGAGCGCGACGTCGTCTGCGCCGCCTGACCGCCGCCTCCGTCCCCTTTTCCGGCCCCGCGGACGAGGCCGTGGCCGGGATTTCCCGGGCCGCGTACTGTTGATCAGACGGTGGCGTGTGCCGCCCCCGGCGTACGGATGCCGGGGTGGCGCCCGGCTGCGACGATGGGCTCACTGCCGCGCGACCGCCGGCCGGACCGCCCGGCACGGTGGCGGCGGCGCGACTAGCTGAGGGGATACCGCGGAGATGGCGAACCCGTTCGTCAAGGGCTGGAAATACCTGATGGCGCTGTTCGGGGCCCGGATCGACGAGCACGCCGACCCCAAGGTGCAGATCCAGCAGGCCATCGAGGAGGCGCAGCGCCAGCACCAGTCCCTCGTCCAGCAGGCCGCCGCGGTGATCGGCAACCAGCGCCAGCTGGAGATGAAGCTGTCCCGCCAGATGTCCGAGGTCGAGCGGCTCCAGGGCAACGCCCGGCAGGCCCTCGTCCTCGCCGACCAGGCGCGGGCCCGGGGCGACGAGGCGGAGGCCGGCCGGTACGAGCAGTCGGCGCAGCTGCTGGCCACCCAGCTCGTCTCGGCCGAGCAGGCCGCCGAGGACCTGAAGACCCTGCACGACCAGGCGCTCGGCGCCGCCGCCCAGGCCCGCCGGGCCGTGGAGAACAACTCCATGATCCTCCAGCAGAAGCTGGCCGAGCGCACCAAGCTGCTCAGCCAGCTGGAGCAGGCCAAGATGCAGGAGAGCGTGGCCCGCTCGCTGGAGTCGATGTCCGCGCTCACCGCCCCCGGCACCACCCCCTCCCTGGACGAGGTGCGGGACCGGATCGAGAAGCGCTACGCCACCGCGATGGGCCGCGCCGAGCTGGCCGGCAACTCCGTCGAGGGCCGGATGCTGGAGATCCAGAAGGCGGCACTGGACTCGGCCGGCTCGTCCCGGCTGGAGCAGATCCGGGCGAGCATGGCCGGCGAGCAGCTCGCCGGCCGGCAGGACCGCTCGGCGGTCGGGCAGGGCCAGTCCGCGCCGGCCGCCGACCCGGCCGCCGCGGCCCGGCTCGACCAGCTCCGGGCCAGCCTGGGCCAGGAACGCGCGACCGGGGACAGCAGCGCCGCCGGCTGAGCGGCGGCAGACAGGAGGCAGGGGTGGCAGACGAGCGGGCACGGCACTTCCGTCGGCTGCGCCGGCTGCGGCGCTCCGCCCGCCGGTGGAGCGTCATGGCGGGCGGGCTGACCGGAACCGCCGCGGTGCTGACCCCGTACGCCGGGCTGGGCCTGCCGGACGCGGCCTGGGCCGGCGCCGCGGGCAGCGCGCTGGCGCTGGCCGCCTGGCGCTGGGTGGACCTGCGTGCCCTCGCCGCCCGCCCCGCGCCCCCGGCGCTCGACCCGGCCGAGGCCGCCGCCCGGTCCCGGGCCCGCCTCGTCGCGGCCGTCGAACGGCTCCCGGCCGGCCCCGGGGTGCTGGCCGAGCTGCGCCGGGCCCGGTCCCGGCTGGCCCTGCGCGGCACCAGCGCCGCCGAGCCGTGGGCCCGGCTGGACCGGGCCGCCCTCACCCTCGGCGGGCTGGCCGGGCGGCTGAGCGGGCTCGCCGAGCCGGCCGTGCGGGAGGCCGCCGACGCCGACCGGTCCCTGCGCGAGCTGGCCGAGCGGGTGGCCAGCGTCGAGCGGGCCCTGCGGCTCGCCCCGGCCGACGCCCGCGCCCCCCTCGCCGGGGCACACCGCGAGCTGGCCGCCCAGCTGGAGAGCGGGGTGGCCGCGTACGAGCGGCTGGTGGTCGCCGCCGCCGGGTACCTGGCCGAGGATGCCCGCCCCAGCGGCGAGCACGTCGCCGCGTCCCGGCTCGCCGAGGCCACCGACCTGCTGCACGGGGTGGCGTCGGCGCTGGCCGAGCTGCGCGCCGTCGGCGACCCGCTCCGCTCGCCCACCCGCTGACCGCGCTCAGCCGGGGGTGGTCACCGCCACCGCCCGCCCGTACGCCGAGCTGCCCACGACGTTGAACGCCCGCACCCGGTAGTGGTACGTCGCGTCCCGGGCCAGCCCCGTGTTGGTGAAACCGCGCCCGCGCACCGTGAACTCGGCGACGTCCCGGGCGAACGCCGGGTCGAGGGCGCGCTGCACCACGAAGCCGGATCCCGGGCCGCCCGGCGCGTCGGCCGCCCAGGTCAGCGCCACGGTCGCCGTGTCCGGGCCGGGCGCGCCCGCCGTGGCGGCCAGCGCCGTCGGCGGGGTCGGCCGGGGCGGGGTGGTCACCGTGGCGACCGTCGACCACGGCGACGCCGTCCCCAGGTACGTCGTCCGCACCCGGTAGTAGTACGTGGTGTCGGGCGCGACGACGGCGTCCACGTGCTGCTCGTGGACCCCGACGGCGGTGGTGGCCGGTCCGCTGGTGAACGTCGGGTTGGTGGCCCGCTGCACGTCCACGCCGGTGGCGAAGGAGCGGTTGGCCCAGCGCAGCCCCACCCGCAGCGGCGTGGCCGGCGGGATCGCGGCGGCCAGCCCGTGCGGCGCGGCGAGGCGCACCGCCGCGGGCACCCCGTTCGACCAGGCCGAGCAGCCCACCTCGTTCTCCGCCCGGATCCGGTAGTGGTACGTCACCCCGGGGGTGACGCTCGCGTCGGTGTGGCGGGTCGCGGCGGCGGCCACGGTGATCGCGGTGACTCCCTCGGTGAACGCGGCGTCGGTGGCCCGTTGCAGCAGGTGGCTGGCGGCCGGCGGGCGACCGCCGCCGCCGGTCCAGGTCAGCGCGATGGCCGGCAGCACGGTCGCCGAGCCGGGCACGGGCGTGGCGGTCAGCCCGGTCGGGGCCTTCGGGGCGACCCGCAGCACCAGCGGCCGGCTCGCGCCCTGGTCCCGGTGGCCGCCGAGCTGGCTGTGCCAGCGGTACTCCCAGCCCATGTTGACCAGGTGGTTCACCACTGACGCCGGCCGGCCGTCGACCGGGCTCACCGCCGTCGAGCCGATCCGGGCGCCGGCCGGCCGGGTCGGGTCGAGCAGCCGGACGCTGTCGCCGAGCTTGAACGGCAGGACGGGCGCGACCGGCCGCAGGGCGACGATCACGTCCTCCCGGGGGTTGACCCGGACCGTCTCCTTCCAGCCCAGCTCGTTCGGCTCGGGCGGGCGGATGCGGCCGTCCCAGCCGACCCGGTTGACCACCTGCACGTCGCAGCCGCCCACATGCACCGGGTGGGTCTGCCGGGCGTTGCCGCTGATCCGCCAGAGCTGGGTGCCGTCGGTGGGCGCGCCGACCGGCACCGACTCCTCGGCGACCACCAGCGTCTCGGTGGCCGGGTCGACCGGGCCGAGCGGCAGCGTGGCCGGGCCGAGCGGCCCCGCCTGCGGATGGGCGACGCCGAGCCGGCCGGCGACCCGTCCGTACGCCGGCTCGAAGACCTGCTGCACCGCCTTGACGTGCAGCGGCAGGGTGACCGGGACGCTCGCCCCGGCCGGGGTGAACGTGACGGTCGTGGCGTGCGCCGGCACCAGCGTCTCCCGGGCGGTCCGGGTGCCGAACGCCCGGTCGTACGCCGGCTGGGGCACGATCGGCGGGCGCTGGCTGGCCGCGTACGCCCCGGGCAGCCGCTCGGCGAGCCGGGCCACGTCGTACGGCTCGGCCGGCTCGCCGGCGACCCGGAACTGGAGCAGGGTGCGGGTGTTCGGCCCGTACCCGCCGACGGTGCCGGGCAGCCCGCCGACGCCGGTGCGGTCCGGGGCGCCCGAGTACTGGTCGTAGCGTGGGTCGAAGCGGGGCAGCGGGGCGGGGCAGTCGTTGTACAGGATGAGCGTGGCCCCGGGCGGCACGGCCGAGAAGTCGACGATCACGTCGGCCCGCTCCCCGGGGGCGAGCAGCAGGGCGTGCCCGTCGACGTTGAGCACGGTCAAGTCCTGCCGGTCGTACCGGTAGCCCACCGGGCGGCTCGGCAGCACCACGGGTGCCGGCAGCAGCCCGCACTCGTTGCCCACCTGCACGAACGCCGGCCCGGCGGCGCGCGGGTCGGGCACCCCGCCGTCGCGGCCGTCCGTCGGCCA
The DNA here is from genome assembly GCF_007830265.1 of Micromonospora olivasterospora. Taxonomy (NCBI): domain Bacteria; kingdom Bacillati; phylum Actinomycetota; class Actinomycetes; order Micromonosporales; family Micromonosporaceae; genus Micromonospora; species Micromonospora olivasterospora. Next base: position 4,249,286 of record NZ_VLKE01000001.1, read on the forward strand.
GCCGGGAGGCCGGTCGGGGGAGCGGACGGCGTCCACCATGGGCACCTCGCCCGCGTCGGCGTCGCACAGCCGGCCGTCCGGCCCCCACATCGGCCCGTCGGAGCGGGCCCGGTAGAGCTGGAGGTTGAGGCTGCGGTCCGCGCAGGCGTTCAGGATCCGGAACCGGTACGCCTTCGGCGCCACCGTCAGGTACGGGTACGCCACGCCGTTGACCACCGGCGTGTCCCCGTACGCCTCGGGCACCGCCGACGGGTGCGGCACGCCCGGCGCGAGCGGCGGCTCGTCCGGCGCGGCGACCGGGTCGTGGTGCGGGTTCGGCACCGGCGCGGGCGTCCCCGCCTCGTCGGTCGCCGGGGGACGCACCCACGGGCCGTAGTCCCAGCGGCCGGTCGGGTTCGTGCCCGCGGCCCGGTACGGGTTCTGCCGGGGCTGGTACACGTGCGGGTGCCACAGGCTGCCCCGGGCCCCCCAGCGGTCCCGGTCCCACGTCGGGTCCTGGGCGGCGAGCTGCGTGTCGTCCGGCACGAACGTCTTGTCCTCGATCACCAGCGGGAGCTGCTCGGCGGGGAGCACCCCGTCGGCGACGAGCTGTTCCTCGGCCGGGTCGGTGAGCAGGTAGAGCGCGAGCTGACCGGAGTGGACGGTCAGCCGGGACAGGCCGAGCGTGTTGTCGTGCAGCCACATCAGCCGGCCGCTCTGCGCGTTCGGGTAGTACAGCGTGGTCGCCCCGGGCCCCGGGGACGGCATGTCCGGCACGTGCGCCAACCCCACCCCCGTCGGGTACGGGGTGATCTCCTGCGGCGGGGTGACCCACTGCCAGGGGTTGCCGGCGCTGGTCCAGCCGGTCTGCCCGCCGTACAGGTGCAGGACCGCCCGGTTCTGCGGGTATGGCGCCGGGCCGTCCAGTGGGCCGCCGCCGGCCCCGTCCACGGTCGGGTCGACCGGCAGGAACAGCTCCCCGGCCCGGCCGGTGGGCAGCTGGTTGACGAACTTGATCCGCACCGGCCGGCCGCGCCGGGCCATGATCACCGGGCCCAGGTGGTACGGCCGCTCGGGCGGGCGCACGGTGTTGTGCCCCGAGTCGTCGGTGCCGAGGTTGAGCTGCCGGTAGCCGCGCAGCCGGGTCGCCGGCAGGTCCCGGTGCAGGCGCTGGGCGTACTCCTGCAGGCCGATCTCGTAGTAGTCGCAGCCCGGCCAGGTGATCGTGTCCGGCACCGCCACCGGCAGGTACCCGCCGAGCGGGGTGCGGCCCGCCACACCGGGGCGGGGGAGCGGGTCGACGAACTTGCGGATGCCGGTGCCGGGAACGACCCCGCCCCGCCCGTCCGGCACCGGCAGCGGGCTGCCGGCGAAGTTGGGCACCGGGCCGAAGCAGCGGGGGGCCTCGGCCGGGTCCAGGCTGGCCGGCGCCCGAGCCGCGTCCTCCGCGGTCCGGGCGGTCGGCACCGTCGGACCCGCCTCCCGGCCGGTGCGGACGGCGCGGTCGGTCCAGCTGGAGCGCAGTCTGCGGAACAGGACCATGGCTCTCCCCCGGGGTCGGGGCGCCACGGCCGCCGCCCGAAGCGAGGACGGCCACGCGCCCGGAACGCTTCGACGAACGGTGAGCAGTCAACCACAGCATGCGACGACGGACGGGTGGTTAGGAATTGCCCAATCGTCCCAATCTGGGCTTCACACTGTCCGCTGACCGACAGACCGCCGGTCGACGGGGCGGCCGGGTACGTGGACGCGCGCGGTCAGGACGGTGGGGCGGGCTGGCAGGCCGGGCACCAGAAGGTGACCCGCTCGCCCAGCTCCTCCTTGCGGATCGCCGTGCCGCACCGGCGGCACGGCTGCGCCCGCCGGCCGTACACGTAGCTGGTCCGCCCCCGGTGCAGCGAGCCCGTGGTGCTCTGGGTCCACCGCCCCCGGTTGGCGGCCAGCAGCCGCTGCGCGAGGGCCACCGTGCCGGCCAGGTCGGGCGCGGCGCCAACCGGGGTCCACGGCGAGATCCCGCGCAGGAAGAGCACCTCGCACTTGTACAGGTTGCCCACCCCGGCCAGGTTGCGCTGGTCGAGCAGCGCCTCGCCGATCGGCGTCTCCGGGTGGGCGGCGAGCCGACGGACCGCCTCGGCCGGGTCCCAGTCCGCGCCGAGCAGGTCCGGCCCGAGGTGCCCGACCAGGGTGTCCTCCTCGGCCGTCGGCACCAGGGCCAGCTCGTGCAGGTGATAGCCCACGGCCACCGCGCCGGCCGTGCGCAGCACCGCCCGGATCAGGTGCGCCGGCCTGGCCGCCCAGCGCTCTCCCGGGGCGTACGCGCGCCAGGCGCCGTCCATCCTCAGGTGCGAGTGCAGCGTCCAGTCGGTGACCCCACCGGGGCCGACGGGCGCCGGCGCGGTCAGCCGGAGCAGCAGGTGCTTGCCCCGGCTGGCCGACTCCCGGACCGTCCAGCCCGTCAGGTCGGTGGCGGCCAGCCGCGGCACGCGGAAGTCCGAGCCGGTCAGCCGGGCCCCACCGAGGGCGCGCTCCAGCACGCGGGCGGTGTTCCACACGGTGTCGCCTTCGGGCACCCCGCTATTGTCCCGCCGGACCAGGGCGCCGTGGGTGGCTGACGGGCCGGGTCGGGCGGGCGACCGCCCCGCTCAGGGGCGCTCCTCGGGGCGCGGCGGGCGCACCATGTCCTGGTAACGGGGGTGGCTGGCGCCGTAGACGGCGAAGTTGAGCCGGGCGTGGGACAGGCTCAGATCGCCGTTCGGGCCGCCCCGGACCACGTCGGCGTCGGCGTCGCTCTGGCCGTCGTCCGTCCAGAAGCAGACCGGACATGTGCCGCCGCCGGTCAGGGAGAGACAACAGGGGCAGGCCGAGGGAACCCATTGATCACCCACCCGGCCAAGGATTCCACAGTCCATTGAGCGGCACGTGTCCGGCCCGGCACTGATCCGCGCCGATCGTCCCGGCCCGGCGGTCAGCCGAGCGGCGCGACCGGCACGAGGTCACCCGGGGCCACCGCGAGCACGTCGGCCGCCCGGCCCCCGTTCACCGCCACGGCGACCAGTCCGGCGGAGTCGACGTACACGACCAGCTCACCGGGCGGCGCGTCGCCGAACGTCCGCCCGTGCGCCGCCGGCCGCCCGGCCACCGCGAGCCGGGCCGGCAGCGCCGCCAGAAGGCTCCCGGACGCCGCGAGCTGGACGTTGCCGAAGTGGTCGACGGTCAGCACCTCGGCGGCGAAGCCGTCGGCGGTGGCCCGTACCACGGGCTCGGGAAGCCGGACCAGCGCGGCGGGGTCGACGGCCGGCCCGGCGTCGGCCAGCGGCGCGCCGAGGGCGAGCCGCGCCGCGACCGGGGCGAACACGTCCCGGCCGTGGAAGGTGCGGGACACCTCCGGCGCCAGCCAGGCCGGGTTGGTCAGCTCGACGGCGGCGGTGATCCCGCCGAGCGCGGCGGCGGCGTCCAGCAGCAACCCGTTGTCCGGCCCGACCAGCACGCCGCCGGGCGCGGCCACGGCGATCCCCCGCCGGCTGGTGCCGACGCCGGGGTCCACCACCGCGACGTGTACGCCCGGCGGCAGGTACGGCACGGCCTGGGCGAGCACGGCCGCGCCCCGGCGTACGTCGGCCGGCGGCACCAGGTGGGTCACGTCGATCACCCGGGCGTCCGGCGCGATGCGCCCGATCACCCCGTGGCAGGCCGCCACGAACCCGTCGGTGAGCCCATAGTCAGTCGTGAGCGAGATCCACGCCGTGGCACCCATGCCGGGCACCCTAGACCACCATCAATCCCGGCGGGTGTGGTACTGCTCCACCGCGAGACGGCCACCAACCTGCTCCCATCCGTGCCGACCAGCTCCTGCTGGCCGTAACGGACTTTCATCGACATCCGTTACACAGATCTCCCCTACGGGCCCGTCCACCGCGCCTCCTGGTCCGCTCCGGCTGGCGCCGCCCGGTGCGGTTCGGCCTCGGCTGTGCCACCCAGTCCGACGTAGACGGTGACGAGCGGCCGACCTATCTCCTTGAATCCGATCCAGCTCAGCCGGTTGCTGGCCGCCGGCAAGGCACCGCTGGCCGCGGCCGCGACCGATCGGAACGCCTCGACACCGATACCCAGTCGGGTCAACAGCTCGGTAACCCGTTTCCCGGCCACTGCGTCGTTCGGTAGGTTCGGGTCGAGGGGGCAGTACAGCGTCGTGGTCAGAGCCGTGCCGTCGGCGGCGAAGGCAAGACAGGTCATCGGCGCCTTGACCCACTGCGCCAGCGGCGCCGGATTGAGCGTTCCCAGCAGCTCGGCGTACCGGCCACCGCGATGGCCGGCCCCTAGGCGCGAAACCAGCTCGATATCGTCGATGCCTGCTTGGCTGTGCCGCAGGTACACCTTGACTCGGGCGACAGGCCGATCCACCAGATCCAGCGCGACCAGTGCCGGCTCGTAGCTTGGTGACCCCAGCCGGTCTGCGCCGAGGTGCTCCTCCACCCGCTCCCACGCGGGACCGAGGCCCAGCCTTCCCATCGCCTCCCGCACGACCGCCAAGGGCGGCCGGCCCGATGCCGCCGGGTTCAGATAGACCTTGTGCAACGGCGGCGCGGTCGCGTGCCCGGCTTCCAGCGCATGCAGGAGCAGGAACGGTGACGGATCAGCCGCCGGTCCGAGGAACAGATCGGCCACCGCTTCCAGCCGCCGGGTACCGTCGCCGAGCCGGGCGGCCAGTAGCGCGAGATGTCGCTCTAGCTCCGATCGCGTCGCGGCAGCTCCACCTGGCTCGAACAGGACCCGGGTCCGGACCCCATCGGGAGAGAAGGTGAAGGAGAACTCGACCGGGCTGCCGTCATTACCCACAAAGGACGTCTGCCGTGCCCCGGCACCGATCGGCCGATCCGCCCAGTCGCCCAGAACGCCGGAGACCTCGTCGAACAGCACCTGCAGATCGTGCTGCTGCCCCAGCCGCGCGCGAATGGACGCCAGATGCGCTTCCACAAGCTGCCGGAACGTCGTGGGCCGATGTGTCAATCCGGCCCAGGTTCGGGGTCCTGCATAGTCGGTATCAATCTGGGCCACTCAACGCTCCTATCGAGAGGGTTGTGCTTGAGGCGCGCCGACTCCGGAAAACCTTCAGCGCAGCCGACCAGGGTCCTCCTGCTCGAGCAGGTCCCAAACCTTGCGGACCGCCACAGGTGTTAGAACCCACCCCCCTCCCGCGGTCTTGGCCGAGACAGGCGCGACAACGCGATTGACTTGTTCGGCCGGCTGGTCGCGATCAGCTGCAGATCCGTCGGCCATCTGCAAGCTGAGAAAACGATGCTGGAACGGCCACGATCTATGGCCTACTAGGTAATCCGTCCAAGGGAATTCCTCTCTGCCCATCTATTTCCACGTACCTACGGTGCGCAAGGTTCACGTTGTGGTCTGGGCTACTACCGGCCGGTGCTCGCGGACCTACCGAATACGAGGCTGTGGCGCGTCGATGCCCGCACCGACTACGGCGTGCTGGACAAGACGGCGCGGTGGCCGGGTCGACCTGGACAAGAGCGCCGGCACTGGCCGCACGTGTTGCGGGTGATCGCGTCGGCGCACACCCGCAAGATCTCCGCGCACGACATGATCAGGGTGTTGCAGCATGACGGACGGCTTACCGGCCTCGGGGAGGCGGTCGCGCACTACGGCCGGATCTTCAAGACCCTGCATGTGCTGACGTTCGCCGACGACCCGGACTACTGGCGGAACCCAAAGGGGATGCGCACCTGCAGGAGGGCCGGCACAGCGTCGGCCGGCACGTCTTCCACGGCCGTTACCTGAACTACGCGCTGGACGCGCTACGCGGCCAGGGGCACCCCGCGTTGGAGGCCGACGCCGCCCACCTGTCGGCGTACCAGTACAAACACATCAACGTGCGTTCACCCCCCGCCCGACCTGGACGGCGTCCGCCGGCCGCTGCGCATCCCGCAGCGGGCGATCCGGGTGACGCCCTGGCGCCGCATCGCGAGTCGGGCTGCACGGCTCAGCGGTACAGAGGTTGTTCTTCTGCCGGGTGGGCCGGGACGACGTCCAGTTGTAAATCACCGATGAGCGTGTCGATGGCGGCCTGTTCGGCGCCGATCCCGGCCCAGTGCGGGTCGACGTCGCTGACGAAACACCAGCGGCGGTCGGCCGGCCAGACGAAGGCCGGCGGAGCGATCGGCTGACCACCACCGAGGTCGGCTTCCCAGGCGTCGATGTCGTGCAGGGCGCCGCGTAGCAGCGCATACCGGCGGTGCGGGATCTCGACGAGTGGGCCGTGCCGCACGTTCGGTGGCAGCGGGATATCCGAATACCCCTCCCACACGCAGAAGTAGCAGTCCTGCGGGGTGGAGGTGAACCGAGCGAGCAGGCGCAGCGCTCGACGTGCCTGGGTGGTGTCCGACGGATGCCCGGCGGGAATGTCGGCGTCCGCCTCGTCCTGACCGGGCGCGACGGGATCAGGGATGAAACGGAGCCTGCCGAACGCCTCGAAGCTCGCCGGGCCGAAGGTCGTCAACTGGGTGGCCGGTGTGCCGGACCGGAGGAGCCAGTCCGCCGCGGTTGTGTCTGGACAGTATGTGAGTGTCATCATCACTGCTGCTCACTGTGCCTGCTCGCCGATCGACCGTCGGCTCGGACACTACCCCCCGCCGCGTGCTGGCTCACCCCGGTCGCGACCCGCGTTGCTCAACGCCTGCCCGCCCTGACCGCCGCGATCTGGCCGAGGTGGCCCGGCTGGAGGGCCCGTACGCCGACGCGAGCGGGCGACGCGCGAGGTCAGCCGCGCAGGCGCAGGCCGCGGGGCGTCGGCCGGAACCCGGCGGCGGTCAGCGCGTCGCGCAGCGGGGAGGCCGCGACCGCCTCCCCGTCGGCCCGCTCGACCGACATCGCGCCGAGAGCGCCGGAGTGCACCGCGTCGGCGAGCGCCTTGCCGGCCGAGGCGAGGGCATCCGGGTCGGCGGAGAACGACAGGATCGTCCGCCCGCCCCGCTCGACGTAGAGCACCAGATCGCCGCCGGCCAGCACCACCAGGGCGCCCGCCTTGCGGCCGGCCCGGTGCCCGGTCGCCGGGGCCGCCCCGTCGCCGGAGTCGACCACCCGCTCCGGCCAGGGCAGCGCCCCGCCGTACGGGTTGGCGGGGTCGGTGGCGGCGAGCACCACCGTCGGCCCTCCCCGGCCCCGGCCGGCGTCGGCCGGGTCGGCGAGGGCGCGCAGGCGGTCCACCGCGCCGGGCACCGCGAACTGGGCCGCCCCCAGCCCCTCGACGAAGTAGCCGCGCCGGGCGGCGCCGCGCTCCTCCAGTGCGGCGAGCACCGGATAGACGGCGGCAAACCCGCCGCTCACCTGCTCGGCCGCGACCGCGCCCCGGGTCACCACCCCGTGCCGTTCGAGCAGCACCTCGGCGAGCGCGGCGGCCCGCCGGGTCGGGTCGAGGTCCCGCTCCGGCAGCCGGGACCAGCGGCCGGCCACGGTGGGCGGGCCGCCGCGGCTGGGCAGCGCGACCCGGCCGGGACGGCGGTAGCGGGTACGCGGCGCGGACGGCCGCGACCGGTGCGCCCCGCCACCGCCGAGCGCCGCCCGCAGCGGGGCGAGGGTGTCGTTGGTGAGGTGGCCGGCCCAGACCAGGTCCCAGATCGCGGCGGCGAGGGCGGCGTCGTCGGTCGAGGCGACCCGGTCGGCCAGCGAGCGGAAGAACAGCGCCTGCCCGTCGGCGAGCGCGTCGAGCACCGCCTCGTGCAGCGGGGTGCGGGCGAGGACGTCGTCCGGCGGCGGCAGGAGCAGCGGCGCGGCGTCCGCGTACGCGAGGGTGACCCAGCCGTCCCCGCCGGAGAGCGCCCCCGAGCCGGCCCACACCACCTCGCCGCTGGCGCACAGCTCGTCGAGCTGGGCGGGGGAGTAGTCGGCGACCCGGCCGGGCAGCACCAGGCGTTCCAGCGCGGACGCCGGCACGGCCGCGCCCTGCAACTGCTCGACGGCGGCGGCGACCGCCTCCACGCCCCGGGCCGACGAGCCGACCTGCTGCCAGCGGGGCAGGAACGTCGCCAGCGCCCGGGGCGGCACCGGCTCGATCTCCCGCCGCAGCGCGGCCAGCGAACGACGGCGCAGCAGCCGCAGCACCTCCGCGTCGCACCACTGGGTGCCGACGGTGTCGGGCGCGAACTCGCCGGAGACCACCCGCCCGGTCGCGGCGAGCCGGCGCAGCGCCTGCTCGACGACGGCCACCCCGAGCCCGAACCGGGCGGCGCAGGAGACGGCGGCGAACGGGCCGTGGGTGCGGGCGTACCGGGCGACCAGGTCGCCGAGCGGGTCGGCCACCGGCGCCAGGTACGCCTCGGCCACCCCGACGGGCAGCGCCACGCCGAGCGCGTCGCGCAGCCGGGCGGCGTCCTCGACGACGACCCAGCGCTCCTCGCCGGCGACGCGCACCCGCAGCACCCGCCGGGCGGCCGCCAGCTCGGTGAGCCAGCCGACCGGCGCGCCGCGCTCGGCCAGCTCGGCCTCCGACAGGTCGCCGAGCGTGCGCAGCAGCTCGATCACGTCCTCGGCGTCGCGGGGGCGGCGCCGCTCGGTGAGCCAGCGCAGCTGCCGCTCGGTCTCGGCGAGCACCGCCGGGTCGAGCAGCTCGCGCAGGTCGACCCGGCCGAGCAACTCGCCGAGCAGCGCCGAGTCCAGCGCCAGGGCGGCGGCCCGCCGCTCCGCGAGGGGGGCGTCGCCCTCGTAGAGGAACGCGCCGACGTACCCGAACAGCAGCGAGCGGGCGAACGGCGACGGGCGGTCGGTCTCCACCTCGACCAGGCGCACCCGCCGGGCGGCCAGGTCGCGCATCAGGCCGGCCAGCGCGGGCTGGTCGAAGACGTCCTGAAGGCACTCCCGGGCGGCCTCCAGGGTGACCGGGAAGTCGGCGTACTCGCGGGCGACGTCGAGCAGTTGGGCGGCGCGCTGGCGCTGCTGCCACAGCGGCTGGCGGCGGCGCGGGTCGCGGCGGGGCAGCAGCAGGGACCGGGCCGCGCACTCCCGGAACCGGGCGGCGAACAGCGCGGACGTGCCGACCGACTCCTCGACCAGCTGGGCGACCTCGTCGGGGTCGAAGACGATCACATCGGCGCCGGGCGGCTCCTCGGCCGTGTCCGGCAGCCGCACCACGATGCCGTCGTCGGAGGGCAACACCTGGGCGTCCACGCCGTACCGTTCGGCGAGCCGCCGGCCGATCGCCAGCGCCCACGGGGCGTTCACCCGCGCGCCGAGCACCGAGTGCACGGCGAGCCGCCAGTCGCCCAGCTCGTCGCGGAACCGCTCCACCACCACCGTCCGGTCGTCCGGCAGGGACCGGGTCGCGGCCTGCTGCTCCCGCAGGTACGCCATCAGGTTGCCGGCGGCCCAGTCGTCCAGCCCACCGGAGCGCAGCGCGGCGACCGCCGCCTCGTCGCCCTGGCGGAGCAGGCCGCGCACCCGCGCGCCGATGGCCCGGCCCAGCTCCACCGGCCGGCCGGGCTGGTCGCCCTTCCAGAACGGCATCCGGGCGGCCTGGCCGGGGGCCGGCGACACCAGCACCCGGTCGGGGGTGATGTCCTCGATCCGCCAGGACGACGAGCCGAGCAGGAAGACGTCGCCGACGCGGGACTCGTAGACCATCTCCTCGTCCAGCTCGCCGACCCGGGCGGCCCGCTCCGCGCCGGCCAGGAAGACGCCGAACAGGCCCCGGTCGGGGATGGTGCCGCCGCTGGTCACCGCGAGCCGTTGCGCGCCGGGACGCCCGGTCAGCACGTCGGTGGCGCGGTCCCACACCAGCCGGGGGCGCAGCTCGGCGAACGCGGTCGACGGGTACCGGCCGGAGAGCATGTCCAGCACGGCGTGCAGGGCGGAGTCGGGCAGCTCGGCGAACGGCGCGGCGCGGCGCACCACCGCGGCCAGGTCGCCGACCCGCCACGGCTCCAGGGCGACCATGGCGACGACCTGCTGGGCGAGGACGTCGAGCGGGTTGCGCGGGTAGCTCAGCTCCTCGATGGCGCCGTCGGCCATCCGCTCGGCGACGACCGCGCAGGAGAGCAGGTCGCCCCGGTGCTTGGGGAAGACCACGCCCCGCGAGACGGCGCCGACCTGGTGCCCGGCGCGCCCGACCCGTTGCAGGCCGGCGGCGACGCTGGGCGGCGCCTCGATCTGCACCACCAGGTCGACCGCGCCCATGTCGATGCCCAGCTCCAGGCTGGAGGTGGCCACCACGGCGGGCAGCTGCCCCGACTTCAGCGCCTCCTCGATGTGCCGGCGCTCCTCGCGGGACACGCTGCCGTGGTGGGCGCGGGCGATCACCGGCGCCGCGCCGGCCGCCGCGCCGGACTGGGCCATCAGCTCGGCCGGCGGCCGGCGCGGGGCCGGGGCCGGTGCCCCCGTCAGCTCCTCGGCGGCCAGCTCGTTGAGCCGGGCGCAGAGCCGCTCGGCGCTGCGCCGGGAGTTGGTGAAGACGATGGTCGAGCGGTGCGCCCGGACGAGCGAGTACACCCGCTCCTCGACCGCCGGCCAGATCGAGGCCCGGCGCGGGCCGTCGAGGTCGTCCCCGGGCGGCTCCTGCTCGTCGAGGCGGGTCATGTCCTCCACCGGGACCTGGACGCTGACCTCGATCGTCTTCGGGGTCGCGGGCTGGACCACGTCGACCGGGCGGGCCCCGCCGAGGAACCGGGCGCAGGCGTCGATGGGGCGGACGGTGGCGGACAGGCCGATCCGCTGCGCGGGGGCGGGCAGCAGCTCGTCGAGGCGTTCCAGGGAGAGCGCCAGGTGGGCCCCGCGCTTCGTCCCGGCCACCGCGTGGACCTCGTCGACGATCACCGTCTCCACGCCGCGCAGCGAGTCCCGTGCGGCGGACGTGAGCAGCAGGAACAGCGACTCGGGCGTGGTGATGAGGATGTCCGGCGGGGTGCGCGCGAAGGCGCGCCGCTCGTCGGCGGGAGTGTCCCCGGTACGCATGCCGACCGTGATGTCCGGCGGCGCGACGCCCAGCCGGGTGGCGGCCTGCCGGATGCCCGCGAGGGGAGCGCGCAGGTTGCGCTCGACGTCGACGGCCAGGGCCTTGAGCGGGCTGACGTAGAGCACCCGGCACCGCTGGCGGGCCTCGGCCGGCGGCGGCGCCTGGGCGAGCCGGTCCAGCGACCAGAGGAACGCGGCGAGCGTCTTGCCGGAGCCCGTGGGCGCGACGACCAGGGCGTTCCGCCCGGCCGCCACGGACCGCCAGGCGCCGGCCTGGGCGGCGGTGGGTGCGGCGAACGCCGCGCCGAACCACTCCCGCGTCGCCGCGCCGAACCCGCCCGTCACCTCCGCCATCCGTCAATCCTGCCTCGCACCTACGACACCCACCCGCCAAGAGCTCCCGGCCTGCCCCCGGTCCGTGGGCTCCGCCTCAAGCAAGGAACAAACTCACTGAAAGCGTATGTGACACGCCGAAACAGCAACATTTCCGTGAATCTGCGCCCGCCGCTGGCCGTCGGCGTCGGCGTCGGCGACTGGCGCGTACGGCCGCCCCGGTGGTCTGTCCGAATGATGAGGACCTAGGATGTAAAGAGCGCTATAACCGTTACGTCTCATCTAACAGCTTGCTTGTGGACAGCAACATAAAGTAACTTCACCCGCAGTGTGAGGTGCGGAGGAGGGGCCATGGGCGAGGAGCGAGGCCGTGGGTCCGGCACCGATGTGCTCATCCGCAAGGTCGATGGTCACCTCGCCGCGCTCCGCGCCGGCCTGCAGGGTCCCGAGTTGGAGCTCGCCGAGCGGCTCGCCTTCTGCCTGCGCGAACTGGTCCGGCAGACCGCCCACTCCAGCGCCGCCGATCGTGGTCAGGTCCGCGCCGCGGTGCACTACTTCGTCCTGCGTCGGGAGAGCCGGGGCCGGCTGCTCTCGGTGCGGTCCCTGGCCGCCGCCCAGCGCGTGGTCAACAAGGTGGTGCTCCAGCTGGGTCGCCCCGACCTGCTGGTGGAGACCCGCCGCGACCGCCAGGCGCTGCCGACCGGCGACATCCCGGTGCGCTGACCGACCCGGCTCGCCACCACGGCCCACCCAACCCCACCCCACCCCACCCCACCCCACCCCACCCCCCCCCGCGGCGAGGCGGTGACCAAGAGGTTTGTGTCGGCGCGTCCGCGAGATCCTGACGCAACTCTCTTGATCGACCGCGGGGGGTGGGGGCGACCCGGCCCCGCCCCGCGGTCTCGAGGCGGGGGAGGGGCTAGGGGAGCCGGGGGGAATTCCGGCAAACGCTCACATGTAGTGGCAAACTGGCGTCTGATCGCTCCTAGGCGCTCCCCCGGGGCGCGCACTGCTGCCACCTCGACCGGGAGCGCGGGTGCTCGTACTGCTGATCCTCCACCTCGTGGCCGCGCTCGTCGCGCCGCCGCTGGTCCGGTGGTGGGGGCCCCGCGCCTTCCTCCCGCTGGCGCTCGCGCCTGCTGCCGCGTTCGCCTGGGCCCTGGCCCGTACGCCCGCCGTGGCCGGCGGCGGCGCGGTGACGGAGACATACTCCTGGATCCCGCAGCTGCGGCTGGCGCTGGCGTTCCGGCTGACCACCCTGTCCTGGCTGCTGATCCTGCTGGTCGGCGGCGTCGGCGCGCTGGTGCTGGTCTACTGCGCCCGGTACTTCGCCCCCGGCTCGGTGGGCCTGACCCGGTTCGCCGGGGTGCTGGTCGCCTTCGCCGGCGCGATGCTCGGCCTCGTCCTCGCCGACGACCTGCTGCTGCTCTACGTCTTCTGGGAACTGACGACGATCTTCTCCTACCTGCTGATCGGGCACAGCACCGAGCGCCGGTCCAGCCGGTGGGCGGCGAGGCAGGCGCTGATCGTGACCACGCTCGGCGGGCTGGCCATGCTCGTCGGTTTCCTGATGCTCGGCCGGCACGCGGGGGAGTATCGCTGGTCGGCGCTCGCCTCGGCCGACCTGCCCGGGGGCGGGTACCTGGTCACCGCCGTCCTGCTCGTGCTGGCCGGCGCGCTGGCCAAGTCGGCGGTGCTGCCGTTCAGCTCCTGGCTGCCGGCGGCGATGGCCGCGCCCAGCCCGGTCAGCGCGTACCTGCACGCGGCGGCGATGGTGAAGGCCGGCGTGTACCTGATCGGGCTGCTCGCGCCCGTGCTGGCCGCGGTCGGCCCGTGGCGGCCGGTGGCGGTCACCGCCGGGCTGCTCACCATGCTGGCCGGCGGCTGGGCCGCCCTGCGCCAGACCGACCTGAAGCTGCTGCTGGCGTACGGCACGACCAGCCAGCTCGGCCTGCTGACGGTGGCGCTCGCCTGGGGCACCCCGGACGCCGCGCTGGCCGGGACGGCGATGCTGCTCGCCCACGGGCTGTTCAAGTCCGCGCTGTTCCTCGTCGTCGGGGCCGTCGACCACACCGCCGGCACCCGCGACCTGCGCGAGCTGTCCGGCCTGGGGCGGCGCGCCCCGCTGCTGGCCGCGACCGGGATCCTGGCCGCCGCCTCCATGGCGGGGGTGCCGCCGCTGATCGGGTTCGTGGGCAAGGAGGCGATCCTCGCCGCGTACACCGGTCAGCCGCTGCTCCTCGCCGGGCTGGTCGCCGGCACCGTGCTCACCGTCGCGTACAGCGTCCGCTTCGCCTGGGGCGCGTTCGCCACCCGGCCGGACGTCGAGCCCACCGAGCCGGGGCACGCCCCCGCCGCCCTGCTCGCGCCGCCGGCCCTGCTCGCCGTCGCGGGCTGGCCGCCGGTGTGCTCGCCGGCCCGCTCGGCCGCCTGCTGCGCCCGTACGCCGAGCTCTTCGGCCCGGTCGGGGCGGACCTCGCGCTGTGGCACGGGCCGAGCCTCGCCCTCGGCCTCTCCGCCGCGGCCCTCGCGGGCGGCGCGGCGCTGTTCGCGCTGCGCGGCCCGCTCGCCCCGGTGCTGCACCGGGTCCGCGCGCCGGTGGGCGGCGTCCGCGGGTACGAGTGGCTGACGCGCCGTTTCGACCGGGCCGCCATCGCCGTCACCAGCGTCACCCAGCGCGGCTCGCTGCCGCAGTACCTCGGCACGATCCTGCTGGTCCTGGTGCTCGTGCCCGGCGGGGCGCTGCTGGCCACCGGCCCCTGGGGGCGGCCGGTCCACCTGTGGGACACCCCGCTGCAGCTCGTGGTGGGGCTGGTGACCGCGGCGGCGGCGCTGCTCGCCGTCGGTGCCCGCCGCCGGCTCACCGCGATGCTGCTGGTCGGGGTCACCGGCTACGGCACCGCGATGATGTTCGTCCTGTACGGCGCGCCCGACCTGGCGCTGACCCAGTTCCTGGTGGAGACGGCCACCATCGCGGTGTTCGTGCTGGTGCTGCGCCGGCTGCCGGAGCGGTTCTCCGTCCGCCCCCTGCGCCGCAGCCGGTGGGTGCGCCGGTCGGTGGGCGTCGCGGTCGGCGTGGTGCTCGCCGGGCTCGGCCTGGTGGCGGCCGGTGCCCGGACCGCGCCGTCGATCTCGCGCGACTTCCCGGAGCAGGCGGTCATCCGGGCGTACGGCCGCAACGTGGTCAACGTGACCCTCGTCGACATCCGGGCCTGGGACACCATGGGGGAGCTCTCGGTGCTGGTGGCCACCGCGACCGGCGTGGCCAGCCTCGTCTTCCAGCGTTCCCGCACCGGCCCCCGCCCGCGACGCCCGCCGCGCCCCGTCGGCCGGCGTCCCCGCCCGGGCGGCCGGTGTGGCTGCGCGGCGGTCCCACCCTGCACGCCCGCCGCCGGTCGATCGTCTTCGAGGTGGTCACCCGGCTGATCTTCCACACCGTGGTGCTGCTCTCCCTGTTCCTGCTCTTCTCCGGCCACAACGCCCCCGGCGGCGGCTTCGTCGGCGGCCTGGTCGCCGGCCTCGCCCTGGCCGTGCGCTACCTCGCCGGCGGCCGGTACGAGCTGGCCGAGGCGGCCCCGGTCGGTGCCGGCACGGTGCTCGGCGCCGGCCTGGCCGTGTCGGTGGGCACCGGCGTGGCCTCCCTGCTCGCCGGCCGGTGGGTGCTGGAGAGCGCGCGGCTCGACTTCGCGCTGCCCGGCGTGGGCGAGATCCACCTGGTGACGGCCCTCTTCTTCGACATCGGCGTGTACCTGATCGTGGTCGGCCTCGTGCTGGACATCCTGCGCAGTCTCGGCGCGGAGGTCGACCGGCACATCGAGGCGGCCGGCGGCGGCGGGCGCGGGCTGGCCGTGGACGCGGGGGAGCCGCGATGACCGGGCCCAGCCTGGTGCTGGTGGCCGCCGTCGGGGTGCTTGCCGGCACCGGCGTGACCCTGCTGCTGGAACGCAGCCTGAGCCGGATCCTGCTCGGGGTCATCCTGCTCGGCAACGGGGTCAACCTGCTGATCCTGCTCGGCGGCCGGCCCGGCGCGGCGCCCGTGGTCGGCACGGCGCCGATCGACCGGATGAGCGACATGCTGCCGCAGGCGATGGTGCTCACCGCCATCGTGATCACCTTCGGGCTCACCGCGTTCCTGCTCGCCGTCGCGTACCGCGGCTGGTACCTCGAGGGCAACGACGAGGTGGAGGACGACCTGGAGGACCGCAAGGTCGCCGCGTTGGCCGCCCGCAACGAGCTGCCCGCCCCCGACCTCGGCGGCGAAGGGCCGGGCGACGACCCGGAGCAGGTGGACCCCGAGCCGTTCCCGCGCCGCCCACGCCGTCGCGGGGACACGGCGTGACCGGGTACGCGGCGCTGGTGCCGTTGCCCGTGGTGGTGCCGCTGCTCGGGGCGGCGTTCACCCTCCTGCTCGCGAACCGGCCGCGGGTGCAGCGCACGGTCAGCGTGGTCGGGCTCACCACCACGCTGACGGTCGCCGCGGTGCTGCTCGTCGAGGCGTACCGGCACGGGCCGGTCGTGGTGCGGATCGGCGGGTGGCCCCCGCCGGTGGGGATCGTGCTGGTGGCCGACCAGTTGGCCGCGTTGATGCTGGTGGTCTCGTCGGCCGTCACGCTGTGCGTGCTGCTCTACTCGATCGGCCAGGGCCGGGGCGAGATCGGCGAGGTCGCGCCGGTGACCATCTACCACCCGACGTACCTCGTGCTCACGGCCGGCGTCACCAACGCGTTCCTGGCCGGCGACCTGTTCAACCTCTTCGTCGGCTTCGAGATCCTGCTGGCGGCGAGCTTCGTGCTGATCACGCTGGGCGGGACGGAGACGCGGATCCGGACCGGCCCGACGTACGTGGTGGTGAGCATCCTGTCCTCGATGATCTTCCTGGCCGGGGTCGGCCTCGTCTACGCGGCCACCGGCACCCTCAACATGGCCCAGCTCGCCCACCGGCTCGACGCGCTGCCCGACGCCGTACGGCTCTGCCTCCAGCTGATGCTGCTGCTGGCGTTCGGGATCAAGGCGGCGGTGTTCCCGCTGTCGGCGTGGTTGCCGGACAGCTACCCGACCGCGCCCGCCCCCGTCACCGCCGTCTTCGCCGGCCTGCTCACCAAGGTCGGCGTGTACGCGATCATCCGCACCGAGACCCTGCTCTTCCCCGGCGGCGAGGTCTCCGGCCCGCTGATGGTGGTGGCCGGCCTGACGATGCTGGTCGGCATCCTCGGCGCGGTCGCCCAGCCGGACATGAAGCGGCTGTTCTCGTTCATGCTGGTCAGCCACATCGGGTACATGATCTTCGGGGTGGCGCTCGGCACCGTCGCCGGGCTGGCCGGGGCGATCTTCTACGTGGTCCACCACATCACCGTCCAGACCACCCTGTTCCTGGTCGCCGGGCTGGTCGAGGCGCGGGCCGGCAGCACCGACCTGCGCCGGCTCGGCGGGCTGGCCCGGGTGGCCCCGCTGCTCGCGGTGCTGTTCTTCGTCCCGGCCATGAACCTCGCGGGCATCCCGCCGTTCTCCGGGTTCCTCGGCAAGCTCGGCCTGCTCCAGGCCGGGGTGGCCGTCGGCGGCCCGCTGCCCCTGGCGCTGGTCGCCGCCGGCACGGCCACCAGCCTGTTGACCCTCTACGCCGCGTCCCGGGTGTGGAACGTCGCGTTCTGGCGGGCGCCCCAGCTCGCCACCGCCGAGCCGCCGCTCCGGCTGCCGGCCCTGATGGTCGGCGCCACGACGGCCCTGGTCGCGCTGGGCGTGCTGCTCACCGTCGTCGCCGGGCCGCTGTTCGGGGTCACCACCGACGCCGCGACCGACCTGCGCGCCCGCACCCCGTACGTGCGGGCGGTGCTGCCCGGCGGCGCCCCGTGACCGCCGGACCCGACCGCCCCCGGGCGGACCCGAGGCGGGCGCCGCCGATCCCGGCCGCCGGAGCCGGGTACGCGCCCACGGCCGGCGCTGGCGCGACCAACTGGTGGCCCTCGCCTGGCTGGCACTGATCTGGAACCTGCTCTGGGGACGGTTCTCCTGGGGCAACGTGCTGGCCGGGCTGCTGGTCGCCGCGGCGGTGCTGACGTTCTTCCCGCTGCCGCCGGTCACCTTCGGCGGCCGGGTCCGCCCCTGGGCGCTGCTCGCGCTGGCGGGCCGGTTCGTCGTCGAGCTGGTCGGCGCCAGCGTCCACGTGGCCTGGATCGCCGTCCGGCCCGGCTACCGGCCCCGGGGCGCGATCATCGCCGTGCCGCTGCGGGTGCGTACCGACCTCAACCTCGCGCTCACCGCCGAGGCCGTCTCGCTCGTCCCCGGCACCCTCATCCTCGAGGTCGACCGGGAGCGGGGCCTGCTCTACGTGCACGTGCTCGACGTCCGCGGGCCGCGGGACCTCACCGACAGCCGCGACCGCGTCCTCGCCACCGAGGCCCGGATCGTCCGCGCCGTCGGCTCCGCCGCCGAGCGGGAACTCCTCGCCACCCCCGCCGATCCCGTCCCGTCCGCCGACCGGAGGCCCGACCAGTGACCGCCGTCCTCGCCACCGTGCTCACCGTGCTCTTCTCCGTCACCGCGCTGCTCGCGCTGGCCCGGATGTACCGCGGCCCCTCGCTGCTGGACCGGGTGATCGCCGCCGACGTCCTGTTGAACACCATGGCCGGGGCGGTCGGGGCGGAGGCGGCGGTCAACCGGCACGCCACCACCCTGCCCGTGCTCGTGGTCCTGTCGCTGCTCGGGTTCGTCGGCGCGGTGGCCCTGGTCCGCTTCGCGGTGCAGGAGGAGGCGTGACCTGGGCGGCGGCGGCCGACTGGCTGGGCGGCGCCTGCCTGGTCGCCGGGGGACTGCTCAGCCTCGCCGCCGGGATCGGCGTGCTGCGGTTCCCGGACGTGCTGGACCGGCTGCACGCGGCCACGAAGCCGCAGGTGCTCGGCGTGCTGCTGCTGCTCGCGGGGCTGGCGTTGCGCCTGCGTACCTCGGCCGACCTCGGGATGATCCTCCTGGTGGCGGTGTTCCAGCTGGCGACCGCCCCCGTCGCCGCCCAGATGGTCGGCCGGGCGGCGTACCGGTCGGGGCGGGTCAACCGAGACCTCCTCGACGCCGACGACCTCGCCGGCCGCTGAACCTTCCCTGCTCCTTCAGCGAAAGCACAGCCAGGGCCGATAAAATGGCCGCATGATCGACTCTTCTGCCCAGGAGGGCAGCAGTAGCCAGCCGGGTCAGCCCCGGCATCCCCACGCCCCGACGACCCCGGGAGCCCTGAGCGACCCGTGCTGATCGTCGTCGGACTCGTTCTCATCATCGTTCTCACCGCCGCCACCGGTTACTTCGTGGCCCAGGAGTTCGGTTACGTCGCCGTGGACCGCGGCCGGCTCAAGCAGCTGGCCGACGCCGGCGACCAGGCCGCCGCCCGGGCCCTGGAGGTGACCGGCCGGCTCTCGTTCATGCTCTCCGGCGCGCAGCTCGGCATCACCGTGACCGCGCTGCTGGTCGGTTACGTCGCCGAGCCGTACCTCGGTGCGGGGCTGGCCCCCTGCTCGGCGGGGTCGGGGTCTCCACCGCGGTGGCCCTGCCGCTGTCGGTCGCGCTCGCCCTGGTCATCGCGACCGTCGTGCAGATGGTCCTCGGCGAACTGGCCCCGAAGAACCTGGCCATCGCCCGCGCCGAGCCGCTGGCCCGGGCGCTGGCCCGGTCCACCCTGCTCTACCTGCGGATCGCCGGGCCGGTGATCACGCTGTTCGACAAGGCCGCCGTACGCCTGCTGCGCCGGGTCGGCATCGAGCCGATCGAGGAACTGCCCAGCGGCGCCACCCCGGAGGACCTGGAGCAGATCATCGCCGAGTCCCGCGACGAGGGGCACCTCGACGCGGAGATGTCCACCCTGCTCGACCGTGGGCTCGACTTCCGGGAGCTGACCGCCGGGGAGGCCATGGTGCCCCGGGTCGACGTGCACACCGTCCGGGCGGACGAGCCGCTCAGCCGGGTGGTGGAGCTGCTCGACACCGGGCACTCCCGCTTCCCCGTACGCGGCGCCGAGGGCGTCGACGACCTCGTCGGCGTGGTCGGCATCGCCGACGTGCTGGCCGTGCCGCCGGCGCGGCGCGCGGCCACCCCGGTCAGCGCGGTGGCCGTACCCCCGTTGCTGGTGCCGGAGACCCTGCCGCTGCCGACGGTGCTGGACCGGCTCCGGGTCGGGCACCGGCAGCTCGCCTGCGTGGTCGACGAGTACGGCGGCTTCGCCGGCGTGATCACGCTGGAGGACATCGCCGAGGAGCTGGTCGGCCCGATCCGCGACGAGGACGACCCGCCGGAGCGGGCCCCCGCCCGGCAGGACGACGGATCCTGGGTGGTCCCCGCGCGCTGGCGGATCGACGAGGTCGCCGACAGCACGGGCATCGCCCTGCCCGAGGCGCCCGAGTACGACACCCTGTCCGGCCTGGTGATGCGCGAGCTCGGGCGGGTGCCCGAGGTCGGCGACCGGCTGGAGATCGCGCTGCCGGTCGACGGCGAGGCCCAGGCCGAGCCGCGCGCCCTCGTCGAGGTGCTCGCGGTGGACCGGCACGTGGCCGACTCGGTCCGGCTCCAGCTCACCGGGACCGGCGCGGGCGGGCGGCGCGTGGAGGGGGCAGCGTGAGCGCGAGGAGTGAGCCGGTTTTGCGAGCCCCGCAGTCGCGAACGGAAGGTGGGGCAGCGTGAGCCCGGGTGTGGCGCTGTTCGTGTCCGTGGTGCTGCTCGCGCTGAACGGGTTCTTCGTGGCCGCCGAGTTCGCGCTCGTGGCCAGCAAGCGGTACCGGCTGGAGCACGCCGTCACCAGCGGCGGCGGCCGGGGCGCCCGTGCGGCGCTGGACGGCGTACGCGAGCTGTCGCTGATGCTGGCCGGCGCGCAGCTCGGCATCACGCTGTGCACGCTGGGTCTGGGTGCGCTCGCCGAGCCGGCGATCGAGTACCTGCTCAGCCCGGTGCTGCACGCCGTGGGCCTGCCCGAGGCGGCCAGCCACGTCGTGGCCCTGGTGTTCGCCCTGGCCCTGGTCACCTTCCTGCACCTCGTGGTCGGCGAGATGGCCCCGAAGTCGTGGGCCATCACCGACGCGGAGCGCTCGGCGAGCCTGCTGGCGCTGCCGTTCCGGGCCTTCGCCCGGGTGGCCCGGCCGGTGTTGTCGCTGCTCAACGCGCTGGCCAACGCGATGCTGCGGCTGGTCCGGGTACGCCCGCAGGACCAGCTCGCCCAGGTGCACGGCCCCGACGAGCTGCGCATGCTGCTGGAGCAGTCGCGCGAGCACGGGCTGCTCGGCGCGGAGCAGCACCAGATGCTCACCAGCATGCTGGAGTTGCAGGGCACCACGGTCGCGCAGGTGATGGAGCCCTTCGACCGAATCGTCACGGTCCGCCGGGACGACCCGGCGGAGCGGATCGAGCAGGTGTCCCGGGACAGCGGCCGGTCCCGGCTGGCCGTCCTGGACGACGGTGACGAGGTGTGCGGGCTGGTGCACGTCCGGGAGGCGGTGCGGGCCACCACCACCGGCCGTTCCGCCACCGCGGGCGAGCTGATGAGTGCCGCGTTCACGCTGCCGGCGGCCGCCTCGGTGACCGAGGCGGTGGCCGCGATGCGCGGCCGGCAGGCCCAGCTCGCCCTGGTCCGCAACGGCGGCGGCCCGACCCGCCCGATCGGGTTCGTGGCGCTGGAGGACCTGCTGGAGGAGGTCATCGGCGAGTTCGACGACGAGACCGACCCGGTGCCGCGGGGCCGCCGGATGCGCTGACCCCGTCCCGTTCGTTGCCGCCGGTCCGCCGCCGCCCCACCCGGGCGCCGGCGGGCCGGCGGCCGTCGTTGTCGGCCGGTCAGGACTGTCCGGCCCCTCGCGGGGAACCCGCGGGCGGGAGGGAAGCGGCGTGCGGCTGACGGGGGTCTCGCCCGAGTCCGGCTGGACCGGGCTGTCGGTGCGCACCACGCTGCCCAGCCCAAGCACCTGCCCCGGCCTGCGGCTGCCCGGGCGCGTGACGCTCACCGCCGGCCCGGACGACGTGCCGGTCCGGCACATCCGGCTGGGCCTGGTCAGCCAGGTCGAGCCCGACGACCCGGCGGCGCCCCGCAAGCTCGTCCAGTTCCACCAGGTGGCGATCGCCGGGGCGTTCGTGGTGCCGGCCAACCGGCGGCGGGCGGTGGACTTCGCGTTGCCGCTGCCCTGGGAGACCCCGGTGACGATCTTCGGCGGAATGCCGCTGATGAGCCTGCGGATGGGGCTACGGACCGAGGTGGCGATCGACGTGGACCTGGCGCAGGGGCCCATGGTGCCGGTCTTCGTTCACCCGCTGCCGACCCAGCGGCACGTGCTGGCCGCGCTGGACACGCTCGGCTTCACCATGCGCCAGGCCGGCCTGGTCCAGGGGCGGCTGCCCGGGGTGGAGCAGACCCTGCCGCTGCACCAGCGGCTCGGCTGGTGGGTCGGGCCGCTGTACGCCGGGCCGATCACCGAGCTGGAAGTGATCTTCGTGGCGAACGCGGCCGGCCTGGAGGTGATCCTCTGGGCCGACCGGCGACTCGCCCTGGCCGGGGTCACCCACCAGAGCATCAGCCGGTTCCGGGTCTGGCACACCGGCGCGGACCAGGCCGACTGGGTCGCCGTGGTGGACGGCTGGCTGCGGCAGACAATCAACCGGCACGCCGACCTGGCCTCGGACGCACAGTGGTCGGCCCGGATCACCGAGTCCGCGCACGTCAGCCGCCACCCGGACGAGCCGGTCCACCCCGGGGAGGGCCTCGGCGGCACCGCCGGCGGGCCGGGCATCGGCGGCGGCTCCGGCGACGGCACCTGACCGCCGCCGCCGGTGGGCCGCGTCTACACCGAGGCGGTGGCGAGCTTGATGCTGAAGCCGAGGAAGAGCGCCGCCACGCCCGTCGTCGCGCCGGCCGCGAGCCGGTGCCGGCGGCGGAACTGGGCGGCCAGGAACGTCCCGGCGAAGATCAGCACGGTCAGGTACAGCGCGCTGGTGATCTGCGCGAGCAGCCCGAGCAGCAGGAACGACAGCGCCGGCCAGGCGTACCCGGGGTCGACGAACTGGATGAAGAACGAGATGAAGAACAGGATCGCCTTCGGGTTGAGCAGGCTGACCACCAGCGCCCGCCGGAACGGGCTGCGCAGCTCCGCCGGCTCGGCGGCGTCGATCAGACGCGGCGTCGCCGGGTCGTTGCGGGTGCGCCAGCGCCGCCACGCGCCGCGCAGCATCGTCAGCGCGATGTAGCCCAGGTACGCCGCGCCGGCGTACTTCACCAGGAGGAACAGCGGCGGGTACGCCTTGAGCAGCGACGCCACCCCGGCGGCGGAGAGGAACATCAGCACCCCGTCGCCGACGAAGACCCCGCCGGCGGCCCGGTAGCCGGCCCGTACCCCGCGCTTGGCCGCGGTGGAGAGCACGAACAGCGAGTTGGGGCCGGGGAGGAGCACGATGGCCACGGTCCCCAGCAGGTACGTCCAGATGTCGGTGATACCCAGCACGCCGGACATCATCGCTCCGCCGGGGTCGTGGAGCGAAGCCGGTCCCGGAGCCTGAGCCGTGCGCTCGGCCACTCGTCGACCGTCATCGCGTACTGGACCGTGTTCCGCCACGAGCCGTCGGGCCGCAGCCGGTGCTTGCGCAGCACCCCCTCGCGGCTGGCGCCGAGCCGCTCGATCGCCCGCTGGGAGCGCTCGTTGCGGATGTCGGTGTGCCAGACCACCCGTACGGCGCCCAGCTCGTCGAACGCGCGGGCGAGCAGCAGCAGCTTGGACTCCGTGTTGATTCCCGTCCGCCACCAGGGCAGGCCGAGCCAGGTGTACCCGATCGCGACCGACCGGCGTTCCGGGTCCACCTCGTAGTACGAGGTCATGCCCACCACCGCCCCGGTGACCGCGCAGCGCTGCACCCACGGCACCCGCTCGCCCCGGTGATGCGCGGCCAGCGCCGTCCGGACGATCTCCGCCGTCTCGGCCGGCCCGCCCGGCAGCGGGCTGCTCAGGTGCCGCCAGACCTCCGGGTCGGCGGTGGCGGCGTGCAGCTCGTCGGCGTGGGCGAGGTCGAGCGGTTCGAGGACGACGTGCTCGCCGCGCAGAGTCGCCGGCTCCAGCCACGGCGAGCGGGCCGGCCGCAGGTACGCCGGCAGCGGCGCGGTCACCCCCGCGTCCGGCTCCGGCTGCCCGGCGGTCAGCCGCAGCGGCACCACCCCGGCCCAGTACGGCAGGTCGAGGTCGCTCCCGTCGTCGCCCACGCCGTGGGCGCGGGCGCGCACCGACACCTCGCGCAGCGGCAGCGCCAGCACGGCGGTCTCGGCCAGCTCCCGGCGGCTCGGCGGCCGGCTGTCCGCGGCGCGCCCGGCGCCCACCTTCTCGACCAGGGCGGTCATCGCGGCCGACTTCTCCGCCGGGTCGGTGACCAGGTGGGCGGTGCCGTGGGCCACCACCGACCGGTAGTTGGCGCTGTGGTTGAACTGGGAGCGCGCGTAGACCAGCCCGTCGAGCAGGGTCACCGCCACGCAGACCGGCAGGCCGTCGCCGCGGGCGGCGAGCAGCGGCCGGGCGCCCGTGGAGCCGTGCAGATAGAGGGTGTCGCCGACGCGGACGTGCAGGGTGGGCAGCACGCGCGGCTCGCCGTCGACGATGAACCCGAGCGTGCAGTGGTACGCCTCGTCGAGCACCGCGTGGGCCGCCGCCCGGTCGTAGCTCATCCGGTCCCGCATGCGGGTGGCGGTGGTCCGTGGGGTGGGTGGGTACATGCGACAGGCCGCCTTTGTGCTAGTACAATCTCTGATTTGTGTCAGCACGCTATCAGCTCACCGGCGCGACGGCCGCC
The DNA here is from genome assembly GCF_007830265.1 of Micromonospora olivasterospora. Lineage (NCBI taxonomy): Bacteria > Bacillati > Actinomycetota > Actinomycetes > Micromonosporales > Micromonosporaceae > Micromonospora > Micromonospora olivasterospora. Next base: position 4,273,337 of record NZ_VLKE01000001.1, read on the forward strand.
GCGATTTCGGCAAGCATCGAGTCGGGCGTCCGGGCCGGGGCGCTCCCGGCCGGCGCGGCCCTGCCGCCGGTCCGGGCCCTCGCCGCCGAGCTGGGCGTCAGCCCGGCCACCGTCGCCCGCGCATACCAGGAGCTGCGCCAGCGCGGCCTGCTAGCCACCGCCGGCCGGCACGGCACCCGCGTGCGACCCCGGCCGCCGGTGGCCACCCGCCGCGCCCGGCGGCCGACCCGGCGCCCGGCGCCCGGGACCTGTCCCTCGGCGGGCCCGACACCCGGCTGCTGCCGCCGCTCGGCCCGCACCTGGCCGCCCTCGCCGCCGACGCCGGCGCCCCCTCGGGTACGCCTCCGTCGGCGTCCTGCCCGAGCTGGCCGACGCCGCCCGGGAGCGGCTCGCCGCCGACGGGGTCCCGGCCGACGAGATCACCGTGACCGGAGGCACGCTGGACGGCATCGAGCGGCTGCTCGCCGCGCACCTGCGCCCCGGCGACGCGGTGGCGGTGGAGGACCCGGGCTGGGCCAACCTGCTCGACCTGGTCGCCGCGCTCGGGCTGCGCCCGATCGGGGTGCCCGTGGACGACGAGGGGCCCGCGCCGGCCGGGGTGACCGCCGCCCTCGCCGCTGGGGCGCGGGCGCTCGTGGTGACCAGCCGGGCGCAGAACCCGACCGGGGCGGCCGTCTCCGCCGACCGTGCCGCCGAGCTGCGCGCGCTCCTCGCCGGCCGGCCCGACCTGCTGCTGATCGAGGACGACCACGTCGCCGAGCTGGCCCGCGTACCGCTGCACCCGCTGGCCGGGGCGACCCCGGCGTGGGCCTTCGTCCGCTCGGTCAGCAAGCCGTACGGGCCGGACCTGCGGCTCGCCGTGCTGGCCGGCGACGAGGCCACGGTCGCCCGGGTCGCCGGCCGCGCCCGGCTCGGCGCCGGCTGGGTCTCCACCGTGCTGCAACGCCTCGTCCTGGCGCTCTGGCGCGACCCGGCCACCGCCGGCCTGGTGCGGCGGGCCGCCGAGAGCTACGACCGGCGGCGCGGGGCCCTGCTCGCCGCCCTCGCCGCGCGCGGCCTGCCCGCACACGGTCGCACCGGCATCAACATCTGGCTCCCGGTGCCGGACGAGACCGGCGCGCTCACCGCCCTGCGCGACGCCGGCTGGGCGGTCGCCCCGGGCGCGCTGTACCGGATCGCCGCCGAGCCCGGCCTGCGGATCACGGTCAGCCCGCTCGACGACGCCGACGTCGGACCCCTCGCGGACGCGGTGGCCGCCGCCGTACGCCCGGACGGCCCGCCCGGCTTCGCCGCCTGACGGCCGGTGCCGTCGGGCGCTGACGCGCGTCGATGCGCCTGGTCCGCCTGCGGCGTGAGTCCCGCGTGCCGCCGTGCGTCGCCGTGCGCCGCCGCGCCGGGCCCGCCTGCGGCGTGAGTCCCGCCGCAACGGGTAGAACATTCGCCATGGCCGAGATCGACACCGCCCCGGGCGCCCAGCAGTTCATCCCGCCGCAGGCCGATACCATCGACGACCTGCGGGCCGCCGCGGACGGCTGTCGGGGCTGCGAGCTGTACCGGGACGCCACCCAGACGGTCTTCGGCCGCGGCGGCGAGGACGCAAGGGTGGTGCTCGTCGGCGAGCAGCCCGGCGACATGGAGGACCAGAAGGGGCTGCCGTTCGTCGGCCCCGCCGGCCGGCTGCTGCGCCAGGCCGTGGACGACGCGGGGCTGAACCCGACCGAGCTGTACTTGACGAACGCCGTCAAGCACTTCCGCTTCGAGTTGCGCGGCAAGCGCCGCATCCACCAGACCCCAGACCGGGTGCACATCACCGCCTGCCGGCCCTGGCTGGTGGCCGAGTTCGCCCGGCTGCGCCCCGAGGTGGTCGTGGTGCTCGGCGCGACCGCCGCCAAGGCGCTGCTCGGCCCGTCGTTCCGGGTCACCCGGCAGCGCGGCACGCTGATGCCGTGGCCGGCGTCAGCCCAGCAGCCGGCGGACTTCGCCCGGGTTCCGGTGGACTCGGCCGGGAAGGTCGCCGACGCCCCGGCGGCCCAACTGCTGGCCACCATCCACCCGTCGGCCGTGCTGCGCGCCGACGACCGGGACACCGCGTACGCCGGCCTGGTCGCCGACCTCACCGTCGCCACCCGCGCCCTGGCCGCCTGACAGCCGCCAATCTTGGACAGTTGTCGTTCGGCCGTGACCAGAACTGTCCAAGATTCCGCAACAGGTTCGCCCCTGGGCGCAGCGGGTGAGCGGTGCCACACTCCTGGGGCATGGAGCAGCATCTCTACGAGCCCGTCCACGAAGAGTTCCGGGACCTGTGCCGACAGTTCCTGGCCCGGGAGGCCGTCCCGCACCACGCCCGGTGGGAGGCCGCCGGCCTCGTCGACCGGGAGGTCTGGCGCTCTGCCGGGGCGGCCGGCCTGCTCGGTATGGACGTCGACGCGGAGTACGGCGGCGGTGGGCAGCGCGACTTCCGGTTCAACGCGGTGCTGGCCGAGGAGATCGTCCGGGCCGGCTGCCCCGGGCTCGGCTTCAGCCTGCACAACGACGTGGTGGCGCCGTACCTGACGGAGCTGACCACCGACGACCAGCGCAAGCGGTGGCTGCCCCGATTCTGCTCCGGCGACCTGGTCACGGCGATCGCGATGAGTGAGCCCGGCGCCGGCTCCGACCTGGCCGGGGTCCGCACCGGCGCCGTACGCGACGGCGACCACTGGGTGCTCGACGGGCAGAAGACGTTCATCACCAACGGCGAGCTGGCCGACCTGGTGATCGTGGTGGTCCGCACCGACCCGGAGCGGGGCGCGCACGGCGTGAGCCTGGTCGCGGTGGAGACCGGCACCCCCGGGCTCAGCCGGGGCCGCCGGCTGGAGAAGGTGGGCCTGAAGGCCAACGACACCGCCGAGCTGTTCTTCGACGACTGCCGGGTGCCGGCGGAGAACCTGATCGGCACCGAGAACCACGGCTTCTACCACCTGATGGCCAACCTGCCCCGGGAGCGGCTGAGCATCGCGGTCTCCGCGGTCGCCGCCGCCGAGCGGCTGCTCGCCCTGACCCTCGACCACGCCCGCACCCGGGAGGCGTTCGGCCGGCCGATCGGCACCTTCCAGCACAACCGGTTCCTGCTGGCCGAGCTGGACACCGAGGTCACCATCGCGCGCGGCTGCGCAACGATGGGACGGCTCGGCGCCCCTTACCGAGCCGCCGTCGCCCCCCCGAGGAGCCCCCGATTGGCCACCGACCTGACCCTGCCGGCCCCGAGCCGGCCCGACGTCGCCCGGATCCAGCGCCGGACCGTGCGGCTGCTCGTCGCCACCCAGATCATCGGCGGGATCGGCGTCACCATCGGCTTCGCGGTGGGCCCCCTGTTCGCCGCCCGGATGGCCGGCACCGCCGTGGCCGGCCTGGCCCAGAGCGCCGGCGTGGTGGGCGCGGGGCTGCTCGCCGTACCGATCACCCGGATCATGAGCGGGCACGGCCGCCGGCCGGGGCTGGTCATGGCGTACCTGGTCGGGGCGGTCGGCGGCGTCCTGGTGGTGCTCGCCGCCGTCACCGGCCGGGTGCCGCTGCTCTTCCTCGGCATCCTCCTCTTCGGCGGCGGATCGGCGGCCAACCTCCAGGCCCGCTACACCGCCGTCGACCTCGCCGAGCCGGGCCGCCGGGGCCGGCAGCTCTCGCTGGTCGTCTGGGCCACCACGATCGGGGCGGTGGCCGCCCCGAACTTCGCCGCGCTCGCCGACCGGACCACCTCCGGCTGGGGGTTGCCGCCGCTGGCCGGCCCGTTCGCGTTCAGCGCCGCGGCGTTCGCGCTCGCCGCCGGCGTACTGCTGGTGGCCCTGCGGCCCGACCCGCTGCTCACCGCGCGCCGGCTGGCGGCGGCAGAGGCCCCGACGCCCGGCGGCGGGTCGGCCGCGACCGGCCGGCGCGGCGCCGGCCTGCGGGCCGCCTGGCGGGTGGTCCGCGAGCGCCCGGCCGCCCGGCTGGGCATCGCGGCCGTCGCGGTCGGCCACCTGGTGATGATCGCGGTGATGTCGATGACCCCGGTACGCCTCGGCGAGTACCACGACGACACCGCCGTGCTGCGCGTGGTGGGGATCGTGCTCAGCCTGCACATCGCCGGCATGTACGCGCTCTCCCCGGTGGTGGGCTGGCTCACCGACCGGGTCGGCCGGCGCCCGGTGATCCTCGGCGGCCTCGCGCTGTTGCTCGCCGCGTGCGCGGTCGCCGGCAGCGCCGGGCACCACACGCCCGGGCTGACGGTCGGCCTGGTCCTGCTCGGGCTGGGCTGGTCCGGCACGATGGTGGCCGGGTCCACCCTGCTGTCCGAGTCGGTGCCCGCCGACGTGCGGCCCGGCGTGCAGGGGCTCTCCGACCTCACCATGGGGCTGGCCGGGGCCGGAGCCGGCGCGCTCAGCGGGTTTGTCATGCAGGTGGCCGGCTATCCGGCACTCACCCTGCTGGCGGCGATCGCGACGGTGCCCCTGCTGGCGCTAGCGTTGCGTCCGGCGCCCGGGCGGGCGCCGGACGAGGAGGACTGATCACGTGCGGCTGACCGACTTCTGGGCCCGGCTGGAGGAGGCGTTCGGGCCGGGGTACGCGGCCAGCATCGCCTCGGACCAGGTGCTGCCCCAGCTCGGCGGGCGGACGATCGCCGAGGCGCTCGCGGCGGGTGAGGAGACCCACGTCGTGTGGCGGGCCGTGGTCGCCGCGTATCCCGACCGGGTGCCCGCGCGGCTACGCTGAGCAGCCTTCTCGACCCTTCCGCGTGTCGCTTGCCGGGTCGTACACCTGTTCGGCTATTGTCCACAGCGGGGTGCTCGTCCACAGCTCGCGGCCCGTCGGCTGGTTTTCTGTCGGACCCAGCGCCTAGCGTGTCCGCGTGACGCGAAGCTCAGGAAAGACGCCGGCGAAGGCAGGGGTGGCGACGATGGCGGCAGGGCCTGACCGGGAGAAGGCGCTCGACCTTGCTCTCGCTCAGATCGACAAGCAGTTCGGCAAGGGTTCGGTGATGCGGCTGGGGGAGCGGCCGGTCGTGCAGACCGCCGTGATCCCGACCAGCTCCATCGCGCTCGACGTCGCGCTCGGCGTGGGCGGCCTGCCCCGCGGCCGGGTCATCGAGATCTACGGCCCGGAGTCCAGCGGTAAGACGACGGTCGCCCTGCACGCGGTGGCCAACGCCCAGCGGGCCGGCGGCATCGCCGCGTTCATCGACGCCGAGCACGCGCTCGACCCGGAGTACGCGAAGGCCCTCGGCGTCGACACCGACGCCCTGCTGGTCTCCCAGCCCGACACGGGCGAGCAGGCGCTGGAGATCGCGGACATGCTGGTCCGCTCCGGCGCGCTCGACATCATCGTGATCGACTCGGTGGCCGCCCTGGTGCCGCGCGCCGAGATCGAGGGCGAGATGGGCGACAGCCACGTCGGCCTCCAGGCCCGGCTGATGAGCCAGGCGCTGCGGAAGATCACCGGTGTGCTCAACAACACCGGCACCACGGCGATCTTCATCAACCAGCTCCGCGAGAAGATCGGGGTCATGTTCGGATGTGGATCTTGGGACACCAAGGTCACCCTTGCGGACGGGTCCCAGGAGCTTCTCGGCAAGATTGTTGCTGAGAAGATGGATGTCGAGGTGCTTTCGTACGACGGGGATTTGGGCTGCCTCGCGCCACGCCGAGTGGTGAACTGGTTCAACAACGGCAGGACTGAGGAGTTTCTGCGCTTCAAAGTCGAACGTGCCGGGGGTGGCGCCGGCCATGGTCAAGCGGTCATGTCGATGACGCGTAATCATCTGATCATGACCCCTGGAGGCTGGCGCGAGGCTGGCGAGTTGCTTCCCGGCGATCGCGTGATGCTTGCTCAACCGCATGTGTTGAGCCCGCAGCAGTGGCAGGTCGTGCTCGGTTCGTTGATGGGCGACGGCAATCTTTCTGCTCCTGTCCGCCGCGACGGAGAGAGCGGTCGGTTCCGGATGGGACACGGCGTGAAGCAGGCGGCATATCTCGACTGGAAGGTGGCTCTGCTCGGCAACATCCGTCACAGCCGCACGTCGAACGACAAGGGAGCGGTCTTCGCCGACTTCACGCCGCTCGCCGAGCTCGGTGAGCTGCGACAGGCGGTCTACCTAGGCGACGGCAAGAAGCACCTGAGCTGGGACTACCTCAAGGAGTTGACCCCGCTGGCCCTTGCCGTCTGGTACATGGACGACGGCTGTTTCACGCTGCGATCGAAGGGGCTGCAGATGCGGACCGAGGGTGGTAGCGGTCGCATCGAGATCTGCGTTGAGGCGATGAGCGAGGGTAGCCGGCAGCGGCTCGTCGAGTATCTGCGCGACGGCTGGCGCCTCGACGTGAAGCTCACGAGCCGGGGGCAGCGTGGGATTAGCGTCCTGCAATTCACCACACCGGCTTCCGAAAGGTTCCAGGAGATCGTCGCGCCGTACATCCCCGAGTGCATGGCGTACAAGCTTCTACCGAAGTTCCATGGTCGGTGTGAGGTCAGCCCGCAGTTCACGGAACCCACGATGTACCCGCTACCCGCCCGGATCCTCGATATCGAGGTCAGGCGCGACTACAAAAACATGGACCGGTTCGATATCGAGATCGAGGGTTCGCACAACTATCTCGCCGACGGGATCCTGGTGCACAACAGCCCAGAGACCACCACCGGTGGTCGGGCGCTGAAGTTCTACGCCTCGGTCCGGCTCGACGTACGCCGCATCGAGAGCCTCAAGGACGGCACCGACGTGGTCGGCAACCGCACCCGGGTCAAGGTGGTGAAGAACAAGGTCGCGGCGCCGTTCAAGCAGGCCGAGTTCGACATCATGTACGGCAAGGGGATCTCCCGCGAGGGGTCGCTCATCGACGTGGGCGTCGAGCAGGCGATCATTCGCAAGTCCGGCGCCTGGTACACGTACGACGGCGACCAGCTCGGCCAGGGCAAGGAGAAGGCCCGCGAGTTCCTCCGGGAGAACCCGGACGTGGCCGCCGAGATCGAGAAGAAGATCCTGGAGAAGCTCGGCGTCGGGGTCGGCGCGGGCGACGCCGCCGGTGGCCCGGAGCTGCCGCCGGTCGACTTCTGACCGGTCGCTGACCCATGGCAGGACGACGCGCCCGTACGGGGCGGGGCTGGGACGCCAGCCCGCCCCGTACGGGCGGTGACACGGGCACCCCGCCCGGCCCCAGGCGCCAGCGCCGTGCCCGGCCCGACGGGGAGCGCGGCGCGGGGCCGACAGCGGGGCGCCGCCCCGGGAGGAGGCGGAGGTCGCCCGGGAGATCTGCCTGCGCCAGCTCGCCGTGCGGCCGTGTACCCGGGCCGAGCTGGCCGGGGCGCTCGCCGGGCGGGGGATCTCCGAGGAGGTCGCCGCGCAGGTCCTGGACCGGTACGACGAGGTCGGCATCATCGACGACGCCGCCTTCGCCCGCGCCTGGGTCGCCAGCCGGCACGCCGGCCGAGGGCTGGCCCGGCGGGCGCTGGCCAACGAGCTGCGCCAGCGCGGCGTGGACGGCGACGTGGCCAGCGAGGCGCTCGGCGAGCTGGACGCGGAGATCGAGGCCGAGACGGCCAGGGCGCTGGTCGAGCGGAAGCTGCGTAGTGCCCGGGGCGAGCCCGAGGCCGTCTTCCGCCGGTTGGTCGGCATGCTTGCCCGCAAGGGCTACCCGCCCGGCGTGGCGATCCGGGCGGTGAAGGACGCGCTCGCGGCGCAGAGCGCGGAGGCGGCCGAGTTCGCCGACCGGATCGACGCGGACGCGCTCACCGAGGCCGAGGCGGATCCGGACCGGGACACCCACCCGCTGACCTGACCCACCGGCCCCCCGCGCCTCCGCCTCCCACCCGCGTTGATCATGGACTTGGCGGCGATCCGGGCTCTCCACGTACCGTCAACGCAATGATCGCTGAGCGTGTGCGGGTGGGTCGGGCGAGGGCGGGTGGCGGTCGTTTCGAGGCGGAGGGATCGCCCCTTTGTCCGCTGGCGTCCGGCTTTGGTTTGGCGCTGGGTGACACGCCAACTTCTCTCCGTTCGGGGGGTTTGATCATGAGTTCTTGACCAGACGGCCCCCGGAGACCTAGCCTCGCCATACAGGCTCACATTGCCCGACCAGCGCAGGCTAAGCGCACAACATAGATCGCGTAACGGAACAGCATCACTTTGGCCGGCTCGCCCGGCCTGCGGCGTCAGTTTCGGACAGGCCGGTCCGGAGCTGGTGTGACAACTGCACCCGGCCGCCGGCGGTGTCCCCTGGGCACCGCCGGCGGAGAGAGCTACCCACGGCCAGCCGCTCAGGTCGGGCGTCTCAGAGCCGCAGCGCGTGCCCACCGGCGCGTCACTGCGGTGCCGACGTTCAGGGGAGGCGGCCATGGCGGGGCAGCACAGGTTGACCGGTGGTCCCCATGGGCCGGGTAGTCCGGCCCGGTCGGGCGCGTGGGCGCGACGAGCCCGGGCGCCCTGGCCGGGCGCCCGCCGGCCCGACCGTCGCCGCCGAGGCCCGCGAGGCCGCCGAGACCTGGTCACGGGGGCGGTCGGAGTGCGCCGGCGAGCCGGGTCGGCGGGGCCGACGGCGGCGGCGCGGCCGGTCGGGGCGGCCCGGCCATGAGCGCCTTCGACGTCGTCATCCTCGCGGTGGTGATGGTCCTCACCCTGGTCGTGGTAGGCGCGGTGCTGGTGGGCCTGCGCACCCTGCGTCGCCTCGGCGCGGCACCCCGGCCGGAGGACCCGGCCTTCATCGCGGAGAAGGACCGCCAGGAGCAGTCCCTGGCCGCCCTGCGCAGCGCCGCCGACGAGGCGAACAGCACCATCGACGTGGCCAGGTCGGCGGCCGCGGCGGCGCGGGCCGAGGCCGCGGCCGCGAAGGCGGAGGCGAAGGCGGCGCGGGCGGAGGCCCGCCGGGTGCTCGACGACGCCCGCGCCGAGGCCGACACGGTCCTGGAACGGGCGCACAAGCAGGCCGAGGCGGACGCCGAGCAGTTGCGTACGGCGGCCCGCCGCAGCGGCGAGCGCGAGGTGGCCGTGCTCGCCGCGACCACCCGGGAGCAGGCCGCCGAGGTGGAACGGCGCGCCGCCCGGATGGACGAGCGGGAGCGGCTGCACACCGAGGAGGTGGAGCGGCTGGCCGAGCGGGAGCGGCAGCTCACCGCCGCCAGCGCCGCGCTGGCCGCCCGCGAGTCCGCGCTGGCCGAGCGGGAGCAGGCGCTCGTCGAGGCGGAGGAGCAGCGGCGGCGCGAGCTGGAGCGCGTGGCCGGGCTGACCGCCGACGCAGCCCGCGCCGAGCTGATCGAGGCGATCGAGACGCAGGCCAAGCGGGAGGCCGCGCTGCTGGTCCGGGACATCGAGGCCGACGCCCGCGGCACGGCCGAGCAGCGGGCCCGGCACATCGTCGTCGACGCCATCCAGCGGGTGGCCAGCGAGCAGACCGCCGAGAGCGTGGTCAGCGTCCTGCACCTGCCCGGCGACGAGATGAAGGGGCGGATCATCGGCCGCGAGGGCCGCAACATCCGCGCCTTCGAGTCCGTCACCGGGGTCAACCTGATCATCGACGACACCCCGGAGGCGGTGCTGCTCTCCTGTTTCGACCCGGTGCGGCGCGAGGTCGGCCGGCTCACGCTGGAGAAGCTGGTGCTCGACGGGCGGATTCATCCGCACCGGATCGAGGAGGTCTACGAACTGGCCCGGCAGGAGGTGGACGCGCTCTGCCACCGGGCCGCCGAGGACGCGCTGGTCGAGGTCGGCATCACCGAGATCCACCCCGAGTTGGTCACCCTGCTCGGCCGGCTGCGCTACCGCACCTCGTACGGGCAGAACGTGCTCAAGCACCTCGTGGAGACCGCGCACATCGCCGGGATCATGGCCGCCGAGCTGCGGCTGGACGTGCCGATCATCAAACGCGCGGCGTTCCTGCACGACATCGGCAAGGCGCTCACCCACGAGGTGGAGGGCAGCCACGCCATCATCGGCGCCGACCTGGCCCGCAAGTACGGCGAGAGCGAGGACGTCGTCCACGCCATCGAGGCGCACCACAACGAGGTGCCCCCGCAGACCATCGAGGCGGTGCTCACCCAGGCGTCGGACGCGTGCTCCGGCGGGCGGCCGGGGGCGCGGCGGGAGAGCCTGGAGGCGTACGTCAAGCGGCTGGAGCGGATCGAGGAGATCGCGGCCGGGAAGGTCGGCGTGGAGAAGGTCTTCGCCATGCAGGCCGGCCGGGAGATCCGGGTGATGGTCAAGCCGGAGGACGTCGACGACATCGGCGCGGCGGTGCTGGCCCGGGACGTGGCGAAGCAGATCGAGGAGGAGCTGACGTACCCGGGGCAGATCCGGGTGACGGTGGTCCGCGAGTCCCGGGTCACCGAGATCGCCCGCTGAGCCACCGAGATCGCCCGCTGAGCCGGCCCGACACGACGACGAGGCGAGGCAGGGAAACGTCGTTCCCTGCCCCGCCTCGTCGTGCGTACGGCCGCGCCGCCGTCAGCCCTGCGGTTCCACCACCGTGGCGTCGGTGGCCGGCCGTGGGGCCCGGAAGGCGCGCCGCTGGGTACGGCCGCTCAACCAGCCGGCGAACGCCGTCAGCAGCGAGTTGATCACGATGTAGATGGCGGCGACCACGATCGCGGCGGCGACGATGTTCCCACGGTTCGCGGCGAGGTCGTTCACGCCACGCTGGAGCAGCTCGGGGTAGGCCACGATGTAGCCGAGCGCGGTGTCCTTGAGCAGGACCACGAGCTGGCTCACGATCACCGGCAGCATCGCGCGCGCGGCCTGCGGGAGCAGGATCAGCTGCATGACCTGGCTCTTGCGCATGCCGATCGCGTACGCGGCCTCGGCCTGGCCGCCGGGCACCGACCGGATGCCGGCGCGGAACGCCTCGGCGAGCACCGAGCCGTTGTAGAGGGTGAGCCCGATGACCACGGCCCAGAACGCCGGCACCGGCCCCTGGATGAGGAACGGCACGCCGTAGAAGACGAAGAAGATCATCAGCAGCAGCGGGACGGCGCGGAAGAACTCGACCACCGCGCCGGCCGGGATGCTGATCCAGCGGTGGTCGGAGAGCCGGGCGACCGCGAAGACGATGCCGAAGGCCAGCGACAGCAGCATGCCGACGGCCGCGGCCTGAAGGGTGGCGCGCAGACCGGGCCAGATGAACTGGGTCCAGGTGGCAGGCTCGGCGAAGGGCTGCCAGAGGCTCGCCTCCCACTGCCCGGCCTCGTCGAACCTGCGGTAGACCCACCACAGCAGGGCGACCAGGCCGACGCCGAAGACCAGCGTCAGGACCGCGTTGCGGGTGCGCGCCCGCGGGCCGGGGTGGTCGTAGAGGACGGAGTTGGTGCTCATCAGCGCTTCACCGCCAAGCGGTTGGCCAGCCAGCCGAAGAGGTAGCCGGTGGGGATCAGGAACGCGGCGAACGTGCCGGCGAAGACCAGGAAGATCGGGATGACCGCGTCGCCGTTGCTGTTGATCAGGTCCTTCATCACGTTGGAGGACTCCATCAGGCCGATCGTGCCGACGATTGTGGCGTTCTTGCAGAGCGCGATCAGGATGCTGCCGAGCGGCGCGACCACGGACCGGGCGGCCTGCGGCAGTACGACGATCCGCAGCGTCTGCGCGAAGGTCAGGCCGATTGCCCGGGCGGCCTCGGCCTGGCCGGCGGGGACCGTGTTGATGCCCGACCGGATCGCCTCGCAGACGAACGCGGCCGTGTAGACCGACAGGCCGATCACGCCGAGCCAGTAGTTGTTGAGGTCGAGGTCCTCGGCGAGGCTCAGCCCCAGGGTGGAGAAGAGGCCGAAGTAGCAGAAGAAGACGACCAGGGTGAGCGGGGTGTTGCGGAAGATGTTGACCCAGGCGGCGCCGAAGCCGCGCAGCACGGGCACCGGCGAGACCCGCATCGCGGCGAGCAGCACGCCGAGCAGCAGCGCGAACACCGCGGACGCGCCGGTCAGCTTGAGGATCCAGAGGAAACCCGACAGGAAGGCGTCGAAGTTCGTCGGATCAGCGAATACGTGCATTCGTCGGCTCCCGGAACGTGGTCGGCGTCGTGACAGGCCAGGGCCGGCATCCCGTGGATGCCGGCCCTGGTGCCGTTCAGCTGCAGTTGGTCAGCTTGGTGGTGTCCAGCTCGGGCGCGGCCTTGCCGCTCTTGCCCAGCGTGTTGTCCCAGGCGGCCTTGTAGCTGCCGTCGGCGGCGGCGGCCTTGAGGATCTCGTTGATCTTCTCGCAGCCGGCCTTGTCGTCCTTCTTCAGGCCGATGCCGTACGGCTCGGTGGAGAAGGGCTTGCCGACGACCTTGAACTTGCCGGCGTACTGGGACTGCGCCGCGTAGCCGGCGAGGATGATGTCGTCGGTGGTCACCGCGTCGACCTTGCCGTTCTCCAGCTGCGGCAGGCACTTCGAGTACGAGTCGAACTGCTGGAGGTGGGCCTTCGGGTAGTCGCTCTGGATCCGCTTGGCCGGGGTGGAGCCGGTCACCGAGCAGACCGTCTTGCCGTCCAGGCCCTCCGGCCCGGCGAGCGTGGAGTCGGCCTTGACCAGCAGGTCCTGGCCGGCGATGTAGTACGGGCCGGCGAAGTTGACCTTCTGCTTGCGCTCGTCGTTGATCGTGTAGGTCGCCACGACGAGGTCGACGGTGCCCTGCTGGATGAACGGCTCACGGTTGGACGACACGGTGGTCTTCCACTCGATGTTGCCGGCGTCGACGCCGAGGCCCTTCGCGATGATCTTGGCGATCTCGACGTCGAAGCCCTCGTACTGGCTGCCGGTCTGCAGGCCGAGGCCCGGCTGGTCGGCCTTCACGCCGATGACGAGCTTCTTCTGGCTCTCGGCCTTGCCGACGATGCCCTTGGCGCCCGAGCTTCCGGACTCGCTGCCGCTGTCGCCGCCACAGGCGGTCATCGCCAGGGACAGGGCGGCGACGGCGGCGACCGCCGCAACGCGCTTGATACGCATACTTTCTCCTTCTTCGACTGGAGCCCGTCGGGGGACGACGCGCTCCGCTGACGGACGCTCAGTGCGTCAGGATCTTCGACAGGAAGTCCCTGGCCCGCTCGCTGCGGGGGTTGGCGAAGAACTCGGCCGGCGGGGCGTCCTCCACGAGCTGCCCGTCGGCCATGAAGATGACCCGGTTCGCGGCGTGCCGGGCGAAGCCCATCTCGTGGGTGACCACGACCATGGTCATGCCGTCGCGGGCCAGCGAGGTCATGACCTCCAGCACCTCGCCGACCATCTCGGGGTCGAGGGCGCTGGTCGGCTCGTCGAAGAGCATCGCCTTGGGCTGCATGGCCAGCGCGCGGGCGATCGCCGCCCGCTGCTGCTGGCCGCCGGAGAGCTGGGCCGGGTACTTCTCGGCCTGGTTGGCGATGCCGACCCGGTCCAGCAGGGCCAGTGCGCGCTCCCGCGCGGCGGCCGGCTTCTCCCTGCGGACCTTGACCGGGCCGAGGGCGACGTTCTCCAGGATGGTCTTGTGCGCGAAGAGGTTGAACGACTGGAACACCATGCCGACCTCGCTGCGCAGCTTGGCCAGCGCCTTCCCCTCGGCCGGCAGCGGCCGGCCGTCGAAGGTGATGCTGCCGGAGCTGATCGGCTCCAGCCGGTTGATGGTGCGGCAGAGCGTGGACTTGCCGGAGCCGGACGGGCCGATGACCACGACCACCTCGCCCCTGCCGATGGAAAGCGAGACGTCGTCCAGCACGTGCAGCGGCCCGAACCACTTGTTGACCGAGTCCAGCACGATGAGCGGTTCGCCCGTCGTCACGTCGTCCACCGTCCCTGTCATCGCCTACGACCGCGGGTCGGATGACCCCCGGTGCGGCAACTTTAGGCGGGCCGACGTGGCAGAACGCAATCTGGTTGGTCACGGAGCTGTAACACCGGTTCCGATCGTCGTCTCGAGTCCGAAAATTCGTCGCGTCGGGGGCGATCCGGGTGGCGAGGTCAACGCAGCCCGGAGATCATGTGGGCATGACCGGACCTGTGCGCCTGACCGAGTACGCCCGGGGCGGCGGCTGCGCGTGCAAGATCCCGCCGGGCGAGTTGGAGGCCATGGTAGCCGGACTCGTCCCGGCCTGCGGCACCGCCGAGCTGCTGGTCGGGCTGGACGACGGCGACGACGCCGCGGTGGTCCGACTGGACGAGCGTACGGGGCTGGTGAGCACCGCCGACTTCTTCACCCCGGTCGTCGACGACCCGTACGACTGGGGCCGGATCGCCGCCGCCAACGCGCTCTCCGACGTGTACGCGATGGGCGGCACCCCGCTCGTGGCGCTGAACCTGCTCTGCTGGCCGCGGGAGAAGCTGCCGCTGGAGCTGGCCCGGGAGGTGCTGCGGGGCGGCCAGGACGTGGCCCGGGAGGCCGGCTGCCATCTGGCCGGCGGGCACAGCGTCGACGACGACGGCCCGAAGTACGGGCTCGCGGTCACCGGCGTCGTCCGCCCGGAGGAGCTGATCACCCTTGATGCCGGGCGGCCCGGGCTGCCGCTGTCGCTGACCAAGCCGCTCGGCGTCGGCGTGCTCAACACCCGGCACAAGGTCACCGGCGAGCGCTTCGGCGAGGCGGTGGCCTCGATGGCCGCGCTGAACCGGGACGCCGCCCGCGCGGCGGTCGCCGCCGGCGTCCGGTGCGGCACCGACGTGACCGGGTTCGGGCTGCTCGGCCACGCCTCGAAGCTGGCCCGGGCCAGTGGTCTCACGGTCGCCGTCGACGCGGCCCGGGTGCCGTACCTGCCGGGCGCGCGCGAGGCCGTCCGGGACGGCTACGTCAGCGGCGGCACCCGCCGCAACCTGGACTGGGTGACCCCGTGGACGGACTTCGGCGCGGCCGGCGAGGCCGAGCGGCTGCTGCTGGCCGACGCGCAGACCTCGGGCGGGCTGCTGGTGGCCGGCGAGCTGCCCGGGGCCACGGTGATCGGGGAACTGCTGCCGCGCGGCGAGCACCTGGTCGTGGTGCGCTGACGCGGCGCGGGTCGCGGGTGCGGCCTGTCGGGGTGTGGAAACGCGCACCATACCCGATAAACTGTCATCTTCCTGTCACTCGGAGCGATGACGCTCCAGGAAATTTTGCCCGGAATGGTCACAGACCGGTAACTTGCCCCCGCCTGGGGCCATATGCACCCCACCATCGTCAGTAAGGCCCGATCCGGAGGCCGGTGGGACGAAACGCAGCGAGGAGGCGGCATGACCGAGCTGTGGAACTGGAGAATCGATCGGGTACCCCCGGTGGAGGTCTACCCGGCGCTCGCCGAGGCGCTGGGGCGGGTGGTGATGCCGCTCGCCGTGGCCGACCCGGCGCGGCTGCCCACGTACGCGGTGATCTGCGACGTCTGGCAGGCGCCGGGCGAGTTCGGCACGGTGGTGGACTGCTACGGGGTGCCCGAGCGCCTGCCCGAGCTGCCCAGCGTCGCCGCGCTCGCCCGGCTGCTCGACCGCGGCTGCGTGCTGCGCGACGACACCCTCGACGCCGGCCGGCACCTGCTCGTCGCGCCCGACGGCACGATCCGTCCCGTGCACTTCGAGGTCACCGAGACCGACGACGGCGAGGTGCTGCGCGGGCAGCGCCTGTGCACGCTGGCCCACCCCGCCTGCCGCGGCTGGTCCCGGTGCCACCGCTCGAAGTGGGCCCCCGACTCGGTCGTCCCGGCTCGGGCCGCGGCCTGACCTGGCCGCGGCCAGGGAGAACCCGCCGCGGGGGAGGCGGCGGGCCCTCAGCTCCGGGCCGCCGGCTGCCGGCCACCGCCCCGGACCACCAACTGCTCCAGCAGGGTCGCGGTGGCCTCCGCGACGGCGGCCACCGCCGCGTCGAACGCCGCCGCGTTGTGCGGGGCGGGCGAGCGGAACCCGGAGATCTTCCGGACGTACTGCAGCGCGGCCGCCTCGATGTCGGCCTGGGTCACCTCGGGCGCGTACGGCTCACGCAGGGTCTTGATGCTTCGGCACACGGCTCCTCCTCGTTCGGTCGGACAGGCGGGGCCCGGATACGCTGTCCGGGTCATGACTACCGCAGCGGCGGGCAGCCCGCGCACCTATCAGGTGCGCACCTACGGCTGCCAGATGAACGTGCACGACTCGGAGCGCATTTCCGGCCTGCTGGAGCAGGCGGGCTACGTGCGCGCGGCCGAGGCCGACGACAGCCCCGACGTGGTGGTGTTCAACACCTGCGCGGTCCGGGAGAACGCCGACAACCGGCTCTACGGCAACCTCGGTCACCTGCGCCCCGTCAAGGACAGGCACCCGGGGATGCAGATCGCCGTCGGCGGCTGCCTCGCCCAGAAGGACCGCGGCGACATCGTCCGCAAGGCCCCCTGGGTGGACGTGGTGTTCGGCACGCACAACATCGGTTCGCTGCCGGTGCTGCTGGAGCGGGCGCGGCACAACGCCGCCGCCGAGGTGGAGATCCTCGAATCCCTCGACGTGTTCCCCTCGACGCTGCCGACCCGCCGCGAGTCGACGTACGCCGGCTGGGTGTCGATCTCGGTGGGCTGCAACAACACCTGCACGTTCTGCATCGTGCCCGCTCTGCGGGGCAAGGAGAAGGACCGCCGCCCGGGCGACATCCTGTCCGAGGTGCGCGCCCTGGTCGACGAGGGCGTGCTGGAGGTGACCCTGCTCGGGCAGAACGTCAACTCCTACGGGGTCGAGTTCGGCGACCGGTACGCCTTCGGCAAGCTGCTGCGCGCCTGCGGGGACATCGACGGGCTGGAGCGGGTCCGGTTCACCAGCCCGCACCCGAAGGACTTCACCGACGACGTGATCGCCGCGATGGCCGAGACGCCCAACGTCTGCCACTCGCTGCACATGCCGCTGCAGTCCGGCTCCGACGACGTGCTGCGGGCGATGCGCCGGTCGTACCGGTCGGACAGGTACCTGGGGATCATCGAGAAGGTCCGGGCGGCGATGCCCGACGCGGCGATCACCACCGACATCATCGTCGGGTTCCCCGGCGAGACGGAGGCGGACTTCCAGCGGACCCTCGACGTGGTGCGCGAGGCCCGGTTCGCCTCGGCCTTCACATTCCAATACTCCAAGCGCCCCGGCACCCCGGCGGCGACCATGCCGGACCAACTGCCCAAGCAGGTCGTGCAGGAGCGCTACGACCGGCTGATCGCCACGGTGGAGGAGATCACCTGGGCGGAGAACAAGAAGCTGGTCGGCGAGACCGTCGAGGTGCTGGTCGCGGTCGGCGAGGGCCGCAAGGACGAGCGCACGGGCCGGATGTCCGGCCGGGCCCGCGACGGCCGCCTCGTCCACTTCGCGACGGGCGCAGCCGGAGCGAACAGCCAGCGCGGTGCGACGGGCGCAGCCGGAGCGAACGGCGACCACGGTGCCACGGGCGCAGCCGGAGCGAACGGCGACCACGGTGCCACGGGCGCAGCCGGAGCGAACAGCCAGCGCGGCGCGACGGGCGCAGCCGGAGCGAACGGCGACCACGGCGCGACCGGGTCGTTGGCCGGGCGGATCCGCCCCGGCGACATCGTGCACACCACCATCACGTACGCGGCCCCGCACCACCTCAACGCCGACGGCGAGCCGCTGTCGCACCGGCGCACCCGGGCCGGCGACGCCGTCGAGGCGGGCCGCTCCCCGCGTACCCCGGGGGTGCTGCTCGGGCTGCCCGCGGTCGGCGCGCCGGCCGCGGCGCCCGCGTCGGCGACCGGCTGCGCCGCCCACTGACGGCGGCGGGTCCCGGGCCGGCCAGGCCGGCGGGGCGGCCTGCTCCGGCGGGTGTGGAGCTGATGGCGGGGACCAGAGCGCGCTCCACGACGCCGGAAGGCCCGGTCCCGCGGGACCGGGCCTTCCGGCGTCGTGCGTGGGCGTCGGCTCAGCCGGCCTGCTCGGCGAGCTGGAGGAACTGCCGCTTCGAGGACAGCGCCTGCTCGGCCTCCTTGATCCGCCGGGCGTCACCGGCGGCCTGGGCCCGGGCCAGCCGCTCCTCGGCCTCGGCGACCTGCGCGCGCATCTGCGCGAGCAGCGGGTTGTCCTCCTTGGTGGTTCGCCGCCACGCCGAGTCCATCACCTCGCGGACCCGCTCGTCGACCACCCGCAGCCGCCGCTCCAGGCCGGCCGCGGTCTCCCGCGGCACCCGGCCCGCCTCGTGCCACTGCGCCTGGATCTCCCGCAGCTTGGCCTGGGCGCCCTTGGGGTCGGCGTCGACGTCCAGCGTCTCCGCCTCGGCCAGCAGCGCCTGCTTGCGCTCCAGGTTGGCCCGCTGCTCGTTGTCGCGGGCCGAGAAGACCTCGCTGCGCTGGGTGAAGAAGTGGTCCTGGGCCGCCCGGAAACGCTCCCAGAGCCGCTGCTCGGCCTCCTTGGAGGCGCGCGGGGCGGCCTTCCACTGGGTCATCAGCTCCTTGAGCTGGTTGGCGGTGGCCGCCCAGTCCGTGGAGTCCTTCAGTTTCTCGGCCTCGGTGACCAGCTCCTCCTTGACCTGCTGCGCCTGCTTGCGCTGCGCGTCAAGGGAGGCGAAGTGGGCGCCCCGGCGGCGGGTGAAGCCGTCCCGCGCGGCGGCGAACCGCTTCCACAGCTCGCCGTCGGTCTTCTTGTCGACCCCGCGGATCGTCTTCCACTCGTCGAGGATCTCCTTCAGCCGGTCCCCGGCGGTCTTCCAGCCGGTCGACTCGGCGGCCAGCTTCTCGGCCTCCTCGACGAGGGACGTCTTGCGGGCCAGCGCCTCGCTCCGTGCGGCATCCCGGGCGGCGCGGGCCTCCCCGGCCTTCTCCTCGGCGACCGCGGCCAGCTTGTCCAGCCGTGCGGCCAGGGCGTCGATGTCCCCGACGACGTGGGCCTCGGCCAGCGAGGCACGGATCCGGCGGACCGTGCTCAAGGAACCGCCGGCGTCCGCCGCGCCCGAGTTGAGCCGTGCCTCGGTCAGGTCAACCTCGGTGACCAGGTCCGCGAAGCGCCGGGCGAAGTGCGCCAGGCCCTCCTCCGGCGACCCCGCCTGCCAGGAACCGACCACCCGCTCGCCCTCGGCGGTCTTGACGTACACGGTGCCGTCCGCGTCCACCCGTCCGAAGGCCGTCCAGTCGCTCATGTG
The DNA here is from genome assembly GCF_007830265.1 of Micromonospora olivasterospora. Taxonomy (NCBI): domain Bacteria; kingdom Bacillati; phylum Actinomycetota; class Actinomycetes; order Micromonosporales; family Micromonosporaceae; genus Micromonospora; species Micromonospora olivasterospora. Next base: position 4,292,329 of record NZ_VLKE01000001.1, read on the forward strand.
CCCATCCTCGTTCTCCCGGCGTCGACGGGACAGCCCCCTCGATCGCCGCCACGGCGCAGCAAGTTACTCCCGGCATTGTCACAGGTCCGACCCGGTCCGCGTCGAGCGCCTGTCGTCGACCGTGACCATACGGTGTCCTAGGGCCCGGACGGTCGGATCGGAGCGGGGACGCACCGGCGGATACGACTACGGTGGACCCGTGCCTCTGGTTGCCGCCGCCGTCTGCCCCCACCCACCCCTGATCGTGCCCGAGTTGGCCGGCGCCGCCGCCGCTGAGCTGGACGAACTCCGCGCCGCCTGCGACGCCGCGATCGCCCGCCTCCACGCCTCCGGCGCCCGCCGCATCGTGGTGGTCGGCACGGGTGAGCGGACGGCCGACCTTGATTTGCCGTACCGGGGCACCTTCGCGCCGTGGGGACTGCCCCTGGAGGTTCGGCTCGGGCGGCACCCCGACGACGTCGTCGGCACGGATGAACTACCGCTCAGCCTGCTCGTGGGAGCCTGGCTTCTGCGGCGGGTGCGCCCGGGGGCGCCGCTCGGCTGGCGGATGGTCTCGGTCGCGCCCGACGAGTCGGCTGCGCGGTGTGCCGCCGGCGGAGCCAGGATGGGGCCGGCGAACCAGCCGTGGGCGCTGCTGGCGATGGGGGACGGGTCGGCCTGCCGGGGCCGGCAGGCGCCCGGCTACGACGATCCGCGCGCGCCCGCGTACGACGACGGGGTGGCCCGGGCCCTGGCCGACGCGGACGCCGAGGCCCTGCTCGGCCTGGACCCGGCCCTGTCGGCGGAGCTGAGGGTCGCCGGGCGGGCGCCCTGGCAGGTGCTGGCCGGCGCGGTCCGGGCGGCGGGCGGCGACTGGCGCGGCGACCTCGGCTACCACGCGGCTCCCTACGGCGTGTCCTACTTCGTCGCCAACTGGGACCGGTTGTGAGCGCGAGGAGTGAGCTTGCGAGCCCCGCGGTCGCGAACGAAGGGCGGGCTCTGTGAGCGCGAGGAGTGAGCTTGCGAGCCCCGCGGTCGCGAACGAAGGTGGGGCTCTGTGACGGGCACGGTCGTGGCGGTGGTCGGGCCGACCGCCGCCGGCAAGTCCGCGCTGAGCGTGGCGCTCGCCCACGCCCTCGGCGGGGAGGTGGTCAACGCCGACTCGATGCAGCTCTACCGGGGGATGGACATCGGCACCGCGAAGCTCACCCCGGCCGAGCGGCAGGGGGTGCCGCACCACCTGCTGGACATCTGGGAGGTCAGCGAACCGGCCAGCGTCGCCGAGTACCAGCGGCTGGCCCGGGCGGCGGTCGACGACATCCTCGCCCGGGGGAAGGTGCCGCTGCTGGTCGGCGGCTCCGGGCTGTACGTGCGGGCGGTGCTGGAGCGGTTCGAGTTCCCCGGCACCGACCCGGAGCTGCGTCAACGGCTCGAACGGGAGCTGGCGGAGGTGGGCCCGGCCCCGCTGTACGCGCGGCTGCGGGAGGCGGACCCGGCGGCGGCGGCCGGCATCCTGCCCGGCAACGGCCGGCGGATCGTGCGGGCGCTGGAGGTGATCGAGCTGACCGGTGCCCCGTTCACCGCGTCGCTGCCCGAGCCGACCCCGTACTACCCGTCGGTGCAGCTCGGGGTGGACCTGGACGCCGCGCTGCTGGACGAGCGGGTCGCGCTGCGGGTGGACCGGATGTGGGCCGACGGCCTGGTCGCCGAGACCCGGGACCTCGTCGGCCGGGGCCTGCCCGAGGGCCGGACGGCCAGCCGGGCGCTCGGCTACCAGCAGGTGCTGCGCTTCCTGGCCGGCGAGCTTACCGAGGCCGAGGCGCACGACGAGACCGTACGGGCGACCCGGCGCTTCGTGCGCCGGCAGCGCTCCTGGTTCCGCCGCGACCCGCGGATCCACTGGCTGGACTCGGCCGAGCCGGGATTTGTCGAGGCCGCCCTGCACCTGGTCACCGTGGGTGCGGAATGATGGGGGCGTGGAGTTCACCAAGGGCCACGGCACCGGCAACGACTTCGTCCTCCTGCCCGACCCGGACGGCACGCTCGACCTGACCCCCGGCCTGGTGGCCGCGCTCTGCGACCGGCGGCGCGGCCTGGGTGGGGACGGCGTGCTGCGGGTGGTGCGGGCCGCGAAGCACCCCGAGGGCGCCGGGCAGGCCGGCGACGCCGAGTGGTTCATGGACTACTGGAACTCCGACGGCTCGTTCGCCGAGATGTGCGGCAACGGCGCCCGGGTCTTCGTCCGCTACCTGGTGGCGACCGGCCTGGCGGCGCCCGTCGGCGGGCTGCTGACCGTGGCCACCCGGGCCGGCGTCGTGCGGGCGCGGGTCGAGGGGGAGGCCATCGCCGTCGAGATGCGCCGCCCCCGGCTGTACGGCACGGCGACCGCCACCCTGGGCGGGCTGACCCTGCCCGGCACCGCGGTGGACGTCGGCAACCCGCATCTGGTCTGCGCGCTGCCGGCGGGGCTGGAGTTGCCGTCGCTGGACCTCACCCGGGCCCCCGACGTCGATCCGGCGGCCTTCCCGAACGGGGTGAACGTCGAGTTCACGGCCCCCGGTGCCCCGGTGGACGGCGCGGACGGGCACGAGCTCATGCGGGTGTACGAGCGGGGCTCCGCCGAGACCCTGTCCTGCGGCACGGGCGCGTGCGCGGTGGGCGCGGTGGCGCTGCGCGACGCCGGCCTCGACACGGGCACGGTGGCGGTCGACGTTCCCGGCGGCCGGCTCACGGTCACCGTGACGCCCGACACCTGCTGGCTGTCGGGCCCGGCGATCCTGCTGGCCACCGGCCAGGTGGACCCGGCCGCCCTCCCCCCGGCGTAACCGCCCCCCCGGCCCCGCCCCGCCCGGCCCGCGCTCACTCGCCCGCCCCCGCCCCGTTGATCAAGAGGTTTGCGTCGAAATGCGGGCCCCGGATGACGCAAGCCTCTTGATCAACGGGGCGGGGCGGGCCGCGGCGCGCGGCCGGCCGGAGCGCAGGCGGCGTCAGGGGGTGGCCGACGCCTCGGCGGCGATCTCCGGGAGGTCCGCCGGGCCCGGGTCCGCGGCCGGAGGCGGGGTGGCGCCCGGGTTCTGGGCGGCGGCGCGGACGGCCGCGGCGACCGCCGGGGCGACCCGGGAGTCGAAGACGCTCGGGACGATGACCGTCGGGTTGATCTTGTCCTCGCCGACCACGTCCGCGATGGCCCGCGCGGCGGCGATCGCCATCTCCTCGGTGAACTCCTCGGCGTGCGCGTCCAGCATGCCGCGGAAGACGCCCGGGAAGGCGAGCACGTTGTTGATCTGGTTCGGCTGGTCCGAGCGGCCCGTGGCGACCACCGCGGCGTGCTTGCGGGCCTCCCGCGGGTCGACCTCCGGGTCCGGGTTGGCCAGCGCGAAGACGATCGAGTCCTTGGCCATCGTGGCGATGTCCTCGCCGGTGAGCAGGTTCGGCGCGCTCACGCCGATGAACACGTCCGCGTTCCGGACCGCCCCGGGCAGGTCCCCGGAGTAGTTCTCCTTGTTGGTGTTCTCCGCCAGCCACTGCCAGGCCGGGTTCAGGTCGGTCATCCCGCGTTGCAGGGCGCCCCGCCGGTCGTACGCGATGATGTCGCCCACGCCCTGGCGCAGCAGCAGCTTCATGATCGCGGTGCCCGCCGCGCCGGCCCCGGAGACGACCACCCGGACGTCCGCGAGCCGCTTACCCACGACGCGCAGCGCGTTGGTCAGCGCGGCCAGCACGCAGATCGCCGTCCCGTGCTGGTCGTCGTGGAACACCGGGATGTCCAGCGCCTCGCGCAGCCGGGCCTCGATCTCGAAGCAGCGCGGCGCGGCGATGTCCTCCAGGTTGATCCCGCCGTACGCGGGCGCGATCGCCTTGACGATCGCCACGATCTCGTCGGTGTCCTGGGTGTCGAGCACCACCGGCCAGGCGTCCACCCCGCCGAAGCGCTTGAACAGGGCCGCCTTGCCCTCCATCACCGGCAGCGACGCGGCCGGCCCGAGGTTGCCCAGGCCCAGCACGGCCGAGCCGTCGCTGACCACCGCGACCGTGTTGCGCTTGATGGTGAGCCGGCGGGCGTCGGCCGGGTTCTCGGCGATCGCCTGGCACACCCGGGCGACCCCCGGGGTGTACGCGCGGGACAGCTCGTCACGGGTGCGCAGCGCCACCTTCGAGCTGACCTCGATCTTGCCGCCGAGGTGCAGCAGGAACGTCCGGTCCGAGACCTTGCGGACGTCCACGCCGTCGAGCGCGGTCAGCGCCTCGACCACCTGGTCGGCGTGGTTGGCGTCGGCCGTGTCGCAGGTGAGGTCGACCAGCACGTGCGTCGGGTCGGAGTCGACGACGTCCAGCGCGGTGACGATCGCCCCGGCCTCGCCCACGGACGTGGTCAGTCGGCCGATCGAGGACGCGTCGGCGGGTACGGCGATCCGGATGGTGATCGAGAATCCCGCACTTGGAAGTCGGGTGATGGCCACTGGAGATCCCTCCGTCGACGCTGGGCGGCCGGTCGTCATGTCGCCCGCATTTGTACCCGCTCTCCGAGGTCGAGTCGCATTCGCCCCCACTTCTGGTGGCCTAGATGACGGGCATATAGCAGGTGCGTCCGGCGTTGGCACATGTCAGGATTGCTGATACGCGCCGGAAAGACCCCGGTGCGGGACGTAACGGACAGGAGACGCAGCTTGCGAGACCAGGAGACCTACGTTCACCTCGAGGACGACGAGCTCGACGCCACCACCGGCGAGTACGAGCTGTCGGAGCGGCAGGCGTTGCGGCGGGTCCCCGGCCTCTCCACCGAGCTGACGGACATCACCGAGGTCGAGTACCGCCAGCTCCGGCTGGAGCGGGTCGTCCTCGTCGGCGTCTGGACCGAGGGCACCCAGGCCGACGCCGACAACTCCCTCACGGAGCTGGCGGCGCTGGCCGAGACGGCCGGCTCGCAGGTGCTCGAGGGGCTGATCCAGCGCCGCAACCGCCCCGACCCGGCCACGTACATCGGCCGGGGCAAGGTCGACGACCTGGGCGCGGTGGTGCTCGCCACCGGGGCCGACACCGTGATCTGCGACGGCGAGTTGTCGCCGTCCCAGCTGCGCAACCTGGAGCAGCGCACCAGGGTCAAGGTGGTCGACCGCACCGCCCTGATCCTCGACATCTTCGCCCAGCACGCCAAGAGCAAGGAGGGCAAGGCGCAGGTCGAGCTGGCGCAGCTCGAATACCTGCTGCCCCGGCTGCGCGGTTGGGGTGAGACGCTGTCCCGGCAGACGGGTGGTTCCGGCCGTGGCGGCGGCGCCGGCGGCGGCGTGGGCCTGCGCGGTCCCGGTGAGACCAAGCTGGAGACCGACCGGCGCCGGATCCGGCACCGGATCGCGCGGCTGCGCCGCGAGATCAAGGCCATGACGACGGTACGGCAGACGAAGCGCGCCCGCCGTTCCCGCAACGCCGTCCCGGCGGTGGCCATCGCCGGGTACACCAACGCCGGCAAGTCCAGCCTGCTCAACCGGCTGACCGGGGCCGGGGTGCTGGTGGAGAACGCCCTGTTCGCCACCCTCGATCCGACCACCCGTCGGGCCACCGCCGCCGACGGTCGGGTCTACACGCTCTCCGACACCGTCGGGTTCGTCCGGCACCTGCCGCACCAGATCGTCGAGGCGTTCCGCTCGACGCTGGAGGAGGTCGCCGACTCCGACCTGGTGGTGCATGTCGTCGACGGCACCCACCCCGACCCTGAGGAGCAGGTCCGCGCGGTGCGCGAGGTGCTGGCCGAGGTCGGCGCGGACCGGCTGCCCGAGTTGTTGGTGATCAACAAGACCGACGCCGCCGACGAGGAGACGCTGCTGCGGCTCAAGCGGCTCTGGCCGGACGCCGTGTTCGCCTCGGCCCACTCCGGCCAGGGGATCGACGAGGTGCGGGCGGCCATCGAGCAGCGGCTGCCCAGCCCGGCGGTGGAGGTCCGCGCGGTGCTGCCGTACGACCGGGGTGACCTGGTCGCCCGGGTGCACCGGCAGGGCGAGGTGCTCAGCACCGCCCACCTGCCGGAGGGGACGCTGCTGCACGTACGGGTGGGGGAGGCACTCGCCGCCGACCTGGCCCCGTACGTGGCCGACGAACGCCTCGTCGCGCACGCCGGGTGACGCGGCCGGGGATCGGCATCCCGGCGGAGCCTCGCATTCATCCAGGCATGCGACACTGACCCCATGCGCCGTGCTGTTTCCTCGGTCACGGTTGCCCTCGGCCTGCTCGGGGCAACCGTGGCGCTTTCCGGAGCCGCCCTGGCCGCCGCCCCCGCCCCGGGGGCCGCGCCGGAGGCGGCGCCCGGCAAGAAGCGCTGCACGGTGACCGACGAGCGGCTGCGGGAGCTCTCCGGCCTGGTGGCCACGAAGAGCGGCTACATCGTCATCAACGACTCATCCCAGGACGAGGCGCGCAAGCGCGTATTCTTCCTCGACACCAAGTGCAAGCTGGCGAAGGATCCGGTCAGATACTCGGGCAACGGTCCGTTCGACACCGAGGACCTGGCGCTGTCCCCGGACGGCGAGACGCTCTGGATCGCCGACATCGGGGACAACATCACCAGCGCCCAGCGGCGCGAGCGGGTGGCCGTGTGGACCATGCCGGTTGACGGCTCGGAGCGGCCGGTGCTGCACCGCCTCTCGTACCCGGAGGGCAAGCCGCACGACGCCGAGGCGCTGCTGATCGGGGACGACAACAAGCCGTTCATCATCACCAAGGTCGTCGCCGGCAAGGCCGAGATCTTCACCCCCTCGGGAAAGCTGAAGAGCGGCGACACCGACCCGGTCCCGATGACCAAGGTCGGCGAGGTCTCGCTGCCGAAGACGAACACCCCGAACCTGCTCAACACGATCGGCCGGGTCGCCATCACCGGCGCGGCCCGCTCGCCGGATGGCGGCAGGGTGGTGCTGCGGACGTACGCGGACGCCTTCGAGTACGACGTCTCGGGCGGGGACATCGTCGGCGCGCTGACGAAGGGCAAGCCCCGGGTCACCCCGCTGGCGGACCCGTTCGGCGAGGCGATCTCGTACACGCCCGACGGCAAGACGTTCGTCACCGTCTCGGACGGCGGTGAGCTGGCCGAGGACGATCCGATCGAGATTCTCGCCTACACCCCCCTGACCACCGGGGCGGAGGCCCTGACCAGTGGCGACGGCGCCCCGCCGAAGCAGACGGCGGAGAAGTCCTGGATCGAGGGGCTGAGCCTGGACGAGATCACCTACCTGGTCGCGGCCCTCGGGGTGATCGGTGCGCTCATGGTCGGCGCGGGCATCGTCGGCATCGTGCGGGCCCGCAAGCGCCCGGTCGACGAGCCGGAGAACGGCGCCGAGCGGGACGGCCGGGGGCGGGGGGCGCATCCGGACCAGCCGGCCCGCGGCCGCCCCGCCGACGGTTCCCCGCCCGGCCGTGACGGCCAACGCGCCGGCGTCTACGGCGGTGCCGCCGCCGGCGCGGCCTCGGGCGGCATGTACGGCGGCGGGGGGCCCCCGGCGGTGGCCGGCCCCCGGCGGCGGCGGCCCCCAGGGGGCGGCCGGCCCTCGGGTGGCGGGCGTCCTCCCCAGGGCGGCGGCCGTGCCCAGGGTGGAGGCGGAGTCTACGGCGGTGGCCGGCCCGCGGGCGGCGGCGTGTACGGCGGCCAGCCGGCCGCCCGCCCTCCGGCCGATGGCCACCCCGGTCGCGGCGCGCAGCCCGGTCGGGGCGGGCAGCCGGCCCGGGGAGGGCGGCCCGGCGGGGCGGCGGGGTGTACGGCGGTGGCCGGTCCGAGCCGCCGCGCGGGGCGGCCCCCGGGAGCCGCGCCCGGGCGGCCGGGCGACGGCGGATGGGAAGACGGCCGGGGCGGCTACGGCCCACCACCGGGCCGCGGGCACCGCGGCGACCGGTTCTGACAGCCCGGCCGCGCGGGTGTCCCAACGCAATCTCAGGGAGATAGTGGCTAAAACGCGCCGGAAGGCCACAGTCTCCGCGAAAATGTGGCCTTCGGACACGGCCGGGTCGGGCGGGTCGGGGCCCGGCACGGCCCGGCACGGCCCTGCCGGGTCAGGCGAGCCGGGCGGGTCGGCAGGCCGTACCCGGGCGGTCAGATCCGGCGCAGGACGGCGACGACCCTGCCCATGATCGTGGCGTCGTCGCCGGGAATCGGGTCGAAGGCCGGGTTCTGCGGCATCAGCCAGACGTGACCGTCCCGGCGCCGGTAGGTCTTCACGGTCGCCTCGCCGTCGAGCATCGCGGCGACGATCTCGCCCGAGTCGGCGGTCGGCTGCTGCCGGACCACCACCCAGTCGCCGTCGCAGATCGCGGCGTCGAGCATCGAGTCGCCCTTGACCTGGAGCATGAAGACCTCGCCCTCGCCGACCAGCTCGCGGGGCAGGGGGAAGATGTCCTCCACCGCCTGCTCGGCCAGGATCGGCCCACCGGCGGCGATCCGGCCCAGCATCGGCACGTACGCCGGGGTGGGGCGCTGGGAGCGGCTCGCCTCGTCGTCGACGTCGCCGGGAGCCCGGACGTCCACCGCGCGCGGACGGTTGGGGTCGCGGCGCAGGAAGCCCTTCTTCTCCAGTTCCTTGAGCTGGTAGGCGACGCTGGACGGGGAGACCAGGCCGACGGCCTCGCCGATCTCGCGGACGCTCGGCGGGTAACCGTGACGCTCGACCCAGGTGCGGATGAACTCCAGGATGCGCCGCTGGCGGGCGGTCAGGTCGACCGTGGCGGGGTCGGGGTAGGTGCTGACCACCGGGGTGACCGGGCGCACGGCGGGCTGGCCCGTGCGGCTGCGGGCGGCGCGGGGACGTCGAGCGGCCGGCGGACCCGCCTCGGCGCTCTGCTGCGGGTTCTTCGGCCGGCTGGTCCGGTCCTCGGTCACGTCCGTCCTCCCTGGTCGGCGCTCGGGTGCCCCGGCGGCTCGTGGTGCGTACGAAAGGGTGTGGCGACCGTTCCGGCGGTGGCCCGCCGGCGCGGTTGTTCTTGACCGTATAGGCGGGATCGGTCATTTTCAAACATCTGTACGACGTTCGGCGGCGTGTCGGACCCGAAAAGCGGGAATCCGAACGCCTGTTCTGGTAAATGGTACGCGGTTCTCGTACACCAGTTCGAGTTCCGGTGCGTCCTGTCCGGCTCCGATTGGCGGGTCGGCGGGCGTGTCCGGGGCGAGTCGTGCCGCGTTGGGGGTTTCGGCGACGGTCCGGTGGGAGAGGAGCGGACGTGATCCTGACGACTCGCCGGACACGCCGCTCAACTTGACCTCGGTTCGCCGGACGCCTACGGTCAACCCCTAGATGTAGTAGTCACATGGGCGTAAGTCGCCTACAGGTTGGGTTCAACTACCGACCGCACTTCCCGCTGCCGCACCCGGTGGCGATCCCCGCGTGGGGTCGGCGCCGTGGTTCGGCGTGCCCGGGGGCGGTCGGATCGCCCGCCGTCGATGAGGGAGGTCTGGCGATGCGGTGCCCCTACTGCCGGCACGCCGACTCGCGGGTGGTCGACTCGCGGGAGGCCGACGACGGCCAGTTGATCCGCCGGCGACGCGCCTGCCCGGAGTGCGGCAAGCGGTTCACCACCGTCGAGGAGGCGGTGCTCGCGGTGGTCAAGCGCAGCGGGGTGACCGAGCCGTTCAGTCGCATCAAGATCATCGGCGGGGTGCGCAAGGCGTGCCAGGGGCGGCCGGTGGACGAGGACTCGATCGCCCTGCTGGCCCAGAAGGTCGAGGAGACCGTCCGGGCCAAGGGGGCGGCCGAGATCCCCAGCCACGATGTCGGGCTGGCGATCCTCGGCCCGCTGCGGGACCTGGACGAGGTGGCGTACCTGCGCTTCGCCAGCGTCTACCGCTCGTTCGACTCCCTCGCGGACTTCGAGCGCGAGATCGAGACGCTGCGGGCCGCCGCCCGCGCCCGGGAGGGCGCCGGGGCGGAGGATCACGCGGGGGCCGGGGCGGCGGGGGCCGCCGGCCGTACCAATTGATTTTCTCTGGTTTCTGACAGTTGGACGCGCGGTGGGTGACCGTGCAGACGAGGGGGCGGATGAGATGGCGGGGGACGGCGTGACAGCAAGCCGGTCGCGGGCGAAGGCCGGCGCGGGGCTCAAGGTCGAGCGGGTGTGGACGACCGAGGGGGTCCACCCGTACGACGAGGTGACGTGGGAGCGTCGCGACGTCGTGATGACGAACTGGCGGGACGGCTCGATCAACTTCGAGCAGCGCGGGGTGGAGTACCCCGAGAGCTGGAGCGTCAACGCGGCCAACATCGTGACCACGAAGTACTTCCGGGGCGCGGTGGGCACCCCGGAGCGGGAATGGTCGCTCAAGCAGCTGATCGACCGGGTGGTCGGCGCCTACCGCAAGGCCGGTGAGGAGCACGGCTACTTCGCCACCCCGGCCGACGCCGAGGTGTTCGCACACGAGCTGACCTGGATGCTGCTGCACCAGGTGTTCAGCTTCAACTCCCCGGTCTGGTTCAACGTGGGCACGCCCTCGCCGCAGCAGGTCAGCGCGTGCTTCATCCTCGCCGTCGACGATTCGATGGACTCGATCCTCGACTGGTACAAGGAGGAGGGGCTGATCTTCAAGGGCGGCTCCGGCTCCGGGGTGAACCTGTCCCGGATCCGCTCCTCCCGGGAGCTGCTCTCCTCCGGCGGCACCGCCTCCGGCCCGGTCAGCTTCATGCGCGGCGCCGACGCGAGCGCGGGGACCATAAAGTCCGGCGGGGCCACCCGGCGGGCGGCCAAGATGGTCATTCTCGACGTGGACCACCCGGACATCGAGGAGTTCGTGGTCACCAAGGCGCGCGAGGAGGACAAGATCCGCGCGCTGCGGGACGCCGGCTTCGACATGGACCTGGGCGGCGCCGACATCGTCAGCGTGCAGTACCAGAACGCCAACAACTCGGTGCGCGTCTCCGACGAGTTCATGACGGCGGTGGAGAACGGCGGCGGGTTCGACCTGCGCGGCCGGCTCGACGGGCAGACCATCGAGACGATCGACGCCAGGAACCTGTTCCGCGCCATCTCCCAGGCCGCCTGGGAGTGCGCCGACCCCGGCCTGCAGTACGACGACACCATCAACGACTGGCACACCTGCCCGGAGACCGGGCGGATCACCGCGTCGAACCCGTGCTCGGAGTACCTGCACCTGGACAACTCCTCGTGCAACCTGGCCTCGCTCAACCTGATGAAGTTCCTCCGCGCCGACGGGGGCTTCGAGGTGGAGAAGTTCGTCAGGAGCGTCGAGTTCGTCATCACCGCGATGGACATCTCGATCTGCTTCGCCGACTTCCCGACCGAGAAGATCGGCGAGACCACCCGCGCCTACCGGCAGCTCGGCATCGGGTACGCCAACCTCGGCGCGCTGCTGATGGCCTCCGGCCTGCCGTACGACTCGGACCAGGGCCGCTCGCTGGCCGCGGCGATCACCTCGCTGATGACGGGCACGGCGTACCGTCGCTCCGCCGAGCTGGCCGGCATCGTCGGCCCGTACGACGGCTACGCCCGCAACGCCGAGCCGCACAAGCGGGTCATGCGCAAGCACGCCGCCGCCAACGACGCGATCAAGCCGGCCGGCACCGTGGCCACCGCCATCCAGCGGGAGGCCACGAAGCAGTGGACGCAGGGCAACAAGCTCGGTGACAGGAACGGCTGGCGGAACTCCCAGGCCAGCGTGCTCGCCCCGACGGGCACCATCGGCCTGATGATGGACTGCGACACCACCGGCGTCGAGCCGGACCTGGCGCTGGTCAAGTTCAAGAAGCTGGTCGGCGGCGGCTCGATGCAGATCGTCAACCAGACCGTCCCGCGCGCCCTGCGCAGCCTCGGCTACCCCGAGGAGCAGGTCGAGGCGATCGTCGAGCACATCGCCGACCACGGTCACGTCGTGGACGCCCCCGGCCTCAAGCCGGAGCACTACGCGGTCTTCGACTGCGCCATGGGCGAGCGGTCCATCGCGCCGATGGGCCACGTGCGGATGATGGCGGCCGTCCAGCCGTTCATCTCCGGCGCCATCTCCAAGACGGTCAACATGCCGGAGCAGGCGACCGTCGAGGACGTCGAGAAGATCTACTTCGAGGGCTGGAAGCTCGGCCTCAAGGCGCTCGCCATCTACCGGGACAACTGCAAGGTCGGCCAGCCGCTGTCGGCGGCCAAGAAGACCAAGGCCGCCGAGACCCCGGCCGCCGAGGTGGAGAAGGTCGCCGAGAAGGTCGTCGAGTACCGGCCGGTGCGCAAGCGGCTGCCGAAGAAGCGGCCGTCGCAGACGATCTCCTTCTCCGTCGGCGGCGCCGAGGGCTACCTCACCGCCTCGTCGTACCCCGACGACGGCCTCGGCGAGGTCTTCCTCAAGATGTCCAAGCAGGGCTCGACCCTGGCGGGCGTGATGGACGCCTTCTCGGTGGCCATCTCCATCGGTCTCCAGTACGGCGTCCCGCTGGAGACGTACGTCAGCAAGTTCACCAACATGCGCTTCGAGCCGGCCGGCATGACCGACGACCCGGACGTGCGGATGGCCGCCTCGGTGATGGACTACATCTTCCGTCGCCTGGCCCTGGACTTCCTGCCGTACGAGCGCCGTGCGGAGCTGGGCATCTTCACCGCCAAGGAGCGGGCCGCCCAGCTCCAGGCCGAGGCGGAGGCGGAGGCCAACGGCGCGGACCTCGCCGCGATGGCCGCCTCCGCCCCGGTCGAGACCAGGCCGGATGAGCCGAAGGCCGCCGCGGTTGTCCAGCCGGCGCTGGAGGTGGCCAACGCCGCCGCCACCAAGCCGGCCGCCTCGGTCGGTTCCAGCACCGAGCTGCTGGAGGCCGTCCTGGGCAAGGCCGCGGACGCGCCGCTGTGCTTCACCTGCGGTACGAAGATGCGGCCGGCCGGTAGCTGCTACGTCTGTGAGGGCTGCGGCTCCACCAGCGGCTGCAGCTGACCCTCCGCACGACGGCGACCGCCCGCCTGTTTCCCCGGGTCGGGCGGTCGCCGACTTCGGCCGAGGTGTTACGAGGCGAGGCCGGACGCGGTCGATCAAGAGGTTTGCGTCAGATCAGAGATCGACTCTGACGCAAACCTCTTGATCGCAACGGAGGGCCTGAAGGTGGATGATCGGGGCATGGCGGTCAGTGCGGGGTTTGTCGAGTTCGCCAGGCGCGAGGCGCGCGGCGTCTCTCCCGCGTACGAGCGGCTGGCCCTCGCGGTCTCCCGCGACGAGGATCTGCTCGCCCTGCTCGGTACGCTTCCGCCGGCCAAGTGGCAGCCGAACCTGCTGTTCGGCGTCGTCCGGTTCCTCGGCGGCCCGGTCGACGAGCCGGACGCGTTCCGCGACTACACGATCGCCAACTGGCCGGCGGTGGAGGCGCAGCTGCGCGTCCGCGCCACGCAGACCAACGAGGCCGGGCGGTGTGCCGTACTGCTGCCGGTGCTCGCCGCGCTGCCGCAGCCGCTCGCGCTGCTGGAGGTCGGCGCATCCGCCGGCCTGTGCCTGTACCCCGACCGGTACGCGTACCGCTACGGCGATCACCTGGTCGGCACCGGCGAGCCGGTCCTCGAGTGCGCGGCGACGGGGCTGACGCCGCCGGACGGCGTACCGGAGGTGGTGTGGCGGGCCGGCCTCGACCTGAACCCGCTCGACGTGACCGATGCCGCGGACGTCGCGTGGCTCGACGCCCTCATCTGGCCCGAGCACACGCACCGCCGCGCCCGGCTGCGGGCGGCGGCGGCCGTCGCCGCGGCCGAGCCGCCGCTGCTGGTACGCGGTGACCTGGTGGACGACCTGGCGGCGCTCGCGGCGCGGGCACCGGCAGGCGCGACGCTGGTGGTGTTCCACACCTCCGTGCTGTACCTGGTGCCGGCGCCGCGGCGGCGGGCGTTCGCCTCGGTGGTACGCGACCTGCCCGGCCACTGGATCGCGAACGAGGCCCCGGAGGTGCTGCCCTACGAGGGGCTGCCCGAGCAGCCGGGGGAGGCCCTGCACAACGTTCTCGCGCTGGACGGAAGGCCGCTCGCCTGGACCCGGGGACACGGCCAGGCGATCACCTGGTTCGGGTGAGGCCCCTGCCCGGCCGCGTCGCCCGGCCGCGTCGCCCGGCCGCGTCGCCCGGCCGCGTCGATCAAGAGGTTTGCGTCAGATTGTAGATCGACTCCGACGCAAACCTCTTGATCGACAGGCGGTGGGGTGCCGGTCCGCGGGCGGGCGGTGGGTGGGGGTGCGGGCCGGCCCGGGTCAGGCGTTGACGTAGGCCGCGAGGTGCTCGCCGGTGAGGGTGGAGCGGGCGGCGACGAGGTCGGCCGGCGTGCCCTCGAAGACGATCCGGCCGCCGTCGTGGCCGGCGCCGGGGCCGAGGTCGATGATCCAGTCGGCGTGCGCCATGACCGCCTGGTGGTGTTCGATGACGATGACCGACTTGCCGGAGTCGACGAGCCGGTCGAGCAGGCCCAGCAGGTGCTCGACGTCGGCGAGGTGCAGGCCGGTGGTCGGCTCGTCGAGGACGTAGACGCCGCCCTTCTCGGCCATGTGGGTGGCCAGCTTGAGCCGCTGCCGCTCGCCGCCGGACAGTGTGGTGAGCGGCTGGCCCAGGCTCAGGTAGCCGAGCCCGACGTCGGCGAGCCGTTCGAGGATCTTGTGCGCGGCCGGCGTGCGCGCCTCGCCGGCGCCGAAGAACTCCGCGGCCTCGGTCACCGACATCGCGAGCACCTCGCTGATGTCCCGGCCGCCCAGGTGGTATTCCAGCACGGACGCCTGGAACCGCTTCCCCTCGCACTCCTCGCAGGTCGCGGCGACGCCGGCCATCATGGCCAGGTCGGTGTAGATCACTCCCGCGCCGTTGCAGCCGGGGCAGGCGCCCTCGGAGTTGGCGCTGAACAGCGCCGGCTTCACGCCGTTGGCCTTCGCGAACGCCTTGCGGATGGGGTCGAGCAGTCCCGTGTACGTCGCCGGGTTGCTCCGCCGCGAGCCGCGGATCGCGGCCTGGTCCACCGACACCACCCCGTCCCGGCCGGAGACCGAGCCGTGGATCAGCGAGCTCTTGCCGGAGCCGGCGACGCCGGTCACCACGACCAGCACGCCGAGCGGGATGTCGACGTCGACGCCGCGCAGGTTGTGGGTGTGGGCGCCGCGCACCCGCAGCACTCCCGACGGCGTCCGCACCGACGGCTTCAGGGCGGCGCGGTCGTCCAGGTGCCGCCCGGTCAGTGTGCCGCTGGCCCGCAGCCCGTCGACGGTGCCCTCGAAGACCACCTCGCCACCGGCGGTGCCGGCGCGTGGGCCGAGGTCGACGACGTGGTCGGCGACCGCGATCGCCTCCGGCTTGTGCTCCACGACGAGCACCGTGTTGCCCTTGTCGCGCAGCCGCAGCAGCAGGTCGTTCATCCGCTGGATGTCGTGGGGGTGCAGCCCGATCGTCGGCTCGTCGAAGACGTAGGTGACGTCGGTCAGCGACGAGCCGAGGTGGCGGATCATCTTGGTGCGCTGCGCCTCGCCGCCCGAGAGCGTGCCGGACGGCCGGTCGAGGCTGAGGTAGCCCAGCCCGATCTCGACGAACGAGTCGAGGCTGTCCCCCAGCCTCTTGAGCAGGGGAGCCACCGACGGCTCGTCGAGGCCGCGCACCCACGCGGCGAGATCGCTGATCTGCATCGCGCAGGCGTCGGCGATGTTGATCCCCTCGATCTTCGACGACCGGGCCTCCATGCTGAGCCGAGTGCCGTCGCAGTCGGGACAGGTCGTGAACGTCACCGCCCGCTCCACGAAGGCGCGGATGTGCGGCTGCATCGCCTCGACGTCCTTCGACAGGAACGACTTCTGGATCGTCGGGACGAGCCCCGCGTATGTCAGGTTGATCCCGTCGACCTTGATCTTGGTCGGCTCGCGGTAGAGCAGGTCGTGGAGCTCCGTCTTCGTGTACTTGCCGATCGGCTTGTCCGGGTCGAAGTAGCCGCAGCCGCGGAAGATGCGGCCGTACCAGCCGTCCATGCTGTAGCCGGGGATCGTGAGCGCGCCCTCGTTGAGCGACAAGGTGTCGTCGTACAGGGCGGACAGGTCGATGTCGGTGACCGAGCCCATGCCCTCGCAGCGCGGGCACATGCCGCCGAGCCGGTTGAACGTCGCCTTCTCGGTCTTCGTCCGGCCGGCGCCGCGCTCGACGGTGATCGCGCCGCTGGCCCGGACCGAGGGGACGTTGAACGAGTACGCGTTGGGCGGGCCGATGCGCGGCTGCCCGAGCCGGCTGAAGAGGATGCGCAGCATCGCGTTGGCGTCCGTCACGGTGCCGACCGTCGAGCGGGGGTTGGCGCCCAGCCGCTCCTGGTCGACGATGATCGCGGTGGTCAGCCCGTCGAGTACGTCGACCTCGGGCCGCGCCAGCGTCGGCATGAAGCCCTGCACGAAGGCGCTGTAGGTCTCGTTGATCATCCGCTGCGACTCGGCGGCGATCGTGCCGAACACCAGGGAGCTCTTGCCCGAGCCGGAGACGCCGGTGAACACCGTCAGCCGCCGCTTCGGGATCTCGACGCTGACGTCCTTGAGATTGTTCTCCCGGGCGCCGTGCACGCGGATCAGGTCGTGGCTGTCGGCGACGTGCAGCGGAGGCGACTGCGGGTCCGTCCTCGTGGCCGTGCTCATCGTGTCTCCATCTGTGCGGGCTTCGCCGGACGGCTCAGCGCAGCTCGTTGATGCGGATCAGGTTGCCCGCGGGATCGCGGAAGGCACAGTCGCGAACCCCGTACGGCTGTTCGGTCGGCTCCTGGACGACCTCGGCGTCACCGGCCTGCAGCCGCTCGAAGGTGCCGTCGAGGTCCCTGGTGGCCAGGGTCATCATGGCGTAGGTGCCCTTGGCCATCATCTCGGCGATGGTACGTCGCTCGTCGTCGGTGATGCCCGGGTCGGCGCCCGGCGGGTACAGGACGACGGACGTGCCGGGCTGGTCGGGAGGGCCTACCGTGAGCCAGCGCATCCCGCCGTATCCGACGTCGTTGCGGACCTCGAAGCCGAGGGTGTCGCGGTAGAAGGCCAGGGAGGCCTCCGGGTCGGTGTGCGGGAGGAAGGTCGCGTGAATCGTGATGTCCATGGCCGTCACGCTAGCTGCGGCTTCGTGCCCCGTGCTTCTCGATTCCTGATCGGTCTGGTCACCTGTTTCGCCACGCACGCCGGCATCCCCGCCGTCGCGCGCGCCGCCTCACGCCGGTAGGTGCTGGGCGGCACACCGACCAGTTCCGTGAAGCGGGTGCTGAAGGTGCCCAGCGACGAGCAGCCGACCGCGAAACAGACCTCGGTGACGCCGAGGTCGCCGCGCCGCAGCAGCGCCATCGCGCGCTCGACGCGCCGCGTCATCAGGTAGGCGTACGGCGACTCGCCATAGGCGAGCCGGAACTGGCGGCTGAGGTGCCCGGCCGACATGTTCACGGCGCGGGCGAGCGCCTCGACGTCCAGCGGCTGCGCGTACTCCCGGTCGATGCGGTCGCGGACGCGGCGCAGCCGCGCGAGGTCGCGCAGGTGCTCCTCTTCCGTGGATCTGCTGGTCACCTGCCAAATCATGCCACCCCAGCCCACCCGACTAGGGTTGCCGATCAGGGGGGAACCGAGCTGGCTGCGGGAGACCCGGGCGGCGTACGACACGGTGGCGGTCGACTACGCCCGGCTGATCGATCACGTGGAGGGAGCGGGCGGGCCGCTGGACCGGGCGGTGCTGGCCGCGTACGCCGAGACGGTCGGCGACGCCGGGCCGGTCGTCGAGGTCGGCTGCGGCACCGGGCGGATCACCGCACACCTGCGTGACCTGGGCCTCGACGTCGCCGGGATCGACCTGTCCCCGGGGATGGTCGCGGTGGCCCGCGACGCCTGGCCGGGGCTGCGCGTCGCCGTCGGCTCGATGACCGACCTGCCGCTGCCCGACGGCGGCCTCGCCGGCCTGGTCGCCTGGTACTCGATCATCCACCTGCCGCCGGAGCTGCTGCCCGGGGTCTTCGCCGAGTTCCACCGGGTGCTGGCCCCGGGCGGCGAGCTGCTGCTGGCCTTCAAGGCGGGCGACCGGCGCATCCGGCTGGAGCAGGCGTACGGGCACGTCGTCTCCTACGACGTGCACCGGCTGCCGCCGGAGCGGATCGCCGCGCAGCTGGCCGACGCCGGGTTCACGGTGCACGCGCGCCTGGTCCGCGAGCCGGAGGGCTACGAGAAGAGCCCCCAGGCGTTCCTGATGGCGCGCCGCCGGTGAGCGTCGTCCTGTTCACCCTCGGCGGCACGGCCGCGATGGCCGGCAGCGCCGAGGGCGGCCGGCCCGTACGTGTACCGCACCCAGGCGGCGTATTCCTCGCCGGTGAGCGTCGGACGCCGTGAGGTGGCGGGGTCGTAGGGCTCGCTGGTGCCGGTGTCGACGAACAGGATCCCGATGGTCACGCCGGCTCCCCGGTCAGGGCGGTGGTCAGCATCTCGCGCTGGGCGGGGAACACCGTGCCGCCGTAGGCCGTGGCCAGGTGGTCGACCAGAACGTACTACGCCATCGTGCGTGGGTTCTTCGCCCCTGGTCAACCACCCTCACCAGCCGAGCTTGACAACCGCCGCTTACGTTGGTCAGCCCAGTCGGAGGGTGGCCGTGTACATCGGAAACGTGTCGTCCTCGTCGAGGTCGCAGAGCGTCCAGCCGGTGCCTTCGGCCAGTCCGCCCAGCTCCTGGGGGGAGAGCAAGAGCAAGTCGAACCAGTCGCTGCTGACATCCTCGAAGCGGGCCCGCATCCGGTACTGACCAAACATCCGGCCGGCGGCGACGTTGCCTTCGCCGTACCGCTGGTGGGCGGCGTGGGTGAGGCGGTACGGGTTTATTCCGGTCCCGATTATCCGGGCGCCGGACCGTGCCAGCCGGGTCAGCGAGGAGAGGATGTCACGACCCGCGGCGAGGCTGCCCAACAGACCGAGGTTGCCGCCCAGCAACAGGATGGTGTCAAAGGTGCCCAGATCGGCGGGGAGCGCGCCCAGATCGGCGAGTTCGACATCAACGCCGAGGGAGTGGGCCACGGCGACCATACCGGGCGAGTTGTCGACGCCGCGGACGTCGAGTCCCCGCCGCATCAGCGCCCGCGCATGCCGCCCGGCTCCGCAACCGAGGTCGAGGACCATTCCGGTAGCCGCCAGCGGGGCACGCCGCTCGACCTCGGACCAGGTGGTGTCCTCAGACAGGTAGATCGCGGCGTCGTTGACGGTCAGCATCCCGTCGTCGCGCTCGAGCACCGCATGGGCGATCCCGGCACAGGACCCTGCGCGGTGACACGCCTGGACCGCCGCCCCGATGGCGTCACCGCCTGCGGGCGCGACCGTCGTTGTCGTCGTTGTCATGGCAACCTCTCTCAAGCCGGAGTGGAGGTGCCAGGACGCGCTCAGTCGCGCCCTGGCACCAGCGGGCCGCCACGATGCTCAGTGCCCGCACCTTGGCTCGGTTGTCGGACCGGACTCGGATGAGCCGGACTTAGCCGTCGATGAGGTCCTCGACCGAGGCGCTCACCTCGTTGGTCACGTAGTACTTGGCGATCTCCTCGACGCGCCTGTCACCGGAAAAGATCTCGTCGAGTTCGGCGTCCGAGGGCGTACCAGTCGTCTTGATCATGGATCTTCCTTTCGTAGCGGCGGCCGCCGTCCGATTCGGGGCCAACTGTTATGTGGTTACTGCGTGGTGCCGTTTTCGGTAGAACCCGTGGCGGCTGGTTCCCGGCACCAGCCGGGTGACCAGGGCCGGAGTCGTCACCTGTGCGACAGGTGCGCGCCGTGAGTGCCATCGTCGGACCGAAGGGAGGTGCCGTCGCCATACCGGAAGAAGAGGTAGTACGGCTTGGCCGCCGCGATCACGCTGTCGACGGCGCCGAGACCGCGGTCCAGGGCCGCCAGAGGCAAGTCCTCGCGCGTGGTCTCCCAGCAGGTGGCCACCATGTCGAGCACAAGATCGTCGTTGATCGCTGCGATGCTGAGACCGTCCCGCTGTGCGGTGATCCTGTCGTTGATCTCCCAGGCCCGGTCGTTGAGGTCTCCGGCGTTCGCCCAGGCGGGCTGCGTCCGAGCCCAGGCCAGCGCCGCCTCGTCCGGCAGCACTCCCGGGCCCCAGCGATAGCCACGCACCAGGAACCTGACGAGCTGTTCCCGGACGGACAGCCGGGACCTCTCCCCCGCGGTAGTCCACTCTGTGAGGAACGGCAGCTCGGCGGCGCGCCCGGGCCATCGATAGAAGCCCCGGTGCGCACCGTGCCGCAGCGCGGTCTCCGTGGTGTCGCCGGCCGGCTCGGCTCCTCGATCGCCGCACTGTGCACGACATTCTGCCTCGATCCTCTCCAGCACGAGCTCTTCGTAGCGGCGGGGATAGTCCGCCCCCATAAGCTGCATGACTCGCAGCCGGTTGATATCAGCCGTACGCGCGCCCGGGTCGCCCGCCGCGCGGCCGGCCGCGGCGATCTCCCAGACGTGCAGGTAACTCGTCCGTGCGCAGCGCTCCGGCAGCACCGGAGCGGTGGTGTCCCGCTCCGGCATCCCGGTCATAACCTTGATCAGGGCCAAGGCGTCGTCCCGCTTGGGATCCTGGCGGTGGCTTCTGCAGAACCGCATGAGCTCCTCCGCCCGCGCCGCCGGCATCCCTATCGAGGTGGCGAGCGACGGAAGCAGGCCGTAGGACCGATCCGAGAAGTGCCGCCGAGACAACGCACTGACCAGATCGTCGCACTCCGCTTGATCGCACACGCCGTCCCCGACCGCCAGTGCGAGCGTGGCCCTCATCGCCACGAGCGTCTCGGATAGCGGCCGGAAATCCTCCTCAGCCGGGCTGTGCAGGAGGCAGACCTCGTCGTCGGCCTCCAGCTCACCGTCCCGGTACGCGGCGAATATCCCGCCGATCCCGACCATCCCGAAGGGATGCAGCTCCACGGCGCGCAGGGCGCCCATGCTCGACGCGCCGAAGACACGAACGCCGCGGTCGAGCAGTAGCAGAATCTCCTTGTGCCGGACAGCACCGACCTGGTGAAAATAGCCGTCGATAATGCCTACGACGTCGCCGGCGCGCAGGTCGCTCCGGAGCAGATCGCCGGCGGCGACCGGCGGCAGCACTTTTATGCCGGTGTCGCGCAACAGATCGGCCGCGCCGGGCAGGGTAGGCCCGACATGAAGAATACGTTGCACTCTTTCCTCGTCTCCCAACGTTTCGAGACAGTTCAGTGAAGTGCCTTGTATCGCATTCCAGGGCACACCGCCAGCACCACGGGGACACCTATGTCGTCGCGGGTGAGATTCACGTAGACAGGCGGGGCGCCAGTCGAATCCAGGATTCGAGCGGTGACCTCGCGCACCTCTTCGGCGGTGTCAAGAATGCGCACAGATTCCACGGCGGTGAAATCTAGCCGGTCACTCTCGTCTGACCGTCGCGCCGCCGGCGGCGTGCCTGTCGATCGGTAAGGCTTCTTGCCAAGGTCGTCGCGCGATCCGGCTATGGCGGTCGTCCGCGATTGAGCCGCCTCCGTCAGCGCCCGGGAAAGCGCGACCGCGGCGTCGAGATGCGAACCGATCCCACGAAACGATACGGGGAGGGCATCGTCCCAGATAATCGCGTCGAAGGTCGGCACGGCAACCTGACTCGGCAGCCGGCGCACGCTGACGTTCACACCCGCGACGCCGAACAGCTCCAGCGTGGTGCGGACAGACGGCGCATCGACCGTGGACAGGTCCAGCTCTTGTGGCCGCGACCCGTCGCCGCCGAACGCCGCCCGGACGATCGCGTCGCGCTCGATCACCTCGTACATGCCGTGCAGCAGCGCTTCGTCGAGTGTGTTCCCGCTGGCCAGGCCGTTGCTGCTCGGGTAGAACAGGGGTGGCTCCCAGGTCCGGGAAACCCGTCCGTCCAGGACGAGTAGTTGCGCCGGCACATGGGTGGGAGTCCCGGTGTCCACGCTCTGGGCCGGCAGCCACGTCACGCGGCAGTCGTCGTGCAGGAAGTGCCGCTCGGCGAGGGTCAGCTCCTCCGGGTCATAACCGAGCCCCGGGCGCATTTCCCCGACAGTGGCCTCCGTGGACGGCAATGCGGGGCGCTCCGCATGCCATACCTCAATGCCCTCCATGACTGCGGAGATTCGCGCGAGCAGTGGAGTGACGCCTTTTCCCTGAGAAACCGACAGCGACCAACTGTTGGGCCGTATAGCCTGATAGACTGAAATGCCGATGGTATCCAGCCAGGTTACGTCGGAAATCCTGGTGATGCCTACTCTGGGTAGCACCGGCTTAATCCATTCCCAGGTCTCCTCGGGCGCCTGAGTCCGATGAGTTCCGTCTACTATGACCTTTTTTGTTCGCGCAGCCGGAACAAGCAAGTGGCTTCTCCCCCTAGGTCAATGCAAGAACGAAGAGGAGCCTTGCGGCAGATGCGCAAAGACTATTGGCTGCGATGCGAATCCGTCAAGGGGTGTTGCTAGCGAACGTGCGAAAAGAGGCTAAGAAGTCGATCAATGAGCTGTGGTGCGATCCGCACCGCTCTAGCCGACTTGCTCCCTAATCAGCCCGAACGGCCCGCGCCGGCCGCACCCGTTGGCGCAGGCGGTCCGCGTGGAGATCCCCGGCAAGGTCGCAGACCACCTCGCCGCCCGCGCCGACCTCGGCGAAGCCGAGCAGCACGCCCTGCGCCGAGGCCGCACGGTCCGGCGTGGCCAGGGCCACAGCCTGAGAAGGTGCCGCACCCGCGCCCACGTCTCCGTCCGGGCCCGGGCCCGGGCCCGAGCCGCAGCCACCCGCCGCAGTAGCAGGATCACCCCCCGGGCGGATCAGCCGCGACGACAGCAGATAGTCGCAGGCCAACCGGAACAACAGCTTCGGCGAGTCGTGCTCCATCGCCCGAGCGAACAGGAACTCCTCCAGGTCCTTCCACTCCGCCGGGGCGGGTTCGGGCCGGTTGGCCTGCCGGGCGAGGCACACCCGCCGCGGGGTCGTGAACACCACGGCGGTCGCGGGCACCTGCTCGCGGCCGGCGCCGACCGGGCGGCGATCGCGGCGGCCTTCGCCCGCCACGGCTGACCCGTGCCCCTCGCTCTACACTGCGGCCGTGAGTGGAGAACGGCTGCCGCTGGCGGACCGGCCGTTGACCGAGCCGCACCCGTCCCGGCTGCCGCCGGAGCAACCCGGCCGGGAGCGCGTCCTGGCCGCGCACGCCGCCGCCCTGGCCGCGGGCGAGGCCGGCTACCTCGACCCGGACACCGGGCTGTTCGTGCTCACCGCCGGCTTCCTGGCCCGTCGGGGTACGTGCTGCGGGCGCGGCTGCCGGCACTGCCCGTACGTCACCGACTGATCGCCGCCGCGCGGTTCACCGATGGCGGTGCTGTACGAGGCGCTCGCATGCCTGCTGCCACGGGCTCCGTAGCTCGCCGTCACGGCGACAGCCTAGGTGATCGACTGAGGGCTTCCGTCCACCGCGGACACCCCGTACGGTGTGCGACGGACATCCGGCGGAGAACCGCCGACGAGCGCGGAGGTTGGGCGTGCACGGGCGGATCGCTCTCGCCGGCGTGGCGGTGCTGCTGGTGACGGGTTGCGCCGAGGAGGCCGTGCAGGTGGCGGTGCCCCCCGCCCAGCCCGTGTCGGTCGACGTCCCGGCCGCCTCCGCGGGCGGCGCCTGCCGGCTGCTCCACTTCGCGGTGATCGAGGAACACACCGGGGCGCGCTTCGACGTGGCGGCGTCCAGCGAGCGCGGCGACACGCACACCTGTGTGCTGCGGGCCGAGCAGGCGCTGCTGCCCGAGCTGGCCCTCACCGTCACGGAGACGTCGATCGACGTGGCGACCTTCACGGCCGACGTCCAGCCGAGCGGGGCGCGCAAGGTCGGCAAGCTGGGCCAGGTCGCCTACCAGCGGACCACCTCCGCCAGCGGGAAACACGGGCCGGTCGCCGAGGTCGGCTGGCTGGCCAAGGAGGACCGGCTGGCCGTCCTGCGGTGGACCCTGCCGAAGGGTGAGGACCGGGCCGCCGCCGACGAGCTGGCCGGCAAGCTGGTTGCCTTGGCGAAGACGGTCGACACCCCGGCTCTCTGATCCGGCACGGCCCTGCCGAAAGGTCAGCGGGCGGCGACGAAGACCCGGGACGCGACCTCGCGGGGCAGCCGGACCCGGTCGCCGGAGCGGTCGATGGACACGCCGTCCCGCTCCTGGGCCACCGTGACCGTGGCGCCGGGGTCGACCCCGGCGGCGTGCAGCTGCCGCAACACGTCGGAGTTGGTCTGCACGCTCTCGCAGATCCGCCGCACCACCACCGGCCCGGAGAGCCCGGGGAAGGCCAGGTTGCGTTCGCCCTCGCTGCCGTCGGCCTGCTGCCCCCCGTCGCCCAGCTCCGCCAGCCCGGGGATCGGGTTGCCGTACGGGGAGCGGGTCGGGCGGTTGAGCAGCTCGTAGACCCGCTTCTCGACCGCGTCGCTCATCACGTGCTCCCAGCGGCAGGCCTCCTCGTGGGCCTCCTCGTAGGGCATCCCGATGACGTTGACCAGCAGCAGCTCGGCCAGCCGGTGCTTGCGCATCACGGAGACCGCCGTGGCGCGGCCCAGCGGGGTCAGCGCCAGGTGCCGGTCGCCCTCGACGGTGAGCAGGCCGTCGCGCTCCATCCGGGCGACGGTCTGGCTGACGGTGGGGCCGCTCTGGCGCAGCCGCTCGGCGATCCGGGCACGCAGCGGCGGCACACCCTCCTCCTCCAGTTCGAGGATTGTGCGCAGGTACATCTCGGTCGTGTCGACCAGGTCATTCACGTCAGCGACCTCCCAGAGGTCGATGGTACCCCGGCCCCCGGACGCCACCCGGCGCCGAAACGCGAGGTGCCGTACCGGATGGTGTTGACTGGGCGCCATGTCCGGTACCGAGGAACTGTTGGTCGAGGCCGACCGGCTCGCCGCCTGGCTCGACTCCGCCGATCCACCCGCCCTGCTCGACGTCCGGTGGCGGCTCGCCGGCCCGCCCGGCCGGGCGGACTACGCCGCCGGGCATGTGCCCGGCGCGGTCTTCGTCGACCTGGACACCGAGCTGTGCGGGCCGCCGGGCCCCGCCGGGCGGCACCCGCTGCCCGACCCCGCCGCCCTGCAGGCCGCGCTGCGGGCCGCCGGCGTGCGCGCCGGCCACCCCGTCGTCGTGTACGACGGCGGCGACGGGATGGCCGCCGCCCGCGCCTGGTGGACGCTGCGCTGGGCGGGCCACCGGCAGGTACGGCTGCTGCACGGCGGCTTCCCGGACTGGGTGGCCGCCGGACTGCCCGTCTCCACCGAGGCGCCGAGCCCGGCGACCGGCGACGTGACCGTCCGACCGGGGGAGTTGCCGGTGCTCGACACCGCCTCGGCCGCGGCGCTGGCCGCCGCCGGCGACGGGGTGCTGCTCGACGTGCGCGCCGCCCCGCGCTACCGGGGCGAGACCGAGCCGATCGACCCGGTAGCCGGGCACGTGCCGGGCGCGGTGAACCTGCCCGCCGGGGAGTACGTGGGCCCCGACGGCCGCTTCCCGGCCGCCGACGCGCTGCGCGAGCGGTTCGCCGCCGCCGGGGTCGCCGAGGGCGCGCCCGTCGGGGCGTACTGCGGGTCCGGCGTGACCGCCGCGCAGGCCGTGCTGGCCCTGCACCTGGCCGGCCGCCCGGACGCCGCCCTCTACGTCGGCTCCTGGAGCAACTGGGTGGCCGACCCGTCCCGCCCGGTCGCCACCGGCGGCTGACCGTCCGGCCGGGCCGCCCGGGCCGACCAGGCCCGGGGCGCCCGCACCGGGTGAGGGCTGCCAGCGGGCGTGCGACGATGGGGCGCATGTCCGAGGACACGGTGGTGGTGTGGGACGAGGCCCTGCTCGCGTACGACATGGGCGACCATCCGCTCGACCCGGTCCGGGTGGAACTGACCTTCGGGCTCGCCCGCGAACTGGGCGTCCTCGACCGGCCCGGGGTGCGGGTGGTCAAGCCGGAGCCGGCGGACGACGCCCTGCTGACCCGGGTGCACGACCCGCGCTACCTGGACGCGGTCCGGGCCGCCCCGCGCGACCCCCTGTTCGCCGGTTTCGGGCTCGGCACCTCGGACAATCCGGTGTTCGACGGGATGCACGAGTCCAGCGCGCTGATCGCCGGGGCCAGCGTCGCCGCGGCCGAGGCGGTCTGGCGGGGCGAGGCCCGGCGGGCGGTCAACGTGGCCGGCGGGCTGCACCACGCGATGCCGGCCCGGGCCGCCGGCTTCTGCGTCTACAACGACCCGGCGGTGGCCATCGCCCGGCTGCTGGACCTCGGCGCGCAGCGGGTGGCGTACGTGGACGTGGACGTGCACCACGGCGACGGGGTGCAGGACATCTTCTGGCACGACCCGCGGGTGCTCACGATCAGCCTGCACGAGACGCCGCTCGCGTTGTTCCCCGGCACCGGGTTCCCCGACGAGACCGGCGGGCCGGGGGCGGAGGGCAGCGCCGTCAACGTGCCGCTGCCGCCGGGGACGGACGACGCCGGCTGGCAGCGGGCGTTCCACGCGATCGTCCCGTCGGTGCTGCGGGCGTTCCGGCCGCAGATCCTGGTCACCCAGTGCGGCGCGGACGCCCACCGCCTCGACCCGCTCGCCGACCTGCACCTGTCGGTGGACGGGCAGCGCGCCACCTACCTGGCCCTGCGGGCGCTCGCCGACGAGCTGTGCCAGGGCCGCTGGGTCGCCACCGGCGGCGGCGGGTACGCGCTGGTCGAGGTGGTGCCGCGGGCGTGGACGCACCTGCTGGCGGTGGCCACCGGCGCCCCGCTCGACCCGGCGACGCTGACCCCGCCGGGCTGGCGGCAGCTCGCCACCACCCGCCGCCCCGGCCGGCAGGTGCCGCTGCGGTTGACCGACGACGTCCACCCTGGGTACCAGCCGTGGCAGCCGACCGGGGAGCCGAGCTCGGTGGACCGGGCGATCACGGCCACCCGCAGGTCGGTGTTCCCGCTGTTCGGGCTCGACCCGTACGACCCACGCGACTGAGCCGGCCTGGGGAGGGCCGGTGACCACGGTGGACCAGCCGCTGGACGTGCTGCTCAGCGACGGCTCGACCGTCCAACTGCGGCCGATCCGGCCGGCGGACGGGCCGGAGATCGTGGCGATGCACGCCCGCTTCTCCGAGCGCACCCGCTACCTGCGCTACTTCTCGCCGTACCCGCGCATTCCCGACCGGGACCTGGAGCGGTTCGTCAACGTCGACCACCGCGACCGGGAGGCGTTCGTGGTGCTGGCCGGCGGGCGGATCGTCGCCGTCGGCCGGTACGAGCGGCTCGGCCCGAAGGTGCCGGAGGCCGAGGTGGCGTTCGTGGTGGAGGACGCCCACCAGGGGCGGGGGATCGGGTCGGTGCTGCTGGAGCACCTGGCCGACGCCGCCCGGCGGGCCGGGATCGGGCACTTCGTCGCCGAGGTGCTCCCGGCCAACGGGGCGATGCAGCGGGTCTTCGCCGACTTCGGCTACCAGGTCCGGCGCCAGTACGCCGACGGGGTGGTGCACCTGAGCTTCCCGATCGCCCCCACCGAGGCGACGCTGGAGGTGCAGCGCGGCCGGGAGCACCGCACCGAGGCCCGCTCCATCGCCCGGCTGCTCGCCCCCCGGGGCATCGCCGTCTACGGCGCGAGCGCCACCGGGCAGGGCGTCGGCGCGGCGCTGCTCGGGCACCTGCGCGACGCCGGGTTCACCGGGGCGATCGTGCCGGTGCACCCGAGTGCGGCCACGGTGGCCGGGCTGCCGGCGTACCCGTCGGCGGCCGACGCCGGAGGGGCGATCGACCTGGCGGTCGTGGCCGTGGCGCCCGAGGCGGCCGGCGCGGTGGTGGCCGACGCGGCGGCGGCCGGGGCGCACGGCCTCGTGGTGATCTCCGCCGGTTTCGCCGAGGCGGGTCCCGAGGGCGCCGCGGCCCAGCGGGCCCTGGCCCGGGCGGCGCACGCCGCCGGCATGCGGGTGGTCGGCCCGAACTGCCTCGGCGTGGCCAACACCGGCGAGCGGGTACGCCTCAACGCCACCCTCGCGCCGGTGCTGCCGGCCCGCGGCCGGGTCGGGATCTTCAGCCAGTCCGGTGCGTTCGGCACGGCCCTGCTCGCCGAGGCGTCCCGGCGCGGCCTCGGCCTGTCCAGCTTCGTCTCCGCCGGCAACCGGGCCGACGTCTCCGGCAACGACCTGCTCCAGTACTGGCAGGACGATCCGGCCACGGACGTGATCGTGCTGTACCTGGAGACGTTCGGCAACCCGCGCAAGTTCGCCCGGCTGGCTCGGCACATCGGCCGGAGCAAGCCGGTCGTGGCGCTGGCCTCGCCGGCCCGTCCGCCGGGGCTGGGCGGCGACGGGCCCGGCCCGGACGAGGTCGCGGTCCGCGCGCTGTTCGCCCACTCCGGCGTGATCCGGGTGGACACCGTCGCCGAGCTGCTCGACGTCGGCGTGCTGCTGGCCAACCAGCCGCTGCCGCGCGGCCGGCGGGTCGGCGTCGTCGGCAACTCCTCGGCGCTGACCGGGCTGGCCGCCACCGCCTGCGCCGCCCAGGGGCTGACCGTCGCCGCCGGCTACCCGGCGGACGTGGGGCCCCGGGCGGGGGCGGCCGAGTTCGCCGCCGCGCTCGCCGCGGCCGCCGCCGACGACGGCGTGGACGCCCTGGTCGCGGTGTTCGCCCCGCCGCTGCCGGGGCAGCTCACCGACACCGAGGCCGACTTCACCGCCGCCCTGCCCCTGACGGCACGGGTGGACAAGCCGACGGTGGCCACGTTCCTCGCCGGGCGCGTGCCGGCCGGGGTGCCGGCGTACCCGAGCGTGGAGGAGGCGGTGCGGGCCCTGGGCCGGGTCGCCGCGTACGCCGACTGGCTGCGCCGTCCGCCCGGTACGCTGCCCGACCTGCCCCGGATCGACCCCGCCGCCGGGCAGGCCGCGCTGCGGAGCGACGGGACGGATCCGGCGGGGCTGCTCGCGGCGTACGGGATCGACGTGGTGCCCTCCGTGCCGGCGCGCTCCGCCGGCGAGGCGGCCGCCGCCGCGGCGACCCTCGGCTGGCCGGTGGCGCTGAAGGCCGCCGGCCCTGGGCTGCGGCACCGCCTCGACCTCGGGGCGGTACGCCTCGACCTGACCGACGAGCCGGCGCTGCGCCGGGCGTACGCGGAGATGTCGGCGGTGTTCGGCGCGGACGTCCTCGTCCAGCCGATGGTCCCGCCCGGGGTGGCCTGCGTGGTGGAGCTGGTGGAGGATCCGGCGTTCGGACCGGTGGTCGGCTTCGGACTGGGCGGCGTCGCCACCGAACTGCTCGGGGACCGGGCCTGGCGGCCGGTGCCGCTGACCGACACCGACGCCGCCGAGCTGGTCGACGAGCCGCGCGCGGCGCCGCTGCTGCGCGGGCACCGGGGCGGCATCCCGGTGGACCGGGCGGCCCTGGCCGAGCTGCTGGTGCGGGTGGGCCGGCTCGCCGACGACCAGCCCCGGGTCCGCTCGCTCACCCTCAACCCGGTGCTGGCCCGCCCGGACGGCCTGGCCGTCCTGCACGCCACCGTCCGGGTCGGGGCGGACGCGGCCCGCCCCGACACCGGCCCCCGCCGCCTGTAGGGCACCCTGCCCGGGCTCCCCGTGCCCGGCGGGAGCCGTCACGCACGCCGGAAGGCCCCGGCGAACCGCCGGGCCCTCCGGGTGTCCGCCCGCCTCAGCAGGCGTACGCCTCCAGGCGCTGCGCCCGCTCCGGGGCGCGCAGCTTGAGCAGCGTCACCTTCTCGATCTGCCGGATCCGCTCCCGGGACAGGCCGAACTCCCTGCCGACCTCGTCCAGGGTGCGCTGCCGGCCGTCGTCCAGGCCGAAGCGCAGCCGGATCACCGCCTGCTCGCGCTGCGACAGGGTGGCGAGCACGATGCGTACCTCGTTGCGCAGCTCGCCGTCGGCGGCGGCCTCGCCGGGCTCGGCGGCCGAATCCACGGCGGCCACGAAGTCACCGAGGGCGCTCTCGCCGTCCTCGCCGACGGCCTGGTCCAGGCTGACCGGCTCCCGGTCGTACGAGATCAGCTCGATGACCTGGAACTCCGGGACGTCCATCGCCTTGGCGACCTCGGCCACCGTGGGCTCCCGGCCCAGCGTGACCGCCAGCTCGCGGCGGGCGCGGACCATCCGGTTGACCTGCTCGACCATGTGCACCGGGATACGGATGGTGCGGGCCTGGTCGGCCATGGCCCGGGTGATCGCCTGCCGGATCCACCAGGTCGCGTATGTGGAGAACTTGAAACCCTTGGTGTAGTCGAACTTCTCGACCGCCCGGATCAGGCCGAGGTTGCCCTCCTGGATCAGGTCGAGGAACGCCATCCCGCGGCCCGTGTACCGCTTGGCGATGCTGACCACGAGGCGCAGGTTCGCCTCCAGCAGGTGGTCCTTGGCGGTGCGGCCCTCGGCGACGATCAGCTCCAGGTCCGACCGCAGCGCGGCGGAGACCGGCGTGCAGGTGGCGAGCTTCTCCTCGGCGAAGAGTCCCGCCTCGATCCGGCGGGCCAGCTCCACCTCCTGCGCGGCGGTGAGCAGCTTGGTGCGCCCGATGCCGTTGAGGTAGGCCCGGACCAGGTCGGTGGAGACGCCGCGCTCGTCGAAGGCGTCGAGGTCGGCCAGGGTGTCAGTGCCGGGCTCGGCGTCGATGGCGACGGCCGGGCCGAACCGGT
Source organism: Micromonospora olivasterospora (assembly GCF_007830265.1). Taxonomy (NCBI): domain Bacteria; kingdom Bacillati; phylum Actinomycetota; class Actinomycetes; order Micromonosporales; family Micromonosporaceae; genus Micromonospora; species Micromonospora olivasterospora. The sequence goes on from NZ_VLKE01000001.1 coordinate 4,322,878, forward strand.
TATCGATCATCTGCTGGACCATCTCTGTCTCTCCCCGTTTCCACGTCGGTGCCGTGTCGCCGGCCCAGTGGTGCCGGTGACACACACTCTTCCAAGCGGGACGTGAGACGGGAGTGAGGCGATCGGGGACCCGACAGCGAACAGGGGGCCCGAGTTTGCCGGACCCGGTTACCGTGCCAGCGGTCGGCCGATCCGGTCCGGCCCGCTCGGTCGGCCGCGGTAGGCCGGCCCGCTCAGTCGGCCGGCGGTAGGTCGGCCCGCTCGGTCGGCCGCTCTGCGGGCCGGCCCCGATCAGTCGGCCGAGGTAGGCCGACCCGCACGGCCGGCGCACGCCGGCCCGGACAGGCAAGTGGAGGGTGTCGTGGTCTTCAAGCGGCTCATGCAGGCGATGGGCGTGGGCGGCCCGTCGGTGGAAACGGTGCTGGCCAATCCGAACTGCCGACCGGGCGGGCAGTTGGAGGGCGTGGTCCACGTCGCCGGGGGCGACCACCCGGTGGACGTCAGCTACGTCGCGCTGGGCCTGGTCACGCGGGTCGAGGTGGAGAGCGGCGACAACGAGTACGCGACCGACCAGGAGTTCGGCCGCCGCCAGGTGACCTCGGCGTTCCGGCTGGAGCCGGGGCAGCGGTACGACGTCCCGTTCCGCTTCGACGTCCCCTGGGAGACGCCGCTCACCGAGCTGTACGGGCAGCACCTGCACGGGATGACGATGGGCCTGCGTACGGAGCTGGAGGTCGCCCGGGCCGTCGACAAGGGAGACCTGGACGCGGTGGCGGTGCACCCGCTGCCCGCGCAGGAGCAGCTGCTCGAGGCGCTGCTGCGGCTGGGCTTCCGGTTCGCGCGCGCCGACGTCGAGCGGGGGCACATCTACGGCGTACGGCAGAGCCTGCCGTTCTACCAGGAGATCGAGTTCCACCCGGCGCCCCAGTACGCCCGGGCGATCAACCAGCTGGAGGTCACCTTCGTGACCGACCCGCAGCAGGTGCAGGTGGTGCTGGAGATCGACAAGCGGGGCGGGGTGTTCACCGAGGGCCGGGACGCCTTCGGCCGCTTCACGGTGGACCACGCCATGGCGCGGAACACGGACTGGGCCGCCCAGCTCGACGCCTGGCTCCGCCAGTCCATCCAGCGCCGCGGCCTCTTCTTCTGACCCCCACCCCGCCCGGCCCCCCGCCCCACCCCCGGCCCCACCCCCGGCCCGCCCCTGCCCCCTGCCCCCGGCCCCACCCCGCCCCACCCCGTCCCCCGCCCCGGTGATCAAGAGATTTGTGTCGTGGTTCGCGTTTCCCGGCGACGCAAACTTCTTGATCACCGAAGCGGGGGGCGGGGGCGGGGGCGGGGGCGGGGCGGGGGCAGGGGGCAGGGGGGCAGGGGGACAGGGGGGGCAGGGGGGCGGGGGTCATGTAAGGAACTCCGGTGCTTGATCAGCCCGGTGGTCCTGGGATTGGATGAGCATCCCGGTTGGTCCGGTGGGTGGCGACGAGTTGGGGTCTGAGGGAGAGCCTCGTACCGCTGATTGCTACCGCTGGTCTGGCCACGGATGTCCCGGATGAGGGAAGTGGGCCGGCCCTGCGAGGCCGGGTCCGGTTGCAGCACATGAGTGGGAGCCGTCGTCGGACTGCTCTGCCTCCTTGGGACCGTGGCTGGCGTGCGGTGTTGACCTGCGCGGATCGCCGGAGCAGGTAGATGTTTATGTGCCGGGGAGGCGGTAGATGCAGCGCAGGTTGGTCGGTATCGATTTGGGGATCGCGTCGGCGCACACGGTACGGGTGCGTGACGAGGCCGGACGGGAGGTGTGCCGGCGGCGGTGCGAGCCGACGGTGGACAGCTTGTCGATGATCGAGTCCGCGGCGTTGGCCGGGGCAGCGCCGGGCACGCGGTTGGAGGTGGTGATCGAGCCGACCGGGCCGGCGTGGCTGCCGATCGCGGTGTTCTTCACCGCTCGGGGGCACCTGGTGTTCCGGGTGTCGAGTGCGAAGGCGGCGGATCTGCGCCGGTTCCTGTCGCGGCATGCGAAGTCCAACGGCATTGACGCGGACACCCTGGCCCGCTTGCCGTTGATCGACCCGGACGGGCTACGGCCCCTCGAACTGCCGGATGCGGCAGCGGCGGCGTTGGACCGGCGGGTGCGCGCGTGTGACCGGCTGACCATGGCCGCGTCCGAGCACAAGGTGCGGATCAAGGACCTGGTCCGGCAGGTGATGCCGTGCACCCCGCTGACCGGTGATCTGGGCAAGGCCGACCTGGCGGTGCTGGAACGCTACGCCGACCCGCGTGCCCTGCTGCGGCTGGGCCGGGCCCGGCTGACCGCGCTGATCGTCAAGGCGTCCCACAACCACCAGGGCGCGGCGCGCGCCGAGCAGTGGCTGGTCGCCGCCCAAGCGGCGGTCGACCTCTACGGTGATCACCCGGCGGTCGCGTTCACCGACCTGGCCGCCGAGATCGCCACCGAGGTGCGGCTACTACGCGCCATCACCACCGAGCTGGCCGCGCACGCGGCCGAACGGGAGACCTGTTACCGGTGGGTCGACCCGATGCAGCTGGCCCGTAGCCTGCCCGGCCTGGCCGAGGTCGGCGGACCGGCGATGACCGCGGTCATCGGTGACGCCACCCGGTTCCCCACCGCGGCGCACTTCAAGTCATACCTCGGGCTGGCGCCGCGCGCGTCAGAGACCGGTGACACCGACCGCAAGGGCCAGCCGATGTCCAAGGCCGGCTCCCGGCTGGCCCGGGCCACTCTGATCCGGGCCGCGGACTGGGCTCGCAAGCAGGACCCGCAGCTCGCGCGCATCTACCACCAGCAGATGGTCGAACGCGGTGCCGAACACCTCAAAGCCAGCTGTGTGGTCGCGGCCCGGCTCGCCGAACGGCTCTGGACCGTGATGCGCCGCCGCATGCCGTATGTCATCTGCGACGTCGACGGCACGCCGGTCACCCCACAGCAGGCGAAACAGATCATCGCCCAGCAGTGGACCGTGACCGAGGAGATCCGCCGCAGGCGGCGCAGCACCAAGCGCAGGGCGGGGAAGGCCCCTCACCAAGCCCTCACGGGACATGATCAAAAAGACGCTCGAAGCGTACGAACGAGGCGACCTTCCCCACCCGAATCCTCCGCGACACCGTCACGGACCGTCAAGCAACCCGCCCTCTTGACAACCGATCCTCGATAGGGAATCAGAGGTCCAGGAGGATCGTGCGGGGGCCTACGTTGACGCTCTCGACCAGCATGTGGGCGCGGAAGCGGCCCGTCTCGACCTTCGCGCCGCGCTCGCGCAGCCCCTCGACCACCGCCGTGACCAGGGGCTCCGCCGCCTCGGCGGGGGCGGCAGCCGTCCAGCTGGGCCGCCTGCCCCTGCGGGCGTCGCCGTAGAGGGTGAACTGGCTGACCACGAGGATCGGGGCGCCGGTGTCCGCCGCGCTGCGCTCGTCGTCCAGGATGCGCAGCTCGCGGATCTTGCGGGCCATGGTCCGCGCCGTCTCCGGGGTGTCGGTGTGGGTCACCCCGAGCAGCACCAGCAGGCCGTCGGCGACGGCGCCGACCACCTCGTCGTCGACCGTGACGCTGGCCCGGCCGACCGTCTGCACCACCGCCCGCATCAGTCGGCCACCGGCTCGACGATCCCGCGCTCCACCAGGTGCGCCACGATCGGCCCGGCCGCCTCGGCCAGCTCGTCGACCGCCACCTCGTGCGCCGCCGACAGCAGGGCGAGCTGGTCGCGCAGCGGCAGCCGGCCGTCGGCGCCGCCGACCAGGGCCAGCACCAGGGGGTCGATCTCCTCCGTCCAGCGCAGCCCGTGGGGCATGGCGAGGACCTGCCGGTCCACCGCCCAGCCCTCGTCGCCCATGGTGGCCTCCTGCCGCAGTTGCAGCCCCTCGGCCGCCCGGTAGCGCGCGGCGAGCAGCCCGTCGGTGTCGCGTACCCGCAGCCAGTCCTGGCGGTCGAACCAGGCGGCGATCCGGTCGCCCATCGGCGGCTCCACCCGCTGCCGCAGGTCCTCCACCCGCACCACCGGATCGGCGTGGCCGGCGTTGCGCAGCGACACGATGCCGAAGCCGATCGCCTCGACCTTGTGCGCGTCGAACCAGTCCAGCCAGGCGGCCATCCGCTGCGGGTCGGGCACCTCGCCGACATCGGTCAGCCACAGGTTCACGTACGCCATCGGGTCGGCCACCTCGCGCTGGATGACCCAGGCGTCCAGGCCCGTGCCGGCGAACCAGCCGGCCACCCGCTCGCCCCAGTCCTCGCCGGCGACGTGCACCCAGTTCGCCAGGTACTGCATGGTGCCGTCCTCGGTGAGCAGGCCCGGTGCGGCGGCGGCCAGCTCGGCGCCGATCGCGTCCCCGACCCGGCCGGAGTCGCGGTAGACGTGCGTGGTGGTGCCCGGGCCGACCACGAACGGCGGGTTGCTGACCACCAGGTCGAACCGGCGGCCGGCCACCGGGGCGACCAGGTCGCCGCGCAGCAGCTCCCAGTCCCGGCCGTTGAGCGCGGCGGTGGTGGCGGCGAAGCGCAGCGCCCGCTCGGAGACGTCGGTGGCGGTGACCCGGGTCGCGTGGGTGGACAGGTGCAGCGCCTGCACCCCGGAGCCGGTGCCGAGGTCCAGCGCCGTCTCCGCCGGGCGGCGGACCGTCGCGCCGATCAGGGTCTGCGTCGCCCCGCCGATGCCGAGGACGTGCTCGGCGTGCAGCGGCCGGCCCGGCCGCGCGCTGGCCGGCACGTCGGCGAGCACCCACCAGTCGTCCCCGTACGGCTCCAGGTCGACGCCGGCGCGCAGGCCGTCGCCGTGCCGCTCGACCAGGCCCCCGGCCAGCGCCTCGCCCACGGTCAACGGGGCGAGCGCGGCGGCCACGACGTCCTCGCGCTCGGTCTGGTCGCAGATGAACACGCGGATCAGCGTGCCGAGCGGGTCGCGGTCCTCGGTGGCGCGCAGGGCGGCCCGGAAGTCGTTGCGGGCCACCCCGCCGGTGGCCTGGGGACCGAGCCGGGCGGCGATCCCGTTGGCGGTGTACCCCGCGCCGGCCAGCGCCGTCCGCAACGCCTCGACGCCGGCGGGGGAGAGCAGCATGTCGTGTCCGTCCACGTCGCCATCCTGCCCTCCGCCGCCCGGCGCTCCGCCACCGCCGTGCCGAAATCGGCCGGGGACGCCGGCCCGTACCGGGGAGTCGGCGCGGTCGTCGGGCGGCCGGCGGGCAGGATGGACGGCATGACGCTCTCGCTGCCCATCGATCCCGAGGCCAACCGGTTGTTGGGGCGCGACCCCCTGGCCCTGCTCGTCGGCATGGTGCTCGACCAGCAGGTGCCCATGGAGAAGGCATTCTCCTCGCCGTACGTGCTGGCGGGCCGACTCGGCCACGAGCCGGACGCCCGGGAGCTGGCCGCGTTCGACCCGGAGGCGCTGGTCGAGGTCTTCGCCCGGCCGCCGGCCCTGCACCGGTTCCCAAAGGCGATGGCGGCCCGGGTGCAGGAGGTGTGCCGGGCCCTGGTGGACACCTACGACGGGGACCCCGTCCGGCTGTGGGCCGACGCCGCCGACGGCCGGGAGCTGCTGGCCCGGATCGCCGCCCTGCCCGGCTTCGGCCGGCAGAAGGCGCAGATCTTCGTGGCGCTGCTCGGCAAGCGCTTCGGCGTGACCCCGGAGGGCTGGCGGGAGGCGGCCGGCGGGTACGGCGAGGAGGGCGCGTACCGGTCGGTGGCCGACGTCACCGACCCGGAGTCGCTGCGCCGGGTGCGGGAGTACAAGCAGCGGACGAAGGCGGAGGCGAAGGCCGCCAAGGGCTGACGAGACCGGCACCGCCCGGGCCCGTCGAGCCGGCGGCGACGGCTGACCGGACGGAACTACCGATCAGCGGCCTGACGTGGCATTCTGCAACCAGAGCAGCGGGAATCGGACGACGCCGGTCCCGCCGCAACGGCGCAGCGGGTGGTCGTCCGGCACACGGCGGCACGGGCCTGCCGGCCGGGGTGCGCCCATACCGGGCGTCCCGCCGCTGGTCCCGTTCCTGACGGGCTCCGGCCCGTAGCCGCCCCCGGAGGGCACCATGGCGAACCCCGTCATCCGGTCGATCACCGCCACCCCCGGCACACTCCAGCCCGGCCAGTCGGCCCAGGTGGTCATCGACGCGTACGACCCCGACGCCCGCACCGTGACCGTCACCGGCCGGGTGACCGACGTGGGCGGGCACGTGGCGACCGCCACCACCACCCTGACCGTGGGTGACCCGCTGAAGTACGAGCTGACCAGCACCGACACGGCCGTGACGATCGTCGCCGACCCGGCCGCGCCGGGGCGCTTCTCGGTCCGGGTCTGATGGCCACCCGTACCGTGACCCTGACCGCGCGGGTACGGGACGCGGCGGGGAACGCCACCGCGAGCACGACCACCCTCACGGTCCAGGCGCCCCTGGCCCTGGGCTGGTGCCCGCCGCAGAGCTCGGCCGCGTCGGTGCAGGCGATGCTCGCCCGGTATCCCCGGCCGAGGTCGATACGGGTGTACTCGGGATCGGGCGCCGGGCTGGAGTCCTGGTCGTCGGGCGCCCTCGCCCAGGTGCCGGCCGACTGCGCCGCGCACTACAGCTTCAAGGACTGGTCGTCGGCCACCTCCCCGACCGCGGTCCGGGACTGGCTCTCCGCGCGGCCCGTCGCCCGCCGGCAGGTGGTGGACCTGCTGACCCTCGACCACGAGCCGGAGCAGCAGAACGGCGACGACCCCACCCCGGCGGCGTACCGGCAGGAGTGGCAGGAGCTGGTGGCCGCCCTGGCCGGGCACCCCCGGCGTCGGGAGGTCTGGCTGGTCCCGGTGTTCACCGAGTACTACGCCCGGCGTACCGCCACCTGGTGGGCGGACTTCGGGGTGGTGTCCGGCTACGCCGGGGTCGACGCGGTGGGCTTCGACATCTACGACGCCGGCTACGAGCGGTACCGCACGCCGGTCGAGCGCAACGACTTCGCGCTCGCGCAGGCGCGGCGGGTCGGCCGTCCGCTGGTCGTCCCCGAGTGGGGGATCAAGCGCAAGCCCACGTTGAACAGCGGCGTCGCGTACGACCCGAACGGGACGCTGTGCGCGCAGGCGATGCGGGACAACATGACCCACCTGCGGGCGCAGCCCGACCTGCCGTACGTCGAGTGGTTCTACCGGGGCGACTGCAACCTTGACGCCACGCTGACGTACCCGTCGGGGCAGACGTACGTGCGCGACGCCGAGCGGGCCGCGTTCGTGCAGTTGACGGCGTGAGGACGCCGCCGTCCGGGGGCGACCCCCGGGCGGCGGCCCGGCGCTGGGACCGGGTGACGCGGCGGCCCCCGGCGGCCCGGCGTCGAGGGCTCAGGCGGCGGTCGGGCGGGACAGGGCGGCGAGGGCGCGCCGGACGTCGGCCAGCGACACGGTCGCCGAGTCGTCCAGCTCGGCCAGGCCGGCCTCGATCCACTGCCGCATCAGGGTGGTCACCCCGATGCCCCGGGCGTCGGCGGCCGCCCGCACCCGTTCGTACGTGTCCAGGGACAGCCGGACCGAGCGGCTGACCATCGGCACGTCCGTGTCGGGGGTGGGCAGCTCCACGGGCTGGGTCTCGTCGATCAGCTCCGCGATCCGGTCGCCGCCGCTGTGGAACTGCTTCGTCGCGTCGTTACGGTGCATCGTCACCGCCTCCTCGTCGCCGAGTCCTCCGCACGGCCTCGTCGTAGCGCTTGGCCTCCACGTCGCTCAGCTCGCGGGCGGAGAGGATGTCCCAGTCGTTGTCGGTGCCGTCGACGCCGGATTTTCGCCGATCAACCGCGCGAGGTGACAGGATGGGCCTGATCCCTCTTGGAGGTCCGTGGTGAAACGTCAGGCGTACCAACCGATCCTGATCACCGACGCGGCGCGCAGCCAGGACGACCAGCTGACCAGCCGGCAGCGGCGCTACGTCCTGATGATGGGCATCCGGGTGGCCTGCCTGATCGTCGGCGCGGTCCTGGTGAGCGCGCGGCCGCCCCTGCTCTGGCTCTGGCTGTCGCTGTGCGCCCTCGGCATGGTGCTCATCCCGTGGCTCGCGGTGCTGCTGGCCAACGACCGGCCGCCGAAGGAGCGGCACCGGCTGGCCAACCGGTTCCAGCCCGGCAGCCAGGACGAGGCCCCGCCGATGAGCCTGACGGCCGAGGAGCGTCCGCACCCGGTCATCGACGCCGAGCCCTGACCGGCGGCCGGGCGGTCGCCGGGCAACCGCATACGGGCGCCGGCCGTCACCCGCTCGGACGGGCGCCCACCACCGAGACGGCGAGGGCGCCCAGGTCCCCGGCCCGGTCCAGCGCCGCGCGGGGCTCGGCACCGGCCAGCCAGGCCGTGAGCAACCCGGCGGCGAACGCGTCCCCGGCCCCCGTGACGTCCACCACCGCCACCCGCCGCGCCGGCGCGACGCTGAGCGTGGCCGCCCGGTCCGCCCAGACCGCCCCGGCCGCGCCCCGCTTGACCACCACCCGCCGGGCCGCCGCCGACAGGGCCCGAGCCTGCGCCGCCGGGTCCAGCCCGCCGGCCAGCACTGCCGCCTCGTCGGCGTTGACCAGCAGCAGGTCCACGTCGCGTACCCAGCTCAGGAACGCCGCGGCGCCGACCCGCCGCAGCGGCGCCGCGGACGCCGCGTCGACGCTGGTGGTCAGCCCGGCTCCGCGCGCCGCGGCCAGCGCCCGCAGCCCGGCCTCCCGCGACCCGGCGTCGAGCAGGGGGTACGCGGACAGGTGCAGGTGCCGGGCGTCGGGCGCCCCGGCCAGGGCGGCCTCGACGTGCCCGGCGGTCAACCGCAGGTTCGCCCCGCGCTCGGTGACCATCGTGCGCTCGCCGTCGCCCGTGAGCACGATCACGGTGCCCGTGGCGCAGCGCGAATGGCGCTCGATGGCGCAGTCGACGCCGGCCCGCTCCAGCTCGGCCACCCGGTCGCGCCCCGCGTCGTCGTCGCCGACCGCGCCGACCATCGTCACCGCCGCGCCCTGCGCGGCGAGCCAGGCGGCGGTGTTGGCCGCCTGACCCCCGCCGCTGACCCGGATCGTGGCCGGGGTGTCCGAGCCCGTGGCGAGCGGCCCACCCAGGACGGCCACCACGTCGGTGATCAGGTCGCCGACGACCAGGATCCGGGAGGCACCGGTCATGCGGCGGAGGCGGTGCGCGCCGCCGCGGCGACCGCGATCCGGGCGGCGAGGTCGGCGTTGCGCAGGATGATCCGCACGTTCACCGCGAGGCTGGCGCCCTCCGTGGCGGAGTGGAAGTGCGCCAGCACGTACGGCGTCACGGCCTTGCCGGTAACCCCGTCGCGCTCCAGCAGGGCGAGGCCCTCGGCGAGGGTCCGGTCGTGCAGGGCCGGGTCGAGCTGCTCGTCGACCGGCAGCGGGTTGGCCACGACCAGACCGCCGCCGTGCACCCCGTGGCCGGCCCGGGCGGCCAGCACCTCGGCCACCTGCTCTGGCGAGTCGACCGACCAGTCGAGGTCGAAGCCGGCGTCGGTCAGGTAGAAGCCGGGGAACCGGCGGGTGCGGTAGCCGACCACGGAGACGCCGAGGGTCTCCAGCCGCTCCAGGGTCGCCCCGACGTCGAGGATCGACTTGACCCCGGCGCACACCACCGCGATCGGGGTCCGGGCCAGGGTGACCACGTCGGCCGACTCGTCGAACGTGTGCGCCGCCTCGCGGTGCACCCCGCCGAGGCCGCCGGTGGCGAACACGCCGATGCCGGCGGCGGCGGCCACCGCGCTGGTCGCGGCGACCGTGGTCGCGCCGTCCGCGCCGATGGCGGCGGCCACCGCGAGGTCACGTACGGAGAGCTTGGCGACCTCGTCGACGGTGGCGAGCCGGGTGAGCTCCGCGTCGTCGAGCCCCACCACCAGCCGGCCGCCGACCATGCCGATGGTCGCCGGGACCGCCCCGGCGTCGCGGACGGCCTGCTCGATCTCCCGGGCGACCCGCAGGTTGTCGGGCCGGGGGAGGCCGTGCGAGACGATGGTGCTCTCCAGGGCGACGACCGGGCGCCCGTCGCGCAGGGCGTCGGCCACCTCGGTGCCGAGACGGATGGGAAAGTTGGTCACTTCCGTTACGGTACGGGCCGCCGGGGGCGGACTCGGTTGGACCCTGTTCCGCTGGCCTGCCAAACTGGCATTTTGGAGGTGTAGAAGTGAGCACACAGGTTCTCGAACGCCCGGAGCTGAAGGACGCCGACACCGGCCCCGAGATGTTCCACTACGTGCGCAAGGACAAGATCGCCGAGAGCGCCGTCATGGGCACGTTCGTCGTCGCGCTGTGCGGGGAGACCTTCCCGGTGACCAAGGCGGCGAAGCCCGGCTCCCCGGTCTGCCCCAAGTGCAAGGAGATCTACGACTCCTGGGCCGACTGACCCCCGGCGACCCCCGGGCCGCCCGCGTAACCTGCGGCGGTGACCACCTCCACCGCCCTGCTCCTCGCCGACCTGACCGGGGTGGCCGTGTTCGCCGCCTCCGGCGCCTCCGCGGCGGTGGCCAAGCGGCTCGACCTGTTCGGGGTCGTGTTCGTCGGATTCGTCGCCGCGCTCGGCGGCGGGATCGTCCGCGACCTGGTGATCGACGAGGTGCCCCCGCTGGCCTTCGCCGACTGGCGGTACGCCGTCACCGCCGCCGTCACGGCCGCCGCCGTCTTCTGGCTGCACCCCCAGTTCGCCCGGCTGCGCACCACCGTGCTCGTGCTGGACGCGGCCGGGCTGGGACTGTTCACGGTCACCGGCACGCTGAAGGCGCTCGACGCCCAGGTGCCGGCGGTCGGCGCCTGTCTCATCGGCATGCTCACCGCGATCGGCGGCGGGCTCGGCCGGGACCTGCTCACCGCCGAGATCCCGATCGTGCTGCGCCGGGAGATCTACGCGGTGGCCGCCCTGGCCGGCTCGGTCGCCGTCGCCGTGCTGGACGCGTACGGGCACGCCAACGCGGCCTGGCTGACCGTCGCCGCGGCGTTCGTCTTCGCGGTGCGCCTGGTCTCGCTGCGCCGGCGCTGGTCCGCGCCGGTCCCCGCCCTGCACCCGCCGCACCCCGGCGGCTGACCGATTCGCGGAGGGGTGGCCAGGGTACGGATGTGACCAGCGTGGCGTCGCCTGGGCCGGCCGCCCCGCGCTGGTTATGCTGAGTCGGCCTTCGCGGCACCGGATGCGCGAGGGCATTTTCATGGGCGAGATCCCGCCACCCGGGCGGCCGGCACGACGGCACCCGCGGCCCTCGGCCGGGGTCCGCCCTCGTGCGGTCGGAAAGGAGCCTGACGCGTGGCAGCCCGGACGCCGGTGCTCGAGACGTTCCCGCCCCTGCGCTCCTGGCAACGCAAGGCGCTGGTGGAGTACCTGCGGCGGCGCGCCGAGGACTTCACCGCGGTCGCGACCCCTGGGGCCGGCAAGACCACCTTCGCCCTGCGGATCGCCGCCGAGCTGCTCGCCGACGGCACGGTGGAGGCGGTCACGGTGGTCGCCCCCACCGAGCACCTCAAGACGCAGTGGGCCGAGTCGGCCGCCCGGGTCGGCATCCAGCTCGACGCCGCGTTCCGCAACGCCGACCTGCACTCCGCGGCCGACTTCCACGGCGCCGTGGTCACCTACGCCCAGGTCGGCATGGCGCCGCAGGTGCACCGCCGGCGCACCATGACCCGGCGCACCCTGGTCATCCTCGACGAGATCCACCACGCCGGCGACTCGCGTACCTGGGGCGACGGCGTGAAGGCGGCGTTCGAGCCCGCCGTACGCCGGCTGATGCTCACCGGCACCCCGTTCCGCTCCGACGACAACCCGATCCCGTTCGTCACGTACGAGCGGGGCGGCGACGGCCTGCTGCGGTCCCGCGCCGACGCGGTCTACGGGTACTCCGACGCGCTGCGCGACGGCGTGGTGCGGCCGGTGCTGTTCCTGGCGTACTCCGGGGAGACCCGGTGGCGGACCAACGCCGGCGACGAACTGGCAGCCCGGCTGGGCGAGCCGATGACGCAGGACCTGATCGCCCAGGCGTGGCGTACGGCGCTGGACCCGGCCGGTGACTGGATGCCGCAGGTGCTGCGGGCCGCCGACGCCCGCCTGAGCGTGCTGCGCGAGGCGGGCATGGTCGACGCCGGCGGCCTGGTCATCGCCAGCGACCAGCAGAACGCCCGCTCGTACGCGAAGCTGATCGAGCAGGTGACCGGCGAGAAGGCCGCCGTGGTGCTCTCGGACGACCAGGGCGCCTCCGCCCGGATCGCGGCGTTCGCGGCGTCCGAGCAGCGGTGGCTGGTCGCGGTCCGGATGGTCTCCGAGGGCGTGGACATCCCGCGGCTGGCGGTCGGCGTCTACGCCACGAGCGCCAGCACGCCGCTGTACTTCGCCCAGGCGATCGGCCGGTTCGTCCGGGCGCGCCGCCCGGGGGAGATAGCCTCGGTGTTCCTGCCGAGCGTGCCGCACCTGCTCGGCCTGGCCAGCGAGATGGAGGCCGAGCGCGACCACGTGCTCGGCAAGCCGAAGGACGACGGCTTCGAGGACGGGCTGCTGGAGCGCGCCCAGCGCGACGAGCAGGCCAGCGGCGAGCTGGAGAAGCGGTTCACCGCCCTGTCGGCCACTGCCGAGCTGGACCAGGTGATCTTCGACGGCGCGTCCTTCGGCACGGCCGCGCAGGCCGGCACGCCGGAGGAGCAGGAGTACCTGGGTCTGCCCGGCCTGCTCACCGCCGACGAGGTCTCGCTGCTGCTGAGCAAGCGGCAGGCCGAGCAGTTGGCGGCGCAGCGCCGCCGGGCCGCCCAACGGGCCGCCGAGCCGGCCGCTGCGGCCCCGGCGGCGCCGCCCGCGCCGATGAGTGCCGCGCAGCGCCGGGTGGCGCTCCGGCGCCAACTCAACGCCCTCGTGGCCGCCCGGCACCACCGCACCGGGCTGCCGCACGGCAAGATCCACGCCGAGCTGCGCCGCCTCTGCGGCGGCCCGCCGAGCGCCCAGGCCACGATCGAGCAGCTCGAGGAACGCATCGCCACGGTCCAGACCCTCTGATCCCCCGAGGGCGGCCGCCGATCTTGATCGGCTCGATGTCGGCGACATGGCGGCGCTCGGACACCCATGGCACACCGACGTCGAGGTGCCATACGCCTCGCGCGGTTCCCCGCGGGCCGGTCCGCGCCGCGATGGGGTGATCAAGAGCTTTGTGTCGACGCGGGCGGCGATTCCGACGCAAACCTCTTGATCACCGCGGGCGAGCTGCCGTGGGACCCGCGGACGAGGCCGGGAGGGTGGCCCGGGGCGGGGCGCAAAAGCCGAACGGAGGGCCCCCGTGGGAGCCCTCCGTTCGGCTATGTGTCCGGCGTGACTCAGTTCGCCATCAGGTCGGCGCCACGCCAGTTGAACTCGGGGTCCGTCGCGTACCGTACGGTGATCTTGACGAGATCCTCCGCGTACTTGTTCGCGTGGTGCCCACAGAACACCAGCTCGCTTCCGCCAGCCAGAGTGATACGGAGCTTGCCGGCAGCGTTGCAGCGGTCGCACCGTTCATCGGCGGCCGGGGGGCTCACCGTCTCGGGCGGCGGCGTGAGGGTCGGGGTCATCGCCTTCCTCCTCTGGTCGTCACCGATGAACAATCTCTTCGGTCGTTGCTCACCTATCGTGCAACACCCAACTCGGGCCCTGCCTTCCCTGTGTGCCCGCGGGGGACCGAGGTCACACATGGCAGCAACAGTGTGCCGTGCCCCAAGGGTGCCACGCCAACGATCACAATCGTGCAACCGAGTGATCGCGATGCGGTGTTGCACGCCTGGTGATCAAAGCGACACGTTTGGTTGACGAATCCGGTCAGTCCAGGTAGTCGCGGAGCACCTGCGAACGGGACGGGTGGCGCAGCTTCGACATCGTCTTCGACTCGATCTGCCGGATTCGCTCCCGGGTCACGCCGTAGACCTGGCCGATCTCGTCCAGGGTCCGCGGCTGGCCGTCGGTCAGGCCGAACCGCAGCCGGACCACCCCCGCCTCCCGCTCGGACAGCGTCTGCAGCACCTGCTGGAGCTGGTCCTGCAGCAGCGAGAACGAGACGGCGTCGACCGCGACCACGGCCTCCGAGTCCTCGATGAAGTCGCCGAGCTGGCTGTCGCCCTCGTCGCCGATGGTCTGGTCGAGCGAGATGGGCTCCCGGGCGTACTGCTGGATCTCCAGCACCTTCTCCGGTGTGATGTCCATCTCCTTGGCCAGCTCCTCCGGCGTGGGCTCGCGGCCCAGGTCCTGGAGCAGCTCGCGCTGTATCCGGCCGAGCTTGTTGATCACCTCGACCATGTGCACCGGGATACGGATGGTGCGGGCCTGGTCGGCCATGGCCCGGGTGATCGCCTGCCGGATCCACCAGGTGGCGTACGTGGAGAACTTGTAGCCCTTGGTGTAGTCGAACTTCTCGACCGCCCGGATCAGGCCGAGGTTGCCCTCCTGGATCAGGTCGAGGAACGCCATGCCGCGGCCCGTGTACCGCTTGGCCAGCGACACCACCAGCCGGAGGTTGGCCTCCAACAGGTGGTTCTTCGCCCGCTCGCCGTCCCGGGAGATCCAGAGCAGGTCGCGCTGCATCTCGCGGGTCAGCTTCTCCTCGCCCTCGTCGGCGGCGCGCAGCCGCTCGGCGGCGTAGAGGCCGGCCTCGATCCGCTTTGCCAGCTCCACCTCCTGCTCGGCGTTGAGCAGGGGGACCTTGCCGATCTGCTTCAGGTACGCCCGGACGGAGTCGGCGGACGCGGTCAGCTCGGCGTCGCGGCGCGCCTGCTTGAGCGCCTCGGACTCCTCGTCGTCCCACTCGAAGTCGTTGTCCGTGGCCGAGTTGGCGGCGTCGGCCTCGGCGGCCTGGGTCAGCTCGGCCGGCTCCTCGACCACCACGTCCTCGATCTCGGCGGCCAACTCCTCCGGGTCGATGTCACCCTCGGCGGGGTCGCCGCCCTTGGCCTTCGTGGCGGCCTTGGCGGGCTGCTTGCCCGCGGCGGCGACGGTGGCCTTGGTGGCCCGGGTGGGCTTCGTCGCCTTCGCCGGCACGGCCGCCTTGGCGACCGCGTCGGTCGTGGCCTTGCGCGGGGCGGCCTTCCGCGGCGCCGGGGTGGGAACCTCGTCGACGGCGGGGGCCTGCTTCGGGGCCGGCGGGGCGGCCTTCTTGGTGGTCTTGGCGGTGGTGGCCCGGGACGCCGGGGTTGCGGACCGGGCGGCGGCGACGCGGCGACGCGGGCTGGTCGAGCCGTCCACGACCACGGTCACCCCCGCTTCCGCGAGCGCACGCAGGATCTTCTTGGCCTGGGCCGGAGTCACCTCGGCGGACTCGACGGTGCGCGCGAGCTGAGCCGACGTGAGCTGGCCGCCGGCGCTCTGCGCGTGGGCGATCAGGGTGTCGGTGAGCGAGCGAACGTCGGCGCCGGTCTGGCGGGGTTCTGTCACGAATGACCTTCCGGAGGCGAAGAGCGAGCACGGCCGGATCGTCCGGCGCGGCGTGGGGCGCGGTGCCGGGCGATGTGGTTGAGGGACCCCCGTGTCCCGGGCCGGCCGGTCGTTGGCGGTCCGTGGCGCGTGGGCAGGGGTGAATTGTAACGCCGTCTGCGGCGATCATCCGCCGCCGCACGCGTAACGGCGGCGTGGGCCGCCGATTCGGCGCAGATGTGGACTTTGTAAGGATTATAGGCGCCGCCGCGGTCGGTGGTGGAGACGGCGCAGACGGCGCGCGAAGCGGGACCGCCCGTCCGATCCGTGCACCACGCCAGCCTCGGGCCGCGCCGCACGCCATTTTTCCCCCGCTTCGCGACGTGTGTGGCGAGTTGGAATTCGGATCCCAGCGGGGCGGACCGGCGTCCGCCGTCAGGGCGGGATGGGCAATGATGAGACGGCGGGCACGTTCGGTCAGGGCATCGCCTGACGTCGACAACCGTTGTTCTTCGGGAACCTGCCCGTGTCTCATCCACCCACGGACCGGCATGCGAAAGGGAGCGGACCGTGACCAGTTCGGTGCCGACGCCGCAGGAACTGCTCAAGATCGCGACCGACGTCGCCCGGGACGCGGCGGACACCGCGTACCGGATGCGCGCCGAGGGGGTCTTCGTCGCCGCGACCAAGACCACCGTCACCGACGTGGTCACCGCCGCCGACCGGGCGGTCGAGCGGCAGATCCTCGACGCGCTGGCGACGCTCCGCCCCGACGACTCCGTGCTCGGCGAGGAGTACGGCGGGAGCGCGGCCGGTGAGGCGGGCAGCGGGGTGCGGTGGATCGTCGACCCGATCGACGGCACCGTCAACTACCTGTACGGGCTGCCGCACTGCGCGGTCTCGGTGGCCGCCGAGGTGGACGGCGAGGTGGTCGCCGGGGTGGTGCGCAACCTGTACACCGGCGAGGAGTGGACGGCCACGGCCGGCGGCGGCGCCTGGCGCGCGGGGGAGCGGCTGCGCTGCTCGGGCGAGACCGACCTGGGTCAGGCGCTAGTCGCCACCGGGTTCGGCTACGACCCGCGGCGGCGCGCGCACCAGGCCCGGGTGGTCGCCGAGTTGATCCCGCACGTGCGGGACATCCGCCGGCTCGGCGCCGCCGCCCTGGACCTGTGCCTGGCCGCCGAGGGGCGGGTGGACGTCTACTACGAGAAGGGACTGGCCGCGTGGGACCACGCGGCCGGGGCGCTGGTGGCCACCGAGGCCGGGCTGCGGGTCGCCGGGCTGGGTGGCCTGCCGGCCGGGCCGGAGCTGCTGATCGCCGCGCCGCCGGCGCTGTTCCCGCCGCTGCACGACCGGCTCGCCGCGCTCGACGCCGCCGGCGGGCCCTGACCCGGGCCCGGCGGGGTCACTCTGCTGCGCCGGGCGGGGTCACTTCTTGGCGGGCATCGGGCAGGCGCCGGCGGGCAGGTCCGGGGAGCCCAGGTCGCCGAGGGACTGGTTGACCTCGGTGGTGGTGGCCAACTGCTGGAAGCCGTTGCCCAGCACCACGTCGACGGTGTCGTCCTTGCGTGCCGCGTCGTACACGGGGGTGGCGTTGTCGAGGAAGAAGGCGCGCAGCAGGTGCGCCGAGCCGACACCCTTCGGGCCGTACCGCAGGATGGCGACCTCGTCGACCTGCTTGGCCTCGGTGGCCGTCTTCTTCACCTGGAACTTGCGGTTGCGGAAGTCGTCCGCGACGCTGGCGGCCAGGCCCACCTGGTCGGTGGCGTTGTAGACGTTGATCTTCACGTCCTTGTACTCGCGGAGGCTGAGGTCGGCCAGGGGTGCGCCGTCGGGGCACCCGGCGGCCTGGCCGGCCACGCTCTGGGTGTCGCGGATCACGGCCACGACCACGAAGGTCAGTGCGACGACCGCCAGCAGGCCGACGACAACGAGTGCTCGCACTCGCGCAAAGCTCATCTGGACGCTCCCCGGGCGGTGGTGGGTGGCGGCGGCCGCGAGCGGTCGGGCCACCCGCCGGCCGTCGAGTACGCCGCTGAGGTTAACGGTTGTCCGGCCGTCGCGTGGAAACAGTCCGACATGCCGGCGCGCCGACCGGCAACCGGGTACTACTACCCCTATCTTCGTGTCGCCTGAGTCACATTGGGAACAACTTCGAGTGCTGGGGCGTACATCTGAGCCGCGAGGGCGGTATACATGCCTCGCCCAGAGGGGGGTAAGGTACCGCGCTCGCCGGGGGAGTTTCTCTGGCGGCCCCGGTCCGGCCGGGGTCGGGTCGGGTGACCGACACACATTGGTGGCCGGCCAGCGGAACTGAAACAGCGTCGTCCGGCGTTAAAACCGGAAGCGACCATATCGACATGGGAGAGTGAAACCGATGGCCACCGACTACGACGCCCCGCGTCGCGACGAGGTCGACCTCGGCGAGGACAGCCTGGAAGAGCTCAAGGCACGGCGCGTCGACTCACAGTCGGGTGCCGTGGACGTCGACGAGGCGGAGGTCGCCGAGAGCTTCGAGCTCCCCGGTGCCGACCTGGCCGACGAGGAGCTCACGGTCAAGGTGCTACCGATGCAGCAGGACGAGTTTCGGTGCGCCCGCTGCTTCCTGGTCCACCACCGTAGCCAGTTGGCGGTCGAGCGCAACGGCGAGCTGATCTGCCGCGAGTGCGTCTGAGCATGACGGGGGACACCGGCGGCGGCCTCCTCGGCGGGGCCGCCGCTGTCGCCACCTGCCACCGTTGACCGTCCGACCCCGCCGGCTGACCGCCGCCTCCGCGCCAGTCCGACCGCCCTGGTGGCGCGGCCTCCGCGCCGGTCTGACCGCGCCCTGCTGGCGCGGCCCTGGGGCGGCCCGTCGGCCGGTCCGTCGGCGGGCCCGCCGACGGGGACGTGGACCGCCGACTCCCCGACGGGACGCCGTGCGCCGGTGGCGGCGAACTGCTTGACTCGACTGGGCAGCTTCCACGCCGACGGGTTTCCGGGAGGGCGAGCCATGGGTGAGCGCAGCGACGCGGGCAGGGGCGGGCAGCACGGCACGGGCCCGGGGGGACCGGGCGCCGACCCCGCCCCGGCGCTCGGCGAGTCGACCCACGACGCCGAGGAACTGGGCGCCACGGTCGCCGCGCTGACCGCGGACGACATCGCGCCCGCCCGACGGCGGCAGCTGCTGACCCGGCTGGTCGGCCAGGCCCGGGCCCGTGGCATCGCCGACCTGTTCAAGCCGAGGGCCGCCCTCCGCTGGATGACGGAGACGGTGGCCGAGATCGCCCCGCACGTCCCGATCCGCGACCTGGCCACGCTGCGCCGGCACTTTCCCGGCCTCGACGACGACGCCATCGCCGACCGGCTGGTCCGCAACGCGGCCCGGACGACCGCGGGCATCGGGGCGGCCGGCGGGGGCGTGGCCGCCGTCGAGTGGACGGTCACCCCGGCGCTGCTCTCCGCGCCCGTGCTGCTGGCCGCCGAGACGGTCGCGGTGGTCGCGGTGGAGCTGAAGCTGATCGGCGAGCTGCACGAGGTGTACGGGGTCCCGCTGCCCCCCGGCGGGACCCAGCGCGCGGTGGCCCTGGTGCAGTCCTGGGCCAGCCAGCGGGGAATCAACCCGATGACGCCGGGGGTGGGCGTCGGCGCGGTACTCGGCACGGCGGCCCGCAAGGAGCTGCGCGACACCCTGCTGCGGCGGTTCGGTCGCAACGTGACCACGCTCGGCCCGCTGCTCACCGGGGCGGCCGTGGCCAGCTACCTCAACCGGCGGGCCACCCGGTCGCTGGCCGACCAGCTCCGGAAGGACCTGCGCCGGCAGCGCCGGGCCCTGCCCGGCCCCCCGCCCGCGCTGCCCTGAGTCCCCGGCTCACTCCTCGCGCTTCACGTTGGTTTCGTGGTTCGCGACTGCGGGGCTCGCAAACCCGGCTCACTCCTCGCGCTTCACGTTGCGGGCCGCCACGAGCGCTGAGGCGAGCCGCACCGGGTCGCGGCTGCTGACCACCCAGAACGGCGTCGGGTCGGCGGGGTCGTCCAGCACCACCTGCACCGCGCCGGGAATCCACGGCCGCTGCACCACGAAGGCCAGCGGGTCGGCGCCGACGCCGAGCACCTCGCGCCGGCCGGCGGCGTCCAGCGGGACCGCGTCGGCGACGAACCGCACCGGCAGCCGGGCGTCGTCCACCCGCAGCTCCCCGTCCGTCACGGCGACGCGGATCCGGCCCAGCCACCACAGGGCGGCCACGGCCGCCGGCAGCAGCACCACGAACGGCAGCCAGGCGCGGACGCCGTCCGCGCCCAGCCACAGCTCGACGGCGAGGAAGCCGCCGACGGCCACGCCGGCCAGCCACAGCCACCACGGCAGGTCGAGCCGCTCGGAGTACGCGGTGGTCGCGCCCGGGGACGCCGGCGGGGAGGACGACAGGCTCACTCCTGTCAGGGTACGGCGCGCGACGGGCGGCGGACCCGGCAGGATGGCAGGGTCACCCCGCGAACCGGACGGAAGAGGGAGACCGTGATCGACGTGCCCGTGCCCGTACGACAGTTGGACCCGGAGCTGCCGCTGCCGGCGTACGCCCATCCCGGCGACGCCGGCGCGGACCTGGTGGCCGCCGCGGACGTGGAGCTGCCTCCCGGCGGCCGGGCCCTGGTCCCGACCGGTGTGGCGATCGCCCTCCCCGAGGGGTACGTGGGCCTGGTGCACCCCCGTTCGGGGTTGGCGGCCAGGCTCGGCGTGACGGTGCTCAACGCGCCCGGTACGGTCGACGCCGGCTACCGGGGTGAGATCCTGGTCAACCTGATCAACCACGATCGGACGACATCGGCGAAGATCACCCGTGGCGATCGGATCGCGCAGCTCGTTGTCCAGCGGGTGGAGCGGGTCGATTTCCAGCCGGTGGCCGAGCTGCCGCCGTCCCGGCGGGGTGTCGGCGGGCACGGCTCGACCGGCGGGCACGCCGGGCTCGTCCCGCCGCCTGCGGAGCGGGCGAGCGGGCAGCCGGAAGAGGTGGCAGGGTGAGTGCGAACAGCGGAGGGTGGGCGCAGTGATCTTCTCCCGAAAGCGGGCCGGTGGCGGGCGGCACGCCCGTGACGAGCGGGCCGCGGAGTCCGTCGCCGGGCACGACGCCGAGGAGTCGGCGGTTTCGGCGCGCGGGCCGTACGACGTCTCCGAGGCCCCCGACGGGGTGCAGCGGCTCGACCTGGGCAGCCTGCAGATCCCGGCGGTGCCCGACGTGGAGGTGCGGGTCCAGGCCGACCCGCAGGGCGTGATCCAGCAGGTCGTGCTGGTGCACGGCCAGAGCGCGCTCCAGCTCGGCGTCTTCGCCGCGCCGCGCTCCGAGGGCATCTGGGACGAGGTGCGCGAGGAGATCCGCCAGTCGCTGTTCAACGACGGCGCGGCGGCGCAGGAGCACCAGGGCGAGTACGGCACGGAGCTGCGCGCCCGGGTGCGCACCCCGGACGGCGTGACCGACCTGCGGTTCGTCGGCGTCGACGGGCCGCGCTGGATGGTCCGCGGCGTCTACCAGGGCGAGGCGGCCGCCGACCCGGCCGCCGCCGGCCCGCTGCGCGAGGTTCTGGACGGGCTGGTCGTCGACCGCGGTCAGGAGGCGAAGCCGGTGCGCGAGCCGCTGCCGCTGCGGCTGCCCCGCGAGGTCGCCGAGCAGGCCGGCCCCGACGGCGAGGACGCCGAGGCCGCCCCGGCCCCGCGCCAGGCCTGAGCCGTACCGGCCCGGAACCGGCCCGTCGGCCCAGCGCCGGCGCGGCCGGTCTCCGGCGTGCGGCCGGCCCGGTTGCCGGGCGTGCGGCCGACCCCGCGTCCCGCGCCGCTCGGCGTACGCTGGCGGCACGGCCCCGACACGCCGGGCCGTACGGTGCCGGCGCGGCCGGCCAGCCCCAGGAGAGGGTGACGCGGAGGTCATGACGACCGACGAGGGCAGCAGGGTGTCGCTGCGGCGGCTCCTGCACCGGCTCACCGCGAGCGAGGCGGAGATCGAGGCGCAGGAGTTGCGCCGGGAGAGCGCGGAGTCCGGCGGGATGCCGGCCCGGCAGTGTACGCGCGGTCAGGTGGTCTCCGTCACCGGCCGGCTGCGCACCGTGGTCTACACTCCCAGGACCAACCTGCCCACCCTGGAGGCCGACCTGTACGACGGCAGCGACGTGGTGACGTTGGTCTGGCTCGGGCGGCGGCACATCGCCGGCATCGAGCCGGGGCGGCACCTGACCGCCCGGGGGCGGGTGGCGGTGCGGGACGACCGCAAGGTCATCTACAACCCGTACTACGAGCTGGAGTCGCCGAGGTGACGGCGCGGGCGCCGCGGACGGGAGACACGCGATGACCACGGGACAGGACCGGGCGACGGAGCCGGAGAGCGGCCCCGAGGAGGAACGCCTGCCGACGCTCGCCGAGCAGATGGCCGACCAGCTCGGGGGCTGGCGGGGCCTGGTCGAGTCGAGCATCCCCGTGGTCGTCTTCGTGGTCGCCAACATCGTCGGCGAGCTGCGTCCCGCGATCGTCGCCTCGGTGGCCACGGCGCTGCTCATCGCCGGCCTGCGGCTGGCCCAGCGCCGGCCGGTCCGGCACGCGCTCAACGGCCTGTTCGGCGTCGGCATCGGCGCGTTCATCGCGCTGCGCACGGGCGACGAGCGGGACTTCTACCTCCCCGGCATCCTGTACGGCATCGGCTACGGCCTGGTGCTGCTGCTCTCCGCGGCGATCCGGCAGCCCCTGGTGGGCTGGCTCTGGTCGGTGCTGGTGGCCAAGGGCCGCTCGGACTGGCGCGACGACCCCCGGCTGGTGCGCACCTTCACCCAGCTCACCGTGCTCTGGGGCGTGGTGTGGCTGGCCAAGGTCGGCGTGCAGGCCGGGCTCTACCTCGCCCACCAGGACACGGCGCTGGGCGTCGCCCGGCTGCTGCTCGGCTACCCGCCGTACGCGCTGCTGCTGCTGATCACCGTGTGGACGGTGCGTCGGGTCACCCGCGAGACGCCGGCACCGGAGCCGCTGCCCGGCAGCTGACCCGCTCAGCTCGCGCCGCGGGTGCGCTCCACGCTGTCCGCGCCGAGGATCACCGCGCGGACGTCGTCCTCGACCTCGGCCGTACAGACGAAGATCAGCTCGTCACCGGCCTCGATCGGGTCGTCCGGGCTGGGCACCAGCACCCGCTTGCCGCGCAGGATCGCCACGAGCGCGGCGTCCCGGGGCAGCGGCACGGCGTGGATCGGCTGTCCCACGTACGGGGCGGTGGGCGGCAGGGTGATCTCGACCAGGTTCGCCTCGCCCTGCCGGAACGTCATCAGCCGGACCAGGTCGCCGACCGTCACCGCCTCCTCGACCAGGGCCGCCATCACCCGCGGCTTGCTCACCGCGACGTCGACCCCCCACTGCTCGGTGAACAGCCACTCGTTCTCGGCGCGGTTGACCCGGGCCACCACCCGGGGCACCGCGAACTCGGTCTTGGCCAGCAGCGACACCACCAGGTTGGCCTTGTCGTCCCCGGTCGCGGCGACGACCACGTCGCAGCCGGCGAGGTTGGCCTCCTCCAGGCTGGCCAGCTCGCAGGCGTCCGCGAGCACCCAGTCGGCGGCGGGCACCCGGTCCGGCCGGAGCATCTTGGGCTGGCGTTCGATGAGCATCACCTGGTGGCCGTTGTCGATCAGTTCCTGGGCGATCGAGCGGCCCACGTTTCCGGCGCCGGCGATGGCGATCCGCATCTCTAGTGCGCTCCTTCCGGCGGGCTCCCGGCCGCCGACGTGACCGACGCCATGATGTCGTCGGTGACCAGCATGAAGACCTGGTCGCCCTCCTGCACGACGCTGGACCCGGTGGGCAGCGTGCCGATGCCGAAGCGGGTCAGGTAGGCCACCCGCGCCCCGGCCGTCTCCTCCAGCGCCCGCAGCGGGCGCCCGATCCAGTCCTTGTGTACGGGCACCTCGATGATCGAGACCGTGCTGGTCGGGTCCCGGAAGATCTCGACGTTGCCCTCCGGGACCAGGTGCCGCAGCATCCGGTCGGCGGTCCACCGCACGGTGGCGACGGTCGGGATGCCCAGCCGCTCGTAGACCTGCGCCCGGCGCTGGTCGTAGATCCGGGCGGCCACCCGGGAGACGCCGAACGTCTCGCGGGCCAGCCGGGCGGAGATGATGTTGGAGTTGTCGCCGCTGGAGACCGCGGCGAAGGCGTCCGCCCGCTCGATGCCGGCCTGCCGCAGCACCTCGCCGTCGAAGCCGGCACCGGTGACGGTGATGCCGGCGAAGTCGGGGCTGAGCCGGCGGAAGGCGTCGGCGTCCTGGTCGATCACCGCGACCGAGTGCCCCCGGGACTCCAGGCTGTGGGCGAGGGTCGAGCCGACCCGGCCGCAGCCCATGATCACGACATGCACGGTGTCCCTCCCAAGGTGCGCGCACCCGCTGCACTGCGAGCCTGCCACGTTCCGCACGCCAGCGGGGGACGACGGTACCGCGCCCGGGCCCGGCCCCCGTGATCAGCCACCCCCTCGACCACGCCCCGATGGTCGTACCCTTAGCGCTTGTGGCCAGTCCCACCTCGCTGCTGAAGCGGCTTCTCCTCGGTCGACCGTTCCGGTCCGACCGGCTCCAGCACACCCTCCTGCCGAAGCGCATCGCGCTGCCCGTCTTCGCCTCCGACGCGCTGTCCAGCGTCGCGTACGCCCCCGACGAGATCCTGCTGACGCTGTCCATCGCGGGCGCGTCGGCGTACCTGCTCTCGCCGTGGATCGCCCTGGCCGTGGTCGTGGTGATGCTCACGGTCGTCGCCAGCTACCGGCAGAACGTGCACGCCTACCCCTCCGGCGGCGGCGACTACGAGGTGGCCACGGTCAACCTGGGGCCGCGGGCCGGTGTCGCGGTGGCCAGCGCGCTGCTGGTCGACTACGTGCTCACCGTGGCTGTCTCGGTCTCCTCCGGGGTGGCCAACCTGGGCTCCGTCGTGCCGTTCGTGGCCACCCACAAGGTGCTCATCGCGGTCGTCGCGGTGGTGCTGCTCACCGCGATCAACCTGCGCGGCCTGCGCGAGTCCGGCACCGCGTTCGCCATCCCGACGTACGGCTTCGTCATCGTCATCGGCGGGATGCTGCTCACCGGCCTGGTCCGGATCTTCGTCCTCGGCCACGACCTGCGCGCCCCGAGCGCCGGGCTGGAGATCCAGGCCGAGCACAGCGTCGCCGGGTTCGCCCTGGTCTTCCTGCTGCTGCGCACGTTCTCCTCCGGGTGCGCGGCGCTCACCGGCGTGGAGGCGATCTCCAACGGCGTGCCGGCGTTCAAGGCGCCGAAGAGCCGCAACGCCGCCACCACGCTGCTGCTGCTCGGCTCCATCGCGGTGTCCATGCTGGTCGGGATCATCCTGCTGGCCCATGCCACGGGCCTGCAGTTCGTGGAGGACCCGAAGACCCAGATCGTCTCCGGCCCCGCCGGGTACGTGCAGAAGACCGTCACCACCCAGCTCGGCGAGACGGTCTTCGGCGCCGGGTCGGTGCTGCTGTACGTCGTCGCCGGGATGACCGCGCTGATCCTCTTCCTGGCCGCGAACACCGCGTTCAACGGCTTCCCGGTGCTCGGCTCGATCCTCGCCCAGGACCGCTACCTGCCCCGGCAGCTGCACACCCGGGGCGACCGGCTGGCGTTCTCCAACGGCATCGTGTTCCTCGCCGTCTTCGCGGTGGTGCTGATCGTCGGCTTCCAGGCCGAGGTGACCAGGCTGATCCAGCTCTACATCGTCGGCGTCTTCGTCTCGTTCACCCTCTCCCAGGCCGGCATGATCCGGCACTGGAACCGGCACCTGCGCACCGAGCGGGACCCGGAGGCCCGCCGTCGGATGCACCGGTCGCGGGCGATCAACGGCTTCGGCATGGCGCTCACCGGCACCGTGCTGGTGATCGTCCTGATCACCAAGTTCCTGCTCGGCGCGTGGATCGCCATCGCCGCGATGGCCGTGATCTACCTGCTGATGCTGGCCATCCGCCGGCACTACGACCGGGTCGCCGCCGAGCTGGAGCCGACCGAGGTGCGGGGCGTGCTGCCCGCCCGCAACCACGCCGTCGTGCTGGTCAGCAAGCTGCACCAGCCGACCCTGCGGGCCATCGCGTACGCCCGGGCCACCCGGCCGGACACGCTGACCGCGGTGACGGTCAACGTCGACGAGAAGGACACCCGTGACCTCCAGGACGACTGGGAACGGCGGGAGCTGCCGGTGCCGCTGACCGTGATCGACTCGCCGTACCGGGAGATCACCCGGCCGATCATCGAGTTCGTGGCCAACATCCGCCGGGAGTCGCCGCGCGACGTGGTCACCGTCTTCATCCCCGAGTACGTCGTCGGTCGCTGGTGGGAGAACCTGTTGCACAACCAGAGCGCGCTGAGGTTGAAGGGGCGGCTGCTGTTCGAGCCGGGCGTGATGGTGACCAGCGTGCCGTGGCAGCTCGCGTCGACCGCCGGCAAGGACCTGAGCCGGCTGGACGCGACGCTGAGCCGGGGACCGGCCCGGGGCCCCCGGGTCGCCCCCCGCAGCACCCTGCCGCCGCAGGTGCCGCCGATCGACTCCGCCCCGCGCCGCCGCGAGGACGGCCCGGCCGACGGCGGCCGGCCGTGACGCGCCCGCGCGGCGGGTCCGAGCCGGCGCACCGGGCCGGCGGGGCCGGGCCGGCGTCCTCTGCCGCCGACCCGCTGACGCGTCAGGCCGGCGGGGCCCGGTCGGCGCCGCCGGCCGACGGCGAGCGGCGCGGCCTGGAGGAGGCCGAGCGGGTCGAGCTGACCGTGGACGCGGTCGCCCCCGGCGGGCACTGCGTCGCCCGGGTGGACGGCCAGGTGGTCTTCGTCCGGCACGCGCTGCCGGGTGAGCGGGTGGTGGCCGAGGTGACCGAGGTGCACCGGGGGTTCGTCCGGGCCGACGCGGTCACGGTGCTCGACGCCGCGCCGCAGCGGGTCGAGCCGCCCTGCCCGTACGCGAAGCCGGGCCGCTGCGGCGGCTGCGACCTGCAGCACGTCGCCCCCGAGGCCCAGCTGGACTGGAAGGCGGCGGTGGTCCGCGAGCAGCTCACCCGGCTCGCCGGGCTCACCGAGGCGGAGGTCGACCGGCTCGGGGTCCGGGTCGCGGCGCTGCCCGGCGGCCAGCTGGGCTGGCGGTCCCGGGTCCGCTACGCCGTCGACGCCGCCGGCCGGGCCGGGCTGCTCAAGCACCGCTCGCACGAGGTGGTGCCGATCGACCGCTGCCTGATCGCCCACCCCGCGATCCAGGAGCTGCCGGTGCTTCCCCCGAGCGGGGCCCGCTGGCCCGACGCGGACGCGGTCGAGACGGTCGCCTCCACCGGCGGGGACGTCACCGTCGCCGCGCTCGCCGACGGGGTGCCGACCCCGGTCAGCGGGCCGGCCGCCGTACGCGAGGTGGCCGCCGGCCGCGAGTGGACCGTGCCCGCGTCCGGCTTCTGGCAGGTGCACCCCGCCGCGGCGGACACCCTGGTCGACGCGGTGCTCGACCTGCTCGACCCGCGGCCGGGCGAGTCGGCGTGGGACCTCTACGGCGGGGCGGGGCTGTTCGCCGCCGCGCTCGCCGGCCGGGTCGGCCCGGACGCCCGGATCACCCTGGTCGAGTCCGCCGCGGACGGCGTGGCCGCCGCCCGGGAGAACCTGCGGGACCTGCCGCGGGTCGAGGTGGTGGCGGCCCGGGTGGAGACCGCGCTGGCGCGCCGCCGGGTCACCGGCCCGGTCGACCTGGTGGTGCTGGACCCGCCGCGCACCGGGGCCGGCGCCCGGGTGGTGCGGGACCTGGTCGTGGCGTGCCCGCGCGCGGTGGCGTACGTGGCGTGCGACCCGGCCGCCTTCGCCCGGGACGTCCGGACGTTCGCCGGGGCCGGGTGGCGGCTCGCGGAGCTGCGCGGCTTCGACCTGTTCCCGATGACCCAGCACGTGGAGCTGGTCGGCCTGCTGCTGCCGCCGGCCGGCACGGGGCGGTGAGCCCGTGCGGATCGTCGGGTTGATGTCGGGGACGTCGTACGACGGGGTGGACGTCGTGGCGGCCGAGTTCGCCGTCGAGGGGGAGACGCTGCGGCTGCGGCCGCTCGGCCACGTCAGCCTGGACTACGACGACGGGCTGCGGGCGGAGATCGGGGCGCTGCTGCCGCCCAACCCCACCAGCATCGAGGCGGTCTGCCGGCTGGACAACCGCCTCGGCGAGGTGTTCGCCGAGGCGACGGCGCGCGGCGTCGTGCTGGCCGGCGGGCGGGTCGACGCGGTCGTGTCGCCGGGCCAGACCGTGTTCCACTGGGTGGAGGGCGGGCGGGCGCGGGGCACCCTCCAGCTCGGCGCGCCGGCCCGGGTGGCGGCGCGGGTGGGCGTACCGGTGCTGTCGGACCTGCGCGCGGCCGACGTCGCGGCCGGCGGGCAGGGCGCGCCGCTGGTCCCGGCGTTCGACGCGCTGCTGCTCCAGGCGGGGTCCGGGCCGCCGCGGGCGGCGCTCAACCTGGGTGGCATCGCCAACCTCACCGTGGTCGCCCCGGCCGCCCCCGTCCTCGGGTACGACGTGGGTCCCGCAAACGCGCTGCTCGACGCGGCCGCCCGGCGGTTCCTGGGCCGCCCCTGCGATCTCGACGGGGCCCGCGCGGCGGCCGGTCGGGTCCACCCGGGCCTGCTGGAGCTGCTGCTCGCCGAGCCGTACTACGCCGCGCCGCCGCCGAAGTCCACCGGGAAGGAGCTGTTCCACGCCGGCTACCTGGACGCGAAGCTCGCCGCGCTCGGCGCCCCCGTCGACCCCGACGACGTGCTGGCCACGCTCACCGAGCTGACCGCCCGGACGGTCGCCGCCGAGTGCGACCGGCACGGGGTCGCCGAGGTGGTCGCCGCGGGCGGCGGGGTGCGCAATCCCACCCTGCGGCGGCGGCTGGCCGCCCTCGGCGACGGGCGGTGGCGGCTGCGCGCCAGCGACGAGCTGGGCGTGCCCACCCAGGCCAAGGAGGCGTACGCGTTCGCCCTGCTCGGGTGGCTGTCCTGGCACGGCCTGCCGGGGGCGATCCCGTCGGTGACCGGGGCCCGGGAGGCCGCCGTGCTCGGCTCGTGGACGCCGGCCGGACCGGCCCGGTCCGCCCCGCCGGCGACCCCGCCCCGGCGGCTGGTCATAGCCGTGTGACTGTCCGCCCGATCAGGCGGCGGGAGTCACGGCCAGGCTGCGGGGTGCCGGGCGGCCGATAGACTCTTCGGTCATGAGTGTTGAAGAGGACACGGCCAACCACGGTCGGCTGCTGGCCACGGTGCGCGGTCCGCAGGACGTGAAGAGAATGTCCGGGGAACAACTGGACATCCTCGCCGCCGAGATCCGCGACTTCCTGATCGCCAAGGTCTCCCGCACCGGCGGGCACGTCGGCCCCAACCTGGGCGTGGTCGAGCTGACGCTGGCGATGCACCGGGTCTTCGAGTCGCCGCGGGACCGCTTCCTGTTCGACACCGGGCACCAGGCGTACGTGCACAAGATCATCACCGGGCGGCAGGCCGGCTTCGACCGGCTGCGCCAGCGCGGCGGCCTCTCCGGCTACCCGAGCCAGGCCGAGAGCGAGCACGACGTCATCGAGAACTCGCACGCCTCCACCGCGCTGTCCTACGCCGACGGCCTGGCCAAGGCGTACGCGCTGCGGGGCGAGCAGCGCGGCGTGGTCGCCGTCGTCGGTGACGGCGCGCTGACCGGCGGCATGTGCTGGGAGGCGCTGAACAACATCGCCACCGCCGGCAACCCCCTCGTGATCGTGGTCAACGACAACGGCCGGTCGTACGCCCCGACCATCGGCGGCCTCGCCGACCACCTCTCGGCGCTGCGGCTCAATCCCGGCTACGAGAAGGTGCTCGACACCGTCAAGGAGGCCCTCGGCTCGACCCCGCTGGTCGGCAGGCCGATGTACGAGGTGCTGCACGCGGTCAAGAAGGGCATCAAGGACGCGGTCGCCCCGCAGGCCATGTTCGAGGACCTGGGCATCAAGTACGTCGGCCCGGTCGACGGCCACGACGTGGCCGCCGTCGAGTCGGCGCTGCGCGCGGCGAAGAACTTCGGCGGCCCGGTGATCGTGCACGCCGTCACCCGCAAGGGCTACGGCTACCGCCCCGCCGAGGAGGACGAGGCGGACTGCTTCCACGGCCCCGGCGCCTTCGACATCGCCACCGGCAAGGCGACCGCCGCCCCGTCGGTGAAGTGGACGCACGTCTTCGCCGACGAGCTGGTCGCCATCGCCGACGAGCGGCCCGACGTGGTGGGCATCACCGCCGCGATGGCGGAGCCGACCGGCATCGCGAAGCTGGCCCGCAAGTACCCCAACCGGGTGTACGACGTCGGCATCGCCGAGCAGCACGCCGCCACCTCGGCGGCCGGCCTGGCCCTCGGTGGCCTGCACCCCGTCGTGGCGGTCTACGCGACGTTCCTCAACCGGGCCTTCGACCAGGTCCTGCTGGACGTGGCGATGCACAAGCTGCCGGTGACGTTCGTGCTGGACCGGGCCGGCATCACCGGCCCGGACGGGCCGAGCCACTACGGCATGTGGGACATGTCGGTGTTCGGCGTGGTGCCCGGCCTGCGCATCGCCGCCCCCCGCGACGCCGCCAGCCTCCGCGAGGAGCTGCGTGAGGCGGTCGCCGTGGACGACGGCCCCACGATCGTCCGGTTCCCGACCGGCGGCGTCGCCGCCGACCTGCCGGCCGTGCGCCGGATCGGCACGGTCGACGTGCTGGGCGAGTCGACGCGTACCGACGTGCTGCTGGTCGCGGTCGGCGCGTTCGGCCAACTCGGCATGGAGGTCGCCGCCCGGGTCGCCGAGCAGGGCTACGGCGTGACGGTGGTCGACCCGCGCTGGGTCCGCCCCGTCCCGGCCGAGCTCGTCGGGCTGGCCGCGGAGCACCGCCTCGTCGTCACGGTCGAGGACGGCGTACGCGTCGGCGGCGTCGGGGACGCCCTCGCCCAGGCCATGCGGGACGCCGACGTCCGGGTGCCGCTGCGCGACCTGGGCGTGCCGGCCGCCTGGCATCCGCACGGCACCCGCGCGCAGATCCTCGCCGACCTGCGCCTCACCGCCCAGGACGTCGCCCGCGACGTCACCGGGTGGATCTCCGGCCTGGACGCCCAGCCGGTCGAGCCGGTCCGCCTGTCCGCGGGCGACGCGAACTGAGACACGGGCCCCGTCTCGTCTCGGCGCCTTGGGGGTCGAGGCGGGGCCCGTGTCGCCGATATGGCGGGGTGCAGCCGCTCGGGATGGCCCCGTGTCGCCGACATCGTCGCCCTGGACGGGAGGCCGGCTTCCCGGGTCAGCCGGCCGTGCTGGTCAGCGACCGCCCACCGAGCGGTAGTACGTCTTCTCGGCGCCGGCCAGGCTGAACGTCGACTTGGCCGTCGGCTGCGGCACCACCACCAGCCCGGGCCGGTCCACCAGCCGGGGGGTGCCCGGCGGCACCGACAGCGAGCTGTACCGGTCGGACCGCCAGGTCAGCGCCACCAGCGGCTGGCCCGGCACCGGCAGCGCGTACGCCTGCAGCGGGTTGGCCCGGTCGGCCGGTGAGACCACCGGCGCGCCATCATCGGCCGGCCGGTAGACCACCGCTGTCATCGTGCCGGCGTCGGTCTCCCAGCTCAGCTGCTCCAGGCCGGCCGGGTCGCCGCCGCCCAGGGCCACTTCGCCGAGCGCGCGGACGCTCACCCTGCCCAACGGCCAGGACTCCGGCACGGAGCGGGGCGCGTCGCGGTCGCCGATCCGGCGGGGGATGCTGCCGAAGGGCCCCTGCTCGTCGGCGAGCACGCAGGTGTCCAGGCCGTCCAGGGCCCGCCGGCCGGAGCCGGTCTCGTCCCGGACCAGGGGATAGCGGGGGTCGATGGTGGCCGTACCGAGGTCGAGCAGGCGGTCCGCGGCCCGGCCGCGCGGCAGCGACTGGGTGGCCCGCAGCGTCGCGGTCAGCGGCACCGCCCGGCAGGCCGGCACGTCCGCCGGATCGGTCAGCCCGTCCCGGCTGGCCAGGGCCCGCCCCTTGGGCCCGAGCAGCCGCTCCACCCGCCCCGAGAGCAGGTAGCGCCGGCCCCGGTCGGTCTGCACGGGCAGCACGTCGGAGTAGACGAGGTAACCGGGGTCGGTGTACTCGACGGCCCGGCGAACCGCGTACCGGTCGCCGTCGCGGGTCAGTTGCAGCAGCCAGGAGGCGCTCTCGCCCGGAACGTCCGCGGCGACCAGGGCCAGCGGGACGCCGTCGACCTCGCCGGACCAGAGGATCCCCGACGAGGGCAGGTGGGCCCGGTCGTCGGCGGGGGAGCGCCAGGATCGTACGGCCTCGGTGACCGCCGCCGTCGCGGCCGCCTCGCCGGCCAGCCCGCCCCGGGCGGGCCACACCCGCAGCGATCCGTCCAGGCTGTCGTAGCCGACGGGCAGGACGTCCAGCTTCCGGTCGGCCACGGGGCCGCAGGCCGTCGTGGCCAGCAGCACGGCGAGCAGTGCCGTGGCCGTTCTGCCGCGCCGGCGGACTGCAGCCACCTGATCCGCCCCCGATCGCGTCGCCCGGTCGTGAATTCGCGTCCTACATGGTACGAGACCGTCGGGCGGCACCTGCCGCCGCATCGGCCGGTCGCGCGGGCGGCCGGGGCAGGCCACATAGGACTCACCGGTGGTTTTCCGGCCATTGTCCGGCTCCGGTAGACTCCGCCGACTGTGACCCATGCCGAGCCCCGTGGAGACTCCCCGCTGGTTCCCGACGCTCCCGTGGGCCCCGCGGCCCCGGCCGGCACCGCCCTCGCCGAGCCCCCGGATGTTCCGTCCGCGCCGGTCACCCTGGTCGAGCGGACGTCCCTTGTGGAACCGCCCGTGGGCGGGGCCGACGACACGACGTCCCCGGCCCGGGCCGGCCGGCGGTGGCGGTGGACGAGCCGGCGGCGTGACCTCGCCGTCTACGGCCTGTTCCTGCTCGCCGCGCTCTGGGTGACCAGCCAGATCTGGGCCGACCCGGCCGGCCGGGTCGCGTCGTTCTACAGCAGCGACCCGGCGCAGGTGCAGTTCTTCCTCGCCCACTCGGTCCGGGTGGTGCTGCACGGGGAGTTCCCGTTCTACACCGACCAGTTCAACTACCCGGACGGGGTCAACCTGATGGCCAACACGGCCATCCTGGCGCTCGGCATCCCGATGGTGCCGGTGACCCTCCTGTTCGGACCGGCCGTGTCGTTCGTGGTGCTGGTCACGCTCGGCCTCGCCGGGACGGCCGCCGCCTGGTACCGGGTGCTCTCCCGGCACGTCGTACGCACCCCGTTGGCGGCCGCCGTCGGAGGCTGGTTCTGCGGGTTCTCGCCGGCCATGCTCTCGCACGCCAGCTGGCACCCGAACATCATCTCCCAGTTCCTGCTGCCGTTCATCGTGTGGCGGGTGCTGGTCGTCACCCGGTCGCGGCGGCCCGTCCGCGACGGCGCGCTGCTGGCCCTGCTGGTCACCGCGCAGGCGTTCATCAACGAGGAGATCCTGCTCTTCACCGCGCTGGCCTGCGGGGTCTTCCTGACCGCGATGCTGGTGCAGCGGCCGGCGCTGTGGTCGGCGGCGTGGCGACCGCTGGGCGTCGCGCTGGCGGTCTGCGTCCTGCTGGCCGGGTCGCTGCTGGCGTACCCGCTGTACGTCCAGTTCGCCGGGCCGATGGCATACCACGGGCTCAGCGACGCGGTCCGTGACTACGGCAACGACATCGCCGCGTTCTTCGCCCCCGGCTCGCCGACGCTGGGCGGCCACCAGCGGGCCAACGTCAACCTGGCTCCGAACTACTCCGAGGAGAACGCCTTCTTCGGCTGGACCCTCGCGCTGCTGGCGGTCGGCATCGTGCTCTGGCTGCGCCGGGAGCCGCTGGTCCGGGCGCTCGCGGCGACCGGGGTGTTCTTCGCGGTGCTCTCCCTCGGCGAGCGGGTCTCCTGGTGGGACCGGGAGCTGTTCACCGGCCCGTGGGAGTGGCTGGTGCGGCTGCCGCTGCTCGACGCCGTGGTGCCCACCCGCTTCGGCATGATCACCGCGGTGGTGGTCGGGGTGCTGCTGGCGCTGGCGGTCGACCGGGTCTGGTCGCTGCGGCCGGCCGACGCGCGCACCGTGCGTACGCTCACGGTCGGCACCCTGGTCGCGGCCCTGCTGCCGATCGCGCCGATGCCGCTGAACGTCACCTCGCGTCCGCCGGTGCCGCACTTCATCACCGCCGACCGGTGGCGCGAGTACGTCGGGCCGGACCAGACCCTGGTGCCGATCCCGGTGCCGAGCATGGGCAACACGCACGGGATGCGTTGGGCGGCGTCCACCAACCTCGACTTCAAGATCCCCGGCGGCTACTTCCTCGCCCCGCGCAACGGCAACACCGGCGACCCGGGCCGCTTCGGCGGCCGGCCCAGCGGCCTCGGCGAGCTGCTGGACGAGGTGTCCACCACCGGCCGGACCCCGAAGCTCGACGACCGCCAGCGCCGCCGCTCGCTGGACGAGCTGCGGCACTGGCGGGCCGCCGTCCTGGTGCTCCCGGTGGGCCAGCACAACGCCGAGCCGCTGCGGCGTACGGTCGAGCAGCTCGTCGGCCCGGCGCGCCGGGAACTGGACGTCTGGGTCTGGGACGTCCGGACGTTGACCGACGCCTCCGCGTGATGGCCACCCCGGCCGTTCCCGCGCACGCCGTGGACGCCGGCCCCGCCCCGGCGCCGTCGGGGGCCGCCGGTGGGCGCGCCGGCCGGTGCGCGGCGTCGACGCGGCCGTGGTCGCCGGCTACCTCGGCCTCGCGGTGCTGCTCACGATCGGCCAGTGGGGCCGTCCGGACCGGCTGTTCCACCAGGACAACGACCAGATGCTGTTCGAGTGGATGCTGGCCTGGGCCGCGCGCGCGGTCACCGGCGCGGAGAACCCGCTGCACAGCGCCGCGCTGAACGCCCCGGACGGCGGCGTGAACCTGATGGCCAACACCTCGGTGCTGGGGCTGGGCGTCCCGCTGACCCCCGTGACGCTGGCGTTCGGCACCCAGACGGCCTTCCTGGTGGCCGTGGTCGGCTGCCTCGCCGGCACCGCCACCGCCTGGTACGTCCTGCTCGCCCGCCGGCTGGTGGGCTCCCGGGCCGCCGCGGCGGTCGGCGGGCTGTGCTGCGGGTTCGCCCCGGCATGGTCGCCCAGGCCGGCGCGCACCTGCACATGGCCGCCCAGTTCCTGGTGCCGCCGATCCTCGCGCTGGTCTTCCATCCGGGCCCCGACCGGGTACGCCGGCGCGGGGTCGCGCTCGGGCTGCTGGTGGCGTACCAGGCGTTCCTCGGCGAGGAGGTGCTGGTCTTCCTGGCGCTCGCCGCCGGCACGCTGGCCCTCGCGTACGCCCTCGCCGACCGGGCGACCGCGCGCCGGCTGGCGCCGGCGTTCCTGGGCCGGCTCGGCGTCGGCGCGCTGGTGGCGGCGCCCCTGCTGGCGTACCCGCTGTGGTTCCAGTTCTTCGGGCCGGGGCACTACCGGGGGGTGCCCTTCGACGCGCCGGGGTTCCGGCTCGACGCGGCCTCGTTCGTCGCGTCCGCCCGGCAGACGGTGCTCGGAGACGACCACCTGCCGGGGCTGTTGGCGCCGAACCCCAGCGAGGAGAACTCCTTCTTCGGGCCGGGGCTGCTCGTGCTCGTCGTGGTGATCGTGGTCTGGCTGTGGCGCCGGCCGCTGGTCCGGGCCCTGGCCGTGGTCGGGACGCTGGCCGCCCTGCTCTCGCTCGGCACCACGATCCGGGTGGACGGCACGTCGACGGGGCTGCCCGGCCCGTACCGGCTGGTGTCCGGGCTGCCGCTGCTCGACCTCGCGGTGCCGGCCCGGTTCGCGCTGATCTGCGTACCGGTGCTGGGGGTGCTCGTGGCGCTCTCGCTGGACCGGGTCCGGTCGGGCGCCGGGGCCGCCGCCGGGGCCCGCCGGTGCGGCTGCTGTGGGCGGGGCGGTGGCGGCCGCGCTGCTCCCGCTCGCCCCGACGCCGATCCGCGCGGTGCCGGCGTGGCCGGTGCCCGCGTTCGTCGCCGACGGCGGCTGGCGGCCGTACGTCCCGGCCGGGCGGACGCTGGTGCCCGTGCCCCCGGTCACCGGCGCGGGGGCGAGCCCGGCGACGTTCTGGTCGGCCCGGACCGGGCTGGCCTTCCCGGCGCCGGGCGGCTACTTCATCGGGCCCCGCTCCGCCGGCGACGCGACAGCCCGCTGGGGCGCCCCGGACCGCCCCACCTCGCTGCTGCTGCGCCGGGTGGCCGAGACCGGCGAGGTTCCGGTGGTGACGGATGCGGACCGCCGGCAGGCGGTGGCCGACCTGCGCCACTGGCGGGCCGCGGTGCTCGTCCAGGGCGGCCTGCACCGGGGCGACGCGGTCCGCCGTACGGTCGACCAGCTCGTCGGGCCCGGCCGCGAGGTCGACGGCGCGTGGGTCTGGGACGTGCGCGCCCTGGCGGGCTGACCACCAGGGCGGCGCACCCGTCGCCCCTCGTGCGAGCA
This sequence comes from Micromonospora olivasterospora, assembly GCF_007830265.1. Classification (NCBI taxonomy): domain Bacteria; kingdom Bacillati; phylum Actinomycetota; class Actinomycetes; order Micromonosporales; family Micromonosporaceae; genus Micromonospora; species Micromonospora olivasterospora. The sequence goes on from NZ_VLKE01000001.1 coordinate 4,358,666, forward strand.
GGTGCCCTCCTCACCCGAGGGGGCGGACGTCCCAGAGCCAGACGTCGTCGACCCGCTGGGGCGGTCCGAGCAGCGCGGTCATCAGCTCCCGCAGGACCCCCTCCCTCGGGTGCGCGCCGAGCACCACCACGGACGCCCGCCAGTAGCGCAGGTCGGCCACCGCCTGCCGGCGGTTCTCCTCGGTCAGCGCGGGGAGGGTGCCGGAGTCCATGGTGGAGTAGATCAGCGTGCTGGTCGGCCGGTTCGGCGCGCCGAAGGTGCCCTCGCCGAGCTCGTTCGGGCCGATGAAGTAGCCGCCGGGGACCGGGAACTCGTGCCCCGTCAGGGCGCTCCAGCGCAGGGTGGGCAGGCCGTGCACGTTGCTGGGGATCGGCACCGGCACCAGCGTCCGGCCCTCCGGCACGTACGGCCGCCAGCCGCCGGCCGTGATGAAGTGCGGCGGCGGGTCGACGTGCTGGGCCGGCAGCGGCCGGGGAACCAGCGGCAGCACGGCGAGCGCGAGGGCCGCGTACCCGACCGGGCGCAGCCAGCGGCGGGCGGGCCCGGCGGCGCGGGCCGGCGCGATCGCCGCCTCGGGGGTGCGGGGGGCCGGCACCCGCGGCGCGCCGGTGCGGGCCAGCGCGTCCCAGGCCAGGGCGAGCAGCACGCCGACGGCGGCGGCCACCACCAGGGCCAGCCGGGTGGGCATCATCATCTCGACCAGCGGCAGGTCGTCCGGGATGTGGCTCCACGGCCCGTCGACGTCGGTCTCCACCCCGTCGAACCGCACGACCGGGCCGATCGCGGCGACGCTGAAGACCACGACGAGCACGGCCACGATCCGGGCCGCCAGCGACCGGCGGACCAGCAGCACCAGGGCGACCAGCGCGACCAGCACCAGCGGCCAGCCGAACCAGGTGTTCTGCTCGGTCAGCCCGATGGTCTTCTCCACCGCCTCGTCGCCGGCGATCGTGTCCCGCGGGAACGTGACGAACGCCACCAGGTCCTCGCCCCAGCTGTGGAACACCCCGCCCTGCAGGCCCCGGTAGGACTGCGGGCCGTTGAACTGGAACCAGACCGGGTAGGCCGTCAGCAGCAGGGTGAGCCCGCCGCCGAGGCCGAGCGCGGCCAGGAAGCCCCGGGCGCGGGCCCAGGCCGCGCGCGGCCGCTGCGCCGCGTACGCCAGCACGACCACCAGGCAGGCCAGCGCCGTGAGCAGCAGCATCTCCTCGTTGACGAAGATCTGGTACGCCACCAGCAGCCCGAGCACGATGCCGTCGCGCCGCCAGCTCCGCTCCGGCTCGCCCAGCCGCAGCACCCGGGCCACGATCACCGGCAGCAGGTAGTTCGACACGAAGTTGGGCTGCCCGTTGGCGTGGTGGACGATGCCGGGCGCGAAGCCGAGGAACGCCCCGCCGAGGAACGCCGCCGCGCGCGAGCGCACCAGGTGCCGGGAGAGCATCCAGTACGAGGTGGCGGCGGTCGCGGTGAGGGCCCCGCCCAGGTAGAGGGCGTACGTCACCTGCGGTCCGAACAGGAGGGTCACCGGCGCGAGCGGGATGGTGGCCCCGAGCAGGGACGTGTTCGCCATCATGTTCACCCCGTCGGGGGCGTTCTGGCGGGTGGTGAACAGCGGGTTCTCCAGGTGCAGCACCGAGTACGCGCCGTGCGCGAAGAGCCACTCGAACCAGCTGTGGTCGGTCGGCAGGTGCGACGACACCCGGTGCTGGACGTCCCCCCAGTAGTTCAGGCACACCAGGACGCCGAGGAGCACATAGGCTCCGATGGCCAGAACGTCGGCGCGGGCCGGTCGGCGCCGGGGCGGCCGCGGAGCGGGCGCCGTGTCGGGTCCGGCCGCCGTGGCCGGCGCCGCGACGGGGGCGGGATCGGAGTTCAGCGAGGGTTCATCCACCGGCAGAGCCACGACGCGCCATCGTACAGGCGGGTGCTTGTGGACCCGGCCGGGCCGGTGCGTCCCGCTGCCGTCCGGCCGGTCGGCAGTCCACCAGGCCGCCCCGGCTACCAGTTGGGCTGGGCGGGCGGCGGGGGCAGCGGCACGTCGGGCGGCCGGATCACGTACACGATCCCGCCGCTGCCGCCCTGCCAGGCCGCCTCGAACCGGTGCCGGTCCACGGTCCGGCGGACCCCGGCGTCGTCCGGGGCGTACGGGTCGAGCACGAGCGGCACCCCGGCGGCCACGAACGCGCCCGCCTCGGCGAGCGACCGCAGCCGGGTGACGAACGCGTCCACCCCGTGCCGTGCCGCGTACGGGGTGTTGAACGCCCAGTTGCCCGCCCCGCCGAAGGCCGGGTCGTAGCAGTGCCGGGCGGCGTGCGTCACCGCCGGCCGGGGGCCGGCCGGCGTGACCCACGCGTACCGGTCGGGGGTGGGGCCGGCGCCCCAGCAGTCCAGCACCATGGCGACGCTGGTGGGGCTGCACCAGGAGTCCCCGCCGCCGCCCCAGCGGCGCTCCGGCCCGCCGTGCAGCCGCTGCGAGTACCGGGGCACGTCCAGCACGGTGCCCCAACCGGCCCGGTCCCCGGCGGCGGCGCGCGGCCCAGCTCGTACCAGCCGGTGGCCGGGGCGTCGCCGTGCCAGCCGCGCAGCTCGACCAGGATCCCGCAGCCGCATCCCGTGCCTGAAGGTTTTCTGCAACGCCCGGCGTCGGTGCCCGCCGACGACGGCCCGGTCCGGCCGGGTGGGACGCTGGTTTGGCGGCCGGCACTAGGTTGTCGGGAGGTGCGGGGCGAGGAGGTCGGGTATGCGGGTACTGGTGGTCGAGGACGAGCGCAACCTCGCGGACGCGATCGCGCGGGGGCTGCGCAAGCGCGGCATGGCGGTCGACGTCGCGTACGACGGGGACACCGGCCACGAGATGGCGTTCGTCACCCGGTACGACGTGGTGGTGCTCGACCGCGACCTGCCCGGCATGCACGGCGACCAGATCTGCGCCGAGCTGGCCACCTCCGGCACCCTGACCCGGGTGCTCATGCTCACCGCCAGCGGCACGGTCGCCGACCGGGTCGAGGGGCTGCAGCTCGGCGCGGACGACTACCTGCCCAAGCCGTTCGCGTTCGACGAGCTGGTGGCCCGGGTGCAGGCGCTCGGTCGGCGGGCCACCCCGGCCGCCCCGCCGGTGCTCGCCGTCGCCGACCTGGTGCTGGATCCGGCCCGCCGGGTGGTGACCCGCGGCGGCGCGCCCGTCGACCTGACGAACAAGGAGTTCGGGGTGCTCTGCGAGCTGCTGAAGGCACGCGGGGCGGTGGTCTCCAGCGAGGAGCTGCTGGAGCGGGTCTGGGACGCCAACACCGACCCGTTCACCACGATCGTCCGGGTCACCGTGATGACCCTGCGCAGGAAGCTCGGCGACCCGCCGCTGATCGAGACGGTCGTCGGGGCGGGCTACCGCACCGCCGAGGAATCCCGATGAGTGCGAGGCTGCGGCCCACGCTGCGGCTGCGGCTCACGCTGCTCAACGGGGTGCTGCTGGTGGGCGCCGGGGCGATCATGGTGCTGCTCGCCTGGCTGCTGGTGCGCGACGCGCTGCGCCCCACCGACGAGCTGCTCCCCGGCACCACGGTGGTGCTGGCCGACGGCCGGTCCCTGGACGCCGCGACGTGGCAGCGGCAGCTCGTCGACGCGGCCTCCCGGGAACTGCTGGCCAAGGGCCTCGTGGCGCTGGCGGCGATCAGCGTCGTCGGGGTGGCCGGCGCGTACGCGGTGGCCGGGCGGGCGCTGCGCCCCCTGCACCAGGTCACCGCGACCGCCCAGCGGCTGGGCGAGGCCACTCTCGACCAGCGGATCGGCTGGTCCGGGGCGGACGACGAGGTGGCCGAGCTGGCCAAGACGTTCGACGCCATGCTGGACCGGATCGCCGACGCGTTCGAGGCGCAGAAGCGGTTCGTCGCCAACGCCTCGCACGAGCTGCGGACGCCGCTGGCCGTGATGCGTACCGAGATCGACGTGACACTCAGCGACGACGAGGCGGACGCCGCCGAGTACCGCCGGATGGCCACCGTGGTCCGGGACGCCTCCGAGCGGGCCAACAGCCTGGTCGACGCGCTGCTGGTGCTCGCCCGCAGCGAGGCCCAGGCGGGCCGGCGGCTGGGCCGGCGCACCGAGTGCGACCTCGCCGCCGGCACCGCCAACGCCCTGTCCGCCGTGCGCCGCGAGGTGGAGCGGATCGGGCTGCGGGTGCAGACCGCGCTGGCGCCCGCCCCGGTGGTCGGCGACCCGGGCCTGCTCGACCGGCTGGCCGGCAACCTGATCGAGAACGCCGTCCGCTACAACCACCTGCAGGGCCGGATCTGGGTGCGTACCGGGTCGGACGGCCGCTCGTCCTGGCTGGTGGTCGGGAACACCGGGTTCGAGGTGAACCAGGCGGACGTGCCGGGGCTGTTCGAGCCGTTCCGGCGGGGCGGGCAGGAGCGCACCGGCGCCCGGGGGTCGGGGCTCGGGCTGTCCATCGTCCGGGCGGTCTGCGACGCGCACGGCGGCACCGTACGGGTCGTCGCCCAGCCCGGGGGTGGCCTGGAGGTCACGGTGACCCTGCCCGCCGCCGACGCGGCGCCGGCCGGGACCGCGCCGGCCCACGGCGGGCGCGGCGTGACGGACCGGTAGTTCGCCGTCACGGCAGAAAGGACCGCGCCCCTGGACGCCGGATGCTCCATGGGCGAAGGTGTGGTGGCACCACTGTGCACGACGCGCGCCCCGGGCCGGGCCGGCGGTCACGCCACCCGCGCGGGGTCGTTCCTTCTCGTCCGTATTTGCTCCGGGAGTTGCCCGTGACCCATCCCTCGGCCCAGGTCCGCCGCACGCTGGCGGGGCTCACCGCGGTCGCCCTGACCGCCGTCGGCCTCTCCGTCGCGACGGCGGCGCACGCCGCCCCCGACCACGCCACGGTGGTCTCCGCCGTCCCGTCCGCCGCGTCGCCGGACATCGTCGACGGCACCGTCTTCGCCATCCACGACGCCGGGGCCAAGATCATCGCGGCGGGCTCGTTCACCAAGGTCCAGAACCGCAACTCCGACGTGGACATCACCCGCAACTACGTGCTCGCCTTCGACAAGGCCACCGGCACGGTGGACACGGCGTTCGCGCCGGCCGTCGACGGCGAGGTGTACGACGTGGCCGCCGGCCCGACCGCCGGCACCGTCTACCTGGCCGGCAAGTTCAACACCGTCAACGGGGTCACCCGGCGCAAGGTGGCGGTGGTCGACGTCGCCACCGGCGCCACGGTCACCAGCTTCACCGGGCCCGCGTTCAACGGACTGGTCAACGACGTCGCCGTGGCCGGCAACCGGCTGCTCGTGGGCGGCATCTTCACCACCGCCGGAAACGCGAACCCGCGGGGCGGGCTCGCGTCGCTCAACGCCAGCACCGGCGCGCTCGACGGCTACCTCACCACCGCCCTCACCGAGAACCACAACTGGGACGGCGTCAGCGGGGCCAAGGCCGGCGTCGGCGCCGAGAAGCTGGCGGTCTCCCCGGACGGCACCCAGCTCGTGGTGATCGGCAACTTCCGCAAGGCCGACGGGGTGCTGCACGACCAGATCGTGCGGTTCGACCTCGGCGCGGCGTCGGCCACCGTGGCCGACTGGAACACCAGCCGGTACACCCCACGCTGCTCGTACTGGACGTTCGACACGTACATGCGCGACGTCGCCTTCGCGCCGGACGGCAGCTACTTCGTCGTGGTCACCACCGGCGCGGCGCACGGCGGCACGCTCTGCGACACCGCCACCCGCTGGGAGGCCGCGGCCACCGGCGACGGACAGGAGCCCACCTGGGCCAACTTCTCCGGGGGCGACACGTTCCTCTCCGTGGGGATCAGCGAGCAGGCCGTCTACGTCGGCGGCCACCTGCGCTGGGTCAACAACAGCTTCGGCTCGGACGCCGCGCAGGCCGGCGCGATCGGCCGGGCCAGCATCGCCGCCCTCGACCCGCGCAACGGCCTGCCGCTGTCCTGGAACCCGGGCCGGCACCCGCGCGGCTACGGCGTCGCCGAGCTGCTGGTGACCCCGCAGGGCCTCTGGCTCGGCTCCGACCAGTCCTGGATCGGCAACTTCCAGTACCGCCGCGAGCGGATCGCGTTCTTCCCGCTGACCGGCGGAAAGGCCCCGCACCCGACCACCACCGCCGGCCTGCCCGGCACGGTGTACCAGGCCGGCGTGCCGGTGCCGACGAACGTGCTGTACCGGGTCAACGCGGGCGGACCGGTGGTCGCGGCCAGCGACAACGGGCCCGACTGGAGCGCCGACGACGGCGGCAACCCCAGCCCGTACCACAACACGGGTAGCAGCGTCGCCGGGTTCGCCCCGGTCGGCAGCCTGGACGGCACCGTACCGGCCGGAACCCCGGCCGCGCTGTACAGCGACGAGCGGTACGACGGCGCAGGCGGCCCCGAGATGGAGTGGGACTTCCCGGTTCCCGCGGGCACCGAGGTCGAGGTCCGCCTCTACCTGGCCAACCGGTACGACGGCACGGCCGCCCCCGGCTCCCGCGTGTTCGACGTGACGCTGGACGGCACGCTGGTGCTCGACAACCTCGACCTGTCCGGGAGCGTCGGCCACAACGTCGGCGCGATGCGGTCGTACACGATCGTCAGCGACGGCACGGTCGACATCGATTTCGGGCACGTCGTGGAGAACCCGCTCGTCAACGCGATCGAGATCGTCAAGACCGGCCCGCCGCCGGGCGGCACCGGCGACGAGGTGCAGGCCCGGTCGTACGACGGGGCTGGCGCGGTCGGCGCGGCGACCACGGTGGCCAACCCGGACGCCACCGCCTGGTCCACGGCCAAGGGGGCGTTCTGGGTCGGCGGCACCCTGTTCTACGGGATGAACGGGGCGCTGTGGCGGCGCACCTTCGACGGGTCCGCGTTCGGCGCGCCGAGCCTCGTCGACCCGTACCACGACGCGTACTGGGACACGGTGGTGACGGACTCCGGCCCGCAGGGGCAGACGTACGTCGGCTCGACCGTCAACTTCTACCCGGAGATCCCCAACGTGACCGGCATGTTCTACACCGCCGGCCGGCTCTACTACACCCTGTCCGGTCAGGGCGGCCTGTTCTGGCGCTGGTTCACCCCGGACAGCGGCGCGGTCGGCGCCGAGCGGTTCACCGTCGCGGGGGTCACCGGCTTCGCCGACAGCGGGGGGATCCTCCTCGCCGGCGGCACTCTGTACCGGGTCAGCCGCTCGACCGGGGCGCTCGCCTCGACCGCCTGGGCCGGCGGCGCGCCCACCGGCGCGTTCACCACGGTCAGCGGTCCCGCCGTGGACGGGGTGGACTGGCGGGCGAAGGCGGTCTTCGTCGGCCCGTGACGCCCCGCCCGCACGTCCCGGCCCGGTCCCGCGTCCGCGCGGGCCGGGCCGGCTCCGTTGTGGCGCCCGCGCCGGGCCGGCACTCTTCCGGGTACGCCGGAGAAGCCATTGCCGGGCCGCCGGCGGCCTGACATGATCGCCGCGCGTCAGCCCGGCGACCGGAGGGAGGCAGCCCGACGACCTCCCCGGCGACCCCGAGGCGATGCTGCTCCCGCCCGGCGGGGCGGCGGTGCTGTTCCTCCAGGTGCCCGAGGGCAAGACGGTGAAGAACCGCGTCCACCTGTGCCTGGAGCCGGCCGACCGGAACCGGGACGCCGAGGTGGAGCGGCTGCTCGCGCTCGGCGCCACCGAGGTCGCCGACCACCGGCGGCCGGACGGCACCGGCTGGGTGGTGCTCGCCGACCCGGAGGGCAACGAGTTCTGCGTGCTGCGCAGCGCCGCCGAGCGCGCCGCGACGCCATAGGTCGCCGCGCAGATTCCCGGAGAGTGTGACTGTCCGACGCGGAACAGCCACCCTTTCCGGGAAGTGGCCGCGCCCGTCCGCCGCCGGCCCGGCGGCGGACGGGGAAGCGGGGAGGGTCAGGCGGGGAGGCTGGCCAGCCCGGCGGGCAGGAACCGCCGGCCCGTGACCCGCTCGCTGGTGCCGGTCCGGTCCAGGTACGGCGTGACGCCGCCGAGGTGGAACGGCCAGCCGGCACCGAGGATCATGCACAGGTCGATGTCCTGCGCCTCGGCCACGACGCCCTCGTCCAGCATCAGCCGGACCTCCTGCGCCAGGCCGTCGAGCGCGTTCCGGCGTACCTGCTCGGCGGTCAGCGGCTGGTCGCCGACCACGAGCAGCTTCGCCACCTCGGGGTTGATCTCGTCGTCGACCACGATCGGCTGGCCGGCGTCGGCGATCCGCCTGAGGTTCTCGCTGACGTCGAACCGGTCCGGGAACGCGGCGTGCAGCGTGCCGCCCACGTGGTACGCCACGGCCGGGCCGACGAGCTGGAGCAGGGCCAGCGGCCGCATCGGCAGGCCCAGCGGGTCCAGGGCGCTGTCGGCCACGTCCAGCGGGGTACCGGCGTCGACGGCGGCGAAGACGCTGCCGAGGAAGCGGGTCAGCAGCCGGTTGACCACGAACGCGGGCGCGTCCTTCACCAGCACCGACGACTTCTTCAGCTGCCTGCCGACGGCGAACGCGGTGGCCAGGGTGGCGTCGTCCGTCCGCTCGCCCCGGACGATCTCCAGCAGCGGCAGCACGGCGACCGGGTTGAAGAAGTGGAAACCGACCACCCGCTCCGGGTGCTCCAGCTCGGCCGCCATCGCCGTGACCGACAGGCTGGAGGTGTTCGTCGCGAGCACCGCCTCCGGGGAGACGATCTTCTCCAGCTCGGCCCAGACCTGCTTCTTGACGTTCAGGTCCTCGAACACGGCCTCGATGACGAAGTCACAGTCAGCGAACGAAGTGAGCTGGCCCGGCGCCGACGCCGCGAACGCCTCTGCCTTCGGGGAGCCGCTGATCAGGCCGTACAGCTTGGCCGCCGTGCCCTTGTCCATCCGGCCCTTGGAGACCTGCTTCTCGATCTGGGTGTGCACGTAGCCGACGCCCTTGTCGACGCGGGCCTGGTCCAGGTCGGTCAGCACGACCGGCACCTGGAGGCGGCGGGCGAACAGCAGCGCGAGCTGGCTGGCCATCAGGCCGGCGCCCACGATGCCGACCTTGGTGACCGGGCGGGCCAGGTCCTTGTCCGGCGCGCCGGCCGGCCGCTTGGCCCGCCGCTGCACCAGGTCGAACGCGTACAGGCCGCTGCGTAGCTCCGCGGAGAAGGCCAGGTCCGCGAGGGCCTCGTCCTCGGCGGCGGTGCCGGTCGCGAAGTCCGCGTCCCTGGCCGTCTCCAGCAGGTCCAGCGCCCGGTACGCGGCCGGGACCGCGCCGTGCAGCCGCTGGTCCAGGGTCTGCCGGGCGAAGTAGAGCACGCCCGCCCACATGTCCCGGTCGACCTCGGGCCGGGTCACCGTGATCTGGCCGCGCACCACGCCGGCGGCCCACTCCAGCGAGCGTTCGAGGAAGTCCGCCGGCTCCAGCAGCACGTCCGCGATGCCCATCCCCGCCGCCTGCTTCGGCTTGAGCATCCTGTTCTGCATCAGCGGGTTCTGGATGATCACCTGGGTCGCGGCCGGGATGCCGATCAGGTGCGGCAACAGCTGGGTGCCGCCCCAGCCCGGGACCAGGCCGAGGGAGACCTCGGGCAGCGCGAGCGCGGAGGCCCCGCCGGACAGGGTCCGGTAGTGGCAGTGCAGCGCCAGTTCCAGGCCGCCGCCCATCGCCGCGCCGTTGACGAACGCGAAGGTGGGGACCGGGCTGTCCTTCAGCCGGGCGAAGACCCGGTGGCCGAGCCGGCCGATCTCCAGCGCCTGCTCCCGGTCGGCGAGCTGCGGCAGGCTGGTGAGGTCCGCGCCCACGCAGAAGATGTACGGCTTGCCGGTGACCGCCACGAACGCCGGGTCCCCCGCGAGGGCGGCGGTGATCGCCTCGTCCAGGCTGGTCAGGCCGCCCGGGCCGAACGTGTTCGGCTTGGTGTGGTCGAAGCCGTTGTCCAGGGTGATCAGGGCGGCCGGGCGGTCCAGCCCGGGCACGTGCACCTGGCGCAGCAGCGCCTTCGTGACCACCTCGTTCGGTGCCGCGAGCGTGCTCACTTGTCGCCCTCCCGCTGAGCCGGCTTGCTGGACTCCGTCCAGTGTGGGTTCTCCCAGATCACGGTGCCGCCCATGCCGATGCCGACGCACATGGCGGTGAGGCCGTAGCGGACCTCGGGGTGCTCGGCGAACTGCCGGGCGAGCTGGGTCATCAGCCGCACCCCGGAGGAGGCGAGCGGGTGACCGATGGCGATCGCGCCGCCCCACGGGTTGACCCGCGGGTCGTCGTCGGCGATGCCGAAGTGGTCGAGGAAGGCCAGCACCTGCACGGCGAACGCCTCGTTCAGCTCGAACAGGCCGATGTCGTCGATGGTCAGGCCGGCGATGCGCAGCGCCTTCTCGGTCGACGGGATCGGGCCGACGCCCATCACCTCGGGCTCGACGCCGACGAAGCCGTACGAGACGAGCCGCATGGCCACCGGGAGGCCCAGCTCGCGGGCCGTGGACTCGGCGGCGATCAGGCTCGCGGTCGCGCCGTCGTTCAGGCCGGCGGAGTTGCCCGCGGTGACCCGACCGTGCGGGCGGAACGGGGTCTTCAGGGTGGCGAGCTTCTCCATCGAGGTGTCGCGGGGCGCCTCGTCCACGGTGGCCAGGCCCCAGCCGCCGTCGGAGTCGCGGGTGGCCACCGGCACCAGGTCGCCCTGGAGCTTGCCGTTGGCGTACGCCTTCGCGGTCCGCTGCTGGGAGGCGAGCGCGAACGCGTCCGCGCGCTCCTTGGTGACGTGCGGGACCCGGTCGTGCAGGTTCTCCGCCGTGGCGCCCATGACCAGGGCGGACGGGTCGACCAGCTTCTCGGCGACGATGCGCGGGTTCGGGTCGACGCCCTCGCCCATGGGGTGCCGTCCCATGTGCTCGACGCCGCCGGCGATCGCCACGTCGTACGCGCCCATGGCGATGCCGCCGGCCACGGTCGTGACGGCGGTCATCGCACCGGCGCACATCCGGTCGATGGCGAGGCCGGGCACCGTCCTGGGCAGGCCGGCCAGCAGGGCGGCGGTGCGGCCGATGGTGAGGCCCTGGTCGCCGATCTGGGTGGTGGCGGCGATGGCGACCTCCTCGACGCGCTCCGGCGGCAGCTGCGGGTTGCGGCGCAGCAGCTCGCGGATGCAGCGGATCACGAGGTCGTCGGCGCGGGTGTTGGCGTACATGCCACCCGCCTTGCCGAACGGGGTGCGGACGCCGTCGACGAAGACGACGTCCCGGACTTCACGGGGCACTTGAGCCTCCTTTTCGACCATGGTTCGGCCTTCGGCGCCGACAGGCGGCGCCGCGGACCGAACGACGGTCGCCGGCACGGGCGTGGTCCCTCGGATGCTACTCGCCGGTAACTATCGCCGTGGGTGTCCCCCTGTGTGGCGCGCCCCACATTGAGGCGGTATTTGGCGTCACATAATAGCCGCGAGCTATTATGTGACGCATGACACCGGGCGTCGGATCCGAGGGCCGCGACCGCCACACCCAACTGCTCAGAGGCGTGCTCGACATATGCATGCTGGCGCTGCTCGACCGGGAGCCCGCCCACGGCTACGAGCTGGTCCGCCGGCTGAACGCCGCCGGGCTGGACGCTGTCGGCTACGGCACGGTCTATCCGCTGCTCACCCGGATGCGCCGGCTCGGGCTGGTCGCCGACGTGGTCGAGGAGAGCCCGACCGGCCCGCCCCGCAAGGTGTACGCGCTCACCCGCGACGGGCGGCAACAGCTCGCCACCTGGAAACGGCAGTGGTGGACCTTCACCGACACGATCAACGCCACGATCACCGACGCGGGGTCCGCCGCGTCCACCACCGGGAGGTAGCCGTGCAGGACGCCGACGACGTCATCGCCACCGCCGAGCGCGAGTGGCGGGCCATGGGGGTCGTGCCCCGCGACCGGGCGGCGCTCGCCGCGGACCTGCGGCGGGAACTGGAGGCGGCCGCTGCCGACGGCATCACCCCGCGGCAGCTGCTGGGCGGCGCCGACGTCAGGGCGTTCGCCCGCCGGCTCGCCGCCGAGTCCGGCGCCGAACGTCTGACGTACGAGACGGAACGGCTGTTGCGCACCGCGCTGGCCGGGGCGGCGCCCGGGCTCGTCCTCTCCTGGCTGCTGCTCTGGGAACAGGTGCCGTTCGGGGTCGACATGCCAGGCGCCCTTCTGGTGGCCCGGCACGCGATCTGCGCCGCGGCCGTGCTCGTGGGCGCGCTGCTCGCCGTCCGGCTCAGGATGCGCGACGTGCCGGGGATCGACCGGACGGTGTGGGCGATGGCCCTGCTCGTGCCGCTGGCCGGGGCGCTGGTCACCCCGCTCACCATGGCCTTCGCCTGGACGACCGGCTACAGCACCGCCCTGCCCGTGCTGCTGTTCGAGGCGGCGATGGTGGGCGCGGCGTTGGCCGGGGCGACCCTGCTGGCCCGCTGGTGGGCGCTGACACCCGCGCTCCGCGACGCGCAGCCGGTCGCCCCCGGTCACTGAACCGCCCCAGGTCACCGAACCGCCCCCGGCCGGCGGAATCCGCCGCCGGCCGGAGCCACCGGCTCGGTCAGGAGCCGGTGGCCGGCTCCCCGAGCGCGGGGGTGAGGTCCGGGACCAGCAGGGTCAGCTGCCACTCGCGGGCACCGTGGCCGCGCAGCGTCTCGGCGACGGTGTCCTCGGTGACCTCGTCCGGCGGGGTCCAGGCGAGGCGGCGGATCGAGTCCGGCGCGATCAGATTCTCCGGCGGCAGCGTGTGCGCCCCGGCGATCCGGATCACCACCTCCCGGCACCGGGCCAGCCGGCCCGCCGCCACCGGGTCCCGCTCCGCCCACCGGTGCGGCGGGGGCGGCCCCTCCACCACCGGGGCGACCGGCAGCGCGTCGTCCGGCAGTTGCCGGGCGTCGTCCAGCGCCGCCAGCCACGTACGGGCCAGCCGGCGCACCGAGCGGCCGCCGAACCCGGGCAGGGTGAGCAGGGTCTTCTCGTCCCTCGGGTCCAGCTCGGCCGCGGCGACGATCGCCGAGTCCGGCAGCACCCGGCCCGGCGCGGCGTCACGGCGGGCGGCGATCTGGTCCCGCGCGTACCACAGGGAACGGACCCGGGCCTGGGCCCGGGCGCCGCGCACCCGGTGGATGCCGGAGGTGCGCCGCCAGGGCTCCGCCCGCACCCGGGGCGGGCGCGCGCCGGCGCGGATCAGCGCGGCGAACTCCTCCGCCGCCCACGCCGACTTGCCCTGCCGGGTCAGCTCCTCGTCGAGCGCGTCGCGCAGGTCGACCAGCAGCTCGACGTCGAGGGCGGCGTAGGTGAGCCAGGACTCCGGCAGCGGACGGCTCGACCAGTCGGCCGCCGAGTGGTGCTTCTCCAGGCTGAACCCGAGTAGCTGCTCGGTCAGCGCGGCCAGGCCGACCCGCTCGAATCCGGCCAGCCGAGCGGCCAGTTCCGTGTCGAAGAGGCGGCGCGGGCGTAGCCCCAACTCGGTCAGGCAGGGCAGGTCCTGGCTCGCGGCGTGCAGCACCCACTCGGCGTCCGCGATCGCCGCGTCGAGGGCGCTGAGGTCGGGCAGCGGGAGCGGGTCGATCAGCACGGTGCCGGCGCCGGCCCGGCGCAACTGCACCAGGTACGCGCGCTGGCTGTAGCGGTACCCCGAGGCGCGCTCGGCGTCCAGGGCGACGGGGCCGGTGCCGGCCGCGAAGCGGGCCACGACCTCGGCGAGCTCGGCCTCGGCGGCCACCGGCTGGGGGGTGCCCTCGCGTGGGGCGGTCAGCGGCACGGGCGCGCCGCCGGTCGGTTCGGGCCCCGCGCCCGCCGGCTCCAGGGTGGCCGAGGGGGCGTCGTGCGGCTCGTCTCCCGTTCGGCTCTCGGCGGCCCGACGGCGCAGGGGTGGTTCGTCGGTCACCTGACAACCCTAGTGCGCCCGGCCGACAGACGCGCGCAGCCGGGTAGGGCCGTGTCGGTGCCGGCGACTTGACGCGACATGGCAGGGTCGGACATCGGGGGAGACAAAGCGCTTTCGTGCAGGTACGTTCCTCCGGGCCGTTCGTCCGGGATCGCACCGGCGGGCGGCGCAGGCACCGGGGCGGCTACGGGGAGGGCGTTGGCCATGACGACGGCTGGGTACGGTCCGACGGGCGGGAGGCAGGTCCCGGGCGACGGGGACGGCTGGCGGGATGCCGCCGCACCTCCCGCTTCCGCTCCTCCCGCTTCGGTTCCTCCCGCTTCGGTTCCTCCCGCTGCCTCCGCCCCTCCCGCCGCGCCTGGCGCTGCCTTCGCCGCTCCCGGCGTTGCCGCCGCCCCCGGCGAGGCCCGGGACACCGGCACCCGCCCAGGCCCGCTGCCGCCGCGGATGGAGCCTCCGCGCGGCACGGCCAGCCCGTACCCGCCGCCCACCGTCCCCGGTCAGGCGACGGTCCCCGGCCAGTGGGCCGGCGGCTCGGCCCCCGCCGGCTGGCCCGCGGCCGGGCAGCACCCCGCCGCGCCCGTCGCCCCGCCGGTGGCCGGCCCGGCGCATCCGCAGGCGTCGCCCGTCAACCCGGCGCCCCCGCAGGCGTCGCCCGGCGGTCCGGCGTTCCCGCAGGCGTCCCCGGTCGTCGGCCCCACGCACGCGCACGGTCCCGCCGCGTCCGGGGCGGCGTATCCGCAGGGCGGGCCGTCCCCGGTCCCCGGGCCGGCGTGGCCGACCCAGGCCGGCGTGCCCGCCCCAGCCGCTGGCCCCGCCCGCCCGCCCCCGCGCGGGGGCGGGCGCTCGGGCTGGTCGCGCTCGGGCTGGCCGTGGTCCTGGCCGTGGCGGCGGGCGTGCAGGCGTACCAGATCAACCGGCTCTCCGACCGGCTCGCCGACACGAACCGGCGGCTGACCGCCGCGCAGGAGGGCGACAACACGCGGCTCGACGGTCTGGACCAGCGGACGCAGGCACTGGAGAAGCAGGCCGGCGCCCAGTTCAACCCGGAGGCGGTGGCCAGCGCGGTGCTGCCCAGCGTGTTCCGGGTCCGGGCCGGGCAGTTCACCGGCACCGCGTTCGCGGTCGGCAAGCCGGCCGACCGCGGCGGGACGAACCTGTTCACGAACTTCCACGTCGTCGAGTCGGTCTGGGAGGGCGGCGGCCGACAGGTTTTCCTGGAGCGCACCGACCAGCGCTTCCCGGCCACCATCGTCAAGGTCGACAAGGAGAACGACGTCGCGCACCTGCGCACGTCCGGTCGGTTCACCGGCCTCGTGACGGCGTCCACCCCGGTCAAGTCCGGGCAGCAGATCGTCGTCGTCGGCGCCCCGCTCGGGCTGGAGGACAGCGTCACGACCGGTGTGGTCAGCGCCTTCCGCGAGGCCGACCAGGGCTCCGGGCCGGTCATCCAGTTCGACGCCCCGATCAACCCCGGCAACTCGGGCGGTCCGGTCATCAACGGCCAGAAGCAGGTGGTCGGGATCGCCACCGCCAAGGCCCGCGACGCGGAGGGCATCGGCCTCGCCGTACCCATCAAGATCGCCTGCGACGGCTTCCGGATCTGCTGACCGCCGCCGCCTTCGTACCAACCGATCCGCTGGCCCCGCCGGCCGCCGGGCCCGTCACCTGGAGGAAGAAGAGACAATGACCCAGCCACCGACCGGGCCGGGGGGCCAGCCGCCGTACCCGCCGCCGGGCGGCGCCGGCTACGGCCCCGGCCAGCCCGTTCCCCAGCAGTACGGCCCGACCGGTCAGCCGAACGAGCCGACCCGGCAGTTCACCCCCGGCCAGTACGGACCCCCCCAGCCGGCCGAGCCGACGCAGCAGATGCCCACCCAGCAGATGCCGCAGTACCCGGCACCGCAGCCGGGCCAGCCGGCCGTCCCGCCGCCCGTTCCGCCCGCCGCCCCGCCCGTCCCGCCGCCGGCACCGGCCTTCGGGCAGCAGCCGCCGTCCGCGCCGCCGGCACCGCCCTTCGGGCAACAGCCGCAGTCCGCGCCGCCGTTCGGGCAGCCCGTCTCCACTCCGCCGGTCTCCGGGCCCGGGTACCCACAGCCGATGTCGGTGCCGCCGGCCTCCGGCCCGGGCTTCGGCCAGCCCATGTCGGGCCCGCCCGGCTCCGCGCCGCCCTACGGCGCGCCCGGCACCGGGGGCAAGGGCAAGCGCACCGCGCTCGTCCTGGGCCTGGTGGCGGCGCTGCTCCTCGTCCTCGGCGGGGTGATGACGGGCCTGTACGTGACCAAGAGCAGCGAGCTGAACCGTACCGAGCAGCGGCTGACCGCCCAGGTCAGCGAGCGGGACGGGACGATCGCGGCGAACAAGACCGAGATCGAGAAGCTGAAGGCCGACCTCCAGAGCGTTCGGGACAAGCTGTCCGACACCGAACAGGACCTCACGGGCACCCGCAACGACCGGGACGAGCAGGCCCGGCAGAAGAAGGTCATCGCGACCTGCCTGGACAAGCTCACCTCGGCGCTGGCCGCCGCCGCGGCGAACAACAAGGCCGCGTACGACAAGGCCACCCAGGGGATGAACAAGATCTGCGACGAGGCCGAGAACTACCTCTGACGGGTCCGCCGTACCGCGGGCCGCGCCACCGGAACCCGGCGGCGTGGCCCGCGCCGGTCCGGTCAGGCCACGCCACCGGACACCGTTGCGCTGGCGCGGCCCGCGCTGGACCGTCAGGCCGCGCCGGCCGGGCGGCGCTCCGGCAGCGCGGTCACCCCGGGCGGGGCAGCCCCGCCGTCGAGGAGAGCAGCGCGCACCAGGCGAGCAGGTGCGGGGTCAGGTCCTCCCCGAGCGGCGTCCAGGAGGCGCGGATCTCGATGTCGCCGGCGGTCGGCGGACCGGCCAGGTCGCCGAAGCGGGTCGACATGGTCTGGGTGACCGTGCCGCCGATCGCCCGGTGCCGGGCGTCCTGCGCGTCGAGGGCGTCCGTCAGCCAGGTCCAGCCGACCCCGGGCAGCAGCGGGTCGGCGGCCAGGTCGACCTCCAACTCCGCCGTCACGTAGGTGACCAGCCGCAGCGTGCCCTGCCATGCCTCGTGCCCGGCCGGGTCGTGCAGCAGGATGAGCCGCCCGGTGGCCACCTCGTCGCCGTCGCGCAGCACGGTCGCGGAGAGCGCGAACGCGTACGGCGCGAGCCGCTGCGGCGCGCCGACCTCCTCCAGGATGATCTCCGACCGGGGCGCGGCCGACCGGAGCCCGGCGACCGCGCGGGCGAAGGTCTCCGGGAGCGCGATCGGGGGGCCATGTCCGGCAGCCTATGCCGCCCGCCCGCCGGGCGCCGGAAACGGCGCGCCGACGGCCGGCCCACCCGCCCGGTACACGTCACAAAGGCGGCGGGGGCGGCGGGAGCGAGCCGGGGCGCATGGCACGATTGCCGCGATGAGCACCGACACCACGGGCACTGCCGCCCGAGACGGAGAACCCCGCCGCGGCGGGCCGGCCGACTCCCCGTTCGTCCGGGCCTGTCGTCGCCAGCAGGCCACGCACACCCCGGTCTGGTTCATGCGACAGGCGGGCCGGTCGCTGCCGGAGTACCGCGCGATCCGGGCGAACGTGGGGATGCTGGACTCCTGCCGCCGCCCCGACCTGGTCGCCGAGATCACCCTCCAGCCGGTGCGCCGGCACGGGGTCGACGCGGCGATCCTGTTCAGCGACATCGTGATCCCGGTGGCCGCCGCCGGGGTGGACCTGGACATCGTCGCGGGCACCGGGCCGGTGGTGGCCGAGCCGGTGCGCACCCTCGCCGACGTCGAGCGGATCCGCCCGATCACCCGCGAGGACGTCTCCTACGTGGACGAGGCGGTGCGGCTGCTCGTCGCCGAGCTGGGCGCCACCCCGCTGATCGGCTTCGCCGGTGCGCCGTTCACCCTGGCCAGCTACCTGGTCGAGGGCGGGCCGTCGCGCACCCACGCCAAGACCAAGGCGCTGATGTACGGCGAGCCGGAGCTGTGGCACGCGCTCTGCGCCCGGCTGGCCGAGGTGACCCTCGCCTTCCTGCGGGTGCAGATCGACGCCGGGGTGTCCGCGGTGCAGCTCTTCGACTCCTGGGCCGGCGCGCTCTCCGAGGCCGACTACCGGCGGTACGTCCTGCCGCACTCGACGACCGTGCTGTCCGGGCTGGCCGACGCGGGGGTGCCCCGCATCCACTTCGGGGTGGGCACCGCCGAGCTGCTCGGCGCGATGGGCGAGGCCGGCGCCGACGTGGTCGGCGTGGACTGGCGTACGCCGCTGGACGTGGCGACCCGGCGGATCGGCCCGGACAAGGCCGTGCAGGGCAACCTCGACCCGTCCGTGCTGCTCGCCCCCTGGCCGGTGGTCGAGGCCGAGGTGCGCCGGATCCTCGGCCAGGGCCGGGCCGCTCCCGGCCACGTGTTCAACCTCGGTCACGGCGTGCTGCCGGAGACCGACCCGGACGTGCTGACCCGGGTGGTCGCGCTGGTACACGAGGTGTCCGCGCGCCGGGCCGGGTGAGGCGGTGACCATGCGGCAGCCGTGGCGGGTGGCGGTGGTCGGGGGCGGGATCGCCGGCCTGGCCGCCGCCGTCCGGCTGCGCGACCGCGCCCCCGCCGGCACCGAGATCACCGTGTACGAGCGGTCCGGCGCGCTCGGCGGCAAGCTGCGCACCGGCGCCCTCGCGGGCCGGCAGGTGGAGTTCGGCGCGGAGTCGTTCCTGATGCGCGACCCGGCCGGCGGGGAGTCCGCCGCGGTGGCCCTGGTGCGCCGGCTCGGGCTGGGCGGCGACGTGGTCCACCCGAGTGTCGGGCAGGCCGCGCTGGCCGTCGACGGCGGGCTGCGCCCGATCCCGGGCGGGACGCTGGTGGGCGTACCCGGGGATCTGGACTCGGTGGCGGCGGTCGCCGAGCCGGCCGCGGACGCCGACCGCGACGAGGGCCGCCCGCTGCTCGCCCCCGGCGCGGACGTCGCCGTCGGGGCGCTGGTCCGGGCCCGGCTCGGCGACCAGGTGGTCGACCGGCTGGTCGACCCGATGCTCGGCGGCGTGTACGCCGGCCGGGCCGACGACCTGTCCCTGGTCACCACCATGCCGGCGCTGGCCCGCGCGGCCCGCGTCGAGCACACCCTCGTCGGCGCCGTACGCGCGGCGCAGGCCGCCGCGCCCCGCGCGCCCGGCGCGCCGGTCTTCGGGACCCTCGCGGGCGGCCTGGGCCGGCTGGTCGAGGCGGCGGCCACCGCCAGCGGGGCGACGATCCGCCGGGACGCGACCGTGCGCGAGCTGACCCCGGCGGGCGCCGGCTGGCGACTGACGGTCGGCCCGACCCGCGACCCGGAGCTGGCCGCCGCCGACGCGGTGCTGCTGGCCGTGCCGGCCCGCCCGGCCGCCCGGCTGCTCGCCGGGGTCGCGCCCGAGGCCGCCGCCACGGTCGGCGGGCTGGACTACGCCAGCGTCGCGCTGGTCAGCCTGGCCCTGCCCGAGCCGGACCTGCCGGCGCTGTCCGGGTTCCTGGTGCCGGCCACCGAGGGGCTGCTGGTCAAGGCGTCGACGTTCTTCACCACGAAGTGGGGGCACCTGGCCGGCCCGGACGGGCTCGCCCTGGTCCGTGCCTCGGTCGGCCGGTACGGCGAGGAGGCGTCCCTGCAGCTCACCGACGCCGACCTGGTCGCCGCCGTGCACCGGGAGCTGTCGGCGGTGCTGGGCGTCGCGCTGCCCGCGCCCGTCGCGAGTCACGTCCAGCGCTGGGGCGGCGCGCTGCCGCAGTACGCCCCGGGGCACCTCGACCGGGTGGCCGCCGTCCGGGCGGCGCTGCGCGGCGCGCACCCCACCCTCGCGCTGGCCGGCGCCGGCTACGACGGCGTCGGCATCCCGGTCTGCGTCCGCTCCGGCGAGACCGCGGCCGAAGAGATCATCACAGCACTGGGAGGATCGGCACGATGACCGAGCAGACCAACGCGGCCCGGCTGCGCGAGCTCAACGCCAGCATCCGCTACACCATGTGGTCGGTGTACCGGGCCACGAGCCCGCTCCCGTCGCTGCGCGAGAACGTCACCGGCGAGGTCGAGGCGCTCTTCGGGGAGCTGGCCGGCAAGGACGTGACGATCCGCGGCACGTACGACGTGGCCGGGCTGCGCGCCGACGTCGACCTGATGATCTGGTGGCACTCCTCGTCCAGCGACGCCCTCCAGGACGCGTACCTGCGGTTCCGTCGGACCACGCTCGGCCGGTCGATGACCCCGGTCTGGTCGCAGCTGGCGCTGCACCGGCCGGCGGAATTCAACAAGAGCCACATCCCGGCGTTCCTGGCGGGCGAGGAGGCGCGGCAGTACCTGTGCGTCTACCCGTTCGTCCGCTCCTACGAGTGGTACCTGCTGCCGGACGCCGAGCGGCGCGAGCTGCTGGCCGAGCACGGCCGGCTGGCCCGCGGCTACCCGGACGTGCGGGCCAACACCGTGGCCTCGTTCGCCCTCGGCGACTACGAGTGGATGCTGGCCTTCGAGGCCGACGAGCTGCACCGGATCGTCGACCTGATGCGCGACCTGCGGGCCTCGGGCGCGCGCCGGCACGTCCGGGAGGAGATCCCGTTCTACACCGGCCGCCGCCGCCCGATCGCCGACATCGTCACCTGCCTGCCGTGAGCCAGGCCTGACGCGCTCCCTGCCGTGCGTGAGCCAGGCCTGACGCGCTCCCTGCCGTGAGCCGGGGCTGACGCGCTCCCTGCCGTGAGCCGGGGCTGACGCGCTCCCTGCCGTGACGGCTGGCCGTCTCCGCCCCCGGCCCGCGCCCGGGGGCGGTCAGCCGGTGGTGGGTTCCCGGCGCATCGGGGTGTGCGGGATGCCGTCCTCCACGTACTCCGCCCCGCTGACCGTGAACCCGTGCCGGGCGTAGAAGCCGGCCAGGTGCGACTGCGCCTCCAGCACGCACGGCCGGTCGCCCACCACGGCCAGCGCCTCGGCCATCAGCCGGCCCGCGTACCCGCCGCGCCGGGCCCGCGGCGCCACCACCACCCGCCCGATCCGCGCCACGCCGCCCCGGTCGGCGAGAATCCGCAGGTACGCCACGACGTCGCCGTCGCGGGTCAGCCAGAGGTGCCGGGTGCCGGGCTCCACGTCCCGCCCGTCGAGCTCCGGATACGGGCACGCCTGCTCGACCACGAACACGTCGATGCGCAGCCTCAGCAGGTCGTGGAAGGTACGGGCGTCCAACTCGGCGAACGAGGCGATCCGGGTCACGAGGGTCTGCGCGGGCACCCGGCGATGGTAGCCGGGCGGGCTGGGCACCCAATCGGGCCACGTCGACGTCTCGGGCGTTCGGACCACGGCGGCCACTCGTGAGGCGCACCGTCGACCGCTCCTCGCCGGTGGGCGTGCGGGCCGTCCACACGCGGGCCGACAGATTGGCTGTGCGATGACGGTCCTGACCGGGGCCATGGGTCAGGACCGTCATCGCGGCTCAGTGCTGGGGATTCGGGACCGCGGTCAGGCGGCGGAGCCGCGCGAGCAGCGTCGGGCTGGGGTACTTGGAGTCGTAGACCTTGCCGACCAGCGCGGCGACGTAGTCCGGGTACAACTCGGGCGGGACGCCCTGCTCGATCATGTCGAGCATCGTGGGGCTGGGGTAGCGGTCGTCGGCCACCTTGTCGATCAGTTCCCGGTAGAAGTCGAGCCGGGTCTGCCACACATCCGATACCAGGCCGTGCAGCCATTCCCGCTCTCGGTCCTCGCGGTCCGCCTCGTCGGGGCCAGCGGAGCGATCCAACCTACGCCTACTCTCGGTCACCGTCGCCTCCTTAACCATCGGGTGCCGGTGTCGGTCGCATGTGCATACCCGCGATCAGGAGCCGGTACGCGCCCTGTGCCGGTTCGCCGCCGGTCCATCGAGCCGTCGGGCCACGTGTCGCCCGCGACCGTCCACGTGGAACGGCGGCGGCCGACGGCCATGTTGGACCGTGTGCCAGCGGACGCGGGATTCGCGAAACATGAGGCTGGGTACAGCATGGACCATGACGGCAGAACCCCAAGCGCCGGACGACCTTGTCCGTGATCAGTCCAGCTCTGGCCGCCGCAGCCTGATGGACTCGGCGCGCGTCGCCCTGCTCGAGTTCCACGAGCTGACCGGGCTCACCCCGGAAGGCATCAGCGGGGCGAGGCCGGAGGACGACGGTTGGTCATTCCTCGTCGATGTCACGGAGCTGGAGCGGATTCCGGCCAGCAGCAGCGTGATGGCGACCTACCGGGTCGACAGCGACAACGATGGGCACGTCAGGCAGTACGAGCGCCTGCGACGTTATCCGAGGAACGCGACGGACCCGACCTGACGGCCGACCCGTTCCCCAGTCGGGCTCCCGGTACGCCGTCCGCTTCCCCAGGTCCCGGTGTGCGTCGCGCACCCCGACTCCCTCGTGGGCATTTCCCGAGCGGGTTCGCGCGAGCGCCAGTTCGGGCCGGACCAAGCAGGGACCGGAGCGGCAACGACAGGTTGACCTGCGTACCGGATGACGCGCCGGTCCAGCGCGAGGCGGGCCCGCGCCAACGCGTTGACGGCCGTCGAGTGGCCACCAACTGAGAGAGGCGGTAACTATGACTGTGACATCCACTGGAGCGAACCGCGCTCCGCGCCCGAGCAGCCTCGCCGACGTCCTGGACCTGATCCTGGACAAGGGCATCGTGATCGACGCCTACGTGCGCGTGTCGCTGGTCGGCATCGAGCTCCTGACGATCGATGCTCGGGTCGTCATCGCCAGTGTCGACACGTACCTGCGTTTCGCCGAGGCGGTCAACCGGTTGGATCTGCAACCAGAGGGTCAGGTCACCGGCCTGCCCGGACTGATCCAGTCGGTGACCGAGGGCGGCGCCCGAGCCAAGACGCGCGGTGCGCTCGGCGGAGTCAGGGACACGGTTTCCGAGATCAAGCAGAAAATCCGCGGCGACGACGACGCGGAGGACGACGACGGCGGCCATCGCCGTCGCCGCCTACCGGTTGGGCGTCAGGCCAGCGGGCGGCAGCCGTCGGCCCGCTCCAACTCGGGCGACGAGGAGAGCTGACCGTGCCGGTTGTCGTCTACGGACTGGTTCGCTCCGCACATCAGGCGCCCGAGGGGCTCGCCGGCGTCGGTGAGCCCCCGGGCCCGGTGCGGCTGATCCGCAACGAGCACGTGGCCGTCGCGGTCAGCGACGTCATCGACGAGGCGTTGCGGGACGACGACGCTGTCGCCTTCCTGGACGTGCTCCGGACACTGCTGGAGGGCGGACCGGTGCTCCCCGTGCGCTTCGGCACGGTCGCCCCCGACGACGACGCGGTGGCCACCGAGATCCTGGAGCCGCTCGCGGACGAGGGCGCCGACCGTCTGGATCAACTCGACGGGCTCGTGGAGGTCCAGCTCATTCTCACCGCCGACGAGGACGCGGAGTTGCGCGAGCTGCTCGCGTCCTCGCCCGAGTTGCGCCGCATGGTCGCCGAGTCCCGACAGGGGGCTGCGGACCTCAACCTCCGGATCAGTGTCGGCGAACAGGTGAGCGAGGCACTCGGGGAGCGACGCGCGGAACTGTCCGAGGACCTGGTCGGCCGGCTGGGACCGCTCGCGGTGGACCACGGCGCGCGCGTGCGCGACGAGGTGACCACCCTGACCCAGTTCTACCTGGTTCGCGCTCAGGACCTCGGCCAGTTCGACGACGCGGTGCAGCAGCTGCGCGACGACCTGGGCGATCGCTACGACATCGAGTACGTCGGTCCTCTGCCACCGCTGGACTTCGCCAGCGGCCAAGTCCAGGTCCCCCAACCGCGGCCCAGGGAAAGTACGTCCGGCCGCTGGGGATGGTGACGAACCCTGATGAGAGGAGCGTGGATCGTGAACGATACTGCCAGGCTCGCCGCGGCCTTCGCCGGTGGATACCTGTTAGGCAGAACGAAGATGGGCAAGGTTGCCATCGGTCTGGCCCTCTTCACCGCCGGTCGAAAGTCCGGCCCGATGGGCAGCCTGCCCGGGCTGGTGTCCAAGAGTGGGGTGGGCAGGATCGCCGGCCCGCTGGTCGGCCCCCTGGCGGTGGCCGCGCAGCGCGCCGCGATCACCGTCGTGGAGTCGAAGGTGAACAATCTGGCCGACGGGCTGCAGGAGCGCACCACGCGCCTGGTCGGCGGACACAGCCGGGTCACCAAGGCCCTCGGCGGCGATAGGACGGACGAGGCCGAGGAACGGCGGAATGATTCGGCCGAGGACGCCCAGCGATCTGAGGACTCCGACGAGGAGAAGCAGAGGTCGGCTCCCGTCCGTAGCGCCCGGAAGGTCGCCAAGACGGCCAGCCGGGCGGTATCCCAGCGCGCCCCGAGCCGGACCCGTGCGTCCAGCCGCGCCGGGAAGTAGCAGGCGCGAACGAAGGAGGACAGCATGAGCGGAAATGCCGGTGCCCCCACCGGGGGCATCCTGGCCGGCATGGCTCAGACGGTTCGCGGCAACCCGGCGTTTGCGCGCTTGGGCGACGAGGCGAAAAGGTACGCGTTCGCGAAGGCAGAGCAGATGGTGGATAACCTGACCGGTCGCATCGAGGAGACCGGGAAGAGTGGGAGCCTCAGGGCAGGGCTTGTCGGAGCGAAGGCTGTGGCGGAGGGCAAGTCGCCCGCGAGGGCCAGTGTCCAGGCAGGGATGGCGATGCTCAAAGAAAAGGTCAAGTCCGTTTTCCGCCGTGGCAAGAAGGGCGGCGGCGGCAAGATCAAAGTGACAAACATCGAGGAGAACATCGATATCGGGCTCCCGGTGGACCAGGTCTACAACCACTGGACGGAGTTCGAGGAGTTCAACAAGTTCATGAAGGGTGTCGAGGGTGTGGAGCGCACCGGCGACACCGAGGCGAACTGGCGCGTGAGGGTGTTCAAGTCCCGCCGCACCTGGAAGGCGACCATCCAGGAGATGGTTCCGGACCGCCGGATCGTCTGGACCAGCGAGGGCGCCAAGGGCTCGACCAGGGGCGTGGTCACGTTCCACCCGCTGGCCGACGACCTGACCCGCGTGCTTCTGGTGATGGAGTACTACCCGGCTGGTCTGTTCGAGAAGGTCGGCAACATCTGGCGTGCCGGCGGCCGACGAGCCCGGCTCGATCTCAAGCACTTCCGCCGCCACACGATGATGGCGCAGGGCGAGCCACCTGAGGGCTGGCGCGGTGAGATCCGGAACGCCCAGCTGGTTCGGCGGTCGGACGAGGAACCTCAGGACGAGGACGCGCAGGGACAGGAGCGGCAGGGCGGCGAGGACGAGAACCCGCAGAAGCAGCAGCAGGCCCGGCGTGACGAGCGGGCGGACGAGATCCTCGACCGTGGCTCGCGGGACGACCGCGAGGACGACGAGGAACGACCCCGGGGCGACGAAGTCGAGCCGGGTGACGACTAGCCCTACGAGGTGGCAGACGAGTACCCGGAAGGCGAGTACGAGGACCGGGACGCGGAAGGCGAGTACGAGGAATCGGACCGGAGGCAGGACTTGGACGAGCCTGCGGACGACGAGACCGACCGCCCACGGCGGCGCCGAAAGCCAGTGGGTCAGCGGTAATAGCGGCGCCTCTCCGATCGTCCCGGGCAGCCGAATCTCGCTGGGCCCGCCTGCTTCGGCAGTCGGGCCCAGCAGCCTGACCGGCCCCGGTGAACGGTGCGTGTCACCGTCCTGCCCCCGCCGATGGATGTTCCGCCCCGGAGCCGACCGTGTGCCGCCCGTGCCGCTCGGCCCGGCGTCGGCGTGCTCGCGGAAGTGAGGTCTGGGGCACCCCGCCCCGCTGGTTTCACTTCTGGTCACCGCCGGGTACTGAGCGGGTTCGGTGGACCGCGGTCGGGAGATGTGAGGAGGAGAGGGTGATGCCATCGTGAGGCAGTCGTTGCAGCCACAACGCAGTCGCGAGGGGACGCTCGTACACGTGGTGGAGACGCTGCTGGACCGGGGCCTCGTCCTCAACGCGGACATCATGGTGTCGGTCGCCGGCGTGGAGCTTCTCGGCATCCGGATCCGGGCCGCGCTGGCGTCCTTCGAGACGGCGGCACGCTACGGCCTGGAGTTCCCGGCCGGTACGAACATCGACACAAGGGCCGGCCGGGAGGCGCTCGAGTCCAACGAGACCTGCCTCGGCTGCGGGAAGCGCGTTCCCACCCAGGAACTGTTGGAAAGGTCCTGCCCCTGGTGCGGCTGGCGCAGTGCGCGGTCCTTGGCGCTGGAGAAGTCGCAGGGCGAGATCGAGGCCGGCAGCACGGACCGGCGGGAACCGGCCGGCCAGGCGTCGGCGCAACCAGCGCAGGAGGTCCGCCCCGATGCGTGAGTCCGCGCCGCTGCAGCCGGTACGCGACCCGCAGGTGACGTTGCCGGATCTCCTGGCGGTGCTGCTCAACAAAGGGGTCTACCTCAACCTGGATCTGATCATCTCGGTGGCCGAGATCCCACTGATCGGCGTGAACCTCCGCGCCACCCTCGCCGGCATGGAGACGATGCTGGAGTACGGAATGATGCAGCAGTGGGACAAGCAGACCCGAGCCTCGGTGCAGCGCTCCATCGCCCGGCAGGTTCCGCTGCTGCCCGAAGAAGAAGTGGTGGCCCGGATGGCCGGCGGGGTGTACGCCGAGGAGGTCCACCGCTCCTGGCGTCCCGGCACGGTCTATCTCACCGACCGTCGCCTGCTCGTCTTCCGGCGTGATCCTGCCGAGGTGCTGTGGCAGACCCCGTGGGAGAGCATCCGTGCGGTCACCTTGCCCGACGAGCGAACCGTGGGTGGAGAGCACCGGCACCGCATGCTGGTGGAACTGGTCGATGGCTCGTCCCGTCTGCTCTCTGCTCGCGACCCGGAGCGGCTGCTGTCCCTCGTGGCGGCCCGCGTGCCGGGTGGGGGCCTCACGCAGACTCCAAGGGCGGTCGGGTCTCGTCCGGGCTCGGCGACGCTGACCGAGGCGCTGCACGCCGAGCTGTCCCCCGACGTGCTGCGGGAATCGCGCGCCTGGTACCAGGAGACGCGGTCCGGCTCGGCGCTGTGGCGCGAGGGCACCGCGCGGCTCGACAGGCGAGCGGGACTGACGTGGCGATCACCGTCGGACGCCCGCGCGGCCGTGAACCTGGTCCCGCAGGACATCGCGGGGGTGGAGGTCCGGCGGAGCAGCACGCCCAGCGGAGAGGCGGACGTCTTGGCGGTGGCAACCGGTCATGGCGTGGTCCTGCTCGCCGTGGAGGACGCGGCGAGGTGGGCTGAGCTCATCCGGAGGATCACCGAGGAATCCACGTCGCACCATGTCAGGGAGGTGGACAGTGCCGCTCACCGTTGACGAGCGGAGCCTCAAGCACGGCATCCTGACGCTCGTCGTCACCCTCGTGGAGATCATCGAGGAGGCGCTGGAGACGCAGGCCGTGCGGCGGCTGGAGGGTGGAGACCTCACCGAGGAGGAGCAGAACCGGCTGGGAGAGGCCCTCATGGAGATCGACGAGGCGATGGAGGAGATCAAGGCCGAACACGGGATCACGGAATCGGTCAGGGATCTGCGCCGCGGCCTGGACGACGTGGTTGACGACGTGATCAACAAGTTGATCAATCCGTCCCGCTGGACCGACGAGGTGGGAAGGGGACCGGCGTGATCGCTGACAGGCCCGCCGAGGGAGGCGACCGCGAAACGGTGGCGGCCAGGGCTCTGTACGTCTACGCCGTTCTACCGTGGCCCCTGGAGCTTCCCCCCGACGCGACGGGTACCGGGATCGACGCTGCCGTCCTGGACGTGGTGGATGCGGACGGGGGCGTCGCGGCGCTCGTCCATGAGACGACGGCAGGGCCCTACCAGGGAGCCGACGAGGATGCCAGACGGTGGGTCCTGGAACACAGCGCCGTCGTGGAACGTGCTTGGAAGGTTGCCGGAACCGCCCTGCCGGTGACGTTCAACGTGCTCGTCCGTGGGGACGACGAGAGCACCGCCCGCGACAGGCTCCGCGGCTGGCTGCGGGACACCGCCGAGGAGCTGCGCGCCCGGCTCGACGCCCTCAGGGACCGGGTCGAGCTTCGGGTGGACATCACGCTGGACCGGGTCCAGGCAGCGGCGGACGATCCCGAGGTGCGGAAGCTGACGGCCGAGCTGAACCACAAGCCGGCGGGTGTCCGCCGGCTGCTGGCGAAGAAGCTGCAGATGGTGGAGCGAAATGCCGCCGACACGCTGGCCGACCGGATCTACCCGGAGTACCGCCGGCGCCTGGTGAGCCTGGTAGAGGACATCTCGGAGCGCCACCGCGGCGAGCGGGAGGAGGGGCAGGTGCCGGTGCTGGCCGCCGCTGTCCTGGTGCACCGTGCCCGGATGGAGGAACTCGGTGCCGAACTGGCACGTATCCAGGACGAGCAGCCGGCGGCGCGGATCCGCTACCTGGGTCCGTGGCCCCCGTACTCCTTCAGTGAGTTGACCGTCGAGACCGGGCCAGCTCGACGCCTCGGCGACGAACCCGACCAGAAGTAGCTGTCCGGGTCGCCAACACGTTCGCTCAGGCGGGGCGGGCGCCGACCGCGTCGCGGACCTCGGCCCCCTGCTGGCCCTCCGCCGCCCTGGCGCAGTGGGCGCAGCAGAAGAAGCGCCCGGAGACCTCCACCCCGTGGCCGAGGATCTTGACCTGGCAGTGCTCGCAGATCGGCGCCAGCCGGTGCGCCGCGCACTCCAGGCTGTCGAAGGTGTGCACGTCGCCGCTGACCGTCCGTACCTCGAACGCCATCCAGTAGTCGTTGCCGCAGACCTCGCACGTCGCCATGACCGAAACCCCCCCGCAGATAAGGACGACAGTTGTCCCCCTCAGCGTGCGGCAGCGCCCGTGCCCCGGGCGGGGGAAACGGCGGATCCGCCCCGCCGCGGCGGCGCGTCGCGGTCGGTGTGTCGCGGGGTCGACCCAGGGCCCTGGTACGAATCGGCCCCTTCGAGGGGCGATTCGTACCAGGAGCGCCGGGAGTCGCGCTCAGCCCTGCGCCGGCTCCAGCCGGATGGAGACCGAGTTGACGCAGTGCCGGGCGTTCTTCGGGGTGAAGCCCTCGCCGCGGAAGACGTGGCCGAGGTGGCTGTCGCAGCGGGCGCAGCGGATCTCGGTGCGCCGCATGCCGTGGCTGTTGTCCTCGATCTCCTTCACCGTGCCGGGAATGGTGTCGTCGAAGCTCGGCCAGCCGCAGTGGGAGTCGAACTTCGCGTCGCTGCGGTACAGCTGGAGCCCGCAGGCCCGGCAGTGGTAGACGCCGGGCGTCTTCGTGTCGACGTACTCGCCCGTCCACGGGCGCTCGGTGCCCGCCTGGCGCAGCACCCGGAACTCCTCCGGGCTCAGCCGGACCCGCCACTCTTCCTCGGTGCGGGGCAGTTCGCTCTCGTCAAGACTCACCCGACAACGGTACGACGAGTGTCGGCGGGGTGGAATATGGTCGCGGGATGGGTGGTACGACGAAGGCCGCGGCCGAGATCGAGGTGGCCGGGCACACCGTCCGGCTGACCAGCCCGGATCGGGTGATCTTCCCCGAACGGGGCTTCACGAAGGCGGACGTCTTCAACTACTACCTGGCGGTCGGCGACGGGATCATGCGGGCCCTGCGGGACCGCCCGACCACGCTGCAACGCTTCCCCGAGGGCATCGGTGGGGAGATGTTCTTCCAGAAGCGGGTGCCGAGCCGGGGCGTGCCGCCGTGGGTGCGTACGGCCCGGATCAGCTTCCCCAGCGGCCGGACGGCCGACGAGCTGTGCCCGGCCGACCTCGCCCACGTGGCCTGGGCCGCCCAGATGGGCACCGTCGTGTTCCACCCCTGGCCGGTCCGCGCCGTCGACGTCGACCGCCCCGACGAGCTGCGCATCGACCTCGACCCGCAGCCCGGCACGGACTTCGTCGACGCGGTGGCCGCCGCCGGCGAGGTGCGCGCCCTGCTCGACGAGCTGGGCACGACCGGCTGGCCGAAGACGTCCGGCGGCCGGGGCGTGCACGTCTACCTGCGCATCCAGCCACGGTGGACGTTCGTCGAGGTGCGCCGCGCCACCATCGCGCTGGCCCGCGAGCTGGAGCGCCGCCGCCCGGAGCTGGTCACCACCGCCTGGTGGAAGGAGCAGCGGGGCGCCCGGGTATTCGTCGACTACAACCAGATGGCCCGCGACCGCACGATCGCCTGCGCGTACTCGCTGCGGGCCAACGCCAGGGCCACCGTCTCGGCCCCCGTCACCTGGGACGAGCTGTCCGACGTCGACCCGGACGACCTGCACCTGGGCAGCGTGCCGGCGCGGCTGGCCGAGCGGGGCGACCCGCACGCCGGCATCGACGACGCCCCGTGGGACATCACCCCGCTGCTGGAGTGGGCCGACCGGGACGCCGCGGGCGGCTCGGGTGACCTGCCGTACCCGCCGGAGTACCCGAAGATGCCGGGCGAGCCGAAGCGGGTGCAGCCCAGCCGCGCGAAGCGCCCCACCAGCTAACACGCCGGTCTGTCGGGCCCGGACGGGGGTGGCATAGCGCTGACTCGCCCGTTGATCTGCCGGGCATGTCGCCGCCCCAACTCTCTGACCTCGTTGCATCATTCCGACGATCGTTGCGCGCCGCCGGCAAGGCCGCGCGCACCCAGATCTTTCACGGACAGTCGATCCGGTCTTTCTGCGACTGGCTCACCGCCCAGGGTCGACCCACCACACTCGGCCAGCTCAACCGCCACTCGATCTCGGTGTGGCTGGCCGACCTCAGCCACAGGGGCCGCATCGGTATGTGTGGACGTAAGGCCCGGCCCTGGCACCCGTGCTTCGGGGAGGTGCTCGGCGGGCCCATCGTGCGGACCTGACTTTCCGACCCCTTGCCAGGTGTTGATCGACATTGAGTGAGTGGGAAGCCTTGGCTGAACCTGGTGACAGACTCAAGTCGCCCCTACGGGGAACTGGGTGAACGGGGCGCGACGCACGCGCGTATGTCAGATGAGGCGCCGGGAGCGACGCAGGGCCAGCTTCGCCAACCGATAGGTGTCGATCCTGAGCTGGGCGCCAGCCAGTCGAGGACAGCCGTCGTCGGTGCACTTGGAGCAGGTGTTCCGGGTGTGGAACTCGATGCAGTAGCTCGCCAGGATCACCGAGAACGGCGCCTCCTGTCGTTCGGGCGTCATTGCCGTCCCCTGCCTCTGTGTCGCTGTCCTCGGGTGAGCAGGGGCGCTTGTTGGTACTCCATCGTGGGCTCGCTTGCCCAGTAGGTCCCGCTTCGCCGCTGAGGCCGGACAGGGCCCGGGCTGCGTGCGACGTACGCCCCGGTGTGGCCGGAGTAGGCGGTCGCGGGTCGGCAGGTTGGTTCCGGTGGAGTCTTTCGGCGACGGAATGGCCACAGTCTCATGGAGTTTCTCCAGGCATGGACGGATGCGGGGACTCCGCCGCCGGTCGCTGGTTGCAGACCGGAGTTGACCGGTGACGGAGTCACCTCAAAGTTAGTGCACTAAATCGCAAGGGGCAATGGCTCCCGCAAAGATTTGATGCACTAACTGGGGTGTGGTCGACTGGGCAGCGCAGACCGGAAAGGAGGGCAGGTTCGCCATGCCCGAGACCCCCGCGTACCTGCGCATCGTCGCAGAGCTACGCGCCCAGATCACCGACGGAACGCTCGCCCCGGGAGCCAAACTCCCCACCGAGGCGCAGCTACGCCAGCGTTTCGACGTGTCGACCACCGTCGTCAAGAACGCCCTGGGCATCCTGCAGAGTGAAGGGCTCATTGAGGGCCGGCGCGGCTCCGGCAACTACGTCCGTGAGGTGCGGCGCATCACCCGAAATGTCATGGCCCGCGCGTCCCGCACCCGGTCTCCGTTCGCGCAAGACGCGGATCAGGCCGGGACGCAGCCGACATGGGAACACGACAGCCGGCACGCCGCTGCCGACCGGGCCGTAGCCGCCCGTCTGGGCATCGAGCCAGGTGACCCGGTCATGTGCACCCGTTACCGGTTCTTGGCCGACGGGGAGCCGGTGCAGTTGTCGGTGTCGTGGGAGCCGCTGGCGGTCACCGGCGGCACGGACGTGGAGTGGCCGGAGGGCGGGGCGGCGGTCGGCGTGGTACCCCGCATGGACCGCATCGGGGTCCGCATCGACGAGTTCGAGGAACGGGTGACCTCCCGGCCGGCGACGGGGGAGGAGATCGAGGCTCTGAACTTGTCGCCACGTGGCGCGTACGTGCTGGTGGTGGCCCGGACGTACCTGGCCGGGGGAACGCCCGTGGAGACGGCGGACATCGTGTTCCCGGGGCACAGGTACGAGTTCGTCTACCGGGTGCCGGTGGACTGATCCGAACGAGGTGGGGGCCTGGGCGGCGACCGTCAACCGGGCCGCGGTCATCGCCTTCACAGCCGCCTTGGCCGTCACGAGGTCCACCCCGGTCGCCTCCCGGTACGCCTTGATCGCCTTGATCTAGCGAAGGCGATCTCACGCCGCGTCAAACCTGCCCCGCCCATCCACGCGCCTCTGGATGACCCGGCCGCCCACCCGCCGCAAGATCCGGACAACTTCACGGAAACTGCTGCCTCCGACGGCACCGGAGGCCACAACTTCCGTGAAGTTGCACCTACGGCCGGGGCCACCCGCGAGGTCAGCGTGCGGGCGCGGGGCGGCGGAGCCGCCAGCGACGGGTAACGATCATGTAACGGGCGCGAACCTTTTCTCGTCCGTCGCGACTCTTCCTGGTCGTCGGCCCCGTGGGGGCCCGGGGAGGGGTCGGATGAGACTGGTGTGGAGGCGCACCCGCGAGGCACGGGGGCTGCTGCTCGCCGGGGTGGCCGCGGCGCTGGTCGCCGTCGCCCTGGTGACCGGGCTGTCCGACTACAACGGCCGGGCCGTCGACGCCGGCCAGCGGGCCATGCTGCGCGCCGCGCCGGCCGAGGAACGCAGCGTGCTGCTCAGCGGCACCGGGGGGCGGGACGCCGCCGAGTTCGCCACTCGGGACCGGGCGGTCCGGGAGCGGTTCGCCGCCGGCCTCGGCGGCGTACCGACCTGGGTGGCCGGCGCCCGGTACGGGACCGGGCGGGAGCTGACCGGCGACCTCGGCGCGGCCCGCACCGGCGAGGATCCCGTCTTCGCCAACCTGGTGGACCTCGCCGAGGTGGCCGCCCACGCCGAGCTGACCAGCGGGGCCTGGGCCGTACCCGGCGCCACCCCGACCCAGGTGACCCTGCCGGAGCGGGTCGCCACCACGCTCGGCCTGGCGGCCGGGGACCGTGTGCCGCTGCTGGACCGCGGCTCGGATCGGCGGGGCGAGGTGCTGGTGGCGGGCGTCTGGCGGCCACGGGACCCGGCCGAGGCGTACTGGCGGCTCGCCCCGGGGGCCGGCGGGGCCGACGGCGCCGCCACCTCGTACGGGCCGTTCGTGCTGGACCCCGCCGACTTCACCCGGACCTTCCCCGGCTCGGTCTCGGCGTCCTGGCTGGTGGAGCCGGACCTGGCGAGCGTTCCCCCGAGCCGGCTCGGCGCGGTGAAGCAGGCCCTGGCGGTCGCCGCCGAGCGGGTGCCGGAGGAGGCCGGCCTCGGCTCGTCCGCGCAGACCGTCACCGGCATGGACCGCCTCATCGACCGGCTGGGCCGGGCCGACCTGGTGGGCCGCTCGGCGCTGCTCACCCCGCTGCTGCTGATCCTCGTCCTCGGCGGCTACGCGCTGGTGCTGGTCGCCGCGCTGCTCAACGAGGACCGGCGGGCGCAGACGGCGCTGCTGCGGGCCCGGGGCGCGGCGCGCGGCCAGCTCGCCGGGCTGGCCGTGCGGGAGGCGACGCTGGTGGTGCTGCCGGCCGCGCTGCTCGCGCCCCCGCTGGCCGGGGAGGCGCTGCGCCGCGTCGGCGGCTCCGGCCTGCCGCTCGACGCGGGCGGCGGCCGTACGGCCTGGGCGGTGGCCCTGGCCGCGGCGCTCGGCTGCCTGCTGGCGATGGTGCTGCCGGCGCTGCGCCGGGCCGGCACCTACGTCGCCGACATGGCCGCCCGGTCCCGCCCCACCCGGGGCGCGGCGGTGCAGCGGGCCAGCGTCGACCTCGCGCTGGTGCTGCTCGCCGTGCTCGCCTGGGCGCAGCTGCGGCAGTACTCCTCGCCGCTGGCCGGCGCGGGCGGCCGGCTCGGCATCGACCCGCTGCTCGCGGCCGCGCCGATCGTCGGCGTGCTGGCGGGCGCGGTGCTGGCGCTGCGGCTGCTGCCCCCCGCCACCCGGTACGCCGAGCGGTTCGTCGACCGCAGGCCGTGGACGGCCACCATGTTCGGCATGTGGCAGGCCGGCCGCCGCCCGCACGCCGGCCCGGTGCTGCTGCTCGCACTGGCCGTCGGCGGCAGCACCCTCGCCTGGTCCCTGGTGACCACCTGGGAGCGGTCGCACGTCGACCAGGCCGACTACGCGGTCGGCGCGGACCTGCGGGCCGTCGAGCGCACCGGGGCCGCCCCGCGGGACCGGGCCGCCCGGCTCGCGGCGGTGCTCGGGCTGGCCGGGGCGCTGCCGGCCTGGCGGGACGAGGTCCGGCTCGGCCGTGACGACCTGCCGACCACCGTGGTCGCCCTGGACGCCGCCGCCGCGCCGCAGGTCGTCCGGCTCGACGAGCGGCTCGCCGACGAGCCGGTGCGCGGCCTGCTGGACCGGATGGTGGCGGCCCGCGGCGCGCCCGCCGGGGTAGCACTGTCGGCCACCGCGCGCCGGCTCACCGGCATCCTGCGCACCCCGGTCAGCGACGAGATCGCCCCGCACCGGGTCGACGTCGTCGCACTGCTGGCCGGCCCGGGCGGGCTGACCTGGCGGGTGCCGCTGGCCAGCGGTGAAAGCGACGGGCGGCCCGTCCCGTTCGGCGTCGAGCTGCCCGCCACCGCCGGCGGGCAGCTGCGGCTCGTCGGGTTCGGCGCGGACGCCGGCGACGCCCAGGGGCGGGCGTACCGGCTGGTGGTCGGCGACCTGGCGCAGGTCGACGCGGACGGCGCGAGCGGCCCCGTCCCGCTGTCCGGTCGATGGGCGCTGGCCGACACCGTCCAGCACCCCAAGCCCACCCTCGGGGTGAGCACGGCCGGCGTCGACGTCACGTACGAGGTTGATTTTCGCGCGGGCGGCCGGTTCGCGTACCAGCCGCCGGCCCGGTTCGCCGTGGTCCCGGGCGACCCGAACCCGCCGGTGCCGGCCCTGCTCACGCCGGCCGTCCGGGAGGCGTTGAGCCTCCGGCTCGGCGACACCGTCACGGTGTCGCTGTCCGGGCTGTCGGTGCCGGTCACCGTCGTCGGCGAGCTGGACGCGGTGCCCACCACCAGCGCCGCCGGCATGCTGCTCGACCTGCCCGCCGCCGCGGACTGGCTGCTCCGCCACCGGGGCGGGGACCGGCCGCCGACGGAGTGGTGGCTGCGCGCCGACGGCGGCGACCCGGCCGGGGTGGCCGACGCCGTCCGGAAGCTGCCGGGGGTGAGCGTGCTCGACCGGCGGGAGACCGCCGAGGCGGCCGCGGGCGACCCGTACTGGCTGGGCGCGCGGACCGGGCTGCTCGCCGCCGCGCTCGGCGCGGTCCTGCTCGCCCTCGTCGGCCTCGGCGTGGACGTCTGGGCCACCGCCCGGCACCGGCTCGGCGAGTTCGCCGTGCTGCACACCCTCGGCGGTTCGCCCCGGCTGCTGGCCCGGGCGCTGCTGGCCGAGCAGACGTTCCTGGCCGGCATCGGGGTGACGGTCGGGCTGCTGGTCGGGGCCGGCGTCGCGGCGACGACGGCGCCGCTGGTGATCCTCACCCCGGCCGCCGGCCGCCCGGTGCCCGAGGCCGCCTTCGTGTTGCCCTGGGCGCCGGTCGGGCTGACCGCCGTCGGCCTGCTCCTGGTCGCGCTGGCGTTCAGCGCGGCCATCGCCACCGGCCTCCGGCAGCGGGTGGCCGCCCTGCAACTGCGGATCGGGGGAGACCGGTGAACGTCGCGGAGGCCGCCCGCCGGGTGCGGGCGTACGGGGGACACTTCCTGCTGCTCGGGCTGCTGACGCTGGTCGCGGCCCTGCTGCTCACCGGGGTGCCCCGGGTCGTCGACCGGCTCGGCGGCCAGGGGCTGCGGGAGCAGGTGGCCGCCGAGCCGCCCGCGCAGCGGGACCTGCTCTACACCGCGCCGGAGGACGTGGTGCCCCAGCCGGGCCCGCACGCCCGGCTCGCGGCGGCGCGGCTGACGCAGCTGGAGGCGGCGATGCCGCCGGCCGTGCGGGACACCGTCGGCCAGCGCTGGTACGTCGCCCAGACCGCCCTCGCCCGACTCGGCGGGCCGGCCCTCGACCCCGGCAAGGGCCTGATCGACCTGACCGCCCGCACCGCGAGCGGGGTGCGGGACGCCGCGACGCTGGCCGACGGCCGGTGGCCGACCGACGCCGCGCCCGACGACGACGGGCCGGTCGAGCTGGCCCTCGCCGAGCCGGTCGCCGCCCAGCTCGGGTTGCGGGTCGGCGACCGGCTCCGGCTGACGCCACCCACCAGGCCCGGCAGCGCGCCCCCGGCAACCCGGTGGTGGTGGTCGGGGTCTTCCGGCCGAACGACCCCGCCGACGGGGTCTGGGCGCCCCTGCCGTCGGCGCTGCGGCTGGCCGAGCCCGAGGGCGACGGCGAGCCGTTCCTGACCGCCGGGGTGACCGGGGCGGGCGGCTTCGAGGCCCTCGCCGACAAGGGCTGGGACGTCAGCTTCGCCTGGCGCTACCGGGTGGACCCGCAGCGGCTCGACGCGCGGCGGCTCACCGAGACGATCGACGGGCTCGCGGCGATGGACCGCACCCGCCCGAGCGGGCTGACCCTCACCCAGGGCCTGGACATCCCGCTGCGGCAGTTCGCCGCCTCGCTTCGCGCCGCCCGTATGCTGCTCGCGGTCATCGTGGCCGGGATGCTGGCCACCCTGGCCGGCCTCGCCGTCCTCGCCGCCGGCCTGGCGGTACGCCGCCGCCGCGCCGAGTTCGTGCTGCTGCGCGCCCGGGGCGGCGCGGCGCGTACCGTGCTCGCCCGCGGGCTGGCCGAGTCGCTGCTGGTGCTGCCGGCGGCCGCCGTGCTCGGCTGGTACCTCGGCGGCCGACTGCCCGGCGCGGGCCCGGCGGGCCCGCTCGCCGCCCTGCCCGCCGCGGTGGCCGCCACGCTCGTGCTGCCCCTCGCCGTGCTGGTCGCCCAGCGGGCCGGCGGTGGCCGCCGCGACCTCGGGTCCCGGTCCCCGGCCGGTCGACTCACGGCCGAGCTGACCCTGCTGCTGCTCGCCGGGGTCGGCGCGTTCCTGCTGCGCCGGCGCGGGCTGGGTACCGGCGACGCGGTGGACCCACTGCTGGTCTCCGTGCCGGTGCTGCTCGCGGTCGCCGTGGCCGTGCTGGCGCTGCGCCTGTACCCGTGGCCGCTGCGGCTGGCCAGCCGGGTGGCCGCCCGCGCCCGGGGCAGCGTCGCGTTCCTCGGCACCGCCCGGGCCGGCCGGGCCGGGGTGGGCGCACCCCTGGTCGTGGTGGTGCTGGCCGTCGCCACCGCGGCGTTCTGCGGCGTGGTCGCCGCCGGCATCGAGGGCAGCCGGGACCGCGCCGCCACCCGGGCGGTGCCGGGCGACGCCCTGGTGACCGGCATCCGCTTCGCCCCCGACACGGCGGCCGAGCTGGCCGCGCTGGCCGGCGTGG
This sequence comes from Micromonospora olivasterospora, assembly GCF_007830265.1. Classification (NCBI taxonomy): domain Bacteria; kingdom Bacillati; phylum Actinomycetota; class Actinomycetes; order Micromonosporales; family Micromonosporaceae; genus Micromonospora; species Micromonospora olivasterospora. Next base: position 4,396,061 of record NZ_VLKE01000001.1, read on the forward strand.
GCGCCGTCACCCCGGTGCTGGCCGAGCCCCGGCAGCCGGTGCTCGGCGACGCCGCCGGCCGGCCCACCGACATCCGGAACGTGCACGTGCTGCTCGTCGACGGCGCTGGGCTCGCCGACGTGGCCCGCCGCGCCGGGGTCGACGTGTCCGTCCCGCCGGCGCTGGCGGGCGGCGGCACCCCGCCGACGGCCGCTGGTCCGGGAGCGCCGGCCACGGCCGCGGGTCCGGGAGCGCCGGCCACGGCCGCTGGTCCGGGAGCGCCGGCTACGGCCGCTGGTCCGGGAGCGCCGGCCACGGCCGCTGGTCCGGGAGCGCCGGCCACGGCCGCGGGTCCGGGAGCGCCGGCCACGGCCGGCCCGGGCGCCGCTGGTCCGGGCGCGCCGGGCACCGCTGGTCCGGCCGCCCCGGGCGGGGCGGCGGGCAGCCGTTGCCCGCGCTGGTCTCCCCGGCCCTCGCCGCCGACCTCGCCGCCGCCGACCTCGGTGCGGCGGCCGGGCGGCCGGCGTTCGTGGACGTGCAGGGCAACCGGCTGCCGCTGCGGGTGGCGGCGACGGTGGAGGAGTTCCCGCTGGTGGACCGGGGTACCGAGCGGTTCGTGGTGCTGCCCTGGCCGGACCTCGCCGGCGGGCCGCACCCGCTGGCGCCGACCGGCTTCGTGCTCGCCGCCGACCCGCCCGCAGCGGACGCGGACCGGGCGGCCCGGGTGGACGAGGCCGCGCTGTACCGGATCGCCGCGGAGGGACAACGCCGCTACCAGCGACAGGGGGCGGTGACCGGCGGCGAGCCCCCGCTCCCGCCACGGGTGTCCACCTGGTCGGCCCGCCGGGCGCAGCTCGGCGGCGCCGGGGTGAACGGCGTGCTGGTCTTCGGCTTCGCCACCGGGGCGGCCGGCGGTGCCGCGCTGGGCCTGCTGGCGCTGGCGTTCGTCGTGCTCGCCGGGGCCCGGGACCGGGGGCAGGCGCTGTCCCGGCTGCGCACCATGGGGCTGTCCCGCCGGCAGTGGCGGGGCCTGGTGCTGGTCGAGTTGGCGCCGCTGGTGCTGGTGTCGGTGCTCACCGGGGCGCTGGTGGGCGCGCTGCTGCCGGTGCTGCTGACCCCCGTGCTCGGCCTGGGCGCGTTCACCGGGGGTGCGCCCGTGGCCATCCGGTTCGAACCCGGCCTGGTCACCGCCGGTCTCGGACTGGCCGTGCTGGCCCTCGGCTTCGCGGTCACCGTCGAGACCCTGAACAACCGTCGGTTGCGCCTCGGTGAGGTGCTGCGGCTCGGAGAGGAGAGCTGAGATGACAGCCACCGTGGAGGCTTCCGTCGTACCGGACCTGGCCGCCCTGCAGGAGCGGGCCGCGCAGCGCGCGGCCGACCGGGCCGGCGGGCACGACCGGCTGCGCGGGCACATCGTCTGCGACGGACTGGTCCGGATCTTCAAGACCGAGGGCGTCGAGGTGGTCGCCCTGCAGGGGCTCGACCTGGTCATCGACCGGGGCGAGCTGGTCGCGATCGTGGGCGCGTCCGGGTCCGGCAAGTCGACCCTGCTGAACATCCTCTCCGGCCTGGACACCCCGACCGCCGGGATCGCCCGGGTGGCCGAGTACGACCTGCTCGCCCTCTCCGCCCGGCGCCGGCTGAGCTACCGCCGGCACCTGGTCGGCTTCGTCTGGCAGCAGACCGGGCGCAACCTGCTGCCGTACCTGACCGCGCTGGAGAACGTCGAGCTGCCGATGAAGCTGGCCGGCCGGCGCGGGCGGCGGGCGCGCCGGGAGCGGGCGCGGGAGCTGCTCGACCTGGTCGGCGTGGGGTACTGCGCCGACCGGCGGCCGGGCCAGCTCAGCGGCGGTGAGCAGCAGCGCTGCGCGGTGGCGGTGGCGGTGGCCAACGACCCGGAGGTGCTGTTCGCCGACGAGCCGACCGGCGAGCTGGACGAGGCCACCGGCGCGGAGGTCTTCGCCGCCCTGCGGCAGATCAACGCCGAGCTGGGCGTGACCGTCGTCGTGGTCACCCATGACCAGGCGGTGGCCACCCAGGTCCGCCGGACCGTCGCGATCCGCGACGGCCGGACCTCCTCCGAGGTACGCCGCACCGCGCGCGTCGGCGCGGACGGCAGCACGGAGCTGGTCAGCGAGGAGTACGCGGTGCTCGACCGCACCGGCCGGGTGCAGCTGCCGGCGTCGTTCGTCGACGCGCTGGCCCTGCGCGACCGGGTGCGCCTCAACCTGGAAACCGACCACGTCGAGGTGCGGCCGGGCGACCGGGCCGACGCCGAACGGAGCGAGAATGACTGAACAGTCGCCCGCGGGCCCCGCCGTCACCACCACCCTCGACGAGGTGGTGCGGGTGGACGGGGTCAGCCGCACCTTCGGCCGGGGCGAACACGCCGTGCACGCCGTCCGGGACGTCTCGTTCACCGCCGGGCGCGGCGAGCTGGTCGCCGTCCGGGGCCGCTCCGGCGCCGGCAAGACGACCCTGTTGAACCTGGTCGGCGGCCTGGACCGCCCCGACTCCGGCCGGGTCCGGGTGGCCGGGCACGACCTCGGCGCGGCCGGCGAGCGGGAGCTGCTGCGGCTGCGCCGGGGCACGGTCGGGTTCGTCTTCCAGACGTTCGGGCTGATCCCGATTCTGTCGGCCGCCGAGAACGTCGGGGTGCCGCTGCGGCTGGCCCGGGTGCCCGCCGCGGAGCGGGAGGAGCGGGTGGCCGTGCTGCTGGAGCTGGTCGGGTTGGGCGGGCACGCGGCGCAGCGGCCGTACGAGCTGTCGGGCGGGCAGCAGCAGCGGGTGGCGGTGGCCCGCGCCCTGGCCAACGAGCCGGACCTGCTGATCGCCGACGAGCCCACCGGCCAGCTCGACTCGGAGACCGGACGGGCGATCATGGATTTGCTGCGGGCGGTGGTGCACGCGCGCGGGATGACCGCGCTCGTCGCCACGCACGACCCGGCCCTGATCGAGCTGGCCGACCGAACCCTGACCCTGCGCGACGGCCGCCTGACCGACGCCTGACCCCCACCCCGCGCTTCCGACCCCCGCCACCTCACCCCGTCCGGCCGCCCGTCCGGCCGCCCGTCCGCCCGCCCGTCCGCCCGCCCGTCCGGCCGCCCGGCCGCCCGCCCGTCCGGCCGCCCGGCCGCCCGTCCGTCCGGCCGCCCGGCCGCCCGGCCGCCCGGCCATCCGGCCGCCCGGCCGCCCGGCCGCGTTGATCAAGAGGTTTGCGTCGGCCCGGGGCCGGATTCCGACGCAAACCTCTTGATCAACGTCCGGGACGGGGCGGCCGGGGCGGGGCGGCCGGCCTGGGCGGGGCGGCCGGGTGGGGCGGCCTCGGCGGCTCGGGGTGCCCGTCAGAGGGGGAGTTTCATGCCCTCGTGGCTGGCCACGAAGCCGAGACCCAGGTAGAAGCGGTGCGCGTCCGTCCTCGTCTTGTCCGTGGTGAGCTGCACCAGCGCGCAGCCGCGCCGGCTCGCCTGCTCGATCGCCCAGGCCATCATCTGCCGGCCCAGCCCCTGTCCCCGCAGGTCGGAGCGCACCCGCACCGACTCGATCAGCGAGCGCTCGGCCCCGTGCCGGCCCAGCCCTGGGATGTAGGTGACCTGCATGCAGCCGACCAGGGCGCCGTCCCGCTCGGCCACCACCAGGTGGTTGCGCGGGTCGGCCGTGATGTCCGAGAACGCCCGCTCGTACGCCTCGTCGACCTCGGTGCAGTCGCGGGCCTTGCCCAGCACGTCGTCGGCCAGCAGGCCGATGATTGCGGGCAGGTCGGCCCGGATCGCCTCGCGGAAGATCACGTCGCTCATGCCGGCCAGCCTGTCACAGTGGCATTGAACCTTGGGTGGGCGCGCCTCTCGCCCCCACCGTGCAGCCTGGTTCGGCATGGACGGCTGCTGCCCTCCGCAAGATCTACCGCGGGCTGGTCTGGTTAGCCAACTCACCCCGGACGCTGATCGCGTCGTACCTGCTGATGATCGTGGTGGCCGGGATCCTCTACAGCCAGGCCGAGCGCAGGAGCGCCGGTGACTCGGTGTGGTGGGCCGTGGTGACCGCCTCCACGGTCGGCTACGGGGACATCTCCCCGACCACCTGGCAGGGGAGTACCCTCGCCGCGCCGCTCGTCTCGACCATGGTGCTGCTGGTCGTCCCGCTGATCACCGCGCACTTCGCCAGGCGGCTCATCGTGGACGACGACGCCTTCGAGCACGCCGAGCAGGAGGAGCTGAAGGCTGACGTGCGGCGGATGCGGGTGCTGCTGGAGGAGTTGGCGGCCCGGCAGGGGATCGCGTTGCCGGCCGAGCTCGCCTCGGCTGCGGCGGAGGGACCGGCTGACGGGCCAGGCCGGTGGGTGGGCTGACGGGCCGGGCCGGTGGCTCAGCGGGCCGGGCAGCGCAGGCCCTCGCGCGGCACCCGCAGCGAGATCAGGTACGCGTCCACCGCGTCCGTGACGCAGGTGGTCTGCGGGTACGCCGTGTGCCCCTCGCCCTCCCATGTCAGGACCCGACCCACGCCGAGCATCGCGGCCAGCTTCGGCGTCTGCTCGTACGGCGTCGCCGGGTCGCCCGTGGTGCCCACCACCACGATCGGCGGCGCGCCGGCCGCCCTGCCGGTCGGGTACGGGTCGCTCGCGCCAGGCCACTCCTGGCAGCTCAGCATCCCGACCGCCAGCGCCGGGCCGAACAGCGGGTACTTGCGCCGCCACTCCGACTGCAGCTCGCGGATCCGCTGCACGCTCGGCTTCTCGGCCTCGTCCGTGCAGTTGACCGCGAGGTTGGCGTCGAAGAGGTTCGAGTAGCGCCCGTCGTCGCCCCGGCCGGCGTACGCGTCGGCCAGCCGGAACACCTCCGTCGGGTCGCCGCCGTCCAGCCGGTCGATCGCCCGGGCCAGCTCCTGCCAGCCCGACTCCGTGTAAAGCGAGGAGATGACCGCGTAGAAGACCCAGCCCGCCGTGGCCTCGCGGCCGCCTGAGCCGCGGGCCGGGGAGACCCGGGCCTTGTCGATCGCCGAGTTGACCGCGGCCCGGGCGTCGGGGGCGAGGGGGCAGCGCCCGGCGTTGGCCGCGCACCACCGGGTGAAGTTGTCGAAGGCGCGCTCGAAGCCCTTCGCCTGGCTCTCCGAGCTGTCGACCAGCTTCTGCGTCGGGTCGACCGCGCCGTCGAGCACCAGGGCCCGGACGCGCTGCGGGTAGAGCTGGGCGTAGGTGGCGCCGAGCAGCGTCCCGTACGAGTAGCCGAGGTAGGTCAACTTCTCGTCGCCGACCGCCGCGCGGACCGCGTCCATGTCCCGGGCGGCCTGCTCGGTGCCGTAGAGCGCGAGCTGGTCGCCGTACCTGTCGCCGCAGCCCCCGCCGATGCGCCGGTTGAGAGCCTGGTAGCCGTCGAAGGACTCCTGCGAGCGCGGGTCGGGGTCGTAGCCGAAGCTGGCGTCCAGGTCGGCGTCCGGGATGCACTTGACCGGGCTGGACCGGGAGACCCCGCGCGGGTCGAAACCCACGATGTCGAACCGCTCGGTGACCGACGGGGGCAGGCCCCCGAACGGCGGGCCGAAGGAGAGGTAGACCGCCGTGTCCACCCCGGAGCCGCCGGGGCCGCCCGGGTTGATCACCAGGGTGCCGATCCGATCCCGCTGCTTCGTCGAACGGGCCCGCAACAGGGCGATCTCGAACGTCTGCCCGGCACCCGGGCCGGCCGTCGCGCCGTTGCCGCCGCCCCAGTTGCGCGGCACGGCGATCCGCGCGCACTCGTAACGCATGTCGGGCGCGCCGCGGCCCACCAGGTCCTCGGCGACCTCCGGGCAGGCCCGCCAGGTCGGTGCGGTGCCCGGCGCCGCCGCCTCGCCGTCGCCCTCGGTGCGCGGCGCCAGGGCCGGCAGCGTGCAGCCGGCGGTGACCACCGCCGCCGCGACGAGCCCGGTCAGGGTCAGCCGGACCCGGCGGATCCGGTCGGGTAAGCGCGTCACCAGTGGGCCCCCATGATCGTGTCGACGCCCCAGGCTACGCCCGGGCCGGGCCGGGCTTCGCCGTCGCCGCCGGGTCGCCGCGCAGCACCTGGTCGACGTCGTAGCGCACCGGGCGGTCGAGCTGGTCGTAGCCGCACGAGCGCGGGTCGCGGTCCGGCCGCCAGCGGACGAACTGGGCGGTGTGCCGCAGCCGGTCGCCCTCCATCGCGTCGTACGCCACCTCGGCCACCAGCTCCGGGCGCAGCGGCTCCCACTCCAGGTTCTTCGTGCCCGTCCACCGGCTGACCCCGCCGGGGATGCGCTGCCCGCGCTCGTGGTCGCCGTGCACCCACGGGTGGTCGGGCCCGACGTCCCGGTAGGGCTCCAGCTCGTCCAGCAGCTCCTTGCGCCGCGCCGCCGTGAACGACGAGCTGACGCCGATGTGGTGCAGCACCCCGGCGTCGTCGTACAGGCCGAGCAGCAGCGAGCCCACCACCGGGCCGGACTTGTGCCAGCGGAAGCCCGCCACCACCACGTCGGCCGTGCGGGCGTGCTTGACCTTGAACATCAGCCGCTTGCCCGGCTCGTACGGCAGGTCGGCCGGCTTGACGATCAGCCCGTCGAGCCCGGCGCCCTCGAAGACGTCGAACCAGCGGCGGGCCGTGTCGGGGTCGGTGGTGACCTGGGTGACGTGCACGGGTGGGCGAACCCCGGCGAGGGCGCGCTCCAGCCGGGCCCGGCGCTGCGGGTACGGCTGGTCGGTGAGCAACTCGTCGTCGATGGCGAGCAGGTCGAACGCGACGAAGTCGGCCGGGGTGGTCTCGGCGAGCAGCCGCACCCGGGAGGCGGCGGGATGGATGCGCTGGGCGAGCAGCTCGAAGTCGAGCCGCGGCTGGCCGTCCGGGCCGTCGCGGCGGATGACGATCAGCTCACCGTCGACCGCGCAGCGCTCCGGCAGCTGCCGGAGCGCCTGCTCGACCACCTCGGGGAAGTAGCGCGTCATCGTCTTGCCGCCCCGGCTGGCCAGCTCCACCTCGTCGCCGTCGCGGAACACGATGCAGCGGAAGCCGTCCCACTTCGGCTCGTACGTCATCCCGGGCTCGGTGGGCAGCCGGGCCACGGCCTTGGCCAGCATCGGTTCGACCGGCGGGTTGATCGGCAGGTCCACGGCGACAGTCAACCAGACCCCACCGACAGCCGTGAGGCACATCACCGCCGGTGCGGGTGCGGCGTGTCCCGCCCCGTTCCCCTCGTCCCCGCCATCCGGATGGCGTAACCGCAGGTCAGAGCTACCTTCGCCGGGTGCGTGAGTGGGTCTGCGGCTGCTGTGGGCGCTGGCGGGTCAGCGTCGAGCTGATCCACGGCCGGTACCGCTACCGGTTGGTGCGCCGCTACCCGGCGCGCTTCGGCGGCGGCAAGAACGTCCTGGGCGAAGTCGCCACGGTCGCCGAGCTGGAGGACCTGCTGCGCCGCCGTACCCCGGTCACCCTCGCCGATCTCCACGAGGCCGCCTGAATCCGGCCCAGGACTGCTCGCCCCGACGGTGTCGGCGAGGCGGCGAGCGCGGGTACCGATGCCGGCGTGCTCACCCATGCCTGCCTGCTCGCCCGTGCCGGCCTGGTCGCATGCGCCGGGCGGCCTGCTCGCCCCGTGCCGGCCTGGTCGCATGCGCTGCGGCCTGGCCCTGGCACAGGATTTCGGATTCTTGGACACTTACCGTTCCGCCCGAACGACAACTGTCCAAGATCGCGGCGGGCGCGACCAGCGCGGCGCGCGACCAGCGCGGCCTGCGCGCGGCGCGCGGCCTGCGCCGGCCCGCGGCGGCCTGCGCGCCGGCCCGCGGCGGCCTGCGCGCCGCCCGCGGCGGCCTGCGCGCCGGCGCGGCGGCCACCGCGCCGGGTCGCCGGCGGCGGCGACGCCCGGCGCCGCGACGCCCGGCGGCCGCGACGCCCCGGCGGCCGCCCGCGGCCGCGACGGTGGCGACGGCGGCCCTCGGCGGGCCGGGACGGCGCCGGCACCGTTGGCGGCGTCGTTGCCGTGGGAGTGGTCCGGGCGTCCGATGGTGGGGACGCGGCCCGGTGCGCAGACTCGTCAGGGCCAGCTGACACCGGCCGCCGGGCGTGGCCGCGACGGCCCGCGGTCGGTCGGTGCGAGAGCGGGGGAGGACGAAGATGCGCTTCGAGGTGGCCACGGAGATATCCGCCGACGTCGAGCGGGTGTGGGCGGTCCTCGCCGACGTCGAGCGGTGGCCGGAGTGGACCGCCTCGGTGCGGTCGGCGCGACGGCTGGAGCCCGGGCCGCTGACCGTCGGCTCGACCGCCCGGCTGGAGCAGCCCCGGCTGCGTACCGCCGTGTGGCGGGTCGTGGCGGCCGAGCCGCCACACGGCTTCGTCTGGGTCTCCCGGGCACCGGGCGTGCGCACCCGGGGCGGTCACCGGATCGTTCCGCTGGGCGACGGCCGGGTCCGGGTCGAGCTGACCCTGGAGCAGTCCGGCCTGCTGGCGCGGCCGGTGGGCTGGCGCTACGGCGAGCTGGTGCGACGCTACCTCGGAATGGAGGCCGAGGGCCTCAGGCGCCGCTGCGAGCAGGGCTGACCGCGGCACGGCCGGCTGCGGCTGCCACGGCACCCGGCACGTCCCGGCACCCGGCACGTCTCGGCACCCGGCACGTCTCGGCACCCGGCACGTCTCGGCACCCGGCACGTCTCGGCACCCGGCACGTCTCGGCACCAGCGCCACCCACCCGGTCCGCCGCCGGTCGTACGCTCGCGTTGTGCCCCGGGCGGCGAGGAGGTGGGCGCCGACGTGTCCGAGCTGACGTACCCGGAGGTGGGCGCCACCCGGGCGGGACCGCTGCCCGCCGGCTACCACCACCTGCGCCACCGGCGCCGGCTGCCGGACGGCTGCTTCGCCGGCGCGGCGGAGGCCGTGCTGAGCTGGCGGCTGCACCGGGCGGCGGGCGTGCGGATGCGCAGCGACGCGCCCCGGGCGGCGAGCGGGGTGGCGGTCACGCCCGGCCTGGGGCTGGGGCCGCTGCGGATCTGGGGGCCGTGCGAGGTTGTCTGGGTGGAGCAGGGCGACCGGCGGGCCGGTTTCGGGTACGGCACCCTGCCCGGGCACCCGGAGCGCGGCGAGGAGGCGTTCGTGGTCTCCCGCGACGACTCCGGCGCGGTCTGGTTCGAGGTGTGCGCGTTCAGCCGGCCGGACCGCTGGTCGATGCGGGCCGCCGGGCCGATCGGCCGGGCCGTCCAGCACGGGTACGCCTGGTGGCTCGGTAGAACCCTGAGCCGGCTCTGCGCCCGGCGCTGACCCGGTCGCCACTCGATCCGAGCCCGGCGCTGACCCGGTCGCCACCCGGCCCGCGCCCGGCGCTGACCAGGTTGCCACCCGATCCGAGCCCGGCGCTGACCCGGTCGCCACCCGGCCCGCGCCCCGGGGAGTCCGGCGGGCCGGCGCCGCCGGGGTCGGGGCGGGCACCCGCGTCAGTAGCCGGCGAACGAGCGGATCGGCATCCGCGGCCCGTGCCGCGGGGCGTGCACGCCGTCGGCCTCGAGCAGCCGGCAGACCCGCCCCCGGTGTCCCCGGAACGGCTCCAGCAGCGCGAGCATCCGGGCGTCGTCGCCGCGCGGCTCGCCGGCCAGCGCCCACGCCACCGTGTTCGGTACGTGGTAGTCGCCGACGCTGACGGCGTCCGGGTCCCCGTACGCGATCCGCACCACCTCGGCGGCGGTCCACGGGCCGATCCCGGGTACGGCGGTGAGTCGGCGGGTGGCCTCGGCGGAGTCGGCGCAGCGTTCCAGCCGGTCGGCCTCGGCGGCGGCCCGGCGCAGGGTGTCGGCCCGCCGCTGCTCCACGCCGAACGGGTGGAAGACCCAGTACGGCGCGGCGGCCACCGCGGCCGGCGCGGGCGGCAGGAGCAGCCGCATCGGGCCCGGCGCGGGCTCGGCGAAGTGCCGCACCGTCGCCGCGTACGCCCGGTACGCCTCCTTGCCGGTGACCTTCTGCTCCAGGACCGCCCGCAGCACGCGCGGGAAGACCAGACCGGTCGCGGGCATCCGCAGCCCGGAGTGCCGGGCGGCCAGCTCGGCGACCAGCGGGTGCGCGGCGGCCAGCTCGGCGAACCCGGTGAGGTCGTCGCGCAGCCCGGCGACCGCGTCGGCCCGCTCGACGACCCAGCCGGCGCCCGGGCCGTACCCCTCGGCGAGCAGCTCCCCGCCGGTGGGGCGCAGCGCGAGGGTGGCCGGGCCGGCCGGGGTGCGGGTCGCCCACCAGAACTCCCCGGCGGCGATCCGGGCGCACGGGTCGTACGGGCTGAAGGTCAGCGGTCGGACCGACGCGGCCATCCGGTAGCCGGCGGGCGGGCGCAGCACCCGGCGGGCGGCGGGAGAGGTCACGCCGTCACTCTGCCAGGTGGAGGGGAGTGCCTGCGGCTCGGTGTGGCGTGCCCGCGCGAACGGCGGCGGCCGGAACGGGGGCACTCGGTCGATCCGGTGGCCGCCCCTCATCCATACAGACTCGTTTGTCGAAAGTGGATATTCTCTATTGCCTCAAATGCCGCAAAATGGTCGGGACATGGCGTGGATTGGGTGAAGGGCGGATGTTTCCGCGGTAAAGCACTGCTAATGTCTCGCCTGCCGCCCCCGTGGACACCATCAGTTTCGGCGCTGCGACATGTCGCTGCGGCGGAACCCCGGCTGCCCAGGCGGTCAACGGGGATGAAGTCAGAAGGGCTGTCAGCGATGTGTGCTGATTCGATGTGTGTCCGGACACCTGGTCCGGTCTTGCCGGCCTCGCCAGACCGGCCCTGACCCGTGGTGGGGATCGCCGATACCACCAGCACCGGCGGGCCGGTCGCATGATCGTGCTCAAGCTGTACCGCGCCCTGCCGCAGGGAGTGCGGCGCCGACTGATCGACCTGCTGCCCCGGCACCGGCGGCTCAGCCTCGTCCGCAGCCTCACCCGGCCGAACGGCGGCGACAGGGTGTACCCGGTGGGCGCCCGCGTGACGGTCGACGACGACGGCGCGCGCACCGAGGCCGAGGTGGTGACCGCGGCGACGCCGCTGGAGCTGTGGCACCGCAACCTGACCGCGGTGACCGGCGTCCTGGAGGCGGCCGGAATCGACCACCACTGCCTGCGCAACGACGACTACCTGCGCAGCTCCGTGGCGGTGCTCGAGGACCGGCGGGCGGAGGTGCTGCGCCTGGTCCGCTCCGCGCGGGCGCTCTCCGGCGCGCACGTCCGCGTCGTCGAGGTACGACCCGGACGGAACCAGCCCGGCCTGGCGCCCACCGAGGTGATCCAGGTCTGGTTCCCGGTGACCGACACACGGGCGATCGTGACCCTCGGCGCCCAGTTCGCGTGTGAGATCGAGTTCTGGACCCAGGTGGGCGACGTCGTCCGCGCCCCCCGGCACAACGCGGTGGTCGACGAGGCGCCGGCCCGGGCGGAACCGGTCCGGGTCGCCGCCGCGCTGCTCAGCCACTTCGTCCCCGAGGCGGACGACCACACGTACCGTACCCGCCGGGATCTGGCCGTCCGTGCCCCGGACCGCGTCGGCTTCGCGATCGACGCCGTCTTCACCTGGGTGGACGGCTCCGACCCGGAGTGGCAGCGGCGCAAGACGGCCGCGCTGGGCTCGCCCGAGGCGCGGCACGCCGTGGCCGCCAACTCCTCCCGCTACCACAACCGCGACGAACTGCGGTACGCGATGCGGTCGCTGCACAGCTTCGCGCCATGGCTGCGGAAGATCTTCCTGGTCACCGACGGTCAGCTGCCGAGCTGGCTGGACCCGACCCATCCCATGGTCACCGTGGTCACCCACGCCGAGCTCTTCGCGGACCTCGGCGGCCGGTCGTCCTTCAACTCGCACGCCATCGAGTCCCGGCTGCATCGGATCCCCGGGCTCGCCGAGCACTTCCTGTACTTCAACGACGACGTCTTCCTGGGCCGGCCGCTGCTGCCGACCCACTTCTTCCACGCCAACGGGATCGCCAAGTTCTTCCCCTCCCCGGCCCAGTTCGGGCTGGGCGAGGCGCGGCCGGGCGACCTGCCCGTGAACGCCGCCGGCAAGAACAACCGCCGGCACATCCAGCGGCAGTTCGGCGTGACCATCACGCAGAAGATGAAGCACACGCCGTTCGCGCTGCGGCGCAGCATCATGCACCAGATCGAGGAGGTGCTGCAGGCGGAGGTGACGGAGACGGCCGGGCACCTGTTCCGACACCAGGGCGACCTGTCGATTCCGTCGTCGCTGCACCAGTACTGGTCCTACCTGACGGGCCAGGCGGTGCCGGGCGACATCGAGTACGAGTACGCCGACCTGGGGCACCCGTCGACGCCCGCCCGTCTCGCCGAGCTGCTGGCCCGCCGGGACCGCGACGTGTTCTGCCTCAACGACACCGACTCCGACCCCGAGGCCTTCGCCGAGCAGGAGCGGATGCTGGCGGACTTCCTGCCGCGCTACCTGCCCTTCCCCGCGCCGTTCGAGCTGCCTGACGGCGTGGTCGCCGAGCGCCGGAAGATGGGTGCCAGCGCCCTGTGGCGGCAGTCGCGCGGCGCGGACCGGCACCGCCGGCAGGTGGACGCCCCGACCATGCCCGCCCTCGGCGTCGGCCGGCAGGTGGACGCGCAGACGGTGCCCGCGCTGCGCGTCGGCCCGCGGCTGGACGCGCCCACGCTGCCCTCGATGCGCATCGCGGCCGCCAGGGCGGCGGAGCAGGGCACGGTGCCGCCCGGGTGGGGCACCTATCCAGCCGATCAGCCGGGAGAGCGGCGGGATGCCTGACCAGGTGCCGCCCCGGGTCCGGCCCGGGCCGGACCTACGCTTCGACCAGTTCGTCAACGTCTTCGCGAACCCTTAGTGGAGCCCAGTGTGGTAAGCCCGTCCCCCCAGGTCACGATCATCGTCCCGGTCTTCAACGTCGCGGACTACCTACCCGAGACGCTGGAGTCGATCGCGGCCCAGACCGTCTTCGACCGGTGCCACGTCATCCTGGTGGACGACGGCAGCACAGACGGCTCCGACACGATCGCCAAGCAGTTCGCCGCCGAGCACCCCAACGTGACCGCGCTCCAGCAGGAGAACGCCGGCCCGGGCGCGGCCCGCAACCGGGCGCTGGACATGGCGGAGACGCCGTACGTCTCCTTCGTCGACTCGGACGACATCCTGCCGCCGCGCGCCGTCGAGTTGCTGCTCAAGGCGATCGTGCAGCACCAGGCGAGCATCGCCGTCGGAGACATGGACACCTTCCCCAAGCCCACCGCCTTCCTCTGGAAGAAGCCGTTCGGCAAGGGCGACCGCCTCCTGCAGAGCGTGGTCGACGCCCCCGACCTGATCTTCGACGCCGGCCCGTGCCACAAGCTGTACGACCTCGCCCAGCTCCGGCAGCACGGCCTACGCTTCCAGGAGGGCGTCCACTTCGAGGACGCCTTCCTGGCGCTGCCCATGCTGCTCAGGGCGGAACGCATCGCCCTCGTCGACGAGGTGGTCTACCAGTACCGCAAGCGGGACGCGGGCACCTCGATCATGGACAACCTGTTCACCCGGGAACAGAACTTCTGGGACCACCTGTTGCTCTGCGACACCATCGCGGCGCTCCGTCCCGAACTGGACGTGTTCCGCCGGGAGGTGCTCGACCGGTGGCTGGTGCGCAGCTACCAGGGCTTCGCCATGCGCGCGCACACCCTGTTCGAGGACGCGGACCTGTGGAAGATCTTCGAGACGTGCAGCCGCATCTACCAGGACGTCGACCCCTCGTTCATTGCCCGGTGGACGCTGGACACCCGGCACCGCGTGCCCTACCTGGCCTTCAAGTCGTACGACTTCGAGCTGTTCGCGCGTCCCTGGGAGCGGCTGCGCACGGTCGTCGCGTGCGGCGGCGAGCTGCACCTCGACTACCCGGTCACGCCGGCGTTGCTTCCGCTGACGCAGGTCACCAGCGTGGGCGCGCGGGTCGAGCAGGTGCGGCTCTCGGGCTCCGGCGACACCCTCAGGGTCTCCGGGCACATGGTGATCAACGGGCTGCCCATGCGCGCTCCGATCAGCATCTCCCTCGGGTTGCGGGTGCGCGGCAGCAGCCTGACCGTGCCGGTCACCGTGCAGCGGCGCATCGACATGAAGGCCAGTGACGAGGACCGCGAGTGGTGCGGATTCTCGGCGGAGATTCCCGTCAGCCAGCTGCGCAACGGGCAGCACAGCCTCCGGCTCGTGTTCGACACCGAGACGGGCCAGGCGTCCCGCCAGTGCCTCATCACGGCGGCGTACCTCCGGGACGCCACCATGAAGCGGAGCGGGGACGTCCGCATCCTGCCCACCCACAGCGGGCGGGAGAGCGCTGAGCTGCTGGTCCGGCGCCAGGGCGGCGTCGCCGGGCGCCGCCGGTGGCACCGGATGCTGGTGCGCAAGGATCTGCGGCATGTCGCCTCCCGGGCCCCGTTCTGGAAATGGCGACTGCTCCGGCTGCTCACCGAGCCGATCATGCGTCGCCGGAACGTGTGGCTGATCGGTGAGCGCACGGACACCGCCCAGGACAACTCCTCGCACCTGTTCCGCTACCTACGGAAGGTGGAGCGCCGGCGCAACGTCTACTACCTGCTGACCAAGGACAGCCCGGACCGCGAGCGGCTGCGCGGGCTCGGCAACGTCGTCACGTACGACTCGTTCCGGCACAGGTTTCTGATGCTGCACGCCACCAAGCTGATCAACTCGTACGACATCGACTCGTACATGCTCCCGTCCCGGTGGGAACGGTCGCGCTTCCTGAAGCACCTGAACTGGCGCATCGGTCCCGCCCGGGTATTCCTGGACCACGGGGTCATCGAGAAGGACGTCAGCGCCGGCGTGCACCGCGGTCGGGCATCCTTCGACCTCTTCGTCACCTCCGCCGACCGCGAGGCGGAGTACGTGTCGAACGACCTCGACTACGGCGACATGGTGGCGAACACCTGCCTCCCGCGCTTCGACGCCCTGGTGCCCGACCGGGGCGGGCGGCGCATCCTGTTCATGCCCACCTGGCGCACGTACCTGGTGGCCCCGTCGTACAACCCCAAGGCCCGGCCGCGGATCGCCTTCGACGGGTCGGCGTACCAGACCTTCGTGTCCGAGCTGTTCGGCAGCGAGCGGCTGCGGGAGTCGCTGCGCCGGTACGGCTACAAGCTGGAGCTGCTTCCGCACTACGAGATGCGCAAGGTGCTGGCCGGTTTCGTCCCTGAGGACGACTGCTTCGCCATGGCGGACCAGACGAAGCGGACCGTGCAGGACGCCCTGCGCCAGTGCGACCTCTTCATCACCGACTACTCCTCGACCGCCGTCGACGTCGCGTATCTGGGCACGCCGTTGATCTACGCCCAGTTCGACAGCGAGGAGTTCTGGAAGATCGGCGGATACCGGAAGGGCTACTTCGAGCACCGCGAGGACGGATTCGGCCCGGTGTGCGAGACGGCCGACGAGACCGTGGACGCCATCATCCGGTACCTGGAGAACGGGTGCGTCCGGGAGGAGGAGTACTCCCGCCGGGCGGCCGAGTTCTTCGCCTTCCAGGACCGGAACAACTGTCAGCGGGTCGCCGCCGCCATCGCTGCCCTGCCGGGCCCGCAGCGATGACGGACGGGCCGAGCCGCGACACCGCCCGGGCCGTCGCCGAGCCGTCGGTGTTCGTCGACACCTACCGCCGGGTGCTCAGCCCGCGGGCCCGTAGGGCCATCGCCAAGCGGCTCAGCCCGCACACCCGCCACCAGGTTAAGCAGTGGGTGGCCCAGATGACGGGCGGCCAGCAGCCGTCGGCGCGGCTGGCCCGCCGCCAGCCGGAGCTGCTGGCGGGCGGCGACCGGGTTCTGGTGACGGTGGAGCGCAAGACCCGGATCGCCCTGGTCCGCCCGGACGTGTCGCCCTGGTCGGCGCGCGCGGGCAACCTGGCCGCGGTCACCGAGGCGCTCACCGAGGCGGGCGTGGAGCACTTCTGCGTACGCGGGCTGTCCGACCGCAACGCGGTGGTCGCCGTCGACGCGGGCGACCGGGAGCGGGTGCACGCGGCGCTCGCCGAGGCGTGCCGCCGGGCACCCGGGTACGTCGCCGAGGTCACGGGCGGCCAGGCCCGCTCGTCGGTGCCGGGCTTCGAGCCGCAGGCGTGGCGACGGCTGCGCGACGCGAACGTGCTCCGGCTGACCTGGTACTGGACGGACCCCCGGCACCGGCTGGTGCTGGGCGTGCCGTACGGCTGCGAGGTGGAGTTCTGGAACCGGCAGGAGGACCGGCTGGTCGCCCCGCGCCGGAACCTGGTCGCCAACGAGCTGCCGGCGGCCGCCGAGGTGGTCGACGCGCCGGCCGATCTGTTCACCGCGCTGGGGCCGGCCACCCCGGCGGTGGCCGTCCGGACCCGGCCGGAGTTCGCGATCCGGCGCCCCGACGACGTGACGTTCCCGGTCGACGTCGTCTACACCTGGGTGGACGGCACGGACCCGGCGTGGCTGCGCCGGCGCGCCGAGGTCGCGGGGACGCCGTACCACGCCGAGTCGGCGAGCGCGGCACGGTTCCTCAGCCGGGACGAGCTCCGCTACTCGCTGCGGTCCCTGCACACCTACGCGCCCTGGGTGCGGACCGTGTACCTGGTCACCGACGACCAGGTGCCACCCTGGCTGGACCCTGCCGTTCCGGGGTTGCGGGTGGTCAGCCACCGGGAGATCTTCCGCGACCCGGCGGCGCTGCCGACGTTCAACTCGCACGCCATCGAGAGCCAACTGCACCACATCGACGGACTGTCGGAGCACTTCCTCTACTTCAACGACGACGTCTTCCTCGGCCGCGACGTCACTCCCCGGGACTTCTTCCTGGCCAACGGCATCACCAGGTTCTTCCCGTCGCCGGCGCTGGTGCCGCCCGGCCCGCCCGCGGCCGACGACATCCCGGCATCGGCGGCCGGCAAGAACAACCGGGCGCTGATCGCCGAGCGGTTCGGCACGGTGCTGACGCAGAAGATGAAGCACATGCCGCACGCGTTGCGACGCAGCGTGCTGTACGAGATCGAGGAGACCTTCGCGGAGCGGCACCGAAGCACCGCCGGCAGCCAGTTCCGCAGCGTCACGGACGTCTCGGTCGCCTCGTCACTGCACCACTACTACGCGTTCCACACCGGCCGGGCGGTGCCGGGCGAGCTGGAGTACAGCATCGCCGAGCTGTCCCACCCGGACACGCCCGCGCGCCTGGCGCACCTGCTCGCCAAGCGGGACCGGCACGTGTTCTGCCTCAACGACGCGTTCTCCACGGAGGAGGACCTGGCGGCCCAGGTGGCGCTCCTCACCCCGTTCCTGGACACCTACTTCCCGGTGCCCAGCCGATGGGAGAAGGGCTGACTCCCGCGGACGCGGATCCGCCCCCCCGGGCACGGTAGGCCGGCAGCGGCCGTCCCCGCCCGGGTCAGCCCCGAACCGGGCGACCGCCTCCGATGCCGGCGCCGGCGTCCGCCGTCCGGACGCTCGTGGGCGGATCAGGCGTCGGTGGGTAGACGTGGTAGTGCGCGGTCAGGATCCGGTGGTCGGAGAGTGCGGTCTGGCTCACCGTGCAGTCGAGCGGTGTGACGCCGGGCCCGCTGAACAGGTAGTCGATCTTGACCGTGCCGAACGTCGGCCGCATCCTGCCCAGGTCACAGTCGACGCCCTGGTCGTACAGCGGCGCCAGGATCGGCCGACGGCTGCCGCTGACCGTCGTGGCGGGGGTGGTGTTGAGATCGCCGCCGACGATGGTCCGGTAGCCCCGTTCGCGGCCGCGACGGGCTTCGGCGGCGAGTCGTGCAGCCTGCGCGGCCCGAACCCTCCCGTCCGGATCCTGCTGCGGGGTCGACAGGTGGGCGCCGCAGACCTGGAGCCGGGGGGCGCCCAACCGGACGCAGACCGCCAACCGCCGCTCCATCCACCTGCTGCCCACCGGCCTCGGCGACGGGAGCTCGACGAGCCACGACGCGTGGACGGCCGGCGCCCTGCCGGCGCCCGGCGCGGGAAGCGTCCGCACCGCTACCGCCTGGCCGTACCGGTCCCCGCCGGCTCCACAGGTGGCCGGGCGGGTCACCAGCGTGCCGTTCCTGACGGCAGCCGTCGAGGCTTGGCGGAAGTACACCTGCCAGCCGGCGCCGAGGCTGCTCCCCAGCGCGGGCAGCAGGCCCGCGCACATCTCCTGCAGCAGCAGCACGTCCGCCGAGGCGGTCCGTGCCGCCGCACCGATGGCGGCGGCGAGCTGCGGGTGCTGGTGGCCGGCGAGGCAGCGCAACTTGCCGTTGGCGCACACGTTCCAGGTGAGCACCGTCAGCGGAACCGGCGCGGGAGTCGGCGGGGTGGACGCCGCGGGTGGCGCCGGACCCGGCGAGGTGGACGCCGCGGGTGGCGCCGGACCCGGCGAGGTGGACTCGGCGGTCGCGGATCGGCCGATCGGGGGCCAGCCCGCGGCCGCCGTCGCACCGACGGCGGCGATGAGGCAACCGGCCAGGGCGAACGCCACCGGCAGAGGACTCCGGCTCCGCCTCGGCGGCGCGCCGCTCCGCTCCCTCATGTCGGCGTGCCGCCGACGGAGAAGATTCCCGGCGGCGGCGGGGTGGAGTCGGTGGCGTCGGCGTCGCGGACCACCCGCGCGCCCCCGGCGAAACGGTCGAGTTCCTCGCCGGCCAGCACCCGGCCGGGGAACCAGTCCCCGGCGGCCCGCCGGGTCAGCTCCGGCACCGGCGGCTCCGCCCGGCCCGCCACCAGCACCAGGTTGCCGTAGCGCCGGCCGCGCAGCACGGCCGCGTCGGCCACCAGGCAGGCCCGGGGCAGCACCGTGCGGACCGTGGCCACCTGGGCACGGGCGTGCCGCAGCGGCGGGCCGTCGGCGACGTTCGCCAGGTACCAGCCGCCGGGGCGCAGCACGCGGGCCACCTCCGCGGCGTACTCCACGCTGGTCAGCTGGGCCGGGGTGCGGGCGCCGGCGAAGACGTCGGCGACCACCACGTCGTAGGCGGCGTCCCGGCCGGCGGTCAGGGCGGCCCTGGCGTCGCCGATCCGCACCCGCAGCCGGGGGTCGACGGGCCAGGGCAGCTCCCGCCGGACCAGGTCGACCAGGGCGGCGTCCACCTCCACCACCCGCTGGGTGGAGCCGCGCCGGGTGGCCTGCACGTACCGGGGCAGCGTCAGCGCCCCGCCGCCCAGGTGCAGCACCCGCAGCGGCGCGCCGGCCGCGGCGACGAGGTCGAGGGCGGCGGCCAGCCGCCGGACGTACTCGAACTCCAGGTGGGTCGGGTCGGCGAGGTCCACGTGCGACTGCGGCGCGCCGTCGAGCAGCAGCGTCCACGAGCCCGGCCGGTCGGCGTCCGGGACCAGCTCCGCCTCGCCGGTGTCGACCCGTGCCACGATCCGGCCCGTGTCGCGTCGGCGGCCCATCAGCGGCGGTGCCCGCGGCCCGCCCGGGCCGCGGCGGTCAGCGCCCGGTGCAGCAGGCGGGCGTCGCCCAGCAGGGCCCGCAGGCGGCGCTCCAGGCCGGCGATCGGGATCAGGTTCTGCGGCGCGCGCGGGTCCTTGTACGGGGTGGACGCGAACCGGGGCAGGGTGACCAGCGACAGGTCGGCCAGCCCGATCGCCTCCGGCTCGCTCAGCTCCGCCGAGCACTCCACCCGCACGATGCCGGCCCACGGCGCGCCGCTCGCCACCGGCAGCCGCAGGTACCACGAGTATCCGCCCCAGGCCGTGCCGAGCCGGAACACCGGGCACCGCTGCCCGGCGCGCAGCCCGGTCACCACCGCGGTCAGCCTCGCGTCCAGGTACTGGCTGTGCTGCGTCTTGACGTAGCCGAGGGCGCGGGGAAGCTGGCGGCGGTTGCGCAGCGGGCCGTCGACCACCAGCAGGTCCCCGTCGATCCGGGCGGCCCCGGAGACCTCCACCTCCAGGGCGGTCAGCGGCCCCTGCACCGCCGCCTGGAGCTTGTTCAGCTCGCCGGTGCCGCCGACGCGGTGCACCGGGTAGCGGACCGTCCCGGCCCGCACGTCCCGCGCCGACGGGCTGGCCGTGAACAGGCCCCGCCCGACCTTCGCCCCGGCCAGCGCCGCCACGCCCCGCTCCAGGTCGCAGCGCACCACCCCGGCCGCGTACGAGGCGGCCACCCCCGGGTACGACCCGCCGTCCGCCTCGGCCGTCCAGACGCTGGCGTCGATCCGGCGCACCCCGTCGACGAGCAGCACCACGTCGGGTGCCCGCACCCCGCGCCGGACGTCGATCGCCCGCCAGTCCACCGCCGGCAGCTCGACGTTGGCGTCGACCTGCTGGCTGCTCGGCGCGGCCGGCCCCGCCGGGGCGGCCTCGAAGGACGCCCCGAACCCCGGGTCCCAGGCGTCGACGAACAGCTCCGGGCCCGCTACCTCCTCCGCCCCGCTCACGGGACCCGCCTTTCGTTCGCGACCGCGGGACTTCCTCGCTTCGCTCGGGCGTTCCTCGCGCTCACAGGACCCGCCTTTCGTTCGCGACTGCGGGACTTCCTCGCTTCGCTCGGGCGTTCCTCGCGCTCACAGGACCCGCCTTTCGTTCGCGACTGCGGGACTTCCTCGCTTCGCTCGGGCGTTCCTCGCGCTCACAGGACCCGCCTTTCGTTCGCGACTGCGGGACTTCCTCGCTTCGCTCGGGCGTTCCTCGCGCTCACAAGCCCGTCCGTTCCACGCGGGCCGTACGCGCGTTCTTGCGCACCTCGAACCGCACGGGGATGCGCTCGGCCAGGGCCGGCACGTGGGTGACCACGCCGACCATCCGGTCGCCCCGGGCGGCGAGGCTCTCCAGCGTGGCGGCCACCGTGTCCAGGGTGGCCGCGTCGAGCGTGCCGAAGCCCTCGTCCAGGACGATCGACTCCAGGCTCGCCGCCGTGGTCGACATGCCGGCGAGCTGCTCCGACAGCGCCAGCGCCAGCGCGAGCGACGCCTGGAACGTCTCCCCGCCCGACAGGGTGCGCACCCCGCGCCGCAGGCCCGCGTCGTGGTGGTCGACGACGAAGAACTCGCCCTTGTCGTGCACCAGGTCGTACTGGCCGCCGGAGAGCTCCCGCAGGATCCGGGACGCGCCGTCGACGAGCAGGTCCAGCGCCTCGGCCAGCAGCCAGCGCTCGAAGTTGTTGGCCCGCAGGTGCCCCGCGAGGGTCCGGGCCACCCGCGCGTCCCGTTCGTGCCCGGCCCGCTGCTCGCGCAGCTCCGCCGCCTGCTCGCGGCGCTCCAGCAGCCGGCGGTGGGCCGCCTCCGCCCGCTCCACCGCGACCGCGGCCGCGCGCACCGGCTCGTCGTCGACCGGCAGCCCGGCGCTGGCGAAGATCCCGGCGATCCGCTTGTCCACGCCCGCCGCGGCCGTCTCCGCCTCGGCGACCGTTGCGGCGAGCCCCGCCCGCTCCGCGCGCCGCCGCTGCGCCTCCCCGCCGGCCCAGCCGGTCAGCGCGGACCACGCGGCGGCGACATCCTCCCGGTCGGCGGCCGGCGGACCGAACCGCGCCAGCCCGTCCCGGATGGCGTCGAAGTCCCGCCACGCGGCCCGCAGCCGCTCCTCGGCCGCGTCCAGCGCCCCCGGGCCCGCCGGGCCGCGTCCCGGCCCGCCCGGACGGCGCCGGCCGCCTCCTCCAACTCCCGCCGCAGCCGGGCGTGCTCGGCCAGGTCGTGCCGCAGCGCCTCCGGGGCGGCGGCCCCGGCGAGCTGCCCGTCCAGCTCGGCCAGCCGCGCCGCGAGCTGGTCGTGCTCGGCGCGCGCGTGCAGCAGCACCCGCTCCAGGTCGCGCGCCGCCGCGTCGCGCTCCTGCACCACGCGCTTGGCCGCGTCGCTGGCCGTCCGGGCCGCCTTCCCGGCGGCGACGGCCTCCGTCACCGCCGAGCCGGCCGGCACCGGCGGCACCCGCGGCACCACCTGCTCGCACACCGGGCAGGCCGCGCCGTCGACCAGGTGCGCCCGCAGCGCCACCGCCTGGTCGGTGGCCTTCGCCTCCTCGTGCGCGCGGAACGCGGCCTCCAGTGCGGCATCGGCCCGCTCCGCCGCCGACCGGGCCTCGGCCAGCGCGGCCACCGCCGCGCCGTGCTCGCCCTCCGCCGCGCCCAGCGCCGCACGCACCGACTCGGCCTCGCCGGCCAGCCGATCCCGGTCCGCGTACGCCTTCAGCAGCAGCCGCAGCACGCTCTCGTCGCCCGCGCCCGCCAGCTCGCCGCGCAGCTTCTCCTCGCGCTCCTCGGCCAGCGCCACCGCCGTGGCCGCCGCGTCCGCGCCGGCCCGCGCGGCCGCCACGGCCCGGGCCACCTCCGCCACCCCGTCCGGCGGGCGCACGCCGCCCAGCACGGCCAGCTCGGCGTCCAGCGCCGTCAGCGCCGCGCGCGCGTCCCGCGCCGCCGCCCGCGCCAGCTCCCGCTCCGGTACGGCCGCCGCGACCGCCTCCGCCAGCTCGCGCGCCCGGGCCACCCCCGTCTCCGCGTCGGCCAGCGCCGCGTCGTCGACATCGGCGAGCCCGCCGAGCATCCGGTCGACCGCCTCCAGCCTCGCCTCGGCCTGCCCGGCCCGCTCGGTGGCGCGCTTCTGCACCTCCTCGTAGACACCGAGGCCGAGCAGGTTCACCAGGATCTGCTGCCGGGTCGCCGGCTTGGCGTGCAGGAAGTCCGCGAACTGCCCCTGCGGCAGCACCACGCAGCTGGTGAACTGCTCGTACGGCAGCCCCACCGCCTCCAGGACGGCGCGCTCCATCTCGGCCGGGGTGCCGGCGACCACCTCGCCGAGGTCCTCCGGGCTCAGCCCGGTGTCCAGCTTCGTCACGTCGAACCCGGCCGGCATGAGCTGCAGCCCGGCGTTCGCCGTCTTCACGTTGCCCCGGCTGTCGCGGCGCACCACCCGCGTCGCCACGTACCGGGCGCCGGCCGACTCGAAGACCAGCCGGACGCGCGCCTCGCCGGCGGACGGGGCCAGCGCGTTGGACAGCCCCCGCGCGCCGCCCCAGCGGGGCACCGTGCCGTAGAGGGCGAAGCAGATCGCGTCCAGGACCGTGGACTTGCCGGAGCCCGTCGGGCCGACCAGCGCGAAGAAGTCCGCGTCGGTGAAGTCGACGGTGGTCTCGTCGCGGAAGACGGTGAACCCCGCCATGTCGAGCCGCATCGGGCGCATCAGCCGTCGACCTCCTCGAGCAGCTCGTCGAACAGCTCCCGGACGCCGTCGTCGGCGTGCCCCCGGCTGTCCAGGTAGTCGGCGAACAGCTCACGCGGCGACCGGCCGGCCCGCTGCGCCCGTGCCCCGCCGCCCGGGGCCGGCACCAGCTCCGGATCGATCCGGATCTCCAGGGCCCGGGGGAGCAGCTCCTGCACCTCCTCGCGCAGCCCGGCCCGGGGCTGCTCGCGGACGTACACCCGCAGCCAGCCGTCGGGCGGGGCGAGCTCGGCGAGCTGGGCCAGGGTGCCCCGCACCGTGCGCAGCGGCACCGCCGCCGGCACCGGCACCTCGCGGACGCGGGCCGCGGTCGTCGCGGTCACCTCCACCACGGTCACCGACGGGACGTTCTCCTGCTCGCCGAAGTCCACCGCGAGCGGGCTGCCGCTGTACCGGATCGGGCAGGGGCCGTTCACCCGCTGCGAGCGGTGCAGGTGGCCGAGCGCCACGTAGTGGGCGGTGCCGGGGAACACGGTCGCCGGGACGGCGTACCCGAGGACGGTGTGCGCGTCCCGCTCGCCGCCGCCGGTCGCCGCGCCCACCACGGTGAGGTGGGCGGTGACCAGGTGCACCCGGTCCGGCTCGGTGAAGCCCTCGGTGAGCCGGCCGAGCAGTCGGCCCAGGTGGTCGGCGTACGTCTGGTTGGCCTCGGCGGCGGTCAGCTCGTACATCTCCACCGCGCGGACGGCGTACCGCTGGGACAGGAACGGCAGGGCCGCCAGCCGCCACCGCTCGCCGCCCGCGGTCGTCCCGTCGACGACGTGCTCGTCGGGGTTGTCGCGTACGCCGCCGCGCAGCGTGATCCCGGCGGCCTCGGCCCACGGCCGCAGCGCGTCGAGCGCCTGACCGTTGTCGTGGTTGCCGCCGATCGCCACCACGTCGGCGCCGGTGCGGCGCAGTGCCGTCAGCGCCCGGGTGACCAGCCGGGTCGCCTCGGGGGTGGGCGCGGCCGTGTCGTACAGGTCCCCGGCGACGATCACCAGGTCGGGCCGCTCGGCACGGGCGACGTCGATCACCCCGGCGAGGACCTGCTTGTGCTCGTCGGCCCGGGACTGCCCCTTGAGTACCTTGCCGACGTGCCAGTCCGAGGTGTGCAGGATCTTCACGCCTCATACACCCCCTCTCAGAACGGGATGTCGTCGTCCGCGCCGCCGGCCGAGCCGACCACGGCGAACGGGTCGGCCGCCCCGGTGATCGAGCGCAGCGTCTGCGACGGCACCCGGCCGGCCTCGGAGACCCGGGTCGCCCAGGCCGGGAACGGGAACTCCAGGCAGAGCGGCACCGGGATGTCGGGCTGGTTGACGAACATCGTGCCGGGCTTGGCCAGCAGCGCCCGCTGCCGCTGGGCCGGCGGCAGGAAGCCGTACTCGGGGCGGGACGCCTCGGCCGGGTCGAGCCGGCCGACCACCCGGATCGCCGAGTTGGTGACGATCCGCCGCTCCACCTCGCTCGCGGTCTGCTGCGCGCCGACCAGGATCACCCCGAGCGAGCGGCCCCGCTCGGCGATGTCGAGCAGCACCTCCTTGATCGGCGAGGAGCCCTCGCGGGGTGCGTACTTGTTCAGCTCGTCGAGCACCACGAACAGCAGCGGCTTGGCGGTGCCGGCCTTCTCCTTGCGCTCGAACTCGCTCTTGAGCGTCACGCCGACCACGAACCGCTGGGCGCGGTCCGGCAGGTTGTGCAGGTCGACGACGGTGACCTGGGCGCTCTCGGCGGTGTTGATGCTGTGCGGGCGGCGGGTGGCCAGGTCGCCCCGGATGAGCCGGCCCAGGTCCTTCTTGCTGCCGATCAGCCGCCGGGCGAACGCGTTGACCGTGCCCAGCCCGACCGCGCTGCCGGCCCAGTCGCCCCGGGTCTCGTCGTCGTTGAGCTGCGCGACGACGTGGTCCACCAGGTCGGCGTACGACCCCAGCCGGACCCCGTCGACGCTCACCCCGCCGTCGGCGGGCTGGGCGTACCGGGCCAGGTGGGCGGCGACCGAGTGGACCACCATCGTGTACTGCTGGCGCTCGTCGTCGGCGTCGGCGAACACGTACGGCAGCAGCCGGTCGGCGCAGAACTCGCTCAGCGTCCAGTAGAAGCTGTCCACGCCGGTGAGCCGGCTGCTCACGTCGGGCGTGCCGGAGGAGTCGCCGACCCGGGGCGGCGCGTACACCCGCACGTCGGGGAAGGCGCCCGCGTCCAGCCCGAGCCTCGCGTAACCGGCCCGGGTCGCGTCGTCCAGCCTGGCGTTCGGATGGTCGAGGAAGAGCAGGTCCTCGCCCTTGACGTTGAAGATCAGCGCCTTGGCGTTGACCGCGTCGCCGCCGAGCACCCCCGACCGGAAGACGGAGTAGAGCAGGAACGTGGCGAAGCTGGTCTTGGTGGCCACGCCGGAGATGCCGGAGATGGAGACGTGGGCGCCGCGGGTGCCGTCGAGGAAGTCGGCGTTGAGGTAGACCGGCACCCCGTCGCGGCCCATCCCCATCGGGATGCGCCGCTCCATCCGGTCGAAGTGCAGCGCCCGGGCCCGGGCGTCGCCCTCGGCCCGGTGTACGACCGCGCCGGGCGTGGGCGGCACGTAGAACTCGGGGTCGACCCGGGTGGTCGTCACCTCGGCCGCCTCCTGCACCTGGGCGGGCAGCGTGCCGTCGGCGATGGCGAACACGTCGGAGTCGAACTGGGCGCCCTCGTGCCGGGCGCGCACCTGGGTCACCACGCCGGCGATCGTCACCGGCTCCCGGTCGGGCAGCTCCCGCCGGGTCACCACCACGTCGTCGAGTTGCAGGTAGCTGCCGGGGGAGACGGCCGTCCAGAACTGCAGGGGGGTGGCGTCGGCGGTGCCGAGCACCCGGCCCACGCCCTCGCCCGGGCCGTCGAACCCGTCGTCGGCGATTCCGTCGTCGGCGATCGGCACGCTGTCGGTCATCAGCGCACTCCGGTCAGTCGGTCGTCTCGAGGGCACAACACGAGGAGCATCCTGCCCGAGGGATGCGACAGGTTGCCACGCGACGCGGCGGACGCCACCGCCCGACTGTCCCGCCGTGTCGGTCAGTGTGCGGCCGGATGCGCAGCGTCGCCGGGTCGGTCGCGGGCGTACCGGAGCATGAGCGTGCCGTCGGCGGCGGCCAGGACGTGCCGCAGCGGCAGGTGGCGGGGGGCGCTGGCGGCTCCGGCGGTGATCCGGCCGGGCCCGGCGCCGGCGAGCAGCGGCGACACCGTCAGGCAGACCTCGTCGACCAGGTCGGCGGCGGTGAGCGCGCCGAACAGGTGCGGCCCGCCCTCGCAGAGCAGTTGCCCGAGGCCGCGCCGGCGCAGCTCGGCGAGCCCGGCCGCCAGGTCCACCCGGTCGGCGCCGCAGCGCACCAGCTCGGCGACCTCCGTCAGGCCGGGCGGCGCCTCGGCGGCGGCGGAGGTGAGCACGACCGGCCGCACCGGCGCGTCCGCGAAGGCGGCCTGGGCCGGGTCCAGGTCCAGGGAGCCGGAGACCACGACCAGGATCGGGTACTCCGCCAGCCCCTGCGCGCGCCGCCAGGCGCGGCGCGGCTCGCTGAGCCGTACGGCCCGGTAGCCCTCGTGGCGCAGCGTGCCGGCGGCCACGACGAGGCCGTCGCAGAGCATCCGTAGCAGGCCGAACACCCGTTTGTCGGGCTCGCCCGACAGCCCGGCGGAGTAGCCGTCCAGGGCGACCGCGCCGTCGACGCTGGTCACGAAGTTGACCCGCAGCCGGGGACGATCCGTGCGGCCGTACAGCGCCGCCAGCTCGGTGTCGTCGAGGGGCGCGGCGGACGGGGCCGGCCAGAGCCGGGAAATCGGCGTCGTGACGCTCATTCGCCCGCCGGACCGGTGACCGGAGGGGTGGGTTCGGGGGTACGGTGCTGGCAGTCGCACCACTTCCGGCCCGGACAGTCGTCGTGCCGCCGTTCTCGGCAGGCTCGGCAGATCATTCCGGCAGCCTATGCCGTGGAGGGAGGGGACAGCACATGCCGCGTCAGATCTACCAGGTGAAGATGTCCCTCAGCGGGGTCCGCCCGCCGGTCTGGCGGCGGGTGCTCGTCCCCGGCGGATACACGCTCGACCGGCTGCACCGCGTGGTGCAGCACGCCATGGGCTGGCGGGACTGCCACCTGCACTCGTTCGAGATCGACGGCAGGCAGTACGGCGCTCCCGACCCCGACGGGGAGTTGGCCCTGCGCGACGAGCTGGACGTCCGGCTCGACGCGGTGCTCGGCAAGGGCAGCCGGTTCCAGTACGTCTACGACTTCGGCGACTGGTGGGAGCACGACCTCGTGGTCGAGGACGTCTTCGCGGCGGACCCGGACGACCGGTACCCGACCTGTCTGGCGGGGGAGCGTTCCTGCCCGCCCGAGGGCATCGGCGGCCCGCCCGGGCACCAGGTGCTGCTGGCCGCGCTGGCCGACCCGGCCCACCCGGAGCACCGCTCCATGCGCGACTGGGTGGGCGACCGGTACGACCCGGAGGTCTTCGACCCGGGCCGTGCCGCCACCCTCCTGCGTCACCTCTGCTAGAGCGCGCGCTGGCCGGGTCCCCGGTACGGGGACCCGGCCAGCGGATCGTGCTTCTGTCAGCTGTTCCAGTGCTGGGCGACCAGGTCGGCGGCCTGCTGCTCCCACTGCGCGTACGCGTCCGGGTAGGCCGACACCTGCACCGTCTGCGCGGCCTGGGTCAGCGGCATGTCCTGCCACCCGTCGACCTGCCGCAGGCCCTTCAGGAACGCGGTCGTCGAGTACTCGGGGTCGGTGATCTGCTCCGGGGTGCCCCAACCCGACGACGGGCGCTGCTGGAACAGGCCCAGCGAGTCGTGGTCGTTGGCGTCACCCAGATGGCGGAGGTTCTCCAGCTTCGACTCCTGCAGGCTGGTGGCGATCGAGATCACCGCCGCCCGCTCCGGCAGACCGGCCTTCTTCGTCGCCGCGATGATCGCCTTCGCGTTCGCGGTCTGCTCGTCGTTCAGGGCGATGTGCGACTGCTGGCCCTGCACATGCACGGTCACCGCGACGGGCTTCGCCTCGGCCGGGGCGGCGTGGGCGGCGGTGGCGTGCAGCGGACCGGCGGCCAGCCCACCGGCGAACGCCAGACCAGCAATACCGAGAACGCTCTTACGCAGCAGCATCGTCTTCATGATCAAAGCTCCATTCGGGGGTCGGCGCACACCAAGGGGGACGGCGTGCGCAAGCACCGCCAGGCGCTCGAAGGGGGAAAGTCTCTGTCCGGTGCGACCGCGGGCCGGGGGTGCCTCGTCGCGGCGGGGTGCCTCGCCGGGGCGGGGGCCCCGGCGCGGGCGGGGCTGCCTCGTCGCGGTGCCGGGAACCATGTCCAACGACCGGCGGCCCACCATCATTCCGGGCCCGGCCACCCCGCCTCCCTGAGGGCGGGTGGCCTTTCTCGGTCGTGCACCGGTGTTCAACGCCCCCGCCCCGCCGCCCATTCCGCCCCGAGAGACGCCCCACCCACCCAAAAACCGGACACCCCACCCCACACCCCCGGGGGGCGTGGGGGCACCCCCAAGATCCGGACAGATTCACGGAAACAGTGGCCTTGACGCGCCGAATGGGCACTCTTTCCGTGAACCTGCCTCGGCGAACCGCTCCCGCATCGGCGTCGGGAAGTAGCGAATTCCGGACGCGGGGCAGCGCCGCGTACCCGTGCAGGGACGGCGCAGGGCGGCGCATCCGGGCGGTGTCGGCGCACGGCGGGCCTCCGACCGCAGCCGCCCGACGGAGCGGACGCCCGACAGCAGTTGCGGGGCTACTTCGCCTGAACGTTGATGGATAATCCGACCGGGCGGTGTTACGTCGACCATGACAGCCGGGCCCGGGTTCCCAAGTCCAGCGCCAGGTGGTACGCCGAGGTGATCCGACGCAACGGTCTGGCCGCACAATAAGCCGAAGGTCAGCACGTGCCGGGCGGGCCCGGCGGCCACCCCGGGCGGGGCGTGCCGGGCCGCCCGCTGTCGGAGGAGCAGACGATGACGACGCAGCGCACCCGGTCGCTCGGGCGTCCGACCCTCGACGCGGTCGCCGCCCGCGCCGGGGTCGGCCGCGGCACGGTCTCCCGGGTGGTCAACGGGTCGCCGCAGGTGAGCCCCGAGGCCCGGGCCGCGGTGCAGCGGGCCATCGCGGAGCTGGGGTACGTGCCGAACCGGGCGGCCCGGGCGCTGGTCACCCAGCGGACCGACTCGGTGGCGCTGGTCGTCTCCGAGCCCGGGGACCGGGTCTTCGCGGAGCCGTTCTTCGCCGCGGTCGTCCGGGGCATCAGCTCGGCGCTGCTGGAGACGCCGATGCAGCTCTGGCTGGCCATGGCGCAGTCCCCCGTGCAGCGGGAGCGGGTCGAGCACCACCTGACCAGCCAGCACGTCGACGGCGTGCTGCTGTTGTCGCTGCACGACGCCGACCCGCTGCCCGCCCTGCTGGAGGAGCGCGGGCTGCCGACCGTACTCGGCGGCCGGCCGGCCCGGATGCTCCAGCCGGGCGCGCAGCCGGCGTACTTCGTGGACGTGGACAACGTCGGCGGCGCCCGGAACGCGACGCGGTACCTGTTCGACCGGGGCCGGCGGCGGGTCGCCACCATCGCCGGCACCCAGGACGTGGGCCCCGGGCTGGCACGGTTGACCGGCTACCGGGAGGCCGTCGAGGCCACGGGGGTGGGGCTCGACCCGAACCTGATCGCGTACGGCGACTTCAGCGAGGAGAGCGGGGCGGCCTGCATGCGCCACCTGCTGGAGACCAGTCCCGACCTCGACGCGGTCTTCGTCGCCTCCGACCTGATGGCGTTCGGCGCACTGCGTACGCTGCGCGGGGCCGGCCGGCGGGTGCCCGAGGACGTCGCGGTGGTCG
This sequence comes from Micromonospora olivasterospora, assembly GCF_007830265.1. Lineage (NCBI taxonomy): Bacteria > Bacillati > Actinomycetota > Actinomycetes > Micromonosporales > Micromonosporaceae > Micromonospora > Micromonospora olivasterospora. The sequence continues at coordinate 4,425,962 of NZ_VLKE01000001.1, forward strand.
GCTTCGACGACGCGCCGGTGGCCCGGCAGGCCGAGCCGCCGCTGACCACCGTCTTCCAGCCGATCGAGGAGATGGGCCGGCAGATGGTCCAGCTGCTCGTCGCCCGCATCCGCGGCGACGAGCTGCCCGCTCCGTGCGTCCTGCTGGACACCCGCCTGGTGCCCCGCGCCTCCACCTGACCCGCCGCCCCGCCCGCCCCGCCCGCCCCGCCCCGCCCGCCCGCCCCGCCCGCCCGCCCCGCCCCGCCCCGCCCCGCCCGCCCGCCCCGCCCGCCCGCCCGCCCCGCCCCGCCCCGCCCCGCGATCTTGCACTTTGTGCCCGGGCATGAGGGGCAAAAGCCGCGAAGTGTGGGCCGAAAGTGCAAGATCGGCGCGGAACCCGGCCCGTCGCGGGGAGGGGGGGGGACCGGCGTCGCGGGGAGGGGCGGGGTGGAATCCGGCCCGTCGCGGGGAGGGGCGGGTGGGGTCGGGGAGGGGCGGGGGGGGTCAGGGCCAGCGGGCCAGTTCGCGGCGGGCGAGGGATGCGCGGTGCACCTCGTCGGGGCCGTCGGCGAGGCGCAGCGTGCGGGCCTGCGCCCAGAGGGCGGCCAGCGGGGTGTCCTGGCTGACGCCCGCGCCGCCGTACCCCTGGACGGCCTTGTCGATCACCCACTCCGCCATCCCGGGAGTGGCGATCTTGATGGCCTGGACACGGTGTGCGCGCCCCTGTTGCCCACCGTGTCCATCAGCCAGGCGGTCTTCAGCACCATCAGCCGGGCCTGCTCGATGCGGACCCGGGACTCGGCGATCCACTCCCGGACCACGCCCTGCTCGGCGAGCGGCCGGCCGAACGCCACCCGGTCCAGCGCCCGCCGGCACAGCAGCTCCAGGGCCCGCTCGGCCATGCCGACCAGCCGCATGCAGTGGTGGATGCGCCCGGTCCGAGCCGGGCCTGGGCGATGGCGAACCCGGCGCCCTCCGCACCGACCAGGTTCTCCGCCGGCACCCGTACGTCGGTGAAGTCGATCTCGGCGTGCCCGCCGTACGGGGCGTCGGTGTAGCCGTAGACGGTCATGCCGCGGCGCACGGTCACGCCCGGCGTGTCCCGGGGCACCAGGATCATGCTCTGCTGCCGGTGCCGGTGCCGGTGCCGGTGCCGGTGCCGGTCCGCGCCGGGGTCGGTCTTGCCCATCACGATGAAGACCTCGCAGCGCGGGTCCATCGCCCCGGACGACCACCACTTGCGCCCGTTGATCACGTACGAGTCCCCGTCGCGCACGATGCGGGTGGCGATGTTGGTGGCGTCGGAGGAGGCCACCTCGGGCTCGGTCATGCAGAACGCCGAGCGGATCTCGCCGTCGAGCAGGGGCTTCAGCCAGCGCTCCCGCTGCGCCTCCGAGCCGAACTCGGCCAGCAGCTCCATGTTGCCGGTGTCCGGGGCGGCGCAGTTGATCGCCTCCGGGGCCAGGTGCGGGCTGCGGCCCGTCAGTTCGGCCAGCGGCGCGTACTGGAGGTTGGTCAGGCCGGCGCCGTAGCGCGGGTCGGGGAGGAAGAGGTTCCACAGGCCACGCCGGCGCGCCTCGGCCTTCAGCTCCGCCAGCACCGGCGGGCGGGCCCACGGGTCGCCGGCCGCGGCCACCTGCTCGGCGTGCACCGGCTCGGCCGGGTACACGCACTCGTCCAGGAACGCGGACAGCTTCTCCCGCAGCTCCTGCGTGCGGGCGTCGTACCGGAAGTCCATCACTTCTCCCTGACTGCGCGCAGACCGTGCGCGACCAGCGGCGCGACCAGGTCGCCGATCCGGTCGAACCCCCCCCGCCGAGCGTCTGCCCGAGGGTGTGCCGGTAGTGGATGCCCTCGCAGATCACCGCGAGCTTGAAGCAGCCCAGGGCGACGTGCCAGTGCAGCGGCCCGACGTCGACGTCGGCGCGCCCGGCGTACCGGGCGATCAGCTCGGGCCCGGCGGGGAAGCCGGCGCGCGCGCCGAGCCCGTCGGCGACCGGGTTGCCGGCGGCGGCGTCACTGTCGCCGAGCACGTCCCAGTACGTCAGCAGCAGCCCGAGATCGGCCAGCGGATCGCCCAGCGTGGCCATCTCCCAGTCGAGCACCGCCCGCACCGCCACCGGGTCGACGGTGGCCAGGAGGTTGTCGAGCCGGAAGTCGCCGTGCACGATCCGTCCCGCGTTCGTCCCCTCGGGCACGGAGGCGGCGAGCGCGTCGCGCAGCTCGTCGATGCCCGGCAGCGGGCGGCTGCGGGACTGGTCGAGCTGCGCGGCCCAGCGGCGGACCTGCCGGCCGAGGAAGCCGTCGGGGCGGCCGAAGTCGGCCAGCCCGACCGACGCGGGGTCGACCGCGTGCAGGGCGGCGAGCGCGTCCATCATGGCCAGGGCCAGCTCGCGGCACTGCCCGGCGGTCAGCGGGTCGGTCTGCGACCGGCTGCGGAACACCTCGCCGGTCACCCGCTCCATGAGGTAGAACGGGGCGCCGATCACGTCGGGGTCGGCGCAGTACAGCAGCGCCGCGGGCACCGGCACGGCGGTGGGGGCCAGGGCCGAGATGACCCGGTGCTCCCGGGCCATGTCGTGCGCGGTGGCCAGCACGTGCCCGAGCGGGGGGCGGCGCAGCACCACCTCGTGATCGCCGGAGCGCAGCAGGTACGTCAGGTTCGACTTGCCTCTGGCGATCAGCCGGGCCCGCAGCGGCGCGGCGGCCAGCTCCGGGCGGCGCCCGGTCAGGTACGCGGCGAGCCGGTCGAGGTCCAGCCCCCGTGGGGACGCCTCCTCCGGGCCGGGCGCGGCCGGCCGGTGCGCCTCGACGGCCGGATCGCTCATCCGAATAGTTGATGGCGCCCCCGCCGGGGTGTCAAGGCCGGTTTTCCCGGCGGGACATGCCGCGGCAACAGGGGCGAAATGGTCAACCGGCAGCCTGGACCCAGCCTGCCGGACGCCATGAGCGCCGGCCCACGGAGCGGAGGGACGATCATGTTGCTGAGAGTTCGGGTGACCCTGCCGGACCGCCCCGGCACCCTCGGCCAGGTGGCCCGCACGCTGGGCGTCGCGGGCGCCGACATCGTCCAGGTGGTCGTCCTGGAGCGGCTCGGCGGGCGGGCGGTCGACGACTTCACGGTCGTCTGGCCGGGCGCCGACCGGGTGGAGCGGCTGCTGGCCGGCCTGGCCGCCATTCCCGGCGTACGGGTCGACGGGGTCTGGCGGGCGATCGGCGCCCCGACCGCCACCGGCCAGGACGCCGAACTGCTGGCCCAGGTCGCCGGCAACCCGGCAGACGGGCTGGCCACCGTCGTCGACGCGGTCCCCGGGCTGCTCGGCGCCGACTGGGCGGTCGCGGCGGTGGTGCCGGTGGACTGGGCGTCGCGGACGGGCGGCGGCGCCGACCCCACCGTGGCGCACGCGAGCTGGCGGGCGCCCGTACCGCCCCGGCTGCCCGAGATCACCCCGCTGCGCGCCCGCGCGCTGACCGGCGCCGACGGCCGCCACTACGCGGTCGCGCCGTTCGGCCGGGCCGGGCTGGTGCTGGTGGTGGCCCGCGAGCACGACGAGCCGCTGACCGCCGCCGCGTTCCACGCCACGGAGGTGGACCGGCTCGCCCAGCTCGTCCGGGCCTGCGCCGTGATCCTCGGGGGCCGGCTGGACCTGGTCGGCCCGCCGCCGCCGGTGGTGGCCGGCGGATGAGCACGCCACCGACGCCTCACCAGCTCCCGTCCAGGTAAGACGATCACCCGAAGGGAGGGAGCGGCGTTTCTCCTCGCCTGACGGCGAGGGCGCCGACGCCGCGATTCCGATGACGCTGTGGCGGATCCGGGCCACCGTGGACGACCGGCCGGGTTACCTGTCGGTGCTCACGGCGAGCCTCGCGTTGCGCGGGGTCAACATCCTCGCCGTGCAGGTGCACACCACCGAGGCCGGCGCCGTGGACGATTTCCTGGTCGACGCGCCGGACACCCTGGACGAGGCGGAACTGGTCGCCGCCGTGGAGCGGGGCCGGGGGCGGGACTGCTGGGTGGCGCGCAGCGAGGCGCGCGGTCTGGCCGACCAGCCCACCCGGGCGCTCGGCCTGGCCACCCGGCTGGTCCGGGACCCGGAGGACACGGGCGGCGCGCTGCGGGCGCTGCTCGGCGCCGACGAGGTCGCCTGGCTGCCCACCCGGGTCGCCGGCGGTATCGACGGGACCACCATGCAGCTGCCGGACCCGGCCGGGGGGTCGTACCGGCTGCGCCGGGCCGCGCCGAGCTACACCCCCGCCGAGTACGCCCGCGCGCAGGCGCTCGTCGAGCTCGCGGCGACCGCGGCCCGCCGGGCCGCCGACCACGTCACCCTGGTCCTGCCCGACGGGGCCGAGCTGCTGGTCCGACCCGCCACCGCCGACGACCTCGCGGGCGTACGCGAGCTGCACGAGGGCTGCTCGGCGCGGACCCGGCAGCGACGCTACTTCGTCGGGGCGGCGCTGCCGTCGCCGGCGCGGCTGCGCCGGCTGCTGGAGCCGGCCGAGGGCTGACCCTGCTCGCCACGACGACCGCCGGGCCGGGCGGCCGGCCGGGCGGGTCGTGGCGATGGCGAACCTGGTCGCCGAGGGGGACGAGGCCGAGGTGGCCCTGCTGGTGCGGGACGACTGGCAGCGGCGCGGGCTCGGCACCGCCCTGCTCCGCCGCCTGCTCGGCCAGGCCGAGCGGGCCGGTGTCGCGGCCGTGCTGCTGCACGTCCAGGCGGAGAACGGCCCGATGCTGCGTACGCTGCGCCGGCTCGACCGCCCCGCGACCCTGGAGCGGGACGGCTCCGTGGTGACGGTGACGGTGCCCGTCACCCCGGCCGCCGCCCCGCCCGCGCCGCCGACCCCGTCGCCTCCGCGGCCGCGCCCCGCCCCGGCGGTCCCGGTGACCCTGCCGTGCCGAAGGCGCCGGGCAGGGGCCCTCCTTACACCGCCGGGTAGCTGTTGTAGTCGGGGAAGTTGCCGTAGAGGCGGTCGTCGCCGCCGACCGTGACGGCCTGCACCAGCAGGTCACCGCCGACGAAGGCGCCCTTCCAGGAGGCGCCCCGGCCGCCGAACGGCTCCTCCCGGTCGCCCCGGGAGCGCGGCTTGTTGATGCCCACCTTGAACGCCTGGAGGTCGACCGCGAGCTTGCCGGCCAGCTCCTCGTCGTCGCAGGCCAGCGAGGCGACCAGCGCGCCGTTGGAGGCGTTCATCTGGGCCAGCAGCTCGTCGGTGGTGTCCACCACGACGATGGTGTCGACCGGGCCGAACGGCTCGGCGTGCATGAGCCGGGACCGGCCGGGCGGGGCGAGCAGCACCGACGGGGCCACGTACGCCGAGGTGTCCTGCCCGTCGAGGAACGGCGCCCCGGCCAGCTTGCCCCGGTGCAGCGGGATGGCGCCGCCGCGTACCGCCTCCTCGACCTTGCGGCGCAGCTCGTCGGCCTTGGCCGCGCTGATCAGCGGGCCGAAGTCCAGCTCGGGCAGCGGGTCGCCGGCCTGCCAGGTCTCGTCCACCGCAAGCGGGTGGCCGAGGCGGACCGAGCGGACCACCGGCAGGTACATGTCGAGGAACTCGTCGACGAGGTCCCGCTGCACCACGAACCGCGGGTACGCGGTGCAGCGCTGCTTGCCGTACTCGAAGCCCTTCTTCAGGTGCCCGGCGAGCAGGTCCCACTGGGAGAAGTTCCAGATGCCCCAGGCGTTGAGGCCCTCCTGCTCGATGAAGTGCCGCTTGTCGGTGTCGAGCAGCGCGGCGGCCACCTTTCCGCCGTTGGACCGCCCGCCGACGAACGCCACCGCGCCGATCTCCGGGGCCCGGACCAGGACCTCGGAAAGCTCCTCGCCGCCGCCGGAGACCAGGGTCGCGGGCAGCCCGGCGCGGCGCATCAGCGCGTGCGCGACGGTGAGGCAGACCGCCCCGCCCTGGGAGGGGGTCTTCGCGATGACCGCGTTGCCGGCGAGCAGCTGCACCAGCTCGGCGTGCACCAGGACGCTCATCGGGTAGTTCCAGCTCGCGATGTTGCTGACCGGCCCGGGCAGCGGCTCCCGGCCGTCGGCGAGCATCCGGTCGATCTCCCCGACGTACCAGCGGACGCCGTCGAGGGCCCGGTCCACGTCGGCGCAGGCCAGCCGCCACGGCTTGCCGATCTCCCAGACCAGCAGCAGGGCGAGCAGGTCGCGGTGCGCGGTGAGGGCGTCGAGGGCGTCGACGACCCGGGCCTTCCGGTCGGCCAGCGGGGTCCGGGCCCACTCGCGGTGCGCCGCCGCGGCGTACGCGACGGCCGCGTGGGCGGTCTCGGCGTCCAGCCGGGGCAGGTTGACCAGCAGGGTGTTGTCGACCGGCGTGCGTACCGGGCTGGGCGAGCCGACGCTGCGCCAGTCGCCCTCGACGAGGTTGCGCAGGGTGGCCACGCCGTCGGCCTCGGGGCCGAATGCCTCGGGCGCGGCGGCCACGGCGCGGGCGAGGGTGTCGGCCCAGGCGGTGCCGTCGGCGAGTCGTAGTGCCATCGCGGATCTCCTCAGGATCGACCGGGGAGCGGCGGCGTCGATGGCACCGCTGGTGTGGGCGTACTGTCCCGCGCTGCCGCGACGGGCGGCAACAGTACGTTCGTATGTCAGGACGCGAGGCCGCCTCCTGGCCGCCCCCTCGCGCGCCCGCCGGGTGGCTCCAGTCGACGTTGACCAGCTAAGTCGTGGGCGCTATATCGGCTTGCGCCGATCATGTGATCCGCGTCGGAGCATCCGGCGCTCCCCCTGCGCCGTGCCCGGCAACGGGGAACCGGCCGCCGGAGGGGTGGCCCGGCGGCCGGTTCGGAGGCGTCGTCGGTTCAGCTGGTGAAGGTGACCCTGTCCCGACGGCGCCGCAGCAGCACCAGGGTGGCGCCGCCGCCGATCAGCGCCAAGCCGGTCAGCGCCATGCCGGTCAGCGCCATGCCGGTCAGCGCCATGCCGGTGCGGCCACGCCGGTCACTGGCAGGCCGCCCCCGCTGCCGCCGTTCTCGCTGTCGGCACCCGTGCCCGACGCGGGCGACGGCGCCGTTTCGCCGCCCGAGGCCGGCTGGGACGGGTCGGCGGACGGCGCACCCGGGATGCCGGGGTTCGGGGCGGGCGACTCGGGCTCGGTGGAGTCCGCGCAGGGCTTGAGCCAGAAGACCTTGGACTTGGTGCCCGAGGACCCGCCGCCGACCAGGTCCACGTCGAGCTTGAGGTGGTAGCCCTGCTTGTCGTGCGCCTCGACGCCGGCCAGGTCGAGGTCCCGGGCCGAGAGCCGGATGACCTCGTCGTGGTCGTTCTCGGCGCCACTGGCCGGGTCGGTGCTGATGACCCTGTTCCGAACGGACCAGACGACCTTCTTCGGCTTGCTCGGCGGCTGGCTGGTGAGTGTAGCCACACCGACCGTGTGGTGCGGCTGGCCCCTCCCCTGGCGGGGCGCTGCGCCGGGGTACGTGATGCCGGCCCGCTGGTCCGCGTCGAAGTTGAAGAACTCCAGCTCGAACTCGCAGGTGACGTGGGGCTCGTTGTCGACCGAGTCCGTGTACGACGGACCGTCGATCTTCACGGTGCCGTTGTCGCCCTTGGGGTTGTGGCCGTTGCCGGGGGCGAGCTGGTTGAGCGGCGCGCTGGCCCAGGCCGGGGCGGCGAGGGCTAGGCAGGCCGTGGCGGCGGTCGCGGTCAGGGTCGCGCGCGCCACGCGCCGAAGTTGTGGCATGAAAAGTCCTCCGGGGAAAGGGACCGAGGGGACGAGTCATGATCGCATGCGACGCGTCCCTTTTGAACCCTGGAGGGTGGTCTGAGCTGGGATGCTGGGGTGGCAAATCCCATCGCCGTAGGGGAGATGTCGGCCACTCGACGGGGTGTCCGCGTAACGTTTCTACCCCCGTTGACGCCCGCGCACCCCCGGCGTTCTTGGACAGTTGCTGTTGCGTCGCCGTGACCGGAACTGTCCAGGGTCCAACTGTTCCGGGCGCCAGCCGGCGGCGAGCAGGGCGCGGCGGAGGGTGCGTCCGCCTCGTCGACGGAAACCGCCGGCACCACATTCCCCGACCCCCGCTCCGCACACCACCCGCCCCGCCACCCGACCCCGCCCCCGACCCCGCCCCCGCCACCCGACCCCGCCACCCGACCCCGCCCCGCCCCGCCCCCGCCCCCGACCCGCCGACCGCCACCCCGGCGGCGTCCCGACCGATCTTGGACACTTGCCGTTCGCGCCGAACGGTAAGTGTCCAAGAATCGGGGCAAGCTGGGTGGGTGTTGCTGACCGTGGGGCACGGGACGGCCGACCGGGAGCGGCTGGGGGAGCTGTTGGCCGGCGCCGGCGTCGCGCTGGTGGTGGACGTGCGGCGGTACCCGGCCAGCCGGACCAACCCGGACGTGCGGCGCGCGGAGTTGGAACGCTGGCTGCCGGAGCGCGGCATCGACTACCGCTGGGAGCCTCGGCTCGGCGGCCGCCGGCGCCTCCGTGCCGGGGATCCGGAGCCCGACACCTGGTGGACGGTCGCGGCGTTCCGGGCGTACGCCGCGTACACCCGGACGGCCGAGTTCGACGAGGCGCTGGACGTGGTGCTGGCCGACGCGGCGCGACGAACCGCTGCGGTGATGTGCAGCGAGAGCGTCTGGTGGCGCTGCCACCGCCGGCTGATCGCCGACGTCGCGGCACTCGGTCGCGGGGTGCCGGTGCGGCACCTCATGCCGGACGGCCGGCTCGGTGCGCACCGGCCCGCCGAGGGTGCCCGCCGCCTGCCCGACGGGCACCTGATCTGGGACGGCTGAGTCAGCCCCGGACCTCGCCGTGCTCGACGCAGACCGCCGACCAGCCCACCGGCAGCACCTGCACCTTCATCCGACGCCGGCAGTGGGTGCAGTACCGCGGGGGCTCCAGGGCCCGGGCCGCCGCGCATGCCGCGTGTGGGCCGGCTGCGGCGTCGACGCCGCAGCGGTCGCACCACGGCCCCGGAACGGGGACGTCCACACCGTCGCCCCGTGCCCCGCCCGGCGCGGTGGGCTCGACAAGCTCGGTCCTCCACAGGGCCGTCGTCCTCCACAGGGCCGTCGTCCTCCACAGGGCCGTCGTCCTCCACAGGGCCGTCGTCCTCCACAGGGCCGTCGTCCTCCACAGGGCCGTCGTCCTCCACAGGGTCACGGAAGAGCCCACCGGCTCGCGGAGCGCTCACAGGGTCGCCGAGAGCGCCTTCACCGGCATCTTCAGGTCCTCCAGCAGCGCCAGGTCCGCCGTCGCCGGCCGCCCGAGGGTGGTGAGGTAGTTGCCGACGATGACGGCGTTGATGCCGCCGAGCAGGCCGTCCCGGGTGCCCAGGTCGCCGAGGGTGATCTCCCGGCCGCCCGCGTACCGGAGAATGGTGCGAGGCATCGCCAACCGGAACGCGGCGATGGCCCGCAGCGCGTCCCTGCCCTCGACGATCGGGCGGTCGCCGAGCGGGGTGCCGGGGCGGGGGTTGAGAAAGTTCAGCGGCACCTCGTGCGGGTCCAGCTCGGCGAGCTGCGCGGCGAACTCGGCCCGCTGCTCCACGGTCTCGCCCAGGCCGAGGATGCCGCCGCAGCAGACCTCCATGCCGGACTCGCGGACCATCCGCAGCGTCTCCCAGCGCTCCTCCCACGAGTGGGTGGTGACGACGTGGGGGAAGTAGGAGCGGCAGGTCTCCAGGTTGTGGTTGTACCGGTGTACGCCCATGTCGACCAGCTCGTCGACCTGCTCCTGGGTGAGCATGCCCAGCGAGGCGGCGACCTGGATGTCCACCTCCGCCCGGATGGCGGCGACGCCCTCGCGCAGCTGCCTCATCAGCCGGGCGTCCGGGCCGCGTACGGCCGCCACGATGCAGAACTCCGTCGCCCCGGTCGCCGCCGTCTGCTTCGCCGCCTCCACCAGGGAGGGGATGTCCAGCCAGACCGAGCGCACCGGCGACGCGAACAGGCCGGACTGGGAGCAGAAGTGGCAGTCCTCCGGGCAGCCGCCGGTCTTCAGCGAGACGATGCCCTCGACCTCGACCTCGGGGCCGCACCAGCGCATCCGTACCTCGTGGGCGAGCTGGAGGGCGGCGGGCAGGTGCTCGTCGGGCAGGTTCAGCACGGCGAGGACACCCGCCTCGTCGAGGCCGACGCCGTTCTCCAGTACCTGGGTGCGGGCCTGGTCGAGGATCTCTGGCATGGCACGTACCCTACAAGCCCCTCCGGCGACGGGAAACGGGCCGTTGACCAGCGTGATCGCGGCCGGCGGTGGCGGCGACGGCCGGGGCGGATCCCGTCGGGACCCGGCGGGCGGGTGGTAGCTTCGCCCCGCGGATCAGGTCGACCGAGGGATCCTGTCCCGCGGAGGCGGGGCCGACGAGGAGGGATCCGTCCCGCGGAGGCGGGGCCGACGAGGAGGGATCCGTCCCGCGGAGGCGGGGCCGACAAGGAGGTAGGGGCGGTGGCGGACTGGCTGGCGGCGCTGCACCGCCGCGCCGAGCTGCGGGCGAAGGCCGGGCTGACCCGCCGGCTGCGACCCCGGGCGGCCGGCGACGCGATGGTCGACCTGGCCGGCAACGACTACCTCGGCCTGGCCACCCACCCCGAGGTCACCGCCGCGGCCGCGCGGGCCCTGTCGGCGTACGGACTGGGGGCGACCGGCTCCCGGCTGGTCCGCGGGTCCACCGACGCCCACCACGGGCTGGAGGTGGCCCTCGCCGACTGGCTCGGCGCCGACGGCGCCCTGGTCTTCTCCTCCGGCTACCTGGCCAATCTCGGCGCGGTCCGGGCGCTGGTCCAGCCCCGTACGCTGCTCGTCTCCGACGCGCACAACCACGCCTCCCTGATCGACGGCTGCCGGATCTCCGGCGCCCAGACCGTGGTCACCCCGCACGCCGACGTGGCCGCGGTGGCCGACGCGCTGGCCGCCGTCCCCGGCCGCCCGGCCGTGGTGGTCACCGAGTCCGTCTTCTCCGTCGACGGCGACCTCGCCCCGCTGGCGGAGCTGCACGCGGTGGCCCGCCGGCACGGCGCGCTGCTGCTGGTCGACGACGCGCACGCGCTCGGCGTGACCGGCCCGGCCGGGGCCGGCGGGGTGGCCGCCGCCGGGCTGGCCGGCGAGCCGGACGTGGTGGTCACCGCCACCCTCTCCAAGGCGCTGGGCGGCGCGGGCGGCGTGGTCGCCGGGCCGGCCGAGTTCGTCCGGCACCTCGTAGAGACGGGCCGCACGTTCATTTTCGACACCGCCCTGCCGCCGGCGGTGGCCGCCGGGGTGCGGGCCGCCGTCGACCTGGCCCGCGCGGGCGACGACCTGCGCGCCGAGCTGACCGAACGCGCCGCCCTCGCGGTGCGCCGGCTGCGGGCCGCCGGGCTGACCGTCTCCGCGCCGGACGCCGCCGTGGTGTCGGTGACGGCCCCCGGTCCCGAGGCGGCGACCGCCTGGGCGGCCGACTGCGCCGACCGGGGGGTGACCGTGGGCTGCTTCCGTCCGCCGTCGACGCCGGACAGCCGGTCCCGGCTGCGGCTGACCCTCAGCGCGGCGGTCTCCCGGGCGGACTTCGAGCGGGCGCTGGACGTGATCGTGGAGTGCGCGCCGTGAGGCAACTGCACCGCGCCGTCGCGGGCGGCGTATCGTGCCGCCCCGTGAGTGGGGCGCGGCACGGCGGCGCGGGGCGCGGGCGGGCCCCGCGGGAACGGCGGGAGGTGGCGTGGTGAGCGCGGCGTGGACCGGACCGGTGCTGGTCACCGGCACCGACACCGAGATCGGCAAGACGGTGGCGACCGCGGCCGTGACGGCCGCCGCGCAGGCCGCCGGGCTGCGGGTCGCGGTGGTCAAGCCCGGCCAGACCGGTACGGCCACCGGCGACCCCGGCGACGTCGACACGGTGACCCGGCTGGCCGCGCCGCTCACCGGCCGGACGCTGGCCAGCTACCCCGATCCGCTCGCCCCGCTGGCCGCGGCCCGGGTGGCGCAGCTGGAGCCGCTGGAGCTGTACACCGCCGTCGACGCGATCCGCGAGGAGATCGACAAGCACGACCTGGTGCTGATCGAGGGAGCGGGCGGACTGCTCGTACCGATGGGGTTGCGCCCCTCGGGCGAGCCCTGGACGGTGGCGGACCTGGCGGTGGCGCTGGACGCGCGGGCCGTGGTCGTGGCCCGGGCCGGGCTCGGCACGCTCAACCACACCGCCCTGACCCTGGAGGCCCTCGAACGGCGCGCGGTCCCGGCCGGCGTGGTGATCGGCGCGTGGCCGGCCGAGCCCGAGCTGGTGCACTGGGCCAACCTGACCGACCTGGTGCCCAACCTGCTCGGCGCGCTGCCGGCGGGCGCCGGGTCGATGGACCCGGGGGTGTTCCGGCGGTCCGCGCCGGGCTGGCTCACCCCCACCCTGTACGGGGTGCTCGACGACTGGCGGGCCTGGGCCGAGGACGCGGGCTGACCACCTGACTTTCGTCGGTGCCCCGCCCCGGCGGGCGTCGGTAGCCTGGCCGGCGTGCGGTGGGTGCGACGGTACGGCGACGGGCGGGGCGGGCTGCTCCGCGACGGGCTGCTCTGGGCGGTGGTGGCCGCCCCGATCGGGTTTCCCCGGCTCACGCCCCCGTACGGCCGGTACGCCCTGCCGCTCGGCGCCGGCGCCCTGGCGCTGCTGGCCGTGGCGGTGTGGCTGAGCCACCGCCGGCCGCTGCCGGCGCTGGTGCTGGTGGTGCTGGGCTCGCTGGTCGACGGCAACTTCGTCTTCGCGATCCCGGTGTTCAGCTACCTGACCGGGCGGCGCAGCTCCGGCGCGGCCCCGACCGCCGTCGTCTTCGGGCTGATCGCCGCGGGCGGCACCGCGCTGAACGTCGGGCTGCTCGGCGCCGGCGCGGCCACCTGGTTCCTGCTCGCCTCGGTGCTGCTCTTCGCCGGGGTGTTCCCCTGGCTGGTGGGCCGGTACCGGCGGCAGCAGGAGGAGTTGGTCGTCGCCGGGTCACGGCACGCCGAGGCGGTCGAGCGGGAGCGGCGCGGCGCGGCGGAGCGGATCCGGCTGCGGGAGCGGGCCCGGATCGCCCAGGAGATGCACGACTCCCTCGGCCACGAGCTGAGCCTGATCGCGCTGCGCGCCGCCGCGCTGGAGCTGGCCGGCGACCTGCCCGCCCGGCACCGGGCGGCGGCCGGCGAGCTGCGGGCCAGCGTCGCCGGGGCCACCGAGCGGCTGCACGAGATCATCGGGGTGCTCCGGGAGGAGGGCGGGACGGTGTCCACACGCCCGGCCGGCGAGAGCGTCGCGGAGCTGGTGGGCCGCGCCCGGGAGGCCGGGATGGCCGTACGGCTCGACGGCGACCCCGGCGGCCTGCCCGCCATGGTGGGGCGCGCGGCGCACGGGATGGTCCGCGAGGCGCTCACCAACGCGGCCCGGTACGCCCCGGGCGCGCCGGTCACCGTGACCGTCGCCCGCGCCGGGGACCGGGTTGAGGTCGGCGTGGTCAACGCCGCGCCGCCGGCGGGCCCGCTGCCGGGTCCGCCGTCGACCGGCTCCGGCCTGCTCGCGCTGGCCGAACGGGTCCGCCTGGCCGGCGGTACGCTGCGCGCCGGGCCCCGCGACGGCGGCGGCTTCGCGGTCGGCGCCCGCCTCCCCCTGCCCTCGACGGCCGACCCGGACGCGTTGGCCCCGGGGGCGGCTCCCGACGCGCCACCCGTCGCCCCTTCCGACACGCCACCCTCCAGAGCCTTCGCCGACGGGCTCGACGGCACCCGGCCCGACGTGCCCGGCCGGCCCGGGTCGTACGCCGAGCGGTTCGTGCTTGCGGGGAAGTCTGTACGGTTGACGCAGGCGGTGGACCCGTCCGGGCTCGACCCGGACTGGGCGGACGGGCCGTCCGCCCGCCCCGCGGAGGCGGAACGGCGGCTGCGGGAGGCCCGGCGTCGGGTCCGGCGCAGCCTCGCCGCGGCCCTCGGCGCCCCGGCGATCCTGGGGCTGGTGCTGACCCTGGTCTACTACCCGTTCGCCACGGCCGGGGCGGTGCTCGACGCCCCGACGTTCGAGCGGCTGCCGCTCGGCGCCGCCCGGCAGGAACTGACCGGGCTGCCGCGCCGCCAGGCGGACCCGCCGACGACGGGGGACAGCCCCGGCTGTGAGTACTACACCGACGGCAACTTCCCGTTCGCGCAGGCGACCTGGCGGCTCTGCTTCGCGGACGGGCGACTGGTCAGCAAGGAGCGGGTAGCCGGATGACGTACGAGGGGGACGACGTGCCGCGCGGCGGCGCCGGTGGGGGAGCGGTCGACGGCCACGACCCGACGGCGCCCGGCGCCCGGCCGGTGCGCGTGGTGCTGGCCGACGACGAGGCGATGATCCGGGCCGGGGTCCGGGCGATCCTCGGCTCCGATCCCGGGATCGAGGTGGTCGGCGAGGCCGGGGACGGCGCGGCGGCCGTCGAGCTGGTCCGGGCGCACCGGCCGGACGTGGCGCTGCTGGACATCCGGATGCCCCGGCTGGACGGGCTCGCCGCGGCGGCCGAGATCCGCAGGCTCGTGCCGGAGACGGCGACGGTCATGCTCACCACGTTCGGCGAGGACGACCACGTGGCCCGGGCGCTCGGCCACGGCGCGAGCGGCTTCCTGCTCAAGGCGGGCGACCCCCGGGAGTTGATCGCCGGCGTACGGGCGGTCGCCGACGGCGGGGCGTACCTGTCGCCGCGGATCGCCCGGCGGGTGATCGAGCTGAACGGCGCCCGGCTGGCCCGGCGCCCGGCGGCGCGGGAGCGCACCGCCGGGCTGACCGAGCGCGAGCGGGAGGTGCTCGCCCTGGTCGGGGCAGGCCTGTCCAACGGCGAGATCGCCCGCCGCCTGCACCTCGTCGAGGGCACCGTGAAGAGCTACCTGACCAGCATCTTCACCCGGCTGGAGGTGCGCAACCGGGTGCAGGCCGCCATCCTCGCCCACGAGGCCGGCCTGGTCGGGATGTGAGGAAGGGCCCCCGCTGACAAGAGGCCCTTCCTCACCCGTCAGGCGTCGCGGCGGCGCAGGGCGGCGCGGCCGGCGGCCAGGGCGGCGGCGGCCCAGCCGGCGAGCAGCAGCAGGCCGACCACCGGCGGGTACGGGGCGGCGTCGCCGGCCAGGAAGTGCCCGCCGGCCACCCCGGGAAACGCGTCGGCGATCCGGGTCAGCACGGTGATGCCCGGCTCCTGGAGGGACAACGGGACGATCATCAGCACGGCGAGCAGGACGATCACCGTGAGCACCGCGCTGCGCAGCACCGCGCCGAGGCCGAGCGCCAGCACCGAGACCAGGGCCAGGTACGCGGCCGACGCCACGACGTCGCGCAGCGTCCCGCCGGCCGGCGCGGCGCCCCACTCGCCGAGCACCGGGGCGGCGACCAGCGCGCCGACCGCGCCGAGCAGCAGCCCCAGCCCGAAGGCCACCGCCGCGGTCACCGCGGCCTTGGCCAGCAGTACGCGCCCCCGCGACGGCGTGCACCGCAGGGTGGTGCGCAGCGTGCCGGTGCCGAACTCGGCGGTGATCGCGAGCAGGCCGAGCGCCAGCACGGCGTACTGGGTCAGCTCCAAAGAGTCGATCACCAGGCTGCCGAGGGTGACGATGCCCCGGTCGTCGGCCGGGTCGTCGTTGGTGTTCGCGTTGTCGGCGTAGATCGCGAGCTGACCGGCGGTGGCCGCCGTCAGCAGCACCGCGGACAGCATCGTCCACCAGGTGGACCGGACGGACCAGAGCTTGGTCCACTCGGCGGCGACCGCCCCGGCGAGGGCACCGGGGCGCGGGGCCGGGCGGGTCCCGGCGGCGGACGCGCTCACCGGGCCGTCTCCGGGGAGCCGTTGGCGGCGTACTCGACGCTGCCGCCGGTGAGCGCCATGAACGCCTGCTCCAGCGACGGCGCCACGGTGGTCAGCTCGTGCAGCCGCACGCCCAGGTCGTACGCGAGGTCGCCGACGCGCTCGGCGGTGAGCCCGGTGACGGTCAGCGCGTCCGGCCCGTCGGCCTCGACGGTGACCGCCTCGGCGGCCAGCCGGGCGGCGAGCGCGGCCAGCCCGGACGGCTGCGGGACGCGGACCCGGACCGCGGCGGCGGCGCCGCCCGCGAGCACCTCGGCGACGGGCGCGTCGGTGATCAGCCGGCCCCGGCCGATAACCACGAGCTGGTCGGCGGTCTGCTGCATCTCGCTCATCAGGTGGCTGGACACCAGCACGGTCCGCCCCTGGCCGGCGAGCGACCGGGCGAGCTGCCGGATCCAGCGCACCCCGTCCGGGTCGAGGCCGTTGACAGGTTCGTCGAACAGCAGCACCGGCGGATCGCCGAGCAGCGCCCCGGCGATGCCGAGCCGCTGGCCCATGCCGAGCGACAGCGTCCGGCCGGGCTTCGCAGCGGCCCGCTCGTCCAGGCCGACCAGGGCGAGCACCTCGTCCACGCGACGGCGCGGGATGCCGTTGCTGCGGGCGGTCGCCAGCAGGTGGGCCCGGCCGGACCGCGCCGGGTGGATCGCGCCCGCGTCCAGCAGCGCGCCGACGGTGTGCAGCGGGTGGCGCAACTCCCGGTACGGCCGCCCGTCGACCAGGGCCCGGCCGGCGGTGGGCCGGTCCAGGCCGAGGATCATCCGCATCGTGGTGGACTTGCCCGCGCCGTTCGGGCCGAGGAAGCCGGTGACCCGGCCGGGGAGGATGTCGACGGTCAGGTCGTCGACGGCGGTCGCCGGGCCGAACCGTTTGGTCAGCCCACGTAGTGTGATCATGGCTTGACGGTAGGGATCGAGCGGGGTGTGGCACCGCTGCCGATCGCCGTCGACCGGACCTGACCTTCGTCAGGTCACCGGCCCGCCCCGGGGCTCAGCGCCGCCCGCTCCGGGAGTCAGCGCCGGCCGCTCCGGGGCTCAGGGCCGCACGCTCCGGGAGTCAGCGCCGCCCGCTCCGGGGCTCAGGGCCGCCCGCTCCGGGAGTCAGCGCCGCCCGCTCCGGGATTCAGGGCCGGCCGCTCCGGCTCAGGGCCGGCCGCTCCGGCTCAGCGCCGCCCGCTCCGGCTCAGGGCCGGGCGATGACGAAGGCGTCCGGCATCCGGAAGGTGAGATTGTCGGGGCACCAGGGCGCCCGGACCACCCGTACGCCGTCGAGTAGGGGGGCGGCCTCGGCGACCACCACCGCCGCCTCCAGCCGGGCCAGTTGGGCGCCGACGCAGCGGTGCGCCCCCGCCCCGAACGCCAGGTGTCGGCGCGAGCCGCGCTGCCCGGGCGCGAACGCGGCGGGCTCCGGCACCACCTCGGGGTCCCGCCCGGCGCGGGCCAGCCAGAGCACGAGACTGGTGCCCGCCGGCACCGAGGTCCCGCCCAGCGTGGTGTCGACGGCGGCGACCCGCCGCCAGGTGACGATCGGGGGCTCCAGCCGCAGCCCCTCCTCCACCACGTCGGCGACGGAGACGCTGCCGTCCCGCAGCCCGGCGCGCACCCCGGGCTCGCCGGCGAGCCGGTGCAGCAGCAGGGTGAGGAACTGCGAGGTGGTCTCCTGGCCGGCGACCAGCAGGAAGAACAGCGCGCCGACCACCACGTCGGGGGAGTGCCCGGCGGCCCGCAGCCGGGCGGCGAGGCCGCCGCCGGTGGCGGCGAACGCCCGCAGCACCCGGTGGAACCGCCCCACCTCGGCGGCGAGCGCCCGCTGGCGTTGCTCGTCCAGCGGGGCCCAGAACAGCTCCAGCGCCGCGCGGGCGAACTCCTTCACCGCCCCGACCGGCGCGTCGGGCAGGTCGACGAGCCGAGCCAGCGCCAGCAGCGGCAGGTCGGCGGCGAGGCCGGCGTACAGGTCGACGGGTACGCCGGCGTCGAGCGCCGCGCGCAGCCGGGCGACCCGCTCGCGGACGAGGCCGGTCAGCCACGGCCGCTGGGCGGCGACCCGGTCGGGGTGCAGCGCGTCGGCGACGATGCCCCGGATCTCGGGATGGCTGGCGCCGGAGTTGTTGGCCAGGGTGGGCGGCAGTCGGAACCGGTGCCCGGCGAGCACCCGCAGGGCGGACACCGGGATCGGGGTGACCGCGTCGAGGGCGTTGTCCGGCCGGAACGTCGCCGGGTCGGCGAGCACCCGCCGGACCAGTGCGTGCCGGGTCACCACGAGGTGCCCGACGCCGACGTGGTCGACGACGGTCGCCACGTCCGGCCACCGCCCGTCGACGGCCTCCCCCCACCCCCGGAACAGCACGCCGTCACGCTAACGGGCGGCCCCCGGCGGGGCCGGGTCCAGCTCCCACACGGTGGTGTGCTTCACCCGTACGCTCTCCAGCGCCTCGGACACCGGCACGTCGTACCCGGCCAGCTCGCGGAACCGCTCCCGGGGCAGGAACGCCCGGCCCGGGTCGCCGACCAGCACCCGGGCGCCCGCCCGGGCGACCCGGAGCAGGAAGCGCAGCATCCGGCGCGCCATCGCCTCGCTGTAGAAGACGTCCCCGGCGAGCACCACCTCGGCGTCGCCCGCGTCACCGTCGAGGATGTCGCCCAGCTCGGCGTCGACGCGTACGCCGTTGGCGCCGGCGTTGAGCGCGACCGCGGCCACGGCGCGCTCGTCCACCTCGACGGCGCGGACGGCCACCGCGCCGGCGCGGGCGGCGGCGACGGCGACCAGGCCGGAGCCGGAGGCCAGGTCGAGCACCCGGCGGCCGGCGACGACCTCCGGGTGGTCCAGGACGTAGCGGGCGAGGCCCTGCCCGCCCGCCCACGCGAAGGCCCAGAACGGCGGCGGCTGGGAGCTGCGGAACTCGCCCTCGGTCAGCTCCCACAGGCCGATCGGCTCGTCGGCCTGGTGCAGCCGGACCTCGGGTACGAAGGGCACCGGGGCGAGCCGCGCGTGCAGCCGGACGAAGGCCGTGGAGAGTTCGGACACCCGGTGATTCTGCCCGCCGGGCTGTCTCGCCGCCGTGCCGACCCACCGCCGTGCCGACCCACCGCCGTGCCGACCCACCGCCGTGCCGCCGTGCCGGTCCGCCGCGGTGCCGTTGTGCCGGTCCGCCGCGGTGCCGTTGTGCCGGTCCGCCGCGGTGCCGTTGTGCCGGTCCGCCGCGGTGCCGTTGTGCCGGTCCGCCGCGGTGCCGTTGTGCCGGTCCGCCGCGGTGCCGTCGTGCCGGTCCGCCGCGGTTCCCGCCCGCCACCGTGCCGGCCCACCGCCCGTGCCGGCCCACCGCCCGTGCCGACCCACCGCCCGTGCCGGTCCGCCGCCGTGCCGGCCCGCCACCGTCCCCGCCGCCACCGTGCCGGCCCGCCGGAGTGCCGCCCCGGCACGGCGGCGACCGGGAGCCGGTCGACGTCCACCCGCCGGCCCGGGCCCGGCCGCGCGCGGCTCACTCCAGCTGGGCCGGCTCCAGCCCCAGCTCGCGGGCGGTGACGAGGCGGATCCACTCGGCGAACTGCCGGCGGGAGATGACCCGGTCGTGCACCGCCAGCTGCACGGCGAGGCCGTCCATCACCGCGTTGATCCGCCAGGCGGCGCCGGCCGGGTCGGCGCACTCGAAGGTGCCCTCGCGCACCCCGTCGGCGATCACCGCGGCGAGATCCTCCCGCCAGCGCAGGTCCAGCCGGCGGGAGAGGCGTTCCAGCTCCGGCGTGCGCAACGACTCCGACCACCCGTCGATCCACATGGACCAGGAGGTGGAGCGGCCCGAGGGGGTGTAGAGCCGGAGCAGCCGCCGGAGCTTGGCCAGGGGCGGCGCGGAGGAGCGGACCACGGCGTCGAGGCGGGCCAACTCCTGCTCGACGGCGTACCCGAAGGCCTGCGCGAGCAGCCTCTCCTTGGTGGCGAAGTGGTAGAAGACCAGGGCCTGGCTCACCCCGGCGGCCTCGGCCACGTCGGCCGTCCGGGTGTTGGACAGCCCTCGCTGGGAGATCACGTCACAGGCCGTGCGCAGCAGGGCATCCAGGCGGATCTCGGCGGCACGTCTCGTCACGCCGCTACCGTAACCTATCCGTTCGTGCACAAACAGTCACCGCTCCGGCCGATCGGGTACGTCGGAGTCGGAAGCCGGACACTTCTCGGGCCTACCTCGACCCCGCGTTCGGGGTCGGATACCGCCCTCTCGCCGACATGGCGGGATCCATGCAGCCCGGAAGCCCCCATGTCGCCGACATGGCGGCCCGACTATGTCCGGGACGCGCCGGATGAGGCCCCGATTTGGCAACCGTTCCCGGCCTCGGCTAGAGTTCTCATCCGTCACCGGGAAACGCCGGGGGCACGCGGACGTAGCGCAGCTGGTAGCGCATCACCTTGCCAAGGTGAGGGTCGCGGGTTCGAATCCCGTCGTCCGCTCGGAGATGCCGCCACGCATGTCGGGGGCAACCTCGGTGGAGTGGCCGAGAGGCGAGGCAACGGCCTGCAAAGCCGTCTACACGGGTTCAAATCCCGTCTCCACCTCGGCATTTGGCGAGGGCGATTGGCGCAGTGGGAGCGCGCTTCCTTGACACGGAAGAGGTCACTGGTTCAAACCCAGTATCGCCCACCAGGGAGAAGTAGCCCGGCACCTGACAAGGTGCCGGGCTACTTCGCGTTCGCCGCGGGAACACCGCCATCTCGGCGCGCTCGTCGTCGTGGATCCACCTCCGCCTGTACCGCGACATCGCGGCGTTGGCGGAAGCCGGACACCGCCGTATCGGCGACATCGCGGCGTTGGCGGGAGCCGGACACCGCCGCGTCGGCGACATCGCGGCATCACGACTCCGGTCGGGCCGGTCACAGCGGCGGGGCGACGTCCCGGCGTTCCTCGACCCGCCGGTACTCCACCGGCTCGCTGGTGGTCACCACCTCACGGCGGCGGCCCCAGACCAGCGTGGTCATGATGAGGCCGAGCACGCCGGCCGCCATCAGGATCCAGCCGACGACGTCGAGGTCGACGCCGCCGATGCTCGCGTCGAGCGCGAAGGTGAGGATCGCGCCGACCGCGATCAGGAAGATGCTCGTACCGATACCCACGACAGCCTCCTTCCGGGGGGTGTGGTGCTGTCGGAGAGGGTCAGTACCCAGCCGGTCACCTGCGCAACCACCGGGCCGCGGGGGGACGTGCGGGGCGATCTTGTCATCGGGTAGAGTTTCGGCGTCACCGGGGAACGCCGGGGGCACGCGGACGTAGCGCAGCTGGTAGCGCATCACCTTGCCAAGGTGAGGGTCGCGGGTTCGAATCCCGTCGTCCGCTCGCGATCCGCCCCTGTCGGGGCCGACCGTCGCCGGGAGTCGCGGCCATGCCGCCTCCGGCACCCACGGGCGATTGGCGCAGTGGGAGCGCGCTTCCTTGACACGGAAGAGGTCACTGGTTCAAACCCAGTATCGCCCACCATCGACGTACCGGTCGGCGGCCGCCGTGCCGGGCGGTGTCGGTGACGCCCCGTAGACTCCGCGGGTGACTTCCGGCACCGACATGATCGCCTCCGGCACCGACACCCTCGCCTCCGGCACCGACACCCTCGCCTCCGGCACCGACACCCTCCCCGAGACCCCCCTCGCCGTGCTGCGTCGGGTCTTCGGCTACGACGACTTCCGGGGCGAGCAGCGGGAGATCATCGAGCACGTGGTCGGCGGCGGCGACGCCCTGGTCCTGATGCCGACCGGCGGCGGCAAGTCGCTGTGCTACCAGATCCCGGCGCTGGTGCGCGACGGCGTCGCCGTGGTCGTGTCGCCGCTGATCGCACTGATGCAGGACCAGGTCGACGCGTTGACCGCCGTCGGGGTGCGCGCCGGATTCCTCAACTCCACCCTCGACTTCGACGCCCGGCGGCGGGTCGAGGCGGCGTTCCTCGGCGGCGAGCTGGACCTGCTCTACCTGGCGCCGGAGGCGTTGGGCAGCCGGGCCACCGTCGGGCTGCTCGACCGGGGGCGGATCGCCCTGTTCGCCATCGACGAGGCGCACTGCGTGGCGGAGTGGGGCCACGACTTCCGCCCGGACTACCTGGCGCTGTCGATGCTGCACGAGCGCTGGCCGGCCGTGCCGCGGATCGCGCTGACCGCCACCGCGACCGCCGAGACCGCCCGGGAGATCGCCGCCCGGCTCGACCTCACCGGGGCCCGGCACTTCGTCGCCAGCTTCGACCGGCCCAACATCCAGTACCGGATCGTGTCGAAGCGGGAGCCGCGTCGGCAACTGCTCGACCTGATCCGCACCGAGCACCCGGGCGACGCGGGGATCGTCTACTGCCTGTCCCGGGCGTCCGTGGACCGGACGGCCGAGTTCCTCGTCGCCAACGGCGTACCCGCGCTGCCTTATCACGCGGGGCTCGACGCGGCCACCCGCGCCGCCCACCAGCAGCGGTTCCTGCGGGAGGACGGCCTCGTCATGGTCGCCACCATCGCGTTCGGGATGGGCATCGACAAGCCGGACGTGCGGTTCGTCGCCCACCTCGACCTGCCCCGCTCGGTGGAGGGCTACTACCAGGAGACCGGGCGCGCCGGCCGGGACGGCCTGCCGTCGACGGCGTGGCTGGCGTACGGGCTGCAGGACGTGGTGCAGCAGCGCAAGATGATCGACTCGGGTGAGGGGGACGCGGCGCACCGGCGGGTGCTCGCGGCCCACCTCGACGCCATGCTGGCCCTCTGCGAGACCGTGGAGTGCCGCCGGGTGCGCCTGCTGAGCTACTTCGGGCAGGCCAGCGAGCCCTGCGGCAACTGCGACACGTGCCTGGAGCCGCCGGAGTCGTGGGACGGCACGATCGCCGCGCAGAAGCTGCTGTCGACGGTGCTGCGGCTGCACCGGGAGCGCAACCAGAAGTTCGGCGCGGGGCAGTGCATCGACATCCTGCTCGGCCGGCGGACGGAGAAGATCGCCCAGCACCGCCACGACTCGCTGAGCGTGTTCGGGGTCGGTACCGAGCTGAGCGAGGCCGAGTGGCGGGGCGTGGTCCGGCAGTTGCTCGCCCAGGGCCTGCTCGCGGTCGAGGGTGACTACGGCACCCTGGTCCTGACCGAGACCAGCGGCGAGGTGCTGGGCCGCCGCCGGTCGGTGCCGATGCGCCGGGAGACGACCCGGCCGGCGAAGGCGAAGGCGGCGAAGCCGGCGCGCGCGTCCGGGGCCGGCGCCGTGGAGCTGCCCCCGTCTGCCGAGCCGGTGTTCGAGCGGCTGCGCGCCTGGCGGGCGGCCACCGCCCGGGAGCAGGGGGTGCCCGCGTACGTGGTGTTCCACGACGCGACGCTGCGCCAGATCGCCGCCGACCCGCCGTCGTCGCTGGACGACCTGTCCCGGGTCAGCGGGGTGGGGGAGGCCAAGCTGGCCCGGTACGGCGAGCAGCTCCTCGCGGCCCTGGCGGAGTGAGCTTCTGCCGTCGGCAGATCCGCTGCCCGTGAACACGGTCGTCCCCGGGCCCGCCTCGGCGGCACAGTGGGATGCATGAGACTCCTGGTGCTGGGCGGTACGGGCTTCGTGGGCGGGGCCACGGTCGGCGAGGCGGTGCGTCGCGGCTGGTCGGTGACGGTGTTCAACCGGGGGCTGCACGGTAGCCCGCCGGAGGGCGTACGCCGGTTGCGGGGCGACCGGACGGCGCCCGGCGGTCTCGCGGCGCTGGCCGGCGGCGAGTGGGACCTGGTGGTCGACACCTGGGACGGGGCGCCGCGGGCGGTGCGGGACGCGGCGCGGGCCCTGGCCGGCTCGGCCGGCTGGTACGGGTACGTCTCCAGCGGCTCCGTCTACGCGCCGCCCGTCCCGCTCGGGGTGACGGAGGACGCCGCCACCGTGGCGGCCGCGCCGGACGCCGACGACGGCGTGGGCCTGGCCCCGGAGCGGGAGGCGGCGCTGCTGGCGGCGGCCGCCGCCGGGTAGCGGCTTCGGTCGCGTGGTGGGTCCGCCCGGTGCGGTCAGGCGCCGGCGCCGGGCACGGCGGAGGTGTCGACGACCTGCCCGGTGGGCAGCCGCGGGGTGTGCGGCGGTGCGGGCTGCTGCGGGTTCGCGATCCCCATCCGCAGCGCCAGGTACGGGTGCCCGAGCCCGGCGAGCAGTTGCCGCAGGGTCTGCCGGATGCCCTCCACCTCCACGACGCCGCTCAGCGGCACCATCGACACGCCCAGCCGGGTGGCGGTCAGCCACGCCGCCGAGAGCGCCTCGCCGGCCCGTAGCCAGCTGTCGGGCTCGTCCTCGTCGCCGAAGAGCAGCCCGTACGTCGCCGCGCGGTCGTGGCCCGGCCCGACCGGCAGGGTGCCGGCGCGCCCGAAGTCCCGGCCGGGACGGTGGTCTGCGGCGCCTGCGCGGGCAGCACCTCCGGCGGCAGGCCCGTGCCGGTGCCGGCCCGGCTGGTCCAGTACGCCAGCTCCTCCCGCAGTTGCGGGTCAGTCGCCTCCACCGCACCGGCGTGCCCGGCCGCCGAGGCCAGCGCCAGCACCTGGTCTGGGCCGAGGATCTGCAGCCGGGCGCCCTCCGCTGCCGCCGCCCCGGTGATCTCGTCGATCGCGGCGGGCGGCACCGGCTCGTCGCTGACCGGTCGCCGGTCGGTGTGCCGGGCCTGGACGCACTGCACGAGGCGCATCGCGTCCGGGTCCCCGCCGGAGTGCCGCATGCTGGTGAGGCGGGCCAGCAGCTCCGGCTCGGCCGGGTCGGGCAGCCGCTCGACGACGGGCGTCCAGCCCCCGGCCGCCAGCGCCGTCCGGGCGTGGTGCAGCGCCGCGCCGCAGCT
The DNA here is from genome assembly GCF_007830265.1 of Micromonospora olivasterospora. Classification (NCBI taxonomy): domain Bacteria; kingdom Bacillati; phylum Actinomycetota; class Actinomycetes; order Micromonosporales; family Micromonosporaceae; genus Micromonospora; species Micromonospora olivasterospora. The sequence continues at coordinate 4,450,490 of NZ_VLKE01000001.1, forward strand.
CAGCGTCAGCAGCCGGCCCTCCGGGTCGGTGACGGCCAGCTTCGGGTACCGCACCATTCGCAGCTCCAGGGCGTCGGGCAGGACCCGCCAGCGCCACGGCTGCGTGTTGTGCACCGACGGGGCGCGGCCGGCCGTGGCGGCGGCCTCCGCGAGGGCGGTGGTCAGCGGGCGGTCCGTAGCTGGCGTCTCGTGGCTCATCGTCCAGACCTTTCGTCTCTGCCCATCGTGCCCCAGCCCGGCGCCGCCGCGGGCTCGGATGGTTTCCCCCGGTTGTCCTCCCGGTCCCGGCCGGCGTTGAGAGGATCCGCGGGTGGGGACGCAGCCGGAGTGCCTGCCGGAGCGGCCGGTGCGGCGGCGCCGGGCGTTCAGGCGGGAGTTCGCGCCGCTGACCGCGCTGACCGGGCTGGTGCTGGCCGGGGCGGGGCTGTGGCTGACCGGGTGGCGGGCCGCGGCGGACGCCGTGTGGGCGGTCGCCACGGTGGGTGCGCTGATCCCGGCCGCCTGGTCGGTGCTGCGTCGGCTGTGGCGCCGCCAGTTCGGGGTGGACGTGATCGCCGTCCTCGCGCTGGTCGGGGCGCTGGCCGTCGGCGAGTACCTGGCCGGCGCGGTGGTCGCGCTGATGGCGGGTACGGGCCGGTCGCTGGAGGCGTACGCCCAGCGGCGCGCGACCCGCGACCTGCGTGCCCTGCTGGAGCGGGCCCCCCGCTCGGCGCGGCGGCGCCGCCCCGACGGCGGCATCGAGGTGGTGCCGCTGGACCGGGTCGCGGCGGGCGACCGGCTGCTGGTCGGCCCCGGCGACGTGGTGCCGGTCGACGGCGCCGTCGAGGAGGCGGCCACCCTGGACGAGTCGGCGGTCACCGGCGAGTCCCGGCTCGTCGAGCGGGCGGCGGGGGAGCGGGTGGCCAGCGGCGTGGTCAACGCCGGGGCGGCCTTCGGGCTGCGCGCGACGAGGAACGCGGCGGAGAGCACGTACGCGGGGATCGTCCGGCTCGCCGAGCAGGCGACCGCGCGCAAGGCCCCGATGGTCCGGCTGGCCGACCGGTACGCCGCCGCGTTCGTGCCGTTCACCCTGGTTCTGGCGGGCCTCGGCTGGGCGCTGTCCGGTCAGTTCGTGCGGGCGGTGGCGGTGCTGGTGGTGGCCACCCCCTGCCCGCTGCTGCTGGCCACCCCGATCGCGGTCGTCTCCGGGCTGTCCCGGGCGGCCCGGCGCGGGGTGCTGGTCCGCGACGGCGGCTCGCTGGAGCTGCTCGGCCGGGCCCGCACCCTGCTGATGGACAAGACCGGCACCCTCACGGCCGGCCGGCCGCGCGCCGCCGAGACCGTCGTCGCCCCCGGCGGGGACAGGGACGAGGTGCTGCGGCTGGCCGCGTCGGTGGAGCAGTTGTCCCCGCACGTGCTGGCCGCCGCTCTCGTCGGGCAGGCGCGGGAGCGGGGCCTGGCGCTGGGCGAGCCGACCGACGTGACGGAGGAGCCGGGGCGGGGCGTCACCGGCCGGGTCGACGGGCGGCTGGTCCGGGTCGGCCAGCTCGCCGGGGAGCCGCCGGAGTGGGCGCGGCGGGCGCGGGACCGCGCCGAGCTGGCCGGCCGGTCGGTGGTGCGGGTCGCCGACGAGCGGGGGCCGCTCGGGGCGGTCATGCTGGAGGACCCGGTACGCCCGGACGCCGGCGGACCGTCCGGCGGCTGCGCGGGGCCGGGCTGACCCGGCTGGTGATGGTCACCGGGGACCTGCCGGCCACCGCGGAGCAGGTGGCCCGGGTAGTCGGCGTGGACGACCTGCTGGCCCGGTGCGCGCCGGCGGAGAAGGTGGCCCGAGTCCGCGACGAGTCCCGCCGGGCGGTCACCGTGATGGTCGGCGACGGGGTCAACGACGCCCCGGCGCTGGCCGAGGCACACGTCGGGGTGGCGATGGGCGCCACGGGGGCGAGCGCGTCCGCCGACGTCGCCGACGCGGTGCTCACCGTCGACCGCCTGGACCGGCTCGCCGACGTCGTGGAGATCGCCCGGTACGCCCGCCGGATCGCCAGCCAGAGCGCGGTGGTGGGAATGGGGCTGGCCGTGGTGGCGATGGGCTTCGCCGCGGCCGGGAGGCTGCCCCCGGTGGCCGGCGCGTTCCTGCAGGAGGGCATCGACGTGGTGGTGATCGTCAACGCGCTGCGGGCGCTGCGCGGGGGGCTACGCCGCGCGGACGTCCCGCCGGCCCAGGAAGAGGAGGCGGAGAACGAAGAGGAGGCGGAGGACGAAGAGGAGGCGGAGGACCACTACTCGCCGCGCGGGTGAGGTAGTTCGCGGACCACCGCCACCGGGCAGCGGGCGTGCTGGATGAGCTGCTGGCCGACCGAGCCGAGCAGCATGCCGCGCAGCCCGCCCCGCCCCCGGCTGCCGACCACCACCAGCCGCGCGTCCCCGCTGGCCTCCACCAGGACGGCGGCCGGGCGGCCCGGCACCACCTCGGCGGCCATCTCCACGTGCGGGAACGTGTCCCGCCACCGGGCCAGCGGCTCGTCGAGGGCGGCCCGTTCGGCCGCCGTCGCCGCGTCCGGGTCGGCGCCGCCGTCGGCCGCCGGCTCCCAGGCCCGCAGCACACGCAGGGGCGCCCGGTATCCGGCGGCGCGCTCCACGGCGAAGCCGAGGGCCAGCAGGGAGGCGTCCGAGCCGTCGACCCCGACCACGACCGGCCCGGAGCGGGCCGTGGCGGCGCCGTCGGCGCGGACCACCACCACCGGGCAGTGGGCGTGCGCGGTCACCGCCACCGCGGTCGAGCCGACGAGCAGGCCGGCGAAGCCGCCATGGCCGCGGCTGCCGAGCACCAGCAGGCCGGCCTCGGCCGAGCGCTCCTGGAGCACCAGCGCCGGCGGGCCGTCGTACACCTCGCCGCGCACCGGCACGGCGGGACGGCGGGCGGCGGCGTCGGCGGCGGCGCGGCGGACCAGCTCCTCGACCTGGCGCCGGGCGTTCTCGTCGGGCCAGATCCCGGGGGCCACGCCGGGCCCGACCCAGCCGGCGACCGTCAGCCACTCGAAGACGTACGCCAGGCGGACCGGCCGGCCGCTGCGCTCCGCCTCGTCCAGGGCCCAGTCGAGGGCCACCGCGGCGTCGGCGGAGCCGTCGTAGCCGACGATGATCTCCTCGGCGCTCACGGTGCCGCCCTTTCGTTCGCGACTGCGGGGCTCGCAAGCTCACTCCTCGCGCTCACTGTGCCGCCCTTTCGTTCGCGACTGCGGGGCTCGCAAGCTCACTCCTCGCGCTCACTGTGCCGCCCTTTCGTTCGCGACTGCGGGGCTCGCAAGCTCACTCCTCGCGCTCACGGGTTCCCGCTCCTCAGCTCGGGTTCCGTCTCGCGGACCCAGCGCCACTCCGCGACCCGGGGGTCGTCCTCGCCGAAGCGGCGGGTGTGGTCGCGGCAGGCAGCCCGGGTGTCGACCATCTCCTGACGCAGGTGGGCGGCGCGGGGCGACAGCCCGGGCACCCGGTCGATCACGTCGATGACCAGGTGGAAGCGGTCCAGGTCGTTGAGCATCACCATGTCGAACGGCGTGGTGGTGGTGCCCTCCTCCCGGTACCCGCGCACGTGCAGGTTGGGGTGGTTGGTGCGGCGGTAGCTCAACCGGTGGATCAGCCAGGGATAGCCGTGGTACGCGAAGATGATCGGCCTGTCGCGGGTGAAGATGGTGTCGAACTCCCGGTCCGGCAGGCCGTGCGGGTGCTCCGAGGGCGGCTGCAGCCGCATCAGGTCGACGACGTTGACCACCCGCACCTTCAGTTCGGGCAGGTGCCGGCGCAGCAGGTCGGCGGCGGCGAGGGTCTCCAGCGTCGGCACGTCTCCGGCGCAGGCGAGCACCACGTCCGGCTCGCTGCCGTCGTCGGTGCTGGCCCAGTCCCAGATGCCCAGGCCGCGGCGGCAGTGCTGGATCGCCTCGTCCAGGGTCAGCCAGTTCGGCGCGGGCTGCTTGCCGGCCACCACCACGTTGATGTAGTGCCGGCTGCGCAGGCAGTGGTCCATGGTGGAGAGCAGGGTGTTGCCGTCCGGCGGCAGGTAGACCCGCACCACCTCGGCCTTCTTGTTCACGACGTGGTCGATGAAGCCCGGGTCCTGGTGGGAGAAGCCGTTGTGGTCCTGCCGCCAGACGTGGCTGGACAGCAGGTAGTTCAGCGAGGCCAGCGGCTGCCGCCAGGGGATGCCCCGGGTGACCTTCAGCCACTTCGCGTGCTGGTTGACCATCGAGTCGACGATGTGGATGAACGCCTCGTAGCTGGTGAAGATGCCGTGCCGGCCGGTCAGCAGGTAGCCCTCCAGCCAGCCCTGGCACAGGTGCTCGGAGAGCACCTCCATCACCCGGCCGTCGGGCGAGAGGTGGTCGTCGCCGGACGCGGTGCCGGCGACGAACGCCCGGTCGGTGACCTCGAAGGCGGCACCGAGGCGGTTGGAGGCGACCTCGTCGGGGCCGAAGAGGCGGAACGTCTGCGGGTTCGCGGCGATCACGTCGCGTACCCAGGGGCCGAGCACGCCGGTGGCGCCGGCCATCGGCTTGCCCGGCTGCGGCACGTCGACGGCGTACCCGCGGAAGTCGGGCAGGTCCAGGTCGCGCAGCACGCGGCCGCCGTTGGCCACCGGGTTCGCGCTCATCCGCAGGTCGCCCTTCGGCGGCAGCGCGGTCAGCTCGGCGACGGGGGCGCCGGTGGCGTCGAACAGTTCCTCGGGGCGGTAGCTGCGCAGCCAGCGCTCCAGCTCGGCCAGGTGCTCCGGGTCGTCGCGTACCCGGTCGACCGGCACCTGGTGGGCGCGCCACGTCCCCTCCACCGGCTTGCCGTCGATCTCGCGGGGGCCCGTCCAGCCCTTCGGCGTGCGCAGGACGATCATCGGCCAGCGGGGGCGCTCGACGGTGCCGCCCGCGCGGGCCCGGCGCTGGATGTCGGCGATCTCGTCGAGCACCGTGTCGAGGGTGGCGGCCAGGAGTTGGTGCACGGTCGCGGGGTCGTCGCCCTCGACGAGGTACGGCCGGTGGCCGTAGCCGCGCATGAGGCCGAGCAGGTCGTCGGTGGGGATCCGGCTCAGCACCGTCGGGCCGGCGATCTTGTAGCCGTTGAGGTGCAGGATGGGCAGCACCGCGCCGTCGCGGGCGGGATTGAGGAAGACGTTGGACAGCCAGCTCCCCGCCAGCGGGCCGGTCTCCGCCTCGCCGTCGCCGATCACGCAGGCGACCAGCAGGTCGGGATTGTCGAACGCGGCGCCGTACGCGTGGCTGAGCGCGTACCCGAGCTCGCCGCCCTCGTGGATCGAGCCCGGCACCTCCGGGGCGACGTGGCTGGGGATGCCGCCGGGGAAGGAGAACTGGCGGAACAGCCGCGCCATGCCCGTCTCGTCGCGGCCGACCGAGTGGTACAGCTCGCTGTACGTGCCCTCCAGCCAGGTGTTCGCCACGACGGCGGGGCCGCCGTGCCCGGGGCCGGTGACGAAGATGGTGGACTGCCCGCGGGCGGCGACGACCCGGTTGAGGTGGGCGTAGAGCAGGTTCAGCCCGGGGCCGGTGCCCCAGTGGCCGAGCAGCCGGGGCTTGACGTGCTCGGGCCGCAGCGGTTCCCGCAGCAGCGGGTTGTCCAGCAGGTAGATCTGCCCGACGGTCAGGTAGTTTGCCGCCCGCCAGTACGCGTCCAGCCGGCGCAGCTCGTCCTCGGTCAGGGGGCCGTGCAGGTCTAGAGCGGTATCCATGCTGTCTGAGCCTCTCGCGGGTCGGGGAAGAACGCATCCGCTGTGGTCCAGCCTCGGCGGCCGCCGCGGGGCGGGCAGGGCCGGTCCCGGCGCGTCGGGGCGTCATGACCTGCCGTGCGTCGGGGCGTCATGACCCGTCCCCGGCGGCGGTGACCAGTCCACGCACGACGATGACCGGGGCCGGGGAGCGGTAGAGCAGGGACTGGCTCACCGAGCCGAGCATGCCGCGCCACGGGTCCTCGCCGAGGGCGGCGACGACGGCGAGCTGCGCCGAGCGGGAGCGGTCGACCAGGGCGGGGCCGGGGTCCCCGGCGACGGTGTCGCACCGGGCGCGTACCGCCGGGTGCCGGCGCCCGCAGCGGGCCACCGCCTCCGCCAGTTCGGCGCGCGCGGCGGCGTCGGCGTCCGCGCTGGCGGCCCCGTCGACGGGCTCGGTGACCCGGACGGCGAGCAGCGGGGCGGACCGTCGGGCGGCGCAGTCGAAGGCGAACTCCAGCGCGGCGTGGGAGCTGGGCGATCCGTCCACGCCGACCAGGATCGGGCCCCGCGGCGGCGGCTCGGGGCGGACCACCAGCACCGGGCAGCCGGCCTGGGCGGCGAGCTGCACGGCCGGGGCGTCGGCGGGGACGCAGTCGACGCAGTGCATCCCGCCGTCGCCGATGGCGACCAGGAACGCGGTCTCGGAGCGGCGGAGCAGCGCCGCGACGGCGGCGCCCTCGACGATCTCGTTGCCGACCGGAATGGCCGGCTCGACCTCGCCGGCAACTGCGGCGGCGCGTTCGAGCAGGTGCTCCGCCTCCTCGTGCGGGGCGGTCCCGGGGGGCGCCTGCGGAGCCGCCGCCCAGTTGAAGGCGTGCAGCAGGCGCAGCGGCCGGTCGTGGTCGGCGGCTTCGCGGGCGGCCAGCCGGACGACCTGGAGGGTCTGTTCCGACGGGCCGACCGCGGCCACCACCGGCGCGTCGGCGGGTGCCGTCATCGGCCTCACCTCCCGGCGCCGCCACGGCCCGACCGCAATTTCCTCACCGAGCGTAGTTGGGCCGGCGTTGCGGCGGGGCTGGATGCGGGAAGGGCCGTCAACCTTTGCGGCGGCGGCCGGGCGGCCGGCGACCCTGCCCGGCGGCGGCCGGGCGGCCGGCGACCCTGCCCGGCGGCGGCCGGGCGGCCGGCCACCCTGCCCGGCGGCGGCCGCCGGCAAACCTGATTCCGGTGCGCACAACCTCACCCGGCGCCGGGTCGCCGCCCGGTCGCCCGTGCTGCACACTGGCGCCGTGGACGGTGAGCGGGACGACAAGCCGGCCCCCGGCGGCGGGCCGCGCTCGGCGGTGGTGGTGAACCCGGTGAAGGTGGCCGATCTCGCCGGGCTGCGGGAGACCGTGAACGCCGCCCTCGCCGCCGCCGGCTGGCCCGAGCCGCTGTGGTTCGAGACCACCCCGGAGGACCCGGGGCGGGGCCAGACCCGGGCGGCGGTCGAGGCCGGCGTGGAGGTCGTCTTCGCCTGCGGCGGCGACGGCACCGTGATGTCCTGCGTCGGCGGGCTCGTCGGCACCGACGTGGCGCTCGCCGTCCTGCCCCAGGGCACCGGCAACCTGCTGGCCGCCAACCTCGGCCTCTCCGACGACCTGGCCGCCGGGCTGGAGGTGGCCGTCGAGCGCGGCCGCCGACAGCTCGACGTCGGCGCCGTCGAGGACCACCACTTCACGGTCATGGCCGGGATGGGCTTCGACGCGCAGATGCTCGCCGACACCTCCGAGGCCACCAAGGCGCGAATCGGCTGGCCCGCGTACGTGATGGGGGCCGCGCGGCACCTGCGGGACCGGCCCATGCGGGTGGTCATCCGGCTCGACGACCGGCCGCCGCTGCGCCGCCGGGCCCGCTCCGTGCTGGTCGCCAACGTCGGCCGGCTACAGGGCGGGGTCACCCTGCTCACCGACGCCGAGCCGGACGACGGTTGGCTCGACGTCGCGGTGCTCACCCCGCGTACGCTGCGGCACTGGCTGGCCATGGCGTGGGCGCTGGTGCGCCGACGCGGCAGCGTGCCCCGGATGGAGGTCTTCCGCTGCCGGCGGGTGCGGATCACCAGCAACCGGCCCCAGCCCCGGGAGCTCGACGGCGACCTCATCGAGCCGGGCCGGCAGCTCAGGGCGGAGATCCGACCCCGCGCGCTCTGGCTGTGCGTGCCGCAGCCGGAGGAGGCCCCGACCTCGCCGTCGACGCCGACGCCGCGGGGGAGCGGGGCGAGGAACTGGTCGAGGAGGCCCGCCGTGAGTAGCACCAGGATGGTCCCCGAGACGCGGCTGATGTCCGACGAGGAGCTGTCCGCCGACGACGCCTGGCACACGCTGCGCAGGCAGGGCGGCTGGTGCCTGCTGCGGGACGCCTTCGTCCGGTTCCGCTACGGCGACGGGTTCAGCCACGCGCGGGCGTTGGCCTTCCAGCTCTGCCTCGCCGTCGTCCCGTTCATGATCGCGTTCACCGGCCTGATCACCGACCTGGGCGCCGACGAGGGCGGCCGGGTGGTGGCCGACACGGTGCTCGCCCTCACCCCCGGGCAGAGCGAGCAGGTGGTGCAGGAACTGCTCGTCGACAGCGAGCGCACCGAGGACGCCGGCGAGCTGGCGCTGACCCTGGGCCTGCTGACCGGCCTGGTCGCGCTGACCATGACGATGGCCCAGATCGAGCGCGGCGCGAACCGGATCTACGGGGTGGAGCGCGACCGCCCGGCGCTGTGGAAGTACCTGCGCGCCACCGTTCTCGCGTTGACCGCCGGCGTGCCGGCGCTGGCCGGGTTCCTGATCCTGGTCGGCGGCGGCGCCATGGGCGAGTCCGTACGGCGGCACTACGCCTGGGGCCCGCTCGCCCACGGCGTGTGGGAGGTGGTCCGCTGGCCGCTGAGCCTCGGGCTGACCGTGCTCGCCGTGGCGCTGCTGTTTCGGCACGCGCCCCGGCGTCGGCAGCCCGGCCTGTCCTGGCTGCTGTTCGGCGCGGGCACCGCGACCGTGCTGTGGTGGCTGGCCAGCCTGCTGCTCGCCGGGTACGTGCGGTTCAGCGACGGCTTCGGGCAGACGTACGGGGCGCTGACCGGGATGATGGCGCTGCTGCTCTGGGCCAACCTCACCGGCGTGGCGCTCTTCGGCGGGCTGGCCTTCGCCGCCCAGCTGGAGGCGATGCGGGTCGGCGTACCCGAGCCGGCCGAACCGGACCTGTGGCAGCCCGAGGCGGAGCGCGCCGACACCCACTGACCCGCCCCCGGTGCCGTCCCCGGTGTACGCGAGAACCCGATCGGGTAAAGCGCCACGCCAGGGGACACGAGGGAGGTGCGGGGTGACTGCGGTGAAGGAGGCGGCCCGTCGCCCGCTCGGCCACTTCGCCGAGCGGAGCGTGGCCGGGCTGCTGGCCGTCGCCGGCGCGGGGGCGGGGTTCGGCCTGCTGCTGATTCTCGTCCGGTTCCACTGGAGTCCGCTGTACCACGCCGACCGCGAGGCCGCCGAGTGGTTCAACGCCCTCGTGGCGCCGCGCCACGCCCTGGTCACCGTCCTGCAGGCGGTCACCGACCTGGGTGGGCGGCCGGTGCTGATCTGGCTGGTCAGCGTCGCCGTCGTCGGCCTGCTGATCCGGCGGCAGGCCCGGCTCGCGGTCTACCTCATCGTCACCGGCGTCGGCGGGCTGGTCCTCGACCCGTCGCTGAAGGCCCTCGTCGGCCGGCTCCGCCCCGTCGTGGACGTGCCGGTAGCCAGCGCGCCCGGCAACAGCTTCCCCAGCGGTCACGCCCTCGGCTCGTTCGTCGCGTACGGGGCGCTGCTGCTGGTGTTCCTGCCGGCCATGGCGCCCCGCTGGCGCAGGCCGGCGATCGCCCTGGTCGCGCTGCTGGTGACGCTGGTCGGGCTGACCCGGATCGCGCTGGGCGTGCACTACGTCTCCGACGTGGTCGGCGGCTGGCTGCTCGGCGCGGCGTGGCTGGGCGTCACCGCGTACGCCTTCCGGCTGTGGCGGCGCGAGCGCGGCCGGCCGGTTCCCCCGCTGACCGAGGGCCTGGAACCGGAGGCGGGGCACGACATCGCCCCCGCCCCGGCCGAGGAGCACGTCCTGGAGCATCCGCGGTCCGCCGTCGCCGAGCTGCTGGTCGGCTGGGTGCTCGTGTTCGGCGCCCTGTACGCCTTCGGCGTCTACGTCACTCGGTACGCCGAGGGCACCGTGTTCGGCGCCCTGGACACCGCGGTACCGCGCTGGTTCGCCGAGCGGCACACCGCCGGCCTCGACGAGCTGAGCTGGTGGTGGAGCAAGTTCGGCGACACCCACGCCATCCTGCTCGTCTCGCTGGTCTTCTGCCCGGTCGTGCTGGCGGTGTGGCGGCGCTGGCGGCCGGTGCTGTTCGTGGCGCTGGCGATGTTCGGCGAGCTGACCCTCTTCCTCGCCGCCGCCGCCGCGGTCGACCGGCCCCGCCCATCGGTGGAGAATCTGGACGGGCCGATGCCGACCTCGTCGTTCCCGTCCGGCCACATCGCCGCCACCATCTGCCTCTGGACGGCGATCGCGCTGCTCGTGTTCCCCCGCACCGCCCGCTGGTGGCGCTGGGTGTTCGTGGCGCTGGCCGTGCTCATGCCGGTCGGCGTGGCCGTCTCCCGGATGTACCGGGGCATGCACCACCCGACCGACTTCATGGGCGCGATCCTGCTCGGCGCCCCCTGGCTGGGGCTGCTGTACTGGGCGATCCGCCCGAACGCCGACGTGCGCGCGGGCAACCGGCCCGCCATCCGGCCCGCCCAGGTGAGCGAGCTGGACGACGAGCTGGCCAAGGCCGCCCGCCCGGACTGACCCGCCGCCATGCGCCGCCCGTCGCCCGCCGGTGCCCGCCGTCCCGTGCCGCCCGCCGGTGCCCGCGGTCCCGTGCCGCCCGCCGGTGCCCGCCGCCCCGCGTCGCCCACGGACCGGGGGCGTGCCGGGCCGCGCCCGACCATCCGGAGCAGGCCGTGCTGCGCGTAATGACCTGGAACATCAAGACCGGCGGCCGGGACCGGGCCGGTCCGGGCCGGCTGGACCGGGTGGCCCGGGTCGTCGCCGCACACCGGCCGGACCTGCTCGCCGTGCAGGAGCTGCGGGGCTTCGACGCGGGCGGCGTGTCGGCCGGCTTCGCCGCCGAGCTTGGCATGCGCCCGTACCTGGCCCGGTCCTGCTTCGGCCAGCCGGTCGCCGTGCTCGTCCGCCCGCCGCTGCGGGTGCTCGCGGCGGGCCCGGTGCGCCGCCCGTTCCACCACGCCGCCCAGCGGGTGACGGTGGCCACCGACGCGGGGCCGCTCACCGTGATCGCCAGCCACCTGCACCCGTACTGCGGGCTGCGGCGCCGGGTCGAGGCCGGCTGGCTGGCCGCCGCCGTACGCCGGTCGCCCGGCCCGCTGGCCCTGGTGGCCGGGGACCTTAACACCCTCGACCCGGACACCGACCACACCGCGCGGATCGCCCGGCTGCCGCCCGCGTACCGGCGTCGCCACCTGCGCCGGGACGGCCGCACGCCGGACATCCGGGCCGTCGCCCGGCTCGCCGCCGCCGGTCTGGTCGACCTGTCCGCGCCCGCCCCCGGCGACCCGCCCGACGAGGGCCTGACCGCGCCCACCCGGTACGGCGGCGGTGCGGAGTTCTCCGGCATGCGCCTGGACTACCTGTTCGCCACCCCGGCCCTGGCCCGCCTGGTCCGTGTGCACGCCGTCGCGCGCGGTGGCGAGATCGAGTACGCCTCCGACCACTACCCGCTGCTGGCGGACCTCGACCTTAGCCCGGCCTGACCTGCTTGTCGCCTCCCGCTACCCTCTGCCGCGTGAGCGGCACCCTTGAGCAGCAGGGCGGCGTCGACGCGGCTCGCATCCGCCAACCGGAGCCACCCCCGCTGGTCGCCGCGGTCGCCCGGGGCGTGGCCCTGGTCGTGGTGCTGCCCGTCCGGCTGGCCTGGGAGTTGCTGGTCGTGACCGCCGGGTGGCTGAGACGCCGGGTGCTCGGCCCGCTCGGCCGGGTCCTGAGCGACTGGGTACTGCGCCCGCTCGGCTGGTTCCTGCACCGGGTGCTGTGGGTCCCGCTGGCCTGGGCGGCCCTGCACCTGCTCTGGCGTCCGCTGATGTGGGCAGCCGTGCACCTGCTCTGGCGTCCGCTGGTCTGGGTGGCCGTGCACCTGCTCTGGCGTCCGCTGGTCTGGGTGGCCGTGCACCTGCTCTGGCGTCCGCTGGTCTGGCTGGTCCGGGTGCTGGCGTGGCCGGCGCTGCGGTGGCTGGGGACGGCGGTGGCCTGGACGGTCCGCGTCCTGCTCGGGCTTCCGCTCCTCTGGCTGGCCCGCCACCTGTTGGTACGCCCGGCGCGCTGGCTGTGGCGGGCACTCGCCCCGGCGTTCGCCGCCGTCGGGCGCGGCCTGTGGTGGCTCGTCCGGCTGCTGGTCGGCGCGCTCGCGTACGGCTGGCGACTGGCCGGCCGTCTCCTCAACCTTTTGTACCGCGCGGTGCTGCGCCCGGTCGGCCGCGCCCTGCGCTGGGCGGCCTCCCTCCTCGTCGGCGCGACCCGCTGGGCCTGGCGGCACACGGTCGTCCCGGTGGGCAGGTCGCTGGGCTGGGCCTGGCGGCACACGGCCCTCTCCGTCGGCCGGGCGCTGCGCGCCGCCTGGCGGGCCACGGTCACCCCGGCGGCCCGGTGGGTGCGCGACTCGGTCCTCGCCCCGGCCCGCCGCACCACCCGCGACCTGCTGTCCGCCCTCTCCCCCCGTCGCTAACCCCGCGCGCCCGCCCCGCGCGCCCGCCCCGCGCGCCCGCCCCGCGCGCCCGCCCCGCGCGCCCGCCCCGCGCGCCCGCCCCGCGCGCCCGCCCCGCGCGCCCGCCCCGCGCGCCCGCCCGCGCGCCCGCCCCGCGCGCCCGCCCCGCGCGCCCGCCCCGCGCGCCCGCCCCGCGCGCCCGCCCCGCGCGCCCGCCCCGCGCGCCCGCCCCGCGCGCCCGCCCCGCGCGCCCGCCCCGCGCGCCGCCCCGCGCGCCCGCCCCCGCCCCCCCCGCCCCCGCCCCCCGCCCCCCCCGCCCCCCCGCCCCCGCGATCTGACCGGTAAATGACCTGTACCACGACGGGTTTTGGGCGCGGTGGGCTGGCCCGGTGTTGATGGCCAGCCCGGGCGGGGTGGGGGTGTGGGGTCAGGTTGTCGGTTGCAGGGTGACGGTGTGGCCGAGGGCTTCGAGTTGCCGGACCAGGCTGTTGATCTTCCGGGTGGTGTTGATACGGCGTTCGTGGAAGTCGGCGCCGAGATCGTGGTAACGGGCGGTTGGGTCGTTGAGCAGGTGCCAGATGATCACGAGGATGGAGCGGGCGACGGCGACCTTGGCCTTGCCTTTGCCTCGACGTGTGACCAGACGCCGGTAGCGTTCGGACAGGAACGTTCCCTTGCCGCGGGCGACGGTGGCTGCGGCCATACCGAGGGCGCCTTTGAGGTACGGATTGCCTTTGCCTGTCTTGCCCGCGGTGAGGCTGGTACCGGACTGGATGGTGCGCGGACACAGCTTCGCCCAGGACACCAGGTGCGCCGCGGTGGGGAACCGTGTCATGTCCAGACCGATCTCGGCGATGATCAGTTGCGCGGACTCGGTGCTGATGCCCGGGATCTCGGCCAGGCGCCGCCGGGCGTCTGGCGCCGGGGTGTCGCCGTCGCCGCCGCCCGGCTGGGACGGTGGGTCGATGTCGTCGAGTATCTGCCCGATCCGTGTGGTGAGTTTCGCGATCTCGGTGTCGAGGCGGTCGATCTGGTCGAGCAGGATCCGGGCCAACTCGCCGTGATGGTCGTCGAAGCGGCCGGTGAGTGCCTCGATGAGGGCGTTGCGTTTGCGGCGCAGCGCTCCGTGGGCCAGCGAGGCGAGGGTCGCCGGATCACGTTGACCGGCGATCAACGCCTCAACCATGTCCCGCGTCGACACCGTCCGCAGGGTGGAGGCCACCGACGACACCTTGATCAGGGCGTCTTCAAGCAGTTTCTCCAACCTCGACCAGTAGCGGGTCCGGTCCCGGACCAGATCCACCCGCATCCGGGTGTAGTCACGCAACACCCGCACCGGAGCCGCAGGCACGAACGAGGGCCGCAACAGGCCCTTCTCGGTGAGCTTGGCCAACCACACCGCGTCCAGCTTGTCGGTCTTCGGCCGCCCGGGCACGTTCTTGACGTCACGGGCGTTGACCAACTGCACGTCCAACCCGGCTGCCTCGAACAGGTAGAACCAGATCCGCCAGTAGTCCGACGTGCTTTCCACGGTGACCTTCTCCACCCCCGCCGCCACCAGATCGGCGGCAAGGTCACTGACCGCGTTCGTGGTCGCCGTCACCTGCCACACCCGGCTCACCCGCCGCCCACCCGCGGCGGGTAGCCGGGTACACACCATCCCCGACTCCTTGGCCACATCGACCGCACACACCCGCTCCCAGACCTTCTCGCTGTCAGCGTCCGGGATCTCTTCGGGTAACCCGCGCATCCGCCCGCGTCCCTCCTCACCGTGATCGACCAGTGGGTAGGTCGCCCGGGGGCCTCGGTCGGGAACCGAAAATCTGACCGGCGTGCTCGAAGCAACAGTGCGTGACCCACAAGAGTCCGGGCCCCGGCGCCAGACTTGCAGACGGCCTCAACTAGACCAAGATCGATCGGCGTCGGCGGGCGACCTGTCCACCATTTTCACGCCTGCGAGGCGTCCCGAAAAGACCGGGTGACTTGCAGTTTCGGCCCGGTCAAAGGGTGCGAAACGCCCGGATCGGGGGCCACAAGTGCAAGATCGCGGAGGTGAAGGGGGCGGGGCGGTCAGAGGTCGCGGAGGCGGGGGAGGAGCGCGTCCCGGGCCCAGTCGAGGAACATCGGCTGGGTGCCACCGCCGACCTGGACGAGCGCCACGTGGGTGAAGCCGGCGTCGACGAACTTCTTGAACGCCTCGACGTGCCGGTCGACGTCCGGGCCGCAGGAGATGCCCTGGGCCACGTCCTCCTCCCGGACGAACTGGGTGGCGGCGGCGAACGAGTCCGGCCCCGGCAGTTCGGCGTTGACCTTCCAGCCCAGGCCGAACCAGCGGAACTGGTCATGCACGATCTTGCGGCACTCCGCCTCGTCGGGGCCGTAGCAGATGGCCACCTGCCCGTACCGGGGCTGGCCGGCGCCGCCCGCGTCCTCGTACAGCCGCACGAGGTGCGCGTCCGGCTCGGTGGCGATGACGCCGTCGGCGTACTCGGCGGCGAGGGCCGCCGACTGTGGGCCGGACGCGGCGACGGCCATCGGCACCGGCCGCTCCGGGCGGTCCCAGACGTACGCGTCCGGCACGTCGAAGTGGTTGCCGGAGAAAGTCAGCGTCTCGCCGGCCAGCAGCGGCCGGATGATCTGCAACGCCTCCTCGAACATCTCGTGCCGCTGCTCCACGTGCGGCCAGCCGCCGACGACGTGCTCGTTGAGGTTCTCCCCGGCGCCGAGCCCGAGGGTGAACCGGCCGTCGGAGAGCACCCCGACCGTGCTGGCCTTCTGCGCCACCACCGCCGGGTGGTAGCGGCGGATCGGGCAGGTCACGAACGACATCAGCCCGGCCCGGCTGGTGGCGTGGGCGACCGCGCCGAGCACCGACCAGGCGTACGGGGAATGGCCCTGCGAGTCCAGCCAGGGGTAGTAGTGGTCGGAGACGACCAGGTGGTCGAAGCCGGCCGCCTCGGCGCGTACCGCGTAGTCGACCAGCTGCTTCGGGCCGGCCTGCTCGCACAACAGGGTGTAGCCGACGTTGACCATCGTGGCATCTCCTTCCTCCCGATCGTCCCCGGATACCCCGGTCGGGGCGGGTCAATCCCCTCGCGTCCGCTTCGGGCCCCGGGCCGGCCGACCCGTCGGGCCCGCCGGGGGTCCGGTCGCCTCGGGTACGCGTCGGGCGGCTCAGGCGTCCGCGTCGGCGAGGCGGGCGGCGCGCATCCGCAGGTAGTGCTGCTCCGGAAGGCTCGTCGTCCGGTCGGCGGCGGCCCGGTAGTGGGTCATGGCCCGCGGCGCGTCGCCCGCCATCTCGTACAGGTGCGCCCGCGCCGCGTGCAGCCGGTGGTGCCCGGCCAGCCGCGGGTCGGCGTCCAGCGCGGCCAGGGCGTCGAGCCCGACGGCCGGGCCGTGCGCCATCGCGGTCGCCACCGCCCGGTTCAGCGACACCACCGGGTTGGCGGACAGCTTCTCCAGCACCTCGTAGAGCGCGAGGATCTGCGGCCAGTCCGTCCGCTCGGCCGTGGGCGCCTCGTCGTGCAGGGCGGCGATGGCGGCCTGGAGCTGGTACGGGCCGACCGGGCCACGGGCTATCGCCGCCGTGACCAGCGCCGTCCCCTCGGCGATCGCCGCCGCGTCCCAGCGGTCGCGGTCCTGGTCGGCCAGCGAGATCAGCTCGCCCGACGGGCCGGTGCGCGCGGCTGCGCGGGCCTCGGTGAGCAGCATCAGCGCGAGCAGGCCGGTCACCTCGCTGTCGTGGGGCAGCAGCGCGTGCATCGCCCGGGTCAGCCGGATCGCCTCCTCGGACAGGTCCACCCGGCGCAGGTCCGCACCGAGGCTGGCGGTGTGGCCCTCGGTGAAGATCAGGTAGAGCACGTGCAGCACGGCGGCGAGCCGTTGCTCCCGCTCCGCCGGCTCCGGCATCCGGAACGGGACGCCCGAGCCGCGGATGCTCTGCTTCGCCCGGCTGATCCGCTGCGCCATGGTGGCCTCGGGCACGAGGAACGCGCGGGCGATCTCGGCCGTGCTGAGCCCGCCGACCGCCCGCAGGGTCAGCGCGATGGCGGATCCCGTCGACAGGCTGGGATGGCAGCACAGGAACAGCAGGACGAGCGTGTCGTCGCGGTCCGCGGGCAGCTCCTCGTCGGCCGCCGGGGCCGCACGACGGTGGTCCGGCTCGCGCCGGGCCGCGCGCTGCTCGCGCTCGCGGCGGGCCGTCTCGCCGCGCACCAGCTCGATCATCCGCCGGTACGCGACCTGCACCAGCCAGCCCCGCGGGTTGTCCGGCAGCCCCTCGTCGGGCCACTGGGTGGCCGCGGCCAGCAGTGCCTCCTGCACCGCGTCCTCGGCGGTGGCGAAGTCACCGAACCGACGGGCGAGCACGCCGAGGACCTGCGGCGCCAGCTCGCGCAGCAGGTCCTCGACGGTCGGCTCCCGGGCGTCCAGGGGTCACATCTCCTGCGGCGGCGCCGACATGACGGGGTGCACCTCGATCGGCATGTTCAGCGGCCGGCCGCCGGGGCCGGGCGCCGTCGAGATGTGCGCCGCGATCTTCACCGCCCGCTCCGGGCTCTCGCAGTCGACGATCCAGTACCCGGCGAGGAACTCCTTGGTCTCGGCGAACGGGCCCTCGGTGACGACCGGCGCGCCGTTGGCGCCCGCCCGCACGACCCGGGCCTGCTGCGGGCCGCCCAGCCCCTGGGCGTCCACCCACTCCCCGTCGGCGCGGAGCTTGGCGTTGACATCCTGCATGAAGCCGATGTGCGCCCGGATCTCCTCCGGCGACCAGGTGTCGATCGACGGGAAGTCGGTGTTGGCGGCGCTGAACTGCATCAACAGCATGTACTTCACGGCTGGCTCCTCACGGCTGCGCACCGATTCTCGGTGCTTTCGCCCGTAGGTAGAAGCCGCCACCCCGCCCTCGACATCCGCGGCCGGGAAATTTCCCGGAGTTCCCCACCAGCCAGCGCGGAAGGGGACGCGGCAGCCGCCGACGCGAGGTGCCGCGTCGGGCAGCACCAGGAGGCAATGGCCGCGCTCGACTCGCCGCTCCAGCGCTTCGCCGCCGACCACGCCGAACGACTGGAGGCGCTCGGCGACAGGCCGGGTGAACTGCGGCAGCAGGCCAGGACAGCGGCGGCGCGGATCGACCTCGCCGTGACGTGGCTGTAGCGGCTCAACAGCTTCACAGGCACTTCACAGCGGCTACGGTTAGGCTCCCCGGTTGAGTGGCGGCGTTCCAGGGTGGGACGCGCGCCTCCGTCAGCGGGAGTGACGATGGTCTTCAAGAAGATGTTGAGCGCGTTCGGCGTGGGCGGCCCCAGCGTGGACACGGTGCTGGCCAACCCGAACACCCGGCCCGGCCTCGCGCTCGAGGGCCAGGTCAACCTGGTCGGCGGCGACAGCCCGGCGGCCATCGAGCACATCGCCGTCAGCCTGGTCACCCGGGTCGAGATCGAGGGCGGCGACCACGAGTACGCGGGCATCATGGAGTTTTACCGGATGCCGGTCAGCGGTGCCTTCGAGCTGGCGCCGAAGCAGCAGCTGTCGATCCCGTTCCAGCTGCCGGTGCCGTGGGAGACCCCGATCACCGACGTGTACGGCCAGCGCCTGCACGGCATGACAATGGGCCTGCGGACCGAGGTGGCGGTGGCCCGGGCGGTCGACAAGAGCGACCTCGACCAGGTGGCGGTCCACCCGCTGCCGGTGCACGAGCGCATCCTGGACGCGTTCGCCCGGCTCGGCTTCCGGTTCAAGGGCGCCGACCTGGAGCGCGGCCACATCTACGGCGTGCAGCAGACGCTGCCGTTCTACCAGGAGATCGAGTACTTCGCCGCGCCGCAGTACGCGGCGCAGGGCGTCAACGAGGTCGAGCTGACCTTCGTCACCAGCCAGAGCGGCATCGACGTGGTGCTCGAGTGCGACAAGCGGGGCGGCTTCCTCACCCCCGGCCACGACGTGTTCGGCCGGTACACGGTGGCGCACGCCGACGCCGACCGCGTCGACTGGGTGCAGGTGGTCGACGGCTGGCTGCGGGAGACCACCGGGCGCTACGGGCAGCTGCGCGGCCAGGCGGGCTTCGGCGCCCCGCACGGCTACCACGCGCCGCACGGCCACCACGGCCACGGCCGGGGCCCGGGGATGGGCGGGGTCGTGGCCGGCGCCGCGCTGGGCGCGGTCGGCGGCCTGGTCGCCGGGGAGATGATCGAGGACGCCATCGAGGGCGACTTCGCCGAGGACTGGGGCTTCGGCGACGACTGACCGTCGACACACGACGGCGGCCTCCGGGAGTGCTCCCGGAGGCCGCCGTTCCGCTCGGGGCGGATCACCGCCCGGTCAGTGCCGGGCCTTGCGCTCGGTGGCGCTGCGGTAGTTGCTCCCCGCCTTGGCCAGGCCCCGGCTGCCCAGGTAGCCGATCGTCAGCAGGGTGATGAAGAACCAGGCCTGCGGCGCGCGGAAGATGTCCACGCCGACCGAGTTCTTGCCGACCAGGTACGAGGCGATCAGCACCGCCGCGACCGAGGCGGCGTAGACCCAGAACTCGGTGGTCTTGAACGCGTTCTTGGTCTCGGTGCCGGGCGCCTGCATCGCCTCCCGGTGCCCGTCGTACATCGCCGGCATCGGCCGGGTGGGCGCCTCCTGCATCGGGCGGTTCGGCGCCTCCTGCGCCGTCGGCCGGTTCATGGGCCTGGTGGATGCGGCCTGCGTGCTCATCTGGTCCTCCTCAGGATTTGATGAGTCTTACCTCGCCCCCGCCCCGCTACCGCGTGTCGGCCACGGCACGGTTCGCGTTCCCGGCGGGGGCACCCCCCGTCTACCCGGAGGCCCGGCGGGGTAACGCCCGGCGGGCCCCTGATGACAGCCGTCAGCGCAGGCCGTTGCCCAGCGACGCTCACCGGCACGTCCGGGTCCGAGTGACGACGCCGTCCCCGCCCAGTTCTATCCCGCGCTGCATGACCGTCGCGTCGCCGGCCGGGTGCGGGGCGACCTTCAGCCCGTACCGCGGCTGGAGGGTCCGCACGTCCGGTCCGTGGAGGTACGCCGGGTTCTCCCGGGATACCAGTACGGTGCGGGCGGCCGGCGGGCGAAGCCCGGATGAACCGGGGCGGGCGTCCCCCGGGCGTGGGTTTGGCCGGCGG
Organism: Micromonospora olivasterospora; assembly: GCF_007830265.1. Classification (NCBI taxonomy): domain Bacteria; kingdom Bacillati; phylum Actinomycetota; class Actinomycetes; order Micromonosporales; family Micromonosporaceae; genus Micromonospora; species Micromonospora olivasterospora. The sequence continues at coordinate 4,470,045 of NZ_VLKE01000001.1, forward strand.
GTCTCCGGGCACGCAGGACGATCCGGAAACCTGCGAGGTGATGGACGTGCGTGAGGACGACAGGATGCGGGAGTCCGCCCGCAAGGCCGAGGACCGGATCGCCCGCGGCGTGTACGGCGCGGGAGCGATCGACGAGGTCACCGTCCCGCCGACCGACGAGCTACGGGTCATCCAGGAGGAGGACCCGTACGACCCGGCGCATCAGCCGGTGGACCAGGGGACGCTACGCGACGGCGGGCCCACACGCGGGCAGGGCGCGGTCACCACGACCGGCGGCACGGCCGGCCCGGCGAGCACCCGGCGGCTGGCCCGGCAGCCGGAGCGGCACCGGGGGAAGGTGGCGCCGACCACCACCGGGGACGCCACGACCGGCGGCCTGAGCACGCCAGCGGGCGGCTCCACCAGCGACAAGTCGAGCACCGGCGGCCAGGTGGGCAACTTCACCGACGAGTGAGGCCCCGGCGGCGATCGTGGACCGTCCACGATCGCCGCCAGCCCCGATCGGCGCGCGGTTGGTCACCGGCGGGGCGTCGACCAAGCGGGCCGGCGGCGGCCTCAGCCGGCGCGGAGCACGCCGAGGCGCTGGGTGGCGCGGGTGAGGGCCACGTACAGATCGCTGTGCCCGCGCGGCGACTCGGCCACGATGCGTTCCGGGTCGGCCACCAGGACGGAGTCGAACTCCAGCCCCTTGGCCTGCCCGACGGTGAGCACCACCACCCGGCTCTCCAACTCGGGTTGCTCGCCGACCGCCGCCTCCGGCAGCGTCGCCACGACGGCGGCGCCCAGCTCGTCGACCCGGCCCGCCGGCACGATCACCCCGAGGCGGCCGTCGGTCAGCGCGGCGGCCTCGGCCACCGCGGCGTCGGTCAGCGCGGCGGCCAGCCGGCCGGCCGGCACCGTACGGTCCCAGGGCGGCACCCCGCTCTCCCGCACCGAGCGCGGCGGGCTCAGGTGCGGGTCGATCTCGGCCAGCACCCGGGCCGCCACCGCCATGATCTCGGCGGGGGTGCGGTAACTGACGGTCAGCTCCTCCAGCCGCCAGCGCTGCGCCACGTACGGCTCCAGCGCGTCCGCCCAGGAGCCGGTGCCCGCCAGCGCCCCGGTCTGCGCCACGTCCCCGACGATCGTCATCGACCGGCTCGGGCACCGGCGCATCAGCAGCCGCCAGGCCATCGGCGACAGCTCCTGCGCCTCGTCGACGATGACGTGCCCGAACGCCCAGCGCCGGTCGGCGGCGGCCCGCTGGGCGGTGGTCAGCCGGTCGCCCTCCTCCTGGCGTTCCAGCAGCCGGTCGGCGTCCAGCAGGTCGGTGACGCCGAGGATCTCGCCGCCGTCCGCCTCGTCCTCCACGTCGATGGAGCGGGAACCACGGGCGATCTCCAGCACGCCCTCGGCGTACTCGCGCTGGAGGGCACGGACGCGGGCCCGGCGCGCCTCGGCGGCCCGCTCGTCCTCGCCGAGCAGCTCGGCGGCCTCGTCCAGCAGCGGCACGTCGGCCGGGGTCCAGCCGCCGCCCGGCGCGCGGTGCAGCAGGGCCCGCTCGGCGTCGGTCAACCCGGGCGCGGCGACGGCGATCCGGGCCGGGTCGGCGTACAGGTCGGCGAGCAGGCGCTGCGGGGTGAGCACCGGCCAGAGCTGGTCCAGGGTGGCGCGGACCTCGGCCTCCTCGCGCAGCTCGCGGCGGATCTCCGCGCGGTCGGCCTCCTCCAGCAGGTTCTCCCCGCCCAGCGGGTCGGCGCCGATCCGCTCGGCGACCTGGTCGGCGAGCGCGTGCACGATCTCGACGTCGAACAGGGCACGGGCCAGGTTGTGCGGCCGGCCCGCGCGGCGGACCCGGTCCCGGGCCGCCCGTACGGTCTCCGGGTCCAGCCGCAGCACCTCCCGCTCGACCTCGATCTCCAGCGGCTCGTCGGGCACCCACTGCCGGTCCCGCACGGCCGCCGCCAGCACCTCGGCCAGCTCCGCCCGCCCCTTGAGGGCGGCGACCTCCGCCGGCTCCGCGCGCCGGGCGTTCACCCCGGGGAACAGGTCGCCCTGGGTACGCAGCAGCACGCCGGTCTCGGCCAGCGCCGGGAGCACCTGCGAGATGTAGCGCAGGAACGTCTCGTTCGGGCCGACCAGCAGCACGCCCCGGCTGGACAGCACCTGGCGGTGGGTGTAGAGCAGGTACGCCGCGCGGTGCAGCGCGACGGCGGTCTTCCCGGTGCCCGGGCCGCCCTGGACCACCAGCACCCCGGGCAGGTCGGCGCGGATGATGCGGTCCTGCTCGGCCTGGATGGTCTCGACGATGTCGCGCATCCGGCCGGTGCGGCCGGCGTTGAGCGCGGCGAGCAGGGACGCCTCGCCGGTCAGCTCCTCGTGCGCGGTGGGGGAGGCGGCGGCCAGGTCGAGCACCTCGTCGTTGACCGCGGTCACCTTCCGCTGCCGGGTACGCAGGTGCCGGCGCCGCCGTAGGCCCTGCGGGTTGGCGGCGGTGGCCAGGTAGAAGGCTCGGGCGGCGGGGGCCCGCCAGTCCATCAGCAGCGGGTCGTAGTCGCCGCCGGTGTCGAAGATCCCGATCCGGCCGACGTAGCGGCGGGCGCCGTCGTCGGTGTCCAGCCGGCCGAAGCAGAGCCCGTTCTCCACCGCCGAGTACTGCTCGACCTGTTCGGCGTACATCCGGACGGTGTCGTCGCGCTGGGACTGCGCCTGCCTGGTGCCGCCGGTGGCGCGCAGTTCCGCGGTGAGCCGCTCGGCGGCCTGCTCCCGCATTCCGTCGAGCCGCGCGTAGAGCATGGAGACGTACTCCTGCTCGTGGCCGATCTCGTCGTCGTGCCGCAGCTCGCCGGGACCGTCCGAGTGCCTTGACAAGCCTTCTCCCTAGTGATTAGAATTGCTTGGGAACGGCATTATTCGCCGTTCTTTTTTTGTGCCTGAATTGCAGAAGATACCGCGCGTCGACCCCTTCCACCAAGCAATCCGGGCGGGGCACGCCGCCGGGTCGGGGAACGGGGGTCGCGGGTTGCTGCTGGGTGCCGGTCAACGGATCGTCTTCATCGGGGACAGCATCACCGACTGCGGTCGCCGCGACGGCGCCGCCCCGTACGGCGACGGCTATGTCAGCCTGGTCCACGCCTTCGTCACCGCCCGGCACCCGGAGCTGGGGTTGACCTGGGTCAACCGGGGGATCAGCGGGAACACCGTCCGGGACCTGGCGGCCCGCTGGGAGTCCGACGCGATCGGCGAGCGCCCCGACTGGCTGTCCGTGATGATCGGGATCAACGACATCTGGCGGGCGTTCACCCCGGGTCGGGGGGCCGAGGCGGTGCCGATCGACGAGTACGAGCGGACGTTGCGCGTCCTGCTCCGCCGGGCCGTGGACGCGACGGGCTGCCGGTTGGTGCTCGCCGACCCGTTCCTCATCGAACCGGACGTCGACGAGCCGCAGCGCGCGCAGACCGACCGGTACGCGGCCGTGGTCGCCGCCCTGGCCAAGGACTTCGAGGCCGTGCATGTGCCCACCCAGGCGGCCTTCGACCGGGTGTTGGCGCACACCCCGCCCGGCCACTGGGCCCCAGACCGGGTCCACCCGGCCCTGCCCGGCCACGCGGTCATCGCCGACGCCTTCCTGTCCACCCTAACCCCCTAACCGCCCCCCGCCCCGCCCCGCCCCCGCCCCCCGCCCCCGCCCCCGCCCCCCGCCCCCGCCCCCCGCGCCCCCCGCCCCCCGCCCTCCCGCCCCCCGCCCCCGCGATCTTGCACTTTCGGCCCCGACAAACCGGGCGAACAGCTCATATCGAGGGCAGAAAGTGCAAGATCGCGGGGAACAGGGGCGGGGGCGGGGGGCGGGCGGTCGGTCAGCGGCGGCGGGTGCAGATCTGGTCGGTCTGGCCGACCGTGTCGACCGACCAGACGACGGCGACCGTGAAGCAGTAGTCGTCGCTGCCGTTCAGGCCGTAGACCAGGTAGCTCGTGCTGCCCGCCGGCAGGGTCTCGAACGCGCGCGGCTGCTGCCCCGACGGGCCGCCCGCGATCACCACCGGCCCGCTCGCCCCGGGCGGGTACGTCCAACGCAGCGCGATGTTGTCCCGGTTGTCCCGCAGGGTGATCCCGCCGGGAGGCGTGCCCGGCGAGGCGGCGGCCTGCGGGCTGCCTGTCGGGCCGGGATTCGGCGCCGAGCCCGACGGCCGGGGCCTGCCGGAGCGGTCGCCGACGGCCCCGGACCGGTTCGCGGGCTGTCGACCCGGGCGACCCCGGCGACCACCGCCGCCGTGCCGAGCACCACCACGGCCACGCCGCCGACCAGCACGAGCGGGGTGAGTCGGCGCGGGGGCGGCGCGGGCGGGCGGGGGACCAGCACCGGGAGCAGCCGCGACGGCTCCGGCGGAGCCGCGGACGGGCGCACGGCCCGTACCCCCGTGCGCTCCGCGGCGCCGCCGGTCGGGGGCTGCCCGCCCCTGGCGGCAAGGCCGACCACCCCGGGCGGCACCGCCCCCTCCGCGGGCCACCCGGGCCGGGACGCCCACCGGTCGTCGTCCGGCGCGTCGGGGCCATCCGGTGCGCCGTGCCGCCGCAGCCACGGGTCGCCGTCCTCGGCCGGCGCCGGGGCCTCCGGTGCGTCGTGCCGCCGCAGCCACGCGTCGTCGCCCCCGACGGCCGACGGGTCGTGCGCCGGCGGCCACGCGTCGTTGTCCCGCTCGGGCGTCGGATCGCCGGGCGTCGCCGGTGACCGCGGCCACGCCTCGTCGTCCCAGGCCGGCGCCGAGCCGTCGGGTGCCGGGTGCGACCGCGGCCACGCCTCGTCGTCCTGCCCGGTGGCCGGGTCGTCCGGGTCGGTGTGCCGCCCGAGCCGCGCGTCGTCCTCGCCGGTCCCGGGCGGGTCGTCCGCGCCGCCGTGCCCCGCCGAGGCCTCCGGGGGCAGGCGGGGCGTGGGGACTCCGGGCGGGTGCGGGTCGTCGTCCGCCGGCCACGTCGGCTGGTACGTCGGCGGTCCCTCGGCCGGCGGCGGCACCCGGGCCGCCGGCACCACGGGCGGTTCGCGCTCCGGCGGTACGGGCGGCGCCTCCGTTTCGGCCGGCCCGGGCCCGGCGCACACGTGGGCGGGGTTGGCCGCCGCCCGGGCCAGGGCCGACACCTGCACCGCGAGCGGGTCGTCCGGGGCGAGGTGCCGCCGGCACAGCTCCCGGGCCAGGGCCAGGTTGTCGTGCGCCTCGGCGAACTCGCCGCAGTCGCGCCGCATCGACCCGAGCCGGGCCAGCATCTTGATCCCGCTGGGGTGCCCGTCGCCGTACACCTCGCGGTGCAGCTCCCAGGCGTCCTGCAGGCGATCCCGGGCCACCCGGCACTGGCCCCGGGCGTACTCCACGGTGGCCAGGTCGGCGTGGGCGGCGAGCACCCGCAGCGACTCCGGCCCGTCCGACGCGGTCAGCTCGATGATGACGTCGGCGTAGAGCCGGGCGGCGCGAGCGTAGCTGCCGACCCGGTGCAGCACCGCTGCCAGGGTCGCCGCCGCCGACACCGTACGCGGGTCGGCCCGCCCGTGCAGGCGGGTCGCCGCCGCGTACGCGAAGGCGGCCCAGCCCCGTGCGGAGTGCGGCTCGCCGAGCGCGACCAGGACCCGGGCCTGGAGCCCGGCGGCGTCGGCCAGCTCGGGCGAGGCGCGCTCGGGGCGCGGGTCGGCGTCGCTGAGCGCGTCGGAGAGCAGCTGCTGCGCGCCGGCGAGGTCGCCGGCGGACACCAGGTGGCTCGCCTGGACAGTCAGATCACCGAAGCCGGAGGGCACGCCCCATCGTGGCCGTCCCGCGACGATAAGTACAAGACCCGGACGATCGCGATTCGGTCGTCAACCGGTCAGGTGGTCCACCATGGTCTCGCTGATTCGGCGCAGCTGGTCGACCTGGGCCGGGCTGAGCGCGTCGAACAGGTGCCGGCGTACCCCCTCGACGTGGCCGGGCGCGGCGGCGGCGAGCGCGGCGAAGCCGGCGTCGGTCAGTACGGCCACCTGCCCGCGCCGGTCGGTCGGACACGCCTCGCGCCGGACCCACCCGGACGCCTCCAGCCGGGTCGCCGCGTGCGAGAGCCGGCTGCGCGAGGAGCCGGTGGCGTCGGCGAGCTCGCTCATCCGCAGGCGCCGCCCGGGCGCCTCGGAGAGGCGGACCAGGACCTCGTAGTACGCGTGCGGCATCCCCGCGTCGCGCTGCAGCTCGCGGTCGAGGGTCTCCATGAGCGCACGGGTGGCGGTGAGGTACGCGCGCCAGGTGTGCTGCTCGTCGGCGTCCAGCCAGCGGGTCATGACCGCCATCATAGGACAAGTGGTTGAGCGTTCAACCAGACCACGCTAGCGTGGACGCCATGGGAATCCACCGCCTCAACCACGCCGTCCTCTACGTCGGTGACCTGGCCCGCAGCATCACCTTCTACCGTGACGTGCTCGGCTTCCGCGTGGTGCCGATGACCCCGGACGGGTTCCGCGGCGCCGCCTTCCTCCAGGCCCCCGGCTCCACCAACGACCACGACCTCGGCCTGTTCGAGGTCGGCCGGGGCGCCGGGCGCTCCACCGCCGGCCGGGCCACCGTCGGCCTCTACCACCTGGCCTGGGAGGTCGACACCCTCGACGAGCTGGCCGCCACCGCCGAGCGGCTGGCCGCTGCCGGCGCCCTGGTCGGCAGCTCCGACCACGGCACCACGAAGAGCCTCTACGGGCAGGACCCGGACGGGCTGGAGTTCGAGGTCGTCTGGCTGGTCCCCGCCGACCGGCTCGACGACGCCGCGCTGGCCGCCCGCAAGCGCATCGGCCGGCTCGACCTCGACCGCGAGCGGCAGCGCTACGGCGGCCAGACCCGCGGCGGCATCGGGATCTCCGTACCGGCCTGACCGGCACGCGCCGGCGCGGCGACCGGGGTGCGGCGACCGGGGTGCGGCGCTGGCCCGGCGGATCGGGGGTGTGGCGACCGGGGTGCGGCGCTGGCCCGGCGGATCGGGGGTGCGCCGTGCCCGGGCGCGCGCCGGTGCGGTAGAACGTCAGGATGCCGACCGACGCCGTTGTCCGCGAGCTGCTCGTCCGCCAGCTCGACGCCTGGTTGCCGGCCGCGCGGCAGCGCGCCCGGCGGGCCACCCTCGCCCTGGCGTACGCCGGCAGCGACGACGGCGGCGCGGACGCTGCGCTGCGGGCGGTGGCGGCGTACGCCGACCGGCTGCACGGGTTCCGCCTGACCGTGCTGGTGCTCGCCCAGGGCACCGAGGACCTGCCCGCCCGGCTCGGCGCGGTCGAGGCGGCCCTCCCCGCCGAGGTGGCGGTGCATGTGATGCCCGGCGATCCGGCGCGGCTGCCGGTGGCGCTCAAGGCCGCCGGGGCGGCCGCCGCGCCGCTGCTCACCGTGGCCCACGGGGCGGCCCGGTGCCGGCCCTGCTCGCCGCCGCCCGCACCGGCCGCCCGGCTGACCTGCTGCTGGTGGCCGAGCCCGGCGCACCCCTGCGGCCGCGGCTGTCGGCGGCGGGCTTCCCGCTGGTCGCCGAGGCCGACCTGGTGGTGGGCCCCGCCTCGGACGCGGTCGTGCCGGCCCCGGAAACGCACGGCGCGCCGCCCGGTGGGTCCGTGCTGCGGCTCGCGTTCGCGACCGGGTCGGACCGGAGCCTGACGGCGTTCAAGGACGCGCTCTGGGTGGCCGGCGAGGTCGCTTCGGCCCGCTACCGGGACCCGGCCGACCCGGGCGGACCCGCCGTCGAGGTCTCGGCCGAGCCGGACGCGGATCCGCTCGGCCGGGAACTGCTCGCCGAACTGGTCCGCACCGGTCCCCGTACGCTGACCGAGCTGCGCCGGCACACCCTCACCGAGACCCTCTACCGGGCGACGGACGCGACCCGGGCGGTAACCGCCCTGCTGGCCGCCGGTGCGGTGGCCCGAGACCCCGAGCACGGCCGGCTCGGCGGTGACGTGCTGATCATCGCCCGCCCGGGCGCCGGGTCAGCTGCCTGACCACGAGGGAGACGCCGGTGGTGATCACCCCGATGCTGAACACCATCTGGAGGCTGACGACCACGCGGGCGAACTGCCCGTGGGCGTACACGTCGCCGTACCCGACGGTGGTCAGGGTGGCCAGCGCGAAGTAGAGCGCGTCGACCCGGGTGGCCAGGCCCACGAACTGGCCCGGCGCGGTCTGCGCGATGACGTAGTCGGCGAGCGCGAAGGTGAGCAGCCCGGCGACCAGGGCCACGGCGAGGTGGACCAGCGCGCGGACCGGCACCGTACCCGGGATCTCGGGCGCGGCGAGCTGTCGGCGTACCTGGGCCGTGACCAGCCAGGCGACGGTGAGCACCAGCGCGGCCGTCCCCGCCGCGCGCAGCATCAGCCGCAGCCCGTTCGGGTCCGACCGCACCGGCACCGCAAAGTAGGCCACCACCAGCAGCGCGCACGCCAGCGACGCCCGGCGGCGCTCACGTCGGTAGGGCCGCTGCGGGGTCATGGGGCGATTGTGCGCCCGGCCGCCGCGGCGGGCCGGCCCTTCGGCCGACCCTGCTTGGGGCCGCCCTTCGGCGCGGGGGGAGGGGGGCGTCCGGCCCGGCCGGCCGGCGTCGGCGCGCAGGGCGCGCCAATACGTCGGGGCGGGGCCGAAGGGCCGGGGCCGGACCGTGGGGCGCGCCAATATGTCGGGGCGGGGCCGAAGGGCCGGGGCCGGACCGTGGGCGCGCCAATATGTCGGGGCGGGGCCGAAAGGCCGAGGCCGGACCGTGGGGCGGACCGTGGGGCGGGGCCGGACCGTGGGCGGGGCGGAATGGGGCGGGCCGGAACGTGGGGCGGGGCGGGTCGACCAACCGGCGCCCGCCCCACGTTCCGGGCGTCACGCCCGGGACTTGTCCTGCTTCCACGACAGCGGACCCGGCAGGTCGACGCGGTGCGCCCGGGTCCGCGAGTTCCAGGACCATCTGCCGATCTTCACGCTCCACGAGGAGAACCCGTTCTCGGTGAAGTTCAGGACGAGCGGGCCGAACTTCTGACGCTTGCGGAACATCAGGCCCATCGCCGGGCCTCCCTTCGTCACCTTTTCCCTGTCGTGTCGGGATCGGACATGCCCGGAACGGCGATTCGTGAAACTCGCGGGCGTCCGCACTGGACCGCGGCGCCGCCCAGGCCGCAGAATCCTACTTATCAGGTAGGTTTTACCGGATGCTGGGTGCTGGTGAGGTGGTTCCCGGTATCGCGCAGGGCGGTCGGTCGATCGGAGGAGCATCGGATGGACAGTCGCACGGTTGCCGGCGGCCGTAACGGTCAGCCGTGCCGGAGCGCTGACAGAGACAGCGGGGTGCGGCCAGGCCGCCCCCCGTCCCGCCGCAGCCCCGGGCGGTCCGCACCTGGAGAGGAAGACACATGACCGTGGTCGAGTTGCGCCCCGTCGACCGGGAGCTGTTTCGCGCCCTGTTGGCCCGGCAGGCGGCCACGGTCACAGTGGTCACCGCGCCGGGGTCGGCCGGCGGCCGGGGCTGGCCCCCGCTGCCCCGGTGGCGTGCACCGCCACCGCGCTGACCGCGGCGTCGCTGGAGCCGCCGCTGCTGTCGCTCTGCCTCGACCGGCAGCCGTCGAGCCGGCAGGCGATCGGACGCGCCGAGCACCTGGCGGTGCACCTGCTCCCCGCCGGGCAGCGCGGGGCGACCCGGCCCGTCGCCGCCGGTCACCTCGACCCGTTCGCCGCCGACCCGGGCTGGCAGCCGGGCCCGTTCGGCGTCCCACTGCTCGACGGGGCGCTCGCCGTGCTGCTCTGCCGGGCCGTGCAACAGGTGCCGGCGGGCGACCACACGCTGGTCCTCGCCGAGCCGCTCGCCCTCGGGACGGAGCAGAGGGAGGCGCGGGACCAGGCCTACGCCGCCGCGGTCGGCCGGTCGGACCGCTGACCGCCGCCATCCGCGGCGGCCGGGCCCGGCCGGGCGGGTCACTCGGTCATGCCGAGCGGTTTGGTGCACGGCGGGGCACCGGTCACCGGGGCTCCCAGGCGTCCGGGCGGGCGATCAGGCGGCGGATGTGCCCGGGCAGCCGGCCGCTGGCCAGCTCCGCGAGGCTCACCTCGTCGACCACCTGTCGCACCGCCGCCCGCACGGCCACCCAGAGCTGCGGCAGGTTCTCCGCCGCCCCCTCGTAGCTGGTCTCCTCGGGGCGCAGCCCGCGCACCCCGGCGAGCGGGCCGTCGACGGCACGCAGGACCGTCCCGATCGTGATCTCCCTCGGCGGTCGGGCCAGCGTGTAGCCGCCCTCGGCGCCCCGCTGCGCCCGCACGATCCCGGCCCGGCGCAGGTCAGCCAGGACCGCCTCCAGGAACTTGCGAGGCATGTCCTGCTCGCTGGCGATGGCCTGGGTGGACAGCAGTGAGGGGTACGCGGTGGCAAGGCTCAGCACTGCCCGTACCGCGTACTCGCCGCGCGCGGAGATCTGCACGCTCTCATTCTGCCCGGCGGGCCCGCTCCGGCGGATCGGCGGGAGGCCGTGGCCGTACCATCCGGGCGGCCGACCCGGCCCCCGGCCCGCCGCCGGCCCCCGGTGCCCAGCTGCGCCCGTTCTGCGTCTTCCCGGCCGGCTGCGGCTCCCGCGCCCCGTGCGCCGGCCCGGCTGCCCTGTCCCGACCGTTGTTCGCCGCCCCTGCCGCCCCTGCCGCCCCTGCCGGCCCTGCCGCCCCTGCCGCCCCTGCCCGGCGGTCCCGGGCGGCCCGGAACGCGCCCGGGCTCACCCCCACCTCCCGGGTGAAGAACCGGCCGAAGTTCGTCGGTTCCGGGAAGCCGAGCCGGCGGCCGATCCGGGCGATCGGCTCGTCGGTGGCCGCGAGCAGGCGGCGGGCCTCGAGGGCCACCCGCTCGTCGATCACCTGCTTGGCGCTGCGGCCGGTCACCGCCAGGCAGGCCCGGGTCAGGGTACGGACGGAGGAGCCCAGCCGGGCCGCGTAGTCCTCGACCCGCCGGGTGCGCTGGTAGCCGCGCTCGACCTCCCGGCACAGCCGCTCGAAGGTGTGGCTCTCAGCCCGCCGGCCGTCCCCGGGCGCGTCGGCCGGGTCGGGCGCAAGTAGCGCCAGCCGCAGCAGCAGCACGGCGAGCTGGTGGCGCAGCAGGGCGCGGGCGGCGGGCGCGTCCGGGTGCCGCCGGCAGTCCACCACCAGCTGGGTCACCTCGTTGATCATCGCGTCCTCGTCCTCGCCGGCCAGCTGCCGGTACGCCGGCAGGTCGTCCGCGTTCACCCCGAGGCCGCGCAGCGCGGCGGCCCGCCAGCGGACCACCACGGCGTCGAGCTGTGGCCCGACGCAGCGCAGCGCCTGACCGGGGCGGACCCGCAGCAGCGTGCCGGGCCGGCAGGGCAGCGGCCGGAAGTCCAGCTCGGCGGTGCCGTGGCCGCCGGTGACGAGAATCAGCAGGTCCGCGTCGAGCAGGACCGGCCGCCGCCAGCCGGCCGCCCCGGCGAGGTCGCCGAGGGCCAGGGTGTCGAGATCCGCCGACCGGCACGCCAGGTCGTCGCCCGACGGCGGCGCGGCGTGGCTCGGCCGTTCGGCGGGGGTCGCCAGGTCGGGACGGGTTGCCGGGGAGAGCTGACCGGTGGAGACCATCGTCTGCGACGGTAGCCCGGGTCCGGCGCACTCGCATTTCGGCCGAGCGGGCGGCCGGGAGCGGGCGTCTTGCGACCGCGCCTTGTGGGGCCGCCGCGACCCGGTTACGTTACCGATCGGTAGCGTCCGGGCCGGGCGGAGCGCCGCCGGCGCGGCGCGGGAGGCGGCGATGGGATGGGCATGACGGATCTGTTCTCGGTCGAAGGCAAGACGGTCCTGGTCACGGGCGGCTCGCGGGGGATCGGCCTGATGATCGCCCAGGGCTTCGTGCGGGCCGGCGCGCGCGTGATCATCTCGTCCCGCACGGCGGACGTCTGCGCCAAGGTGGCCGACGAACTGTCGGCCGAGGGTCGGTGCGAGGCGATCCCCGCCGACCTGAGCGGCGACGCCGGCGCCGAGGGCCTGGCCGCCGCCGTACGCGAGCGGGTCGACCGGCTCGACGTGCTGGTCAACAACGCGGGCGCCACGTGGGGCGCGCCGCTGGAGGCGTACCCGGAGAGCGCGTTCGACAAGCTGTGGGCGGTCAACGTCAAGGCCGCCTTCCGGCTCACCACAGCCCTGCTGCCGGCGCTGCGCGTGGCGGCCACCGCCGACGACCCGGCCCGAGTGATCAACATCGGCTCGATCGACGGCATCCGCGTGCCGTGGATGGAGGTGTACGCGTACTCGGCCACGAAGGCCGCCGTGCACATGCTCACCCGCAGCCTCGCCCACCAACTCGCCGGCGAGCAGATCACGGTCAACGCGATCGCCCCCGGCCCGTTCGAGAGCAAGATGATGGCCTTCGCGCTGGACGACCCGGCGTCCCGGGCGGCGATCGAGCAGCAGGTGCCGCTCGGCCGGATCGGGCGCCCCGAGGACATGGCCGGCACGGCGATCTACCTGTCGTCCCGCGCGGGGGCGTACCTGACCGGGGCGGTGATCCCGGTCGACGGCGGGATCACCACCCACGGCTGAGCGCGTACGGGAAGTGTGCGGGGCCGGGGCCCGCGCGGACTCGGCAGATCCGCGCGGGCCCCGGCCCGTGCCGTGTCAGCGCCCGGCGAGCAGCCGGTTCACCGCCGTGTCGACGTCCAGGTGTTCGGCCTCCCGGCCACGCGGGACGACGACGTACGTTCGCCGCAGGAAGCGCACCAGGACGCTGCGCGGCACCTCGAACAGGGCGTTGCCGTCCGGGGACGACAGCGCCAGCGCGACGAAGTCGCCGCGCGGAGTGGCCCAGGGCCACACCCGGACGTCGCCGATGCCGGCCGGCTCGTCCAGGCCGGTGACCAGCAGTTCGCGCGCGAACGACCAGCTCACCGCCTCCCCGCCGGCTGATTCGGCGTGGAACAGGACATGGACCGCATACGGGTCAGCAGGGTCGTAGCGCAGACTGGCACGCACCGGCAAGGCGGTGGCGTCAGGTGCGACGAGCCTTAGCGACGTCTCGACCTCTACGGTCGTCGGTCGGATGACACTCATGGACGTTCTCCCCCCGGCACCGCTGCGGAACGCGCGTGTCCCGCTTTTCCCATACTCAGCCGCTACTCCCGGCTACGCTCCGCCATACGCTGACTTCACCCAGTGGTGGGAAGGTGGTCGGAAACGCCGATAGAATGTGAAAATTCTTGTACGATATCCGGTTCTGCCCAGTGCTCGATCCCGCCCGGCATCGGGGTCGTTCAGACGTCGACTTACTCCGGTAACGTCCAGTGGTCCAATGGAGTGACGGGCCCGGGGCACACTGGGGGTGCAAATGGTTACGAACCGATCCTCAGTGGATCCGGTCGCTCGGCCCGGGCGTCCGAAAGTAGGGCCCCGAGCAGCCGAGAGGCGGGGGTACGCGGTGCCGATTGATCAGTACGACCGGCCCGGTCGGGGCGGGCCGGACGACCGCGCGCGCGGGGGCGGCGTGGCCGTCGCCGAGCGGCGCCGCGGGCGCTGGCGGCACCGGCTCCGCACCACCCTCGACCTGATCCGCGCCAACCCCACCGGGCGGATCGCCCTCAAGATCTTCATCTCCGTCCTCGGGGCGATCATCGTCACTGTCGGTATCGCCCTCATTCCATTGCCCGGTCCCGGCTGGCTGCTGGTGATCGCCGGGCTGGGCGTCTGGGCGGTCGAGTTCCACTGGGCCCGCCGGCTGCTCAACTTCACCCGCCGGCACGTCCAACGCTGGACCCGGTGGGCCACCAGCCGGTCCCTGCCGGTGCGGCTCGTGCTCGGCTCCGTGGGCCTGATCTTCGTCGCCGTGGTGCTCTGGCTCTCGCTCAAGTACAGCCTTGGCATCGACCTCCTGGCCCGGCTGCTGCACCACCTTGCGACGCACTGACCCCGGATTCGCCGTCCAGTCCCTCGATCGGGTAGAGTCATCGGCGCTGAGGGCGATTAGCTCAGCGGGAGAGCGCTTCGTTCACACCGAAGAGGTCACTGGTTCGATCCCAGTATCGCCCACGCAGGTCCAAGGCCACTTCCCATGATCGGGAAGTGGCCTTTCTGCTTCTGTACGGCAGCTAAGTACAGCAACCGTCAGCGGCCGAGGGAATCGCCGAGGCGCTCCAATGCGCCGCGGGTGGCCTTGGACGAGACCTGGGTGTAGATCTCCATCGTCACGGAGAAGCGGGCGTGCCGGAGCACCTGCATGGCGACTCGCGGGTGGACGTCGAGGTCGGCCAGGAGCGTGGCGCAGGTACGCCTGGCGTCGTGGACGGTGATCCCCTTGACGCCTGCTCTTTCGCACCGGGTCTACCAGGAGCGCTGAAAGTTGCGCGGTTCGATGGGTGTGCCATAGCGGTGTGCTCGACGAGCGCCAGAGTGACACCGGGTACCGACACGTCAACCCACCGTGACCCGGGAGGCTGTGGTGGGACGGCCGGCTACCGGCCGGTGTGGGAGGACTTTCTGTACGTCTATGAACCGCGCCGAACGCCCGGCGGCTGGCGCGGAGAGCGGTGAGCCCGAGCGGGCCGCAGCAGAACGAAAGACCTTTGACCGGTGAGGGGTGGGGCCGGCAGCCGGCCGGGCCGTGCAGCCAGCAGCCCGCGCGGCGTAGGGGAGGGCACGCCGGCGGCGTCGGCGAACTGGCCGCGGTCGCGAGGTTGCGGTCAGAGCGCCTCCGGCGGGGGCGCTCCGGCTCCAGGATGGCTAGGACTCCGCCGGCGGGCCACGGTCCGTGGGTGGTTGCGATAGGCCATCCCGTCTGCCATCGACCCGGGCGAGCCGAGCAGGCCACCGCCCGACCCGCCAGCGTCCGTACGAGCCGTCAAGGGCCGCTTGACGTGGTGGGCCGGGCGGCGGCCCGCTCCCCAGGAGGGGCGGGTCGAGGGCAGACGGGATGGCCTGTTCATCCTTCTCGGCTTCTCGTGTCGACATGCGCAAATTTACACCCTTCCTGCTGGCTGGCCTGCCGCGTTTTGGTGGTTTCTGAACGGGTAGGCCGTGGCGGCTCGCCAGCGAGGTCAGGAGGAGCACATGGCGATTAATACGACGCGTGACCTGTTCATCTATGAGCTAGGCATACTAGGTGAAATGGAGATATCCGGGCGGCGCATTCTCGACTTCTTGGCCCATCGAGTTAGTGGCGATCTCAGGCAAATCGTGCGGCGCAAGCAACAGGAATGCGTGCAGTGGAATCACAACATCAACTCCTGCGCCAAGGCATTCGGAACCTCCCTGCTTTCAACGCGGTCCGACACTGTTGAAGGCATGTATGGGCGATTTGAAACCTTCGTACGCACAAACCCCTCAGCGGACATGGCTGATCAATTCGCAGTCGATACTCTGATCCGGTTCCTATACCTCACCATTGCGGCACACAAGACCCTTTTTGATTGGGCGGTTCTTATGAGTGAGGGCCAGTGTGTCCAGCATCTACACACCAACCTCGTCCAGAAGCAGGAGAGTGTGGCCGAAATCGAACGGTACGGCCACGAATTGGGCGTACGACTCCTAGCTCCCGTCGCCCGGCCCGCGTGAGCTTATATCGGGCACCCACAGGGGCTATGCGGCCGACGAGGGCCAGGTCCAGGCCGTCACCAGGCCGTCGGAGGTCGATCGAGAGCGACCAACGACGAGAGATGGTGACGACGTCTGACCAGGTGGCAAGGCGTGGCCGGCGCCGATGACCAGGCCGGCCGGGGTCGCCTTACCTGTAGTTGGTAAACTGAGGGTAGGCGGAAGGGGCCTCTCAGGCTCGTATCCAGAACTGCCAGTCATCAGGCGCAGGAGGCCACGACGGATCGGGACGCCAGCCCTGGGCCGGGACCCAACCTGCGGGCGGGGGTGGCCATCCCGGCGGAACCACGAACCGCCATTGCTGCATTGGGGCAACATCGCGTCCGGGGCTCTCTGCGGTCGCCTGCTGTGCTGGCCGGGCTCCCTCAGCCGCTGGCGGCGCATCCAACCACGCATCAGTCAGCGAACTGGCCTTGCACACGTTCAGCGTGACGTCGGCCTTGACCCCGGTTGCCCTTCAGGACTGCATGGGCGGCCGTCAACATGCCGAGTTCCGAGAGGTGGGCGAGCACCGGCAGCATCTCGGCTGACGTCGCAAGGCTCAAAGTGCCAGCAGGCTCCCCGTTGACTCGAACCTCTACCAGCGTTCGCGTCGATCGGTACGGTGGGGCGGTGACGACTGACAGGGCTGGGCTGAGCAGCACCCGATCCGCTGAGGCGTAGGGCTCCGTGGTCATGACGTGCTCGACCAGGCGGGCGAACGGGACCAGCCCGGTGGAGGGCTCACAGCGGCCGAACACCCTGCCGGGGTGCACGAGATGGGCAACTTCTGACCCTGATAGCGTCGTCGGTCGTGGGTGGCGCTGATGACTTGCGACTCGCGCTCGACACGTCGGATCTGGCGGCTGACCTCGCGCTCGCTTACTTCGAGTCTGGCGTTTCCGCAACGCTGAAGGCCGACGGCACACCAGTCACGGAAGCCGACCGGGCGGTCGAACGATTGTTTCGCGAGATGTTGTCTGCGGCGGGGCCAGGGGATGGTCTCCTCGGCGAGGAACTTGGTCAACTCGGTGAGTCCGATCGGGTCTGGATCATCGACCCGGTCGACGGCACGTCGTTCTTCAGCCGGCGTGACCCGAATTGGCGAGGCCCGCGCACCGGCAAGCCCCCTCCCGCTCGTCGAGCTTGTTCGTGGTGAAATCGATGCCTTCCTGGTCGAGCGCTACCACATCTGGGATCACACGCCATGGATCCTTCTCGTCGAGGAAGCGGGCGGCCGTTTCACCGATCGAACCGGGGGACATGCGGGCGATCGGGGCGGTGGCCTGTACTCCAACGCCAACTTGCACAGTCAGTTGCTCACCGCGCTTCACTACCCGGCGCGGTCAGAGGCGGCTGTCGACCGCTCCTAGCCGGGACGAGGACAGCCGCCAGGAACATCCCGTCCGGCGGCGACGGCCGCCCGGGTTCAACCGGCGGGCCGCCGCGCGGGGACGGGGGGTGTCGATCCGTGATCAGCAGCCGGCGGTACGCGTGTAGTTCCTCGTCCCGAAGTAGAGGGCAAGGTTGCCGCTGAACCGCACCTTGATGTCGCTGCCGTTCAGCCGCTGCTCGTAGTGCAGGTGCGAGCCGGAGGAGCCGCCGCTGTTGCCCACGTATCCGATGGTGGTGCTGTAGCCGACGGACTGGCCGACCGAGACGTTGAACCCGCTGAGGTGGGCGTAGTAGGTGGTGTACCCGTTGCCGTGGTTGATCCGCACGTACCGGCCGTAGCTGGTGTCACCGAGGTTGGCGACCACGTCCACGGTGCCCGGGGCGCTGGCCTTGACCGGATCGCCGTGGTCGTCGGTCCGGTTGAAGTCGATCGCGTACTGCGGGCTGTGCGTGGTGCGGGTCTGACCGGACCACGTCTGGTTGCACGGGAACGGCGTCCGGAACGACGGCGCGGCGGCGGCGGGCGACGCTGGAACCAGGAACGCGGCGGTCGCCAGCACGGCGACGCTGAGGAAACTCGTCAGGTGGGAACGCATCCCACACCTCCACGGTCATAGTCTTCGATCTTTCCGTTGGATGATGTCAGAAGTTTCATCGATCGAATGGCATCCGCCGATCCGTCGACAGCGGAAGCGGAGGGGAGACAACCGTGGCGGTACGGCGCCCGGAGCGCGCGCAACCCTGGTGGTAGGCCCATTGGCAACTCCGGCATGACGACTCGTGACCACACCCGTACATACGCTGCCGCCTGTACTCGTCATGCGAGCGAAGGGATCCTCGATGTACGTCCGTCACCTGCTTGCCGCCGCCGGAGCCGCCCTGCTCGGGGGGTTCGGACTTGCCGCGCCGGCAGCCGCGCACGTCGCGAACCAGCCGATCGCCGCCAGTGTCTACACCATGAGCGCCGGGCGACTCGGGGCCATCGCCGCCGGCGTGCTCGGGCTGACCGGCGTGGTCATGGGTGTGCGGGCGCTGATCCGCCCCGCCAGCCGTGTCGGCACCGGCTCCGGACGCCTCGGAGCCACCGTAGCCCTGGTGGCGGGGCTGATCGGCATGTCCCTCGGTGGGCTGGTCGTGGCCACCTCCGACGGTGGTATCGGCACCGGCAACGGGCGAGGCGGTGCCTACGTGGCCCTGGTGGTGGGACTGATTGCCGTCGTCCTCGGCGGGTTGGCCCTGGTTCGCTTCCGCCGCACCGCCTGACCGGCCGAGCCGGCCATGCCGCCGGGTCGGCGGGCGTACCCGGAGGCCGGGTCAGGAGCGGGCGAGCCAGCCGGGTACGGCCAGGCCGGACTCGTACGCGAGGATCACCAACTGGGCCCGGTCCCGGACCCGGGTCTTGGTCATGATCCGGCTGACGTGCGTCTTCGCGGTGGCCGGGCTCAGCACCAGCCGCGCCGCGATCTCGTCGTTGGACAGCCCGGCGGCGACCAGCGCCATCACCTCACGCTCCCGCTCGGTGAGCACGTTCAGTCGCGGCCCTGGGTCGGGATACGCGGCGCGGGCGCCGAACTCGGATATCAGTCGGCGGGTGATCGACGGCGCGATCAGCGCGTCACCGCGGGCCACCACCCGTACCCCGTGGATCAGCTCCGCCGGCTCGGTGTCCTTCACCAGGAAACCGCTCGCGCCGGCCCGCAGCGCGCCATAGACGTAGTCGTCGAGGTCGAACGTCGTCAGGATGATCACGCGGACATCGGAACTCGCGGCGATCTGCCGGGTGGCGGCCAGGCCGTCCAGCCCGGGCATCCGGATGTCCATGAGGACGACATCCGGCCGCAGCTGCCGGGCGAGCCGCACCGCCTCGGCACCGTCGGCGGCCTCGCCGACGACCTCGATGCCGTCCTCACCGTCGAGGATGGACCGGAACCCGGCGCGTACCAGGTTCTGGTCGTCGGCGAGCAACACCCGGATCATGCTGGCACCCCCGCTTTCACCGGGCGGGGTTGGAGCGGGAGGCGGGCGCGGACCCGGAAGCCGCCGTCGGGGCCGGGGCCCGTGGTCAGCGAACCGCTCAGCGCCCGGACCCGCTCACCCATGCCGCGGATCCCGTTGCCGGGCGGGCCCGGCGCGCCACTGCCGTCGTCCTCGACCTCCACCAGCACGTCGTCGCGGTCGGGCCGAATCCGGATCACCGCCGTGGTCGCGGCGGCGTGCCGGGTCACGTTGGTGAGCGCCTCCTGGACGATCCGGTACGCCGCCAGGTCGACGTCCGGCGGCAGCGGCCGGGTTTCGGTCAGCTCGGTGCGGATCTCCAACCCGGACCGGCCGGCTGTCGTGACCAGCTCGTAGAGGCGGTTCAGCCCGGGCGGGGGAGCGGCCGGTGCCTCGTCCTCCTGCCGCAGCATGCCGAGCGTCGTACGCAACTCGCGCAGCGTCTCCTTGCTCGTCTGTTTGATCGCGGTGAGCGCCTGCGTGGACCGGGCGGGGTCCGGGCGGTGCAGTGCGGCGCTGGCCTGCACGTTGATCAGCGAGAGGTGATGGCCGAGCGCGTCGTGCAGCTCGCGGGCGATGCGCAGCCGCTCCTCCGTGGCTCGGCGCCGGGCCTCCTCCGCCGTGCGCTGCTCCGCGGCGAGCACCCGGGCCTGCGCCTCGGCGAGGTAGGCCCGGCGGTTGCGGGTCACGCCGACGATGACGGCGATGAGCCAACCGGCGTGCAGCAGGGTCGCCCCGTTCACGCTCGCGGCTGTCCGGTTGTAGCTGTCCGCGACGGCGAAGGCGACCACCGAGGCGAGACCGAGCCCGATGGCGACGGCGAGGTGCCCCTCGTCGACGACGGTGTAGAGCGCGACGACGAACACCAGCATGATCGGCCCGGGCCGGTGCAGCAACGCTCCGTAGGCGCCGACGGCCGCCAGCGCCGCCACACCCACCGGCAGCGGATGGCGACGGCGGACGTACAGCGCACCGGAGGAGGCCAGCACGGCCAGCAGCGCCGCCCATTCGGCGGCGGTGTCGATGCCGCCCGACTGCACCACGAGGCCGGCGAGGGCGACCAGGCCGACGACGAGCACCAGGGCCATGTTCGCGGCCCGGCCGTGCCATCGCCACGTCAACATGAGCCGAAGCCTAATCTCCCGCAACTCGCCGGGAGAAGGGTCGGCCGTCAGTGTGTCGGGCGAGGACGACGCCCAGGTGGGCGCGTGTGGTGGACCTCGAACGTGCCAGCTGGGCGCGCCGCACCCTCACGGCGTTCGTCGCCCTCGTCGCCGCCACCGCCCTGACAGGGTGCGGTGGCTGCTGGAGCAGCTGCTCGCCACCGACGGCAAGGAGTACTGCGACAACGACAACGGGCGCCAGGGCCTGGCGACGAAGGTGCAGTTCGACCAGGAGACCGCCGTGCGCGTCGCGCAGTGGTGGACGGACCTGGTGAAGGGCGGCTACGCGACCAACACCCTCGCTGTGGATCAACGGGGTCGGCCACAGCGCCAAGGAGAAGCGGGCCGCCTGGGAGTTCGCGAAGTTCGCCGCCGGCCCGGTCGAGCAGGCCAAGTGGCACACCGGCACGGGGTACGTGCCGATCAACGCCGTGGACCAGCTGCACGCGCCGCCGCCGTCGGTCGCGTCCGCCGGCTGCCTGCTGGGCGTGATGCCGCAGGCCCGTAAGGCGTCCGAGGACGGTCTGGAGGCGGCGATCGTCGGTAGCAAGCCGGCCGACCAGGCCATGAAGGACGCCGCGGCGAGCGTGCAGGGCGCCATCGACAGTTACAACAAGTCGGTCGGCTGACCGCCGCGCCGGCGCGAACGAGCCGGATGCCGAGAAGGGCCAGCTCCGTCGGGGCTGGCCCTTCTCCCGTGCGGACCGTCGCTGGCCGCCACCACGCCGACCGGGCGGCGCGGCGACTGCGGCCGGGTCGAAAATGGGTACGCCTGCGCCGGTTTCTCCGCGCGCCGAAGCGGCGGATGGCAGTGTGGGGCTTCGACGACGTGGCCGGACGGCGGGCGGGTTCAGCGACGATGGCAGGCGGCACTGACCTGATCAGAAGGGGTGGAAGCCCGCAGCAGGCGACCTTCCTGGAGCTCTTCTTCGATCTGGCCTTCGTCTTCGTCATCGAGCGGGTCGCGTTGCGGATCACCGACCTGCTGGCCCGTCCCGGCATCGCCGAGGGGTGGATCGCCTTCCCGGCGGTGGGCAGGACCCTGCTGCTGCTTCTGCCGCTGACCTGGGTCTGGACCCTGACGGCTTGGACCACGGCCAGGTTCGACCCACGCCGCCTCCCGGTGCAGGCCGTGGTCATCGTGACCATGTTCGGCATTCTGATCATGTCAGCCGCGCTGCCCAGCGCGTTCGACGGCGGCGGCCCGGCCTTCGTCGCGGCGTACGTCGGCATTCAGGTCGGCCGGTCCGTCGCCTTCGTCGTCATCCTGCGCGGACACGATCAGCGGCCGACCTTCGTCCGCGAGCTCGTCTGGTTCACGCTGGCCGGCGTCCTGTGGGTGGCAGGGGCGCTGACCCACGACGGGACCCGGGTCTGGCTGTGGTTCTCCGCCGCGGCCCTGGACTATCTCGCGGCCAGGTTCGGGTGGCCGGTACCCGGGCTCGGCCGGCTCCGTGTCACCGTGTGGGCGGCCGCCGGCACGCACCTGGCCGACCGCTACCGGCAGTTCCTCCTCATCGCCCTCGGTGAATCCGTACTGGCGCTCGCGGTTTCCTACACCACGGGCCTGTACGACGTGGAATCCACCGCGGCGTTCGTGATCTGCTTCGTCACGACCGTCCTGCTCTGGCGGATCTACTTCTACCGAGCCGGGCAGATCCTCACCGACGCCATCGCCGCGTCCAGGAACCCGACCCACCTCGGCCGCGTGGCCGCCTTCACCCACGGAGTCATGGTCCTCGGCATCATCATGACCGCCGTCGGCTACGAACTCGTCATCCCGCATCCACTCGGCCACACCGAGGACGCCTGGATAGTGGTCATGTTCGGCGGCCCCGCCCTGTTCACCGCCGGGCGTGCCCACTTCGAGTACGTGGTGTTCGCCCGGGTCTCCCGCCCCCGGCTGATCGGGATTCTCGTCCTCGCCCTCGCGGCCCCGCTGATGACCCTTCTGCCACCCCTCGCCGTCGCGCTCACCGTCGCACTGGTCCTGGCCGGGATCGCCGCCGCCGACGCCGCCCGGGCCAGGGGACGCCCGCTGGAAGCCCCGTCGCCACCCCGCTGAGCGTGCCCGGGACCGCCGCGGTCAGGTCCTGCTGACCGGGCCGCAGAACCGGGTCGGCGTGAAGGGCCGGCCGGGTGCCGCGGCGGGCCGCCACACCGGATTCACCCGGACCGCCAGGGCGGGCGCATGCCAGGCGTCCCCCAGCCGTTGGAGCAGGCCGAACTCGGGCTGGCGCCGGTTGATGTCGGCACCGGCGAGGAAGTCGATCAAGTCGGCGTCCGCGGCCGGCTTGCCGATGACCCCGCCGTGGAAGGTCGGCACCTCGACCACCGGGATCCTGATCGGCTGGCCGGGTGGGGCCTCGCCCGCGGTCACGGTCGGCAGGAAGGCGATCACCCGTACTCCCGGGACGGGGCAGAGCGTCTGGTAGCGGTAGAAGGGGGCGCCCTCCAGTAGCGAGCGGACGAACGGCTCGTCGGGCGTGCTGGCCGTCCTGTTGCCGATGTCCGTCACCTGGAACATCAACCGCAGCAGCCAACCGGGGGCCAGCCCCCAGCCGCTGCGGGCGTCCGGGGGCGGGTAGTACGTGCGTCCGGCGCGGACCAGCGGACTGAACATCGCCAGCGCCCGCACCGGAGAGCCGGGCCGGTCGCGCAGGTAGGTGCGCGCCACCATTACCCCCTCGCTCTGTGCCACCAGGGCGATCGGCCGGCCGGTCCGCCGGTGCACGGCCTCGACCTGCGCCGCGAGCAGGCGGGAACTGGACTCCAGTGACCGGTGGGTGGCCTCCGACCGGTACGGCAGCGGGCGGCCACCTGAGTCCAGGCCCAGATACGAGAACCGCTCCACGTTCGGGTCCGCCGCGGGTCGGCCGTCGTACGCGGAGTTGTGCCCGGCGAGCAGGAGCACCGCGTAGGGCACCTGCGGCGGCAGCGGCTGGTTGAAGATCGGCGGTGTGAAGGTGTTCGCCTGTTCGCGGGGCTGGGAGAGCGCCTGCACCGTCAGTGGAACGGCCAGGGCCAGCACCGCGACGACCGGCACGACCGGCACCCGCCGCCAGCGTGTCCGGGTCTGGAGGACGGCGGCCCGCACCGTGCGATTCCACAGCAGGCCGTTGACCGCGCCGGTGACCGCGGTGACGAGTGGCGTCCACGCTTCGGGGGTGCTCCAGACCAGCCCGCCGGCCACGGTGATCACGACGAAGTTCAGCAGCGCCCAGCCGACCATCTCGGCCGACGGCAGTCCCCGCCACAGGCTCAGACCCACCGACATCCGTTGCAGGAAGGGGGCGAGCAGCAGCATCGGGATCAGCGCGGCGAACAGGAACCAGGACAGCGAGACCGCCGACGCGCCGACCGCGTACGCGGCGAAGGGCAGGACGAGGACCGCGCCGATCGCCGCCACCCCGACGTTACGCAGCACCAGCGTCCGGTACGGCGGCCGTGGCGCGCGAGCGGGCCAGGCCAGGCTGACTATCGCCGCGCAGAGCACCCCACGCAGTGCGATCAGGACCAGCAGACCGGACCAGAACAGCCACCAGGAGTCGTGGTAGACCAGCAGCCACCGCATGTCGTGGTAGGCAGCCGGCACCGCCCCGCCCCGCTGGTCGGGGCGGGGCGGATACCTGCTCAGACGCGGGTGATGCGGATCGCGTCGGCGACGACGTACCCGGTACCGCTGGTCCACCGGCTCACGCCCACCTTGTCGCCGTCGCCGGCGGCCAGCGTGAACACGCCGAGGGACACCCACCGGCCGCCGTTGACGCGCTGGTTCACCGGAGGAGCCGCTGGAGTACATGCCGGAGAGGTAGCCGAGCGCGTGCAGTCGTTCGGTCCAGCCGGAGAGGTACGAGAGCACGGCGGCCTTGCAGGACTCGCTCGACGGGTAGTGCTCGATGTCGTTGTAGAGCCCGCTCCCGGCGGGGATGCCCAGCGCCTGGGCGGCGCTCACCGCGCTGGTGGCCCGGGTTGCGCCCTGGCTCCTGGCGGTGGCCAGCCGGGACCGCCCCGGCCGGACCCGCTGTCGGGCGCGGTCAGCAGATCCGCGGCGCCGGGTCGCACGACCGGATCGTTCCGGTCCGCAGGGGTCGCTGCGGTCGCAGTCCCGGCCCAGGTCCGACAGCGCCCGCCACACCGGTCGCGCCGATGGGTCCTGCCATCCGTTCCACAAGACGTCCTCTCCTCGAAGCCCCTCCGGGCCGCCACCACGATCCACTTCCCGCTGTCCCGACGGCAACGGGCAGGTGTCCCGACCTGGCCGGGATTCGTCCCGGGACATCGGCCGGGTCGGCGGGGCGCTCGCGCCGGCTGCTCGTCCGGCGTGGGTCGACCCCGCGTACCCCAGACCGGCGTCACCGGGGCGCGACGGCACCCGTCGCCCGCGGCGCGGCGTCGTCGCGTACCCGTCGGGTGTCGAGCCCCGCCGCGACGGCGCGCGACAGTCCGAACAGGCCGGCGGCCATGAGCACGCTTACCGCGAGCTTCGGCGCGGCGCTGGCCGAGAGGAGGTCGAGGACCTGACCGGCGGCCAGCGCGAGCGGCACCCAGACCGGCACCAGACGGGCCCGCCACGCGCCGAAGGCCAGCACCAGCAGGCCGACCAGCCAGCCCAGGATCCAGAATGCGAACGACGCGATGACCATCGGATCGCGATCGAGCGCGTCGACGACCGGCCGCACCGCCCCCGGCTCGACGCCCGCCGCCGCGAGCGCGCCGAAGAACGCGTTGTAGTGCCACAGGTGGACCGTGGCGCGGTAGAGCGCGGGCACGACGAGGAACCCGCCGATCGTGGCGACCACCGGCCGGCGCCGGCCGAGCGCGCGGCGGGCTGTCTATGTTGGACGGAGCAAGCATGGCCCTGCGTCGGTCGAAGCGTCGTCCCCCGCCACAGCGACAGCAGTCCCGCTCCCGGAAGCCCGCCCAGGGACGGTGGTGGCAGGGCTGGGGGGTCAAGGCGGCCGTCATCTCCGCGCTCGTCCCGCTCGTGATCGGCGCCGTGTGGGCGCAGGGCGTCGGATGGGTGCGCGCCTGGTCCGCCGCGGGCCCGTTTCGGACGCGCAGGCCGCCGGCACCGCCACGCCGCCGACCGAGCCGGCGGTGATCACCGCGCCCGTGCGGCGCACCGGGACGCTGGTCATGGCCGACTACACGGCGTACGACCTGGACTCGACGGCCGCCAACTGGAGCCCGACCAAGGACGACTGGGGGCCCACCCGCGACGTCGGCTACGCCTCGTGGTGGCCGGATGCCAGCAACGACGCCCTGGTCAGCCGCGAGGACCCGAGGTATGCGGCCTCGCTGCCGGGCGACGGCCCCTGGCAGCGCGCCGACTGTGTCCGTGCCGAGTACGGGAGGCCGTCCGCGCGCCCGGTCGGGGACCGGCTCCTGGAGGGGCGCGGGATCTGCGTCGCGCGCTGCTCGTGGTGACCAGGTCGGTCCAGGGGCAGTTGACCGTCCGGGTCACCGTCTGGGAGTGATGCCCGGGCCCGGGACGCCCCCCGATAGCTTCGCCGTATGGAGCACATGCTGGTCACCGGCGGTGCCGGGTTCGTCGGCGCCAACTTCGTCCGCCGCGCGCTGGCCACCCGGCCCGGTCAGCGGCTGACCGTCCTCGACGCGCTCACCTACGCCGGGAGCCGGGCCAGCCTCGCGGAGGTCGCCGACCGGATCACGTTCGTCCAGGGCGACGTCCGCGACGCGGACCTGGTCGACGCTCTGGTCTCCGACTGCGACACCGTGGTCCACTTCGCGGCCGAGTCGCACGTGGACAACTCGCTGCGCGATCCCGCCCCGTTCCTGCGCGCCAACGTGGAGGGCACCTTCGTGCTGCTGGAGGCGGTCCGCCGGCACGACCGGCGGCTGCACCACGTGTCCACGGACGAGGTGTTCGGCAGCCTCCCGTTGCACGGCGGGGGCCTGTTCACCGAGGAGAGCCGGTACGACCCGTCGAGCCCGTACGCGGCCACGAAGGCCGCCTCGGACCTGCTGGTCCGGGCCTGGGCCCGGTCGTACGGGGTGCGGGCGACGCTGTCGAACTGCGCCAACAACTACGGGCCGTACCAGAACGTGGAGAAGTTCCTGCCCCGGCAGATCACCAACGTCCTGCGCGGGCAGCGGCCGAAGCTCTACGGCAGCGGGGAGAACGTGCGGGAGTGGACGCACGTCGACGACCACAACGACGCGGTCCTGCTGATCCTCGAGGCGGGGACGGTCGGGGAGACGTACCTGATCGGCTCCGGCGCCCAGTGGAGCAACCGCGACCTGCTGGAGCTGGCCCTGTCGCTGCTCGGCCGGCCGCCCGGCGAGTTCGACAGCGTGCCGGACCGGCCGGCCCACGACCTCCGCTACGCCTGCGACAGCTCCCGGCTCCGGAAGGAGTTGGGCTGGCGCCCCCGCTACCCGGACCTGCCCGAGGGGCTGGCGGGGACCATCGACTGGTACCGGGCCAACGAGTGGTGGTGGGGGCCGCAGAAGGCCGAGACGGAGGCCCGCTACGCCGCCCTCGGTCGGTAGCCTGCGCGGCGGGCCGTATCGCCTACCGTATGTTGTACGCTAGCCTCCTCGGGAGGGAGTCACATGACAGCGGACAACCACGCGATAGTTGTCGAGGGGCTGCGCAAGCGGTACGGGGACAGGCCCGTTCTGGAGGGCTTCGACCTGCGGGTCCGCCCCGGCACGGTCTGCGGCCTGCTCGGCCCCAACGGCGCCGGCAAGACCACCGCCGTGCGGATCCTGTCCACCCTGCTGCGCTTCGACTCCGGTCGGGCCGAGGTCGCCGGCTTCGACGTGGCCCGCCGGCCCGACCAGGTGCGCCACCGCATCGGCCTGGTCGGGCAGCACGCGGCCGTGGACGAGGTGCTCAGCGGCCACCAGAACCTGGTCCTCTTCGGCCGGTTGCACCACCTGGGCGCGACGGGGGCGCGACGGCGCGCCGCCGAACTACTGGACCGGTTCGGGCTGGCCGACGCGGGCGACAAGCCAATCAAGACGTACTCGGGTGGCATGCGGCGGCCGTGGCCTGGCCGCTCGTCCTGCTGGCCGTCTTCGTGCCGCTGGCCGTCGCCCGGTACCGGGCCCTGAGCCGGTGAGCCGGCGGACGACGAGTGAATCCGGAGGCACCGTGCGACTAGAGCCGTTCGCGGCCGTCTTCCTCCCCGCCGATCCGCCCCGCAGCGGCACGGTCGGCCTCTACGACCGGTCCGGGGCGACGCTGCCGGAACAGTTGGACGGACTGGGCGAGCGCGGCGAACTGGAGCTGGCCCTGCCCGGCGACGGGGCGGTGAGGCTGCGGGCGGTCCCGGCCTGCGCCGTCCCGGTCGGCGACGCGGTCCGCCGTCTCGTCGCGCTGGCCGACGCCGACTCCGTGGACCCGGCCGCCGCGTTCTGGTCGGCGGTGGCGGTCACCGGGCTGCACCTCGTCGCCCGGGGGCGGCTCCTGCCCGGGGTCTCCCCGGGCGGGTACGACGCCTGGCGGGCGGGCCCGTTCGACGCCGCCGACGTGGAGCGCGTCCGGGCCCTGGCCGCGGCGATGCCGGCCGAGGCCCGCGCGGTACCGGTCGACCCGGGCGCCGGGCGGCTGGTGCTGCCCGACCCGGAGGCGCTGGTCCGCGCCTTCCTCGACGCGGTGGCCGACACGCTGCCGCGCACCCCGGCGGCGACCTGGCTGACCGGCGACGCCCGGTTCACCGGCCTGGCACCCGAGCCGGCGGAGGAACTGCGCGACTGGGCCGCGGCGGTCTCCGCCGGGGTCGACACGGGCCTGCGCGTGGCGCTGCGGCTGGAGGGCCGGGGCGACCTCGACACCACCCCGCTCACCGCCGTGGTACGGCTGCGCAGCCTCGCCGATCCCACGGTGGTCAGCGACGCGGCGGCGCTGTGGGAGGGCGACGAGCACGGCCTCGGCGAGGGGGCCACGTTCGAGGCGATGCTCGCCGTGCGGCGGGCCGCCGCCGTGTGGCCGCCGCTGGAGCGGCTGCTCGACGTGGCCGCACCCGTCGAGCTTGAGCTGCTCGACGAGGACCTGGCCGACCTGCTCGGTGGCGCCGAGCGCCGGCTGGCCGACGCCGGCATCGAGTTCGAGTGGCCGTCGCGGCTTTCGCGTGAGCTGACCGCCCGGGTGCTGGTCGGCTCGCCGCCCGAGCGGCCCGCGGCGGTGGCGGAGTTCTTCCGCTCGGCCGCGCCGATGCCGCTGAGCTGGCAGCTCACCCTGGCCGGCGAACCGCTGACCGACGCGGAGACGGAGCTGGTCGCGAAGTCCCGACCGATCGTCCGGCTGGGGGAGCGGTGGGTGGCGGTCGAGCCGGAGCTGGCCCGCAAGGCCCGCGAGCGGCAGCTCGCGCCGTTGCCGGCGTACGACGCGCTGGCCGCGACGCTGATCGCGAGCGTCGAGGTCGAGGGCGAGCGGGTCGAGGTGGTGGCCGACGGCTGGCTGGGCGCGCTGCGCGAGCGGGTCGCCGAGCCCGACGGCGGCCCGGAGCCGCTGGCGGCGCCGGCCGCGCTGCGCGGCACCCTGCGCGAGTACCAGCTGCGCGGGCTGCGCTGGCTGGAGCGGATGACCGCGCTCGGCTTCGGCGGCTGCCTCGCCGACGACATGGGCCTCGGCAAGACGGTCACCGTCGTCGCGCTGCACCTGCGCCGCCAGCTCGACCCGGCGACCGCGGGCACCACCCTGGTCGTCTGCCCCGCGTCCGTGCTCGGCAACTGGGAGCGGGAGATCGCCCGGTTCGCCCCCGGCACGCCGGTCCGCCGGTACCACGGCACGGCCCGCTCGCTGGACGGGGCGGCCGGCGGGTTCGTGCTGACCAGCTACGGCACCATGCGCGTCGACGCCGGCACCCTGGCCGCCCACCCGTGGGGGATGGTCGTCGCCGACGAGGCGCAGTACGTCAAGAACCGGCTCAGCGGCACCGCGAGGGCACTGCGCGACATCCCGGCCCGGGCGCGGGTGGCGCTCACCGGCACCCCCGTGGAGAACAACCTCTCCGAGCTGTGGGCGATCCTCGACTGGACCACCCCCGGCCTGCTCGACCGGGTCGGGGCCTTCCGGGCGAGGTGGGCCCGGCCGATCGAGGTGGACCGGGATTCGGCCGCCGTGGACCGGCTGTCCCGGCTGGTCCGCCCGTTCCTGCTGCGGCGCCGGAAGTCGGACCCGGGCATCGCCCCCGAGCTGCCGCCGAAGACCGTCACCGACCACCTCGTGTCGCTGACGGGCGAGCAGGTTACCCTCTACCGGCAGGTGGTCGGCGAGGTGATGGCCGAAATCCGGGCCGGCGGCGCCGGTATCGCCCGGCGCGGGCTGGTGCTCAAGCTGCTGGTCGGCCTCAAGCAGGTCTGCAACCACCCGGCGCACTACCTCGGGGAGTCGACCGGCCGGCTGGCCGGCCGGTCGGAGAAGCTCCAGCTCCTCGACGACCTGCTGGCGACGATCCTCGCCGAGGGCGGCGCCGCGCTGGTCTTCACCCAGTACGTCCGGATGGCGCGGCTGCTCCAGCGGCACCTGGCCGAGCGGGGTGTGCCGGCCCAGCTGCTGCACGGCGGCACGCCCGTGGCCCAGCGCGAGGAGATGGTGCGCCGGTTCCAGGCCGGCGAGGTGCCCGTCTTCCTGCTCTCGCTCAGGGCGGCCGGCACCGGCCTCAACCTGACCCGGGCCGATCACGTCGTCCACTACGACCGGTGGTGGAACCCGGCGGTGGAGGAGCAGGCCACCGACCGCGCGTACCGGATCGGGCAGACCAGGCCGGTGCAGGTGCACCGGCTGATCGCCCAGGGCACCCTGGAGGACCGGATCGCCGCCCTGCTGGAGGCGAAGCGGGAGCTGGCCGACGCGCTGCTGACCGGTGGCGAGACCGCGCTGACCGAACTGTCCGACGCCGAGCTGCTGCGGCTCGTGCGGCTGGACGACGAGGCATGAGGAGCCGGGACGTGGACTTCGACTTCGAGTTCGCCGACCTCGACGACGAGCCGGCCGACGACGACCGGCGGGCC
Source organism: Micromonospora olivasterospora (assembly GCF_007830265.1). NCBI lineage: Bacteria > Bacillati > Actinomycetota > Actinomycetes > Micromonosporales > Micromonosporaceae > Micromonospora > Micromonospora olivasterospora. The sequence continues at coordinate 4,500,115 of NZ_VLKE01000001.1, forward strand.
CGCAGCTTCCCGGCCTTCGGCCCGGGGAGGCGGATCGGCCGGAAATTCGCCGACACCTGGTGGGGCAACGCGTGGATCGAGGCGATGGAACGCACGGCGCTCGACGCGGAGCAGCTCCGCAAGGGCCGCCGGTACGCGTTCGCCGGCCAGGTGGGGGCCATCACCGTCAGCCCCGGCCGGATCTCCGCCGGGGTCCACGACGGCGACCAGTACGCCGCGTACCGGACCGTGGTGCGCGTCGGCACCCTCACCGCCGCCGAGTGGGACCGGCTGCTCGACCGGGTCGCCGCGCGGGCCGGGCACATCGCCGCGCTGCTCGACCGGGACATGCCGCGGGAGCTGGTCGACACGGCCGACGACGCGGGGGTACGCCTGCTGCCCGGCTACGGCGACCTGGAACCGGAGTGCGACTGCCCGTCCTGGGACCACCCCTGCCGGCACGCCGCCGCCCTGTCGTACCAGGCGTCGTGGCTGCTCGACCGGGATCCGTTCGTGCTGCTGCTCATGCGCGGACGGGCCGAGGCGGAGCTGGTCGAGGAGCTGCGGCGCCGAAACACCCGCCGGTCCGTCCTCTCGACGGGGGACGACGGCCCGGCGGGTAGCCCGGCCGAGCAGGCGTACGCGAGCGCGCCGGCACCGCCGCCGGGGCCGCCCCCGCCGGTGCGGGGCGAGCCGATGGCGCTCGCCCCACTGCTCGCCGGGCACGGGGCGCCCGGCGTCGACGCCGAGGCGCTCGGGCTGCTCGCCGCCGACGCCGCGTCCCGGGCCCGGCAGCTGCTGGCCGCCACCCCGGCCGAGCTGCTGGCACCCGAGCACGACGCCTGGCGCGACGCCGTGCGGCTGGCCGCCCGGATGCCGCGCTCATCCGCCGCGCGGCGCCTCGGCGAGGCCAGCGGCCGGGCCGGCGAGCTGCCCCGGGCCGTGCGGGCCTGGCAGTACGCGGGCGCGGCGGGCGTGGACGCCGTCGACGCGGTGTTCACCCCGCAGAGGGAGGTCGCGGCCCGCGCCACGGAGGCGCTGCGCGAGGCCGGCGAGGGGGAGGTCCGCCTCTGGCGTAACCGGTGGACCGTCGGCCGCGACGTCCAGGTCCGGTACGGCCGCGACGGCCGCTGGTACCCGTTCCGGCGGCGCTCGGGCCAGTGGTGGCCGGCCGGCCCGCCCAGCCCGGACCCGGCCGACGCCCTGCTCGACCTGTCCCGCGACTGACCTAGGATGGCGGCACTATGGCGAGTGAGCGCAAGGGCAAGGTCGACCCGGCCCGCAGCCTGGCCATCCTCTGGCGCACCCGGGAGCCGGCCAGCCGCAGCGCCGGCCCGGGCCTCAGCGTCGACCGGATCGTCCGGGCGGCCATCGAGATCGCCGACGCCGAGGGGATCGACGCGCTCACCATGCGCCGGGTCGGCGAGGCGCTGGGCGTCGGAACGATGTCGGTCTACACGTACGTGCCCGGAAAGGCCGAGCTGCTCGACGTCATGGTCGACACGCTGTACGGCGAGATGCGCCGCCCGGCGGACGTCCCGGGCGGCTGGCGGGGCCGGCTGGAGCAGATCGCCCGGGAGAACCTGGCGCTCTACCAGGCGCACCCCTGGCTGCTGCGCGCCGAGACCACCCGGCCGGTGCTCGGCCCCAACCTGCTCGCCAAGTACGACTACGAGCTGGGCGCCGTGGCCGACATCGGGCTCGACGACGTGGAGATGGACGCCGTGCTCACCCTGCTCCTCGGGCACGTCAAGAGCGCGGCGCGGGCGGCTCTCGAGGTGACCGAGTTGGAGCGCGAGACCGGCATGACGGACGGCCAGTGGTGGCAGTCGCACGCCCCCTGGCTGGAGAAGTTCATGAAGTCGGGCAGCTACCCGACGGCCGCCCGGGTCGGCGCGGCCGCCGGCGAGGCGCACGGCGCCGCGTACGGCCCGGAGTACGCCTTCGAGTTCGGACTGCAGCGGGTGCTCGACGGCATCTCGGTGGTGGTCGCCGAGCGCTCGCCGGGCGCCGGGTAGCCCCGGCGCTTGAACCCGGCGGGCCCGGCGCGGATGCTGTACCGCCTGGACCGTGGACCCGGCCACCGGCCGGACCACCGTCGCGGTCGACGACGCCGTGAGCGAGAGCCTGCTGGCCGCCCTGCGCGCCAGGCTGGCCGGCACCGACGCCGTGGTCCGCCGCGAGCCCGGCCGGCTGAGCACCCTGATCGCCGGCGGCCAGGCGATCTACGCCGGCGGCGGGGGCCGCTGCTCGCTCGGCGCCAACGTGCGCAGCGGCACCACCTACTACTTCGTCACCGCCGGCCACTGCACGTCGGTCGGCAGCACCTGGTACGCCGACAGCGCCGGCACCAGCGTGCTCGGCACCCGCACCGGCAGCAGCTTCCCCGGCAACGACTTCGGCATCGTCCGCTACACCTCGTCGGTCAGTCACCCGAGCGCCGTCTACACGTACCCGGGCCTGCTGGCCATCAACGGCGCCAGCGTGACCATCCCATGAGCCGGCGGGCCGGTCGGCCTCACCCGGCGAAGTGCGGGTTTCCCGCGGTGAGCCGCAGCGTGAAGCCGTCCGGCCCCCGGTGCGACGTGACGTGGTTGCAGGACTGGTACGCGATCCACAGGCCGAGCCCGCCCACCGCGCCGTTGCCGGTCGGCAGTAGCCCCGCGAACGGGTCCGTCGGCCCCTGACCGCCGTCGCTGACCGTCACCACGATCCGGTCCGGCCCGGCCCACAGCCGCATCCGCACGGGCGGCCGGCCGTGGCGCAGCGCGTTGCTCACCGTCTCGCTGACCGCGACCACCAGATCCTGGACGTCGTCGGCGGGCAGCCGCCCCCGGGCCGCGCCCTGCACCGCGGCGCGGGCCTGCGCCGCCGTGGGGGAGGTCAGGTCCACCTGCGGCGGCGTCGCCTGGAGCGGGTCGGCCGGCGCCGGCGGGCTCTCCCGCAGGTACGTCGCCGGCTCGACGTACGTCGGGCTGGGCAGGTGCCGGCCGTCCGGGGTGGTGTGCCGGGGGTGGGTGCGGGCGACCTCGGCGAGCACGTGCGCCGGCGTCGTCCGGGTGTCGTACGCGCACATGCTCCACAGCGGGAACTCGTCGTACGCGTGGTTGACGGCCGACTCGTACCGGGCCCACCAGTCCCAGGTCACGCCCAGCGCGGCCGGCGGCAGCTCGCCGATGATCCGGATCTGTCGCGCCCCCTGCCTGACGTACGCGGCCAGCAGGTCCCGGTACGACCGGATCGCCGAGGTCGGCCGCGGGTACATCCCGTCGCCGGGCAGGAAGGTGACCCCGGAGTCGGGCGGCAGGGCGGCGCGGACCAGGGCGGCGTTGCGCGTGCCGAGGGCGACGACGGTCGGCTCGCCGGCGGCGACCCCGCCGAGCAGGAACGGCGTGGCGACGGCGAGCAGTTCGTCGTCGGAGCCATAGCAGACGGCCTCGTGGTAGTAGCCCCGGTGGCCGGCGGCGGCGCCTGTCCTCATCGCGCCCCGACGGCCGCGCACGCCCGCGGGCCGGCTTGACCGGCGGGCAGGGCGGAACGCGGACTGGTCACGCGCTCTGCCTCCATACCCGCAGTCTATTCCCGTCCCGACCGGCCGCCCGCCCCGCCCGGCCCCCCGCGTCAGCTCATCCGCCCTGGTAGAACCGGGACGCCCCGGGGTGCAGCGGCACCGGGTCGGTGTTGGTCGCACTGCCCCGGTCGAAGTTGCGCCCGGCGGGGTGCACCGCACCCAGGTCGGTCTGGTGCGCGAACAGCAGCGCTGTCAGGTCGTGCGCCAGTTTGTCCGGCATGTCCTCGTTGACCAGGAGGAGGTTCGCCACGGTGACCGTCGGCACATCCGTGCCACGGCGCCGGCTCCGGCGCGGCGCCCCCGCCGCAGCGGGCGGCCAGCAGCGCCGTCACGAGCGCGAGCACGAGCGCCACCCGACGCGGCGCGGCGCGGTCGGAGCCCGGACGAGATCCGACCGTGGCGACGGGGATTGGGAACGGATTCACGGCGGTGTCGGAGCGAGCCAACACCGCCGCGCCGCCGGCAGGGGCCGGCCGGGATCAGCGGGCGCGAAGCGTCCGCAGTGCGCCGCCCCAGGCGACCACCTGGTCGAGCATCTCGGCGACGGCCTTCGCCTGCGCCGGGGCCGGCCGGAAGTCGCGGAAGTCGACGAAGTCGGTGACCAGGGAGAGCGCCACGTGGGCGCGGACGTGGGCGACCTCGACCTGGGACAGCACCAGGCGCAGGTGCTCGGCCGCCCGGGTGCCGCCGTGCACGCCGTAGCTGCGGCCCGGGCGGGTGCTGCCGACGACGATCCCGATCCTGATCATGCTGGCTCCTCTCCAGTGGACGGTGGGGCCCGGCGTCGCCGGGCTCAGGAGGTCACGGGCCCGGACAGGGTCCGGGCCAGGGCCACCGCGCCGTGCAGCGAGGAGAGCCCGCCCAGGGCGGCGGCCCGCACGGCCGGCGCCGGACGGCCCGGCCGGGCCAGCCGGGCCACGTCCCGCTCGACGAGCCCGACGAGGCCGGGCAGCCCGGCGGCGAAACCGCCGCCCAGCACCACCACCGCAGGGTCGACCAGCTCGCCGAGGCTGACCACGGCCGCCGCGAGCGCGGTCACGCCGGGGCGTACCGCCTCGCGGGCCCACGCGACGTTCTGCCGCAGCCCGTCGCGCAGCTCCGCGAAGCCCACCTCGGCGCCCCGCGCGGCGCGGGCGCGGCGCAGCGTGGCCGGGCCGGAGGCGATGGCCTGGAGGCAGCCGGTGCGGCCGCAGTCGCAGCGCGGCCCGTCGAGGTCGATCACCATGTGGCCGATCTCGGGGGTGGCCAGGCCCGCCGCGGGCAGCGGCCGGCCGCCGAGCACCACGCCCCCGCCCACGCCCGTGCCGACCCCGAGGTAGACGACGTCCTCCGCGCCGACGTGCCGCGCCTCGGCCAGCGCCGCGAGGTCGCCGTCGTCGGCCCAGGCCGTCCGGCTGCCCGGGAACAGCCGCCGCAGCGTCTCGTCGAGCCGCAGGCCCGCCCAGCTCGGGCGGCCCGGCCAGACGGTCACCCGGCCGGCCGGGTCGGGGGTGGCGGGCATCGCCACCCCGACCGCCGCGATCGGCAGCCCGGACTCCGCGCGCAGCGCCGCGACCGCCGCGGCCAGCGCCGCCACGTCGGCGTCCGCGCCGCCGTCGCCGGGCCAGGTCAGGGTCCGCCCGCCCGCCCGCCCGCCGGCCTCCGCGACGCCGCTCCCGCCTACCGCGACCTCCTCGGCGCGCAGGCTCCCGGCTACGGCGACCTCGGCGCGCAGGGCGACCTTCGTGCCGCCGACGTCGACCCCGAGGACAGCCGCGGGCCCGGCCAGGGCGCTCAGCCGTTCAGCACGTGCAGCAGCGCGACCGCGGCGGACGCGGCCGCGAACGCCACCGGCAGGGCCACCACGTTGCCCGGGTCCTTCGCGCGCAGGTGGTAGGTCACCGCGCCGATCATCAGGATGGTGAGGCCGACCGCCGCCGCGATCCCGGCGGGCGCCCAGTACAGGCCGAGCACCAGGCCGACGACGCCGGCCAACTCCAGCGCACCGATGACCTTGGTGAGCCCCGTGGAGACGCCGAGGTGGCTCATCCGGTCGTCCATCTTGCCGAGGAGCTTGGGTACGGCCGTCGCCGCGAAGACGACGGCCAGGATGACGCTGAGGGCGATGAGGGGAACCTGCACGATATTCCTTCGGTGCCGGGGCAGCCTCGGGGGCCGCCTGGGTTTCGCGCTGTCGCTGGGCTTCGGACTGTCTCTTGTGGTGGTGACGCGTCCCTGCGTGGTGCTGCGGTCGTTTGGGGTGACCCGGTCAGGCGACGGTGGCGACCAGGGCGCGGGCGGCCAGCCGGTAGCCCAGCGAGCCGAGCCCGACGATGACCCCGCTGGCCAGCGGGGCGAGCACCGACTCGTGCCGGAAGCTCTCCCGGGCCCAGACGTTGGACAGGTGCACCTCCATCCACGGTCGCGGATAGTTTGCCAGGGCGTCCCGCAGGCTCCAACCCGCGATCATCAGGGCCCCCGGATTGACGATCGCCCCACGGTGTCGTAGTGCTCCTGCCATTGACGCTGAGCTGGGTAGCGCACGAGCGGTGGTCCGCCCGACATCTTCCGAAACTCTGCTGCGGCGGGGCGTGACGATCTTGCCACCCGGAGTACCGTCATCTGCGGCGGCCCGCCGGAGTAGCGGCCGGCGGCCCGCCGCCCAGACCGCTACCTGGGAGACGACGATGACCGATCCCCAGACCTTCGGTGCGCGCCTACGCGCCCACCGCGAACGCGCAGGGAAGACCCGCCCCGTCCTCGGTGGACTCGTCGGCCGTAGCGCCGAATGGGTCAAGGCCCTGGAGAACGGCCGTCTTCTCCCGCCCCGGCTACCCATGCTGCTCCGCCTGGCCGAGGTGCTGGACATCTCCGACCTCGCGGACCTGACCGGCGGCCAGTCCCTGCCGGTGGCATCCGTAACCCGCGCCGGCCACGCCGACGTGGACAACGTCGCCGCCTCCATGCAGCGCACCACCGTGCCCGTCGGCGAGCCGGCATCTGTCGACACCCTGCGTGGCCTGGTCGATCAGGCATGGGCGCTGTGGCATCGGTCCACCACTGAGCGCACGGCCGTCGCCGCAGTGCTTCCCGGGCTGCTGGCCGAGGCGCAACGCAGCGCCCGCCGGCTGGACGGCCTGGCCCGCCGGCAGGCGCTGGTCGAGTTGGCGCGCGTCTACCACCTCGCGCAGTTGTACGTCGCCCACCAGCCGCATCCAGAGTTGGTGTGGCTCGCCGCTGACCGGGCGATGCTTGCCGCTCAGGACGCCGACGCCCCGGCCGCGATCGCCGTAGCCGCCTGGTACTACGCCCACGTCTACCGCGGCGCGAACCAGGTAGACGCCGCCGAGCAGGTGCTCGTCGATGCCGCCGGCCTGGTTGACCCAGCCGCGGGTGGGGAGCAGTTGGCGCGGTGGGGGCAGGTGCAGCTCGGCATTGCGCTGGGGCACAGCAAGGCCGGCCGGGCTGGGCAGGCGTGGCGTGCGTGGGACGCCGCCGACGAGGCCGCGAACCGGCTCGGCAGCGGGTACGCGCACCCCTGGCTGATGTTCGGGCCGGCCGCCTGCACGGCGTACGCGGTCACCATCGAGACGGACCTGTGTCGGCCGGGTGAGGCCGTCCGGCGGGCCGATACGGCGAACTACCGGGCATTGCCCTCGCAGACGCGTCGGGCTGCCGCCCTGATCGATGCCGCTCGGGCGCACATGCTGGATCGAGGTGAGGTCGCCACGATGCATCTGCTCGGCCGCGCGCTGCGAGAGAGCGTCGACACGGTGCGGCACAACCCATACGCCCGCACGGTCGCGCTGGAACTGTCGAACCGGCCGGGCACGGTCGGAGAGGATGCGCGGGAGTTGGCGCTTGCGATCGGGGTGATGGGGTAGTCCTCCCTCGGGTACAAACTCTCCCCGCCGCTGCCCGTGACCGCTCGTAGCGTCCAGGTCACTGGCGGCGGCGGGGCTCTTCCCACGCCTGACACCCGATAGGGACCGACGAGACTTCGCCGCCGCCTCCGACGCTCAACGAGGAGGCGACCCGGTGACGATCTGGTTCAGGCTGCGCGACATTGTGCGGTGGCTGCTGCGGCGGTCCGATCCGCCCCCGCCGCCCGGGACCGGCCAGCGTCACCAGGCGGCCGAGCAGGCAGCCGCGCGGCGACGCCTGCTTGACCAGGCGCAGCGGCTGCGGGACACCCGCTGGTACTGCGAGCCGACGCAGATCGTCCCGAACGTGCCGATGACGCTGGGCCAAATCACCGCCTATGGCACGAGGGCCGAGCGGTGAGCCGGGTCGAGGACCGCCTGAACCCGAACGACGTGCTGTTCGGCGCCAGCCTCGTCGCAGGCGACCATGAGGCCGGTTGGTTCGCCGCACGGCTGTGACCTGTTCGTCTGGGCGAGGTCCCTGGTCGATTTGGCCGCCGCCGACATGGCGCAGTTCCGGGCGTTGGTGCAGGCGTGGTGATCGGGCACCCGGACCGTGGGGTTGGGCGGGTGCGGGCGCTTCCGGCCGTGCCGTCGGACACGACGCTGTCGTTGCGGGCCGGCGAGTGGGCGACCGGCGGGAACGTGGTCGGTGTGACCCAGGTTGACGTGCGGACGGTCCGCGTTGGGGGCAGCCCGGAGGGCGTGGCCGGCTGGGTCTGGGTGCGCGGCCACAACCTGGAGTGCCGGTGGCCGTGGGTCGCGTGCGCGCGGGAGTGGTGCGTCAGGGTGGCGGTGCGGGCCGAGGCCCTGTACGACGCGTTGGCGCGGTGATCGGCTGTGTCCGGGCGGGTCTCGTACGAGGAGTACCTGCTCGCCGTCGCCTTGACGCTCGCGCGGCGGCATCGGCCGGTGTGGTGCTGGTGGAGGTGGCGGCGGGTGTGCCGGTGCGGTGCCGAGCTGCCCTGCCATGTTCGGCACCGGATTCCGGTCAACCGTGGTCACTGGCCGGACGGGGCGGCGGGGTGAGCGACGGGCAGGAGCGGGTGATCCTCGCCGTACACCTGCGGGGGCTGGACGGGATGTGTACGGGGTGTCGGGTGTGGTGGGGGCGACTCACGCCGTACCCGTGCTGGCAGGTGGAGTGGGCGACCGGCCGGCAGGCGCGGGCGATCATGGCGCGCTATCTGGGGGTGCGGGCGTGACGGCCCATGGGCCGGTGCTGCCGGTTTGGAGCTGCGGCGGCTGCGGCGCGCCCTGGCCCTGCCGGACCCGCCGCCAGGAACTGCGAGCGGAGTACGCGGACGCGCCCATGTCGCTGGCGCTGTACATGGGGGCGCAGTTCGCCCGCGCCGCCGAGGACCTGACCTGGGCGCCCGCCGGCAGCCTGCACCGGCGCTTCCTGGGCTGGCTGCGGTGAGCGCCCGACTCGGCCGCGCTGCGGGCCGCGTGCGGTCGCTGCTCGACATCCTCGGGGTGCTGGGGCTGTTCGACCACGTCATCGGGTCGGACGAGGTGGCCCGCCCGAAGCCGGCGCCGGACATCGTGTTGCAGGCGCTGCGGCTGATGGACGTGCCACCGTCGCAGGCCATGATGGTCGGGGACGCGGTGACCGACCTGATGAGTGGTCGGGAGGCGGGGGCCACGACGGTGGCCACGACGTGGCACGGCGGGGATGTGGGTGCGTTGTTGGCAGCTGGGCCGGATCTGGTGGCGCATGCGCCGGGGGATCTGCTCGTGCACTGCCCGGCGGCGCTCGTCTCCTGACTTCCACTCACCTGCAGGGGACGGCCTTCACTCCGACAACCCCCGGCCGCTGACCCAAGGGGATGACAGCGAGTCACGCCGGTTTTGTGAGCGGCGGCTTCAAGGCCAGAGGGTCTTCCCTGGCGCAACCCACCAGGTTGAGGCTATGATCACATTCGTAACACACCCGTAACATTATGAACTTGTACCTCAGTGAGCTCCCATCCCATCCCACGTGATCGAGACTCTGCGCGCGTTCGCGTACGAGGTGACGATCAGAATCTCCCGGCCGACGGCGGGCCCCTCCGGGCCGCCCTCACCCATCCGACACTTCGCTGCATGAGGCGGTGATGGTTGCCATGGCGCGCGAATCCGACCGCGCAGTGATCCGCTCGGGCTCCCCCATACCCGAGGCTCCGGGGGCGTACCCCCTGGTGGGGCACGCGCCCTACCTGGCGAGGAATCCGCCGCCCTGGCTGGCTGCCTGCCGGCAGGCCGGCCCCATCGTGCGAGTTCGCCTCGGCCCACGACCCGCTTACCTCGTCTGTGCCCCGGAACTGGTGCACCGCATGCTGGTGATTGATGTCGAGGCGTTCGACAAGGGCGGCCCCATCCTGGACAACGCGCGGCCGTTCGTCGGCAACGGGCTGGTGACCTCGGCACACGCGGACCACCGAAGGCAGCGGAGAATCATGCAGTCGGCCTTCAGTCCCGACCGCATCGACGGTTACGCCTCTGTGTTCCAGCAGGAGAGCGACGCCATGATCTCGTCCTGGGCAGCAGGAAAAGAGATCGACTTTCTCGTCGAGGCCCACGCATTGGTCGCGCGGACACTCGCGCGGACCCTGCTGCCCGAAGCCGAGCTGCCCGAGTCCAGCTGGCTCGCGGACAAGATCGCTGACTTCCAGGCCGGACTGCTGATCCGCACCGCCCTGCCTCATCCCTGGATCCGCCGGCTCCCGCTCCCCGCCAACCGGCGCTTCGAGCAGGCCCGAAGCCAACTGCAGGCCTCGGCACGCCGGGCCATCGCAGCGGCTCGCACCCGGCCGACCGCGGGAAGCCTGGTGGACAACCTCATGGCAGCCCGCGATACCGACGGGGACGCCCTCAGCGACCAAGAGTTGGTCGACCAGATCATCACCCTCCTCCTCGGCGGAACGGAACCCACGGCCTGCACCCTTGCCTGGGCCGTACACCTCCTCACCCAGCACCCCGACATCCAAATGCGCCTCCAGGACGAAATGGACAGCGTCCTGAACGGGCGCGCGGTCGGCCCGGAGGACTTCAGAAAGCTCCGGCTGACCCGCAACGTGCTACAGGAGACCCTGCGGCTGTACCCCATCGTCTGGATGATGACCCGGGTCAACACACAAGAGGTCACCCTCGGCGGCCACCGCTTCCCCGCCGGGACCGATTTCCTCTTCAGCGCCTACCAGCTTCAACACGATCCCGCTCACTTTCCCCAACCCGAGCGGTTCGACCCTGACCGCTGGGACACACCCGTCAGCGCCTCCACACGGCAGGCGCACATACCCTTCGGCCAAGGGCGCCGAAAGTGCATCGGCGACACCTTCGGTATGGCAGAAGCAACCATCGCGCTGAGTACGATTTTGACCCGGTGGCATCTCCGTCCGGCGTCCAACAGCCGTGTACGCAAACGCTTCCGCTCAGATCTGAGCCCCACCGAACTACGGATCACTCCACACCCCAGGAATTCCAGGACCTGATTCTCCGGCTCGGTTCTCCGTCGTCATCAGAAGTTTCGTTGAGGGCAGCATGAAGCCGACCGGGTCAAGGAATTAAACAATGAAGACTTGACGGACTTCGACAGATTTGTGTAGCCAGCTGTATTCAGCGGCCAATTGGTGCGCGCGCTGGTGCGCATTATGGAACAGGGCGTGGCCTGCTGAGCCAAGTCCGCTCTTCATGCGAGGAGTTCGATGAGCGATCGGCTGAAGGAAGTCCCCTATCTGCCGAGGAAACTGCCGTTCCTGGGGCACCTGCCGGGAATGGCCCGCGACCCCTTCGGTTTCTTCGACAGAGCAGCTCGGCACGGCCCTCTGGTCCGCGTCAGACTCGGCCCCAAGGCCGCCTGGGTAGTAAATGACCCCGCCCTGCTACGGCACATGCTGGTCGCCGGTCACGGCGACTTCGACAAAGGGGGCGGGGTCGTCGAGGCGTTTATCAAGCTGTGGGGCGGAAACGGCGGCCTCGCGGCGTGCCCGCACGAGGCGCACCGGGTCGCAAGGCCGCTGATGCAGCCCGCTTTCCACCCCAGCCGAATACCGGGTTACAACCGGCAGATGGTGCGCAACGCGACGGAAATCGTCGGGCGGTGGCGACCGGGTCAGGTAGTCGACATCGACCGGGAAATGACGCGCCTGACCACGAAAACGCTGACGAACTCGCTGTTCACCGATCCCGTCTCGGTCCGGTGTGTCGATCAGTTCCAGCACGACCTGCCGATCATCAGCTCCGGTCTCCTTGCCAGGACGATCCTGCCGGCCTATGGCCGACTGCCGCTGCCAGCCAATCGCCGATATCGCGAGGCGCAAGCGCGGACGCGCTCGGCCATCGACTCGATGATCCGCCACCGCCGGGAGGATCCAGGTGACTACGGAGACCTGTTCAGCCTGCTTCTGGTACGTGGACCGGACGGCACCGTCGCGCTGAGCGACGAAGAGGTCCAGGGCCACATCTGGAGCTTCATGATCGGAGGCATCGACACCACGGCCGCGCTGCTGGCCTGGACCCTCAGCCTTCTGGTCCGCCATCCGCACTGGTACACCCGGGTGGAGAAGGAGATCGACACGGTGCTCGACGGAGCACCGCCCTCCCATGCCGACCTGGCACGACTGCCCCAGCTACAGCGTGTCCTGACCGAGACACTGCGTCTGTACCCACCGGGCTGGGTGGTCAGCCGGGTGACCCGCGCACGGACCGCGTTGGGCGGCTACCGGATTCCCGAGGGCGCGGAACTCTACTTCAGCATTCGTACGTTGCTCCGTGATCCGACGATCTACGCCGATCCTGACCGGTTCGACCCCGACCGTTGGCTGCAGGAGCGCTGTACACGCGAACAGCGCGAGGCGTACCTCCCCTTCGGAGCCGGAGCCCGCAAGTGCATCGGTGACACCTTTGCCCTGGCCGAGGCCGCCTCGACCCTGGCCGTGCTCTTGCAGCGCTGGCGGGTTGAACCGGTGGCCGGATCGCAGGCCACGCTGAAGGTCGGCGTGGTGCTGCATCCCAAGGGGCTGCGCCTGCGCGTCACCCCAAGAACGCCGACCCGTCCCCTTCGCTCCGAGACCGAGGATCCCGTGCCCGCGCGGGGGCAGGAGGGATCGGCCGGCACCCCGCATGAGACCGGCCAGGGCTCGTGACGCTCTCGCTGACCGAGTGCTCCAGGTGCCCTGGCGCGCGCACCATCAGAACGCTTGAGGGGACGTGAAGTGTGTTATGAGCGAGCAGAAACCGTTGGGCAGACTGCAGGGTCAGAGTTTTGATCTGCCGGAACATGTGGCCGTCATCCTCGACGGCAATCGGCGCTGGGCGCAGCGTCACGGGCTGCCCGCTGTCGAGGGGTACCGGCGGGGCGCGGTGCAAGTCGGTAACTTGTGGGACTGGTGCGAGGAGTTGGGCATCGGTTATGTGACCGTGTGGGCGTTTTCGTTGGACAATCTGCGCCGGTCCGATGAGGCGGTGCGGGCGCTTCTTGAGGTCATCGCAACTGGGCTTCGGGAACTTGCCGATCAGCGGCGTTGGCGGATCCGACCCATCGGCGCACTGGAGGCCCTGCCCGATCGCACCCAGGAACTGCTGTCCGAAATAGCGGCCGATACCGCTGACATACAAGGCGTGGTGGCGAATGTGGCAATCGCCTACGACGGACGCCAGGAGATCGCGCAGGCGGCCCGCGCCCTGATGAATGAGCACTCTTCCGGTGCCGTGTCACCGGGGAGGGCCGTGCCCGGTCCGGTGGTGGACGAATCGGGGCTGGCCCGGCACCTGTATACGGCGGGGCAGCCGGACCCCGATCTGGTCATACGCACGTCGGGGGAGCAACGGCTGTCCGGCTTCATGCCCTGGCAGACGGCGTATGCGGAATACCACTTCGTACCCGTGTGCTGGCCCGACTTCACCCGAGGGGACTTCGACGACGCTCTGTCCGTGTATGCCAAACGCCAGCGCCGCAGCGGTCTGTGACCGGCAAGGAGACTAAAATGTCCGTTCCGCCCAGCCCCGATGTCTTCGGACGCCCTTTCGTCGTACCGGAACTGCTTACCGGGCTGGAGCCGCAGTTCCACCCCCAAACCGCCGAGATGGAGCGGAGGATCGACGCGTGGACTCGCCCCTATCTGGAACGAATGGGGTTCGATGAGCAGGCGATCGCCGCATTTCTCGCGCGACGCCAGCCCTGGTGGCTGATCCTCATATACCCTCACGGCGTTCCCGACCGTCTGGTCGCCATGGCCAGGCTCATCCAGTTCATGTGTGCCTTCGACGACCTGACCGACCGGTTGGACGCCGAGGAGGTGTCGGAGCGCACCGCCAGCCTCGCAAAGCGGTTGGTCTCCCTTTCGTCCAGCTCGTCGACCCCGGACCTGGACCCCCTTACCGGGATGCTGGCCGATGCGTGGACGTCCGTCACCTCGGACATGACCGCAGGGCAGATGGCCCGGCTCACAGCCGCCCTGAAGGAGTTCGTCGAAGCCGAACTGCGCGGCATCGAAATGGCAGACGCCGGCGACATCTTCCGGTTCGAAGACTACCGACGCTTCAGACGGTTCAATGTCGGCACACCGGTCTATGTGCGAGTGGCGGATTTCGTTCTCGGGTTGCCGTTCCCGGAGGAGTTCTTCACGGACCCTGACGTCGTTGAAGCGCTGGCGCTCGTCTCGGAGCACACCGCGTTCGTCAACGACCTGCTGTCCTTCGGCAAGGAGATTGCCTGTGGCCACTGGCAGACCAACGCGCTGGCCGTGTGGCACGTGGCCGAGGGACTCGACCTCCAGGCGTCCGTGGACCAGCTTGCAGCACATCTGCGCAAGCTCCAACAGGAGTTGGCACTACGCTCGAACCGCATCCGCGAGGGGCGGTGGGCGGGCCTCGAAGGGCTGGAGAGTTACCTCACCGAACTCAGCCTGATGGTCGCCGGCGACGTCCTCTTCGAGTTCGCCACATCCCGCTACCGGGGAGACGGCTTCGTCTGGGACGGAATCACCTCCGGCATTGCGACCTACCATCGCAGCCACTTCGATATCAGAAAACTTCCGCAGGCCGAACAGCAGGATCCACTGCCCGCACGCGTACTTTGAACGGCAGTCAACCCCGTTGCGACCGTCTGAGCCAGGTCCGGGTGATCCGCCTGGTACGTCCTTCGCCGCGAGCTGCCACAACTTGCTCCGCGCCGCCGGCACGCTGACCGGCGCCTTGACCGGCCCATCCGACGACGGCGGCTTCGACGACGTCCGTGAATCCCTACGCAGCTTCGCCTCCAACTCCGCGACCCGCTGCGTCAACACCTCAATCCGCGCGTCCCGCTCGGCCAGAGCCCGCTCTCCAACCGGGCAAGCCGCTGCAGCGGCCGCACAACCGCCGGCGAGTCGGACGCGACGGCCAGGATGACTCAGGCAGCCACCAAGATCAAGCCAGGCGGCCCAAAATCGGCCGAGAAGTTGGTCTTGTGAGCAACTCCGAGGGCGGTGTACGGTGACACAGAACACAAAGGACCAAGTAGTTTAATGTCCATGACGGACGGCGACCAGATGCGTTGCTGCGCAGCGTTCGCTGACCCTCAAGTCGCTCGTTACTGCCCGCTTGTCGGTGCTGTTGGCGGCTAGTCGCCACCTCGGTGGTGCTTGGTTTGTGGTCTCTCTCCCAATGTCACTGCCGGAATTAGAATTCGCCTCTGTCTCGGGATTCTTTCTCTCATCGCGATTGAATGCACTGTCGTTCCGCCCGACGAAATGTGTCCTTCCGTGGGGAGGTCGCGGCTCGTGCGCCAACTACTACCCCTGGCCCGACTGATGCCTGATTCAACAAGTTGGGCCGAGGCGCTGTACGACATCGAAAGGAGGAGGGGGCGCGGACCAGCAAGTGCCGTGCTCTGTACCGAAGATGACGACAATGAATGATCTGGATCTGACTCCCCTGCCGTTGATGCAGCTGAGTAGTGGTTTCTCGAGCTTCAAGACCTTCGCCGCCGCAGTGGAGTTGAGTCTGTTCACCCGGCTCGCCGACGGTCGGACGATGAGCGTGTCGGAGGCGGCTGCCGAGTTCGGACTACCGCATCGTCCGGCGGATCTGCTGCTCACCGCTTGCGCCTCGCTGGGATTGCTGGAGAGGCGCGGTGACGGGTACGGAAACACCGCACTCGCCGAGAAGTTCCTGGTCGAAGGACGCCCCTACTATTTCGGTGGGTTGGTACGGTTCTACGACAAGCGCGAGTACCCGGCGTGGGATCGTGTTCTCGATGCGCTTCGGACGGACAAGCCGACCGCCTGGGACCCGGAGGTCCAAGACTCTCCGTTCGTGGCCGAGGACGCGCAGATGCTGCAGTTGTTCTGGGACGCGATGCACTGCATCTCGACATTCACCGCCCGTACTCTCGGTGAGGTCTACGACTTCGGCAGGCACTCCCGTCTGCTGGATGTTGGGGGCGGCTCCGGAGCGTTCCCGATCGAGCTGTGCCGCCATTACGCGCACCTGTCGGCGACGGTGTACGACCTGCCCCACGTGTGCCCGATCGCTGATTCGAAGATCGCCGATGCCGGACTGAGTGGACGGATCACCACGGTTGCCGGGGATTTCCTGCGCGACGCCGCGCTGCCTACGGGCTACGACGTGATCCTGTACAGCATGATCATGCACGACTGGGGCGAGGACACCGACCGGGAACTGCTGCGCCGCGCTTACGAGGCACTGGCACCCGGCGGTGTGGTCATCATCAGCGAACTGATGCTCAGTGCCGACCGCACCGGCCCCGCCGAGGCCGCCCTGATGGGTATGAACATGCTCATCGAGACCACGGCCGGCAAGAACTACTCCGAAACCGAGTACATGAACTGGCTACAGGATGCCAAGTTCTCCGACATCCGTACCCTGCCGTTCGTCGCGGCCGGCGCGAACGGGGTCGTCATCGGCGTCAAGGACTGACCGGACCGTGACGACAGTCGGGGCGGCGGGCGGCAACGGGTCGCCTGGTGCAACGCCGCCGCCCTGTTCCGCCTCGACGTCACCGGCTGAGCGCCGCGCCTCCGAAGGCGGCCTGACGTGGCAGCGTGTGTGATCGAGCGGCGTGCCGCATGGTCAGTCGGGGGGTCCAACCACGCGTTGTGAGCGACGAGGAAATCGACGCGGACATAGTCGCCACGACACGCGGGGTCGCTCATCGGGATATGCGAGGGCCCTTTCCCTGGGTGGGAAAGGGGCCCTGGTGGCCGGCGACATGGCGCAGTCCCGAATGGCGCCGGCCGGGGCCGGCGCCACGTTGGAGAGCAGCTGAACAACGGTGAGAAGGTCAGCGGCTCTCATCTACCAGTTGCAGTTGGCGGCCGGGATCCAGCCGTCCTGCCACGGCGCCTCGGCCCCGTGGCCGTAGTACCAGGTCCCAATGTCACTGCCGCCGTAAATCGAGTGCACGCGGAAGCCTCGCCCGGGGCTCAAGGTGCGTAGGACGTTGCCCCAGGGCTGGTCGCGCAGCCAGGTGGACTGGTTGGTCACGCAGATGTCACCAGGGGCATCGCTGGCAGCGGCGGGCGCGGACGCCACCGCCGATCCAGCGACGACGACGGCCATGACCGCCAGCGCGCGTACAACCTTGCGCTTCATGCACTTCCTCTCGATCGAATGCCCTACGAGCCAACCGATTATGCCCAATCGCCGCCGGCGCGGTCGTAGCCAACCTGCCGGCAGTTCGTCAGGTGTACTCCTGGCTGGACATGGTCCGCGCTGGTAACTGGCAAGCGAGCGCGAGACGCGGTGCGGGTGCTGCTGGCGGCCGAGTACGTCGGTCCGCAGTACGCCCGGTCGTCCGCGGCGGCGCGAGGAATCGCGTGTGGGCTGGTGCCTCGGGGGATCGCGTCTCACAGTTACGGGACCTGCGCGAGCGCATGGGATCTCCACGTCGAAGACGGCATGGACCTGACAGACGGGGACCGGGGAAGGCCACGTTCTGCTGTGTGGGTGCGGTGTTTTGGGGTCTGCGGATCATCACCAGCCAGTAGTACGGTCGGTGGCGGCGAGGTTGCCCCTCGTCATGCTTGAGTGCCCGCCGCTCGTACCGCTGTCGGGAGATCACTGTGCCTCGCCGAGCCATACCTGCTGACCCGTCCGTAGGTGACCGCATTAGGGCCCGCCGTGAGCTGCGCGGTTGGAGCATTCGGTACGCCGCCAGTCGCGCCGGCACCTCGCATACAACCTGGTCGCGTATCGAGCGTGGCATCCAGCGCACCGACCGGTACATGGTGGTGGACCTGGCCGCCGCACTGGAGTGCTCGGTGATCGACCTGACCGGGCAGCCATACACGCCCGCCGATCGGCAGCTTGATGGTGCGCGTAGCGACGCTGAACGGGTGTGGCGGGGCATGATGGCGCGCCCGTTCGGCTCGCCGCCGGATGTCGGGGCCGCCACTGTGGATCAGGTAGCCCGGGAATCTGCGCTGGTGCGGGATCTGTACGGCCGGTGTGACTATGCCGGCGCCCTGCATCGGCTCGTGGACCTGCTTCCCGCCCTGCACGGCGTGACCGACCAACGGGCGGCGTACCGGCTGATGGTGCCGGTGTACGGAGTGGCGATGGGCTCGTTGCTGAACGTCGGCTATCCAGCTCACGCCTGGTTGGCCGCCGAGCGGTGCGCCGAGGCGGCAAACCTGCTCGACGACCCGGTGCCGGTGGGGGTGGCGGCGGCCAACCGCGCGCGAGTTTCGGCGTACACCGGGGCCTACGGTCCCGCCCGCGACCTCTGTGACCGGGCCGGCGCGGACCTGGAGGGGAGCGGTGCAGACAAGGCGTTGGACGTGCTCGGGTTCCTGCACCTGGCCCGCGCACACCACTTTGCCGGCATGAAGGACCAGGCCGCGGCCGAGGAACACCTAGCCGAGGCGGCCCGCATCGCCGCGCACACGGGAGAGACGGCGAGCTGGGACCTGGCGTGGGGGCCGCGCAACGTGGCGTTGTGGCGGATGGCCTACCAGCTCGATACCGGGCGCCCAGAGGAAGCGCTGCGGACTGCTACCGGCGTGGTCGTAGCCGACCTGCCGGCAGTGCGCCAGGTGTACTTCTGGCTGGACATGGCCCGCGCAATGACGGCCGCCGGGCGGGAGCGAGACGCGGTACGGATGCTGCTGGCGGCCGAGCGCGTCGGCCCGCAGCACGCCCGGTCGTCCACCGCAGCGCGGGAGATTGCCCGTGGGCTACTGCGCCGGGGGATCGTGTCCACGGAGTTGCGGGGCCTGTGCGAGCGCATGGGGATCCCCGCGCAGTAGTGGTGCGTAGGTGTTCCACCACTTTCCGTGCCGTCCATAGCGTTCTCATCAGGACGCGACGGCAGGAAACAGGCACTTCGCCGCCACGTCCGAGGGTGGCGGCGGTGCTGACCCGAGCCTGACGCTGACGTCTGAGCGCCCGCCGCCACCCTCCCACGAGACAAGGGAGGCGGAACCTGTGGCGATCTGGTCCGAGCTGCGCAATCTGGTGCGGTGGCTGCTGCGGCGGTCCGATCCGCCCCCGCCGCCCGGGAGCGGCCAGCGGCACCAGGCGGCCGAGCAGGCAGCCGCGCGGCGACGCCTGCTCGACCAGGCGCAGCGGTTGCGGGACAGCCGTTGGTACTGCGAGCCGACGCAGATCGTGCCGGACGTGCCGATGACTCTGGGCCAGCTCACCGGTTACGGGACGAGGGGCGAGCGGTGAGCCGGGTCGAGGACCGCCTGAATCCGAACGACGTGCTGTTCGGCGCCAGCCTCGTCGCAGGCGACCATGAGGCCGGTTGGTTCTGCCGACAGTGCACCCCGCACGGCTGTGACCTGTTCGTCTGGGCGAGGTCCCTGGTCGATTTGGCCGCCGCCGACATGGCGCAGTTCCGGGCGTTGGTGCAGACGTGGTGATCGGGCACCCGGACCGTGGGGCTGGGCGGGTGCGGGCGCTTCCGGCCGTGCCGTCGGACACGACGCTGTCGTTGCGGGCCGGCGAGTGGGCGACCGGCGGGAACGTGGTCGGTGTGACCCAGGTTGACGTGCGGACGGTCCGCGTGGGCGGCAGCCCGGAGGGCATGGCCGGCTGGGTCTGGGTGCGCGGCCACAACCTGGAGTGCCGGTGGCCGTGGGTCGCGTGCGCCCGGGAGTGGTGCGTCAGGGTGGCGGTGCGGGCCGAGGCCCTGTACGACGCGTTGGCGCGGTGATCGGCTGTGTCCGGGCGCGTCTCGTACGAGGAGTACCTGCTCGCCGTCGCCTTGACGCTCGCGCGGTGGCATCGGCCGGTGTGGTGCTGGTGGAGGTGGCGGCGGGTGTGCCGGTGCGGTGCCGAGCTGCCCTGCCATGTTCGGCACCGGATTCCGGTCAACCGTGGTCACTGGCCGGACGGGGCGGCGGGGTGAGCGACGGGCAGGAGCGGGTGATCCTCGCCGTACACAGAAGTTACAGGCGGAGTACGCGGACGCGCCGGTGTCCCTCGCGTTGTACATGGGAGCGCAGTTCGCCCGCGCCGCCGAGGACCTGACCTGGGCGCCCGCCGGCACCCTGCACCGCCGCTTCCTGGGCTGGCTGCGATGAGCGGCGAGCGTGGCGGTGCCTTGGTCAGGCGCGCGACACACTTGGTTGTGGTCGTCGCACACACTGTTTCTGTGGCGTTCGTCAATCCGGATCAGGCAGTGCGCGCAAGGCCGACGCGCTGGCGCAGCTACGCCGCCGCCGTCTGCGTGGGTGCCCTGGTGGGCGCGGTGGGCGTCGTCGTCTTCCAGGGAGATCCAGACGAACCCCTCTCGACGGTCACCACCGTGGCCGCCATCCCGCGCGCAGCAAATTTCTATCACGGGGATGCTTCCGTTCGCTGCCCTGTTGGAGGTGGGACGGCCTTGACGTCGCAGCGAATTGGACGGAATGACCGATTCTTCCGTCACTGCTTGTGAGTGAGTCGCCACAAGGCCCTGGTCTTGGTGCGCGGGTGAGTCACTCACTGTAGGCGCCATCGAGGTGAAGATTTAGGACGGTCGGTGGTGCCACCGATACAGCCGGAGCCGTGGCGACCGTCACCGGCTCGGCGAAACGTGACCGCAACACGGTCCCGGCAGCATGCCACCATGCAGTTGGGTATCCAGCGTGCCGACTTCACCGACCCCGACCTCGGCGCGTTCCTTCAGGCGCATCTCGACGACCTCGCGCCCACAGCCCCCGCGGAGAGCCGGCATGCACTGGATCTCCGTGGGCTGCAGACGCCGGACGTTCGCCTGTGGGTCGCCTCCGCCGGCGGGCGGATCGTGGGGACCGGCGCTCTCGCCCGACTGGAGCCGGGGCACGAGGAACTCAAGAGCATGCGGACGGATCCGGAGCGACGAGGTCAGGGAATCGCCACCCGGATCCTCGATCACCTCCTCCAGGATGCGCGAGGACGCCACGTCCGCCGGATCTCCCTGGAAACCGGCAGCATGGAGTTCTTCGCCCCGGCGAGAGCGCTGTACGCCAGGGCAGGATTCTTCCCCTGCTCTCCGTTCGGTTCCTGTACGGAAGATCCCAACAGCGTTTTCATGACGAAGACCCTGTAGCGCTTCTGTCCAGGATCGGTCGGGACACCGCCGGTTGGCGGGACGGGGCAGGCGGCGGGCGGTGCGCGGGGCGAGGGTCCAGGAATGGTGCCGACGATTCCCGCCGACGAGGCGGACGAGCTGGAGTGGCTGGCGTTCGAGCAGGCGGGGGTGCTGACCACGGCGCAGGCGACCCGGCTGCTGACTCCCGGGGTCGTACGCGGGTTCGTCCGCTCCGGCCGGTGGCGGTCGATCTGCAGGGGCGTCCTGCTGTGCGGCAACGGTCGCCTCACCCGGGACCAGCAGCTGTGGGCGGCCGTGCTGGCCACCGGCCCGCGCGCCGTGCTGGCCGGTCCGACCGCCGCCGCCGAAGCCGGCGTACGAGGGCTGCGGGCCGAGCCCCTGCACGTGCTCGTACCGGCAAGCCGACGCGCGGGCCGGACGGCGCTGCGGCGGCTGCCCGTCGACATGCCGGCGGTCGTCGTGCACCGCACCGCCGTGCTACCCGCGGCGCACCTGCAACTCGCCCGGCCGCCCCGTACGACGACCGCCCGCGCGGTGGTGGACGCCGCCGGATGGGCCCGCACGGTGGACGAGGCCCAGACGGTGCTGGCCGCCTCCTGCCAGCAACGGCGGGTCCTGCCCGGCGAGGTCCTCGCGGTCGTCGACGCGCTGCCGCGGGCCCGTCGACGGCATCTCATCCGGCAGACCATGGCCGACGTCGCGGGCGGCGCACAGGCGCTGTCCGAGCTCGACTTCCTCGCGCTGTGCCGACGGCACGGCCTGCCCCGGCCCGACCTGCAGCAGCGGCGCACCGACGCGGGCGGCCGGATCCGCTGGCTGGACGCGTACTGGCGACGGTGGCGGCTGCATGTGGAGGTCGACGGGGCCCACCACATGGACGTGCGGCACTGGGCCGCCGACATGCGCCGGCAGAACGACATCTGGACGACCGGCGACCGGATCCTCCGCTTTCCCGCCTGGGTGGTCCGGGCCCGTCCCGACGAGGTCGCCGCCACCCTCCGCCGCGCCCTGCTCGCCGCCGGCTGGTGCCCGGAACGGTGAACCTTGGACAGTTGCCGTTAGTCATGAACGGCAACTGTCCAAGATTGCCTCGAGCCGGGGGGAGGTGGAGGTGGAGGTGGGGCTGTGGAGGGTGGAGGGGGAGGGGAGGTGGAGGGGGAGGGGAGGGGAGGTGGAGGTGGAGGGGGAGGGGGAGGGGAGGTGGAGGTGGAGGGGGAGGGGGAGGGGAGGTGGAGGGGGAGGGGAGGGAGGTGGAGGGGGAGGGGAGGTGGAGGGGGAGGGGGAGGGGGATGTGGAGGGGGGGTAGTTGGCCGCGAGGCGGTGCGGACGGCGGTTTCCGGTACGTCGGCGACCAGGTCCGGGCCCGTCGGGCCGTCCAGCACGAAGGACAGTCCCGACGTCGCCTTCTTGTTCCGCCGCATGAGGGCGACCAGTTCGTCGTGGTCCACTCCGGCCGGCAGGGTCGTGTCGAGGCCGTACCCGGCCACCACCGACCGGTGCTCCGCGACCCGGTCAGGGCCGATGCGGCCCAGCACCCCGGCCAGCCGGCCCGCGAACACCGTGCCGATGCCGACCGCCCGGCCCGGCCGGCCCCGCGTCGAGGGCTCCTGCGGGCAGCCCGTGGACGGCGTCGAGGTGCGGCTGGTCAGCCCCGAGACCGGGCTCGACGTGCCGGTCGGCGCCGAGGGCGAGGTCTGGGTACGCGGCCCGAGCGTCATGCTCGGCTACCACGGGCTGCCCGAGGTCACCGCCGCCGCGCTGCGCGACGGCTGTTACCGCACCGGCGACCTGGCCCGCTTCGACGCCGACGGCAACCTGTTCGTCACCGGGCGGCACCGTGAGCTGGTCATCCGGGGCGGGGAGAAGATCCACCCGGCCGAGGTGGAGGACGTGCTGCGGGCGGTGCCCGGCGTCGCCGACGTGGCGGTGACCGGCCGCCCGCACGACGTGCTCGGCGAGCTGCCGGTGGCGTTCGTCGTCCCCGGACCGGAGGGCTTCGACCCCCGGGCCGCGTACGCGGCCTGCCGGGGACCGGCTCGCGTACCACAAGGTGCCCGAGGAACTGTACGAGATCGCGGCGGTGCCCCGGACGGCGTCCGGCAAGGTGACCCGGCGGCTGCTGCTGGAGCGGCCCGCCCGGCTGCGCGCCGTCAACGGCAGCCACCACGAGGCGCTGAGCCGCGTCGCCTGGCGCCCGCTGGACGCGCCGGCCCCGGCTGAGGAAGTCGGGGCGGAGGCGCCGCGCTGGGCGGTGGTGCGCGCGGGCGGCGAGGCAGCAGCCGACGCGCTGCGGGCCGCCGGGGCGGCCGTGGAGACGTACCCGGATCTCGCCACGCTGGCGGCGGAGGCCGAGCGGCCCGACGTGACCGTGCTGGCGGTCGGGGCAGCCGAGGACGCGGCGGGCCTCGCCGAGGGGGCGCGCGGCTGGCTGGACGACGACCGCTGCGGCGGCGGCCGGCTGGTGCTGCTGACCACCGGGGCCGTGGACGCGTCCACCACCGACCGGGCCGACGACCCCGACCTCGTCCCGCCGGCCGCCGTGGCGTGGGCGGTGGGCCGCTGCCTCCAGGCCGCGTACCCGGACCGGGTGGTGCTGGTCGACGGCTGTTCGCGATCAGCCCCCGCGAGGCGCTGGCCACGGACCCGCAGCAGCGGCTGCTGCTGGAGACGTCCTGGGAGCTGTTCGAGCGGGCCGGCATCGACCCGACCTCGCTGCGCGGCAGCGCCACCGGCGTGTTCGCGCGCCCGCCGCGGCAGGAGCCGCCGGGCGGCCGCTGCCCGGGGTGGAGACCCGGGTACTGGACCGGGAGGACCGGCTGGTCCCGGCCGACGGCGAGTCGGTCGGCCTGCTGAGCATCCGGCGGCCGACGCTGTTCAGCGGGTACGTCGACGAGCCGGGCCGGGACGCGACCGCGGGGGAGTGGCACGCCACGGGCGACCTGGCGACGGTGGCGGCGGACGGCTCGTACCGGATCATCGGGCGGCGGCGGACCGACGTCGTGCACGATCGGGGCCGCTGCATCCACGCGGGCCAGGTCGAGGAGGTGCTGCTCAGCTACCCCGGGGTGCGCGACGCGGCCGTGGTGGGCACGCCCCACCGCGTCCTGGGCGAGCAGGTCACCGCGTACGTCGTCGCCGCCGAGGGGCTCACCGCCCAGGTGCTGATCGACCATGTGGGACGGTACCTGTCGGCCGGCCAGCGGCCCCGCCGGGTGCACTTCGTCGACGAGTTGCCGCGCAGCGCGCAGGGCCGGATCAGGAAGTCACTGCTGATCGCCGCCCGCTGACCGGCGGGTCAGCCCTCCACCCAGCCGTGCCCCCGGGCCAGGGCGAGGATCCGCGAGCGCACCGCGACGATCTGCGCCCCCGTGAGGTCCGGCACGCCCGTCAGCAGCGCCTCCGTGGTCTCGGCGCTGAACGCCCGCTCGGAGAGCACGTCGCACAGGCCCTCCTCGTCGTCGGGCCCACCGACCTGCCCGGGCTCGCGGCCGCGTGCCGCCGCGGGCGTGCCGACGCGCGCCGACGAACCCGCCCGCTCACCGGCGCCGAGCACCCGCACCGTCAGGGCCTTCGGGCCGCGGTCGCTGTCGACCGCCTCGTACTCCACCGGGACGCCGGGCGTCATCGCCCACTTGTCACCGTCCACCGTGTTCGCGTGCACGAACACGTCGTCGCCACCGTCGTCCGGGGTGATGAAGCCGTAGCCCCGCACCTCGTCGAACCGAACCACCCTGCCAGTCAACATCACTTTTCCCGCATCCGTCCGACCACTCCGCGCGCCCCGGCCCGCCGGGTCGGTGCACCCCTCAGCGTGGCAGCCCGACCCCGCCGCCCGGCACCCGTACGTTACCCCTATCGGCGCCGCCGGAGCGAACGGCCGCTCGGCGTCCTGCCGTCCGCCGCCTAACATCGGCGGACGTGATCGAGCAGATCCTGCCTTCCGCCGTGGCGGTGGCCGAGTCCTTCACCGACCCCGCCGGCCTGACGCCGCTTCCCGAGGAGGAGCCGCTCGTCGCGGCGGCGGTGGAGAAGCGGCGCCGGGAGTTCACGACCGTGCGGCACTGCGCCCGCCGGGCGCTGGCCGAGCTGGGCGTCGCCCCGGTGCCGATCCTCAGCGGTACGCGCGGCGCCCCGGTCTGGCCCGACGGGATCGTGGGCAGCATGACGCACTGCGACGGCTACCGGGGCGCGGTCCTGGGCCGCGCGGCGGCGTTCGCCACCCTGGGCGTGGACGCCGAGCCGCACGCGCCGCTGCCGGAGGGGGTGCTCGAGGCCATCGCCCTGCCGGCCGAGCAGGCCCGCACCGCCGCCCTGGCCGCCGGCCACCCCGGCGTGTGCTGGGACCGCCTGCTGTTCAGCGCCAAGGAGTCCGTCTACAAGGCGTGGTTCCCGCTGACCCGGCGGTGGCTGGACTTCTCCGAGGCGGACATCTCCCTCGACCCCGCCGGGACGTTCGTCGCCCGCCTGCTGGTGTCCGGCCCGGTCCTCGGCGGCGTGCCGGTCACCGCGTTCACCGGCCGGTTCCTCGTCGACGGCGGCCTGGTGCTGACCGCCATCGCCGTCCCCGCCGTCCCCGCCGTCGCCGACTGAGCCCGGCCCGCGGTCGCCCGCCCGGACCCGGCCCCGCGTACGGCCCGCCCGTCAGCCCCCGGCCAGCCGCGTCTTCTGCACCTTGCCCATCGCGTTGCGCGGCAGGGCGTCGACCAGGCGCACCTCCCGGGGGCGTTTGTGCGCCGACAACTGCCGGGCCACGAAGTCGATCAGCTCCGGCCCGTCCACCCCGTCGCCCACCACGTACGCGGTGACCTGCTGTCCGAGGTCCGGGTGCGGGGTGCCGACCACAGCCGCCTCGCGTACGCCGGGGTGCGCCAGCAGGGCGTCCTCCACCTCGCCGGCCCCGATCCGGTAGCCGCCGCTCTTGATCAGGTCGGTGGCGGCGCGCCCGACGATCCGGTGGCAGCCGTCCGGCTCGACCGTGGCGACATCCCCGGTGCGGAACCAGCCGTCCGCGGTGCGGGTCGCCGCGTCGGCGTCCGGGCGGTTCAGGTAGCCGTCGAAGAGGGTCGCGCCACACACCTGGAGTTCGCCCATGGCCGTCCCGTCGGCGGGCAGCGGGGCGCCGTGCTCGTCGACCAGCCGGGTCCGCACCCCGGGCAGCGGCACCCCGACGGTGCCCGGCCGGCGCGGTGCGTCCGCGCGGGCGCTCACGGTGATCAGGGTCTCCGTCATCCCGTACCGCTCCACGACGCGGTGACCGGTCAGGGCGGCGAGGTCGGCGAAGACCGCCGCCGGCAGGGCCGCGCTGCCCGAGACGAGCAGCCGCGCCGAGCGCAGCGCCCGCGCCGAGTCGGGGTCCGCCGCGACCCGGGACCAGACCGTGGGCACGCCGAAGTAGACCGAGCCGCGGGCGGCGGCGTACCGGTCGGGGCGCGGCCGCCCGACGTGGTGCAGCCGGCTGCCCAGGCGCAGCGGCCCGAGGACGCCCAGCACCAGGCCGTGCACGTGGAACAACGGCAGGCCGTGCACCAGCAGGTCCTCGGGCGTCCAGGCCCAGGCGTCGGCGAGCCCGTCCAGGCAGGCCGCCGCCGCCCGGCGCGAGATCACCGCGCCCTTCGGGGCCCCGGTGGTGCCGCTGGTGTACAGGATCAGGGCCGTGCGGTCCGGGTCCGGTTCGGCGTGGACGGTGTCCGAACGGCGGGCCAGGTCGACCGGGATCCTCGGCGGCCCGGCATCGGCCGGGTGCTGTTCACCCGCCGGGACGAGCAGCGCGACGGCGCCGGAGTCGCGCAGGATGTGGCCGCGCTCCATCGGCCCGGCGTCCGGCGGCACGGGCACGACCGCCGCGCCGGCCAGCAGCGCGCCGACCACGCCGACCACGGTCTCCAGGCTGGCGGTGGCCTCGACCGCGACCCGGTCCACGCCGCGCAGGTCGTCGGCCACGGCCGCGGCGAGCCGCCGCAGCTCCACCCAGGACGCCGCCCGGTCGTCCACCCGGATCGCGTCGGGGCGCTCGTCGGTCGACTCGGACAGCCAGCTCAGCAGCGGCATGATGGGGCCTCTCTCCAGCGGCTCGGACCCGGCCCCGACCGTAGCGGGGGCGCCCCCGGCCCGGCCACCCCTACCGCCGCGGCGCGGACGCCCGGCGGGTGGCACCCGCGCGGGCCGGGCCGCCCGCCCCGATCCCCGCTGGTAGGGGGTCGGTAAGGGTACTCGGCGACTGTGACGCGGATTACGTTCGAGGGGAACGGCGGCCGTCGCCGGACGGCGGGAGAGCCTCTCCCGCCGCCCGTCCCGTGCCGGTCCGTTCGGTAATCCGCGCCGCGATCAGCGACCGGCGCGTCCGGGTACGGCACCACGGGGGCTACGAGCACTTCGAGCGGGATCCCGCCGGGTCCGCCGCCGGCGCGCCCGTGGTCTTCCGCTGGACCGGCCCCGGGCATCGGCTGACGGTCAGCGAGTGGTACGAGGATCCGGAGGCGGTCGACCCGGCCGAGGGCCCGGCCGTGCTGACCATCCACCCGGCCGACCCGCAGCTGCTGCTCAGCCGGGCGCTGGCGGCCGGGGCGGAGCTGGAGCCGGCCGCCGGCGACACGCCGGCGGTGGTCCTGCGTGATCCGGCCGGGCAGCGGTGGGCGGTCGTGGGGGCCACCCGGAGCCAGTAGGAGCCGGGCGGCCCGGCCCGCCCGGCTCAGCGCCGGTCGGCGGCGAGCCGGTGGGTCAGCGCGGTGTGCCGGCGGCCGGTGCCGGCCGTGCGGACCGCGATGGCGAGCGCCCTGCGCGAACCGGCCAGCACGACCAGGCGGCGGGCCCGGGTGACCGCCGTGTAGAGCAGGTTCCGCTGCAACATCGTGTACGCGGACATGGTCACCGGGACGACCACCGCCGGATACTCGCTGCCCTGGGAGCGGTGCACCGTGATGGCGTACGCGTGCTGCAGCTCGTCCAGCTCGTGGAACTCGTAGCTGATGTCCTCGTCCTCGTCGGTGCGGACCACGAGGGTCTGCTCGTCGGGATCCAGGGCGGTGACCACGCCGACGGTGCCGTTGAACACCCCGGCCGCGCCCTTGTCGTAGTTGTTGCGGACCTGGATCACCTTGTCCCCGACCCGGAACACCCGCGCGCCGTGCCGCCGCTCCGGCGTGCCCTCGCGCTGCGGGGCGATCGCCTGCTGGAGCAGGGTGTTCAGGTTCGCCGCGCCGGCCGGGCCGCGCAGCATCGGGGTGAGCACCTGCACGTCGCGGGGCCGCAGGCCGAACCGGCGGGGGATGCGCCGGGCCACGATGTCGACGACCTGCTCGGCGGTGACCTCCGGGTCGTCGCTGGGGAAGAGGAAGAAGTCCGGGTGCTCGCCGAACAGCGGCGCCTGCCCGGCGTTGATCCGGTGCGCGTTGACCACCACGCCCGACTCCTGCGCCTGCCGGAAGATCCGGGTAAGCCGGATCCGGGGCACGCCGTCGGCCGCGAGGACGTCGCGCAGCACCTCCCCGGCGCCCACCGACGGCAACTGGTCGACGTCGCCGACCAGCAGCAGGTGCGCGCCGGGCGGCACCGCCTTGACCAGCTTGTTGGCCAGGATCAGGTCCAGCATGGACGCCTCGTCGACCACCACCAGGTCGGCGTCGACAGGATTGTCCCGGTCGAAGGTGGCGTCCCCGCCGGGACGTAGCTGAAGCAGCCGGTGCACGGTCGTCGCGGGGTGGCCGGTCAGCTCCGTCAGCCGCTTGGCCGCCCGGCCGGTCGGCGCGGCCAGCACGATCTTCGCCTTCTTCGCCGCGGCCAGCTCGACGACCGACCGCACGGTGAACGACTTGCCGCAGCCCGGGCCGCCGGTCAGCACCGCCACCCGGGAGGTCAGCGCCAGCCGTACCGCCTGTTCCTGCTCCGGCGCCAGCTCCGCGCCCGTGCGGGCCTTCAGCCAGCCCAGCGCGCGCCCCCAGTCCACGTCCGCGAACGCCGGCATCCGGTCGACCGGGTCCCGCAGCAGCCGCAGCAGGCTCGCGGCCAGCGCCGACTCGGCCCGGTGGAACGGGACCAGGTACACCGCCGGGATGACGCCACCCTCGCTGCTCGGGTTCGGCACCGCCTCGCGGACCACGCCCTCCTCCGCGGCGACCAGCTCGGCCAGTCCGGCGGCGACCAGCTCCGCCGGCACCTCCAGGATCGTCGCCGCGTCGGCGACCAGGTTCGGCTCCGGCAGGTAGCAGTGCCCGGAGTCGGCGGCCTCCGAGAGCGTGTACCGGATGCCGGCGCGCACCCGCTGCGGGCTGTCGTGCGGGATGCCGACCGCCCGGGCGATGCCGTCGGCCGTCCGGAACCCGATGCCCCACACGTCGGCGGCGAGCCGGTACGGATCCTCGCGCACCACCTTGACGGACTCGTCGCCGTACTGCTTGAAGATGCGGACCGCGTGCGAGGTCGAGACGCCGACGCCCTGGAGGAAGACCATGACCTCCTTGATGGCCTTCTGCTCCTGCCAGGCCGCGCCGATCGCCGCCGTGCGCTTCTTCCCGAGGCCGTGCACCTCGACGAGCCGGCCGGGCTCCTCCTCGATCACCCGGAGCGTGTCGACGCCGAAGGCGGCCACGATGCGGGCGGCCATCTTCGGGCCGATCCCCTTGATCAGGCCGGAGCCCAGGTAGCGTTCGATGCCCTGCACCGTCGCGGGCAGCACCGTGGTGCAGCTGTGCACCTCGAACTGCCGGCCGTACCGCGGGTGCGACCCCCACCGGCCCACCAGCCGCAGCCGCTCGCCGGGCTGGGCGCCGGGCAGCGGCCCGACCACGGTGAGCAGGTCGTCGCCGGACCGGTCGGTGGCGACCCGGGCGATCGTGTACCCGGTCTCCTCGTTGACGTACGTGACGCGTTCCAGCACCGCCTCCAGCACGGCGCCCCAGGCGGGGGCGCTCTGCGCGGCCGGCGCGGTCGGGTTCGCGGACATCGGGACGATGATGGCAGATCCCCCTGTCGCGCCCGCGTGCGGGAGGATCAGCGGCGGCCGCTGGTCACCAGGCCGCCGAACTCCGGCTCCAGCCGCCACGCCATCAGGTCGTTCCACCGGTGCGGCAGCCGCAGCCAGGTGCCGTACGTGGCGTAGTTGAGGGCGTCCTGGTCCGGGTAGCGGGACTCGTGCGCGTGCCGGGCGAGGTAGGCCAGCGACTTCCCGGTCACCTCGCACTCCTTCCACCGCGCGACGTCGATCAGCAGCACGCCGGAGTTGTAGTAGAGCGCGTACGGGTCCAGGTCATGGTACTGCGCCAGGCCCGGGATGCCGCCCATGTCCAGCAGCCGCCGGTTGAACGGGTCCCGGACGGCGCCCAGCGGCGCGCCGCCCATGTCCAGCTCGAACAGCGGTGTGAGCGAGTTCGTGCACAACGTGTCGCAGTCCAGGTAGAGCACCCGCTCCACCTCGGCCGGCAGGGCGCCGGGGACCAGCAGGCGCAGATACATGGCCGGCGACAGGTACCCCATGATGGGGTATGGAATTTGGCGGGAGAGAATGTCGAGATTCGGTGCCCGGCATTCTGGCCGCTGTCCTGGCCCGACGCAATTGACCCCAGAATCGACCCCTCAACCCAGCCCCGGCGCCGGACTTGAGGTGTGGAATCCGTTCCGTGACGGGCTGCCGACTCCCGGCTGCCCTTCCCGCCGGCAATCCGGTGGCGTTCCGGGTGGCGCCCGGGCGCCACCCGGCAGGTCTGACCCGCCGCTCAGGGCAGCGGACGGCAGATGCCCCGGGCGTGGTCCGTGACGGCCGCGCCCACCACCGTGGCCTCCAGCGGCAGCATCTCCAGGCAGCGCCGCACCGCGGCGGCCATCAGCGCGTTGGGCACCCGCATGGACAGGGTGCAGTGCGGCACCCAGCGTCCCGGCTGGTAGTGCTCGACCAGCCCGACGCCGGCCCGGGCCAGCCGGTCGTGCACGAGGGCCTGGTGGGCCAGCAGCTCGGCCGTGGGAGCCGGCCCGAGCCACAGCACCCGCCCCACGAACTGCCCGGCGTGCTGGAACGACAGCCGCAGCGGCGCCGCCACCACCGTGCCGGCCAGCGCGGCGGCGACCCGGTCGGGGTCCAGGCGCGGGGCCACCGCCAGGGAGACGTGCGGCCGGTGCCGCTGCTCCAGCAGGGACCGCATGCTCTGCACACCCTCGGACTCCAGCGCGTCCCACAGCACCCGGATCCGCCGGGTGGCGTCGGTGTCCAGATACAGCTCCAGTGCCGCGACCACGTCGATCACCCTAGGGCCCGAGGTTTGCCCGGTCGGCCCTGCGGTACTGCGGCGGGGAGAGCGACGCCAGGGAGGACCGCGTGGACGTGCACGACGTGCTGACCGAGACCTACGGCCGGCTGCCCGGGCTGGTGCGGGCGGCCGTCGAGGGGCTGTCGCCGGAGCAGCTGTGCCGCCCGCCGCTGCCCGGGGCGAACCCGGTGGGCTGGCTGGTGTGGCACCTGACCCGGATCCAGGACCAGCACGTCGCCGACCTGCTGGGCGCCGAGCAGGTCTGGGTCATCGGCGACCGGGCGGGCCGCTTCGGGCTGCCCGCCGACCCGGACGACA
Source organism: Micromonospora olivasterospora (assembly GCF_007830265.1). Taxonomy (NCBI): domain Bacteria; kingdom Bacillati; phylum Actinomycetota; class Actinomycetes; order Micromonosporales; family Micromonosporaceae; genus Micromonospora; species Micromonospora olivasterospora. Next base: position 4,531,624 of record NZ_VLKE01000001.1, read on the forward strand.
CCGGGTACGGGCACGACCGGGAGCGGGTGGCCGCGGTGCGGCCGGAGAGCGCCGAGGCGCTGGTCGACTACTACGACGCGGTCGCGGAGCGTACCCGCGCGTTCCTGGCCGGGCTGCGGCCGGCGGACCTGGACCGGATCGTCGACGAGGCGTGGGACCCGCCGGTGACGCTGGGGGTGCGGCTGGTCAGCGTGGCCGAGGACGACCTGCAGCACGCCGGCCAGGCCGCGTACGCGCGCGGCCTGCTCGGCGCGGCCTGAAAGCGCGCCGGCCCGCCCTCGTACCCGGATTTCACCCGGTCCGGGTGAGCCCGGCCCACCCGGACCCCGGGAACGCTGCGGGGACCGAGGGGCACGCGCGGAGGAGGCGGGACATGGCGGTATCGGCGGCGGACTACCTGGCCGGTCACGTCCCGGGCCGGAAGGACGACCTGCCGGAGAACACCAGCGGCACCGTCCGGCTGGACCTCCGTGACGACGGCAGCACGGACCACTGGTACCTCACCATCCGCGACCAGCGGGTCGAGGTGACCCGCTCGGCGGCGGCGGCCGAACTGGTCGTCGCCGGGGACCGGGAGTCGTTCGACCGGCTCGCCGCCGGGCGGGCCCACATCTTCTCCGCGCTGCTGCGCAACGACATCCAGGCGCAGGGGAACCTGCGGCTGCTGATGACCCTGCGGCGGCTGTTCCCGGGGCCGCCGGACGCCCGCCATCCCCGCCAGGCCGCCCTCGAGCTGACCAGGGGCGCGGGGGCGTGGGGCGGTGATCGGCGGTGAAGCAGGAGACGGTCCACGTGATGGCCGGCAACACGTTCGCGGTCAGCGACGCGCAGGGCGACATGACGCCCGACCCGCTCACGCTGGTGGGTCTCTTCTCGTTCGACACGCGGTTCCTGTCCCGCTGGGTGCTGACCGTGGACGGGCAGCGGCTCAACTCCCTGTCGCGCGACGAGACGACCTACTTCGAGGCCAAGTTCGTGCTGGTGCCCGGGGCCGCCAGCCACTACGTCGACGCGGACGTGTCGGTGATCCGGTACCGCGCCATCTCCGAGAGCCTGTACGAGCAGGTCACCGTGCTCAACCACGCCACCGAGCCGGCCCGGCTGACCGTGCGGTTGGAGATCGCCTCCGACTTCGCCGACACCGCCGAGATCCAGCGGCCCAGGCCGCGGAACGTCCAGGTCACCCCGCTGTCCGACGAGCGGGAGCTGCGGCTGTGCTACCAGCGCGGCCGCTTCGCCCGGGAGACGATCGTGTCGTCCACCGCCCCCGTCGAGGTGGACGCGGCTGGGATGACGTTCCGGATCGAGCTACCGCCGAACGGATCCTGGTCGACCGACCTGCACGTCCGGACGCTCGTCCGGGGAGCCGGCGGCCGGGACCTGCGGGAGAGCGTGACCGCGCACCGCGAGCCGGACCTGCGGGACATGCGGGACGACCTGCGGCGCTGGCGGGAGTCCGCCCCTCGGTTGATCGCCGAGCACGACGTCCTGGCCGACGCGTACGACGCGGCCCTGGTCAACCTCCTCGCGCTGCAGTACGCGCCGCTGGCCCACAGCGAGCGGTTGCCCATCGGTGGGATGCCGTGGGCGATGACGTTGTACGGCCGGGACGCCCTGATCACCTGCCTGGAGACGCTGCCGTTCACCCCCGACGTGGCCGCGGCCACCCTGCGGACGCTGGCGTACGTGCAGGGCGGCCAGCTCGACGACCACCACGACGAGGAGCCGGGCAAGATCCTGGCCGAGTCGCGGTACGGCGAGACGGCCGTCTTCGGCGAGCTGGCGGGCTCGGTGTACTTCGGCGCGGCCGACACCACGCCGCTCTTCGTGATCCTGCTCGACGAGTACGAGCGCTGGTCCGGCGACTCCGCGCTGGTGCACGAGCTGCGCCATCCGGCCCGGATGGCGCTGGACTGGATCGACCGGTACGGCGACCTGACCGGCGACGGCTACCTGCGCTACCTGCGCCGCAGCCCCAGCGGCGTGGAGAACCAGTGCTGGAAGAACTCGCCGGGCGCGATCGTCGACCGGCACGGCCGGGTGCCGGACGCGCCCCGGGCCACCTGCGAGCTGCAGGGCTACGTGTACGACGCGAAGCTGCGCGGCGCGCGGCTGGCCCGCCAGTTCTTGGGCGACGCGGCGTACGCCGACCGGCTGGAACGGGACGCCGCGGAGCTGAAGGAACGGTTCAACCGGGACTTCTGGCTGCCGGACCGGGGCTACTACGCCCTCGCCCTCACCCCCGACGGGGAGCCGGTCGACGCGCTGGCCTCCAACATGGGCCACCTGTTGTGGAGCCACATCGTCCCGGCGGACCGCGCGGCGGCGGTGGCGGAGCACCTGATGGGGCCGAGGCTGTTCTCCGGCTGGGGGGTGCGCACCCTGGCCAAGGGGCAGCGGCCGTACAACCCGGTCGGTGCGCACGTCGGCGCGGTCTGGCCGTCGGACAACGCCATCATCGCGGCCGGGCTCCGCCGCTACGGCTACGACGAGGCGGCGGCCCGGATCGCCGCCGGCATCTACGGCGTGGTGGAGGCGATGGGCACCCCGACGCCGGAGATGATCGCCGGGTACGACCGGGACCTGACCGGCTACCCGGTGCGGCTGCCGAACGCCGGCCGGCCGCAGTCCTGGTCGTCGGGGGCGCTGCTGATGCTGCTGTCGACGATGCTCGGGCTGGGGCCGTGCGGGGACAACCTGCTGGTCGACCCGGCGCTGCCGCGCGGGTTCGGGCGGATCGAGCTGCTCGGCGTGCCGGGCCGCTGGGGACGTGCGGACGCCTACGGGCGGGACCACGCGCTGGCCGACCGGGGCCGCCGCGTCAGCCTGCGCTGAGCCGACAGCGGGTGCCGGGCCGCGCCGCGCTATGCCGCCGGGCCGGACCGGCCGAGCAGCGGCGCGTCCGCCGCGACGGGTCCCGCCGGGGCGAACGACAGCGGGGCGACTGCCGGCCGCGACGGGCGCACCGACGGCACCGGGGCGGCCGGCGTACGCCGACCGGCGTGGGTCGCGGGCGGCGCGGGCGATCGCTCGCGGGCGGCCCGGTAGGCGTCGAGCGCGGCGCTCTCGCCGCGCAGCTCCGCGGGACGGGCGGCGGCGCGCAGGGCGGCCAGCAGCCGGAGGAGCGCGCCCGCGCCGTTGCCTGAATCGACGGCGCGACCGGCGAGCAGGCGCTCGACGGCCTCCTGGTCCATCCGCTGTGCGTTCATCTCGTGTCCCTCAGCGCCGCCGTCCGTCACGACGTCACATCGGAAACCGCCCGCAGGGGGAACGCGCGGGCCGGGCGGGCCGCGCGGCCCGGTGAAACGCCCGCGTCAGCCCATCGTCTTCGCGCCGTCGATCGCCTCGCGCAGGATGTCGGCGTGCCCGGCGTGCTGGGAGGTCTCGGCGATCACGTGCAGCAGCACCCGCCGCACCGACCAGCTCGCCCCCGGCTCGAACCACGGCGCGACCGGCAGCGGGTGGGACGCGTCCAGGTCGAGCGTGGCGACCAGCTCGTCGGCCGCGGCGGCGACCCGCGCGTACTCGTCGAGGAGGCCGGCCAGCGTCTCGCCCTCGGTCATCCGGAACATGCCGGCCCAGTCGACCGGCTCCGCCTCCATCGCCTCCGCGCCGCCCACCGCGAACCGCATCCACCGCTGCTCCACGATCGTGACGTGCTTGATCAGGCCGCCGAGGCACAGCTCGCTGACCGTGCTGCGCAGGGCGGCCTGCTCGTCGGTGAGGCCGTCGACGGTCTGCCGGAGGAACCCGCGCTGCTCGCGCAGGGTCTGCAGCAGGTCGCCCCGCTCGCCGGTGAGAACAGTCGTGCTGGTCATGGCGCCCGCCCTTCGTCGTGAGTCGCGGCCAGGATAGGAGGGGGCACCGACAACGCCGGCCACTCTCCACCGTCGCGGACGGCCGGCGGGCGCTCCGGTTGCCGATCCGGCCGGGGCGCGGTCCACTGAATCACATGGGTGTGATTCGGGTGGGAACGGCCTCCTGGGCCGATCGGATGCTGCTCTCCTCCGGCTGGTACCCCCGGGCGGTCAACACCCCCGCCGGCCGGCTCGGCTACTACGCGGAGCGGTTCGGGCTGGTCGAGGTCGACACCTCGTACTACGCCGTGCCGGCGCCGGAGACGACCGCGGGGTGGGTCGACGCCACCCCGCCCGGTTTCACCTTCGACGTCAAGGCGTTCAGCCTCTTCACCGGCCACCCCACCCCGGTGGCCGCGCTGCCCAAGGACCTGCGGCCGGCCGCCGGCCCGGACCGGATCCGGTGGCGGGACCTGCCCGCCGGGGCGTACGACGAGCTGTGGGACCGGTTCCGGGCGGCGCTGGCGCCGATCGCGGCGGCCGGCCGGCTCGGCGCCGTGTTGCTGCAGTTCCCGCCGTGGCTGGCACGCGGCGCCGCCGCCGAGCGGCGCATCGTCGAACTGGCGCGCCGGCTGCGGCCGTGGCGGGTGGCCGTGGAACTGCGGCACGGCTCCTGGTTCGCCGGCGACACCGCCCTGCGCACGCTGGCGCTCCTGCGCGAGCACGGGCTCTCCTACGTCTGCGTGGACATGCCGCAGGGGTTCGCGTCGTCGGTACCGCCGATCCCGGTGGCCACCGCCGGCCTCGCCGTGGTCCGGTTCCACGGCCACAGCGACGCCTGGGAGAGCGGGGACAAGCAGGACCGTTTCCGGTACGCCTACGGCGAACGGGAGCTGCGGCACTGGGCGCAGCTGCTGGTCGAGCTGGCCGGACGCTCCGCCGAGCTGCACGTGCTGTTCAACAACTGCTGCGGCGACCAGGCGCAGCGGGACGCCGCCCGCCTCGCCGGCATCCTCGCCGAGCGGGGCGCCCCGGTCGGCGCGGCGGCAGGGTCGGCCGGCCGCCCCTGATCCGGCTCGCGGTCGCCGGCACCCGTCAGGCCGGGTGGCCGACCTCGACCACGACCGCGCCCTGCCCGAACAGCGTGCCGCGCACCGGCTCGGGGATCGCCCCGTGCCGGCGGACGTGCCGCTCGTCGTAGAAGAAGCGGGCGGCCTCCGGGCCGCGCAGCGCGACCGTCCGCAGGCCGAACAGCCGGGTGACCAGCACGTCGCCGCCGGAGCGGCGCAGCCGGTCGGGCAGCCAGGCGTACCCCCGCAGGGCCAGCGGGAGGGTGTCGTCGAGGAGGAGCCGACGGTGACCGGGCATGGCATCCTCGTGCCCCGGTCGCCGGCCGGCAAACGTCCGCGGCCGCGTCACCGGCCCGAGTCGTCGCGGCTCACACCCTCGGGGCGCATCCGGGTCGCCTCCTCCAGGGCGTTGTCGGGCAGGTCGCCGTCCGCGTCCTCGGTCGGGAAGCTCCGCCGGGCCGGCGCGGGGTCGGGCGGCGCTCCGGGGCCGGCCTCCGGCACCCGCGAGGGCTCGACCGTGCCGAAGCCGTGCCGCCCCGCCGGTGGGGTCGGCGCCGACGGCTCGCCGGCCCGCTGGTCGCCCCGGCCACCGGGCGCCACGGCGGTCTGCTCGCTGCCCTCGTCCATCGGCGAGTCCTCGCCGGCGCCCCACGGCGGACCGGCGTCGAAGTCGTCTCCGCTGGTGCCGTACGGGCCGGGGGCCTGGGGCCCGGGCGTGATCCCGCCGCTGGTCGATCCGTCCCTGCTCGTCATGGCCACCTCGCTGGTCGGGTCTGCCGTACCGGTGCTGGTTGCCCGCCCCGGCGCCGCTCATGCCCCGAACCGGGGCATGAGCGGCCCGGCGGTCAGCGGCCGGACCCGGCCATCCGGCGCTTGGCCATGCCGAGCGCCGCCACCTTTCCCATGGTCTTCGGCATGCTGGACGGGCCGCCCCTCATGGCCATGCGGCGCGTCGCCATGCTGATCGCCGCCATCTTGCCCATGGTCCTCGGCGCGCCGCCCAGCATGCCCACCCGGGCCAGCATCCCCCGGAACACCCGGCCGGGCTTCTGCTGCTCGCCCATGTACGCGGTCACCACGACCAGCGCGCCGGTGAGCACCGGTACGGCCCACTGGAGCAGCTTCATCTGCCGCTGGCAGGAGGCGACGTTCGCCGGGGTGTGGGAGTTCGGTTCCGTCGTCCCATCGACCGGCGGTCCGCCCGCCTTCTCCAGCCGCATCCCGAGCAGCCGGCTGTACCCGGTGACCGCGAGCGCGCCGAGCGTCAGGCCGGTCTTCAGCGTGCTGGCCCGGCCCACCCCGCGCTGGACGGCCATCCGGGGGCTCTCCGTGACCAGCTCGCCGACCGCGCCCGTCAGATGGGCGCCGATCGCGGCGGCGTTGACCGGGGTCCACCGGGCCCAGCCGGCCGAGGCGACCGGAAGCCGTTGGGACGGGTCGTTGACCTTGGTCGCCGCGCTGTTGACGCCCAGCGCCCCCATCAGCGAGCCGCCGAACCAGGCGGCCAGCCCGAGGTCGTGCATCGAACGCAGTGCCGTGTGCGTTTCGGACATCTGATCCCCTTCCACCGTACGGGCGGTGCCGCATACCCGCCGTACGCGTGAGTACGCGTCGCACCGCGGGGCTTCCCGCGAGTGGTCGTCGGGTCCGGGCAGGAGTCGACCGGGCCCGTGCGGGTAGGCCACGGTCGGAACGACGAGCGGGAGGAGACCGGAATGTCGGCCCGCCCGGTCAGGCCACGGCGGGTACGGGCCGGGCGACGCCCGCGACCGCCCCGTAAACGGCGCCGAGCTGCTCCGCGCAACGCTTCCAGGAGTACCGGCTGCGGATCCGGTCCAGCGCCGCCGTGGCGTACGCGAAGCGACGGACGTTGTCGCCGAGCAGGCGGCGGATCGCGGTGCCCAGCGCCCGCGGGTCGCGCGGCGGGACGAGGTCGCCGGTGAGGCCGTCGACGACGGTGTCGGCGATGCCGCCGACGTTCGTGCCGACCACCGGCACCCCGCACGCCATCGACTCCAGGGGGGCCAGGCCGAACGGCTCGTACCAGGGGGCGGCGACCAGCAGGTCGGCGGAGCGGTACCAGGCCGGCATCTCCTCGCGCGCCACCGCGCCGACCAGCCGTACCCGGTCGGCGACGCCGCACGACCGGGCGAGCGCGTCGAGCCGGCGGGCGAACGCGTCGGCGGGCAGCCGCGCGGCCGGCGGGCCGCCGACGACCACGCACTCGGCGTCCGGCACGGCGGGCAGCGCCCGGATCACGTCCGCGAAGCCCTTGCGCTCCACCATCCGGCCGACCGTCAGGAGCCTGGGGCGGTCCGGATCGCGCGGGACGGCCGGGCCGTCCGGGCGGAAGATCCGCTCGTCCACCCCGCCCGGGACCAGCGCCATCCGGGACCGGGGCACGCCGAGGCGCACCAGCTCACCCACCTCGTCCTGGCACTGCGCGACCACCCGGTCCACGGCCCGGCCCAACGCGCGCTCGTAGCCGACCCGGCCCGGCGGGCCGGCGTCCCGGCCGCCGTGGTGCCGCCGCCGCACCGCGCCCAGCCCGTGGTACGTCAGCACCACCGGCACCCCCGCGCGGCGGCCGGCGTGTACGCCGGCCAGCCCGCCCGTCCAGTAGTGGGCGTGCGCCACGTCGGGCAGCCACACCCCGTCGCGCCACTGACCGGCCAGCCACCGGCCGAACTCGCCGAGGTGGGGCAGCAGTTGGTCCACCGGCACCTGGTCCGGTGGGCCGGCGGGCACGTGCACCACCTGGTAGCCGTCCGCCGTGGACACCGTCTCCGGCAGCGCGGGGGAGTCCCGGCGGGTGTAGACCCGCACGTCGTGGCCCGCGCCGGCCAGCGCCGCCGCCAGGTCCGCCAGGTGGGTGCCGCGCGCGGCGGCGTCGTCCCCGCCTCCCACCGCGAGGGGACTGGGGTGTACTGAGATCATCCCGATCCGCATGCTTCTCCTCCTCCATCAGGCGCGGGGCACCCATCCGTCCGTACCCTCGGCTCCGCCGGCTAACCGGCGGGAGGGGAAGGGCACCTTGTCGTCGAGAGGTCACCCCTCGCACACCCCCCCGGTTCGGGAGGCCCGCCGCCCGGCCACGGCGGTCGGGATGAATCGGCGGCCCGGCGGCGTTGACGCCTTCCGTACGCGCCCTCCGGCCGCCCCGGCGGCCCGCTCCCGCCAGCGATGCGCGGCCCTGACTGCGGGGCGCCGACGTCCTGTCCCACCTGCCGGTTAGGCTCGCTGCGGCGCGCCGCGCGAGGTGATCGCGCGCCCCGGGGCGCCGCCCGCGTCCCCGGCCCGGCCGCCGGTGAGCGGCACCACACCGCCGAGACCTGGGAGTACGACCAGTTGACCGCACAGCCTGAGACCCTCTACGGGGCCGACGACCTGACGCACCTGGAGGGGCTGGACGCCGTCCGCAAGCGCCCCGGTATGTACATCGGCTCCACCGACAGCCGTGGCGTGGGTCACCTCGTCAACGAGATCCTGGACAACTCGACGGACGAGGGTGTCGCGGGTCACGCCACCCGGATCGCGGTGATTCTGCACGCCGACGGCTCGGTGCAGGTCGACGACGACGGCCGGGGCATCCCGACCGACGTGCACGCGAAGTCGGGCATCTCGGGCGTCGAGCTGGTGCTCACCCGGCTGCACGCGGGCGGCAAGTTCGGCGGCTCCGGATACAAGACCTCGGGCGGCCTGCACGGCGTCGGCGCGTCCGCCGTCAACGCGCTCTCCCGGCGCTTCGACGTGACGGTCCGCCGGGGCGGCAAGGTGCACGCGATGTCGTTCCGGCACGGCGTACCGGGAATCTTCGACGGCCCCGGCCCGGACGCCCCCTTCACCGCCGGTCCCGGCCTCCAGGTCGTGGGCGCGATGAAGCGCGGCGAGCGGACGGGCACCTCGATCCGCTACTGGCACGACGCCCGCTACTTCGAGACCGGCGCCGCGCTGGACGCCGAGGCCGTCCGGCTCAAGCTGCGCAACACGGCGTTCCTCGTCCCCGGCGTCCGCTACCTGCTGCGCGACGAGACCGGCGAGGAGCCGGCCGAGGAGACCTTCCACTTCCCCGACGGCCTGACCGACATGGTGGAGTTCCTGGCCCCGGCCGGCGACCGGCCGGTCTCCGGCACCCTGCTCGTCACCGGCGAGGGCACCTACCGGGAGAACGCCGCCGACGCCAACGGCGTCATGCAGTCCAACGTGCAGCGGCGGGCCGAGGTCGAGATCGCGTTCCGCTGGGGCACCGGCTACGAACGCACCGTCGAGTGCTTCACCAACACCATCCGCAACGCCCACGGCGGCACCCACCGCAAGGGCTTCGAGCGGGCCCTGGCCCGTACGCTGGCCGAGGCGGCCCGTAACGCGCGGGGCCTGCTGCGCCCCAAGGAGGACGCGCCCACCCTGGACGACGTCCTGGAGGGGATGACGGCCGTGGTGCACGTGCGCATCCCGGAGCCGCAGTTCACCTCCCAGACCAAGGACGAGCTGTCCACGGCCGGCATCACGAAGGTGCTCCAGGGGCTGGTCGAGGCGCACCTCAAGGCGTGGCTGGAGGACCGCCGCACCAAGGCCGAGGCGCGCACGGTGCTGCAGAAGATCGTCGACGCGGCCCGCGTCCGGCTGACCCAGAAGCAGCAGAAGGACGCCGCCCGGCGCAAGACCGCCCTGGAGGGCGCGGCCATGCCGGCCAAGCTCGTCGACTGCCGCTCGGCGGGCATCGACCGCAGCGAGCTGTTCATCGTCGAGGGCGACAGCGCCCTGGGTACGGGCCGGCTCGCCCGCTCGTCGGAGTACCAGGCCCTGCTGCCGATCCGGGGCAAGATCCTCAACGTCCAGAAGGCGACCCTCCAGCAGGTGCTGGACAATGCCGAATGCGCCGCGATCGTCCAGGTGCTCGGGGCCGGCTCCGGCCGCACCTTCGACCTGTCCGCGCTGCGGTACGGCCGGGTGCTGATCATGGCGGACGCCGACGTCGACGGCGCGCACATCCGTACGCTGCTGATCACGCTGTTCGCCCGGTACATGCGCCCGCTCATCGAGGCCGGCCGGCTCTACGCGGCGATGCCGCCCCTGCACAAGATCACGACGAAGGGGCGCAATCCGCAGACGGTCTACACGTACACGCAGGCGGAGATGGAGTCGACGGTCCGCCGCCTGGAGAAGGCCGGCAAGCAGGTCGTCACCCCGATCCCGCGGTTCAAGGGCCTCGGCGAGATGGACGCCGACGAGCTGTGGGAGACCACGATGAACCCGGCCACGCGGGCGGTCCGCCGGATCACCCTCGACGACGTCGAGGCCGCCGAGCGGATCCTGGAGCTGCTGATGGGGGAGAAGGTCGAGCCCCGCCGCAACTGGCTGATCGACTCCGCCGACCGGGTCGACCGCGAGGCGATCGACGCATGACCACGCTGACCACGCTGACCGCGCTGGCCGCGCGCCGGGAAGGACGCTGAACGATGGCACGCCGCAAGGAATCCGTTGCGAAGGTCGAGCTGTCGGCCTTCGACCAGGCCGGCGCCCGGGTCTTCGACAACCCGCTGGTCACCGAGGTCTCCGACTCCTACTTGGAGTACGCGTTCTCGGTCATCCACTCCCGCGCCCTGCCCGACGCCCGCGACGGGCTCAAGCCCGTGCACCGGCGCATCCTCTACTCGATGCACGAGTCGGGCTACCGCCCCGACCGGGCGTACGTGAAGTCGGCCCGCGTGGTCGGCGACGTGATGGGCCGCTACCACCCGCACGGCGACACCGCCATCTACGACGCCCTGGTCCGGCTCGCGCAGGACTTCTCGCTCAACGTGCCGCTCATCGACGGGCACGGCAACTTCGGCAGCCCGGACGACGGCCCGGCCGCCGCGCGCTACACCGAGTCCCGGATGTCCCGGGAGGCGATGCTGCTCGTCGGCGAGCTGGGCGAGGACACCGTCGACGTCGAGCCGAACTACGACGGCTCGCTCACCCAGCCGACGGTGCTGCCGGCCGCCTTCCCCAACCTGCTGGTCAACGGCGCGTCCGGGATCGCGGTCGGGATGGCCACCAACATGATCCCGCACAACCTGGGCGAGGTCGTCTCGGCGGCCCGCTGGCTGATCAACCACCCGGACGCCACGCTCGACAAGCTGATGGAGTTCGTGCCCGGCCCGGACCTGCCCACCGGCGGCCTGCTGCTCGGCCTCGACGAGGTGCGCCGGGCCTACGAGACCGGGCGCGGCGTGGTGCGGATGCGCGCCCGCGTGGAGATCGGCCCGCTGGAGGGCAGCCGGGGCCGGCAGGCGATCACGGTCGTGGAGCTGCCGTACGGCGTCGGCGCGGAGAAGGTCATCGCGGCGATCACCAACGAGGTCAACAAGACCAAGCGGCTCACCGGCATCGCCGACGTCAAGGACCTCACCGACCGGGAGAACGGCACCCGGCTCGTCGTCGAGTGCAAGGTCGGCGTCAACCCGCAGGCGCTGCTGGCCGACCTCTACCGGCTCACCCCGCTGGAGCAGTCCTTCGGCGTCAACAACCTGGTCCTGGTCGACGGGCAGCCGCAGACGCTCGGGCTGAAGGCGCTGCTGGAGGTCTTCCTGCGGCACCGCTACGAGGTGGTGACCCGGCGCAGCGCGTACCGGAGGCGCAAGCGCGAGGAGCGGCTGCACCTGGTCGACGGCCTGCTGATCGCGCTGCTCGACATCGACAAGGTGGTCAAGCTGATCCGGGCCAGCGAGGACGCCCAGGACGCCAGGGACGGCCTGATGCGCCGGTTCAAGCTCTCCGAGATCCAGGCCGGCTACATCCTGGACACCCCGCTGCGCCGGCTGACCAAGTACGACCGGCTGGAGCTGGAGGCCGAGCAGGAGCAGCTGCGCGCCGAGATCGCCCAGCTGTCGACGATCCTCGACGACGAGAAGGTGCTGCGGAAGGTCGTCTCGGACGAGCTGGCCTCGGTGGTGAAGCAGTTCGGCGCGCCGCGGCGCACCACGCTGGTCGACGGCGACCTCAAGGAGGTGCTGGCCGCGTCCGCGCCGGCCGGCCCGCTGGAGGTGGCCGACGACCCGTGCCAGGTGATCCTCTCCGCCACCGGCCTGGTGGCCCGCACCGCGGCCGAGTCGGAGGAGACCGCCGAGGGGCGCCGCCGCAACGGCCGGGTCCGGCACGACGCGGTACGCGCGGTCGTCCACTCCACCGCGCGTGGCCGGGTGCTGCTGGTGACCAGCGCCGGCCGGGCGTTCAAGATCGACGTACTGCCGCTGCCGGTGCTGCCCGAGCAGGCCGGCACGGTGTCGCTGCGCGGCGGCATGTCCGCCGCCGAGCTGGTGCCGCTGGAGTCCGGCGAGACGGTGGTCGGCCTGGCCCCGCTCGGCCCGACGGCCGAGGGCTCGCCCGGGCTGGCTCTGGGCACCCGGCAGGGCGTGGTGAAGGTGTGCGCCCCGGACTGGCCGGTCCGCTCGGACGAGTTCGAGGTGATCGGCCTGCGCGAGGGCGACGCGGTGGTCGGGGCGACCTGGCTCACCGACGGGAGCGAGGCCCTGGCGTTCGTCTCGTCCGAGGCGTCGCTGCTGCGCTTCGACGCGTCCCTGGTGCGGCCGCAGGGCGTCAAGGGCGGCGGGATGGCCGGCATCAACCTGCCGGCCGGGGAGCGGGTCGTCTTCTTCGGCGCGGTCCGCACCGACGCCTCGGGGCAGGGCGAGCCGATGGTGGTCACCTCGACGGGCGCGACGGTCAAGGTCACGCCGTTCGGGGCGTACCCGGCGAAGGGGCGGGCGACCGGCGGGGTGCGCGCGCAGCGGTTCCTCAAGGGCGAGACGGGCCTGGTGGTCGCCTGGGTCGGCCTGCGGCCGGTCGGCTGCACGCAGAACGGCGAGCCGGTGGAGCTGCCGCCGGCCGACCCCCGCCGCGACGGCTCCGGCTTCGCGGTCATGCTCGGCCCGACGGTGATCGGCCACCTCATCGAGCGCGACTGACCCGGATCCCTGTGTCGATCAAGAGGTTTGCGTCGCCCGAGGGCTTCCCGGCGACGCGAACCTCTTGATCGTGAGACGGTCAGAGTTCGGGTTCCGGGCCCCGGCGGGAATCCGGTGAGGTGCCGCGGAGGTGGGTGACCAGGCGCATGCCGTGGTAGATCACCAGGGCGGCGGCGGTGCCCAGGGCGATGCCGTTGAAGGAGAGGTCGCCGGCCGTCAGGGTGTAGTTCGCCGCCCCGACGATGAGCGCGACGGCTGCGGTCATCAGGTTCACCGGGTCGTGGAAGTCCACCCGGCTCTCGATCCAGATCCGCGCGCCGAGGATCGCGATGAGGCCGTACAGGGCGGTGGTCGCGCCGCCGAGCACCCCGGCCGGCACGGTCAGGATCAGCGCGCCGAACTTCGGGCTGAGCCCGAGCAGCACCGCCGCCACCCCGGCCACCCAGTACGCGGCCGTCGAGTAGACCCGGGTCGCCGCCATCACGCCGATGTTCTCCGCGTACGTGGTGGTGCCGGAGCCGCCGCCGGAGCCGGCCAGGACGGTGGCCACGCCGTCGCCGAGGAGGGCCCGCCCCATGTCCCGGTCCAGGTTGCGGCCGGTCATCGCGGCGACCGCCTTGACGTGGCCGGCGTTCTCCGCGACGAGCACCAGGATCACCGGGATGACCAGCACGACCGCCCGCACGCTGAACTGCGGCGCGTGGAACTGGGGCAGACCCACCCAGTCCGCCTCGCGCAGCCCGTCGACCGCCTTCGGGTCGAGTTGGCCGAGCACGGCGGCGAGCACCCAGCCGACCACCACGCCGAGCAGGATGGACAGCCGGGCCAGGAAGCCCCGGAACACGACCGTGGCGAGCAGGATCGCCAGCAGGGTCACCACGGCGATCAGCGGCTGGGCCCTGACGCCGGTGCCGCTGCCGCCGCCGTCCCAGGCGACCGGGGCGAGGTTCAGCCCGATCAGCGCCACGATCGCGCCGGTGACCACCGGCGGCATCAGCGCGTCGATCCAGCGGGCCCCGGCGACCTGGACGACCAGGCCGACCAGGGCCAGCGCCGCGCCGGCCACCACGATCCCGCCGAGCGCGGGACCGATGTCCCCGCCGGCCTTCGCGGCGAGCACCGGCGCGATGAACGCGAACGACGATCCGAGGTACGACGGCAGCCGGTTGCCGGTGACCAGCAGGAACAGCAGGGTGCCGAGGCCGGAGAAGAACAGCGTGGTCGCCGGCGGGAAGCCGGTGATCAGCGGCACGGTGAACGTGGCGCCGAACATCGCCACCACGTGCTGCACGCCCACCCCGAGGGTGCGCGGCCAGGAGAGCCGTTCGTCGGGGTGGACCACGTCGCCGGGATGGACGGACCGGCCGTCGCCGTGCAGGGACCACGGGGACCAGCGGGAGCGCGGCCCGGTCGGGCTCTGGGTCAAGGTGGATCGCCCTTCGCGTCGTCGTGCCAGGTGACGGGGGCGTGATCGACCCTGGGAGTCGTTTCTAGCACCAGGGCCGGGTTGGTTCGCGGCGGGCCGGACGACGGTGGCGTGCGGGCCCCTCGGCCGGCCCCGGAGCGGCGTGGCCGCTTACCCGCCGGTCAGCGCCCGGTCCCGGTCGTCGGGGCGGGGCTGTCGCACGATCGCCGGGGACGGGTGCGCCGGGCGGAGTGTCAGCAGGCTGGCGACCAGGCCGGAGAAGAGCACCACCACGCCGAGCGCGACGGCGGTGGCCGACGGCAGCACCACCCGGAGGGTGTCGTTCGGGTTCAGGTCGCCGAAGCCGTCCAGCCCCCAGTACGACACGGCGCCGACGGTGCCCGCGACACCGAGGGTGAGCAGGGCCAGGCCGACGGCGGCGCTGGTCTCCAGCCGCAGCAGCCGGATCCACCGGTCCGACGCGCGCTGCGGGACCAGCCGTTCCTGCCGGCCGTAGATCTCGGCGAGGCCGCCGAAGAGGACGAGCTGCATCCCGACGAGCGCCATCAGGCACGCGTAGGCGAGCGTGCTGACGTCGAGCCGGACCGACCCGAGACTGAGCGGGCCGGGAGTGAGCGCGCCCGCGCCGACCAGCCCGCTGAGGGCCAGCGCGGCCCCTGGCCGGACCAGGGTCTTGCCCGGGGCGAACACGAGCAGGAGGCGCAGGTGTCGCCACCCGTCCCGCCAGGTGCGCAGGTGCGGCGGGCGGGACCGGCCGTCGGGCGACAGGGTGGTGGGCACCTCGACGATGTCGTATCCGGCCAGCGCGGCACGGACCACCAGCTCGGAGGCGAACTCCATGCCGGGCATGCACAGCCCGAGAGCGCGGATCCGCTCGGCGTGGAAACCGCGCATGCCGCAGTGGAAGTCCCGCACCCGGGACAGCCCGAACAACATCCGGCCGAGCCAGCTGAGCGCCGGGTTGCCCAGGTACCGGTGCAGCGGCGGCATCGCGCCGGGCGCGATCCCGCCCCGGAACCGGTTGCCCATCACGACGTCGTGGCCGGCGCGCAGCGCCTCGACGAACGGGCCGAGGTCCGACAGCGCGTACGAGTCGTCCGCGTCGGCCATGATGACGTACCGGCCGCGGGCCTGCTCGATGCCGCCCAGCAGGGCGCCGCCGTAGCCGCGGATCGGGGCGTGCACCACTCGGGCGCCGGCCGCCTCCGCGAGCGCCTGCGACCCGTCGGTGGAGCCGTTGTCGGAGACGAGGACCTCGCCGACGACCCCGCACTCCTCCAGTGAGCGGAGCGCCTTGCGAACGCAGCTCTCCAGCGTCTCAGCCTCGTTGAGGCACGGCAACAACACCGTGACCTCGATCTCCGGTTGCTTCGTCATGCTTCCCGTTGCTTTCTGCGGTGGGCGCGAGCCGTTCCGATCCGCTGTCGACCGGCGGGGGCCGGTCCGTCCAGGCGGACCGCAGCCGCTGCCAGCCGACGGCCGCGGCGATCGGCAGGAACGCCAGGGCGGGCAGCCCGTAGCGGAGGTCGAACATCGAGGTGGCGACCGAGAAGACCATGATCCCGGCGCCGATCGCCGCGTAGAGCAGGGCGATCATGCTCAGCCGCAGCCCGCCCCGGCGCGGCCACGCCGCCCCGAGCAGGGCGATCAGCGTCGCCGCGGCCAGCACGGGGGGCGGGGTGACGGCGTACCGGCCGTACGCCTGCATGATCCGGCTCGCGGCGTTGGGCTCGACGTCCCGGGACGGGGTCGGCTGCCACCGGTAGTCGGCGCCGGCGGTGCGCGGCGTGCAGTCGTAGTCGGCCGCCCAGTTGGTCGGGGCGAGACGCGGCCGCCACAGGCTGGCCAGGCACGCCTCCGCCGGGCCCAACCGGGTCGGCCAGAAGTACCGGGCGGTGTCGGACGCCACCTTCGCCAGGTAGTCGCCGGGCTGTTGCCGGATCACCTCCCGGGCGAACTCGTCGAGGTCGGCGGGCCGCTCGGCGTTGCGGATCGGGCTGTCCCGGGTCCAGATGAACCAGTCCGGCCGCTCGGGCCGCTGGTCCAGCGGCTGCGTCGGGCAGAGCTTGCGCAGGCCGGGGCGCAGCTCCAGCCGATCGCAGTCGGCGATCTGCGCGGTCCGGCCGTAGAGGAACTTCCCGCCCTCCAGGCCGAGCGCGTCGCGGACCGTGCCGGTGCCGACGAACACCGCGCCGAAGAACGCGACGATGCCCAGCAGGTACGCCACCGGCGGCGGCCAGCCGCGCCACGGCAGCGCGAGGAACACCAGCAGCGGGGCGACGGCGACGATGCCGGTCGGCCGGGTGGCCATGCCGAGCGCGACCGCCACCCCGGCGCCGAGGCAGGTCGCCGGGCCGGGCCGTTCCCGCCGGACCAGCAGCAGGGCGGCGACGGCCACCGCCGCGGTGAACAGGGTCTCGGTGAGCAGGTAGTGCTCCAGCGTCAGCTGGGTGGCGTCGAGCAGCAGGGGCGCCGCGGCGAGTGCGGCCAGCCACGGCCCCACCCCGAGCCGGCGCAGCAGCAGGTACGCCGCGACGCCCAGGGCGAGCCCGGCGAGGTGCTGCACCGCCGCCACCGAGGCGAGCGTGCCGGTCCACTCGAACGCCTTGATCAGCCACGGGAACGGCCAGCGGGGCTCCAGCTCGGGCCACTGCTGCGACCTGCGGATGTATCCGCCCGAGTCGCCCTGGAACCAGAGCGCCGGCCGGTACGCGACCATCATCGCGACGCGCAGCGCGAGCCCTGCGGCCAGCAGCAGGACCAGTCCGAGGTGCCGACGCGGCAGGTCGGCGAGGGCGCGACCGGCCCGCCGGGCGGTCAGGCGTCCAGCAGGCACGAACGCTCCTCTAACGGACAAAACGGACGGTCTGATGCGCAGTGACCGTAACACGACGGGCGACTGGCTGTAGTCCACTCCGGAGAGCTGACCCCCCGGCGGTTCCGCGCCGCGGCGGCTGTCGGCTGTGGGGTCCGGCCCGAACGGCCGCACCGCCGCGTCGGACGCTCGCTCGCGCCGCCCCCGCGAGCCGACCGCCGCCCGCCCCCGGGCTCAGGCGACGCCGGCGGGACGGAACTGGACACTGACCCGCGGGCCCACCGCGCGGGTCGTCTTCGGGATCGCGTGCTCCCAGGTGCGCTGGCAGGAGCCGCCCAGCACGACGAGATCGCCGTGGCCGAGCGGGAAGCGCAGGCTCGGCCCGCCGCCGCGCGGGCGCAGCAGCAGCGGCCGGGGCGAACCGAACGAGACGATGGCCACCATGGTGTCGGTGTGCGCGGAGCGACCGAGAGTGTCCCCGTGCCAGGCGACGCTGTCGCGGCCGTCCCGGTACAGGCACATCCCGGCGGTCACGAACGGCTCGCCCAGCTCGGGCGCGTAGTGCGCGGTCAGCGCCGCCCGGGCCCGCGTGAGCACCGGGTGGGGCAGCGGCCGGTGGGCGGCGTACCAGCACAGCAGCCGGGGCACGTCGACCTCGGTGTCGTACATGGTGCGGCGCTCGGCCCGCCAGGGCACCTCGGCGAGCAGCGCCTCCAGCACCCGGTCGGAGCCGAGCACCCAGCCGGGGAGGTGGTCGACCCAGGCGCCCCGGCTCAGCGGGTGCCGGCGCAGGCCGGCGAGGGCGCCGAGGGACGGCTCGTCGACGGCGAGGTCGAGCATCGACGGCTGGTAGGCGGCACCGGACACGCGCCCACCCTACCGTCCGTTCGTACAGGCGTGCGACTCCTGGGGATCCGTCACCTGCCGGTCACCTGCGGCACAACTGCGCGTCGCCGCCCGTAGCCGGGACGGCCCTAGCGTGGTTCCGCTCCGTCCGGCACCGGGCGGATTCCCCGGTGCCGCGAGGAGACCGTCCGTGCAGAGCCCGCCCGCCGCCGCCCCGGTGGCCGCCCCGCCGGAGCGGGTCACGCCGCCCGCCGCGCCGCCCGCGGCTGGTCGGCTGGCTCGCCGCCCGCGGCTGGTCGGCTGGCTCGCCGCCGCGTGGCTGGGGCCCCTGCTCGCGTACGCCCTGGGGGTCGCCGCGGTGCTGCCGGTGGTGGTGCTCGGGCTGACCGCCGCCCTGCTGCGCGGCGGCCGGACGCTGCTGGACCGGCTGGTGCTGGCCGGGGCGCTGCTGCTCGGCGCGACCTGTGCCGCCGGGCTGCTCTTCTCCGCCTGGCCGTGGGGGCTGCACCCGGTACCGGTGTCCGGCACGGCGCTGACCGTCCTGCTCGGCGTCGCGGCGGCCACCGGCCGCCGGCCCCGGCTGCCCCGCCCGGCCCCGCCGACCTGCTCCCGGTCGCCGCCGCGCTGCTGGCCACCGGGGCGCTGGCCTGGCCGTACCTGCGCGCGGGCGACCTCGCGGGACGGCTCGCGTACGCGATGACCGGCGAGGACAACAGCCGGCACCTGGCCACGGTGGAGGGCATCCGCGCGGCCGGCGGGTACCTGTTCGCCGACCCGTCGGCGGCGGCCCGGATCGCGCCGGAGGGGATGGTCTGGTACCCGCAGGGCTTCCACCTCACCGCGGCGCTGCTGGACGGCTTCCTGCGCTCCTCGACCGCGCCCGCCGGCCCGGCCGGCACGCTCGACCACTACCTCGGCTGGTCGCTGGGCGCGTGGGGGCTGCTCGTGCTCGCCGTCACCTGGGCGGCGAACCGGCTCGCCGGCCGGCGCCTCGACCTGCCCCGCGCGGTCGCCCTGACCGGCGCGGTCACCGCCGCCTGCCTCGGCTCCGAACTCGCCCGCTTCGTCGTGTACGGCTACCCCGGCGAGAGCCTCGGGCTCGCCGCGACGGTGCTGCTGGTGGCGCTGACCTGCCGGCCGGTGGCGCGTACCGGCACCCAGTTGGCGGTGGTCGGTGCGCTCTGCGTCGCGGTCGGCTTCGCGTACCTGATGTTCCTGCCGGTGGTCGCGGTCCTCGCGCTGGCCTGGCTGGTGCGCGACCGGCGTCGGTTGCGCCGCCGCCCGGTGGCGCTGGCGGTGGTCGCCCTGCTGACCGCCGCCCTGACCCCGCTGCCGGCGGTCGCCGGCCTGCTGCGCACCGACCAGGTGGACAACGTGGCCACCGGCGGCGGCGTGTTCCCCCGCTACGACGCCTTCCTGGCGCTGGCGGGCCTGGTCGCCGCGGGCCTGCTCGCGGGCGGGCTGCGGCTGCCGGTCTGGCGGCGCTACGCGGGCGCGCTCGCCGCGGCGCTCGCCTTCGCCGGCGGCTTCCTGCTCTACTTCCGCGCGCTCGGCACCGACCCGCGCTACTACTACGGCAAGACCCTGCACCTGCTGCTGGTCGTGCTGCTCGTCGGCGCGGGCGCGGCGACCCTGCTGCTGCCCGCCCCGCGGCGCGCCACGGGGGAGCGGCGCGGGGGCGGGCCGGGCCGGGCGCTCGTCGCGGCGGCGGTGGTGCTGGCCTGCGCCGGGCTGGCCGGGCTGCCGCGCGGCACCGGGATCTTCGCCCAGCCGTTCGGCGAGCGCACCACGACCTGGGCGGCGGCCTGGTGGTCGGGCGCGCTGGCCCGCCCCGGCGCGGCCGACCTGACGGTCCGCGTGTTGACCCGGGCGCCGGCCGACGCGGACGCGGTGACCGTGGTGGTCAGCGGCCGCCGCCGCGAGGGCTACCTCGCCACCCTGTTCGTCGCCACCCTCCAGGACACACACGGGGCGTCCGGGCCGGCCGTGTACCAGCTTCCGCTGGCCGAGCCGGCCCGCTCCGCCGCCGTGGTGGAGAAGGTGCCCGGCCGGATCCGGTTCGTCGCCGCGGACGCGGCCGCCGCCGGGACCGTCGAGGCGCTGCTCGCCGCCCGCCCCGACCTCGCCGGACGGGTCACCCTCCAGCGCCTCGAATAGCCCCGGGTCGGCCGGGGGCCCGCGCACGTCGGCGGGGGCCGGCCGACCCGACCGGGGCAGCCGCTCAGCCGCGGGCCGGCGCGCCGACCAGGGCGAGCACCTCGTCGGCCACCCGGGCCCGGCCCCGACCGTCCACCGTCGACCAGGCCCGGGCGGCCAGGGCGGCCCGCCGCCGCGGGGACTCCAGCAGCGCGCGCAGCGTCCGCGCGGCCTCGGCCCGGGCCGCCCGGCCGGCCAGGCCGGCGGCGGCCAGCGCGGGCAGCTCGCCCAGGCCGGCCGCGACGCCCTCGGCCACCACCCGGTGGTACGACTCCCGCTGGTTGTCCACCACGCAGACCAGCGCCGCCGCCGCGCCCAGGCAGCACAGCTCCCAGGTGGACGTGCCCGCCGCGCTGACCACCAGGTCGGCGGCGGCGATCAGGGCGGGCAACTCGTCGGTGGGCGGGACGGGCCGCACGGCCTGCCCCCGGCCCGGGACCAGCGCCGCCAGCCCCGCCGCGACGTCGGGCCGGCCGACGACGACCGTGAGGTCCATCGGGTGCCCGGTGGCGAGCAGCACCCGGGCCAGCACCGGCGCCGCCCCGAACGCGTCCGTGCCGCCGAAGAAGGCGAGCACCCGGGCCGGGCGACCGCCGCCGCCGGGCGCGGCGCCGCCGGCCGCGCGGCCAGCACGGAGTCGCGCAGCAGGGGGTACGCCGTCCCGGCGAGCAGCCGCCCGGGCAGCGGCCCGTGCGCGGCGCCGAGGTTCTGGTCCAGGTAGACGTCGGCGTCCTGCCCCCGGGTGTCGCCGTCGACGACCGCGAGGGTCACCACCCCCGCCGCCCGCAGCGCCCCCGCCCCGGCAGGGTCCAGCTCGTACGAGTCGAGCACCATCATGTCCAGCCCGTGCCGATGGGCCGCGGCGACCAGCTCCTCGGGGCGCTCGGGCCCCGGGTGCAGCGGCACGCCCCGGTCGGCGAGCTGGCGGACCGCCCAGGCGACCCCCTCGACCGTGCCGAAGAACTCGACCCGGGCGCCCCGGGCGAGGAACTCCTCGGCCAGGGCGAGGCAGCGGACCAGATGGCCGACGCCGCGGGTCGGCCCGGCGTCGCAGCGCACCCCGACGCGTACCGTGCTCAGGACTCCTCCAGCCGCTTCTGCCGCACCGAGGCGTTCAGGGCGCGCAGCGCCGGCTGACCGTCCAGCCAGTCGGCGAGCGTGGCCAGCGGCACGCTGACGTCGCCGAAGTGGTCGGTCGCCGCCCGGACCAGCGCCCAGTCCTCCTCGGTGTCGAGGGTGAGCCGCAGGGCGGAACGGTCCGGCGTGAGCGTCACCCCGAGCACCCGGAACAGCTCCGGGTGGGTGTACGCGTACGACGTCACGTGCACCCGGTGGTGGTCGGTGGCGATCCGCTGCAGCGTACGCAGCGTGTCGGCCCGGATGATCTCCGCGTCCAGCCCGCGGGGCAGCGTACGCGCGATCGAGGTGCTGACGTAGTCGAGCCCCGGCACCGCCCGGTACACGTCGGCGACCAGCCGGACGATCTCCGGGTCCAGCAGCGGGCAGTCGGCGGTGAACCGCATGACCGCGTCGGCGGGGTGCCGGTCCAGCGCGCCGACGAACCGGTCGAGCACGTCGTCGACCGGTCCCCGGTGGCAGGCCACGGCGAGCCGGGCGCACTCCGCGACCACGGCGTCGTCCGCCGGGTCGGTGCTGGTGGCGACCACCAGGTCGGCGAGCACCCCGCCCTCGGCGGCGGCGCGGACCACCCGCCCGAGCACCGAGCGGCCGGCCAGCGGCCGCAGCACCTTGCCGGGCAGCCGGGACGAGCCCATCCGCGCCTGCACGACCCCGACGATCCTGGTCACTGCCGCTCCTCGCCGGCCCTGACAGGCTGATCCCCGGCCGCGCGGCGCTGCTCCAGCGCCGTCCTCGCCCGCCGCTTCGCCGCCCGGGCGCCCCGCTTCGCCAGCCGAGCCGGGGCGATGGCGAGCCGGCCGACCCGGTAGCTGAGCGAGCCGCTGAGCAGGTTGATCGTGGCCTCGGCCCGGCGCAGCGCCCGCTCCCGCGAGGTCAGCAGGTCCTCGGTCCAGCGCAGCAGGGCCGCCAGCCGGGTCAGCTCGTCCTTCTGCCGCAGCCACGCCTCGCGCAGCTGCTGGTGGCTGTCCAGCCCGGGCGGCGGCGCGGTCGGCTCGACCGCCCGCAGTTCCTCGGCGAGGGCGTGCCGCGCCGTACCGTCGAGCCCGCGCAGCGCCGCCGTGACGGCGACCTCCGCGTCGACGGCCGCCGCCACGGCCACCCGGTCCAGCTCCCGGCCGGCCGCCCCGCCGAGCACCACCGTCAGCCCGGCCACGTCCAGCGTGGACGGCCAGGGGTGGGCGTACCCGCCGGTGGTCAGGGCGGCGGCGAACCGCCACAGACCCCGGGCCAGCGCCACGTCGACCGGCCACCCGTCGGCGGCCCGCCAGCTCGGGTCGAGCACCGCGAAGACCGGCGCCGGGCCGGCGGCGTCGGCCACCACGACGTTGTCGGGCGAGGCCAGGGCCATCGCGCCGCCGAGCCGGCCGGCGTGGTCGGCGTGCCCGGCGAGCCAGTCCGCGTACCCGCGCAGCAGCCGGCGCAGGGCGTCGAGGTCCCGGCGCAGGCAGGTGTCGAGCAGCACCGTACGCAGCAGCCGTCCCTCGGGCACCGGCCCGGTCAGCGCGGACGGGTCGCGCCAGGCCGCCTCGCGGGTGGCGAACGGCGCGTCCGGCGTCGCCGTCACCGGCCCGCCGACCCGCCACCGCCAGCCCACGGCCGACGCCACCACCTCGACCACGCCGATCCCGGGCGGCCCGGTCTGCACGAGCGCCACCGGCAGCCCCGTCGCGGTCCCCGCGGGCAGCCCCTCCGGGGCGTCGTTCCCGCGCCGCGCCAGCACCAGCCACCCGGGCGCGAGCGCGGCGCCGAGGCCGGCGTGCAGCGCGTCGACCGCCAGCCGCGCCGGGTCCCGGAGCACCGGCCGGCCGGCGAAGCCGCCGGCGCACGCGCCGTGCAGCACCGCGTCGAACAGCCCCGACGTGCCGCGGCCGGCGAGCGCGGCGGCGTCCACCAGCGCCGTCGGCGCGGCCGCGCCGGGGTACGCGGCGAAGCATCCGGCCGTGGCCAGCCCTGCCCCGGCCAGCCGGTCCCGGAGCTGGTCGAGGTTGGCCGGCCGCCCCGCGTCCAGCGCCCCGCCGAGCACCCAGTCGGCGTCGTCGCGCCCGGCGTACCAGGGGGTGGCGGCGACCAGCCGGTCCAGCCCGGCGGGATTGTCCAGCCGCAGCAGCAGGGCCCCGCCCGGGGCGAGCGCGCCGGCCAGCCGCTCCAGCAGGCCGTCCCAGCCGACCCGGGTCCCCTCCACCGACTCGATCGCGTCCAGCCCGCAGGCGGCGATCACCACGTCGAAAGCCTCGCCGGCGGGCAGCCCACCGGGGCCGCCGACCACGACGGAGACCCCGCCGCCGGCCCGGTCGGCCAGGGCCACCCCGTCCGGCCAGCTGCGCAGCAGGCAGGTCACCCGCGCGTGGGCCAGCCGCTCGACCAGGGCCGGATCGTGCGGGCCGGCCAGCAGCACCCGCGCGCCCGCCGGCACCACCCGCTCGGCGAGCGCCGCGAGTGGCCCGCCGCCGGGCAGCCGCTGCTCGGGCAGGTCCGACCAGGCCAGCATCTCCCCGCCGGGCAGGGCGATCCGGGGCGCGGTCTCAGTCGTCAACTCGTTCCTCCTGGAGGTTCGCCCAGCCCAGCAGCTCCCGCAGCTCGGCCGGCACGCAGCGGTGGTCGGTGCCCAGCTCGGCGCGGGCGACCTCGACGGCGGTGGGCAGGTGCACCGACTCGCCGTGCAGCTCCGGCCACTGCCGCCGGATCCGGGCGGTGCCCCCGAACGTCGGGTCCTCGTCGGCCAGCACCATCGGGTCGCCGTAGACGGCGGGCTCGCAGCCGGCCGCGATGCCGTAGAAGATGGCGCTGGTCAACCGGTTGGAGGCCACCCGCCGGTGCCGGCGCAGCTCGGTGAGCTGCCTGTCGAGGAACAGCGGGTCGGTGTCCCTCCACCAGTGGCCCCGGTAGCCGTGGCAGATCACCCGGAATCCGGCCCGCTCGTAGCGCCGGCGCACCCGGCGCATCCCGTACTCGTGCCAGTACAGGCAGACGGTGACGGGGCCGGGCTCGGTGTCGCGGATCCGGGCGATCAGCGCGCGGTGGTCGCCGCGCACGTGCTGGCCCTCCCAGCCGTGGAACGGGTACCAGATGGTGCCCTCCCGCTCCTCGGCGGGCGGGTCGTCGGGGCGCAGCGCCAGCAGGTACGCGAACGGCGCGCCGATCACCACCACGTTGCGCCGCCCCACCGACCAGGCCCGCCGCCGGGTCTGCTCGGACCACAGCAGGCTCGGCGTCCCCGCCACGTACGGGTGGCCGGGGGCGAGGCCGTCGCCGATGTTCCAGCCGTGCTGGACGTACCCGTTGATCCGCGGTGGGTGCCCGTCGCCCAGCCCGCAGTAGCGGGCCAGCACGTGCGCGTGGCCGTAGAAGTGGTTCGCGTGGTGCATGCGTGGCCCCTCAGACGGCGGCGCGGGCCGGGGCGGCGTGCAGCGCGGCGGCCAGCGCGTCGACGACCCGCTCCTGGTCGGCGTCGGTGAGGTCGGGGAACAGCGGCAGGGAGAGCTGCTCGGCGTAGAACGCCTCGGCCACCGGGCAGGAGCCGCGCCGGTAGCCCAGGTCGGCGAAGGCGGGATGCCAGTGCGCGGGGATGTAGTTGACCTGCACCCCGATCCCGGCGGCCCGCATCGCGTCGTACACCGCGCGGCGGCGGCCCTCGTGGACCCGGATCGGGTACAGGTGCCAGGCCGGCCTCGCCCAGTCCCGCCGGCCCGGAATCGACATCCCGGGCAGGTCGGCCAGGGCCTCGTCGTACCGGGCGACCAGTTCGGCGCGGCGGGCGAGGAAGCCGCCCAGCCGGCGCAGCTGGCTGCGGCCCAGCGCGCAGAGCACGTCGGGCAGCCGGTAGTTGAGCCCGAACCCGTGCACCTCCTGGTGCCAGCCGCCCTCGTCCGGCCAGCGCTGCTCGGCGCGGTCGCGGACCAGGCCGTGGTTGCGGAACCGGCGGCCCGGCCCAGCAGCGCCGGGTCCGCGGCGGAGACCGCGCCGCCCTCGGCGGTGGTCAGGTTCTTGGTCGGGAAGAACGAGAACGTGGTCAGGTCGGCCAGCGAACCCACCGGCCGGCCGTGGTAGGTGGCGCCGATCGAGTGCGCCGCGTCGGCGAGCAGCAGCGTGTCCGTGCCGGCCAGGGCCGCGCGCAGGGCGTCGTAGTCGGCCGGGTGACCGGCGTAGTCGACCGCCGCCACCACCCGCGTCCGGTCGGTGAGCGCGGCGGACAGGGCCGCCGGGTCCAGCGTGAACGTCTCCGGCTCCACGTCGGCGAAGACCACCTTCGCGCCCAGCGCCACGGCCGTGCTGGCCGTCGCCACGAACGTCATCGGCGGCACCACCACCTCGTCGCCGGGGCCGACCCCGGCCGCCGCGTACCCGACGTGCAGCGCCGCGGTGCCGTTGGACACGGCCGCGCAGCCGGCCCCGCCGGTCCAGGCCGCGAGGTCGGTCTCGAACGCGTCGACCTGCGGGCCGGTGGTGAGCCAGTCGCTGCGCAGGGCCGCCACCACGGCGGCGACGTCGTCGTCGGTGACGGACTGCCGCCCGTACGGCAGCGGCGCCGTCACGCCGCGACCCCGAGCATGTCGCGCAGCCCCTCCACGCTGAGCCACTCGTCGTTGCTGTCCGACTGGTACGCGAACCCGTCCGGCACCGGCTCGCAGTCGGCGGGCGGCTGGTAGCCCCAGCCGGCGATCGTCGGCTGCACGATGAACCGGTCCGGCAGGCGCACGGTCCGGCGGCTGTCGTCCGGCGCGATCATCTCCTCGTGCAGCTTCTCGCCCGGCCGGATGCCGACCTCGTGGGTCGTCGCGTCCGGGGCGACCGCCGCCACCAGGTCCATGATCCGCATGCTCGGGATGCGCGGCACGAACAGCTCGCCGCCGCGCATCTGGTCGAACGAGTCGACGACGAACCGGACCGCCTGGTCGAGCGTGATCCAGAACCGGGTCATCCGCTTGTCGGTGACCGGCAGGCTGCGGCCCTCGGCGGCGAGCCGGCGGAACAACGGCACCACCGAGCCGCGGCTGCCGACGACGTTGCCGTAGCGCACCACCGCGAACCGGGTCGGGTGGTGGGCGGCGTAGTGGTTGGCCGAGACGAAGAGCTTGTCGCCGACGAGCTTCGTGGCGCCGTACAGGTTGATCGGGCTGGACGCCTTGTCGGTGGAGAGCGCGATGACCTTCCGCACGCCGGCGTCGATCGCCGCGTCGACCACGTTCTGGGAGCCGGTGATGTTGGTGGCGATGAACTCCGAGGGGTTGTACTCGGCGGTGTCCACCTGCTTGAGGGCGGCGGCGTGCACCACGTACTCGACCCCGTGCATCGCCCGGGTGAGCCGCTGCCGGTCCCGGACGTCGCCGACGAACCAGCGCAGCCGCGGGTCGTCGCCGAGCTGTTGGCGCAGCTCGTACTGCTTGAGCTCGTCCCGGGAGAACACCACCACGCGGGCCGGGTCGGCCTCGGCCAGGATGTGCCGCAGGAACGTGCGGCCGAAGGAGCCGGTTCCGCCGGTGATCAGAATGGACGACCCGTTCAACTCGCTCAACTGGTGCTCCGATGGTCGTGGTTCTCGGCCTGCCGGCCGGCGGACGGTTCGTGACGCTAGGCGGGGCGGGTTAACGGGCCCACGCCACCCGGTGAACGCGTACGACGCTCGCGGTGAACTGGGCCGAACCCCGTCAGATCAGGTCCCAGCCCAGCGGGGTGCCCCGGGGCACGTCACGGCGGAACGTGCGGCCGAGCACCCGGTCGAGGTCGGCCGGCGGCAGCCCGCCCGCCGGCCGGATCGAGCGGACGTTCTCGGCCGTCACCGGGTCGCCGGCCCGCACGTCGGCCACCACGTACAGGGAGCGGCGGAAGCGCAGTCCCTCCCGCTCGGTCGGGGTGGGGCCGACGGCCGTGGTGCCCAGCGCCGCCCAGGCCCGCTCGGACTCCACCCGCAACTCGGCCAGCTCGGCCGGCTCCAGCGAGAAGTCCGAGTCCACGCCGCCGTCGGCCCGGCGCAGCGTGACGTGCTTCTCGATCAGGCAGGCCCCGAGCGCGACCGCGGCGACCGGCACCCCGATGCCGGGGGTGTGGTCGGAGAGCCCGACCGGCACGCCGAACGCGTCGGCGAGCACCGGCAGCCGGCGCAGGTTGCTGTCCTGCGGCGGCGCCGGGTAGGAGGCCGTGCAGGCCAGCAGGACGATGCCGCCGGCGCCGCCGTCGCGCGCGGCCCGGACCGCCGCGTCGATCTCGCCGATCGTGGCCATCCCGGTGGAGACGACCAGCGGCCTGCCGGTGCTGGCCACCAGCCGGATCAGCGGCAGGTCCACCAGTTCCGACGAGGCGATCTTGTACGCCGGGACGTCCAACTCCTCCAGCAGCCGCACCGCCGTGGCGTCGAACGGCGAGGAGAAGACCGTGAGACCGTGGCGCCGGGCCCGCTCGAAGATCGGCTCGTGCCACTCGTACGGGGTGTGCGCCCGCTCGAAGAGCTGGTAGAGCCGCTCGCCGCCCCACAGTTCGTGCCCGCCGGAGATCCGGAAATCCGGCGCGTCCACGTCGATGGTGATCGTGTCCGGCGTGAACGTCTGAAGCTTGAGCGCGTGCGCCCCGCTCGCCGCGACCGCGTCCACGATCGCCAGGGCCCGGTCCAGGTCGCCGTTGTGGTTGCCCGACATCTCGGCCACCACGAAGGGCCGCTGCCCGGCGCCGACCGCGTGCGGCCCGATCCTCACTGTCGCCGTCATGGTCTCCTGCTCAGTTCCGTCCACACCACCCGGTGCGGAGTGCCGTCGACGTCCCGCTCGTAGCGCCGGACGATCTCGAATCCGAAGCGCCGGTGCAGTGCCAGCACCGGTCGGTTGGTGGCCAGCGTCTCCCCGCCGAGGGTCCGCGCGCCGAGGCTGTCGAAGGCGTACGCGATGGCCGCCCGCTCCAGCGACAGCCACGCCGGCATGAGCCGCCCGCGCGCGTCCAGCCCCTCGACGTCGAGGTAGAAGCCCCAGGTCAGCGCCTTTTCCCGGCTGGCCACCCCGGAGAAGGTGACCACTCCGCAGGGCTCGCCCCGGTGCTCGTGCACCAGCAGCCGCCGGTCCGGGTCGGCGCGTACCACCGCCCACCAGGCGGCGTGCTCGGCCGGGCTGATCTCGTGCCGGGTGAGGCTGACCTCGCGGACCCGCGGGTGGTTGCGCCAGCGCAGGATCGTCGCCAGGTCGGCGTCCCCGGCCGGGCGGAGGCGGTCGGCGGCCCGGGTCGCGGTCGCGCTCATCCCCGGCCCACCAGGGCGGTGGGCTGCTCGGCGGCGGCGGGCTCGCCGGCGGGCCCACCGTCGGGGCCGCCCCGGCGGGCGCGGGCTCGGCGGCGCGGGCGGGACGCAGCCGGCCGGCCAGCCGGTGGGCGCGCCGCAGCATGCTGTACGCGAGGTAGCTGTCCCGGGCGACCAGCCGGTGCTTCAGCCCGGCCACCCCGTCGGGGCGGGGATATCCGCCCGTCGGCAGGTACCGGCGGTAGTGTGCGGCCACCCGGCGGAAGAAGGCGCGCCGCAGCCGCGGGTGCACGCGGCCCTCGTTGCCCACCACGACGAGGTAGTGGTTGACCATCAGGGCGAACAGGTCGGTGCGGATCCACTCCTGCGTGACGTTCCGGGCCACCCACTCGTGCAGCCGCTCGTACTGGGTGAAGGCCTCGAAGTGCCGGCGGCTGCGGGTGGAGGTGATCGCGCCGAGGCGGCCCTGCCGGTAGCGGTAGCAGACCTCGTCCAGCACCGCGATGCGCTCGGCGGCGATCAGCAGCGGGTGGCTGAACGGGATGTCCTCGTACCAGCCGGGGTGGAAGCGCAGGCCCAGCTCGTCGAGGAACGCCCGCCGGATTACCTTGTTCCACGCCGTGTGCTGCACCCGGAGCAGCTCGGGCCGGTCGGCCAGCCGGACGCACCCGGCGACCCCGCGCAGCAGGTGGCTGCTCGCGTCGACCTCCAGCCGGCCGTTCTCGTGCACCCGCAGGTGGTCCAGGAGCAGCACGTCCGGCTCGTCGCGGCGCAGCCGGTCCAGCACGGCCGGCACGCTGCCCGGGGGCAGCCAGTCGTCGCTGTCGACGAACCAGACGTACCGCCCGGTCGCCAGCTCCAGCCCGGCGTTGCGGGCGAGGCCGAGCCCGACGTTGCGGGTCAGCTCGACCACCCGGACCCGGGGCCGCCCGGCCGCGTACGACCGCAGCATCTCCCCGCACCGGTCCGGGGAGGCGTCGTCGACCGCGACCAGCTCGACGTCGTCGGCCTCGGCGGCGGGCAGGCCACCCAGGACGGACTCCAGGCACTGGTACAGGTACGCCTCGACGCCGTGCACGGGCACGACGATGCTCAGCAGTGGGCTTCGCGTCGGCTCATTGACCACGCCCGACACCTTCGACCGCCCGGGTGGACGGCCTCGGAACCTGGCGTATCCGCCGGGCGTGGGGTGACTGAACAGCCGCCGGACGGAGAGTTAACGGTTGAGGATCCGGCGCACCGGACCGCCGACCGCCGCCCGCACCCGGACCCGCAGCCGCCGCCCGTCCAGCTCGGTGACGGTCTCCTTCAGTTCGTCGTTCCGGTCGCGCAGCCACTGGATGCGGGCGATCAGCTCCGCCGGGTCGGTGGCGGTCTGCGCCCGTACGGCCGGGGGATACGTCGTCGCGGCGACCTGCCGGTCGAAGCGGGTGGCGCTGTCGCCGTCGGCGAAGGAGTTGCCGAGGTCGTGCCTGGCCAGGAACTCCATCATCGTCTCGAACCGGGCCTTGTGCCCGTTGTTCAGCGCGGTGTAGTCGGCCTCGTCGTGCAACTCGATGGCGTCGACGTCGGCCGGCACCTCCTTCATGATCCGGTGCGGGATGTCGAAGTACCGGGCCAGCTCGAGGGTGCGCGAGTCGTGCGCGAACAGGTAGCCCGGGGTGCCGGCGATCAGCGCCGTGATGGTGCCGTGGATGCGGGTGCCGAAGTTGAAGTCGAACCCGGACAGGTAGTCCATCCAGGTCCACGGGTCGACGAACATCCGCACCTTGTCCTCGACGAACAGCGGGTGCGAGGTGTGGATCGGGATGGCCGCGCTCTTGCCCCGGTCCTCCGGCGCGTCGCCGAAGAGCAGCGTGCCGAGGGTCTTCAGGTCCTGCGGGATGTACCGCAGGTTCGGGTAGCGCCGGTGGTGCGAGGCGATCACCTTCGCCATCGACTTGACGTACGGGGAGATCGTCAGCGCCACCCGGTCCTCGACCGTGAGCGTGGCCTTCTTCTTCTCCACGCGCAGGTTGTCGCCGTGTAGGAACATCGACGGGCAGCCGATCACCTCGACCGCGGAGAAGCCCAGCGCACGCAGGTAGCTCTCGGTGATCTCGCCGCGCACGCCGATGGTGTGCGACCGGTCGAGCACCGCCTTGACGAATCTCTTCACCCCGTCGTCGATCGGGCGCAGGTACTCCCGGTCGCCCTTGACGTCGGTCTGCACGCCGACGCCCAGCACCACCACCGGGATCTTGAGCCGCTCGATGAGTCGGGTCATGTTGACGAGCCGGTGGGCGTAGCTGCGCCGGAACGCGTTCGCCAGCGGCACCACGAACACGTCGTACCGCTCGTTGATCTCGTCCGCGTCGTGCGGGTTGGCCCGGAACTCCGACGAGGTGATCTCCGCCGTCGCCGTCCGCAGGATCTTGTGCGCCGCGTGGCTGAACACGAGGTTGCCCGCGTTCTCGCCGATCCAGTTGCGCTCGAACGTCTCCTCCGGAGAATAGACGTCGAACGGCCCCTTCTTGGCCCGCAGCAGGATCCGCTTGTGCATCGGGGGCTTCCCTCTCGTCGTGTCCGCGCCGTCGCCGCCGGAACCGGAATAGTAGGCCATCGAAGGCGTCCGGTCGGGTAGGCAACGGCCGCCCGGTAGGGTGCCCGGCATGACCAGCGCCCCCGCCGTCCGCGCCGACGCGCCGGCCCGCCCGGCGAACCGGCTACCCTCGTTGACCGGGCTGCGCTGGGTCGCGGCCCTGCTGGTCTTCGGCTACCACGTCGGCACGATGCGGGTCGTCGCCGAGCCCGAGCACCAGGCCGTCGTCGACTGGGCGTTCACCCTCGGCCTGTCCGGGGTGGAGTTCTTCTTCATCCTCAGCGGCTTCGTGCTGGTCTGGTCGGCCCGGGACGGGGAGCGCCGACGGGACTTCTGGCGCCGCCGGCTCGCCAAGGTCTACCCCAACCACCTGCTGATGTGGGCGGTGGTGCTGTTGACCGGGGTCTGGCTGTTCGCCGAGCCGGTGAACGTCCGCGCCGCCGTGGAGAACCTGCTGCTCGTCCAGGCCTGGGACCCGACCCCGGGGTACTTCTACAGCGTCAACTCGGTGAGCTGGTCGCTCTCCTGCGAGCTGTTCTTCTACCTCTGCCTGCCGTTCGCGTTGCCGCTGGTGCGGCGGGCGCGCACCGGGGCGCTGTGGGCGGTGGTCGTCGCGGTGCCCCTGCTGATCCTGGCGCTCTGGCCCGGCCAGCGCCTGGTGCCGCAGGAGAGCACCTGGTGGTTCACCCAGATCTTCCCGGTCGTGCGCTCGCTGGAGTTCTGGATGGGCGTCGCCGCGGCCGAGCTGCTGCGCCGGGGCCGCTGGCGGGGCCCCGGGCTCACGGCGGCCAGCCTGATCTTCGCGGCCACCTGGGTCGTCGCCGCCCAGTGGGTCCGCGCCGAGCTCTGGGCGGCGCTGCTCGCCGCGGCGTACCTGCTGGTCATCACGGCCGCGGCCGACGCGGACGTGCGCGGCGCGCGGACGCCCTGGCGCACCCGCCCGATGGTCTGGCTCGGCGAGGTCTCCTTCGCCTTCTACCTGGTGCACGTCTTCGTCATGATCACCGTCCTGCGGCTCGCCGGCCGGCTCGGCGCGGGCCTGCCCGGCTGGTGGGGGCCGCTGGCCGCGGTCGGGTTCCTGCTGGTGAACCTGGGGCTGGCCGCGCTGCTGCACCGCTTCGTCGAGGTGCCCCTGACCCGCCGGCTCGGCCGGCCCCGGCGGCCCCGGCCCCCGAGCGCCGGGCCCGCGGGCCCGCCGTCGCGCCGCCGCCGGTCCCGCGCCCGCGCGAGCGCCCCCGCGAGTACGTCGCCCTCCCGGAGCGCTGACCGCCCCCGTCCCGCCGAGCGTCCACGCGTGCCGGCCCACCGACCGTCGGTGCTGTGGAGCTGCCCCGTCTGTGCGCCCGGAGACGGTTCGGCGCCCGGACGGTGCCCCCGGGGGCTGCGCCGGCCCGCCGCTGCGCCCGGGCGCTGCCCCGCTTGTGCGGGCAGCTCCATATGCGGCCGAGGTGGCCCGTCCGGGGTTGGACTGACAACCGTCGAGCCGCGACGGGCGGGACACGCCGACGCGCCCGGCGTCCGTGCGCCGCACGGTCGGCGACGGTAGCGTGGACGGGTGCTGCCCGACTCGCCGAGCTGTCCTCTGTGGTGGGTCGCGCGCTGGGCCGCCCGGATGCTGGCCAGCCTCGCGGTCGCCGTCGCCTTCTCGCTCGGGGCCGGATCGCTGCCGTTCGACGCGGTGGCCCCGTCGCCGCCCCCGTCGCCGCCCCCGCGTCCGCCGCGGCCTGGTCCCCGGCCGCCGGCCTCCCCGTCGCCGCCGTCAGCGTCGCGGAGCGCGTCGCCGCCGTCGGTCACCCCAGCGTCGGCGACCGGCCCGCCGGCCCGGCGACGGCGAGCACCGACCCCGGTGTCGCACTGCCGGCCGAGGCGCTCCCGCCGCCGAGCCGCGCCGGGCATGCCGTGACCCGGGCGACCGCGCCCGGCCGGGTGCCGCGCGGGCTCGCCCCCGCCGCGTCCGGTCCCCGCGCGCCCCCGCGCGCCTGACGCCCCGCGGGCGGAGCCCGCGCCCACCACGCTCCAGCAGCACCCGTTTCCCGCGCCGGCCCGGCCTTCGGCCGGGTCGCCGGGCCACCCGGTCCGGCGGCGCGGAACCCGCTACCGCATCCATCCCCCGTGAGGTGCCGCGATGGACATCGTCCTCTACCAGTTCCTGATCGAGGTGCCGCAGGCCGCCGCCATCTGGTTGGTTCTGCTCGCGTTGGCGCTGACCGTGCTCACCGTCCTGGTCGCCCGCCCGCATCGGGACCGGCCGGCGGAGGACCTCGTCCCGTCCGCCGCCGACCTCGCCGCCGCCGAGGAGCGCGCCGACCTGCGCCGGTACGCCGAGGAGGTGGCGGTGGCCGCCGCCGGGGCCGCCCGGACCGCCCGCCGCCGCCGTGACGCGTGGCTCGCCGCCCAGGAGGCCGTCGAGCGGGCCTGGCAGGCGTACGACGCGGCGGAGACCGTCGCCCGCCGGTTCGCGGGCGCGGGCGCCCTGCCCACGCCGCGCACCCCCCGCACCCCCGCCGAGTACGCGGCCCGCGAGCGCTGGCTGCACCATGCCGCCACGGCCGCCCACGTGCGGGGCGAGCTGTCGATCGGGCAACTCTGCGACGTCTTCGCCGGACGCGGTTGCTGGGATCCTCGACGGCACCCGGTCGAGCAGGAGGTCCTGCTGGCCCGTGCCGTACGGGACGGCAGGCGGGCCGGTTACCTGGCGGCGGCAGACCGGGAGCGGGCCGCCTGGCGCGACGCCGAGCTGGCCGCCGAGGCCGCCCGGGTGCTGGCGGCGGAGGCGTCCACCGCGGCCGAGCGGGCGCGTCCCGCCCCGGAGTTCGCCGCCCCTGCGGCGGCTGCGGCCCGGCGACCCGCCCGGGCGGCGTGGTGGCGGCCGGCCCGCGTCGGCTGACCCGCCCCCCCCTGCCCGCTCCCTGGGCCGAGCGGCCGATTCGCCGCGTGAGCCCGGTCACGTCGCCCCGGAAACGGGCGCCGGGCACCATTCGGTGCGCCCGCCGACCGCAATTCCCCGACGATCGGTACCGGTTGTCCGATTATCGACCGTCGGCGTCGGAATGGCTGCCTATCCCATTGAGTCACGTCAGTTCCCAGATGTGCCGCAAAAAAGTCGGCCGGCAAATGTTTAAGCAGGTGGGGTGGGGTTGGCAGGCCAGCGACCGGCCAGTAGTGTCGGCCCGTCCGGCGCGGTAACCGATCGCAAGAGGCGACGCCGCGCCGACCCGCTCAATCGTGATCATCACGAACCGGGGACCCAGTGCACGTGTGGGGTGAATCCACGGGCCGCGGCCCGTGGTAGGGCGATCTTCCCGCCCGAATCCGTCAGCTAACCCGGTCGGCGGTGTCGGAAGGAGTTCCATCCTCGTGCAGCACCATCACACCTCCTGGTTGTCCGTCCCGTGGAGGAACGCGTGAACGACAACCTGAAGCGGCAGCTGCGCCGTCTCGCCACCGAGCGGCCGTACCAGTTCGTCGCCGGCTCGGCCGCGGCGCTCGTGCTGGCCTCCGGCACCGGGGCCCTGCTCGCCAACGGCGACGACGCCGCCGCCCCCCGGCAGACCACGACGGCCGTCGCCGAGATCGCCCCCCGCCTCGACGACACGGCGACCCGGAGCCAGGCACGGGCCGCGGCCGAGGTGGCGCCCAGCGCCTCGCCGAGCGCCACCTCGGCCGCGCCGAACCCGGACCTGACTGCCGCGGCGGCCCCCAAGCCGACCGCGTCGAAGCCGGCCGCCCCGAAGCCGCCGTCGTCCAAGGTCCTCGACTACGACTACCAGGCGCAGACGACCTACTACAACTGCGGTCCCGCCGCCGTGCGCAACGCGCTCTCGGCCACCGGCATCGACAGCGACCAGGGCACGTTGGGCGCCAAGCTCGGCACCACCGAGATGGGCACCAACTCGGCCGAGGACACCACCCGGGTGCTCAACCAGATGGTCAAGGGCAACCCGTACAAGACCCGGATGATCCCGGGCAACGCCGCCACCCCGGCGCAGATGGACCAGCTCCAGTCCGACGTGGTCAACGCGATCTCGGCCGGGCGGGGCGTCGTGGTGAACATCGCCGGCGACGCCACCGACGTCGACGGGGGCTGGCACTCGTTCCCCGGCGGCCACTACATCGCCGTCGTCGGGTACGAGGACCAGGGCCGCACGGTGAAGATCGCCGACTCGGCCAACCCGGCCGTGCCGTCGTACTGGATCAGCACGATCGCCCTGGCGAACTGGGCCGCCACCCGCGGCTACTCGGCCTGACACCCTCCTCCCCACACCGGGCGCCGGCTCCCCCGAGCCGGCGCCCGGTGTCGTCTCCCGGTCCGGGCCCTCGCCCCCGACGACCCGGCGGTGGACGCCGGGCTGCGCCGCGAGGACGGCCGGTGGCGGCTGAGGGCGCCGGGTCAGGCCGTCGGGGACAGGGGGAGCCCTCGTGGGCGACGGACTCGGCGGCACGCGGCGCGGGCGCCGCGTTCCGCTCGCCCGGCTCCAGCTCCCGCCGGGCCGCCGCGAGGAACGCCTCGGCGTACGCCTCGGCCGGGAAGTCGCCCAGGTACCGGGCCCGCGTCGTCCACCGGGCCGCCGCCGCCGGGTCGGTGTCCAGCAGCCGCCCGAGCACCTCGTCGAGGTTGCCCGCGTCCCGGTGCAGCACGTAGCCCGCCCCGGCCAGCGGGAACCGCTCGACGAACCGGTCGCCGTCGCCGCCCATGTCCGTCACCGCGTACGGCTTGGCGGAGTAGAGGTAGTCGGAGATCACCCCGGACACGTCCGAGACGAGCGCGTCGGAGCGGTTGACGCAGTCGACCAGGGACAACCCCCGGCTGGCCGCCGCGCCCCAGACGTGCTGGCGGCCGGTCCGCGCGTGGTCGGCGGCGAGCAGCTCCTCCAGCCGGGCGAGCTGCCGGGCCGACGCCGGGTTCTGCGAGGTGTACGGGTGGGCGCGCAGGATCACCGTGGCGCCCCGGGCCAGCAGCCCCCGGACGATCGTCTCGCCGACCGGCAGCGAGCAGTAGTTCGCGTCGGCGTGGTGCCCGGTCCACGTCGGGGTGTACAGCACGATCGGGTTCGGCAGGCCGGTGGCGGGCGTCGGGCGTACCTCGATCGACTCGACCTGGGGGCGGCCGACCACGACGAACTTCTCGGCCGGGATCTCCACGCCGGCGCGGGCGTACCGGTCGACGGCGGCCGGGCCGGCCACGAAGATCCGGTCGAAGACCGCCGAGACCGGGTTGGCGCTCGGCGCCTTGTCGCTGTCGCCGTGGTGGATCTGGATGTGGGTGAGCTGGGAGAACCGGATGCAGTGGCTGTTCTTCGCCCCGTGGTTGACGTAGAACGCCACCTTCAGGCTCGGCACCAGCGCCTCGTCCATCGACTTGAGGGTCGGGCAGTAGACCACGGGGGCCGTGGTGGCCGCCGCGATCGGGGCGAGGAACTCCGGCTCCCGGACCATCACCAGGAACGGCCGACCGATCCGCTCCAGGTACGGCAGCCACATGGTGACCTGGTACTCCGAGCCGGGCGGGGCGGAGAAGTGCAGCAGGAACTCCGGCTGGTGGCGGCGCAGCGCCCGGGTCACCGCCCCGCCACCCGCCGGCGGGCGGAACCGCCGGAGGGCCAGGTTCAGGGCGACCGCCCCGGCGGCGCCGCCGACGAGCAGGGCCGCCACCAGCGGGACCACGGCGGGCAGCGTGAGCGCGGCGGCCAGGGCGGTGCCGGCGAGCAGCCCCAGCAGGACGTCGCCCAGGCGGGCGGCGACCAGCGGGGTCCACGACCGCACCGGCAGGTTGGCCGCCCGGGTCTCCAGGTTGCCGGCCTGCCGCAGCGGGCCGACGAGCAGCACGAGCCCCAGCAGGACGAGCGCGGTGACGGCCAGGGCCGGGTCGAACCCGGCGTCGAGCCGGCGGGCGTATCCGACCAGGATGCCGGCGGCGAGCAGCACGGCCTCGGCGGTGCTGTCGGCCGCCGCCCGGACCCGGCGCTCCCAGCCGGCGGCGGCGAGGGCGGCCACCGCGAGCGCCAGCCCCCAGCCGGTCGCGCCGGTGAGCGCGAGGACGAGGAACGCCAGCACCGCCAGGCCGGTGGCCGCCGCCCGGGCGGTGAGCTTCCTGACCAGGTCACCACGCATGTCGCTACCCGCTTCTCCCGCCAGAGACCCGCCAGCGGCTCAGCCGGCCGCCGCCGGGGTCGCCGGCTTGCCGGCCTGGCCGGGGATGCCCGCCGCGGGCGCCTCGCCCGGCGCCCGGCGTACGTCGATGACCTGGCCGGTGAGCTCCGAGATCAGCACGTCCAGCGACGACTGGGCGACCGTCTCGGCGGCGAGCAGGGTGTGCTCCGGCTCCTCGCCGAACGCCTTGGTGCGCATCGGGGTGGCGGTGCGCTCCGGGTTGATGCAGTTGACCCGTACGCCGTAGTCGGCCCACTCGTCGGCGAGGGCCTGGGTCAGGTTGACCAGGGCGGCCTTGGTCGCCGAGTAGAGCGCGTAGCGGGCCCGGCCCCGGGTGTACGAGCTGGAGGTGTACAGCAGCAGCTGACCCTTGGTCTGCTGCAGGTAGGGCAGGGACTGCCGGGCGATGGTGACCGGGCCCACGAAGTTGACGTTCAGGACCCGGTCCATCGTCTCCTGGTCCATCTCGGTCAGCTCGCCCTTCTCCAGGATGCCGGCGGTGACGACCACGTGGTCGATCCGGCCGGTGGCCTCGAAGGCGGATTTCAGCGCGGCCTCGACGTCCTCGGCGCGCTCGACGTGGGTGCCGGTGGTGGAGCGGCTGAACGGGAAGACCTGCGCGCCGTAGCCGCGGGCCAGCTCGGTCAGCTCGTGGCCGATGCCGTAGCTGC
The DNA here is from genome assembly GCF_007830265.1 of Micromonospora olivasterospora. Lineage (NCBI taxonomy): Bacteria > Bacillati > Actinomycetota > Actinomycetes > Micromonosporales > Micromonosporaceae > Micromonospora > Micromonospora olivasterospora. The sequence goes on from NZ_VLKE01000001.1 coordinate 4,569,481, forward strand.
CGCCGAAGACGACGACGGTCCGGCCGGTCAGCTCCTCGGTGTAGGCGCGCTGGTCGGTGAGCCGGGGCGCCTGCGCGGCGGCGAGCTGGAACAGCTTGTCGGCCAGGTGCACGTCGACCGGGTGGGTGACCTTGATGTTCTCGTCCGAGCCGTCGATCACCTTGATCGGGGTGCCGGGCAGGTAGCGCAGCACCACGCCGCAGTCGTCGGTGGCGGCGAAGTCCGGGTCGCCCGCCGCGATCCGGTACGCCTCCCGGATCGTGCCCGAGCGGAACGCCTGCGGGGTCTGGCCGCGGCGCAGGGTGGAGCGCACCGGGATGTCGGTGATGCAGTCGTTCTCGTCGACCTGGATGATCGTGTCGGCCGACGGGATGGCCACGTCGACGGCCGAGTACGTCCAGAGCGCGTTGACGCACTCGCGCACGATGCGGGCGCTCACCAGTGGCCGCACGGCGTCGTGGAAGAGGATGTTGACGTCGCCCTCGCCGACGGCGTCCAGGGCGATCCGGGTGGTGGCGTTACGGGTGTCGCCGCCCTCGATGACCTTGCTGACCTTGCGGAAGCCGGCCTTGTCGACGATCTGCTGGGCCTCGTCGACGTGCCCGGCGGCCATCAGCACGATGATCTCGTCGATCTCGGGCGCCGCCTCGAAGACCGCCAGGGTGTGCTCGATGATCGGCTTGCCGGCGATCTTCAGCAGCTGCTTCGGGATGCCGAGGCCCAGCCGGGTCCCCGTGCCGCCGGCCAGCACCACCGCCACTGTGCGCGCGGGCCGCCACGGGGTCTCCGGTGCGGCGTCCGGGCCAGTGGTGTGGTCCTGCGTCATTGCCGATCCTCACTTCCAGGGATGCTCAACGGTGGGTTACGGCCGCTCGACGGCCCGGTGAACGATAACGCGTGTACCGCGCCGCCCCCAGGGACGACGCGGTGGCTCGACATCCGCACGAAACCGTACGGTTGACGCGACCCTACTTCTTGTTGGTGAAATCTTCGTAGGCGCGCAGCACCTCGTCGGTCGGGCCGTCCATCCGCAGCACGCCCGATTCCAGCCAGATCGTCCGTTCGCAGGTGTCCCGGACGGACGAGAGCTGGTGGCTGACCAGGAACACCGTCCCGGCGCTCTCCCGCAACTCGCGCACCCGCTGCTCGCTGCGCTTGCGGAAGCCCTTGTCGCCGGTCGCGAGCGCCTCGTCGATCAGCAGCACGTCGTGCTTCTTCGCCGCCGCGATCGAGAACCGCAGCCGGGCGGACATGCCGGAGGAGTACGTCCGCATCGGCAGCGAGGCGAAGTCCCCGCGCTCGTTGATGCCGGAGAACTCGATGACCTCGGGCGTGATCCGGGCGACGTCGTCGGGGTGCATGCCCATGGCCAGGCAACCCAGTGTGACGTTCCGCTCACCGGAGAGGTCGTTGAGCAGGGCGGCGTTGACGCCGAGCAGCGACGGCTGGCCCTGCGTGTAGACCGCGCCCCGGTTCACCGGCAGCAGGCCGGCGATGGCCCGCAGCAGGGTCGACTTGCCGGAGCCGTTGGTGCCGATCAGCCCGATCGCCTCGCCCCGGTACGCGGTGAAGCTGACGCCCTTGACCGCGTGCACCTCGCGGACGTTCGGCGCGGACGTGCGGGACACGATCCGCCTCAGGGCGGCCACCGGGCTGGTGCCGCCCGTGGCGCCCTTGTGCACCCGGTAGATCACGTGCGCGTCGTCGACCACCACGGTCGGGACGCGCTCGGTGATCCTCGGCAGGGTCACCGTGACGTCGTTGGACGCCTCGATGTGCTCAACCACGGCCGTACTCCTGTTCGCCCCGCCAGAAGTAGATGAAACCCCCGACGCCCATCACGACCGCCCAGCCCACCGCGTACGACCACGCCTGAAGCATCGACGAGCTGAGCAGCGGCGCGCCCTCCAGCAGCGCGTGCCGGGCCAGCTCGATGTAGACCAGCATCGGGTTCGCCTCGACCAGGCGGGTGGCCCAGCCCGGCAGCCTCTCCTCGAACAGGGCGACGCTGTAGAGCACGCCGGAGCCGTACATCCAGGTGCGCATGACGAACGGCATGACCTGCTTGAGGTCGGCGATCTTCGCGCCCATCCGGGCGACCGCCATGGTCAGCCCCGCGTTGAACACGGCCTGGAGCAGTACCGCCGGGACCAGCAGCAGCCACTCGACGGTGAGCGGCTCGCCGGTCACCAGCACGATGCCGACGAGCACCAGCAGCGAGGCCAGCAGCTGCTGGAACTGGGTGAGCATGACGGCCAGCGGCAGGCAGGCCCGGGGGAAGTGCAGCGCCCGGATCAGCCCGAGGTTGCCCGTGATCGACTGGGTGCCGTTCTGCACCGTGGTCTGGGTGAAGTTGAAGATGAACAGCCCGGTGGTGAGGTACGCGATGAAGTTCGGGATGCTCTTCTGGTCCAGTACCAGGCCGAAGATCAGGTAGTAGACCGCGGCGTTGGTCAGCGGGGTGAGCACCTGCCACAGCTGCCCGAGCCGGGCGTTGCTGAACGAGGCGACCAGCTTGGCGTTGGAGTACGCGGCGATGAAGTGCCGGTACGCCCACAGTCGGCGGGCGTACTCCGCCAGGGGCGGCCGCTCGCCGGCGACCCGCAGCCCGTACCGGGCGGCCAGCTGCGCCTGGGGCAGGCCGGCGTCGGGGTCGGCCAGCGCGGTGTTGGCCATGGGATGGGCGCTCCGATCTTGTGGGGCAACGGGATGCGCGTGAACGATATCGAGCGTGGCCGGTGCCTGGAGCGCCGCCTCGTCGCTGCGTGGAAGGTAGTCCAAAACACGTCGGGACGCAACCGTACCGTCGTTGCGCTACATTGTTCCACGTGACAGCCGAGAAGAGCCACGTGACCAGCGGGAAGCGGCGCCGGCCGGCGGGCGCGGCGGTGCTCCGGGGGGAGATCACCACGGCCATCCGGCGCGCGTTGATGCAGGAGCTCGCCGCCGTCGGCTACGGCCGGCTCTCCATCGAGGCGGTCGCCCGCCGGGCCGGGGTCGGCAAGACGGCGATCTACCGGCGGTGGAGCTCGAAGCTGGAGCTGGTGCTGGAGGTCGTGGCCGCCGCCGCCGGCAGCAAGCTGCCCGCGCTGGACACCGGCACGCTGCGCGGCGACCTCACCCTGCTGTTCCAGGTGCTGGCGCACGCCCTGCGCCACCCGCTCGCCTCGCAGATCATCCCGGACCTGCTCGCCGAGGCGGCCCGCAACCCGGAGATCGACGAGACCCTGCAGGCGCTGCTGCGCGCCAAGCAGCAGGAGATCGGCGGCTCGCTCGTCGCCCGGGCCGTCCGGCGCGGCGAGCTGCCGGCCGACACCGATCCCGACGCGGCCGTGGACCTGATCGTCGGGCCGCTGTACTGGCGGCTGGCCATCGCCCGCACCGCGCCGACCGAGGCGTACCTCGACGCGCTGGTCGAGGCGGTGGCGGCCGGGCTCGGCGCCGCCCCGACCCCGCCCCGGCAGCGCGCCGTCCTGCCCGCCGCCCCCGCCTGAGCCGGTCCGCCTCCGCGCGGCCGCGCCGCCGACCCCACCCCCGAGGGGCCCGGCCACGGCCGCCGCGCGACGTGCCCGGCCCCCGGCCCCGGCTACCGCCGGGCCGCGGGCGTCAGCGCGGCGCGTCCAGCGGCAGCCGGGAGACGATGTGCCGGGCGATCTCCAGCGAGCTGGTCGCGGCGGGGGAGGGCGCGTTGAGCACGTGCACCTGCCGGTCCGCCTCGACGATCAGGAAGTCGTCCACGAGGCCGCCGTCGGGCCGGATCGCCTGGGCGCGCACCCCCGCGCCGGCCCGGACGATGTCGTCCGTGGTCAGTTCCGGGACCAGCCGGGCCAGGCTGGCGGCGAACCGTTTCCTCGACAGCGACCGGGCCACCTCGGTCAGGCCGTACCGGTAGTGCCGGCGGCCCAGCGCCCACAGGCCCCGGTAGGTCAGCTCGTCCCAGACGTCGCGCGGGCTGAACCGCCCCCACGAGTAGCCCTCCCGGGCCGTGGCCAGCACGGCGTTCGGGCCGGCGTGCACGCTGCCGTCGATCATCTTGGTCAGGTGCACCCCGAGGAACGGGAACTGCGGATCCGGCACCGGGTAGATCAGCCCGCGCACCAGACCGCGACGCTGGGGGGTCAGCTCGTAGTACTCGCCCCGGAACGGCACGATCCGCACCGGCGTCGGCACCCCGGCCAGCCGGGAGATCCGATCGGCGTGCAGGCCCGCGCAGTTGATCAGCACGTCGCCGACCACGTCGCCGCCGGTGGTGTTCACCACCACGCCCTCGGGCCGGCTGGCGACCCCGGTCACCTCGGTGCGCGTACGCAGGTCGGCGCCCCCGGCGGCGAGCAGCCCGGCGAGCGTGCGGCAGACCGCCCCGAAGTCGACGATGCCGGTCGAGGCGACGTGCAGCGCGGCCACCGCCGCGACGTGCGGCTCGTACTCGGCGGCCTCCGCCGCCTCGATCAGCCGCACCGGCAGGCCGTTGGCCACCGCCCGTTCGTGCAGCGCGTGCAGCCGCGGCAACTCCGCCGGGTCCGTGGCCACGATCAGCTTGCCGCAGATGTCGTACGACAGCCCGTGTTCGGCGCAGAACTCGACCATCGACGCGCTGCCGGCCCTGCACAGGGTCGCCTTGAGGCTGCCCGGCTTGTAGTAGACCCCGGCGTGGATCACGCCCGAGTTGTGGCCGGTCTGGTGGGCCGCCCAGCCGGCCTCCTTCTCCAGCACGGTCACCGAGTCGCCGGGTCGGTCGGTCATCAGCCGGTGCGCCACGGCCAGGCCGACGATGCCGCCACCCACGACCACGAACCTCGTCATCTCGTCTCCCCTGCCGGCGCCGACACAGATCGTAACCGCCTCCCCGGGCACGCCCGATTCGCGCCCGTCCCATGCAGGTGGCCTAGACTGCTGCGGGTCCAATTTCCCGGGGAGACACATGTCTGAGGTCATCGCGCTCGGTCAACCCACGGTCGGTGACGCCGAACTCGCCGCCATCGCCGAGGTCTTCGCCTCCGGCTGGCTCGCGGGGTCCGGTCCCACCAGCCGCCGGTTCGAGGAGCGGTTCGCCGCCGCCGTCGGCACCCGCCACGCCCTCGCCACCAGCAACTGCGGCTCGGCGCTGCACCTCGCGCTGCTCACCCTCGGAGTCAACCCGGGTGACGAGGTGATCGTCGGGGACTACACGTTCCCCGCCACCGGCCACTCGGTGCTGTGGACGGGGGCCAAGCCCGTCTTCGCCGACGTCCGTCCGGACACCTGGACCGTCGACCCGGCCGCGGTCGAGGCGGCGGTCACCCCGCGCACGGTCGGCATCATCGCCGTGGACGCGTTCGGCCAGCCGGCCGACTACGACGAGCTGCGGGCCATCGCCGACCGGCACGGGCTGTTCCTGGTCGAGGACGCCGCCTGCTCGGCGGGCGCGACGTACAAGGGGCGCCCCGCCGGCAGCCTGGCCGACGTGGCCACGTTCAGCTTCCACGGCCGCAAGGGGATCACGGCGGGGGAGGGCGGCGCGTACGTCACGGACCGCGACGATCTCGCCGCGCACGCCCGCAAGCTGCACACCTACGGGGTGGAGGGGGCGCTCACCCGGGCCGAGCTGTCCCACCTGCCGATCCCGACCTTCACCGAGCTGGGCTACAACTACCGGCTCTCCGACGTGGCGGCGGCCATCATGATCGCGCAGCTCGACCGCCTGCCGGACCTGCTCGTGGCGAAGCGGCGCACCGCCGCCCGCTACGGCGAGCTGCTCAAGGACCACGAGCTGATCACCACGCCGTACGAGGCGCCCGACCGCGAGCACCCGTGGCAGTCGTACGTGGTCACTATCGATCCCTCGGTGGACCGCGGCGCGGTCGCCCTCGAGTTGCGTCAGCGCGGCGTGCAGTGCACCTTCGGGACGTACGCCTCGCACGTCCAGCCGCTCTACGGCCAGACGGCGCCCTGCCCGGTGTCCGCGGACCTGTTCGCCCGGCACCTGGCCATCCCGATGCACGCCAACCTCACCGACGCCCAGGTCGAGACCGTCGCCGCCACCCTGGTCGACGTCGTCAACAGCGCGGCCACCGGCCGCTGATCCCCCAGGAAGGACACTGTCCGACATGTCGAAGCAGACCGTCTTCATCACCGGAGGCGCGGGCTTCATCGGCCTGCACGTGGTGCCGTTGCTGTTGGAGAAGGGCTACCGGGTCCGCATCTTCGACAACATGTTCCGCGGCGACCGGGACCGGGTCGCCGAGCTGGTGGCCACCGGCGACGTGGAGCTGATCGACCAGGACGTCCGCTACGGCGGCGCCGTGCACGCGGCCATGAAGGGCTGCGAGTACGTCATCCACCTCGCCGCCGTCTCGATCAACAAGAGCCAGGCCGACCCGTACGAGTCGATCGACATCAACATGGTCGGCAACCACAACGTCTTCGCGGCCGCCGCCGACCACGGCGTAAAGCGGCTGGTGTTCGCGTCCTCCGCCTCGGTGTACGGCGACCCGAAGAAGCTGCCGATGCACGAGGACGACCGCCTCGACCCGCTCACCCCGTACTGCATCTCGAAGCGGGCCGGCGAGGACCTGCTCGGCTTCTACCAGCGCAGCAAGGGCCTGAACTGGATCGCCCTGCGCTTCTTCAACGTGTACGGCCCGGGCCAGAAGCCGACCGCGTACTACACCTCAGTGATCAACCACTTCGTGAAGCGGCTGAAGAACGGCGAGCCGCCGGTCATCGACGGCAAGGGCGAGCAGTCGATGGACTTCATCCACGTGCACGACATCGCGCGCTCGGTCGTCGCCGCGCTGGAGGCGGAGCAGGGCAACGTGCCGGTCAACATCGGCACGGGCATCGACACCTCCGTCGCCACCCTGGCCGAGATCCTGATCAAGGCGGTCGGGGTCGACGTCGAGCCGCAGTTCAACCCGCGTGAGGTGCTGGTCAGCCGCCGGGCGGCGGACATCACCCGGGCCCGCGAGGTGCTCGGGTGGGAGCCGACCATCGCGGTCGAGGACGGGATGACCGACCTGATCAAGACCGAGGTGGCGTGACCCAGCCGCCGTCCGCCGGGGGCCCGTCGTCGCACGGGCTCCCGGCGAACCCGTTTCTCCGGCAGGGCCGGGCCCCGCGTCGGTCACGCACGGTTGGAGCCGTTCACCGGTCGCCGCAGCGCTGAGGTAGCGTAGGCCCCCGTCGCCATCCGGCAGATCCACCGGCCTGCCCGTACGATCCAGCGGTGGGCCCGGGCCACGCCCCCACACCGACCCGACAGGAGTTACCGCTGTGCGGATCGCGGTCGTCAACAACTTCTTCCCACCACGTCCCGGTGGGAGTTCGCACCTGGCCGCCGCCCTGGCGGAGCGGTACGCCGCGGCCGGTCACGAGGTCCTCGTCCTGACCGCCGCCTACGAGGGCGCGCCGGCGGAGGAGCAGCGGAGCGGTTACCGCGTCGTCCGGCTGCCGGCCATGCCGATGCCGAAGCTGGGCCTGTCCATCGACTTCGACATGGCCTTCGCGCTGGCCCGACCCGGCAACCTGCGCCGGGTCTCCCGGCTGCTGGCCGAGTTCAGGCCCGACGTGATCCACCAGCACGGCCAGTTCTTCGACCTGAGCTGGATCTCCGGCTGGTACGCGCGTCGCCACCGGGTGCCGGTGCTGCTGTCCATCCACACCCGGCTGGAGAGCCCCGACCCGAAGTACGCCGCGCTGTTCCGGACGCTGGACCGGTTCCTGGTCAAGCCGATCATCACGCGGTTCCGCCCCCGGTATGTGATCATGGACGAGTTGGCGGCCCACTACTGCGCGGAGCGCTACGGCGCGACCACGGCGGACTTCGACTACATCCCGGTCGCCGTCGAGCCGAGCCGATTCGAGGGCACCCCGGAGACCGACGTGCGCGCCCGGCACGGCGTCGGCGACGGCCCGCTGATCGTGTCGCTGGGCCATGTGATCCCGCTGCGGGACCGGCTGGCCCTGGTCGAGGCGCTGCCGGCCGTCCTGGCGAAGCACCCGGACACCAAGGTGATGATCATCGGCCGGGTCTACTACGACGCGTTCGCCAAGCGGGCCGCGGAGCTGGGCGTCGGCCACGCGATCATCACCACCGGCGTCGTGCCGCCGGCCGACGTGCCGGCCTACTTCGCCGCCGCCGACGTGGTGGCCCACGACCTGCAGGGCGGCGGCTTCGGCACCGCCAGCCTGGAGGCGATGGCCGCCGGGCGGGCGACGATCGGCACGGTCACCGAGACGAACTTCCCGGCCGTGCGGCTGCGCAACTGGGAGAACTTCGTGCTGGTCCGGCCGAACGCCCCGGCCGACCTCGCGGACGCGGTGATCCGGCTGCTGGACGAGCCGGAGGAGCGGGAGTGGATCGCCAAGCGGCAGCGCGATCTCGTGTACTCGCACTTCACCCTCGACGTGGTCACCCGCCAGCATCTGGACGTCTTCGCCCGGATGGTGGGGGAGCGGGCGTGAGCATGTTCTCCGACGACGAGCGCAGCAACCGGCTGCGTGCCGGCATCGTGAACGACTTCGTCGGCGGCTTCCTCAACGACGTCGAGCGGGCCCGCTTCCTCGGCCTGCCCGAGACCACCCGGATCCGGGAGCGTACGAAGATCGTCAGCCCGGAGAACCTGGTCATGGGCGAGCACTGCTGGATCGGGGAGAACACCGTCCTGGACGCGAGCGGCGGCCTGGAGATCGGCGACCACACCAGCATCGGGCTGAACTGCCTGGTGTTCACGCACTCCAGCTGGCTGGCGAACATGACGCTGGAGAACTACTCCGGCAGCGACCTCATCGAGCGCAAGCCGGTCAAGATCGGCAAGGGTTGCTTCATCGGGGGCAACAGCGTGATCATGATGGGTGTCACCATCGGTGACTGCGCGACCGTCAGCCCCCTGTCGGTGGTGACCAAGGACGTTCCCGCCTACAGTCTGGTGTCGGGCAACCCCGCCCGCGTGTTCCAGCGCTACGACCAGGAGCACATCAAGGCCGAGGCGGAGCGGGTCCGCGCCGAGAACGCCGCCCGGCGGGCCGCGGCACAGGCGCGCGGAGAGGCACCCGTCTGGGGCTCGCCCGCGGTGCGCCGTGACGGGCAGTGACCATCCCTTAGCGATCAACGGAGTAAATGCGATCATGACTCTCACCGACCGCCTGCGTACCGTCTTCGTGGACGCCCTGGAGCTGCCCGAGGGCACCGACGTGGAGAGCCTCACCTACCGCGGCATCGAGCAGTGGGACTCCCTCGGCCACATGACCCTGGTCGGCGCGATCGAGGACGAGTTCGACGTCCAGCTGGAGACCGAGCAGGTCATCGACATGAGCAGCTTCAAGGTCGCCCTCGACATGCTGCGAGGTCTCGGCGTCGATGAGTGAGCTGACCGGTCGGGTGGCGCTCGTCACGGGCGGCACCCGGGGCATCGGCCTGGCCACCGCCCGCGCCCTCGTCGAGGCCGGTGCCACGGTCGTCGTCACGGGCCGCGACGCCGACCGGGCCGAGGCCGTGGCCAAGGAGTTCGGCGGGCACGGCCTGGGCCTGGAGGCGGCGGACTTCGACTCGGTCGGCGCGGCGGTCAAGCAGGTGGCCGCCGAGCACGGCGGGTTGGACGTGCTGGTCGCCAACGCGGGAATCATGGAGAGCGGTCTGCTCGGCATGGTCCGCGCGGACGACGTCCGCCGCACCCTGGACGTCAACGTGGCGGGCGCGGTCGCGGCCGTCCAGGCGGCGAGCCGGGCGATGGCCCGCAGGCGCAGGGCGGCCGACGGCACCGAGCGGCGGGGCGGCTCGATCGTGCTGCTCGCCTCGGTCGTCGGCACGTACGGCGCGGCCGGCCAGTCCGTGTACGCGGCGTCGAAGGCCGCCGTGGCCGCGCTGGCCCGCTCCGCCGCCCGCGAGCTGGGCCCCCGGGGCATCCGGGTCAACGCCGTGGCGCCCGGGGTCATCCGCACCGACCTCACCGCCGGGCTGCCGGCCGAGGTGCTGGACCGGCAGGCGGCGGCCGCCGCGCTCGGTCGTCTCGGTGACCCCGAGGAGGTGGCGGACGTGATCCGGTTCCTGGCCGGCGACGCGGCCAGGTACGTGACGGGCCAGGTGCTCGGCGTCGACGGAGGGCTGGTTCCGTGAACCTGGTGGCCCCGTCCGCCCGGCTGATCGACGCCGCCACCGGCGAGGTCCTCGGCGGCGCCGACCTGGCCGCCGAGGTGGAACGGCACGCCGCCGCGTACGGCGCGGTGCCACCCGGGGTGGTCTTCGCCCGCAGCGGTACCTCGGTGCCCGCCGTGCTGCGGTACGCCGGCGCGCTGGCCGCCGACCGCCCGGTGGCCCTGCTCGACCCGGGCCTGGAGCCGGGCGTGCTCGCCGACTTCGTGCGTCGGTTCGAGCCGGCCGTCGTGGTCGGCCTCGCCGAGGGCGGCGCCGGGGCCAGCCCGGGGGAGCGGCCGAAGCAGTACCGCGAGGTCGACGACCCGGCCCTGGGCCCGGTCTGGGTCCGCGAGCGCCCCTCGGCGGATCAGCCGCACCCGGACCTCGCGGTGCTGCTGGCCACCTCCGGCTCCACCGGCGACCCCAAGTTCGTCCGGCTCTCCCGCACGGCCGTCGGGTCGAACGCCGCCGCGATCGCGCGGGCGCTGGCCATCGGGCCGGACGAGATCGCCCCGACCAGCCTGCCGCTGTACTACAGCTTCGGCATGTCCGTGCTGAACAGCCACCTGGCCGCCGGGGCGACCGTGCTGGTGGTCGACGGCGGGGTGCTGGCCCGCGAGTTCTGGCAGGCCGTGCAGGCCCACGGCGCGACGTCGCTGGCCGGGGTGCCGTACAACTACGAGATGCTGCACCGGATCCGGTGGAGCCCGGCGAAGTACCCGTCGCTGCGCACGCTGACCCAGGCGGGCGGCAAGTTGCGCGACGAGATGGTCCTCGCCTTCCACGAGAAGATCGCCGCGGTGGGCGGCCGGTTCCACGTCATGTGGGGCTGCACCGAGGCGGCACCCCGGATGAGCACACTGCCGGCCGACGCGCTGCCCGAGCGGGTCGGCTCGGTCGGCCCGGCGCTGGACGGCGGGTCGTTCACCGTCCTCGGCCCCGACGGGGCGGAGACCGACCGTCCCGGCGTGGTCGGCGAGCTGGTCTACCGCGGCCCGAACGTGATGATGGGGTACGCCGAGAGCTCGGCCGACCTGACCCGCGGCGACGAGCAGGGCGGGGTGTTGCGCACCGGCGACCTCGGCCACCTCGACTCCGACGGCTTCGTCTGGCTGCGCGGCCGGCTCAAGCGGTTCGGCAAGATCTTCGGCATCCGGGTGAACCTGCACGACATCGAGGAGATGGCCCGCGACCAGGGGCCGGTCGTGGCGGTCTCCGGCCCGGACAGGGTCGTCGTGTTCGTCGAGGGGATCACCGACGACGACGCGAAGGCGCTCGCCGGTCGGCTGTCGGAGCGGCTCAAGCTGCACCGGTCCGGCTTCGACGTCCGTACCGTCGAGCGGTTGCCGCAGCTGCCGAACGGCAAGATCGATTACCGCTCCCTGGAGGCGCTGGTATGACCCTGTTCACCCTCGACCAGGCGGCGCGCGAGGCGAAGCTGCTGCCCGAGCTGGTCGAGCTGACGGAGCACCACCGGGCCAACAGCCCGGAGTACGCCCGGCTCCTCGCCTCCCTGGGGCACCTGCCCGGCCGCCGGTACGACCGGGTCGCCGACCTGCCCTGGCTGCCGGTGCGCCTGTTCAAGCACCATGCCCTCAAGAGCATCGGAGCCGACGAGGTCTTCAAGGTGCTCACCTCCTCGGGCACCACCGGTGACGTGAGCCGGATCTTCCTCGACAAGGAAGCCGCCGGCGTCCAGCAGAAGATGCTCTCCGCCACGCTGGGCACGGTGATCGGGTCGAAGCGGCTGCCGATGCTGCTGGTCGACACGAAGGCGCTGTTCAAGAACCGGCAGTCGTTCTCCGCGCGGGGCGCCGGGGTGCTCGGCCTGATGAACTTCGGCCGCGACCACACCTTCGTCCTCGACGAGCACGACCAGCCCGACCCGGACGCGGTGCGCGCCTTCCTCGACAAGCACGGCGACCAGCCGTTCCTGATCTTCGGCTTCACGTTCATGACCTGGCTCTACCTCTACGAGCTGGCCCGGGACCACAAGCTCGACCTGAGCAACGGCATCCTGATCCACAGCGGCGGCTGGAAGAAGCTGGTCGACCGGGCGGTGGACAACGCCGAGTTCCGCCGCCGGTTCAGCGAGGACACCGGGCTGACCCGGATCCACAACTTCTACGGGATGGTCGAGCAGATCGGCCTGACCTTCCTGGAGGGGTCCGACGGCGGCGGCCTCTACTGCCCCGACTTCTCCGACGTCATCGTCCGGGACCCGCGTACGTGGGAGGAGGTGCCGGTCGGCACCCCGGGCGTGGTGCAGGTGATCAGCACCCTGCCCCGGTCGTACCCCGGGCACATCCTGCTCACCGAGGACCGGGGCGTCATCCACGGCGTCGACGACGGCGTCTGGCCCGGCAAGCGGTTCTCCATCCTGGGCCGGCTGCCCCGGGCCGAGGCGCGCGGGTGCAGCGACACGTTCGCGGAGGCGGCGGCATGAGCGAGCGCAGCGAGCGAATCATCGGGCACAGCGCCGAGGTGGCTCATGCCGGTGCCGAGCGCAGGGAGGCGGCGGCATGAGCGGCAAGGTGATCGAGCGGTTCCCGGCGGGCGGCGCGATCGGCGTCGACGACCTGGTCGCCGCGCTGCGCGCGGCCCCGGCCGGCGGGCCGCTGACCGTCGGCGACGACCGGGTGGTGGAGTTCCTCGTGGCGTTCGCCCGGCGGCTGCTGCGGCCGGCGGTCGCCCGCCGGTACCCGGAGCTGGCCTCCCTCGGGTTCTTCCTCCGCCGGGGCGAGATCGCCAAGACGCTCGACCGGGTCGGTGACGAGCCGGGGCAGCTCCGCTTCCCCCGGGGGCTGGTCTTCCACGTCCCGCCGGCCAACGTCGACACCATCTTCGTGTACTCCTGGGCGCTGTCCGCGCTGGCCGGCAACGCCAACGTGGTCCGGATCTCGTCCCGGTCGGCCGGCGCGGCCGACGCGGTGCTGGACGCGCTCAACGACACCCTCGCCGACGCCGACGAGGCGGTGCGGCAGAGCCAGCGGCTGGTCACGTACGGCCGGGACGACGCGGTGACCGCCGCGCTGTCGGCCGCCGCCGACCTGCGGGTGATCTGGGGCGGCGACCGGTCCGTCACCGAGATCCGCCGGCACCCGCTCGCGCCGCACGCCCGGGACCTGACGTTCCCGGACCGCTCCTCGTTCACGGTGATCAGCGTGGCCGGCTGGCTGGCCGCCGACGAGCGGGACCGCGACGCCGCCGCGCTCGGCTTCTACAACGACTCGTACTGGTTCGACCAGGCGGCCTGCGCCTCGCCCCGTACGGTGTACTGGGTCGGCGACGCGGCCGCGGCCGAGACGGCCCGCGCGGACCTGATGGCCCGGCTCCGGGCGGTGCTGGACGCCAAGCGGCCCGAGATCGACGCCGCCATGGCGGTCGAGAAGCGGGTCGCCACGTACGGCCTGGCCATCGAGGGAGCGGCCACCGCCATCCACTTCGACGGCAACGACCTGGCGACGGTCGACCTGGCCGAGCCGGGCGGCATCCCGCGTCGCTGGCTCGGCGTCGGGACGTTCCCGCAGGCCCGGGTCGACACGCTCGCGGACCTCGCGCCGGTGGTGGTCCGCCGGGACCAGACCGTGACGCACTTCGGGTTCTCCGCCGACGACCTGGTGGCCTTCGCCCGCACGCTCGGCGGCCGGGGGGTGGACCGGATCGTTCCGGTCGGCGACGCGCTCAACTTCGCCGCCACCTGGGACGGGTACGACCTGATGCGCGAGTTCACCCGGATCACCACCGTGACCACCCGCTGACGGCCGCACGCGGAAGGGGCCCGGTCAAACCGACCGGGCCCCTTCCGCGTTTCCGCTACCCGGCGGCGGGGGACGCCTGGGCTCCGCCCTCCCGGCGCAGTTGCCGCAGCCCCGACAGGGCGGCCAGGCCGGCGGCGGCGACGTCGGCGATCGTGAAGATCAACCGGGACGCCAGCGCGATGCCCATCGCCGCGCCGACGCCGCCGTTGCCCTCCAGGAACGGGGCCAGCGCGGCCACCAGCACGGCCTCCCGTACGCCGAGCCCGGACGGGGAGAGGAAGGCGAACATGCCCACGGTCATCGCGATGGCGAACGAGCCGACGCTGCGCAGCAGGCCCTCCATGCCGGGGGCGGCCTGGGCGTTCGCCAGCAGCCACAGGTGCACGCCGAACAGGCCGTAGCCCAGGGCGCTCCAGCCGACCACCCGCAGCACGCCGGGCCAGGTCAGCCGGTGCTCCAGCGGCGGGCGGCGGAGCACCTTCAGGGTGAGCTGGACGAGCGCCGTGAGCACCCGCGGCAGGGCGCAGACCAGCGCGATCGGGAACAGCACCGCCACGATCCAGAGCGCCACCCGCACCGAGTCGGCGTACGTGGAGTCGTCGCCGGCCGCCGCCTCCCGCAGCGCGGGCAGGCTCAGCAGGCCCAGGCCCAGCGCGGCGGTCACACCGAGGCCGAGGGAGACCAGGGTGGCCAGGAAGGCCCGGGCGCGCGGCAGGCCCGCGCGCCTGCTCAGCTCGACCTGGAGCACGTACGCCCACACGCTGCCGGGGATGTACTTGCCCAACTGGCCGACGAGGCAGATGCGCAGGGCGGCGGTGACCGACACCCGGTGCTCCAGGTCACCCACGGCGGCCCGCCAGGCCATCGTGTTGGCGACCATCCCGAGCAGCGCCGCCAGCACCGACAGGGCCACCGACTGCCAGGCCAGGCCGAGCCACGTCGACCGGACCTGGGGCCACTGGCTGACGACGCTCCAGACCATCCCGGCGGCGATGGCGACGATGACGACCACCCGTACGCCCAGCGACAGCCACCGCCGCAGCGGGCTGGCCGGGGCCGGCGGGGCGTCGGTCGGGGCCGGCGCCGCGGCGGGGGCGGTCTTCCGCGTGGCCGTCTCTACCATGCGATACCTGCCTCCGCGTCGTGTTTCGCCCGTCGCCGGGCTGGGGTGGTCGGAGCAACGCACTACACTAGCCCAGGCCCCGCGCCCGGACGTACCCCGGCGCGCTCCGAGTGGAACCTCCCGACGGCGGACCACCCGTGTCGTCGAAGGCCGCCGCTGTTACCGTCGGCTCGCTGCCACCGACCCCCGAGGAGAGACGCTGTGATCCCCATTTCCGTGGTCAGACTCGACGAGGCGGCCGAACAGTTGGCGGTCGAGGTGATCCGCTCCGGAGTGCTGGCGCAGGGTCCGATGGTCGCGCGGCTGGAGCGGGAGTTCGCCGACCTGGTCGGGGTGGAGCACGCGGTCGCCGTCAACAACGGCACGACCGCGCTGGTCGCCGCCCTGGAGGTGCTGGACCTGCAGCCGGGCGACGAGGTCGTCACCAGTCCGTTCACGTTCGTCGCCACGCTGAACGCGATCCTCGAGGCCGGCGCGACCGCCCGGTTCGCCGACATCCGCGAGGACGACTTCTGCATCGACCCGGAGGCGCTGGCCGCCGCGGTCGGGCCGCGGACGAGGGTGGTCATGCCGGTGCACCTGTACGGCCAGCCGGCCGACATGGGCGCGATCGTCCCGCTGGTCGAGCGGCACGGGCTCGGCCTGGTGGAGGACACCGCGCAGTCGCTGGGCGCGACCGTCGACGGGCGCGGCGCCGGCAGCTTCGGCCTCGGCACGTTCTCCCTCTACGCCACCAAGAACCTCACCACGGGCGAGGGTGGCATGATCACCACCAACGACGCCGCGCTCGCCGACCGGCTGCGGGTGCTGCGCAACCAGGGCATGCGGCAGCGCTACCAGTACGAGGTCGCCGGCCACAACTACCGGCTCACCGACCTCCAGGCCGCCCTCGGCATCCCGCAGCTCGCCAGCTACCCCGACAACGTCAAGCGGCGCAAGGACAACGCGGCCCGCCTCTCCGCCGGCCTGGCCGACGTCCCCGGCCTGCGCCTGCCGACCGAGCTCCCCGGCCGCTCGCACGTCTGGCACCAGTACACGGTGCTGGTCACCGACGCCGCCCCGGTCAGCCGCGACGAGGTGATCGCCCGGCTGACCGAGCAGGGCGTCGGCTGCGGCATCTACTACCCGAAGACGGTCTACGACTACGACTGCTACCGCGAGCACCCCCGCGTGGTCGCCGACCCGGCCCCGGTGACCGACCGGGTGGTCCGGCAGTGCGTCTCCCTCCCGGTGCACCACCACCTCGCCGACGGCGACGTGGACCGGGTGGTCGAGGCCGTGCGCAAGGCGGTGGGCGCGTGACCGCCCCGGTGCGCTTCGCCCTGGTCGGCACGGGCGTGATGGGCTCCCTGCACGCCCGGGTCGTCTCCCAGTCCGACCGGGCCCGGCTGGTCCGGGTGATCGAGCCCCGCGAGTCCGTGGGCCGGGAGGTCGCCGACCGGTACGGCGCGCAGTGGGCGCCCGACCTGGCGGACCTCGCCGACGTCGACGCGGTGGTCCTCGCCGCGCCGACGGAGCTGCACCACGACCTCGCCGGTCAGGTGCTCGCGGCGGACAAGCCGCTGTTGATCGAGAAGCCGGTCTGCGGCAGCCTCGGCGAGACCGAGGACGTGGTGGCGACGGCCGAGAAGCGGGGCGTGCCGCTGCTGTGCGGGCTGCTGGAGCGGTTCAACCCGGCGGTGCTGACCGCGTTCGCGCTGGTCGACCGGCCCGTCCACCTGACCGTCACCCGGCACTCCCCGTACGCGCCGCGGATCCGTACGGGTGTGGCGTGGGATCTGCTGGTGCACGACGTCGACCTGGCGATCCAGGCGTTCGGCGGGCAGGAGCCGACCTCGGTGCGGGGGGCGCTCGGCTACTTCCACCCGGACTCGGTGCCCGGTGCCGAGGACGTCGCCGAGGCGGTGCTGACGTTCGGCAACCGGGCCCTGGCCAACGTCTCCGCGAGCCGGATCGGCCAGCGCAAGGTCCGCACGCTGGTGATCAGCGAGGTGGACCGGCTGATCGAGGCGGACCTCATCCGTCGGGACGTCACCATCTACCGGCACGTGTCGCTGGACGCGGCGACCCCGGACGGCCGTGGTTACCGGCAGCAGTCCATCATGGAGGTGCCGGAGCTGATCTCGAACCGGGAGCCGCTGGCCGCCCAGCTCGACCACTTCCTCGACATCCTCGACGGACGGGCCGACGCGGACGTGGCGCGCCAGGCGATCCTCCCGGCGCACCGGGCGGTCGGCCAGCTCTTCGCCGGCGACTCCCACTGAGTCCCGCGGGCCGGGCCCGGCCCCGTGTCGCCGGGCCGGCCCGGTGAACGCGTTCGGGTACGCTGCCGTCGTGCGGCGGGCCGGCCATCACCGGCCCGCGGCGGGGTGGGGCCCGCCCCGAGAGCGAATCTTCCCACTCGACCAAGAACAAGGACACCCTGTGTCGACCGTCGCAAACGACGCTCTGCCTGCGGAGGACCAGCGAGTGCCGGACGAGCAGCGCACCGGCGTCCACGACGCCGGGCGGCGGTTCGGGGCCCTCGTGGCGTCCCTGCCGCGCCGGATAACCGATGCGTCCGTGCTGGCCTTCGCGCTGTTCACGATCCTCTACCACGCGGCGTTCCTGGTCGCCCTGCGGCCGTCGGTGACGTTCCTGGTCTGGCTCGTCTGCTGTGCCGGGCTCGGCGTGCTGGCGCTGGTCCGCGCGCTACGGCGACGGGCGACCGCGGCCCGCCGCCCGCCGCGGTCGACCCCGCGCCGGGCGGGTCGCGCTGGTGGTGGATCGCCGGCGGTGTCGGCGTCCTCGCCGCCGGCACCGCGGCCGTGGGCGGGTGGATGCCATGGTGGGTGCCGGCTGCGCTCGGGTTGTTCGCCTCCGTGGTCGTGGTGCTGCAGGCCCGCCGGGCGTGGCTGGTCCGCGCCGACGCGGCGGAGCCGGCGGCGGGCGGCTGGCAGGCGACGTACGCGCTGCTCGTGTCCGTCGGGGTCGCCGTCTCCTCGCTGTTCATGGCCCGCAACACCAAGGACGACGTCTTCTACGTCGGTAAGTCGGTGTGGGTGGCGGAGCGGGACATCGTCCCGCTGCGGGACTTCCTGTTCACCGAGAACGTCGCCGCCCCGCTGAGCTCCCAGCCGCCGATCTCCTCGATCGAGGTGTTCGCCGGGGCGCTCGGGCGGTTCCTGGGCATCCACGCGGCCTCCGCCACGTGGTACGTGCTGCTGCCGGTGCTCGCCGTGCTCGCGGTGCTCGCCCTGTGGCGGCTGGTCCACCGGTGGGCGCCCCGCCGGCCCGTGCTGGCCTTCACGGTGGCCGTCGCCTACCTGTACCTCGTGGCCGGCTCGGACGCCGCGCTCGGCACGTTCCACCTGCCCCGGCTCTACGAGGGCAAGGGCATGTTCGTCTCGGCGGTGGTCCCGCTCATGTGGGTCTACCTGACCGACTGGTTCGAGTCGCGGTCGAGGTGGAAGCTGTTCCTGGTGGGCGCGCTCTCGGTGGTGGCGACCGGGCTGACGTCGACGTCCGCGATGATCCTGCCGCTGCTGGTCGGTGCGGCCGGCCTGGCCATGCTCCTGGTCGGCCGCTGGCGGGACGCGCTGACCGTCGGGGTCGTCGCGCTGGTCTATCCGATCGGCGCGGTGGTCGTGTCGCGGCTGGCGCTCGGGCCCGTCGCCGCCGCCGGCGAGGCTCAGTTCTTCGACGCCGAGGGCACCTACCGCCGCACCCTGCTGGTCGGCGTGCTGGGGGTCGTCGGCGGGCTCGCCCTCTGGTGTGCGCCCATGCTCGTCCGGCGGCGGACACCGAGGCTGCTCGCGGCGAGCGCGGCGGTGACGATGAGCGTCCTGTTCGTGCCCGGGGTGCTGGAGGCGCTCGGCGCGGCCAGCGGCATTTCGGCCGTTCTCTGGCGGGTGCCCTGGATCCTCGCCCTGCCCGGCCTGGTCGGGATCCTCTGCACCCTCGAGCTGCCGAGGGTGTCCCGGCTGGCCAGCGGTGCCGTCGCCGCGGCGCTGGTCGCGTCCTTCGCGTTCTTCGGCACGCCGATGTGGTCCAAGGACAGCTTCGTCGAGGTGGCGCCGCACCCGATCTGGAAGCTGCCGCAGCAGCGTCAGAAGATCGTCTTCTGGATCGACGGGCTGGACCGTCAGCCCGGCCTGCTGCTCGCCCCGTCGACCCTGATGCGCATCTCGCCGATCATCAGCAGCCGGCTGCGGGTGGTGCTGCCCCGCGACGGCTACCTGATCGAGTACGACCAGAACTCCGACTTCGTGCGGGACCGCCTCCGGCTGGCCAAGTTCGCCGACGGCACGGAGATCGCCCCGCTGCCGGAGCTGGCGGCGTCGATCGAGCGACTGGACGTCACGACCATCTGCGTCTACTCCGTCAACCGGGCCGCCCGCGACGCCGTGGTGCAGCTCGGCTTCGAGGAGTTCGCGAGACGCAAGGCCCCGGGCGCGGTGCGGTGCTTCCGGCAGAACGGATGACCGTGCCGAGCGGGACGGTGGGGGACTGACCCGCCCGCAACGGGAAGAAGCCCCCAATACCCCAATAGAACGGCCTCAGCGTCTCGCGTTAAGGTCTGAAAGCGAATGGGGCCGTGTACGACGAACGGGTGGACCCCGCTGCTAGCCGTACTGAACGTCGAGGCCGGCCCCGGTGGGGTCGGCCCCGTCGCCGATCGCGTCTGGGGAGAGTGACCGTTGTTCGGCAAGTTGATGGGACCGGCGGGAGTGGCCGCTCGCGGGGCCGTGCTGCTGCTGTTCTATTTGATCGCCCTCGTCGCGGGGGCGCTGGGCGCGGTCTGGTTGTTCGCGGTGGCCGCGGTCGTCGCCGTCGCCGGTGAGTTCACCCTGTCCCGGTGGTCGGCGCCCACCATGACGCTGCTGGAGAAGGTCGGCCTCGGCCGGGGCTACCGCCAGTTGACCCGCGACCTCTCTGCCGTCCTGCTCGTCGTCGCGACCCTCCGTCCCACTCCGGTGCAGCTGACCGCGGTCCTGCTGCTGCCCGCCGTGGTCTGGGTGATCTCGGCCTTCGCCGGCGCGCTGGACAAGATGATCGAACGGCGCAACCCGCTCTCCGCGATGGTGCGCAACATCGAGCTCGGCCGGCTGCGCTCCGCGCCCCGCCCGCCGGAGTGGGCGTCCGGCGTCGCCGGCGAGCAGCTCGCCATGGTCAACGTGCTGCTGGTGCCGGCGGTGGTGCTCGCGGCGGTGCGGGGCGACGTCGCCCCGGTGCTGGCGGCCGGCGCCGCCGCCGTGCTGTCCGCCGCGGTGACGGGCGCCATCGTCGCGCTGACCTGGCTCCGCGGGCGGGGCATGGGCCAGAGCCCCCTGCTGCCGGCGGTGCAGCGGTGGCTGGACACCTACCGGCCGGAGGTCGCCCTCTACTTCGCCGGCCCCGCGAAGGACGTCTACCAGGCCAACATGTGGCTGGCGCCGACCGAGGCCCTGGAGCGGCGGGCCGTGGTGCTGATGCGCAGTCGGGAGGCGTTCCAGGAGTTGGCCGACACGCGGCTGCCGGTGATCTGCGTGCCGGCCGGCCCGGACTTCATGAACCTGGAACTGGGCAGCGTCCGCGCCGCGCTCTACGCGGCGAACGTCGGCGCGAACATCCACATGCTCCGCGAGCCGGGCACGAAGCACGTGTTCGTCGGGCACGGCGACAGCGACAAGCAGGCCAGCGTCAACCCGTACAGCAAGGTGTACGACGAGGTCTGGGTGGCCGGGCTCGCCGGGCGCGAGCGGTACGCCCGGGCCGGCGTGGGCGTGCTGGACGCCGACATCGTCGAGATCGGACGGCCGCAGCTGGCCGGGGTGCACACGTTCGGCTCCGAGGCGGCCGACCGCCCCTTCACCGTGCTGTACGCCCCGACCTGGGAGGGCTGGCTCGACGACGACCCGTACCACACCTCCCTGGTGCTGATGGGGGAGCGGATCGTCAAGGGCCTGCTCGCCACCCGGCCGTCGCTGCGGCTGATCTACAAGCCGCACCCGCTGACCGGCACCCGCTCCAAGGCGGCCCTGGCGGTGCACCAGCGGGTGACGGAGCTGATCCGGGCGGCCGGCGGCGACACCGACGCCACCTCGCTCGACGGCCCCGGCCACCGGGTGGTCACCGGCCGGGTCCCGGCCCTGTTCGACTGCTTCAACCAGACCGACCTGCTGATCAGCGACATCTCCAGCGTCGTGTCCGACTTCGTGCAGAGCCAGCGGCCGTACGTGGTGGCGAACCCGAGCGGGCTGCCCGAGGACGAGTTCCGCCGCACCTTCCCGACCGCCCGGGCGGCGTACCTGCTCCCCGCCGACTGCGGCGAGCTGGAGAAGATCCTCGCCGTCACCCGGGCCGGCGACGACCCGATGACCGAGGCGCGCCGCGAGCTCAAGGTCTACCTGCTCGGCCCGGACGAGCCGAACCCGATGGAGCGGTTCCGCCAGGAGATCGGGCGGCTCTGCGGCTGACTCCGCGCACCCGACGCGGACAGGGGGACGGCGAGAGCCGTCCCCCTGTCGTCGTTCGACTCTCAGCCGTGCCGCGGCGGGCTGGCCACGTCCCGCGAGACGACCTCGCCCTTCTCGTCCACCCAGCCCTTCGGCCGGGCCGGGTTGCCCGCAACGAGCTGGTAGGGCGCCACGTCTCGGGTGACGACCGCACCGGCGGCGATCATGGCGTACTCGCCGACCTCGATCCCGCAGACCAGGGTGGCGTTCGCGCCGATGGAGGCGCCACGGCGGACGAGCGTCGGCGTGATGGTCCAGTCCGGGTTCTGCGCCCGGGGGCGGAAGTCGTTGGTGAAGACGGCGCAGGGGCCCACGAAAACCTCGTCCTCGATGGTCACGCCCTGGTAGACCGAGACGTTGTTCTGGATCTTCACCCGGTCGCCGACGGTCACGTTCGCGTCGACGTACACGTTGCGACCGATCACGCAGCCGGCGCCGACCTGCGCGCTGGACCGGATGTGGGCCAGGTGCCAGACCTTGGTGCCGTCGCCCACCCGGGCGCCCTCCTCCACGTCGGCGGTGGGGTGGACGAAAACCGGGACGGACCGGTCGGGGGTGTCAGTCATCCTTCAACTCGCATGGGTCGGGGCGCCTCGCGCCAACGGGAGACGCGTCGGACGCGCGGCGGGTGGGCCGTCGCCCGCGCGGGTGTGCTGCCGCGCCGCCAGCGAACCGTGACCGGCCGCCCGGACGGGCTCGGTCGAGCATAACGGTCCGTTCAGGGCAGCAGGCGCGCCACGGCGTCGGCGGCCGGGGTGTCCGCCGGCAGCGCGTGGGCCTCGACCACGGCGGCCACCGGCAGCGCCCCGTACAGGTGGGGGAAGAGGTCCCCGCCCCGCGACGGCTCCCAGCGCAGCCGCCCGCCGAGCGCGTCCGGGTCGACGGCGAGCAGGGTCAGGCCGGTGGCGCCGGCGAAGTGCCGGCGGGCGGTCTCCACGACCTGACCGGCGGCGGAGAGGTGGATGAAGCCGTCCTGGTGGTCCACCGCCGAGCCGGCGAAGTGTCCGGCGTCGCGGGCGGCGTCCCACTCGGCGGTGGTCAGCAGTTTGTAGATCACCCGGGAAGCGTACGGCGGGCCCCGCCCGGTGGTCAGGAGACCGGCCGCGGGGCCGCCGGGACGGCCCGGCGCGCGCCCGTCCCGGCGGCCGACGGCCGGGTGGCCCTCCCGCCCCGCGTCGGCTTCTGGGACGATGCGCCGGGTCGGTACGAGGAACGGGGGTCCGGGTTGCGCATCCTGCTGGTCGAGGACGACCGTCGGGTGGCCGCCGCCCTGTCGTCAGCCCTCACCCGTCGCGGCTACGAGGTGGAGCACGCGGCGACCGTCGCGGCGGCCCTCTCCGCGGCGCCCTGCGACCTGGTGCTGCTCGACCTGACCCTGCCCGACGGCGACGGCACGGACCTGTGCCGCGCCCTGCGTCGGCGCAGCGCCCAGCTCGGCATCATCGCCGTCACCGCCCGGGGCGAGGAACGCGACCGGGTCCTCGGCCTGCGGCTGGGCGCCGACGACTACGTCGTGAAGCCGTTCTCGATGGTGGAACTCCAGGCGCGGATCGAGGCGGTGCTGCGGCGCGCCGCGCACGCCGCGCCCGAGCGGAACGGCGCCGTCAACGGATCCGCCTGTTTCCGGGCTGTTACAGCTGGGTCACCACGACGTCCACCGCCCGGGGGCGGCCGGCAACCGGCGGCTGCACCAGCACCGTGTACTTGAGGTCCCGCAGTGCGGTCACCAGCCCGCCCGCGTCGCTGGGGCGGGCGCCCGCGGTGAGCAGGTCGCGGACCAGCCGCCCCTTCGTCGCCTTGTTGAAGTGGCTGACGACCGACCGGACCGGCCCCTGCGGGGTGTCCCGTTCGTGCAGCACCCGTACCGTGACCGTCCGCTCGGCCAGCTCGCCACGGGGGGTCCAGGTGGCCGCGTACGCGCCGGAGCGCAGGTCCAGCACCGGCCCGCCGCCGGCCGCGGCCTCCATGGCGGGGGCCAGCGCCCGCCGCCAGTACGCCGACAACGCCCCCACACCGGGCAGCCGCGCCCCGATGGGGCAGCGGTACGGCGGGATCCGGTCGGTGAGCCGCACCGCCCCCCACAGGCCCGAGCTGACCAGCACCGACCGGCGGGCCGCCCGTTGCGCCGCCGGGGGCAGCGAGGTCAGGTCCAGGGCCTCGTACAGCACCCCGGTGTAGATGCGGCCGGCCGGCGCGGTGGCCGCCCGCTCCAGCCGGGCGTTGCGGCGCAGCTCCCCGGCGAGCCCCGGCGTGAGCCCCAGCGCGTCGAGGGCCGCCGCCTCGTCCCCGGCCCCGCAGAGCCCGACCAGCTCGGCGAGCACCACCGACCGGGCCGGGTTCAGCTCCGGCAGGGACAGCCGGGCGAGGTCCAACCGCCGGCCGGTGCCGGACTCGGCCTTTCCCTCAGACGGCGGCAGCAGGATGAGCATCGGCGACTCCTCGGTGCGGCGGTGGCGCTCGGGCCAGCGTACGGCCCACGGTCAGCGCCACGGCCGCACGGCCGTCTCCGGGTGGTACACGCGATAGCCGCCCACCTCGGCGACCAGGGCCCGGCCGGCGCGGCCCCCGAGCAGCCCGCGCAGCCGGCGGTCGGCCGGGCCGTCCGCGGCGAACACGTACCCGGGCCGGTCGGCGCGGGCCACCTCCCGCCAGTACGGCTGGTACCGGTTCTGGCCCGGCGTCAGCTGCGTGTCGAGCACCCCGCACACCACGGCCTCGGCCGTGTCGAAGACCAGCCGGTTGCAGGTCCAGTACTCCGCGTACACGGCGCGCAGCCCCGCCCGCCGGACGGTCTCGGCCAGCTCCCGGGCGCGCTGCTCCTCGCCCCGCAGCGGCCCGATCATGGCCACGAAGTCGCCGGTGGTCACCAGCACGGCGGCGGTCAGCCCCGCCAGCGCGGCGGCGGCCGACGCACCGGCCAGCCGGCGGAAGACGCCCGCGGTGCCCCGCCAGGCGCTCGCCGCCGCCGTCCACAGTGGCCACACCACCATCGGCAGCGAGAGCTGCAGCACCGACAGGTAGCGGGCGTTGCCCAGCGGCTCGGTGGCGGCCAGCGGGCTGCGGACGTACGCCGCCAGGGTCAGCGCGGCCCCGCCGACGAGGGCGAGCTGCGCGACCGGCCCGACCCGCTCCGCGCGGCCCGCGGCCCGCCGGTACGCGACCAGCGCGAGCGCGGCGGCGGCCGCCAGCAGCAGCGGGTAGAGCAGTCCGAACCACTGCGGCCCCCGGTCGCACCCGGTCATGGGGCACAGGCCGCTGGCCAGCGGCACGCCCTGTAGCAGCCCGCCCCGCAGCCGGTCGGCCAGCGGCGGGGCCGGCCCGGTGGTCGCGCTGATCGTCCGCAGCACCGACAGCGAGTCCTGGCCGGGCGGGGCGGTCAGGTTGTACTGGATCAGCGGCGCGCCGCCGAGGGCGACCCCGCCCAGCAGCAGCGCCGCCGACCGGCCGAGCAACTCCCGGCGCAGCGCCCAGGCCAGCACCAGCCCGGCCACCGCCAGGTACGGCACGATCAGCCAGTCCGACCAGATCGCCAGCCCGGCGAGCAGGCCGGCGGCGCCGACGGCCAGCCGCCGGGCCGCGATCCGCCCGTCGGCCAGCCCCACGGCGATCAGCAGCACCAGCACCACCGCCGGCTTCGCCTCGGCCCGCCCCCCGACCGCGGTGAGGTGGTCCCGGACGACGCGCTCGGGGCCCAGCGCGAGCAGGCCCACGACGAGCGCGGCGAACCACGGCGTGCAGATCCGGCGGGTCAGCCGGTACATCGCCCAGGCGAACAGCGCCCAGAGCGGAAGCAGCGGCAGCCGCAGGACGACCCAGCTCGGCCCGGTCACGGCGAACAGCGGCGCCGCCAGGTAGGACTCCAGCATGCCCATGTAGTGCTGGCCGTACAGGAAGACCGGGCGCTCCCGACCGGCGGCGATGTGCATCGCGGCCAACCCGAAGGTGGCCTCGTCGCTGTTGGAGGCGGGCACGGTGAGCAGCGCGAGCGCCAGCCGGTAGCCGAACCCGGCCAGCCCGAGCACGAGCGCGACGAGCGCCGGCCGGTCGAGCGCCGGGCGCCACCGGCGGCGGTGTTCCACAGTTGTCGACACGACCAACGCCCCCGTCGTCGTAACGAACGGAGTGCGCCAGGCGTTCCGGGTGGTTCTTCGCAAACCAGATGGAAGTGGCCTCCGCTCGCGTGGCCGCTCCCGTCGACGTGTGGCAGGGTTGCAGCGTGCCGCCGACACCCGCTGGCCAGTTGGCCGTACCGCACCTGCACCGGGCCGCGCGGATCGAGGACGCCGTGCACAACCTGGTGGAACGCCGGCTGCGGCGCACCGGGTGGAAGATCAACATCGTCGCGTACGCCGGCTACGGCGCCCCGGGCTGGGCGCGGGTGCTGTGCCGGGTGCTGCTCGGCCGCCCCGACACCCGCGCCCGCAAGCGGCCCGAGAAGGTCCGCGGCTGGCGCAGCTTCACCACCCTGCCCGCCAAGTACGCGACGGTCACGATCGAGGCCGGCGGGGTGCGACACGAGACGCGGGCCGACCGCAGCGGGTTCGTCGACACCGTGGTCGAGGCCGACCTGACCCCCGGCTGGGCGTCGGTACGGCTGAGCGTGCCCGACGCCGAGCCGGTCGAGGCGCTGATCCGGGTGCTCGACCCGAGCGTGCGGTTCGGCATCCTCAGCGACATCGACGACACGGTCATGGTGACCGCGCTGCCCCGGCCCCTGCTGGCCGCCTGGAACACCTTCGTCCTCGACGAGCACGCCCGGGCCGCCGTGCCCGGGATGGCGGTGCTGTACGAGCGGCTGGTCACCGCCCACCCCGGCGCGCCGGTGTTCTACCTGTCCACCGGGGCCTGGAACGTGGCGCCGACCCTGACCCGGTTCCTGTCCCGGCACCTCTACCCGGCCGGGCCGCTGCTGCTCACCGACTGGGGGCCGACGAACGACCGCTGGTTCCGCAGCGGCCGCGAGCACAAGCGGGCCACCCTCGCCCGGCTGGCCCGGGAGTTCCCGCACGTCCGCTGGCTGCTGATCGGCGACGACGGCCAGCACGACCAGGAGGTCTACCGGGAGTTCGCCGCCGGCCACCCGGACAACGTCGCGGGGGTGGCCATCCGCCGGCTCTCGCCGACGCAGGCGGTGCTGGCCGGCACCCTGCCCGCCCCGGCCGGGCGTCCCTCGTCCGGCCCGGTGGGGCAGAAGTGGCTCTCCGCGCCGGACGGCGCCGGGCTGTGGAAGCTGTTGCGCGAGGCCGGCCTGGTCTGACGCGGCCGGCCCGTCCGGCCGGGCGGCGACTCACCCCGGGCGGAGCCAGAGGACGCCCAGCGGCGGCACCCGCAGCGCCGCTGACGCCGGCATCCCGTGCCGCGGCACGCCCTCGGCCTCCACCGTCCCGAGGTTGCCCACCCCGGACCCGCCGTAGTGGTGGGAGTCGGTGTTCAGCACCTCCGTCCACCTGCCGGCCGCCGGCAGCCCGATCCGGTAGCCCTCCAGCGGGACGGCGGAGAGGTTCGCCACGCAGACCAGCGTCGCGCCGTCCGGGGCGATCCGGACGAACGAGACCGTGTTGTTGGCGACGTCGTCGGCGGCGATCCAGCGGAACCCGGCCGGGTCGGTGTCCTGCGCCCACAGCGCGGGGGTGTCCCGGTAGACGCGGTTGAGGTCGCCGACGAGGCGCTGCACGCCGGCCCGCGCGGGGTCGTGCGGCAGGTACCAGTCGAGCCCGCGCTCCTCGCTCCACTCCCGGTCGTCGGCCAGCTCGCAGCCCATGAACAGCAGCTGCTTGCCGGGGTGCGCCCACATGTACGCCAGCAGCGCCCGCACGTTGGCCAGCCGCTGCCAGGTGTCCCCGGGCATCTTGCCCGCGAGCGAGCCCTTGCCGTGCACCACCTCGTCGTGGCTGATCGGCAGCACGTAGTTCTCGCTCCACGCGTACGCCAGGGAGAAGGTGAGCTGATGGTGGTGGTGCTGCCGGTAGATCGGGTCCTTCGAGACGTACAGCAGGGTGTCGTGCATCCAGCCCATGTTCCACTTGAACCCGAAGCCGAGCCCGCCCTCGGAGGTGGGCCGGGTGACGCCGGGCCAGGCGGTGGACTCCTCGGCCACCATCACCACCCCCGGGTGGTGCTTGTAGACGGTGGCGTTGACCTCCTGGAGGAGCGCGATGGCCTCCAGGTTCTCCCGGCCGCCGTGCACGTTGGGCGCCCACTGCCCCTCGGCCCGGGAGTAGTCCAGGTAGAGCATCGAGGCGACCGCGTCCACCCGCAGGCCGTCGACGTGGAACTCCTCCAGCCAGTACAGCGCGTTGGCGACCAGGAAGTTGCGCACCTCCCGCCGGCCGAAGTCGAAGACGTACGTGCCCCAGTCGGGGTGCTCGCCGCGGCGCGGGTCGGGGTGCTCGTACAGCGGGGTGCCGTCGAACCGGGCCAGGGCCCACTCGTCCTTCGGGAAGTGCGCGGGCACCCAGTCCAGGATCACCCCGACGCCCGCCGCGTGCAGCCGGTCCACCAGGTGCCGGAACCCGTCCGGGTCGCCGAACCGGGAGGTGGGGGCGTAGTAGCCGGTGACCTGGTAGCCCCAGGAGCCGCCGAACGGGTGCTCCATCACCGGCAGGAACTCCACGTGCGTGAAGCCCAGCTCCGTCACGTACGCGGTCAGCTGCTCGGCCAGCTCCCGGTAGCCGAGGCCCGGCCGCCACGAGCCGAGGTGCACCTCGTACACGCTCATCGGCTCCCGGTGCGGCGCGCGCCGCGCGCGCCGCACCAGCCAGTCGGCGTCGGACCACTCGTACGTCGAGTGGTGCACGACCGACGCGGTGGCCGGCGGCACCTCGGCGCACCTGGCCAGGGGGTCGGCCTTGTCCCGCCAGCGTTCGTCGGCGCCGAGGACCCGGTACTTGTACGTCGCCCCGGCACCGACGCCCGGAACGAACAGCTCCCACACCCCGCTGGCCCCCAGCGAGCGCATCGGCCAGCCGTCGTGCGGGCCCCAGCCGGTGAAGTCGCCGACGACCCGCACGCCGCGCGCGTTCGGCGCCCACACGGCGAACGCCACGCCGCCGTCGAGCACCCGGGCGCCCAGGGCCTCCCAGAGCCGCTCGTGCCGGCCCTCGCCGATGAGGTGCAGGTCCAGCTCGCCGAGGGTGGGCGGGTGCCGGTACGGGTCGTCGTGTACCGCGCCGTCGACCTCGACCCGGTAGTCGAGCACGGTGCCCGGCACGGTGGCCTCGAAGACGCCCACCTCGTGCACCCGCGTCGTCGGCTGCCGCTCGCCGTTCACCAGCACCGACACCTCGCCGGCGCCCCGGCGCAGCGTGCGGATCGTCGTACGGCCGTCGGCGGGGTGCGCGCCGAGCACGGCGTGCGGGTCGTGCGCCCGGCCGGCGATCAGCTCGTCCACAGTTCCTCGTCCTTTCCGGCCGGGGAGGTCGGGGCGGTGCCGCCGGAGAGGTCGGCGGGGACGTCCTCGACCGTCAGGTCGGGCGACGCCGGCACGGCCGGCGGGGCGGTGGGCGGGGGAGCCGGCCGGCGCACGGTGAACACGTGCGCGGGTTGCAGGTACGGGTCGAGCCGGACGGCGTTGCGCTGCCCCCAGTCGTAGCTGGTGCCGGTCAGCTCGTCGTGCACCGTGAACCGCTCGTGCCAGTCGAGACCCAGCGCCGGCATGTCCAGCGTGGTGTTGCCCCACTGCACCGCCCGGGAGTCGAACGAGCAGACCACGACCACCGTGTTGCCGGTGTCCGGGTCGTGCTTGGACCAGCACAGCAGCGCCGGGTTGTCGATCTCGTGGAAGACCAGGTTGCGCAGCCGGTGCAGGGCCGGATTCTCGCGCCGTACCCGGTTGAGGGTGGCGATGAACGGGGCCAGCGAGCGGCCCTGCTCCTGCGCGCCGGCCCAGTCGCGGGGCCGCAGCTCGTACTTCTCGTTGTCCAGGTACTCCTCCGCGCCGGGGCGGGCCTCGTGCTCGAACAGCTCGAAGCCGGCGTACATGCCCCAGGAGGGGGAGAGCAGGGCGGCCAGCACCGCGCGGATCTTGAACATCGGCGGGCCGCCGTGCTGGAGGGACTCGTGCAGGATGTCCGGCGTGTTGGGCCAGAAGTTCGGCCGCATGTAGTCGGCCGCGGCGACCAGCTCCTCGCAGTACGTCCGCATCTCGGCGGCGCTCGTGCGCCAGGTGAAGTACGTGTACGACTGGGTGAAGCCGATCTTGCCGAGGCCGTGCATGACGGCCGGCCGGGTGAACGCCTCCGCCAGGAACAGCACGTCCGGCTCGACCTTCTTGACCTCCCGGATCAGCCAGTGCCAGAAGTCGAGCGGCTTGGTGTGCGGGTTGTCGACCCGGAAGATCCGGATGCCCTCGCCGACCCAGTGCAGCACCACCCGCAGAATCTCCGCCCGGATGCCCTCGGGATCGTCGTCGAAGTTCAGCGGGTAGATGTCCTGGTACTTCTTCGGCGGGTTCTCCGCGTACGCGATCGTGCCGTCGGCCCGGGTGGTGAACCACTCCGGGTGCTCGGTCACCCAGGGGTGGTCCGGGGCGCACTGCAACGCCAGGTCCATCGCCACCTCCAGGCCCTGCTCGGCGGCGGCGGCGACGAAGTCCCGGAAGTCCTCCGCCGTGCCCAGGTCGGGGTGGATGGCGTCGTGGCCACCCTCGGCGGCGCCGATGGCCCAGGGCGAGCCGACGTCGTCCGGCCCGGCGCTGAGCGCGTTGTTGGGGCCCTTGCGGTTGACCCGGCCGATCGGGTGGATCGGGGGCAGGTAGAGCACGTCGAAGCCCATCGCGGCGACCCCCGGCAGCCGCTGGATCGCCGTGGCGAAGGTGCCGGAGCGCGCCGGCGCGTCGACGGTCGCCGGGATCGCCCCCTCGGAGCGGGGGAAGAACTCGTACCAGGCGGAGAAGAGCGCCCGGGGGCGGTCCACCCAGAGCCGGCGCTCCTCGCCCGTGGTGACCAGCTCGCGGACCGGGTGCTCCCAGAGCAGCCCGGCCAGGCCGAGCGCCGGGGCGACCCGCCGTTCCAACGGCTGCCGCTCGTCGCCGAGCGCGGCCACGGCCGCGCGTACCCGGTCGGCGTCGGCGGCGGGGACCAGCTCCAGGGCGGCGGTCAGCACCCGGGCGCCCTCGGCCAGGTCGTTGGCCAGCTCCGCCGGCCCCTGCCCCGCGGCGACCTTCTTCGTCACCGCGTTCTGCCAGGTCAGGTACGGGTCCTGGAACGCCTCCACGGTGAAAATCCACTCGCCGACCGCGTCGGGCCGGATGGTGGCGTGCCAGCGGTCCTGGCCGGGCTCGCCCGGGCGCATCCGGGTGAACGGCCGGGCCCCGCCGTCGGGGCCCAGCCAGACGACGTTGCAGCCCAGGGCGTCGTGCCCCTCCCGGTAGGCGCGCGCCGACACCGGCACCGGCTCGCCGACCACCGCCTTCGCGGGATAGCGACCGCACGAGACGACGGGGGTGACGTCCTCGATGGGGAAGCGACCTGTCACCGGTTCAACGTACTGCGCGAGATCGCTTCGCGCTCGGCCAAGGTTCCCCCCGACTACCCCCGGGGCCCGCCGCGCGTCGCCCGCCACTCACCGGCCAGGACGGCGAACACGAGCTGGTCGGCCCACTCTCCCCGGAACAGGTAGCTCTCGACGTGACGTGCCTCCTGACGCATGCCGAGGCGGGCCATCAGGCGGGCGGACGCCTCATTGCGGCCATGGCATCGGCCGTAGACGCGATGCAGCCCGAGATCGTCGAACCCCCAGTCGAGAAGCGCGGTGGCCGCTTCGGTGGCCAGCCCGCCACGGACTTCCTCCGTGAGGAGCTGCCGTACCCCGCGGGCTTCCTGGCGGGCAAGGCTTACGCGCGGTACCGCGCTCGAGGGGGCACCAGGCGTTCGCCGATCGCCGATCTCTACATCGGCGCGCACGCTGCGGTGTGCCGCTACCGCCTGGTCACGCGCGACAGTAGCCGCTACCGCACGTACTTCCCCACGCTGACACTGATCGCGCCCGAGGTGTAGCCGCAGCTCGACGCGCCGTCCGGCCCCCGGTGGTGCGAGGTGCTCTTCCGTGCCGGAAGCGTTGACGGGGCCCTTCCTCACGCCAGCAGCGAGCGGTAGATGTCGAGGGTTCGCGCGGCGATGGCGTCCCAGGAGAAGTGCTCGACCGCCCGGCGCCGCCCCGCCCGGCCGAACCCGGCGGCCCGCGCCGGGTCGCCCAGCAGCTCGTTGATCCGCGTCGCCAGGTCGGCCACGAAGCGCTCCGGGGCCAGCGGCCGGCCGCTGCCGTCGGTCGCCTGCTCGATCGGGACCAGCAGCCCCGTCTCGCCGTCGGCGACCACCTCGGGGATGCCGCCGGTGGCGGTGGCCACCACCGCTGTCTCGCACGCCATCGCCTCCAGGTTGACGATGCCCATCGGCTCGTAGACGGACGGGCAGACGAAGACCGTGGCGTGGGTGAGCACCTGGATCACCTCGTGCTTCGGCAGCATCTCGGCCACCCAGACCACCCCGGAGCGGTTGGCCCGCAACTCGGCCACCAGGCCCGCCACCTCGGCGGCGATCTCCGGGGTGTCTGGCGCGCCGGCCAGCAGCACGAGCTGGGCGTCGGCCGGCAGCTCCCGGGCGGCCCGCAGCAGGTACGGCAGGCCCTTCTGCCGGGTGATCCGACCCACGTACACCACGCTGGGCCGGGACGGGTCGACGCCGAGCCGGTCGAGCACGTCCGTGTCCGGGTCGGGGGCGTACTGCGCGGTGTCGATGCCGTTGTGGACGACCCGCACCCGGTCCGGGTTCACCGCCGGGTACGCCGTCAGCACGTCGTCGCGCATCCCCGCGCTCACCGCGATCACCGCGTCGGCCGCCTCCACGGCCGTGCGCTCGCACCAGGACGAGAGCGCGTACCCGCCGCCGAGCTGCTCGGCCTTCCACGGCCGCAGCGGCTCCAGGCTGTGCACCGTGACCACGTGCGGCACGCCGTGCAGCAGCTTCGCGGTGTGCCCGGCCAGGTTGGCGTACCAGGTGTGGCTGTGCACCACGTCGGTGCCGGCGCAGCCGGCGGCCATCTCCAGGTCGACACCCATCGTCCGCAGCGCGGCGTTCGCGCCGGCCAGGCCGGGCGGCTCGGCGTACGCGGTGACGCCTGGCTCGGTGCGCGGCGCGCCGAAGCAGTGCACGCGTACGTCGGCGAGCCGGCGCAGCTCCCGGGCGAGGTACTCGACGTGTACGCCGGCCCCGCCGTACACCTCCGGCGGGTACTCGCGGGTCAGCAGGTCGACGCGCAGCCGTGCGGATTCCGTCATGCCCGGGACCCTAGTGCAGAAGCCCGCCGCGCACCCGGCGCGCGACTGTGCCCGTCCGAGTGGTGAAGTCGAGGCCGGGTGGATAGCGTCTGTGCATGGCTGACAAGGTGCTCGCGATCGTCCTGGCCGGTGGGGAGGGCAAGCGCCTGATGCCGCTCACCGCGGACCGGGCCAAGCCGGCCGTCCCGTTCGGCGGCATGTACCGGATGGTCGACTTCGTGCTGTCCAACCTCGCCAACGCCGGCTTCCTGAAGATCGTGGTGCTGACCCAGTACAAGTCGCACTCGCTGGACCGGCACATCACGAAGACGTGGCGGATGTCCACGCTGCTCGGCAACTACGTCACGCCCGTGCCGGCCCAGCAGCGCCGCGGCCCCTGGTGGTTCGCCGGCTCCGCCGACGCGATCTACCAGAGCTTCAACCTGATCAACGACGAGCAGCCGGACTACGTGATCGTCTTCGGCGCCGACCACATCTACCGGATGGACCCGCGGCAGATGGTGGAGGACCACATCGCCTCCGGCGCCGGGGTGACCGTCGCGGGCATCCGGCAGCCGCTGTCGACGGCCGACCAGTTCGGCGTGATCGAGGTCGCCGAGGACGGCAAGCGCATCCGGGCGTTCCGCGAGAAGCCCACCGACGCGGTCGGCCTGCCGGACGCCCCGGACGAGATCTACGCCTCGATGGGCAACTACGTGTTCACCACGAAGGTGCTGTGCGAGGCGGTCGAGCGCGACGCGGAGGACAAGACCAGCAAACACGACATGGGTGGCAGCATCATCCCGATGCTGGTCGAGCGCGGCGAGGCCAACGTCTACGACTTCCGCGACAACGACGTGCCGGGCAGCACCGACCGGGACCGCGGCTACTGGCGGGACGTGGGGACGCTCGACTCGTTCTACGACGCGCACATGGATCTCATCAACGTGCACCCCGTGTTCAACCTCTACAACTTCGAGTGGCCCATCTACACCGGGTTGATGCCGTACCCGCCGGCCAAGTTCGTCCACCAGTGGGGCGAGCGCATCGGCCGCGCCGTCGGCTCGATGATCTCGCCCGGCGCGGTGATCTCCGGGTCGCTGGTGGAGAACTCGGTCGTCTCGCCGAAGGTCCGGGTCCACTCGTGGGCGCACGTCGACGGCGCGGTGCTCATGGAGGGCGTCGAGATCGGCCGGCACGCCGTGGTCCGCCGGGCCATCCTCGACAAGAACGTGTACGTGCCGGAGGGCGCGGAGATCGGCGTCGACCTCGAACGGGACCGGCAGCGCTTCACGGTCTCCGACAACGGCATCGTGGTGATCGGCAAGGGGCAGCGCGTGGAACGATGAGCCACGTGTGACGCCCGCGCCGGCGGGAAAGAGTGAGGGTCCGTACCGTCCTGGAGGTTGCAGCAGTGGTCCACCCCCGTGCCGGCCAGCCTGCCGAGCCCGTCGACCTGGTCGACGTGCCCCGCCTGGTGACCGCCTACTACGCCGAGCATCCCGACCCGGCCGACCCGGCGCAGCAGGTCTCCTTCGGCACGTCGGGGCACCGCGGGTCGAGCCTGCGTAACGCGTTCAACTCCGACCACATCCTCGCGGTCACCCAGGCGCTCTGCGACTACCGGCGGGAGCGGGGGCTGGACGGGCCGCTGTTCCTCGGCCGGGACACCCACGCCCTGTCCGCCCCGGCGGCCGTCGACGCGCTGGAGGTGCTCGCCGCCAACGGCGTCACCGTGCTGCTGGACAGCCGGGACGGCTACACCCCCACCCCGGCGGTGTCGCACGCCATCCTGACCCACAACCGGGGCCGCACGAGCGGGCTCGCCGACGGCATCGTGATCACCCCGTCGCACAACCCGCCCGACGACGGCGGGTTCAAGTACAACCCGACCCACGGCGGGCCGGCCGACACCGACGTCACGAGGTGGATCCAGGACCGGGCCAACGCGATCCTCGCCGCCGGCCTGACGGAGGTGCGGCGGATCCCGTACGCGCGGGCCCGCGCCGCCGACACCACCGGCGCGTACGACTTCCTCGGCCGGTACGTCGACGACCTGCCCGCCGCCCTCGACCTGGACGCGGTCCGGGCCGCCGGGGTGCGCGTCGGCGCGGACCCCCTCGGCGGGGCCAGCGTGGCGTACTGGGGGGAGATCGCCGACCGGCACCGGCTCGACCTCACCGTGATCAACCCGACCGTCGACCCGACCTGGCGCTTCATGACCCTCGACGGCGACGGCAGGATCCGGATGGACTGCTCCTCGCCGAACGCGATGGCGTCGCTGATCGCGGCCCGCGCCGACTACCAGGTCTCCACCGGCAACGACGCCGACGCCGACCGGCACGGCATCGTCACCCCCGACGGCGGCCTGATGAACCCGAACCACTACCTCGCGGTGGCCATCGCGCACCTGTTCCGCACCCGCGACCGATGGGGGCCGGCCGCCGCCGTGGGCAAGACCCTCGTCTCCAGCTCGATGATCGACCGGGTGGCCGCCGACCTCGGCCG
Organism: Micromonospora olivasterospora; assembly: GCF_007830265.1. Classification (NCBI taxonomy): domain Bacteria; kingdom Bacillati; phylum Actinomycetota; class Actinomycetes; order Micromonosporales; family Micromonosporaceae; genus Micromonospora; species Micromonospora olivasterospora. The sequence continues at coordinate 4,604,714 of NZ_VLKE01000001.1, forward strand.
GCCGCTGCTCGAGGTGCCGGTGGGGTTCAAGTGGTTCGTGCCGGGCCTGCTCGACGGCGCGGTCGGCTTCGGCGGCGAGGAGAGCGCGGGGGCGTCCTTCCTGCGCCGCGACGGCGGCGTCTGGACCACCGACAAGGACGGCATCCTGCTCTGCCTGCTCGCCGCCGAGATCGTCGCGACCACCGGGCGGACGCCGAGCCAGCACTGGACGGAGCTGGCCGAGCGGTTCGGCGCCCCCGCGTACGCGCGCATCGACGCCCCGGCCAGCCGGGAGGAGAAGGCCGTGCTGGGCCGCCTCTCCCCGGACCAGGTGACCGCGAGCGAGCTGGCGGGCGAGCCGATCCGGGCCACGCTGACCACGGCGCCGGGCAACGGGGCCCCGATCGGCGGGCTCAAGGTGACCACGGACTCCGGCTGGTTCGCCGCCCGCCCCTCCGGCACGGAGGACGTCTACAAGATCTACGCCGAGTCGTTCCAGGGCCCGGAGCACCTGGCCCGCATCCAGGAGGAGGCCCGGGAACTGGTGACGCAGGTGCTCAAGCAGGCCTGACCGCCAGCGGGCCCGCGGCGGCGTCGTCACCGCTCGGGGTGCCGCCGGCGGCGGTCGAACTTTTCGCGCAGCGGGCCGGGCAGCAGCTCGCGGAGCTGGTCGGGCGGCAGCGGCAGGTCCACCAGCTCACCACACCCGGCCCGCGCCGGCGGTCGGACACTGGGCACGTTCATCCCTTTTGCGTCACTTCGCTGGCGGCGCCGTCGTTGTGTCGAGGGAGTGGGTAGCGGCAACCGAGCGCGGTGCGGAGGGGTGCGTGCACGTAGTCATCATGGCCGGCGGCAGGGGCGTACGGCTGCGCCCCTACACCTCGACGCTGCCCAAGCCGCTCGTGCCGATCGGCGACAGCTACGCGATTCTGGAGATCATCCTGCACCAGCTCGCGGCCCACGGGTGCAGCCGGGTGACCCTCGCGATCAACCACCTCGGCTCGCTGATCCGGGCGTTCGTCGGGGACGGCTCGCGGTTCGGGCTGACCGTGGACTACCTGGAGGAGCGCACGCCGCTGTCGACGATCGGGCCGCTGTTCGGCATGCGCGACCGGCTGCCGGAGCAGTTCCTGGTGATGAACGGCGACGTGCTCACCGACCTCGACTACGCCGACCTGCTCGCCGTCCACTCCCGCTCGGGCGCCCCGCTGACCGTGGCCACGTACCGGCGCAGCGTGAAGATCGACTTCGGGGTGCTGGAGGCCGAGGGCGACAAGATCGTCTCCTTCGCGGAGAAGCCGGTGCTGCGCTACCGGGTGAGCATGGGGGTGTACGGGCTCTCCCGGCGGGCGATCGCGGACTACCCCGAGGGGCTCTGCTTCGGCTTCGACGAGCTGGTGCTGGACCTGCTGCGCCAGGGCGAGCCACCGGCCAGCTACGACTTCGAGGGCTTCTGGCTGGACATCGGCCGCCCGGAGGACTACGACGAGGCCAACAGCCGCTTCGGCGAGGTGGAGTCGATCCTGCTGCCGGCCGGCGTCCTCGCCCCGACATGAGGTCCGGCATGCGCCCCGACACCCGGCCGGTGTTGCTGTTCGGCGCCACCGGCTTCCTCGGCGGCCACGTCCGGGCCGCCCTGGCCGCGGAGCTGCCGCTGGTCTGCCCGTCGCGCCCCGAGTGCGACCTCGAGGGCGCCACGTCCGACGAGCTGGCCGCCCTGATCCGGGCCGTGCGGCCGGCCGCCGTGGTGAACTGCGCCGGTCGGGCGACCGGCACCGCCGAGGAGCTGCTGCGCGCCAACGCCCTGGTCGCGGCGAAGCTGGTCGACGCGGTCGCCGAGGCCGCCCCGGCGGCGCGCCTGGTCCGCCTCGGCTCGGCCGCCGAGTACGGCCGCGTACCGCTCGGGAGCGCCGTCGGCGAGGACTGTCCGGCGGACCCGGTCGCCGCGTACGGGGTCAGCCAGCTCGCCGCCACCCGGCTGGTCGAGCTGGCCGCCCGGGACCGCCGGGTCGACGCCGTGGTGCTGCGGGTGTTCAACCCGGTCGGCCCCGGGACGCCCCGGTCCACCCTGCTCGGCGGGGTCGCCGCCCAGCTCGCGCGCTGCCCGGCCGGCGGCGTGCTGCGCACCGGACCGCTGGACGTCCGCCGCGACTTCGTCGACGTCCGGGACGTCGCCGCCGCCGTCGCCGCGGCGCTGCGGGTCCCGCCGTCCGGCCCGCGCGTGTTCAACGTCGCGAGCGGGCGGGCGGTGCCGGTGCGCGACGCCGTGCGGCTGCTCGCGGACGCGGCCGGCTTCACCGGGTGGGTGCGGGAGGACGGCCGGCCGCCGGCCCGGTCGGCGACCGTCGGGTGGATGTGCGGGGACGTCCGCCGGGCCGCGGCGCACCTGGGCTGGACGCCCCGGCACGACCTGGCCGACTCGATCAAGGCCCTGTGGGCGGGGGCGTCGTCCCCGGCCCGCGCCGCGGACCCCGGCCCCGGCCCGTCCCGGCCAGCAGACGATCCGTCCGGTCCCGGCCGGGACCGGCAGACGAGGAGTGGATGACATGCGGGATTCCTCAACCGGCGACCTGGTGGCGGTGACGGGCGCGGGCGGCTTCATCGGCTCGCACCTCGTCGAGGCGCTCGTCGGCCGGGGCCACCGGGTGCGCGCGTTCGCGCACTACAACGGCGCGGGCACGTACGGCTGGCTGGACACGCTGCACGCGGACCAGCTCGCGCGGGTGGAGATCCTGGCCGGCGACATCCGGGACCGGACGATGGTGGACCGACTCGTCGAGGGCGCGTCCGTGGTGTACCACCTGGCCGCGCTCGGCGGCATCCCGTACTCGTACCTCGCACCGCAGTCGTACGTCGAGACCAACGTCGTGGGCACGCTCAACGTGCTGGAGAGCGCCCGCCGCGCCGGCACCGGCCGGGTGGTCGTGACGTCCACCAGCGAGGTGTACGGCACCGCGACGACGGTGCCCATGACGGAGGCGCACCGGCTGCGGGGGCAGTCCCCGTACGCGGCGTCGAAGATCGGCGCGGACAAGCTGGCGGAGAGCTTCCAGCTCAGCTTCGGGCTGCCCGTGGTCACGCTGCGCCCGTTCAACACGTACGGGCCCCGGCAGTCCACCCGCGCGGTCATCCCGACCATCGTCAGCCAGCTGGCGAAGGGCTCCCGCACGGTCGAGCTGGGGGCGGTGGACACCACCCGCGACCTGCTGTTCGTGGCGGACACGGTGGCGGCGTTCGTGGCCGTGGGCACCGCGCCCGCCGACCGGGTCGTCGGCCAGGTGTTCCAGGCCGCCACCGGGCGCGAGACCGCCGTCGGCGAGCTGGTGCGCCGGATCGCGGCCATCTTCGGCGTCGAGCCGGAGATCCGGGTCTCCGACGCCCGGCTGCGCCCCGAGGGCTCGGAGGTGGAACGGCTCGTCGGCGACGCCGGCCTGCTGCGGTCCGCGACGGGCTGGCAGTCGGCCGTCCCGCTCGACGACGGCCTCAAGGCGACCGTCGAGTGGTTCCTCGACCCCGCCAACCTCGGCCGCTACCGCGCCGACCGGGCCGTCTGACCGGAGGGAACAGCTGTGAAGATCGTGGTCACCGGCGGTGCCGGGTTCATCGGCTCCAACCTGGTCGGCGCGCTGGGCGAGACGCTGGGCATCAGCGAGATCGTCGTGGTGGACGACCTGTCCACCGGGTCGCTGGACAACCTCGACGGACTGCCCGCCCGGCTGCTGGTCGGCACCGTGCTGGACCCGGACCTGCTCGACGAGGCGATGGTCGGCGCTGCCAGCGTCGTGCACCTGGGCGCGCTCGGGTCCGTACCCCGCTCCATCGACGATCCGATGCGCAGCCACCACGCCAACGCCACCGGCACCCTCACCGTGCTGGAGGCGGCGCGCCGGCACCGCGTACCGCAGGTCGTGGTCGCCTCCTCCTCGTCGGTGTACGGCGCCAACCCGGTCCTGCCCCGGCGGGAGACCCTGCGGCCGATGCCGGTGAGCCCGTACGCGGTGTCCAAGCTGGCCACCGAGGCGTACGCGCTCGCGCACGCCGCCTGCTACGGCACGAACGTCCTGCCGTTGCGCTTCTTCAACGTGTACGGGCCGCGGCAGGCCGCCAACCACGCGTACGCGGCGGTGGTGCCGCGCTTCGTGACCGCGGCCCTGGAGGGCAGCCCGTTGCAGGTCTTCGGCGACGGCACGCAGAGCCGCGACTTCACCTACGTCGGCAGCGTCACCACCACGATCGTGGACGCGATCCGGCGCCGCGTCGGCGCCCCGGACGCGGTGAACCTCGCCTTCGGCGCGCGGATCTCGCTGCTCGAGCTCATCGCCGAGCTGGAACTCGTGCTGGGCCGGCGGCTGGAGGCCGAGTACCACCCGCCCCGGCCCGGCGACGTCCAGGACTCGCAGGCCGACTGCGCCCGGTTCCGGGAGCTGTTCCCGGCGGCCCGCCGGTGGCCGCTGCGCGCCGGCCTGGAGGCCACCGTCGCCTGGATGTCCGGCCGCGTTCCCGCCGGCCGCTGACCGCGGCGGTGCCGCCCGCTACGTCCGGGCCCGCTCGAGCCCCTGCTGCGGGCGGGGGACCCCGGCTGGGCGGGCGGCCGCGCGCGACCGCAGCCGGCGACGCAGGACGATCGTCGACGCGGTGGAGAGGCCGCCGTAGAGCAGGACGGACGCCCACGCCGCGCCGTACGCCCCCCACTGCCAGGCGGCCGAGCCGAACAGCAGCAGCGCGGCGACCGCCCCGGCCGCACCGACGAGTCCCGCGCTGCCCATCCAACCGCCGCCCAACAGGGCCCGGCTGGCCACCGCGAACGGCGCGAAGAGGAGCTCGGCGAGGAGCAGTACGAGGAGGAGGGGCCTGGCCTCGGCGAACGAGGCGCCGAAGACGGGCGTGATGAGGAGCCAGCCCGTCACCGCCACGGCCAGACCCGTTCCCGCCGAGGCCAGGACGGCGTACCGTTGCGCCCGCTCCACCTCCGCCGCCCCGAAGCCGAGGGTCACCTTCCGATAGGTCGTCTGGCCGATGGCCGCCGGGATCACCCGTGGCGCCTCGCTCAGCGTCGCGGCGGTCGAGTAGACGCCGACCATCGCGGCGCCGGCGACGCCGCCCAGAATGAACCGATCGGCCCGGAGCGCGAGCGCCAGGCCCATGGTGAGACCGAGGGACTGGATCCCCGAGCGCAGCAGCCAGGCCGCTTCGCGTCGGTCGGGCACGCCGAGCAGGAGCAGCCTCGCCGCACGCAGGTGGAAGGCCTGGGCGACCGCCACGGCCGTCATGCCCGCGCCCTGGCCGAGCAGCAGCCCCCAGGCGGTCGGGGTGAGCACCAGAGCGGGCAGCACCAGGCCGACCGTGCCGCCCGCGGCGACCGCCGCGGCCCAGGAGCTGCCGGCCGTGAAGCGCCCAGCCGCGTACCAGGTGTCGGGAAACTGCACCAGCGCGGTCTGCCCCAATGTCGCCACCAGGGCCGCGAGCAGGAACCTCGGCGTTGCGAGCCCCCGGTCGATCGTGCTGGCGCAGACCCAGCACGCGAGCATCGCGAGGGCGCTCGCAAGGCCCGCGGCCAGTGCCGAGACCCAGGTGTAGGTGGCGAGCAGCCGCGTACGCCCTGATTCGTCGTCGAGCGCGGGCAGCCGCGCCCTGAGGGCGTGGGAGGTCCCGAGGCCGGCCACCAGCGCGGCGATGCTGCCGCTCGTCGCCCCCAGCACCATCAGGCCCCGGTCGTGCGGCCCGAGCAGACGGCTGGCCACGACGGCGGCAAGCGCGAGGTTGCCCGCCTGCGCCAGGCTCGCCCCCGTCATCGAGGTGAGCGTCCGCCTCATCCGCGCCGGCCGCAACCCGACCGCACCCGTCGGAGCGCACTCACGGCAATTTCCTCCCGCTGCTTGCCCGCGGCGTGTCGTCTTTTCCTTCCAACGAATTGCGCGGGAAATGGATGCGGCGTGCGAGAACCCCGGACCCAGGTGAGCGTCGATCACAATTCGTGGTTTCCGCCCGAAATCCGCGAATGTTCACCGATTTCTGGTACAACAATCGTGCGATCAATCGATGAAGGGATTGGACCATGGTCCTCGCCATGCCGACGACCTCGCGAGCGGCGATCCCCCGGCACCGACGACGGAGGGCCGCGAAGGCCCCCGGCGCCATCCCGGGGCGGTCGGGCGTCGCACCGCCGGCCGCGGCGGCGGTCGCGGCAGGCCAACTGGTCGTCGTCGCCATGTCCTACCAGGCGTTGGCCGCCTCGCCGAGGCTGGCGGCGTCCGCGGCGGTGGTCGTGGCCGTCGTGAACGTCACGCTGATGATGCGGCTCCGCGGCAACCGGCAGATCTCCCTCGGTTCGATGTTTCTCGCGATCTATGCCGTGTTCCACGTGGGCCTGGCCCCCTACCTCATTGCCGGTGTCGTGCCGGACCTGTTGACGAGGGTGACCGGCGATCCGTTGACGTGGCTGATGTCGCCACAGATCACCGCCGCGGTGATGTTGGTCGTGATCAGCATGTCGACATACCTGCTCGGCTACTCACTCGTGGCGTGCTGGCGAAGGTCTGGCGGCAGAAGACGGGTCGGCCCGCCGGCGCCTGACCGACCCGCGACGTCCGTCATGGCGTCGGCGGGCCCGCTCCTGGTGCTCCTGGGCGGGCTGCTGCTCCTCGGGGTCGTCCTGTCCGAGGGGGTCGGCTCGCTCGGCGCGGACAACTACGCGTTGTTCCGGACCGAGCAGCACAAACCCCAGTTGGCCTGGGCGTTCCTGTTTCTGGGCATCGGCATGGCGGTGGTCGGCTCCGGCGGCTCACGGTGGTGGGTCCTGGCCTTCCTGCCGTTGATCGTCATCCCGCTCACCATCGGGTGGCGCAGTGGCACCATCTTTCCGTTGGCGGCCTTCCTCGTCGCCTGGAGCCGCCGACGCCAGGTGCGGGTGCGGCTGTGGCACGGCGCGGTGGTCCTCGCGCTGCTGTCGCTGGGATCGGTCGTGCGTCAGGCACGGGAAGGGGGCCCCGGCGGCTTTCGTCTGGCGGATGCCTCGCTCAACCCGCTGGACGGTCTCGCCGAACTGAGCGCGACCCTGCGTACCGTGGTCGTCGTGCGGGAGTGGCGCATGGTCGAACACCAGCCCTTCGCCGGCTGGGACGTGTACTGGGCGCCCGTGGAACGTCTTGTCGGCCGCCTCCTGGGGCTGGACGTCACGCCCGCCGCGCTGGACCAGCGGAACCTGTCGACCGCCTTCCTGGACCGTCCGGAACTCGGCGCCATCGGTGGTTCGCCCACCGCCGAGGCGTACCGGGCCGCGGGAATCGTCGGAGTGATCGTGGTCATGGCCCTGATCGGAGCGGTCATCGCCTGGCTGGACGGCACGCGGCCCGGGTCGATCTGGGAGTACGGGGTCGGAATGATCGGCTACGTGCTGCTGGTCTGGAGCCGCAACAACTTCACTCCGGTCGTGGCGCAGGCCGGGCTCTGCCTGACGATCCTGCTGGTGGCCCGATGGGTGGACACCCAACGGGCGATGCGTTCCGACCGGTCGTCACCCGCCACAGATCGCGCCACTCCCGCGTCGCGTGCTCGAGGGTGAAGGGGGACGAGCGCAGGGACAGGCTCAGTTCGCGGCGCTCGTCGGCGTCCATCTCGGCCTGCCGTAGGGCGACTGTGGCCCAGGCGTCCGCGCCGGCCGAGAGGGACACCGGCACGACCCCGCGGACGAGTGTGGCCAGTTCCCTGAGGGTGGGCAGGTCGGTTGCCACCACTGGCACGCCGGCCGCCAGGGCCTCGAGAATCACGCCGGGCAGTCCCTCCCGTACGGAGGGCAGCAGCAGGACGTCGCAGGCCGCCAGCACGGAGGCGATCTCGTCGACCTCGCCCGCCAGCACCACCCGCCCGTCCGCGCCGACCTGCGGGTGCGGGCCGGTGATGTCGTCGCTGCCGCCCGGTCCGGCCACGAGCAGTCGCGCGTCCGGCCGTAGCGCGCGGGCGGCCCGGTGTATCTCGACGAGGAAGGCGCGGTTCTTCTCCGGCGCCGCCCTGCCGAGGTAGCCGAGCACCGGCGCGTCCGGAGGCAGACCCCAGTGCCGTCGGGCGGTCTCCCGGTCCCAGCCGTCGACGCGACTGATCGCCACGCCGTTGGGCAGCACACGGTAGCGCGGGTCGCCCGGGCGTACCCCGGCGAAGTCCCGCGCCGCGGCCGTCACCCCCAGGACATCCGTGGCGACGTGCGGCAGCAGGCGCCTGAGCAGCGCCCGTTGTGCTCTGCGCCCGCGCGTGTCCGGTCGTCCGTCGCCCTCGCTCGACAGCCGCGCCACCCGCACGGGAACCCCGCCGGCCCGCGCCGCCAGCAGCACGAGAGCGCTCGTCAGACTGATGTGGGAGACCACGACGTCGGGCCGCAGCGATTGCAGGCACTGCCACATGCGCAGCGGAAAGGAACGCCTCGGTCGCACCGGGAGCTGCCGGACGGCGGCGCCGGCGGCCCGGAAGTCCGCGGCGAGGGCCCCCTCCCAGCCGGCGACGGTGACGAAGGTCTGCTGGACCTCGTCCGGTGGAATCGCGCGGCAGACGTCCAGTGCCGACGTCTCGATGCCGCCGCGGTCGAGGCAGCCCATGACGTGCACGACCCGGACGGGCCGACGCCAGGTTTCGAGGAAGTCCAATGTCCCCTGCTGGGGCGCGACGGGGCCTCCGGTGGTCATGACGCGGTGCTCCTCGGAAGTGTCGGACAGGGTCGGCCGGCGCGGCCGGGTCAGCGGGAGCGGACCAGGCCCTTGCGTGTGGTCGCGTCCCGCACGCTGCGGTAGAACGCCTCGCGCCGGGGTTGCAGGACGTCCCGGGAGTACGCCCGTGCCCGCGCCAGGTTCCGGCCCGAGGCGGCGGTCAGGCGCTCCGGGTCGCCCAGCATCGCGGCGACCGCGTCGGCCAGCGCCGCCGGGTCGCCCGGCGGTACGAGGTCCTCCGGCGCGAGCAGCTCCGGTATGCCGCCCACGCTGGTGCCCAGGGCCGGCAGCCCGCGGGCCATCGCCTCGATCAGCGCCCGGGGCAGGCCCTCGGTGCGCGACGGCATGACGAACAGGTCGGCCGCGTCCAGCCGCCGGTGCAGCGGCTCGCCGGGCGGGCACCAGCCCAGGAACGTCACCCGGTCGGCGACGCCGGCCCGCCGGGCCAGGTCCGCCAGGCGCGGCTGGTAGCGGCCGGTCCCCACGTGCGCGAGCCGCACCGGGCGGCCGGCGGCGGTCAGCCGGGCCAGCGCGTCGATCAGCACGTCCACGCCCTTGTACAGCTGGTCCATCGTGCCGACCGTGACGAGCGTGGCCTCGGTCCCCACCGGCACGGCGCCGCGCCGCGGCTGCGCGACGAAGGCGGTGGGCGGCAGGTCGATGCTGGACGCGGCCGTCGTCGGTACGCCGGGCCGGGCCGGGTAGCGCGACTGCAGATGCGCGCGGGTCACGTAGGACACCGCGACGGCGGCGGCGCACTCGTCGCGCAGCCGGGCGGCGAAGCGCCGGCGCAGCAGGGGCCGCAGCGGGTGACCGACGACCCCGGGCGCGAACACGTCGTACGGGTCGGCGACCACCTCCAGCCCGTACGGCAGGCGCCGGCGGTCGCGCCCGGCGGCCAGCAGGGTGCCGATCGCGGACGGGACGCGCAGGATCACCGCGTCCCGGTCGTCCGCGGCCTCGGCGACGGCCTCGGCGACCGCCCGCCGCGCCGCCAGGTACTGCCGCGGCCCGACGTAGTACGGCAGCGGCCACACCCCGACCCGGTCCCCGTCGACCCGGCGCGCGGTCTCGCCGGCGCGGTCGGTGTCCTGCACCCGGGCCACCACCCGCACCTCGTCGAACACGCTGAGGTAGCGGGTCCAGAACCCGTGGTCGGGCCCGTCGGGCGTCCACACCGCCCCGTCCGGGGTGCGGCGGAAGCGGGCCTCGGAGGTGACGACGACCCTCATCCGCGCCACCCGCCGGCCGCGACGTCCTCGATGATGTCCGCCACCCGGACGGCCGAGTCGCGGTTGTCGAACCGCTCCACCATCAGCCGGCGGGCCGCCCGCCCCCGCTCCGGCAGCCGGCCGGCCGTGAACTCCCGGTACGCGGCCGACAGCGCGTCGGTCAGCGCCGCCACGTCGTCCGTCGGGACGACCCAGCCGCAGCGCTCGTCGACGGTCTCGGGCAGGCCGCCGGCCTCGCTGACGATGCTCGGCACCGCCATCGCGCCCGCCTCGACGGCCGCCCCGTGGCTCTCGCCCAGCGACGGGCTCACGCTGACGTCGGCCGCGGCGTACCACGGCCGGACGTCCTCGATAGTCTCCAGCCAGGTGATGCCGGGGTCGCCGGCGACGCGGAACCGGTCGATCAGCTCGCGGCGGTGGGCCGCGCCCGCCTCGCCCCAGCCTCCGCCGACCACCAGCAGGTGCGCCCGCGGGTGCCGCTCGCGGAACCGGCGCCACGCCGGGAACAGCACGTCGTGGCCCTTGATCCCGCGGCCGGCGTTGATCAGCCGGATCGGCGGGTAGACGTAGGCGACCAGCACGGCCAGGAACGTGTCGTCGCCGATGCCCAGCTCGGCCCGGGCCTTCGCCCGCGCGTCCGCGTGCGCCCGCCGGTCGAAGTCGACGCCGTCGCCGGGTTCCGCCGGGACCGTCCAGTCCGGCCGGTGCCGGTCGGTGTTCACCCCGTACGTGGCCACCGGGCGCCGCCGGGGCGGGCAGCCCAGCTCCCCGTACCGCTCCGACGCGTGCCGGCAGCCGCAGATGACCACGTCGTCGAGGCGCCACAGCAGGCGCTCGAAGGGGCGGATCAGCGGGGACTCCAGGTACAGCGGCCCGGCGACCATGTGCACCCGGCGCAGCGCCATGCCGAGGGTGGCGAACCGGCCCGCGAACGCGGAGGCGAGCAGGTGGTAGTGCAGCACGTCCGGGGCGAGCCGGCGCAGCAGCCGCCGCAGGCCCAGCAGACCGCGCAGGCTGCCCGGGCCGACCCGGAAGTCGAACGGCGACTCCTCGACAGGTACGCCCCGCCGCCGCAACTCGGCCGTGAGCCGGCCCTCGCCGCCAGGCAGCACGACCACCACCTGGTGCCCGCGTCCGATCAGCTCCTGGACCTGCGGCAGGATCCACATTCCGCCGCTGTTGGTCTTGAGCAGCACGGCGACCCGCAGCCGCCGCGCGGCGGTGGGGCCGCCCCCGACGGCCGGCGTTCGCTCCGGCGTGGCGCGTCGTCGTGGCCGTCCTGTGGCGTCGGCGATCATCGAGCGGGTACCCCCTTCACAACGGTGTGCGGTGGGACGTCCCGGACGACGCAGGCGGCGGCGCCGACCGTGGCGTGGGCGCCGACGCGGCGGCCCTCCAGCACCACGGCCCCGGCGCCGACCAGCGCGCCGCTGTCGATGCGGCAGTTGCCCGAGACGGCGGCGAGGGGGTTGACCGAGACGAGGTCGCCGAGCACGCAGTCGTGCCCGACGGTGACGTTCTGGTTGAGGTGCACGTGCCGGCCCATGGTCACGTTCGTGGTGACCCGCGCCCCGGGGAAGACCAGCAGGCCCTCGCCGTGGCGGGCGTCGGGGCCGACCGTGGCGTCCGGGTGCACCAGGTCCGCCGCCGGCAGGCCGTACGCGTCGAGCCGCTCGACGACCGCGCGCCGGGCCGCCGGGGCCCCGATGCCCACCGCGACGTGGGTACGCGGCGGCAGCGCCGCGAGCACCGTCGTGGGGCCGAGGTACGCGTGCCCGAGCCGGGCGACCCGCTTGCGGTTGACGTCGCTGGGCGCGTCGTCGACGAAGCCGAGCACCCGCCAGGCCGGCCCGGCGGCGGACGCCCGGTTGACCGCCTCGATGATGCCGAGCACCTCCCGGCCGTGGCCGCCGCAACCGACCACGACGACGTCCGCGCTCATGCGGTACGCCCCTCGCCGGCCCCGACCCCGGCGCCGACCACGGCGGGCGCCCTGCTGCCGCGGAACTCGTGGGCCGTCACGCTGCCCGGCGCCGTGATGCCCTCCCGGCGCAGCACCACCACCACGGTCCGGGCGAGGATGCCTAGGTCCAGCAGGAAGCCGCGGTTGTCGACGTACCAGACGTCGTAGGCGAAGCGGCGGTCCCAGGTCAGCGCGTTGCGGCCGTTCACCTGCTGCAGGCCGGTCACGCCGGGGCGCACCTCGTGCCGGCGGAACTGCTGCGGGGTGTAGCGGTCGAGATAGGACGGCAGCAGCGGGCGCGGCCCGACCAGGCTCATGTCGCCGCGCAGCACGTTCCACAGGGTCGGCAGCTCGTCGAGGCTCGTCGCCCGCAGCCACGCGCCCAGCGGCGTGAGCCGGGCGGCGTCGGTGGCCGGCCCGTCGGTGTGTCCGGGAACCGTCATGGACCGGAACTTGACCAGGTCGAACAGCCGCGCGTGGCGGCCCGGGCGCGGCTGCCGAAACAGCACGGGCCGGCCCATCGTCACCATGATCGCGACGGCGACGGCGAGTATGACGGGCGTGGCCAGCACGAGGCACACGGCGGCGACGACGACGTCGAGGACGCGCTTGGCGCCCTCGTACGCGCGGCAAGCCGTCATCGGCGCCCCTCCAGGAACTCCTCGACGGCGGTGAACAGGCGGTCGGCGTCGCCGCCTGCCAACCCGGAGCCGCTGGGCAGCGAGACGCTCGTGGCGAAGAGCCGGTCGGCCGCCCCGGTGAGCGCGGCCGGCCGCCCCGCGTACACGGGCTGCCGGTGCATCGGCTTCCACATCGGACGGGTCTCGATGTCCCGGGCGGCCAGGTGCCGGCCGAGCTGCGCGGCGTCCCACCCGGCGGCGTCCGGGTCCACGACGAGCGAGGTGAGCCAGCAGTTGGAGCCGGCGTCGCCGTCGCCGAGGATCCGGGCGCCGGGCACGGCGGCGAACAGCTTCGCGTACCGCTCCCGGAGCGCGCGCCGCCGGTCGATCATCTGGTCGAGCCGGCGCAACTGGGCCCGCCCGAGCGCGGCCAGCACGTTGCTCAGCCGGTAGTTGTAGCCGACATCGCGGTGCTCGTAGTGGGCGACCGGCTCGCGGGCCTGCGAGGAGAGGTGCCGGCACCGGGCGACGAGGTCGGCGTCCTCCGAGACCACCATGCCGCCGCAGGACGTCGTCATGATCTTGTTGTGGCTGAACGAGAAGATGCCGACCCGGCCGAACGACCCCGCCGCGCGTCCCCGCCGCGTGGCGCCGAGGGCCTGCGCCGCGTCCTCCACCATCGGTACGCCGGCGTCCGCGCAGATCGGCAGCAGCCGCTCGTAGTCGGCGCACGACCCGTTGATGTCCACCGTCATGACGGCGGCGACGCGTTCACCCGCGGCGCGCAGCCGGTCGAGCAGCGCCGGCAGCAGTTCCACGTCGAGGTTGCCGGAGGCGGGCTCGCAGTCGACGAAGACCGGGCTGGCCCCCGTGTACGCCACGGCGTTGGCCGTGGCCGCGAACGTCAGGGTCGGCACCACCACGACCGTGCCCGGGCCCGCGCCCACCGCGAGGAGGGCGAGGTGCAGCGCGGCGGTTCCCGAGCTGACCGCCAGAGCGTGGGCGGTGCCGACCCGCCCGGCCACCTCCCGTTCGAAGTGCCGGATCTCCGGCCCGTCCGGGTCGAACCGTCCGGAGCGGACGGCGCGCAGCACGTATGCCTCCTCCAGAGGGCTCAGGTCGGGCGGGGACAGAAAGATGGTTCCGCTCATGTGGGGGACACCCTCCGGTCGGCGGGCCGTCGGTCTGCGGCCCGGGGACGGCAGGACCGCGACACGTTCCTGGCTCTCCGGGCTGATCGCGTGATAAATCGACAAATGGGTTCTATCAGAGGTTGAACGACCGGATGACCGTTTTGGACGCTCCTGCCTCGCGCACGCGGTCGCGTCCGGGGCGTTAGAGTGCTGCGGGCCACACCGACGACGGGCGAGGGGAGCCGGTCCGTGCTGCACCTGAGGGTGATCGCCCCGCCCGACCAGTCAGCGGCGGTGGCCGACCTGCTGGGCGCGCCGACCCGGGGGTCACCCACCTGGTGGTGCTTCCCGGCGCGGCCCGGCTACCCCGGGGCGACCTGATCCTCTGCGACGTGGTCCGCGAGCGGGCCGACAACGTGCTGCGCGGGCTGCAGGAACTGGGCGTGGAGGCGCGCGGCGGGATCGCCGCCGACGACGTGGAGCTCACCCTCTCCACCGCCGCCGAGCGGGCCGCCGAGGAGGCGCCGGGCAGCGGCGCGGACGCCGTGGTCTGGGACGAGGTCGCGGCGAAGACGGGCGAGCAGACGGAGCTGTCCGCCACCTATCTGGTGCTCATCGTGGTGGCGACCATGATCGCCGGTATCGGGGTGCTGCTCGACCAGCCCATCCTGATCGTCGGCGCCATGGTGGTCGGCCCCGAGTTCGGCCCGCTCGCCGCGCTCTGCGTGGCGCTGCTGCGGCGTAAGCCGGCGACCGTCGTCCGGTCGGTGCAGGCCCTCGTGGCGGGTTTCCTGGCCGCCATGCTCGCCACGGTGGTCAGCACCTGGGCGCTCACCGCCGCCGGCCTGGTCCACCGGGGCATGCTGCTGGCCGAGCGGCCGCTGACCGACTTCATCTGGCGCCCGGACGCGCTGTCCTGGGTGGTCGGCCTGCTGGCCGGGGTCGCCGGGATGCTCTCGCTGACCTCCAAGAAGTCCGGCGCCCTGGTCGGGGTCCTGATCTCGGTCACCACCGTGCCGGCCGCCGCGAACGTCGCCGTCGCCGCCGCGTACGGGGTGTGGCACGAGGCGGGCGGCTCGGCGGTCCAGTTGCTGATCAACCTGTGCGCGATCGTGCTCGCCGGGCTGGCCACCCTCGCGGTGCAGCAGGTCTGGTGGTGGCACGTGGGCCGGCGGGTCAGGCGCCGGGCCCCGGCCGAGGTCGCCGTGCGCTGAACTCGTCCAGCCGGCGGGCGAGCATCTCGCGCAGCGGCAGGGACTCGCCGTCCCGGCCGCCCTCGCCGACGACCAGGGGCGCGGGGCCGGGCGGCGGGTCGGCCCCGAGGACGCGGGCGCGCAGGCTGGCCGGCACGGTCAGCTGGTACCACCGGCCGGCCGTGTCCACGGCACGGGTGCGGGCCCGGTCGACGTACCAGCCCGTGAGCCTGGTGCGGTAGCGGCCGCGGCCCGCGTACGGCACGGCGGTGAGCCGGGTGGGCCGCAGCCCGCGCCGGGTCGCCTCCGCCACGAACCACGCCACGAGCCGCGCGGCCTCGGCGTGCTCGGCCGCCCGCCGCCGCTCGTCGGCCTCGGCGTGCGCCCGCACCGCCCGCCGCTGCCGCTCCCGCCACGCGGGGCCGTCGTCCGCACCCATACCCGCGACGGTACGCCCACCCGGCCCCCTCGACACCGGAGGCGAGGCACCACCGCAAGGGCGCCGCCCATGGGCCACCACGGGCAGCGACCGCGCCCGGGAGGCGCCACGGGCAGCGACCGCGCCCGGGAGGCGCCACGGGCAGCGACCGCGCCCGGGAGGCGCCACCGGCAGCGACCGCGCCCGGGAGCCGAGCGCGTCGCTGCCGGAGGACGCCGCGCCGCCGTCAGGCGAGGCCGGCGCGGCGCAGCGCGTCCGCCATCGCCCCGTTGGCCGGCGGCGGGGTTCCGCCGCCCCGGCCCGGCCGCTGCTGCGGGCCGCCCCGCGAGCCGCCGCGCGCCTGGCCGCCCCGGCCGCCGCCCCGCTCGCCGGGCTGCTCGCCGCGGGGCCGCCGCGCTCGCGCCGGCCGCCGTCGCCGCCCCGGCCGGCACCGGGCTCGGCGTCGTCCTCCAGCCGCAGGGTCAGCGAGATCCGCTTGCGCGGCACGTCGACGTCGAGCACCTTGACCCGGACCACGTCGCCGGACTTCACCACGTCGCGCGGATCCTTGACGAACGTCCGCGACATCGCCGAGACGTGGACCAGGCCGTCCTGGTGCACGCCCACGTCCACGAACGCGCCGAACGCCGCGACGTTGGTGACCACGCCCTCCAGGATCATGCCGGGGGTCAGGTCACCGATCGTCTCCACGCCCTCGACGAACGTCGCCGTCCGGAACTCCGGGCGCGGGTCGCGGCCCGGCTTCTCCAACTCGGCCAGGATGTCGGTCACGGTGGGCAGGCCGAACGTGTCGTCGACGAAGTCGGTGGCCCGCAGCCCGCGCAGGATGGCGCTCTGCCCGATCAGCGCGCGCACGTCCCGCCCGGTGTGGGCCAGGATCCGCCGCACCACCGGGTACGCCTCGGGGTGCACGCTCGACGAGTCGAGCGGGTCGTCGCCGCCGGGGATGCGCAGGAAGCCCGCGCACTGCTCGAACGCCTTCGGGCCGAGCCGGGGCACCTTGCGCAGGTCGGCCCGGGTGCGGAACGGGCCGTTGGCGTCCCGGTGCAGCACGATGTTCTCCGCCAGCCCCGCGCCGATGCCCGACACCCGGGTCAGCAGCGGCGCCGACGCCGTGTTGACGTCCACCCCGACGGCGTTCACGCAGTCCTCGACCACCGCGTCCAGTGAGCGGGAGAGCTTCACCTCGGACAGGTCGTGCTGGTACTGCCCCACGCCGATCGAGCGGGGGTCGATCTTGACCAGCTCGGCGAGCGGGTCCTGGAGCCGGCGGGCGATGGAGACCGCGCCGCGCAGCGACACGTCCAGGCCCGGCAGCTCCTGGGAGGCGTACGCGGAGGCGGAGTAGACCGAGGCGCCGGCCTCGGAGACCACCACCTTCGTCAGCTTCAGCTCCGGGTGCCGCTTGATCAGGTCGCCGGCCAGCTTGTCCGTCTCCCGGCTGGCGGTGCCGTTGCCGATGGCGACCAGCTCGACCCCGTGCGCCGCGGCCAGCCTCGCCAGCGTGCTTATCGAGGCGTCCCACTGCCGGCGCGGCTCGTGCGGGTAGATCGTGTCGGTGGCCACCACCTTGCCGGTCGCGTCGACCACGGCGACCTTGACCCCGGTACGCAGGCCCGGGTCCAGCCCCATCGTCGGCCGGGCGCCGGCCGGCGCGGCGAGCAGCAGGTCGCGCAGGTTCGTGGCGAACACCCGCACCGCCTCCTCCTCGGCCGCCTGCCACAGCCGCATCCGCAGGTCGGCGCCGAGGTGGATGAGGATGCGCGTGCGCCAGGCCCAGCGCACGGTGTCGGCCAGCCACCTGTCGGCCGGGCGGCCCTGGTCGGCGACGCCGAACCGGCCGGCGACGGCCGCCTCGTACCGGCTCGGCCCGGCGGCGACCGCGTCGGAGTCGCCCTCGGCCTCCGGGTCCATCGTCAGGTCGAGCACGCCCTCCTTCTCGCCCCGGAGCATCGCCAGGATCCGGTGCGAGGGGAGCTTCGGGTACGGCTCGGCGAAGTCGAAGTAGTCGGCGAACTTGGCCCCGGCCGACTCCTGGCCCTCGCGTACCCGCGACACCAGCCGGCCGCGCGACCACATCTGCTCGCGCAGCGTGCCGATCAGGTCGGCGTCCTCGGCGAAGCGCTCGATGAGGATCGCCCGCGCGCCGTCCAGCGCGGCGGCGGCGTCGGCCACCCCCCTGTCCGCGTCGACGTACCCGGCGGCGGCCGCCTTCGGCTCCTGCGTCGGGTCGGCCAGCAGCGCGTCGGCCAGCGGCTCCAGCCCGGCCTCGCGGGCGATCTGCGCCCGGGTCCGCCGCTTCGGCTTGTACGGCAGGTAGATGTCCTCCAGCCGGGACTTCGAGTCGGCCGCCATGATCTGCGCTTCGAGGGCCTCGTCCAGCTTGCCCTGGCTGCGGATGGACTCCAGCACCGCGGCGCGGCGTTCGTCCAGCTCGCGCAGGTAGCGCAGCCGCTCCTCGAGGGTGCGCAGCTGGGCGTCGTCGAGCAGGCCGGTGGCCTCCTTGCGATAGCGGGCGATGAACGGCACGGTGGCGCCGCCGTCGAGCAGCTCCACGGCCGCCCGGACCTGACGTTCGGCGACGCCGAGCTCGTCGGCGATCCGCTGGTGCACAGACTGGGTCACGACTTGATCCGCCTTCTCGGGTGGGTTCCGTCCTGCATTGTGCCGTCCGCCCCCGACGCCGCCGCCCTGACCCGCCCCCCGGCGCGTCGCCGCCCCGGGGCGCCGGAGACCGCGGCGAGGTCGGTCAGGGTAGCGGGTCGGCGGTTCCGAGCGGCACCCGCGGCCGGCAACGGCGCAGCCGGGCCGCCGCGAGTCGCCCGCCGACGGCCAGCCCGTACCGGTCGACGGCGGCAAGCCCGTACGCGCTGCAGGTCGGGGCGTACCGGCACTGCCCCGGCCAGCGGTGCGACAGCCAGCGGCGGTAGCCGCGGATCGCGGCGAGACCGGCCCGGTCCAGCGGTCCCGGCCGGCTGCCGGCCGTCCGCTCCGGGCTGCCGGCCGTCCGCTCCGGGCTGCCGGCCGTCCGCTCCGGGCTGCCGGGCGCTCGGCCGCCGGCGGCGCCCGCCGCGACGGCGCCGAGCGTGAGCAGGGTGGCGAAGAGCCCCAGGTCGCAGCAGCCCGGGCTGCTGCACGGGTCGTCGCCACAGGAGTCCAGGGCCCCCTTGCGGCCCTTGCAGCCGGGTCCCTGCCGACGCGCGCCGACCTCGCTGTGGCAGTGACCCGCGGCATGGCAGTGGGTCGGCTTGCGGCAGCGGCAGCGCCCCCGGCCGCCGGAGTGGCCGGCGCTGGTGATCTTCATGGTCGACATGATGCCCGGTCCGGGCCAGGCGTCCGGCCGGCCGGCGCGCTGTCAGGGAGAGATCCTAGGGTGACGGCATGGACCTTCCCGCTGACCCGCGGGCGCGGCGGCTGTTCGGCGGCAGCGCCCGGGCCCTCGGTGACCTCGCCGGCAGCCCGTTCCGCGCCGACCGGGACCGCATCGTCGCCTCGCCCTTCTTCGCCCGGCTCGGCGGGGTCACCCAGGTGGTCAGCCCCGGCGGGTCCGGCCTGCTCGTGCACAACCGGCTCACCCACAGCCTCAAGGTGGCCCAGGTGGCCCGGGCGATAGCCGAGCGGCTCACCGCCGACACGCGGTGGCGGGACCTGCTGGAGAAGCTCGGCGGCTGTGACCCGGACGTGGTGGAGGCCGCCGCGCTCGCCCACGACCTCGGGCACCCGCCGTTCGGGCACCTGGGGGAGCGGGTGCTCGACCGGCTGGCCCGGCAGCGGCTCGGCCTGGCCGACGGCTTCGAGGGCAACGCCCAGTCGTACCGGATCGTCACCAGCACGGAGATCCGCGGCGCGGCCACCACCGGGCTGGACCTGACCGCGGCGGTCCGGGCGGCCATGCTGAAGTACCCGTGGACGCGGCTGGACCACCCCGACCCCCACCCGCGCCACCTCGACCCGCCGCCGCGCGGCGCGGCCGCCCCGCCGGACGACCCCGACAGCGGCTCGGCGAAGTTCGGCGCGTACCGAACGGAGCTGACCGACCTGCGGCAGGCCCGGGAGCCGTTCGCCGGCCGGATCGCCGACTGGCAGCAGACCGTCGAGGCGTCGGTGATGGACACCGCCGACGACATCGCGTACGCCATCCACGACGTGGAGGACTTCTATCGGGTCGGGGTGCTCCAGCAGGGCGCGGTGGCCGCCGAGCTGATGGCCTGGCAGCGGGAGAACGGGCACTTCCGCGCGGTCACCGAGCCGGCCCTGGCCGGGGTCGCCCGCCGCCCCGGGGCGGCCATCGAGCGGCTGCGCCGGCAGCTGCACCGCAAGGACGGCTGGATCGCCGACGACGAGGCGTTCGCCGCCGCCGTCGAGCACGTCCGGCAGGAGCTGGTCGAGGGGCTGTTGGCGGTGCCGTTCGACGGCTCGATCGAGGCCGAGCAGTACGTGGCCCGGTTCTCCGCCCGGTGGACCACCCGGTTCGTGGACGCGATCACCGTCACCGACGCGCCGTCGGTGCGCTCCGGGCACGTGCTGCTCGCCCCGGCGCAGTGGCACGAGGTGCAGGTGCTCAAGTTCGTCCACCACCGGTTCGTGCTGGCCCGGCCGGACCTCGCCCTGCACCAGCGCGGGCAGGCCCGGCTGCTGGGCGCGCTGGTCGAGGCGCTGTGGGAGTGGCTGCTCGACCCGGAGGAGGAGTCCCGGCTGCCGCGCCGGCTGCACGACCTGGTGGAGCTGGCCGAGGCGGAGCTGCACCCGCGTACGCCGGACCGGATCGGCCGGGCGCGGGGGCGGGCGATCGTCGACTTCGTCGCCCAGCTCACCGACGGGCAGGCGGTGGCCATGCTCGACGCGCTCTCCGGTCGCTCCGGCGCGCTCTGGACGGACGCGTTCGTGCTCTGAGGAATGCTCAGGCGACCGCCTGCCACCAGCCGTCGACCGGGGGCGGGTCGTCCACCACGACCCGCTCGCCGGGGCGCGGCACGGCGAGCCGCACGTCGCGGGCCTTCGCCTCGGCCCACAGCCGGTCCACCGGCTCCGACCAGTCGTGCAGGGCCAGGTTGAACGTCGCCCAGTGCACCGGGACGAACAGACCGCCGCGCAGGTCGAGGTGGGCGGCGACGGCCTCCTCCGGGAACATGTGGATGCCCGGCCACGCGCGGTCGTACGCGCCGATCTGCATCAGCGTGACGTCGAACGGGCCGTGCTCCGCGCCGATCTCGGCGTACCCGTCGAAGTAGCCCGAGTCGCCGGTGTAGAAGACCCGCCGGTGCGGGCCGGCCACCACCCAGGAGCTCCACAGCGTGCCGTCGCGGCGCAGCCCCCGGCCGGAGAAGTGCTGGGCGGCGGTGGCGGTGATCGTCAGCCCGCCCAGCCGGTGGCTCTCCGACCAGTCCAGCTCGACGACCCGGTGCTCCGGCACGCCCCACCGGTCCAGGTGCGCCCCGACGCCCAGCGGCACCACGAAGGGCGCGGACTGCCGGGCCGTCAACTCCCGCACGGTGGCCATGTCGAGGTGGTCGTAGTGGTCGTGGGAGATCAGGATGGCATCGACGGCGGGCAGTTCGTGCAGGCCCACCGGCGGCTCGTGCAGCCGGCGCGGCCCGACCAGCGGCGACGGGGAGCACCGCTGGCTCCACACCGGGTCGAGCAGCACCCGGCGCCCCTCGATCTCGATCAGCGTGGAGGCGTGGCCGTACCAGACGACGTTGAGCTCGCGGCCGTCGTCGGCGGCGGGCGCGTCGGCCGGGCGCAGCAGCGGCACCGCCGTGCTCGGCCGGCGCTTCTGCTTGCCGAAGATCAGCTCCCGGACCAGGTCGCGGCCAGCCACGCCCGGCATCGAGCGGGAACCGGGCCGGTTGTGGAAGGTGCCGCCGCGGAACTGGGGCGAGCGGGCCGCCCGCTCGGCGCGGGCCCCGGTGAGCCGGCCGCCCAGCGCCGCCGGCACGTCCCGGGCCACCCAGGCCAGGCCGGCGACCGCGGCCAGCCCGGCCACCCCGCGCAGCCGCCGCGTGAGCGCCCGTTGCCCGCCCCGCCCCGCTGGTTCCGCCATGGTCGCGCGCCCCCTTCAGCCGGTCGTCCGCCAGTACACGGTAGGCCACCGGCGCACCCGTCGGGCCGTCCCCGCCCGGGCCGGCGTCGGGAGCCGGCCCGGGCGGGTGCGACGCGGGCCCGGGTCAGCCGCCGTTGCTGGGGCGGTGCGCCGGCGCGCGATGGGTGCGCCCCGTGCCGGCGAGCCCGTCGACCGCGGTCAGGAAGCGGCGGCCCATCCGGGCCCGGGCCTGCACGGCGGGATGGGTCGCGCCGAAGTCGTCCGCGCGGGCCTGGCCGTCGGCGAACAGGGCGTACGTGAGCACCGGCGCGCCGGCCGCGTCGAACATCACCCCGGCCTCCTGCCGGGCGCTGCCGAACCAGCCCGCCTTGGTGCCGATCCGGGCGCGCTCGGCCGAGGACATCTCGCGCCGGATGCCGTCGGTGAACGCGATGGGGGAGCGCAGCAGGTTGAGCAGGAACGACGTCGAGGCGGGCGAGAGCAGCGTGCCGGCCACCAGCGCGCGGAGCAGGTCGTGGGTCTCCCGCGGGGTGCTGGTGCCCAGATAGAACCGGTTGGGATTGGCGACCGGCTCCACCTGCGTGTTCGGGAAGCCCTTCGCCACGAGGATCTGGTTCAGCTCGGCGGCCGGGCAGACCAGGCCGCAGAGCCGCACGGCGGTGTCGTCGGAGACGGTGAGCAGGGCCGCCAGCGCGTGCCCGAGGGTGACGCTGCTCGGGTACGCGCCGTCGAGGCTGAAGATGCCGTCTCCGCCCGGCACCACGATCGAGGCCGTGACGTCGACCCGTTGGCTGAGCGTCAGCAGCCCCCGGTCCACCTTGTCCAGCACCGCCGTGGCCACCGCGACCTTGTTGACGCTGTATGCCTGGAGCACGACGTTCGACTCGTCGGCGACGGCCACCTGCGGCGGGCCCGCCGGGTCGGCGACACTGACGTACGCCCGCCAGCTGCCCCCCGCGAGCGCTGTCTCCTGGGCGTACGCGGCGGCCACCTGGTCGGCGGCCTGCCGGGGTGTGGTGGCGGTCGCGGCGGCGGACGCCGGCCCGGCGGTGCCGAGCACCGCCCCGGCCGTGGCCACCGTTCCGAATCCCAGCGCGGTCCTGCGGTTCACCCGGATGGTCAATCGTCTCTCCCGTCGATGGATGCGGATCACTGTTCCCGCCACCCTAGGCGAAGAGACTGCGGTGCGTGTGCCCCCGACCTCACGGAGCGAGCACCACCTTGACACAGCCGTCCTGCTTCTTCTGGAACATCTCGTACGCCTCCGGCGCGCGCGCCAGCGGCACCCGGTGGGTACGGAGGTCCGCCACGCCCAGCGGGTCGTCGTCGCCGGAGAGCAGCGGCATGATCTCGTCGGTCCACCGCCGCACGTGGCACTGCCCCATCCGCACCTGCACGCCCCGGTCGAACATCTCCATCAGCGGCAGCGGGTCGACCTCCCCGCCGTACACCCCGGAGATCGAGACCGTGCCGCCGCGCCGGACCGCCTTGAGCGCGGCCTTGAGCACGGTGAGCCGGTCCACCCCGGCCCTGTCGACCATCGTCTGGGCCAGCCTGTCCGGCAGCAGGCCGGCGGCGGCCTGGGCGACCTTCCCGGCGGGGGACCCGTGCGCCTCCATGCCGACCGCGTCGATCACCGCGTCCGGGCCGCGCCCGTCCACCAGGTCGAGCAGCGCGCCCGGCACGTCGTCGAGCTGACCGACGTCCAGCGTCTCGATCCCGTGCCGGCGAGCCATCTCCAGCCGCTCCGGCACCAGGTCCAGACCGATCACCCGGCCCGCGCCGAGGTGCCGGCCGATGCGGGCGCTGAACTGCCCGACCGGTCCCAGCCCGAAGACGGCGAGGGTGCCGCCCGGCGGGGTGTCGGCGTATTTCACCGCCTGCCAGGCGGTGGGGAGGATGTCGGACAGGTACAGCCACTGCTCGTCCGGGCCGGTCTCCGGGACCTTGACCGGCCCGAACTCGGCGTGCGGCACCCGCAGGTACTCGGCCTGCCCGCCCGGGACGGAGCCGTACAGCGAGGTGTAGCCGAACAGCGCCGCCCCCTTGCCCTCGGCGCGGACCTGGGTGGTCTCGCACTGGGCGTAGAGCCGCCGGTCGCACATCCAGCACGAGCCGCAGGCGATGTTGAAGGGGACCACCACCCGGTCGCCGGGCCGCAGCCGGGTCACCCCCGGGCCGACCTCCTCGACGATCCCCATCGGCTCGTGCCCGAGGACGTCGCCGGGCTTCAGGTACGGCCCGAGCACCTCGTACAGGTGCAGGTCGGAACCGCAGATCGCGGTGGAGGTGATCCGGACGATGGCGTCCGTCGGCTCCTCGATGCGCGGGTCCGGTACCTCCTCGACGCGGACGTCGCGCCTGCCCTGCCACGTCACTGCCTTCATGCCCGCACGCCCCCTCTCCGCTGCCGCCCAGACACTGCTACCCCCGAAAGACCCGCCAAACCCGCCCACCCCACCCCGCCCCACCCCCACCCCGCCTCCCGCCCCGCCCCACCCCGCCCCGCCCCGCCCGCCCCGCCCGCCCGCCCCGCCCCGCCCGCCCCGCCCCGCCCCGCCCCGCCCCCGCCCCCGCCCCCGCCCCCCGCGATCTGACCGGTAAATGACCTGTACCACGACGGGTTTTGGGCGCGGTGGGCTGGCCCGGTGTTGATGGCCAGCCCGGGCGGGGTGGGGGTGTGGGGTCAGGTTGTCGGTTGCAGGGTGACGGTGTGGCCGAGGGCTTCGAGTTGCCGGACCAGGCTGTTGATCTTCCGGGTGGTGTTGATACGGCGTTCGTGGAAGTCGGCGC
Organism: Micromonospora olivasterospora; assembly: GCF_007830265.1. Taxonomy (NCBI): domain Bacteria; kingdom Bacillati; phylum Actinomycetota; class Actinomycetes; order Micromonosporales; family Micromonosporaceae; genus Micromonospora; species Micromonospora olivasterospora. The sequence goes on from NZ_VLKE01000001.1 coordinate 4,628,802, forward strand.
CGAGATCGTGGTAACGGGCGGTTGGGTCGTTGAGCAGGTGCCAGATGATCACGAGGATGGAGCGGGCGACGGCGACCTTGGCCTTGCCTTTGCCTCGACGTGTGACCAGACGCCGGTAGCGTTCGGACAGGAACGTTCCCTTGCCGCGGGCGACGGTGGCTGCGGCCATACCGAGGGCGCCTTTGAGGTACGGATTGCCTTTGCCTGTCTTGCCCGCGGTGAGGCTGGTACCGGACTGGATGGTGCGCGGACACAGCTTCGCCCAGGACACCAGGTGCGCCGCGGTGGGGAACCGTGTCATGTCCAGACCGATCTCGGCGATGATCAGTTGCGCGGACTCGGTGCTGATGCCCGGGATCTCGGCCAGGCGCCGCCGGGCGTCTGGCGCCGGGGTGTCGCCGTCGCCGCCGCCCGGCTGGGACGGTGGGTCGATGTCGTCGAGTATCTGCCCGATCCGTGTGGTGAGTTTCGCGATCTCGGTGTCGAGGCGGTCGATCTGGTCGAGCAGGATCCGGGCCAACTCGCCGTGATGGTCGTCGAAGCGGCCGGTGAGTGCCTCGATGAGGGCGTTGCGTTTGCGGCGCAGCGCTCCGTGGGCCAGCGAGGCGAGGGTCGCCGGATCACGTTGACCGGCGATCAACGCCTCAACCATGTCCCGCGTCGACACCGTCCGCAGGGTGGAGGCCACCGACGACACCTTGATCAGGGCGTCTTCAAGCAGTTTCTCCAACCTCGACCAGTAGCGGGTCCGGTCCCGGACCAGATCCACCCGCATCCGGGTGTAGTCACGCAACACCCGCACCGGAGCCGCAGGCACGAACGAGGGCCGCAACAGGCCCTTCTCGGTGAGCTTGGCCAACCACACCGCGTCCAGCTTGTCGGTCTTCGGCCGCCCGGGCACGTTCTTGACGTCACGGGCGTTGACCAACTGCACGTCCAACCCGGCTGCCTCGAACAGGTAGAACCAGATCCGCCAGTAGTCCGACGTGCTTTCCACGGTGACCTTCTCCACCCCCGCCGCCACCAGATCGGCGGCAAGGTCACTGACCGCGTTCGTGGTCGCCGTCACCTGCCACACCCGGCTCACCCGCCGCCCACCCGCGGCGGGTAGCCGGGTACACACCATCCCCGACTCCTTGGCCACATCGACCGCACACACCCGCTCCCAGACCTTCTCGCTGTCAGCGTCCGGGATCTCTTCGGGTAACCCGCGCATCCGCCCGCGTCCCTCCTCACCGTGATCGACCAGTGGGTAGGTCGCCCGGGGGCCTCGGTCGGGAACCGAAAATCTGACCGGCGTGCTCGAAGCAACAGTGCGTGACCCACAAGAGTCCGGGCCCCGGCGCCAGACTTGCAGACGGCCTCAACTAGACCAAGATCGATCGGCGTCGGCGGGCGACCTGTCCACCATTTTCACGCCTGCGAGGCGTCCCGAAAAGACCGGGTGACTTGCAGTTACTGCCCCGGCAAAAGGGATTAACGGCGCGGATCAAGGGCCGAAAGTGCAAGATCGGCGCGGCGGTGTGGGCGCCGCGGCGCGGCGGGGCGGGGCGGTGTGAACGGGCGTGGTGTGGGCGGGGCGGTGTGGTGGGGCGGTGGGGCGGTGTGGGCGGGGCGGTCTGGTGGGGCGGTGGGGCCGCGTGGGCGGGAACGGGCGGGGCCGGCGCGGGCGGGAAAGCGGGCGGGGAAGCGGGCGGGAACGGGCGGGGCCGGCGCGGGCGGGAAAGCGGGCGGGAAGCGGGCGGGAACGGGCGGGCCGGCGCGGGCGGGAAAGCGGGCGGGAAGCGGGCGGGAACGGGCGGGGCCGGCGCGGGCGGGGAACGGGCGGGGAAGCGGGCGGGAAAGGCCGAGCGCCGCGTCCCTGGAGGGCGCGGCGCTCGGTGGCGGGACGGCGGCCGGGTCAGCTGCCCGGGGTGTCCCCGCGGACGGCCGTCGCCTTGAGATAGTCGCGGTTGAGCCGGCCGATGGTGCTCAGCGGGATGCCCTTGGGGCAGACCGCGGTGCACTCGCCGGCGTTGGTGCAGCCGCCGAAGCCGGCCTCGTCGTGCGCGTCCACCATGCCGATCACCCGCGTGTAGCGCTCGGGCTGGCCCTGCGGCAGCAGCGAGAGCTGGGTGACCTTGGCGGCGGTGAACAGCATCCCGGAGCCGTTCGGGCAGGCCGCCACGCACGCGCCGCAGCCGATGCAGGCGGCCGACTCGAAGGCGGCGTCCGCGTTGGCCTTGGCCACCGGCACCGAGTGCGCCTCGGGGGCGCTGCCGGTCGGCGCGGTGATGTACCCGCCGGCCGCGATGATCCTGTCGAACGCGCCGCGGTTGACCACCAGGTCCTTGATGACCGGGAACGCCCGGGCCCGCCACGGCTCGATGTCGATCGTGTCGCCGTCGGAGAACTGCCGCATGTGCAGCTGGCAGGCCGTGGTGCCGCGCTGCGGCCCGTGCGCCTCACCGTTGATCATCATGCCGCACATGCCGCAGATGCCCTCCCGGCAGTCGTGGTCGAACGCGACCGGCTCCTCGCCGGCGAGGATCAGCCGCTCGTTGAGCACGTCGAGCATCTCCAGGAACGACATGTCGGGGGAGACGTCGTCGACCTGGTAGGTCACCATCCGACCCTTGTCCTCAGGGCCCTTCTGGCGCCAGATGCGCAGGGTCAGATTCACTTGTAGCTCCGCTGCGTGGGGTGGACGTATTCGAACTTCAGGTCTTCCTTGTGCAGCACCGACGGCTGGCCGGTCGCGGTGAACTCCCAGGCGGCGACGTACGAGAACCGGTCGTCGTCGCGCTGCGCCTCCCCGTCCTCCGTCTGGTGCTCGGCCCGGAAGTGGCCGCCGCAGGACTCCTCGCGGTGCAGGGCGTCGATGCACATGAGCTCGGCCAGCTCGAAGAAGTCGGCCACCCGGCCGGCCTTCTCCAGCGACTGGTTGAGCCCCTCGCCGTCACCGAGCACGCGCACCCGCGTCCAGAACTGCTCGCGCAGCGCCCGGATCTCGTCGATCGCCTTGCGCAGCCCGGCGTCGGTGCGCTCCATGCCGCAGTGTTCCCACATGATCTGGCCCAGCTCGCGGTGGAACGAGTCGACCGTCCGGTCGCCGTCGACCGCCAGCAGCCGCCGGATCCGGTCCTCGACGTCGGCGCGCGCCTCGACCGCCGCCGGGTGGCTGGCGTCGACCTTCTCGAAGGGGCCGCCGGCCAGGTAGTTGGCGATGGTGTTGGGCAGCACGAAGTAGCCGTCCGCGAGGCCCTGCATGAGCGCCGAGGCGCCGAGCCGGTTCGCGCCGTGGTCGGAGAAGTTCGCCTCGCCGATCACGAACAGGCCCGGGATGGTCGACTGGAGGTCGTAGTCGACCCACAGTCCGCCCATCGTGTAGTGCACGGCGGGGTAGATCCGCATCGGGACCTCGTACGGGTCCTCGCCGGTGATCCGCTCGTACATCTCGAAGAGGTTGCCGTACTTCGCCTCGACGGCCCTGCGGCCCAGGCGCTCGATGGCGTCGGCGAAGTCGAGGTAGACGCCCAGCCCGCCCGGGCCGACGCCGCGCCCCTGGTCGCAGACGGCCTTGGCGGCCCGGGAGGCGATGTCCCGGGGCACCAGGTTGCCGAAGGAGGGGTAGATCCGCTCCAGGTAGTAGTCCCGCTCGTCCTCGGGGATGTCCTTCGGGTTGCGGTCGTCGCCCTTGGCCTTCGGCACCCACACCCGGCCGTCGTTGCGCAGCGACTCGCTCATCAGGGTCAGCTTCGACTGGTGGTCCCCGGAGACCGGGATGCAGGTCGGGTGGATCTGGGTGTAGCAGGGGTTGGCGAAGTACGCGCCCTTGCGGTGCGCCCGCCAGGTGGCGGTGACGTTGCAGCCCTTGGCGTTGGTGGAGAGGTAGAAGACGTTGCCGTAGCCGCCGGAGGCGAGCACGACGGCGTCGGCGAACTCGGTGGTGATCTCGCCGGTGACCAGGTCGCGGACCACGATGCCGCGGGCCCGGCCGTCGACCACGATCAGCTCCAGCATCTCGTGCCGGGCGTTCATCTCCACGTTGCCCAGGCCGATCTGCCGTTCGAGGGCCTGGTACGCCCCGAGCAGCAGTTGCTGGCCCGTCTGGCCCCGCGCGTAGAAGGTGCGCTGCACCTGCGCGCCGCCGAACGAGCGGGTGTCGAGCAGGCCGCCGTACTCGCGGGCGAACGGGACGCCCTGCGCCACGCACTGGTCGATGATGTTGACCGACACCTCGGCCAGCCGGTGCACGTTCGACTCCCGGGAGCGGAAGTCGCCGCCCTTGACGGTGTCGTAGAACAGCCGGTGCACCGAGTCGCCGTCGTTGCGGTAGTTCTTCGCGGCGTTGATGCCGCCCTGCGCGGCGATGGAGTGGGCCCGGCGCGGGCTGTCCTGGTAGCAGTACGACTTGACCTGGTAGCCCTGCTCGCCCAGCGTGGCCGCGGCCGAGCCGCCGGCCAGGCCGGTGCCGACCACGATCACCGTCAGCTTGCGGCGGTTGGCCGGGTTGACCAGCTTGGCGGAGAAGCGGCGGCGGTCCCAGCGGGTCTCGATCGGGCCGTCGGGAGCCTTGCTGTCGGCGATCGGGTCGCCCTCGGTGTAGAGATCCATGGTCAGGCCACCAATCCGGTGAGTACGGCGAACGGGACCACCAGGTAGCCGGCGCTGAGCGCGACGGCGAGGACCAGCGCGGCGGCGCGCGCCCGGCGCTCACCCTTCGGGGTCTGCTGGCCGAGGCTGCGGAACGCGCTGAAGGCGCCGTGGCGCAGGTGGAAGCCGAGCGCCACGATCGCCAGGGTGTAGAAGAGCGTGACGTACCAGCGCTCCGGGGCGAAGTCCGCGACCACGTTGCCGTACGGGTTGCCGGCGTCGCCCTGGGGGTTCAGGTGGCCGGTGGTCAGGTCCAGGATGTGGTAGATCACGAAGAGCAGGATGATCACCCCACCCCAGCGCATCGTGCGGGCGGCGTAGCTGCCCTTCACGGCCTTGCGGTGGGCGTACCGGACCGGCCTGGCGGCCCGGGCGCGCAGGGCGAGCGCGGTCGCCGCGCCGATGTGGGCCAGCACGGCCACGAGCAGGACCGTGCGCTGGAGCCACAGGTACCCGGCCGGGGGCAGCAGCGGACTGCCGATCTCGCGCAGCCAGTGCGCGTAGTGGTCGAACGAGGTCTCCCCCGTGAACACCTTCAGGTTGCCGAGCATGTGCGCGACGAGGAACAGCACCAGGAGGATGCCCGTCACCGCCATGACGGCCTTGAGGCCGACGCTGGAGCGGATGGGCGACCGAGTTTTCGTGATTACCACACGCCCGACGCTAGGAGCCCTTCGATCAGTCGTCCAATGCATCGACCTCGCAGCCTTGATAGCTCTAGGCTATGTAGATGCAGCTCCATCAGCTCCGGTACTTCGTTGCGGTCGCAGAAGTACGACATTTCACCCACGCGGCCGACCTCGTCGGTATCACCCAGCCCTCGTTGAGTAAGCAAATTCACGCCCTGGAGAACGATCTCGGGGCCCCGCTGTTCGAGCGGGTAAGGGGCAACATCGCCCTCACGGCCGCCGGCGAGGTGCTGCTACCGCTGGCCAAGCGGATCCTCGCCGACGTGGAGACGGCGACCCGGGAGGTGCAGGAGCTGGTCGGGCTGCGGCGCGGCAGGGTCCGCCTCGGCGCCACCCCGAGCCTGGCCACCTCGCTGGCCCCGCCGGTGCTGCGCCGGTTCCGCGATGCCCACCCGAACGTCGACCTGCGGGTCGAGGAGGGCGGCTCGCAGGACCTGGTCCGCGACCTGCTCCGGGGTGACCTCGACCTGGCCCTGATCATCATGCCCGCCCAGGGCGCCGACCCCGGGCTGCGTGCCGACCCGATCCTGCGGGAGAGCCTGGTGGTGGCCTCCCTGGACCGGCTGCCGGGCACCCTGCCGACCGGCGAGCTGCGCGTCACCGACCTGCGCGACCAGCCCCTCGTCATGTTCCGCGAGGGGTACGACCTGCGCGACGCCACGCTCCAGGCGTGCCGGGAGGCCGGCTTCGAGCCCACCGTCTCGGTGGACGGCGGCGAGATGGACGCCGTGCTCAGCTTCGTCGAGGCCGGCCTCGGGGCGGCGCTGGTGCCGGGCATCGTGATGGCCCGCCGTCCCGGCATCCGGGTCACCCGCCTGGCCTCGCCCGGGGTGCGCCGGACCATCGCGGTGGCCCGCCGCCGCGACGTCGTGCCCACCCACGCCGGGCGCGAGCTGCGGCGCATCCTCATGGAGTACGTCCTCACCGCGATCGAGCGGGACGACCTCCCTCCCGGCGTGGAGCCGCGCTGAGGCCCGTGCCCCGCTATAGCCTCGTTGGGTAAATCACCCTCAACCGGGCAGTATCGTCATCCTTGCGCCTATTTGTCCCTTATGGTGGAGCCTTGCACGGGGGCAGAACGCCCACTGCTCGCAGTGCCGCCGACGCTCGGGGGGCCTCGGCCGGCCGGTGAGCGGGCGGACCACACGGCGACGTCGTGTGGAGGAGTCGATGCGCGCTTCGCGTGGCAGGGAGGCCACCATATGAGGATCCTGGTTACCGGCGGTGCCGGCTTCATCGGGTCGCACTTCACCCGGTGCCTGCTGAACGGGCGGTACGTCGGGTTCGAGGACTGTCAAGTCACGGTGATCGACAAGCTGACCTACGCCAGCGACCGGCACAACCTGCCCGCCAGCCACCCCCGGCTGGCCTTCGTGCACGGCGACATCTGCGACCGCGAACTGCTCGCGGACCTCGTCCCCGGGCACGACGCGGTCGTGCACTTCGCGGCCGAGTCCCACGTGGACCGGTCGATCGACGACCCGGCGCCGTTCTTCGAGACGAACGTGATGGGCTCGCACCACCTGCTGGCCGCCTGCGCCCGCGCGGGCGTGGGCCGGGTGGTGCACGTCTCCACCGACGAGGTGTACGGGTCGATCACCGACGGCTCGTGGACGGAGCGCTGCCTGCTGGAGCCCAACTCCCCGTACGCGGCGTCGAAGGCGGCCAGCGACTGCGTGGTCCGCTCCTACTGGCGCACGTACGACGTCGACGTGTCGATCACCCGCTGCGCCAACAACTACGGGCCGTACCAGCACGTCGAGAAGGTCATCCCGCGCTTCGTCACCAGCCTGCTCACCGGCGGCGACATCACCCTGCACGGCGACGGCGGCGCGGTCCGCGAGTGGCTGCACGTCGACGACCACTGCCGGGCGATCTCGCTGGTGCTGGCCAAGGGACGCGCCGGTGAGGTCTACAACATCGGCGGCGACGTCGAGCTGACCAACCGGGCGTTGGCCGAGCGGATCCTGCTGGTGGCCGGCGCGGGCTGGGACCGGGTCCGGCACGTCACCGACCGCAAGGTGCAGGACCAGCGGTACTCCCTCGACTACACCAAGATCCAGGACGAGCTCGGCTTCGAGCCGCGGATCCGGTTCGCCGACGGGCTGACCGAGGTCTTCCACTGGTACCGGGAGAACCGAGCCTGGTGGGCGCACGCCTGTCCGGAGACCCGCTCCGGCACCCCGCGTACCAACTCGGTCCGGGGCCTGCCGGCCGGTCGCGGGGTGCCCGCCCCGGTGCACTGATCCGCGACCGCCCGCCGGCCCGCCCCCGTCCGCCGCCCGAGCGCAGGCGGGGGCGGGCCGGCCCGGGTTCATCCCTCGGCGTCGTCCATCGCCCGGTAGATCCGCTGCTCCGAAACCGGGTACGGAGTGCCCAGCGCCTGGGCGAACACGTTCACCCGCAGCTCCTCGATCATCCAGCGGATCTGCCGGACCGCCGCCGAGCGGCGGCGGCTCGGCGGCAGCGCGGCGAGCATGTCGTCGTACTCCCGCTGGACGGCCGCGATCCGGTCCTGCTGCTGGCGGTCCCGCTGCGGGTTGCCGGGCAGCCGGTCCAGCCGCCGCTCGATCGCCGTCAGGTAGCGCAGCAGGTCGGGCAGGCGCGCGTACCCGGCCTCGGTGACGAACCCGGCGTGCACCAGGCCGGACAGCTGCGCCCGGATGTCGGCCAGGGCGCTCACGATCGCCAGGTTCTGGGTGCGGGCGAGCCGCTGCTCGACCGCGTACGCGGCGGTGAGCACCTGGCGGACCCGGCCCATCACCTCCACCACGGTGTCCACCAGGTCGGCGCGGACGGCCTCGCGCAGCGCGGCGAAGCCCTCGGCGTCCCAGGCCGGGCCCCGGCGTCGGCGACGAGCCTGTCGATCGCCGCCCGGTCGCGTCGGAGATGAGCTGCTGCACGCCGCCGTGCGGGTTGCGGCTCAGCGCCAGCTTCGCCTCGTTGGACAGCCGCCCCTGCAGGAACTTCGCCGGCGACGGCAGGGCCAGCCGCAGCAGCCGCCGGGTGCCCGCCCAGTGGGCGGCGGCCTGCTCGGCCTCGGTGTCGAACACCTTCACCCCGACCGTGGCGCCCTCGTCCACCAGCGCCGGGTACGCGGTCACCGCGTACCCGGCGCGGACCTGCTCGAGGCTGCGCGGCAGCGCGCCGATGCTCCACTCCGTCAGGCCGCTGCGGGCCACGTCCGGCGCGGCGGCGGCCACCACCTGGCGTACCTCCTGGCGGAGCTGGCGTTGCAGCGCCGGCAGGTCCTTGCCCTCGGCGACCGGCTTGTTCTCCTCGTCGGTGACCCGGAAGGTGACCCGCAGGTGCGGCGGCAGCCGGTCCACGTCCCACGCGTCCCGGGGCACGGTCACCCCGGTCATCCGGCGCAGCTGCCGGGTGAGCGCGTCCAGCAGCGGCTCCTGGCCCGCGGGCATGGCCGCGAGCGCCGCGCGGGCGTAGTCGGGCACCGGGACGAAGTTGCGCCGGATCGCCTTGGGCAGCGACCGGATCAGCGCGACCACCAGCTCCTCGCGCAGGCCGGGCACCTGCCAGTCGAAGCTCTCCGCCGGCACCTGGTTGAGCAGCGGCAGCGGGATGTCCACGGTCACCCCGTCGGTGGGGGTGCCCGGGTCGAACGTGTACGTCAGCGGCAGCGTCACCCCGTCGGCCGACCACTCGTCCGGGTAGTCGGCCCCGTCGACCCCGCCGCGGCCCGCGTTGACCAGTAGCTCGCGGGTGAAGGTGAGCAGGTCGGGCCGCTCCCGCCGGGCCTTCTTCCACCACGCGTCGAAGTGCCGGCCCGAGACCACGTCGGCGGGGATCCGCTCGTCGTAGAACTGGAAGATCGTCTCGTCGTCGACCAGGATGTCCCGGCGCCGGGCCCGGCTCTCCAGCTCCTCGACGTCGGCGAGCAGCTTCCGGTTGTCCCGCCAGAACTGGTGGTGGGTGGACCAGTCGCCCTCCACCAGGGCGTGCCGGATGAACAGCTCCCGGGACAGCGCCGGGTCGATCCGGCCGAAGTTGACCCTGCGGGAGGTGACGATCGGAACGCCGTACAGGGTGACCTTCTCGTACGCCATCACCGCCGCCTGCTTCTTCTCCCAGTGCGGCTCGCTGTAGCTGCGTTTGACCAGGTGCTGGGCGAGCGGTTCGACCCATTCGGGCTCGATGCGCCCGTTCACCCGGCCCCAGAGCCGGGAGGTCTCCACCAGCTCGGCCGACATCACCCAGCGCGGCGGCTTCTTGAACAGCGCCGAGCCGGGGAACAGGGCGAACTTCGCGCCCCGGGCGCCCAGGTACTCGTGCTTCTGGGCGTCCTTGAGCCCGATGTGCGAGAGCAGCCCGGCCAGCAGCGACTGGTGCACCCGCGGGGTGTCGATCTCCTCCGGCAGGTCGGCGCCGCCCCGGCGGCCGTCGGCCTGCTCCGAGGTACGCAGCACCTGGCGGAGCTGGCTGACGATGTCCTGCCACTCGCGCACCCGCAGGTAGTTCAGGTACTCCGCCCGGCACATCCGCCGGAACGCGCTGGACGACAGCGCCCGCTGCTGCTCGCGCAGGTACCGCCACAGGTTGAGCAGCGCGACGAAGTCGGACTCCTTGTCGGTGAACCGGGCGTGCGCCTGGTCGGCCTGGGCCTGCTTCTCCGCCGGCCGCTCCCGCGGGTCCTGGATGGAGAGGGCGGCGGCGATCACCATCACCTCGGTGGCGCAGCCGTTGGCCTCGCCCTCGACGACCATCCGGGCCAGCCGGGGGTCGACGGGGAGCTGCGCCAGCCGCCGGCCCAGCGGGGTGAGCCGCTTCGCCGGGTCGGTCTCGGCCGGGTCGAGGGCGCCCAGCTCGTGCAGCAGGTTGACGCCGTCGGCGATGTTGCGCCGGTCCGGCGGGTCGATGAACGGGAACGCGGCGACGTCGCCCAGCCCGATCGAGGTCATCTGGAGGATGACCGAGGCCAGGTTGGTGCGCAGGACCTCCGGGTCGGTGAACTCGGGGCGGGACAGGAAGTCCTGCTCGTCGTACAGCCGGATGCAGATGCCGTCCGAGGTGCGCCCGCAGCGACCCTTGCGCTGGTTGGCCGAGGCCTGGGAGACCGGCTCGATCGGCAGCCGCTGCACCTTCAGCCGGCTGGAGTAGCGGGAGATCCGGGCGGTCCCCGGGTCCACCACGTACTTGATGCCGGGCACGGTCAGCGAGGTCTCCGCGACGTTGGTGGCGAGCACCACCCGGCGCCCGGCGTGCGGGGCGAACACCCGGTGCTGCTCGGCGGCCGACAGCCGCGCGTACAGCGGCAGGATCTCGGTGCCGCGCAGCGCCGGCTTCCGCTCCGCCAGCCTGCCCAGTGCGTCGGCGGTGTCCCGGATCTCCCGCTCGCCGCTGAGGAAGACCAGGATGTCGCCCGGCCCCTCGGCGGCCAGCTCCTCGACCGCGTCGCCGATCGCCTGGATCTGGTCGCGGACGTTCTCCTCGTCCCCGTCGTCCTCGGCCTCGACGACCTCGACGACCTCGACCAACGGCCGGTACCGCACCTCCACCGGGTACGTCCGCCCGGACACCTCGACGATCGGCGCCGGCTCGCCCGCGGCGTCGGCGAAGTGCCGCGCGAACCGCTCCGTCTCGATGGTCGCCGAGGTGATGATCACCTTCAGGTCGGGCCGGCGGGGGAGGAGCTGCCTCAGGTAGCCCAGGATGAAGTCGATGTTGAGGCTGCGCTCGTGCGCCTCGTCGATGATCAGGGTGTCGTACTGGCGCAGCATCCGGTCGGTCTGCAGCTCGGCCAGCAGGATGCCGTCGGTCATCAGCTTGACCAGGCTGCGGTCGCCGACCTGGTCGGTGAAGCGGACCTTGTAGCCGACCACGTCGCCCAGCTCCGTGCCGAGCTCCTCGGCGATCCGGTCGGCGACAGTGCGGGCGGCCAGCCGGCGGGGCTGGGTGTGCCCGATCAGCCCGTGCACCCCACGCCCCAGCTCCAGGCAGATCTTGGGCAGCTGGGTGGTCTTGCCGGAGCCGGTCTCACCGGCCACGATCACCACCTGGTGGGCGCGGATCGCCGCCGCGATGTCGTCCTTGCGCTCGCTGACCGGCAGCCCCACCGGGTACGTGATCCGCGGCACCGCCGCCCGGCGCTCCGCCAGGCGTTGCTCGCCCCGGGCGACGTCGGCGGCGATCTCGGCGAGCGCGGCCTCGCGCCGCTGCGGATCCCGCAGCCGGCGGACCCCGTCGAGGCGGCGCTGGAGCCGGCGCTGGTCGCGGAACATCAGGGCGGGCAGGCGGCGGTGCAGCTCGCGGACGGTGTCGGGCGCGGCGGGTGTGGCTGGATTCTGCATGTCGTCGCCAAGGATAGGCAGCCGCGCGCCCGGCCGCCCCCGGGTTACCGGGCGCCCGCGGACCGGGCCTACCGGGCGGTCGCGGGCCCGGCCGCCCCCGGGGCGCCGCGGTCTAGAGTTGACCGCCGACCGACACCGACCACGGGGGCCGAGGATGACCATGCGGGACACGGACCGGGCCCTGGTGCAGGCCGCGACGGCGGTCGCCAAGCTGCGCTGCCGCAGCGACAACCACACCGTCGCCGCCGCGGCCCGCACCGCCGACGGCCGCGTCTTCACCGGCGTCAACGTCTACCACTTCACCGGCGGCCCGTGCGCCGAGATCGTCGCCGTCGGAGCCGCCGCCACCCAGGGCGCGGGGGAACTGGAGACCATCGTCGCGGTGGGCGACCGGGGGCGGGGCGTGCTCCCGCCGTGCGGCCGGTGCCGGCAGGTGCTGCTGGACTACTTCCCGCCGATCCGGGTCATCGTCGGTTCAATGGACGCGCTGCGCGCGGTGCCGCTCGCCGACCTGCTGCCCGACACGTACGTCTGGGCGGACCACCAGGTGGCGGAGCCGCGCGCCGAGGCGCGTCCGGTGCCGGCGGTGCCGCGCGCCGAGGCGCGTCCGGTGCAGGCGGTGCCGCGCGCCGAGGCGCGTCCGGTGCCGGCGGTGCCGGACAGCCGCCAGGCCGCCGAGGACTGACCGCTCCCGGGAGGGGAGTCCGGCTGGTCTTGCAGCGCCTCTACAACGTTGTAATACTCGGGTCCTCCGCCGACGAGGAGGCCCGATGGCGCCGCACGCCGCCCCGGCCACCGCACACCCCGCCAGCACCGCCCCGGACGACGAGGTCCCCGTCGAGGCCCTCGGCGACCTGTACCGCGACGGCATCACCGCCTGCCGGGGCGCCTTCGGCGTGGACTGGGTCGAGCGGGTCGCCGAGGACGTCGACGCGGCGTTCCGGGAGGCCCGCGCCCGGCCCGGCGGCGCGGTCGGACGCGGCCCCGAGCGGTGGTACGTGGAGATCCACCCCGAGCAGCTGGCGTTCCTCGTCCGCCGCGCGAGGGTGGTGACGGCGTGACCGCCCCGACTCTCGTCCCCGCCGCGCCGGCCGGGCGGTCGCTGCTGCGCCTCGGGCCGGTCAGCGTGCCGGTGCGCCGCCGCCCCGTCCTGCTCGCCGCCGCCCTGGTGGTCCTGCTCGCCGCGGCGGGGGTGCTCAGCCTCTCCCTCGGCACCCCGTACGTCGCGCCGGCGGACGTGCTGCGCGCGCTCTCCGTCGCCGGCACCCCGTACGACCTGGTGGTGCTGGACCTGCGGCTGCCCCGGCTGGCGCTCGCGGCGGTGGCCGGCGCGGCGTTCGGCGTCGCCGGCACGCTGATCCAGAGCGTGGCCCGCAACCCGCTGGCCAGCCCCGACGTCATCGGCATCACCCAGGGCGCCGGGCTGGCCGCCACGGTTGCCCTGACCAGCGGCGCCGCCGCCGTCCTGGTGGCGCCGGCGGCGCTGCTCGGCGGGCTCGCCGCGGCGGCCGTGGTGCTCGCCCTCGGCGCCCGGCACGGGCTGGCCGCGCAGCGGTTCGTCCTTGCCGGGGTGGCGGTGGCCTTCGCCCTGCGGGCGCTGATCGAGGTGGTCATGCTCACCGCCGACCCGATCGACGGGCTGCGCGCGCAGGTCTGGCTCATCGGCACCCTCGCCGGCAACGGCTGGGCCGAGGCGGCGTGGATCGCCGGCACCCTGCTGGCGCTGCTGCCCGTGCTGCTCTGGGCGGGCTGGGCGCTGAACAGCAGCTCCCTCGACGACGACACCGCCCGGGGGATCGGGGCGCGCCCGGTGGCCCGGCGGGTCGGGCTGGCCGGCACCGGCGTGCTCGCCGCCGCGATGGTCACCGCCCAGGTCGGCGCCGTCGACTTCGTCGCGCTGGTCGCCCCCCAGTTGGCCCGCCGGCTGGTCCGGGCCGAGCGCCCCCCGCTGCTCTGCTCCGCCCTGGTCGGCGCGCTGCTGCTGGTCCTCGCCGACCTCGCCGGCCGCCGGCTGTTCGCGCCCACCCAGCTGCCGGCCGGGGTGCTGACCGCCGCGATCGGCGGGCCGTACCTCATGTTCCTGCTGCTGCGTGGCCGGCGACGGGCGTCCTGATGCCCGCGTCCGCCGACCCCACCACCCGAGGAGCCGCGATGCTCTCCACCCGCGACCTGGTCGTCGGCTACGACGAGCGGACCGTGCTGGACGGCCTGGACGTCGACCTGCCCGCCGACGCGTTCACCGTCATCGTCGGGCCCAACGCCTGCGGCAAGTCCACGCTGCTGCGCACCATGGCCCGCCTGCTCACCCCGCGCCGGGGCGCGGTGCTGCTCGACGGCGCCGCGATCCGTGACCTGCCGACCCGCCAGGTCGCCCAGCGGCTCGGGGTGCTGCCGCAGAGCCCGCTGGTCCCCGAGGGGGTCACCGTCGCCGACCTGGTGGGCCGGGGGCGGCAGCCGTACCAGCGGTGGTGGCGGCAGTGGTCGGCGCGGGACGCCGAGGCGGTCGCCGAGGCGATGGCCCTCGCCGACGTGGCGGAGCTCGCCGACCGCCCGGTGGACACCCTCTCCGGCGGCCAGCGGCAGCGGGTCTGGATCGCCATGACCCTCGCCCAGGACACCGAGGCGCTGCTGCTGGACGAGCCGACGACCTTCCTCGACCTGGCCCACCAGGTGGAGGTGCTGGACCTGCTGCACCGGCTGCGCGCCGAGCGGGGCCGGACGGTGGTCGCCGTGCTGCACGACCTGAACCAGGCCGCCCGGTACGCCGACCACCTGGTAGCCATGCGCGCCGGCCGGGTGGTGGCCGCCGGCCCGCCCCGCGAGATCCTCACCGCCGAACTCGTCCGCGACGTCTTCGGGCTCGACTGCGTCGTCGTGCCCTGCCCGGTGACCCGCGCGCCCCTCGTGGTGCCCGCCCTCACCTCCCCGTCCCTGACCGCCGCGCCCGCGCCGGCCGCGGCCGGCTGAGCCATCGGAGCCGCCGGCCAGCTCGGCAGCTGCACCATCGGAGTCGCCGGCCTGCTCGCCGGCTGAGCCATCGGAGTCGCCGGCCTGCTCGCCGGCTGAGCCATCGGAGTCGCCGGCCTGCTCGCCGGCTGAGCCATCGGAGCCGCCGGCCTGCTCGCCGGCTGAGCCATCGGAGCCGCCGGTCTGCTCGCCGGCTGAGCCATGGGAGCCGCCGGTCTGCTCGCCGGCTGCACCATCGGAAAGGGAACACATGCGTCGTCTCGCCGCCGCGCTCGTCGCGGCCGTCGCCCTCGGCGTCGGACTCACCGCCTGCGGTGAGAGCGACCCCGTCGCCGGCACCACCACCGGGGAGACCCGGGAGATCACCCACGCCATGGGCACCACGAGAGTGCCGGCCGACCCGAAGCGCGTCGTCGTCCTCGACACCGACAAGATCGACACGGCGCTCTCGCTCGGCGTCACGCCGGTCGGCGCGGCCACCGCCGGTGAGGCCAAGAGCTGGCCGACGTACTTCGGCGCGGACAAGCTGGCCGGGATCAAGGAGGTCGGGGTGCTCACCGAGCCCGACCTGGAGGCGATCAACGCGCTGCACCCCGACCTGATCCTCGGCAGCAAGTTCCGCCAGGAGAAGTTCTACGACGAGCTGAAGGCCATCGCCCCGACGGTCTTCACCGACAAGGTGGGCATCACCTGGAAGGAGAACTTCCTCCTCGACGGCAGGGCGCTCGGCAAGGAACAGCAGGCCAAGGACCTGCTCGCCACGTACGAGAAGCGGGCCGAGGAGTTCGGCGCGAAGCTGGGCGACGCGGCGAACCGGAAGATCTCCATCGTCCGCTTCATCCCCGGCGCGATCCGGGTGTACTGGCCGGACTCGTTCTCCGGCATCGTCGTCGGCGACACCGGGCTGGGCCGCCCCGAGCGGCAGCAGCTCGCCGGCAAGGAGGACAAGCGCTTCGATGTGGTCAGCGCCGAGCGGGTCAACGAGGTCGACGGCGACGTCATCTTCGTGACCGCGTACGGCGAGAAGGCCGCCGCGGAGCAGGTCGGCGTCACCGGCGGCACCCTGTGGAAGGGCCTGTCCGCGGTCAGGGCCGGCAGGGCGTACGTGGTCTCCGACGAGGTCTGGATGACCGGCATCGGCGTCGGCGCCGCCAACAGGATCCTCGACGACCTGGCCGAGTACCTGACCCCCGCCTGACCCGCCCGCTCCTGTGCGGGACGCTCAAGATCCGCGCAACTTCCGGGAAGATGCCCCCTCCACACCTCGTGAGGCAGCAGCTTCCGGGAAGTTGCGCGGATCTTCGCGTCAGGGCAAGCGAGCGGTGCGGGAGGACAAGGCGCGGCGGAGCTCCGTCAGGAAGCCGTCGAAGTCCTCGCGGAAGCGTTTCGCCGTGAGGTGCAGGACGATCCACTCCTCGCCGAGCAGACGGTTGAGGCGCTGCCGGTCCCGGTGGAACTGCTCGGGGTCGTGGTGCCAGAGGCCGTCGTACTCGACCGCGACCTTCAACCCCGGCCAGGCGAGATCGACCCGGGCGATGAAGCGGCCGCCCCGCTCCACGACGAACTGGGTCACCGGCCGCGGAAGGCCGGCGAGCACGAGCCGGACCCGCAGCCGCGACTCCTGCGGTGACTCGGCCCCTCCGTCGGCCAACTCGGCCACGCGGAGCATGCGCTTCCACCCCCGGACGCCCACGCGGGCCCGGGCGCGATCCCGCAGCTGACCGGGGTGGACCAGTCCATGCCGGACGAGGCAGTCCACCAGCGCCACCGCCTCCTCGACCCCGAGCCACTGCGCCAGATCCCAGCAGGTGCGCTCCGGCGTGGTCACCGGGATTCCGTCGCGCTGCCGGACGTCGCCCTCCGCCAGCGCCGCCGTGTGCACGGCGAGGCCGGCGACGGGCCCGAATCGCCGACCGGTGGGCACCAGGACGTCGAGGGGGCCGGTGGCATCGACGGTCCCCGCGCCGAACAGGGCGGCCGCGCTGCGCCCGGCAATCGCGATCCCGTCGGGGAGCAGACACCGGGCGGCGGCGACGCACCGGAGCCGGTGCGAAATCGGAACGTCCGCATCGACGTAGACGTCCTTGAACAGCGGTCGCCAGGCCCTGCTGCGCAGCTCGGACCGGGTCAGCAGCCCGCGGGCGACGACCTGTGAACCCCGGAACACGCGCCCCCGCAACTGCTCCGGCCGCCGAGGAGTAACCGCCATCCACCAACCCTGACCGCCCCCGCCCCCTCCCCGCGACCCCTGTGGATAACCCCGAAAACTGCAAGATCCGCGCAACTTCGGGGAAGATGCCGGGTCGCGGCGCCGCGAGGCAGCATGTTCACCGAAGTTGCGCGGATCTTGGGGGCGGTGGGTGGGTCAGGCGGCGGTGGACCAGATGGCGCGGAAGGCGGCCGCCTCGCCGGCCAGCCACTGCTCGATCTGCTCGGGCTTGGCGCCATCCGGCATGCGGTGGACCTCGCCGCGGCGGACGTCGACCAGGACCGGCTCGGCGTGCGGGAGCACCGCGTCCATGTGCCGGGCCATCAGATGAAGGGCGGCCAGGGTGGCCTCCTCGCTCGGCGGGGCCTCGTCGAAGTGCAGCCGGACGGCCTCCGCCCGGCCGTCGGAGTAGCGGATGCCGAAGTGTGGGTTGATCTTGACGGGCAGGTCGCCGAGCATGGCCAGGGCGTCGCGGGTCTGCGCCAGGTCGACGGCGGTCGGCTCGCCGAGGGTGTGCAGCCAGGCCGTCGCCCCGGGGGTGAGGGCCTGGTAGAGCGGGCGCCAGCGCGGCTTGACGAGGTCGGCCACCTGGGCGAGGTGGGTGCCGCCGGTGTGGAAGGCGATGTCGGCCTTGAGCGCCTTGACGAACTGGCCGTGCGGGTTGAACCCGTGCTTGCTGGCCCGCTGCCTGCGCAGGCCGCCGACGAAGCTGGCCTTGGTGGGCCCGGTGCGGTCGACGTACCGGGTGAAGCCGAGGAGGGTGGCGTAGGGCGGGAGGGTGCTGGAGGTGGGCGCGGTCACGGACGTCCTCCCAGGTCAGGACTTCGATTAGTACATACATTCTAATCGACGGGGCTGACATCGCCCAGGGAACGAAAGGGGCCGTCCGGGCATCCCGGACGGCCCCTGGAAGACCTTTTCTACAGCTGCCCGACGTCGGTGATCCGGACGACGGCGGCGCCCGCCTCGTCGGAGGCGGCGAGGTCGATCTCGGCGCTGATGCCCCAGTCGTGGTCGCCGTCCGGGTCGTCGAGGATCTGCCGGACCGTCCACCGCTGCGGGCCCTGCTCGATCATCAGCAGCGCCGGGCCGCGGGCGTCCGGGCCGGTCCCGATCCCGTCGTACGCCTCGAAGTACGGCTCCAGCGCGTCGGCCCACGCGTCGGCGTTCCAGCCCGCCTCGGCGTCCAGCTCACCGAGGAGGTCCCAGCGGCGCAGGGCGGCCAGCTCGACCCGGCGGAACAGCGCGTTGCGGACGAGGACCCGGAACGCGCGGGCGTTGCGGGTGACCGCCGGCGGCCGGTCGTCCAGGGCGGCGTGCGCCTCGGCGACGTCGGACGGGTTGCGCAGCCGCTCCCACTCGTCGATCAGGCTGGAGTCGACCTGGCGCACCAGCTCCCCGAGCCACTCGATGAGGTCGACCAGCTCGTCGGTCTTGGCGTCCTCGGGGACGGTCTGCCGCAGCGTCTTGTACGCGTCGGCGAGGTAGCGCAGCACCAGGCCCTCGGACCGGGACAGGCCGTAGAACTGCACGTACTCGGTGAAGGTCATCGCCCGCTCGTACATGTCCCGGACGACGGACTTGGGGGAGAGCTGGTGGTCGGCCACCCACGGGTGCCCCTGCCGGTACATCTCGTACGCGCCCTCCAGCAGCTCGGCGAGCGGCTTCGGCCAGGTCACCTCGTCGAGCAGTTCGAGGCGGGCCTCGTACTCGATGCCCTCGGCCTTCATCGCGGCGACCGCCTCGCCGCGGGCCTTGAACTGCTGCGCGGACAGCACCTGGCGGGGATCGTCGAGGATCGACTCGATCACGCTCAGCACGTCGAGGGCGTACGCGGGGGACTCCCGGTCCAGCAGCTCGATGGCGGCCAGGGCGAGGGGCGACAACGGCTGGTTGAGCGCGAAGTCGAGCTGGAGGTCGACGGTGAGCCGGACCCGGCGGCCGGTCTCGTCCGGCTCGGGCAGCTCCTCGACCACGCCGCCCGCCCGCAGTGCCCGGTAGATGGCGATGGCCCGGCGGATGTGCCGGCGCTGGGCGGCCCGGTCCTCGTGGTTGTCGGTGAGCAGGTGCCGCATCGCGGCGAACGCGTCGCCGGGCCGGCCGATGACGTTGAGCAGCATCGAGTGGCTGACCTGGAAGCTGGAGGTCAGCGGCTCCGGCTCGGCCTCGACGAGGCGGTCGAAGGTGGGCTTGCCCCAGCCGACCGAGCCCTCCGGCGGCTTCTTCTTGACGACCTTGCGCCGCTTCTTGGGGTCGTCGCCGGCCTTCGCCAGGGCCTTCTCGTTCTCGATGACGTGCTCGGGCGCCTGCACCACCACCCGGCCGAGGGTGTCGAAGCCGGCCCGGCCGGCGCGGCCGGCGATCTGGTGGAACTCGCGGGCCTTGAGCAGCCGGGTACGCGTGCCGTCGTACTTCGACAGGCCGGTGAACAGGACGGTGCGGATCGGCACGTTGATGCCCACGCCGAGGGTGTCGGTGCCGCAGATGACCTTGAGCAGGCCGGCCTGGGCCAGGGTCTCCACCAGGCGGCGGTACTTGGGCAGCATGCCGGCGTGGTGCACGCCGATGCCGTGCCGGACCAGCCGGGACAGCGTCTTGCCGAAGCCCGAGGTGAAGCGGAAGCCGCCGATCGCGGACGCGATCATGTCCTTCTCGGCGCGGGTGCAGACGTTCACGCTCATCAGCGCCTGCGCCCGCTCCAGCGCCGCGGCCTGGGTGAAGTGCACGACGTACACCGGGGCCTGCTTCGTCTCCAGCAGCTCCTCCAGGGTCTCGTGCAGCGGCGTCATCGCGTACGAGAAGAGGAGCGGGACCGGCCGTTCGGCCGAGCGGACGACGGCGGTCGGCCGGCCGGTGCGCCGGGTGAGGTCGTCGACGAAGCGGGTGGTGTCGCCGAGCGTGGCGGACATCAGGACGAACTGCGCCTGCGGCAGCTCGATCAGCGGCACCTGCCAGGCCCAGCCGCGGTCGGGCTCGGCGTAGAAGTGGAACTCGTCCATGATCACCTGGCCGACGTCGGCGCGGGCGCCCTCGCGCAGGGCGAGGTTCGCCAGGATCTCGGCGGTGCAGCAGATGACCGGGGCGTCCGGGTTGACGCTGGCGTCGCCGGTGAGCATGCCGACGTTGTCGGCGCCGAAGACCTCGCAGAGGGCGAAGAACTTCTCCGACACCAGGGCCTTGATCGGCGCGGTGTAGAAGGTGGTCCGGTCGTCGGCCAGGGAGGCGAAGTGCGCGGCGACGGCGACCAGGCTCTTGCCCGAGCCGGTCGGCGTGTTCATGATCACGTTCGCGCCGGAGACGATCTCGATGACCGCCTCCTCCTGGTGGGGGTAGAGGTCGAGGCCGCGCTCCGACGCCCAGCCGGCGAACGCGTCGTAGAGGGTGTCGGGATCGGCGGACGCGGGCAGCGCGGCGGTGAGGGTCATAGCGGGTCCATGGTGCCTGGATCATGCCCTTCCGCGCCAACCGGGTCACCCCCGCGCCGAATCCGGGTCACCCCCGGCGCCGTCCCCGCCTCGCACATGGACCAGATCGAAGACCGGTCGGCCGGCCGTGCGGGCGCGGCGCTCGAACCGGGTGACCGGGCGGTGGGCGGGCCGCGGGGCGTACCCGCCGTGCGGGTCGGTCAGCCTCGGGTCGGCCGTCAGCGTCTCGCGCATCGACTCGGCGTACTCGGCCCAGTCGGTGGCGCAGTGCAGGGTGCCGCCGGGCGCCAGCCGGGAGCGCAGCAGCGCGACGTGCGCCGGCTGGATGATCCGCCGCTTGTGGTGGCGCGCCTTCGGCCACGGGTCGGGGAAGAACACGTGCACCGCGTCGAGGGAGTCCTCCGGCAGGGCCCGGACCAGGTCCAGGGCGTCGCCCCGGGCCACCCGCACGTTGTGCAGGCCCCGGCGCTCCACCAGGTCGAGCAGGTTGCCGATTCCCGGCGTGTGCACCTCGACCGCCAGATAGTCTCGGTCCGGGTCGTCGGCGGCCATCGCGGCCGTCGCGTCGCCCATGCCGGAACCGATCTCCAACACGACGGGGGCCCGGCGGCCGAACAGCGACGCCAGCTCCACCGGAGCGGCGAGGCCGTCGTCGATCGTCAGGCCGTACGCCGGCCAGAGCCGGTCGAGGGCGTCGGCCTGCCGGCCGCTCATCCGGCCACGGCGGGGATGGAAGGTGCGGATCCGGGCCAGGTGGTGGGGCGCGGTTCCGGTGGGGTTCTGGTCGGTGGCAGTCACAGCGACCCGAGCGTACGCGACGGCCGCGCCGGATCGGATGTGAGGTACGACCGGGGATGAGATGATTCATCCCGTACGGCAGGCCGGGCGGCCGCCCGGCGTCGCGAACCCGCGCCGGGAGGGGTCATGGGGTCACCAGCTCGCCTCGGCGCCGCTCTGGCGGTCGCGGTCACCGCGCTCGCCGGGCCGCTCGCGGCGGGCGCACGCGCCGCCGAGGTGCCCGCCGTCGCCCCCGCCCGGGGCCAGCCCGACCCCGGCGGCGAGCAGGCCGAACCCGGCGCTCCTCCGCCGGGACGGGTCTTCGTCCAGGTCAGCCCCGGCACCGTGGAGGCCGGCTTCCTCGTCGGCGTCCGGGCGAGCTGCCGGGACAACTCCGTGCCCGCCATCGTGGTCTCCGACGCGTTCGGCCGCATCGCCGTGCAGCCCCAGTGGGGGCTGCTCACCGCGTCCCCGATGGTGCGCGAGCGCACCCGCCCGGGCAACTACCCGGTCAAGCTGGAGTGCCGGGACGGGGAGACCGCGTCCACGATGCTCCAGGTCGTCAAGCGGATGCCCACGCCGACCCACCAGCCGACCCACCGGCCCAGCCGGGGCCCCGCCACCGGATTCGGGGGCACCGCCCGGGACGCCACCGGCGGGCTGCTGCTTCCCGGCGGCCTGGCGCTGACCGTGGCCGGCGTGACGATCGGCGTGTTCGCGGCGTGCCGGCCCAGGGCCGGCAGCCGGAAGCGGTGAGGAGGGCGCCGTGGCGTCCGCGCGCGTACCCGGATCGGCCCGCCCGGCGGCGGGCCGGCGGCGCCCCTGGTCGGCGCCGGCGGCCGTGATCCTGGTGCTGGTCGGCGTCTTCGCCACCGGCGCGGGGCTCGGGCGCACAGCCGGGCCGTTCGACTGGGCCACCAGCGGCGGGACGGCCTCCGCAGACGGGGCCGCCCGGCTCACCGCCAGCCGACCGGTCAGCGTGGCCGTGCCGGCCATCCGGGTCGCGGCGCCCGTGGAGCCGGTCGGTGAGGCCCCGGACGGGTCGATCGCCGTCCCGCCGCTGAGCAAGCACGACCAGACCGGCTGGTACGACCGGGGCCCGACCCCGGGCGAGCCGGGCCGGGCGATCATCGTGGGGCACGTCGACACGAAGGCCGGCCCGGCGGTCTTCTACGACCTGGGCCGCCTGAAGGCCGGCGACCGGATCGAGGTGACCCGGGCCGACCGCACCGTGGTGGTCTTCGCGGTGGACTCCGTCGAGCACTTCGGCAAGGACGACCTGCCCGCCGACCGGGTGTACGGCGCCGACGGCCCGCCCGCGCTGCGGCTGATCACCTGCGGCGGGGACTGGGTCGGCGGGCGGACCGGCTACGCCGACAACGTCATCGCCTTCGCCTCGTTGGTCGACACGCGGCTCCCGTGACCACCGGCCGCCCTGCCGGCCGCGCGATGTCGGCCGCCCTGCCGGCCGCGCGATGTCGGCGACATTGCGGCGTCCCGTCGCGCGGAAGACCGCGATGTCGGCGACATGGCGCCCGCCCCGCCCCGGCCCGCCCCGGCCCGCCCCGCTCGGCCCGCCCGCTCGGCCGGCGGCCCGCCCGGTCGGCCCGGCGGCCCGCCCGGTCGGCCCGCCGGCCCGCCCGGTCGCGGGTCAGGCCCGGCCTGGTACCTGCTGGACGACCTCGAACTCCAGCAGGGTCGCGCCCGAGGCGACCGGGCGGCGCTGCTCGCCGCCCTCGCCGCCCGCGTGCGCGGCGCGCGCCGGCCCGGACGCCCACGCCTGATAGGCCTCCTCCGACTCCCAGCGCGTGTACACGAAGTACCGGCGCTCCCCGGCGACCGGGCGGAGCAGCTCGAAGCCGAGGAAGCCGGGAGAGTTCTCCACCGCGCCGGCGCGGGCCGCGAACCGCCGCTCCAGTTCCTCGCCCGCGCCCTCGGGGACGTCGATCGCGTTGATCTTCACGACTGCCATGGCTCCACACTAGTGGTCAGAGCGGCTCGACCGCCGGGACCAGCTCGGCGTCGACCACGATCGGCGCGTGGTCGGAGGGGCCCTTGCCCTTGCGGGCCTCCCGATCCACGTACGCGGAGCGAACCGCGCGGGCGAACGGCGCCGAGGCGTACACCAGGTCGATCCGCATGCCCTTGTTCTGGTGGAACATCCCGGCCCGGTAGTCCCAGTACGTGTACGGGTGCGGGCCCTTCATCGGGGTGGGCACCACGTCGCTGAGCCCGAGGTCGCGCAGCGCCGCCAGGGCCGCCCGTTCGGCGGGGGTGACGTGGGTGGAGGCGACGAACAGCGCCGGGTCCCAGATGTCGGCGTCGGTCGGGGCGACGTTGAAGTCACCGCAGACCGCCAGCGGCAGGGGACTGGTCAGCTCCCGCTCCAGCGCGTCGCGCAGCGCCGCGAACCAGGCGAGCTTGTACGCGTAGTGCGGGTCGCCGGGGGAGCGGCCGTTCGGCACGTACACCGACCAGACCCGCAGCCCGTCGCAGGTGGCCGAGATGGCCCGGGCCTCCGGCTCCGGGAAGCCCGGCTCGCCGGGGAAGCCCACCGCCACGTCGGCGAGGCCGACCCGGGACAGGACGGCCACCCCGTTCCACCGGCCGTCACTGTGGCTGGCCACCTCGTAGCCCAGCGCGCCGACCTCGGCCACCGGGAACGCCCCGTCGGGGCACTTCGTCTCCTGGAGGCAGACGACGTCGGGCCCGGTGGTGGCCAGCCAGTCGAGCAGCCGGGGCAGGCGGGCCTTCACCGAGTTCACGTTCCAGGTGGCCAGGCGCATGCCCCCTAGCCTGCCCCATCCCGGGCCCGCCCGCCGGATCAGCTCCCCGGGGTGTCGCCCGGCCGGCCCTGCTCGGCCAGGAACCGCTCCAGCTCGGCGCCGAGTTCGTCGGCGGTCGGCAGCGGGCCGGTCTCGGCGGCCAGCAGGTTCTTCTCGCCCCGGCCCCGGGCGAACGCGTCGTACTGCTCCTCGAGGGCCTGGACGAGCACGGCGGCCTCGTCGGTCTGGGCGACCTGCCGGTCGATCTCGACCCGGACGACCTCGGCGGCGGAGCGCAGGCCGTCGCGGGGCAGCAGCAGGCCGGTGCTGCGCGACACGGAGGCGAGCAGCACCTCCGCCGCCGCCGGGTACTCGGTCTGCGCCACGTAGTGCGGCACGTGGGCGGCGAAGCCGAGCGCGTCGCGGCCCTGCTCGCCGAGGCGGTACTCCAGCAGGTGGCCCACGCTGCCCGGAACCTGGACGCGTTGCAGCCACGGCTCGTAGCCGGCGATCAGGTCGCGCCGGGTGGCGTGCGCGGTCACCCCGGTCGGGCGGGTGTGCGGCACGGCCATCGGGATGGAGTTGAGCCCGACGGTGAGCCGGACGTCGAGGCGGGCGGCGAGCCCGGCGACGGCGGCCACGAACCGCTCCCACTGCAGGTCCGGCTCGGGCCGGTGAGCAGCAGGAACGGGGTCTCGTCGTCGTCGCGCAGCAGGTGCATCTCGAGCTGGGGGCCTCGTAGTCGGCCCAGTGGTCCTCGACGAAGGTCATCGGCGGGCGCCGCGCCCGGTAGTCGAAGAGTTGGTCGACGTCGAAGCGGGCGACCGGTCGCGGGTCGAGCGAGGTGAGCAGCTGCTCACGGGCGAGCCGGGTGGCGTTTCCGGCGTCGACGAAGCCGGTGAGGGCCTGGATGAGGACCGGCTGTCCGAGGTCGGGCAGGTCGTCGGTGAGCTCGTAGAGCTCGTGTGGGTCGAGCACCGCTGCGGAACCTCCCTGGGGATGGGCGTGCGAAAGCCGTGGCACGCACGGCTCCCGGTTCGGGGAACGTACCCGACATCCTCGTGCATTCCTCGGGTGGGCGATCCGGCGGAAGGCCCCGGGCCGCGACCTCCGGAAGGGCCGGATGGGCGAGCCGCAGCCGTCTGCATGGATGAGTCCGCGTCGTCCGAATGGTGGATGGGTGCGAGAGGGCGTGGCGCGGGGGCGGTACCTGCCCCGGGCGGCCCGCCGCTGCCGGGACGGAGGTCCGTCCGGATCGCCCGGGACGACCTCGGGTGCCCCACCGCTCCGCTGTCTGCCGGAATTATCCGACAAAAACTGTGGGAACAGCCACTCCGTGCGCCTGGGTCTCGGGCACCGGGCCTGCCTAGCCTCGTCAGATGCGTGACGACGGCACCCTCGACGACCAGTACGGCCCGAATGGCACGGCTGGCCGTTCGGACGTTACCCCCTCGTCCGAACGGCCAACCACCACCACTACCGACGGCGCGTCCCCCGACGCCCCTGGAGTTCCCTCGCTGACCTGTCCGGTACCCGCTCCGGCCCGCTCCGTAACCTCCTCTTTCCCGGTCGCCCGGGAGTCGGCCCGCGCCGGGCCGGGTGGCGCTGGCCGCCGGCGTGGTGTGCTGCCTCGGCCTGGCCGCCTTCGCCCAGTCGCAGGGCGCGGCGGTCCGGCCCGCGCCCCGGGCCGACGCCGCGGCCGACGCGGCCGACGTGGCCGAGCGTGCCGCCGGGGACGCCGCGTCCCGGTCGCTGGCCCGCACCCCGCCGCCACCCTTGCCGCCACCCCCTCCGCCTCGCCCTCCGCCGACCCGGACACCACCGGAAAGCCGACGCCCGCAAGCCCGCGCCCCGCAGGTCGCCCGCCCGCCCGCCGACCCGGCCCCGTGGCCGGCCTCACCCGGGCCCAGATGGCCAACGCGAAGACGATCGTGACGACCGGCCGGAAGATGGGCGTGCCCCGGCGCGGCCTCGTCATCGCCGTGGCGACCGCGATGCAGGAGAGCACCCTGCTCAACTACGCCAGCGGCGTGCTGCCCGAGTCGCAGAACTACCCGCACCAGGCCGTCGGCTGGGACCACGACTCCGTCGGGCTGTTCCAACAGCGGCCCAGCAGCGGGTGGGGCGAGGTGGGGCAGCTCATGGACCCGGCCTTCGCCACCCGGCAGTTCCTCACCGCGCTGCGGGATGTTCCCGGCTGGCAGGACATGGCCCTCACCGACGCGGCCCAGGCCGTGCAGGTCTCCGGGCTCCCCTGGGCGTACGCCCAGCACGAGTGGCAGGCCACCGAGGTGGTCGACGCGTTCCTCGGCGGCTGACCGGCACCGGCCCGGGCCCGCGCCCGGGCGGCCGGCGGCCCGCTATCGCCCACAGTGGAAGCGTGACGGTTGCCGGGTCCGGGTACACATGATGGGGAGCGACCGACAGGAGGGCGACATGTCACTGGTGCAGCGGATCAGCAGGTTCCTCCGATCCCCGAAGGGGCAGCAACTCGTCGAGCGGGGCCGCCGCGAGCTGGCCAAACCCGAGACCCAGCGCAAGCTGAGACAGCTCGCCACGCGGCTGTCCAGCCGCCGGCGCTGACCCGGCGCCGCGCCGTCGTGCCCGCACGTCACCGACCACCGGGAGCCTCCGTGACCGACCCCGCCCCCGCCGACGGCCAGCCCACCGCCCCCGGTCCCCAGCCGGCGCCGCAGCCGCCGGCGGTGGTCCCGGACGCCCCGGAGGGCCCGCCGGCCCCACTGTGGGACCGGATGCGCCAGGACCCGCAGTACGCCCCGGAGCACCTGGCCCTGGAGGCGGTGCGCCGGCTCGGGCCGGAGGCGGCGCAGTGGGGGCGCGGGTCCGGGCGGAACGGCCGGGCGCGTCTGCCGACGAACTGGCCGACCAGGCCGTCCGCCGGTTCGTCAACCTGGCGCGACTGTCCGGCGCGGTCTCCGGCGCCGCCGGCCTGCCCGGCGCGGTGATCGACGTCGGGGTGCTCGCCTGGACGCAGGCCCGGATGGTGCTGCACGCCGCGGCGGCGTACGGGGTCGATCCGACGCATCCCGACCGGGCCACCGACCTGCTGGTGCTCCAACGGGTGCACAGGGTCGCCGAGACCGCCCGGCTCGCGCTGGGGGTGGCCGCCGGGCGGGAGCGGGCCGGGGCGCTCTTCGGCACCGGCGGGCAGCCCGCGCTGGGCCGGGTCATGCTCCGGCTGAGCGTACGACTGGCCCGGATGGCCGGGGTGCGCGCGGCGAAGCGGGTCTTCGCCAAGATCGTGCCGGGGGCCGCGATCGTCCTCGGCACCTGGGCCAACTCGTCGGCCACCAGGGACCTCGCCGACCGGTCCCGGCAGCTCTACCGCGCGACGGGCCCGGGTGGCGTGCCGCGGCCCCGCCACCCGGAGCCCGCCGACTAGTCGAAGCCCGCGGCGCGCCAGGTCACGTCGGCGAGCCGGCCCTGCCCGGCCACGTTGGGGTGGAACCAGTCCAGGGCGTTGACCAGGTCGAGGGTGAGCCGTACCCGGTGCACCGCCCCGCCGTCGTGCCGGCACCGCGAGCCGTACGCCCGGCAGGCCGCCCTCAACTCGTCGTTGTACGCGTCGATGCGCTTGCGGACGGCGGCCCGCCGGGCCACGTCGTCCGGGGCGGTGGAGGTCGCGTCGGCCAGCAGGGCGGGGCAGACGCCGTGCCGCCACGCCCGCACGGCCCGGGAGTCGGTGTGCCCGACCTGCCACAGCCGGTACAGGTCGGGGATGCTCACCACCAGCACCCGCGCCTTCGGCCGGCCCCGGCGTAGCACCCGCAGGCCGCGGTCCACCTCGGCGCGGAACGTCGCCACCGGCGTCATCGCCTCGACGCCGCCCCGGCACACGTCGTTCGCCCCGATCAGCACGGTGACGTAGTCGGCGCGGTCGCGTACGGCCGCCTCGGCCTGCTCGGCGAGGGCGGCGGCGCGGGCGCCCGGCGCGGCGTGGTTGTACGCCTTCCCGCGGATCCGCGGGTCGCGGTCGAGCAGCCGCCGGTAGTGGCTGTCCACCCGCAGCCCGTCGCCCGTCGACCAGGAGTTGCGCTCGCAGGAGTTGAGAAAGAGGCAGGAGCCGAAGCCGGTGCTGATCGAGTCGCCGAGGGCGGCCAGCACCGCCGGGGAACCGGTCGGGGCCGGGTCGCCGGACGGGCGGGGTGAGGCGGACCCGCCGCTCTCGCAGGCGAGCGCGACGAGGGCCAGTAGGCAGGCGACGGCGGCGACCCAGCGTCGAGGCATGACTCCCCAGTCCGGCGGCGGAGGGCGGCGGCGCGGTAACCGTACGCGGCGGGAGGGGGCTGGTGGTCGCTTGCTGTCGGATTTCCGGCAAAACCGGCCGGTGGTCGTCGTAATGTGCTAAGGCCCGCGTACCGGTCGCTCCGGGACGAGCCGGTTAAGCCGGGCGAACCGGGGTAGCTCGCAGGGATGACGAGATCGCAGCCCCGGCGCGCCCGCGGCACGGTGGGCCACGCGTACAGCGCGCTCAACCTCCGCCTCGTGCTCGCCGGCTTCGGGCTGGTGACGATGGTGATCTTCGCCGTGCTGGCCTTCTGGGCCGGCCTGGCCTGGCTGGGCGTGCTCTGCGCGATCTTCGCCGCCGTCGCCGTGGTCGACCTGGTCGTCATCCAGCGCCGCCGGGCCGCGCGCCGCCGGGAGCAGCCGGGCGCGCGGCACTCGCTGTTCGAGTGACAGGAGTACGAAGATGCCCATCGCCACCACCAACCCGGCCACCGGACAGGTGCTCAAGACGTACGACCCGATGTCGGACGAGCAGCTCGACGCCGCGCTCGGGCGGGCGGACCTGGCCTTCCGGGACCTGCGACGTACCTCGATCGCCCAGCGCGGGCGGTGGCTGTCCGCGGCGGCCGACCTGCTCGACGCCGAGCGGGACGACACCGCCCGGCTGATGACCACGGAGATGGGCAAGACGTACGCGGCCGCGCGGGCCGAGGTGACCAAGTGCGCCGCCGCGTGCCGGTTCTACGCGGCGCACGCCGAGCGGATGCTGGCCGACGAGCCGGCCGACGCGCGGGCGGTCAAGGCCCGGCGGGCGTTCGTGCGGTACCAGCCGCTCGGGCCGGTGCTCGCCGTGATGCCGTGGAACTTCCCGCTCTGGCAGGTCATGCGGTTCGCCGCGCCGGCCCTGATGGCCGGCAACACCGGCCTGCTCAAGCACGCCTCCAACGTCCCGCAGACCGCCCTGTACCTGGAGGACCTGTTCCGCCGGGCCGGCTTCCCCGAGGGCGCGCTCACCACCCTGCTCGTCGGCTCGGAGGCCGTGGACCGCATCCTCGCCGACCCGCGGGTCCGCGCCGCCACCCTCACCGGCAGCGAGGGCGCCGGCCGGTCCATCGCCGCCAGCGCCGGCCGGCACCTGAAGAAGACCGTGCTGGAACTCGGCGGCAGCGACCCGTTCGTGGTGATGCCCTCAGCCGACCTGGACCGGGCCGCCGAGGTCGCCACCACCGCCCGCTGCCAGAACAACGGCCAGTCCTGCATCGCCGCGAAGCGGTTCATCGTCCACGCCGACGTGTACGACGCGTTCGCCGAGCGGTTCGTGGCGAACATGGCCGCCCTGCGGGTCGGCGACCCGATGGACGCCGCCACCGACGTCGGCCCGCTGGCCACCGAGCGGGGCCGGGGCGAGGTCGACGAGCAGGTGCGGGACGCGGTGGACAGGGGGGCGACGGTGCGCTGCGGCGGCGGGCGGCCGGCCGGGGACGGCTGGTTCTACCCGCCCACCGTCGTCACCGACCTGCGGCCGGAGATGCGGATGTGGTCGGAGGAGGTGTTCGGGCCGGTCGCCGGCCTGTTCCGGGTGTCGTCGTACGACGAGGCGGTCGAGGTGGCCAACGGCACCGCGTACGGCCTGGGCGCCAACGCCTGGACCACCGACCCGGCCGAGCAGGAGCGCTTCGCCGACGACCTGGACGCGGGCAGCGTCTTCGTCAACGGCATGACCACCTCGTTTCCCGAGCTGCCGTTCGGCGGCGTGCGCAACTCCGGGTACGGCCGCGAGTTGTCCGCGCTGGGCATGCGCGAGTTCTGCAACACCAAGACCGTCTGGGTCGGCGAGGGCGCGCCGTCGGCGGGGGCGGGCGCGCACGCCGAATAGCGGAGGCGCCGCCTGGGTACGAAGTGGCCCCATGACGGTGTTCGCCCTCCACGCCTCGCACGAGCAGATCCACCCGGGCCGGCTGTTGGAGACGGTCGTCCACGCCGAGCGCGCCGGCTTCGACGCCGCCATGTGCTCCGACCACTTCTCCCCGTGGAGCGCCCGCCAGGGTCACTCCGGGTACGCCTGGTCCTGGCTCGGGGCCGCGCTCCAGGCCACCGGGCTCCCCTTCGGCGTGGTCACCGCGCCGGGCCAGCGGTACCACCCGGCCATCGTCGCGCAGAAGATCGGCACCCTCGCCGCGATGTACCCGGGGCGGTTCTGGGCCGCCCTCGGCACCGGCGAGGCGAGCAACGAGCACATCACCGGCGACGGCTGGCCGCGCAAGGACGTCCGCGCCGCCCGGCTGCGCGAGTGCGTGGACGTGATCCGGGCGCTGCTGGCCGGCGAGGAGGTCAGCCACGACGGCCTGGTCCGGGTCGACCGGGCGCGGTTGTGGACCCGCCCCGAGCAGCCGCCCGCGCTGGTCGGCGCGGCCGTCAGCGTCGCCACCGCCCGCTGGTGCGGCGAGTGGGCCGACGGCCTGATCACCGTCAACGCCCCGGCCGCGCACCTGCGGCGGATGATCGACGCCTACCGGGGCGCCGGGGGCCGCGGGCCGCTGCACCTCCAGGTGCACCTGAGCTGGGCGCCCGACCAGGCCGAGGCCGAGGCGCTCGCGTACGACCAGTGGCGCAGCAACGTCTTCGCCCCGCCGGTCTGCTGGGACCTGGAGACGGCCGAGCTGTTCGACGCCGTCTCCGAGCAGGTGCCGATGGAGCGGGTCACCTCGGTGGTCAACGTCTCCGCCGACCTCGGCCGGCACGTCGGCTGGCTCGCGGAGTACGTGGAGCTGGGTTTCGACCAGATCGCTCTGCACCACGTCGGGCAGGAGCAGCGCGCGTTCGTCGACGCGTTCGGCGCCGAGGTGCTGCCCAGGCTGCGGGAGGCGTGAGCAGGTCGGACGGGGTGGCAGCCTAGGCTCGTACCCCATGGAGGGACTGTTCGAGGCCGTCGTCTTCCTCGCGATCGCGACGGTCGGCGCGGCGCTGGCCCGCAGGCTCGGCCTGCTCGCCCCGATCCTGCTCGTGGTGCTGGGCCTGCTGCTGTCGTTCCTGCCGGGCTTCCCCCACGTCCGGCTCGACCCGGAGCTGGTGCTGGTGGGCATCCTGCCGCCGCTGCTGTACGTGGCGGCCCTGGAGACGTCGGTGCCGGCGTTCCGGCTGAACCTGCGGCCGATCCTGCTGCTGGCCGTGGGGCTCGTGCTGTTCACCGCGTTCGTCGTCGGCACCGTGGTGCACCTGTTCCTGCCCCACCTGCCGTACGCGATCTGCCTGGCCCTCGGCGCGATCGTCGCCCCGCCCGACGCGGTCGCCGCGACGGCGGTGGCCCGGCGGGTCGGGCTGCCCCGGCGGGTGGTCACCATCCTGGAGGGCGAGAGCCTGCTCAACGACGCGACCGCGCTGGTGCTGCTGCGGGTCTCGATCGTGGCGGTCACCACGACCGGCGGCGGCGTCGGGGCCGGGGACGTGGCGCGGGAGGTGCTGGTCGCGGCCGGCGGCGGCGTCCTGATCGGCCTGCTCGGCGTGGTGGTCTTCAGCTTCCTGCACCGGCGGATCTCCGACGCGGTGCTGGACAACGCGCTGTCGCTGATCATCCCGTTCGCGGTGGTCTTCGCCGCCGAGAGCGTCCACGCCTCCGGGGTGGTGGCCGTGGTGGTCACCGGGCTGGGCATCGGCCACCGGCTGCCGCTGCTGATGTCGGCCGCCTCCCGGCTCCAGGTCGCCGCGTTCTGGCGGCTGGCCCGGTTCCTGCTGGAGGGGCTGGTCTTCCTGCTGGTCGGGCTGCAACTGCGGGAGGTGGTCCGCGACCTGGACGAGCCCCTGAGTCTGCTGGTCGGGATCACCGCGGCGGTGCTGCTGACGGTCTTCCTGACCCGGTTCGTCTGGCTGTTCCCCGCGACCTACCTGGCCCGACTCGTGCCCCGGGTGCGGCAGCGGGAGCAGACGCCGTCGGTGAAGTTCCCCGTCGTCATCGGCTGGGCCGGGATGCGGGGCGTGGTCACGCTGGCGGCCGCCCTGGCCCTCCCGCTGACGCTCGCGGGGGACCGGCCGTACCAGCGGGCGCTGCTCATCTGGCTGGCGTTCGCGGTGATCGTGGTGAGCCTGGTGGTGCAGGGCGCCACGCTGCCGATGGTCGCGCGCCGGCTGCGGCTGCCGCCCGACGACCCGGTGCAGGACGCGCTCTCCGCCGCGGGGGTGCAGCAGCAGGCCAGCCGGGCGGCCCGGGAGCGCCTGGACGAGCTGGCCGACACGGTCCCCAGGTCGGTCGCCGACCGGGCCCGGCGGGTGCTGGAGGACCGCACCAACCTGGCCTGGGAGCGGCTGGGCGGCGCCGAGCGGGAAACCCCGTCCCAGGCGTACGCGCGGCTGCGGCAGGAGATGATCGACGCGGAGCGGGAGGTGTTCCGGGCGGCCCGCGACGCCGGCCGGATTCCGGAGGAGGTGCTGGTGCGGGCGTACCGTGACCTGGACCTGGAGGAGTCGTTGCTGCGACGGGAGGTCGACGAGTGAGCTGCGAGCACCTGACGGAGGCGGGCACCGCGGAGCCGCGGACCACGGAGGAGTGCCCGGACTGCGTGGCCGTCGGCAATCCCGACTGGGTACACCTGCGCTCCTGCCTCACCTGCGGGCACGTCGGCTGCTGCGACTCGTCGCCCCAGCAGCACGCGACGCGGCACTTCGAGGCCACCGGGCACCCGGTGATGCGCTCCATCCAGCCGGGCGAGCAGTGGCGCTGGTGCTTCGTCGACGAGGAGATCGGCTGACGGGCAGGTTCCGCTCGTACCGCAACGCCGAGCGGGCGCCCCGACCCGGCCCGTCGCCGCGCTGTGGAGCTGCCCACACGGACGGGGCAGGCGGCGGGCGCGGGAAACGGATTGCGGCCACCGCGGTCGCGCTGGTGGGGTGTCGCGTGTGGATTCCGTACGGGTGCGGGCCGCCGGGCCCGACGAGCTGACGACGATTCAGCGGATCGAGGTGGCCTCGGGCGAACTGTTCCGGGGGATCGGCATGACGGCCATCGCCGACATGCCGCCGCTGCCCCTGGACGCCCTGTCCCGGTTCCAGCGCGCCGGGCGGGCGTGGGTGGCGGTCGACCCGGCCGACGCCCCGGTCGCCTTCGCCGTCGTCGACCCGCTGGACGGGGCCGCCCACGTGCAGCAGCTCAGCGTGCGCCCCGACTTCGCCCGCCGCCGCATCGGCCGGACGCTGCTCGACCACGTCGGCGCGTGGGCCGGCGGGCAGGGGCTGGCGGCGCTGACCCTCACCACGTTCCGTGAGGTGCCCTGGAACGCCCCGTACTACGCCCGCTGCGGCTTCCGTCCGTTGGCGCCGGCGGAGCTGACGCCCGGCCTGGCCGCGGTGCTGATCGCCGAGGCGGAGTTGGGTCTGCATCCCGCGTCCCGGCTGGCGATGCGCCGCCCCGCACCACCGGTGAGCTGAGGGCAGCGCCGTCACAGGGAGCGCAGGTATCCGGCGACGCTTCCCGCGTCCGCCGGGTCGGCGACCAGCCCGATGTGTCCGTCCGGTCGGACGAGGACCAGGGCGTCGCCGCCGTACGCGCGTGCCGCGTGCCCCTCGTCGTCCAGAAGGCCGCCAGGCCCGACGAGGTAGGGCTTGACGATGTCGGATTCGCCGTCGCCGAGGGCTGCGGCGCAGCGTTCGCCGAGGCCGAGCAGGGTGAAGTGCGGGCCGCGGTAAAGATCGAAGAGGCGAGTCGGCGAGCCGGTGACGGCGTCGCGCAGCGGCGCGTCCGGCGCACGGTCGCCCGCCCGGGGCCCGGTGGGTCGGCCGCCGAACGCAGGACCACCTGGATGATCGTCCGCGTCTGGGCGAGCGGCGTCGCGGGAGAGCCGGCTCCAGGGGTACGCGAGCATGAGCTGGGTGAGGTCGCGCGAGGCCGCGGCGTCCACGCCGCCGCCCGTTTCCCTGATCGCGGCGAGGACGGCGTCGAGCGCTTTCGAGGTGATGTCGAGCAGCCAACCCGCGATCGGCAGCCGTTCCTCCTCGTACGTGTCGAGCAGACCGGACGTGGCGGCGCCGCCCAACACGAGGCCCAGCTTCCAGCCGAGGTTGTAGGCGTCCTGGATCCCGGTGTTCATGCCGAGGCCACCCGCGATCGGGTGTACGTGCGCGGCGTCCCCGGCGAGGAACACGCGACCCACCCGCAGCTGGTCGACCATGCGGACGTTGACCCGGTAGCTTGAGCGCCAGGTCAGGCTGTGCAGTCGCACGCCCGGGACGCCGGCGACCCGGTCGAAGGTCTGCTGGAACCGTTCCAGCGTTGGTTCCAGCGGTGAACCGTCCCGGTCGACCTCGTGTGACGCCTGCACCTGGAAGGCGTCGGTGCCGGGGAGCGGGCACAGCATGATCGCGCCGTCGCCGGTGAACCACTGGTGCCAGGCGTCGCGGCCGAGTCCGTCGACCTCGACGTCGCCGACGGCCATGAGCTGGACGTCCGGCGTGTGGCCGCGCAGGCTCAGGCCGAGCCCCTTGCGGACGGTGCTGCGACCGCCGTCGCACCCGACCAGGTACCGCGCCCGGATCTGGGCCTCGCCGACCGTGGCGGTCACGCCGTCGGCGTGTTGGCTGAAGCGGCGTAGCTCGGCGCCCAGTTCGACGGCGACGCCGAAGTCGGCCAGTCGCTCGCGCAGGATCTGCTCCACCCGCCACTGCGGGACCAGCAGGCCGGTCGGGTACGGGACGTCCGGCGTGGGCACCCGTCCGGCCTCGGGGTCGATCTCGGCGACCACCTCCGCGCCCCGGTACTTACGGTGCGGCAGGTGCGTGACCCCGGTGGCCAGCAGTCGGCCGATCACCCCGAGGTCGTCGAACACCTCCAGGCTGCGTGGGCTCAACCCCTTGCCGCGCGAACCGGCCGGATGATCCCGCGCCCGGTCGACGACGCGCACCGCCACGCCGCGTCGGGCGAGATCACACGCGAGCGTCAAGCCGGTCGGACCGGCGCCGACCACGAGGACATCCGTCTGCGTCACGCCCTCATCAAAACGTTACCGAGTTAAAAAAGCAACCCGGTCACTAATGTTACGCTGGCCAGGTGATCGAGCCGACCGGGCTGCGGGCCCGCAAGAAGGCCCGAACCCACGACACCATCGCCGACGCCGCGATCTCGCTGTTCCTCGCGCACGGCTTCGACCGGGTCTCGGTCAACGACATCGCCGCGGCGGCCGAGGTCTCCAAGCCGACCCTCTTTCGGTACTTCGCCACCAAGGAGGACCTGGTGCTGCACCGGTTCGCGGATCACCAGGGCGAGGCCGCGCGCGTCGTGCGTGACCGCCAGCCCGGCGTCCCGCCGTTGACCGCGCTGCACCGACACTTCCGGGACGGTCTCGACCGGTACGACCCCGTCACCGGCCTCAACGACCATCCCGAGGTGGTGGCGTTCCATCGGCTGGTGTTCGGCACGCCGAGCCTGGCGGGACGGCTGACGCGGTACCTGCTCGACGACGAGGAGGCCCTGGCGGCCGCCCTCGGCCCGGGTGTCGAGGCGCGGCTGCGGGCCGCCCAGGTGCTCGCGGTCCAGCGGGTGCTCGCGCGAACCAACTGGCAGAAGATCGCCGACGGGCGAACCGCCCGCGACGTCCACCCCGAGGCTGTCGCCGACGCCGACCAGGCGTTCGCCCAGCTGCGCTCTGGCCTCGGCGCCCCCACCCAGCACTAACCCGCTCCGCTCCCGGCCCGCTCCCGCAACCCGCGATCTTGCGCTTTCGGCCCCGACAAACGGGGCGAGCCGACCATTTCGGGGGCACAAACCGCAAGATCGCCGACGGGTGTCGCGCGGCGGTCAGGCGCGGTGGGGCGGGTGGGCGACGAACGCGCGCCAGGCGGTGGGGTGGAAGGTGAGGGTGCCGGCGGCGCGGTCCTTCGAGTCGCGGACGAGGACGACGCCGGGCAGGTTGTCGGCCACCTCGACGCAGTCGCCGCCGTTGGAGCTGCTGCGGGCGCTGGTGCGCCACCGGGCCTCGGTCATCTCAGCCATTCTCGCGCCTTCAGGAACTGGATCGACTGGTCGCGCGGCAGCGCCACCGACCTCACAGTGTCCCAGACCCGCCACAGTGGGGCAACGTCCCTGGTGATCTTGCCCTCAGCCTGGTCGTCGATGTAGCCGAGGTCGGCGGCGCCGTCGCGGCTGGCGATGACGAACGCCCCGGCCTGGCCGGGGTGGAAGCCGGCGCGCAGCGGCAGCACGTGCACCATGACGCAGGGCCGCCCGGCCATGGCGATCAGGTGGTCGAGCTGCGGGTGCATCACCTCCGGGTCGCCCCGGCGCAGCGCCGCCTCGTCGACGACGAAGACGGCCAGCGGCGGGCGGGCCCGCCCGAACACGGCGGCCTGCCGCTCCAGCCGGGCCGCGACGTAGCCCTCCACCTCGTCGCCCGCGAGCGGGCCGCTGCTCAGCACCGCGTGAGCGTACTCGGGGGTCTGCAACAGCCCCGGCACGACGGACGCCTGGAACGAGCGCAGCGAGGTCGCGTCCCGCTCGGTCTGCGCCCACGGCCGGAACCAGTCCGGCTCGCGCGGACGCACCACCTCCGGCCACAGGTCGCCGACCTCCCGCCCGAGCACCCGGGCCACCGCGATCCGGTGCCGGGCGTGCGGGACGCGGCCCGGCGTCACCCACCGGCCGGCCGTCTTCGGGTCGACGCCGACCTTCCCGGCCAGCGACTCCGCCGTCTCGCCCGTCTCCGCCATCGCCACCCGGAGCAGCTCGTTTCCCGTCGCTCGTGCGTCGTGCACAGCTGCCTCCACGTAGGACGTCCGAAACGTCTGGCGACTCTATCGGCACGGAGTGTGCGCGTCTCGCGACGCGCGGAAGGCTGCCGTACATGCGGGACCGCCGCCGTGGCCCGAACCGTCGGCGGCACCGCCGGGCCGCCCCGCCAACGGCGTCGGGGCGGCCCCTCCATCGCGTACCCGAACAGGAGGTCTCCCGTGCGTTTCCGTTTCTGGCACCGCCCGTCCGACCCGGCACCCACCCCGCCGCCGGCGCGCGTCCCCCGGCCCCGACAGTCCTGGGAGAACGGGCCGACCGAGGTCTTTCCCACCCTGGACCCCGGGCGGGCCGGCAACCTCACCCGCGGGCAGCGGTGGCGGGCCGGCGGCCGGCGCAACGACCGGAGCGGCTGGTGAGAGCCGAGGGCCGGCGGTCCGCCGAGCGGAGCCGGACGGACACCCGCCGGTGCCGGACCTGGCCCCGGCGGGCGAGCCGGTGACGGCTTGCGGCGGACGGCTCGGTCGCCCGCACCTGCCGATGCGCCCGCTGTGGCGGTGCCGGGCCTGCGGCGCGGAGTGGCCCTGCCAGCCCGCGCGGCTGTCGCTGCTGGTCGAGTACCGCGACGACCGGGTCGCCCTGCTGGTCTACCTGGCCACCCTGATGAACGAGGCAGGCGACCAGCTCGCCCAGCTCACCGCCCAGCCCCGGGTGGACCTCACGGACCGCTTCCTCACCTGGGCCCGCCCGCGATGACCGACGCGCCTCGTGCACGCGCCGGAACGTGGAAGTAGTGGCCTCCCGCACCTCGGGAGGCCACTACTTCCAGGAACGTGCGCGTTCTTGTCCGACGGATGCGCGATCCCGCAGGATATGCGACCGACCCGTCCGGGAGCGGGCCGCTGGGCGGTCAGCCGGCTCCGCGTATGGCAATCGGTGCGGCTGGATGGGATCCGGGGCGGTTTCGCGGTGAGATTCGCCGCGCCACGCGGCGCGGTTGGCGATCTCCTAGAGACAACCGAGCCCTCCAACTGGCAGGCTGCGTGCCATGACCCTGAAGCTGCGTTCCGTGGGGGCGAGTGACCGCGGGCTGATCCGCAGCGGCAACCAGGACGCCCTGCACGCCGGCACCTGGCTCGTCGCCGTCGCCGACGGCATGGGCGGGATGGCCGCCGGTGACCTGGCCAGCCGGATAGCGATCGACGCGATCGGGCCCCTGGACCTGGAGACACCCGAGGACGCACTCGTCGCCGCGCTGCAGAGCGGGATCGAGCTGGCCACCGCGCGGATCCGCCAGGCGGTGCAGGAGGACCCGGAGCGGCAGGGCATGGGCACCACGCTGACCGCCCTGCTGTTCGCCCGTACCGGCAGCGTCCTCGCCCTGGCCCACATCGGAGACTCGCGCGCCTACCTCTACCGGGAGGGCGTGCTCAAGCAGATCACCCGCGACGACACCTTCGTGCAGATGCTCGTCGACCAGGGCCTGATCACCCCCGACCAGGCCGCCAGCCACCCCCGCCGGGCCGTGGTCACCCAGGCGTTGCAGGGCGACGAGGTCTCCCCGGCGTACGCCACGATGGTGCCCCGGGCCGGCGACCGGTGGCTGCTGTGCAGCGACGGCCTGTCCAACGTCGTCCGCTCCGACACCCTCGCCGAGGTGCTCGCCGGTTATCCGGACCGGGGCGAGTGCGCCCGCAAGCTGATCGACCTGGCGCTGCGCGCGGGCGGCCCCGACAACGTCACCGTGGTCATCGCCGACGTGGTCGCCGAGGGCTGACCGTCGATGGGCCGGCAATCCTGGCCGTCGGGCACCGCCATGTCGGCGACATCGGGCTGATCCCGGCCGTCGGATACCGCCATGTCGGCGACATGGCGGCCGCCCGGCCGGCCGCCGGCCCCGCGGCCGCCCGGCCGGCGGGTCAGCGGCGGCGGGCGTTCGTTCGGCGGGTCGGCTCGGCCGTCGTCGGGTCCTCCGGCCACGGGTGCCGGGGGTAGCGACCCCGCAGCTCGGCGCGGACCTGCGGGTACCCGACCCGCCAGAACGACGCCAGATCGGCGGTCACCGCCACCGGCCGCCCCGCCGGGGAGAGCAGGTGCAGCAGCACCGGCACCCGGCCGTCGGCGATCCGCGGCGCGTCGGCCCAGCCGAAGGTCTCCTGGAGCTTCACCGCGAGCACCGGGGCGGCCGGGTCGGCGTAGTCCACCCGGACCCGGGACCCGCTGGGTACGGCGAGCCGCTCCGGGGCGAGCTCGTCGAGCCGGGCCGCCTGCGGCCAGGGCAGCAGCCGGCGCAGCGCGGCGGCCACGTCGACCCGGGCCAGGTTGGCGCGGCGGCGGGCGGCGGCCAGCTCGGGGCCCAGCCAGTCGTCCACTTCGGCCAGCAGCGCCGCGTCGCCCACGTCCGGCCAGTCGGGGCCGAGCGCGTGCCGACAGAATGCCATCCGCTCGCGCAGCGCGTGCGCGGCCGGGGTCCAGGTCAGCAGCGCCAGGCCGTCGCGGCGCAGCCCGTCGCGCAGGGCCTCGGCGACCAGCGCCGGGTCGGGCCGGGTCAGGGGCCGCGAGACCAGCTCGATCGCGCCGAGCCGGACCACCTCCCGGGCCACCACGTCCCCGCCGGACCAGGCCACCTCGCGCGCGGAGCGCAGCAGCGGGCCGGCGGCCTCCCGGGCGGTCGCCTCGTCCAGCGGGCGGCGAGCCGGACCCGGGCGGTCGGCGCGCCGGGGGAGCGGTCGGCCACCGCGACCGCCAGCCACGCCGACCCGGCGAGCCCGGAGCCGGGCGCCAGCTCCGCGGCGGTCCCGCCCGTCATCAGGTACGCCGACCCGCCGGCCCGGCGCGCCCGGGCCAGCCGCTCCGGGTATGCCAGCCCGACGAGCAGCGCGGCGGCGAGATCGTCGGGCAGGTGGCCCGCGTCGTCGCGCCGCGGCTCGGCCGGTCGCCCAGGCGCGGGCGGAGGAGCCGGGGCGTGGCCCGGGGCGGCGCCCCCGCTGACCGATGCGTCGCCCCCGCTGACCGATGCGTCGCCCCCGCTGACCAGTGCGTCGCTCCACGCATCGCCCGTGCCCGGGGCGTCGTCCAGCGCCGCGCGCAGGCGGCGTACCTCGGCACGCCAGCGGGCCGTGGCCGCCGGGTCCGCGCCCGCGCGTAGCCGCCGCCACCCGGCGGTCAGGTCGTCGCCCGGCCCGGCGACGGCCTCCTCGGCCAGCAGCGCCACCACCTCGGCGGCCCGCTCGGCCCCCACCCGCCCGGCACCGTCGAGCAGCGCCCGGGCCAGCCGGGGATGCGCGCCGGCCTTCGCGATCGCCCGCCCCCGGGCGGTGATCCGGCCGTCGGCGTCGACCGCGCCGAGCCCGCGCAGGGTGTCCCGGGCGACGGTCAGCGCGGCCGCCGGCGGCGGGTCGGGCAGGGCCAGCCCCGCGCCGTCCGGGTCGCCCCAGGCGGCCAACTCCAGGGCGAACCCGGTCAGGTCGGCCGTGGCGATCTCCGGCTCCGGCTGCGCGGCGAGCCGCGCGTGGGTCGCCTCCGACCAGCACCGGTAGACGTGCCCGGGGGCCTCCCGGCCGGCGCGGCCGGCCCGCTGGGTCGCCGCGGCCCGGGACACCGGCACGGTGACCAGCGCGCCCAGCCCCCGGGCCAGGTCCACCCGGGGCACCCGGGCGAGCCCGGCGTCCACCACCACCCGTACCCCGGGCACCGTCAGGCTGCTCTCCGCCACGGCGGTGGCGAGCACCACCCGCCGCCGGTCGGCCGGGCGCAGCGCGGCGTCCTGCTCGGCGCCGCGCAGCCGGCCGTGCAGCGGCAGCAGGGCCACCTCGTCGCGCAGGTCGGCCAGCCGGCCGGCGACCGCCGCGAT
Organism: Micromonospora olivasterospora; assembly: GCF_007830265.1. Lineage (NCBI taxonomy): Bacteria > Bacillati > Actinomycetota > Actinomycetes > Micromonosporales > Micromonosporaceae > Micromonospora > Micromonospora olivasterospora. Next base: position 4,669,382 of record NZ_VLKE01000001.1, read on the forward strand.
CTCGCCCACGCCGGGCAGGAAGACCAGCAGGTCCCCGGCGCGCTCGCGCAGCGCCCGGCGGACGGTGGCCGCCACGTGGTCCAGCAGCGCCGGGTCGACCCGGCCGGACGCGGTCACCGGGGCCGGCCGGGGCGGTGGGGACCAGATCCGGGTCACCGGGTGCAGCGCCGCCGGGGCCTGGACCACCGGGGCCGGTACGCCGTCCGCGCCGAGCAGCGCCGCGAACCGGTCCGCGTCCGGGGTCGCCGACATGGCCAGCAGCCACAGGTCGGGGCGCAGCGTGGCCCGCGCCTCCGCCGTGAACGCGAGCGCCAGGTCGGCGTCGAGTTGCCGCTCGTGGCACTCGTCGAGCAGAACCGCGCCGACGCCGGGCAGTTCCGGGTCGTGGTGCAGGCGGCGCACCAGCAGGCCGGTGGTGACCACCTCGATCCGGGTGGCGGGGCCGACGCGTCGCTCGCCGCGCACCGCGTACCCGATCCGCTCGCCGACCCGCTCGCCGAGCAGGTCGGCCATCCGGCGCGCCGCCGCGCGGGCGGCCACCCGGCGGGGCTGGGCGATCACCACCCGGCCGGGAACCTCCCCGGCCACGGCCAGCGGGGCGAGGGTGGTCTTGCCGGTGCCGGGCGGCGCGACGAGAACCCCGCCACCGGCCGCGCGCAGCGCGTCGAGCAGCGCGGGCAGGGCGGGCCGGACCGGCAGGTCGAGGGGTACGTCGGCGAGCACCGTCCTACTCTCGCACCGCGCCCCGGGGCGTCTTCTGCTGGCGTGCCGTGAGGCGTCACGCAAAGTGACGAGAAGCATCCTCCAGGCGGGCCAACGAGTCCGCCGGAGACAGCGCCATGGCGCACAGCTTCTCGTGCAACAGGCTATACCCGCGCACGTGGTCAACTTCCTCCAGTGCCAGCCCCATCGTGAGTTTATCCAGGTAAACCACGGACGCGTCGGCGACGTCGGCGAAGTTGAGGATGACGTACGGGGTGGTCATGGCCGGGTGGCCGCCGGCCGAGAACGGAAGTACCTGCACCGTCACGTTCGGTAGTTGAGGCGGCCGGAACCCCCGACCGTGCCGGACGCCGTGCTGCTCGGCCTGGTCTCCGCGGCCGGCCTGACGCACGAGCTGCTGTGGGACGCCGGCCCGCGCGCCCAGCACCGGCTCGGCCTGGTCGTGCCGGCGTTGCCCCCGCCGCTGCGGGAGCTGGTCGCCCACACCGAGGCCGCGGTCGGCGCCGCGGTCCTGTGCGGCGTCGCCTGACCGGCCCGGCGTCGCCCGCAACCCCGACCATCGGAGCCGCCCCATGCCACCCACGGCGACAACCGGAAGACCCGGCACCGTCCCGGCCGCCCTGGCGGGCGGCCTGCGCCGGGACGGCGGCGGCCCCCGGCGTCCGTCGGGACGCGGGGCCGCCGCGCGTGGTGCCGGTCAGTACGTGCCGTCGAGCTGCCCGCGCAGCTTCGTCAGCGCCCGGGCCAGCAGCCGGGAGACGTGCATCTGCGAGACGCCGATCTGCTCGGCGATCTGCGACTGGGTCAGGTTGCCGTAGAAGCGCAGGGTGAGGATCTTCTGCTCGCGCTCGTCGAGCGTGGCCAGCGCCGGGCCGAGGGCGACCCGCAGCTCGGCCAGCTCGAACTCGCCGTCCTCGCCACCGAGCATGTCGCCCAGCTCCGTCGCGCGGTCGCCGTCGCCGGTCGGCGTGGACAGCGACACCGCGTTGTACGCGCGGGCGCCCTCCAGGCCCTCCAGCACCTCCTCCTCGGTGATCTTGAGGTGGGCGGCGATGTCGGCGACCGTCGGGGAACGGCCCAGCGTCTGCAGCAGCGAGCTGTTCGCGTCCGAGATGGCCAGCCGCAGCTCCTGGAGGCGGCGGGGCACCCGGATGTCCCAGGTGCGGTCGCGGAAGTGGCGCTTCAGCTCGCCGATGATGGTCGGGATCGCGTAGCCGGCGAAGTCGACGCCGCGGGCCGGGTCGAACTTGTCGATCGCCTTGATCAGACCAACGGCGGCGGTCTGGGCGAGGTCGTCGGTCGGCTCGCCCCGCCCGCTGTAGCGGTGGGCCAGATGGTTGGCCAGCGGCAGCCAGGCCTCGATCGCCCGGTCCCGCAGCGCGGGGCGCGACGGGTGGTTGGCGGGCAGCGCGGCCATCGCGTTGAGGAGGTCGGTGGCGCTGTCGCTGAGGGCCCGCGGGTCGAGCTTCTCGGTGGTGGACGGCGCTGTGGCCGCCCGCTCGCTGATGGTGTGCGCGGTCATGGGTGGTCCTCCCTGCACCTCGTCCGCGAAGAAAGACGTGACGCTTTGGTTTAGCTTCGTATTGGCCGTTCGTGACTCACCTTAGCCCTGTCGGTCGTAGGAAATCTAGCCGAAAGTACGATGCACTTAAGGTTCTTTGGCTCACAAAACGCCTAGATCGGGCGCGAAAAGCGGAACTTGTGATCGTGATTACGGCTTCGCGTGGCCGGTCGTACCCCGCGGGAAACCCGACAGGCAAGCTCACTGTCGGCTTTCCGTCGTTGTCCCGCCGACGGGACGTTCCGTACCGTGCCTGGGTATCTCCCCAGGCCCGGAGGCATCGTGCTGGACCCAGCCGACCCGCATCTCGTGGTGCACAGCCGCATGCTCTACGTCCGCTGGCTGCCGGCCGACCCCGACGCGGTCGCCGCCCTGCTGCCGCCCGGACTGCGCGCCCGCGCCGACGGCGAGGTCTTCATGAACCAGTACGTGGTCGACGACGACGCCCAGACCTCCGGCGTCGGGGCGTACTCACTGACGTACCTCGGGGTGTCGCTGGCCGGCGCGGACGCCCCCGGCGGCGCGGTGCCCGGTGGCTGGTGGACCCACTACCTCTGCTCCGACCCGCGCGTGGGCCGGTACGCCGCCGCCCGGGGCGCCCCGGCCACCGACGGCCACACCCGGCTGACGGAGCGCGGCGGCACGCTGGTGGCGCAGACCGAGGTGAACGGCGGGCCGCTGATCCGCGCGCAGGTCCACGTCGGCGACACCGGCCACGTCGTCCTCAGCGGCCACCATCGTTACCTGACCGCCCGCGGCGAGTGCCTGGTCAGCGGCGTCTACCCGTACGTGGCCGAGCCGGTGAGCCCGTTCGAGGTCGAGGCGGTCACCTTCCTCGACCGGGACCACCCGGTCTATCCGCTCCGTCCGGCCAACCCGCTGGTCATCACGGCTGGCTTCTACTCCCCGCGCGCCTCGTTCGCGTACCCCGGCGGGGAGAGCCCCGTGGCCCCGTTGCCCGTCGGCCACCGCGCCACCGGCGGCCAGCCCGGTCACCAGGCGCCGGCCCGCCGCGCCCGCAGCGGCCGCCCGTCCGGGTCGTAGACGAGCCGGTACGCGGGCAGCGCCCACGCGCGGGTATACCAGGGCAGGCGCTCCGGGCGGTGCGGGCGCAGCCGGCCCGGCGGACGGGGCCCCGTCCGGCCCGAGTGGTGCCAGCGCTGGAGCGCCTCCGCGGCGGCCGTGACCGCCCGCACCGCCGCGACCGGGTCCAGCAGGTCGTCGTCCCCGTCGCCGTGCGGGTCCCGGTCCAGGTGTTCACGCCACAGCCGCAGCCGCAGCTCCCGGGCGAAGCGTCGGGCGCCGTCGCCCAGCCCCGCCGGGTCCCGGGGGGCCCGCCCGTCGCGCGTGTCGTCGAGCACCGCGCAGGACAGCTCGCTGTCGTGCGTCCAGGACCGGCGGTTGAAGTTGTCGCTGCCCACGGAGGCCCACACGTCGTCCACCACGCAGACCTTGGCGTGTACGTAGACCGGGTCGCCCGCGTGATTCTCCAGGTCGAAGACGTGTACCCGGTCAGGGGCGGCCCTGCCGCACAGCGCCAGCGCCTGCTCCCGGCCGACCAGGTTCGGCGGCAGCGCGAACCGGCCGTCGACGTCGGGGTGCCGGGGGACCACGGCCACCAGGTGCAGCCCCGGATTGTCGCGCAGGGCCCGGGCGAACAGGTCGGCCACCTCCGTCGACCAGAGGTACTGGTCCTCCAGGTAGATCAGCCGGCGGGCCCGGCTGATCGCCTTGGCGTACCCCCGGGCCACCGTCCGCTCGCCGTCGGGGGCGAACGGGTAGCGCGGGCGCACCGCCGGGTACGTGCGCAGCACCTGGACGTGGTGCGGCCCGCACGGCGGGGGATCGGCCGGCTGCTCGGGCAGCGGGTCGGGGCGCAGGTCCGCGCCGCGCAGCCGGTCCCGCAGATACGCCAGCGGGTTCTCCGAGTCCAGCGGCGTCGGATCGGTCCACCGCTCCCGGAACGTGGTGTCCAGCGCGCCGACCACCGGCCCGCGCAGCGCGAGCTGCACGTCGTGCCAGGGCGGGCGGTCGCCGTACCGGGGCGACATCCGCACGGCCTGCGGGTCGCCGCGGTGCTCGGCGTCGTCGCGGCGGCTGTGGCACAGGTCGATCCCGCCGGCGAAGGCGACGTCCCGCTCCGGCGCGCGGGGGTGGCGCAGCACCACCAGCTTCTGGTGGTGCGAGCCGCCCCGGCGGATCCGCTGGTCGAGCAGGACCTCGCCGCCGGCCGCGGAGACGGCCTCGCTGAGGCTGCGGTTCTCCACCTCGCTGAACGACAGGGCGTCGAGGTGGGAGCGCCAGATCAGGCCCTTGACGACCACGCCCCGCTGGGCGGCCCGGCTGAACAGCTGGGCCACGGTCGGGCCGTCGGGGCGCATCCGCTGGTCCGGGTCGCCCCGCCAGTCGGTGAAGAACAGGTGGTCGCCCGGGCCCAGCGCCTCCACCTCGTCGACGAGCCGGTCGAAGTACGCGGCGCCGTGAATCAGTGGCTCGGCGAGGTTTCCGGACGTCCAGACGGGTAACTCAGAGGCCGGGTTGGCGCGTTCCGGTGCGGTGAGAAACCAGTCCCGCATGGGCACGTTCCACCCCTCCCGAGGTCGGCAACGTCCTCACGGTATGACCCCCGCGCACGGTCCGCACGGCGGCCGGCACCTGCCGGTGACCGGGCCCACGGCCCGAGCGCGGCAGCCCACCCGACCCCGACGCGCACACCGAGGAGGCCGCACGATGCCCGCCGAGACGACCGACGCCCTGACCGAGTACCGCCAACAACCGGTCGAGAGCGAGCGCGGCGCGCTGGTGGCGGTGCTGGTGATGGTGCTGCTGGGGGTTGCCGGGATCTTCGCCGTCTCCTGACCCGACGCGCCCGGGTAGCCCGCGAGGCGAGCACGTCCTCGGCCCCGGGGCGCCCCGCCGGCAGGTCGCGCGGCGGGACGCCCGGGCCCCGGGTCGGACGGTCAGGCGGACTTGCCCTGCCCGCCGGTGTGCGGCATCCGCTCGGCCGGGATCACCCCGAGCCGGCCGGCCTGGAAGTCCTCGACCGCCTGGATCAGCTCCTCGCGGGTGTTCATCACGAACGGCCCGTAGTGGGCCACGGGCTCCCGGATCGGCTGCCCGCCCATGACGTAGAGCTCCAGGGCGGGGGCGTTCGAGTCCTGCCGCGCGTCGGCGGTGACCCGCAGCGCGTCGCCCGGGCCGTGCACCGCGAGCTGACCGGTGTGGATCGGCCGGCGGTCGGTGCCGACCGTGCCACGCCCGGCGAGCACGTAGACCAGCGCGTTGAAGTCCGGCTGCCAGGGCAGGCTCAGCTCGGCGCCGGGCTGCACCGTGACGTGGGCGATGGTGATCGGGGTGTGGGTCGAGCCCGGTCCCCGGTGCCCGGCGACCTCGCCCGCGATGACCCGGATCAGCGCGCCGCCGTCCGGCGTGGTGAGCAGCGCCGACTCCCGGCCGCGGATGTCCTGGTAACGCGGCGGCTTCATCTTCGCCGCGCGGGGCAGGTTGACCCAGAGCTGGAGGCCGTGGAACAGGCCGCCGCTGACCACGAGGTGCTCCGGCGGGGCCTCGATGTGCAGCAGGCCGCTGCCCGCCGTCATCCACTGGGTGTCGCCGTCGGTGATGGTGCCGCCCCCGCCGGTCGAGTCCTGGTGGTCCATGATCCCGTCGATCATGTAGGTGACCGTCTCGAAGCCGCGGTGCGGATGCCACGCCGTGCCCTTCGGCTCGCCCGGGGCGTAGTCGACCTCGCCCATCTGGTCGAGGTGGATGAACGGGTCCAGCTCCTGCATCGGCACGCCGGCGAACGCCCGGCGCACCGGGAAACCCTCGCCCTCGTACCCGCTCGGCGCGGTCGTCAGCCGGCGGACCGGCCGGTAGGTGGTGGACTCGTCGAGCTGGGGCAGGCGGGGCAGGACGAGGACGTCGTCGACGGTGATGGCGGGCATCTCGGGACTCCTTACTCGGGGCGGGTGGACGAGGCGTCGCGGTCGGCGCGCAGCCGCCGGCCGAGGCGTTCGAAGACCCGGGTCAGGCAGGCGACCTCGGCGTCGTCGAGGTCGTCCATCAGGTTGGCGCGCACCGACCGCAGGTGGTGCGGCGCGGCCTCGCGCAGGGCCAGCAGCCCGGCGGCGGTGAGCACCGCCTCGCTGCCGCGGCGGTCCTGCGGGCAGGACTGCCGGGCCACCAGGCCCCGCCGCTGCATCGACGAGACCTGGTACGTCAGCCGGCTGGGCGAGAAGACCAGCCGGCCGGCCAGCTCGCCCATGCGCAGCCGCTGGCCCGGCGCCTCGGAGAGCAGGACCAGCACGTGGTAGTCGGCGAAGCTGAGCTCGCTGTCGGCCCGCAGGTCGTCCTCCAGCCGGGTGAACAGCCGCTGGCTCGACTCGATGTACGCGCGCCAGCAGGCCATCCGCTCCGCGTCCAGGCTCTCGGTCACGCGGCGACAGTAGCACTTTTTCAAAATTTAACTAGTTTCCGGAGGGTGGGAGTGACCGACGCGACAGTCCTGTGACGGAGGCGGAGATTCGGATTTGAAGCACGCGACCCGGAAATCCGGGGGCGGGCCCGTCGCCGGCGTGCCACACTGCTGCCTCGTGGACCCGTTCGAGCTCGTCGCCCCCGGCCTGCTGCTGCGCCCCTGGCGGAACACGGACGCCCCCGCCGTGCTGACGGCCCTGCGCGACCCGGCGGTCGTCCGGTGGAACCCGTCGCCCGGCGGGGCCGACCTGCCCGGTGCGCGGGACTGGGTCCGCCGACGGGCCGACTGGTCCGGCGGCGACCACGTCTCGCTCGCGGCCACCGACCCGGCCGGGGACGCGCTGCTCGGCTCGGTCTCCCTGCACCGCATCCGCGCACCCGAGGGCGATGCCGCCATCGGCTACTGGACGGTCCCGGCGGCGCGCGGCCGGGGCGTCGCCACGCTGGCCGTCCGGCTGCTCACCGAGTGGGCGTTCGCGCGGCTCGGCCTGCACCGGATCGAGCTGTGCCACGCCGTGCCCAACGTGGCGTCCTGCCGGGTGGCCCTGCGCGCCGGCTACGCCACCGAGGGCACGCTGCGCGAGTCGTACCGCTACGGCGACGGCGCCCGGTACGACGAGCACCTGCACGCCCGCCTCGCCACCGACCGCTGATCCGCGCGCCGGGCGGGGCCGCCGGCCGCCGGTCCGTGGCGCAGGTACCGGCCGCTCCGCGCCGTTCGGTGACACCTGGGCGCCCTCGGCCGCGCGTGCGCCGCAGCGGCGGCCGTCAGCGGGAGGTCGCGCCGGACGGCGCCAGCCGCATCCGGCCCAGTAGCTGCCGGGCCTGGTCGGCCAGCTCGGCCTCGACGATCACGGCGTACTGGCCGGCGCGCAGGGCGCTGGCCGAGGTGAAGTCCCGCTGGCCACCGGTCATGGCGTGGGCCACGGCACCGAACACGGCGCCCCAGATCGCGCCGATCGCCAGGCCGACCAGGATCACCGCGATCCAGTTGCCGGCGGTGAAGATGCCGAAGAGCAGCCCGATGAACAGGCCGAACCAGGCCCCGGTGCCCGCTCCGATGAGGGCCGCCCGGCCCGTGGTCATCCGCCCGAGCACCGTCTCGACCAGGGTGAGGTTCGTCCCCACGATGGCGCTGCGCTCCACCGGGAACCCGTTGTCGGCGAGGAAGTCGACCACACGCTGCGCGGACGGGTAGTCCGGGTACGACCCGATCGTCACCGTGGGCGGCCCGGCCTCCGGCCCGTGACCGTCGGCGCTCGGTGGGGCCGGCTGCCCCCCAGGACCGGGCGGGAGGTTGTCGCGGCCCGGCATCCCGGGACGCCAGGCGGCGGTCTGGCTCGAGGGTCTGTCCATGAGCATCCTCCTTCGTCAGCCGCCCGGGTTCCCGGCCTCGCCGGGGCGCTAACGCACCGCCCGGACCCCGCCACCCCTCCTCCGCGCCGTCGATCAAGAGGTTTGCGTCGGACTTGATCTCCGATCTGACGTGAACCTCTTGATCGACGGCGGGTACCTCCGCGGGCCGCGTCCGGTGGATTGCGTGACCCGGGGGTCGGCGGGCGAATGCCGGTCGGCGCCGCCGGGTAGGCACACCCGTGGACAGCGGACGGATCGCCGAGCACGGCTTCCTCGCCGACGGCCGCAGCGCGGCCCTGGTGGACCGCGCCGGCTCGGTCAACTGGTGGTGCCCGGCCCGGTTCGACTCGCCGTCGGTGTTCGGGCGGCTGCTCGACGACGACGCGGGGCACTGGTCGATCCGGCCCGAGGACGACTTCGGCACCGAGCGCGCGTACCTGGACGACACGCTGGTGCTGCGTACCGTGCTCACCACCCGGACGGGGTCGGTGGCGGTGACGGACGCGCTCGCGCTGGAGCCCAACGCGCGCGGCCACGACATCGGGCTGCGCTCGCCCCGGGTCCTCGCCCGGGTGGTGGAGGGCGTCTCCGGGACGGTGCCGATGCGGCTCCGTTACCGGCCGCGCTTCTCCTACGGCCGGGTGACCGCGTACCTGGTCGACGGCGACGGCGGGATCGACGCCACGGCCGGGGCGGAGCGGCTGCGGCTGCGCGGCGACGTGCCCGTGGAGTGCGGCGACGGGGAGGCGACCGCCCGGTTCACCGTCCGGGCCGGCGAGTCGTACGGCTTCACCCTGGGCTACGCCCCGATGTACGACGCCGGCCCGCCGCAGGTCCCGGACGCGGCGCGGACGATCGCCGAGACGGCGGAGTGCTGGCGGTCGTGGGCGGGGCTGCACCCGTACCACGGCCGGTACCCGGATCCGGTGCGGCGCAGCGCGCTGGTGGTCCAGGGCATGACGTACCAGCCCAGCGGCGCGATCGTCGCGGCGGCGACCACCTCCCTGCCCGAGGAGCTGGGCGGCGACCGCAACTACGACTACCGCTTCGTCTGGGTCCGGGACTTCAGCCTCACCCTCCAGGCGCTGTGGCGGGCGGCCTGCCCCGACGAGGCCAACCGCCAGTTCGCCTGGGTGGCCCGGGCGATGGGCCGGATCGGCGACGAGCCGGTGCCGATCATGTACGGCGTCGAGGGGGAGCGTGACCTCACCGAGCACCGCCTCGACCACCTCTCCGGGTACGCCGACAGCCGGCCGGTCTTCGTCGGCAACGACGCCTGGCGGCAGCGGCAGACCGACGTGCTCGGCGAGATCCTCGACGCGGCCTGGCTGATGCGCCACTACCTCGACCCGATGGCGCCGGAGGTGCGCCAACTGCTGCGGGACCTGGCCGACCAGGCGGTGACCGACTGGCGCCGGCCCGACGCGGGCATGTGGGAGGCGCGGGACGCCGAGCGGCACTACCTGTCGTCGAAGGTGCAGTGCTGGACCGCGCTCGACCGGGCGGTGCGCTTCGGTCCGCGCATCGGCGACCCGACGGACGTGGCCCGCTGGGCGGCGGCCCGCGACGCCGTCCGCGAGGCGGTGCTGACCCGGGGCTGGAACGACCGGCTCGGCGCGTACACGGGGGCCTTCGACTCCGACGAGCTGGACGCCTCCGTCCTGATCATGCCGCTGGTCGGTTTCCTGCCGGCCGACGACCCGCGGATGCGCGCGACGATGGACGTGGTCGAGGCCGGACTGTCCCGCGACGGCCTGCTGCGCCGCTGGGACACGGACCCGGCCGGCTTCGTCATCTGCTCGTTCTGGCTGGTCGGCTGCCTGGCGCTGGCCGGCGAGCTGGAGCGCGCCGACCGCCTGTTCGGGCAGCTCGCGGCGCGGGTCAACGACCTCGGCCTGTACGCCGAGCAGATCGACCAGGCCACCGGGGAGCAACTGGGCAACTTCCCGCAGGCGTTCTCGCACATCGGACTGATCAACGCCGCCGGGCTGCTGACCGACGCGGCGGAGCGGCGACGTCAGGGCGCGGACCGTCCGCGCCGGCCCGTGCCCGCCGGCGCGGGACGAACGGAGGGAGCACAGCGATGACCGGACGGCTCGCGGGGAAGACCGCACTGATCACCGGCTCGGACTCGGGCATCGGCCAGGCGACCGCGATCGAGTTCGCCCGCGAGGGCGCCGACGTGGTGGTGCACTACCTGCACGATCACGCCGGCGCCAACCACACCCGGGACAGGGTGGCCGACGCGGGCCGGCGGGCGGTGGTCGTGCAGGGCGACATCAGCGACGAGCGGCAGGTCGAGGCGATGTTCGACGAGGCCCTGGCGGAGTTCGGCACCCTCGACGTGCTGATGAACGACGCCGGCGTGGACGCCTCCGGCATCCCCGTCGCCGACCTGGACACCGAGACCTGGGACCGGGCGATCCGCACCAACGTCTACGGCGCGTTCTTCTGCTCCCGCCGCTTCGTGCGGCACCGCCGGGACCAGGGCGGCCGGGGGAAGATCATCAACATCACGTCGATCCACCAGGAGGTGGCCCGGGCCGGCGGCGCCGACTACGACGCCAGCAAGGGGGCGCTGCTCGAGTTCGCCAAGAGCCTCGCCCTGGAGGTGGCGCCGATGCACCTCAACGTCAACAACATCGGCCCCGGGATGGTGCTCACCCCGTTCAACCAGGAGGCCATCGACAACCCGAAGTACCTGGAGGAGCAGGTGCAGAGCATCCCCTGGAAGCGGGCCGCCGAGCCGGAGGAGATCGGCAAGCTCGCCGTCTTCCTGGCCAGCGACGACGCCGACTACGTCACCGGGTCGACGTACTTCATGGACGGCGGCCTCATGCAGAACCAGGGCCAGGGCGCGTAGGTACCGTCGGCGCAGACTCACGGAAAGAGTGGCTATGCGGGGTCGAATGGCCACTCTTTCCGTGAATCAGTCTGCTCACCGCGGCCGCAGGCGCGCAGGCGCGCCGACGGCGGGCGGGTGGGCCCCGGGGCGGCCGGCGGGGGGCGAGAATGGCGGAGTGCGCCTGGTCATCACGGCCGACACCCACGTTCCGAAGCGGGCCCGCGACCTGCCCGGAGAGCTCTGGGCGGCGATCGACGCCGCCGACGTGGTGCTGCACGCCGGGGACTGGGTCGACGTCGCGCTGCTGGACGCGCTGGAGCGCCGGGCGCGCCGGCTCGTCGGGGTGTACGGCAACAACGACGGGCCCGAGTTGCGGGCCCGGCTGCCCGAGGTGGCCCGGGTGGAGCTCGCCGGCGTCCGAGTGGCGGTGGTGCACGAGACCGGCCCGAGCGCCCGCCGGGAGGAGCGCTGCGCCGCCGCGTACGGGGACTGCGACCTGCTCGTCTTCGGCCACTCGCACATCCCCTGGGACAGCGTCGCCCCGGGCGGCCTGCGCCTGCTCAACCCCGGCTCGCCGACCGACCGGCGCCGGCAGCCGTACGCCACCTACCTGACGGCGGAGGCGGCGGCGGGGCGGCTTGACCGCGTCGAGCTGCACCGCCTGCCACCGCGCCGCTGACGCACCGGCTTCGACCGCTCGCGCCCGGCCGCTAACGCCCCGGCCGCCCCGGGGCTGCTCACGCTCCGGCCGCCCGGGGCTGCTCACGCTCCGGCCGCCCCGGGGCCGCTCACGCTCCGGCCGCCCCGGGGCCGCTCACGCCCAGGGCCGCTCACGCCCAGGGCCGCTTACGCCCCGGCTGCTCACTGTCCCCGGCCGGTCTCCGCCTGGAGTTCGTCGATGCGCTTCGCCGCCTCGGCCTTGGTCAGGTCGGCGGGCACGTCCGCCCCGGCCTCCCGCGCGAGCGTGTGCAGGTACGACTCCTGCGCGGCGGTCGGCGGCTCGTCGCCCGTGACCCAGTCGTCCGGATCCTTGATGGCCCGGTTGGCGTTGCTGCTGTCGCGGTCCGTCATGCTGTCACCCCTTCCACCCCTTCTCGAACGGGTGTGCTGATACCCCGGGGCCCGCCGTCCCATGCCGGCCGCCGCCGTCCGGCTTCCGGTCGGCGCCCCTCGGCGAGGCCCGGCGCGCATACCATCGCCCGGTGGATGCGGAGCGGGCGCGCGTCGTGGTGGTCGGGGCGGGGATCGCCGGCGTGGCGTGCGCCGTCGAGCTGGTGCGGGCCGGGGTGCCCGTGGAGATCCGGGAGCGGGCCCGGGTGTCCGGTGGTCGGATGGCCAGCAGGCGGTTCGAGGGGCGCCCCGCCGACATCGGGGCGGCGTACTTCACCGTCAGCGATCCCGACTTCGCGGAGGTGGTGCGCGGCTGGGCGGACGCCGGGCTGGCCCGGGAGTGGACGGACACGTTCGTGGCGTACTCCGCGCAGGGCCGACGGGAGGTCCGGGGCCCGATGCGCTGGGCGGCGCCGCGCGGACTGCGCTCACTGGTCGAGCACCTGGCCGCTGGGCTGCCGGTCACGGTCGACCGGCTCGTGTCCGGCGTGGAGCCGGGCCCGACGGCCGACGGGGAGCCCTGCGCCGCCGTGGTACTGGCCATGCCGGGGCCCCAGGCGGCCCTGCTGCTCGACCCGTCCCTGGCGGCGGCCACCGCCGCGGTGCGGGCTCAGCGGTGGTCCCCGTCGCTCGCCGGGGTGCTGCGCTTCCCGGCCCGGCGCTGGCCCGACTTCCGGGGCGCGTTCGTCAACGACCACCCGCTGCTGAGCGTCGTGTGTGACGACGGCGACCGGCGCGGCGACCGCGCGCCCGTGCTCGTCGCGCACACCACGCCGGAGTTCGCCGCCGGGCACCTCGCCCAGCCGGCCGGGGCCGGGCCGGCGATCGAGCAGGCGGTCCGGGACCTGTTCGGCCTGCCCGAGCCGGCCGAGCACGTGCACGTGCACCGCTGGACGTACGCGAAGCCGGCCGGCGGCGGCAGCGGGACGTACCACCTCGACGCCGACGGCATCGGCCTGGCGGGCGACGCCTTCGGCGTCACCCCCCGCGTCCAGACGGCCTGGCTCTCCGGCCGAAACCTGGGCCGCGCCCTGACCAGCTCCCTCCGCGCCTGACCCGCGCCCCACCCCGGCGATCTTGCACTTGTGGCCCCTTGTTCGCGGTGTTCGCCCCGTTTGTCCGGGCCATAAGTGCAAGATCGCGGGGGTCAGGCGGGGGTGGGGGTGCGGGGGGTGGGGTGGGGGTGGGGGTGGGAGGGGTGGGAGGGGTGGGAGGGGTGGGGGTGAGGGGGTGTGGGGGGTGGGGGTGGGGGTGTCGTCCAGGAGTTGCATGACCGGGGTGGCGGCCACCCCGTGCGCCACCACCGAGACCAGCACCACCAGCCCGACGGTGGCCCAGACCAGGTCGGCCTGCGGGAAGTCCAGCCTGGTCGTCGCGTACGCCACGTAGAAGAACGAACCGACGCCCCGGATGCCGAACAGGGCGATCACCCAGTGCTCCGCCGGCCGGCCCGGCGCGCCCCGCAGCGACAGCCACGCCGTCAGGGGCCGGACCACCAGGACGAGGGCCAGCCCGACCAGCGCCGCCGGCCAGGTCAACGGCGCGAGCAGGCCGCCGACCACGGCCCCGCCGAAGAGCAGCAGCAACAGGACGGTGAGCAGCCGCTCGGTCTGCTCGGCGAAGTCGTGCAGCACGGTGTGGAACTCGTGGGTACGCTCCGCGGCCCGGATCGCCCGCGCCGCCACGAAAACGGCCAGGAAGCCGTACCCGCCGGCGACCTCGACCAGCCCGTACGCCAGGAACGTGGCGGCCAGGGCCAGGAAGCCCTCGGCGTGCCGGGCCAGCCGCAGGTCGCGGGGGGCCCGGAAGAACAGCTTGCCGAGCAGCCAGCCCACCAGCAGCCCGCCGCCGACGCCGACGGCCAGCCTGTACAGCACGTCGACGGTGAGCCACCGGCCCAGCCAGTCGGCCGGGGCGGGCCCGGCGGCGGCGAGCGCGATCGCCGCGGACACGAAGGGGAAGGCCAGGCCGTCGTTGAGGCCGGCCTCCGAGGTGAGCGCGAAACGCACCTCGTCCTCGGAGTCCTCCACGTCGGTCGGCTCGCCGACCTGCACGTCGGAGGCGAGCACCGGGTCGGTCGGGGCGAGCGCCGCGCCGAGCAGCAGCGCGGCGGCCGGGACCAGCCCGGCCCACCACCAGCCGAGCAACGCCACCGCCGCGATGCACAGCGGCATAGCGACCCCCAGCAGCCGCCAGGTGGACGACCACCGCGCCCAGCTCAGCGGCCGGTCGATCTTCAGACCCGCCCCCATCAGCGCGACGATCACGCCCACCTCGGTGAGGTGCGTGGCGAGCTCCGGGTACGCCAGCGGATCGGGCCGGGGGAGCCCGATGGGGAGCAGGAAGATCACCATGCCCAAGCCGAGGAACGCGATCGGCATCGACAACGGCCGGCGTTCGAGCACCCGGGGCAGGACCCCGGCGAGCAGGGCACCCAGGCCCACCACCGCGAACGCGACGTCTACCGGCTCCACGACACCACCCTTCGGCCTCGCCCGCGCCGCCGCGGGCAGGTGGTGACGGACCTTGCCCCGTCCGCCGTCGCGGTATGCGCCGGTGTCCGGAATCGATCTTCCGACCGGGCGCTCAGGTCAGCTTGGCGATCGGAGAGTCCTCCAGCGCGTCCAGCAGCGCGGCCGGGTCGTCGTAGACGGCCACCGCGCCGGCCCCGGCAAGCTCGCCCCGGCTGGTGCCGCCGCAGGTCAGGCCGACGCAGGGGATGTCCAGCTTGCCGGCGGCGGCGACGTCCCAGACCGAGTCGCCGACGAAGACCACCCGGGACGACTCCAGGCCGGACTGCTCCAGCGCCGCGACCAGGATGTCCGGCGCGGGCTTGCTGCGGTCCGCGTCCGCCGAGGAGGTGACCTCGTCGATCACGTCGTCGGCGGCGAGCGCCCGGCGCAGCGCGCCGACCTCGTGCTCGGCGGCGGAGGTGGCGAGCACCACCCGCAGCCCCCGGGCGGCCAGCGTCCGCAGCAGGTCGGTGGCGCGGGGCAGCGGGGTCAGCCGCTCCCAGTACTCGGCGTACAGGCAGTCGTGGGCGTCGCGCAGCCGGCCGTCGGCGCTCCGGTCCCGCTCCGGTCCGAGCAGGTGGTCGAGGAGCTTGTCCGAGCCCATGCCGACGGACCGGTGGATCAGCGCCATCGGCACCGGCTGGTTGGCCTGGCGCAGGGCCTCCCACCAGCTGACCGTGTGCAGGTAGGTGGTGTCGACGAGGGTGCCGTCGACGTCGAGGAGGACTCCGCGGGGCTTCTCCGTGCTCATGCGTCCCCTCCTACCCGGTCGGCGTCGCGGCGACGCGTGCCTACGCCGGCGGAATGAGGATCTCGAACCAGACCGTCGAGCCGCGCACGGTCGGGTCGGTACCCCAGGCGTCGCTGAGCTGCTCGATCAGGCCGAGCCCGCGGCCCCGGCTGCTCAGCGTGTCCGTCTGTGGCCGGGTCACCGTGCCCCGGGTGCCGGAGTCGGCCACGGACACCAGCAGCCGCTCCGGGCTGAGGTCGATGTCGACCCGGGCGGCCGTGCCGGCGTGCAGCAACGCGTTGGTGGTCAGCTCGCTGGTGCACAGCACGGCGGCACCCACCACCGACTCGGGCACCTGCCAGTCGGTGAGCTGCGCCGTCATCCAGTGCCGCACCCGGCTCGGTGCGGTCGGCTCCGCCGGCACCTCCATGCTCGCCGAGCGGCTGGGCATCAGC
This sequence comes from Micromonospora olivasterospora, assembly GCF_007830265.1. NCBI lineage: Bacteria > Bacillati > Actinomycetota > Actinomycetes > Micromonosporales > Micromonosporaceae > Micromonospora > Micromonospora olivasterospora. The sequence goes on from NZ_VLKE01000001.1 coordinate 4,685,154, forward strand.
GCGTGCTCCACGGCGAGGACGGCGACGTCGTCCTCGGTCGCGCCCTCGACGGCGGCGGTGGCCACCGCGCACAGCGCCCGCGGGTCGCCGCTGGCCGCGCCGGCCACCGCGGCGGCGAGCCCGTCGAGCCCGGCGGTGAGGCCCAGCCGGCGCCGCTCCACCACCCCGTCGCTGAACAGCAGCAGCGTGTCGCCGGGGGCGAAGCGGACGGTGGCGGTGCGCGGGGCGCAGCCCAGCCCCAGGGGGGCTCCGGGCGGCACGTCGACGTACTCGGCCACCGGCTCGCCGCCGGGCGCGCACCGCCGCACCAGCGGCGCGGGATGCCCCGCGCTGGCCAGCGTGAGCAGTTCGCGGTCGGCGTCGATCACGCCGAACACCACGGTCACGAACAGCTCGTGGGTGCCGGTCTCGGTGCCGAGGCTGTCCACCAGGCGGTCGAGGCCGGCGAGTACGGCATCCGGGCGGGGGTCGGTCAGCGCCAACGCGCGCAGCGCCGCCCGGACCTGGCCCATCCGGGCGGCGGCCTGGACGTCGTGGCCGGCCACGTCGCCGAGGACGACGCCGAGCTGCCCGGTGGGCAGCAGGAACGCGTCGTAGAAGTCGCCGCCCGCGGCGTTGCCGTCGACGCCGGGATCGTACCGGGCGGCGATGCGCAGCCGGGCAGGTCGGGCAGCCGCGCCGGGAGCATGCTGCGCTGGAGCAGCTGGGCGGTGCCGTGCTGGGTCTCGAACCGGCGGGCGCGCTCGGCCGCCTGGCCGACCAGCTCGGCCGAGGCCGCCAGCAGGGCCCGCTCGGCGGCCGACCACGAATGCGTCCGGTGATGGCCGACGGTCAGCGCGCCGCGCAGCGCCGACGTGCGCAGCGGCTGGGCCGCCAGCGCCCGCACCTTCTGGTCGTGCCGGTCCGCGGCGATCTCGCGCAGCGGCTGGCCGTCACCGACGTACTGGGGCACGCCGCTGCGCGCGGCCGCGACCAGCGGGCCCGCGGCGTCGGCGGGCGACCGCCGCCACAGCGGAGGCAGCCGCTCGTCGGCCTCGTCGAGCAGCTCTCCGCGTACCCGGCGGACCATCCGCCACCCCGCGCCCTCGTCCACCCCGAAGGCGACCCGGTCGGCGTCGAACGAGGCGAGCGCGTAGCGCAGGGTCACGCGGGCGACGTCGTCGAGGGTGAGGGTGCCGGCCAGCGCGGCGGCGAACTCGCCCAGGCTCTGCAACTGCTCGGTGACCTGGCTGGTCTCGGCGGCGATGGTCAGCACCCCGACGACGCGTCCGGCGCCGTCGCGCACGGGGGAGTGACCCCGGGTGAAGGCGGCCTGCTGCCGGGCGTCGGGGCGGCGCTGGTCGTGCGGGAGGACGGCCTCCCGGTCCAGGAACGACTCGCCGTGCCGGTACGCGCGCGTGAGCACGTCGCCGACGCCCGGCTCGTGCCAGGAGTCGGCGAACACCTCCGCCGCCGGCCGGCCCATCGCCGCCGGGTGCCGGTCGCCGATCAGCGCCGCGTACCCGTCGTTGTACAGCAGCAGGAGGTCCTCGCCGTAGGCGAACGCCATCGGCACCGGGGAGGCGAGCACCAGGTCCACGACCGCGCGCACCGCCGGGTCCCAGCCCTGCCGCGGGCCGAGCGCGGTGCCGGCCCAGCCGGGACCGGGAACGACGCCGGCCGCGTCGGAGCCGGTGGCCTCCCCGGCGGGCGTGGTGGGCGTGGGGACGCGCCCGACGGTGCCTGGCATGTCCGCAGCCTAGCCGGAGCGTGCGCCGAACGGTCCGAGCGCGTCGCCGACCGGTGTGGGACGGCCACCGGCCCGGTCGGGTGCCGGTGACGCCAGGGCAGGTCAGCACCACTTTCGGAGGAGATGTCGGGAAATTCGGACGGATCGGGCCGCGTGTCGTCCGACGGGCCGGGTATGCGCCCGCCGAAGTCCATGCGACAGGAGGGACACCATGCCGACAACCCTCGCGGTCGGGCAGGTCAACATCGGGGCCGCCCTGACCGACTTCTGGAGATCAGTGCTGCTGTTCGTCCCGAGGGCCGTTGCCTTCATCGTGATCCTCGTGGTGGGCTGGCTCGTCGCCAGAGCGGTGCTCAAGATCGTGGACAAGGTGCTGGAACGGGTCGGGTTCGACCGGTGGGTGGAGCGCGGTGGCGTCAAGCGGGCGCTGGAGCGCACCAAGTACGACGCCAGCAGCATCCTGGCGCGGTTGGCGTACTACGCCGTGCTGCTGTTCACCCTGCAGTTCGCCTTCGGCGTGTGGGGTCCGAACGCGATCAGCGACCTGATCCGGGGCGTCGTCTCCTGGCTGCCGCGGGCGTTCGTCGCGATCGTCATCGTGGTGATCGCCGCCGCCATCGCCAACGCCGTACGCGACCTGGTCACCGGCGCGCTCGGCGGGCTGTCCTACGGGCGGTTCCTGGCCGACGTGACGGCGATCTTCATCCTGGCGCTCGGCATCATCGCGGCCCTGAACCAGGTGGGCATCGCCACCACCGTGACCACCCCGGTGCTGATCGCGGTGCTCGCCACGGTGGCCGGCATCCTGGTCGTCGGCGTGGGCGGCGGCCTGGTGAAGCCGATGCAGAGCAGGTGGGAGAACTGGCTGAACCGCGCCGCCGAGGAGTCCCGGGCGATCCGGGAGCGCCGGGAGGCCGAGGCCGCCGGGCGGGGCGACGTGGAGCGGCAGATGGCCGACCGGGCGGCGGCCGAGCGCGCCCGCGCCATGTCGCACCCGGAGTCGATGTCCGGGGCCCGGGGCGGCCGGGGCGAGGAGACCCAGCAGTTCCCGCGCCCGACCGGCTGAGCCGGAGCGGGAGCAGGGGAGGGTGTCCGCGCGGGGGCGCGGGCGCCCTCCCGCCGTACGGGCGGGACGGGTCGGGGACCGAGGGACCGGCGCGGGCTCGGCGGGACGGGTCGGGAACGCCGGCGGGCGACCCGCCGGTCGGCGCGGGGCTCAGCGGGGCGGCGCGGCCGGGGGACGGGCGGGCAGGGACTCCGCCAGCGCGCAGACCGCCAGCAGCCGGGTGAGCAGCCAGTCCGGCTCGGACCAGTCGGTCGGCCCCTGCGGGGCGCGCCAGCCGTGCTCCCGGGCGGCCGACCGCACGCCCTCGACGTACCCGGCGAGCGCGGCGCGGGTCAGCGGCCGGGCGTCCCCGTCGAGGCTGTCGCGTACGGCCGCCGCGTGCTGGTCGACCTCGGCGAGCAGCCCGGGGCGGGCCGCCGCGGCGGCGAGCCCGGCGGTGCCGAGGGAGGCGGCCAGCGCGGCGAGGACGGCGTCGGCGGAGTCCGTGACGGCGGGGGTCGCCACCCGGTTGAACGGCACACGCATGAGGATCGAGGCTAACCGGCCGCCGGCGGGTGCCGCCTCGGCCCTCCGGCCGGTACCGGGTCCTCCACCCATCGGTCCGACCCCCGGCCGAGGGGATTGACCCGGTCGCGGCGGGGCAGAAGGGAAACCGTGGCGCAGGAGGGGAAACGCGAACCGCGCAGCCGACACGGGTGGAGGTACGGATGGGACGGCAGGACGGACCCGACGAGCGGCACCGCCGGCCGGCGGGGGTGAGCGACGCCACGGTGACCGCCCTGGGCAAACTCAGCGAGGCGCTGGAGGCGATCGAGCGGGCGCGCGGGCACCTGTACTCGCTGCACCAACTGGTCGGCCACGCCGACCTCATGCTCGACGACGCGGTGGCACGGTTCCGCGAGGCCGGGCACGACGCGATCGCCGAGCGGATCTCGACCGACCTGCTGGGCCGCAACGTGATCGCCGGCCGGTGGACGTTCCAGATCGTCGAGGACTTCGACGACGGCTACTACGCGTTGTTCCGGGACGTCGACCGGCAGGCCCGCGAGGAGTTGGTGGGCGGCCGGCGCCACCTGTACGAGGCGGAGATGAAGGAGCGGCGGCGCACCCGGGGCCGCCCGGGCCACGAGGCGCGCCCGGGCGCGGCGGGCTGAGCCCGATCCGGGGCGCTGCCGCCGCAGGTCAGTCCGAGGAGCGCGCGCCGGCCGTGCGGCGCCGGGCGGCGTCGTCCGCGATGATCAGGGTGGCCACCATCAGGGCGACGCAGAGGCTGAACAGCCACGAGTCGTCGGAGACCAGCTTGGCGGCGATCGGCGCCTGGACGGCGGCGAGCAGGAAGCCGAGCCAGGCGAGGCGGCGCTGACGAAGGGTGAGGAAGCCGGAGCCCTGTTGCATCCCGAAAGTCTTACGCGGCGGCCCCTGATCGCCGTCAGCCCATCTGGCGATTCTGGCTGACCTGTCCGTTCTTCTGACCGTTCAGCCCGCGATTCTTGTCGTTTCGGGGAGGCGGCTATCGGGGCGGAGCCTCCTGCCAGAACTGGGGCAGGATGGTGCCCCGTGGCCCCCTCCCAGCCCTGTGCCTCCCCGCCCCGGGCCTCCCGCCCCGGGCCTCCCCGCCCGGGCCTCCCCGCCCCGGGCCTCCCCGCCCCGGGCCTCCCCGCCCCGTGCCGCCCTGCTCCTGCTCGCCTACCTCGCGTTCGCGAGCCTCGGCCTGCCCGACGGGCTGCTCGGCGTCGGCTGGCCGTCCATCCGCGCGGACCTGGGCGTGCCGATCGAGGCCGTGGGTCTGCTGCTCACCGCGGGGAGCACCGGCTACCTGACCTCCAGCGTGCTGGCCGGGTTCACCCTGGCCCGCCTCGGCGTCGGCGCGCTGCTCGCCGGCAGCACCCTGCTGACCAGCCTCGCCCTCACCGGCTACGCCACCAGCCCCGCGATGGCCGTCACGACCGGCTGCGCGCTGCTGCTCGGCCTGGGCTCCGGCGCGATCGATTCCGGACTCAACGCGTACGCGGCCGGGGCGTTCGGCGCGCGGCACATGAACTGGATGCACGCGTTCTTCGGCCTCGGCGTGGCCGCCGGCCCGCTGATCCTGACGGGGGTGCTCAACGCCGGCCTCGACTGGCGCTGGGGGTACGGCGTGGTCGCCGCCGCCCAGCTCGCCCTCGCGGCCGCGTTCGCCCGGACCGTGCGGGCCTGGCGGAACGGCCCTCTACGCCGCCCGGCTGCAGCCCGGACAGAGTGGGCAACTGCCGAGGGCGCCGTTCCTGCAGCTGCTCGTCCCGCGCGGCACCGTCACCCCCGGTGGCGCCGGGACGCTCGGCACCGGGGACGCCGTCCGCTTCCTCGCCACCGGTGGGCAGCGGGTCACCGGGCGCCGGCGGGGCCGTACGGGGACCCACCTGCACCCGCGGCCACCCCGGCCCGGGCCCGCGACACGCTGCGTCTGCCGACGGTCTGGCTGGGCGCGGTCGCCTTCGTCGTGTACGTGGCGATCGAGATCGGCACCGGACTGTGGGCGTTCCTGCTGCTCACCGAAGGGCGAGGGCTGACCGCCGGGGCGGCCGGCGTGGCCCTGTCCGGCTACTGGGCCAGCCTGTTCGTGGGGCGGGTCGTGCAGGGGATCGGGGCCGAGCGGCTCGGGCCCGGGCGGGTACTGCGCGGCAGCCTGCTCGGGATGGCCGCCGGGGCGGCGCTGGTCGCCCTGCCCGCGCCCGCCTGGGTCGCGGTGAGCGGACTGCTGGTGCTGGGCTTCGCCGCCGCCCCGGTCTACCCGCTGCTCACCCTCAACACGGCCGAGCGGGTGGGCGCCGCGCACGCGGACCGGACCATCGGCGTGCAGACCGCCGCCGCCGGGCTGGGCGGATCGGTGGTGCCCACCGGGATCGGGGTACTGCTCGGGCGCACCTCGGTCGAGGCGCTCGGGCCCGCGCTGCTGGTGCTCGCCGTGGCCCTGGTCGCCCTGCACCGGGTGGCGTCCCGCCCGCTGGCCTGAGCCCCCGGGCGTACCGCGCCTCCCGTCCGCCTGTCCGCGGGCGGACAGGTTCACACGTCCGGGCCGGTCCGTCCCGTCGTCGACGGCCGGTACGCCCGGTCGGCGTCGGTCCGCTCACGCTCCCGCTCCGGGGGCGCCGCGCCCCGGTCCACCGCCTCCGGGCCGTGCCCGAACGCCGACTCCCCGCCCGCGTCGCCGGCGGTCACGTCGTCGGCCTGCCCGTCGGGCGTCGACCGGGCGATCGCCCGGTCGAGCTGCTCCAGGGGAAGGTCGGCCTCGTCGCGCCACACGTGGCTGTCGCTGTCCGTCATGCTCTCGCGGTACCCCGGCCCGGTGATCGCAAACGGCCGGGATACCCCAGCCGGTGATCGCAACCGGCCGTCCGCCCGCCCGTGTCCGGCGCGGACGCGGCGGTGGCCGCCGGACGCCGGCGGCCACCTTCGGCTCGGGTCGGGGGGATCAGGGCTGGGGGCGGGCGACGGTGCCCCGCCAGGCGCCGGTCTCCTGACCGCGGCGCTCGATGAACTGCTTGAACCGCTCGAGGTCGCCCCTGGCCCGGCGGTCGACCAGGCCGAGCTTGTCGCCGGCCTGCTCCAGCACGCCGTGCGCCTCGAACTCCAGCTGGAGGGTGACCCGCGTGTTGCCCTCGTCGAGGCGGTGGAAGGTCACCACCCCGGCCTGCCGGGTGCCGCCGGTGGAGTGCCAGGCGACCCGTTCGTCCGGGAGCTGCTCGGTGATCTCGGCGTCGAACTCCCGCTTGACCCCGGCGATCTCGACCGTCCAGTGGGTCATCGTGTCGGTCACCTGCCGGACCTCCTGCACCCCCTCCATGAAATGCGGGAACTCCTCGAACTGGGTCCACTGGTCGTACGCCGTCCGGATCGGGACGGCCACGTCCACGTGCTCGGTGACACCGCTCATCGGCACTGCTCCCTCCTGCGTCGGTGCTCCGTTCGGGTCGGGGGCGACCCGGGTCACCAGCGCGTCGTCTCGTTCTTGTTTCCGAGCGCGGCCCACACCTCCGACACCGTCTGGTAGACCGTGTCCGGCGGCAGGCCCCGCAGGCCGGCGACCACGTCGTCCGGCGCGTCGTTGGCGAGCGCGTTCGCGACCAGCATCTCCCGGTCGCCCGGCAGGGCCGCCATCGTGATGAACCGCCCGAGCCGGCTGCGCTCCTCCACGTCCCGGGAGCTCATCCCCTTCGGGGCGCCGCTGCGCAGCTCGCCCGCCGGCGCCGTGGTGGCCTCCGGCTGGTCCTCGCCCGCCGGCTCCGGCACACGGGACTCGTCGACCCGGGAACCGCCGGTCCCCGGCCCCTGCACGAGGCCGCTGACCTCCTGGCTCATCTGCTCGTCCACCCTGGGGGCGTGCTTGCTGCTGCCACGTTCCATGCCTTCTGCGCTACCCGAGGGGGCCGCCGGTAAACCGGACCGCGAGGCCGGGCGAATGGCTGGGGAGTGGCCGGGGCCTGATCGGGATGGCGCGGCTGCCGCTGGCGGGGTGGTCAGGAGGCGGCCGGGGCCTGATCGGGATGGCGCGGCTGCCGCTGGCGGGGTGGTCAGGAGGCGGCCGGGGCCTGATCGGGATGGCGCGGCTGCCGCTGGCGGGGTGGTCAGGAGGCGGCCGGGGCTCGGGGCGGCAGCACGGGCTCCGTCGGGTCGGGGTCGCCGGCCTGGAGCGCCCGCCCCCGCTGCAGCTCGGCGTTGATCTGCACGCCGAGCATCAGCGCCGAGTTGGACAGGTAGAGCCAGACCAGGAACGCGATCACCGCGCCGAGGCTGCCGTAGGTCACGTCGTACGAGCCGAAGTTGGCCACGTACAGGCCGAAACCGAAGGAGGCGAGCGCCCAGGCGAGCAGGGCCACCGCCCCTCCGGGGGTGAGCCAGCGGAACCGCGGCTGCCGCACGTTCGGGGCGATCCAGAACAGCAGCGACAGCAGCACCATCATCACCGCGGCCAGCGCCGGCCACTTCGCGACGCTCCACGCCGTACGGGCCAGGCCCCCGGCGTGCAGCAGGTCGCCCACCGCGTCGGTGACCGGGCCGCTGACGATCAGCCCGGTGGCCACCACGGCGAGCAGCACCAGCGACACGGCGGCCAGGCCGATCTGCAGCGGCCGCAGCCGCCAGAACGGCCGGCCCTCCTCGACGCCGTAGATGGCGTTGGAGGCCCGGGTGAACGCGCCGATGAACCCGGACGCCGACCACAGCGCCCCGAGCAGGCCGAAGCTGAGCAGGGCCGACGTGCCGCCGCGCTGGTCCACCACGCCCCGCACCACGCCGACGAACGCGTCGTTGCCGACCACCGACCCGGCGCCGAGGTCCCGGGCCAGGCCGATGACGGTGTCCACCGTCCGCTCGCCGTCGGAAACCAGCCCGACCAGGGCGACCACCACGATCGCGGACGGGAAGAGCGCGAGCACCCCGTAGTAGGTGAGCGCGGCGGCCCAGTCCGCGCAGTTGTCCTTGACGAAGTTGCGCCCGCCGCGCACCAGCACGCCGCGCCAGGTGCGCCAGCTCAACTGGCGCACCCGCCGGGGGAGTCGTACCCGTGGCCCGCCGGGCGCGGTGCCCGGTTCCGTCGTCGTCGCCATGCCCGCCCCCTGAAACCCCGGTCGCCCGCTCGTCGGCGGCGCGCTCGCCCGGCCCGGCCGGTACCCGGCGGCCCAGCCGCCCGCCTCGCCTGGCCCGGCCGGTACCCGGCCCCGGAAACCGACAAACCCGCGAACGGGCCGGGGCGTCCGGTTTGCCGGTGCGGCCTGGGGGAACGGTGAATCCGAAGAGACGTCGGACGACAGGAGGAGACATGCCTGGGCGCGAGGTACTGCCCAGCACGCTGCGCCGCTCCCCGGAGAAGGCGCAGCGCACCTGGGCGAAGACGCACGACTCGGCGGTGGAGACCTACGGCGAGGGGCAGCGGGCGCACCGCACCGCGTTCGCCGCGTTGAAGCACGAGTTCGAGAAGGTGGGCGACCACTGGGAGCCCAAGGGACGCAAGGGCCCCAGCGACCGTCAGGCGGCCGGCGGCGGCCCGGCCCGGCGGGCCCCCACGGCGGCGGGCGTGGACGCCAACGCGCCGAAGGAGCACCTGATGAAGGTGGCCCGCAGGCTCGACGTCCGCGGCCGCTCGAAGATGAACAAGCCGGAGCTGGTCAAGGCCATCCAGAAGGCCAACGACCGGCAGACCCGCAAGGCCCGGGGCGACTGACCGAGGCTCGCCCGGCGCGGGGTCGTCACCAGTGACCCCCGCCGGGGGCCTCGACGTGCACCGCCTTCGTGGCGGTGAACTCGTCGAGCAGCTCCGGCCCGTAGCCGTAGCCGTGGCCGCTGGCCCGGCGCGGGTGGGCGGCCCCGCCGGGGGCCCCGCCGAACACGGCGTTGACCTTGACGGTGCCGACCGGCAGCTCCCGCCAGGCCCGCTGCGCGTGGCTCATCGAGCCGGTGAGGACCGTCGCGGCCAGCCCGTACGGGGAGTCGGCCGCGCACCGCAGCGCCTCGCTGAACGAGTCGACCACGATCACCGGGGCGACCGGCCCGAAGGTCTCCTCCCGGGCGAGGGCCATCTCGTGCCGGCACTCGGTCACCACGGTCGCCGGGTAGAACGCGCCGGGGCCGTCCGGCAGCGTGCCGCCGGTGCGGAGCCTGGCCCCCTCGGCCACCGCCGCCGTCACCTGGCCGTGCACGTGGTCGCGGTGCCGCCGGTCCACCAGCGGCCCGAGCTGCGTCTCCGGGGCCCGGCCCGGGCCCGTCCGCAGCGACTCGGCCCGCCCCACCAGCGCCGCCACGAAGTCCTCGGCCACGTCCCGGTGCGCGTAGATCCGCTCCACCGCCACGCAGATCTGCCCCGCGTTGGCGAACGCGCCCAGCGCCGCCTGCTCGGCGGCCCAGACCGGGTCCACGTCGGCGTCGACGATCAGCGGGTCGCTGCCGCCGTTCTCCAGCAGCGCCTTCGCTCCGGTGCGGGCCGCCGCCGCGGCGATCGCGCGGCCGGTCGTCGTCGAACCGACGTGCGCCACCACGTCGACCTCGCTCCCGGCGAGCGCCGCCCCCACCTCGCCGCCGCCGGTGAGCAGCGACAGCACCCCGGCGGGCAGGGCCGCGTCCAGCGCCCGGGCCAGCAGCCAGCCCGTCGCCGGAGTCCGCTCGCTCGGCTTGTACAGCACGACGTTGCCGGTGACCAGGGCCGCGCCGAGCAGCCCGCAGGAGACCGCCACCGGGTCGTTCCAGGGGGTGATGGCGGCGACCACGCCGCGCGGCTGCGGGGTCATGAAGTCGATCGCGTCGCCCGCGCCGAGCAGGGTCCGGCCGCCGCGCACCGGGGCCAGCTCGGCGTACTGGCGCAGGGTGCCGAGGCCCGCCGCGACGCCGCCCCGGGCGTCCGCGAGGGGCTTGCCCATCTCGGCGGTGACCGCCTCGGCCAGTTCCTCGGCGACGGCCGCCACCGCGTCCACGGCCCGCGCCAGGGCGGCGGCCCGCTCCGCCGGGTCCGTCGCGGCCCACTCCGCCGCCGCGTCCCGCGCGGCCTCCACCGCCTTGCCGACCTCATCCGCCGTCGCCACCGGCACGGTGCTGACCGGGGTGCCGTCGGCCGGGTCGTGTACCACCAGTTCGCCGCCCTGGCCGCCCGCGCCCCACACTCCGCCGATGAGCTGCGCCACGTTGTACATGCGGCGGGGATGCCCCGGCGTCCGCCCGGCAAACGCGTTTCGCCGGGTGACCGGCAGGGTAGCCGGATCGGATGAACTCGACCGGCGCCCCGACCGGCGCGGAGAGCGCGGACGCCGTCGTCGTCGGGGCGGGGCACAACGGGCTGGTCGCCGCCAACCTGCTGGCCGACGCCGGCTGGGACGTGCTGGTGCTGGAGGCCACGGGCGCGCCGGGCGGGGCGGTGCGCTCGGCCGAGGTGACCGCCCCCGGTTACCTCAGCGACCTGTACAGCTCCTTCTACCCCCTCGGGTACGCCTCCCCGGTGCTGGCCGCCCTGGACCTCGACCGGTACGGCCTGACCTGGACCCACGCGCCCGACGTGCTGGCCCACCTGCTGCCCGACGGGCGGGCGGCGGTGCTCAACCGGGACCCCGACGCCACCGCCGCCTCGCTGGCGGAGTTCGCCCCGGCCGACGGCGAGCACTGGCACCACGCGTACGCCGAGTGGTGCCGGGTGGCCGGGCCCCTGCTGTCGGCCGTCACCAGTCCGTTCCCGCCCGTACGGGGCGGGGTCGGCCTGCTGCGCCGGCTGCGGGTCGGCGGGGCGCTGCGGCTGGCCCGCCGGCTGCTGGTTCCGGCGCGCAGGCTCGGCGACGAACTCTTCGACGGCGAGGGCGGCCCGCTGCTGCTGGCGGGCTGCGCCCTGCACACCGACCTCTCCCCTGAGGAGGCCGGCTCCGGGGTGTACGGCTGGCTGCTGGCCATGCTCGGCCAGCAGGTCGGCTGGCCGGTGCCCGTCGGCGGGGCCCAGCGGATCACCGACGCGCTGGTGGCCCGGCTCGCCGAGCGGGGCGGGCGGATCCGGTACGGCGCGCGGGTCGAGCGGGTGCTCACCGCCCGCGGCCGGGCCATGGGCGTCCGCACCGTCGGCGGCGCCGCCTGGCGGGCCCGCAGGGCGGTGCTCGCCGACATCCCGGCGCCGGCGCTCTACCTGGACCTGGTGGGCCCGGCCGCGTTGCCGCCCCGGCTGGTGGAGGACCTGGCGCACTTCCGGTGGGACGGTTCGACGCTCAAGGTCGACTGGGCGCTGTCCGGGCCGGTGCCCTGGACGAACCCGGCGGTGGCCGGCGCCGGCACGGTGCACGTCGGTGCGGACCTCGACGGCCTGACCACGTACGCCGCCGGGCTGGCCCGTGGCGAGGTGCCGGAGCACCCGTTCCTGCTGGTGGGGCAGATGACCGTGGCGGACCCGAGCCACTCGCCGGCCGGCACCGAGTCGCTCTGGTCGTACACCCACCTGCCGTTCCGTCGCACCTGGCGGGCGGAGGAGGTCGGCGCGCACGTCGAGCGGATGGAGGAGGTGCTGGAGGCCGCCGCCCCCGGCTTCCGCGACCGGATCGTCGGGCGGCACGTCGCCGGTCCGGCCGACCTGGAACGGGGCGACCCGAGCCTGGTCGGTGGGGCGATCGGCGGCGGCACCGCCGCCGCGTACCAGCAGTTGTTCCTGCGGCCGATCCCCGGCCTGGGCCGCGCGGACACCCCGGTCGACCGGCTGTACCTCGCCAGTTCGTCGGCGCACCCGGGCGGCGGCGTGCACGGAGCGCCGGGCGCGAACGCCGCGCGGGCCGCGCTGGCCCGCGCCCGCCCCGTCACGGGCCCCCTGTACGCCCGCACGATCGCCGCCGCCCACGACGCGATCTACCGCTGACGCCACCGCGATCTTGCACTTTCCGCCCCGGCAAACCGGGCGAACAGCCCATATCGGGGGCCGAAAGTGCAAGATCGCGGAAGGGGAATCAGCGGTGGATGTTGCGGTGGCGGGTGCGGAGCATGAACGGCATGAGGGCGCTCTCGATCTTGGTGGCGGTGGTCATCTTGGAGATGCCGTCGCGGCGCTCCTCGAAGCGGATCGGCACCTCCAGGATGGTGTGCCCGAGCTTCGTGGCCAGGTAGTGCATCTCCACCTGGAAGCTGTAGCCGTTCGACTGGACCCGGTCCAGGCCGATGTCGCGCAGCGCGTCGGCCCGCCAGATCTTGAAGCCGGCGGTGAGGTCGCGGATGCGTACCCGCAGCAGGGTGTGCACGTAGAGGTTGGCCCAGCCGCTGAGCGCGCGGCGGTACAGCGGCCACGCCTCGTCCAGCTCGCCACCGGGGACGTACCGGGAGCCGATCACCACTCCGGCCCGGGTGGACAGCAGCGCGCCGAGCATGCCCGGCAGCGCCTCCGGCGGGTGGGACAGGTCCGCGTCCATCTGGGCCACGTACTCCGCCCCGCCGTCGAGCGCGCGGCCGATGCCGTCCACGTACGCCCGGCCGAGGCCCTCCTTGCCGGCCCGGTGCACGACCTCGACCCGGTCGGGGTGCTCAATGGCGAGCTTGTCGGCGACCTCGCCCGTGCCGTCCGGGGAGTTGTCGTCGGCGACCAGCACCTTCAGGCCGGGCAGGGGCAGCGCGAGGAGCCGTTCGACCAGCACCGGGAGGTTCCCCGCCTCGTTGTAGGTGGGCACCACGACGGTCAGACGTGCGTCCCGCCACGGGGCGGGCAACTGCACGGGTTCGATCATGACGGACATCCTCGGTTTGCCGACAGGGTCACCTGAGAGGGTAGCCAGTTGGCCCTTCCGGGTCATAACGGCTCCCCGTTCCGCAGCGTGACTGCCCGCGCCGGCCGCCGGCGGGACGCGCGCCTCAGCGCAGGCGGCGGGCCAGACCGGCGGCCGCGAGGGCGACCGTGAGGAGGCCCACCGTGGACACCGCGGGCTTGTGGGTGCTCACCCACAGCGCCGCCGACCGGGCCCGCGCCCGGTCGGCGAAGACGCCCTCGGCGCCGTGGTCGGTGTGCCCGTCCCGCGGGCGGTCCAGGTTGTCCCGCCAGGTCACCGGGTCGATCGGGGTGTCGGTCTGCTGGGCGTCGTAGCCGTCGCGCGCCAGCTTCCGGTCGAGCAGCCCGGGGAAGAGGATGTTGCCGAGCCGGGCCTGCCAGGTCGGCCCGCCGACGTTCAGCTCGCGGGGCGTGTGCTCGGCGGCCCAGAGCACCGCGCGGGCGGCGACCTCGGGGCGAAGATCGGCGGCACCGGCTGCGGATGCCGGGGCAGCCGGGTCCGCACCCAGGAGAACTGCGGGGTGTTGACCGCGGGCAGCTGCACCATGGACAGCCGCACCCCCGGCCTGTCGTGCAGCAGCTCCGCCCGCAGCGAGTCGTTGAAGCCCTGGATCGCGTGCTTGCTCGCGCAGTACGCCGACTGCAACGGGATGCCGCGGTAGGCCAGCGCCGAGCCGACCTGCACGATCGCCCCCCGCCCGCGCGGGCGCATGTGGTGCAGCGCGGCGAGCGTGCCGTGCACCGTGCCCAGGTAGTTCACCTCGGTGACCCGCCGGAACTCCGCGGCCGTGACCTCCCAGGCGGGCGCGAAGACCGACACCATCGCGTCGTTCACCCAGACGTCCAGCCCGCCGGCGTGGTGCACCAGGTCGTCGGCGGCCTGCTGCACGGCGCCGGCGTCGGCCACGTCCACCTGGTACGCCCGCACGTCGGCGGCGCCCCGCTCCCGGCAGTCCCGTTCGGCGCCCGACAGCCCCGCCGCGCCCCGGGCGATCAGCCCCAGCCGCGCGCCCCGCTCGGCGTACGCCCGGCGACCGCCCGACCGACCCCGGCGCTGGCCCCGGTGATCATCACGGTCTGGGTCATCGCGCCGCCTTCTGCCGGGTGGCGATGTCGGCGAGCCGGCACAGCGTCTCCTTGTTGCGCTGGCGCAGCACCAGGTGCCCGAGCTTGTTGTCGGCCAGGCGCAGCGGGCCGGCGGCGAAGTCCTCGGCCATCCGGACCCGGGTCGCGGCGGCGCCGTCGACCGGCTCCAGGGTGAAGGCCACGATCGCCTCGCCCGCGGGCCAGAGCCCGGCGCGGAGCACCAGCCGGTGCGGCGGCTCGCTGGCCAGCACGGTGGAGGCGTCCTGGATCGAGAACGGCCACGGCCCGGCCCGATGGTGCAGTTGGCTGCCGACCGCCGGCCAGGCGTTGTCGACGCCACGCATGTGCGTGGTGCCGACCACCCAGTCGCTGTACGTCCAGCCGTCGGCGAGGACGTCGAACACCTGCTGCGGGGGCGCCTCGATCACTTTCTCCACAATCGCCACTGTTTCCCCGTACCCCCTCGGGGGCCGGCGCTAACGAGCCGGGCGGGTTAGCTTCTCCGGGGCGGCGGGTATCGCCGCAGCGGAGACGACGCACGACCGCGCCCGCCCGCAGCCCCCGCGGGCCCGGCGCGGCGGCGGCGCCGCGGCAGGAAGATGATGTTTACTCCCCGGGGCGCCGGGAACCCGCGGCCCGTGCGACGGGACCAGATGGAGCCGGACCAGCGCAGGTCAGCCCGGGTCGACCCGGGTGCTGGCCGCTCCGGCGGTGTCCTGTTCGACGCGGTGCTGCTCGACCGGGACGGGACGCTGATCGAGGACGTCCCGTACAACGGCGACCCGGAGAAGGTGCGCCCCCTGCCCGGCGCCCGGGCGGCGCTGGACCGGCTGCGGGCGGCCGGCCTGCGGCTGGCCGTGGTGACGAACCAGTCCGGCCTGGCCCGGGGGTACTTCACGCCCGCGCAGATGGCCCGGGTGCACGCCCGCGTCGAGGAGCTGCTCGGGCCGTTCGACGCCTGGCTGGTGTGCCCGCACGACGACGACGCCGGGTGCGGCTGCCGGAAGCCGGCGCCGGGCCTGGTGCACGCCGCCGCGGCGCAGTTGGGCACCACCGCCGCCCGGTGCGTCGTGGTCGGCGACATCGGCCGCGACATGACGGCCGCGCTGGCCGCCGGGGCGAGCGGCATCCTGGTGCCCACCCCGGTCACCCGGGGCGAGGAGGTGGCCGCCGCCCCGGGCGCCGCCGCCACCCTCACCGCCGCCGTCGACGAGATCCTGCGCCGGCAGCGCGCCGTCGTGCCCGCCGCGCCCCGCACCGCCGGCACGGTGCTGGTGGTGCGCAGCGACTCGGCCGGGGACGTGCTGGTGACCGGGCCCGGCATCCGCGCGGTGGCGGCACACGCCGAGCGGGTGGTGCTGCTGTGCGGGCCGCGCGGGCGGGCCGCCGCCGACCTGCTCCCGGGCGTCGACGAGATCGTCGAGTGGCCGCTGGAGTGGATCGACCCGGACGCGGGACCGGTCGACCCGGCGCGCACCCGCCGCCTGGTGGAGCGGCTGGCGGCCACGGGCGCGGACGAGGCGGTGGTGTTCACCAGCTTCCACCAGTCGGCGCTGCCGCTGGCGCTGCTGCTGCGGATGGCCGGCCTGCGCCGGGTCAGCGCCATCAGCGACGACTTCCCGGGCAGCCTGCTGGACGTGCGGCACCGCGTACCGGTGGGCGTGCCGGAGCCCGAACGGGCCCTGTCCCTGGCCGCCGCCGCCGGGTACGCGCTGCCCGCGCACGACCAGCCCCGGCTGTGCCTGCGCCCGGACGCGGTGCCGCAGCCGCCACCCGGGCTCGACCGGCCCGGGTACGTGGTCGTCCACCCCGGATCGTCGGCGTCGGCGCGGGCCTGCCCGCCCGGGGTGGCCGCCGGGATCGTCCGGCTGCTCGCCGGCGCCGGGTACCGGGTGGTGGTCACCGGCGGGCCCGACGAGCGGGAGCTGACCGCCCGGGTCGCCGCCGCCGGTGGCCTCGACCTGGGCGGGCACACCGGCCTGACGGAGCTGGCCGGCATCGTCGCCCGGGCGGGGGCGCTGGTGGTCGGCAACACCGGCCCGGCCCACCTGGCCGCCGCGCTCGGCGTGCCCGTGGTCAGCCTCTTCGCCCCCACCGTCCCGTTCGGGCAGTGGGGGCCGTACCGGGTGCCCACCGTCCGGCTCGGCGACGCCGACGCGCCGTGCCGGGACACCCGCGCCGTCGCCTGCCCGATCCCCGGGCACCCCTGCCTGGCCGGCCTCGACCCGGGCGCGGTCCTCGACGCGGTACGCCTGCTCGGCGTGCCCACCGGCCAGCCCGACGCCCCCGGCGTCGGCCGCACCGCGTCGGCGGGCCGTCGGAGGCGGCCGGCGGCGGGACGTGGGAGGCGGCCGGCGGCCGGTTGGACTGGGCGGCCGGCGGCCGGTCGGACGGGGCGGCCGGCGGCGGCGGGAGCGGCCGATGAACGTCCTGGTGTGGCACGTGCACGGCTCCTGGACCACGTCCTTCGTGCACGGCCGGCACCGGTATCTCGTGCCGGTCACCCCCGACCGGGGCCCCTACGGGCTCGGCCGGGCCCGCACCTACCGGTGGCCCGACAGCGCCGTCGAGGTCACCCCCGCCGAGCTGCGCCGCGCCGAGGTGGACGTGGTCGTCCTCCAGCGGCCCGAGGAGCTCGACCTGGCGTGCCAGTGGCTGGGCCGCCGGGTCGGCCGGGACGTCCCGGCGGTGTACGTCGAGCACAACACGCCCAAGGGCGACGTGCCGAACACCCGCCACCCGATGGCCGACCGGGACGACCTCCTGCTCACCCACGTGACCCACTTCAACGAGCTGTTCTGGGACAACGGCGCCACCCGCACCGCCGTCGTCGAGCACGGCGTCGTCGCCCCGGACGCGGAGTGGACCGGCGAGCTGGAGCGCCTGGCCGTGGTGATCAACGAGCCGGTACGCCGGTGGCGGGTCACCGGCACCGACCTGCTGCCCCGGTTCGCCGCCGTCGCCCCGCTGGACGTCTTCGGCATGGGCGTCGCCGGCCTCGCGCGGCGGCTGGGGCTGCCGGCCGACCGGCTCGCCGAGCACGACGACGTGCCGCAGGAGCGGATGCACGCCGAGCTGGCCCGGCGGCGGGCGTACCTGCACCTGTGCCGGTGGACCTCGCTGGGGCTCAGCCTCGTCGAGGCGATGAGCATGGGCATGCCGGTCGTCGCGCTGGCCAGCACCGAGGCCGTGGCGGCGGTGCCGCCGGAGGCGGGCGCGCTCTCCACCCGCGTCGACGCGCTGCTGGCGACCGCCCGGCGGTTCCTCGACGACCCGGGGTCCGCCGAGCGGGCGGGCGCGGCGGCCCGCCGGGCGGCCCGGGACCGCTACGGCCTGGATCGCTTCCTCGCTGACTGGGACCGGCTGCTGGAGGAGGAAACATGCGGATCGCGATGATCTCGGAGCACGCCAGCCCGCTCGCCGTCCTCGGCGGCGAGGACGCCGGCGGCCAGAACACGCATGTCGCGGAGCTCTCCGCCGCCCTGGTCGCCGCCGGGCACGAGGTGCGGGTCTACACCCGCCGCGACGCCGTGGACCTGCCCGTGACGGTCCGCAGCCCCGACGGGTACGACGTCGTGCACGTCCCGGCCGGGCCGGCCGAGCCGGTCGCCAAGGACGCGCTGCTGCCGCACATGCGGGCGTTCGGCCGTTGGCTGGTCGACCGGTGGCGGGCCGGGGACTGGGCGCCGGAGGTGATCCACGCGCACTTCTGGATGAGCGGCCTGGCCGCGCTCGCCGCCGGCCGGCGGACCGGGGTGCCGGTGGTGCAGACGTACCACGCGCTGGGCACGGTGAAGCGGCGCCACCAGGGCGCGCAGGACACCAGCCCGCCGCGCCGGGTCGGCTACGAGCTCCAGTTGGGGCGGTCCGTGGACCGGGTCGTCGCCCAGTGCCAGGACGAGGTCGGCGAACTGGTGCGGATGGGGGTGCCCCGGTCCCGGATGACCGTCGTGCCGTCCGGGGTGAACCTGGCCACGTTCGCGCCGCTGGGCCCCGCCGCCGAGCGCACCCCCGGCCGGGCGCGCATCCTCTCCGTCGGCCGCCTGGTCGAGCGCAAGGGCTTCGCCGACGTCGTACGGGCGATGCCGCTGGTGCCCGACGCCGAGTGCGTGATCGTCGGCGGCCCGCCGGAGGGCCTGCTGGAGACCGACCCGCACGCCCGCCGGCTGCGGGCCCTCGCCGAGTCGTGCGGGGTCATTGACCGGGTGACGCTGGTCGGCGCGGTGCCGCGGGAGGAGATGGGCCGCTGGTACCGGTCGGCCGACGTGCTGGTCGCCGCCCCCTGGTACGAGCCGTTCGGGCTGACCCCGCTCGAGGCGATGGCCTGCGGCGTGCCGGTGGTCGGCAGCGCGGTCGGCGGGCTGACCGACACGGTGCTCGACGGGGTGACCGGCGACCTCGTGCCCGCCCGCGACCCGCGCGCCCTGGGCGCCGCGATCCGGCGCCTGCTCGACGACCGGATCCGCCGGTTCGCGTACGCCACCGCGGCGCGCGACCGGGCCCGGCGCAGCTACTCCTGGGCCGCCACCGCGGAGCGGCTGGCCGAGGTGTACCACGAGGTGGCGGCGCTGCGCCCGGCCACCGGGGTGGTCGCCTGATGGCCGCCCTCCCGGCCCGGCCCGACGGGGCCGCCCCGTCGCCGCTCGACGCACACCTGGCGAGCCTCGCCGCGGCGTTGCCGCCGTACCGGCGTCGCGCGGAGCTGCTGGCCCGGTGGGGCGGCGAGCTGGCCCACCGGCTGGCCGCCGGGGCCGGCTGCTGGTCGGGGGCAACGGCGGCAGCGCCGCCGAGGCGCAGCACCTGACCGCCGAACTCGTCGGCAGGCTCCGCGACGACCGGGAACCGCTGTCGGCCATCGCGCTGCACGCCGAGACCTCCGCCCTCACCGCCATCGGCAACGACTACGGCTACGCCGAGGTCTTCGCCCGGCAGGTCCGCGCCCACGGCCGGCCCGACGACATCCTGCTGCTGCTGTCCACCAGCGGCGTCAGCCCGAACCTGCTCGCCGCCGCCCGCGCCGGCCGGGACGCGGGCCTGCGCTGCTGGGCGTTCACCGGGCCCGCCCCCAACCCCCTCGCCGAGGCGTGCCACGAGGCGCTGGCCGTCGACTCGCCCGACAGCCAGGTGGTCCAGGAGCTGCACCTGGTCTCCGCCCACGTGCTCTGCGAGTACGTCGACCGGGTGCTGCCCGCCGCGCTGGCCGCCGCGGGCCGCAGTGCGGCGGCACAGCCGGTCGGCGAAGGGGCGGAGCCGGTGCGCGCCGGGGTCGAGGTGGTGCTGGACGGCGGTGGCGACGCCCAGGTCGAGGCCGGACGAGGGAGGCGAGCATGACGGGACCCGTGGTGGTGGTCGGCGACACCCTGCTCGACCGGGACGTGGAGGGGCTGGTGAACCGGCTCTGCCCGGACTCCCCGGTGCCGGTCCTCGACGAGTCCACGGCCGTCGACCGGCCCGGCGGGGCGGGCCTGGCGGCGGTCTTCGCCGCCGCGCAGGGCGCCGAGGTCGCCCTGGTGACGGCGCTCGCCGACGACGAGGGCGGCGCGCGGCTGAGCACCCTGCTGGCCGCCGCCGGGGTGCGGGTGTACCCGCTGCCGCTGCACGGCGCCACCCCCGAGAAGATCCGGCTGCGGGCCCGGGGCCGGGTGCTGCTGCGGCACGACCGGGGTGGGCAGCCGGGGGAGCCCGGCGAGCCGAGCGACGCCGTGCTGCGGCTGCTCGCCGCCGCGTCCGCGGTGCTGGTCAGCGACTACGGGCGGGGGGTGGCACGGCAGCCGGCGCTGCGGGCGGCGCTTGCCGCGACCCGCGCCCCGGTGGTGTGGGACCCGCACCCGCGCGGCCCGGCCGCCGTGCCCGGCGTGCACCTGGCCACCCCGAACGAGTCGGAGGTGCGCGAGCTGGCGAAGACCGCGCCGGGGGCGTCCCGGCTGGCCACCGCGTCGCGGGGCGCCCAGGGGCTGCGCCAGCGCTGGCAGGCCGGGGCGGTCGCGGTGACGCTGGGCGGCGACGGGGCGTTGCTCTGCCACGCCGGCTCCACCCCGCTGGTGGTGCCCGCGCCGGCCAGCGCCGAGGGGGACACCTGCGGCGCGGGGACCGGTTCGCCGCCACGGCCAGCATCGCGCTGTCCCGGGGTGCGCTGGTCTCCGAGGCGGTGCAGGCGGCGGTCGAGGAGGCGTCGGCGTACGTGGCGGCCGGCGGCGTCGCCACCGCCCTGCCGCCGCCGGCCCGGACGGCCCCGTGACCGTGTCGCGGCCCGGCGGCGAGCGGATCGGGGCGGGGGCGGCCGCCGCGGTCGTCGCCGAGGTACGCGCCGCCGGCGGCACCGTGGTCGCCACCGGCGGCTGTTTCGACCTGCTGCACGCCGGGCACGTCGCCACCCTGGAGGCGGCCCGTCAGCTCGGCGACTGCCTGGTCGTCTGCCTGAACTCCGACGCCAGCGTGGCCGGACTGAAGGGGCCGGACCGGCCGGTGGTGCCGCACGGCGACCGCAGCCGGTTGCTGGCGGCGTTGAGCTGCGTCGACGCGGTGATGATCTTCGACGAGCCCACGCCGGACGCGGCGCTGACCTGGCTGCGGCCGGACGTCTGGGTCAAGGGCGGCGACTACGCCACCGGCGGCGGCGAGCCGGCGCTGCCCGAGGCGGAGCTGCTGCGCCGCTGGGGCGGGCACACGGTCGTGGTGCCGTACCTGAACGGGCGCTCGACCACCGACATGATCGCCGCCGCCCGCGCCGACGGGGTCGGTGGCCGGCGGACCGGGGCGGGCGTGGACGGCGTGACGAGGGGGGCACGATGACGGACGACCTTCCCGGGGCGGGGCCGACCGTCCTGGTCACCGGCGGCTCCAGCGGTCTGGGAGCGGCGGTGGTGACGGCCGTGGCCCGGGCCGGCGGGCGACCGCTGGTGCTGGACCGGCGGGCCCCGGCCGACGGGGTGCCCTGGGTGGAGTGCGACCTCGCCGACACCCGCTCCGCCGAGGCGGCGACCCGCGAGCTGGCCGAGCGCTCCGGCGGCCTGGACGCCGTGGTGACCGCCGCCGGCATCGACGTCCCCGGCCGGCTCGCCGACGTACCCGCCGAGACCTGGGAGCGGATCGTCGCGGTCGACCTGCTGGCCACCGCCGCCGTGATCCGGGCGGCCCTGCCGTGGCTGGAGGCGTCCCGGGGCACCATCGTCACCGTCGCCTCGACGCTGGGGGTCAAGGCCGTCGGCGACGCCACCGCGTACTGCGCCGCCAAGTTCGGCGTCGTCGGCTTCACCCGGGCCCTCGCGGCCGAGCTCGCCGGGACCGTCGGCGTCACCCTGCTCATCCCCGGCGGGATGCGCACCGCGTTCTTCGACGACCGCGACCCGCGGTACCGACCCGGGCCGGACGCCGTGCTCAACAACCCCGCCGACACCGCCGCCGCCGTCATGTTCGCGCTGTCCCAGCCCGCCGGCTGCGCCGTACGCGAGATGGTCGTCTGCGCCGAGCGGGAGACCTCGTACCCGTGATCCTGGTGCTGCGCGCCCTCGGCGTCGGGGACCTCGCCACCGCGGTCCCCGCGCTGCGCGCCCTGCGGGCCGCGGCGCCGGACCGCGAGATCGCCCTCGTCGCCCCCCGGTGGCTGGCCCCCCTCGTCGAGCTGGTCGGCGGCGTCGACCGCCTCGTCCCGGTCTCCGGCCTCGGCCCGCTGCCCTGGCCCGGCCCGCCGCCCGACCTCGCCGTCAACCTGCACGGGCGGGGCCCGCGCTCGCACCGGGTGCTCGCCGCCACCTGCCCCGGCCGGCTGCTCGCCTTCGCCAACCCCGACGCCGGCCACGTCGACGGGCCGCGGTGGCGCGACGACGAGCACGAGGTGGACCGCTGGGTGCGCCTGCTCACCTGGTACGGCATCCCCGCCGACCGCGCCGACCTGGCTCTGCGCCGGCCCGCGCCGGGGCGCGCGCCGAGCGGGGCGACCGTGCTCCACCCGGGTACGAAGCTGGCGGTCAAGCGCTGGCCGGCCGAGCGGTACGCGGCGCTGGCCCGCCGGCTGACCGGCCGGGGGCACCGGGTGGTGGTCACCGGGTCGGCGGAGGAGCGGGAGCTGGCGGGGTGGGTCGCGTACCACGGCGGGCTCGGGCCGGAGGCGGTGCTCGCCGGCCGCACCGACCTGGGCGACCTCGCCGCCCTGGTGGCGTACGCCCGGCTGGTGGTCAGCAACGACACGGGGATCGCCCACCTCGCCACCGCGTACGGCACGCCGTCGGTGGTGCTCTTCGGCCCGGTACCGCCCGCGCGGTGGGGCCCGCCGCCGGACCGCCCCCGGCACCGGGTGCTCTGGGCCGGCGACCGCGGACACCCGGCCCCGGACCTGGGCCGGGAGCGCAGCTCGGCGGGGGATTGGCCGGGGCGCGACGGGGGTAGAACCGACCCGGCGTTGGCGGCCGTCGGGCTCGACGAGGTGTTGGCCGCCGTGGACGAGGCGGAACGGGCGGTGCGGATCTCCGGTGCGGTTACGGCGTAGCGATCCGGGCAGGCCGGGGTACGGGCGCCGCCGGCGCGGCAGGGGCTGGCTCTTCCTCGGCCCCGACGGCGCGCCGGTCCGCGGCCCGGACGAGCTGGCCCGGCTGCGGGACCTGGTGATCCCGCCGGCGTGGCGGGACGTGTGGATCTGCCCGCACCACAACGGGCACATCCAGGCCACCGGCGTCGACGCGGCCGGCCGCAAGCAGTACCTCTACCACCCCGAGTGGCGGCGCAGGCGCGACGAGGCGAAGTTCGACCACGTGCTGGAGGTGGCCCACCGCCTCCCGGTGCTGCGCGAGCGGGTCGCGCACGACCTGTCGGGTCGGGGACTCAACCGGGACCGCGTGCTCGCCACGGTGACCCGGCTGCTCGACATGGGCACGTTCCGGGTCGGCAGCGACCAGTACGCCGTCGGCGACGACGCCACCTTCGGCGTGGCCACCCTGCGCCCGGAGCACGCGCGCAGCCGGGGCGGCTGCGTGGTCTTCGAGTTTCCCGCCAAGGGCGGGGTGGAGCAGGTCCGGCGCATCGAGGACCCGGAGCTGTGCCAGGTGCTGCTCGACCTGCGTCGGCGGCGGCGCCGGGCCGAGCGGCTGTTCGGCTACTGGGACGGGCGGGACTGGCGGGACGTGCGCAGCGACGAGGTCAACGAGTACCTGCGCGACGCCAGCGGCGGGGAGATGACGGCGAAGGACTTCCGTACCTGGCACGCCACCGTCCTGGCCGCGACCGAGCTGGCCGCCGCCGGGCCGGCCCGCTCGGCCACCGCGCGCAGGAGGGCGGTGGCCGCCGTGATGCGGGAGGTGGCGGAGTTGCTCGGCAACACCCCGACCGTCGCCCGGACGTCCTACGTGGACCCCCGGGTCGTCGACCTGTTCCACGACGGCGTGGTGGCGCCGGTGCGACCCCGGATGCCGCGCGAGGAGGCCGAGCGGCGCGTGCTGGAGCTGCTGGAGGAGTCGTGACCGCTCCGCGGGCGCGGCAAACCGGGCGGCCGCCCGCGACGCTACCGGTCGCGGGCGCCTCGCCACGGCCCCCCGTTACCTGTGGGCCGTCCCACCGGTTGATCCGGTGACCGGCCCGTCCCCAGTATGTGCGGCCCCGTCGCGCGCCGAGTTGACCGTGGACGCCCGCTCGTTGACGATCCGTGCCTGTTCCCGCCGGTACGCCTGCGGCGTGGTCCCGTACGCGGCCCGGAACGCCCGGCTGAAGTGGGCCTTGTCCCGGAAGCCCCAGCGCAGGGCGAGCGCCTGGACCGGCCGGTCGCGCAGGGTCGGGTCCGCCAGGTCCCGCCGGCACCGCTCCAGCCGGCTCGCCCGGACGTACTCGGCGACCGTGGTCTCCTCGGCCTCGAAGAGGCGGTGCAGCGACCGGACCGAGACGTGGTGCGCGTCGGCGATCGCCCGGGGGTCGAGCCCGGGATCGCCCAGGTTCTCCCGGATGTACGCGCGGACCCGGGTGAGCAGCGCCCGGCGCCGGACCTCCGCCGGCACGTCGTCCTCGGAGACCAGATACCGGCCGAGCATGGTGGTGACCAGGTCCAGCCCGACGGTGCCGAGCCGGTCCGCGTCGGCGGCCTGGTACTGCTCGGGGTGCCGGGTGATCCGGACCAGGTAGTCCGCGAGCAGCGCCCCCAGCCCCTCGGTGCCGGAGAACCGGCCGGCGAACAGGGGCGCGAGCCGGTCCACCGGCAGCGGCAGCGCGGCGTGCGGGATGACCACCGCGACGGTGGTGGCCCGCTCCCGGCCGGCGTGCCGGCCCACGTGCGAGACCTCGTGCGGCTGGAAGCAGTCGTAGAAGGTGAAGTCGGCGGTGTCGAACCGGCTGCTGCGCCCGTGCTGGCTGATCCCGCTGCGGCCGGTGGTGGTCAGGGCGAGCGAGTAGACCTCCGGGTCGGAGCACTGGAACGGCTTGCGCGTCCGGACCGCGTGCAGCGAGGGGTAGCGGTAGCTGACGAGCTGGATCGGCCCCAGCTCGATGACGTCGGCGCGGGCGGCGAAGTCGGCCGTGTGGTCGCTGCGGATCCGCAGGGGAGCGGCCGTCCGCGCGATCAGGTCCAACCACATCCCGAACCGGTCGGCCGGTGCCGCGACCGTCGTGTCGACGGTGTGTCGCTGCAACATGCGCTCTCCTTCCGGCCCGAGGAGGCTACTCCGCCGGCCCCGGGCACGCGCCGGTCCGCCGCACCTCCCGGTACGCCCGTGGGCTCATCCCGAGGTGCCGGTCGATGAAGTCCCGCACCTGGGTGAGCAGCGCCTGCTGGCGCATCTCGGCGGGGAGCCGGGCCTCGGCGTCGAGGTGGCGGGCGATCAGCATGGAGACCAGGCTGGGCCAGCAGCGCTCCTGGACCCTCCGCTCCGGAGAGGAGGGCGGCCGAGAGACGGTCGACCCTGTCGGGGTCCAGCGGCAGCAGGGCCTGGGGGATGACCGCGGGTGATCGACTCCGCCGCCTCGCGGCCGTGCCGGCGCTGGCCGGCGTGGGGGTCATGGTGCTCGGCGCGGCGGTCGCGCTCACGGCGCTCCGCGGCGCCACCGTGCCGCCCGCCGACGCCCCGGGCGTTCCGGACGGCCCGGAGGCGCTGGCGGAACCAGTCAGTCGTTGAGGACCTGGGAGAGTTGGTCGCGGAAGCGCCGCTCCGAGTCGCTGACCACGTCGCCGCCGAGGCCGAGGAGGCCCCCGCTGGACGCCGCGCTCACGACGTTCTCGGCGATCTCCACCAGCCAGTGCTTGTACGCCCCGGCCTCGCCCTCGTCCACCTTGGCGGCCAGCAGGCGGGCGGCCTCGGCGGCCCGGTTCAGCACGTCCTCGATCGCGGCGCGGGGGTCGGCCGGCTCGATCACCGGCAGTTCCTCGCCGGCCTCCGGGTCGCCCACCCGGAGGACGATCTCGCCGGCCACGGCGGCGACGAGGGGGCTGGCGGACTCCCGACCGGCGGAGATGGTCTCCAGGCCCGCGGCGTTCTCGGCCATGGTGCGGCGGGCGCCGTCGTGTTCGGCGGCGCTCGCCGCGGTCAGGACCGACTGCGGCAGGCCGACCAGCAGCCCCCACTCCTCGTCGGAGAAACCGAACCCGGTGTACGCCGGCTGCTCGATCACGACAACGCTCCTCTCGCTCTCTGCTGTGGACCCCGGCGGCGGGGCCCGGCTCAGGCTAGTCGAGGCTCAGCAGCCCCTGTTCCGACACCACGCGCACCGACAGGGTCTTGTACCCGACCTCGTCGAAGAGCACCGTCATCCGGTCGTCCTCGTAGCTGAGCACCAGGCCGCCGCCCCACTCCGGATGCCGCACCTGGCTGTGCACCGGGAACGGCCCGCGGGCCCCGTCGTCGGCGACGCTCGTGCCGGCGAGGCAGTTGTCGCAGTGCCCGCAGACCTCCGTCATCTGCTCGCCGAAGTAGGCCAGCAGCGTCTGCCCCCGGCAGCCGCTGGTCTCGGCGAAGGCGCGCATCATGTCCGTACGCGACCGGGTGACGGCCTGCTGGCGCTCGGCCTCCGCGAGGGCGGCCCGCCCGGCCTCGACGGGCTTCGGGGAGTACCGGGGCGCCGCGAGGCGCTGCCCCCGCGGCTCCGCGGCGCCGACCTGCTCCAGTAGCGACAGGTACTGCCCGAGCCGGCGCGGCCCGAGTCCCGTCAGCTCCCGCAGTTCCTTCCTGGTGGTCGGCTTCCGGCGCAGCAGGGCGGCGAGGTCGCGCAGCTCGGTGGCGTCCGGCAGGCCACCGGTGAAGAACCGTCGCAGCCCGACGTCCTCGGCCTGCCAGAGCAGCAGCACCCGGGCCGGCTCGCCGTCGCGGCCGGCCCGGCCGATCTCCTGGAAGTAGCTGTCCGGCGAGTCGGGCAGCGCCATGTGCACCACCCACGCGATGTTGGGCTTGTCGATGCCCATCCCGAACGCCGAGGTGGCGACCATGATCGGCACCCGGTCGGCGAGGAACGCCTCGTGCAGTTCGCCGCGCGCCCCGGCGGTCATCCCGCCGTGGTAGTGCCTGGCGGGAAAGCCGGCGTCGGTGAGGCGCTCCGCCAGTTCCTCGGCCGCGCGGCGGGTCGGCACGTAGACGATGCCGGGCCGTCGGTCCTCGCGCAGCAGCGCGATCAGTCGCCGCCAGCGGTAGTCCTCCGTGGGGCAGTGGGCGACCTCCAGGAAGAGGTTGGACCGGTCCAGCCCGGAGACCACGATCTCGGGGTCGCGCAGCCGCAGCCGGGCGACGATGTCGTCGCGCACCGGGGGCGAGGCCGTGGCCGTCAGGGCCACCACGGGCGGCCGGCCGATGCCCTCGACGAGGTGGCCGAGCGCCAGATAGTCGGGGCGGAAGTCATGTCCCCAGGCGGAGATGCAGTGCGCCTCGTCGACCGCGACCAGGCCCGGCCGCAGCGACCGGACCTCGGCCATCCGGCCGGGGTTGGCGAGCTGCTCCGGGGTGATGAACAGGAACTCGGCCCGGCCGGCGCGCACGTCGGCGATCGCCTCGGCCTGCTGGGCGGGGCTCTCGGCGGAGCTGATCCGCACCGCGCCCAGCTCGGGCGCTGGCGCTCGTTCAGCGCGGCGATCTGGTCCTGCTGGAGGGCGAGCAGCGGGGAGACCACCACCGTCGGGCCGGGGATCAGGCTGGCCGGGATCTGGTAGATCGCCGACTTGCCGGCGCCGGTGGGCAGCACCACCAGGGCGTCGCGGCGCCTCATCACCGCGCGCATGGCGGCGAGCTGGTTGGGCCGCAGCGTGGTCCAGCCGAACAGCTTGCGCGCGGCGCGGCGCAGCGTCGTGGAGTGCGTGGACAGCTTCATCGAGGGCCGGAGGTACCCGGGGCCGGCTCCGCCGAAACCGCACCCGCCCGGAGGGTGGGGTCGGCAGGTCGCGGCATGTGGAGTTGCCCGCGTAGGTGGGGCAGTGCGGGGTCTGGGTCTCCACGCCATGCCCCACCCTTGGCGGGCGGCGGCCGGCACGGGCGGGCCGCGGAATCGGTAGCACGAACGGGGCAGCTCCAAAGGGCCCGCGCAGGGCTGTCTACGCCCCGGCCCCTTTCGGCCTAGGTGGCCGTTGTGCCGCCCCCGCACAATGTGCCGATGACCGCTTCCCGGCTGCCGGTCCTGCTGGCCCTCGCGCTTGCGCTCGGCTGGGCGGTGCTGGTCGGCGCGTGGCGACCGGGGGAGCCGGCGGCCTACGGCTGGTTCGTCGCCGGCCAGGTGTCGGGCAACCGCCTGCGTCTCCCGCTGCTCCGGCCGGAGCTGGTCCGGCGGTCGGGACTCACCGGGCGGGGCCCGTGGCCGTTTCCCGGGCTCTCCGTCGAGCTGGGCTGGGTGCGGATGCATCCGTGGTTCCTGGCGGACGTCTTGCGGTACTACGTCGAGCGGCCCGAGGAGCGGCCCGGCATCGGGACGGCTGACGGATACCGGCGGCTGCGCCGCACGCTCGGCCTGCCCTGAGCGGCCAGCCCGGCGTCCGACCCGACAGGGGTCAGCGCAGCCGGGGCAGCACCTCGCGCTGGTACAGGTCGAACAGGCCCTGGTAGTTCGGGCCGGTGTTGGCCACGTAGACCTCGTCGAAGCCGGCCTTGGCGTACTGGTCGATCATCTCCAGGTGCGCGTCGGCGCTGTTGCCGCAGACGAAGGACTCCTTCATCATCTCCGGCTGCACCAGCTGCCCGGCCTGCTCGAAGTGCCGCGGCGAGGGGAGCACCTGGGACAGCTCGTCCGGCACGCCCGCGTTGGGCCACCGCTCGTACGCGATCCGCGCGCCCTCGTCCTCGCTGTCGGCGTACGCGGCCTTGAAGCCGGCCTGGCACGGCTTGTCGCCGCCGCCGTTGTCGCGGAACCGGCGGACCAGGTCCGCGTCGGGCATGGTGCAGACGAACCCGTCGCCGATGCGCGCGGCCAGGTCGACGGACTTCGGGCCGAAGCCGGAGACGTAGACCGGCGGCGGGGTGTCGGGCCGGGTGTAGATCCGGGCGTGCTCGACGGTGTAGTGCCTGCCGTGGTGGTTGACGAACCTGTCCCGCCACAGCTTCCGCATCACCTCGACGGCCTCCTCCAGCATCTCCATCCGGACGTCGGCCTGTGGCCATGCCGCGCCGAGGATGTGCTCGTTGAGCGCCTCCCCGGTGCCGACGCCGAGGACGAACCGGCCGTCGTGCAGGACGGCGCTGGTGGCCGCGGCCTGGGCGACCACCGCCGGGTGGATGCGCATGGTCGGGCACGTCACCGCCGTGGTGACCGGCAGCGAGCAGACCTGGCTCAGCGCCCCGATCATCGACCAGACGAACGGGCTCTGGCCCTGGGCGTCCGTCCAGGGGTGGTAGTGGTCGGAGATCCACAGCGCCTCGAAGCCGGCCCGCTCGGCGCCCCGCGCCTGCTCCAGCAGCTCCGCCGGCGGGTACTCCTCGCAGGACAGGAAGTAGCCGATCTTCATCGTTCCCCCTCGCGGTGTCGCGGGTGCCGATCGCACCCGGTGGACACAGAGGGCCGTACCCCCGCGGCGACGGGATCAACCCGCCGGAGCGCCCGACGCGCGGCGTCGGTCGGGGGTCAGCGGCGGCGGAACATCGCCCGGATGGCGGCGAGCAGGAGCAGGCCGCCGACGACCAGGCCGAGCAGGCGTACGCCGGGCACGTCGGCCGCGCTGGTGGCGTCGGCGAGCGTCGAGGGAGGCATGCCGGAACTCTTCCACGACGGCCCGGCCGCCGCCAGCCATTACAGTAAGGTTTATTGACTATTACGGAGCGCGGTGTGACCATGGCAGGACCGCCGCAGCCCGCGGCCGGGTTCCGGGACGGGAAAAGACGGGGGTACGGCAGCCGCATGAGCAGCGCACCGACGGGGAACCTGGCGAGCCTGGCGGCCGCCGTCCTGCAACCGGGTTTCGTCGGCACCACCCCGCCGCCGTGGATCCTCCGCTGGCTCGGCGAAGGGCTCGGCTCGGTGGTGCTGTTCGCCCGCAACATCGTCGACCCGGACCAGGTCGCCGCGCTCACCGCCGCGCTGCGCGCCGAGCGGCCGGACGTCCTCGTCGGCATCGACGAGGAGGCCGGCGACGTCACCCGCATCGAGTCCGCCCGGGGCAGCTCCCGGCCCGGCAACCTCGCACTCGGCGCCATCGACGACCCCGAGCTGACCGCGGAGGTGGCCCGCGACCTGGGGCGGGAGCTCGCCTCGGTCGGCGTCACCCTCAACTTCGCCCCGGACGCCGACGTGAACTCCAACCCGGACAACCCCGTGATCGGCGTACGCTCCTTCGGCTCCGACCCGGCCCTGGCCGCCCGGCACACCGCCGCCTGGGTCGCCGGCCTGCAGGACGGCGGGGTGGCCGCCTGCGCCAAGCACTTTCCCGGCCACGGCGACACCCGCGTCGACTCGCACCACGACCTGCCCCGCATCGGCGGCACCCGGCAGCGGCTCGACGCCGTCGAGCTGGTGCCGTTCGGGGCCGCCGTGGCGGCCGGGGCGCAGGCGGTGATGACCGGCCACCTGCTCGTGCCGGCGCTGGATCCCGAGCTGCCGGCCACCCTCAGTCCCCGCATCCTCGGCGGGCTGCTGCGCGAGGAGATGGGCTTCCAGGGCCTGGTGGTCACGGACGCCATCGAGATGCGGGCGGTCGCGGGCCGGTACGGCTTCGCCGGCGCGGCCGTCCGCGCCCTCGCCGCCGGGGCGGACGCGATCTGCGTCGGCGGCGAGCGGGCCGACGAGGACGCCGCGAGCGAGCTGCGCGCCGCGATCGTCGCCGCGGTGCTCTCCGGTGAGCTGCCCGAGGAACGGCTGGCCGAGGCCGCCAAGCGGGTCGCCCAGCTCGCCGCCTGGACGGTCGCCGCCCGTGCCGGCGCACCGACCCGTCCCGCCGGGAGCCCCGACGGCTCCCCGGTCGGGCTGGCGGCCGCCCGCCGCGCGCTGCGGGTGACGGCCGGGGCGCCCGGGCCCTCCGCGACGCTGCCGCTGGCCGCCGCCCCGCACGTCGTGGAGTTCGCGCCCCCACGCAACATCGCGATCGGCGCGGAGACCCCCTGGGGCGTCGCCGCCCCCCTCGCGGACCTGCTGCCCGGCACCACCTCCGTACGCCTCGGCGCGGCGGACCTGCCCGCCGAGCCGGCGGCCGGGGCGGCCGGGCGACCCCTGGTGCTGGTGGTCCGCGACCTGCACCGGCACGACTGGATGCGCGCCGCCGTGCGGGACGCCCTCGCCGTCCGCCCGGACGCGGTGGTGGTCGAGCTGGGGGTGCCGGCCCTGGTCACCGGGGCGGTGCACGTCGCCACGCACGGCGCCACCCGGGCCTGCGCCCGGGCCGCCGCCGAACTGCTCGCGGGCGCCGTCAGGCGACCGTGACGAGGCTCGCGTACTCCGGGTGACGCTCGATGAAGGCCGTCATGAACGGGCACTCCGACACGATCCGGCCGCCCCGCTCGCGTACCTGGTCGAGGGCGGCCCGGATCAGCGCCGAGCCGACGCCCATGTCCCGGAACCGCGACTCGACCTCGGTGTGGGTGAACACGAGGACCTCACCCCGCGGGACGTACGCGGCGAACCCGGCCAGCGCGTCGTCGACCAGGATCTCGAACCGCCTGCGGGCGGGATTGTCCTCGACGAGGAAGCTCACGTCGTCATTGTGCCGCCGGCCGGGGCCGGCCGGTCCAGTTCGGCGAGCAACCGGCCCATCGCGTCGACCGTGTTGTAGTGGTAGAAGCGGCCCGCCCCCGCGTTCGGCCGGGGCCGGGTTCGCGGACGTCTCGTACGCTTGATCGCGTGACGAACCGACCCGATGCCACCCCGCTGATCCCCACCAGCCGGTCCGCCGGCCTGCTGGCCGGCCTGGCGCTCGGCGTCGCGCTGCTCGCCGGCTGCAGCTCCGAGGGCGCCTCCACCGACTGCGGCCTGGACGCCTGCACGGTCACCTTCGACCGGGGCGTCGAGGCGAACGCGAGGATCCTCGGCGTCGAGGCCAAGCTGGTCGGCGCCCAGGGCGACCAGGTGACCGTCGAGGTCGCGGGCGAGCAGTTGTCGCTGACCATGGGCCAGCAGGCCACCGAGGTCGGCGGCTTCGCGGTCACCCTCGACAGCGTCACCGACGAGCAGGTCAAGATCCGCGTCTCGCGCAACCCCAACAACTGACACCGTCCCGCGTGGGCGGCGGCCGACGTTTGGGGATCTCCGCGAACGGAGATTGTGGCGCCATGTCACTCACCCATGCCGAGGCCACCGCCGCGCGGGCCGCGAACAGCAGGTGGCTCGAACTCCTCGCCCGGGCCGGCTTCGTCGGCTACGGGATCGTGCACCTCCTCTTCGCCTGGCTGGCCCTGCAGATCGCGTTCGGCCGGTCGTCCGGCGCCAGTGGCGACCAGGCCGGCGCGCTGAGCACCCTCGCGGACGAGCCGCTGGGCAGGTTCCTCTGCGCGGCCATCGCCGTGGGCCTGCTCGCCATGGCCGTCTGGCAGGCGCTGGAGGCCGCCGCCGGGCACCTCGCCGAGCGCGGCCGGAGGCGGGTGGTGGAGCGGTTGACCTCCGCCGGGCGCACCCTGGTCTACCTCTACTTCGCGTGGCTCGCCTGGAAGGTGTTCTCGGGCGCGGGGTCCGGCGGCGCGGACCAGCAGGAGGCGCTCACCGGCCGGCTGATGACCTCCTCCGGCGGGCGCTGGCTGGTCGGCCTCGCCGGGCTGGTGCTCGCCGCGGTCGGCGTCGGGCTCGTGGTCTACGGGTGGCGGAAGAAGTTCGTGCGGCACCTGAAGACCGGGGAGATGACCCCGCGCACCCACACCCTCGCCCGGCGGCTCGGCACCGCCGGGTACGTCGCCAAGGGCGTCGCGTACGGCATCGCGGGCCTGCTGGTCGTCGTCGCCGCGCTGACGTACGACCCGCAGAAGGCGCGCGGCCTGGACGCCGCCCTGCGCCTGTTGCGCGAGCAGTCGTACGGCCCGCTGCTGCTCAGTCTCGTGGCCCTCGGCATCGCCGCCTTCGGCGTCTACTGCTTCCTCCAGTCCCGGTACCGCAAGGTCTGACCTGGTCGGATCAGTCCAAGCCGGGCACAATAGCGCTTTTGTCCGCGACGAGTGCCCGGCTGAAGGAGAACCACCTGTGCGGAGCTACCTCACCACGATCGTCGCCGCGCTCGCCGCGGCGGCGATCGCGTTTTTCCTGGCTACGGTGGCGCACCGGCTGACCCGGCGGCTCGGTCGGCGCTCCCTGCTGATGACCGAGCTGGCCGAACACGCGCACCGCCCGTTCCAGGTCGCGGCGACCGTCCTCGCCGTGCAGTTCGCCGTGCGGTTCAGCACCGGCTACGCGGTCGGCGCCCAGTGGCGGCAGGTGGCGCTGCACGCGCTGGTGCTCGGCGTCATCACGACCGTGGCCTGGCTGGTCGCCTCGCTGCTGGTGGTGGTCGAGGACGTCGCGCTGGCCCGGTTTCGGGTCGACGTGCCGGACAACCGGCACGCCCGCCGCGTACGCACCCAGGTGGTGATGCTGCGCCGGCTGACCATCGCGGTGATCGTGGTGCTGACGGTCGGCGTGATGCTGATGACCTTCCCCAGCGTCCGGGGCGTCGGGGCGGGCGTGCTGACCTCCGCCGGCGTCGTCGGCGTGGTGGCGGCGCTGGCCGCGCAGAGCCTGCTCGGCAACGTCCTCGCCGGCCTCCAGCTCGCCTTCAGCGACGCCGTCCGGCTCGACGACGTGGTCGTCGTGGAGGGGGAGTGGGGCCGGGTCGAGGAGCTGACGCTCAGCTACGTGGTGGTCCAGATCTGGGACGACCGGCGGCTGATCCTCCCCACGTCGTACTTCACGAGCAAGCCTTTCCAGAACTGGACGCGGACCGAGGCGGCGGTGCTGGGCACGGCCGAGTTCGACGTCGACTGGTCGGTGGACGTGCAGGCCATGCGGGAGGAGCTGCGCCGGCTGGTGGAGGGCAGCGAGCTGTGGGACGGCCGGGTCTGCGTGCTCCAGGTGACCGACGCGACCGGCGGCCTGATCAAGGTGCGCGCGCTGGTCAGCGCGGGGGACGCCGGCAGCCTGTGGGACCTGCGCTGCCTGGTGCGGGAGCACCTGGTCGGCTGGGTGCGGGACCACCGGCCCACCGCCCTGCCCCGGATGCGCGCCGAGGTCGGCGACGCCGCCGGCGCCCTGCCCTGGCAGTCGGTGACGCCCCGGCGCCCGGTGCGCCGCCTGCCCGAGGCCGAGGTGCCCGACGACGCCCGGCTCTTCGGCGGCAGCGAGGACGGCGACGCGCGCAGTGAGGCGTTCGTCGGCCCGGAGGAGCCCGCCGAGGCGCGTCGCTGACCCCGTACCTCGTCCCGCGGCCCCCGTCCCCGCCCGAGTGGCGGCGGGGGCCGCGTCGGGCGCGGGACGTGACCTCGGGAAGCGGCTCGGCGTTGCACCTGGCGGGGGAGCCCGGCCCGCCACGGGTTTGACGGTCCAGTATTCGGGGACTGCTGCGCGGCGCGGCCAGTGCGGCTGGCGCCCCGCGCAGGATTGACGGGCGGCGACTCCGGGCATACAGCGCGGTGATGACGAAAGGAGGACAGCATGGCTGACGTCGCGAATCACCGCACGTCTCGGACCGCGGGCGAGCCGTCCACCGCCGAACTCGTGCAGCGGGCCACGGAGCAGATCTCCCGCCTCGTTCGGGACGAGCTGGCGCTGGCGCGGGCGGAGCTGACCCAGAAGGGCAAGCGGGCCGGCATCGGGATCGGCCTGTTCGGCGGCGCCGGGGGCTCGCCGTGTACGGCCTGGGCGCGCTGGTCGCGGCCGCGATCCTGCTGCTGGCGCTGGTGCTCCCCGCCTGGGTGGCCGCGCTGGTCGTGGCGGTGGTGCTCTTCGCCGTCGCCGGGATCCTGGCGCTGGTCGGCAAGAAGCAGGTCAGCCAGGCTGTCCCGCCGGTTCCGACGGCGACGGTGCGCAGCGTCCGGGCGGACGTGGACACCGTGACCGCGGCGGTGAAGGACAGGGGACGGGCATGACGGGCAACGGGACCGGCGACACGGAGGCGCTGCGCGAGGAGATCCGGCGGACCCGGGTGGAGCTGGGCGAGACCATGGAGGCGCTGGCGGCCAAGGCCGACGTCAAGGCCCGGCTGCGGAACTCGACGGAGCAGGCGAAGGAGCGGATGCGCGGGCAGGCGGCGCAGACCCTGGCCCGGGTACGCGGGCAGGCGGTCCACGGGGCCGAGACCGTCCGCGGCCAGGCGCGCTCCGGCAGGGCGAGCCTGCGGCGGGGCGGTCCGGCACCGTGGGCCGCGCTCGCGGCCGGGGCGGTGGCTACCATGATCGTGTTGCTGGTCGTCCGGGGGAGGCGCAGGTGAGCAAGGCCATCGGCAAGGCCGCGTACAAGCCGGTCGGGGTGGTGCTCGGGCTGGCCGCCGGCGCGGTGGCGGGCGTCATCTTCCGGCAGGTCTGGAAGGTGACCTCGGGGGACGGCGAGGCGCCGAGCGCGACCGACGAGGACCGTGGCTGGGGCGAGATCCTCGCCGCCGCGGCGCTGCAGGGGGCGATCTTCGCGGTGGTGCGGGCGGCCGTGGACCGGGGCGGGGCGGTCGGCGTCCGCAGACTCACCGGCCGCTGGCCCGACTGAGCTCGGCGGCCCGGCTTCCCTGGTGGGACCTGTCGGGCCCACGGCCCGGCCTACCTGGTGGGACCCGTCGGGCCCACGGCCCGGCCTACCTGGTGGGACCTGTCGGGCCCACGGCCCGGCCTACCTGGGGAACTCGACGCGTGGGCCCCCTGACGGTCACGGCCGGCAGGGGGCCTTTCGCATGGCGGGATCGGCCCGCCCAGCGGAATCCCGCATCCGTCAGGTCACATGTCGGAGAATTTCGTCAGGTAGGCTGTGCAGAGTTTTCGCTACGTGGTTTGCTGTTCCACGCTGTTGAGAGATGGCGTGGGTTGAGAGAAGTCTCCTTCACGAGGGGGCCGCCTCAGGCGCCGCTGCTCGAAAACGGCCAATCGGCCGCACGGCGTGCTCGGCCGCCAGTTTTAGAAGGAGATACACATGGCGCAGGGAACCGTGAAGTGGTTCAACGCTGACAAGGGCTTCGGCTTCATCACCGTCGACGGCGGGGGTGCTGACGTGTTCGTCCACTTCTCGGCCATCCAGACCAGCGGCTACCGCACGCTGGAGGAGAACCAGCGGGTGGAGTTCGAGATCGCCCAGGGTCAGAAGGGCCCGCAGGCTGAGCAGGTCCGCCCGCTCTGAACCATCCCGGCCGGCGGCGTCGGCCGAAGGGGGCGATCCAGCCAGGATCGAAGTGAAGCCCCGCGTCCCGTCCGGGATGCGGGGCTTTCCGCATTTTCACGCCCAGGTCGTCGCGGCCGGCGCCCGCGCCGTCCCGGCGGTGTGGGCGGGCGGTCAGGAACGGCGGCGCCGGGCCCGAAGTCCGCGCCAGATGGCGGCCACTCCGATCAGGACCACCAGCGGGCCGATGAGGACCCAGATCCGTTGGTCGGTCATCAGGCTGCCGCTGACGTAGCCCAGGCCCTGCACCGTCCAGACGGCGCCGATGACCACGGCGAGCAGGCCGAGGGTGAGCGGGAGCCATTCCTTCATCGCGTTCCTCCTCCGCCCGTCGACCGGGCCCTGCCGTCCCGGTCCAGCATGCGCCGCGCCGGCCCGGCGTGCGAGCACCGCCGCCCCGAAGCCTAGTGACCGGCTTGCCTGGCAGGGCAGCCGGCCGTATCGTCCAGCAAGACGAACGTACGGTTTGCTGCTGCGGCTCGCCGACGCGGCGGCGTGGCGGCTTGGAGGAGAACCATGTGGGACCCGGCGACGTACCTGCGCTACGGCGACGAGCGGTCGCGGCCGTTCCACGACCTGGTGGCGCGGATCGCGGTGGAGCGGCCCCGGGCCGTGGTCGACCTCGGCTGCGGGCCCGGCACCCTGACCGCGGCCCTCGCCGCGCGCTGGCCGACCAGCCGGACCGCCGGGCTCGACTCCTCCCCGGAGATGGTCGAGCGGGCCGCCGCCCTGGGCGCCCCGGTCGAGTTCGCCGTCGGCGACGTCCGCGACTGGCGGCCCGCACCCGACGTCGACGTGCTGGTCAGCAACGCGGTCCTGCAGTGGGTCCCCGGCCACCGGGAGCTGCTCGCCCGGTGGGCCGCCGAGCTGCCCGCCGGGGCGTGGCTGGCCGTCCAGGTGCCGGGGAACTTCGACGCGCCCTCGCATCGCGCACTGCGCGAGGTGGCGCGGTCCGGCCCGTGGGCGGCCGAGCTGACGCCGCTGCTGCGCGAGGCCCCCGTCGACGACGCGGCCGGCTACGCCGCGCTGCTGGCCGGTGCCGGCTGCGCGGTCGACGCCTGGGAGACTACGTACGTGCACCTGCTGCCGGCCCGCGCCGACGCCGACCACCCGGTGCTGGCCTGGATGGAGGGCACCGCGCTGCGCCCCGTCCGGGCCGCCCTCGACGGCGCGCGGTGGGCCGACTTCCGAGCCCGGCTCGGCGTACGCCTCGCCGCGGCGTACCCGGTGCGGGGCGGTCAGGTGTACTTCCCGTTCCGGCGGGTCTTCGTCGTCGCCCGCACGGGCGCCCGCGCAGAGGAGAACCTGTGACCGACCTGTCCCCCTTCATCGCCGGACTGCCCAAGGTGGAGCTGCACGTGCACCACGTCGGCTCCGCCTCGCCCCGGATCGTGGCCGAGCTGGCCGCCCGGCACGAGGGGCGCAGCCCGGTGCCGGCGGACCCGGACAAGCTCGCCGACTACTTCGCCTTCCGCGACTTCGCCCACTTCATCGAGGTCTACCTGAGCGTCGTGGACCTGATCCGCGACCCGGAGGACGTCTGGATCCTCACCCACGAGGTGGCCCGCGAGCTGGCCCGCCAGCAGGTCCGGTACGCCGAGCTGACCGTCACCCCGTACTCGCACGTGCGCCGCGGGATCCCGTCCCCGGCGTTCTGCGAGGCCATCGAGGACGCCCGCAAGCGCGCCGAGGCGGACTTCGGCATCGCCCTGCGGTGGTGCTTCGACATCCCCGGGGAGGCCGGCCTGCCGGCCGCCGAGGAGACGCTGCGGATCTGCCTGGAGGACCGCCCCGAGGGGCTGGTCAGCTTCGGCCTCGGCGGCCCCGAGATCGGCGTGCCCCGGCCGCAGTTCAAGCCGTACTTCGACCAGGCCCGCGCGGCGGGGCTGCGGTCGGTGCCGCACGCCGGCGAGACCACCGGCCCGCAGACCGTCTGGGACGCGCTGCGCGACCTCGGCGCGGAGCGGATCGGCCACGGCATCTCCGCCGCCGCCGACCCGGAGCTGCTCGTGTACCTCGCCGAGCGGCGGATCGCCCTGGAGGTCTGCCCGACCTCCAACGTGCGGACCCGGGCGGTCGCCTCGCTCGACGAGCACCCGCTGCCCCGGCTCGTCGAGGCGGGGGTCCTGGTCACGGTCAACTCCGACGACCCGCCGATGTTCGGCACCACCCTCAACGACGAGTACGCGGTGGCCGCCCGGCTGCTCGGCCGCGGCCCGGACGGGGTGGCGGCGCTGGCCCGCGACGCGGTGGCCGCGTCGTTCCTGGCGCCGGCGGAGAAGGAGCGGATCGCCGCCGAGATCGACGCGTACCTGGCGGCGGCCGGCTGACGGGAGACGGCACGCGGCGGCCCGCCCACAACCACGCGGCGGCCGGCCGGGGCCGGACCGCTCAGTCCTCGGTCGGGCGCTGCCGGGGCCACCGGCGGCCCGCGCCCTTCTGCTCCCGCGCCTCCCGGGCCATCCGACCGACCAGGCCGAACCGGTTGACCTGCCGGGGGGCGGCCTCCGGGTCGGCCAGCAGCATCACCACGCTGGCGCCGCCGAGTTGGGCCCGGTCGATGCTCACCGATCCGTTGGCCTGCAACGCCACCCGCTTGGCGATGTCCAGGCCCAGCCCCGTCGAGCCCTGGTCGCTGGCGCCGCGGCGCAGCGCCCGGTCCGGGTTGGCGATGCCCGGCCCGGCGTCGTCGATCCGGATCGCCACGTACCCGTCCCGCCGGGAGACCGCGACCTCGAACGCGGTGCCCTGCGGGGTGTAGCGGAACACGTTGCCGATCACCGCGTCGAGCGCGGCGGCCAGTTCGGCCCGGGGGACCGGCGCCGGGATGCGCAGCTGCGCCCCGCTGACCCGGTGCGGCCGGTTCTGGTCGCCCGCGAGGGCCGCCCAGAACACCATCCGGTCCCGGACCACCTCGCTGACGTCGCACATCGCCGCCCCGGTCTCGTGCGTGACCGCCTTGCGGGTGGTCTTGATCAGTACGTCGATCTCGCCCTCGAGGGTGACGATCGCCTGCCGGATGCGCCGGATCGTCCGCCGCCGGTCCAGCTCCGCCTCGCTGAACGAGCCCACGCTCGTGTCGTCGGAGTCCAGCCCCTCGGCGTCCAGGCGCAGCACCGTCAACGGGGTGCGCAGCCGGTGCGACAGGTCGGCGACGAGTTCCCGCTCGTCGGTGCGGGCGGCCACCAGCCGGTCGGCCATCCGGTTGAACGCGTGCCCGGCCTCGGCCAGCTCGCGCGGCCCGCCCGGCTGCACGCGGGTGCCGAGGTCGCCGTCGCCGACCGCCTGCGCGGCCCGCACCAGGCCCCGGGCGGAGTCGGCCGTACGCGCGGCGACCCGGTCCACCACCAGCACGGCGGCCCCGACCAGCGCCGCCGCGACCGCGCCCAGCAGCGGCCAGCGGCTGCCCGAACCGGCGTCCAGCGCGGAGTCCGGGACGAACACCTCGACCACGGCCACCGTGTCCCCGAGCACCACCGGGTCGAGCCGCAGCACCCCGCCGCGGGTGTCGGTGACCAGGGAGCGGCGCTCGGCGGCGGCCCGGGCCAGCGCCGCCGCGTCGGCCCGCCCCGCCGGGGCGTCCCCGCCCAGCCCGTGCACCACCGGCCGGGTCGCCGGGTCGTCGCCGCTGGCCTCCACCGCGCGCCGCACGGCGGCCGGTTCGGTGCTGACGGCGAGCGCCCCGGTGACCAGGGCGGCGCGCCGGGCGGCGTCGGCGAGGGCGGCGTCCCGGGAGGTGTCGCCCAGGGTGATCCCGAGCGGGACGAGGAAGGCGGCCGCGGCGAGCGCGCACACGCCGGCCGTGAGCCAGGCCAGCGTCGCCCTCAGTCCGGGGCCACCAACCGGAATCCCACCCCCCGCACGGTGCGCAGGTAGCGCGGCTTCGCCGCGGACTCGCCCATCTTGCGACGCAGCCAGTACAGGTGGACGTCGATGGTCTGGTCCTCGCCGACCGACGGCTGCCGCCATACCTCCTCCAAGAGTTCCCGGCGGGACACCACCCGCCCAGGCCGTGCGGCGAGATACGCCAGCAGGTCGAATTCCTTCCGGGTCAGCGCGAGCGGCACCCCGTCGAGCGTGGCGCTGCGCTCGCCGACGTCGACCCGCAGGCCACCGACGGCGTGTACGGCCGGCCGCACCGTACGGCTGGCCCGGCCGGCCCGGCGCAGCACCGTGGTGATCCGGGCGTCCAGGTGCGCGCCGGTGAACGGCTTGACCATGTAGTCGTCCGCGCCCGCCCGCAGCAGGCGGACCACCGACTGCTCGTCGTCGCGGGCCGTGGCGACGATGACCGGGACGTCGGTGATGCCGCGTAGCATCCGCAGCGCGTCCGAGCCGTCCAGGTCGGGCAGGCCGAGATCCAGCACGACCAGGTCGGGGGTCTCCGCGGCCACCCGGCGCAGCGCGTCCAGCGCGGTGCCGACGGCGTGCACGGCGTGCCCCCGCTCGGTGAGGGACCGCAGCATCGCGCCGCGTACGACGTGGTCGTCTTCGACCAGGAGCACCGTGGCCACGTCAGCACCGTACTCGGCGTGGCAAGTTGATCGCGTTGCGGCGTGCGAGCGAACCGGGCAAGCTGGTACGACGATGTCCTTCACGCTCTTCGCGGACACCCGCCTGGCGCTCGCCCGGGACAGCCTCACCGGCCTCTCCGTCGGAGACGCCCTCGGGGCGCAGTTCTTCGTCCCGGGGCGGCTCCGCGCCGACCTCGCGGCCGGCCGGCTGCCGCCGCCGCCCTGGCAGTGGACCGACGACACCGAGATGGCCTGCTCGGTGGTGGCCGAGTTGGCCGCGGCCGGCGCGGTCGACCGGGACCGGCTGGCCCTGGCCTTCGCCGAGCGCTGCGAGCCCTATCGGGGCTACGGCCCCGGCGCCGTGGCCATCCTGCGCCTGATCCGGGCGGGCACCCCGTGGCCGGTGGCCGCCGCGTCCGCGTTCGACGGGCAGGGCTCGTGCGGCAACGGCGCGGCGATGCGGGTGGGCCCGCTCGGGGCGTGGTTCGCCGACTCCACCCGCCGCGCCGCGGCCCAGGCCCGGGCCTCGGCCGAGGTCACCCACGCCCACCCCGAGGGGATTGCCGGGGCGGTCGCGGTGGCGGTGGCCGGCGCCCTGGCCGCGCGGGCCCGCCTCGACGGGGACCGTCCGCCGCCGTCGCGGCTGCTCGCCGCGGTGGCCGCGGCCCTCGACCCCGGCGAGGTGCAGCGTGGGGTACGGCGGGCCGCCGCGCTGCTGGGCCGCCCGGCGGCGGAGGCCGCCGACGCGCTCGGCAACGGCTCCCGGGTCACCGCGCAGGACACCGTCCCGTTCACGCTCTGGCTGGCCGCCACGCACCTGGACGATTATCCGGCGGCGATCCGCGCCTGCGTCGAGGCGGGCGGGGACGTGGACACCACCGCCGCCATCGCCGGGGCGGTGGTCGCCGCCCACACCGGGGTCGGCACGCCCGGCGGGGTGCCCGCCGAGTGGCTCGCCGCCCGGGAGCCGCTGCCCGACTGGGCCGGCTGAGCGCCCGGTCCGGGGCGCGGGGCCGGCTGAGCGCCCGGTCCGGGGCGCGGGCCGGCTGAGCGCCCGGTCCGGGGCGCGGGGCCGGGGCCGGATCAC
This sequence comes from Micromonospora olivasterospora, assembly GCF_007830265.1. Classification (NCBI taxonomy): domain Bacteria; kingdom Bacillati; phylum Actinomycetota; class Actinomycetes; order Micromonosporales; family Micromonosporaceae; genus Micromonospora; species Micromonospora olivasterospora. The sequence goes on from NZ_VLKE01000001.1 coordinate 4,726,557, forward strand.
GCCATGTCGGGGCCATGGCGGGGTGCACGCGGGTCAGATGGCGCCATGTCGCCGATCCGGAGCCAATCAAGGGCTGGGCCGCGCACGGTACGCGTCGCCGCGCCGGCTGCCGCGGTCCCGTGCCGACAAGGTGCGCTTCCTCTACCGAATGCGATAAGAAGTGGCCGTTCCGCGCCCGATAACATCAGCGGCAGCGGTCGCTCGGCCGCGTTCGTCGTCTGCTGGAGGAGTCACCGTGTCCGCACCCCGTACCCCCGTCGTGGCCGACCCCGTCGTCGTCGCCGCCGGGACGACGGCGGCCGACGCGGTGGCCGCGGCCGGGCTGCCCACCAGCGGCCCCAGGGCGGTCGTCGTGGTCCGCGACCCGCAGGGCCAGCTCCGCGACCTGGACTGGACGCCGGCGCAGGACACCACCGTCGAGCCCGTCGGCATCGACACCCCGGACGGGCTTAACGTGCTGCGCCACTCGACCGCGCACGTGCTCGCCCAGGCCGTGCAGGACGTCTTCCCCGAGGCGCGGCTCGGCATCGGCCCGCCCATCGAGAACGGCTTCTACTACGACTTCGCCGTCGACAAGCCGTTCCAGCCCGACGACCTGGCCAAGCTCGAGAAGCGGATGCAGGAGATCGTCAAGTCGGGGCAGCGGTTCCGGCGGCGGCGGTTCAACAGCCTGGACGAGGCCCGGGCCGAGCTGGCCAACGAGCCGTTCAAGCTGGAGTTGATCGAGGTGAAGGGCGAGGGGCTGGACTCCTCGCAGGTGATGGAGGTCGGCGGGGGCGAGCTGACCATCTACGACAACCTGGCCGCGAACGAGGACAAGGTCTGCTGGTCGGACCTGTGCCGGGGCCCGCACCTGCCGAACACGCGGCTGATCGGGGCGTTCAAGCTGATGCGCTCGGCCGCCGCGTACTGGCGGGGGTCGGAGAAGAACCCGCAGCTCCAGCGCGTGTACGGCACCGCCTGGCCGACCCGGGACGAGCTGAAGGCGTACCTGAAGCTGCTGGAGGAGGCCGCCCGGCGCGACCACCGCAAGCTCGGCGCGGACCTGGACCTGTTCAGCTTCCCCGACGAGATCGGCTCCGGTCTCGCGGTCTTCCACCCCAAGGGCGGCATCATCCGGCGGGAGCTGGAGAACTACTCGCGCCGCCGGCACGAGGCGGCGGGGTACGAGTTCGTCAACACCCCGCACATCACCAAGGCGCAGCTGTTCGAGACCTCCGGCCACCTGCCCTACTACGCCGACACGATGTTCCCGCCGATGCAGTTCGAGGGCGCGGACTACTACCTCAAGGCGATGAACTGCCCGATGCACAACCTGATCTTCAGGTCGCGCGGGCGGTCCTACCGGGAGCTGCCGCTGCGGCTGTTCGAGTTCGGCACGGTCTACCGGTACGAGAAGTCCGGTGTGGTGCACGGCCTGACCCGGGTGCGCGGGCTGACCCAGGACGACTCGCACATCTACTGCACCCGGGAGCAGATGGCGGGCGAGCTGTCGACCCTGCTCACCTTCGTGCTCGACCTGCTGCGCGACTACGGCCTGGACGACTTCTACCTGGAGCTGTCGACCCGCGACGACTCGCCGAAGTTCATCGGCAGCGACGCCGACTGGGCGGAGGCGACGGAGGCGTTGCGCACCGCGGCCGAGGAGTCCGGGCTGGACCTGGTGCCCGACCCGGGCGGGGCGGCCTTCTACGGCCCGAAGATCTCGGTGCAGGCCCGCGACGCGATCGGCCGGACCTGGCAGATGTCGACGATCCAGGTCGACTTCAACCAGCCGGAGCGGTTCGGGCTGGAGTACCAGGCCGCCGACGGCTCGCGGCAGCGGCCGGTCATGATCCACCGGGCGCTGTTCGGCTCGATCGAGCGGTTCTTCGGCGTGCTCACGGAGCACTACGCGGGCGCGTTCCCGGCCTGGCTGGCCCCGGTGCAGGTGGTCGGCATCCCGATCCGCGAGGACCACACCGACTACCTGCGCGGGTTCGTGGCGGCGCTGCGCGCCGAGGGCGTCCGGGCGCAGGTGGACGCGGGCGACGACCGGATGCAGAAGAAGATCCGCACCGCGCAGCAGCAGAAGATCCCGTTCATGGTGATCGCCGGCGACGACGACGTGGCCGCCGGGACGGTCTCCTTCCGCTACCGCGACGGCTCGCAGCGCAACGGGGTGCCGGTCGGCGAGGCGGTCGCGCACGTCCTCGACGTGATCAATTCCCGGAGCAACTCCGGCCCGTCGGCCGCCTGAGCCGGGACGCAGGGAAGGCCCCCGCCGCGGCGGGGGCCTTCGTCGTCCGGTGATCAGATTCCGCAGCTCGGGGCCGACCAGGACTGGCTGGGTGAGTTGCCCAGGTGGGTGTGGTCGTCGTGGGCCGGGTAGCCGGGGCCGAGGATGTTGGTGAAGCCGTGGTATCGGGCCTGCTGGGCCATCCGGCAGAACGAGGGCGAGCCGGTCAGGTCCACCCCGTCGCCGTAGAGGTGCCGGCTGCCGGCCGCCCCGCCGACCGCGTTGTTGCAGGCGTAGCTGCGGAAGCCGCTGCTGATGTAGAGCGGCAGCCGCCGAGGGCCTTCCGCATTGCCTGGAGCTTCCGGCGCGCCTGGAGGGCGTAGATCTGGTTGAAGGTCTGCGGGCCGGCGACGCCGTCGGCGCCCAGGCCGTACGCCTGCTGGAACCGGATCACCGCGGACCGGGTCCCCGGGCCGAACGCGCCGTCGATGTCGATCCGCGAGGCGTAGCCGGGGTAGCCGGAGACGCGGATCCGGAGCTGGCGGACGTCCTCGCCGGACATGCCCTGGGACAGGGCGCGTCCCCAGGTGTAGCAGCCGTCGGCGTGGGCTGCTCCGGCGGTGGCGGTGACGCCGACCACCGTGCTGGCGGCGGTGAGCGCGAGGGCCGCGAGGATCTTGCCGATTCGTCGGATCACGGGTACGCCATCGTTGAATGCAAGTGTTCCAATGTGTAGGAGTTTCATGGTTGGGCGTTGATTCGTCAACAACTTGCAGCAACGGGCGGTGGAATTTGCAGCGAAAGGCGGCGGTCACGCGTCGACGGCACCGTGCCGCGACAGTCGGCGGTCGCCGGCCGGCGGGACGGTCCGTAGGATCGCGTCTGTGACTGGGGCGGAGCGGCACACGGACAGCGGCGGGATGGCCGACGGCCTGGAGCGGCTCTGGACGCCGCACCGGATGACGTACATCTCCGGCGAGGACCGCCCCGCCGAGGGCTACGAGAAGCCGACCGGCTGCCCGTTCTGCCGGGCGCCGCAGCTGCCGCCCGGGGAGAGCCTGCTCGTGGCGCGCGGGCGGCACGTCTTCGCGGTGCTCAACCTCTACCCGTACAACCCGGGCCACCTGCTGGTCTGCCCGTACCGGCACGTCGCCGACTACACCGACCTGGACGAGCCGGAGACCGCCGAGCTGGCCGCGTTCACCCAGACCGCGATGCGAATGGTGCGCAAGGTCAGCAACGCGCACGGGTTCAACCTCGGGATGAACCAGGGCGGCGTGGCCGGCGCCGGGATCGCCGCGCACCTGCACCAGCACGTCGTGCCCCGCTGGGGCGGGGACGCCAACTTCATGCCGGTCATCGGCCGCACGAAGGTCCTCCCGCAGCTCCTGACGGACACCCGCGACCTCTTCACCCGCGCCTGGCCCACCTGACCCCCGGTCTCGCGCGATCTTGCACTTTCGGCCCCCGGAACGGGCGTGATTGCGGCTTTTGTCGGGGCGGAAAGTGCAAGATCGGCGGGGTCAGCGCGCGAGCACCGCCGCCAGCAGGGCCGGCCAGCGCCGCGAAGAGCCCCGTTGGCGGCGGGCGTCGCAGGTAGGTCGCGCCGAAGAAGGGGGTGTCCTCGCCGTCGGTGTCCACCCCGAGCCGCCGCTTGGCGCCGATCATGCCGCAACGGCCGAGTTCCCTGCCCTTCGCCCAGGTCGGGATGGCACGATCTGGCCGTGGCAGTGACGACACGGACCCTGGGCCGCAGCGGCATCGAGGTGGGTGCCCTCGGCATGGGGTGCTGGGCGATCGGCGGTCCCTGGGCCGACGGCGTCCGGCCGCTGGGCTGGGGAGCGGTCGACGACGACGAGTCGGTCCGGGCGATCCGCCGGGCGCTCGACCTCGGCGTGAACCTGTTCGACACCGCCGACACATACGGGGCGGGGCACGGCGAGCGGATCCTCGGCCGGGCCCTGGCCGGCCGGCGCGACGAGGCCGTGGTCGCCACCAAGTGGGGCTTCACCTTCGACGAGGCCACCCGGCAGGCCACCGGGCAGGACGCGTCCCCGGAGTACCTGCGCCGGGCGGTGCGGGACTCGCTGCGCCGGCTGGGCACCGACCGGATCGACCTGTACCAGCTGCACCTGGGCGACCTGCCGGTGCCGCGGGCCGAGGCGCTGATCGGCGCCTGCGAGGAGTTGGTCGCCGACGGGCTGGTGCGGGCGTACGGCTGGAGCACCGACCGGGCCGACCGGGCGGCCCGCCTCGGGCACAGCGCCCCGCACGCCACCGCCGTGCAGCACACCCTGTCGGTGCTGCGCGACGCTCCCGAACTGCTCGCCGTCTGCGACAAGTACGACCTGGCCAGCGTCAACCGCAGCCCGCTCGGGATGGGCCTGCTCACCGGGAAGTACGTCGCGGGCGCCACGCTGCCCCGGGACGACGTACGCGGCCTCGCGCCGAGCTGGCTGGAGTGGTTCCGTGGCGGCCGACCCGCCCCGGAGTGGCTGCGCCGGGTCCAGGCCGTCCGGGCGGCGCTGACCGCCGACGGGCGCACGCCCGCCCAGGGCGCGCTGGGCTGGATCTGGGCGCGCAGCGAGCGCACCGTCCCGATCCCCGGCTGCCGCACCGTGGCGCAGGTCGAGGAGAACGCCGCCGCCCTGGCGCGCGGTCCGCTGCCGCCCGACCAGTTCGCCGAGGTCGAGCGCCAACTGGCCGCGCTGCGCTCCGCCGCCCTCCGCGCCGCCACCCAGCACCCCTGACCGTCCCACCGATCATGGACTCGCGGCGTCCCGCAAGACGGGCAAAACGTGGCACCACGGCCACCGCAAGCCGCCTCACCGCCATCGACGGCCAAGCCAACGTCGCCTGAACCGCCCATGATCGCCTGACCTGCAGGCTCAGGAGGCGCCGCTGTGCTCCTTGCGCACCTGCTCGGCCAGGTGGGCGGGCATCGGCTCGTAGCGGGCGAAGGCGCGGCGGAACGTGCCGGTGCCCGAGGTCATCGAGCGCAGCTCGACGGCGTACCGGAGCAGTTCGGTGGCGGGCACCTCGGCGCGGACCAGGGTGCGGCCGTCCGCGTCCGGGTCGGGCTCGGTGCCGAGCACCCGGCCGCGCCGGCCGGACAGGTCGCCCATGACCGCGCCGACGGCGGAGTCGGGCACCCGGACGACCACCTCGTCCACCGGCTCCAGCAGGGCCGGCTGGCCCCGCTCGGCGGCGTCGCGCAACGCCAGCGCCCCGGCCGTCTGGAACGCCGCGTCGGAGGAGTCCACGCTGTGCGCCTTGCCGTCGGACAGGGTGACCCGCAGGTCCACCACCGGGTGGCCGGCGACGAGGCCGCGCTCCATCTGGGCCCGCACGCCCTTCTCCACCGACGGGATGTAGTTGTGCGGCACCGCGCCGCCCACCACCCGGTCGACGAACTCGAAGCCGCCGCCCCGGGGCAGCGGCTCCACCTCGATGTCGCAGATCGCGTACTGGCCGTGGCCCCCGGACTGCTTGACGTGCCGGCCGTGCCCCTTCGCGGGCGCGGTGAGGGTCTCCCGGCACGCCACCCGCACCGGCTCGGTGTCCAGCTCGACACCGCCGCCGCGCAGCCGGTCGAGCACCACGTCCGCGTGCGCCTCGCCCATCGTCCACAGCACCAGCTGGTGGGTCTCCGGGTTGCGCTCCAGCCGCAGCGTCGGGTCGCCCGCCACCAGCCGGGCCAGGTTGCGGGCCAGGGCGTCCTCGTCGGCCCGGCTGCGCGCGACGATCGCCACCGGCAGCAGCGGCTCCGGCATGTCCCACGGCGCCACCAGCAACGGGTCGTCCTTGGCGGAGATCGTGTCGCCGGTCTCCGCGCTGCCCGACTTGGTGATCGCGCAGATGTCGCCGGCCACGCACAGGGGCACCTCGCGCAGGGCCGCCCCGAGCGGGCTGTAGAGGTGCCCGACCCGCTCGTCGGCGTCGTGGTCGGGGTGCCCGCGCTCGGTCATGCCGTGCCCGGCGACGTGGACGGTGTGCTCCGGGCGCAGCGTGCCGGAGAAGACCCGGACCAGCGAGACCCGCCCGACGTGCCGGTCGACCGTCGTCTTGACCACCTCGGCGACGAGCGGGCCGTCCGGGTCGCAGGTCAGCGGCGGCCGGGGCGAGCCGTCCAGCCCGGTCACGGCGGGCAGCTCGTGCTCCGGCGGCGACGGGAACGCGGCGACCAGCCCGTCCAGCAGCGCGTCCAGGCCCACGCCGGTGTCGACGGAGACGGGGACGACCGGGTAGAAGTGCCCCCGGGCGACCGCCTTCTCCAGGTCGGCGATCAGCACCTCGGTGTCGATCTCCTCGCCGGCGAGGTAGCGGTCCATGAGGGACTCGTCCTCGCTCTCGGCGATGATCCCCTCGATCAGCTCGTCGCGGGCCTCGGCGATGGCCGGCAGGTGCTCCGGGTCCGGCTCGCGGACCTGCGCCGGCAGGCCGGCGGTGTAGTCGAAGACCCGGCGGGTGACCAGGCCGAGCAGGCCGGCCACGGACTCGCCCTCGTCGTCCAGCATGGGCAGGTACAGCGGCAGCACGTTGTCACCGAAGACGCGCTGGCACAGCGCCACGGTCTCGTCGAAGTCGGCGCGCGGGTGGTCCAGCCGGGTCACCGCGACCGCCCGGGGCATCTCCACCGCGGCGCACTCCTCCCAGAGGGCGACGGTGGCGGCGTCCATCCCGCCGGCGGCAGAGACCACGAAGAGCGCGGCGTCGGCGGCCCGCAGACCGGCGCGCAGTTCGCCGACGAAGTCGGCGTAGCCCGGGGTGTCCAACAGGTTGATCTTCACGTCCCGGTGCAGCAGCGGGGCGCAGGCCAGGCTCACCGACCGCTGCTGGCGGACGGCCGCCGGGTCGTGGTCGCAGACCGTGGTGCCGTCGGTGACCGTGCCGGCCCGGCCGATGGTGCCGCTGGCCGCGAGCAGCGCCTCCACCAGGGTCGTCTTGCCCGCACCGGAGTGCCCGACGAGCACCACGTTGCGAACCCTGCCGGGCTCGGTCACCACCGGCGCGCCGCCGGTGACACCCTTCTCACTCTTCTGCGCCATGGGGCGCACCTCCCTCAGCCGGTGTTTGGTGGCGACCGCCGCGCGCGACGGGGGAGCGGCCCGGGCGGGTTCCGCGGCGATATCCTCCGGTGATCTGGTGGACAGCGGGTACGGGACGGGCGGACAGGTGAGCTGCCTCACCCCCATGCTCGATCTCACACCGGTTGCCGGCGCCGCACAAGACTTCGGGGCGGCGCGACGCCCGGGGCGTGCCGCCGCCGGGGTCGGCCGTTATCGTGGGGACCGCCATGGCGAAGATCTTCCAAGTGTCGGCCCGCGCGGGGATGACCCGCGTCGTCGAGCCGATCGCGCGCGGCCTGCTTCGCGCGGGCGTGTCTCCCAACGCGGTCACCGTGGCGGGCACCCTCGGGGTGCTCGTCGGCGCGCTCGGCCTCGGTGCCCGCGGGCACCTGGTCGCCGGCGCCCTCTTCGTGACGGTCTTCGCGCTCACCGACCTGCTCGACGGGACGATGGCCCGGATGAGCGGCGGGTCCACCCGGTTCGGCGCGTTCCTCGACTCGAGCATGGACCGGGTCGCCGACAGCGCCGTCTTCGGCGCGGTCGCGTACTGGCTGGCCACCCAGGGCGACCACGCCGGCGTCGCCGCCGCGCTGCTCTGCCTGGCCGCCGGGGGCCTGGTCTCCTACGTCAAGGCCCGCGCCGAGGGGCTCGGGATGACCTGCAACGTGGGCATCGCCGAGCGCACCGAGCGGCTGCTCATCGTCGGCGTCGGCGGGCTGCTCACCGGCCTCGGCGTCCCGTACGCCCTCCAGATCGCGCTCTGGCTGCTGGCCGCCGTCTCGGTCTTCACCGTGGGCCAGCGGATACGGCACGTGTACCGGCAGGCGCGCGAGGTCACCCCGAGCGGGCAGCCGGGGTGAACCTCACCGAGCTCGGCTACGTCGCCGGCTGGCGCCTGGTCCGCGCGCTGCCCCGGCCCGTGGCCGCCGCGGCCTTCCGCGTGGGCGCCGACCGCGCCCACCGCTCCGGCGGGGCGGGTACGGCCCGGCTGCGCGCCAACCTGCGCCGGGTGGTCGGCCCCGGGCTGCCCGAGGCCGAGCTGGACGACCTGCTCCGGCGGGGCCTGCGCTCGTACGCCCGGTACTGGATGGAGGCGTTCCGGCTGCCGGCGCTGAGTCGGGAGCAGATCCTCACCGGGTTCCGGCTCGACCCGGCGGGGGTCGAGTCGCTCGGCGCCGACGTCGCCGCCGGCCGGGGAGCCGTCGTGGCGCTGCCGCACGCCGGCAACTGGGACGCCGCCGGCGCCTGGGTGGCGGCCACCGGCTGGCCGATCACCACCGTCGCCGAGCGGCTCAAGCCGGAGGGCGTCTACCAGCGCTTCCTGGCCTTCCGCCGGAGCCTGGGCATGGAGATCCTGCCCACCTCCGGTGGTGCACGGCCCGCGTTCGACGTGCTGGTGGACCGGCTGCGGGCCGGCACGGTGGTGCCGCTGCTGGCCGACCGGGACCTCTCCGCCCGGGGCGTGGAGGTCGACTTCTTCGGCGCGCGCACCCGGATGCCCCCCGGCCCGGCCCTGCTCGCCCTGCACACCGGCGCCCCGCTCTACGTCGCCCACATGTGGTACGAGCCGGACGCCGCGTGCGGCGCGCTCGAAGGGCCGCTGGTCCTGCCCGGCGCGGCCGACGCGCCGCTGGACCAGCGGGTCCGGGCGCTGACCCAGCGGCTCGCGGACACCCTGGCGGCCGGCATCGCCCGACATCCGGAGGACTGGCACATGTTGCAGCGGATGTGGCTGGATCAGCGCGGCGCGGGCGACGTGGGGGCCGCGCCCGTTCCCGCGCCACCGGCCGCAGACGGAACGGTCTGAGGCGGGGAGGCGTGGTGGGCGCGAGGAGTGCGGCGCGGTGGCGCCCCGCGGACGAGGGCCGGTTCTGACGTGCGGATCGGCATCGTGTGCCCGTACTCGTTCGACGTGCCCGGCGGGGTCCAGAACCACGTCACGGACCTGGCCGAGGCGCTGATCGGGCTCGGGCACGAGGTGAGCGTGCTCGCCCCCGCCGACGAGGACGCCCCGCTGCCGCCGTACGTGGTGCCCGCGGGCCGGGCCGTGCCGCTGCCGTACAACGGGTCGGTGGCGCGCATCGCGTTCGGCCCGGTCTCCACCGCCCGGGTGCGCCGCTGGCTCACCCGGGGCGACTTCGACGTGCTGCACGTGCACGAGCCGCTGACGCTGAGCCTGTCGATGCTCGCCGTGCTCTCCGCCCGGGGCCCGGTGGTGGCGACCTTCCACACGGCGATCACCCGGTCCCGGATGCTCGCCGCCGCGCAGGGCGCGCTCCAGATCGTGCTGGAGCGCATCACCGCCCGGATCGCCGTCAGCGCGCTGGCCCGCAAGGTGCAGGTCGAGCACCTGGACGGCGGCGCGGTGGAGATCCCCAACGGCGTGACGGTCGCCAAGTTCACCGGGGCGGCGCCGTTGCCCGGCTGGCCGGGGGAGTGCGGGCCCGGCGAGGGCGGCTCGGTCGGCTTCCTCGGCCGGTTCACCGAGCCCCGCAAGGGCTTCCCCGTCCTGCGGGACGCCTTCGTCGACCTGGCCCGCCGCCGTCCCGGGCTGCGGCTGCTGGTGGCCGGGCCGGGCGACCCGGACGACCTGTTCGACCAGTTCCCGGCCGATCTGCGCGACCGGGTCACGTTCCTCGGCCTGGTGCCGGAGGAGGACAAGGCGCGCATGCTGCGCAGCGTGCACCTGTACGTCGCCCCGAACACCGGCGGCGAGTCCTTCGGCATGATCCTCACCGAGGCGCTGGCCGCCGGCACCACGGTCGTGGCCAGCGACCTGGACGCGTTCCGCCGGGTGCTCGACGGCGGCCGGGCCGGGCGGCTGTTCGCCACGGGCGACGCGGCGGCCCTGCGCGAGGCCCTGGCCGAGTTGTTGGACGACCCGGGGCGGCGGGCCGAGTTGACCGCCTGCGGCGACCAGGTGGTGGCGCAGTTCGACTGGCCGGTGGTCGCCCGCCGGGTGCTGGAGGTGTACGCGGCGGCGATCGAGGCGACCGACGGGCGGGTCATCGACCAGGAGTGGGCGGAGCTGGGCCGGCCGGAGTGACCGCCGGGACCGATGTGACCGCCGTGGCCGGTGTGCCGGAGTGAGCCGGTGACCGCCGTGGCGGGGGAGGCCGGCGTGGGCCGCGCCCCGGGGCCGTTGCGCGGAGCCGCCGCGCCGGTCGGGTGAGAGGGGACAGCACTACGATGCCGGGCATGTGGTGGGTGGGGGGCACGACCCTGGTCGTCGGGCTGGTCGTGGCGTACCTGGTCTGGACGGCCGGCCGGGTCGAGCGGCTGCGCGTCCGGGTGGAGTCCGCGGCCCGGGCCCTCGACGCGCACCTGCTGCGCCGGGCGGCGGCCGCCGCGGTGCTGGCCGAGCGGCGCTACGGCGTGGAGCTGTACGCGGCGGCCCGCATCGCCCTGGACGCCGAGCCGGAGGAGCGGGAGGCGGCCGAGAACGACCTCACCCGGCAGCTGCGCGCCGTGCCGCTGGACCCGGCGGAGGCGGACTGCGCCGCGGTGATCGCCGCGAGCCGCCGCCTGGCGCTGGCCCGCCAGGTGCACACCGACCTGGTCCGGGACGCCCGCGCGGCTCGCGGCCGGCGCCTGGTGCGCCTGTTGCGGATGGGACGCCGGCACCCGTGGCCGCGCTACTTCGACATCGACGATCCCACCCTGGAACTGCCCGCGGACGTCCCGGCCTGAGCCAGGCCGCCGGGGGGGGGTGAGGACGGCCACAGAACAGGCCACCGTGGGTCTGATTGGCTGTCGGCGACGCGTTGACCCCGTCGTAACATTCGAACGAGCCAGCCCCGAGCACGCCGAGGAGCGATTAACCGTGCCCGAAACCACCCCCCAGAACGCCAGTGCCACCCCCGTCGTCGGCACCGCCCGCGTCAAGCGCGGCATGGCCGAGATGCTCAAGGGTGGCGTGATCATGGACGTGGTCACCCCCGAGCAGGCCAAGATCGCCGAGGACGCCGGCGCCGTCGCCGTGATGGCGCTGGAGCGGGTGCCCGCCGACATCCGCGCCCAGGGCGGCGTCTCCCGGATGAGCGACCCGGACATGATCGACGGCATCATCAACGCCGTCTCCATCCCGGTGATGGCCAAGGCCCGGATCGGCCACTTCGTCGAGGCGCAGATCCTCCAGTCGCTCGGCGTCGACTACATCGACGAGTCCGAGGTGCTGACCCCCGCCGACTACGCCAACCACATCGACAAGTGGGCGTTCACCGTCCCCTTCGTCTGCGGGGCGACCAACCTGGGCGAGGCGCTGCGCCGGATCACCGAGGGCGCGGCGATGATCCGCTCCAAGGGCGAGGCCGGCACCGGCGACGTCTCCAACGCGACCACGCACATGCGGAAGATCCGCCAGGAGATCCGGCGCCTGCAGTCGCTGCCCGAGGACGAGCTGTTCGTCGCGGCCAAGGAGCTCCAGGCGCCGTACGAGCTGGTCAAGGAGATCGCCGAGACCGGCAAGCTCCCCGTGGTGCTGTTCACCGCCGGCGGCATCGCCACCCCGGCCGACGCCGCGATGATGATGCAGCTGGGCGCCGAGGGTGTCTTCGTCGGCTCCGGCATCTTCAAGTCCGGCAACCCGGCCCAGCGGGCCGCCGCGATCGTCAAGGCCACCACCTTCCACGACGACCCGGACGTGCTGGCCAAGGTCTCCCGGGGCCTCGGCGAGGCGATGGTCGGCATCAACGTCGACGAGATCCCGCAGCCGCACCGCCTGGCCGAGCGCGGCTGGTGACGTGGCGGAGGGCCCCGGCCGACGTCGGGGCCCCTCCCGGAAACAGACAGAGCTTCGAGAGGTGACAAACGTGACGGCACCCGCCATCGGCGTGCTCGCGCTCCAGGGTGACGTCCGCGAGCACGTCGCGGCCCTGACCGGCGCCGGCGCCGACGCCCGCCCGGTCCGCCGGCCCGAGGAGCTGGACGCGGTCGACGGGCTGGTCATCCCCGGTGGCGAGTCCACCACGATCAGCAAGCTGGCCGACATCTTCGAGATGCGCGAGCCGATCGACAAGCGGATCGCCGCCGGGATGCCGGTCTACGGCTCCTGCGCCGGCATGATCATGCTGGCCACCGAGGTGCTCGACGGCCGTCCCGACCAGCGCGGCTTCGCCGGCATCGAGATGACCGTCCGGCGCAACGCGTTCGGCCGGCAGGTCGACTCCTTCGAGGCCCCGGTGGCGATAGCCGGAGTCGAGGGCGAGCCGTTCCACGCGGTCTTCATCCGGGCGCCGTGGGTCGAGCGGGTCGGCGCCGGGGTGGAGGTCCTCGGCGAGGTGACCGACGGCCCGGCCGCCGGGCGGATCGTCGCGGTCCGGCAGGGCAACCTCCTGGCCACCTCCTTCCACCCGGAGCTGACCGCCGACCTGCGGCTGCACCGGTACTTCGTGGACCTGGTCCGCGCCGCCTGAGCGGCGGCGCGGCCCCTCCGTACCAGGGAGACGCGCCGCGTGCGGGACGTGCCGGGTGACGGGTGTGACGCCGACCCGCGTCGCCTCGGTAGGATTGCCGCGGTTCGGCAGGGCCCAGCGCCCGCCGCGGCCTTCCACGGAACGACCGACCGGCCCATCGCGTTCGCCGGTGGAGAGGTGGATCTGGCGCGGGCAGTCGACGCAGGCGTGATCAACAGACGGAGGTAGGAGATGTCCGGCCACTCTAAGTGGGCGACCACCAAGCACAAGAAGGCCGTGATCGACGCCAAGCGCGGCAAGATGTTCGCCAAGCTGATCAAGAACGTCGAGGTCGCGGCCCGCACCGGCGGCGGCGACCCGGCCGGCAACCCGACGCTCTACGACGCCATCCAGAAGGCGAAGAAGAACTCGGTCCCCAACGACAACATCGACCGGGCGGTCAAGCGCGGCTCCGGCCTGGAGGCCGGCGGCGCCGACTACCAGACGATCATGTACGAGGGGTACGGCCCGAACGGCGTGGCGCTGCTCATCGAGTGCCTGACCGACAACCGCAACCGCGCCGCCACCGAGGTGCGCACCGCGCTGACCCGCAACGGCGGCTCGTTCGCCGACGCCGGCTCGGTGTCGTACATGTTCTCCCGCAAGGGCGTCGTGATCGTGCCCAAGGGCGGCACGACCGAGGACGACGTGATGCTGGCCGTCCTCGACGCCGGGGCCGAGGAGGTCAACGATCTCGGCGAGGCGTACGAGGTGGTCTCCGAGCCGGGCGACCTCGTCGCCGTCCGCACCGCCCTGCAGGACGCCGGCATCGAGTACGAGTCCGCCGAGTCCTCCCTCATTCCCAGCGTGAACGTGCCGCTGGACGAGGACGGCGCACGCAAGATCTTCAAGCTGATCGACGTCCTGGAGGACTGCGACGACGTGCAGAACGTCTACGCGAACTTCGACGTCAGCGACGAGATCCTTGCACAAACGACCTGATCCTGTCTGGTCTGCGCAGCATGTCTGCTGCCGAGCTGCTGCGCGGGCTGCGCGGGCTGCGCGGGCTGCGCGGGCTGCGCGGGCTGCGCGGGCTGCGCGGGCTGCGCGGGCTGCGCGGGCTGCGCGCAAGCCTGTACGTCCGGCTGTCCAAGGCGTCCGATGATCGCAACCTGTCCAAGCAGGGCATGATTGACGATCTTCGGGCGCTTTGTGCTGCTCGTGGGTTCACCGAGGTGGCACTTCACGTCGATGACGGGAAGTCAGGCAGCATCCGTGACCGGCCAGAGTTCCTGGCATGGCTCGCTGACGCCGTTGAGGGTCGCGCTGACGTCCTGGTGGCGTGGCACGTAGACCGGCTGTCCCGTGAGGGCTTGAGCGTCGCAGCGACGATCCTGGACGTGATTGAGGGCAAGGACCCTGACACGGGTCGGAAGGTCCGCCGAGAGGTCCGGCTCATCGGCTACGACGATCGGCTCGACTCCGCAGACGGTGAAGGCTTCCGCCTGAACTTCTTGATCAAGGCTGAACAGGCTCGTAGCGAGCTGGATCGGATGAAGTCGCGTAGCCAGGCGCGAGTCAAGCGGATGCGGCGGGAGAAGCGTTCAACCGGCGGGCTGACTCCGTACGGGTATCAGCGCGCGCTGCGTGGTCCGCTGGAGCTTGAGCACGATCCGGTGAGTGCGTCGATCCTGCGGGAAGCGGTCCGCCGGGTGATCGCTGGTGACAGCATCGCCAGCATCGCTAGACGACTGATAACCGGAGTTTGCTGCGCGTTCAGTGGTCGTAGGCGATGAGGCTGCGGGTGACGGGCTGGCCGGTCTTGTGGTTGTGCCAGATGGCGGCGGTCAGGGCGAGCAGGCGTTGAGCAACGCGGGTCGCGATGCCTTCGAAGGTACGGCCGCCGTGTAGTTCCAGGTCGAGTTGGCCCTTGAGAGTGTCGTTGACCGACTCGATCAGTTGGCGGACGGCCTTCAGGAGGCCCTGGCCGGGGCGTTGCTTCTCCTTCTTGCGGTTGGGTCGTAGCAGGGTGACACCGCGGTCGGCCAGGTCCTGCTCGAAGCGTTTCGCGGCGAAGCCCTTGTCGGTGATCAGTAGCAGTCCGGGCCGGCCGGCGAGCAGGGCGGGCTCGCGGTCGAGCATGTACTCCACGACCTCGCGTTCGCCGATCTTCGCATCAGCCAGGGCCCACATGATGGGCAGGCCGGTCGGGGTGCAGATCAGGTACAGGCGCAGTCCCCAGAAGAACCGTGAGTGTGACGCGCAGTAGCCGTAGGTGGCCCAGCCGGCGGCGTCCGAGCGTTGCACGGTGGGCCTCGACCGGCCGCACTCGACCGGGGTGGAGTCCAGGATCCAGTGGTTGTCGAACCAGAAATCGGTGTCGAAGGCCAACGCTCGGATGAAGTGCTGGATCAGCGGCAGGGCGGCCCGCAGTCGCTTGTTGTAGCCGGGCTGGGACAGCTGGACCGGGAACAACGCGCGTAGGTTCTTCGCCAGGTAGCGGACCCACCGGCGTTCGGAGCGGATGTTCAGCAGCGACTGCATGACCGCCATGGTGATCAGTTCGGCGTCCGACAGCACTGGGGTGAACCCGGTCACCGGGCGGGCCGGACGTAGATCAGGGCGGGCTTTCAACTCGTCATCGATCTTCACGTACAGTGCGGTAGCGAGGGTCTCCAGATCGACGTGCACATGGCCTCCATGGTCATAGTTGCGTAGCAACGTCGATCATGGAGGCCCTCGTCCGTTCACCGCACCTGTGTCCCATCCACACAGGCCACCGTGGTTATCACTCGTCTAGAGACCTGAACGTCCGAGGTGTGCCGTCGCCTAGGGACCATGCCGCCATGCGGGACACGGGAAAGCCGCGCGTGGACAAGGAAACGGGCGAGCCTCTACCGGCGCAGCTTTGGACGGACACCACTCTTCGGCGCATGCTCACGAATCCTGTCCTTCTCGGCTACCTCACCGATAACCGAAAGATTGTCCGTGACAACGAGGGTAAGCCGGTGCTCCGTGGTGAGGCGCTGATCTCCAAAGAGGACTGGTCAGCGCTTCAGGACACGATCGATGGCAGCAAGAAGCCCAAATGCCGGAGCGCTCCCGATGCCCTGCTTTCCGGTGAGGTTGACTGTTCCCTCTGCGGTTCCTCTCTGCACTTCCATTGGATGGTGAAGAAGCACCGAAAGCAAGAATATAGCGAACCGGAGCCGGTACCGCTGGCCGGCGGTCACCCCGAACTCGAAGTGCCCGACGAGGTCGTCGTACGTGCGGACGGCGCGGCCGGCCGTCTGGATGCGCAGCTGGCCCGACTGCACGGTGGTGCGCGTCTCGGCCAGCCGCGTCCACCAGGGCTCGGTGCTGCCGTTGTCGAAGGTGCCGTTGATGATCAGGTTTCCGGTGGGGGTCGGGGCGGCCGTCGCCGGCCGGGCCAGGGCCGGCATGGCGACGGTGAGCACGGCTGCCAGCGCGGCGCCGGACGCGCGGCGCAGCAGCCGCCAGCGTCCGCCGCGCCGGACCCGCAGAGGTGGTGTCCTGGAGGGCCTTTCCGGTGGAGGTGGCGGCGTCGGTCCGCCGCCGGGACCGGCACACCGTAGGGACGTACGCACTGTCCGCAGCCGCGGAACGGGCGTGCGGAACGGTCCCGAACGCGGGCGTCCGCGGCGAGGCGCACCACACCTCGGCGCGCCGGTGGAGCCGCCCCGGTGACCTCGGTAGGGTGGTGCCCGGCCGGTTCCGGCCGACCATGATTTCGACCCGGGGGGGCTCTGCATGGGCGAATCGTTCGCGCATCTGCACGTGCACACCGAGTACTCGATGCTCGACGGGGCCGCCCGGCTCAAGGACCTCTTCGCCGAGGCCAGCCGGCTCGGCATGCCGGCGGTGGCGATGACCGACCACGGCAACATGCACGGCGCGAACGACTTCTACAAGCAGGCCATGGCCGCCGGGATTACCCCGATCCTGGGCGTCGAGGCGTACGTGGCGCCGGAGTCGCGCTTCCACAAGCAGCGGGTGAAGTGGGGCCGGCCGGAGCAGAAGAGCGACGACGTCTCCGGCAACGGTGCGATCACCCACATGACGATGTGGGCGCGGGACAGGAACGGCCTGCACAACCTGTTCAAGCTCAACTCGCGCGCCTCCATGGAGGGCCACTACGTGAAGTGGCCCCGGATGGACATGGAGTTGATCGCCGAGCACGCCGAGGGCATCATGGCCACCACCGGCTGCCCCTCCGGCGCGGTGCAGACCCGGCTGCGGCTCGGCCAGTTCGACGAGGCGCTCAAGGTCGCCTCGGCGTACCAGGACATCTTCGGCAAGGACAACTACTTCCTGGAGCTGATGGACCACGGCCTCGACATCGAGCGCCGGGTCCGCGACGGGCTCACCGAGATCGGCCGCAAGCTGGGCATCCCGCCGGTGGTCACCAACGACTCCCACTACACCCACGAGGCGCAGGCCGAGGCGCACGACGTGCTGCTGTGCGTGCAGACCGGCAGCAACATCGCCGACCCCAACCGGTTCCGCTTCGAGGGCGGCGGCTATTTCATCAAGTCCGCCGAGCAGATGCGGGCGGTCGACACCTCGGAGCTGTGGCTGGAGGGCTGCCGGAACACGCTGCTGGTGGCCGAGAAGGTCGACCCGGCGGGGATGTTCACGTTCCACAACCTGATGCCGCGGTTCCCGATCCCGGAGGGGGAGTCGGAGGAGTCGTGGTTCCGTAAGGAGACGTTCGCCGGGCTGGCCCGCCGGTTCCCGAACGGCATCCCGGAGGGCCACGTCGTCCAGGCCGAGTACGAGCTGGGCGTCATCGTGCAGATGGGGTTCCCGTCGTACTTCCTCGTGGTCGCGGACTTCATCCAGTGGGCGAAGAGTCAGGGCATCGCGGTGGGTCCGGGCCGTGGCTCGGCCGCCGGCTCCCTCGTGGCGTACGCCCTCGGCATTACCGACCTCGATCCGATCCCGCACGGGTTGATCTTCGAGCGGTTCCTCAACCCGGAGCGCGTCTCGATGCCGGATGTCGACATCGACTTCGACGAGCGTCGGCGCGGTGAGGTGATCAAGTACGTCACCGACAAGTGGGGCGAGGACAAGGTCGCGCAGATCGCCACGTTCGGCACGATCAAGGCGAAGGCCGCGATCAAGGACTCGGCGCGGGTGCTGGGCTACCCGTACGCGGTCGGTGACCGGATCACCAAGGCGATGCCGCCGGCGGTGATGGGCAAGGACATCCCGCTGTCGGGGATCTTCGACGCGAAGCACCCGCGTTACGCGGAGGCGGGTGAGATCCGGGGCCTGTACGAGTCGGACCCGGACGTGCGCAAGGTGATCGACACCGCGAAGGGCATCGAGGGGCTGATCCGGCAGACGGGTGTGCACGCCGCCGGGGTGATCATGTCGGCCGAGCCGATCATCGAGCACATTCCGCTGATGCGCCGGGACTCCGACGGGGTGATCATCACCCAGTTCGACTACCCGACGTGCGAGTCGCTCGGGCTGTTGAAGATGGACTTCCTCGGCCTGCGGAACCTGACGATCATCGACGACGCGGTCAAGAACATCCAGCTCAACCACGGCAAGGAACTGGATCTCCTCGGCCTGGAGCTGGACGACAGGGCGGCCTACGAGCTGCTGGCCCGCGGTGACACCCTCGGGGTGTTCCAGCTCGACGGCGGGCCGATGCGGTCGCTGCTGCGGCTGATGAAGCCGGACAACTTCGAGGACATCTCCGCCGTCCTCGCCCTGTACCGGCCGGGTCCGATGGGTGTGGACTCGCACACCAACTACGCGCTGCGCAAGAACAACCTCCAGGAGATCACCCCGATCCACCCGGAGCTGGAGGAGCCGCTGCGGGAGATCCTCGCCCCGACGTACGGGTTGATCGTCTACCAGGAGCAGGTGCAGCGCGCCGCGCAGATCCTCGCCGGTTACAGCCTTGGCCAGGCCGACCTGCTGCGCCGGGCGATGGGTAAGAAGAAGAAGGAGATCCTCGACAAGGAGTTCGTGCCGTTCCGGGACGGCTGCCGCGAGCGCGGCTACTCCGACGAGGCGATCCAGGCCGTGTGGGACGTCCTGGTGCCGTTCGCCGGGTACGCGTTCAACAAGGCGCACTCCGCCGCGTACGGCCTGGTGTCCTATTGGACGGCGTACCTGAAGGCGCACTACCCGGCCGAGTACATGGCGGCGCTGCTGACCTCCGTCGGCGACGACAAGGACAAGATGGCGCTCTATTTGTCGGAGTGCCGGCGGATGGGCATCCAGGTCCTGCCGCCGGACGTGAACACCTCCGCCGGGCCGTTCACCCCGGTCGGCGCCGACATTCGCTTCGGCCTGGCGGCGATCCGCAACGTCGGCGCGAACGTGGTCAGCTCGATCATGCGCTGCCGGGAGGAGAAGGGCGCCTACGCCGACTTCTACGACTTCCTGTCGAAGGTGGACGCGGTGGTCTGCAACAAGAAGACCATCGAATCGTTGATCAAGGCCGGCGCGTTCGATGTCATGGGCCACCCCCGCAAGGGGCTGCTCGCCGTGCACGCCGACGCCATCGACGCGTACGCCGACGTCAAGCGCAAGGAGGCCGTCGGCCAGTACGACCTGTTCGGCGCCGGCTTCGGCGACACCGAGGCGACCACCACCACGACGGTCATGCCCGCCATCGGCGACAGCGAGTGGGACAAGCGCGACAAGCTGGCCTTCGAACGCGAGATGCTCGGCCTGTACGTCTCCGACCACCCCCTGTTCGGCCTGGAACACGTCCTCGGCGCGGCGGCCGACTGCACCATCGCCGCCCTCTCCGAGGAGGGCACCGTCCCCGACGGGGCGGTGGTCACCCTCGCCGGCATCCTCTCCGGCGTCCAGCGGCGGGTCACCAAGCAGGGCCGCGCCTGGGCCTCGGCCACCCTGGAGGATCTCGCCGGCGGCGTCGAGACCCTGTTCTTCCCCAACACCTACGAGGTGATCGGCCAGTACATCGCCGAGGACGCCATCGTCGTGGTCAAGGGACGGGTGGACCGCCGCGACGACACCCCGCGCATCATGGCGATGGACATGCAGATGCCCGACATCACCAGCAACCCGGCCAGCAAACCCGTCAGCCTCACCATCCCGGCCAACCGGTTCACGCCACCCCTGGCCGACCGGCTCAAGGAAACCCTGGTGCTGCACCCCGGCGACACCGAGGTACACGTCAAGCTGCGCATCGGCGGCAAGATCGAGACGTGGCGGATGGGGCTGTTCCGGGTCGCGCCCACCACCGCCCTGATGGGCGACCTGAAGAGCGTCCTCGGCCCGGCCAACGTCAGCTGACGGGCCGTCCCGGCCAGGGCCGCCCCCGGTGGGCGGGTCACGCCGTGCGGTACTCCACCTCCGGGCGCCCGGGGGTGCCGTAGCGGGGGGCGCGGACCGCCCGCTCGACGGTCACCAGGTACTCCAGGTAGCGGCGGGCGGTGACCCGGGAGATGCCGTGAGCCTGCCCACCTCCGTGGCGGACCGGCCGGTGTCGCGGGACAGCGACCGCAGCACCACACCCAGGGTCTGCTGGTCACCACCTGGGCCCCCCGAGCCAGATCCAACCTGACCCGCGAACTAACCCACCTCACCTACCCCCCACCCCCACCCCCACCCCCGCCCCACCCCCACCCCCACCCCCACCCCTTACCCCCGCGATCTTGCACTTTTGGCCCCGACAAAAGGGTCCAGCCGAGACAAATTGAGGGCACAAAGTGCAAGATCGGCGAGTGTCTAGGGGCGGGGGCGGGGGCGGGGGCGGGGCGGGGCGGCGGAGGTTCGTTGCGCGGAGCAGGCGGACCAGGTCGCGGCTCGGCGCCACCCGCGCCGGGAGTACGCGCACGTGCCGGACCCGGACTTCCGCGCTGGCCGGGCCCGGGTGCTGCGGAACCTGCTGGCCCTGCCCGCCCTCTACCGCCTCCCCCCCCGCTGGCCGGTCGCCGACGCGATGGGCAGGCCGATGTCGATCGGCCAGCAGCTCGGCCTGCTCGTGTTCATGATCATCGCTTCGAAGGGCGCCGCCGGGGTGACCGGCGCCGGCCTGGCCACCCTGGCCGGCGGCCTCCAGTCGCACCGGCCCGACCTGCTGGACGGGGTGGGGCTGATCGTCGGCATCGACCGGTTCATGTCCGAGGCCCGGGCGCTGACCAACTTCGCCGGCAACGCCGTGGCGACCGTGCTCGTCGGCACCTGGACCGGGGAGTTCGACCGGGAGCAGGCCCGGGCCGTGCTCGCCGGCGAGCGCCCGTTCGACGAGACGAGCATGCTGGACGAATACGACGCCCACGGTCCCGCCGACCCGTCCGCGGCCCCGCCGGAGGCCGCCCCGTCGCAGCTCACCGGCGCGCGGGCCTGACCCGCCGGCCCCGCCGCCCCGCCGGGATCCGACCGCGGGGCGGCGGGGCCACCAAAGGCGAATTGGGCGCTGACCGTCACCCCGTCGGCGCCCTAGCGTCACGGCATGGAGCTGGAACAGGCACGGAAGCTGTGGCAGCCGGAGCCGGGCTGGCTGAACACCGCCAGCTACGGGTTACCGCCGGACCCCGCGTACGCGGCGCTGACGGAGGCGCTGGCCGACTGGCGGGTGGGGCGTACCTCCTGGGAGGGCTGGAACGACGCGGCCGGCCGCGCCCGGTCCGCCTTCGCCGGGCTGGTCGGCGTGCCCGCCGCGGACGTCGCGATCGGCGGCAGCGTCTCCCAGTTGCTCGCCCCGGTCGCGGCGGCGCTGCCGCCCGGGGCCACGGTGGTGGTGCCGGAGGTCGAGTTCACCTCCAACCTCTTCCCCTGGCTGGTGCAGGCCGAGCGGGGCGTTGAGGTGCGGACGGTGCCGCTGGCCCGGCTCGCCGACGCGGTGGACGCCGACACCGACCTGGTGGCGTTCAGCCTGGTGCAGTCCGGCGACGGCACCGTGGCCGACCACGACGGGATCATGGCCGCCGCCGGCGCGCACGACGCGCTCGTGGCGGTGGACGCGACCCAGGCCTGCGGCTGGCTGCCGTTCGACGCGAGCCGGGCGGACGTGGTGGCGGTCGGGGCGTACAAGTGGCTGATGGCGCCCCGCGGCACCGCCTTCGCCTACCTGGCGCCGGCGCTGCGGGAGCGGCTGCGCCCCGACGCGGCGAGCTGGTACGCCGCCGACGACCCGTACTCCGCCTACTACGGTCCGCCGCTGCGGCTGGCCGGCGACGCCCGCCGGTTCGACCTCTCCCCGGCGTGGTTCAGCTGGGTGGGGGCGGCACCCGCCCTGGAACTGCTCGCCGAGATCGGCGTGCCGGCGGTGCACCGGTACGACGTGGCGCTGGCCAACCGTTTCCTCGCCGGGCTGGGCCGCCCGCCGGGGGACAGCGCGATCGTCACGGTCGAGGTGCCCGGCGCACGGGAGAAGCTGGAGCGGGCCGGGGTCCGGGCGGCGGTCCGCGCCGGGCGGGTCCGCGCCTCGTTCCACCTGTACACCACGGAGGAGGACGTCGACCTCGCCCTCGACGCGCTGACCGCCTGACGCTGCCCACGCTGCCCACGCCGCCCACGCCGCCCACGCCGCCCACGCCGCCCACGCCGCCCACGCCGCCCACGCCGGCCACCCGGGCGTGGGCGGACGCTCACCTGCCGGCGCCGGTGACGATGCCCGGGTTGATGCACAGGCCCGGCGTGCTGCCGTTCTTCTCGGCGATCTCCAGGCAGCGGGTCACCTTGTCCACCTTGGCGTTGGTCTCGGTGATCTGCTTCTGGATCTCGGCGTTGCGGCGGTCCTGTTCGAGGTTGCGGGTCTGGGCGAGCTTGTCCTGGAACGCCTTGATGTTGCCCTCGGTCTTGTCGTCGTGGTTGACCCGGGTGATGGTGACCGACAGGATGTCGACGTCCTCGG
Source organism: Micromonospora olivasterospora (assembly GCF_007830265.1). Taxonomy (NCBI): domain Bacteria; kingdom Bacillati; phylum Actinomycetota; class Actinomycetes; order Micromonosporales; family Micromonosporaceae; genus Micromonospora; species Micromonospora olivasterospora. The sequence goes on from NZ_VLKE01000001.1 coordinate 4,749,108, forward strand.
CCAACCGGCCCTTGGCGTTGGTCTTGATGCTCTCGGCGAACGGCTTGAGGTCGACGTTCAGGTTGCCGGTCTTCGCGTCGATCCGCTCGAGCGGGTTGTAGGAGGAGAAGGCGTCGTTCACGGCGCTGTCGAGCTGGACGCCGACCCGCTGCCCGCGGAAGCTGTCGAAGTCGCCCTTGTAGTTCATGAACTGCTGCGCGGCGTTCTCGGGCCGGACCTGCCACTCCACCAGCACCTCGACGCACGCGTCGGCGAGGGTGCTGGTACGCACCCGGACGCACTTGTCGTTGCCGATGTGGTCGTACTTCTGCCGCCCGGCGTCCCACTCGCCGACCCGCTGCCACGGCGCGACCCACTTCAGCCCGGACCCGGTGACCTCACCGGTCGGCTTGCCGAAGCTGGTCACGATTCCGACCGAGCGGATGGGTACCGAGTGGGCGCTCGACGCTGCCGTGAGCAGGAGGGCCCCGGCGAGGGCGCCGGCCGCCGTCAGGAAGGCGGGCTTCCGGACCGTCGGGCGCGGGTTCAGGAGTGCGACGGCGGCGGCGATGAATGCGGCGACGGCGATGACGATCGCGAAGGTGAAGCCGGACGGCATGGGCGCGGGGCCTTTCACGGGGGGCGGCTAGTCGATGATCAAGGTAGCCGTCTTGGGCAAGGCGTCGGGCGGCGCGGGCATACCTGGCGCGGGTTCCCGGGGATGCCGGCGGGCCGGTGGCGCCGCCACATGTCCCCGTATATCGGCGGCCGACGATCCCGATCGCCCGCCGTCGAGGGGGTGCCCGGGTGGGCACCCTATGGCGGGGGTACCCGCATCCGTTGGGGTGAATGTGTGGGGAATCGGCATGGCTCGACTCCTTCGGCCCGCCGTAGGTTTCCTGCACGCGACGGCCCTGTGACCACTGTCACCGACCGGCCGACGCGACGGACCTGCGGAGGGTGTGGCGATGGCCGGGCAAGCGGTCCTGACGGCTCGCGGGCTGACCCGCGACTTCCGGGGCTTCCGGGCGGTCGACAGCGTCGACCTCGACGTGGCGCCGGAGAGCGTGCACGCCCTGGTCGGCCCGAACGGCGCCGGCAAGACGACCCTGTTCAACCTGCTCACCGGGTTCCTGCGGCCCACCGGCGGGCGGATCGAGCTGGCCGGCCGGGACGTCACCGGCCTCCCGCCGGAACAGGTCGCCCGGCTCGGGGTGGCCCGGTCCTTCCAGATCACCAGCCTGTTCCCGCAGCTGTCCGCGCGGGAGCACGTCGAGCTGGCGCTGCAGTCGCCCAGCGGGCTCGGCTGGCGGTTCTGGCGCTCGGCGACGCTGATGCGCCGCTACCGCGACCGCGCCGACGAGTTGCTGGGCATGGTCGGCCTCGCCGAGCTGGCCGAGGCCCCGGCCGAGGTTCTCGCGTACGGGCGCAAGCGGGCCCTCGAACTGGCCATCGCCCTCGCCCTCGACCCCAAGGTGCTGCTGCTCGACGAGCCGACCGCCGGGATGGGGCTGGAGGACGTCGACCGCACCGTGGAGCTGATCTCCCGGATCCGGCAGGGCCGGACGGTGGTCATGGTCGAGCACAACATGAGCGTGGTCGGCCGGCTCGCCGACACCGTCACCGTCCTGCAGGCCGGCAAGGTGCTGGTCGAGGGCCCGTACGAGCAGGTCCGCGCCGACGAGCGCGTGATCACCGCCTACCTGGGAGCCGCCGATGCTGCGCATTGAGAACCTCTCCGCCTGGTACGGGGAGGCGCGGGTGCTGGCGCGAGGTCAGCCTCGACGTCGCCGCCGGGGAGGTGGTGACCCTCGTCGGGCGCAACGGCGCCGGCAAGTCCACCCTGCTGCGCTGCGTGCTGGGGCTGCACGCCGGCCAGAGCGGCAGGGTGGAACTCGACGGCCGCGACGTCACGCGGCTGCCCGCGCACCGGCGGGCCCGGCTCGGGCTCGGCTGGGTCCCCGACGACCGGGGCAGCTACGCCACGCTCAGCGTCACCGAGAACCTCACCCTGCCGCCCCGGGTCGGCCCCGACCCGTGGCCGCTGGAGCGGGTGTACGAGGCGTTCCCCGCCCTGTACGGCCGCCGCGACTCGGCGGCCACCCAGCTCTCCGGCGGCGAGCAGCAGATGCTCGCCCTGGCCCGGGTGCTGCGGATGGGCGCCCGGCTGCTGCTCTGCGACGAGCCCACCGAGGGGCTCTCCCCGCTGCTGGTGCAGCAGGTCGGTGACCTGCTGCGCGAGGCCAAGCGGCACGGCGTGACCGTGCTGCTGGTCGAGCAGAACCTGCACTTCGCCACCGGCGTCGCCGACCGGCACTACCTGCTGGCCGAGGGACGGATCGCGGAGGCGATGGACAACTCCGAGGTGCGCTCGCGGGAGCGCGAGCTGCTGGCGTACCTCGGAATCTGATGTCGACGCGAGGCCGCGCGGCGCGCGCGGATGGAGGGACGGACATGCGTAGGACCGTGGGTGTGGCCGCGGCGTCGGCCGCGGTGGTGCTGGCGGCCGGCTGCGGTGGCGGTGGCCCCCAGTCGTCGGGGGACCAGAAGCTGACCGGCGACAAGATCGTGCTGGGCGTGCTCAACGACCAATCCGGGGCGTACTCGGAGCTGTCCGGGAAGAACTCGGTCAAGGCCGTCGAGATGGCCATCGCCGACTTCAAGGCGAAGTACGGCGACAAGGCGGTGACCAGGAACATCGCGGTGGAGACCGCTGACCACCAGAACAAGCCGGACGTGGCCAACACCAAGGCCCAGGAGATGATCGACCGCAAGGGCGCGGACGCCATTCTCGACGTGCCGACCTCCTCGGCCGCCCTGAAGGTCGCCGACGTGGCCAAGGAGAAGAAGAGGCTCTACTTCAACATCGGCGCGGCCACCACCGACCTGACCGGCAAGAGCTGCAACAGGTACACGTTCCACTACGCGTACGACACGTACATGCTGGCCCACGGCACCGGCACGGTGACCACCCAGCAGGTCGGCAAGAACTGGTACATCCTGTACCCGAACTACGCCTTCGGTCAGGACATGGAGAAGAACTTCTCCGCGGCGATCGGCGCGGCCGGCGGCACCGTGGTCGGCGGCGCCCCGTTCCCGAACACCAGCGGCGACTACTCCTCCTTCCTGCTCAAGGCCCCGACCCTGAACCCGAAGCCGCAGGTGCTCGGCACCATGCAGGCCGGCGCCGAGCTGGTCAACGTCGTCAAGCAGTACAACGAGTTCAAGCTGCGGGACAAGGGCATCGGCCTGGCCGTGGGCCTGATGTTCATCACCGACATCCACTCGCTGACCCCGGCGGCGCTGGCCGGCACCACCTACACCGACGCGTGGTACTGGAACTTCGACCAGCAGAACCGGGAGTGGGCCGACCGCTTCCAGAAGGAGACCGGCACCCGTCCCCCCTTCGCGCACGCCGCCAACTACTCCGCCGCGCTGCAGTACCTGGAGGCGGTGCAGGCCGCCGGCACCGACGACGCGGACGCCGTGGTCAAGGGCCTGGAGGGCAAGGAGGTCAACGACCTCTTCCTGCGCAACGGCAGTGCACTCGCCGTTCGGCCGGGTGCTCGTCGGCATCCGGGACAACCCGGCCCGGGCGCGGGCGCTGGGCTACCCGGTGCACCGCTACAAGCTGACGGCGTTCGTGCTCTCCGGTTTCCTCGCCGGGCTCGGCGGCGGGCTCTTCGCCATCGGCCACCGGTTCGTCTCGCTCGACGTGCTGCACTGGACCACCTCCGGCAAGGCGGTCATCGTCGTGGTGCTCGGCGGCATCGGCACGCTGTGGGGCGGGGTGCTCGGCTCGGCGCTCGTCGTCCGCCTGGAGGACTGGCTGTCGTTCTCCGGGTTCGAGGCGATCGGCCTGGTCACCGGCGGCATCTTCGTACTCGTCGTGCTGCTGTTCCGGCGTGGGATCTGGGGGTCGGTCGCGCAGTTGGCGCCTGCACCGTCTGCACGACGGGCTCAGTCGCGCACATCGACGCCGTGTCGCCGATATGGCGGCATCCGGAGGGCTCGGACACCCCCATGTCGCCGACATCGGGGCGCCGCCGGGTGACCTGGCGCACAAACGATACGAACCGGTTCCGTATCGAAATGCTCTCGCATACGCTCAACGGCGTTACGAGTCTGCCCCGTATCGTATTGCGCGTCGCGGGGGAATCCGGGGGGAGAACGCCGCACATGCAACCGCACGAGAACACCGGACACCCGAGGAGGTGGGCGATCCTCGGGGTGCTGGTGATCAGCCTCCTCGTCGTCGTCCTCGACAACACCATCCTGAACGTCGCCCTGCGCACCCTCGCCGACCCGGTGCACGGGCTCGGCGCCACCCAGGGCGAGCTGGAGTGGTCCATCAACTCGTACACCCTGGTCTTCGCCGGCCTGCTCTTCACCTTCGGCGTCCTCGGCGACCGTGCCGGCCGCCGGCGGTTCCTGCTGATCGGCCTGGCGTTCTTCGGGCTGGCGTCGCTGCTGTCGGCGTACGCCCAGAACCCCGGCCAGTTGATCGCGGCGCGCGCGCTGATGGGCGTGGGCGGGGCGGCGATCATGCCGGTGACCCTCTCGATCATCTCCAACGTCTTCGACCCGCGGGAACGCGGCCGAGCGATCGGCATCTGGGCCGGGGCGGTCGGCCTCGCCGTCGCGATCGGCCCGATCCTCGGCGGCGCGCTGCTGGAGCACTACTGGTGGGGCTCGGTGTTCCTGATCAACGTGCCCGTGGTGGCGCTGGGCGTGGTCCTGGTCGCCCTGCTGGTGCCCGAGTCCCGCGACCCCGACCCCGGACGGGTCGACCTGGCCGGCGTGCTGCTGTCCGTGGTGGGGCTGGTGGCGCTCACGTACGGCATCATCGACGGCGGTGAGCACGGCTTCGGTCGGCCGCTGGTCTGGGCGTCGCTCGTGGGCGGCTTGGCGATGCTGGCCTGGTTCGTCACGCACGAGCTGCGCAGCGACCACCCGTCGCTGGACGTCCGGCTGTTCCGGGTGCCCCGCTTCGCGGCGCCGGTGGCGATGGTCGGGCTGATCTTCTTCGCGGCGATGGGTGTGATGTTCTTCAGCTCGTTCTACCTGCAACTGGTGCGCGGCTACAGCCCGCTGGAGACCGGCCTGCTCTTCCTGCCGTTCGCCGTCGCCCAGCTGGTGTTCGCCCCGCGCAGCGCGGCGATGGTCCGCCGGTACGGGGGCAGGGCGGTGGCGGTCGTCGGGCTGGCGCTGACCGTCGTGGCCCTCGGGGCGTTCGCGTTCGTCGACGCGGGCACCCCCATCTGGGCGATCCTGGTGCTGTACTTCCTCCAGGGCGCGGGGATGGCCAACATCATGCCGCCGGCCACCGAGTCGATCATGTCGGCGCTGCCGCGGGAGAAGGCGGGCGTCGGCTCGGCCGTCAGCAACACCGTCCGGCAGGTGGCCGGCGCGCTGGGCGTGGCGGTCCTCGGCTCGGTGCTGTCGGCCGTGTACCGGGACGACGTCGCGCCGGCCCTGCGTGGCCTGCCCGCCCAGGCCCACGAGGCGGCCGGCGAGTCGATCTCCGGGGCGTACGCGGTGGCGGGCCAGCTCGGGCCGGCGGCGCCGCACCTCGTCGCGGCGGCCGACCACGCCTTCGTCTCGGCCATGCACTGGGCCGCGGCGCTCTCCGCGGCGGTCGCCGCGCTCGGCGTCGTGGTCGCGCTGCGCTGGCTGCCCGGCCGCGCCGGGGCCGACCGGCGCCCGCGCCGGTGGCCGGCGAGCCGGAGTTGGCTGGAACCCCGTAGGTTCGGCGACAATGTCGGACATGACATCTGCCGCCGAGGCTCCGCGGTCGCCCGGGCGACCGCGGAGCGTCCGCGCGGACGAGGCCATCGTGGAGGCCACCCTCGACCTGCTCGCCGACGGCAACACGATCGAGACGCTGACGATCGAGGCGATCGCGGCCCGGGCCGGGGTCGGCAAGAACACCATCTACCGCCGCTGGCCCGGCAAGAACGCGCTGCTGATCGACGCGCTGCGCCGGCTCAAGGGCATCGTGCCGCAGCCGGCCGGCCACTCCGTCCGGGACGACCTCGTGCTGCTGGTCGGCGCGGTCGGCCACCACATCGACCCCCGGGCCGCGAAGATCATGCCGTACCTCGTGCCCGAGGCGAACCGCAGCCCGGAGCAGTACCAGCTGTACCAGAACATCATCGAGCCCCGCCGGACGCTGATGCGCGAGGTGCTCCGCCGCGGGATGCGCAGCGGCGAGCTGCGGGCCGACCTGGACGTCGAGGTGGCGATGGCCCTGCTCACCGGCCCGATGCTGATCCAGCGGTTGCTGCGCTGGCACCCCGACCTGGACGAGGGCCTGCTCCCGGAGCGGATCGTCGACGGCGTGCTGGAGGGCATCCGCGCCCGTTGAGCGCCGGAGCCCGGCCGGCTCAGCCGGAGGGCGTACGCAGGCGGTGCAGGCGCAGTGCCAGCTGCACCTCCAGGGCCCGCTCCGGCTTCTGCCAGTCCGCGCCGAGGAGCTGGCCGACGCGCTCCAGCCGTTGCGTCACCGTGTTGACGTGCACGTGCAGCAGCTCGGCCGCCCGGGCCAGGCTCCCGCCCACCCCGAAGTAGGCCTCCAGCGTCCGGACCAGGGCGGTGCCCCGCCGGGCGTCGTAGTCCACCACCGGCCCGACCGTGGCGGCCAGGAAGCGGGCCACGTCCCGGTCGCCCCGGTCCCCGCCCACGGCCCCGAGCAGCAGCCCGACGAAGCCCAGTTCGGCCGTGCTCGCCCCCTGCCCGGCCCGGCCGAGCGCGCCCAGCGCCGTCAGGCAGCGGTCCGCCTCCTGGAAGACGGCCGCCAGCGACGCCGGCCCGGTCGACGGGCCGCTCGCCCCGGCGGTCACCGGCCGCCCGGTGATCCGGGACAGGTCCCGCGACACGGCGCGGGCGGCGGCGCCGGTGTCGCGGCCGGGCAGCATCAGCACCACCCGGCCGTCGCGCGCCGCGGCCAGGCCGCCGCGGGTCGAGGCGTACGTGGTGGCCCAGGACAGCACCCGCTGCCGGGCCGACCCGGTCGCGGCGATCGCGTCGTCGTCGACCGCGACGAGCACGTGCGGGGCGTCCAGGTCCACCCCGAGCCGGCGGGCCCGGCTGCGCAGCGCGTCGGTGTCCCGCAGCGGCCGGGCGATCAGGTCGTCGAGCAGCTCGCCCCGCACGCGCCCCTCCGCCTCGGCGACCGTCCGGCGGAACAGCAGCAGCAGCGCGGTGACCAGCGCGGCCCGCTCCAGGATCCGCTGGTCGGCGCCGGCCAGCTCGCCGTCGGGGCGCAGCACCAGCGCGCCCAGGTTCTCCGCACCCGCCACGACCGCCGCGTACCAGAGCGGGCCGCGACGGACGCTGCGCCCCTCGGTGCGCGACGCCGCCACCGCCTCGACCAGGTCCGCCCGGTCGGGCTCCTCGATCTCGCCCACCCGGGCCAGCCGCCGGCCGTCGGCGTCGAGCGCCAGCAGCGTCCCGCCGAGCACGTCGGTCACCGCGGACGCCACGTCCTCCACCCCGCCGCCGCGCAGCACCAGCGCGGTCATCCGGTCGTGGGCCGCCGCCGCCCGCTCCACGGAAGTGCTGTGGGCGCGGATCGTGGTGTTGGCCGCCGACAGCTCCTCCAGGGCCGCGCGGGTCTCGGCCAGCAGCCGGGCCGTGTCGATGGCCACGGCCGCGTGCGCCGCGAGGGAGACCAGCAGCGCCACCTCCTCGCGGGCGAACGGCCGCGCCGAGCGGTTGGCCGCGTACAGCACCCCGATCGAGGTGGAGCCCAGCCGCAACGGCACCCCGAGGATCGCCACCAGGCCCTCCTCGCCCACCCCGGCGTCGATCTCGCCGGTGTGGTGGAAGCGGTCGTCCTCCGGGTAGTTCGCGGTGACGTACGGGGTGCCGGACTGGGCCACGAGGCCGCCCAGGCCGGCGCCGAGCGGCAGCCGCAGCCGCTGGAAGCGCGCCGAGACCGAGCCGTCGGTGACCCGCATGTACGTGTCGCCGCGTTCGTCGTCGTTCAGCGTCATGTACGCCACGTCGGTGCCGAGCAGGTTGCGGGCCCGGTGCACGATCGCCCGCAGCACGTCGTCGAGGTCGCGCAGGCCGGCCAGGTCGCTCGCCGTGTCGTACAGGCCGGACAGCTCGATCTCCCGGCGGCGCCGGCGCTCCAGCAGCGCGCGGACCCGAAGCGCCACCACCTTGGCCTGCTCCAGCTCCGCCAGCCGGTCGGCGGGCAGGCCGGCGGCCCGGGCGGCGACCAGCGGCCCCTCGAACTCGACCGCGGCCGCCTCGCGGGCGAGCAGCTCCAGGAACTCCACCGGCGACGACATGACCGACATTGTGCGGGGCGCCACTAGTTCGCCGTCCAGCCCCCGTCGAGGGCGATCGAGGCGCCGGTGATGAACGAGGCCGGCGGGGAGCACAGGTAGGCGACCAGCTCCGCGACCTCCTCCGGCTCGATCAGCCGCTTGATCGCGGCCCGGGCCAGCATGATCTTCTCCACCACCTCGGACTCCGGGATGCCGTGGGTGGCCGCCTGGTCGGCGATCTGGCTCTCCACCAGCGCGGTCCGCACGTACGCCGGGTTGATGCAGTTCGCCGTCACCCCGTGCGCCGCGCCCTCCAACGCGACCACCTTCGACAGCCCCTCGAGGGCGTGCTTGGCGGAGACGTACGCCGACTTGTACGCCGAGGCGCGCAGCCCGTGTACGGAGGAGATGTTGACGATCCGGCCCCAGCCCCGGGCGTACATGTGCGGCAGGGCGCGCCGGACGAGCAGGAACGGCGCCTCCACCATCACCCGGTGGATGTCGGCGAAGCGCTCGGCCGGGAAGTCCTGCACCGGCGCGACGTGCTGCAACCCGGCGTTGTTGACCACGATGTCCACCGCGGCGTCGAGCCGGTCGACCGCCGACGCGTCGGCCAGGTCGACCCCCTCGGCCCGGCCGTCCGCCTCGGCCGCGACCTCCTTGGCCGCCTCGACGTTGCGGTCGACCACCAGCACGGACGCGCCGGCCGCGGCCAGCCGCAGTGCGCAGGCCCGGCCGATGCCGCTGCCACCGCCGGTGACGAGGGCGGTGCGACCGGTCAGGTCGACCTGTACGACGTGGGGGACCGCCACGGGTTCTGCCGTCATGGCGCAAGAAGTTACGAGTTGCGTGGCCCAACGCACATGGGGTGGCGACACATACTCGCCGGCCGAACTGTGTGGCGGGCTCACCGCGTTCGGCCCCTCGACGGGTCGCCGGTGGTGGGGGAGCTGGCCGCCGGCCTGCCGGCGGGAACCTCGTCACGGCCCCGGCCGGCGTGTCCCCGGCGGCGGGCGTCCGGGGCGACCAGTAGGGTGTCGAACACACGTACTGCCGACGGTCGGGGAGGAGGCGGCGTGCGCGTGCTGGGCGTCGACCCGGGGCTGACCCGGTGCGGGGTCGGCGTGGTCGAGGGCGTGCCGGGTCGCCCCTGCACCCTGGTCGCCTACTACGTCGTCCACACCGATCCCGAGGACGGGCTGCCGGCGCGCCTGCTGCACCTGGACACCTCGCTCACCCGGCTGGTCGCCGAGCACCGCCCCGACAGCGTCGCCGTCGAGCGGGTGTTCAGCCAGCACAACGTCCGCACGGTGATGGGCACCGCGCAGGCCAGCGGCATCGCCGTGCTGGCCGGCGCCCGGGCCGGGCTGCCCGTGCAGACCTACACTCCGAGCGAGGTGAAGGCGGCCGTCACCGGCTCCGGCCAGGCGGACAAGGCGCAGATGACGGCCATGGTCACCCGGCTGCTGCGGCTGCCCGAGCCGCCGCGGCCGGCCGACGCCGCCGACGCCCTCGCACTGGCCATCTGCCACGTCTGGCGCGGCGGGACGCGCTCGAAGCTGGCCGCCGCGGCCGACCGGGCCCGACGAGGAGGAACACGATGATCGCCAGTGTGCGCGGCACGGTCACCGCGACCGGTCCGGACCACGCGGTGGTGGAGGTCGGCGGGGTCGGCCTCGCGGTGCAGTGCGCTCCCGCCACCCTCGCCGAGCTGCGGGTCGGCGAGCCGGCCCGGCTCGCGACCAGCCTGGTGGTCCGGGAGGACTCGCTCACCCTGTACGGCTTCGCCGACGACGACGCCAAGCAGCTGTTCGAGCTGCTCCAGACGGCCAGCGGAGTGGGGCCCCGGCTGGCCCAGGCGGTGCTCGCCGTGCACACCCCGGACGCCGTGCGCAAGGCGATCGCCAACGCCGACACCGCCGCCCTGACCCGGGTGCCCGGCATCGGCAAGAAGGGCGCCGAGCGCCTCGTCCTGGAGTTGCGTGACCGGATCGGCCCAGTGCCGGTGGCGCCGGACGGCGCCGTCGGGGTGACCGCGGGCGCGTGGCCCGACCAGGTCCGCCAGGCCCTCGTCGGGCTCGGCTGGGCGGCCGCCCAGGCCGATCAGGCCGTGGCCGCCGTCGCCGAGACGGTCGACGGCGCGCCCCCGCCCGTGCCGGTCCTGCTCAAGCAGGCCATCCGCCTCCTCGGCCGGACCCGATGACGGGGGAGGACCTCGTCTCGGCGTACGTCAGCGACGCCGAGCGGGACGCGGAGGCCAGCGTCCGGCCCAAGCGGCTGGAGGAGTTCATCGCCCAGCACCGGGTCCGCGACCAGCTCGACCTGCTGCTCAAGGGCGCGATGCGGCGCGGCTCCCCGCCGGACCACATCCTCCTGTCCGGGCCGCCTGGCCTCGGGAAAACGACGTTGGCCAATATCGTGGCGGCCGAGCTGGGCTCGGGCATCCGGGTGACCAGCGGCCCGGTCATCGAGCGCTCCGGCGACCTGGCGGCGATCCTGACCAGTCTCGCCGAGGGCGACGTGCTGTTCATCGACGAGATTCACCGCATCGCCAAGCCGGCGGAGGAGCTGCTGTACAGCGCGATGGAGGACTTCCGGGTCGACGTAATCGTCGGCAAGGGCCCGGGCGCCACGGCGATCCCGCTGGACGTCGAGCCGTTCACCCTGGTCGGCGCGACCACCCGGTCCGGGCTGCTGACCGGGCCGATGCGCGACCGCTTCGGCTTCGTCGCGCACCTGGACTTCTACTCGCCGGCCGACCTGGAGGCGCTGCTGCGCCGCTCGGCGCGCATCCTGGGCGTGCCGATCACCGACGGCGGCGCCGCCGAGATCGCCGGCCGCTCCCGGGGCACCCCCCGGATCGCCAACCGGCTGCTGCGCCGGGTCCGCGACTTCGCCGAGGTCCGGGCCGACGGCGTGGTGACCGTGGAGACCGCCCGGGCGGCCCTGGCCGTGTACGACGTGGACGCGCTCGGCCTGGACCGGCTCGACCGGGCGGTGCTCACGGCCCTGGTCGACTCGTTCCGCGGCGGCCCGGTGGGCCTGTCCACCCTGGCGGTCGCGGTGGGAGAGCAGCCGGACACCGTCGAGGAGGTGTGCGAGCCGTTCCTGGTGCGGGCCGGGCTGCTCGCGCGTACGCCCCGGGGGCGGGTGGCCACCGAGGCTGCCTGGCAGCATCTGGGGCGTACGCCGCCGAATGGTACATTTGGTCCCGTCTCCCCTTCCGCGCCGGATCTGTTCTCCGCCGCGCCCGATGCCGCCGCCGGTCAGCCGTGATCCCATCGTGATCTGCGTCGCATTCGGCGTTCCCAGGCGCAGCGACTAGACTCGCCGCGGTCTGTACAGGACGTGAGAATCCGCCTCCGCTCCGGCGCCACTCGTGCCGGGCCGGGGCCAATGGGAAGGTCAGTAACCGTGCTCTACGCAGCAGCGGGCGGCGGGGGAGGCGGCAGCCTCATGCCGCTCCTCATGATCGCCCTGCTCTTCGGCGTCATGTACTTCATGATGATCCGCCCCCAGCAGAAGCGCCGCCGCGAGGCGCAGCAGATGCAGTCCGCCCTCGCCCCCGGCGACGAGGTGGTCACCATCGGCGGTCTCTACGGCACGGTGACCGGCGTCGACGACGACACCGTCCTGCTCGAGGTCGCTCCCGGCGTGCAGACCCGGTACGCGCGTCCGGCCATCGCCCGGGTGGTCAGCCAGGCCGAGCGGGTCGAGTCGACCGAGCCGGCCGTCGAGGAAGCCGAGACCGTCAAGGAGTGACCTCCGTTGCCCGACGGGGCAGCGAAGGCGCCGCTAAAACTGGATAGTTGGGTCGACACCCGACGCCGGCGCGCGACGACCGCCGGTCGGCGCACCCGCGCCGGCCCCTGGGCCGTCGTGCCGGCGTCGGGTTGCCGGCCAGCACAGACACGTCGCCGGATCCCCGGCCCGACAACCGTCGCTGCCGCGCCCGCGGCGCGGCCGTACAGGGAGACAGGACAGCCGTGGCACCACCTCAGGGACAGATGCGGCCCGGACGGCAGCTCGCCGTGCTCGGGCTCATCTTCGTCGTCCTCTATCTTTTGGTCTTCTTCGCGGGCGGCGCCACGGGTGGCTGGAAGGACCGGCTCGAGCCGCGGCTCGGCCTGGACCTGATCGGCGGCACCCGGATGACGCTGGAGGCGACGAACAGCCTCGACGGCAGGCCCCCGACGAGGGAGAACCTGGAGGAGGCCCGCCAGATCATCGAGAGCCGGGTCAACGCCTTCGGCGTGGCCGAGGCCGAGGTGGTCACCGAGGGCAACCGGAACATCGTCATCTCCCTGCCCGGCGAGAACCGGGACCTCGGGGACGTGGGCGACGCGGCCGAGCTGCGCTTCCGCAAGGTGCTCAAGGCCGCCGACGGCAGCGGCCAGACGGCCCCGCCGGCCGCGACGCCCACGCCGGCCCCGTCCGGCAGCGCGTCGCCCGCGCCGTCCGGCAGCGCCTCCCCGGCGCCGTCCGGCAGCGCCTCCCCGGCGCCATCGGGCAGCGCCGCGCCCTCGGCGAAGGCGGGCGCGTCGCCGAGCGCCGGCGGCCAGGGCGGCATGGCGCCGGCCCCGAGCGCCACCCCGTCGGCCTCCGCCTCGCCGAGCGCCGCCGCGCCGTCGCCGAGCGCCAGTGCCGAGCCGGTGCCGCAGGGCGTCGAGGAGCAGCGCAAGGCCGTCGAGCAGAAGGTCGGCGCGGCCGCGTGGCAGACGGCGAGCGGGCTGCAGGGCCCGGCCGACCTCACCGCCGACCCGTCGCTGGCGGAGAAGCTCAAGCCGTTCGGCAGGCTCACCCCGCGCGAGGTCGCGGTGCTGTCGCCGGAGATGCAGTTCAACGTCCCCACCATCAGCTGCGAGCAGCTCGACAACCGGCCGGCGGCGTCGATCAAGGACGAGAAGCAGAAGGCGGTCGCCTGCGAGGACGGCGCCGTAAAATACCTGCTCGACGTCGGCAAGGTGCTCGGCACCGACGTGAGCGACGCCAACGCGGTGCTCGACCAGACCAGCTCCTGGGTGGTCAGCCTGAACTTCACCGGCGACGGCCAGAAGAAGTGGACCGAGCTGACCCGCGAGGCGTTCAACAACACCGGCCAGGCCTGCGACCAGACCGCGCTGGGCCAGGACGGCAAGTGCCGGGTCGCCGTGGTGCTCGACAACAAGATCGTCTCGTCCCCGGAGATCCAGGGCGTACTGACCGGTGACTCGCAGATCACCGGCAACTTCGACAACAAGTCGGCCAGCAAGCTGGCCGGCCAGCTCCGCTACGGCGCGCTGCCGGTCACCTTCGAGCCGCAGGAGCAGCAGAACGTCACCGCCACCCTCGGTGCCAGCCACCTGCGCGCGGGCCTGCTCGCCGCCGGCATCGGCATGCTGCTGGTCATCATCTACTCGTTCTTCTACTACCGCCTGCTCGGCTCGGTGATCTTCCTGAGCCTGGTGCTGTCGGCGCTGCTGGTCTTCGGCGCGCTGGTGGTGCTCGGCCGGCAGATCGGCTTCACCCTGACGCTCGCCGGCATCGCCGGCATGATCGTCTCGCTCGGCGTGGCGGCGGACTCGTTCGTCATCTACTTCGAGCGGCTCAAGGACGAGATCCGCGAGGGACGCAGCCCGCGTAGCGCCGTGCCGCGTGCCTGGATCCGGGCGCGCCGCACGATCATCTCGGCGAACGCCATCACCATCCTGTCCGCGGTGGTGCTCTACGTCGTCTCGGTCGGCGCGGTGAAGGGCTTCGCCTTCGCCCTCGGCCTGGCCACGATCCTCGACCTGGTCGTGGTCTTCCTCTTCCGTCACCCGATCATGACGATGTTCGCCCGGACCCGGGCGTTCCTGTCCCCGCGGGTCAGCGGTCTCGGCCGGATCCTCCCGCCCCCGCGGACCGAGCAGGCCACCCGCACCTCGCGCGTCAAGGAGGCCTGAGATGGCTGCTAAGAGTGGGCTGGCGAGCCGCCTCTACCGGGGTGAGGCGGGCCTCGACGTCGTGGGCCGGCGCAAGCTGTGGTTCACCGTCGCCGGCGCGCTGATCCTGGTCGCCGTGCTCAGCTTCGCCCTGCGCGGCTTCAGCCTGGGCATCGAGTTCGCCGGCGGCAACTCGTTCCAGGTGCCGGCGAGCGTCGGCACCCTGGAGCAGGCCGAGCTCAAGGTCGGCGACGCGTTGGGGACCGCGGGCGGCGGAGCCAAGGTGGTCACCGCGCAGAAGGTCGGCGGCCCCGGCGGCGACTCCTACGAGCTGCGCACCACGCAGCTCAGCGCCGAGCAGGCCAACGCGGTGAAGGCCGAGATCGCCCGCGAGTTCGGGATCGACCCGGCCCAGATCAGCGGCAACCAGGTGAGTGAGGCCTGGGGCAGCCAGGTCACGGAGCGGGCGCTGCTCGGTCTGGTGATCTTCATCGCGCTGGTGATGGTCTACCTGATCCTGCGGTTCGAGTGGCGGATGGCCGTGGCCGCGGTCTCCTCGCTGTTCATGAACCTGATCCTCACCGCCGGCATCTACTCGCTGGTCGGCTTCGAGGTCACCCCGTCGACGATCATCGGCTTCCTCACGATCCTGGGCTTCGCGCTCTACGACGTGGTGGTGGTCTTCGACAAGGTCCAGGAGAACACCCGGGGCATCACCGCGAACAACAACCAGACGTACGGCGACGCGGCGAACCTGGCGATCAACCAGAGCCTGATGCGGTCGCTGAACACGTCCGTGGTCGCGCTGCTCCCGGTCGGCGGCCTGCTCTTCATCGGCGCCGGCCTGCTGGGCGCCGGCACCCTGAAGGATCTCGGCCTGGTGCTCTTCGTCGGTATGGCCGTCGCGTTCCTGACGTCCATCCTGCTGGCCACCCCGCTGCTGGTGCTCCTCAAGAACTACGAGCCGCGGATCCAGGCGCACAACAAGCGGGTGCTGGCCCGCCGGGCCGCCCTGGCCGGGGCGGAGGCCACCGGGAAGGGCGGCGCGCGGGCCGAGACCTCCGACGAGCCGATCGACCCGGAGGCGGCGGCCCTGGCCGGGCCGCGCCGAAGGTGGGCGCCGGCCGGCCGGCAAGCGCCCGAGCGGCGCGCGGGGCGGTCGCCCGCCGCGGCGGCGGCAACCGGCCGGGCGGCGCGAAGCGTCGCTGACGGGAGCGGGCACCCGGTAGCAAACGGTGCGACGGCGTCCTTCATGCTGTGCGGGCGGCGTGAAGGACGCCGTCGTCGTTGGAAGGGAGACGGGACCGCCGTGACGGAGACGCACAGCGCCGCGGTAGGGGAGACAGCGGCCCGCAGGTCGCCGAACTGGTCGCCAGCCGGGTGCTGGACGTACCGGACTTTCCCAAGCCGGGCGTCATCTTCAAGGACCTGATGCCGCTCTTCGCCGACGGCGACGTGTTCCGTGAGGTGATCGACGGGATCGTGGCGTACCACGGGCGGGACTCGTTCGACGCGGTCGTCGGGATCGAGGCCCGGGGCTTCGTGATCGCGGCGGCCATCGCGTACGCCACGGGAGTCGGCGTGGTCCCGGTGCGCAAGGCCGGCAAGCTGCCCCGCGCCACCCACTCCGCCTCGTACGCGCTGGAGTACGGCGAGGCGACGCTGGAGGTGCACCAGGACGCCTTCACGGCCGGCCACCGGGTGCTGGTGGTCGACGACGTGCTGGCCACCGGCGGCACGGCCGAGGCGACCCTCGACCTGGTGGAGCGGGCCGGCGGCACGGTCGCCGGCTTCACGGTGCTGATGGAGTTGGGCTTCCTCAAGGGTCGGGAGCGGCTTGCCCCGCGGCCGGTGCACGCCCTGCTCAGCATCTGAGCGTCCGTCCTGCGGTGGTGGCTGGGGTCCGCCGGGCGCGGACCGCCCACGCGCCGTCAGGAGTCGATCACGATACGTCCGGGTTGTCCGGACGCGGTTGGCGGCCCGGGCGCCCGGTCCGTGCCCGGTTGACCGGTCGGATGCGGACGGCCGTCGGAAGGACCCCGGCCGGTACGTCCGGCGGAGCGGCGGGGCACCGTCCGTGCGGGTAGCATTGCCCTTTGCTGACCCGGGCGGGTGACCGTCAGGGTGGCGGAAGACCAGGCTGGCCGGCACGGCTGGCATACCCGGCGAGCGGTGAGGAGGCCGGTGTCCCACGATGTCGTCCCTCCGGTGGAGGGCACGGTGCACCCGACAGGCGACGCTGACGGTTCGGTGACCGACCGGGGCGCTGACGCCCGGGGCACGGTCCCCGGGAACGGCGCGGGGCCCGCCCGCGCCGACGGCGGCACGCCGGGTGCCGGAGTCGTGGCGCCGTTCCCGGCCGGGGGCGCCAGCGAGCCGTCGCCGAGCGCCGGCTTCGCCCTCTCCAACGCGCCGACGGGCCGGCGGGTGCGCGCCCGCCTGGCCCGGTTCAACGCGCCCTGGCAGACCTCGCAGGTCAGCGAGGTGCTGGAGCCGCTGATCTCCAGCCACCGGGAAAACCACCCGAAGGCCGACGCGCGACTGGTCCAGCGCGCCTTCGACACGGCGGCCCGCTGGCACTCCGGCCAGTACCGCAAGTCCGGCGATCCGTACATCACCCACCCGCTCGCGGTGGCCACCATCCTGGCCAACCTCGGGATGGACACGACAACCCTGGTCGCGGCGCTGCTGCACGACACGATCGAGGACACCGAGTACACCCTCGACCAGATGCGGGCGGACTTCGGCGGCGAGGTGGCGCTGCTCGTCGACGGGGTGACCAAGCTCGACAAGGTCAAGCTGGGCGACGCGGCCAAGGCGGAGACGATCCGCAAGATGGTCGTGGCGATGGCCAAGGATCCGCGGGTCCTGGTGATCAAGCTGGCCGACCGGCTGCACAACATGCGCACGCTGACCTTCCTGCCCCGCCCGAAGCAGGAGCAGAAGGCCAAGGAGACGCTGGAGATCCTCGCCCCGCTGGCCCACCGGCTGGGCATGAACACGATCAAGTGGGAGCTGGAGGACCTGGCCTTCGGCACGCTGTTCCCCAAGCGGTACGAGGAGATCAACCGCCTGATCGGGGAGCACCAGCCGCAGCGGGAGGCGCTGCTGCGCCAGGTCACCCAGAAGGTGGGCACCGACCTCAAGGCCGCGAAGATCAAGGCGGAGGTCACGGGCCGGCCGAAGCACCTGTACTCGATCTACCAGAAGATGATCGTGCGGGGCCGCGACTTCAACGACATCTACGACCTGGTCGGGGTGCGCATCCTGGTCGACACGGTGCGGGACTGCTACGCGGCGCTGGGCGTGATCCACGCGAACTGGCAGCCGGTGCCGGGCCGGTTCAAGGACTACATCGCGATGCCCAAGTTCAACATGTACCAGTCGCTGCACACGACGGTCATCGGGCCCACCGGCAAGCCGGTGGAGATGCAGATCCGCACGTACGCGATGCACCGCACCGCCGAGTTCGGCATCGCCGCGCACTGGAAGTACAAGGAGCACAAGGGCACCCAGATCGTCGGCCCGCCGGCGCACATCGACGAGATGACCTGGCTGCGGCAGCTGCTGGACTGGCAGCGGGAGGCGGCGGACCCGAGCGAGTTCCTCGACGCGCTGCGCTTCGACCTGTCCAGCCAGGAGGTGTACGTCTTCACCCCGAAGGGCGACGTCATCCCGCTGCCGACGGGGTCGACGCCGGTGGACTTCGCGTACGCGGTGCACACCGAGGTCGGGCACAAGTGCATCGGGGCGCGGGTCAACGGCAAGCTGGTGCCGCTGGAGTCGACGCTGTCCAACGGCGACGTGATCGAGATCTTCACGTCGAAGTCCGACACGGCGGGGCCGACGCAGGACTGGCTGGGCTTCGTCAAGAGCCCGCGGGCGCGCACGAAGATCCGTCAGTACTTCAACAAGGAGCGGCGCGAGGAGGCGATCGAGGCCGGCAAGGACGCGATCGTCAAGGCGATGCGCAAGCAGGGCATGCCGTTGCAGCGGATGCTCACCTCCGACGCGCTGATGTCGATCGCCCGGGACCTGCACCTGGCCGACGTGGCGTCGCTGTACGCGGCGGTCGGCGACAGCCAGGTCTCGGCGCAGTCGGTGGTGCAGAAGCTGATGGCCGCGTACGGCGGCGAGGAGGGCGCGGCGGAGGACATCGCCGAGACCGCCGTCGCCACCCGGCCGCCGCGCAGCCGGGCCAGCAGCCACGACCCGGGCGTGGTCGTGCGCGGGGTCAGCGATGTCTGGATCAAGCTGGCCCGCTGCTGCACCCCGGTCCCGCCCGACGCCGTGTTCGGCTTCGTCACCCGCTCCGGCGGGGTGAGCGTGCACCGTGACGACTGCGCCAACGCCGAGGACCTCAAGGCGCAGGGCGAGCGGGTGGTCGAGGTGAGCTGGAAGCTCACCTCCGCCTCCACGTTCCTGGTGGCGATCCAGGTCGAGGCCCTCGACCGGCACAAGCTGCTGGCCGACGTGACCCGGGTGCTCTCCGACGAGCGGGTCAACATCCTCTCCGCCACCGTCACCACCACCCGCGACCGGGTCGCGGTGAGCCGGTTCAGCTTCGAGATGGCCGACCCGAAGCACCTGGGCCACCTGCTGGCCGCCGTGCGCAAGGTCGACGGCGTCTTCGACGCGTACCGGGTCACCTCGGGCGCCTGACGGCCGGATCCCGCAACATCGCCGGCGTGGCGGTGTCCCGCCACGCCGGATACCGCCAGATCGCCGACATGGCGGCGTCCCGCCCACCGCGAAAAGCGCCCGCCGGCCCCAGGCCGGCGGGCGCTTTTCGCGGTGGGGGTGAGCGTCAGCCCTGCGGCTCGCTCATCGTCAGCTTGTTGATGACGACCTCCTTCTTCGGGTGGCCGCCGCCGGCCTGCTGGGCGTACGCCTTGTCGTCGCCGGCCTTGGCGACGTCCTTCACGATGTCCATCCCGCCGGTGATCGTCCCCAGCACGGTGTAGTCCGGGTCCAGCGGCGAGTCGCCGTAGACGATGAAGAACTGGCTGCCCGTGCTGCCCGGATCCCGCGACTTGGCCATCGCGATGACCCCCTCCGGGTACGGCGGCCGCTTGTCGGTGGGCAGGTTCTCCTCGGCCATCTTGTAGCTCGGGCCGCCGGTGCCGTCGGTCTCCCGCCAGCCCTTGCCCGTCGCGCTCGGGTCGCCGCACTGGAGCACCTTGATGCCCTCGGTCACGAGGCGGTGGCACTTGGAGTTGTCGAAGAAGTTCCTGCTGGCCAGGTGGGTGAAGCTGGCCGCGGTGCACGGCACGAGGGACCGGTCGACCTTGGCGGTGATGGCACCCAGGTTGGTCTCCAACGTCAGGGTCTGGACGCCGGTGTTCGGCTGCTGCGTCTGCGGCAGCCCGACGTCCTTGATCTCCTTGGTGCGCTGGTCCTTCGGGATCTCCGTCCAGGCGCACTGCACGAAGCCGGGCGCGGCGGCGGTGTCCTGCTTCTTGTCGTCGTCGCCGCCGATGCTGGTGGCCAGCCACACGGTGCCGGCGACCACGAGCACCAGGGCCGCGGCGGCCCCGACGATGGCCTGCGTCTGCCGGCGCCTGCGGGCCTTGGCCGCCCGCTCGGCCATCTCCCGCTCGAGCCGGGCGCGCGCCGCCGCGCGCTGCCGCTCTCTCGTCGACGTCACGGTCAATCCTCCTGGACTGTCTCGGGCGCGGCCGTGTGCCGCAGGTGCGGATCTCGGGCGGAGCTGGTCAGCCCGCGCTGGGGCTGGCCGACGGGGCGCCGGACGCCGTGGTCGCGGCCGGGGCCGTCGTCGCCTCGCCGACGGTGAGGCTCTGGATCACCACGTCGGTCTTCGGCTTGACCTTGGCTCCACTCCCATTGTCCACGGTCGGCAGGGCGCCGATCTTCGTGATCACGTCGAGCCCGCCGGTGACCTTTCCGATCACCGAGTAGGCCGGCTTGGCGGGGCTGTAGTCCTTGAAGAAGACGAGGAACTGGCTGCCGTTGCTGCCCGGCGGGTTGGCCATCATCGCGACCGTGCCCTTCGGGTACGCCGGGGGCTGGCCGGGGGCGGGGCTGGCGGACGGGCTCGCCTCGGGCTGCACGGGGACGTTCTCGTCGTCGTAGAACGAGTAGGTCGGCCCGCCCAGGCCGGTGCCACTGGGATCGCCGCAGCGCAGGGCGCCCTCGGCGGTGATCTCGTGGCACTTGGTGTTGTCGTAGAACGAGCGGCTCGCCAGGTGGGCGATGCTCGCGCCGGCGCAGGGGGCCGAGGCGAGGTCGAGCTCGACCGTGACCGGGCCGCCCTGGTTGGTGGTGATGGTCATCGGCCGGGTGCCGGAGGTCGGCAGGCCCTTGGTGGCGGGCGTGCCCACGTCCTTGAGGCTGGTGTTCGCGGTGGCGTCCTGCGGGGTCCAGAGGCAGACGTCCTCGGCGGCCGCGTTCTCCTTCGGATCCTCGTCGAACGCGCCCAGCGCCCACGCCGAGCCGACCACGATCAGCGCGAGCACCACCGCCGCGCCGACGCCAGCCTGGATCCGCCGGCGCCGCCTGGCCCGGGCGGCCCGGCGGGCCAGCTGCCGGTCGAGCTTGGCCCGCGCCAGTTTGCGCTGCCGGTCCCTGCTGGAAGCCACCCGTGCTCCCCTTCCTCTGCCCTGATGGTCACCGGCGCCAGGTCTGACGCCCCGTCGGGCGGCTCGTGCGCCACGCCACACGCCCGCCAGAGTGTACGGCCACCGACTGGCAAAGTGGTGTACGAGGTCCGGGCTGGGCCTTATCGGAGTTGTTCACTGCGCCGCGCGGGGACGTGCGGGACGTGCGGGACGTGCGGGACGGTTTGGGACGGGTGGGCCGGCGTAACCGGCTCGCCGGTGCGACTAGGCTGCCAGGAAGGGACGACGAAGCTCGACGGAAGGGGAGCGGACGTGCTCGTGGCCGGCTTTCCCGCGGACGCCTTCGGCACCAACTGCTACGTGGTGGCGACCGCGCCGGGGGAGCAGTGCGTGGTGGTCGACCCGGGCATCGGGGTGATCGACCGGCTCGACGCCGTGCTCGCCGAGCACCGCCTGCACCCGGCCGCCGTGCTGCTCACCCACGGCCACCTGGACCACACCTTCTCCGTCGCGCCGGTCTGCGGCGCCCGGGGCATCACCGCGTACGTGCACCCCGACGACCGCGAGCTGCTGGCCGACCCGGCCAAGGCGCTCTCGACGGACCTCACCCAGCTCTTCGGCGGTCGGCTGCCGTACGCCGAGCCGGAGGACGTGGCCGAGCTCACCGACGGGGCCACCCTCGCCCTGGCCGGCTTGGAGATCACCGTCGACCACGCCCCGGGCCATACCGGCGGGTCGGTGCTGTTCCGGATGCCCGGCGCCGGCTCGCCCTGGGAGGCCGAGCAGATCTGCCTCTCCGGTGACGTGCTCTTCGCCGGCTCGATCGGCCGCACCGACCTGCCGGGCGGCAGCATGCCCCGGATGCTCGCCAGCCTGCGGGACAAGGTCCTCCCGCTGGCCGACGACACCGTGGTGCTGCCCGGCCACGGCCCCGCGACCACCATCGGCCGCGAGCGCGCGACCAACCCGTACCTCGTCGAGGTGGCGGGGGCGGACGCCGCGCGCCCGGCCGCGCCCACCCGCGGCCTGTAGCCGCCGCGACCGAGACCTCCCCGCGCTGTCCGCGCGGGATCCAAGGAGTACGCGATGAGCAAGCCCACGCCCATTTCCGGCTTCCCCGAGTGGACGCCGCCGCAGCGGATGATCGAGCAGTTCGTCCTCGACCGGATCCGCGCCACGTTCGAGCTGTACGGCTTCGCTCCCCTCGAGACCCGCTCGGTGGAGCCCCTGGACCAGCTGCTGCGCAAGGGGGAGACCTCCAAGGAGGTCTACGTGCTGCGCCGGTTGCAGGCCGACGCCGACGGCCCGGCCGGCGACGACGCCCTCGGCCTGCACTTCGACCTGACCGTGCCGTTCGCCCGGTACGTGCTGGAGAACGCCGGCAAGCTCCAGTTCCCGTTCCGCCGCTACCAGATCCAGAAGGTGTGGCGCGGCGAGCGCCCGCAGGAGGGGCGGTACCGGGAGTTCGTCCAGGCCGACATCGACATCGTCGACCGGGACACCCTGCCGGCGCACCACGAGGCGGAGATGCCGCTGGTCATCGGCGACGCGCTGCGGTCGCTGCCGATCCCGCCGGTGACGATCCAGGTCAACAACCGCAAGATCTGCGAGGGCTTCTACCGGGGTATCGGCCTGACCGACCCGGAGGCCGCCCTGCGCGCGGTCGACAAGCTCGACAAGATCGGCCCGGCGCGGGTGGCCGAGCTGCTCGCCGAGACGGCCGGGGCGAGCGAGGCGCAGGCCAAGGCGTGCCTGGCGCTGGCCGAGATCTCCGCGCCGGACGCGTCCTTCGCCGACGCGGTGCGCGCCCTCGGGGTGCGCGAGCCGCTGTTGGAGGAGGGCATCGAGGAGCTGGTCGCGGTGGTGGAGACCGCCGCCGCGCACTCCCCGGGGCTGTGCCGGGCCGACCTGCGGATCGCCCGTGGCCTGGACTACTACACCGGCACCGTCTACGAGACCCAGCTGACCGGTTACGAGCGGTTCGGCTCGGTCTGCTCCGGCGGCCGGTACGACAACCTGGCGAGCTCCGGCGCCACCAGCTTCCCGGGCGTGGGCATCTCGATCGGGGTGACCCGCCTGCTCGGGCTGCTCTTCGGCGCCGGCGCCCTGTCGGTCTCCCGCAGCGTGCCGACCTGCGTGCTGGTCGCCGTCACGAGCGAGGAGCAGCGGCCGGCGAGCAACCGCGTCGCCGACGCGCTGCGGTCCCGGGGCGTCCCGACGGAGGTGTCGCCGAGCGCGGCGAAGTTCGGCAAGCAGATCCGGTACGCCGAGCGGCGTGGCATCCCGTACGTCTGGTTCCCCGGCGCCGAGGGCGCGGCGGACGAGGTCAAGGACATCCGCTCGGGCGAGCAGCAGCCAGCCTCCGCCGGCGAGTGGAACCCGCCCCGCGCCGACCTCAAGCCCCTGGTGGGGTGAATGCGGGCCCGTTACTGGCGAGTACGCGGCGGAGAACCTACGGTGGCGTAAGTTACGCCACCGTAGGAGATTCTCGTGACCATACTCAGCCAGACCGCCCTGCTCATCGAACTCGAACCGGTCGTGGCGAAGAACCTCGACCGGCACCTGGCTATGGCGAAGGAGTGGTTCCCGCACGAGTATGTCCCGTGGAGCGAGGGGCGAACCTTCGACGGCCCGCTCGGCGGTGCGGCGTGGGCGGAGTCCGACTCGCGCGTTCCCGACGTGGCCCGTACGGCGCTCGTCGTCAACCTGCTGACCGAGGACAACCTCCCCTCGTACCACCACGAGATCGCCACGCTGTTCGGTCGGGACGGGGCCTGGGGGAACTGGGTGCACCGGTGGACGGCCGAGGAGGGGCGGCACGGCACCGCCATCCGTGACTACCTGACGGTGACCCGGGCGGTGGACCCGGTGGCGCTGGAGCGGGCCCGGATGACGCACATGTCCGCCGGCTACACCAATGCCCACGGCGACGAGGTGCTGCACTCGCTGGCGTACGTGTCGTTCCAGGAACTGGCCACCCGGGTCTCGCACCGCAACACCGGCCGGGCGACCGGCGACCCGGTGTGCGAGGCGCTGCTGGCCCGCGTCGCCGCCGACGAGAACCTGCACATGGTCTTCTACCGCAACCTGCTCGGCGCGGCGTTCGAGTTGGCCCCGAGTCAGGCGATGCGGGCGGTGGCCGACGTGCTGGCCGACTTCCAGATGCCCGGCGTCGGGATCGAGGGGTTCGCCCGCAAGTCCGTGGCGATCGCCCTTGCCGGCATCTACGACCTGCGGCAGCACCGCGACGAGGTGGTCGCGCCGGTGCTGCGCCAGTGGGACGTCTTCTCCGTCACCGGCCTGGACGCCGACGGCGAGGTCGCCCGCGACCAGATCGCCGCCCACCTCGACACCCTGGAGCGCCAGGCGTCCCGGTTCGAGGAGAAGCGGGACGCCCGAGCCGCCCGCCTCACCCCCACCCGCTGACCCTCCCGCCCCCGTCACCCCCCGCCCCGCCCCCGCCCCGCCCCGCCCCCGCCCCGCCCCGCCCCGCCCCCCGCGCCCCGCCGCACCTCCTCGGCGATCTTGCACTTGCGGCCCCCGAAGTGAGCGTTATGCGGCTTTCGCCGGGGCACCAAGTGCAAGATCGGCGGGGGAGGGCGGGGAGGGCGGGGAGGGCGGGAGGGCGGGGAGGGCGGGGGAGGGTGGGGGGAGGGTGGGGGAGGGTGGGGCGGGGGAGGGTGGGGCAGGGTCAGGGGTGGTGGGGGTGTTTAGTTTAGGGGGGAGAGGAGGCAGGTCGAGGTGGCGTGGGCCGTGAGGCGGCCCGCGCCGTCGAGCAGCCTGGCCTCGGCGAGCGCGGTGCGCCGGCCGCGTTGCAGGACGCTGCCCTCGCAGCGCAGGGTGCCGCTGTCCACCGTCACCGGGCGGAGGAACCTCACGTTGAGGTCGAGCGACGTGTAGCCGACCCCCGCCGGCAGGGTGCTGTGCACGGCGCAGCCCGCGGCGGTGTCCAGCAGGGTGGAGATCACTCCGCCGTGCACCGTGCCCAGCGGGTTGTAGTGGAACTCCTGCGGCACGAGCTCGACCGCGACCCGGCCCTCGTCGGCCTCCAGCCGGGCCATGTCCATCAGGTGCATGACCGGCGGCGCGGCCAGCTCACCGGCGATCATCGCCCGGAGCAGTTCCAGGCCGCTGCGCCGTCCGATGTGGGCGGCGCCGGCCACCGGGTCGGACCAGGAGAAGGTGCGGCTGCGCACAGGCTGCTGCGTCTGTGTCATGGGCCCAGCCTGCGGGCCCGTTGCTGAGTCTGTCAACCAGACCTAGGCTGGTCGTCGTGAGACCCGCGGCACTGGACTGGTCGGTGGAGAACTGCACCATCGCCCGCGCGATGGCGATCCTCGGCGAGCGGTGGACGCTGGTCGTGCTCCGCGAGGTGTTCAACGGCGTGCGCCGCTTCGACGACATGCGCGTACACACCGGCATCCCGCGCCAGTTGCTCGCCAACCGGCTGGCCGCCCTGGTCGAGCGGGAGGTGCTGCGCCGGGAGCCGTACCGGGAGCCGGGCAGCCGGGTGCGCCACGAGTGCCGGCTCACGGAGAAGGGCCTCGACCTCTGGCCCGTGCTGGTCGCCGTGCTCGACTGGGGCGACCGCTACCTCGCCGACCCGGACGGCTCGCCACTCAGCGTGGCGCACCGGGACTGCGGGGCCGAGGTGCGCGTGGAGCTGCGCTGCGCGGCCGGGCACGAGGTGGCCGTGCCGCGCGACGTGCTGCCCCGACCCGGCCCGGGCGCCCGCCGCCGCGAGGCGGCGCCGGAGCGCGGCAGCGGGGACTGACGCGCCGGGACCGGCCGCCGGGCGTGGGCGCGGCCGACGGTCCCGGCGCCGGCGTCACCAGCCGAGGCCGGCGGCGTACGAGACGCCGGCCAGCACCTGCTGGCCGGCGGTGTTCGGGTGGTCATGGTGGCCTCCGGGTCACGGGTGCCTGCGGAGAAAATCGGGACGAATCGATCGGATAGATCGATTGGTGTATCTGCAATGTTGCCCGCTTGTGACCGCGGGGATCGAGGTGAAGCTGGGGCGAACCGGGTCTTGCCTATGATCTTAATGATGTGAATACTTCGCTCAACCTGCACGGTTCCCCCAGGTCCGTCGGGTTGTCCTCGGGTCCGTCACCCCCGGCGTGACCCGTCGCCCCCTTCCGGGAGGTTGTTACATGCGACCCACGAGGTCCTCGCTCCTCCGCGCCGCGGCCGTCGCCGCGGCCGGCACCCTGGTTGCCGCCGGCGCCCTGATCGGCGCGCCTGCCCAGGCCGCCCCGCTCACGTCCGCCGACACCGCCGCCAGCCTGGCCGACCGGCTCGGCGACCGCGCCGCCGGCACGTACGCCGACGCCAGCGGCCGCATGATCGTCGCCGTGACCGACGAGGCCACCGCCCGTCAGGTCCGGGCCGCCGGCGCGATCGCGAAGCTCGTCACGCGGGGCGCCGCGGAGCTGAACCGGGCCACCGCGGAGCTGGAGCGCTCGGCGAAGATCCCGGGCACCGCCTGGTGGACCGACGTCGTCACCAACCAGGTCGTGATCTCGGTTGACCCGACCGTCACCGGCGCCAAGCTGGAGCGCGTCAAGGCCGCCGCCGCCCGGACCAACGGCGCCGTCCGCATCGAGCGTGAGGCCGGCGCGCTGAGCACCCGGATCTCCGGCGGCCAGGCCATCTACGCCCAGGGCGGTGGCCGCTGCTCGCTCGGCTTCAACGTCCGCAGCAGCTCCGGCGTCACCTACTTCCTGACCGCCGGCCACTGCACCGACATTGCCGCGAACTGGTACAGCAACTCGGCGCAGACCGCCCTCATCGGCACCCGGGCCGGCACCAGCTTCCCGGGCAACGACTACGGCATCGTCCGGCACAGCAACTCCGCCAACGCGAGTGGCGACGTGTACCTGTACAACGGCAGCTACCAGGACGTCACCGGCGCCGCCAACGCGTTCGTCGGCCAGAGCGTGCAGCGCTCCGGCAGCACCACCGGCCTGCGCGGCGGCTCCGTGACCGCTATCAACGCCACGGTCAACTACGCCCAGGGCAGCGTCTACGGCCTGATCCGCACCAACGTCTGCGCCGAGCCCGGCGACAGCGGCGGCTCGCTGTTCAGCGGCAGCACCGCCCTCGGCCTCACCTCGGGCGGCAGCGGCAACTGCACCGTCGGTGGCACGACCTACTTCCAGCCGGTCACCGAGCCGATGAGCGTCTACGGCGTCAGCATCATCTGACCCCGACCGACACCGCGGAGCGGGCCGCCGACCTCCCGGCGGCCCGCTCTGCGCGTACCCGGAAGGGCCCGCAACCGCTCCCGGTGCCGGCGGGGCGCGGGGCACCCTGACAGAATGCGGGGGCAGACCGATCGCAGATGAGGGAGACGCAAGTCGTGATCCGTACCCATGACGCCGGCAGCCTGCGCGCGACGGACGCCGGCACCACGGTGACGCTCGCCGGGTGGGTGGCCCGCCGGCGCGACCACGGCGGTGTCATCTTCGTCGACCTGCGCGACGGCTCCGGCATCGTCCAGGTGGTCTTCCGCGAGGAGGACGCCCACGCGCTGCGCAACGAGTTCTGCGTCAAGGTGACCGGCGAGGTGACCCGCCGCCCCGAGGGCAACGAGAACCCGGAACTGCCCACCGGCGAGATCGAGGTGACCGCGACCGCCCTGGAGGTGCTCTCCGAGGCGGCGCCGCTGCCGCTGCCGGTCGACGACCAGGTCGAGGCCGGCGACGACATCCGGCTCAAGTACCGCTACCTGGACCTGCGCCGCAGCGGCCCGGCCCGCGCGATGCGGCTGCGCTCGCGGGCCAACCAGCTGGCCCGCACCGTGCTGCACGAGCGGGACTTCCTGGAGATCGAGACGCCGACGCTGACCCGCTCGACCCCGGAGGGCGCCCGCGACTTCCTGGTCCCGGTCCGCCTCCAGCCGGGCAGCTGGTACGCCCTGCCGCAGTCGCCGCAGCTGTTCAAGCAGCTGCTGATGGTGGGCGGCATGGAGCGGTATTACCAGATCGCCCGCTGCTACCGCGACGAGGACTTCCGCGCCGACCGGCAGCCGGAGTTCACCCAGCTCGACATCGAGATGTCCTTCGTCACCGAGGACGACGTGATCGACCTCGGCGAGGCCATCGTCTCGGCGCTCTGGTCCGACCTCGCGGGCTACGAGATCCCCCGGCCGATCCCGCGCATCACCTGGCACGACGCCATGGCCCGGTACGGCTCGGACAAGCCGGACCTGCGCTACGGCGTCGAGCTGACCGAGCTGACCGAGTACCTGCGCGGCACCGAGTTCCGGGTCTTCGCGTCGGCGATCGACGCGGGCGGGTACGTCGGCGCGGTGGTCATGCCGGGCGGCGCGAGCCAGACCCGCAAGGAGCTGGACGGCTGGCAGGACTGGGCGAAGGCGCGCGGCGCGCGTGGCCTGGCGTACGTGGTGCTCGACGCCGAGACCGGCGAGGCCCGCGGCCCGGTGGCCAAGAACCTCTCCGAGGCGCACCTGGCCGGGCTGGCCGACGCGGTCGGCGCGAAGCCGGGCGACGCGATCTTCTTCGCCGCGAGCACGAACACCCGGGAGGCGCAGGAGCTGCTGGGCGCGGCCCGGGTCGAGATCGCCAAGCGGGCCAAGCTGGTCGACGAGAGCGCCTGGGCGTTCTGCTGGGTGGTCGACGCGCCGATGTTCGAGCCGACCTCCGACCAGGAGAACGGCCGGGAGGGCGGCTGGACGGCCGTGCACCACCCGTTCACCTCGCCGAACGCCGAGTGGGTGGACCGGTTCGAGGAGGCGCCCGACCGGGCGCTGGCGTACGCGTACGACATCGTCTGCAACGGCAACGAGATCGGCGGCGGCTCGATCCGTATCCACCGCGGCGACGTGCAGCAGCGCGTCTTCGACCTGCTCGGCATCACCCCCGAGGAGGCGCGGGACAAGTTCGGCTTCCTGCTGGAGGCGTTCAAGTACGGCGCCCCGCCGCACGGCGGCATCGCGTTCGGCTGGGACCGGGTGTGCATGCTGCTGGCCGGGGCCGACTCGATCCGCGAGGTCATCGCGTTCCCGAAGACCCGGGGTGGCTTCGACCCGCTCACCGGCGCGCCGACGCCGATCACGGCGCAGCAGCGCGCCGAGGCCGGCATCGACGCCAAGCCGAAGCCGCCCGCGGCGGCCCACACCGGCACCGCCGGGCCGGCCGCCCCGGTCGCCGACCCGACCTGACCTGACCGGTCCCGATCTGGTCGATCAGGAGGTTGGCGGGGCCCACGCCGGGGCGGGGTCGTCCCGCTAACCTCATGATCGACGGTCGGTGTGGCGGGAGGGGCGGCGTGACGGTGCTCGTGGTGGGGGCCAGCGGCTATCTCGGCGGCGAGGTGTGCCGGCAGGCCGTGGCCGCGGGGGAGCGGGTCGTCGGGACGTACCACGCCAACCCGGTGGACCTGCCCGGCGGCGCGGCGCGGCGGCTCGACGTGACCGACCGCGCCGCCGTGCGCGCGCTGGTCGCGGCCGTGCGGCCGGCCGTCGTGGTGAGTACCCCCTACCGGTACGACGACTGGACCGTCACCGCCGACGGCGCGGCCCACGTCGCGTACGCCGCCGCCGAGGTGGGCGCGCGGCTGGTGCACCTGTCCAGCGACGCGCTGCACGCCGGCCGCCCCGAGGCGTACGCCGACGACGAGCCGCCCAGCCCCGTCTTTCCGTACGGGGCGGCGAAGGCGGCGGCGGAGACCGCGGTGCGCCTGGTGGGCCCGGCTGCCGCGCTGGTGCGTACGTCCCTGATCGTCGGCGGCGAGCGGAGCAGGCAGATCCAGCTCTGCCTGGACGCGCTCGCGGGCCGGGCGAGCCTGTTCACCGACGAGGTCCGCTGCCCGGTCCACGTGGCCGACCTGGCCGCCGCCGTCCTGGAGTTGGCGGCCACCGACTACGCCGGCCCGCTCAACGTGGCCGGCCCGAGGCCGTCAGTCGCGCCGAGATGGGGCTGCTGGTGGCCCGCCGCCACCAGCTCGACGCGGCCGGGATGAAGACCACCACCATTGTCGCGGCCGGCCTGGTGCGGCCCGCCGAGGTGCGCCTCGACAGCTCCCGCGCCGCCGCGCTGCTGCGCACCCGCCTGCGCGGCATCAGCGAGATCCTCGCCCCCTGATCCCCCTGTCGGGGAGCGGTTGCCGGGCGCTGGGTCCGTCCTCCTGACCCTGTCGGGTGGTGCACACTTCCTATGCACAAGTCTTGTGCATAGGAAGTGTGCACAGATATTGTGCACCCATGGGGAACGGCGAGAGGCCGGCGCCGCGCAGCGTGCGCCTCGACCACCGACAGGTGCGGGTGCTGGCGCACCCGCTGCGGCTGCGCCTGCTCGGGGCGCTGCGGGTGAAGGGACCGGCGACGGCGACCACCCTCGCCGAGCTGCTGCACACCAACACCGGGGCGACCAGCTACCACCTGCGCCAGCTCGCCGAGGTCGAACTGGTCGTGGAGGCCCCCGACCTGGGCAGCGGCCGGCAGCGCTGGTGGCGGGCCGCGCACGACGTCACCAGCTGGGAGCCCAGCGACTTCGACGACGACCCGGACGCCCGCGCCGCCATCGAGTGGATCCAGGGCGACCAGGTGCGCCTCCTGGTCGAGCGCGCCGAGCGGTGGTTCGCCGTCCAGCACGAGTGGTCCCCGGCCTGGCGGGACGCCCTCGGCATGGGCGACATCTTCATGACCGTCCCGCCCGAGCGGCTGGAGGCGCTCAAGACCGAGCTGTGGCAGGTCCTCGAGCGCTACCGGCACGAGGCCAACGCCGGGCCGGCCGCGCCCGGCGCCGAGCGGGTGCAGATCTTCCTCGCCGCGTACCCGCTGTTCAAGGAGATGCGATGACCGCGCTGTCCGTACGCCAGGTCCGGTTCCGCTACCTCACCCTCTACGGCCTGCGCTGGCTGCCCACCGGCCTGCTGATCCCGGTCATGATCCTGCTGATGCAGGAGCGCGGCCTGTCGCTGTCGCAGATCGGCCTGGTGGCCACAGCCCAGGGGCTGGTCGTCCTCGCCCTGGAGTTGCCCACCGGCGGGTTCGCCGACGCGCTCGGCCGCAAGCCGGTGCTCGTCACCGCGTGGGCGATCTGCCTGGTCTCGCTGGCCGTCTTCGCGGTGGCCGACTCGTTCTGGTTGTTCTTCCTGGTCTGGGCGTTGCAGGGCGTCTACCGGGCGCTCGACAGCGGCCCCCTGGAGTCCTGGTACGTCGACGCCACCCTGGCCGCCGACCCGGACGCCGAGTACGAACGCGGGCTCGGTTGGGCCGGCACCGTCATCGGCCTCGCCATCGGCACCGGCGCGCTGCTCGGCGGCGGGCTGGTCGCGGTCGGCCCGGTCGGGCCGGTCAGCGCGCTCACCCTGCCCGTGCTCGTGGCCATCGCGCTCCAGGCGGTCGCCCTCGTCGCGCTGCTGGTCCTGATGGTGGAGGCCCGGCCGGCCCGGGGCGCCGGGGCGCTGCGCGCCTCGATGGTCGAGGCGCCGCGGATGGTCGGGCAGGCGGTCGGGCTGCTGCGCCGCTCCCGGGTGCTGCTCGCCCTGGTCGCGGTCGAGCTGTTCTGGGGCTTCGGCATGGTCACCTTCGAGTCGCTGCTGCCCCTCCGGCTCGCCGACGTGGTCGGCGACGCCGACCGGGCCGCCGCGCTGCTGGGCCCGGCCGGCTCGGCGGCCTGGCTGGCCAACGCCCTCGGCGCCGCGCTCACCCCGCTGCTGCTGCGCCGGCTCGGGGCGGCCCCCGCCGCCGCGCTCATGCGGGTGCTCCAGGGCGCGACCGTGGTCGGGATGGGCCTGCTCGCCGGCCCGGTCGGGGTGCTGGTGGCCTACCTGGCCTGCTACACCATCCACGGAGCGTCGAACCCGCTGCACATGGGGCTACTGCACCGGCAGGTCGACGGCCCGTACCGGACCAGTGTGCTCTCGCTGAACTCGATGATGGCGCAACCGGGCTTCGCGCTCGGTGCGGTGGTGCTGACCGCGCTGGCCGACCGCAACGGCGTCAGCACGGCGATGCTGGTCGGCGGGGTGGTGCTGGCCCTGGCCGCGCCGCTGTACCTGCCGGCCTGGCGGGCCGCCCGCGCCACGCCGCCGCCCGCGGCGGACGCACTGCCCGTCCCCGCACCCGCGCCCGCCGCGGCCGGCGGGCCCGCTGAAGCGACTGCGCCCGCTGCGGCTGGCGCTCCCGGTGGTGCGCCGTGAGAGGGGTTCCCCCCACCACCGCAGGCGTCTACCCCGTACGACTGGCCGGGGAGCGGTGCGTCCTGCGCGAGGTCGAGGACGGCGACGTCGACGCCGTGTACGCGCTGACCGCCCACCCGGGGGTGCTGGAGCGCGTGCTCGACGAGCACCCGCCGTCGCGGGAGGAGATCCGGGCCGCGCTGACGGCCTGGCGTGCGGAGGCGCGCGCGGAGCCGCGGTCGAGCTACCGGCTGGCCGCCGTGGCGGGCGGGGAACTGGTGGGCATGGGCACGCTGACCGTCGACAGTGCCGCGCACCGCCGCGGCGAGATCGGGTACGTGCTCCACCCCGACCACTGGGGCGCGGGCCTCGGCACGGAACTGTCCAGGCTGCTGCTGCGCCTGGGGTTCGAGCGGGTGGGGCTGCACCGGATCGAGGCGACGACGCGCCCGGACCACGTCGCCTCCTGCCGGGTGCTGGAGAAGGCCGGGAGGCGCCGGGAGGGGCTGAGCCGCGACCACCTCCTGGTCCGGGGGCGGTGGTGGGACTCGGTGCGGTACGCCGTCCTGGCGACGGAGCGGTGACAGCGCGTACGGCGGGGCCGGTCCACGGTGGAGATTGACGGGCGGACCGATCGGGTACATCACGGGACGACCGACTCGAAACCCCTCCGGAGGACCGACATGCTCGCCATCATCGCGGCCATCGTCTTCGGCTTCGCCCTGCTGCTCGACCTGTTCGACACGAACCTCGGCGCGCCGGACCTGTTCAACGTGCACACCCTGCTGATGCTCGGCCTGCTGCTGGTCGCCCTCCACCTGGCCGGGGTGGGCGGCGCCGCGCGTGGCGGCCGCTGGTACCGGGGCCGGCGCCCCGGCCGGGGCTGACCGGAAACGATCACGACGGGCCGGGTCCGCGGCGCACTTCGGGTGCCGCCGATCCGGCCCGGTACTGTCTTCGTGATGGAGTCCGACGCCCTCTTCACCCTCGGGGCACCCGCCGGTGCGCCCAGCGCCCCCGCGGGTGCCACCGGCGTCGACGGCCTCACGCCGGTCTCGCCCGACTCGCCGCTGCCCGTACGGATGCGCCCGGCCAGCATCGACGAGCTCGTCGGGCAGGACCACCTGCTCGCCCCGGGCGCCCCGCTGCGCCAGCTCGTCGGCGGCGCCACCCCGATGTCGGTGATCCTGTGGGGCCCGCCGGGCAGCGGCAAGACCACGATCGCCCACCTCGTGGCGCGGGCCACCGACCGCCGCTTCGTGGCGATGTCCGCGCTCTCCGCCGGGGTGAAGGACGTCCGCGCGGTGATCGACACCGCCCGCCGGCAGCGCCGCTCCGGTGGCCCGCAGACCGTGCTGTTCATCGACGAGGTGCACCGGTTCAGCAAGACCCAGCAGGACTCGCTGCTCGCCGCGGTGGAGGACCGGACGGTCACGCTGCTGGCGGCGACGACGGAGAACCCGTACTTCTCGGTCATCTCGCCGCTGCTCTCCCGGTGCGTGCTGCTCACCCTCCAGCCGCTGGACGACGCGGCGGTGCGTGGCCTGCTGCGCCGCGCGGTCGCCGACGAGCGTGGCCTCGCCGGCGCACTGACGCTCGAGACCGAGGCAGAGGACCATCTCGTACGCCTCGCCGGCGGCGACGTCCGCAAGGCGCTGACCGCCCTGGAGGCGGCGGCCGCCTCGGCCACGGCGCTGGGCACCGGCCGGATCGACCTGGCGACCGCCGAGCAGGCGGTCGACGTCGCGGCGGTGCGCTACGACCGGGCCGGGGACGCGCACTACGACGTGACGAGCGCCTTCATCAAGAGCATGCGCGGCTCCGACGTGGACGCGGCGCTGCACTGGCTGGCCCGGATGCTGGTGGCCGGCGAGGACGCCCGGTTCATCGCCCGCCGGCTGGTCATCTTCGCCAGCGAGGACGTCGGCATGGCCGATCCCACCGCGCTCGGCGTCGCCACCGCCGCCGCGCACGCGGTGGAGTTCGTCGGCCTGCCCGAGGCGCAGCTCAACCTCGCCCAGGCGGTGATCCACCTGGCGACGGCGCCGAAGTCCAACTCGGCGACCACCGCGATCGGGGCGGCCGTGGCGGACGTTCGGGCCGGTCGGGGCGGGCCGGTGCCGCGCGCCCTGCGGGACGCGCACTACTCCGGCGCCCGCGGGCTCGGCCACGGCGCCGGATACCGGTACCCGCACGACGACCCGCGCGGCGTGGTCACCCAGCAGTACGCTCCCGACGATCTTGTCGGGGCCGACTACTACCGTCCCAGCGGGCACGGTGCCGAGCGGTCCGTGGCCGCCCGGCTGCCGGTGCTGCGCCGGATCGTCCGTGGGCTGCCCGCCCCGGCGCGTCCGGACGCATCGGCGCCCGCCGGGAACGGCCGCCACCCGTCGGGCAACGGGCACGCCAGCGCGGCGGACGAGGACGGCGCAGACGCCGTCGGGGAGGGTCAGCAGTGAGATCCCGTGGTTCGGAGCGACCTGAGGACGGGCCCGAGGAGCGGCCCGAACCGCGCGCCAAGGGGCGCCGGTGGGGCCGGGGCCGATCCGACAGCGAGCCCGAGGAGCCGGTCAGCGGCGAGGAGTTCGGCTGGATCGACGACCTGCGCTCGGCCAAGCAGCAGCGCGGCGACCTGGGCCCCGGAGGGCCGGCGGGCCCGGGCCGGAGCCGGCGCGTGGTCCCGGCGGGCCGCAGGCGGCGCCGCCCGTGCGTGGCGGCGAGCCGTCCGCCCCGCGCCCCCGCCCCGTCGACGGGCCCTGGCCCGGCCCCACCGAGCCCGGGCGCCGCCCGGCCCCACCGAGCAGCCCTCGGGCCGCCTCCCGCGGCGCAGCCGCCCGTCCGTCCGGCACCGCAGCCGGCCGCCGGGGCGCAGCCGCCGGGGCAACCCGCGCGTCCGGCGCACCCGCCGGCCCAGCCGGCGGGCCCGGTGGCCGGGGCGGCCCGTCCGCCGTACCCGTCGGAGGTGACGCCCCGGCGACCGCAGCCGGCCGGCGAACAGCCCGGCCCGGTCAGCG
This sequence comes from Micromonospora olivasterospora, assembly GCF_007830265.1. NCBI lineage: Bacteria > Bacillati > Actinomycetota > Actinomycetes > Micromonosporales > Micromonosporaceae > Micromonospora > Micromonospora olivasterospora. The sequence goes on from NZ_VLKE01000001.1 coordinate 4,784,009, forward strand.
CGCCGCCGGGGGAGGAACCCCGGCCACAGGAGCCCGTCGCCCCCGTCTCCGGTGCCCCCGGTCAGCGTCTCCGGCCGCGCGGGGCGCACGGCGCGGCCGCGGCCCCGCCGGTGCGCGGCGGCCGGCCGCCGACCGGCGGGTGGCCGGTCGGCCCGACGGGCCGCCCCCGCGCGCGACGCCGGCCTGCCGCGCCGCCGGCCGCCGCGCCGCGCCGGAGCAGCCTGCCGCGCCGGCCGGCCGCCGCGCCGCGCCGGAGCAGCCTGCCGCGCCGGCCGGCCGCCGCGCCGCGCCGGAGCAGCCTGCCGCGCCGGCCGGCCGCCGCGCCGCGCCGGAGCAGCCCGCCGCCTATCCGCCCCCGACCGGCGATGCGCTGCGCGGGGCGAGCGGCGAACACCCGGGCCGACCCGGCCGCGACCGGGACGACGCCGACGAGCCGACCGGGCGCGGCGCCGCCGTCCCGGCCCCGCCCGCCCCGGCGGTCGGCGGCGCGCTCCCGAGGAGCCCTCGATCGTGCCGGCCAGCGGCAACGCCCCGCCGGTGCCGGCCGCGCCCGGTTCGCCGGTCGTCCCCGGGCCGGCCGCCGCCCCCGGTCACGTCGACCCGGCCGGCGCACCCGAGGGCGGCCGGCGTCGGGCCGGTCGCGCCCACCACACCGACCCGGCCATGCCCGTGGTCGACCGGTCCGGCGTGCCGGCCGCCGGAGAACCGACCGGTGCGCGCCCGGCGCCGGGCGGTGCCGGCCGCGCGTCCGTCGGCCGCGTCCGGCCCGGCACCGAACCCGCCGCGCCGGGAGAGCCGGGCACCCCGGCCACCGCCCGCGCCGCCGTGACCCCGCCGCGCCCGGAGGACCCCCGCACCGGCGAGGCCCGCCCGGTGCAGGAGCAGGGCACGGGCGAGTTCCGTCCGCCCCGGGAGCGGGGCGCCGCGGTCGTCCAGCCGGCGGAGCGGGCACCGGCGAGATCCTTCCGCCGCGGGACCCGGGCGTCGGCGAGCTCCGGCAGCCGGGGCCGGCGCGCGGCGCCGCCCGTCCTGTGGGCCCGGGCGAGGGCCAGGGCCGTCCGGGGGCCGAGGACCGGCCGGCGCCGGCGGCCGGGGTCGAACTCCGGCCCGGCGTGGCTCCGGGCCCCCGGTCCCCCAGCGGTGCCCGCCCCGACGCGGCGGGCGCGAGCCCGACGATGCCCGGCGCCGGGCCGGCCCCGGAGGTCGGTCCCGGTCACCCGGACCGCCCGGACGGGCCACCGGCCGCCCCCGCGGGGCGGGCGGCGCCGCCGGGCGCCCGGCCCGGCCGAGCCACCCCACCCGGCGTCGTCCCGGCCCGACGGCGGCGCCGGCCCCCGGCCGTGGCGCGCGCGGCGGCCGCGGTCGGTCGCCCCGACGACGGGCCGGAGCACCGGGGAACCCCGCTGCAGCGCGGCGCGGGCCGACCCGGGCCCACCGGCGTGCCGGTGGCGCAGCCGGACCGCCCGGGCACCCACCCGCTGCGGCCCGGGCCACAGCCGTGGTGGCCCCCGCCGCCGTACCCGCCGACGAGCACGGCGGTGAGCCGTCGCTGCGGCGGGCCGCCGGGCAGGAGGGCGACGACGACGCCCCGGCCCGTCCCCGCGGGCTGCGCTCGGAGCTGCGCCGCCAGATGCGCCAGCGGCGGCGGCTGCGGCTGGGCGTGCTCGTGATGGTCAGTGTGGTGCTGCTCGGCGCGCTGCCGCTCTACTTCGGCATCCGGACGCTGAGCCGCGACCCGGTCTTCGACTCCCTCGACGGGCTGGACGTGCCGGGCTGGGCGGCGACGAAGACGGTGGACAACGTCAGCGGCAACCGCTGGTGCCTGGAGGAGTGCCGGCTGCGGGAACGCACGCTGGAGTCGGGGCGGCCCGTCGAGGAGACCGCGCAGGCGTACGAGCGTGCCCTGAGCGCGGCCGGCTGGCGGCGGTGGAAGACGAGCCACTGCCCGGCCCAGCCGGCGAAGGGCAGCTACACCTGCTGGCGCCGCGACGAGCTGACCCTCGACCTCTGGGTACGCGCGCCGACGTGCGTCCCGCCGCCGGTCGACGGCCAGCCGGCGCCGACGCCGCTCGCCTCGCCCGCAGCGCAGGAGTGCACCGGCTCGTTGGTGTCGGTGAAGGTCCGCAACGCGATCGACGACGAGCGGATCGGGCCGCTGCCGAGCACCGACCCGTCGCTCACGGGCGAGGACCCGTTCCCGACCCTGAGCGAGGATCCGCTGGGCGAACCGACACCCTCACCGTCGTGAGCCGGTTTTCGTCACTGACGGTAGGGTCTGGGGCTGGTACGCCCGCCTGCACCCGCTGACCCGTCCTGGGTGGTCGAGCGCCGGTACGGGTGATCACGGTCGCGCGTCCCGGGCGGCGGGCCCCGGGACTCTGCTTGAGGAGGACATGCGTGGATGGTGGACAGATCGCTGCGCTGATCGCGGCCGGCGCGTTCCTGATGCTGGTGCTCGTGCTGGCGGTGCCGATCCTGCGGCTGCGGCACACCGTGGACGCCACGACCCGGATGATCAACGAGCTCAACGACCGCACCACCCCGCTGCTCGCCGACGTCAACGTCACGGTGCGGAACGTCAACACCGCGCTGGAGCAGGTGCAGACCTCGCTGGACGGGGTGAACCTCCAGCTGGCCAAGGTCGACACGATGACCAGCCACGCGCAGAACGTCACCGCGAACGTGGCGAACCTGGCCACCGTCGTCTCCGCCGCGGCGGCGAACCCGCTGGTGAAGGTCGCCGCGTTCGGCTACGGCGTACGCCGTGCCGCCGCCGCCCGGCGGCACGCGGAGAGCGAGCGCGAGGTGCGCGACACCATCAAGCAGCAGCGCCGGGCCGCCAGGCGCGGCGACCGGTGAGCCGGCCGCAGGACGGGAGGATGAGAGCATGAGGCGCCTGTTCTGGCTCGGCATCGGGCTGGCCGTCGGCGTGGTGGTGGTCCGCAAGGCGACCCGCACCGCGCAGGCGTACACCCCGGCCGGCATCGCGAGCGGCCTGGCACAATCCGCTGGCGGCCTGGTGGAGTCGCTGCGTAGCTTCGTGGAGGACGTCCGGGTCGGGATGGCCGAGCGGGAGCAGGAGATCCACGAGGCGTTCGCCCGGGGCGAGGCGTTCGACGACCAGTTCGCCGAGCTGCGGGAGGACCCGCGCATCGGGGACCGAGAGATCTTTCCGGAGGAGCACCAGCGATGAAGACAGCGGAGATCAGGCGGCGGTACCTCGCCCACTTCGAGGCGAACGGCCATGCCGTGGTGCCGTCCGCTCCGCTGCCCGCCATCAGCGACCCGAACCTGCTGTTCGTCAACGCCGGCATGGTGCAGTTCGTCCCCTACTTCCTGGGGCAGCAGACCCCGCCCTACCCGCGGGCCGTCAGCGTGCAGAAGTGCATCCGCACCCCGGACATCGACGAGGTCGGCAAGACCAGCCGGCACGGCACGTTCTTCCAGATGAACGGCAACTTCTCCTTCGGCGACTACTTCAAGGCCGGGGCGATCCCGCTGGCCTGGGAGCTGTCCACCAAGCCGGTCGCCGAGGGCGGCTTCGGGCTGGACCCGGAGCGGATCTGGGCGACGGTCTACCTCGACGACGACGAGGCGTACCAGATCTGGCGGGAGACCGGCGTGCCGGCCGAGCGGATCGTGCGGCGGGGCAAGAAGGACAACTTCTGGTCGATGGGCATTCCCGGCCCGGCCGGCCCCTGCTCTGAGCTGTACTACGACCGGGGCCCCGCCTACGGGCGCGAGGGCGGCCCGGAGGTCGACGAGGACCGCTACCTGGAGTACTGGAACCTCGTCTTCATGCAGTACGAGATCGCCGACGTGACCAGCAAGGAGCACTTCCGCATCGTCGGCGACCTGCCCAAGAAGAACATCGACACGGGCATGGGCCTGGAGCGGATGGCCTCCCTCCTCCAGGGCGTCGACAACCTCTACGAGATCGACGAGGTCCGGCCGATCCTGGCCCGGGCCGCCGAGCTGACCGGCAAGCGGTACGGCGCGCACTCCGGCCACGTGGCCAGCGAGTCGCACCCGGACGACGTCCGGCTGCGGGTGATCGCGGACCACGTCCGGACCGCGCTCATGCTGATCGGCGACGGGGTCACCCCGAGCAACGAGGGCCGCGGGTACGTGCTGCGCCGGATCATGCGCCGCGCCATCCGGGCCGTCCGGCTGCTCGGCTGGCAGGACCGGGCGCTGCCCGAGCTGCTGCCGGTGGCCCGGGACTGCATGGCCCCGTCGTACCCGGAGATCGCGGCCGAGTTCGACCGGATCGCGCAGTACGCGTACGCCGAGGAGGACGCCTTCCTGGCGACGCTGCGCGCCGGGACGACGATCCTGGACACGGCGATCGCCGAGACCAAGGCGGCCGGGCAGCCGGCGCTGCCGGGCGACAAGGCGTTCCAGCTGCACGACACCTACGGCTTCCCGATCGACCTGACCCTGGAGATCGCGGCCGAGCAGGGGCTCCAGGTCGACGCCGACGGCTTCCGCCGGCTGATGGCCGACCAGCGGGCGCGGGCGAAGGCTGACGCGCAGGCGCGCAAGACCGGGCACGTCGACCTGTCGGCGTACCGGACGGTGCTCGACGCGGGCGGCCCGGTGGAGTTCACCGGGTACACCGAGCTGAACCGCGAGTCGCGGGTCCGCGCGGTGCTCTCCGGCGGCGACGAGGTCGGCGCGGCGGTCGAGGGCGACACGATCGAGCTGGTGCTCGACACCACCCCGTTCTACGCCGAGGGCGGCGGCCAGCAGCCCGACCAGGGCATGATCACCGTCGGCGGCGGGCTGGTCGAGGTCTTCGACGTGCAGCAGCCGGTGCCCGGCCTGATCGTGCACCGGGCCCGGGTGGTCCGGGGCGAGGTGCGCGCGGGCGAGACCGGGTACGCCGAGATCGACGTGACCCGGCGGCGGGCGATCTCCCGCTCGCACACCGCGACGCACCTGGTGCACCAGACCATGCGCAACTTCCTCGGCGAGTCGGCCACCCAGGCCGGTTCGCTGAACGCCCCGGGCCGGCTGCGGTTCGACTTCAACACCCCGACCGGGGTGGCGCCGAGCGTGCTGCACGACGTGGAGCAGCAGGTCAACGAGGTGCTGCTGGCCGACCTGGAGGTGCACGCGTTCATCACCAGCCAGGAGGAGGCCCGCCGGATCGGCGCGATGGCCCTGTTCGGCGAGAAGTACGGTGAGCGGGTCCGGGTCGTCGAGGTCGGCGACTACGCCCGGGAGCTGTGCGGCGGCACGCACGTGGCCCGCTCGGCGCAGCTCGGCCTCGTCAAGATCCTGTCCGAGTCGTCGGTCGGCTCCGGCGTCCGCCGGATCGAGGCGCTGGTCGGCATGGACGCGTTCGGCTTCCTGGCCCGCGAGCACCTGCTGGTCTCCCGCCTCGCCGAGCTGTTCCGGGTCCCCGGCGACCAGGTCGCCGACCGGGTGGAGCAGACCGTCACGCAGCTCCGCGACGCGGAGAAGGAGCTGGAGAAGCTGCGCGCCCAGCTCGTGCTCGGCGGCGCGGCGGCCCTCGCGGCGCAGGCGAAGGACGTGCGCGGCGTCGCGTACGTCGGCACGGAGGCGCCGGAGGGCGCGGCCGGCAACGACGTGCGGACCCTGGCCCAGGAGATCCGCGGCAAGATCGACCCGGCCCGCCCGGCCGTGGTGGCCGTGGCGGCCCGGGCCGGCGGGAAGGCGTCCCTGGTGGTGGCCGTGAACGCGGCGGCCCGGGGCCGGGGCGTGTCGGCGAAGGACCTGGTGAAGGCGGCGCTGTCCGGCCGGGGCGGCGGCAGCGACGACCTCGCCCAGGGTGGCGGCCTGCCGGCGGCCGAGGCGCCGAACCTGCTGGCCACCGTCGAGAAGGCGATCGCCGAGGCGTGATCGCGCAGCGTGTCGAGTCGGGGCGGACCGAGCCGGTTCGCCCCGACTCGTTCCATGACGGGGGAAGTAACGGCTCGTCCCACGGCGGGGTGAACGACAGATGACGGAATCGTCGCGCGGTGTCCGGTTGGGCGTGGACGTCGGTCAGGTCCGGGTCGGGGTGGCCCGGTCGGACCCGCACGGGGTGCTCGCCACGCCGCTGGTCACCCTCGCCCGGGACCTGACCGCCGAGCCCGACGCGGTGCCGGCGGACATGGCGGAGCTGGCGGCGCTGGTCGCCGAGCACGAGGCGGTCGAGGTGGTGGTCGGTCTTCCGGTCAACCTGGCCGGCCAGCACGGCCCGGCGGCCCGAAACGTGAAGGCGTACGCTGACCGACTGGCCGGTGTAATAGCACCCGTTCCGGTAACGCTCACCGACGAGAGGATGTCGACCGTGGTCGCGTCTCGTAGGCTGGCCGAGCGTGGCGTCAGGGGGAAGCGCCAACGCGCGGTGGTCGACCAGGCCGCCGCGGTCGAGATCCTGCAGAGCTGGCTGGACGCGCAGCGGAGGCGGACGCGATGATCGACGATCTGGACCTCGGGTTCGACGAGTCGGATCGGGGTGAGAAGGGCCGGCACCGGCGCAGCGCGGTGCGCAGACGCCAGGGCAAGTCCTCTGGCGGTGGCGGGAAGACGGTCTTCGCCCTGCTCATGGCCCTCGTCCTGCTCGGTGGCATCGGTGGCGGGGCGTTCTACGGCTTCGACCGGGTCCAGAGCTACTTCGTCACCCCCGACTACGACGGCGCCGGCACCGGGGAGGTCGTGGTCGAGATCAAGCAGGGTGCGCTGATCGCCGACATGGCCGACGCCCTGTACACGGCCGGGGTGGTCAAGAGCTCGAAGGCGTTCATCGAGGCCGCCGCCGGGAACTCGCGGAGCAAGAACATCCAGCCCGGCAGCTACAAGGTGCGCAAGCAGATGAGCGCCGAGCACGCGCTGGGCATGCTGCTGGACCTGAAGAACAAGGTGATGAACGGGATCACCATTCCCGAGGGCCGCACCGCCAAGAGCGTCTACAAGCTGCTGTCGGAGAAGACCAAGATCCCGGTCAAGGACTTCGAGGCCGCCGCGAAGGACCCGGAGGCGCTCGGCGTGCCGGACTGGTGGTTCAAGCGCACCGACAACAAGCCGGTGAAGAAGTCGATCGAGGGCTTCCTTTACCCGGACACGTACGAGATCCCGCCGAAGGCCACCGCCGAGAGCATCCTGTCGATGATGGTGGAGAACTTCCTCACCGTCACGAGCGAGATGAAGTTCGTCGACCGGGTGCAGGCGGAGCGCAAGATCGCGCCGTACGAGGCGCTGATCGTCGCGTCGCTGGCGCAGGCCGAGGCCGGCAACCCCGACGACCTGGGCAAGGTCGCCCGCGTGGCCTACAACCGGGTGTACGGGGAGTTCCCGTGCAACTGCCTGGAGATGGACGTCACGGTCAACTACTACCTGGAGCTCACCGGCCAGAAGACCAAGGCGTCGAAGGATATGACCCCCGCCGAGTTGGACGACTCGAAGAACCCGTACAACCGGAAGCTGCGCGGCCTGCCGCCCACCCCGATCGACAACCCGGGCAAGCAGGCGCTGGAGGGCGCGATGGCCCCGCCGAACGGCAAGTGGCTCTACTTCGTGGCGATCGACAAGGAGGGGCACTCCGAGTTCGCCGATACGTACGAGCAGCACGAGCGGAACATGGCCAGGGCCAAGGAGGCCGGGATCATCTGATATCCGGCATAACGCGGCGGCGGACGTGGTCTTCTGGGTCCTCCGGGTTGTTGACCTCGGGCGGAAGGTCCACCTGATCGTGGACCGGCACCCGGTCCACCGCCGAGTCACCGTGCGCGACTGGCTGTCGGAACGCGTTGAGCATATTGAGAAAAGGCTTTCACGGCTTCGGGCTGGTTCTGCCTGCGGCGCAGGTGCGCAGCAGCCGCTGCGGCGAGTTCGGCGGGGTTGGCCGGGTTCGCTTGCGCCACATGCCGTTTGATGTCGCTGTTGAGCAGTTCCATGGGGTTGAGTTCGGGTGCGTAGCCGGGCAGGAAGTGCGTTCGGCAAGCCAGAGGTCCGCTACGCCGCCGGCTGATCAGCACATGTTTGCCCTTCGGGCCGCACTCGCTTCCGAAGGACGCCGAGAGATACGGCAGGAAGGGCCCCCAGCGGGGGCCGTTTTTGTCCGGATTGCCGTTGGCCACTTTATCGCTACTGTCCGACAGCCTGGCACACGACGTACGACACCGCCGGACGCCCCGTGGAAGTCATGCTCGCCGTCATCGCAGGCGATATGGTCCAGATGTCGTACCGATTCAAGATCCCCGACTGAGGCGGCCTGTGCACGGCACCTACACGGCCGCAACCGGAGGCGGCGCCGGACGGCCCCAACGAGGACCACTTCGCCGTCGGCGACGGGTGGGCCCTGGTCCTGGACGGCGCAGGTCGCTATCCCAACGAGTCAGGCGGCTGCATTCACCCCGTCACCTGGGTCGTTGCTCGCCTCGGCGCCCATCTCAGCCGCCACCTGGCCGAGCGGCCCGAGCAGCCGCTCACCGCGATAGCCCGCTCTGCGATCGAGGCAACCATGGCCGATCACGGCCCGGCCTGCGACCTAAGCCACCCACTCTCCCCAGGGGCGACAGCCGCGATCATTCGGCTTCGAGACGACCAAGTCGAGTGGTTGGTGGTCGGTGACTGCGCGGTCGTCATCGACCAAGGGCAAGGCGAACCCACGAGCATCATCGATGACCGGGTTGATCGCCTGCCCGGCGCACCGGTTGTCGAGGGCCGCGTACGCACCTACTCGCCGGCCTATGTGGCAACGATTCGCAATCGGCCAGGCGGGTTCTGGGTCCTGGGAGCCGCGCCTGCTGCGGCCGAACACGCGCTGACGGGAGCCCTTCCACAGCGCTCGGTCACACAGATCCTGCGGTGCACCGACGGCGTCTCACGCCTGACTGAGCGTTACGGGTGGGGTTGGAGTGCTGTCTTTGCCCTATGCGAGGAAGGCGGCCCCGAGGCGCTCATCCGTGCCGTGCGTAGCGCCGAACGCGATGATCCGAACCCGCGGCGTTGGCGGGGCAAACGTCATGACGATGCGACCGTGGTCGTCCTACGGATGGATCAGGTCTACGCCTGACCGAGGTCGCGGCGCTGGTAGTCATGGCGCTCGACCCGATCGGCGTTGACGAGGCGGCCACACCGCTCTGTCGAGAGCTTGCACCAAATGGCGGCGGCGGGCTCGTAGGCATCGCGCGGGTGGGGCCTGCCCGGAAAGTCAAAACCCCGGCTGCGTGCCCGCGTGGGGCAGAGGCGGACCGGGGTCTTCGTAGCTGAGCGTAGCGCTTGATCGGCACCTTTGGGACGTCAGCGCGGCTCAGAGAGTGTCGTAGACGTCGCTGCGGTGGCCGAGGTGGACCACGAGGACGATCAGCTCCTGGTCGCGGACGGTGTAAACGATGCGGTAGGCACCGACGCGGATTCGGAGCAGGCCGGGGTGTCCGGTCAGGGCTTTGACGCCGGCTGGGCGGGGTTCGTGGCCAGGCCGGCGATGGCGGTGACGAGGCGAGCCTGCACGGGACGGTCGAGCTTGCGCAGCAGCTTGGCGGCGGCGCGGTCGACCTGGACGGTGTACGCCGGCGGCGTCGGGCTGGTCACAGGCCGAGCTCGTTGCGCAGCTCAGTCAGCGGGACCGGGGTGTCGCCGGCGTCGATGCGGGCCAGGGCCTCGCGGGCGGCGGCGACGTCGGCGGCGTCCTCGGCCCGCTCGATCGCCTCGGCGACCTCGGCCGGCACGATGGCGGCCAGGCGTTGCCCGCGGCGGGTGACGTAGGTGATTCGCCCGGCGTAGTGGGCGCGGGAGACCACGTCCGCGAGGCTGTCGCGGGCGTCGGAGATCGGCAGTTCGGCTGCGGGCTCACTCATGCCCGCATCGTACAACTCGTACAACTCGTACGACTAACATCCGGCGCCGGAGGTCGGGCGTTCGGCTGAGGTTCACTCGCACCCGCCATTCGCACACTCGTACGAATCAATATTCCTGAGCAGCAAAAAGACGGATGGCGAGATCACGAGGACGCCTCGTACCCTCGGAGGCTCGACCGTCGACCCCTCCGGAGGTGACGCCGCGTATGCCGCCCGTCCCGGTCATCACTCTCACCGCCAGCCATCTGCCCGACCAGGAAGCCGTCTGCACTGTCGCCGAATGCCCCAGGGCTCCGGTGGTGACCTGGCAGGTGGCCCGGTCCGGGGTCATCTTCGGAGACCGGTAGATCGCCGGCGAGGACGTCGACCTGTGCCGGGAGCACGACAAGCGGGCCCTGCGGCTGACCGGCGCCGAGGACTACGTCGACGCCTGATCAGGGTCGGGGTAGCCGCAACTGGAAGCGGGCGTGTTCGGCCAGGGCGGCGACGTCGTCGACGGGCTGGCCGTGCCGGTACAGCACTGCGAGGTTGCGGCTGGCGAGGTGGGCCAGGGCGTCGCGGACGACGGCCGTGGGGTGGCCGGTGTAATCGGCGAGGCGGGTCAGGGTGGCGTCGGTGGTCTGGCCGCCGAAAGCAACGATCAGGGTGCCTGCGGCGGCGGCCGTGGCGTCCTCGGGCGGGTCGGCGTACTCCGGTGGCTGGTGAACGCGGCGGCGGTCGGGCAGCGGATCCTCGCCGAGGGCGTGCAGCACTTCGTTGAGGGCGTCGCGGATCCGGTGGCGGTCCCACGTGTGGCGGCCGGCGCGGAGCTGGCCGGCGAGCGCGGCCAGGACGGTTTCCCACTGGGAGGCGGGTGGTGGCCCGTCCCGTAGGGGCGGGGCGGCGGACGCCGGAACCACGACGGCGGGTGCCATCGCTGGCGTCCGTCACGTCATGGCCACGCCCAAAAGGCAGACTTTTGCTCCAACCTGCTCCGGCAGCGCCGGGGCGTCGACGACGTCGACGTCGGGGCCGTGCCCCGGCCACAAGAACCTCTTTTTCTGCAACTTGCTCCGCGCACGCGGCGTCCGACCGGGGGGCGGCAACGCCCGGCGCAACGCTCCCCGGGTGGTTCCCCGAGAGCTGCCCCGGAAGGTTCCTCGGGAGCTTCCGTAAATCGCCGGGCCGGTCGGCGCGCTGCGGCACGTCAGGCTGTTGGCAACGCCCTGGCAACGCTGGTCGACAACTTCTTCGTCGCGATGCTGGCCGCGCGCCTCGAAGCTCACGCCCCGCACCGCGTGCCCCTCCCCCAGCGGTCGGGCCGAGAATGCAAGAGGGTGTGCCGCGTACAAGGCAGCCAGCGGCCGTGACCTGGGCGGACACGGCGGCCGGGACCGGCTGACATTGCGGCCAGGATCGAACAGCTCGGCGGGGCGGCTGGACCGCTTGGTCGCGATGCCTGGGTGTGTCTTCCTGGCGGGCGCTTCTCGGCGGGGACCTGGTCGTGGTCGACGTCGTGTCGGCGCGCCGCTCAGGGGAGAGAGAAGGAGTTCCCTCCTCACGGGAGGGAGTCTGGCTTTCGCGACCTGGTCGGCTGGGTCTGTCAGACGGCCGTTGACCTGCGCTGTGAGCCGACCGGGCGGGGGCTGTGGTGTGCTGCTCGGGGGTGCGCCGTGGTGAAGGCGTGGTGAAGCCCCGGCGGAAGGGGCGGAAGGCGGCTCGCGGTCAGATGGTCGCCGCCGGGCCGGCCGGGTGTGTCACGGCGGCGGGTGTGCTGACAGAACCGGCTGTGACCTGCGCTGTGAGCCGGTGTGGGTGGCGGTGGGCGGTCAGGCGGCGCGCGGCTGGCCTGGGCGGCGGCGATCGCGTGGCGCGGCGCGGACAGGGACACGGGCCGGTCGTTCTCCAGCTCGGTCAGCCCGAGTTCGATCCACTCGCGGATGAGGGTGGATGCCTTCACGCCGGCGGCGTCGGCGTCGGCGCGGACCCGCTGGTCCAGGTTCACGGGCAGGCGCACTCCGCGCACAGGTAAGAGGCTTGCGCATGCAATCGATGCGTGGACATACATACATAACTGCCAGTCCTCAGTGCTGACCCATGCTCCTGCTGTTGGTGTGCCGGTAAGAGCGGGGGTCATGAACACCGCTATGGCGTTCAGTCCGCTGAACGTCTTGCTTTGGCCGCGCCGTGATCGGGGGCCTCAGCGTGGCCGGAACGGGTTGTCCGCCTGGAACGGTGGGGTGTCGGTCTCGCCGTGTCGGTGTCGCTCGGCCTGCCAGGCGTCCAGGCGCGTTCGAGGTGTGGGGTCGAGGATGCCGGCAGTTGTTTGCTGCGGCAGAACTCGCGGAAGTCCAGCTCCGGCTCGGCTGCCCGGCGGCGACGCTCGGCACGCCGGTCAGGCAGGACGGCCGCGTTCTTCAGGTCGGCCACGCGGCGGGCGCGGGCCAGCTCGTCGACGTCGACGGCGATGCGGTGCAGGATTGCCGCCCACCCGTGGCAGGTCCACCACCACCTGCGCCCGGTCCGGGTGGTCTCCCTCAGGCCGCAGGTCGAGCGTGAACCGGCGCTTCGGTTCAGCCGTGAGATGGTAGGGGGGCCGACCGGAATACGCCGGAAACGGCAATAGGCTGGTGAATCCGCTGGTCAGCGGTCGGTGAGGAGGCTGTTGATGGCGGCTTCGCGGTCGGCGTCGGTGGGCAAGCTGTACGCCCCGGGTGGTTTCGAGGCGTGCGTGTCCCATGAGCTCGGCGACCAGGACGATGGTCGTGGCCTTTGCGGACCAGGCGGGTGCCGAAGGTGTGGCGCAGGACGTGGCCGCCGGTGAAGTCGGCGGTGATGCCGGCTTCGTCGGTGATGGTGAGCAGGATGTCGTGGGCACCGCGGTCGGAGAGCGTGTCGGGGTCAACACGGAGGAGACCGGCATAATTTTGGTGCCGGACATGAGCGGCGGTCAGCGCGGCTGGTTTGCACGTGGCTGACTGATCCGCATTGGGTGCCCCTGTTTCGGGGCGGGAGGGAAGCGTTGCGCGTTGGCCGCCGCCGGTCCGACCCTTGAGCTCAGCGAGAGCGCGTTGCGGGCTTTGGAAGCGTTCACCGGGATGAGGGTGTCCCGGGCGGAGCTGCCGTTGTTGCGGGATGACATCGGCACGCTGGGAACGCTGGCGGGTCGGGTGCGTACGGTGCTGGGTCCGTTGCTGGAGCAGACGATCAGGGCGGTCCGGCAGGCGGGGGAGGGTGAGGCCTTCGACCGGTTCGTGGCGCAGACCGCTCCGTTTGTGAGGAAGATGGCCGAGACGGCCGACCTGATGCTCGCCGTGGTCGAGGCGGAGAAGAAGTTCTTCGTGGAGACGGAGGTCGGCAAGCGTACGGCGTTGGCCATGTTCAACTTCATGATTGCCGAGTTCGCTGTCGCCGCGGCGATGTGGTTCTGGAATCCGGTGGGGGCGGCGGCGCACGTCGCGCAGACGCGGACGATCATTCAGGCGATTCTGCGTTCGGCGTTGGTGCGGTCGGCGGCGAGTGGCACGGCTATGCAGATGTTGTTCATGCCGGGTTCTGCGTTGCTGGCCGAGGTGTCGATGATGACCGATGGTCTGCAGCCGGGGGTGAACTGGTCGACGGTCGGTAAGCAGGCGGCGTTCGCGGGGGCGGCGGCGTTCCTCGGCACGGTGGGCGGGCCGGCGTTGGGCAGGGCCGCTGGCGTTGTCGCGGGCGCGGTCGGCAAGCTCGCCGTGTCGGACACCACCAAGCATCTGCTGACCGATGTGCTGACGCGGCCGGTGACGGAGACCCTCGGGGAGGGGCTGTTCGGTATCGGTGCCAGCTTGATGGTCGATGGGTACTGGGACCCCGGTAATCTTGGTGCGGATCTTCTGTCCGGGGCGATTTCGGGGGCAGGCGGGGCGGCCGCGAGCGGGCTCGGGTTCGTCGTGAGTCGCGCCGTGGTGCAGCCCCGGGTGCAGATGCCTCACCTCGCGTTCACGCCGGACGGTAAGCCGGTCCTGCCGGTGGGGCCGACACCGGTGGGGTTGGACACGTCCGCGGGGTACGAGGCTGGGGTCGACGATCCGAAGCCTGTGGTGACCGGCGGGCAGGCCCCGCCGCCCCCGCCCGTGCCGCTGCTGCCGGCGTCGAATCTGCCCGCGCCGGCGCTGGACCTGCCCGCGCCGAAGCTGGATCTGTCCGTGCCGTCGTGGTCGGTGCCGTCGTGGTCGATGCCGGCTGCGCCGGTGCCGCAGTGGGTCGCGCTCGCCGGTGCGCCGGTGGTGGAGCAGTGGCATGGGTTCCAGCAGGAACTGGCGGACCACTACGGTGGGTTGTTGGCCGGGACGGGGCAGGCGCGGCAGTTCCTGGCCGGGCTGCCCGTGCCGGTCGAGCAGGTGTTCACCGAGTGGGCCGACGTCCGGCAGAACGACCCGGCCGTCCCCGTTTTCCTGTCTCAGGTCGGTCTGCCCGCCACCGCCCTGACCGACCAGTTCCTGTTCGGTGTCCGGGACCGGGCGGTCGCCCAGGTCACCGAAACCCTCGCGGGGCAGGTCCCGGCGGGCGGGCAGATCCCGGCGGCGGTACGTCCGGAGCAGGTTGTCGCGGCGCTGCCGGGGGAGTTCGACCGGCAGGCGTTGCGTTCGATCGCGCACCTGGCCGTCGGGCATCACCTCGATCAGTACTTCACCACGGGCGCACCGGCGACCGTCCCCCTGCCAGGCGGCGTCGTCCTGCCAGGCGGTGTCGTCCCGCCAGGGGTCGCTGGCGTGCCGGGGGCTGCTGGCGTGCCGGGGGGTTCCGGGGCGGCGGCGCCACCGTCGGATGCTGTGCGCGCCGCGGTCGAGCGGGAGGTGCGGGCCCACGTGGACCGGAGCCTCGACGCGATCCTCGGCGCCACTCCACTACCCGCCGCACCACTGACCGCACTACTGGCCGTGCCGCCCGTCGTGCCGCCGGCTGCGGTGGTCAGGCCCGACGCCGCGCAGGTGAGCGCCGTGGCGGACGTGGTCCGGCAGGCGGTCACCGACCTGCCCGCCCGTGTCACGGCCGCGGCCATCTCCGACACCACCGCACCACACACCACCCCATCCGGCACGGACACCCCGACACACCGGCGTACCGACCTGCCGACGGTGCCGGTGACTCCCGAGCAGCACACCGCAGCAGCGACCAGCCAGGCGGAAACCCAGTTCACCGCCCTGGCCCGCGAGTACGGCGTCGAACCGGCCAGCCACGACACCCTCGCCGGATCCTTCCAACGGGACTGGGTCAACGGATACCACCAGGTACTCGCCCAGGCCACCGGCAACGCCACGCCCGCCACCCCCAGCACGCCAGGCACGCCGGGCACGCCGGATGCGGCCGGCGCCCGCAGTACGGTGCCGGGTGGTGTTGCCCCCCGCACCGACGGCACGCCGAACCACGACCACATCAGCGACAGGACGTCGGTCAGTGACCCGTCCGTCTCCAGCATCTTCAGCCGCGATAACAGGCCCGACGACACCTTCACGGTCAGTGACCTTTCCTCACTGGACGAGCCGATCAGCCGCGACCCGGTCACACGCGACTTCATCGACGGGGATCCGGTCAGTGGCGTCCCGTCGCTAAACGAGTCGGACAATGGTGAAGCGGCCAAGCGCGAATTCAGGGACACGGACCCGTTCAGGGACGCCTCTTCGCGGGACGGGTTGATCAGCGGCGACCCGGTCGGACGCGGCGAGCCGGCTGTCGCGGCAACTGGGCAGGCTGTCGCGCCGTTCGGGTCCGGGCAGCGGGTCGCCAACTGGGCGGCTGGGGAGCAGGTACGTCCCGGCAGCAGCGGCGACCTGTGGTGGTGCGTGGCGGCCACGCTCGATGTGTTCCAAACCGAGTACAAGCGGCTGGGCAACCGGGCGGTGTTCGACGACCGGATCATCGGACCGGACGGCCGGCTCGCGCCCACCATGGGCTGGCCGCAACTGATGGAGATCCTCGACACGGTACCCGAGCGTGTCGCCCACCCGGACGGGGTCGCGGGAGAGGACGTGCTGGCCGCGTTGCGGGCGGTGCCGGGGTCGATGGTCGTGGTCAGGGCCGCGCCACCGAACGAGCCCCAACACGTGTTCGCCCTCCACAGCCAACCACAACCATCCGGACCGCCGACGATCAAGGTGCGCGACGGCCTGGTGCCCGGCGCCGAGGACCGACCACCCGACCCGTGGCTGCGACACCTGTTCA